>NZ_FOFR01000006.1 GCF_900110955.1 Lentzea xinjiangensis
CTGAGCCACGAGCGGATCACTCGGGTTCACCGGCGTCCGCATCTCAGAACAGGAGCACCGTCATGACCAGGAACCGGATCGCCGCTTCGCTGAGTGCGACCGCACTCGCCGTGGGGGTGCTGTGTGGCGTGACCACGCCCGCGAACGCCGTGGGCGGTGGCGACGTCAATTGCGGGGGCACGCAGATCACCACGTACAACCCAGGTCTCACCCTCACCGAACGGCCGGTCCATGTGCACCTGACACGCCATTTCGCGCCGTGCATCTCCCTGAGCAACCCGCAGGTGACTTTCGGCGTGACCGAGGAACGACGTGTCACGACCCTGTCGTGCCTGACCCTGGCGGCGCCCGGCACGGGCACCCGGGAAATCGAGTGGAGCACGGGCCAGAAGAGCGAGTACAGCTACACCCGAACCATCACGAACGTCGGCGGCCAGACCGTGCGCACAGAGACCGGCACCGTTACCTCGGGACTGTTCAAGGACAGCACGGTGATCCAGGTGACCACCCTCGTGACGCCGAACATCCTCGACTGCCTCGGATCCGGAGTCACCAGCGAGTCCGGCCCCATCACATTGACCATCGCCTGATCGGGCTTCCCGCTGGCCCGCACCTCGGGCCAGCGGGGGCGCTTTGAGCGCGCCCTCAGGTCCTGATCAACCTCTACTACGGCTTATCCGGTGGGGAGCGGCACTGTCTGGCAGAACACGGCCTATCTACCCGACGTCAGCCGCACAGTTGGTGATTGCACTGCCTGGCGAGCAGGCGATGCGACCGCAGCTGCCCCCTGGCGCCATCGTCATGATGAGCTCGAAGTCTGCCTCCGAGCACCGGCGGCAGCGCCGACAAGCAGGCGCCGGTGACCAGCAGTGCGAGGGCGAGCAGAACTGGAGGCCGCGCGTCGAGCCGTCGGCGCCGGCCGGACAGAACCAGGGCGAGTGACAATCCAGCGGTGCGCACCGCAGGAAGCGTCGCCAGGCCCCGCCCGTGTCGCGCCGCGGCGCTCACCGGCAGCAATGGGCACGCGGCTGAAGCGAGTGCGGAGCGGTTCCGGGCGAGGTCCGTGCGTTCGGATTGCAGGCCGAGGTCTCGGTTCACCCGAGCACCACCGGCGCTGCGTCGAACAGGGCCATGAGCAGCACTCCGCCCGCGAGCACGCCGACCAGCCGACTTCGCGGCAGTGGCGCACCCGCCCGCATCGCCTGCTGAACGCGCCGCCACCGGGGATAGCTGCTGACGGCGACAGCGGCGGCGAGAATCACGCACATCAGAGCCAGCGCGGTTGTGGCGCCGGGAACGTCGAACGGCGGTACGAACTGACGTACCGCCACACCGGCGACGAGCAGGCCCAGGGGAGTGCGGATCCACGCGAGGAAGGTGCGCTCGTTGGCGAGCGTGAAGCGGTAGTCCGGCTCGTCGTCCGTTGGTTCGGCCACGGTCGCCATCCTCTCCGTCGTCTCCCATCGCCTCAGAACTGCGTGCCGGAGACTGTGCCGCTCCGGTCCGGGCTCTGGAAATCCAGATGGTGACGGTGACAGCGGTTCGCGCGGACGGTGAACGTGACGATTGTGGATCCGTCCTACGCGGCCACCCGGAGCCTGCTACGAGACCGGGAGGAGGCCCATCACAATCGACCGCCTTGTTGTGCCCGCATCTCCAGGATCTCCGTGACGAGCCCGTTCCCGCGTTCGGCCGGACTGAACGATTGCCGGCATGCTGGTCGGATCGGGGGATTTGCGCTAGGTCGACGACCGGTGTGCGGACCTTTCCAGTCGCTCGTCGGGCTTGGTCGGCTGGGCGGGAGGGTGATTCCCCTGCGCACCGCCCCACAAGCCGCAGGTGTGGCGTCGACAGCTCTCATTGCAGCGATGAGGCGTTGTTCAGCTGGTGGAGCACTCGGCTGACTCAGCGTTCTCTGTCTTGCGAGGCAACCGGAAACGCGGAGTTCACTTGAAGCCGACGCGATTGTGAGGAGGCCACGACGACGACCTGGCCTCGGTCCGGCAGGCGGTGCGGTGCGGGCAATCGCCCGACGGAGTGCGTGCCCGCGCCAGAGTGAGAACGACGCCCGGAGGTCTTGACTCCGTGACGCCTTGGACATCGGTAACTGATGGCCACCGCGAGCAATCCGGCGAGGAGGATCGCAATGATCGCCATCGCGATCTAGCTGTCCCAAGTCGTCAAGGCGAGCACCGCCGCCGGCGCTGCCACCAGCAGGAGCAGCAGAGCGGGGAGGCGAAGGTTGCCGCCGCTGCCGAGCAGCACGCGGCGCACGATGTCAGCTTTGCAGAGCGGTGCCACGTTCGCTGCGTCGGATGAGTGATCACAGGTAGCGGAGCACGTGGCTGAAGGAGGGCTCCTTCAGAAGCCGCAACGCGCTGTAGCCCTCCCTGCCGAGCACAGGCTGCCCAGACGATGGCGGGCGAGCTGGTGCAACATCTCGCTGAGAGCTTCGGGAACGATCTGTCCCTCGAGATCATCGCGGGCCTCCAGGACAGTCCTTGTCACGACGGGCCGGGCGATGACACCGCTGAACTCCGCTGCAAGCCCGTTCGTCACCTCCATGACGTGCCTGTCGGATCGTTCGGCTTCGACAGCCATCCTGCTTCCTCCTCACGTCCTCGTTCACGTCCATCTTGCGTCAAGTCACCGCCTCGTGACCTGACGAGTGGCTGACGATCCGGATCAGAAGGATGCACCGAGCAAACTTTGCGTGATCGTAACGACGATCTGCATTGTTCAACGAGTCCATTTCAAGTTCATGCCTGACGTGCAGGAAAAGTGGTGCGTGGGCAGAGAAGGGCTACGGTTGGCATCCGTGACCCAGATCGTTCCATCGAGACGATTGGAAGCGCGCCATGCCATGTCTCCTTGAACTCGCCGAGTCCGAGCGGATGACGTTGCGAGGTTGCGACAGCACCACGGCGTCTCAGCGGATGCTGCGGGTGCGCAGCAGCCGGCCTGAGCCGACACGGACGATCGTCGAGCTGATCGGTGAGGTTGACATGTCGACGACCTGCGACTTGGCCGCACAGCTGCACACGCATCTTGAAGAGTCGCGGCGGCTCGTCATCGACATGTCGAAGCTGAGGTTCCTGTCGGCCAGTGGCCTGAATGTGCTGGTGGCGGCGAGCAACGACGCGCGCGAACGTGGCGTCCCGTTGTCGCTGAAAGGTGGTGACGTCGTGCAACACGTGTTCGAGGTGGCGGGTTTGCGGGCGTACTTCGATTTCGTCGACGGCTAAGAAGATCCGTCTGCGTCCTGGGCGGGACCGGGGCTGGAGAAACCGCCGGCTGCCCCCGATTCGTTCGGCTTCTTCGGCACCGCTGCACCGGCGTAGGTGAGGCGTCACGGCCGAGCGGCTGGTGCACATCGAGGAACATCCGTTCGGCTCGCGTTTGAGAATGCCGGTCCCGATGCCGTGCTTCAGCCCCTCGCGGTCACGGCGTTGCAGGCGATGCAGAGAGGTCACGTAGTGCACAAGCGGCGGTAGCAATACCAAACCGATCCCTGCGGCAGTGCTCGGTCATGAACCGCTGCGCGAATGGGGAGAGTCTCTGCTGCAAAAGGTCAAGGGACGATGCCAGGAGCGTCGTCCGGGCGTGGAGATCGAGACGTTGGTTGAGCTCGGCGATCCGGCGGGCATGGTGGTTGAAGCGTCCGGCTCCGCAGCCGTGGTCGTGGTCGGGCCGACAGGGCCGAGCAGACTCGACCGGTTCTCGGCTGGTTCGATCACTGCACCGGTGTGAGCGTCCGGTGGTCGTGGTGCGAGAACCGGGAGATGCGGCGGAACCGCGGACTGTCGTCGGCGTGGACAGCTTGCTGCCTGGTACCTCCGTCACCGCTCTGCAAGTGATCATGGCTGGCTTGAGTGCCGCGATCACCTATCGGAACCGCGAAGACCGGGAGACGTCCGAACGGTGAGTCTGCCTGCTGGACGCGTACCTCCGGCGGACCGGGGAATACCCCGGCCTGCCGATCCAGCTTCCTCGCGTGGACGGCCCAGACCGTGTTTTCACCGGCATCGTTGACGCCGCGATCGCGCATTTTGAAGCGATCGGCTCAACACGGCTCGCGATCGGCCTGGCGGCGCCCGGTGAATCGGTCACACGGCACATCCGGCACGTTGTCGAGTGTGTCGAGGCTTCCGGCAGAGCTGATGGGGACGACGCTGAAGGTGCCGTCGGTCTCCAGAACGACCGCCGCGACCTGGTCGAGTCCGCCCAGTCCCTGCGCGCGTACGGCCTGGAGCACTTCGGCACGGTTGACCCGCTGGTCACGCAGCACGTCGTCGCGCAGACTTCCCCGCCACACCAGCAAAGTGGGGGAGGATTTCACCGTTCGACGGACCAGCGGTAGCCGCACCGAGGTCCAGGCGACGGCGAACTGCGCGCCGACGAGCAGCGCCAGCGCCAGGACACCCTCGGCGAGTGCTACGTCGGAAGTGAGCAGGACGGTGGCCAGGGTAGAGCCGAGCGCCACGGTCACCACGAGGTCGAAGGCGTTCATCTTGGCCAAGGTCCGCTTGCCCGACAGCCGCAGCAGGAGCACGAGCGCCGTGTAGGCGCATATGCCGACGATCACCACTCGCAGCAGTCCGGTCCAGGAGTCGAAGAGCATGCTGACGCCTACCCCGCTGCACGCAGACGACACATCGGTGCCAGTTCTGGCGACGGAAGCCTTGGCGGTGCTGATGCCACTCACCGCCGCCGACGGCCGGACGACGACTACCCGAGCAACAGCTTCTCCGGGACGGCCGCAAGGTGGCCGCAGGAGATTTTGACCCGCTACCTCAACACGGTGCCGTTCGGAGCCTGGACCCATGGCGTCGCGGCAGCGGCGCATACGTACTTCGGCACCACGCCGGAGGATTTGACCGTGCCGCAAGCCGCTCTTCTCGCCGCGCTCGTGAGCAGTCCGGCCGCCCCGAACCTCGAACAGTTCCGGAGGTCGCCCTGCAGCGCCGCAACCTCGTCATCGACTGCATGGCGGGCTACGGCATGGTGCGCCGCGACTCGGCGGAAAGGGCCAAGAAGACGCCCTGAGCGTGCACACCGTTACGTCGGTTGCCCAACGGGTGTGTGACCCGCCGATCCTGTCGTCAGTGGCGGCACCCGGTGTGAGCCGACGTCGACAGCCCAGGTGGTCGACCGGCACGGCAAGGCTTGAAGCTTCCGGTGCCACCGTGCGAGCAGGCCGTGCCGGAGCCGGTCGCCAACGCACTGGCCGCGGCCCTGAGCGATGACGAGGACTGGGCACCGCGGCGAACGCGGCCCGACGCCACGGGTGGACCAGGTCGATGATCGACAAGACGGGTAACGCGGGGGAGTGCAGGCCCGGTGCTGTGCCTGACCGGCGATCTCCACGGCGGGACACTGCCCGCTCTCACTTGGTTCGACGCGATGACGGAGGTCCACGCCGGCACACCCGCGAAAACGCTGCCGTGCCGCTTGACCACCGTGCGAAACGTACCGGTGGTGGCTGACTCGTACTCAACCCGATCGGGTGGTCCGACCTTGCGGCTATCTGACGGGCCGAGACCTGGCCAGGCGGCCGGGGTATCCGTAAAGCGAACCCGACGGCGAAAACAGGAGCGAGCGAATGTTTGACAACACCACTCGAACAGGACTGTCGACCGCCGCGTTGTCGTTGGTGGTCGCACTATCAGGCGCGTGCGGTGCCGCCACGGCGAACAAACCGGCCGCTACATCCAGCAGCATGGACGCCGAGCCTTCGCGCGATGCCGAAGTGGCGGAGAAGTGCGTGACCGCTGGGCTGCGCGTGCATCTGGGCCCCGGCAACAACGACATGCAGGGCGCCCACGTGCCACTGCGCTTCACCAACACCACCGCACAACCGTGCACTTTGCATGGGGCACCGGGTGTCTCTTATGTCACCGGTGAGGGCGGAGAGCAGATCGGTCTGCCGGCGGAGCGCCACCTCGACGGGCCAGTGGTGACCCTGGCTCCCGGGGGAACCGCGTCCGCAGCCCTGTTCCTGTCCAACGCGCCACGCAAGACGCCGGATTGTGAAAAGGTGCGTGCCGGCGGCTTGCGCATCTACCCGCCGAACAGCACCCAACCGGAGTTCGTCGGACACGACGCCACGGCGTGCGCGTAGCCGCTGGACGGTCCGTTGCTGGAGGTCGGGCCGGTTCGTCCCGGAGCTGACAACACCAGGATCTGAGATCGCGTCCTCCGCGCGCCGGGTGAGCGGAATCGGCGTCGAGTTCCGGCATCGTCGGCGGTGTCGCGGTCGATTTCGAGGGTGCCCTCGCCCGTCCGGCGCGTTCATCCGCACGCTGACGGGCGATGTGCGCTGAGGCTCAGGCCTCGGGGAGCCGTCCGGCCGGCGCCGGTGAGGGCCAGGAGGTGCTGACCTGGTGGGCGGCGATCGCACCGATCGAGCTGCCGGCGAACCTCCGTACCGATCCCCCAGCGCTTCAGCACTCGCCGTAGCGTCCACGAACAACGGCAACCAGTGGAACCCCGGTCGTGAGCACGGCCTCGGTGAGCACCGACGACGCCCGTGCCGCGACCACGGTGGCGTGATCACCGGGCGGGTTAATGCATTGCTCGTTTGGTATGGCACTCGGCCGCCACAACCGATTCGAGAGCGTCGAGCGCTGCGTGGACCCAGGTGTCGACCGCGCTCCGCGACGCTCCGGGTGGGCCTGTCAGCCGCACGTGCACCGCGCTGCGACCAGCGGTGAGCCGGAGTACTTGGACGATGCCGTTGCAACTGGTCGTGGTTTCGCTGCCCCAGCTGATGCGCAGCCGATCCCAGTCGATGGTGACCTGCCGCTCGACGTCCACGTCGGCGTGCAGACCGGGCAACCAGAGGCGAATCAGGCGCGGACCGAACAACTCGACCTCGATGGGGTCAGGCAGCCAGGTGGCCATGTTGTCGAGATCGGAGAGGACGTCGAAAACGGCGTCCGCGTCGGCTGGCATGGAACGGCTTTGGCTCAACAGGTGCGTCCTTCCGGCGGATTCCTTCCATACTGGCCGAATTTCCCGCCGGTGCGCCTGACGAGTGGCTAACGATCGCTTGCCGCGCCGGGTGAGGGTGTGGGCGCCGTCGGGGTGGCGGGCACACTCGGCGAGGTGGGGGTGGTTGAAGTGGTCGCTGGCGTCGAATGACGTCGTTGCGTCACGACGGGCGTAGCCGCCTCGCTGTGCACGGTTGGCGTGCCCAGCGGCTCTGGTTCATCCTGTGTGGACACTCCGCACGCGGCAGTGAGGAAGCACGCGGTCGCGGCCAGGACGGTTCTCATGCGACGGCCTCCGGAAGTTCCACGACGAATCGCGCTCCGCCGCCAGGGCGGTTCTCCACCCACACCGTGCCATGATGGCGGCGAACGTGCTCGGCGACGAGCGCCAGTCCGAGTCCGCTGCCGGTGTCGGCACCGCGGCTCCCTGCTCTGGCGCCACGGGTGAAGCGTTCGAACACCTGGGTCCTCATGTCACGCGGCACACCTGGTCCCGCGTCGTCGACCTCGAGCCGGACGTTGCCGTTCTGGTGGAGTACGGCGAGCCGGATCGCGCCCCCGGCGTGTTGCTCGGCGTTCTCGATGAGGTTGCCGATCACCCGGTCGAGACGGCGTCGATCGCCGAGCACCAGAGGTGGCGGCGGTTCGACGACGATCTCGACCGCCTCGCTCAGCCGCGAGGCCGCGGCGCCGAGCACGAGGCCGCCGACGTCGAGTGGCTCGAAGTCCTCCCGGTCACCGTCCTGGTCGGCTCGGCTGATCTCCATCAGGTCGACCACCATGCGGGCGAATCTGTCGACCTCGGAGGTGAGCAGGCCGAGCGCCTTGCCCGCAGTGCCGGGCAGTTCAGCCTGCCTGCGCCGGAGCACCGCGGCGGCGTTGACCATCGTCGTGAGGGGTGAGCGGAGTTCGTGGCTGACGTCGCCCGCGAACCTGGCGTCGCGCAGCACGCGTTGCTCCAACGCGTCGGCGGTGGTGTTGAACGTGCTGGCGAGGGGACCGAGGTCGGGGTCTGTCTGGTCCGGCAGCCGTGCCTTGAGGTCGCCGCCGGCAATGCGCGACGCGGCGGCGGTCAGCTCGGTCAGCGGTCTCAGCGCGCGCTTGCTCGCCCACGAGCCGAGTGCCACGCCGATCATGCCGCTGAGCACTGTTCCGGCGATCAGCAGACCACTGAGGAACCGGAACGTGCGGTCGAGCTGGACGAGCTGGAAGAGCTCGACGTAGACGCCCTGCCCGTCTGCCAGTGATTGGGCCACGGCGATCACCGGGATGCCGTCAGCGCTGAGACGTTGTCTGGCAGGGGTGCCTTCGCGTGCCATCGCGATCAGATCCTCGGGTACTACGGCGGGGTCGACCTGCCGTCCGCTCGTCAGCACCTCGTTCCCGCGGAACAGCATGATCGTCGAGTCCGGGTTGGTGGTGAGACCGGTCAGCAGTTCGGTCAGCCCGTCGGAGTTGGTGCGGACGGCCCCTTCGACCAGCCGCAGGTTGACCTCCGCCTGGCGTGTGGTGGCCTGCACCCGCTGCCTGAGCATGTAGTCCGACGCCAGGTTCCACGTCGCGATCGCCAGCAGGCTGGTGACGAGCAGCGAACCCAGGCCCAACGCGGCGGCCACTCTCCAGCGCAGCGAGAGCCGGGGCACCATCACCTCGGTGGGCCAATCTTGTAGCCGGATCCGCGCACCGTCAGCACGAGCACCGGGTCGTCGGCATTGTGCTCGACCTTGGTGCGGAGCCTGCGGATGTGCACGTCGAGCAGCCGCGTGTCGCCGTAGTAGTCATATCCCCACACCCGCTGCAACAGTTGCTCCCTGGTGACTATGCGCCCGCCCGCCGCAGCCAGCTCGGCGAGCAGGCGGAACTCCGTCCGGGTCAGCTTGATCTCCTCGCCGCCGCGGTGGACGACGCCCTCGTCCGGCCAGATCTCCAGGTCTTCGACGCGGTAGGAGAGGTTCTCCCTCGGACCGCCCCGGCGTCGCAACAGCGCCCGGATGCGCGCGGCCAGTTCGCTTGCCACCAGCGGCTTGGTCACGTAGTCGTCCGCGCCGGCCTCCAGCCCCGCGATGACGTCCGGTGTGTCGGTGCGTGCCGTCACGATGATGATCGGCAGATCGCCCTGGGCACGCAGCCTCCTGCACACCTGCAAACCATCCACACCGGGCAGCATGAGATCGAGCAGGACGACGTCGAACGAGCCGGTGTCGAGCCGGCTCAAGGCGTCCTCGCCCGAGACGGCCTCGTCCACGGCGAAGCCCTCGTCCGCGAGGGCCAGGCCGAGTGCCTGCCGGATGCGCTCGTCGTCGTCCACGAGCAGCACGGAGAAATCCATGTGCCGCTTTTCCTCGTTGGTTTTCAGTGCTGCTTCTATCACGTTGTCATGGTGACCGCATGGCGGCGGAGCTGTATGCCTTCGCAAGGAGTTCGTAAGGTTGCAAAATGCACGCTTCAGGCATGCTTGGCGCGGCGGGTGAACGCCCGTGGTCGGCGCGCGCCTCCGTGCGCCGGAGAAGGTCAGACGTCTGCTGGCGAGTCGTGGTGGCGTCTGTCCCAGACGACGAGAGGCCAGAACCAGTCGTGACAGGCATGCCCACCACCGACAACGGCATGGCGGGAACGATTCTGGTGTGTGACGGGTGCGGGCGGTCGCGCCGTACCAGCGCTACGGGTCTGTTCGCGTGGGATCTGCTCTGGTTGCAGGCCGATCAGGCTGGTTGGACGGGCTCTGACAGGCCGTTGGGACCGCACTACTGCCCCGTCTGCGTCGATAACGACTAGACAACATTTGTGCGGCGCAAAAATTGCGCCCATCCCGATGATCCGTACAGCTTCGTGTCAGTGCACCGAGTTCGACTGGTCGTCGTCCAGTGGTGCGTGGAAGTGGTGCGCGACCAACTCCGATTTCCGGAGGCGGTGAGCAGGATCGATTTGGTCGGCGGCCTCGTGACGGTCTCCGTCGCGGGCGGGACTGCGTGAGCGGCGGGCGTCCGCGCCTCTCCCGCTCACCGCGACGGTGAGATCACATCGAAAGGGCCTCGCAAGGTCGCACGCAGCAGGTTTCCGACAGAATGGCGGAGGCGGACGCGAGCCGGTCAGGGCGAGCGTCCGCGCCAACCGCCACGGGAGATCCGGGTACCGGCCGACAGGATCGGCGGCCGGTACCCGCCCGCCCAAGATGAGGAACGTTCGATGCGCTCACACGCCGTGCTCATCGGCTACAGCGCCCGCGGCCGTGTCGTCCTGAGCACGCTGTTCACCGCAGGTCATGTCACGGAACTCACCGTCGTCGACCCTGACCCGGAACGCGTTGCCCAGGCCGGTGTGGACGGTGTGCGCGCTGTGGAGGGTGAAGGCTGGCGCCTGGAGGTCCTGCGGTCGGCCGGCGCCCACGCGTCGAACCACATCGTCGTCGCGGTGCCCAACGATGCTCTGGCTCTGCGCATCACCTCGGTCGTGCGCAGCCTGAACGAGGCCGCCACGATCACCACTCTGGTCCGCAGCACTGAGCTGCACGGGCTCCTCGAGTTCCTCGGTGCTGACCACGTCCTGGTCTTGAACCGGGTCGGCGACTGGGCACCCAAGACGGGAAGCCTCCCGCACGACGAGTTGCCGGGGCTGGAATGGGCCGTGCTGGAACGTCCGGTGATGCAGGACGAGGTGGGTGTCTCGCCGCTGGCGTGTGGCGATGACGTACTGGCCATCATGCGGGACGGTCAGCGGATCTGGGTCGAGGATCCGGAAGCCGGACAGCTGCGCGGTGACGACAAGCTGGTCGTGTTCACCAACACGCTCGAAGAAACCTGAACGGGCACGGCCCGAGTCGTTTATCGCGCCGGTGCGCGGGTAGTCGGTGCGCATGCGGCCGTCGACCGATCTTCGATGTGGACCATGCACTCCATCCGCGGTGAACGGATCCCGCCGATGACGGGTGTGGCAGGCCGGGCCAGTGCCGAGGGAGAGCGGAGAAGGCTGCGGCTACCGGGAATGCTGCTCGGAGCCGGGCTCGGCGGTTTCGTCGACGGCATCCTGCTGCACCAACTGCTGCAGTGGCACCACTTGCTCAGCAGCACCGACACCGACAACATCGGCGTCGAGTACTACGACCCGAAGACCGTGTCCGGGCTGGAGATGAACACGGTCTGGGACGGTGTCTTCCACACCTTGTGCTGGCTGTCGGTACTGGTTGGCCTCGCGGTGTTGCACTCACGTATCACGCACAACCGCCGCGAAGTGTGGACCTCACGTGTCCTGTGGGGTTGGGTCCTGGCCGGCTGGGGCCTGTTCAACCTCGTCGAAGGTGTGATCAACCACCACCTCCTGGGCGTGCACCACGTCCGCGGTGGTCCACACCAACTCTGGTGGGACATCGGTTTCCTCGTGCTGGGCGCGCTGTTGCTGGTCGGCGGCTACCTGCTCCAGCGCCGTGGTCGTCCGGCCGCCGGCGTCGAAGACGGCATCGCACAGGAAGCCTGATGGAGCACGACGTGCATTCGTCCGGGCACGAGGCGGGTGGCATCGCCATGTTGCTCGTGCTCGTGCTCCTCGCATATCTGCGTCTGGTCGGTCGCGCTCGCCGTCGCAACCAGGAACTGGGCTGGAGCAGGTGGCGGGTTGCCGGCTTCACCGTCGGCATCGTCCTGCTCGCCGTGGCCTTGTCCCCACCCGTCGCGTCGTGGGCTCACAGCGACTTCCGCGGCCACATGGTTCAACACCTGCTCATCGGCATGTACGCACCGCTCGGACTGGTGCTCGGTGCGCCCATCACTTTGGTTCTGCGGACAGCGGCCGTGCGGCATGCCCGGAAGCTGACGTCATTGCTCCACAGCCTTCCGGTTCGTCTGCTCGCGCATCCGGCTGTCGCCCTGCTGTTGTCCACGGGCAGCCTCGCGGTGCTCTACTTCAGCCCGCTCCACGACGCGATCACCAGCAGTCCGGCCGGTCACTGGCTGCTGCACGTCCACTTCCTGTTCGCGGGGCTGTTGTTCGCCCACGTCATCGCCGGACCTGACCCCGGTCCCGCACGACCCGGTGTGCGCACCCGGCTGGTGTACCTCGGCTGTGCCATTGCGATGCACGCCGCGATCTCACAGCTGATGTACGGCGGCTTCTGGGTCCACATCGACGCACCGGTCGCCGAGGTCCGCGGAGGTGCGGAGATCATGTACTACGGCGGTGACATCGCCGAGCTCCTTCTGGCCGCTGCTCTCGTCTCGACCTGGCGTCCCGAACGACGTTCGCGGCGGCGTCCGCTCTCCACCACGGAACCAGGAGCCGCGCCTCTGCTCGGGTGAGGCGACGCTCCGCACGCCGATCAGCACCAGGCAGCACGTAGCCCGGATCCGGTCCGAGGCCGGGCTCGTGACTGCGGGAGGTTGGCGGTGAGGGCGGAGTGATGGCCATGGCCAAGGTGGGGGAGGGCTGTGGCGGTACTCGCCGCCGCATGAGCAGAACGTCGTGGCTGATCGCATCCCCAGCTCTCCGGGTGTCCGCGCACAGGCGGTACAAAGCGCAAACGTGATCTCGACTGTCGTGAGCCGATCGTGAAGCTGCGGGAATGAAGCAGTGTCATTTGCGCCAATCGATAACCACTCGATCACGTATGCGTCTGCGGGGCGATCTCACCCGTTCAATGTGGCGCTGCCGGGAACCCCGGTCGTGCTGCCCACAGCGAAGGCGCATTCGATCGGGCACTGTCGGCGAAGCGGTGCGCGGCATGAAGGGCAGCTGAGTTCTCGATGAAAGGGTGAACGAAAATGGGCGACGAGCTTCCTCCAGGTCGAACCTTGGACAGGGTGAAGCTCATCGCGGCGTCGGTAGTGCTCGCCTTCCTGGTGGGACTGCTCTTCGTGGCGATCAACCGAGGCCCGAACGACGCGTACATCGCGTTGGTCGCCTTGGCGATCGGAGGGCTGGTGCTCACGTTGCTCTTCGCACGATCGACGCTGCCTCGTAGGTATCGACCGAAGGCGCGACCTCGGAAGTAAGCATCACCACTCGCACGCGTTGAGACGGAGATCAATCACATGAAGCTGTTGACTGGCACAGTCGTCGTGCTGCTGTTCATGGTCGCGTCGTGTGGTGCGCCTCAGCGCGTGCTGCAGAGCGGTACCGTCGGCGCCAATGGTGAGGCGGGAGACGTGCTGCTGCGCAACATCCACGTAACGCCACCGGGGGGAGACGGTTACGAGCAGGGTGACGACGCGGTCGTGCAGTTCGCTGTGTTCAACCGTGCCGGGGTTGCGGACGCGCTGATAGGCGTTCGCAGCGATGCGGCCAAGGACATCGTCATGCACTGGGACAATGAGTGCGACGGCCAGGCAGAACCGGTGGAGCGCCTCCCGTTGCTGGCCGACGGTGGGGTCACCAGGTTGAGCGGAGCACTGCTGGCCTACCACCTCGAGATGGTCGACCTCTCCCGGAAGGTGCGCGCGGGCACCGACATCGCGATCACATTCGAGTTCGAGCGAGCCGACAGCACCACACTAGACGTTCCGGTGGAGGCCGCCGTGGAAGGAATCGGTCTGCGTCACCCGCGGCGTTGCCCCGTCTCGGACAGCGCGCCACCCGGCAGCCGGCCGGTGCCCTCCTCCACGGAGGCACAGCGGTGAGCACTTCGCCAAGCACGAAGGGCAGGACGTTCGTCGGTCGCCCTCGAGTGCTGGCGAATCTCTTCGGCGTGGAGATCTGGGAACGTTTCTCGTTCTACGGAGTGCAAGGCATTCTCACGATTTACCTGCACTACGCCGCAACCGGGCACGCGGCAGCCGTCCACACCGATCGAGTTCGCTCTCGGTACCGTGATGGTGGGTGTGGCGTTCCTGATGTTCTTGCCGATGGCGGGCGAACGGGGCAACACCACGCCACTGCTGGCGCTGGTGGGCATCCTGTCGGTGTTCGGCATCGCGGAGCTGTTGTTGTCGCCAGTCGGATTGTCGCTGTCCACCAAGCTGGCGCCCAAAGCCTTCCACACGCAGATGGTGGTTCTGAACTTCTTGTCCATCGCGCTCGGTACGGCCACCGCGGGATCGCTCGCGTCCTTTTACAACGTTGGCGATGCGGGTACCTACTTCGCAGTCGTCGGAGGCGCGGCGGTGGCGTTCGGCATGCTGATCGCCCTGGCCAGCCCGTTCATTCGGCGACTGAGGTCCGATGTGCACTGACCTGAAAGGTGAACTCCGCTGATGCGCGCTCTCACGGTCATCCCGCGACAACCGAACACCCTGGCACTGACCGAGCTGCCGGAGCCGGAACCGACCGGTGGCGAGTTGCTGGTGGAAGGGCTGGCCGTGGGCGTGTGCGGAACGGACAAAGAGATAGCCGATGGCGAATACGGCTGGTCACCACCGCAGCACGAGCGCCTCGTCATCGGGCACGAGTCGCTGGGCAGGGTCCGCATGGCAGGGCCGGACACCGGATTCTCCGAAGGCGATCTCGTCGTGGGCATCGTCCGCCGCCCTGACCCCGTCCCCTGCGGAGCATGCGCCCACGGTGAGTTCGACATGTGCCGCAACGGTGAGTACACCGAACGCGGAATCAAGGAACTCGACGGGTACGCGAGCGAACTGTGGTGCGTGGAAGCCGATTACGCGGTCAAGATCGCTCCTGCGCTGCAACGAGTCGGTGTTCTCGTGGAGCCCACGTCGGTCGTGGCCAAGGCCTGGGAGCAGATCTACCGCGTCGGGGAGCGGGCCTGGTTCGAACCACGACGTGTGCTGATCACCGGGGCGGGTCCGATCGGGCTGCTCGCCGCGCTGCTGGGCACCCAGCAGGGACTGGAGGTGCACGTGCTGGATCGCGTGACAGACGGTCCCAAGCCCGATCTGGTGCGCAAGCTGGGAGCGACCTACCACCACGACGACGCCGCGGCAGTGGCTCAGCGTGTCCATCCGGACGTGGTGGTCGAGGCGACTGGTGCGGGCACCGTCGTTTTCGACGTGCTCGCCAATACCGCCGCCTACGGAGTCGTGTGCCTGACCGGAGTTTCATCAGCCGGGCGTCCGATCAGGGTCGACGCGGCGGAGATCAACCGCGAGCTCGTCCTCGAGAACGATGCCGTGATCGGTTCGGTCAACGCGAACCGGCGGCACTACCGGCAGGCCGCTGACGCACTGGCAGCCGCCGATGAGAGCTGGCTCGACGCCTTGATCACCCGCAGGGTGCCGCTGACGCGCTACGCAGAGGCGTTCGAGGCTGGTCCCGAGGAGGTCAAGGTGGTCATCGAACTGGACGGGGCCGGCTCATGACCGCGGCGCCGATCGAGGACTACGCCCTGCTGGGCGACCTTCAGACGGCGGCTTTGGTCGACCGGCGTGGCAGCATCGACTGGCTGTGCCTGCCGAGGTTCGACTCACCCGCCTGCTTCGCCGCGTTGCTCGACGACGCGGAGGCGGGCCGATGGTTGCTGGCGCCGGCGAACGGCGAGCCGTGCACCCGTCGCCGCTACCGGGACGACACGCTGGTCCTCGAGACCGAGTGGGAGACACCGGACGGAACCGCACGGGTGATCGATTTCATGCCGCCGCGCGGCGAAGCCGCGGACGTGGTGCGCATCGTGGAAGGGATCTCCGGCTCCGTGCCGATGCGCATGGACCTGCGGCTGCGGTTCGACTACGGCAACGTCGCACCGTGGGTGCGACGCCAGGACGGTCAGCTTGCCGCGATCGCCGGTCCGGACGCGGTGTGGCTGCACACCCCGGTTCCCCTCGACGAGACCGGCTCGCGTGCCGAGTTCAGTGTGCGTGCCGGGCAGCGGATCCCCTTCGTGCTCACCTACGCGCCTTCACACTGTCCGACACCGCAGGCTGTGGACGCCGAGCAGGCCCTGCGCGACACCGAACGCCACTGGCGCACCTGGATCAGCGGTTGCCGGTACGAGGGCAGATGGGATCGCGAAGTGCGCCGCTCGCTGATCCTGCTGAAGGCGCTGACCTACGCTCCGACGGGCGGAATCGTCGCCGCGGCCACCACGTCACTGCCCGAGGAACTCGGCGGCACGCGCAACTGGGACTACCGCTACTGCTGGCTGCGCGACGCGACGTTCACCCTCCAGGCGCTGCTCGGCACCGGCTTCCTCGAAGAGGCACGCGCGTGGCGGGAGTGGCTCGTCCGGGCGGTCGCAGGCGACCCGGCGAAGCTCCAGATCATGTACAGCGTCGACGGCGCACGGAGGTTGCCGGAGCAGGAACTGCCGTGGTTGTCCGGCTATGCGGGAGCGGCACCCGTGCGCATCGGCAACGCCGCGGCGGACCAGTTCCAGCTCGACGTCTGGGGCGAAGTCCTGGAAAGCCTGCACCTCGCCCGGGAAGCGGGCATCTCGGTCATGGACACGGCCTGGGACGTACAGCGGGCGCTGCTCGACTACCTGGAGGGGCATTGGTCAGAACCGGACAACAGCCTGTGGGAGGTCCGGGGCCCGCGCAGGCATTTCGTGCACTCCAAGGTGATGGCGTGGGTCGGCTTGGACCGCGCCGTGCACACCGTTGAACACCACGGTTTGGACGGACCGGTCGACCGCTGGCGGCAGCTGCGGGACACCATCCACCGGGAAGTGTGCGAGCACGGGTACGACCGGGAACAAGGCACGTTCACGCAGTTCTACGGCTCTCAGGCGGTCGACGCCGCGCTGCTGCTCATACCCCGCGTCGGCTTCCTGCCGTGGCAGGACCCGCGTGTCCGCAGCACCGTCGACGCGGTTCAGCGGCAGCTCTCGGAGGACGGTCTCATCCTGCGATACCGCACGGAGGCCGAAGGCCGTGTCGACGGGTTGCCCGGCGGGGAGGGTGTCTTCCTGGCGTGCAGCTTCTGGCTTGCTGACGCGCTGTCCGGCATCGGGCGCGTGACGGAAGCCGAGGCGCTTTTCGAGAGGCTGCTCGGTCTGCGCAACGACGTCGGCCTGCTCAGCGAGGAGTACGACGTCGCCACTCGGCGGCACCTCGGCAACACGCCGCAGGCGTTCAGCCTGGTGGGCCTCGTCAACACCGCTGGCAGCCTGACGGGGATGACGACAACCACCTCGCCGCACACCGGCACGGGGATCAGTGCGAACTGATGAGCTGGCGGAGAGCTTGGTGTGCAGCCGTTCGCTGTGCGGGTCGAGGCCGATGATCTCGGCCTCGTTGCCGTGCGAGGCGAACCTCGCGGTGACGGCGCCGAGGGTGGCGACGGCGGAGCCGATGGTTTCGACGATCACTGCGGTCTCGCTCCTCGGGGTGTGGCCATCGAGATCAGCGAGACGACCGGGCCGAGAACGAAGAGGAAGATCGGCAGGAACATGTCGGCCACGAGGGTGGACGGGCGGGATCGGCCGGACTTCACGTCGATTGTCGACTGGCTGACCATCACGCAGCCCGTCATACCGCCGAAAGCGGGTGAGCAGCGACTCGAGCAGGCCGACTGCGGCAGCGTCAGTGCGTCGGGAGCGATGCTGGTGAGAGTTCCGGAGTGAACGGGACCATCGGCAGGCCGAAGCCGGCAGTGAGGTGAGCAGCTCGCCTTGACCGCCGACGGTGATGCGCAGGATCTGCGCGGCGAACAGCAGGATCACTCACCGGCTGAGGAGGCGCTGGCGACGGAGGTGAGCATCACCACCGCGGCAGCCCCGGTCGTAGCGGCGAGGCGTTGACAGGACATGTGGTGTCGCATCACTCCTCACTCCTCTGCGCGGGAACGGTTCCGTCTCACTGCACGAGGGATGACCGGTGGAGGGTCAAATCATCGTCGACTACGCCGTGACCATCCGTAAGGGGACGCGACGCTGGGATGATGGGCCAGGCGGTCCTGACGAACGACGCGACCGTCCTGCAAGCCCGGTAGATCAAGCGGGGACGGCCGGGTGCGTTCGCAAGTGACGACGAGGAGCGACAGTGGCGGGAAAAGCGACGATCTTCATCTTGGTGGCCGTTGTGCTGGTCACCGGCACCGCCGTCGTGCAAGGTGCGGGTGCGGCGGTGTCTGCCGCGGTGGGATGTGCCGCGGTGGGGGTGGCGCTGCTGCTGATCGCGCATGTCCAGTCGCGTCGGCGTTGAGATTGCCGACCGGGAACGTTCGGGTGTGCGTGGCGGGGCTCGCAGCAAGTTCGTCGCGTCGGCGGACTTGACGGCGCCACGAACCTCGCGGTTGAGCGAGCCAGTCCTGTGCATGGAACCTTCGGCGGCTGTTGTGGGCGCACCAATGTGCCGCGATCTGTGACGGTCGGCGGTTCATCATCCGTACGGTGGCGAAGCCAGCCCGAACGTTCGCTGTATCCGGGACAACGGCTTCAACGGCCTGCCGCGCTGCTCGGAAGCCTGCTCCTCGGAGTCGGTTCGACACGGTGGTCTTGGACCCGGCGGGGGCACTGTCGAAGTGGGTTGGTCAGCACAGCTGCCGTGGTCCAAGCGGTAGGTGACCGTTCGCACGCCGATGCCGAGGACTTTCCCGGTAGCGGTCGCGACCCGCCCGGAAGCGAAGTACGCATCCAGCGTGTCCACCAGGCGCTCAGCTCCTCCGCGCGCCCCGTGCAACGGCTCGAGCACGGCGGTGACGAGTTCGCCGAGCGCCGCGCTGTCCCGTAGCAGCACCTGGTACACCAGGAGATCCGCGGCTTTGACGAGCCGGTCGGCCAGATCGAGGCGTTCGGCCAGGTCGAGCGCGTTGCGCGCCTGTTCGAAGGAGCGGACCGCGCCACCAGGACCGGACTGCGGCTGACCGAGACCGACCCGCCAGGCGGTGTTCCGTCCCACGACCTCACCAACCTGACGCGCGAACTCCTCGGGTGCGCCGACGAGATCGTGCGGGACGACGCACACCAGCAGGCCCTCGCGTGCGGCCACGAGCACGTGGCGGGAGCTGAACCGCAGGCTCATCGCGGCCTGGACGGTCGACGTCGCCGTACCCGAGCCGAGGAACGACTGAGCTGCGGATGCCGCCGCGACGACGTTCGTGCCGGCGAGCTGCAGCCCGTACCGCTCGGCGCGTTCCGCGAGCTGGCCGAGATCGCGTCCGGTGAGCAGGTCGTCGATGAACTCGTGGCGCAGCAGCTCCTCCCTGCGCATCGTCCAGCGCTGGCTTTCCTCGTACCCCTTGGTCAGCTCGCCGACGGCGTCCTCCGCCGCCAGGAACAAGGCTGCACCGATGTGTTTCAAGGCATCGGGGTTCGCAGAGGCGTGCACACCGGGCAAGGTCGCCCATGTTCGCCCTGCTTCGGCGAGATGCCACTTGATCAGCTCGCGGAGCGGCACGCCGCGTTCCGCGGCGTCGGCACCCGCGTCGTGCAGGTCGCGCCGCTCCTTGGCCGACAGCGTCCTGTTCACCCGGCTGATGTCCCGGAGCGCCTGCACGAACGCCGACACACCCGCGGGCACGTCCTGCGGCGCTGAGCCGGTCGATCTCCTCATCAGGTGACCCGTGCGGAGTCAGGCACGAGAGCGAGGTCGACGCGAACCTCGTCCGACTCGCGGTAGGCCGGCTCGGCCAACGTGATCGCGGTGCGGGTGGTCTTCTCCTGGAGACGTGTGACGAACTGCTCGGAAACC
The DNA here is from genome assembly GCF_900110955.1 of Lentzea xinjiangensis. Lineage (GTDB taxonomy): Bacteria > Actinomycetota > Actinomycetes > Mycobacteriales > Pseudonocardiaceae > Lentzea > Lentzea xinjiangensis. The sequence goes on from NZ_FOFR01000006.1 coordinate 19,502, forward strand.
CCGTTGTGGACGTCTGCGGAACAAGGCGGCGGTCTGCGCCACGGTCAGAAGCGTCAACGTCGTCGGCTCGATCGCGTCCAGGTGAAGCACGCGGGTGCGGGCGGTGATCACGACCATGCAGCCGGCGCTGCCGTCACGGGCGTTGCTCACTCAGACGATGATCAGAAGGGCCCGCTCGCCGTGATCCGCCGATGGCCGATCCCGCCGCCACCAGCGCCTCGACATCGGCAGTGGTGTCACGACCTGTCCAGTTGGAAGTGCCAGATGACCTGCGCGGGCCCGCCTGCGTTGGCGGCTCGTGCAGCTTCGGGCACCATGTCGGCCAGGCACCACGGCCACAGCTCCCACGGCCCGAGCTCCCCGAACCCGGCTGCCCGCTCAGCGGGCTCCGGCCATCTGCGGGTCGGCAGGGGAGGTTCCTCGCAGCGGCGCACGTGCAGCCCCACCGGCAGCGCGGCACGCAGGTAGTCCCCGATCAGGTGGCGGTGGGCACTCAGCCGTCCAGGGCGGCCGTCAGCGGTGCGCACGGAGGGAATCGCGCCCTGCGCCACTCGTTCGGGGTGCATGTCGGCGATCACCAGGTGCCCGCCCGGACGGAGAACCCTGGCGAACTCCGCCATCACCGGCTCGAGCGTCGAGACGTGGGTCAGCGCCAAGGTGCACACGATCAGATCGACCTCAGCGTCGCCCACCGGGAGCCGGTGCAGATCACCGAGCAGGAACTCGCCCTGCGGCACCCGAGCACGCGCCCGCGCGAGCATGTCCGGCGAGCCGTCCACGCCGATGACCCGATGGCCGCGCCCGGCCAGGAACTCGGCGTAGCGACCGGTCCCGCACGCGGCATCCAGGGCAACACCGACCGGCAGTGGATCAACGATGTCCTTGATTACGGGCTCGTCGATGTCGAACGCCGAGTTGGGCCGGTCATACGTCGCCGACCACAGCCGATAACCCGTGACCGTGTCGACCCGGTCGACTTCCACAGCAGCGTTGGCCAGCGTCTCGTCGTCCAGCACTCTGCGGATCTCCTCGATCCGGGCCTCCACGAAGTCGCGGTCGAACTCTCCGGTGAACGCGCGCAACAAGGCAAGGCCCTCGAGCCCGAGCAGGTATGCCCGCGGATCTTCGTAGATCACTCGACGGAGCCTAGCGATGGCCTCCGGAGTGAGCCATCGACTTATCGGGGCCGCATCGCTGAGGCCGCTGCGCGGCGCAGCCGGCTCTTGCTCGATGTACCGCGTCGGTCTCCGTGACCATCTCCGCGATCCGGCGCCGTCAGCGTTGGGCCGCGATCGCGTTCACCGTGCTGACCCTCGTGCTCTGCTACGCCTTGGTCGAGAACGTGATCGAGAAGCCCGACAGCCCGGCCACGCCCAACGCCATCGCGGCCATCCTCCTCGCCCTGCGCGACACGACCGGGGTTCGGCCGCACTGCCACTTCGCCTGGAGCGAGGGCAACCAGATGGGGCACCTGTTCCGCTACCTGCTCCTCGGCCGCGGCGACACCGCCCCGGTCGTGCGGGAGATCATCCGCACCAGCGAACCCGACCCGGACCGGCGCCCCGGCATCCACGTCGGCGGGTGATGCGGGCAGCCGTCCAACCAGCGCGTCAGCCTGAACGGACGAGCATTCCCGGTCCCACGCCGATCATGCGGCGGCTGAACGCGACCAAGCCCTGGCGTCAGATCCCCTCGCCCAGAACGAGGGGGATGGCCGACACGCACCCGCCGGTGACGAGGACGGCGAGGAGGAGCAGGACACGCGGCCGGGCGGAGAGCTGTCCGCGACGGCCGAGGAGCACCAACGTCATCGACACCGCGGCTGTGCACACGGCAGGCGGCGTTGCCAGGGCCCAGCCGTGTCGCGCCGCCACGCCCACCAAGAGCAGTGAGCACGCGGCGGCGGAAAGCGCGGTGCGGTGCCACGCGAGGCGCGTGCGCTCGGGCTGCAGACCGGGATCACGGTTCATCCGGCGACCACCAGCACCGCGCCGATCAAGGCGAGCAACAGCACTCCTGCCGCCAGGACACCGACCATGGGGCTGAGCGGCAGCGCTGCTCCCGCACGCATGGCCTGCTGTGCGCGCCGCCACCGAGGGAAGCTGGTGGCCGCGATGAGCGCGGCCAGGAGGATGCACGCGAGCGCCAGCACTGTGGTAGCTCCGGCCACGGCGAACGGTGGTACGAACTGGCGCACCGCGACACCGGCCGCGAGCAGTCCGAGCGCCGTGCGGATCCAGGCCAGGAAGGTGCGCTCGTTGGCGAGCGTGAACCGGTAGTCGGGCTCTTGGTCCGGCGGTTCGGCCGTCATCGCCTCTCCTGGCTGTCGTGAGTGGTTGTGGTCGCGGGTGTCGACGAGTCCGGTGTGGTGGCCGGCACCACCGAGGGTTTGATCGTGATGGTGGGCGTGGTCTCGGCCGGACCCGTGGGGGCGATCAGAACCGGCTCGTCCTGCGCTGACACGCCACATCCGGTGGCGAGGCAGGCGAGCAACACCGCCACCGGTGTGCGTGCCGTCATCGTGTCGCCTCCGGGACTTCGACGACGAATCGTGCGCCGCCGCCGGGCCGGTCCTGCACCCAGGCGCGGCCACCGTGCCGACGGACGTGTTCTGCGACGAGAGCGAGTCCCAGCCCGCTGCCGGAGTCAGCGCCCCTGCTGCCCGCCTGCGTGCCGCGCGCGAACCTCTCGAAGATCCGTTCGCGCAGCTCGGCCGGAACGCCGGGACCCCGCTCGTCGACCTCGAGGCGGACCTGGCCGTCGCGGCGGAGGACTGCCACCCTGACCGTACCGCCGGCATGGCGCTCGGCGTTGTCGAGCAGGTTGTTCACCACGCGATCCAGACGGCGCCGGTCGGCGTGCACGAGTGGCGCGGACGAATCCACCTGCACCTCCGGGGACACGGCATCGGATCGGGTGGCGAGCACGTTGCGCACAAGTCCAGCCAGGTCGACCGGCTCCAACGAGCGTTCGTCGGACTGTTGGTCCGAGCGGGAGATGTCCAGCAGGTCCACCACCACGCGCGAGAACATGTCCACTTCGGACGTGAGCAGGTCGGTCGCTCGTCCAGCCGTACCGGGGATCTCGGCGCGGCGGCGGCGAAGGACCTCGGCCGCGTTCAACATGGTGGTGAGCGGGGAGCGGAGATCGTGGCTGACGTCGCTCGCGAACCTCGCGTCGCGCAGCGCGCGTTGCTCGAGTTCGTCTGCCGTCGCGTTGAACGTCCTGGCCAGAGGTGCGAGATCCGGATCCGCGCGTTCGGGCATGCGCGACTTGAGATCGCCGCCCGCGATGCGGTGGGCCACTGCGGTGAGCTCGGTCAGCGGACGCAGGGCTCGTCTGGCGGCCCACGCTCCCAACGCCACACCGAGTAGTCCGCTCACCACGGTGCCGGCGATGAGCACGGCGCTGAGGAATCGGAACGTGCGGTCGAGTTGCAGGGTGGGCGACAGCTCGAGGTAGCCGATGCCGCCGGAGGTGATGGGCAGCGTGACCGCGATGACGGGGATGTCGTCCACGACCAGCCGCTGCCGAGCCGGGATGCCGCTGCGGGCGAGACCGATCAATCGCTGCGGGAGGACGGCGAGGTCGATCTGCCGGCCGCTGGAGCGCAGCTCGTCCGGTCGGTACAGCAAGATGGTCGAGTCCGGGCCCGTGGTCAGACCGGTGAGCAGCTCGTCCAGCCCTTGACCGCCGCGGCGCAACTCCTCGTCGATGACCCTGGCGTTGACCTCCGCCTGCCGCACCGCGCTCTGTTCTCGCTGCCGCAACAGGTAGCCGGAGGACAGGTTCCACGTCGCCATCGCCAGCACGCTGGACAGCAGGAACGAGCCGAGGCCGAAGGCGGCCGCGACCCGCCAGCGCAGGGACAACCGCGGATGCCTGCGCTCGGTCATGGGTTGCGCTCTACCCGGTATCCGGTGCCGCGGACTGTGATCACCACTTCCGGCGCGTCGGGATCGCGTTCGACCTTGCAGCGCAGCCTGCGGATGTGAACGTCGAGCAGCCTGGTGTCGCCGTAGTAGTCGTAGCCCCAGACGCGCCGGAGCAACTGCTCCCGCGTCACCACCCGTCCGTCGGCGATGGCGAGCTCCGCCAGCAGCCGGAACTCCGTCTTGGTCAGGCGCAGGTCAGCGCCGGCGAGTCGGGCGACCCCCTCGTCGGGCCTGATCTCCACCTCGCCCATCCGGTACACGGCGTTCGCCTGGTCGCTGCGGCGACGGCGCAGCAACGCCCGTATCCGGGCCGCCAGCTCGCTCGCGACAAGCGGCTTGGTGACGTAGTCGTCGGCGCCGGCTTCCAGCCCGGCGATCACGTCGGAGGTGTCCGTGCGAGCCGTGATGATGATGATCCGGAGGTCGGAGGGGTCTGCTGCACGAGTAGGTGACAGTGGTAGTCACGCAGCCCGGCTGGCTGGCGTGGCCATAATTGCTTCGTATTCGATAGGGGTCAACCGTCCGAGGGCGGCCTGGCGTCTCCGGCGGTGGTAGGTGCGTTCGATCCAGGTGACGATCGCGGTCCGCAGTTCGCCTCGGGTGGACCAGGTGCGGCGGTTGAGAACGTTGTTCTGCAGCAACGCGAAGAAGCTCTCCATTGCGGCGTTGTCTCCGGCTGCGCCGACGCGGCCCATCGAACCGGTCAGGCCGTGCCGAGCGAGCGCACGAACGAATCGCCTGGATCGAAATTGGGATCCGCGGTCGGTGTGCACCACGCAGCCGGCGACCTCACCGCGGCGTGCGAGGGCGTTGGTGAGCGCGGTGACGGCGAGACGGGACTTCATCCGTGAGTCGATGGAGTAGCCCACGATCCGGTTGGAGCAGACGTCCTTGACCGCACACAGATACAGCTTTCCTTCTGTGGTGCGATGTTCGGTGATGTCGACCAGCCACAGCCGGTTCGGCACCGTGGCGGTGAAGTCACGCCGGACCAGGTCGTCGTGCACCGGCGGGCCGGCTTCTTGCCGTTGCGGCCGCGTTTCTTGCCGAACGCACTCCACCAGCCCATGGACGAGCAGATCCGCCACGCGGTCCGATCCGCCATCGAGCAGCCGGCGTCACGGGCCTCGTCGGCCAGGAACCGATAGCCGAACTCCGGATCGTCGCGGTGGGCATCGAACAACGCGTTCGCCCGATACGCCCGCTCGAGTTCGATCTCGGTGACCGGCCGGGCACGCCACCGGTAGTACGGCTGCCGAGCGATCCCGAGTACCCGGCACGTCACCGCGACGGGAATCCCGTCGGCGGCGAGCTCGTTCACGAGCGGGTAGAGCCTTCTCCCGGCAGGTTCGCCTGCGACAGATACGCGGTCGCGCGGCGCAGGACCTCGTTCTCCCGCTCGAGCAGCTTGATGCGCTTACGCGCCTCGCGCAGCTCGGCCGTGTCACCACGGCTCACACCGGGTTTGCTGCCTTCGTCGACCTCGGCCTGGCGCAACCACTTGAACAACGTCATCGGGTGCACCCCGAAACCCTTCGCAATCTGCTCGACGGTCACGCCGGCCTCGCGGTCACGGGCGACCCGCACGACGTCGTCGCGGAACTCCTGGGGGTAGGACTTGGGCACAGCGACATCCTCCCAGCTCGCCATCACGGCAAGCCAACTCAGATGTCACCTAACGGTGCAGCAGACCCGGGATCATGTCGCACATGTCTCTCCGAGTGGTTCCAGGGCATGTGGGAGCTCGGCGACAGAGAAGACCTCACTGCTGCGGTCTTGACGGACGAGTTCTACCTGCGTTTTCAAGTATGTAGCAAGGTTTGTGTCAGTTGAGTCTCGGTGGCTGGCTGGAGCTATGCTGTTGTAAGTTGACCCACTCGGTGGTCGTCCCACACCACGAGCCACGGCGCGGCGGCGTGCGCGGCCTGCAGGTCGGCGTCGGTCTTGTACTGGGCGTGCCGGACCCGGTAGTTCGCGAGCGTGCTGATCTCGCCGGCCGGCGCGAACTGGCGGACCTTCGTGGTGGTGGCGGCGCCCTCGTAGATGTAGTCGCCGAGGTGCAGGATCAGGTCGGGGTTCTCCTCGGCCATCCGGCGGTAGGCGGTGAAGTAGCCCTCCTCGAAGTGCGAGCACGAGGCGAACAGCATGGTCAGCTCGGGTGAGGTGCCCACGGCCGGCGCGGTGAGGGCGCGGCCGGCCGGGGAGATGTGGCCGCCGGCGCGGAAGCGGTACCAGTACTCGCGACCGGGTTCGAGGCCGGTGAGGGTCACGTGGACGGAGTGCGCGCCCGCCTGAGTCGTGGTGACCGTGCCGGTGCGGACGGTGCTGGTGAAGCGCTCGTCGGTGGCGACCTGCCACTCGACGGCCGTGGCGGTGTTCGGCATGCCGCCGAGACCGTCGGCGTTCAGCGGGGTGGGGGCCAGCCGGGTCCAGATGACGAACCCGTCGGCCGCCGGTTCACCGGACGCGACGCCCAGGGTGAAGGGGTAGCCGATCGCGTTGGCCAGCCGGGGGACCAGGACTCCGGCGCTCGCTCCCGCGAGGCCGCCCACGATGAAGGTGCGTCTCCGTAACGTGGTCATGAGCAGCAGGCTTACCGGACGGGAGTAAAGGCCCGCCTAACGGTGCGCGGCGCCGGAGTGGTTTCCGGCCGAGCAGGCCACGCCGGTGTCACTGCCTGGGATCACTGCCTGGGATCACTGCCCGGGATCACTGCCCGGCGTCGGTGCGGGTGCGGTCCGCCGCGCGGGAGGAGGCCCACCTGGCGGCGTGCGGCTTCAAGGTGGTCTCCCACCAGGCGAGAGCGGCGTGGTCGTCGGTGTGGATGTCGAACGCGTCGGCCAGCAGCTCGGCCGCGCACAGCGGGATCCCGGTGTCCTGCACGGCCCGGTAGAGCAGCGCCACGTGGTCGCGGGACCACGACCGCAGGCGCAACCCCGGCAACCGCTCGGCATCGCAGCAGGGCCGGGCGCACACGACGACGTCGAACCACTCGTCGTCGCGGTCGTCGAACCCCACCGTGACGCCGAACCGGTCCGGTCGCAGCGCGGTGACGGTGCTGTGCCGGGTCTCGTAGCGCAGCGGGCAGGGCAGGGCGGACAGGCGCCGGGCGGCGTGCAGGTCCGGACCGGTGAGGCGCACGGGGGCGTGGTGCGTTCCGCGGTCGAGCACGACGACCTCCCACGCGCTGCGGGTCAGCCGGAGCGCGGTCGCGAGCCCGGAGATCCCGGCTCCCACGACGAGTGCTGTGGCCATGACCAGCCCCTCCCCCTACGATTGAGGTTAGCGAACGTTCAGAATTTTCTGAATGCGGACGGGTGCGGTGTGACGGGCGAGACAGAGCGCAAGCGGGCGGCGGAACACCTGGCGCTCACCCTGGCCACCGCGGGGATGCAGCGCATGGGCGCGCGCGTGCTGGCGGCCTTCCTGTTCACCGACGAGGAGTCGTTGACGGCGGGCGACCTGAGCGAGCAGCTCGGGGTCAGCGCGGGCTCGGTGTCCGGTGCGGTCCGGATGGTCGTGCAGATGGGGCTGGTCGAACGGGTGCCGGCGCCGGGCAGCCGGCGTGAGCACTACCGGATGCGCGACCGCGCCTGGAGCACGCTCTACGGCAGGCAGCACGCCCCGATCGACGACGTCCTGACCGCGGTCGCGCGAGGGGTCGAGGTCGTCGGGCCGGGGCCCGCCCGCGAGCGGCTGGTCTACATGCGCGACTTCTACGAGTTCCTGCTCGGCGAGGTGCCCTCGCTCATCGAGCGGTTCGAGCAGCGCCGTGGCGGATCCCGTCCATGACGAGGTCGGGCGACCGCTTCCGCTGACCGGGGTCCTCGGTCTGCGCGATGGCGACCAGCAGGGTCATCACGTCGAGCGGCTCCACGCCGGCGCCGAGCGGGGCCAGCAGCCGGGTGAGGGCCTCGGCCAGCTTGGCGCGGCTGTGCTCGAACGGGTTCACGCCCGTGGCGATCACCGCTTGCGACGCGTCCTTGAGGTCGCGCTTCGTTGTGGTGGAGGCGGTGAAGCGGTTCATCCACTCCCGCAGCGCCTCTTCCGGCTCGTGGGTCTCCAGCAACGCGCCGGCGGTGGCGCAACTCGGCCTGGCGTCGCGGGACTCGGTGAAGGCGTTCGCGTGGAACCGGGACGGGCCGTTGCACCTGCTGGTCGACAACGCCGGTGTGATGGCCACGCCGTTGACGCGCACGGGCCTACGGCCAATCCGGGACCGCCAACGTCGACTTGGCCCATGCCGGCGATACACATCCACTGGTCAGCGCTGCGTAACCGTGGCGGTCGAAGAGCAGTCGTACCCGAACCGACGAGAACGCCGGGAAACACTGTCTCCCGGACGGACCGCGACTCGTGGACATCGTCCGCGCTACCCGGAGTTTTCCTGTCTGCGCACCGAAGAGCCTCGCCCGGCCAAGCTCGGATGGAGCTGCCGACAAAGCCCTACCGGGGCGTGCCCGCCGGATCGCCGGTGTTGCGCTGGGCGGACTGCAAGTAGCGCGCCAGCCCGCTGAGGTTCTGGTCGGCGATGAACGTGGACCGCTCGGTGATGATGACGTCCTCCGCGTGTTGGATGCACGCCCACGCCGAGTCGCCCCACGGGTCGGCGACCTTGACCTCCACGGGCTTGTCGCACGGGCTCGACAAGCCGAGCTCGCACACCGGAGGGTGCTCGCCGTCGAGGTGGTTGGCCGCGAGGTGCCGCAGTTGGCCCGCCAACTTGGCCGACGCGGTGGCGCGCGGGCCGGGGATCTGGTCCAGGCCGCGTTCCGCGCGCACCGCTTGGATGGCGGCCAGGCGCAGCTCCAACTGGTCGGCGACGATCCCGGCCAGCGCGGTGAGCGTCGCCAGCTGGGTGTCGGTGACCTCGCGGGGTTCGTGGTCGATCACGTTGACCGTGCCCAGCCTGTGCCCGTCGCCGGTGATGATCGGGGCGGCGGCGTAGAAGCGCAGGCCCAGCTCGCCGCGCACCAGCGGGTGGTCGAGGGTGCGGGGGTCGACCGCTCCGTCGTTCACCACGTACGCCTCGTCCTGCAACACGGCCGAGGCGCACAGGCCGGGCTCGGTACCGATCTCGGTGACGCCCGACAGACCGTGGCAGGCCGCGAACCACACCCGGTCGACGTCCACGATCGTCACGGTCGCGATCGGTGTGCCGAAGACTCCCGCGGCCACGCGGGCGACGTTGTCGAAGCTGCCGTCGGTGGGCGCGTCCAGGATGTGGTAGCGATGCACCGCCGACAGGCGCTCTGGATCGGTGTGGGTGAGCACGCGAGCAGGATAGCCGACGATCACCACAGGTCCGCAGTGCGAGCAATCTCGTAGCAGCAGGTCGTCGAGGCAGTCCTGCGACGTTCCGCACCCGGTCGGCCGGGCGCGGTCCGTCCGAACCGTCACCCCACGAGGTGTGTCGCGACAGGCAGGTTCCCGGCCTGCCCGCCCAGCCCGGTGCGGGTGGCGGGTACCTGAGCCCATCGCCGGCCTGACAGGCGTGGGACAGCTTCGGCGGCCGCCGCCCACGACCGTCCGTGCAGGAAGACCTTGTGCGGCTTCAGCATCGCGCTGACCGCCCGGCGCAGGTTGTCGGTGTCCTCGGCCGCCATCCGCGTGCCGTAGCCGCCGCGCCGCTACGAGCTGCCGGCCCACGCGTAGCCCTCCTTGACCATGACCGCCCGGCGGTTGAGGTCGTCACGCGTGCGCTCGGGCGTGGGGTCGTCCAGGTCGGGTCCGCCGTGCGCGTGCACGTCCAGGTTCTTGTTCCACTTCTTCGGCACGGCGATCGCGTAGTACGCGCCGTTGGCGTCCCGGCCCTCGTAGCAGGTGGTACCGGCGGGGACGTTCTCCGGGCGCGGTGCGGCCGGGGCCGGGTGCACCGGTGTGGTGAGACCCGCGGCGAGCGCGAAGGCCAGCAGGAGGTTCATGGTGGGAAGGGTGAGCCCGCCCCGGCGGGTGGTCCAGCTCACTCGGGCGAACTCGGGATTTCCCTGACGTTACGATCGAGGGCGTGCGTTACCCACCCGAGCCGTGGCACCTGCGGGGATCCCTGGTGATCTCCGTGTTCCGGGTGCCGCGCGACGAGGTCCCGGACGGACACCTGCCGGTCGGCGCGCGGCTGCTCACGGTGGCGGGCAACGCCTTCGTGGCCGTGGCGTTCGTGTCGTACGAGCCGGGCGGTGTGCTCAGCTACGAGGAGCTGCTCGTCGCCACCCCGGTGTGGGACCGGGGCGCGGTGGCCGTATCGGTGCCGCAGATCTGGGTGGACAGCGAGGCGTCGCGGCAGGGCGGGCGGGAGCTGTGGGCCATCCCGAAGGAGCTCGCCCGGTTCGGCCGGGGCTCGTCGATCGCGGCGGTCGCGGCCACCGGCGGCGTGCCGCTGCCCGGCCGGTGGCGGCTCGCGGGCACGATCGCGCAGTGCCTGGCCGGTCGTGACGCCCGTGCGCGTGCCGCGATGTCCGGGCGGGTGGGCCTCGCCAGGGCCGCGTGGCTGTTCCCCGCCGCCGGGCCGCTCGGGTACCTCACCGGGCGGACGCCGTTGGTGAGCCTCACGATGCGGGACATGCGGCTGACGTTCGGCGAGACCTCCTGACGGTCGCGCCGGCGGCCTGCGGGCCGGCCGTCACCCGATGTACCGGACGCTGTTGAGCACGTGCCGCGCCCACGTCCGGTCCGCCGGGTAGCGGTGGACGCAGCGCACCGAGAGCATCGTTCCCGGCCGGACCACGTGCCCGTGGAACACCTGCTCCTCGTGGCCGTCGATCACCTCGCTCAGCCAGAACGCGTGCCGCAGCTCCTCGCCGTCGTGGTCGACGGAGTGCTCGGCGCTCGCCGGGTAGCCGTCCAGCACCGCGCCCAGGAAGTCGCTCACGCTGCCACCGGTGAGGTCGGCGTAGACGTCGATGTGCACGCAGCGGCCGGGGCTCGAGAACCGGACCGTGCTCCCCTCGATCGAGCAGCGCATGCCCTCGGTGCGCTCGATGGTCCAAACCTCACCGAACGTCTCGCGGACGGGGACGGGCAACGGGTGCCGGATGCGGCTCAGCACCTCGTCGCGGTCCCACTCCCGGTCCAGCAAGGGGTGTGAGGTGAAGTACGGCAGCTCGTCGGCGTTGAGCACCGCCGCCTCGACCGGAACGCCGAACACGTCCCACGGCTTGATGACGTTCGCGAACCTGCCGGCGAGGCGCAGGTTCGCGTACTCGCTGTCGTTGTCCCACACGGCGTGGACGTACATGGCGTCGACTTTGGAGATCTGCGTCCACGCGCCGAACACGAGCTCGGTTCCGCCGGTCAGCCGAACCGGGAGCAGGCAACGGAGGTAGGAGTCACCGGCCGGTCCGACCAGCAGGCCGCCCGTGGGCGCGGCGAGCCGGTCGCCGGGCACGCCGAGCAGTTGCTCCGGACGGTTCAACCGGTAGTCGATGCGGTCCGTGGACGTGATCTCGGCTCCGCAGCATCCGCATTGGACGGTCATGCGCAGATGCTAGAGCTCCTCCTCGTCCAGCAAGCGGGAGCGCACCAAAAACCGCACTCCCAGTGGTGCTTCCAGCGAGAAACCGCTCCCACGGCCGGGCACCACGTCGATCGTGAGGTGCGTGTGGCTCCAGTGCTCGAACTGCGCCGCGGACATCCACACGGGAACCGTGAACTCGCCGACCGCGAGGTCACCGAGGTGCACGTCCGCCGAGCCGGTGCGGAACTCCCCGGCGGGGTAGCACATCGGGGCGGAGCCGTCGCAGCAGCCGCCGGACTGGTGGAACATCAGCTCGCCGTGGTCCGCCCTGAGGCGGCGGAGCACGTCCGCCGCCTCAGGGGTCAGTGCCACGCGGGGCATCAGAAGAAGCCCTGGGCGTTCGGGGAGTAGCTGACGAGCAGGTTCTTGGTCTGCTGGTAGTGGTCGAGCATCACGCGGTGGTTCTCGCGGCCGATGCCGGACTGCTTGTAGCCGCCGAACGCCGCGTGCGCCGGGTAGGCGTGGTAGTTGTTCACCCACACGCGGCCCGCCTGGATGTCGCGGCCGGCGCGGTAGGCCACGGAGCCGTCGCGGGACCACACGCCCGCGCCGAGGCCGTACAGGGTGTCGTTGGCGATCTTCACGGCGTCGTCGTAGTCGGAGAACCGGGTGACGGCGACGACCGGGCCGAAGATCTCCTCCTGGAAGATCCGCATCTTGTTGTCGCCCTCGAAGACCGTCGGCGTGACGTAGTAGCCGCCGGACAGCTCGCCGCCGAGGTCCGCGCGCTCGCCGCCGGTCAGCACGCGCGCGCCCTCCTGCTTGCCGATGTCGATGTACGACAGGATCTTCTCCAACTGGTCGTTGGACGCCTGCGCACCGATCATCGTCTCGGTGTCGAGCGGGTGGCCCTGCTTCACGGCCTTGGTGCGTTCGACGGCGTCACCGAGGAACTGCTCGTACACGGAGCTCTGGATCAGCGCCCGCGACGGGCACGTGCACACCTCGCCCTGGTTGAGGGCGAACATCGTGAAACCTTCGAGGGCCTTGTCGTAGAAGGCGTCGCGCTGCGCGGCCACGTCGGCGAAGAACACGTTCGGCGACTTGCCGCCGAGCTCCAGCGTCACCGGGATGATGTTCTCGCTGGCGTACTGCATGATCAGCCGGCCGGTGGTCGTCTCGCCGGTGAACGCCACCTTCGCGACGCGGCGCGAGGACGCGAGCGGCTTGCCCGCCTCGACGCCGAAACCGTTGACGACGTTGAGGACACCCGGCGGGATCAGATCGGCGATCAGCTCCACCAGCACGTGGATCGACGCCGGCGTCTGCTCGGCGGGCTTCAGCACCACCGCGTTGCCCGCGGCCAGCGCGGGCGCGAGCTTCCAGGTCGCCATCAGCAGCGGGAAGTTCCACGGGATGATCTGGCCGACGACGCCGAGCGGCTCCTGGAAGTGGTACGCGACGAGGTCCTCGTCGATCTGCGAGATGCCGCCCTCCTGGGCGCGGATGACGCCCGCGAAGTAGCGGAAGTGGTCGACCGCGAGCGGCAGGTCGGCGGCCAGCGTCTCGCGGATCGGCTTGCCGTTCTCCCACGTCTCCGCGACCGCGAGCGCCTCCAGGTTGGCCTCGATCCGGTCGGCGATCTTGTTCAGCACGGCCGCGCGGTCCGCGGGCGAGGTCTTGCCCCAGGCGCGGGCGGCGCCGTGGGCCGCGTCCAGCGCGAGGTCGACGTCCTCCGCCGTGCCGCGGGCGATCTCGGTGAAGTCCTCGCCGGTGACCGGGGTCGGGTTCGCGAAGTACTCGCCCTTCGCCGGCGGCACGTGCTCGCCTCCGATGAAGTGGTCGTACCGGTCGCGGTAGGTCACCACGCCGTCCGGTTGGCCGGGAGCCGCGTACTTCGCCATGTCGCCTCCTGTGCGCATCGTTGCGAACGGTGGCGACGCTAGGCGCCGCGACGTTTCACGCGCGTTGCATCCGAAAGGAGCAACGCGGGACGCCGGAAGCGGCGTCATCCTGGGGTGGTGACGGAGCTCGGCGACGCAACGCGGCCGGTGATCGCCGAGTCGTGGCGGCGGTCGCTCGCGGCGCGCGTCGACCCCGAGCGCCACGAGGCGCCGGTCGTCTACGCGCCGGACGAGGTCGCGGACCTGCGCGACGCCCACCCGCTGGCGGCGACGGTGCCGCTGCTGGAGCACACGCTGTCGATGGACGAGACCATCATGATCGTCACCGACACCCGCGGCCACATCCTCTGGTGCGAGGGCGACAACCGGACCCGGCACGAGGCCGAGCGCGTCCGCCTCACCGAGGGGTCGCGCTGGAGCGAGGACGTCATCGGCACCAACGCGATGGGCACCGCGCTCGCGACCGGCCGGCCGGTCACCGTGCACTCCCGCGAGCACCTCGTGCGGACCTGCCACGGCTGGACGTGCGCGGCGAGCCCGATCCACGACCCCCACACCGGACTGCTGCTCGGCGTGGTCGACGTCAGCGGGCCGTTGAAGACGATGCACCCGGCCGTCGCGCAGCTCGTGTCGGCCGCCGCCCGGCTGGCCGAGCACCACCTCCGGCAGCTCGCGCCCCGCAGGCACGTGCTGACGCTCGACTTCCTCGGCGGCCTGCGGGCGGAGCTCGACGGCAGGCCGCTCGCGCTGACCCTGCGCAACGCGGAGGTGCTGACCGCACTCGCGTTGCACCCCAAGGGACTCACGGCCGAGCAGCTCGCCCTGTCGCTTTACGGTGACCGCGGGAACCCGACCACGGTCCGCGCGGAGCTGCACCGGCTGCGCGCGCAGCTCGGTGACGTCCTCATGACGAGGCCGTACCGGCTGGACGCCGTGGTGCGCGGCGACTTCCTGGACGTGCGAACGGCGCTGCGGTCGGGCAACGCGGGCAAGGCCACCCGGCACTACAGCGGCGAGCTGCTGCCCCGGTCGGACGCGCCGGTGGTCCGCGAGGAGCGGGCCGACCTCGCCGCCGCGGTGCGCAAGGGCGTGCTGGAGCGGGGGGACCTCGACGCGCTGCTGTCGTTCGCCGACAGCGCCGAGGACGCCGAGGTGCTCGAACGCCTGCACGGCCTGCTGCCGGCCGCGGACCCCCGGCGCGCGCTGGTGTCCTCGCGCCTGAGGAGGGCGTTGGACTAGCGCTGCCACGGCACTCCGGTGGAGGCGTTCCGTTCATGGACTTGGGCGACGAGTGCGGCATCACCCTGCGTCCGGGCGAATCGGTCCATGTCGCACGCAACGTCCGGGCCTGGCCCACACCGGGGCACCGGCGAACCGGCGAACCGGGAAGGTCGCCGTCGAGGGACTTGATCGGGTCGCGGCGGGGTAGCCCAGCACCGTGGACGAGATCGTCGTGGTGGGGCAGGTGGCGCGGGACCTGGTGCTCGTCGTGGACGAGGTGCCGGGCCCCGGAGGCACCGTGCCGGTGCGGGAGCGCCGGGAGATGCTCGGCGGCAAGGGCGCGAACATCGCGGTCGGCCTGGCCCAGCTCGGGGCTCCGGTGGCGCTCGTCGGAGTGGTCGGGTCCGACGACGTCGGCGCCCGGCTGGTCGCGCGCGCCGCCGCGGACGGGATCGCGACCGATGCCGTGGTGTGCCGGCCGGGATGCGACACGGGGCTGATCGTGGACATCGTGGCCGATGGGTGGCGGTACCTGGAAGATCTCCCGGACGGTGTGCTGCTGCGTGAGGACGACCTGCCGTTGGATCGCATCGCGCGTGCGTCGGCCGTGATCGTGCAGTTGCAGCAACCGCCCGAGGTGGCGCTCAAGGCCGCGCAGACGGCGCGGGGGCGGGTGGTGCTCGACGGTGCGCCCGAACGCCTCGGCGACGAGCTGCTGTCGTGCGCCGACGTCCTGCGCGCGGACCACCAGGAGGCCGAGCTGCTGTCCGGCCGCAAGATCACGAACGCGGACGAGGCCGTGAGCGCGGGCCGCGAGGTGCTGGCGAAGGGGCCCAGGCTCGTGGCGCTCGCGGTCGACGGCGTGGGCAACGTGTTCGTGTGGGAGGACGGGGAGCTCGTCGTGCCGCTCGGGGACGTCGAGGTCGTGGACACGACCGGTGGCGGTGACGCGTTCGTGGCGGCGCTGACCTTCGCCCTCACCCGCGGGGACGGCCCACAGGACGCGGCGCAGCTCGCCGTGGCCGCCTCCGGCGCGACCGTGACCCGGCCCGGTGGGCGGCCGGACCTCACCGGACTGTGACCAGCCGCGTTATCGTTGTCACGTCCGCTGAGGGGAGGTCCGCGTGCGAGTGCTCGCTGTCGTGCTGTTGTTGTTGCTCTCGGCCGCGCCCGCGCAGGCCGCGACGGGCACGTACCTGCGCCTTGGCCACTTCTCGATGGACCAGGCCCGTGTCGACGCCACCCTCGACGGCGTCCGGCTCGGCACCCTCGACTACGCCGAGCTCCACGACTACCGGCGGGTCGAGGCGGGGGAGCACGTCGTCGAGCTCCGCGCGGCCGGCGCCGATCCCGGCAGCCCGGTGCTGCGGTCCGTGCTCGTGCAGGCCGGAGCGGGCAAGGCGTACACGGTCGTCGACGTCGCCGCCTCGATGAAGGTGCTGGAGGACGACGTCAGCCTGCCCCCGAACGGGCAGGCGCGGCTGCGGGTGGTCAACGCGGGTGACGCCGAGATGGACCTCCTGCGCGGCAGTGTCTTCGTGCACCGCAACGTGCAGGCGAACTCCACGACCGGGTACGTCGTGATGCTGCCCGGCTCGGACGCGCTGCAGGTGCTCCCGCGCGGCAAGGAGGCCACCAGGCTGGAGGCGGAGCTCGAACCGGGCGCCGTCTACTCGCTGCTGGTCAGCGCGCGGCGGATCGAGCTGCGCACCGACGCCAAGGGCGCCGAGGTCGTGCCGGGCGGCGGGCAGGAGACCGGGTTCGGCGGCATGGCGGGCGGCTGGGACTGGCTCACCGCGCTGGTCATCGCGCTCATCGTGGGCATCGCGATGTACTCGGCGCGCGGCAGGCTCTTCCGGTTCGGCTGATGAGCAAGGGCAAGCTCGTGATGGCCGCGGCGGTGCTGGTCACGTTGATCTACGTCGTCAAGGGGCCCGGCGCGGACGAGGCGCCGGAGCCGGTGACCGTGCGGATCCCGTCGATCGGTGTCGAGACCTCGCTCGAGGCCCTGGAGGTGGACTCCGCCGGGGTGCTGGAGCCGCCGACGCGCGCCGAGCAGGCCGGCTGGTACGCCAAGGGGATCGCGCCGGGGGACGCCGGGCCCGCGGTGATCGCGGGGCACGTCGACTCGAAGACCGGGCCGGGCGTGTTCTACCGGCTGCCGGAGCTGCGGCCCGGTGCCGAGGTGCAGGTGGAGCGCGAGGACGGCAGCACGCTCACGTTCGTCGTGAACAGCACGTACTCGACGGAGAAGACCGCGTTCCCCACCGCCGCCGTCTACGCTCCGACGCCGTTGTCCGAGCTGCGGCTGGTGACGTGCGGCGGCGAGTTCGACCGGGTCGCGGGCAGCTACCGCGACAACGTCATCGTGGAGGCGGTGCTGAAAGCCTGACCGTCTCGTCGGCCCAGCGGTCCAGCAGCGTGGCGTCGTGCGAGATCGCGAGCACTCCCGCGTTCGTGCGGGCCTGGTAGGCGCGGATCACGCCGACGAGCGCGGCCGTCGTGGAGGCGTCGAGCATCGTCGTCATCTCGTCGCAGATCAGGTAGCGCGGGTTCAGCGCGAGGGCCCTGGCGAGGCAGGCGCGTTGCAGCTGGCCGTCGCTCACCTCGTGCGGCCGCCGGTCGAGCAGGTCCCCGGTGAGCATGACCAGGTCGGCCAGCTCGCCGACCTCCTGGTGCCCCAGCGGTTCGGCGATGGCCTGCCGCAGCGTGAAGCGCGGGTCGACGGACAATCGCGGCTGCTGGAACAGCACGCCGATCCTGGTGCGCTGGGCCGCCTTGAACCGGAACCCGGTGACCGTCTCGCCGTCGATCTCCACCGTGCCGGAGAAGGGCTTGTGCAGCAACGCGAGCACGCGCGCCAGGGTGGACTTGCCGGAGCCGCTCGGCCCGGCGAGCCCGACGGTCCGTCCCGGCCGGACGGTCAGGCTGACCCCGCTGATCACCGCGCTCCGGTAGCCCGCGGTGATGTCGGTGCCGGTCAGCACGGGCGGTGGCACGCGACGGCGTGCGGGTCGTCGGTGAGCACGGGGCGGTCCTCGCAGATCGCGGTGGCCCGGGAGCAGCGCGGGGCGAACGCGCAGCCGTCCGGCAGGTCGGTCAGCAGGGGCGGCTGGCCGGGGATGGGCAGGAACTCCCGTTCCGGCAACGCGTTGGCGAGACCACGGCTGTACGGGTGCCGCGCGCTGTCCAGCACCTCGTGCGCCGGGCCGACCTCCACGATCCGCCCCGCGTACATCACCGCGATCCGGTCGGCGATCCGGTGCGCCGCCGCGAGGTCGTGGGTGATCAGCAGGACGGCGTGCCCGTCGTCGACCAGCCGGCGGAACTCGTCGAGCAGCCCGTCGACGAGGTCGCGGTCGAGGCCGGTGGTCGGTTCGTCGGCGATCAGCAGCCACGGGTCGCCGACGAGGGCCAGCGCGTTCGCGACGCGCTGTGCCATGCCGCCGGACAGCTCGTGCGGGTAGCGGTCGAGGTGCTCGGGTTCGAGCCCCGCCCGCTCGGCCGCCTTCGCCGCGTCGCCGCCGAGGACGCGGGCGGCTTCGGCGAGCTGCGACCGCGCCGTGCGGACCGGGGTGAGGTGACTGGCCGGGCTCTGCGGGACGAGCCCGATCTGCCGGCCCCTGATGGTGGTCGCCAGCTCGTGGTCCGTGGCCTCCAACAGCTCGACGTCGCCGAGCCGGGCGCTGCCCGAGGTCTCCGCGTTGCCCGGCAGGAACCCGAGCAGCGCACTGGCCAGCACGGTCTTGCCGCACCCGCTCTCGCCGACCAGCGCGACGCACTCGCCGGGCCGGATCCGCAACGACACGTCGTTCACGGCCTCGACGGTCGCGCCCTTGAGCGCGAACCGCACCGAGACCCGGTCGATCTCCAGGTTCACCACGTCAGCTCCGTGCGCCGCTTGGGGTTCAGCCGGTCCCGCCACACGCCGCTCACGCCGGACACCGCGAGCGTCGTGACGATGAGCAGCAGACCCGGCGCCAGCGACATCCACCAGCCGCCGGTGAGCAGCGACCGCTGGGCGTCGTTGATCATGTTGCCGATGCTGGCCGCGTGCGGCGGCAGTCCCAGCCCGAGGAAGGACAACGCCGTCTCGTGCCACACCGCGTGCGGCACCATCAGCGTCGTCGCGAGCAGGATCTGCGGGGCGACGTTGGGCAGCAGGTGCCGGACGAGGACCTGCGCCCTGGACGCGCCACCGACGATCGCCGCGTCGATGAACGGCCTCGTCCTGAGCGACAGCACCTCCGACCGCACGATGCGGGCGGCGGTGAGCCAGTGCGTCAGCGCGATCGAGATGACGACCGCCGTCAGGCTCGGCCGCAGGACCGCGACGATCACGATGCCCAGCAACAGGTGCGGAACGGACGCGACCGCGTCGACCAGCCGCATGAGCACCCGGTCGAACCAGCCGCCGACCGACCCCGCGAGCGCGCCGACCGCCGTGCCGACGACCGCCGAGATCACCGCGGCGACGACACCGACGGTCAGCGAGACGCGCAGGGCGTAGACGCAGCGCAGCAGGACGTCGCGGCCGAGCTCGTCGGTGCCGAAGAGGTGCTCGGCGGACGGGGCCCGGTTGGCGACGGCCAGGTCGACGTACTGCTCGTTGAGGTCGACGACCAGCGGCACGACCACGACGGCCAGGGCCACGAGCGCGAGGACGGTCGCGGAGGGGAGCAGGCGCCACTTCGGCGATCGGGACGGGCCGGCCGCGGTGAGGCGGCTGTGCGGGGCGGGGCGCCAGGTCAGGTCAGCCATGGAGCGCCTTCTCGTCGGCGGGCGGGAGGGGTGGTCGCGTGGGGGTGGAGAGTGCAGGCGAGCCCGGCGGTGCCGTGTGGCGGTGGGCGCCTGGCGGGTCAGTCGGCGCGGACCGGTCGTGGAGGTGCGGCATGCCGGTCGTGGTCGCGCGGGAGAGGAGAGTGCGGCAGGTCCTCTGGCCGGTGAGAGCGGGGACCCTTGCGGGAACGCGGCTTCGGCGGGGCGAGGTGCCCGTGGCGCGGCGCGAGCCCGGCGGTGCCGTGTGGTGGTGGGCACCTGACGGGTCGGTCGGCGCGGGGCGGTCGCGGAGAGGCGGCACGCCCGTCGTGGTCACGCGGGTGAGCGGCGCGCCGTGCCGGGTGAGGTCAGCCATCGAGCGCCACCCTCGGGTCCGCGAGCGCGTACAGGACGTCGGCCAGCAGGTTGCCCACCAGCACCACGGCGGTCGCCATCACCGTGAGCGCGCCGAGGAGGGCGAAGTCGACGTTCAGCGCCGCCTCCACGGTCGCCCGCGCGATGCCCGGCCACGAGAACACCGTCTCCACCAGCAAGGCGCCGGTGATGAGCTCAGGGAGCCGGGCGCCCAGCAGCGTGAGGAACGGCAGCAGCGAGGTGCGCAGGGCGTGCCCGGAGACCACCAGGTGGTCCGGCAGGCCGCGGGCCCGCGCGCCGATCACGTGGTCCTCGGTGAAGGACTCCAGCAGGTTCTGCCGCACGAACAGCACGAACCACGGCGCCTGCGAGATCGCCAGCACCGCCACGGGCAGCACCATGTGCGCGGCCACGCCGCCGGCGGACACCGGTTCGGAGCCCGTCGTCACCCCACCGCCGGGCAGCCACCGCAGTTGCAGCGCGAACACGTACAGCACCGCGAGGCCCACCCAGAAGACCGGCGCCGCCTCCAGCGCGTAGCAGCCGCCGGTGATCAGCCGGTCGAGCCACGAACCCTGCCGCCAGGCCGCGAACGTGCCCAGCAGCAGGCCGAGCAGCAACGCCAGCGTGAAGCCGACGGACACGAGCAGCACCGTCCACCCCAGGCGGTCGCCGATCACGGAGGCCACGGGCTGTTGCAACGACAGCGAGTCGCCGAGGTCTCCCGTCACCGCGTGCCGCAGCCAGGCCCAGTACTGGGCGACCACCGGTTCGTCGACGCCCCAGTTCTCGCGGAGCTGGGCCACGCGTTCCGGGGAGGCGCCGATGATCCGGACGCCGAAGTAGCGCTCGACCGGGTCGAACGGGGAGGCCTTGGCCAGCACGAAGAGGGCGAAGCTGACCACGAGCAGCACCGGGACGGCGAAGGCCAGGCGCCGCAGGGCCAGCCGGCCGATGGACCGGATCACGGCTTGGGGGTCCAGCGCTCGAGGTTCCACCACACCGCGTTCACGAGGCCGTGGTCGTGCGGCTCGACCTGGGTCTCCTGGCCGTTCCACTTGTCGCGCAGCACGTAGGTGTGGTCGAGGAACACCAGGAACGCCCAGCCGGGGTCGTTGACGTAGGCGCGCTGGAAGTCCTGGTAGGCCTGCTTGCGCACGCCGGGGTCGAGGCTGCGGCGGCCGGTGTCGAGTGCGGTGTCCACAGTGGAGTTCCGGTACAGCGTCATGTTCACGTAGCCCTGCTGGCCCGCGTAACGCGAGTGCAGCAGCGTGTAGGCCGCGGTGTCCGGGTCGTAGGGTTCGCCGCCACCCCAGACCGAGGCGGCCTCGCCGCGGCGCTGCAGCATGACCTCGAACGTCGTCGCCTCGACCGGGGCGTCGATGCCGAGCTTCGCGATGTCCGAGGCCGCGGCCAGCGCGAGCTCCTTGCGCAGCACGTCCGGCGCGGGGTAGAGGACCGGCAGCCGGGCCGGCTGGCCGTCGCGGGCGCGCTTGCCGTCGGCGCCCTTGCGCCATCCCGCCTCGTCGAGCAGCCGCGCGGCTTCCGCGGTGTCGAACGCGAACGTGGCGCTCGGGTCGTACCAGTCCTTCAGGTGCGGCGAGATCGGCGTGGCGGCGGGCTTGCCGGAACCGGCCAGCACGGCGTCGATCATGGCCTGGCGGTTGATGCCGAGGTTGATCGCGCGGCGCACCCGCGGGTCGGACGTGAACGGCAGCTCGGACGGGATGCCGAGCCCGCGGTAGTCGGCGGACGGGTTCTGGACCAGCCGGTAGCCGGACTTCGAGACGTAGGAGCGGGCGAGCTTGGGCGGCAGCACCGTGCCGTCGAACTCGCCGGCGGCCATGCGCGTCGCGCGGGCGTTGTCGTCCGGTACGAAGACCACGGTCACGGTCTTGATCGCGGGCGCCCCGCCCCAGTACTTCTCGTTGGCCTTCAGCACGAGCCGGTCGCCCTTGCGCCACTCGGCGACGGTGTACGGACCGGTGCCGATCGGAGCGGTGTTGAACGGCGCGCTGTTGACGTCCACGCCGGCGAACTTCGCGGCCGGCACGATGCCGAGCGTGAGCTGCTGGGGGAACGGGGCGTAGGCGTGGGACAGCGTGAACTCGACGGTGCCGGTGTCGACGGCCACGACGTCGGTCACCGCGTCGAACCGCGTGGCGATCGTCGAGTTCACCTTCTTGTCCAGCACGGACTTGTAGGTGAACACGACGTCCTGCGCGGTCAGCGGCGTGCCGTCGGAGAACGTGATGTCCTTGCGCAGCTTGGCCGTCCAGGTCAGGCCGTCCGCCGAGGCGGTCGGCAACCCGTCGGCCAGCGCGGGCTTCAGCGCCAGCGACGCGTCCCGCGAGACCAGTCCGTCGAAGATCTTCGCGGCCCCGTCCGGTGCGTAACCGAGCACCGGGTTGAGGTTCTCGGGCTCACTGCCCGCGCCGATCACGATGGAGGTCGCCGATCCGGTCGTCGATCCGTCCGGTGACGAGCACGCCGCCACCAGCACGACGGTCAGCAGCGCGCAAACCGCTCGGCGCATCCAGTTCCTCCCCAGGTTTCCGAGTTGCCGGATGCAGCTAACAGCAATGAAGTTGCAATAAGCAAGTCTTGGCATTTGTGCGCACAGCCCGGAGACGTGCCAGCATCCAAAGCATGACCAACGGATCGCACTCACACGAGCACAGCCACGGCGACACATCTCACACGCATCCGCACGGTTCACACACGCACGATCACGTCGAGCACGAGCACACCCACACGCACGACGGCGAAACGCACTCGCACACCCACGTGCACGATTCCGACCAGCTCGACGAACACGAGCACTCGCACTCGTAACCGGTCAGTGCGACTCGCGGGCGACCTCGCTGCCGCTGGAGCCGACGAGGAAGTCCAGATCGGCTCCGGTGTCGGCGCCCAGCACGTGGTCGACGTAGAGGCGCTCCCAGCCCCTCGAAGGTGACGCGAAGGCCGACGTCATCGCGGCGCTCGGGGTGCGGGACAGGAGGTCCGGCGCCTCCACGTCGAGGCGCCGGTTCGCCACGTCGAGCACGATGACGTCGCCGGTGCGCACCAGTCCGAGCGGCCCGCCCGCCGCGGCCTCCGGCGCCACGTGCAGCACGACGGTGCCGTACGCCGTGCCGCTCATGCGGCCGTCGCAGATCCGGACCATGTCGCGCACACCCCGCTCCAGCAGCTTCTTGGGCAACGGCATGTTCGACACCTCGGGCATGCCGGGGTAGCCGCGCGGCCCGCAACCGCGCAGCACCAGCACGGAGTCCGCGTCGACGTCGAGGTCCGGGTCGTCGACGCGGGCGTGGAAGTCCTCGATGCTGTCGAACACCACGGCCCTGCCCCTGTGCTGCAACAGGTGCGGGGACGCGGCGGCCGGCTTGACCAGTGCGCCCGCCGGCGCGAGGTTGCCGCGCAGCACCGCGATCCCGCCCTCGGTGATGATCGGGTCGGCTCTGCCGCGGATCACCTCGGGATCCCAGATCGGCGCGTCGCCGAGGTGGTCGACGAGCGGCCGCCCGGTGACGGTGAGGCCGGTCGGGTCGAGCAGGTCGCGGACTTCCCGCAGCACGGCCGGCAGCCCGCCCGCGCGGTGGAAGTCCTCCATCAGGAACCGGCCGGCGGGCTGGAGGTCCACCAGCAGCGGCACGCCCGAGCCGATCCGGTCGAAGTCGTCGAGGGTCAGCTCCACGCCCAGGCGGCCGGCGATGGCGAGCAGGTGCACGACGGCGTTCGTGGAGCCGCCGATCGCGGCCAGCGCGACGATCGCGTTGTGGAAGCTCGCCTTCGTCAGGAACGTGCTGGGGCGCCGGTCCCGCTCGACCAGCTCGACCACCAGCCGGCCGGTGTCGTGGGAGGCCTCCAGCAGCCTGCTGTCCGGCGCGGGAGTGCCCGCGACGCCGGGAACGACGGTACCCAGCGCCTCCGCGACCAGCGCCATCGTCGACGCCGTGCCCATGGTGTTGCAGTGCCCGCGGCTGCGGATCATCGCCGACTCGGAGCGGATGAACTGCTCCTGCGACAACGTGCCCGCGCGCACCTCTTCGGACAGCCGCCACACGTCCGTGCCGCAGCCGAGCGGGACGCCGCGGAACGTGCCGGTCAGCATCGGCCCACCCGGCACCACGACCGCCGGGATGTCGACGGACGCGGCCGCCATCAGCAGGGCGGGGATCGTCTTGTCGCAGCCGCCGAGCAGCACCACGCCGTCGACCGGGTTGGCGCGCAGCATCTCCTCGGCTGCCATGGCGGCCATGTTGCGCCACAGCATCGCGGTGGGGCGGACGTTGGTCTCGCCCAGCGACACCACCGGCAGGTTCAGCGGAATCCCGCCGGCCTCGCGCACGCCGTTGGCGACCGCGCCGGCGACCTCGTCCAGGTGCGCGTTGCACGGGGTGAGGTCGGAGGCGGAGTTGGCGATGGCGATCTGCGGTCTGGTGAAGGCGTCGGACGGGCCGCCGCGGCGCATCCAGGCGCGGTGGATGTAGGCGTTGCGGTCCTCACCGGCGTACCACTGCTCGCTGCGTAGTCCCACGGACGCCTCCTCGCGGTCAGGCACGACCATAACGGCGTTGATCCGCGGATTTCGAGGGCCGGGCGCACCAGGGTGGCTAGAGCGGCAGGTCCGGCGGCAGTTGCAGGGCGATGGTGATCAGCGAGTGGACGCGGTTCGCGATCACGCTCAGCAGGCCGTGCACCTCCGGCGACGCGCTGTCGCAGGCCTCCTGGAGCGTGCGCAGGTCGGTGTCGATCTGGCCGAGCACCGCCGCCGTGTCGGCGGGCCCGGCGGCGAACGCCCGCGCGATGTCCTCCAGCGGCAGGCCGTGGACCTCCAGCCGTTGCACGAGGTGGATGCGGTCCACGTCGCCCGCCCGGTACAGGCGGTAGTTGCCCGCGGTCCGCTGGGCGGGGCTGATCAGGCCCAGCGTCGTGTAGTAGTCGACCGTGCGGATGCTGACGCCGGCGCGGGCGGCGAGCTCGCCGATCTTCAGAAGCGATTCGGACACATCGGCCACCTCCCACCCGGAACCATACAGTGCTACGTGCTACTGTTGGAGTATGCCTGATGAAGCCGGCGTAGACGGCTGTAGTACGTGGCCGGGTGCGACTTGTTGATCGCGTCCGGCTTGCTCGCCATCGTGGTGCTCACCGCCGCCACGGGCTATTTCGTCGCTCAGGAGTTCGCGTACATGGCGGTCGACCGCGGCCGCCTGCGGCAGCTGGCCGAGAGCGGCTCCCGCTCCGCCGAGCGCGCCTACCGCGTGACCCGGAAGCTCTCCTTCATGCTCTCCGGCGCCCAGTTCGGCATCACCGTCACCGCGCTGCTCGCCGGGTACGTCGCGGAACCGTTGCTGGGCAACGGCCTCGTCGCGGTGCTCGGCCTGCCCGCGTCGCTCGCGGTGCCGCTGTCGATGGCCGTGGCGCTCGTGTTCGCGACCGTCGTGCAGATGGTGCTCGGCGAGCTGCTGCCCAAGAACCTCGCCATCGCGCGGCCCGAGCGGCTCGCTCTCGCGCTGAGCTCCTCGACGCTCGTCTACCTCAAGGTCGCGGGTCCGGTGATCCGGTTGTTCGACGCCGCCGCGAACCGGTTGCTGCGCGCGCTCGGCATCGAGCCGGTCGAGGAGCTGCCGCAGGGCGCGACACCGGAGGACCTCAAGCAGATCGTGGAGGAAGCGGGGGAGCGGGGGCACCTCGACCCCGAGCTCACGCGCCTGCTCGAACACGGCATCGGCTTCCGCGAGCTCATCGCCGAGCAGGCGATGACGCCACGCGTGAACGTCCACACCGTGCGCTCCGACGAGCCCGCTGCCAGGGTGGTGTCGTTGCTCGACACCGGGAACTCGCGGTTCCCGGTCGTCGGTGACGACCTCGACGACCTGCGCGGCGTCGTCGGGCTCGCCGAGGTCCTGACGCTGACGCCGCCGCAGCGGTCCTCCACCCCGATCGGGGAGATCGCCTCACCCGCCCTGGTCGTGCCCGGCACCCTGCCGCTGCCCGCCGTGCTGGAGAGGCTGCGCGCCGAACGCCGCCAGCTCGCCTGCGTGGTCGACGAGTTCGGCGGGTTCGCCGGCGTGATCTCGCTGGAGGACCTGGCGGAGGAGCTGGTCGGCGAGATCCACGACGAGGACGACGTCGTCGAGGACATGATCGAGAAGGTCGGCGAGGACTGGCGCGTGCCCGGCAGGATGCGCCTCGACGAGGTCGAGGACGCCACCGGCGTGGAGCTGCCGGTCGACGACGCCTACGACACCGTGTCGGGCCTCGTGCTGCACCAGCTGGGGAGGATCGCCGAGCCCGGCGACGAGATCGAGATGGACGGCGTGCGGCTCGTGGTCACCGCGGTCGCGCGCAACGTGCCGGACACGGTGGTGCTGTCCCGATGAGCATCGTGATCTCCCTGGTGCTGCTCGCGTTGAACGGGTTCTTCGTCGCCGCCGAGTTCGCGTTGATCGCGGCCAAGCGGCACCGCCTGGAACAGGCCGCCGAGACGTCCAAGGCGGCGCGCGCCGCCCTGGCGGGTGTCCGCGAGCTGTCGCTGATGCTCGCGGGCGCCCAGCTCGGCATCACGCTGTGCACGCTCGGACTCGGCGCGCTGGCCAAGCCGGCCGTCGCGGACCTGCTGGAACCGGTGCTGCGGCGCACCGGCCTGCCGGACGCCGCCGCCTACGGCGTGGCGTTCGCGATCAGCCTGCTGCTGGTCGTGTTCCTGCACATGGTCGTGGGCGAGATGGCGCCGAAGTCGTGGGCCATCGCGAACCCCGAGCGGTCCGCACTGGTCCTCGCGCTGCCGTTCCGCGCCTTCGCCCGCTCGGTCCGCTGGCTCCTCAGCGGGCTGAACTCGCTGACGAACGGCCTGCTGCGCCTGCTGAAGGTGCAGCCGCAGGACGAGCTGGCGCAGGCGCACCGGCCGGACGACCTGCGGATGCTGCTGCGCCAGTCCGCCGAGCACGGCCTGATCCCCGAGGCGCAGCAACGGCTGCTGACCAGGATGCTGCAGGTCCAGCGCACCACCGTGCGCGAGGTGATGGTGCCGATCGAGGAGACCTCGACCGTCACCGAGGACACCACCGCGCGCGAGGTAGAGCGGCGCAGCCTCCGGTGTGGACGGTCGCGCTTCCCCGTCACCGGACCGCGCGGCGGCTACGTCGGCCTGGTGCACATCCGCGAGGCCATGCGCGCCACGGCGCGCGGTGAGGACCCGGTCGCGCGCGAGCTCATGGGACCGGTGCTGGCGCTGCCCGCGTCGATGCCGGTGGCCAGGGCCGTGACCGAGATGCGGAGCTCCCGCGCGCAGCTCGCGCTGGTCGAGGACGGCGGTGTCGTGGGCATCGCCGCGCTGGAAGACCTCCTCGAAGAACTGATCGGTGACTTCGAGGACGAAACCGACACCCGTCCGGTCGGCGCACGCTGACCGGTGGTTTCCCAGGAGAGGAAACAACACATGTTCAAGCGGATGCTCAGCGCCCTCGGCGTCGGCGCCCCGTCGGTCGACACCGTGCTGGACTCGCCGCACGTCGCGCCCGGACAGCTCGTCACCGGCCAGGTGCGGATCCAGGGCGGCAGTGCGGACGCCGAGATCGGCCAGGTCGTGCTGTCGCTCGTCACCCGCGTCGAGGTCGAGCGCGGTGACCACGAGTTCGCCGGCGTGTCCGAGTTCCTGCGGGTCGTGGTGCAGCAGGGCGTGCGGGTTCCGGCGGGCCAGCTCGTGTCGATCCCGTTCCAGCTCCCGATCCCGTGGGAGACCCCGATCACCGCGGTCGGCGGCGGCCAGCTACCGGGCATGACCGTCGGTGTGCGGACGGAGCTCGTGATCGCGGGCGCGCCGGACAAGGGCGACCTCGACCCGGTGCTGGTCCACCCGCTGCCCTCGCAGGACGCGGTGCTGAACGCGTTCGGGCAGCTCGGCTTCTCCTTCCGCAGCGCGGACGTCGAGGCGGGCCGGCTGCACGGCGTGCCGCAGGAGCTCGGCTTCTACCAGGAGATCGAGTTCTTCCCGCCCGCCCAGTTCGCGGGCAGGGTGCGGGAGGTGGAGCTGACGTTCGTGGCCACCCCGCACGAGCTGTTCGTCATCCTGGAGGCAGACAAGCGCGGCGGGATGTTCTCGGCGGGCGGCGACGCGTTCGGCCACTTCCGGCTCTCGCACCAGGAGGCGCAGGCAGCCGATTGGGCGACGTCCATCAACGGATGGCTGGCCCAGGTGGCGGAGCGCGGCGGAGCCATGTACGGCTACGACCAGCACGGCCACCACGGTGGCCACCACGGCCGCGGCATGGGCATGGGCACGGTCGTCGCGGCCGGCGCCGCGGGTGTCGTCGGCGGCATGGTGGTCGGCGAGATGATGGACGACGCTTTCGAGGACTTCGGCGACTTCGGCGGCGAGTAGCCGTCGCCGGGCCCACGACCTGAAGGGAACCGCCGGTGGAGTGGATGACGAGCCCCGAGCTCTGGGTGGCGTTCGCCACCCTGTTGCTGCTCGAGATCGTCCTCGGCATCGACAACGTCGTGTTCATCTCGATCCTGGCCGGACGCCTGCCGGAGGAGCAGCGGCGCCGGGCCCAGGTCGTGGGCCTGTCGCTCGCCCTGGTCACCCGCCTGCTGCTGCTCGCCTCGCTGGCGTGGGTGATCGGGCTGACGGCACCGCTGTTCTCGCTGTGGGGGCACGAGATCTCCGGCCGTGACCTGATCCTCGTGCTGGGCGGGTTGTTCCTGCTGGGCAAGGCGACCTTCGAGATCCACGAGCAGCTCGAGGGCGCGGAGCACGGCCAGAAGCGCAAGGTCGTCTCGTTCGCCGGCGTGATCGCCCAGATCCTGGTGCTGGACGTCGTCTTCTCGCTCGACTCGGTGATCACCGCGGTCGGCATGGTCGACGAGCTGAGCATCATGGTCGCGGCGGTCGTCGTGGCGATGGTGGTCATGCTGTTCTCCGCGAAGGCCATCTCGGAGTTCGTGAACCGCCACCCCACGGTGAAGATGCTCGCGCTGTCGTTCCTGCTGCTGATCGGTGGCAGCCTGGTCGCGGAGGGCTTCGACCAGCACATCCCGAAGGGGTACGTGTACGGGCCGATCGCGTTCTCGGTGTTCGTCGAGTTCCTCAACCTGAGGATGCGGGCGCGGCGACGTGAACCGGTCCAGTTGCACCCGACCTACGTCAAGAACGACGACTGAGGTTCAGGCTCCGGAGAACGGGGTACCCGCGCTGTGCGTCAAGCAGTCGGCGCTGCTACCCCGTTGAACGGAGGGCGGTGACGCCGTGATGGCGCTGGAGCTCGATTACGCACTGAGAGTCACCCGGGAACTCGGCCTGAGCGGCGAGTCGTCGTGCGTGGACCGGGAGAAACCGCTGCGGGTCTACATCGCGGTGGACGGAACGCTGCCCGGTCATCCCGATCGCGATGTCGCGCTGCTGTGGACCAAGAGCCACGGCTGGGCGATCGCCGTCGAGGAGCACGGCGGCGCCGATCTGACCGTCGTGGCCCACATGGGCGGTGCGGTGGAGCCGCCGCCGCGCACGGTGGCGCGGTGGGCGCGGCGCATGCTGGCGCAGAGCACCCGGCCGGCGACGGTGCACCCGGCCGCGCACAGCGGGCACGTCGCCTGACCGGACGGGTGCACGACCGCTCGGGTCGCCGATCTCGTCGCTGAACGACGCCGAGGCCGGACACCTGCTGGTTGCGGTCGCGCCGTAGAACGTGTCGTACGACCAAGCCCGTCATGCCCGCGATCCGATCGCGGGCATGACGGGCCAGTGGGCGGAACCGGTTACACGGTCACCGGTTCCGGCTTCTTCTCCTTCTCCGCCAGCTCGTCGAGCGCCGTGCCCTCGACGTCGAGCTCGGGCAGCCAGCGCAGCCACCTCGGCAGCCACCAGGCGCGCTCACCGAGCAGGGCCAGCGCGGCGGGCACGAGCACCATGCGGACGACGAACGCGTCCACGAAGATGCCCACGGCCAGGGCGAACGCGATCGACTTCACGGTCGGCTCGCCGGCGGGGACGAAGCCCGCGAACACCGAGAACATGATCAGCGCCGCGGCCACGACGACCGGGGCCGCCTGGCGGAAGCCCGTCGTGATGGACTCGATCGGCTTGGCGCCGCGGTGGTGCGCCTCGTGCATCCGCGACACCAGGAAGATCTGGTAGTCCATGGCGAGGCCGAACAGGATGCCGATCACCAGGATCGGCGTGAGGCTGATCAGCGGGCCGGTGCCGTCGAGGTTGACCGCGCCGGCGAGCCAGCCCCACTGGAACACCGCCACCGTGGCGCCGAGCGACGAGCCGATGGTCAGCAGGAAGCCGAGCACGCCCACCAGCGGCACCAGCAGCGAGCGGAACACCAGCACCAGCAGCACGAGCGCCAGTCCGACGACGACGGCGAGGTAGATGGGCAGCGCCCGGTCGAGCGACGTCGCCACGTCCACGCTCACCGCGGTGGCGCCGGTGACGTAGGCCTTGCCACCCTCCAGACCGGACAGTTCGGAGCGCAGGCCGGCGACGAGCTGCTCGGTGGCGACGGTGTCCGGGCCGGACTTCGGGATGACGGTGAGCATCGCGGCCTTGCCGTCGCGGCTCGGCTGCGCGGGGGCCACCAGCGCGACGTCGGACAGCTTGGCGATCGGCTCGGCGGCCTTTGTGGCCGTCGCGGCGGCGCCCTCGCCCTCGACCAGCACGATGATCGGGCCGTTGAAGCCCTCACCGAAGCCCTGCGCGAGGATCTGGTCGGCGCGTTCCTGCGTCGAGCCGGCCGGCGGCCGCTGGACCAGCGTGGTGTCCATGGACGCCACCGGGATCGAGACGATGCCCAGCGCCACGACCGAGAGCAGCAGCGCGACGACGCGGTTGCGGGTGACGCCGCCCGCCCAGCCGCCGATGATGCCGCGGTCCGCGGGCTGGAAGCCCTCCTGCGAGCGCTCCTTGCGGGTCAGCACACGGCGGCCGAGCACGGCCAGCACCGCGGGCACCAGCGTGATGGCGATCAGCACCGACACGACGATCGTGGCGGCGGCCGAGACACCCATCTGCGTCAGGAACGGGATGCCCGCGATCGCGAGACCCGCCAGCGCGATCACGACGGTGAGACCGGCGGTGACGACGGCGGAACCGGCGGTGCCGACCGCGGTCGCGACGGCGTGGCCGACATCGGAACCCAGCCGCAGCTCCTGGCGGTAGCGGTTGATGATGAACAACGCGTAGTCGATGCCGACCGCGAGCCCCAGCATCGAGGCGAGGATCGGCGTGGTCGACTGCAGGTCCATGAACCCGGTCGCGATGGTGATGCCGAGGACGCCGATGCCGACGCCGATGCCGGCCGTCAGCAGGTTCATGCCCGCGGTCACCAGCGAGCCGTAGGTGAGCGCGAGGACGACGAGCGCCAGCACGACACCGATGGCCTCGGTCGGCCCGCCGACGTGCGGCGTCTCCTGCATGGCGGTGCCGGTGAGCTCGACGGTGAGCCCCGCCGCCCGTGCCTTGTCGGCGGCCTTGGTCAGCTCGGCCCGCTGCTCCGCGGTGACCTCACCGGGCTTCACGTCGAAGGTGACGGTGCTGTAGCCGACGTTCACGTCGCGGTTGACGCTGGGCGCCGCCGGGTCGAGCGGGTTGGTCGCCGACCGCACGCCGCTGACCGCGGTCTCGTCGGCCACCAGGTCGGTGATCGCCTTGACGTGCTGCGGCAGCTTCTGCCCTTCGGGCGCCTTGACGACGACCCGGGCCGACGCGCTCTGCCCGGAACCGAACTGCTGCTCGATGCGCTCGAGCGCGGTGGTCGACTCCTGGCCGGGGATGGACATCGCGTTGGACGTCTCGCCGCCGAGCGTGAAGGCGCCGACACCGGAGCCGACCAGCACGAGCAGCCAGATCAGGACGACCGGGAGGCGGTGGCGGTGCACTCGCTTCCCCAGTCTGTAAAGCAGTTTCGCCATGGTGGTCAGGCCTCCCGGTGCCCGAGTGCGTCATAACAGGTAGCGAGGATCAAGGGGCGCCACGTCGTCTTGTCGCCGCCCTCCTGGTTGGCCAGGAGGGTCAGCACGGCCATGGCGCTCAACGCGCCGACGATCCGGATCGCGCGCGGCAGTTCCGCCTGGGGGTCGATCACGAACATCTCGTTGAGCAGCAGCTCGTCCTGGGCCTGCTGCGGGTCCTCATCCGGCGCCGTCATCGACCGGAACAGCAGCGAGACCATCCCCGGGCGGTCCAGCGCGTAGTCGGTGAGCAGCTCGAGCGACCGCCGTTCCCGCGCGGGCCCGGCCGGCATCGGCGAGACCAGCTCGACGACGTGCCGGCAGAGGACGCGGCTCTGCTCCCACGCTGCTTCGAAGAGGGCTTCCTTGCTGGGGAAGTGGTGCAGCAGACCGGCTTTGGACAGGCCGACAGCGTCCGCGAGCGACTTCAACGAGGTCTGCTCGAAGCCGTGCCGGGCGAAGAGCGCGGCGGCGGCGTCGAGGATCCTCTCGTCGACCTCGGCCTTGTGCTGTCGTGGCATGGTCCCGAGATTACGGTGTTTACCGACCGATCCGGTAGGTAAACCGACCGAATCGGTCGGTGGCCTTCGTCACTCCAAAGAGGGAGTGATCGACATCGAACGGGCTCGCTGGACACACTGAGTGACGAAATGGACCGGTCAGAACCCCGCCAGTGGGATGGAGAGGGGTGGCGCGACTGACGGGCTTTCCCGGTGGTGAGGCGCCCTGGTTCGGTCGCGAGGACTCCGGAGGACAATGGGACGATGTTCGTCTTCGACGCGGAGCTGTGGCTCTGGGACGCCCGCCGCATGGACACGTGGACCTTCGTGACGCTGCCCGAGGACGTCTCGGACCAGATCCGCGAGATCGCCGTCCCCGGCACGGGCTTCGGTGCGGTGAAGGTGCGGGCCGGTGTGGGTGCGAGCACCTGGTCGACGTCGGTGTTCCCCGACAAGCAGTCCGGGTGCTACGTGCTGCCGATCAAGGCCGCCGTGCGCAAGAAGAACGACTTGGCACCGGGAGATGTCATCGAGGTGACCGTCGAGGTGGTCTAGGCGCTCCAGTCGATGTCGGCGTAGATGGCGGCGTGGTCGCTGGCCGCGTGGACCTCGCTGGTCATCGTCTCGTAGACGTCCCAACGGTTCTTGGTCCGCGGGCCGCGCCACACGCCCTTGCGGAAGATGCCGCCCCCGGTGGCCTTGGCGAAGAGCTCCGGGGTGAGCAGGACGTAGTCGATCTTGCCGTTCTCGTTCACGCCGCGGTACGTGCCGAAGCGGTGGTTCCAGTCGAAGTTCTCGTGCTCGCTGATGTCGCGCAGGCCGGTGCGCTGGAACAGCGGGCGCAGCGCCTCGCTGTCCGCGGTGTCGTTGAGGTCGCCGACGACGGCGATGTGCTCGTGGCCCTCGTCGCGCAGCCGGTTCACGATGCGGGCGATGCGAACGGCCTGGCGGAACCGGCGGCGGGCACCGATCGGGTCGCCGGGAGTGCCGTAGCCCTTGGACTTCAGGTGGTTCACGAGCACGACCACCTCCGGACCCGCCGGCGTGCGGACGTGGTACTCGGCGCAGTCCCTGGAGAAGATCACGCCCGAGTTGTCCCTGGCGTACACGTGGGTCCTGATGGTGATGACCTCGTGCGCGTCGCGGGTCAGCAGACCCACGTTGATGCCGCGCTCGTCGTTGCCGTCGATGAGGTGGACCTCCTCGTACGGGGTCCAGCCGACGTGCTTGAGCATGCTGGCGGAGAACACGTGCAGCAGCTCGCGCGACTCGGCCTCGACCACGCCGAGGACGTGCGCGCCGACGTCGCGCATCACCTGGGCGGTGTGCCGCGTCGCGAGCTCGCTGATGGGCTCGGTGGTGAGTTCCACCCAGCCGACCCACGACTCCCGGCCGCCGGCCACGACGGACGTCTCGCCGGTGCGGTGCCGCGCCAGGAACCGGCCGCGGATGCGCCGCAGGACCGCGTACTTGCTCCGGTCACTCCTGAGCAGCTCGAGCGTCGCCAGGTGTTCTTTCAGCTCTTGCTTGACTTCGGGCCCGTAGGTGTCGGCGGCGATGAGCTCGTTGAAGCGGGCGTGGGCGGCCAGTACCGGGGCCGCGTGCCTGGAGGCGTTGCGGCCCATCACTTTGGGGCGCTCGAACATGTTCTCCACGTTGAACGACCCGATCCGCGTGGTGCTCACGGTTTCAGGGTCGCATGTGGAGGCACGCGGGCACCCTGGGCTGGTCGGGTGGTCTTTCGTTGCGCCGCAGGGGTTCGTGGCCACTGTGGACGGCTTGGTGGCTAGACCCGGCTCATCCGGCGGCCGCTCTCGATCAGCTCGTCGGTGAACGAGTCGAGCGCGCGGGCGAAGTCGCGCTGGTCCGGCTCGTGCCAGTCCTGCAACTGCTCGAGCAGCCAGCGCCGCCACGCCCCGACGAGCTGGGTGAACACCTCCGCGCCCCGGTCGGTGAACCGGTAGCCCCGGTCGTGCGGCACCAGGTGTCCCGACCGCACCAGCGCACGGGCGGTCGGTTCGAAGATGCCGCCGGGCACCTCGGTCATCGCGCCGATCTCGGCGAGGGTCGCCACCCCGTCGTCGATCGACGCCCGGTACACCCGGCCGAGCAGCCACGCCTGTTCCAGCGGGAGGTCCCCGCCCGAGCGCCGGAGCACGGCGGGTCCGGGGTCGACCCCGGACCTCGCGGCCACGGTGGACACGAGCTTGCGCAGCTCGTCGTAGGAGCTCGACGGCGGCGCGGCGAAGCTCTCGCCCACACCGCTGTTGCCGGCCGCCGCGGCCCGTGCCGTGTCGCGGAGCTGGACCTGCGGCAGGAAGAGCGCGACGGCGAGCGCGACGAGCCCGATCGGGGCCGCGGTCAGGAACATCGTCTGCACGGTCTCGGCGTAGCCGGCGGCGATCGGCGCCCTCACCGCCTCGGGCAGGGCGTGGACCGCGGCCGGGCTCGCGACGGCGCGCGGGTCGATGCCCGGCGGCACCTCGACGTGGGCCGGCAGCCGGTTCGCGTAGATCCTGCCGAAGATCGCGACGCCGAACGAGCTGCCGATCGTGCGCAGGAAGCTGATGCCCGACGTGGCGACGCCGAGGTCGGTGTAGCTCGTGGTGCTCTGCACGACGATCACCGGCACCTGCATCACCAGGCCGATGCCCGCGCCGAGCACCACCATGAACGCGCCCATGACCCAGTAGCTCGTGCCGGCGTCCAGGCGGGACAGCAGGAACAGGCCCGCCGCGAGCCCGGCTGACCCGGCGAGCGGGAACGCGCGGTACCTGCCGGTGCGGCTGATGACGGTGCCGGTGAGCAGCGCCGTGGCCATGAGGCCCGCGATCAGCGGCAGCATCCACAGCCCCGACGAAGTGGCCGACTCGCCCCGCACGTACTGCATGTAGATCGGCAGGTAGGTGATGCCGCCGAGCATCGCGAACCCGACGACGAAGCTCAGGATCCCCGACACCGTGAACACGCGGCTGCGGAACAACCTCATGGGCAGCATCGGCTCGGCCGCGCGCTGCTCGACGAACACGAACGCGACGAGCAGGACGACCGAGACCGCCGCCATCCACAGGATCGTCGGCGAGGTCCACGCGTACTCGGTGCCGCCCCAGCTCGTGACGAGCGTCAGCCCGGTGGCCGCGAGCGCGATCAGCGCGATGCCCGCGTAGTCGATCGCCGGCCGGGCGCCGGTCCTCGTGGCCGGCAGGGCAGCCAGTGCCACGAGGACGACGGCGATGCCGAGCGGGATGTTGACGTAGAAGGCCCACCGCCAGCTCAGGTGGTCGACGAACAGCCCGCCGAGCAACGGCCCGGCCACCGTCGCGATGCCGAACACCGCGCCCGCGAAGCCCTGGAACTTGCCGCGTTCCCTGAGCGGCACGACGTCCGCGATGATCGCCGTCGAGGTGACCATCAGCCCGCCCGCGCCGAGGCCCTGCACCGCGCGGAACGCGATGAGCACGCCCATCGACTCCGACCAGCCGGCGAAGAACGAGCCGACCAGGAACAGCGCGACGCTGACCACGAACGCCTTCTTGCGCCCGTAGAGGTCGCCGAACTTGCCGATCAGCACCGTCATGATCGTCTCGGCGAGCAGGTACGACGTCACCACCCACGACAGGTGCGCGCCGCCACCGAGGTCTGCCACCATCGTGGGCAGTGCGGTCGACACGATGGTCTGGTCGAGGGCGGCCAGCAGCATCGCGAGCAGGACGGCCGCGACGACGAGGTTGCGCCGACGGGTGTCGATCATCTCGGGCACCGGGCGATGATCGCGCGGGTGGCGCGACCCCGCAGGCCGAGGTCGTCACCCGACCGTGGACAGGACCGGGGCCGGCCCGGAACGACCGGAGGAGACCGCCTTGATCTTCATCACCGTCAAGTTCCGCGTTCTGCCCGAGCACGCCGACGCCTGGCCGGAGCTCACCCGCGCCTTCACCGAGGCGACGCGCGCCGAGCCCGGCTGCCTGTGGTTCGACTGGTCGCGCAGCCTCGACGACGCGAACGAGTACGTGCTGGTCGAGGCGTTCCGGGACGACGCGGGCGCCGCGCACGTGCAGTCGGAGCACTTCAGGACCGCGCAGCGGGAGCTGCCGCGCTACCTCGCGGAGACGCCGCGGATCGTCAACGCGGTGCTGGAGCAGGACGACTGGTCGCGGTTGGGGGAGATGGAGGTCGCGCCGCGCGGGTGAGGCCGACCCGGATCCGTTGGCGCGGGGCGGTCTCCCGCCGAGGATGGCGCGGACTCGGTCGTCGACCAGTGGCAGCGCTGCTGGGACCACCCCAACCTGGACGCGGTGGGGTGCGGCGGCATGCCGTCGCTGGGGACCTCCAAGTTGTCGCTAACGATGGCACGGCCGACCACCTCGTGCGCGCCAGGTGACCGGTGCCGCTACGCCGGGTGCGGCCGCCGGCGGTCCCGCTGGGTGAGCAGGATCGCGGCCGCGACCGCGACGATCACGAACCCGTTCGCGAACGCCCACAGGACGGCGTGGTCGTGGACGACCTCACGGGTGACGGCCGGGTCGCGGAACACCGGGTTGACCTGCGTGATCAGCAGGACCTTCGTCACGAGCGCGACCGCGAGGCAGCCGAGCGCCGTGAGCGGTGCGCGGGTGACGACCGCCAGCACCACGCTGAGCGGTGCCCACGGCAGGTAGTAGAAGACCGGGCTGCCCGCCTCGAACGCGCCCACGACCGAGCCCGGCCGCGGATCCGCCAGCACCTGCGGGTTCCACACGACCTGCTCGTAGAGGTTGCCGAACAGCCACATGCTCAGCAGCGGGACGACGAGCCGCGAAAGTCTCATCGGCCCATCATGGCGAAGATGTCGAAAGCTCCGGACGCTGATCGACGCACGGGTGGCAGCGGCCGAACGCTGCCGGCCGACAACGAGGAGAGATCATGCGGTTCCTGTTGATGCACCGGGTCCTGGCCGACGACGAGGCCTCGTGGGAGCCCAACGCCGAGCTCGTCGAGCGGATGAACGCGTTCATCGAGAAGACGAGCGCTGACGGCGTCCTGCTCGGCGCCGAGGGCGTGCTCAGGACGGGGGCGACGGTGCGCAGGCGCGGCGCGGTGATCAGGTCGACCGACGGGCCGTTCGCCGAGGCCAAGGAGGTCGTCGGCGGGTTCGTGCTGATCAACGCGACTGACCTCGCGGAGGCCACCGCGGTCGCGGAGGAGTACGTCACCTGCTTCGCCGGCGTCGAGGAGGTGTCGATCGAGGTTCGCCAGGTCGCCGAGGCGGAGGACCTGGAGCCCTACCTGGCCGAGTAGCGCAGGCCGACGACGAACCACTCGCCGTCCAACGCGCACGGCCCGCCCGGATGCGCCCGCACGTCCTCGGCGTCCAGCGCCACGAGGACGTGCGGCCCTTCCAGGTCCACGACGGCATCGGCGACGGTGCGCACGCTGACGTCGGCGGGCGAGACCTCCCGCGGCTCCGGCAGGTTCTCCCCGAGGTCCTTCAGCTCGACGAGCCGGTTGCGGTAGCGGGACGTCCCGGTGTTGGTCAGCCGGTGCACCGGCGACACCGACCGGAGGACGTGGCCGCCGCGGTGCTCGGAAACCAGCCGCGGCGCGCTGCCGTCGAGCCAGTCCATCCGGCCTTGCGAGCCCTCGATGCTCAGCACCACGTACGGGTTGTGGTGCAGGTGCCAGGGGTGGGTCTCGCCCGGTTCGAGCGCCACCTCCCACACGCGCACGAGCGGGTCGTCGTGGAGCACCCGCTGGCCGACGTCCACCAGCACGACCTCCGCACCGGACGGCGACAGCACGACGTCACCCCGCAAGGCGCACCTCCCTCAGGTAGCGGTCCCGGACGTGCCGCCAGGAGTCGGCGGTCCACGGTTCGACGTGGGCGATGTGCGCGTCCGGCCGCAGCAGGACGGCGACGTCCCCGAGGCGGTCGCGCACGGTCGACCCGGGGTCGAAGTAGGCGCGGGACCGCAGGCCCGAGTCGTGCGGCGCGTCCCACCGGCTCACCACGACCTGCCGCAGACCGGCGGGCCCGTCAGCGGGGAGGTGCGGCCGGCGGCGCGCGTCGGTGAGGTGCAGCGCCACGAACGAGTCGCGGCAGAGCTCGTGCAGGTGCACCGGGCCGCGCGGGCCGAAGACGCGCAGGTCGGGAACGCGGTCACCCACCTGTGGCGCGCCCGTGCGCGTCCGCGGCGGGCCGGAGCCCAGCCGCACCCCGAGCAACGTGCGGGTCATCGCGTCGCTCCACCCGGCGACCGGCTCCAGCCGCCGGTCCATCACCGCGCGGGCGGCCTCCGCCATCGCCGCCGAACCGTGGACCGCCACCGGTTTCTGCTCGTCCTCGTAGCCCTCCAGCAACTCCTCCGAGGCCCACCCGCGGCGGACCCACGCGAGCCGCCACGGCAGGTTGGACGCGTCGAGCACGCCCGTGTTCAGCCCCAGCGCCCACATCGGGGTGATCAGGTGCGCCGCGTCGCCCAGCAGGAACACCCGCCCGCGCCGCCACGACGACGCCACCCGGTGGTGCACGGTGTAGACGTTGCTGCCGAGCACCTCCGGTTCGACCGCGTCGCCGATGAAGCGGCGCGCCTTGTCGCGCAGCTCGCCGGGGGTCGGGGCGGCCCGGCCCGGCGGGAGGGGGAACACGAACCGCCAGCAGTGCGGCTGCCGCACGAGCACCACCCACTCCTCGCGGTCCCCGAAGTAGGCGAGGTACGGGTAGTCGCGCGGGTGTTCGACGTCGAGGTCGCAGACCAGGTCGACGAGCGCGTACCGCTGCCCGAGCGTGTGCCCGCTGACCGGCACGCCCAGCCGTTCGCGCACGGTGGAGCGGCCGCCGTCGCAGCCCAGCACGTGAGCGGCCGCGAACTCGGTCATCCCCTCCGGAGTGGACAGCCGCAGCGTCACGCCGTCCGGGTGCTGCGTGAAGTCCACCAGCCGGTGCCGCATGCGCAAGGCGTCCGGAGCGCGGTCCCGCAGGACCGCCGCCAGCACCGGCTCCAGCTCGTGCTGCGGAACGTTGACGACGAACGGGAACCGCGTCTCCCCGGCCAGCGCCGAGGTCAGCACGCTCCCGGCCGACGCCCCGGTCGCCCGGTCGAGCTGGCCGATCTCGTCGAGGCGCAGCGACGCCTCCAGCACGGGACCGAGCGCGCCGTACCGGTCGAGGACCTCCAGCGTGCGGGTCAGGACCGTGCCCGCCCTGGTCTCGCTCGACAGGGCCGCACCCGCTTCGAACACGACGACGGGCACGCCGTGCGAGACCAGTCCCAGCGCGGTGATCAAGCCGATCGGGCCGGCGCCGATGACCGCCACCGGCAGATTGGTCGTGTTCATCCGTCCTCCCCGGCCTCTATGTTCGGACATCAGGGCACCTTCGGGGGAGGGAACATGAGGAAAGCGGTTCCAGGCTTGTTCGCCGTGGTCCTGGTCGTCGTCACGGGGTGCGGGGGAGCGGAGCCCGCCGGCAGCAGGACCGAGGTCGACTACCTGACGTCGTTCAGCACCTTCGGCCGGGACGCGTACGCCTACGTGGCCCAGGAGAAGGGTTTCTTCGAGCAGGCGGGGCTGGACGTCACGATCACGCCGGGCACGGGCAGCGTCGACGTCCTCAAGCTCGTCGCGGGCGGCCGGGCGGACTTCGGCGTCGCCGACTTCACCGCCACCGCGATCACCGCGGCGAAGGAGGAGCTGCCGGTCACCGTGGTCGCGGCGGTCCAGCAGCGGTCGCTGGCCGCGATCGTGGCCTTGGAGGGCGGCGGGATCGCCCGGCCGGCCGACCTGGCCGGCAAGAGGATCGGTGACCAGCCCGGCTCGACGAACCAGGTGATGTTCCCGGTGTACGCGAAGGCGGCCGGCATCGACCCCGCGCGGGTCGAGTTCGTGCCGTCCGCGCCACCCGCGCTGCCGCAGCTCCTGGCCGCGGGCCAGGTCGACGGGATCGGCCAGTTCGTCGTCGGCAAGCCGCTGGTCGAGGCCGCGGCCAAGGGCAGGAAGGCGGTCGTGCTGCCGTACGGCGATCTGGTCCCCGACCTGTACGGCAACGCGCTCGTGACGTCGAAGGACATCGCGGCGAACCGCTCCGAGCTGGCGCGCGCGTTCACCGGCGCGTTGCTCAAAGGCCTCGAGTACTCGATCCAGCACCCGGAGGAGACCGGGACGATCCTCAAGAAGCACCAGCCGGCCCAGGACGCGGGCGTGGCCGCCGCCGAGGTCGGCCTGATGGCCCCCTACGTGCGGCCGGCCGGGTTCACCGGCAGGATCGGCGAGCTGACCGAGCCGCGGGTGGAGAGGATCGTCCGCACGCTCGTCGAGGCCGGCGCGGTCCCCGACGGCTCGGTGCGTCCCGGCGACTTCGTGTCCTTCGGCCTGGCGCCCGGGTGATCGCGTTCCAGCGGGTCGCGCACACCTTCGGCGGCGTGCGCGCATTGGCCGGGATCGACCTGGAGGTGGCCGAGCACGAGTTCGTCGCGGTGATCGGCCGTTCGGGCTGCGGCAAGTCGACGTTGCTGCGGATCGCCGCCGGGTTGCTCACCCCGTCGCGGGGGCGGGTCCTCGTGGCCGGCGAGGAGGTCACCGCGCCGTGCCGCGACGTCTCGCTCATGTTCCAGCGCCCGGCCCTGCTGCCGTGGCGCTCGGTGCTCGCCAACGTGCTGCTGCCGGCCGAGGTCCTCGGCCTGGGCGAGCAGAGGTCCCGCGCGCACGAGCTGCTGGAGCTGGTCGGGCTCGGCGGGTTCGAGGAGCGGTTGCCGCACGAGCTGTCCGGTGGCATGCAGCAGCGGGTGTCGCTGTGCCGGTCGCTGCTCCAGGACCCCGGCGTGATGCTGATGGACGAGCCGTTCTCCGCGCTGGACGCGATCACCCGCACCGAGCTCTCCGAGGAGCTGCAACGGATCCAGCGGGAGCAGCCGCGCACCGTGCTGTTCGTGACGCACTCCGTCGACGAGGCCGTGCTGCTCGCGGACCGGGTCGTCGTGCTCAGCCCGAGACCCGGCCGGGTCCACGAGATCACGGACGTCCCCCTGGCCCGCCCCCGCGCGCTGGGCCGGGCCGAACTGGACGAGGTCAGCCGTGCGGTCCGGGCGTCGCTGGGGGAGGTGACCGCGTGAAGGCCGTCCTGCCCGTGCTGGGCCTGCTGGCGATCGTCGGTGCGTGGTGGCTCGCGACGATCGTGTTCCGCGTCGACCCGTTCCTCCTGCCGTCGCCGGGCGACGTCGCCGGGTCGTTCCTGGAGCTCCCCGGCTACCTGCTCGAACAGACCCTCGTCACGTCGTGGGAGGCGGTGGCCGGGTTCGCGCTGTCCGTCGTGATCGGTGTGCCGATCGCGCTGCTGGTCGTCGGCTCGACGGTGCTGGAACGGATGTTCTACCCGTTGCTGGTGGCGCTCAACGCCGTGCCGAAGATCGCCGTCGCGCCGCTCGTGGTGGTGTGGTTCGGGTTCGGGATCGGGTCGAAGGTGCTCATGGTGGTGCTGGTGTGCATCTTCCCGATCGTCATCTCGACGGCGTCCGGCATGAGGTCCACGCCGAACGAACTGGTCGAGCTGTTCCGGTCGCTGGCCGCCTCGCGCGCCCACGAGTTCTTCAAGCTCCGCCTGTGGCACGCGTTGCCGCAGATCTTCGTCGGGCTGAAGGTGTCGATCACGCTCGCGGTCGTCGGGGCGGTGATCGGTGAGTTCGTCGGCGCCCGCGCCGGCCTGGGGTACGTCATCTCCACCTCCGGCGCCAGCGCCGACACCTCGCTGGCCTTCGCCGCGATGGCCCTGCTCGCGGTCGTCAGCGTCGTGCTGTTCTACGCGCTGGTCCTGCTGGAGCGGAAGCTGGTGCCCTGGGCCGAGGAGCGCCGGGTGGTCTAGCCGGCGTCCTGGCGCGCCAGCCGGTCGAGCAGTTCGCCCAGCAGCGCGTGTTCGCCCGGTGTCAGGCCGGCCGGGTTCTCGTCGACGAGGGCGCGGAGGGTGAGCGCGGCGGTGGCGCGGCTCGTGGGCCCCGCGGCCGCGGGGGAGCGCAGCACGCCGGCCAGCGCCGACTCGCGGACGCGGGCGGACAGCCCGAAGTCCGGTTCCGGCTGGGTGATGAGGGTGAGCGTCACGCCGACGTTGGCGGCGAGGACCTGCTCTGCCGCGTCGTCGACGGGCGCGGTCAGCAGACCCCTGGCGGCCGCCTCGGTGAACCGCTCGCGCAGCGCGGCGTGCGCGGGGGCGGTGACGGCACAGGGCTTGCCCGGTTCGGCGCGGCCGTAGAGCAGGCCGTAGAACGACGGGTGCTCCAGCCCGAACCGCACGTGCCGGTCCCAGCCCTCGCGCAGGTCGCCGAGGGGG
Source organism: Lentzea xinjiangensis (assembly GCF_900110955.1). Taxonomy (GTDB): domain Bacteria; phylum Actinomycetota; class Actinomycetes; order Mycobacteriales; family Pseudonocardiaceae; genus Lentzea; species Lentzea xinjiangensis. The sequence continues at coordinate 61,906 of NZ_FOFR01000006.1, forward strand.
TCGCCGGAGCTCTCGACCGCCGTGTACTGGGTGAAGCCGTGGTTCACCACGGCGTCGATCAGGCCCTGCTTGCTGCCGAAGTGGTGGTACAGCGTCGGCGCCTGCACCCCGGCGCGTTCGCACACCGCCCTCGTCGACACCGTGCCGCCGGTCTCCAGCAGCTCGGCCGCGGCGAGGAGGAGGCGATCCCGTGCGTTCTGCATGGGGCTATAGTAGCTTTCGTAGCGCTACATTGACCGCTATAGCTCTGAGGAACCGTCCTCGCCGCCATGGACGAACCCGAACCGCCGCACCGGCGTGCGCGGACTTCTAGCTCGCCGACCCGCCGGTGGCCAGCCGCATCAGGTCGGAGTCCAGGTCGATCGTGAGCTCGGTGCCGCCCGCGCTGCCGAACTCGTGCTGGTAGCTGCCCCACGACTCGTCGCGCACCGTCTTCTCGAACCCGGCGGCCATGAGCGCCACCAGTTCGAGAGCGGCGCGGTCGACCCGCTTGGTCAGCCCGGCGTCGGTCCAGTCCTCGGTCGCGGCGAACAGCGACGTCGGCACCACGACGGTCCGCAGGTAGGCGAACAGGCCGCGCATCTGGTCGTCGACCACGAGCGCGTGCCGGGCCGTGCCGGCGGTCGCGGCGAGCACGACGGGTTTCGCGATCAGCAGGTCGTTGTCGAGCACCTGGAAGAACGACGTGAACAACCCGCTCGCGCCCGCTTTGTAGACGGGGGTGCTCGCGACGATGCCGTCCGCGCGCTGGAGCTGCGTGATCGCGTCCCGCAGCTTCACGCCGATGTGGCCGGACACGATGGCGTTCGCGATCTCACCGGCCAGCTCGCGCAGTTCGATGGTCCGGACGCCCACGGTCAGCTGCTTGCGCGCGGCCAAAGCCGTCACGCGCTGGGCGACGCGGTCGGCGAGCAGCCGGGTCGACGACGGGTCACCGGTGCCGGCGGACACCACCACGAGCTGGAACTGTGCGGTCATCTCTCCTCGTTTCCGGCCAGCTTGCCGGTGATGGCGGCGAGCTGGTCGAGCTCTTGCGGGGTCAGCACGCTCAGGGCGCGCGCGACGCTGCGGGCGTGCGGGCGGCCGATCGCGCGCTGGGTCTCCCGGCCCGCCGGGGTGAGCGACAGGCGCACACCCCGGCGGTCACCGGGATCGGGGCAGCGGTCGACCAGGCCGCGGTCGGCCAGGCGGTCGACCATGCGGGACAGGGCGGGCTGGCTCAGCAGCACGTGGCGGTTCAGCTCACTCATCCTCAGTGGACTGTCGCACTTGGACAACTGGTAGAGCACGTCGTACTCGCGCATGGTCAGCTCGCCCCAGACGTCCTCCGCGTTGAACTGCTTCATCAACACGGCGTAGGCCTTCATCAAGGACTCCCACGCCTCGTTGGCCCGGGGCACGGTCCCGCTCCTACTCGGCGTCCTGGTAGGGCGAGCCGCCGGTGACGTTGTCACCCCGGTTGGCGTTCGGCCTGGGCTGGCGCGCGGGCTTGTCGCCGTACTTCTCCCGCACGCGTCCGGCGTGCGTCGGCGGTTCGGCGGTCCGCGGGTCCTGGCGCGACTCGATCTCCTTGCGCAACACCGGAACCACCTCCTCGCCCAGCAGGTCGAGCTGGTTGAGCACGGTCTTGAGCGGCAGGCCCGCGTGGTCCATCAGGAACATCTGGCGCTGGTAGTCGCCGAAGTGCTCGCGGAAGGTCAGCGTCTTGTCGATGACCTCCTGCGGGCTGCCGACCGACAGCGGCGTCTGCTCCATGAAGTCCTCCATCCTCGGCCCGTGGCCGTAGACGGGGGCCTCGTTGAAGTACGGGCGGAACTCGTTGATCGCGTCCTGGGACCTCTTGGCGATGTACGCCTGACCGCCGAGACCGACGATCGCCTGCTGCTCCGTGCCGTGGCCGTAGTGCGCGTACCGCTGGCGGTAGAACTTGATCAGCCGCATGTAGTGCTCTTTCGGCCAGAAGATGTTGTTCGCGAAGAAGCCGTCGCCGTAGTAGGCGGCCTGCTCCGCGATCTCCGGCGTGCGGATCGACCCGTGCCACACGAACGGCGGCACGTCGTCGAGCGGCCGCGGGGTGGAGGTGAAGCCCTGCAACGGCGTGCGGAACTTCCCTTCCCAGTCCACGACGTCCTCGCGCCACAACCGGTGCAGCAGGTTGTAGTTCTCCAGGGCGAGCGGCAGGCTCTGCCGGATGTCCGCGCCGAACCACGGGTAGACCGGCGCCGTGTTGCCGCGGCCCAGCATCAGGTCCATCCGGCCCTTCGCCAGGTGCTGCAGCATCGCGTACTCCTCGGCGATGCGCACCGGGTCGTTCGTGGTGATCAGCGTCGTCGCGGTGCTGACGATCAGCCGCTCGGTCCTCGCCGCGATGTGTGCGAGCAGCGTGGTGGGCGCCGACGAGAAGAACGGCGGGTTGTGGTGCTCGCCGATCGCGAAGACGTCGAGCCCGACCTCTTCCGCCTTCTCCGCGATCCGCACGATCGCGTCGATGCGCTCGGCCTCGCTGGGGGTCTCGCCGCTCACCGGATCCCTGGTGATGTCGCTCACCGAGAACACTCCGAACTGCACGGTCCCCGCCTCCTTCTGTCGTCAGATTCAATGCGTTTGCATCTACCTTAACGCACGGGTGAACCGGCTATTCCCACTACGCTGATCACATGTCGTTGGCCGTGGGGGACGCCGGCTTCAGCTACGGCGGGATCCCCGTTTTCACAAGTCTTTCGTTCGTGGTCGCCCCGGGTGAGGCCGTCGCCGTCGTGGGGGCGAACGGCGCGGGCAAGTCGACGCTGCTGCGCTGCCTCGCCGGAGCCGAGGTGCTGGACGCGGGGTCGGTGCTGCTCGACGGCGAAGTCCTCGACGAGTCGTCGGCCGCCGCGAGGTCTGCGGTGGCCTCGCTGCTGGACGACGCGGACTACTTCCCGGACGTGTCCGTGGTGGAGCACCTGCGGTTGCTCGCCTGGCTGCACGGCACGGCGGAGCCCGAGGGCGAGGTGCTCGGCGTTCTCGCGGAGCTGGGGCTGGACGAAGTGCGCGACCGCCTGCCACCGGCGTTGTCGAGCGGCCAGCGGCACCGGCTGGGACTCGCCTCGTGCTTCGTGCGCCCGCGCCGCCTGCTGGTGCTCGACGAACCGGAGCAGCGCCTCGACGCGCAGGGCCGGGCGTGGCTGCGCGAGCGGCTCGCGGCGGAGAAGGCGGCGGGCGTGGCCGTGGTGTTCGCCTCGCACGACCACGACCTGGTCGAGGCGGTCGCCGACCGGACCGTGACCCTGTGACCACCTCGGCGGCCGCGATCCGGCGGCGGCTCCGGCGTCCACCGCCACCCTGGCGGTTCCGGCTCGCCGGGTGGTACGGGCGGCTCGTCAACGCCGCGATCGTCGGTGCCATCGCGTGGGGTGTCGCGGTCCGGGGCCTGCAGAAGACCGGGCAGGAGGGGGCCAGCGAGTGGACGGCGCTGTGCCTGTCCGTCGTGGCGGCGGTGGTGCTGCTCAAGGGGCTGCTGGCCTTCGGGCCGGTGTTCGCGGGACGGGACCGGCTGTTCTGGGTGCTGAGCTCGCCGGTCGACCGGGCCGCGCTGCTGGCGCCTCGGTTCGCCGGGCTGCTCGGGTTCGGCGCGGCGGTGGGGGCGGTGTGGCCCGCGGCCGTCCTCGGCGTCGTGGGAGCGCCTTCGCCGCCGGGGTGGGCGGTGTTCGCCGGGTCGGCGGTGGCCGGCGTCGCCGTGGTGGCCGGGGCGGTGGTGGTGCAGCGTTCCCGCGTGCGCGTGCAGGGCCTGCTGACCGGGGTGGCCGTGGTGGCGGTGGCCGCGTCGGTGTTGCGGCCGGATGAGGTCACTGCTGTGGTCTGGCCGGCTCCTGTGGCGGTCTTGCTCGTCGTCGCTGTGGTGGCCGGGGCGGTGGTGCAGCGTTCCGGGGTGCGTGTGCGGGGACTGGTGGCCGGGTTGGCTGTGGTGGCGATGGCCGCGTCGGTGCTGCGCCCCGGCGACGTCACTGTGGTGGTCCGGTCGGCTGCGGTGGCGGTCTTGCTCGTCGTCGCCGTGGTGGCCGGAGCGGTGGAGCAGCGTTCCCGCGTGCGCGTGCGGGGAGTGTTGACCGGGGTGGCTGTGGTGGCGGTGGCCGCGTCGGTGCTGCGGCCCGGCGATGCCACCGCGAGCGCGGTGGTCTGGCCGGCTGCGGCCGCGGTCCTGCTCGTCGTCGCCGCGGCGGCCTCGTTGCGGCGTCTCCGGCGCAGCGACCTCACCGCCGGCGCCGCGCTCGCCGCGGCCGTGCGCGTGTCGGTGGCCTGGCTCGACCTCGGGCTGCTCGGCGCGCTCCTCGCGGAACGGCGGGCGCGGCTGCGCGGGCGGGTCCGGTCGGCGCGGCTGCGCGGACCGCGGGCGGTGGTGCTGGTGTGGACGGACGTGCTGCGGGCCCGCCGTGCGCCGGGCTCGGTGCTGGTGTGGGCGGGGCTGCTGCCGGTGCCCGCGCTGGTGGCACTCGGCGGTGAGGTCGAGTGGGTGCCCGCGGTGCACCTCGTCTGCGCGTTCGCCGCCGCCGACCGGCTGGCGGCGGGACTGCGGACGGTCTGCCGGTTGCCGGCGGTCCGCCGGGCGCTGGGGGTGCCGGACGGGGTGCTGCGGCTCGCGCACCTCGTCGTGCCCGGCACGGCCGCCGTGGCGTGGTGCCTGGCGACCGTGCCGTTCACCCCGCACGTCTCCTGGCTCAACGGTGCGGTGTCCGCACTGGGGGCCGTGGCGGTGGTGTACCGGGTCGCGACGCGGCCGCCGCTGGACTACGGCGTGGCCGCGATCGACTTCGGGGTGCTCGGCCCGGTGCCGCTCGGCCTGCTGGTGCAGCTGAGCAGGGGGCCGGTGCTGCTCTACCTGTTGTGCGTGGTTCAGGTGCTGCTGGGGTAGAGGAGCTCGGCGACGCGGGTCGCGGTGGCCACCGTGGACTGCGGGTTCTGGCCCGTCACGAGCGTGCCGTCCACGACCACCGTGCTGGACCACGGCTCACCCGGCGTGAGGCGCGCGCCCAGCTCGGCGAGCCTGCCCGCGACCGAGTAGGGGACGTTCAGGCCGCCCTGGCGCTCCTCCTCGTCGCTGAACGCGGTCATCTCCTTGCCGGCGAAGACGAACGAGCCGTCCGCCCGGACCGCGGCGAGCAGCCCGGCCGGTCCGTGGCACAGCGCCGCCACGACCTTGCCGCTGTCGTGGAAGTCCGCGAGCAGCGCGCCCAGCGCCTCGTCGGACGCCAGGTCCGCCATCGGGCCGTGGCCGCCGGGGAGGTGGATCGCGTCGAAGTCCGCGGCCTGCACCGACTCCAGCACGGCCGGCGCGCGCAGGTCTTCCAGCGACTCCACCGCGTCGTCGAAGGTGCCGTCCAGGCTCGCCTTGTCGACCGTGGGCACGACACCGCCCGGCGTGGCGACGGTGACCTCGATCCCGGCCGCGCGCAGCACGCGCACCGACTCGACGACCTCCTCTGCCCAGAACCCCGTGGGGTGGCTCGTGCCGTCCGCCAGCGTCAGCGAGTCGGCGCCGGACACGACCATCAGTAGCTTCTTCATGCGTTCAGCACATCACAAATCCTCAGAACGCGACCCCAAGCAGCCATAATCTCCCTTATGGCTGACAGGGTGCCCGACCTTGACTTGCTGGCGACCTTCCTGGAGATCTACCGCGGTGGTTCGCTCACCGCGGCGGCGACCAGGCGCGGGCTCACCCAGCCCGCGGTGAGCGGGCAGCTCGCGAGGCTGGAGCACCAGCTCGGCGAACCGCTGTTCGTCCGCGGCAGCCGTGGTGTCACGCCCACACCCCGTGCCGACGACCTGGCCCGCCGCGTCGCCGGGCACCTCGACCAGCTCAGGACCGCGCTCGACCCCGTCCCCGCCGTCGGAGGCACGGTGCGGCTCGGGGGAGCGGCCGAGTTCCTGAGCGCCCGCGGGTTGCCCGCGCTCGCGCCGCTGACCCGGCGCGGCATCCGGCTGGAGGTCACGTTCGGTCTCGCGCACGACCTGCTCGCCGCGCTCAAGGCCGCGCAGCTCGACGTCGTGCTGTCCTCGGTCCGCCCCGGCGCGGGGTTCACCGCGACGCCGTTCACCGACGAGGAGTTCCTGCTGGTGGGGCCTCCCCTGCTGGCGAGGACCGTCGACCGGCGGCTGCTCGGCGAGGACCCGGCGCGCGCCCTGGAGCACCTGCCGCTGGTGGCCTACTCCGGCGACCTACCGATCATCCGCCGCTACTGGCGCAGCGAGTTCGGCAGGCGGCCGAAGAACCCCGCGGCGGTGGTCGTGCCGGACCTGCGCGCGGTGCTGGCCGCGGTGATCGCCGGTGCGGGCGTGTCAGCCCTGCCGCGGTACCTCGCCGAACCCGCGCTGGCCGCCGGCTCCGTCGAGCTGCTGCACCACGCCGAGGTGCCGCCGCTCAACACGCTCTACGTCGTCACCAGGGGCGCGCCGACACCGGCCGCCGGCGCCGTGGCCGAGCACCTCCGGTCACACGACTGGGGAGTCCTCTGAGGACTGTCAGACGCTGCGCAGCACCGAGACCACGACGCCGAGGATCACGGCGTCGTCACCGTCGATCACGGGGTAGGCGGCGTTGCGCGGTTCGAGGCGCACGTGGCCGTCGCGGCGCTGGTACACCTTGACCGTCGCCTCCTCCTCGATCATCGCGGCGACGATCTGCCCGTTATGGGCCTCGTGCGTCTGCCGCACCACGACCATGTCGCCGTCGCAGATCGCGGCGTCGACCATCGAGTCGCCGCGGACGCGCAGTGCGAACACGTTGGAGCCGCGCCCGACCAGCCCGCGCGGCAGGCTCAGCACGTCGTCCACGTGCTCCACCGCGGAGATCGGCGCGCCGGCGGCGATATCGCCCACGACGGGCACGGGGACGGAGTCGGCGGGGACCGCCGCGGACGCGGTCTCGTGCAGGAAGACCCGCACGTCCATCGGCCTGGTCACCGAGGCGCCGCGCTTGAGGAAACCCTTGTCCTCCAACGCGGCCAGGTGCTTGGAGACGCTCGACGAGGACCTGAGGCCGACCGCCTCGCCGATCTCGCGGGTGCTGGGGGAGTAGCCGTGCTCGACGACCCAGTCGCGGATGGCGACCAGGATCTTCTGCTGGCGCTCCGGCAGTTCCGTCGTGTCGAGGTCGAGATCGTCGTAGGCAGTCACCGCGACGATCTTAGTGCTCACCCGGTCGTGGCTCGTCAACGCGCCGCCCCGGCGTCAACGTGCAACCCATCAGTTGCGCATCAGTGGGTGATGTGCAACTCTGTGGTTGCATGTGTTGGCGGACATCTGGGAGTTGTCGTGAGCGTGGACCGGATCGAACGCGAGACCCTGATCGAGGCTCCTGTGGAGCGGGTCTGGCAGTTGGTGACCGAACCGGGTTTCTGGGTGGCCTCGGAGCCGTCCGGCACCGCGGTCGAGGGGGAGACGACCCTGTGCGAGAACGAGCGGTACGGCGACTTCCCCGTGCGGGTGGAGACCGTGACGCCGCAGACCTACGTGTCGTACCGCTGGGCCAGCGCGTTCGCTGGGCAGCCGTTGACCGCGGACAACACGACGCTGGTCGAGTTCACCCTCGTGCCGGAGGGCTCCGGCACGAGGCTGCGCGTCGTGGAGAGCGGGTTCGCCTCGCTCGTGGCCTCCGAGGACCTGCGGACGAAGGCCCACCAGGACAACACGAGCGGCTGGACCGAGGTGCTCGAGACGGTCAAGAAGCGCGCCGCGGGCTAAGTTGGGCGTGTGCCCAAGTCAGTCGACCGCGGTCGCCGCACCCGTGAACAGCTGATCGACGCCGCGGCCGGCCTCGTGGGCGAGGTCGGCTGGGGTGCGGTGACCACGCGGCTGGTGGCCGAACGGGCGGGCGTGAACGCCGCGCTCGTGCACTACCACTTCTCGTCGGTGCCGGAGTTGCTGACGACGGCTGCGCTGCGGTTCGCCGAACGCGTCCTGACCGAGTCCGCCGACGCGCTGCGGCTGGCGAGCCCGGCCGACGGCATCGACCGGGTGCTCGGCGAGCTCACCCGCTACACCGGCACGGACCCCGAGTCGTTGCTGCTGGCCGAGGCGTTCCTGGCGGCGCACCGGTTGCCGGAGCTGAAGGCCGGGCTGGCGGCTCTGGTCGCGGACTTCCGGGCGCGTGTCGGCGACTGGCTGCGCGCCGCCGGAGTGGAGGACGCCGACGCGGTCGCCTTGTTGCTGGGTGCCGCTGTCGACGGGATGGTGCTGCACCGCGCATTGGACGAGTCGGTCGACTTCCGCCCGGTCGCGAGCCTGTTCCGGCGTCTCGTCACCGACTGACCAGCGAAGCCGCCACTGCCGCGCGAGCGGAAAGCGGTGCTTGGCAAACTCGCGAGTGCTAAATTAGGCATATGCCTAAGTCGAATGCCCAACGGGTGTTGGTGGTGGGGGCGGGGATCGCCGGGCTGACGACGGCGTGGTGGCTGGAACGCGCGGGCTGGGACGTCCTGGTGGTGGAGAGGGCGCCGGCGGTGCGGACCGGCGGTTACCTGATCGACTTCTTCGGGCCGGGGCACGAGGTGGCGCGGCGGATGGGCCTGCTGCCCGCGTTGGAGCTGCGGCGCGCGCCGATCACGTCCGTGACCAGCGTGGACGCCAGGGGCAGGCGGCGGAGCGAGATCTCGGCGGCGGCCTACGAGACCGTGGCGGACGGGGTGATCAGCCTGCTGCGCGGGGATCTCGCCGCCGCGCTGCGCGCCGACGTCCGGGCGGCTTTCCGGTTCGGCACCTCGGTTTCCGCCGTCGAGGACGGGCGGGTGACGTTCTCGGACGGCTCCACCGGCGAGTTCGACCTGGTCGTGGGCGCGGACGGCGTGCATTCGCGGGTCCGGGAGCTGGTGTTCGGGCCCTCGTCGTCGTTCGTGCGGTACCTGGGGCACCACACGGCGGCGTTCTCGTTCGACGATCCGGAACTGAGTGCGCGGATCGGCTACCGGTACCAGATGCTGACGGTGCCACATCGAATGATCGGCTGCTACGCCGTGCGCGACGGCGCGATGGCCGCGCTGATGCTGCACCGGTCCCGGTCACAGGCGCTGCCCGCCGATCTGGTCGGGGCGCTGCGGGAACGCTTCGGCGACCTGGGGTGGGTGGCACCGTCGCTGCTCTCCCTGCTGCCCGCTGACATCTACTACGACGAGGTGTCCCAAGTGGACATGCCGTCGTGGCATCGCGGCAAGGTCGTGCTCGTCGGTGACGCGTGCGGGGCCGTGTCGCTGTTCGCGGGGCACGGTGCCTCTCTGGCGATGGCCGGCGCTTTCGTGCTGGCGGAGGAGCTGGCCGCTGGCCCGGACGGCGCCTTCTCCCGCTACCAGGCCCGCATGAAGCCCGCCGTGTCGCACACCCAGGAGTTCGGCCGGCGGTTCATCGGCTGGATGGCGCCTTCTTCCCGCTTGCGGATCTCCCTGCGCGACATGGCTTTCCGGCTGTCCGAACGGCCGGTCGTGCGCCGCTTGATCCGCGGCTCCGTCATGCCGGACGTCGACGGCGTGCTCACCCGTTCCTGACGTCGTACCGTTCGCGGCTCGCCAGCACCTCGGTGATGTGCTCCTCGGCCCACGTGCACAACGCCAGCAACGGCGCGTGCAACGTGAATCCGAGCGGTGTCAGCTCGTACTCGACGCGGGGTGGGATCTCCGCGTGCACGTGCCGCGTGACGAGCCCGTCGCGTTCGAGGTCCCGCAGCGTCTCCGTGAGCACCTTGCCGCTGATCCCGTCGAGCCGGGTCCTGAGGTCGCCGAACCGCATGAGCCCGTTGTTGCCGAGCACCGACACCACCATGGCCGTCCACTTGTTGGCGATCCGCGCCAGGCTCGTCCGCGACGGGCAGGTCGCGGCGAGCACGCTGAAGTCCGGCATCTGTGACACGGGGCACTCCCGTCAATTAGTTACGTTGAGGTAATTGGTTACCAATGGTGATCATAGGGCTGTTCCAACGTGAAGGAGAAACCATGACCAGCCCACTCGCCGTGATCACCTCCTACTTCGAGGCGCTCGAAGCAGGTGACTTCGCCACCGTCGCGGCCATGCTCGCCGACGACGTCGTGTGGCACCAGCCCGGCGCCAACCGCTTCTCCGGCACCCACCACGGCAGCGCGGCCGTCGGCGAGATGATCGGCGGCATGATGACCGTCTCCGAGGGCACCTTCGCCTTGCGGCGCAACGCCCCTCTGATGGTCAACGGCTCGGTCGTCGCGGCCCCGGTCCGCTGGACCGCCCGGCGCGCCGGCGCGGAGATGGACGGCGTCGGCGTCGACCTGATGCGCGTCGAAGACGGCGAAGTGGCCGAGGTGTGGCTGTTCACCGCCGACCCGGCCGAGGAGGACGCCTTCTGGGGCTCCGCGTCCGCCGGCACCCGCTAGGAGCAGTGCTCCGAGCGTTCACGGAGACGTCGCGCCGGTGAAACGGCGGGTCTGCCACCCGATCGGGCTAAGTCACGACACACTGTGCGCGTGGAACGGGAACGCACGTGGGCGGACAAGGGTGAGGCCATCGGGCACGGCGTGAGCTGGCTCGCGCGGTGGAGTCTGCGGGTGGCGCTGGCCGCGCTCGGCTTCTGGATGGTGTTGTGGCTCGTCGGGAAGCTGTGGGTGGTCGTGATGCCCGTGCTCCTGGCCTTGCTGATCACCACGGTGCTGTGGCCGCCGGCCAGGTGGATGATGTCGAAGGGGCTCAACTCCGCCCTCGCGGCGACGGTCGTGCTGCTGCTCGGGCTCGGCGTGCTGGGCGGGGTCATCGCGGCCATCTCGTCGTCGATCGCGTCGGGCGTGCCGGAGATCGCGCAGAGCGCGCAGAAGGCCGTCACGCAGTTGCAGGACTGGGCCAGCGGGCCGCCGTTCAACCTGGAGGGCAGCGACCTCGACCGCCTGATCGACCAGGGCGTCGAGCAGGTCAAGTCCAGCATCGGGTCCATCGCCAGCGGCCTGATCACCGGGGCGGGGGCGGTGACGTCCGGTCTGGTGACCGGCTTGGTGGCGTTGCTGCTCGCGTTCTTCTTCGTCAAGGACGGCACGAAGTTCACGCCGTGGGTGCGCGGCCTGATCGGCGAACGCGCGGGCAAGCACGTCACGACGGTGCTGGAGCGGATCTGGGTCACGCTCGGCAGCTTCATCCGCAGCCAGGCCGTCGTGTCGCTGATCGACGCGGTGCTCATCGGGCTCGGCCTGGTCATCCTGGGGGTGCCGCTCGCCATCCCGCTGGCCGCCCTCACGTTCCTCGGCGGGTTCATCCCCATCGTCGGCGCGCTCATCGCCGGCGCGCTGGCCGTGCTCGTCGCGCTGGTCAGCAACGGCCTGACGTCGGCCATCATCATGCTGATCATCGTCATCGTGGTGCAACAGGTCGAGGGCAACGTGCTGCAGCCCATCCTGCAGTCGCGCAGCCTGCGCCTGCACGCGGCCGTCGTGCTGCTCGTGGTGACGGCGGGCACCAGCCTGTACGGCATCGCGGGCGCGTTCTTCTGCGTGCCGGTCGCCGCGGCGGTGGCCGTCGTCATGCGCTACCTGGGCGAAGTCATCGAGGCGCGCATGCCCGTGAAGGACGCGTCGCACCCCGGCGGGGACGAAGCGGCGGAGAGCGAACGCTCCTCCGAGTGACGCACCGATCACCGGGGCTGTTCCCGTCGCGAACGGGACGAGGGCCGTCCGGCGGACGGCCCTCGTGAGGGTGCGGCGCGGCGATCCCTACTTCTCGCCGAGCTGCCACTCCGGCCTGACGTAGTGGCAGGTGTAGCCGTTGGGGTAGCGCTCCAGGTAGTCCTGGTGCTCCGGCTCGGCCTCCCAGAAGTCGCTCGCCTGGGTGACCTCGGTGACGACCTTGCCCGGCCACTTCCCGGAGGCGTCGACGTCCGCGATCGTCTCCTCGGCGATGCGCTTCTGCTCGTCGGTCTCGAAGAAGATCGCCGACCGGTAGCTGGCGCCGATGTCGTTGCCCTGGCGGTTGCGCGTCGACGGGTCGTGGATCTGGAAGAAGAACTCCAGGATCTGCCGGTAGCTCAGCTTCTCGGGGTCGAACACGATCTCGATGGCCTCGGCGTGGTTGCCGTGGCGGCGGTAGGTCGCGTTGGGCGTGCTGGGGTCGCCGGTGTAGCCGACGCGGGTGGAGACGACGCCGGGGTGGCGGCGGAACAGGTCCTGCATGCCCCAGAAACAGCCGCCCGCGAGAACAGCCTTCTCCGTCACAGTGGTTCTCCTCTGCTCATCCGTGTGCTCTCAGGGGAACGTTCGGGCTGGTCCGGTTCATCCCCGGCAGAGTGTGACGTATCCATTACGGCACGGCCGAGCGCTGGCGTAGGCAGTTCAGACCACGACCACGACCACGAGAAGAGGTTCGACGACTGGACCCACGGCTTCCGCGAGCGGCTTGGTGCTCATCGGGACCGGTGTGAGCGGCCTCATGGGCGTTCAGAGGCCGGAGGGACGGGATGAGAGCCAGTCGGCATGACGGTGTTCCAGGGCGTCGCGGTCGCTGGGCGTGGGCAAGATGACGTCGGCGCCTCCGTCGTAGGGGTTCGTCCCGGTCCGCGCTCGGGTACGGGGCGACAGTCCTGCGGCTGGAGCGGATTCTGTTCGAATGTCACCCGTCGAGTCGCGCCGGCATCGAGGCCAGGATCAGCACGGCGCGGCGTGGCGAGGGCCCGACGCTGTTCGACGAGATCGTCGAAATCATCCGCGGCCACGGTCCCGGCGGCGAGGAGTCCGGACACGACGTCCTCCTCGAGTTGCTCTGATCGACAGGGCTCGCCGACCTCTGCGACGGCCTGGTCTCGGCATGGGCGGATCGAGCGGCGCGGTCAGCGCTCACCACTGGGCTGCGGCGACGACGGCGCGACACTCGATCGTGCATCCCGGCCGACGAATTCGCCGGCCTGCGTCACATCGGTGACCAGGTGGTCGCCTGACGCCGGCTCTGTGGCCGCGCGCCCAGGGCCGGGCAGTTCTCGGCGGCATGGACACCGGTTTACCCGTCGGTCACTCCACAATGGACTGGATCGTCTTCGTGGAGGTCTTGTGAAGGTTCCTCGCCGGCCACCCCTGCGGGTGGCATGCTCGGGTGCATGAAACTTGGGGGCAAGGTTCTTGCTGCAACAGCCGTCCTGGCCGGTCTGGTCGCGAGCGGCCCGGCCGTGCAGGCGTCGGAGGATCCCGGGTGCGCCGCGGGAGTGCGGTTCACCTCGAACTTCACCGAGGCGGCAATGGGGTTGCGCGTGATGTCCGTCGAGGTCACCAACTGCGGTGCGGAAGCGTTGCAGCTCAACGGGTACCCGCAGGTGAGCCTGTTCGACGGGGAGCGGCAGTCGCTGGACGTCGCGATCCTCGAAGGCACCGGCGGCATCACGGTTCTCGACGGTTTCGACGATCCGCCGCAGCCGATCACCGTGCAGCCGGGGGAGACCGCCGGTAGCGCGTTCGTGTGGCGGAACACGAACACGTCGCTGGAGCCGCCGCAGGTCGCCGAGCACGTCGAACTGGCGACCGCTCCGGGTGCCGTCCGGCAACCGTTGGTCGCCGTGTCGCCGCAGCCGAGCATCTACGTCGATCTCGGCAGCACGGGACGGATGGGCGTTCGCGCCTGGTACCGCTAGCAAGTGCGGACTCAGGTGCGCGGGTCGCATTGATCGCCGCACAGCTCAAATCCCGCGCAGATGATCGCCGATCAAGCTTCTACTCGATCACTCGTTCGAGGCTGTGGAACTATCACCGAGTGGACGAACTTGATTCGGCGATCATCGCTCTTCTGCAGACAGACGCGCGGCAGTCGAACCGCGAGCTGGCGCGGCAGCTCGGCGTGGCCCCCTCGACCTGTCTGGAACGGGTGCGGGCACTCACCCGTCGTGGAGTGATCCGCGGCTATCACGCCGACATCGACCTCGTCGCGCTCAACCGGGGTGTTCAGGCCTTCATCGCCGTCCAGGTGCGCCCGCTGAGCCGGCAGGTGATCGATGCGTTCAAGGAGGCCGTCGGCCGGATGCCCGAGGTCCTCACGGTCTTCGTGCTCGCGGGTGGGGACGACTTCCAGCTCCACGTCGCGGTCCAGGACCTCGACCACCTGCACTCATTCCTCGTCGACCGGCTGAGCAAGCGTCGCGAGATAGTGAGCTTCCGCAGCTCGGTGATCTACCAGCGCGCTCACAACCCCGTGCTGTCGCCGCTTCCCGCACCTGCGCCGAACCCCGTATGAGCTGAAGTCCATCGACCCGCGGCGGCTCGGGAGAGGCCAGGGCTGGAGGCAGGACAGCACGCCGTTCGGGAAGCCGAGGGCGGTGGTGTCGCGGACGTCTTCGTCGACGACGGCGGACTTGCCCTTGCAGCCCGGCTCCGGCCAGATCTTGACCGGAACGCGGTCAGGTGCGTCGCGCTTGAGATCGCGGCTCAGCGGGGAACACGGCGACCTGAGCGCACTTGTGGAGCGTGGGCGGCGGGTGTCCCGTTCACACGGCCTTCGAGCCGGGCGTCGACCAGGTCGCGGGCGGCTTGCAGCGGTGTGATGCCACGGCGTTCGGCGTCGGCGAGCACCGAGGTCAAGCGCGGTCCGATGCCGCGGACGCGCTCTTGGGCCTCGGCGGCGGTGAGGCCGTGCAGCTCGCGGCTGACCGAGGCGATGATGCCGCCGCCGCTGACGATGACGTCCGGGGCCCACAACACGCCGCGGTCGTGCAGGAGTGCCGCGGTGGAGTCGTGGTCGAGCTGGTTGTTCGCGGCGCCGGCGACAGCGTGGCAGTGCAGCCCGCCGACGGAGGCCGGGGTGAGGATCCCGCCGACCGCGCACGGGACCACGACGTCCACCTCGGCGCGCAGGGCTTGGTCCGGGGTGACCCACCGGGCTCCCCAGCGTTCGGCGAGGTCCCGGCGGCCGGGATCGATGTCGGCGACGGTCAGCGCTGCTCCGCGCGCGGCCAGCCAGTCGCCGACGACCGCGCCGACGTGACCCAGGCCGATCACGGAGAAGCTCAGCGTCGACAGGTCTGTTCCCGGCCACCGGTGTGCGCACACGGCCTCGAGCGAAGCGGTGACGCCCAGTGCGGTGGGGACGGAGGAGTCGCCGCTGCCGCCCTCGGCCTCCGGGCGGCAGAGGACGTGGCGGGTGCGGCTGTGCAACCGGGCCATGTCCTGCGGGCTCGTGCCGATGTCGGGACCGGTGATGTACGTGCCGTCGAAGGTTTCGACGACATCGGCGATGTCGTCGAGCAGGTCGGCTCGCCGAGGCCCTGTCCAGTCGGCGGAGGACGTGTCGTCGAGCGCCACCACGGTCTTGCCGCCGCCGTGGTCGAGACCGGCGAGCGCGGCCTTCTCCGTCATCGCCGCGGACAGCCGCAGCACGTCGTCGAGGCCCTCGCGCCAGGACGGGTAGGACTTGATCCGGCATCCGCCCAAGGCCGGACCGAGCCGGGTGGAATCGGCGCTGACGATGATCGTCTGGCCTGAGCGCGGCCCACGGTCGATCCGGACCCGTTCGGCGGTGATGCGCGCGGCGCTCATGCGTCCGCTCCCAGCAGCGGCAGCCGCCTGGTCAGCGACGAGACGAGGCTGCGCGGCCCGAAGACGGCCACGGCGACCTGGTGGACGTCCTCGCCCGGCGTCTGCGACAACGCGCTCAGGTAGTCGTCGTAGTCGCGGGCTCGGCGGGCGACGTCGTTGAAGCCCACCACGGTCAGCCCGGCTGCTCCTCGCGCCCGGCGGTGCAGGTCCTCGAGTTCGGTGGCCGAGGCGGTCAGCACAGGGACGGGGTGGGGGTTGAGCCCGGCGTGCACGCCACCGGAAGCGTCCTCGCCGTCCTCAGCGAGCAGGTGCGGCACCCGGCTGCCCGTGCTCAGCCCGACGACGACCGCCGCGTTCACCGCTTCTCCCAGGCCGAGGCCGGACCGGACAACCAACACCATCTTGGTCGGTAGAGCCACTGATCACTCCTCTGAATGGCTGGCTTTCAGCGGCGAGGCTAGACAAATGGCTGATTGAACGGTGGTAATCCGATCATGCGATCGGATTGTGTGGGACTGCGGCCGCGCGGGTGAACTTGGTTCGGCGATCAGCGCCCTTCGGCGAACGGATGCGCGGTGCTCGGGCGCTGCCCACCCCAGCGCTCGAGCGGGTCGTCCGGTCAGCGCGGCAGACGCCGGGCGAGGAAGTCCAGGAGGTCCTCGCCGGAGGCCTTGATCAGGCTGAAGTGGTCGGCGCCGGGGTAGATCCGGTAATCGATCGGCGATCCGTTCTGCCGGGCGGTCGCCACGAACGGGGTGACGACCTCCTCGAAGACGAACGCGTCGTTCGTGCCCTGTGCGATGAACGTCGGCTTGCGCAAGGCGAAACGTGGATCGGCGCCCGGATCGCTGATGGCGAGGAAGTTCCGCATGGCCTCGTTCGCGGCCCAGTCGGGGTGGTACCCCGCGAAGCTGCCGGGCTTGGCCTCGACCGCCTGCCTGATGACCGCGTTGGCACCCACCGAGCACTGGGCGGCGAACCGCGGCAGCACCTCCGCCAGGTGGGGGCCCATGATCGTGGTCGGGTCGAAGGGCTGGCGCGCGGCCAGTCCGACAGCCATCAGCGCGACGTTGAACTGCGCGTTGACGCGCCCGTTCGCGGCGGTGACGGGGTCGGGCGACGTCTGCGCGTCCCGCTCGAACGCCGCGACCTGCTTCGGGATCGAGGTGAACGGCGCGAGGGCCGCGGTACCTGCGAAGCGCAGTTCCGGGGCCTCCCCGGCGTGGGCTTCGACGCCCAGCACCGCATGACCGCCGTCGGAGTGGCCGACGGCGACGTAGCTGTTCGACAGCGTTCGTTCGGCCTGGCGAGCGGCCTGCACGCCGGTGATCAGCGAACGGGCGAGGCTGTCCGCGCTGTAGTAGGGCAGAGGCGTGGTGGCGCGCGGGCCGAGTCCCTCGAAGTCGGGTGCGACCACGGCGTACCCGGCATTGACCAGGTGCCCGAGCTCCCAGGCGTAGTCGCTCGCGAAGCCATCGCGGGTCAAGCCACCGTCGAGGTCGTCAGGGGTGAGGCTGGGCGCGCAGTCCTTGTTGCCCGGAGTGGTGGTGCCGTGCGCCCAGGCGACCACCGGCCATCCACCGCGTGGAGCCTTGCCGCGCGGGGTGAACAGCAGGGTGGTCGCTGTGGTCCGGCCGCCGGTCACGGTCGGCATGGTGTGCACGAGCAGGCGGGCATCGGCGTTGAACCACGCCGGTTCGGGGTGCGGCGTGCTCGAGATCAAGACCGGACGGGACGCACCCGGCGCCGGCGCGGACGACGCCGTCGCCGGGGCCGTCAACGCGGGAATCGCGGCCAAGATCACGGTGAGCATCGCGAACACCCTGGTTCGGGGTCGCGCCGTGGGTCCTTTCACTTCTGGCCTTTCTGTGGTGGTTGCCGCCGGTGCGCGAACCTGCGCCGGACATCGGCGGGAGGGGCACGTGAAGCCGGGTCGATCGGCCTTGCTCTCCCGGCGAAGAACGAACACCTCGACGTTAAAACGGGGAACCGGCGACGGCGATGATCCTGTGTGTCATGGATGTGGCCGTTCGTGTCACGGCTCCCGCGACGGGGAAGCGCCGAGACCGGCGGTACGGCCCGAGGCAGGCAGGTCCGCGCTGTGACCGTCGCCACGTTGCCGCTCCGCCGGTATCGCCGTCATCCCCGGCGTTGTTCACCGACGCATGGACGTTCTCGCCGACGTGCTGCGCGTCTCGGGCGCCCGTGGCTCGCTGGGCACGCGCACCGCGGCCGGCGGAAGGTGGGGGCTCTGGCTCGACGACTTCCCCGGACCCGCACTGCACGCGATCGCGAACGGCAACGCCTGGCTCGCGATCTCCGGCCGAGCACCGACGCAGCTGCGGGCAGGTGACGTCGTCCTGCTCCCGCCGGGCACCCGGCACGGTCTTTCGAGCGCGCCCGGTGTGCACATGGGTACTTGTGACGCGGCGGCCGCCAAGGTGGTGCGAGACCGCGGTGACCGCGTCGTGTTCGGCACCTCGCCGCCCGAGACCGAGCTGATCACCGTTCACTACGAGCAAGATCCCGAGGTGAGGTCACCTGTTCTCGAGGTGCTCGGCGAGCCCGTGTCCGTCTCGGCTCGGTGCAACTCGTCGTTGGCCGGGGTCATCAGCCTGCTCGCCCACGAGCTGAGCCGTCCCGGCATCGGCACCGTCGCGGCGGTGAACAGCCTGACCGACCTGCTGCTGGTCCAGCTCATCCGCTCCCGGCTGGACGCGCGGTCCGGACCGCACGGCGCCTCGTGGCTCGGCGCCACTGCGGACCCCGTCGTGCGGGACGCTCTCGAAGCGATCCACGCCGCCCCGGAAAAGCCTTGGACCACGACGAGTCTGGCTCACCACATCGCGGTCTCCCGGGCCACGCTGGCCCGCCGCTTCCCCCACGCGCTCGGCCAGCCTCCGGGGGAGTACCTGGCGCAGTGGCGCATGAACCTCGCCGCCCTGCGTCTGCGCGACACCGACGAACCGGTCGAAATCGTCGCCAAAGCCGTTGGCTACTCCTCATCCCACGCCTTCAGCCGTGCGTTCAAACGGCTTCGGGGAAGCGCTCCGGGTGAGTACCGGATCGCGGCACGCCTTCGGTGTGACAGCAGCCGCGACGGGTTCACAGGAAGTCCTTTTCGGACGCTGTAACCTCCGCCACTTCCGGTAGAACCTGACACCGGTGTCAGGTTCTAGCCTTCGGTCAGAACCGACAACCGGAAGGACAGCACGATGGACATCGAGGGATCGGTCGCCTTGGTCACCGGGGCCAACCGCGGCCTCGGCAAGGAGTTCGTCAGCCAGTTGCTCGCGCGCGGCGCCAGGAAGGTCTACGCCGCCGCCCGTGACGTCAGCACCATCACGACGCCGGATGTCGTGCCCGTGGAGCTGGACCTGCTCGACGCCGAGACCGTCGAACGGGCGGCGCGGCAGGCCGGGGACGTGACCCTGCTCGTCAACAACGCCGGGATCGCCACGGGCCAGAACCTCGTCCGCGGTGACCTGGCCCGGATCCGCCGGGAGATGGAGACGCACTTCTTCGGCACGCTCGGCGTCACCCGCGCGTTCGCCGACGTCCTCGGCCGCAACGGCGGTGGGGCCGTCGTCAACGTCCTGTCGGCCCTGTCCTGGTTCTCCTGGGACGGCGCCACGTCGTACTCGGCGGCGAAGGCGGCGGAGTGGAGCCTGACCGCCGGCACCCGCGTCGAGCTCGCCGGCCAGGGCACGCAGGTGCTGGGGCTGCACCTCGGCGCGGCCGACACCGACATGATGGCCGGCTACGAGGGCCCCTTGCTCAAGACGAGCGACATCGTGAGGGCGGCGCTCGACGGCTTGGCCGGCGGTGCCGCGGAAGTCCTCGTCGACGAGTGGAGCCGCACGACGAAGGCCGGCCTCGCCGAGGACCCGGCCGAGTTCTACGCGAAGGTCGCCGCGACCTTCGCCGCCGACCCCGCCGGGGCCGCGAGCTGAACGACGAACCACCACGACCGATCTGCCGATCCGGTGACGGTGCGCCGTCGGCTGGATGTGTGCCGACCTGTCCACGACTATGTGTCGTGACAGGAACGATGGACCGTTGGGCTGGCGTGCGGGTGTCGCCGGGACTACGCGTGATCGAACTCGCGCACGGATCACAACGATGATCACCTGGCGCGTCACCGGAGAATGGGGCGAGCCATGCGCAAGTTTTCCCGTCGATCAGCCATTGGTCTGACATCGGCGGCTGTCGTCTCGACGCTCATGCCGAAGCCGGCGAATTCAGCGGTCGGCAACGTGCATGCTGTCATGAGGGGGATGGACGGCGAGCTCTACCACGCGATAGGGGTCCTGGGGGCGAGGGCGGACTCGTGGTCGGCATTCGGCGACGTGACCGCCACTTCGGCCGGCGATCCAGGCGCAGTGCGAGATGTGGCCGCCGCCGTGGTCAACGGCGAATTGCACGTGGTCGTGATGACGGATCCCGGTGGACTCATGCACACGATTCGCCACGCCCACGGCGGATGGTCGCCGTTCCGGGACGTCAAGACCACGAATGCCGGACACCTGTACGGAGTCTGGGCGGTGTCCATGGCCGCCATCGGCAACGAACTGCACTTGGTCGTGGTGACTATCGACCCGTTCGGGCTCCACCACACGATCAGGTACCCGGACGGCGGTTGGTCCCGCTTCGACAACGTGCGGAACGCAGTCGCCAGCACACCGAAACTACCCACCGATGTAGCGGTTGCGAGCGCCGGTCGAGAGCTTCACGTCCTGGTCACCGAACCCACGAACTTCGGTCTCTGGCACGCGATTCGACGTGCCGACGCGGCGGGCACCTGGACGGAGTTCGGCGACGTCCAGGCAGCTTCGCAGAACTACCCTCAACGAGAGCCGCTCAGGGTCGGATGCGCCGTTGCGGACGGTAGGCTGTACGTGGTCGCCCTCACTGACCTCAGCCCGATCTACACCTCTCGTGACCCAGTCGACGGGTCCTGGGAGAAAGCGCGAGGGCTTGCGGCGATCGTGCCCGTACCGGGCTCGTTCTTCGACATCTCGGCCACTGGCAGTGGAGAACGCCTCCACCTCGCCGGACCGGCTTCAGACTGGCGTCTGTGGTTCGCCCACCGCTACAAGCCGATTTCGGGAACTGAACCGTGGCGCGGGTTTTACGCGGTTCAACCCTATCCGGGCAACTTCGTCGGGGTCAGCCGCGTTTCCCTCGCTGTCGAATGAGCACCGTCGTGTGCTCCGAAGGTGGATGTCCGGCAACGTGATGGCTGCGATGCCGCGGATCCGTGCCGTGGGGTAACGGCACCGGTGCTGCTAGCCTCCTGATCATGACTTCCTGGGTGCGGACGGGGAAGCGGCCGGGCAAGGTCGTCGCGTGAGGCCTGGATGGCAACCCGGCGAGAAGTAGAGGTCGTCGCGCTGCACGTCTCACCCGTGCACGCCTACGAGGGCCGTCCGTCGGACGGCCCTCTCCCCGATCCAGGACCCGTCGGGCACGACCACGTGACCGTGCGGGCAGGGCTCGGCATCGTCGGCGACCGCTATTTCAACCACCCGGCGCACCGCAACGCCGCCGTCACGCTGATCGCGGCCGAGTCGCTCGACCCGTGGCCGGTGGACCCGCTGGTGGCGCGGCGCAACGTCGTGGTGCGGGGGTTCGACGTGGACTCGCTGGCGCGAGGCGCGGTGTTCAGCCTCGACACCGGCGACGGGCCGGTGCGGTTCGAGGTGCACCGGCCGGCGAGCCCGTGCGCCTGGATGGACGTCGTCATCGCTCCTGGGGCTTTCAAGGCGTTGCGCGGCAAGGGCGGCATCCGCTGCGTACCGCTCGGCGACGGGGTGCTGCGGGTCGGGAAGGCGGAGCTGGTCGTGGTGGGCTGGTGAAGTGACCGCGTCCGCGCTCCTCGCCCACCGCTAGACCAGGTCGGCCAGCTCCACCCGCCGCAGGAACTCCGCCCGGACCCGGTCCGCCACCGCGTTGACGACCTCGGCGCCGTCCGACGAGGGATCGACGTGCACGCGGAACGGGGGCTTCGCGGCGCACACCACGTCCACGATCGCGTCGGCCACGTCGCCCGCGTCGGCCCACGGCGGTTCCAGCTCGGCCAAGCGGGCGCCCACCTGCTCCACCAGGCCGGGGTAGAGCTCCTCGTAGGCCGCGGCCACGCTGTCGTCGGCGGGCGTGCCGCTGTGCGCGAAGTGGTTGGTGCCGCGCGTGAACGCGCCCGGCACGACGATCGTGGTCTCGATGCCGAACCGCAGCAGCTCGGCGCGGTACGAGACCGCCACGGCGTCCATCGCGGCCTTCGCGGCGAAGTACGGGGCGAGGTACGGGGGAGTGCCGCCGCGGGTCGAGGTGCTGCCGACCCACACGACGTGGCCGGAGCGCTGACCGCGCAGGTGCGGGAGCGCCGCGCGGTTGACCCGCTGCGTGCCGAGGACGTTCACGTCGTACAGCGCCGCGTACTGCTCGGGGGTGAAGGCCTCGGCCGGGCCGGTGACCATGTGGCCCGCGTTGTGCACCACCACGTCGAGACGTCCCTGCTCCGCGATGATCGACGCGATGGCGGCGTCCGCGGACTCCTGCGACTGCACGTCGAGCTCGACGGCGTGCAGGTCCGCCCCGTGTTCGGAGGCGTAGGCGGCGAGCTCGGCGACGGCGCCGGCGTTGCGGCCGGTGGTCTCCCGCATGCCCGCGTAGACCGTGTGGCCGACGAGACCCAGCTGCCGGACCGCCAACGCCCCGAAACCGCTGGATGCGCCCGTGACGACGATGATCTTGCCCATCAGATGATGCCTCCGTTCGCGCGGATGGTCTGGCCGTTGATCCAGCGGGCCGGGCCCGCGAGGAAGGAGACGACCTCGGAGATGTCCTCGGGCACGCCGATGCGCTCCAGCGGGGCCTGCTTCGCGAGGTTGGCCACGGTCTCCTCGTCCTTGCCCTCCAGGAACAGCGCCGTG
This sequence comes from Lentzea xinjiangensis, assembly GCF_900110955.1. Lineage (GTDB taxonomy): Bacteria > Actinomycetota > Actinomycetes > Mycobacteriales > Pseudonocardiaceae > Lentzea > Lentzea xinjiangensis. The sequence continues at coordinate 84,323 of NZ_FOFR01000006.1, forward strand.
GCGGTGGGACCGGGGGCGACGGTGTTCACGGTGATGTCGCGGCCACGCAGCTCGCGGGCCAGCACGAGGGTCAGCGCCTCGACGCCGCCCTTCGACATGGCGTAGGCGCCGTACTGCGGGAACCGCAGGCCCACGACCGACGACGAGACGTTGATGATCGCGCCGCCGGTGCGCAGGCGGCGTGCGGCCTGCTGCGACACGACGAACGTGCCACGCGCGTTGGTGCGCATGATGCGGTCGAAGACCTCGAGATCCATCTCCGCGACCGTGCCCAACGGCATGATGCCCGCCGAGTTCACGACGACGTCCACGCCGCCGAACGTCTGCTCGGCCACGTCGAACGCGGCGGCGACGGCGTTCTCGTCACCCACGTCGGCCTGCGCGGCGACGGCCTGGCCACCGGATGCCTTGATCCCCTCGACGGTCTTGCCGGCCTCGGTCTGGTTACCGGCGTACACGATGACCACGGCCATCCCGTCGGCGGCCAGGCGCTCGGCGGCAGCCCGTCCGATGCCCCTCGATCCGCCCGTGACGATCGCAACGCGAGTCATGTCGATGCTCCTAGCTCCTGTTTCCGTCGATAACAGATTCAACGTAGCATCGATACCGAATCAGCGCTACCGGCATCGTGTTATCGTCGCTACATGGACACGAGGGAACGGTTGGTGAAAGCGGCGGCGGAGCTGCTCATCGAGGGTGGCAAGGAGGCTGTCTCCACGCGCGCGGTGGCGTCCGCGGCGGGGGTGCAGGCGCCGACGCTCTACCGGCTGTTCGGGGACAAGGACGGCCTGCTGGACGCCGTCGCCACCTACGGCTTCTCCGGTTACCTCGAGAGCAAGCACGCGATGGGCGTGGGTGACGACCCGGTCGACGACCTGCGTCGCGGGTTCGACCTGCACATCGGGTTCGGCCTGGCGCGGCCCGCGTTCTACCTGCTGATGTACGGGGAGCCGCGGAAGAGGGCGGCGCGGCTGGAGGCGGACGCGATGCTCCGCGCGATCATCAGCCGCATCGCGGCGGCGGGCCGGTTGACGGTGCCGGTCGAGCAGGCCGCGCAGTACGTGCACGCGGCGGGCATGGGCGTCGTGCTGGCGCTGATCGCGACACCGGAGGACGAGCGCGACCTGGGGCTGGTCGAGTTCTCGCGCGAGCAGGTGGTCAGGGCGATCACGGCGGACGCCTCACCTCGGGGTGCGACGGACATCCCGAGCCGCGCGATCGCGCTGCGGACGGCACTGCAGGAGGACCCGCCGCCGGCGTTGTCCCCGGCGGAACGGGCCCTCCTGGCCGAGTGGCTCGACCGGGTCGCGAAGTGACCCAGCCGGCGAGGTGACCCGGCCGGCGAGGTGATCAGGCCGGCGAGGTGATCAGGCGTTGGGGTCGAAGGAGATCCCGGCCGGCTTGGCGATGCCCAGGTTGTGGTTGAACGCGCTGTCCTTGATCGCCAGCGACGCGCTGCCGAAGTCCGCGTTCACGAGCTTGTCGCGCACCCCGGCCGGGAATCGGTTCCAGCTCACCAGGTCGGGGTACTGGTAGACGCCGTAGTGGTTCTCCGCCTGCTCACCCGCGCCCGCCAGCCGGAAGCAGTGCGTGCTGACGCCGTCCTTGTGGTAGATGATCTTGGCGTGGGTGCCCTCCCACTGGACGTTGCCACGCGGGTGCGTCTTGTACTTGCCGTGCTCCGAGGTCGAGACGTACTGGGCGACGTCGTTCTGCACCCAGATGATCACGTGCTCGATGTCGTGGCGGTGGCCGCAGCAGTCCCAGCCCGGCACGGCCTGGTCCTTCTCGAAGTACAGGTCGTAGAGGTAGGCGCACCAGCCGTTGTTGCACTTGGACCGGCTGTAGGAGTTGGTGTTGTCCAGGTCGGACCGGTCGTGGCAGTTGCCGTTCAGGGCGCCGGAGTTGTTCAGGCCCGGCGCGATCTGCCCGGTCGGGGAGATCGCCGGGGTGGGGTAGCAGCCGTCGCCGTCGTAGTCGAAGGCCGGCTGCCACTTGCCGTCGGCCTCCTCGTAGCTGGCCGGGATGGCGGCGGGCGGGTCGGCGAGCGCGACACCGGGGAACAGGGCGGTGATCAGCAGCGCGCCGGCCAGTGCGGACAGGAGCTTCTTCCTCAACAGGGGCCTCGATTCCGGGGAGCAGGGGAGCGGAGAGGCTTGCGAGGCAGAAGGTGGTACATGAACCGTGTTCGCGTCCAGCCAGTTCGCCGAATCTTCGCCGTACCGGGAATTTCACAGCTCGGCGGCGGAACCGGTCATGGGTCCCGGCTGTCGGTCCGTTGCCGCAGCGTGGCGTGTGTGCGGTGGAGCATCAGGACGAATTTCGGCAACGCCCGCTCCACTCCGGCGTAACGGGGAATTCCGTGGTTCCCGCCGGGTGTGATCCACAAGTGTTCACCTCGAGATCCGGTCACATCCGCGCGCGGAGCCGACCTCGCGGCACCCTCTGAACATGACCGCCTTCCGATCCGCCTCGGGGTGCCGCACCCCGGTCACGAGCGGCACGGCTGGGTCACGGGCACCCCGGCTGTGCATGCCCATACATCGTCGTGCATAATTCTCATCGTGTCCAAGGTGCTCACTTCACTTCCGGCCGGCGAACGCGTCGGCATCGCCTTCTCCGGTGGTCTCGACACCTCCGTCGCGGTCGCGTGGATGCGTGAGAAGGGCGCTGTGCCCTGCACGTACACCGCGGACATCGGTCAGTACGACGAGCCCGAGATCGACACCGTCCCCAGCCGCGCCGGCACGTACGGCGCCGAGATCGCGCGCCTGGTCGACTGCCGTGCCGCGCTCGTCGAGGAGGGGCTCGCGGCACTGGCGTGCGGCGCGTTCCACATCCGCTCCGGTGGCCGCGCGTACTTCAACACCACCCCGCTCGGGCGTGCGGTCACGGGCACGATGCTCGTGCGCGCCATGCTCGACGACGACGTCCAGATCTGGGGCGACGGCTCCACCTACAAGGGCAACGACATCGAGCGGTTCTACCGCTACGGCCTGCTCGCGAACCCGTCGCTGCGGATCTACAAGCCGTGGCTCGACTCGGCCTTCGTGACCGAGCTCGGTGGTCGCAAGGAGATGTCCGAGTGGCTGCAGGAACGCGGCCTGCCCTACCGCGCCAGCACCGAGAAGGCCTACTCGACCGACGCGAACATCTGGGGCGCGACGCACGAGGCCAAGTCGCTCGAGCTGCTCAACGAGGGCATCGAGATCGTCGAGCCCATCATGGGCGTCAAGTTCTGGGACCCGTCGGTCGAGATCGCGACCGAGGACGTGACCGTCGGCTTCGACCAGGGCCGCCCGGTCACCATCAACGGCAAGGAGTTCGGCGACTCCGTCGACCTCGTGCTGGAGGCGAACGCGATCGGCGGGCGCCACGGTCTCGGCATGTCCGACCAGATCGAGAACCGCATCATCGAGGCCAAGAGCCGCGGCATCTACGAGGCGCCCGGCATGGCGTTGCTCTACATCGCCTACGACCGCCTGGTGAACGCGATCCACAACGAGGACACCGTCGCCGCGTACCACAACGAGGGCCGCAAGCTCGGCCGTCTGCTGTACGAGGGCCGCTGGCTCGACCCGCAGTCGCTGATGCTGCGCGAGTCGCTGCAGCGCTGGGTCGGCTCCGCGGTCACCGGCGAGGTGACGCTGCGGCTGCGCCGGGGCGACGACTACTCGATCCTCGACACGTCCGGCCCGGCGTTCAGCTACCACCCGGACAAGCTGTCGATGGAACGCACCGAGGACTCGGCCTTCGGCCCCGTCGACCGCATCGGCCAGCTCACCATGCGCAACCTCGACATCGCGGACTCGCGGGCCAAGCTGGAGCTCTTCGCGGGCCTCGGCATGGTCGGCACCCGCCAGTCGGCGCTCATCGCGGCCCAGGTCGAGCCGACCAAGCTGATCGGCGACGTGCCCGACGGCGGCGCCGAGGTCATCGCCTCGCGCGGTGAGGTCTCGGAGGCCGACGCGCTGCTCGACGCCGCGGCGATCGAGTCCGGCACCGACTGAACCGGACCCGGCTGAAACCGGCAGGTGGGCGGGGCGAACGCCCCGCCCACGTCAGGTCTGCGGCCACATCGAGTAGATGAGGTTGTCGGCGTCGGCGCACACGACCTGGGGCAGCAGCCCTTCGGCGACCTGGTTGCACGACATCGGCCCGATCACGACCGGGGGCAGGCCCGCCTTGGGCTCGGAGCGTTCGGCGTAGTAGTCGACGAGCACCGCCGCGGCCTGGTCGCAGTTCAGCCGCCCCTTCGGAGTCTCCACCACGACGGCCAGCATCGGCTTGCCCAGGGCGCCGGTGAAGGGCCGGTCGCAGAACTGCGAGGGCAGGCCCTCGTACTGCTCGGGAGGCACGCCGTTCAGGGCGGTGACCCCGCCTGCCGTGGTGGTGGTGGTGGTGGTCGTCGTCGGCGGCCGGGTCGTCTTGCTCGTCTCCCGCGTGCTCGTCTCGTCGGAAGTGGGCGACGCGGTGCCCGACCGGGAACCGGACCCGGTGATCTCCGCGGTGCAGCCCGCCACGAGGACGGCGAGGAGCGCGGGTGTGATCAAGAACCTCATGCCTGCGTGGTCGGTACCGGTCTCACTATCGTTACCCCGCCGCGGTGGCCCGGCGACTAGCCTTGCGGTTTGTGTCGATCACGGATGAGCAGGCGCGTCCGGCGGTGCTGCTGAACCCCCTGGAAGGCGACCCGACGGACGCCGACAGCCACATCGGCGGGCCGATGCTGTGGCCGATCGACGAGCCGTGGCCGCACTGCGACGGCGCCGCGCACGATCCCGCGAGCGGCGGCGAGCCGTTCGTCGGCGCCGTGCAGCTCTACCGGCGGGACTTCCCGGAGGTGCCGTTCCCGGAGGGCACGGACCTGCTCCAGGTGTTCCTCTGCACGCTGCACCACGACCTGCCGCACGCCTACGGCCCGGACGTGCGGCTCGTGTGGCGCGACTCCACGACGGTCTTCGAGCTGATCGAGGAGGAGCCCGAACCGCACGCGCAGGTGGAGGCCTACGTTCCGACGGTCAACGTGCTCGAGCCGATCCGGTACACCGAGCACGCCGACAAGGTCTCCGGCGGCACGAAGATCGGTGGCTGGACCGCGTGGTGGCAGAGCGGCCCGGTCGAGTTCACGTGCCCGGACTGCGGCGCCGAGCAGCGCCAGACGCTGTCGCTCGCGACGCACGAGCCGTCCGGTGACGACGTCGAGTGGGAGTTCGGCCGCGAGGGCAACCTGAACATCTTCACGTGCGTCCGGGACGTCCGGCACCCGATCGGCGTGCACGTCGACTGAGTGACGGCACGCCCACGTCAGCGCGCGCAGACGAAGCTCGCCGCGCTGTCCGGGTCACCGGAGCGGTACCGGGGCCAGCCCGGGTACTCGCACAACGGCCGGGTGCGGTCGTGGGTGATGTCGGTGACGACCGGGTCCCGCGGCGGCTGCCCGCTCCCGGCCCAGCGTTCGAGCGCGGTCAGCGAGTCCCAGCCGGCGGCGAACGCCGGCGTGCCGAAGTTCGCGTGGTTGGCGCCGGGCACGAGGTAGTACCGCAGGAACTCCCGTGTCTTCTCCGGGCCCAGCAGAGCGCGCACGCGCTGGTAGTAGTCGTTCGTCGACCGGTGCGAGACCAGTTCGTCCGCCGCGCCGTGCAGCATCAGCAGCTTGCCGCCGGAGCGCGCGAACGGTCCCAGGTCGGCGTTGTTGCGGTCCTGGACGGTGGAGAGGTGGCTGATCCGGTCGAGCCACCTGCCGGGGCGCCGGGGGTCCACGTCGAGCGGGCTGTGGCCGGGGTCGCGGGTCAGGAAGTGCTTGACCCACTGGTCCCAGTACTGCATGCCGTAGCCGCTCGTGGCCGGCATGGCGTTGGCCGGCGCCGTCGTGCCGAACCCGAGGAACGGCGTCCGCATGTCCGCTCCCGACAGGAACGGGAAGCCGGGGTACTGGGTCTCGCCGCTCGCGACCCGGTACGGCCACCGGAACGGCGTGGACATCGCGGTCACGGCCCCGACCTGGGGATCGGACAGGCAGGCCGGGCCGGTGTCGGCGCCGTCGGGGCAGCGCAGCACCCGCGGGTCGAAGTGACAGGCGCTCTCGTTCGAGACGACCCCGTCCGCGACGCCGTCCAGGCCGTCGCACGCGGCGATCACACTGTCGTACAACAACTTCTGCTTCTCGGCGCCGGGGAACGCGCCGGGGCGGGACAGGACGTGCGTCAGGTAGCCGAGGTCCAGGACCTCCGCCAGGTTGTTCCACGCGGGGTAGCCCGAGATCACGCCGTCGAACGCCCGTGGCCACCGCTGCGCGACGACCAGCGCTTCCCGGCCGCCGGTCGAGCCGCCGGCGAAGTACACCTCGGTGGGTGTGCGCCCGTAGGCCCGCCGGACGAGGAACAGGCTCGCGTCGTGCGTCTTCTTCAGCGCGTCACCGGCGGCGAAGTTCCGCACCGCCTCGTCGTTGACGCCGAACGAGCCGTCCAGCGACGGAACGGCCGCCGGACCCTGCTGGTGGCCCGAGTCGCTCGCGAACGTCACGTAGTGGCGGGCCAGCGGCGCCGGCTGGTCCGCGGCGGCGAACGGCACGTTGCCCGTGAGGGCGGGAACGGTGCCGTTGTAGCCGCCGCCACCGAACATCAACGCCTAGCGGTTCCACCCGTGCGGCAGCGCGACCCGCATCTTGATGGCGGGTGCCGCCGGGTCGACGGGGTGCAGGTCGGCGTCGACCTGGCAGTACTCGATCGTCTGTCCACTCACGACAGCGCTGGTGGTGGTGGCCGCCGTGACGCGGCCGCCGGTCGTGGGGAGGCTCATCACCGAGGCGGGAATCCTCAGCCGGTCCAGCGCGGCGCAGGCCGGAACGGTCCTGCCGGGCGACGAGGCGGCGGAGCCGGCGGCGAGAAGAGCGGTGCCCGGCAGCAGGACCGCGACCGCGAGCAGGGCGAGTGGGCGAGGTGGTGTCCGCACGCTGGGTTCCTTTCAGCGGTAGAGGTGGGTGCCGGGAACGGCCTGCGGGTCCTCGCGGATCTCGGCGGGGTTCGTCTCGGGCAGGAACCACGCGCTGACGAACGTGATCAGCCCCATGACGGCGATGTAGGCGGCGACCGGGACGGTGCTGCCGGTCTCCGCGATGAGCGCCGTCATGAGGAACGGCGTGCCACCGCTGATGATGATCGCGGAGAGCTGGTAGGACAGCGACGCCCCGGAGTAGCGGACGTTGGGCGCGAACAGCTCGCCGAGGAAGCTCGCGATCGGGCCGTAGGTGAGGCACTGGAACGTGAAGCCCACGACCACGGCGACGAAGATGAGCGGCAGTGACGCGGTGTTGACGAGCCCGAAGTACGGGAAGGCCCAGAGCGCGACGCCCAGGCCGCCGACGAGGATCAGCGGCCGGCGCCCGATCCGGTCGGAGAGGTGACCGGCCCAGGGCAGGACCGCGAGCATCGCCACCGAGCTGAGCAGCACCACCGCGAGCAGCGGGTCGCGGTCGAGCTTGAGGGTGGTGGTGCCGTAGTTCAGCAGTCCGGCGATGCTGACGTAGAAGAGGCTGTTGGTGGCGGAGAGGATGCCGCAGCCGAGCAGGATCGTTCCCCACCTGGTCCGGATGACGCTCGCCAGCGGGGCGCGGACCACGGCCCGCTCCGGCTTCGAGACCTCCTGCCGCAGCGCGCGGAACTCCGGGGTGTCCTCCACCTTGGCCTGGATGTAGAGGACCACCGCGAACATCACGACGCTGACCAGGAAGGGGATCCGCCAGCCCCAGCTCAGGAAGGCGTCGTCCGGCATCAGGCCGCTGGCGGCGACGAAGATCAGGTTCGAGATGATCACGGCGACGAAGACGCTGGTCTGGCCGAAGGTCCCGGCGAACCCGCGCCGCTTGGGACTCGCGGACTCGGTGAGCAGCAGCATGATGCCGCCCCACTGGCCGCCGGCCGCGAGGCCCTGCAGGAAGCGCAGCGTCACCAGCAGGATCGGCGCCAGCGCGCCCACGGACGACGCGCCGGGCAGGCAGCCGATCAGGAAGGTCGCGGCCCCCATGAGCGCGAGGCAGGTGACGACGACCGGCTTGCGCCCGTACTTGTCACCGAAGTGCCCGGCGAGCACCCCGCCGACCGGGCGCGCCACGAAGCCCGCCCAGAACGTGCTGAAGGCGAGCAGGGTGCCGGTCAGCGCGGAGGACTGCGGGAAGAACACCTTGGGGAACACCAGCGCGGCGGCCGTGCCGTAGAGGAAGAAGTCGTACCACTCGATCGAGCTGCCGATCAGCCCCACGGTCAGCAGCTTGCGGAAACCTCGGCGGCGAGTCGCGGACGAGGCGGCGTCGGACTGCGCGGACTGCTCGTCGGGCTGGGCGATGGGGGTTGCCATACAGGCCGCCTTCGTCGGTAGCGCTGGCAGATGGTGTCGGCCATGTTAGGACGGCGTTACGCTGTGGCTGAGGTCTGCATCACACACGCCTGGCACAGGTTCGGTGGACGTTTCTCCCACCTGGCGCCGAGGAGGGACGGCACCGTGGCCATCGACTCGAACGGCGAGACCGAGTCGCACGCGCTCGTGCGCCGGCAGCGCGAACTGGCGTCGTTGTACGCCACGGCGAAGTCCCTCACCGCGCTGGGCGAGCTGGACGACGTGCTGCAGTCGATCGTCCGCCACGCCCACGACCTGATGGGCACGGACTTCACGTACCTGTCACTGGTCGCGGACGGCAGGCTGTCGGCCAGAGCCGCGGAGGGGACGATCTCCGCCGCCTTCCTCACCGCGACCATCCCGGCCGGCGTGGGGCTCGGCGGCAAGGTGCTGGCCACCCGGCGGCCGCAGTGGGTGCGCAACTACGCCGCGTCGACCCTGATCCACCACGATCCCGGCTTCGACCGCCTGGTCGTCACCGAGGACCTCGTCGCCCTCCTCGGTGTGCCCCTGGTGATCCGGGGCGAGGTGGTGGGCGCGCTGTTCGCCGCGGACCGCTCGGAGCGGTCGTTCCACGCCGGCGAGATCGCGCTGCTGAGCGCGTTCGCCGACCACGCCGCCGTGGCGCTGGACAACGCCCGTCTCTACGAGGAGAGCCGCGCCGCCCTGCGGGAGCTGCGGACCGCGTACCGCAAGATCGAGGAACACGTGTCCGTCGTCGAGCGGGCGCAGGCGATCCACGAAGCCCTGACCGGGGTGGTGCTGGAGGGCGGGACACCGGACGACGTCGCGCAGCTCCTCGCCGACCAGCTCGGCGGGTCCGTCACCCTGCTCGACCGGGCGGGCGCGGTGCTCGTCCGGCGTGACTCGGCGTCGAACCCGTGCCGGATCCCGGCGGAGCTCGACCTCGGTGACGTCGTCGAGAACGCACACCGCTCCGGCCGGTGCACCACCGCCGCCGGCACCGGCGGAGTCGCCCACAGCGTCGCCCCGGTCCAGGCGGGCGACAGCTACCTCGGCGCACTGGCGTGGAGCAGGGAGGCGGCCACCGGGCGCGGTGTCTCGGACGACATGGACCTGCGCACCCTGGAGCGGGCCACCCACATCCTGGGGTTGCTCATCCTCAAGGAGCGGGCCGTCGCGGACGCGAGCGAACGGCTGAGCGGGGAGCTGCTGACCGAGCTCATGGTCGGCAGCCCGGGCATCAGCGCGGCCCAGCGCGCCCGCACCCGCGCCAGGGGCATCGACGCCGACCGGCTGAACCTGGTGCTCGTCGCGGACTCGCCCGCGGTGCCGCCGACCGAGCTCGCGCGCCACCTGCACGACATCGCGAGGGACTGCGCGGGACTCGCGGGCGAGCACCTGGGCAGGGCCACGATGATCGTGCACAGCGCCGACGACGACCACACCGCCGAGGAGGTCCACCGCCGGCTGCGCCGCGCGCTGGGCGGCCCGGTCGTGGTCGTAGCGGAACGCGCGGTGCACCACGACTGGTCCCGCGCCTTCTCCCTCGCCGGGCGCTGCGGCGCGGTCGTGAGAGCGCTCGGGCACACCGACCTGGGCGCCACGACCGGCCGCTACGCCCTCTACGCGATGATCTTCGACACCGACCGCGCCCGCGAGCTCGACCGCTTCCTCGACCGCTCGGTCGGCCCGCTCGTCGACTACGACCGGCGGCGCGGCACCGACCTCGTCGGCACCCTCAGCGCCTACTACGGCCACCGCGCCAACGTCGCGGCGACCGCCCGCGCGTTGCACGTGCACGTCAACACGCTGCTCAAGCGGCTGGACCGGGTCAGCGACGTCCTCGGCGCCGACTGGCGCACCGAGAACGACCTGGAGCTGCAGCTCGGGCTGCGGCTGCACCGGCTCAGCGCGGTCGCCAGGGCGTCCTAGCGCGGCACCGCCTGGGCGAACGCGAACACCCGGTCCGGGTCGTACTTCGCGGCGACCTCCCGCAGCCGCGCGAGGTTGGTGCCGTAGTAGGCCTCGGCCCAGTTCGGCAGCTGCGGGTCGATGTAGTTGACGTAGCCGGTCGCGCCGACCAGCGCGCCGAGCCCGTCCCGCACCTGTCCCATCGCGCGGGCGGTCTCCGTCGCGCCCTCCGGCGGGGTCTTGAAGTAGATCTGGGCGCACGCGAGGGCGCTGCGGTGGGGGAACGCGGTGGCGTCCGGCGCGATGCCGGCCACCGCGCCACCCAGGCCGTCGAAGATCAGGTACGACTCGGTGGACTGGCCGGCCATCAGGTCCACGGCCTTGGCCGGGTCGGCGATCGGCTCGCGCACGATCCGCGAGGACGCCACGAACGACTCGTGCTCGATGCCGGTGCCCGCGAAGTACTGGGTGGCCTGGGGGTAGCTCTGCGCCTGGACGAACCGGGACGCGGGCGCCGGCAGGTCGTTCAGCAGCGAGGTGAGGCCGCCGGCGGGCCCGACGAAGCAGCCGTTGACCCGGCAGGTCGGCTGGGCGCCGCCGCGGACGACGACGTTGGACCACAGCTCGCCGGGCGCCTGCGCGAGCCAGCCCTGCCACGAGCCGAGCAGGTCCGCGACGGCACCGGCGCCGTAGTGGAGGGTGAACACGGTCACGGCGGACGCGGGCACGGTGGCGAACACGAGCTCGGTGACGATCCCGAAGTTGCCGCCACCACCGCCGCGCAACGCCCAGAACAGGTCGGGTTCCTGCTGCGCGGACGCGGTGACCAGGCGGCCGTCGGCCGTGACGACCTGCGCCGAGACCAGGTGGTCGCACGTCAGGCCGTGCTTGCGGGCCAGGATGCCGATGCCGCCGCCGAGCGTGAGGCCCGCGACGCCGACGGTCGGGCACGTGCCGACGGGCAGGCAGCGGCCGGAGGCGGCGAGAACGCGGGACACCTCGCCCAGTGTCGCGCCGCCGCCGACGCGGACCTGGTTGCCGGGCAGCACCTCGACGCCGGCCAGCCGGCTCAGGTCGACCTGCAGGCCGTTCTCCGGCGAGGAGTACCCGGCGTAGCTGTGGCCACCGGCGCGGGCGGCGATCGGCGCGCGGAGGCGGGCCACCTCGACACAGGCCCGCACGTCCTCCGCCGACGCGCACCGGGCGACGGCGGCGGGCGTGCGGCCGTTCCACACGGGGTTGAACCCCTGGTAGGTGAAGCTCTCCTCGCCCGGCAGCACCAGCCGGCCGGTCAGCCTGGACCGCAGAGTCGCCCAATCGGGTGGTCCACTCGGAACGGACGATGTGGACGGAGCGGGGGAAGGCGGCGGCGCCGGCACCGGAGTGGCCGGGGTGGAACAGGCGGCGAGCACCGCGCCCGCGCCGGCCAGTCCCGTGACCTTGAGAAACTCGCGCCTGTCCACGCACACCGCCCATCTCGTCCGATCAGTTCCCGGAGCGATCATGGCGCAGACGGCGGCTCAGCGCGGGACGAGCACGACCCGGCCGCTCGTGCGGCCCTCCGCCTGGCGCCGCCAGGCGTCGGCGACCTCGTCGAAGGGCACCGCCTCGTGGTCGACCGCGAGCACGCCCCGCGCCGCGTACCGGGCGATGGCGGTGATGGCGTCCGCCCGCTGCCGCGGCGTGAGCTCGTTGTTGGTGTAGCCGGACAGCCGCAACGACCGGCTGCGCAGCAGCGACGAGGTGACCGGACAGGTCTCGCCGGCCGAGGCGCCCAGGTTCACCCACCGGCCACCCGGCTTCAGCGCCGCGGCGGCCGCGGCGGCGGGCGCGCCGAAGAGCGGGTCGAGCAGGAGATCGGCGCCTTCCGCGGCCTCGGCGAACCGGTTCGTCACGTCGTCGGCGTCCAGTGCGACCACCGCGTCGGCACCGGCGCGCACCGCCCGGTCACGGCCTCGCGCGGACCGCGCCGCGGCCACCACGCGCCCGGCTCCCGCCAGCCGGGCGAGCTGGATCGCGGCCTGCCCGACCGCGCCCGTGCCGAGCACGATGGCGGTCTCGCCGGGCCGAAGCTCACCGCGCCAGGTCAGCGCCATGTGCGCGGCGACGGCGGACAGCCCGAGCGCGGCGAGCGCGACCGGGTCGGTTCCCTCCGGCAGGAGGACGAGGTCCTCCCTGCGTGCCAACGCCTTCGCGGCCATGCTCCCGTCGCCGGGGGCCATGCCCGCCGTCGTGGGGAACCACACCGCGCGCCCGTCGGCAGTCCCGACCCCCTGCACCCCGGGCACGTACGGTGCCGCGGGCACGCCGAAGTACGAGGTTCCCGTGGCGCACAGCAGGTCCAGCGGGGTGACGGGGGCGGCCAGCACGTCGACGACGACCTCGCCGGGTGCGGGCCGGGGCTCGTCCCGGTCGGCCCACGCCGGAGGCTGACCGGGACGAGTGATCAGTGCTGCGCGCACGGTTGCAGCACGAAGTCGTACCTGGCCTCGATCCACGGCACGTCGCACGTGGTGCCGTCGGGCGCGGTGCCGGGCTCGCGGTGCTCGAACCTGACCAGGAGCTCCTGCTTGGTGCCGAACACGACGTCGCTGTCGAGGTACTCGGCGCCCTCCTCGAACAGGTGCGTGATCAACGGCTCGTGGCCCTCGGCGGTGAGCAGGAAGTGGACGTGCGCGGGCCGGAAGTGGCTGATCGCCGTCTGCCCGATCAGCTCGCCGACCGGTCCGTCCATCGGGATCGAGTAGCCCTTCGGCGCGATGGTGCGCACGCAGTACGCGCCGTCCTCACGCGCGCGGTACTTCGCCCGCAGCCGCGCCTCGTCGACGTCGAGCTGCGCCTCGTAGGCCCCTTCGGCGTCGGCCTGCCAGACGTCCAGCACGGCGCCCGGCACCGGGCTGCCGTCGAGCGATCGGACGGTTCCGGTGACGTAGAGCGGGGTTCCCGTGACGTCGTCGGACATGTCGCCGCCGAAGCCGAGCTCGGGGGAGCCGTCGATGTGGAACGGCCCGAGCACGGTCGCCGGTGTCGCGCCGGGGGAGAACCGGTGGTTCATCTGCACGACGAGCATGCTCAGCCCGAGCACGTCGGAGGCGAGGATGAACTCCTCGCGCTTGGGGTCGCTGATCTGCCCGGTCGCGGTGAGCCACCGCACCGCGGCCATCCACTCGGCCTCGGTGAGCCGCACCTCGCGGGCGAAGTCGTGCAGGTGGCGGACGAGCGCGGTCATGAGCTGCGCGGTCCGCGGGTCCTTCGCGGTGGCCCAGCGCTCCTGCGCGAGAGCGGTGATGTTGTCTTCGGTGACGAGCTGCATTGCTCACTCATTCCTCTGCGGGCGCGATGGACCTGGTGTTGGTGTCCACGGACAGGAAGATGTCGTTGGCGACGGGATTGCGCAGCTCCTCGGCGAGCTGCCCGATCAGCCCGGCGGTGCGGGCCAGCAACGCGAAGCCCCGCAACAGCTCCAGCGGCAGCCCGAGGTCGGCCAGCGCCGCGCCGCACGTGCCGGCGCCGTTGAGGGGCAGGGTCTTGCCGAGCACCCGCGGGTGGACCCGGCCGATCGCGGCGAAGAGCGAGAGGTGCGGCCCGAGCAGGCCTTCCTCCTCGGCGATCTGGAACAGCCGCGGCGTGCGCGGGTCGCCGTTCTTGTGCACGTGGTGGCCGAGGCCGGGGATGCGCGCTTTGCCTCGCGCGCGCAGGGTTTCCAGCGCGAGCGCGTCCCAGCCGTCGTCGTCGGCGGGCAGCTCGGCGGACCTCACCACGGAGCTGAGGAACCGGCTCGCGTCCTCGGTGACGCCGAGGAACCTCGACCCGCCGCCGAGCAGCCCGGCCGCCAGCGCTCCCTGCACGGAGTCGGGCGCGGACAGGTAGGTGAGGCGGGTGACGATCGCGGTCGGGGTGAAGCCGTGGTCGGCCAGCGCGGCCAGCACGGCCTCGAAGACCCGCGTCTCACCGGGGCTCGGCCGGCGCTGGGTGGCGAGCCAGAAGGCCAGCTCGCCGAACCCGACGTTGCCCATCACGTCCCGTGCGAGGTCCTGTCCCAGCAACGTGATCGTGTCCGGCGTCGATGCGCCGAGCGCTGTCTCATAGACCGTCACGGTCGTCCTCCAGCCACGCGCGCAGCTCGGCGCCGTGCTCGTCCAGTCCGGGTGGCGGCAGCTCGTAGGCCGCCGGTGTCTCGGAGAAGCGGATCGGGTGCCGCGTGGTCGGCACGTCGCCGACCACCACGACCGGGTCGAGGCCGAACCGCTCGGCCATCGCGAACCCGCCGTCGATCGTGTTGATCGGCCCGCACGGCACCCCGGCCGCGACGAGCAGGTCGAACCACTCGACGGCGCCGCGGGTGCGCAGCCGTTCGACCAGGACCGGCCGCAGCTCCTCGCGGTTGCGCGTCCGGTCGGCGTTGTGCGCGAACCGCGGGTCGTCCGGCACCCCGGGCAGCCCGAGCACCTCGCACAGCCTGCGGAACTGACCGTCGTTGGCCGCCGCCACGATGAGGTCGTTGTCGGCGGTGGGCAGCGGCTCGTACGGGAACACGCTGGGGTGCGCGTTGCCCATCCGCAGCGGCACGACCCCGCCCGCGACGTACGCCGAGCTGTGGTTCACCAGTCCGGTCAGCGCCGACGACAGCAGGTTGACCTCGACGAGCTGGCCCCGCCCGGTAGCGTCGCGGTGGCGCAGCGCCGCGAGGATGCCGATCACCGCGTGGTTGCCCGCCATCACGTCGAACACCGAGATGCCGGCGCGGTAGGGCGGCCCCTCGGGGTCGCCGGTGAGGCTCATCAGGCCGGAGATCGCCTGCACCATCAGGTCGTAGCCGGGCACGTGCCTGCCCTCGCCCGACCCGAAGCCGGTGATCGACGCGTAGACCACCTTCGGGTTGACGGCGCTGACGCTCGCGTGGTCGAGGCCGTACTTCGCGAGGCCGCCCGGCTTGAAGTTCTCGATCAGGACGTCCGCGCGCCGCGCCAGCTCCCGGCCCAGCGCGGCGTCCCCGGCGTCGCGCAGGTCGAGTGCGATCGACCGCTTGCCCCGGTTGATCCCGAGGTAGTACGTCGAGACGTCGTCCCGCACGGGCGGTGTCCACGTGCGGGTCTCGTCCCCCTGCGGTCCCTCGACCTTGACGACCGTGGCGCCCATGTCGGCGAGCAGCATCGTGGCGTAGGGGCCCGCGAGCACGCGGGAGAAGTCGGCGACGAGCAGGCCGTCCAGCGCGCCCATCAGAGGGACGTCCGGGTGTCGCCGCGGTACTCCGTGTACGTGTAGGGGTTGTCGAGCACCTTCGACTCGGGGATGTCGGGGTTCATGCCCTTCCGCCACGCCTCCTCGCCCAGTCGCGCCTTCAGGTGGTCGAGGGTCTGCCCGACCTGCGCGCGGATGTGCCCGAGGTCCACGCCGACGAGCTCGTGGCCGCGCTTCACGATCCGGCCGTCGACGAGCACGGTGTCCACATCGGACCGCTGTGCCTGGAACACCACGTGCCCGTACGGGTGGAGGATCGGGAACATCGCGGGGGAGTTCTCGTTGCGCAGCAACACGATGTCGGCCTTCTTGCCGACCTCGACGCTGCCGAGGTCCGCGTCCCGGCCCAGTGCGCGCGCTCCGCCCATCGTCGCCCAGTCCACGACGTGCTCGGCCCTTAACGACGAGTGTGTGACCGTGTCGTTGTTGCTGTGTGCCGCCATGTGCTCACGCGCCCGGTCGGCGCCCAGCGTCGCGCGCATGGCGGAGAACAGGTCACCGCTCCACCACACCGATGTGTCCATGGACAGCGACACCGGGATGCCGTGCTCGCGGATCGCCCAGGTGGGCGGGTAGCCCTGGCCCGCGCTCTGCTCGCTCTCGGTCGACACGGAGATCGAGCCGCCGGTGGCCGCGATGCGGTGGTAGGAGTCGGCGGACAGCGTCGCCGCGTGCACGTAGATGGACTGCGGCGTCATGAAGCCGTGGTCGTGCATGAGCCGGATGCCGTTGTCGTTCGTCGCGCCCCACACGCCGGCATGGGTGGTCACGGGGACGCCGAGTTCTCTGGCGACTTCAAACGCGGGCTTCTCCGGGAACTCCGGATCGCCGGTGACGTCGAAGGCGAGCTGGAAGCCCAGCATGTCGTCGCCGGTGATGCGGCGGGAGACGAAGTCGCGGAACTCCGGCCTGGCCGTCCAGGAGGCGGGGGAGTCCTGGATGTTGCCGTAGGCGAGGACGAACCGGCCCGGTATCGCCTGGAGCGCGTCGACGGCGGCGTCGGCGTGCTCGGTCGTCTGCAGCCCGTGCGACCAGTCGACGGTGGTGGTGACACCGGCGTCGAGCGCCTCGGCCGCGCCGAGCAGGTTGCCGGCGTGGACGTCCTGCGGCCGGAAGGCCTTGCCCCACTCCAGGTAGTACCAGACGAAGTACTGCGTGAGCGTCCAGTCGGCGCCGTAGCCGCGCATCGCGGTCTGCCACAGGTGCCGGTGGGTGTCGATCATGCCGGGCATGACGATGCCGTTCGAGGCGTCGACCTCCTCGGTGCCCTCGGGCACCTCCAGCCGGGGGCCGATCGCGGCGATCCGGTCGCCGGTGACGAGCACGTCGTGGTCCGCGAGGACCCTCCGCCGGCCGTCCATCGTCAGCACGGTGCCGTTCCTCAGGACAACAGGACGATGTTCGACGACCATCGGACCTCCTTGACCGGCATGCGGACAACTGTCCGTTGAATCCTCAACCTTCCCCGGCCAGCCGTCAACCCCGGCTCAGGCGACGACGACGTGCGGCACCATGTCGAGCCGGGCGAAGTCCGCGCTGATGTCACCCGCGGCCTGCAGCAACAGCGGCAGGTGGTGCTCGACCATCCGCTCGACCGACGTCTCGGCGGCGTGGCAGTTGACGTTGAGCGCGGCGACGACCGTGCCGGCACCGTCCCGCAGCGGCGCCGCGATCGACCGGATGCCCGGCGCGAGCTGCTCGTCGGTGAGCGCCCACCCGCGCGCCCGCACGTCCCGCAGCTCCGCGTCGCGCTCCGCGGCGTCCGGCTGCCACCGCGCGGTGAGCCCCGAGCGCGACGGCTGGGCGAGCACCGCCTCGAGCTCCGCCGGTGCGAGCGCGGCGAGCTGCACCTTGCCGAGCGACGTCGGCAGCGCCGGGAACCTCGTGCCGATCTGCACCGACAACGTCACGATCTTCGGCACGGCCACCCGCGCCACGTAGACGATGTCGGACCCGTCGAGCTGCGCGATCGAGCAGGACTCGCCGGTCCGCATGCCCAGCCGCTCCATGTGCGGCCGCGCGACGTCCCACAGCCCCATCGACCGCACGTAGGCCACGCCCAGCTCCAGCACCTTCGGCGTGAGCGCGAACCCGTGCTCGCCCTGGCGCGCGTACCCGAGCTCGACCAGCGTGAGCAGGATGCGCCGGGCCGTCGGCCGCGCCAGCCCGGTGGCCGCGGCCACCTCGCTGAGCGGCATGACCGGGCGCATCGGCTGGAACGCCCGGATCACGTCGAGGCCGCGGGCGAGCGCCTCGATGAAGTCGGGTCCGGTGTCAGGACGAGCAGGCATGGCGCAACGGTAACGGACAGTTGTCCGGCCCGCCGCCGGCGCACCGGCGGCGGGAACGGGACTCAGACCGGCCCGGCGTCCACCGCGCGGCGGGACCGCAGGCTGGTCACCGTGACGGTGCCGAGCACGGCCACGATCACGCCCAGCGAGACCGGGGTGGGGATCTCCGGCACGGCGGGCCAGATGCCGTGTGCCCAGTGCAGCACCAGCTTCACGCCGATGAACGCCAGGATGATCGCGAGACCGTGGTTGAGGTGGACGAGCTTCGCGAGCGCCGTCTGCAGCACGAAGTACAACGCGCGCAGTCCGAGCAGTGCGAACGCGTTGGTGGTGAACACCAGGTACGGGTCCTCGGTGATGCCGTAGACCGCGGGCACCGAGTCGATCGCGAACACCACGTCGGTGGCGAAGATCGCCACGACGACGATGGCGAGCGGGGTGAGCGCGCGCCGGCCGTTCTCGCGGACGACCATCCGGGTACCGCGGTAGTCGTCCGTGACCGGCATGAGCCTGCGCAGCAGCCGCACCGACCGCATCTTCGAGGTGTCGGTCCCCATGTGGCCGCCGGTGGTGGCGGCGTGCAGGATCTTCACGGCCGAGGCGAACAGGACCAGGCCGAAGACCAGGAACGCCCAGGTGCCCGCCGACAGCAGTGCGGCGCCGGCCGCGATGAAGACACCGCGCAGCACCAAGGCGCCGATGATGCCGTAGAGCAGGACGCGCTGCTGCACGGCGGGCGGCACGCTGAACGCGGCGAGCAGCAGCATGAAGACGAACAGGTTGTCGACCGAGAGCGACTTCTCCACCACGAAGCCGGTGGCGAACTCCAGCGCCTGCGTGCCGCCGAACGACCACCACAGCCACAGGGCGAACACCGCGGGCAGCGCGAGGTAGAACACCGACCAGCCCGCTGCCTCCCGCACCGACACCTCGTGCGGGCGGCGGGTGACCGCGAAGTCGGCCGCGAGCAACGCCAGCAGCACCGCGATGCTGAGCAGCCACAGACCTGGGGACGCCAGTGAACCGGGCACGGATCCTCCTCGAACGCGTGTCGTCCGAGGTCTCCTTCACCCGCGCGCGGGCGGCCTCCCGGGGACACCGTCCGGGTGTCCGTACTGACCGGGCAGACCCTGCGGAAGTACTCCCCTCGCGGTCAGTATCCACAAGAGACCGAAAAAAGTAAAGCATCGGTAAAGGAGGCGTAAGGGGTTGTTCCTCAAGTGGCTTGAGATCCGATAGTGGGCACATGAACGACGACAGGCTCTACGCCATCGGGGAGGTGGCGCGCCGCACCGGGCTCAGCGTCAGTGCCATCAGGTTCTACGCCGACGCCGGGATCGTGGAACCCGCCGGGCACACCGCGGCGGGGCACCGGCTCTACGACGTCCACGCGATCGCGCGGCTGGAGTTCGTCGGCACGCTGCGGGAGCTGGACGCCGGTCTCGACGACATCCGGCGGCTGCTGGCCGGAGGGGTGACGCTGACCGACCTCGCGACCGCCCACCTGTCGCGCCTGGACGAACGGGAACGCCGGATCCGGTCCCGCCGCGCCGTTCTGCGCACGATCGTGAAACAGCACACCGAAGCGGAACAGGTGATCCTCATGCACAAGCTCGCCGGGCTGTCCGACCACGACCGGGACCGGTTGATCGACGACTTCTGGAACGAGATCAGCGACGGCCTCGACGCGAGCCCCGCGTTCGTCGACCTGCTGCGCAGCCACCGGCCGATCCTGCCGGAGGAACCCTCCACCGAGCAGCTCGAAGCGTGGATCGAGCTCGCGAACCTGGTGCAGGACCAGGACTTCCGGCGCGCGGTCCGCCAGCAGCTGCACGACCTCTGCGCCCTCGACGGCGCGGGCGTGATGATGGCGCCGGAGATGCTCAGCGCGTTCGACCGGGGAGGGGCGGTCCTGCAGGAGGCGCACGAGGCGCAGCAGGCCGGTCTGCCGTCGGACTCCGCGCGCGGGCGGGAGATCGCCGGCCGGTACGTGGAGTTCATGCGCGGGATCTCCGGTGAGCCGGACAGCCCGGAGTACCGGCGCCGGCTCGCCGTCGACGTGCTCCGCGTCGAGGAGCTGCACCTCCAGTCGATCGAGGAGGCCGCGGCCCCGGCCGATCCGCACACCAGGTACCAGTCGCTGGTGTCGACCATCAACGGGACGGCGCAGGAGGCCGCCGCCTTCATGCCGTTCGCCTGGCTCTCCGCCGCCCTGAGCGCTTCCGCCTAACCCCTGGTCCGCCTGACTCCTGTTCCGCATAGTCCCTGTTCTGGGTGGCGTCGGCGCTGGGCGGTGTGCTCGGGGTTGCACCTTCCGCAACGGCATGTGGTCCAGTGGACTCGCGTCCCGAACCCTCGAGGAAGGTTGCCGCTCGTGCACTCGTCCTTCACGCCACCCCGCCAGGTCAAGATCGGTGACGCGGCGGCCTTCGCCGGCAGCACGCCGCGGGCGATCCGCCACTACCACGAGATCGGCCTGCTCCCCGAGCCCGAGCGCGGCGGTGACGGCCGCCGCCGCTACGGGTACGAGGACATGATCCGCCTGCTGTGGATCCGCAAGATGGCCGGCGCCGGGATCGCCCTGGAGGACATCCGCGACGCCTTCACCACCGGCATGGCCTCCGCCGGTGCGGACGGCGGAGACGGTGTCGCGGGCATCCTGGAGCGGTTGGAGCGAACCCTCGCCGAGCAGGAGGCGGAGTTGCGGCGGCAACGGACCGCCGTGCAGCGGATGCGCGCCGAGGGCAGCCGGCTGGGCCTGCTCTCCGACTTCGTCACCGATCGCCTCAAGGGCCTGCCGGACGGCTCCCTGCGCCAGGCGGACCTGGACTCCCTGCTGGTCACCGAGCGGATCTTCGGCCCGCTCGGCGCTGCCGTCCAGGCCACCCGCTTCATCGTCCTCGCCACGCATCCCGGCCTGCGGGCGGAGTCCGACCGCGTCGACGCCGCCGAGGAGGCGCTCGACGACAGCGTCGCCGTCGACGACCCGCGGGTGGCCCGGGTGGCCGCCGAGCGGCACGCCTTCGAAAGGGCTCTGCAGGCCGTCATCCAGGAGACCGGCTTGAACGAGGACGACAACGCCCTCTTCGACGCCTGGGACGCTGCACACCCCGAGACCGCCGAGGACGGCGACGACGAGGCCGGCCTCGGCTCCGGCAGGCGGGAAGCCGGCTGCATGAGCGTCGTCGAAGCCGCCGGCAAGATGCCCTACGACTTCTCACCGGCCCGCCTGCGCTGCGAGGAACTGGTCGTGGAGCTGTCCGCCCGGGACTCACCCGCCACCTAGGAACACGGACGCCGCCGGTGTCCCCCGCGCGAGCTACACGCGGATGTCCACCGCGCGGTGACGTTCCACGGCCGCGAAATCCCTAGCGTTCCCGGCAACGGAAAACGCACTACTCACAAGGGATTCGGTCATGCGTTTGGTGAAGCAGCTCGTCGTGGTCGCGGTGGTGGCGTTGGCCGGCAGCGCCGGTGTCCAGGCGGTCGGCTGGAACGTGCCGCTCACGCTGGTCCTCGGCCTCGCGACGGCCGTGCTGTCGCTGGTCGCGTACGCCTGGGTGGTGCGCAGGACCGAGCGCCGCGACCCGGTCGAGGTCGCCAGGGCCGGTGCGCCGGCGGCGCTGGGCAGGGGAGTCCTGATCGGACTGGCGATGTTCGGGGCCGTGATCGCGAACATCGCCTTCCTCGGCGGCTACGAGGTGCGCGGGTGGGGCTCGGTCGCGGGGGCCGTCGCGATCTTCGGTTTCATGGCCGCCGCCGCGGTGACGGAAGAGGTCATGTTCCGCGGCATCCTGTTCCGGATCGCCGAGGAACGGCTCGGCACGTGGATCTCGTTGGTGCTCACCGGGTTGCTGTTCGGGTTCGTGCACATCCTCAACCCGGCCGCCACGCTGTGGAGCTCGCTCGCCATCGCGGTCGAGGCCGGGTTCATGCTCGCCGCCGCCTTCGTGGCCACGCGCAACCTGTGGGTGCCGATCGGTGTGCACTTCGCCTGGAACTTCGCCCAGGGCGGCATCTTCAGCACCAGCGTCTCCGGCACGGACGCCCCGCAGGGCCTGCTGGACGCCGTGACCTCCGGTCCCGCCCTGGTGAGCGGCGGCGAGTTCGGGCCGGAGGCGAGCGCGTACTCCGTGCTGGCCGGCGTCGTCGTGACCGCGGCGTTCCTCTGGCTGGCCAAGCGCAGGGGCACCCTCGTCCCGCGCGGGGGACGCAGGGCACCGGCCGCTACGCTCGGCGCGTGAGTCGCGTGATCAACCTCGGGCGCGTCCGCGACCTGTGGCGCCGCTGCGACGTCACCGTGCAGGACGCGCCGATCGCGCTGGCGCTGGCGGCGGCCTCGCTGATACCCGCCCTGCACAACAAGGGCACCCAGCTCGGCGACATACCGGCCCGGCCGGTGGACGCGCTGGCCGCCGCGGTGATCGCCCTCGAGTGCCTGCCGCTGCTCGTGCGCCGGCGGTGGCCGCTGCTCTGCCTCGCACTGGTGGCGCTCGGGTTCGCCGTCGACCAGCTGGCCGGCTACCACACCGCCGCCGGCACCGCGTTGCCGATCGCGTTGGTCAGCACCGGCCTGCACCTGGCGCACCACCGCCGCACCACCGCGCTCGCCGCGACCGGCGCGTACGCGGTGCTGGCGGTGGCGCTGGACCGGGAGGGCTCCAGCGAGGGCGTGGCCGGGTACATCACGTTCTACCTGGTGGTCGCCGGCGCGTGGGCCGTCGGGGCGTGGCTGCGGCTGTCCCGCAGCGCGGAGGCCGAGCGCCGGCAGCACATCGCCGAGGCCACCCGCATCGCGGAACGCACCTCGATCGCCCGCGAGCTGCACGACGTGGTGACCCACCACGTGACGGCGATGGTCGTGCAGGCGGAGGCGGCCCGGTACCTGACGGCGGCGCCGGAGCGGCTGGACCAGACGCTGCTGGCGATCACGGACACCGGCCGCCGCTCGCTGACCGACCTGCGGCACCTGCTGGACCTGCTGAACCCGGACCACAGCCCGGCGTCCGTCGGCGACCTGACCAGCCTGGTCGAGCAGACCCGGCAGGCTGGTCAGCCGGTGGCGTTCACCGAGGAGGGGAAGGCCTCGCGGGACGCGGGCAGTGCCGAGGCCGTCGCGTACCGGGTGGTGCAGGAGGCGTTGACGAACGCCCTGAAGTACGCGCACGGCAGTCCCACGAACGTGCACGTGCGTTACGGAGAGAAGGAGATCACCGTGGAGGTCGGCACGGAAGGCGTGAGGCCGTCCGCGGCGTCCGGTGGCAGCGGCCGCGGCCTCGCCGGGCTGCGCGAGCGCGTCGACGTGCTGGGCGGCGAGTTCACGGCGGGACAGCGCGACGGCGGCTTCGTGGTCAGGGCGCGCATCCCGGCGGGCTCGTGACCAGCCCGGTCCGCGTGCTCGTCTGCGACGACCAGGCGCTCATCCGCACCGGCTTCGCCACGATCATCGACGCGCAGCCCGACCTCGAGGTGGTGGGGGAGTGCGGCGACGGCCGGGCGGCGGTGGAGCTGGCCGCCCGGCTCCGGCCGGACGTGGTCGTCATGGACGTGCGGATGCCGGTGCTCGACGGCATCGAGGCGACCAGGCTGCTCGCGGGCGCCGGCGTCGCCGACCCGGTGAAGGTCCTCGTGGTGACGACCTTCAACCTCGACGAGTACGTCTACGAGGCGTTGCGGGCGGGCGCGAGCGGCTTCCTGCTCAAGGACGCCCCGCCACCGCAGCTCCTGCAGGGCATCCGGACCGTCGCGAGCGGCGCCGCCCTGCTCGCGCCCGAGGTGACCCGCCAGCTCGTCGGCCGCTACGCCGCGCGCATCCGCCCGGCGGGCGCGACAGCGGAGCCCCCGCTCGCGCCGCGCGAGCTGGAGGTGCTCCGGCTGATCGCGGAAGGGCTGTCCAACAGCGAGATCGCCGCCGCGCTGGTGATCAGCCAGGAGACCGTGAAGACGTACGTGTCGCGCATCCTGACCAAGCTCGACCTGCGCGACCGCGTGCAGGCGGTCGTCTACGCGTACCGCCGCGGCCTGGTGACCTGACCGATCACGAGGGGTGACCAGGCTGTCACGATCGGGTAAGAAGCGGTTCATGAGAAACCGGATGCGCACCCCTGCCATCACATCGAGCGTCCTGGTCGTGGCCGCCCTGCTCACCCCCGCCGCGGAGGCGGGCAGGACGGGCACCGCCTGGTTCACCTCGTGGGCGCAGTCGCAGCAGCACCTCGCCCCCGTCACGCTGCACGACCAGTCGCTGCGGATGATCACGCACCTCAGCCAGGGCGGCAGCGCCGTGCGGATCCGGGTGCAGAACACGTTCGGCACCCAACCGCTGACCATCGACCACACGACCGCCGCCCTCAGCACCGGCGGGGCCGCGGTCTCGGCCACGCGCGACGTCACGTTCGGCGGCCGTCGCGCCGTCACGATCCCGCCCGGCGGCGAGCTGTGGAGCGACCGCACGACCCTGACGACCACGCCGGGCGCCGACCTCGCGGTCAGCATGCACGTCGCCGGCGACGTCGTGCCCGGCCGGCACGAGTCGGCGTTCCGCGACAACTACCTGACCCCGCCCGGCTCCGGTGACCACACCGCCGAGACGGGCGCGGCCTACACGCAGAAGGTCCAGTCGACCTACGTGGTCAGCGCGGTCGACGTCTTCAACCCCAGGCTGAAGGGCACCGTCGTGCCGTTCGGCAGCTCGGTCGTCGACGGCGTGGGCAGCACCAACTGCGGCCCCGGCTGCACCGAGCTGGGCACGAACAAGCGGTGGACCGACGTGCTGGCCCGCCGGATCGTGGCCTCGGACGGCCCCCAGCTCGCCGTCGCCAACGCCGGTATCAGCGGCACGACCAGCGCCATCTGCCCGCGCACGCCCGCGGCGTTCACCGGCCTGGACGCGGTGACCCGGCTGGAAAGGGACGTCCTCGCCCTGCACGGCGTCACGGACGTCATCTACTACTACGGCACCAACGACCTCGCGAACGGCTGCACCGCCGCCGACATCGTCGCCAGCTACCGCACGGTGTTCCAGCGCCTGCGTGCCGCCGGCATCGCCGTGCACGTCACGCCGATCACGCCGCGCCCCGGTTACAGCGACCGGAACAACGTCGACCGGCACGCCGTGAACGACTTCGTGAAGCGGGGCGGCGACTGCTCGCGCGCCTGCGCGTCGGTGGTGGACTTCGACCAGGTGCTGGAGGACCCGATCAGGCCGAACAGCATCAACCCGCCGTACGACACCGGTGACGGCGTCCACGCCAACATCGCGGGGCAGCAGGCGATCGCGGACTTCGTCGAGCTCAGGGCCATCGCGTAGCAGCCGTGGTCACCGGTCCGCGACGGGCAACCCGACGGCGAGCGTCAGCTCCAGGACCCGCTGCGGCGAGGTGAGGTCCGGGTAGAGGTCGCGCAACTGCCCCATCCGGTACCGGACCGTCTGCGGGTGCACGAACAGGGCGGTCGCCACCTCCTCGCGCCGCCCGTGGTGCAGCAACCACGCCCGCAGCGTCTCCTCCAGCCGCCGGCCGGAGCTGGGCGGCAACGCCCGCAGCGGGGCGAGCGCCCGCGCCCGCAGGTCCGCGTAGGCGTCGGCGTCGGCGCTCAGCACGAGCGGCACGAGGTGGTCCTCGGTGTCGCGGATGTCGGGGGAGAGGGAACGCGCGCGCACCGCCCGTGCGTACGACGCGGCCGCGCGCATCCACGGCCGGACCGGGCCGACGACGGCGGCGCGGTCGGTGAGCTGGCGCAGCAGGTGCGCGCGGTCGGCGTCGGGGACCAGCAGCACGCCCATGGCGTCGGGCAGGTCGTCGACCACCAGCGTGCGGGGGTCGAGCGACCGGTACACGGGGCGGGCCTGGGTGGCGGGCAGCAGGACGGCGGTCAGCGAGGTGGGCGCCTGCCACCCGGCGCGCTGGGCGTCGGCGAGCAGGACCTCGGGGGCCGCGCCCGCGAGCAGGTCGCGGGAGAGCTGGGCCAGGTGGCGCTCGTGGGCGAGGCCCCTGGCGGCCAGCTCGTCGGCGTGACCCGCGGCGCTGGCGGCGGACAGCTCGTCGATGTAGGCGAAGGTCAGCTCGGCGAACTTCGCCACCTCCGCCGCGGGCAGGCCGGCCGGAACGGCGCCGGCGGCGAGCCCCCGCCAGGCCACGCGCGCGCCGACGCGGTAGGCGCTGAGCAGGGCGTCCATCGACCTGCCGTCGCGCACCTCGCCGCGGCCGAGCTCGTACGCCGCGTCGCTCGCGTCACCGCCGGTGGCCTTGCCGCCCGCCAGGTCGAGGTAGTGGCCCAGCGCCGTGCGGACGGCACGGCGTATGGTGCCACCCATCCGCCCGGAAAGCGCGTTCGCGTAGCTCGGGACCTCGTCGATGATGGCCTGCACGACCTCGTCGGCCGTCGTCTTCAGCGCCCCCCGCAGTGCGGCGACGGTCTTCTCGTCCAGGGCCAGTTCGGTGGCCCGTTGCATTGCGTGACTCACGTTTTGTTCCCCGCGAACAAATTGGCTGAGCAGATTCACGTCATACGGACAGGACTTTACGCCCTGCGGCGCATCAAGCTGGAGTCATGACGAGTACCGCCCTACGCAGCAGGGCGTGGAAACTGCTGGAACTGGTGACGACGCCGCTGCTGCCGTCCGACTACCTCGACCTGGTCAGCCCGCTGCGCGCGGGCGCGGACCTGCGCGGTCGCATCGAGGCCGTGCACCCGGAGACCCCGGACGCCGCGACCATCGTGATCAGGCCGGGAAGGGGCTGGCGCGGCCACGTCGCCGGCCAGTACGTCCGGATCGGGGTCGACGTCGACGGCGTGCGCCTGTGGCGCGCGTACTCGGTGACCTCGCCGACGAGCCGCTCCGACGGCCGCATCACGATCACCGTGAAGGCCATCCCGGACGGCAAGGTGAGCAACCACCTCGTCCGCAGGGTGAAGCCCGGCACGGTCATCCAGCTCGACCAGGCCTGCGGTGAGTTCGTGCTGCCCGCGGCCAAGCCCGCCAAGGTGCTCTACCTGACGGCCGGCAGCGGCATCACGCCCGCGATGGGCATGCTGCGCGACACCCGGTTCGCCGACGTGGTGATGGTCCACTCCGCGCCGCGCCCGGAAGACGTGATCTTCCGCAACGACCTGCACGACCTCGTCGCGGACAAGGCCCTGCGGCTGGTCGAGCTGCACACCGACACCCACGGGATGCTCGACGTCGCCCGGCTGGAAGAGCTGGTGCCCGACTGGGCCGAGCGCGAGACCTGGGCCTGCGGCCCCGCCGGCCTGCTCGACGCCGCCGAGGCGCACTGGGCCGAGCACGGCATCGCGGCCAAACTGCACACCGAGCGGTTCCGCCCTACCGTGGTGGTGGCGGGCGACGGTGGTGAGGTCACGTTCGGCAAGACCGGCAAGACCGTCGCGGCCGATGGCGCCACGCCGCTGCTCAGCGTCGGTGAAGAGGCCGGCGTGCTGATGCCGTCCGGCTGCCGCATGGGCATCTGCTTCGGCTGCGTCACCCCGCTGAAGTCCGGCGCGGTGCGAGACCTGCGCACCGGCGAGATCACCGAGGCCGAGGACGGCGTGCTCGTCCAGACCTGCGTGTCCGCCGCCGCGGGTCCCTGCGAGCTCGAACGCTGACGCTCCCCACCACAGACCTCCCTCCCCCCGCGAAGTGGCCCACCCCCAGGCCACCGCATCCCCGAAAGCGAGCTTCATGACAGCCATCGACCCCACCGCCCACCTGACCGCGGAGCAGATCGAGGAACTCGGCCGCGAACTCGACGCGATTCGCGACGAGGTCATCGCGAGCCGCGGTGAGAAGGACGCCGCCTACATCCGCAAGGTCATCTCGGTGCAGCGCAAGCTCGAGCTGACGAGCCGGGGCATCCTGCTGTTCTCGATCTTCCCGCCCGCCTGGCTGATCGGCACCGCCGGCCTGTCGGTGGCGAAGATCCTGGAGAACATGGAGATCGGCCACAACATCCTGCACGGGCAGTGGGACTGGATGCGCGACCCGAAGATCCACTCCACCACCTGGGAGTGGGACCACGTCTCGCCTGCCGAGCAGTGGAAGCACTCGCACAACGAGCTGCACCACACCTACACCAACGTGATCGGCAAGGACAACGACCTCGGCTACGGCATCATGCGCGTCGACGAGGACCAGAAGTGGCACCCGATGCACCTGGGCCAGCCGCTGTGGAACTTCATCAACGCCTGCTTCTTCGAGTACGGCATCGCCGCGTACGACCTGGAGCTCGGCAAGAACCTGCACAAGCGCCGCCGCAAGAACCCCGAGTTCCGCGCGCGGGCCAAGGCGGTCGGCCGCAAGATCCGCCGCCAGGTGCTCAAGGACTACGTGATCCACCCGCTGCTGTCGGGCCCGTCGTTCCTCACCACGCTCGCCGCGACGTTCACCGCGAACCTGATCCGCAACCTGTGGTCCCACTCGGTGATCATGTGCGGGCACTTCCCCGAGGGCGTGCAGGTCTTCGAGCGCCGCTCGATCGTGGGCGAGACGCGCGGCCAGTGGTACCTGCGGCAGATGATGGGCTCGGCGAACATCAGCGGCAGCAAGGCCATGCACATCATGACCGGCAACCTGTCGCACCAGATCGAGCACCACCTGTTCCCGGACCTGCCGAGCAGCCGCTACGCCGAGGTCGCGGTCAAGGTGCGCGCGCTGTTCGAGAAGTACGAGCTGGAGTACGTCTCCGGCCCGCTGCCCAAGCAGGTCTTCTCCGCGTGGCGCAAGGTCTTCCGGCTGTCGCTGCCGAACAAGAAGGTCAAGACGCCCGACCGCGAACGGGAGCTCGTCGCCGCCTGAGCGTGCATCGGATACCGCCCCCGCCGCGTCGTGGCGCCACATCTTGTGTGGTGCCGGACGTGCGGGGGCGGTGCCGTGAAGGACCCAGCCGAGACCTGACAGGCCTCGTTCGGCCCACCCGGCACGACTCCACGCCATGAACCAGCGGGACGGTCATCGCACGCCGGCCGCGGTCCGGGTGGTTCATCGGGACCACCGTCGTGCTGCCGTGATCCCGCGTCCCTGTGACCTCGGTGATCATCTGTGGCGATCACCGCGCAGGTGTCGTCTACTGGCACGATGGCAATCGTCTCTCCCGGCTTCTCCGGGCGGCGCCGGTCACCGGACGCCCAGCTGCCGCCGGGGCAGTACCTGGCGGAGGACTTCCCGGTCCTCACAGCGGGTCCGACGCCGCGCGTGCCGACCGACCGGTGGCAGTTCACGGTCGGCACCGAGGCCGGGCAGCAGCACACCTGGTCGTGGCAGCAGCTCATCGAGCTGCCGGCCGAGAAGATCACGACGGACATCCACTGCGTGACCAAGTGGTCCAAGCTCGGCACCCGCTGGAAGGGCGTGTCGCTGGACGTGCTGCTGGAGGACGTGGAGACGGCGGCGGACTTCGCGCTCGTGCACTCCTACGGCGGCTACACGACCAATCTGCCGCTGGAGGACCTGCTCGACGGTCAGGCGTGGGTGGCGTACCGCTACGACGACGAGGAGCTCACGCCCGAGCACGGCGGACCCGCGCGGTTGCTGGTGCCGCACCTGTACTTCTGGAAGTCGGCGAAGTGGGTCCGCGGGATCCGGCTGCTGCTCGAGGACGAACCCGGCTTCTGGGAGAGCGCGGGCTACCACGACTACGGAGACCCATGGCGCGAGCAGCGGTACCAGGGCGACTGACCTGGCGGGTGGCCGAGCTGGCCGAGACCACCGATCTCACCGAGAGCGCGCGCGGGCTCGTGTTCGACGTCCCCGGCTGGCCCGGCCACCTGCCTGGCCAGCACGTCGACGTGCGCCTGACCGCCGAGGACGGCTACTCGGTGCAGCGCAGCTACTCGATCTCCTCGGCACCCGGCGGCGACCGGGTCGAGCTGGCCGTGCAACGGGTCCAGGACGGCGAGGTGTCGCCCTACCTGTGCGACGTGCTGGTGGCGGGCGACAGGATCGAGCTGCGCGGCCCGGTGGGCGGCTGGTTCGTCTGGCGAGCCGCCGATCCCGCGCCGGTGACGCTCGTGGCGGGCGGCTCGGGCATCGTGCCGCTGATGGCGATGATCCGCACCCGCGCCGCCGAGGGCAGCCGCGTGCCGTTCCGGCTGGTGTACTCGGCGCGCACGCCCGACGACGTGCTCTTCGCCGACGAGCTGCGCAGGCGCGCCCGTGAGGACGCCGGACTGGACGTGAAGGTGGTGTACACCCGGCAGGCCCCGGAGGGGGCTCCGGAGCCGCCGGGCCGGCTGGGTGTGGCCACCCTCAACACGTACGGCTGGCCCGCCGAGTTCACCCCGAACTGCTTCGTGTGCGGACCCACCGGCTTCGTCGAGACGGTCTCCGACATCCTCGTGGCGCTGGGGCACGACCCCCGCCGCGTCCGCACCGAACGCTTCGGCTGACAGGAGAGCACCGATGGGCGACGACCACACCGACCGCGACCACACCGACCACACCGATGGCGGACACGTCGACGGCAACGCGCTCGCGGGCGACCTGCGGGAGATCTTCGCGGTGGACCTCACCGCGGCCACCGGGCGCTGCACGGGCTGCGGCCACCGGGGTTCCGTGGCGGCGCTGCGGGTGTACCGGAACGCGCCGGGGCTGGTGGCGCGCTGCCCGCACTGCGAGGAGGTCGTGCTGCGGCTCGTCCGGGGACGCGACCGCGCGTGGCTCGACCTGCGCGGCACGGTGAGCCTGGAGATCCCGCTGCCGTCGTAGCCGGCCCGTGAGCCGGGAACGCCTGCGGCCGGTCACCTCCGCGGCGCGGGTCCGCGGCACCACGGGCCCAGGTCTGGAACGTCTCCACTCCGAGTGGCCCGGCGCGGCGGTTTCGCCGAAACTTGTCCGGTTTGACATGCCGGATACCTCCGTTCGGCCGTAGCCCGGCGTCCAACCCTGTGCGTGGATGTATGGGAGCGCTCTTACAACGTTGTAAAACGAAGGGGAATCTCGTCGATGAGAAAAGCCGCCCCCGTACTCGTCGCTCTGCTGATGGCGCTGGGCGTAGCGCCCGGCACGCCGCCGGCGGGTGCCGCCGAGCCCGTGCACGGCCTGAAGGGCGAGTACTTCAGCATGTCGGCACCCGGCGCGCGGGACTTCGCGAACCTGGCCGGCACCGTGCTCGACACCCAGGTGAACCACTCGGACCTGACCGGTGTGTTCGGGTTCCTGGCCGGGCGCACCGAGCACACGACGGCTCGCTGGACCGGGCAGATCGCGGTGCCGCAGACCGGCGACTACACCTTCCACGCCATCGGTGACAACGGGTTCCGCCTGCTGATCGACGACAAGCCGGTGATCGACCACTGGGTCGGCGACTGGGACCGCGAGCAGACCAGCGCGCCCGTCGCGCTGACCGCGGGCAGGCAGTACGCCTTCAAGCTGGAGATGTTCCAGGACGTCGGCGGCGCCAACATGTTCCTGCGCTGGTCGAGCGCGGACCTGCCGAAGCAGATCGTGCCGGAGTCCGCGTTCACGCCGCCGGCGGGCTTTCGGCCCGTGCCGAGCGCGGCGAGCGTCTCCAGGGACGGCCGCACCCTCACCGCGGACTTCGACGGCCGGGTGTCGGGCACGCGCGACCTGAAGGACCACCTCCGCGTCGAGGTCGACGCGACGCCGATGCCGGTCTCGGTCATCACCTCGAGCCGCAACCGCGTCACGGTCCGGCTGGCGGAGAGGGTGTTGAAGAGCCAGCTCGTCCGCATCTACTACGACGGTGCCGGCGCGTTGGCCGTGGACGGCAAGAAGGTCGACAAGGCCGCCCGGGTCGTCACGAACACCTCGGTGGAACGGCTCCGGACGCCGTGGGGCGAGAAGGTCGACACGCGCAACCCGTTGCCGGAGTACCCGAGGCCGCAGCTCGAGCGCGACAAGTGGGTCAACCTCAACGGTCCGTGGGAGTTCTCGGCCGCCGAGGAGGGCCAGCTGCCCGCGTTCGGGAAGAAGCTGCCCGAGAAGGTGATCGTGCCCTACCCGATCGAGTCGCAGCTCTCCGGGCTCGAACGGCACGAGGACCACATGTTCTACCGCCGCACGGTGTCCGTCCCGCACGACTGGAAGATCGGCAGCGGGCAGCGCCTGAAGCTCAACTTCGGCGCGGTCGACTACCACGCCAGGGTCTGGGTGAACGGCAAGCTCGTCGCCGAGCACACCGGTGGCTACACGGCGTTCAGCGCGGACATCACCGACGCCCTCAAGCGCGGTAACGAGCAGGAGATCGTCGTCGCGGTCACCGACACGACCGGCCCGCATCAGCCCAAGGGCAAGCAGTCGCGCAACCCCAGCGGCATCTTCTACACGCCGTCGTCGGGCATCTGGCAGACGGTGTGGATGGAGCCGGTGCCGGACAAGGGCATCGACGAGATCAAGACGACGCCGGACCTCGCCACGAGCTCGCTGGCGCTGACGGTCAAGTCGGCGGGCAACGCCACCGTCACGGCCATCGCGAAGGACGCGCGCGGCAGGCAGGTCGGCACGGTCACCGGACCGGCGAACTCGAACCTCAGGCTGCCGGTGCCCGACCCGCACCTGTGGACTCCGGACGACCCGTACCTGTACCAGCTCGAGATCAGGCTCGGCGGCGACCGGGTCAAGAGCTACTTCGGCATGCGCTCCATCGGCATGACGGCCATCGGCGGCACGCCGAAGCTCACGCTCAACGGACAGCCGATCTTCAACCTGATGCAGCTCGACCAGGGCTTCTACCCGGACGGCCTGAACACCGCGCCGAGCGACGACGCGCTGGTCTTCGACCTGAAGGCGCAGAAGGACCTCGGCTTCAACTCCGTCCGCAAGCACATCAAGGCGGAGCCCGCCCGCTGGTACTACCACGCCGACCGGCTGGGACTGCTGGTGTGGCAGGACTTCGTGTCCCTCGAGGACGGCAACAGCCCCGTCGCGCAGCAGGCTTTCCTCAAGGAGAGCCGCGAGCTGATGCAGCAGCTCCACAACTACCCGTCGATCTACGCCTGGATCGTGTTCAACGAGGGCTGGGGCGAGTGGGACCGCACCGCCACGGGCCAGATCACCGACGACGTCAAGGCCGCTGACCCGAGCCGGATCGTCAGCGCCCACAGCGGGGTGAACTGCTGCGCCTCCAAGGGCGACTCGGGCCGGGGCGACGTCATCGACCACCACGACTACAACAACACCGACCCGGCCCGCCCGGACGGCAAGCGCGTCGTGATGGACGGCGAGCACGGCGGCTTCACGCTGCGCACGCCGGGACACCAGTGGCCGGGTGCGCCGATCGCGATCTACAGCGGGGTGGCGGACAAGGCGGCGCTGACGGCGAAGTACGTCGACAACACCCGCACGTTCTACCTCGGCCAGGCCCGCCAGGAGCTGTCGGCGTCGGTCTACACGCAGGTCACCGACCTGGAAGGCGAGCTCAACGGCCTGTGGACCTACGACCGCAAGCGCCTCAAGGTCGACCCCGGCCCCGTCCGCGAGATCAACCGCCGCGTGATCGAGGCCGGTGCCAACGCGGGCAAGCCGTACCCGTACGCGAACCGGGGTGAGTGGGAGCTGGACGAGCGCAGGGGGACCACCGCCGAGGACAGCAGCGGCGGCGGCAACCCGTTGACGCTCAGCCCGACCGGCGCGGCGTTCGAGGACGGCGCGCTGGAGCTCAAGAACGGCTCGGCGGAGACCTACGGTCCCGTGGTCGACACGACCAAGGACTACACGGTGTCCGCCAAGGTACGGCTGGACGAGCTGCCCGAGAACTACGCCACCGCCGTGAGCCAGGACGGCCGTCAGCAGGAGAACCCCTTCTACCTGCAGTACGGCAACGGCGCGTTCGCGTTCAGCACACCGGGTGGCAACAGGGCCCGCTACGAGATCACCCCCGAGATCGGCCGCTGGTACGAGCTGAAGGGCGAGCGCAAGGGCGGCGAGATCCGGCTGTACGTGGACGGCGCGCTGGTCGCCACGGCTCCGGCCGGACCGGCGGTCGAGAGCACCGGCGCGCTCGCGGTGGGGCGTGCCAAGTTCGGTGGCCAGAACGTCGACTTCTGGCCGGGTGCGATCAAGGACGTCCGCGTCGGCTCTTGATGTTGGGAGAACGCTCTCCTGGCGTGGTACAACCGGTGCATGAGCAAGGGTGCGCCCACGCTGGAGGACGTCGCGAGGGTCGCGGGCGTGTCGCGCGCGACCGTCTCGCGGGTCGTGAACGGAACGCGCAACGTCGACCCTGAGCTCCAGGAGACGGTGCGCAACGCGATCGAGCAGACCGGGTACACGCCCAACCGCGTGGCCCGGTCTCTCGTCACCCGCCGCACCGGCACGGTGGCGCTGGTGATCTCCGGCGCCGGTGGGGGATCGGACGTCTTCACCGACCCGTTCTTCGGCCGGGTGACTGCGGGGGTCGTGGACTTCCTGCGGCTGCGCAGCGTCCACCCGGTGCTCATGCTGGCCGACTCGGACCACGCGCGCACCGAGGTCGTCGAGTTCCTCAGACAGGGCAGCGCCGACGGCGCACTGCTGGTGTCCACCCACCCGGCCGACCCCCTGCCCGCCCGGCTGCTGCAAGCCGGTGTCCCCTCGGTGCTCTACGCCCGGCCGGGCCGGCCGATGCCGATCAGCTACGTGGACCTCGACCACCGGGCGGGCGGCCGGATGGCCGCCGACCACCTGGTGGCGGCGGGGCGGTACAACATCGCCACGATCTCCGGCCCGCTGGACGTGCTGGCGAGCCAGGACCGGCACGCCGGGTTCCGCGACGCCATGGCCCGCCACGGGTTCCCGTACGTGCCGACCGCGGAGGGCGGGTTCACCGCGGAGAGCGGCGCCTCCGCGATGCAGCGGCTCCTGGTCGAGTGCCCCGACGTCGACGGCGTGTTCGCCGCGAACGACCTGATGGCGCAGGCGGCCGTAGAAGTGCTGCGGGCGCACGGGCTGCGCGTTCCCGATGACGTCGCGGTGGTCGGTTTCGACGACAGCGCGCCCGCCCTCGCGAGCCGTCCGCAGCTCACCACCGTCCGCCAGCCCGTCGAGGACATGGCCGCGAAGATGGCCGACCTGCTGCTGGCGAGCCTGGAAGAACCGGGACAACGGCCGAGATCCGCCATCTTCGAACCGGAACTCGTCGTCAGGGCCTCTGCGTGATTGACCTGCCCGCAACCCGGCGTTAACGTCGTTCGGGAGAGCGCTCTCACGCCCCTGTCCAAGGCTTTTCGCCCTTCTCCCCGTCAGGCAGGATCATGGGCTCACCCCTGTCCAGGGCAGCCGCGCTCGCCGCCGCCGCCCTGTGTTTAGCGACCACGATCAGCAGCACACCGATGGCGGGTGCCGCCGCGTGCGGCACCGCGAACGCCGCTCTCAACCGGCCCGCGACCGCGTCCTCGACCGAGAACGCCGGTACGCCCGCGTCCGCCGCCGTCGACGGCAACGCGGGCACGCGGTGGTCGTCGCAGTTCTCCGACCCGCAGTGGGTCCAGGTCGACCTCGGCTCCACCCAGCAGGTCTGCCGCGTGTCCCTCACCTGGGAAGGCGCGTACGCCAGGGCGTTCCAGGTCCAGGTGAGCGACAACGCCGCCGACTCCGCCTCGTGGCGCACGGTCCACTCGACCACGACCGGCGCCGGCGGCACCCAGGCGCTCGACGTCACCGGTTCCGGCCGGTACGTGCGCGTGCTGGGCACCCAGCGCGCCACCGGCTACGGCTACTCGTTGTGGGAGCTGGGCGTCAACACCGAGACGGACTCGACCGGCGTGCCGCCGACCGACCCGCGCAACCCCGACTTCGGCCCCAACGTGCACGTCTACGGACCGGGGTCGTCGCAGGCGGAGATGCAGGCGCGGCTCGACACGATCGCCGCCCAGATGAAGACGAACCAGTTCGGCCCGCAGCGCCACGCCGTGCTGTTCAAGCCCGGCACGTACAACGCCGACGTGAACCTGCGCTTCTACACGCAGATCGCGGGGCTCGGCCTGCACCCGGACGACGTGAACATCAACGGCCACATCCGGGTCGAGGCCGACTGGCTGCAGCAGGGCAACGACCCGAACAACCTCGGCAACGCGACGCAGAACTTCTGGCGCGGCGCGGAGAACCTCTCGGTCACGCTGCCCGCGAACCAGATCGAGCGCTGGGCGGTCTCGCAGGCCACCGCGTACCGGCGGATGCACCTGCGCGGCCAGGCGCACCTGTGGAACGGCTACGACGGCTGGGCCAGCGGCGGCCTGATCGTGGACAGCAGGATCGACGGAACCGTGGTCTCGGGTTCGCAGCAGCAGTTCCTGACCCGCAACAGCAACCTGGTCAACGGCTGGTCGGGCTCGGTGTGGAACATGGTCTTCGCCGGCACGCAGGGCGCTCCGGCCAACCACTTCCCGAACCCGTCGCACACGACGGTGGACACCTCGCCGGTGACGCGCGAGAAGCCGTTCCTCTACCTCGACGGCTCGGGTGAGTACCGCGTCTTCGTGCCCGCGCTGCGCACGAACTCGCGGGGAACCAGCTGGGAGAACGGCAACCCCGGCTCCTCGGTCTCGCTGGCGGACTTCTTCGTCGTGAAGCCCGGCACGCCGGTCGCCACGATCAACACCGCGCTGGCGCAGGGCAAGCACCTGCTGCTCACGCCGGGCATCCACCAGGTCTCCGACACGATCAGGGTCACCCGCCCGAACACGATCGTGCTCGGCCTCGGCCTCGCGACCCTGACCCCCACCACGGGCAGGGCGGCGCTCACGACGTCCGATGTGGACGGTGTGAAGCTGGCGGGGTTCCTGGTCGACGCCGGTGTGCAGAACTCCCCGGTGCTGCTGGAGATCGGCGACTCGAGCGCGGCCGACCACGCGGCGAACCCGACGTCGCTGCACGACGTGTACCTGCGCGTCGGCGGGTCGCAGGCGGGCAAGGCGACGGTCAGCATGCGGGTCAACAGCCGCAACACCATCATCGACCACACCTGGGTGTGGCGGGCCGACCACGGTGAGGGCGTGAGCTGGACGGCGAACCCCGGCCAGAACGGCGTGGTGGTCAACGGCGACAACGTCATCGCGTACGGGTTGTTCGTCGAGCACTACCAGCAGCACAACCTGGTCTGGAACGGCAACGGCGGCCGCGTCTACCTGTACCAGAACGAGCTGCCGTACGACCCGCCGAACCAGGCCGCGTGGATGAACGGGTCCAAGCGGGGCTGGGCCGGCTACAAGGTCGCCGACTCCGTGACGACGCACCAGGCGTTCGGCGTCGGCGTGTACGCCTTCAACCAGGCCGACCCGAGCATCGTGACCGACAACGCGTTCGAGGCGCCGAACCGGTCGGGTGTGCGCTTCACGCACCTGGTCGCGGTGTCGCTGGGCGGCGTCGGCACGATCGCCAACGTCATCAACGGCACGGGCGGCCAGGCGGACCTCGCGAACCAGGTCCGCTACGTCGTGAGCTACCCGTGACCGGCGGCTGATCGGCGCGTGGCGGTGCGGCGGACGCCGCGACCTCCCCGGTCGCGGCGTCCGTTCCGTTCGTTCCGGTGTGCAGAGGCCCCCGGCGTCGCGACGCGGAAACACCTCGGGGCACGCGCCGCCCCAGGGTGTGGGAGAGGGACGAACTCACCGCGACCAGGTCACCGGATCGGCCTCACCGCGGTGTTTCACCGCGGCAACCGGTAGTCAGGTCCGAGCGCGGCACCGCGATGGGGCTTGTAGAGGTCGTACCCGCGCGGATCGCACTGCAGGCCGCCGTTGACGCAGTGGCGGACGAGCGCGGCCTGCGTGGGGGCGTCCCAGGCGTTCATGAAGTCGTAGTGCCAGGTGTAGCCGCGGCCGCTGGAGAGCCGGACGCGGGACATGTCGCCGGACACCGGGAACGCCATCTTGAACTCGATCATCGGCACGGCCACCGGGTGGCTCGGCGGGC
Organism: Lentzea xinjiangensis; assembly: GCF_900110955.1. Lineage (GTDB taxonomy): Bacteria > Actinomycetota > Actinomycetes > Mycobacteriales > Pseudonocardiaceae > Lentzea > Lentzea xinjiangensis. The sequence continues at coordinate 121,970 of NZ_FOFR01000006.1, forward strand.
AGGTCAGGCTCGCGCGGTCCGGGTAGGCCATGTGCGACCTGTGGTCCGCGGAGTCGAGATCACGGCCGTTCCAGCAGCTCGGGGCCTGGTAGCGGACGTTGAGCTGGGTGCCGGGGGTGCAGTACGCCGGGATGTCCCAGTTGTGGAAGCTGTCGCCGCACTCCCAGCCCTCGACCGCGCCCGGCGCGGTGCGGAACTCCTCCTGCGACGCCGTGGGACTGCCGACCACGAACCGGATGCCCGGCGGGAACGGCACGACGTCCTGGTACCGCAGGATCCCGGACTTGTAGTAGATCACCTGCGGGAAGTTCGGCGGCACGACCTGGTCGCCGTTGAGCACCGACGGGAACCAGTACGCGGACTTGTCGTCCGGCGTCCTGCAGTTGGTCTGCCCCGCCTTGAGCGAGTCGTTGGTGCTGCGGGCGTTGGTGGAGCTGTTGCCGAGGAACGTGTGGAGGTGCGACGCGCCCGGCAGTCCGGGGAAGACGATCGGGTCGTCCGGGAGATGGGTGGTGACCGAGCAGTTCGCCTGGAACTCGTGGTGCGTGACGAGGTCGTCGGCCTGGGCCGACTGGTTCGCGACGACGACCACCGCCGTCACGAGGGCGGCCGCGGCCGCCAGTGCGCTGAGTTTTCGGGACACCTGTGTCCTCCTGCCGATGGGGGGTGACCGGCTGGGAGAGCGCTCTCCGAACCAGCGTCCCGCCCCCGTCCACGAGGTGTCAAGACCGGTTCTTTTGACACTGCCGACGTCTGGTCGTAACGTTCGTCGGCAGGGTTGTGAGAGCGCTCTCCCCGCACACACCCCTACTTGTGGCAGGAGGCGCGATGGTCCGCGTCCGCTCCATCTGCACGGTCGTCGCCGTGCTGCTCGGCCTTGCGGTGGCACCGGCCCAGGCCGCCCCCGTGCTGCTCTCCCAGGGCAAAGCCGCCACGGCGTCGTCGACCGAGAACGGCGGCACGCCCGCCTCGGCGGCGGTCGACGGCGACGGCGGCACCCGCTGGTCCAGCGCGTGGAGCGACCCGCAGTGGCTGCGCGTCGACCTCGGCGCGACCTCGTCCGTGACTCGCGTCGAGCTCGACTGGGAGTCGGCCCACGCCACGGCGTTCGAGATCCAGCTCTCCGCCGACGGCGACGTGTGGCAGCCGATCCGCTCGGTCACCGGCGCCACCGGCGGCAGGCAGGCGTACGACGTGACCGGCACCGGCCGCCACGTCCGCGTGCACACCACCCAGCGCGCCAACGGTTACGGCGTCTCGCTGTGGGAGTTCCGGGTCTTCGGCGAACAGGGCTCGAACCCGCAGCCCGGCACCGGCGTGCGCGTGACCGGCTCCCAGGGCAACTGGCAGTTGGTGGTGGACGGCCGGCCGTGGACGGTGAAGGGCCTGACCTGGGGCCCGCCCGCCGCCGACGCCGCCCGCCACATGCCGGAGCTGAAGTCGATGGGCGTCAACACCTTGCGCACGTGGGGCACGGACGCCTCGACCCGCCCGCTGCTCGACGCGGCCGCCGCCAACGGCCTGCGCGTGATGAACGGCTTCTGGCTCCAGCCGGGCGGCGGTCCCGGCTCCGGCGGCTGCGTCAACTACGTGACGGACGCACAGTACAAAGCCGACGCGCTGGCCTCGATCCGGCAGTGGGTCACCGCCTACCGCGACCACCCCGGCGTCCTGATGTGGAACGTCGGCAACGAGTCCGTCCTCGGCCTGCAGAACTGCTACTCCGGCGCGGAGCTGGAGAACCAGCGCGTCGCCTACGCCCGTTTCGTCAACGAGGCGGCACGGGCCATCCACGCCATCGACCCCGCGCACCCCGTGACCAACACGGACGCGTGGACCGGCGCGTGGGCCTACCTGAAGGCGCACGCCCCGGACCTCGACCTGTACTCGGTCAACTCCTACGGCAACGTCTGCCAGGTCCGCCAGGACTGGATCGACGGCGGCCACACCAAGCCATACATCGTCACCGAGGCCGGTCCGGCGGGGGAGTGGGAGGTGCCGAACGACGCCAACGGCGTGCCCGCGGAGCCGACCGACGTGCAGAAGCGCGACGGCTACACCCAGGCGTGGAACTGCATCACCGGTCACCGGGGCGTGTCCTTCGGCGGCACGCTGTTCCACTACGGCACCGAGTACGACTTCGGCGCCGTGTGGTTCAACCTGACACCCGCGGGCAAGAAGCGGCTCTCGTTCTACGCGGTGCAACGCGCGTTCGGCGGCGTCACGCCGTCGAACAGCCCACCGGTGATCTCCGCGATGACCGTGCCGGCCTCCGTCCCGGCCGGTGCTCCGCTGACGATCGACGTGGCGGCCGCCGACCCCGACGGCGACCCGATCGCCTGGTCCGCCGCCCTCAACAGCAAGTACGTCGACAACAGCGGCGGCTTGGCCGCCGCGCCCGCGCAGGTCGCCGGCAACCGGCTCACCATCACCGCGCCGGATCGGCTCGGGGTGTGGAAGGTCTACGTCATGGCCGAGGACGGCCGGGGCAACATCGGCATCGAGACGCGGTCGGTCCGGGTGGTGGCGCCACGACCGTCCGGGGTGGACGTGGCGCGGGGCAAGCCCGTGACCGCCTCCTCGTACCAGCAGACCGGGGACGGGGCGCCGTTCCCACCGGCCAACGCCGTCGACGGCGACGGCACCTCGCGCTGGGCCACCGACTGGGCGGACCCGCAGTGGATCAGGGTGGACCTCGGCGCGGTGACCACGTTCCAGCACGTGCAGCTCGTGTGGGAGGGCGCGTTCGGCCGGGCCTACGAGATCCAGGTGTCCGATGACGGCAACAACTGGCGCTCGGTGTACGGCACAACCTCCGGCAACGGTGGTGTCGACGCGATCGATGTGACGGCAACCGGTCGGTACGTGCGGCTGCATGCCACCCAACGGGGGACCGGGTGGGGCTATTCGCTGTACGAGTTCGGCGTCTACCGGCGCTGAGCGGGTTGCGGCAAGTGGGTGGAATTCACCACCGCATGAGGTGAACGCCGAGCGGGGCGCGGCCTGGTGTCCCGGCGTCATGGCTAGCTTCGGCGCAATGACCGTCGACGTGGCGCTGGGACCGGGGTCGAGCACCTGGGACCGGCTCGGGCAGTGGCGTTTCCTGCTGGTGATGCACCGGGCGCTGGTGCTGCAGGCCGCGCACCCCGCGGTGGGCGCCGCCGTGGCCGAGTTCTCCGTCTACAACGCCCGTCCGTGGCGGAGGTTGTTCCGCACGCTGAAAAGCCTCCAGACCTACGTCTACGGCAGCGCCGCCGAGCAACGCCGTGAGCTGGCTCGGCTCGAACGGTTGCACCGCCGGATGCGGGGCACCGACGGCTACGGCCGTGCGTTCGACGCGGGCGACACCGCGGCACGGGCCTGGGTGCACCTGACCCTGTTCGAGGCCGTGCTGACCATGCAACGCCTCGGCGGTGAACCGCTGCCCGACGACGAGACGGCCCGCTTCTACGCCGAGTGGCGGCGGCTGGGCGAGAACTTCGGGCTCTCCGCGGGCGACCTCCCGGCCACGCACGAGGAGTTCCGGCTCTACTTCGACCGGGTGGTCACCGACGTCCTGGAGGACAACGCCACCGTCCGCGACCTGTTGTCCGGCAGCATCCACCGCATCCCGCCACCGACCGGCGTGCCGATCCCCGCGCTGGTGTGGGCCCCGCTGCGCTACGCCGTGGTGACGGCCGTCGTCCAGGCCACCGCCGTCACCCTGCCCCCGGTGCTGCGCGACCGCCTGCGCCTGACCCCGGTTCCCGGCGCCGGTCTGCTGGTGGACGGACTGCACGTCTCCGTGCGCCTGGCCACCGCCCTGCTGCCCAAACCGTGGCGGTACCTGCCCTTCGCGGCCGCCTCGATCAGGGCAGCCGAGACCCCGCGGGCCGAGGCCGTCCCCGAGTCGTTCTTCGAGACCGTGCTGGACCAGAACGGCGACGGAACGCTGCGCTGGAACGACGTGCTGGCGATGGCCCGCGAGATCAGCACCCACCTCGACCTGGACGAGGAGGACGAGGACCACGTCCACGAGGCGTTCCGGTCCTGGTGGGAGCAGATGTGCTCGGCGACGGGCACACCGGCCGACAGCACCATGACCGCCGCCGCGTACCACCAGGCGCTGGCCGCCGGCCGCTACCCGGGACCGCCGGATCCCGAGCGCGGCTACGGCGCGGTCGCCGCCGCCGTGCGCCACCTCATCGACCGCGACGGCAACGACGAGGTGCGCCAGGACGAGTACTCCCGGCTGCTCGACCACAGCCCGCGCCGGCACGAGCTGATCGCCGCGATGCGGGAGCTCGACCACGACGGCGACGGCACGATCCGCGGGGATGAGTTGGAGCGGGCGTTGCGGGACTTCCTCACCGGGGATCGTGATTTGGCGGCGGCACGTCATCTGTTCGGCCGTGTCTGAGCTTGTTCGCGTATGAGGCGGAACAGGCGCTGCCGGACTTTCTCACCGGCGTCCTGCCGGCAGCTCGCCACCCGTTCAGCCGCACCTGACCCCGTTCACTCCCCGCGCGTCCGCACGATCCCGTTCATGTGCGCGTACGCGACGGCGTGCACGCGGTCCCGCAGCCCCAGCTTCGCCAGCACCCGGGAAACGTGCGTCTTCACCGTCTCGTCCCCGACGTGCAGCCGGGCCGCGATCTCGGCGTTGCTGTGCGCGGCTGCCAGGAGTTCCAGCACCTCGCGTTCGCGTGCCGTCAGCAACGCCAGCTCCGGCGGCGTGGGGGGAGGCGCGAGGCTGACGGCGAACCGGGCGATCAGCCGCTGGGTGACCGACGGGTCGATCAGCGCGTCCCCCCGCGCCGCGACCCGGATCGCGGAGATCAGCTCCTCGGGCGGCAGCGACTTCAGCAGGAAGCCGCTGGCCCCGGCGTTGAGCGCGCGGTAGACGTACTCGTCGGTGTCGTACGTGGTGAGCAGCAGGACCTTGGTGCGGTTCGCGGGGTCGGCGAGGATCATCTCCGTGGCGCCGAGACCGTCCAGCTTGGGCATCCGGATGTCGAGGACCGCGACGTCCGGGCGCAGGCGCGCCACCTCCGCCACGGCCGCGCGGCCGTCCGCCACCTCGCCCACGCACCGCAGGTCCGGTTGCGTGTCGAAGATGGCGCGCATGCCGGAGCGCAGCATCGCGTGGTCGTCGGCCAGCAGCACGGTCAGGGTCATGACGCCTCCAGGGGGAACGTGACGACGGTGCGCCACGTCCGTCCGTCCGGTTCCAGGCCGGAGTGGGTGGTGCCGCCGAACATGCCGGCGCGGTTGCGGATGCCGACCAGGCCGCGGCGCACCGGTCCCGTGCGGGCGGTGCCAGTGCGGGCGGTGCCGGTGCGGGCGGTGCCGGTGCGATTGGTGCCGGTGCCATTGGTGCCGGTGCCGGTGCCGGTGCCGATGGCGTTCTCGGCGGTGACGGTGAGCTCGTCGCGGCCGTACTCCAGGATCACCGTCACGCCGGAGGAGTCGCCGTGCCGCACCGCGTTGGTGAGCATCTCCTGGATGATCCGGTAGATGGTGACGTCCAACGACTCCGGCACGTCGCGGTGCCGGCCGCGGACGTCGAGGCGGGCCGGCGTTCCCGCCGAGCGCACGCCGTCGAGCAGTTCGTCGATGTTGCCGAGGCCCGGTTGCCGCGTGCCCTCGGACCTGTCGCCGTGCAGCAGGTCGAGCAGGTGGCGCAGGTCCACCATCGCGGCGCGGCTGGCGATCTCGACCGACCGCAGCGAGGTCGCCAGCCGGGTGTCGCCGTGGGGCATGCCCAGGCGGGCGGCTCCCGCGTGCATGCCGATCGCGCTCACGTGGTGCACGATCACGTCGTGCAGGTCGCGGGCGATGGCGCTGCGCTCCTCGGTGATCGCCTTGGTGACCGCGGCCTTGGCGTCGAGCTGCTCCATCGCCGACCGCTTCTCCAGCTCGGCGAGGTAGGCGCGGCGGGCCGTGGTGTAGCGGCCGACGAGCCACGGCAGCACCGCGGCCTTGGCCGCCACGAGCACCGCCGTCAGCGGGCCGTGGCCCACCACGAGCGAACAGGCGATCAGGCTCGCGGAGAGGGCTCCCAGCGCGGCGTACGCCGACCCGCCGCGCAGCCAGGCGCCGGCGCGGTAGCCGGCGATCAGCATCCCGGCGTCGTTGGCGTCGAAGTTCTGGCCCATCGTCAGCAGGACGAGCAGGGGCAGCGCGGCCTGGGCCGCGGCGACCCAGCCGGACAGGCGCGCGGGACCGGCCAGCATCGCGTCGACGGCGAGGGTCATCCCCAGCACCACCCACATCTGCCCCCACGTGCAGCCGCCGAGCAGCACGAAGCCGCCGTCCACGACCATGCAGACGGCGGCCACCAGCCGGGACTGGTGCTTGAGGGGGAACCTGATCGAGTCCATCGCCGGGAATCCTGCCCCATCACCGCCCCGGGGTCCTCCCGCCGCGCAGGGGTCGGAGATCCCCCGCGCGGGGGACGCGGATTCCGCCTGGGCCGTGACGATTCCGGCCCGCCGCCATCGCTACCTTGGGCCGCGATGAGACGAAGTGGTGCGATCCTGCTCCTCGTGCTGGGGGCGGCTCTCGGAGTCGCCGCCCCGGCACTGGCCGACGGCGCCCAGTCGGGCGCGGACATCCACGTCGCGCAGAGCCTCGGCGACCGCGAGCTCACGGTGATCATCCGGCGGGTCGCCGAGGTGCCGGGGCCGGTGCACGTCGACGTGGTCACGCACGCCGGTTCGCCGCCCGGCGAGATCACCCTGACAGCGCGGGCCGCGGGGGCGCCGGCCAGCACGGCGAAGGTCGTCCTCGGCGCCGCGCCCGGCTTCCACCCCGGCGTCGTGCACGTGGACCGGCCCGGTCCGTGGGAGCTGGCGGTCGACGGGGCCACGATCCCGTTCGTCGTGCCGGCGCTGGTCGCCCCGCCCTGGGAGAACGCGACCTACGGCGGGTTCGTCGCGGCCGGCGTGCTGCTGCTGGTGGCGCTGGGGTGCGCCGTGCTCGGCAGGCCCGGCCTGGCGCTCGTGCCGACGGCCGGCGTGGTCGCCGCGGTGGCGGTCGGGGTGACGGCGGCCCTGCTGGCCCCGAGCATCCCGCCGGTCGCGGCGCCGGGCACGCAGCTCGACCCGACGTTCGACAACGTCACGAACCCCTGGGCGCGAACGTCCACAACGGACTTCTCCCGGCCGCCGGTGAACCTGGTGCCCCGCATGGACGGCCAGGACGTGGTGCTCGGCCTCACCGACGGGTCCTCCGGCCGTCCGGTGGACGACCTGCTGGTGCACGACAGCGCGTTCGTCCACCTCGTGGTGGTGTCGCCGGCCGGGCACCTCCGGCACCTGCACCCGGTCCGCACGGCACCCGGTGAGTACCGCGCTCGGCTGAAGGACCCGGAGCGGGGCACACACGCGATCGCCGCGGAGATCGCCCGGCGTGGCGGGGGAGTGCAGCTGCTGCGGTCGAGCGTCGACGTCTCCGGCACGTCCACGCCCGCGCCGGTGGCGGGGGAAGCCGTCGTCACCAAGGAGGTCCGGGAGGCGGGCAGGCCGAGCACGATCACGGCCGACTTCGGCGAACGCGATCTCCAGCCGTGGCTGGGGATGCTCGGGCACATGATCGTCGTCGGGCCGGTCGCGGACGGTCCGGTGTCCGCGCCGATCTGGGCGCACGTGCACTCGATGATCCCGCCTGCCCCCGGCCTGCCCGACCGGCCGGACGAGAGCGTCGCCGCCTACGGGCCGGAGGTGCCGTTCACCTACTCGTTCCCGTTGCCCGGCCGGTACCTCGTGTGGATCCAGGTCGAACGCGGCTACTCGGTCGTCACCGTGCCCGAGTTCGTCGACGTCCCCGCGGCGAAGGCGGTGTCCCCGAGGTGAAGCGCAACGTGGTGCTCGCCCTGGCCGGGGTCGTCGCGGTGCTCGCCGCGCTGGTGGTGCTGTGGCCGCGCGGCGTCGAGGCGCGACCGCAGCTCGCCGAGAGCGACCGGTTCCGGTTCGTGCTGACGCCGGCGAGCACGAGGTCCGGCAGCAACTCGTTCGACCTGCGGGTCACCGACCGCGCCGGCAACGCGGCGCGGGGAGAGGTCACGGTCGAACCGGCGATGCCGCGGATGGGCCACGCGGTGGCCCCGATCACCGCGGCCGAGCTCGGGCCCGGTCACTACCGGGCCGGGGGCGTCGACCTGTTCATGGCCGGGCAATGGGAGATCACCGTGTCATTCAGTGCGGAGCGGGTCGTCATCCCGCTGCTGCTCACCTGAAGGGGGAGGAATACCAAGTGGACATCACGGCGGTCGCCGCGACGTCGTCGACGAGGGCTGTCCCGAGGGGGCTGGTCCCGGCGAGCGTCGTGCTCGGCGGCACCCTGCTCTCGCTGATCGGCCTGACCTGGGACATCCAGTGGCACACCGACGTCGGCCCGGACACGTTCTTCACGATGCCGCACCTGTTCCTGTACGCGGGCAGTGCGATCTCAGGCCTGGCGAGCCTGCTCGTCGTGCTCCTCACGACAGCGGACACCAAGCGCGCCAAGGCGGTCGACCCGGTGGTCGGCGGTCGCGCGGTCAACGTCTTCGGGCGCGCCTTCGCCGCACCGGTCGGGTACCTGGTCTCCGGCACCGGCGCGGCCCTGTTCCTGGTCTACGGCCTGTGGGACCAGTGGTGGCACGGCCTGTACGGCTTCGACGCCGTGATCGACTCGCCGCCCCACATCGGGTTGCTGCTGTCGATCTCCATCACGATGGTCGGCGCGGTCATGATCTTCGCGGTGGCCCGCGACCAGCGGTGGGGCGTCCGCGGGGTGGCCGCGTCCGCGGGAACGCTGCTCGCGTTCAGCATGGTGACCGTGCTCGGCCTGCGCGCGTTGCCCGGCGGCCCGGTCAACACGGTGAGCGCGGGTAGCGGGTTCTTCTCGGTGATGATCCTGTTCATGGGCGCGTACGTGCTGAACCGGCGCGGAGGCGCTCTCGCCGTCGGCGTCGTGGTCGCGGTGCTGCAGGCGGTGTTCTGGTGGTTCTCGCCGTGGGCCACGGAGGTCTACGCGAACGCCACCGGGCTGCCGCTGCGCGACTACGCCGACGGCATCCCCGCGCTGCCCAACATGATCCCGATGAGCCTGCTCCTCGTCGCGGTGGCCGTGGAGCTGCTGCGGAACCTGCCGGCCTGGATCCCCGGCGCGGTGGGCGGCGTGATCATCACGGCGCTCGCGCCGGTGCAGCGGGTGCTCGTGCAGGGGAGCAACTTCCCGAACGCGGAGAGGTACCTGGCCACCGTCGTCGCGGGCGCGGTGCTCGGCGCGCTCGCCGGGATGCTCGGCCGCCGGTTCGGCCAGATGCTGCGCCACCTCGCACCAGCAAAGGAAGACCGCCATGCGTAAGACGTCGCTGGGCCTGCTGGGCACCCTGGCCCTGCTGCTGGGCCTCGCCACCCCGTCGCTCGCCTTCGAGCCGGTGAACGTCGTCCACACCGAGAAGGTCCAGGCGGGACCGTACGACCTGACGGTCGGCTTCAGCACCTGGCCGGTCAAAGCCATGCAGTCGCTCGACTTCACGTTCGCGCCGGAGGACGGCATCGCGGGCAAGTCCGGTGTGCTGAGCATGAGCTGGAACGGCGAGCTGGTGGACGACGGCCCGCTGGCGCGCCACCCCCGCAAGCGGGACGTGTGGGGCCTGGACATCCAGGCGCTGCCCGAGCCGGGCACGTGGACGTTCACCTTCGCCATCGACGGCCCGGCGGGCCCTGCGACGGGCGAGCTGAAGAACCTCCAGGTGATGGAGCAGCCCGGCCCGCCGATGGGCCTGTCCTGGGCGATCAGCACGATTCCGCTGTTCGGCCTGATCGCGCTCATCGTGATCGCGTGGCGGCGGACGCGGAACACCGTGCGAACGTGAGGGGACGCGGCTCCGCGGGGCTCTCGGTCCCGCGGAGCCGCATTCCGCTCGCCCGGCGCGGCCTCCACTCCGCGAAGCCACCTGACCGGGTGAAGTTCGCTCCGAACGGCTGGAACGGTTGGCTTTTCGGCCTCGTGGTCCGGTAATCCCACCGCGTGCGATTGCCTCACGCGGTTTGGATTGGCGGGCTGTTGGTGCCCGCGTTGCTCGCCGCCACCGGCGTGTTCGTTCACGGCGATGGCATCGAACGGACGCTGCACGCCGACGTGCGCACGGCGCTGGGGAACGCCGGCTACCACGGCGTCGTCACGGTGAACGGCCGCTCGGTCGTGGTCACCGAGGTCTCCCCGAGGTCCGCGGACGCGGTGCGGGCCGTGGTCTCCGACGTGTCCGGCGTGGGCAGCGCCGACGTGCGCACCGCCGAGCCGGAGCAGTTGCTCGTGGCGGTGCGCGGCGGCGAGATCCTGCTGTCGGGCGCGGTGTCCGACGAGGTGGAACGCCGCGCGCTCCTCGACGCGGTGCGGTCGGCGGAGCACCGGGTCACCGCGGCGTTGCGGCTCGGTGGCACGCTGCCGATCCCGCCGGTCGTGGTCGGGCGCCTGGTCTCGGCCGCGCTGACCGCGAGGGTGCCGGACGTGACCACGACCGTCCACAACGGTCAGGTCGTCATCGCGGCCCGCGTGCCCGACGAGTCCCGTGCGACGGCGGTGCACGACGCGGTCCGGCAGGCGGCCAACGGCCTGGAGGTCGTCGACCGGCTGGAGGTCGGGCCGTCGGCGGCGGTCGGCGACCTGAACGTCGAGGCGCTGCACGACTCGGTCAACCGGCTGGTGAACGGCAACGGCGCGATCCGGTTCGTCCAGGGCACCACGGCGTGGGAAGGCCACGGTCCGGTGCTCGCCGAACGCGTCGGCCGCATGCTCCTCGTCGCACCGCGCGCCTCGATCACGCTGGTGGCGCACGGAACCGACCCGGCGATAGCGGCAACCCGCGCGCAGATGGTGCGCGACGTCCTCGTTGGCCAGGGAGTGCCGGCCGCGTTGATCGCCACCGAGACCCGTCCCGCCCCCGACGGCGAGTTCGACCCGGCCAAGCGCCAGGTCGACGTCGTCGTCCGTTAGGAGTTCCTGTGCTCTGGTTGTTGTCGCAGATGTTCGTGCTGTGCCTGGTGTCGTTCGCCGCCGGCTCGCTGCTGACGTGGCTGTCGGTGCGCGGCCGGGGGAAGGCCGAGCCGCCGAAGCCGCTGCTGGCCCTGCCCTCGCCGCGGCTCGCCGCGGAGAAGGTGGTCGTGGAGCACACCGCCGAGAAGGCGGTCGCGGAGCCCGTGCGGCCGGAGTCGCCGCTGCTCAAGGGCAACTCCAGGACGATGGTCTACCACACGCCCGAATCCCCGTACTACAAGCGGATGAAGGGCGACATGACGTTCGCGTCGGAGGCCGACGCCCTGGCGGCGGGCTACCGCATGTGGACGACCAAGGGACGGGTCAAGTCCGCACAGCCGCAGTGAACTCCATTACTTCAGTGTAGATCGAAAACGATCCTCCGGTCAGTGGCCGCCGGGCACGGCGGGATCGCCTGACACAATGCCGCACGTGCTGCTGGAGGTCAGGCTCCTCGCGACGATGTCGCGGCTCGCGGGCCCGATCCGGGGCGCGGGTGTCGTCCTGATCAGCCTCTTCGGCGCGTTCTCGGTCAGCTCGCCGCTGGGCTGGGCCCTCTTCGCGTTCGTCGCGGTCACCTCCGTCGCCGACTTCCGGCTGCCCCGCGTGGCGCTGCCGGTGGGGTTCGTCCGCGTGGTGGTGCTGTCGGTCGTGCTGGGAGGTGCCGGCGGGCAGTGGGTGCTGACCGTCCTCACCACGACCCTGATCACCTGGCAATGGCAGTGGCCGCCGCGCGTCACCGTGCCGGCCACGGTGGCGTTGCTGGCCGTGCAGGTCGCGACGACCGGTCCCGGCGTGCTGGTCCGGGCGGTGCTGGAGCCGGTGCTCGCGCGCGTCGCCCACGAGCTGCTGCGGCGGTCGAGCCGGCGGGTCGACGTGTTGCGCGAGCGCGCCGCCGAGCAGAACCGGGCGGCGGCGGTCGTGCTGGATCGCGGTAGACGGGAACGTGAGTACCTCGCCCTGCTGCACGACACCGCGGCGGCGACGTTCCTGATGGCCGCGCACGGCGGTGATCCGCAGGCGGTCGCCGCGCAGGCTCGCCGCGATCTGGTGCTGCTGGCCGAACGGGACAACGCGCAGGGCACCGTGGACCTCGGAGCCGCGCTCACGGCGGTGGCGCGCGACAGCGAGGTGCCGGTGCGGGTGTCCGCCGAGGTGGTGCCGGTGCCGGCGGGAGTCGCGCTGGCCTTCGTGCGGGCCGCGCGTGAGCTGCTCGCGAACGTCGAGCGGCACGCCGGAGCCGCCACCGCGGAGCTGACCGTGTCGCGGGAAGGACGGGGCGCGCTCGTCGTCATCCGGGACGACGGCCGGGGATTCGTCCTCGACGACGTGCCGGGGCACCGGCGCGGCCTGCGCGGCTCGGTGGTGCAGCGGCTGCGCGCCGCCGGCGGCTCCGCCGTGGTCGACTCGGCGCCGGGCAGGGGCACGACCGCGCGACTGGGCTGGCCCGCCGATGACTGACCACGCGGTTTTCGCGACGACGCGGCGAGTCCTGGTCGTGGTGGTCTTCGCGACCCAGCTCGTGCTGACGCTGCCCTCGCTCGTCGCTCATCACCAGGGTCCGGCGGCGTGGGCCGCGTACGTCCTGCTGACCTCGGTGCTCGCGTTCGTCGCCGGTCACGTCGTGGCGGGCCGCGCGGAACCGTCCGCCGGCTGCGCGGGGGCTCTCGCCGCCGTGACTCTCACGTCGTCGGTGCTCGCGACGACGGCGTTGCCGGCGGGGGCGTCGTTCGGTCCCGCGGACTGGGCGTTCGGTCTCGTGGGCTGGTACCTGCTGCTCGTGCTGGTGGAGCGTCCCGCCGCCCTGGTCGCGGCGCTCGCCGCCCACGTCTGCTTCTGCGTGGCGTGGTTCCTGCACGCGGGCAACGGGGACGCCGGCACGGCCGGGGTCGTGATCCTCAGCGGCACGAGCTTCCAGCTCGGCGTCCTGGTGATGACGAGGGTGCTGCTGCGCGACGGCAGGCTCGCGGCCCGGGCCGCTGCCGAGCACGACGCCGCGCGCACCCGTGAAGTGCTCGCCCGCCAGCGGGAGCAGGACCTGCGCGAGGGGTTCGAGGGGCAGCTCGGCGCGTTGCTGCCGTTGCTCGCCGACCTCGCCGACGAGGTGGTGAGCACGGCGGACGAGGCGACCAGGCTGCGCTGCTCGGTCGCGGCCGTGCAGCTGCGCAGGCTGTTCGCGGAGAACGACGACGTGCCGGACCCGTTGCTGCACGAGCTGACGGCGTGCGTCGACGTGGCCGAACGGCGTGGCGTGGTCGTATCGCTCGCGGTGAGCGGAACGGCCACACCCGTGCCGACGGAAGTGCGGCGGGCGCTCGTGGCGCCGATGGCCCGTGCGCTCGCCGCCGCCGGTGGCCGTGCCAAGGTGAGCCTGCTGCGGACCGCCACCGAGGTGCGCGTGGCCGTGGTGGCGGACGCGCCGGATGTGCTGCCGGAGGCCGGGGACGTGCCGGCCTCGGTCCTGGTCGAGACGAGCGTCCACAGCGGACTGGTGAGGAGTGAGGCGCGATGGCGGACGAGGTGACCGCGGTCGTGGTCGACGACCACCCCGTGGTGCGCGCGGGAGTGGAGCACTGGCTGTCCTCCGCGGGAATCCCGCTCGTGGCGAGCGGGGAGGACCCCGGGGTCGCCTGGACCGGTCCCGGTGCCCGCGCCGCGGTGGTGGTGCTCGACCTGCACCTCGGCGGTGTCGCGCCCGAGCTGTCCGCGCTGCGCAAGCTCGTCGAGGACGGCCGCAAGGTGGTCGTGTACTCGATGCGGGCCGACGACGAGGTCGTCCTGCAGTGCCTGGAGATCGGCGCGCTGAGCTACCTGACCAAGGCCGAGGGCGCCGACCACCTGGTGCAGGCCGTGCGCGCCGCGGCGGCGGGCCAGTCGTACACGCCACCGGCGCTCGCGGGCGCGCTGGCGGGGGACCGGTCGGAGACCCGCCCCGCGTTGTCGCCGAGGGAGACCGAGGTGCTCGTGGAGTGGTTCCAGTCCGAGTCGAAGGAGTTCGTGGCCCAGCGGCTCAACATCACGCTCAGCACGGTGAACTCGCACCTGGAGCGGATCAGGGTCAAGTACGCCGCCATCGGCCGGCAGGCACCCACGAAGGCGGCGCTCGTGGCGCGGGCGATCCAGGACGGGCTGATCGGCCTCGACGACCTCTGAGGCCCGTGTGGTGTGAACGACCGATACCGGCCCGCGCGTCCGCGACCTAGCCTCCAGTGCGATCCCCGCTTCTTTTCCGCAGTCGCACGAGGAGTCCCGCAGTGACGCACGCCCGTGGCCCCCTGTTCATCGCCGCTGTCGCGACGGCGGGCCTGTTCCTGTCGGCCTGCGGATCCGAGACGACCGGTTCTGCGACACCCGCCTCCACGCAGGCGGAGACGATGACCACCATGGCGACCACCACGGCGAGTTCCCGTGCGACGACCTCGTCGGCTTCCGCGCCGGTCGCCGCCGGTGGGGACGTGACCGCTCCCGGCTCGAAGCTCAAGGTCGGCGCCCGCGCGGTGCTCCCGTACTCCTCCAACGACAAGAACGGCACGATCGCCGTCACGCTCACCGCCATCGAGCAGGGCGCGAAGGAGGACCTGGTGAAGTTCGGCGACAAGGCCAAGAACATCACGCCGTTCTACCTGCGCGTGCAGGTGGAGAACCTGAGCGGGACCGATCTGAGGTACGCCTCGATCTCCCTGCGCGGCCTCGGCTCCGACGGCAAGGGCACCGGTGTGATCATCACCGGGGACACGCCGACCTGCAAGTCCACCAGCGCGCCCAAGGAGTTCACGACGGCGGGGGCGAAGTACGAGACCTGCGTGCTGACCGGCGCTCCGGACGGTTCGAAGGTCGTGGCCGGCGAGTACAACCGCGGTGACGGCTACGTCAAGTCGCCGGTGATCTGGGAGAGCTGACCCGCTCCGCGCCGCCCCCTTCCCCGCGCGGCCCCGCCGCACGTGTCCGCCCACCGTTCTGCGGCCCCTTCCGCTGTGGGCTACTGTCGGAGTGGGTTCAGCCTGCAGCCCGTCGTAACGGTCCGCCCGGAGGGCGGGGCGCGGGGCTGCCCACTTCGGGCTATCAGCCATGCCTACGCATCCGGCCGCGCAACGCGCGGTGCCGCGGACTTCGCGACCGACCACACACGTGCCCGGCACGTGTTCGGGTGCCGAGCTCTCGCCCCGCCGAGGTGGGAGCGCAGCACGACGCGGGGAAGAAGGCGCATGAAGATCGCGATGTTGTTCGCGCAAGAGGCCCCCTCCTGGCGCAACGTCCAGGTCGCCGACCTGGCGACGGCACTGGCCGGCCTGGGGCACGAGGTGACGGTGCACGGCGAGGAAGGGCCGGCGACACCCGTCCCGCCGGGCTGCCGACCGGCACGGCTGCGGTCCACATCGGAAAACCGCACGACCGACGACGGGCAACAGCCCTACATGGGTGATTTCGTGGACGC
This sequence comes from Lentzea xinjiangensis, assembly GCF_900110955.1. Lineage (GTDB taxonomy): Bacteria > Actinomycetota > Actinomycetes > Mycobacteriales > Pseudonocardiaceae > Lentzea > Lentzea xinjiangensis. The sequence continues at coordinate 137,412 of NZ_FOFR01000006.1, forward strand.
TCTGCGCGCCGAGTGGGACTACTCGCCGCCGGACCTCGTGCACGCCCACTCGTGGCGCTCCGGCCTGGCGGCGGTGCTGGCAGCGCAACCGGCGGGTGTGCCCGTGGTGCAGTCCTTCCAGGGGCTCGGCAGAAGCACCGACCAGCAGGCCGGTGTCGAACGGCTGGTCGGCAAGCAGGCGGCGCTCGTGCTCGCGAGCTGCGGGCAGGAGCTGCTGGGCCTGGCCGCGGCGGGCGTGCCGCGGTCGCGGATCGCGATGGTGCCCCGCGGCGTCGACGCGGGCCTGTTCCAGCCGCAGGGCACGACGGCCGCCCGCACGGAGCTGCGGCGCATCGTCTCGGTCGCGGACCCGTCGGTGGGCAACGGGGTGGCCGATCTCGTCGCGGCGCTGCCGTGGTTGCCGGGTGTCGAGCTGGTGATCGCCGGTGACCTGGCACCCGCGGCGACGGAGCGGCTGCGGCAGTGGGCGCGCAAGCGCGAGGTGGAGGAGCGCGTGCGCCTGCTCGGAGCGGTCGCGCGGGAGGACATGCCCGCGTTGTTGCGTTCGGCGGACGTGGCGGCGTGCGTGCCGTCGCATGCTTCGTGGGAAGTCTGGCCGTTGGAGGCTATGGCGTGCGGCGTGCCCGTTGTCGCCACTGCTGTCGGAGGGCTCACCGATGCCGTGATCGACGGTGTGACCGGGGTCCTCGTCCCACAGCGCGACCTGAAGCACCTGATCAGGAAGCTCCGGCTGGTGCTGGAGGACGACACCCTCAGGACGTCGTGCTCGATCGCGGCGGTGGACCGGGTGAACGCCCGCCACACCTGGCCGGACGTCGCCCGCGCGGTGGAACGCCAGTACCGGCGGCTGCTCGACCCGCCGGTGCCCGCCCGCCGACGGGCGCGGCAGGTCGAACCGGTCGTCCACGACGGTGTGCGGGGCTGATGGCGGCAGGTCCGGCCAAGCTGACCGAGCTGACCGGCTGGCCGAGATGACCGCCGAGCCGAGCCGCCGCGGGACTTCCGCCTCCCGGTGAGCGGCTCGGCGGCCGGCGTGCCCCTGCCCTCGCGCGTGCGAGCCCGGCGCCTTGGCCTGAGCGCGGTCGCCGGCGTCGTCCCGCCACGGCCTGCTCGGTCCGCCGCTAGCTGCCGAGGAGCTTCGCGACGCCGAACTCGAACCGCTCGTCGAACGACTCCCCGGAGAGGAACGGCAGGATGCGCCGCAACGCCGGGCGTTCGCCCACCGCCGGTTCGCCGAGGGCGCGGCCGGGCAGCGCCTGTTCCTCCTGCGTCAGCCCGAGGACGAGGTAGATCAGGCTCCAGGTGGTCCACGCCGCGTCCCGCGCGGACAGGCCGCCGTCCAGCAGTGCGGCGACGAGCGCCTCCGCGGTGTCCAGCGTGGCCGGTTCGGCGGCGAAGGTGCCCGCCACGACCAGTGCGCCGTCGCGGTGCGCGAGCAGGGCCCGCCGGTAGCGGCGGGCGATCTCCGCGGCCCGCTCGCGCCAGTCCCGTGGCAAGCCGTCGAGCGAGACGCCCGCGACGATCGCGTCGGCCATCAGCTCTTCCAGGCGCGCCTTGCTCTTGACGTGCCACAGCACCGTGTTCATCCGGACGTCGAGCCGCTGCGCTATCGCGCGCAGCGAGACGGCCTCGGCGCCGAGCTCGTCGAGGATCTCCAGGGCGGTGCGCACCACGTCCGCTTGACTCTTGGTCACTGACCTAGTCTACTCGGCCGCAGTTGTTGGTCAGTGACCAAGGGAGAGTCATGCAGGACGTCGTCGTCGTGGGGGCAGGGCCGACCGGCTTGTGGCTGGCGGGGGAGCTGCGGCTCGGAGGGGCCTCCGTCACGGTGCTGGAGGCGCGCCGGGAGCGGGACGTGAACTCCAAGGCGCTCACGATCCACCCCCGCACGATCGAGATCTTCGACTGCCGTGGTGTCGTGGAGCCGTTCCTCGCCGAAGGCGTCCGCATCCCGAACGGGCACTTCGGCGGGCTGCCGGACCGCATGGACTTCGCGGTGCTCGACACGCCCTACCCGTTCACGCTGGCCCTGCCGCAGGCCCGCACCGAGGAACTGCTCGAACAACGCGCCCTCGCGCTGGGCGCCACCATCCGGCGCGGTTGCCGGGTGGCCGGCCTGACCGGTGACGGCGTCGAGCTGGCCGACGGCGAGGTGCTCGCCGCGCGGTTCGTGGCCGGCTGCGACGGGACGCGCAGCACCGTGCGCCAGGCCGCCGGCATCGACTTCCCCGGCACCGACGCCACGACCTGGGGCTGGCTCGGGGACGTCGTGCTGGACGCCCCGCCCGAACGGGGGTTCGCGAGCGTCACGGGTGCCCGCGGCGGACTGCTGGTCGTGCCGCTGCCCGGCGGTGTGCACCGCGTCGTCGGCAGCGATCCCGGCACGAACCGCCCAGGATGGCCCGGCGAGCTGACCCTCGACGAGCTGCGCGCGACGGTCACGGCGATCGCGGGCACCGACTTCGGCCTGCGCGACCCGAGGTGGTTGTCCCGCTTCGGCAACGCCACCCGCCAGGCCGCCACCTACCGCTCGGGCACCGTCCTGCTGGCCGGGGACGCCGCCCACATGCACTTCCCGACCGGCGGTGTCGGCATGAACGTCGGCATCCAGGACGCGCACAACCTCGGCTGGAAGCTCGCCGCCGTCGTCACCGGGCGCGCGGACGACGCGTTGCTCGACACCTACCACGCCGAGCGCCACCCCGTCGGGGTCGACCTGCTGGAGCACACCCGCGCCCAAACGGCGTTGATGACCGGTTATTCGCCTGAGGGACAGGCGTTGCGCGCGGTGACGAGCAAGCTGATCGCGGCAGCTCCGGACATGTCGAAGTACCTCGCCGAGCGGCTCTCCGGCCTCGACGTGGCCTACGCGACGGGCCGGCGGGTGCCCGACCGGCGCCTGTCCGATGGCGACACGCTCTTCGCACGGCTGCGTTCCGGCGGGTACGTGGAGACCGACGCGGGGCTGGTGCGCCCGGACGGGCACCTCGCCTGACCGGTCCGGAACGGCCGACATGGCCGGCGCCGGACGAACCGGCACCGGCCACACACACCCTGGGGACGGGTCGCGGCGCCCCCGCGCTGGTTCAGGCGCCGCGACCCGCGCTCAGGTCAGGAGTGCGGGCACGTGTCCCGGTACTCCTCGATCAGCGTGCTGCGTCCCGGCGCGGGGCAGAGGAACTGCTCGTACCGGGTGTCGTTGTCGATGAACCGCTTGAGCCACGAGATGCTGTACTTCGCGATCGTCGTGTTCGACGAGTTCGGGGCGAAGTGCGAGGCGTTGTTGAGCTCCAGGTACGCCTTGTCCAACGTGGACGGCAACGACGTGTAGAACGGCTCCGAGTGCGACGAGACCGGCGCGATGGAGTCGTCCTCGGCGCCGACCACGAGGGTCGGGACGCGCACCGAGGACCAGTTCTTCGTGGTGTGCCAGCCGGTCAGCGGGATCGCCGCCTGCAACGCCGGGCGCTGGCTGGCCGCGCGGAGCGTGCCGCCACCACCCATCGAGTGACCCATGACGCCGAGCCGGGTGGCGTCGATCCGGGTCCGCACGCTGCTCTGCTGGGTCAGGTAGTCGAGAGCGGCGAGGAGCTGGGAGGCGCGGCTGTCGGGCTGGTCGTAGATCGAGTTCGTGTCGATCGTGAACACCACGAAGCCCTGCGACGCGATGCGCGGGCCCAGCCACGAGATGGTGGACTGGGTGCCGGTGTAGCCGGGCGAGATCGCGACCGCGCCGAACGTGCCGGAGGCGGTGCTGGTGGGGTAGTAGATCGTGCCGCCACCGAAGCCGCTGACGAGCGACGACACGGAGGTCTCCGACACGGCGAACGGGCCACGGGTCGCCTCGATGCTCGAGACGGTCGGTGCGGGGCCCCGTTCGTAGGGGTTCTCTGCGGCCTGCGCGGTGCCGGTGATGAGCACCAAGGAGAGCGCGACGGGAATCAATGTGCGAAGTTGCACGGCGCTGTACACCTCATTTGGCAGGGGAACTGCGGGGACGTCTCGACCCTGCAACCCCGGCGCGGAGGTCCGCATCGGTGCAACCACCGGTATCGGCGAGAAGCTTCGGTGAAAAAACTAACAGTGGTAGGAAATTGGGCCGGACCTCTTCCGGAGGGGCCACCGGCGGGACAACACTGGGCCGATGCTTCGGGGTCGTGACCGGCAGCGAGTCGCTGTCGACGCGGTGCTCCAGCGTGCGCGGGACGGGCACGGTGGCGTGCTCGTGCTGCGCGGTGAGCCCGGTTCCGGCAAGTCCACTCTGCTCAACCACGCCCGCCGCTCCTACGACGCGGTGCTGTGCGTGGACGACGTCGACAGCCTCGACGACGACCTCGGACAGCTCGCCGCCGACGTCATCGGCACGCGCGCCGCACTGCTCATCGCCACCGAGGAGGAGTCGTTCGGGCTGCCCAGCGTGGTGCTCGACCCCCTCGACCGCGCGGAGAGCCTGCTCGTCCTGCACGACCTGCTGCCCGGTCTGCCGTCCGCGCTGGCGGTCGACCTCGCCGACCTCGCGTGCGGCAACCCGCTGGCGCTGGTGGAGCTGGCCGCGTCGCTCACGTCGGACCAGCTCGGTGGCACCGCCGCGCCACCGGACGTGCTGCCGCGGACCAGCTCGCTGCGCGGCCGCCTGCTAGCCCGGTTCGAGGCGCTGTCCGCCCGCGCCCGGCACGTCGTCGCGCTGGCCGCCGTGGACGAGGAGCTGACCGCCGAGGACCTGGCCCGGCTCACCGGTGACGTCGCCGCCGTGACGGAGGCGGGCTCGCTGCTCGACCCGCGCCGGCTCGTCCGGTCCACCCTGCACACCGGGATCCCGACGGCGCTGCGGTTCGCCGCCCACGCGGAGCTGGCCGCGCTGCTGCCGCCCGGCCCCCGGCGCACCTGGCACCTCGCCGTCACCGGCCGTGAGGGTGACGAGCACGCCGACAGCCTCGCCGCCGGCGCCGAACACGCCCGGCGGTGCGGCGACTTCGCCACCGCCGCGCGCGACCACGACCGCGCAGCGACGTTGACGACCGACCCGGAGGAGAAGGCGCGCCGCCTGCTCAGGGCCGCCGCCGACCACTGGGCGCACGGTGCGCCGCACCGCTCCCGGGCCGTCCTGCGCACCGCGGTCCGGATGACCGACACCCGCGAGCTCAAAGCGCTCATGGACCTGGTCGTGGGCGGCATCGACCTGGGCGAGAGCCTGCCGGACGTGGCGGCGGACCGCCTGATGCGGGCCGCGCGCACCCTCGTCGGCGCGCAACGCGAGCTCGCGGTGGCCGCGCTGGGGTTCGCGGGCGAGGCGGCGAACATCGCCGGCGACCCCCGCCGGTACGCCGCCGTAGCCGAGCTCGCGCGGCAGCTCCGCCAGGACGGCGAACCCCCGGCGACGAGGCTCACGCTCGACCACCTCGTCGGCATGTCCGCGACGCTCGACGGGCGGCACCACGAGGCGTTGCCCGTGTTGCGGGGAGTCGTCGACCTGGCCGACCAGGTCGCCGGACCGCAGGCGCGGATCTGGGCGAGCCAGGCGGCCTACGTGCTGGGGGACGCCACCCGGTCCTACGAGATGGCGACCAGCGCGGTCACGGTGGCGCGGGAGAGCGGGTACACCGTCCTGGTGCCGTGGGCGCTGGTGTACCGGGCGCTGTCGGCGTTGCTGCTGGACCAGCACACCGCGGCGCTGACGGCGGCCACGGAGGGCCTGCACGCGGCGACGGCGATCGGCCAGCACAACGCCGTGGTCGACCACCTGACGATCCTCGCGCTGCTGGCGGCGTTGCGCGGCGACGCGGACACCGCGCAACGCCGCATCGACGCCGCCACCGAGCACATCACCGAGCGCGGGCTCACCCGGCCGGGCACGTTCGGCGCGTGGGCGTCCGCGTGCGTCGACCTGGCCCGCGACCGGCCCGCCGACGCGCTCGACCGGCTGCGGCTGAACCCCGGGCACGCCGGCATCAAGGTGATGGCCGCGCCGCACGTGGTGGAGGCCGCCGTCGCGTGCGGGCGTCCCTCCACGGGGGACCGGGCGCTGCAGCGGTTCGAGAGGTGGGCGGGCATCACGGGGAGCACGGCCCGGCTGGCGCTCTCGCACCGCTGCCGCGGCCTGCTGGCGAGCGGCACCGCCGACGAGCACTTCGAGGAGGCGATCCGGCTGCACCGCGCGAGCGGCACCGCCATGGAGCTCGCGAAGACCGAGCTGCTGTACGGCAACCGGCTGCGGCGCGGGCGCAGGCCCAAGGCGGCCAGGGAACACCTGCGCGACGCCATGCTCATCTTCGAGTCCTACCAGGCCGACCACTGGGTGGCCCGCGCCCGCGCCGAGCTGCGCGCGGCGGGTGACGCCACCGGCGAACCGCTGGACCACCCCGGCCTCACGCCGCAGCAGGAGCAGATCGCGCGGCTGGTCGCCGAGGGCGCCACGAACCGCGAGATCGCCGCGCGGCTGTTCCTGAGCCACCGCACCGTCGAGCACCACCTGCGCAACATCTTCGCGCGGCTCGGCGTGCGGTCCAGGGTCGAGCTCACCAGGAGGCTCGGCTGACGGTGCTCGACCCCAGGCGGAAGTTCCAGCGAGGCAGCGGAGGGTGTGTGCGCGGCGATTACCGGCACTGGCAGCGGATCCCGACCCGATGGGCGGACAATGACGTCTACGGGCACGTCAACAACGTCGTCCACTACGCGTTCATGGACACCTTGATCAACACGTGGCTGGTCGAAGCGGGCCTCGACATCCACTCGGGCCGGCAGATCGGCCTGTGCGTGGAGTCCCACTGCAACTACCGCGCCTCGGTCTCGTTCCCGCAGGCGCTGGACGCGGGCCTGCGGATCGGGCACCTCGGCCGGTCGAGCGTGCGCTACGAGGTCGGGTTCTACTCCGAGGGACGCGAGGACGTCGTGGCGGAAGGCCACTTCGTGCACGTGTTCGTCGACCGGACGACCCGCAAACCGGTGGAGATCCCCGAGCACCTGCGCACGGCGATGGAAGGTCTGGTGGTCGCGTGAGGACGCGAGGCGCTGTGCTGACCGGTGTCGGCGGCCCGCTCGAGGTCGTCGACCTCGAGCTGGACCCGCCCGGTCCCGGCGAGCTGCTGGTGCGCGTGCACGCCACGGGCCTGTGCCACTCCGACCTGTCCGTCATCGACGGCTCGCGCATCCGGCCGTTGCCCATGGTGCTCGGCCACGAGGCCGCGGGCGAGGTCGTCGAGGCGGGCCCGAACGCCGAGTTCGCGCCGGGCGATCACGTCGTCCTGTCGTTCGTGCCCGCGTGCGGCGCGTGCCGCCGGTGCGCGTCCGGGCGGCAGGCCCTGTGCGAGCCGGGCGCCGCCGCGAACCGCGACGGCACGCTGCTCGGCGGGCACCGCCGGTGGACGCTGCCGGACGGCACCCGCCCGCACCACCACCTCGGTGTGTCCGGGTTCGCCGAGTACACCGTGGTCTCGGACCGGTCGGCCACCAGGGTGCCCGCGGACCTGCCGCTCGACGTCGCCGCGTTGTTCGGCTGCGCCGTGCTCACCGGGGCGGGCGCGGCGTTCTACAGCGCGAACGTCGTGCCGGGCGACAAGGTCGTGGTGTTCGGCCTCGGCGGCGTCGGCCTGGCCGCGGTGCTCGCGGCCGTGACGGCGGGCGCGACCCAGGTCGTCGCGGTCGACGTCGTGGAGCACAAGCGCGCGCTCGCCCGGACGCTCGGCGCGACGCACGAGGTCGCCGGAGGACCGGACGTCGTGGCCCACGTGCGCGAGGTGACCGGTGGCGGCGCGGACAAGGTCATCGACACCACCGGCGTCGCGGCGGTGCTCGAGCAGGCCTACGCCGCCACGGCGGTCGGCGGCACCACGGTCACCGTCGGCCTGCCGCACCCGGACCGGACCGTCACCCTGCCCGCGCTGAACCTGGTCGCCGAGGAACGCACGCTCAAAGGCAGCTACCTCGGCTCGTGCGTGCCGCGCCGGGACGTGCCCCGGTTCGTGGAGCTGTACCGGGCCGGCCGGTTGCCGGTCGACGGGCTGCTGTCCGGGCGGTTGCGGCTCGACGAGGTCAACGACGGCTTCGCGAGGCTCGCGTCCGGCGAGGCGGTGCGGCAGGTCGTCGTCCTGTAGTCATCGGGTGAGCAGGTCGCGCAGGGCGCCGGCGACCACGTCCGGCGCCTCCTCGGCCATGAAGTGCCCGCAGGAGACGGTGCGGTGGTCGAGATCGGGCGCCCACGCCCCCCACAGCGCCCTGGCGTCGAACCCGAGCGCCGCGCCCCAGTCCTGCTGCAGCACGGTGACCGGCATCCTCAGCCGGTTCCCCGCCTCGCGGTCGAGCGCGTCGTGCTCGACGTCGATCGTCGCCGACGCCCGGTAGTCCGCGACGATCGACGTGACGGCCTCCCGGCTCGCCCGCAGGTACTCGGCGCGGACGTCGGCGGGGAACGGCGAGACGCTCCAGATGTCGAGGAAGTGGCCGAAGAACACGTCCGGCCGGGCGCCGATCAGCTCCTCGGCGAGGCCGGGCGGCTGCGCCATCAGGAACAGGTGGAACCCGATGGCGGCGGAGGTCCCGCGCAGCACGTCCCACATGTCCAGCGTCGGCAGCACGTCGAGCGACGCGAGGTGCGTCACGTGCCGCGGGTGGTCCAGGCCGGCGCGGAACGCGACGAGCGCGCCGCGGTCGTGGCCCGCCAGTGCGAACCGGTCGTGCCCGAGGGCCCGGGCGACCGCCACGACGTCGGCGGCCATGGTGCGCTTCGAGTAGGTCGTGCCGGTGTCGGCGGGCTTGTCGCTGTCGCCGTACCCGCGCAGGTCGGGCATGATCACGGTGTGGTCGGCGGCCAGGTCGGCGGCGACGTGCCGCCACATCAGGTGGGTCTGCGGGAAGCCGTGCAGCAGCACGACGGGGCTGCCGGAGCCGGTGGTGGCCACGTTCAGCTCGATGCCGTCGGAGACCTGGACGCGCTGGTGGGCGAAGTCGGTGGAGTGCATGTCCACAGCCTGCGCGCGGCCGATCAGCAACCGATCAGCGTTAGGGTCAGCGGGTGGTGACGTTCGGGGTGCTCGGCCCGCTGACCGCGGGATCCGCCCGCCTCGGCGGCCCGAAGCAGCGCGCGGTGCTCGCCAGGCTGCTCGTCGCCCGGCGCCGGGTCGTCCCGGTGCGCACCCTCGTCGCCGACCTCTGGGAAGACCCGCCGGACGGCGCGGTCGGGGCCGTCCAGACCTTCGTCGGGGCGCTGCGCAAGGCGCTCGAACCCGGCCGTCCACCCCGGACCCCGTCGGCGCTGCTGGTCACCGAGGGCGCGGGCTACGCGCTGCGCGCCGAGGACGTGGACGCCTGGCGGTTCGAGGAGATGCTGGGCGGCGACCTGGCCGTGCTGGACAGCGCGCTCGCGCTCTGGCGCGGCCCCGCGTACGCCGAGTTCGCGGACGAGCACTGGGCGCGGGCCGAGATCGACCGCCTGGAGGAGCTGCGGCTGGTGGCGGTCGAACGCCGGGCGGAGGCCGCGCTGGCCGCCGGGCGGGCCGCGGGCGTCGTGGCGGACCTGCGCGCGCACCTCGCCGACCACCCGTGGCGGGAGAAGGCGTGGAGCCTGCTCGCCCTGGCGCTGTACCGCGAGGGACGGCAGGGCGACGCGCTGGACGCGGTGCGGGCGGCCCGGCACGCCCTCGCCGAGAACCTCGGCGTCGATCCCGGCGCCGGGCTCCGCGCGCTGGAGGCGGACATCCTCGCGCAGTCACCCCGGCTCACGCCCGCGCCCGCACCCCCGCTGGTGGGACGGTCCGCGGAACTGGCGGCCCTGGAGGGTGCCGTGCCGCGCAGCGGGCTGGGGCTCGCGCTGGTGACCGGCGAGGCCGGTGCCGGCAAGACCGCGCTCGTCGAGGCGTTCAGCGCGGCGCTCGCCGCGCGCGGCTGGACCGCGGTCTGGGCGCGGTGCCCGGAGGACGCGCCGGTGGCCTGGCCGTGGCAGCAGGTCGCCGAGGCGCTGGGCCAGGAGCTGACCGCCACCGACCGCTTCCACCTGCGCCGCGCCGTCGTGTCCGCTGTGGAGTCGGCGGCGCCGGTGCTGGTCGTGCTCGACGACCTGCACCGGGCCGATGAGGAAACGCTGGCCGTGCTGACCGCGTTCACCACGACCACCCTCTCCGGCCGCGTGCTGATCGTCGCGACCACGCGCACGGCCGTGCCGTCGGAGGCGCTCGCCCGCGCCGAACCGGTCCGCGTCGCGCTCGGCGGTCTGGGGGAGGAGGCGGTCGCCGCCCTCGTCCGCCCGATCGCGGAGCACGCGGACGTCCGGGCCATCCACGAGCGCAGCGGCGGGAACCCCTTCTACGTCAAGGAGCTCGCCCGGCTGTTCGCGGCCGAGGGCGAGCTCGGCGTCCCGGCCGGCGTGCGGGACGTCATCCGCCACCGGCTCGCGGTGCTGCCCGCCGGGGCGCGCAAGGTGCTCCAGCAGGCGTCGGTGCTGGGCCGCGACGTCGACGTGGACCTGCTCGCCGAGGTGGCGGGGGAGGACGTGCTCGACGCGCTGGACCTCGCGCTCGAGGCCGGTTTCGTCGTCGAGGTGGCGCCCGGCCGCGCCCGGTTCACGCACGCGCTGGTGCGCGACACGGTGTACGAGGACGTGTCGCTGACCAGGCGGGCGCGCTGGCACGCTCTCGTCGCCGCCGCGCTCGAATCCCTGCGCCCCGACGACGTCCACCTGCTCGCCCACCACCACGTCCTGGCGGGAACGCGCGGCGGCGCGGCCGTCCGGGCGCTGGCGGCCGCGGCCGGGGCCACGCACTCGCCGCGCGAGGCGGTGCGGTGGTGGCGGGCGGCGATCCAGGCGGCCGGCTCCCCCCGGCTCGACCTGCTCACCGGGCTGGTCAGAGCGCTCGCCGTCAGCGGCGACCTGGCGGCCGCCCGCGAGCAGCGGTCCGTCGCGCTGCGCGCGGCCGGCGACGCCGAGACGACCGCGATGGTCATCGGCTCGTTCGACGTCCCCGGCATCTGGACCACCAACGACGACCCGGAGCACTCCGCCGAGCTGGTGGCGGCGGCACAACGCGCGCTGGCCGCGCTCCCCGGCCCCACGGCCACCCGCGCCCGTCTGCTCGCGACGATCGCGATGGAGGAGCGCGGCACCGGCAACCGCCTGCCGGAAGCGGAGGAGGCCGAGGCCATCGCCCGCGACCTCGGCGATCCCGCGCTGCTCGCGTTCGCGCTCAACGCCCGGTTCATGCACACCTTCCACCGCACCGGGCTGGCCCCGCAGCGCGCCGCGATCGGCCGCGAGCTGGTCGAGCTGGCCGCCGCGCACCACCTCGTGACGCACGAGGTGCTCGGCCACCTGATCCTCGTCCAGGCGCACGCCGCGCTGGCCGAGTTCGAGGTCGCCGACCGGCACGCGGCCGCCGCCGACGAGCTGGCCCGGCGCCACGACCTGCCGTTGGTCAGCGTGTTCACCGACTGGTACGCGGCGATGAAGCTCGCGGCCGCCGGGCGGGTCGCCGACGCGGAACGCGCCTACCGCGCCGCCGCCGCCCGTGTGCGGGGCACGGGCATGTGGGGCATGGAACGCGGGCTGTTGCCGCTGGCCATGCTGAGCCTGCACGGACCGTCCGCGGTGGACCTGTCGGACGACTGGGGCCCGCTGCTGGACTGGGTCCGGCCGCTGGCACTGCCGCACGACGAGGCGCTGGCCGCCGCGCGGGCACTGCCACCGGGGCCGGCGGACCTGCTCAGCGAGGTGCGGGCGTGCCTGCTCGCGATGGCCGCGGACCGCCTGCGGGACGCCGGGCTGCGCGACCGGGCCCGGTCCCTGCTGCGGCCGGCCGAGGGCGAGCTGGCCGGCGCGGGCACCGGCCTGGTCACCTTCGGTCCGGTCTGCCGCTACCTGGCAGGGGCAGCCGGCGCAGCGCGGGCTTGAGCACCTTGCCGGAGCCCGTGCGCGGCAGCTCGGCCACCACCTCGACGTACACCGGGATCTTGTACTTCGCGAGCCGCGGCGCCAGGAACTCGCGCAGACCCGCCGCGTCCACGACCGCGCCGGGCAGGGGCCGCACGAACGCCCGCCCCACCTCGCCCCAGCGCTCGTCCGGCACCCCGACGACGGCGACCTCCGCGACGTCCGGGTGGTCGGTGATCGCGTTCTCCACCTCGGCCGGGTAGACGTTCTCCCCGCCGGAGATGAACATGTCCTTGAGCCGGTCGACGACGTGGAGGTGACCGTCGTCGATCCGCCCGACGTCGCCGGTGCGGAACCAGCCGTCCGCGGTGAACGCGGCGGCGGTGGCGACGGGGTCGTTCCAGTAGCCGGGCGTGACGTTCGGGCCCTGCACCTCGATCTCGCCCGTCTCGGCGAGCCGCAGGTCGCCGAAGAACACCGGCGTCCCGGCGGAGCCCGCCTTGCGCACGCTGTCCGCCGCCTCCAGGAAGGTGGCGCCGGGCGCGGTCTCGGTGAGCCCGTAGCCCTGGCAGAACACCAGTCCGCGGTCCTGGTAGGCGCGGATCACCGCGTCGGGCACCGCCGCGCCGCCGCACAGCAGCACCCGCAACGAGGAGAGGTCCGCGGCGGGCCAGCGCGGCGAGGCGGCGAGGTCGGCGAACATCGTCGACACCCCGAACATCCACGTCACCCGGTGCCGCTCGATCAGCGTGACGCACTCGTCGGCGTTCCAGCGCGAGGTGATGACGCTGTGCCCGCCCTTGACGAAGGTGGGCAGCAGCGTCTGGGCGAGCGCGGCGATGTGGAACAGCGGGGCGGTGACCAGCGCGACCTCGTCGGAGGCGATGTCGACGCCGATCATCAGGTTGAACGTGTTCCACAGCAGGTTGGCGTGGGTGAGCACCGCGCCCTTGGGCCTGCCGGTGGTGCCGGACGTGTAGAGGACCAGGGCCGGCTCCTCGATCGCGACCGGCACGTCGAGCGGGTCGGCCGAGCCGCCCGCGAGCCAGTCCTCGTAGGAGTCGAGCGAGACGGCCCGGTCGTGCTCGGCGCGGTGCGACGGCGCGTGGAGAAGCACGCGGGCGCCGCTGTCGGCGAGCTGGTAGTTGATCTCCGCGGCGGACAGCCGGGAGTTCAGCGGCACGAAGATCGCGCCGAGCTGGTGGGTGGCGAACATCGTCTCGGCGAACGACGGGTGGTTGGGGCCGAGGTAGGCGACCCGGTCGCCGCGGCCGACGCCGATCTCCGCGAGGCGGTGCGCCAGCCCGGTCACGCGGCCGGCCAGCTCCCCGTAGGTGGTGGAGGTCCCGTCGCAGGTGAAGGCCTCACGCTTCGGCGCCATGCGCGCGCGGCGGAGTGGCCAGCTGCCCAGTCCCGCGTTCCGCATCGGTGTCTCCTGTCAGGCTGGTCCGGCTGGTCTCCCGCAGCACGGCCGTGCACACCACGGTGAGCAGGCAGAACGCCGCGAGGATGTACGGGATGGCGCCGGTGCCGGCGATGCTCTGCACCTGCGCGAACAGCAGCGGGGCGAGGCCCGCGCCGAGGCCGGCGAGCTGGTAGCCGAGCGACGCGCCGGTGTAGCGGCTGCCGGTGCTGAACAGCTCGCTGTAGAGGGCGGCGAGCGGGCCGTACATCATCGGGTGGACCACGGCCTGGCCCAGCACCAGCGCGATGACGACGTAGCCGTTGTCCACCAACGGGAACAACGCGAACCCGAACGCGGCCATCAGCACGGCTCCCACGAGCACGACGGGCCTGCGGCCGACCCGGTCGGACAGGGCGGAGAAGCCGACGATGCCGATCACCGCGAGCGCCGACGACAGCGTCAGCGCGTTGAGGATCGCCTGTCTGCTGTTGCCCACCTGCACGCCGTAAGCCAGGACGAACGTCGTGAGCGTGGACTGCGCGACGAACGCCGAGAGGCCGACGCCGATGCCCAGCGCCAGCGTGCGCGGGTGGTTGCGCAGCACGTCGACCAGCGGCGCGGAGGTCGGTTTCGGCCGGGCGCGGAACACCGGGGTCTCCTCGACCTTCAGCCGCACGAACAGGCCGACGCCGAGCAGCACCAGGCTGAGCAGGAACGGCACCCGCCAGCCCCAGTCGAGGAACGCCCGCTCACCCACCAGCGCCGCGGTCGCGCTGAGCGCGAGGGTCGACAGCACCATGCCGCTCGGCGCGCCCGCGTTGGTGAAGCTCGCCCACAGCCCGCGCCGCGAGGTGGCGTGCTCGGCGGACATCAGGACCGCGCCGCCCCACTCGCCGCCGACCGAGATGCCCTGCAGCACCCGCAGCAGCACCAGCCCGGCCGGGGCGAGCCAGCCGATCTGGCCGTAGGTCGGCAGCAGGCCGATCAGGAAGCTCGCCACGCCCATCAGGCTCATGGTGAGCACGAGCATCTTCTTGCGCCCCAGCAGGTCCCCGTAGTGTCCGAAGAGGACACCGCCGAGCGGGCGGGCGAGGTAGCCGGTGGCGAACGTGCCGAAGCTCGCGATCGTGCCGACCAGCGGGTCGAGCGAGGAGAAGAAGACCTTGTTGAACACGACGGCCGAAGCCGTGGCGTAGAGCAGGAAGTCGTAGTACTCGATCACGCTGCCGAGGTAGCTGGACGTGACCGCACGGCGTAACTGCGTTGTTGTCGCCATGACTTCACCTCACGCGTAGTGGCGGTAGACGCCGCGTGCGACGCACGCCGGCTTGGGCGAGCCCTCGATCTCGATCGTGAAGTCGACGGTGATCTGCACACCGTCGCCCGGCACGTCCTCGGCGGACGCGACCCGGCCGTGGAGCCGGATCTTGGCCCCGACCGGCACGGGGGCGGGGAACCTGACCTTGTCCAGCCCGTAGTTGATGCTCATCCGCACGCCGGAGACGTCGAGCAGCTCGGTCATGAGCGGGATGAGCAGCGCCAGCGTGAGGTAGCCGTGGGCGATCGTGGTGCCGAACGGCCCGGCGGCGGCGCGTTCGGGGTCGACGTGGATCCACTGGTGGTCGTCGGTGGCCTCGGCGAAGGTGTCGACCCGGCGCTGCTCGACCTGGAGCCAGTCGGTGCGGCCGAGGTCCCTGCCCGCCAGTGCCCTGAGCTCGTCGAGGCCGTTCGCGGTGGTGGTCATGCGTCCTCCTGGACGAGCCCGAGCAGCCGGGCTGCGTTGTGCTTGAGGATCTTCGGGCGGACCTCGTCGGAGATGTCGAGCTTCGCGAAGTCGGCGAGCCAGCGGTCCGGGGTGATCACCGGGTGGTCCGAGCCGAACAGGACCTTGTCCTGCAGCAGCGTGTTGGCGTAGCGCACGAGCTGCGGCGGGAAGTACTTCGGCGACCAGCCGGAGAGGTCGATGTGGACGAACGGCTTGTGCGTGGCGACGGCGAGCGCCTCGTCCTGCCACGGGAACGAGGGGTGCGCGAGCACGATCCTCAGGTGCGGGAAGTCGACGGCGACGTCGTCGACGAGCATCGGGTTGGAGTGCTTGAGCCGGATGCCCCCGCCGCCGGGCACGCCGGCGCCGATGCCCGTTTGTCCACTGTGGAACAGGGCGGGGACCCCGAGCTCCTCGATCGCCTCGTACAGCGGGTAGGCCATCCGGTCGTCCGGGGAGAAGTCCTGCAGGCTCGGGTGGAACTTGAACCCGCGCACGCTGTGCTCCGCCACGAGCCTGCGCGCCTCGCGGACGGCGGCCCGGCCCTTCCACGGGTCGACGCTCGCGAACGGGATCAGCACGTCCGCGTGCTCGGCGCAGGACGCGGCGACCTCCTCGTTGGAGATGCGCGGGTGCCCGGTGGCGTGCTCCGCGTCGACGGTGAAGATCACCGCCGCCATGTTCCGCTCGCGGTAGATGCCCGCGGTCTCGGCGATCGTCGGCTGCCGGTGGGCGGCCTTGAAGTACCGGGCGGAGGCCTCGAGCAGGACCGGGCTGAGGGAGCTGCGGCCGTCGGCGGAGATCTCGGCGTGGGTGTGCACGTCGATGGCGACCAGGCGGTCGACGTCCATCCCGGTGGCGGTCATGGCGCCACCGGGAGCGGGATGCCGTAGGTCTCCTGGTCGAACTCGTGCCACCGCTCGGCGATCGAGGCCGCGCTCCAGCCGCCGGGCGCGAACAGGACCTGCTTCTCCGCCGGGTGCGCCCACAGCGCGAGCCGGTCGCCGCCGATGCCGATCGCCTGCCCGGTGATGCCCTTCGCCGCGTCGGAGGCGAGGTGGACGATCAGCCCGGCCACGTCCTCGGCGGTGCCCAGCCCTTCGTCGCGGCGCACCCAGTCCGGCAGCGGCGCCCCGGTTCGCTCCGACTCCTCGATCAGCGGCGCGAACGCCGGGATGGTCTTCGTCATCTCGGTGGCGGCGACCGGCACGACCGCGTTGACGGTGATGCCCGACCTGGCCAGTTCGAGCGCCCAGGTGCGGGCCATCGCGACGATGCCGGCCTTGGCGGCGGAGTAGTTGGTCTGCCCGAAGTTGCCGCGCTGCCCGGCGGGTGAGGAGATCAGCACGAGGCTGCCGCCGGTGCCCTGCTCCCGCATCCGCACGGCCGCCGCGCGGGCGCACGTGAACGTGCCGCGCAGGTGCACGTCGACCACGGTGTCGAAGTCGTCGTCGGTCATCTTCCAGAGCACTCGGTCGCGCAGCACGCCCGCGTTGGTGACGAGCACGTCGAGCCGGCCGAACTCCTCGACGGCGGTGGCGACGAGCCGGTCGGCGGTCGCCGCGGGACCGACCGGCGCGACGACCGCCGCACCGCCGATGCTCGCCGCGACCTCTTCGACGGACTCGTCCACGTCGTTCACGACGACCTCGGCCCCGTTGCGCGCCAACGCTTCCGCGTACGCCCGGCCCAGCCCGCGGGCGGCACCGGTGACGATCGCGACCTTTCCCGACAGTTCCATCGGCGAGTCCTCTCCGCAGGGGATCGCGACCAAAAGTAGGGCATATTTGTGACGCTCGTCTAGATGCTGCCCAACATGTATCGTGGCGACCGTGACACCGCAGACCTTGATGCTCAACTTCCTGGGCCTTCACGTCCTGGGCCGCGACATCGCGGTCTACTCGGGAAGCGTGATCGACGTCTTCCGACGCGTCGACGTCTCCGAGGAGGCGGTGCGCTCGACGCTGACGCGGATGGCCTCGCGCGACCTGCTCGCCAAGCACCGCAACGGCCGCAAGGTCTACTTCGGACTGACCGAGCGCGCGACCGGCGTCCTGCGGGACGGCGAGCGCCGCATCTGGCAGCGCGGCGCCGTGAACAGGGACTGGGACGGCACCTGGACCCTGGTCGGCTTCTCGCTGCCGGAAGGCCGCCGCGGCGCCCGCCACGACCTGCGTTCCCGGTTGCAGTGGGCGGGGTTCGGCCCCGTGCAGAACGGCCTGTGGATCGCGCCGGGCACCAGGGACGTCACCGAGATGGTCGCGGACCTGGGGCTCGCGGAGAACGTCACCGTCTTCACGGCCCAGCACGCCAAACCGACGGAGGCGGCCGACCTCGCCAGGCGCGCGTTCGACACCACCGCCATCGCCGCCCGCTACCAGGACTTCCTGGCCCGGTGGCGCGAGCCGGACGCCGCGCTGCCCGACGACCTGGCCCGCCAGTTGCTGCTGCACGCCGACTGGCTCGACCTCGTGCGCCAGGACCCGCACCTGCCGGCCGAGCTGCTGGCGCAGGACTGGCCGGCGATCGAGGCCGAGCAGCTGTTCCAGGCCCTCGCCACGCGCTACGCCGCGACCGCGGGGCCGATCGCGCAGGCGGCCATCGAGTCGATCGACGTCTCGGGGCGCCCGGCTCGTGCGGAACGACGCCCGGCCGGGTAAGGCGGGTCAGGATCCTTGCCGTGGCCGCGTTGCCGGACTGATCCGCGCTGCCGGATCGGGTTCGCGCGGGAGCCACCGCCCGGCTTTTGCCCGGCCCGGCGGACTGGCAGCCTGGTGGTGTGCGCGTAGTCGTGGTGTCCGGAGGCGATCCCGGTCACGTGGTGCCCGCCATCGCGTTGTGCCTGCGGTTCGCGGAGGCCGGTGACACCCCGGTCCTGCTCACCGGCGAACGCTGGGTGGACGCCGCGGCCGGGGCGGGGATCACGGCGTCCCGCGTGACGGGTCTGGCGCTGGCCGACCTGGAGGACGAACCGGACCTCGGCCAGGCCCTGCACGACCAGGCCGCGACCCTGGCCCTGGCGCTCGTTCCCCGGTTGCGGGCCCTGCGCCCGGATCTGGTCGTGTGCGACGTGCTGGCGCTGGGCGCGGGCATGGCCGCCGAACTGCTGGGCCTGCCGTGGGCCCAGCTCTCACCCCACCCGCTCTACGAGCCGTCCAGAGGCCTGCCGCCGATGGGCAGCGGCCTGGCGCCGGGCACCGGTGTGCGGGGCAGGCTGCGCGACGCGGTGCTGCGCGCCATGACGGCGAGGTCGATCCGCCGGGGTGAGCGGCAGCGCGCCGTCGTGCGGCGGCGGATCGGCCTGCCCGCCCGTGGGCCGGGCCCGGTCGTCCGGTTGATCGCGACGCTGCCCGCGCTGGAGGTGCCGCGGCCGGACTGGCCGGCCGACGCGCACGTGGTCGGGCCGCTGCTGTGGGAGGCGAGCCGGCGGGAGACGCGTCCTTCGCCGGGTGTCGCCCCGCTGGTGATGATCGCGCCGTCCACGGCGTGGACCGGCGCCACCGGGATGGCCGAGATGGCGCTCGCCGCGCTGGACGGACTCGCCGTGCGGGCCGTGGTGTCGACGTTCGCGCCGGCGCCGGCGACCCTGCCGGAGTGGGTGTCCTCGGGACCGGGCGGGCAGGAGGCCCTGCTGCGCCAGTCGGCGGTGCTGGTCTGCGGCGGCGGTCACGGGATGCTGGTCAAGGCCCTGCTGGCGGGCGTTCCCGTCGTGGTGGTGCCGGGCGGAGGTGACCAGTGGGAGATGGCGAACCGGGTCGCGCGGCAGGGCAGTGGGGTGGTCGTCCATCCGTCCACTGTGGACGGTTTGCGGGCCGCCGTGGAGCGGGTGCTGGGTGATCCCCGGTTCGCTGCCGCTGCCGCCAGGGCGGGAGCGACCAGGGCGGAGGTTCGCGATCCTGTTGAAGTATGTCGTGGTGCGTTGACTCTTGCGTGATGAGAGCGCTCCCGCTTCGAACCGGTCCGCGCAGACCTCGTTGCACACGATGTCGCACCTGGTGCGCCGAGCCCGCCTCGCGCCACGTCGCCTGACCCTGCCCGGCCGGGCGGCGCAGCAGGCGCGCGCCGAGATGCGTGCCGCCGCGGCCCACCTGGCCCAGTCGCACGGCGAGCTCCAGGCGCAGGTCGAGCAGGGACTGGGCATGGTGCGCACGTTGAACGCCAACACCTCGGACCTCAAACTGGAGATCCGCGACAGCTGCGGCCTGCCGGGCCAGCAGTGGTTCGAGGCGTTGGAGGAGCGCATCGAGCAGGTGCGCGAGGAACGCCGCGGCAGCCGGATCCGCGGCCGGACCGGCTGAGCCCGCGTGCTGATGGACTGGCAGCCACCGGCTGCCAGTCCATTGAGGACGGACGTGGGCCGGTGCCGCGCTCCTCCGGTGCGGCGACCGGCATCCCGACCCCGTCGGCCGCTTGGTGGGCGCGCACGGCGCCCACCGCCGGATCAGGTCCGCCTCGGCCTCGGCGTCACCACGGCGCAGGCCGGGTGACCTCCGCGAGCTTCTCCGCGTGCTGCAACACGCCCAGCTCGCGCAGCATCCGGTCGCGCTGCACGGGGTCGTGCGCGACGTGGGAGACGTGCAGGGCCTTGCGCAGGCGCGACTTGCGCAACGGCGTCCAGCGCCCGGCGAGCGCCAGCTTCGCCGCCCGCAGCGCCGCGCGGTCACGGGTGCGCGCCAGGGCGTCCCGGTGGTCGTCGCCCAGGCCCAGCACCGACAGCACGCGTTCCCTGAGCTCGCGGCCCACGCGTGCCCAGGTGGTCGTGCGCTGACGGCTCGCGCGGATCTCGATGCCGAGCGCGAGGTGCAGCATCACCAGGCCCAGGACCGGCCCGAGCAGGACGCGGGCGGTGCCCGCGACGGGGCCGGACAGGCTCAGCGCGGAGAACGCGGCGAACGCCGTCAACGCCCACGCCACCAGCCGCGCCGGCCCGGGGCGGCCGTCCTGGCGCACGCCCGCTCGCATGGCCCAGCCGCACGCGACCAGCGCCGCCTCCATGACGGAGAACAGGACGACCCGCTCCCAGGTCTCCGTGATGCCCAGCCGCTGCTCGAAGAACCGCCACGAGGTGTCGACGCTGACGCCGATGCTCAGCAGCGCGACCGCGTAGAAGCCCTTGGCACCGGCGGGTTCCCGCTCGGCGGGAGGCGCCGGCGCCGGGACCGGTCGCGCGTCGGTGCGGCGGGTGTCGTGGTCGGCTTCGCCAGGTCCGGCGGAGAGCTGCGGGGTGAGCGGTGCCGCGGCCTGGCCGGTCCCGCCGAGCTCGGCGATCAGCTCCGGCGCCAGCCGCACGCCGGTGCCGCCCGCCCGGCCGCGATCCGCCTCGTCCGGCCCGGCGTCCAGCTCCGCGTCCAACTCGGCGATGAGCTCCGGTGTCAGCGGCACGTGCCCGCTCGTGTCGGTCATGCCGTTGCGGGCGCGCCACTCGTTCACGATCGGCGTGGTGTACGGCCTGCTGGGCACCAGCTGGCCCTGCTTGCTCAGCCAGCGGCGGACGTCCTCGACCGTGCACC
Source organism: Lentzea xinjiangensis (assembly GCF_900110955.1). Taxonomy (GTDB): domain Bacteria; phylum Actinomycetota; class Actinomycetes; order Mycobacteriales; family Pseudonocardiaceae; genus Lentzea; species Lentzea xinjiangensis. The sequence continues at coordinate 157,946 of NZ_FOFR01000006.1, forward strand.
CGCGCGGCAGGTGCTCCAGCGCGTACAGGATCTGCGCCTTCTTGGTCCTGAGCCGGCCCAGTGCGGCCCGGTGGCCGGTGATCTGGCCGATCTCGTCGGTGCTCACTCGTGCTCTCCGTCCTTCGCGGGGTCGTTCAGGGCACGCGGCGGGCGGAACCCTACCGGCCGGGAATACCGGTACGTCACCAGGGTGACGTTGACACTGTCATCGTTGCAGTGTCAGTATCAGGGGGTGTGGACGCTCGACGAGTTGCTGGAACGTGTCTCCGCCGCGCTGACGGCGGAGTACTCGGGCGCGCCCAACGGCCGCGTGCGGGACGTGCCCGACAAGCGGGCGGTGCGCTGGTACGCGACGACGGGGCTGGTCGACCGGCCGTCGGCGATGCGCGGCCGCACCGCGCTGTACGAGAAACGCCACCTGCTCCAGCTCGTGGCGGTGAAGCGGTTGCAGTCGGAGGGGAGGACGCTGGCCGAGGTGCAGACCGCGCTCGCGGGTGCGACCGACCAGGCGCTGGCGGCCATCGCCCGCGTGCCCGACGGCCTGCTCGTGTCCGACGACCTGCTCGTGTCCGATGACGCGCCACCGCGACCGCCCGTCCGTCCCCGGTTCTGGGCCGAGCCCGCCGCGGCGGCGCGACCGGCTCCGCCGCCGGCGAAGGCGGTGCCGCTCAACGGAGTCGCGCTCGAAGGGGGTGTCGTCGTCCTGGTGCCGGGCACGCCCACCGCCGCCGACCGCGCGGACATCGCGGCCGCCGCCCGGCCGTTGCTCGACCTGCTCGCCGCCCGTGGTCTGCTCACCGACGAAAGGGAACCGTCATGACCTTCACCGTTGCCCCGATGAGGTCCGCCGAGGGCGAGCGGATCGGCTGGACGACCGAGGACGCGGGCCTCGGCGCGCTGCGCACCGAGCGCGGCAACCTGCCGCTGGAGCGCCTCGACGTGCGCGCGGTGGTCACCGGGCTCGTCGGCCGGGTCGTGCTCACGACCGGTTTCGTCAACTCCCACGACACGGCTCTCGAAGCGACGTACGTGTTCCCGCTGCCCGACCGCGCCGCCGTCACCGGCATGAGGATGACCGCGGGCGGCCGCACGGTCGAGGCCGAGCTGAAGGAACGCGCCGAGGCCCGCCAAAGCTACGACGAGGCGATCGCAGCGGGCCGAAGAGCGTCCATCGTCGAGGAGGAACGGCCCGACGTCTTCACCATGCGGGTCGGCAACATCCCGGCGGGGGAGCGGGTGACCGTCGAGCTGAGCCTGGTCGGGCCGCTGGTGTTCGAGGACGGCGCGGCCACGTTCCGGTTCCCGCTGGTGGTGGCGCCGAGGTACGTGCCGGGCACGCCGCTGCCCGGCCCGTCGGCCGGGGACGGGCACGCCCAGGACACGGACCTGGTGCCGGACGCGTCCCGGATCACGCCGCCGGTGCTGCTGCCGGGTTTCCCGAACCCGGTGCGGCTCGCGATCGGCGTGGAGATCGACCCGGCCGGCCTGGAGCTCGGCGAGGTGCGGTCGAGCCTGCACACCGTGGCGGCGGAGGGGAACACCGTGACGGTCGCGCCGGGGGAGCGGGTCGACCGCGACTTCGTGCTGCGCCTGGCGTACGCGGGGAACAGCTCCGCAGCCGTGTGCGTGCCGGACCCGGACCACACCGGCGAGGGCACCTACCAGCTCACGGTCCTGCCGCCGGAGCCGGCGACCGCGGTGCGGCCCCGCGACGTGGTGTTGCTGCTCGACCGGTCCGGCAGCATGTCGGGCTGGAAGATGGTCGCCGCCCGGCGCGCGGCCGCCCGCATCGTCGACACGCTCACCGAGGACGACACGTTCGCGGTGCTGACCTTCGACGACCGCGTGGAGCGGCCGGCCGAGCTCGGCGCCGGTCTCGCCACGGCCACCGACCGCCACCGCTTCCGCGCCGTCGAGCACCTGGCGCGGGTGCAGGCCCGCGGCGGGACCGAGATGGTCGAGCCGCTGCGCGAGGGGCTGCGGCTGCTCGCGGACGCCGACGCGGAGCGCGACCCGGTCCTGGTGCTGGTCACCGACGGGCAGGTCGGCAACGAGGACCAGCTCCTGCGCGACATCGCGCCGATGATCAACCGGACGCGGGTGCACGCCGTCGGCATCGACACGGCCGTCAACGCGGGCTTCCTCGGCAGGCTGGCCGCCAGGGGCGCCGGCCGGTGCGAGCTGGTCGAGAGCGAGGACCGCCTGGACGAGGCCATGACGCACATCCAGCGCCGGATCGGTGCACCGGTGATCACGGACGTGGTGGTGGCGCCGGAGTCCGGCCTGCCCAAGCAGCCGTCGGCGATCTACCCGGGGGTGCCGCTGGTCGCCTTCGGCCGGTACCGCGGCACGGCGCCGGACACCATCACCGTGCACGGCCGGACCAGGGACGGCGCGGACTGGCGGGAGGCGGTGGCCGTGCGGCAGCACGAGGAGCCCGCGGTCCGGGCCCAGTGGGCCCGCGCCGCGCTGCGCGACCTGGAGGACCGCTACGCGACCGGCGACCGGGCGGTGGAGCCGGAGATCGTGCGCACCTCGCTGCGGTTCGGCGTGCTGTGCCGGTTCACCGCGTTCGTCGCGGTGGACGAGCGGGTCGTGTCCGACGGGGAGGTGCACCGGGTGGTGCAGCCCGTCGAGCAGCCCGCCGGGTGGGAGATGCCGGTGCCGCACTTCGCCGCGCCGGGAGGAGCCCTTCCCGGAGGACCTTTCGCCGCGGCGCCCTCCGCGATGGGCTTCGGCGCGCCCCCGTCGCCCGCCGCGCCGCCCGTCGCGCCGTGGGCCGCCGCGGGGCGCACCCGTGGGAGGGGCCGGCCGGAGGCGCCGAGGATGATGCCGACGCGAGTGCCGGTGTCCGGGCCTGCTCCCGTGCCGGACGACTCCGCGGAGCTGCGGGAGATCGCCGCGGTGGAGGCCTCCCGCCTGGAGCAGGACGCGGCCCGGCCGGCCTGGGAACGGCGGGAGCTGCTCGCCGACCTGGCCAGCAGGCTCGGCACGCTAGTCGCCGGCGGGCAGGGCCCGGTCCACGAGCCGCTGCGCCGCCTCGTGGAGGAGCTGACCGCGGGCGGCGACGTGGACGAGCTGTGGCAGCGGGCCCGGCAGGTGCTGCGGGAGGTCGCCGAGCAGGCCACCGCGCCGCAGCGCCGCCGCTCGTTCTGGCGGTGAGCCGCGGCGGGACGCTCCGGGGGTGAGCGTCGAGGGCCTGTCCGCGTCCGGGCAGCGGACAGGCCCTGCCCGCGCGGCGGGGAGCGGCTCAGCCCGGGTCGCCGCGCAGGTAGCGCGTCACCATGGCGACGAGCTCGTCCTCCACCGCCTCGATGGAGGTGCCCTCCGGGAAGGCGGCCAGCCGGTGGGTGTTCAGCTCCACGGTGAACACGATCAGCTCGGCCGCGGTGCCGAGGTCGCGCACGCGGACGTCGGGGTGCCGCGCGAACAGGTCGCGGACCTGGGCGACGCGCCGCGCCCCGTGCCGGGTGACGGTGTCGCGCAGCTCCTGGGAGAACTGGCCTTCCTCGATCATGATCCGGAGGAGCTGCGGGTCGTCGCGGTGGTTGTCGACCGCGTCGCGGACCAGCGCCCGCACCGCCGCCTCCAGCGTGCCGGGCGAGAGGTCGACCTGGTCGGCCTGGTGCCAGGCGCCGCGGTCGACGTGCCGCACCAGCAGCTCGGCCAGGATCGCGTCCTTGTTCGGGAAGTACTGGTACAGCGAGCCGATCGAGACGCGGGCCCGTTCGGCGATGCGGTTCGTGGTGCCCGCGGCGTACCCGTGCTCGCTGAAAACGTGAGCAGCCGCGGTGAGGATCCGGTCGCGGGTGAGCTCCGCGCGGACCTGCCGAGGCTTGCGACGTGGGTCGAGACGGCGGTGGACGGGCGGCATGGCGTCCTCCTCGCAGGGCCGCGAAAGCGAGTACCCAAGAGTTGAGCAAAAGCTCATAATAGTGTGATGAGCTGGGAAAACAATCGGTTGCGCACGGTGGCTGAGATCGAGGACGTCATCGGCCGCCCGGCATCGGTGATCATGTTGAAGCAGCTCGCCGCACTCGACGAGGGCTGCGTGACCGTGCTCGGCCACAGCCCGGTCGCGGGCTTCGGCTACCGGGACTCCGACGGCGTGAGCAGGACGACGTTCGTGGGCGGCACGCCGGGTTTCGCGCGAGTGCACTCGCCGACGCGGATCTCGTTCGCGCTGACCGAGCCCGGCACGCCCGACGGCCCGGCGTCGCTGGTCTTCCTCCTCCCCGGAGCCGGGGAGACCCTGCGGGTCAACGGCTCCGCGCGCCGCGGCGCCGAGGTGACCTTCCACGTCGAGCAGGTGTACGTGCACTGCGCCCAGGCCGTCCTGCGCTCGGGCCTGTGGCATCCGCCCGCGCAACCGGTCACGGCCGGCGAGGTGGCCGCCGGTCCTCTCTCCGCACCCGGCGTCGCGGACTTCCTCGCCGCCGCACCGTTCCTGGCGCTGTCCTCCTGGGACGCCGCAGGCGGCAGCGACACCAGTCCGCGGGGCGAACGGGGAGCCGTGGCGCGGATCCTGGACGGCCGCACGCTCGTGATCGCGGACCGGAAGGGCAACAGGCGCGCCGACACGCTCCACAACCTGCTCCAGGACGACCGGATGTCGTTCGCCGCGCTCGTACCGGGACGCACCGGCGTGCTGCACGTCCGAGGCCGTGCCGCGATCACCGTCGACCCCGCGCTGCTGGAACCGCTGGCACTGCGCGGAACCCCACCGCACGCCGCGCTGCTCGTGGACGTGGAGGCGGCGGAGCTGACCGTGAACGACGCGGTGACCAAGGCGCGGCTGTGGGTGCCGTCCGCCACCGAGGTGCCGGACCTGGTGGCGATCGGGAGCGAGCACCTCGCCGCGAACTCCGCGAAGACCACCGGCGCACTGCTCAGGATCGCGGGGCTGGTTCCGGCGAGGTGGTTGCGGGCGGCGATGAACTTCGCCTACCGCACAGGCCTGCGCAAGGAGGGCTACGAGGTCGAACGTGCCACCGCCCGGCCCCGCCCGGCCGGGCGCGAAGACCCGCTGCGCGAGGTGCGCGTGGTCGAGGTGCGCCGGGAGACGCCCAGTGCCGTCACGGTGGTGCTGGCGGACGCCCGCGACGACACCCGGCCGTTCACGTTCCGGCCCGGCCAGTTCTTCACGCTGGTGGACGACGTCGGCGGCCGCGAGGTGCGCAGGCCCTACTCGGCGTCGTCGGTGCCGGGCTCACCGCGGCTGGAGCTCACGGTCAAGCGCGTCGAAGGCGGCCGGTTCTCCACCCACGTCCACGGCGGCCTCGCGCCCGGCGCCCGGCTGCTGCTGCGCGGCCCGTCCGGCGCGTTCCACGCCGAAGCAGACCACGCCGAAGCGGGCCACGACGTGGCGCTGGTCGCGGCGGGCAGCGGCGTCACGCCGATGATGAGCATCATCCGCACCCTGCTGGCCGAGCGGGGCAAGAGCCGGATCGCCCTGCTGTACAGCAACCGCACCGAGGAAGAGACCATCTTCGCCGCCGACCTCGCCCGGCTGGCGCGGCAGCACCCCGACCGCCTCTCCGTCACGCACGTCCTGACGTCCCGCGACGGGCGGCTCGACGTCCAGCGCGTCCGGGAGTGGGCGGCCGGTCAGCCGCGGGCCGCGCGCTTCTACCTCTGCGGCCCGCAACCGCTCATGGACACCACGCGGCGGGCATTGGCGGAGCTGGCCGTCCCGGACGACCGCGTGCACGTCGAGCGCTACACCAGCGGGCCGACGGCGGCGGCCACGTCCACCACCCCGCAGAAGGTGCTCGTGCGGGACGGCGGCCGCCCGCTCGGCGCCGCGGTGGTCGAGCCGGGCCAGACGCTGCTCGACGCCGGGCTCGCGGCCGGTCTGCCGATGCCCTACTCGTGCACGGTGGGCAGTTGCGGCGAGTGCGTGGTGAAGGTCCTCGCCGGCGACGTCGCGCAGCGGGAACCGAACTGCCTCACCGCGCGGCAGAAGGCCGCGGGCCGGGTTCTCGCGTGCACGAGCGCTCCGCTGACCGAGGTCACCGTGGACATCCGCACCGAGTGACGTGCCGGCTCGCGACGTGCCGTCATCCGCTCCACCCGGCGCACGCCCGATCGCGCGAACCGGCACAACGGAACCCGTCTGCGCGACCCGTGCCGAGGCGGAAGGGCCGTCGATCTAGGCTGTCGCGGTGATCACCGGGTGGCGGCATCCCGCCCGTCTCGTCGTCCTCGCCTTCCTGGCCGCGACCGCGGCCGGAACGGCGCTGCTGACGCTGCCGGTCGCCGCCGAGTCCGGCCGCTCGACGGGGCTGGTGACGGCGTTGTTCACCACCGTCTCCGGCATCACCGGCGCCGGGCTCGCCGTGGTCGGCACCGGATCGCACTGGTCGCTGTTCGGCGAGGTCGTGCTGCTGGCGCTGTTCCAGGTCGGCGGCTTCGGGATCATGACGGTCGCCTCGGTGCTGGCGCTGCTGATCTCGAACCGGCTCGGCCTCGCCATGCAGCTCACCGTCAAGACCGAGACCAACACGCTGGACCTGGGGCACGTCCGCCGGGTCGTCGCGGGCGTGGTCTCGATCAGCCTCACGATCGAGGCGGTCGCCGCGGCGGTGCTGGCGCTGCGGTTCTGGCTCGGCTACGGCCACGGCGCCGGCCGGGCGGTGTACGAGGGCGTCTTCCACTCGGTGTCGGCGTTCAACAGCGTCGGCCTCGCGCTCTACCCGGACAACCTCGTGCGGTTCGCCACGGACCCGTGGATCTGCCTGCCGATCGTGGCCGTGGCGGTGATCGGCGGGCTGGGGTTCCCGGTGATGTTCGAGCTCCTGCGCCGGCACCGCAGGCGCTGGTCGCTGCACACCAGGATCACCGTGCCCGTCTACCTGGGGCTGATGGCGTTCGGCACGCTGGCCGTGCTGCTGGTCGAGTGGGGGCGGCCGGGCACGCTCGGTCCGCACGGCGTGGGCGACAAGCTGCTGGTGGGGCTCTTCCACGGCACCATGCCGAGCACCGCCGGGTTCAACACCGTCGACGTCGCGCAGCTGCAGCCCGCGACGCTGCTGGTCAACAACGTGCTGATGTTCATCGGCGGCGGCAGCGCGGGCACCACCGGCGGGATCAAGGTCACCACGTTCGCGCTGCTCGCGTTCGTGATGCTGGCCGAGGTCCGGGCCGAGCCGAGCGTGCACGTCATGGGCAGGCGGCTGAGCGCGGACGTGCAGCGCCAGGCGGTCACGGTCGCGCTGTTCGGCGTCGGGATCGTGGTGACCGCGACGCTGGTGCTGCTCACCACCACGTCGTTCAGCCTCGACGTGGTGCTCTTCGAGACCACGTCGGCGTTCGGCGGTGTCGGCATGTCCACCGGCATCACCCCGAACCTGCCGATGACGGGGCAGCTGCTCCTCGTCGTGCTCATGTTCATCGGCCGTGTCGGTCCGATCACACTCGCGTCGGCGCTCGCGTTGCGTGAACGCCGCCGGCGCTACGAACTACCCGAGGAGCGCCCCCTTGTCGGATAAGCACGACTCCCGCGTCGTCGTGATCGGGCTCGGCCGGTTCGGCAGCTCGCTCGCGCTGGAGCTCATCTCGCAGGACGTCGAGGTCATGGTCGTCGACTCGGACCCGAAGCTGATCCAGCGCTACGCCGACGACTTCACCCACGCCGTCGTCGCCGACAGCACCGATGCCGAGGTCATGCGGCAGCTCGGCGTCGACGAGTTCCAGCGCGCCGTCGTGGGCATCGGCACGAACCTCGAGGCGAGCATCCTCACCACGGTGGTCCTGGCCGACCTCGGCATCCCGGCCATCTGGGCGAAGGCCATCAGCCACGAGCACCGCCGCATCCTCGAGCGGATCGGCGCCCACCACGTCGTGCTGCCCGAGCACGAGATGGGCGAGCGGGTGGCGCACATGGTCACCGGCCGGATGCTCGACTACATCGAGTTCGAGGACGACTACGCCATGATCAAGGTGCGGCCGCCGGCGGAGGCGGTCGGGCAGCCGCTCGGCCGGAGCAAGCTGCGCGCCAAGTACGGGGTCACCGTCGTCGGCGTCAAGCGCGCGGGCGAGGGCTTCACCTACGCCACGGCCGAGACCGAGGTCCACAGCGGTGACGTGCTGATCGTGGCGGGGAAGGTCACCGATGTCGAACGGCTCGCCGACCTGACCTGAGCGTGACCGCGGTTGTGCCTCATCGCCAGGGGGCATAACGTGGGGGACGGTCTTCAGAACATCGGATCATCCATGTGAGGTCATCAACAGGTTCTCCGGGTTGGGCAGCGGCTCGTGTCGGCGCTTCGCACGGTGTGCCGGAGGGAGCGGCTTATGAGCCGACAATCCGACGGAGGGGTCAGCGTGCTGACCGCCCGTGCCGTCGACCACGACGGGATCGCGGTCGTGGTGGTGTCCGGCGAGATCGACCGGATCACCGAGAACTCACCGCTCGACGAGGCGTTCTTCGCCGTCCGGCAGAGTCCCGCGGGGCTGGTCATCGACCTCGACGGGGTGACCTTCTTCGGTTCCGCCGGCATCAACATGCTGGTGGCCGTCCGGCGGGAAGCGGCATCCGCCGGTGTTCCGTTCGCCGTGGTCGCCGAGACCCGGCTCGTGCTGCGTCCGCTGGAGGTTTCCGGCGTCGACGCTCTGCTCTCCGTGCATCCGGCGCTGCCGGACGCGCTCGCCGCCCTGCGGTCCGCGCAGCCATCGCCGAGGTAGCGCTGACCCGGTTGTCAGGTGCCCGTGCAGGGCACGACCGCCCACACGGTCTTGCCCTCCGCATGCGTCGTCACACCCCACTCCTCGGACAACTGGTCGACGAGGACGAGGCCACGTCCGCGCGCGGTGTGCGGAGAAGACGGTCCGAGCTTCGGATGGGTGAACGAGGAGTCCTCGACCGTCACCTTCACCCTGCCCGACGCCTGCCTGGCCGGCGCTTGCCCGTCGAGCGCCTGCCCGTCCGGCGGGTGCAGCCGCAGCCGCGCCGGGAAGAGGCCGTGATCGTAGACGTTCGACACCAGCTCCGTCACCACGAGCTGCACGTCCATGAGGTCGTCCTCGTGCAGGTGCGACAGGACGCGGCGCGTCCACCGCCGCACCTCGGCGATGTCGGGCACGTCGCGGTTCAGCTCCAGCTCGGGCGGGGAGTCAGGAGGATCGTCGCCGATGGTCAAGAAACGGCCTTTCTCTCGCCGATGGCAGGCCTGACTTACCTCCGGGGAAACTTCGCTAAACGTAGCAACCGCCTGAGGTGCCCCGAATGCGCACGGCTAGTGTCTGCGGAGTCGGTTGACCGCCTGAGGAGGCATGAGTGACTGCAGACGCGGGCGACGCCCAGCGCTTGACCGAGGTGCTGAGGGCGAACGCGGAATCCCTGATCGACAAGTGGGTGAGCGCGGTCGCGGGCTTGCTGCGCGGGAGGTCGACCAAGACCGAGCTCGAAAGGGACTTCAGGGAGTTCTTCACGGCGCTGCTGCCCCTCGTCGGCAGCGACGGCAGGGACGTCGGCGGACCGCGGTTCACCGAGATCAGGTCGTTGCTGGAGGAGTACTCGCGCTCCAGGGTGCGGGCTGGCTTCACGCCGACCGAGACGGCGTCGAGCGTGTTCTCCCTCAAGCGCGAGGTCTTCGAGCTCACCCAGGACGACCCGTCGCTGCACCGCGAGGTGCTGGTGTTCTCCGGGCTGCTCGACTCGCTCGGGCTGCTGACGTTCGAGTCCTACGCGCGCGTGCGCGAAGAGATCATCCGCGAGCAGGCGGAACAGCTGCTGGAGCTCACCACGCCGGTGGTGAAGATCTGGGAGGGCGTGCTGGCGGTGCCGCTCGTGGGCACGCTCGACTCCGCGCGCACCCAGGTCGTGATGGAGAAGCTGCTCGAGTCGCTGGTGGAGACCGGGTCCGAGCACGCGATCATCGACATCACCGGAGTCTCCGCGGTCGACACCCAGGTCGCGCAGCACCTGCTCAAGACCGTGGTCGCGGCAAGGCTGATGGGCGCGGAATGCATCGTGTCCGGCATCCGCCCGCAGATCGCGCAGACGATCGTGGCGCTGGGCATCGAGTTCGGCGACATCGTCACCAAGGCCTCGCTCGCCGACGCCCTGCGGCACGCGTTGCGCCGCGAGGGCGTCGACGTCGTGCGGCGCGAGGTCGGCTGATGGAACGCGTCCCGATTCTCAAGATCGGCGGCGTGCTGCTGGTCTCCATCCAGATCGACCTGCACGACCAGAGCGTGCTCGCGCTGCAGGAGGACCTGGCGGAGAAGATCAGCGCGACCGGCGCGCACGGCGTGGTCATCGACATCTCGGCGGTCGAGATCGTCGACTCGTTCATCGGGCGGATGTTCGCGACGATCGCGTCGATCTCCCGGCTCTTCGACGCCGACACCGTCGTCGTCGGCATGCGTCCGGCGGTGGCGATCACGCTGGTGGAGCTGGGCCTCACGCTGGGCGGCGTGCGGACCGCGCTCGACCTCGAACGCGGGATGAAGATCCTCGGGCAGCTCGGCAGGCAGCGCCGGGGTGTGCTCCCGCACTCCGGCGAGCTCGAGCGGGACTTCTGATGCCGCCCCGGTCCGGTGGGCCGGAGGAGCTGCGCATCAGCGGCGACGACGACGTGGTGCGCGTGCGTCAGCTCGTGCGCACCTACGCGCAGCAGACCAAGCTCTCGCTGGTGGACCAGACGAAGCTGGTCACGGCCGCCAGCGAGCTCGCCCGCAACACGCTCATCTACGGCGGCGGGGGCTTCGCCCGCGTCGAGGAGATCAGCGACGGCCGCCGGTCGGGCGTGCGCGCGTCCTTCCACGACGAGGGGCCGGGCATCCCCGACCTGACGCTCGCCCTCGCCGACGGCTGGAGCAGCGGCAGCGGCCTGGGCCTCGGGCTGAGCGGCGCCCGCCGCCTGGTCGACGAGTTCGACCTCGACACCGAGGTCGGCCGGGGCACGGTGGTGACGGTGGTCAAGTGGAAGAGGTGACCACGGCGGCGTGCCTGCCGCTGGTGCGGGACGAGGCCTGGCTGCCGGTGGAGGAGACCGCCCAGGTGGGCAGGGTCCGGCGCACCGCCACGGCCCTCGCCGAACGGCTCGGGTTCACCGCGACCCGCGCGGCGGAGATCGGGCTCGCCGCCACCGAGATCGGCACGAACCTGCACAAGCACGCCCGGCAGGGCGTCGTGCTGATCCGCTCGGTGCGCGGCGTGCAGGACGCGGCCGTGGAGGTCCTCGCGATCGACCGCGGTCCCGGCATCGCCGACGTGGCGCTGGCGTGGGAGGACGGCCAGTCCACGGCCGGCACGCTCGGCGTCGGGCTGGGCGCGGTGGCCCGGCTGGCCACCTCCTGCTCGATGACCTCACGACCCGGCTCGGGCACCGCCCTCGTGGCGCGGTTCGCGCCACGACCGCAGTGGGTGCCCGAGTGGGGCGAGGAGAGCGCGGCCGGTCTCACCAGGCCGATCACCGGCGAGGAGATGTGCGGCGACGCGTACGCGGTGTGCCGCGGTGCCGACCGGCTGACGCTGATGATGTGCGACGGCTCCGGGCACGGACCGCTGGCGGCGGCCGCCTCGGACGCCGCGGTCCGGTTGTTCCGCGACCTCCCGCCCATGCCGCCGGAGCAGCTCGTCACACGGCTGCACGCCGCGTTGCGCGGGACCCGCGGCGGCGCGGTGGCGGTCGCCGACATCGACCTCGCCGCCAGGAAGGTGCGGTACTGCGGCCTGGGCAACATCGGCGCCGCGGTGCTCGCGGGAGACCACAAGCAGGGCATGATCTCGGTTCCCGGTGTGGCGGGCCACCAGGCCCGCACCATCAGGGCCTTCGACTACCCGTTGCCCGACCGCGCGCTCGTGGTGATGCACTCCGACGGCCTGACCGAGCGCTGGGGTCCCGACGTCGTCGTCGACCCGCTCGCGGACGCGCCGGTGCTGGTCGCGGCGACGTTGCTGCGGGAAGCCGGTGTGCGCAACGACGACGCCTGCGTGCTCGCGGCCAGACCGTCATGATCGCGACCGAGCTGCTGCGCCTGGTGGTCGGCGACGAGCGGGACGTGTTCCTGCTCCGTCAGCGCGGCCGCCAGGTCGCGGCCGCCGCCGGGCTCGACGGGCAGAACCAGATCAGGGTGGCGACGGCGCTGAGCGACGTCGGCCGGGAGCTGGTGCGCCAGGAGGTGGGCGCGAGCGTGGTCTTCCGGCTGCGACCGGGCCCGGCCGCAGCGCTGCTCGTCGAGCTGACCTGGCCCGCCTCGGTGGTCTCCGCCGAGGGCCCCGGCTGGGACACCGCCCGCAGGTTGATGGACGAGCTGGTCATCACCGCCACGGGCGTGACCCTGGTGAAGACCGTGCACCACGTGGTCGAGCCGGACGAACGGCTGCTCAGGGAGCTGCGCGGCGGCACGGGCACCAGTGCCCTCGACGAGCTGCGCGCCCAGAACCAGGAGCTCCTCGAGACGCTCGAGCACCTGGAGGCGAAGAGCCGGGAGCTCGAACGGCTCAACGAGGAGCTGGAGGAGACCAACCGCGGGGTCGTCGCCCTCTACCAGGAGCTGTCCGGCGAGCTGGAGCAGACCAACCAGGGCGTGGTCGCCCTGTACGCGGAGCTGGACGCCAAGTCCGCGGAGCTGCGGGACGCGGCGGCCGCGCGCATCCGGTTCTGGTCCAACATCAGCCACGAGCTGCGGGCGCCGATCAACTCCGTGGTCGGCTTGACCCGCCTGCTCAGCGCGCCGGGTGGCGACCCGATGACCGACGACCAGCGCCGGCACGTGGACCTGATCAACCAGTCCGCGGCGACGTTGCTCGCGCTGGTGAACGAGCTGCTCGACACCGCCAAGGCCGAGTCGGGCAGCCTGCGGCCGCGGATGGCGCCCGTCGCGCTCGACCACGTGGTGACGCAGCTCCACTCGGCGGTGCGGCCGCTGCTGCGCTCCGGCGACGTCCGGCTGGTCGTCGAGGAGATCCCGGAGTTGCCGTCGCTCGTCACCGACGAGACGATGCTCGTGCGGATCCTGCGCAACGTGCTGTCCAACGCCGTCAAGTTCACCGAGCACGGCGAGATCCGATTCACCGCCGAGCTGGGACCGGGGCCGGACGAGGTGCGGTTCGTCGTCACCGACACGGGCATCGGCATCCCGCCCGACGAGCAGGACAAGGTGTTCGAGGAGTTCTACCAGGTGCCGAACTCGTTGCAGGCCGGCGCGAGCGGCACCGGTCTCGGCCTGTCCTACGCGCGCAAGCTCGCCGAGATCCTCGGCGGCACGCTGACGCTGAGCAGCACGCCCGGTACCGGCACCGAGGTCGTGCTGACCCTGCCCGTGGCCGAGGACGAGCGGGCCCAGCCGGCACCGGTCCGGTGCGCGCTGGTCGCCGACGGCGACGAGAAGAGCAGGAGGCGGCTGCGCGAGGCGCTGGGCGGCATCGCGGCCGAGGTCGTCGAGTCCGAGGACGGCCGCGGCGCGTTGAACGTGGCCAAGGCCCGCCGGCCCGACCTGGTCGTGGTGAGCGCGGACGCGCCGCTGATGAGCGGCAGCGCGGTGCTGTCGGTGCTGCGGCTCGACCCGGACCTCCAGGCCGTGCCCGTCGTCATCGTCTGCGGCGACGACCCCGGCGGCCTTGCCCGCAGCGTGCACGGCCTCGGCGCCGCGATGCTGCACGAGGCGCGGATCTCCCCGGAATCGATGGGCCGCGCGGTCCGGGACGCGCAGCTCACCGCACGCAGAACGGACAGCGGATGAACCCGACGGCGATGGGTGGTGGACCGGCCAGGGTCCTCGTGGTCGACGACCTGGAGGCGAGCCGGTTCATCGCGTCGAGCTGGTTGCGCCGCAGCGGCCACACCGTGGTCGAGGCGACCACGGCGGCGGAGGCGCTCACCGCGCTCGAGACCGAGTCGTTCGACCTCGTCCTGCTCGACGTGCACCTGCCGGACATGAGCGGCTACGACGTCACGGAGCGGATCAAGGCGGACCCCCGCACGAGCTCGATCCCCGTCGTGATGCTCTCCGCGACCTACATCGAGCCCGAGGACAAGGTCACGGGCCTGCTGCGGGGCGCGGACGCCTACCTCACCGAGCCGGTCGACCCCGGCGAGCTGCTGGCCAACGTCGAGGCCGCCCTGCGCTACCACCGCGCCCGCGCCCTCGCCGAGCACCTCGCGGCCCGGCTCACCCGGCTGACCACGGCCACGTTCGCGATCAACGCGGCGATGACGTTCGACGCACTGGCCGAGGCCGCCGCGATCGGCGCGGCCGACGTGCTCGACGCGGACGCGACCGCCGCCCTCGTGTCCCCGTCCGGTGTCGTCTGCCTCGCCACGGCGAACGCCCGGCAGGCGAACCGGCCGCGCCCGGACATCGGCGAGGTCGAACGGTGGATGTCACTGCTGAACCCCGGTGTCGGCGTCACGGTGGTCGAGGAGGTGCCGTGGGCCCGCGTGACGGCGGCACTGGCGCGCACCAAGCCGCGCAGGTCGCCGATCTGCATCGCGGTCGCACCCGAGTCCGTGACCAGCGACGGCGACCGCAACCTGCTGCGCCAGCTCGCCCAGGCCACCGCACTGGCCGCCGAAGGCCTGCACACCTTCGCGGAGGAGCACTCGCTCGCGCTGACGTTGCAGCGCAGCCTCCTGCCGCGCACCCTGCCGCACGAGCCGGAGCTGCCGATGACGGCGAGGTACGTGCCGGCGTCGAGCAACGCCGAGATCGGCGGCGACTTCTACGACGTGATCGAGCTGGACGGCCGGATGCTGATCGCCATCGGCGACGTGTGCGGCCACTCGATCGAGGCCGCGACGATCATGGCCGAGGTGCGCCACACCCTGCGCGCCTACGCCGTCGAGGGACACCGGCCGGCCGAGATCCTGCGCCGGGTCGACACCCTCCTCGAACGCTTCCACCCGACCGGCGGCCTCACCACGATGTGCCTGTTGCTGGTGGACCTGGAGGCGGGCACGATGGCCGTGGCGAACGCGGGCCACGTGCCACCCCTGGTCATCGACGACCGGGGCGCCCGCTACGCCGAGGTGAAGGGCCCCCTGCTCGGCGTGGGCCTGGACCGCCCGGAAGCGACCGAACTGCCGTTGCCCCGCGGCACCACCGTGCTGCTCGCGACCGACGGGCTGGTCGAACGCCGCGGCATCGACCTGGACGAGGGCATGGAGAAACTGCGCGCCGCCGTGTCGCACACCGACGACATGGACGAGCTGGCCGACCGCCTGCTGGCCGAGCTGGGTCAGGGCAAGCAGGACGACATCGCCCTCCTCCTGCTGCGGCGGCGCGCGTGACGGCCCTCGTCGCGGACCTGCCGGTGCGCCCCGGCCTGACGATGTCGGCGCTGCGCAGGAACCTCACCAGCGCGTTGACGGACATCGGCGAGGACCACCTCTACGACGTCCAGCTCGTGGTGACCGAGCTGGTGACCAACGTGCTCGACCACGCGGGAGGCGTCGGCCGGCTGCGGATCCTGCACGGCGTCGCGCCGTGCGTGGTGACCATCGAGGTGGACGACGAGTCGTCGGTCGAACCCGTGTACGGGCGGTCGCGGCTGGGGGAGAACCGGGGCCGGGGGATCGTGGTGGTGGACAACATCTCGCGGGAGTGGGGTGTGCGGATGCGGGCCGCGGGTAAGACCGTCTACGCGCTGGTGGACTGCACGGGGTAGGCGGTTTGCGGCGCCCTGTGCCGGTGTCGTGTGGGAGTGGGCCGCTGGGTGCGGTGCGGTTGCGCCGCAACGGTTCGAGCTGTGTCAGCGTCGCGACCCATGCCGTGCGCGCCTGGCCGGTTTGCTCACCACCGTGCGAGGCTTCAGCGCCGGATGGTGTGCTCCAGCCCCGACAGGTCCAGGATCCGCGCCGGCGCCGACCCGCTCGCGGCCACCAGCGACATCGTCCGCCCGCGCGCCCGCGCGCACGACAAAGCTTGCAGCAGCAACGCGATCCCGGAGCTGCTGAGGTAGTCGAGCCCGGTGAGGTCGACCTCCACCGGCCGCTGGTCCGCCACGTCGATCCGCGCCAGCAGCGGTGCGCGCACGTCCTCGACCGTGGCGATGTCGAGATCGCCGACGAGCACGACGACCTGCGTGTCGTCGTCCGGCTCCTCGGTCAGCCCGGTGACGGTCTCCGCCGGGGCCGTCCGCGGCGGGACCGGTGCGCCCGGCACCACGGGAACGTGGAAGGTGATGGTGGTGCCGGACTCGCCCACCACGAGGTCGTGCGAGTCGCTCAGCGCGCGGATCATCTCCAGGCCGCGGCCCCGGTGGCCCTTGTCGGCGGGCGCCGGGCGCCAGCGGCCCTGGTCGGCCACCGTCACGCGCACGCCGTGGCCGGTGGACTCGAGCGCCGTCTCGAACGTGCCGCCGCCCGAGGGGTAGGCGTGGTCCACCACGTTCGCGGCGGCCTCGCCCAGAGCCAGTTCCAGGTCGTAGACCGAGTCCTCGGACAGGCCCACGGTCTCGGCCCACGTCGTCGCGGTCCGCCGGAGGGCGGACAGTTCGGTCGCCGCGGCGGGTACCCGCAGGTGCAGCGGGGCGGGCAGGTGCCGGGCCACGACGAGCGCGACGTCGTCGGACTGGCCGTCCGGCAGCATGGTGTCCACGATCTGCTGGACGAGCGCGGCCGGGGTGAGCCGCGCGGCGGCGCCGACGGTGGCGGTCAGCCTGCGCACGCCCTCGTCCACCACCTCGCCGCGGCGCTCCACCAGGCCGTCGGTGTAGAGCACGACGGAGGCGCCGGGCGGCAGCGGTGCCGAGTGCTGCGGCACCGACGAGGTCTCGGCGCCGAGCACCGGGCCGATCTTCTCGGTGAGCGGCCTGGCCCCGGCGCCGTCGACGACCACCGGCGACGGGTGGCCCGCCGAGGCCCAGCACAGCTCGCCCGCGTCCCAGTCGAAGACGAGGCAGGCGCAGGTGCTGCCGGCCGCGCCGTTCACCCGCAGTGCGAAGGTGGCCAGGCGCCGCAACGACTCCGCGGGGGAGTGGCCCTCGAGCAGGTAGCCGGTCAGCGCGCTGCGCAGCTGTCCCATGACCGCGGCGGCCGCCGGGCCCTTGCCGACGACGTCGCCCACGGTCAGGCCGACCTTGGCCGCGCCGAGCGGCACGACCTCGTACCAGTCGCCGCCGATCTGCGAGTGCTCCGCCGCCGGCAGGTAGCGGGCGGCGGTGGCGAGCCGGGGCAGGGCGGGGACGTCGCGCGGCAGCAGGCTTTCCTGCAACGCGGCGGCGATCTCGTGCTCGCGCTGCAGCAGCAGTTCGCGTTCGGCCTCGGCGCGCCGGCGTTCGGTGACGTCCCTGCCGATCGCCTGCAGTCCCGTGGGCGTGGACTGGGTGCTCAGCTCCAGCGCGACCTCGCTGCCGTCGGCGTGGCGCATCGTCACGACCTGGGAGGCGGAGAGGTCGGGCAGCCCGTCGACGAGCAGGTCGGTGATCGGGGTGCCCAGCAGCTGCTCCGGCCGGTAGCCGAGCAGGTGGCCGGTCGCGGGGTTGGCGGAGACGAACCGCATCTCGTGGTCCAGCAACCAGATCGCGTCCGTCGCGTGCTCGACGAGCCGGCGCAGGCGCTGCTCGCTGTCGCGCAGCGCCCGGTCGGCGTGCACCCGCTGCATCGACTCCCAGCAGCGGTTCACCACGACCGAGACCAGGTCGATCTCGTCCTGGGTCCAGTACCGGACGCTGGCCTGGTGCACCGCCATCGCGGCCACGAACTTCCCGCCGCGCAGCAACGGCAGGCAGATCACCGCGCGGATGCCGGTCACGCGGTAGGCGGCGAAGTCGTCGGCGTCGAGCCGCAGGTCGTTCAACGCGTCGTTCACCACCCACGGCTCGCCCGCGCGCATCGCGGTCAACGCGCCGTTGCCGAACTCCCGCATCGCGAACCGGCCGGGCAGCGGGGGCAGGCCGGTGGCGTGGTCGCCACTCATGACGAAGTGGTTCTCGTCGGCCTCCGTGCGCGCGTAGGCACACCGGTCGACCTTCAGGTGCTCGCCGAGCAACCTCGTCGCGAGTGCCATGAGGTCCTCGGCGTCGTCGAGCCGCTGAGACTCGCGGTCGAGCAGGTCGAGGAACCGCTCCCGTTCGGACGCCGCCTCCCGCGCGGTCACGTCGATCAGCACGCCGCTGCGAAGCGCGCCGTGCACCCGTGCCTTCTCCATGAGCCAGATGACATCGCCCGCCGCTGTGTGGACGCGGTAGACCGTCTCGTAGTCGGTGTCCGACTCCCAGCGCAGCCGCAGGCTCTCCTCGCGGTCGCCGGGATGGGTGATCTCGGCCCAGAACCCGGGGTCGTCGCGCCAGCGCGACGCCGGATGACCGACGAGGCGTTCCGACGTGGCGGAGAGGTACGTGACCACGCGGCCACGCGAGTCGCCCCGCCAGACGATCACCGGCAGGTCCTCCACCACCGCGACGAGCTCAGGTTCCACGCCGCTCCCTCAGGTCCGCCGGACCGAGGCGAGCAGGTCCGCCGCGACGTCGCGGAGCTTCCTGTTCTCCCGCTGCGACCGGTCCACCAGCATCGTGAACGCCTCGTCGGCGGTGCACGCGTGCACCGCCATCAGCACCCCTTTCGACTGGTCGATCACGGCGCGCGAGTGGAGCGCCCTCTCCAGCTGCTTGACCTGGGTGCGCGAGTGCTGCCACCGCTGGCCGTTGATGATCGACGAGGAGGCGGCGGTGGTGAACAGCGTCATGAGCCCCTCGTCGAACGGGTCGAAGGCCGCCGCCGTGTAGCTGTAGATGTTGACCGAGCCGATGTGCCTGGCCTCGGCGTCGTCGGTGGCCGGCAGGACGACCGGGACCGACAGGTACGCGCACACCCCGGCCACGGCGGCCGCGGCCTCGAACTCCGGCCACCTGTCGCGGTTCTCGCCGATCACCGCCCGCACGGCGGTGAGCGTCTTGGCTGCCTCAAGGCACGGTCCGCGGCCGGAGCTGTACTGCTTCTCGTCGAGGTCGACCAAGCGGCGTTCGGTGGCCGCGGCGGTGCGCGGCTGGTCCTCGTTCACCACCGAGACCGTCACCGCGTCGGCGTCGGGCACGGCTCGCACGGCCGTCTCCGCGACGCGCTGCAAGGCGTCGTCGATGGCCTCTTCACCGGAGACCGCGTTGTGCAGCGCCGTCAGCGCTTCGGTGGTCTCGTCCAGGCGTGCCAGCGGGTCGGGGCGATCACCGTCGATCGATCGCACTGATCCCGGTCGCTCGTAGTCGGCCATGCCGCGGCACTCCTCGGTCAGCAGGTGGAGTCAAGGCGCCAGCTGCTTGACGCTCGTTGAGCGCATCGTACGACCACCAGGCGGTTCAGCCGTTGTTCGGACGGCTTTTCCCCTTGCCGCTGTTCTTGCCGGGACCCTTGTCCTGCTCGTCCTTCGGCGCCGACGGGAGCGGCGCCTTCGCGTCCACCGGCACCACCGGGGGCGCGACCTGCTGCTGCGGTGAACCGGTCGTCTGCGCCTCCGTCGTGACGGGCACCACGGCTTGGGTCGTGACCGGCCCCGCCGCCTCGGGCGTGGCGGTCGCGGACGGTGGCGTCTGGGTGGGCGGCGCGGACTCGCCGGTGGGCGGCTGCGACAGCACGGCGGCGGTGATGCCGGCCGCGGTGAGCAGCGCCACCGCGCCCGAGGCCGTGAGCAGGCCGGCCGGTCGGCGGCGGCGCACGGCCGCGCCCAGCCGGGTGGACGAGCCGTCGGGGTTGCGCAGGATCTGCGCGCACTCGGCGGCGGCCGGGCGGCGGCGCGGCGACAGCGAGGTCATCAGCGTCAGCAGCCGCCGGAGGTCCGCGGGCAGCCCGGCGGGGATCATGGGCCTGCGGTGCAGCCGGGCGACCGCGGCCTCGATCTCGCTGCCCTCGAACTCGCGCCGGCCGGTGAGGCACTCGAGCAGCACCAGGCCGAGCGCGTAGACGTCCACCGCGTAGTCGAACGCGTCACCGCGCACCTGCTCCGGAGCGAGGTAGGCGGCGGTGCCCACGAGCTGGTCGGTCCTGGTGAACCGGGTCGCGCCGATCAGCCTGGCCAGGCCGAAGTCGGCCAGGTGGGCGTTGCCGTCCTGGTCGAGCAGGATGTTGGACGGTTTGACGTCGCGGTGCACGACGCCCATCTCGTGGACGTAGGCGAGCGCGTCCGCGAGCTCGGCGCCGAGCTCGCGGACCTCCTCGACGGTGAGCGGACCTTCGTCGATGCGGCCGCGCAACGTGCGGCCCTCGACGAGCTGCAGCACCACGAACGGGGTGCCGCCGCTGGTCCCCGCGTCGTGCACCTGCACGAGGCGCGGGTGCGACAGCGCGGCGAGGGTCTTGATCTCGTTGTCGAACCGCCGTTCGTGGCAGATCTCCGAGCCCGCCTGGAACAGCTTCACCGCGACGTGGCGGTGCAGGCGCGTGTCCCAGGCGCGCCGGACCTCGGCCATGCCTCCCGCACCCAGCACTTCGGCGAGCTCGTAGCGGTCCGCGAGCACGCGGTCGTGGGCGGACACGGACATGGCGGCCCTTCCCGTCGGCGGTCAAGTGCCTCCGGTATTCCCACTCACCGCATCGGTCAACCTCGGAGATGTTGACGGATCACGGTTTGTCGGCGACCTTGATCCGGCCCTCGATGATCTGCGCCTTGTACCCCTCGAGGATGCCCTGGAGCGTCGCGTCGATCTTGCCACCGGAGGTCGCGTAGCCGACGCCGTTGACCTTCAGGTCGAACACCTTCGGCAACGACGCCAGGTCCTTCTTCGCGGCGGCGCGGATGAAGTCGTACACCGCGACGTCCACGCGCTTGAGGCTCGACGCGACGATCACGTCCCGGTTGTTCGCGAGCGCCGGCTGGTTGTACTGGTCGGCGTCGCACCCGATCGCCAGCACGCCCGCCTGCTTCACCGCGGCGAACACGCCGATGCCGGACGCGCCCGCGGCGGGGTAGACGACGTCCGCGCCCTTGTCGATCAGGCCCTTCGCGGCCTCCTGGCCCTTGGGCGGGTCCTGGAACCCGGTGAAGTCACCCGCGGGGGTGATGTACTTCTTGTCGAGCCGGATCTTCGGCGCGGCCGTCCTCGCACCCTGGTAGTAGCCGGCCTCGAACTTCTGGATCAGCGGGATGTCGACGCCGCCCACGAAACCGACGTGGCACTTCCTGCTCTGGTACGCCGCGACGACACCGGCGAGGAACGACCCCTCCTGCTCGGCGAACACCAGCGGCGTCACGTTCGCCGCGCCCTCCACCGCCGAGTCGACGAGGCCGAACCGGACGTCCGGGAACTCCGGCGCGACCGCCCTGAGCGCCTCGGTGTAGGCGAAGCCGACGCCCACGATCGGGTTGAAGCCCTCGGACGCGAGCTGCCGCAGCCGGGTCTGCTTGGCGGACTCGTCCTCGTTGGGCGCGGCCGAGACCTCGCGGCTGTTCTCCTTCTTGACCCCCAGGTCCCTGATCGCCTGGTCGAACCCGGCGGCGGCGAGGTCGTTGAAGGACGCGTCGCCACGCCCGCCGATGTCGTAGGCCAGCCCGACCTTCAGCGCGCTCCCGTCGACCTTCTCGCCGGTGGCGGCGGTGCTGCTCGTGGCGGCCACGGCGCTGGGCGGCGGGGCGAACTCGCACCCCGAGCCCGAGGCGTCGGCCGGGCCGCTGTCGCCACCACCGGAGTCCTTCGCGCAGGCGCTCACCACCATGAGGCTGGACAGCGCGATCGCGGCAACAGTGGTGCCACGCTTACGACGGCGCACGGTGCGTCTCCTCCCTGGAACGTTCGGGGGGACGCTACCTTCCGCCGTCACCCATGCGGATGAGCGTTCAACTACTGGGAACGACCTGGGGTGTGCCCCCCGTCGCAGACGCGTTCGACCAGGACCTGCCAGCTGTCGGCCAGGGTGCCGATGAGGGGGGCGGGGCCGGGCGCGTCGTCCGGCGCCTGGAGGTACAGCAGGACCGGTCCTTCCAGGGCGGCGACGAGCTGCACCGCGAGCGTTCCGCTCGCGGCCACGTCCGGGCACGCCTCGCTCAGCAGCATCTGCACGTGGAACAGCGACGGGCTGTCGCCCACGAGGTTCGGCCGGCCGGGGTCGAACGCGGCGCGGGCCAGGGCGGTGTGCTCGGCGAGGAACTCGAGCCGCGCCCGGCCGAACGCCACCAGCCGCTCGACCGCCGGCGCGCCGGGGCCCAGCGGCGGCGGCCCGCTCATCACCCGCTGCTGGAACCGCTGTTCCTCCTCGTCGAACAGCGCGAAGAAGATGCCCGCACGGGTGTGGAAGCGGCGGAACACCGTGCCCTTGCCGAGCCCGGCCCGCTCGGCGAGACCGTCCATGGTGACCTTGTCGACGCCGAGCTCCGCCACCATCCGGCGGGCGACGTCGATCAGGTGGGCGCGGTTGCGCGCGGCGTCCGCCCGCTCCCCGCGGGAGCGGGTGAGCGGCAGCGCGACGGGGTCCGCGGCGTGCCCGCCGCCCACCGGTCGCGGCCGGTCAGGCCTGCTGCGCGGTGAGCTGGCCATCGCGAAGGGGTGCCAGCGCGCCGCTCCAGGCGACGAGCTCGTCGAGCATGGTGCCGAGCGTGGCGGCCTGCACGTCGGAGGGCTGGAAGTCGGTGTAGTCGGTGAAGTCGTGGAACAGCGACAGCGACACGCTGGTGCGCACGTCCGCGAGCTTGAGCTCGCCCGCGACCAGCCTCAGGTGCTCCACGGCCCTGGCGCCGCCGACGGAGCCGTAGGAGACGAAGCCGACGGCCTTGTTGTTCCACTCGTGGTGCAGGTAGTCGATGGCGTTCTTGAGCACGCCGGACGTGGAGTGGTTGTACTCGGGCGTGACCATGACGAAGCCGTCGAAGCCCGCGATCTTGGCGGACCACTCCTTCGTGTGGTCGTGCTGGTACTGCTGCATCATCGGCGGCACCGGCTCGTCGAGGTGGGGCAGCGGGTGGTCCCTGAGGTCGACCAGCTCGAAGGTCGCGTCGGTGCGCCGCTCCGCGTGCTCGAGCACCCACCTGGCCACCTGCTCGCCGTTCCGGCCGGGGCGGGTGCTGCCGATGATGATCCCGATGTGCGTCATCCCTGACTCCTCTGCGAAGCCCGCGAATCAAGCGGGGTGTGGTCCGCTTACATAAGCGGACTGTACCCCGCTTTGTCGGGGCGCGCTCCGGTGTCGTGGATCACGCCAGGTGTACTGCCTTCGGGTGATGGGAAGCATCCAGAGCGGGAAGACCGCGAGGTGAGTCGGCTCCCGACGCGCCCTTCGAGGCCGTTGGTCCAGGTCCTACCCACTGCGACACGCCCTCAAACGTTGTTCTTGATCCAGAACGGGTGGAACACTCCAGCACGTGGTCGCGGTCCAGAGCTGGCTGCACTCGCCGTGCCCGGCAATCGTCGTCAACGCCGCCGGGGTCGTCCATTCGATGAACGACGCGGCGAAGGTGCTCCTGCCGGCAGACATCGAACCGAGGTGGCAGCACGGTGACTCCGTGCTCATCTCGGAGCGCAGCTATGCCGCGCACCGGGTCGACCACAGCAGCGGCGAGGTCACGTGGTGGCTGCTGGACGACACCGACCTGCGGCTGGAGCGGCATCGCGCCGAGCTGCTGACCCGGATGTCAACCGTGCTGATGACCTCGCTCAACCCCGAACGCTGCATGCGGGTCGTCGCCGAGCTCGCCTCCACCCACCTCGCGGACGACGTGCTGGTCATCGCTCCCGGCACCACCGATGGTCACCCGGTGACCCGGTGCGTGCGCGGTGAGGCGCCCACCCACGAGCTGCGGCGCATCGACGTCGAGGAGGTCGTGGGGCTCAGCGAGGCGCTGCGGGGTTTCCCGCCGGTGCCGTCGCGCTGGATCGACCCGGCCGCCGCGCCCGGCTGGCTGGCCCACGGCGCCACGTCGATCGTGGTGACGCCGCTGCCGGGGCACGGCGTGCCGGCCGGCGCGCTGATCCTGATGCGCCGCGACCGGCACTTCGCCGAGGACGAGGAGGCGTTCGCACGCCTCTTCGCCTCCCGTGCCGGTGTGGCGATGTCGGCGGCGTGGCTGTTCACCCGGCAGGCCGCCATCACCGAGCGCCTGACCAGGGACCTGCTGCCGCCCGTGCTGCGCCGGTACGACTCCGTCGACCTGGCGGGCCGGTACCGCGCCGCGCAGGACACCGAGCAGGTCGGCGGCGACTTCTACGACGTGCACGAGCGGGAGAACGGCGAGCTGTTCGTCGTGCTTGGCGACGTGTGCGGCAAGGGGCTCGACGCAGCCGTGCAGACCGGTCAGGTCCGCACGACCGTGCACGCCCTGCTGCCCGTGGTCGCCGATCACGACCAGTTGCTACGTTCGCTCAACAAGGCCGTGCTCACCACGGACCGCGGACGGTTCATCACGGTCGTCGTCGCCACCGTCAAGTCCTGCGAGGAAGGGCTGCACGTGCGGCTCACCTCGGGCGGTCACCCGCCGGCGTTGATCGTGCGGGCGAACGGCGAGGTGCGGGCGGCCAAGACCCGCGGCACGCTCGTCGGGCTCCTGCCCGAGATCGTCACGACGACCGACGAGGTGGTGCTGGCCCCGGGCGACTCGTGCCTGCTGCACACCGACGGCATCACCGAGGCCGTCGGCGGGCCGCTGGGCGACGAGGAGTTCGGCGAGGAACGGCTGCTGCGCGCACTGGAGGAGTGCGGCGGCATGCCCGCCGAAGCGCTCGTCGAACACGTGCACATGCTTGCCGCGCAATGGATCGGCAGTGGGACGCACGACGACATGGCGGTGGTCGCGATCACGGCGCCGCGCCGGAGGTGACACTTCTCGTGGACGCGGCGGACACGTCCTGGGCCGACGACCTCTGGGCGGCCGCGCTCGACGGCGACGAGCGCAGGGCCACCGACATCGTGCTCAAGGTGGCCGAGCACGAGCCGCACGAGTTCGTGCTGCTCGACGTGATCGGTGCCGTGCAGCGCCGCGTCGGCGCGGAGTGGGCGGCGAACCGGATCAGCGTCGCCCAGGAGCACGCGATCACCGCCATCAACGAGCGCGCCGTCTCCGCTCTGTCGGTCAGCCGCCCCTACCGGGAGCCGACGCGCGGTCGCGTCACCGTCGCGTGCGTCGACGGCGAGTGGCACGCGCTGCCCGCGCGGCTGCTCGCGGAGGTGCTGTCGGTGCGCGGGTTCCGGGTCGACTACCTCGGGGCGCAGGTGCCGACCCCGCACCTGATCACCCACCTGCACCGCACCGGGCCGGACGTGGTGGCGTTGTCGAGCTCGATCGCGACGCGCCTGCCCGTCGCGCACGCCACCATGACCGCCTGCCAGGCCGCGGGCGTGCCGGTGATGGTGGGCGGCGCGGCGTTCGGCGAGAACGGCAAGTACGCCCGCCGGTTCGGCGCGAACGCGTGGGCGGCCGACGCCCGCGAGGCGGCGGACATGCTCATCGCGCGGCAGCTCCCGGCGCCCAGCCCGCCGCACCAGCCGATCGAGGACCTGCCGCACCTCCTCGACCAGGAGTACACGCTGGTCACCCGAGGCTCCGCCAACCTGGTGCGCACGGTGTACCGGGCGCTGGAGGACCGCGTGCCCGCGATGAGGTCCTACGACGACCAGCAGCGCCAGCACACGGCCGAAGACCTCAAGCACATCGTCGAGTTCCTGGCGACCGCGTTGTACGTGGACGACGAG
The DNA here is from genome assembly GCF_900110955.1 of Lentzea xinjiangensis. Taxonomy (GTDB): domain Bacteria; phylum Actinomycetota; class Actinomycetes; order Mycobacteriales; family Pseudonocardiaceae; genus Lentzea; species Lentzea xinjiangensis. The sequence goes on from NZ_FOFR01000006.1 coordinate 183,502, forward strand.
GAGCTGTTCCGGGCGTTCATGGCCTGGACCGGCGACGTGCTGGCGGCCCGCGGGGTGCCCGCCGGGGTCCTGGTACCGGCGCTCGAGCTGCTGTCCGCCGAGCTGCGCGACTTCCCGCGCGCCCGGCGGATGCTCGACTCAGCCCGGTAGCACCGCGGCCAGTGCCGCCAGCGGCACGTGGTGCTGCCCGGCGTGGATGTCGCGATCCCGCAGCCCGCCCTGGGGGACCGGCCGGGGGAACGAGATCTTGACGACGTGCAGCGACGGGATCCGGAATATCTGGACGTCCTCGGCGCGCACGTCGTAGAGCGAGGCGACGACCTGCTCGTTGACGATCTCCGGCGAAGCGGCCAGCGCGTAGCCCGCGTCGTCGCGCAGGAACAGCTCCATCGTCACCCAGAACGGTCCGGCGTTCTTCGAGCGGACCTCCAGCGCGAGGTCTCCCAACGTCTGGTCAGTCACGGGCCGGCGCCTTCCGGTGGTCGGTGCGGAACATCTCGGTGGGGGTGCGGGTGTCGACGACGTGGTGGAGCGCGAACTCGTAGACCGCGCCGCGCTCGGTCTCGGCGGGGGAGTACGCGAACGCGAGGCTCGGCAGGTAGGCCATGTCCGGGGTCGGCAGGTGCAGCATCAGCGGGTTGGCGACCTTCGCGACGGCCGTCGCGAGCTCCTGGGTCCGCGCGCGGACCAGCAGCATCACGCCGATCTCGCGCGGCGGCCGGACCGCGGGGTCCAGTCCTCCCAGCACGGCGTCGTAGCCGTAGCGCCGCAGGTCGAAGGAGTACTCGGTGCCGTCGAGGCCGAGCGTCTGCTCGACGCGGCCGGTGAGGACCTCGGTGAACAGCTCGGTCCAGGCCTCGATGTTCGCGATGATGTGCTCGTCGCGGATCGCGGTGAACGACATCGTCTCGTAGCCGGTGATCCGGGCGCCCTCCAGCTTGACGGTGTGCTGGTCGGCGGGGTGGAACCGCGAACCCTCCACGCGCACCACCCGGTCGTCGACGGCGGTGTAGACGGCGCCGGTGACGTCCAGCTCGCCGGCGGGCTCGCGCATCCGGAACGGGTTCACCGTCTCGTAGAGCATGTGCGCGGCAACGGAGATCGGCGTGCACGCGGCGTCGGGGTCCAGCGGCTCGATGGTGAAGCCCGAGTGGTCGATCGTGGCGAGCACGCCACCGGTGCGCGGGTTCGTCGTGCACTGCCCGCCGCATTCGACGATCTTCGCCGCGTGCCACACCGGACCGGCCGGCATGCCCTTCATCAGCGGGAACGCGGCGGCGACGGCGGTGTCCGTCGCGCGGCCGGCGAGCACCACGTCGGCTCCCGCGCGCAGGGCCGCCTCGATGGGTTCGTGCCCCATCATCCCGACGACGTGGGTGCAGCTGTCCACAGTGGCCTCGTCGAGCGCGGTGGCCGGCGCCAGCGGGTGGACCGCGCCCTCGCGCAGCCGTTGTTTGACGAACTCGGCGCTCTGCTCGCTGCGGATCGTCGCCACGGACAGGCCGAGGTCCTCCTCCCGCAGGACCTCGTCGACGATCCGGGCGACCTGCTCGACTCCCGAGTCGGTGCCGCCGGTGCCGCAGGACCCGACGACCAGGGGGATCTTCGCCCTGGCCGCGGCGCGGAGCAGGATCCGCAGGTCGCGCGCGACGGCGGCGGCGGTGGTCTTGGCGGTGCCCGACCCGAGGTAGTGCGGGCCGGAGTCGGTCGACCCGGCGTCGACGGAGATGACGTCGGCGCCGAGCTCGAGTCCGCGGTCCACTGTGGACTCCGCGAACCCGGCGCCGAGCATGCCGGTGGGCGACAGGACGCGGACGGCCCCGGTGGGAGCGCTCATCGCGTGGTTTTCCTTCCGGTCGAACGGTTTCTACAGCGAGGTCGCGTGCCGGCGGCTCAGGACGGCGACGCGCAGGACCACCGCGGTGGCGAGCGCGGTGACGACGGCGATGTCGAGGAGCATGAACCGCCAGCCGGTGAGGTCGACCATCGCGCCGACCACGCCGGGGCCGATGAACCCGCCGGCCGCCCAGCTGACCGTGTACAGGGTCGTGTAGACCCCGATCACGCGGGCGGACGGCGCCAGGTTCCACAGCACGACGGCGGCGTTGATGAGGAACCCGGACGCGCCGGCGGCGGCGAGGCAGAAGGCGGCGACGGTGGCCGCCGGCGTCGGCACGAGGGTGCCGGCGGCGAGCGAGACGCCGAACACGGCCATGCCGATGGTCATCGTCCGGATCCGCCCGATCCGTTCGGCGAGCAGCGCCGCGGGGTAGGCGGCGACGAGGAAGGCCACCCCGCTGGGGAACGTCAGCGAGCCCGCCGCGCCCCGCGACAGCCCGAGCGCCTCCATGCCGTACGGGGTGAACAGGGCGCGCGAGGAGAACCAGGCGGACGCGAACAGCAGCACCGCGGTGACGACGAGGAGCCGGCTGCGGTCGCGGTCGCGCAGGACGTCCAGGGCCACGTCGCGCAGCCGGGTGACCGGCTCGGTCGCGGTGTCCTCGGTGAGCGCGAGCCGGTAGGCACTCGACGTGCTGTCGCGCACCCGTGACACCAGAACGGCGGCGCACACCAGCATGAGCACGGCCGGCACGGTGAACGCGAGCTTCGGGTGGTCGTCCACCAGCAGCGCGCTGACGACGGCCGAGACGATGACGGTGAGTCCCGAGGCGATCTTGACGACGGCGTTCGCCCTGCCCCGCCGGTCCGGCGCGATGAAGTCGGGCAGCAACGCCTGCGCGATCGGCTTGAAGCTGTTGCCCACCAGCGAGTAGACGAAGATGACCGCGATCAGCGCCGGCAGCGCGGTCGCGAGCGGGATCAGCACGAACAGCACCGCCGCGAGGGGCATGCCCACCGCCAGGTAGGGGATGCGGCGCCCCCAGCGCGTCCGCGTGTTGTCCGAGCGGTGGGCGATCCAGGGCTGCACGAAGATGCCGAGCAGGTTGTCCATGCCCATGACCAGGCCGACGACCGCCGTGCTCGTGATGTGCTCCCGCAGCAGCGGCGGCACCTGGGCGTCGTAGAAGTCCCAGGTCGTCTCCTGGGCGAAGACGGCCAGTGCGACGAAGAACGTGATGCGCCGGGTGAGTCGCCGGTCCACCGGCGTGGTGATCGCTGGCACGGAAGCCTCCGTTGGCTTGAGGGCCGCCTCACCGTAAGATGCTATAGCAAAGCAGTCAAGCAATAGCTTACGGTTTCGGCGTAGTATCGAACCTCGTGACGGCCGACTCTCGTGACACGCTGGCCGACCGGGCCTACCGCTCGGTCCAGGACGCCATCACCGCCGGTGAGCTGGCCCCCAACCAGAAGATCACCGAGCGCGGCCTCGCCGAGCGCCTGTCGATGAGCCCGACCCCGGTCCGCGAGGCCATCCGCCGCCTGGAGCAGGACGGCCTGATCAAGCGCATCGGCCCGCGCACGGTCGTCGTCGCGGACATCGGCACCGCGGCCGTCGAGGACCTGGCCGAGGTCGAGATCGCCCTGCGCGGCCTCATCGCCCGCTTCGCCGCCCGGCGCGCGACCCCCGACCGGCTCGACCGGCTCGACGCCCTCCTCGACGAGGCCGACGACCTGCTGATCGTCATCAAGCAGCGCGACGCCGAGGGCCGTCCCGTCCAGAAGCACCTGAACGCGCTGCTCGACACCATGCAACGCTTCAACGACGCGGTCGTCGCGTGTGCGGGCAACGCCGTCCTGGCCCGGCTGCTGGACCAGACCAGGGTCTTCACCCGTGTGGAGCGGCGGACCCGGGTGGTGGAGCGGGTGCTCGCCGACCACCGGTTCGGGCTCGACCGCTACGCCGGGCACCGGGCGCTCGTCCGGGCGTTGCGGGCCGGTGACTCGGTCACGGCGGAGCAGATCGCGATGGACGACGTCCGCGGCGGTCTTGAGGACCTGCGCCGCGCGCCCGGCGAGGTCGCGCCGTCCGGTCAGCCCGGTTCCGCGAGCTGATCCGCGATTCCTCGCGCCACCTCGTGAGGTCCACACCTCCGAAGGTGTCGGACGTCGGCTGCTGCCAGCCGGCGGGAACCGGAGGAGGCGCATTTGTCCACGTGCACCGAGCAGGCGGGCGTGCCACCGGCCGAGCGGGGATCACGGCGCACATGGGTGCTCGTGACCACCTCGATGGCGTCGCTGGTGGTCGTCCTCGACGCGCTGGTCGTGGCGACGGCCCTGACCGCGATCAAGACGGACCTCGGCGCCTCGGTGACCGAGCTGGAGTGGACGGTCAACGCCTACGGGCTGAGCTTCGCCGTACTGCTCATGACGGCCGCGGCCGTCGGGGACCGGTGGGGTCGCCGACGGGTGTTCGCGGCCGGTGTCGCCACGTTCGCGGTGGCGTCGGTGGTGTGCGCGGCGGCACCGGACGTCGGCACGCTGATCGCCGGGCGGGTGCTCCAGGGCGCCGGGGCCGCGTTCATCATGCCGCTGGCCCTGGCGTTGCTGACCGCCGCCTTCCCGCCCGCCCTGCGGCCGGGGGCGCTCGGCGTCTTCGCGAGCGTGAGCGGGGTGGCCGTGCCGCTGGGGCCGCTCCTCGGCGGGGCGGTGGTAGCGGGCGGCTCGTGGCCGTGGATCTTCTGGGTCAACGTGCCGCTCGGGGCGGTGCTGCTGCACCTCACCCTCACCCGCGTCGAGGAGAGCCGCGGACCGGACCGCGCCGTCGACGTGCCGGGCGTGGTGCTGGCGGGTACCGGGACGCTCGGCCTGATGTGGGCGCTGATCCAGGGCAACACGGCGGGGTGGGCCAGCGCGCAGGTGGTGGGGTCCGCCGTGGCCGGGCTGCTGGCCCTCGGGCTGTTCGTGCGCGGGCAGGGCCGCGCGGCCGAGCCGATGCTGCCCCTGCACCTGTTCCGCGAACGCGGGTTCACCGCGGCCAACGTCGTGATCTTCTGCCACTGGGGCTCCGCGTTCGGGGTGCTGTTCTTCATGGCGCAGTTCCTGCAGACCGGACTGGGCTACGGGCCGCTGGCCGCGGGGCTCGCGCTGATGCCGTGGGGACTGACGACGGTGGTCGTCCCGCAGTGGGTGGGACGCCGGGTCGGCCGGTTCGGTGAACGGCCCTTCGTCGTCGCGGGTCTCGGGCTGCACGCCCTCGCCCTGCTCTGGATCGCGCTGGTCGCCGAACCGGGGGTCGGCTACCTGGCGATCGCGGTGCCGCTGGTGCTCTCCGGAACGGGCATCGCGCTGTGCCTGCCCGCCGCGCAGAGCGCCGTGCTGACCTCGGTGGCGCCGCGGTTCCTCGGCACGGCCTCCGGCGCGTTCAGCGCGATGCGCCAGCTCGGCGGCGCGTTCGGCGTGGCGGTCCTGGTCGTCGGGTTCACGGCGACCGGCGGCTACGCGTCGAGCGAGGAGTTCTCCCGCGGCTTCACCGCCGCCGTCCTGACCGGTGCGGGCCTCGCGGTCGCGGGCGCGCTCGCCGGAACCGCCATCCCACGAAGGGAAAAGCTGTGAAGGAACACGCCGATCTGCTGCGCCGGCTGCACCACGGCGAGATGCTCGTGCTGCCGAACGCGTGGGACGAGGCCAGCGCGGAGCTCGTCGTCGAGGCGGGGTTCCCCGTCGTGGCCACGTCGAGTGCCGCCGTGGCCGACGTGCTCGGCCACCAGGACGGTGAGAAGGCGCCCTGGCAGGAGATGTTCGCGGCCGTCGCCCGGATCGCCGCCGCCGTGCCGGTCCCGGTGACGGTGGACGCCGAGGCGGGCTACGGCCTGCCACCGCACGAGCTGGTGGCCAGGCTGCTCGAGGCCGGCGCCGTCGGGTGCAACCTGGAGGACACCGACCACCGGGCCGGCGGTCTCGTGGACGCGTCGGCGCAGGCGGACCGGCTCGCCGAGGTGCGGGCCGCCGCCGACGCCGCCGGTGTCCCGGTCGTCGTCAACGCGCGGATCGACACCTTCCTGCCGTCCAGCGGGGTCCCCGACCCCCTGGCCGAGGCGGTCCGGCGGGCGGACCTCTACCGGCGGGCGGGCGTGGACTGCGTCTACCCGATCGGCGGCTCGACGCGCGACAACCTCGTGCCGCTGGTCGCCGGGGGACCGGTCAACGGCAACACCACCGGTGAGCTGGACCTGGCGGCGCTGCGGTCGCTGGGCGTGGCCCGCGTGTCGTTCGGCCCCCGCTTCCACCGGGCGGGGATGCGCGAGTCGCTCGACCGGCTCGTGGCGGAGATGAACCTCGCGCGATAGCGGTTCCTTCTCCCGGCCGGCGGTGTCCAATGGGGAGTTGACGACCGCGACCAGGAGCGTGACGTGTCTGCCGAGGTGCTCCCACCGTTGACCGGCGTGCGGCTGCACGACGAGTTCGCCCTGCTGCGCGCCGGGCTGGTCCTGCACTGCTACCGCATGACCGGCTCGTACCAGGACGCCGAGGACGTCGTGCAGGAGACGTACCTGCGCGCGGTGCGCGGCCTGGCGGGCTTCGAGGGCCGGTCGTCGCTCAAGACCTGGCTCTACCGCATCGCGACGAACACCTGCGTCACGGCGTTGAGCCACCGGAGCCGGCGGGTGCTGCCCGCCGGCCTCGGCGCTCCGGCGAGCGACCCGGACACCCGCGTCCACGCCGACGAGTCCATCGCGTGGCTCGAACCGCTGCCCGACGCCGTGCTGCACCAGGACGAGCCGGGCGAAGTGGTCGTCAGGCGCGAGTCGGTGCGGCTCGCGCTGATCGCGGCGCTGCAGTACCTGCCGGTGCGGCAGCGTGCGGCGCTGCTGCTGCGCGAGGTCCTCTCGTGGTCCGCCGCGGAGATAGCGGACGCGCTGGGCGTCAGCGCGCCCGCCGTGAAGAGCCTCCTGCAACGCGCCCGCAAGCGGCTGGACGAGCTGGACCTGGCCGACCGGCACCTGGAGCCGCCCGGCCCGGAACTCGAACGCGCGCTGCTCGACCGCTACCTCGCGGCGTTCGTGGCGGGGGACTCCGCCGCGATCCGCGCCGTCATCCACGACGACTTCAGCCTCGAAGCCGTGCCGCATCCCGTGTGGTTCCGGGGCGTGCACGTGTGCATCCCGTTCCTGGAACGGGCTTTCGCCTCGACGCGCGGCTCGGTCCGGATGCTGCCCACCCGTGCCAACGGCCAGCCCGCCATGGCCGGCTACCGCCGCGACCCCTCCGGCGTCCTGCGCGCCGACTGCCTGTGGGTGCTGACCCTGGCCGGCGAGCGCTTCTCCCGCGCCACCAAGTTCGAGAACCCCGCCCTCGTCACGGCCGCGGGCCTGCCCGGCCTGCTCGCGGGGTGAAACCGGTCGGCGCCGCGGACCTACACCGGGGTGCGCGGCGCCTCGCCCGCGTCTCCGCGGACCGCGGCTTTCTGCTCCCGCTTGTGGTCCAGCAGCCACATGACGGGCGTGGCGGACAGCCCGTGGACCAGGATCGAACCGATCACGACCAGGCCGGTGATCCGCCAGAGCGCGTCGTGGCCGTCGAACTGGCCCTCCTGCAGGGCGTAGGTGATGTAGAACAGCGAGCCCACGCCGCGGACGCCGAAGAACGCGATGACGGTGCGTTCACGCGGCCCCGTCTTGCCCGCCAGCAGGCCGATCCAGCCGGTGAGCGGGCGGACCACCAGCAGGATCACCGCGGCGACGACGACCTCGGTCCAGGTCAGGCCGGCCAGGAGGCCGGTGGCCGCGGCGCCGCCGAGCAGGAACACGATCAGCACGGTGAGCAGGCGCTCGGCCTGTTCCACGTGGCTGTGCAGGACCTGGTGGTAGCCGTGGTGGCGCTCGGCGGCGCGGATCGTGCAGGCGCACACGAAGACGGCGAGGAAGCCGTAGCCCTCGGCCAGTTCGGTGATCCCGTAGGCCAGGAACGTGGCGGCGAAGGCGACGAACCCCTCGGCGTGCTCGGAGAGGCGGAGCTTGTCCGACGGCACGGAGAAGAACAGCTTGCCCAGCAGCCAGCCCACGGCCAGGCCGATGGCGAGACCGCAGGCCACCCGCCACAGGACGTCCACGGCGAGCCAGTGGCCGAGCCAGGCGGACGGCGCGACCCCGGCGAGGCTGATGGCGATGGCGGCGTAGGTGAAGGGGAACGCGAGGCCGTCGTTCAGCCCCGCCTCGGAGGTGAGGGCGAAGCGGGCCTCGTCCTCGTCGGTGTCGGGGTTCTCGGCGGGCTCGGCCACCTGGACCTCGCTCGCCAGCACGGGGTCGGTGGGTGCCAGCGCGGCGGCCAGCAGCACCGAGGCCGCCACCCCCAGCCCCAGCGCGGCCCAGCCGAGCACGCCGACGGCGAGCATCGACAGCGGCATCGTCACGGCCAGCAGGCGCCAGGTGCTGGCCCAGCCGCGCAGGCTCACGGCGCGGTTCAGCGCGAGGCCCGCGCCCATCAGCGAGATGATCACGCAGATCTCGGTGAGGTGCAGGAGCACGGTGCCGTGGGCGTCGGGATCGGGGTCGGGCAACGGGTCGACGACCGTGAACGTGAGGGCGCCCGCGCCGAGGATGAGCATCGGCATGGAGATCGGCGCGCGGGCGAGCAACCGGGGTAGCAGTGCGGCGGCGAGCGTGGCCAGGCCGGCTCCGGTGTACAGCAACGAGCTGGGATCCACTCCGCGCCTTCCGTCCGTGCCTCGAACCGATCTGGTACCCGGTGCCAGGTCCTGCAAACGGGCGACAGGTCGCGGTCGCGGTGCGGCGGACGGGTGAAGTGTGCGCCGGTTGTGGTGCGGGGGCGTGCCGGACGGCCGAGGATGTGCTGGTTGCGCGGTGTGCGGCCGGGGCCGGAGGCAGAGGAGACGAGGGGCGATGGACCTGCTCGACGACGTCCAGGCCCGAGGTGTGACGTTGGCCGCGGTGGGCGCGGTGAACCGGCGGGACCAGGTGTGGGCCACGGAGGCCGTGCGCGGCCTGGTGGCCCGCGAGCGGTCGCGGATGGTCGCGATCGACACCTGCGCGGCCATCCTGTTGCGGGGCATGCCCCGCGGCTCGCTGCACCGGTCCGCCCGCATCCCGGTCGTGGCGCCGGGCGGTGACGAGACCTGCGCGCACGCCGCCGGGGTGGCCTCGGAGCTGCTGACCGGCTTGGCCAGTGGCGACGACCCGCGGGTCGCGGCCGCGCTGAGGCCGCTGACCGGCGAGCAGCACTTCGACGTGCTGCTCGTGCTGGTGCGCGCGGCCGCCGGGTGGATCGACGCCTACGTGGGCATCGACGGCGACACCGTCGACGCCTACTACGCGATCTCCAAGGAAGAGGTCACGTAGGCGGGTCTCCTGGCCTTCCCGCACGCCGCCGATCAACGGCGAGCCCGTCGCGCCGTCGTGCGGAGCCGCCGCGCCGCCCATACGGTCAGTGCGGGAGGTTGGCGATGCGAAGCCAGTACGAGTACCTCGTGGTGCTGGGTGTGTGCGTGCTCATCACGTTGCCGCTGGAGTGGATGGGCCGCGGCGTCTACCGGCGCGCTCCGGAACTGGCGCGCGCCATCGCCCCGGTGTTGGCCGTGCTCGCGGTGTGGGACGTCATCGCGATCCTGCGCGGGCACTGGAGCTTCCACCCCGAGGCCACCACGGGCGTGCTGATCGGCGGGGTGCTGCCGATCGAGGAGGTCCTGTTCTTCGTGACGATCCCCATCTGCGCGGTGCTGACGTACGAGGCCGTGCGCGGACACGCGGAACGTTGGTCGCGCGATGGTTGAGGAGTACCTCTTCGCCGCGCTGACCGCGGTGGTCGTGGTGCTGCTGCTGGAGCTGTGCGTGCTGCGCACCGGGTTGTTCAAGCGACCGGCCTACTGGGTCACGATGGCGATCGTGCTCGGGTTCCAGGTGCCGGTGGACGGGTGGCTGACGAAGCTCGACGCGCCTGTCGTGCTGTACGCGGACTGGGCCATCAGCGGGCTGCGGATCCCGTGGGACATCCCGGTGGAGGACTTCCTCTACGGCTTCGCGATGGTCACCGCCGTGTTGTTGTTGTGGGAGCGGGGAAGGCTGGCACGTGAACAAGCTTGAGGTACCGGGGAAGTTCGACCGAGCCGCCCGCGGCTACGACTTCCTCGTCGGGATCAACCCCGGCTACCACCAGGCACTGCGCCGCTCGGCCCAGGCGCTCGGGCTGCGCCCCGGGATGCGGGTGCTCGACCTCGGTTGCGGCACGGGCGCGTCCACGGCGGCGCTGGTCACGGCCGCGCCGGGCGTGGAGATCGTCGCCGTGGACGCGTCGGAGGGCATGCTCGCGCGGGCACGGCAGAAGCGCTGGCCGAGCTCGGTCAGGTTCGTGCACAGCCGCGCGGAGGACGTGGACGAGGGCCGGTTCGACGCGGTGTTCGCCGCCTACCTGGTGCGCAACCTGCCCGAGCCGGACGCCACGCTGCGCCGGGTCCGCGACATGCTCCTGCCCGGTGCGCCGCTGGTGCTGCACGAGTACTCGGTGCGCGACTCGCCGGTGAGCACCGCGCTGTGGACGGCGCTGTGCGGGTTCATCGTGCCGGCGGGCTGGCTCGCGACGGGCGACCGCTCGCTCTACACCTACCTGTGGCGCAGCGTGATGAACTTCGACGGCGCGTCGGCGTTGCGCGACCGGTTGCGGCGCAACGGCTTCGTCGGCGTGCGCAGCGCACCCGTGCCGGGGTTGCAGCTCGGCGTGGTGCACACGTTCCGCGGGCACGCACCGGCACAGGACCAGCGGTGAGGGACCGCAGGGCGGTGCGGATCCCGGCCCCGGCCGGCCGCGCCCAGTTCGCCGGGGACGCGCCGGTCGTCGTCGTGGTGGGCGGCGGCATCGCCGGGCTCTCCGCGGCGACGTTGCTGGCCGAACGCGGCGCACGGGTCGTGCTGTGCGAGCGGGAGGACTACCTCGGAGGCCGCGTCGGCGGCTGGAGCACCAGGCTCGCCGACGGCAGCGAAGTCACGATGACGCGCGGCTTCCACGCGTTCTTCCGGCAGTACTACAACCTGCGAGCGCTGCTCCGGCGCGCCGACCCGGCGGGACGTGCGCTGGTGGGGCTGCCGGACTACCCGCTGCAGCACGCCTCCGGCCACCGCGACGGCTTCGCGGACCTGCCCAGGACCGTGCCGTGGAACGCGCTCGCGTTCCTGCGCAACAGCCCCACGTTCCGGTGGCGGGACCTGCCCCGGGTCAACGCGCGCGCCGCCCTGTCGTTGCTCGACGTGTCGGTGCCGCGGGTGTACGAGGAGCTGGACGGCCTCGACGCCGCCACCTACCTGGAGCGGATCCGCTTCCCCGAGGCAGCGCACGCGCTGGCGTTCGAGGTCTTCTCCCGCAGCTTCTTCGCGCACCCCACGCGGATGTCGGCCGCGGAGCTCGCGGTGATGTTCCACATCTACTTCCTCGGCTCCGCCGAGGGCCTGCTCTTCGACGTGGCCGCGGACCCGTTCCCGCACGGCCTGTGGGAGCCGCTGGGCCGCCACCTCGCCTCGCTGGGCGCGACCGTGTGCACCGGCACCGAGGTCAGGTCGGTGCTCGCGGGGGAGCGGAAGCGGTTCTCGGTCACCATCGGCGACGGCTCGCTCGACGCGGACGCCGTGGTGCTCGCAGCCGACGTGCCCGGCCTGCGGGACCTCGTCGGCGCCTCCCCGTCGCTCGGCGACGCCGGGTGGCGGGAGCGGATCGGCGAGCTGCGCACCGCGCCGAGGTTCCTCGTGTCGAGGTACTGGCTGGACACCCCGGTGGACCCGGACCGGCCCGGCTTCCTGGGCACCGGCGGCCACGACCTGCTCGACAACATCAGCGTCCTCGACCACTACGAGCACGAAGCGCGGGCGTGGGCCGCGCGCACCGGCGGCTCCGTGGTGGAGCTGCACGGGTACGCCCTTCCGTCCGATGTGGACGAAGAGTCCGCACGGGCCAGGCTCTGGACCCAGCTCACCGAGGTCTACCCGGAGACCAAGCGGGCCGGCGTGGTCGACGAACGGCACGAGCTGCGCGAGGACTGCCCGCTGTTCCCCGCCGGCGGGTACGCGCGCCGGCCGGGCGTGACGACGCCGGACGAGTTCGTCGTGCTGGCGGGCGACCTGGCGCGCATCGACCTGCCGGTGGCGCTGATGGAACGCGCCGCCACGACGGGGTTCGCCGCGGCCAACCACCTGCTCGGGCGGTGGGGTGTGGCGGGGACGGACCTGTGGACGGTGCCCGCCGAGGGCCGGGTGCCCGTGCTGCGCGAGGCTGCTCGCCGTTGGAGGACGTTGTGATCGGTGCCGGCCTGGCGGTGGTGCCGGTGGGACGCGTTGGCGGTTGTGCGGGGCGCGCTTCTGCGGTGCCGGCGAGGTGGGTGGGCGCTGCGGCGGTACCGGCAGGACGGGCGGACGCTCCCGCGGTTCCGGCGCCCGCGAGCGGTCGCGCGCCCGACAACAGCTCCCTCGTGCCCATCGGCCGGGCGGTCGCCGCCGGTCCCGCCGCGCACCGTCCCCCGGACCGCCGCGGTGTCGCGGGCGTCGCCCCGCGGACGTCATCCGCCGGAGGCCGCGCGGTCACCACCCACCACGCACCGGCCCCGCGCCCGGTCGCCCGCCCCAGGAGGACGTCGTGATCGTCGTGGTCGGAGCCGGACTGGCCGGCCTCAGCGCCGCGCTGGAGCTGACGGCGGCGGGTGCCGAGGTCACCGTGCTGGAGGCGGGTGACGAGGTCGGCGGCCGGGTGCGGACGGACGTCGAGGACGGTGTGCGGTTCGACCGCGGGTTCCAGGTCCTGCTGCCCGCCTACCCCGAGCTGGAGCGGCTGGACCTCGGTCCGTTCCCGCTGCGGTACCTGCGGCCTGGCGTGTTCGTGCACGACGACGGGCGGCACGACCTGCTGGCCGATCCCCGCAGCGGCCCGTCCGCGTGGGACGGGGTGCTGCGCCAGCACGTGCTCGGCGCGCGGGACCTGGCTGCGCTGGCGCGGTTCTCGGCTCCGGACGCGTTCGGGCCGGTCCGGCCGCTGCTCGCCGCCCAGGACCGCACGACGCGTGAGGAGCTGCGCCGCCTCGGTGTGTCGGACCGCGCGGTGCGCGCGGTGTTCCGGCCGTTCCTGTCCGGGGTGTTCCTGGAGCGGGAGCTGACGACGTCGTCGCGGTTCTTCCACCTGGTGTGGCGCAGCTTCGCCCGTGGTGGCGCCGCCGTGCCCGCGCTCGGCATGGGCGAGCTGCCGAAGGCGATGGCGGCCAGGCTGCCCGACCGGAGCGTTTGGCTGGAGACCCCCGTGCGGGCCGTGCACGACGACGGCGTGGACCTCGAGGACGGGAGCCGGATCTCCGCCGACGCGGTCGTCGTCGCCACGGACGGCACGACCGCGGCCCGGCTGCTGCCGGGACTGGCCGAGCCCCGCTGGAACGCGGTGACCACCTGGTACTTCCGGCCGCCGCGGTCCCCGCTGCGGGACGGCTGCCTGGTGGTCGACGCGGGCGGTGGTCCGGTGGTGAACACCGCGGTGATGTCGGAGGTGTCGCGCCCGTACTCGCCGCACGCCCCACTGGTGCAGGCTTCGGTGCTCGGCGAGGCTGACGAGCAGGACGTCCGCGCGCATCTCAAGAGCCTGTACAGCACGGACACGAGCCGATGGGAAGTGCTGCGGCGTTACGACATCCCGCAGGCCTTGCCCGCCATGACGGCGCCGCACCGGTTGAAGCAGTCCGTGCGTGCGGGCGAGCGGCGGTATGTGTGTGGTGACCACCGCGACACCAGTTCCATCCAGGGGGCGCTGCACTCGGGCCGGAGAGTCGCCCACGCCGTGCTCGCGGACCTGCGAGGCGATCGGTGACAGCACCGCGGCCCGGCGGCCGCGGCCCTTCCGGCGGTCAGGCCACCGGGTCCTCGGTGCGCACGAACCCGTGGCTGCGCTCCACCTTCGCCACGTGCAGCGTGTAGTTCCGGTACCACGCGGCCCGCCCCCGCCGCTGGGCCTCGCGGTGCTCGGCGTTGCTCCGCCACTGGGTGAGGGCGTCGGCGTCGCGGAAGTACCCGACGGTGATGCCCAGACCACCGGGAGTCTGCGCGTGGTCCATCCCCAGGTAGCCGGGGATGTCCTTCACCAGTTCTTCCATGCGCGCGTTGGTCTCGCGGTAGCCGCTTTGCTCCTGGGTCCGCACGGTCGTGAACACCGCCACGTAGTAGGGAGGTTCGAAGGCCGGGACAGGAACTGCCGAGTGATCGCTCACGGCGTCACCGTAGGGCGCGGGACCCCGGCGATCCAGCGCATTTCCCGGTGAGGTGTCAGGCGCGGGTCAGCACCAGCCCGACCGCCTCGGTGAGCGTCGCGGGCCGGTGCACCGACGCCGGCAGCTCCAGACCGTGCCAGCCGGGGCCCGCGACCGCGACCACCGCACCCGACAGCGACTCGAGCGCGGCGAACGGCACCTGCCGCGCGAGGTCGGCTCGGTGCGCCCAGACCAGCAGGACGACGGGACGCAACCGGGTCACCGCGTCGCACAGCGCGTCGGCGGGCACGCGCGCGCCGAGGCTGCGCCACAGGCGGTCCTCTTCGGACAGCGCCGCGCCCAGCGCCTCCAGCGCCAGCACGTGCTGCTCATCGGGCGCACACGACAGCAATGCGGCGAGCGGACCGGGCCTGGCCGACCGCGGGACCTCGCGCAGCGCGTGCAGCACGCTCGCACTGGCCAGGTGCTCGACCTCCACGCCCTGACCGCGCTCGGCGACCTGGTCTCCGAGCTCCACCAGGGACGGCACGAACACCGCCTCCCACGCCGAGACGACGCCGTGGGCCGTGATCAGCTTCGCCGCGAGGTCGAGCATCAGGGGTTCGTCGAGGCGCCGTGCCGCGGCGAGGAAGCCGCGTTGCGCCGCGCGGGCCTCCTCGCCGCCCAGGGGTGCGCGCGACCTGGCCAGCCGGGCCGCCGCCTCCCGGCGGGCCAGGACCGCGGCGGAGGCCGGCGCCACGCCCTGACCGGTCAGGGCGACCATGCGGCGCAGCACCTCGACATCCGCCTCCTCGTAACGGCGGTGGCCGCCCTCGGTGCGGATGGAGGGACCCAGCCCGTAGCGCTGGTCCCAGGTTCTCAGCGTGGTCGGGGCGATGCCGAGCATTCCCGCCACCGCACGCGGTGTGTACGTCACGACCTGCGCGCGCGTTTCGCGAGCATCGCCCTCAACTCGCTTTCGCCGAGTCCGCCCCAGATGCCGAAGGTCTCGTGCACCTCCAGCGCGTGTGAGCGGCACTTTTCCATGACGGGGCAGCGCTGGCAGATGGCCTTCGCCGCGGCCTCGCGCCGGTCGCGCGCGGCACCCCGTTCGTTGGGCTTGTGGAAGAAGTAGGCGCTGTCCATGCCTCGGCACAGACCAGCGAGCTGCCAGTCCCACGACTCCGTGACCGGTTGAGGAAGACGGGACAATTCGGGCATGGCGCACGTCCTCTGCTGGGTCGACCTCGATGATGGACTCTCATCGTAAAATCGACTCAGAATCGACGCAACTCGACGCGCTCAGTCTGGGAAGCGACCTGCCCGCCGCAGCGCGTAGCGGCGTTCGGCATAAGCGAGGTCGTCGCGCCACAGCCGTGCCGCCGCCCAGCGCATGACCGGTCGCAACGCCCCGGCCGCGGGCTTGGCCAGCGCGAACCCGCGGCGGTCGGAATGCGCGATGGTCGCCTCCACCACGGCGGTGCGCCCGCCCCTGATCGGTGTCGCGTGCGTCTCGACGACGCTGCCCTCACCCTCTCCCTCGACGATGTGCATCACGACCGTGCGCGGCTCCGGGCAGCTGAACGCGGCGACCACCGGCACGCCCACCCGTCCGGCGAGCCGGAAGGTGACCTCGACCAGGAAGCGGTCCTCGGCCTCGGTCGGCGTTTCCAGCACATGCAGGTTGGCGAACGAGTAGGGGTGGAACCACGCGCCGTGCCACGGGTCGAGCCTGTTGGCGACCACGTCCTCGGGGTCGCAACGACCGATGAGCGTGGCCACCGCGTCGATCGCCCCCGCCGGAGGCCGCTCCGGCAGCACCGGCGCGGGCAGCGGCTCCTCGCCTCCCGCTTGGTCCAGCCGCACCCACACGAGCACACCGTCGTCGTGCGCGGGGTAGGGCGTCCACGCGCCGAACCGGGTGCCGTCGAGCGCGAGACCGTGCCAGCGGCAGATGAGCTTGCCCTCGGCCACCGCGCCGTCGCACAGCGGGGCGCCGAGGTGCGGGCACGAGCCGGAGCCCGCCATGAGCACACCGTGCGGCCCGCGCCAGAGCACGACCTCCTGCCCCGCGATGGTGCGTCCGCACGGCTTGCCCTTCACGACGTCCCTGCTCGCGCCCGCGACGAACCAGTTGCCGGACGGACGGGCGGTGGCGCGCTTGAGCGCCGCCTCGATCAGCGCCGGCTTCGCGTCCTGCCAGGTCGGCCGCTGCTCCCGCCAGGGCGGGCTCGAGTAGATCCGCAACGGGATCCGGTCGCGCATCGGAGTCCTCTTCTCAGGCCGCACGGGCGAACACCGCCCTGGCCAGCGCCGGCAGTGCGACCGCGAGCCGCCTGCCGTTGGACACGACGACACGGCGGGAAAGCACATCGCAGTCCGCGTCCTCGACGAGGTCGAGAATGCGTCCGTACAGCCGATAGGCCGTCAGCACACACGGCCGCGAACGCGGCGCGAGCATTCCGATACCCGGCCACGCCCGTGCATACACCTCGCGCGTGCGGCGCACCTGGTCGCGCAGGGCGGCTCGGATCTGCCGGTCCGCCCGGCCTTCCGCGCGGGCGTGCAGCAGGCGTTCCCGGTCGACGCCGAACTCGGCGAGCTCGTCCGCGGGCAGGTACACCCGGCCGCGGTCGAGGTCCTCGCCGACGTCGCGGATGAAGTTGGTGAGCTGGAAGGCGACGCCCAGCGCGGCGGCGGCTGGCTCGGCCTCCTGCCTCGGCACGCTGGTGCCGAGCACCGGCAGCACCTGCAGGCCGATGACCGCCGCGGACCCGTGGACGTACCGTTCGAGATCGCCGTAGGTGGGGTAGTCGGTGACGGTGAGGTCCATCCGCATCGAAGTCATGAAGTCCCGGAAGTGCTGAACCGGGATGTCGTAGCGGTGCACGGTGTCGATCAGCGCCGCCAGCACCGGGTCTTCCGCCGTCCGGTCCGCCAGCGCGGCCTGGACGCGGTCGTCGATCGCGCCCAGCGCGGCGGCCTTGTCCTCAGGTCCACTGTGGACGTCGTCGACCACGTCGTCCACCCACCGGGCGAACCCGTACAGCGCGTGCACCGCGGGGCGTTGCTCGGCGCTGAGCAACCTCGTCGCCAGGTAGTAGGTGCGGCCGTGCTGTGCGTTGAGGGCACGGCAACGGCGGTACGCCTCGCGCAGCGCCGGTGCGGTCACACCGGCGGCGTCCAGTTCGCGCTCAGCCGACATCGGTCGTCCTTTCAGGGAGGAAGTTCCCCCACGCTAGGGCGGCGAGTTGCCCTTCGCACAACGGCGGTGCTCATCATGCGAATCCCGTGCCGCGCTGTTTAGCTCAACCCACCGAACTCCGACCTACTCCCGGGGGAATGCCGATGTCGTTGCTGACCAGCGTGGACGCCCGCCCGTCGCGGGTGGACGACTTCCGCGTCCTCCTCGACGAGGCGCTGCACGACTTCCTGCGCGCGAGGCAGGACCTCGCGCCCGAGCTCTCGGCGCCGTTGCGCGACCTCGTCCTGGCCGGTGGCAAGAGGATCAGGCCCACGTTCGCGTGGTGGGGCTGGCGCGCGGCGGGCGGCGCGGCGCGGGCCGACGCCGTGGTGCGGGCCGTGGTGGCGCTGGAGATGCTGCAATGCTGCGCCCTGGTGCACGACGACGTGATGGACCGTTCGGCGACCAGGAGGGGCAGGCCCTCCGTGCACGAGTCGTTCGCGGCTCGGCACCGGCACCGGCGGTGGGCGGCGAGCGCGCGCCAGTACGGCGACTCGGCGGCGATCCTGGTCGGCGACCTCGCCCTGGCCTGGGCGGACGACGCGCTGGTGACCGCGGGGCTGCCCGCCGAGGCGCTGATGCGGGCCTGGGGACCGTGGCAGGCGATGCGCACTGAGATGATCACGGGCCAGCACCTGGACCTGCTGGCGGTCGCGCGGCGGGAGGAGTCGCTGGAGCACGCCGTGCGCGTGGCCGCGCTGAAGACCGCCGCCTACACCGTCGAACGGCCGCTGCACCTCGGGGCGGCGCTCGCGGGCGCCGACGAGGAGACCGTGGAGTGCCTGCGCGCCTACGGCCACGACATCGGGGTGGCCTTCCAGCTCCGGGACGACCTGATCGGGGTGTTCGGCGACTCCTCGGTCACCGGCAAGCCGGTGGGGGAAGATCTGCGGGAAGGCAAGCGGACGCCGTTGATGTCGATCGCCCTGTCGCGCGCGCAGGGCGACCCGGCGGCCCAGCGGCTGCTCCGGCGCTGCCTGGAGAGCGGGTCCGTCAGCGACCGGACGGTCGAGGACGTGCGCGCGTTGCTGGTGGAGCTCGGGGCGGTGGCCGCTGTGGAGGAGCACATCCAGGTGCTGGCGGGCTCCGGGCTGGCGGCGCTGGAGCGCGCGACGATCGACGACGAGGCGCGGCACGAGCTGGTGCGCCTCGCGCGCCGGGCCGTGACGCGCACGACCTGAGCAAGGGGACAGCAGTGGTGCACGTGGTGAAAGGCCGTACCGATCGCGTGGTCGTGGTCGGCGCGGGGCTCTCGGGGTTGTCGGCGGCGCTGCACCTGCGCGGCGCGGGTCACGAGGTGACCGTTCTCGAACGGCAGCCCCACCCCGGCGGGCTCGCGGGCCGCCTCGACCTCGACGGGCATCGGATCGACACCGGCCCGACGGTGCTCACCATGCCCGAGCTGCTCGACGACGCGTTCGCGGCCGTGGGCCAGCGGCGCGAGGACCACCTCGAGCTGCTCCCGCTGCACCCCGCCTACCGCGCGACGTTCGCCGACGGCACCGCACTGGACGTGCACACCGACGCGAACCGCATGGAGCAGGCGGTGCACGAGTTCGCGGGCGCCAGGGAGGCGCAGGGCTACCGCGACCTGCGGGCGTGGCTCTCGCGGCTCTACGAGGTCGAGCGGGACAGGTTCATCGGGGCGAGCTTCGACTCGCCGCTGGGCCTGGTGGGCCCCGACCTGCTCACGCTCACGCGGCTCGGCGGGTTCGGCTCGCTCGCCAAGGCCGTCGGGAGGTTCCTGCACGACGAACGCCTGCGGCGGGTCTTCACCTTCCAGTCGCTCTACGCCGGTGTCGCACCGCGCGACGCCCTCGCCGCCTACGCCGTCATCGCCTACATGGACACCGTGGCCGGGGTGTGGTTCCCGCGCGGTGGCATGCGCGCGGTGCCCCAGGCGCTCGCCGACGCCGCGTCCGCCGCCGGGGTGCGGTTCCACTACGGCGTGGAGGTCGAGGAGCTGGAACGCACCGGTCACCGGGTGACGGCCGTGCGCACGGCCGACGACCGGATCACGTGCGATGCCGTCGTCCTCGCCACCGGGCCCGCGCAGAGCACCCGGCTGCTGCGCGGCGAGCCGCGCAGGGTCCTGCCGCTGCGCTGGTCGCCGTCCGCGGTGGTCGTGCACCTCAGCGCCGGGCGGGTGGTGGACGACCTCGCGCACCACACGATCTCGTTCGGCGAGAAGTGGGACGGGACCTTCGACGAGATCATCCGCAGGGGCGAGCTGATGAGCGATCCGTCGCTGCTGCTCACCACGCCGTCGCTGACCGACCCCGCGCTGGCGCCGGAGGGCAGGCACCTGCAGTACCTGCTCGCGCCCTGCCCCAACCTGGACGCCGCCCCGCTGCGCTGGGACGCGCTGGCCCGGCGCTACGCCGAGGAGCTCGTGGAGGAGATGTCGGCGCGCAAGCTGCTCGTCGACGCCGAGCCGCTCGCCGTGGTGACGCCCGACGACTGGGCGCGGGACGGCCAACCCGCGGGCACCCCGTTCTCCGCCGCCCACACGTTCGCGCAGACCGGCCCGTTCCGGCCGCGCAACCTGCCGTTCCGCGACGGCAACGTCGTGCTGGCGGGCAGCGGCACCACGCCCGGCGTCGGGATCCCGCCGGTGCTGATCTCCGGCCGGCTCGCCGCTGAACGGCTCCGGCGGTGAACGACCTGCCCCGATCCGGTGAATCACCGTGACAGTTGGGCTCCCGCGCCGTCCTGACTGATGTCGTGCACCAGTCGTGAGGAGTCTCCGTTGACCAGCTGCACCGGCCCTGTCGTCCACCTGCGCGCGCCGATGTCCGACGACGAGCGGGTGTCGCTCGTGGAGCGGACGGCGCTGTGCCACCCGGCCGTGCGGGGCGTGCGGTGCGAGATCTCGTTCTCCGGTGAAGTCCACGCCGAGGTCGTCGTGTGGCGCGGTGCCGGGCACGACCGGGCGGTCCGCGACCTCGCCGCGGCGCTCGGCGCCGTGCTCGGTGGCGTGCCGGTGCGGCTGTCGGTGGCGGCGGTCGCCTACCGCCGCCGCGGGACCGTCCTGCTGTCGATGAGCGGTGCCGGGCCCGCGGTGTGACGCGGGCCCGGCGGCCTCAGCCCCTGGCGTTGACGTGCAGCGCCAGCGCGGTCCCCGCCCCGAGCGTGGCGGTGAACCTGCCGGAGGAGTCGACGGTCACGCGGACGCAGCCGTTCTCCTGGACGTTGCAGTAGGTGCCGGCGGGCAGCGCGGTCTGGAACGTGCGGGTGACGGCGAACGTCTCGCGGTTGATCGCGACGTACCCCTTGGTGCCGCGGCCGAACGCGATGGTGTCGTAGCCGTTGTCCCACCAGTTGTTCACGTCGGTGCCGGCCACGGTGTTGCGGAACGCCACCATGTTCGCGATCTGCGTCCACGCGTGCTGGCACTTCCAGCCGGTGTAGCAGGCGGAGCCGCCGGGCGGGCCCGCGTCCTTGTCGGTGAACTCGTAACCGGAGTACACCTGGGGCGCGCCGTAGTTCCAGGCGAGCATGAACACGTTCGCGAGCGTGTAGGTGGAATTGTCCTTGTAGGACAGGGTGGAGCCGTTGCGCTCGGTGTCCCAGTTGTCCACGAAGGACCTCGCCTGGCCGCTGGGCAGGAAGCCCCACGACTGGCCGAACGTGCGCAGGTACGCGAGGTTCTCCTGCTGGAAGATCCGCTTGAGGTCGTAGGCGTAGCGGAACTCGTCCACGTCTCCGGACCCGGTGTACTCGCCGGGCTGCACCGCCTCGCCGGCGCCGTGGATCACCTCGTGCACCCAGAACACGCCGGGGTTGGTCAGCTTGCCCTTGATGGCGGCGAGGTCGGCCGCGGCGATGTGCTTGGCCGCGTCGATGCGGAAGCCGTCCACGCCCATCGCGATGAGCCGGTTGAGGTACCCGGCGATCGCGCCCCGCACGTACTCGCTGCCGGTGTCCAGATCGGACAGACCGACCAGCTCGCAGTTCTGGACGTTGAAGCGGTCCTGGTAGTTGCTGATCGGCGATCGGCAGGAGTGGAAGTCCCAGTCGCTGTACACGCCGGGGTAGCTGTACTTGGAGTAGCCGGTCCCGCCGGTGCCGGTGCCGGATCCCGCGCTCATGTGGTTGATCACCGCGTCGGCGATCACCTTGACGCCGGCGTTGTGGCACGTCGTGATCATGTTCCGGAACGCGGTCTCGTCGCCGAGGCGCCCGGCGACGCGGTAGCTGACGGGCTGGTAGCTGGTCCACCACTGAGGACCTTGGACGTGCTCGGTGGCGGGGGAGACCTCCACGTACCCGTAGCCCTTGGGGCCCAGGACGTTGGTGCACTCCGACGCCACACGGGCGAACGGCCATTGGAACAGGGTGGCGGTGACGTCCTTGGTGCCGGGCGGTGCTGCAAAACTTTGCACAGGTGTGCAGAGCGTCAGGGCCAGCACGGCCGTGAGAAGGACGCGTAGAGCTGAGGAAACCACGTTGTCTCCTTGCCGCAGGGGTTCTCCACCGGTCGTACCAGGCGGTGGTGCGGGCCGGGAAGGGCTGCAAGAACTTTCGCGCGGAATTCGTCCGTGGAGCGCACGGCCCAGCGGGTGTGGTCCGAAGGGCCGCCGGGCGGACCCGCTACCGGTCCTCGGCGGCGGTGGTGGCGGCCGCGATGAGCGCGATCAGCTGCCGCCGGAAGTGCTCGTAGTCGTCGACCGCGCCCAGCAGCGCGTCGGACTCGCGCTCCTCGCGGCGGGCGGCGGCTAGGGCGCGGCGGCCGGCCGGGGTGATCTTCACCGACGTCCTCCTGCGGTCCTTCGCGTCCTGGCTGCGCACGACGTGGCCGCCGCGGCCGAGGTGCTCGATCGTGCGGCTCATGGTCTGGTCGGTGACCCGGCACAGCAGGGCCAGCTCGCGCTGCGAGCGCGGCCCGTCCGCGAGGTGGTGCAGAGTGATCATGCCCGCGTGGGTGAGGCCGCGGCTCGCCAGGAAGTCCTCGAAGCGCTTCTCCACGACGCGGGCCGCGACCGACAGGAGCCTGCCGGTCGGCCACGACGCGACGTCCGCGCCCACCTGGTCGGGGCGGTGCGCCACCGCCAGCTCGTCTCCCTCGGCCACGGCCCCATCATCTCAGGGCCGGGCCCGATCACCCCACGTCGGTCCCGAACGGCATGCCGGTCACCGGGGTGCCGCCCGCCAGCGCCGCGGCGATGGCCGCGGCGGCGGGCGGGTAGGCGAGCTCGCCGAGACCGCCCAGCGGAGCGTTCGACGGCACGATCGTGACGTCGACGTCCGGGGTCTGGCCGATCCGCGCCCACCGGTAGTCGCCGAACGAGGACTCCGCGACCCGTCCTTCCCGGACGGTGATCTGCGCACCGAGCACAGTGGACAGCGCGTCCACCACGCAGCCCTCCACCTGCGCGCGGACACCGGACGGGTGCAGCGCCACGCCGACGTCGACGGCGGCGTGCACGCGCAGCACCTCGCGCGACCGCGGGTCGGCGACGGCGATCACCGCGATGGCGGAGCCGTACTCCTCCAGGCAGGCGACGCCCCGGCTCGTGCCGGGCTCCTGCCTGCTCCAGCGGGCCTTCTCCGCGACGGCGTCGAGCACCCGGTGCAGCCGCGAGCCCGCGGGCAGCAGCGCCCGGCGCAGCGCGACCTGGTCGAGTCCCGACCGCGCGGCCAGCTCGCTGAGGAAGTTCTCCTCCGCGTAGAGGAACTGCCCGGAGTACACGGACCGCCAGAACCCGGTGCGCAGCGGCGCGGGCCGCACGATGACCGAGACCTCACCGGGCACGGTGTAGGGGAAGTGGTCGCCGCTGGCCTTGATCAGCGCCGGGTTGGCGAACAGGGGCAGCACCGTCAGCGGCCACGTGACGACCTCGTGCGTCCGCCGGACGGGCACGCCGTCCGCACCGATCTCGGCGGTCAGCCGGTGCACGGACATCGGCCGGTAGGAGTCGTTGCGCATGTCGTCGGCGCGGGTCCACAGCACCGACACCGGCATCCCGGTCCGCCGCGAACAAGCCACCGCCTCCAGCACCGGGTCGGGCTCGACACGCCGCCCGAACGCGCCACCGGACGCCGTGGCCTCCACCCGCACGGACGCGACGGGCACGCCGAGCTGACGGGCCAGCATGGTCCGCAGCCCGCCGGGGTCCTGCGTCGGCGCCCACACCGTCACGCCGTCCGGGCGGACGTGCGCGCTGGCGTTCATCGGCTCCATCGGCGCGTGCGCGAGCAACGGCATCCGGTACACCCGCTGCACCCCGTCGATCGGGCTCCGGGTGGGCAGTGCCGCTTCGAGATCGGCGAGCCAGGCGCGGCTGTCCGCGGCCGGCGTGCCGCCGGTCCAGGTGATCCGCAGCGCGTCCCGCCCGCGCAACGCCTGGTGGGTCGACCGCGCGGCCACCGCCACGCCGCCCTGCCCCTCACCCGGTGCGGTGAGCGGGAAGACGTCCACGACACCGGGCAGCGCGCGGGCGGCGGTGTCGTCGACGGCCTGCGCCACCGCGCCGAGCCACGGCGGCCGGGCCACGACCGCGACGAGCCCGCCGTCCGGCCGCGAGTCGATGCCGTACCGGGTGCGCCCGGTGACGATGTCGCGCGCGTCGACCCGTCCGCCGCGGGTCTTGCCGAGCAGCCGCCACTTCTCCGGCGGCGTCAGCTCCACGGGCACGGTGGCCGGATCGAGCGCCGCCGCCGCACCGACGAGCACCCGGTAGGGCAGCCGGCCCCGCCGCGGGTGGCACACCGCCCCGTCCTTCGCGGCGCACTCGGCGACCGGCACGCCCCACCGCTGTGCCGCCGCGGTGACCAGCAGACACCGCGCGGTCGCGGCGGCGGTGCGGATGGGCGTGGCGAGCTGCCGGACCGAGGACGAGTTGCTGATGGTCTGCGGGCCGAACCGTTCGGTGTCGCCCGGCGCCTGCTCCAGCGTGACGTCACCGGTCTCGACGGCCAGCTCCTCGGCGACCATCAGCGCGACCACCGTGCGCACGCCTTGGCCGGTGTCGGGACGTGGGACGGTCGCGGTGATGCGACCCGCGTCGTCCAGGCGCACGAAGACGTTCGGGACCAGGCCCCCGGCGGCGGAGGCGGGGACCGGGACGGCCACGAGCAGGGCACCGGCCCCGGTGGCTCGCAGCAGCGTGCGGCGGCTGATCATCGTGCCTCCCGGACGGTCCTGCCCGCGCCGGCGAGCCGCGCGCGGACCTCGGGTGCGGACTCGGCAGTGGTGGGTGCGTCGGCTTTCGACGCGGGTTCGCCGGCGGCGGGTGTGAGGGCGGACGCGGTCACGGCCTGGGCGGCGGCGCGTTCAGCGGGCAGAGGTGGTGTGTTGGGCGCGTTTTCCGCGTGGTGCGGTGTGTTGTGGAGCGGCGCGTCGGCTATCGACGCGGGTTCGTCGGCTGCGGGTGTGAGGGTGGACGCGATCATGGCCTGTGCGGCGGCGCGCTCAGCGGGCAGAGGTGTTCGTGAGCGGATCCTCGTGTGCCCCGCAACGCGCAGCGGCACGTGCACCTCCGCGGTGACCGAAAACCGGCAACCGCATCGACGCCCTTGCCGCACAACGGCCCCAGCGCGTCCCGTCACCGTTCGTCCCGCATGATCCGGCTGGCGCGCCGCACGGCGGCGCGGATGCGCGGGTAGGTCCCGCAGCGGCACACGTTGTCGCGCAACGCTTCCTCGATCGACTCGTCGGAGGGGTCCGGGTCGCGGGCGAGCAGCGCCGCCGCGGCCATGACCTGACCGGGCTGGCAGTAGCCGCACTGCGCCACGTCGAGCTCGCGCCACGCCCGTTGCACCGGGTGGTTCCCGTCGCGCGACAAGCCCTCGATCGTCGTGATCCGCGCCCGCGTGCTGTCGGCGGTCGTGGTCACGCAGGGGCGCGCCGCCGCACCGTCCACATGGGACGTGCAGGCGCCGCACAGGCCGACGCCGCAGCCGTACTTGGCGCCGGTCAGGCCCAGCTCGTCGCGCAGCACCCAGAGCAGGGGAGTGTCGCCCTCGACGTCGACCTCGTGTCGTTCACCGTTGACGCGCAACGAATATCGGGCCACTGGGGTCCTCCCGGGTTGTCCAGTTCGCTGAACGTAGCGGTGCGGGGAGCCGGTGGGCAAGGTTTTGTTCAGCGCGCTGAACATCTGCATAATGCTCAGCGTGCTGAACGAATCGCGGACGCGGCTGGGTGTGCTCGGGTGGGGCGTGGTGGCGAGTGCGCTGCTCACGGGCCTGGTGTGGCTGCTCGGCCAACGGCTGCACGGCGTCGCGCTGCTGCCCGACCAGGGAGCGTCCTGGTACTACTGGCAGCTACCGGACCCGACCTTCTGGAGCAGGGCGTCCGCCTGGACGGGCTACGCGGCGCACCAGCTCGTGTCGTGGGGCCTGATCCACTACGCGCAGACCCGCGTCCGGCGCTACACCACCGGCCTGCACCGGCTGAACGTCGTGGCCCTCGCCGCGAACGCCGGGTTCATCGGTCTGCACGCGGTGCAGACGCAGCTCTTCTACGACGGTCTGGCGCAGGACGTCTCGATCTTCAGCTCGCAGGGCTCCGTCGTGCTGCTGCTCGTGGCGGTCCTGCTGATGGAGAACCGCCGCCGCGGCCTCGTGCTCACGTGGTCGGCGCCGATCTCGGAGCAGGTCGTCGGGTTCGTGCGGCGCTACCACGGCTACCTGTTCAGCTGGGCCGCGATCTACACGTTCTGGTACCACCCGATGGAGTCGACCAGCGGGCACCTCATCGGCTTCTTCTACATGTTCCTGCTGCTGGTGCAGAGCAGCCTGATGTTCACCACCGCGCACACGAACCGCTGGTGGACGCTGACGCTCGAACTGCTCGTCGCGGTGCACGGCACGCTCGTCGCGGTGATGAACTCCGGTCCGGACGGGGTGTGGCCGATGTTCCTGTTCGGGTTCGTCGCGATCTTCGTGCTCACCCAGATGCACGGCGTCGGGCTCGGCGCGGCGGCGAGGTGGTGGATCGGCGGCGCGTTCGTGGTGGCGGCGCTCGGCGTCTACTCCTGGCGCGGGTTCGGCCGGATCGACGAGGTGGTGCGCATCCCGCTGATCGAGTACCTGCTGGTGGGGGTGCTCGCCCTGCTGATCTGGGCCGGTGTCCGGCTGGCCGCGCTGGTCCGGTCGTGACCTGGCTGCGGCGCGCGGCCGCGGCGGCCTGCGTCGTCGTCCCGCTCGTGCTGCTCGTCGCCGGGTGGGGGGCGATCACCAGCGGACATCCCGCGCACCCCGTGCTGCTCGGCGTGGTCGTCGCGGCGGGGGCCGGTCTCGCGTTCTGGCGGCGGACGTGGCCCGTGGTGGCGTTCACCGCCGTCCTGCTCGCGCCGGTGGTCTACCTCCAGCCGTTCGCCGCGACCGTGGTGGGGGACGACGAGACGGTGCTGCGGCCGGACGGCCCGGTGCGCGCCGGGCTGGTGTTCCGCCCCGGTGCCCGCGTGGACCACCGCGCCTACCTGCCGCTGCTGCGCCGCGTGGCCGCGCAGGGGTTCCTCGTGGTCGTGGTGGAGGAGCCGTTGCACATCGCCCTGCTGGGCGGGGACACGGCCGGTCTGCGCGCCCGGCACCCCGAGGTGCCGGTGTGGGCGGTCGGCGGGCACTCGCTGGGGGGTGTCGCCGCGGCACGGGACGCGCTCGCGGACACGTCGGTGCGCGGCTTGGTGCTGTGGGCGTCCTACCCGGTCGACGACCTGTCCGGCCGGAACGGGCTCACCGCGTGGTCGATCCACGGCGGGCAAGACGGGTTCACCACACCGGCCGACATCGCGGAGTCACGCGCGCTGCTGCCGGCGGGCACCAGGTTCCGCCTGGTCCCGGGCGCCGTGCACGCGTTCTTCGGCGACTACGGGGACCAACCGGGTGACGGGACGCCGAGCACGTCCCGCGCAGAGGCGCAGGAGGAGATCGTCGCGCACACCGTCGCGGCACTGGTCAGCGCGTCCGGTCCGCCGGCCGCTCGTCCCGCCCCGCTCCGGCCCGCCGCGCCCGCAGCGAACCGGGGTGAGCCTTCGCCGACGGGTCGCGCTTGGTCTTGACGAGGCTGGCCACCGTCACGACCAGCAGCACCACGGCGATGACGACGAGGCTGAGCAGCGTCGGGATCTCCGGGACGCGCTTGTCGACGTCCTCGTGCGCCCACTGCAGGATCAGCTTCGCCCCGATGAAGGCGAGGATCAGCGCCAGCCCGGTGGACAGGTACACCAGCCGGTCCAGCAGGCCTTGCACGAGGAAGAACAACGCGCGCAAGCCGAGCAGCGCGAAGGCGTTGGCGGCGAAGACGACGTAGGGCTGGGCGGTGATGCCGAAGACCGCCGGGATGGAGTCGAGCGCGAACAGCAGGTCGATGGTGCCGATCGCCACCAGCACCAGGAACAGGGGCGTGACCATCCGCTTGCCGTCCCGGCGGATGAACAGGTCGCCCCCGGCGTACTCGTCGGTCAGCGGCAGGACCCGGCGCGAGGTCTTGACCACGACGTTGTGCTCGATGTCGGGGTCTTCGTCGCGATGGCGGTAGAGCTGCACCGCCGTGTAGATCAGCAGCAGGCCGAACAGCAGGAACACGAACGAGAACAGCGACAGCAGGGTGGCGCCCAGCGCGATGAAGATCGCCCGCATGACCAGCGCCAGCACGATCCCGAAGGTGAGCACCTTGTGCCGGTGCTCGTCCGGCACCGCGAACGTCGTCATGATGATCACGAAGACGAACAGGTTGTCGACCGAGAGGCTCTTCTCGACCAGGTAGCCCACGAAGTACTCGGTGCCCGGTCCGCTGCCGTAGTGCAGCGTGAACCAGACGCCGAAACCGACGGCGACCGCCACGTAGAACACCGACCACGCGGTGGCCTCGCCGAACCCGACGTGGTGCGGGCGCCTGGCCGCCACGACCAGGTCCACCGCGAGCAGCAGCACGACGACGCCGACCGTCACCGCCCAGGTGAGGACGCTGATGTCGAGCTGGTCGGCGCTCATGGGCCGGCCGCCCGGACCCGTCGGCGTCGTGGGTTCACATGACCTCCCGGTGCCTCGGACGTCCGGGTTCCCGTTCCCGGGGTGCGGCGAACCTGCCGAGGCCTGTGGCACTCCACTCCGGACACCACGGCCGGGAACGGGACGGCGCCCGGTGACCTACTTGGTGATGCCGTGGACCTTGGCCATGGACGTCAGCCCGGACATCGTGAGGATCGGCGCGAGCAGCGGTGTCGCGATCAGCTCCAGCCGTTCGGCGTGCGCGAACAGCACGCTCATCCCGGCGCTGTCGATGTAGTGGACCTCGGTGAGGTCGACGACGAGGGAGCCCTCGGCGTCCGAGAGCGCGGCGGCGAAGGCGGCGGTGTTGCTCAGGTCGATCTCACCCGCCGCCTTGAGGACAGATCTGCCCCGCTGGTCGGTGGTCCTGGTCAGGGTGAGCGGCGTCGTCATCGGGGATCATCACCTGCATCATCACGGTCGTGCCGGTCGGGTCGGGGAAGATGGCGACTTCGTCCATCAGCGTCTGCATGATCTTCCTACCCCGGCCGCGCCGCGCGTCCGGGTCGGTGATCGGGATCTTCCAGGTGCCCGTGTCGGCCACGGTCGCGAGCAGGCCCGCGTCGCCCACGGTCTCCACCCGCACGCGGACGGCCTGGCGCTTGGTGTCCCGGTAGGCGTGCTCGACGGCGTTGGCGCACGCCTCGCCGACGGCCAGGAGGACGCTCTGGGCCCGCGGGCCGGAGAGCCCGCACTGGCGCAGCCAGGTGCGCAGCAGGCGGCGGGCGCCGCCGAGCTGGCCGGGCTCGGCGGGGAAGGTCACGTCCAGCGGCGCCGGGTGCCGGTACAGCAGCAGGGCGACGTCGTCGTCGTAGCCGCCCGCGGGGGACAGGGCCGACATGATCTGCCCGGCGAGGTCCTCCAGCCCGCTCGCCCGGCCCTGCTGGACGGCGAGCGCGGCCTTGTCGATGCCCTCGGTCAGCGACGAACGACGGCGTTCGACGAGCCCGTCGGTGTAGGTGAGCAGGGTGGAGCGCGGCGGCAGGGTGCACTGGGCCTCCGTGCGCAGCACGCCCGGCCGGACCGCGAGCGGGATGGAGCGCCCTTCTTCGAGCAGGTGGGTGGAACCGTCGAGGAGCGCCAGGATCGCGGGTGGGTGCCCGGCGCTCGAGTACACGAGGTGGCCGGTGGTGGGGTCGAGGACACCGCAGAACACGGTCGTGCACAGGGCGCCCGGCACGCCGGCGGCGAACTGGTCGAGCGCCATCAGCGCGCGGGCGGGGCCGATCTCCTGCAGCACCAGGGCGCGGCACGCGCTGCGCAGCTGGCCCATCACCGCGGCCGCGGTGAGCCCGCGGCCGACGCAGTCCCCGACGACGATGCCGATGCGCTGGTCCGGCAACGGGAACGTGTCGTACCAGTCGCCGCCCACCTCGAGCGGTCGTGCCGCCGGTTCGTAGCGCACGGCGAACCCGCCCGGCAGGTGCGACGGGCCGAGGATCGCGCGTTGCAGCGCCAGCGCCGTCTCCCGCTGCTGGTCGATCTGCCGCGCCCGGGACAGGCCCTGCGCGAGGTGACCGGCCAGCAACGACAGCAGCAGGCCGTCCTGCTCGGTGAACTGGTGCCGCGGGTCGATGCCCAGCCGCAGCACCATCGGCCCGTCGGGGTGCTCGACGGTGACCGCGGCGCCGCCGTCGCCGACGAGGACCGGGGTCAGCGCCGGGTGGTCCCGCAGCGCCACGAGGACCGCGCGCTCGTCCTCCGGCAGGTCGCCCCAGGCCGGGCCGGCCGTGGCGGTGAAGACCCTCGGCACCTCCTCGCGCCCGAAGACGACGGCCACGACCTGCTCGGCCCGCCACAGGTGCGCGAGCTGCGCCAGCGCGCCGGACAGCGCCTCGGTGGTGCTGGTGGCGCGGGACAGCAGCACGCTGAGGTCCGCGAGCGCGGCCTCGCGCCTGCGGGCGTGGTGGTCGGCGGTGGCGTCGCGGAACGTGCCCACGGTCATGGTCCGGCCGCTGTCCGGGTCGCGGGCGGGGTTCATGAGCGCGCTGACCCACAGCCGCCGGCCGTCCCGGTGCACCACGGGGACGGTCTTGCTGCTGTTGTCGCGCCCGGTCCGCGTGTCGAACGCGTCGGTGAACTGCCTGCGCTCCTCTGGATCGGTCTCCGCGTCGGGCCACCACGGGTGCGGGACGGGGTACGGCAGGCCCTCCGGCCCGTAGCCGAGCATCTCCGTGAAGGCGGAATTGATCTCGACCACGGTTCCGTCGTCGTCGCAGACGAAGAACGCCTCCTGCAGGGAGTCGATCAGCGCGTCGCGCCACCGGGCGTGCTGGCCGCGCAGGCGCGCCAGGTCCACGTTCGCGCGCACCCGCGCCAGCAGGTCGGCGGCGGCGAACGGCTTGACCAGGTAGTCGTCCGCGCCGGCCCGCAGCCCTTCGCCGGACGCCTCCTGCCCGGCCCGCGCCGACAGCAGCAGCACCGGCACCGCCATCGTGCGCGGATCCGAGCGCAGGGCCGTGACCAGGGACAGGCCGTCCATGCGCGGCATCATCACGTCGCTCACGACCAGGTCCGGCGGGTGCGTGCGCGCCGCCTCCAGCGCCGCCTGGCCGTCGGTCACGGCGCGGACCTCGTACCCCGCCCTGAGCAGCAGCCGGGTGAGGTACTCGCGCATGTCGGCGTTGTCGTCGGCGACCAGGACCGTCGCGGACACCTCCGGTGCCGAGCCGGCGGCCGTGCTGGGCACCAGGTCCTCGACACCGGGGCCGGGATCCGGCAGCCACCGCAGCGCCTCCTGCACGTACGGGGCGGCGATGTCCGACACCGCGGGGAAGACGGGCTCGTCCGACACCGCGTCGGCCGGCAGGTGCTTCGTGCCGAACGGCAGCTCGACGGTGAAGGTGGTGCCCCGCCCCTCCTCGCTGTCGGCGCGGATGGTGCCGCCGTGCAGGCCCACGAGCTCCTGCACGAGCGCGAGCCCGATGCCGCTGCCCTCCTTCGACCGCGACCAGGTGTTCTCGATGCGGTGGAAGCGTTCGAACAGCCGCGGGATCTCGTGCCGCGGCACGCCGACACCGGTGTCGCTGACCGTCACCACCGCCTGGCCGCTGCCCGCCCGCACGGAGACGCCGACCGAGCCCTCGACGGTGAACTTGAGCGCGTTGCTCAGCAGGTTCAGCACGACCTTCTCCCACAGGCCGAGGTCGACGTGCACCGGCTCGGGCAAGGGGGAGCAGTCGATCTCGAAGCGCAGGCCCGCCTTCTCGACGGCCGAGCGGAAGACGCTGGCGAGCTCCGCGGTGACCGCCGCGAGGTCGACGGGCTGGAAGACCGCCTGCATGCGGCCGGCTTCGAGCCGGGAGAAGTCGAGCAGCGTGTTCACGAGCTTGCCCAGCCGCAGGCCGTTGCGGTGGATGACCTCGAGCTCCTGCCCCACTGCGGGGTCCGCCCGGCCGAGCTGGTCGCGCAGGTCCTGCACCGGGCCCATGATGAGCGTGAGCGGGGTGCGGAACTCGTGGCTGATGTTGGAGAAGAACGCGGTCTTGGCGCGGTCGAGCTCGGCGAGCTCCTCCGCACGCCGCTGCTGGGCGCGGAAGTCACGGGCTCCCGCGAGGCCGGCGGCGATGTGGCCCGCGACCAGCTCGACGAAACCCCGGTAGCCGGCGTCGAGCGGGCGGTGCCGGTTCAGGCCCGCCACCAGGAACCCGTGCGGTGCGCCGCCGGGACGCTGCAACGGCACCACCAGGGCGTTGACGGGAGGGGTGTTCCAGCTCCCGCCGGGCAGGCCGGTGAACCCGTCGAGCCCGGCCACGACGGACTCACCGCGCCGCATCGCCGCCACCGGCCACACCGGGGAGGCGTCGGACACCGGCAGGGTTACCGGAGCGGCCGGATGACCGGGCTCGATCCCGGCGGCTCCCGCCAGGCGCGCGTGACCGTCGTCGAAGAGGTAGACGAGGCTGAACGGCAGGTCGCGCTGGTTGCGTTCGAGCTGCGCGCACGCGAACGCCAGCACGTCCTGCTCCTCGCGCGCGACGCTGGGGTCCGAGCCGAGGTCGCGCAGCGTCGCCATCCGCCGCTCGCCGATGACCCGCTCGGTCTCCTCGCTGACCACGCACAACATGCCCGCCACGGCGCCGCTGTCGTCGCGCAGCGGGCTGTAGGAGAACGTGTGGTAGCTCTCCTCGCGGTAGCCGGACCTCTCCAGGAACAGCAGCAGCGCCTCGTCCCAGGTGGCCTCCCCGGTGGTGAGCACGCTGTCGACCCTGGGGCCGATGTCCTCCCAGATCTCCGCCCACACCTGCGCGGCCGGTCGCCCGAGGGCCCACGGGTACTTGCGGCCCAGCGTGTTGCGCCGGTAGGCGTCGTTGCAGAAGAAGGTCAGCTCCGGACCCCAGGCGAGCCACATGGAGAACCTGGACGACAACAGGATGCTCACGGCGGTCTGCAGGCTCTGCGGCCAGCCGCTCGCCGGTCCGAG
The DNA here is from genome assembly GCF_900110955.1 of Lentzea xinjiangensis. Taxonomy (GTDB): domain Bacteria; phylum Actinomycetota; class Actinomycetes; order Mycobacteriales; family Pseudonocardiaceae; genus Lentzea; species Lentzea xinjiangensis. The sequence continues at coordinate 216,226 of NZ_FOFR01000006.1, forward strand.
CGGCGTGGCCGCCCAGTCCACTGCGGCGAGGTCGCGGCCGACCGCGAGGTCCTGTGCGAACACCTCGGCGAGCGCCGTACGGTGGTGTCCGGGCCCGTTGTTGTCAGAGCGCGTCACCGACCGTCCTTCCACCACCATCACCGAACGACTTCTCCAGGGTGCAGGCACTCGGCGGCTGTTGCACGACGAGTTCCGGCAAGTGTGCGAAGTCACCCGCGGCGTCGGCGCGGGCGACGTTCGACCGGCTCCACCGGCACGGTGCAGATGATGCCGTGCGCGAGTGGGGACCGGCGAGCCGTCAGGGGTGCAGCCCCGGCTCCGCCTCCGTGCTGGGGGCGATGGGCGTGGGGCTGAGCGCGGTGTCGTCCTCACCCTCTTCCAGCAGCGTGGCCGCCGGCCCGACCACGCGGACGTCCGGCGTGCCGACGACGTCGGAGTCCTTGTCGTCGTAGTCGAAACGGGCGAGGACGCTGCGCATGGCCTCGATGCGCGCCCGCTTCTTGTCGTTGCTCTTGACCACCGTCCACGGCGCGATCTCGGTATCGGTGGCGCGCAGCATGGCGACCTTCGCCTCGGTGTAGTCGTCCCAGCGGTCGAGCGACTTGATGTCGTTCGGGCTGAGCTTCCACTGCCGCACCGGGTCGATCTGCCGGATGACGAACCGGGTCCGCTGTTCCTTGCGGGACACGGAGAACCAGAACTTCACCAGCAGCACGCCGTCCTCGACGAGCATCCGCTCGAACACCGGCGCCTGCCGCATGAACCGCTCGTACTCCTCCTCGGTGCAGTAGCCCATGACGTGCTCGACGCCGGCGCGGTTGTACCAGGAGCGGTCGAACAGGACGATCTCCCCCGCCGTGGGCAGCTCGCGGACGTAGCGCTGGAAGTACCACTCGCCGCGCTCCCGCTCGCTCGGCTTGTCGAGCGCGACGGTCCTGGCCCCGCGGGGGTCCAGGTTCTCGGTGAAGCGCTTGATGGTGCCGCCCTTGCCGGCGGCGTCACGGCCCTCGAAGAGGACCACGAGCCGCTGCCCGGTCTCGCGGACCCAGTACTGGAGCTTCAGCAGCTCGATCTGCAGCAGCCGCTTCTGCCGTTCGTACTCCGGACGGGACATCCGTTCGGAGAACGGGTAGTTCTCCTGCCAGGTGGTCACTTCCCGGCCGTCGGCGTCGAACAGCACCGGCTCGTCGTCGTCGGGGAACTTGGCGGTGTAGCCGTCGACGAGCAGATCGGGGAGGTCGAGCGTCACGTCCGTCACGGAACCGTACATACCCGGCGTGACCACGCGAAAAACCGGTTCATCCTCGCCGGACCCGGGTAAGTCCGCCCAGATGAGCACAGTCGACCAGCGCCTGGAGAGGGCGATCCTGGAACTGGCCGGGGCACGTGGCCCGGCCAAGTCCATCTGCCCGTCCGAGGCGGCGCGCGCCGTGGGGGACGACGACTGGCGCGACCTCATGGAACGGACGCGCGCCGTCGCCCGCCGGTTGGCGGCGCAGGGCCGTGTCGTGGTCACCGGCGGCGGAAAGCCGTTGTCGCCCGACGACGAGTGGCACGGCCCGATCCGGGTCAGTGCGGCGCCCACGACGTGAGCGCCGCACTCGGGGGTCAGAGCGCGCCTTCGGCGTGGTGCCGACCATGTTCAAGGCCGTGGCGAACTCACCCGCCGCGCTGAAGAGCATGTGGGCGCAGTTCGGCGCACTGGGCGGCGGCGCGCTCGGCGCCAAGACCGGTGAGATGATCGCGGTGGCCGTCGCCGACCGCAACCGTTGTGACTACTGCCTTCCGCGCACACCATGCTCGGCAGGAAGGCGGGGGCCACCGCGGAGGAGATGGCGGGCGCGCAGAGCGGCAGGTCCGACGACCCGCGGACCGCCGCCGTGCTGGCGCTGGCGACCGCCCTGGTCGAGCACCGCGGCCAGATCTCCGACGCCGACGTCCAGGCCGCGCGCGACGCCGGGCTGAGCCAGGAGGAGATCGTCGAGACGGTGGCACACGTCGCCCTCAACGTGTTCACCAACTACATCAACGTGGCCCTCGACGTCCCGGTCGACTTCACGCGCGTGACCCCCACCCGCTGAAGCCCCGGCGGGGCGGGCGGCGAGCCCGGCTCGCTGCCCGCCCGCGGCCGCGGACAGGTCGTCCGGCCCGCCGGGGCGAAGTGGTGCATGCTCGGCAGGGCGGGACGAGCGGCTCCTGCCGTCGCGAACGCGCTCCGGTGCGGGCCGAGGCCCGGCACGGCATCCTGGGACCGCGCGCACCACCCCGCAACCGGGCTCTCGTCCGAAAGTACGAGATGGTGAATTCGGGTGCCGCAACCGCGTTCACCTCGCCCTACGGTCACGATCATGACTACTGCAACGGGTAAGACGACGCCACCGAGCACCGTCATCGCCGCCTTCATCGGGTTCCTCGTGTCGTGCGTGTTCGCGGTGACGTCGGTGGGTGTCCTGGTCGGCTCGCACGACGACCTCGTCGAAGCGCTGAGGCAGTCGGGGACGGCGATGACCGAGGAGCAGCTCCAGAGCGCGGCCACCTTCGCCCAGGCCATGTTCGCGAGCATCGCGGTTGTGATCGCGCTGGTGCAGCTCTGGCTCGCCTTCAAGCTCAGGTCGGGGCGCAACTGGGCCAGGATCCTGCTCACCGTGTTCACGGTGTTCCAGATCGGTTCGCTGTTCATCGGGGAGGGGTCGGCCACGTGGCCCGCGTACGGCGGCGCGATCGTGGCGGCGCTCGCGGTGGTCGCGAGCTACCTGCCGGCGTCCAACGTGTACTTCGACACCGTCAAGCGGGCGGGGTAGCGGGGTCGTTCGTGGACACCGGGACGAGAATGCGGGCATGACCACAGGGGGACCGCCGGCGCGGCGGAGCGTGTTCGTGGCCGAGGTCGCCGCGCTGGTCGCGGCGACGGCGGTGGACGGGTTCCTGGTCATCGGCGCGGACGAGCCGCAGGGCGCGCTGGGGTCGTTGATCACCATGGTCGTGCCGTACGCGGGACAGGCTTCGGCTGTCCTGGCGGTGCTGCGGCGCCGGTTCCCCCGCCGCGTCGAGCTGCTCGGCGGCTCGGCCGTGGCGCTGTCCCTGATCAGCACGGCGGTGGGCGGGCTGGTGGCGGGAACTCCCCGGCAACCGCCGGTCACGGAGGTGCTGGCGCTGCTGCTGCTGGCCGCCGCGGGGTGCCGCCGGCTCCCTCCGGCGCGGGCGGCGGTGCTGGCCGTCGCCGCCTGCGCCGCCGGAGTGCTGGCCCCGATCGCGCGCTACGGCCTCGGCTACCCGGTGGCGCTCTTCTCCGTGGCCGCCGCCCTCGCGTGGGGGGTGGCGGTGGCGCTGGGCCTCATCCTGCGCGACGCCGACGCCCGGCACCGCCGCGAGCTGGAGCGCATCCGCACCGAGGACCGGCTGCAGCTCGCACGGGACCTGCACGACCTGGTGGCGCACCACGTCACCGGCATCGTGGTGCGCACCCGCGCGGCCCAGGCGCTCATCGCGAACCCGGCGGCGCCACCGCAGGACCCCCTGGAGGTCTACGACCAGATCGAGCAGGCGGCGGCCGAGGCGCTGACCGCGACGCGCGGCCTGGTGGGGGTGCTGCGCAGCGACGAACCGCTGCCGTCACCGAGCCTCGTGCTGGGCGACGTGGTGCGGGGCGCCGTGGGGGACGAGGCGTCGGTGCACGTGGCCGACGACGTCGAAGCCCTTCCGCTGCCGGCGCAGGTCTCCGTCGCGCTGCACCGCGTGCTGCTGGAAGCGCTGACCAACACCCGCCGGCACGCGCGCGCCACCGAGGTCCGGGTCGCGATCCGCTCCGAGGACGGAGACCTGGTGCTGGACGTCGACAACGACGGCGTGCCGGCCGGCGCCCCGGCGGAAGGCGGGCACGGCGTCCTCGGCATGGCGGAGCGGATGGCCGCGCTGGGCGGGGAGCTGACCGCCGGTCCGCACGGGCAGCACCGCTGGCGGGTCACCGCACGGCTGCCGCTCGGACCGGAGGACGATCCGTTCGACACCGTGCCGAGGGGACTCTGATGACGATCCGAGTGCTGATCGCCGACGACCAGACGCTGGTCCGCACCGGCTTCCGGCTGATCCTCGACGCCGAGCCCGGCATCAAGGTGATCAGCGAGGCCGCCGACGGGGAAGCGGCCGTGCGCATGGCGCGCCAGCTTCGCCCCGACGTGACGCTGATGGACATCCGCATGCCGAAGCTGGACGGCCTGCGGGCGACCGAGCTGCTGGCCGGCCCCGGCGTCGAGGACCCGTTGCGAGTGCTGGTCGTGACGACCTACGACGTCGACGAGAACGTCTACGCCGCACTGCTCGCCGGCGCCTGCGGCTTCCTGCTCAAGGACGCCCGCCCGCGCCTGCTGGTCGAGGCGGTGCACGCCGCGGTCAGGGGAGAGGCGCTGGTCTCGCCCGCGGTGACGGTGCGGCTGCTCGCGCACTTCACCGGCGGGAACGGACGCGACCACCGCGAGTCACCGCTGACCGGCCGGGAGCTCGACGTCGTGCTGGCGGTCGCGCGCGGCTGGACCAACGCCGAGATCGCCGACCGGCTGCGGGTCTCGTTGTCGACGGTGAAGTCGCACCTGGCCCACGTCCAGGAGAAGATCGGCGCCCGCAACCGCACCGAGACCGCGATCTGGGCGTGGCGCAACGGACTGCTCAGGTGAGGGGGCGGTCGTCGGCGGACTGCTTGGCGGGCCGGTCAGCGATGGGCTGGTCAGTGGCGAGGTGGTCCGCCGTGGGCCGGTCGGTGGCGGGGCGGTCGACAGTGGGGCTGTCGGCGACCCGCTGGCGAGCGGCGGGCTGGTGGGCGATGGCCTGGTCGGCGACAGGCTGCTCGGTGCCGGGCTGGTCGGCGATGGACTGGTCCGTGGCGGGGCGGCTGACGGTGTCCAGGTCGGCAGTGCGCTGGTCGGCGACAGGCTGCTCAGTGGTGGGCCGGTCACCGGTGGGCTGGTCCCTGGCGGGGCGGCTGACGGCACCCTGGTCGGCGGCGGACCGGTCGGCAGAACGCCGGTCAGCGGTGGGACGCCGCACGACCACCGTGCGGGCCACCATGTCCCCGAGCCGCTGGTTGCGGGGTGTCACGACCATCAGCACGAGGCCGACCAGGCCCAGCAGCAGCCCGTCCACCGACATCAGCAGCCACCGCACGAAGTAGTCCCGCAACGACGGCCGGCCGCCGCGCAGCGTGGTGATCCGGATGCCCAGCCACCGCATCGCCGGTGTCGAACCGTCGTGCCGGTGGGGGTACCAGATCTCCATCCACAGCGTCCCGAGCAACGCCACCGCGATCACCGCGGCCCACGGCAGCACGAAGAACACCTTCGGCGGCAGGCCGAGCTTGATCAGCGGCAACGACAGCAGGAGACCCAGCACCAGGCTCAGCACCGCGGCGAGGGTCAGCAGGACGAACTCGATGACGTGCTGCGAGCAGCGGCGGAGGACTATCGATCGGGCACCGGCATCAAAGGCCATTCGGCCATCATGCCGAAAGTCCTGCGCCGGTGGCAGGCGGGTGGCGAGTTCGGCGTGGAAGCCGGGGAAACCGCGGCCGAAACGCGGGAAAGCCGTGGAAGCCGCGCGAGTGGCGCTCGGCGTTCCGCGGGAACCGTGGAAGACCGCACCCGCGAGGTCGCCCGGTCGAGCGCTCGAACCGCCGCCGGGCCGGTCAGCGGTCGTCGGCGGCCGCGGTCTGGGTGAGCACGGCGACGGTCTCCTCGAGTCCGCGCTGCACCTCGTCACCCTGCGCTTCCCGCACGCTGTGCAGGCTCACGGTGATGCGCGAGCGGCCCGGCGCCACCTCCTCGACCTGGAGCTCGCCGTGGTAGTCGTCCGGGCCCTCGGCGCCCCACTCGAGCCGCCGCCGTTGCGCGTCGGGACGCAGCCACGCCTCGCCTTCGACGTGGTGGCCGTGCACCTCGGCCTCCACGTGCACCTGCTCGCCGCCCTCGGGCTCGGCGGTGGTCATCTGCGGGAAGTAGCGGGGCAGGTTCCTGGGCTCGGCCAGGAAGCCGAACAACGTGTCGGCCGGGATGTCGGCCTCTGCCGTGTGCGTGTAGGTCGCCATGGCGGTCGGGGTACCCAGCGCCCGGCGACCTCATCCGCGCGTTCACCCGTTCACGACCTCGACGTACCCGTCGGTGCCGTTCACCCGGATCCGCTGCCCGTCCCGGATCAGGCGGGTGGCTCCCTCCACGCCGACGACGGCCGGTAGCCCGTACTCGCGGGCGACCACCGCGCCGTGGGTCATCAGGCCGCCCACCTCCGTCACCAGGCCCGTGATCGCGACGAAGAGCGGTGACCAGCTCGGGTCCGTGTGGGTCGTGACCAGGACGTCGCCGGGTTCGAGATCGGCCTGTGCCAGGTCCAGGACCACCCTGGCCCGTCCCTCGACGGTCCCGCCGGATACCGCGATCTCGGCGGACGGCACGCTGATGGCGACGTTCACCACCGACCGGCCGCAGGTGCTGGACTGGGTGCGGACGATCCAGGGGTTCAAGGGCGACACGGCGGCGGTCGGGCTGGACTACCGCGTGCAGGACGGGCTGATGTACATCGTCGGCAACCACGGCGGCGTCTACACGGTCAAGATCTCGCCGCCGGACGTGATCATCACGAAGGTCTCGCAGCTCACGGTCCCGTTGCACGGCACGAACTTCGGCGTGGACTTCAACCCGGCGGCCGACCGGCTGCGGGTGCTCGGCGACACCGGCCAGAACCTGCGCCACGACCTCAACACGCACACGACCACCACGGACGTGGCGCTGACCACCCCGCCCACGCCGGGAACGACCCTCGGTGTCACCGCGGCCGCGTACACGAACAACGACCTGAACCCGGACACGGCGACCACGTTGTTCGACATCGGCACCGCCACCGACCAGGTGCTCGTCCAGTCACCCGCCAACAACGGGACCCTGGCGCCGACCGGCAGGCTCACCGTGGACGCCGGCGCCAACGCGGGCTTCGACATCTACAGCACCCTGAGCAACGGCAAGGCCACGTCGGCGGCGGGCTTCGCCACCCTGGCCGCGCCGGACGGGACCTCGTCGCTGTACGGCGTGAACCTGCTGAGCGGCATGGCGACCGGCATCGGGCGGTTCCCGGTGCCCATCACCGATCTCGCGATCTCGCTGTCGGGGAGCTGATCCCCCCGCGGGCGATCCCACCCGTGGAGCCGGCCGGCTCCACGGGTGGGATCGTGCCGACAGCGGTGGTGGCGCGGCATCAGCTTCCCGGATGGGCACTTCGGCGGCGTTCAGGTGAAACTCCATTCGCGACCGATGTGGAATCGTTGCCGAGTCACATGTTCCCGCCGAACCGCATTGGTCTGATGAGGCAGACATCCCACGCACGCGGGTGAGGACGTGGAAGGGGCTCAGGACACGTCCTTACCGTCTTCGCATCGGTTCCCGGACCGACTCCCACCACCGCTGAAGGGATTCTGCTCGTGCGAAGACGTTGGCCGGCAATGGCGCTCGCGTCCGTGCTCGCGGGCAGCGCGCTCACCGCCGCCGCCCCCGTGGCCGCCCAGCCACCCGCTTCCACGCTCACCAAGTCCGTGCAAGGCGTGTCCGATCCCGCCGCCCACGGAGACACCGCCACCTGGGTCGTGTCCTACGCGAACGGCGCTCCCGGCGCCGCCACCATCACCGACACCGTCGGCGCGGGACAGACCTACGTGCCGGGCTCGTTGCAGGTGCCGCCGGGCTGGACCCGTTCGGAAGGCAGCCCCCTCAGCGCGACGAACCCCAACGTGCGCAACGGTGGAACCGCCCTGTCCGGCTTCCTCACGCCACCGGTCCAGGCCAGCGCGAGTTCCACCGGCGGCGACGGGTTCACCCCGATCCTGCACCGCACGCCCGACGGCCGCCTCCAGGCGTGGAACGTCTACCACCACGTGGCCGCCGCCGACCCGAAGCTGGTGTGCACCGACCTCACGACCGGCGCGCTGTGCGCGGGCGGCCCGTGGCCGAAACCGCTCAACACGACACCCGGCGCGTTCGGCACGGGCAGCACCGGCGACATCGCGAGCCCCCTCGAACCGCAGTACGTCCGCGACCCTGCGAACGCCGCCCGCGTGTACTACTCGGCCACCACGGCGACCTCGATCGGCGTCGGGTGCCTCGACCTCGCCGCGCCCGGCAACTGCGGGTACTGGCCGCTGATGACCCGCACCGGGCAGACGTTCGAGATGGCGGGCCTCGTCCGCAACGGCGGAGACCTCTACGGCGTGGCGACCTCCGGGCACGTGGTGTGCTGGACGATCGCCACGCAGAGCCCGTGCGCGGGCCAGCCGTACGCGCCGATCGTGCCGTTGTCCAACAGCGGGGGCTACTACCTCGGAGCGCTGGCGGTCGCCGCCGGCAAGGTGTTCGCGTCGTCGTCGCTGCCGCCGGGCACCGGCACCCCGGTGCTCGGCTGCTTCGACCCGGCGACCACGGGCGCGTGCGCCGGCTGGGCCTCCCCGAAGGCGGTCGGGCCGTTCGGCAACTACACCTACAACGCCTACACGGCCTACAGCACAACGGGTGCGGAGACCGGTGTGTGCTCCAGCACGACCGGCGGCCTGAACGTCACCACCTGCTACACGATCGACGGTGCGTCCCTGCCCAGCCCGCCGGGCCCCGCCGGGCTGGAAGGCGGCGTCCTCGTGTTCACCCCGGAGGTGGTGCGCACCGGTGACCGCGTGCGCAGCTACTTCGGCATCTGGGGTGGCCCGTACGAGGGTGCCTCGGTGTGCCACGACTGGAGCACGGGAACGTTGTGTGCCGGACTCCCGGCGCGCATCACCCACCCCAACGTCAACAACGGCCAGACGAGAGATTACGGCTACGCCTACGACGTCCCCACCGGCTGCCTGATCGGCCTGGGCGACAGCGGTGTGCTGTTCTCGATGGATCCTGACACGGGGGCGTCGCCCTGCGTGCGCAGCGGCGCCTCCGTGTCGCTCACCCCGTCGCAGTTCTACTGCGACGGCAAACCGCACGCGGTGACCTACACCAAGGCGCGGCTCACCGGTGTGACACCGGCGAACGTGAACTTCGGCGCGTCCCGCGCGCAGGTCGTCGACCAGGGTGGGAACCCCGTCGCCACACCGGGTTTCGCCCCGGACGGCACGATCGACCTGAGCGGTGTCTCCGCCACCTCGCTGACCGTCACGGCGTCGCTCGTGTTGAACAACGCGGCCGACTTCGGCGGCGGCAACCAGCCGTCGCTGGTCGTGGAGTTCACCGGGGACGCGCCGCAGATGTGCTTCCGCACCACCATCTCCGCGGAGTGCGCGGTCACGTCGGTCGCCAACACCGCGGGCGGTACCGACGTGACGGGCAGCTTCACGTCCAACACCGTGACACGGCAGGTGGCGCCCGGTGCCGGATGCATGCCGAATGTGGTGGTGAACAAGGAGATCTGCGGCTCGCACACACCGTCGCACTGCAAAGCGGGCGGCGCCGGGCCGTGGGTGAAGGAGGCGCCGGTGGGAGTCCTCGGGTTGCTGCACGCGACCGCGTACTGGCGGGTCACCGTGACCAACAACGGCCCGATCCCGATCGCTGACGCGCATGTGGTCGACGACGTGGAACCCGCCTGCCAGACCGGCCCGTTCACGCTGCAACCGGGGGAGTCGAAGCAGGTGCACTGCTCCACGTACGCGTTGCTGTCGCTGTTCCCCTTGACCAACAAGGCGAAGGCGAAGTACACGCCGGTGAACGGCGGCCGGCTCTACAGCGACTGGTCCGCCGCCAAGGCGTGCTCGCTGCTGTGCGTGCTGAACTGACCTGAGTGGACTCGGCGCGGCCGACCGGATGATCCGGACCAGTCGCGCCGAGTCATCCTGGACGCCAGGGCACCCAGGCCAGGAGGTTCACGAAGATCCCGCCGAGGACCAGGAAGCCGAGCACGCCGCCGGCCACCGAGTGCGCCTGGTCGTTGTCGGCCAGGGCGGCGACGACCCGGCCGTTCTCCAGGTCGTAGCGCACGGTCACCCGCTCACCCCAGGTGCCGGGCCGGCCCGTTCTCCGACAAGGTCGTGACCTGCCTCGTCCCGTCCGGCAGCGGGTAGGCGACCTCGACCGAGACGCTCCTGCCCGACCTCAGCCGTTGCTGCACCGCCCCCTCGGCACTGGCCCAGGACCTCTGCTCGGCCGACGACCGGAGCACGACCGCCGGCCCCGCTGCCGCGGCCACCAGCGCGATCCCGGCGACGACCCGGTCGTCCGCGACTTCAGCGATTTCGCCACCACGCCTCCTCCACCCCCGACATCGTCCGGTGGCGACCGGACGTGCCAGGCGATGTGAGACGTCGTGGCGCGAGCACCGGCCGGACGCTCGCTACCGTACGAAGCATGCGTACGCGCGGATCACTCCTCGGAAGGCAGCACGAGATCCGCCGCATCGACCAGCTCACCGGTGCGGCGCGGGCCGGTCAGGGCGGCGCGCTGGTCCTGCGCGGTGAGGCGGGCATCGGCAAGAGCGCGTTGCTGGACCACGCCCGCCGGTCCGCGGCCGGGTTCGTGGTCGCCGAGGCGTCCGGGTCGCAGTACGAGGCGGAGCTGCCGTTCGCCGCGCTGCACCAGCTCTGCCGGCCGGTGCTGCGGCACCTCGACGAGCTGCCCGCCGCGCACCGCGACGCCCTCAAGGTCGCGTTCGGGCTCGTCACCGGCACGCCGGACGTGTTCCGCATCGGTCTCGCGGCCCTCGGCCTGCTCGCGGCGGCGGCAGGGGAGCGGCCGCTGCTGTGCCTGGTCGACGACGCCCAGTGGCTCGACGTGGAGTCGTCGAGGGCGTTGATGTTCCTGGCGCGCAGGATCGGCGGCGAGCCCGTCGCCGTGCTGTTCGGGGTCCGGCTGCCGTCCCCGCCGGGTGAGCTGGACGACGTGCCGGGCCTGACCGTCGGAGGGCTGAGCGACACCGACGCCAGGGCGTTGCTCGCCGCGCAGAGCCACGAGGCGCTCGACGAGCAGGTCCGCGACCGGATCGTCGCCGAGGCCCGCGGGAACCCGCTGGCGCTGCTGGCACTGCCGAGGGCGGGCGGTTTCGCCCCGCCGGACACGTCCCCGGTGCCGTCGAGGGTCGAGCGCGGGTTCGCGGCGGCGCTCGCCGGGCTGCCCGCGCAGGCCCGGCTGCTGCTGACGATCGCGAGCGCCGACCCGACCGGCGACCCCGCGCTGCTGTGGCCAGCCGCCCGCCGGCTGGAGATCGACCTGCCGGCCGCGACCGCGGTCGCGAGCGCCACCGGCCTGGTCGAGTTCGGCACCCGCGTCCGGTTCTTCCACCCGCTCGCCCGCACCGCCGCCTACCAGGCGGCCGGGGTGGGCGAACGCCGGCTCGCCCACCGGGTGCTCGCCGAGGTCACCGACCCGGTCGTGGACCCGGACCGGCGGGCATGGCACCGCGCCCAGGCGGGCGCGGGCCCGGACGACGACGTGGCGGCCGAGCTCGAGCGGTCGGCGTCCAGGGCCAGGGCCCGGGGCGGCGTGGTGGCCGCGGCGGCCTTCCTCGAACGCGCGGCCGAGCTGTCGCTCGACCCCGCCAAGCGCGTGGGCCGGGTGCTCGCGGCGGCGCGGGCCCAGCTCGACGCGGGCGCCGCCGACCGGGCCGCGGAACTGCTCGCGGACGTCGACGGCGCCGGTCTGGACGAGGTCCGGCGCGCCGAGGCCGACCTGCTGCGGGGCCAGGTCGCGTTCGTGCGGGCGGGTGACGGCGACGGCCCGGAGTTCATGCTGCGCGCGGCGGACCGGCTCGCGCCGCTGCACCCGGAGCGCGCCCGCGAGTGCTACCTCGACGCGCTCGAGATGAGCCTGCTCGTCGGCCGGGCGAGCGGAATGATGGACAAGGTGCTGAGCGCCGCGCGGTCGTCGCCCGCGCCGCACGACCCCGACGTCCTGGACGCGCTGGCCGTGCTGACGACGCAGGGGCACCGCGCCGCCGTCCCGTTGCTCAGGAACGCCCTCGACGGCGCCGACGGCGCGCTGTGGACCCGGCGTCCCGCGCTCGCGGTCACGCTCGCGGCGGAGCTGTGGGACGTGCGGACCCACGCGGCGATCACCGAGTGGCTCGTGAAGAACGGTCGTGAGTCGGGATCACCCCTGGTGCTGCGCCTGGGTCTCGCGCAGGCCGCGTCGTTCGCCGCGCTGTCCGGCGACCTCGACCGCGCGATGGCCGCGATCGCCGAGGACGACGCGATCGCCGACGCGACCGGTGGGCCTCCGGTCATGTACCACCGGTTGCAGCTGGCGGCGATGCGCGGCCGCCGGCACGAGGCCCTGGAACTGTTCGAGGAGGCCACGGCGGCGGCCACGCGAGGCGCGGGGCACCTGGTCGCCAACGTCCACTGGGCGGCCGCGGTGCTGCACAACGGTCTGGGCGACCACCCGGCCGCGCTGGCCGCCGCCCGGCGGGCCGTGGGGCTCGGCGACCTCTTCCTCGCCGGGTTCAGCCTCCCCGAACTGGTGGAGGCCGCGGTGCGGTGCGGTGCGCACGACGACGCCGTCGCCGCGCTGGATTCGCTGACCGAACGAACCGAAGCGGCCGGCACCGCGGCGGGCCTGGGCATCGCCGCCTACGCGCGCGCACTGGTCACCGGCGACGAGGACGACTACCGGGAGGCGGTCGACCGCTTGGCGGACAGCCCGCTGCTCCCGTACCGGGCCAGGGCGCACCTGCTGTACGGGCAGTGGCTGCGCCGCGCGGGCCGCCGGCGGGACTGCCGCCCGCACCTGCGCACCGCCCACGACCTGTTCGCGGGCGCCGGGCTCGAGGCCTTCGCCGGGCGGGCCGCGGACGAGCTGCGCGCCACCGGCGAGACGGCCCGCGGGCGGTCCGCGCACACCCGCGACCAGCTCACCATGCAGGAGCTGCACATCGCGCGCCTGGTCGCCACCGGCGCGACGTCCGCCGAGGTGGCGGCCCGGCTGTTCCTCAGCCCGCGCACCGTCGACGCCCACCTGCGCAACGTCTTCCGCAAGCTCGGCATCACCTCCCGCCGGCAGCTCAGGGACCTGCCGGACCTCGGATCTACGTAGTTCTCGCCGACGCGACGGCACCGCCCGCCGCGGGACGGTCGTCCCATGAGACGTCGCACGGTTCTGAAGGCCCTCGGCTGGGGCATCGGGGGTGCCGCCGCCCTCGGCGGCGGTGGCTTCGGCGCCTACTGGCTCGCCGCGAAGCGGGACACCGTCGGGAAAATCGCCTTCGACCGCGCGCTGCCGATCCCCGCGCTGGCCACGCCGGGGACCGGTGCGGCCGGAGCGAAGGTCTTCACGCTCGGCCTCCAGCCGGGCGAGACCCGGTTCAAGGACGGCCCGGCGACCAGGACGTGGGGCGTGAACGGCACCTACCTGGGTCCGACGATCCGCGCCCGCCGCGGCGACCTGGTCGAGTGCGCCGTGCGCAACGGCCTGGACCGGGAGACCTCGCTGCACTGGCACGGGATGCGCCTGCCAGCGGCCATGGACGGCGGTCCACACCAGACGGTGCGGCCCGGCGAGACCTGGGCGCCGAAGTGGACGGTCGACCAGCCCGCCGCGACGCTCTGGTACCACCCGCACGTGCACGGCGCCACCGGCGACCACACCTACCGCGGCCTGACCGGGCTGTTCATCGTGGACGACGACGCCACCGACGCGCTGAACCTGCCGTCCCGGTACGGCGTCGACGACATCCCGCTGATCGTGCAGGACCGCGCGTTCGACGGCGCCAACCAGTTCGAGCAGCCGGTCCCGCTCGGCGGCTCGCTGGGCGTGATCGGCGACGAGATCGTCATCAACGGCGCCATCGGACCGTACTTCGACGTCACCACAAGACTTGTGCGGCTACGGCTGCTCAACGGCTCCAACGCGCGCATGTACAACTTCGGCTTCTCCGACGACCGCCGCTTCGCGCTCGTCGCCACGGACGGCGGCCTGCTCGCCACGCCGTGGGAGACCGATCGCCTCTCCCTCTCACCGGGCGAACGGGCCGAGGTCGTGGTGGCGTTCACGGCGGGGGAGCGGGTCGAGCTGCGGTCCTACCCGTCGGCGAACGGCGGCGCCCTGGGCCGGCTCGACGGCTTCGACGACCGCTTCGACCTCTGCCAGTTCCGCGCCGCCGGTGCGCTGTCCGACGACACAGAGCTGCCCGCGGTGCTCGGTGCCGCACCGGACCTCGCCGGTCAGCCGGTCGCGCGGGAACGGACCTTCGCGCTGGCGTCCGACCGGATCAACGGTCAGGCGATGGCCATGGACCGCATCGACTTCGGCGTCCGCGAGGGCACCGTCGAGGTGTGGGAGGTGACCAACGACAACGGCTTCCTGCACAACTTCCACGTCCACGACGTCCAGTTCCAGGTCCTGGCGGTCGACGGCGGACCGCCGGAGCCCCCTCTGCGTGGCTGGAAGGACACCGTCCTGCTGGTCCAGGGCAAGCGCTACCGGCTCGCGATGCGCTTCAGCGGCCACACGGACCCGAACACGCCGTACATGTACCACTGCCACCTGTTGCAGCACGAGGACGACGGGATGATGGGCCAGTTCGTCGTGCTGGGCGAGGGAGAAGAGGTCGGTGCCGTCGGACGGAAACACCACCACTCCTGAGCGCGGGGACAAGCCGAACAGATCACCGAGAGGACGCACGACCACATGACCGATCCCGACCTGCCGGACAACTGGGGCCGTTGGGGAGCCGACGACGAGCTCGGCACGCTCAACCTCATCACCGACGACGTCAGGGCGAGGGCGGCCGCGGAGGTGCGCACCGGCCGGTGGGTCTCGCTGGCGCTGCCCATCACGCCCAACCCGATGATCAGCGGCCCGTTCGCGCCGGAGACGGTGGACGCCTCCCCGGTGCAGCAGTTCATGAGCCACACCGGCGTGGGCGTGGCGGCCGACCTGGTGCTGGTGACCAACCACCACGCCAGGTCGACGCACCTGGACGCGCTCGCGCACTGGTCGCACGACGGCGAGGTCTACCCGGGACGCCCCAGGGAGCAGGTCGTCACCGCCGCGGGCGTCACCCACGCGTCGACGTCGGCCTTCGCCGCCGGCATCGTCACGCGCGGGGTCCTGCTCGACCTGGCCGTCGAAGGGCCTCTCGCGCCCGGCCACGCCGTGACGTCGCAGGACTTCGAGGAGGCCGAGCGGCGCCAGGGCGTCGAGGTGCGCGAAGGCGACGCCCTGGTGGTGCGGCTCGGCTGGCCGAGCACGCCGTTCCCCGGCACGCCCACCCCCGGCATCAGCCTGGACGCGGTGCGCTGGATGCACCGCCGAGGTGTCGCGCTCTTCGCGGGCGACAAGGGGGACGCGCACCCACCACTGGACCCGGCCGGCCCGTCGCCGCTGCACGGCGTCGGACTGGGACGCATGGCCATGCCGCTGATCGACGCGGCCGAGGTCGACGGCCTCGCGGCGTTGTGCGCGGAACTCGGGCGCTACAGCTTCATGCTCACCGTCGCGCCGCCGCGCGTCCACGGCCTGACCGGTGTTCCCGTCAACCCCACCGCCGTGTTCTGACCGCCGGAAGTCGTCCGAAGTTCTTCCGCCTTGTCCCCGCATCCGACGATTGAGGTTCGTGCGCGCGGGAATCCTCGGTGTGACGTCGCACCTGAGACTCAGGTGCCGGGAAGGACACATGGGCACCGACGACAAGCTCGACGCCAAGGCCGACCAGCTCAAGGGCAAGGTCAAGGAAGGCGTCGGCGACGCGACCGATGACAAGGGCCTGGAGACCGAGGGCAAGGTCGACCAGACCAAGGGTCACCTCTCCGAAGCGGCGGAGAAGGTCAAGGACGCTTTCAAGAAGGACTGACCGCCTCACCGCGCTGCCTGGGCGCGTGCACCCTCCGGTGCACGCGCCCAGGCGCGTCAGCGGGTCTCGACGTGACCGAGGAGACACGAACCGCATCGGCCTCCGCTGCGAACCACTGGTGGAACGGAGGTCTGGTTGTGAACTCGTTTCGACGCGAACACCCCGTGCTGATCACCTCGGCCGCCCCGTCGTACCAGGACCAGCTCGCGGCCCGGCGCCGCAGGTACGCGGTGATGATGAGCCTGCGCATCCCGTGTTTCGTGCTGGCCGTGGTCTTCGCGGACATCTGGTGGCTCGCGCTCGCCCTGATCCTGTTGTCCGTGCCGTTGCCGTGGATGGCCGTCCTGATCGCCAACGACCGTCCGCCGCGCAAGGCCGAGACACCGCGACGGCTGAGCCCGTCACGACAAGCGATCACATCTGCCGATGAGGAGTCACGGTGACAGGTCTCACCGTGGTGGTGGGTTACGGGGACGCGGCTCTGGACGTCCTGCGGCACCTTCCACTGCACTTCGAACACCCCGAGGTCGCGGTGCTGGACCCCGACTCGGTCGCGCTGATGGGCGCACTGGCCAACGGAGCCAGGATCGTGCCCGGCGACGGACGCGACATCTGCGCGCTGCGGCAGGCGGGGACGCAGTTCGCGGCGCGGGTCGTCGTCGCCGTCCCCGACGACGTGGACGGTCTGGTGATCACCATGGCCGTGCGCAGCCTCAACCCGGCCGCGATCATCGTCGCGGCGGTTCGGGAGCCGGCCAACCAGGAGCTGTTCACCGCGGTGGGGGCGGATGACGTGTTCGTGCGGTTCCGGTCGGCCTGAGGGGCGGCGGTCTTCGGGGCCGGGCCTGAGGTTTGTTCGGTGGGGGACTGCGCCGCCGGTGTTGGAGGTGCGTTCGGCGGGACAGGTCCCGTGGTGGCTGGGTTGCTGTCGCACGCCAGAGTTCGGAGCTGTGGGCGGAGGTGCGTCCAGCGGAACCCGTCCCGTGGTGGCCGGGTTGCCGCCGCACAGCAGAACCCGAGCAGCACCCCGCGATTCCGAGCCGCTCACCCGCGCACCGCGGCACCGGCCCACGCACCGGCCGGACACCGCGCCACCGACATCAGAGCTCCGCCCACCGGACCAAGTCCGCCACGGTCACGTTCCCACCGCACACCACGATCCCGAGGCGCGCACCGGCCCCGACCCGGTCGAGCACCATCCGGGCCGCCGGCACGAGGCAGCCCGCGGCGGGCTCCGCCCACACCTTCTGCGTCTCCGCCAGCGTGATCGTGCCCTGGACGGCGTCGGCGTCGGACACCACCAGCACGTCTTCGAGCAGTGCGACGGCGTGGTCGTAGGTGAGCTGTGACACGTGTGGTGCCGAGAGCGTCGAGACGATCGACGTCGGAGTGATCTCCACGGGGCCGCCCGCGGCGAGTGCGCGGTGCATCGCGTCGGCGCCCTCGACCTCCACGCCCCACACCCGGACGCCGGGCACGAGGGCGTGGAACGCCGTCGCGACGCCCGCGATGAGACCTCCGCCGCCGATGCTCACCAGCACGTCGGTGAGGTCCGGGGCGTCGGTCGCGAACTCCAGGCCCACCGTGCCCTGACCGGCGGCCACGACCGGGTCGTCGTAGGGGTGCACGAGGGTCGCGCCCGCCTCCACCAGGGTGTTCAGCAACGTGAAGGCCGACGGCAGGTCGTCGGTGAGGCGCACGTCCGCGCCGGAGGCGCGGGCGAGGGCCACCGACCGCGCGGGTGCCGAGGACGGCATCACGACGGTGGCGGCCACGCCGAGCTCACCGGCGACGTCGGCCAGCGCGATGCCGTGGTTGCCGCCGCTCACCCCGACGACTCCCGCCGCCCTCGCCTCGTCGGAGAGCGAGAGGATCTTCGTGAACACGCCGCGCGTCTTGAAGGAACCGCTGCGCTGCAACAGTTCCAGCTTCACCGTCGTGGGGGCGCCCAGCAGCGCGGACAACCCGGGCGAGGGAAGCGCCGGCGTGCGCAGCACCCGTCCGGCGAGCACCTCGGCCGCGGCCCGCACGTCGTCGATGGTCAGCAGTTCAGCCATGTGACCACCCTATGCCAATGCGGAAAACGCGGTGTTTTTCCGCAGAAATACATTTTGGGGCGCTGTTGGAGCTTTCTTGGACGGTGCGGGCAGACTTCCCGATGTCGGTCTCGTGCTCAGGAGGAGGTGCACTCATGGAGAAGACCAAGTCGAAGATGAAGCGGATCACGATTCGCAAGGTGGGCCCGGTTCGCCTCACGGCAGCCGCCTGCTCGCAGTACAACGTCAAGCCGGTCTAAGGGCGCGGCGTGGGTGCGCCGGGCCTCCGTGCCCGGCGCACCCGGCCAGTCGCCGGGGAGGGAACGTGGTGACCGAGTTCGACCCGGACCGGCCGGTGCCCCTGCACCCGCTGGTGTTCCTGGAGGACGGCGACGAGGTGACGATCGGCAGGGCCGACGTCGACTCGTACGGCATCTTCCCCGGTGAAGGCGCTGATCTCGTGCGCAGGCTGGTCGCGGGCGACACCCCGCGCGAGGCCGCCGCGTGGTTCGAGCGGACCCACGGGGAAGAGGTCGACATCGAGGACGTCGTCGCGGCGCTGCACGAGCTCGGCCTCGTGCGCACCTCCGGCGACCAGGTCGTCCCGGCGGCACCCGTGCGCTTCGCGCGGCTCGGGGCCGCGTTGTTCTCGCCGCCGGCGTGGATCGCCTACGCGGCGTTGGCCGGTTGGGCGCTGTTCGCGATGGTGACCACCCCGGACCTGCGGCCGACTTATCGCAACATATTCTTCTCCGACTATTACACGGTCATCCAGGCCGGGCTTTTCCTGGCGGCGGTTCCGCTTCTCTTCCTGCACGAGTCCTTCCACGCCCTGGCCGGGCGCAGGCTCGGTGTCCGGTCGCGGCTGAGAATAGGGCGGCGGCTCTACTTCATCGTGCTGGAGACCTCGCTCGACGGGCTCGTGGCGGTGCCGCGCCGGAAGCGCTACCTGCCGATCGTCGCCGGTCTGCTGGCCGACGTCCTCGGGATCGCCGCGTGCACCATCGCGGCTGACCTCACGCGGCACCCCGATGGCGCGTTGTCGGGCGTGGGGCGCTTCCTGCTCGCGGTCGCGTTCGCCGCACTGCTCCGGGTCATCTGGCAGTTCTTCTTCTACCTGCGCACGGACATCTACGTGCTGGTGAGCACCGTGCTGGGCTGTGTGGACCTGCACGGCGCCGCACGCCGGATGGTCGGCAACCGGGTCAGGCGGCTGCTGGGACGTCCCGAGGTGGACGAGTCGCTGCTGCACCCGGTCGACCGCCGGGCGGCGCGCTGGTACTCGTGGCTCGTCGTGGTCGGCTACACGGCGAGCCTGACGACCTTCGTCCTCGCCGGCGCGCCCGTGGTCTACCGGTTCGCCACGGGTGTGGTCGAGCGGCTCACCGGTGACGAGGTGCCCACGCCCTTGCTGCTCGACTCGGTCGTCTTCGGCGCCGCGGCGGTCGCGCAGTGCGCGGTGCTCGGCTGGCTCATGGTCCGGGAACGCGTGCAGACGCGCCGGGACCGTCGTCTGCAGCACGTCATCCACTGAAAGGACGCACCATGGACAGCCGCTACTGGATCCGGGCCGACCGGCGACGCGACCGGGCGCACGCGCTCGCCGAGCTGGACCTGCCGCCGGTCTGGGCGGTGGTCGACGCCCACCGGCGGCTGCGCGGGCCGTACACCGCGGCGGGGTCCTTGCTGCGCCGGATCGCCGACGACCTGCTCGAACGCTGCCCGCGGCTGGGGGAGCGGCACAACATCGAGCTGCTCACCAGCACGCCGGAGCTGGCCGGGCGGGTGCCGAGCGCGTGGCACACGCTCGAATGGGCCGTGCAGGACAGCGAACGCACCCGCTACTACTCGCGGCTGCACACCCGCAACATCGCGAACGGCCTGGCCGAGGTGCTGCGCGACTACCTGGCGGCACTGGGCGGCGGGCCGCGCACCCTCGTGATCGAGAACGCGCACGAGGCGGACCCGTCGGACCAGGAGTTCGTCGCGGTCCTGCTGCGCCGCGGGGACCTGCCCGGCCTCACCGTGGTGGTGGGCACGAACCGGGAGCCGCTGGCAGACCCGCGCGGTGAGATCGACGTGTCGCTGGCGCGGACCATCGCCGCACACGCGCACGTGGTCGAACCCGGTCCTGCGCCGGAACAGCCGGCGCCGGACGACGCCGCACAGGCCTATGTGGACAGTGACGGCACCGGCGACGACCCGCGGCTGCTCGCCGCCTACCTCGCCCTGCCGGGTGCGGCGAGGGCCGCGCTGCACGACGCCAGGGCCGAGGTGCTCGCGCGGTCCGGCGAGTTCTCGTTGCACCTCGGCGCCATCCCGTACCACCTGGAGCACGGCAGCGACCCCGCGGGAGCCGGCGCCCGCGCGCTGCGCGACGCCCTGGACCACTGCCACAAGACCGGGCTCTACCAGGCCGCCGCGGACCTCGGCCTGCGCGGCCGCGCGGTCGCCGACCGGGAGGGCGACGCCGAGCTGTGGTGGCACCTCACCTTCCAGACCGGGATCGTGCTGGCGGCGGTCGGACGCGCGGACGAGGCGGAGGCGCTCTACGCCGAGGGCCGTGCCGCCTCCCAGGACCCGGCTGTCCACCTGGAACTGGCGTACTCGACGGCGATGCTGCACGCGCGGCACTACCCCGAGCCCCAACGGGACTACGTGCGCGCACGGGCGTGGATGAACCTCGCGATCGCGATCGCCTCGCAGCTCTCCGACCCCAAGAAGGAGGCGTTCCAGTCCGTCTTCACCCGCAACGGGCTCGCCCTGGTGGAGGTGCGCGAGCAGCGGCCGGAGGTGGCGCTGGCGCTGGTCGAGGAGGGCATGGCGAGGCTGGACCGTGAGCTGGAGCCGCACGAGCACGCGCTGCACCGCCTGGTGCTGCGCTACAACCGGGCACAGGTCTACGGCGCGATGGGCCGGTTGGAGGAGGCGCTCGCCGACTACACCCACGTCCTCGAACGGGACCCGAACTTCCCCGAGCACCACTTCAACGTCGGCAACATCCTGCGCAGGCTCGGCCGCGACGAGGAGGCGATCACCGCCTACCGCGAGGCGCTGCGGCTCTCGCCGCCGTTCCCCGAGGCCTACTACAACATCGGCGACGCGCGCCTGGCCCTCGGCGACGTCGACGGCGCCCTGGCCGACTTCGCCTACGTCGTCGAACTGGACCCGCGGCACGTCGACGCCAGGATCAACCTCGCCGGCCTCCTGCTCGCCCGCGGTGACGTCGACCGGGCGTGGCGCGAGGTCACCGCCGCTCTCGAACTGGCGCCGGACAACGCGCACCTGCTGTGCCTCAAGGGACAGCTGCTCGTCGAACGGGACGAGCACGCCGCGGCGTCCGAGGCGCTGGCCGAAGCGGTGCTGCGCAACGAGGAGCTCGCCGAGGCCTGGGCGGTCCGCGGCACGATCGCCGTCGCGTCCGGCGACCTCGGCGACGCGATCAGCTACCTCAGCCGGGCCATCACCCTCGACGACAACCCCGAGGTCCGGTACAACCGCGCGGTCGCGTACGAGGAGTCCGGCGAGCTCGACGCGGCGATCGCGGACTACGACGCGGTGCTCGCGGTGACCGACGACGAGGACGCGCGACACCGCAGGGAACTGTGCGCGGCCGCGACGGCCGGTTGAGGAGGACCGCCGTGACCGCAACGGAGGACGTGGCCTCCGCACTGCCGGTGGCCGCGTTCACCGACGCGATGAGCAGGCTGGTGTCCGGCCTGGCCGTGGTCACCACGCGGCAGGCGGGCGGGCAGCCGTGCGGGCTGCTCGTCTCGTCGATCTGCTCCTACAGCGTGGCTCCACCGTCGGTGCTGGTCGTCCTCGACCACGCCTCGCGCTGCCGGGACCCGTTGGCGCGGTGCGCGGAGTTCGGCGTGCACGTGCTCGGCAGTGACGAGGAACGCACCGCGCGCACGTTCGCGAGCCGCGGCGCCGACAAGTTCGCCGGTGTCGGCTGGGAGTGGGACGGGGCCGTGCCGCGCCTGTGCGCGGCCCCGATCTACCTGCGCTGCACCGCGAAGGCCGTGTTCGACCACGGCGACCACACCGTCCTGATCGGCGAGGTCACCCGCACCGCGGTGGCCGAGGCCGAGCCGCTCGTCTGCTACCGGCGGCAGTTCGACTGGGGGCTAAGGAGAAACGGCGTGCGCCACCCGTAGCCCGGCGAACCCGCGATCGTGCCGGTGCCCGAGGTCGAACGGGTCGCCGCCGCTGAGGACGACCTGGTGCACGGCCCGCAGCCGCGGGCCGGGCTCGATCCCGGCGTGGCTGGACAGCACCCGGTACGCCCTGGCGTAGGCGGTCAGCGCGTCCGCACGCCGTCCGGCCTGGCACAGCGCCAGCATCAACTGCTCGTGAAATCGCTCCCACAACGGGTACGTCGTGCACAGCTCTTCGAGGTCGCACACGATGAGGTGCCCGTCGCCGTTGCAGAGCATCACGTCGAACCGGTCCCGCAGCAGCTCCAGGTGCTCCTTTTCCAGCCGCGCGACGTCGTGGTCGAACACGCCCGTCTCGCGCAGGTCAGCGAGCGGTGCGCCGCGCCACAGACCGAGCGCGGCGCCCAGCGCCTCCTGCGCCCCCGAGCAGTCACCGGCCGCGATCTCGGCCTGCCCCCGCCTCGCGAGCGAGCGGAACCCGATCAGGTCGAGCTGGTGCGGCTCCAGCCGCAGGACGTAGCCGGACGGACGGGTGGCCAGGACGGGGTGCGACGCCGTGGCGCTCGTCCAGCCGGGGGTGAGCACCCGCCGCACCGCGGTGACGTACCCGTGCAGCGCCGCGATGGCCGACCGCGGAGCGCTGCGCGACCACAACCGGTCGATGATCCGACTCGTCGCCACGAACTCATTGGCGTGCAATGCGAGCAGTGCGAGCAATGCCCGCTGTTTCGGTGCCGTCGGCGTGCATCGGCGATTGCCGCGCGTGACTTCGAATGTCCCCAGCACCCGGAAATGCAATGGTTCATCGCACGTTGCCAAGTGACCGCCACCTCTGGTCCACGATCGGCTCTGGTGAACAACCGGAAGGGCGCAACCCCGTCCGACCTCGACAGTGTCGGGCAGGGAGGGACTTCGAGGTAGGTCCCGGCGGGAAACTGCCGGTGGCGATGATCTCCACGCCGGCCGATGGGCGCGAGTGCCCATAATGAAGCCGAATGCGCGGTACCGACCTCCGGATGATGACTTCTCCGCATTTTCCGGCTATTGCGCTCTGCGCGGCGAACGGTATCCGGCACGAACGGGCGAGGAGTGCCGCGTCCGTCCATTGAGGACATCGGCCGGTTCCGGCTGCTCCGTCCGGGCACGCGTTCCCCCGCACCGCTGCCGTGAGAGAGCCCTCGGCGTCACGGCGCTCGGAGCCGATCTTAGGATTGCGCCGCTCACCGAGGGGATGAGCACGGCGCCCTGCGCCGTAGTCGGGGAGGTGCCGTGCGGACGAGTCCGAACACCGAGCTCGGTGGTCCATCGCTGCGGCGGTGGTCGTTGCTGATCTCGGTGGCGCTGGTCGCCGTCCTGCTGGGGGCCGCCGTGGCGGTCCTGCTGGCCATCGGTGACCTGTCGCGCTCCCGGTCGCGGCTGCTGGACGTGGTCGGTCCCGCGGTGGTGAGCTCGCAGCAGCTCGGCACCCACGTGGTCGACCAGGAGAACGGCGTCCGCGGTTTCGTGCTCAGCGGCAACGACAACTTCCTCGAGCCCTACGCGACGGGGCTGGAACGCCAGTCCCCGGCGCACGCGACCATCGCGTCGATGGACGACCCGGTCGTCAGGGCTTCCCTGACCGCTCTGGACGCGGCACTGGCCGGCTGGCGCCGCGACTACGCCGATCCCGCGATCGCAGCGGTGAGGACGGGCAGCACCGTCCCGGCCGAGGCACTCGGCAAGGAGCGCTTCGACGCGGTGCGCGCGGCGTTGACGACGTTGCAGGACGAGCTGGCCGCCCAGCGCGCCGACAGCCGCGCCGCGCTCAACGAGGCGTCCACGGGGATGGCGGTGACGTGCATCGTCGCTTTGGGCGTGCTCCTGGTGGCGGTGCTCGGTTGTGTCGTCGCGGTGCGCCTGTTCGTCGTGGCGCCGCTGAGCCGGCTCCGCGGCCAGGTCGGTCTCGTGGCCGCGGGGGACTTCGCGCACACGGTCACCGTGACGGGTCCCGCGGAGCTGCGGGAGCTCGGCCGCGACGTGGACGTC
Organism: Lentzea xinjiangensis; assembly: GCF_900110955.1. Taxonomy (GTDB): domain Bacteria; phylum Actinomycetota; class Actinomycetes; order Mycobacteriales; family Pseudonocardiaceae; genus Lentzea; species Lentzea xinjiangensis. The sequence continues at coordinate 240,236 of NZ_FOFR01000006.1, forward strand.
ATGCGCACCCACATCGTCGACGAGCTGGCCCAGGCGCGGGAGCGCAACGCCGCGCTGGACGCGGCCACCGCCGAACTGCGCCGTTCCAATGCCGAGCTGGAGCAGTTCGCCTACGTCGCCTCCCACGACCTGCAGGAGCCGCTGCGCAAGGTCGCGAGCTTCTGCCAGCTGCTCGAGAAGCGCTACCGCGACCAGCTCGACGACCGCGCCACGCAGTACATCGACTTCGCCGTCGACGGCGCGAAGCGCATGCAGTCGCTCATCAACGACCTGCTCGCGTTCAGCCGGGTCGGCCGCCTGCGCGAGAAGTGGGTCGTGGTCAAGGGCGAGGACCTCGTCGACGAGGCGCTGCGCAACCTGGCGGTCGCCCTGGAGAACTCGCAGGCGCGGGTGGAGGTGGGCCCGCTGCCCGAGGTCAGGGGAGAGGTCCGGCTGCTCGTCGGCGTGTTCCAGAACCTGATCGGCAACGCCGTGAAGTTCCGCGCCGAGCAGCCACCGCACGTGCGCGTCGACGCCGAGCCCGGCGAGGACGACACCTGGACGTTCACGGTGCGCGACAACGGCATCGGCATCGACGAGCAGTACGCGGAGCGGATCTTCGTGATCTTCCAGCGCCTGCACGCGAAGGACCGCTACCCAGGCACCGGCATCGGCCTGGCCATGTGCCGCAAGATCGTCGAGTACCACGGTGGCCGGATCTGGCTCGACACCGCGGCCACGACGGGCACGACGATCCGCTTCACGCTGCCGCGAGCCGACGCGAACGTCCTCGCGTTCGCCGACTGACCCCGGTCCGCCCGCGCCGGGAGCAGGTCAGCTCGCGACGACGGCCTCGGTCTCGGGGTCGTGGTGCAGGTCCGTCGTCCCGGCCACCACCAGCGTCGCCTTCCGCCAGGGCTGTTCGGCGAGCATGAACGGCAGCTCCTCGGCCAGCCACGCGGCGACGTGCCGCCGCTGGGCCGGCGAGTCGCCGTCACGCGCGACGAGCCGGCGCTCCTGCTCGTCCAGATCGCCCTGCAGCCAGATCGAGGCGTCGATCCACGGCGCGAGCTCCTCGCGGATGATCCCGGTGCCCTCCACCCACACGACGTCCACGCCGACCGGCACCCGGATCGTGCCGCTGCGCCGGTGCTCGACCCACGCCGGCGGCCGGAACTCCACCGCCCCGCCCTCGCGCAGCGGGCGCAGGACGTGCTCGGCCATCAGCTCTCCCCAGTCGAAACAGGCCTGGTTCCACGCGACGTCGTCGGTGTGCACCACGGCGGATCCGGGGACGACCCGCTGCAGCCGGGCGGCGAGGGTGGACTTCCCCGCGCCACCGCGCCCGTCCACCGCGACGACGAGAGGGCGGCGACCGGGTGCGGCCTGGCGCAGCCGCAGGACGACGTCGGACAGCTTCACCACCCGCCAGCCGGTGGCCTGGGCCTCACCGGGGTGCAGACGCATCGGCAGCCTCCTCGCTCGGGTGGACCTCAGTGGGGCAGCGGTGCGCCGCCGAGGGCGCCCAGGACCGTCGTCACCTGGAGGGTGGTGCGCGCGGTCACCTCGTCGGCGCAGGAGGCGAGCTCCGGCGCGCCGGCCGGCAGGTGGTGCACCTCGTCCAGGATCGCCAGGTAGATCTTCAGGCACCAGGAGGGGTGTGCCGCGGTGATGGCCCCCGAGGCGTGCAGGCGGGCGAAGAGCAGCTCGGCGCGCTCCCGGACCTCGGCGCTCAGGTAGGACCAGCGCGCGGGGGTGCCGGCGGTCACCACGTCCATGACGAGGCGGTGGCTGAACTTGATCTCCATGACGAGCTCGGTGACGCGGTGCAGGGCGATCAGCGGCGGGGCGCTGTCGACCTTCGCCTCGTGCAGCGCGCGCAGGTACTGCTCGTTGAGCTGCGCGACGAGGGCCTCCAGCAGGGCTTTGCGGGAGGCGAAGCGCCGGTGGACGGTGGCGCGGGCGAGCCCGGCCTCGTCGGCGATGCGTTCCAGCGACGCGGTCGGGTCCTCGGCCAGGACGACCTTGGCCGCCTCCAGGATGCGGGCCACGTTGCGTTCGGCGTCCGCGCGGACCGGACGGTGCGGGGTGGACGCGCTCATCTGACCTCCATGGTGAGGACCAAGCGTAACGATCAGCATAACTGCTACAGATAAGTCTCGCTTGTTGACACAAGTGAGACTGGCGTGTTGCATTTATGGCAGGCAAACCCCGCCGCGAACCAGGAGTTGTGAACCATGGATCTGAACCTCGCCGGGAAGCGCGTGCTCGTCACGGGCGCCAGCAAGGGCATCGGCCTCGCGATCGTGCGGGCCTTCCGCGCCGAGGGGGCGTCGGTCACCGCCGTGGCGCGGAACACCACGGCCGAGCTGGAGGCCACCGGCGCGACCTTCGTCGCCGCCGACCTGGCCGAACCGGACGGTCCCCGGCGGATGGTCGACGCGGTGCTCGCGGCCGGCCCCCGGCTGGACGTGCTGGTCAACAACGCCGGCGGCGGCGCGCTGCCGGAGGGGTCCCTCGGCAACGTCCTCGACGGCGGGGACGAGATCTGGCGGGACGTCTTCGAGCTGAACCTGCACTCCGTCGTGCGTGCCATCCGCGCCGCGCTCCCGGCGCTGATCGAGGCGCGCGGCGCCGTCGTCAACATCGGCTCCGACAGCGGCCGTCGCCTCGGGGCTCCCGGCGGCACGCCGCTGCCCTACGCGGTGGCCAAGTCGGGGCTGAACATGTTCTCCCGCGCGCTGGCCGAACGCGTGGGCCCCCAGGGCGTGCGGGTCAACACCGTGTCGCCGTCCCTCACCCGCACCTACAACATCGTCGGCGCGGACGGCTACCTGTCGCAGGTGGCGGAGGCCATCGGCGCCGAGCACGCCACGCTGGTGGACGCCCTGCCGGGTGAGCTGGGCATGCTGACCGGCCGGTTGATCGAGCCGGAGGAGATCGCCCGCGCGGTGCTGCTGCTGTCGTCGCCGACCATGCCGAGCGTGATCGGTTCGAACTGGGCGGTGGATGCCGGCTCCGTCAAGGTCGCGTGACCGGGCTCGGGTCCGTCGGGCAACGCCTGGCCGGTGATCAGGCCGGCCAGGCGTCCATGGCGGCGTCGGCGACCTCCTGGAGGTCCGCGCGGCCGATGCCGCCGGCCGCCTGGACCGCGATGCCGAACGCCACCGTCATGACGTAGAGGGCGAGCCGCCGGGCACTCGCGCCCGGAGGCAGGTCACCCTCCTCGGCGGCGCGCCGGAACCGTTCCTCGAGACGGCGACCGGCGACGTTGCGCCACTCCGCCAGTACCTCGTGAGCGGGGGTGCCCGCCTCGCCGGCGGCCAGGGCGCCCTGGACGCCGAGGCAGCCGGCAGGGCAGTCCGGCTGGGTGGTGGTCCGCACGGAGCCGTTCAGGAACGCCGCCGCGACGGCTCGGGCGGTCGGCTCCTCCAAGGCGCGCAGCCCGTATGCGGCCGGCCCGTCGGTGTAGCGCTCCAGCGCTTTGCGGAACAGCTGCTCCTTGTTGCCGAACGCCGCGTACATGCTGGTCTTGGTGATGCCCATCGCGCCGGTCAGGTCGGTGAGGCTCGCGCCCTCGTAGCCCTGCTTCCAGAACACGAGCATGGCCTGGTGCAGCGCCTCGTCGGTGTCGAAGGACCTGGGCCTGCCGACAGCGGTGTTCCCCTGACCTGTCACGCCCCTGAGCCTACCCCTTCGGTACCGATCGGTGCGCAAGTGCTACGGTCGAGTTCAGTACCGAACGGTACTTAACTCTGTGGAGGCGGCAATGGGTCAGTTCGAAGGCAAGACGGTGGTCGTGACCGGCGGCAGCAGCGGCATCGGCCTGGCCGCTGCCCGGCGGTTCGCGGCGGAAGGCGCGCACGTCTTCATCACCGGCCGGCGGCAGGGCGAGCTGGACGCGGCGGTCGAGGCCATCGGCGACGCCACCGCGGTGCGGGGCGACCTCGCGGAACTCGCGGACCTCGACCGGCTCTACGACGCGGTGCGCGCCAGGGGCAAGGGGCTCGACGTGCTCTTCGCCAACGCCGCCGCGGCCGGGTTCGCGACGCTGGAGCAGACGACGGAGGAGCACTTCGACCAGCTCTTCGACGTCAACGTGCGCGGCACCCTGTTCAGCGTGCAGAAGGCGTTGCCCCTGCTCAACGAGGGGTCCTCGGTCGTCGTGAACTGCTCCGTGCGCGCCGATGACGGCGTGGCGGAGTTCGGTTCGTACGCGGCGACCAAGGCCGCCCTGCGCTCCTACACCCGGACCTGGGCCAACGAGCTGAAGGGGCGCGGGGTCCGGGTGAACGCGATCTCGCCGGGCACCATCGACACCCCCGCGGTCGCGGGGATCGTCGGCGAGGAGAAGGCCGACGAGGTCAAGGCGGGCTTCGCCGCCAGGGTGCCGCTCGGGCGGATGGGAACGCCGGAGGAGGTCGCCGCGACCGTGGCGTTCCTCGCGTCGGAGCAGAGCAGCTTCATCCTCGGGGCCAACATCTACGTCGACGGCGGTGAGAACCAGTTCTGACCCGGCCCCGGCCGGAATGCCCGCGCCCGCCGGTGCGTTCACCGATCGAGGGCCTGTCGTGTGGCCAACTAGAGGACGGAAGTGTCGCGCGCGGTATGAAGAAGATCGGTTTTCTGTCCTTCGGGCACTGGTCGGACAGCCCGCACTCGCAGACGAGGTCCGCGTCGGACACCCTGCTGCAGTCGATCGACCTCGCGGTGGCCGCGGAGGAGCTGGGCGCGGACGGCGCCTACTTCCGGGTGCACCACTTCGCGAGGCAGCTCGCGTCGCCGTTCCCGCTGCTGGCGGCGATCGGCGCGCGGACCGAGCGCATCGAGATCGGCACCGGCGTGATCGACATGCGGTACGAGAACCCGATGTACATGGCAGAGGACGCCGGGTCGGCCGACCTCATCGCCGGGGGAAGGCTGCAGCTCGGCATCTCCCGCGGATCGCCGGAGCAGGTGGTCGACGGGTGGAAGTACTTCGGCTACCAGCCCGCCGAGGGGCAGACCGACGCGGACATGGCCCGCAGGCACGCCGAGGTGCTGCTGAAGGTGCTCGAGGGCGAGGGTTTCGCCCAGCCGCACCCGCGGCCGATGTTCCCCAACCCTCCCGGGTTGCTGCGCGTCGAGCCGCACTCACCGGGTCTGCGCGACCGGATCTGGTGGGGCGCGGGGTCCAACGGCACCGCGGTGTGGGCGGCCGAGCAGGGCATGAACCTGATGAGCTCCACGCTCAAGTTCGACGAGGGCGGGGCACCGTTCCACGTCCAGCAGGCCGAGCAGATCCGGGCGTTCCGCAAGGCCTGGGCGGAGACCGGCAGGCAGCGCGAGCCGCGGGTCTCGGTGTCGCGCAGCATCTTCGCGATCACCACGGACCTCGACGACGCGTACTTCGGGGGTGACGGCGAGAGCACCGACCAGGTCGGCTTCATCGACGGGCCGACCAGGGCGATCTTCGGCCGCTCGTACGCCGCCGAGCCCGACGTGCTGGTCGAGCAGCTTGCCGGGGACGAGGCGATCGCCGAGGCCGACACGCTGCTGCTCACCGTGCCCAACCAGCTCGGTGCCGACTACAGCGCGCACGTCATCGAGAACATCCTCCTGCACGTCGCGCCGGCACTCGGCTGGCGCTGACCTGTCCACCGGACGGCGGTGGCGTGGCGAAGGCCGCGCCACCGCCGTCCGCGTTGCCCGCGGTGTTCACGGCGGTCAGCGGAGGGGACTGATCCCCGCCACGGTCAGCGCGAACAGCCGGTCGGCCGCGCCGGCCGGGTCCCGGTGGTGTTCCGTGGCCATCGCGATGCCGACGATCACCGCCACCAGCTCGGCGACCGTGACCTCCCCCGAGACCGCGCCGTCGTCGATCGCGCGGCGCAGCAGCGGTCGCGCCGCCTCCTCGATCGCCGCCGCGCAGGAGTTCCCGTGCGTCGGGTCGGCCTCGTAGGCCAGCGCGGTGGCGAGCCCGCGCGCGGAAACGCAGTACGCCACGACGTCGGTCAGCCACGTGAGCAGTGCGTCCCTGCTGTCGCCCGTGCCGGTCAGCTCGCGAGCCCGCTCGCACAGCGCCTCGATCCGTTGCGAGGACACGGCTTCCAGCAACGCCTGCCGGGTGGGGAAGTGGCGGCGCACGGTCGCCGAGCCGACGCCCGCGACGCGGGCGATCTGCTCCAGCGACGCGCCGGCTCCGTGTGCGGCGACCTCCCGCTCGGCCACGGCGAGGATGCGCTCGTGGTTGCGCCGGGCGTCGGCGCGCTGCTGATCAGCCATGACAACCTCGTGCTGGATAAATGGCGGGGGCCGCCATATCGTAGCGGAGGATAAACGGCGGACCCCGCCGTTTTCGTTCCGCTGTGGAGGAGAGCCATGTCGGCACCAGTACTCGTGACCGGAGCCACCGGTCGGCAAGGCGGCGCCGCCGTCCGCGCGTTGACCGCGGCAGGCGTTCCGGTGCGCGCGTTGGTCCGCGATCCGGAGTCCGAACGAGCGAGGGCGCTGGGCGTCGAGCTCGCCGTCGGCGACCTGCGCGACCGCGAGTCGCTGTCCCGCGCCGCGCAGGGCGCCCGCGCGGTGTTCTCGGTGCAGATGGCCGAACTGACCGGGGAGGGGTTCGACTTCCCCGGCGAGCTCGCCCAGGCCACCAACCTGATCGAAGCCGCGCGGGAGCAGGGCGTCGGGCACTTCGTCCAGACGACCGTCGACGGCGCGGGCCCGCGCGTGGTGGACGAGCAGCACCCCCTGCGGGAGGCGTCCTTGAACACCAAGGCCGCGATCCAGGACCGGGTCCGCGCGGCCGGTTTCGACCGGTGGACGCTGCTCAAGCCCGGCTTCTTCATGGAGAACTTCCTGCCCTCGTCGGCATTCCTGTTCCCGCGCGGGATCGAGGGCGGCTTGGTGAGCGTGGTGAAGCCCACCACCCGGCTCTCCCTGGTCGCGGTGCGCGACATCGGCACGGCGGTCGCGGCCGTGATCGCGGAGCCGGACCGGTTCGACCGGGTGGAGCTGGAACTCGCGAGCGACTACCTGTCGATGGCGGAGATCGCCGAGGTGCTCTCCGGCGCGCTCGGCACCGAACTGCGGGCACCGGACATGACGGAGGACGAGGCCCGCGCCGCCGGCATGCCGGACATGGGCGCGGGCCACGACCGGCTGAACACCACCGGCATGGTGGGCCGGCCGGAGTTCGCGAGGGCGCTGGGCCTGCCGCTCACGAGTTTCGCCGAGTGGGCCCGGGAGCACGTGGGGGGCCCACTCGGCCCGGCGCCGGCCGGGGAGCGGGCGGCGCGCCGCTGACCCCCGGCGGCGAGCGGTGTGCCTCAGCAGCGGTCGAACGCGTAGTCCGGGTGGTTCGGTCCGACGAGGTAGCGGTCGCGCAACGTGGTGGTGGCCGGGGTGTCCGGGTCGTCGCAGACGTCCTCGAACGTGCCGCGGAGGTCATCGGTGTACTCGATGTCCATCACCTGCGCGCCGTACACCTCGCTGTAGGACGAGCACTCCTCCCAGCGGTGGCACTCCTCGGACACCGCGAAGTCGAAGCCGACCTCGGCACGTGCACGGGCGGCCTGCTCGGCCGAGTTCTTCTGGCCGATCGCGAGGCCGCGCTCGTGGGCGCGGCCGGCGAGGAGCTTCGCCAGGGCGAGGTTGCCGTCGACGCTCAGCTTGCCGCGCGAGCGCAGGTAGGAGTCGAGGTTGTCCACCTCGACGGCCTGGAAGCCCTTGCTCGCGCACCGGTCGATCGTGCCGCCGATGATCGAGGCGAGCTCGGTGCGCTTGGCAGCCGTCGACGTGTCGAGCAGGAGCTCGTCCGGCCAGTTCGGGTCGACGACCGGCCTGCCGGAGGAGTCCTTGAGCACCAGGTGCCCGCGCTGGTTCAGCCAGACGTCGCGGTCGGCGGGCTGCGACTGGAAACCGTTGACGTAGCAGATGGTGTAGATGCCGGGCGCCGGTGCTGCGCTGCTGTCGCGCGTCACCAGGGTCACGCCCGCCGGCGGCGGGTAGGCGGCGCCGAGCTGGTAGTCGAGCACCGCGCCGGCCGGAGGCGGCTGCACCGCCGCGGCGGACGCGCGGTCCGCCTGGCCGGACGGGGTCAGCGGCCCGGCGACGCAGGCGGCCAGAGCGGCTGCGGCGAGGGCGGTTCCGGTGAAGGCGCGGGCAGGGGAGGTCATGTGCGCCGGACTCCTTGATCGCTCAGGGGTGATCGCCCGGAGATGATCGGTCAGGATTGATCAGGTCTGGGGGGAACGGGTTCGGGTCGGTGATCGAGTTCTCGGCGACCCTACCGGTGCGCTCCGGGCGTCAGGAGGGCCGCGAGCCGGCGCCTGCCCGCCGCGCGACCGGGTCGGTCGCGCGGCGGGTGTCGGAGTCGCCGGTCAGCGCTGCTCGGCCGCGACGTCGAGGATCCACGTGACGCCGAACCGGTCGGTCAGCATCCCGAAGCCGGGCGCCCACGGCGCGGGGCCGAACGCCTCGATCACCGTCGCACCGTCGGCGAGGAGCTCCCAGTGCCCGGCGACCTCCTCGACGGTCTCGCCGCGGACGGAGAGGAAGAACGGCTCGGTCGTGATCGTGGCACCGTTCTCCCGGCGCGTGGTGGGCTCGCCCTGGGGCAGCGGCGCGTTCTCGCCCGGCACGTCGTAGGCCATGACGCGGAAGCCGTTGTCGGCGACCACCTGGCCGAACACCACGTTCGCGGCACCGGGAGCGTCCGCGGGCAGACCGAAGTCGCCGTAGGTGGCGATGGTGGTCTGCCCGCCGAACACCGACCGGTAGAACTCCAGGGCCTCCCTGGCCTGGCCGCGGAAGTTGAGGTGGGTGACAGCGTTGAGCGACATGGTTTCCGGTCCTTCGGAAGTGGTTCTCGTCGCGGGAGGTCTCCGGCGACGAGAACCACGATGTCAGCGGTAGCGGACAGGGAACGTCCGCTACTCGTGGGAGGCTGGGACCATGCCGATCGCGTCCTCGACCACCACCTCCAGCCGCCTGCTGGCGTTGCTGTCGATGCTGCAGGCCCGCCGCGACTGGCCCGGCGTCCTGCTGGCCGAGCGGCTGGGCGTCAGCGAACGCACCGTCCGCCGCGACGTCGACCGGCTGCGGGAGCTCGGTTACGTGGTCCACGCCGTCAAGGGCCCGGACGGCGGCTACCGGCTGGAGGCGGGCAGCCAGATGCCGCCGCTGCTGTTCGACGAGGAGCAGGCGGTCGCGCTCGCCGTGGCGCTGCGCCTCGCCGTGGCCACCGGTGCGGGCATCGAGGAGGCCGCGGCCCGCGCCCTGGTCACCGTGCGCCAGGTCATGCCGTCCCGCCTGCGCCGCCGCATTGACGCGCTGGAGGTCACCACGGCCGGCCGCGGTGACCTCCAGGTGGACACCGAGGTCCTGCTCACCTTGAGCAGCGCCATCCGCGCCCGCGAGGAGGTGCGGTTCGACTACCGCGCACCGGGCCGTTCCGGCGACGCCGGACCACAACCGCCCCGCCGGGTGCAGCCGCACCACCTCGTGGTGCGCGCCGGCCGCTGGTACCTCGTCGGCTGGAGCGCCGAACGCGAGGACTGGCGCACCTACCGCGCCGACCGGATGACCCTCCGAATCCCCGGCGGACCGCGGTTCACCCCGCGCGAGGTGCCGGGCGGGGACGTCGCCGCGTTCGTCTCCGCGCGGTTCAAGGGCTCCGGCAGCGCCCACACCTGGCCGTGCGAGGGCGAGGTGGTGCTCCACCGCCCGCTGGCCGAGGTGGCGCCGTTCGTCGGCGACGGTGTCGCGGAGGATGCGGGCGCCGCCAGGACCCGGCTGGTGACCGGGTCGTGGTCCTGGGCCGCGCTCGCCGCGCGGCTGGCGAGCTTCGACAGCGAGATCGAGGTGGTGGGACCGCCGGAGTTGCGGGAGGCGTTCGGGGAGTTGTCGCGCCGGGCGGCGCGTGCGGCGCGGCCGGCGTGATCGTGGCCCCCCTCGAACCGGGACGCCAACCGCTAATCCTCCCGCAACGCCCGCACGAACGCGTCCGCGGCGGGGGAGCGGTCCTCCTCGGTGACGACGACGGTCCGCCGCCGCTCGACGAACCCCGGGTCGCGGACCGGGACCCACGTGACACCCCGCGGCACGATGTCCGCGGCCAGCCCCGGCAGCACGGACACGCCCAGCCCGGCGGCCACCAGGCCGAGCCGCGTCTGCCAGGTGCGGGCCTCGTGCCCGATGTGGGGCGCGGTCAGAGTGGGCCACGCGCCGAACTGCGGGTCGCCCTCCTTGCCGACGCCCACGATCCAGACCTGGTCGGCGAGGTCGCGCACGTCCACCTCGTCCTGCCGGGCGAACGGGTGACTGTTCGCCACGGCGATGCCGGGCCCGCGTCGGACGGGCACCGGGTCGGTGCGCAGGCCGGCCAGGTCGTAGCCGGGCAGGCCGTCGCCGACCGCGATCACCGCGACCTCGATCCGGCCCGCCCGCAGTCTGCGCAGCAGCGCCGGGCTGCCCGCCTCGCCGAGCCGGACCGCGAGGCCGGGGTGCGCGGCGCGCAGCCGTGCGACGGCCCTGGGCACGAAGCTCGCCGCCGCGGTGGGGTAGGCGCCCACCGCCAACCGGCCCGCGAGCCGGTCGCGCAGCCCGGCGATCTCCAGCTCCGCGGCCTCCAGGTGGGCGACCACCTGCCGCGCGTGCTCGAGCAGCGCCTCGCAGGCCGGGGTGGGACGGACGCCGCGGGCCCACCGCTCGAACAGCGGGCTGCCCACGGCCGTCTCCATCGCGCTCACCTGGCGGGAGACCGCGGACTGCGTGTAGCCGAGCGCGTCGGCGCTCGCGGTGAACGAGCCGCGCCTCGCCACCTCGACGACGACGCGCAGCCCGACCAAGGTCATCCCCGACATGCGGCCCAGTATCCGGGAGGCCCAGTATCAGGGCCGCCCAGTATCAGGGCCGCCCCGCTCGGCCCGCGTGATCGGCATCCGCCGCGTGCGCCGGCTCCTTCTGCGCCTCGAACGCGGCCAGCCGTGCGGCCACCGCGGTGGTCACGAGTTCGTAGGCGTCGGAGTTGAGCAGCAGCCGCAACGGCGGTGCGTCGGACAACGCCGCTTCGATGATCGCGTGTGCGACGCCGGACTGGCTGCCCGGCATCGCGTCGACCGCCGGGGGCGGCGTGTCGGCGGGGCCACCCCGGTAGGGCTCGCTGAGCGGGACGCGCTGCGCCGCGTCGTAGAAGCTGGTGCGGACCATGCCGGGTTCGACGAGCATCGTGCTGATGCCGAACGGCGCGATCTCGGCGGCCAGCGCCTCGAAGTAGCCCTCCACGCCCCACTTGGTGGCGTGGTAGATCGCGAAGCCGGGGAAGGTGATGTGGCCGCCCATGCTGGACAGCTGCACGAACACGCCGCCGCCCTGACGCCGCAGCAACGGCACGGTCCGCCGCGCCACCTGGATCGAAGCGGTGAGGTTGGTGGCGATGGTGTTCTCGACCTGCTCGTCGGTCAGGTCCTCGGCGGCGCCGAACACGCCGCTGCCCGCGTTGGAGACCACGACGTCGATCCGGTCGTGCGCCTCGAACGCCTCGGCGAGCACGGCTTCGACCTGAGCGGTGTCGGTGACGTCGAGAGCGCGGCGCCACACCCTGTCGCCGTAGCGCTCGGCGAGGTCGTCCAGCCGCCGCGGGTCGCGCAGCGTCGCGGCCACGCGGTGCCCGCGCGCCAGGACCTGGTCGACGAGCTCGCGTCCGATTCCCCTGGATGCTCCGGTGATGAAGAAAGTGGCCATGGCAATGACGCTAGGCGGCCAAAGGCATGAGAACCAGCGATGGTTTCGCAGTCCGGCCATGCGAAAAGAGCATGGGTCACTCGCGCCGGTCCGCGAAGATGTCGCGCAGTTTGCCGCGGTCGTGCACCACCAGCAGTCCACAAAGGATGGTGTAGAGCGCGGCCAGGTACTTGACCGAGGGGTAGTCGAACGCGAAGTCCATCAACGTGATGTTGAGCCCGATCACGAAGAGCGCGGCCGCTCCCACGAACGTGGTGCGGCGGAACAACAACATGACCGCGGGAACCAGTTCGAACAGGCCGGTGACCCGGCCGTAGAAGGGCGAGTAGCCGTAGAACAGCCACACCAGCGAGGTGCCGTCCACCGTCGACTTGGACATGTTCTCCCAGTCGCCGTAGTAGAACTGGCCACCGAACAGCTTGACGCACCCGTAGAGGGTGAAGATCGCCGCCATCAGCAGCCTGACGACGAGGATCGTCTTCGACGGGGCGTTGTTCCAGATCATCATGCGGGACTCCGGGTTCGCTCGGCTGAGCCGACAGGAACCCATCGTCGCGATCACCCGGCACAAGCACCTCCTGCGAGAGGTCCGTCCGGCGGCCTGGGGGAGGAGTCACCTCCTACCGCGGTAGGAGGTAGGGGGCACGTGACCGACCTACGATCGTCGTCGTGACTTCGTGGAACGTCGCACGGCCGGTCGTGGCGCGATGGGCACCCAGGTTCGCGCCACTGGCACTGGTGGTCGTCTCGACGCTGTGGCTCGCGGTTCCGGCGCCGGGCACGAGCCCGTCGGCGTGGACCGTTCCCGTGGCGGCCTCGCTCGTGTTCGTCGCGGGCCGCCGGCTGCCGCTCGCGGTGTCCCTAGCGCAGAACGCGCTGGTGCTGACGGCGTTCCTGGTGGACGCTCCCGGCCTCGCCGCGGCACAGGCCTGCGCCGCGCTGTCGCTGGGCGAACTCGCGGTGCGGCGGCCCTGGCGGCCGCAGCTCGCGGCCGGGTGCGGCGGAGCTGTCGTGGCCGACGCGGTCTACCTCGCCGGGCAGGAGGACGACCGGCCGGCGGTCGTCGCGTTGAGGGTGGCGCTGGTCGTCGGCGTTCCCGTCCTCGTCGGGAGGCACCTGAGGTCGGTGCGGGAGCTCGCCGCGCGGCAGCGCGAGGAGAAGGCGCTGGTCCTGCGCGTGCGGGACGCGGAGATCTCGGCCGCGCGGGAAGCCGACCGCGTCGCCGTCGCCAGGGAGCTGCACGACCTCGTGGCCCACCACGTGTCCTCGATGGTGCTGCGCTCCGCCGTGGCGCGGCACGCGGCGAGCGACGTCGAGCAGTTCCGCGAGGTGCTCGACGACGTGCACGCCACCGGCTCGGCGGCGCTGCGCGACCTGAGGGACCTGGTCACCGTGCTCCGCGACCCCTCGGTTCCCCCGCCGGTCGGCGCGAGCCCCGCCTGCCTCACCACGGCGGTGCGCCAGGCGGCCGAGAGGTGCGCCCGCGCGGGTTTCGCGGTGCGCACCGACATCAGCGGCACCACCGGGGACCTGGACGGGTCACACCGCCTCGTGGTGCTGCGGATCGTCCAGGAGGCGCTCACCAACGTGATGCGCCACGCCGGACCGGGCGCCGCCGTGCACCTGCGCGTCCGCGACTCGCACGCCGGCGTGGACGTCGAAGTCCGCGACACCGGCGGCGTGCCACCCGGTCTGACACCACCAGGGCTCCCTTCGGACGGCCACGGGCTCACCGGGATGGCGGAGCGGGTCGAACGGCTCGGCGGGTCGTTCCACGCCGGTCCGGCCGGAGCCGGCTGGGTCGTGCGCGCCAGCCTGCCGCGGCAGGAGCAGCCGGCGTGATCCGGCTCCTCATCGCCGACGACCAGCGGCTCGTGCGCGCCGGTCTGCGGATGCTGTGCGAGAACGCCCCGGACGTCGAGATCGTCGGCGAGGCGGCCGACGGCGCCGAGGCGGTGCGCGCGGCGGCGCGGTGCCGGCCCGACGTGGTCCTGATGGACCTGCGCATGCCCGTGGTCGACGGCATCGCGGCGACCAGGAGGATCCTCGCCGACGATCCCGGTGCGCGCGTCGTCGCGCTCACCACCTTCGATGACGACGACCACCTGTACCCCGCGCTGGCCGCCGGCGCGCACGGGTTCCTCGTGAAGGACTCCACGCCCGAGGACCTGCTGACGGCCGTCCGGCGGGCCGCTGGTGGTGAGCAGCCCTTCAGTCCTGATGTGCTGCGTCGGCTGGTGGGCAGGGTCGTCGGGCGGGAACGCGGCCCGGAGCCGTCGAGCGCACTGCGCGGCCTGACACCGCGTGAGCTCGACGTGCTCGCGCTCCTGGCCGAGGGCCTGGGCAACCGGGACATCGCCGAGCGGCTGCACGTGGGCGTGACGACGGTGAAGACGCACGTCGCCGCACTCATGACGAAGACAGGTGCGGACAACCGCGTGCGGCTGGCCGTCCTCGCCCACTCGGCCGGGCTGCTGTGACCGCCGCGAGCCGACGGCCGGGCGCCTGGTGCGCGACGAGGGCGATCAGTGCTGCAACGACTGGGTGCCCAGCACGACCGCGAGCGCCAGGCGGTCCGCGTCCTCGGTGCCGGGCTCGGCGGTGTAGACGGTGATCCGCAGGTCGTCGTGGGTGACGACGAGCGTGTCGCAGTCGAGGGTGACCAAGCCGGCCGCCGGGTGGTCGACGGTCTTGCGCCGGGACGGACCGGCCTGGGCGGGTGCCGTCCCGGCGTCCCAGAGCTCGGTGAAGCGGGGGCTGCCCGCGGTGAGGTCCGCGACCAGGCGGCGCAGGGCGAGGTCGGCGGGGTAGCGCGAAGCCGTCAGGCGCAGGTCGGCCACGAGCCGGGCTTCATGCTCCTCCTGTTCCCGCGAGGTGAGCACGACGCGTGAGGGCAGGCGGGTGACGTTGCGCCAGACGGCGTTGCGCTCCAGGCCCTTCCAGGCGGTCGTGTCGCCCATGAGCGCGTTGTAGGGCGCGTTGGCCAGCACGAGCGTCCAGGTGGCGTCGTGGACGACCACCGGGGTGTGCGAGAGCCGGTCGAGCAGCCGCTGCACGCTCGGCGTGATCCTCGACGGCACGACGTCGGGACCGGGCGTGGCGTGCCCCGCCAGGCGGTGGAGCAGGTCGCGTTCGGTGCCGGACACCCGCAGCGCCCTCGCCAGCGACTCCACCACCTGCGCCGACGGCGCGGTCGCGCGTCCCTGCTCGAGCCGCGTCAGGTAGTCGGCCGAGATGCCGGCGAGCGCGGCCAGCTCCTCGCGCCGCAAGCCGCTCGCCCGCCGGCGGCGCCCCACCGGCACACCGGCGGCCTCGGGTGCCACCCGGTCGCGCCAGCGCCGCACCGTCCGGCCGAACTCCCACTCCCGCACGTGCTCCAGTGTGCGCCAGCCCGGCCGGGCTTGTCCTGGCCCTGGCAGTCCTACGACAACGGGACGGCCGGCTGGACCGCGCGTCGCGTCAGGGCGAGGACGCGCCGACCGCGGGCGCCGGGTCCGCCTCCTCCTGCCGTTCGGCTCGGACCGCGGCGATGCCGGCGAGGATCAGCAAGCCGCCCAGGAGCTGCAACGGGGTGAGCTCCTCGCCCAGCAGCAGCCAGGCGAACAGGGACGCCGAGACGACCTCCAGCAGGGCGATGAACGACGCGAGCCGCGACCCGAGGATCCCCGAGGCGGTGATGCCGGCCGCGTAGGCGAGCGCGGTGCCGAGGACCGCGACGACGAGCAGCGGCACCCACCAGGCCGTCGTGGTGCCGAGCAGGGTCAGGTCGTCGAACGTGGCGGTGAACGGCAGCAGGCCGGTGACCCCGATGAGCGCCAGGACGGGCGCGGCCAGCAGCAGCCCCGCCCCGGCCAGCGCGACGGGAGGCAGCCCCTCGTTGGGCCGCGCGGCGATCACGAAGTAGACGGCGCACCCGATGGCGGCGCCGAAGGCGGCGGCCAGGCCGGCCGGGTCCACGGCCTGGATCGCGCCGGGCCCGATCACGAGCACCAGACCGCCGACCGCGAGCACCGAGCCGACCAGGACGACGGGTGCGGGTGCCCGCCTGCTGACCGCCCAGCCGAACCCGACCAGCAGGAGGGGAGCGAGGAACTCGATGAGCAGCGCGGTCGCCACCGGGATGCGCTGGATGGCGGCGAAGTACAGGACCTGGGTGACCGCGACCCCGACCAGGCCCATGCCGAGCACCGGCCAGCGGGCCCTCAGCAGCAGGGCCCACCGGCCGCGCAGGGCGACCACGACGAACGGCAGCAGCACGAGCCCGGCGGTGAGCGCGCGGGCCGTGACGGCGGCGGTCGGCGACCAGCCCGCCTCCAGCAGCGGTTTGACGAACGCCCCGGAGGTGCCGAACGAGGTGAACGAGACCGCTGCCGCGATCAGGCCGGTGGTTTTCTGGCCGATCCCCATGCTGGCCTCCCGGCCCGGTGCGTTGTCATGGCTTAACCTGACTGACGCCCCTGACGCTAGGCCGGGCTCGGTAAGGAGTCAACTTGCGTTTTGCTCCTGACACGGAGGAGTCGCTCCTCTTCGTCGTCACCCTGTGCAACACCGATCCGTCGGCATCGCGCAGCGGCGCGGACGAGGTGGCCACGGTCGGCCAGCTCAAAGAGCTGCTGGACCGCTACCCGTTCACGGGCCGGATCGATCACGACGAGGCCGAACTGCGCGACGTCCACCGCACGCGCGCGCTGCTCCGGCACGTGTGGACCCTCGACCGCGATGACGCCGTCGTCGCCGTGAACAAGATCCTCCGCGACGCCAAGGCGCTCCCGCACCTCGTGCGGCACGACTCGCAGGACTGGCACATGCACGCCACCGAGCCCGGCTCCCCGCTGGGGGAGCGGATCCGGGTGGAGGCCGCGCTCGCCCTCATCGACGTGATCCGGATGGACGAGATGGACCGCCTGCGGATCTGCGCGGCCGACGACTGCGCGGGCCTCCTGCTGGACCTGTCCCGCAACGGCCTCAAGCGGTTCTGCAGCGTGCGGTGCGGCAACCGGATGAACATGATCGCCTTCCGCGAACGCCGCGCGGACCGGTGAGGACCGTTGCGGGCTCCTGACCCGTCAGCGGGTGGGTGGCACGACCGACGGCCAGGGAGTCGGTGACGGCCAGGGAGCGGCTGACGGCCGCGGGGCGGGCGACGGCCGGGGAGCGGGTGACGGCCGAGGTGCCGGTGACGGTGCCACCGCCGCGGGAGGCGGGGGAGGCGGCGCCACCACCGTCGGGGTGGGGGAAGGCGACGCGGCCGGCGCGGGCGCCCTGTTCTTCTCGTCACCGAGCCGGTAGCGGTCCTCGACCTGGGGCAGCGGCTTCTCCGGCAGGCCCGCGTGCACCTTCGTCATCGTGTCGAACCAGGTCGCCGCGGGAATGGTGCCACCGTAGATGTTGCCCTCTGGGCAGAGCTGGGGCGGACCCGAGCCGATGCAGATGCCCTTCGGCGACGTGCTGTCGTTGAACACCTGCACGGCGGCGGCGTAGTCCGGGGTGGCGCCGAGGTACGCGGCGGACTTGTACTCCTCCGTCGTCCCGGTCTTGCCCATCATCGGGCGCTTCCAGTCGACCTTGCGCGCCGCCGCGGCGGCGGTGCCCATGCCCTTGCTGTCCTCGCTGAGGCCGTTGGCGAGCGCGTTGGCGAGGGGTTCGGGCACCGCCTGCTCGCACGGCGGCCGCTTGAGGTCCACGGGCTTGCCGTCCCGGTCCAGCACCCGCCGGACCGGCGTCGGCTGGCACCAGACGCCGCCGCTCATGACCGTCGCGGCGACGTTCGCGAGCTCGAGGGTGCTCGACGGCGCGGGGCCCAGGGTGAACGAGGCGTTGCCGTTGCGCTTGTAGAACTCGGCCTGGGAGACGCGGAG
This sequence comes from Lentzea xinjiangensis, assembly GCF_900110955.1. Taxonomy (GTDB): domain Bacteria; phylum Actinomycetota; class Actinomycetes; order Mycobacteriales; family Pseudonocardiaceae; genus Lentzea; species Lentzea xinjiangensis. The sequence goes on from NZ_FOFR01000006.1 coordinate 257,800, forward strand.
GTCCTTGGGGCCGTTGGGGTCCGGCGCCACACCGGCGATGTTCGTGGCCATCGTCTTGCGCATGCCGAGCCGGGAGGCCATGTCCACCACCGCGTCCAGGCCCGTCTTCTCCTCCAGGATCACGAACGCCGTGTTGGGCGAGGTGGCGAGCGCCTGCCGCAACGGCATCTGCGGCGGGTACCGGTCGTTGTGGTTGGACAGGCAGTACCAGTAGGTGTTCGGCTCACCGGTGGAGGGGCAGGACGCGGCGCCGCCCTTGAACACCTTCGAGGTGTAGGTGTTGGGCGAGGGGATGACCGTGTCGATGCCGACGCCCTTCTCCAGCGCGGCGGCCGCGGTGAAGACCTTGTAGACCGATCCCGTGCCGAACTTGTTCTCCACGCCGCTCGGCAGGTCGAACTGGGTCTGGAACTGCTCCTTCTTCAGGCCGTAGTCGCGGTTGGCCACCAGCGCCACGACCTCGTGCGAGTCCTTGCCCGGCCGCACGACCGCCATGGTGTTGGCCACGCCGGGGGTGTTCTTCGGCGCCTGCGCCTCGACCGCGGTCTTCGCGTGCTCGGTGATCTTCGGGTCCAGCGTGGTCTCCACCCGGTAGCCGCCGATCTTGAGCTGCTCCAGGCTGAAACCGGCCTCCTTCAGGTACTCCACCAGGAACGAGCAGAAGAACCCGTAGGAGGGCCCGGCGCCGACGCAGCCGGTCTGGAGTGGACGGACGGGCTCGCTGAGCCCGAGCGGAGCGGCCTTGTAGCGCTCCGCCTCCTCCTTGGACAGCTTCTCGTCCGTGACCATGGCGTCGATCACGAGGTTCCGGCGCTCCAGCGCCTTGTCCGGCCGTGCCTCGGGATCGAGCGCGGTCGGGCTGTTCACCATGCCGGCGAGCGTCGCGGCCTGGGTGACGGTCAGCTTGTCCGGCGTCGTGTCGAAGTAGGCCTGCGAGGCCGCGGCGACACCGAAGATCGTCGACCCGAACGGGACGAGGTCGAGGTACCGCGCAAGGATCTCGTCCTTGCTCAGCGCAGTCTCCAGGCCCACGGCGATGCGCGCCTCGCGGAGCTTGCGGGTGACGCTTTGCTCCTGGGCCGCGCGCTGGGCGTTCTTGTCGGTGCGGGCGAGCACGTGCACGAGGTAGTTCTTCACGTACTGCTGCGTCAGCGTGGACGCGCCCTGCTGCACCGTTCCGCTGGAGTTGTTGCGGGCCGCGGCACGCAGCGTCGCGATCCAGTCGACGCCGTGGTGGTCGTAGAAGCGGCGGTCCTCGATGGCCAGCAGCGCGGTTTTCATGTGCGGTGAGAGCTTGTCCGGTGGCGTCCGCACCCGGTACTGGTCGTACAGGTGCGCGATCGGTGCCCCGTCCTTGTCCGTCACGGTCGTCATCAGCGGCGGCTGGTCGGTGAGCATCAGGGCGAGGGTCGACTTCACCTGATCGCTGATCTTGTTCGACAACGTCCCCAGTGTCGCGGTGGCGGGGAAGAGGAGCCCGGCGACCAGCAGTCCGGAGAGCAGGCAGTAACCGGCGAGTTTGGCAACGCCGCGTGCGATCTTCTTGCGATCCACCGTCGGACTCCCCTCACTGAAATGTGGCCTCCGACGGTTACCCGATCACACTCCCGGCCAGCCGCCCGAATCGAATGAACCGCTTCGGACAATTGGTCACCCGGAGTGCCGGGACGACCCCCGTCCTCACTCTCTAGTGTCAAGAAATCGACGCCCGGTTTTTCCGTTCCTGCGGCGGGTAGTCGGCCAGCAGAACCATTCACGCACGGGGAGGAAAACCAATGCCGTCGCAATCACGTGCTGGCCGCCTTGTCATTCGCACCGCTGCGATCGCGTTGGCCGTGAGCATTTTGAGCCCGGTGACCGCGGACGCGGCAGAAGGGCCGGAAGACCACCACGCGGGCTCGCAGATCGCCAAGCACGAAGGTACCGGTGACATGCTGCTGACACCACCCGATCTCGGGGTCGACAGCGTGGGCAGGGTGGACGGCATCGACGTCAGCAGCCACCAGGGCAACGTCGACTGGGGACACTGGTGGCGGTCGGGCAAGCGGTTCGCCTACATCAAGGCGACCGAGGGCACGGACTACCGCAACCCCAACTTCACCCAGCAGTACGACGGCTCCGCGGCCGTCGGCATGATCAGGGGTTCCTACCACTTCGCCCTGCCCAACCGCTCGGACGGTGCCACGCAGGCCAGGTTCTTCGTGCAGAACGGCGGAGGCTGGTCGCGGGACGGGCGGACGCTGCCGGGAACGCTCGACATCGAGTACAACCCGTACGGCGGTGACACCTGCTACGGCCTCAGCCACGCCGCGATGGTGAACTGGATCCGCAGCTTCAGCGACACCTACCACGCGCTCACCAAGCGCTGGCCGGTGATCTACACGTCCACGCAGTGGTGGGACAGGTGCACCGGCCGCACCGGTGACTTCAGTTCCACGAACCCGTTGTGGCTCGCGAGGTACGCGCCCCAGGTCGGCCCGATGCCGTTCAACTGGCCGTTCCACACGATCTGGCAGTACACGTCGTCTCCGATCGACCAGAACGTGTTCAACGGAGGCCCCGACCGGCTCGCCGCCCTGGCCACGGGATGACCGATGCACGCCTCACCGCGCAGGTCAGAGCTCCTCCTGCTGGTCTTCCTCGCCGCCGTGTTCGCCGTGTCGTCGACCGTCGTGATCGGCTCCATGGTGCACATCGAGCGAGCCGGCCTCACCGTCGGCGGCATCGAGGACGGTGCGGTCCTGAGGGCGGCGGCCGTCTACAACAACATCAGCGTCACAGCCGGTGACACGAGGACGCTGGACCGGGTGGAAGTGCTCGTGGACGACGAAGTGGTCGCCACTCGCCGCACGGGTAACCGCCTGATCCTCGCCGGCTTCGAACCGGAGGAGGGCGACCACAAGTTGCTCGCCCGCGTTCGCAATGCCACACCGCTGTTGCTGGACGCCAAAGTCGAACACGAGTTCACCGTCACTCGATGAGGTCGAACCCGAGAACCCGTGTGCTTTTCACAAACGCGCGGGTACAGGCCGGGTGACCGATCATCTGGAGTCTCAGGAGGACGACATGAATACGAGGACGACCGCGTTGGCGGCGTTGTTCGCGGCGATTCCGCTGGTGCTCGTTCCCACGGCTGCGAACGCGGTGGCGTGCCTCGGCAACCTCAGCGACACCGTCGGGACGCTGACGAAGATCACGCGTGAGGAGTTCGTGTCCCGCGTCTGCGGCGCGCAGCTCCAACCGGGCACAGACCGCGGGGACGTGCAGGAGCTCAAGAACGTCGTCCTCCCCAAGTCCCTGGCCGGGCTCGGCGGGATGGAGCTCATCTACAAGGACAGCAAGCCCGTTCTCGACAGTGCCGTCGAGAAGTGCTACTCGCCGGACGACTACTGCAACCCCGATGCCGTCGGGCGGGCCACCAGGTGCATGAAGGACGAGTTGCCCGACATGGCCATGAGCACTCTCGGACCCGACGTGCTCGCCTCCAGTTGCGAAGGGCTCAAGGCCGCGGCCGCGACGGATCCGCAGGCGCTGCGGGAGCGTGCCCGCGCCGCGGCCGACGCGTACGTCGCCTTCCTGCGCAGCGAGCGGGGCTGAGCCCGGCACGGGCCGGAACGCGCCGGGAACCACCACCCGGCGCGTTCGTGTGTCGCTCACCGGGGTGATGACAGTCCGTAAGGAATTCACTAGAGAGAGTGCATACCTGGTTGGGAATGACTGGCGGTTCGGCACGGGGGTACCAGCCTGGAGACCACCACCGCCCACGTTCAGGAAAGGACACGGGCAATGGCTTTCGACGAACTCCTGGACGAGGGTGCCACGACCTTCCGCACCCGATGGTTCGGCTACGACCGCAAGCAGGTCGACGAGGAGCACGCCCGGCTCGAAGGGCTCCTGGAGACCGCCTGCGCCGATCGGGACGCCGCACTCGCCACGGCCGCGGACCTCGCCCGGCACCTCGAGGAAGCCCGTTCCGAAATAGCCGAGTACCGGATGATCCACGCGGGGTACAGCAAGGACAACAGCGCCGTCTCCGGGTGCATCCGCTACCTCCTGCACGTCGCGAAGCGCAAGGCGGAGGAGATCGAGGCCGAGGCCCAGGTCCGCGCCGACCAGGCGGTGGACCAGGCCGAGGAGGCCGCCGCCCGCCAGGCCCGCCTCCTCGACGAGACCGAGCAGGAGACCCAGCGGCGGCTCGCGGAGGCGAGCCGCCGCGCCAGGGAGATCGTCGGCGAGGCGCTGGAGCAGTCCCGCGTCATGCTCGCCGAGCTCGCCGAGCGCCAGCAGCTGCTCGACCAGTGGTACTCCGAGATCGCGATCACCACGGACCTGCCGCTGCCCAGGCGGAGCGAACCCGCGCCGGCGGAGATCGAGCAGGCCGCCGTCGAAGAGCCGAGCGTGACGTTGTGACCGCCCTGGCCCACGAACCGGCCGGCATCACGGCCACGTGCGTGCTCGTCGACGTTCGCGACTGCGGTGTTCCCGGCGTCCGGTGGGCGGCCGCGTGCGCCGCGGCGCTCGGTGTCGGCCTGGTCGTCCGCGCCGCGGCGGAGAACGACCCCGCGCACACCGACGTGGCGGCCCTGCTGGCGGAGCACCGGGAGCTGTCCGTCCACATCGAACACCACGGTTCGCCCCCCGCGCGCTGGGAGGGCGCGTTGGTGGTCGTCTCGCGGTACGCCGCTCTGACCGTTCCGCCGCTGGCGGGCCGCGACTGCCGTGATGTCGCGGTCCTCGGCGGTTCCTCCACCGCGCTCGCCGGCCGCTTCGGCGTGGTGACCGCGGTTCTCGACTCCGTCGGGGGAGAGGGCGTCCTGCACCGCGCGATCGCCTTCTGCCGCGCCCGGCGGGCGACCCGGCTGCGGGTGCTGACCCGGCCGTACCAGGGGTCGTCCCGCTCGCTCGACGCCGCCGCGGACCTCGTCCACGCCGCCTGCCCCGACGTGATCGTCGAGCTGGTGCGCGAGGCCAGGGCCGTGGACGAGGAGGTGCGGTTGTTCCCGAGCGACCTGCTCGTGGTGTCCGGCCGGGAACGCGCTCCGGCGGAAGGTCTCCAGCCGGGCGCGCGGGCGGCGTTGCACCACGCGCCCTGCCCTGTGCTGTTCAGCTGTTCGTGACAGGGGAGTGACTTCATGTCCGTCGGCAGAATCGTCATGTACGTCTTCGCCGCGATGCTGGCCGGAGTGACCATCGGCATGCTGAAGAGCTGGCCACCTCCGGAGCCGTCCCCGCGCACCCTCGCGCAGCCGGAGGCTCCCGCGGTGGTGACGAGCATTTCGGTGCGCAGCTCACCGACGCCCGCGCCGGCGTCCTCGTCGCCGGCGCCGTCCGCGGAACCGCCACCGGCGTCCGGCGAGAGGAAGCCGGTCCGGTACCGGCCGGGACCGGAGCTCCCGCCGGGCGAAGCCGTGCGCGCCGAGGGCGAAGGCTGGTGGCGCACCATCGCGGGCACCACGGCGCAGGTCGGCACCGGCCAGGTGCGCACCTACTCGGTCGAGGTGGAGCAGGGCGCCGTGCTGCCCCACACCCACCAGCAGTTCGCCGCGGCGGTGGACGCGGCACTCGCGGACCCGCGCGGGTGGACCGCGTCGGGTGAGGTCGCCTTCCGCCGGGTGGACGTCGAGGAGCCGGACGTGCGGATCCGGCTCACCGCGACGGGAACCGCCCGGGCCATCTGCGGGTTCGACCTGCCCTACGACACCTCCTGCTACGCCGGCGGCGTCGTGTACGTGAGCGCGCCGCGGTGGTTCCGCGGAGCCCAGTCGTTCGCGGGCGATCTGGAGGGCTACCGCAGGTACCTGATCAACCACGAGATCGGGCACTTCCTCGGGCACGGCCACGAGGCCTGTCCCGCCGACGGCGCACCCGCGCCCGTGATGATGCAGCAGACCTTCTCGGTCTCCAACGACAGGCTCGCCGAGATCACCGCCCCCAGTCCTCAGGGCTTCACCGTTCCCCGCGACGGCAAGACGTGCGTCGCCAACCCCTGGCCGCACCCGGAGGTGAGCAGGTGAAGATCGCGATGATCTCCCTGTGCGACAGCCCGCTGACCGCTCTGCGCGACCCGGACGCCGCCGGCCGCCGGCTGCACGTCGCGAAGCTGGCGCAGGAGCTGCGCCGGCTCGGGCACGACCTCACGGTCTACACCCGGCGGACGGGCGGGCGCCTGCCGGACCCGGTGCGCGCCGAGGAGGGCTTCGACGTCGTGCACGTGCCCGCCGGCCCGGACGACGAGGACGTCGTCCCGCACATCGGCGAGTTCGCGCAGTTCCTGACCGACCGGTGGGCCTCCGGCGCGCCGGACGTCATCCACGCCCACCACTGGACGTCCGGCCTGGCGGCCGTGCTGAGCGCCCGGCGGAGCGCGATCCCCGTCGTGCAGAGCTACCACGGGCTCGAAGGCGGCGGCTCCGCCGAGATCGAGCGGCTGGTCGGCGGCGGGGTGACCGCGGTGATCGCCTCGTCGGGCCAGGAAGCGGACGAGCTGGCGAGGATGGGCGTGCGCCGGTCGCGGATCTCCACCGTGCCGTGGGGTGTCGACACGCGGCTGTTCACGCCGAACGGCCCGGCCGCGCCGCGGGACGGGAGGTCCCGCGTCCTCACCGCCGGCGGCCTGGCGCCGCACGACGGCGTGGACGACCTGATCACCGCGCTCACGGTGGTGAGCTGCACCGAGCTGGTGGTCGCCGGTGGTCCCCGCCGGTCCGAGCTGGCGGGCGACGCGGACTTCCGGCGCCTGTCGGCGCTGGCGGAGCGGCTCGGCGTCGCCGACCGCGTCAGCTTCCTCGGCCGCGTGCGGCACTCCGACATGCCCGCGCTGATCCGCTCCGCGGACGTGGTGGCGTGCCCGTCCCGGCGTCCGTCGTTCGGAATCGTCGCGCTCGAAGCGATGGCGTGCGGCGTGCCGGTGGTGGCGTCGACCGCCGGCGGTCTCGCCGAGTCCGTGGTGCACGAGGTGACGGGCCTGCACGTCCCGCCCCGCAAGCCCGCGTTGCTGGCGCGGGCGCTGCGATCCCTGCTCGCGGACGAGGTCCGGCGCCAGGAGCTGGGAGCCGCGGGCCAGGACCGCACGCACATCCGCTACGCGTGGGGGCGCGTGGTGCCGGACGTGGTCCGGGCGTACCACCAGGCGACCGGCCCCGAGGTCATCACGTCCCAGCGCAAGCCCGCACAGCCGTACGCGCGGGTCCGCCGGACTCCCGCGGGCGGCGAGCGACCGTCTGATGTGGACGGTGCGGGAGCGGTCGCCCGCTGACGGCGGAAGGCCGTCCCGGAGTGGGTCCGGGACGGCCTTCACGCGGTCCGCCGCACTTCTGTGCCGCGGCTCGAACCTCAGCCGGGGATGTCGCGCGGGTCGCTGCTGCGCGGGTAGGTGTTCTTCTCGCTGATCGTGCCGTCCATGTTGCGGATGATGTGCTCGACACCGCGATCGACGGCCATCTCACGACCCCTGGCGACCGCCTCGTCCTTGGTGTCGTGCGTGCTGGAGGCTTGCGAGTTGCCCTCGACCTTGTTCTTCCAGGTCCCGTTCTCGTGGTAGGTCTCGACATCGCCCTGCATCACGGCCTCCTCACTCGTCTTGTCGTGACAGGGGGTGCCCAGGAACCGGATCTTCAACACCCGTCGGGGTGATGCCGCGCTTCCAGACACCGATGATGTCGCGCGTGGCGGTGATGTCCGCGGTCGGATCCCTGGCGAGCAGCAGGAGGTCCGCGCGCTTGCCCGCGGCGATGACCCCGCGGTCGGCCAGGCCGAACACCGCCGCGGCGCGCGAGGTCGCCGCGGCGAGCGCGTCCGCGGGGCTGAGCCCGGCGGCCACCAGCAGGGCGAGCTCCTCGTGCACGGCGACGCCGTGCGCGACGCGGGCCGGTGAGGTCTCGTCCGCGTTCGCGTCGGTGCCGAGGACGATCGTCGCGCCGGCGTCGTGCAGCGCCGCGACCGACGCGGTCGTCTGGCCGAAGTGCAGCGACCGCGGCTTGATCGGCAACCGGAGGGTCTCCAGGATCGTGCGCATCATCACCAGCGTGGGGGAGACGGCCGTGCCGGACGAGGCGACCCGGCGGGCCAGGCCGGCGGACAGCGCGGCGCCGATGGGCGCGTGGGTGATGACGTCGGCGCCCGCGTCCAGCGCGATCTCGTAGGCCTGTGGAGACGCGGCGTGGACGACCACCTTCTTCCCGGCGCGGTGGGCCTCGGCCACGAGTGCGGCGACGGTGTCCGGACGCAGGGGTCTCGGCTGGAACGGCAGCGGCCGCTCCTCCAGCACGATCTTGAGGTGGTCCGGGTCCTGGCGCAGCCGCTCGGCCACCCACCGCGCCGCGTCGGCGGGACCGCGCACCGCGGTGGAGGCGGGATACCCCATCTTGCGCACGGCGGTGCCGCGCACGGCGCACGCCGGGTACGAGACTCCGCGGACGTCGGAACGGTCGTCGGACTCGTTGTCCCGCAAGGCACGCAGCTCGTCCCACCGGGTCGTGCCCATGTCGAGCATCGTGGTCACGCCCCAGCGGAGCCCGGCGGCGAGCTCGGCGGCGCCGCCGATGTGCACGTGCGTGTCGATGAGCCCGGGCAGCAGGTAGCCACCTCGCCCGTCGACCACCTCCCCGCCGGCGCTGTCACCGATCACGCCGATCACGCCGTTCTCGACGGGCACGGAGGTGACCGGGCCGAAGGTCCCCTCGGGGGTGAGCGGGTGGACGTCGGTGATCGTGAAGCGGGAGATGGTCCTACCTCCGTGCGGTGTGGTGACCGGGTTTCAGCGGCCGGCGGCGCGGGACTCGAGCGGGGCGAGCACGGCGGCGAGCGCCGCCGTGCCGACGCGGACGTCCGCCTCGCAGGCCGTGCTCAGCAACGCGTGCTGAGCGGCCACGACCTCGCGGACCACCCGCCCGGCCACGTCCGCCCCCTCCGGCGTCAGCGCGACGCGCCTGCCGCGCCGGTCCGCGGAGTCGGAGGTCAGTGCGGCAAGACCGCGGCGCTCCAGCGACCGCAGCACGTTGCTCAGCCCGCCGGTGGTGAGCAGCAGCCGGGACGACAGCTCGGACGGCCTCAGACCGGGCCGGTCGGCCGTCAGGAGGGTGCCGAGGACGTCGTACTCGGCGCGGCTCAGGCTGAAGCCCGTCAGCACGGCGACCGTGACGCGGTCGGTCAGGGCGTGCATCCGCGCGACCCGCTTGGTGAACTCGATCGTCTGCGCCGGCAGCTCCGGCGCGTGCCGCGCCCACCACGCCACCACCGAGCCGACCAAGTCGTCGTCCTTCGCACTCTCCGGCACGTCGGCAAGCTACCTTTACGGATAGCTTTCTGTAAAGCTAATCCGAGGTTCCGATCCGCTCGCCGGCCTGGTAGGGGTGGCGGCGGTGTGCGTGCGCCCGTTCTGGCGCTACGACACCCGCGATTCCCTCGCGCCCGCCGCCACCGGCAGTTGACACCGTCCTGCGCTCAGCCCTGCCGCGCGGTCAGCAGGGCCAGCATCTCCGGCAGGTCGAAGAACCGGGCCACGTCGAGGGCGGACTTGGGCCCGAGAGCCGGATCCGCCCCCGCTTCCAGCAGGAGGGTGACCGAGCGCTCGGAGCGGCGGAACACCGCCGCCCCGAGCGCCGTCTGGCCCCGGTCGTTGACCCGGCCGGTGTCGGCACCCCGCTCCAGCAACGCCGCCACCGCGTCCGGGTGGTTGTGGTAGGCGGCCAGGATGAGCAGCGTGTCGCCGGAGCCGTTGGTCAGGTTCACCGGCACGCCCGCGTCGACGGCTTCCACCAGACGCTCGGTGTCACCGGCGCGGGCCAGGTCGAACATCGACTGGAGGAAGCCGAGCTCCTCCTGGGTGAGTCCGCTCGTCACGGCCGGCCGCCTCAGGAGACCGTCGCGGGGAAGCGCTCCCACACGCGGTGGGCGCCGAGCAGCGCCGTCACGCCCGTGAGCACCTTCGTCGCGTCGTCGCCGGTCACGATCCCCGGTCCGGCCGCGCACCCGGCGGCGTCGAGGGCGACGCGACCGGTTCCCCACGCGCCGATGGCCTTGGAGTGGCGGAAGCACTCCTGGACCATCAGGACCACCCGCGGGTCGACGGCGGTGCCGGGCGCGCCGGCCTTGTCGTCCCTGGCGGGCACCGCGTCCGGGCCGGGCGGCGGGCTGCCCGCGAGCAGCAGGGCGTCGAACTCGACCGACCGCGCGGTGAGGAACGTGCGCTGGGCGACCAGGCCGCTGCCGTCCAGCGGGCCGCCGGTGGGCGCGATCAGCAACGGCACCATGCCGCCGGCCAGCACGGCCTCGCGCACCACCCGCACGCCGTCGAGGTCGGCCGGGTCGACCACGATGCCGATCAGCCGCCCGTCGGTCGGCCACGTCTTGCCGACCTGCGACAGCGCCGGGCTCGGCGCGACCTTCTTGGGCCGCACCGTGGCGTTCGGCACCGGCAGTCCCAGCCCCTGCGCCACCTCCCTGCACAGCGTCGGGTCGACGTTGGCCAGCACGGCCAGCTGGCGTTCCTTGATGGCCTGCTCGTAGCACTTGCCGAGCTCGAAGGTGAAGGCGCGCACGAGGTGCTCCTTCTCCACCGGCGACAGGCTCTGCCAGAACATCCTCGGCTGCGTGTAGTGGTCGGCGAACGACGTGGGAGCCTCGCGGACCTTCACCGCCTTCGGCAACGGCTGCGCCACCTCGACCAGCGGCCGGTCCTCGGCCCGGGCGGTGAACGGGTTGCCGCCGTCGAGGGTGTTCGGCCGGTACGGGGCCACACCGGCGTGCACCGCGTGCTGGTGGAACCCGTCGCGGAACATGTCGTTCACCGGCACGTGCGGGCGGTTGATCGGGATCTGGTTGAAGTTCGGCCCGGCGAGCCTGGTGAGCTGGGTGTCCAGGTAGGAGAACAGGCGCGCCTGCAACAGCGGGTCGTCGGTGACGTCGATGCCCGGCACCAGGTTGCCGACGTGGAACGCGACCTGCTCGGTCTCCGCGAAGAAGTTCATCGGGTTGCGGTTGAGCGTGAGCAGGCCGACCGGCTGCACCGGCGCGAGCTCCTCCGGCACGATCTTCGTCGGGTCGAGCAGGTCGATGCCCTCGAAGGTCTGCCGAGGCGTGTCGGGCAGCACCTGCAACCCGAGCTCCCACTGCGGGTACGCCCCGGACTCGATGGCGTCGGCGAGGTCGCGGCGGTGGAAGTCGGGGTCGATGCCGTTGATCATCTGCGCCTCCTCCCACACCAGGGAGTGCACGCCCAGCTTCGGCTTCCAGTGGAACTTCGCGAGCGCGGTCTCGCCGGCGGCGTTGACGAGGCGGAACGTGTGGACGCCGAAGCCCTCCATCGTGCGGTACGACCGGGGGATGCCCCGGTCGGACATGTGCCACATGACGTGGTGGGTGGCCTCGGTGTGCGTCGAGACGAAGTCCCAGAACGTGTCGTGCGCGCTCTGGGCCTGCGGGATCTCGCGGTCCGGGTGCGGCTTGGCCGCGTGGATGATGTCCGGGAACTTGATCCCGTCCTGGATGAAGAAGACCGGGATGTTGTTCGCGACCAGGTCGAAGTTGCCCTGCTGGGTGTAGAACTTCGTCGAGAACCCGCGGGTGTCGCGGACGGTGTCCGCGGACCCCCGTGAGCCGACGACCGTCGAGAACCGCACGAACACCGGCGTTTCGACGCCGTCGGCCAGGAAGTCGGCCATGCAGACGTTCGACGCGGTGCCATAGCCCTGGAAAGTGCCGTGCACGCCGTATCCCCGCGCGTGCACGACGCGCTCCGGGATGCGCTCGTGGTCGAAGTGCATGATCTTCTCGCGCAGGTGGTGGTCCTGCAGGAGCGTCGGCCCGCGTTCCCCCGCCTTCAGCGAGTGGTCGGTGTCGTACAGCCGCGCACCCACGGACGTGGTGAGGAACTCGCCCTGCTGGCCCATCGACACCTTCGGCGCACCAGTGGGCGCGCCCGTCGGCGACACGGTCTCGGGCCCGGTCTGGTCCGCCTTGGGCGGCAGCGGTCCACGCGGCTCGGTCGGTTCCTCGAAGGACGGCGGCTCGCTGTTGGGCACGCCCGGAATCGGCGGGTTCACCATCTCGGTGACCTTGTCGACCGCCTTCTCGAGCACGTCCTTCACGACTTTGCCTGGCTTCTTGGTCGCCACAGCATCTCCCTCGAAAATGAGATCGTCAGCTCAGGCAGTACCCGAAGAACGGCGGGATATGCATCGACCTGCTGGGCCGTCCGGCCGCCGGTGAGTGCTCCGGCGCGATCCCTTGCTCCGGCGCCTGCCGCGGCGGCCTCCGCACGGTCCACTCGCCCGTGGCCGTTGAGATCCACAGTGGACGGACCGGTCGCCCTGCCGCGACCGTTCGGCCCTCGGACCCGGCCGCACCGTCGTGCGGCCGGCCGTGCTCACCGCAGCTGAACGCCCACGACGCACGTGTCGTCATCGGTGTTGGACTCGCTGTGGGCGAGCAGGTGGTCCAGCAGGTCGTCCAAACTCGACCGGGGTTCCCGCACCGCCTCGCACAGGTGCTCCAGGCACTCGTCGAGCGGCACGTCCCGGCGCTCGACCAGGCCGTCGGTGTAGAGCAGCAGGGTGTCGCCTGCCTCCAGCAGGACCTCGCCCTCTTCGTAGAACGACTCCGCGAGCGCGCCGAGCATCACGCCTCGCAGCATCGGCAGCAGGTCGCCCTGCCCGTTCCTGATCAGGACCGGCGGCAGGTGGCCCGCGCGAGCCCAGCGCAGCACGCGGGTGTCCGGGTCGTACAGGCCGCAGATCGCGGTGGCGAAGATGTTGTCGGTGAGGTGGTGCGTCACCAGGTTCAGCCACGTCAGCAGCTGCGCGGGACCGGCACCGGTGGCGGCGAGACCGCGCAGCGCGTTGCGCAGCACGACCATGCCCGTCGCGCCCTGGATGCCGTGGCCCGCGATGTCCCCGACCGACACCAGGACCTGCTTGGAGGGCAGCACGACCGCGTCGTACCAGTCGCCGCCGACCAGCTCCTCCTGCTCGGCCGGCCGGTAGCGCACGGCCACGTGCAGGCCGAACGCGTCGATCGTGGGGTGCGTCGGAGGCATGATCACCTGCTGGAGCTGCAGCGTCAGCCGGTTGCGCTCGGCCGCCTCCTGCGCGGTGATCGCGAGCTGGTCCTGCGTCGCCGACAGGGCGACCTCGGTCCAGTGCTGGGCCGAGACGTCCTGGTAGGCCCCGCGGACGGCCAGCAGGGTGCCGCGCGTGTCGAGGACGGGCTCGGCGATGACGCGGACGTGCCGGGTGACGCCGTCGGGCCGCTGGAGCCGGAACGCGGCTGACGCGTGCCGGTGGTCGCCCAGGACGTTCTGCACGAACCCGTTGAGGGCGGGCACGTCGTCGGGGTGCGCGTGCGCCGCGATCTCCGCCAGCGGCACGGGATCGGTGCCGGGCGCGCGCCCGTAGAGCGCGTAGAGCTGGCTGTTCCACACGATCCTGCCGGTCTGCTGCTCCTCCTCGAAACCGCCGACGCGGCCGAGGCGCTGCGCGTGCTGCAGCAGGTTGGCCAGGCGCGCGGCCTCGTCCTGCACCCGCCACACCACGAGGACGAGCACGCCGTGGCGGGTGATGCTCACGGCCGCCGTCACCGTCAGCGGGACCTCGTCCACCAGCGCGGCGAGGCTCATGTGCTCGGCGCGGAACGGCTCGCCGGTCGCGTGCACGTGCTCGATCTTGTCGAACAGGTCGCCCTCGGCCGCCGCCAGCGGGTAGGCCTCCAGCAACGACTTGCCCGCCACCGCGGCGCGCGGCCGGCCGGCGATGTCGACGAACCGGCTGTTCACGTGGTGCACCCGGAAGTCGGTGATGGTGCCGTCGGGCGAGACCTCGGGACCCAGCACGAAGGCGGGGTCGAGCAGCCCGTCGGCGAGGTCGGCCAGCTCGGACGGCGCCTGCCCGGCGTGGTCGGGCAAGGCCGCCGGCGCCGTGCTGTCGAGGGTGGCGGCCGACAGCTCCGCCAGTGCCTCCACCTGCTTGTGCACGCTCAGCGACTGCGGCGCGAGCACGGTGGGCCAGCAGATCTCCAGCACACCGGTGATCCGGCCACCGGTGCCCGCCGGGACGGCGACGCGGCCGGGCAGGCCGGCACCGATCGACGGCAGTCCCGATCCGGTGAGGTCGGCGATCCACACCGCGTCCCGCTCAGTCAGCGCCCGGCGCGCCGGCGTCGGCACGCCCGGAGGGACGTACCGCCAGCGGTGCGCCTCGCCCGGTGCGAAACCGGCGTGCCCGACGAGGGTGAGCGAGGAGTCGGCGCCCGCCGACCAGATCGCCACGGCGGTGGCGCCCAGCGGTGCGAGCGCGTGGGCGAACAGCGACTGGGCGACGGCCTCCGTGTCGTTCGCGTGCAGCACCCCGCTTTCCGCCGTCCGCAACCGGACCGCCGCGGTGGTGTGCGGCTCGTCGGGCGGCGCGGGCAGCGCGGTGAGCACGTCGCCCGACACCTCGTTGATGATCTCCACGGCGAGCTCGAGCTGGGTGGTGCCCGCCCGGTCGGCGAGCAGGGCGAGCTGGCCCGCCGCCTCGGCGGGACCACAGCGCAGCCGCTCGACGAGCACACCCTTGGCGAGCTCGACGAGCGCCCGGCCGTCCGCGGCGGCCCGTGCCTCGTCGATCTCCCTGCGCAGGCGGGCGACCGTGCCCGCGAGCCGCCCGACGCCGGCGTCGTCGCGGGTCACCGGGAACGAATCCAGCGGTGCACGCACGCGACGAGGTCGTCGGCGTCCACCGGCTTGGTCACGTAGTCGTTGGCGCCGGAGGCGATGCTCTTGTCCCGGTCGCCCGGCATCGCCTTGGCCGTCACCGCGATGATCGGCAGCTCCGCGTGGTCCGGCATGGCGCGGATCGCGGACGTGGCGGCGTACCCGTCCATCTCCGGCATCATCACGTCCATGAGGATGAGGTCGATCTCGGGGTGGCCGACCAGCGCCTCGATGCCCTCCCTGCCGTTCTCCGCGTGCAGCACGCGGACGCCGTGCAGCTCCAGGATGCTGCTCAGGGCGAAGAGGTTGCGGGCGTCGTCGTCGACGATCAGCACCGTCCGCCCGGCGAGCTGACCGTCCACCTGGAGCGTGGGCTGCGGCCGCGGCTGCTCGGGGCGCACGAGCGGCAGCACGTCCTCCGGGCCGTCGGCGTTGAGGTGCAGCGCGATCCGCTCCCGCAGCTCGTCCAGGCTGGACAGCAGCTCCAGCGGGCGGGTGCTGCCGCGGGTCTGCAGCTCCTGCTCGTAGGTGATGGGCAACCTGCGGTTGTTGTGCGCCAGCACGGGAATCGTGCGGGTGGCGGTGTCAC
The DNA here is from genome assembly GCF_900110955.1 of Lentzea xinjiangensis. Lineage (GTDB taxonomy): Bacteria > Actinomycetota > Actinomycetes > Mycobacteriales > Pseudonocardiaceae > Lentzea > Lentzea xinjiangensis. The sequence continues at coordinate 273,075 of NZ_FOFR01000006.1, forward strand.
CGTCGAGCGCCTCCAGGAACCGCAGCGCGGCGTCCTCCGGCATGCCCAGCTCCAGCACGACGCAGTGGTACGGCTCGGTCGCCAGGGCGGCCGCGGCTTCCTCCTGGCCGACCGCGGTGACCACCTCCACCGGTCCGCGCGGGTCGTTGCTCGTGGACAGGTCGGTCACCGCGCTCTGCGCGACGAGCGACAGCAGGCCCTGCGGCCGTTCCTCGACGACGAGCAGCCTGCGCTTGAGGGTGCTGGCCGGCGCCGGTTCCGCGGCCACCGCGGGCGTCTCCGGCTCGGTCGCCTCCCGGACGAGCTCGGGGAAGCCCTCGCGGTGCACCGGCAGGTAGAGGGTGAAGGTGCTGCCCTTGCCGAGGGTGCTCTCCGCGGTGATCGAGCCGCCGAGCAGGTAGGCGATCTCGCGGCTGATCGACAACCCCAGCCCGGTGCCGCCGTACTTGCGGCTGGTCGTGCCGTCCGCCTGCTGGAACGCGCCGAAGATCGACTCGAGCTGGTGTTCGGCGATGCCGATGCCGGTGTCGCTGACCCGGAACATGATCGCCTGGCCGTGCGCGCGGACCGCGGCGGGCAGCTCGGCGGGATCGGCGAGCTCGATGCGCAGCTCCACGCCACCGGTCTCGGTGAACTTCACCGCGTTGGACAGGAGGTTGCGCAGCACCTGCTGCAACCGGGTGTCGTCGGTGACGAGCTCCGGCGGCGTGCCCGGCGAGGTCGTGAGCTGGAAGCTCAGCCCCTTCTGGGAGGTGAGCGGCCGGAACGTCACCTCGACGTAGTCCAGCAGCTGCCGCAGCGACACGCGTTCGGGCGTGATGTCCATCTTGCCAGCCTCGATCTTGGACAGGTCGAGGATGTCGTTGATCAGCCCCAGCAGGTCGGAGCCCGCCGAGTGGATGATCCCCGCGTACTCCACCTGCTTCGGCGTGAGGTTGCGGCTCGGGTTCTGCGCGAGCAGCTGGGCGAGGATCAGCAGGCTGTTCAGCGGGGTGCGCAGTTCGTGGCTCATGTTGGCCAGGAACTCCGACTTGTACTTCGAGGCGAGCGCGAGCTCCCGCGCGCGGGTCTCCAGCTCCTGGCGGGCCTGCTCGATCTCGAGGTTCTTGGCCTCGATGTCGCGGTTCTGCGTGGCGAGCAGCGCCGCCTTCTCCTCCAGCTCGGCGTTGGAGCGCTGCAGCTCCTCCTGCCGCACCTGCAGCTCACCGGAGCGCGACTGGAGCTCCTCGGCGAGGCGCTGCGACTCGACGAGCAGCTCGTCGGTGCGCGCGTTGGCGATGATGGTGTTGACGTTGACGCCGATGGTCTCCATCAGCTGTTCGAGGAAGTCGCGGTGGATGTCGGTGAAGTGGTGCACCGACGCCAGCTCGATGACGCCGAGGACCTGGTCCTCCACCACGATCGGCAGCACGACGAGGTTCACCGGCGCGGTGCGGCCGAGGCCGGAGCTGATGGCGACGTAGTCCGCCGGCATCTCGTCGACGGCGATGGTGCGGCGGCTGCGGGCGGCCTGGCCGACGAGCGAGGTCCCGAACCGGAACCGGGTCGGCCGCGTCTCGTCGTCGGGGTGCCCGTAGGAGCTGATCAGCCGCAGCTCCGGCTGCTCGGCGGTGTCGTCGGCCAGGTAGAAGGCGCCGAACTGGGCCGACACCAGCGGCGTCAGCTCGTCCATGATCAGCTCGGCGACCACGGCGAGGTCCCGCCGGCCCTGCATGAGCCCGGAGATGCGGGCCAGGTTCGACTTCAGCCAGTCCTGGTCCTGGTTGGCCTTGGTGGAGTCGCGCAGCGAGCCCACCATCGAGTTGATGTTGTCCTTGAGCTCGGCGACCTCACCGGAGGCCTCGACGGTGATCGAGCGGGTCAGGTCGCCCTCGGCGACCGCGCTGGTCACCTCGGCGATGGCCCGCACCTGCCTGGTCAGGTTGCCGGCGAGCTCGTTGACGTTCTCGGTGAGCCGCTTCCACGTGCCGGAGACGCCCTCGACCTCGGCCTGGCCGCCCAGGCGCCCCTCGCTGCCGACCTCGCGCGCCACGCGGGTCACCTCGGCGGCGAACGAGCCGAGCTGGTCGACCATGGTGTTGATCGTCGTCTTGAGCTCGAGGATCTCGCCGCGGGCGTCGACGTCGATCTTCTTCGTCAGGTCGCCCTGCGCGACGGCGGTGGTGACCTGGGCGATGTTGCGCACCTGGTTGGTCAGGTTGTTCGCCATGAAGTTGACGTTGTCGGTGAGGTCCTTCCACGTGCCGGCGACGTTGGGCACGCGCGCCTGCCCGCCGAGCATGCCCTCGGTGCCGACCTCGCGGGCGACGCGGGTGACCTCGTCGGCGAACGCGGACAGCGTGTCGACCATCGTGTTGATCACGCCGGCCAGCGCGGCGACCTCGCCCTTGGCCTCGACGGTGATCTTCTGGCTGAGGTCGCCCTTCGCCACCGCGGTCGCGACCTGCGCGATGGACCGCACCTGGTTGGTCAGGTTGGACGCCATGACGTTGACGTTGTCCGTCAGGTGCTTCCACGTGCCGGAGACGCCGCGCACGGTCGCCTGCCCGCCCAGGTTGCCCTCGGTGCCCACCTCGCGGGACACGCGGGTGACCTCGTCGGCGAAGCCGGAGAGCTGGTCGACCATCGTGTTGATGGTCTCCTTCAGCTCCAGGATCTCGCCGCGGGCGTCGACGCGGATCTTCTGGCTCAGGTCACCGCGCGCCACCGCGGTCGTCACCTGGGCGATGGACCGCACCTGCGCGGTGAGGTTGTCGGCCATGACGTTGACCGACTCGGTGAGGTCCTTCCACGTGCCGGAGACGCCCTTGACGTCGGCCTGGCCGCCGAGACGGCCGTCGGTGCCGACCTCGCGGGACACGCGGGTGACCTCGTCGGCGAAGGAGGAGAGCTGGTCGACCATCGTGTTGATGGTCTCCTTCAGCTCCAGGATCTCGCCGCGGGCGTCGACGCGGATCTTCTGGCTCAGGTCGCCCCGCGCCACCGCCGTGGCGACCTGGGCGATGGAGCGCACCTGCGCGGTGAGGTTGCCCGCCATGAAGTTCACCGAGTCGGTGAGGTCGCGCCAGGTGCCGGAGACGCCCTTGACGTCGGCCTGGCCGCCCAGGCGGCCGTCGGTGCCGACCTCGCGGGAGACGCGGGTGACCTCGTCGGCGAAGGAGGAGAGCTGGTCGACCATCGTGTTGATGGTGTTCTTCAGCTCGAGGATCTCGCCCCGGGCCGTGACGGTGATCTTCTGGCTCAGGTCGCCCCGCGCGACCGCGGTCGTCACCTGGGCGATGTTGCGGACCTGGTCGGTGAGGTTGCCCGCCATGAAGTTCACGGAGTTGGTGAGGTCGAGCCACACCCCGCCGACGCCGGGGACCTCCGCCTGCCCGCCGAGCCTGCCCTCGCTGCCGACCTCGCGCGCGACGCGGGTGACCTCGTCGGCGAAGCTGGAGAGCTGGTCGACCATGGTGTTCACGGTGTTCTTGAGCTCGAGGATCTCGCCGCGCGCGTCCACGTCGATCTTCTGGCTCAGGTCGCCGCGGGCCACCGCCGTGGCCACCTGGGCGATGTCGCGGACCTGGCTCGTCAGGTTGCCCGCCATGGCGTTCACCGAGTCGGTGAGGTCCTTCCAGGTGCCGGAGACCCCCGGCACCTCGGCCTGACCGCCCAGCCTGCCGTCGGTGCCGACCTCGCGGGCGACGCGGGTGACCTCGGAGGTGAACAGCGAGAGCTGGTCGACCATGCCGTTGAAGACCGTCGCGATCTCGCCGAGCAGACCGTCGGAGTCGTCGGGCAGGCGGATGCCGAAGTCGCCGTCGCGCACGGCCGTGAGCCCGGCCAGCAGTTGCCGCAGCTCAGGCAGGTCCACTGCTCTTCGCGCGTCCTGCTCGGCGGAACGGTCTACCGACGCCGTCGTGCCACTCATTGCTTGGTCCTCCACTGCACGGCTGACACCACGTGGAGGTGGACACCTGTTTGCTCAAGCTCACCTCTCGAACCCGAACGACATTACTGGAACACCCGCCGCGGACCGTGATCGGAGTTCCACGAGTTCCCCGGCGCCCGCTGGCGGGCAACGCATTCGCACCCTATGAGTCCACTGTGGCCGGTCACGCGCCGGAGTCGGGCGATCACCTGAACGAGTGGGTCGTCTGGCGTCGGCCGTCGTCAGGGGGCGGGGTGGAACGGCAGGTCCGCGGCTCGTCCACCTGCGGAGGCCGGGAGCTGTTGAAGATTTTCGTAGCTCTCGGTGTCGGGTGGTGAGGTGGATCAGCGGGTAGTGGAATTGCCGCGGGAGCCGTTCGGCCGTTGCGCGGGTCGATGGCCGCCGGGGTCGCGGGCCGAGCCGGTGAACCGGGCGGTGCCGGGACGTGCTCGTCGGCACCGCTGCGCGGCCTCGGCGGCCCACCCGCGGAACGGGCCGCGTCCGCGTGGTCGACGTGACCGCCGCATCCGTCCGATCGGCGTGGCTCGCCGCGTCCCGCGAGTCCCGCCGGACCCCGTCGATCGGGAGGCGCCGCACAACGGATCGGTGGCGGACACCCGAGATCCCAAGATCATCCACTGTGGACTCGAACCGGCCGTCACACCACGGCGTTACCTTGCCCTGAAAGGAGTTTCGGGCAAGACCGCGCGGGTACTCGCCGCCCGAGACCAGGAGGTGAGAACGTGCCGCGAGAACGATTCGCGCGGGGGAACCGGAAAAGCGCGTGGCGGAACGCCGCCCGTTCTGTCTTCTGTGGACTCCCCGCGCCGGACCGCCGGCCGGTGACCGAGCCGGCGTGGACCTGACCGGAACCGGAGAAGGACCCCCATGCGTCTTGGAGTGCTGGACATCGGGTCGAACTCGGCGCAGCTGCAGATCGTGGACGTCCGCGCGGGCGCACCGCCGCTGCCCGCCCACTGCGTGAAGGAACCGACCCTGCTCGGTGAGGCCATCCGCCCCGACGGCCTCATCGACGAAGACGGTGTCCGGCGGGTGGTGCGAGCGGTGAAGGACGCCGTCGGAGCCGCGTACCTGCACGGCGTCGACCAGCTCTACACGTTCGCCACCTCCGCGATCCGCGACGCGGCCAACCGCGAGGAGATCATCGACGAGATCGAGCGGGTGGCCGGCATCCGGCCGCAGTTCCTGTCCGGCCAGCAGGAAGCGCGGCTCACCTACTTCGCGGCGCACCGCTGGTACGGCTGGTCGGCGGGACGGCTGCTCCTGCTCGACATCGGCGGCGGCTCGATGGAGATCGCCCTCGGCCGCGACGCCGAGCCCGAGCTGGCCCTGTCGCTGCCCGTCGGCGCGGGACGGCTGACCCGTGCGTTCCTGCACGACGACCCACCGAGCCGCGCGCAGCTCAGGGCGTTGCGCAAGCACGTCCACGACACCCTGGGCGAGGTGGTCAACCGGCTGCGGTGGGAGAGCGTGCCGCAACGCGTCGTCGCGACGTCGAAGACCTTCAAGCAGCTGGCCCGCCTGGCGGGAGCGGCATCGCAGCGGGAGGGGCCCTTCGTGACCAGGATGCTGCACGTCCGGGACGTCAGGGAGTGGATCCCGCGGCTGGCCCGGCTCTCGGCCAAGGAGCGCGGCCGGTTGCGCGGCGTGTCCCAGCCGCGGGCGCGGCAGATCCTCGCGGGCGCCGTCGTCGCCCACGCCACCATGTCGGCTCTCGGGGTCGAGCAGGTGCGGATCTGCCCGTGGGCGCTGCGCGAGGGCATCATGTTGCAGCACCTCGCGGCGATGTCGGACCAGGAGGTGGCGCTGCCGTTGCAACCGCTGGTCCGCCTGCCCGGCTCCACCGACGCCACGGTCACGCCGCTGCGGGCGGAACAGCCGGGCCGGGAGCCCTAGACCCGCGCGGGCGTTTGGCGGCAGGTCCGGCCGGGTACACCGGCCTGACGTGCCCGGTGCGAAGCCGGCCGGTCACGTGTCAGGGCAGCACGGTGCGTGGTGTCCCATCTCTGCAGGAAGAGCGACGGCATGACCCAGTCAGCTCGGCGACCGCTGCTCATCTCCGTGAGAACCGTCGACGCCGGCGCCCGCGCGCCGATCACCTCCGTCCGCGGCGAGATCGACATGTGCACCGGTCACGTGGTCGACGACGAGGTCGACACCCAGCTCGCGACCGGGCCGCGGCTGTTCGTCCTCGACCTCACCGGCGTCACCTTCATGGGGTCGACCGGCGTTCAGGTGGTGCTGCGCAGCGATCAGCGGGCCGTCGAGCAGCGGACCGCGTTCGCGCTCGTCGCCGGCGCGGGTCTCGTCCGGCGCGTCCTGGGGATCACCGGGGTCGACGACCTGGTCGACGTGCACTGGACGGTGCCGGACGCCCTGCGGGCGATCGGCTGATGGTGATCAGGCTGCTCCGTGACCGTCGACGATGAACCCGCCCACGCCCTGGTCATGGACTTCCCGATCGGCCCGGACCTGGAGCTGACCGATCTCCGCCGCGAGGTCGGCGCGGTGCTGCACTCCCTCGGCGCGGACCACTGCTACGACGTGCTCCTAGTGGTGTCGGAGCTGGTGAGCAACGTGCTGGACCACACGAGGGGCACTGGCCGGCTCCGCCTCCTGCACGGCCGGGCTCCCTGCGAGGTCACGATCGAGGTCGACGACTCCTCCCCGCAGCACCCGGTCAAGGGGCGCTCACGGCTGGGCGGGCACCGCGGCAGGGGTCTGGTGATGATCGACAACGCCACGAGCGAGTGGGGTTCGACCCCGGCGCCGGGCGGCGGCAAGACGGTGTTCGCCGTCGTTCCTTGCGTCACAACGCGAAGCGCGCCAGGAACGTGCCGGTGACGTCAGTGGCCGCCGCAGCCCGGTCCGAAGTGGACTGATCCGGTCGGCTACGAGGCGTCCAGGAGAGCCAGGAACTCGGCTCGCGTGCGCTCGATGCGGGCTCCCAGTTCGAGCGCCGGTGCGCTCTTGCCGGACGAGAGCTCGGCGCGGGCGACGGTGCGCGCTTCCTCGAACTGGGTGCGCAGCAGCTGCTCCAGGTGCTGGTCGAAGGCGGTGTCCCGGGCGCTTCCGAGCGCCGCCAGCTCCGCGGTCGTGATCATGCCGGGCATGTCGTGGCCGTCGTGCAGACCGGTCTCCTGCCTGCCGGCCAGGGCGAGCAGCTCCCTGGCCACCGCCAGCTCCGCCCGGTAGCCGGCCTCGACCCGGCTCGCCACCGGGCGCAGCGCGGAGCCGGGCCTGGTCGCCGCCACCGTGACCGCCGCGAGCGCGGACTCGTTCTGCGGGATCACCAGCTCCACGAACGCCAGGTCGGTGGGCGACAGGCCGGCCGGTCCCGGACTGGGCTGCACCGAACCGGCCGGCAACGAACCGGCCGGCAACGAACCGGCCGGTGCCGGACCGGCTGGCGGGGCCGCGGCGACTGTCGCGCCGCAGCCCGCCACCACCAGGACCGCCGCGATGGCGAGAACCCTCACTACGGACGGCCGTCCGGTCCGCACTTTACGATCCGGTTGATGCAGTCGCGCACGCGCTGCGCCATCTCGGCTTCCGGCCAGGCGTTGAAGAAGTCGCCGTGCATCGTGTAGCCGGGGCCGGACGCCAGCTTGAAGCGCGCCGGGTCGCCGCTCACCGGGTAGCGCAGCACCTGGCGCAGCTTCGGCACCGGCACGGGGTGCGTCGCCGGGCAGTCGCCCGCGACCGGGTAGGCCATGTGGCTCTTGTGGTCGGCGGAGTCCAGGTCCTTGCCGTTCCAGCACTGCGGGAAGTCCAGGTAGGACTCCATCATCGTGCCCGCCGGGCAGTTCACGAAGTCCTTGGAGGCGCCGACGTGACCGGCGTGCAGGCACGACCAGCGCGACCTCGTGCTGTCGTCGGGTGCGGTGGCCTTGGCGTTGCCCGCGACGACCCGCAGCCCGTACGGCAGCGGCCGGGTGCGGGCGATCACGTCGTCGCGCACTCCTTCACCGAGGTAGTAGAAGGTCGTGCCGGTCGGCTCGACGGGCTGGCCGTCGACCAGCAGCGTGGGCACCCAGTACGACGACAGGTCGGCCTTGGGGCTGCACGTGCTGGTGGCCTTGGCGAGGCTCTCGACGTCGGAGTGGGCGTTGGTCGAGACGTTGCCGAAGAAGCTGTGCAGGTGCGAGACACCGGGCAGGTTCGGGAAGACGATCGGGTCGTCCGGCAGCCGGTGCGTGAACGGGCACTCGGCGACGAACTCCGCGACGCGCACGGCGTTCGGCGGGATCGGCTCCTGCGCGGGCAGGGCGACCGCCTCGGTGGTCGCGGGGGCGGGGACGGACGTGCCGGTCGATCCGGGCGCGGTCGTCGTGGGGTCGGCCGCCGTGGCCTGCGCCTGCGTCTGCGCCCGCGCCGGGGAGGTCGCGGCCGGGCTCGCCGAGATCGCCACCTTCGGTGGCTTGGGCGGGGAGAAGAACATCGCGTTCGCGGTCACCGCGGAGGCCGCGACGCCGGCCACGGAGAGGACGGCGATCAGGACGCGCCTCCGCAACCGCGACGTGGTGGGGGCGTGGGTCATCGAAGGTCCTTTCGAGCAGGGTGAACTGACACAGGGGTGGTGCGGATCGGGAGCGGCGCGGGCTCAGCCCGCGTCGCGGTAGGCCTGACCGGCCTGGTTGGGGATGCCGCCGGGGGCGTAGAGGCCGGTGCCCGGCTTGTCGGCGGGCAGCGCGAACCACGCGTACCGCTCCAGGTACGGCAGGCTCTCCAGCATCGCGCCGGAACCGCGGGCGAACGCCGCGAGCTCCGCCTGGGACGGGTAGCGCGGGGAACCGCCCGAGAAGTCGATGAGCGAGTACTCGGTGAGCCACACCGGTTTGCCGTACCGCTTGTGCACCGCGTCGAGGTAGTTCTTCAGGTGCCCGACGGCGGCCGCGCTGAAGTCCGAGCCGTACCAGTGCACCGCGATGAAGTCGACGCGCAGACCTCGTTGCGCCGCACCGGTCATGAACCGGTCGAGCCAGCCGCCCGGCTTGTCACCGCTGTGCGCGACCGCGGGACTGCCGAGCCGCAGCCCGGTCGCGGACAGCTTCGGCCACAGGTCGAGCGCCTGCTCCGGCGACATGTTCGCCTGGTCGGGGAAGTCCGGCTCGTTGAACCCGAGCAGCACCTTGCCGTTCGCCTTCGCGCGGGCGAGCGTGGCGTCGTCGGTGAACTTCGCGCCCCAGATCATCGGCACGAACTCGACGTTCGGCGGCGTGACGACACCGTCGGGGTGCACCGCCCAGTTGTAGTACCAGCCCGCCCGGACGTCGGTGAGCGCCTTGCCGACACCGTCGAAGTTCCACGTGCTGACGCCCTTCTTCGCCGAGGCCGCGACGGAGGCCGGGGGAGCGGGCGCGACGGGCTTGGCGACCGTCGTCGTCGCCGGTGGTGGCTGGGGCGACGGTGCCGACGACGGTGCCGACGAAAGGGGTGTGGTGGTGGGCGGTGTCGTCGTGGGCGTGCTGGAGATGCTGGTCGTGGTCGCCCGGGCGACCGGCTCCTCGCGCGAGGGCAGCACGGCGACCACGACGCCCGCGGCCAGCACCGCGGCCGCGGCGGCCGCGAGCGGTTTCACCAGCGTCCCCTGCAGGAACAGGCTGAGTTTGCCGGTGGTGACGGGGTCCGCCGCGACCGGGGAGGTGCCCACCTGCGACCCGGCGAGCAGCGGCTGCTCGAACCCGAACGCGGCGGGCAGCGGCACCAGCGGCAGCCGGGCGATGAGCCCCTCGACTGCCGCCAGGTCGTGACCGCAGCGCTCGCAGCGGGCACAGGCGCGGCTGTGCCGGGCGATCCGCTTGCGCCACAACGGGCTGGGGTCGCCGTCCCAGTCCGCGACCACGTCGGCGAGCTCGGGGCAGCGCGGCGTGCGCTCCAGCGCCCGCACCACGATGCGGGCGGCGTCGAGCTGCGCTTTGACGCGCTGCACCCGCACGGCGGTGTGCTGCGGCGTCAGTTCGAGCGCGGTGGCGACCTCCGCGCGGGTCAGCCGCCCGGCCGCTTCCAGCCACCACAGCGACAGCAGCTCGCGCTCGTCCGCGCTGAGCCACCGGGTCGCCGCCACGACCTCGCGCCGCTGCCCCGACAGGTGCAGGCGCATGATCGTGAGGTCGACGAAGTCCGCGCCGGGATCGGCGACGTCGTCGGGCACCGGACCGGTGACCGGCACCCGCTGGCGTTCGCGGTGCCGCAGCCGGATCTGGTTCATCGCGATCACGACGAGCCACGACCGGAACCCGGCGGGATCGCGCAGCGACGACAGCCCGTGCACCGCCCGGAGCATGGTCTCCTGGACCACGTCGTCGGTGTCCGCGTGACCGCCGAGCGCGTGCCCCACGATGTTGTAGACGAGGGGCAGGTATCCGGCCACCAGGTCGTCCAACGCGCGCTGGTCGCCGTCGCGCGCGGCCACCACCGTCGCGACGCCGGGTTCCTCGGCCACCGCCATGTCCACCTCACTTGCCGGTCCAGGGTTCTCTGACCAGGAGATGTCCCGGGCGACCGGCGATAACGAAAACCTCGCCGACTTTTTCGAGCGCTCTGCTGACCGCGGGTGAAGCCGGCGGTGAGCCACCCTACGGCTCGGGCCGGCAGCGCCGCGAGGCCGGCGTCGAGGGTGCGCAATCCGGTCGACCACGCGCAGGACCGCTGGTACGAACGGCACATGTGGCGGTACCTGTGGTCGGCCGGACTGGCTCGCCTCGCCGACGAGATGGTGTTGTTCGCGCTGGTCCTGCTGGTCGCGGACCGCACGGGGAGCGTGCTGCTGACGGCGCTCACCACGGCGGGGTACACGTTGCCCGCGGTCGTCACCGGTCCGGTGCTCGGGGCGTGGCTCGACCGCACCGGACGGCCGCTCCTCGCACTCGCGGGCAACCAGTTCCTGCTCGCCGGCACGGCGTTGTGCCTGGTCTTCGTGCCGCCGCCCGGCATGCCCCTGCTCGCGGTGCTCGCGGGGCTGGCGCTGCCGATGACGAGCGGCGGGTTCACCGGCATGCTGCCCAGGCTCGGCGTCGACCTGCCGCGGGTGACCGCCTACGACTCGGTGCTGTTCAGCGCCACCGCGATCGTGGGGCCCGCGCTGGCAGGCGGGATCGCGTTCACGTGGTCTCCCGCGGTCGCGATGGTCGCGGTGTGCCTGCTGGGCGTGCTCGGCGGGCTGTGCACGCTGCGGCTCGTGCTCGGTCCGGCGCCGGTGTCGTCGCACCCGTCGCTCGTCCTGGCGTTGCGGGCCGGGGCGCGGCACCTCGTCCGGACGGCGCCGCTGCGGGCGGCCACGGTCGCGTCGGTGCTGAGCTTCGCCGGGTTCGGGATGCTGGTCGTGGCGCTGCCGTGGCTGGTCGAGTCCACCGGCGCGGACCGGAGCCTGGGCGGTGTGGTGATGGCCGTGCTCGACGTCGGCTGCGTCATCTCGGTGCTGGCGCTGCGGCCGCACCTGCCCCGATGGCTTCCGGAACGCGTCCTGTTCGTGACGATCGCCGCCTTCGGGGTGGCGCTCGTGCCGTGGGCGTTCGCGGAGACCATCGGGTGGCTGCTCGCCTTCGCGCTGCTGGCCGGGCTGGTGCAGGGGCCGGCGCTGACCTCGTTGATCACCGCCCGGCAGCGCTACAGCCCGCCGGAGCTGCTGGGCCAGGTGTCGACGACCGGGGCGAGCCTCAAGATCGGCGCGTTCTCGCTGGGCGCGCTGCTCACCGGTCTGCTGCCGCAAGGCCCCGGCGTCGTCGTGCTGGTCGTCGCCGCCTGCCAGCTCGTCGCGGTCGCGGCGGGACTCGTCAGCGGCCGCGCCACGCGCGCACCGGTGCCGTAGCCGCTCAGCGCCGCCCGCCGCGTGCCGAGTAGGCGGCGACCCCGGCCACGAAGAGCACACCGGCCGTCCACGTCGTCACCGCGTCGTCCGGCGGGCCGAGCGGCCACGTGGCGATCCGGCCGGGCAGCGAGTCGCCGGGCGGCACCATCGCCGCCACCGCCCACCACAGCACCGGGGCGGCGGGAGCGAACCGGGCCCCCGCCACCGTCGCCGCCAGCCCGGCCAGCCCGATCATGCCCGCGGTGTCGCGCACGACGAACGCGGCGTCGAACGGCTCCTGCCCGAGCTGCTGCACGAGCAGCACCGAGACCGCGGCCGGCACGGCGGCGGCCACGAGGTGCCCGAACCGCCACAGCGGCCACGGCACGGCCGTCGACGAGTCCAGTTCCGGGTCCTGCCCCGCGAGACCCACCGTCACGACCAGAACGGCGGCCAGCGACGTCAGCGACGCGCTGAGCGCGGTCCACGGTGTGTGCAACGCCAACCACGCGACGAACACCACGACAGGCAGAACCACCAGGGCCGCGGGCACTCCGCGCGACCGCGCGTACAACGCGAGCTGCCTCATCACGCCGCCCTCAGCACGTCGAGCGCGCGCGAGGAGTCCTGGCACTCCAGCAACATCTCCCGCACCTGTGCCACGCGCCTGAGCTGTTCCTGCGGGGACTGGCTCCGCAGGGCCTGCCAGGCGGCCTCGACCTCGGAACGCGAGCGCGTGTTCGTCCACACGTACGGCTCGGAAGCCAGTTCGGCGAGCCCGCCGTTGAAGTAGCCGGCCGTCAGGTAGCGCACGACGGCTTCCTGGACGTCGATGGTGTTCGGCGTGGAGCAGTCGGCGACGCCCGCGCCGGCGAGCAGCTCCAGCCGCAACTGCGCCGGGGGCATGGTGAGCACCCGCGGATATCCCTGCGACCGCACGTAGACGACGTCGCGGCTGCGTTGCGGCGCGGTGAGGTAGGCCATCGCGGAGGTGTCCTCCCGGACCTCGGTGGGCGGGCCGGGCAGCACCGCGAGCGCGGCCAGCACCTCCCGGCCGACCGCGGCCACCACGGGCAGGCGGTCCTCGTGGGCCCGGCTCACGCAGACCCGGCCGTCGCAGACCAGCTCGCCCGCGAGGGAGTCCGTCACCAGCACGCCGGAGAGCTTGCTCGGCATGATCGACAAGGCGAGGGCCACCGCCAGCCCGGCCGGGACCAGCGCCGCGAGCCGTCCGGACCAGGAGCGCGCCACCAGCAGCAGGAACGCCGTCACCCCGAGCCCGGTGAACCACACGATCTGCCCGATGTCGACCGACGTCGACGTCGTCACGAGGTCCGAGCTCGGTGGGTCGAGGACCGGCACCAGCAGTGCCAGCCGGGACACCTCGTCGTCGGCGGTCCGCCCGTCCAGCGCCCGCCCCGCCGCGGTCGCCACCATGAACGTCGCCACCAGCGCCACCGGCACGGTCAGCGGGTGGGGCAGCAGCCGCCCCACGGCGAGGCCCAGCAGGACGCTCGACGCCAGCGCGATCACCACGGTCACCATGAGCGGGAGGAAGCCGACGGAGACGAACCCGCCGCCGAACGCGACCACGGCGACCACACCCGCGCACAGCAGCGCGGTGGCAGCGGCGACCACAGCCGCCACCGCCGAAGCGAGCGTGCCCAGCCGGACCCAGCCGGGCCGTGACGTCGCGGAGAACAGCTCGGTCACCCCGGCCCGGCTGTCCCGCATGCCCTGGAAGACGGCGAGGCCGACCACGAGCGCCCACACGTACGCGAGCGGCAGCCGGAGCTCGAGCACCGCCGAGGTCGAGTTGCCCTTCCACCTCGCGTTCGCCGACGTGACCAGCACGAGCATCCCCGCGCCGGAGACGAGGACGAGCAACCCGGCCCAGAGCGCGGTCGAGCGCCGCAGTTCGATGCGCAACCCGGTCACCAGGCACCTCCGCCGGTCCGCGCGCTGATCAGCGCCGAGTAGCCGCGCTCGATGGGGCTGTCGCCCACGTGGGCGTCCGTTCCCGCGGTGGCGAGATCGGCCGGGGTCCCCTGGAACACCGCGGATCCCTCCGACACGAGCACCACGTCGGTGCACGCCGCCGCGACGTCCTCGACCAGGTGCGTCGAGATCAGCACGCACGCCTGCTGCCCGAGCTCGACCACCAGCTCGCGGAACCGCAGCCGTTGCGCGGGATCGAGGCCGACCGTGGGTTCGTCCAGCAGCAGCACCTCCGGCTCGTTGACGATCGCCTGCGCGATGCCGACCCGGCGGACCATGCCGCCGGACAACGTCTTGAGCTTGTCGTCGGCGCGGTCGGTCAGCCCCACCCGTTCCAGTGCGCGGTGCACGGCGCCGGGGATCGACGCCGGCGGCATCTCCTTCAACCAGGCCAGGTACTCGACGAACTCGCGGACCTTGAACCGCTTGTAGAAGCCGAAGTGCTGCGGCAGGTACCCCAGCCGCCGCCGCACCGGCCTGAGCCGGCCGCTCACCGGCGTGCCCAGCAACGACAACGATCCCGCGGTGGGCGCCTGCACCGTCGCCAGCGTCCTGATCAGGGTCGTCTTGCCCGCGCCGTTCGGGCCGAGCAGCCCGTGCACACCGCGGCCGAGCCGCAGGTCCAGCCCGTTCACCGCGTTGCGGCCACGGCGGCCGCCCACGCGCACCACCAGGCCGTCGGCCTCGATTCCGTTCATCGTGATCTCCTCGTGCGGCTTGCCCTTCACCTTCGGCAAGACGGCACACAGGCGGCCGCGGTTCTCGATTTCCCGTGACCGGCAACACATTTCTTCACCACGACCCCCGCTCGCGCCGGGTGGCGAGCACCGCGCTGTAGCCGCGTTCGATCGGGCTGTCGCCGGGGTGCTCGGCCGTGCCCGCGGCGGCGAGCCGGGCGGGGGTGCCCTGGAAGACGAGTTTCCCCTCGGAAAGCAGCACCACGTCCGTGCACGCGGCGGCGACGTCTTCCACCAGGTGGGTCGAGACGACCACGCACGCGTCGGCGCCCAGCTCCACGAGCAGCTCGCGGAACCGCAGCCGTTGCGCGGGGTCGAGGCCCACGGTGGGTTCGTCCAGCAGCAGCACCTCCGGGTCGTTGACGATCGCCTGCGCGATGCCGACCCGGCGGACCATGCCGCCGGACAACGTCTTGAGCTTGTCGTCGGCGCGGTCGGCGAGCCCCACCCGGTCGACGGCGCGCTGCACGGCGGCCGGGACATCGCGGGAGGGCATCTCCTTGAGCCACGCCACGTACGCGACGAACTCGCGGACCGTGAACCGCCGGTAGTGCCCGAACTCCTGCGGCAGGTACCCGGTGCGGCGGCGCACCTCGCGCAGGTCCGTCCCGCCCAGCAGCGACAGCGCACCGGAAGCCGGCCGCAGCACGGTGGCGAGCGCGCGGATGAGCGTCGTCTTGCCCGCGCCGTTGGGGCCGAGCAGGCCGTGCACGCCCCGGCCCAGGGTGAGGGTGACGTCGTCGACGGCCATCCGCCGCCCGGCCTTGACGCGCAGGCCGCGCGCCTCGATCTCCCAGGCGTAGGTGGTGGGCGCGGTCATCGGTTCGCCTCCAGTCGCGTGAACGCCATCCTGCGCGCCGCGATCACGACCAGCCCCGCGGCGAGCGCCCCGGCCCACACCGGCGTGGCGGCCGCGTCGAGTGCGATGGGCATCCGGCTGAACGCGAAGGTCGGCGCGACGATGGCGGCGGCCCAGGCCACGACGAGACCGATCGCGGCACGGGTGATGCCGACCAGCGCGCCGAGAGCGAGCGTGCCGACGGTGAACGCGAGGCAGGGCAGCAGCCACCGGGCGGGCGCGACGTCGGTCAGCAGGCCGGCCACCGCCAGCCCGGGAACGACCACGGCCAGCACGGACGCCGTCCGCCGGAACAGCAACGGCAACCCCGCGCGCGGCGTGGCGGCGGTGAGCTCGTGCGCGGGGTCGAACGACCGCCCCCAGGACGCGGCGACCCCGAGCACCGGCAGCACCGGCGCGACCAGCAGCACCAGCGGCACCTGCCCGCCCGCGGTCGTGCCCGCCTGGTCGAGCCCCACCGCCGCCGCGGTGACGAGCAGCATCATGGCGAGCCACGGCCCCGCCGCCGGAGAGACCCAGCCGTGCAGCAGCCGCCGCCACGGCCGGGCACGCGGCATCTGCGGCGTGCGCGCGACGAGCGGGGCCAGATCGGCCCACACCGCCGTGGCGAGCGGGTCGGGGGCGAGCCGGCCGCGGCAGGGGGCACAGGTTTCCAGGTGCGCCTCGACCGCCCACAGCTCGTCGGCGGCGATGTCGTCGTCGCCGCGCGCGTAGCGGCGCAGCAGGTGCTCTCCCGGGTGGTTCGCGGTCATGCCAGCGCCTCCTCGGTCGCGGTTCGTGCGGGGCTGACGCGGGTGCTGTGCTCGGGTGCCGCTCGTGGTCGGTGTCCGTGGTGCCGGTTGGGGGGAGCGGCTGGCGGATGTGGGGTTGTGCTGGCGCCTTTAGCGATGCGGTTCAGGCGACGGGCGTCGGTGCTGTGCGGGTGCGGCGGTTCTCCGGATCCGGTGGACGCGCCTGGCCGCGACCGCGCGGGATCAGTGCTCGGCGCGCGGCCGATGACGGCGCCGCCGGAACAGCCGAGCGGGTGCGGGGTCATGTCAGCGCCTCCCTCATCGCGATCCGGGCTCGCCGGGCGCGGGTCTTGACCGTCCCCTCCGGCACGCCGAGCAGGAGCGAGGTCTCCCGGACCGAGAGTCCGTCGAGCACCATCGCCTGCAACACCTGCCGCAGCTCGGGCGCCAGTCTGCGCAACGCGTCCCCGACCTCGTCGCCGACCACCCCGTCCAGCACCGACTCCTCGGCGGCCGGGGTGGTGCGCGACGGCGCGGCGGCGGCCGGTGGCTGGGCGTGGTGCGCGCGGCGGCGGAAGGCGTCGATCAGGCGGCGGGCGGCGATGGTCCACAGCCAGCCGACCGCGCTGCCCCCGGCGGTGGCGCCGGCGAACGCGTCCGCCGCGCGCCACACCGCCAGGTAGGTCTCCTGCAGCACCTCGGCGACGATCTGCTCGTCCGAGCAGCGCCTGCGCAGCCGCACCGTCAGCCACGGCGAGGTGCGGCGGTACAGCTCCTCGAACGCGCCGCGGTCGCCCCGTGCGACTCGGCGCACGAGCTGTTCCTCGTCGAGGTCGGCCGGCTCACCCCGGATGGCTCTCACACTCCGCAAGACGTCGGGCGCGCGGTTCAGGTTCTCGCGAAGCTGTGGTGTGCGTCACGGCGACGCGCCGAGCAGGTCGTGTGGTCAACCCGGGTGGACGGACGACCATCCACGGTCCCGTCCGTCCGAAGAGGATCCGCGGGCTCAGCCGATGATCACGTCATCCTCGCCGCCGGCCCACGTCGGCTAGAGTGTGAGCGCAGGGCCGTTGATCGGCTCGTCCACTCGCTTCGTCACCTCCGCGGTCTGCGCCCACGTCGGTTGTGGCTCCGCAGCGACCTGAGGAAGACGGGGTTCTCATGGCACCGGCAACGCCCATCAGCGACGATCGGGGTCTGCCACGGGCGAAGCCCGCTCCCTCCGCCACGTCGGAGGGCGCACACCTGCTGGCCGGCGCTCTCGAGCGCTACGTGCGGAAGGTCGCCGAGGCGCTGGAGGTGCCGCGCGACGGCATCAGCTGCGAGGTGACGGACACCGCCACCGCGTACATCGCGCTCGGGGGCCGTGCGGTGGAGTACCCGGGCCGTGACGTCATGCTCGCCTGGAGCGCGACGAGGGGCTGGACGGTGTCGATCGAGACCGATCCCGCCGAGCCGCCCATCGTCCTCGCCCGCTCGACGGGGGACGTCGTGCCCGCGCCGGAAGCGGTGGCACGTCTCGTGGCCGACTCCATGACGCACCGGGGCGTGCGGGAGTTCCCGGCGGCCGGGGTGCAGCTCATGGGGTGGTCGGACCTCGCCGAGTGCATGGAACGCCACGCACCCCAGACGGACGACTGATCGTGCCGGAGGGCGGGCCACCGCGTGGTGTCCCGCCCCCTTCCGGCGTCAGAGAACGCGGACGCTTACGGCCTGCGGCCCCTTGGCGCCGGCGCCGACCTCGAACTCCACGGCCTGGTTGTCCGGGATGCCCTGGTGGTCGTAGTCCTGGACCTCGGAGTGGTGCACGAAGAGGTCCGGGCCGCCGCCCTCAGGGGCGATGAAGCCGAATCCCTTGGTGCCGTTGAACCACTTGACGGTTCCCTGGGTCATCGAAGAGCTCCTTCGGTCGACCGGAACACGCCGAGCGCCTCCGGGGAGGCCGGGTCCGCGGACAGGTCGTGCGGCAGGCGCGGTTCACCACTCGGCGCGAGGTCCGACAGGCCCAGCATCAGCAGCAGGTCCCGGCAGTCGTCCGCGTCGCGGGAGTGCTCCGCGACCCTGCGCGCCGCGTGGCGCTGCTGGACGGCTTCCGCCTTTCCCGCGGCGATGCGGGCTTCGGCGAAGCAGGTGGCGGCGCCCTTGGCCTTGGCCTGCGGTGTGGTCGGCATCATGCGTGCACCAGCCTTGCTGAGAGCCACGTCCCGGTGACCTCGGCCCGGCGGGGCGGCGGCGGCAGGTGGAGACCGCTCGGCGTGCCGTGGGCTGAGAAGATCCGGAGGAGCGGGGAGGAGTGAGGGCGATCCGGCGGCAAGCCGGTGCTCCAATCTCCGGCCGGAGGAGAAAGCACCGGACCGGACTGGAAGGGGGCCGTGGCGGCTGGGTGCCGGCAACTGGAACCCCAACGAGCCCGACCCTACCCCACGGAACGCGGATCCACGGGAGAAGAGGGGTTTCGCCACGGCCGCGACATGGGCGGGTGGCACGTTCGGGTGAGGCACCCGAGCGCCCAGGGCTTCGGCGCCGCGAGTGCCGTCAGCGTGCTTCGGCCGTGTGCGCCACGGGGGAGTGAGCGGCGCTGCGCCCGCGCTCGGGAACGGCGCAGGGCGAGGTGGGCCGCCATACCCGACCGGCGGCAGGGCCGAGACGCGGCGGACCGCTTCGGGCGAGAACCCGCGGTCGTCACGGCCGCCCGGTGGCCGGGAGCGGGCGTGACGTCGGACGGCTCGTGCCGCCGGGGAAACAGGCTCCACATCGGACGGACGGCCCGGTGGAACCGGGGGTTCAGTGCTCCGAGGAGGGCCGCTGGGCCGGTACGGGTTCCTGGAAGAGGTTCGTCCAGGACGGCTGGTCGGCGTCGAGCGCGCTCGGCGTCGCGTGCGAGCTGTGCGTCTCGGGGTGGCTGAACAGCTGGTCGGGCGTGTGCAGGGTCATCGGGTGCTTTCCGTTCGGGAACAGGGCAGGTGGTGTGGTGCTCGTGGTTCTGGCTTGCTTCGCGTCCTGTGCGTGGCCGTGGCTGGGCGGTGCCGAGCCGGGCGACTGCGTGGCGCGTGGGTTCGGGGGTGCTGTGCGCATCCATCCCTGCCGCTGACGGTACACCTCATCGGGACCGCGTGCGCCGGAAAGGCCGTTTTCGCGTCTCAGCGGTTCGACGAGGGGAACTGCCCGTCCGCGCTGCCGAGGGCGATGAGGCCGGTGTACTGGTCCTGCCACGACCGCTCGGTGGCGAGCAGGTCGGCGAGGAGCTGGACCCACCGGGCGTCCACGGGCGGTGTCGCACCCGAGGCCAGGTGGCGCGCTGTCTCCTCGCGGGCTTTGAGCCATTCGGACAACGTGGGTGCGAGCGCCGGGCCGCCCTGTTCATCGGTCATGGGGTGACAGTACTGCGCCTTCGCGGGCACGTCCTCGCCAGCGCACCGGTCCGTCTACTGTGGACCGACGTGGCCGGGCGCCGGTGGGAGGAGGTGCGTTCGGGGTCCTAGTCGTTGCGGCGCAACGAGTCGACGGCTTCCGGCACGCTGCCGAACATCGGCAGCGCCTCGTCCAGGCCGCTGAGCTCCAGGGTGCGCAAGGCCGCGCGGCCGCTGGCCACGACGCCGAGCGGGACGCCTTCCCGCGCCGCGGTCCGCTGGACCTCGACCAGCATCGACAGGCCCGACGAGCCGAGGAACTCCAGCGCGAGGTCGACGACCAGCCCCCTGGGCAGTGACCGCAGTTGCGCTTCGAGCGCGGCACGCATCTGGTCGGTGTTCGCCAGGTCGACCTCGCCGGTCATCGTGACCACGACGACGCCGCCGTCGACGAGGACCTCCGTCCGCGCGAGCTCGGGGCGTTGCACGCCGTCGCCCATCGTCGGCCACTCCTTCCACCCACGCTGCTGGAGGTGTTCCTCCCGGCATGATCACCGGAAGCCGGGTGAACGCTACGGCGGTTGCGCGGCAACCTCAACTCGGTCCCGCCCGCTGTCAGCCGGTCCGGCCGCGGCGGGCGCGCGGCTTGGCCGAGCGCGGGGGAGCGGCGCGCATGTGGTCGCGAACGCGGCCGAGGACGTCGTTGAGGGTGGTGAGGTCGCGCTGCTGGAGCGGTTCGAACAGCAGGCGCCGGACGACGTCGACGTGACCGGGCAGCACCTGCGCGACGAGGGCGCGGCCGGCGTCGGTCAGGGTGACGATGACGCTGCGTTCGTCGTCCGGGGCGGGTGACCGGGTGATGAGGCCGCGCTTCTCCAGCAGCCCGGCCTGGTACGTGATGCCGCTGCGGCTGTAGACGACGCCGTCGGCGAGGTCGGTCATGCGCAGCTTGCCGTCCTTGGCGTCGCTCAGGCGGGCGAGGATCTGGAACTGCACGTAGCTCAGGTCGCCGTCGGCACGCAGGTGTTCGTCGACGGTGTGCTGGAGCAGGCTGCTGACCTCCATCAGGGCGAAGTACGCGCCAAGCTGGTCTGCGTCCAGTGGTGTTCCGTGGCTCACCCCCTCACTCTACTTGCTTCGGATTCGAAGCGTGCTGTGGTCGAACCCCGCCGGCTCTGGCGTCGCCTGACCGCACCGCGTCACGGCGGTCATCCTCGCGGACGGGGGCTCATCCGGTGCTCACGGGCGTCTGCTCCCGCCGGCTCTTCTCCCGCCGAGTTTTCTCCCTGTGGGCAGGCGGGGCGAAGACGCGCTGGACGATGAAGTACTCGGCGACGAGCACGTTGCCGAGCAGGGACAGCCACGCGCTCACGGTGTAGACCTCCCGGTACTCCAGCCAGGTGTCCGAGTCCACCAACGCGAGGAGCGGTAGCTGGTAGAGCCTCAGCGTCACCGCGGCGAACGTGAGCGCGTAGTTGCGGATCATCCAGACCCGGTGCAGCCGCACCTCGCCCCGCCGGATCGCGCGGTAGCCCTTCGCGGCGGTGTAGAGCCACGCCACGATCAGCACGAAGAACGCGACCTGCAGCGCCAACCCGCTCTTGGTGACCGCGGACGAGTAGACGGCGGCGAGCGCGGCGACGACGACGGAGATCAGGTAGACCTGGCCCGTCACCCGGTGCAACCGGGGATGGCGCCGCCTTGACCGGGCTGCTGTCGGCGAGCGGCGCGTTGCCCGCGGCTCGCGTGGTCCGGTGAGGTCCACCGCCGGGCGAAGGAGCTGGAGCGCGGCAACTGGGGCCGAGGCGGTGGGGACCGCGGTGGCCGGGATCACGGCCACGGCCACGGTAATCACGACCCTCCCGTGACGGCCTGGCCATCACGGGACGGGGAGGACCGTGCGCCCGCCCGCGTCCGCGCACGCTCAGGGGCAAGGGGAGAACAGCTTGCGCGTACCGGGACCGTCGTAGGCGGCGCGGTCGGTGAACCGGCAGCCTAAGGCGGGCGCGGCGACCGCGCCGCGGTCACCCACCACGTCACCCGCGGGCTTCGCTCCGCCGCCGGCCCACGTCACGAGGTCGGACCACGCCGCACCGGCTTCCGCCGGCGAGAACTCGCAGTGGTCCACCGTGCGGATCGCCCGCTGCACCAACCACCTCGACTGGCCGTTGCGGGCGACGTCGGCCCGGTAGTCCTGTTCCATCGAGAACGGGACGAAGAGGTCGCCCAGGCCGTGCAGGGAGAGCACCGGCACCCGCGGCTTGCCCGCGATCCTCGGCACCTCGGTGAGCGCGGGGGACAGGCGCGACCGCCAGTCGCGCGGCGCCACCCGCTGCACCTCGCGGTCGAGGTCGACCGGGGAGTCCGGCCGGTAGCGGGTGCCGAGGTTCGTCGCCAGCCGGCCGGGGTCGCGGGCGAGCGGGGCGTCCTCGTCGGGCGGCGTGGCGAGGCCGAACAGGAAGTCCTTCCAGAACGCGAAAGCGGGCGCGTCGCCGGGCCGCGGTCCGCCGCTGCGTTCGACGACGGTCGCGCGGAACTGGGCGCCGCGGTCGGTGACGGTGTCCGGGCCGCCGGGAACGAGAGTGCTCAGGCCGAGCTCCCGCTGGATGCGCGGCACCACCGCCGTGAGGTAGTCGGCCGGCACCGGGTAGGCGCGGATCCCGGCGAGCGCCTGCGCTGTCGCCTGGTAGTCGAGGAAGAAGTCGAACAGCTCGTGGTCGCCGAGCACGCCGCACATCGGCAGCGCGCCGTCGTAGAAGCCGGGGAACTGCTCCAGCGAACGGCCGATGACGTGCCCGCCCATCGACACCCCCGCGATGAGGACCTGCTTCGGCCGGGCGACCAGCGTGCCGAAGTGCTTCGCCAGGTCGTGCGTCGCCAGGACGCCGGCGCGGACGTCGTAGCCGTTGGCGTAGTACGAGGACGCGGCCCAGGCGTACCCCTGGCCGAGCATCCTCGCGCGTAGGCCGTAGCCCGGCGGGTCCACGGTGAGCACGGTGCCGGTACCGCGGTAGCCGTGGGCCCACATGGCCAGCCGGCCGTTCCACTTCGCGGGCACCTCGACGATGTACGCCGAGTGCCGGTGGACGCCCTGCAACACCCTCGTCGGCTGCCCGTCGACGACCTGCGGCGGCAACGGCGGGTTGTTGATGGTGTAGCCGGGCAACGGCTGGTCGCCGGGCACACCGCGGGCGGTGCCCGGCGGGGCGTGCAGCGGTTCCGCCGACGCGGGCGCACCGCCGGCGAAGAGCACGAGCCCCAGCAA
This sequence comes from Lentzea xinjiangensis, assembly GCF_900110955.1. GTDB lineage: Bacteria > Actinomycetota > Actinomycetes > Mycobacteriales > Pseudonocardiaceae > Lentzea > Lentzea xinjiangensis. The sequence goes on from NZ_FOFR01000006.1 coordinate 295,738, forward strand.
CGACACCACGAGCCGTGTTCGCATGCCACAACCTCCATCGGCTTCCCGCGTCGGCTCATTGCACCCGGCGGAGCCGCCCCGGTCACCCCCTCAACGGCCGAATGAGGTCTCGCCGGCGGTGGGCTGTGCGTGACGACCGGCCACTCGGAGCAATCGTGAATAGGCCGAATGCATGAATGTCGGTGGAATTCGTATCAGGGGCACCTGCGGCGCGGATCAGGTGGCTGACACAGCGAGCGGCGAAGTCACCGTCCGTGCTCGACCGGACAGCCCTCGCAGTCGGAAGGTGAGTGAACGCGATGGCACTCGACGATGGCGACGCCCTCTGGTACTGGAACGGCAACGTCTCCCGCACGAAGAACATCCCGCAGGCCGAGTGGTTCGGGACCAGTGCGCCGCACGACTACGACGATCACGGCTGGGAGATCTCCAACTTCGTGGTGTACGCGGGGGAGGTCGCGGAAGGACAGCCGCACATGAAAGGCGGCAAAGGCAGCTTCTCCTGGCTCAACAACAACCCCGGCAACATCACCGCCGGTGGGCCGGCGTACGGGGCCTTTCCCGGCAAGGTGAACTGGCACAACTTCCTGATCTTCCCGTCCTGGGACCTCGGGTACGACGCGATCCGGCAGCTCCTGCGCGGGCCCGGTTACGCGCACCTGTCGATCCTCGCGGCGTTCCAGCGGTACGCGCCAGCCTCCGACGGCAACGACCCGGTGAGGTACGCCAACAAGGTCGCCGCGGCGGTCGGGCGGGACGTCCACACGATCGTCGGCGACCTCACCGACGACGAGATGGTGGAGATGCAGAACGCGATCACCGACATGGAGGGCGCGGTCGCCGGGTGGACGTACCTGCGAGACGATCCCGCGCTGCCGCAAGCCGTTCGCGACGCGATCTGGTCGTAGCGCCATGAGCAACCCCGTCCACACGCAGACCGCGGTCGCCGCGGACGCGGCGCACTGGGACGTCGGCGGCCACCGGATCTGGGAGAGCACGGATCCGGGTGTGCTGCTCCACCACCGCACCGGGTTGCGGTTCGCCGCCGATTCCGCCGGCCGGCCGATCGCCACCGTTACGCGTCACCTCGACTGGACCGGCGAGGGTTACGAGACGACCGGGGGAGCCGCGACGTTCGAGTTCCTCGGGGCGGACAGCGAAGACATGGCAGCGGTGCTCTCGCTGCAGGACACGTGGACGCGCGCCGTGCGGGCAGGTGGCTACCGCGGTCCGGATCCGCGCTACCGGCCGCTACCGGTGCGCGACGCCGTTCTGTCGGCCGAGCTCGACGCCGCGGACGCCACGCTCCCAGGGCCGCCCGGCGGCACCACGTTGCAGGTCGGCCTCACCGCCGCGGGGGCGGACGCGTGGGCGGCGGCGGTCACCGGACGACGTCCCGTCGCCGGCACGATCAGGTTGAGCTGCTCGTACCCGAGGCTGATGCCGCCGGCGACGGCCGTCGTCCGGTTGCACGGCCGGAAGGTCTACAACGGACTATCCGCGTCGCTGGACCGGGCGGCGGACGGTGAGCTGTCCGGCACCGCGGCGGAGATCCGCGCCGCGTGGGCGGGCCTGGTGCGCGGCGGGGCGGTCGAGGTGACCTTCAGCGGAGCGCCGGCGGGGGAGCTGGTCGCCGTCCGGGACGGCCTCGTCGACCAGATCAGGGAGAACCTGTTCGACCTGATGTTCGCGGTGCGTCCCGGTGCGACGACCGGGCCACCGGTCCACGTGCTGCGGTGGAAGCGGGCCGCCGACGTGCCGGACCTGCCGTTGACCGTCACGGTCGGCGGGTTGACGTGGCTCACCACCACCCTGGAGGCGAGCGTCGCCGAACTGCTGGCACGTCTGGACTCCGGCGTGGTCCACGACGTGCGCTCCGCGGTGTCGGTTCCCGTGACGGTCGACGTCGCCCCGTGCGACCTCGTCGCGTCCGTGGTGGTGTCACTGGACTTCGGTGACCTCCGGCCACCGGAGGTGCACACCTTCGACAAGGCGGGTGGCACCCGCAGGGTGACGGTGACGACCGAGCACCCCGGGCAGTTCAGCGTCGGGTACCGGGCGCAGCTCGTCTTCAGCCCTCCGCGGCTTCCGGTCGTGCCGGTGCGCGGGAGCACCTCACCCGGCGACCCGCACGTCCTGCTGCGGCCGGAACGGTGGCTGGCGCGGCAGGAGTTCCTCCTGGTCGTGTCCGAGGACGGCCGGGCGGGCACCTGGCAGGAGTCGGACACGATGACGGTGAGCACCAGGTGCGGGGGTGCTGTCCGGTCGGCCGCCGTGACACCCGGCCTGCCGGTGACGATCACCCACGCGGTCGTGGACGATCGGCCCGCCCAGTGCGCGCTGACCGTGGCCGGTTCTGTCGGCGGCGTGCTCGTCCAGGGCACCCGCGAGTGCCGGGTGGACGGTGGGACCGTGCTCATCCTGGTGGAGAACGGTGCGTTGCGGATCATCACCGCCGACGACCCGTTCGACGGGCCGCGCGGCGAACCGGTGGTGCGGCGGGAGATCCCGCCGGACGCCGAGGCCGGGCGGGGGATCGCGGTGACCTCGCCCGTGGCGCTCGTGCCGCAGCCCACCACCGTGTCGGGCTGGGCGGCGGCCATCGCGATGGTGGCCGGTGCCCGCGAGCGGAAGCCGATCACGGCCGCGCAGGTGGCCGGTGACGCCGGGATGGACCTCGACACCCCGTACGAGTGGCCCAGGATCCGGGAGGCGGCCGGCGCGTGGCGGCTGGCCGAGGAACTGGTCGCGGGCCTGTCACCGCGGGACTGGGCGGCGCTGCTGCTGGACTGGGGCCCCATCTGGGTCGTCCGGCCGGACTCGCCGCACCGCGGCGTCGTCGTCAGCGGCATCACCGGCGACGGCACGCCCGAGGGCACTTCGGTGCGGGTCAACGACCCGTGGCCACCGGCCACCGGCGCCGTCGCGCACGTCACCTTCATCCGGTTCGACCGCGAGTTCGGCGCCGGCGCCCGGACCGCGCTGGTGCACGGCTGACCGCCAGGCACCCGACAACGAGGAGAAACGATCATGTCAACATTTCTCACCGAGGGCGTGCCGGTCAGCCTGTCCGGGGCGCTCGGCTCCGCGGGCAACTACACGCTCTTCAACTGCGACCAGCCCAACCTCGTGCTCTACGTCGCCCGGCAGCCGCGGCTGGTGCTGGACGACCGGGGCAAGCCGGGAGTCGCGGTCACGACCTACACGACGCAGCAGCCCGACGGCAGCATCAAGATCGCCAGCGGTGCGGCGACCATCGCCGTCAACACCACGCCGTCCATGGACGCGGCGACGATCGACCAGGCCAAGGCGCTCGTCGCGGCCCAGGGCGTCGCCGATCCCGCCCTGGTCCGGTTCCACCCGCTCACCACCCAGAAGGGCAAGGCGAGGCTCAACCTGCCGACCGTGGCCGGCGCCGCGGACCAGGCGCACAACGAGCGAGACGTCGGGACTCCCGGCGGATCGCTGTCGTTCCTGGCGAACCTCACGGAGGTCGGCGCGCTGGAGTGGGCGCAGGGCATCCGCACCGGCAGCGGGATCAACGGTGACATCACCATCAGCTACGAGTACCTGCGCCGGATGCCGGACATCGGCGCCGAGGTGCGCGTGCACGGGCGCCGCATGTTCGAGCACCTCTCGGCCGCGCTCGACGTGAGCTACAACGGGTTCTTCTACGGCGGCAGTGCCAAGCTCGAGGCCGCGTGGGACGAGATGACCCGCACCGGCGCCGTCGAGGTCGTGTTCTTCAACCAGGGCCTGCCGCCCGACCTGGAGGCCCTGCGCCAGGAGATGGTCAAGACGTTCTCCCAGCAGGCGCAGAAGATCCTGTTCGAGCAGATCTTCGCCCCGATGCCGCAGGTGGCGCCGGCCCACGCCGAGCACGGCGGCGGGTTCTTCGGCGGCGCGAACTTCGCGCTCAAGTGGCAGCAGCAGTCCGACTCGATCGACTTCACCCAGCGCATCGAGTTCCGGGGCACCACCTGGCTCAACCAGAGCATGGACATCTCGCTGGCCGCGCTGTTCAGCGGTCTCGACCCGGCCTGCCTCACCAACGTGCCCGCCCAGCAGGCGTTCGACTCCGTGGTCCTGGTCGACGCGGACGAGCAGCTCGAGAGCGCCTCGGTGTCGCTGAGCTACAGCGAGGGCTCCATCCCCAGGGCGCCGGTGTTCGGCAAGGAGGGCGGCACCGAGCGCTACACCGTGGTCAGCACCAGGCCCACCGACGTCGTCGTCAACTGCGTCACCCAGCTCAACTTCACGACGCCCAGGTGGCCGATCGTCAAGGACGTGCAGAAGCGGACCGTCGGCGAGGGCGGCGACCAGATGGTGATCAAGGCTTCGGCGTCGGTCGGCCGCACCGAGATCTACCTGTTCGTCACCGAGAACGATCGGATCGTCCTCAACCCGGCCACGCCCGCCGAGGACTTCCTCGTCCTCAACGTCAGCTACGAGGGGCCGCACCTGAGCGCGCCCCTGCGCGACTCGGCTCGTCTCGACACCGCGACCCCGGTGACCTTCGCCTACCCGCTCGACCTGCAGGGCAGGCAGGGCGTCGCGAAGTTCAGCGCGTTCGGGCAGATCGGCGGCCGCATCCGGCGGGCACCGGAGACGGTGATCCCGCCGGTCGACACCGCGGTGTTCATCCTCGCCGACCTGACGACGGGCACCGTCCGCCTGGTCACGAGCGAGACCCAGCTACCGGAGGCCGGCGGTGTCGCGGCCGCCCTCGTGCGCGGTCAGGCGCGGCCGGTCGTCGTGGACCTCACGCCCCGGCGGCCGGACCAGGAGACGAGACCGCACCGGCCCAAGCCGCTGCCCGCGCGGCGGCCGGAGGGCGCGAAGCGGCCACAACCGGAGAAGCCTCGGCCGGAGAAGGAGCGCCCGGCCGGTCCCACGCCTCCCGGCCGTCCCGGCGAGGTGGTGCGGGGCTGGACGATCGGGGTCGAGTACGGCCGCGACGGCACGTCGCTGTGGGTGCGGCTGGCCGACGGCTCGTCCCGGCAGGTGCGGCTGCGCCCGTCCGACGACTGGAGCGCGTTCGAGAAGGAGAGCCGCGACGTCGAGGTCCGCCTCGACGCGAGTGGCGAGTACGTCGAGACCATCCGGACCACGCTCACCGTCTGATCCGGCCAGCCCGGGAGGAGGGCGCCATGCCGCACACCTATCTGGTGCCTGCACACGCACGGCCGGTTTCCCCGCAGCCCGGCGAACGGCTCGTGCACTCCTACGGCGACGGCGCCGCGGTGGTCGAAGCGACCACCGCGGCGGAGCGGCCGGAGGACGCGGGTGCCGTCGTCGCGACGGCCGGTCTGCGCTTGCCGCCCAGGGCGAACCGGACGGCGGTCTCGGCCGCGCGCCGGTCCATCCGGCAGGCGCTGGGCCGCCCCGTGCGGGAGGACGAGCCCGATGTCGCCGCGTACGTCGAGTTCATCGCTCCGCCGGATCCGCGGTGGCTCGCCGATGTGCGCGGCAGCGGCGTCGTCGTGCTCGGCTACCAGCCGGAGAACAGCTACCTCGTGCGGGGGCGGCGCGCCGACCTCGCGGCGCTGCCCGGCGCGGTGCGCACCAGCGAGGGCGAGCCGGCGATCCGGTCGGTCACCGAGCTGACCGGGGCGCTCAAGACCGCCCCGCCTGTTCTCGCCGAGGCGGGGGAGGACGCGGTCGTGGTGCTGGCCGCGACGCCGGGGGAACGCGCGCGGGTGGTCGCCGCGCTGCGCGCCGTCGCCGAGCCGGTGCCCGGCGCGGGCAACGACGTGCTGGACGAGCACCGGCTGCGGGTGCGCGTCCGCCTGGGCGCGGAAGGCCTGGAGGCGCTCCTCGCCCTGCCGCTCGTGCTGTCGGTGGAGCCGTTCGGCGACGCGCGGCCCGAGGACGAGGTCGCCGCCCTCGTCGTCGCGGGCCAGCTCGACCTCGCCGGGCGGCCGCGGGGTTCCTACGACGCGTGGCTCGCCGCACACCACGTCGACGGCGCGGGGGCGGTGATCGGCATCGTCGACGGTGGTGTCGACGTGGACCACCCCGCGTTCGCCGGACGGGCGGAAGACCTCGCCGGCGGCCGCAAGGACTGGCACGCCACGATGGTCGCCGGTCACGCGGCGGGGGCGTACCGCGCCGAACGCGACGCCTCGGGGTTCGTCTACGGGCTCGGCACGGCGCCGGCGGCGACGGTGCTGTCGCAGGACTTCAGCCGGGCCGGCCGCGAGCTGTGCGGCGAGACCGCCGCCAGGGCGGGCCGGTCGATCGCGATCCAGAACAACTCCTGGGGCCGCAGGCTGGTGCACCCGATGGACTACGGCTCGGAAGAAGCCCTCTACGACGCGATGGTCCGCTCGGCCGACGGGGTTCCGCTGACCGTGTGCTTCTCGTCCGGCAACAGCGGCACGGCCGGACTGACCCGGCCCAAAGGCGCGAAGAACGTGATCGTCACGGGCAACTCCGAGAACTACCGGCCCGAGGCCGGCGGCGCGGACAGCGACGACGTCCGCGACCTCTACACCGGCTCGCACCCGTCGAGCCACGGCAACTGCGGCGACGGGCGGATCCGGCCGCACGTCGTCGCTCCCGGCGAGTGGACCGCGTCCGCGGCGCACGGCGTGTTCCCCGGCGAGGTCGACTACGTCAGCGACCTGATCACCTGGGGTGGCGGGTCGTCGGGTGCCAGCCCGAAGACAGCGGGAGCGTGCGCGCTGCTGGCCCAGTGGTGGCGGCGCTGGCACGGCGGGGTGAACCCGTCGCCCGCGATGCTGCGCGCCCTCGTGGTGAACGGCGCCGAGCCGATCGACGCCGGCGGCCCGATCCCGAACAGCCAGCAGGGCTGGGGCCGGCTGTCGCTGCGCGACCTGCTCGACCCCGCCGTGGCGCGCATCGCGCTCGACCAGGCCGACCTCCTGACCGGGCAAGGGGAAACGCGGCGTTTCCCGGTTCGCGTCGTCGACCCGAGACGGCCGGTGAAGATCACGCTCGCCTGGACGGACCCGCCGGGGGCGGTCGGCAGCGGCACCGCCACGGCGAGCCCGGTCGTGAACCGGCTGGCGTTGCGGGTGCGGGACGGCGGGCGGACGTGGCGGGGCGGCGCCGACCGGTTCCGCGGCGGCTGGACGGCGGAGGACGGCCAGCTCACCGGCACCGTCCTGCGCGAAGAGGGGGCGGACAACCTGCAGTGCGTCCACCTGCCCGCGGGACAGGCCCGCTCGCTCGAGGTCTCGGTGACCGCGCTGAGGCTCACCACCGACGCCCTCACCGGTGGGTTCGACCTGCCCCGGCAGGACTTCGCGCTGGTGATCACCAACGCGGAGGCCGACCACGGCGCGGCCGGGACGACCGTGGTCGCCGGAATCGCGAGCGGCGTCCCCGTCCCCGAGCCCACGCCCGACGAGGCGGCGTGGTGGGCGGAGAACTCGTCGGCGGAACCGGAGCCCGCCGCGGGACAGGAGTCGTGGCACGAGTCCGCGCGCACGTCCGGGAGCGTGCTGGAGGCGGCCGGGTCGCGGTTGCGCCTCGTGACCGGGGCGACGGGGCTGGCCGGTGTCGCCGCGGCCGTCCGGGACGGCCTCGCGGGCACCGGCGAGGTGGCGCTGCTCGCCGTGCCGGGCGGTACACCGGTCACCGCGTCCGGGGTGGACTCGCTGCGGGCCCTCGCCGGGCAGGCCGACGTGCGCGTGGTGTCCGACGACGCCGGCCTGCTGGCCCGGCTCGCCGGCGCCGTCGGCGCCTCCTCCCGCGTCCGCTACCGCCTCGCCGACCGTGCGGACGCGCTGGGCGAGGCGGTGCGCGACACCGCGGTGGAGTCGGCGGGGATGCAGCGGATCGTCCTCAGCGGGGCGCCGGCCGGCGACGGTGTGGCGGTCAGCTTCGGCGTCGTCGCGGCGGACGGCACGCTGGTCGTGGTCTTCCCCGCGCGGACCACCGCGATCTCCGTGCGGCAGCCGGGGCACCCGGACGCCGCGCCGGGGCCGGGCACTCGGGTGGTGGAGCACGCCGGCCGCACCGAGCTCGTCGTGGAACGCGCGGGCGAGACCCCCGGCACCTGGACGGTGAGGGCGTCCTCCGCCGAGCCGATGCCGGCCGGTGCCGTGCGCGCGTGGGTGTGCGGTGGCGTGGACCTGCTGGTCGAGGCGCCGGAGGTGGCACAGGGGAAGCGGCTGCTGCGGGTCGCCGCGCCCGGATCCTCGCTGAGGCAGGTTTCGCTGCCGCGCACCAGGCTCGCGAGAACACCGGAGCCCGACGCGGAGACCGATCGCCCGCTCGTGCTGCGCGTGCGGCCGTCGCGGGTGCACCGCGCTCCGGACGAGGGTGACCCGGAAACCGCGGCGCGCGGCACGCCGGTACCCGCGCTCGGCCACGTCGTCGACGTGCCGGCTGACGAGTCCGCCGTGCTCGACGTGCCGTTCGAGGTCATCGGTGTGGACGGCGACGGCGCCGCGTTCGCCCGGCGGACCCGCGCCGGTGTGGTGGTGATCGGCCACGCGCAGGACCCGCCGCAGGACCCGCTGGTGCGGGTGAGCGCGCGCATCGCCGAGGTGCGCTACCGCGGCGGAACCGTCACCGGCGTCCGGGTCACCGGCCGCGGCCGCGGCCGCGAGCTGGTGGTGCGCTGCGAACGCCTCGGCGCCGCCATCGCCGCGATGGACACCAGCCGGGTGGTGGTGCTCGGAGTGCGCGGCGCCGACCTGGAGTGGGTGTACCTGCCGTTGTCCGCCAGCTCGCCGAAGGAGCAGCAGTCATGAAGGAACGCGTTGTCGCCCAGGACGTGCTCGACGTCTACGCCATCGAGCAGCCGGAGCTGCCGCACCCGCCGGACGACTTCGGCGTCGTTCCCAAGTGGACGGTGGAGGAGGTTCCGCGGCGCCTGCTCAACCCGCTGTACCAGGACGTCGAGCCGGAGATCATCGACTTCCCGCCCGGCGAGGAAGGGCCGGGGTACCAGGTGTGCCCCGACGAGACGCTCGACATCCTCTGGTTCACCCCCACCACGCTCGCTCTCACCGACTTCGCCCTGACCGTGCGCCGCGAGGTGCGTCCCGACGGCGGCATCGCGACCACCGGCGGCTCCGCGGTGATCTCGGTGAGCGTCTACGTCGGCCAGCCGCTCGTGCAGCAGGTCGTCAGGGAGCGCTGGAAGTGGCAGGACCAGCTGCTGACGCCGGAAGCGGGCCGCGCCCCGCTCACCGTCCTGCCCGCGGTGCTGCACGGCCTCGTCGTGGACGTGGAGCTGCCGGCCGGGGTCGCCGCGGCCCCCGCGATCATCACCGCGTCCCCGCTGGCCGGGACCGCCACGATCGCCGTCGAGCTCACCGAGGCCGGGGTGCTGGCCTGGCGCACGGCGCTGGAGCAGGGCGCCGGTCGCACGATCGCGGGCACGATCCGCGCGTCCGCGTCGATCCCGACGGTCGATCCGGACAACTGGTACCCCGGCGTGGACCACCACCGGCTCGACACCCCGCTCGGCTCCCTGCTCGCCGCCCGCGGACCCGCCGACATCCGCCAGATCGACCCGCAGCAGACCGTCTCGCCCACCGTCGTCCTGGTGGGCAGCCAGCTGGTCACCTCCTCCACGGTCACCCTGCGCCCCTCCGGTGGGCAGGCCCCGTCGTCGGCGGTGTTCGGCCCGGCCGGCGGGCGGATCACCACGGCGGTCGTGACGCAGGACCCGGACACCGTCGCCGTGGAGTGGCGCGCCGAGGTCGCGTTCACGCCCGCGCGCTGGCCGGTCGTCCCCGCCTCGGGGAGGCTCGACAGCGCGCACGGCTGGATCACCATGATCAAACCGGAGGCGTGGTGCGTCGGTTACGTGCTCGCGATCGTGCCCGTCGACCAGGCGGGACGGCCCGTGCCGGCGTCCACCCGCGCCGGCGACCGCGTGCAGGGCGTGCTGAACTTCACCGCGCCCTACGTCGCGGGCGGCCTGCTCTCCACCGCGTTCGACGCGGAGTACGGCCGGCCGGAGAGCCTGGTGCTGCCCCGCTACCCGGACCAGCCGTTCGGCGACCTGGTGCTCACGGTGTTCGCCACGTGCGGTGGCGTTCTGGGGCAGGCGTCGCGGCGGCTGGGCGAGGACGACGTCGTCGTGACCGCTCTCGCCCACCCGGACGGCGAGGTCGAGCTGCACACCACTGCGGAGTCGCTGCCGGAGACCGCGTCGGGCCTGTCGAAGCTGCTCACGCGGCTCGGCGACCTCGCTCGCGGGTAGCCGCGGGGGACGACCGGCGGCCAGGCTCCGCGGATCAGCCGCGGCGTTCTGTTCGGGTCCGCTCGACCGCGGCGCGAGTGTCACCTGCTGAAGTTGCGGGACTACTGACAGATGACCCGAATCGAGAAGCAATGGACAAGGCATCCGTCGTCCGCTTCATGGTGCTGGCCCTGCTCTGGGGCAGCAGCTTCACCTTCATCAAGGTGTCCCTCGAAGGCTTGACACCGGGGCAGCTCGTGCTCAGCAGACTCGTGCTGGGCGCCGCCGTGCTGCTCACGATCGCGGCCCTGCGCAAGGTCGCCCTGCCGCGTTCGGTCCAGGTCTGGGGCCACATCGCCGCCGCCGGGCTGTTCGGCAACGTGATCCCGTTCCTGCTGCTGTCCTACGGGGAGAAGACGACGGGCGCCGGCATCGCGGGAGTCCTCATCGGCGCGACCCCGCTGCTGACCCTGGCGCTGGCCACCGCGGCCCTGCCGACCGAGCGCGCCACCTCGCGCAAGGCGGTCGGCCTGGCGCTCGGCTTCATCGGCGTGGTGCTGCTGATCGGCCCGTGGCACGAGTCGCTCGGTTCGCTCAGCGGGCGGCTGGCCTGCTTCGGCGCGGCCGTCAGCTACGCGATCGGCTTCGTGTACGTCCGGAAGTTCCTGTCGCCGCTCGGCCTCGCCCCGCTGTCGCTGGCCGCGTCGCAGCTCGTCTCGGCGGCCGTGCTGCAGGCGGTGGTGACCCCGTTCCTCGGCTGGCGCACCCCCGACCTCACCGGTCCGGTGACGCTCAGCATCGTGCTCCTCGGCCTGTTCAGCACCGGGTTGGCCTACGTGCTCTACTTCCGCCTGATCGGCGACGTCGGCGCCACGACCGCATCGGCGGTCAACTACGTGGTGCCCGTGTTCGCGGTGCTGGTCAGCGTGCTGTTCCTCGGTGAGCCCGTCACGTGGAACCTCCTCGCGGGCGGCCTGGTGGTGCTCGTCGGGGTGGCCTACGCGGAGAACAGGATGGGGCAGCTCCGCAAGAGCGGCCAGGAGACCGCGGGAGCGGTCCGGTGACCCCTCGGGCGCTGCTCCGCGCGCTCACCGCTGATCTGGACGTGGTGCTGGACCGCGACCCGTCGATCGAGTCGCGCAGCGAGGCGTTGCTGCACCCGACGGTCATCGCGACCTGGGGGCACCGCGTGTCGCACTGGCTGCACCTGCGGGGACGCCGGCGCAGCGCCCGGTTGGTCATGGTCGTCGCCCGGCTGCTCACCGGCGGCATCGAGATCCACCCCGGTGCGCGGATCGGCCGCGGTTTCTTCATCGACCACGGCGCGGGTGTGGTGATCGGGGAGACCGTCGTCATCGGCGACGACGTCACGATCTTCCACCAGGTGACGCTCGGCGCGGTCGGGTGGTGGCACGACAACCAGCGGCCGGAGGGCTCACGCCGGCACCCGAAGCTCGGTGACCGGGTGGTCGTCGGGGCCAACGCGACGCTCCTCGGGCCGATCACCGTCGGCCACGACTCCGTCGTGGGCGCCCAGGCCCTCGTCATCCGCGACGTGCCGGCGGACTCCCGCGTCCTGGCGCCGTTCTCCGTGCCGGCCCTGAGGTCGACGCGCAGCGTGGCGAAGGCGGCCAGGCCGCGCCAGCCCGTGGTGGTCGCGGGGCAGAAGCACAAGGGCGCGGCCGTGTTCCCCAGCTGGTGACCGAACCCAGGAGATCGGAGGGCTCGTGGAAACCCGAGTCAATCAGCCCCTCACCGCACGACCGCCCGCCCAGTCGCTCGAGGACCTGATCGGCGGCACCCCCACGGTCAGGCTCGACCTCGGCGTGACCACGGCGCACCTCTACGCCAAGCTGGAGATGGCCAACCCGCTGTCCAGCGTCAAGGACCGCGCCGCGCTCTACATGATCAACGGCGCGGAACGGCGCGGGCAGCTCGTCAGGGGCGCGGGCACCATCGTCGAGGCGACCTCGGGCAACACGGGCATCTCGATGGCCGCCATCGCCGCGGCCCGCGGGTACCGGTGCGTGATCGTCCTGCCGGACAGCGCGACCAGTGAGCGCCTGCAGCTCCTGCGCGCGTTCGGCGCGGAGATCGTGCTTACCCCGTACCAGGAGGGGTATGCGGCGGCGATCGCCAAGGCCGAGGAGATCCACCGCGAGCGGCCGGGGTCGTGGTTCGCCTGCCAGCACGAGAACTCGGACAACGTGGCGGCGCACTACGCCACCACCGGGCCGGAGATCTGGAACGACACCGACGGCGAGGTGGACGTCTTCGTCTGCGGCGTGGGCACCGGCGGGACCCTCAGCGGCACCGCCCGCTACCTGAAGGAGCGCAACCCCGCCATCCGCGTCGTCGCGGTGGAGCCGGAGGGGTCCCCGGTGCTCAGCCAGGGGTGGGGCGGTCTGCACCGCATCCCCGGCCTCAACGGTGGTTTCGTCGCGCCGACCACCGACGTCGACCTGGTCGACGAGGTGCTCACGGTGTCCAACGAGGACGCCTACGACACGGCGCGGGAGCTCGCCCGCACGGCGGGCCTGCTGGTCGGGGTCTCCTCCGGTGCGGCGGCGCACGCCTGCCGGGTGCTCTCCGCGCGAGCCGAACACGCGGGCAAGAACTTGGTCACGGTGTTCCCCGACACCGGTGAGCGGTACCTGTCGTGGTTCAACCAGGACGACACGACGACCGGCAACGGCGAGACGCACGAAGCCATCAACGAGGAGTGAACAGACATGACGCAGTTGTCCAACATCCTGCTTCCCGGTGAAGGCGAGTCGGTGCAGATCGGCACGACCACCCACACCACCTTCAAGGCCAGGGGCAGCGAGACGGACGGCCGGCTCGGCCTGTACGAGCACCGGATGGCTCCGGGAGCGCCCGGCGCCTCGCCGCACGTCCACAACGAACAGCTCGAGGCGTTCTACGTCCTGAGCGGCATGGTCGAGCTCCACCTCGACGGCAAGACGTTCGCCGCGCCGCCCGGGACCTACGTGAACGTCCCGATGGGGGTGTCGCACGGCTTCCGCAACCCGTTCGAGGGCCAGGCCACGATGCTCATCATCTTCACCCCGGCCCTCAACCGCGAGGAGTACTTCCGGGGTCTCGCCGAGATGTACGCGGACGGCAACAAGCCCACCGAGGACGAGCTGCTGACGCTGATGGCGAAGTACGACCAGTTCGAGGTGACGATCGACGGCACCGTCCCCGGCTGGGGCCGGCACTGAGCGCGAGGCGGGTGCCCGCGGTGGGCACCCGCCTCGCGGATGTGAGGTGGAGCCTGCTCCACCTCACATCCGGCAGTGGAGGGGATCTTCACGGCGGCACATGTTCATTAGCGTTCTCACCATGACGAACACGATGAACACGACGACGGACTCCACGGCGAACATCGCGACGAACTCGCGCAACCGGCGCCACCGCACCCTGCTGTGGACCGCGCTCGCGCTGAGCGCGCTCTGCAACGCGGGCACCTCGATCGCCGGTCTCGGCATCGTCAGCATCGTCTTCGGCGTGCTGACGCTCCTGTGCGGCGCCGGCCTGGTCGTCCACTACCGGTGGCGCTGAACAGGTCGCGCTGATCCGGCGGTCGCCGGATCAGCCGGTGGAGCAGGTCACGCCGTTGAGGGTGAACGGGGCCGCCGGGGCCGTGTCGCCGGTGTGGGTGGCCTGGAAGCCGATGTCGACGGACCGGTTGGGGGCGATCGTGGCGTTGTGGCCCGCGTTGCGCGCGGTGACCTGCCCTGCCGACGGCGAGTAGGTGGCGTTCCACCCCGAGGTGATGGTCTGCCCGCCGGGCAGGGTGAAGGCGAGCGACCAGCCGTCGATGGCCGTGGTGCCGGTGTTGGTGATGGTGATGCTCTCGGTCAGGCCGTTGTTCCACGCGGTGACAGCGGCCTTGACGCCGCACGTGCCGGGTTGCGGCGGGTTCGGACCGCCGGTGCCGGTGATGCCGAAGAACTCGAGGGCTGCGGCGGCCATGCCGGCCGACGGCAGGCTGTGCCCGGCGCCCTGGATGCTGTAGGCCTCGACCTTGTCGGAGTAGCGGCTGCGGTTCCAGCCGGGGCGCGGGGTGTCGGTGGACGTCGGTGTCTGGCTCAGGCCGAAGACGTTCGTCCACTGCTCGATCTCCTCCTGCAGCAAGGAGTACGGCACGAGCGTGTCGGCGGTGCCGTGCCAGAGCTGCACCCGCGGGCGGGGTCCGGTGTAGCCGGGGTAGGCCTGCCGGACGGCGTCGCCCCACTGCTGCGGGGTGCGGTTCAGGCCGCCTCCGCCGGTGCACCTGCTGCTGCCGGGCGGGAAGTCGGCGGCGTTGGCGAAGCAGTGGAAGGGCACTCCCATGAACGCCGCGCCCGCCTTGAAGACGTCCGGGTAGAGGGCCAGCATCTCGTTGGTCATCATGCCGCCGGAGGACGACCCGGTGGCGAAGACGCGGTCGGGGTCGCCCCCGTAGCGCTGCTGGACGTAGGTCACCATCGAGACGATCGACACCGGGTCGCTGCCGCCGCCGCGCCGCTTGGCCGCGTCCGACCACGTGTCGAAGCACTTGCCGAACCCGGCTTCCTGCTGCGCGCTCGGGTAGATGACGACGAACCCGTGCCGGTCGGCGAGCGAGGAGAACTCGCTGCTCGAGTGGAAGCCGGGACCGGAGCCGCCGCAGCCGTGCATGGCGACCACGATCGCCGGCTCGGCCGGGCGGGCGTCCGGCACGTAGACGTGCATGCGCATCCGGCCGGGGTTGTCGCCGAAGCCGGTGACCTCGACCAGGGACGCGGCCGACGCGCCTGGCGCGAGCACGACGCCGGCGATGGCGATCAGGGTGCTGACGAGTGTCATGAGGGTGGTGCCACGTGCGGTCATCGTCGACCTCCGGTAGGGGATTCCGGAATGCGCCGAGCCCGAAGATAGGCAGATTCGTGACGGTCGTCAATTTCTCGACGAATAAAGTGGTGAGGCATTCGACGAACCGCGGTTCTCGGCAGCGCATCCCTCCTTTGTGGACTTTTGAGGCTTCCTGGTCGACGGGGACCGGACTCTCAGCAAGGCTGCGCTTGGATCGTCGGCATGACCTTCGACGCACCACGACGTGTTGCCCGTTCGGTGCTGACCCAGTGGTGGAACGACGTCACGTTCCTGCACTGGCGCGTCGACCCCGGCGCCGTGGAGCACCTGCTGCCCGCGGGGACGAGGCCGGACGTGATGGGCGGTGGCACGTTCGTCGGCCTCGTCGCCTTCCGCCTCGCCCCGCTGGGCTGGCCGGCGTTGACGCACCGCTGGAGCTTCCCGGAGACCAACGTGCGGCTCTACACGGTCGACCGGGAGGGGAGGCGTGGTGTCGCGTTCCTCTCGATGGACGCGACGAGCCCGGTGTTCGTGCTGGGCGCACGGGCTCTCGTGCGGTTGCCGTACATGTGGTCGGACATGGCGCTGCGGCGCGACGGGGACGAGGTCAGCTACACGTGCGAACGCAGGTGGCCTGACCGGGACGCGACGAGCACGCTCACCGTGCGGGTGGGGGAGCGGGTTGCCCGGCCGAGCCCGCTGGAGCAGTTCCTGACGGCCCGGTGGGGGCTGCACACGTCGTGGTTCGGCAGGACCGCGTTCTTCCCGAACCACCATGCTCCGTGGGACCTCCACCGCGCCACGGTCGTCCGCTGCGACGACGGTCTGGTCGCCGCGGCGGAGGTGCCGGTCTCCGGTGCGCCGATGAGCGTCCTGCACTCACCCGGAGTGCGGGCCCGGTTCGGGATCCCGTCAGCCGCGACCTGAGCCGAGAGCCCCAGCCGCTTCACCAGTGGCGTCCTGGTTGTCGCGCTGCCGGCGGCGGAACCTGCCGGGGGCGGTGCCGAACTCCCGCTTGAAGGCGGTGGCGAACGCGAACTCCGAGGTGTAGCCGACCTGGCGGGCGATGGCGGCGAGCGGAGCCTCGCCGTCGCGCAGCATCCGCGCGGCGGCGCTCAGCCGCCACCAGGTCAGGTAGGCCATCGGGGACTGGCCGACGAGCGAGGTGAAGCGGCGGGCGAACGCGGTCTTGGACAGCCCGACCGAGGCCCCCAGCTCCTGGACGGTCCACGGGTGCGCGGGCGTGCGGTGGATGTGCTGCAACGCCGTGGCGACCACCGGATCGGTGAGCGCGACGCACCACCCTCCGCGCGGGCGGTGCCGTGCCGCCTCCTCGTCGAGCCAGGCGCGCAGCAGGTAGACGAGCAGCAGGTCCATCAGGGCGGGCAGTGCCGCGGCGGCGCCGGGCCTGGCTTCGATCAGGTCCGCGCCGAGCAGGTCGACCGCGGTGCGCAGGGCGGAGTGGTCACCGAGGCGGGCGGGGAGGTGGATCACCTCGGGCAGGCTGTGCAGGAACGGGTGCGCCTGACCCCGTTCCAGCCGGTACGCGCCGCACAGCAGCTGCGTCTGGCCGGGTGCGGGCTCGTCGTCCGGCGGACCGCCCTCCGGCGCCCGCGGGAGGTCCGCGATCGTCCTGTCCGGACTGTCGCTCATGCCGTGCTTGGCGCCGTGCGGCAGGAACACCACGTCGCCCGCACCGAGGGCGATGGGGGAACCGGACGGCGGGATCAGCCAGCAGCCGCCTTCGAGGACGACGTGGAAGCCGGCGCCGGGGTAGGGGCCGAACGCGTAGCCCCACCGGCCGCCCAGCCGGGAGCGCGTGAACTTGGCGCGGCCGGCGCGGACGGTGGCGATCACGTCGCTGAAGACGTCCATGAACCCATGATACGGACACAGGATCGGTCTCTTCGCGTATGACAGGGGTCGTTTCTCGCATTGGAAAGACCGCATCGGGTCCTTAACGTCATAGGTGATCAAGCCATCACCCCAGGAGGAGACGCGGACATGACCGCATACGTCGTGATCGACCTGAACGTCGCGGACGCGGAAGGCTTCCAGCAGTACGTCGACGGTGTGACGCCGTTGATCGAGAAGGCCGGCGCGCGCAACGTCCTCATCGACAGCAACGCGCTGGTGCTCGAAGGTGACTGGGCCCCGTCGACGCTCGTGGTCCACGAGTTCGCCAGCAAGGCCGCGGTCCGGGAGTTCTGGGACTCGCCGGAGTACCAGCCGTTCAAGGAGCTGCGCCGCAAGTACTCCACCGTGCAGGTCGTCGTCGGCGAGACCGCCTGAGCGCGAGCCCGCCGGTCAGGTCGCCAGCGTGCCCAGCAGCACCAGGGCGTCGGCGGAGCGGGACCCCGGCTGCGCCGGGAGGGCGACCAGTCGCTGGCCGGGCGCGCTCGCGATCAGGAAGATCTCCGCGCGCAGGTCCAGCTCGCCGACGTCGGGGTGGAAGAAGTGGCTGCCCCAGGTGACGGCGCCGCGGTGCTCCGGTCCTGCCCAGAGCCGCCGGAACCGCGGACTGGCGATGGACAGCTCGCCGACCAGCTCGCGCAGTGCCCGCTCACCGCCGGCGTGCGCGGTGGCCTGGCGCAGGTCGTCGACGGCGGCGCGGGCCGTGGTGGTCCAGTCGCGGAAGAACTCCGCACCCGCCGGGTCGAGGAAGATCATGCGGTGCAGGTTGTCGCCGTGGACGAACCGGCTGTGCAGCGCGGCGGCGAGGGCGTTGCGCGCCAGGACGTCGCCGGACCAGCCCAGGACGTAGGCGGGCGCCGCGGTCCAGTCGTCGAGCAGGGCGAGGACGTGGGGGCTGACGCGTTCCACCCGGTCGGCTCTCCGCCGGCGCGCGGTGGGACGAGCCAGCCGGTGCAGTTCGACGGTCGCCTGCTCGTCCAGGCGCAGTGCGCGTTTCAGGCCCTCCACGGTCTGGTGGGTGGGACGTTCGTGTCCCTGCTCCAGCCGGGCGTAGTAGCCCGCGCTCAGCCCGGCGAGCTGCGCGACCTCGTCCCGGCGCAGGCCGGGGACCCGACGGCGGCCCGCGGCGCTCAGCCCGGCCTGTTCCGGCCGGACGAGCGCACGGCGCGTGCGCAGGAACGCGCCCAGCGCTGTGTTCCGCTCCCCGTTCATGCGATCGAGGCTAGGCGAGGCGACGGGGTCCGAGCCTGGGTGCGTCCCACCCAGGTTGACGGCGGGCCGCCGCGCAGGTTGAGTTGACGTCATGACCGGCACACCTCTCGGCGACTTCCTCCGGGCCCGGCGCGAGGCGCTCACGCCGCAGGACGTCGGGCTGCCCGAGCACGGCCGCCGCCGCGTGAAGGGCTTGCGCCGCGAGGAGGTCGCGATCCTCGCCGGGATGAGCAGCGACTACTACATGCGCCTGGAGCAGGGCCGCGAGTCCAGCCCGTCGGCGCAGGTGGTGGACGCGGTGGCGCGGGCGCTGAGGCTCGACGCCGCGGCCACCGAGTACCTGTGGCTGCTGGTCCAGCCACCGGAGGCGAGGCCGTGGCGCCGCACCGGCGACCTGCCGGTGAGCGCCCAGCTCCGGCAGCTCGTGGACGGCTGGTCCGGCTCGCCCGCGTTCGTCCTCGGACCCGCCCTGGACATCCTGGCGTGCAACAGCATGGCCACCGCGCTGCACGAGGGTTTCACGCCCGCGGACAACCTCGCCCGCATGGTGTTCCTGGATCCCGCCGGACGCGAGTTCTACCAGGAGTGGGAGCGCGCGGCGCACTCCTGCGCGGCCGAGATCAGGGCCGCGTACGGGCACGACCCCGACAACGCGCGCATCGCCGAGGTCGTGGCCGAGCTGTCCGGCCGCAGCCCGGAGTTCGCGACGCTGTGGGCACGTCACGACGTGAAGCCCAAGACGCAGGAGACCAAGCACTTGCGCCACCCGCGGGTCGGGGACCTGGACATCCAGTTCTCCACGTTCACCGTCAGCGGTGCCGCGCACCAGCAGCTCGTCGTCTACCAGGCGGAGCCCGCTTCCCCGACGGCGCGGGCGTTCGAGCTGCTGCGCGCCCACGCCGACGCGGCGCACGCTGAGGTGCACTAAGCCGCACGGTTGTTGATGCGGGTGAACACCCAGGGCCTGTCGCGGCGCCCTTGGGTGGGTGCGTTCCTCCCAGGAAACCCGCGACCTTCTTCCGGCTGTCCTCCGTGGACAAACTCGAACCTGTCAGCGGGGAGACGCCCCGCACGGGCAGACAGCCGGAAGGAACGAGATCCCCATGTCCACCTGGTTCATCACCGGAGCGTCCCGCGGCCTGGGAGCGGAGATCGCCCGCGCCGCCCTCCGCGCCGGCGACGAGGTCGTCGTCGCCGTGCGCAATCCGGACCGCGTGCCGGAGGACCTGAAGACGGCGGAGAACGCGTTGGTGGTCGCGCTGGACGTCACCGACGTGCAGGCCATTCCCGCAGCCGTGCGGGCAGCCACCGACCGCTTCGGCCGCATCGACGTGCTGGTCAACAACGCGGGTCGCGGCCTGCTCGGCGCGCTGGAGGAGATCTCCGACGCCGAGGCGCGGTCCCTGTTCGACCTGAACGTCTTCGGCCTGATCGACATGACCCGCGCGGTGCTGCCCGTCATGCGCCGCCAGGGAGCGGGCAAGCTCGTCCACATCGGGTCGCGTTCGGGCTTCGAGGGCGAGCCGGGGGTGAGCCTGTACAGCGCGTCGAAGTTCGCCGTCGCCGGCATCAGCGAGGCCCTGGCGGCGGAGCTGGCGCCGTTCGGCATCCAGTCCATGGTGGTCGAGCCGGGCGTGCTGCGCACCGACTTCCTCGACAGCAGCTCGCTGTCCCTCGCCGCGCGGCGGATCGCCGACTACGACGGGACCCCGGCGCACGTGACCCTCGACTGGGCCGGCACGGCCAACCACACCCAGCTCGGCGACCCGGTCAAGGGTGCCGCCCTGATCCACGAGGTCACCAGCGGCGACACCCTGCCCGCTCACCTCTACCTGGGCCCGGACACCCTCGACCGGCTGCGGGTCGTGCTGGAGCGGGTCGAGCGGGACCTGGCGCCGTGGCGGGACAAGTCCGCCGCCACCGCTCACGAGGACGTTCCCGCCTGATCGGCGCCGCCGCCGGATCGACACCGCGGCGAGCGAGCCCGTCGCACGACCTCACCGAACCCGGAGTTCCCCCCGGCAGCACGGGCTGCCGAAGCGCGAAAGGCAGCGTGATGACCACGGCCGCCCTCGACCACCAGGGCTTCACCGAGTACCCGATGCGCGACGTGCACCGGCTGATCGAGCCGGGACCCGTCGTCCTGGTGTCCACTTCGGACGGACACCGCGCCAACCTGATGACCAACGGGTTCAACATGCCGATCGCCCACGGCGCGCTCATCGGCCTCGTCCTCGGCCCGTGGGACCACAGCTACGACGCCTTGCGCGACACCGGCGAGTGCGTCATCGCCATCCCGTCCATCGACCTCGCCGAACGGGTGGTCGATGTCGGCAACACCTCCGGCCGCGAGGTCGACAAGTGGCAGCGCTTCGGACTCACGCCGGCCCCCGCCGCGGTGGTGCGGGCGCCTCTGGTGGCGGAGTGCTTCGCCAACGTCGAGTGCACGGTCGCCGACGACCGGCTCGTCGGTGACTACAACCTGTGGATCCTGCGCGGCGAGCGCGCCTGGTTCGACGCCACCAAGCGCGGCGCGGGCGAGTTCCACCACCGCGGTGACGGGACGTTCTCCGCCAACGCGTCCACAGTGGACCTCCGCGACCGCATGACCAAATGGCCCCACCTGACCCGATGAACCACGAGGAAGCAGTGATGACCACGTCCACCACGCTCGAACTGCTGCGCAGCCACACCTCCGACCCTCGCCGCCGCGTACTGCTGACCGGCGCCACGGTCGTCACCATGGACCCCGGCCTCGGGATCCTGCCCAGGGGTGACGTGCTGATCGAGGGAGACCGGATCGCCGCCGTCGCTCCCGAGCTGCCGGTCGGTGACGCCGTTGTCGTCGACGCCACCGGCTCGATCGTCGCGCCCGGTTTCGTCGACACGCACCGGCACGCCTGGGAGGCGCAGCTTCGCCGGGTCATGCCCGACGTCAACGACCTCGGCGAGTACGTGACGTCCACCCTGGTGGGCATCGCCCCCGCCTACCGGCCGGAGGACATGTACGTCGGGACGAAGCTGGCCGCGCTGACGGCCATCGACAGCGGCATCACGACGATGCTCGACTTCTCCCACAACTCCCGCACGGCCGGCCACTCCGACGCCGCGGTCCAAGCTCTCGCCGACACCGGCATCCGCGGCGTGCACGCCTCGATGCGGCCGCACTTCGGCGACTGGGACGGCCAGTGGCCTGCCGATCTCGGCCGGTTGAGGGACCTCTGCTCCTCCACGGGCGGCGGCCTCGTCACCCTGCGCCTGGCCGCGCTGGCCACCGACGAGATCGCCGGACCCGGCATCGCCTACGGCCCGCGTCTCGCGGACATCGCGCGGGACCTGGACATCGGCGTCAGCGTCGACGCCGTCTTCGGGGTGCCCTCGTCCGAGGCGGTCCTGCGGTGGGCCGCGGAGGGGGTGCTGGGGCCGGAGGTCTCACTGATCCACTGCACCGGCCTCACGGGAGAGGCCTGGCGGGCGATGGCCGACACCGGCGCAGCGGTGTCCCTCGCGCCGACCTCCGAGGCGCAGATCGGGCTCGAGACCGCCGTCCCGGCCATCGACGAGGCACTGGCCGTCGGCATCCGTCCCGGCCTCAGCATCGACGTCGAGGTCGCATTGGCCAGCGACATGTTCACGCAGATGCGTGCCCTGCACGCCATCCAGCGCATGCGGGCCGTCAACGCCGTGTACGGCACGACGGCCACGCCGACGCGGATCGGCGTTCACGACGTGCTCGGCTTCGCCACCCTGCACGGCGCGGAGAGCATCGGCTTCGGTGACGTCACCGGCTCGATCACGCCGGGCAAGCAGGCGGACATCCTGCTCGTGCACGCGGAGGACCTCAACAACATGCCCCTCAACGACCCGATCGGCACCCTCGTCCTCGGCTCGGACCCCCGCAACATCCACGCGGTGTTCATCGCGGGCCGCGTCCGCAAGTGGGCGGGAACCGTCCTCGACGTCGACCTGTCCGCGCTGCGACAGGACGTCCGGGCGTCCCGCGACCGGATCATGAAGGCCGTGCAGCCGGCCTGAACCCAATGCGCCACAACGAAAGGAACAGATCGTGTTCAGGACCTTGCTCTTCTTGCTCGCGATGGCGTCCACGCTGGTGGTCAAGGCTGGCCACGCGCCCGGCACCGGCAAGCGACCGGCTGCCGCCCCGCACCCCCACGTCGGCATGTGGGTCACGGCAGACGGTCGCATCCGCCAGGAGCTCCTGCCCAACGGGCGCTACGAAGAAGAACGGGACGGCCGCAAACGCGCCTACACCGGCCGGTACACCGTGAGCGGTGACCACATCGACTACTTCGACGACCTCGGCTTCACCGCCACCGGTGACGTCCGCGACGGCATCCTCTACCACGAACACCTCGTGCTCTACCGCGAACGCTGAACGGCCCGGCAGCGGCCGATGAGCCGCTGCCGGGCCGGTGCCGCGCGAGAACCCCGGTGGACGGCCGGGATCCTCACACGGGGATCAGGCGACTCGGCAGGAGATGGCGGGCCAGTTCCAGTTGCCGCCGTGCGAGATGGTGAAGCCGAAGGTGTTGCCGCTGCCGTTGGGGCGTGCGGTCATCACGTTGGCCGTTTCCCACGTCGCACTGGTGTTCCAGGTGGCGATGATCCGCTGGGGCGAGCTGACGGTCACCGTGACGATCCAGTTGTCCGTGCCCGAGACGGTCACCTGGCCGTTGAAGCGGTCGTTCCACTTCTCGCCCTCGGAGTACGTCGCGGTGCAACCACCGGGGTTGGGCGTGCTGGAGCTCGTGGTAGTGGTGGTGGTCGGCGTGGTGGTGCCCGTGGCGCCGTTCAGGGCGTTGAGCACCGAGGTGTAGGCGGCCTTCTTGTTGCCGTTGTTGTCGAACAGCAGCGGGGTGCCGGAGGCGCGCCAGGAGTCGCTGTCGCGGATGCCCCACACGGTGATGCCGGTGCACCGCGCCACGGCGAGGCAGGCCTGGGTGACGCCCTGGTACTGCTGGGCCTGCGTGCTGCCGGAGCCCTCGATGTCCAGCTCGGTGATCTGGACGTCCACGCCGAGGGCGGCGAAGTTCTGCAGGGTCGTGTGGTAGTTGGACGGCACCGGGTTGCCGCTGTTGAAGTGGGCCTGGAAGCCGACGCAGTCGATCGGGACGCCGCGGGACTTGAAGTCCTGCACCATCCGGTAGACGCCCTGGGTCTTGGCGTGCGACCAGTTGTCGGTGTTGTAGTCGTTGTAGCAGAGCTTCGCGCCGGGGTCGGCCGCACGGGCCGCGCGGAACGCGGCCTCGATCCAGTCGTTGCCGGTGCGCTGGAGGTTGGAGTCACGCCGGCCGCCGCTGCTGCCGTCGGCGAACGCCTCGTTCACCACGTCCCAGGCGTAGATCTTGCCGCGGTAGTAGCTCGCGACCTGGGTGACGTGGTTCAGCATCGCGTTGCGCAGCGCGGTGCCGGACATGTTCTGCATCCAGCCGGGCTGCTGCGAGTGCCACGCCAAGGCGTGCCCGCGCACCCGCTTGCCCTGGTTGCGCGCGTGGTTCACGATCCGGTCGGCGTTTCCGTAGCTGAACTGGCCCTGGTTCGGCTCGGTCGCGTCCATCTTCATCTCGTTCTCGGCCGTGACCATGTCGAACTCGCGGTTGAGGATCCCGACGTAGGTCGAGTCACCGAGCTTGTTCGCGGCCACCGCGGTGCCGAAGTAACGACCACTCTGCTGGGCCGCCGCGGCGAGCGTGGAGGCGGCGCCGCTCGCGGGCGAGGCCGCGAGGACGGCGGCGCCCGCTGCGGCGGCGACCAGGGTTGACACGAGCGCGGCTCGTGCGACTGACTTCGCTGTCAGCGTCATGTTCGGCGCTTTCTGAGGAGCACCCGCTGCTGTCGCGGGTGGAACGGGTTTCGGGTGGAGCTGGGGAATACGCGCTCGATGCGAGCGATCCGGCTCGCGCCATAAACCGGATACCGCTCGACTCGAGACGTTCAGCAGTATTGACCGGAACAGTTCGGCCGATCAAGGGCCCGCTTCCGCCCACTTCCCGCGCCGTTGTCCGGATCGGCGGTCTGCTGCGGGCCGCGAAGTCGATCTCGGACTTTTGTCGAAGGCGCAGGTGGAACGGTTGTTCGGCCGAGCCGGTTCCGCCGCGGTGTGCCGGGCAGGAAAGGGGGCGCAGGGAGTTGCTGACCGGACTTTTCGAAACAAGTTTCGAAAAGTTCAGCCCGTTCACTACGCCATCGGTGGCGGCCGGTCCGTCGAATCATTCGACAATTCGACTCGTGCGGTCGAAATGCGCGTGCGGCGATCGACGCCGATCCCGTCAGGTCCGGTGCGGCTCGCCGAACCAGCGGGCGAGGTGGCCGTCGAGGTCCCGCTGGTGCTCGCCGGCCCAGGCGACGTGCCCGTCGGGCCGCAGCAGCACGGCGGGAGCGTCCAGCGCCGCACCGGGATCGGTGACGAGGCCGACGCGGTCCGACCACCCTCCCGGGGTCAGCCGCCCGGTGCGGTCGAGCACCAGGCCGCGGCCGCGGCGCAGCCGGTCGTAGAGGCGGCCCTGCGCCAGGCCGACGTCGCGGAGGCGGCGGCCGAGCAGGTCGGGACCATGGCCGAAGTCGTAGCGGATGGCGGTCGCGGTGATCTTCTCGATCAGGCGCCGGTTCACCTCGTCGAAGCCCATCAGTTCGGTCAGCAGCCCCCGCACGGCCCGCGCGCCGGGGTCGGCGGACGCCAGTGCCACCTGCGCGCGGGTGTTCTGCAGCACGTCCGCGGCGACCGGCCGGCGCTCGGTCTCGTAGGTGTCCAGCAACGTCTCCGGCGCCCAGCCGCGAACCCGCGCCGCCAGCTTCCAGCCGAGGTTGACCGCGTCCTGCAGGCCGAGGTTCAGGCCCTGGCCGCCGGCGGGCGGGTGGATGTGCGCCGCGTCGCCCGCCAGCAGCACCCGCCCGGTCCGGTAGCGCTCGGCCAGCCTGGTGGCGTCGCCGAAGCGGGACAGCCAGCGCGGGGAGTGCACGCCGAAATCTGTTCCGGCGAGGGCGCGCAACCGTTCCTTGAAGTCGTCGAGGTGGGTGGTTCCGCGCGGTCCTCGCTGACCGACGCGGCGGGGAGCACCACCCGGTGGACGCCCTCGCCGAAGGGGGCGAAGGTGAAGACCGGGGTGGTCTCGCGGGTCTCGGCCACCCTGGCGGCGATCTCCTCCTGCGGGGCGGCCGCCGCCATCTCGCCCATCAGCGTGTCGGTCCGGGAGGGCTCGCCGGGAAAACCGACGCCGAGCAGCTTGCGCACGGTGCTGCGCGCGCCGTCGCAGCCGACCAGGTACCGCGTCCGCAGCCGTTGCCCGTCCGCCAGTTCGACGGTCACGCCCTCGTCGTCCTGCTCGACGCCGGCCACCGCGCACCCGCGCCGGACCTGCGCCCCCAGCGCGACGGCGTGGTCCTCGAGCAGGTGCTCGACGACCGGCTGGGGGACTCCCAGCAAATAGGGGTGGTCGGTGTCCAAGCCCTCGGGTGCGGGGACGGGGATGCCGGCGAAGACACCGCCGAGCGGACGCTGTCTCCCGCGTTCGAGGAACCGGTCCAGCAGGCCGCGCATCGCCATGATCTCGATGCTGCGGGAGTGCAGGCTGACTATTCGGACGAACGACGACGCGGGCTCGGGCTCCTTCTCCAGCACGAGCACCCGGACGTCGTGCAGCCGCAGTTCGGCGGCCAGCATCGCGCCGGTCGGCCCGCACCCGGCAATGATCACGTCGAACATCTACCACCCATTCGGCCAATTCCCGGCCACGAAGGCGACCACCGGCCGCGTCGGCGGCTCAGTGTGGGGATCCGCTGATCTTGTCGCAACCGATATATGCCAGAAGTGGAGCGTGATTCGACTGATTTCGTCGTGTGCGGCGAAGCGCGATTTCCGTGACGGTTGGTCTCCAGCCCCAGCCGCCCGGCGCGGGTCTGCGGCACGGCCGACGCCTCCTGCTTCCGCCGCTGCCGTGCTCTCGTTGTGCACGGCGACCGGACTGCCCATACGGTCGAGGCAGACATGGAGCGGATGAGGAGGGAACGGTGCGCGTACCGCCATTGGTACCGCCGGAATGCCCGGCCTCGGCTCCGCGTGCCCCCGACGCCGGAACCCGGCGCGGCGCTCGCGATTGTGACCGTGTCGACCAACTCGCCTGAACGCCCGTGACGCAACTCCTGCGCGGACCCCGTGGTCAACGCACGGCAGGACCGTGTCCGGGCGCATCCACACGTTCGACGACCGCGGGTCGGAGAGGGAGCAGCGGTGAAGGATCGCAAAGCGGTGCGGATTCCCGCGCCCGCGGGACGTTCTCAGTTCGTCGACGACGTGCCGGTGACCGCGGTCATAGGTGGTGGTATCGCGGGTCTTTCGGCGGCCACGCTGCTCGCGGAACGCGGTGCGCGGGTAGTGCTGTGCGAACGCGAGGACTACCTCGGCGGCCGGGCCGGTGGATGGCGCACGCGGCTGGCTGACGGCAGCGACGTCACGATGACCCGCGGGTTCCACGCGTTCTTCCGGCAGTACTACAACCTGCGAGCCTTGCTGAGGAGGGTCGACCAGGACGACCGTGCGCTGACGCCGATGGCCGACTACCCGCTCTGGCACGCCGGCGGTGACCGCGACTCCTTCGCCGGGCTGCCGACGACCGCACCGTGGAACGTCCTGGCGTTCCTGCGGCGCAGCCCGACGTTCCGCTGGCGCGACCTGCCGGACATGAACCCCGAGGCGGCCCTGAAACTGCTGGACGTCGCCGTTCCGGCGATCTACGACGAGCTCGACGGCGTCAACGCGGCCGACTTCCTGGACCGCGTCCGGTTCCCCGAGGCCGCGCACGCACTCGCGTTCGAGGTGTTCTCCCGCAGCTTCTTCGCACATCCCCGGGACATGTCGGCCGCCGAGCTCGCGGTGATGTTCCACATCTACTTCCTCGGCTCGAACGAGGGACTGCTCTTCGACGTCGCGGCGGACCCGTTCCCGCACGGCCTGTGGGACCCGCTCGGCCGCCGCCTCGCCGACCTGGGCGCCGAGGTGCGCACCGGCGCGGAGGTGCGGGCGGTGGAACGGGGCGGGGCGAGGCGGTTCACCGTCGTCACCGGGAGCGGTGTGGTCGAGGCCGACGCGGTGGTGCTCGCCGCGGACGTGCCGGGACTGCGCCGCCTCGTGGAGTCCTCGCCGGCACTGGGGGACGACCGCTGGCGGGCACAGGTGGCGGGACTGCGGACCGCGCCGCCGTTCCTGGTCTCGCGGTACTGGCTCGACCGGCCGGTGGACCGGCCCGGTTTCATCGGCACCAGCGGGTACGGCCTGCTGGACAACGTGAGCGTGCTCGACGCCTACGAGCACGAGGCGAGGGCCTGGGCGGCGCGCACCGGCGGTTCGGTGGTCGAGCTGCACGGCTACGCCATACCGTCCGATGTGGACGAGGCCGAGGCCAGGCTGCGGTTGTGGGAGCAGCTCACCGAGGTCTACCCCGAGACCAAGGGTGCCACCGTGGTCGACGAGCGGCACGAGTGGCGGGCGGACTGCCCGTTGTTCCCCGCCGGCGGTTACCGGGCCAGGCCGGCGGTGACCACGCCGGACGACTTCCTGGTGATGGCCGGGGACCTGGTGCGGATCGACCTGCCGGTGGCGCTGATGGAGCGCGCGGCCACGACCGGGTTCGCCGCCGCCAACCACCTGCTCAGCCGGTGGGGCGTGGCGGGAACGGAGCTCTGGACGGTGCCCCGGCAGGGGCGCGTGCCGTTCCTGCGCGCGGCCGCCCGCCGCCGGAGGCCGGCGTGAACCAGGGCGCCGGAGTGCGGCGGACGCGGCTCACCGGAGAACGCGGACCGGTCAACCGTGTGCGCGTCGTGGCATCGCTGGCGTGGGTCTGCGGCGCGCTCGTCGTGGTGGCGCAGATCGTCTACTCCATGACCGAGCCGGGGGAGCGGCTGTTCACCACGGTGGGGTCGGTGACCGCGTTCGCGGTGGCCTCGGTGTGCGACGCCTTCGCCCGCTTCGGACCGCGCGCGGCGGCCCTGCTGGTGACCGTCGCCGGCGGCGGTGGCCTGGTGGCGGAAACCCTCGGTGTGCACACGGGTTTCCCGTTCGGCGAGTACCGCTACACGGGCACGCTCGGCGTCGACGTCGCGGGAGTGCCGGTGGTCGTGGCCCTGGCCTGGGTGATGATGTGCTGGCCCGCGTTGCTCGTCGGCAGGGCCCTCGTGCGGGCGGCAGGCGGGGCCCGCCCGGCGTGGCTGGTCGTCGTGGCCGGTGCGTGGGCCTTGGCGGCGTGGGACGTGTTCCTCGACCCGCAGATGGTCGACGCCGGCCACTGGGTGTGGGCCGATCCCAGCCCGGCGCTGCCCGGCGTGACCGGTGTCCCCCTGACCAACTACGGCGGCTGGCTGCTGACCGCCTTGCTGATGATCGCGGCGCTGCACCGCGGCGTCGGCCGCCCACGCGCTCGCCGGGAGCTGGACCTGCGGGCGGGACCGGCCCCGGTGCTGTACCTGTGGACCTACGGCTCCTCGGTGTGGGCGCACGCGGCGTTCTTCGGCCGCCCTTCGGTGGCGCTGGCCGGAGGTCTGCTCATGGGAGTGGTGGCGGTGCCGTTCGCGCTGGCGCTGTGGCGGGCACACCGATGAGGCGTCTGCTCACCGCGGCGGTGCGCGGCGCCGCCCTCGGTTCCCTCGCCGCCACGGCGCACGCGCTGGTGAACGCCCGGCTGATGCGGGTGCCACCGGCCGACCCCCCGCAGTGCCAGGAGGGGGTGTCGGTGCTGGTGCCCGCACGGGACGAGGCGCACCGGATCGCGCCGACCATCAGGTCGCTGCTGGCGCAGCGGGGCGTGCCGGAGCTGGAGGTCGTCGTGCTCGACGACGGGTCGACCGACGGCACCGCCGACGAGGTGCGCCGGGTCGCGGGCGGCGACGAGCGGGTCCGCGTCATCACCGGCAGCGCGCCACCTGCCGGGTTGCCCGGCAAACCGCACGCTTGCGCGCAGCTCGCCGACGCGGCGCGTGGACGCGTGCTGGTGTTCGTCGACGCGGACGTCGTGCTCGCGCCGCACGCGGTCGCCGCGGCGGTCGCCATGCTGCGCGAGCACTCCCTCGACGTGGTCTCGCCGTTCCCGCGACAGCTCGCCGACGGCGCGGGGACGCGCCTCGTCCAGCCGCTGCTGCAGTGGTCGTGGCTCGTGTTCCTGCCGCTGCGGCTGGCCGAGCGCTCGCCCCGGCCCTCGTTGTCCGCGGCGAACGGGCAGTTCCTGGTGGTGGACTCCGCCGCCTACCGCCGCAGCGGTGGTTTCGCGACCATCACCAGCGCCGTGCTCGACGACCTGGCGCTGATGCGGCAGATCAAGCGCAGCGGCGGCCGCGGCGCGGTCGTCGACGGCAGCACGGTGGCGGCCTGCCGGATGTACGAGGACTGGGCGCAGGTGCGGGACGGCTACGAGAAGTCGCTGTGGTCGGCCACCGGCACCCCGGCCGCCGCGGCGGCGCTGTCGGTCGTGCTCGCCTGGCTGTACGTCCTGCCGCCGGTGGCCGCGCTCGCGGGGTCGCGCGCCGGTGCCGTCGGCTACGCGGCCGGTGTGCTCGGCCGGGTCGTGACCGCGTGGCACACCGGCGGACGGGTGTGGCCCGACGCCCTCGCCCACCCCGTGTCGGTGGGAGTGCTGCTGACGCTCGTCGCGCGGTCGTGGCGCGCGCGGCGGGCGGGGCGCCTGCGGTGGAAGGGCCGATCACTGCGGGGGAGCAGCTGACATGGCACGAGTGACCGTGATCGGCGCCGGCATGGGCGGTCTCGCCGCGGCCGCGCGGCTCGCGCGCTCCGGGCACGACGTCACCGTGTGCGAGCAGGCGGCCGGCCACGGCGGCAAGCTCGGCACCCTGCGGCGCGACGGGTTCACCTTCGACACCGGGCCGTCGCTGCTGACGCTCCCGCACGTCTACCGCGACCTCTTCGCGGCCACCGGCGCACCGCTCGACGACCTCGTCGAGATCGTGCCGGTGGAGCCGACGTGCCGCTACCGCTTCCCCGACGGCTCCGAGCTCGACATGCCCCACGCCGAGGAGCAGGTGGAGGCCGCGCTCACCCGCGCGTTCGGGCCCGAGGCCGCCCGGCAGTGGCGTGCGGTCCTCACCGGCGCGGAGCGGCTGTGGGACCTCGTCGGCGAACCGGTGCTGCAGAACCCGCTGGGCGGGGTGCGCGACCTGGTGCGGCGGTCGGCGAGCGTCCGCGACCTGATGGCCATCGCGCCGTGGCGCACATTGCGCACGGTGGGGGAGCGCCGGCTGACGGATCCGCGGCTGCGCATGCTCCTCGACCGCTACGCCACCTACAGCGGCTCCGACCCCCGCCGCACGCCCGCGTTGATGACGGTGGTCCCGTTCATCGAGCAGCGGTTCGGCGGTTGGTACGTCCGCGGCGGGCTGCGCCGGCTCGGTGACGCCCTGTTCGGCCGCTGCGCCGACCTCGGCGTGCGGTTCCGCTTCGGCACGACGGTCACCGCGGTGGAGACCGGCGCCGGCGGGGTGACCGGGGTGCGGCTGGCCGACGGCGAGCTCCAGCGCGCCGACGTGGTGGTGTCCGATGTGGACGCCGAGCACCTGTACGGCGAGCTGCTCGCCGACCGGCGCTCGCGCCGTCCGCGCCGGATGCTGCGGAAGGCGCAGCCGTCGCTGTCCGGCTTCGTCCTGCTCCTCGCGCTGCGCGGGAGGACGCCTGGTCCGGCGCACCACCGCGTGCTGTTCCCCGCCGACTACGACGCCGAGTTCGACGCCATCTTCGGCCGCCGGCCGCGACCGGTGCCGGACCCCACCGTGTACGTGTGCGCGCCGGACGACCCCGCCGTCGCCCCGGAAGGCGACGAGGCGTGGTTCGTGCTGGTCAACGCGCCACGGCAGGGAGACGTCGACTGGACGGCGCCCGGTCTCGCCGACTCCTACGCCGACCGGGTCCTGCGGGTGATGGCCGACCGCGGGCTGGACGTCCGGCACCGGATGCGCTGGCGCGAGGTCCGCACGCCCGCAGACTGGGCGCGCGACACGGGAGCGGTGGGCGGGTCGATCTACGGCTCGTCGTCCAACGGGCCGCGCACGGCCCTGCTGCGGCCGGCCAACCGCGCCCCGGTGCCCGGCCTCTTCCTCGTCGGCGGCTCGGCCCACCCCGGCGGCGGACTGCCGCTCGTGGCGATGTCAGCGCAGATCGTCGCCCGCCTGGTGGGACCGGCCTGACGCCACCGGGTCCGCCCACGGCCGGCCCGTGAGCTCGCGCCGGATGCCGGCCGCGAGCTGGCCGAACCCGACCGCGGCGCACCCGGCCCACACCAGGGCCGACACGGCCGCCCAGCTCCACCCGGTGCCGGGCGTGCCACCCGGAGCGAGACCCGCGCCGGCACACGCGACCGCGACCACGATCACCCTGGTCGGGCGCTCCGCCGCGGTGATCGCACCCGCCGACGTCATCCCGACGCCCTGGGCCTTCGCCCGCGCGTACTCGTGCAACAGCACCGCCGCACCGATCGCGGCGCACCACCACACCTCGGCGCCGAGGACGAGCAGGACCAGCACCAGGGAGAGGTCCGACAGCCGGTCGGCGACGGCGTCCACCACGGCGCCCAGCGGCCGCACCCGGCCCGTGCGCAGGGCGACCGCGCCGTCCAGCCCGTCGAGCACCCCGGCCGACACGACCAGCAGCAGCGCCAGCAGAGGCCACCGGCCGCCCCCGCCGGCGGCGGCGACCGCGCCGCCCGCGACGAGAACGCCGGCCGCCGACACCAGGTCGGGGTGAACGCGGTCCAGGGGCCGGGCCAGCGCGTGCACGAGCCGCAGCCAGCCGACGACGAGCCTGCTGGCGGACACGTCCTCACCGTGCAGCCGGGACCAGCCGGCAACTGGGTTCACCTCGTCACCGGTCACGCCACCACGGTAGGCCGATGGGTGACATCGCGCAGGTTCGGGTAGTCCCGATCATGCACGTACTCCGCGCCGTGGCGGCGGCCACGGGAAGCGCGCTGCGCGGCCGGGACCTCCTGCTGTGGGCCGCGGGCCTGACGTTCTTCGCGGGACTCGGCCTGGTGCCGATGTTGTTGCTCGCCCTGCGCGGAGTGGCGCTGTTGTTCGGCCCGGCACTCGTGACCGACGGTGCGCGGGCGCTCGGCGGGTCACTGCCGCGGGCCCACGACCCCACCGCCGCGCTGGTGAGCCTGGCCGAGGCGGCGACGACCGCGTCCTGGCCGCTGCTCGCCGCGGCGCTGCTGCCCGCGACGCTCTACGGCGAGGGACTGCGCCGGGGCCTGGGGCAGGCGGCCGGGGAACGGGTGACCAGGTGGACCGGCTGGGCCGGCCGGATCGCGTTCCTGCCGGTGCTCGTGCTGGCGCCCCTGCTGGTCGCGCTGCCCCTGGCGTTCACGCCGGTGGTCGCCCCGCTGTACGCGGCAGGGGGCTGGTCCACCGCGCTGGGGGTCGTGCTGTCGTTCCACCTGGACCTGGTGGGGGTCTGCGCGACCGTCGGCCTGGTGTTCGCCTTCGTGGGACCGGTCGAGCTGCCGATGAGGACGGTCCTCGTGGCCGCGGTCGCCGTCGGCGCGGTGCTCACCGGCTTCCTGCACGGGTTCGTGCTGTTCCTCGCGATCCCCGTGGACTGGGCCATTCCCTACGGCGGCCTGGCCGTTCCGGGCGGGGTGGCCGCGCTCGGGCTGTGGCTGTTCCTGCTGCACGCCCTGCTGCTCTTCGGTTACCGGGCCACGCTCAGCACGCACGACGTGCTCGGCGGAGGCGTCCGCGAGGAGCGCGGCGAACCCGCCCGCGAGCACAGCAGCCACTAGTCGCGCACGTCGTCCGCGCGCTTCGCGAGGTAGACGGTGTTCGTGGAGTTCCGGTCCTGCAAGGGGTTGCGGAAGCTGACGACCTCGGCCCGGACGCCGGTGAAGATCGCGGCGAGCGTGGCGGTGAACTCCGCCTCGGGCGGCTCGTTGGACCACAGCGCGAACACCCCGCCGGGACGGAGCAGGCCGGCGAGGCGCCGCAGGCCCTCCGGCTCGTAGAAGTCGGCGTTGCCGGGGTGCAGCAGGTGCCGCGGCGAGTGGTCGATGTCGACGACGATCGCGTCGAACCGCCTGCCGGCCGCCGCCGGGTCGAAGCCCTCGCCCGAGCGCAGCATGGCGAAGAAGTCGCCGTGGACCAGCCGGCAGCGCGGGTCGCCCGCCAGCGCCTTCCCGGCCGGGATGAGCCCCTGCCGGTGCCAGTCGATCACCTCGCCGAGGGCGTCGACGACGACCAGCGCACCCACGCGCGGGTCTTCCAGCACCGTTCGCGCCGTGTAGCCGAGCCCGAGGCCACCCACGACGACCTGGAGGTCGTCCCGCGGCAGTTCGGCGAGCGCGAGCCGGGCCAGCTCGACCTCGGCGACGGTGAACAGGCTGGACATCAGGAACTCGTCGTTGAGCTTGATCTCGTGGATCTCCTCGCCGCTGCCGGGGTCGAGCCGCCGGCGCAGGGTGAGCTCGCCCAACGGGGTCCGGCGCCAGTCGAGTTCCTGGAAACGTGCGCTCATGCGTCAGCTCCGTGGTGGGGGAGAACAGCGGAAGGCCGAGCCGCGCCCGTCCGGGCGGGGTCTCGCGCCTGCCGTCGCAGTGTGCCCGAGGTCCTCCGGTGGGGTGCGGCCGCCCCGCGGCCACCTTCAGGTGATCGGCGCGGGGTTCGCCCGAGTCCAGTCGTCGACGTGGAAGGGCGAGCCTCCGTGCACGCCCGGCGTGGCGGTGGACGCGTGGGCGAGCACTCCGGCCGGCACCTGTCCGTCGGTCAGCCCCAGCCGGTCGCGGTAGTCCGCCGCGAACGCCGTGGCCACGTCCTCGGCGGTCAGCGCGGGAACGTGGTCGGCCAGGCCTCCGATGGAACTCTGCCGCAGGTCGTAGCCGAGCGCGTCCGACACGCCGGTCAGCACGGCGCGCACCCGTTCCGAGACGACCACCTGCACGACCGTGCTGAACAGGGAACCGGTGGCGGTGACGCGTTGCGCCGAGCCCACGACCTTCGTGACACCTCCGACGTTGATGCTGAACTCGCCGGGGCAGTACTCGCCCGCCACCTCGCCGACCCTGGCGTCGACGTCACCGAGCGAGCGCAGCACCCGCGCGTGCTCGCGGGCGTTGCCGGCGAAGGTCGAGCGGCCCGCCCGGCGGAGGTCAGAGGCGCTGTCGAGGTGGTCGATCACGACGGCGCCGTCGTCGTAGGCGACCATCCGCCCGCCCGGCGACCGGACCACCGCCTCGAATCCCGCCGAGCGGGCGAGCTCGGTGGCCGCGGCGATGCCGGGGGAGCGGAGGTCCCGTGCGCTGAAGGCGACCGTCGGACCGTGCGGCACGTAGACGTGGACGAGCTGCGACCACCTCCGGGCGGGTGCGCGCAGCAACAGCGCCGGAACCACCAGTTCGGTGACCGCGCTCCCGGCGCTCCCGGACAGCAGCAGCCGGGCGTGGCCGGCGTCGTTCGCAGTGGGCACACCGCGATTCTCGCCCACGGCCCACCGGGCCCGTCCGGTGCCGGTGCTCACCGGGTCGCGAGGCCCGCGGCCGGCATGCCGAACGGGACCTCGTCCGTCCACCCGCCGGGTGTGCTCGACGCGATGAAACCCGGCCGTGTCAGCGGTTCCGCCGGGCACCGGTGAGAAGTCGTGGCCGGTTCCGGCGTCACGTTCGCCGCTCAGCGGACGACCTACGGGGTGTGGCCACGGAGAGGAAGGTCGTTTCCATGACTCGGACCGGTGCGGACGTGCACGAGCTCGGCGAGGGCACCCCGCCGGTGATCGGCGAGGTCGAGCGGATCGCGGCGCACACCGATCCCGTCGTCCGCAACCTCCGGATCACCCACTGCTACCACCTGCTGTCACAGGCGCTGGCGGCGCGCACCGGCGGGGCGGCGAACTGGTGCACCTTCGCGGTGTGGGCGTCCAAGCAGGTGGGGCAGACGATCCGGCGGGAGGACCTGGCGCGCACGGTGACCCGCCTGCTGAAGTCCTCGCCGGAGGTGACCGCGGGCATCGGCCTGCTGGTGCGCGGTCTGCGGCGGGGTGTTCCGCGGGAGGTGCTGGACCGCGCCCACGGCGTGGTGCGCGAGGCGGTGGTGGCGACCGCGCGGCTCGACGACGTCAGTGCCGCGGCGGCACGGGGGAACCTCAAGGTCTTCGAGGAGGTCGCGCGCGAGTTCGCCCGCTTCCTGGCCGAGTTCCCCGGCGGTGCGGCGTCCGGTGCGGACGAGCGGCGGATCCGGGAGTTCTGCGCCCCGGTGAGCCGCCGGAGGGGCAGCGCTACCTCCGGCAGGCCTTCACCCGCTACCACCGGGCGATGACCACCGGCGAGGAGAAGCAGCGCGCCGAGTTGTTGTTGCTGGCCAACGTCGAGGTGGGGCTGCACGAGCAGACGCGGTTGCAGCCGGAGATCGCCGCGGCCATGCAGGCGCCGGTGGTCGACCCCCGCGAGCTCGAACGCCGCCTGTTCGAGCTGCTCCTGCCGGGCAACCGGGTGGTCAGGTGGCTGCGCCTGGCGCTGCTGACGGTGCTCGGCAGGCGCACCGCCGTGCGCCTCGCCGTGGAGCAGCTCGCCGAGCAGGCGCGCGCGGTGGTCCGCCGGGCGGTGACCCGGCACCTGATGACCCTCGCGCTGCCGGGCGGTGAGCTGCTCGACCTGAGCGACGACCTGCCGGCGACGTTCCCGCCGCTGCTCGCGGAGCTGTCCGACCCGGAGCTGCTGGCGCTGCTGGCGACCGTCGACCCGACCCCGGACAGCCCGGCCGGCACGGCCGCGCGGGACTGGGCCGACCTGCCCGACCGGATGCACTACATCGCGGACATGTTCCGCTGCCACGCCCTGCGCGAGGACCTGCTCGGCCCGCCGTTCACCGCCGAGCAGGTCGAGGCCCTCTCCGCCGGGCGCCGGCCGGGCGGAGACCTCTGACCCGCGGTGGCGGCCAGGCGCTCGTGACCCGTACGGCGCGCTGGCCGCCATGTGGTCGCGCCGCACGGTCACCTCGGCTCGAGTGCTGCCGAGGACCGGGCCACGCGGAGCCGCCGCCCGAACCACGGCGCCGAGCGCCACGGCTTCACCGGTGCGCCGGTTCCACACCACCTGATCCCACACCACCCTCCCGGATCCTGTTGCAGGACAACGAGAATGCTGATCCTGAACGAGATCGTCGCCGCACGAGCCGAGCGCCGTCCACCTCACACGAAGGCCTCACACCTGTCAGGTGCGCACCGGGACGACGCTGTTCACGAACGGACAGGTGTTGTGTCATGGGTTGACCGCTCCGGCCTGTTTGTTGCACCTTGAGAGCGCTCTCATGTTCGTCGCCTCCGGCAACGGGGCCGGTGGCGATCCCTGCACGGACAAGGAGAAGAGCATGCGGTTGACCCTGCCCAGAATCGTGCCGGCGCTGGCGCTCGCGCTGGTCGGAACCACCCTCGTCACGCCGTTGCCGGCGTCGGCGAAGGAGATGTCTCCCGGGCTGCTTCCGGCGATGAGCTCGGCGTTCGGGCTGACCGAGCAGCAGGCGAGACTGCGCCTGGAGAAGGAGCAGCGCGCGTCGGTGATCGCGCCGCGGGCGGAGGCGGAGGCCGGCACCGCGTACGCGGGGAGCTGGTTCGACCAGGCGCAGAACCGGCTGGTCGTCGCCGTGACCGACCAGGCGGCCGCGCGCCGCGTCGAGGCCACCGGCGCGGTCTCGAAGGTCGTCGGCCGCTCGGCGGGATCGATGGCCGCGCACAAGAACCGCCTCGACGCGCTGTCCGCCGCCGGCGCGGTGCCGTCCGCCGTGGCGAGCTGGCACCCGGACCCGCGGTCCGGCACCGTCGTCGTGAACGTCGAGCCGGGCAAGCAGACCGGCGAGGTCGCGGCGTTCCTGGACAAGGCGCGCCAGTTCGGCGCCATCACCGTCAACACGGCGGGTGTCCAGCAGCCCGAGCCGTTCGCGGCGGGCACGGTCGGCGGCGACCCCTACTACACCGGCAACGTCCGGTGCTCCATCGGCTTCTCCGTCCACGGCGGCTACGTCACGGCGGGCCACTGCGGCGGCAACGGACAGGCGGTGTACGGCTGGGACCGCTCCTTCCAGGGCAACTTCGCCGGCTCCTCGTTCCCCGGCAACGACTACGCGTGGGTGCGCGTCGGCGGCGGCTGGTGGACCGTGCCCGTCGTGCTCGGCTGGGGCACCGTGAGCGACGTGCTCGTGCGCGGCTCGTGGGAAGCCCCGATCGGCACCTCCGTCTGCCGCTCCGGCTCGACGACCAGGTGGCACTGCGGTGTGATCCAGAGCCGCAACGAGACCATCCGCTACGCGCAGGGCGACGTGCACCAGATGGCGGGCACGAGCGTCTGCGCCGAGGGCGGCGACTCCGGCGGCTCGTTCATCACCGGTGACCAGGCCCAGGGTGTCACCTCCGGCGGCTACGGCAACTGCTCCAGCGGTGGCCGCACGTGGTTCCAGCCGATCAACGAGATCCTCGGCGTCTACGGGCTGAGCCTGCACACCGCGTAGGCGGGACCACCAGCGGGACCGAAGCCGGCCGGGGCACGTGCGGCCGGCTTCGGTCGCTCGGCGGTCGGGACGGTGCCTGACCGAAGCGCGCCGACGGATCCGATCGTGCTGCCGCAAGCCCTGTTCGGCGGGGCAGCTCCCCGGCGCTGCCCCCCGGACGTCGTCATCGGCCAGTCCCGGTACGTCATCGCCGGGCAGCGCGGGCCGGAACGCAGGAACGGCTTCGACGGGGTTCGACCGCCGTGGTCGTCGAACACCGAACGGTCTCGTGTTCGACCCCGTTCGAAGCTACGGTCGGGCCGGGGACGTTCCCCCCAACACGCACAGCCCGCAGCCGGCCGACGGAGGAACGCGAGTGCACCGCTTGAAATCGGCCGTGGCGGCCGTCCTCACGGCCGCGCTGACAGCGGTGCTCACGACGAGCGGTAGCGCGGCGCCGACGACGGCCGCGGGATGCCGGATCGCCTACCAGGTGACCCACGAGTGGCCGGGCGGGTTCAGCGCCTCCGTGGACGTGACGAACCTCGGTGACGCGGTCGGCCGCTGGCGGCTGGAGTGGTCCTTCGGCGCGGGTCAGACGATCACCCAGCTCTGGAACGGGTCGGCGCGCCAGTCCGGTGCGCAGGTTGTCGTCGACAGCGCCGGTCACAACGGCTCGCTCGGCACGGGCGCGAGCACCGGGATCGGGTTCGTCGCCAGGACGAGCGGTTCGGCGAACCCGGTGCCCACCGGCTTCACCCTCAACGGCACGGCGTGCACGGGTTCGGTGCCCGCGCCGGGGCCGCTGGCCGGGGCGCACACCGCGGGACGGGTCACGGCGTCCGGCCGGTACAGCTGGCCCGGCGTGTACTTCGAGGGCCGGTTCCGCGGCACCGGGGTCGGGATCGTGCTCGACGACTCGGCGAACGACTACGACGTGCAGGTCGACGGCGCGACGGTCGCGACGCTGGTGACCCCCGGCAGGACGACGCACTGGGTGAACGGCCTGACCGACGCCGAGCACCACGTGCGGCTGGTGAAGCGGACGGAAAGCCCTCACGCGGCAGGGGAGTTCGGCGGGTTCGTCGCCGCGGCCGGCGGTGCGGTTCTCGCCAAGCCCGCGGCGCGCACGCGGCAGATCGAGTTCATCGGCGACTCGCTGACCGCCGGCTACGGCAACCTGTCCACCACCCGCGACTGCTCCGCGAACGGCGGCGTCACCCGCAACACCAACACCGACGTGAGCTTCGCCGCGCTCACCGCCCGCGCGCTGAACGCCGACTACCAGGTGAACGCGTTCTCCGGGCTCGGCATGGTGCGCAACTACAACGGCCATTCCGCGGGCACCAGCTACCGCACCTACTACGACCGCGCACTGCTGAACGTCGACGGCGACGTGTGGCAGAACCCCGGGAGCTGGCGCCCGCGGGTCGTCGTCGTCGGCTTGGGCACCAACGACTTCTCCACCGCGCTCAACCCCGGTGAGCAGTGGCCCAGCCACGAAAGCCTGGTCGCCGCCTACAGGTCCGCCTACCACGGGTTCCTCGACAGGCTGCGGAGCCGCCACGGCGCCACCGCATCGATCGTCGTGAGCGTGCCCGAGGCGTCCGGCGCGTTCGCCGACGCGGCCCGCCAGGTCGTGCAGGAGCGCAACAACCAGGGCGACGGCCGGGTCCACCACTGGAACTACGGCGACCCGGCGCTGGACCGGCTCGGCTGCGACTGGCACTTCTCCGCGCGCGACCACCGCCTGATCGCGGCGAAGCTCGGCGACTACCTCTCGGCGTTGCCGCTCGCCTGGTGACGGAAGTCCGGGTTGTCGACGGGTCGTTGCACAACGCGCATGGTCCGTGCGCGGGCCGATGACATCACTCGTGCAGTGTCGGGAGCGTTGAACTCGGCACCGATCGCGAGGAGATCAGGTTGTGACGGCGATCCGCGGGAACTCATGTGGCGGGAGGCGGGGAACCGCTCTCATCGCCGTGCTCGTCGTCGTGCTGACGGCCTGCGCGCCGGAGCGGGAACCCGCGCCCGGAGCGGGTCCACCCCCTGCCGCCCCGTCCCGCGCGGCGGAGAACGGGAGCATCCCCGAGAACGAGAGCATTTCCGTGGACGACAGCGCGCACGCCGCCATCGCCAACCTCGACCCTGCCCTGCTGGCCGCGGTGCGCGCGGCCGCGGCGGACGCCAGGACGCGCGGGGTGGAGCTGAAGGTGACCTCGGGCTGGCGCAGCGCGGAGTACCAGCAGCGCCTGCTGGACGAGGCCATCGCGCTGTACCGCAGTGAGGAGGAAGCGCGCAAGCTCGTGCACCCGCCGGAGAAGTCGAAGCACGTGACGGGCCAGGCGATCGACATCGGGCCGACCGCGGCCGCCGACTGGCTCGTCCAGCACGGCGCGGACTACGGGCTGTGCCAGGCGTACGCCAACGAGATGTGGCACTTCGAGCTGCTGACGACTCCTGGCGGCCGGTGTCCTCAGCCGCTCAGCGACGCGAGCGGCTGAGGCTCCGCGCGGGAGCTGAGCGGCCATTCCGGTGTGAGCCGGCCCCGGCCGGGGCCGGCTCACACCGGAACCTCATCGGTGGGCGACGGCGAAGTTGTCGAAGCCCGCGGCGGTGTTGAAGACGCGCACACCGTTGGCCCCGCTGGGATGGCTGGTGTCCGTCACGGAGATCTTCGGCGTGCTCATGTCGCCGACGTACACCTTGATCGACGAGCCGATCGCCTCCACCCGCAGGTGGTGCCGGGCGTTCGGCCGGACGGTCACCGGTGCGGACGCGAGCGGCGTCCAGTTGTTGTCGGCCTTGCCCAGCACGACCTGGCCGGCTCCGCTGATCCCGGCGTAGTAGCCCCGGTAGCCGTCCGTGCCGGTGCTCGCCTGCGTCACGCGGAACACGACGCCGCTGTCACCGGTGGCGGACCTCGGGATCACGTCGACGTCCTGCACGAAGTTCGTGAAGTTCGTGTCCAGCAACG
Source organism: Lentzea xinjiangensis (assembly GCF_900110955.1). Taxonomy (GTDB): domain Bacteria; phylum Actinomycetota; class Actinomycetes; order Mycobacteriales; family Pseudonocardiaceae; genus Lentzea; species Lentzea xinjiangensis. The sequence goes on from NZ_FOFR01000006.1 coordinate 336,324, forward strand.
ACTTCCCGCCGAAGGACGCACCGGTCTCGTACCGGCCGCGGCGCGCAGACCAGGTGCCGCCGTGCGTGGTCCATCCCACGGCGTTGTTGTCGTCGAAGTTGTCCTTCACCCGCATGGTGACCGGCTGGATGGTGCCGTCGGCGTTGAACGTCATGCGGTCGTAGGCGATCTGCCGGTCGTTCGCGCCGGTGCGGCTCAGCGGGCGGCGGTGGTAGACGATGTACCAGATGTCCGTGCCCGGCACGTTGAGCACGGAGTTGTGGCCGGAACCCCGTGCCACGGCGGCGTCCTGGCTCAGCACCCGGCTGATCTTGGTGAACGGCCCGGTGGGGGAGTCGGAGATCGCGTACGACACCGCGTAGTTGGGGCCGGTCCAGCCGTCTTCCGACCACATGAAGTAGTACTTGCCGTTGCGCTTGAACATCTGCGAACCCTCGGTGAAGTTCGCCGGCGTGATCTCCTTGTACGTGCTGCCGTCGGCGAACTGGCCGAGGCTGGTCATGTCCTCGTTGAGCTTGACAACGTTGGCATGGCCCCAGCCGCCGTAGTACATGTAGGCCTGACCGTCGGTGTCGATGAACACGTCCTGGTCGATGGGCTGCGCGCCGTTGACGAACTGGCTGATCAACGGTTTGCCGATCGCGTCCCGGTAAGGACCCTCCGGCCGGTCGGCGACCGCGACGCCGATGCCGCCGAGCTCGGAGTTGCTCTGGATGTCGTTCGCGCCGAAGTACAGGTAGTACTTGCCGTTGCGCTGCACGGGCGCGGGCGCCCAGACCGCCCGGCGTGCCCACGACACCGTTGCGGTGGTGAGCACGTTGGGGTGCTTGGTCCAGTTGACCAGATCGGTGGAGGAGAAGGCGTCGAGGTACGTCTGCTCGTCGTACACCCGCGACGAGGTGGGGAACACCCAGTACTTGTTGTCGTAGACCGCGACATCGGGGTCGGCGTACCAGCCGTCCACGAAGGGGTTGCCGGCCTCCGCCGTGGAGAAGTCGGGCACGGCGGCCGCGGACGAGGCCACGGCGGGCACGCTGCCGAGCAACAGCGCGGCCAGAGCGGCAGTGACGATCTTCTTCGTCAACGTCTTGTCCAATCTGCAGGGGTCGGACTGGTTACAACGTTGTAAAGACTGCGTGCATCGATCCAACACCCGCGGGGCGGCGCTGTCCATCTCCTGATCGTCGGCAATGGTCACCGGCAGGCTCGAAGTGTGGGGACGAGCCGGAGCGCGCACACTCGTGGTGACGGAGGAGGTCACCGTGAAACGGGTGGGCGTGATCGTGCTCGGAGCGGTGCTGCTCCTCGTCGGGGTCGCCCTGCTGGTGCTGCCGGGGCCGGGCCTGCTGCTGGTGCTCGCCGGCCTGGTCACCCTCACCTCGGAGTTTCCGGACCTGAAGCGCTACGTCGACCCGGTGCGCGCCCGCGCCATGAAGGCGGCGGAGGACAGCGTCGCCTCGCCGCTGCGCATCGCGATGTCCGTGGCGGCGGGTCTGGCGTTGATCGCGGCGGGCGTGGCGTGGGGTGTGCTCCGCTGGCTGCCGCTGGCCGGGTGGAGCACCGGCACGAGCCTGATCCTGTCCGGTCTGGTCCTGCTGGGGTTGCTGGCCTGGAGCTACCGCAACGTGCGCGCGCGGTCCGGTGCGCCCGGACACGGCTAGTGCGGTGGATCACGGCGACCAGCGCGGCACGCTGATCGCCGTGAAACCGCGGTGCTCCAAACCGTTGGCGCTTCGGGTCTAGGACACGCCGCAGTTCGGGGCGGACCAGAAGCGGCTGGAGCGGTGGGCGACGTGGACGTGGTCGTTGTGACCGGTGTAGCCCGGGCCGAGGATCTCGCTGAAGCCGTGGTTGCGCGCCTGCCGGGCCAGCGCGCAGAAGCCCTGGGCGCCGGCGCCGAGGTCCACGGCGTCGCCGTACAGGTGACGGCTGCCGGCCGCGCCGCCGACGGCGTTGTTGCAGGAGACGCTGCGGAAGCCGCCGTTGACGTCGATCGGCCTGTCGCCCATGGCGTGCCGCATGGCCTGCAGCTTCCACATGGACACCAGGGCGTTGGCGCGCGCGGTCGCCGCGGAGACGTTGCCGCCCGACCAGTCGGAGTTGCAGTTGTTCAGCTCGTCGTAGGTGAAGTTCACCGGCGTGCAGTCGTTGTCCTGCAGCTCGTAGATCTTCGCGAACGTCGCGGACCCGGCGATGCCGTCGGCGCCGAGGCCGTAGGCCTGCTGGAACCGGGTCACGGCCGCCTTCGTGGCGGGCCCGAACTGCCCGTCGAGGCCGAGCACGCCGCCGTAGCCGGGATAACCGGCCACCCGGATCTGCAACTGGCGCACGTCGTCGCCCGACGCTCCTTCGGACAGCGTGCGTCCCCAGGTGTAGCAGGCGTCGGCGATCATGGGTTCCGCCTCTGCCGCGGCAGGGGTGACACCGGCACCGACGCCGGCGAGCAGGGCGAGGACCGGTAAGAGGAAGCGGAGTTTCACGACAGCGCACCTTTCGATCACAGGGAGGTGCAGCCTGTCGACATCCGGCCGGCTTTGTCAATGAGCAACCAAATGAACTCCTAGTGTGACGGGGAGAACCACCCGGATAGCTCACGAGAGGTGTCGATCTCGCCGCTCACCGGGTCGTGTTCGTCGTCGTGATGGGCTGCCCCGTCGTGGTCGTGACCGGGTTGTCCTCGTGCGAACCGGGCACTCCGCGCGGAGTGGTGCCCACGGCGGTGGTCGTCGTGGCAGGGGGCAGCAGCGAGGGGCCCGGCTGTACCGGCGTGCCCGAGGTGCCGGGCAGGAACACCAGCGCCAGTGCCGCGACCGCGGCCGTGGCCACGGCGCTGCCCACCACGGCGTCGCGCCGCCGGGACCGCACGGCCCGGCCGCGCGTGATCACGCGAGCGGCGGAGTTTGGCGTTCGGCGGTGCCACTTCCCCGCGCAGCGCGGAAAAGGTCGCCCGCAGGGTGTCCTCGTGCTCCATCACACCTCCAGCCCGGACTGGTCGAACGCCGGGCCGAGCTTCTGCCGCAGCGCCCGCGCCTGCTGGTGCTCGACGAACCCACGAACCACCTCGACATCCGCCACCAGCTCGACCTGCTGGAGCTCGTCCGCGACCTCGGGATCACGGTGATCGCCGCCCTGCACAGCCTCGACCTGGCCGCCGCGTACGCCGACACGGTCGTGGTGCTCGACGCGGGCAGGATCGCCGCAGCGGGGCCTCCGCGGGAGGTGCTCACCGGTGAGCTCGTGAGCGCGGTGTTCGAGGTCGAGTGCACTGTGGACACCGTCGCCGGGGTGCCCAGGTTCGGCTTCAGGCCGAGGAGCACGACGGGAGGACCCGTTCCCGGGACCGCGCTGCCGTGACGCGTCCGGGCACCGACCGGGATGGCGGCCCCGGTCAGGCGGCGAGGACGAAGGACAGGAAGAACCCTCCCGCGGTGGCGAAGGCGTTGAGCGGCCTGCCGTGCTCGAACGCCTCCGGCATGAGGGTGTCGGCCAGGGACGCGAGCACCGCCCCGCCGGCGAAGGACAGCGCCACGGCCAGCACGGCGTCGCTCAGCCCGCCCGCGACGAACCTGCCGAGCACCACCGCGGCGGTCAGCAGGACCGCGCACACCGCCCACGTCGCGATCACGGTCCCCTTGCTCCGTCCCGACTCGCGCATGGCGACCGCGCCGACGAGCGACTCCGGGAGGTTGGAGAAGAAGATCGCCACGAGCAGTGTCAACGACACCCCGCCGACCAGCGACACCCCGAGCGCGAGGTTCTCCGGCACGCCGTCCAGAGTGACCGCGGCGAGCAGGGCGAAGCCGACGCCACCCCGCGAGCCGGCCCCGGCCACCTCGCGCTGCTCGGCTCCGGGATCACCGGTCACGTAGCGGTCGAGGGCGGAGTCCGCGAGCACGAAAGCGGCCGCGCCCGCCAGCAGGCCGAGCCCGGAGCGCAGCGCGCCGCCGAGGTGGAACGCCTCCTCGAACAGCTCGAAGGCGAGGGCGGAGATCAGTGCTCCGCTGGCGAAGGCGAGCAGGACGCCGGTGACCCAGCGCGGCGGGTTCCACAGCGAACCGGCGATCGCGCCGATCACCAGGGCGCTGGAGGCTGCCAGGCCGAACCACAGGGCGGTCAGCATGACCTTCATTGTGCGGCCGCCCGGCCCGCTCCACCACCCGGCGGGGGGATCGATCCCGGCGGGCGCGAACCGGCCTCGCCGGGGTGCCTGGCCGCCGAGCGCTCAGGGCGCTCGGCGGCCAGGCAGGGCGCCGCGGTGTCCCACGCCGACTGTCAGGCCCCACCTGGGGTCGGGTGCGAACACCGCGGCGGGCTCAGCCGCCCGGCGCAGACCGGTGCGAACACAGGTCAGGACCGGCGAAGATCAGGGGCGGGGGTGGTCGACGTCGCCACGCCACCCGCCGGTCTCGGCGCCGTTGCGGTTCTCGATGAAGGTCTTGAACCGGTCGAGGTCGCCCTGGACGCGGCGGTCGAGGATGCCGAGCTTGTCGGCGACGTTCTCGACGAACCCGTCCGGGTCGATGTCCATCTGCACCGTGACGCGGGTGTGGGCGGCGTCCAGGCGGTGCACGGTGACCACCCCGGCGTGGTTCGGGCCGGAGTCGGAGCGCCAGGCGACTCGCTCGTCGGGATGTTGCTCGGTGATCGTGGCGTCGAACTCGCGCGTCACCCCGGCGATGCTGACGGTCCAGCGGGTGTGGGTGTCGTCGAGCTGCTCGATCCTGTCGACGCCCTCCATGAAGCGGGGGAACTCGGCGAACTGGGTCCACTGGTTGTAGACGCTGGTCACGTCGGCGTCGACGTCGACGGACTTGGTGATCGTGCTCATGACTCTCAGTCCCTTGCAGTTGAGATGGAATGCTGTGACAGACGTGCCCGGATGACGGCGCCGTGCCCGCGGGGCGACCGCCGCTCGCGGTGCCTTCCCCCTGGCACCTCGCCCACCGACCTGACCACGTTCCTCCTCCCGGCACGCTCTGGCTTAGCGGTACCCCGTCGAATCGACTCAGAAACGATCCAATTCGACCGTCATCCTGTGGTGATGTCACCACGGATGGTGACTTTCCGCTGGATGGCGGAGTTGTGCGCAGGAGGGCGTCACCCGGTCGAAGGCGGTCGCAGGCTGTGCGGCCGGGTCTTCCCTGACGCGGGAGAAGTTCGTGGCCGCCGCGCCGGAGCTGCTCGACGAGATGAGCACCGCGGTCCTGCGCCGGATCAGGGAGGCGCTGCCGGGTCGCAGCCCGGCTCTGGCCGCCTGCGCCCGCACCTTCAGCGGTGCGCGGATCGCCCGATCGGTGTGGAGCACGGGGTGCTCAGCGGCCGGTCCGGCCGTCGAGGAACTCGCGGAGGATGTCGGCGTGCCCCGTGTGGCGGCCGTTTTCCTCCAACATGTGGGCCAGCGCCCAGCGGAGGCTGGGTGCGGGCCTGCCCGGCCGCGGCACGGGCGCCGCCGGATCGGTGTGCTCGTCGAGGACCCCGTTGGCGCGCCTCACCGCTTCCCGGTAGGCGTCCACGACGCCGGCGGCGCTGACCTCCTCGCCGAGGAACGTCGCTCGTTCGACGGAGGTGAGGTGCTTGACGAGGCCGAGCGGGGCGGTGCCGGACGGCACGGCGGCCGCGGCTTCGCTGCCGCCGATGGCGGGCGCCGATCCGGCCCGCACGGGAACTCGCCGCTCCGGCAAGGAGAACGCGCCACCGGACCCCGGTGACGAGCACGCGCCACCGGGCATCACCCGGGTCCACCGCCACGCCGCCGAGCACCCGAACCCGGCCGAGGTCGTCACAGGGCGACGACGACGGCCTTGGACTGGGTGTAGGCGTCGAGGACCTCCAGGCCGCCCTCCCGGCCGACGCCGGACTGCTTGTAGCCGCCGAAGGGCAGGTTGCCGGTGCTCATCTCGCCCCACGTGTTCACCCAGACCGTGCCGGCCTGGACCCCGGCGGCCATCCGGTGCGCGGTGGTGAGGTTCGTCGTCCAGATCGACGCGGCCAGGCCGTACTCGGTGTCGTTGGCCTTGGCGATGGCGTCGGCGACGTCGGTGAACGTCATCAAGGCGCCGACCGGCCCGAAGATCTCCTCCCGCACCACGCGCATGGCCGGGTCCACACCGTCGAGCAGCGTGGGCGCGATGAAGTAGCCGTGGTCGCCGTAGCGGGTACCGCCGGTGACGACGTTCGCGCCCTCCCGCACGGCGAGGTCGAGGTACGAGCGGACCCTGTCGAACTGGGCCGCCGTGGACAGCGGACCCACGACGGTGCCGGCCGACAACGCGTCCGCCGGCGTGAACACCGTGGTCATCGCCTGCTCGAGCAGGCCGGTGAACTCCTCGCGGATGGTCTCATGGACGAAGATGCGCGTGGTCGAGACGCACGCCTGGCCCGCGTTGCCCAGGAATCCGGCCGCCACGCCACGGGCGGCCAGCGGGAGGTCGGCGTCGGCGAAGACCACCGCGGGCGACTTGCCGCCGAGCTCGAGCGTGACCCGCTTGAGCGACTCGGTCGCGGCCCGCTGCACGTGCTTGCCGGTGGCGGTGGAGCCGGTGAAGGCGATCTTGTCGACGTCCGGGTGCGTGACCAGCGCCTCGCCCGCCTCGTCGCCCCGTCCGGTGACCACGTTGACCACGCCGGGCGGCAGGTCGGTCCCGGCGAGCAGCTCGGCCAGGCGCAGCGTGCTCAGCGAGGCCGTCTCGGCCGGCTTGAGGACCACCGCGTTGCCCGCGGCCAGTGCCGGGGCGAGCTTGCCGGGCAGCTGGCCCATCGGACCGTTCCAGCCCCAGATGACGCCGACCACGCCCAACGGCTCCTTGCGCGTGTACGCCAGGCGGTTGCCGGGGGTGGGAACGCTCGTGCCGAACAGCTTCGTGGGCCAGCCCGCGTAGTAGCGGAAGGTCTCGCTCGCCTCGGCCAGCATCCTGGTGGTGATCGTGCGCGGCGCGCCCATGTTCACCGAGTCGATGGTCGCGAGCTCCTCGGCGTGCCGCTCGATGACGTCGGCGATCTGGAGGAGGACGCGGCCGCGGCGATCAGGCGTCATCTCCGCCCAGGACGGGGCGGTGAACGCCTTCCGCGCGGCCTGGACGGCGGCGTCCACGTCGGCGGTGCCACCACGCGGAACGGTCGCGAGCGGCTGCTCGGTGGTCGGGTCGGTGTTGGGCAGGGTCTGCCCGGACCTCGCGGTGACCCAGCTCCCGCCGATCCACATCCGCCGGTCGCCGGAGAGCACGAACTCGGGGACGGTGCGACGGGCTTCGTGCGCGAGCGGCGGGGTCGTGGAAGCCGGCGTCATAGGGGCTGGGGTCATCGGGGCTGGGGTCATCGGCTGAACGCTCATGTCATCTCTCCGGGTTCTCAGGCGGTCGCCGTCCGAGGAAGTAAACGGACAGCCTCTCCACAAGGTAGTGGAGAGGCTGTCCGTTTACAACGGCGCGCCCTGCGGGGAAGAGTCGTCAGGCGTTCTGCCTGCGGAGACCGTCGAACAGGACGTCGATCATCGACGTGCCGGAGGCCGGGTCGTCCCGGACTCGTTCCAGGGCGACCACGGCGTCGAGGACCTGTCCGAGCGAGACGTCGTCGCGCACCTCGCCGCTGTCCGCCGCCGCGGTGAAGAGCGGCTGGGCCGCGGCGATCACGCGGGACCGGCTCTCGCGGAGCACGGGGCTGTCGCCGCCGGAGTCCTCCAGCAGCAGCATGGCGAGCGGCCCCTTGCGCGCTCCGGCGGCGTGGAAGCGCGTGAGCCAGGCGAACAGCGCCTCGCCCGGGGTGCTCCCCTCCGCGGTTGCGGCGGCGGAGCAGATGTCGTCGACCTGGGAGCGGTACAGCTCTTCGACCAGCTCCGGCCTGCCGGGGAAGTTGCGGTACAGGGTGGCCATGCCGACCCCGGCGCGCCGGGAGATCTCCGCGAGCGAGGGGAGGTCGCCGGTCTCGGCGAGTGCCTGGCGCGCCGCCTCGACGATCTTCACGCGGTTCCGCCTGGCGTCGGCCCGCTTGCCGGTCGCGAGCTCCTCGGTCATGCGCACACCTCTTCGGGTCGGCTTCGGTGCGATCCTCCCAGCTTAGTGGACAGGGTGTTCGTTTCGTTGCGGAGCGAGCGGCCGGTGTCCTGGTACCGGCGGTCCCAGGAAGGGCGGACGACTGGTTGACCGCCTCGCCCGAGCCGAACCTGGGGACATGACGACGACATTGATCACCGGGGCGAACAAGGGACTCGGCTTCGAGACCGCCCGCCGGCTCATCGCCGCGGGCCACACCGTCTACCTCGGGAGCAGGGACGGGGAGCGCGGCCACCGGGCCGCCGAGCGGCTGGGGGCGCGGCTGGTCCTCCTCGACGTCACCGACGACGCCTCCGTCGAGGCCGCGGCGGCGGCCGTCGCCGCCGACGGTGGCCTGGACGTGCTGGTGAACAACGCCGGCGTCGAGGGGCGGACGGACGCCGGCGAGGTGCTCGGCGCGGCGGACACGACCGCCGGTCTGATGCAGACCCTCTTCGACACCAACGTCTTCGGCCTGGTGCGCGTCACCCGCGCGTTCCTGCCGCTGCTCCAGCGCTCCGCGGCACCGGTGGTCGTGAACGTCAGCAGCGGCCTGGCCTCGATCAGCCGGGTCTCCACACCGGGCACGCCAGCCCACGCCTATCCCGGACTCGCCTACCCGGCGTCGAAGGCCGCGGTCAACATGATCACGGTGCAGTACGCGAAGGCCTTCGCGGGCATCCGGATCAACGCGGTGGAACCCGGTTTCACCAAAACGGACCTCAACGGGAACACGGGCACGCAGACCGTCGAGGAAGGTGCCGAGATCATCGTCCGCATGGCGCGGATCGGTCCCGACGGCCCCACGGGAGGCTACTTCGACGCCGCGGGCGCCCTTCCCTGGTGAGACGAGCCTCGTCAGCCTCCGGCCGGGTGGTCGTGGTGACGGCGCTCGCGGTAGGCGCGGGTCTTCTGGCGGTTGCCGCAGATCTCCATCGCGCACCAGCGGCCGCGGCCGTTGCGCGAGACGTCGTGGAACGCCCAGCGGCAGTCCGGCGCGGCGCAGAGCTTGGCCCGCCGCCAGTCGCCCCTGGCCACGCTGGTGGCCACCGCCTCCAGGACGGCGTCCAGCCACGGCCTGCCGGACGCGGCGGCGATGCGCAGCCCGCCGGAGGTGTCCGGCACGAGGTGCAGCGGGTGGTCCCGCAGCGCCGGGGCGGTCCCGGCGTCGGCGGCGAGTGCCTGCCGCAGTGCGGTGCGCAGCGCGATGGCGGCCTCCCGGTCCGCGCCGCGCACCGCGGTGCCGCCCGGCGCGAGACCGCGGTCCGCCAGCCAGCCCGCCAACGCCCGGGGAGAGGTCAGCCCGCGGGAGTTCGCGGCGCGCTTCTTCGACGTCCGGTCGTGGGTGGAGGAGACCAGCGGCGGGCACTTCGCGGCCTGGGAGCGCCCGGAGCGGTACGCCGCCGGCGTGCGCACCGCGCTGTCCCTCGTCTGAGGGCGTCCCGAGGCGCTACAGCCGCTGCAACCCGAACCGCTGGTTCAGCCCGTCCCCGGCGGTCCACTGCGAGATGCGGGCACCGTCGGCGGTCGACTGCTCCCACACGTCCATGGCGAGACCGCTCTGCCGGTTGACGAGGCTGACCACGCCGAGGCCGTGGTCGACCACCCGCCACTGCTGGCTGGGCGCGCCGGTGTCGCTCTGCTGCGTGATGTCGGCGCCGCTGCTCGAACCGGCCACCTGGAGCACCAGACCGCTGTGCCGGGCGCGGACCCGGTAGTGGCCGCCGCCGGAGTCGAGGAAGTCGAACACCTGGTTCAACCCGCCCGTGGCGGCCCACTGGATCGCGGTGGCGCCGACCGCGGTGGAACCGGCGTCGATGTCGACCAGCTTGGAGCTGTGCTGGGCGACGAGGCGGTAGTCCACGCCCGGTTGCACCGGGCCGGTGCCGCCACCCGCGCTGCCTACCGGTGCCCGCGACAGCGCCTGCGCCCTGGCCAGGTCGGGCAGCGGCCGCAACCGGTAGGTGTAGGCGTAGTCCCGGTTGGGGAAGAGCTTGTAGGTGTCGAGCGGGTGGGCGCCCCAGCTGTCGTTGCCGCCGACGCCCGTCTGCCGCAGGTTGAGGCGCAGCACCACGTCCTGGCGCCGGGTGAGCTGGTAGTCGTGCCGGACGCCCTTCGAGAGGTCCTCCGGGGTGAAGTGGGACGCGTTCACCTCCAGCAGCGGTTCGGCGTACGCGAGCAGGCCGCGGCCGCTGCCGTCGGTGAGGGCGACCCACCGCACGTCGGTCTTGTTGCCGTTCTCCTGCGGCCGGATGTAGCCCGTCCACTGCTCGGCGACGGTCGAGGTGTGCACACCGACGTCGGAGCCGGTCTTGCGGTCCCACTGGTTCTCGTGCGGGCCCCTGCCGTAGTAGCGCAGCCGGGACAGCTCGCCCGGCACGAACAGGATCGTGCCCACCTCGGGGATGTACGGCAGGCTCGACGAGCCGGGGTGCAGGAAGTTGTCGACCTTCACCTCACCGTTGCCGAAGATCGTGTACGTCGTCGTGAACGTCGACGGGGTGCTGGTCGGCAGGGTGCCGCTGACGGTGATCCGCGCCGAGCGGTCGGACGGCCGGTCGAGCGCCACCCGGCTCACCGTCCGGTTCGCGCCGGCGTGGCGCCACGTGCCGTTGCGGCTCGGGTGACCGTTGCCGATGTCGTTGTCGGTCGGTGCGCGCCAGAAGTTCGGCACGGGGCCGGAGTTGAGCAGCCGCATGCCCATCGCGTCGAACGAGGTGATCAGGCCGGACGCCTTCGCGACGACCACGCTGAAGTCCTGGCCGGTGACGGTGATCCGGTCGGCGGTCTCGGTCGCGGTGACCACCGGCACCGACGTGACCGGCACGGGCACGACCGGCGGGCTGCTGAAGTCGATCGGGAGCTGCTGCTTCGCGACCTCGAAACCGGCGGGGGCCCACGGCGTCGCCGTCCGCAGCCGGAACGACAACTGCAGGAAGTGCTCCTCGCCGGGGACCGGGGCGGCCGGGCGCTGGACCGGTACCTGCACCGTCTTGGCCGACAGCGGCGGGATGTCGAGCTGCGCCGGGGTCAGCTCGCCCCGCTGCACGACGGCGCCGTCGGCGAGCAGGGCCCAGCTACCGGCGAACTCGCCGACGTTGGTGAACAGGTGCTCGTTGGTGATCCGGACGGTCCCCGCGGTGCCGGCGGCGGCGACGTTGACGGCCTGGTAGACCTGTTTGACCTCGACGGCCTTGCCGCTGATCCGGCGGTCGGCGGTCACGATGCCGTCGGCGCAGAAGGCGCCGTCGTTCGGGTTGTCGCCCCAGTCGCCGCCGTAGGCCAGGTACGTGGTGCCGGACGAGGTCTTCCAGGTCAGGCCCTGGTCGGCGAAGTCCCAGATCCAGCCGCCCTGCAGGACCGGGTGGGCCCGGATGACGTCCCAGTACTCCTTGAGGTTGCCGGTGGAGTTGCCCATGCTGTGGGTGTACTCGATCATCACGTACGGCCGGGTGTCGGAGGTGTTCCGCGCCCTGTTCTGCACGGCGGCGGGGCTTTCGTACATGGCGGAGCGGATGTCGCTGACCTGCGGGCGGTTGTCGCCCTCGTACTGGATGACGCGCGTGGGATCGGCCGCCCGGATCCAGTCGCGCATCGCCACGAAGTTGCTGCCGCCACCGGCCTCGTTGCCGAGCGACCACATGATCACCGAGGGGTGGTTCTTGTCGCGGTGCACCATCTGGGCGGCGCGGTCGAGGACGGCCGCGGTCCAGTCCGGCTTCGACGCGGGGTAGTTGTCCCGGATGCCGTGCGTCTCCAGGTTGGCCTCGTCGACGACGTAGAGGCCGTACTCGTCGGCGAGCTCGTACCAGAGCGTGTTGTTCGGGTAGTGCGACGTGCGGACCGAGTTGATGTTGAGCTGCTTCATCACCGTGATGTCGCGGACCATGTCCTCGCGGGTCAGGGCGGTTCCGCGGTCCGGGTGCAGCTCGTGCCGGTTGGTGCCGCGCAACGACACCGGCTGCCCGTTGATCCGCATGAGGCCGTTCCTGAGCGCGAACTCGCGGAAGCCGACCCGCGCCGACACCGTCTGGGTCACCGCGCCGGACGGGTCGCGCAGCGTGAGCACGGCCGTGTAGAGCTCGGGGTGCTCGGCCGACCAGAGCCGCGGTCCCCGCACCGCCTTCGCCCCACGCGCGGTCGCCTCCTGGCCCGGTGCGGGGGAGCCCACCGGAATCCGCAGCGGTTCCGGCCACACGGGTTGCCGGTTGTGGTCGTAGAGCTGGGTTTCCACGGTGAACGTGCCCGCCTGCTGGCCGCCGTTGTTGCGGACGGCGACGGCGACCGCGAGATCGGCGTTGGTGTAGTCGTCCCGCAAGGGCGTGGTGATCGTGAAGTCGCGCAGGTGCGCGGGTGGCAGCGAGTAGAGGAAGACCGGCCGGAAGATCCCGGACAGCCGGATCATGTCCTGGTCCTCGAGCCACTCGCCGTCCGGGTACTTGAAGACCTCGACCGCAACCAGGTTCGAGCCCGCGCGGACGTGGTCGGTGACGTCGAACTCCGACGGCGTGTACGACCCCTCCCGGTAGCCCACCTTCGTGCCGTTGACCCACAGGTAGAACGCGGACTTGACGCCCTCGAAGTGGAGGTGGACCCGCCGCCCCTGCCACGCGGGCGGCAGCGCGAACGTCCGGCGGTACTGGCCGACGGGGTTGACCCGCGACGGCGCGAACGGCGGCTGGGTGTTCTCGTTCTGGCCGTTGTTGCCCCACCACGGGTACGTGAAGTTGAGGTAGATCGGGAAGTCGTAGCCGTGGAGCTGCCAGTTGGACGGCACCGGCAGAGCGGCCCAGCCGCTGTCGTCGTAGTCGGTGCGCCAGAAGTTCTGGTCGCGGTCGGCCGGCCGGTTGACGTGCCGGAACCGCCAGGTGCCGGTCAGGTCGAGCCGGAACGGCGAGTTCGTGCGGTCCCCGGTCAGCGCCTGCTGGAGATCGGCGTACGGCATGAACGTGGCGTGGGCGGGCTGGGCGTTGACCGCGAAGATCCCGATGTTGTTGTTCCACTCCGGGAAACCGTTGGGCGGGTCGGGCCACGCCGCTGCCGCGAACTCACCGTCCGCCGGTGCGGCACCGGCCGCCGCCGTCCCGGACGTCGCGGCCGCGGCCGGCCCGGGCAGTCCGTGGACGGCCAGCGCCGCGAGCCCGCCGCCGAGGATGGTGCGCCTGCGGATCGCCGGACGCTCGTCTGGTTCGTGGGACAACGTCGTCTCCTAGCAGTCGCCGATCAGCGTGGTGGGTCGGTTCGGGGGTGAGCGGGTCCAGCCGCCTGGGCGCGCCACGGCTGTTGCCGCGGCATCAGTGCGCGCAGGGGAGGGGCCGCCGGTCGGGCGAGCCCCTCCGCCCTCGCGCCGCTAGGCCTTGGCCCAGCGCTGGTCGGCGCCGCCCCGGCAGGTCGCCACCGTCACGGCCGCGCCGTTGGCGGTGCCGCCGGAGGTCAGGCACAGTCCTGTTTGGACGCTCGTGACCGTGCCGCCGGTGCCGATGTCCCACGCCTGGTTGGCACCACCGTGGCAGTCCCAGATCTGGACCCTGGCACCGGACGCGGCGTTGACCGGGGCGTCCAGGCACTTGCCCGTCACCTGCAGCGCCTGCCCGGTCTGGGCGAACTGCTGGTTGGCGTTGGGGTGGCAGTCCCAGGTGACCATCTGGGTGCCGTTGGCCGTGCCGGCGCCGTTGACGTCCAGGCAGCGGCCGGCGGCCTCGGCGCGCAGCCGGAACGTGACCGGTGCGGGCGGCGTGTCGCCGGTGAAGAACTTCCACACCTCGTTCTTGACCCAGCTGCGGGCGCCGCTCTCGCAGCCGGCGCACCCGTCCACCGGTCCCTGTTGGTGGCCGCCGTCGAAGGGAGCCCAGACCACCGGGTAGCCGGTCCGGCAGTTCGCGTAGTGGGTGGTGATGTGCGTGCGGCTGCCGGCCGCGGGCTCGGGTGCGTTCTGCGGGGTGCAGCCGTTGTTCCGCACCCACCGGTCGCGCTGGCCGCGTCCCGAGCCGATGTTGTCGCCGATGCCGTGGATGCCCATGTAGGCGACGGGCGCGGTGCCGCCGGCGCACCCGCTGATCTCACCGGGGCTCGCGATGGCCGCGATGGCGCGGAACACCGTCGGGCGGGAGCACGCGAGCGAGATGCTCATCGCGCCGCCGTAGCTGAAGCCGAGCGAGAAGCGCTGCGCGGTGTCGACGCAGAGGTCGTTCTCGATCCGGCTGATCATGTCGTCGACGAACCGGACGTCCTCACCGCCGGAGTTCGCCCAGCCGTTGCCGAGCCCCTGCGGCGCGACGAAGATCGTCGAGTTGTTCGCCAGCCGCCGCAGGCCGTAGTAGGCGTAGACGTCGCCGTCGCTGCCGCCGCCCGCCACCTGGTCCGCGGTGCCGCCCCACCAGTGGAAGCCGAAGACCAGCCGGTACTGGCGGGTGTTGTCGTAGTTGTCGGGGATGCTCAGGATGAACGAGCGGTTCTTGCCGCCGCTCTGGATCGTCTGGTTGCCGTTGCGCAGCGCGGGAGCCTTGCCGCAGCCGGGGGTCGCCGTGGCGGGGGCGGGCTCGGGGGACGCCTGCGCGTCGGCGGCGGCGATGCCGCCGCCCGAGAACACCACCGCGGCGGCCACGAGCAGCCACCACACCCGGCGGAGCCTGTGCTTGGTTCGCATGGGTTTGTTCGCACTCCCTGTCGTGGTGATCAGCCGGTCACGCAGGTGCTGCCGTTGAGGCTGAACGAGGCCGGTGCCGCGGGGTCGCCGGTGTGGGTCGCCTGGTAGCCGACGGTGATCGACGCGTTCGGCGCGATGTCGGCGTTGTAGGCGAGGTTCCTCGCCGTCACCTGACCCGAGGTGGGGGAGTAGGTGGCGTTCCAGCCGGAGGTGATCGTCTGGCCGCCGGGCAGGGTGAAGGCGAGCGACCACCCGTTGACCGGCGTGGTGGCGGTGTTGGTGATGGTGACGTTCGCCGTCAGGCCGTTGTTCCACGCGTTGGTAGTGGTGCTGATACGGCAGGCCGTGTCACCGGGCGGCGTCGTGGTGGTCGTGGTGGTCGTGGTGGTCGTGGTCGTGGTGGTGGTGCTCGTGGGGCCGCCGCCGCCCCCGAACTGGCTGATGAACCTCCACGCCTCACCGGACGTCCAGGTGCGCCAGCCTTCGCCGCCCCCGTCGATCGGGCCGGGGGTGTGCCCGCCGTCGAAGGCCGCCCAGACCACGGGGTAGCCGGCCCGGCATCCGCTGTAGGCGGTGACGATGTGGGTGCGGCTGCCGGCGCTGGGTTCCCGCGGGTTCTGGGGTGTGCAGCCGTTGTTGCGCACGAACGTGTCGCGCAGCCCGCGGCCCAGGCCGATGCCCAGGACGTTGTCGCTGATGCCGTGGATGCCGAGGTAGGCGATGGGCTGCGTACCGCCGTCGCAGCCGCTGAGCTGGGCGCCGGCGTAGACCACCACGGCGCGGAAGACGTTCGCGCGGGCGCAGGCGACCGCGTAGGACATGCCACCGCCGTAGCTGAAGCCACCGGCGAAGCGCCGGGTGGTGTCCAGGCACAGCGACGAGTCGAGCCGGGCGAGCAGGTCGTCGACGAACCGGAGGTCCTGGCCGCCGGGGTTCGCCCAGCCGTTGCCGTTGCCCTGGGGCGCGACGAAGATCGTGCCGTTGTCCGCCGTGTCGGACAGGCGGCGCAGCCCGTAGTAGGACCAGTTGTAACCGTCGCCGCCACCGGAGTCGACGTCGTTCGCGGTACCGCCGCGCCAGTGGAAGCCGACGAAGAGCCGGTACTGGCGGTTGCTGTCGTAGTTGGCGGGCAGCCGCAGGATGAACGTGCGGTTCTGGCCGCCGCTGCTGATCGTGTGCTGGCCGCTGCTCAGCGCAGGCGGCTTGCCGCACCCCGCCGTCGCGGCCGCGGCGCCGGCCCCGCCGGACTCCTGGCCGCCGAGGGCGATGCCCGCCGCGCCCAGGAAGACCACGGCGCTGGCTGCCGCCGCCGCGATCACGGACCTACGCCGGGACATGGCACTGCCGTTCGTGCTGGAACATCGTTGTCCCTTCGGTTGTCGTACCTGTTGATGGGGAAGCGCCGGGTCACGCGCCGGTGCCGAACTGCCACCAGTTCACGTTGAGCAGGTAGCCGGTGCCGCCGCTGAACCTGAGGTAGAGGTCGCGCGTGCCGGTCAGCCCGCTCACCGGGCAGGAGACGGTGGTCCAGGTCTGCCAGCCGCCCGTGTTGGGCACGGTGCAGCGACCGGCGAGAGCGCCGGTCGGGCCGCCGGAGCGGACCTCGACGGAGCTTCCGGCGACGGTGGAGGAGACGCGGGCGGTGAAGGTGGTGGCGCCGTTGCCGAACGCGACGTTCTTGACCTTGATGTGGTCGCCGTTGTTGACGTGGCTGACGTTCATGCCGCCCTCGCTCGAGACCTCGGTCTCGATGCCGCTGCCCCAGGCGATCGTCTCGGCTTCCTGGCGGACGTACGGGTTGAGGGTGTCCACGGCCGGCGGGCCCGCCGTGGTCATGGTGAGGGACGGGATGGTGCCGTCGGCGTTGTAGCTGAACCTCTCGACGGCGACGGAGCGGGTGAAGCCACCGCCGCCGGGCAAGGCGCCGTTGTGGTAGAAGAAGTACGAGTTGCCCTTGAAGTCGATGATGCCGGGGTGGTTGGTGAAACTGCTGCCCTGCGTCGCCATCACGGTGCCGCGGTAGGTCCAGGGCCCGGTGGGCGTGGGCGCGGTGGAGTAGCCGATGAACTCCGAGCAGCACTTGGCGGCGAAGACGTTGTAGTACAGGCCGTTGCGCTTGTAGACCCAGGGGCCCTCCTCGTAGAGGGTGGGCCGGTTCGGGTCGCCGGTGCGGGTGCCGAACCCGGCCGTGGTGAGCGGGATCTGGTTGACACCACCGGAGAACGAGATCATGTCGGCGTTGAGGCGGACGTACCAGAGGTTCGGGTTGCCCCAGTAGAGGTAGGCCTGGCCGGTGTCGTCGATCATCACCGACGGGTCGATCTCGCCGTTCTCCACCAGGGGGCGGCCGAGTGCGTCGCGGAACGGGCCGGTCGGGTTGTCGGCGACGCCGACGCCGATGGCCATGCGGCCGGTGGCGCGGTTGACGACCGGGACGTACCAGTAGAACTTGCCGTTGCGCTCCACGGCTTGCCCTGCCCACGCGTCCTTGCTCGCCCAGCTGAAGGTGCCGAGGTTCATGGGGGAGCCGTGGTCGGTCCAGTTCACCATGTCGGCCGAGGACCAGACCCGCCACTCCTTCATGGTGAACCAGGTCGAGCCGTCCTCGTCGTGCCCGGTGTAGAGGTAGACCCGTCCGTTGTGGACCAGCGGCGCGGGGTCGGCGGTGTAGATGTGTTGCACGATCGGGTTGTCCGCACTCGCCGGTGCGGCCGCCGCCAGGAGCAGGCCCGCCACCACGGCGATGCGCGTCCAGAACTTTCGTGTCGTGGCCATCATCGTCTCCCCGAGAGCGGGGGGAGGCTCGCGGACCCGGCGTCTCGCCCGGTCCGCGGAGACCGTCCCCTCCGGTGTGTGGTGTGCGGAAACGTCAGCTCGCGGTGCAGGCCGGGTTCAGGCCGGAGCCGCTTCCGGTGCCCTGGAAGCCGAACTCGGTGGACCCGCCGGCGGGCACGGAGCCGTTGTAGTCCACGTTGGACCAGGTGATGCTGCCGCTGGTGCCGCTGCCGTTGGCGCTCCACGAGCCGGTCACCGAGCCACCGGACAGCGTCGTGGTGACCTGCCAGCCGCGCAGGGCGCTGGAGCCGGCCGTGACCTTGACCGTGGCGACGAAGCCTCCGTTCCACTGGTTCAGCGACACCGTCGCGGTGCAGCCGCCGGGTCCGGGACCGTTGCTCGTGGTGGTGGTGGTGGTGGTTGTGGTCGTGGTGGGGCCGGGGCCGCCTGCGTTGAGGGCGTCCAGCACGGCGGTGTAGGCGGGCTTCTTGGCGCCGGAGCTGGTGAACAGCAACGGGTTCTCACCCGTGCGCCAGGAGTCGCTGTCGCGGATGCCCCACACCGTGATACCGGTGCACCGGGCCACCGCAAGACACGCCCTGGTCACCGCGCCGTAGGCGTTGGCCTGGTTCGCACCGGCGATGTCGAGCTCGGTGATCTGCACATCCACACCCAGATCCGCGAACCGCTGGATGTTGGCCTGCATGTCCGACGGCGCGGTGTTGGTCAGATGCGCCTGCAACCCCACGCAGTCGATCGGCACACCACGGGCC
>NZ_FOFR01000029.1 GCF_900110955.1 Lentzea xinjiangensis
CGAGCGAGCGCGCGGACGAATTTCCTGGAACGAAATTGCGATCCGCGGTCGGTGTGGACCACGCAGCCGGCGACCTCGTCACGTCTCGCGACGGCGTTGGTGAGCGCGGTGACGGCGAGGCGGGACTTCATCCGGGAGTCGATGGAGTAACCCACGATCCGGTTGGAGCAGGCGTCCTTGATCGCGCAGAGATACAGCTTTCCTTCTGTGGTGCGGTGTTCGGTGATGTCGGCCAGCCACAGCCGGTTCGGCGCGGTGGCGGTGAAGTCACGCCGGACCAGGTCGTCGTGCACCGGCGGACCGGTCTTCTTGCCGTTGCGGCCGCGTTTCTTGCCGAACGCGCTCCACCAGCCCATGGCCGAGCAGATCCGCCACGCGGTCCGATCCGCCATCGCCAGGCCTGCGTCGCGGGCTTCGTCGGCCGGGAACCGGTAGCCGAACTCCGGATCATCGCGATGCGCATCGAACAACGCGTTCGCCCGATGAGCCCGCTCGAGCTCGGTGCCGGTGACCGGCCGGGCACGCCACCGGTAGTACGGCTGTCGAGCGATGCCCAAGACCCGGCACGTCACCGCGACCGGGACACCGTCCGCGGCCAGCTCCGTCACGAGCGGGTAGAGCCTTTTCCCGGCAGGTTCGCCTGCGACAAGTACGCGGTCGCGCGGCGCAGGACCTCGTTCTCCTGCTCCAGCAGCTTGATCCGCTTACGCGCCTCACGCAGCTCAGCCGACTCGACCCGGCTCGCACCCGGCTTGGCACCTTCCTCGATCTCGGCCTGGCGCAGCCACTTGAACAACGTCATCGGGTGCACCCCGAAGTCCTTCGCGATCTGCTCGACCGTCACACCGGGCTCACGGTCACGAGCGACCCGCACGACATCGTCGCGGAACTCCTGAGGGTAAGGCTTGGGCACAGCGACATCCTCCCAGCTCACCATCACGGCAAGCCAACTCAGATGTCACCTAACGGTGCAGCAGACCCTTTCGCGCACTGCAGGCGGCTTCTTCTCGTCCTTCATTCCTCGCCGCCTGACCAGAAAGCACGCGCACCCCAAGTGCGTTTGTCTCGCGCTGCAGCGGGCACGCTTCGTTCAACGTACACGAGGATGGAGGGCGTCATGGTCGCTGCCAAGTTACTGGAGTCCGGCCCACCGCGGTTGTTCGTGGTGGCGGTCGACCCCGAGGAGGAAGTGGGCGAAGCGCTTGTGGCGTTCGCCGAGGAGCACGGGATCACTGCCGCTGCGGTGACTGCGTTCGGCGGCTTTCGCAGTGCGATGCTCGGGTTCTTCGACCTGGACGAGGAACAGTACGTTCGCAACCCGGTGGACGAGCAGACCGAAGTCCTGTCCCTCATCGGCGACATCGGCCGGGACAGCGACGGTACGCTCGCCCTGCACGCCCACGTGGTGCTGGGCCTGCGCGACGGCACGACCCGCGGCGGTCACCTGCTCGGCGCCGCCGTCCGCCCCACGCTCGAGGTCATGGTGACGGAGTCGCACACCGAACTGCGCAGGCGGTACCGGCCTGACCTCGGCCTCACACTCCTCGACCTCGACGGGTAGTTTGCGCTGGTTGAACCGCAGTTGCACTCGCCGCACTGATCCGTCCGAGAGGCGTTCGTCCGGAACAGCGTCGAGAAGCGACACGCTTGAGGTCGAGGTGCACCTCCCGGTCGTGGCTTCGCTCAGCATTCGCGCCAGTGACTGGCACGTTCCACAGGCGGCGACGGATCGGTCGTTCCACCGCCGAACGGTCTCGATGCCAGTCGGCTCGCGGGGATGCACCGAAAACCGGGGTGACGCCGGCGATTGCGAGCGATGTTCTTCCGGAGATGTATTCGCTGGATGTGCACTGACAGGAGATTTCCGACAACCCCGCAGCGCCCGAGGCCTGTCCGCCCTCCGTCGCCTTGGTCGCCGGCGAGCCGATCAAGGCGGCGGTGTTGCTGCACAGCTGAAGTCCTTCGTCGATCGTCTTCGGCTGCCAGCGCCAACAACTGGGTGGACTACTTGGCACTGTCGGTCCGCCGAGGTTGGATGTGAACCGTGCGTTCACCGGTGTGCGGTTCACAGCCGTGCCAGCAACGGTAGTTGTCGAGCACGAGAATCTCCCCAAGTCGAGGCGGAACCTGGGCAACGCCGCCTGGGCGCGCTCCACCTCCGTGTCCAGGCGGGCGAGCATGGTGGTGATGTGCTCGCTGGCGGGTCGCGGTGCAGCGGGATAGCGCCGTCCGTGCGGCGGTGATGCGCCGGCCGGTGCGGGTGTACTCGATGTGCCTGCCGGCTCTGGGCGTCGCGGGGAGGCCGCGTGTGCCTGCCCAGCGGCCGTAGAGGGTCGACATCGGCGTCAGCGAAGAAGGTCCGCATCGGGTGCCAGCAAGTCGGTGAAGCCGTGTGCGTCCAGCACGAAGGACTCACCGCCAGACGGTGCCTGCTCGGCGAGCAGCACGAGGACGTGGTCCTCGTGGGGGCGCCGGCGCCGCACCGGGCTTCCCGCGATGTCGACGACGACGTCGAAGCTGTCGGCGTGCAAGGGCTCCACCGCGCCGTCGACCGAGCGGCGGGTGCGGTGGGGTAGAGCTCCCGCAGCGTGGTGCCGGACAGCATCGCGGCAGCGACGGTGAGCGAGCCGGGACGGACAGGTAGGCCTGTGAGGATCACGGCGCCGGTCTCGGTGAGGGCGCACTGGGCCTGCGGGTCGTTGGCGTGGAACCGATCGGGCACGACGGCGAAGTCGTTCATCGCTGCACCTGGAAATCACGGGACGAGGGAACCAACGCCGCTACCGCGGGCGCGGCGAAGCACACCACCGTGCACACAGCCAGAACCGTGGTCGCACCGAACTCCTGGATTGCCGGTGCGATCAGCGCGAGCCGACGGGTGCGAGGCCGTAGGACAACAGGAGGTCCAAGAGGACACCCTCGCGAGCTTGTCCGGCGCGACCTCGCGCTGGGTCGCCGTGAACCATTGCACGTTGAACAGCTCGATGCCCGCGCCGGCGAGCGCGTAGGCGGCGACGACGAAGACGGGGTGCACCGGCAGGAGCAGGCTGAGCGGGGCGAACCCGTAGAGGGCGAGTCCGGCCAGAGCGGCCCACCCCTGAGCACGTGCGCGCCAGCGCGCGATCAGCAGGGCGCCGAGGAGTGCACCACGTCAAGCCCCGCCACCAACCACGATGAAGTGGGGCAGCACGGTCAGGCAGACCGCGGTGGCGGCGGCCACGGCGACCGGTGTGGCCGCCGTGGCGGTGGCCGTGTGGCGGTGGCCGTGTGGCGGGTGATTTGCGCGACGGTCCCGAACAGGGTGACGGCGGCCCCGGCGGCGAGGTGGCGCAGCAGGCGACGGGCCCGGGTCAGGTGCGACTGCACCGAGCGGCAGGTCAGACCCAACTGGGCGGCGATGTCCTCGGTGCCCAGCCCGGCAGCCACCGACCGGCACACCGCGCGGGTGTCCTCGGGCAAATCGTCCAGCGCCTTGACCAGGTGGCAGGCCAGATCCCGGTCGGTCACCACGTCGGCGGGGTCGGGTCCGTCCGGCGCCGCGGTGCGGGGGTGAGCCAAGGCTCGCCGTTCCCGATCGGCGCCGCGAAACCGGTCCAGCAGCTTGCGGTGCGCGGCCACCGTCAACCACGCTCGCACCGCCGCCACCGGCTCCGCCTCCGGATCGGCCCGGCGGACCAGCAGCGCCAGCAGCGCCTCCTGCGCGCAGTCCTCGGCATCCGCCCGCGACAACCCCTCCCGCCGCAACCGCCGGACCACCTGTTCCACCACCGCAGCCAGATCAGCGGACTCCGTCACAACGACCTCCCTGCTGGTCAACCGGTGGTGCCCGGTTCGCCGCGATCGCACCGCCATCGCGTGAACGACGTCGCCGAGATGCTCACCGCCGTGACGTCAACACGGCACAATTGACACGATCGTGGGTAATTCGGCGAAGAAGGTTTGGCGCACGGCATGGCAACGCGAATTGCGCTCACGAATTGCCTGTGAGCCGCTGCATGTCGAATGGCAACTTGTTTCGGGATGACTCGATCGGCGATGTCCAGCACTGTCGTGTTGTCACACGCCGGAGTGGTGATCGAGGAGTGGTGCCCGACGATCTGTGGCGGTGAGTCGAACCGCTGGTGCCCACTCGTGCCGCAGCGGTACCGCAGTCCGGGCCCGTTGCCGATGGACGACCGAGCCGCGCGGGCGGGATTGTGTTCATACTCAAGACCGGCCCCACCTGACGGGAGCCGCCCCGTCGGTGTCCGGGTGCTCCGGGGTGACGTGGTGGCGGCGGTTGCGGCACCGGGCTGAGGCCGGCCGCGTGGCCCGCACTGCACGAAGCGCTACTGGATCCGCTGAGGGCGTTAAAGTGCTGGAGTTCAACACGACGGTCGTCAACGCCTCGCATGCGCGGGCGCGAACCGGGTACGTCGGCGCCAGGACCGGTACGGCCGAGGGTCGGAACTTCGTCGCCACCGCGGGCGGTCGGTCTTGGCTCCTAGCCTGTGCCGTGACGCGACCCGTCCGGAGCGCGCCGTGGGTCTCTTTCGAGTGAATCGGCCCGTTAATCGCTTACTTGGGGTGATGTGGTGGGCATCCGAGCGCGAGCGGTTCCCCTCCCCACATTCTTCGAGGACATGATGTCGAATCCCTCGGGCAGTTCCGATTCCCCCGTGCCGTTGAACGACGAGACTGTGGCCGACATCGCGGATGGGTGTGCCGCCGTACCCACCTATGACCGATCCGCGTTGGTCGCGGGGGTGGTCCACATCGGAGCTGGTTCGTTCCACCGGGCCCACCAGGCGGTCTACTTCGACGAGTTGGCGCGACGTGGTGCCACTGGTTGGGGGGTGGTCGCGGTGGGGGTGCACCGTCCGGAGATCACCGACGTGCTGGACGAGCAGGACAATCTGTTCACCGTGGTCCAGCGCGACGCCGAAGGCAGCACCGCGCGGGTGATCGGTTCGGTGGTGGAGTGCCTGTTACAAGCCGAGCAGCCCCAGGCGGTGGCTGACCGCCTGGCCGACCCTCGCATCCGCCTGGTGACCTTGACCATCACCGCCGACGGCTACGCCGTGGACGACGCGCAAGGACGGTCGGGTTCGGTGTTCGACCTGCTGGTCGACGCACTGGACCAGCGGCGGCGCTCGGGAATCGCCCCGTTCACCGTGTTGTCGTGCGACAACCTGCCCGACAACGGAGGAGCTGCACGGCGGGCCACCATGACCTCGGCTCGCAGACGCGGGCCGGAAGTGGCCGAGTGGATCGAGCAGCGGGTGACGTTCCCCGACAGCATGGTCGACCGGATCACGCCCTCGACCACACCGCAGGACCGTGTCGAGCTCGCCCACGAATTCGACGTCGCGGACCGCTGGCCGGTGATCACCGAACCGTTCACCCAGTGGGTGGTACAGGACGCGTTCTGCAACGACAGGCCACCGCTGGACCAGGTTGGCGTGCGATACGTGCAGGACGTGACGCCGTACAAGCTGATCAAGAGCAGACTGCTCAACGGAACGCACTGCGCCTTGGGCTACCTGGGCTCCCTGGCAGGCTACGACCGCCTCGACGAGGTGATGGCAGACCCGGCGTTGGCCGCCTTCGCCGAGCGCCTGATGCGCGAGGAGGTCGCACCGCTGCTGCCCACCGACGTGCCCGGCATGGAGTCGGAGCCGTACATCACCCACCTGCTCGACCGGTTCGCCAACCCGGCCATCAGCGACCGGTTGTCCCGGTTGGGGCGCCGCGGGTCGACGAAGGTGCCCGACTGCGTGCTGCCCTCGCTTCGGGAGGCGCGCGCCGCAGGTCGCCCACGGCGACTGCTCACCCTCGCCGTCGCGGCCTGGTTGCGGTACCTGCGCGGCACCGACCTCGGCGGCAGGCCGATCGAGGTCCACGACGCCCGTGCGGAGGAACTGCGCGCATTAGCCGAACGCGGTGGCTCCGACCCGCACCTGCTGCTGTCGCTGACCGACATCTTCGGCGATCTCGCCGAGGACGAGCAGATCGTGGCGCAGACTGGACAGTTCGTCGCCGCACTGGACCACAATGGCGTCCAGGACACCGTGCGTTCGCTGCTGGAAGCCCGTTGACCACCGACCGGGAGGACGCCTGGACACCCGTGCGCCACCGAACCCCGATCACATCACCTCTGCCGGTCTGGAGCTCGCGCACCTGCTCACACGCCGGAGCCAGTTCCAGACCTTCGAGTTCGTTGACGGGCAGGCAAGAGCTACCTGTCCGTTGACGTCATCACGGCCTCCACGGTGGGAGTCGTCGCCTCGCGGATGCAGAAGCCGCGCGGCACGGTCACGACCGTGCCGCGCAACCACCACCACGTCCAACCCGCCGGGCTGGTATCGCGAGCCGCTGTCGTGGGCGATCAGGCTTTGGTTTGGTGCGGATGGCGCCGCCGCGCCGGCGCAGCACCACGCCTGACTCGGACAGGACCCTGTGCACGAACCC
Source organism: Lentzea xinjiangensis (assembly GCF_900110955.1). Classification (GTDB taxonomy): domain Bacteria; phylum Actinomycetota; class Actinomycetes; order Mycobacteriales; family Pseudonocardiaceae; genus Lentzea; species Lentzea xinjiangensis. Next base: position 6,451 of record NZ_FOFR01000029.1, read on the forward strand.
GCACGAGCGGCCGGTGGCCTCGGCCAGTACCCGGACGCTGGCGCCCTTTCGTATCTTCTCTTCAAATAGGCGGCGACTTGGACGCCTATAGCGCCACTGATACGTGCACCCCTCTTCAGGATTTGGGTAGTGAGCATTGTTACCAAACCCTTGCGGTTGGTGATGAGGAATTACTTTGAGCGATTCGTCATCAAAGCGGGAGCCTGCCAGCCTTCACTTCTATTTGGCATGTTGGATCAAACGGTCACGACGCGTCCAGATTAGTTGTGACCCGAGCGGGCGAGGGCCCCGTGTCAGCACGCCGCGCCTGGGTAGGACGATAGTTAGCCGAGCTTGCGGTGGTCTCTCACGATCTGGTCCAGCAGGTCCTTCAGCATTTTCTCCGCGCACCGCGGCCGTTCGAACATCGCTAGGATTCACTTACATTCTGCGGGTCGATGATGGTGGCATTACCGGTCAGGACGCTCAACGTGACGACCCGTTCGTCGTATACGTGGAACCGCTGGGGCGACCGTGACCATGTTCACCGACCACGGCACTACGCCGAGAAGCACGCTCGGTCTTCGTGACAGCTCGACCAGATGGTCGATCTGCCCGCACATCAGTTCTGCAGGCCCTATCCGCCAGCGCAATACGGCCTCGGTGAGCACGAACACGAAGCGCTTGCCGAGGTCGTCCATGTGGCTGCGGCGAACCTGCAGCGCGTTGATCACAGCTTCCTGCCCCCGTGCCGGCGTGTTTCCATGGACCGCGAGCCGGTAGGCCTCGGTCTGCAGCAAGGTGGGTACGCGTGTGTGTTGGAAGAATCGACTGGTCATCGCGCGGCTCTCGATGAGGGCGACGGCCTCCTGGTGCCGATGGGCGCCCCGGTCCAGGATCACCCGCCTGATCTCTACCTCGTCGTGCAACTGGCGGGTGAGTTCCACCAGTTCCTGACGTATCTCGCGTGTACCTGACAGCTCGGAGACCAGGCGCTCCACGTCGTGCACGGAAGGCAGGAGCAGGCCGGTCTCGATCTTCGACAGTTTCGACTGGCTCATTCCGGTCGCACGCGCGGCGGCGACGCCGGTCATCTTGACCTCTGTTCGCAGCCTGCGCAGCTCACGTGAGAGTCGCTCCCTCGCCAGCCGCGATCGTTCAAGTGCCGTCATGCACAACGAACCTCTCGGCCAACCGCGCTGCCCCGGCTGCTGACGCCCGTAGACGACCGGTGGTCCGGTGCCACGTCGGCGGCCGAGAGCGCAAGGCGAGTTCGATGGTGCACAACGCGATGTGAGCGATTGGAAATCGTCGGCAGCGCGACGATGCCAGTATTCTCCGCACACTTCGTCAGGCCAGTGCCGGTCGTGCCGCGTCCGGCCTCGACGATGTGGCGGTTCTTGCCGATGGTCGTTGTGTGCATGAAGGTGACGATCCTTTCGATCGCCGGTTCGATGAGGTGCTTGCTGTTGCTCACGCCTGCTCCGCTATGCCGGGAAGACCTTCGGCCAACACGGCGTGACCGAACGAGTACTCGGGCCTGATCAGCGTCAAGCCGTTCGGTCGCCAGCAGCCGATTGGCACCACACCGTCCGGGTGCGGTTGGCACGGCCCGAGCAGGTCGGCGAAACGCCGAGCTGTGCGGTGCACGAAGGTGATCCGGGCTTCGGCGAGACAGTCCTCGACTGCGGCGGCCAACTCGGGCCCCAGCGCGGCGCCGTCGGCGTGCGAGGCGGCCAGCATCGAATCAGGTGCCAGCCGCTCGTGATACGCCGCCAACGCGGCGGCCAAGTCCTCGGTGCCGGGCAGGCAATGCAACACCGACCCGGCCACCACACCCACCGGACGCGTCAGGTCCAACAGCCGACTGGTCGCGGCGTGTTCGAGTACTTTCTCGACGTCCCGCAGGTCGGCCTCGATCACTCCAGTGCACGATCGTCCTCTTTGATGATCAGACTGAGACCGGCGACGACGACGGGATCGCAGTCGACGTAGACGACGCGGGCCCGGGGCTGCTCAGCCCGGGCGAGTTCGTGCACGGGGCGAACGCCGCCGAGCCGGCGCCCAGATCGAGGACCTGCTCGATCCCGGCCGTGAGCATGTGCGGCACCGCGCGCCGCACAAAAGCGGTAGAAGGCATCCGGAAGCCGATCACCTTTGCCTACGTCGGCAAGCGGTGGGTGCACCAGCTCGCCGAATACTACCGTGAGCTGCGCATTTCCTACTCGACCAAGAATTACCGCACCGGGATCGAGCTCGAAGACCCGGAGGCGTTGGACCGTCGCTACCCCTACTACGATCTCGACGCTCGGTGAGACCGACCAGAAGTGGTGGACCGACCAGACCTGACGGCCGCGATGGGGCCGTTCTTGGAGTAACTTCCGAAGGCGGCCCCATCGGCACGTTTGCCTGTTCAGACCGATCGCGACTCGCTGGGTCTCGACGAGAAAGGGCCCAGGGAGTCCATTATGAACAGTCGCCAGAGTCCATAATGGATGCGTCTCGTCAGTCATTGGTCTTGTACGCGGTGACGCTCGTTCCTACCGTCAAACAGGCGCCTGTCCCCCTGCGACGGCGATCCCTCCTGGGCGGAGCTAACCAAGATCCCGACGTCCGGCACATCCGCCTCGCGTTTGTCGCTGCTGTCGGTGGTCCACTTGCTGCGCAACAGTTTCCGTTACGCGGGCCGGCAACATTGGGCCGCGATCACCAAGGCGCTCAAGCCGGTCTACACCGCGCCGACCGAGGCCACCGCCCGCGAGCGGTTCGCCGAGTTCACCGAGGTCTGGGGCGGCCGCTATCGAGCGATCGTGCGCTTGTGGGATACGACGGCGGCAGGTTCGCGATGCCCGGTGAAGGGTGTTCGTGAACCTGCCGCCACGAAGTGTCAGTACGTGGTGCTGCGGTCAGGTGCGTGCGGGCAGGGTGCGCTTACCCAGAACCACGCCCAGTGCGATCATGCCAATGGCCAGAAACAGGTGCAGCCAGTTGTCGGCGGTGTTGAGTGGCACGAAGTTGGCTGCGCTGTCGTGGTCGATGACCAGGCCGTAAAGCCACAACACGAGGTAGATGACCCCGCCGCCGACCAGGTACAGATAGGCATTACGGGCGGTGCGCGCCAGGGCGATGCCTGCGACGCCGAAGGCCAGGTGCACGATGTTATGCAGGATCGACACCTGGAACAGGCCCAGCAGCAGGGCCTCGGAGTGGTGGCCTGCGAACCCCAGCGTGTCGTAGTTCGTCGTCAGGCCAGGGATGAACCCCGCTACACCGACCAGCAGGAACACCACCCCGACGACCAGTGCGGCCATCTGCACCGGTGTGCGCGCAGTGTGTTCGACCCGGGACATCGCGTCCTCCAAAACGATTGAATTCGGAACTCCTGCAATCCGCGCAGGGATAACCCGAACCGTCGATCGGCAAACCGACTGCAATAACGAATTCGACACGGTTGGAAGAAGGTTCAGGATCGCCTGGGAAACGAGCCTTCTCAGATGATACGGCGTTACGCTTCGTACCAAATATGTTCTGCTGTAACACCACCTGTTACCGCAGATGACCAATCAGGGCCTCCGGGTCGCCGCCATTCCCGGCAAGGCTGAGTGGCTGCCAGTGGTGTGGCTGGCATCAACCGCGTCGCCACTGGTGCCGGTCGAACCGGGTCACCGGAGTCGCCCGAGCTGACGTGGGTGATGCACTCGGCCAGCACGCACACCCCATAGGCCGAGTTGCCACCGGTGGACCCGGATTTGCCAAGTCACCGGAGTCCCCCACCGCGCGGTGGTGTGGCTGGTGGCGTTGCCACCGTCGCCGGAGTCTCCACCGGAACCACCGGTCGCCGAACCGCTGACGGTGTTGGTGGTCGAACCGACGAGCCCGCCCAGGCTCAACGGACCTCGGTCGGCGATGTCGGCACTCGCGACCGACTGCCCAGCAGTACGAGCCCGCCGGAGATCACCGGCCATCAGGCCGCCTTGGATGTACCTCTACACCATGCCTTCTTCTCTCTAAACCTTGTCGCGCAGTGGTCAGCTCACAACGAAAGAAGGTCAGCTCGGGTGATGTCGGCAGAACACGTAACACCATGGTCGTCGCCACCCGCTGTGCCCGGACCACCCGACCATCGTCGGACGATCGGGGACGCTGGTAGCGGGCAGTCGGCCTGCCCGGCGAGCCAGCGGCACTGCCGGAGACGCCGTTGGTGCTCCCTTGACCTGGCAGCCGGAGTACCGGGGAACCGGGTTGTCGGAAGCGGGAAGCCGTCGCAGTTGACGGTCTCGGTGGTGGCGGAGGCGGTGCCGAGACTGAGCAGGATGCCCAGCGCCAAGGGCTCTCCTCGGCGTCACCGGCGCGCGCGACCACCGCACTTCCAACCGTTATCCGGCACCGATTCGGCGGTAACGGGAAACCGCGCGGGACAGGAAAACCGTGATCAGCACGAGGGAGCACAGAACTGTGTAAAGCGCGGCGTGCTGGGCCGGCCAACCGTCCGGCTGGCCACTAAGTCGCCCGGATGCTCGTTCATCTACTCCGTACGGGTGAATCCTGCGTGTGAGGTGGAGTAGTTCTGCGTACTGGAGCCGACTGGGACGTCTGCAAGGCAAGGGCTCGAAGACAGTCAACGGCTGCCGGACAGGGAGCCCTTCGCAACCGAACACCCGTCCAACGAGAACAGCCTTCAGGGCCGCAGCGCTATCCCTGGCAGGAGGATGCGGCACCCGAAGGCGGAATGGAACTGCTATGAAGCGTACCCGTATCACCGCGGCAGTGGGGGCTGTGGCCGCCACCGCTGTGCCCGCGGTCATGCTCCTGGCCCTCACCTCGACCGGCTCCGCTGAGACGGTCAACTGCCCCAACCTCCCCGTCGCCGACTGCAAGGTCACGGTGGACCCGACCGGCATCGGCGCCACGGGCGAGGTCCAGCCCCCGGTGATCCCGGTCGAAGGCGAGTTCGAGGGTGGGGCCGGCCTGAAGGGCGTCGGCGCCGAGGCGACCGTTGTGCCCAAGGTTCCGTAAGCCGCCGCTGCCGACGGCGGGCTCGGCTGACACGCAGTTGGGCCGAGAGGTACCACGTGCTCTGCCCCGCACCAGCGACAGCCGGTGCGGGGTAGAGCACGCCCCACGGCCAACCGCGCGGTCGGACGCGTCTCGGCGTCGTTGTGCAGGTCTCGGCGGCACGCGTCTCGCGGGTCCCGCTCTGAGGTGCCGCCCTCGCCGGCCTCTGCCTTCGATGAAGCCCGAGCGCCTGCAGGTGGTCGCACTGCCGGGTCTCTGCCTCCTTGCATCATGCCGGTGGGCGCGGTGCGTACCTGCTCATAGGAGCTTTCGATGCGTACATCGGTGACGATCACCGCGGTGTGGTCGGTGGGGCGGGCGGCCGTGCTGTTCGCCATGCTGTCCAACCCGGCTTTCCCTCGGCAGTTGGTCGCTGCCGATGTCCGCCTCTATTCCGCCTGGTGGACCCGGTTTTTGAGCCATGGCGTGTTTCCAGCGCAGGACGTCGCGTGGCAGTACCCACCGGGAGCCGCTCTTCCCATGGCGGTGCCGGGGTTGGTCACCGGGAACTTCTTCTCCTATCTCTACGCCTTCGCGCTCTTGGTGCTGATCGCCGACCTGGCGGTCCACGTGCTGCTGTTGCGGCGCTGCGCCACCACGCGCGGGGTCGCGGGGGGTGCCTGGTACTGGGCATTGGTGCCGCCCCTACTGGGGACGGTCTGGTTCACCAGGATCGACGTGATGGCCACGGCCTTGGCGGTGGCCGCGGTCCTGATCAACAGGCGCCCCCTCGTCTCCGGCCTGCTGCTCGGTGCGGGAGCTGTGCTCAAGGTGTGGCCGCTGCTCGCGCTGGGTGGGTTGCGGCGCGGCCGCCCCGTGTTCTTCGCGGCGTTGGCTGCCACCGCAGTGCTGGTACAGACGCAGCTCTGGTCGACGGTGGCGATGCCGGGGGCACTGGGCTTCTTGGCGCACCAACGCGACCGCGGACTGGAGGTGGAAGCCGTGGCAGCGACGCCACTGGTGCTGTACCGCCTGTCCGGTTCCGGTCCCGAACTGGTCCTGCGCTACGGGTCCTGGGAACTGGTCGGGCCTTTCGTCGGCATCGCTCTGACGACCTGTCGGCTGACGGCCCTCACCGCGGGAGTGTTCCTGGTGATCTGGTGGCGGCGCAGCGACTGGCACCCAGCCGTGCCCTACGACGCGGCGCTGACAATCGTGCTGGTCGCGATGGTCACCAGCCCGGTGCTCAGCCCCCAGTACCTCATCTGGGCGACAGGCCTGGCCGCAGCCTGCCTCACCCGTTCCGACACCACCCAGCGACCAGCAGCGCTGCTCATCGCCATCTGTTGCCTATTGACCCAACTGCACTTCCCCGTGCTGTGGCACGGCATCCACAACCGGGACACACTGGCCGCAGTGGTCTTGGCGCTGCGCAACGCCCTCCTTCTGGGCGCCGCCGCCTGGTCCATCACGAGCCTGTGGACCTCAACCCGCCGGCACGCCGTCCAAACCGGGCAGCCACCCGTCGCTCAGCCCGTTCCTGCGGCCGCGTCGGACGCGAGTCGATCACCATCGTGAATGCCCGGCGACGGCTTCCGTCGCCTTCGGGACGGTCGCCGCAGCCACGGTTCGCATCGAGCGGCGGTCGCACAGCGCACCGTATGGCAACTGAGAGCGAGGCCTTGACGATAGCCGACGCGGACTCCGTGCGGAGTGCGGTAGTCGCATGTAGACGGTGATGGTTGCAGTAGCCGACATAAGCGAACACGTCGCGTCGGGCGTCCCAGACGGTGGTGCCGATCTCAGTTTTGAGGGCGTCGTGATTGACGCCCAACTCCCAGGCCGCGCCTGTTACTAGAGGTTAAGAGGCCCTAACAGAATGATCAACGTGCTGGCGTGCGACGTGTCGGATGTGGATCATGTTTGGCCGTGAGGAGGGGGCAGTCGCCGCCGTGGATCGTCTCGGAGATCTATGGGAGCGGATCGAGCCGTTGCTGCCGGTGGTGCCGCGCAGGCCGCGTAACCCTGGTCGCAAGCGGGTGCCGGATCGGCAGGTGCTGTGCGGGATTCTGTTCGTGCTGCACACGGGGATCCAGTGGGAGTTCCTGCCGCAGGAGTTGGGCTTCGGTTCCGGGATGACCTGCTGGCGGCGGTTGCGTGATTGGAACGAGGCGGGCGTGTGGTCGCGGCTGCACGAGGTTCTGCTCGCGGAGTTGCACGCGGCCGGCAGGCTCGACTGGGACCGGGCCGTGATCGACACCTCGCACGTCCGTGCTGCTCGACGCGGCCCAAAAGCGGGCCGAGCCCGGTCGACCGCGCCCGGCCGGGCTCCAAGCACCACGTCCTGACCGACGGCGGCGGCATCCCGCTCGCGGTCCTACTCACCGGTGGCAACCGCAATGACGTCACCGGTCTGGAACCACTACTGGATGCGGTGCCCGACGTGCGCGGCAGACGGGGCCGGCCACGTCGGCGCCCGGTGACGGTCTACGCCGACCGCGGCTACGACCACAACAAGTACCGCAGACGCCTGCGCGCCAGGGGAATCAAGCCCCAGATCGCTCGCCGTGGAGAGTCCCACGGCTCCGGCCTGGGAACAGTCCGCTGGGTCGTGGAGCGCACGATCGCCTGGTACCACGGCATGAAACGCCTGCGCATCCGCTGGGAACGCCGCGACGACATCCACGAAGCTTTCCTCGGCCTCGCCACCTGCACCATCTGCTACCGCCACGTCCAACGATTTTGTTAGGACCTCTAATACTCCAGCCGCACTTCGTGATCGATCTCGTGTAGCTTACCGATCTTGTGCTGACTGAAGAGGATCTTGCTGCCTGGACGGCGGGATTGGACGACCTGTTCGGACGGGTGGCGGGGCGGTTTCACCGGGTAGAGCCACGACGTCGTGCCCGTGCCTACGTGCGGGGCTTGTTAGCACCATTGGCGGGCAAGAACGGGTGGACCCTGGCCGAAGCTGCTGGGGATGCCACCCCGGATGGCATGCAGCGTCTGCTCAACGCGGCGAGCTGGGATGCCGACGGGGTCCGTGACGACGTACGTGACTACGCCGTCGAGCACCTGGGCGAGCGCGACGGCGTGCTGGTCGTGGACGAGACTGGTTTCCTGAAGAAGGGCACTGGATCGGCCGGAGTGCAGCGGCAGTACTCCGGTACCGCCGGTCGGACCGAAAACTGTCAGCTCGGCGTCTTTCTTGCTTACGCCACAAGCAAAGGACGCACGCTCATCGACCGCGAGTTGTACCTGCCGAAGTCCTGGACCGAGAACCGCGACCGCTGTCGTGACGCCGGGGTCCCCGAGGAGGTGGAGTTCGCGACCAAAACCGTGCAAGCACGGCAGATGCTCGCCCGCGCCCTGGACGCCGGGGTCCCCGCGGCGTGGGTGACCGCCGACGAGGCCTACGGCAAGGACTGCAAATTCCGTACCTGGCTGGAGCAACAGCGCATCGGCTACGTCGTCGCCGTGGCTTGCAACCAGACCATCCCCGCGGCCGGCGGCACGTCCCGCGCCGACGCCCTGGCCACGCACGCACCCGATGATGCCTGGAAACGCCGCAGTTGCGGCGACGGAGCCAAGGGGCCACGACTGTTCGACTGGGCGGTGGCCTCGCTGCCCGTCTACGAGGACACCGCCCCGCCGGGGTAGCGCCGCTGGCTGCTGGTCCGCCGCTCACTCACACGCAACACCAGGGACAAGCACGAATTGGCCTACTACTTATGTTGCGCGCCAAGCGGAACCACCGATGACGACCTCATCCGCGTGGCCGGCGCCCGCTGGGCGATCGAGGACTGTTTCCAGACCGCCAAGACCGAGGTCGGGCTCGACCACTACCAGGTCCGCCGCTACGACGCCTGGTACCGACACATCACACTCGCGATGCTCGCCCACACCTACCTCGCCGTCACCGCCGCAATCGCCCCAAAAGCCCTGGCAGCGGCCTCATCCCGCTCACACTCGGAGAGATCAAGCGTCTCCTGGCACACCTGATCACCACCGCCTACCACCGCAGCCACCAGTGGGCCTGGTCCCACTGGCGCAGACGCCACCAACACCGCGCAAAAACCTGCCACTACCAGCGCAGACAAGCCAAACACTACGAAGTGCGGCTGGAGTACTAAGCCTTTGACGTTCGGATTGCACACGATCGTGTCAACCACGTCGTGTCGGTGTCACAGGAGTGGGAACCGCGGCGACGTCATCCGTGTGGGGATCATGACGATCGGGGAGGTCTGCCGTGAAGGAGTCCGATGATCTGGCCGCTGTGGTGGAGCAGGTGGTCCGGCGGTTGCGGCGGGAAGGGCTGTCATGGGCGGATGCCGAGGACTGCGTGCAGGAGGCGCTGCTGGCGCTCCTGGTCAAGCAGGCCGACCCCGACGCCGAGCAGGTACTGGCGGTGCGGGCGTGGCTGACGGTAACCGCGCGCCGCAAGCTGCTGGACCAGCTGCGCCGCGCCGACCGGGAACAGCGCGCCCTGGCTCACCCCCGGACCATCGTGCCGGACGCACCCGGACCCGCCGACGTGGTGACCGACCAAGGCCTGGCTCGCTGGCTAGCCAAATCACTGGACGAACTGCCTGAGGACACCCGACGGGTGTGCCGGTTGGTAGCCGCCGGGCTCAGCACCGAGGACATCGCCGCCCAGTCGGGACTGACCTGCCGCTCGGTGCAGTCCCACCTGACCCGGGCCCGTCGCCTGCTGCGTCACCTCGCCGCCAGCGCCGCCGTCGTCCTGGCCGGGACCCTCGCGCGGTTGACCCGTCACACGGCCGCGACAGCGGTCACCACACCGGTCGCGCTGACCGCAGCTGCCGCGATCTACGTGGTCTCGCTGCCCCACCACACCCCGCTGCCCCAGCAGCCCTCCCTGCCACCCGTCGCAGCGCAGGCGCCGTCTCCCGCTGGTCCCACACTCATGCCGGTCGCGCCACAACATCCCGACCCCACCTCCGGCATGGTCTCCTCACCGGCTGGGCCCACCCCCACAGGGACCGCCGTCCCGGAACCCGCCACAACGCCGACCGCCTCATCTCAGGACACGCCCCAAGCCACCGCCCCAGCCGTCGCGACGCCTCTCGCCGCGCTGCCCGTCAACCAGCCCGGCCCGGAAGCGCCGCGCGCCACGGGGGAAACAGCGACCGCCGCGCTCGCACCCCGACACCGCACCGACACGGCGGCGGACCAGCTGCATGCAACACAGCATCGAGCGTCACACCGAGGTGCCGAGCAGGGTGACGTATCAGCCGCGCCCCTGCTGCAGGAAAGCCACGGTACCTCCGCTCCGCAGTCGGCTGGCCGGGTCGTGGTGCCCGTGCCTACGGACCACGAGGACCAGCGGTGGCTGAACCGCACCACGCCATCCCGGCCCCGCTGACAACGGAGCCGACAGGATCAATTTCGTCGACGCCGAAATCCTCGGTCACGAACCTGACCGTCACTCCCCTTCAGGCGACGGGATCTGGTGGATCGGGCGGTTGTCCATGCTCGTCCCAGTCAGCGAAGTTCCGTCGCGCGGCCAGCCCACCGTCACCGTTCGCTCAAGGCACGACCACGTCGCGGACTTCCGTTGAGCCTGTCGAAGGGGCCGCCGTCGCCTCGTTGCGCGTACGAGGGGTATTCCACGGCGGGACATGGCGACGCGCTCCTGACCCCTCCGGACCGACGAGCCACGGGCTCAAGGTCCGGAGCGTGTGACAATGCGATGGTGGAGCTGCGTCAGGCATGTCGTGCGGCGGGCGTCGGTGTGGTGGCCGCCAGTGGGCACACGGGTCGCCCGCGCCTGCACCGGGCCGTCCCTGCTCTGTCCGTGCGACTGGTCGTCAGTCTGGGCGCCCCAATCGAGATTCACTACGACGGACACACTCGGAGTGCTCAGGCGGTTGTGGCCGGATTGATGCGGCCCGGGGTGGCGAGTCCGATGGTGACCCTGCGGTCGCAGCAGCCGATGGTCTACGTCGAGTTGTCGCCCTCGGCGTTGCAACGGCTCGCCGGGGTGCCGCTGAGCGAGGTCGACGCTGGCGGCGTGGGCGCCGATGCCGTCCTGCCGTGGGTTGGCTCGTTGTGCGACGAGTTGTCCAACCACCCCGCCGGTCACCGCGAGGCGGTCATGCGTGTCCGTCTCCTTGAGCACCTGAGGCGGGCTGATCGTGTCGTGGTGTCCGAAGACGCCCTTCGATCACTGGACCTGATCGAAACCAGCGGCGGGACGACGCCGGTCGAGACCCTGGCTCGACACGCGCACCTGAGCTCTCGCCGGTTGCGATACGTGATGCAGGGTTCGCTCGGGATCACTCCCAAGTTCGCGTCCCGTGTCGCACGATTGGGGTCCGCCGTGAGCCGCGCCGTCGCCGGAGCGTACTCGTGGGCCCAGGTGGCAGCCGAGTCCGGCTACCACGACCAGAGTCACCTCGTGCGTGACTTCCGCGACCTCATGCACACAACACCGACCGCCTGGCTCGCCGAAGAGGGCCGAAATCTACAAGGCTGGCAGCGCCCTTCCCGATGATCATCGGGGGCATGATTAGTGAACTGCACCCCAAGCTCCTGGTCTCCGACGCCGACGCGGCGATCGACTTCTACACCCAGGCACTCGGAGCCAAGCTGAACATCCGAATCGCCGACGACCGTGGCGTTGTGAACCACGCCGAACTCACGCTGGGCTCAGCAGTTCTTTCCCTGGCGCAGAGCATCGCAGCTTGGGGGTGGGACGATCCCGGGTCGTTGGGCGGCTCGCCGGTCCTCATCACGGTCACCGTGGCGGACCCTGACGTGACAGCGGACCGCATGGCGCAGCACGGGGCTGAGATCGTGATCCCCGTCGAGAACCGCCCCTATGGCAAGCGACAAGGCAGGGTCAAGGACCCGTTCGGCCACCTCTGGGTCATCAGCGGGGAACCTCGATAAGTCCCGAGGCACCCGGTTACCGGGACGGCGGCAAGGATGCTGTCCCGGGGGTGCGCGCACGTGACGATGGTCGTCCAGGGTGGTCATCTGGCTCCTGCCGGCCAGTTCGGCGCGAAGTCGGGCGTTCTCGACAGTTGAGTGATCAGTTCAAAATGAGTTTGCGCAGGCAGATGATCGAGCGGGGGAGGCTGAGCATGGCTTGGTGGACGTCGGCTCGTCGCTCGGTGCGGACGCGGAGTCGTCGGAAGCCTTCGAGCAGGCGAAGGTGCGTTCGACTGGCCAGCGGACTGTGCCCAGGCCGGAGCCGTGGTCGCCTCCGGCACCGCGGCGCCGAACAACTTGAAGCTGAATCGGCACTAGACTCCGCAACTGCGCTGGTCAACAAGTGTGCTCCCCGCGCACGCGGGGATGGTCCGGTGCCGCGGACTGCTCCAACCACTCCCCTGGCGTGCTCCCCGCGCACGCGGGGATGGTCCTGCTCGTCGTGGATAACGACGTGTCGGAGTTGGTGCTCCCCGCGCACGCGGGGATGGTCCGCGATCAAGAAAGCGCCGGAAGTGGAAGGGAAAGGTGCTCCCCGCGCACGCGGGCATGGTCCAGCCGCGCCATGCGCGACCACGCCAGTTCGGTGTGCTCCCCGCGCACGCGGGGGTGGTCCCGAGAAGTCAGGGTTTCCCAGCCCACAACTGAAGTGCTCCCCGCGCACGCGGGGGTGGTCCCGCTTCACCCACAGCTTCGCCGTGACGAGAGCGTGCTCCCCGCGCACGCGGGGGGTGGTCCGTCAGCAGCCGCAGCAGCGGTACCGACCAGGACGTGCTCCCCGCGCACGCGGGGGTGGTCCCGAGGCGCGGCCGCCGAGCTCGCGGAACCGCTCGTGCTCCCCGCGCACACGGGGGTGGTCCCACCACGCCGCCCACGCGCCAGGGAACGGCGTGGTGCTCCCCGCGCACGCGGGGGTGGTCCCTCGTCGCGCGGGAACGTGTCGATCACGCGACCGTGCTCCCCGCGCACGCGGGGGTGGTCCCTGCGCTTACGCGTCTTGTGGTCCTGCAAGAAGGTGCTCCCCGCGCACGCGGGGGTGGTCCCCCGCTCGGACTGCTGGTCAGCCGCATCCGCAAGTGCTCCCCGCGCACGCGGGGGTGGTCCCCGGATCTGCCCGATGATGAAGCTGACCACCGGGTGCTCCCCGCGCACGCGGGGGTGGTCCCTGACCGAGGACGTCACGGCGTTCGTGCCTGTCGTGCTCCCCGCGCACGCGGGGGTCCCGCGACCGCGTACACCTCGCTGCCGGTGCGGCTGTGCTCGCCGCGCACGCGGAGAGGGACTGTAAAACACACGTTTGGCTCTGGCTCGTAGTCGGTGGTGACGGCCAGTAGGTGTTCGCGATCATGATCTTGTGATGGCTGTCGATTCCCTTGTGGAGACGGTGTTCTCTGGTCTGTCGGCGTTGGTTATCGAGGACGTGACGGAGAGCGGCGGCATAGTGATGATCACGGCCCGCACTCGGGATGGTGCCGTACCGTGTCCGGTCTGCGGGACTGCGACGGCGAAGGTGCACGGGTATCACCAGCGGACGGTGAAGGATGTGCCGGTCGACGGCCGCGAGGTCGTCGTCCTGCTGCGTATACGGCGGCTGGCCTGCCCGGCTCTGAACTGCCCGCGGCAGACGTTCCGGGAACAGATTCCGGGCCTGCTGGAACGCCACCAGCGTCGCACGGTGCGGCTGGTCCGGCAGATATCCCATGTGGCGCGAGAGTTATGTGGCCGGGCGGCGGCACGCCTGGCCGGCCTGCTCGCTGTGCCCATGTCCCGCAGCACTGCGGTGCGCCGTTTGCGGCGCTTGCCGCTGCCCCGGTTGATTACTCCGCGGGTGATCGGCGTGGACGACTTCGCCCTGCGCCGCCGTCAGCGCTACGCCACGATCATCATCGATGCCGAGACCGGCCGGCGGGTCGCCGTCCTGCCTGGCCGCGACGCGGCGGCCCTGGAGTCGTGGCTGCGTGAGCACCCCGGTGTCGAGGTCGTGTGCCGGGACGGCTCGGCCACCTACGCCGAAGCCGTCCGCCGGGCACTGCCCGACGCGGTGCAGGTCAGTGACCGATGGCACCTGTGGCGCAACCTCTGCGACAAGGTCCTGCTCGAGGTCCGCGCGCACGCCGGATGCTGGGCCACCGTCAACCCGCCCCGCCCCGGCGGCGTCCACGAGCAGACCATCCGCGAACGCTGGCACAAGATCCACGATCTACTCGGCCACGGGGTCGGACTGCTCGACTGCGCCCGCCGCCTCGGCGTTGCCCTGAATACGGTCAAACGCTACGCACGCATGCCCGAGCCCCAGGCCATGCGCATCACCCCGACCTACCGCCCGACCCTGGTCGACCCCTACCGGGATCATCTACGTGCCCGCCGCGCGGCCGATCCCGCGGTCCCTGTCACCCGGCTGCTCGCGGAGATCCGCGAACTGGGCTACACCGGCAGCGCCAACCTGCTGGTCCGCTACCTCAACCACGGCCGAGCCGACGGCGATCGCCCCGTCACGACCGCCCGTCACGCCAACCGCCTCCTGCTCACCAAACCTGAGAACCTGCCCCCGAACGACACCGCCCTGCTGGACAAGATCGCCGCTGCCTGTCCCGAGATGACCGCACTCGCCAGTCTGATACGCGGCTTCGCCGCGCTGATGACACCGGCCGCGGGCAACGACGTGAAACTCACCGAGTGGATCGTGCAGGCTCGCGCCGCTGACCTGCCGCATCTGCACAGTCTCACCAATGGCCTCGAGATCGACCGGTCCGCTGTGGACAGTGCCGTCACCTTGCCCTACCACAACGACCGCACCGAAGGCGTCAACACCCGCACCAAGACGATCATGAGACAGATGCACGGACGCGCCGGATTCGACCTTCTCCGCCACCGCATCCTTCTGCCCTGACCGCCACTCCATGTCACCACCGACTACGAGCCAGAGCCAAACGAACGGTGTAACTCGGGTTGAAGGAAACTACTTGCGTCCGGCGGCCAGGCGGCCGTCGAAGGCGATCTCGAAGGCGTTCAACGCGGGTTTCCAACGCAGGGTCCAGCGTTTGCGGCCGGCGCCGGTCGGGTCCAGGCTCATGATGGCCATGTAGACGCATTTGAGCGCGGCCTGCTCGTTGGGGAAGTGCCCGCGGGCTTTGACGGCGCGGCGGATGCGGGCCTTGACGCTCTCGATCGCGTTGGTCGAGCAGATCACCCGCCGGATCTCCGGGTCGAACGCCAGGAACGGCACGAACTCCGCCCAGGCGTTGTCCCACAGGCGAACGATCGCCGGATAGCGGGCGCCCCAGGCCTCGGTGAACTCGGCGAACCGCTCCTTCGCGGCGGCCTCGGTCGGCGCGGTGTAGACGGGCTTGAGCGCCTTGGCGATCGCGTCCCAATGCTGACGGCCCGCGTAGCGGAAGCTGTTGCGCAGCAGGTGAACCACGCAGGTCTGGGTGATCGTCTGCGACCAGACGGTGGTGATCGCGTCGGGCAGGCCGGTCAGCCCGTCGCAGACCACCATGAGCACGTCGGCCACGCCCCGGTTCTTGAGCTCGGTGAGCACGTGCAGCCAGTATTTGGCGCCCTCGCCGCCGTCGCCGGCCCACAACCCGAGGATGTCGCGCCGTCCTTCGCAGGTGACGGCGAGCGCGACGTAGATCGGCCGGTTGGCCACCTGCCCGTCCCGGATCTTGACGTGGATAGCGTCGATGAAGATCACCGGGTACACCGCGTCGAGAGGCCGGTTCTGCCATTCGATCATGCCCTCGATCACCTTGTCAGTGATCGTGGAGATGGTCTGCCGTGACACCTCGGCGCCATAGACCTCCGCCAGATGCGCGGAGATCTCTCCAGTGGTCAAACCCTTGGCGGCCAACGAGATCACCATCTCGTCCACGCCACCCAGACGCCTCTGCCGCTTCGCGACGATCTTCGGCTCGAAGCTCGCGTCCCGATCCCGCGGCACGTCGATCTCGACCGGCCCGACATCGGTGAGCACCGTCTTCGAACGGGTGCCGTTACGCGAGTTACCGGTCCCACGCCCGGCCGGATCGTGCTTGTCATAGCCGAGGTGATCAGTGATCTCGCCCTCGAGCGCTCGTTTTACAGTCCCGGTCGTGGACGGATCAAGCTTCGGGATGGTCGGCTCGGCTCTGTCGTGCTCGTCCGTGGCTGACACCGCCGCACCCCTCGCCAGATCACTGCATTCGTCTGATGAGCAGGAAATACGCGACACCGGCGGTCAGTACGGGTCGTATGGGTCGTCGTGGCCGAACACGCGCGCCACCGGGCGCAGCCGCAGTCGCAGCAGCACCTTGATGAACACGTTTCGCAGAAACCACGGTATCTCCGCCAGCACCCGGACCCGCTCCGCCGGATGCGGGACCGTCGCGCGGAACCGCGCCAGTGAGCCCGTGCGGTCCTGATAGGTGTACCGCGAGCCGAACAGGATCTTCGCCAGGATGCCGCTTGTGACGCCGATCGACGAGTACGAGTCGTGCACCAAGATCTCGCCGCCGGGCGTCAGGTGTGCCGACCAGCGCAGGTCGTCGGTGAACGTCCAATAGTCGTGCTTGCCGTCGATGTAGAGCAGATCAATCGGCCGGTGCCAGTCCGGCCTCAGCTCGGTGCTGTAGCCGGGGATCAGCTCGACAACGCCTTTGAGGCCCGCGGCCGCGATGTTCTGCTCGAACCTCTTGCGGGTGGGCTTGCCGCCGAACAGCCGGCCTTCGACGAACGGGTCGATCGCCACGACCGTCGCGCCGACCCTGCGCGCCGCTGTGCCGAGCACTGTCGTCGACCGGCCCTGATGGCTGCCGATCTCGAGGATCCGGTTGCCCGCGGGCAACCGGAGGGCTGCTTCCCACAGGACGCGTGCCTGCGCCTCGGTCAACCAGCCGGGTATCACCTGCGCGAGCCGCCAGGCTCCGGCGAAGTCGCGGGCCTCTGTCGGGTCGAGTGGAGTTTGGGACATGCTCACCTGCCACGGGGTCGGGGGCGTCGGGACCGCATAATCACCACAGCGATCCACTTGCCGCTTCGACACGAGCTGCACACCCGGCGTCCGAGAGGCGGAACTCGTGCTGTGCCGTCGTCGTTGGCGGGGATGTGACATCCCGCGTGTTCCTGGTCGCACTGGCCGCCGCCCTGCACGGCGATCGCCTTCGCCTCGATCACCGCTACCCGATGACGATGATCGCCGCGGCCCGCCCGCACCTCACCGTCGCCACCGCGGCGGCCGCCGTGGCGCTGGCACCGGTCAGGCGGGCGCGGCCCACCGCGACGCTGCTCGGTCTCATCGCGGGCGCCGCCGTCCCAGGTCTGCTCCGCCGCGCCCGCCGCCGCCCGATGGCCGCCGCGAGCGTCGACGACCTGACAATCCTCGCGTCGAACGTGCTGCACGGACGAGCTGACACCAGTGCTCTCGCCACGCTGATCGAACGCGCCCGTCCTGACTTCGTCGCGCTCTCCGAGGCCGGCTGGGACTTCCGCGACAAGCTCATGCCGCTGATCGACGGAATGGGTTACCGCGCCTGGGTGTCGATCCAGCCGGGTGAGGTCGACGGCGCCGGCGTCGTGTTGCTCGCCGGGCCGCGGGCGGGCGACATCGACGTGAAGTCCGGCCCGGAGCTGTACTTCCGCCACCTGCGCGCCACCGGTGGTGTCCTCGGGCGGCGCAGCCTCATCGCCGCGCACACCGCTCCCCCGGACACCGTCGCCGGAGTGCGCCTTTGGCGCTCGGACGTCGGTCATCTGGCCCGCTGGGCGCACGGGCCTGTCGCCCCGATCATCGCGGGCGACTTCAACGCCACCGCCGACCACGCCTGCCTGCAGGAGCTCGTAGGCCCCTGCCGCAGCGCCGCCGACGGGACGGGCCAGGGCCTGGTGGCCACGTTCCCCGCGAGCCTGCCCCGCTGGGCCGGCATCCACATCGACCACGTGTTCGTACCGGCCGCCACGGCGGTCACGCGCTACGAGATCGTCGACGTCGCGGGCAGCGACCACCGGGCGATCCTCACCAAGATCCGCCTGCCCGCCGCCTGAGCAGTGCCGAGGGCTCTTGCGGTGTGTTTCACGTCGTCGCACCTTCCGCGGTCGCCAGGGACATCAGCGGACTGATCCGGTTCTCGCCGATCCGGGCGCGCAGGGCCGGGTCGGTGACGCCGAGCCCACGCTCGGGAGCGAGGCACAGCACGGCGACCTTCCCGAGATGACCGTTGGTCTGCACGAGCCTGGCCGCCTCGCCGACCTCGGCCAGCGGGTACACGGCGGACATGGTCGGGGCCACCGCGCCGCTCGCGATGAGCCGGTTGGTCTCGACCTGCTCCTGGAGGTTCATCGCGTGGCTGCCGATGACCTTCTTCAGCCTCATCCACAGGTACCGGTTGTCGAACGTGTGCTGGTAACCGGTGCTGGACCCGCACGTGACGACCGTGCCGCCGCGCCGCACCACGAACACCGAGACACCGAACGTCGCCCGTCCCACGTGTTCGAAGACGATGTCGGGATCCCGGCCGATCTGACGGCGGATCTCGGCGCCGAGCCGCTTGCCGACCTCGATCACCTTGGCCGGATCGTCGCCCGTGGTGTCGTCCAAGCCGATCTCGCGGCGGTCGACCACGACGTCGCACCCCAGCCTGCGCAGGGCCTCGGCCTTGCCGGAGGAGCCGACGACGCCGATCGGGATCCCCCCGCCGTTCTTCACGAACTGGACCGCGTACGCGCCCAGACCACCGGCGGCGCCCCAGATCAGCACGACGTCGCCCTGCTTCATCCTGGCCCCGTGGTCACCGACGAGCATCCGGTAGGCGGTGCCGGCGCACAGCGGGCTGGCCGCGGCCTCCTCCCACGTCAGGTGCGCGGGTTTCGGCACCAGCTGGCTGGCCCGCACCAGCGCGTACTCCGCCAGCCCGCCGAAGTTCGTCTCGAAACCCCACGCGCGCATCTCGGCGCCGAGCATGCCGTCGTCGTGCGAGCCCGCCTCCTGGTCGTCGACGTAGGCGGGGTTGACCACCACGTGGTCACCCGCTCGCCAGCGCCGCACCCCGGAGCCCACGCGGACGACCACGCCCGCGGCGTCGGAGCCCACCACGTGGCGGGGGAGGTCGTGCCGCCGCTCCCAGTGTCCCTGGGCCGCGAACTGCCGCAGGAAGCGGAACGTGGGGATTGGCTCGAACATCGCCGACCACACGGTGTTGTAGTTGATCGAGCTGGCCATCACCGCCACGACCACCTCGTCCGGCGCCAGTTCCGGCATGGGGACGACGCCCACGTGCAACGACTTGCGCACGTCCTTGTCCGCCACTCCGCGGAACATCGCGACGTCTTCCGCGCGCAGGTGCGCGGCGACGTACTCCCGCGGCAACGGGGAACGCTCGATCTCCTCCTCCCCCGCGCCGGCGAGCACCGCCTCAGACAGCACGTTCATGGCCTCTCCTTGGGTCGCAACGGACAACGGACGCGTTCTGTCGGACGACGTGTCTTGGCGGAGCTCGACGCGAGCGTCAGCCCGGCGTGCTCACCACGATCCGGTGCCCCTCCGGCAGCCGAAACGCGAACTCGCGAGTTCCCCACGGCCTGTCGGCGGGCGGTTCGATCCCGGTGACGCTCGAGGCCACCACCGCCTGGTGGAGGTCGGCGAAGCCGGCGCTGACGTCGAGGGTGAACTCCAGCGGCGCGCACTCCTGGGCCGGACGCCGGACCAGGCGCACGCCGGGCCCAGTGCTCCACGGGCCGAAGACGAGCCCGGCCACGTCGGCCGGCTCGCCCGCGGTGAACGACACCCTGGCCTTCAGGGCGGCCCGCAACAGCTCCACCGTGGCCGGCACATCGGCGACCGGGAGCACCGGATCGAGGTGCAGCACCGAGATCGGGTCCGGCTTCTTCGCACGACCGAACACGACCGTCTCGTGCGGCTTTTCCCGGTGCTCGTACCGCTGGGGCAACCGGCCGCGTTCGATCAGTCCGGTCTTCCGGCACACCGCCGTCGAGCGGGTGTTGCTCGACTCGACCCACGCTTCCACCCGGTCGTACCCGGCGTGCTGGAAGGCGTGGTCGACGACCGCAGTGGCCGCCTCGGTGGCGAACCCGTGTCCCCAGACCTGTTCGGCCAGGATCCACGTCAGGCCTGGGATCGCGACGCCACCGAGCAGACCGGCCATGCCGATCACGAGGTCGTCCTCGGTCCGGCGCAACGCCCACAACGTCGCACCGGGCCTCGCCAGCTCGTCGGCGAGCAGCCGGCGCGTCTGCTCCACCGAGCCGGTCGGAGGGCAGGTCCACCACCGCATAACCGCCGCGTTCCCGTACACGGCGTGCAGCGCTTCGGCATGGCGGCCGGGGTCGAGCGGCAGCAGTTCCAGCCGAGCGGTCTCGAGATTCATCGACTTCCGTTCTTCGGCGCCATGGCGGCGACCGAGTCGTCGTGCGGTGTGCAGAGTTCTGCCACGGCCCGCAAGGGCCACGGTCCGAGCAGGTCGTCCGACGTCAGTCCCACGAATCCCAGCTGTGCCAAGTGCTTTACCACCGCCGGTGCCAGGACGGTGCTACCGCCCTGCTGGCAGTACGAGGAGTCCAGATCCACCAGGGCGTCGCCCAGCACGGCCGACAGAGCCGTCAGCATCGCCCGGTGGCGCGTCTGTGAGTCCGATGTGGAGATTGTCGTGGGGGGCTCCGTGGACCTCGAAGCCTCGGGCAACTCGTCGCACCACACGAACTCGTGCGGGCACATGAGGTCCGCTTCTTCGCGCAGCGCGGCCAGGACGTGTGCTCGAACCCTCTCCTGACCGCTCGGCGTCCCGACGAGGTGGGCCAGGAGGACCTGCTCCTGCGGAGAGCGTTCCACGACGCTGACCGAAGCGGCCTCGACCCCTTCGGCCGACCGGAGGACCCGTGCCAGCTTCGCCGTGTTCACCCAGCTGTGGTCGGCGTAGGCCCAGCCCTCGCCGTAGTGGGACTTCGGCAGCCCGAACCGTTCGACGACCTCCGCGACGGTGGCACCGGCCAGGTCCGGTCCGTCAGCCCAGGCGATGAGGAACTGTTCCACGCCGGTCAGCAGCGCGTCGATCTCGTCCTGGTCGATCACGGACTTGTGCGCAATGACCTCCAGGACCACGTCGCCGTCCATCGGATAGCTCTTGAACAAGAGGTCGGTGTACTCCTCGGGCATCACCCAGTCGCACCTCTTCATCCTCGGTCGCGCTTCCGCGGGCCAGATCGGGGCGTCCGGGCTCCGCAGCTTCTCCTCGAACCGGTCGCCGCAGTCGAAGATCGTGCCCATCCGGACCGAGATGCCGCGCTGTGCCTCCACCTGTGCCTTCAGGTCACGAAACCGCAGGTAGGAGTACTGCGCGTGCCGAACTCCGTCGAAGATCCGCAGGGTGGTGTCGGCCATCAGCTCCGCGACGGTGAGGTGCGGAAGCGGGTGCACGGCCACCAACGCCTCCTGGAAGAAGCATCCGACGGAGTCCCGGACCTCCCGGAACCGGTTCGAGAAGGTGGTCCTGACCACGGCCCTGGGGTTTCCGGACAGGGCGGAGAGAGCGATCACGAACGCCGTGGAGATCCGGGACGACGCGCTGAAGTCCGGCCGGGCGCACAGCCTCTTCAAGGCGGCGAAGAGCTGGGGCGAATGAAGGCTCACCCGCTGGTAGGGATCACCGGCCGCCATGAGCGGATCCGTTTCCCTGACAGAGCGGAAGCGGGGGAACTGGGCGGCCGGCGCGGCGAAGAGGATCTCTTCGCAATGCCGCAGAGCCTTGGCGTGCGAGGAGTCGTGCGTTCCCGACCGCTGCTGCCGGGCGAGCGCGAGCGGCTGGGTGCCCGCCTGCCGTCCGTCCGCGGGAGACGGGTGTTCCGCATCCGGGGAACCCAGCCATCTCCCCAAGTCAGCGCGGAGAAGAGGCAGGCTCGTCCCGTCAGCGGAGATGTGGTTCAGCGCCAGGACGAGCGTGGCGACACGTCCGTTCCGCATGGTGAAACCCAGTCGTAGTGGGAGTTCCGCGACCTGGTCCATGGGTGGCGTGACGAGGGCGTCGAAGACCGCTTCGACGTCCTCCGGCTCGTCGCCCTCCCGCCGGAACGGAGGTGGGACGTCGAACCGGTCGAGGACCAGCTGGAAGGGAACACCTGACGGATCCGTCGGGTAGAGGGTGCGGAGCGCCTCGTGCCGGAGCATCAGGTTCCGGACCGCGGCGAGGACCGCGCTCTCCGCGACCCCCGGACCCGGCATCCGGGCAACCAGCTCGACCTTCGCGCTGTGGGCAACAGGAAGCGGTACGTGGTACACGTACCAGTACAGCTCCTGGGACCACATCAGCGGTCCCCGCCGCCCGTTCACTGGTGCCGAAGTCCGTGAGTCCGCGGAACCCTGCCGCTGGACCGTCATTCCGCGGGTCCCGGCTGCGAGTCCTGCCGTTCCCACTGGACCTCTTCGCCATCGAGCTCAGCCCCGGTGATGCCGATGCCCGACAGGTAGGTTTCGACCAGCTGCCGCACCGTGTCGTCCGGGGTGAGGACGACCTCGCCGTCCTGGACGCGCACCTGCCGCAGACCGCGCTCGCGCATGAACGAGACGATCTGCTCCTCGAAGTTGTGCTGCCGCCGCAGCAGCCGCTCCTGATGGTCACCGCTCAACTCCGGGTGCAGCACGTCGAGGATCAGCACCACCCGGTCCTCGGTGCCCCGGTGCCACACCTCGTGCTCGAACGAGTCGTCGAAGACGAGGCACTTGCCCTCCTCCCACTGCAGCACCTGGTCAGCGACCCGGATGCTCACCCCGGCCGGGATCTTGATCGGGAGGTGGATGCGGAGCAACCCGTTCGTCGGCCCGCAGTGCGGCATGATGTGCGTGTCCGGGGTGACCCGCGACACCGTGATCACTCCCGGGCTGAGCACCGTGACGTCCGGGATCCTCTCCAGGATGGCGGTGGTGATCGGGAAGCGCTCGGACACCCGGTTCTGCCAACGGCCGTCGCGGAACAGGTGCGCCTGCTTCCAGGCGCCCCTGCGGATGAGGCCCGCGTCGTTGGTGCTGGGCGCCACCGGGTCGAGCGGGGTGTCGAGCACCTGCTCGATCTCCGCCCGGATCTGCGGGTAGCTCTCCTCCAGGTACGAGGTGAACCAGAACTCGGCGGGGTCGTGCAGCGGCTGCGCGCTCAGGCCGGGGATGTGCTCCCTCGCCCGTTGCAGCGGCTGGTCCCAGACACCCTGCCGCACCGCCTCGGCCGCGGACTCCATGGCCTTCTCGGTCTCGCCCGCGTAGTGCCAGGCGTCGATCAGGCCCGAGTAGTACCGGCGCACCATCTGCTCCAGGTACGCACGCGCACCGACGGTGCTGGAAGTGCTCGCAGTCTGGTTCGAGGTCATCATGGCCTTCCCTTCTCCGGCGCAGCCGCCGACCAACCGGTTCCACCAAGCACGGCACGGCTGCCGTCCGCATCGATCACCGTCACGTGGATCTCGTCGCCGACGGGCAACGCCCAGTCCCGGGGCAGAGCGATCTTCGACCTCCGCACCAACGACCCACCGGTTCCCTGAAAGCTCAGGTACAGAAAGCGGTCCCCGGCCGTGCCGAACACGAACGGGCCACCGAAGTCGGCCTCGCCACCGCCGGAGCCACGACGTTCACGCACCGTGATGTCCACGGTGTAGCGGCGGGCACCGTCCTCGGAACCGACACCCTCGACGAGCTCCCCCGTCTTGTCCTGCAAACCGACGCCCGCCGGGTGCTCGGGCGGACTAGCCCAGGTCACCACTGCACGCACGACGCCCTCAGCCATGGTTCACCCGCTCACCGGCCGGCTCGCCCGCTGACGGGATGAGGTCGAGGTCGTCGGGCGCCGAGAACCCCAGCTCCTCGCGGCAGAAGCGCTCCCACCCAGGGGTGACTTCGGCCAGAAGCACATCCTCACCTGGCCAGATCGAGGAGGTGACGGTGAAATCGTCGTGCACGTAGACGAGGGCGCCTTCCTCCGGAGAATCGTCGTCGACGCTTTCCCCTACCTGGGGCCAGGCAGGGTAGGCGCGCACTGCGGCGACTGGGTAAGCCCGGCAGTAAGGCGTCCAGTTGCCGGACGCCCGCCCGGCGCTCTGGCGCAGCACCGCCGCAGCCTCCCGGTGACCGGCGGCCACAGCGATCTCGTAGGGCGTCCGCTCATCCCCGGTCGTGGCTGCGGGGTCGGCTCCGGCCGCGAGGAGGGACGCCACCGTCGACGGGTCACCGCTTCCCGCGGCCCAGTCCAGCGCACTCCACCCGTGCTCGTCGCGCACCGCGAGCTCCGCCGCTGTCGGCGCCAGTTCTTGGATTGCCCGGCTGTCGCCGGTTCGGCATGCGTCGGCCAGCGCGTCTCGGCGTCGTTGCTCAGCTGCCATGGAAACTCCTCGAATCGATCTGCTCGCTGTCATGTCCACTCCTGCGCACCGGTGACCCCGGTTCCGGCGTCGCCGGTCCCGTGGTCGCCAACCGGCGATAGAGCGCGTCCGATCGCAGCAGCTCGGCATGCTTCCCCGCTGCCCGGACCTTGCCCTCGTCGAGCAGGATCACCAGATCGGCCTGGCTCGCCACGGACATGCGGTGGCTGACCGCGAGCACGGCGCGAACCTTGGCCTGGTCCACGAGCGTGCGCAGCAGGGTCTTCTCGCTGTCCGCGTCGAGTTGCGAGGTCGCCTCGTCGAGCAGGATCACATCGGCGTGGCGCAGCAGTGCGCGGGCCACCGCCAGCCGTTGCCGCTGGCCGCCGGAGATCGCGACCGCGCGCTCTCCGATGGCGGTGTCCAGACCGCGGGGCAAGGACTCGACCCAGTCGGCGAGCCCGACGGCTCGCAGGGCGGAGAACAGCTCCTCGTCGTCCGTGCAGTCCGTGCCGTACCGCACGGCCTCCCGGATGCTCACACCGAGCAGAGGCGCGTCCTGCTCGACGTAGGCCAGGCGGTTGCGGAGCTCGTCGCGCCGCAACGCCCTGACGTCGACGCCGTCCAGCAGCAGGCGTCCCTGGCCGACCTCCAGGAACCGCTCGATCAGGTTCAGGACGGTGGTCTTGCCGATGCCGGACGGACCGGTCAGCACGGTCAGACCGTGCGGGACGTGCAGCGAGACGCCCTTGAGCACCGGGTGGTCCTGGTATCCCGCCCAGACGTCGTCGAGCACGATCCCGGCCGGCGCCGGGACGTCGGAGGGACCGGGTGCCGGAGCGGCGGTCGCATCGAGGTCGTCCGGCTCGGCTGGGACGGTCCGGACCTGCTCCACCCTGGCCAGTGCGGCCAGGCCTGCCGTGATGGCGCTCGCGGCGTTCGTCAGCACCGCCACCGGTGTGCGCAGGACGGTGATGTAGAGCATGAACGCGACAAGCTCGCTGACCGACATCTCGCCCGAGGCGATCTTCACCGCACCCATGCCGAGCGCGGTGATGAACATGAGGTCCATGAGGAACCAGCCGGTGCCATCGACGACCGCGTTCCAGCCCGCGGCCCTGGCTCCCTGCCGATAGGCCGACTCGGCCTGCCCGATGATCCGGTCCGCCTCGCGCGCCTCGGTGCCGGAGGCCTTGACCGTGCGGAAGGCGACGAGGACCCGCTGCAGCCCGCTGAGCATCTCACCGACCTGGGCTTGGGCCGCCTCGGTCGCCCTGGACAGCCGGCGCAGGACCAGTCGCTCGACTCCGATACCCACGGCCACGATGGCCAGCAACACCAGCACCATCGACAGGTCCGTGAACGCCATCAGGACCACCGTCGCGACCAGGACGATCGGAGCGACCGCGCCGCGGACCAACGCTTCGGACAACGCGTTCTGCAGGAGCATGGTGTCACTGCCGACCCGGGAGAGCACGTCGCCGATCGGCATGCGCTGCACAGTGGTGACCCGCGCCCGCAGCAGCGCGCCGACCATGCCGGACCGCGCACCGAGCACCATCCGCAGCCCCAGCTTGCCCAGCAGGTAGCTGCTCACCGTGACCAGGATCGCGGAGCACACGGCCACCACGGCGAGCGCCAGCACGGCGGGCACGAAGCTCGCGCCGGTCGACACCGAGTCCAGCAGCCACTTCACCGCCTGCGGCTGAATGAGCACGGTGGTGTAGGACAGCAGGTCCAGCACCAGCAGGCCGGCCAGCTCGAACCGCAGGCGGGGACCGAACCGCAGCAGGGCGAACAGCTGCGACCAACCGGGCCCCGGCGGCCGGTCCGCCTCCTGGCCGGTCGGAGTGGGAGAGTTCACTCGTACCTGACCTTCCCGTCCTCGAGCACGACCGCCGACGCGTCGACCTCGCGCAGGTGCCGGGTGACCAGGCTCGCCGGCCCGCCGTCGGCGATGAGCCTCAGCACGCCGTCGACCAGTTCGGCTCGTGCGATGCCGTGCTCGTCCATGTACGCGCGGATGCGGTCGTCGAACGTGGTGCGGGCGGAGAGGATCCAGTCCCGGATGCTGTCGTCCAGTTCGCTGTGCGAGACGTCCAGCAGCAGCACGACCCTGGGCTCGACGCCCTCGTGCCACACCTCGTGCTCGAAGGAGTCGTCGAAGACCAGGCAGTCGCCTTCCCGCCACCGCAGGATCTGGTCGCCGACCCTCATCCGCGGTCCCTCCGGCACGACGAGCCCGAGGTGGACCCGTTGCCGGGCGTTGGACCCCCCGCAGTGCGGCTTGATGTGCGCTCCGGGATGCAGCCAGGACAGGGTGACCACCCCCGGCCCACCGCTGCTGGCTTCCGGGATGCCCTCGATGACGCCGGCGGTGACCGGGAACCGGTCGCAGGCGTCGGCGAACCGCTGCCCCGTCTCGTAGAAGATCACCTGGTCCCACCGGCCCTTGCCGAGCAGCGGCTCCTCCACCGGCAGGAAGCCGCGCGCCGCCGGGTCGGTGACCGAATCCAGCTCGGCGCGGATGCGCGGGTAGCTCTCACGCAGGTAGCCGGTGAACCAGAACCGCTCCGGGTCGTAGACCGGGATCGGCGGCAGGGAGGGCACGTAGTGCGTCGGGCGCTGGTCGGGGTGACGCCAGACGCCCTGGGCAACGGCCAGTTCGGCGCACGCCCGCGCGGCGGCCTCGTCTCCCTCGGCGAGCAGGTCGGCGATGAGGTCGGAGTACCGCTGCCGCGTCCGGTCCGTTCGCCGGGCTCCGGTGGTCGTTTCCATCGGTTCATACCCCTTTCCGGTCCGGAACGGTGCGGCGCCCGTCGGCGGACAGTGCGTGGATGTCTCGGATGATCTTGGTGGTGGAGCGGCCGTCGACGGTGCTGAGCAGCTCGACGCGACCGCCGAGCCGTTCGACCAGCGGCGCTTCCGGCAGGTTCGCGACGGTGTAGTCGTCACCCTTGACGTAGACCTCGGGCCGCAGCCGCTCGATCAGCTCGGTCGGGCTGTCTGCGTCGAAGGGCACCACGACGTCGACGCAGCCGAGCGCGGCCAGCACCCGCATCCGTTCCGCCAGCGGGATCACCGGCCGGGACGGCCCCTTGAGCCTGCGCACGCTCTCGTCGGCGTTCACCCCCACCACGAGCAGCTCGCCGAACGCCTTCGCCCTGCTGAGCAGGGAGACGTGCCCTCCGTGCAGGATGTCGAAGCAACCGTTGGTGAACACCACCCGGTAGCCGCGGCCCGCCACGTCGGTGAGCCAGGCGGGCAGCTCGCCGCCGGGCAGGATCGTGCCGGTGCCGGCCAGCCTCCGCCGCAGTTCCGCCGGATCGCAGATCGCCGTGCCCGGCTGGCGCACCACGGTTCCCGCCGCCGCGGAAGCGAACTCCGCCGCCGAGGCCGGGTCGGCGCCGGCGGCCAATGCCAGCGCGATCGCCGCTGTGAAGGTGTCCCCGGCACCGACTGTCGTCTCGGCTTCGCGACCGGTCGCGTAGGTCCGCACGCTCGGCCGCCCGGCCTGCAGCACCACCGCGCCGTCCCGGTCCAGAGTGACCGCGACGATGTCGGCACCGCTGCGCTCCAGCAGCAGCTCCTCGCGGTCCGCGACCTGGCGCACCCGCTCGCCGGGCGAGGCGAGCTGGGGTTCACCCAGGAGCGCGACGGCCTCGGCGTAGTTCGGCTTGACCACGGCCGGGTGCAGCGGCCGGAACGCGGCCGGCGTCCGCGAGTCCACGGCGAGCGGCGGGCGGCGGGCGGAACGGGCCAGCGACCTGGTGACCGACTCGACGAAGGTGCCGTAGCCGTAGTCGCAGGCGATCACCAGGTCGCACGAAAGGAGCTCTTCGGTCAGCCGGGCGGCCAGTTCGGCCGCGGCGGCAGTGCCGATCGGCTTCTTGCTGCCCTCGTCCAGCCGCAGCAGCATCTGCTGCTGGGCCAGCACCCGGCGCTTGACCACCGTTGCCCGACTCTCGTCTGTCACCAGGTGGTCGGTGCCGACCCCGGCGGAGGCCACCGCCGCACGCAGCTGCTGGCCGGCGGTGTCCGCGCCGACCACGGCGAGCAGCCGCGGTTCGGCGCCGAGCGAGCGGAGGTTCGCTGCCACGTTCGCCGCGCCGCCGCACTGGTCGTGCTCGCCGACCAGGTCGAGCGTCGGCACCGGAGCTTCCCTGCACATCCCGACGGGCACGCCGGTGAGATACCTGTCGAGAATCGCGTCTCCGACGACCGCCACCCGCAGCCCCCTGACGGCGGCCAGCAAGCCGAGCAGATCGCCGTTCACGACGCGGTCCCAGGCTCGCGCCGTCGCACGATCATGTGCGGCAGCACCAAGTGGTCGAGTCCCGCGTCCAGCAAGGTCCGCACGGCGTCCTGCGGGGTTTCGGCGATCGGCTCACCCTTGGTGTTCAGGCTCGTGTTCAGCACCATGGGCACCCCGGTCCGGTCCTCGAACGCGCGGATCAGGTCGTAGTAGGCGGGGTTGTCCTCGCGACGGACCGTCTGCAGGCGCGCGGTGCCGTCCACGTGCGTCACCGCGGGTACCCCCGGTTTGAGCACCGGAGCCGCGCGAAGCATGAAGGGGCTGTCGGACACGCCGAACCACTCGGTCGCCCGCTCGTTGCGCACTGACGGCGCGAACGGGCGGAAGTGTTCCCTCAGCTTGATCTCCGAGTTCAACCGGTCCCGCATCGTGGGGCTGCGCGGGTCGGCAAGGATGCTGCGGTGCCCGAGCGCGCGGGGCCCGATCTCCGCAGCCCCGTCGAACCAGCCGATGACAGCGCCCCCGGCGATCAGATCCGCCGCGCGCCCCACGTAGTTGTCGACGACCTCCACCGAGATCTCGTCGCGGTGCTCGTCCAGGGCGCTCTGAACGGCCTGTTCCGGATACTGCCGGACCGAGTACATCAGCTCGGTGTTCGGGTGCGACTGCCTCGGGTGGCCCAGGACGTGGTGCCAGTACCACAGGGCGGCGCCGATCGCGGTCCCGTCGTCGCCGCAGGCGGGGTAGAAGTGGATCCGCTCGAACGCCGACGCGGCGAACGCCGGCTCGGTGCCGACCACGTTCAGCGCGGTGCCGCCGGACAGGCACAAGTTCGGCCCGATCCCGGCGCGCGCGGCGATCGGGCCGAGCTGGGCGAACAGCTCCATCAGCTGGATGTCCAGGCCGCGCTGGATGTAGTGCGCCAGGCGAGCGTTGAGTTCCCTGTCGCCGACCTTGACGGGCACGGGGTCTTTGTCGGCCAGGGCGACCAGTTCGTCAAACCGGGTGATGCCGGTGAGGTCGACTTCGCTCGCCCCTTCGGACTCGCCGTACGGTGCCAGTCCCATGACCTTGCCGGCGCCGACGATGCTCGAACCGAACATCGCCTCGGCCACGTAGCAGTAGCCGACGTTGGCGGTGAACCAGCTGTCGAAGTCACGCCGCAACGGCATCAGCTTGGAGCCACGGCCCAGGTAGGCACGGCAGCCGAGGGGGTCGATGGCCACCGACACCGCGGTGTCGAACGGCGAGGTGTAGAAGCTCGAGGCGGCGTGCAGCAGGTGGTGTTCCGGGTTGACCGTGCACGGGATCTGCCGGCCGTGGATGCTGACCCGCGCGTTGCGCTGGTCCACCCAGAACTCGAGCCAGGTCTCCTTGAGATCGGACCCGTGCAGCAGCGCGATGTCCGGCGAGTCCATGTTGTGCAGGTTGCACAACAGCACGTGGTCCACATCGGACAGTGAAAGCCCCGCCTGGTCCAGCAGCTCGGCGAGGTCCGCCTCCCGCAGTCCCGGGTGTTTCTTGATCCGGGAGAACCGCTCGGTGGTGACGAAGCCCGCCACCCTGCCCTCGCGGAGCAGGACGGCCGCGCCGTCGTGGTTGAAGTTGACCGCCAGGATGGTGCGGACCGCGTCCGGTTGCCCGCTGCTCACGATAGGACCTCGATTCTGCGTGCGCCGGTCTCACCGAGCCGCCGGGCGACGGCGGCCCACACCCGCTCGACGGCCAGGTCGGTCAGGCACCTCGGGTAGGGCCCGTCGGGCGATGTGTAGGAAAGGGGGCAGCCGTGTGCGCAGACCCGGACGGAGACGTCCTCCGCCGGGTTGGTGGCCGCCTGGCAGGGGTAGCGCAGCGAGACGGCCGTGTGGTGCGGGTACACCCGCGTCCACAGGAACTCAGTCCCGGTCGGGCCGTAGACGACCACGGTCGGCGTGCGCACCGCCGCGGCAACGTGCGCCAGCGACGAGTCGTTGCCGACCAGCAGGTCCATCGCGGCCAGCAGGTTCGCGGTCGCGTCGAGGGAGGTGTCCGTGACCACCTCGACGCGCGCACCCTGCTGCGCTCCGGTGACGGCCGCGGCCAAGCGGAGCAGGTCGTCGCGTTCGGACCGGTCACCGAGCAGGTAGCAGGTGGCGCCGGTGTGGCGGACCACCAGCCTGCAGAGCTCGGCGTAGCTGCCGAGCGGCCACCGCCGGTTCCAGTGCCGGGCGCCACCGGGGTGCACGGCGATCCTGGGCGTGCCGGCGACCAGTCGCGGTGGTGGTGTGCCACTGCGCGGCAACGCCGGCACCACCTCGTGCGCCCGGAGCCTGCCCGGCAGGCCGAGTGCCCCGGCCAGTGCCGACGCGTGGTCGAAGAGGTCCGGCAGGCCGAACACCGGGCGAGGCAGCCGGAGCGGGTGCGTGAGGTCGCCCACGCGCACCCCCGGCCCCGGCAAGCCCAGGCGGACCGGGATCCCGGCCTGCCTGGCCTCGGCCGCGCCCAGTCCCCTGCTGTCCGGGTCGACGAAGCACACCTGAGCCCCGCCGATGGCGAGGCGCTCGGTGAACCGCGCCCAGCCGTCCGCGTCCTGCTCACCTGGATCCGGGCAGGGCAGCACGGCCGTGGCGTAGCTGTGCCGCGCGAAGAACTCGCCGAACCGGGCGGCCAGTGAACGGCCGGTCACGACGGTGATCGCCGCCTCCGGGTAGGCCCGGCGCAACAAGGCGAACGCGATGTTGCGCTGCACGAGGTCGCCGAGACCCGGCGCGGCGAGCCGCGCGAACACGTACACCTCGGACTCCACCACTGCCATGCCTCCGTAGCTTCGACCCACGTCCTTCGGTCACACCTCGCGAACGGTCAAGCTCCCTTGGCCCGTCAACGTGGCCAGATCGATCGACGCGGTGCAGGTGACCGGGACGAAGTCCAGCTCCAGGGCCCCGCTGAGGCGGATCTCCCCCGTTCCCGCGGTGAAGTCCGCGCCGGAGAGCGCGCAGTCCTCCGGAACCAGCTCCACCCCCAGTTCGGTGCCGCCGTCGGTGTCGGTGAACCGGAGGAAGACGAACCCGCGCTCGACGGCCTCGCCGAGCGCGGCCGCCGTGCGGTCGGGGCGCAGCGACGCTTCGACCGGGTGCTGCCCGGCGGAGAGCCGGTCCACCAAGGTCGGCACGCCCGCGTACGGGTCGTCGACCTCCTCGGCCAGGCCGTCCGGGTGCTCAGCCATGAACTGCCGCAGGCTCAGCGGTCGCATGTCGGTCCACACCTCGTCGATGTGGGCGAGGCACTCCTCACGGCTGCCGCTCTTGCCCGCGGCGGTCCAGCCGCCGGGCATGTCCTGGTCGGCGGGCCAGATCGAGTACTGCTCTTCTGCGTTGATGACGACGTGGTAGGTACGGTCGTCGGTGACGTCGTCCACAGGTTTGGTCACGGAACAGCTCCTGCTCGGGTTGCGGGACGGGTGTTCGGGCTCGTCAGGGGTGAAGGGCGGCCGGAGCAAAGGGGGTGGACGGGCATTCCGGGTCACCGGTTCGCCCCGTCCCGCACCGCGTCCCATGTGAGCGGGCCGCCCATGCCGACCACGACCTGGCGTTCGCCCGTGAAGGGCTCGCGGCCGTGCGCGGCCAGCAGGTTGTCCACCACCAGGACGTCGCCCCGCTCCCACGGCACCGCGACGCGCTCAGCGGCGTAGGCCGACCGGAGGTGGTCCAGGTCCTCGGCGAGAATCGGGGAGCCGTCCCCGTAGCAGGTCGTCGCGGGCAGGTCCGCCTCCGTCAGCCGACCACCGACCTCGGCGGTGACCTGCGCGGGCAGGCTTCTGGGGTGGAAGAAGACCGCGTGGTTGAACCACACCCTGTCGCCGGTATCGGGGTGCACGGCGAGCGCGGGCCGGACCTGACTGGTGCGCAGCCGGTCGCGTTCGCCCCATTCGACCTCGAGGTCCTGCTCGCGGCAGTACTCCTCGACGTCGGCGCGCTGCTGGGTTTGGAACGCCTCCTGCCACGACATGCCCAGCCCGGTGCCGTAGTTGCGCACGTAGCGCACACCGTGTTCGGCGAACCCGGCCAGCACCTCCGGCCTGATCCGGCCGAGCACCCGGCGGGTGTCCGCAAGGGTCGTCGCGCCCCCCGTCGCCGGTGGCCGCAGGCAGCAGAACACCAGCCGCCGGGGAAACGCCCGCTGGTAGGAGTTCTCGCAGTGCAGCACGATGGTCTGGTCAGCGGGGTGGTCGGTGGCGGTGTAGATCCGGTCGCCGAGCTCGGTCCGCGGGGAGGACCGCTCGAGGTAGGGGCTCGGTGCCCCGGCGAACGCCTCCAGCACCGCGGCGAAGCCGTTCAGGTCGACGTCGAAGCCCCGGAACAGCACGGCGCCGTGCGCGTCGAGCCAGGACCGCACCGTGCCGGCCGCCTCCGTCGCCCAGCGGGCGAGGTCGAGCCCGGACTCGGTGGCAACCACGCGCAACGGGAGCGTGGCACCGTCCGGTGGCCCGATCGGCCGGACCCAGTAACCGAGGTCCGCCGACACCCTCCGCCGCTGACCGGCCCGGGGTCCGCCGGGCGCTGTCACCGCTGCCCCCCGGAGGCCGGGCCCAGCCGGTCGCCGGGGTCGGGGATCCGCCGGGTTCCGTTCCGGTCCCCCTGCCTCACCGGCATCCCGCCGAGCAGGGCGTGCGCGAACCTGTCGTCGGGGTGCAGCCGCAGCGGCCCGTCCAGCTCGGCGGGGTTCAGCGTGCCCACCGGGCAGAGCCCGAGGCCGACCTCCGCCGCGACGGACATCAGCAGCTGGGTCATCGCCCCGGCCTCGAACACCGAGAACTCCCACGCCAGCTCGCCGTAGAGCGGGGTGATCGCGTCCATCCGGCTGATCAGGTAGATCGCGAACGCCGACTCCTCCAGCACGGCGCGGTTGATGTCGGCGTGCGCGGCGGCCGGGATCCCGATGCCGGGGCTGACCGGCACCAGTTCCGCGCGGTCGGGATGTACGTAGTAGGTGCCTGCGTCGAGGTCCCGCACTCGGCCCGGTGCCACGTCCAGATAGGCGCCCAGCGGGTACGCCCCGCCCGCGGAGGGGTACCAGTACTTGGTCTCGCCGCCCAGGTCGGTCGTCCGCAGTGCGCCGAGCAGCGCCGCGAGGTCGGCGAAAACGACTGGTGCGGAAGAGAAGTGCCGTTCGCTGCGGCGCGTGCGAACCCTGGCGTCGGCACTCCCGCCGAGGCTGATGCCGGCCGTCCTGTCGTGCTCGTGCCGCACCCCGGTGCGCTTGTCCTTGAAGACCTGGCGTTCCACCAAGCCGATCAGCAGATCCCCTGCCGTGGCCGAAGAAGACGGTGGCGCCTGCTCCGGCTGCCCGGAACCGGTGCTCCTGGCGAGGTGCGGGCCGATCAGCACCGCGATCGAGGGGAACCTCAGGAGGTCTTCCACCGCCACCTCGATGCCGAGCTCGTCCTCCGCCAGCGTGGCCAGCCGCACCAGCTCGACCGAGGTGGCGCCGAGGTCGAGCAGGTTCATGTCCGGCTCGATGTCGCTGACCCCCAGCACGCGACAGGCGATCGCGGTGGCCGCGGCGAGCAGTCCCGCGTCGGTGCCCGACGCAGGGGTGGTTTTCGCCGTCTCGGGCGCCGCCGCGGCCTGGCTGTGCACCGCGGCCAGTGCCTGTCGGTCCACGCATCCGTCGGGAGTGAGCGGAAAGCGGTCCACGACGTCGATCCGGCCGGGCAGCAGGTACGGCGAGACCTTGCGGCGCAGCTGGCCGAGCAGCTCGACCTCGGTCGTGCTCACCCCCGGGCGGAGACGGACGAAGCCGAGCGACTCGGTGCCCTCGCCTGTGGTGACGACCGCGGCCGCGAGAGCCTCCGGCAAGGCGGCCAGGGCCACCTCGGTGTCGTGCACGTGCAACCGCCGGCCGTGCACCAGCAACTGCGCCGACTCGTCGCCGACGACCTCCACGACACCGTCCGGGAGAACCCGCCCGTACCGGGCGGTGCGGAGCAGCCGCTCACCGGTCTCTGGATGGGTCACGCCGGAGTCGTCCCCGCCGTCGAGGGGCTCGGCCACCAGCCCGCCGCAGTGGACCAGGCCGGTCACCCAGGCCGGGCAGACGCTCCCGTTTTCGGCCAGCACGTGGAGGCGCTGGTTGCGCATCGGCCGGCCGATCGGCACCGTCGGCGTCTCCGGCGGCTCACCGGTGAGCTCGTGGCAGGCGACCCACGGGCCGTGCGGTTCGGCGGCGGACAGGTTCGCCACGGTGATCTCCGCGTGCGCCACGTCGCGCAGCCGGCGGACGAGGGCCGTCGGAAGCCGTTCGCCGCTGAGCAGGACGAGCCTCAGGTGGTCCGGCAACCCCTCGCCCCGGCGTTCGAGCTCGGTGACCAGCAGGTCCAGGACAGTTGGCGTGGAGTGCCACACGGTGACCCGCTGCCGCGTCACCAGGTCCGGCCAGGAGGTGGGATCCCGCAGGTCGACGTCCTCACCGAAGACCAGCGCGGCGCCGGTCAGCAGGCCGAGCGCGGTCTCCTGGACGCCTCGCCCTGACGTGACCGGGGTCAGCGCGGTCATCCGGTCGGCCGGGCCCACGGCGAACCGGTCCGCCAGGTCGGCCGCCAGGTTGAGCAGGTCCCGGTGCCGCAGGACGGTGCCCGCCTCACCGGCCACGCACGCGGCGTCGTGGCCGTCCGTCCGGTCCGGCGGAGCGAACGGCGTCCGCGCCTCCGGCACGTCGTCCACCGCGAGCACACCGAGGCCTTCCGGCCAGCGCAGCCGGTCGAGCAGCCGGGTCTGGGTGACGACGACGGACACGTCCGCCTGGTCAGTCATCTCCCACCGGGCAGCATGGCCCGCAGCGGGGTCGACCAGCAGCGCGAGCGCGCCGGCCCGGAAAACGCCCAGCAAGCCGACGACCTGGTCGATGCCCGGTTCCACGCACAGCGCGACCCGCTCCCCCACGGCCACCTGCCGGTCCAGCAGGGCAGCGGCCAGGCGGTCGGCGGCCGCGAGCAGCTCCGTTCGCGTCAGTTCACGGGCCGGTTCCAGTGCGGCGATCCCGGTGCCCTGACCGGCCGCCAGCGCGGCCACCGCGTCCGCCACGGTCCCCTGCGGGATGTCGCCGGTCAGCTCGTTCATGCCGCGCAGCAGTTCTCGCTGCTCGACGGGGAGCAGCGACAAGCCTTGATCGGCCATGCTCATTCCGGGTCACCTCCAGCTCGCACGGCCAGCTCGACGAGGTCGTCGAGCACCGTGTTGAACGCGTTGAACATGCTTTCCACGAGGCCGGGCGGGAACGCTTCGGCGACGAAGTCCCAGGTGCAGACCAGCTCCCCGACCTGCTCACCGGCCTGGAAGTCGAGCAGCACCTGCGGGGTCTGGCTGACCGCGTACACCGTCCTGACGCGCCAGGCGGAGACGTCTGCGGTCGGCAGTGCGTCGTCGGACAGCAGGGTGCTGGTGAACACCACCGGCATGCTCACCTCGTCCCGCCAGGCCGGGTGGCGGCGCATCATCCGGAGCACTTCGACTCCGCTGACCAGGCGGTGTTCCAGGTCCTGCCAGAGCCGTTCCTGCAACCGCTTCGCCCGCGCCGGGAACGTGGAGCCGCTCGCGCCGTCGACGGCGAGCAGCGTGGTGGTGGTGAAGTCGCCGACCAGCGCGTCGACGTCGGGGTGCAGGGGAAGCCGGTTGAACGTGGTGACGTTCAACGTGAAGCGCGCACTGTCGCTCCAGCGCGCGAGCACCTCGCTGAACGCGGCGCACAGCACCGCGGACGGCGTGAGCCCCGTCGACGCCGCCCAGTCCCGCACCGCACGCCACCGGTCCTCGGCGACCTCGGTCTGCAGCCGGTGGAACCGCGGGGTGCCGAGCTCCTCCGGCCGGCGCAGCAGGGGCAGTCCGGGAGCCGCGGGCAGCTCGGCCAGCCGGTCCGCCCAGTAGTCGTGGTCCTGGCGGTACTGGGCGCTCTCCTTGAGCTCCCCCACCGCGATGACGTAGTCGCGGAAGGTGCAACCGGGTTCGGCCAGCACGGCGGCGGGGTCGTGATAGAGCGCCAGCAGCTCCCCCGTGAGGATCCGGGAGCTGTGCGCGTCGGCGATGAGCAGGTCGATGCTCAGGTGCAGCCGGGTGATGACGCCTTCCAGCCGGTGGGCGCGCAGTTCGAAGAGCGGCCACGCGGCCGCGTCCCGGACCTGGTGCGACATCTCGGCACGCACCTCGGTGAGCCGTTCCGCCGCCGTCTCGGGCGACTCGGAACGCAGGTCCGCGGTGTCGATCCGGTAGGCGGGGACGGTGGCGAGCACCTGCTGGTTCCCGTCCCGCCGCACGATGGTCCGAAGTGCGTCGTGCCGGTCGACGAGCGTCCGCAACGCCTGCTCCAGCCGACCGAGGTCCAGGTCCTCGACGTCCATCTCCACGTAGCCGTGCGTGGCGACGCCGCCGAGCCCGAGACCGGTGCGGCGGCCCAGCCAGTAAGCGTGCTGGATGTCGGTCAGGGGGAAGGGCTCGTACCGCTCTCCCGAGTTCGGTGTCAGGGCCGCCGGGGCACCTGGTGCGGGCTGCACACCCGTCTGCGCTTCCGTCTGGGCATCGGTCACCGCTTCGGCCAGAGCGGCGAGCGTGGGCTTCTGGAACAGCTCGTTCAGCCGGATGCGCACGCCCAGGTGTTCCTGGACCTTCGCGACCAACCGGATCGCCTGCAGCGACGTGCCGCCGAGGGCGAAGAAGTCGTCCTCAGGACGCACGACTGGCACGGACAACAGCTCGGCCCAGATCGCGCCGAGACCCTCGTACAACCGGGTGCCGCGCGCGGGGTCCACAGGAGCCGGCACGGGCCGGTCTTGGCCGCCCACCCGTTCCTGCAGGGCGGACCGGTCGACTTTTCCGTTGCCGGTCAACGGGATTCGGTCCAACTGCCGGAACAGGGCGGGCACCATGTACCCCGGCAGCAGGTCACCGAGCTGCGCGCGCAAGACCGCGAGCTCGATCGCCTCTCCGTGCTCCGGCACGTAGAACGCCACGAGCCGCCGTTCTTGGCCGGGTGTCCCCGCGGCGACCACGGCGGCGGCCTGCACGCCGGGAAGCCGCTGCACCGCCGCCTCGACCTCGCCCAGCTCGACCCGGTAGCCGCTGACCTTCACCTGGCCGTCCTCACGGCCGAGGAACTCGAGGTTGCCGTCGGGCAGGTGCCGGGCCAGGTCGCCCGTGCGGTAGAGCCGCCGGCCCGTTTCCGGATCGGTCGGGAACCGGTAGGCGGTCTGCTCCTGGTCTCGCCAGTACCCCAGGGCCACCCCCTGGCCGCCGAGGAAGATCTCCCCGGCCACCCAGTCCGGGCGCGGCCGCAGACGCTCGTCGAGCACCCGAATGGACTGGCCGGGCATGGCGACGCCGTAGGGGATGCTGGGCCAGTCCCGTTCCACCGCACCGATCGGGTACCAGACCGACCAGATGGACCCCTCCGTCGCGCCGCCGAGGCTCAGCACGGTCGCACCGCCGGCGAGGGCGCGGACCCTGTCGGGCAGTGCGATGGGAATCCAGTCGCCGCTGAGCATCACCAGTCGCAGTGAGGCCAGGGCGTCCGGGGCCAGCGGCTCGGCGTAGTCGGCGAGCACGCCGACGAGCGCGGGCACCGAGTTCCAGACGGTAATCCGCTCGCGCCGGACGAGGTCGGCCCAGTGAGCCGGGTCGCGCCGTTTCCCGTGTTCCGGCAGCACCATCGTGCCGCCGGCCGCGAGCAGTCCGAACAGGTCGTAGATGGCGAGGTCGAAGCTGAGCGACGACACAGCCAGAACCCGGTCGTCCTGCCCGATCGCGAACCGCTCGTTGACCGCGTCGATGGTGTTGGCGGCGCCGCGGTGGTCGATCATGACGCCCTTGGGCGTTCCCGTGGAGCCGGACGTGAAGATGACGTAAGCCAGGTCGCCGGGATCGACGGACACCCCGGGCGGCGCGGTGCGCGGGTCGAGGTCCGCCGGGATGTCGAGGTTCACCACCCGCACTCCCGCCGGTCGCGGCAGCTGCTCCGCCGCCTCGCCCGCGGTGAGCACGGTCCGCAGCTCGCCGCGTTCCATCAGGTGCTGCAGCCGTGACGGTGGCAGGTCGGCGTCGAGTGGCAGGAACGCCATCCCGGCGTCCAGCACGCCCAGTGCGGCGACCACCTGTTGCCAGCCCTTGCGGATGGCGATCCCGACCAGGGTCTGCGGCGGGCCGTCCTGGCCGAGCAGCGTGTGCGCGACCTGGTGCGCTCGGTCGGCCAGCTCGCGGTAGGTCGTCCGGGTCCGGCCGTCGACCACCGCCACCTGGTGCGGCTGCCGCTCGGCCGTCGCGAACACGGCGTCGTGCAGGGTGCGGGCCGGAGCGACCTCGGACTCGACGGTGACGGCCGCCCGCACCGCTGCCTGCGAGACCGGGAGCGTGGCCACCGGCGGTTCCGCCCAGCCGGACCCGTCCGCGACCAGGTCGCCGAGCAGCCGCTGGTACGCCTCGAACATGCCGTCGACCACGCCAGGGCTGAACAGCTCGTCCACCGCGTCCCAGTTGAAGACCAGCGCGCCGTCCTGCTCGCCGACCTGGTGGTCCAGGTGCACCTGCGGCGTCTGCGTGACGCCGAAGCCGACCCGGCCGAAGGGGGAATCCGCGGTGTCGTCGCCTGCCGCGTCGGCCACCGGCAGGTTCGAGGTGAACACCACCGGCGTCAGCAGGCGCGGCGGCAGGCCGCGTTGGCGGGTCCACTGCCGCATCACCTCGACGCCGCTCACCTGGGCGTGGTCCAGGTCGTCCCACAGCCGTCGTTGCAGCGCGTGCGCGTGGTCGACGAACGTCGCGACGGTGCGCCGGTCGACCTCGAGCACGGACAGCGAAGTGAAATCTCCGACGAGGCTGCCGACCTCGGGGTGCAGTGGTTCGCGCTGGAACACGGTGAGCATCAGGCTGAAGTGCTCCCGCCTGCTCCACCGGGCCACGACATCGACGAAGGCGTTCAGCAGGAGCGCGGACGCGGTCAGGCCGTGGTCGGCGGCCTTGGCCTTCAGCACCGACCAGTCGCCCTGTTCCAACCGGCCGGAACGACGGGCGAACCGGGGCTGGTCGATGTCCTCCGGCGTCGTGGACATCGGCAGTTCCGGCCCGGGCGGCAGGTCGGCGAGCCGGTCCCGCCAGTACGCCTGGGCCTTCTCGTGGGCCGGCTCCCGGCGTCGGCGCTCTTCGGCCAGCACGTAGTCCCGGAACGTGAAGGTCAGCGGCGGATACGTGTCGCCGCGTCCCGCGTAGCGGTCCGCGAGCTCGGTCATCACCAGGCCGAAGCTGTAGGCGTCGCAAATCAGGGCGTCGATGCTGATGTGCACCACCGCGTCGCGGCCGGGCAGCTGCGAGACCCGGACGTCGAACAGCGGCCACCGGTCGGCGGGCAGCACCTGGTGGGACAGCTCCTCGCGCCAGCGGAGCATCCGCTCCTGCCGCGTGGAGGCGTTGTCCTGCCGCAGGTCCTGGCGCGCGACCAGGTAGCGGGGAACCGACTCCAGCACTCGTTGGGTGCCGTCGTCGGACATCACGGCCCGCAGCATCGGATGCCGTGCGACCACCTCGTTGAGCGCGGTCTCGAACCGGTCGACGTCGAGTCCGGCCGCGTCCAGCTCCAGGTAGGCGTGGGTGGCGACCTTGCCGAGGTCGAGGTCGGCGTCACGGCCGACCAGGTAGGCACGCTGGATCTCGGTGAGGGGGAACGGCTCGTGCAGCGACGCCGGATCGGGCGCGACCCCCGCAGCCGAGCCGGGCGCCGCCGCGGCACCGCGCTCCAGGCGTGCGGCCAGACCGGCGGCCGTCGGAGCCGCGAGGAGGTCGCCCAGCGAGACCTCGACGCCCAGCCGCTCACGCAGCACGGCGGCCACGTGGGCGGCGAGCAGTGAATGGCCGCCCAGCAGGAAGAAGTCGTCGGAGACCTGCGGACGGGTGGTGACGGGCAGGACGTCCTCGAACACGTCGAGCACCACGGCCTCCAGCGGCGTGCCAGGACCGGCCGGGGCACGCCTCGCCGGCTCCCGATCAGGACGGGGCAGCCGCGGGCGGTCGACCTTGCCACTCGCGTTCAGCGGCAGTTCCGGCAGCAGGACGACCGCGGCGGGCACGGCGTACGACGGGAGCCGGCGCCGCAGGAAGGCGGTGAGGTCGCCGGGCAGCTCGGTGCCGTTCGTCGTGACCACGTACGCGACGAGCGACCGGTCGCCGACCGCGTCCACCTGGGCGGTGACGGCGGCCTCCCGGACCCCTGGGTGCCGACGCAGGGCGCCCTCCACCTCACCGGGCTCGACCCGGTGGCCCCGGATCTGCACCTGCGAGTCCAGCCGGCCGAGGTGGTCCAGCGTGCCGTCCACCCGGCGGCGGACCTCGTCGCCGGTGCGGAACCAGCGCCGGCCGGCACCGCCGGCTCCGGGGACCGGCAGGAAGCGGGCCGCGGTCTCCGCCGGGCGGGCGTGGTAACCGAGAGCGAGTCCGGCTCCCCCGACGTACAACTCGCCCACGCCGAGCAGGGGTGCGGGCACACCGGACGGGGTCAGCACCTCGGTGCTCACCCCGTCGAGGGCGGTACCGATCGGGACGGTGGCCTGGTTCACGCCGGGCACCACCTCGAACGCGGTCGCGTCGGCAGCCACCTCCGCGCTGCCGTAGAGGTTGAGCAGCCGCCGCCCCGGCAGCCGGTGGTGGAACCGCTCCGCGAGCCCGGCGCTCAGGGACTCCCCGCTGCTGACCCAGGTGTGCAGGTGCGGCAGGTCGTTCTCCAGGTCCGGGCGGTCGTCGAGCAGGATCCGCAACAGCGCCGGGACGGCCACCAGCCGGGTCACCCGTCGTGAGGCGAGCACCTCGACCAGCCGTGCCGGGTCGGCGGTGTCCCTGGCGTCGACCACCACCAGCGGTACGCCGGACACCAGCGGGCCGAAGGTCTCCCACACCGCGTCGACGAAACCGGGCGACGTGCGGGCCGCCCAGACCTCGGCTTCGCCGGCCGGGTAGGCGCGCTGCGTCCACCGGATCCGGTTGACCAGGCCGCGGTGCGTGCCGAGCACGCCTTTCGGCATGCCGGTGGAGCCGGAGGTGTAGACCAGGTAGGCCACCGAGTCGCGGTGCACGGGCCGGGAGCGCCGGTGAGCAGGCCGTCCGGTGAGTTCCCCACTCACCACGTCCACCAGGATCCGGGGGGCGTTCGCCGAGGCACAGGTGTCGCCGAACTCGGTGCTGGTGAGCACGCACGTCGGCCGGGCGTCGTCGAGGATGCCGCTGATCCGCTCCGCGGGTTGCTCGGGGTCGACCGCCACGTAGGCGGCTCCGGCCTTGAGCACCGCGAGCACGGCGAGCACCGAATGCGCCGAACGAGGCAGACAGCAGGCAACGCGGTCGCCCGGCATTACGCCGTGCCCGGCGAGCAGGTCGGCGAGCTGGTTCGCGCGCCGGTCCAGTGCCCGGTAGGTGACCGTGTGCGAGCCGTCGTACAACGCGACGGCGTCAGGGGTGCGGCGTACTTGCTGTTCGAACAGGGCGCACGCGCTCTCCGCCGCCGGGGAGTCAGTCGCGGGCTCGAGCCTCTGAGGCTCGGCCAGCAGTTCGGCGCCCGTGCGGTCCGCGGCCGCGACGGCACCCGCCAGCACGGTGCGCAGGTTCTCGGCGAACTGCCGGATCGTGGCCTCATCGAACAGGTCGACGTCGTACTGGCAGGAGATCCTCACCCCGGAGGTCTCCTCGGTGACCTCCAACAGCA
Source organism: Lentzea xinjiangensis (assembly GCF_900110955.1). Classification (GTDB taxonomy): domain Bacteria; phylum Actinomycetota; class Actinomycetes; order Mycobacteriales; family Pseudonocardiaceae; genus Lentzea; species Lentzea xinjiangensis. The sequence goes on from NZ_FOFR01000029.1 coordinate 48,671, forward strand.
GGTCGAACTGCGCGGCGCCGAGCTCGAGGTCGAGCTGCTCTGCCTCCAGGTCCGGCAGGTCGAGTGACGGCTGTGCCTGCTGGGCCACGCAGAGCACCCGGATCGGGCTCCCGGCCCCTCCGGCCTCGCGGTGCAGTTCCAGGAGCTTTTCGTAGGGCATTTCCTGGTGTGCCAGGCTGTCCCGCACGGCTTCCCGCACGCCCGCCCATGTCGCCAGGAAGCTCTCGCCGTCCGCGGCCGACAGGCGCAGCAGCACGACGTTGACGAAGTAACCGACGAGGCGCTGGAACTCCGGCCGGGCGCGTCCGGACACCAGCGTCCCCACCGCCAGGTGGGTCTGCCCGGTCGTCGCGTGCAGCACAACGGTGAGTGCGGCCAGGACGAGCATGAACAGCGACCCGCCGTTGTCCTTCCGCAACCGCTCGAGGTCGGCGGTGAGATCGGGTCCGAGCATCAGGCTGTGGTTCGCACCGGCACCTCGCTCGGTGGCCGGCCGGGGGCGGTCGGGTGGCAGCTCGGTCTGCGGCAGGTCGACGAGCCGGTCCTGCCAGAAGGCGGTCAGCTCTCGCGACTCCGGCCCCTCGGTCCTGCTCCGCTGCCACGCGGCGAAGTCGCGGTAACCGAGTTCGGGCGCCGGCAGTCGCACGGGCCGGCCGGCGACCAGGGCGCGATAGCCCTCCGACAGGTCCTGCGCCAGCACGCCGTTGGACCAGCCGTCGGTGATCACGTGGTGCATGGTCAGGAGCACCACGTGATCGACCGGACCGAGCCGGAACACCACGGTCCGCAGCAGCGGGGCGTTCCCGAGGTCGAAGGGACGGCTGATCTCGGCCGTCACGAGCCGTTCGAGGAGTTCGGTGTCCCCTACCGCGGCGAGGTCCACGATCCGGAACGGCACAGCGACCCGCTCGGTGACCGAACACGTCAAGGCGCCGTTACCGGTGTGGACCAGGCTGGTGCGCAACGACTCCTGGCGGCGCGTCACGGCGTCGACCGCGGCACGCAGCGCGACCGGGTTGAGCGCGCCGCGCAGCCGTACTGCGGTGGCGTAGTTGTACGCCGTCGGTGTCAGCCGGCTGAGCACCCACATCCGTTCCTGGCCGAAGGAGGGCCTCACCGGCCCCGCGGCTGCAGCGGTGCGACCGGGTGAACCGTTCGCGGACAGCCCCGCGCTCAACGCTTCTTCGAACAGCGCCCGGCGATCCGGCGGCAGCGCGGCGATCCGCTGCCGCAGCTCGAGGTCCTCGGCCGGGTCTCCGGTGAACAGCTGGTCCTGGCTCAGATCAGTCACTGCTGCCTCCGACGGTCTGTCCGGCGTCGGCGGTCATGCCGAACTCGGTGGTGAGCAGGCTGGTTCCCGCCACCAGGTGCAGCAGGCGGTCGTTGCCTGCCGCCCGATCGGCCGACTGGTCGCCCACCTCGTCGAGCAACCTGCGCACCGCACCCGGTTCGTAGAAGGGGTTGTCCCGCATCGACGAGTCGCCGGTGAGGTCGCGCAGGAGTTCGAGCAGTCCGCTGCCGGCTGCCGCGGGCGGGGCGAAGAAGCCTCGTTTGCCGCCCGTGTAGACCTCTTCGGACAGCTCTTCGCGAACGGCCTCGCGGAGCACGTGCTTGGTGCACCCCTCGGGCGCGTACCAGGACAGGGCCGCGGTTCGGGCGGTGGTGAACAGGTGGTGGTCGAGGTAGGGCAGCCGCACCTCGACCGCGTTGGCGGCGTCCAGCCGCTCGGCCGCCAGCAGGTAGTTGGCCAGCCGGCCCTTCGCGAACAGGTACGAGGACTGGTGCAGCGGCGGCCGGCCCTCGAGCTGTGAGCGGGACTGGTCCAGGAGCGGACCGCAGGCGTCCGTGCCGTCCAGCAGGTCGGCGAACTCACGGCGGAGCAGAGGGCGGGACGGGGCCACCACGGTGAGGTACCGCTGGGTGAGCCAGTTCGGCAGAAAACCGAGCCGGTCCAGGGTGCTGCGCAGGTGCCGTGGTGCGCCGAAGCCGGACAGCTTGCGGTAGCCGGCCCTGGCCCGGTCCAGTGCGCCCGGGTCCCTGCTGAGCGCCAGATCCCGTTGGGACTGCGGGTATCCGGCGAAGAGCTCGTCTCCCCCTTCGCCCGCCAGGGCAACCTTGAACCCACCGGCGCGGATGGCGGCGCTGTGCAGGAACCGCGCCACGCCGTGCGAGTTCTCCTGCACCATCTCCCCCGCTCGCAGCGTGGCCACCAGGTGCGCGGCGACGTCTGCGGGCTCGATCCCGACCCGGTGCAGGGGCAGGCCGAGCCGGGCGGCGGTGCGCGCCGCGATCGGGCTCTCGTCCAGAGCGGTGTCCGGGAACCCGACGGTGAAACCGCTGACCGGCGCGTGCCGGGCGGCGAGTGCGGTCATCCCGGACGAGTCGACGCCGCCGCTGAGATGGCACGCCAGCGGCACGTCGGCGACCGTGCGCACCCGCACCGCCTCGTCGAGGGCGGAGCGCACCTCGGCCACGTGCTCGGCGAGCGCGTCCGGTGTCCGGTGCTCGGCCAGTTCCTCCGTGGTCGGGTAGTCCAGGTCCCAGTAGCGGTGAATCTTCACGCCGTCCCTGCCCGCCACCAGGTAGCAGCCCGGTGGCAGCTGGCGCACTCCCGCGAACAACGTCCGGTCCGGTGGCAGTGCCATCTGCAGGTGCGCGGCGTAGGCGGCCAGGTCCCACTTCGCCGGCACGCCGCAGGCCAGCAGCGCCTTGATCTCCGACGACAGGTACAGCCGTCCGTCCCGTTCGGCGTAGAAGAGCGGCTTGACGCCGAATCGGTCCCGCGCGGCGAACAGCTCGCCCCTGCGTTCGTCCCACAGCGCAAAGGCGAACTCACCGCGCAGCTCGCTCAGCGCCCGGTGCCCGTCCCTGCGGTAGAGCCGCAGGGCGATCTCCCCATCGCCGCCGGTGCGACAGGGGTGCCCCGTGCGCGCCAGGTCACGCCGGATCCGCTGGTAGTCGTAGAACTCGCCGTTGACGACGATCGTGGTGTCGCCGGACTCGTCGCTGATGGGCTGGGCGCTGCCCGCCGGGTCGACCACGGCGAGCCGGGTGTGACCGAGCACCGCCCGGCCGGAGGCGGACGTCCACACACCGGTGCCGTCCGGGCCGCGGGGACGCAGGACCTCCACAGCCGCGGTCACGTCCGACGACGCGAGGCCACCACCGGCGAGGACAACGATGATTCCGCACATGCCGGTCACCGCCTCGCCTGGACCGCGCGCCGCGGTCGCGGTCGGTCCGAAGTGGGCTCGTCGAAGCGCGGAACCCGGAAGCCCAGCACGAGGTTCGTGCCGTCACCCTCGTTCCAGCGCTCCCGCTCCAGCCCGTCGTCGAACACCAGGCAGCCGCCCTCCGGCCAGGAACGGGTGCGGTCGCCGACCCTGATCCCGCTGCCCGCCGTGACCACGGCGGCGAACTCGACCCGCAGGAACGCGTTGCTAGGACCGCACGCCGGTGCCGAGCGCGACGAAGCACGCAGGGACCACAGCTCGACCACCGCGCCGGGGAAGAGCAGGGCTTCGGGGATGTCGTCGAGAGCCGCCCTGGTGACGGGCACCTCCACGGCGGCGGCGGTCCACGCGCCGTCCCGGTAGAGCACCAGCGGCTCGGCTCCGTCGTCCAGACCCCTGGTCCCGAACACCGCGCTCAGTTCGGCGGCGATCACCCGGTGCCGGTCAACCAGATGAGCGGCGAACCACAGGTCCTCCACGTCGTGCTCGGCCACCACCGGCAGGTCCGGGTGGTACTCGGCCGGACGGTGCAGGGGCGAGGCCCACAAACCTTGGCGCACCGCCAGATCAGCACACTGAGCCGCGGCCTCGTGCTGTGCGGCGGCGTGCAGCTCGTCGATGAGCGCGCGGTAGTGCTCGCGGACCCGGTCGCCCGAGTCGTCGGTCAGCTCCACCCGCTCGCCCTGCCGTCCTCGCGCCACGCGGGCCGCGAGCTTGGCGACTTCGGCAACCCGCTCAGATTCGGTGCGCAGGAACAGCGCGTGGTCGGCGAAGGACTTCTCCCTCGTCATGCGGTGCCGCTGGTAGGTCTGGTCGAACGTGGCCTTGTAGTCCTGGTAGTGCCGGTGCTCCACGAAGATCCCGGACACCGCGAACAGCCGCTCCAGCCGCTCCGCAAGGTCGAAGACCCACTGCTCGACCTCCCACTGCTGGAAGATCGTCGGCACGAAGTAGCCGAGGGTCTCGTACCAGGCCCTGCTCACGATCGGGAAGTCCCGGCCGCCACCGGGGTACTGCGCGGCGTCGAAGTACAGGCACAGCACGGAGTCGCCGTGCAGCGCCGTCAGCTCGGCCACCCGCCGGTCGAGGGCGACGTCCCAGCCGTGGTCCACGTAGAGCTGGTCGTCGTTGGCCATCATCAGGAAGTCGCCCTCGGCCTGCTCGGCGAGGTGGTTCCACGCGGCGGCCACGCCGATCGACGGCCCGACGTGCAGGGCGCACCGGGCGAGCGCGCCGTAGCGCTGCCGGGCGTGGGCGAACAGCTCCCGGTACTCGGGCAGGGCCGGATCGTCGTCGTCGACGTAGCACAGCACCTCGACCCGGCCGGGTGCCGCGGCGGTCCGGTGCACGCTGCGCAGGAACTCGGCCAGGCCGGCCACGCGGTTCCTGGTCGGGCACAACAGGGACAGCGACTGCGTGCCGGCGGGAACGGCCGCGGAGCGCCGGGCGAAGGTGAGCTTGGTCCACAGCCGCCGGGGCTCCAGCCGCAGGGCATAGGCCAGCTCCTGCCGCACCCGGATGCTGCCGTTCAGCACGCCGAGGACCCGGCTGTGGCCTTCTCCGTTGTCGCGCAGCGCGGCGGTGACCACGTCCTGCAGCTTCGCGTTGCGATACCGGGGGAAGTGGCCCAGCAGCAACCTGCCCAGGGCGAGCGCACCGTTCATCGTCTTGTCGCGCTTGGGTTTCACTGTGTGACCCGCTCTCCGACACGGGTCTCGGCGACCTGGCCCTCGATCCAGCGGTAGGTGCGGCGAAGCCCGTCGTCGAGCGCGGTGCCCGGCTGCCAGCCGAGCAGCTCGCGGCACAACGCGTTGTCCGAAACCCGGCCCAGCGGCCCGACCGGCCTGTCCGACCGATAGCGCGGGGTGATCTCCTTGCCGGCGACGTGCGCGATCCTGGCGACCAGGTCACCGATGCTGACCCGTTCCTCGGACCCGATGTTCACCGGCTGGTCCACTGTGGACTCCGCGAGCCGGAGCAGGCCGGTGACGCAGTCGTCGACATAGCAGTAGGACCTGGTCTGGGTGCCGTCACCCCACACCTCGATCTCGCCGCGGTCCCCCGGCACCGCGGCGACCTTGCCGCAAAGCATCGACAGGGACTTCGCGCGCAGACCGGCGTAGCTGCCCATCGGCCCGTAGATGGCGTGCAGCCGGGCCACCTTGATGTCCATGCCGTAGGTCTTGCGATAGGTCTCGCACAAGATCTCGGTGGTGAGCTTCTCCCAGCCGTACTGCATGTCCGGCTCCGCGGGGAACACCGGCGTCTCGCGCAGCGGGGCGCTGTCCGGCGACCGCTGGAGGGACTCGGGGTAGACGCAGGCCGACGAGGTGTAGACGACCGTGCGCACGCCTTCCGCGCGGCACGCTTCCACGGTGTTGACCGAGATCAGCAGGTTGTCGTGCAGGATCTCGGCCGGTGCGGCGTGCGTCCACCCGATCCCGCCCATGTTGGCCGCCAGGGCGAAGACGACGTCCGCCCCGGCGACCGCCTCGGCGCAGAGTTCCCGCTCACGGAGGTCGGCCACCAGGAACTGGTCGGCTTCGCTCCGCTCGTACTCGGGGTGGCGGATGTCCACACCGCGCACCTGCGCGTTCGGGTACCGGGCGCGCACCGCCCGGACCAGATGTCCTCCCACGAACCCACCGGCACCGGTCACCACGATCAACGTCATGCGCTTTCCCCCGTGTCCGTAGCTCCGGCTCGACCGGGCGAGCCCATCGCCTGCCGCCGTGCGCTGACCAGCTGCCGGCCCGCCGTCTCCTGGCGAGCGCGGAACGACCGTTCCCTGTGCTGCTGCAACCGTTCCGCGAGCAGGGTCCGCAGCTGGGACGGCGGCTGCTCCGGTTCGGCGGTCAACGCGACCAGGCAGGCGACGAGCGCGTCGAGCAGGCCCGCCACCTCCGCGGCGTCGAGCCGGGTCGGGTCGTGACGGGCTCGTACCAGCAGTTCCGCCCCCGGCACCACTTCCAGCACCAGCGGGTAACCCTCGTCGACCACGGTGCGCACGTCGCTGATCGCCAGCGGTCCCGAGGTCTCCTCGGTCACCGTCGCGGGGAAGTTCTCGACGACCACGATCGTGTCGAACAGGGTGTCGCGGTGGTGCAGGCCGACGGCGCGGGTGATGCCGGAGAGCGGGACGTACCCGTGCTCGCGCATCTCGGCCAGGCGGTCCTGCAGCTCGCGCAGCCAGGGCAGGGCCGTCCCGTCCACCGCGGAGCGCACCCGCAGCGGCACGGTGTTGATGAGCAGGCCGATCAGCTCCGTCGCCCCGGGGAGCGTCGGAGGACGACCGGAGACCGTGACCCCGAAGACGACGTCGTCGCTGCCGCACACCTCCGACAGCAACAGCGCCCATGCGCCGTAAACCGCCGTGCTCACGGTGAGACCGTTGCCGCGGCACAGTGCGTTCAGCTCCGCCGACCGGTCCGCGGACAGGGTCACCGCGACCTCACCGCCGCGTGGCGCGATGACCTGGCCCCGCACGCATCCGGGCCCGGCGATCCTCGTCGCCCCCCGCAGCCCGAGGAACTGCCGGTTCCAGAACTCGTCGGCGGCGGTGCGGTCCTGCTCGCCCAGCCAGGTCAGGTAGTCGGACATGCCGGGACGCCGGGGCAGGTGGGGTTCGACGCCCGCGACCAGTGCCTCGTAGGTCGCCAGGACGTCCGCGAGCACCAACTGCTGGGACCAGCCGTCGAGGACGAGGTGGTGATGCGTCCACACGCACCGGTGCTCCAAGTCGGACTCGCGCACCAGGGTCAGCCGGAACAGCGGCACCTGACCGAGGTCGAAGCCTCGTTCGCGGTCCCGGTCCAGGTGGTCCACCATCGCCGCGTCCCGGTCCGGACCGCTGCGGTCCCGCCAGTCGAGGAGGTGAACGTCCGGTACGACGCCGTCAACGACCACTTGGTGCGGCCGGTCGCGGTGGGCCCAGTCGAACGACACCCTCAACGCCGGTGTCGCGGCCACCACGGCGCTCCAGGCCGCGCGGAACGCCTCGACGTCCAGTTCCCCGGTCAGCGAGCAGGCCGCCTGGACCACGTACGCGCCAGGACTGCTGCCGCCGACCGAGTGGTAGAGCATCCCCTCCTGCATCGGGCTGAGCGGGTAATCGGTCGCCTGTGGACCGATGACGGCCGCCGCCGGGGCGCCGATGCCCGCACGTTCCGCCACGGCACGCACGGTGGCCAGACCGAAGAGGTCCTGGGCGGAGATCCGCAGCCCGGCCATCTCCAGCTTCGCCACGATCACGATGGCGTGCACGGAGTCCCCGCCCAGGGCGAAGTAGTCGTCGTCGAGCCCGACCTCGTCCAGGTCGAGGACCTCTCGCCAGATCTCGGCGACGGTCCGCTCGGCATCGGTGCGCGGCGCCGGCCGGTCCGCCTCCGCGGCACCGTCGGCCAGCCACTGCGCCAGCAGCTCGCGCTTGGTCTCGGACAACCGCGCGATGCGCGGGTCGGGCTCGGTCATCGCGACCCTCCAGGCTTCTCCGGCCGCGTGCGTGCCATCCGCAGCAGCCGGGCCGCCTCCTCGTCGGTCAGCAGTTCGATCCGGTCCATCAGCCGATCCCGGCGTTCCGGTCGCGCGGTCAGCGCAGCGTGGTCGACCTTCCCGTTGGCGGTGAGAGGTAAGGCGGCCAGCCATCGCAGCTCGGCCGGGACCAGGCGGGCGGGCAGCCGTCGCCGGAGCCAGTCACGCAGCTCCGGGACCGCCGCCGTGCCGCACCAGCAGGCGATCAGCCGGGGAGTGCCCGCGAGGGTGTCCCCGAGCACGACCGCGGCGCCGGTCACGGCGGGGTGCGAGGTGAGCGCGTGCTCGATCTCACCGAGGTCCACGCGGTAGCCGCGCAGTTTGACCTGCCGGTCGGCGCGTCCGCGGAAGACGAGTGTGCCTCCTGGCAACTGGTGGACCAGGTCGCCCGTGCGGTAGCGCCGGTCACCTGACCGGTCCGGGTCGGGCACGAACACCGCGGCGGTGGCCGCCGGCTGACCGAGGTAGCCCCTGGTGACCCCGGGCCCGCCGACCGCGAGCTCGCCCCGCGGTCCGTCCGGCGCGTCCAGGATCGTCGCCGAAGTGCCCGCGATCGGCACGCCGATCGGCACCGGCCCGTCCCCCGGCACTCCCACCTCGTGCACGGAGCAGCCCACCACGGTCTCGGTCGGGCCGTATTCGTTGAACAGCAAGGCATCCGGCATGACCGACCGCGCCGCGGCGACCTGTCTGCCGTCCAGCTGCTCGCCCCCCACCACCACGGTGAGCCCGCTGAGCACGCGGCGTCGCGCGCTGAGATGGCCCGCCACCGCGACCAGGTGCGACGGGGTGATCTTCACCAGCGTGTGGTGGCCGCCTGCCAGTGCCGTGCTCAGGTTCGTGACGTCCGTACCGGGCAGCAGATGTGCCGTGCCCCCGGCGGTCAGCGGCGCGAGCAGGCTCGTGACGGTGAGGTCGAAGGCCGGTGACGAATGCACCGGGGCGAACGTCTTCTCGGTGATGCCGTAAGCGGGTGCGCACCAGCGCAGGTAGTTGACCAGGCCTTGGTGGTGGACGCCGACGAGCTTCGGCTGACCGGTGGAACCTGACGTGGCCAGGACGCAGACCAGGTTTGTTCCGCGCAGCCGCGGGCGTCGCAACCCGCTCCCGGACGTGGCGCTCGTCCTCAACACCGCTTCCGGCGCGACGCCCTCGGGTACCGACACGCCCTCGGGCAGCACCACCAGTGCCGCACCCGCTTCGGCGAGCACGGCGGCCACCCGCTCCGGCGGGGTCTCCGGGTCGATCGACAGATGAGCCGCGCCTGCGCGGAGGACCGCCAGCAGCGCGACCACGTAGTCCACGCTGCGCTCTGCCCACAGCCCGACAACGGTGTCCGGGCCGACGGAGAACGCTTGCAGCGCCTCAGCGAGCTTCGCCGACGCCGTCCACAGGCCCCGATAGCTGAGGTGCTTCCTGCCTTCCACCAACGCGGTCCGGGCCGGCCCACGGCGCACGGCGGCTTCGACCAGCTCGTGCACCGCGAGTTCTGGAGCGGGTTCCGGAGCAGCTTCGACAGGCGTGCGGGTTTTCCCTTCCCAGTCCGACGAAGCCCCGTGGGGACGCCGCGCCGCAGCCTCGAGCGCGGTCACGAACAGCTTGCCGACCTCCTGCACCTGCTCCGCCGGGACCTTGGCCGGGTCCGCTTCCAAGAGCAGTCGCAGCCGGCCGGATCCGGCGTCGATGTTGAAGTGCGCCGTCAACGGCACGTAGGTCTGGTCGGGGGCCTGCAGGTCCGAAATCCGCAGTCCGTCCACGGTGGACACTTCGCGGTAGAGGTGGAAGTGGGTGAAGACGAACAGCGTGTCGAACAACGCCCCGGCGCCGAACTCGCGGTTCAGGGCGACCAGCGGGTAGCGGCGGTGCGGCGAGATCCGGCCCTCGGCGGCGTACGCGGAACGGGCGAGGTCCGCCCAGCTCGCGTCGCTGAACACGGTGACGCGCAACGGGAGGATGTTGTTGAACACCCCGACCACGCGGTCGCCGTCCCGGCGTTCTGGCCGGCCGTTGGTCTCCAGACCGGTGATGGTGTCCTCAGCACCGGTCAACGCACGCACCACGCGCAGGTGCACGCCGAGAAGGACGTGCTTGAGCCCGACACCCAACTCGCCTCCGAGCGCGGAGAGAGCGTCCCGCACGCCGTCGTCGACCTCCAGGACGGTGCGCTGCTGCAGAGCCGGCCGCGGTGCGGGCTTGATCGACCGCTGCGGCAAGGTGGACGGTTCGGCGCTGTGCAGTTCCGCCGCCCAGAACGCGTGGTCTTCCGGCGAACGCATCGCCGCGCGCTCCAGTGCGACGAAGTCGGCGTATCCGGTCCGCAGCGGCACCGGGCGCCAGGTCTCACCGCGAACAGCCGCCCGGTACGCGTGCAACACCTCGGTGAGCACCAGCGCGGTGCACCAGCCGTCGAGCGCGAAACTGCTGACGGTGAGCCGGAATCCGGCACCGAGGTCGTGTGCTGTGAACCGCACGAGCGGGCCGTGGTCGAGGTCGAAGTGCCGTTTGCGCTCGGCGGCCATCCACGCGGAGAACCGTTCCTCACGGGCCTGGTGGACGCTCAGGTCCACCACCTCGAGGGGCAGGCGGGGCACGTCGCCCCACACGAGCTGCACCGGTTCCGCCTGACTGGTGAGGTCGAAGGACGAACGCAGGTAAGGGTGGCGGGCCAGCACCAGGCGAACGGCCTGCGCCAGCGCGGAGGAAACCAACGTAGCGGCGACCGCGACGCTGGTCACGTACACCTCGTAGGCGGGGTCGTTGTCCCCGTGCGCCAGCAACGCGCGCTGCGCCATCGAGACCGGGTACGCGTCCGTCAATCCGCTGCGCCCAGCGAGCTCCGGGCACAGCGCGAACGGGGCCAGGGTCGTGTCCTCCGCCTCGGCGGTGCCCGGTCGGTTGTCGAGATGTGCGGCCAAGGACGCGACGGTCGGGTAAGCCATCAGCTCGGCCACGGTAAAGCCCGCCCCGGCTTCTCGCGCTGTCGCCGCGATCGCGATCGCGAGGATCGAGTCGCCGCCGAGGGTGAAGAAGCCGGTGTCCACGTCGATCTCGGACCTGCCCAGGTGGGCGGACCACAGCTCGGCGAGCCTGCGCTCGGTCCGCGTTCGCGGCGGGCTCGTCCGCTGCTCCGGATCGGCTTCGGGGACAGGCAGGGCCCGGTGGTCCAGCTTGCCGCTCCGCGTGATCGGCAAGGCCTCGATCGGCACGATCCGGGCAGGCACCGACCGGGAGGGCACCAGCCGTCGCAGCCGCTCACGCAGCTCGGCCGGAGCGGGCGCGTCCGGCCCGCAGACGTAGCCGATCAGCCTGCCGTCGCGCACCACCGCCGCCGCGTCGGTCACCCCGGGCTGCGCGCGCAGCGCCTCGGCGACCTCGCCGAGCTCGACCCGCTGCCCGCCGAGCTTCACCTGCTGGTCGGTGCGGCCGAGGAACACCAGCGCACCGTCCGGCCGGCGCCGTGCCCGGTCGCCGGTGCGGTACAGCCGACCGCCCGTCCCACCGGGATCGGGCAGGAACGCCGCCGCCGTCTTGGCCAGGTCCGCCACATAGCAGGTCGCGAGCCCGGTGCCACCGAGGAACAGCTCCCCCGCGATCGGCCTCGGCACGGGACGGAGCCGCCGGTCGAGCACCTGGACCGACGTGTTGCTGATCGGCAGGCCGATCGGCACCGGCCCGTCCTCGGTCGGCGCGCAATCCCAAGCGGTGACGTCGACGGAAGCCTCGGTGGGACCGTAGAGGTTGTGCAGCTCGGCGCTGAAGAGCTCGAAGAACCGGTCCCTGGTGGCGGAGGGCAGCGTCTCGCCGCTGCACAGCACCCGGCGCAGCGGCGAGGCCACCGTGCCCAGGCGAGCTGCCTCGGCGAGGAACGGCGTGAGCATGCTCGGCACGAAGTGGGTGGTGCTGATCGCGGCACGGGTTATCAGCGCCGCCAGTCCACGCGGGTCGCGGTGCAGGCCGGGCGGTGCGAGCACCACGGTCCCGCCGGCGATCAGCGGCCAGCACAGTTCCCACCAGGAGACGTCGAAGCTGACCGGGGTCTTGTGCAACACGCGCTCGCCCGGAGCAAGCCGGAAGTGTTCCTGCATCCAGCGCAGCCGGTTGACGATGCCGCGATGCGGCACCAGCACACCCTTGGGGGCGCCGGTCGATCCTGAGGTGTAAAGCAGGTACGCGGGCTGTTCCGGGTGAACCGGTGCCGAGTACCCGCCGCCGGACCGCCGCGCTAGCGCCGTGGTGTCCAGGCGCCGGACGGGCAGAGCGACGCCTTCTTCGCCCGGCACGTCGTTCCCGGTGAGCAGGAACCGAGTCCCGCTGTCCTCCAGCATCACGGCATGACGTCGTGCCGGGTCGTCCGGGTCGAGCGGCAGCACGGCGCACCCGGCGTGCAGCACCGCGAGATAGGCGATCGGCAACGCGACACCACGCTCGTGCAACACCGCGACGGGTTCACCCGGCAACGCGCCGAGCGCGCGCAGTTCGGCGGCAATCCCGGTCGCGGCCCGGTGCAACGCGGAGTGGCTGAGCGTGCCGTCCGCCGCGACCACGGCTGTCACGTCGGGGTGGGTGCGTGCGGCTTCCGCCGTCAGGCGGTGAAGTCCGCCGAGGTCCTGCCAGTCCCGCGAAGGTCCGGCCTCGGCAACCGTGCCGTTGTCCCGCAACGGGATCGCGTCCACCGGTTGTGCCGGATCCGTCACCAGCGCGCGCAGCAGCTCGGTGAGATGTGCGGACATCCCGGCCACCGTGGTCCGGTCGAACAAAGCTGTGCGGTACTCCCAGCACCCGGTCAGCTCGTCGCCCAGCTGCGCCATGCTCAGGCTCAGGTCGAGCTGCGACCACCGGCGGGCGACGCCGACCGGCGTGGCGGTCGCCGCGCCGAACCCGACGCGGTCCGCAGATCCCTGTGCCAGCGCGAAGGTTCCGCCACGGCGTTCGCCGTACTCCTGCTGCAGCACGAACTGGCTCTGCACCAGGGTGGCGCGGTCGGCGTCCCGTTCCGGCGCCAGTTCGGCGATCATGCGCCGGAACGGGTACCGGCCGTGGCCGGTGGTGTCGCGCAGCAGTTCCCCGGAGTCGGCGAGCAGGGCGTCGAACGACGTCTCCCCCGAACACCGGGAGCGGAGCGGGACCGCCCGGACGAAGTAGCCGACGGCATCGGCCAGTGCGGCGGAGTCCCGCCCGGCCAGCAGCGTGCCCAGCACCAGGTCAGTCTGGCCGGTGTAGCGGTGGAGCAGCGCCCGGTAGGCGGTGAGCAGGACGGTGAACAGCGTGCAGGACCGTTGCCTCGCGAACGCCCGGAGATCACGCACCAGCTCGGCGGGCAGCCGGAACTCCTCGGTCGCGCCGCGGAAGTCGCGGTGCTGGGGCCGGGGGCGATCAGTGGGGAGCTCGAGGTCCGGCGGTGCCTCCGCGAGCGTGCGGTGCCAGAAGTCCCGATCCCAGGCGTGGGACGGGGACTGCAAGTAGGCCGTCGCCTCTGCCAGCACGACGGCGTGCGGGTTGCTGACGGGCTTGCGCGGAGTGGTGCCCGCTTCGTAGGAAGCGCGCAGCTCGTCGAGCACCACCAAGAACGACCACAGGTCCATCACGAGGTGGTGCGCGGCCAGCACGAGCAGATGCGTGCGTTCGTCCCGGCGCACCAGTGTCGCCGCGAACGGCGGTGCCTCGGTCAGGTCGAACGGTCGCTCCGCGAGTTCGAGCAGGCGAGCGGCCAGTTCGTCGTCCGTGTCCGCGGTCGCGTCAACGACCCGCAGGCCGGGTCCGGTCCGGTCCACTCGGCACCACGGGCGGCCCTGCTCCACCGGGAAGCTGGTCCGCAATGCGGGGTGCCGCGCGACGAGGGCGTCCAATGCCCGGCCCAGAACCGCGACGTCCAGAGGCCCGTCGATCCGAAGAACCCGGGAAAGGACGTAGGCCGCGCCGTGAGGATCGAGCTCGTGCTCGAACCACAAGGCTTGCTGTCCCTCGCTGAGCGGCAGCAGGCCGTGCTCCGGCGAGACGTCGTGAGGCTCGAAGACGGTCCCGGTCTCCTCAGCGGCCAGGATCATCGCGGCGATGTCGTCCGGGCTCGCCTGGTCGGCGAGCGTGGTGGCACCGAGGTCCACCCCGTAGCGCCGCTGCACCAGGTGCCGCAGCTCGACGGCGCTCAACGAGTCCAGACCAAGCCGCATCAGGGGTTCGCCCAGACGCGGTGACTCCTCAGCGGCTCCGGCCAAGGCCGCGGCGGTCCGCCCGATCGCGGACGCCAGTGCCGGCCCGCGCGCCCCTGGCTCGAGTGCTGCGATCTCCGCCCGGTCGGGCAGGTCCGGAACGGTGGCCCGGCTGGTGCTGACCACGCCGAGCACGCGGAGCTCGCCGTTCAGGTACAGCTCGCGGCACCGTTGCCTGCGCACCTTCCCGCTGGTCGTCTTCGGGATGCCGCCCTTGGCGACGAACACCACGTGCCGGGTCTCGACGCCGTGCCGGTCAGCAATCGCCTGCCTCACCCGCGCGGCGATCGCGTCGAGGTCGTGCTCAGTCTTCGGCGAGGCGAGCTCGTAGCACAGCACCACGCTTTCGACGCTGTCGACGTCCACCGAGATGGCTGCGCCGCAGGACGGTCGCAGCGCCGGTTCCGCCCGTTCCGCGGTGTGCTCCAGGTCCTGCGGGAGGTGGTTCTCGCCGCGGATGACGATGACGTCCTTGCTACGCCCGGTGATGTAGAGCCCGCCGTCGAGGAGGACGCCGAGATCACCGGTCCGCAGATGGGACCGGCCGGGCATGTTCGCGAGGCGCGCGCCGAAGGTCTTCGCGGTCTCCTCCGGCCGGTTCCAGTACCCGGCCGCGATGCTCGCTCCCCGCAGCCAGACCTCACCGATGCGGCCGGCGGGAACCGGGGTGAGGGTCGCCGGGTCGACGATCTCCACCTCGGTCCCGGGAACCGCGTCTCCGCAACTGACCAGCGTGGTGCCCGGCTCGTTCGCTGCGACCGGGGTGAGTTCTCCTCGGCGGAGTGCGGCCGGGTCGGCGCGGACCGTGGTGGGCGCTTCGGTCGCCGGCGTCGACGCCACGATCAGGGTGGCCTCGGCCAGGCCGTAGCAGGGGAAGTGGGCGGTCGGGGCGAACCCCGCAGAACGAAAGCCCTCGGTGAAACGGCGGAGCGTCTCGTGCCGGACCGGTTCCGCGCCGTTGTAGGCCACGGCCCAGCCGGACAGGTCCAGCTCGGCGCGGTCCCGCTCGCTGATCCGCGCCAGGCACAGCTCGTAGGCGAAGTTGGGACCACCGCTGACGCGCGCGCTGTAGCGTTCGACAGCCCGCAGCCAGGCGAGCGGCGAGCGGAGGAACGCCTCCGGTGGCATCAACACGGACCGCGATCCCAGGTACAGCGGCTGGAGGACGTTCGCGATCAGCCCCATGTCGTGGAACAGGGGCAGCCAGCCTACGAAGTTGGCGTCCCGGTCGTTGCCGCAGGCGACCTGGATCGCGTGCTCGTTGGCGAGGATGTTGGCGTGCGTGACCAGCACTCCACTCGGTGTCCTGGTGGAGCCCGAGGTGTACTGGAGGAACGCGACAGCGTCCTGCCCGGCACCGGGGTGCTCCCACTCCCCAGCCGCGCTGTCCGGCACGTCCCGGACGTGAAGCCGGGGCAGCCCGGCCAACGACTCGGCGCTGTTGGCCGGGTCGCACAACACCAGCACGGGCGTGGCGTCCGTGCGGATGGCGGCGAGCCGTTCCGCGCCGGCGCCGCCCCGTCCAGAGTCGCAGGGCACCGCGACGGCACCCGCGTACAGGCAGCCGAGAAATGATTCGACGTACTCCATGCTCGACGGGTAGGCGATCAACACCCGCTCGCCGCGGCACCCCCTGGCCGCCAGCTCCGCGGCGACCGCCCTGGCCCGTCGATCAATGCCATTGAAGTCGTGGCTTGTCGACTCGGTCACGCCGTCGGCGAGGAAGAGGTAGGCGGGGCGTCCGGGATTCGTTCCCGCGTGCCGCCTGGCAATGTCGACGATGGTGTCGTGGCGGTGGTCGGCGTGACCGCTCGCGCGGCTCGCCCCGGTCTGCGTGCTCATGCAGGCTCCTCCCGCGGCGAGGTCGCGTTCTCGGCCAGTTCGAGGGCCTCCCGGACCAGGTCGCGGTGGCGCACTGCGCGCATCCGGTCCACGGTCGCGGCCAGTGCCGCGATGTCCGGCGCCTGGTAGACGGTCCGCACCGGCAGGTCGATGCCGAACGTGGTGACCAACTGGAAGTGGAACTGGGTGACCAGGAGGGAGTCCCCGCCGAGGTCGAAGAAGTTGTCGTGGGCGCCGATGCCGGTGGCGCTGGACCAGCCGAGCACCTCGGCGATCAGGTCGCCGATGGTCACCTCGGTCCGCGACGCGACCGGCCGGCCGGATGACCGGTCCGGCGGCGGCACCGGCAACGCCCGCAAGTCGTACTTCCCGTTCCTGGTCAACGGAAGCTCGTCCACCACCAGCGTGCGGGCCGGTACCAGATGACGCGGCAGCGTGGTGGACAGGAACGCCCGTACCGCTGTGGTGGACAGATCTGTCGTCGCAGTTTCGGGTTCGGCCACCAGGTAGGCGACCAGTTGCTGCCGATCGCCGATGCCGTGCGGGACCACCAAGCAGTCCCGCACGCCGGGGTGAGTCAGAACGGCGGCTTCCACCTCACCGGGTTCGACGCGGTAGCCGCGCAGCGAGATCTGCTTGTCCCTGCGGCCCAGGTAGTCCAGGTCGCCGGGCAGCAACCTGGCGAGGTCCCCGGAGTGGTACCTGCGGGCGCCCGGGTGGTGTGGTGCGGGCCGGAACCGGTCAGCGGTCAACCCCGGGCGGCCCAGATAGCCCCGCGTCAGACCGGCCCCGCTCACGACGAGTTCACCCTGTCCCCCGGCAGCCCGCGGGTTCCCGTCTTCGTCCACCACGTCGATCCGCTGGCCGGGGACCGCCTGGCCCAGCGGGCTCGCCACAGGGCCGGTCACGTCAGCCGGGCTCAGGTGGCGCGCGGTGACGTGAACCGTGGTCTCGGTGATTCCGAACATGTTCACCAGCGCCGGCGCACGCCCGCCGTAACTGCCGAACCACGGCGCGAGCTTCCCCACCTCGCAGGACTCCCCGCCCAGAACAACCGCCTCCAGAGGTGTCCTGTCCGGATGGGACCGCACCGCGGTGGGCAACAGGGCACGGAAGGCGCCCGGTGTCTGGCTCAACACGCTGACCTGCTCGGTCATCACGGTCTGCCACAGTTCGTCCGGAGCGCGGACCACCCCCGGCGGCACGATCACCAGTCGCGCGCCGTTCGTGAGAGCTCCCCAGATCTCCCAGGCGGAGAAGTCGAACGCCGGGGAGTGGAGCACGGCCCAGGTGTGTCGTCCCCCTGCTGCCTCCGGCACCGCTGCCCGGCACCCCGACAGGACCGACACGATGTTGCGGTGGCTGACCAGCACCCCCTTCTGACCGCCGGTCGACCCCGACGTGAAGATCACGTAGGCCAGGTTGTCCTGGTGCACCCGCCTCGTGGCCGGGCGAGCCGCCCCGCGGCGTCGGAGATGGTCGAGGAAGAGGAACTCGGCGCGAGATTCCGGACTGTTGAGCACGGCCCGCTTGGTCACCACCAGCTTCAGGCCCGCTTCTGCCGTGAGTTCGGCCCGCCGCAGCGGTGGGTCTGCCGGGTCCATCGGAACGTACGCCGCTCCGGTCTTGAGAATCGCCAGCATGCCCACGACCAGGTCGATCGAGGGTTCGACGCACAGCCCGACCAGCGTGTCCCGGCCAACGCCCCGATCGGCCAGTGCCGACGCGAGCACGTTCGCGCGGGTGTCGAGCTGCCGGTAGGTGATCTGGGCGCGATCGTCAGTGATCGCGACCGCGTCCGGCTGGTCGGCCGCAACCCGTTCGAACTCGAGGTGGAGCAGACCGGTTCCGACCGGGACCTCACCGGGAGCGTCCGTCGGAACCGGAGTGGTCCACCCGATCCGCGACAACGGCAGGTCCGGCGCCGTCCCCGCCGTCTCCAGCGCGACCACCGTCCTCGCCAGGACCTCGGCCGCGGTCGCGGGATGGACCCTGGCCTGGTCGAACTCCAGTTCCAGCGCCAGGCCGAGATCGTCGGCGCCGGGTGTCATGGTCATGGCGA
Organism: Lentzea xinjiangensis; assembly: GCF_900110955.1. GTDB lineage: Bacteria > Actinomycetota > Actinomycetes > Mycobacteriales > Pseudonocardiaceae > Lentzea > Lentzea xinjiangensis. Next base: position 66,544 of record NZ_FOFR01000029.1, read on the forward strand.
GGGGGAACTTCGCCGCGACCGGCGGAGAAGCCAGCACGGTCGCGGTCAGCCCCGGCAGCGTGATCCGGGACGCTGGAGTGTTCTGGTAGGCGAGGACGGCTTGCACCAGAGGGGTGTCCACGAACGAGCGATCAGGGCGCAGCGCGTCGACGATCCGCTCGAAGGGGACCTCCTGGTCCTCCAGCCCTTGACGGACGACCGCGGCCACCCGCTCGAGCAGGTGCGCGAAGTCGGTGGCGCCGGACAGGTCGACGCGCAGCGGCAGGAGGTTCACGAAACAACCGATCAGGTGGTCGAGCTCGCGCCGGGTACGCCCCGCGACGGGAGCGCCGACCACCACGTCGTGCTGCCCGGACAAGCTGCTCAGCGCCAGCACGAACGCGCTGAGCAGGACCGGGAACAGCGTCGTCCGCTGACGGACGGCCAACCGGCGGAGCTGTCCGGTCAGCGCTTCACCGATCCGGGCGCTCGTCGAGCCCGCGAGGCCATCCGGCTCCGTGCCCTGCGGGCGGCCCAACAGGTTCAGCTGTGCGGGCGCGCCGTCGAGTGCGGAGGTCCACCGGGCGAGCCGCTCACCGAAGTCGGGCGCTGTGGCCCGCTGTCGTTGCCAGGCGGCGAAGTCGCCGTACTGGACCGGAAGGGGGGCCAGGTCCGCGCGGCTCCCGGCGGCGTGTGCGCGGTACAGCTCGACGAGGTCGGACAGCAGCACTCCCAACGACCACCCGTCACTGGCGATGTGGTGCCGCACCAGGACCAGGTCGTGGTCCTCGGGTCCCCGCCGGACGAGTACCGACCTCATCACCGGCCCGGTCTCGAGGTCGAACGGGCGAGCGGTCAGCGCCGCCGCGATCCGACCACTCGCCACCGTCGCCTCGGGGACAGGCCGACCCGAGAGATCCACCAGAGGCAGGACCGGTGCTGCGGTTGGCCACACCTCGGCGGTCGGTGCACCGTCCACAACGGGGTACCGGGTGCGCAGGACGGCGTGCCTGCGCACGAGATCGCGCAACGCCGTGCGCAAGGCGGGAACCACGAGTGCGCCGCTCAACCGCAGGTGCAACGTGGCGTGGTACGCACTGGAACCGGGGTGGAAGCGGTGCACCAGCCACAACCGCTCCTGGGCGAACGACAGCGGCGGTGTGCTGTCGGACATCGGAACGACTCCCGCGGCAGCACGCAGCTCTCGCAGGATCTCGGGCTTGCGCGCCACGATCTCCGCGCGCAGTTCGGCGGTGAGCACCGTGCGGGGCGCGGTGCACCGGAGATCGTCGGCGTCCGCCGTCACGGTGATGCCCCTACGGCGCAGGTCCGCCAGAAACTCCACGGTGCTCGCGGGGGTGTTCACAGGAGCACCTCCTCCTCGTCGATTCGTTCGTCGCCTCCGCGCCCACCCGTGCCGTGCTCGATCGCCGCGGCCAGACTCGAGATGGTCGGCGTCTCGAACAACTGGGCCATGGACAGTTCGAACCCGTACCGTTCCCGGACGGCGGACAGCAGCCGGAGCGCGACCAGCGAGTCGCCACCGAGTTCGAAGAAGTTGTCGTCCGCGCCGATCGGGTCGTCGCCGAGCACCGCCGCCCAGCAGACGGCCACACCCCGTTCGACCGCCGTGGCGGGCTCCCGGTACGCGGAGGACAGCGCGGCCCTGTCCCGCCGGGATCGGGCGATCCGCAGTCCTGCGACCGCGGCGCGATGATCGTCGGTGCTGAACGCCTCGTGCCGGGCCAGCAGCGCTCCAAGATCCAGGGTGCAGACCAGCACCCTGGGCGACCGGTTGCCCGCGAGGATCCGGGCGAACAGCTCGGTCCCCTCGGACCGGCTGATCGCACCGAGGAGGTCGTCGTCGGGCGCTAGGTGCTCGGGCGCGTCGGAGGCCGCGACGTACCGCTCGACCATTTTCGGGTGGACCGTGCCCCACATGCCGGCTTCGTCGTGCCAGTCGGTCCAGGCGATCGACACGGTCAGGCCGGGCCGCCGGGTCGCACGGTGAGCGGCGAACGCGTCCAGGAAGTCGTTGCCGGCGACGTAGCCCACCTCGCCGAACTTCAGCTTGTGCAGGACGCTGCCGATCGAGGAGCACAGCACGAAGAAGTCGAGCTGCCGGTCGGCGAGGATCGTGTCCAGCACGACCGGGCCGAGCACCTTCGACGCCATTGCCTCGTCGGTGGCGTGGCGGTTCCGCCGCTGGATGAGGCCTGCGGTGTCCGGAGCGCCTGCGGCGTGCACCACCCCGGTGATCGGACCGAACCTGCTCTCCGCCTCGGCGACCACCTCCCGCATCCGGGTCTCGTCGGCCACGTCGGCTCGCCGGACGAGCAGTTCGGCGCCGCTCGCGGTGAGCGCGGCCAGCCGTTCAGCCAGCCGCTCGGCGTGCTCGTCCGCAGGGCGCGCCACGTGATCCCCCGGTTCGGGGAACGGTGTGCGCCGGGTCAGCACCAGCGCACGCGCGGTGGGTGCGAGATATTCGGCGACGCTCAGCCCGATGCCGCCGAGCCCGCCGCAGATCAGGTAGACGCCACCGGGTTCCGGTGTGCGTGCCGCGGGACCGAACGGCAGCGGGTGGTAGTCGCGCTCGAACCGCTGCTGTCCGCGGTAGGCGACCTCAGTGGGCGACGCGGGGTCCAGCAGTTCGGCCACGATCCGGTCCGCCAGGCCGGCGCCCGCAGCGTCGACGTCGATCGCCGTGGCCGACACGCGGGGCAGTTCTCGGGGGATCACCTTGATCGCAGAGGCCACGGTCGCGTGTTCCGGGTGCGCCAGGTCGCCCAGCACGGCTTGCGCACCCCTGGTGACCGACACCAGCCGCACCGGCTCGGTGCCCGTGCCGGCACCGATGGCCTGGGCCAGGTGCAGCAGGCTGTGCAGCCCGGTGAGCTGGCCCTCGCGAACCGTCTCGAGATCGAGGGGGCGGTCCATCCCTGTGGCTTCGAACGGCCACAAATGCACGATCAGTTGCGGTGCCCGGTCCTGTGCGGCCAGGTCGGCGAGCAGTTCGCGGTACCGCTGTTGATCAGTGCCCCAGGCCGGGTCCGCCTGGGCGAACACCGTGCGGACGCCCAGCGCGTCCAGCCGCGAAGCCACCTCCTGGCCGAGTGCTCCGTCCGACAACAGCAGGCAGGTCGCACCGTCCCGGCGACGTGTGGCCGGGGCCGGGGCTGCGTGACGCCAGCCGGGCTGATGAGTCCAGTCGGCGGGGTCCGTGCGGCGCTCCGGCTGCTGCTCGGCGTCAGCGGTGGTGACGACGGAGGCACCGGGCACAGGACCTGCGACCGCCGGCTCCGGCAGCAGTGCCGCCAGCCGTCCCCGCTCGGCTTCGCCAGGAGCCTCGATCCAGTAGCTCACGTGCTGGAAGGGATATCCCGGCACGGGCGTGCGCAGCGGGCGCTGCGGGCGGTGGAACTCGGTCCAGTCCACCGGGCAACCGCGAGCCCACAAGGCCCCCACGGCCCGCACCACGTGCTCGGTCTCCTGCTCGGGACGCGGGTTCTGCTCGGCCGAAGGCAGGCAGCTACCGGCGAACACCGTGCGCGGGCCGAGCCTGCGCGCGGCCAGCCTGCCCAGCCCGGTTCCCGGACCGAGTTCGACGAGTGCGGCCGGCGCCACCTCGGCAAGCCGCTGCACCGCGGCGTCGAAGAGCACCGGACGGCGCATCTGGGCGAGCCAGTACTCGGGGCCGGCCACATCGGCCGGATCGGCCCAGTCACCGGTCACGGTGGACAGGAACGGCAAGTGCGGGGTGTGGAACTCCGCCTCGGACAGCGCGGGCCGGAACAGGTCCAGGACCTGGTCGACAGCTTCGGAGTGGCCGGCTCCCCGCATCGGCAGCATCGTGGTCCGCAGGCCGTCGGCGGTCAGCCGGGCGGCGAACTCCTCCACCGCGTGGACGGCGCCGGAGACCACGCACCGGTCGTGGGCGTTGATCGCGGCCAGCGCAAGACCGTCGTCCAGGATCGGCCGCAGCTCGTCCGCCCCGAGGGGTACGGCCAGCATCCGGCCTTCCGGGAGCGCGCACTGCGCCTTGGAGCGAGCTACGACCAGGCGGAGCGCGGTGGGTAGTGAGAACACCCCGGCCACCGTGGCGGCGACGTACTCACCGAGGCTGTGCCCGACCATGCCGACCGGCTCGACACCCCACTCGATCAGCGTCTGAGCCAGCGCGTAGCTCACCGCGAACCCGGCGGTCTGGTCCGCAGGAGTCCCGGTCGGAACGTGGAGCAGCGCGTGCAGGTCCACCGCGTCCTCGGCCAGCAGCCGCGCGCACTCGTCGAGGTGACGCCGGAACGCCGGTTCGCCGGTGGACAGGCCGGTTGCCATCCCCAGGTAACCGCTGCCCTGTCCGGAGAACAGGAACGCGGCTCGCGCGTCGCCGACGATCGGCGTGGGTGCCGCCGGTGTGCGCAGCGCAGATGCGGCGGCCGCACCGGAGGAGGCCACCACGACACGTCGATGACGGTGTGCCCGCCTGCTCACGAGCGTCGCCGAGACGTCGGCGAGGTCGAGATCGGGCTCGTGCAACAACCAGTCGGCCAGCTCGGTCCCCGCCTGGTCGAGTGCCTCCGCCGACCGCGCCGACAGCAGCAGCGGCTGGACCTGGCGCCGTTCAGCGTCTGCGGCTCGTGCGGCGGGCGGCTGTTCGAGCACCACGTGTGCGTTCGTGCCGCCGACGCCGAACGAGCTCACCCCGGCCCGCCGGGGTGAGCCCCCCACCGGCCATGGGGACGTTGTCGCGCTGACGTAGAACGGCGACCGCGCGAAGTCGATGGCCGGATTGGGTTCCTCGAAGTGCAGGCTGGCCGGAAGCACACCGTCGCGCACCGCTCCGACGGCTTTGATCAAGCCCGCGATGCCCGCTGCCGCGTCGAGGTGCCCGACGTTGGTCTTCACGGAGCCGAGTGCGCAGAAGCCGGTGCGGTCCGTGGTGGTGCGGAACGCGGCGGTCAGCGCCTCCACCTCGATCGGGTCCCCGATCGTCGTGCCCGTGCCGTGGGCTTCGACGTACCCGATGCTGTCGGCCGTGATCCCGGCGGCGGCGTGCGCCTCGACGATCGCGTCGCGCTGCCCGCGGACGCTCGGTGCGGTGTAGCCCGTCTTGTGCCCGCCGTCGTTGTTCACCGCGGACCCGAGCAGCACCGCGTGCACCCGGTCACCGTCCCGCTGCGCGTCCGCCAGTCGCTTGAGCAGGACCAGACCGACGCCGCTGGCGCCGACCGTGCCCGAGGAAGATCGGTCGAACGCCGCACACCGGCCGTCCGCCGAGTAGTAGCTGCCCTCTGTACGCACATACCCCTGGGCCTGCGGCACCTGGATGGAGACGCCGCCCGCCACGGCCATATCGCACTCGAAGGACTGCAGGCTGCGCGCGGCGAGGTGCACGGCGACCAGGGAGGAGGAGCACGCCGAACCGACGGAGACGCTGGGGCCGGTCAGGCCCAGCTTGTAGGAGATCGTGGTGGCCGCGAAGTCCTTGTCGTTGTGCATGAGCAGCGGGAATCCTCCGAGATCCCGCACCAGGCCGTCGTTCGGAAGCAGGTTGCGCACCAGGTACGAGCTGAGCGCGGAGGAGAAGAACACCCCGATCGGGTCGTCCAGTGCCGCCGGGTCGTATCCCGCGGTGTCGAACAGGGTCCACGCCGCTTCGAGGCTGATCCGGTGCTGGGGGTCCATCACCTCGGCTTCCTTCGGCGAGTAGCCGAAGAACTCCGCGTCGAACCCGGCGATGTCCCCGAGCACCCCCTCGGCGCCGACGAACTGCGAACGGGGCTCCGGAGCGGGGTCGGGGAACCGGGCGATGCTCTCGGTTCCCGAGCGGATGTCGGCCCAGAACCGCTCGACGGTGTCCGCGCCGGGGAACCGGCCGCTCATCGAGATCACGGCGACCGCATCCGGCGCCGCGGGATCGAGGGGTGAACTGGTCATGTCTGGCGCTCCCGTCCGAGTCCTGCCATGTGCCTGCGGCGTCTGCCCCTGGCCAGCGCCGGGTCGGCCGCGGGCGGGCCAGCGCCGTCGGCTGAGCGGTTGAGGCGGTCGACGTGATCGGCGAGGCTCGCTATGTCGGGGAACTGGAACAGGTCGACCAACCGAAGTCCGGCGTGGACGGAGCCGACCAGCGCGTGGTGCAGTCGCAGCAGGCCCAGGGAGTTCCCGCCGAGGTCGAAGAACCCGTCGTGGACACCGATCCGCTCTACGCCGAGCACCCGCTGCCACTCCTGTGCGATGGTGCGCTCCAGCGCGTTCCGGGGAGCGACCCCCGGTCGGCTTTCCCGGACCGCGGTGGCGGCGCGACCGGCGAGTGCGGCCCGGTCGACCTTGCCGTTGTCGTTGTGCGGCAGGTCTGCCAAGACGACCAGTGCCGAGGGGATCATCACCGGCGGCAGCGCGGATCGCAGTGCCGCCAGCACGGTTTCCGAGGACAACTGCTCTCCTGGCGTCGCGCTGGCGAACGCCACCAGCCGTCGGTCGGCTGACGTGTCTCCCACCGGCAGGACGACCACGTCGCGGATCGGCGCCACAGTCCGGAGCACCTGTTCGACCTCGCCGAGCTCGATGCGCACCCCGCGCAGCTTGATCTGCGTGTCGCGGCGGCCGACGAAGACCAGCTGTCCGTCCGTACGCCGGCGCACGAGGTCGCCGGTGCGGTAAACCCGGCTGCCCGGACCGCCGAACGGATCGGGAACGAACGCGTCGGCCGTCTTGGCGGGGAGGCCGCAATAGCCGCGGGCGAGTGCCGGCCCGCCGATGAGCAGCTCCCCGGTGACCAGAGCGGGCACCGGACGACCGTGGTCATCCGCCACCCATGCACGCGCCGTGCCGATCGGAGACCCGATGGTCGGCGGAGCACCATCGCGAGCGACCACTCCTGCCGTCGCGTAAGTGGTCGCTTCGGAAGGACCGTAGAGATTGCGCACCACGGTGTGCGCCGGTCGGTGCTGGAGCCGGTCGGCGAGCTCACGCGGCAGCGGCTCACCAGCGAGGTTGACCGCGTGGACCGACTCGGGCACGCCGTCGACGTCCAGCAGGGCTGCCACCGCCGACGGCACGGAGTTCAGCAGAGTCGCTCCTGTCGCCGCGGGTGTCCCGGGGACGTGGAGTGCGTCCTCGGCCAGCACGACGGTCCCGCCGTGGGCGAGCGGCGCGAACAACTCGAAGAACGCGAGGTCGAAGCCGACGGACGTGGTGGCGAGGACGCTGCGCAGCCCGTGCGCGCCGAACTCGGTCCCCGCCCAGCGCAGGAAGGCCGCGGCACTGCGGTGCTCGATCGCGACGCCCTTCGGCCGTCCGGTGGACCCGGAGGTGTACAGCACGTACGCCAGTGCCCGCGGCGACACGCTTACCCGCGGCGACCGGCCGGGCCGGGACACCGGGACCAAGGCTGGCAGGAGCACGTCCCCAGCGCCGCGCCGGCTGAGGAGCTCCTCGTCGCCGATCAGCAACCGGGAGCCGGTTTCAGCGAGCATCAGCCGGACTCGTTGCGCGGGTTGCTCAACGCCGACCGGCAGAAAGGCGGCACCTGCTTTCAGCACACCGAGCAGAGCGGCGAGCAACGCCGGTGTCCTGGGCAGCCAGACGGCGACCACCTCGTCCGGGCCGCAGCCCCGAGCGCGCAGATCCGCGGCGATACCGTCCGACCAGGCGTCCAGCTGCCGGTACGTCACCTGGCTCCGGCCGTGCACCACTGCCACCGCGTCGGGGTGGTTCGCGGCGGCCGCCGCGACGAGTTCGTGGACCAGCTCGCCCATACCGGGGTCGATCGCCGCGGGAGCGCGCAGGGCCTTCAGCTCCTGCACGGTGGTCAGTGACAGCCGGTGCACAGACCGCTCCGGATCGGCCACGGCGGCGCTGAGCAACGCCCTGAACTGGCGGCACCGGCTGATGAGCTCCGGTTCCGAGCAGCGCGTGCCGTCCGCCTCGAAGATCAGTTCGATCCCGTCGGCGGTGTCCGCCGCGGTGACGGTGAGGTCGTACTTCGCCGCCGCGGCGGGTACGTCCACCAGCCGTGCCTCGACCTCTGGCAGGCGTGGCGGCTCTGGAGGCTGCTGGTAGGCGAACAACACCTGGAACAGCGGAGTGGTGTCGAGGTTTCGATGCACATCCAGTTCATCGACGATCCGCTCGAACGGCAGCCATCGGTGCTCGAGCGCGTCGAGCATCGTGTTCCTGGTCTGACGCAAGACTTCGCGGAAGTTCGGTTCACCGTGCAACCGCAGGCGCAGCGGCAGCATGTTGATCAATGGGCCGACCGCGTTCCGCGACAGCTCGCCCTCACGCAGGGCGACAGGTGAGCCTAGGACGACGTCCCGTTGTCCGCTGTAGCGGCCGACCCAACAGCCGAGCACGGCCAGCAACGCCATGAACCTGGTGCCGCCCGTGCTCCGGCACAGCCGGTTCAGCGCGCCGATCTCCTCGCGTCCCAGCCGTTCGACGTGCCGGACCGGCCTGGCCTGCCCGGTCTGGGACCCTCTGAGGGGCGTGCTGCGCAGCGGCGCCCCGGCGAGTTCGGCCCGCCAGAACGCCAGAGAGCCGGTGTGCTGCTCCACCAGCTCCCGCTGCTCGGCGACGATCTGCCAGAAGCCGGAGCCCGGTGCGGGCATGGCGGCCGGTGTACCGGTGACCGCGGCCTCGTACAGCGCCTCGAGCTCGTCGCGAACCACCTGGGCCGAACCTCCGTCGAACACCAGGTGGTGCACCGCGAGCACGAGCAGGTGCCGGTGCGCCGCGAGCCTCAGCAGCAACCAGACCACGGGTGGACCCGCGGCCAGCGCGAACGGGCGGGCCACCGTCTCCGCGAGCAGCCTGCGCGTCTCCCGCTCGCCGCCCGCACCCGAGACGTCGACCAGTTGCAGGCCGGGCGCCTCCGGCGTCACCCGTTGGCCGGGGCCTTCGCCGTTGTCGACGAAGGCCGTCCGCAACATCTCGTGCCTGCGGCCGATCCGGCCGACCGCATGGCGCAGTGCGAGCGGGTTGAGCGGTCCCGTCAGCTCGATCGCGGTGCAGATCGTGTAGGCCGGATTGCTCTCGTCCAGCTGCTGGAGGAACCACAACCGCTGCTGGGCGGCGGCGAGCGGTGCCGGAGGGTCGAGGCTGGTCACCAAGCTCATCCGCGGCTGCTTCCAGCGGCCACGGGAGAACGGGCCCCGTCCACCTCGAGCGCGAACTCGGCGATGGTCGGCGCGTCCAGCAGCTTGCGCACCGACAGCGAGGTCCCGAACAGCTTGTTGGTCGCGGCGATCACCTGCATGGCGCGCAGCGACTCCCCGCCGACGTCCAGGAAGTGGTGGTGCACACCGATCCGGTCGAGCTTGAGCACCGTGGACCAGATGTCGGTCAGCAACTGCTCGGTCTCCGTTCTCGGCTCGGTGTGCGGCAGCTCGGCCGCGGGCTGCGGCTCCGGCAACCGGGCGCGGTCGACCTTTCCCGTGCTGGTCAACGGAACCGCGTCGAGGACCACACAGGCGCTAGGCACCATGTACCGCGGGAGCCGGTCCCGTACGTACTGCTGCAAGTCCGCCTGTTCGGGCCGCTCGCCTTCCTCTGGCAACACGTAGGCCACGAGTTGCTTCTCACCGTCCGCGCCGCGAGCGATCACGATCGAACGCTGCAACGCCGGGTGGGTGTCCAGGACGGCTTCGACCTCCGCCGGTTCCACCCGGAAGCCGCGGATCTTGACCTGGTGGTCGATTCGGCCGAGGAACTCGAGGTCGCCGTCGGACAGGAAGCGGCCGAGGTCACCGGTCGCGTACCGCCGGGCACCGGGCTCCGCGCCGTACGGGTCCGGCTGGAACACCGCGGCCGTGTCGGCCGGGCGGCCCAGGTAGCCGCGGGCCACGCCGGCGCCTCCGATGTGCAGTTCGCCCGACACCGCCACCGGCGTCGGCCTGCCGTGCTGGTCCAGCACCCGGATCCGGGTATTCGCCACCGGTCGTCCGATCGGCAGCTGCGGCTGCCGGGCGTCGGGAGTGCCGGTCCACACCGTGCTCCACACGGTCGCCTCGGTGGGGCCGTACTCGTTGGACAGCAGGCAACCGGGCGCCTTCTCCTGACATTCCTGGTGCAACGCCACCGGTGCCGCTTCCCCGGCGGTGATCACCCGCACCAGCGAGGCGAGCTCCCCCGGCTTCGCCTGGTCCAGCAGCGGACCGAGCAGAGACGGGATCCCGAGGGTGTGGGTGGGCCGCGATCGGGCGACCGCGCCGACGGTGCTCACCGGATCAAGCTGCGTGCCCTCCGCCGGCAGGACCAGGGTCCCGCCGGTGGTCAACGTCCAGAAGATGCCGACGACGGAGCTGTCGAAGGCGAAGGAGGACAACAGCAGGAAGCGCTCGGGCGACTCGGGATAAGCAACACTCCTGGCCTGGATCGAGGCCATCACGTTGCGGTGCTCGACCACGACGCCCTTGGGCTCGCCGGTCGAACCCGACGTGTAGATGACGTAGGCGGCGCTGTCGGCTCGGGCACCGGCGAACGGGCCGGGCTCCTCCGCGTCCGCGGCGTCGCGGTCCGGCACGAACAGCTCGGCTCCAGCCGGTGCCCGGGACTCGAGGTGACGTTCGACGAGCACCACCGCCGCTCCGCTGCTCGCCAGCAGCGCCGCAGTGCGTTCGTTCGGCTGGGCCGGGTCGAGCGGCAGGTAGGCGGCGCCCGCCTTGAGCACTCCCAGCAGGAAGGCGATCTGTTCCGGCGAGCGTTCGGCGAAGACCCCGACCACCTGGTCGCAGCCGACTCCCCGGCGCCGCAGCCCGTGCGCGATCCGATCGGCCCACCGGTCGAGCGCCCGGTAGCTGACCGAGGTGCCGTCCGCCTCCACCGCGACGCGGTCCGGCGTCGCCGCGGCCTGTGCGGCCACCGCCTCGTGCAGGCACAGCTCCGCTACCGGGGTGACCTCGCCGCGGTCGAACCCGTCGAGCAGCTCACGGTCTCGGGCCGGCAGGTGGTCGAGGGCGTCGAACCGGGCAGTGGGGTCGGCCGCGATCGCTTCCATGACCAGCACGTAGCAGTCCCGGACGCTCTCCATCACCTCGGCGGAGAACTGCAGGCTGTCGTACTCGATCCGCACCTCCAGCTCGCCCGTCTCCCGGTGCAACCGGAAGATCCCGCAGAACGGGAAGGTCGACTCGCCGTAGAGCTCGTTCTCCACGTGCGCGACCCCGCGCTCGGTCCACCGGTCCAGCACGCTGAACACGTGGTAGTTGGTGAAGAAAAACAGCGTCTCCGCCAGCGGCTCGTTGCCCTGGTGTCGCTTCAACTCGGCCATCGGCAACCGCCGGAAGGGCATCGACACCTGCTCGGACCTGAGCGTGTCCTCGATCAGCTTCCGCCAGCTGCCACCGGCCATCCGGACCCGCAGCGCCAGGCTGTTGACGAACAGCCCGATCGCGGTGCTTCCATCGACCACCTCGGGCCTGCCATTGGTCACCGTGTACGTCAGCGTGTCGATGTGGCCGCCATACGCGGACATCACCGCGAGGTGCGCCGCCAGCAGGACGCTCTTCAGCGGCACCGCGAGGCCGGTGGCCACCCGCTTGAGGCCGTCGGAGAGCTCGGGTCCGACCGGCACCACGATCCGGACGATGTCCCGGTCGCCCTTGTCCGCCTTCGGCCCTGCCTCCGTCCTGGGTAGCCGCATGAGCGTCGCGTCGGCCAGGTAGTCGTCCCAGAACTCGTAGTTCTCCTTCTTGTCCAGCGCCTCCAGCTCGAGGGCGACGGCGTCGCGCATCCCGGACGTCGGCGGCTTGATCGAGATGGGTTCGTCGTACACCAGCGAGAAGTAGTGGCTGAACAGCTCGGTGATCATCAAGGCCTCGCTCCAGCCGTCGACGATCTCGTGGTGGAACCCGTAGGTGAACTGGAAGTCGCCGTCACCGCGCAGGTGCACCATGAACCGGATCAGCGGGTGGTCGTGCAGCTCGAAGCCGACCGACCGCTCCCGGTCGACCCACGCGGTGACCCGTTCCTCCTGCGCGTCTTCCGGCAGGGCGGACAGGTCCTCGAAGAACAGCGGGGTCTGGAAGTCGCCGTGCACCAGTTGCAGGGGGCGGGAGTAGGTGGTCATGTCGAACGAGGTGCGCAGCATCGGATGGCGTTCGACCAGCTGGCGCACCACGGTGCGCATCACGTCCAGGTCGAACGGCGCACGCAGGCGGACCGAGGCGATGGCGTGGTACACGGCGGACTTCGCGGCGAAGTCCCGGTGGAAGATCATCCCCTCCTGCAGCAGGCTGAGCGGGAAGGCGTCGGCCACCTCGGCGGGCAGCCGTTCCCTGTCCTCCTGCGAGATGAGCGCGAACGGCGCGGTGGTCGGCGGACCGGCCTCCGGCTGCCTGCCGTCCAGCGCGGCCGCGCAGTCGGCGATGACCGGGTTCTCGTGCAGGGCGGCGACCGTGACGTCCAGCCCGCTCGCCTGCGCCCGACTGGCCACCATCACGCTGCGGATGGAGTCACCGCCGAGCAGGAAGTAGTTGTCGGCCACGCCGACCCGGTCCACGCCGAGCACCGTGGCCACCGCGCCGGCCAGGATCTCCTCGGTCTCCGTGCGCGGCGCCACGTACTCGGCCGCCCGCCTGCTCTCCTTCGCCGGCTTGGGCAGCGCAGTCCGGTCGAGCTTGCCGTTGGCCGTCATGGGCAGCGCGTCGAGGAGCACGACCGCTGCCGGGACCATCGGTTCCGGCAGCCGCTCGCGGCAGTACCGGACCAAGGCGGTCGGGGACAGCGCGGGGCCGCCGTTCTGCTTGCCGGGCACCACATAGCCCACCAGTTGGAGCTCACCCGCGAGCGGCGACGATCCGCCGGGGTCCTCGTCGTGGCGGGCGACGACCACAACCTGGCCGACCCCCGGATGCGCGCGGAGCAGCTCCTCGATCTCCCGTGGTTCGACGCGCACACCGCGGACCTTGACCTGATCGTCGAGTCGGCCGAGGTACTCGAGGGTGCCGTCGGCGCGACGGCGGCCCAGGTCACCGGTCCGGTAGAGCCGTGAGCCCGGTGCGCCGAAGGGGTCCGGCACGAAGCGCTGATCGGTGAGTTCCGGCTGTCCGAGGTAGCCGTGGGCCACCCCGGCACCGCCGAGGAAGATCTCACCGACCGCCCCGTCCGGCACCACCTGGTTACGCGGGTCCAGCAGGTGCACCCGCGTGTTGGCGACGGGTGTACCGATGGGCGCCATGCCGTGCCGGGGTGCCGTGGGGGCGATCTGGTGAGCGATGCTGCCCACCGTCGTCTCGGTAGGCCCGTATTCGTTGACCACCACCGATCCGGCGTCGAGGAACGGGACCGCGCTTTGTGCGCGCAGGGCCTCACCGCCCACGACGACGGTGCGCACGCTGCCGGCAATCTCCTCCGCGGTGACCAGCTGGCCGACGATCTCCAGGTGCGTCGGCGTCAGCTTGACCATGCTGAGGTCCCGGCGCGTGCGCAGCATTCCGGCCAGTCCGGTGACCCCCGCGCTCTCCGGCAGCAGGACGACCCGCTGCCCGACGGCCAACGGGGCGAGCAGGCCGGTCAGCGTGAGGTCGAAGCTGATCGAGGTGTGCACCAGCGCGCCGGTGCCCTGACCGAGCCGGTAGGCGGTGGCTGCCCAGGACAGGTAGTTCGCCAGCGCCCGGTGCGGTACGACCACGCCGTTGGGCCGGCCGGTGGTGCCGGAGGTGTAGAGCACGTAAGCGGTGTCGTCGCCGACGACTGAAACTTCGAGAGGTCCGGTCGTCTGCCCGGCGAGCTCGGCGGGGGTTCCTTCGAGCGCGAGCGCGGGAAGAGTCGGCTGGTCGAGGCGGTCGAGCACCCTGGCGGTGGCCAGGACCATCTTCGGCGCCGTCTGCTCGATCGTCAGCGCGAGCCTGGCCGGCGGATAGCCGACGTCGACCGGGACGAACGCGGCCCCTGCCTTCAGAACGGCGAGCAACGCCACGAGCAGTTCCGGCGATCGCCCGAGTGACACCACCACCCTGTCACCGCGCCCGACCCCGCGCTGCCACAGGTAGTGGGCGAGCTGGTTGGCCCTGCCGTCGAGTTCGGCGTAGGTGAGCTCCGCGCCGTCGAACTCGACGGCGACCCGATCCGGGCCCAGTTCGGCCTGGTGTGCGAAGAGTTCGTGCACGGCCCGATCCGGTACCTCGGCCGCCGGACCGGCCGCCGCGCCGAGCACGGACTTGCGCTGCTCCGGCGACATCAGGTCGAACGCGCCGATCGGCGTCGTGCCGTCCGCCAGAGCCGCGCCGAGCACGGTCACGAACGCATCGCCCACGGCGTGCGCCGTGGCCTGGTTGACCAAGGCGCCGTTGTACCGCACGCTGACTTCGAGCGTCTCGTCCCACCGCACACACGTGAGCGAAAATGCGCTCGAGTCGGCATGTTCCAGTCCATCAACCGTCCACTTCGGACCGTTTCCCTCTGCCAACGCGACTGCGACACGGAAGTCGAACCGCGGCAGCACGTACCCGGCCGCCCTGTCTGCCAGCAGTTCCGGGTCCAGGTGGTCGACGCGTTGCCCGGCCCAGCGGTACCACTCCGCCGTGTCCCGCGTGACCGTCAGGAAGTCCTGCTCCGCGGTCAGGTCGCCGCGCAGCGGCGCCTCACGTTCGTAGGCTCCGACCGCGTGCTCGAGCCCTGGGAAGCCGCGGCCTGACAGCGTCATCAGCAGCAGGCCACCACGCTCCCCGCCCACCCGCCACACCACGGCGCGGAACACCGCGGCCAGCACCGCCTCCACGGCGACCGCGTGTTCGGCGGCGAACTCGTCGAGGGCTCGGCAAGACACGGGAGCAGCTCGGTACGACCGGAAATGAACCTCCTCATCACCAGTGGTGGCCGGTGGCATCGCACCACCGCCGTCACTGGCCAGGAGAGCGGCCCACGCGGCGCGATCGGCGGCACCGTCCTGAGCAATGAGCAGTTCGTTGTGCCATGTGGAGAAGTCCGCGTATTGGACGAAGTCGGCGGAGGCCTTCTCGTCGCCCTGGTAAGCCGCGACGATCTCCACCGCCACCCGTTGCAGCGAGCCGAGATCCGCGTTCAGCGGGTGCGCGGTCAGCAGGAGCGTCGCCTGGTCGCCGCCGGACTCGACCAGCAACGCCCGGAAGCCTTCGCCGGAACCGGTGCCGACCGCCGCCCGCTCCGCCGCGGCCAGGTCCCGACTGGGCTCCGGCGCGTGCACCTCGACGGCGCGGAGCTCGACGACCGTGCGTTCGCAGATGGTCTGCGTGGGCACCCGCCTGCCGGCATGGGAGACGAAGCTGGTGCGCAGCGATTCGTGCTCGTGCACCACCTCGCGCAGCGCGGCTTCCAACCGATCGCGCTCCAGCTCGCCGACCAGGCGCAGACTTACCTGTGCGGCGTTGACGGCATCGCCAGTGGCGCGCTGCGACCACAACGCGCGCTGCCGGGGCGAAACGGCGAACTCAGGACTTTCTTCCTGCTCTGTCACCAACAACCTCCGCTAGGGCGTGTACGGCAGGACGGTTCAGCCCCCGCTGGAGGCACCTCGGTCCGAAGCACAGCGTGCGAATGCGCGCACAGGTTCAGGGAGAGCAGAAAAGATTCGATACCGCAATTCTCCGGTATCGCCCGAATTGAGCCAGGAGCGCTTGGGGCGGACTCGAGCACGTTCGTGACACTCCCATGGATTCCGACGAATTCCAGCAGGCGTGGCCAAGACCTAGCTGACCGTAACACCGACACGGACACCACAAAAGCAAAACCCAACCATCACGGAGAACAATATGACTCATAATCGGGAGCTATGTGTCGACAGAAGGAAAGCGCGAGACCGAGCCCTTGCCGCCTGCGGTCGACTCGTGCTAAACAGGATTGATCTAGTGCGCGTTGTCCCTGATTCCTCACCCAGGGGACCAACTGATCATTCGAACAACATCGGACTCGGAGAGCGAGTCCGCATGATCGAGTTCCTTCTTCGCCCAACTCGACAATGGCGCGCACGTCCTCTCAAAGGCCTTCGCCTTCGAACAGCCGACGGCCGCCCGGTGTCCATTCCGATTTCTCCCGACACGGAAAGCGACGTCATGATCAATGTCTTCCAGCCGAGCCTCGGCGAGGAGGAGCTGGCGGCTGTCGGCGAGGTGTTCGAGAGCGGCTGGCTCGGCCGTGGCAGTCGAACCTCCACCTTCGAGGCCGAGTTCGCCGCTCACATCGGGGTCGGCGGGCAGCACGTCACCGCCGTGAACTCCTGCACAGAGGGCCTCTTCATGGCCATGGAGCTGTTGGAGATCAAGCCCGGCGACGAGGTGGTGATGCCGTCCGTCAGCTTCGTGGGGGCGGCGAACGCCGTGGCGAGCCGTGGTGCGGACCTCGCGTTCTGCGATGTCGATGAGCGAACGCTCAACCCTCGTCTGGAGCACGTGACCGAAGCTGTGACCGACCGGACGAAGGCTGTTGTCGTGCTGCACTACGGCGGCAGGCCGGGATGGGTCGGCGACATCGCCCTGTGGTGCCGGGAGCGTGGGATAGCGCTCGTCGAGGACGCGGCGTGCGCAGTGGCATCGACGGTCGACGGCGTCGCTTGCGGCACCTTCGGCGACATCGGGGTGTGGAGCTTCGACGCGATGAAGATCCTCGTCACCGGCGACGGCGGCATGCTCTACGCCCGTGACCCCGAGCTGGCGGCTCGCGCGGCCACGATGGCCAACCTCGGCCTCCTCCAGTCCAGCGGGCTGGCCGCGGCGTCGGCTGGCGTCGCCGACCGGTGGTGGGAGTTCGAGGTGTCGTCGTTCTCCCGCAGATCCGTGACGAACGACCTGGCGTCGGCCATCGGATCGGTGCAGCTGCGCCGGTTGCCCGCCTTCGTCCGGCGGCGCAGGGCGATCGCGGCCGCCTACCGGCTCGGTCTGGCCGGTCTCGGCACGCTCCGCCTGCCTCCTGAGCTGCCAGAAGGGCACCTGTCGTCCGAGTACCTGTTCTGGGTCCAGCTGGAGCCTCAGCTCCGCGACGAACTCGCGAGGCACCTCCGGAAGCGCGGCATCTACACCACTTTCCGGTACTTCCCCCTCGACGGGGTCAGCGCGTACGGCGCACGTCACTCGCCTGCGGGGGCGGCCAGGGCAGCCTCGACGACTCTCCTCCTGCCGCTGCACCAAGCTCTGGACGACGCCACGGTGCAACAGATCATCGACGAGGTCCGAGAGGTGGCGTCATGAACATCGGGCAAGCTCTCCTTGGTACCGGCAGCATGCCGTGTCTGCGCGTTCCGGACCTGGACACCGCCGTCGAGCACTACCGCGCCACCCTCGGCTTCGAGGACGTGGAGCTGCTGACGGATCCGCACCGGGTGGCGGTGGTCCGCCGGGCCGGTGCGGGGCTGTTGCTGCAGGAGTCGGATCATCCGGATCGTCCGGGTGGCTGGGACGCGGTCTTCTTCGTCCAGCGGGTCGACCAGGCCATGGCCGACCTGCGCCGCAGGGGTGCGACCATCCAGTTCGGCACGGGCATCTCCGCCCTCTCGGCACGGACGATGGAGGCTCGCGACCCGTGGGGCAACGTGCTGGCGTTCTGCGAGCTGGAGTCCGGGCTGGCGCATTCCGCACGACAGCTCGCTCGGCGGGCCCTTCCAACTCGAGCCAGGATCGCCCTGCGAGACGCTCGCCACGCCCGCGAGGAACGACCGCATCTGCGCGAGTTCGCCCAGTTCTACCGCGGTCTGGCCGACCACCGCGATGTCTTCTACATGTTCTTCACGGGCGGGCTCCTGCACTGGGTGGTCAGTGCGATCAGGCACGTGCCGGCCGACGTGAACCTGGTCCTGCTCGGCTCGGACTTGCCGGAGGAAGACGAGACGTGGCTTCGGCGCAACGTCAACCGCCCGTTGCACGTCGTCCGGCTCGGCATCGACGACAACACCATGTGGGAGTTCCTGTTCGAGGTCAACGAGCACAACTTCGGCTGGATCGACATCGACTGCTTCGTGCTGAAGCCCAAGTTGTTCGCGGACATGACCCGGCTCGAGGACGGGGTGGCCGTCAACGGCGTCTGGACCTACGAGGCGGCGCCCTCGGTGCCCATCTCCTGCACGCACTTCGCTTTCCTGGACGTCGGGGTGATCCGGGAACTGCGCCGCGCACAGCAGCCGATCAGTCCGACGAACTACGACTACCGCGGCATGAACGTGTTCCTCCACCCCCGGACGAACTGCCGCATCCTCACCGGCCCGCAGCAGAGCCGGTTGCTCCGCGTGCTGCCCCCGGACGAACACGGCCGGCCGCTACCTCCTGGTGACGGTCCGTTCTTCGACACCCTCGTCGCTTACCAGATCGACGCCGCGGCAGCCGGCTACCGGACGCACGCCGTACGCCCGCTTGCCCATCGGTCGGAGGCGTCGCTGCAGGTAGAAGAGGGTGCAGACAGGCTGTGGCAGCAGGACATGACCGATGAGGTGGTGCACGTCGGCGGCGTGAGCTACTACCAGCGGTACTTCCACGGAGTCGATCTTCGCGCGATGTACGCCGCCGCCGAGCACATGCTCTTGTCCCGGCTGGTCGACCGGCTACCGCGCACCTACTCGATGATGCTGGCCGGTCGGCGCGCGGATCTCGAACACCTCGGGGTGCGGAGCGAAGACGCCGAGAACCTCATCCTGCGTCATCTCGTCGTCGACCGGGGAATCTCGCCGGAGAGCGCCGCGCGGGTGATCGGCGGATAGGTAGCAGGACCTCCGTTCCCGGGAACGCGTTCACGCGCACGTCCCGGGAATGGAGGCCCTGCTGCCCGGCGCCGACCTCGCCGCAACGTCCGGACCGGCGAGCACTTCGTGCCGCCCCGCCGTGCGCACCCGTACCTCGGACGCGCCGAGCTCCTCCAGCAGCGCCAGCGCGGCGAGGTCGTCGCAGCCCCGCAGGACCACCGCCATCCGATTGCCCGCGACGGCCACTTCGTCGGTCAGGCGCAGCCGGGCGAGCACAGCCGGCGGGTCGTCGTGGATGAACCAGGCCAGAGTGGTCATGTCCGGCCGCACCTTGCGCCGATTCCGGGACATGTCGCACCGGGCCGCCAGCACGGATGCGGCCAGCAGCTCAGCCGACCGGTCCCACGTGAAGCGGCGTGCCCAGCGTCGGCACTCCCCCGCCACTGCGGCTGCCCGATCCGGATTGGCCAGCTCCGTCAGCGCGGTGACCAGCGCCGCCGCGAAAGCCGCTGGGCCCCGCTCGGCAACCAGCCAGCCGGTGCGGCCGTCGAGCACGGAGTCGCGGATGCCCGGCACCTCCAGCGCCACACACGGCACACCCGCCGCGGCAGCCTCCAGCACCGAGCAACCCCAGCCCTCGCCGTCGGACGTGCTGGTGGTCACCCAGGCGCGGCCCAGCAACGCGTCGCGGACATCGTCGGACACCCGGCCGTGCAGGGTGACGACGCCGGTGAGGCCCAGTCGCCCGGACAGCTCTCTCAGCGAGCCCAGCTCAGAGCCGCCACCGATGATCTCGACACGCACCTGCGGCAGCACGGCGCGGACTTGGGCGACGGCGTGCAGCAGCACGTCGACCCGCTTGTGCGGCACGAGTCGCGCAACGAGCACGACAGTGGGCACCTCGGCCCGTGTGCGATTGGCCTGCGGAAACGGCACGCCGCCGTTGGGCACGATGTCGATCACTCCGTCGACTCGCAGCCGCGCGCGCATCTCCTGCCTCGTGGAGACGGACACCGCGACGCTGCGCTTGCCGCGGTAGACCCACCGTGCGCAGTCGGCCTCAAGTCGTCGTCCTACGGCGGCAACGACGGGCGGGAACCGCGTGGCGAACTGGTCCTGGTGCACGTGATGCACCACCTGCACGACCGGAATCCGGAGGAACAGGGGCGCGAAGAAGGGAATGCCGTTCTGGCAGTCGAGGACGACGTCGTAGCGGCGCCCTGTGCGCAGCATCCGCCAGGCCGCGCACAGGTAAACGGTGAGCGTGCCACCGGCGCGGTGGACGTCGACGCCGTCGATCTGCTCCCGCGCCGACTGCCCTGGTGGCCGCGCGGTGAGCAACGTGACGTGCGCACCGGCAGCGACGAACCGCCAGGTGGTCTCGTGGATGTAGGTCTCCGCGCCACCGGACTCCGGATGGCGCACATCGCGCCAATTCAGCACGAGGATCCGCACACCCGCCAACCGCGGCAGGGCCCGTTGGGACAAGGCGCTCATCAGCGACCGGACCCGTCTGCATGGTACTCGCATCCCATACGTAACCGCCCGCGCTCGGATTGGCCCAGGAAACCATACCGAGTGACAAATGCCCGCATCAAGAGGCTCGATCATCACCGAAAAGACGGTGCGTCCGAGGATTCTTCTCGACAGACCTCCGGAATGGCGCACCCACCTGCTGGGCTCAACCGCACCCCCTGAAACATAACCACTGTTTATGAGTCACATCGGTCTCCGTGATGGTTGAGTTTTTCTTTTCCGGAGTCCGTGTCGGTGATACGGTCACAAGAGTCCTGGCCACGCCTGCTGGAATCCGCCGGAATCTTGGCGTCGAACGTTCTCCGCCCTCCCGGAATCGCGCCGCGCATTTGCACGCTGTGCTTCGACCCGAGGAGCATCCGGCGGGAGCCGAACCGTCCTGCCGTACACGCCCTAGCGGAGGTTGTTGGTGACAGAGCAGGAAAGTCCTGACTTCAACGTTTCGCCCCGGCAGCACGTGCGGCGTCTCCGGTGACGGGCGTTCAGCGGTTCGAGTCAAGAATTCCTCGTTCAGCGATGCGCGGCCCCGTCGAGGTCGAAGTGGTGATTCCCGCGTTCAACGAGGCGGCACGGCTGCCCGACACGCTCGACTGCATGGTCGGATTCCTCGATACCCGCCCGTGGTCCGCGCGAATCGTGGTGGTCGACAACGGCAGCTACGACGACACGTCGGCAGTGGCGGGTTCTGTGCACGGCCGCACCGAAGTCGTGACGATCGGCTGTGCACAGGCCGGCAAGGGCGCTGCCGTGTTGCGCGGGATGCGCACCAGCAGCGCGCGCTACGTCGGGTTCACCGATGCCGACCTCTCGACGCCAGTAACCACCTTGGTCGACGTGCTCGCCGAACTGCGCAACGGTGCCGCGGCGGCGATCGCCTCACGCCACGCCCCCGGCGGCGCTGTCGTCACGCCACGGTCGTTGATGCGCCGGATCGGGAGCCAGGTGTTCCGCGCCGTCGCGCGGCCGCTCGTACCCGGCGTGCACGACACCCAGTGCGGCTTCAAGTTCTTCGACCGCCACGCGGTCACCACGGCGCTGGCTCGCTGCAGGAACGCCGGGTTTGCATTCGACGTGGAGCTGCTGCGGCACATCCACGCCGACGGGCTGCGGATAGCCGAGGTCCCGGTGACCTGGACGGACTCGCCCGGCTCGACCTTCCACTCGGTGCGCGACGGGATCGCCGCGGTCGCTGCGGTCTGTCGCATGCACGGCACGTCGTGCTCCGACCGCACGACGTGGTCGCACCCGGCACCGACCGCAAGCACGGATGCCGGGTCGAGATCACCATCGGTACCGCCTGCGGGACGTCCCGTACCGGACAGTCTGCTTGTCGTCGAGTCCAGCTGCGGATGGGCGGGGCGACCACGTGGGTCGTGCTCATCCGGGCACCCTGCTGATTCCCATGCCGAACTGATGCGAAGTGCAGATTCCGCGCGACGCAAAGCTCAGCCGCACAACGATGGCGGGACGCGCAATGGCATGGCCTACGGGTGCCGATCGCCGGGTTCCTCGTCGCCGGTTCCCTGACCCTCGCCCGGCCGGAGTTCGGTGGAGCAAGGCGACACCGAGCACGCCGGCCGACTCGTGTCGAGCAGCCGAGGAGGGACTTCGTTGCGAGGTGCCGTTGCCCCTCCCGTTGAGGCAACTGATCGGACGGAGTCGACCGGGCAGGCGGCATGCAGACTGTCGACGGAGAGGATTGCACAGATGGTCGTCTCGAACACCTATACCGTGCCGGTCACGCTCTCGTGGCGGCAGCGCCTGACCTTCGTTACCCGCTATGTGCTGAACAAGACCTTGCTGCTGCACCGCGACGTCCGGTCGCCTCGCCTGCGCATGTTGGTCTACGAAGCTGTGTACTCGATCTGCCGGCTGCTGGGCCTCCGGCCGTTGCGGATGGCGTTCCTCGACATCACGCGGATCGACTCGGTCTTCGGTACGTTCCACCTGCGCCCGGGTACCATTGACGCCGCGTGCGCATCGCCCGCGTTCGAGCGGCCTGACATCGATGCGCTGCTGGCCGAGTTCGACCGCGCCGTCCGCACGCGCAGCGCCGTGGTGTTCGTCGACATCGGCGCCGGCCTTGGCACCTACTCCGTGACCGTCGGCAATCATCTGCGCGACCGCCCGGCGCGGATCCTCGCATTCGAGCCGTCGTCCTCGTCGGCGGCGCTCCTGCGTCGCAACATCTCGACCAACGGGCTTGACGATGTGGTCGACGTGCGACAGCGCGCGCTCGCGGACGGCTCGGTGACCACCGCGATCCTGAACTTCGACGTGGACGAGCCCGGCAGCAGCGGGTTGGACTCATCGGCCGTCGCCGTGCGGAACGGGCACGTCGTCAAGGAGCGGGTGCCGGTCTCCACCCTCGACGCCGAACTGGCCGATGTGGCGGAGCTGGACCTGCTCGTGCTCAAGATCGACGTCGAGGGCCTCGAGTGCGTTGTGTTGCGCGGAGCCCGTGACTCGGTGGCGCGGGCCGCTGAGACGATGCTGCTCGTGGAGGATTTCGTCGATCCCCGCGTCATTGATCACCTGCACGCCGACGGGTGGTTGCCGATGATGAAGGTGACGCCCTACAACAGCTTCTGGCGTCGGCTCCGCACCACCGGCGACACAAAGACCGCAGAAGTCGGCACCGCCATTGGGTGAGCACCTCGTGCCCGTCGTTCGACGAGGCCTCGGGTGCCTCTCCAGGTTCCGCATTCACCCACGCAGTAGAACTGGACGATCATGTTGACGGTTCGGTTGCCGCGTCAGGCATCATTTGTATTGCCAGCCTTGGTCATCGTCGTCGCGTCGCTGTTGCCGGCGGCCTCTCCTGCTGGAGCGGATGACGAGTTCACACCCACCGCTCACCAGCGGTCCACAGTCGTCGGGCCCGGCTACCGTGCCGAGATCCGGCGGACGAGCTACGGGATTCCGCACGTCCTGGCGGCGAGTCTCGGCAGCGCGGCGTTCGGGCAGGGTTGGGCCTACGCCGAGGATCGACTCTGCGATCTCGCAGACCAGGTGGTCAAGGTGCGGGGTGAGCGCTCGCGGTGGCTCGGTGCGGGCCCCGGAGACCAGAACCTGGCATCTGACGTCGGTTACCGAGCGCTCGGTCTGGTGGACAAGGCCAGGCAAGCGTTGCCAGCGATCTCCCGCGATGCGCGGTCGATGATCGAGGGTTATGCCGCCGGCTACAACCACTACCTGGCCTCCGTTGGACCGGGCGGTGTCCGCGGCTGGTGTGCGGGTCAGCCTTGGATAGGACGAATCTCGGCGGTCGACCTCTTGGCCTACCAACAGGATCTCGCCATCGTCTCAAGTGGACGCTTCGTGCTCCCGGCAGTCGCCGTCGCACACCCGCCGAGCGATCAGGTTGTGTGGGGACCGCACGTTCCGGCGGCCGCGGTGGCAGACGCGGTGCGGCCCTTGTTGTCCGGCGGGAGGAACACCGCGGCGCTGGGCAGCAATGGCTGGGCCGTCGGCGGCCGGCTCTCCGACTCAGGTCGGGGAGAGCTGCTGGCCAATCCACACTTCCCGTGGCAGGGCGAGCTCCAGTTGTGGGAGAGCCAGCTCACGGTCCCCGGCGTGCTTGACGTCTACGGCGCAGGGGTGGGCGGCCTGCCAGGCGTGCAGATCGGTTTCAACAAGCGAGTGGCATGGACCCACACGGTCTCTCCAGGTGCCAGGTTCACGTTCGACAGGCTCCAGCTGGTGCCAGGACGACCGACGAGCTTCCACTTCGGCGACCGCATCCTGCAGATGCAGCCCAAAGTGGTGACCGTGCCGGTCAAGGAGGCTGACGGCCGACTGAAGACGGTGACCAGGACGCTGTGGTCCGGCAAGCACGGTCCGATCGTGGACCTGTCGTCCATCGATCCGAGCTTCGGCTGGACCAGCACGAGTGCGATCGAGTTCCGCGACGCCAACGCGGGGAACACCCGACTGGTCGACTTCTGGCTGGCCATGGCCAGGTCCGGCAGCACCGCCCAGGTCGCCGCGCGGAACGCCGAGTTCGGCACGCCGTGGCTGAACACGCTGGCGGCAGACAGTTCCGGAACGGCCTGGTTCGGTGATGCCCCGAGCACCCCCAACCTCACCCCCAAGGCGACCCGCGCGTGGCTCGAAAGCCCGATCGGGCTCCTGGACGGAAGCGATCCGGAACAGGAATGGCGGGAAGAGCCGGGAGCCCCCGCAGCAGGCCTGCTGCCAGCTTCGCGGTGGCCACAGCTCACCCGCCGGGACTACGTCTTCAACGCCAACAACTCCCCGTGGATAGCGAACCCTCAGAGTCCGATCGAGGGATTTCCGGCGCAGCTGGGGGAAGAACGGACGGCGTTGTCGGCTCGGGCCAGGTTCAACGCCATGCTGCTCGCAGACCCCAGGTCGGCCCACCGGTTCACCCTTGATGAGCTGGTGTCCGCGGTCCTGTCCAACGAGACTCTGAGTTCGCGGTTGTTGCTGGACCCGGTGCGCCAGCTGTGCCGCGTGCACGCCGGATCCACCGAAGCCGGCTGGCGCGACGTGAGCAAGGCATGCGCGGTGCTGGACGGCTGGGACGGACGCTTCCAGGTGCACAGCCGCGGCGCCGTGCTGTGGCGCGAGATGCTGTCGGAGGTGCTGACCGCGCACCCCGACGCATTGAACGCCGCAGGCCCGTTGTTCTCATCCGCGTTCGATCAGCGCGATCCGGTGCATACTCCCGGCTCTCCACGTCCCGACCCTGCCGTGTTGGGACCGGCACTGGACAGCGCCCGGCAGACGCTGGAAGCGGCAGGATTCCCGCTGGACGTCCCGCTCGGCGTGGTGCAGTACAGCACCAAGGGCGGACATGAGCTGCCCGCGCCGGGTGCGCCTGACGTGCTCGGGGCCATCAACGTCGTCGAGTACACCGCGGCTCCCGCGACAACACTGGAGCCAGTTGTACCCGGAGGCGACAAACTGTCCAAGGACGGCTATCAGGTGAACACTGGTACGAGCATGCTCCTTGCCGTGCGGTTCACCGGAAGCGGGCCACAGGCGAAGTGTCTGCTCACCTTTTCTCAGTCAATTGATCCGGCATCGCCACATTTCGCGGACCAACAGGAGCTGTTTGCGCAAGGAAAAGCACGAGACTGCCTGTATGCACAGTCGGAAATTCGAGCTGACCCCCACCTGCGGACCACCGTCGTCACAGGAAGCTAGATCGTTCGATATTTTTTGCAACATCGCCGATTCGGCAGTGTGGTGTTCGATCACCGTGCCGTGCACGTCGCCGTCGGCAGCCGGTCTTTCATCATCAGTCGTGCCGCATCCCTTGGAATTTGGGCGAAGCTACACTACTGCCTGAACGTCGAGCCAGAAAACCCGGGCGAGGAAAACGATCCGCTGCTCGGCACCGAGCAGCGGATCTGAGCTTCGAGACGAAATCCTGCAGCAAAAGCAGGATCAGAGAGACCGCGCGATGTCGCTCAGCTTGTCACGGAGCCAGATGTGTTCCGGGTCGGCGGCGTGTCTGCGGTGCCAGTACATGGTTTGATACAAGGAAGTTTCGCTCTTGAGCGGGATGGCACGCAAGCCGATTTCCCGTCCGAACAGCTCATAAAGTCGCGACTGGACGAGCGCCATCATCGGCGTGCCCGCTACCAAGTGCATCCGCGCACTGAAACTACCTGCGATGGCAGCCAGAGCTGAACCCAGTTCGATGCCCGGCATTTCCGCCCCTCGCAGACTGTCGACGTGGAGCAACTTGGTGATGTCATTGAATGCGGTGCTCTCGTCGAGAATTTCGTTGTCCTCATCTACGACCGCCACAAACCTGTCGGTGAACAGGTGGCGACTGTGGTAATTCATCCTGTCTTCCGACAATAGCGCCCTCGGCGCTATGAGGAGGTCACACTCGTCACCTTCCAGCGGCGAGAGCATGTCGTCACCGATCGGAATGATCTTGACTGACACGTTCTGACCAGAGTTCCAGAGCGATTGCAGGAATGGTTTGATGAGCACTATCGAGATATAGTCACTGGCCACGATGGTGAATGTGCGGCTGACCAGTCCGGACTTCAACGTGTTACGACTGCTCAACACCGAACGCATGGAGTCAACGGCGCGGTCAACCGGCTCCGCCAAAGCGGCGCCGAATGGTGTAAGTTTCATGCCGCGTCCGTTTCGCGTCAGCAACGGATCGCCGAAGTGGCGTCGTAGCCTGGCCAAAGACCCGCTCATGGCCGGCTGGGTGACCCCGGTCCGCTCCGCCGCGCGCGTGACGTTCGCCTCGACAAGGAGGGCTTGCAACGGAATGAGCAAGTTGAGGTCGATCGTGAGCAGCGGATCGTGGGCGACGCTTGTCGCTTCTGGCGAGCGGGTGACGCCAGGACTGCGGGCGTCGGCGAGATCATATGACAATTCCTTGACCGATCCCTGCTCTTCCTGTCACGTTTTTGGCAGATACCGTATTCACGGTTCGCTTTACCAGATCTACCAGCGACAACAAGCCTGAAAGTTTCTATTCTCGACTCCGTGGCGACCCGCTTGAGGTAACTCGCCAACTCTCTCTGACTGAACATGGAGGATCTCTCCTTCAACGGAACGACAGCCGAGTGGGTGCGAAAGGAGATTTCGCCGACCCACAGCCAGGCAAGCTCGGCGATCTGGCGTGCCCAGGGGTTGCCTACAGCCACGCCACCCCGCAACGAGAGAAAGCCCTGCCTTCGACAAAGGGACGCGAAGGCAACTTCGTCAGACTCTGCGGCGGACGACGATCATGCGTCCTTTGCCAAGCGGGCAGCGATGCCGCGGGTGACTCGACGTTGAGGTTTGCAGCGCCGGACGTTGCCGCCGAACACGATACATTGGTACGTGTCCGGCTTGACACCGACGGATCTGTCGGGATTGAACGTGGACGGGTCGCTGAACAGGTCGGGATCGCCGTGCAGCAGGTCGATCAGGATGCTGACCACTGGGCCGCGCGGTAGCCGTCATCGCGCGACCTCCAAGCTCTCGGCCCACCCCTCCCTGTTGACCAGGTTCACCAACCGACGCACCCGCCACACCTCGATCAGTGTGAGCGACGGAAGCGCCGACCTGTCCTCGTCGGATTCGACAGTAAGCCGGTCGGGGGCCCGAACTGGCGTCGGATCCCATCGCAGGTGTCGAGGACCGGCGTCGCCTAGTCGATCGACCGGCCCGCAAGCGTGCAGCGGCGGGTCGATGATCCTTTGAGCGGCCTGCATGTTCTGCTTCCCCTCGACTAGGTCGGTCAGCACCATCATCCGGTCGAAGCTGAACACGTCGATGCCGAAAGAGGACGCGTAGCGAACCTGGTAACGATGCGGTGCCCGGTTCGTGTTAAGGCTGAAGATCGGGCCGTTCTGGAGACCCTGCACGGAAGGGCCGACGGGCGGGATCGCATGGAGCGCTGCCGAAGTGGTCACCGATCACCTCTCACTCGAGATCACCCTGGGTCCATTTCGAAACCGATGTGGCGGACAGGACGCTCACGTGACAGAAAACCGACATTTCCTGTAATTCGATCTTCGGGTAGCTCGACCCCAATAGATCAAGCCCACTTCTTCCTACCGGGTGACGAGAAGTTTGTCCACCAGAAGGACGAGGTCGTTCCTGACCTTCACCTCGACCGACCCCTTCCCTCTTCGCCACGGGCCTACCTGCGGTTTCGGCTTTCGATGACGGCAAGTTACACCCGTTTGCCGCCTTGATATTCCGGAATTCGGCGCACGAGCTTCACTGCAACCAACGGGTGATGTAGTTCTTCTGGGTGACACGCGAGTCTCATCTCAATTGGCCTGTCATCTCATTTGGAGCGCTTTCACGTCCCAGCAAGCCCACCCAAACGAAAGCCTCTAGAACACCCATTTGAGCTGGTGTTTTACCTCTGGATGCGCGTCTGATCGAATCGCCCCACAAGCCTCATGACGGGCGTCACAGCCAAGGCTCTGCCTATGACCGACTCTTCAACCGGCTCAACCCTCTCCCGCAGCCTGCGCGAGATCGCTATAGTCGGAACTTGGGTCTCAGCCGGAGACACCGCCTTGAGTCGTCATGCAACCCCCGCGCGTCTACACCGCTTCCTGACGTACGGGGTTTTCGCACACCTGCCCACAATAGAATTTCTGTGCTCACGAGAGCTTGATTCCACAAGATCTGAGAGTGGATCAGCACGTCCCGATGCGTCCCGCATCGAAACCTCAAACAAGGATCAAGGAAACCAACGCTAGAAGACTCCGAGCTGCGCAACTATCTCGACAAGGTCGCGCGTCCGGTGGCCACACCGTCGCGTTCGGCATCTCACCGGGCGATATCCACCATTGGCCTCAGGTGACGGCGTCGGCCCCGGCAATCGCTAGCACCGACCACACCGCGCAATCGTACGGTAGCGCGGATCGAAGCCACCTGGTCCGCCCTGAGGTGATCGGCATGTCGATCGACGCCACCAGGTACTGGCCCGCCCGGTAGTCGTAGACGCGCTCGCCCAGCACGATGCGTTTGCGGCCTTGGGCGACGAACGCGAGGATCGTGCCGGACATCGACGGCGCGGGCGGGCCTCCGGCCGTCGTCCTCGACACCAGGACGTCGTCGATGATCGTGGTCATGTCCGGCCGGGCATGACCACGATCAGCGCGCGTAGCTCGTCCACGTCCCCGATGGTCCACGGCGGTGGGACGATCAGGCAAGTCCGCCGGCGAACGTCAGTGCGTCTCCGAGCGGTTTGCGGCGCAGGTCCGGCACTTCACAGTCGTCCGCTGGGTAGCCGATCGGGAAGAGGATGTACGGCCGCTCGCCTTCCCGCCCGAGGAGGTCGGCCAGGAACGTCATCGGGTTCGGCGTGTGCGTCAGCGTCGCCAGGCCCATCGAGTGCAGCGCCGCGATGAAGAAGCCGCACGCGATGCCGACGCTTTCGTTGGTGTAGTAAGTCTTCTTGCCGTCCTGCTGCTTCTGGGCGAACGCGACCACCAGCCACGGCGCGACCTCCAGGAACTCCTTGTTCGCGTCGGTCTCCAGATGTGCCAGCGCCGCATGCCATTCCGGCAGCTCGCGCTCGTGGTAGAAGCGGCGTTCCTCTTCTTCGGCCGCCGCACGGATGCGGCGCTTGAGGTCCGGGTTCCGGGTGGCGACGAACCGCCACGGCTGCTGGTGCGCGCCGCTCGGGGCGGTGTTCGCGGCCAGGACCGCGAGCTCGATCGCCTCGGCCGGCACGGGATCGGGGGAGAACCAGCGCACGGACCGGCGCGCGTCGAGCAACCGGTGGAAGGCCCTGCCGCGGTCGAGTCCTTCCTCGATCGGCAGCCGGGGCGGGGTGAACGGGATGAACGGGTGGGTGTGCGGTCGGGTCACCGTCCGGACGATGCCCGTGCCGCACTCTTTTGACCAGTTCGCGTTTCTCCGGTCAGTTATAAGCTCAGCTCATGAATCTGCCCAACGTGACGCTGCGGCAGCTCGAATACCTGATCGCGGTGGCCGAGACGGGCTCGCTGACCGCGGCCGCCGCGCGGTGTCACGTGTCGCAGGGCGCGATCTCCTTGGCGTTGAGCGAACTGGAACGGGTGCTGGACCTGCGGCTGGTCGTCCGGTCGCCGCGCAGGGGAGCGGCACTGACGGCGGCGGGCGTGCGGGTGCTCGCGGACGCCCGCCGCGTGGTCGGGGCGATGGGCGACCTGGGTGCCGAGGCGCGCGGCCTGAGCCGCCAGGTCAGCGGTGTGCTGACGGTCGGCTGCTACGCGCCCATCGCGCCGTTCCACCTGCCCGCGGCGATCGCGACGTTCGAACGCGCGCACCCGGAGGTGTCCGTGCGGTTCGTGGAGGGGAGCCTGCCGGAGATCGGCGAGGACCTGATCACGGGGCGGTGCGAGATCGCGTTCCTCTACGACCAGGACCTGGTGCCCGGCATCGCGACCCGGACGTTGTACGACCAGGCGCCCAAGGTGCTGCTGCCCGCCGGGCATCGGCTGCGCCGGCGGCGTGCGGTGGCTCTTCGTGAACTCGCGGACGATCCGTTCGTGCTGCTGGACGTCCCGCCGAGCGAGCGCTACTTCCGTTCGGTGTTCACGGCGGCCGGGGCCGAGATGGTCGTGACGCACCGGGCGCGCAGCTTCGAACTGGCGCGCTCCCTGGTGGCCCGTGGCATCGGCTACTCGATCGCCGTCCAGCAGCCCGCGCTGACCACGTCCTACGAAGGGCTGGAGGTGGTCGCGGTGGCGTTGCGCGACGACGTTCCCACGACACCCGTGGTGCTCGGCTGGGCGGCCGGCGGACCGCTCACGCGTCGCGCGCAGGCGTTCGCCGGCCACTGTGCCGCGCTGTTCGCCCAGAACCGGTGACCGTCAGATCGCCTGCGCGATGGCGATGTTGCCCGACAGCCGGTCCCCGGCCTCGTAGATCATGTACTCCCGGCCCTGGTACGTGCCGAAGGAGGGCGCGGCCGACCTGCCGTTGTCCGGTGCGCCGGACAACGAGTCGTGGAAGACGCCGAGGTGGTTGCGCTTGCTGAAGTCGAGGCCCACCTCGGTGATCAGGATGTTGCCGCCGCTGCCGATGTCGGTGTTGTAGACGACGTAGACGCTGTTGTTGCGGAACAACAGGTGCGGGCCGCCGACGTTGACCGCGCCCACGTCCTGGTGCCGGATCAGCGGCGTCTGCGAGAACGTCCAGTCGCGGGCGTTCGCGGAGCATCCCCAGCCGATGTCCCGCCGGTTCGTGGTGTTGTTGAGCATGAACACCATCACGTACCGGGCGTTGCGCGACGGCAGGTCGTGCCGGAACACCCTGGCGTAGGAGGTCTCCGTGGTCCCCGCGGGCAACAGGCGCGTGGACAGGACCTCCTTCTCGTAGGAGAAGTGGATGCCGTCCGCGGAGCTGGCCAGCCGCGTCACGGTGTTCTCGCCGTGGAAGTACAGGTACATGCGCTTGACGTCGTCGTTCCACATCGCGTGCGGCGACGACACGTGCGAGACGGTGTACTCGCCGGGCCAGCTCCGCGTGATGATCGGGTTGCCGGCGTACTCGGTGAACTCCTCGTCCAGCGTGTTCGCGTACGCCAGGCAGATGCCGCCGGGGGCGTCGTGCGGTGCGTAGTAGAGGTAATACGCGGCGAGCGCGCCGGGAATCCGGTCCCTCGTGCCGCGGATGGTGGGGAAGATCAGTTCGCCGGTGGGGTTGTAGCGGAGCTTGCTCTTGACCAGGGCGAGCCTGCGGTACCGGTAGTCCGGGAACCCCGCGGGTGCGGCGACGGCCTGGGGCGCTGCCCCCGCGCTCGCTGCCAGCACGGCCGCGCCCGCTGTCCCGAGCAGCAGTTGTCGGCGGTTCGGTGCCATGGGAACGCTCCTTTGCGTCGAGGACTCCGAGGTTCCGGACGGTAGGGGGTGACCTTGCGGCGAACAAGGCTGTAATACGAATTATCATCCGGGACCGCGTGATCGCCGGGTTCGGCCAGTAATTCCGTGATGTGCCCGGCCGTGGTAGTCGAAGACGTGATGGAGTCTTTAAGAGGGCATCTGATCTTGATCTGTGATCATTTGTCCGGATTAGAGTCGCGGCTGTATTTGTTGATCAAGGTGTGAGTCCTCGGCGTGCGTATCGCAGTGACCTGTCCGATGCCCGGTGGGCGTTGATCGAGCCGACGTTGACAGCGTGGCGAGCGGCCCGGCGTGGACCGGGAACGGCGGCGCGGGTGCATGACTTACGCAAGATCGTGAACGCGATCCTGTACGTGTGCCGGACCGGGATCGCTTGGGAGCACTTGCCGCACGGCTTCCCGCCGTGCAAGACGGTCTACGACTATTACGCCAACTGGGAAGTCGACGGCACGACGGAGAAGCTACATGGCTTGCTGCGTCAGCAGGTTCGCATCGCCAAGGGACGCGCTGCCGCTCCGACGGCGGCGATCATCGACTCGCAGAGCGTGAAAACTTCCTGCAACGTAAGTGAATCCAGCCAGGGGATCGATGCAGGTAAGAAGATCAAGGGCCGGAAACGGCATATCGCCACCGACGTACTCGGCTTGTTGCTTGTGGTGATCGTGACCGCGGCGTCGGTGCAAGATTCCGCTGCGGGGCAACAGGTTCTGGATCGTATCGCCGTCGAGCATCCGACTGTGTCGATGGCCTGGGCCGATGGTGGTTACAACCACGGCGTGGTCAATCACGGTGCCCGCCTGGGAGTCCAAGTCGAGGTCGTCAAACGTCCTACTACCAAAGGATTTCAGGTGTTGCCCCGCCGTTGGGTGGTCGAGCGCACACTGGGGTGGCTGATGCAGCACCGGCGGCTCGCGCGCGACTACGAGGCGCTTCCCGAACGTTCCCGCTCGATGGTCCACTGGGCGATGACTAACATAATGAGCCGCGTTTTGACGGGCGAACCCACCCAAACGTGATCTGGGTGGGCCGAGGCTGGTGGCGCAGCTGTTGCGCAGCCCGATGCTCGACGATCGCGACGTCACCGTGTCGAGTGCGCAGTACTCGCAGACGGGGTCGTGGAGCCGGGAGAGCAACAACACCGGCTGGGACGCGCTGCTGGGTGATCGGCGCAAGAGCGACGCGGTGAGCGTCTACGCGGCTCCGGCACGGGCAGGGGACCTGTCGGGGTTGCCGCCGGCGTTCGTCGACGTCGGTTCGGCGGAGGTGTTCCGTGACGAGGCGGTGGCCTACGCGAGCAGGTTGTGGGCGGCCGGAGTGCAGGCGGAGCTGCACGTGTGGCCCGGCGGGTTCCACATCTTCGACGGCGCCGTGCCC
>NZ_FOFR01000004.1:0-9039 GCF_900110955.1 Lentzea xinjiangensis
GGGAAACACCCGGTCCCATTCCGAACCCGGTAGTTAAGCCCTTCTGCGCCGATGGTACTGCACTGGTTACGGTGTGGGAGAGTAGGTCGCCGCCGAACATAATTTGCCCTGCGGGTTGAGCGCCACAAGCGCTCCCCGCAGGGCTTTTCACGTTCGGGGTCCAAGACCCCGCGCACATGATTGTGCTCACATCGACCGGCCGTGCTCGGTGCGGGTGCGCTGAGCGTCCAGCGCACCCGCGTTCGTTCAGCGCCAGCCGTGCCGGCCGCGCAGGGCGTCCACGACCTGACCGAAGGCGGCGGGGGCCAGCACGGCGCCCTCGCGCCGGATGTCGTCGTCCGAGTCCAGCGCGAAGACCCTGTCGAGCCGGAGGAAGGACGGCCGGCCGTCGCGGTCCCAGGCGCCCGCGCCCAGCTCCAGGTAGTCGTCGCGCGGCTGCTTCGACGAGAGCATCAGGGCGACCAGGTCGCCGTCCGCCTGGCCCACCACCAGCAGCGGCCGGTCCTTGCCGCGGGAGGCGTCCTCCTCGAAGGGGACCCAGGCCCACACGACCTCGCCGGGGTCGGCGTCACCGTCCACCCGGGGCCGGTAGTCGAGCTTGACCGCCTGTGCAGCGTCGTAGATCTCGCGGACCGCGCCCTTCGCGGGGCGGGGGTCCTCACCGTTCATCAGCACGGACGCACCCTAGTGGTGCAAAGCATGGCGGCCACTATGGGACCATAAGGGGACACCCGTCCGATTTCCTGTTGAGGACTACCTTGACCACGTTCGCCGACACGACCTTCACGCCGCCGGAGCTCATCCGAAACTTCTGCATCATCGCGCACATCGACCACGGGAAGTCGACGCTGGCCGACCGGATGCTGCAGCTCACCGGCGTGGTCGAAGCGCGGGCGATGCGCGCTCAGTACCTCGACCGGATGGACATCGAGCGCGAGCGCGGCATCACGATCAAGGCGCAGAACGTGCGCCTGCCGTGGCAGCTCGAGGGGCAGGACCACGTCCTGCACATGATCGACACGCCGGGCCACGTCGACTTCACCTACGAGGTGTCCCGCGCGCTGGAGGCCTGCGAGGGCGCCGTGCTGCTGGTCGACGCCGCGCAGGGCATCGAGGCGCAGACGCTCGCGAACCTGTACCTGGCGATGGAGAACGACCTCACCATCATCCCGGTGCTGAACAAGATCGACCTGCCCGCCGCGGACCCGGACAAGTACGCCAAGGAGATCGCGCACATCGTCGGCTGCGAGCCGGAGGAAGTGCTGCGCGTCTCGGCGAAGACCGGCCTGGGCGTCGAAGCGCTGCTCGACGAGGTCGTGCGGAAGGTCCCGGCCCCGGTCGGCCAGAGCGACGCCCCGGCCCGCGCGATGATCTTCGACTCGGTCTACGACACCTACCGCGGCGTCGTCACCTACATCCGCGTCGTCGACGGCAAGATCACGCCGCGCGAGCGCATCAAGATGATGTCGACCGGTGCCACCCACGAGATCCTCGAGGTCGGCATCGTCTCGCCGGAGCCGAAGCCGTCGCAGGGCCTCGGGGTCGGCGAGGTGGGCTACCTGATCACCGGCGTGAAGGACGTGCGCCAGTCCAAGGTCGGCGACACCGTCACGTCGGAGCGCAAGGGCGCCACGGAGCCGCTGGCCGGCTACCGCGAGCCGCGCCCGATGGTCTACTCGGGCCTGTACCCGGTCGACGGCTCCGACTACCCGGAGCTGCGCGAGGCGCTGGACAAGCTCCAGCTCAACGACGCCGCGCTCACCTACGAGCCGGAGACCTCCGCGGCGCTGGGCTTCGGCTTCCGCTGCGGCTTCCTCGGCCTGCTGCACCTCGAGATCACCCGCGACCGCCTGGAGCGCGAGTACGGTCTCGACCTGATCTCCACGGCCCCGAACGTCGTGTACCGCGTCGTGATGGAGGACGGTACCGAGCACGTCGTGACGAACCCGTCCGACTGGCCGGAGGGCAAGCGCGCCGAGGTGTACGAGCCCGTCACCAAGTGCACCATCATCGCCCCGTCCGACTACATCGGCGCGATCATGGAGCTCTGCCAGTCCAAGCGCGGACAGCTCGGCGGCATGGACTACCTCTCCGAGGACCGCGTCGAGCTGCGCTACACCATGCCGCTCGGTGAGATCATCTTCGACTTCTTCGACTCGCTGAAGTCCCGCACCCGCGGCTACGCCTCGCTCGACTACGAAGAGGCCGGCGAGCAGGACGCGGAGCTCGTCAAGGTCGACATCCTGCTGCAGGGCGAGACCGTCGACGCGTTCAGCGCGATCGTGCACAAGGACTACGCCTACGCGTACGGCACGCGGATGGCGACCCGGCTGCGCGAGCTCATCCCCAGGCAGCAGTTCGAGGTGCCGATCCAGGCCGCGATCGGCGCCCGCGTGATCGCCCGCGAGACGATCCGCGCGATCCGCAAGGACGTGCTGGCCAAGTGCTACGGCGGTGACATCACCCGCAAGCGCAAGCTGCTCGAGAAGCAGAAGGAAGGCAAGAAGCGCATGAAGATGGTCGGCCGGGTCGAGGTGCCGCAGGAGGCCTTCGTCGCCGCGCTGTCCACGGACGAGCCGAAGGGCAAGAAGTAGGTTCCCGGCTGTGGCACGTCTTCATGTCGGCTGCGCGATGTGGAACCACAAGGCGTGGCTCGGGCGGTTCCTGCCGCAGTCGCTTCCCGCCGGGGAGCGACTGCGCGCCTACGCGGGCTGGTGCAACGCCGTAGAGGGCAACACCACGTTCTACGCGACGCCCGCCAGGAAGACCGTGACGACCTGGGCGCGGCAGACCGACCCCGGCTTCCGGTTCGTGGTCAAGCTGCCCAAGGTCGTCACGCACGAGCGACGCCTGGCCGGCGTCGAGGTCGAGATGCGGGCGTTCCTGGACGCGATCGAACCTCTCGGCGAACGCGCGGTCCTGTGGACCCAGTTGCCCGGCTCGTTCGGACCAGCGGAGGTCGACGCCCTGGGGCGCTTCCTGCGCAGGCTGCCCGCCGGCCTCCGGCGTGCCGTGGAGGTGCGTCACCCGCTGTTCTTCACCGACGGTGGAGCGACGTCGCTGCTGGAGGGGGCGCTCGCCGGCGCGGACGCCGAGTGGGTGCCGTTCGACACCACGGTCTTCTTCCAGAGCCCGCCGGCCAGCGAGGCCGAGCGGGAAGCCTGGGGCAGGAAACCGCGGTTGCCGCGGCGAACGAGGGCGTTGACCGACCAGCCGGTCGTCCGCTACCTGGGCAGGGACTCGGTCGAGGACACCGTCGAGGGGTGGCGGTCGTGGACCGCGGTGGTCGCCGGCTGGCTGCGGGAGGGCAGGTCGCCGACGGTGTTCCTGCACACCCCCGACAACGACGACGCGCCGGCGCTCGCCCGCCGGTTCCACGACGAGGTGCGAGCGCTGGTGCCCGGCCTCGACGCACTGCCCGAGCCCGAGCCGG
Organism: Lentzea xinjiangensis; assembly: GCF_900110955.1. GTDB lineage: Bacteria > Actinomycetota > Actinomycetes > Mycobacteriales > Pseudonocardiaceae > Lentzea > Lentzea xinjiangensis. The sequence goes on from NZ_FOFR01000004.1 coordinate 3,434, forward strand.
TTGAGCCCGCGACCCTGTTCTGAGCGAAGGCCTCCACGCGGTCAGCTCGAGCGCTTCGGTCCGGCCTTCGTCCCCGGACCGGTTCCCGAAGCTGTTGCCGGATCAGCAACGAAGTTTGCCGATCCGGCACAGCCTGCCGCACTGTGGACAGCATGACGACTGCACAGGAGTTCTGGGAGACCTTCTACTCGGAGCGGGACCAGGTGTGGTCCGGCAAACCGAACCCGCTTCTGGTGCGGGAGGCCGAACGCCTCACGCCCGGCAGCGCGCTGGACCTCGGGTGTGCCGAAGGCGGCGACGCCGTGTGGCTCGCGAAGCGGGGCTGGCGCGTGCTCGGTGTCGACGTGTCGCAGGTCGCGCTGGACCGGGCGCTCAAGCACGCCTACGACGCCGGCGTGGAGATCTCGGTGGAACGGCACGACCTCAAGGCCACCTTTCCCGAAGGACTGTACGACCTGGTCAGCGCGCAGTTCCTGCACTCGCCCGTCGAGGAGGAAGGGGAGCGTGCCGGCATCCTGCGGAGGGCTTCGGAGGCGGTGGCGCCGGGTGGTTACCTGATCATCGGCGGGCACGCGGGGGCGCCGTCGTGGTCCGAGCACCAGGACTACCGGTTCCCGACGACCAAGGACGTGCTCGACCACCTCGGGCTGCGGGACAACTGGATCATCATCACGGACGAGGTGGTGGAGCGGCCGATCGTGGGGCCGGACGGGCAGGAGGAGACGCGCAAGGACAACGTGCTGACGGTCAAGCGCCTCTTCTAGATGCGCGAAGGCCACCCGCGGCAACGTTGCCGGGGGTGGCCCAGAGTGGTTCGTCAGGCGGTCCGCAGGAGGCGGTCCATCGCCTGGCGGTTGATGATCGAGCGGAGTTCGCTCGTCTCCTCCGCGCCGTGGCGCGACAGGATGGCGTCCAGTTCGAGCCGGTCGCTCTCGGAGGTGTAGCTGGCCAACTGCCGCTCCAGGCTCCGGCGCCGCGAGCGGGCGTCACGGCGGATCGCCATGCTCGAGCGCAGGGACTTCACGGACAGGTCGTGGCGGGTCATCGTGTCCTTCCAATCTTGGTTACGATTCGATAATACACCCTGTTCAGAGGACCTGTAACGATGAAGAAGGTTAGCTAGCTCACGAACTCGTCGAGCAACCGCAGGGCGCGCGCGTACTTGGCCTTCAGGCGGTCTTGCGTCGCCTCGTCCAGACGGGCGATGCGGGCCGGCGAGAGGTTGTCGCCGATGTCCGCGCGCTTCACCGCCAAGGCCACCGGGTTGGCGGCGACGCGGCGCAGGTAGTCCTCCTGCGGTTCGTCCGGCAGGTGCGACAGCGCCACGACCGCGTCGACGACATCGGGTGGGCAGCCGCGGGCGAGCAGGTCGGCCGCCGTTACCGGGGTGTCTTCGATGACGTCGTGCAGGACGGCGGCCATCTGCTCATGTTCACCTGACACGGACGCCATGACCCGCAACGGGTGTCCGATGTACGGCCGCCCCGACTTGTCGACCTGGCCTTCGTGGGCGGCCGTGGCGATCGCGACGGCGTCTTCGAGGGTGAACACGGGCTCAAGCTAAACCAGGGCTTGACCTGGCGCAGTGGTCTAGTCCATTTTAGGGTCAATCACAACATGGCCGCCGCATGATGTGTGGAGGTGGACCATGTCCAAGACCAGACGAGCAGCGATAGCGCTGCTGTCCGCGCTGTTCGCGTGCGCCGGTCTGGTGCTGGTGATCAACGGCAGCGCCGTGGCCGCGAACCTCGCGTCCAACAGCGGCTTCGAGGCCGGCAACCTGAGCGGTTGGACCTGCACCGAGGGCACGAGCGCCACCAGCAGCACGAAGCGCACCGGCACGTACGCGCTCCAGGGCGCCCCGCAGGGGCAGAGCAACGCGCGGTGCCAGCAGACCGTGGCGGTGCAACCGAACACGGCCTACAAGCTGAGCGCGTGGGTGCAGGGCAGCTACGTCTACCTCGGCGTCACCGGTGGCGCGGAGAAGAACACCTGGACGCCGGGATCCAGCGGCTTCAGCCAGCTCACGGTCGACTTCACCAGCGGCAGCGCCAGCAGCGTGACGATCTACCTGCACGGCTGGTACGGCCAGCCCGCCTACTACGCGGACGACGTCAGCCTCGACGGTCCCGGCACGCCGCCGACGTCCACCACCACGAGCACGACGACGTCGACCACCACTACGACGACCACGACCACCACGACGACCAGCAACCCGCCGAACACCGGTCTGCCCAAGCACGTGCTGACGGGCTATTGGCAGAACTTCTACAACGGTGCGCGCGCACTCCGGCTGTCGGACGTTCCCACCACCTACGACATCGTCGCGGTCTCGTTCGCCGACGCGACGGCGGTGCAGGGACAGGTCGCGTTCAACCTCGACCCCGGCCTGAGCAGCCAGCTCGGCGGGTACACCGACGCGCAGTTCCGGGCCGACGTCCGGACCCTGCAGAACCGCGGCCAGAAGGTGATCATCTCCGTCGGCGGTGAGAAGGGCACGATCAGCGTCGGCAACTCGACGGCGGCCACCAACTTCGCCAACAGCGTCAAGGGACTGATCTCCTCCTACGGCTTCAACGGCGTCGACATCGACCTGGAGAACGGCGTCAACGCCACCTACATGGCACAGGCGCTGCGCAGCATCCACGCCGGTGGCGGCACCGTCATCACCATGGCACCGCAGACGATCGACATGCAGGACGTCAACGCGGAGTACTTCAAGCTGGCGCTGGCGGTGAAGGACATCCTGACCATCGTCAACATGCAGTACTACAACTCCGGTTCGATGCTCGGCTGCGACCAGCAGGTCCACAGCCAGGGCACGGTCAACTTCCTGACCGCGCTGGCGTGCATCCAGTTGCAGAGCGGCCTGCGCGCGGACCAGGTCGGCCTCGGCCTGCCCGCGTCGCCCTCCGGCGCCGGCGGTGGCTACCAGCCGCCGTCCAACGTCAACAACGCGCTCAGCTGCCTCGCCCGCGGCACCAACTGCGGGACGTTCAAGCCGAGCACGACGTGGCCGTCGATCCGCGGCGCCATGACGTGGTCGATCAACTGGGACGCGTCGAACAACTGGCAGTTCGCGAACACCGTTGCCCCTCATCTGGACTCCCTGCCCTAGATGAGGAACCGCCGGTGCCACGTCCGCAGTGGACTTGGCACCGGCGTCCGGTCCGGCGTCGCCGGGGACACAGCGGCTCCGCCGGGCGGCCACCACCTCGTCCAACTAGGTTGTGCTCATGTTCCCCACGCTCGCCGTGCCCGTGATCGCCGCGCCCATGGCGGGAGGACCCTCCACCCCCGAGCTGGTCGCCGCGGTGACCGGAGCCGGCGGCTTCGGTTTCCTGGCGGCCGGTTACCTCACCGTCGAGCAGCTCGCGGAGAAGGTCCGGCGCACCGGTGAGCTCACCGGCGCACCCTTCGGGGTGAACCTGTTCGTGCCCGGTCCGCGGCCGGCCGCGGACCTCTCGTCCTACGTGCGGCGGGTCACGGCCTTCGCGCAGGAGGTCGGCGCGGTGCCCGGCGATCCCCGCTGGGACGACGACAACTACGCGGCGAAGCTCGAACTGGTGCTGGCGCTGCGGGTTCCGGTGGTGTCGTTCACGTTCGGCCTGCCCGACGTGGACGACGTGCAGCGGCTCAAGGCGGCCGGCTCCACGGTCGTCGTCACGGTCACCACGCCGGGCGAGGCGCGGCAGGCGCAGCAGATCGGCGCGGACGTCCTGTGCGTGCAGGGCTCGGACGCCGGTGGTCACCGCGGCACGTTCGTCGACGACGGCGTCTCGCCCGGTGGCGGTGAGCTGTACGGCACGCTCGCGGCGCTGCGGCTGGTGCGGAGTGCGACCAGCCTGCCGGTGATCGCCACCGGAGGCCTGGTCAGCGGTGCCGACGTCGCCGCCGTGCTGGCGGCCGGTGCGGTCGCGGCGCAGCTCGGCACCGCGTTCCTGCGCTGCCCGGAGGCCGGTACCGCCGCCGCACAACGGGAAGCGCTCGCCGACGGTGGCAGGCGCACCGCGCTCACGAGGGCGTTCAGCGGACGGCCCGCACGTGGCCTCGCCAACCGGTTCCTGGTCGAGAACAGCCCGCACGCCCCCGCCGCGTACCCGAACGTGCACCACCTCACGAAGCCGGTCCGCGCGACCGGTGAGGTGGAGGTCATGTCGCTGTGGGCGGGCACCACCTACCCGCTCGCGACCGGGGAACCGGCGGCGGAGATCGTCCGGCGGATCGGCGCCGAACTGGCCGAAGCCGCCAATTCGCTGGCAGAGCGCTTCGGGCGCGGCTAAGAAGGAGAGCGTGACCTCGCTCTCGGATGAGACGTTCCAGGCGATGATGGACTGGAACCCCATGTTCGCCACGCTCGTCGGCATCCCCGGCTGGGACGACCGGCTCGACGACCTCGGCGCCGACGGTCATCGGGCGTTGCGGGCCAGACTCGCGGACGTCCTGAGCCGGGTCGAAGAGAGCGACGAGGACCCGATCACGCGGGACGTGATCCGGCACCAGGCGACCTCGATCATCACCGAGATCGACGCCCGGCTGGTGGAGCACACCGTCGGTCCCGGACTGCGCGCCCCGGTCACCAGCCTGCTCTCGATGGCCTCGCAGGTCGACTTCTCGCAGCGGCGGCACCTCGTGCCGCGCTTCCTGCGGCAGGCGGAGGAGCGCCTGCTCAACACCGACCGCAGGCCGTTGCGCCGGCACGTGGAGAGCGGTGCGGCCCACCTGGAGCGCTTCCTCGCCTCGCCGCGGCAGGAGTGGGAGGGCGACGCGGACCTGCGCCCCGCCTTCGCCCGGTTCCGCGAGGCGCTGCTCACGCTCCAGGGCCGCGACGACGAGTACGCCGGCCTGTGCTGGCTGCCCGAGGGCGAGGAGAACTACGCGAAGCTGGTCCGCAATTACACGACGACTTCGCGCAGTCCGGAGGAGTTGCACCGGCTGGGCCTGGAGCTGATCGCGTCGCTGCGCGAGGAGTACGCGGAGATCGGTGCGCGGGTGTGGGGCACTTCGGACGTGCCGGAGATCTTCCGGCGACTGCGCACGGAACTGCTGTGGAGCGGCGAGGACGAGATGCTCACCAGCGCGGTGGAGGCCATCGCGCGAGCCGAGCAGGTCGCCCCGCGGTGGTTCGGCAGAGTGCCCAGGGCGCGCTGCGAGGTGCGGCTCGTGCCGGAGGTCGAGCGGGAGACCGCGCCGCTCGCCTACTACACGGACGCCGCGCTCGACGGGTCGCGGCCAGGGGTCTACTGGCTGAACCCGGTGGGCGCCACCGAACGCAGCCGCACGCTCTCGGAGGTGGTGGCGTTCCACGAGGCGGTGCCCGGCCACCACTTCCAGCTGACCGTCGCCGCCGAGACCGAGCTGTCGAACCTGCGCAAGTTCGCGTTCATCGAGGCCTACCTGGAGGGCTGGGGCCTCTACACCGAACGGCTCGCCGACGAGATGGGCCTCTACTCCGGTGACGAGGCCCGGCTCGGGATGCTCGGGCTCGACGCGATGCGCGCCGGGCGGCTGGTGGTCGACACGGGTCTGCACGCGTTCGGCTGGTCGCGGCAGCAGGCCGTGGACTACCTGCGCGAGAACACCGTGATGTCTGATTCGGAGATCAG
>NZ_FOFR01000004.1:9289-419032 GCF_900110955.1 Lentzea xinjiangensis
GTGGTCGACACGGGTCTGCACGCGTTCGGCTGGTCGCGGCAGCAGGCCGTGGACTACCTGCGCGAGAACACCGTGATGTCTGATTCGGAGATCAGCTCCGAGGTGGACAGGTACATCGAGTCGCCGGGGCAGGCCCTCGCGTACATGGTGGGACGCCTGGAGATCCAGCGCCTGCGCGCCGAGGCCGAGGCCGAGACGAGCATGGGCGACCGGTTCGACGTCAAGGGGTTCCATGACCTCGTGCTGCGCAACGGCGCGATGCCGTTGTCCACGCTCGGCAACCTCGTCGTCGCTTGGTCGGAAAGGGTCTGATGTCGCTCGCTGATGAGATGCTCCAGGCAGCCATGGACAGGAAGCCGTTCAGGGCGACGATGTACGGGCTGCCGGGCTGGGACGACCAGGTCGAGGACCTGAGCGTCGAGGGCGAGCAGGCCCTGCGGTCGCGGATCGCCGACATCCTGCGCCGTGCCGAGACCAGCGACGACGACCCGGTCACCCTCGCCGTGATCGAGCACCAGGGCCGGTCCATCGTCGACCGCATCGACGCGAGGCTCGTCGAGCACACCGTCGCGACCGGGATGAACGCCCCGGTGAACAGCCTGCTCCTGATCGCGTCGAAGCTCGACGTGTCCCAGCGCCTCGACCGGATCCCGCCCTACATCGACCAGGCAGGGGAGCGGATCCGCAACTCCGACCGCAAGCCGTTGCGCCGCCACCTCCACACCGGCATCCAGCGGACGGAGAGCTTCCTCGCCTCGCAGAGGCAGGAGTGGGAAGGCGACCACTCCACCGAGATCCGCACGGCCGTCGCCGGGTTCCGCGACGTGTTGGCGTCGGTCGAGGACGCCCGCGGCGACGACCAGCCGGGCCTGTGCTGGCTGCCGGAGGGCGAGCAGAACTACGCGAACCTGGTCCGCAACTACACGACGACCTCGCACACCCCCGAGGAGTTGCACCGGCTGGGGCTCGACCTGATCGCGTCGCTGCGCGAGGAGTACGCGGAGATCGGCTCACGGGTGTGGGGCACTTCGGACGTGCCGGAGATCTTCCGCCGGCTGCGCACCGAACTGTTGTGGGACAACGAGGAGCAGATGGTCTCCAGCGCGGTGGAGGCCATCGCGCGAGCCGAGGCCGAGGCACCGAACTGGTTCAGCCGCATGCCGAAGGTCGGCTGCGAGGTGCGGCCCGTCGCCGAGGAGGAACGGAAGACGGCACCGATCGCGTTCTACCTGCCGGCGCCGCAGGACGGCTCACGTCCCGGCACGTACTGGCTGAACCCCTTGGGCGCCACCGAACGCAGCCGCACGCTGTCCGAGGTGACGGCGTTCCACGAGGCGATCCCCGGCCACCACTACCAGCTCTCGATCGCGGCCGAGACCGACATGCACGACATCCGCCGGTTCGCGTTCATCGAGGCCTACCTGGAGGGCTGGGGTCTCTACACCGAACGGCTGGCCGACGAGATGGGCCTGTACTCGTCCGACGAGCAACGGCTCGGGATGCTGGGCACCGACGCGATGCGCGCCGGTCGGCTCGTGGTCGACACGGGCCTGCACGCGCTCGGCTGGACGCGGCAGCAGGCCGTCGACTACCTGCGCGAGAACACCGTCATGCCGGAACCCGAGATCAACGCCGAGATCGACAGGTACATCGAGACGCCGGGGCAGGCCCTCGCGTACATGGTGGGGCGCCTGGAGATCCAGCGCCTGCGCGCCGAGGCCGAGGCGAGGATGGGCGACCGGTTCGACATCCGGGCCTTCCACGACCTGGTGGTGGGGAGCGGCGCGGTGCCGCTCTCCACCCTCGACCGGATCGTCACCGCTTGGACTGCTTCTCCATGACGGAGTGGCGCTTGGAGTACGCGAAGTAGATGACGAGGCCGATCGCGAACCAGACGCCGAACCGCAGCCAGGTCTCCGGCGTGAGGAACGTGATCAGCCAGAGCGAGAAGATCACGCCGATGATCGGCACCACCGGCATGCCCGGCGTCTTGAACGTGCGCGGCAGGTCCGGCTGCTTGTAGCGCAGCACGATCACGGCGATGCAGACGACGACGAACGCCAGCAGGATGCCGATGTTGGTGAGCTCGGCGGCCTCGGCGATCGGCAGGAACCCGGCGATGACCGCGGAGGCGACACCCAGCACCCAGGTGATGCGCGACGGGACGTGCTTCACCGGGTGCGTCTTCGCGAACCACCGGGGGAGCAGCCCGTCACGGCTCATGGAGTAGCCGACGCGGGCCGCGCCCAGCAGGAACGTGAAGAGCACCGTCGTGATGCCGAGGATCGCGCCGACGCTGATGACGATGCCCAGCGCGGGCAGGCCGATGTCGGCGAACGCCGTGGCGAACGCGGACTCCGAGTCGACGTCGGAGTAGTTCACCATGCCGGTGAGCACCAGGCAGGCCAGCACGTACAGGACCATCGAGATCGCCAGCGAGTAGATGATCGCCCTGGGCATGTGCCGCTGGGAGTCCTTCGACTCCTCGGCCGCCGTCGACATGGCGTCGTAGCCGAACACCGCGAAGAACACCGTCGCCGCGCCCGTGAGCGCACCCGAGACGCCGAACGGGAAGAACGGGTTGTAGTTGCCGGTGTCGATGTGGAACGCGCCGATGACGATGACCAGCGCCACGACCGCGATCTTCAGGTACACCAGCGTCGTCTCGAAGCGGGCCGCGTTCTTCATGCCCATGTTCAGCACGTACGCGATCAGCAGGCACAGCACCACCGCGAACAGGTTCACCTTGTACGTGCCGGCGGCGACGTCACCGGTCTCGGTGCCCGGCGCGCCCAGCATCCACTGCGGCAGGTGGACGTTCAGCAGGCTCAGCAGCTCGGTGAAGTAGCCGGAGATGCCGATGGCGACCACCGCCACGATCGCGGTGTACTCGAGCAGCAGGTCCCAGCCGATGAACCAGCCGACGATCTCGCCGAGCACCGCGTAGCCGTAGGTGTAGGCGCTGCCCGCCTTGGGGATCAGGCCCGCGAACTCCGCGTAGGAGAACGCGGCCGCCGCGCTCGCGATGCCGGCCACGAGGAACGAGATCAGCACGGCGGGGCCGGCCGTCTTGTTCGCGACGGCGCCCGCGAGCGAGAAGATGCCCGCGCCGATGATGCCGCCGATGCCGATCGCCGTGAGCTGCCACAGGCCCAGTGTTCTGGTGAGCCCGTCGCTCCTGTCCTCCGCGATCTGGTCGATGGGCTTGCGCCGGAAGACGCCCTGCGCCGTGCTCATGCTTCAGCTCCCTCGATGAAGTGGGTCCGGCTGAACCTATGCGCGTCAAATGTGACGCGCTTTGGCCGGACCCACCAATCAGGAGACCGATCTTTGGCACATCGTGCTGTTTACGAGCGGGTGAAGACGATCTTGCCGGCCGTCTCGCCGTCGAGCATCGCCCGGAACCCCTGCTCGGCGTCCTCGAACGCGAGCTCCGCGCCGATCTGCGGCTTGAGCCCGCTGAGGGCGCAGAACCGGAGCAGGTCGCCCAGCTCCTCACGGGTGCCCATGGTCGAGCCGACCACGCGCAGCTGCAGGAAGAACAGCCGCTGCAGCTCGGCCGCCGACGCGTCACCGGACGTCGCGCCGGAGATCACCACGATGCCGCCGGGCTTGAGCGCCTTCATCGAGTGCGACCAGGTGGCCTTGCCGACGGTCTCGAACACCGCGTCGACCCGTTCGGGCAGCCGGGCGCCCGACTCGAACACCTCGTGCGCACCGAGCGCCGTGGCGAGAGCGCGCTTGTCCTCGGAACGGCCGGTGACCCACACGCGGAAACCGGCGGCGCGGCCGAGCTGGATCAGCGCCGTCGACACACCGCCCGACGCGCCCTGCACGAGCATCGTCTGACCGGGGCGCAGGCCGGACTTCACGAACAGCATCCGGTACGCGGTCAGCCAGGCCGTGCCCATGCAGGCGGCCTCGGCGAAGGTCAGGTCCGCCGGCTTGGGCAGCGCGTTGCGGGCGGGGACGACGACGTGGTCCGCGAACGTGCCCTGGTGCTTCTCGGTGAGCAGCGTGCGCTTCGGGTCGAGCGTCTCGTCGCCGGCCCAGTCCGGGTCGCCGATGACGGAGTGCAGCACCACCTCGGTGCCGTCGTCGAGGGTGCCGGCGCCGTCGCAGCCCAGGATCATCGGGAACTGCTCGGCCTTGATGCCGACCCCGCGCAACGTCCACAGGTCGTGCATGTTGAGGCTGGCCGCCTTGACCGCGACCCGCACCCACCCGGCGGGGACCTCGGGGTCGGGGCGCTCGCCGACGCGGAGCGAGGCCAGCGGGTTCTCGGGACTGGGTTCTGCTGCGTAAACGGCGAACATGGTTCGCAACGTACCCGGCGTGCGCCTGGCCGAATGCCGTGACACCGGTCACGAGACTAGGGTGGGGCAGGTGGAGTGGCTGGTGCAGTGGTGGGACGGGGTCGAGCTGTGGGTGGTGCAGCTGCCCGTCGCCGTGCAGTTCCCCGTCGTGATGGCCGTGGTGCTACCGCTCTGCCTGGGGGTGGCGCGGCTGATCGACCGCGTGGCCGACTGGGGCGCGAAGAACCCGGCGTCGGCTCCTGAGTCCGAACCCGAGCCCGAGCCCGAGAAGGTCGCTGCGTGAGTCCTGGTCGTCGCCTGACCGTCGCACTGGTCGGGCTGCTCGCCCTCGTCGTCATCGGGTGGTTCGTCAAGGACAGCACGTCCGGCGCGCCCCCCGGGATCACGAAGCCGTTGGTCACCGAGTCCGCGTCGGCGGTGCCCGGCGCCGCGTCGGGGCTGACCGTCGAGGCGTTGTCGAAGCTGCCCGCCGAGGCCGGCCGGACGTGGGAGCTGATCGAGGCCAACGGCCCGTTCCCGTACCCGCGCAACGACGGCGTGACGTTCCAGAACCGCGAGAAGCGGCTGCCCGTCAAGAACTCCGGGTACTACAAGGAGTACACCGTGCCGACGCCCGGCAGTCAGGACCGGGGGGCGCGCCGGCTCGTCACCGGGTCGGAAAGAGAAGTCTTCTACACCGGTGACCACTATTCGACGTTCGTGGTCGTGGACGTGACGAAGTGAAACGGCACATTCTCGTTTCAGAGAAGAAGGCCGCCATCGCGGCCATTGCGCAGGCCCTGGACTTCCCCGACTGGTTCGGGCAGAACCTGGACGCCCTGCACGACAGCCTGAGCGACCTCTCGTGGTTGCCCGAGGGCGAGTACGTGCTGGTCGTGCCCGCCGACCTGGACGCCTCCGTCGCCGAGGTGCTGCGGGACGCCGCGAAGCGGACCGCTGGATCAGGTGACCGCACATTGCGCGTGATTCGCGCAGAACGGTGACGTGCACTGCGCCTTCGCGGTCCGGAGTGGACAGTTCTGCTCCATGGGAACGCAATTCCGCCGGGTGCGCTGTGCATTCGGCGTCGTGCTGGTCGTCGGGGCGCTCTGCCCGGCCGTGTCGTTCGCCGGTGATTCCGGCTGCTCGCAGGAGAAGGCCTTCACGCCGTTCGACACCGCCGACGGCGACAACCCGGTGACGATGCAGAACAGCCGGGTGATCGAGCTGCGCGCGTCGAACGAGTCGAAGTGCGCGTGGGGCCGCATCTCCCACGGCACGCCCGGCGAGGAGATCTGGACGGACCGCAAGGACCCCTCGGCGGGCGAGCACGAGGGGTTCCTCGGGTACACGCGCATCGACTCGGGCACCGCGAAGTACACCGACGCGTTCAAGAACGACGGCAAGGTGATGCGCGCCTGCGGGTCCTCGCAGGGCGTGATCGAGTGCAGCGGCTGGTTCTAGCCCTCAGTCCCCGGCCGGGACCCACGACGGCCTGCGCTTCTCCTTGAACGCCGCGATGCCCTCCTGGCCCTCCGGTCCGCCGAAGTGCCGGGCCGACAGCTCCAGCATGTCCGCGAAGACCTCGCCGAGGTTCGCGGAGCGCTCCTGTCGCAGCATCTCCTTGGTGGCGGCCAGCGCGCCGGGCGCGCCCAGGGCGAGCATGTCCGCGTAGCGGCGGACCTCGGCGTCGACGCCGTCGACGGGCACGGCGGAGTTGAGCAGGCCGATCTCGACGGCGCGCCGCGCGTCGAAGGTCTCGCCGGTGAGGAACAGCTCGTGCGCCTGGCGGGGCAGCAGGCGCGGCAGCACGGTCACCGAGATGACCGCGGGCACGACGCCGATCCGCACCTCGCTGAACGCGAACGTCGCCTCGTTCGCGGCGATCGCGATGTCGCAGGCCGCGACGATGCCGACGCCGCCCGCGCGTGCCGGGCCCTTCAGCGCGGCCACGACCGGCTTCGGGCTGGTCCACAGCTGTTCGAGGATCGCGGGGAACTCGTTGACGCCCTGGTTCCCCGCGCTCGCGCCGGCGGCCTCCTTGAGGTCCATGCCGGAGCAGAACACGGTGCCCGTGTGGGTCAGCACGACCACCCGCACCTGGTCGTCACCCGCCGCCGCCGTCAGGTGCTCGCGCAGCTCCCGGCGCAGCTGCGCGGACAGGGCGTTGCGGTTGTGGGGGGAGTCCAGCGTGATCGTCGCGATGCCACGCCGCACCTCGTAATGGACCAGCTCGTCTGCCATGCGCCGACCTTAGCCGGACCCCGCGTCGACGCAGCCGGTGTACCTGGCGCTGACCGACGGGATCGCGGACTGGGCCGCGCAGCACGAGTGGCCGAACCGCGTCGTGCGCAGGTCTCGCTGGAAGACCTGCGCACGACGCTCGCCACGATGACCGCTGCTACCTCCTGATGCCCGGCAGGGGGTGGGGCACCGGAGTCAGCCGATGGTCGTGGTCGTCAGGACGGGGCTGGGGTCCGGGTAGCCCTTCGCCGCGGCGTTGACCGGGAAGCCGAGCACGGCGACGACGGCGGTGAAGGTGAGGCCGGGCGCGTCGTAGCCGGTGCCGCCCAGCTTCGTGGTGATCGTGCCGGAGGCGCCGGCCTGGAGGCCGATCGTGACGGTCGGCAGCTCGAAGGCCGCGCCGCCCTTGATCGGACCGGGCACGTTCAGCACGACGTCGCTGCCCTGCAGGGCGATCGTCGGCGTGCCACCGAGCCCGGAGCCGCCGGACAGGCTCGCGGAGCGGAACGTCGAGTTGGCGGGCACCGGCAGCCTGAGCGCGAGACCCTTGATCTCCCGCACCTGTCGGCCGCCCGCCTCGGACGGAATCGTGTTGGGGGCGGGGTCGATGGTGACGGCGACGGTGCCGTTCGGCGCGACACCCGCCGGCGCGGCGGCGTCGACGCCCTGGTCGAGCGTGAAGTCCGTCGTCTGCCCGACGGCGCTCGCGCGGAGCTTGTACGTGACGGTCTGCGGTGCCGCGGCTGACGCGGTGGTGGCGAACACCAGCACCGGCACCAGTGCGGCTGCGGTGATTGCGGCTAGCTTCATGGCCTCTCCCCGTTGGGTGGACGAGGGACATCTCCAGCGCGCGGCGTAGTCATGTGACTACTCATGAGTAGGTTTCACGTCAACGGTTCGCGTCGCACATCGCCTGAACGGCGCACCGGGGTGGCAGCGGTTGGGGTCAAATGTGCTAGGCTGTTGTCATAGCCTCCGCCACTAGGTGGAGGAAGTGAGCCCAGGTGCGCTTCCGGACGGTTGCTGCCTGGGCTTCGCGCTGTTCAGGGCTCGATGCGGGTCACGACAGGTCCGATTCGGCGCCTCCAGTCGCCGCCAGCGCCTGAACACCACGCGACGGCGTCACTCACCCAGAGTGCCGGTTCGGCGGACGACTGGATGTGTTCGTAGACGATGCCCGCATCGCGTGCCTTCGTGCGGGCGAGCACCCCGCGGTCGCGTCCGTTGCTCGCATGATCGCGCGAGTCGAGGACGAGTCTGCTCACCCCACGCTCGATCGCCTCCACCACCAGCCGTTCCAGCAGGACGGCTCTCGCGCGATCGCCCTTCTCACTGCTCGACAGCACGATGACCTCAAGGCCGCGCTCGACGATGCGCGACACGATGTACTTGCGGCGGCTGTCCTTCTCGGATTTGAAGTGCACTCGCCGCTCGCCCGGCAGAAGAAGGCCGCGCATCAGCGACCGGGTCGAGTGCAGTGCGGCGGGAGCGACGAGCGTCGCGGCGAGCAGGTGGCCGCCGCGTTCGGTCTCGTCGACGAACATATGCATCCAAACAGGATCCCAGGCAGAAACGGCAATTCCTGTTCGGGTGACGGTGAAGGAGGCGATCGGCCGGTGAAGGCCTAGGCGGCCACCGACTGCCGGGCCAGCGCCTCGTCGTACCGGTCCAGCACGAGCTGCGCGACCTCGACGTCGTCACCCAGCGGCCGCGCCACGACGGCGTCTCCCGCCAGCGAGGCGACCTTGTCCGGCAGCAGGCCGGGTGCCAGGAACCAGGACGCGACGGCGATCCGGGTGGCCCCGCGGGCCTTCAGCCGCTCGATCGCCTCGGGCACGGACGGCGAGGCGATCGAGGCGAACGCCGCCTCGGCACCGGCCCAGCCCGACTCCCGGCTCCAGCGCCGCGCGACCTCCGCCACGGCCTCGTTCGCCGGGCCGTGCGACGACCCGGCGCCGGCCAGCACCACGCCCAGGGACCGGTCTCCGAACGACACCCCGGCCTCGGAAAGCCTGCGCAGCGCGGCGGACTCAAGCCGCGGGTCCGGGCCCAGCACGTCGGAGACGATCGCGGGTACCCGCGTCTCGGCGACGGCGGCCGGCACGTCGACCCGTGCGTGAAAAGCCCTGCCCAGCAACAAGGGTACGACGACCGATGGGCCGCGCAGGACGTCGCTCAGCCGGGGCGCGCAGAGGTCCAGGAAGCAGCCGCGGACGTCCAGTTCGGGGCGCAGGGAGCGCACCACGTCCAGCAACGCGTGCACCGACGCGGCCGAGCGGGGGTCGCGGCTGCCGTGCGCGACGGCGACGAGGGAGGTCACAGCGCTCCCGTCAGTCCGCGGGCGCGCAGCACGGCGCGCTCCAGCGGGCGGAACAGCAGCAGCTCGATCCCGATGCCCACCAGCAGGATCAGGAAGATCGCCGCGATCACCATGTTGATGTCGTTGAGCGACGAGCCGTTGTGCAGGTACTGGCCCAGGCCGGTGCCGAGCTGGGGCGAGGTCGCGATGATCTCCGCGGCCATCAGCGACCGCCAGGAGAACGCCCAGCCCTGCTTCAGGCCGGCGAGGTAGCCGGGCAGGGCGGCGGGCAGCAGGATGTGCCGCGCGGACGCCAGCCGGCCGGCGCCCAGCGCCCGTCCGACGCGGGGCAGCAGCGGCGGGATCTGGTCGATGCCCGCCACCAGGCCGTTGGCGATGGACGGCACGGACCCCATCAGCACGACGAAGTAGATCGTCGACGGCGTCACGCCGAACCACAGGATCGCCGCCGGGACCCACGCCACCGACGGAAGCGACTGCAGGCCGGTCAGCAGCGACCCGATCGCCGCGCGGACCACCCGCACCTTGGCGATCAGCAACCCGAGCGGCGTCGCGATCAGCACCGCCGCGATGAACCCGAACACCGCGCGGTGCAACGAGGTCCACAGGATGCCGAACGCCTCGCCGGAGCCGACCGACCGCACGAGCTCGTCCCACACGTCCACCGGTGCGGGTAGCTGGAACTCCGGCAGGACCGCCGACGCCCACAATGCCTGCCACACGCCCAGCAGCACTGCGAACGCGATGATCGGTGGCACGCCGGTCTTCAGGAAACGGCGCCACAACGGTGGTCGGTGCGCCTCGATCGGCACGTCGAGGGCGTCGAGGCCGGCGCCGACCTTGTCGAGCGTGTCAGGAGGCGTGGCCACTGATGACCTCTCGCAGCTCGGTGTTGATCTCGTCGAGGACCTCGTCGGAGGAGTCCGTGACGTCCCACTCGCGCACGACGCGGCCGGGACGCGAGGACAGCAGCACGACGCGCTGACCCAGGCGCACGGCCTCGCGCACGTCGTGCGTCACGAAGATGATCGCGGTGTTCGTGGTCTCCCACACCCGCACGAGCTCGCTCTGCAGCACGTCACGCGTGATCGCGTCGAGGGCCGCGAACGGTTCGTCCATCAGCAGCAGGGCGGGAGCGCCGTCGGCCGAGACGGTGGTCGACGCCAGCGCGCGGGCCAGAGCCACGCGCTGGCGCATACCGCCGGAGAGCTCGTGCGGCCGCTTGTCCGCGACGTCGCCGAGCCGCACCAGTTCCAGCAGCTCCAGCGCACGGCGCTTGCGCGCGGGACGGCCGACGCCGGCGAAGCGCAGCGCCAGCTCCACGTTGCGCTGGGCGGTGAGCCACGGCATGAGCGCGGGCTCCTGGAACATCACGGCCGGGCGCGACGTGGTGAGCCGCAGCTCACCGGACGTCGCGCCGTCGAGGCCGGCGACGATGTTCAGCAGCGTGCTCTTGCCGCAGCCGGACGCCCCGAGCAGGCAGACGAACTCACCCGGCTCGACCTTGAGGTCGACGCCGTCGAGCGCCACCACGGCCGAGCTGCCGTGGCCGAACACCTTGCGGACGCCGGTCAGTTCGACGGCGACATCCACAGTGGACTGAGCAGTGGTCTCGAGCGTGGCGGTCATGTCCGTGTCCCCTCGGAGGTTACTTCTGGTCCAGTCCGGCTGCTTGCACCTGCGGCTTGCCCTGTGCCTGGAGAACCTTGTTCAGCAGCGTGAAGTCGGCGTACCCGGCGACGTCAGCGGCCTCCTTGGCCACGCCCGCCGTCACGGCGTCCTTCGCGAGCTGCGGGAAGTGCTTGGCCTGCGCGTCGGTGGTCAGCTCGATGTTGTCCCAGGCGGCGTCGAGGATCTTGTCGCCGAGCTTCTTGGACGTGAGCTTCTCCAGCGCGGCGTTGACCGTCTTCTTCGCGTCGCCGGAGTTCGCCTTGGCCCAGTCGATGGCCGCGACGTGGCCCTTGAGCACGGCCTCGACCGTCTCCGGGTGCTCCTGGAGGAACTTCGTCCGCACGATGATCACCGTGGTCGGGAAGCTGCCGCCCTCCCACAGCGTCTTCTCGTCCAGCAGCACCTTGCCGCCCGCCTCGGCGACGATGCGCGCCGACCACGGCTGCGGCGACCACGTGGCGGCGATGTCGCCCTTCTTGAACAGGTCGAGCGACGCGGCGTTCTCCACGTTGGTGACGGTGACCTGGCCGGTGAGGCCCTTCTCCGCCAGGTACTTCTTCAGCGCGACGTCCTGGGTGTTGCCGAGCTGCGGCGTCGCGATGGTCTTGCCCTTGAGGTCCTCGATCGAGCTGATCTCGGGCTTGGTCACGAGCTGCGCACCCCCGGACGTGGCCCCGGCGATCAGCCGCACGGTCTCGCCCTTGGACTTCGAGTACGCGTTGATGGCGGGCCCGGAACCGATGTAGCCGATGTCGAGTGACTCGCCCAGCAGCGCGTTGACCTCGTCGGGGCCGGCGTTGAACGTCTGGGTGGTGAGCTTGGTGCCGCCGAGCTCGGACTTGAACAGCTCCTTCTCGACACCGATCAGCGCGGCGGCGTGCGTGACGTTCGGGAAGTAGCCGAGGCGGACTTCGGCGGCGGCGCCCTTCGACTGGGCGGCGGGTGTCTCCGCGGTCCCGGCGCGGCTGCACCCGGACAGTGCGGTCAGTGCGATCAGTGCGGCGGCGATGGCGGGCTTGAGGTTCACGGGGCGGTGGCCTTTCAGGGACCGGGGGAGACGAGGGCGTGGTTGTCCGGGGTGGCGTTCTCGCCACCCCCGCTACAGCTCTCCACGCCGTTCTCCAGCAACGGCAGCGGAGCCCCGACCAGCCCGGCGGCGAGCGTGGAACCATCGCTCGCGTCGATCACCAGGAAGGACCCGGTGCGCCGGCTGAAGCTGTAGTCGTCCAGCGGAACGGGCTCTGCCAGGCGCAGAGCCACTCGGCCGATCTCGTTGAGCTCCAACGAGCTCGGAATGTCCACACTGGACAGTTTCTGCTCGTCGAAGCGGTCGCACAGCTCGGTGACCACCGCCTGCACGGTGCGCGTGCCGTGCTTGACGAGCACCCTGGCGCCGGTGCGGAGGGGCTTCTCCGCGAGCCAGCAGAGCGTGGCGTCGAGCTCGTCGGTGACCTTGGGTTCGTTGCCCGCCACCGAGATCAGGTCGCCGCGCGAGATGTCGATGTCGTCGGCCAGCAGCAGCGTCACGGACTGGCCGGCCGCCGCCTCCGCCAGTTCGCCGTCCGCCGTGTCGATCTTCGTGACCGTCGAGCGGCGGCCCGACGGCAGCACCACGACCTCGTCGCCCGGCTTCACCGTGCCCGCCGCGACCAGACCGGCATAGCCCCGGTAGTCGAGGTGCTCCGCGGTGCGCGGCCGGATGACGTACTGCACGGGGAACCGGAACGGCGCGTCATGCGGGTCCGGCTCGACCGGCACGTTCTCCAGGTGCTCCAGCAGGGTCGGGCCGGAGTACCACGGCGTGTTCGCGGACTTGTCCACGACGTTGTCACCGGCGAGCGCCGAGACCGGGATCTCCACGACCGCGTCCTCGGTGTAGCCGAGCGCGGTGGCGTGCGCGGTGAACTCCTTGGCGATGCGGGAGAACGTCACCTCGTCGTAGTCCACGAGGTCGATCTTGTTGACCGCCAGCACAAGCCGCGGCACGCCCAGCAGCGCGAGAACCGCGGCGTGGCGGCGGGTCTGCTCGATGACGCCCTTGCGCGCGTCGACCAGCAGCACGGCGAGCTGCGCCGTCGAGGCGCCCGTGACCGTGTTGCGGGTGTACTGCACGTGGCCGGGGGTGTCCGCGAGCACGAACGACCGCTTGGGGGTGGCGAAGTAGCGGTACGCCACGTCGATCGTGATGCCCTGCTCGCGCTCCGAGCGCAGGCCGTCGACCAGCAGCGACAGGTCCGGTGTCGCGAGGCCGCGGTCGGCGCTCGCGCGGTGCACGGCGTCGAGCGTGTCCGCCAGCACCGACTTGGTGTCGTAGAGCAGCCTGCCGACGAGCGTGGACTTGCCGTCGTCCACGCTGCCCGCGGTGGCCAACCTCAACAGGTCGCTCATTTAGAAGTAGCCCTCCCGCTTGCGGTCTTCCATGGCGGCCTCGGACAGCCTGTCGTCGGCCCGCGTGGCGCCGCGCTCGGTCAGCCGGGACGCGGCGACCTCGGCGATCACCGCGTGGATGTCGGCGGCGTCGGACTCGACGGCACCCGTGCAGGAGCCGTCGCCGACCGTGCGGTAGCGAACCGTCTTGCGCTGCAACGTCTCCCCGGCGCGCGCCGTGCCCCACGGCCCCTCGGCGAGCCACATGCCGTCGCGCAGGAACACCTCGCGCTCGTGCGCGTAGTAGATGTCCGGCAGCTCGATGCCCTCGCGCTCGATGTAGTGCCAGACGTCGAGCTCGGTCCAGTTCGACAGCGGGAACACGCGGACGTGCTCACCGGCGCGGTGCCGGCCGTTGTAGAGGTTCCACAGCTCGGGGCGCTGGCGCTTCGGGTCCCACTGGCCGAACGCCGTGCGCAGGCTGAAGATCCGCTCCTTGGCGCGGGCGCGCTCCTCGTCGCGGCGGCCGCCGCCGAAGACCGCGTCGAACCTGTGCTGCGTGATGGAGTCCAGCAGCGGCACGGTCTGCAACGGGTTGCGCGTGCCGTCCGGGCGTTCCTCCAGGCGGCCGTCGTCGATCCAGTCCTGGACCTTCGCGACCTCCAGGCGCAGGCCGTGCCGCGCGACGACGCGGTCGCGGAACTCGATGACCTCGTCGAAGTTGTGCCCGGTGTCGACGTGCAGCAGCGGGAACGGCACGGGCGCCGGGTAGAACGCCTTGATCGCGAGGTGCAGCAGCAGCGTCGAGTCCTTGCCGCCGGAGAAGAGGATCACCGGCCGGTCGAACTCGCCCGCGACCTCGCGGAAGATGTGGATCGCCTCGGATTCCAGGCGTCCCAGGGTGTCCAGTGCGAGAGTCATCCGTGCAACCCGCATTCCGTCTTGGCCTGGCCTGCCCACCGGCCGCTGCGGGCGTCCTGCCCCGGCAACGGCTTCGCGGTGCACGGCAGGCACCCGATCGAGGGGTACCCCTCCTGCACCAACAGGTTTTCGAGGATGCCCTTCTCGCGGATGTAGGCGTTGAACTCGTCGTCGGTCCACGGCGCGATCGGGTTGATCTTCACCAGGCCGTTGCGGTCGTCCCACTGCACGATCGGGGTGTTCGCCCTGGTCGGCGCGTCCACGCGGCGCACGCCGGTGACCCAGGCGTCGTACTTCGCGAGCTCGCGGCGCAGCGGCACGACCTTGCGCAGGTTGCAGCACTTGGCCGGATCCGACTGGTACAGCAGGCCGAACTCGCGCTCCTGGTCCTCCACCGACTGCTCGGCGGCGGCGTTGACGATGCGCACCTCCGGGTAGACGACCCCGACGGCGTCGCGCACGCCGATGGTCTCCGGGAAGTGGTAGCCCGTCTCCAGGAACAGCACGTCGAAGTCCGGCTTCACCTTCGCGGCGAGGTCGATCAGCACCGCGTCCTGCATGTTGGAGGCGACGATGTAGCTGTCGCCGAACGTCCGCGCGGTCCACTCCAGGGCCTCGATCGCCGTGGCGTCCCCCAGCTCCCGCTCGGCCGCCTCGGCGACGATCTTGAGGTCTTCCTTGAGGTCGCTCACTTCTTCACCTCCTGCGGCAGGTTGAGCCCGACGAACGAGACCTTGAAGACGCGGCGGCACCCGGTGCACAGCCACGCGTAGCTCGGTTCCTCCTGCGGCCGGAGGTCCTCGTCACCGCAGTAGGGGCAGTAGAAGGGCGTCGCTCTTTCACTCATCGCGGCCTCCGCTGAGAGACGTACGTCGGCTGGCGCTCATCGCAGCGAACCCTCTTCCGCACGGGCGACCCACTGGGCGAAGCGCTCGTCGGTCTCGCGCTGGGCGACGAAGTTGCGCACCACGCGCTCGACGTACTCGGGCAGCTCGTCCGCGGTCACCTTGTGGCCGCGCAGCTTCCGGCCGAAGCCCGCGTCGAGGCCCAGGCCGCCGCCGAGGTGCACCTGGAAGCCCTCGACCTGGTTGCCCTGGTCGTCGGTGACGATCTGGCCCTTCAGCCCGATGTCCGCGGTCTGGATGCGGGCGCAGGAGTTGGGGCAGCCGTTGATGTGCACGGTGATCGGCGCCGTGACGCCGTCGACGATGTCCTTGAGGTTCGCCTCGAGCTGCGTGACGAGGTCGAGCGCACGGGCCTTGGTCTCGACGATCGCGAGCTTGCAGAACTCGATGCCGGTGCAGGCCATGATCCCCCGCCGCCACGGCGACGGGTCGACCTGCAGGCCGAGCTTCGCGAGGTCGCTCTTGAGCGCCGGAACCTCGGCCTCGGCGACGTCGAGCACGATGATCTTCTGCTGCGGCGTGAACCGGACGCGCCGCGACCCCGCCCGTTCGGCGGCCTTCGCCACCTCGACGAGGATCGAGCCGGACACGCGGCCCGCGACCGGCGCGGCGCCGACGTAGTGCAGGCCGTCCTTCTGCTTGTGCACGCCGATGTGGTCGAGCTGCTGGTCGAGGACCTCCGGCGCGGGCCCGTCGATCATCTTGCGCTTGAGGTACTCGTCCTCCACGACCTGCCGGAACTTCTCCGGGCCCCAGTCGGCGACGAGGAACTTGATGCGCGCGCGGTGGCGCAGGCGCCGGTAGCCGTAGTCGCGGAAGACGCTGATGACCGCCTCCCACACGTCGGGCACCTCGTCGAGCGGCACCCAGGCGCCCAGCCGCTTGCCCAGCATGGGGTTCGTGGACAGGCCGCCGCCGACCCAGAGGTCGAAGCCGGGCCCGTGCTCGGGGTGGTGCACGCCGACGAACGCGACGTCGTGGATCTCGTGCGCGACGTCCTGCAGGCCGGAGATCGCGGTCTTGAACTTGCGCGGCAGGTTGGAGAACCGCGGGTCGCCGATGTAGCGCTCGAGGATCGTGTCGATCGCCGGTTGGCCGTCGACGACCTCGTCCTCGGAGATGCCCGCGACCGGGGAGCCGAGGATGACGCGGGGGCTGTCGCCGCACGCCTCCATCGTCGTCAGGCCGACGGCTTCGAGCCGCTGCCAGATCGTGGGCACGTCCTCGATCCGGATCCAGTGGTACTGGATGTTCTGCCGGTCGGTGATGTCGGCGGTGTCGCGGGCGTAGGTCTGCGAGATCTCGCCGAGGACCTTGAGCTGGTGCGTCGTCAGCGCACCGCCGTCGCTGCGGACGCGCATCATGAAGTACTCGTCGTCCAGCTCCTCCGGCTCCAGCGTGGCCGTGCGGCCGCCGTCGATGCCGGGCTTGCGCTGCGTGTAGAGGCCGTACCAGCGGAACCGGCCACGCAGGTCGGCCGGGTCGATCGAGTCGAAACCGCCGTGGGCGTAGATGTTCTCGATGCGGGCGCGGACGTTGAGCGGGTTGTCGTCCTTCTTGCTCCGCTCGTTGGGGTTCAGCGGCTCTCGGTACCCGAGCGCCCACTGCCCCTCGCCGCGACGCTGCTTGGCGCGCGGTGACGTCTGCGGCGGGACCATCGCCATCCTCCGGGGATTCGAGGCGCTCGGTGCGCGTGCGAGCCCGGAGGTGCTTGTGGTGGGGGCGTCGTCAGCGCGCCGGGCGCCGACGGGAACAAATCAGCGCGCGGTCAGGCCGAACGACGGCACATCGCGCTGGAGACACGACGGAAGTCGACGTGGCGGCGGGCCACGAGGCGGACTCCAGTCGAAGGCATGGCCTCAGTGTGCCTCGCGTCCAGAGCATGGTCCACCGCCAACCGCATGCTGGGATCTCCGAGGAGAAGTTGACATCGCGGACCGGTTTCACTCAGTGATAACTCTGTCACCGACAGATACTTCCCTCGGCTGAACACCGCCATTCGGGCCGGGTAGGGAACACTGGGAGTCATGCCCTCCGCTCTGCCCGAAGGCGAGCCCGCGCCCGCCGACGGTTCCCTCCCCGCGTCCGCTCTGGCCGGTGTCGGCTCCCGCCCCTTCGGCGTCTACGTGCACGTGCCGTTCTGCGCGACCCGCTGCGGTTACTGCGACTTCAACACCTACACGCCCGGCGAGCTGGGGTCGTCCGCGTCGCCTGCCTCGTGGCTGGAGGGCCTGCGCCGCGAGCTCGACCTCGCCGCCGCGGTGCTCGGGACTCCGGTGCAGGCCGAAACGGTGTTCGTGGGGGGAGGCACCCCGTCGCTGCTCGGTGCCTCCGGCCTGACCGACGTGCTGGACGCGGTCCGCCAGTCGTTCGGCCTCGCCCCCGGCGCCGAGGTGACGACGGAGTCGAACCCGGAGTCGACGTCCGTCGAGTTCTTCGAGGGCATCCGGTCCGCCGGCTACACCCGCGTGTCCCTCGGCATGCAGTCCACGGCACGGCACGTGCTGGCCGTGCTGGACCGCAGGCACACGCCGGGCCGCCCCGTCGACGCGGCGCGTGAGGCCCGCAAGGTCGGGTTCGGCCACGTGAACCTCGACCTGATCTACGGCACGCCGGGGGAGCGGCCCGCCGACCTGGCCGCGTCGCTGGAGGCCGTGCTGGAGGCCGGCGTCGACCACGTGTCCGCCTACGCGCTGATCGTGGAGGACGGCACCGGGCTGGCGCGGCGGATCCGCCGCGGTGACCTGCCGATGCCGGACGACGACGTGCTGGCGTCGTCGTACGAGATGGTCGACTCGGTGCTCGGCGGCGCCGGGTTCTCCTGGTACGAGGTGTCGAACTGGGCCACGTCCGAAGCCGCCCGCTGCCGGCACAACGTCCTGTACTGGAAGGGCGCCGACTGGTGGGGCTTCGGGCCCGGCGCGCACAGCCACGTCGGCGGCGTGCGGTTCTGGAACGTGAAGCACCCCGCGAGGTACTCGTCGGTCCTCGCCGAGGGCAGGTCGCCCGCGGCGGGTCGCGAGGTGCTGTCGGAGGAGGACCGGCGGGTGGAGCGGGTGCTGCTGGAGCTCCGGCTCGCCGAGGGACTGCCGATGGACGTGCTCGACGACGCCGGGCGTGCCGAGGCCCGGTCCGCGATGGCGGACGGCCTGCTCGAACCGCTCGCCGACCGGTGCGTGCTGACCGCCCGCGGCCGGCTGCTCGCCGACGCCGTGGTCCGGCGGCTGCTGCCCTGAATCGGCGTGCCCTGAATCGGCGTGCCCTGAATCGGCGTGCCTTGGGTCAGCGTGCGCGCAGGTCGTGCTGGCTGCGCACCTCGACGACCTCCCGACCGTCCCTGAGGTAGGTCACCTCGCCCCACCACAGCCCGTCCTCCCGGCGGGTCCCTTCCCACCTCACCGCGCCCTTCCACCACTCGCCGCCGCTGTGCACCAGGCACGCCCTGCCCGGCGTCGGCGGCGGCTCGCCGTCCCGCACCACCGACAGGTGCCTGCGCCCGTCCTCCGCCACGGTCCGGACCCTAGCGAGCACCACCGACAAAAACCTGGAGCCCGGATCGCGCACGACTCCGGAGCTGGCACCAGGCAGGAATCGGCCTGGGTAAACTCGGGAACAGTGGACACGGAGGTGAACAGCGATGAACGCCGATGAACGTCGGTTCGAGGTGCTGCGCGCCATCGTCGCCGACTACGTGTCCAACCAGGAGCCCGTCGGGTCGAAGGCCCTGGTGGAACGGCACAACCTGGGTGTGTCGAGCGCGACCGTGCGCAACGACATGGCCGCGCTGGAGGACGAGGGCTACATCGCCCAGCCGCACACGTCCGCGGGGCGGGTGCCGACGGACAAGGGCTACCGGCTCTTCGTCGACAAGCTGAGCGAGGTCAAGCCGCTCTCCCCGGCGGAGAAGCGGGCCATCCGCAGCTTCCTCGACGGGGCGCTCGACCTGGACGACGTGATGCGCCGCAGCGTGCGGCTGCTCGCGCAGCTCACCAGGCAGGTCGCGGTGATCCAGGTGCCGACCCTGTCCCGCGCCGCCGTGCGGCACCTGGAGGTGCTGCCGATCACGCCGTCGCGGCTGATGCTGGTGCTGATCACCGACACCGGCCGCGTCGACCAGCGGATCGTCGAGCTGGGCGACGTGATCAGCGAGGAGCACACGGCGCAGCTGCGCGGCGTGCTGAACCAGGCGATGGCGGGCCAGCGCCTCGCCGAGGCCTCCGCCAAGGTGGCCGAACTGCCGGACGAGGTCCCGTCGAACCTGCGCGACCCGATGCTGAGGGTCGCCACGGTGCTGATCGAGACGCTGGTCGAGCACCCGGAGGAACGGCTGGTGCTCGGCGGCACCGCGAACCTCACCCGCAACATCACCGACTTCCCCGGCTCGCTGCGACAGGTGCTGGAGGCGCTCGAGGAACAGGTCGTCGTGCTCAAGCTCCTCGCCGCCTCCCGCGACCCCGGTCGCGTGCTGGTGCGCATCGGCGAGGAGAACGAGGCTGCTGAGATGCGCAGCACTTCCGTGGTGTCCATCGGGTACGGCAGCCGCGACAATCCGCTCGGCGGCCTCGGCGTCGTCGGACCGACCCGCATGGACTACCCCGGGACCATGGCGGCCGTGCGCGCGGTCGCCAACTACGTCGGTGAGATCCTGACCGGTCGTTGAACCAGGAACTTTGCTGAAATGAAAACGAAAGCGAATCAGGTGGCCAGGGATTACTACGGCATCCTCGGTGTTTCGCAGAACGCGACACAGGATGAGATCAAGCGCGCCTATCGCAAGCTCGCGAGGCAGCTGCACCCGGACGTCAATCCCAACGAGGAGGCCCGCTTCAAGGAGGTCACGGCCGCCTACGAGGTGTTGTCGAACCCCGAGAAGCGCCGCATCGTCGACCTGGGTGGCGACCCGCTCGACTCGGGCGGCGGCGGTCGCGCGGGCGGCGACCCGTTCGCGGGCTTCGGTCTCGGCGACATCATGGACGCCTTCTTCGGCGCCACGTCCGGCAGCGGCCGCGGTCCGCGCAGCCGGGTGCAGCCCGGTTCCGACGCGCTCATCCGGCTCGAGATGACGCTGGAGGAGTGCGCGGCGGGCGCCACCCGCGAGCTGACCGTCGACACGGCGATCCTCTGCGACCGCTGCCACGGCGCCGGCACCCAGAACAACTCCAAGCCGGTCCAGTGCGACACCTGCCACGGGCGCGGTGAGGTCCAGTCGGTGCAGCGCTCGTTCCTCGGCCAGGTCGTGACGTCGCGGCCCTGCCCGGTGTGCCGCGGCTTCGGTGAGATCATCCCCGACCCGTGCCAGCAGTGCGCGGGCGACGGCCGCACGCGGTCGCGCCGCACCATCTCGGTGAACATCCCCGCCGGCGTCGCCGAGGGCATGCGCGTGCGCCTCGCGGGCCAGGGCGAGGTCGGCCCCGGCGGCGGCCCGGCCGGCGACCTCTACGTCGAGGTGGAGGAGCAGCCGCACGAGATCTTCGAACGCGACGGCGCCGACCTGCACTGCGTCGTGCAGATCCCGATGACGACGGCCGCGCTCGGCGCGACCCTGCCGCTGAAGACCCTGGACGGCGAGGAAGAGCTGCAGATCGACCCCGGCACGCAGCCGAACACGCAGCTCGTCCTGACCGGCCGCGGCATGCCGAAGCTGCGCTCCACCGGCCGCATCGACGGCCGCGGCGACCTGCACGTGCACCTCGAGGTCGTCGTGCCGACCAAGCTCGACGCCGCGCAGACCGCGTTGCTGCGCGACCTGGCCGAGATGCGCGGCGAGAACGAGCCCTCGCTCTCGCACAACGGCAAGGGCGGCGGCGGGTTGTTCTCGCGGCTGCGTGCTTCCCGCGGCCACCGGTGACCCTGCCGGTCTTCCTCGTCCCGGCGCTCCCGCCGGGCGAGGAGTTCGTGCTGGACGGACCGGAAGGCCGGCACGCCGCGACGGTCAAGCGCCTGCGCGTGGGCGAGGAACTGGTGCTGGCCGACGGGTCCGGGGTGCTGGCGCGTTGCCGCGTGGTCGCGGTCGAGCGCGACGCGCTGTCGCTGCGCGTGCTCGACCGCGCGGAGGAGCCCGCGCCGACACCGCGCGTCGTCCTGGCCCAGGCGCTTGTGAAGGGCGACCGCGGCGAGCTCGCCGTCGAACTGGCCACCGAGGCCGGCGTGGACGGCGTGCTGCCGTGGCGCGCCGCCCGGTGCGTGGCGAAGTGGGAGGACGGCCCGCGCGGCGCGAAAGCGCTGGGTCGTTGGCGGTCCACGGTGCGTGAGGCGGCGAAGCAGGCACGGCGTTCGAGAGTGCCTTTCGTCGACGAGCCCGTGTCGACCAAACAGCTCGCTCATCGCGTGTCGTCGTCGGCGCTCACGCTCGTGTTGCACGAGAGCGCGACCGAGCGTCTCGCCGATGTCGAGCTGCCTTCCGAAGGAGATGTGCTGCTCGTCGTAGGTCCCGAAGGGGGAATTTCCCCCGAGGAACTCGATGTTCTGCGATCTTCGGGCGCACGGGTTGTCCGATTGGGCCCAACCGTTCTCCGTGCGTCCACCGCAGCCGCGGTTGCACTCGGCGCCATTGGGGTACTCACTGCCCGGTGGTGACCCCGCTGACTTCGAAGATGAACATCGGATGGATTGGCTTGACGCAAGTTGTAGCGAATCGCAGGCGGATGGGGTTACCCTGGTTTGCAGAGGGGCCGATTGGTCTATCCGGAAGCGGAGCAGACGATTAAGCCCTTCTGACCACAAGGACTCGCCGGACACCTCCCCCCTCGGTCCGGCGTCGGCGCCTCGCGGCGAAGCGACCCCCAGGCTTCGGACCGCGAGGCGCCTTCTTTTGGGTTGGGCCCCTTCGGTTTTCCGGCGCCGAGCCCCGAAACCCACCCCGGCGCCCTGCCGTCCGGCCTTCGAGGCCGGTGAGCCCTTGCTGATTCGGCCGGCGCGGTTCCGTTCCTTCTTGACATGACGGGCGGCCTTTTGGTGCGTCCCGTACTTTTTGGGGGTGCAGCGGATTGCTTACGGTGACCACCCCAGTCAGTTCGGTGAGCTATATGTGCCCGAAGGGGCGACTCAGGGTGCTGTTGTCGTCATTCACGGTGGTTTTTGGCATCAGCGTTATGGGCTGGAGCTCGGCCGGCCGCTGGCGGACGTTCTCGTGGCGGACGGGTTCGTCGTCTGGAACGTGGAATACCGGCGCGTCGGCGGCGGTGGAGGATGGCCGCAGACCGGGGAAGACGTGCTCGCCGCCATCGAGGCCGTCGACATCGGGCCCGTCGTGACGCTCGGCCACAGCGCCGGAGGACATCTTGCCGTGTGGGCGGCCAAGCACAGCCCCCGAGTGGTGGGGGCCGTGGCGCAGGCGGCGGTCCTCGACTTCTCCCGGCACATCACCGCCAGGGCGTTGGAGCTGTGCTCGGAGGAGCAGTTCGCGGAGGCCTCACCGGCCGCCCTGGTGCCCATCGGCAAGCCGGTGGTGTGCGTGCACGGCGACCGCGACGAGGACGTTCCCGTGGCGCAGTCCGCCGAGTTCTGCGCGGCCGAGCCGCAGGCCGAGCTCGTCGTGGTCGAGGGCGCCGGGCACATGGACCTCATCACGCCCGGCACCGCGGCGTGGGAGCGGTGCCGCGCGGCGGTCGGCAGGCTGGCGCGCGGCTGCTAGAAAGGGGCCCGTGCCGAAGGTTGTCGACCACGAGCGACGCCGCCGCGAGCTCGCCGAGGCGGTCTGGCGCATTGTGCGGCGCGACGGCATCGACCACGCGTCGGTGCGCGCCGTCGCGGCCGAGTCCGGGTGGTCGAGCGGGTCGCTGCGCCACTACTTCCCCACGCAGGACGCGTTGCTGGGCTTCGCGATGGAGCTCGCGTACCGGCGGTTCCTCGCGCGGCTGGCGAAGATCGACACCTCGGCCGGCAACCGGGAGCTGGTGAGGGCCCTCGCGCACGAGCTGCTGGCGCTGGACGACGAACGCCGGGTCGAGGCGGCGGTGTTGCTGTCGTTCCTGCCGAGGGCGCTGGTCGAGCCGTCGTTGCACGAGCTGGAGCGCCGCGGCACGCGTGAGCTGTACAGCGGGATCGAGCGCGTGCTCGTCGCCGCCGGGGAAGCCGGTGAGCTGCGGGAGGGCGTGGTCCCGGCGAAGGCGGCGCGGCGGCTCGTCGCGCTGGTCGACGGGCTCAACATCCACCACGGGCTCGGGCCGGACGAGCTGACGGCCAGCGACCTGGTCGAGGCCGTCGACGAGCAGCTCGACGCCATCTTCGCTTAGCTGGGGGCATGTCCTGCTTGTTCTGCCGGATCGCCGGCGGTGAGGTTCCCGCGACGATCGTGCACGAGACCGAGACGACGCTCGCCTTCCGCGACATCCAGCCCAAGGCACCGGTGCACGTGCTGCTGATCCCGCGCGAGCACGTGCCGGACGCCGTCGACCTCGGCGGCGACCGGCTCGGCGACCTCTTCGCCGCCGCGAAGGAGGTCGCCGAGGCGGAAGGCGTCGCGGAGAGCGGCTACCGGCTGCTGTTCAACACCGGACCGGACAGCGGGCAGGAGGTCTTCCACGCCCACCTGCACCTGCTGGGCGGCCGGCGCCTCTAGCCCAGGGCCTGCAGCAGGGGAGCGCGGTAGCGGGCGCGGTCACCGGGCAGCTCCTCGGCGCCCCTGACCATCCAGGTGGCCTCGCCCCACGACTCCAGCCCGTGCGCGCGGACGAACGCGATCACCCCGGGGTCGTGCACGTCGACGCGCACGCTGGGGACGCCGGCCGCGCAGTCGGCGATGAGCGCGCACGCGTCGGCCTCGGTGTCCGCGATGACCGGGCCGATGAGCATCCGCTGCTCGCGGACCTGCCACGTGCCGGCGACACCGCGCCCGGAGATGCGGATGCCGCCCATCGCGAGCAACGACTCCCACAGGTACGGCCGGGTGATGCCGGTGACCTTGGTGTCCAGGGCGACGACGTCATCGAGGTCGGCCGCCGTCGCGAGGCGCGACGCACCCGCCGGCGGCCCCGTGAAGGTGCCCGTGTGGATGTCGGTGAAGCCGACGGCGTGGAAGCCCAGCTGCTCGTACAGCGGCCGCCCCATGTCCGTCGCGAACAACGTCGAGACACCCGAGTCCAGCACGTGCGACACCAGGCGCCGGGCGTGACCGCGGCGCGCGGCGCGGTCCGCGACCAGCACCATGCTGATCGACGCGAGCTCCGGGTAGCGGGTCGAGATCGTCGTGCCGACGAGGCCCTGCTCGTCGAACAGCCCCCAGCCCTCGCCGTGCGCGAGCAGGAACTCCCACTTCTTCTCCTCGCGCGCCCACGACCGGCTTTCCGCCAGGTCGGAGCACGCGGGGATGTCGTCCAGCCCGAGCCGTCGCAGTTCCACCGCAGTCCCCCGATCATCCCAGCGCGAGCGACGCGGGCGCGAAGTACCGCGCACGGTCCCCGCCGACGTCCTCGACGCCGCGCACCATCAGCGTGCAGCCGCCGCGCACTTCGAAACCCCTGCTGAGCAGGAACTTCGCGACGTCCTGGCCGGTCACGTCCACGCGGACCCGTCCGGCACCGGCGGCCACGTCCACGATGATGTCGCACGCCGCCGAGGCATTCGGCGCCACGAGCGGACCGATGACCAACATCTCATCGATGCGGCGCGTGCAGACGAAGCCGTCGTTCGCGATGTAGGGCGTGTACGAGGAGGACGGACCGAACACGTGCGCCCAGAACGCCTCCCGCGTGAACCCGCTCGCAGCTCGGTCCATCGCCACCACCGCGGGCAGGTCATCGGGCGTTGCAGGCCGCGTCACCCCGGTCGCCGCGCCCGCGAGTTCGCCGTGGTGCGCCGAGGCACGCCCGACCGGGTGAAAGCCGAACCGCTCGTACAGCGGCTCACCCATCTCGGTCGCGTACAGCACCGACGGACCGGTATCCAGCACATGGGACACCAACGCGCTCGCGACGCCCCGCCGACCGGCCCACGAACCGACCAGAACGCCGCTGATCGCCTGCATTTCGGAGTACGGCGTGACCAGGGTCGTGCCGAGCAGCCCGGTCTCGTCGAAGGCGCCGTAGCCGGGGCCGAGGGCCAGCAACATCTCCCACTGCGCGGGCGGCCAGCTCCAACCGCGGTCAGTGACGAGTTTCATGCACTCGGGTATGTCCCCGGCACCAAGCCTGCGAATCTCCACAGGCCATGAGCACACACGGTGAGCAATCCGGTAGCCACTCATTTTCGGCCGGACTAGCATCGACGTCATCAGATCCGAGCGACAGGAAGCAGGCCGGGGCCACGTGGCCGAGGAAACACAGCAGAGCAACAAGGAAGGTCAGTCCCGGTTCGCCGTGCCCGATGGCGCGGTGCTCAGCCTGCTGGGGTCGCGCGACGAGAACCTCCGGCTCGCCGAGGAGCTGCTCGACGCCGACGTCCACGTGCGCGGGAACGAGATCACCTTGTCCGGCGACCCCGCCGACGTGGCCTTCGCCGAACGCGTCTTCACCGAGCTCGTCACCCTCGCGAGCCGCGGCCAGGCCATCGACCAGCACACCGTGCGCCGCATCGTCGCGATGCTGAGCGCGAACGAGGCGGAGTCACCCGCCGACGTGCTGAGCCTCGACATCATCAGCCGCCGGGGCCGCACGATCCGGCCGAAGACGCTGAACCAGAAGCACTACGTCGATGCGATCGACAAGAACACCATCGTCTTCGGCATCGGCCCCGCCGGCACCGGCAAGACCTACCTCGCCATGGCCAAGGCCGTGCAGGCGCTGCAGGCCAAGCAGGTCAACCGGATCATCCTGACCCGCCCGGCCGTCGAGGCCGGCGAGCGGCTCGGCTACCTGCCCGGCACGCTCTACGAGAAGATCGACCCGTACCTGCGCCCGCTCTACGACGCGCTGCACGACATGGTCGACCCGGAGTCGATCCCGCGCCTCACGCAGGCGGGCACGATCGAGGTCGCGCCGCTGGCCTACATGCGTGGTCGCGCCCAGCCGATCTTCACCCCCGTCCTGACCCCCGACGGCTACCGGCCGATCGGCTCGCTGCAGGTCGGTGACCTCGTCATCGGCTCCAACGGCGAACCGACCCCGGTGCTCGGCGTCTACCCGCAGGGTGAGAAGGACGTCTACCGGGTCACGGCGCAGGACGGCTCGTCGACCCTCGCCTGCGGTGAGCACCTCTGGACGGTTCGGACGGCGTCCGACCGCCGCCGCGGCAAGCCGTGGCGGGTCCTCGAGACCAAGGAGATGATCGGCAACCTGCGGGCCGCGCACGCCCGCCGCTACGAGCTGCCGCTGCTCAGCGCTCCGGTCTGCCTGCCGGAACGCGATGTGCCCATGGACCCGTACGCGCTGGGCCTCCTGCTCGGTGACGGGTGCCCGGCGTCGGCGATCGCCCTGCGGACGACCGCCCACGGCAACGTCCTGGTCCTGGAGCGTGCCGCTACGTCAGAAGGCGATGCGTCTGTCGGCGAGACGTACCTGCGCAACACCGTGCAGGTACGTCTCGATTTGCTGCAGGGTCTCCTCGATGCGGGTGGTGCACCGGCCGGTCAGGCCGATGGTGGCTGCCGTGTTCGTTTCGCGGCCTCCTCGCCGCAGCTCCAGGCTGACGTCATCGAACTGGTGCGTTCGCTCGGTGGCATCGCGTACAGCCGAAATGGGCGTGCGATCGACATCCGGCTGCCCCAGGGCGTCGAGCCGTTCCGGCTCGAGCGCAAGCGGCAGAAGTACCACGCCGCCGGTGGTGGCGGGCGTCCGATGCGCTTCATCGACAGCATCGAACCCGCGGGCAGGACGGAGACGGTCTGCATCCAGGTGGCGGCGCAGGACTCCCTGTACGTCACCGAGGACTACCTGCTGACGCACAACACCCTGAACGACGCGTTCATCATCCTCGACGAGGCGCAGAACACGACGCCCGAGCAGATGAAGATGTTCCTCACCCGCCTCGGCTTCGGCTCGAAGGTCGTGGTGACCGGCGACATCACCCAGGTCGACCTCCCCGGCGGCCAGCGCAGCGGTCTGCGGGTCGTCAAGGACATCCTCGAAGGTGTCGACGACGTGCACTTCTCGGTGTTGACCAGCCAGGACGTGGTGCGCCACCGCCTGGTCGGCGACATCGTCGACGCCTACGACAAGTGGCAGGTCCAGCAGGACGCGCTCGACCAGAACGGGCAACACCACGGACCCGGTGCACGCCGGGGGAACCAGCGCCGGGGACGATAGGCGCCGTGAGCATCGAGATCGCCAACGAGTCGGGTGTCGGAGTCGACGAGGGTTCCATCGTCTCCGCCGCCCGCTTCGCGCTGGACCGCATGGGCGTGAGCCCGCTGGCCGAGTTGTCCGTCCTGCTGGTCGAGCTGGACGTCATGGCCGACCTGCACGAGCGCTGGATGGACCTGCCCGGTCCCACGGACGTCATGGCCTTCCCCATGGACGAGCTGGACTCCGCGCGCCGCCCCGACGCCGCGGGCCTCGGGCCAGCGCTGCTCGGGGACATCGTGCTGTGCCCGGCGTTCGCCAAGGACCAGGCCAAGAAGGCCGGTCACGGGCTGCTGGACGAGCTGCACCTGCTGACCGTGCACGGGGTGCTGCACCTGCTCGGCTACGACCACGCCGAGCCCGCTGAGGAACGCGAGATGTTCACGCTGCAGAACCGCATCCTCGCGGACTTCCGCACCGCGCGTGACGAGGCCGAACGGGCGGCGCACCAGCGCAGTGCGGACGACAAGGTGCTCGGCGCCGTCGGGCTGGACGAGCAGAGGCCTCTGCAGCATCCCGAAGAAGACTGACGGCGATGAGCGCGAACCCTGCCAGTGTGATCGTGCTGGCCGTTTTCCTCGTGCTCGCCGCCGGGGTCTTCGCGTGCGTGGACGCCGCGCTGGGCACGGTGTCGCGCGCTCGGGTGGAGTCGCTGCAACGGCAGGGCCGGTGGGGCACGGGTCAGTTGCTGCAGGTCCTCAACGACCGGCCGCGGCACGTCAACCTGTTGCTGCTGCTGCGGCTGTTCTGCGAGATGTCGGCCGCGGTGCTCGTCACGACGGTGTTCCTGGACTACGTGGACCGGGATTCGCTCGCCGTTCTGTACTCGTGCCTGAGCATGCTCGTCGTGTCGTACGTGCTCGTCGGCGTCGGACCGCGCACCATCGGCCGTCAGCACCCGTACGGCGTGAGCCTGCTGGCCGCGGGTACCGTCCGGCAGCTCGGCCGCGTGCTCGGGCCGTTGTCGAAGGTCCTGATCCTCATCGGTAACGCGATCACGCCCGGCAAGGGCTTCCGCGAGGGCCCGTTCAGCTCCGAGGTGGAGCTGCGCGAGCTGGTCGACATGGCGCAGGAACGCGGCGTCGTCGACGAGGGCGAGCGCGAGATGATCCACTCGGTGTTCGAGCTGGGGGACACCATCGCGCGCGAGATCATGGTCCCGCGCACCGAGATCGTGTGGATCGAGCACTCCAAGTCGCTGCGGCAGGCGCTCGCGCTGTCGTTGCGCTCCGGCTACACCCGCGTCCCGGTGATCGGCGAGAGCGTCGACGACGTGCTCGGCGTGGTGAACATCAAGGACCTCATGCGGGCCACGCTCGCCGAGGACGAGCACCCGAAGAGCGTCTCCGAGCTGATGCGCCCGATGAGCTTCATCCCGGACTCGAAGCCGATCGCGGACCTGCTGCGCGAGATGCAGGTGTCCCGCCGGCACATGGCGATCGTCGTCGACGAGTACGGCGGCACCGCGGGGCTGCTGACCATCGAGGACATCCTCGAGGAGATCGTCGGCGAGATCACCGACGAGTCCGACACCGACGACCGCCCGCCGGTCGAGCACCTCGACGACGGCGCGGTGCGGGTCAGCGCGCGGCTCCCGGTCGACGACCTCGACGCGCTGTTCGGCACCGAGCTCGACGACCACGAGGTCGAGACCGTGGGCGGCCTGCTCGCCCAGCGGCTCGGGCGCGTGCCGCTGCCGGGCACCGAGGCCGAGATCGCGGGCCTGCGCATGCGGGCGGAGGGCGGCAAGGACGAGCGGGGCCGCATCCGCGTCACCACCGTGCTCGTGCGTCCCGTGCAGAAGGAGACCGAAGAAGATGAGTGACCTGGATCCCGAGGACGCCAAGCTCGTGACGCTCGCGCGTTCGGTCCGTGCGCGCAACGGCGCCGCGGAGGGGGCCGCGGTACGCGACCTCGACGGCCGCACGTACAACGCGTCCACCGTCGCGCTGCCGTCGCTGAAGCTCACGGCGTTGCAGGCGGCCGTCGCGGCCGCCGTGTCGAGCGGTGCCGAAGGGCTGGAGGCGGCTGTCGTGGTGACCGGCGAGGACGCGCTCGACGCGGCGTCGGTGTCCGCGGTGCGCGACCTCGCGGCAACTGCGCCGGTTTTTCGTGCAACTCCGGCCGGGGACGTCGCCGACGTGGTTCGCTAGCCCCCGAAGCGGGCTGAGACCCGTGTGAGCTGGGGGAACTGCTGATGAGACGGTTGTCCGCGTTGTTCGGCGTGCTCGCGATGGCGGCGGGTGCGCTCCTCTTCTCCGCGTCGGCGGCGCGGGCGGCGTGGAGCGACTGGACCGGGCACGGCGGGAAGGTGTACGGCACGCCCACCGTCACCACGTGGGGTCCCGGGCGGCTCGACGTGTTCGCCGTCGCGACGGACTACACGTTGCAGCACCGGGTGTACGAGAACGGCCGGTGGCTCCCGTGGGAGTCGCTCGGCGGGCACCTCACCACCTCGCCGTCCGCGGTGGCGTGGGGACCGGGCCGCATCGACGTCGTCGCCGGCAACGTCGACGGCGGGGTGCAGCGGCTCGTCTACGACGGTGTGTGGCGCCCGTGGGAGACGATCGACACCGGCACGTACCGCTACGCCCCGGCCATCTCCTCGCGCGGGCCGGGCAGGCTCGACCTCTTCACCGTCGGCCGCGCGGGCACCGAGGACAGCGGGCTCCACGTGAAGAGCTTCGCCAACGGCGCCTGGTCCGGCTGGACGTCGCTGGGCGGCGACCTCACCTCGGCACCCGCCGCGGTGTCGTGGGACGCCGGCCGGATCGACGTCTTCGCCAAGGGAGGCGACAACTCGCTGCACCACACGTGGGCGGACAACGGCGTGTGGGGTTCGTGGGAGTCGCTGGGCGGCGGTATCTCCCAGGCGCCCGGTGTCGCGTCGTGGGCGCCCGGCCGGCTCGACGTCTTCGCGCGCGGCACGGACGACGCGCTGTACCACAAGGCGTTCGACAACGGCTGGCACGCGTGGGAGTGGCACGCGGGCGTGCTGTCCTCGGGTGTGAGCGCCGTCTCGTGGGGCCCGAACCGCATCGACGCGTTCGTCACCGGCAACGATCAGGCCGTGCACCAGAAGGCCTGGTCCTGACCGGTCGGGAACGCGGCGGGGTAGCAGATCCCGGGACCGGCGACAACCCTGTTGCCGGTACCGGGGACAATGGGGAGATGGATGGTTACCGCTCCGGGTTCGCGTGCTTCGTCGGACGCCCGAACGCAGGGAAGTCGACGCTGACCAACGCGCTGGTGGGCACCAAGGTCGCCATCACGTCGAGCAAGCCGCAGACCACCCGGCACACGATCCGCGGCATCGTGCACCGCGAGGACGGCCAGCTCGTGCTGGTCGACACACCGGGGCTGCACCGGCCGCGCACGCTGCTCGGGCAGCGCCTCAACGACCTGGTGCGCGAGACGTGGTCGGAGGTCGACGTGGTCGGCTTCTGCGTGCCCGCCGACCAGAAGGTGGGGCCCGGCGACAAGTTCATCGCCGCGGAGCTGGAGAAGGTCGCCAAGCGCACGCCCGTGGTCGGCATCGTCACCAAGACCGACCTGGTCTCGCAGCAGCAGGTGATGGAGCAGCTCCTCGCGCTGCAGAAGGTCATGGAGTTCGCCGAGATCATCCCGGTGTCCGCGGTGGACGGCTTCCAGGTCGACAAGCTGGGTGACCTGCTGCTGGGCAAGCTGCCGGAGGGGCCGCAGCTGTTCCCGGACGGCGACCTGACCGACGAGCCGGAGCAGACGCTGGTCGCGGAGCTGATCCGCGAGGCCGCGCTGGAGGGCGTGCGCGACGAGCTGCCGCACTCCATCGCCGTGGTGGTGGAGGAGATGCAGCCGCGCGAGGGCCGCGACGACCTGATCGACATCCACGCGTTCGTGTTCGTGGAGCGGCCGTCGCAGAAGGCGATCATCCTGGGCCACCGGGGTGAGCGGCTCAAGCAGGTCGGCACGGCCGCCCGCAAGCAGATCGAGGCGCTGCTGGGCTCGCGCGTCTACCTCGACCTGCACATCAAGATCGCCAAGGACTGGCAGCGCGATCCGAAGCAGTTGCGCCGCCTGGGGTTCTGATGGCGAACCTGTACCGCGACACCGGCATCGTGCTGCGCGTGCAGAAGCTCGGTGAAGCGGACCGGATCATCACCTTCCTGACCCAGCGGCACGGCAAGCTGCGCGCCGTGGCCAAGGGCGTGCGCCGCACGTCGTCGAAGTTCGGCGCGCGGCTGGAGCCGTTCTGCCACGTCGACGTGCAGTTCCACCCCGGCCGGTCGCTCGACATCATCACGCAGGTGCAGACGCTCGACGCGTTCGGCGTGGGCATCGTCAACGACTACCAGCGTTACACGGCCGCGTGCGCGATCTTGGAGACCGCCGACCGCCTCACGGCTGAAGAGGGCGAACCGGCCGTGCGGCTCTATCTGCTCGTCACGGGCGCTCTGCGGGCGCTGGCCGCGGGCGAACGGGATCCGTCGCTGCTGCTGGACGCGTACTTGATGCGTGCGATGGCGTTCGCCGGTTGGGCACCCGCGGTCAACGAGTGCGCGAAGTGCGGCGATCCCGGTCCGCACCGGGCCTTCAGCGTGCAGGCCGGAGGCTCGTGCTGCCCGAACTGCCGCCCGCCCGGCTCCGCCTCGCCGTCGCAGGACACGCTCACGTTGCTCTCGGCGCTGCTGCACGGGCGGTGGAACGTGGTCGACGACATCCCGCACGTGGCCCGCCGGGACGCGAGTGGCCTGGTCGCGGCACACCTGCAGTGGCACCTCGAACGGCAGCTCCGGTCGTTGCCCTTGGTCGAGCGCAAGGCCAGAGCCGACGAAGGCGCCAGAGCCGGCGAAGGCTAGGGTGGCGGCTACCGACAACGGTTTTCGCTGAGAGGATGCCGAGCCCCATGCTGCGTCGCCGCCGTTCCGAGCGTGAGAAGCGCGTACCGCGCCCGCCGGAGCCGCACCCCTCCGGCGCTGTGCCCCCGGCCATCCCCGCCGAGTTCGTGCCCAAGCACATCGCGATCGTGATGGACGGCAACGGCCGTTGGGCCAACCAGCGCGGCTTGTCGCGGGTCGAGGGGCACAAGCGCGGCGAGCAGGTCGTCGTCGAGGTCGCCAAGGGCGCGATCGAGATGGGCGTGAAGTGGCTGTCGCTGTACGCCTTCTCCACCGAGAACTGGCGCCGCAGCCCCGAAGAGGTCCGGTTCCTGATGGGCTTCTCGCGCGACGTCATCCACCACCGCACCGACGAGCTCGACGAGCTGGGGGTGCGGGTGCGCTGGGCCGGTCGGCGGCCGAAGCTGTGGCGCAGCGTCATCAAGGAGCTGGAGGTCGCGGAGGAACGCACCCGCGACAACGACCGGCTCAACCTCGCGATGTGCATCAACTACGGCGGCCGCGCCGAGATCGGTGACGCCGCCCGCGAGATCGCCCGCCTGGCCGCCGCCGGGCAGCTCAACCCGGACAAGGTCGACGAGAAGACCATCGCGCGCTACCTCTACCAGCCCGAGATGCCGGACGTGGACCTGTTCATCCGGCCGTCCGGCGAGCAGCGCACCTCGAACTTCATGCTCTGGCAGTCCGCGTACGCCGAGCTGGTGTTCCAGGACATCCTCTGGCCCGACTTCGACCGCCGCGACCTGTGGAGCGCCGTCGAGAAGTTCGCCGAGCGCGACCGCCGCTTCGGTGGTGCGATCGACAAGCCCGATTCGGAGGTCTCGTGAACGCGAGCGGTGAGGCCCTGGAGGCCGCGCGCAAGGCGCTGGAGCTGTTCCACGACGTCGCCGTGGACGACGACGGCGCGTTGAGCTTCCGCCACGGCGACGTGCCGTGCGCGGTGCAGGGCATGGAGCTGGCCGAGGGCCTGACCGTGCTCTCGCTGACGTGCGTCGTCGCGTGGGACCTGCCGGGTGATGCGGCGGTGTGGGTGGCCGAACGCGCTGGTCAGGGCTTGTTCGGCACGCTCGGGGTGATCGCTTCCGAACGCGGCACCGACGTGATGCTGCGGTACGCGTTCCCGGCGGACGGGCTCAAGCCGGAGCCGCTGAGCACGCTGCTCATGCTGGTCGTGTCGACCGCCTCGCAGGTGCGCGGCGAGCTCCTCTCCCGGTTTTCTTGAGAAAGGACCCTTCCATGGGTGGCGTGATCATTTACGAGCCGGAAGAGGACTCGGACGTCAACGAGTTCCCGTGGACCGTCACGTTCGAGCCGTCGGGCGGCGACGACTGGGACTCGTTCATCTGCGGCCCGTACGAGCGCGACCACGCCGTCGCGCTGGCGGAGGCCGTGGCCCTGGAGGACGCCGAGGGCGGCGTGCTGGCGATCGTGAAGCCGATGCTGCCCGCGCTGTCGGCCGAGGACGTGAGCGCCACGATCGAGGAGCTGCGTGAAGCCGCCCTCGAGGAGGACGCCGCCGAGGAGGCCGTCAACGGCACCGCGGTCGACTTCGCCGACGACGAGGACCTCGAGGAGGAAGAGGCCGAGTTCGACGAGCCGCCGTCGCCGGAGGAGATCCGCGAGGGCATGGCGCGCCAGTACCGCCGGCTGCTGGACCTGGACGCGGAATGACGATCACCGGCGAGATCCGCTCGTCGAAGCGGCGCTCCGGCCCGCCTCGGCTGAAGATCACGTCGTTGGAGGTGCTGTGCGGGATCCTCGTGCTCGCACTGCTCTTCCAGTCGCGGCTCGTCGACCTGCTGGACGTGCCGAAGCTGCGCACCGCCTCGACCGTGTTCGTGGCGATCTGCGTGCAGGCCATGCCGTTCCTGGTGCTGGGCGTGCTGATCTCCGGTGCCATCGCGGCGTTCGTGCCGGCCGCGGCGCTGCGCCGGCTGCTGCCGTCCCGCACCTCGCTGGCCGTGCCGGTGGCCGGTGTCGCGGGCGTGGCGCTGCCGGGGTGCGAGTGCGCTTCGGTCCCCGTCGCCCGGCGGTTGATGCAGCAGGGCGTGGCGCCGGCCGTCGCCTTGACGTTCCTGCTGGCGGCGCCCGCGGTGAACCCGATCGTGCTGGTGTCGACCGCGGTGGCGTTCAACGACACCCCGATGATGGTCGTGGCGCGGTTCGCGGGGTCGCTGCTGACCGCGATGGTCATGGGCTGGCTGTGGGTGCGCTTCGGCAAGGCCGAGTGGATCGCCGAACGCGCCCTCGCCCGGCTGGAGGACCGCTCCGGTGGCTCCCGCTGGGCCGT
The DNA here is from genome assembly GCF_900110955.1 of Lentzea xinjiangensis. GTDB lineage: Bacteria > Actinomycetota > Actinomycetes > Mycobacteriales > Pseudonocardiaceae > Lentzea > Lentzea xinjiangensis. The sequence continues at coordinate 43,395 of NZ_FOFR01000004.1, forward strand.
GTTCGCCGAGAGCGCGCGCCACGACCTCGTCGACGCCGGCGGGTTCCTGGTGCTCGGCGGGTTGTTCGCGGCGGCGTTCAAGACGTTCGTGCCGGTCGCGTGGATGCAGACCCTCAGCGGTCAGATCGTGCTCGGCGTGCTCGTGATGGCCCTGCTCGCGGTGGTCCTGGCCCTGTGCTCGGAGGCGGACGCGTTCGTCGCCGTCGCCTTCTCGGCCCTGCCGCTGCTGCCGCGGCTCGTGTTCCTCGTCGTCGGCCCCGCGGTCGACGTGAAGCTGATCGCGCTGCAGGCGGGTGCGTTCGGCAAGTCTTTCGCCTTCCGCTTCGCACCCGCTACGTTCGTGGTGGCGATCCTGTGCGCGGTGGTGACGGGAGTGGTGCTGCTGTGAGGCGGGAAACCCAGAACATCCTGCTGATCCTGCTCGGCGGCGCGTTGCTGAAGATCAGCTTCTCCGGGCTGTACCTCAGGTACGTGCAGAAGGGCCTGCTGCCGCTGCTGATCGCGGCCGGCGCGATCATGATCGGGCTGGCGCTGTTCGCGATCGTCCGGGACATCCGCCGCGGCCAGGCCGTCGACGACGGTCACGGCCACGGGCACGCGCACTCGTCGCGGTCGACGTGGCTGATGCTGCTGCCGGTGATGGCGGTGTTCCTGATCTCGCCGCCGGCCCTGGGCGGCGACGTCGTGAACTCGGCCGCGGACACGAACCAGACGCAGCGGTCGCGCAACCTGCTGGGCGAGCTGCCCTCCGGCGACGTCATCCCGCTGTCCATGACGGAGTTCGTCACGCGCACGGCGTGGGACGAGTCCGGGACGCTGGACGGGCGCCGGGTGCGGCTGACCGGCTTCCTGCTGCGCGCCGAGGGTGACACGTTCGTGGCGCGGCTCGCGATCTCGTGCTGCGCGGCGGACGCGCGGCCGTTGAAGGTGCGGCTCACCGGCGACGTGCCCGCGCTGCCCGACGAGCAGTGGGTCGAGGTCACCGGTCAGGTCGTGCCGAAGTCGGCGTCGGAGAAGAACTCCTGGGTGCCGAGCTTCACGGTCGAGTCGTTCACCCCGGTGGCGGAGCCGGTCGAGCCCTACGAGTCCTAGAGGCCCTTGGCCGTGCAGTCCGCGCACGTCCCGAAGATCTCGACGGTGTGGCTGACCGCGGAGAAGCCGTTCTCGGCGGCGACGCGGTCGGCCCACTTCTCGACGGCGGGTCCCTCCACCTCGACCGTGCGGCCGCAGTGGCGGCACACGAGGTGATGGTGGTGGTGGGCCGAACAACGGCGGTAGATGGCCTCGCCCGAGTCGGTGCGCAGGACGTCGACCTGACCGGCGTCCGCCAGCGACTGGAGCGTGCGGTACACCGTGGTCAGGCCGATGCCCTCGCCACGGCGGCGCAGTTCCTCGTGCAGTTCCTGGGCGCTGCGGAAGTCGTCGAGCTGGTCGAGCAGGTTCGACACCGCGGTGCGCTGCTTGGTGGACCTCAGTCCGGTCACAACTTCTCCTCGACGTGCGTCACAGCGTCCACGACGATGTGCGCCAGGTGTTCGTCTACCAGTCGGTACACGACCTCGCGGCCGTGGCGTTCGCCGTGCACCACGCCCGCCGACTTGAGCACCCGCAGGTGTTGGCTGATCAGCGGCTGGGCCACGCCCAGGGCCTCCACCAGCTCGTGCACGCAGCGGTCGTGCTCGCGCAGTTGCAGCACGATCGCGATGCGGACCGGTGCGGCCAGCGCGCGCAGCAGGTCACCCGCCTCGGCGAGCGTGTGCGCGGAGCGGGGTGGCGCGGGCGCGGGAGCCGCGCGTTCGGGGGAGTGCTCGCCGTGCAGCTGGACGGTCATGGCGCCGCACCTCACCTGGTAGGGATTTTCACCACCAATTCTACGGTGATGACGACCAGTACCAGCAGGACCACCACGCGCAATGTGCGTTGAGCTGGGGAAAGCACCTTCCAGGTGGCCGCCAGCAGCACGCCGGCGCCGAGCACGAGCACCCCGAGCAGCACCGCGCCGAGGGTGCCGCCGACGAGGACGCCGGTGACGAACAGTCCGAGGACGAGCACGAACGCCACGACCGGGCGCACAGGCGCGAGTGGGCCGTCGCCGGGCAGGAGAGGGCGCTTGGAGGTCACCGTGCCATCCTTGCACCGTGCTGCTCGTGTGCCGTTTCCGCGTATCCGACCCCGAGACGTTCACCGCGCGCGTCGAGCAGGCGTTGACGCTGTTGACGGCTCAGCCCGGCTGCCGTCGCGGCACGCTGGCGCGGTCCACCGACGAGGACGACCGGTGGGTGCTGACGGTCGAGTTCGACTCCGTGGTGGCTTATCGGCGCGCGATGTCGCCGTTCCCCGTGCGGGAACACGTGATCCCGCTGCTGTCCGAGGCGCTCACCGACGAGCCCGCGATGTACGAGCCGACGCTGACCAGCGCCGACGGCCAGGTCGAGGAGCACACGAGCGTGCTCGCCGAGGACGCGTTCACGGTGCGTCTGGGCGAGGCGGCGGGGCCTGCGACCCCGCGGCGATAGCCTCCATCTCCTCGACCCACTCGTCGTGCGAGTCGTGGGGGAGGAACTCGAGCGCCCTGCGCGCGGCCTCGGCGGCCTCCGCCGTGCGGCCGAGCGCGTGCAGCGTCTTGGCCTTGCCGCTCTCGGCGTACGCCTCCGGCGTCTTCTCGAACGCGTCCAACGCCTCGTCGTAACGGCCGTTCTCGTAGTAGAACCAGCCGAGGTTGTTGTGCAGCGGCCCGAGCCAGCGGACCAGCTCCGGGTTGGCCACGACCAGTTCGAGGCCCTGCCTCGTCCACTTCTCCGGGTCGTCGACCAGCGACGCCATGTGCGCGGCGTCGACGGCCAGTGACAGGTCACCCCTGGTCTTGGCCAGCACGAACGCCGCCACGAACAGCGGTTGGGCCGCTTCGGCGTCACCTGCGGAGCGGTGCAGCCTGCCGCGTTCGAGCAGCGCCCGCACCCGGCCCGTCGAGTCGGGGGCGACGAGCGTCTCCGCCTCGTCGACCAGGGCGTGGCCCGCGGCGAAGTTCTCCCGCAGGCCCTCGACGCGGGCGAGCTGGGTCAGCACCTCCGCGCGCTCGTCGTCGGTGCCCACCTCGCCGAGGAACGCGCGGAACCTCGCCTCGGTGCCGTCGAGGTCGGCGAAGTCCCACAGCTCGCGCAGCCGGTCTTCCATTGCTGCAGCGTAAGGCTCCGGTCGCCCGTTCGGGGCGCAACGTGACGGGCTAGGCTTGGGCCCCCGAATCTGATTCCCCCGATGGAGTTCCCGTTGGCCGCCGATCGTATTGAGACCGTTGTCAGCCTCTGCAAGCGCAGGGGGTTCGTCTACCCGTGCGGGGAGATCTACGGCGGTACCCGCTCGGCGTGGGACTACGGGCCTCTGGGCGTCGAGCTCAAGGACAACATCAAGCGCCAGTGGTGGAACTTCATGGTCCGCGGCCGCGAGGACGTCGTGGGCCTGGACTCGTCGGTGATCCTGCCGCGGGACGTGTGGGTGGCCTCCGGTCACGTCGAGGCGTTCGTCGACCCGCTCGTCGAGTGCGAGTCCTGCCACAAGCGCTTCCGCGCGGACACGCTGTCGGAGGAGTACGCCGAGCGCACCGGCAAGGAGGTCGCCGAGGGCGACGTCTCGGACGTGCCGTGCCCCAACTGCGGCACCCGCGGCCAGTACACCGAACCGAAGATGTTCAACGGCCTGCTCAAGACCCACCTCGGCCCGGTCGAGACCGAGGAGGGCCTGCACTACCTGCGCCCGGAGACCGCGCAGGGCATCTTCACGAACTTCCTGAACGTGCAGACGACCTCGCGCAAGAAGCCGCCGTTCGGCATCGGCCAGATCGGCAAGTCGTTCCGCAACGAGATCACGCCGGGCAACTTCATCTTCCGCACCCGCGAGTTCGAGCAGATGGAGATGGAGTTCTTCGTCGAGCCGGGGACCGACGAGGAATGGCACCAGTACTGGATCGACGAGCGCACCCGCTGGTACACGGACCTGGGCGTGTCGAAGGAGAACCTGCGGCACTACGAGCACCCGCGGGAGAAGCTCTCGCACTACTCGAAGCGCACCGTCGACATCGAGTACCGCTTCCGGTTCGGCGGCCAGGAGTGGGGTGAGCTCGAGGGCATCGCGAACCGCACCGACTTCGACCTCACCACGCACTCGAACCACTCCGGCGTCGACCTGTCGTACTTCGACCAGGCCACGAACTCGCGCTACAAGCCGTTCGTCATCGAGCCGGCCGCCGGCGTCGGCCGCCCGATGATGGCGTTCCTGCTGGAGGCCTACACCGAGGACGAGGCCCCGAACGCCAAGGGCGGCGTGGACAAGCGCGTCGTGCTGAAGCTCGACCGCCGCCTGGCCCCGGTGAAGGTCGCCGTGCTGCCGCTGTCGCGCAACGCCGACCTCTCGCCGAAGGCCCGCGACCTCGCGACCGCACTGCGCCGCAACTGGAACGTCGACTTCGACGACGCCGGCGCGATCGGCCGCCGCTACCGCCGCCAGGACGAGATCGGCACGCCGTTCTGCGTGACGGTCGACTTCGACACGCTCACCGACCTCGCCGTGACGGTGCGGGAACGCGACACGATGTCGCAGGAGCGCGTGGCGATGGACCAGCTGGAGTCCTACCTCGCGGCGCGGCTGATCGGCTGCTGACCGCTGCTCCCCGCTCGGCGACGGTGCCACCGCAGGCACAGGGCCTGAACGCCGTAAAGGACGTCGCGAACCAGCCGCGCGCGTCGCTGAACAGCCTGGCCAGCTCGATCGACGCGTTCTGGATCGCGATGGGCGTCGCTTTCGCCACCTTCGTCGTGTCGGCTGTCGGTGCGATCGCGGCGGCCTGCACGGTCGTCGGCACGCCCGCCGCCATCGCGGGTGGACTCACTGTCGCGATCGGCATCGTCGGCGCCACGATCATGGCGCTGGAGTCGCACACCAACACGATCGAGACCGAGCAGAACGCGATCACGCAGAAGATCCACGGCATCGGCCGCGAGTGGACGATGCCCAACGTCGGCGACATGAGCGATGCCAGCGTCGCCGACGGCGACGGTTCGGACTGGAAAGCCGATGATCGATGATCATCGGTCAGGGCGCGGCGTTCTGGGTGGTGCTGTCCGGCCTGAGCCTCACCACTGCGCGGTCCCGCGTCCGGGACGGGTACGTCGACGTGAACGGGGTTCGCCTGGTGCGCCGCCTGCTCGGGGTGTGGTGGGTGGGGTGATCTTCTGCGGACTGGCCGCCGGGTTCGCCGAGATCTCGGCGTTCAACGTGAAGACGCGGCCGGTTCCGTTCACGGCGGGGGCGGCGGTGTACCTCGCGGTGGCTGGCGCTCCTCGTGGTGCTGCGCGGCGTCGCGTTCTTCACCGCGCAAGGTGCTGCGGCTCAGCCCTTGACGCCGAGTTCCGCCAGGACGGCCCGCGTGACGGCGTTGATCGGCTCGCGGGCCGTGGCTACCCGACACGGGTCAAGGTGCTCCTCCCGCAGGAAAGGCAGGTCCACCGTCCCGCTACATCAGGTGGCTGCGTCATTGTCAGCCGGGCGATGTCCTGAGCCGCACTCACTCTGACCGTCACCGTGAGGTACCCGATCATGGAACCGCAGTAGCCACCGCCGCTGTCGGAGGTCCGTGCCGGAGTCTTTCCGGTGGCTTCCGCGTCGTTACCGATCAGTCTGACTGCATCGCCGCAGACCGTTCGGTAGAGGTACACGCCAGGCTCGGATTCCACGATGGTCAACTTGTGCCGGCCGTCGGTCCAGGTACCGGCGATCCCGGTCTGTCGAGCACTTGTGATCTTGGGCTTTTCGGCTTTCGCGACACCGGTCCTTCCCACACCGGCGGTCGCGGTCGGCCGACGGCTGGTGGCCTCCTCGTCCTTGTTCTTGTCGTACGCGATGAGGGCGACGGCACCGACGATCGCGAGTGTGACGAGGAGCGTGGCCAGTAGCGAGCCGCCCTGCGCGGTGGCTGCCGCCGTTGCCCCGGTGGCGCTGCCGGGTAGCGCCGGACTTGTCGTGTTGGCGGTCAGGCCGGGGTCGCCGGCGTCCGGTGCGGTGGTGTTGCCGAGCGATTGGGCCGGGCCCGGGCCGGGTGGCACCCCGGATTCGGCGAGTTCGGCGAAGTCGGTGCTGGAGTAGCCGGGGTCGGCACTGTCGTGGGTGGTCAGTGCCGAGGGTTCCCGCGTCGTGTGTTCGAGGTCGGCCATGTGGTCGGCCACGGCCTGGGAGGTGGCGCCCTCGTCGGGGACCGCTTGCGCCGGTGCGTCGATCCGGCCGGGTGGCTGGAGTTCCTGCGGCAGGAACTGGTGGGCGTCGGACGCGGCGGTCGTGCCCTGGTCGTCGCCGAGGACGTGCCACAGCACGGCCGCCTGTGCCAGCAGGGCCGCCGCCGCGATGCGCTGACCTGTGACCAGGCAGCGGATGCCTTCCTCGTGGATGAAGTACGCCTCGGCCAGCCGATCGCCCGCACGCCGGGCACCGGCCCAGCCGCGGCCCAGCGTTCGTCCCCAGGCGTTGAACCGCAGCGAGTGCGCCAACTTCGGCGATGCGGCCCGGCCGAGCGCCACGGTGAGTTCGGGCATCCCGGCGTTCGTCGCGAGGCCGGCGACCTTCTCGATCGCCCTGCTGTGGGCAGCGACCTGGGCGGGTGTCGTGGACGGATCGGCCGCCCAGCGGGTGAAGTACCGGCACAATCCCTCGACCGGGATCGCCGCGGGGTCGCGGTGCCGCACGGCCGACGCCACGCCCGGTGCGCACCGGTAGCCGTGTTCGCCTGGCACCATGAGCCCGAGGCCGGTGAGGCGTTCGCACAGCGAGGCCGGATCCGGTTCGCTTGCCAGGGCGCCGATGTGCTCGGTGGCGAGTTCGGCGTCCTGCAGTGCCGCGAGGAGGTTCAGCGTGTCCATCGCGGAGTTGTCGAGCTGTTCGAACAACTGCGGCAGCAGGTCCTCGACAGCGCCCGGCGCCGGCAGTGCCGACCGGCCGGATGCCGCCATCCCGGCCGCGCGCACCAGGAGCAATGGGTTTCCGCCGGACACGTGCCACAGGTCGGCCGCCGTGACCTGTTCCGCGTCGTGCAGCGGCCTGCCGAGGGTCTGGGTCAGCAGTCGCGTCGCCGTGTCCTGGCCCAGGCCGTCCAGGTGGTGCACGGCGCCATCGCCCAACAGTGTGCTGTCCCGGCAGGCCACGACAAAGGTCGCGTCGGGTACCAGGTCGGTGAGTTCCCGCAGCTCGTCGATCGTCAGGTCGGCGTCGTCGACGTACACCGTGATCCGCAGACCGGTCAGCATCCCGCGCAGGTCGGTCCGGGAGGGCGCGTAGCCCCACGTCCGGTAACAGGACTCGAACACCTCCTGCGCGAGATCGGCGACCTGCTTGTGCGTGGCACTGACGAACACCACACCGTCGGGTCCGTTCTCAGCCGTGCGCGCCAGGTGCCGCAACAAGATGCTCTTGCCGATCCCGGCCGGCCCACAGAGCTGCACCAGACCACGTCCGGCGATGGCGGCGGCCAGCGTCGCCGTGTCCGCTTCCCGCCCGAGCGGCTCGCGCGTGGGCCGGGGAAGAACCGAGATCCGATCCCTGCGCACAGGCGCAGGCCGCTCCCGCGCCACCCTTCCCACCGTGACGGAGGACCCGTGTCGCGCGTCGATCACGAGGTTGTAGTCCCCGGCGACCACCGGTCCGTCGGTGCTCCCGCCGACCTCGACGTTGTGGCTGATGCCTCGGTGGGTCCGCGCGGGGCCTTGACCGTCCTCGTCCGGTCGTCCGAGGTCTTCATGTGCCCGGCTCACGACCACCCCTCCTCGTAACGTGAGAAACCTCGGCACCGAAAGGGCCGGTCACAACAACCGCCACCAGGCGTCGCACGACGTCTCCTTGACGACCACCGCGAGGTGCCGGTAGCCGATGGGACCGACCTTGCAGTAGCCCTCGTCCACCACGTGCTTCGCCGCGTCCGACACCACCAGCGCCAGGCACGCGTCGCCGGCCTCCCCGAGGACGTGCTTCACTTCGGGCGCGTCCACCAGACGTGCCGCGTGCACCAACGGGGTCCCCGACCACTCACCGCCCACCTGGTCGACGTAGCCGACGTGCACCGCGGCCCGCAGGTCGATCCGGTAGGCGTCACTGGCCGCCTGGTTGTGCTCCCGCAGCGCCTTGGCGACCCCCTCGACGAAGGTGTCGAGGACGTCGACCAACGTGACCGCCTCGGGCATCACCACCTGAAGGCCGTCACCGCGGTCGACCGGCTCGAAGACCTCCTGCGGCACGCCCAGCGCCACGGCCCCCGCCTGGACGCACTCCTCCAGCGCTCGACGCATGCGCCGTTGCCCGTCGTTGTTGCGCGAGCTCGACCTCTGCACGTCCGTGGTCACCACGACCCGGTACGCCGCCAGCAGGTCGGCACGCCGACCCCGTTCGGACGCAACCTCCGGCTCGGGGGTCGCGGTGTTCATGTGGGTGACGTTGCCATTGCCGGCCACTACCGGACCGTGGGCGTTCCCGCCGATCTTGACGCGCACACCGTGAGATGGCTCGCTCTGCATCACGACTCCTCGCCGCCGAATCGCACCGATCCGGTCACCCCCTGGGTGATCGCCCGCCTCGCGGGGCGCCCGAAGAAACGCAGTTGTACCGATCAACGGAGGCGCGATCTGCGTCAGTTGACGCACAAGTCACTCGTTCAGCCGCTCAGCCCACTCAACTGGTCGACGATCGATACGGCGCCGTTCCCTGCGCGTGTCGGCGAGGATGATCAGCAGGCAGCCCGCCGGTCGCCAACCCGCCCGACACCGGCTTGCTGATTCGTCCAGGAGCACTGCGGCTGCAGCGACCAGCTCGAACCGGCCCATCACTCTGGGCGACGTAGGCGTTCTGCGCGACCGGTATCTGTGCGGAGTCCGTGCCCTCGTCACGCCAGGCGAGTTCGGCGGACATGGCGTTGCGTTCGGCCGACGCCCGCCAGCCTGCGGGCCAAGCGCAGCGCGGTCCTCCGCTCACCGATCCATCCGGCGCGGATGGCGGGCCCTGCTTGGCGTGGACGCCGGTGGCGCCGAGCAGGGCGAACGCCTGGTCGAAGCCGTCGGCGGCGGTGGCCGGGGCGGCGGAGAGCGCGGCTGCGACCGCGCCGCGCACCGGTGATCCGAGGACGTGGTGGTGAAGCCGCACCATGCCGTCGGCGGCCAAGATCGGCTTCGACAGCGACGCCGAGCGGAACGGCCGGTCGCCCTTTCGGAGACCACCGGGTCGGAGTCGAGGTCCATGAGGGCGAGGCCGACATCGGACGCCCGCCTGCGGCTGCCGTGCCCGGCACGTCGGCTGCCGACATGTCCGACATCGCGGACCTCGGCTCCGGTGCGACCAGGGCGTCCGGGCCGCGTGAGGAGGAGGATCAGGGCCCAGCGCACATCTCCGCGGTCCGCGTCACAGCAGCCTGGTGTCGAGCTTCTCCTCCTGTGCGGTTGCCGAAGAATCCTCCCTGACCACGACGTACGCACCCGAGCCGCGGCGTTCCGCCACGGCCTCGACGAACTCGGTGCCCCGGTAGAGCAATCCGACGCCGTCGTCGGTGCAGTACGTCATCGGCAGCACCCCGGTGGCGACCGCCTCGTGGATCTTCGGGCGGCGCTGCTCCTCGGAGTCGTAGTGCACGCCGTTGCCGTAGGGCAGGAAGCCCAGGCCGTTGGTGACGACGCGGAGGTCCGGGCCGAACGAGTCGGTGGCGCCGCCCGCGTGCCAGCAGATCGAGCCCGCAGACACGCCGCTGAGCACCACACCGGCCTGCCACGCCGTGCGGAAGACCTCGCCGAGCCCGTGCACCTCCCACACCGCGAGCAGGTTCGCGACCGAGCCGCCGCCCACCCACACGACGTCGTTGGACAGCACGTAGTCCTCGAGGTCGTCGGTCGGCGGCATCGTGAAGAGGTTGAGGATCGACACGTCGACGCCCGCGACGGCGCCCGCCTCCACCACGTTCGCGTTCATCGACCGCTGGTCGCCGCCCGCTGTGCCGACGTGGCACAGCCGCGGCCGGCGGCCGTCGACCCCGGACAGCTCCAGCGCGAAGTGGATCAGCTTGTGGAACTCCAGGGGGGTCCGGCGGCCGGAGCGCCAGCCCCCGGACGTGGCGAGGATGGTGGGCTGCTCAGCGGGCATGGCGTTGATCCTCGCAGGGGCGTCAATGCGGCGGCGGCCGGATCTGCGACCATGCAGGGGTGCGGACGACGCCCCTGAGACCACTCGCCAGGATTCGCCGGATCGTGCTGCGGTTGTTCTTCGGCGCGATCGTCATCGGCATGCTGGTCGTGGGCGGCACGGCGTTCCGGGTGTGGCAGGTCGCGCGGGTCGACGACTGGACGAAGGCCGACGTGGCGGTCGTCCTCGGCGCCGCGCAGTACAACGGCGTCCCGTCCGACGTGCTCGAAGCCCGGCTGCGGCACGCGCTCGGCCTCTACAGCAAGGGCGTCGTCGGCTACATCGCGACGACCGGTGGCCGCCAGCCCGGCGACAACTTCACCGAGGGCCAGGTCGGCAAGCTGTGGCTGGTCGAGCACGGGGTGCCGGAGGACCACGTGCTGCAGGTCGGCGAAGGCGCGGACACGCTCGGCTCGTTGCGGGCCGTGGCGTCGGTGGCGCGGGAACGCGACCTGAAGACGGCGGTGATCGTCAGCGACCCGTGGCACTCGCTGCGCGCCCGCACGATGGCCGAGGACGCCGGTCTGCAGGCCTGGACGTCGCCGACCCGCAGCGGCCCGAACGTGCAGACGCGCGAGACGCAGCTGTTCTACATCCGGCGCGAGACCGGAGCCTTGCTCTACTACCGCCTGATGAAGGCGCACGCCGGCGTGTTCGAGGAGCTCAACCTCCCTAAAATCGGCTGATGGGATACACCGGCCACGACGCGGAGCGTCTGCTCACCGAGCAACCGAAGACCGCGGTGCTGCCGGGCGCTCGCACGGACACGCGCACGCCGTTCTCCCGCGACCGCGCCCGCGTGCTGCACTCCGCCGCCCTGCGCAGGCTCGCGGGCAAGACCCAGGTCGTCGGTCCCGGCGAGGGCTCCGAGGTCACCGGTGTGCCGCGGACCCGCCTGACGCACTCGCTGGAGGTCGCGCAGATCGGCCGCGGCATCGGCGAGGAGCTGGGCTGCGATCCCGACATCGTCGACACGGCCGGTCTGGCGCACGACATCGGGCACCCGCCGTTCGGGCACAACGGCGAGAGGGCGTTGAACGAGCTCGCCGGCCCATGTGGCGGCTTCGAGGGCAATGCGCAGACGTTCCGCATCCTCGCGCGCCTTGAACCCAAGTCGGCGCACGGCCTGAACCTCACACGCGCGGTGCTCGACGCCTCGACGAAGTACCCGTGGGCGCGCAGGCCGGGCACGGTGAAGTTCGGTGTCTACGAGGACGACCTCGAAGTGTTCGAGTGGATGCGCCAGGGCGCGCCGGATCGCGAACGGTGCATCGAGGCGCAGGTGATGGACTGGTCCGACGACGTGGCGTACTCCGTGCACGACGTCGAGGACGGCGTGCTGGCCCACCGCATCAGCCTGGGTGCGCTGGCCCGCCCCGACGAACGCGCGGCCATCGCCTCCCTCGCCGCCAAGACGTTCTCCGACGAGTCCGTCGCCACGCTCGAGGCCACCGCCGAGGAGCTGCTCACACTGCCGGTGATCGCGTACTGGACCGAGCACGAGTACGACGGCTCGCTGGGCGCGCAGGTGGCGCTGAAGAACCTCACCAGCGAGCTGGTCGGCCGCTTCGCCTCGGCCGCCGTCACCGCCACCCGCGCTGTGCACGGCGACGGCGCGCTCACCAGGTACAACGCCTCGCTGGAGGTTCCGAGCCAGGTCGCGGCGGAGGTGGCGCTGCTCAAGGCGATGGCCGTCCGGTACGTCATGAGCGACCCGGCCCGCCTGGCGATGCAGGCGCGGCAGCGCGAGCTGATCACCGACCTCGTCACCCGGCTGGTGGAACGACCGGAGCTGCTCGACCCCGCGTTCGGACCGGTGTTCGCGGCCGCTTCCTCCGACGCCGCACGGCTTCGCGTCGTCGTCGACCAGGTCGCGCTGCTCACCGACGCGCAGGCCGTGGCCTGGCACCGCGCATCGGCGTAGCTTCGACGACGGAGGGGCCCGTCCTCAGGGAACCCGGTCGTGCCGTCACCGCCAGATCCGCGCCGATGGAGGAGCTCTCGTGACCGACCAGGCCGACTTCGCCCTGACCCTGCACCGCGTCGCCGTACCTGATCCGTCCTCCACCGCGTGCTGGTCGCCGTTCTCGGTCGCCGGCGCGCTCGCACTGGCCCGTGAGGCCGCGCGCGGCGAGACCCGCGCCCAGCTCGACGGGCTCCTGGCCGGCTTCGACCCCGCGGACGCCTTGGACGTGCCCGAGCTCGCGGTCGCGAACACCCTGTGGGCCGACGACCACCTCACCCTGAACCCGGACTTCTCGCTCGCGTCCTCGGTCCGGCGCACCGCGTTCTCCGACTCGGCCACCGTCCGCAAGCTGGTCAACACCGACGTCGCCGAGACGACCCGCGGCCTCATCCCCGAGCTGCTGTCGAGCCCGCCGCCACCGGACGCCGCCGCGATCATCGTCAACGCCCTCTACCTCAAGGTGGGCTGGCTGAACGCGTTCCCGGCGCACGAGACCGCGCCGGCGCCGTTCCACGCGCCCGGCGGGGACGTGGACGTGCCGACGATGAAGATCACCGAGAAGTTCCGCTACGCCCACCGCGACGGCTGGCGGACGATCGTGCTGCCCGCCGATTCGGGCGTCGAGGCGGTGGTCCTGCTGCCGGACGAGTCGCTGGAGCAGCCGCTGCACCCCGCCGCCTTCACCGCGCAGGACTTCGTGAGGCTCGAACTGTCACTGCCCACAGTGGACGTCCGGGCGAAGTTCACCCTGAAGAGTGCGCTGCGGCAGCTCGGCGTCGAGCGCATGTTCGCCCGCGAGGCCGACTTCTCCTGGCTGGCGCCCGGCGACCGGATGTTCGTGGACGACGTCGTGCACGAGGCCGTGCTGCGCCTGGACGAGGAAGGCCTGGAGGGCGCGGCGGCCACCGCCGTCACGTTCCGGACGGTGTCGATGGAGATCCCGGTGGACCCGGTCGTGGTGACCGTCGACCGGCCGTTCCTGCTCGCGGTGCGGCACGCGCGCTCGGGTGCGGTCTACTTCCTCGCGCAGGTCGCCCATCCGTGAGCATTCGCCCTGATGGGTGGGCGTTTCGCGCGGCGAGATCATGATCACGGCTTTACCGTTCCAGGCATGACCCAGCACGGTGCCGGCGAGCAGCTCGTCGTGCTCGCCGCCGCGGGCGCCACGCGGATCACCTGCTTCAGCGGCGTCACCATTCCCGTTCTGCTGCGCACCGAGTGGTACGCGAAGGCGCTGGCCAGCGCGCTGGGCCTCACGCCGGCCCCGGAGCTGCAGTGCGCCGGCGTGCTGCCGCAGTGCGTGTTCTTCATCCACGAGTACGCGCTGCGCACCCTCGTCGGCAACAACCGGTTGATGGAGGACCAGGTCCTGCACCTGCTGTTCCACGCGCCCTCGATCCGGATCGTGCCGGCCAGCGCGGGCGGGGCGGCGGCGGTCGGGCTCGACTACGCGCTGATCCAGTACGAGCACGAGCCACCGCTGGTCTACCTCGCGAACTGGGTGCTCGCCAGTGACGCGGAAACCGTCGAACGCGCCGTGCGGGTCTTCCAGCGCATGCACGCCGTGGCGCTCGACAACGAGAAGTCGCGTGATCTGCTGATGGAGTACGTGGCGGTCTACGACCGTTAGTTCGGATCGTTGCGGCGCAGGAAGAGGCGCATGCCGTCCTCGCCGGGCAGCGCGCACAGCAGCAGCCGGACGTTCTGATGACGCACCGGCACCGCGCACGAGTCGCCGGCCAGCAAGGTCCCCGCCAGCAGACCGGCCGACTCGTGATCGATGTCCAGCACGAAGTCGTTGCTCATGCGGTGGACCCTATGAGCTGGGCGCCCTGCTACCCAGTCACCCAAAGGTGTCACGTTTCCGCGGGCCGCCTCGTCCAGTGGGCATGACCAGGATCAACGGAGTCTCCCGCAAGGAAGCCGGCCCGCTCGTCAAGGCCCTGTACTGGTTCGCGCGACGCGAGTTCGGCGCGGTGCCGGAACCCGTCGCGGTGATGGCGCACCACCCGGCGCTGGTGGTCGCGAGCGCCCGGCACGAACTCGCCGTGAAGAAGGCGGTGAAGACCTCCGCGCACGGGCCGTTGTTCGAGCTCTGCGTCTACCGCACGGCGGTGCGGCTCGGCTGCTCGTGGTGCGTCGACTTCGGTGCGATGCTGATGAAGCACGGCGGGCTCGACATCGAGCGGCTCAAGCACATCGACTCGTACGCCACCTCGCCGCTCTTCACCGACCTCGAACGCAAGGCGCTCGCCTACGCCGACGCGATGACCGGCACACCGGTCAGCGTCCCCGCCGGGCAGGTGGCCGAGCTGGAGGACCTGCTGGGGCGCAAGGAGCTCGTCGCGCTCACCTACCAGATCGCGCTGGAGAACCAGCGCGCGCGGTTCAACAGCGCGTTCGAGATCAAGGACCAGGGGTTCACCAGCGGCGACGCCTGCCGCGCACCGGCACACTAGACGTGTGGAGAAAATCACCCTGACGGGTGCCCAGGAGACCATGCTCGCCACGCTGTACGGCCGGGCGCTCGACAGCGAGCGGCCCACCTCCGTGCTGCACGACGACGAGGCCAGGCGCGCGGTCGAGCGCATCGACTACGACTTCCGCAAGACCGGCATGACCACGACCACGGCGGTCGGTGTCGCGATCCGCGCGCGGGTGCTCGACGACTGGACGCGTGACTTCGTCCGGCGCACCCCGTCCTGCACGGTGCTGCACCTGGCGTGCGGTCTCGACACCCGTGCGCAGCGGCTCGAACGGCCGGACACCGTGCGGTGGGTCGACGTCGACATGCCCGACGTCGTCGCCTTGCGGCACAAGCTGTTGCCAGCGCCCGCCGGTGACTACCGGCTGGTGGCGTCATCGGTCACCGAGGACGCGTGGCTCGACGAGGTGCCCGCCGACCGCCCGGTGGCCGCCGTCTTCGAGGGCCTCTCGATGTACCTCACGCGGGACGAGGGCCACGCGTTGATCAGGAGGATCACCGAGCGGTTCCGGAGCGGTGAGCTGCTGTTCGACGTCTACGGCTCGTGGGGGATCAAGATGCAGAAGCTCGTTCCCGCCGTGCGCAACGCCGGGGCGACCCTGCACTGGGGCGTCGACGATCCGCGCGAGGTCGAGGCGCTGCACCCCGGACTGACCACAGTGGACGCCCGGCGCAGCGTGGACCTGCCGCACCTGGACGCGTTGCCCAGGTCCGGCAGGATCCAGATGAAGGTCGTCGGCGCGATCCCGAAGCTGCGCGACGTCGGGAAGCTGCTGCGGCTGCGGTGGTGATCAGAACTCGACGTGCCCGAGCTTGTCCGGGTTCGCGATGTCGTAGACGGCGGCGATCTTGCCGTCGTGCACGGTGAACGCGGTGACGCGGGACGCGATGTCGCCCTGCGCCGCCATGACGACGCCGAGGTCGCCGTTGACGAGCACCGGCCGGTGCTCGGGGTGGCCGTACTTGCGCAGGAGGCCGGCGAAGAAGCGGGCCACCTTGTCCGCGCCGGAGACCGCGTGGACGGCGGTGCGGGCCTTGCCGCCGCCGTCGCCGATCATCACCGCGTCCGGGTGCAGCAGCCCGAGCACGGCGTCGATGTCGCCGCCGGCCAGGGCGGTGAGGAACTTCTCGAGCACCTCGCGCTGCTCGTCCAGCGCGGCGCGGGGCGGTGGCGTGGAGCCGCTCACGGCCTTGCGGGCCCGGGACGCGTGCTGCCGGGCCGCCGCCTCCGAGACGCCCAGCACCTGCGCGATCTCGCTGAACGGCACGGCGAACGCGTCGTGCAGCACGAACGCCACGCGCTGGTCGGGCGTGAGCTTGTCGAGCAGCACCAGCGCCGCCATCCGCACGCCGTCCGCGCGCACCACGCTCGCCAGCGGGTCGTCGTCCTCGCCGGTCGTCACCAGGGGCTCCGGCAGCCACGAGCCCACGTACGTCTCGCGGCGCACGGCGGCGGAGCGCAGGCGGTCCAGGCAGATGCGGCTCACCACGGTCGTGAGCCAGGCGCGCGCGTCCTCGACGCCCCGCGCCGCGGCGAACCGGGGCCACGCCTCCTGCACGGCGTCCTCGGCGTCGGCGACGCTGCCGGTCAGCCGGTAGGCGACCCCGATCAGGTGGGAGCGGTGGAGCCGGAAGTCGTCAGCCGCGGTCACGGTTGGCAGTTTGCCAAAGGATTAGACTCGGGCACGTGGCAGGACGCATCAGGGAGAGCGACATCGCGTTGGTGCGTGAGCGCAGCCGCATCGACGAGGTCGTGGGGGACCAGGTCTCGCTCAAGAGGGCCGGCGGGGGAGCGCTGAAGGGGTTGTGCCCCTTCCACGACGAGAAGACGCCCTCGTTCAACGTGCGCCCGTCGCACGGCACGTTCCACTGCTTCGGCTGCGGCGAGGGCGGCGACGTGATCGCCTTCGTGATGAAGGTCGAGCACCTGTCGTTCGTGGAGGCCGTCGAGCGGCTCGCGGACCGGGCGGGGATCCAGCTCAACTACGAGGGCGGCGGCGCGACGACCCAGCGCGACCGCGGCACGCGCAGCAGGCTCATCGAGGCGCACAAGGCGGCGGCCGAGTACTACGCCGAGCAGCTCGCCTCCCCGGAGGCGAAGCAGGCGCGCGAGTTCCTGGCCGAGCGCGGGTTCGACGAGGCGGCGGCCAGGCAGTTCGGCTGCGGGTTCGCGCCCGGCGGCTGGGACAAGCTGACCAAGCACCTGCTCGGCCGCGGGTTCGAGGTCACCGAGCTGATCAAGGCCCAGCTCGCCAAGGAGGGCAAGCAGGGGCCGATCGACCGGTTCCACCGGCGGCTGCTGTGGCCGATCAAGGACATCGGCGGCGAGGTCGTCGGCTTCGGCGCGCGGCGGATCTTCGACGACGACCCGATCCAGGCGAAGTACCTCAACACCAGCGAGTCGATGATCTACAAGAAGTCGCAGGTGCTGTTCGGGCTCGACCAGGCCAAGCGCGAGATCGCCAAGCGCAAGCAGGCGGTCATCGTCGAGGGCTACACCGACGTGATGGCGATGCACCTGGCAGGCGTGCCGACGGCGGTCGCGTCGTGCGGCACGGCGTTCGGCACGGAGCACATGAACGTGCTGCGCAGGCTGCTGATCGACGACGACGTGAACGGCGAGGTCATCTTCACCTTCGACGGTGACGAGGCGGGCCAGAAGGCCGCGCTGAAGGCGTTCGACGGGGAGCAGCACTTCTCCGCGCAGACCTACATCGCGGTCGCGCCGGACGGCATGGACCCGTGCGAGCTGCGGCAGGCCAAGGGCGACGTCGCGGTGCGCGACCTGGTGGCCAGGCGCACGCCGCTGATCGAGTTCGCGATCAAGGCGCAGCTCAAGGCCTACGACCTCGACTCGGTGGACGGCCGCGTCGAGGCGCTGAAGAAGATGGTGCCGTTCGTCGCGCAGATCAAGGACCGCGCCAAGCGCGACGGCTACGCGACCCGGCTGGCCTGGTGGGTCGGCTGGGACGACGAGGCGATGGTCGTGCGCCGGGTGCGCCAGACCGCCGGCGGCAAGGCCCCGGCCGCCCCCGCGCAGCGCACCGACCCGAACCAGACGGCGCTGGCCGTGGAGGTCGACGGCCCGCCGCGGCCGAACCCGCGCGACCCGCGCCTGGTGCCCGAGCGCGAGGTGCTCAAGGTCGCGCTGCGGCTGCCCGAGTACGCCGGTCCGCTGTACGACTCGCTGCCCGACGAGGCGTTCACGCACCCCGCGTACGTGGCGCTGCACCGGGCCATCCGCGCCGCCGGTGGCGCGGCCTCCGGTCTCGCGGGCACGACGTACCTCGACGCGATCTCGCAGGAGTGCTCGCACGCGTCGGTGCGGTCGGTGCTGACCGAGCTCGCGGTGGAACCGTTGACGGTCAAGCAGAACGACGAGTTCCGCTACGTGTCGATGGTGATCGCGCGGCTGCAGGAGGTGCAGGTCGGCAAGCAGGTCGAGGACGTGAAGTCGCGGCTGCGGCGGCTGTCGCCGATCAAGGACGCCGACGAGTACCGGGCGCTGTGGGGCGACCTGGTGGCGCTGGAGGAGTACCGCAAGGCACTCCTGCAGCAGAGCGCTGGAGTGCTGTAGTGGGACTGTTGCGGCGGTTGTTCGGCAACGGTGCGCCGGACGGGTTCACCGGCGCGCTGGAGCTGGACGAGACCGTGATCGCGGCCACGGCCGTGCGGGGCGGCGGCCACCTCGTGGTGACGTCACTGGGCCTGTGGGTGCCCGGCCCCCGCCGCATCGGCTGGCACCTCATCAGCAAGGTGAAGTGGGAGGGCTCGCTGCGGGTGGTGGAAGCCGCCGAGGCCTCCGCGGAAGGCCCTGTCGTGCTGCTGGAGGACCGTCCCGCGCACCGGTTCGCCGTCGACGACGACCCCGGCCGGGTGCTGCGCGCGATCAGCCAGCGCGTCGAGGGGTCGATCCGGGCGCGCGAGCGGGTCGAGTCGCCGGGGGTGTGGATCGTGCAGCGCAAGATCCCCGGCCGGGACGGCGTGGTGTGGCAGGCGCGGGGTGACGCGGGAGTGGACCTCGCCGCCGTGCGCACGGCCGCGGCGGCGTTCGCCGAGAGGCTGACGCGCTAACAGTACGCGTGTACTGTAAGTCGCATGTGGGATCCGGCGCAGTACCTGGCCTTCGCCGATCACCGGGCGCGGCCGTTCTACGAGCTCCTGGCGCGCGTGGGGGCCGAGTCCCCGCGCCGCGTGGTCGACGTGGGCTGCGGGCCGGGGAACCTGACCGCGACGCTGTCCGCCCGGTGGCCGTCGGCGGTGGTCGAGGCCTTCGACTCGTCGCCGGAGATGGTCGAGGCGGCGCGCGCAGCGGGCGTCGACGCGCGCGTGGACGACGTGACCGAGTGGGAACCGTTGCCGGACACCGATGTCGTGGTGTCCAACGCGGTGCTGCAGTGGGTGCCGTCCCATCCCTCGATCGTGTCGAAGTGGGCCGCTTCCCTGCCCGCGGGCGCGTGGCTCGCGTTCCAGGTGCCGGGCAACTACACCGACGCGTCACACCGGCTCATCCGCGAGGTCGCCGGACCTTCGCTGGCGCACGTCTTCCGCGCGGACGAGCCGGTGCGCAGCCCCGTGGAGTACGCCGAGCTGCTGGCCGGCTGCTCCTCTGTGGACGTGTGGGAAACCACGTACGTGCAGCGGCTGTCCGGACCGGACCCCGTGCTCGAGTGGGTGAGCGGCACGGCTTTGCGGCCCGTGCGCGCGGCACTGTCCTCACCGGACTGGGAGGCCTACCTCGCGGAACTGGCGCCGCGACTGCGCGAGGCCTACCCGGAGCGGGCCGACGGCACGACGTGGTTCCCGTTCAGGCGGATCTTCGTGGTGGCGCAGGTGTGAAGATCGTCACGCCCGCGGGACGACCGGCGGCGCGACGGGACGCCCGTTGGCCTCGTCCTGGTGCCGCCACGGAGCCTTCTCCGCGGCCTTCTCGGCGGCGTCGGACGCGAGGTCTTTCGCCTGGTGAGCGGCCACGAACGCCTTGTCCTTCGCCTGGTGGGCGGCCACGAACGCCTTGTCCTTCGCTTGGGCGGCCGTCTTGCGCACCGTCGGGTTCTCGACGAAGCGGTGCCAGAGACGCACGATCTGGTCGTAGCGCTCCCGTCCGGCCTTCGCGCCGAGCACGTAGCCGATCGCCGCACCGACCAAGATGCCCTTCATGCGGGTCTCCTCTCACATCGTGCCTGGTCAGGCCCTAGTTCGTCGCAAAGTGGGGGGTCCTTGCAGAACCCGTTTTGCGGCTCATGTAGAGTTACCCACTGTCAGGAGGAACCAAGCCTGACAGCGTGGAACAACAGAACATTCCCCCATAGCTCAATTGGCAGAGCATGCGACTGTTAATCGCAGGGTTACTGGTTCGAGTCCAGTTGGGGGAGCTTGGCGCCAGTTGAGGCCCCATCCCTTGTGGATGGGGCCTCACTTCGTTTCACGGATCCTACGCTTAACCCACGCTAATGGTCGCGACTCACTCGCGTCTGACCACGGCCTCCATGACCTTCGCGGCGCCGGTCTTGGCCACCTTGCGCTTGAAGTAGTTGTCCTGGGTCATCGAGACCTTGGCGTGCCCGAGCTGGTCAGCAGCGGCCCGCGCACTCAGGCCGGCGTCGTCCATCATCGAGGCCACAGTCTTGCGGTAGACGTGGCTGGTCACCCAGTCGTAGCCCGCCGCGGTGAAGGCCTCCTTGAGGTCCGCGTGCGTGTTCCTGTTCGACGGGGCTCGATGGTCGCCCATCGGCGCTGTGAAGGTCGGGTCGTTCGGCTCGGCGTCGACCGGACGTCAGCGAAGCAGCATGGCCACGGCCCAGGACGGCAACTCCACCGTGCGGTAACCCGGCTTGCTCTTGGACTTCGGCTGGAGCGCCAGGCCGACACCCTTGACCCGGATGACGATGGCCCGAACCTCCACCGTCGCGGTGTCAAGGCGGCCTGCGGGGCCGCTTAGGTCGACGCTCTGTCCCCGTTCGACAGAGGCTTCACGGCCCCATCTCTGTGTCGCTCGGGTAAGCGGGCGGGGCCCCGGCCTGTGGCCACCCACCCACACCCGGCGACGGAGACCGGCCTGCCCCGATCGAACGGGACAGCGACCTAAGCGACCCCACAGCCACCGCGAGCGGAGGAGAGGGACCGCGACGAGGCAGTGCGAGCAATTGCCAGTAGTTGTGGGTCAGGTCGCCTCTTGATCGATTCTCGGAGTAATCTCCAGCTGTCGGCGTAGGCGCTTGATTTCGGCGATGAGGCGCGGGACGCCGTCGCGCGCCGCGGCGATGAATCGAGCGTTCTCGTCCCAGCGCTCGTCGGAGGAGTCGACATAGCGGGGCTGCTGGACAAGAGTTGCGGCCACTATCTCGCCGTGGGCGAAACTCGGCCACCGCTCGCCGAGGCCGGTGTCGGGCACGGTGCTCACGGCAATGAGGTTCATCGCGTAATCGTCGTCGAGAGCACGGACGAACCACGGGCCTGGCGTCGCGGCGGTCGCAAGTTCGTCGAGCTCGTCCAGCTCTTTGTCGGTGAGCCACTCGGGGGTGGTCATCAGGCCGCCAACTCCTCGCGCTCGGCGAGGACGCCGTTCTCGAACCGGGCGCCTCGCGGACCTGCTCGGTGACCGTCACAGGATCATTCGGGAAGATACGCCCTCCGTCCTCCCTGACCCGATCCACAGGTCTTGAGCATTGCTCGGGCAGTGCGTGCAGCCGCCGGAAGGCCCCATCCGTTGTGGATGGGGCCTCATTGCGTATCGCGGCTCCCGCGATGTGCCCACGCCGGTTGCCGCGACTCACTCCCGCCTCTCGACCACGAGTACCGTCGTGCGACGTGATCACGAGCTGTCCACACGACTGGCTGCTTCCGGAGCCCGATCTGACGTGTCTGGACGATGCCGAGGTCGTGTTCCGGTGTGAGCGCGACCCGTCGGTGTCGGTGCGCTTCGCGGAACGGCACGCGGCGGTGGCGCCGCAGGACGGCAGGATGTTCTTCGTCGTTGCCGCGCAGGCACCCCGGCTGGAGGCCCGCCTGGAGGGCGTCACCAACTTCGTGGTGGGCCGAGGTCTTGCCCGTTTCCTCGACCGCCTCGACTTCCGCGGTTGGCAGGGCGAGCGGCGCTGGGCCAACGCTGATCGAGACCTGGCGGTCGCCGCGGTGTTCGAGTCCGGAGGACATGTCGCGTTGACGTGGACGCTGCGGCCGTGGCGGTCCGCTCACGGTGGTTGGGAGGCCACGGTCATCACCCGGCTGGAAGCCGGTGCGATGAAGGACGACCTGGCCGGCCGACTCGACGCTTTCCTCACCGCGGACGGCTGGCCCGTCCAGTACTTCGAAAGCGACGACGAATTCCGCTGACGACGTGACGGGTTGGCGAAAAGCTGTTGGTGGGTTGGGACCCCGGTCATCCGACTGGGGCCTTCTGCTTTCGCGGGCTTTGCGTCAGGTTGGGTGGATGGCCCGCTTCGCGAACCTCCGCCGGATCTCCTCCCTGGACCCCGTCGCCGACCACGAGGAGATCATGCGGATCTCCTCCGGCCTGGAGTTCCCCTGGGACTACCAGAAGTCGTTGGAGATGGCGCTGTTCCGCACCTACTGCGTCCCGACGATCTCGGGCCTGCTGGAGCGCACCGGCGAGTTCGAACGGCGGCCGCAGAAGCGTTACGACGACACCGCCACCCTGATGGCCGAACTCGTGGAGCACGGCTACGACTCCCCGCGCGGGCGTGAGGCGTTGCGGGTGGTCAACCGCCAGCACGGCCGTTACGACATCTCCAACGACGACATGCTGTACGTGCTGTCGACGTTCATCTACGACCCGATCGAATGGCTTTCGCGCTACGGCTGGAGGCCGCTCTCAAGGAACGAGCAGCTCGCCGGATTCCACTTCTACCGCGCGGTCGGCGCCCGGATGGGCATTCGCGACATCCCGGCGGACTACGACGAGTTCCTCGCCTTCAAGAAGGCCTACGAACAGTCGCACTTCGTGTTCGCGCCGTCGAACCGCCGCATCGGCCAGTACACCCTGGACCTGTTCTGCTCCTGGTACCCGCGGATGTTCAAGCCCGTCGTCTCGCGGGCCGTGGTCGCGATGCTGGACCCGTTGATGGTGCGCGCCTTCGGTTTCATCGCGCCGCCGGCGTGGGTCGGTGCGGTGGGACGCACGGCGTTGCGCCTGCGGGCCTTGGTGGTGCGCCGGATGCCGGCACGCCGCTCGCTGAAGCTGACGCGTGCGCGCAACCGCACCTACCCCGGCTACCCGGACGGCTACCGGCCGTCGGACCTGGGAGCGATCTCCAGCACCGCGCGCTGACCGTTGAGGGTGAAGCCCAGAGCCTTGAGGAACTCGTTGCCGGGCTGGAAGTCGTCGAGCGGCACGTGCACGCGCCTGATCCGCGGATAACGCTCGGTGAGTGCCCTGGCCATCTCCCGGCCGATGCCCCACCGGCGCAGGTCCTTGGGCACCAGGAAGAACCGGATGCCGGCCTCACCGGGCACGGGGTGGTCCAGCACCAGGTCGACGAACCCGATCATGCCCTCGGCCTGCGCGACCAGCAGCCGCTTCTGCTCGAACGCGGCCCCCTCCGGCAACGCGTAGAAGAGGCCCTGCACGTCACCGGGCCCGGACGGGTGGCCAGTGGCGGCCTGGAACCAGTCGTCGCAGTCGGCGAACAGCCGCAGCAGCTCGGGCTCGTCCGCCGGGGTGAAGTCGCGGAGGGTCAAACGCACGCGTCCAGCCTATGTGTCGCTCGCCACGGGGGTGCGCAAGGCCCGTTCGGCGTGATCGGTATCCTCCACCACGCAGCGTTAGCGGGGGATCGGGTCGCCGCTGCGACGGGGGCAGTAGCTCAGCTGGTCAGAGCAGCGGACTCATAATCCGTCAGGTCGTGGGTTCGAGCCCCACCTGCCCCACTGGCTTTACCTGCGGATACAGGGCTTTCGAAGATCGTTAGATGATCCGCTGTCCATGCTGCTGTCCATTGACATCGGGCTGACCATGAGGTCATGACCAGGGCAGACGGCTCGCAGGACCGCCGGACACGGGGCAGCATCCGCGTTCGCGGCAACTCGCTTCAGGTCCGCGTCTTCGCGGGCAAGGACCCGGTTACGGGCAAGGACGTCTATCTCACCGAATCGGTGAAAGGCACCGACAAAGCCGCGTACAAGGCTGCCGACAAAGTGCAGACGCGGCTGCTGGCCGAAGTCGACGGGCAACGGGCGGCCAGCACCACGGTGACGTTCTCCTATGCGATTGACGAGTGGTTGCGCACGTCTGATCTTGAGGACAGCACCCGCGACGGCTACGAGGGCTACATCGAACGCACCATCAGGCCCGCGCTGGGCGCCACGCAGGTGAAGAAGGTGACCGCGCGGGCGCTCGAAAACCTCTACGCGGATCTTCGGCGATGTCGGGCGCGCTGCGACGGCAAGCCGTACGTGGAGAAGCACAAGAAGAACGGCGAGCACGACTGCAAGGAAGCCAAGTGCAAGGCGCACAAGTGCTCCCCGATGGCCGCTTCGACCGTGCGGCAGATCCACTCGATCATCAGTGGCGTTCTGAACGCGGCGGTTCGCTGGGACTGGGTCACCAGCAACCCTGCCAAGGTGGCGAAGAAACCGGCTCAGAAGCCGCCACAGCCCGACCCGCCGTCCTCTGCTGAAGCCGCCCGCTTGGCCGAGGAAGCGTTCGTCATGGATGACGACTGGGGAACGCTGGTGTGGCTCGTGATGACCACCGGTGTCCGACGCGGCGAGATCTGCGCGCTGAAGTGGTCTCGCGTTGATCTGGACGAAGGCGTGATCGAGGTCCGTCGCAGCTACGCACTGCGTCGTGGCGTGGGCAAGGAGAAGGACACCAAGACCCATCAAATGCGTCGGATCGCGCTCGACACGGAGACCGTGGTCCTGCTCATGGAACACCGGCAGCGATGTGAGCAACGGTTCGCCGAACTCGGGATCGACCTCACCGACGACATGTACGTGTTCACCGGCGTGCGGAACGTCGACCCCACGACGCCCTATTCGCCGCACGCCGTGTCGAGCCGCTACAAGGACATGGCGGAACGCCTCGGGATCAAGACGCACATCCACGCACTGCGGCACTACTCCGCTACGGAACTGCTCACGGCGGGCGTAGACCTCCGCACAGTCGCCGGCCGCCTCGGTCACGGCGGCGGTGGAGCTACGACGCTGCGCGTCTACGCGGCCTGGGTCGCGGCGTCCGACCGCAAGGCTGCCGAACTGCTTGGGTCGCGTATGCCGAAGCGAAAGCTGAGGAAGTCAGCCGACTAGCGAGGCGAGCCGTTTACGCTGACGCACCGAACCCACCTGAGTCGCCAGCAGCCGCGCACGTTCCGCGTGCGCGGCTGCGGCGTCTTTGTCGCCCGTTGCGGTGAACACCTGGGCAAGATCGATCCTCAGCGCTGTCTCAGCCCGCGCGAAACTGGGGTCAAGGCGCTCCAACACGTCGGAAAGAACATCGATTGCTTCAGGTGCCCCCAGCCGAGCAAGGGCGTTGCCACGCCACCGGGACAGGTGGGTCCCGTCGAAGACGAGGTACGGAGGCTCGCTGCTGTCGTCGGCTGGAATGGCTCCCAGAGCATCATCGAAGGCCCTCATTGACCGCGTGTGCTCGCCGTTTGCGGCACATGCTTCGCCGTAGGCCGCTGTGAGCCATGAGACCAGCAGACGCGGCACTCGACCTCTCGCGGTGCGGCGGGCGTGATCCGTCAGATCGACGGCTGCCTGAGTCTCGCCGAGGTCGAGCAGAACGACCGCTTTGCCCGCGCTCGCATAGGCCTCAAGCGCGGGTGATTGCGCGTGCCTCCCTGCTCGCACGGCCTTGTTGTAGAAGGCCCACGCATCCCTTACGTCTCCCTGATCGAGCGACTGCCATCCGGCGAGCGCGGACGCGTCGACCACGACCGCGGCCAAGCTCGTTTGCACCGATCGATCAAGGACGTCGTCCAGCATTCCGTCCATCTGGTCGATCTGTGCCCGAAGCTCACCCAGCAATACGGACGCGCCCAGCCGACGATCGATCACGCGCGTGATGTCGAGCTTCTGCTGAAGGAGTCGCACGGTCTCGCGGTCAACGTTTCTTCCTCGGGTGATCCGCGCCTGCAACTCCAGGTCTTCGGAGACCGATGGGGTCGGAGCTTTCACGGGTGCAAGAAGGCGGTCAATCGGCACGCTGAACATCTCTTCGAGCAGCCGCTGGGTGACGAGCCGGGGAGGGCCAAGCGGACGACCGTCCTCCCGGACACCAGACGCCAAGCGCTGAACCTGGCGTGCCCCGAGTGTCACCTTCATGCCGCGTTGCCGCGCGAACAGTTCGGCTTGCCGGCTGAACTGCTCAGCAGTCAGACGACGCTGCCGCAACAACTCCCCGAACAGCGTCCCCGGCCGTCCACCTCGCTCTGCTGAGCCCATGGGCTGACCTCTCCGTCTCGCTAATGTCAGCGCCGACGATTGTAGGTCGATTTATGTCGCCTTAGGTCGCTGCCAGGTTATTTACGCCCGATCTGCCGTCCGACACGCTGATGTTGGCTGATCTGACGTCAGCGGAGGCGGGTGACTGTCGTGGTGTGGGATACAACCGGACTTCTGCTGTTCCTTCTCTGGCTTCTGCTGCCTCCGCTGTACGTCGTCGCGCTTGGCCGGGCCTATGTCCGGCGGTGTTCCAAGACGCTCCAACGCACGGCCACCATCCGTGACGAACTGCTGGACCTGTTCGATGACCTCGAACTCGTACGGGAGTCAGCGGAGCCGCCTGAAGACCTGCCCTCGGTCATTCCCACAGCACGCGATGACGACACCCAGGACTTCATCGCCCTCGTTCCTGCCGCCGGACGACACCGGCTCGACCCTTCCCCGGTCCGACGGTGATCGTGATGGGGCATGGCGCCGTCTTCTTGCTCGTGCGTCTGTTGCCGGGGCACGTGCGTGAGTCGCAGCGCACCTGTCACGTGGTCTCAATGCCAGTGGCGGACGTCGTTCCCCAGAGGCTCACCGCCCTCTGCGGCCTGGTGATCGAGCGCGGCACCGCCGAAGTGGTCAAGCGAGGCGAAGGCATGCCTTGCGTGAAC
Source organism: Lentzea xinjiangensis (assembly GCF_900110955.1). Lineage (GTDB taxonomy): Bacteria > Actinomycetota > Actinomycetes > Mycobacteriales > Pseudonocardiaceae > Lentzea > Lentzea xinjiangensis. The sequence goes on from NZ_FOFR01000004.1 coordinate 70,105, forward strand.
TGCCTGCTGCGAGCACCTCGCTGACTTCGTCAGCACTCATGACCATCGGTTCCGCCTCACGACCTAGCGAGATGCGTTCACATGCCGAAGAACTTCACGTCCAACCTCCAGAACCGCGCTGTCGCCCGCGCGCTCACGTTGTGGCGGCAGGAAAGCGGCTTGAGCCTGTCCGAGGTGGGCAAGCGTGTGCACTGGTCGTCGGCCAAGACGTCGATCATGCAGAACGGGCTGACCCTGATCACCGACGCGGACGTCATGGCGCTTGCGCTCGCGTACGGGATCAACGAGGAGCGGCGGGCACCTGCGTTCCACGGTGCGCAGCGAGCGCGAGATCCCCGGACGTTCGACCTGCTGACCGGTGGCGGCGTGCCGTGTGTCGAGTGGACTTATCCCGAGGTGGAGCGAGAGGCGAACCACTTGCAGGTCGTGGCACTGGACGTCTTGCCACCGTTGGTCCGCACTCCGGAGTACTCGGCCGGGCTTGGTAGCGCTCAGGTCGGATCTGTGGCCGCGCGTGACCACCGGCAGTACCTCGGCAGCCACCGTGAGCAGGTTCTGCGGAAGCTCGCTGACGGCGTGTCATTGCGGATGGACCTCGTGGTGGGCGAGTCGGTGTTGCGGAAGCCGGTCGGCAGCGCGCTGGTGATGGCGGACCAGTTGTTCGGGCTGGCGTCACTGGCTGAGCTTGCCGCCGTGCAGGTCTTCCTCGTGCCGGATGACGTGGCCGCGTTCGCGGGGGCCGTCTCCTTCTCCGTCCTGTCGTTTCGCGAGGCGCAGTTCGACACCGTGGTCTACCTCGACCAACTGCACGGCGGCACGTGGCTGGAGAGCGAGTTCGAGCGGCGTCCCTACGTGGACACGCACGAGCGGTTGATGGACGTGGCGCTTCCGGTAGACGTGACGACTGAACGGATCGTGGAAGCCGCGCAGCACTTCAAGAACATCGCGTCCTGAACGGGTCGCGACTCAGAAACCGTTGCAAGGAAACAGTATGCCGAAGCGAGTCTCAACCGCGCGTGGTCGTGAGTTTGGTGAAGGCCTTCGCGTGGCCCTCGAACGCACGGGTTTGGCATCGCACACAGTCGCCAAGATGCTCGACTGGGACCCGTCCAAACTGTCCAACGCGGTGAACGGCAAGGGTGGCGTCAGTCAGCTAGAAGCCGCCACGCTCCTGGGGATCTGCCGGGTCGACGCTCCTGAACTCGCCCACCTGTTGGCGCTTCACCAGGACGCGCACATTCGAGGCTGGTGGCAGCAACATGGTGTGTGCGCACCGGTACGGCTTCGGACAGTGGTTGAGCATGTGAAGTTGGCTGGGACGCTGATCAGCTGGCACACGCACATGGTGCCGCTCTTCCTCCAGACGGCCGACTACATGCGCGCGGTGCTGCTCGCCTCCGCAACGGTGCCAGCGGACGAGGTCGAAGATCGAGTACAGGTGCAGCTCGGGATGCAGGAGGCGCTTCGGCGCAGCGGGCACGGTGCACGTTCTTCATCCACGAGCTGGCGCTGCGTCTCAAGATCGGTGGTCCTGCGGTCCATGACAAGCAGTTGCTGCACCTGTTGTTCATGATGAACTGGCAGAACATCCGGGTGCGGATCGTGCCTGCTGCGTTGGGCGCTCATGCGGGTCTGGCTGGACCGTTCACGCGGATGACCTTCAGCAAGTACGAGCCGTTGGTGTGGGTGGCCGCCGAGAACTCCAGCCTGTTCATCGAGTCGGCGGATGCGGTTGAGGGCTATGGGCGGCTCGTCCGCGCGCTTGATGAGACGAGCTGGGACGAGGAAGAGTCCAGGTCGCTCCTCGTCCGTGAGTGCGACGACTTGTAGGGACCGACGCAAGGCGTGACGGGTGCCGTGCCCCTCTCGGAGGGGCACGGCACCCGGCTGTTTCCAGGTGGTTGTGACGGGTCATCCGTCACGTGTCACACCCGTCACGGCGGCTCGTTTTCGCTGGTCATCCATGTTTTCTGATCCGTCACAGGGCGTGTGACGCGTGCCGGGTCCGGTGGGACGGGTTGTGACGGGTCAGCGGTCGTCATCGAGCACCTCCGCATCGATCACTGCGCTGTGCCGGGCGCGTTCGGCTGCCGCGCGGATGTCCGCCACGTCGTAGCCGCGCACCTGCTTCACCCCGTCTTCAGTAGGTACCCGGTCGCGGGTGGGGCGGCAGCCGAACTCGGCCATGTCGAGGCCGAACCCCTTCGGCTCCACGCCGAGCGCCTCCACGAGTTCGGCTGTGGGCACGAAGTCCCTGCCGTCGTGTCCCGCCAGGTAGTCCACAACGGACGCCAGTGGTTCCGGCAACTCGACCTCCGCGACCCGTTCCGCATCGGTGAAGGTGCCGCCGCTGATCGCTTTCGCGACGGCCATGCGGTCAACCGTCGGCAGCGTCGTCTGCCCTGCTGCATGGCCGCTGAGAGTGCCCTCCTGTTCTCGTAGTGCTCGGCCTTGCGCGCAGATCTCGCGCCAGTCCTCGTTGGGCATGTAGAACGTGCGCACCGTCAGCGCCAGCACGTCGGCTCCGGCCTGGGTCTCACCGTCCGGGCGCAGGATGCCGACACCCTTGTGAGAAGGCAGCAGACGACTGGAGTCGTAGCCTCGGGTGTTCATCTGTTCGCCCAGGATGATGTTGCTGTCGCGCCAGTCCATGACTCGCAGCGCGAAGCGTGATCCGAGTACCGCCCGCAGTCCGGACGGGATGGTCTTGCCGTCCGGCCGTTGCGTCGCCAGCATGAGGATGACCCCGGCCGCCGGTGCCTTCTTGGCGAGCCACATCAGCAGCTCGCCGCAGTACTCCCCGGCCGTGAGCTTCTTGCCCTGCACCTCCACTGGCGTGCGGTCCTCCAGCGGAATCTGGACCTCGTCCACGACCAGGGCGGTGATCGGCATCCCCAACGCGATGTCACGGGACATCGCCGGCGTGACCTTCGACTCCGGACACGTGACGTCGTCGAGCTCCTGCATCCGCCGATACCGCGCCTGCACGTCGGCCACGAGCTCCACGAGCCAGTCCACGAACCTCAGCACGTGCTCGGAGTCGTCCCCTGCCATGAACCGGTGCGCCACCTGCTCGGCTGCCTTCCAGTCCTTGCCGTTCTTGAAGTCGGCGACGTAGAGCCGCACATGCGGGTCCAAGATCAAGCCCGCGGCCGCCAGCCGTTCGGCCATCGTCTTGCCCTGCCTCGGTATCGCACCGATCAGCACCGACGTCCACACCAACGGCAGGTCGATCCGGCGCCCGCGCGCGTCGGTGCCGAACGGCACCGGCCGCCACGCATCCCACCGCGCCACCGCCAGCAACGGCGTCCGGACCGATGGAGCGCTGTAGGGGTCCTCGTCCGCGACCCACAGCGCCACGCGTCCAGCGTGGCCGCCGCTGCCCCGGACCCGCTCCACGCTGAGCTGAACCTCGTCCACAGCGAGCGCGGACGCCAGCGCGTCCCGGTTCTTCACCACATCCACTGCCTTGCGGGTGGCGGGCAGGTCGACCGTGACCGCCCACCCGGCACCCTCTCGGGTGGCACGGTGGACCAGGCGCAGCGTCTCGTCCTTCCCGATCAGCTTCGCGTCCCGGAAGGCGTCCACGAGCGCCTGTGAGTCCATGGTCCACGTCAACGTGCGCGGGCCGGACAGCACCGGCCGCCTGCCAGGACTGCCGTCCTTGCGGCGACCCAGCACCGCAAGCATCACCGCTACGACCATGCCGGCGAGCCACAGCGCAAGCGTTCCGTAGAGCAACCACAGCACCAGGCCTGCTGCCGGAAACACGGCGGCGACGGTTCCGGTGACCTTCCACCGGAACAGGGTGAGCGCGCGGATGTCGCCGAACTTGTCCGCAAGCTTCTCGGACTGCTCCGCAGCCTGGCGGTAGTCCCGCACCGTCACCCACGACCGCCACCACCGCACTGCGACCACCAGCCCGCGCACGACCGCTCCAAGGAACCGGAACGGTGCCCGCACCACGGCCACGGTCAGATCCTTCATGGCCTGCACCGCGTGAACGCGGTCCTTCGCCCACAACGGCACACGCGGTGAACGCCGCCACACGTTCACGAACCGCAGCCACCATGACAACTGTGGTGCGCCGGTGTCGTTCACGAACTCACCCTCGAACACCTGTCGTACTGGAAGCTCACGGCCAACGTCGGCGAGTTCATGACTCTGCTCAGCCATTGCTCTCACCGCCGTCCACCTCAGTCGCCAGCGTTGCTGCCAACCGTGACGACAGCCCGCGCGAGCATCCGGTGACGGCACGGACCCATGCCGGACTCACCACGACACCAGGCGACCACGCTTCCCGTGCCAAGCCGAGATAGCCCGCGAACGACACCCGCGCCTGTGGACGCTTCCTGTTGTGAGACCTGGGTTTCGCAGGTTCATGACCAGCCTCTGCGGATGAATCCGCGGTGACCTGTGTGGCACGTACGGACGCTTCGGAGAACGCCGCCGCAACCGCCTCCGTGAGCTTGTCCCGCAGGTCCGTGACCGCCTCCGCAGCGACGAACACCACGAGTGGCGGCACGGAGTGCAGCACGACACCGGACACCGATCCGGCCGCCCACGAGTGCCAGGTGTTCATGACATAGGTGGCCGCGAGCGTGAACCACTTCGCCCGCCGCGTCCACGCACCCGTCCGCACCCGGTACCGCGCAGTCACCTGCTCGGCGCGCAGGATCGCCAGCAGCACCAGCGAGACGGTGGGATCGAGCAGCCATGCCGCCAGCCACGGCAGCGACCACGCCGGCGTGCCCGCCGCCGCGAACGACTGCACGTTGGTCATCGTGAACCCGAGACCGAGCACGATCCCCGACCAGCACAACCGGTCCACCTGAGCGCGCACCCGCTCGACCCGCAACGCGATCACATCCGGATGCGTCGCATACGCCCGCAGCTCCGCCGCCTCGAACGCCGCATCGGCAGCCAGCCTCTCGGCAGCCGGGGCGGCGGGTGGCCGCCCGAAGGCGACCACCCCTTCCCGAACCCTGATCGGCGTCCTCATCGCCGCTCACCCCGACGTGGGCCATCATGCGTGGTAATCGTGAGCGCCTTCGTCAGCGTGTACGCCGCGAACAACGCGGGCACACCCAGCACCACGAGCAACAACGTCACGTCGCCCCGGTGCGTGATCACCACCCACTGCACACCCACGATCGCCCCGGCCATCACCAGCACCCGCCCGGTCAGCGACAACAACCGAGCACCGGCACGCGCCGCGCCCGCCGCTGCCTTCGCCCGCCGGGCACCCGCCCGCCAGACCCAGAACAGCACCACGACCACACCCACAACCGCGAGGATCTGTGTCGGCGTCAGGTTGATCGTCATGACGACCCACCACCCTCACGACGAGCACGCCACACCCGGAACACCTCACGGCGGTCCTCCTGCGACAAACCACCCCATACACCCACCGTGTCCTCACCGGCCGTGCGCAACTCCAACTCCAAGCACACGCCCCGGACCGGGCAGTCCGCACACAACCGCGCAGCAGCCTCGCGGTCGCTGATCTCCTCCTGCTCCCACTCGGGGCCGTCGCCGTCGGCCCACAACCACATGCACACGCCGTCCCGCGTCACGATCTCCAGCAGCACCTCGTCCGGCACCTTCGCGTAGCGGTCCAACTCGGCCGCCACCACCTCGTAGTAGTCCTCCGGGTTCACCACGCACCCCCGGTAGCCCGCTCGAAGTCACGGGCGTTGCGGCGGTCGGCGGCCATCTGCGCGACGTCGACAACGCCGCTGGATTCCGCTGCCTGTCGCGCCAGTTCCTCAACCGCCCGCGCGGGCACGACGTACCTGGTACGCACCCGCACGGCGGGAAACGCATCCTCCCTGATCGCCCGGTAGATGGTGGCCGCGTCGACGCGCAAGATCTGCGCGGCCTCTGTCACCGTGTAGAAGATCGGCGAGCGCTCGCCCGCCGCACTGTTCGATGTCATTGCGGTAAGCCCTTCAGAAGACTGATTTCTTCGATGAAGGCGCTGACATTGGCGGCAATAACTACCTATTCTCCGCTGATGTCTGCGCAAACTCCGTTTCCCACTCGCAGGCCGCGCTAATGTCGGCGCTGAGGCGGAGCACGGAGGCGCACGTGGCGGAGGACTGGTCGGCGGTCGCGGAGGCAATCAATGCCCGCGCGGCGGAGCTGGCTTTGAAGCAAAAGGAAATCGCCGAGAGGTCCGGCGTATCGCACGCGATCGTTCGCGAGATGCAGCAAGGCCGCATTGAGCGCCGGCGAAACCCGCGCACCCTCGAAGCGCTGTCGATCGCGCTCGACTGGCACCCGCAGCACCTGACCGCTGTGCTGCAAGGGAAAACCCCGCCGGAGGCGGACTCCGCGGTCACAGCCGCAGAGGACCCGCTGGTCCCGTTGCTGCAAACCATCATTCGTGAGCTTCGAGGTCTTCGGGCTCAGGTCGGAACACTGACAAGTCGCCTCGACGATGGGAGTCGACGAAAGGACTAGACGGAATTCCTGAATCAGTTGCGGTGTTGCTGTCATGGGAACAGCAGACCGCTGAGAAGGGGGTGTAAATAATTGCTCGCGGTTAGCAAGCCGCGTGTTAGGAGGAGTTAAGTTCGCAGGTCACGACCGTTGGGGAGCGGGGGAACGTGACGAGAAGAAGAAGGGGAGAACCGCCGCGTACGCGCTTGCAGGCGGTCCGTGAAGAGCTGGGCCACACCCAGGAACACGTCGTCAGATACTTCCTGACACGGGGTCCGCAGATCGGTGTTGGCGTGGCGTCGCAGTCAGCGCTGAACATCATGATCTCGCGCTGGGAGAACGGCCACGTAGAGGTGACCGAACCTGGCTACCGGCGGCTGTTCCGAGAGGTCTACGGCCGCTCGAACGAAGAGCTTGGCTTCCCACCGGAAGTCCTCAACCAGTCCGCCGAAGAGCTTCGCGACCGCCTGGTCGTCGCGCGGACCATCGACACCGCGACGCTCGACCTGTTCCAGCGTCAGGTCAACGACCTTCGCCGCTCCGACCGCCAGTTCGGCGCGGTCGTGGTGCTTGATCAGCTCAACAGCCTTGTGCGCCAGATCGAATCCGTGCGGGTCTTCAGCGTGAACTCCCGGCTACGTGAACGTCTGGCCGCGATCCTCACCGACGCTCGGACGCTGGCAGGGTGGACAGCGCTGGACCGGGGATCACAACTCCAGGCATGGCAGTACCACGAAGACGCGAAAGTCTCTGCGCGAGAAGCGGATTCGCCGTACTTGCTGGCGCACGCGGCGGCGCAGCAGGCCGTGATCCTGCTCGACATCGGTGAAGCCGACGCGGCGGTCGAGTTGCTGGAGTACGCGCGGTACGTCGCGGAGAACCGTGCGCCGTCGCTGCTGCAGAGCTGGCTCGCTGCTGCGCACGGTGAAGGCTTGGCCGCAGCCGGCCGCCGGGACGAGTCGTTCCGTGCCTTCGATACGGCAAGTTCTTTGCTGCCAACGAACTCGGTCGATCCGGCGATGCCGTTCCTGCTGCTGAACGAAGGCCAGCTCACACGTTGGCGTGGCAACGCGCTACTTCGGCTGGGAGACCCTGACGCGATCGTCCAGCTTGAGGCTTCCATGCGGGATCTTGCCAACCCGGAGTGGTCGGCGATCCGTGGTCTGACGAACACCTATGTGGACCTGGCGTTCGCGTACGCCGCCGCTGGCGACAGCAGGGGAGCGATGCGGCACGCGCAAACTGCGCGTCAGCTCGCCAAGCGCATCGGGTCTGACCGTCAGCGGCAGCGTCTCGCGAATCTGGAGCTACCGGGACCCAGAGGTCCCAGTGTTGCGCGAGGCTAGATAATAGAGGAGAGGGATGATCGCGCCGGAGCCAAGGATTTCGCCCCGCCGGACGAGGTCCAAGACGCGGTCAACTGGGATCCATTCGATCCGTGCGGCTTCTTCTTCATCGGTCGGCTCGCCGACCTTCTCCGCTGTACGCCAGAGGTAAGCATCTACGGGCGAATCGATGATGCCCGGCAATGGTTGGAATGTTCCGATGTGCTCGGGCGCGCCAATCGGGCGCCATCCGGTTTCCTCCACTGCCTCGCGTGCGGCTGTAGTTGCTGGTTCCTCGCCAGCTTCTACAAGACCGCCGATCAACTCGTATCCCCACTGGTCGACAGCGAACCTGTATCGCCAGAGAGTTAGAACTTCCTCGCGCTCGTTCACCAAGAGGGCAACGGCGACGTGGTCGAGCTTTACGACGTGGTGCTCAAATCGACTTCCGTCTGGCGGCTCGACGTCGACAAGATTCACCTTCACCCAGCGGTTGTCGTAAACGTTCCGTTCGCCATGAACCTTCCATCTAAGCTTTTCTGGATACTCCGTCACGCCGGTAGCGTACTTCGAAAGATGAGTTAGGGCAATATTTTCAAGTTGAGCGCGTCTTGATGTGTTGTGAGTTTGCCTTCCTGGATCAATTCTTGGTCTGCAGGTTGTATGATTACCAATTAGATAATGATACTCTTGAATTAGTAGTACAACGTGGGGTTTAATGCGGATTTTGTCAGATAGTCTGGTAGGCCCTTTGGGCTATGGGGTCGCGGAGGTAGGGGATGCTGAAGGTGTAGTTTGAATCGTCACAGTTATTACTGGATCAGATTTCTTCTTGTCGGACTCAGCTTGCTTCAGGGTTACCCACGCGACATACAAACTTGCCACTGCTACCGCAAGCGCTACTAGTGTTATCGTCAACGTCGACCGCTGAAGCCTGGCGTTTGAAATAGATTGGCGAAGCTCGGCGGAGGCCGTAATTCCAGTTGTTGCGGCACGCGAGCTAGTTACGAGTTGATCTGCGCGATCTGAAATCGCGCTGAGAATACTACTAGATAGGTCCTGAGATGCCGCCCCAGGGCTTGGTGGATGATTTGGTCCCCGTGAGTCATCCGCTCTAATGAACCTCGTACTCGTGTATCTATGAACCGAGAGCGCGTCTGAGTGTGTTTTGACTTCTTCGGCAATCATCGATAGGTCGATGCCATCTCGCATGATGTAGTTATCTAGTTTGCGAGCTTGGGCAACAGGGCGAAATCTTTGTTTTCTGGCTGCAACAGTATCGCGGAGGTGTGACAGGTGTCTCATGTATACATCAAGTAGTTGCGACACACCCCAGATGGAAATTAGCTGTGCGAACTCCTCATGGAAGCCCTGAGATATCGTCCATTTGGATTCTCGTTCGTCGTCCGGTCCTGACGTCAGCTCTCCAAGGACGGCGCGGACTCCGGAGAATGTAAGGACGCTATTTTGATTGCGGAATCGGTCGACGTTCGCTGTCCATCCTTCCGGCGAAGTGCTCGCCCATAGGTCCCAGTGTGAATTGATTCCTGCTGCAGTTGTCCATGTTAGGCCGCCAGTGGAAATGGGTTTTTCCTTGCGGGTAACGATTAGACGGGCCTTTGGTCGACTTTCCAGGAGTTCCTCACTGAATCTTCCCGGAAACCTAGATTCAAACCATTCCGAGCAGGGTGCTTCATATCGTTCAAAGATGGCGTCAGTTTCCTCCTTTTTTAGCTGCCAGACCATTTTTGTGTTCCGGGTGGTGCTGAATCTTCTTGGTCGCGCCCAAGGAATCTTCGAGCGCAGCGATCCGAGCGCACCTTCGACGAATACATTGACTTTTCCGTATTCTGTCTGGTGAGTTTCTAGGAGTGGTTTAGTTAGGTTTCCCTCTTCTTCCTCCAGTATGAATGTGCAAACCAGGATTGTTAGTGATGGTGTGGCTGTAACAATTGTTGTTGTGGCTGCGCTGATGCCTTCTGGCAGTGTTGGATCTATGTACCCAGATGGGTGCACCCATTTTCCAGGGCGTCTGATTAGGTCGATGTTTACCCAGCCGCCAGCTAAGCCGAGATTGCGGCTTCGCTCCAAGTGCTCAATGGCCGGAGTCGGTGCCCCTCCCAAGCGATTCTGAAGTTTATTTAGCGATTCACTCAGTCGGTACACTGTTGTTGGTGTATACGCTTCGATTAGGGTGAAGCTGGCTAGATGTAGAGACTCGTCCGGCGGAGGCATGAACCGATTATTCATCTCCGCGTCAATTTCAGTCCTTCGTGCTGGTGTGGCGTAAGGGTCGCCGCTCTTCAATTGGTGGATCGAAGTTCGATGGCGCCACTTCTTTCGACTGGTTTTTTTGGGTCTGATATTGCGCGTTGGCTTTTCATTCCCTAGCGATGCTGGCGGGATGACGCTTTCTGGAACTGTTGCGTCTTTATTTGCTTGGTCGTCATGCACTTGCATATCTTTGCACGTGTCCGCGCGGTGTTCGACTGGTCCATTGTGGACAGTTGGATCTGTCCATGGAGGCGTCCATGGAACGTGGCTCGCGAACGCCGACGATGCGGCATTCGCTCGATGGTGAGCCCCCTATTGTCGCAGGTAGCAGGCCGTAAGGTGTGACCTTGGACACTCATAATCCGTCAGGTCGTGGGTTCGAGCCCCACCTGCCCCACCAGGCTCAGCTGCGCAGGCCTTCGACGTAGATCGACAGGAAGCGCCGCCACTCGTCGGGCGAGTCGCGGATCACCTGCGCCATCGCCCTGGTCAGCGTGGCCATGTCCGTGACGGAGTAGTCGGGGCGGAGCGTGCCGGCCGCGATGGCGCGCATGATCAGGGTCTCGACGTGGCCGGCGCCGCGGTGGCAGGCCGACACGACCTCGGGGGCGTTCGGGAGGTCGCGGGCCAGGACGTCGTTGAGGCCGCGGTCCGCGGCCTGCAGGGCGTAGAGGTCTTCGAGGTAGCCGACGAACGCGCGCCACGGGTCCGGGTCGGCCAAGGCCTTCTCGCCGATGACGTCCAGGGCCGCCAGGCGCTCGGGGAAGATCGCCGCGACCAGGTCCTCGCGGGTCGGGAAGTGCTTGTAGAGCGTGCCGATGCTGACTTCGGCGCGTCGGGCGATGTGTTCCATGGGCACGTCGAGGCCGCGTTCGCCGAACAGCGCCGCGGCTGCCGCCAGCAGCTTCTCGCGGTTGCGTGCCGCGTCCGCACGCAGGGGCCTCGACGCGATGACCATGTGCGGATCCTACGCACCAGCTAAGTCGAGGGTGCCCTCGAATTCTGTGGTAGCGTCGGCGGTGCAAGTCGAGGGTTGCCTCGAATTAGCGGCCGGAAGGAAGAAACCCATGTCTCCCACCGCACTCGTGCTCGGCGTTGGTCCCGGGTTGGGCATGTCCGTCGCGCATCGCTTCGGGCGTGAGGGCTACGACGTCGTGGTGGTGTCGCGACGCAGTGAGCGGCACGCCGAGTACCTGGAAGCTCTTGCCGGCGCGGGGGTGAATGCGCGGGCGTTCGCCGCCGACGTGCGGGACAGCGCGCAGTTGTCGTCCATTGTGGACTGCCTTGGGCCGGTGGACGCCGTGTACTACGGGCCGGGCGGCACCGACCTGGACGACATGCCCGGTGAGATCACGACGACCACCTCGGACGAGGCGCGCGCCGCGATGAACTGGCTCTACCCGGCGATCGACGTCACGCGGCGCCTGGTGCCGGGCATGGTCGAACGCGGGGGCGGCGGCCTGCTGTTCGCCGGTGGTCTCAGCGCGGTGCGGCCGATGCCGGTGCTGGGTGCGCTTGCCCTGTCGAGTGCCGCCTTGCGCAACTACGCCGTGACGCTCAACGCGGCGCTCGCGGACAAGGGCGTGTACGCCGGCACGCTCACGATCGGGGGCGTCGTCGAGCGCGGCGACATCCACAAGATGGTGGCGAGCAGGCCGGAGCAGTTCGGGGACCTCACCGGGCACACCCTCGACCCCGACGAGATCGCCGAGACCGCGTGGCAGATGTTCGTCGAGCGGGACCGGGCGGAGGAGGTGTTCTCCGCGCTTTAGAGGTATGAGCCGGGGGTGTCGCCGAGAGAGCGCCGGAAGACGTCGATGAACGCGCTCGCGGTGGCGAATCCGCACCGCAGGGCGACGGCGGTGACCGGGTGGCCTTCGGCGAGCAGGCGCAGTGCGTGGTAGAGCCGTAGCTGGGTGCGCCATTGGGGGAACGTCATTCCCATGTCCTCGCGGAACAACCGGGTGAGGGTGCGGCCGCTCGTGCCCGCGGCACGGCCGAGTGCTTCGAGACCGCGTGAATCCGAGGGGTCGGTCTCGAGCAACGCGCAGACGGCCGCGAGCCTGGGGTCACGGGCGGTCGGCACGCGCACCGGTTGTTCGGAAGAGGTCGCGAGCTGGTCGAGCAGCACCGCGCGCAACCGTTTCCCCGCAGGGGTTTCCGCGTCTTCCAGCTCGGTGTAGGCGATCAGCAGTTCGCGTAGCAGCGGGGAGACGACGAGAGCCGTCGGCTCGTCGAGTCTCAACGGATTCTGGGCCAGACCGAGGAAGTGCAGCCGTGTCACGCCGTATGCGCGGTGTGCGTGCACAGTGCCTGCGGGAATCCACAGCGCGCGGTGGGCGGGGGCGATCCACCTCGTGCTGTCGGTGTGCACGGCCACGACACCACGGCTGGCGTAGACGATCTGGTGCTCGTCGTGCCAGTGCGCGGCCACACCACTGGCGGCCGCCAGGTCGCGGCTCGTGGTCGGCGCCGTCGGCAGATGGCGCGAATTCGACATATGTCGGCAGAATATCGGAATCGGGAACATGCGACCGGCGTGACGATCAGTGCGTGAACAACTCGCGATGGCGGATGACGGTCCTGGTCGCCGGGCACGCGGTGGACGACCTCTACCAGGGAGCCGTCCCCGCCGTGGTGCCGTTCCTGGTCGCCGAACGCTCCTACAGCTACCTCGCGGCGGCCGGCATCACGGTCGCCGCGACCCTGCTGTCCTCGGTCGTGCAGCCGCTGTTCGGCGTGCTGACCGACCGACGTCCGATGCCGTGGCTGGTGCCCGTCGGCATGATCGTCGCCGGTGCCGGCATCGGGTTGTGCGGGCTGAGCTCCTCGTACCTCTTCACGTGGCTCGCGGTCGCGTTGTCGGGTCTCGGGGTCGCCGCGTACCACCCGGAGGCGGCGCGGCTCGCCCGCCGGGTCTCCCGCGGCGGACACGTCGGCATGGGCTGGTTCGCGCTGGGCGGCAACGTGGGATTCGCGCTGGGGCCGGTGTTCGTCACGCCGGTGCTGGCGTTCGGCGGGCTCGCGGCGAGCCCGGTGCTGGCCGTTCCCGCACTGGTGGGTGGCGTGCTGACCTGGGTGGCACAGCGCGGTGCGCGCGGGAACGGCGGCCAGCCCGAGATCCGTGCCGGCCGTGACGACTGGCGCCAGTTCGGCCGCCTGACCGTCGTGGTGATCGCGCGCTCGATGGTGACGTTCGGCCTCGGCACGTTCCTCGCCATCTGGGTGGCGCAGCGCGTCGGCGGCCTCATCGCGGGATCGGTCGCGCTGGTCGTGCTGTTCGGCGTCGGCGCCGCGGGCACGTTGCTCGGCGGTGTGCTCGCCGAACGCTGGGGTCGCATCCGCGTGGTTCGCGTGTCGTACGCGCTCGGGGTGCCCGCGGTGGCCGGTGTCGCGCTGGCACCGGGGCCGGCGGTGTACGTGTTCGTCGCTCTCACGGCGGTGACCTTGTACGTCCCCTTCTCCCTGCACACGACGCTCGGCCAGGACTACCTGCCGAACCGGCTGGGCACCGCCGGCGGGGTGACTCTCGGCCTCGCGGTCAGCGTCGGCGGTCTGGCCGCTCCCGCTGTCGGCGCGCTCGCGTCGGCGGCCACGCTGCAATGGGCGCTGCTGTCGCTGGTGGTGTTGCCGCTGGTCGCCTGGGTCGCGGCCCGCGGCCTGGCCGAGCCCGTTCGATGCGGGCTCGAGCCGCGGTGACTACCGTGGAGCAGGTGCGAGTGGCGACCTGGAACGTGAACTCCGTCAAGCAACGCGTGCCCCGCTTCCTGCCGTGGCTGGACCAGCGGCAGCCGGACGTCGTGTGCCTGCAGGAGACCAAGCTGGCCGACGACGCCTTCACCGCGCTGCTCGGCGACGCGCTGAAGGAACGCGGCTACGAGGTCGCGCTGTTCGGCGAGCCGCAGTGGAACGGCGTGGCGCTGCTGTCCCGCGTGGGGCTGGAGGACGTCGCGGTCGGAGTGGCCGGCGCACCGGGTTTCCCGCACGTCGAGGCACGCGCCGTGGCCGCCACGTGCGGCGGAGTGCGCGTCCACTCGCTGTACGTGCCAAACGGCCGTGAGCCCGAGTCCGACCACTACAAGTACAAGCTCGAATGGCTCGCCGCGTTGCGTGACGTGCTGGAGGCCGGGCCCAAGGACGCCGTGGTGTGCGGTGACATCAACATCGCTCCTGCCGACGCCGACGTCTTCGACCCCGACGCTTTCGCCGGGCACACGCACGTCACCGAACCGGAGCGCGCCGCGTTGCGAGCCATCGAGGCGTTGGGGTTCCACGACGTCGTGCGCGACCGGTGGCCCAACGAACGGATTTTCAGCTACTGGGACTACCGGGCCGGGATGTTCCACCGCGACCTGGGGATGCGGATCGACCTGATCCTCGCGTCGGACTCCGTGGCGCCGCGGGCCAAGGCGGCGTGGATCGACCGGCATGCGCGCAAGGGCACCGGTCCCAGCGATCACGCGCCGGTGATCGTGGATCTGGACGAGGCTCCGGACGGGGACATCGGGCCCGTGGTGCCGCCGCCGTCTGCGCCGGGGGCGAAGAAGAAGGTCAAGCTCCCCCAGGCGAAGTAGACCGCATCTGCTTCCAGTGCTTGCGCAGCCACTCGCGTTGCGCTGTGGTCAGTCTGGGCCGCAAGGGCTTGCCGTGCAGGCTCGCGTAGTCCTCGTAGGGTGAGAGGACCGGGTGCACGTCGATGTGGAACGTGTCGGGGCGCACCGCGAGGAAGCCCAGGTCGAAGAGCCTGTGGACGTCGCGGCGCATCAGCAGGCCGCCCTCGTCGTGGTGAGTGCCGGTGGCGGCGTAGCTGTAGAGGTGCGCCGCCTCCAACGCGTCGACGGGCATGCGGCCGGTGAACGCGCATTCGTCGCCGTACCTCGCCAGGAGCGCGCTGCGGAACGGGCCCTGCCCGCGTCGCACCCGCACGAAGGCCTCGCGGTGGCCGCTTCGCACGTACTTCGCCGCTGCCTCCAGCGGTGCCAGCGAGGTGGGCGTCGGCGCCTCACCGATCGCGGCGCGGAAGCGGTCGTAGTCGAGCGGGCGCAGGCTCAGCTGCGATTTCGGGCTCACGCACAGCTCCCGGAGTCGGGCGCCGTCCAACCGGCCCGCCAGGTCGATCCAGCCCGCGTCGTGCCGGGTGCGGTAGGTGTCGACATCGGCGGTGCGCGTCTTGGGCTCGTCGAACTCGTGGCCGCAGTTGTAGCACTTGATGCGCGGTAGGAGCGTGGTGCGGAACTCGATCCGCGCCTTGTCGCACCGAGGACAGCTGTGGATGTCCTTCGGCGCGCGGCCGCGGTCGATCTTCTCGATCACCGACGCGCCGAGCAGATGCTTCTTGTCCCACAGGACTATGACGTGGCCTTCGGCCGGCTTGGCGTGGTTCGGGACCGTGCTGTCCCAGCTGTAGTGCGACGACGGGTCGTCGTCGTAGCCGTCGTTGCTCGCGCGCGCACGGTCGTCGCCTGCCGCCAACATCAGCCATGCGGTCGTGTCCCCCATGGTGGACAGATCGCAACATCACCCGATCGTGTTAGCGGGCGGTGGCAGGGCCATGGTGAAGGCCACGTCTCCTTCCGGCGAGAACCCGTCAGAGCCGGGTCCGCCGGATGTTCGGGTTCTGCGAAGATCACCCCAAGAAGATCACCCCAGCAAGATCACCGCAGCGCGACGCCGTGCGCCGCCGCGGCCTGTTCGAGCGGTCGCATCCGGTCCCACACCCGTTCGGACCGCAGCTCCTCCGCCACGCCGACGGCCCGCATGCCGACGGTGCGGCCCTGGTCGAGGTCGCCGTCCAGGAAGTGGCACGAGGCCAGCGCGATCAGGCAGAACGTCCAGCTCCTGGCCATCGCGGGGCCGAAGCCGGCGAGCGCGGACGACAGCGCCGGGATCGCCTGCCGGGTGTCGCCGAGCTCGGTGTGGATGACGCCGATCATCGCCGTCAGGTCGGTCTCGTCGTGGAACCGCGCCCAGTCCGGCACGGGGGAGACGTCCGCGCGGGCGAACGAGTCCTGTGCCTTGCCCAATGCGCGCAACGCTTCCTCGGAACGATTTTGGCGCGCGTACGCCCACGCTTCATTCGTGAACATGATGCTCGACGCCAACGGTGCGAAAGCGCCTCTCTGGAAATACGCCAGCGCGTCACCCGGCGCGCCTTGGTGCAGGTGCACCCGGCCACGCCGGTAGATGATGTTGGCCGTCAGGTCCTCGTCGCCGCGCGCGAAGTCGAGCGCGCGATCGAAGTGGTGGTACGCCGCTCCGGCCTGCCCGCTGTCGAACGACGTCCACCCGGCCAGGTTGTGCAGATCGGCGACGGCGGACATCAGGCGCGCACGCACGTTGTCCGAGGCCTCGGCCGCCAGGAGCTGCTGCGCCCAGTAGATCCGCACGACGACGGCGTCGCGGCACGCCCCTCCGCCGTGCCGGTAGTCCACCGAACGCAGGGAACGCGTCTGCGACTCCAGCTGTTCCACATCGCTCATCCCGATGCGGGTGGAGTGCGGGGGAGGAAAATACGCAGGATTCGCCATGTAGTACACCTCTGCGCCGGTCGGAACACGAGCCTAGAATGCCGAGCGGGAAGTGAGAAGAGGCTTCCACCGCGAATGGAATTCGCCGGAATTCGCCGGTTGAACAGGTATTAATGCGGGTATGCTGGTCCGCCTCCGGGAGAGCAGAATCGGCGTCATGAGGCGACGCGCGCACCTGCGGCTGGTGACCTCCTCCGAGCCAGGAGGCACGTTCCTGGCGGCGGTCCTCGACGGCGAGGACCTGGCCGAGGAACTCGGTCTCGACCCCCACGCCCGAGTCACGTGCGGGCTGCATCGCCGCTGGTTGCACCAGTGCGTCGGCTCACCGGACCACGTCATCCCCGTCACCGGGCACCGCTGGTGCCGTCCGTGCCGCCGCCCCCTCGACGTGGTCGTCGACGGGACGACAGCCCGGCTGTTCTGCCCCCGGTGCGGAACGGGAACGCCGGACACCGCGGCCAACCGGCAGGTCGTCAGGGCGTGCCGCACCAGCATCGCGGCGAGCAGCGCCCGGTAGAACGACCCGGAAGCGCTAAGCCCGGTGGGTGAAGACGGCGGCCTCCCGGAGAGAGCCCGGGGGCCGCTGGCTGTCCTCCGGCACGTCGAGCACCGCCCAGATGATGTGCCGGCCGCCACCGGCCGGCGTCTCACCCATGCTGAAGTTGCAGACGGCGATGGACGCGACGTCGTGCCTCATGTTGTGCCACTGCTTGAGGTCGAGGCGTGCGGTCGTGCGCACGGCAACGGACAGCTTGTCGCCACGCATGCGCAGCAGCAACGTGAGCGGGCCGTCGTCCTCGATGTGCGAGACCAGCTCGACGGCCACCTGCGGTGCCACGTCGAGCATCGACTGGACGCCCCACCGCTCGCAGGCGCGTTCGGTGATCCGCTCGGCCACGTGCGGCAGGCAGCGGCACGTCGGCAGCGTCGCGTCCACCCGGTCCTCGTGCCGCAGCCGCGTCACGGCGGCCACCGCGGTCGAGGTCGTCGCGTGCAACGGGATGTGCCGGGGGAGGCCGCGGGACTCGAGCGTCGAGCGCAGCCGGTGGTCACCCACGACGAGGCTCAGGGAGATGCCGGGCCAGCGCGCCGCGGACAGCCACACCACGTCGAACACCACGAGCAGCGCGGGTGACTCCGCGACGAGGTCGTCGAGCTCCACCACGACGCCGACGAGCTCCTTGGTGGCGCAGTCGAGCAACACGTCCTGCACCCGCATGTACGTCGACCAGTCGAGCCGCCCGCTGAACCGGACCACGAGCACACCGTTCTGCTCGCGGATGTCGACCTCGAGGCCGTCGCCGGTCATGATCCGTGTCCCTCCCACAAGCGTTTGCGCAACCTCCAAGGCTGGCAACGCCGCGGTGGGTGTCCTAGGGGGTAACTACCCGTTTCGCCGTTGGTGCCTCCGGGGGACCGCATTGCAGCGGGAGATCCGGCCGACCTAGGGTTCCGCTGTGGGCGGTTCGCGTTCCCCAGGTCGCGCAGGCAATTTACCTGCTGACACAACTACTTTCGTCGGCCGCAGGAACGACGTCGCCGAGGTGAGGAGGCTGCTGTCCGAGTCCAGGCTCGTCACCCTGACGGGTGTCGGTGGCGTCGGCAAGACGCGGCTCGCGCTGCGGGCGGCCACCGAGATGCAGCGGGCGTTCCGCGACGGGGTGTGGTTCGTCGAACTGGGTGGTGTCACCGACCCCGAGCTGGTCGTGCACACGGTCCTGGAGCAGCTCGGCATCCACGACGACACGGTCCGCCGGCACCGCACCGTCCTGGTGGAACAGCTCCGCGACCGGCAGTTGCTGATCGTCCTCGACAACGGTGAGCACGTCGTCGACGCCACCGCCGAGCTGGTGGACGCGTTGCTGCGCGGGGCTCCCGGCCTGCGCGTGCTGGTGACCAGCAGGGAACGCCTCGGCGTCGACGGCGAGCACCTGTGGCAGGTTGCGCCGCTGCCGCGCGATCCCGCCCTCGCGCTGTTCGCCGACCGGGCCGCCGCCGTCGAGCCGGGCTTCGTCCTCGACGAGGGCAACCTCGACGAGGTCAGCCGGATCTGCGCACTGCTCGATGGAATCCCGCTGGCCATCGAGCTGGCCGCGGTGAGGTTGCGCGTGCTGACGCTCGAACACCTGCTGTCCCGATTGGACGACACGTTCCGCGTCCTGGGCGACGGCAAGCGCGGCGGCGACCCGCGGCACCAGACGCTGCAGGCCGCGGTGGACTGGAGCTTCCACCTGTGCACGCGGTCCGAGCAGGTCCTGTGGGCGCGGGCGGCGGTCTTCTCCGGCACGTTCGACCTGCCGGCGGCGGAGCAGGTCTGCGCGGGTGGGAGCGTCGCGCCCGACGAGGTCATGCACGCGCTCAGCGGCCTGGTGGACAAGTCGGTCGTGGTGTCCGAGCGGCACCCGTCCGGCACCCGCTTCCGGCTGCTGGAGCCCCTGCGGCAGTACGGTCTGGAGAAGCTGCGCGCCGCCGGCCATGAGCGGGTGGTGCGGGAACGGCACCGCGACCACTTCATCGAGTGGGCGCGGCGGCGCGAGCAGGAGTGGTTCGGGCCGTGCCAGCCGCGGATCTTCGACCTCACCCGCCTGGAGCAGGCGAACCTGCGGTCGGCACTGGACTTCTGCCTCGACGACGACGGTGAGCAGTGCCTGGGCCTGGCGAGCACGCTGTGGTTCTACTGGGCGGGCTGCGGCATGCTCGGCGAGGGCCGTCACTGGCTCGACCGCGCGCTGCGCACACCGGTGCGGGGGCTGCCGCGGGCGAAAGGCCTGTGGATCAACGGGTACGTCGCCACGTTGCAGGGCGACATCCCCGCCGCGGTGCGCATGCT
Organism: Lentzea xinjiangensis; assembly: GCF_900110955.1. GTDB lineage: Bacteria > Actinomycetota > Actinomycetes > Mycobacteriales > Pseudonocardiaceae > Lentzea > Lentzea xinjiangensis. Next base: position 89,505 of record NZ_FOFR01000004.1, read on the forward strand.
GCGGGAATGCCACGACTACGCCGTCGAGTCGGGGGACGGGCAGGCGCTCGCCTACTCGACGCACCGCCTGGCCTGCACGCACCTGATCGGTGACGACCTGGACGTGGCCGACCGGCTGTTCGAGGAGGCGATCTCCCTCTACCGCAGGCACGGCGTCGTCAACAGCCATTCCATGCTCGCCGGCATCGAGCGGGCGATCTCGGCGACGTTCCAGCGCGACTTCGGCACGGCGGAACGGCTCTGCCTCGAGGCCAAGGCGGTCGGCGAGGAGCACGGCGAGCTCTGGGCGCAGGCGTACGCGATCTACGTGCTGGCGCTGTGCGCGTGGGTCAGCGGTGACTTCGAACGCGCCGACCGGCTCGGCCGGGAGTGCCTGCGGATCAAGCGGACGTTCCACGACCTGCTCGGGATCGTGCTCGCGATCGAGGTGCTCGCCTGGATCGCGGCCTCGCGGGACAACGCCGAGCGCGCGGCGACGCTGCTGGGCGCCACCAGCGAGATCTGGCAGTCGGTCGGCTACCCCATGTTCGGCTCGCGCCACTTCGGCGCCCCGCACGGCGAGTGCGAGTCCGCGGCCATCTCCGCGCTGGGCGAGCAGGAGTTCCGCGCGGTCTTCCGCAAGGGCATGGACCTGGAGCTGGAGGACGCGATCTCGTTCGCGATCGGCGAGGAGCTCGCCGAGCGGCCGCGGCCGGCGGCGGCTCCCACCCCGCTGACCCGGCGCGAGCAGCAGGTGGCCGAGCTGATCGCCGGTGGCTTGTCGAACAAGGAGATCGCGGCCAGGCTGGTGATCGCCCGCCGGACCGCGGAGGGGCACGTCGAGCGGATCCTGCAGAAGCTCGGGTTCAGCTCACGCGCGCAGATCGCCACCTGGGTCACCGAACGCCGGAACCAGCCGCATGAGCCCGGAAGGGTGACTTGATCGGCCGTTCCGGTGAGCCGCCGTCACGAGAAATCGAGCCGATCGCACTTCACCGACACCTCGATGGCCTCTTTCCGATCACCGTGGTCGTCCAGAATCGTAAGCGCGACCGCCACGGCGTAGTGGCGGTCGCGCACGTACCCCTCCGGAGAGTCCAAAGACCCTTCCGGACCAGCCCGGGCAACGGGATGGTGGCAACGGCGCGGCGAGTATCAGCGGTGTGTAACGGGTATTCGTACAACGGGTGACCGGCGCACGTCAGGAGGGACAGCGATGTTCAACGGCGACGCATTTCCAGCTCGCGTGGACAAAACCGACGTGCGGCACGTGGAAACGCTGACCGGCGCACTTCGCGCATTGGACTACGAATACGGTGGCGGGGCGTGCCGGGACGCCTGCGTGGCATTGCTCAACTGGGCGACGCCGCTGCTGGACGCCGGTTCTTCCGGACGGGTGCTGCACCGGCTCCAGGTGGCCATCGCCGACCTGCACAACCTGGCCGGATGGGCGTCGTTCGACATGGGTCTCCTGCAGTCGGCGCACCTGCACTTCGGGCGGGCGATGGCACTCGCGCGGGAGTCCGGCAACAGCGCGCTGGAGGCCAACATCCACTATCGGATGGGTCGCGTGCACCTGCACTACGAACTGCCCGAGGATGCTTTGTCGTGTTTTCGCCACGGTTTGCCCCTCGCGCAGTCGAGCGGCTCGACCCTGGCCGTGTCGATCTTGCACGCCAACGAGGCGTGGGCGTTCGCGAAGATGGGTGCGGAAAAGCAGGCGCTGCGCCAGTTCGCCCGTGCGCAGGAGGAGTTCGACCGCGCGGAGACGGAAGACGCACCGCCGTGGGCGCGGTTCTTCGATCTGGCGGACCTGATCTCGATCGGCGGCATGGTGCACACCGAGCTCGCGCGCACGTGCGATGTGAAGTACGCGCGAACCGCAATTCCGTTGCTCACCAGAGCCATTTCCTCGGCGGGAGGGGACGCGTCGCGCAGCCAGTCGTTCCGGCTCGCCGCGCTGGCGGTGAACTACCTGGTGCAGAACGAGCCCGAACAGGCGCGCGAGATCGGGGAGCAGGCGATCGAGGTGTCCGGCCCGATCCGCTCGATCCGCACGCGGGACCGCATGCGGCCGTTGAAGCAGGAGACCGACCGGCTGCGGGGCAACGAGGCCGCGGACGAGCTGTCGGCGAGCCTGAGGACGTTCATGTCGGCGTCACGCGGAGCCGCCTGAGGCGGCGGACGGCATCGCCGGGATCCGAGGAGAGGTTTGGGCTTCGGATCCCGGCGACACCATGAACGGAGCGGCATCGAGCTGGGGGCCCTGGATGCCGCTCCGGCTCGGTGCGTCAGCAGCGGATGTCGGTGCGCGCCCGGTAGGTCATGGCGCCGGAGTTCCACTCGGCGTAGGCGGAGGTGCAGGTGCTCAGCGTGTCGGTGCCGCCGGACCACAGCTCCTGCTGCCGGTAGCCGCCGTTGCGCAGGCCCGCGTGGCCGTACGGCTCGCGGGCGCTGGTGCTGGCCCACTTCTCGATGACGACCAGTTCCGGGGTGTACGGGGCGCCCGCGCTGTGCGTGGAGTCCCAGGTGTAGATGTAGGCCCAGTTCTTGCCGCAGCCCTTGAACTGCTTGACCGACGCCCACCGCTGGCCGTTGTCGCCGATGTAGGCGGTGCTGCCGATCTGGGTGACGGGCCCGCAGCCGGGAGCGCTCTCGGCGACCGCGTTGGTGGCGGTGACCAGACCGAGAAGCACCGCACCCGCGGCGATCAGTGCTGACCTCTTCATGGGTGTGAGCATCACGACCGCCGCTGACATTTCGCTGACACTCAGGGTTACCGGCTGGTTAGGATCGGTGACATGCAACGGCGGTGGGGGTTCAGGGTTCTCGGATCGTTGCAGGTCATCGACTCCGGCGAGGTGGTGGAGCTCCGCTCGGCCAAGCAGCGGGTCCTGCTGGCCGCGTTGTTGATGAAGGCCAACGCGCCGGTCTCGTCCTACGAGCTGATGGAACACCTTTGGGGCGAAGAGCCTTCCGGATCAGCGCGCGCGACTCTGCAGACGTACATCATGCGGTTGAGACAATCGCTGGACGACCTCGCCGACCGCAAGCTCGTGCGCACGTGGCCGACCGGCTACTCGATCCACGTCGAGGACGACCAGCTCGACCTGCTGACGTTCCAGCGGTTGCGCGCGGAGGCCCGGCGCGCGCCCGACCTCGAGACCGAGGCCCGGCTGCTCGGTGAGGCCGCGGCGTTGTGGCGCGGCCCGGCGCTGGACCAGGTCTCGTCGCTGCGGATGGAGCAGACCGACGTGCAGCGCCTCAACGAGCAGCGCTGGGAGGTGCTCGAGCGCCGCAACGACGCCGAGCTGCAGCTCGGCCGGCACGACCAGATCGTCGACGAGCTGCGGTCGCTGGTCGCGGAACACCCGTTGCGAGAACGCTTCTGGTACCAGCTGATGCTCGCCCTGCACCGCTCCGGACAGCAGGCCCAGGCGCTCGACGTGTACCGCCGCGCCGGCGAGGTGCTCGCCGACGAGCTCGGCATCGACCCGAACGCGGAGCTGCGCGCGCTGCACATGGAGGTCCTCGCCGGGTCGTGCGCGCCGGTCACCGTCCAATCCGGACCTTCCTGGCTGCCGCCCGCGGTGGGCGACTTCTCCGGTCGCGCCGAGGAGGTCGCACGGCTCACGGCCGGGTTGCGCTCCGGCGGGACGTGGACGATCACCGGGCCCGGTGGTGTCGGCAAGACCTCGCTGGCCGTTCAGTGCGCGCACGCCGTGCGCGACGCCTTCCCCGACGGCCAGCTCTACCTGAACCTGCGCGGCGGCGAGCAGAAGCCCGTCGAGCCCGCCACCGCCCTCGACCGGCTGTTGCGCGGGCTGGGTGTGTCGGGGGGCGCGATCCCGTCGACCGTGGAGGACCGGGTCGACCTGTACCGGGACCTGTTGTCGGACCGGCGGATCCTCGTCGTGCTGGACAACGCGACCAACGAGGCCCAGGTCCGCCCGCTGCTGCCGGGGACGACCTCGGGCGCGGCGCTGGTGACCTCACGCGCGGCGCTCGCGGGCCTGGAGGCGGCGCACGTCGTGCCGCTGGACGTGCTGCCGTCCGCCGATGCGCTGGCACTGCTGCGCGCGGCGGTCGGGGAGACCCGGTGCGCCGCGGAACCCGGTGCGGCGCAGGAGATCGTGACGTACTGCGGCAAGCTCCCGCTGGCGTTGCGGGTCGCGGCGGCCCGGCTGGTCGCGCGGCCGCACTGGCAGCTCGCGAAGCTCGCGGGCCGGTTGTCCGACGAACGCCGCCGCTTCGACGAGCTGTCGCTGGGCGACCTCGACGTGCGCGCCTGCCTCGCGCTGTCCTACGACGGGCTGGACGAGTCGCACCGCACCGCGTTCCGGTTGCTGTCGCTGCTCGACACGCCGGACTTCCCGGCGTGGGTGGCCTCACCGCTGCTGGGCCTCGGCCTCGACGACGCGGAGGACCACGTCGAGGCGCTGGTCGACGCGCGCCTGGTCGACTACGCGGGACGCGACGCGGTGGGACAGGTGCGCTACCGGTTGCACGACCTGCTGCGCGCGTTCGGCCGCGAGGCGGCGACCGAGGACCCCGCCGTGGCGCTCAAGGCGTTGTTCGAGCAGTGGCTCGACCTCGTGACGCGGGCCGACGTGGAGCTGCCGCACCAGGCGATCCGGCTGGAACCCGTGGCGCTGGAGCGGTTCGACCTCGGCGACCCGGCCGAGTGGTTCGACGCGGAATGGGTGAACCTGCACGCCGTCATCACCCAGGCCGCCGCGCTGGGCCTGGGCGCGCTGGCCGCGGAGCTCGCGATCCGCTCGGCGGCGTTCTGCGACCTGCGGGCGCGGTTCGACGACTGGGAGCAGCTCAACGACCTCGGCCTGTCGTGCGCGCCGCCCGAGCGCAGGCCGGTGCTGTTCCAGCAGCGCGCGATCCTGCGCGCCCGGCTGCACGACTACGCCGCGGCGTCGGAGAACTTCCAGGCGGCGCAAGAGGGTTTCGCCGCGGCCGGGGACGTGTGGGGCGAGGCCTACGGCTGGTACGGCATGGGCTGGATGCACGAGTGGGGCGGCCGTTCCGCGCAGGCCCGCGAGGCACATCGCGAGGCCATGACCCGGTTCGTCGCGTCCGGCAACCCGCACGGCGAGATCGAGGTGCTCTGCTCGCTGGGGGCCATCGAACGGCGTGCGGGCGGCCTGGCGGCGGCGCAGGACTACCTGGAGCGGGCGCGGCGGCTCGCCGGGCAGCTCGGGGACGAGCAGAGCGAGCTGATGGCGACGCTGGAACTGGGGCGGCTGCACCAGTTCACCGGCGACCTGCGCAGCTCGGCGGAGTTCCTGCGGTCCTCGCTCGCCGCCGCGCAGAAGCTCGGGGACCCGGACATGGCGGCGAACATCCGGCTGTTCCTCGCGGACACGCTGATCCGGTCAGGGCAGGTGCCGCTGGCGGAGGAGCAGCTGCGGCAGGCCTGGGAGTTCTTCGAGCAGCACGACGACCGGCAGGGCCGCATCTGGGTGTGGCGCCTGAGGTCGGGCCTCGCGGAGGAACCGCAGGAGGCCCTGCGCCTCGCCTCGCTCGCGCTGGACCAGGCGCGGGAGATGGGCTCGCCGCCGGAGTTCGGCCGGTCGCTGCGGGTGTTCGGCAACGCCCTGGACCGCGCCGGGCGCACGGAGGAGGCCCGTGAGCACTGGCGGCAGGCGGAGGAGACGCTGACCGCGGCCGGGTTCCAGGCGGAGGTCGACGAGTCGCGCCTGGCGAGGTCCTGACTCGGCCGCACGTGGCAGGCGTCGGCCTGGTGCTCACCGGGAGGCGTGCGGGTTCGGACAGCCGTCGGTGCCGGGTGAGCGTTGACCGCGGCCGGGTTTCCGGCGGAGGTCGACGAGTCGCGGTTGGCGAGGTCCTGACTCGGCCGCACGTGGCAGGCACCGGCCCGGCGCTCACCGGGAAGCGCAAGGGTCCGGACAGCCGTCAGCGCCGGGCGACGGGGCACGGGTGCCGCCCGGCACCGACGGCTGCGGGATCAACTGACGGTGATCGCGCCCGCCGGGCACAGGCTCGCCGCTTCCTTCGCGGTGGCCTCGTGCCCGGGGCCGGGGTGCTCCACCAGGAGCACCACCGTGCCGTCTTCTTCGTTCTGGTCGAAGAGGTCCGGGTCGGTCAGGACGCACATCCCCGAGCCGCAGCACCGCGACTGGTCGACGGAAATCTTCATGCCGACCACGCTACTGGCAACGAGTGGACCCCGTAGATCCCCATGTCGGTGCGCAGCGGCACCTCCTCGGGGTCGACGTCGAGCCGCAGGTCCGGGAACTCCTGGAACAGCCGGGAGAACCCGATCCGCATCTCGATGCGGGCGAGCTGCTGGCCCAGGCACTGGTGGATGCCGTGGCCGAACGCGACGTGGCCCGACGCGGGCCTGCGCAGGTCGAGCTCGTCGGGGTTGCCGGGGAACTTCTCCGGGTCGCGGTTCGCGGCCGGCACGTGCATGAGCACCGTGTCACCGGCCTTGATCAGGTGCCCGTCGATCTCGACGTCCTCGGTGGCGGTGCGCACCGGTCCGAAGTGGATGATCGACAGGTACCGCATGAGCTCCTCGACGGCGTTGTCGATGACCTCCGGCTCGTCCTTCAGGACCTTGAGCTGGTCGGGGTGCTGCAGGAGCGTGAACGTGCCGAGGCCCAGCATGTTCGCCGTGGTCTCGTGCCCGGCGAGCAGGAGCAGCATCGCCATGTTCGACGCTTCCTCGTCCGTCGGCTCCCCGGTGGCGATGAGGTCGCTGATCATGTCGTCGCCTGGGTTCTCCTTCTTGCGGGCGATCAGCTCCCGCATGAACGCCTGGACGCGCTGGATGGCCGCCATGGCCTCGTCGAACGTGGAGTCCAGGCTCAGCATCTTCGCCGTGTCCTCCTGGAAGCGGTGCCGCTCGTCGTAGTCGACGCCGAGGATCGCGCAGATCACCAGTGAGGGCACCGGCATCGCGAACTCTTTGACCAGGTCCGCTCGGCCGCCGAGCGACCGCAGGTGCGCGAGCTGGTCGTCGACGATCGTGCCGATCCACTCGGCGAGCTGGTTCATCCGGCGGACCGTGAACTGGCCCTGCAGCATCCTGCGCAGCCGGGTGTGGTCCGGCGGGTCCTGGCTGAGGAACATGCCGGGCTCGACCTTGCGGCGCTCCGGGGGCACCTCGCCCTGGAACCGGGCGTCGGACTGGTGGTGCCTGGCGGGGTCGTTGGTGAACTTGGGGCTCGCCAGGACCTCGCGCACCTGGTGGTGCCCGGTGGCGAGCCAGCCGAGGTGACCGTCGGCGAACCTCAGTCTGCTCATGCGGGCCTTGTCGCGGATCTCGGTGACCTCGGCGGGTGGGTCGAACGGGTGCTGGCGCGTGATCGGCAGCTCGTCGGAGATCAGTTCGGTCATCTCGCACACCTCCCAGTGCTCGGCAGAAGACCTTCTTCTGAAGCTACAGAACTTTCATGACTTCGTGAAGCTGATTTCAGGGTTACCGACCGCCACGAAGCGAAATCCGTCCGCATCTGCCGGTCGTGGGTCGCGACGGCCACCGCTGCCCGCGTCCCGCGCAGCGCTTCGGTGAGCTCGTCGACCAGCGCGATGGACAGGTGGTTGGTCGGTTCGTCCAGCAGCAGCACGTGCGGGCCGCGGCTCAGCAGGATGGCCAGCTCCAGCCTCCTGCGCTGACCGGTGGACAGGCGGCCGACCGGGCGGGTGAGGGCCTGCCCGCCGAGCAGGCCGAGCTCCTCCACCCGCGGGCACAGCCGCACCGCGGTGGCGTCCTCGTCCTCGAACGCGGACTCCTGGGCCAGCAGGCCGACCTGGCCCGCGTGGGAGACCGTTCCGGTGGCCGGCGGCAGCCGGCCGGCCAGGACGTTCAGCAGCGTCGACTTGCCGGCGCCGTTCGGCCCAGTGATCAGCAGCCGTTCGCCGGCGCCGAGCGAGATCGGCTCGGTGAGCGCGAGCCTCCCGGGAACCGTGAGCGCGGTGGCGTGCAGCAGTTCGCCGCTCGCCGCCAGCTCCGGCGGGGTGAAGCGCAACGGCGGCGGGGGAGCGGCGACGCGCTGGTCGTCGAGCTCGTCCAGCCTGCGCGCGACGGTCCGGACCCTGTTCGCCACGCGCGTGCTGCGCTTGTGCTTGGCCGCGCCCTTGGGAGGACGCCAGCCGTCCTGCAGGCGAGCCCTGGCCCGCTCGACCTTCCCGGCCAGCTCGTCGTGCGCGGCCTCCTCCTGGGCGAACCGCTGCTCCCAACGCCGGCGCTCGGCGAGCTTGGCTTCCCGGAACGCCCGGTAGCCGCCGCCGTGCAGGTGCACCTCGCCGTCCGGGGACGGGTCGAGGTCGAGCAGCTGCGTGCAGACGTCGTCGAGCAGTGCCCGGTCGTGGCTCACGAGCACCACGACGCCGTGGTGCTGCCGGAGGCGTTCGGTCAGGAACGCCAGCGCTCCCGCGTCGAGGTGGTTGGTCGGCTCGTCGAGCAGCAGGAGGTCCGCGCGCTCGGCGAGCAGGCAGGCGAGCCTGACCCGGTAGCGCTGGCCCGCGCTGAGCTGCCCGAGCGGGGTGTCCTCGGCGTGATCGGCGTCGAGTGCCGCGAGGGCGATCCTGGCGCGGCGTTCGGCGTCCCACGCCTCGATCTCCTCGGCGTGGGCCAGTGCTCGCGCGTAGCGCTGCTCGTCGAACGGCTCCGCCGCACTGTCCAGTTCGGACAGTGCGCGACGGCTTCCGCGCAGCGCTTCGGACAGCAGATCCCCCACCGTTTCGCTGTCGTGGAACGACATTTCCTGGCGTACCAGGCTCAACGAGCCGTGCCGGGTGATGGTTCCCCCGTCCGGCGCGAGGTCACCGGCGAGCAGGCGCAGGAGCGTGGTCTTGCCGCGGCCGTTCTCGCCGATGACGCCGAGGCGCTGCCCCGCGGAGACGGTGAGGGTGATGCCGTCGACGACGGGGCCGGTCTCATAGCCCTTGGTGAGGTCTTGGGTCGACAAATGGACATGCGAACGCACGGGAATCCTCTTCTGGGTACGCGAAATCAGGACGTGTTGCGCGGTGGCACACGTCCTTGATCAGAGGTAGAAGACCCCGTACCCGAATCCCATGAGACCTACGGTACGTACGCTCGCAACGCTTTTTCGGCGGGAAGCGGCCGAAGCATGACGCGCTTCCCGGCGGGGGAGGTGCCTGGCCGAGTTCACTCGAACGGGTCGGATCCGGCGGTGAACTGGATCACTGGTCAATGTTTGGTCGCGGCGGGATAACGGTCCAGAACCACTCTTTGTCCCACCTTTTGTCACTCTGTTGCGGTATCAAGTACTCGCTGAGCGTGTCGGACGCGGTCCAGTGATCCGGACGGCGTAACGCTAGAGGCGGTTCCGGCGCCACGAAAGCGCAACTACGGTGCCTCGCCATGACCCCCGTCCCGACTGATGTGATGCCCCGTTCCCTCACGGCGCTCCCCCCGGCGCAGGTCGAGAAGCTCGGCGAGATCGACATCCCCGAGGCAGAGGACTTCGTCCGGCAACACCACGCCGAGTACCCGGACCTCGGTCCCGTCGAGGCCAGGCTCGCCGAGGTGCACGCGGAGATCGCCGCGACCGGCACCTACCGCCACACGGCCGCCGAGCTGGCCTTCGGCGCCCGCGTGGCCTGGCGCAACAGCTCCCGGTGCATCGGCAGGCTCTACTGGCGGAGCCTGAAGGTGCGCGACCTGCGCGAGGTGTCGAGCCCGGCCCGCGTGGCGGCCGAGTGCGTCGAACACCTGCGCGTGGCCACCAACAAGGGCAAGATCCGGCCCGTCATCACGGTCTTCGCGCCCGCCGAGCCCGGTGTGGACGCCCCGCGGATCCTCAACGAGCAGATCGTCCGCTACGCGGCCTACCGCGGCCCGGACGGCGGTGTGCTCGGCGACGCGCGCAACCTGGCGCTGACCGAGCTCGCGCTGAAGCGGGGCTGGCGGCCGCCGGCCACGCGCGGCCCGTTCGACGTGCTGCCGCTGATGGTGTCCTGCAAGGGCCACGAGCCCGCGCTCGTCGACATCCCGGCCGACGCGGTGCTCGAGGTCCCGCTCTCGCACCCGGAGCTGCCGTGGCTCGCGGCGCTCGGCGTGAGGTGGCACGCCGTTCCCGCGATCAGCAACATGCGGCTGCGCATCGGCGGGATCGACTACCCGGCGGCGCCGTTCAACGGCTGGTACATGGGCACCGAGATCGGCGCCCGCAACCTCGCCGACCACGACCGGTACGACCTCTTGCCCTACCTCGCCAAGCGGATGGGCCTGGACATGTCGTCGGAGGCGACGTTGTGGCGCGACAGGGCTCTGGTCGAGCTCAACCGCGCGGTCCTGCACTCGTTCGGCGAGGCCGGGGTCACGATCACCGACCACCACACCGAGTCGCGGCGCTTCCTGACCCACCTGGAGAAGGAGGAGGCCGCCGGCCGGAAGTGCCCCGCGGACTGGTCGTGGATCGTGCCGCCCGTGTCGGGCGGGCTCACGCCGGTCTACCACCGCTACTACGACACCGATGAGCTGCTGCCGAACTTCTTCCCCACCGGCGGCCCGGCGAAGGGATGTCCCGTCTCGCAGTGATGTCCACCGGCCGGCCCGGCGCTCGACGTCCGGCGGGTGGTTCTCTGGCAACTGTGATGTGGCCCAGATCACCTTTGATCGCGTAACGTGCGTACGGTGAGAGTGGGAGCACCCGCAGAGTCGCGGCCCGCCGAGCGTCGTGTCGCCTGCGTACCGGAGACGGTGTCGTCGCTGGTCGATGCCGGTCTGACCGTGCACGTCCAAGAAGGCGCCGGGCGCCACGCCCACGCCCTCGACGCCGCCTACCGCGCGGCCGGGGCGACCGTGACGCCCGAGGACCCGACGGCGCAGTCCGACGTCGTCGTGTCCGTGCAACCCCTGACCGTGCACCAGGCCGGGCTGCTCGAACCCGGCACCGTCACGATCAGCTTCCTGCAGCCGGCGAACGAGCGCGAGCTGCTCGGCGTCTACCGCGACCGCGGCGTGACGTCGTTCAGCTTCGACCTGCTGCCGAGGGTGACGCGCGCCCAGAGCGCCGACGCCCTGTCCTCGCAGGCGCTGGTGGCGGGCTACCGGGCCGTCCTGGTCGCCGCCGAACGGCTGCCGCGCTTCCTGCCCATGTTCACCACCGCCGCCGGCACCGTGCCCCCGGCGAAGGTGCTGGTCCTGGGAGCCGGGGTGGCCGGGCTGCAGGCGATCGCGACCGCCCGCCGGCTCGGCGCCGTCGTCGAGGCCTACGACGTGCGCAAGGCCGCGGGGGAGGAGGTCCGCAGCCTCGGCGCGAAGTTCCTCGAACTGGACCTGGAGGCGCAGTCCGGCGTCTACGCGTCCGCGCAGTCCGAGGAGTTCCTGGAACGCCAGCGAGAGCTCATCGGCCGGCACGTGGCGGCGTCCGACGTCGTCATCACCACGGCCGCGATTCCCGGCCGCAGGGCCCCGGTGCTCGTGACCACCGACATGCTCAAGGCGATGGCGCCCGGGAGCGTGGTGGTCGACCTGGCCGCGGAGTCCGGCGGCAACTACGCCGGGTCCGTCGCCGGGCAGGAGGTCTGGGTCGGCGACGTGCTGGTGCACGGCGCGTTGAACCTGCCGTCGAGCATGCCGGTGCACGCGAGCCGCCTGTACTCGCGCAACGTCCTGAACCTGCTCAAGCTGATGGTCGTGGACGGGTCGGTGCGGCCGGACCTCGGCGACGAGGTGCTCGACGGCTGCTGCCTCACCCACGACGGCCGGATCCGCAAGGAGTTGCCGTGATCGACCTGCTGACGATCTTCGTGCTGGCCGTGTTCGTGGGCTTCGAGGTGGTCTCGAAGGTGTCCACGATCCTGCACACCCCGCTGATGTCCGGCGCGAACGCCATCCACGGCGTGATCCTGGTCGGCGCGATCCTGATCACCGGGTCCGCCGGGAGCACCCTGGAGCTGGTGCTGGGGTTGCTCGCGGTCTTCCTGGCCACGGTCAACGTGGTCGGCGGGTTCGTGGTGACCGACCGGATGCTGGAGATGTTCCGCAAATGACCGTCCAGCTGATGTACCTCGTCGCCGCGCTGTGCTTCATCCTGGCGCTGAAAGGGCTGAGCTCGCCCAAGTACGCGCGCTACGGCAACTTCATCGGCGCGTTCGGCATGCTGGTCGCCGTCGTCACCGCGTACGTGCACGGCGTCGTCCACAACGGACTGTGGATCCTGCTCGCCGTCGCACTCGGGGTGGCGGTGGGGATCCCTGCCGCCCGGTCGGTGAAGATGACGGCCATCCCGCAGATGGTGGCGCTGTTCAACGGCGTCGGTGGCGCCGCGGCGGCGCTGGTCGCGCTGGCCGAGTTCTTCGCGGTGCCGGGCACGACGGTCCTGTTCCGGCTCGCGACGGTGCTGACGGTGCTGATCGGGTCGGTCAGCTTCTCCGGTTCGGTGGTCACGTTCCTGAAGCTGCAGGAGCTCATGACGACCCGGCCGGTGCTGCTGCCGGCGGGACAGCAGCTCGCGATCGCCGCCGGGGTGTCGTCGCTCGCCCTGTGCGCCTTGACGATGGCGGTGCCGAACGGGTTCCTGCTGTGGTTGCTCGCCGTCGTGGGACTCGCGCTCGGCGTGCTGTTCGTGCTGCCGGTCGGTGGTGCGGACGTGCCGATCGCGATCTCGTTGCTCAACGCGTTCACCGGTCTCGCGGTCGCGGCGTCCGGGTACGTGCTGGCGAACACGCTGCTGATCGTCGCGGGCACGCTCGTCGGCGCGTCCGGCACCATCCTGACCCGGTTGATGGCGCAGGCGATGGGGCGCTCGCTGGCCAACATCCTGTTCGGCGCCTTCAAAGCCACACCCGTTGCCGCGCAAGGGGAAGAGCAGCGTTCGGTCAAGTCGGGCACGGTCGAGGACGTCGCGATCCTGCTGGGGTACGCGAACAACGTGGTCGTCGTGCCGGGGTACGGACTGGCGGTCGCGCAGGCCCAGCACGCCGTGCGCGAGCTCGTGGCGCAGCTCGAGCAGCGCGGGGTGTCCGTCGCCTACGGCATCCACCCCGTCGCGGGCCGGATGCCGGGGCACATGAACGTGCTGCTCGCGGAGGCGGACGTGCCGTACGAGCAGCTCAAGGAACTCGACGACGTCAACCCCGGGATCACGTCGGTCGACGTCGCCGTCGTGGTCGGCGCGAACGACGTGGTGAACCCCGGTGCGCGGGACGAGCCGTCCAGTCCCATCTACGGCATGCCGATCTTCGACGTGGACCGCGCGAAGTCCGTGGTGTTCATGAAGCGGTCGATGCGGCCGGGTTTCGCGGGCGTGGACAACGAGCTGCTCTACAACCCGAAGACGACGCTGCTGTTCGGGGACGCGAAGGACTCCCTCACGAAGCTGCTGGCGGCGGTGAAGCAGCTCTAGCCAGCAGGTCGGTCACCTCGGCCGCGGTCAGGGCGGGCAGCAGCCCGATCACGCCGTCCGCGCCCGCGGCACGCCAGTGGTCCGCGTCGGTGGCGGTGTGCACCTCGTCGACGCCGAACCGCACGCCGAGGCTGTGCACCGTCGCGATGAGGTCGTGCATCGCCTGGCGCAGCGGGGAGTCCGGGTTCGGCGCGGGCGCTCGGGTGATCACCGCGCGGACCGGCACCTCGGTGAGCGCGGCCAGTTCGTCGTGGCCGCCGCGGAACCCGTCGAGCGCCGTCACGACGCCGCTGTCGTGCAGCACCACCGCGTTGTCGTCGCCGGCCAGCACCGACGAGATGTCCAGCGCGATCCGCAGCTTCTCGCGCGGCAGGCCCGTCTCGTCGAGCGCCCGCTTGACGTCGGCGACCAGGTCCTCGTCGCGGGACTGCAGGGCGCCGAGCCCGACGTGCAGCGTGGGCGCCCGGTCGCCGAACTCCGCCACCCACGCCGCGGCCTGGGCGCACGCCTCGCGCAGCAGCCACCTGCCGATCGGCAGGGACAGGCCCGTCGAGTCGGCGAGCTCCATGCAGTCGTTGTGGCTCAGGTCGTCCCAGTGCAGGCGGGCGACGGCGCCCAGCACCTCGTTGGTCTCCAGGCCGTGCACCGGCGCGTAGAGGATCTTGATCTCGCCGTGCTCCCACGCGCCCGGCATCGACGCGGCCAGCGCGTACTTGCCGCGGCGGCGGGCGTCGTCGTGCGGGTCGTGCAACGCCCATTGGCGCTTGCCGCGCGCTTTGGCCTGGCGCAGCGCCGCGTTGGCGCACCGCATCAGCTCCGCCGCGGTCGCGAACGCCGGTGGCCGGTCCACCACGCCGATGCTCGCCGACAGCGCGATGCCGTGGTCGTCGACGAAGGTCGGCTCGGTGAGCGCCTCCTGGATCTCTTCGACGGTCGTGGTGACGTTGTCCGAGGTCGTCAGGAGCGCGAACTCGTCGCCGCCGATCCGCGCCAGCACCGCGTGCTTCTCGTCCGCGACCGCGCGCAGCCGGTTGGCGACGATCTTGAGCAGCTTGTCGCCGGTCTCGTGGCCGAGGCCGTTGTTGACGACCGAGAACGCGTCCAGGCCCAGGTGGTACAGGGTGATCGGCCTGCCGTCGAGCTGTCGTTCGAGCTGCGTGACGAAGTGCTGGCGGTTCGACAGGCCGGTGAGCGAGTCGTGCAGCAGCTGGTGGTCGAGGTTGCGCTGCAACAGGTGCAGCTCGCTGATGTCCTCGACCATCGTCACGAAGTGCGTCGGCGCGCCGTCGGCGTCGCGCAGCAACGACACGGCGAGGTGCACCCACACCGGCTCGCCGTCCGCGCGGATCAGCTTGCGCTGGTCGCGGAACCTGTCGACGCGCCCTTCGCGCACCCGCCGGTAGGAGACGCCCAGCGCCGCCGCGTCCTCGGGGTGGAAGAAGTCGATCAGCGGTCGTGCACCGAGGTCCTCGCCCGACTCCAGACCCACGATCTCGGCGAGCGTGTCGTTCGCCTCCACGCACCGGTCGTCGAAGTCGGTGATCGCGATGCCCAGCGCGGAGGACTCGAACACCTCCTGGAACCGGGCCTGGCTGACCTTCAGCGTGCGCTCCACCCGCTGCTTGGCCCGCACGATGGCGACCTTGATCTGCTCCTGCTGGTCGAACGCGTCCATCCGCATCGCCTGCGCGTACGCGGAGCTCAACCTGGCGAGCAGAGGCAGCTCGAACGTGGGCGAGAGGACCTCGATCGTGACGCGCAACGAGTCCGGGCCGGTTGCGTGCAGTGACACCAATCGATTGGCAACCGATTCAGGTGACTCCGGTAGCTCCACCAGCGAATCGAGCAGAGCCTGCCTGATCTCGGCGCGGGACAGCGGGATGTACGCGGTCGAGGTCAGCGCGTTCATCCAGCGGGCGGCGAGCTCCGGAAGTTCCATCCTGTGACAGAGAGTACGGATTCCACCGACGCCCAGCCAATGCCGACGGGCCGCTAGACCTTGCGGCCCACCGCGGCGTAGATGCCCGCCTTGTCCGGATCGTCGGTGTTCGTGTCCTCCGGCCGCCACAGCGGCAGCGGGACGATGCCGGGCTCGATGAGTTCGAACCCGCCGAAGAGGCCCTCGATCTCGCCCTTCGTGCGCGGGAACATCGGGTTCTGGCTCTTCTTCATCACCTCGACGACCCCCGCCATCTCCGCGGGCTGGAGGTCCTGGGTGAACTGCGAGAACGCCAGGTAGCTGGCCGCGGGCACGGCGTCGCGGTACGCCGCGACGACCGCCTCCGGGTCCGCCTCCGGTGGCACGAAGTGGAAGACGCCGACCGTGAGCACGCCGACGGGCTGGGAGAAGTCGATCAGGCCGCTGTCCCGCGCGGCCTTGAGCACCGCGTCGGGCGCGGTCATGTCCTCCTGGACGACCGCCGCGCGCGGGTCCTCCTCCAGGATGAGCTGGCTGTGCGCGACCGCGACCTCCTCGAAGTCCACGTACACGACGCGGGCCTCCGGGTCGGCTTTGCGGGCGATCTCGTGCACGTTGCCGACCGTCGGGATGCCGGAGCCGAGGTCGAGGAACTGGCGGATGCCCCGGTCCATCATGAACAGCACGGCCCGGCGCAGGAACGCCCTGTTCAGCCGCGCGATCGTGCGGGCGTTGGGCTGGGCCCGCAGGAACTTCTCCGCGAGCTCCCTGTCCGCGGCGAAGTTGTGGCCGCCGCCGAGCAGGTAGTCGTAGAGGCGTGCCGCGCTCGGCTTCCCCGTGTCGACGCCTTCCGGTACCCAGCTCATCCGTTCGGACATGGGGCGAAGGCTACCGACGCGCCGCGCGGGTGCGCCAAGGGGCAGCGCCCTTCCTGGCTGACGCGAACGCCTCCCTCACCGGAGAACGCCGATCAACGCCGTGGCGACGGCGACGCCCAGCGCCGTCCCGAGGCCGCGCGCGACGTTGACCAGCCCGCTGCCGAGGCCCGCCGACGACTCGGGCAACGCGCTCATGACGCGTTTCGTGCAGGCCGGCGCGATGATCCCGAGCCCGGCGCCGGCCACGACGAGCTGAAGTGCCTGCGGCACTGGCAGAACCGGCGCGATGGCGACCAGCAGCGCACCGGTGGTGACGCCCCGCTTGTGCAGGGTGGTCGCCGCGATGGCGAACCCGATCGGCAGCGCTGCGGTCGTGAGTCCTATCTCCGCCAACGGTTTTTCCACGACGAACGGCAGCAACGCCATCGGCGCGAACAACGCGGCGTAGGCGAGCAGCACGCCCACCAGCCCCGGCAGGACCTTCCAGGTGGCTCTTCCCTTGTCCCCGGCGGTTCTCGTGCGGGGGAGCAGGTAGTGGCCCGCGACCACGGCCACGACCCCGACGGGCACGTTGATCGCGAACACGGCCTGCCAGCCGAAGTGCTCGGTGAGGTACCCGCCGGCCAGCGGCCCGGCCGCCAGTCCGGCCGCCTGCGCCGCGGCCTGGACGCCGAGCGCCTTCCGCCGCTGCTCGGGCGCCACCGCCGCGGTGACCAGCGCGACGCTGTTGGCCTGCAACATCGCCGCCCCCGCCGCCTGGGCGACGCGGGCGGCGATCAGCGCGCCGAAGGTCGGCGCGCACGCGCACGCCGCGGACGCGACGGTGAACAGCGCGAAGCCGTGGACGTAGACCACCTTGCGGCCCACCCGGTCCGCGATCCTGCCCAGTGGGACGAGCAGCGCCACGAGGGTGATCAGGTAGCTGAGCGAGATCCACTCCGGATCGGCGCCGAAGTGGGCGCTCATCGCCGGGAACGCGAGCGTGACGATCGAGGCGTCGAGCTGCCCCATGAACGCCCCGAAGCAGACCGTCGCGATGACCAGCCAAGGCGCGTACGGCCGACGGGCGATCCACGCCGGTCTGGGTGACTCCGTGACCAACCAGTTCATCGTGGTCCGATTATATCTGAACCAGAGCTATTGTCCGGAGTTCAGTAAGATTTCCGCATGTCAGACGAAGCTCGCACGCTCACCGACGTCGTCACTCGTCTGCGCCGGGCGCTGCGGACGAGCATCCGTGCGGACTGGCCGTGGGAGTCGCTGCCGATGGCGCAGGTAGAACTGCTGCAGACCCTCGCGGAGCGTCCGCCGATGAAGGTCGGCGACCTCGCCGCGGCGTTGCGGCTCGCCCCCAACACCGTCTCCGGCCTGGTGTCCCAGCTGATCGACTCCGGCCTCGTCGTGCGCGGCGGAGACCCCAGGGACAGACGGGTAGCGCGGCTGTCCGTCTCACCTCGTGGACACGAGCAACTGCTCGTCTGGCAGCGCGAGCACGAGAAGCGGATCGGCTCCGCGCTCTCGAAGCTGGAGCCCTCGGAGCGCGAGGACGTCGTGCGCGCCCTGAAGGCCCTGGACCACCTGGTGGAGCACCTTGCCGAACCCACGGCCTGAGCGCCCGCTGGCCTTCGTGTCGCTGGTGTCCCTCGGCGGCGGCCTCGGCGGTGTGGCGCGCTACGGCCTGACGTCGCTGGTGCCGGGCGCGTGGGGACTGTTCCTGATCAACGTGCTGGGTTCGTTCTTGATCGGGGTGTTGATGGGGCTGGTGCCCCGGCCGTTGGTGCGCGCGTTCTTCGGTGTGGGACTCCTGGGCGGCTTCACGACCTTCTCGTCGTACGCGGCGTCGTGGTCCTGGGCTTTGGTGGCGACGCCGGTGTGCGCCGTGGCGGCGGCGTTCCTCGGGCTGCGGGTGGCGCGGTGACCCTGCTCGCGGTGTTCTTCGGAGCCGCCCTCGGGGCTCCTTGCCGGTACCTGCTCGACCGGTTCGTGCAGTCGCGGCACTCGTCGGACTTCCCCTGGGGCACCCTGGTGGTCAACGTCGTGGGGTGCTTCCTCATCGGCTTCGTCGCCGGCACGTCCTGGATGCCGTTGCTCGGCATCGGCTTTTGTGGCGGGCTCACGACCTACTCGACGTTCGGCTACGAGACGGTGAAGTTGCTGGAGGCGGAGCGGTACCGCGCCGCGCTGGTGAACGTGGTGGTCAGCGTGGCGCTCGGGGTGGGGGCGGCAGCGGTTGGCCTTGGCTTGGCACGCTGATCTCCCGGTTCCTCCACGCGTTGACGTACATCCGCACGGGTTCGGGAAAACAGGGGTCACTCCGCACCTTGTTCCTCGGCAGGCCTTCGAGTTCGAAGTACGGCAGGCTGAGCACCAGCCTCAACGCAGTGATGCCGCTGCTCAGGTCCGGCATGGCCGGCAGCAGGTCCGAGCCGGGGAAGGTGGGTTCGCTGAACCACGGCGTGTCCTGCTCGGTCATCGCGACAGCGAGCCGGTCGTCGGCGACGCGGGAGATGTCCTTCACCAGCCGAAGGCGCTTCTCCGCCACGCTGGACAGGAACCAGTTGTGGTAGTTGCAGCGGTGGTAGAGGGCCGACACCCCGTGGCGGCGAACGACTTCCTCCAGCAGTGGGGAGTCATCACTGGACAGCGTGGTGGCCCAGGTGGAGGCCATCCGCAGCTCGTGGAGAGCTTCGCGGTGCTCGCTCGAGAGGTCGTCGTGGAGCTGGAGGACGATCTGCGCCACCACATCCCATTGCCCGCCTCTTTCCTTGAGCTTGAGCGCCTTCCTCAGCTCTGCGGCGGTGTGGTGGGTGCGGACGAGGCACCGGCTGATCGAGGCCTGCGGCTGACGCGGACCGCGACTCCAACCCGACGTCGGCGGGCGGCCGCGGAGCAAGGCGGTGCGCCCGGCGCCGTACCGGCGCGGTGGCACCACCTCGGACGGCGGAAGAGGAACGGGCTGGGAGGCCCTGGGGGCGAGCTGGTCGCCGACGAGCGGTGCGATGTGGTCACCTGCCGCCTGCACGCACGCCACCCAGGGCTCCGAGCGTTCGCTAGGAAACGTCCTTCAGCCGGGATAGCACATCGGGCAGCGTTCCGGTGTGCACGACGCCAAGTCGTTGCGTGGCACGGGTCAGCGCGACGTACAGGTCCGAGGCGCCGCGCGGCGACTCCGCCAGGATCCCGTCCGGGTCGACCACGACGACCGAGTCGAACTCCAGACCCTTCGCGTCGGTCACGCCGAGCACCACGACCTGCGCCTCCTCCAGGTCGTTGCCCTCGGACGACCCCGGCACCGCGGCGACGACCGCGGAACCCACCGACGGCAGCAGGGCTTCCGGCACGATCACCGCGATCTTGCCGTCGCCGACCGCGGTCACCTCGCGGGCGATCAGTGCGGGCACCTCGGCGTCGAACGACGAGACCGTCGCGACCCAGGGCGGCACACCGGTTTCCCGCACCGACGTCGGCGGCACCAGGGCCGGGTCCACCGACGCGAGCACGTCCGCGGCCACCTCCATGATCTCGGCCGGCGTGCGGTAGTTGACCGTCAGCTCGGTGAGGCGCCAGCGGTTCTGCACGTACGGGGACAGCACGGCGCCCCATGAAGTGGCGCCGCCGATGTCACCGGTCTGCGCGATGTCGCCGACGACCGTCATGGACTTGCTGGGGCAGCGGCGCATCAGCGTGCGCCACGCCATCGCCGACAGCTCTTGGGCCTCGTCCACGATGATGTGGCCGAACGTCCAGGTGCGGTCCGCCGCGGCGCGTTCCGCCGCGGTCTCGTAGCGGTCGACGCCGTGGCGCTCGGCCAGGCGGTAGGCGTCCATCAGGTCCGTGGCCATCAGGATCTCGGGGTCCGCGTCGTCCTCCAGGTCGAGGATGTCGAGGACGCCCTGCGCGTACTCGATGGCCTGGCGGCGCTGGCGTTCCGCGCGGGCCTTGGCCTCGGTGTCGTCCTCGCCGAGCAGCTCCGCGGCCTCGTCGAGCAGCGGCACGTCCGCCGGGGTCCAGTCGTCGGTGGACCGCTGCAGCAGGTCGCGTTCCTCGCGGCTGAACTTCGACATCGCGCGGTTGCGGCGCTTCGGGTTCGCGTAGAGTTCCGAGAGCAGCGAGAACGGCGTCAGCACCGGCCACAGCGACGAGATCGCGGCCTGCACCTCCTCGGACTCGCGCAGCTCGCGGCGGATGTCGTCCACGTCCGTCTTGTCCAGCAGGTGGCCGCCGAGGCGCGAGACCACCATGCCCGCCAGGGTCGAGATGATCTCGCGGGCGAACGTGCGGCGGGCCTCGTTGTGCGGGCGGCGGGTGCGGCGCGCCCTGCCCCGCGCGTCGGAGATCGCCCGCCGGTCCAGGCGCAGCACGTCGTTGTCGAAGCGGATCTCGACGAACGGCGGCGCTTCCTGGCGGTCGCGCACGGCCGCGGCGATCACGTCCGCCATCTCGATGCGGCCCTTGATCGCGGCGACCTCGGCGGACTCCCGGCCGGTCGCCGTCAGGTTCGGGTACAGCTCGCCGACGGTGGACAGCAGGACGCCGGTCTCGCCCAGCGACGGCAGGACCTGGCTGATGTACCGCAGGAAGGTGGTGTTCGGGCCGACCACCAGGACACCGCGTTTCGCCAACTGCCGGCGGTGTGTGTACAGCAGGTACGCGGCGCGGTGCAGGGCCACCGCGGTCTTGCCGGTGCCCGGTCCGCCCTGCACGACGACGACGCCGTTGAGCTCGGACCGGATGATGACGTCCTGCTCGGCCTGGATCGTCGCGACGATGTCGCTCATCTGGCCGGTGCGCGACTCGTTCAGCGCGGCCAGCAGGGTCGCCTCGCCGGTCAGGCCCTCGCTGCGCGAGGCGTCGGCCGAGTTGATGTCGAGCACCTCGTCGTCGAGGCCGATCACCTTGCGCGAGCGGGTGCGCAGGTGCCTGCGCCGCCGCACGCCGTCGGGGGAGGCGGCGGTGGCGAGGTAGAACGGCCTGGCGGCGGGCGCGCGCCAGTCCATCAGCAGCGGCTCGTATTCCTTGTCCTC
The DNA here is from genome assembly GCF_900110955.1 of Lentzea xinjiangensis. Lineage (GTDB taxonomy): Bacteria > Actinomycetota > Actinomycetes > Mycobacteriales > Pseudonocardiaceae > Lentzea > Lentzea xinjiangensis. The sequence continues at coordinate 110,665 of NZ_FOFR01000004.1, forward strand.
GTCGAAGAGACCGATTCGGCCGATGTAGAAGCGGTCACCGTTGTGGAAATCGAGCCGGCCGAACGCGAGGCCGTTCTCGACCGCGCTGTACTGAGCCAATTGATCGGTGTACATCGCGACGGAGGTGTCGCGCTCGGACCGCATCTGGTGCGTGCCGCCGGTCTGTCGCAACGATTGTGCGAGTCGTTTCGACGTCTGTTCGCGGAGGTCGTCGAGCCGGCCGTACAACATGGCCACGTATTCCTGCTCCGGCTCCATTTCGGCGAGCCGGAGGTCATCGGAGGGGCTTGACAACGTGCCTCATTTCTCGATACGCTGCGACGTCGGGTTTTAATCCGTGTCGCACATTCCTGCTCGCACCACCGTCGGACGAGCGCAGACTGTCTAATCTACACGCAGATCCGCGTGGTGCAGGTACGCCTTCCGCAGCAGTGTGGTGAGTTCAACCCGTTCCTGCGGGGTCAGCGGCGCGAGCAGCTCGTCCTCGTGCGCGCGAGCCGCCTCCAGCCGCTCGCGCAGCGCCTCCCGCCCGGCGTCGGTGATCGACACGGTGAAGCGCCGCCGGTCCCGCTCGTCCCTCCTGCGCCGGGCGAACCCACGGCCCTCCAGGTCGTCCAGCACCGACACGAGGTCGCTGGGATCCATCCGCACCCGGTCGCTGATCCGCTTTTGCGCCACGGCTTCGCGCTCCGCGAGGTGCGCGAGCACCGTCAGGTGCGGGCCGCGCAGGTCGGCCCGCGCGATCCGGCGCATCTCCCGCACGAGCTGGAGCATCAGGTAGCTCGGGAGGCGAAGAAGCTGATCGATGCTCATGTAGATCAGCATAGGAAAAATCTGTCCCCCGATAGTGGGTAGCGCTGCGTGACGAACGCACCCGGGCGGGGGCCGTGCGGGTGAGCGTCGGGGTGACGTTTCCCCGCGAACCACCTGGGAGCGGCAAGGTGGGGGTATGACGCGTGCGGAGATCGTCCGGCTCGCCCGCTGCGTGGTGCGCCGGCCCAGGTGGCAGCTCGTCGTCGCGGTCCTGCTGTCCGCCTGGACCCTCGCCTGGGTCCTCGGGCAGCTCGCCCGCACCCCGCTGTCCCCGCTGGACGTGCTCGCCTGGACCGGCATCCCGCTCGACGCCGCCTCAGCCTGGGCCAGGGACCGCGTCGACGTCCTCGTCTGGCTCGCCACGCTCGGCGGCCTGAGCTGGGCCGCCACCACCGAGCAGGGCCAGCTCCCGGCGCTCGCGGGCTGGTTCGCGGTGCTGGTCGCGGGGGAAGCGGCCGGCTACGAGCACGCCGTCCAGCGGGCGATGCTCAGCATGGTGGTGTTCCTGGGCATCCTCGCGGCCGTGTCGGTCACGGGCCGGCACGCGTTCGTCGTCGACCGCGTCGCCGTCATGCCGAAGGACGTCGTACGCGCGGGGATCACCGCCGCCGTCCTGACGGCCGTGGTCCCGCTCATCGCCCCCGGCCTCGCCCTCACCCGGCTCGTCCGGCCGTACGTGACGAAGCCGCCGCGGCCGCTGAGGCGGGTTGAGACCCCGCTGCTGAGGGAAACCGGCTGAGGTGAGCGACTACCTGCCGCCCCCTGCTCCTCCGCGCAGCGCGCTGACGCTGCGGTTGTGGCTCGCCGGGTTCGGGCTCGTCTTCAACGCGGTCGCCGGTTGGCTGGCACTGCGGGCCGGCATCGTCTGGCTCGGCGTCGTGCTCCTGCTGCTCGCCGTCGTCTGCGTCGTGGACTTCGGCTGGGTCGTCCACCGCAAACGGCGGGGCGACCCGGGCTGACGCCGTCGGAAACCCGTGCTTGGGACTTCCCGCCCGGATGGATGAAGATGTCTTCGTGCATGAAGATCCGGCCAGGGACAGATTAGCCAGGGTGATGCGTCGGCAGCCTGTGCAGCAGCGCGGCGCGGCTACTGTCTCCGCGATCCTGGACGCCTGCGCGAGCCTGCTGAACGAATACGACTACGACGACATCACCACGGCGCGCATCGTCGATGTGGCCGGTGTGCCTATCGGCTCTTTCTACCAGTACTTCCCGGACAAACGATCCGTTGTCCACGCTTTGGCGCTGCGCGGCATGGAGACCTATCTGCGCGAGGTCGGGGAGCTCTTCGCCACCGGCCTGATCGCGGACACGTGGCGCGAGGCCATGGCGCAGGCCGTGAGCGTCTACATGCGGATGCTGCACGAATTGCCGGGCTTCGGGCGGGTGCGGTTCAGCGACATGCTGGACAGCCACCGCCTCGACTCGAGCGTCGACCAGTACGAGCTCATGGCCGAATGCCTGGCGGAGATGTTCGGCAACCGGTTCGGCACGCACGGCGACGCCCCGGTGGTGCTGACGTTCCGGATCGCCGTGCAGACCGCGGACGCGCTGTTCAAGCTCGCCGAACGGGTCGGCGAGGACGACCGCGCGTACGTGGTCGGCACGGCGAACGAGCTGCTCACCGGCGTGCTCGGCACGGTGCTGGAGGCGCCGCGGGACCCGGCTCAGAGGCCGTAGGCCTCCAGCAGCCGCAGCCAGACCTCGCTGATCGTCGGGTACGAGGGGACCGCGTGCCACAGCCGGTCCACGGTGACCTCGCCGACGATCGCGACGGTCGCCGAGTGCAGCAGCTCGGCGACGTCCTGGCCGACGAACGTGACACCGACCAGGGTCCGCGTGCGCTCGTCCACGACCATCCGCGTCTTGCCCCGGTAGCCGTCGGCGTGCAGCGACGAGCCGGCGACCGCGATGTCGAGGTCGACCACCCTGATCTCGCGGCCGGCCGCGCGGGCCTCGGCCGCGGTGTGCCCGACGAACGCCACCTCGGGGTCGGTGAACACGACCTGCGGCACCGCGACGTGGTCGGCACTGGCCTGCCCGGCCGACCACGGCTTCGGCTCGAACCCGCGGGAGCGCTCCAGGATCGCCGTGCCGACCGCCCGTGCCTGGTACTTGCCCTGGTGCGTGAGCAACGCGCGGCCGGTGACATCACCCGCCGCGTACAGCCACCGCCCGTCCACATCGGACACCAGGCCGGTGTCGTCGATGGTCAGCGGCTTGCCGTCCTTCGTCGCCGGCACCCGCCCGGTCGCGACGAGGATCTCCGAGCCCCGCACCACCCGGCCGTCCTGCAACGTCAGCGCGCCCGGCGCGATGGCCGACGCACGGGCGTTGAGCAGCACCTCGACGCCGTCCTCGCGCAGGCCCTCGGCGACCAGGGGCCCGACGAACTCCTCCAGCCGCGGCAACGGCCGGTCGCCCGACACCACCAGCGTCACCTTCGACCCGAGCCGCGCCCAGGCCTGCGCCATCTCGACGCCGACCACGCCGCCGCCGAGCACGACCAGCGAGTCCGGCACCTCGCGCGCCGACGTGGCCTCCCGCGAGGTCCACACCGGAGTACCGTCGATGCCGTCCAGCGGCGGCATCTTCGGCACGCTGCCGGTGCAGACCACGACGGCCTGGCGCGCCCGGTGGACCTCGCCGCCCACGGTGACCTCGCGTTCGCCGGTGACCTCACCGTCGCCGCGGATGACGTGGATGTTCTCCGACTCCGCCCACTCCACCTGGCCGCTGTCGTCCCAGTCGGAGGTGAAGCCGGTGCGGCGGGCGAGCACCTCGCGCGGGTTCAGCGACCCGGCGTCCACACCTCGCACGCGCCGGGCGGCGGCGAGCGCGTGGCCGGGCCGCAACAACGCCTTCGAGGGCATGCAGGCCCAGTACGAGCACTCGCCGCCGACCAGCTCCTTCTCGATCATGGCGGTGGACAGGCCACCGGCGGCCGTCCGCCACGCCACGTTCTCACCTACGGGGCCACCACCGATGACGATGACGTCGAAGTCCATGGCCGCCAGCGTAGGCTCCGGTCAGGAAAGCCACACGAGGCAGAAGGTGTGCCCGACCGGGTCCGCGTACACCCGGAACGTGTCGTCGGTGTCCTTCTGCACCAGCCGCGCGCCGAGCGCCAGCGCCTTGGGCTCGGCCTCCTCGATGTCCTCGACCAGCACGTCGAGGTGGACCTGCTGCGAGCCGTGCGGGTCGGGGAACGTGGGTGGCTGGTACTCGGGCGAGAGCTGGAACGCGAGGCGCGTGCCGTTCGCGACGACCACGACCCAGTTGTCGTCTGCACCGGCGAGGCGTTCGGCGCCGAGGAGTTTTTCGTAGAACGAAGCCAGTTCGGGAGGATTCGGGCAATCGAGCACGACAGAACGCAGTTGTCCGACCATGCCCTCCACCTTCTACCGGGTGGCGGGCAGCCGCAACGCCTGCTTGGCGATCGGGTCCAGGGCCTGGTCGCCCGCGCCGCCCGACCACACCACGAACGCGAGCTGGACGTGGCTGCCCTTGGCGCCGCTCGCGAACGCGGCGTTCTCCAGCGGCTTGCCGTCCGGCCCGTGCACACCACCGGAACCCGGCAGGGAGACGACCGAGAGCAGCGCCGTCGCGCTCGGCGAGTCCAGCAGGTCGAGGTCCGCCACGAGCACGGTCGCCTGCTTGTCCCGCACCGTCGTCTCGTAGGTGGCGCGCAGCAGCGCGCCGCACTCGTTGGCGATCAGCCACGCCTTGACGTCGCCGAACGCCTGCGCCTGGCAGTCGGTGTCCTTCCTCGTCTCCTTCGGCACGAACGCCGTGCCGTCGACGACCACCGTCGTCGCCTGCGGCACCGCCGGCTGCGACGTCGACCCGGTCGCGCTGTCGTCACCGCCGGACAGCAGCACCATCAGCCACACGAGCAGGACCAGGGCGATGGTCCCGGCCACCGCGAGGAAGGCCCAGGGCCGCTTGCCCGGCGCCCGCGCGCCGGCGGTCACCGGCCGGGCGTCGACCTTCGGGATCAGCATCGTGGAGGCGGACGCGAGGTCGGGCGAGACCGCGTCGCTGAACCCCTCGGTGAGGATCGAGCGCGCGTCCGGCGGGGTGCCGGTGGGCTGCAGGATCGCGAGGAGCTTCGCCGCGTGGTCGGCCGTGCACGGCACCGCCGACGTCGCGAGCTCGCGGGCGGCGGTGAGCAGGGTGGACGGCTTGGGGTGCAGGACCCGCACACCGCGGTTGAGGTCGACCGTCGGCTGCACGACCTGGCTCACGAACGGGCCGACCGCCACGACCGTGCTGACCGGGAGCGGCTCCGCGCGCATCGCCTGGATCCGCTGCGCCACCGCGGTCGCCGCCGCCACCGCCTCGGTCGCGGGGTTCGCGGTGCCGTCCTTCGCGACCAGCGGCCAGCCGTCCATCTTCCACTGCTCGCCGAGCGGGGCCTCGAGCTTCACCGCCGGGTCCGGCAGGTCGACGCCGACGATCACCAGCACGCCCTTGGGCAGCACGACGATCGCGTCCAGGGGCATGGGGCAGCCGGGTGGCTGGACGCCCATCAGCGCAACGCCACCGAGCACACCGGTACCCGCGCCGCACGCCGTCAGGGCGGCACGGACGTCCGCCCCAATGGCCGAGGGTTCAGCGCCCAGACGGATCAACCGCACGAGACCCCACCTTTCCGCACGGGGGGACACGGTAGCGGTCCGGGGTCGGCTGACCTCAGCCAGTCGAGACATTGCGTGATGCCCGTCACCGGTGAGTGGATCACTCGTTGGATTGATTGCTTGCCTATGTTCACGGAGCGTCCTGGGACGAGCGCTCAGTGCTCGCCGTGCTGGTCGTGGCCGTCGTGTCCCCTGTCGCGACGGCCGCGACACTCACGCGAAGGGCGAGGCGGGGACGCGTCGGCACGAAAGACGGCGTCGTGGTGCGGACGAACGCAACGGCGCTGCGGGAGGGCTCCTCGACGTGATCGCCGCGATAAACCCGCTCCAGATCACGATCACGCATCACTCGGTGGGGAAGATCGGGACTTAAGACCTGTATCCACCCCGGTCGGGTGATGATCGAGCTGGTTCTTATGGCGGACATGGCTCAAGTCGGGGCAGAATGCAGTGAACGGGAATTCACGGTGATCACCTCACTCGGCAAAGGCGTAGGGGAAGACGTCCCTCGTCGAGTAGCGGAGGTCAGCAGTGAGCACCCGTGGCAGCACCAGTGGCGTGGTCTACGTCCACTCGTCGCCGTCTGCGGTCTGTCCGCACGTCGAGTGGGCGATCTCGGGCACCCTCGGTGTCCGAGTAGACCTCAGGTGGGCAGCGCAACCCGCGGCACCAGGCCAGTTGCGCGCTGAATGCGCGTGGACCGGAGACGCCGGAACCGGCGCGAAACTCGTGGCTGCGCTGCGCGCGTGGCCAATGCTCCGCTTCGAGGTGACCGAGGAGCCGTCACCTGGTCAGGACGGTGAGCGCTTCTGCTTCGCCCCTGTCCTCGGTCTGTGGCATGCCCGCACCTCGGCCAACGGCGACATCGTGGTGAACGAGGACCAGCTGCGCGCGCTCGCGGTCAGAGCCCGTGGCGGTGAGTCGTTCGCGCACGGGGTGGACGAACTGCTCGGCGCCGCGTGGGACGACGCGCTGGAACCGTTCCGCCGCGCGGGCGACGGCGCTCCCGTCACCTGGCTGCACCGCGTGGGCTGACCGGACCGGCCGTCCGGAGTGGACCCCGCTCACCGCTTGGGCAGCGGGGTGTCCTCCCGGTGCGTGGGGTCCCAGGCCAGCATGAGCTGCCCGTAGAGCGCGGAGGTCTTGAGCAGGTGCTCGTGGGCGCCGAGCAGCGGCTTGCCGCCGTCCATGACCAGCACGCGGCCGGCGCGCAGCGCCGAGCTCAGCCGGTGCGCGATCACCACGAGAATTCCTCCCCGCTGCGCGAAAGCCCGCTCGACGCGGGCCTCCGCCGCGGGGTCCAGGTGTGAGGTCGCCTCGTCGAGGATGACGACGCTCGCGGACGTGGCGTAGACCCGTGCGAGCGCCAAGAGCTGTGCCTCACCGGCGGAAAGTCCTTCACCGGCGTGACCGAGGGTGGCGTCCAGGCCACCGAGCCGGTCCAGAAGTGGTGCGGCGCCGACCTTCTCCACCGCCTCGGCCAGGTCGCGGTCGGTCGCCCACGGCGCGAGCAGCGCGAGGTTCTCCCGCACGGTGCCCGTGAACAGGTACGTCTCCTGCGGGATAAGGGCGATCGCGTGGTGCCTCACCGCGGGCGTCACCCGGTCGACGCGGGCGCCGCCGAACAGGACGCTGCCGCGGTCCGGCGCCATCAGGCCGGTGAGCAGACCGGCCATTGTGGACTTGCCGATGCCGGACGGCCCGACCACGGCCAGGTGGTCGCCGGGGCGCAGGGTGAGCGACAGGCCGCGCAGGACCGGTTCGGCGTCCGGGCTCCAGCCGAACGCGACGTCCTGCAGCAGGAACCCGCCGTGGGCCGGCACCTGGTCGCCGGGTCTCCCCGCGTCCCGCGGCGCGACCTCCTGGAGCCGTTTGAGCGCGACCATCAACCGCATCACGACGGTGCTGGTGGTGCGGGCGAGACCGTGCAGCGCGGGGTTCACGCTGCCGGTCAGGTAGACGACCGCGGCCAGCACCGCACCGGTCGTGAGCCGGCCGGACGCGACGAGCGGCGGGGCGAACGCCACCAGCAGCGCGATCGGGGCGAAGCCGCCCACCGCGATCACCGTGGCCCGCAACGAGTTCGCCCACGCGACGGTGATCGTGGCCCTGGCCTGCTGATCGACCTGCCTGGCGATGTCCGCGCCGGCCTCGTCCGACGCGGTGCAGGCGGCGACGTCCCGCAGGCCGGTGAGCACCGAGCCGGACGCCTCCGCGGTGCGTTCGTCGGCCATCACGGCGTCGCGCTGGCGCCGGGCGAGTGACGGGAGCATGAGCCCGAAGAGCAGCAAGGCCACCAGGATCGGGAGCACGACCAGCCAGATCAGGGCGGCGGCCGTCGTCGCGAGACCGATGAGCGCGGCGATCGTGGTGACCAGCAGGGCGCGGGCCTGGACGAGGACGCCGGCCGTGGCGTCGCGCACCACCTCGACGTGCCGGGTGATCATGGCGACCGCGCTGGCGTCCGGGGTCCTGCGGTGCGTCGGGTCGCTCAGCACGCCTTTGACGACCTGCGTGACCAGGGCGTCGCGCATGGGTTCGACGACGTCGCCGAGCCGGGCGAAGACCTGGCGCTGGCCGAGCGCTCCGAGCACCGCGAGCGCGGCGAAGGCCAGCAGCCACAGGACGCCCGCCAGCGGGTTCCCCGCGGCGAAGCCCTCGTCGACGGCGGTGCCGACGAGCTTGCCGCCGAAGAACGCCGGCACGCCCTCGAGCGTGGACCAGCCGAGCAGGACGAGGACGCCCCTGCGGTGTCCTGCCAGCGTGGAGAGGTAGAAACGCATTTACTCGCCCCCGGTGAACACAGCGCGGTAGTCCTCGTCGTCCCACAGCTCGGCGTGGGTGCCGGTGCCCCGGACCCGGCCGTCTTCCAGCCACACCACGACGTCGGCCCGTGCCGCCGTCGCCGGGCGGTGCGTCACCACGACCCGCGTCCTGCCGGGCAGGGCGGTGGTGAGGGCTTCGTCCACTTTGGCCTCGGTCACCGTGTCCAGGCTCGCGGTGGCGTCGTCGAGCACGAGGACCTCGGGGTCGCGCACGATCGCGCGCGCCAGCCCGACGCGTTGCGCCTCACCGCCGGACAGCGGCACCTCCGAGAGCGGGGTCCCGTAGCCCTGTGGCAGGCGGATGAGCACGTCGTGCACCTGCGCCGCGACCGCCGCGTCGCGCACCCGGACCTCGTCCGCGTCCGTTCCGTAGGCGATCGAACGACCGATCGTCGTGCCCAGCAGAGCGGGGCGTTCGAAGGCGTACCCGACCTCGCCGTCCCTCGCGACCTCGCCGTCGTCCACAGCGGACAGTCCGCCGAGCACCGCGGCCAGCGTCGACTTGCCCGCGCCGGAACGGCCGACGAGCGCGGCGAACGAGCCTTCGGGAATCGTGAGGCTCACGTCGTGCAACGCGCCCTCGACGCTGACCCCGCGCAGCTCGATGCCTCCGCCGGAGGGCTTGGGCGCCGGGCGGTCCGGTACCTCGCTCGCGAGCACCTCGGCGATCCTGCCGGCGGACGCGCGGGTGCGTTCCAGCGCGGTGAGCTGCGGGATCTGCCCCACGATGCCCATGCCGAGCGCGGTGTAGCCGAGCGCGGCGAGCACGTCGCCGGGGGTCAGCCTGCCCTGGAGGATGCCGAAACCGGCGGCGATGAGCACGGCCAGCTCCACGGCCGGCAGCAGCAGACCCGCGCGCCACATCATCTTCGCCTGGGTGCGCCACATGCCCCCGCCCGCGGAGGAGAGGCGGGGGAGGGGCTGCAGCACCCGCCCGGACTCGCGGTCGGCGATCCCCGCGGCGGCGATCGTGTGCCGACCGGCCACCGCGTCGAGCAGGCGGGCCGAGATCTCGCCGGAGACCTCCTGGTAGGCCAGCACGTCGTCCGCGGTGAGCTGCATGTGCGTGCGGACGAGCAGCATCGCCAGCGGCACGCTGACCGCGAAGACCGCGGCGAGCCGCCAGTCGAGCAGCGCGAGCGCCACCACGGCACCCACCGACGACACCACGGTGACGACGAGGGTGATCAGCGTGACCACGACACCACCGGCGTTGCCGCAGTCGCCGGTCAGCCGGCTCACGGCGTCACCCGCGGCGAACCGCGGCGGGTGGCCGAGGGCGAGCAGGTGGCGGGACAACATCTTGCGCAGCCGGGCGGTGGTGCGGGCGGTGATGCTCGCGGCGAGCACGATGCCGATCGCGTCACCGACGATCTCGGTCGCCGCGAGCAGCAGCAGCCACAGCACGGTGACCAGCACGAACGTTCCGCTCAACGCCATGTCCACGGCGTCGGCGAGCGCGGCGGGGAGCAGCAGGCCGCCCGTCGTGGCCACCGCGGCGTTGAGCAGCAGCAGCCACGGGCGCACCTGTCGTCGCGTGACGGAGAACAGCAGTGCGTCACCGGGTTTGGCCATCGGCTGTTCCTCCGGGGGTCGGCAGGGCGCATCATGAGCGAGGGCCCGACAGCTGGCCGGCTGCCGGGCCCTGCAGGTGGCGGGTGAGCGGCATACTTCGCCTATGCCGCTCACCCACCGCGGTGGTTCAGTTGAGGCGCAGGTCAGCAGGCCAGCAGGCTGACGGTGCTGTGCGAGCAGGGGAGCAGCAGCGACGCGTTGGACGCGGTCGTGGAACCGCCGCCGCCACCGCCGCCGCCGTGGCCCGACGCCATCGCGTTGCTCGGCGCCTCGGGGGTCTCGAGGTCCTGCATGTCGAGGATGAAGCCCATGACAATCTCCTAGTTTCGAGGGATCGATCTCCACTGCTACCGGTCGGTGAGGACCGGCGTTCGTGAGCCCAGGAAGGGCAGTGGTGCGCGGTCGTCCACTGTGGACGCGATGGCGAGCAGGACGCCCGCACCGCCGGTGTTGAGGTCCATGGAGAGCCGGCGCAGCTGCACGCCGGGGAACGCGATGCCGTCCCCGAAGCGCACGGCGTGCCAGCCGAGTGCCCGCAGGTGCCGCCCGACCGCCCGATCGAGCCCGGCGTCCGGCCGGTGCCGCGCCGCGTGGGCGAGGGTGGCCAGCAGACCGGCCCTGCCCAGCGTGAACGCCGGCTGGATGACGAACTCGCCGGTGCAGCCGCTGAGCAGCCCCGGGAGCTGCTCGGCGCACGGGCGGTCCGGCGCCACCGCGGCGAACTCGGTGAGCACCAGCGCGATGCCGGCGCCGCCGATGCCGACGTACGGCAGGGTCCGGAACGTGCCGTCGCGCACCTGCAGCGAACCGTCCAGCGCGACCATCGTCTCGGCCAGGTCGCGTTCGAGCGACTGCTCGGCGAGGTCGAGCCAGCGCCGCTCGGTGGTGTGCTCGAACATCCGCAGGAAGAACAACGCGGGCCCGGACCAGCCGTGCAGCAGACCGGCCTTGGCCTTGTCGCCCGGCCCCGGCGCGTCGGCGAGCTGCCGCGCGAGCCGTTCGGCGAGCTGTTCGGCCTGGACCGCGAAGGCCTCGTCCCGGCGGGTGTTCGCGAAGTGCAGCAGGTTGAGCCCGATGCCGGCCAGGCCCGCGCTGAGCCCGTGGTCGCGCGTGGCGGGGACCAGCGGGGCGTAGCTCTCGACGAGCTCGGTCGCGGCGTCGTGGTGGCCGAAGTTCTCCAGCACGTGCGCGATGCCGTGCGCGCCGACGAAGAAGCCCGGTTGCTTGGGCGGATCGGTCCGCACGGCCTTGAGCAGCCAGTCCTCGTGCTCGGCGTAGCGGCCCTCGCCGCTGACGTCGAGTGCGTGCAGCACGCCCGCCGCGCCGTAGCCGAAGCACGTGCCACCGACCTCGAACTGCTCGATGTCGCCGGGGAACAGCCGGTCGCCGCGGTGGGGGGTCGCGCTGTGCAGGATCGCGGTGGCGATCTCCTTGCGCACGACCGTCCAGTCCGGGTTCTCCTCGTCGAACTCCGTGAAGGCGGGGTCCGCCGGCGGGTCGACGCGCGGCGTGAGCACGTCGACGATCGACCGGCAGTACTCGTCGCCGAGCCCGAAGCGCTCCTTGACCACCCGCACGTGCTGGGGCAGCTTCGCGGGGGCGAGCTCCAGCACCGTGTTGAGCGGCAGGAAGATCCACAGCTTGAGCGCCGCGAGCGGGTGCTCGTCGATCTCGAAGCCCTCGCGGTCCGCCGGGGCCTGGAACCCCGGGGCGCCGAGCGTCGGCCGGTGCACGTCCTCGATGGTGGACGACAGCTCGAAGTCGATCAGCGAGACCTCGTCGTCCTCGTCGACCAGGATGTTGAGCGTGTGCAGGTCACCGAACACGACGCCGCGTTCGTGCACCCGTGCCATCAGCTCCTCGACCCTGCCGATGAGGGCGAGCGCGCGCTCCTTGTAGTCGGCGAGCTTCTCGTCGGTCGCTTCCTTGTGCGTCAACGGGTAGTTCATCCCGAGCCACTGGCCGAGCGATCGTCCCGGCATGAACTCCATCGCGACGAAGAGGTGCTCCCACTCGGTGAAGCGGTCGTACACCTCCGGCACGCCCTTGACGCCGCGCAGCCTCGTGAGGATCTCGTGCTCGCGCTCCAGCCGTGCCACGGCGTCGCGGCCCTCGCGGTCGAGCCCGGCGTGCGGCCGCGCCTCCTTGAGCACGATCTCCCTGCCGTCGCTCTTGCGCGTCGCCAGGTACACGCCGCCGCCGTTGGAGAAGTGCAGTGACCGGCGGATCTCGTAGGGGAACCGCGCCAGGTCGCCGGCGTTGCGCTCGGCCAGGTGCGGTGCGAGGAACTCCGGCAGCTCGACCCACTCCGGCACGCTGAAGACCGGTTTGCGGGTGTCGGGGACCAGCGTGCCGTCCGGACCCTCGATCGCGAGCACCCGCTGCCCGTCGACCTCGAGCCACTGCTCGGAGAACCCGCCGTAGCGCACGTAGAGCGGTCCCTTGCCGAACCGCAGGTCGCTGAGGACGTAGGCGCCGTGCTCGCCGTCGAGGAGCTCGCCGAGCTCGGTGGTGATCGTCCGCAGCTGCTCCGCGTCCACCGGGTAGATCGTGATGAGCTTGCCGCTGCCCTCACGGGGCGCGTACTTGGAGTTGCGGGCGAGGACGATCGAGATCGTCCGCAGGTACTTGAACGGGATGCGCCGTTCCGTGCAGTAGTCGAACGTCGTCCGGAGGACTTTCGCGGCGTTGTCCAGGCCCGCCGAGACGTGCACCTTCCACCCCTGCTTGGGCAGTTGCACTCCCTGGGGGTGCAGGTGCCGCCAGACGTTGCGCTCGATCTGCACCCACCCGTCGGGCAGGGCCGGCAGCTCACGCGAGTAGTCGTCGCCGGGGAGGTCGTTTTCGGTGCTGCTCTGCAGATCGTAGAACCGCCGATCCGCGAAGCAGAACGCCTCGTATCTGAGGTCCACCGAATTCCCCTCCTCAACCGTTTTTGTTTCTTCGACGCCGCATATTCCCGCACAATTCGGCGCCTATGGCCAATCCGCCGTTCGAGTCGTATGGGTAACCCGTTCGAGAGCAAAAGACCCAGGGTTACCGGCGCGTATGCAACTGTGGGTGATGAGGTTTGGAGCCGGATCACCCGGTTGCAAGGTTTGCTCATTGGTACATCCGCAGGAGTCGTCTGGATGGTCGCTAAACGGCACCGCGTGGTTCTCGATTTCACGGCTCGCTGAGCTGAGCTATTCCAGCTCAGTCGACACGTATAGTTGGCAGGGGACAACGGAGGTGCACGCACGGTGTTGTCTGCTCTTTGCGGGTGAAGCCGGAATTGCCTGCCAATGCGTGTTTGACGCGGCCGTACGGCGTAATCCTCTGAGCTGGACGGACCCATTCGTAGGAGTAGATTGCACATCAGCTTTTATGTAGCAGTCATTGTCTTGCTACATGCATCTTGCCTAATCGGTGATCGATGTCCCTTTTTCGGGTGAAATTGATGTCCACGTGTAACGGCGCCGTCCGTGAGCGGTCCTCGGCTGCCTGGGCGTGTCGTCCGGCTAGGCTGCGTGCGTGGGGAGCGTGGCGAGCCGCTGGCTGGTGCCGGCCGTCGTGGTGATCACCGGCGCCGCGGTGGCGGCCGGGATGGTGGGGCGGACCGTGTACTCGCGCCCGGCCGAGGCGAAGGGGGCTCCGGCCGTCGCGTCCTCGTCCGTCGCCGGGCCGGTCCCGGGGTCCGCCGAAGTGCGGTTGAGCCCCGACTCCTTCACCCACCCCGACCGGTCGGCCGTGCAGCGGGTGCTGCAGACGTACTTCGACTCGATCAACGCCCGCGACTTCGGGGTCTGGCGGTCCGTCGTGTCCGCCCGGCGGGCGTCCCAGGCCGTCGAGTCGACGTGGGCGGCCGCGTACGAGTCCACCCGCGACGGCGGGATGGTGGTGCAGCGGATCGAGTCCGACGTGCCCGGCCGGCGGTTGCGGGTGCTGATCTCGTTCGTCTCCACCCAGGACGTCGCCAAGGCCCCCGTCGCCCTGCCGGAACCCTGCATCCGCTGGCGGGTCGTGTACGTGCTGGCGTGGGAGGGCGGGGAGCTCAAGGTGGACGACGCGCCGGAGAACCGGTCTCCCCAGATGGAGAAGTGCTGAGCGGGCCCCGGTGGGAAACACGTCGCCCCGGCCTGCGCGGGCAGACCGGGGCGGCGTGTGCGTGCGGGTGGAGCTAGGCCGGGGTGAAGGCCAGGGCCACGTTGTGGCCGCCGAACCCGAACGAGTCGTTCACCGCGGCGTCGAGCTTGATCTTGCGGGGTTCGCCCGCCACCACGTCCAGCGTCACCGCCGGGTCGAGGTTCTCCAGGTTGAGCGTCTGGGGAACGATGCCGTCGCGGATCGACAGGACCGTCACGATGGCCTCCACCGCGCCCGCCGCGCCCAGCAGGTGGCCCAGCGCGCCCTTCGGGGCGGTCAGGACCGGGTGGTCACCGATCGCCTTGCGGATCGCCACGGTCTCCGCGACGTCGCCCACCGGGGTGGACGTGGCGTGGCAGTTCACGTGGCCGACGTCGGACGGGTCGATGCCGCCGGAGCGCAGGGCTGCGGCGATGGCACGCGACTGGCCGACGCCCTCGGGGTCGGGGGCGGTGATGTGGTAGCCGTCGGCCGAGGTGCCGATGCCCGCCAGGCGGCCGTAGACGCGCGCGCCCCTGGCCTCGGCGAACTCGCGGCGTTCCAGGACCATGACGCCCGCGCCCTCACCGAGGACGAAGCCGTCGCGGCCCGTGTCGAACGGGCGCGAGGCCTTCTCCGGCTCGTCGTTGCGGGTGCTCATGGTGCGGGCCTGGGAGAAGCCCGCGACCGGGATCGCCGTGATGCACGCTTCCGCGCCGCCCGCCACGACCACGTCGGCCTCACCCGACTTGATCATGCGGTAGGCCCACGCGATGGCCTCGGCGCCGGACGCGCAGGCGGAGACCGGGGCGTGCACGCCCGCCTGGGCCTTGAGCTCCAGGCCCACGTGCGCGGCCGGGCCGTTCGGCATCAGCATCGGGACCGTCAGCGGCGACACCTTGCGCAGGCCGTGCTGCTCCAGGAGGTCGTCCTGGGTCAGCAGGGTGATCGCGCCGCCGATGCCCGTGCCGATGATGACGGCGAGGCGCTGGCGGTCGACGGTGTCGTCGCCGTGGCCCGCGTCGGCCCACGCCTGGCGGGACGCCACGATGGCGACCTGCTCGGAGCGGTCCAGGCGCCTCGCCTCGACGCGGGGCAGGACTTCGGTGGGGTCGACGACGAGCTGGGACGCGATCTTCACCGGCAGGTCGTACTTCTCGACCCACTCGTGGGTCATCCTGCCGACCCCGCTCTTGCCGGCGAGCAGCGCGTCCCAGGTGGACGTGACGTCACCGCCGAGCGGGGTGGTGGCGCCCAGCCCGGTGATGACGACGTCGACCTCGGAACTCACTTGTTGCTGGTGATGTAGTTCACCGCGTCACCAACGGTCTTGAGGTTCGCCAGCTCGTCGTCCGGGATCTTCACGCCGAACTTGTCCTCGGCCTGGACGGCGATCTCGACCATCGACAGCGAGTCGATGTCGAGGTCGTCCACGAAGGACTTCTCAGCGGTGACGTCGTCGGCGGCCACGCCGGCGACCTCTTCGACGATCTCGGCAAGACCGGTAAGGACGTTGTCGCTCACTGAAGTTCCCTTTCGGTTGAAACGGTGAAAATCATGGGCACCGGACCACCTGTCCCGCGTAGGACAGACCTGCGCCGAACCCGACCATCAGCACCACGTCTCCGCTGGAGATCTCGCCCGCCGCCCGCATGTGGTCCAGTGCCATGGGGATCGAGGCCGAGGAGGTGTTGCCGGATTCGACGATGTCTCGAGCGACCTTCAGGTCCTCGCGCGCACCATTGTTGCGCAGGCGCTTGGCGATCGCCTCGATGATCCGCAGGTTCGCCTGGTGCGGGGCGAACACGTCCACGTCGGACAGCGCGACGCCCGCGAGCTCGGCGGCGCGGAGCGCGACCGGCGCGATCTGGGTCGTCGCCCAGCGGAAGACCGTCTGGCCTTCCTGGTGGATGAAGGAGTCGCGGTCGGTGATGGAGATGACCTCGGCCATGTCGCCGGCGGAACCCCACGCGACGGGGCCGATCTGGTTGTCGTCGCTCGCGCCGATCACGACGGCGCCCGCGCCGTCCGCGAAGATGATCGCGGTCGAGCGGTCGTCGAGGTCGGTCCAGTCGGTGAGCTTCTCCGCGCCGATGACGAGGACGTTCCGCGCGGTGCCGGCGCGGACGAGGTCCGCCCCGGTCGCGACGGCGTAGCAGAAGCCGGCGCACGCGGCGTTGAGGTCGAACGCGGCGGCCGCCTTGATGCCGATCTTGTCGGCGACCTGCGCGGCGGCGTTCGGGATCGTCGACGGCATGGTGCACGTCGCCACGATCACCGCGCCGATGTCGGACGGCGAGATGCCCGCGTCCTCGATCGCCCTGCGGCCCGCGGTGACGGCCATGTCCACGACGCCCTCGTCCTTGGCCGCGAACCGCCGGTTCACGATGCCGACGCGTTCGCGGATCCACTCGTCGGAGGTGTCCATGCGCTCGGCGAGGTCGTGGTTGCTCACCACCGTCTCCGGCTGGTAGCTGCCGAGACCGATGATGCGGCTGCCCGCGGAAGCTTGCGGGGCGGTGAAAGGCACAGCGGTCGTCCCTGAGAAGGTCATTACTGCGTGGCTCCAACGGTGTCGAAGAGCTCCGCGACCTTCTCGAGCTGGTCGGGGGTCTTCAGGGCGAGGGTGGCGGTGCCCTTCATGGCCCGCTTGGCGAGACCCGTGAGCGCGCCGGCGGGCGGCAGCTCGACCGAGCCGGTGACGCCCTTCTCGACGAGGGTCGCCTGGCAGACGTCCCAGCGCACCGGGCTGGTGACCTGGGTGACCAGGCGGCGCAGCACCTCGGTGCCCTCGGTGACGGCCTGACCGTCCTTGTTGGACAGCAGCGGCATCAACGGGTCGTGCGTGGTGACTTCGGCGGCGCGCTCGCGCACGGCGTCTTCCGCGGGCGCCATGTACTTCGTGTGGAACGCGCCCGCGACGGCCAGCTTGCGGACCTTCGCCGTGCCCGGCGGGTTCTCCGCGAGCTCGTCGAGGGCGGCGCGCGGACCGGCCGCGACGATCTGGCCCGCGCCGTTGCGGTTGGCGGGGACGAGACCGAGCTGATCGAGCCGCGCCAGCACCTCCGGCTCGTCGCCGCCGAGGACCGCGGCCATGCCGGTCGGCTCCAGGGCGCACGCCTGCGCCATCGCGGCGCCGCGCACACCGGCCAGGGCGACCGCGTCGTCGGCGCTGATGACGCCCGCGATCGACGCGGCGGCCAGCTCGCCGACCGAGTGACCCGCGACGATCACGCCGGCGGGCAGCTCGACGCGGCGGCGCAGCTCACCGAAAGCGAGCAGGGTGAGCGCCACGACCAGCGGCTGGGTGATCGCGGTGTCGACGATCTCCTCGGCTTCCGCGGTGGTGCCGAGCCGCACGAGGTCGAGGCCCGTGATCTCCGACCACGTGCGGACCTGCTTCTCCGCCCCCTCCAGTTCGAGCCAGGGGGTGAGCATGCCGGGCGTCTGGGACCCTTGTCCGGGCGCGAGGAGTGCGATCACGTCGATTACTAAAGCCGGTGGACCCACCGGTACCCCATGCCGCAAAGGACGAAGTACGGCGATCGTATTTGTAGAGATCCTACAAAACTGCCGCCCACGCGCACCGTCCGCGACGTATCGCCAGCTCAGCGCCTCGGTGACTCGTTTGGCCCTCACCCTAACGGATGTGTGCGAAGTCCGTCACAGCCTGTTCGCTACCACAGGCCCCGTGCGCGGGCAAGGCGTCCTACAGACAAAGCGACGCGGAGCACAAGCGCGTCTCGAGCGTCGTGTGCATTTCTTCCCGTCATTTCCTGAACTCGCCGAAGGCGATATCTCACCGTGTTCGGGTGCACGAACAGTCTTTTCGCGCACGTCTCCAGCACGCCGCCGACCTCCAGGAACGCGTCCACGGTCTCCAGCAGCGCGCCGCCCGCGTCCTCCAGCGGCCGGGCGACCCTGTCGACGAGCTGCCACTCGGCCTCCGGGTCGCCCGCGAGGGCCCGTTCCGGCAGCAGGTCGAGGGAGCGGACCGGGCGCGGCGCGGCGGGCCAGCCCACGACCGCGCGCAGCCCGCTCAGCGCGTCGCTCGCGCTGCGGTGGGCCTCGGACAGGCTCGCCACGGTCGGTCCCGCGACCACGGGTCCCTCGCCGAAGCCCTCGGCGATGCGCCCCAGCACGTCCTCCCCGGTCTCGGTCGGGCCGCCGAGCACGACGACCAGCCGCGAGCCCTGCACGGACAGCAGCACCGGCCGGCCCGCGCGGGCGGCCTTGCTGCGCACGGAGTAGACGATCGTCGGCGGGTCCTCCCCGCCGGGGTTGCCGACCAGCACCGTCGCCTCGAGCGCGGGGTCCCAGCCGAGCGCGGTGGCCCTGCTGAGCAGGGACTCCTCGGGATCGCCGCGCACGACGCCGTCCACGACCAGCGCTTCGAGCCGCGCGTCCCACGCGCCGCGGGCCTCGGCGGCGGCGGCGTAGGAGGTGGCGGCGGAGAAGGCGATCTCGCGCCCGTACCGCAGCACGCCCTCCATCAGCAGCGCGCGCTCCGCCTCGGTCGCCGCCATCGCGGGCATCTGCTCCTCGAACCGCTCCAGCGCTATCCGGACCAGCTCGACGGTCTGGCGCAGGCTCACCCAGCGGGAGATGTCCTTGGGGGCGCTGCGGAACGCGTCCGCGGTCAGCCGGATCGCCTGCTGGCGGTCGTGCAGCCACTCGACGAAGCCCGCCACGCCGTTCTGGATCAGCAGCAGCACGCTCGCGCGCTGGTCGGCGGGCATCCGGGCGAACCACGGCAGCCGCTGCTCCATCTCGGCCACGCTCGCGGTCGCGAGCGACCCGGACGCGCGCTCGATCTTGCGCATCGTGCGGGCGGAGAGGGTGGGCGGGTGCTCCTCCTTCGCCGGAACCTTCGTCATAGCCGCAGCTTAAGGCGTTGGAGATGACATCACCGGGACGGGTGACGGAACCCGCGGAGCCGGTTCGGCGGCCATACCTTCGGGCAGCAGAGGTTCTTTACGTACGGCGCGGAGGTTCGTCTTGCCCAGGTACTCGTTCCTCACCCTCGGCGTGGTGGCACTTCTGACGACGGGCGCGGCCGCGTCCGCGGACCCTCCCGACCCGCTCACCGCGTTCTACGCCCAGCCCGTCGCGTGGGCGCCGTGCCAGGGAAAGCTCACCCAGCTCGAGTGCGCCACGCTCGTCGCGCCGCTCGACTACACCAGGCCCGCTGGCGACCGGATCACCCTCACGATCAGCCGCAAGAGGGCGGCGGCGCCCGAGCGCCGGCGCGGCGTGCTGTTCACCAACCCGGGCGGACCCGGCGGCTCCGGGCTCGGCCTGCCGCAGTTCCTCGCGAGGTCCGAGCTCGGGCAGGTCTACGACCTGATCGGCATCGACCCGCGGGGCGTCGGCCGCTCGACGGCGCTGAACTGCCGCACCGCGCCCGCCATCGCCGCGCCGGAGTCCCGGCCGGGCGACGGCGAGTTCGCCCGGTGGGCGGCGGAGGCGCGCGCCGCCGAGGAGGCCTGCCAGCAGTCCGCCGGGGGGATCCGGCAGTTCATCAACACCCCCAACACCGCGCGCGACATGGACGTCGTGCGGGCCGTGCTGGGCGAGGCGAAGATCAACTACTTGGGCTACTCCTACGGCACGTACCTGGGCGCGGTGTACGGGACGTTGTTCCCGCACCGGCTCGACCGCAGCGTGCTCGACTCGGCCGTGCACCCGGAGTGGGTCTGGCACGAGCAGTTCCGCCAGCAGGCCGTCGCCTACCGGCACGGCGCCGAGGCGTGGGCGTCGTGGGTGGCGGAGCGCAGCGAGAAGTTCGGGCTGGGCAAGTCGCGCGACGAGGTGATGGCCGAGGTCGAGAAGGTCGCCGCGAAGCTGCACACCACGCCGATCGGCGAGCACGACCGGTCCTCCTTCGACGGCGCGGTCGGCGTGGGCGCGCGCTACCGCCCGCTGTGGTCGGACCTCGCGACGATCGTGACCAAGCTGAGGTCGGGTGACCAGCCGGCGACCGCCGAGGCCGCCGCGGCGGGGCAGCTGCTCGCGAAGACCGGGCTGCAGGAGCTGCGGTCGGGCGTGTTCGACACGGTCACCTGCGAGGCGGACTGGCCGACCGACCTGCACGTCTACTACGAGGACATGCGGATCTTCCGCGAGCGCTACCCGTACGGCTTCGGCATCGTCAGGGCCGCCCCGATGACGTGCACGTTCCGGTCGTTCACCCCGCCGGAGGCGCCGGTCAGGATCGCGCGCGACGGCTACCCGGTCGGGATCGTCGTGCAGTCGGAGGGTGACACGCAGACCCAGTACGCGAGCGGACCCGCGATGGCGGCGCGGCTCGGCCACAACCTGATCACCGTCGTGGACGAGGGCAAGCACGGCCTCTACAACGGCGGCAACTCCTGCGTGGACCGGAAGGTCAACCGGTACCTGATCGACGGGGCGCTGCCGGGCAGCAGCACCCAGTGCGCGGGCGACCCGCGGCCGGAGGTGCCGCAGGACGGTCAGGCGGGTGCGCCGCCCGCGTTGTCGCAGGGCCGGATCGAGGGCTACCTGGCCGGGCGCGGGCTCTCCGCCCAGACGTAGCGGGTCGGGGGAGAAACGTGGAAGCGCCCGCCACGGAGCGTGGCGGGCGCTTCCCTCTCCCCGGTCCCCACCGGTAGTTCCACTGTGTACTGCCAGGGGACAAAAATCCACGTCAGCCACCCTTTCGTGTCACGGTGTCGCGATTGCCGGGCGGTGTGATCCACGAAACGATCAACCGGTCGGATCTTCACTCACCGCAACTTCGTTCGAGGAGGGCCCCGTGGGCTCCCAAATCACCGAGGGCCTGGGCCAGGCGTGGGCGATGGTCGCCACGTTCGTGCCGAAGCTGCTCGGTTTCCTGCTCGTCCTGCTGATCGGCTGGTTCATCGCCAAGGCCCTCGCCAAGGGCGTCCGGTTCCTGCTCAAGCGCGTCGGCTTCGAGAAGCTCGTCGACAGGTCCGGCCTGAACAGCGCGATGAAGCAGTCGTCGATGGACGCGAGCGGCCTGATCGCCAAGATCGTGTACTACTTCGTGCTGCTCATCGCGTTGCAGCTCGCGTTCGGCGTCTTCGGCGCCTCGAACCCGGTCAGCACGCTGCTGAACGAGGTCATCGCCTACCTGCCGCGCATCGTCGTGGCCGTGGTGCTGGTGATCGTCGCGTCGGCGATCGGCACGGCGCTGAAGGGCCTCGTGACCGGTGCGCTGGGCCAGCGCTCGTACACGCGGATCCTGGGCAACATCACCTACGGCTTCGTGATGGCGCTCGGCGTCATCGCGGCCCTCAACCAGCTCGGCATCGCGGTCTCGGTGACCATGCCGGTGCTGATCGCCGTGCTCGCCACCGTCGCCGGCGTGGTCGTCATCGGTGTGGGTGGCGGCCTGGTCCGGCCGATGCAGGCGCGCTGGGAGGGCTGGCTGAACCGCGTGCAGGACGAGGCGGCGGCCGCGCAGTCGCCGACGCCTCGCGCCTCGCAGGAGACGCCGGCGGGCATGAGCGCACGGGCCGGTGACCCCCCGACCACGCCGGTGAGCCTGCCGAAGACCGAGCTGTAGTTCCGGGAAGCACGTCCCAGCCCGTGGAAGGGGCCCGGCGCAAACATCGCGCGCAGGGCCCCTTCCTCGTGTTCTGACGGTTCTCCAGTTCCGGTCCACCGCGCGCACCCAGCCTCGTACCCACCCGAACTGTTCCGTCGCGGTGGAGGACCTATGAAAGCCCTAGTGCTGTCGCCGGGCGTGCGCCCGGCCGGACACTCCCTGCCCAGGTACGTCGTTCCCATCGCCAACAAGCCGGTGCTCGAGTACGCCGTGGAGAACCTGCGGGACGTCGGGATCACCGAGATCGGCATCGTCGTCGGCGAGGGCGGCCGGGAGATCTCCGAGCTGTTCGGCGACGGCGCCCACCTCGGTGTGTCGCTCACCTACCTCCGGCAGGACGCGGCGCTGGGCCTCGCGCACTGCGTGCGGATCGCCCGGCCGTTCCTCGGTGACGACGACTTCGTGCTGTACCTGGGGGACAACGTGCTGGCCGAGGGCATCGGCCAGATCGCGGACGAGTTCGCGCGGCTGCGCCCGTCCGCGCAGGTGCTCGTGGACAAGGTGGCGGACCCGAGCCGGTACGGCGTCGCGGAGGTGGACGAGAACTCGCGCGTGACGCGGCTGGTCGAGCACCCGCGGGAGCCGCGCAGCGACCTCGCGATGATCGGCGTCTACTTCTTCACGCCCGCGATCCACCCCGCCGTGGACGCGATCGAGCCGTCGTGGCGCGGCGAGTTCGAGATCACCGACGCGTTGCAGTGGCTCGTCACCAACGAACGCGACGTGCGGGCGCGGATCTACTCGGGGTTCTGGAAGGACACCGGGGAGGTCGAGGACGTGCTGGAGTGCAACCGCGAGCTGCTGATGGGGCTGCGGACCGACATCCAGGGCGTCGTCGACGCCGAGTCGCGGCTGATCGGCGAGGTCGTGGTCGAGGAGGGCGCGCGCGTGGTGCGGTCGTGCATCGTCGGCCCCGCGATCATCGGCGCCGGGACGCTGGTGGAGGAGTCCATCGTCGGGCCGTACACGTCGATCGGCGCGGACTGCCGGATCACGGAGTCCGGGGTGGCCGACTCGATCGTGCTGAACGAGGCGTCCGTGCACAACGTGTCCGGGATCGAGACGTCGCTGATCGGGCGCCGGGCCAGGGTCGGGTCGGCGCGCCAGCACCGGCTGGTCGTCGGTGACGGCGCGCACGTCGACGTGGCCGCCTAGAACCGGCCGAGCCAGTCCTGAAGGCGGTCGCACTCCTGCGCGACCGCCTTCTGCCTGCTGCGGGGCAGTGGGGCGAGGTGGTCGACGGTGATCGTGCGCTCCTTGGTGACGGCCCACGTCGCGGCGACGTAGCCGTCGACGAGGACCGTGGGCTTGCCGCCGATGACGACGCCGAGCCGGTCGTCCGCGATGACCCGGCGCCGGTCGGCGTGGGCGAGCAGGACGTTGTCGAACTCGGGCAGCAGCCGCACGGGCAGCGGAGTGTCCTGGTCGGGGCGCGGGGCGTCGGGCAGGTCGAACAGCTCCCGGCCCGCCTCGTCGCGGAAGGTCAGCAACCGCGGCCGCAGTGCCTCGAACACCTCACCGAGCTTGGTCAGGCCGGACCACTGCTGCGCGTCCATGACCGCCGCCGGGCCGAACGCCCCGAGGTAGCGCAGGACCAGTTCGGTCTTCGGCGTGGCCCGCGGCGACTCGCCCAGCCAGCTCTCGGCGGTCGTGCAGACGGCCCGGCCGCTGCGGTGCCACAGGCCCCGCGGCGGGAGCTGGACGAGCGGGAGCTTGTTGCGCAGGACGTTGCCGAGGACCGTGTGCTCGTGGCCGGGCCAGCGCTGCCCGAGCTGCCTGCCGGCGTCCGCGGTGCCCTGCGGGGTGTCCTCGAGGATCTTGCGGCCCGCCTCGGCGACCTCGTCCAAGTCGAGGCCCCGCAGGCGTGTCGCGAACGGCCCGCTCCGCAGTTCGCGGTCGAGCTTGAGCTGGGTGTGGGGCCTGAGCCCGAGGGCGTCCCGCGCGCTCACCAGGTGGATCGTGCCGCGCATGAGCAGGATGCGGACGGCCTGCCTGCCGGTGAGGAGGTCCTCGAGCTCCTGCGGCCGGAAGTCGCGGACGCGGCTCCAGAGGCCGATGTACGGGGACTTCGGTTCCTGCGCCTGGATGCCGACGAGGTGCTCGATGGTGGCGAGCGCGCTCCCGGTGGCGCGCTCGCGCAGCATCTGGCGTTCGATCAGCGCTCGGTTGAGCTGGTTCAGGTTCAGGGTCCCCATCGGGACAGGTTAGAACCTGATGAACGCGAACCCGGTGCCTTCTGGACGTTCGCCGTCGTGGACGACCAGCAGGTTGAGCTTGCCGAGGACGATGTCGGCGCCGTCGGAGTGCTCGACGTCCTTGATCCTGAAGTCCCGGAGGGGCGACATGTCGGCCTTGCGGTAGGCCACGAACCGCGAGTCGCCCTGGCTCGACGCGAGCAGCACGTCACCGGCGATGGCGAGCCCCTCGGCGTCGGCCTCGAGCCACTGGCCGCCGAAGCCGGGGTTCGGGCCGTCGGCCACGCACTCCTCCGTCTCCGGGTCGTACTTCTGCGGCGCGCCGAACGTGCGGACCTTGTCGACGAGCTGCGGCCGGCCGAAGCCGCCCGCGCGCAACGGGATGCGCCAGATGCCGACGTCCTCCTGCGCCGCGTACAGGGTGCTCGTCCGCTCGTCGATCACCATGCCCTCGACCTGGGGGCCCTCGCCCGGCTCGCCGCAGACCGTCCAGCTCCGGCCGTCCGGGAGGGTGAAGGTGCTCGGGAGGTCCAGAGTGGACACCTTCCTGGTGTCGTAGGTCCTGCCCGGCACGACGTGCAGCAGGGCGATGCTCGTCTCGTTGCGGCGGCTGGTGACGACGACGTCCCTGCCGTCGAGGCGTCCCGCGGCCAGGCCGTAGGCGGTGTGCTGGTCGTCGACCTCGGCCTCGGTCTTCGAGAACACCGGCGCCGTCGCGGGGTTCGTGACGTCCCTCACCCCGCGTTCGTCCACTTGGAACACCCGGATGCGGTCGCGGCCGCGGTCGCTCACGAACGCGAGGTCGCCCAGGACGTCGACGTTGTTGTAGCGGCCGGGCTTCGCGTCCGGCGTCGGCGGCAGCGGTGCGGGTTGGACGCCGATCGTGCGGCCGTTCAGGTCGAACGCCGCCAAGCCGCCTTCCTTGAGCGTGCCCAGGACCACGCTGCGTTCGGTGTTGCGCGGGTTCACCCAGATGGCCGGGTCGTCGGCGTCCGCCGGCTCGGCGAACGTCTGCGTGGTGACCGTCGGCGTGATGACGGGCGTCACGGCCACGGGCCCGGTGAGGAACAAAGGCACGAGCGCCAGTGCTAAGGAAGATGACATGGTGGGACCGTAGGAAACACCGGTATACGGCGACTGAACCGCGGGGGAACAAGCCGTGTGGTACGAGCTGGGATTGACGATTTTCGGCCAGAAGATCGCGTACACCGAGCTGGTCGGGCAGGTGCTGGCGCTCGCGGTGGTGTTCCTCGCGCAGCGCCGTTCACTCTTGACCTGGCCTGTTCAGCTGGTGTCGGTCGCTTTGCTGTTCACCGTCTATCTGTCCGCTCACCTGGGCGGCCTAGCGACCCGTCAGGTCGTCGTCGGGGCGATTGCCGTCTACGGCTGGTACGCGTGGGTGCGTCGCCGTGACCCGGTCTTCGGCGTGGTGGTGCGCAAGGGCTCCTGGCGGGAGCGCCTCGTGGTCGCCGGGGTCTTCGTGGCCGGCACGGTGGCGTTCGCGCTGGTGCTGGACCGGCTCGACGCCTCGTGGGCGCCGTGGCCCGACGCCGCGATCTTCGTCGGCACGATCCTGGCGTTCACCCTGCAGGGGCTGGGCCTGGTCGAGTTCTGGCTGGTCTGGCTGGTCGTGGACTTCGTGGGCGTGCCGCTGCAGATCCAGTCCGGCCTGTACTTCAGCGCGTTCGTCTACGTGATCTTCGCGGGCCTGGTGGTGCACGGCTTCATCGACTGGAACCGCACGGCCCGGCGGTTGACACAGGCGGCAAAGTCTCCCCTATGAGGGGACTGATCGCGTTACTGGCCGCTGCTTCGTTGCTGGTTCCCGTGCCCGCCCTCGCGGCGGAACCGCCGCGGACGGGTTTCGAGAAGACCGGGAACTGGACCACCGAGGCCGAGGAACAGGCCTACCTGCGCGCGACGGGCCTCCCGGTCACGCGGATCGGCACGACGGCCCAGGGCCGCCCGATCCAGCTCGTCCGGGTCGGTCCCCGGTCGGCGCGCACGGTGGTGGTCTTCATCTGCTCCCAGCACGGCGACGAGCCCGCCGGGCGCGAGGCGTGCCTGATCCGCATGCGCTCGCTGCCCAGGGCTTCCGGGACGACCTACCTCTTCGTCCCGAACGCGAACCCCGACGGCCGCGCCGCCGACACCCGCGGCAACTCGGCCGGCATCGACGTCAACCGGGACCACCTGCTGCTGCGCACCGCGGAGGCACGCGCGATGGCCGCGGTCTTCCGCGACTGGAAGCCCGACGTCATCCACGACCTGCACGAGTTCGGCCCCTCCGCGCCGTACTACGTGAAGGACGTCCTCTGGCTCTGGCCCCGCAACCTCAACGTCGCCGACGGCGTCCACGACCTCTCCGAGACGCTGTCCCGCTCGTACGTGCGCCCGTCGGTCGAGGCCGCCGGCCGCACCTCGGGCGTCTACGGCATCCACGTCGACCCGGTCACCGGTGAGCCCGTTCGCCAGGTGGCGGGCGACGGCCAGGAGCGCATCCTGCGCAACACCGGCGGCCTGAAGCACGGCATGGGCCTGCTGGTGGAGACCAACGTCGACAACACGCCCCGGTTCCGCGTCGAGTCGCACCTGAAGGCTTTGGACGGGACGCAGTCGTTCGTGCGCTCCGAGCGCCAAGCCGTCGAGGCCGCCACCGCCGCCTCCCGCGCCGTGCGGTCCGGCCCGCTGTACTTCGGCGGCGCGGACAACCAGGCCCCTGCCCCCGAGGACGTGCTGACGACCCCGCCGTGCGGCTACGTCCTCACCGGCGCCCAGTACCGCGACTTCGCGGACGAGCTCGCGCTGCACGGCGTCACGTCCCGGTACCTGCGCGGCGGTGACCGGATCGTGCCGCTGAAGCAACAGGCCCGCGCTCTCCTGCCCCTGCTCCTCGACGCCCGCGCCGACGAGCCGCTCCTGCACGCCCGGCCCGTCGCCCAGTGCTAGCCGCCTGACCTGCGGTTCTCCTCCCGGATGCAAAAGACGTTTGCGGACGTCCGCAAACGTCTTTTGCATCCGGGCGCGGAGGGACGCCGACATATCGATCGCGCTTGATCTTGTGAGCGTGCTGCGATGACCTCATGCGCGTGGAGCGGTACTGCTACTTCGCTCTGGTGAGCGAGACGGTGTCCGCGGCCGGTCTGTCGGCCCGGCTCGGCCTGGAACCGGACGAGCGGGGTGCGGGCACGTGGCGGATCGTCCGGCGGGGCGAGGAGCCGGTCCACGAGCAGGTCCGGAACCTCGTCGAACGGCTGGAGCCCTTCCGCGACGAGCTCGTCGCGCTCACCGCCGATCCCCGGACCACCGCCCGCCTGGTCGTGGTGCGCCAGTTCCGCGACGGCACCGACGGCCCTCGCGGCACCGACGGCACTGGCGTCGGCTGGCGGGTCGCCGCGGCGTCCATCGAGTTCCTCGCCGCGGTCCGCGCCTCGCTGGACGTCGACGAGTACGACCTGGTGGAGCCCCGCGACGACAGCCCGCGCCGGGTGGACGCCGGGCTGCTCGCGAGCATGGAGCAGAACCTCGCCGAGCACGCCTGCCACCTGCATCGGCACCTCACGCGGGCGACGGTGGCGGAGCCCGGTGACCTCCTGGTCGCCGACAGCGGCCTGGACGACGACACGTTCAACATCGTCGCCATGGCCCGGTTCACCCCGGAGACGGTCGTCGCCCGCGTCACGGAGACGGTGCGTGCCCTCCAGGCCTCCGGCCGGCCGTTCTCCTGGTGGGTCGGGCCCGCGTCGACCCCCGCGGACCTCGGGCCGGTGCTGACGCGGGCCGGCGTCACGGCGGCGGAGACCGAGGCGGCCATGTGGACCGACCTCGCGGACGCCGCTCTGCCAGAGCCCCGCGCGGACGGGCTGGAGATCCGCCGGGTGAGCACCGAGGCCGAGCTCGCGGACTACGCGGCGGTGCTGGCCGCGAACTGGGACCCGCCCGCTGCCGCGGTCCGCCGGTTCTACGCCGAGGTGGCACCGCACGCGTTGACCAGCCAAGCGCGCTACCTCGTCGGGTACGTGGACGGTCGTGCGGTGTGCACTGCGGAGGTGTTCCTGCACGCCGGTGTGGCCGGGATCTACAACATCGCAACACTCGCCGGAGATCGGCGGCGGGGCTATGGCGGCGCGATCACGCTTGCCGCGCTGCACACCGCACGCGCCGAGGGCTACCGAATCGCCGTTCTCCAGGCTTCTGCGGACGGTGAGCCCGTTTACCGGCGTCTGGGGTTCACCGTCGCCGGTCAGTTCACCGAGTACGCCCTCAGGACGTGAGAAGGGCCGTCCCGCGCACGGCGGGACGGCCCTTCTGCAACCGATGCCTACGCGAGGCCCGCGTCCGACGTGGACGGGCCGGCCGCCTGCACGTCGTCGATGCGGTACTTGCGGGCCGCCTCGACCACCTTGGCCTGCTCGACCTCGCCGCGGCGGGCCAGTGCGGCCAGCGTGGCGACGACGACGGACTCCGCGTCCACCAGGAAGTGGCGGCGGGCGGCCGGGCGGGTGTCGGAGAAGCCGAAGCCGTCCGTGCCCAGGGTCGTCATGTCGGTCGGCACGTACGGGCGGATCAGGTCCGGGATCGCCGACGCCCAGTCGGACACCGCGATGACCGGGCCCTGCACGTCCTTCAGCACCTGCGTCACGTACGGCACGCGCGGCTCGGCGTCCACGTGCAGCAGGTTGTGGCGGTCGGTCTCCACGGCCTCGCGGCGCAGCTCCGAGTACGACGTGGCGGACCACACGTCCGCGGAGACGCCCCACTCGTCGGCCAGCATCTGCTGGGCCTTGAGCGCCCACGGCAGGCCCACGCCGGAGCCGAGGATCTGGGCGCGGGGCCCGTCGGTCCGCGGGCCGTCCTGGTACTTGTAGAGACCGCGCAGGAGGCCTTCCACGTCCAGGTTCTCCGGCTCGGCCGGCTGGACGTACGGCTCGTTGTAGACGGTGATGTAGTAGAAGATGTTCTCGGCGTTCTCGCCGTACATCCTCCGCAGGCCGTCCTTGACGATGTGCGCCACCTCGAACGACCACGCCGGGTCGTAGGCGATCACGGCCGGGTTCGTGTGCGCCAGCAGCAGCGAGTGGCCGTCGGCGTGCTGCAGGCCCTCACCGGTCAGCGTGGTGCGGCCCGCGGTGGCACCCAGCACGAAGCCGCGCGCCATCTGGTCCGCCGCCGCCCACAGGCCGTCGCCCGTGCGCTGGAAGCCGAACATCGAGTAGAAGATGTAGATCGGGATCATCGGCTCGCCCTGCGTGGCGTAGGACGTGCCGACCGCCGTGAACGACGCCGTGGAACCCGCCTCGTTGATGCCCTCGTGCAGGATCTGGCCCTGCTCGCTCTCCTTGTAGGCGAGCATCAGGTTGGCGTCCACCGAGGTGTACGCCTGCCCGTTCGGGTTGTAGATCTTCTGCGTCGGGAACATGGAGTCCATGCCGAACGTGCGCGCCTCGTCCGGGATGATCGGGACGATGCGCGGGCCGATCTCCGGGTCCTTCGCGAGGTCGCGGACGAGCCGGACGAACGCCATCGTCGTGGCGACCTCCTGCTTGCCGGAACCGCGGCGAATGCCGTCGTAGACCTTGTCGCCCGGCAGCACCAGCGCCTTGGACTTCGTGCGGCGCTCCGGCACGAAACCACCGAGCTGGCGGCGGCGCTCCAGCATGTACTGGATCTCCGGCGAGTCCTGCCCGGGGTGGTAGTACGGCGGCAGGTACGGGTCCTTCTCGAGCACCTCGTCGGAGATCGGGATGCGCAGGCTGTCCCGGAAGCCCTTGAGGTCCTCCAGGGTCATCTTCTTCATCTGGTGCGTCGCGTTGCGCGCCGCGAAGTGCTTGCCGAGCGAGTAGCCCTTGATGGTCTTGGCGAGGATCACCGTCGGCTGGCCGACGGTCTCGGTGGCCGCCTTGTAGGCCGCGTAGACCTTGCGGTAGTCGTGGCCGCCGCGCTTGAGGTTCCACACCTCGTCGTCGCTCATGGCCTCGACGAGCGCCTTCGTCCGCGGGTCGCGGCCGAAGAAGTGCTCCTTGATGTAGGCGCCGTCGTTGGCCTTGTAGGTCTGGTAGTCGCCGTCCGGCGTGGCGTTCATCAGGTTCACGAGCGCGCCGTCGCGGTCCGCGTGCAGCAGCGCGTCCCACTCGCGGCCCCAGACGACCTTGATCACGTTCCAGCCGGCGCCGCGGAAGAACGACTCCAGCTCCTGGATGATCTTGCCGTTGCCGCGCACGGGACCGTCGAGGCGCTGCAGGTTGCAGTTGACGACGAACGTCAGGTTGTCGAGCTGCTCGTTGGCGGCGAGCTGGAGCAGGCCGCGCGACTCGGGCTCGTCCATCTCGCCGTCGCCCAGGAACGCCCACACGTGCTGGTCGGACGTGTCCTTGAAGCCGCGGTCGCGCAGGTAGCGGTTGAACCGCGCCTGGTAGATCGCGTTCATCGGGCCGATGCCCATGGAGACCGTGGGGAACTCCCAGAAGTCCGGCATCAGGCGCGGGTGCGGGTACGACGGCAGGCCGCCACCCGGACCGGCGTGCGAGTACTCCTGGCGGAAGCCGTCGAGCTGGTGCTCGGACAGCCGGCCCTCGAGGAACGCGCGGGCGTAGACACCGGGGGAGGCGTGGCCCTGGATGAAGACCTGGTCACCGCCACCGGGGTGGTTCTTGCCGCGGAAGAAGTGGTTGAAGCCGACCTCGTAGAGCGAGGCGCTGGACGCGTACGTCGAGATGTGGCCACCGACACCCACACCGGGACGCTGCGCGCGGTGCACCGTCATCGCCGCGTTCCACCGGATCCACGCGCGGTAGCGGCGTTCCACCTCCTCGTCACCGGGGAACCACGGCTCCCGCTCGGTGGGGATGGTGTTGACGTAGTCGGTGCTGGTCAGCGAGGGTACGCCGACCTGGTTCTCGCTCGCCCGCTCCAGCAGGCGCAGCATCAGATAGCGAGCCCGCTGCTGACCGCCGCCCTTGAGCACCTCGTCGAACGACTCCAGCCACTCCGACGTCTCTTCGGGGTCGATGTCCGGCAGGTGCGCTGCCAGGCCATCACGAATGACACGTACCCGCTCGGGGCCGGTGTTCTGCGGGCTCAAGGTGTCTCCTCGGCTTCGTTGGCGGTACTCGCGATGGCCCGGAAACCGTGCCACGCGCTCCTATCGTTGTCCTTGCGCGACGACTTCGTCATCGCTACTGATCGGTAGTTCTGGATCGTGTCGCTCACGCGCGCGCGATAAGAGGTATGTAGAGCGTGCCTCATGCCAGTCTAGGCATCTCCACAGGGGTCCGTGTTACGGCGTGTCACGTGGTCAACAGTTGCGCCGGAGGTAGCCGACAGTGTTCGCTAGCCCGAGTAACGGACTCTGGCGGCAGTCTTAGGGCTGTCGCTCTTGCGTAGTTGGAGGAGTGAAAACCGTGGTCGCCGCGGAAGACGCCGGCAAGATCGGCGTCGCCGAGAAGCTCGGGATCGAATCGGGCATGGTCGTCCAAGAACTCGGCTGGGACGAGGACGTCGACGACAACCTCCGTGCCGCCGTCGAAGAGCAGATCGGGGGCGACCTCCTCGACGAGGAGGCCGACGAGACGGTGAGCGTGGTCCTGCTGTGGTGGCGGGAGGACGACGGCGACCTGGTGGACGCCCTGCTCGAAGCTACCGGCGTGCTCGCCGAGGACGGCGTGATCTGGGTTCTCACCCCGAAGACCGGCCGCCCCGGCCACGTGGAGCCGAGCGACATCGCCGAGGCCGTGCCGACCGCCGGCCTGTCGCAGACGTCGAACATCAGCGTGGCCGACGACTGGGCGGGCACCCGCCTGGTGTGGCCGAAGTCCACCAAGGCCAAGCGCTGACCCCAGCCGGACCGACATAGGGTTGACCCACGGACGCATCCACCGTCCGTGGTTCGTCTCGTCACACCGGAGGGGTCTGCGCTCATGGCGGTCGAGGTCGGTTCGGAAGCCCCGGACTTCACGCTGCACGACTACAACAAGCAGCCGGTGACGCTGTCGTCGTTCCGGGGCGTGAAGAACGTGCTCCTGGTCTTCTTCCCGTTCGCGTTCAGCGGCACCTGCCGGGGCGAGCTGTGCCGGTTGCGGGACGATCTCGCGACCTACGAGAACGAGAACGTCCAGGTGCTGGGCGTGTCGGTGGACTCACCGTTCGCGCTGAAGGCGTGGGCGGACCAGGAGGGCTTCCGGTTCCCGCTGCTGTCCGACTTCTGGCCGCACGGCGCCGTCGCCCAGACCTACGGCGTGTTCAACGACGCCGCGGGCCTGGCGCTGCGCGGGACGTTCCTGGTCGACGAGTCGGGTGTGGTGCGCTTCACCGAGGTGAACGCTCCCGGTGAGCCCCGCGACCAGGACGGCTGGAAGAAGGCCGTAGCCTCTTTGAGGGCATGATGTAGCTGTGCCTCCTGCGTCTTCCGGGCGCGGGGGTGAGGGCGTGTAGCTCAGCGGAAGAGCACTCGGTTTACACCCGAGCGGTCGCAGGTTCGATCCCTGTCGCGCCCACCAACGTGCGGCTCGTGCACACCACGGCCCGCGAAGAACTCCCGGCGGCCCGTTTTCGCTCCGTCCTTCCGGTGAACCTTCGCGTTTCCGCGGGCCGGCCCTTGCCGATGGCCCTCTCCGTCGATGTGATCTTGCTAAAGTCACCGCCCACACCTCGAAGGAGCGAAGGCATGGCCCAGAAAGTTCTCGTTCAGCTCATCGACGACCTCGACGGCACGGCGGCCGACGATGTCGAAGCCGTCAGCTTCGGTCTGGACGGCGTCTCCTACGAAATCGACCTCAAGCAGGAGAACGCCGCGAAGCTGCGTGACGCGCTGGCGAGTTTCGTCGCCAGTGCCCGCCGCACGAGTGGTCGTGCGAAGAGGGCGGCGAACACGACGCGCACCGTCGTCGCCGAGTCGCGCACCAAGGAGCAGACGAAGGCGATTCGCGAGTGGGCCAAGGTCAACGGCCATGAGCTCTCCGACCGCGGCCGCATTCCCACGAACATCATCGAGGAGTTCGAGAAGGCGCACCGCTGAAGTCGTGCTGCGATTCCGGCCGAGCCCTGGTCGAAGCATTCGGCGTGAGACGGTTCCTGCTTTTGGCTTACGGCGCTATCGTGCGAGTGTTCGCTCCACAAGCCCTGCCTGGGCGTGAACCGTCGCGGCAAGCTCCGCCAGGGCTGTACTTGACGCCCGACCAGTAGATCGGCGTCACGCTCGACAGCCTGACGATGCCTTCGCGTTTCACGCGCACGACAGCGAAATCGCTCGTGTACTGCGTGCCGTCAGCGTGCCTGCCTTGGAGGTGGAGTACGGACACCCGGTTCGATCCGGATTCGCCGGCATCGACCGTGTAGCCCGTCACCGCGGGGAGCACGGCGTCGATCGGGGCTTGGGCGCGGGCGTCCTGGGCGAGGTGCCTGCATAAGGAGGGTTCAGTGGCGATCGAGCGGCAGATGCCGTCGTAGTCACCGGCTTTGGCGAAATTCGCGACGTCTCTGAGCAACGACTCGGCATCTTGCTGTGATACCGCTTCTACCTCACCGGCCGAGTGTTCGAGGGTGTTCCAGGTAATCGCACCTATTGTGGCGAACAGGAGCAGTGTGAATGCCGCCGTTAACATCCTGTTCGATCGACGTGGCCTGTCCCTCATTGAACCCCCTGGACCGAGCGGCGTGACGAGCAGTATCAGTAAACCTCATCAAGTATTCGAGCGTTATAGCTTCTTTCGGCGTAACGCCCTCCGGCGAGGACATCCACCAAAGTGACCTCCTCCGAACTCACCCGCTCGCCCCGGCGGGCCGGTCTCGCCGTGCTGGGCGTTGTCGCCGTTGCAGGCCTGGGGCTCGGAGCGTGGTGGATGACGGGAACGGCACCGCCGGAGCAGCCGGAACGCCGGGTGCCCTCTGCGTCGGGTTCGCCACGCCGGACGCCGATCATCGGTGCGCGACGGATCGAGGCCATGACCCGGTGTCCGACATGGAGATCGTGGTCTCCCGCGTGGGCCTGTGCCTCGACGGCAGAGGACATCCGTGTGCGGGAGGCACCGTCAGGCGACCGGCCACCGCGGCTGTTGCCGAGACCGCCCGGCAGCGGCTGGCGGAAGCCGGGTTCGGCGACGGTTCGGTGGCGTGGGAGAAGAATCCGGCTCCCGCGGGGAGCTTGTCCTACGCCGCCGAGGTGCCCGGCGGTGGCGGTTGCCGGGAGGGCGCTGTGCCGAGGCGTAGGTCTTCGCGGTCTGCTGGTTCTGATCTGGAGCGGGAGCGGGCGGTGCCGTAGTTTGAACGGCTGCCGGGCCCGCCACCTCCGGAGGACGACGACCTGTGAAGCGCAAGCCCAAGGCCGTGGAGCCGGTCAGCACCACGGTCACCCAGGAGCAGGTCAAGCTGCTGGCGCTGGTGGAGCAGGGTGGCGTGCACCGCGGGGCCACGCGGTGGTACGTCGAGCACCGGCCGGCCCAGCGATGGGACGCCGACGACCTGGAGGTCCTGCGGCAGCGCTGCTGGATCACCTGGGAGCACCCCGAGCGGCCCATGCGGCACGGCATGGCGGCGCCGGTCTGGATCACGGCTCAGGGGCGGGCGGCGTTGCGGCACCACCTGCCGGAGTGGGTGTCGGAGCGCAGGGCGGTTGTCGCGGCGCCACCTCGGTTGCCCCGCCGGCAGACGATCAGGGCCCTCGACGCGCTGTAGGAGGCGAGCCTCGACCATGTCGGACCTGCTGATCGGTGGCGGTTTACGTGCACGTGAGCACCATCGGATCGAGGACGACGCACGGGCGGAAGGGCCGCTGCACGGTGTGACGTTGCCCAACGGCGTCGAGATGCAGGTGGTCACGGTCGGGCTGGAGCTCACCCGCAAGCTGCTGGCGGACCGCAGGCTGTCCAAGGACAGCGACGCTCTGCAACGTGAGATCAAGCGTCAGCTCGCGGAGCGCGGTAGTGCGCAGACGGAGCTTGCCGGGTTGTTCGGGCCGAGCATGCTCAACAGCGATGACCCGAAGCACGCCCGGTTGCGCGCGCTCGCGGTGAAGGCGTTCAACGGGCACGCGGTGCAGCGGCTCGCGCCTCGGATCGAGGAGATCACCGCGGACCTCATCGGCGGGTTGCCCGAGGGCCAGGAGGTCGACCTCGTCAAGGCGCTGGCGGTGCCGATGCCGCTGCACGTCATCGGTGAGGTGCTCGGTGTGCCGGAGGACGACCGGGACCGCCTGCGCACGCTGATCGAGGCGATGATGTCCATGGAGCCCGAGGTGTCCCAGCCGGCCAGCGGCGCGTTGGGCGGGTACTTCCACACCCTGCTCACGGGCGACGTGCTGGACAAGGACTCGCTGTTCGGCGCGCTCACGGCCGGTGGCGCCGACCGTCTGACGCACGACGAGTTGATCGCGATGGCGTTCCTCCTCGTCGTAGCGGGCCACGAGACGACGGCGGGGCTCATCGCCAACGTCGTGCACGATGCGTTGGACAACGGGCTGTGGGAGCAGGTTGCCGCCGATCCCGGACTGGTGCCACTGCTCGTCGAGGAGACGCTGCGGCACAACCCGCCGGTTCGCCACGCCACCCACCGCGTGACCACCGAGCCGGTCGAGATCGACGGTGCCGAGGTTCCCGCGAACACGCTGCTGCTGATCAACCTCGGCTCCGCCGGGCGGTGCCCGCGGGCGCACGGGGACGCCGCGCGGTACCGGATCGACCGGTCCGCGACCGGACACGCCGCGTTCGGGCACGGCCCGCACTTCTGCCTCGGCGCGGCGCTGGCGCGGTTGGAGACCGAGACCGTGCTGCGGCGGCTCACGGCCCGGTTCCCGCGCGCTGTCCGCGTGGGCGACGAGCAGCCGGCGGTGACGCACAACGACATCATGGCCAGCCTGCGGGCGTTGCCGGTCGTTCTGCGCCGCTGAGCTGCGCTCGACGGCGTGGAGACCGGCGCAGGGAGTCCACATGAGACTAAAACGGAGGTCCTGCCGCGGGCGTTGACCGGGTGCAGGTGAGAGGGCGCGGGTGGACCAAGGTCGGCGGCCCCGTGCCGCATCCGCGCCACGGCCGACTGGAGCAGCGCTGCCGCCGCACGGCCGGAACTGGGGTACGGGACCGTTCCGCGGGGGATTAGGGGATGCACCCCAATGCGTCTGACCAGGGCTATCCCAATGTCCATTCCAGACGTAACTTTTCCTCATGTCAGTGCGCACGTTCGCCGCCGTGGTCGGTCTCGCGTTCCTGCTCGGCGGGGCCGCGATCCTGCTCGTCGCGCTGGCCGTCGAGGCGCCGAGCGGCACGCTGGTCCCGTGCGGCAACGGGCTGGGCATCGGGGTCGACGAGCCCGCGGTCGCCGCGGTGAGTCCGGCCTATGTGGACATCTGCGCCGACCTGCGGCACCGACGGCTGCTCTGGGGCCTGCCGGTGAGCGGCGTGGGCGTGGTGCTGCTGGTCGCCTCGCTGATCGGTGCCCGCAAGGCTACTCGCCGGTAAGGTCGCGGTATGACGTGGATGGTCTACGGCGCCAACGGCTACACCGGACGTCTCATCGCCGCGCTCGCGGTCGAGCGCGGGCAACGGCCGATCCTCGCCGGCCGCTCGGCCGAGAAGGTCGCCCCGCTCGCCGCCGCCCTGGGGCTCGAACACCGGGCGTTCGACCTGGGACGGGCCAGGGCGAACCTCGAGGACGTCGACGCCGTCGTGCACTGCGCCGGACCGTTCGCGCACACATCCGCGGCGATGGTCGACGCCTGCCTGCAGACCCGCACGCACTACCTCGACATCACCGGCGAGATCGACGTCTTCGAGTCCGTCGGCCTGAGGCACATCGACGCGCGCAAGGCGGGCGTTGTGCTGTTGCCCGGTGCCGGGTTCGACGTCGTACCGACCGACTGCGTCGCCGCGATGCTGAAGGACGCCCTGCCGACCGCCACGCACCTCGACCTCGCGTTCGTCGTCGGAGGAGGAGCCAGCGCGGGTACGACGAAGACGTCCGTCGAAGCCGCCGCCGTGGGTGGGCGGATCCGGGTGAACGGCGAGCTCAAGAGCGTCCGCATCGGGCACCGCAGGCGCACGGCCCACTTCCGGTCCGGGCCGCGTGAGGTCGGCAGCATCCCGTGGGGCGACGTCAGCACCGCCTACCGCTCGACGGGCATCCCGAACATCACGACGTTCACCGCCGTGCCGGGCGTGCTCGGACAGCTCCAGCGGATCTTCGCGCCCGTGCTCAAGACGCCGCTCGTGCAGAAGGTGGCGACAACCGTAGCCGGCCAGGTGAAGGGCCCCGACGAGCGCAAGCGCGCCAACACCCGCGCCGAGGTGTTCGGCGAGGCGTGGGACGCGCAGACCAGGGTCCAGTGCGCGATCACCACGCCGAACGCCTACAGCCTGACCGCCGACTCCGTCCTCAGGGCCATCGGCCGGATCGACGGCGTGGCGCCCGGCGTGCACACGCCGTCCAGCGCGTTCGGCGCCGGGTTCGTGCGCGAGCTGGACGGGGTCGTGGCGGGCGAGATCCGCTTCGGCTGACGCCCTCCGCCTCCCTCGTCGCGTTGTCCTGCCGCCACGCCTGAGCACGCGGACGTCACGCCACCGTCGGGTGAAAACCGGGTGGACGCGCCCACCGCCGGGAAAGCCGGGAACCGCGTGGTGCGCCGCCGTCGGACGCGGTCACCGGGCGACAGGGCGAACGGGCGGGGGTGGGCGCGGATGGGCGTGGCCGAGGCGGTCGCACTCGACGATGCCACGCTGGTGGCGCGGTCCCGCGAGGGCGACGTGCGGGCTTACGAGCACCTGGTCCGGCGTTACCAGGGGCCGATGTACCGGCTGGCGTTGCGCATCGTGGGCGGCTCCGGTGACGCCGAGGACGTCGTGCAGGACGTGTTCCTCACGGCGTGGCGGCGGCTCGGGCAGCTCCACGACGACGGGGCGTTCCTCGGCTGGCTCTACCGGAGCACCACCAACCAGTGCCTGAACGTGCTGCGCAAGCGCAAACCGCACGCCGACACCGATCTCGACGAGCACGAGTCGCCGGCGCCGCGCACCCGCCCCGAACGCGAGGTGGAGATGAACGCGCAGCTCGACGCGTTGCGGGCCGCCCTGCGCGGGCTCACGCCGCAGCAGCGGGCGTGCTGGGTGCTCCGGGAGGTCCACGGCCGGTCCTACGACGAGATCGCCGAGGCGATCGGCACGACCCAGCAGGCGGTGCGCGGCAGGCTCGCGCGGGCACGGGCCCAACTCGCGGAGGCGATGGCGCCGTGGCGGTGACGTCGGGCCACGTCCTGCCGTGCGGGTGTGACGTGGAGCAGGTCTGGGAGGCGATCGGCCTCTCCGGCGGGCACGCGCGGTCGTGCCCGCACTGCGCGGCGGTGCGGGAGAGCCTGCTGGTGCTGCGCGCGGCGACGGCGGAGCTGGCTCGCGACCAGGCCGAGCCGTCGTCCGGCCTGGTCAGCCGCGTGATGTCCGCCGTGCGGGCCGAGGTGCGGCGGTCGGACGTCCTGCCGTCGCCCGGCGACGGGCCGGCCCGGATGAGCATGCGCGCGGTCGCGATGGCCGGGGACGTCGGCGAAGACCCGATGTGCGTGCGGCTGGTGGTGACCGATGTGGACGGACGTTCCCTCGATCACCTGAACGGGACGTGACGATTCCGCCGCGAGCCGGGTCGTTGCGCTGTGGACAGTCCGGGGAAGGGGAAGCGATGAGCGCGCAGACAGCGGAGAAGAACGGTGTCCCCGGCGGGAGCCTGGCGACCGACAAGGGGTCGACGACCAT
The DNA here is from genome assembly GCF_900110955.1 of Lentzea xinjiangensis. Taxonomy (GTDB): domain Bacteria; phylum Actinomycetota; class Actinomycetes; order Mycobacteriales; family Pseudonocardiaceae; genus Lentzea; species Lentzea xinjiangensis. Next base: position 149,131 of record NZ_FOFR01000004.1, read on the forward strand.
CGCGGACGTCGTGGTGCAGAAGGTCGCGGGCCTCGCCGCACGGGAGATCCGGGGCGTGCACGCGCTCGGTGGTGGTGCGACGCGGGCGTTGAGCGCGTTGCGCGAACGCATCCCCGGCGCCACCGCGAGCGTGGGCCAGGGGGTGTCGGTCGAGGTCGGCGAGAAGCAGGCCGCGGTGGACCTGGAGCTCGTCGTCGAGTACGGCGTGCCGATCGCGGACCTGGCGAGGTCGGTGCGCGGCAACGTGATCAACGCGATCGAGCAGATCACCGGCCTCGAGGTGGTCGAGGTCAACATCAACGTGAACGACGTGCACATCCCGAGCGACTCCGAGGGCGACGAGCCCGGCACCGCTCGCGTGCGGTGAGGGGGAGCGCCATGAGCACCACGGCACTGGGCCTGCTGACCGGGCTGGCGCTCGGCCTGGCCGCCGCGTTCGGGGGCTTCAGCGCGTTCCTGCTCGTGCTCGTCCTCGGCGGTCTCGGCCTGGTGGTGGGCCGGGTCGCGGAGGGCAAGCTGGACCTCGCGCAGCTGCTCGGCAGGGAACGGGACTGACGATGACCGCACCGCTCGTCGCCGCCCAGCCGGGCGTGACCACCGTCGCCGACCGCGCCGTGAGCCGCATCGCCGGACGCGCCGCGCTGGAGGTGCCGGACGTGCTCGCGGCGGCGGTCACCGCGCGGGTGACCGCAGGAGTGGCGGCGCTGGACGTCCGTCTCGACCTGCGGTACCCCGCGCCCGTCGCCCCGGCCGCCGCACGCGTGCGCGCACACCTGGCCGAACGGGTAGCCGTCCTCACCGGGCTCCGAGTGTCCGTTGTGGACGTTTCAATCGGTGTGCTGCGCGCGGAGCCGCGTGCGGGGAGGGTGCGATGACCCGCCGCTCCCGCCGGGCCCTGCCCGCCACGCTCACGGCACTCGTCCTGCTGGCCGTCTCGGTCGTGGTGGCGGTGTCCGCGATCCAGCTCGCACTCGGTGAGACACCGTTGCTGCCGTACGACGTGATCGCGGCCCGGCTGCACGGCACGACGTGGTCGGCTTCCCCGGTGGCCGTGGCCGGCGGTGTCATCGCGGGCACCGGGTTGCTGCTGTTGCTCATCGCGGCGTTGCCCGGCCGTGCCAGGACCACCGCGCTCGACGAGCACACCGCGGTGTCGGTGCGGGGCCTGCGCAACGCACTGCGCTCGGCCGCCCGGGTCGACGGCGTCGAGTCCGCCGCGGTGAAGGTGCGCCCCGGGCGGGTGAAGGCGGTGGTGCGCACTCGGCGTTCGGCCGCGCAGGACATCGGGGACGCCGTCCGCCACGCGCTCGAACGACGCGTCGACGAGTTCGCGCTCGCCCGGCCGCCGCGGGTCGTCGTCCGCGTCAAGACGCTCAGGAGCACGACGTGAACCGCATCCTGCTCGGCCTGCTGGGACTGGTCCTGCTGACCGCGGGCGGCACGGTGATCGCCGCCCACCTCGGGCTCGTGCCCGCGGTCGGCCGCGACGCCGCGCTGGTGCCCGGCACGGCGTTGCCGCCGGCTCCGGTGCTCGTGGCGGTGGCGACCGCGGCGGTGGTGGTCGCGGTGCTGTGCCTGCGCTGGCTCTTCGCCCAGCTACCGCGCCGCGAGGTCGCCACCTGGCGCTGGGCGGACGACGCCGGCACCACCCGCATCACCACCTCGGCGGCCGCCGCGCCGTTCGCCGAGGAGGTGACCGGCTACCCCGGTGTGCGCAAGGTCGAGGCCGCGTTGACCGGGCCGCGCACCCACCCGAGCCTGGCCCTCGTCGTCCGCGTCCACGGCGACGCGGATGTGCGGGGCATCCGTCGCCGCATCGACGACGAGGGCCTGCCCCGCCTGCGGGAAGCACTCGGCACGCCCGGCCTCCTGGCCACCGTGGAGTTCCGCCTGGCCGCTCCCACCGGCGCGGGGGCGCGCTGAAGACGCCGAAGCGGGCCGGCACCCGGTGCCGGCCCGCTTCCGCGTGCGTGGGTCAGCGGGGCGCGAGCAGGCTCGTGATCTCCTGCGACGCCGACACCGTGAGCAGGTGCCGGAGGTTCTCCGGCAGGTCCTCGCCGCGCTTCTGCTTCGCCTCGGCGTACAGGCGGCCGGCGCGGTAGGAGGAGCGGACCAGCGGGCCCGCCATCACGCCGAGGAAGCCGATCTTCTCGGCCATCTCCTTGTGCTCGACGAACTCCTCGGGCTTCACCCAGCGCTCGACCGGGTGGTGCCGCGGCGACGGGCGCAGGTACTGGGTGATGGTGATGATGTCGCAGCCCGCGTCGTGGAGGTCGCTGAGCGCCTCGGTGACCTCTTCCGGCGTCTCGCCCATGCCGAGGATCAGGTTCGACTTGGTGACCAGGCCGAAGTCGCGGGCACGGGTGATGACCTCGAGGGAGCGCTCGTAGCGGAACGCGGGGCGGATCCGCTTGAAGATCCGCGGGACGGTCTCCAGGTTGTGCGCGAGCACCTCGGGACGGGACTCGAAGACCTCGGCGAGCTGCTCCGGCACCGCGTTGAAGTCCGGGATCAGCAGCTCGACGCCGGTGCCGGGGTTCATCTCGTGGATCTGGCGGACGGTCTCCGCGTACAGCCACGCGCCGCCGTCGGGCAGGTCGTCACGGGCGACGCCGGTGACGGTCGAGTAGCGCAGGCCCATCGCCTGGACCGACTCGGCGACCCGGCGGGGCTCGTCGCGGTCGAGGTCGGCGGGCTTGCCCGTGTCGATCTGGCAGAAGTCGCAGCGCCGCGTGCACTGCTCACCGCCGATCAGGAAGGTGGCCTCGCGGTCTTCCCAGCACTCGTAGATGTTGGGACAGCCGGCCTCTTCGCAGACCGTGTGCAGGCCTTCGCGTTTGACCAGACCCTTGAGCTCCCGGTACTCGGGGCCCATCTTCGCCCGCGTCTTGATCCACGAGGGCTTCTTCTCGATCGGCGTCTGGCTGTTGCGGACCTCGAGCCGCAACAGCTTCCGACCCTCAGGTACCACAGTCACCACCTCACCCTACGCTGCGTGCCGGCGTGTCCGGGGTCACGCACGACAGGGTGAGGGCAGGTGCCAGAACCGGGCTCGCGCCGGAACGTTCGTTCACGGGAGGTCCGGGGTGATCCCGGTCAGCTTGACCGTGAGCTCCCAGAGGCGGTTCGCGGCGAGGTCGTCACGGGCGGCGGTGCTCATGCGCGCGACGGCGGGATGGCCGCGCAACCCCCTGAAGCCCTTCGGGCCGTAGTACTGGCCGCCTCGCGCCTCGGGTGACGTCGCCGCGTAGAGCTGCGGCAGCGCGCCCATCTCGACGGACTGCGAGAACAGGTGGCTGACCTTGCCGCCGACGCGCAGGAGCACCGAGTTGTGCGCGCTGGCCATGTTGTTGGTCAGTTCGGTGACCGTCGCGCCGGGATGCGCTGCGATGGACGTCACGTCCGGAGAACGGCGCTCCAGCTCGCGCGCGAAAAGAATGTTGGCCAGCTTGGACTGGCTGTACGCACCGCGGGAGCTGTACGGCCGACGCTCCCAGTTCGGGTCGTCGAAGTCCATGTGGCCGTACTGGTGCATCAGCGACGACACGGTGACAACGCGCGCGCCCGGCCGTTGCCGCAGGGCCGGCAGCAGCAGGAACGTCAGCGCGGCATGGCCCAGGTGGTTGGTGCCGAACTGGCGCTCGAAGCCGTCCGCGGTCCGGCCGTTCGGGACGGCCATGATGCCCGCGTTGTTGACGAGCACGTCGAGCGCTTCGACCTCGGCCGCCGCCGCGCGCACGGAGGCGAGGTCGGCGAGGTCGAGCTCGAGCACCTCGGCGGACCCGCGGACGGTCCGCCGGGCGGCCTCACCCCGCTGCACCGAGCGGCAGCCCATGAGCACATGGGCGCCTTTCGCCGCGAGCACCCTGGCGGTGTGCAGGCCGAGACCGGAGTTCGCGCCCGTCACGAGGACGGTGCGGCCGGTCTGGTCGGGGATGTCGGCTTCGGTCCAACGACTCATGGAGTCATTCCTACCGCCCGGTAACTGTCGAGCGAAAGGTGCGCGTCGAGCACCGCTCGCAGCACCGGCTCCTCGGCGGCCAGTTCCGCGATGACGCGGTCCTCGTCCACCTCGCCCTCCAGTGCGGCGGCCTCCATGCGGGCGGTCAGCTTGTTCTGCCAGCGGTGGTCCAGCGCCAGCAGCAGTTCGTGCAGCGAGGAGAAGACGTCCGGATCCACGATCAGCGGTGCGGACGGGTCGCGGCGAGCGTCGCGCAGCACGGCGTCGAGCGCGTCGCGGCGGCGGTAGTGGTCTGCCCAGCCCATCTCTCGTACCCCCGGTCTCTCGCATACTGTCGGTATGACACGACCATACCACCGGTACGTACCGGCGGTATGTGAGATACGTTTCGTCCGTGCGAACACGGCGGGCCGAGTACTCGGAGTCGACCAGGCAGGCGCTCGTCGACAGCGCCGTCGACCTCTTCACCAAGCGCGGATACGCGGGGACCTCGCTCGACGAGGTCGTCAAACGCGCCCGTGTGACGAAAGGCGCGCTCTACCACCACTTCAGCGGCAAGCAGGCGTTGTTCGAGGCGGCCTTCGCCAGGGTCGAGACCAAGGCGATCGAGTCGCTGACCGCGGTCGTCACCGGCGACGGCGCGCCCTGGGACACCGCGATCGCGGGTCTGCGCGCGTACGTCCGCAAGTGCCTGGAACCCGAGTACCAGCGCATCATCGTCCACGAGGCGCCGGTGGTGATGGGCTGGGAACGCTGGCGGGAGGCCGAGGAGCACTTCAGCTTCGGCCTGCTCCGCACGGCCGTGCAGCTGCTCGTGGACGCCGGCGAGATCGAGGAGGCGCCGGTGGAGATCATGGCCCGGCTGCTGTTCGGAGCACTGTCCGCGGGTGCCAGCACCATCGCGAGCTCGTCCGATCCGAAGCGCACGGGGCGTGAGGTCGAACGTGCGATCCTGCGCGTTCTGGAGGGTTTGCGCAAGAAGTAGTCGAGTTCGGCCCTAGCGGCCCGGCGCAACGTCGATCACCACGCGGACAACGAGGTGGTCAGCATCATGATCGAACCGGTCAACACGCGCCTGGGACTCGACGGCAAGATCGCTCTGGTCACGTCGGGAACGCACGGGCTCGGTCTCGCCATCGCGGCCAAGCTCTGCGACAACGGCGCCCACGTCATCCTCACGACCTCCGACGACGACGTCGACCTGGAGCGCGCGAAGCTCGTGCTGGCGGGCAAGCCCGGCTCGGTGACCGTCACCCAGCTGGACATCCACGACGAGCGCTCGGTGCGCGGCCTGCTCGACCGCGTCAAGCACGAGCGCGGCCAGCTCGACGTGTTCGTGCACCACGCCGAGTCGCCCGACCTCACGCCGCTGCTCGGCATCGTGGAGCCGCTCGCCAAGTCGCTGCAGGACGGCGGCCGGGTGGTCGTCGCCGCCTACACGGCGACCCCGGTGTACGGCGTGATCAGGACGCTCGCGCTGGAACTGGCCTGGTACCGGGTGGCCGTCAACGCCGTCGTCACCACGGTCGTCGACAACGGCCCCATGAACATCGACCCCGGCCTGGTCGACCGGCTCGCGATCAAGAGCCCGTCCGGCCGCGTCACCCTGCCCGAGGACATCGCCAACGCCGTGTCCCTGCTCTGCACCGACGAGGCCGCCTGGATCCAGGGACAGGTGATCACCGTCGACGGTGGGCTCGAACTGCTGGAGCGGTGGGGCGAGCCCCGCTGAACCGCCGCGACGAGGGTGGAATCGCGTGCACCGGTTCCTGCCCGTGCGGTGCCGAAGGCGTTCCCGTCGCCGTTTCGGGCCTGAGCGATGGGTGAGCGAGTGGTGACCCGGGGTTACCCGCCGATTATTGCCTTGAATTGCTCGTAGCGCATTCGGAGTAACGCTTTGGGCAGTCGGCCCCAATGCTTGCCTGCATGGTCACCGAGTGTAAAACTCGAATTGGTGACCTGGGGGCAAGAGGGGGTCGGATGATCAGAGTGCTACTCGCCGAGGACGTGCAAATGGTCCGCGGTGCTTTGGTCGCTTTGTTGAATCTCGAACCGGATATTGAGGTCGTCGCGTCGGTGGCAACGGGTGATGAAATCGTCGCGGCGGTGGCGAAGAACAAACCCGACGTGGCGGTCCTGGACATCGACCTTCCCGGTATGGACGGTCTTTCCGCAGCTACCGTCATCCACGACACCACCCCGGAGACGCGCACCCTCATTCTCACGAGCCTCGGGCGGCCGGGCACCCTGCGCCGCGCGCTGAACGCCCGCGTCAACGGCTTCATCCTCAAGGACGCTCCGGTCAGCGAGCTCGCGGACGCCATCCGCGGCGTCTCGGTCGGGCGCCGGGTGATCGACTCCCAGCTCGCGCTCTCGGCGTGGGACACCGATGAATGTCCTTTGACGCCGCGCGAGCTGGAGGTGTTGCGGCTCGCCTCCGACGGCGCCGACGCCATGGAGATCGCGACGACGTTGTTCCTGTCCGTCGGGACGGTGCGCAACTACCTGACGGCGGCCACGGCCAAGCTCGACGCCCGCAACCGCGTCGACGCCGTCCGGATCGCCCGCAAGTCCGGCTGGTTCTGACCGGCCGGCGCGCCGCACCCGCCCGCCGTTCCTGATCTTCACCCCGGCCTTTGCAACGACTCTTTTGCCGACGAAGTCCAAAGAGTCGTTGCAAAGAGGCAGGTCAGCGCAGTGCGCCAAGATCGTTCAGTGCGTGAACGGCAGCATCGCGGCGCCGGTGCGGTGGCCGCCGAGCCGTGGTCAGGGATGCGGGAGTGCGGCCGGGATGGCGGCGTGGACGTGGAACGAGCCGTCGCCGACGTGGCGGGCGGTGAACGTGCCGCCGGCGGCGCGGACGCGTTCGGCCTGGTTGCGGACGCCGTTGCAGTCCGCGGAGGCGGCGCGGTCGGCGGCGCCGTCGTTGATCACGTCGAGCAGGACCGTGGCGCCGCGCTGCCGCACGCCGATGGTGCAGGTGCTCGCGTCGCTGTGGCGCAGGACGTTGGTGACGGCCTCGCAGAGCACGGCGGACAGGACGGTCTCGACGGTCTCCGGGAGCGGGTCGTGGTCGAGCTCGACGCGGACGTCGATGTTCGAGGCGGCCAGCATCGCCTTGGCCGAGTCGGACGTGTCCGCCAGCGAGAGCGGGCGGTAGGCGCGGGCCAGTGAGCGCACGTCGGCGAGTGCGCTGTGGGTGATGTCGAGGATCTCGATGATGTGCTCGCGCACGAAGTCCCAGTCCCGGTCGGGGCGGTCGGTGACGATCCGGTGCGCGAGCTCGCTCTTGAGCTTGATGGCGCTGAGGCTGTAACCGAGCAGGTCGTGCAGGTCCCTGGCCACGCGGACGCGTTCGGCGGTGACGGCGGCGACCGTGGCGACGGCGGTGTCGGTGGTGTCGGCGACCGGTGGGGCCGGGGGCTCGGCGGGGGTCGCGCGGTGCATGGCGAAGCCGGTGGCCAGGCCCGCGAGCAGCAGGGCGGTGGCGGCGGTGGCCATCATCGGTTCGCCGTGGGCGGTCTGCACGAGGGCGGTCGCCACCACGGTCGTCACGAAGACCGCCCAGCCCGGCACCGGGCGCAGGACGAGCAGGGCGTTGCCGGCGACCAGGCCCGCGACGCCGGTCCAGGAATGGCCGTGGAGGACGAAGGGCAGCGTCAGCAGGACGGCCTGAGCGGCCAGGACCAGGTGGCGGCGAAGGGAGCTCAGCGGTCGGAAATACGACACTTGCAGCAAGACAAGTACCGCTAAATCAATGACCGATACCGCCATTTCGGTGATCTCGCCGACGAGAAGTAACGCGCGGGTCAGGTCGGTCAGGCAGACCGCGGCGAACACCGCCACGATGATCGCGCGGTATCTCGGTGCCGAAGACGTTGCATTCACGTGCCCCCCAAGAGCAACCGCTCCAGAGCAAACGCGGCTCCAGGCGCGCGCCCAGGCCGAATACTAGACAGGAGAGGGCAGTCGAGGGGTACGTCTGCATCGGTTCAGAAGGTGAAGCCTTGATTGATCGGCGAGTCAATGTCACGCCAATGGCCGAGACATTTCAGTCGTTGTCACGGGACGTGTCCGGTCGATTACCGGACGGATCCGTTCGGGTTCGTTCGGATATATGAGTTTTTCACGTCCGGCTCAGTACTTCGCCATCCGAGAGTCATGGCGGCGTACGTGGCGTGCGATAGCCCCGCTCAGGTGAACTTGGTGGCACGACCAAGTCGACCGCCGCTGAGCAGGGGAGGCTCCAATGGAGATCAAGGTTCTCGGACCGCTGGAGGCACGGGAGAACGGCGTCTCGATCGCGCCGAGCGCGGTGAAGCCCAGGCAGGTGCTCTCGCTGCTCGGACTGCAGGCAGGTCACGTCGTCACGGTGCCGACGCTGATCGAAGAGCTCTGGGGGATGACACCGCCACGCAGCGCGCTCACGACGCTGCAGACCTACGTGCTGCAGGTGCGCCGGCGCATCGAGGCGGCGATGCCGGGTGACGGCCCCGGCATCGCGAAGAACGTCCTGGTGACCCGCTACGGCGGCTACATGCTGGACGTTCCGCCGGAGAGCGTCGACGTCCGCAGCTACGAGCGGCTCGCGAGCGCGGGTCAGCGGGCGTTCGAGGTGGGCGACCTCGAGTCCGCGAGCCGGCTGCTGCGCGGTGCGGCCGAGGTCTGGCGCGGGCCGGTCCTGGTGGACGTGCAGATCGGCGTCCGGCTCGGCATGGAGGTCACCCGGTTGCAGGAGAGCCGCCTCGGCGTGCTGGAGACCCGCATCGAGGCCGACCTCCAGCTCGGCAAGCACCAGTCGCTGCTGAGCGAGCTGTCCGTGCTCACCGCGCAGCACCCGATGCACGAAAACCTGTGTGCGCAGTACATGCTCGCGCTCTACCGGGCGGGCCGGCAGTGGAAGTCGCTGGAGGCCTACCAGTCGCTGCGGGACACGCTGATCGAGGAGCTGGGGCTTGAGCCGTCCGAAAGGCTGCGTCAGTTGCAGCGGGCGATCCTGAGCTCCGAGCCGTCGCTCGACAAGCCGTTGTCCCCTCGCCAGCTGGAGCGCCAGCTCGCGGGCTGAACCCGTTCGGGAGCAACCGTGGATACCACCGGTGCAGGTGCGTTGGTCAAGGCGCTCGAGGACGTCGGCTGCGAGGTGATCTTCGGGATGCCCGGCGGGGCGATCCTGCCCGCGTACGACCCGTTGCTCGACTCGGTGAAGATCCGGCACGTGCTGGTGCGCCACGAGCAGGGAGCCGGGCACGCCGCCCAGGGGTACGCGCAGGCGACCGGACGGGTGGGCGTCTGCATGGCGACGTCGGGTCCCGGCGCGACGAACCTGGTGACGCCGCTGGCCGACGCGTACATGGACTCCGTGCCGATCGTCGCGATCACCGGCCAGGTGTCGCGCGGCGTGATCGGCACGGACGCCTTCCAGGAAGCGGACATCCGCAGCATCACCCTGCCGATCACCAAGCACAGCTACCAGGTGCACGACCCGGCCGACATCCCGCGCGTGATCGCCGAGGCCTTCGCGCTCGCGGCGTCGGGACGACCGGGACCGGTGCTGGTGGACCTGCCCAAGGACGTGCTGGCCGCCGCCACGACGTACACGCCGCCGAAGCTCACCACGCCGTCCCGCCCGGTGCTCCCGCCGGTGCAGCTCCGCAACGCCGCGCAGCTCATCGGGAGCTCGAAGCGGCCGGTGTTCTACGTCGGTGGCGGCGTGATCCGCAGCGGTGCGGCGCAGGAGCTGCGGGAACTGGCCGAGCGGACCGGCATCCCGGTCGTCACCACGTTGATGGCGCGCGGGGCGTTCCCCGACTCGCACCGGCTGCACCTGGGGATGCCGGGCATGCACGGCACGGTGCCCGCCGTCGCCGCGCTGCAGCGGGCGGACCTGCTGATCGCGGTGGGGACCCGGTTCGACGACCGGGTCACCGGGTCGCTGCCGGACTTCGCGCCGCACGCCGCCGTCGTCCACGCCGACATCGACCCGGCCGAGATCTCCAAGAACCGCAAGGCGGACGTGGGCATCGTCGGCGACTGCCGCGACGTGCTCGCCGCGTTGTCGGCCGTGGTCACCGGCACCGCCGACCTGACGGAGTGGTGGCACTACCTGGGCGGCCTGCGCGCCACCTACCCACTCGGCTACGACTGGCCCCCCGACGGCGCGCTCGCGCCGCAGTACGTGGTCGAACGGCTCAGCACGCTCGCCGGCCCCGAGGCCATCTACACCGCGGGCGTCGGCCAGCACCAGATGTGGGCGGCGCAGTACGTGAAGTACGAACGCCCCGGCTCGTTCATCAACTCCGGCGGCGCGGGCACGATGGGCTTCGCGGTGCCGGCGGCGATGGGCGCGCAGACGGGCGCGCCGGACCGCACGGTCTGGGCGATCGACGGCGACGGCTGCTTCCAGATGACGAACCAGGAGCTCGCGACCTGCGCCGCCGAGGGCATCCCGATCAAGGTCGCGATCATCAACAACGGCAACCTCGGCATGGTCCGGCAGTGGCAGACCCTGTTCTACGACGGCCGTTACTCCAACACCGGGCTCGGCACGCACCAGCGCCACCCGGACTTCGTGAAGCTCGCGGACGCGCTGGGGTGCGTCGGCCTGCGGTGCACGACGCAGTCCGAAGTGGACGGCACCATCCTGGAGGCGATGGAGGTCCGCGACCGGCCCGTCGTCGTCGACTTCGTGGTGGGACAGGACGCCCAGGTCTGGCCGATGGTCGCCGCGGGCACGGGCAACGACGAGATCATGGCCGCGCGGGGCATCCGGCCCCTGTTCGACGAGGAAGAGTGATGACCAGACATTCGCTTTCCCTGTTGCTGCGCAACGAGCCCGGCGCGCTGGCGCGGATCGTCGTGCTGTTCTCCAGCCGCGGCGTCGACGTCGAGTCGCTCAGCCTCGGGCCGGCCGAGCCGCACGGCGGCCACAGCGCGCTCTCGCGCCTCGACGTGGTCGTGGGGTTGCAGCCCGGCCGCACGGCCGCGCAGCTCGTGAAGCAGCTCGGCCGGATCGTCGACGTCAAGAGCGTCGTCGACCGCACGCACGACGAGGCGCTCGAACTCGGTGCCTGAGACCGATGTGGGAACGGCCGCCCGATCGGGCGGCCGTTCCCTTTCGTGCGCCTGGACCGCAGGAGGTCTCAGGCGGCCTTCGGGACGTGCTTGTCGACGACGCTCGCGTACTTCTCGAGCGTCTCGCCGGGAGAGGGACCGTCGAGCGCCTTGTGGATGCCCTCGGCGATCTCACCGTGGCGGTGCAGATCGGCGTGCGTGAGCGTCACCTTCGTCGTGGTCGGGCCGACGGCGACGAAGTCCACCTTGATGAACGAGGCCTTCTCGTCGTCGAAGATCGGCTGCCAGTAGGGGCCGACCCGCCACGTCATCACGAGCCGGTTCGGCGGGTCCCACTCGGTGATGGTGCCCCAGGCGATCTCCTCGCCGTCGGCGCCGCGCTCGAAGTAGCGCCCGCCGACGAACGGCTCGATCGTGATGGCCTGCCGGTCCTTGACGAACACGTGCGACTCCGGCCACCACTCGATCGGCTTCGACGCGAAGATCGCGAACGCCTGCTCGATCGTCGCCTCGACCGTCACCGACTTGGCGACATCGGGAGTTGAGGCCATGTGGCCCTCCTCGCGAGTTGGGAGATACGGGTGATGTCGCGTCCGACCGTGCCCGGTGCGTCTCAACCCCACCTGGAACCGGGGTCGAACCAGGACGGCTCGACCGGATGTCCAGCGGCCGCACCCATATTCGCGGTAGCGAAACCGGCAGACCGAGGAGTCGTCGTGTCCCCAGTCAATGTTGCGGTCCACATCGAGGTCCAGACGTTCTACGCCCAGCAGATGCGGCTGCTCGACGCGTTGGACGTGGAGGGCTACGCCCAGACGTTCACCGAGGACGGGGTCACCGACCACGCCCACCGCGGTGAGAAGGTGGAAGGTCGCGCCGCCCTGATCGCCGGCGCCAGCGCCGCGCTGCCCCGCTACAAGGGCGTCGCCGTGCGGCATTGGAACGACCACTACCTGATCGAAGAGGTCGACGAGAACACCCTGAACGTCAGCTACGCCTCCCTCGTCACGCGCACGACCGCCGAGGGCGTGGTCAGCTTCGAGCCGACGTTCTCCATCGACGACGTGCTCGTGCGCGTCGACGGCAAGCTCTACACCAAGTCCCGCACGATCCACCGCGACCTGCCCGTCCAGGCTGCGTGACCACGTTCTCCAGGAGGTGACGAGGTGACTGCTCAGAACACCGGACTGGCTGCCGCCGCGGAGAAGGTGAAGCTGATCGCCGCGGAGCACGCCGCGCAGGCCGACGCCACCCGCAAGCTGGCTCCCGAGGTCGTGGAGGCACTGCGCGAAGCCGGGTTCGCACGGCACTTCGTCGCCGCCGGGCGCGGTGGCGCCCAGGGCACGTTCGCCGAGCTGACCGAGGCGGTCCTGCTCGTGGGGCAGGGCTGCTCCGCCGCGGCGTGGTGCGCGTCGCTGTCCGCCTACTCCTCCCGGTTCGCGGCGCTGCTGCCGCGGGAGGGCCACGACGAGATCTGGGCGTCCGGCCCGGACGCGTTCGTCGTGACCGGCCAGCCGCCGATGGGCAAGGGCACCGCCGTGGACGGCGGGCACCGGCTCAGCGGCCGGTGGACCTACGTCAGCGGCGTCGACTTCGCCGACTGGGCGCTGCTGTGCGGGGTGGTCGGCGAGGAGGGCCGCTTCTTCGCCGTGCCGCGCAAGGACTTCACCGTGCTCGAGACCTGGGACAGCGTCGGCATGAAGGCCACCAGCAGCCACTCCGTCGTGGTGGACGACGTCTTCGTGCCCTCCCACCTGTCGTTCTCGCGCACGGATCTCGTCACCGGCACAAGCTGGTCGCCGGTGGAGAGCCACAACGTCCCGTTCCAGGCGGTCGGCGGTCTCACGTTCGCCGCTCCGGCCGTCGGTGCGGCGATGGGAGCGCTCGACGCGTGCGTTTCGGTGCTGTCGGGGAAGAAGCAGGCCGTGACGTCCGCGGTCGACCTGGTCCGCGCGTCGGGCCAGGTCGAGTCGGCGAAGCTGCTCGTCGAGCAGAACGCCAGGGTGCTCGACGACCGCGAGTTCACCCCGGCCGCCATGGCGCGCAACGAGCGCAACGTCGCCTACGCGGCCGAGGTCCTGGTCGACGCGGTCGGTGGCCTGGTGCGGGCCGCCGGCACCAGCGGACTCGCGGAAGGCGGTGCGCTGCAGCGGTTCTGGCGCGACGTGGTGAGCAGCTCGAGCCACGTGGCGCTGCGGTACGAGACCGCGTCGGTGCGCACCTACCCGGCGTCGCTGTACGGCTGACCGCCGCCACCACCCGGCCCTGGCGCCCCTCCCGGCGCCAGGGCCTGCGGCGTGCCCGGAGCCGCTCCGCCACGACCTGACCGCCGCTCAAGCGGAGGGGACCACGCTGGTCACTCGACCGGCAGTGTCGCCACCGAACACCAGGGGTCTTCCGGCCACGCGCCGCTTGACCGGCGTTCCAGTCGTGACGAGTACCCAGGACCCCAGCACCCCACCGGCGTTCGTGCGCAGCGAAACATCTGTGATCTGAGGAGATACAGTGACCTCCACCAATGTCAACCCCGACCTGGAGTCGCCATCGGCGACTGCCACTGCGCAGGCGACCCAGGTCGCCGACGCACCGGCCCCCGACAAGAGGCGGTGGGCCGCCTTCGTCATCATGACCGTCGCCGTCTTCATGGACATGCTCGACGGCAGCATCGTCAACGTCGCGCTGCCGTCCATCCAGCGCGACCTCGGCGCGAGCTTCGGCCAGCTCCAGTGGATCACCGCGGGCTACGTGTTCGCGTTCGCCGTCACGCTGATCACCGGCGGGCGGCTCGGTGACATCTACGGCCGCCGCAAGATGTTCCAGCTCGGCGTGCTCGGCTTCGCCGTGTCGTCGCTGCTGTGCGGCATCGCGATGGACCCGGGCATGCTGGTCGGTGCCCGGCTGCTGCAGGGCCTGTCGGCCGGCCTGATGGTGCCGCAGGTGCTGTCGATCATCCACGTGACCTTCCCGGACAACGAGAAGGGCAAGGTCTTCGCGGTGCACGGCATGGTCGGTGGCGTCGCGGCCACGGTCGCGCCGCTGATCGGTGGCGTGCTGGTCGCCGCGAACATCTTCGGCTGGGACTGGCGGCCGATCTTCCTGATCAACGTGCCCATCGGCATCGTCGGCTACTTCATGGGCTGGAAGTTCATCCCGGAGTCGAAGGCGCCGCACGCGTTGCGGCTGGACATCGTCGGTGCCGTGCTCGCCACCGTCAGCCTCGTGATGCTGCTGTTCCCGCTGACCTTCGGCCGCGAGCTGCACTGGCCCGTGTGGACGATCGCGTCGATGGTGCTGTCGGTCGGCGGTTTCGCCGTGTTCATCGCCTACGAGCGCGCCAAGCAGCGCCGCGACGGCGCTCCGCTGGTGCCGCTCAACCTGTTCAAGGCGCGCAGCTTCTCCTCGGCGCTCGGCCTGATGCTGGTGACGTTCTCCTTCACCGGCATGTTCATGCTGGCGCTGTACCTGTTCATGCAGGAGGGCCTCGGCTTCTCGCCGCTGCGCAACGGTGTGACGCTGCTGGCGTTCTGCATCGGCGCGTTCCTCACGGCGTCGGCGTCGGTCATCGCGCTGGTGCCGAAGTTCGGCCGGGCGGTGCTGCAGGGCGGCGCGGTCGTGATCGCGCTCGGAATCGGCCTGTTCCTGCTGGTCAACAGCGGTGAGGTGGGTAGCTGGGGCATGGTGCCGGCGCTGTTCGTCATCGGTCTGGGCTTCGGTGCGCTGGCCACGCCGATCTCGATGTTCGCGCTCGCTGACGTCCCCCACAAGGACGCGGGCGCCGCGTCGGGTCTCGTCAGCACCCAGCAGCAGCTCGGTTTCACGCTCGGCATCGCGGTCGTGTCGCTGGCGTTCTTCGCGCCGTTGAGCTCGTCCGCCGCCAACAGCGCGGAAGAGCTCACCCCGCAGCTCCGCCAGGAGCTGGTCGTGGCGGGCGTGGCGGCCGAGCGCGCCGACCAGATCGCCGGGTCGTTCAAGGCGTGCACCGTCGAACGCCTGGGTGGCGCGGCCGAGCCGGGCACCTCGGAGAGCTGTGTCGCGGTGGCGCAGGACGCGCAGGCCAAGCCGGTCGTGGAGAAGTTCGCCGCGAAGGCCGCCGGCAACACGCACTCCGGTGCGTTCGACATCACCCTGTGGGTCGGACTCGGCATGGTCGTGCTGGCGTTCCTGCTCGCCGGGGCGCTGCCGAGGAGGCTGGCCGCTCCGCAGGGCGCTGCCTGAACCCTCTGAGCCGAGAACGCCCCAGGCGGGTTTCCGCCTGGGGCGTTCGGCTTTCCGGGATCCGCACGGGAGCTAGAGGCGCTTGGCTTCGGCCTCCACCTGGACCGGACCGAGCAGCGGCGTGCCGTCGGGCCGGTAGATGTAGGCGATCGCCTTGGTGGTGAAGCGGGTGCGGGTGACCTTGCCGAGGTGGCTCGCGTTGATCGACCCGTTGACCTCGGGGTGGGTGATCCAGAAGCTGAACGTGCCGCGGCCGGTCTGGGTCCAGATGCCGTCGCCCTCCAGCGGTGGCACACCCGGCTTGGTCATGCAGTGCAGCTGGTGGTCGGGGGTGAAGTCGCAGATCTGTGGAGCCTGCTGCGGCGGCTCGCCGGTGTGGATGGTCACCAGCACGTCCCACCTGCCGACGAGGCTGACCTCCGCGGTGGCGTCGGCCGGACCGGCGGCGGCGAGGGGGAACGCGAGCAGGCACGCGGCCAGCGCGGTGCGCACGCGACGGGATTTTCGGGGCACAGACACGGAAAACGCCTCCAGCTTGGTTGACGGGGTGCGCCGAGTCTGCGTCGGGTACCTCAAACATCGGTGCAGAGCCGGTGGTGGCGGCCGCGGCGGGCCGACGCCGAAGTGGCCACCCGCGACGAGGCGGGTGGCCACTTCGGTTCCGGGTGCTCCCGGCTACGCGGTCTTGACCCCGGCCGCCACCAGCAGCGGGCCGTGCACGAAGGTGCGGTCCCGCTCGGAGCGCTCGCGCTGCTCGGCGAGCCAGCCGTCGGCCTGCTCCCGGCTCACCGCGCCGGCGTCCACGCCCGCTTTGGCGATGCTCTCCAGCACGTGCACGCAGTCGGAGTACTTGGTGTAGACGCAGGTGAACGCCTCCGCCTCGACGTCGGTGAAACCGTTGTCCAGCAGCAGGCCGCGCAGCTTCCGCCCGCTCCACGGGTTGCTGATCGTGTCGGCGAACGCCCGCAGCAAGGTCCGCGTCAGGTCCTTGTCGTCGGAGTCGACGCACCAGCCGTCGGCGTCGATGTCGATCAGCACGATCCGCCCGCCGGTCTTGAGCACCCGGCGCGCCTCGGTGATCGCCACCTGCGAGTCGGCGAGGTGCTGGTACACCCGCTCGGCGCGGTAGCCGTCCGCGGAGGCGTCGGCCAGCGGCAGCCGCTCCGCCCCGGCGACCCCGTAGTCGCAGTCGGGGAAGCGCTCGCGGGCCACGTTGATCATGCCCTCGCTCGGGTCGACCCCCATGACCTCGGCGCCGCGCTTGGCGAGCTCCGCGACCGAGATGCCCGCTCCGCAACCGACGTCGACGACCCGGTGACCGGGCCGCACGCCGAGCAGGTCGTAGGACCGCTCGCGCAGCGCGGGAATCGGGGCCATGTTCTCGGCGTGCTCGATGAACGCCACGAGCTTGGCCGCGCCCGCGCTCGAGTCCACATCGGAAAAATGGCCGAGTTCGGCTGTCTGTTCTGACGAGGTGCTCAACGGCCCCCTCCTTACGTGAAGACACTTCTCATCCACGGTCAGGGTCCCGGCCGGGACTCGGAGGTGCCTGGAACCACCCTGGACGCCGGTCTCGACCTGACGTCGAGCCCGGTGCCCGATCCTGGAGCCGACGAGGAGGCTGGGATGACGACTACAGCGGTGACGACGACGTCGGTGACGGGAGCGTTCCGCGACCAGGTGGCGCGGACACCCGGCGCGGTCGCGGTGTCGGCGGGGCGGGACGCGGTCACCTACGCGGAGCTCGACCGCTGGTCGGACGCGCTCGCGTGGCGGCTGGCCGCGGCCGGTGTGCGGCCGGGCGACCGGGTGGCCGTCTGCCTGGAACGCTCACCGGAGCTGGTGGTGGCGCTGCTCGGCGTGCTCAAGGCCGGGGCGGCCTACGTGCCGGTCGACCCCGCCGACCCCGGCGTGCGGAAGGCGCTGGTGCTGGCGGACTCGGCCGCCGGCGCCGCACTGTCCACACCGGACCACGCGGAGGTCTTCGCCGACGTCGTGGCGCTGGAGGTGCCGCTGCGCCCGGACGGGACCACGGCGCCGTTCGACGCGCCCGTCACACCGGACGACCTCGCGTACCTGATGTACACCTCGGGGTCCACGGGCAAGCCCAAGTCCGTGATGGTGCGGCACCGCAACATCACGAACCTGGTGACCGAGCCGAACTTCGTGGAGATCCGCGCCGAGGACCGGATCCTGCAGCTCGCGCCCGTCGCCTTCGACGCCGCGACGTTCGAGGTCTGGGGCGCGCTGCTCAACGGCGCCCGGCTGGTGCTGGCGCCACCCGGCGTGGTGCACGCCGAGGAGCTGGCGGACCTGTTGCGGGACAACGGCATCACCACGATGTGGCTGACCGCGGCGCTCTTCCACCGGCAGATCGACGTGGACGTCGAGGCGTTCCGCGGCCTGCGCACCGTCCTGGCCGGCGGTGACGTGCTGTCCGTGCCGCACGTGCGGCGGCTGCGCGACGCCTTCCCCGGCCTGCGGATCGTCAACGGCTACGGGCCGACCGAGACCACCACTTTCGCGCTGTGCCACGGCATCGCGCCCGACGAGGAGCTGAGCGGCACGGTGCCGATCGGCAGGCCGCTGCAGAACGTGGACGTCAGGGTGGTCGACGCCGCGGGAGATCCGGTCGCCCCCGGCACGCCGGGGGAGCTGCTGATCGGCGGTGCCGGCGTGGGCCTCGGCTACTGGCGGCGGCCCGAGCTCACCGAGCGGGCGTTCGTCGAGCGGACCTTCGACGGGGTGACCGGCCGGTACTACCGCAGCGGGGACCGGGTGGTCCGCCGGCCGGACGGGGTGGTCGAGTTCCTCGGCCGGATGGACGACCAGTTCAAGCTGCGCGGCTTCCGGATCGAGCCGGGCGAGGTCGAGAACGTGCTGGCCGAGCACCCGCAGGTGCGTGCAGCGGCCGTGGGCGTACGGGAGCACCACGACGGCGACCGGCGGCTGGTGGCGTGGATCGTGAGCGCGGGGGAGGACTTCGACCGGCGGGCACTACGCGCCCACCTGCGTGCGCACCTGCCCGAGCACATGGTGCCCGCCGGGTTCGTCTCCGTGGCGGAGCTGCCGATCACCGGCAACGGCAAGGTGGACCGCAAGGCGCTGCCCGACCCGGACTGGTCGTCGCGGTCGCTGTACGTGTGAGGGCGTGGAACGCGCGAGTGGGGCTTCCCGGCCGGGAAGCCCCACTTCGGCTGCGGGAGATCAGGACGCCCAGTGCGGGGTCTCGAGGATCTCGACCACCGCCGCGGTCCACACGTACCCACCGCCCGCGCACTGCAGCAGGATGAAGTCGCCCGGCTTCGGCTCGCGGTGGGTGAGCACGTGCTCGAGCCCGAGCACGATGTCGATCGTGCCGACCATGCCGATGTCCTTGCCCCAGTCGAAGGTGGTCTTCTCCCGGTCGACCCCGAGCAGCTTGTAGATGCCGTACTCGGCGATGGTCTCGGCGAGCTGCTGGTGCAGGAAGAACCGGACGTCGGAGAGCTCGATCCCCGCCTCGTCCAGCGCCGTGCTCACGGAGTGCTGGACGCCGCCGGAGATCCGCTCGACGATCTCGTCCAGGTCGATGTCCTTGTTGTGCATGTAGTCCTGCATGCTGCGGTCGAGCTGCAGGGTCTTGCCGTCCGGGAACGGCGCCGTGCTCCACTCGGCCCGGCAGCGGCCCAGCGGCTCGAGCGACGGGTCGCCGTAGGTGAACATCGAGCGGATGCGGGCGAAGCCGGACCGGGTGGACAGCACGATCGCGCCACCGCCGTCGCTGTCGACGTTCTGCTCGTGGGAGTTCCACCGGTCGAGGTAGGGCAGGTGGAACGCGTCCCCGCCGGTGACCAGCCCGGCGTGCGCGTCCGGGTGCGTGTAGAGGTAGGAGGCGGCGAGGTCCATGCCGCCCACGAACGCGTTGCAGCCCATCCGGACCTCGTACGCGGGCGCGCTGCCGCCGATCGTCTCCTGCTGCACGTAGCTCGCCGGCGTCCACAGGTCGAGGCCCTGGTGCCCGACGTAGCTGTGCACGAGGACCCCGAACTCGTCGTGCGCGAACCCGGACCGCTCCACCGCCACGCGGCCGGCGGTCGCCGCCATCACCGGCCCCGTCTCGCCGGGCGCGGACACCCGCGCCGCGCGGTAGCCGTTCATGGCCTTCTTCTCCTCGGTGTACCGCCCGGCCGCGATGGCCTCGTCGACGGTCTCCACCTGGTCCGGCAGGTAGCTGCCGACCCCCGCTATGTACAGGTTGTCCCAACGCATTGCGATCTTCCCCTCAGTCGCTCATTCGCTCAGGCGCTCAGCTGGTCCAGCTCTCGCGCCACGGCGGAGGCGGTCGGCCCCTCGTAGAAACGGCGTAACGTGATCCTCACGCCGAGCCGGGAGTGGATCTGGCGGACCAGTTTCGACGCCAGCAGCGAGTGACCGCCGAGGTCGAAGAAGCTGTCGTCGGGCGCTATCTCCGGTAGCCCCAGCACCTCAGCGAACAACGCGCACAGTTGTTCCTCTCGCACGGTCACCGACCTCTCCCTTCCTTTGGTGGCACAAAATATGGTTTAATGAAGTGGAATAACGATTCGTTGACGCAGCACCACCTTCCCGCGCGCGGGTCGAACACAGCTCGTACGAGGGCGGAACGGCTCACGCGGACAGCGCCTCGTCCAGCTCGTCGTCGTCGAAGTCCTCGACGGACAGAACGCCGGACGCGGTGGCGAAGTACCGGTCGGTGAGCGTGGGCGACTGCGCCACCGCGCGCAGCATGGTCAGCCTGTGGTCGGTGACCTCGAGCTGCCCGATCATCAACGTGTTGCGGTAGCACTCGAACAGCCCGTCGACGAGGTCGTCGGCGTACACCGCGAGCCGCTTGTCCAGCGCCGCCGGGTCGTGCAGCGCGTCGCCCACCGCCGTGACGAGCAGTTCGGCCTGCCAGAACGCGTCGTTGATGCCGCGCGCGGTGATGGAGTCCTTGTGGTGCGCCGCGTCGCCGACCAGCGCCCAGCCGGGGCCGGACGCCTGGCGGAAGAAGTTCTGCTGGTCGCCGCTGCCGTGCATGCGGTCGACCTGCTCACCGGCCATCGCCCGTTCGTACAGCGCGGGAGCCGTGGTGCGGATGCTCTCCAGGTAGTGCGCCTGCGGGTCCGCGCGCACGACGTCGAAATCGGCCTGCGGGGAGTAGGAGGCGATGAGCGTCGCGTCGTTGGTGGGCACCACGCCGATCCAGTTGCCCGGCCGTTCGTAGAGCTCGAAGTCCGCGGGCAGGCCGGTCCAGTAGCTGTAGTACGCGCAGGTCCTCAGCGGGTCCTCGACGACGTGGGGTGCGCCGAGGCGCTTGGCCACGGTCGACCGCATGCCGTCCGCTCCGACGACCAGGTGCGCGTGCTCCCTGGTCCGCCCGTGGCGCTCGGAGCGGAACTCGACGCCGACGGCCCGGTCTCCGTCGAGGACCGGCCCGGCGACCGAGGCCCCTTCCCGGAACTCCACGCCCGCGGCGACCGCGGCGTCGATCAGGATCTTGTCGAGCAGGTGGCGCCGCGGCGCGTAGGCCGCGCGCTGGTCGCCCGCCGGCAGCGAGCACCCCGCCAGCCGGACGTCCGCCACCTGGTAGACGGCCCGGTCCAGCGCCGGGCAGCCGGTGGCCACCACGGTGTCCAGCACGCCCCAGTGGGCGAGCCGGTCCACGCCGGGCTGGTGGATGTAGAGCGTGGACAGCTTGTCGCTCGGGAACCGCGCCCGGTCCACCATCAGGACCCGGTACCCGGCCCTGGCGAACTGCAGTGCGGTGGCGGCTCCCGCGACCCTCGCGCCCACCACGATGACGTCATGCATGTTGGCCCCTCATACCGTCGAGTTCTCACCGGCCAGCGTCGCAGCGGTGCCTCGGCATCCGCTCGACCGGCTCGCGCTGGAGTCCACATCGGACAAAGAATCGAGCGGGACTCAGATCGTCATGCAGGGGGACGGCCGAGGGTTCGTCGACTGTTCTGTCGAAGGGGATCTGAGGGGAGTGGACGATGCGGATTCTGCAAGCGGTCGCCGTCATCGTGGTGGCGCTGCTCGCGCTCGCCGGGGTGAGCGCGGCGAACCCTGGGTGCACGCCGGTCGGCGTGTGGGACGGAGAGGTGCACCTCTCGGACGGCCCGCACCCCACGCGGCTGGAGTTCCGGTCCGGCGGTGTCTCCTACATCACGAACCACCAGGGCACGACGACGAAGGGGTCGTGGCGGCCGACGGGACCGGACACCTTCCGGTTCTCCTTCCGCGGCGAGAAGGTCTACGACGAGAACGGCGACTACTTCGCCTACGTCGACTTCGACCAGGACGCCGTCCAAAGTGGACCGGACAACCTGACCAGCAGCGGCCCGTCCTCCTTCTACCTCGAGGACGGGACGCTCGTCGGCACTTCGATCATCCAGTTCGTGGTGACGCGCACGTCGTGACCTGACGCACGCGCCACCGGGGGCTACGCCGCCGGTGCGAACACGGCGGCGTTCTCCTCGACCCACTGGCGGAACGTCCGCGCCGGCTTGCCGGTGATGCGCTCCGCGGTGGCACTCGCGTCGAGGGGCTTGCCGTTCGACGCCTCCCACTGCGCGAGCAGGGAGGCGAGGATCGGCGCCTCCACCCAGGCGCTCATCTGCTCCTCGCCCTGCTCGCGGGTCAGCTCGCGGACCTCGATGTCGCGGCCCGTCACGTCGGCGATGACGGCGAGCTGCTGCCGGAACGTGAGCGACTCGGGCCCGCACAGGTCGACGACCTCGTCGACGAGCTTCTGCTCGGTCAGGGCGATGACGGCGACGTCGGCGATGTCGTCCTCGTGGATCGGCACGGTGTGCGCCTCGGGGAAGACCTGGTCGATCGCGCCCTGCTGGATCAGGTAGCTCCAGCCGAGGGCGTTGCTGCAGAAGGCGCCCGGCCGCAGCAGCGTGTAGGAGATCCCCGAGGCGACCAGCGCCTCCTCCACGACGATGTGGTGGTGGCCCAGCGGGTCGTTCTCCGGGTCGGGCAGGTCCGCGGTGTTGGACGACAGCAGCACGATGTGCCGCACCCCGGCCTCCTTCGCCGCCTTCATCAGCTCCTCGGCGCCGTCGGGCTCTGCGTAGAGGAGCACCGAGGTGACGCCGTCGAAGGCGGCGGCGAAGGTGCCGGGGTCGTTGAGGTCCAGCCGGACGGTCTCC
Source organism: Lentzea xinjiangensis (assembly GCF_900110955.1). Lineage (GTDB taxonomy): Bacteria > Actinomycetota > Actinomycetes > Mycobacteriales > Pseudonocardiaceae > Lentzea > Lentzea xinjiangensis. The sequence continues at coordinate 171,541 of NZ_FOFR01000004.1, forward strand.
ACGCCGTCGGGAACGTCGAGCTCGGACGGCGTGCGACCGGAGGCGCGCAGGCTGTGCCCGGCGGCGTACAACCGGTGCAGCACGCGGCGGCCGACGTTGCCGCGCGCTCCGGTGACGAGGATGGTCATGGTGGAACTCCCCTGATCGGTGACTGGGCGTAACCGGTTGACTGCTCCACGTTCCCGTCACGCGCTCGAACGGCGCTGGACCGGGCTTCAGGCCGTCGTTCCTAGCGTGCGGTGGAACCCTGTTGTCCCGCCGAGGAGAGACCGTGGCCACCGGAGACGAATTCCCCCTTCCCGGATCGAGCTACCGGGGACCAGCCCCGCACTTCGCCCGGTTCCGCGCCGGGCAGCCCGTTGTCCGGCTGCCCGCGGCCGGCGGCGGGCACGCCTGGCTGGTGACCCGCTACGACGACGTCCGCGCCGTGCTCGACGACCACCGGTTCAGCCGGGCCGCCTCCTACGCACCGGAGGCACCGCGGTTCCCCGGCCTGTTCCAGGCGCCGCCCGGCATGATCATCTCGCTGGACGCGCCCGAGCACACCCGGCTGCGCACCCTGGCCGCACAGGCGTTCTCGGTGCAGCGGATCGAGGCGATGCGCCCCCGGATCCGCCAGTTGGTGGACGAGCTCGCGGACCGCGCGGACGCCGAGGCCGTCTCGGCGCCGGTGGACCTGCTGGGGCGCTTCACCTTCCCGCTGTCCCTGACCGTCATCGCCGAGCTGCTCGGCGTACCGCACGAGGACCAGGAGCGCTTCAGCGTCTGGATCCGCCGGTTCGCCGCCGTGGACGGCCCGCAGGACGAGGCGATCGCCGCGCGGGAGCAGCTCGGCGAGTACATGGCGGGCCTGGTGATGAGCAAGACCGCCGAGCCCGGCGACGACGTCCTGTCCGCCCTCGTGCGCGCCAGGATCGGCGACGACCGCCTGGACACCGGCGAGCTGATCGGCCTCGGCTACACCCTGCTGGGCGCCGGCGCCGACTCCACGGCCTGCCACCTGGCCAGCTCGGTCCTGACGCTGCTCGCGCACCACCGGGACGTGTGGGTGCGGCTGGGCTCGCACCCCGAGGAAGTGCCCGCCGCCGTCGAGGAACTGCTGCGCTGGGTCAGCCTGTCCACCAACGACACGACCGGTCTGCCGCGGATCGCCCTGCAGGACGTGGAGATCGCCGGCGTCACGATCCCCGCGGGGGACGCGGTGTTCGTGTCGATCACCTCGGCGAACCGGGACGAGGCCGTGTTCACCTCGCCGGACGAGCTCGACTTCGCACGCGGTGGCGAGCACCTGGCGTTCGGGCACGGCATCCACGCCTGCCTGGGCGCGCTGCTGGCCCGCATCGAGCTCGTCACGGCGCTGGAGGAACTGACCCGCCGCTTCCCCGCCGCCCGCCTCGCGGTGCCCGAGCAGGAGCTGCGATGGCAGCAGGCCGACATGAACCACCGCCTGGCGGCGCTTCCCGTCGACCTGCACGGCAAGGACTTCTAGGTCTGCTTGCGGGGCACGGCCAGCGCGGCCAGGGCACCGCAGAAGGTGAAGGCGGCAGCGCCGAACAGGGCGAGACCGTACCCGGAGCCCAGGGCGTGGCGAAGTGGTTCGCCCTGGGCCACCAGGGAGTCCGCGCGGGCTGACGACATCGTGGCCAGCGTGACCAGGCCGATCGCGCTGCCCATCTGCCGGATGGTGTTGAGCAGGCCCGATGCGAGCCCTGCCTGCTCGCGCGGCACACCGGAGGTCGCGGCGTTCGTGGTGGCGTTGAGCACCGCCCCCATTCCCAGGCCCAGCAGCGTCGTCGGGACCAGCAGGCCGCCGGCGAACGTCGAGCTCTCGTCCGCCGCGGACGCCCACAGCAGCCCGGCGCACGCCGTGAGCAGACCGGTGATCAGCACCGGCCGCGGGCCGGTGCGCGGGACGATCCTGGCCACGCCGTAACCGCCGAGCGCGATGCCGATCGACATCGGCAGGTAGCCCAGACCCGTTGCCAGCGGCCCGAAGCCCATCACCTGCTGCATGACGAGCGTCAGGAAGTAGAAGGTGCTGAACAGGGCGGCGATCGCGAAGAACGCCACCAGGTTCGCGGCGCTCACCGAGCGGTTGCGGAAGATGCCCAGCGGCATGAGCGGGTGAGCGGAGCGGGTCTGCTGGCGCAGGAACAGCGCGAACAGCACGACCGACAGGACCAGCGAACCGGCCACCTGCCACGAGTCCCAGCCGAGCTCGTGCGACTGCGCGATGCCGTAGACGCCCGCCATCAGGCCGATGGTCACGGTGACCGCGCCGGGAACGTCGAGGCCCTTGCGTCCGCCGTTGCTCGTGGTCTCGGGCACCACCCAGCGGATCATGGCCAGCAGCGCGATGCCCAGCGGCACGTTGATCAGCAGCACCCAGCGCCAGGACAGGGACTCGGTGATGATCCCGCCGAGCAGCACGCCGACCGCGCCGGCCGAACCGGAGACCGCGCTCCACCAGCCGAACGCCTTGGCCCGTCCGCCCGGATCGGTGAACGTGGTGCCGAGGACCGTCAACGTCGCCGGCGCCATCACCGCGGCGCCGAGCCCCTGGAACCCGCGGGCGGCGATCAGCGTGCCGGGTGAGGTGGCGAGGCCGCCCACCGCGCTGGCGAGGGTGAACAGGGCGGCGCCGAACAGGAAGATCCGGCGCTGCCCGAAGAGGTCGGCGAGCCTGCCGCCCAGCAGCAGGAAGCCGCACACGGCGATGGTGTAGGCGCTGTTGACCCACTGCAGGTCGTGCCGCTCGAAGCGGAGCTCCTCGAAGATGGACGGCAGTGCGACGTTCATGACCGAGGCGTCCAGCACGTTCATGAACTGGCCGAGGCAGCACACGGCCAGCACTAGGCCGAGCCGGGAACCCACCCCGGCGGACCGGGTACTCGTCGTGTGAGCTGTCATGCGCTCCACGGTGCTCGGGCGTGGTCCACGCGGGTTCGGGCCTCGCTCGAACAGGTCCGTCAGCGCAGTGTGCGGAAGAACCCGCGCAGCTCCTCGACGAGCACGTCCGGGCACTCCAGCGCGGGGAAGTGGCCGCCGGACGGCATCTCCTTCCAGTACCGCAGATCGGTGAACCGGTGCTCGGCCCACGCCTTGGGCATGCGCGCGTCGGCGGGGAACACCGAGAAGCCCGTCGGCACGTCGACCCTCGTGAGCGGCGACTTGTTGTAGCTCTCCCAGTACAGCCGGCCGGAGGACGCCGCGGTCGCGGTGAACCAGCACACCGACACCATGTCGAGGATGCGGTTCCGCGGGATGATCTTCTCCGCGTCGCCGTCGTGGTCGCTCCACGACCAGTACTTCTCCCCGGCCCAGCCGAGCTGGCCGACGGGGGAGTCGGTGAGGCCGTAGGCGAGCGACTGCGGCTTCGTGGACTGCACGGCGGCGTAGGCCGACTCCTTGGCGGCGAACTCCTTCAGCGCCCCGAGCCCCCGGTAGTCCTCTGGGGACAGTCGCACTTCCTCCTCCGGCGCCGCGGCGAAGGGCATGACGAGGTGGATGCCGTCGAGGTGCTCGGGCGCGATGTGGCCGAGGATGCCCGTGATGAACGAGCCCCAGTCGTTGCCGTGCGCGAAGAACCGCTCGTAGCCGAGCCGCTGCATGAGCGTCACCAGCGTCGCGGCGATGCGTTCCAGCGTCCAGCCGGTGCCGGTCGGCTTGTCGCTGAACCCGTAGCCGGGCAACGAGGGCGCGACCACGTGGAACGCGTCGGCCGGGTCCGGCGGGTCGGTCAGCGGTCCGATGACGTCGAGGAACTCCGCGACCGAACCGGGCCAGCCGTGCGTGATCAGCAGCGGCCGGGCCTGCGGGTGCGGCGAGCGGGCGTGCAGGAAGTGGATGCCGACACCGTCGATCGAGGTCTTGAACTGCGGGACGGCGTTCAGCCGCGCCTCGGTCGCGCGCCAGTCGTAGCCGGTCGCCCAGTACTCGCTCAGCTCCTTGGCGTAGGCCAGGGGCATGCCCTGCGACCAGTCGTCGACCGTCTCCGCGTCCGGCCACCTGGTCGCCGCCAGCCGGGTGCGCAGGTCCGCCAGTTCGGAGTCGGCGACGGCGACCCGGAACGGCACGAGTTCAGCGTTCATGGCGCCGACGCTAGGTTCCCGTGCTCGATTCCGGGTCGACGTTCCCGGTCGAGTCGCTTTCGAGGCGGGGCGGGCACTGTCGGCGCCGATGCTCAACTCATCGCGAGCCGTCCTGCCCTCCGGAGGTGCCACCTTGTCTGCGCATGAGCTGGAAGAGTTTCCGTTCGCCGGCTCGTCCTACCACGGACCGGCTCCCGTCTACGCCAAGATGCGCGCCGAATGCCCGGTGGCGAAGGTGCCGACGGCGGGCGGTGTGGACGCCTGGGTGGTGTCCCGCTACGAGGACGTGCGGGCCGCACTGGCCGACCCGCGGCTGAGCCGCGCACTGACCTGTGTGGACGGTGCGCCGCGCATCGGCGGATCCATGACCACCACCCCCGAGATGATCATCTCGCTGGACGGCTCCGAGCACTCGCGGCTGCGCAAGCTCGTCGCCGGCGCGTTCACCGTGCGGCGCGTCGAGGCGATGCGGCCCAACGTGCAGCGGGTCTGCGACGAGCTGCTGGACGCCATCCAGGAGAAGGGACCGGTGGTCGACCTCGTCGAGGCGTTCTGCGTGCCGTTGCCGCTGACGGTCATCGGCGAGATGCTCGGCGTGCCGAGCGAGGACCTGCGGGCCTTCGAGAAGGACGCCCGCGCGTTCGCCACGGTCGACGACCGCGCCGGTGGCGAGGAGTCGCTCGCCGCGCTGGGCAGGCTGAACGACTACATCGTCGGGCTCATCGCCGACAAGCGGGCCAACCCCGGCAACGACATGCTCTCCGACCTGATCGCGGCCAGGGACAACGACGACCGCCTCAGCGAGCGGGAACTGGTGACGTTCGGCTTCACGCTCATCGGCGCCGGCTTCGACACGACCGCCAACCAGCTCGCCAACTCGCTGCTGGCCCTGTTCGAGCACCACCGCGAGGACTGGGACCGGCTGGTCGCCCAGCCGGAGCTCATCCCCACCGCAGTCGAGGAGCTGCTGCGGCACGTCAACCTGTTCGCCACCGACACGACCGGCTTCCCGCGCATCGCCGCGGAGGACCTGGAGATCGGCGGCGTGCGGATCCCCGCGGGCGACCCGGTGATCTTCTCGCTCACCTCGGCCAACCGCGACGGGGACGTGTTCGCCGACCCCGACGAGCTCGACATCACCCGTGAGCACAACCCGCACATCTCGTTCGGGCACGGAATGCACTACTGCCTCGGCAAGCAGCTCGGGCGCATGGAGATGGCGCTCGCGCTCGAGGGCCTGACGCGGCGCTTCCCCGACCTGCGGCTCGCGAAGCCGGAGAACGAGCTGCCGTGGCACCACGGCGAGATCAACCACACGCTGAGCACCTTGCCGGTGATCTGGGGATAGGGGAACAACACCATGCCGGACAAGCAGCGCGAGGTCAGACTGGCCGGGCACGTCGAGGACGACCTGACCCTCGGCCACTTCGACGTCGTCGAGGTGGCCGTCCCCGAACCCGGTGACGGTGAGGTGCTGGTGCGCGTCGACTACGTGTCGGTGGCCGCCGCCTTCAAGGAGTTCATGAGGACCGACTGCCAGATCCCCGGGGTGCCGCCGTGGAAGGTCGGCGACCCCGCGGGCGGCGGCGGTGTCGGCACGGTCGTCAAGTCGAACAGCCCCGATCTCGAGGTCGGCGACCTCGTGCAGTCGTTCGGCGGCTGGCAGGAGTACTGGTGCGGGCCGGCGCAGCAGTTCATCAAGCAAAACCCGCACCACGTGCCGAGCCCCGTCTACTTCCTGTCGCAGGGCCCCACGGCCTACTACGGCATGGCGACCATCGCGCAGGCCGGTGAGGGCGACGTCGTGTTCGTCACCGGTGCCGCCGGCGGTGTCGGCTCGCTGGCCGGGCAGATCGCGAAGGCCCGCGGCGCCACGGTGATCGGCTCGGCCGGCAGCGAGGCCAAGGTCGACTGGCTGGTGCGCGAGCTCGGGTTCGACGCCGCGTTCAACTACAAGGACGGCCCGGTGGCCGACCGGCTGCGCGAGCTGGCCCCCGACGGCATCAGCGTCTTCTTCGACAACGTGGGCGGCGAGCAGTTCGAGGCCGCGGTCCAGGCAGCGCGTCCCCACGCGCGCTTCGCGCTGTGCGGGGCGCTGGCCAACCAGGTCGACGGCCGGGCGGAGCACCCGCGGCTCGACCTGATGACGGCCATCACGAAGCACCTGGAGATCCGCCCGTTCGCCTGCTACCACACGCCGGAGCAGATCCAGAACTGGGTGGTCCACTTCGGACAGTGGTTGCAGGAGGGCAGGTTCGTCTTCCCGCACACCGTGGTCGAGGGCGGGGTCGAGGCTGCGCCGCAGGCGTTGCTGTCACTGCTGGCCGGCGAGTACACCGGCAACGTGACGGTCAAGGTCTCCTGACGCGCGCACGAAGAAGGGGGCGCCGCAGCCGGCGCCCCCTTCGAGGTGCGGTCAGCCCAGCCGCCGCGCCGTGATCCGGATCGCGGCCTCCCGCGCTGTCGTGCCGTTCGCGAGGCGCACCACCGCGTTGCCCTCGCTGACGAACTCGTCCCCGCGCAGCACGGCGTTCTGCGCGATCTCGATCGTGCCCATCTCGATCGCGCCCTGGGCCCCGGTCAGCTCCTCCCGGATCCGGTAGCTGAACGTGTCGGGACCCGTCTGGGTCCACGTGCCGGCTCCCTTGCCGCCCACGACGAGCATCGCCGTGCCGTCGCGCGCGAACTCGAACTCGCTCTCCGTGTCGCCACCGGGTCTGCCGACCCGTGCGCGCCACCTGCCCACCGCCAGGATTCCCATGGCCCAAGGGTTTCCGCCTGGCCTAGACCTGGACTCAAGGCTCACCGAGCAGGGTTGCGGGTAACTGCCCTACCGAGTGGAGAGAAGCTGGAGGCGTCATGTCGGACGCACCATTTGCCGGACAGCAGGTCGTCGTGACGGGTGGGGGAACCGGCATCGGCCGCGCGGCGGCGCTGGCGTTCGCCGACCTCGGCGCCGGGAACGTGATCATCACCGGCCGCCGCGAGAACCGGCTCACCGAGGTCGTCGCCCTGCACCCCGCGATCACCGCCGTCGTCGCGGACGTGACGACGCAGGAGGGCGCGCAGAAGGTCGCCGACGCCGTGAAGCTCGGCGGCGGCAAGGTGGACGTGCTCGTGCACAACGCCGGGATCTTCCGCTTCACGCCCGTCGCCGGGTTCGACCTCGGCACCGCGCGCGAGGTGCTGGAGACCAACCTGGTCGGCCCGATGGTGCTGACCGCCACGCTGCTGCCGCAGCTCACTTCGCCCGGCGGCAACATCGTGTTCGTCTCCAGCAACGCGGGCCACAGCGCGGTGCCCGGTGGCGGCGTGTACGGCGCCAGCAAGGCCGCCGTGGACAGCCTGGTCCGCAGCTGGGCCCTCGAACTGGCTCCGCAGGGCATCCGCGTCAACGCGGTCGCGCCCGCCGCGGTGCGCACGGAGGTCTACGCGGCCAACGGTTTGAGCCCCGAGGAGGTCGAGGGCTACTTCGGCTTCCAGGCCTCGCAGACGCCGCTGGGGCGCACCGGTGAGGTCGACGACGTCGTGCCGTGGATCACCCGCTTCGCCGAGCCGGCGAGCTCGTGGGTGACCGGTCAGATCATCACGCTCGATGGCGGCGCTGACCTGGCGTGAGCCAACCCGAACCAGGAGGAATCGACCGATGACCAGCAGCGCCACCGAGCCCGGTGTGGACACGTTCCCGTACAAGCGCCAGTGCCCGTTCACCCCGCCCGCGCAGTACACCGAGATGGCCGAGGAAGACGTCGTCCAGGTGACGCTGACCGGGTCCGGCCTGCGGATCTGGACGATCAGCGGCTACCACACGATCAAGCAGCTCCTCACCGACCCGAGGATCAGCGCCTCGCGCAAGCACGACAACTTCCCGTTCTACTTCATCGCGCCGCCGGAGTTCCGCACCGAGACGTCGTTCATCGGTTACGACAACCCGGAGCACACCAAGACCCGGCGCAAGGCGGCCGTGACGTTCACCAACCGCCAGGTGAAGCGGCTGCGCGGACGCATCCAGGAGATCGTCGACGAGTACATCGACAAGATCCTGGCGATGACGCCGCCGATCGACTTCCACCGCGAGTTCTCGCTCGCCGTGCCGATGACCGTCATCTGCGAGCTGCTCGGCATCCCGCAGGACGAGCACGACTTCTTCATCGAGCACGGCACCTGCCTGCTCGGCGGCCACTCGACGCCCGAGCAGCGCCAGGCCGCCATCGTCGAGGTCAACGCCTACGTCGACAAGCTGATCACGTTGAAGGAGAAGGAGCCCGGCGAGGACCTCCTCAGCCGTGCGATGGCGGAGTACGCCGCCTCCGGCGAGGAGTACACGCGCCGCGACCTGTTCAACATGATCCGCCTGCTGATGAACGGCGGCCACGAGACCACGGCCTCGATGCTGTCGCTGGGCACCGCCGCCCTGCTGGAGAACCCGGACCAGCTCAAGCTGCTGCTCGACGACCCGGAGGGCATGATCGAGCCGGCCGTCGAGGAGCTGGTGCGCCTCGCGACCATCGGCGACACCGCCATCCCCCGCGTCGCGCTGGAGGACATCGAGATCGCGGGCAAGACCATCAAGGCCGGCGACGGCATCCTGTGCCTGGGCCTCAACGGCAACCGCGACCCGGAGGTCTTCCCGGAGCCGGACAAGCTGATCCTGGAGCGCGGCACCCGCAAGCACCTCGGCTTCGGCCACGGCCTGCACCACTGCATCGGCGCCGACCTCGCGCGCCTGGAGATGCAGCTCGTGTGGACGACGCTGTTCCAGCGGATCCCCTCGTTGCGGCTCGCCAAGCCGTTCCTGGAGATCCCGCGCAAGGAGGGCGCCGTGATCTACGGCCTCTGGGAGCTGCCGGTCACCTGGGACCTGCCCGCGGAGGACTGAGGCACGACGCGAAAGGGGCCCCGCACTCCGGTGCGGGGCCCCTTTCGCGTCGCGCTGCTTCAGTCCTGCGGGATGTCCGGGCGCTTGACGTGACCGGGGACGGTGACGCGGGCCTGCGCCGGCAGCACCCCGTCGACGAGGTAGTCGTCGACCAGGGCGTCGAGAACCTCGTTGCCCGCCAACGCGTACACCTCGTGGTCACCGGAGTCCTCGACGACGACCAGCGGGTGGTCCAGCAGCTCGGCCAGCACCACGCCGCCCTCGTAGCGGTCCATCGGGTCGCCGTCGGCCTGCACCACGAGCCCCTTGGGGTACCCCGGCTGCGCGAGCTTCGTCGGCGGCTCCAGGCTCTCGAACGTGCGGAACGCGCCGACCCACGGCTGAGCCCGCAGCACGCCGTACCCGTACGGGTGCTTGGCGCGGTGCTCGCGGACGTCGCGGTAGTAGACCTCGAGGTCCTGCGGCCAGTACGTCTCCAGCGTGATGGCCTCCAGCACACCGATCCGCAGGTCGCCCTCCTGGTCCTGCGGCCGCCACGTGCCCTGCCCGACGATCAGCGTGCGCGCCTTGTCGAGGTTGCCGTCCTGCAACGCGGTCTTCAGATCCCCGATGAGGTAGCCGAGCGAGTCCCACTGCGCGCGGTCCGTGGCCCTGGTGCCGACCGCGCCGTCCAGCAGCGTGCGCAGGTGCACCTGACCCGCCTCTTCGAGCTGCTCGACGACCCCCTCGATCTCGGCGATGACGGCGTCGCAGTCCCGGCCGAGGTGGAAGTGCCCGTCGCGGTCCGCGGTCCAGTTCGCCCAGTGCACGACGTTGCGGTAGACCGCCTCCGCCTGCGTGACGAACTGCTCCCGCCAAGTCCACTGTGGATTGATGCACGAGTCGAGCACTGTGCGGTCGAGGTGCTCGGGGAACATCGTCCCGTACACCGCGCCGACGTAGGTGCCGTAGGCGTACCCGACGAAGGAGATCTTCTCCTCGCCCAGGACGGTGCGGATCACGTCCATGTCACGTGCGGTGTTGCGGGTGGTGATGTGCTGCCGCAGCTCACCGCCGGCCTTCTGGCACCCGAGCTCGCGCAGCCGCATGTCCTCGGCCAGCTGCTCGAACAGCTCGTCCGGCGGCCTGGAGTCGAACGGCGCCTTGGGAACCGTGACCTCGCTGTAGAGCTTGGTCGACTCGCCGTACCCGCGAGGGTCGAACCCGATGAGGTCGTAGGCCGTCCGCAACCGCCCACCGAGGCGCTTGATCAGGTTCAGCCCGTCCCCGCCGTCCCCACCGGGACCGCCGTTGACAGCCAGCAGGACACCGCGCCGCTTGCCGGGATCGGTGGCCCTGAGGCGGGCGAGGGCGATGGTGAGCTTGGGACCGTCCGGCTCGGAGTAGTCGCGTGGCACGACGACCGTCGCGCGTTCAAGGCCGTCCTCGAACGGCGGTGACCAGTTCACCTGCTGGTCGTAGAACTCCTTGAGGGGCACGATGGAACCTCCGCGTGTGGGTGTGCGCCGACACCGCAATGTCGCAAGGGCGGCTCGAATGCCAGCGGAGCTGGCGCTGTTGGGCGCGGTGGTGCGTGCCGTGGTTGCGTGGGTGTCCGTGGGCCGCAGTTTTTGCTTGGCAGCAGCGGGTCGCCATGTGAGTCGGGGCAGGGGTGCGTGCCGATCCTGGGCGCGTGCGTTTGCGGTGCTGTCTGTGTTGGCGTTGCGGCTTGCGTTCGGGGTGCGGCTTGCGTTCGGGGTGCGGCTTGCGTTCGCGGTGCCACCCACATCCGCCGTGCCGCCTACGCCCGCCGTGCCGCCGACGCCCGCCGTGCCGCCGACGCCCGCCGTGCCGCCGACGCCCGCCGTGCCGCCGACGCCCGCCGTGCTGCCCACGCCCGCCGTGCCGCTCGCGCCGGCCAGGGCGCGCCGTGCCACGCCACGCCAGCCACGCCGCGCTCGCCCGCATGGCCGCGCCGGCTGTCCCGAAGTCCCCAGACCGTGCCAGCTCATGCCAGCCCATGCCCGCCCCGCCCAAGACCCGCGAGCTGCCCCTCGACCAGCCCCACGAGCAGTCCTGGCCAACCCTGCGGCGCGCCCGGCCCTCAAAGGCCACTCCGTGTCCGATCACGCCCGATCACGCCCGACCGTGCCTGCCCCCGACCGCGCCTTCCATTTCTCGGCGGCGAAGATGACCATGTTTTCCGTTCATCCACTAGACGGCGCCAGGCGTGAATCAGGACAAGGATCACCCGTCCGAGTGACCTGAGCCAGCCGCGCGCCCCTCCCACGGCTGCCACGACGCCCACAGCACCGCAGCGCCCGCAACACCACAGCCCCCGCAACGCCGGCAAGAACCGCAGCACCCCCGAACGCTCAAGGTGGTCTCCACCACGTGCAAAGCGCCGCCGGTCAAGGTGAACCACGTCCGGCGAGCCGCAGATCCGTGGGAGAACTGCCATGCCAAAGATCACTTACGTAACGCACGACGGTGTCGAGACCGTTGTCGACGTTGCCCAGGACGACACCGTGATGCGCGGCGCGGTTCTCAACGGCATCAAGGGAATCGTCGCGCAGTGCGGCGGAGGCGCCTCCTGCGGCACGTGCCACGTCTACGTGGACCCGGAGAACACCAAGCCGTTGTCGCAGATGCACCAGGTCGAGGACGAGCTGCTGTACTTCACGGCCTGCGAGCGCAAGGAGAACAGCCGGCTGAGCTGCCAGCTGCCCGTGACCGAGGAGCAGGACGGTCTCGTCGTGCACATGCCTGAGAAGCAACTCTGAGGAGAGAAGAAGCATGAGCCAGCGACGGGTCGCCCTGGTCACGGGCGCCACCAGTGGAATCGGTCTCGAGGTCGCGCGCAGTCTCGGCAGGGAGGGCCACGCGGTCTTCGTCGTGGCGCGCACCGCCGAGAACGTGCAGACCACGGTGAAGCAGCTTCGGGAAGAAGGCCACGAGGCGGACGGCGCGGCCGCCGACGTCACGTCCACCGAGGACGTCCGCGCCGCGGTGCAGAAGGCCGTCGACGTGTTCGGGCCCGTCGAGATCCTCGTCAACAACGCGGGCCGCGGTGGCGGTGGCATCACCGCCGAGCTGGACGAGAACCTCTGGCTCGACGTCATCGACACCAACCTCAACGGTGTCTTCCGCTTCACCAAAGAGGTGCTGTCCACCGGCAGGATGGTCGAGCGGACCTGGGGCCGGATCATCAACATCGCCTCGACCGGCGGCAAGCAGGGGGTCGTGTTCGCCGCGCCCTACTCGGCTTCCAAGCACGGCGTCGTCGGCTTCACCAAGGCCGTCGGCATCGAGCTCGCCAAGTCCGGCATCACCGTCAACGCGGTGTGCCCCGGCTACGTCGAGACCCCCATGGCCGGCCGCGTCCGGCAGGGGTACGCGAACCACTGGGGTGTCACCGAGGACGAGGTCCTCGAGAAGTTCAACGCCAAGATCCCGCTGGGTCGGTACAGCACGCCGGAAGAGGTCGCCGGTCTCGTGACTTACCTGACCACGGACACCGCGTCCTCGATCACCGCGCAGGCGCTCAACGTCTGCGGCGGACTGGGCAACTACTGACATGCGCGGCGAGTCGGTAGTCGTCGTCGGGGCCGGGCAAGCGGGTTGCCAGGTCGCGGTGTCCCTGCGCGAGCAGGGACACCGCGGCCCCATCACCATCGTCGGTGACGAGCAGGCGGCGCCGTACCAGCGGCCGCCGCTCACGAAGGCCTACCTGGCGGGGGAGACCGACCTCGCCGGACTGGTCCTGAGGCAGGACTCCTACTACGAGGACCACGGCATCAAGCTCATCCGGAACGAGCGGGTGATCGGTGTCGACCGCCGGGCGCGTGTCGCGGTGCTGGGCTGCGCCCGCACCATCGGCTACGACCACCTGGTGTTCGCGACGGGCGCGCGGCCGCGGCCGTTGCCCATCCCCGGCGCCGAGCACGTGCTGAACCTGCGCACGGTCGCCGACGCGGACGCCATCCGGCGCAGGCTCGACGGCCGGATCGGGCTCGACGTCGTCGTCATCGGCGGCGGGTTCATCGGGCTCGAGTTCGCCGCCGTGGTGCGCAAGCTGCGCCACGAGGTGACCGTCGTCGAGGCGCAGCCGCAGGTGATGCAGCGGGCGGTGTCCGCGGAGACGGCGCAGCACCTGGTCAACCGGCACCGCAGCGAGGGCGTCCAGATCCTCACCGGAACGGGTGTCGCCGCGGTCAGGGAAGGCCTCGTCGAGCTGGCCGACGGCACGGTGCTCGTCGCCGACCTCGTCGTCGCGGGCATCGGCGTCATCCCGAACACCGAGGTCGCCCAGCGCGCGGGGCTCGCCGTCGACGACGGCATCCTCGTCGACGCCCACCTCGGCACGGTCGACCCGCGCATCCGCGCGGTCGGTGACTGCGCGCGGTTCGCCAGCACGCACGCCGGCGGCCTGATCCGGCTGGAGTCGGTGCAGAACGCCACCGACCAGGCCACGACCGTCGCGGCGGCCATCCTGGGCAGCGCGGAGCCCTACACCGCGCTGCCGTGGTTCTGGAGCGACCAGTACGACGTGAAGCTGCAGACCGCGGGCCTCACCAACGGTCACGACCGCACGGTCACCGTCGGCGATCCGGCCGAGGGCCGGTTCTCGGTGTTCTGCTTCAAGAACGACAAGCTGGTCGGGATCGAGGCGTACAACCGCCCGATCGACTTCCTGATGGGTCGCCGGATCCTGGAGAGCGGCACCGCGCTCACCCCGGAGGTCGTCGCCCGGCCGGGCTTCGACCTGCGGGCGAGCCAGCAGAAGGCAGCGTGAGCGATGCCGTCCGCACAGCCGTCAGAGCCAGCCGGCCTCGTCGGCGATGCGGATGGCGTCCACGCGGTTGCGGCCGTTGAGCTTGGTCATGATCGTCGTCATGTAGTTGCGGACGGTGCCGACCGAGAGCGACAGCGCGACAGCGATGTCAGGCGCGTCCGCGCCGTTGGCCGCCATGCGCAGCACCTCCAGCTCGCGGTCGGTCAGCGGGCACTCGCCGCGGTCCCACGCGGCCAGGGCGAGCTGGCTGTCCACCACGCGCTCACCCGCGTTGACCCGGCGGATCGCGTCGGCGAGCTCCGAGGGCGGCGCGTCCTTCAGCAGGAAGCCGTCCACGCGGGCCGCCAACGCCCTGCGCAGCGTGCCCGGCCGGCCGAGCGACGTCAGCATCAACGTCCTGACCTGCGGCATCGTCTCGCGGATCTTCGACGCTGCGCTCAGCCCGTCGAGGATCGGCAGGTCGATGTCGATCACGCAGACGTCCGGGCTGTGCTGACGCGCGGTCGGCACGATCTTGTCCCCCGAGCTGACCTCGGCCACGACCTCGATGTCCGGTTCGAGGTTGAGCAGCGCGATGAGAGCACCGCGCACCATGTGCATGTCCTCCGCGAGCAGAACCCTGATCATCGCGCCCCTCCGCGCGACACCATATCTCCGAACGTTCATGTCGCGCTCCACGCCACATCGAGGCCACCCGACCAGGGTGGGAAGAGCTGCCTCGCGAAGGGATGCGCCATGGAACGCAGCGTCAACGTGACAGTCGTGTACTACTCCTCGACGGGGACGATCCACCGCCTGGCCACGGAGATCTCCGAGACGGCCGAGAAACACGGCGCCGAGGTGCGGCTGGTGCGGGCTGCGGAGCTGGCGCCGCAACGCGCGGTGGACTCGCGGCCGGCCTGGGCCGCGCACCTCAGGGACACCGAGGACGTCCCGGTCGCCTCCGTCGACGACGTGCTGTGGGCCGACGCCGTCGTCTTCGGCACGCCGACCCGCTTCGGCAACGTCTCCGCGCAGCTCAAGCAGTTCATCGACACGCTGGGGCCCGCGTGGTTCAGCGGGCTGCTGGCGGACAAGGTGTACAGCGCTTTCACGTCGGGCGGCAGCATGCACGGCGGCATGGAGACCACGCTTGTGTCGATCTACAACATGGTGTGCCACTTCGGCGGGATCATCGTGCCCCCCGGTGGCGACCTGAACCCCTACGGCACCTCGCACGTCCTGGGCGTGGACAACGTGCCGGTCAGCGAGATGGCGTTGCAAGCGGCCCAAATGCAGGCGGATCGCGTCGTGCGCGTCGCACGCGCGCTGAAGGAGGTCTGACCGCGGTGCGAGTGAAGGATGTTTTCGTCAGCGGCAACGGGGTGCGCCTGCCGTCGACGCTGACGGTCGCGGACGCGATCGCCGCGGGGGAGTGCGAGCCCAAGCTCGTCGCGCGCACGGACGTCGAGTCCGTCTCGGTGTCCCCGCACGAGTCGGCGGCGGAGATGGCGGTCGAGGCGGCACGGGTCGCGCTGGCACGCGCGGGATCCGCGCCCGACGACGTCGACCTGATCCTGCACGCCACCACCTACCACCAGGGCCAGGACCTGTGGCCCGTCGGCTCCTACATCCAGCGGGAGACGGTGCGGAACTCCTGCCTGGCGCTGGAGATCCGGCAGATGTCCAACGGCGGCCTCGCCGCGATGGACCTCGCCGTGTCCTACCTGTCCGCGCGGCCGGGCAGGGACGCGCTCCTGACCTCCTCCGACCGCTTCTGCCTGCCCGGCATCGACCGGTGGCGCACCGACCCCGGAACGCCCTACGGCGACGGCGCGTCGGCCATCGTGCTGTCCACCCGCGGCGGGTACGCACAGCTGCTCTCGCTCGCCATCAACGCCGACTCGGACCTCGAACCGCTGCACCGCGGCGACGTGCCGTTCGGCCTCGCGCCGTTCTCGCACCGCATCCCGGTGGACTTCGAGGAGGCCAAGCAGACGTTCAGCCGCGAGTTCGGCCTGTCCTACGGCATCAACAAGGCCAACGCGGGCCAGGCGCTCGCCGTCGAGCAGGCGCTGTCCGACGCCGACATGAAGATCGGTGACGCCGACTGGGTGATCCTGCCGCACTTCGGCCGCCGCCGCCTGGACGTGAACTACCTGCGCCCGTACGACATCGCGACGGAGCGCACCACCTGGGAGTGGAGCCGCACGGTCGGCCACCTCGGCGCGGGCGACCAGTTCGCGAGCCTCGACCACCTCGTCCAGACCGGCAAGGCGACCTCCGGCCAGCGGATCGTGATGTTCGGCGTGGGCGCCGGCTACAGCTGGGGATGCGCGGTCATCGAGATGCTGTGACGCCGCAGCGGTGAGGTACCACGTGCGAAGCGGTCGTCATCGGAACTTCCGATGACGACCGCTTCGTGCTGTGCCTAGCTCAGGGGCAGCGGGATCTCGGCGCGCAGCCGGTAGGTGTGCTCGGGCGTGAGACCGGCGTGCAGGTCACCGCCCAGCGCGCGGACGCGCGTGGTGAGGTTGTCGATGCCGCTGCCGTCGGGGGACCTCCGCTCGACCGTGATCCCGTCGTTGACGATGTCCATCGTGACCAGGTGCCGTGAGCTCGAGAGCACGATCTCGCAGTGCTCGGCCTTGCTGTGCCGCAGGAGGTTCGTGACGCCCTCGCGCAGCACCGTCGCGAGCGTCACCTTCACCTCCTTGGGGAGCTGGTCGCACGCGTCGATCTTGACGGTGACGTCGATGTCGGCCGCGGACAGCAGCGCCTGCGCCGACTGGGTCTCCTCGTCGAACGACAGCTCGCGGTAGCTCAGCGCCACGGACCGCACGTCCGCCAGCGCCTGCCGGGAGATCTCCAGCACCTCCGTGAGCTCCTGCCGGGCCCGGGCCGGGTCGACGGTGAGGAGCCGGTGCGTGAGCTCGCTCTTCAGGGTGATCGCGGACAGGCTGTAGCCGAGCAGGTCGTGCAGGTCGCGGGCGAACCGCAACCGCTCCTGCGTCACCGCCGCCGTCGCGAGCTCCTCGCGCGCCTCGTGGAGCTGCATCACCATCGACCGCAGCCGGGTGAGCGCGTAGAGCACGAGGCCGTGGTTGGTCGTGGCCAGCACGCCGTACGCGATGGCCACCGCGTCCTCGCCGAGCGCGCCGTAGACGACGCCCTGCAGGACGACCACCGAGAAGAACGCGATCCACCCGGCCCGGCGGGGCAGCAGCAGCGCTCCCGCTCCGGCGAGGAAGCCGGGGACGCCCGCGAGGTAGGGGTTGCCGAACACCAGCGGCGGCACGTACACGCAGATCGCCAGCCCGGTGAGCACCGCGACGCGCTGAGCCAGGCTCAGCCGGACGTGCGGGCGGATCACCACACCGAGCACGAGCGCGACGGTGCCGGCGATCCCGGCCGCGGTGACCTCGACCCCGGTCACCGCGATCGGGTAGTACGTCACCAGCGTCATCGCCATCGCCGCGTACCCGATGACCACGGCCGTGAGCAGCACCTGCGCGAACCGCGTCGCGATCGGCGGGCCGGAGAAGCGCGGGGTCTTCGCCGGTTTCTCCGGCGCCGGGTCGGCCGGGACCTCGGCGTGCAGCCGGTAGGTGCCGTCCGGGGCCGCGCCGGCGAGCAGGGAACCACCGATCGCGGTGGTGCGGGTGACGAGGTTGCCCAGGCCGCTGCCGCGCTCGGTCCCCGGCTCGGCGGGCGCTCCGTCGTTGACGATGTCGATCGACGCCAGCCGGTCCGTGCCGGTGATCGTGATCGTGCAGCGGGTGGCCTCGCTGTGCCGCAGCAGGTTCGTCACGCCCTCGCGCAGCACCGTCGCGAGCACCGTCCGGGACCGGGGGGAGAGGTCGGAGTGGTCGGTCTCGATCGTGGCCCGCACGCCCGCGGCGGTCAGCACCGAGCGCGCCGACTCGATCTCGTCGGCCAGCGACAGCTCGCGGTAGCTCGACGCCACCGCACGAACGTCCGTCAGGGCCTCGCGGGCGATGCCGAGGATCTCCGCCAGCTCCCGCGCGGCGCGGTCGGTGTGGGCGCCGATCATCCGGGTCGCGAGCTCGACCTTGAGCGTGATCGCCGACAGGCTGAAGCCGAGCAGGTCGTGCAGGTCGCGGGCGAACCTCAGCCGTTCCTGCGACACCGCGAGGTCGGCGAGCTCGGAGCGGGCGGTCTCCAGCTGCTTGACCAGCGTCGGGAGCCGGGACAGGCCGTAGACGGCCATGCCGGCGACCATCGCCGACACCACGTGGTAGGCGAGCTGGGCGGGGTCGCTGACGTACTGCGACCTGATCGCGCCGTTGCTGAGCGCCACCGCGGCGAACACGAACCACCGCACCCGGCCGGGCAGCACCAGCAGCGCGCTGCCCGCCAGGAAGCCGGGCATGCCCGCCCAGGCGTTCGGGAAGAAGGAGTAGGGCACGTAGACCAGTCCGGCCATCACGCCCAGCGCCGCGTACGACTTGGCCGAACGCAGGTTCGAGCCCGGTCTGCTGAAGACCCGCAACTGCAGGTACCCGATCGTGAGCAGGCAGGCGAGAGAACCCGTGATGCGCGTGGGGGTCGGGCCGGCCTGCAGCACGTAGGAGAAGGCGTTGGTGAGGTAGTTGGCGAACACCACGCTGATGACGACGTACGCCAAACGACGGGACACCGACGAGCGTTCCTGTCGTAGCGTCACAGCAGCAGCTCCCACGCGAGGGTCGGGACGCGGCAATGATACGGGCGTGTCCTGGGAAATCTCGCTTTTCGGGATCCCCGATCGGAGCAACATGACGGCTGCTCAACACCTCGCCGGGACGACGAGCCCGGCCCCGGCGAGGTAGGCGACGACGTCGGCGACCAGGGTCTTCTCGACCTGCAACGCTTCCGCCACCGCGGCGACCGTGCTCCGCGCGTCCAGCAGCGACTTCGCGATCTCCGTCGCCGGCGCGCCGTGCAGGATCACCTGGTAGGCGAGACCGGGACACGCCAGCGCCTGGTCTCCGTTGAGCCGCTCGATCTCGGTGCCCCGCCGCATGGTGACGAGCTCGTCGTCGCCCAGCGGCGGCAACGCGAAGATGGCGTCCCGCGTCACCGCGACGACCGAGAGGATCGGCCCGGCACCGTCGTTGAGCCCGAGCGACGGCACGACGCAGCCCCCCAGCTGGTCGAGCGTGTTCTTGAGCTTGCGCCAGATGAGGCACGGCCCGGAGCCGGTCTTCCAGCGCACGAAGTTCTCGTGCAGGGCGGAGATGTTCTCCAGCGCGACCGGTCCCAGGCTCATGCGGTGCAACGCCTCGCGCACGAGGGGGCTGGTGTCCTCGATCTCGATCGTGCCCCACCTCCCGTGCACGGTGAGGTGCTCGCTCCCCTCGTCGACGAACGCGTCCTCCAGCAACGACCACAGCGGCCGGCCGGCCGGGATGTGCGACCGGGTGGGAACCACAGCGCCTCCGCTCTGGCAGCTACATGAACAGTGGGATGGGGTTCAGCTCGTCGTAGCGGTGGGGACGGGACAACAGCCCCAGTTGTACGGGAACGTCGTAGAGGCGCCCTTGAGCGAACCTCGACCAGAAGTGCCGCAGTCCCGGCACGACCACCCGGACCACGGGAAGCCCGAAGTCGGGCCTGGTCTGGTCGAGGGCCAGCAGCTCCATCCCGCGCGCTTCGAGGGTGTGCTGGATGGAGCGGATGTCGTCGACCAGGTCGCCGCGGTGCGTGTAGCCGTGGTGCAGCACGTCGCGCGCGGGCCGGGTGGGGTCGGGGCGCAGCCACGGGTGGTCGGAGACCTTGGTGTCCTCGAACCATCGTCGCACGTCGACGTCGAGCGTGCGCGGATCGGCGGACCCGCACACCATCGGCATGCACTGGTTCAGCTCGGTGAGCGCCCGGCGCGCGGCGATCCGCGGGTCGAGGTGCGCTCCGCAGCCGAGCACGACGTCCTCGCGCGGTCCGCCGTCCGTGCGGCGGGAGACCGCGACCATGACCGGTACGCCGAGGTCCGCCGTGACGTCGAGCAGCCAGACCTCGCGGCCGAGGCTCGCGTGCACCTCGTCGTTCTTGCTGATCCACGGGTCCTGGAACGAGTCGAGGTCCACGCCGGGCATCGGGATGCGGTTGTACCACCAGATGGCGACCGCGTCGCGTTCGACGAGTTCCAGGAGTCCTTGCAGCACAGCGTCTTCCAGGCTGCTGCCGGCGGCGCACCCGTTGGAGTTCGACGTGACGCTCGGCGGACAGGGGGCGCCGAAGTAGAGCATGCCGGTGGGGAGGAGCTTGTGCCGCTGCTCGGTGAACGACCACAGCGGGGTCCAGTCCATCACCTCGTCGTCGTCGAACGGGGCGGTGACGTGCTGGAAGCTCGAGTGGGCCGCGTTCCACGCCTCGCGGCCCGTGAACTGGCGCGGGTGGTAGTGCTGCACGGTGTCGGGGTGGATCGCGCGCTCGCCCAGCGAGCGGTAGGAGCCTCGCACCACGGCCTCGTCGCCGACGAAGGAGCCGCTGCGCCGTTCGACGGCCTCGCACAGCGCGCCGACCTGGGCGTCGAGCGCCGTCACGCCCTTGCCGCCGGTGTCCGCGCGCAACGCCGACCGCAGCCCTTCGATGCCGTCCCCCGCGGCGATGTTCGAGCCGGACCGGAAGGAGTTGAAGAACTCGGGACCGTTGTCGTCGCGGCGGATCTCCTTCACGATCCCGGTGACCGGGCCGATCAGGTGCCGGTAGGTGTCGAGCACCTCCTGCGGCGGCGACGACCGGTGGCCGCCGCCGTCGCAGGAGTGCTTCGCGCGGCTGGTGAGCTCGACCGGCTCGAACGCCCTGCGCGCGACGATCCCGGGGTCGCCGCAGCCCGAGCACTGCGGGCGGACCCGCACGTCGTGCTGCGTGACCTGCATGGTCAGGCTGTCGTAGCTCCAGATGGACCGCTGGGTGTCCTGGCGGATGCCGGCGAGCCACTTGGCGGTCTCCACCGACGCGATCTCCAGCGCCATCGCGGTGAGCGACGGCAGTCCGATGAGCGGCCGCGGCGCGGGACCCCGTTGTCCGCACCGCCGCCTCACGTGCGCCTCGGCCTTGCGGTTGGCCGACAGCCGGGCCGCCAGGCAGCGCCAGCACGGGCCGTCGCCCGGGGTGAAGAAGGGGCCGACGGACACCTCCGCCCCCACGGGCTTGACCAGCAGCCACGGCTTGCCCGCCGCGCGGTGCGCGTCGTCGATGTCGCGGAGCTCGGACGCCAGGTAGTCGGCACACGCCACGACCGTCAGGTCACCATTCCCCGAGGTGACGGTGAGCTCGTTGCGGTGCAGGGCGTCGACGAGCGCTTCGCGGTCGATGTCGCCGATCGTGACGACCGAGACGAGCGACGTCGTTGTCGCCGTCACGGCGTCCGCGGGGTCGAGGCCCGCCGCGTCCCAGTAGGCGAGGGTGGCCTCGGCCGAGCAGTCCTCGTCCTCGCCCCGCCGCCCGATCAGTCCCGCCGCGGCGAGCCTGGTGAGCATGCGGCCGACCACGTCGGCCGTCAGGCCGGCGGGCAGGTCGCGCAGCAGGGCCGCGAGGTCGCGGGTGCCGTCGAGCAGCGGCGCCAGTGACTCGACGTGGGGGCCCTGGATCGCGGTGACCCCAGACTCCCCGATCAGGTACACGGCCTCACCCCGCACGATCTGCGGGCGGAGGTGGCGCCGGAAGCCGATGCGGTGCGCGTCCGGCTCGGCCAGCTCGGGTCTCATGCCGCGAGGACTTCGTCGGTCGCGCGGTACGTGCCGGGCGAGCAGGTCGTCCAGATGATGCCGGTGAACCAGTCCATCGAGGCCTCACGGTCGAACTGGTAGATCTTCATGTCGTCGGAGTCGTCGGCGGTCGCGGAGGCCGGGGTAAGACGCTCCAGGGTGGCGGTGGGGAACATTTGCGTCTCCGATGTTTGGGGCCGGTTCGTCGTGGGTAATCATGCGGATCCGCGCTAATGGCCCGGTAGTTACCGGCTAATGCGCCCCCGTATGAAGTTTTCATACCCGGCACGGGCAGAACTCACCTGACATCGATGGCCTGTGCACTAACGCGCTCCCGTTGGGCCGAGCAGACTAATGGTGTGCTCGGAACCGAAGGAGGGGTCGCGATGCAGATCAAGGTCCTGGGGCCGGTGGAGGCCAAGGTGAACGGTCGCTCGGTGACACCCACCGCGGCCAAGCCACGGCAGATCCTGGCGCTGCTGGCGCTGCACTCCGGACAGGTCGTGTCCGTGCCCACGCTGATAGAGGAGCTGTGGGGCGACCGCCCGCCGCGCAGCGCCCGCACCACCCTGCAGACCTACATCCTGCAGCTGCGCAAGCTGATCGGGGACGCGCTGTCGTCGTCCGGTGAGAGCGGCGCCAAGGAGGTGCTGGTCACCCGCTACGGCGGCTACCTGCTCGACGTGCCGCCGGAGTCGGTCGACGTGCACGAGTTCGAACGCCTCGGCCGCGCCGGCCAGCAGGCCTACGACGTCGAGGACTACGCCAACGCCTCGCGGCTGCTGCGGCAGGCGCTGGAGATGTGGCGCGGCACGGCCGTCGTGGACGTGCGGCCCGGCATGCCGCTCGGCATCGAGGTCGTGCGCCTGGAGGAGGCCCGCCTGGGCGTCCTGGAGACGCGCATCGACGCGGAGCTGCGGATGGGCAAGCACAAGGCGTTGCTCAGCGAGCTCTCCGTGCTGACCGTGCAGAACCCGATGAACGAGAACCTGTGTGCGCAGTACATGATCTCGCTCTTCCGCGCGGGCCGGCAGTGGCAGGCGCTCGACGCCTTCAAGGCTTTGCGCAACACGTTGATCGAGGAGCTCGGCGTCGAGCCCTCGTCGCGCCTGCAGGCGTTGCAGCACGCCATCCTGACGTCCGACCCGCGCCTGGACAGCGCGGAGACCCGTCAGCTGCAGCGACTGCTGGCCTGAGCTGGGCTCCAGCGGCCCCCGCCACACTGTGGCGGGGGCCGTTTTTCTTTGTGCCGCAACGGTTTCTTCGAGGACATCTCCAGTGACCCACAGCCGTGCGCTGGCAACCTCAGACGTGGGCGCGCGGAAACCGCCCGCTGGAGGAAAGGAAACTAGCCGTGAGCGCACTGACCATCGAGGGCCTCAAAGAGATCCTCAACGAGGCCGCGGGCGACGACGACTCGTTCAAGCCGGGCCAGGACATTCTCGACATCCCGTTCCTCGAGCTGGGCTTCGACTCCCTCGCTCTGCTGGAGACGGTCGCGCTGATCAAGCGCAAGCACGGTGTCGCCATCGCCGACGACCAGATGGCGTACATCGAGACGCCGCGTCAGCTGCTGGACAAGGTCAACGGACAGATCGCGGCCTGACGCCGGCGAACCGGAACGGAGACGGACATGACGCACACCACCACGCACACGGTCATGATCGGGGCTCCCGCCAAGGTGGTGTACGACCTGGTCGCGGACGTGACGACCTGGCCGTACATCTTCGGACCCACGGTGCACGCCGAGGTGTTCGAACGGGACGGCTCGACCGAGCGGTTGCGGTTGCACGCGTTCGCCAACGGTGACGTGCGCACGTGGACGTCCCGGCGCCGGCTCGACCCGGCGAACCTGCACATCTCCTTCGAGCAGGAGCGTTCGGCGGCACCGGTGAAGACGATGGGTGGGGAGTGGCGGATCGTCCCGATCGCCGACTCGGCGACCCGGGTCGATCTGCTCCACCACTTCACCGCGGCGCAGCCGGAGGCGGTCGACGTCATCCTGAACGCCGTCAACAACAACAGCGAAGCCGAGCTGGCCGCGCTCAAGCGGGCGGCCGAGTACGGCGACGACTACGACAAGCTGGTGCTGTCGTTCTCCGACAGCATCACGATCCACGCGAGCCGCAAGGACGTGTACGAGTTCCTCTACCGGTCGGACCTGTGGCCGCAGCGCCTGCCGCACGTGGCGCGGCTGGACCTCGAGGAAGCCGTCACCGGGGTGCAGTCCATGGAGATGGACACCCGCAGCCCGGACGGGTCGATCCACACCACGCACTCGGTGCGGGTCTGCACCCCGTACGAGGGCATCGTCTACAAGCAGACGCACACGCCGGCGATCATGGCGGCGCACGTCGGCAGGTGGACGTTCCGGGACATCGGTGACGGCATCGAGGCCGGGATCGAGGCGACCTCGCACCACACGGTCGTCATCCGGCCCGAGGTCGTGCCCGAGGTGCTGGGCGCCGACGGCACGGTCGAGCGCGCCCGCGAGCTCATCCGGCACGCGCTGGGCACCAACAGCCTCACGACGCTGCGGCACGCGAAGGAATTCGCGGAGAACGGGTGAGGTGACCGCGATGGGGCTGGGTGGCGCGGACCTGCTGACCGCCGCGGCGCGCGCCGCAAGCCGCAACGGGCTCTTCGTGGTGTCCATGTACCTGGAGAAGGCCGCGGTCGAGCACCAGCGCGAGGGGTGTCCTTCGGAGGTCGCCCCCTGCGCCTACGAGATCGAGGCCTCCCGGGTGCTCCTGTCGGGCTTTTAGCCCACGAGGCGCGTGGGGTTGCGGATGAAGCTCTACGACATCTCGCTGCGCCGCACCAGTCTGTCCACTTCGGACAGACTGGTGGCGGCGCGGCGTCTCGACGCGCTCGGTGTCGCGTTCGTCGACGGAGGAAGACCGGTCCGGCCGGCCGGCCGCAGGACGTTCTTCGGCAGGGCGGCGGTCGAGCTCCGGTTGCGGACCGCGACCCTCGTCGCGTCCGGCGGTGCGGAGGACCTCACCGCGCTGATCGCCGCGGAGACACCCGCGGTGGCAGTGGTTGTCCAAGGGCACGGCTTCTCGGTGGTCCGCGAGGCCGTGCGTCAACTCGTGCGCGCCGAACGACGAGTGATCGTCGAGGCGCGGGACTTCTTCGACGGCTGGCTGGCCGACCCCGAGCACGCGCTCGAGGTCGTGCTGACGGCCGCCGAGGCTGGAGCGGAAACCGTGTTGCTGCACGACACGGCGGGCACGCTGTGGCCGGACCAGATCGGCGAGATCGTCGGGACGGTCGCGGAAACCGGGGTGCCCGTCGGCTTCGGATGTCACGACGACGGCGGTTCGGCGGCGAAGAAGCTGTTCGCGGCCGGCGCGGGGGCGGGGCTCGTACAGGGGTCCTACGCCGTCGTTCGAGGTGGCCTCGATCGGGCCGTTTCACCATCGGTTCATTCGGCAGAAACAGGTGTCGCTCCCGTGCCCTGTCCGAGATTGGAGCAGACCGTGTCCGCACAGAAGGCGATTGGAGGTGTCCGATGAGTCGTCGCGCCGTCATCACCGGGGTGGGCGTGGTCGCACCTGGTGGCATCGGAACGAAGGCGTATTGGAAACTGCTGTCCGAAGGGCGTACGGCGACTCGCAACATCACGCACTTCGACGCGTCTCCGTACCGCTCCCGCATGGCGGGGGAAGCAGATTTCGATCCAGTGCGCGAAGGCCTGACGCCGCAGGAGATCCGCCGTCTCGACCGCGCCGCGCAGTTCGCGGTCGTCGCGGGTCGTGAGGCGATGTCCGACTCCGGCATCGAGTTCGACCAGCTCGACCCCGGCCGCATCGGTGTCTCGCTCGGCACCGCGGTCGGCTGCACGACCTCGCTGGAGCGCGAGTTCATCGTCGGCTCCGACCGCGGCAAGTACTGGGAGGTCGACCAGTCCTACGCCGTCCCGCACCTCTACGACTACTTCACGCCGTCCTCGATGGCGACGGAGCTGGCGTGGACGGTGGGCGCCGAAGGACCGGTCTCCGTGGTCTCCACGGGCTGCACCTCCGGTCTCGACTCGGTCGGGTACGCGGCCGAGCTGATCATGGAGGGCTCCGCGGACGTCGTCGTCACCGGCGGCACCGAGGCCCCGCTCTCCCCGATCACCGTGGTGTGCTTCGACGTGATCCGCGCATCCAGCACCCGCAACGACGACCCCGCCACGGCGTGCCGGCCGTTCGACAAGACCCGCGACGGCCTGGTGCTGGGTGAGGGGTGCGCGATCATCGTGCTCGAGGAGCTGGAGCACGCCCGCGCCCGCGGTGCGCACATCTACGGCGAGATCGGCGGCTTCGCCTCGCGGTGCAACGCCTACCACATGACGGGCCTGCACCCCGAGGGCATCGAGATGTCCGACGCCATCAACATCGCGCTGAAGCAGGCGCGGGCGGACGCCACGGACGTCGGTTACATCAACGCGCACGGGTCGGGCACCAAGCAGAACGACCTGCACGAGACCGCGGCGTTCAAGCGCAGCCTCGGTGCGCACGCGTACAAGACCCCGGTCTCCGGCTTCAAGTCGATGATCGGGCACTCGCTGGGCGCGATCGGGTCCCTGGAGATCGTCGGCTCGCTGCTGGCGTTCGAGCAGGACCTCATCCCGCCGACGGCGAACCTGCACGAGCCGGACCCCGAGTGCGACCTCGACTACACGCCGCTGGTCGCGCGCGAGAAGAAGGTCAACACGGTCCTGACCGTGGGCAGTGGCTTCGGTGGATTCCAGAGCGCCATGGTGCTCAAAAAGGTGGAAGGGGCAGGCCGGTGACTCGGGCGGTGGTGACGGGAATCGGCATCGCGTCGCCGAACGGGCTGGGGCCGACCGCGTACTGGCGGGCGACCCTGCACGGGGAGGCGGCGATCAGGCCGATCACCCGGTTCGACAGCGCCAACTACTGGGCGAAGATCGCCGGTGAGGTGCCGGGCTTCGAGGCAGGCCGGCACCTGCAGGGCCGGCTCCTGCCGCAGACGGACCACATGACGCGGTTGACGCTGGTGGGCACGGACTGGGCGTTGCGCGGCGCGGGTGTGCAGCCCAACGACATCCCGGACACCGACATCGCGGTGATCACCGCGGCGACGGCGGGCGGGTACGAGTTCGGCCAGCGCGAGCTGCAGAAGCTGTGGCACCAGGGCCCGGAGTACGTCTCGGCGTACCAGTCGTTCGCGTGGTTCTACGCGGTCAACACGGGCCAGATCTCCATCCGCCACGGCACCCGCGGTCCCGGCGCGGTGGTGGTGTCCGAGCAGGCCGGTGGCATCGACTCCATCGGGCACGCACGGCGCCAGCTGCGCAAGGGCGTCCAGCTCGCCCTCACCGGCGGCATGGACTCCTCGCTGTGCCCGTGGGCGTGGGTCGCCCACCAGGCCTCGGGTTGCCTGTCCCGCAACAACAACCCGAAGCGCGCCTACCTGCCGTTCGACCGCGACGCCTCCGGGTACGTCGCCGGTGAGGGCGGCGCGATCATGGTGGTCGAGACGCCGGAGTCGGCGGCCGGGCGTCCCGGCACCAGGATCTACGGCGAGATCGTCGGCTACGCCTCGACGTTCGACTCGAAGATGCCGTCGCGGGAGCCGGGGCTGAAGAGGGCGGCGGAGCTCGCGCTGCGCGACGCCGGCATGGACGCCTCGGAGATCGACGTGGTGTTCGCCGACGCGGCGGGCATCCCCGAGCTCGACAAGGCGGAGGCCGAGGCGATCAAGGGCATCTTCGGGCCGTTCGGCGTGCCGGTGACGGCGCCGAAGACCATGACGGGCCGCCTGTTCGCGGGCGGCGGCTCCCTCGACGTGGCGTCGGCGATCCTCTCCATCTACTGGAGCGCGATCCCGCCGACCATCAACGTCGAGAACCCCGTGCCGGAGTACGAGATCGACCTCGTGATGAACGAGGCGCGGCACGGCAAGGTGAAGGCCGCCCTGGTGCTCGGGCGCGGCAAGGGCGGCTTCAACTCCGCCATGGTGGTTCGCGAGTACAGGTGATGTCAGGCCTCGAGGGCCGCGAAGGTGTCTCCTTCGCGGCCCTCGAGCCGTCTCTGGAGGAACTTGTGGATGTAGCGCTGATGTTTCCGGGGCAGGGGTCGCAGTACCCGCGGATGGCGGCGTCGCTGTACGGCACGGACGCCGTGTTCACCTCGGTGGTCGACGAGGTGTTCGAGCTGTTCGGCGAAGTGGGTTCCGCCGCCTGCGAGGACTGGCTCTCGGGCGCCGACGTCGACCACGTCTCGCGCGCGCAGCCGCTGCTCTTCGCGGTCGACTACGCGCTGGGACGCACCGTCCTGTCGTGGGGCGTCGAGCCCGTCGCGCTGATCGGGCACTCCGCGGGCGAGGTGGTCGCGGCGACGCTGGCCGGGGTCTTCTCCCTGGAGGAGGCCGTCTCGCTGGTGCGGGACCGGGTGCTGTCGGCCGTGCCGATCCCGTCCGGCGGCATGCTGGCCGTGGCGGCGGCCGAGGCCGACCTGGTGCCGTACCTGGAGGGCGACGTCGCGATCGCCGCCGTGAACTCGGCCCGGCAGACGATGCTCGCCGGGCCCGACGAGCCGCTGGCCCGCGTGCGGGCGCGGCTGGAGGCGGACGAGTACGTCGTGGTGACCGTGCCGGCCTCCACGCCGTTCCACAGCCCGGCCATGCAGCCCGCCGTGGACGAGGCGCTGGCGTCGTGGAGCGCTGCGCCGGTCGCACCGTCGATGCCGGTGTACTCGGGCTACACCGGCAAGCTGATGACCGCCGAGGACGCGCTGTCGCCCCGGTTCTGGACCCGTCAGCTGACCGATGCCGTCTACTTCGGACCGGCGCTGAACGAGCTGGTGGCGATGTACGACGTCCTGCTGGTGGAAGCGGGACCCGGCCAGACGCTCACGTCGTTCGCGCGTCGCACCAAGGCCGTGCGGTCGGGTGCCTCGCAGGTGCTGCCGTTGCTGGACGCCGCGGACTCCGTCGAGACGGCTCGCGCCCGGCTGGCGTGACACCGGTAAAAGGGCCGCCCTCCGGTCGGAGGGCGGCCCTTTGGCGGGCATTCAGTCGATGCCGCGGACGATGTGGTCCTCGTTCTCGGGTGGCCATGTTTCGCTGGTTTCCATACCTTTCACGGTAGGTACGGTGATTCAGCTCTCACTTGAGCACTAGTCGTCGAGCAGGGCGACGGCCCTGGTCCAGCCCGCGCCGGCGCCCTTGATCTTGACCGGGAAGGCGACGACGGTGAAACCGAAGTCCGGCAGCGCGTCCAGGTTCGCGAGCCGTTCGATCTGGCAGTACTCGCGGTCGCGGCCGGCGAAGTGCGCGGGCCAGAGCACGCTCTCGTCCCCGCTCGCCAGGTACCGCTTGACGATGTCGGGGAACGGCGCGTCGAGGCTGAACGCGTCGGTGGCGATCACCTTGACCCCGAGGTCCAGCAACAGGTTCGTGGCGGGGCCGTCGAGTCCGGTGTAGTCGGTGAAGTACGTCTGGGTGCCCGCGTGCTCGGCCGCACCGGTGTCGAGGACGACGATGTCCATCGGCTTCGGCGTGTAGCCGATGCGGGCGAACTCCTTCTCCAGCACCTCGGGGCCGATGGCGCCGGTGCCGTGGCCGCGGACGTCGAGCTTCACGCCGGGGTTGTGGAACCACTCCAGCGGCATCTCGTCGATGTGGCGCGGGATCCCGTTGCCATAGGTGGTTTTGGAGCCGTAGTGCGACGGCGCGTCGACGTGCGTGCCGGTGTGGGAGGTCAGGCTGATCCGGTCCAGCGTCAGGAACTCGGAGTCCCGCAGCACGGACACGTCGAAGTCGATGCCGAGCCGCGCCTTGAGCTGCTCGGCCATGTGTTCGGCACCCTGGGCGGCCGTGAGCACCTCGTGCGTCACCGGGTCCGCTTCGTACGCGGTTGCGTCAATGGGGGAAGACAGATCGATGATGCGCATGGTGCTGAGCCTGGCGGGCGTTCCTTGAGCACGTCTCAAGACGCGGTGGGCATGGTTTTCCCAGCCTGACAACGTTTCTGCAGGGGAGTGCCAGCATGATCACCTTCGTCAACCGCTTCACCCTCACCGGTGACCCCGAGGAGTTCGAGAAGGCCTTCGACTCGACGGCGGCGTTCCTGCGGGAGCAGCCCGGCCTGATCAAGTACACGCTGTCGCGCCAGCTCGACGACCCGGCGTCCTACATCAACATCGCGCTGTGGGAGAGCGCCGACGCCCTGCGCGCGGCGCTGGGACACCCGGACTTCGGCAACCACGCCAAGGCGATGCGCGGACTGGCCGAGTCGCACGGCGCGATCTTCAGCCCGCGCCTGTCCTTCGACTCGCAGCCGTCCGAAGCCTGATGGCGGTTCTCGACGGGCTGAAGGTCGTCGAGTTCGGCGGCATCGGCCCCGGCCCGCACGCCGCGATGCTGCTCGCCGACCTCGGCGCGGAGGTCGTGCGCGTCGAGCGCCCGTCCGGCGGTCTGTCCGTGGTGCCGGACGCCTCCCGCGACTTCCTGTTGCGCGGCAGGCGTTCGGTGTCCGCGGACCTGAAGTCCGCCGACGGCCGCGCCACGGTCCTGTCGCTGGTCGCGTCGGCCGACGTGGTGATCGAGGGCTTCCGGCCCGGTGTGCTGGAACGGCTCGGGCTCGGCCCGTCCGACTGCCTCGCGGTCAACCCCGGCCTGGTCTACGCCAGGATGACCGGCTGGGGCCAGGCCGGCCCGCTGGCGCAGCGAGCCGGCCACGACATCAACTACCTGTCGGTGACCGGCGTCCTGCACGCGATCGGCAAGCCGCCGCTCAACCTCGTCGGCGACTTCGGCGGGGGATCGCTGTACCTGGTGCTGGGCGTGCTGGCGGCGCTGTGGGAACGGCAGCGCACCGGCCGCGGTCAGGTCGTCGACGCGGCGATCGTCGACGGGGTGGCCTCGCTCGCGCAGATGATCTGGTCGATGAAGGCGCAGTCGGTGTGGGAGGACGCCCCGGACTCGAACCTGCTCGACGGCGGGTGCCCGTTCTACGGGCTGTACGAGTGCCTGGACGGCCGCTCGGTGGCCGTGGGGTCGCTGGAGCCGCAGTTCTACGCCTTGCTGGTGGCGGGACTGGGGCTGAACGCCGCCGACCTGCCCGACCAACTGGACCGCGCGTCCTGGCCGTTGCTGCGCAAGACGTTCGCCGAGGTGTTCCGGACGCGGACCCGCGACGAGTGGTCGGAGGTGTTCGCGTCGACCGATGCCTGCGTGACCCCGGTGCTCACGCTGGAGGAGGCGGCCTCGCACCCGCACCTCGTAGCACGCGGGGTGTTCACCTCCGACGGCGCCGCCGTCCCTGCGCCGCGCTTTTCCACGGACTAGATTTGCTCTTCGTGGAACTGCGCATCTTCACCGAGCCCCAGCAGGGGGCGAGCTACGACGACCTGCTCCGCGTGGCCAGGACGGCCGAGGACGCCGGCTACGGCGCCTTCTTCCGCTCCGACCACTTCCTGAGCATGGGGTCGGCCGACGGGTTGCCCGGCCCGACGGACCCGTGGATCACCTTCGCGGGTCTCGCCCGCGACACGACGACGATCCGCCTGGGCACGCTGATGACCGCCGCGACGTTCCGCTACCCAGGACCGCTCGCCATCAGCGTCGCCCAGGTCGACCAGATGTCCGGTGGCCGCGTGGAGTTCGGCATCGGCGCCGGCTGGTACGAGGCAGAGCACACCGCCTACGGCATCCCGTTCCCGGCGCTCGGGGAGCGCTTCGAGCGCTACGAGGAGCAGCTCGCGATCATCACCGGGCTGTGGGAGACCCCGCTCGGCGGCACCTTCTCGTTCGAGGGCAAGCACTACTCGCTCACCGACTCGCCCGCCCTGCCCAAGCCCGCGCAGGACCGCGTCCCGGTGCTCATCGGCGGCACGGGCGCCAAGCGCACCCCGGCGCTCGCCGCTTCCTACGCCACCGAGTTCAACCTGCCGTTCGTCGGCATCGACCAGGCGGTCGAGCAGTTCGCCAGGGTCGACGCCGCGTGCGCGGAGATGGGCCGCGACCCCGGCGAGATCATCCGCTCGGTCGCCCTCGTCGCGTGCGTCGGCCGCACCGACGCGGACGTCGCCCGCCGGGCCGCCGCGATCGGCCGCGAGGTGGACGAGCTCCGGCAGAACGGTCTCGCCGGCTCCCCGGCCGAGGTCGTCGACCGCATCGGCCAGTGGCGGGACGCGACCGGTGTCCAGCGCGTCTACCTGCAGGTGCTGGACCTCTCCGACCTCGACCACATCACCGACGTCGCGATGGACGTCGCACCGCAGCTGGTCTGACGCGGCGGACGTCAGGCGAGCGCCGCGCGGACCGCGGGGTGCATCGGCATCACGTGGTCCGCGAAGCGCCGCCGGAGCCCGAGGTACCGCAGTTGCAGCGCGGGGTCGTCGAGGTAGCGCTCCTCCAGCCCGCGCTGCCCGAGCACCAGCTCGAGGCCGAGCCCGAGCATCGACGGCGAGCCGAGCCCGAGGCGGGCGCGCACCACGTCGGCGGCCGCGTGGTCACCGAACTCCACCGCGGCCCTGCGCACGGACTCGACCGGCACCATCCGGTACTGCTCGTCGGCGTGGACGCCGTCGGTGTGCGGGATGCCGAACGCGCCGAGGGCCACCTGGTGCGCCCCGCCGTCGAGGCCGAGGTAGTAGCGCTCCCACTCGCCGACCTGGATCTCACCGCTCCAGACGCCTCCGGGCGCGGCCACCGCCGCCGCACCCGCGGGCAGTCCTGCTGACGCGAGTGCCGCCACTCCGGCAGCCGTGAACAACTGGCGTCGGGACAACATCACGACGCACTCCCTCCGGAATCCCGCGGCTCCCCGCCGCGGGGCTACGGAATGCTAGCGAAGGTGATGCCCGCGGCGACGGGTTCGGTGCGGGCCAGCGTGCGGTCCGCCAGGGGGAGCGTGCCCTCCAGCGCCGCGAGCACGGCGTCACGGGCCATCGGCAGCACCTCGGCCACGGTGACGTCCCGGCCGAGCTCGTGCGAGAGCGAGGCGACGCCCGCGTCCTTGATGCCGCACGGGATGATGTCGCCGAACGCGTCGAGGCTCGCGTTGCAGTTGATCTCGAAGCCGTGCATGGTCACGCCGCGCTGCACGCGGATGCCGATGGCGGCCACCTTGCGCTCCGGGCCGCGGTCGTCGGCGGGGATCCACACGCCGCTGCGGCCCTCGACCCGGCCGGTGTGCACGCCGAGCCGGTCGCACACCTCGATCAGGCCCTGCTCGATCCGGCGGACGTAGTCGACGACGTCCATCGGCTCGCTCAGCCCGACGATCGGGTAGCCGACCAGCTGACCCGGGCCGTGCCAGGTGATCTTGCCGCCGCGGTCGACGTCGATGACCGGGGTGTCGCCGCCGCGCGGGCGCTCCTCGTCGAGGGTGCGCCTGCCGCACGTGTAGACCGGCGGGTGCTCCAGCAGCAGGAGCGTGTCGGGGCCGGTGCCGTCGGCGCGCTCCCGCGCGATCTCCTTCTGCAGGTCCCACGCCGCCATGTAGTCGATGAGCCCCAGCTCACGGACGACGACGGGGTCTGACGAGGCGCGGCACGAGTTCACGACCCGACGTTACCAACCCCAGCGCGAGTGCGGCCACGAGACCAACGCCCGTCACACCCAGCACGGCGCCGATGACGTCGGTGACCCAGTGCATCTCCAGCACGACCCTCGCGAACCCGGCGACCAGCACCGCCAGCACGGCCCACAGCACCCCGCGCTTGAGCAGCACGACCAGCGTGAACCCGATCGACGCGACCGCCACCGTGTGTCCGCTCGGGTAGCTCGGCAGGTGGTACTCGACGGGTCGCACCCGGTCGAAGAGGTAGCGCGTGAGCACCGTCGCGCAGCACAACCCGTGCACCGCCAACGCCTTCCACAACCGCGGATCGTGCCGCCACCACGCGAGCCCGAACAGCACCGCCGCGAACGCCCACCCGAGCGTCGGCCCCAGCACCAGGCTCACCACGAACGCGATGTCGCGCAGCCACTCCGGGCGCGGCAGGGCGTCGTGCACCCACGCGTCGAGCCCGGTGAGCTCCGGCATGCCGAGCAGCACCCAGGAGATCACCAGAACGGCGGCGACGGCTCGCGTCATGCGACCGCCGCGGTCAGCGCGGCCGGCAGTGCCGGGTGCAGGAACTGGAACCCGCGGCTCTCCAGCACCTCCGGCGCCAGGCCCGGTCCGCTCAGCAGCAGTTCCTGGGCCATCTCACCGCCGAGCAACGCCTTGAGGGCGAACGCCGGCACCACCCACGGCGTCGGCCTGCGCAGCGCCGTGCCGACCGCCCTGGTGAACTCGGCGTTCGTCACCGCGCCGGGCGCGGCGACGTTCACCGGCCCCCTGATCTCCTCGTGCTCGACGACGAACCGGTACGCGGAGACGACGTCGTCCAGCGACACCCACGGGAAGAACTGCTCCCCGGTCCCGAGCCGGCCGCCCAGGAAGAGCTGGAACACCGGCTTCAACCGCCCGAACACCCCGCCCGACGGGGAGATGACGACAGCCGTGCGCATGAGCACGACACGCACACCGGCTTCCCGCGCGGCGGACGTCGCCGCCTCCCAGTCCTGGGTCAGCCGGGCCATGAACGTGTGGCCGCCCGGCGCGTCCTCGGCCACGAGCCGGGCGCCGGTGTCGCCGTAGAAGTGGGCACCCGACGCGTTCACCAGCGCCGGAACCCCGTGCTCGACGACCGCCGCCGACAGCACCTCGGCCGGCACGACGCGGCTGTCGTGCAGCACCTGCTTGCGCGCGTCGTCCCACCGCTTGTCGCCGATGCCCGCGCCGCACAGGTTGACGACGGCGCCGGCACCGTCGAACGTGCCCTCGTCGATGCGCCCGGCGTACGGGTCCCAGCCGCGTTCGTCGGGAGCGGCGGCCTTGCGGCGCACGAGCCGCAGCACCTCGTGGCCGGCGGCGCGCATCGACGCCACCAGGCTCGTTCCGATCAGGCCCGACGATCCCGCGATGACAACGCGCATGGCTAGATCGTTCCGCAACCGGCCGGTACGTGCACAGTGGCACGGATGTGCCGAAGGCCACCCCGGTACCGACCGGGGTGGCCTTCGGCAGTGGTGTCCGGCGGGTCAGAGACCGAGGTCGGCCTCGAACGCGCCCTCCTCCAGGCGGTTCTTGACCGTCGTGAGGAAGCGGCCCGCGTCGGCGCCGTCGACCAGGCGGTGGTCGTACGTGAGCGCGAGGTACATCATCGAGCGGATCGCGATGGTGTCGTTGCCGTCCTCGTCGGTCATGACGACCGGGCGCTTCTTCACGACGCCGACGCCCAGGATGCCGACCTGCGGCTGCTGGATGATCGGGGTGTCGAAGAGCGCGCCGTTGCTGCCCAGGTTGGTCAGCGAGAACGTGCCGCCGGTGAGCTCGTCCGGGGTGAGCTTGTTCGAACGGGCACGAGCGGCCAGGTCACCGATCTTGTGGGCGATGCCCGACAGGTTCAGGTCACCGGCGTTGTGGATCACGGCGTTGAGCAGGCCGCGCTCCGTGTCGATCGCCAGGCCGAGGTGCTCGGCACCGTGGTAGGTGACCTCCTTGCGCTCCTCGTCGATCGACGCGTTGAGCACCGGGTGGGCCTTGAGCGCCTCGATGGCGGCCTTGGCGAAGAACGGCAGGAACGTGAGCTTCGCGCCCTCCCGCGCCTCGAACGCCTTCTTCGCCTGGTTGCGCAGGCGGGCGATCTTGGTGACGTCGACCTCGAACACCTGGGTGAGCTGGGCCGACATCTGCAGCGACTCCCGCGTGCGCTGCGCCACGATCTGGCGCAGACGCGGGAGCTTCTGCACGGTGCCGCGCTTGCCCGAGTTGTCGGCCGCGACGGGGGTCGCGGTGCGGGCGGCCGGGGCGGAGGCGGCCGGAGCCTGCTGCTGCGGCGCCGGAGCCGGGGCCTTCTTGGCCTCGACGGCGGCGAGCACGTCCTGCTTGCGGATGCGGCCACCGACGCCGGTGCCCTTGAGCGAGCCCAGGTCGATGCCGTTCTCCGACGCGAGCTTGCGCACGAGCGGGGTGACGTACGGGGTGCCGTTCGCGTCGTCCGAGGACGAGGCGGGAGCCGGTGCCTGCTGCTGCGGCGCGGCCTGCGGGGCCGGGGCCTGCTGCGGGGCCGGTGCCGGAGCCGACTGCTGCTGCTGCGGAGCCGGTGCCTGCTGCTGCTGCTGCGGAGCCGGGGCCGGGGCGGACTGCTGCGGCTCGGGCTTGCTCTCGGGCGCGGGAGCGGACTGCGCGGGGCTGCCCGACCCGATGACGGCGAGCTTGCCGCCGACCTCGACGGTCTCGTCCTCGCCCGCGGTGATCTCGAGCAGCGTGCCCGCGGCCGGCGACGGGATCTCGGTGTCGACCTTGTCGGTCGAGACCTCGAGCAGCGGCTCGTCGACCTCGACGCTGTCGCCGACCTGCTTCAGCCAGCGGGTGACGGTGCCCTCGGTGACGGACTCGCCGAGCGCGGGCATCGTGACGTCGGTGCCCTCGGCCGGACCACCGGACTGGGCTGGGGCCTGCGCCGGGGCGGCTTCCTGCGCGGCCTCGGACGGCTGCGCGGAGGGCTGCGTCTGCTGCGGCTCCTCCTGCCGGGGTTCGGGCGCGGACTCCTGGGCGGGGGCCGGGGCCGAGCTGGAGGAACCGCCGTCACCGTCGCCGATGACCGCGAGCTCGCCGCCGACCTCGACGGTGTCGTCCTCCTGCGCGACGATCTTCTGCAGGACGCCGGCCGCCGGGGACGGGATCTCGGTGTCGACCTTGTCGGTGGACACCTCGAGCAACGGCTCGTCCACCTCCACCCGGTCGCCTTCCTGCTTCAACCACCGGGTGACCGTGCCCTCGGTGACACTCTCACCGAGTGCGGGCATCTGGACGGAGAAGGCCATTGTTCGCTGACTCCTCGTGCTCTCGTGTGGCTGACTTGGATGGGGAACGGTCAGCCGTGCACGTGCAGCGGCTTGCCGGCCAGGGCGAGGAAGGCCTCGCCGAGGGCTTCAGTCTGGGTCGGGTGGGCGTGGATCAGCGGAGCCACGTCGTCCGGGTAAGCCTCCCAGCTGTAGATCAGCTGGGCCTCACCGACGAGCTCGCCGACGCGTTCGCCGACCATGGTGACGCCGACGACGGGGCCGTCGGGAGCCTTGATCAGCTTCACGCCACCGGCGGTCTTGAGGATCTGGCTCTTGCCGTTGCCCGCGAGGTCGTAGACGAACACCTCGGCGGAGCCGTACTTCTCCTTCGCGGCGGCCTCGGTGAGACCGACGGAGGCGACCTCGGGCTTGCAGTAGGTGACGCGCGGGATGCCCGCCTCGTCGATCACCTTCGGCTGCTGGCCCGCGATCTCCTCGGCCACGAAGATGCCCTGCTGGAAACCGCGGTGCGCGAGCTGCAGGCCCGGCACGATGTCGCCGACGGCGTAGACGTTCGGCAGGTTCGTGCGCAGGCGCTCGTCGGTGACGACGAACCCGCGGTCGATCCGGACGCCGGCCTCCTCGTAGCCGTGGCCCGCGCTGTTCGGGCCGCGGCCGACCGCGACCAGCAGCAGGTCGGCGTCGAGGACGTCGCCGTTCTCCAGGGTGACCGACACCCCGGAGTCGTTCTGGGTGGCGCCGGTGAACTTCACGCCGGTCTTGAACTTGATGCCGCGCTTGCGGAAGGCGCGCTCGAGCTGCTTGGACGCGTACTCGTCCTCGGCCGGCACCAGGCGGGGCAGGGCCTCGACGATGGTGACGTCGGCGCCGAACGACCGCCACACGCTCGCGAACTCCACGCCGATGACGCCGCCGCCCAGGACGACGACCTTCTCCGGGATGAAGTCCAGGTTGAGCGCCTGGTCGCTGGTGATGACCCGGCCGCCGATCTCCAGGCCGGGGAGGCTGCGGGCGTACGAGCCCGTCGCGAGCACCACGTTCTTGCCGGTGTAGCGCCGGCCGTCCACCTCGACGGCGTTCGGGCCGACGAACGTGCCCGCGCCCTCGACCAGGGTGACCTTGTTGGCCTTCGCGAGACCCTGCAGACCCTTGTAGAGCCGCGAGATCACGCCGTCCTTGTACGAGTTGACACCGGCGATGTCGATGCCCTCGAGCGAGCTCTTCACACCGAACTGGTCGCCCTCGCGGGCGTTGTCCGCCACCTCGGCCGCGTGCAGCAGCGCCTTGGTCGGGATGCAGCCGCGGTGCAGGCAGGTGCCACCCAGCTTGTCCTTCTCGACCAGCACGACGGACAGGCCGAGCTCGGCCGCGCGGAACGCGCAGGCGTAACCGCCCGAACCACCGCCGAGGATGACGAGATCGGCGTCGGTGGCCGACTCCAGTTCCGGCGAAGTCACTTCGGATCTCCTCGGGATTACTTACTACGCGCGGGTGCGCGCGAGGTACGCGGCCATCTTGTCACTAGTTGCCGAAGCGTGGTGATCCGGCATGGGCGAGCACGTCGAGTGCTGATCATTCACCTACTCATAACACCCCGGCCTGGCACCATGGGGGAAGCAGGCACAGGAGGTGCTCGATGGGGTTGTTCGATCGTTTTCGCAGGAAGCCGCGTCCCGGTGTGCTCCGCACCGCCTCCAACCAGGACACGAGCCACCTCGAACAGTGGACCGCGAGCCGCCAGGGCGTCGAGGCCTATGTGGAACCGAAGACCACGGTGACCGAAACCACTGTGGTCCTGGTCGCCCACGACGGCGAGTGGACACGCCGCCGGGTCGCCAGTGCCGACGCCGCCCGTGCGTTCGCCCGCAAACGCGGCATGCCCATCTACGACGCCGGCATCGTCGGTTACCCGCAGCGCATGCGCGATTACAGCGCACGCCAGAAAAAGCTCGGCAACGGCTAAAGCGCGGCCACCGCCGCGGCGACCCAGGAATCACTCGCGCCGATGTCGTGCGGATCGGGCAGCGGCCTGCCGCTGATCGTCTCGGTGAGCGCCACGAACCGGTCGAGCACGTCGCCGAACTTCGCGACGGCCCGGCGCGCGTGCTCGTCCACGACCGGGTCGGGCTCGCCCAGCGCCCGCTTCAGCCCGGCCGTCTCCGGCGCCGCACCGGTCACCTCGGCGGTGAGCCCGGCGAGCGAGGCGAGCAGCCGTCCGGCGATCTCGCGCCCCCGCGGCGAGTCCGGCGCGACCCCGGACCGCTCCGCCTCGCCCGCCTCGGCCTCGACCAGCCGGTGCGCCTCGACGCGCGCCATCACCTCCGGTGACGTCACGGTGGCCGCCTCCGGCGAGGCGAAGCTCGTGTGGAAGAACTCGCGCACCGCGGCGCGGAAGCCCGCGTCCCGCACCAAGCCGGCGAGCTCGATCCACGCCTGGAGCTGCTCGGTGCCCGGCTCCTCCGGCAGCACCGGCCGCAGCCCGTGCAGGTGCTCGGTGAACGCCGGGTGCACGGCGAGCCCGTCGGTGACCTCGCTCCAGAACCGGTCGAGCAACCCCTCGCGGTCCTCGTCGGACATCGAGACGAGCTCGTGCATCAACGCCACCTGCCGCGCACCGCCGCCCTGGCTGACCACGGTCCGCAGCACGGCCCGCCGCGCCTTCAGGTGCCGCAGCTGCCGTTCGACGATGACGAGGTGCGCGGTGGCGAGGTCGTGCAACGAGGTCTCCTCCGCCAGCAGCCGGCGCACGTCCTCGACGCTCGCGCCGAGATCGCGCAGCGTCCGCACGAGTTCCAGCCGCGCGATGGCCTCGACGTCGTAGAGCCGGTAACCGCCGTCGGTGTGGCCGGTCGGCGGGACGACACCCTCGTCCGCGTAGAACCGGATGGCGCTCACACTCAGCCCGGTGCGGCGCGCGACGTCCCCGATGGGGTAGAGCTGCTCGGTCATGGCGACCACCCTGCTGTCTCAGGCGGCTTGAGACTCAAGCCCATTCCACCCGGTGCCGCACGGGAATTGTCCGTCCGCGATGACGCCGACCTCGTCCGCAATCACCGAAGAACAGCGCGGGCAAATCACGCGCCACCCGCCGAAACGCTGCATCGGCGAGTCGTCCCGCCTGCGCCCGCAACGGCCGGTCTCGCCGCTCATCCCGGTACGGCGGCAGCCGCGACGCCGCTGACCTGCACCCTTGCAACGACTCTTTGGACTTCGTCGGAAAACGAGTCGTTGCAAAGGCAGGGGGAGGGCGGCGGCGGAGGCGTCCGGAAAAGCGGGACGGGCGGAGATTCCGAGGAATCTCCGCCCGTCGCGGAAAAGCGGTGGGAAAGGCTCAGTCGTTGGCCGCGATGTCCGCCAGCACGGCCGCGATGGTGCGCACCGGGACGCCCGTGCCGCCCTTCGCGGTGTACCCGTACGGGCCACCCGTGTGGTACGCCGGGCCGGCGATGTCGATGTGCGCCCACTGCACGCCCTCGGCCACGAACTCGCGCAGGAACAACCCCGCCGCGAGCATGCCGCCCCAGCGGTGGCCCGTGACGTTCGCGAGGTCGGCCAGGCGCGAGTCGAGGTCGGCGCGCAGCTCCTCGGGCAGCGGCATCGGCCACGCCGACTCGCCGACCGCGGTGCCGATCGCCGCGACGCGGTCCCGGAACTCGTCGGAGCCCATGACGCCCGCGGTCCGCTTGCCCAGCGCCACGACCTGCGCGCCGGTCAGGGTCGCGGTCTCGATCAGGTAGTCGGGGCCGTCCTCGCACGCGCGCACGATCGCGTCGGACAGGATCAGGCGGCCCTCGGCGTCGGTGTTGAGCACCTCGACGGTCTTGCCGCCGTACATGGTCAGCACGTCGCCGGGGCGGTAGGCGTCACCGGACGGCATGTTCTCCGCCATCGGGATCGACGCGATGATCTCCAACGGGTACTTGAGCTTCGCGGCCAGCACCATGCTGGCGACGATCGCGGCGGCGCCGGACATGTCCGAGGTCATCTCGTCCATGCCCGCGGCCGGCTTGATCGAGATGCCGCCGGTGTCGAACGTGATGCCCTTGCCGACGAGCGCGACCTTCTTGGTGGCCTTCGCGCCCTTGTACGAGATGCGCACGAGGCGCGGCTGGCGCGACGAGCCGGCGCCGACGCCCAGGATGCCGCCGAAGCCCTGCTTCTTCAGCGCCTTCTCGTCCAGCACCTCGACGTCGAGGCCGGCGGCCGTGGCGAGCCGCGCGGCGCGGTCGGCGAAGGAGCCGGGGTAGAGGTCGTTGGGCGGCGTGTTCACGAAGTCGCGCGCGATGGCGACGGACTCGGCGATCGCGACGGCGGCCTTCAGCGCGGCCTTGTTCTCCTTGGACGCGGCGGCGACCAGGTCGACCTTCGCGACGGCGGGCTCGCCCTTGTCGGACTTGTACTCGGTGAACGAGTAGGCGCCGAGCAGCGTGCCCTCGGCGGCGGCGCCGACGTGCAGGGCGGCCAGCGCGTTCAGCGCGCGCTTCTTGCCGGCCAGCGCGCGGGCGGCGACACCGGACGCGCGGCGCACCTGCTCCTCGCCGGTGCTCTTGCCGAGGCCGACCGCGAGGACGAGCGGGGCGGCGATCTTGCCGAAGGTCGGCACCTTCACGAGCTCGTCGGCCTTGCCGGACGCGCGCAGGGTGCCCAGCACCTCGAGCAGCGCGCCGTCGAACGCGGCGTTGACAGCGTCGGCACCGGGGGCGAGCTCCAGACCGTCCGCACCCTGCAGGGTGCCCACGACGACTGCGTCCGCGGCGGTGGTGCTCAGGTCACCTTCGGTGAGGGCCAGCTTCGGGGCTGTCACGTGCTGCTCCAGAGTTGTGCGGGGGAGGGCTCGGAATCGTGAACTATGCTAAAGGTCGGCCGGTCCCACGACCGTCGGGGCTCGCCCACGCCCGGCCGCGATCCGTGACGTTCACAGTTGCGCCCAGTTGCGCTCAGTGGCGATTCGCCCGTTTCGGGCATCAACCGACCGGGTGGTTACCACCGGATGCCGCATCTGAGAACGTGTACCGGTGACCCACACGCCTCGCGACATCGTCGCCACGGTCGCGCTCGGTCTTCCCGCGGTGCTCGGAGCGGGGGTTTTCGCCGGATTCGCCCCGGCCGCAGGTCTTGCGGGCTGGTGGGTGCTCCCGGCGCTGGCCGTCTCCGCGCTGGCCGCGCTGTGCTCGGCGTTCTCGACCGCGGACCAGTCCCGCGCCTACCCCGACATCGGCGGTGGTTACGGGTACGTGCGCGCGCAGCTCGGC
Organism: Lentzea xinjiangensis; assembly: GCF_900110955.1. Taxonomy (GTDB): domain Bacteria; phylum Actinomycetota; class Actinomycetes; order Mycobacteriales; family Pseudonocardiaceae; genus Lentzea; species Lentzea xinjiangensis. Next base: position 213,051 of record NZ_FOFR01000004.1, read on the forward strand.
GTGTGGCCCGCTCGGCTGACGGCGAGCGCCCACCTCCTGGGTCGGTTCGCGATGGCGGCGGCCGTGGCGTCGATGTTCGGCGCGTACGTGGTGCCCGACCAGCCGGTGGCCGGCGCACTCGCCCTCGTCGTGGCCACGGCGCTGCTCGGCGCGGCCGGGTTCCGCTTCACCACCGGCGTGAGCGTCCTCGTCACCGTGGTCGTCCTCGGCGTGCTGGCACTGGTGGTGGCGTCGAGCTTCGCCATCGAGCCGGTGCCGTCGGCGGGGGAGGCGGGCACGGCCAGCGAACTGGTCGGCGTCGCGGGCGTGATGTTCATGGCCTTCGCCGGGTTCGAGCGCATCACCGCCCCGCACCGCGGGGAACGGCCGCACTCGCCGGCCGTGCTGAGGTTCGCGATCCCGATCCTGATCGGGCTGTCGTTCGCGGTCTACCTCGCGGTGGGCGCCGGTGTGCTGCGCCAGCTCGGCAGCGCGCGCCTCGCGCTGTCGCCCGCGCCGCTGCGGGACGCGCTCGTCGCGGCGGACGCGTCGGCGCTGGTGCCGCTGGTGCAGATCGCCGCGGCGGTGGCCGGTGTGGCCGTGCTGCACTTCGTCCTCGCGTCCGCGCACCGCACGGTGACCGGCCTGGCCGAGGACGGCGACCTGCCGACCCGCCTCAGGCCCGGCGCGATCTCGCTGGTCCTGGTGGCCGCGTCCGCGCTGGCGGTGGTCCTCCTGCCGGTGGGGCTGGCGCTGGGCACGGCGGCGTGCGCCACGTTGTTCTACTACGCCTTCACGAACGCGTCGGCTCGAGTCCTGCTGCAGAACGACCGCACGTGGCCCATGCGCACGGCTTGTCTCGGACTCGGGCTCTCGGTGCTGCTCGCGATGAGCACCCCCGTGCCCGCGCTGCTCATCTCCCTCGCGGGACTGGGCGCGGGCACCGGCCTCATCGGGCTGACGGCGTCTCTCAGAGCGTCACTGAGAGGAAGACGAGAAGAGTCACTCCAACACACGCAGCGAGCCCGTACACCCGGCCGTTCGTAGAGGGCTTGTCCTTGCTGATGCCGTAGTAGATCGCCAGGAAGAAGACGGCGAGGAAGACCGCGGCGACCACCCCTCCCACGCCACCGATGACCCAGCCGTCGAGCAGGGTCATGCCGGTGCCGAGGACGAGCAGCGCGGCCTGCGACACGGTGCGGATGTCGGCACCCGTTGAAGATCCTTCTTCCTTGGTCATGGCCGGGGACTCTATAGAGTCCGAGTTAGTAGGACGTCCGAGTTTTGGGATGAGGATTTTCCCTATCCCGACCAGCGGGTTACCGTGCTCACATGACGAGCGAGTTGCCTTTCACCCGGACTCCACACCCGCACCCGGCGACCCCGGAGCGCGTAGCGGAGGTACTTGCCAAGCCGGGCTTCGGGCAGCACTTCACCGACCACATGGTGACGATCCGCTGGAACCGCGAGCAGGGCTGGCACGACGCCGAGGTCGGCCCGTACTCCACCCTCGCACTGGACCCCGCGGCAATGGTGCTGCACTACGGCCAGGCGATCTTCGAAGGGCTCAAGGCCTACCGGCAGCCCGACGGTTCGATCGCGTCTTTCCGCCCTGAGGCCAACGCCGAGCGCTTCCGCGCGTCGGCCCGCCGCATGGCGATGCCCGAACTTCCCGACGAGCTCTTCCTGGAGTCGGTCCGGCAGCTCCTCGCGGTCGACAGCCGCTGGGTGCCGGCGGCCGAGGAGGAGTCCCTCTACCTGCGGCCGTTCATGATCTCCACGGAGAAGGGCCTCGGCGTGCGACCCGCGTCCGAGTACCTCTACGTGCTGATCGCCTCCCCCGCCGGCTCCTACTTCGCGAGCGGCGTCCGCCCGGTGAGCGTGTGGCTCTCGACCGAGTACGTCCGCGCCGCCCCCGGTGGCACCGGCGCGGCCAAGTTCGCCGGCAACTACGCCGCGTCCCTCGTGGCGCAGGCGCAGGCCGCCGAGAAGGGCTGCGACCAGGTCGTCTGGCTCGACGCGGTGGAACGCCGCTGGGTCGAGGAGATGGGCGGCATGAACCTGTTCTTCGTCTACGGCGACAAGGTCGTCACCCCGGAGCTGACCGGCACGCTGCTGCCCGGCATCACCAGGAGCTCGCTGCTCGAGCTGGCCTCCGAACTCGGCCTCACCGTGGAGGAGCGCCGCGTCTCGACCGACGAGTGGGAGAAGGCCAACGCCTCCGGTGAGCTCACCGAGGTCTTCGCCTGCGGCACGGCCGCGGTCATCACGCCGGTCGGTCACGTCAAGCACGCCGGCGGCGAGTTCGACATCGCCGACGGCGGCACCGGCTCGGTGACGTCGAAGCTGCGCGAGCGCCTGACCGGCCTCCAGCACGGCCACGTCGCCGACACCCACGGCTGGATGACGACGCTGCACCCCTAGGCGATCACCAGCACGGCCAGGAGCGCGATTTCGGCGGCAGCACCGAGCACATCACCGGTGATGCCGCCGAAACGCCTCCCGGTGTGCCGCACCAGCGCCCACACGAGCGCGCCCGCGACGACGACGGCGACGACCGCCCGCCACCCGAGCGGAACCGCCGCGGCCGCGAGCACCACCCACGTGCCGGCGACCAGCGCCGGGTGCTGCGTGCCGGCGACCAGCGCCCCGAGGCCTTCCGGCCGGGCGGCGCGCACACCGCGCAGGCAGCAGATCCCGAACGCCGCCCTGCTCGTCGCGAACGCGAGCAGCACGACGCCCCAGCCGGCGCCGGGCAGTGCGGCGGCCTGCGCACCCAGCACCACGATCAACGTGACGACGCCGAACGGCCCGGCGCCGCCGTCCTTCATCACCCGGAGCGCGCGCTCCGGCGGTCCGTAGCAACCGAGCCCGTCCGCGGTGTCCGCGAGACCGTCGAGGTGCATGCCGCGCGTCGCCAGCGCGACGACACCGACGACCAGGAACCCGGACACCTGCGCCGCCACGCCGGACACCGCCAGCAGTTCGAGCACGCCCACGACGAACGCGCCGAGCAGAACACCGACGACCGGCGTGCAGGCGATGGCCCGCCCCGCCGCCCCGCGGTCGACGTCGTCGACCCGCAACGGCAGGACGGTCAGCCACGACAGCGCGAGCTTCATTCCTTCGTCGTGGCTTCAGCTTCGTTCGCTGCGTCGGCTTCGGTCGTGGTTCCGCCCTTGTTGGTGACCCCGGCGCTCTCGAACGTCGCCATCTCCGCGAGCACCTTCACCGCCGAGATCAGTAGCGGCAGCGCCGCCACCGCGCCGGAACCCTCACCGAGCCGCATCCCGAACTCCAGCAGCGGCTTCAGGTTGAGGTGCCCGAGCGCGATCGCGTGCGCGGGCTCCGCCGACTCGTGCCCCGCCACCCACCACTCGCGCGCACCCGGCGCGAGCTCCTCGGCGACGACGGCGGCCGCGCCGACGACGACGCCGTCGAGCACGACCGGGGTCCGCCGGACGGCGGCCTGGGCGAGGAACCCGGCCATCGCGGCCAGGTCGGCGCCACCGGCCGTGGCCAGCAGGGCGACCGGGTCGCTGATCACCGGGCGGGCCCGGCGCAGCGCGTCCCGGATCGCCGCCGTCTTCCGCATCCACGCCTGGTCGTCGATGCCGGTGCCGCGCCCGACGACCGAGACGGGCTCCGACCCGGTCAGCGACGCGATCAGCACGGCGGCCGGCGTCGTGTTGCCGATGCCCATGTCGCCGGCGACGAGCACGTCGGCGCCCGAGTCGACCTCCTCGTCGGCGACCGCCCGACCGGCCGCGATGGCGAGCTCGCACTGCTCGCGGGTGAGCGCGTCCTCGCGGTCGATCGATCCCGAGGACCGGCGCACCTTGTGCGCGCTGACCGCGGCCGGGGTGTCCGCGTCGACGGCCATGTCGACCACGCGCACCGTCGCACCCGCGACCTGTGCGAGCACGTTCACCGCGGCCCCGCCGGTCATGAAGTTCGCGACCATCTGGCCGGTCACCTCGCTCGGGTACGCCGACACGCCCTGCGCGGTGATGCCGTGGTCGCCCGCGAACACGACGACGCGAGGCCGCACGAACGGCTTCGGCGGCACGACGCCCTGGCAGGCCGCGACCCAGTTGCCCAGCTCCTCGAGCCGCCCGAGCGAGCCGACCGGCTTGGTCAGCACCGCGTGCCGGGCCCGCGCCTCGCGCAGAACGGTCTCGTCCGGCGGTTCAACCGGCGGGAACTCGGTGCTCACCTGTCGCTCCTAACGCAGTTTCAGTCCGATGCCGGCGACGAGCAGGGTGACCTCGTCGCACACCTCGGCGACGCGCGCGTTGAGCGCACCGAGGTGATCTCGGAAGAGTCTGCCTGAGCGGGTCGAGGGGATGACGCCGAGGCCGACCTCCGCCGTCACCAGGACCAGCCGCGTCCGGCACGTGGCGACCGAACGCACGAGCGCGTCGATGTCGCGCTCCACCACCTCCGTGCCGCCGCCCTCCCAGGCGTCGACGTCGTCGAGCACCCCCACCAGCCACGTCGACAGGTCGTCGACCAGGATCGGCGGGTCGTCGTACGAGGTCGCGGTGAGCAACGCCGGCAGGTCCGGCGGCGCGGACGCCTCGACCGTGTGCCAGGTGGACGGACGACGCGCGACGTGCGAGGCGATGCGCGCGTCCCAGTCCGGGTCGTCGGGGTATCTGCGCGCGGTTGCGACGTAAGTCACGACCGGCTCGGTGAGCAGGCCTTCCGCGTGCGCTGACTTGCCTGAACGCGCTCCGCCGAGCACGAGCGTGCGAGAGGACAAGAGTTAGCCTTCGTCTCATGGAATTTCGCTGGCGCTACCAGGATGCACAAGGCCGCGACGTCGCGGGCCCGGATGTGGCGTTCGCCGGGCAGACGGAGGCTGAGGAGTGGTTCAGCGCCCAGTGGCGCGACCTGCTCGACGCCGGGGTCGAACAGGTCACGCTGCTGCGCGCGGAATCCGAGGTGTACGGCCCGATGAGCCTGCACCCGGCGGGTTAGCCCTGGGCCGTGAGCCTCGGGTCGTCCGTGATGACGCCCGCCAGGACGTCGTCGATCCGCGCGAGCACGTCGTCGCCGAGCTCGACGTCGACGGCCTTGACGTTCTCGTGGACCTGCTCCGGCCGCGACGCGCCGATGATCGCGGACGCGACGTTCGGGTTCTTCAGCACCCACGCCACCGCGAGCTGCGCCATCGTGATGCCGGCTTCCTCGGCGATCGGCTTGAGCCGCTGCACGGCGGTCAGCACCTCGTCGGTCATCCAGCGCGCGATCATCTGCGACCCGCGCTCGTCGGCGAGGCGGTGCGGATGCTCGCAGCGGAGGGCCGCGTCGAGGTGAAGCCGAACGAGCCCGACAGCATCCACTCAGGTCAGCGAGGGAATCAAGGCTTGCCAACCGTCTTGTTCCGCCGCTTTGCCCGCTCAGCGATTCGAGGCTTCGACGCGGGGAGCTGTTCTTGCTCGTAGGCTGCTGGGATCTGCCCGGCAGCCGGGCCGTTGATCGTGATCTCAACGTGCGGCAGGGGGAAGGTGCGCGCCTTCACGGTTGCGCCGGCTTGCCCCTGACATCGCAAGGTCTTGAGGACCATCCGCGCGAAGAGGTAGCACCACACGGGCGAGACGCAGAACGCGACGAGAGCCAACCAGGGGCCAATGGTGGCGACCAACTCGCCGAACTGCTGAAGCACGCGCGCACCTGTCCGGCGACCAGTCCCGAAGTGCCAGGCCACCTCTTCAGGTGGGCCTACCGTGCCGTACCCGCAAAGTGCCGCTTGCGTCCGTAGGTGCCCCAACTTCGGGTGGCTCTGTCTCTGTCGACGAGCCTTGGCGCACCGCTCTTCGGGTCCCACGGAGACACGACAATGCTGGGCTCTGCGTCTTCGACGCTCTCAGCGGACTAGTTCCGCCGCTCCAGCACTAACGGGGCTCGCACCCTGGATGACACCAACGTACCAGCGCGTACTCCACCAGCCTGAGTGGCGCGCACAAGTTCGTTAGCAAGTCGAACTACTTCGCAGTAGGCTGGCGGCATGGAGTTTCGACGCCTCGGCCGCAGTGGCTTGAACATCAGCGAAATCTCGTACGGCAACTGGCTCACCCACGGCTCCCAGGTCGAGGAGGACCAGGCGACGGCTTGCGTCCGCGCCGCCCTCGACGCGGGCATCACGACCTTCGACACCGCCGACGTCTACGCGAACACCGCCGCGGAGTCGGTGCTCGGACGGGCGCTCGCCGGCCAGCGTCGTGCCTCATATGAGCTGCTCACGAAGGTGTACTGGCCCACGGGTCCCGGTGGCCCCAACGACAGGGGGCTGGGTCGCAAGCACATCATGGAGTCGATCGACGGCTCCTTGGAGCGCCTCCAGACGGACTACGTCGACCTCTACCAGGCCCACCGATTTGACCACACGGTGCCGCTGGAGGAGACGATGCTGGCGTTCGCCGACATCGTCCGCCAGGGCAAGGCCCTCTACATCGGCGTGTCCGAGTGGACCGCCGAGCAGATCACCCGCGGCGCGGCGCTCGCCCGCGAGCTGAACGTGCCGCTGATCTCCCACCAGCCGCAGTACTCGATGCTGTGGCGCGTCATCGAGCCGCAGGTGATTCCTACCTGTGAGCGCGAGGGGATCTCGCAGATCGTCTTCTCGCCGATCGCGCAGGGCATCCTGACCGGCAAGTACCTTCCGGGCGCGGAACTTCCGGAAGGTTCACGGGCGGCCGACGAGCGCGGCTCGAAGATGATCGCCCGGTGGATGCGCGACGACGTCCTGAACGCGGTCCAGAACCTGAAGCCGGTCGCCGAGGAGGCCGGTCTCACGCTGGCCCAGCTCGCGGTGGCGTGGGTGCTCCAGAACCCGAACGTCGCGTCCGCGATCATCGGCGCGTCGCGTCCCGAGCAGGTCGCGGAGAACGTCAAGGCTGTCGGCGTGAAGCTCGACGCCGAGCTGCTCAAGAAGATCGACTCCGTGCTCGAAGGGCTCGTCACCGACGACCCGCGGCTCACGGCGCAGGGTTAAAGGGCTGGTCTCGCCGGCTTGTTCGGGAGCCCCCGTGCAACTCGACGGGGGCTTCTGCCGTTCCTGGCAGTAGCGCGGACCGCTCGGCGTTCGAGTCCTCGACCTTCACGGTGACGAACTTGCCCATGATGCTGATGTCGATCTTCCGGCCTGTGAGGGACTTCCTCAGAGCGAGCCCCACGATCACGCAAATCGTGGCAAGAAGTGCCACAACCACAATCGTTCCGATCATGGGGCCGCCCGACGGGGCGAAGTCGAGAAACGGGAACACGCGCGTACACCTGTCCGGCGACCAGCCCCGAAGCTCTAGCCACCTGTCAGGTGGGTCATGCGTGCTCAACCTGCTGTAAACCAACGCGCCAACCTTGGGGAGGGTCTAGTCGTGGTCGACCGTTGGCGCCTGTACTCGCTGATTGGTGGGTGGTGGGTATCAGCACCGCAACGGTAGCAGCCTCAGGTTGCACCTTAGCGGCGCGCTGAGCCACGCTGTTCGTGATCGAGCCGGGACGTCCTCGCGGGGTTCGAGCGCGTCTGAGAGCACCCACTGTGCGACGCGGACTCCAGCGCCTTCTTTCGGGATCACGAACGCGACGTATCCGACCCAATGGCCGGTCGTGGTCATCTCCTCCATGGACAGCTCACCAGGAACGCGCGCCTGAAGGTCGAGTCCCTCCTCGAAGGGGTCGCGGAGGCGGTCGATGCGGAACACCGCGCCAAGATCGACCCGGACAGCCTTCGGCGGCTTGCACACGACCTGACGGCCCGTCTTTCGCGCGGCCTGGCCCTTTCGGGCCTCACTGTTCGAACACGGGTTCGGATATGCGTTCCCGTCCAAGACCGGGCTGCAGCAGCTCGCGGACCGCAGTGAACCGGTCGTCAGTCCGCGCCGAAGGCATCCGTTCAGCGAAGCTCGCGGCTTGGTCGAGCGTGGCCTTTGCGGCGTCGAAGGCGCCAGTCCGCGCGTAGGACTCGGCCAGAAACGAGAGGTAAAGCGCCACTTCGCGCGAGTGCTCCTCGGGGTAGGTCGCTACGGCCTTCGACAGCAACGGCTCGGCTTTCGCGGGGTCGCCAAGCTCGATCATGCAGCGGCCGGCCATGACGTCGATCTCGGAGCGGTTCAGCCAGTACACCCACTCGGGTTCCTCAATGTCAGCCGACCGCGCTTCATACGCATCGTCCACGGCGTCCAGCGCTCGACGAGTCGCGTCCTGGTCGCGCGTTCGAGCGTTCGCCCACGCCACACGTTCGAGCAACAACGCTCGAACGACCGGAGTGGCTTCGCGCGCTCCCTTGACGGCCGACCGTGCGAGCAACAGGGCGTCTTGCGGCTTCCCGATGTTCGCTACCTGGTAGCTCAGCGACCAGAAGAGCTGCGCCGCGAGCGTGCTGTTCCCCGCCTCCTCGGCGGCGTCGACACCCCCGAGGTACTTCCGCTCAGCGTCTGCGTGCTTCCCCGCATCACTCGCGACCCACCCGGCGAGCTGCGCGAGTTCCCCGGTGGCGGTGAGTAGCCGGCGCCCGATCGGCTCGGCGAAGGTGCTCGTCCGCACGAGCGCGCGAGCCTCGGTCAGCTCCTTCTCAATCGCGGGGAGAAGGTCAGCGCTTCCCACGACGTCGTCAAGGTGGCGCAGCTCGATCACACGCGCGTCGAGCTTGTCTGCGAGCGACTTCCCGACCTGCCGGCCGGAGCGGCGGTGTTCGACCATCGGGGAGTCGGCCAAGAGCCACTCGTGCGCGCGTCGCACGGGGTCGCTCCTGAGCGGCACGCCGAGCGCATCCTCGTACGCGGTAACGACGTCTGGCTTCGCAGCGCGGAGGCCGTTCTCGATTCGGCTCAGGTACGGCTCGCTGTAGTGGGTCGCCTTGGACATCCGGGCGAGGCTCATCCCGGCAGCATTCCGCGCCGCTCGAAGTGCGGCCCCGAGTTCCGACACGACGCCTCCGGTTTGGCAAGACTTGGCAAGGCCTCTACCAGCATAAACCGGTCCCAACTCGGCTAGAAATAGAGACCTGGGCAGCCCCGCTGATCGGCCCGAAACCGTTCGACCGCGGGCGGCCCGTCCAAGTCGGGAGGTACGTCAATGCTCGCCGGAGCACTGCTCGCGTTGCTGGGAGTCATCTTCGGCTTCGCGGTCATTTACCTGTGCCGCATCTGCCACGCTTGGCTCGGCTGCACCTCCTGTGATCGTTTCGTGCATCTGCGATTTCTCCTTGATTCGCCGCTGAAGGCAGCACGCAGGTTCAGGGAGGGCGTTCATGTTCAATCGGGAAGGACTGTGGAAGGTGAGTGAGGGTGAGCAGGCAGCCCCGGAGCGGATCGAGACCATGATCGCGTTCCAGGCGTTGCTTCGAAACGGGTTCATCGCAGTCCCTTATGGCGACAACCCTGCCGAACCGGACGAGCTGGGATTCGTGAAGATGCGCTGGGGCATCCACGAAATCATGCGGGTCTACAGCGAAGACGAAGCAGGCGCAGTTCGCTTGGTTGGAGGCGTGTCGAAGGAGAAGGCGGAGGGCAAGGCCGTGGATGTCGTGCGGACGGTTCTCGGCTGGCCTCGGATCGTCTCAGTCAACGGCGACCGGATCTGACCGTGAGTACCCACCTGCACTCGGCAGAGTTGGCCGTGGACGCCTGGGGTGTCCAACAATGGGTCGGTACTGGACTCGCCGTCGCCTCCGGCGCATTCATCGTCTCGGGTTCGCCTGGGAGCGGCTGAAGCGCACGCGCCTTCTTGGCTGGGCCTGGAAGAGGAATCCAAGGAAGCGGAAGAGGAAGTAGCTCGCGCTCGCCCCTGTAGCCCAACTGGTAGAGGCAGGCCCCTTAAAAGGGTTTCAGTAGCGGTTCGACTCCCGCTCAGGGGCACCAGCGGCCTGCGTGAAGTAGGTCGTATCGAGGAAAACATGAGAGGACGGCAATGACGGCAACGATTGAGCCTGCGGCCAAGCTCGCCCAGGCCAGGGTCTCGTCCGAGTTCCGCACGAAGTGGCGCAATCAGATCATGCAGGAGCACAGCCTGGAGTTGGTGGAGGCTGACCAGATCATCTCGGACACGTTGAGTTTCCTCACCGTGGGCATTGCCAATCGAACCGAATACCGGCCAAGCAAGAAGGTCGACATCGGTTGGCACCAGTTCATCTTGAACACCCAGGAGTACGCCGCGTTCTGCGCGCGGGAGGCCGGGTACTTCATCCACCACGCCCCCGATGAGTTCACCGCGCCGCGCCGCGACGAGGCCGCGGTCCGAGAGGCGCTCGCACCTACGGTGGAGGCCATCACCAAGGCCGGGCTGCCGTTCCACCCGGAGCTGTGGCAGTCAGGCGGCGACCGGTGCTCCCAGTGCCACAGTGGGTGCACCAACTGCGGCCAGGGCGACGACCCTCACTAGCAGCCGAGACAGAGGAGCCCGACGATCAAGCGCCTTAACTGGAGCGACCTGCCCGCAGGTGTGGCCGCCGCCGTCAGCGAGCGCACAGGCCGCGTCACCGAAGCCGAGGATGCCTCCGCCGGCCGCAACTCTGCGGTTGCCGCATCGCTTCTGACGGCTGGCGGCTGGGTCTTCTGCAAGGGCATCAAGGTGGACGACCCTCAGTCGTTCATGCACCGCAACGAAGCTGCGGTGAACCCCTTCCTGCCTCAGGATGTGGCTCCGCGGCTGTTGTGGCAGGTCGAGAGCGGCGGGTGGTTGCTGCTCGGGTTCGAGCACGTCGCGGGACAGCACGCTGACTACTCGCCGAACTCGCCGGACCTGCCGCTCGTGGCAAAGACCGTGCAGGTGATCAGCCAGACCGAAGCGCCAACGATCGCGGACGACAGGCGCGCGATTCAGGGACAGTGGGCGGCGGCCCTGGACCGAGAACTGGCCCTCGCACCGCCCGACAACGCCCACTCGTGGTCACGTGAGAACGTGCCGACGATCGAGGAGTGGGCACGGCGTGCCCCGTCCTACCTTGGCGGCTCCGCGTTGATCCACTCCGACCTCAACCCGTTCAACGTCCTCGTGGCAGATCGGGCACAGGTCGTGGACTGGGCGTGGTGGAAGACGGGACCCGCATGGGTCGACGCCGCGCACCTCGTCGTGCGCTTGGTTGCCGCCGGGCACTCCCCAGCGGAAGCAGAGGCGTGGGCCGCCCAGTTCGACGGGTTCGACTTTGTAGAGCCTGACGGCATAACGGCGTTCGCCGCCTCGCTGGTGCGTCTCTGGGAACGGAAGTTCGCGGGGACCGAGGCTACGGATGCCGCGGTGCGCTGGCTTGAGCACAGGCTCAACAGCCGCTGAAGCTGGCGCACGCGAGAGCCCCGTCGAAGGGATCGACGGGGGCTCTTTGCTGTCTGGCTGGCTTCAGGTCACGCGGTGGCGGCGTCCTCCGTGTGGATGGTTGACCTGCTCGGCGCCGGTGTTCGCAGCACCGCCCGGACCCGCTCTGCCTGAACTCTCTCAAGTTGGCCAGATCGGCACACCTTGGTCACGATCTCCAGCGACTCGCGCCGCTCGCCCTTGAGCGCCCCGCCGAGCACCGCCTCGGCAGCGGTGTTGGCGTAGACGTCGGCGGTGCCGAAGGTCGTGATCCCCGATTCGAGCGCCGCCTTGACGCAGGCGTGGCCTGCTCCTCCTCGACGGAACTTCATACATCGGAGCTGAACCGAAATCGTTCGTCCTGCTAATGAAGTTCCGGTGCGCGCCACACCAGGGAATACCGCCAGAACAGGTGTCTGCGGATCCGCGCGCCGGGCACGATCGCGGCCGCCGCCGCGCGGATCTCGGGAAGCGTCGGAGCTGTCGTCACGATGGGCATCTCGGCGTCGTGCGGCTTCCCGCCGCCACCGGTCACCGCCTTGGCGAGACCGACGAGGGCGTTCGCGGGCAACGCCACCAGCTCCACGGCCCTCTCGGCGGGCGTCGACGTGAGGTACAGCCCGATGACGATCAACAGCCCGCCCGGCGCGGTCAGCTCCGCGAGCCGGGCGAGGCCCGCGCGCAGCGGCAGGTGGTGCAGGCTCGCCTCGGCGGTGACGACGTCGTAGCGCCCCAGCTCGTGGGTGAGCACGTCACCGTGGATCCACCGGACGCGGTCACCGCCGGCCGCACGGGCGCGTTCGACCATGCGGGCGTCGGCGTCGATCGCGGTGACCTCGGCGGCGTCGATCGACCGGGCCAGGTCGCCGAGCCCGCAGCCGACGTCGAGCGCCGACCGGGCCCCGGACGGCAGCCGCCGGAGCAGCCGGCGGCGGTACCACGCGTTGTGGTCCCACCGCAGCCGCTCCGGCAGCCGGAGCTTGCGCTGCTCCGCGCGCACCTACTTGATGGCTTCGCCCGGCTTCACGCGCGGCTTGGGCACGCGCAGCCGGCGGAGCTGGCTCGCGCGGATGAACGAGTACCAGCCGATGGAGATGCCCTTGATCGGCTCGGTCGGGAACTTCGCCCGCACCCGCCGCGTGACGATCCGGCCGAGGACCAGGCCCTCGATGATCATCGCGAGCAGCATGAACGTCGTCGCGAGCGTCGCGTACCGCTGCACGGCGAGCGAGGGCGTCAGCAGCGCCACGAACACCAGGATCGCGAGCGGCATGAACAGGCCCATGAGGTTGCGGCGCGAGTCGACGAGGTCGCGGATGTACGCCTTCACCGGACCGCGGTCGCGCGGCAGCAGGTACTTGTCCTCGCCCGCCATCATGCGCTGACGGCGCTCGACGGCCGCGGCACGGCGCTCTTCCTTGCTCACCTTGTTGCCGCGCATGCGCTTGAAGGCCTCGCGCTGCGTGCGGGGCGGCGGCGGGACGGGCCCGGAGCGCCTGGCCTGCGCCTCACGCCGCTTCGGCGTGGGCCTGCCCTTGCCCGCCGGGCGGGTGGAGTCGGCGGCCTCGGCGGCCGGCTCGGCGGCCGGGGCTTCGGTGTCGGCGGTGTTGCGGCGCAGGAACCTCACGGCACAAGGGTAGGACAGTGGTCCTTCTGTACCTTTCGCGAGGTGCGCGTACTCATCGCTCCGGACTGCTTCGGTGGCACCCTGACGGCCCGCGAGGCCGCCGATGCCATCGCCACCGGCTGGCGTGCCGCCAAGCCCGGCGACACCGTCGTCGAACGCCCGCTGGCCGACGGCGGCCCCGGTTTCGTCGACGTCCTGCACGCGGGGCTGGGCGGCGAGGTCCGGCACGTCACCGTCACCGGCCCGCTGGGCGACCCCGTCGAAGCCCGCTGGCTCAGCGTGTGCACGGGCGGCCGGCGCTTCGCCTACGTCGAGTCCGCCGAAGCGTGCGGCCTGCACCTCATCCCGGCGGAGGCCCGTGCGCGCGCCTGCGAGACCGCGACCACCCGCGGCGTCGGCGAGCTCGTCGCGGCCGCGGCGGCCGGCAGCGAAGTCGTCACGGTCGGGCTCGGCGGCTCCGGCACGACCGACGGTGGCGCCGGCCTGCTCGCCGCCCTCGCCGAGGCCGGCACCGACCTGGCCGGTGTGTCGCTGGTCGCCGCGTCCGACGTCGAGAACCCGCTGCTCGGCCCGCACGGTGCCGCGCGCACGTTCGGCCCGCAGAAGGGCGCGTCCCCACAGGCCGTCGAGCGGCTGGAGGCCAGGCTCGCCGCGATGGACGTGCTCCGGCCCGTGGCCGGCGTGCCCGGTGCCGGAGCGGCCGGCGGTCTCGGCGCCGCGCTCCTCTCGCTGGGCGCCGAGGTGCGCTCCGGCGCGGGCCTCGTCCGCGAGCTCACCGGGCTCGACGCCGCGCTCGACGCGGCCGACGTCGTCATCACCGGCGAGGGCAGCTTCGACTGGCAGTCGCTGCGGGGCAAGCTCATCACCGCCGTCGCCGCGGGCGCGGCCGAGCGCGGCATCCCCTGCGTCGCCATCGCGGGCCAGGTCAGCGTCGGCCGCCGCGAGATGGGCGCCGCCGGCGTCCAGGAGGCCTACTCGGTCTCCGAGCACGCCGGCTCCGTGCAGACGTCGCTCGCGCACCCCCGCGACAGCCTCGTCGCGACGGCCCGGCACGTCGCGGGGCAGTGGTCGCGGTAGCCGGCGCCGCGGGCGTGCCGATATATCGGTGGACGCGCAGGTGGTCTACGTGACAGTCACCACTTGGGTCGACATGGCCGCGTGTTGTGGGACCATGGAAGTGGAACAAAGCGGGGAACGCCCGTGTTGTTGAGGGGCGAACCGCCCGCAAAGGACCTCTTAGGAGAGCCATGACGACCGCTCAGGAAGCCGCTTCGACCTCCGAGGCGCCCACCCACGGCGTGACGCTGACCGATGCGGCCGCCTCCAAGGCCAAGGCGCTGCTCGACCAGGAGGGCCGCGACGACATGCACCTGCGCATCGCCGTCCAGCCCGGCGGTTGCGCTGGTCTGCGCTACCAGCTTTTCTTCGACGAGCGCTCGCTCGACGGGGACGCGCTGGTCGACTTCAACGGCATGAAGGTCGCCGTTGACCGCATGAGCGCGCCCTACGTCGAAGGCGCCGTCATCGACTTCGTGGACACGATCGAGAAGCAGGGCTTCACGATCGACAACCCGAACGCCGGCGGGTCCTGCGCCTGCGGCGACTCCTTCCACTAAGGCGACTGACGCGCGAGGCCGCGTTCCCGCTCGTCGGGAACGCGGCCTCGCGCTGTGTCCGGACTCCGGTGTCAAGACCGGGGTGCCAGGACCGGGGTGTCAGGACCGGGGACCAGGGAAACTGCCAGGTCCCGACCGGGCAGACTGGGCCGAACGGACTGGAACCGGGCGGACCGGGAAGTGGGACCCTGGGGGTCAGACGCCGTACTCGGCGAGGCCTTCGACCTGGTGGGCGCACCTCTCGTCGACCTGCCAGGGCGCGGCGTCGCGCGGGGCGGGCAGGGGGTGCTCGGGATGGGTCAGGGCGAAGGGGAGCTGTGCGCAGTCGTCGATCAGTTCACTCATCGTGCTGGCCTCGGGGATCGTCACGCGTCGACCGTATGACGATGGTGTGACCTGCGATAGTCCTACCAAACGGTAGTCTTCACCGCTGCACTCGCCAGGGTGAGTTGTCACGCAGCGCGACGAGAAAAGAGGAGCCGACGTGCCGGTAGCCGTGTGCGGCAGCATCGCGACCGACCATTTGATGCACTTCCCGGGTCGATTCGCGGACCAGCTGGTCGCGGAGCGCCTCGACCGCGTGTCGCTGAGCTTCCTGGTCGACGACCTCGTGGTCCGCCGCGGCGGCATCGGCGCGAACATCGCGTTCGGCCTCGGCGTCCTCGGCGTCCGGCCGGTGCTCGTCGGCGCCGTCGGCAAGGACTTCGACGACTACCGGTCGTGGCTGGAGCGGCACGGCGTCGACACGTCCGGCGTGTACGTGTCCGAGGTCGCGCACACCGCGCGGTTCGTCTGCACGACGGACGACGACATGTGCCAGATCGCCTCCTTCTACGCCGGCGCGATGGCCGAGGCGCGCAACATCGAGCTCGCGCCGATCGCGGGCCGCGTCGAGAACCTCGAGCTCGTCGTGATCAGCCCGGACGACCCGGCCGCGATGCTGCGCCACGCCGAGGAGTGCCGTCAGCGCGGCTACACCTTCGCCGTCGACCCGTCGCAGCAGCTCGCCCGCATGGACGGCGAGCAGGCGCGCGCGTTCGTCGAGGGCGCCGAGTACCTCTTCAGCAACGACTACGAGTGGGAACTGCTGCTGCAGAAGACCGGCTGGGCCGAGGCCGACGTCCTCGCCCGCGTCGGCAGGCGCGTCACCACGCTCGGCGCGAAGGGCGTCGAGATCGTCGACCGGCACGGCTTCGCGCTGCACGTGCCCGCGGTCCCCGAGGTCGCGAAGACCGACCCGACCGGTGTCGGCGACGGGTTCCGGGCGGGCTTCCTCGCGGGCATCACCGCGGGTCTGAGCTTCGAGCGCGCCGCTCAGCTCGGGTCGCTCATCGCCGTCGAGGTGCTCGAAACCGTCGGCACGCAGGAGTGGGTGCTGGAGCGCGACTCGGCGCTCGCCCGCATCCGCGGCGCGTTCGGTGAAGTTGCCGCTGAGGAGATCGCCCCCGTCCTGCCATGATCGGACAATGGGGACGTACCTGTTCGGCGACACCGCCGAGTTGCTCGATCCGCACTTCGACGCGCTGAGCTCCCTGCTCGACGCGGGCACGTTCGCCCGCGTCGAGCAACTGGGCATCGCGAACGGCTGGCGCTGCCTCGAGGTCGGCGGCGGCGGGGGATCGGTGGCGAACTGGCTCGCCGACGTCGTCGCGCCGTCCGGGCACGTGACGGTCACCGACATCGACGTCTCCCGGCTGGAGGAGCGGGACAACGTCACCGTCCTGGAGCACGACGTGGTGTCCGGCGTCCTGCCCGGCAACGCCTACGACCTGGTCCACGCCCGCCTGGTGCTCTTCCACCTGCCCGCCCGCGAGGCCGTCCTGCGCAAGCTGCGCGACGCGTTGCGCCCCGGCGGCTGGCTCGTGCTCGACGAGTTCGACTGCCTCCCGCTGGAGGTCCTCTCCGCCGCCCCCGACGACGCGAAGCTGATCATGCGGGTGAAGAACGCCCTGCTGACGCTGCTCGACCACACGGGCGCCGAGCTGGCGTGGGGCGCGCGCATCGAGAGGGCGCTGTCCGACGCCGGGCTGCACGACGTCAGCGGTTCCCGCGAGGTGCAGGAGTGGGAGGGCGGCTCATCGGGCTGCCGGCTGCTCGCGACGACCGCCCGCCTGGTGCGCGCGAAGCTGCCGCTCTCCGACGACGAGTTCGCCCGCTACCTGGAGCTGATGGCGTCACCGGAGACCGTCGTGAGCTCCTACGCGATCTGCAGCGCGCAAGGGCGCAGATGAGCGGAAGGGCCCCTCCGCGGAGGGGCCCTTCCGCCACACGCCTACAGCTTGACCGGGTACTGCGGCTCCGGCACCACCGGCTGGATGCGGCCCTCGACGAAGATGCCGTGCCAGATCATGAACACCAGCAGCGCCCAGATCCGCCGGCTGTGGTCGAGCACCCCGGAGCGGTGCTCCTCGATCAGCCGCAGCACGGCGTTCTTGTCGATGTACTGATCGGTCTGCGACGAGCGCACGACGTCGACGGCCCAGTCGTGCATCTCGTCCTTGAGCCAGTGCCGGATCGGCACCGGGAAGCCGAGCTTGCGGCGGTTCAGCACGTGCGCGGGCACGATGTCGCGGATGGCCCTGCGCAGGGCGAACTTCGTCGTCTCCGGCGTGATCTTCAGCTCGGTGGGGATCTGCGAGGCGATCTTGAAGACCTCGGGGTCCAGGAACGGGACGCGCAGCTCCAGCGAGTTCGCCATGGTCATCTTGTCGGCCTTGACCAGGATGTCACCGCGCAGCCAGGTGAACAGGTCGACGTGCTGCATGCGCGTGACCGGGTCCCAGTCCCGCGACTCGCGGTACGGCTGGGCCGTGACGTCCACGTGCGAGACCGCCGGGTCGTAGGTGCGCAGCACCTGGCGCAGGTGGTCGTCGAGGAAGATGCGCGCGTTGCCGTAGTAGCGCTCCTCCAGGGTGAGCGAGCCGCGCCGCAGCAGGTCCTTGCCGCGCACACCGTGCGGGATCTTCGTCGAGACCTTGCCCATCGCCTTGCGCAGCGCGCCCGGCACCTTCTCGAACGCCGCCAGCGACAGCGGCTCGCGGTAGATCGTGTACCCGCCGAAGAGCTCGTCCGCGCCCTCGCCGGACAGCACGACCTTGACGTACTGGCGGGCCTCGCGCGCGATGAACCACAGCGGCACCAGCGCCGGGTCGGCCACCGGGTCGTCGAGGTACCAGGTGATCAGCGGCAGGGCGTCCATCATCTCCTGCGCGCTGACCGTGCGGACGACGTGCTTCACCCCGATCAGCGCCGCCGACTCCGCGGCCACGTCGACCTCGGAGAAGCCCTGCCGCTCGAAGCCCGTGGTGAACGTGATCAGGTCCGGGTTGTGCTCCTTGGCGAGCGCCGCCACGACCGTCGAGTCGATGCCGCCGGACAGGAACGAGCCGACCGTCACGTCCGCGCGCATGTGCTTGGCGACCGAGTCGCGCAACGCGGCGGTGATCTCGTCGTAGAGCGCGTTCGCCTCGGCCTCGCCGTTGACGGTCCGCACCTTGAACTGCGCCGGGAAGTAGCGCTCGAACCGCGGGGCCTGGCCCGGCACGAGCGTGAACGAGTGGCCGGACTCGACGCGGAAGATCCGGTCGTGCAGCGACGCCGGCTCGGGCACGTACTGCAGCGTGAGGTAGTGCTGCAGGCCCTTGACGTTCATCTTCGGCGCGACGCCGAGCACGGGGGCGATCTCCAGCAGGATCTTCTTCTCGCTGGCGAAGGCGACGCCGCTCTGGCCCTGCGCCCAGTACAGGGGCTTGATGCCGAACGGGTCGCGGCCGCCGAACACGATCCCGCGCTCGGAGTCCCAGATCATGAACGCGAACATGCCGCGCAGCTTCGTGATGGCCGAGGGGCCGAGGTAGTGGTAGGCGGCGACGATGGTCTCGGTGTCGCCGTCGGTGTGGAAGACCGCGCCGTGGGACTCGGTGAGCTCCGCCCGCAGCTCGAGGTAGTTGTAGACCTCGCCGTTGAAGTTGATCGTGTACCGGCTCGGCGACTCCGGCGGACCCCAGGTCAGGGGCTGGTGGGAGTGCTCGATGTCGATGATGGCGAGGCGGTTGAACCCGAACACGACCTCGTCGACCCGCCGGGTGCCGCTCTCGTCCGGCCCGCGGTGCCGCATGCAGCGCAGCGCGGCCTCCACAGCCGGACGCGCGTGTTCAGCCTCGTTCTCGCTGGGGCATACAAGTCCTGCCAGGCCGCACAAGGCTCTCGCACCTCTCAACAATTACGACGGGGGAAGACCCAAGTATGCCGAAGCGGCTCTGTGTGACCGAAACTGCACCGCAAGCGCGGTGCCCCCGAGGGGTGAGCGTCGCCGCGCTGGGCTACGCTCCCGCTTGATCCGTTGGCATGGAACGAGGAGGCGGGCGAGCAGTGGGCCTGAAGGAGGGCACCAGGGCACACCGGCTGGCGAAGACCGCCGGGCTGGTCGGCCTGGTCGGTATCGGGGCCACCGGTTGCTCCACGGACGAGGTGCTGCGCTTCGGCTGGCCGGTGGCCGTCACGCCGCAGGCCGAGAAGATGCGCGAGCTCTGGACCTGGTCCGTGATCGCCGCGCTCGTCGTCGGCGTCATCGTGTGGGGCCTGATCCTGTGGTCGGTCGTGTTCCACCGCAAGAAGTCGGAGGAGCTGCCGCGTCAGACGGCGTACAACCTGCCGCTGGAGATCGTGCTCATCGTCGTGCCGACGGTGATCGTGGCGGTGTTGTTCTACTTCACCGCCGTCACGCAGAACTACGTGACGGACAAGTCGGGCAAGCCCGACGTGAACGTCGACGTCATCGCGTTCCAGTGGAACTGGGAGTTCCAGTACCCGGACCACAAGACCGCGGAGGGCAACGTCGTCAGCACGGTCGGCACCTCGGGCGAGATCCCGATCATGGTGCTGCCGGCGCACAAGCGCGTCCAGTTCACGCTGCGCTCGACGGACGTCATCCACTCGTTCTTCGTGCCGGAGTTCCACTTCAAGCGGGACGTCTTCCCGATGCCGGAGAAGAACAACCAGGACAACGTCTTCCAGATCGACCAGATCGACCGTCCCGGTGCGTTCGTCGGCCGCTGCGCCGAGCTCTGCGGCTCCTACCACGCGGTGATGAACTTCGAGGTCCGCGCCCTGAACGAGGCCGACTTCGACAAGTACATCGAGCTCCGCAAGGAAGTGAACGAGAAGACGGGCAAGCCGTACACCACGGCCGAGGCGCTTTCTCAGGTCAACTGCGGCGAGCTGTGCGCGCCGCTGGCCACCACGACCACCCCGTTCAACACCGACCGGACGGCCCGTGAGGCCTCCGGCGCGGGTCAGAAGTAGGGACACGCCCCGCGATGAAGATCGAAGCTCGCGTATTCGACCTGGTGATGGCCTTCTCGTTCCTGATGGCCGTCGTCTACGGCTGGTGGACGCACGCGGCGACCGGCCACGTCGAGCCCACCGGCACGGTGGCGCTCGCGCTCACCGGTGGCCTGGCCCTCATCACCGGCACCTACTTCCGGTTTGTCGCCCGCCGCATCGAGGTGCGGCCGGAGGACAACCCCGAGGCCGAGGTGTCCGACGGTGCCGGTGAGCTGGGCTTCTTCAGCCCCGGCTCGTACTGGCCGATCGGCCTCGCGGCCGCGGCGGCAACCGCCGGTGTCGCGGTGGCGTTCTGGCACGTGTGGATGCTCGTGATCGCCGTCGTGCTGGTGCTGATCGCGGTCGGCGGTCTGGTGTTCGAGTACCACACCGGTCCCAACCACGACTGACGTCCGGCACGTCCGGGCAGCGCACTCGGCCGAGGCCCCCTCCGCAACGGAGGGGGCCTCGGCCGTTTCCCGGGCACAGCACCGACGCGAAAGGGCCCCTTCCGCCGTGGTGGCGGAAGGGGCCCTTTTCACTGGTCCTTCGCGGTGTGCCGCGGAGCGCTAGGCGGCGGCGGGGACCTTCTCCGGCGTCTTCTGGTACGCGTCGACGTACTCCTGGCCGCTCAGGTCGAGGATGCGGTAGATGATCTCGTCGGTGACGCTGCGCAGCACCGGCAGCGACTCCTGCATGCCGTCGTAGCGGCTGAAGTCGAGCGGCTCGCCGAACCGGACGGTCACCGGGACGATCTTCGGGAACTTGCTGCCGACCGGCTGCACCTTGTCCGTGCCGATGATGCCCACCGGCACGACCGGGGCGCCGGACTCGAGCGCCATGCGGGCCACCCCCGTGCGGCCGCGGTGGAGCATGCCGTCGAGCGAGCGGGTGCCCTCCGGGTAGATGGCGAAGGCGTCACCGCGGGCGAGGATCTCGGCGGCCGTGTCGAGCGCGGCGCGGGCGTCACGCCCCTTGCCGCGGTGCACCGGCACGTGACCCAGCGACGAGAAGAACCAGCGCGACAGCGAGCCCTTCACGCCGGTGCCCGTGAAGTACTCCGCCTTGGCGAGGAACGACACGCGGCGCGGGACGACCATCGGGATCACGACGCTGTCGATGAAGCTGAGGTGGTTGGCCGCCAGGATGACCGGGCCGTCGGTGGGGATGTTCTCCAGCCCTTCCACCACGGGGCGGTAGACGAGACGGGCTGCGCGCGCGACGACGTGTTTCATCACCGGGTAGAGGACCATGCCTCCAGCATTCCAGGTGGCGGTTGCCGCCGCGTTACCACGTGGTGCGCATCTCCAGCCCATCACTCGCTCGGACTACGCGGGTGCGTCGGCCGTGCGAGGAGGGTCACGCGGCGACGACGAGACGTGACGAAACGCACCGCACGGCCTGGTCCGGGCCGCGTCACCCGGCAGGCCCCGCCGGCGCCACCGGCCGGCCCAGGCCCGAGCGGGCGCCGCGCCGGCAGGCTAGCCCTTGAGCGAGGCTGAGAGCTCCACCCAGCGGCTCAGCAGTGCCGCCGCCCGGCCCGAGTCGACGGCGTCCGCCGCGCGGCTCAGCGAGGCCGTCAGGTCGGCGTGCAGGTCGTCGGAGAACCCGCTGTGCGCCGCGATGGCGCCGGCGGCGTTCACCAGCACCGCGTCGCGCACCGACCCCGTCTTGCCGGCCACCAGGTCGCGGACCACCCGGGCGTTCACGGAGGCGTCGCCGCCCTTCAGGTCCTCCTCGCGCGCGGGCTCCACGCCGAGCACGGCAGGGTCGATCGTCTCCGTGCGCACCACGCCGTCCTGGGCGAGCCACGCGGACGTCGTCGTGGTCGTGGTGATCTCGTCGAGGCCGTCGTCGCCGCGGACCACCAGCGCGGTGTTGCGGCGGCGCGCGAACACGCCGGCGATCAGCGGCGCCGCGGCGGCCCTGGCGCAGCCGATCAGGCCGACGGTGGGCTGCGCGGGGTTCGTCAGGGGGCCGAGCAGGTTGAACGAGGTCGGGATGCCGATCTCGCGGCGCACCGGGCCCGCGTGCCGGAAGCCGGGGTGGAACACCGGCGCGAAGCAGAAGCCGATGCCCAGCTCCCGCACCGTCGCCCGCACGCCCTCCGGCGGCAGGTCGATCGCGACGCCGAGCGCCTCCAGCACGTCCGCCGTGCCGCACTGCGACGAGGCCGCCCGGTTGCCGTGCTTCACCACCGGGACGCCCGCGGCCGCCGTGACGATGGCGGCCATCGTCGAAATGTTCACCGAACCGGAATGGTCGCCGCCGGTGCCCACGATGTCGGCCGCCCGCACGTCCACGGTGAAGCGGCGCGCGTGGTTGAGCATCATCGTCGCGAGGCCGTCGATCTCCTCCGGCGTCTCGCCCTTGGCCCTCAGCGCGACGATGAACGCCGCGATCTGGGCGGGCGTCGCCGCGCCCGACATGACCTGGTCCATGCCCCACGAGGTGTCGCCGGCGGTCAGGTCGACGCCGTCGAGCAGCCGGTTGAGCAGCGAGGGCCAGGTGCGCTCCGCCATCCCGATCAGCCCTTGACGACGGGAACAGCCGAGCTCCGCAGCACCTCGGCCACGGTCTCGGCGGCGGCCAGCGGGTCGAGCGGGTGCACGAGCACCGCGTCGGCCTGCGACCAGGTCGCGAGCCAGCGGTCGTCCTTGCGGCGCACCGCGACGACGACCGGCGGGCAGTCGGTGATCTCGTCCTTGAGCTGGCGCGACAGGCCCATGCCCCCGGTCGGCTGCGCCTCGCCGTCGAGGATCAGCAGGTCGACGGTGCCGTTGTCCACCTCGTAGAGGACGTCGGCGATCGCGCCCGCCTCGATGAAGTCGACCCTCGGCAGGTCCGGCGCGGGACGGCGGCCGACCGCAGTGATGATCGTCTCACGCACCTCGGGCCGGTGGCTGAACACCAGGATCTTCGTGGTCTGCGTGCTCATCTCTCGATCCTCCGCTGCGACTGCTGACTGGGCCGTCAAGAAAGTGACCAAGGTCGCGGCGATGCTATCGGGCCGCCGCCGGCCGCGGTTGCAGGGCGTCCCACCCCAGGGCGTCCCCGCCGAGCCGTTGCGCCAGCGAGGCCATCCGCGAGCGCTCCTGGGCGCAGTGCAGCGCGTCCAGCTCCTGCACCCGGCTGACCTGCGTCACCTCGCCCGCGACGAGCACCCAGCCGTCCGGTGCGAGCAGCTCCCGCGCGCGTTCTACCTGGTCAGAGGGGATGCGCAGGTGGTGGCGCAGCACCGCGGGCTCGTCGGCGCGCCACTGCGGGGAGCGGGCGAGCGCCGCCGAATCGGCCTCCGCGATGTCGAAGGCCTCGACGACCACGACGAGGTCCGGGTCGTCGAGCGACAACGCCGGTTCGCCCTCCCGGCGCAGCAGCTCCCGCAATCGGCCCAGCAAACCCATCCGTTGACCTCCTCGCGGTCACCCGCCGTGTGACCCAGCCGACCCATGATCCGCCCAGGACCCGATGGGCGGAGCAAATAAGCGCAAGCAATAATGCTGCTCGTGACCACGGCAGCGCCTTCAATCGGCCAGCGCGTGCACTCGCTGAACCGTCCGAACATGGTCAGCGTCGGCACGATCGTCTGGCTGTCCAGCGAGCTCATGTTCTTCGCTGGCCTCTTCGCCATGTTCTTCACGGTGAAGGCCCAGAACGAGGGACCCTGGCCCCCGCCTCCCACGCACCTGAACGTCCCCTACGCGTCGGTCTTCACGATCATCCTGGTCGCGTCGTCCTTCACCTGTCAGTGGGGCGTGTTCGCGGCGGAGCGGGGTGACGTCTTCGGTCTTCGTCGCTGGTACATCGTGACGCTGATCATGGGAGCGATCTTCGTCGGCGGCCAGGCGGGTGAGTACATCGAGCTGGTCCACGCGGGCACCACGATCCCGTCGTCGGCCTACGGCACGGTCTTCTACCTGACCACCGGCTTCCACGGCCTGCACGTCATCGGCGGCTTGATCGCGTTCGTCTACCTGTTGATCCGGACGAAGCTCAGCAAGTTCACGCCGGCACAGGCCACCTCGGCGATCGTCGTGTCGTACTACTGGCACTTCGTCGACGTCGTGTGGATCGGCCTGTTCGCCATCATCTACATCGTGCCCTGACCCGGTCGGCACGAAGCCAAGCCACGAGCTCCCGAACTGACAGCAAGGGTTGCCGCACACCATGACCACCACGACGAAACGCCCCCGCGGCGCCCGCACGAAGCTGCGCCGCCGGGTCGCCGGACTGCTCGCACTGGGCTTCGGCCTGCTGAGCGCCGGCATGCTGTTCGCCGCCTTCGCGCCCCAGGCGCAGACCGCCCAGGCGCAGCAGCAGGACGCCCTGGTCCGCCAGGGCGAGCAGATCTACCTGAACACCTGCATGAGCTGCCACGGCAAGTCGCTCGAGGGTGTCGAGGGCCGCGGGCCGAGCCTCGTGGGCGTCGGCGACGCCGCGGTGTACTTCCAGACTTCCTCCGGCCGCATGCCGCTGGCGCGGCAGGAGGCGCAGGGCATCCGCAAGCCCGCGAAGCTCTCCCCCGAGCAGATCAACGCGCTGATGGCCTACATCACCGCGAACGGTGGCGAGGGCCCGAAGAAGCCCTCCGAGTCCGGTGAGGCCCTGCGCGGCGACAACCCGGCGCGCGGTGGCGAGCTCTTCCGCCTCAACTGCGCGAGCTGCCACAACTTCACGGGTCGCGGCGGCGCCCTGTCGTCCGGCAAGTTCGCGCCGGCGCTCGACGGGGTGAGCGAGGAGCAGATCTACACGGCGATGCTGAGCGGCCCGCAGAACATGCCGAAGTTCGGCGAGCGCCAGCTCACGCCGGAAGAGAAGAAAGACATCATCGCGTACGTCAAGTCGGTCACCGACGGAAACAACAACTCCGGCGGTAACCCCCTGGGCGGGTTCGGGCCCGTCTCGGAGGGATTGATCGCGTTCATCGTGGGCATCGCCGCGCTCATCGGCGTGACCCTCTGGATCGGAGCCAAGGCATGAGCGGCGACAAGCCGACCGACCTGCCCAGCGAGGCAGAGCTCGCGGAGATGAGCCGGGACGACCTCGTCAGGCTCGGCACGAAGATGGACGGCGTCGAGCTCGTCCACTACGAGGAGAAGTTCCCGGTGGCGGGCACCCGCGCCGAGCGCCGTGCCCAGCGCTCCGTCGCGCTGTGGTTCCTGCTCTCCGCGCTGTCCGGCGTGGCCTTCCTCGGCGTGTTCCTGTTCTGGCCGTACCAGTACGAGGCCCCGCACACCGAGCGCCACCTGCTGCACCTGCTCTACAACCCGCTGATCGGCCTGTTCCTCGGCCTGTCGGTGCTGGCCCTGGGCATCGGCGCGCTGCTCTACACCAAGAAGTTCCTGCCCGACGAGCTCGCCGTGCAGCAGCGCCACGACGGCCCCTCCCCCCAGGTCGACCGCGCCACGCTCGTGGCGGAGCTCGCCGACGCCGGTCAGCGCAGCGGCATCGGCCGCCGCAACCTGATCAAGCGCACCGCGGGCCTCGGCGCCGGTGTGCTGGGCCTCGGCATCGCCGTCGTCCCGCTGGGCGCGCTCGTCAGGAACCCGCACTCGGACAGCGAGACCAAGAACTCGCTGTGGCACACGAGCTGGAAGCCGGAGAAGCCGGGCGAGAAGGTCTACCTGCGCCGTCACACCGGCAACTTCCACGAGGTCTCCCTGGTGCGTCCCGAGGACGTCGAGCCGGGCGGCTTCGAGACGGTGTTCCCGTTCCGCGAGTCCGAGCGCAACGACGAGCACGCGCTGGTCGCGGCCCTCAAGCGGTCCGACGCGCCGGTCATGCTCATCCGCATGCGCCCGAACCAGGCCATCGTCAAGCGCGCCGGCCAGGAGGACTTCAACTACGGCGACCTGTACGCGTACTCGAAGGTCTGCACGCACCTGGGTTGCCCGACGTCGCTGTTCGAGCAGCAGACCGGTCTGCTGCTCTGCCCGTGCCACCAGTCGCAGTTCGACGTGTTCGAGTACGCCAAGCCGCGGTTCGGTCCGGCAACCCGTCCTCTTCCCCAGCTTCCGATCACGGTGGACGAAGACGGATACTTGGTTGCCCGCAGCGACTTCATCGAGGCTGTGGGTCCGGCGTTCTGGGAGCGGAAGTCATGAGTGCCATCACCACGCCGACGAAGCCGGCCAATGCCGCCGCGCGCGTCGCCGGAGCGGCGGCCAACGCTGCCGACGAGCGGTTCCACCCGGCCGCTGGCCTGCGCAAACAGCTCAACAAGGTCTTCCCGACGCACTGGTCGTTCCTGCTCGGTGAGATCGCGCTCTACAGCTTCATCGTGCTGCTGCTGTCGGGTACCTACCTGGCGTTGTTCTTCGACCCGTCGATGACCGAGGTCACCTACAACGGCGCGTTCGAGAACCTGCGCGGCATCGAGATGTCGCGCGCGTTCGCCTCGACGCTCGACATCTCGTTCGAGACCCGCGGTGGCCTGTTCGTCCGCCAGGTGCACCACTGGGCGGCGCTGCTGTTCATGGCCGCGATCGTCGTGCACATGTTCCGGGTCTTCTTCACCGGCGCGTTCCGCAAGCCGCGTGAGATCAACTGGGTCATCGGCATCGTGCTGTTCATGCTCGGCGCGATCGAGGGCTTCCTCGGCTACTCGCTGCCGGACGACCTGCTCTCCGGTACGGGCCTGCGCGTGATGGCGGCGCTGCTGATCTCGATCCCGGTGATCGGAACGTGGCTGAACTGGCTGATCTTCGGCGGGGAGTTCCCCGGCACGGACGTCATCCCGATGCTCTACACCGCGCACATCCTGATCATCCCGGCGATCATCCTCGGTTTGGTCGCGGCGCACCTCGCGCTGGTCTGGTACCAGAAGCACACCCAGTTCCCCGGCGTGGGCCGCAAGGAGACGAACGTCGTCGGCGTCCGCATCATGCCGGTGTTCGCGGCCAAGGGCGGCGGCTTCTTCGCGATCGTCGTCGGTGTCACCGCGGTCATGGGCGGTGTCTTCCAGATCAACCCGGTGTGGAACTTCGGCCCGTACAACCCGTCACAGGTCTCGGCGGGGTCGCAGCCCGACTGGTACATGGGCTGGACCGACGGTCTGATGCGCATCTGGCCCGCGTGGGAGTTCTACCTGGGCAACTACACGATCCCGGAGCCGTTCCTGCCGTTCATCCTCGGCCTGCCGCTGCTGACCGGCATCGCGGCGGTCTACCCGTGGATCGAGCGCAGGATGACCAAGGACTACGCGCACCACAACCTGCTGCAGCGCCCGCGTGACGTGCCCGTCCGCACCGCGCTCGGCTGGATGGCGATCACGTACTTCATGGTCCTGCTGCTCATGGGCGGCAACGACATCATCGCGTACCAGTTCGACATCTCGTTGAACCTGACGACGTGGATGGGTCGCGTCGGCATGCTGGTGCTGCCTCCGATCGCGTACTTCGTCGCCTACCGCATCTGCATCGGCCTGCAGCGCGGCGACCGCGAGGTGCTGGAGCACGGCGTGGAGACCGGCATCATCAAGCGCCTGCCGCACGGCGAGTTCATCGAGGTCCACCAGCCGCTCGGCCCGGTGGACGACCACGGCCACCCGATCCCGCTCGCCTACCAGGGCGCGTCGGTGCCGAAGAAGATGAACAAGCTCGGCTCGGCGGGCCACCCGGTCGCCGGCAGCACGTGGTCGCCGGACCCGGTCGAGGAGACCGTGGCCCTGGAGAACGCGCGCGCGAAGCGGCACGTCACCGAAGGCCTCAGCGCCGAGGACACGGCCGGCGAGCTCGCGGGCAAGCCGTCCGACCCGAAGGCCTGACCCCGCTCGGACCAGAGCCGAAAAGCCCCCGTGGAACTTCCACGGGGGCTTTTCGCTGTCTCGGTGTTCTTCGGGCTTCTTACTGGGCGTCGTCCAGGCCGATGGCGAACGCCGCCTCGTCGTCGCGCTTCGAGTAGCTGCGGAACGCGATGTGCGTGTCGGTGTTCAGCACGCCCGCGACCTTGCTGATCTTGCCGGGCACCAGCGCCGCGAGGTCCTCGTGCTCGCTGACCCGCACGAGCGCGATCAGGTCGACGTCGCCCGCGCAGGAGTACACCTCCGTGACTCCGTCGATGTCGGCGATCTCCTGCGCCGCCTCTGGGATGCGTTCGGCGGCGGCCTGGATCAGCACGATGGCGGTGACCACGGCGTCCTCCTCGGGGTCTCGGCACGGGTGTCTGAAGCACCCGTAGTCTGCCCTACCGGATGATCGACGGCGTGAGGACGTCGTTGTCCGTGTGAGTGCCTGGCCGCGGTCGGCATGGGGTCGCTGGTTCTCCGCGGAACGGGCGGTGGGCCGGGTTCACCGGGGGCTTGTTCGGCCGAGGCGCCCAAGACGCTGGCTCCGTGCCGCCGCCGCTGGGCAGGAGCCGGTGCCACCAGCGGAGGGTCAGGCCCACCGGCCGGGCACCGGCGGCCTGCTCGGCCCAAGGCACCCGGGCCGCCGCGCTGGTGTGCGGATGCCGCGACTCCGCGCGGGGCCCGGGCCACCGGCCGGTGGCCGAGGTGTTGCTGGATTCGTGTGGAACGGGCGGTGGGCCAGGTTCACCGGTCGTGTGCCGGGGGCTTGTTCGACCTGAGGCGCCGGGCCGCTGACCTCTTGCCGCCGCCGTTCCGCAGGAGTCAGCGCCACCGGCGGCGGCTGACCGAGTCGCGGCTCCCGCCCCAGGCAACCAGCGGAGGGTCAGGCCCACCGGTCGTGCACCGGCCGGGCACCGGCGGCCTGCTCCGCCCAAGGCACCCAGGCCGCCGCGGCACCGGCGGGGGAGGACCACGGCTCGTCCGCGTACACCAGGCGGGTGCCCGGCTGGTCGAGCCAGCGCAGCACCACGCCGGTCTCCTCGGGCGGTGCGCCCCGCAGCGGGCCGGCGGTCGGCACGACCGTCTCGGCGGAGGCGACCAGGGCGTCGACCACGGGCATCGGGCGGGTGCCGCGGCGGGCCACGCCGGCGGAGGCGAGGCGGCCGTAGCGGACGACCGAGAACTCCCAGCCGCCTTCGCGGTCGGGGCGGGCCGCGACGAGGTGCGGCAGGGCGGCCAGGGCGGCCAGGCGCTGGGCGCGGTCGAGGGATCTGACCAGGCCCGCCAAGCGGTCGCGGCGGCGGGCGGCCTCCTCGAAGCGCTCGGCGGACGCGAGGCCGCCCAGCTGGGTGATGAGCGTGCGCAGCGGGTCGGCGCTGCGGCCGACGACCAGGTCGCGCACCGCGACGACGGCGGGGGAGTACTCGTCGACGGTCTGCCTGCCCGCGCACGGTGCCTGGCAGCGGCCCAGTTCGGCCAGGGCGCAGGGGGAGGCCCGCTGGTTGGTCGCCGGGATCTTGATCGTGCACGAGCGCAGCGGCACGGCGTCGAGCAGGGCCTCGGCCACCGCTTCGGCCGACCGGCGGGTGCGGAACGGGCCCAGCGCGCCGTCGCGGGGGTTCCTGACCAGGGACAGCCTGGGGAACGGCTCGTCGGTCAGCACCAGCCACCACGCGTGGTGCGGGTTCTTCGACCGGCGGTTGTACGCGGGCCGGTGGGCGCGCAGGAGGCGCAGCTCGCGCACCTCGGCTTCCAGCGGGTGGGCGCACTCCACGGCGTCGACGCGCACCGCCAGCGCCACCATCTCGCGGAGCCGGCGGCGGCCCTCGCTGGCCGTGAAGTACTGGCGGACCCTCCGCCGCAGGTCGGAGGCGGTGCCGACGTAGAGCACCTCCTCCTTCGGGCCGCGGAAGAGGTACACGCCGGGTGTGGACGGCAGGTGCGCCGCCAGCGAGCGCTTGCGGCGTTGCTCCGGCGTCACCTCCGGCAGGTACGCCAGCAGCTCCTCCAGGGAGTGCACGCCGACGTTGCCCACGCGCTCCAGCAGGGCGTGCAGCACCTCGACCGTCGCGCGGGCGTCGGCCAGGGCCCGGTGCGTGGGCTTGGTCGAGGTGCCGAAGAGGTCCGACAGGGCGGACAGCCGGCACGACGGGGCCTCGTCGCGGCTCAGCACGCGCCGCGCCAGCTTCACCGTGCACACCACGGGCGGTTTCGGCCACCGGTAGCCGTGGCGCTCGCACGCCGCCTTCATGAAGCCGACGTCGAAGCCCGAGTTGTGCGCCACCAGCACCGCGCCGGCCGCGAACTCGAGGAACGCCGGCAGCACCGTCCCCATCCTCGGCGCGCCCGTGACCATCAGCTGCGTGATCCCGGTCAGCTGCGCCACCTGGGGCGGGATGCCGCGCTCGGGGTCGACGAGCGTGGCGAACTCGCCGAGCACCCGGCCGCCGCGCACCTTCACCGCGCCGATCTCGGTGACGGCGTCCTCCTCGTTGCTCCCGCCCGTCGTCTCCAGATCGAACACGACGAACGTCGTGTCGCGAAGGGGCGTCCCCAGCTCGTCGAAGGACAGTTGACCGGTCACGGCGGCTGACGTTAGCGGCGGGGTCTGACAATTTCCGGCGGTGCTCGTCCCCGACCTGCGCAGGCCGCGCGGAGACGGCCCCGCGGTGATCTTTTCCAGATCGTTGTTCCCACGGGCGGAGATGTCCGTGCGCTGCTCAAGCGCGGGGGCTCTAGCCTGTGGGGGTGCCCGACCCGATGCCCGAGCCCGAGTTCGACCAGCCTGCCGAGGAGGCAGGTGAGTCCACTGTGGACTGGTCGGCCCTGCCGGAGCCGTTGCGGACGAGGCTCGCGGAGATGGGCGCGGACGCGCTGGGCGAGATGGCGAAGGTCGACGTGCCCCAGCACCTGCGCCCGGTGGCGAAGTTCGCCCCGACCAAGCGCGCCCGGCTGGGAGGTGCGCAGGTCGTGGCCGCGCTGCGGGACTCGGCGAACTTCCGCACCGCCGTCGTGGAGTGGCTGCGCAAGAACCGGCCGTCGACGCTGGAGGTGACCTCGCCGGACCCGCTGACGGCGGCCGCCGCGGCGGTGCTGACCGGTGACGAGGTCGCGCCGCACTACGTCGAGCTGGTCTCGCGGCGGGTGGGCGACGCGACGTTGCGGGCCGAGCGCGACGCGGCGGTGGCGCGCGCGGAACGGCTGGAGGGCGAGCTGGAGCGGCTGCGGTCCGAGCGCAGCCAGCTCGACGGCGCCGCCGAACGGGTCCGCGCGGAGGCCGAGATCGAGCTGGAGCGCCTGCGCAAGCGGTTGCGCGAGCAGGGCGTGAAGCTGCGTGAGGCCAAGGACGCCGCGCAGGCCGCGGCCGCCGAGGCCGCGCAGGTCCGGGCCCGCACCGCGGAGGAGGTCAAGCGCCTCGCCGCCGAGCGCGACCGGGAACGGGAGCGGGCCGAGGCCGAACGCGGCAAGGCGCAGCGGGCCATCGCGGACGCCGAGGTGGCCCGGCAGTCCGCGCGGGAGGCCCGGCAGGCGGACGAGGTGCGGCTCGCGCTGCTCGTCGACACCCTTGACGGCGCCGTCACGGGACTGCGCCGCGAACTGGCCCTGGGCGGTTCCGGGCCGCGTCCCGCCGACCTCGTGCGGGGCGCCAGCGCGTCGCAGGGCGCCGTCGGGCGCGTGGAGGACCCGGCGGCGCTCGACCGGCTGCTGGCGCTGCCCGCGGTGCACCTGGTGGTGGACGGCTACAACGTCACGAAGACCGGCTATCCGGAGCTGTCGCTGTCGGACCAGCGCGACAGGCTCGTGCACCAGTTGGCCGTGCTGGCCGCGCGCACGGGCGCCGAGGTGACGTTGGTGTTCGACGGCGCGGGGGTGGTGGCCGTGCCCGCGGCAGCGCCTCGGGGCGTGCGGGTGCTCTTCAGCGACCCCGGCGTTCTGGCCGATGACGTGATCCGCGCGCTGGTCACCGCCGAGCCGGAGGGACGGCCCGTGGTGGTGGTGACGTCGGATCGCGCGGTCGCCGACTCGGTGCGCCGCCGCGGTGCGCACCCGGTGCCGTCCGCTGTGCTGCTGGCCCGTCTCGGGCGCGTTTGATCACCCGGTAGCCTGACGCCGTCGATCTTGGCGGTCTTGTTCTGGCGAGGGGGATCGGCGACCTCATGTCGCGCAAGCTCACCCGTGGTTTCCTGGTTCTGGTCCTGCTCTCGGCCACGCCTGCCGTGTCCCTGGCCGCCCAGCCGGCCGATCCGGCGCGCGCGTACGCCGATCTGACCGCGCAGGCGACGAAGCTCAACGAGGAGGTGCTGCGCGCGCAGGAGGACCTCGTCCAGCGCCGCGCCGAGCTCGACCGCGCGACCGCCACCGTCGCGGCGGCGCAGCAGATCGAGCGGCAGGCCAAGGCCGAGGAGAACGACTTCCGCGGCCAGGTCGACCTCATCACCCAGGCGTCGTTCGAGGGCGCGCGGTTCAACCAGCTGTCGGCGCTGCTCGTGGCGGACTCGCAGCAGGACTTCCTGAACCGCCTGGAGATGATGCGGATCCTCGCCACGGACAGGGCCGAGTCGCTGGCCAGGCTGTCCGGCGCGGTCGAGAAGGCCCGCCAGGCGCACCAGGTGGCGGAGACCGCGCGCGCCCGCGCCGCCGAGGCCGCCGCGGCGGCCGAGAAGCTCAAGAGTGACCTGGACACGCGCAACCAGGCGTTGCAGGCGCAGATCGGCGACGTGCGGGCGGCGTTCACGCGGCTGCCGGCGCCGGTCGCGTCCCGGTTGCGCGACCCCGGCGACCGGTCGCGGATCAGCGTGCCCGCGGGGACGGCGGGGCTCGCCCTGGCGTTCGCGCTGGAGCAGCGCGGGGACGAGTACAACTACGGCTCGACCGGGCTCGACCGGTGGGACTGCGCGGGGCTGACGATGAAGGCCTACGAGGCGGCCGGGTACACGATCCCGCGCACCTCCGGCGGGCAGGCCTCGGTCGGGCGCGCGGTCACCCGGGCCGAGGTCCGCGCGGGAGACCTGATCGTCTACTACGCGAGCCGGTCGCACGTCGCCCTGGCGGTCGACAACGCGCGGGCCGTGCACGCCTCCACCGAGGGGCAGCCGGTGAAGATCGCGCCGATCGACGCCATCGGGCCCATTTCGGCGATTCGGCGCATCGAGGGTTAGCGTTGCGCCGATGAGGCACCTCAGGGCGTTGCTGGCGGTCACCGTCGCCATGACGTTCCTGCTCGGCCTCACCGTCGCCACGCGCCCCGCCGAGGTGCCGCCGACCGGGACGGCGCGGTGCGAAGAGGCCGTCCTGCGGGTGGCTTCCGGAACCGTGACCGGCAGTTCCTGCGACGGCGAGCTGGCGGCACGGGTCGCGGCGCTGCTGGACGAGTCCGTGCGCGCCGTCGCCGCTGTGGTGGACGTCGGCTGGGGCCGGCGAGCCGACGTCGTCGTCCCGGCGTCCCGCTCCGAGCTGGTCGCGCTCGTCGGACCGGGGTTCGCGGACATGGCCGGCATCGCCATCCGCGACGGCGCCGGGCAGCGGGTGGTCGTCAACCGGGAGCGCGCGGCACCGTTGTCGGACGCGGAGCTGCGGGTGCTGCTGCGGCACGAGATCACCCACGTCGCCACGCGCGACCTGACGTCGGACTCGGCCCCGCTGTGGCTCGTGGAGGGCTTCGCCGACTGGGTCGCGTTCCACGGGCTGGGGCTGTCGCTCCGGCAGGCCGCGCCGCTGCTCACCCCGGACGTCACGGCGCTGCCCGCCGACTTCGGCGGTGCCGGGCGGGACCTCGCCTACCAGCAGGCGTACTCGGTGCTGGTCTACCTGGAGTCGCGGCTGGGGGAACGCGGCGTCGTGGACTTCTACCTGCGGCACGCGTCGTCCGCTGTGGACGTGCCGGTGGACGTCGCGGGCTGGCGCGAGTTCCTGCGGTCGAGCATCGGCTAGCGTTGCCCCCGTGCGCCGAACCCTGCTGGTGACCAACGACTTCCCGCCCCGCCCCGGTGGCATCCAGTCCTACCTGCACGCCCTGGCCACCCGGCTGCCCGCGGACTCCCTCGTGGTCTACGCGCCGAAGTGGGAGGGCGCGGAGGAGTTCGACGCCCGGCAACCGTTCCCGGTGGTGCGGCACCCCACGTCCCTGATGCTGCCGACGCCGGACGTCCTCGCCCGCGCCCGCGCCATCGCGCGCGCCGAGTCGTGCGAGGCCGCGTGGTTCGGCGCGGCGGCGCCGCTCGCGCTGCTGGCCCCGTCGCTCGGCCTGGACCGCGCGGTGGCCTGCACGCACGGGCACGAGGTCGGCTGGTCGATGCTTCCGGTGGCACGGCAGGCGTTGCGCGCCATCGGGTCCGGTGTGGACGTCGTGACGTACGTCAGCAAGTACACCCGCTCCCGGTTCGCCGCCGCGTTCGGCGCGATGGCGGCGCTGGAGCACCTCCCGTCCGGTGTGGACACGAGCCAGTACCGCCCGGATCCCGCCGCGCGCGCCGAGATCCGCCGCCGCTACGGGCTGGGCGACCGGCCGGTGGTCGTGTGCGTGTCGCGCCTGGTGCCGCGCAAGGGGCAGGACGTGCTGATCCGGGCGCTGCCGCTGATCCGGCGCTCGGTGCCGGACGCCGCCCTGCTGATCGTCGGCGGCGGGCCGTACCGGAGCGCGCTCGAGAAGCTGGCCGCCGGCGACCGCGACGTCGTGCTGACCGGCTCGGTGCCGTGGGAGGAGCTGCCCGCGCACTACAACGCCGGCGACGTCTTCGCGATGCCGTGCCGCACCCGCGGCCGCGGGCTGGACGTCGAAGGGCTCGGCATCGTCTACCTGGAGGCGTCGGCGACCGGGCTGCCCGTCGTGGCCGGGCTCTCCGGCGGCGCGCCGGAGACCGTGCTGGACGGCGTCACCGGCAACGTCGTCGACGGCCGCGACGTCGCCGACGTCGCCGAGAAGGTCGCCGCCCTGCTCGCCGACCCCGGGCTGGCCGCGAAGGCAGGACGCGCCGGCCGCGAGTGGGTGAGCGAGAACTGGCGGTGGGACCAGCTCGCGCACCGCCTCGAGAACCTGATCGGCTGAATTGCGAGGTCTCGTGCAGATGTGTGAGCGCACGTGAGATTCATGTCAGAGCGAAGATGGTTCTAGATCTGAAGACGGCGTCAAGGAGTTACTCTTCCTTCATTCGACGCTGTTTGTGAGCGCTTCCGATGTTCCGCTTTTTTCCCGGGCGGCGGGAGCGGCACTGGCCGCATGTGCTCGAAGCGCACGTGCGCGATCTCGTTCAGCGAGTAGCGAGGTGAACGGAAGTGCTTCCTGGCGCCGCTCCACTCGTCGTAGGCGAGAACGTCAATCTCGATGTATGACGGGTTTCCTGGCATCAACAAGTGCTCGAGAGTGTCTTGTCCGCAAGTTGCGATGGCCGGCATCCGGAAGGCGTTCCGATGGTTCGGGGAAGCCTCTCTGATCGCTCGATCGACATCGAGCCGGATCACTCGGCGGCCATCGGAAGGGTTCAAGCGGGTGATGTGAGGGTTGTTGACGGGTATGGGGAGGATGACGTTCGACGTCCCTGGAGAATACTGAAAATTTTTTAATCCGTAAGTAGTCAGCGTGCAGGTGATGGAGAGGTCGACTGCGCCTCTTCTCTTCGAGGCGTTGCACATGAAGACCTCGTAGCACGCGGTCCCGTCAGTCATGTACCTCTTGCTGATGAGCGGCGTGAAGATGACTTTGGGGATGATGCGATGATTGGTGTAGTACCACAGCAAGGCTGACAGAAGGAATCCGCCGAGCAGGCCGATGGTAGTAGTTGCGGCAGCTTCCACCTGATCCCTCGCATCCTCGAACGAATCTCGTCGTCCGACCATGACTCCGGTCGAGGGCTCTCTGTTGCGCAACTCGGGGCACTTCACCCGAAGGTTCGAGTGCTTTCGGTGCTACCAGCCTCTATCGCAGTGCCCCAGTACTGAGTGGTGGGTTGATCCCGCAGTCGTTCCGAACAGGCGCACCGCCTCGAGAACCTGATCGGCTGAGACCTCCCGCGGATCAGCCGAGCTCGCGCGCCCGGCTCTCCAGCGCGCGCAGCCCCAGCTCGGCGCTGCGCCGCACGGCCTGACCGGCGGCGGCCCGGGCGTCGGCGTCGCGGGAGAGGTCCCGCCACACCAGGGCCAGGCCGATCAGCGCCCGGACCTCGCCCGAGGCGTAGCCGATCCGCCGCGCCGTCACCAGCGCCTGCTCGAACAGCGCGGCGGCGGCATCGAGGTCGGCCAGCGCCCGCCGGACCTCGCCGAGCGTGATCCGCACCGACGTCGCCACCTGCTGGTCACCGCCGTCGGCGACCAGCGCCAGGGCGCGCGACGCCGGCGACAGGGCGCTCTCGGCGTCACCGGAGGCGAGCTCCAGCGCGGCCAGGTTCTCCAGGGCCTCAGCCTCGCCCGCGGGCACGTTGCCGATCTCCAGCGCGCGGTCGAGGTGGACGCGCGCCTCGTCGAGGCGGCCCTGCAACCGCAGCGCCATGCCGAGGTAGGTGTGGCTGTCGGCGTTCGGCGCCAGGAACAGCGCCTGGGAGAAGTGTTCGACGGCGCCGTCGATCTCGCCGAGCTCCACCGCGAGCTGGCCGAGGTTGTACAGGCCGGTGCTGATGCTGTCCGGTGAGCGCAGCATCTCCAGGCAGCGCACCAGGGCCTCCTTCGCGGCGCCCAGCTCTCCCGACCGGCGGTGCACGAGGCTGAGGTTGTTCAGCACGCTCGCCTCGGCGTCCCCGTCGCCCAGCTCCCGGTACAGCTCGATGGCCCGGTTGTGGTGCTCGACCGACCGCCCGTAGTCGCCGAGCCGCAGGTAGAGGCTGCCGAGGTTGGTGTGCATCGCCGCCTCGGCCGGGCGGTGCGCGGACGCCTGCGCGGCCCGCAGCCCGTGGCGGGCCGTGGCGAGCCACTCGCCGACGTGCTGGCCGATCCACAGGTAGCCGCGCAGCGCGTCGGCGAGCTGCCAGGCCATCTCCGCGGGGCCGTGCAGGGCCGCGTGCCGGATCGCGGCCGTCAGGTTCGGGCGTTCGGCGTCGAGCCACGCGAGGGCCTCCGCCGAGCTCGCGATCCGCGGCACCGGGCCGGTCGCCGGCGACGGCAGCCGCACGATGCCGGGGTAGAGCAGCTCCGCGCACCGCTCCACGCCGCGCGCGTAGTGGTTCAGCAACGCCGTCCACGCCGCCTGTTGCTCGGCGGGGCTGTCGGACTCCTCGCGCGCCGCGGCGGCGTAGCGCACCAGCTCGTCGTGGAACCGGTAGCGGCCCGGCGCCGAGGCGGGGACCACCAGGTTCGCGATGGCCAGCACCGTCAGCAGGCCCTCGGCGTCCACGTCGGCGAGCGCCGAGGCGGCCTCCGGGGTGAAGTCCGGGCCCGGCACGAGCGACAGCAGCCGGAACAACCGCTGCGGCGCCGGCGGCAGCGCGGCGTAGGCGAGCTCGATCGGTGACCCGGAGATCGTCACGTCGTCGCGCCCGGCCAGGTACGCCGCCGCCACCCGCAACGCGAGCGGGAGGTGCCCGCACCGCTGGGCCAGCTCCGCGTGGTCGCCCTCTCCGAGCAGCGCGGACAGCAGTGCCACCGACTCCGCCGGGCTGAACACGTCCACCGGCACGGTCCGCGCGCCGTTCATCGCGATCAGCCCGCGCAGGTCGTCCCTCGACGTCACGATCACCCGGCACGACGCCGTCCCCGGCAGCAACGGCCGCACCTGGTCGGGCGCGGAGGCGTTGTCCAGCACCAGCAGCACCCGCCGGCCCGACAGCAACGACCGCAGCATCGTGCTCTGCTCGTCCGCGTCCGGCGGGATCTCGTCCGGCGGCACGCCGAGCGCCCGCAGGAACCGCGACAGCACGTCGAGGCCGTCCGCGGGCGGTCCCAGCGCGTAGCCGCGCAGGTCGACGTAGAGCTGTCCGTCCGGGAACCGGTCCCGCAGCAGGTGCGCCACGTGCACGGCCAGGGTCGTCTTGCCCACGCCCGGCGGCCCCGCGAGCGTCACGATCGGCACGGAGCCGCCCGTGATCAGCCCGGAGATCCGTTCGACGTGCCGGGTGCGCCCGGTGAAGTCCGCGATGTCGTCCGGCAGCCGCATCGGCGACGCCGGCGCGCGGTCCTGCCGCCGGTCGGCCACCGGCGCCGCCAGCTCCGGCGAGCCCACCAGGATCGCCTGGTGCAGGGCCCGCAGCTCGGGCGACGGGTCGATGCCGAGCTGCTCGTCCAGCGTCCGGTCGAGCTGCCGGAACGCCTCCAGCGCCTCCGCCTGTCGGCTGCCGCGGTACAGCGCGACCATCAGCTGGCCCCAGAACCGCTCGCGCAACGGGTGGTCCCGCGTCAGCGCGAACAGCTCCGGCACCAGGTCGGCGTGGTGGCCCAGCGCGAGCTCCACGTCGACGCGCTGCTCGTGCACGGTCATCAGCAGCTCGGTCAGCCGGGGCGCGTGCTCGGAGTGCAGCGTCTCCGACGGCACGTCCGACAGCACCGGGCCGCGCCAGAGCTCCAGCGCCTCGGCGAACGCCTGCCGCGCCGCGGTCAGGTCGCCCGAGGCCGCTGCCGCACGTCCCCTGGCGGCCGCGTCGGCGAACCGGTGCACGTCCACGGCCAACGGGTCGACGCGCACCCGGTAGCCGTCGGCGGCGGTCTCGATCAGCGACGGGTCGCCCAGCGCCGCCCGCAGCCGCATCATGTACGTCTGCAACGTGCCCCGCCCGCGGGCGGGTGGCGTGTCACCCCACACGTGCTCGACGAGTTCCGTCACGGACACGACGCGGTTCGGCCGCAGCAGCAACGCCGCCAGCAAGGCCCGGTGCTTGCCCGCGCGCAGCACCACCGCGGACCCGCCCACCCGCACCTCCATCGGGCCGAGCAGCCGGAACTGCGGACCCGAAACCATTGCCGTCCCCTCGCGCGCACCCGATGATCGCCGTCTGCCCGACAGCCTATTAGCGCGCTGTCGCGCGGTGACATCGGCGCGTCAGCGATACGTCAGCGACGTACGGCAATCTTCTCCTCGTCCCGGTCGGGGGGCCGGGGCAACACACTTCTCGGGTTCCGCGGAGTTCCGCGGATCACGATCGCTGGGGGTCGAAAGGCCCAGGGGCTCCAAGGAGCCCCTGGGCCTTTCGCGCATCCACCCGCTACTTCGCGTAGATCGCGTCGATGTCCGACGCGTAGGTCGTCGCCACGACCGAGCGCTTGAGCTTCAGCGACGGCGTCATCTCGCCACCGGCCTCGGTGAAGTCGACCGGCAGGACGCGGAACCTGCGGATCGCCTCCGCCTTCGACACCGTCTTGTTCGCCTCGTCCACCACCGCCTGGATCTCGGCCAGCAGGTCGGCGTCCTCGATGAGGTCGGGGACCTCGGCGGAGGCCGGCTTGCCGTGCGACTCCTTCCACGACGGGAAGAACTCCGGGTCGATCGTGATCAGCGCGCCGATGAACGGCTGCTTGTCGCCGACGACCATGCACTGCGAGATCAGCGGGTGCGCCCGGATGCGGTCCTCGAGCTGCGCGGGGGAGACGTTCTTGCCACCGGCGGTGACGATGATCTCCTTCTTCCGGCCCGTGATCTTCAGGAAGCCGTCGTCGTCGAGCTCGCCGATGTCGCCGGTGTGGAACCAGCCGTCCTCGAGGGCCTCCTTGGTGGCGGCCTCGTTGTTCCAGTAGCCGGTGAAGACGATGTCGCCCTTGATGAGGATCTCGCCGTCCTCGGCGATCCGGACCGACGTGCCCGGCACCGGCAGGCCGACCGTGCCGACCTTCTCCTGGCCCTTGAACGTCACGCACGCCGCCGCCGACGTCTCCGTCAGGCCGTAGCCCTCGTAGACGGGGATGCCCGCGCCGCGGAAGAAGTGCGACAGGCGGTCACCCAGCGGCGCGCCACCCGACACGGCCGCCATCGCGCGGCCGCCGAGGGCGGCGCGCAGCTTCGCGAACACCAGCTTGTCGAACACGGCGTGCTTGAGCCGCAGCCCGAAGCCGGGGCCGCCGTCGTCGAGCGCGGTGCTGTAGGCCACCGCCGTCGCCTCGGCGGCGTCGAAGATCTTGCCCTTGCCGCCGGCGTGGGCCTTCTGCTTGGCGCCGTTGTAGACCTTCTCGAACACGCGCGGCACCGCGACGACGAACGTCGGGCGGAACTGGCCGAGGTCCTCGACGAGGTTCTTCACGTCGGCCGTGTGGCCCAGCGTCACCCGCGAGTACACGCACGCCAGCGCCAGGGCGCGGGCCAGGATGTGGGCGAGCGGCAGGAACAGCAGCAGCGAGTTGCCGGCCGTGAGGATCTCGGGGAACCGCGACAGCGCCGACCGCACCTCGGCGAGCAGGTTGCGGTGCGTCAGCGTGCAGCCCTTGGGGCGGCCGGTGGTCCCGGAGGTGTAGACCAGCGTGGCCGTGTGGGCGGCCTTGGCCTGCGCCCGGCGCTCGTGCACCTGTTCGTCGGTGATCTCGGCGCCCAGCGCCGTCAGCTCGTCGACGGCGGCGGCACCGCCCTCGACCTGCCACACGTGGCGCAGCTCCGGCAGCTTGCCGACCACCTCGTCGACCAGCGCGCGGTGCGACGACGCCTCGACGAAGACCGCCTTCGCGCCGGAGTCGGACAGGATCCACTCGATCTGGTCCGCCGACGACGTCTCGTAGATCGGCACGACGACACCGCCCGCCGCCCAGATGGCGAAGTCGAGCAGCGACCACTCGTAGCGGGTCTTGGAGACCAGGCCGACCCGGTCGCCCAGTTCCAGACCGGCCGCGATCATGCCCTTGGCGACCGCCATGACCTGCGCGGCGAAGTCGCGCGCCGTGATGTCGACCCAGGTGCCGTCGACCTGCCGGCGGAAGCTGACGGCGTTGCCGAAGCGTTCCGCGTTGGCCCACACCATGTCGGTGAGGTTCTCCTCCGGAGCCACTGCGGCCGTGGCGGGGACGCTGAACTCGCGCACGTCAACCTCCGTACGGTGATTTGTTACTGACGGGGAAACTTAGCGTGTGATTCCGGCGATACAAAGGCTGGTACGCCCTTCCGTTACCTTTTGACCCCATGGCCAGTGTGGACGTCGTCGACGAGACCTTCCTGGCGGTGCCACCCGGCGTGGTCGCCGCCGCCTTCGCCGCGCCCTCGTCGTGGCGGGCGTTCTGGCCGGACCTGGAGCTGGACGTCTACGCGGACCGCGGTGACGAGGGACTGCGCTGGACCGTGGGCGGCGCCCTGGTGGGCACCATGGAGGTCTGGCTCGAACCGGTCCTCGACGGCACCCTGCTGCACTACTTCCTGCGCGCCGACCCGCCCACCGGCTCGTTCGCGCCGCGCGCCGCCCGCCGCGAGGTGCAGCGCCGCCAGCTCGACGCGAAGTCCGTCGCGCTCGGACTCAAGCTGGCGCTGGAGGACGGCCGCCCTCCCGGCTGCCCGCCACAGGGGTGATCCTGCTCGACGCGTGGCGCGGACACCACCCCCTGTTCTTTCAACTAAGTTGGAACCGTGCGGGTTCACGTGGTCTCGGATGTGCACGGCAACGCGGAGGCGCTCGCCCGCGCCGGTGACGGCGCGGACGCGCTCGTCGTGCTCGGCGACCTCATCGACTTCGTCGACTACCACGACCACTCCAGGGGAATCCTCGGGCGCGTCTTCGGGCCGGAGAAGGTGGGGGTCTTCGCCGAGCTGCGGCGCGGCACGAGGCGCGCCGACACGGCGAGCTACATCCGGTCGCTGTGGGACGGCCTCGCGAACGCGCGGTCCGTGGTGGAAGAAGCCGTGCTGGAGCAGTACCACGCGCTGTTCGGCGCGATGTCCGCGCCGACGTACGCGACACCGGGCAATGTGGACAGTCCGCAGCTGTGGCCGCGGTTCGCCCGCGACGGCGTGCACGTGCTCGACGGGGAGGCCGTCGAGATCGGCGGGCTCAAGTTCGGGTTCGCGGGCGGCGGGCTGATGCTGCCGGGGCACGTCCGCAACCCCAACGCGCCCTGGCACCCGTACCTGCGCACGGAGCAGGACATGGCCTCCGCGCTGGAGGGCATGGGCGCGGTCGACGTGTTGTGCACGCACATCCCGCCGCTGGTTCCGGAGCTGACGTACGACGTCGTCGCCCGCCGCCCGGAGTGGGGCTCGCGGGCCGCGCTGGACAAGATCGTGGGCGAAAGCCCGCGCTGGTCGGTGTTCGGGCACGTGCACCAGCCGCTCGCCAGGCGCGTGCGCATCGGTTACACCGAGTGCATCAACGTCGGGCACTTCCAGCGCAGCGGCAAGCCTCACGTCCTCAACTGGTAAAGACGCGAGTAACCTCCTCACACATGGCCGACGAGTCCACTCAGTCCATCGTCATCGACGCGCCGCCAGAGAAGATCATGGCGATCATCGCGGACTTCCCGTCGTACCCGGACTGGGCGAACGGGATGAAAGAGGTCGAGGTGCTCGGCACCGGTGACGACGGCCGCGCGGAGCAGGTCCGGTTCGCGATCGACCAGGGGCCCGTCAAGGACGAGTACGTCCTGAGGTACGACTGGGCGGCCGACGGCCTGTCGGTGCGGTGGGACCTCGTCAAGGGCACCATGCAGAAGTCCCAGCACGGCAGCTACGTGCTGGAGCCGGCCGGCGCCGGCACCAAGGTCACCTACACGCTGTCGGTGCAGCTGGTGATCCCGATGATCGGCCTGTTCCGCCGCAAGGCCGAGAAGCTGATCCTCGACACCGCGCTCAAGGAGCTCAAGAAGCGCGCGGAGAAGGCGGCTTGAGCCGGGTCCTGCTCTTCACCGGCAAGGGCGGGGTCGGCAAGACGACGCTGGCCGCCGCGACGGCGGCCTCGCTGGCGGCGCACGGCCGCAAGGCGCTCGTGGTCTCCACCGATCCCGCTCACTCGCTCGGTGACGCCCTCGACGTGCGACTGGGCGCCTCACCGTCCGAAGTGGACACCCCGGGGACGGCCGTCGGCGGGCTGTTCGCCTGCCAGATCGACCCCCGCGGGCTCGTCGACGAGGCCTGGGGCGAGCTGCGCGGGCACCTGCGGACGGTCCTCGCGGGCGCGGGCGTCGACGAGCTCGACGCCGAGGAGCTGACCGTGCTGCCGGGTGTCGAGGAGCTCCTCGCGCTCGCGGAGGTGCGGCGGCTCGCGGTGTCCGGGCCGTGGGAGGCCGTGGTCGTCGACTGCGGGCCGACGGCCGAGACGCTGCGGTTCCTGTCGCTGCCCGAGGCGTTCGCGGGCTACCTGGAACGGCTCTTCCCGACGCACCGGCGCGTGGTGCGCGGTCTGCTGGCCGGTGTCGCGGGCACCGGGACCGTGGAGAGGTGGGACGCGACGGCGGACGCGCTGAGCAGGCTCGCCGAGCGGCTGGACGCGCTGCGCACGATGCTCGCCGACCCCTCGGGGTGCTCGGTGCGACTTGTGCTCACGCCCGAGCGCGTGGTCGCCGCCGAGACCCGCCGGACGCTGACCGCGCTGGCGCTGCAGGGGATCCGGGTCGACAGCGTGATCGCGAACCGGCTGGTGCCCTCGCCGGGGTCCGCGCGCGGCGCCGCCGCGACCTGGTTGCGCACGCGCCGCCGGGAGCAGGACGCGGTGCTGGCCGAGCTGACCGGCATCGGGGAGGTCCGCACGGTCGACCACCGCGCGTCCGAGCCCGTCGGGGTGCCGGCGCTGCTGGAGGTCGCCGCCCAGCTCTACGGCGACGACGACCCGTTGCCCGGTGCCGCGCCGGC
This sequence comes from Lentzea xinjiangensis, assembly GCF_900110955.1. Lineage (GTDB taxonomy): Bacteria > Actinomycetota > Actinomycetes > Mycobacteriales > Pseudonocardiaceae > Lentzea > Lentzea xinjiangensis. The sequence goes on from NZ_FOFR01000004.1 coordinate 256,346, forward strand.
GGGGTCGTTGCTGGAGGTGTCGGGCAACGGCCGTGGCCTCGACGCCCGGTACTCGCTGCGGATCGCGTTGCCGCTGGCGGACGACGCGGAACCGGACCTCGCGCGGGTTGGCGACGACCTCGCGCTGACCGTCGACGGCCGGCGCCGGCTCGTGGCGCTGCCGTCGTTGCTGAGGCGCTGCGTCGTGACCGGCGCGGAGATGGACTCGGGCGGCGTGACGGTGGGGTTCCGGCCGGACCCGTCGTTGTGGCGCTGATCAGGAGCTGCGGATGACCCAGGACAACACCGGCAAGCTCGCCGAGGAGCTGCGGCTGCTCGTCGAGACCGCCGCCGAGCGCGTGCAGCCGTGGCTGCACCGTGTCGCGGAGGCGGGCGACGGCTCGCACGCACCCGAGACCTGCGGCTGGTGCCCGCTGTGCAACGGCGCGGCGCTGCTGCGGGGTGACCGCTCCGAGCTGGCCGCGAAGGCCGCCGAGCACGCGGCGGGGCTGATCGCGGTGCTGCGCGCGGCACTGCGCGAGCCCGGCGGCGGGCCGTCGCCCGCACCACCCGGTGCCGACGCGCCGGCGGACACCGGGCAGCGGGTGCAGCACATCAAGGTCGTCAGGAAGAGCGACTAGTGCTCACGGTCGGAGTGGACATCGGTGGCACCAGCGTGCGCGCTGGTGTCGTGGACGCGCGCGGTTCCGTGCTGGACACGTCACGGGCGCCGACGCCCGCGGGCGAACGCGCCCTCGAAGACGCGATCGTGGCCGCGGTGGAGGAGGTGGCGGACCGGCACGCGGTGAACGCCGTCGGTCTCGCCGTGGCGGGGTTCATCGCCTCCGACCGCCGCACGGTCCGTTTCGCGCCCCACCTGGCATGGCGGCAGGCCGACGTGGCCGATCGCATGAGCGACCGCCTGGGCATGCCGGTCGTGCTCGAACACGACGCGAACGCCGCCGCCCTGGCCGAACAGCGCTTCGGCGCGGCACGTGGTGCCCGCACGGCCGTACTGGTCGCCATCGGCACGGGCATCGGCGCGGCCTTGCTGCTCAACGGCGAGGTCTTCCGCGGTGCCTACGGTGTCGCTCCCGAACTGGGCCATCTGCGCGTCGTGCCCGATGGACGCCCCTGCCCGTGCGGCAAGAACGGCTGCTGGGAGCGCTACTGCAGCGGCACGGCCCTGAGTGCCACGGCCGTGGAACTGCTGGCCAAGCACCCCGGTGTGTCGACCGTGCTGGCCCGTGAGGCCGCCGGCGACTCCCGCGCGGTGACCGGACGCCGGGTGGCGGGTGCCGCCAGGGACGGCGACCCGCTGGCCAAGCGCGCGATGGCGGAGCTGGCCCGCTGGCTCGGCGAGGGCCTGGCGCTGGTCGCCGACGTCTACGACCCCGAGGTGATCGTCATCGGGGGCGGGGTGTCGGAGTCGGCGCCGCTGTTCCTCGACGACGCCCGCGAGCGCTACGCCGCCGTCGTCACCGGCGCGGGCCACCGGCCGCTGGCGCGGATCCGCACCGCCCAGCTCGGCGACGACGCCGGCATCGTGGGCGCGGCGACGCTGGCCCGCGAGATGACGACGTCGATGGCCGAGAACCACTCGCGCCGGTCCTGACCTACTTCCCGAGGGGGTCGTGGCCCCAGTTCATCAGGGAGTAGCGCCAGCGGCTGTCCTCGACGTCGCCGCCCGGCCGCTGGGCGAGGTGGCGGTGGACGTAGCCGACGACCTTGCGCATGTGCTCGTAATCGCTGTCGGTGAGGTCGTCGCGTTTGGTCCTGAGCAGCTCCACGATGCGCCGGCCGGACGCGTGCCCGGTCGACTCGCCGGACTTCTTGTCGCCGACCTCCTCCGACTCGTCGGAGCCGAGCCAGCGCTCCAGCTCCGCCGCGGTCATGTTGACCGCGGCGCCGAAGTCCTGGCGGGTCTTCTCCTGCTCCTCGTCGCGCACCCCGTCCTCCTCCTGGCGGCGTTGGCTGGTCCGGACGGGGTACCCCGCGGTCATGACGAAGCATCCCTACGAACCGGGTGACGAGGTCGAGTGGTCGAGCCACGGCAGCACGACGCACGGTGAGGTGAAGGAGGAGATCACCGAGGAGAAGCAGGCTGCCGGGCGCAAGGTGAGCGCCTCGGAGGAGGAACCGCAGTACCGGGTGCGGAGTGCGAAGAGCGGCAAGGACGCCGTGCACAAGCCGAGCGCGCTGCGGAAGAAGAAGTGAACGGTCGCGGGAAGCGGGGCTGAGTTGTTCGCGGCGAGCGAACAACTCAGCCCCCGAAGCGTTAGCGGCCGAACAGGCGCAGGATGCGCGGGCGGCGGCGCTTGGCGCGCTCCGCGTCCTTCTTGCTCAGGGTCGCCATGGCACGGGCCATCATCAGGTGCTGCATCTGGTCCATGCCGACACCGTAGGCACGACCGAATCGTTATCTGAAGGTTTGAGTGGCCGTTATCACGCCGTTACCCGTCGGGACGCGACGTGTCACACCTGCGCGCCGTCGTCCCAGCCGGAGTCCGGCGGCGGGGTGTTGCGCATCCGCAGGATCAGCCAGCCGACGCCCGCGCAGAGCGCCACCAGGGACAGCGGGGTGCCGATGCTCGGCTGCAGCCCGAAGAGGCCGGGCACGACCAGCAGCAGGATGCCCAGCACGAACAGGCCGAGCGCCGCGAACGTGGAGGCGCGCAGCGCCGGGAACGGCGGCGGCTCCGGCGGCACGTAGTGGTCCTCGTCGTCCCGATCTCGGCGTTCTGGCTCGTCCTCGGGTTCCGGCGGGAGGTCGTCGGCCGTGTCGTCGGGCGCTTCGCGTTCGTCGCGGACGGCCACGGGGCTCGCCTCGTCGAGGTCGAGCCAGTCCTTGCCGACGCCGTCCCGTTCGAGACCCGCGACGATCTCGGCAAAGAGCTCGTCGACGTTCTCGGGGCCGTCGGTCGAGTCGCGCCGGGCGTTCATCCAGAGCCTCTCCACGAGCCGCACCCTCTTGACCCCACATCGTTGCACGGTCGGGACGTGTAGCGGGTGACGGCGGCCAGGTCGGCGGTACGCGGGGCGCGGGGCGTGACGCCCCCGGCCCCGACTCGTTGTGTGAGGTGCCGTCGGCTCCGTAGGCTGGCTGGCGGGATCAAGGTTCGCGGTGTCTAGGGAGGCGCTCCCCAAAGTGCTGTACTGGTTGATGAAGCACGTCCTCCTGGGACCGATCCTGCGGTTGTTCTTCCAGCCCAAGATCATCGAGGGTGCCGAGAACATCCCGGAGGACGGCGGAGCGATCCTGGCGAGCAACCACCTCGCCGTGTCCGACTCCTTCTTCCTGCCGCTGATGCTGTCGCGGCGCGTGACGTTCCCCGCCAAGATCGAGTACTTCACCGGCACGGGGGTCAAGGGCAAGCTGCAGAAGTGGTTCTTCTCCGGCGTCGGCCAGGTGCCGATCGACCGGTCCAGCGCGTCCGCCGCGCAGGGCGCGCTCGACACCGGCGTGCGGATCGTGCGCGAGGGCAAGCTGCTCGGCATCTACCCCGAGGGCACCCGCTCGCCCGACGGCCGCCTCTACAAGGGCAAGGTCGGTGTCGCGTGGATCGCGCTGGAGTCCGGTGTGCCGGTCATCCCCGTCGCGATGTTCGGCACCGACAAGGCCAACCCCATCGGATCGAGGATGTGGAAGCCGCACCCGATCCGGATCAAGATCGGCAAGCCGCTCGACTTCTCCCGCTACGAGGGCCTGTCCGGCGACCGGTTCGTGCTGCGGTCGATCACCGACGAGATCATGTACGCGTTGATGGAGCTCTCCGGCCAGGAGTACGTCGACGTCTACGCGGCCAAGGCCAAGGAGCAGCCGGCCGGCGGTCAGCAGCGGGGCGGCAAGCCCGACCGGGTGCCCGAGACGAAGGCGGGCTGACCGGACCCCTAGGGTGTCGCGGTGCGGTTCTTCTACGACTGTGAGTTCATCGAGGACGGGGTGACGATCGACCTCGTGTCGATCGGGGTGGTCGACGAGGAAGGCCGCGAGTTCTACGCCGTGTCCACCGAGTTCGACCCCGAGCGCGCGGGTCCGTGGGTGCGGCAGAACGTGCTCAACCAGCTCCCCTCGCCCGCGGACAGGGCGTGGCGCAGCCGCGAGCGCATCCGCGAGGACCTGCTGGACTTCCTCGGCGCCCGCAACGCCGCGCGCGACGAGGTCGAGCTGTGGGCGTGGTTCGCCGCCTACGACCACGTGGCGCTGGCACAGCTGTGGGGTGCGATGCCCGCGTTGCCGCGTGCCCTGCCCCGGTTCACCCGCGACCTGCGGCAGCGCTGGGACGACGTCGGCCGCCCCAAGCTGCCCGCGCCTCCCGCCGACGCGCACGACGCCCTCGCCGACGCGCGCCACAACCTCGCGCGGTGGAATGTGATCGAGGAACACCGGCGCAAAATCGGGTTTCCCGTCCGGTGAGTGGGACCCGCGTTGCTGCACCGATACAGCTCGTGAAAGTCTGAGTGACACAGAACACGAGAGATTGGGCAAGCAGATGCGCATCGGTGTGCTCACTGGCGGTGGTGACTGCCCCGGTCTGAACGCCGTGATCCGGGCCGTGGTCCGCAAGGGCATCAAGGCACACGGCTGGGAGATCGTCGGGTTCCGCAACGGCTGGCAGGGTCCGATCGAGAACCTGACCAAGCCGATCGACCTCACGGACGTCGAGGAGATCCTCACCCGTGGTGGCACCATCCTCGGCTCGTCGCGCACGAACCCCTACAAGGTCGAGGGCGGCGTCGACCGCATCCGCGAGACCATCGCGGCGAACAACATCGACGCCATCGTCGCGATCGGCGGCGAGGACACCCTCGGTGTCGCCAAGCGCCTGACCGACGACGGCATCGGCGTCGTGGGTGTGCCGAAGACGATCGACAACGACCTCGGCGCCACGGACTACACGTTCGGCTTCGACACGGCCGTGCACATCGCGACCGAGGCCATCGACCGCCTGCGCACCACGGCGGAGTCGCACCACCGCGCCCTCGTCGTCGAGGTCATGGGCCGGCACGCGGGCTGGATCGCCCTGCACTCCGGTCTCGCCGGTGGCGCGAACGTCATCCTCGTGCCCGAGCGCCCGTTCAACGTCGACAAGGTCGTCGAGCACGTGGAGCGCCGGTTCGAGAGCGAGTTCGCGCCGATCATCGTCGTCGCCGAGGGCGCGATGCCCGAGGGCGGCGCCGAGGTGCTGCACTCCGGTGAGCGCGACGCCTTCGGTCACGTCCGCCTCGGCGGCGTCGGCCAGTGGCTCGCCGAGGAGATCGCGGACCGCACCGGCAAGGAGTCCCGCGCGGCCATCCTCGGCCACATCCAGCGCGGCGGCACGCCGACCGCCTACGACCGCGTTCTCGCCACCCGCTTCGGCCTGCACGCCGTCGACGCCGTCGCGGCGGGCGACTTCGGCACGATGGTCGCGCTGCGCGGCACCGACATCGTGCGCGTGAAGCTGTCGGAGGCGACGGCGGAGCTCAAGACGGTTCCGACCGAGCGCTACGAAGAGGCCGAGGTCTTCTTCGGGGCCTGATCGACCGGCACCGCACCCCGCAAGGCCGGGCGTCCCCGCGGACGCCCGGCCTTCCGCGTGTGCGGGCGGGCTTCCCACCGCGGTCGCGAAGGGGTTCACAGGGGCCGGAGCGCGGGCGTCGCCTTCTGCGGGTTCTCGGGCAGGGGACGACGTGGTTGCGTCTCGTGGGCGGGGGTGTCCGGTGTCTCGCGAAGTCCGACGCGCCGGTGCAGCCGGCGCATCGGCGTGGGAGCCCACCACGCGTGGCGTCCGAGCATCCGCATGCCGACCGGCATCAGCACACCGCGGATGAGCGTGGCGTCCAGCAGCACGGCCAGTCCCGCTCCGATGCCGAACATCTGGACGAAGCTCACGCCGCTACCGGCGAAAGCGCAGAGGCTGACCGCGATTCAGCGCCGCGGCGGTGGACACGAGCCGCCCGGAGCGGGACATCCCGAGGACCACCGCGCGGTGGTGGTCGGCGCCTTGGTCGTGGGCCTCCTTGATCCGGCTCACCACGAACAGCTCGTAGTCGATGGACAGGCCGAGGATGATGCTGAACATCAGCACCAGCATGCAGGTGTTGAGCGGCAACGGGGTGAAGCCGAGCACCGGCGACAGCCACCCCTCCTGGAAGATCAGCACCAGCACCCCGAGCGTGGCCGACAGGCCGAGCACGTTGAACGCCAGCGCCCGCACCGGCTGCAGCAGGCTTCCGGTGAACAGGAACAACAGGGTGAACGTGGTGAGCGCGACCAACGTGATCGCCAGCGGCAGCCGGTCCCCGATCGCGTCCTGGCTGTCGGCCAGCAGTGCCGCCTCGCCGCCGACCACGACCGAGGTGCCGGCCGGTCGCGGCAGCGCGCGGATCGCGCTGATCAGCTCGCGCGCCCGCGCGGAGCCCGGGCCGGCCGCCACGAGGAGGCGCTGGCTGTCGCCGCGGGCGAGCGCGGGGCCGGCGGGGGCCGGTCCGCTGGCGTGACCGCGGGCGAACGTCCCCGCGCTGGACGTCACCCGCAGCACACCGGGGAGCTCGGAGATCCGGCGCGCGTGGCCCGCGACCGCGGCCGGCTCGGCGGTGCCCTGGAGGACGACCTGGACCGCCCTGTCGTCCTCGTTGCGGAAGTGGTCGCGCAGCGCGTCGCCCACCACCCGGCTGTGCGCCGAAGCCGGGAGCACCCGGTCGTCGGGCATGCCGAGCTCCGCGTGCAGCAGCGGCACTGCGGCCAGCAGCAGCAGGACGATCACCGGCACCCCGGTGAGCACCGGCCGGCGCGTGGCGGCGTCGGCCAGCCTTGCCCAAAACGCCGAACCGGAGCACGCCGAACTGGAGGACGGAGGGCGCCGGTGCGCCCACGGCAGGCGTCCGGCGTCGACCTTCGGCCCGAGCGCGGCCAGCGCCGCCGGCAGCACGAGCACGGCGCTGACCGTCGAGGCGGCGACCACCCCGATCCCGGCGTAGGCGAACGAGCGCAGGAAGTACATCGGGAACAACAGCAGCACGGCGAGCGCGGCGGCGACCGTGACGGCGCTGAACACGATCGTCCGGCCGGCCGTCTGCACGGTCCGCGCCACCGCGGCGGAGGTGTCGAGGCCGGCGGCCAGCTCCTCGCGGAACCGGCTGATCGTCAGCAGCGCGTAGTCGACGGCCAGTCCCAGGCCCAGGCCGATCGCCATGTTGATCGAGTAGATCGACACGTCGGTCAGCGACCCGATGACCGACAGCCCCGCGACGGTGCACACGATCGCGATGCCACCCATGACCAGGGGCAGGATCGCGGCCACGAGCGTGCGGAAGGCGAGCACCAGCAGGAGCAGGATCACCGGAACGGCGATCAGCTCGGCCAGCAGCAGGTCGGCGGCGAGCTGCCGGTCGGCGTCCAGCTCGGCCGCCGCCCTGCCGCCGATGTGGACGGTGATCGGGCCCCGGTCGCCGGCGTGCCGCTCCCGCAGCCGCTCGACGGTGTCCGCGTTGCTCCCGGAGTCACCGGAGAACTGGCCGAGGGCGAGGGCGTGCCGGCCGTCGCCCGAGCGCAGCTGCGGCGCCCCGGTGACGAAGTACGAGGTCACCTGGGACAGCGCCGGGTCGGCCGCCAGGCGCGCGGTCAGCTCGGCGCCCGCCTGCCTGACCGCCGCGTCGTCGACCGCGCCGCCGCGAGCGGAGATCAGCACCAGGGCGTTGACGTGACCGCCGAACCGCTCCTCGATCAGCGCCTGCGCCTGCCAGGACTCCGAGCCCGGATCACCGAAACCGGACGTCGTCAGGGTGCCGGAGGCCGTGCACCCGAGCGCTCCGGCACCGATGACCACCAGCGCGCCGGCCACCAGGACGGCGCGTGCGTGTCCCGTGACGAACCGGCCGATACCTCTGAACACGGGCGGACTCCCTCTTCATCGGATGCCGGTCGACCGAGCGGGCGCCGCGCCAAAGTAAGTGGCATCCGATTTGCCTGCGCTTTGTGTCGCCCGGTCGAGCGTCCCTCGACGGAGTGCGCAAATGGGGAACCGGCGATCGAAGTCCCTTGCGCCTCAAGGGTTCGAGCTGCTCCGGTGATCCCTGCATGCTGAAGAAATGTCGCGAATATTCACGCGACACGATTGACGGAGTCCGCTGATGTTGGTTGTGCAAAAGACGTCCGTGGACGTCTTTTGCACAAAGACGGACAAGCGCAGGTCAGCAGGCTTTGACGTCGAGGTAGGCGCCGAACGTGCCGAGCCAGTGGTCGGCCATGTACCCGTGGCCGCCGAAGACGTAGGTCCACCCGGCTTCGCGGTGCGCGGCCGAAGCCGTCCTGGCCAGCTCGGTGTACCGGTGCCCGGCCGGCAGCGAGTCCGCGATCGCCTCCCAGTTCCAGGCGCGCGACAACGCGAGCCCCGCCAGGTGCGAGCCGTACGGGTCGCCGGGGTCGTCGACCGGGAACGGCTCGCGCAGCACGCGCCACCGCGGCGAGGCGAGGTCCGGCAGGTACGCGTCGAGCCAGGCGCCGAAGTCCGCGGTGCCGAGGGCACGGCGCATCAGGTCGGCCGTCGTCAGCGCGGGGGAGAGGAAGTCGGCGGCGTCCGGCTCGAACCCGCCGTAGGCGACCTCGTCCCGGTGCCACCGCAGCGCCGCGTCCGCGCACGCCGACGCGAGCTCGGCGTCCCCGGTCGCCAGGGCGGCGTCGAAGACCAGGCCGGTCGCGAACGCGGTGTTGCCGTGCGTGCCGGTGCGGATGGGCAGCCGGGCGGCCGAGACCCACTCCAGCCACCGGTTCCGCAGCACGTCCGCGATCGGCGCCACCGACCACGGCAGCCCCGAGGTCCGCAGCTCCGCGTCGAGCAGCAGCAACCACGCCCACCCGTACGGGCGTTCCCAGTACCGTCCCGCCGGCGAGGCGAAGAACCCGGCCTCGACGACGCAGTTCTCGTGCGTGATCAGCTTGTCCAGCGCGTCCCGGGCCGCGTCCGCCCCCGCGAGGGCGGGACGCAGCCGCAGCAGGCGCACCGCCAGCCAGGTCTGGTGCACGCACGAGTGCCAGTCGAACGACCCGGCGAACACGGGGTGCAGCTCCCGCTGCGGCACGAGCCGGTGATCGCCGTCGATCACGTGCGTCCAGTGCACCGGGTGGTCCCGCTGGATGTTGTCGATCGCGATGCCCAGCAGCCGGTTCGCGGTGCTGTCATCCAACCGGGTGGCTTCCATGGCCCACATCATGCAGTGCGACGCCCCGGCGGGCAGTGTCGACAGTTGACGGGTGAGCTGCTCCGCCGGTCCCGCGGGCCCGGACGTTCCCGGCCGGGGAGCGCTGACAGGCCCGGCCCGGTCTCTCAGTGTGGAACAACTAAGCTGAGCAGCGTGAACTGGACCGTGGACGTGCCCATCGACACGCTTCCCGAGCTTCCGCCGCTGCCTCCCGAGATGCGCAAGCGCCTGGACGACGCCCTGTCGCGCCCGGCCGCCCAGCAGCCGGAATGGCCCGACGCCGAACAGGTGCGTCGCGTGCGGACCGTGCTCGAGAGCGTGCCGCCGATCACCGTGCCCGCCGAGATCGACCGGCTGCACACGCAACTGGCGCAGGTCGCGAACGGGCAGGCGTTTCTTCTGCAGGGCGGTGACTGCGCCGAGACGTTCGCGGACAACACCGAGCCGCACATCCGCGCGAACATCCGGACCCTGCTGCAAATGGCCGTGGTGCTGACCTACGGCGCGAGCCTGCCGGTGGTCAAGGTCGGCCGCATCGCCGGCCAGTACGCCAAGCCGCGCTCGTCGAACATCGACGCCCTCGGCCTGCCGTCCTACCGCGGCGACATCATCAACTCCCTGGTCGCGACGCCCGAGGCCCGCATCCCCGACCCCGGTCGCATGATCCGCGCCTACGCGAACGCCGGTGCGGCCATGAACCTGCTGCGGGCGCTCACCGGAGCGGGTCTCGCGGACCTGCACCGGGTGCACGACTGGAACCGCGACTTCGTGCGCACCTCGCCCGCGGGCGAGCGCTACGAGGCGCTGGCCGGCGAGATCGACCGCGGCCTGCGGTTCATGTCGGCGTGCGGCGTCACAGACCAGTCGCTGCACGGCACCGAGATCTTCGCCTCGCACGAGGCGCTGCTGCTGGACTACGAGCGCGCGCTGCTGCGCCTGGACACCACCGGTGACCAGCCGAGGCTGTACGACCTGTCGTCGCACTTCGTGTGGATCGGCGAGCGCACCCGCCAGCTCGACGGCGCGCACATCGCGTTCGCGGAGATGCTGTCGAACCCGATCGGTCTCAAGATCGGTCCGACGACGTCGCCGGAGATGGCCGTCGAGTACGTCGAGCGCCTCGACCCGCGCAACGAGCCGGGCCGCCTGACGCTCATCTCGCGCATGGGCAACCAGAAGGTGCGCGACGTGCTCCCCGCGATCGTCGAGAAGGTCGAGGCCTCCGGCCACAAGGTCATCTGGCAGTGCGACCCGATGCACGGCAACACCCACGAGTCGAGCACCGGCTACAAGACCCGGCACTTCGACCGCATCGTCGACGAGGTCCAGGGCTTCTTCGAGGTGCACCGCCGCCTCGGCACGCACCCCGGTGGCATCCACATCGAGCTCACGGGTGAGGACGTCACCGAGTGCCTCGGCGGCGCCCAGGAGATCTCCGACGCCGACCTCGCCGGCCGCTACGAGACGGCGTGCGACCCGCGCCTGAACACCCAGCAGTCGCTCGAGCTCGCGTTCCTCGTCGCGGAGATGCTGCGCTCGTAGCCGTCACCACGGGAACAAGGCCGAAAGCGAAGGGCCCCGCGCCGGGAGCGCGGGGCCCTTCGCCTTCGCCTGACGGGTCAGAGACCGAAGATGATGATCTCGGTCCCGCGCCGCACGCGCGTGCGCGGCGGGATCGACTGGTTCACGACGGTCGCGTTGCCGCTCTTGTTGAACTCGACCTTCACCTTCAGGCCGGCCCGCTCGAGCTCCTCCTTGGCTTCCCGCACCTTCTGCCGGCTCACGTCGGGGACCTCGACCTCGCGGTTGTTCTCGAAGAAGACGGTGACACGCTTGTTGCCCGTGCCCTCCAGCACCGTGCCGGCGGCCGGGTCGGTCCGCGCCACGCGCGACTGGTCGTTCTCGGCGGCGTCCTCGCCACCGGCCTCGACCGGCTCCAGCCCGGCGCGCTGCAGCTCCGCGAACGCCTCGTTCTTCGTCTTGCCGGCGACGTTCGGCACCGGCGTGCGCGGTGACGGTCCCTTGCTGAGCACGAGCGTGACCGGGCTGTCGATCGTGAGCGCCGTGCCGGGCCTCGGGTCGAGCGCCACGACCTTGCCGATCGGCACCGTGTCGTGGAACGCGTCCTTGGCGGGGTCCTTGACGGCCTTCAGGCCCGCCGCCTCGATCTCCTTCGTCGCGGCCTCGACCTCGACGCCGACGGTGACGAACGGCACCACGGGCCTGCCGCGCGACACGGTGATCTTGACGGGCTGGTTCTTGCGCAGCTCCGCGCCCTGGGCGGGGTCGGAGCTGATGACCTGGCCGTTCGGCACGTCGTTGGACGGCACCTTGTCGATCAGCGCCGTCAGGTCCGCGCCCTGCACCAGCCGCACGGCGTTCTGCTCGCTCTGCCCGACCACCGCCGGCACGGTCGTCCAGCGGCCGGCGCCCACGTACCAGGAGAACAGGCCGACGAGCAGCACGAGGACCCCGGCGACGGAGCCCCAGATGAGGAAGAGCTTCTTGCGGCGCTTGCGCTCCTGCTCGACAGGGTCGACCTTCGGCTTCTTCTGCCCCCGGTTCTGCGGCGGGCGGCGGCGCGGCTGCTCGGGACGCGGCATCGTGCGCGTTCCGGCGACGCCCGGCGGAGGGGGCGGGGGACCCGTGCTCACCGTCGTCATCCCAGGCGTCATCCCAGGCGTCATCCCAGGCGCCATGACCGGCTTCTGCACGACGGGCCTGGTGGCCTCGGCGACGGACGGGGGCGTGGCGCCGACCGCCACGGGAACCGGTCTCATGACGACCGTCCTGTCGTTCTCCGGCGCCGTGCCGGGGACGGGCACCGGCTGCGGCGACAGGCCCAGCTCCGCACCCACGCGCTCCAGCTCGGCGAGGAACGCGTCGGCGTTGGGCGGCCGCAGCGCCGGGTCGCGCCGCGTGGCCTTGCGCACCAGCGTGTCGAGCGCCAGCGGGATCCCCGGGATCGACGGGACGTCGGAGTTCACGTGCTGGTAGGCCACCGAGATGGGCGTCTCGCCGCGGTAGGGCGCCGCGCCCGCCAGCATCTCGTAGAGCACGATCCCGGCCGAGTAGACGTCACTGCGCGCATCCGCCGCACCGGTTTCCACCTGTTCCGGTGACAGGTAGGCGACGGTGCCGAGGATCTCGCTGTCGCTCGTGACGCCGTTCTCGGCGATGGCGCGGGCCAGTCCGAAGTCGGCCACCTTCACCTGGCCACCCGGTCCGATCAGCACGTTCTCCGGCTTCACGTCGCGGTGCACCAGCCCGGCGCGGTGCGCGGCGCCCAACGCCGACAGCACCGGGCCGAGGACGCTCAACGCGACGGCGGGAGCGAGCTTGCCGCGCTGGTTCAGCAGGTCACGGAGGTTGCCGCCGTCGATGAGCTCCATGACCAGGTACACCTGGTCACCGTCGACGCCTTGGTCGTGCACGGACACCACGGCCGGGTGGTGCAACTGGGCCGCGGCGCGCGCCTCGCGTTCGAAGCGCGCCACGAAGGCGGGGTCGGCGGTCAGGTGTGGATCCATCACCTTCACGGCGACATCGCGATCGAGGCGGGTGTCGCGACCTCGGTAGACGGTGGACATGCCCCCGCGCGCCAGCACGGAGTCCACCCGGTAGCGCTGCTCGAGCAGTCCACCCATCACGTTCGAAACCGACCTCTCCACAGTGCGAGATGGTAAAGCTCAGGATGACCCGGTTGGCGGAAGGGCGTTCCCAGTTCGGTTATGGCATCGTGACCCCCGTGAGTGCGATTCCTGCCGCTGCGGATGTACTGGCTTCCGACCTGGAGGTTCTCGGCCTCCCCGAGGTGGCCGACCGAATGGGACTTCCGGTCACCCGGGTCCACCAACTGCTGCGCGACGGGCAACTGCTCGCCGAGCGGCGGGACGGCGTCCTCGTCGTTCCCGAAGCGTTCCTGGCCGCCGGAGGCGTGGTGAAGGGTCTGCCCGGCACCATCACGGTGCTGCGCGACCAGGGCTTCTCCACGGACGAGATCCTGCGCTGGCTCTTCACGGAGGACGACAGCCTCCCCGGCACTCCGATCGAAGCATTGCGCGGAGACCGTGGGCGTGAGGTAAAGCGACGCGCGCAGGCCATGGGCTTCTAGTTCACCCGATGCAGCGGTTCCGGGCGTTTCCGCAGGCGGGAGACGTCCGGAACCCCTGAACTGGTGAGCATGACCATCAAGACTCTGCTCGCCGGCCTCACCGCCGTAGGCCTGCTCCTGTCGCCGGTCGCCGCGTCCGCGGCCCCCGCCGCCGTGCAGGCGAAGCCCACCACGCTCGAGCTCGACGCCGGTGGCGCCCAGGTCAAGCTGAAGAAGGGCAACAAGCTCCAGATCAAGGGCAAGCTCGGCACCGGGGGCGAACGCGAGCTCACCCTGGGGCTCGACGTGTTCGCCCAGATCCGGGTGAGCGCCACGGTGTGGACCAACATCTACACCCAGAACTGCCAGCCGAACGCCACGTTCATCGCGCGGCTCAGCATCGAGGCCTCCGCTGACCTGCGCCTCTACTTCCCCGGCACGAGCACGTACGCCTCGGCGACGTCGAACGTCGTCGCGGTCGTCGTGACCTGACGAGGGGCTCACCTCGTCGTCGCACGCGCGAGCAGTGCCCGGCCGGCGCCGGGCACTGCCACCCGTCGCCACAGCACCTCGCAGCCGATGAGCCCCGGGATGCCGCGGTACGGGGCGTGGGCGGTGCGCGCACAGGCCCGTGCGGCCTCCGCGCGGGTGCCGAGCACCTTGCCGTGCCGGGCGTGCACCCGGCGGCACGCGGAACACGTGCCCCTCAGGTCCTCCGCGGTGGGGCTCATTCGTAGCGCGTGGACAGGCCGAACGGGTCCGGCTTCACCAGTGACCGCGCCGCGAGCGCCGACACCACCAGCGCGAAGAAGAGGTAGCCCCACGAGTACAGCGCCGTGTCGCCGTTCGGGAACGTCACGAGCAGCAGGAAGACCGACGCGAGCGACACCGTCACGAGCGCGCCCGTGCCCCACGCGAACCCGGCGGCGAGCGCCAGCGGCCAGCTGAAGTACCACGGCAGCGTCGCGGGGGAGAGCAGCGCGACGGCCAGCATCGTCAGCGCGCCGCGGCGGACGTTGTCGCGGACCTCGCCGTCGCGGGCGGCCCACCACTGGGTGTACGCGATCCAGATCAGCACGACCGAGCCGATGCCCCGCGCGACGGCGATGAAGATGCCGCCGTCGACGTAGACGAACCAGTTGACGACCATGCGCGCGAAGTCGCCGACCGCGCTCGGCAGCGACAACCAGTTGATGATCATCGACGAGCTGCGCAGCGCGGGGATCCAGCCCAGGCTCACCCCGGCGACGAGGGTGCAGGCGAGGAACGCGCCGAGGAACGCGGCCAGGCCCGGCAGCAGGGCCCGGCGGAACCGGGCGCGCTTGTCGCCCTCCAGCCGCGCCGCCCAGATCCACACGAGGAACGGCACGATCACGACCGCCGTCGCCTTCACCGAGAACGCGAGGCCGAGCAGCACGAAGCCGAGCACGTGCCTGCGGTCGAGCACCAGCAGCACGCCGGCGGCCATCATCCCGATCATCAGCAGGTCGTTGTGCGCGCCGCCGACGAGGTGGATCAGCAGCAGCGGGTTCGCCGCCACGAGCCACAGCGCGACAGCCGACTTGCCGCCCAGGTGCCGGCTCAGGCCCGGCAGGGCCCAGCACAGCAGCACGAGCCCGCCCGCGAGCGAGAAGCGCATGGCGACGACGCCGAGGATGACGCTCGCGTCCGTCGCCCACACGATCGCCTTGGCGATGAGGATGAACAGCGGCCCGTACGGAGCGGGCGTGTGCTGCCAGACCCAGCTGACGTTCTCGCTGAGCGTGCTCTGCAGCACCGCGGGCCCGACCTCGTACGGGTCGTAGCCGCTCAGGGCGAGCTGGCCCTGAGCCAGGTAGCTGTAGATGTCCTTGCTGAACAGCGGCGGCGCGAAGAGCAGCGGCAACGTCCACACCGTCACCGCGACCAGCACCGCGAAGTCGCCGATCTCGCCCCACCGCACGAGACGGCCCAGGCGCACCCACGCCCAGATGACCAGCCCCAGGCCCAGGTACAGCACCATGCTCGCGAGGTCGCGGCCGTGGCCGTAGCGCAGCCAGCTCAGCCCGACCTGGGCGAGCAGCGGGTCGCGCTCGAGGATGGCGCCGGCGCCCATGCCGCCGAGCGCGATCAGGGCCACGCCCAGCAGGCCGAGCATGGTGGTGCGGATGGGGATGGCGTAGGTGTTCGCGCGCACGGCTGGATCAAGCTCCTGCGGGGACACCTCGGAGCTCGTGCGGGGAAGGGACGGAGTTGCTGCCATCGCCCGAACATCGTTGCACAAGGCGAGCAAGCGTCAGCAAGCAACAGGCCTCACCGGTAACGAGGAGTTGATGAACTCCCACGATGCGGGGACGCCGGTCCGGGTCGTCGGCCGCGCTCAGAAAGCCCGCTTCGTGGAGCTGATCGCGAGGTCGGCGAGCTTGGTGGCGGCCGGCTCGGCCACGGCGGCCTCGTCGAGGGCGGCCAGCGCGCTCTTGGTCAGCTCCTCGATGCGCTCCTCGACGGCGTCGACGGCACCGACCTCCACGAGCGCGCGCCGGACCTCCTCGACGGTGCCGAGGTCGAGGTCTGGCTTGCCCAGCGCGGTGTCCAGGACGTCGGCACCGAACTGCGCGCCGAGTGCCACGAGCAGTGTGCGCTTGCCCTCGGAGAGGTCGTCGCCCGCGGGTTTGCCGGTGACCTCCGGGTCGCCGAACACGCCGAGCAGGTCGTCGCGGAGCTGGAACGCGACGCCGATGTCGGCGCCGAACGCCCGCAGGCCGTCGATCAGCTCCGGCGAGCCGCCCGCCATCGCCGCGCCCATGTGCAGCGGCCGTTCGACGGTGTACGCGGCGGTCTTGAGCCGGTCGATCCGCAGCGCCGCGTCCGGGGACGAGTCGCCCCGCGCCTGCGTCAGCACGTCGAGGTACTGACCCGCGAGCATCTCGGTGCGCATGTCCCGCCAGGGCTCGCTCATCCTGCGCAGCACGTCGGCCGGCAGCCCGGCGGCGAAGAGCATGTCGTCGGCCCACGCCAGCGCGATGTCGCCGATCAGCACGGCCGCCGACATGCCGAACCGCTCCGAGGAGCCGAGCCAGCCCTGCTCGCGGTGGTGCGCGCCGAACGCGATGTGCACGGTCGGCTTGCCCCGGCGCACCGAGGAGGCGTCCATCAGGTCGTCGTGGATCAGCGCGCACGCCTGGATCAGCTCCAGCGAGCTGACCGCCGTGAGCACCTCGGTCGCGAGCTCGCCGTCCGGATCGCCACCGGCCGCGCGCCAGCCCCACCACGCGTAGGTCGGGCGGATGCGCTTGCCACCGCCCAGCACGAAACCGGAGAGCGCGTCCACCGCGCTCGCGAAGCTAGGGTCCATCGCCTCGCCGGACGCGCGCCGGGAGGCCAGGTACGTGGTCAGCGCTTCTTCGACGTGCCGGGGCAGGGCGGCGTCGAGGGGGTGGTGGGACACGCGTCCATGGTCCGCTGTGTCCCGGACCACCCGCATGCCGGGGGCCGATACCACATGGTGAGCTAGTGTCCCACCTAGCGGAAGTGGCACTAGGCTTGCGCCCATGACGTCGGTCGTGGAGAGGCTGCAGGGGCAGTCGCCGAAGTTCTCGGTGGAGTTCCTCCCGCCGCGGGACGCCGAGGACGAGAAGGTCCTCTGGAAGGCCGTGCGCGAGCTGGAGGGCCTGGACCCGGCGTTCGTGTCGATCACCTACGGCGCCGGCGGGTCGCGCCGGGACCGCACGATCCGCGCCACGGGCCGCATCGCGCAGGAGACGACGCTGCTGCCGGTCGCGCACCTCACCGCCGTCGACCACTCGGTGGCCGAGCTGCGCAACGTGATCGGCTGGTACGCGGCGATCGGCGTGCGCAACGTCCTCGCCCTGCGCGGCGACCCTCCCGGCGACCCGATGGGCGAGTGGGTCGCGCACCCCGAGGGCCTCAACTACGCCGACGAGCTGGTGCGGCTCGTCCGCGAGCTGGGCGACTTCTGCGTGGGGGTGGCGGCGTTCCCGTACGGGCACCCGCGCTCGGCCGACCTCGACACCGACCTGAAGTTCCTGCTGCGCAAGCTGAACGCGGGCGCGGACTATGCGGTGGCGCAGCTGTTCCACGCGCCGGAGCCGTTCCTGCGGCTGCGCGACCGGGTGGCGGCCGCCGGCTGTTCCGCGGCGATCCTGCCGGGGATCATGCCGATGCTGTCGCCGCGCGGGCTGGCCAAGATCGTGGAACTGTCCGGCGCCGACCTGCCGCCCGAGATCGCGCGCAGGCTGGAGCCGTACGCGGACGACGTCGCCGGGTTCCGCGCGACCGGCATCGACATCGCGACCGAGATGTGCCAGCGGCTGCTCGACGAGGGCGTGCCCGCGCTGCACTTCTACACGATGAACCGCGCCAAGGCGACGCGGGAAGTGCTGGGGCGCTTGGGTTTGGTGACGCGTTCGTAGCCGTCAGGCGACGGTGCTGCGCCTGTGCGCGATGAGGGCGAGCACGACGACGATCAGCGCCGCCCCGCCGGTGAGCCCGGCGACGAGCAGCGCCCAGCCGAAGAACGAGCTGGAGTGCGCGCCCGCGTACTGCACGGTGGCCTGGAGCATCGACGCCTGGCCGGGCTTCGGAGACCACGCGATGGTGTTGTTCTCCTCCTCGCGGCCGTTGGTGTTCACGACCTGGCCGGGAAAGCTCACCTTCACCTGGATGTCCGCGCGTTCCACGGGCACCTGGGTGAGGTCGACCGACCCCGAGAGGGTGACAAGATCACCCGACCGGCGGAAGTTGAGGCTGTACCGGCTGTTCGACGAGCTGGTCGCCGTCGAGAGCGTCCGCATCTCGTCGAACGACAGGCCGTTGAAGAACAGTTGCGTGCCGGTGTAGGAGTCCACCCGGTACGCCTTGGTGGTGACGCGGCTCTCGAGCTCCGGCGGCACCTTGAGCTGCGGGCCGGGGTCGTTGTCCTGCGTGGGCGGCGTGGCCGCGATGATCTCACCGGAGATGCGGTCGTCGGCGGACACGGCCATGGCCGCGTACACGCGGACGCAACCGCTCAGGGAAAACAGGGTGAGCAGCAGGAAGACCGGCACCAGCAGTGCCCGGGATCGACGCACGGCGGACATCCTGCCAGCACGGTCCCCGCGACGCAGGTCCCCTCCGAAGGTCGTGAGCTTGACTAACTACCTTTTGGCGTCGAGAGGCGCGAGGTAGCGTCACGCTCCATGGCATCCGTGCACGACATCAGCAACAAGTTCGTCAGCGACCACGTGGCGCTCGACCCGATCATGGCCACGGTCCTGGGCTTCGCGGGCTCCGACGACCGGTTGACGGACCTCTCCCCGGAAGGGCACGCGGCACGCCACGAGCTCACCGTCCGCGCGCTCGCCGACATCACCGCCGCCCAGCCCGCGGATGCCTCGGAAGAAGCGGCACGCGCCGTTTTCCTCGAACGGACCGGCCTCGACCACGAGTTCTACGAGGCGGGGCTGACCGAGTCCGCGCTGAACGTCATCGCGAGCCCGATCCAGTCCGTGCGCGACATCTTCGACCAGATGCCGACCGATACGCCGGAACAGTGGGCCACGATCGGACGTCGTCTCTCGGCCGTGCCCGCCGCTCTCGATGGACTCCGCGCTTCTCTCTCGCACGCCGCTTCCCGCGGCCAGGTGTCCGCACTGCGCCAGGTCACCAAGGTCGCCGCGCAGTGCGACGTCTGGGCCTCGACGTTCTTCACCTCGTTCGTCGCCTCGGCCGACGTCGACGGTGCGGTGCGTTCCTCCCTGGACGCGGGCGCCACCGCCGCCTCGGCCGCGTACGCCGAGTTCGCCACCTTCCTGCGCACGTCGCTCGCCCCGCAGGCGCCCGTGGAGGACGCCGTCGGCGAGGAGCGCTACCGCCTCGGCTTGCGGTACTTCACCGGGGCGAAGCTCGACCTGGCCGAGGCCTACGCGTGGGGCTGGGAGGAGTTCCTCGGCATCGAGGCCGAGATGAAGCAGGTCGCGGCCCGCCTGAAGCCCGGCGCGTCCCTGGCGGAGACGGCGGCGTACCTCGACGAGCACCCGCGCTACCAGGTGCACGGCCGGGACGGCCTGCGGGCGTGGATGCAGGAGCTGTCGGACAAGGCCCTGCTCGACCTGCGCGACGTGCACTTCGACCTGCCCGACGCGCTGATGAACCTCGAGTGCAAGATCGCGCCGCCCGGCGGTGGCGTCGGCGCCTACTACACGCCGCCGACCGCGGACTTCTCCCGCCCCGGCCGCATGTGGTGGTCGATCGCCGAGGGCAAGACGGTGTTCCCGACCTGGCGCGAGACGTCGACGGTCTACCACGAGGGCGTGCCGGGCCACCACCTCCAGTGCGCGACGGCGGTGTACCAGTCGCAGAAGCTGAACGACTTCCAGCGCCTCATGTGCTGGGTGTCGGGCCACGGCGAGGGCTGGGCGCTGTACTCGGAGCGCCTCATGCGCGAGCTCGGCTACCTCGACGACGACGGCGACCTGCTCGGCATGCTGGACGCGCACCTGTTCCGCGCGGCCCGCGTGATCATCGACATCGGCATGCACCTGGAGCTGGAGATCCCCGCCGGCACCGGCTTCCACCCCGGCGAGCGCTGGACCCCGGAGCTGGGGCTGGAGTTCCTGCTGACCAGGACGCTGCAGGAGCCGGCGGCCGCCCGCGACGAGATCGACCGCTACCTCGGCTGGCCCGGCCAGGCCCCGGCGTACAAGCTCGGCGAGCGGCTGTGGCTCGCCGCCCGCGAGGACGTGCGGGCGCGCAAGGGCGCCGGCTTCGACCTCAAGCAGTTCCACAAGGAAGCCCTGGAGATGGGCTCGATGGGCCTCGACACGCTCCGCGAGCGCCTCGCCGCCCTCTGACCCGGTCCCTGGTGCAACCCCCTGAGCTGCGCTGATCCGGCTCATGCAAAAGACGTTTGCGGACGACCGCAAACGTCTTTTGCATAACGGACCCCAGGTGACGATCGCCGGAAGACCTCCGGCCATCGTCACGCCGGGTCTGCCCACCGCACCCGCACGCGGTTCGTGATCGGCTCCGGATCGTCGGTCAGCACGAACTCGAGCCAGGGGCCCGGCTCCGGCCGCACCGAGGCGAACACGTCACCGCCGCGCACCACCGGGTGCCCGGTCGCGCGAGCCGACGCCAGCGGGTCGCGGGAGTCGACGACCACCGCCGCGACCGCCCCGGTGTACTCCGGCCGCGGCTCCAGGACGCAGAACTCGTTGCCCTGCGGATCGCGCAGCACCACCCACGGCACGTCGCCCTGGCCGACGTCGGCGTGTTCGGCGCCGAGCTTCACCGCGCGCGCCACGATGTCCGCCTGGTGGTCGAGCGAGGAGGAGGCCAGATCGAGGTGCACCCGGTTCTTCTCGATCTTCGGAACGTCGCTCCACACGAACGTCAGCTCGATCTCGTCGCCGGCGAACTCGGACCAGAACGCCGCCAGCGCGGGGGGATCTGCCGCCTCGAACGTGATTTCCACTCGTGGAGGGTACTGTCTCGCGCGTGGCGAAGCTGGTGCTCGGACCGCTCCTGAGACATGTGAACGAGACGTCGGCGACCGTGTGGGTCGAGACGGACACAGCGTGTGAAGTCACCATCGCCGAGCACACCGAGAAGACCTTCCAGGCGGGCCGGCAGCACTTCGCGCTCGTCACGCTGGAGAACCTCGGCCCGCGCACGGAGTACGACGTCCGGCTCGACGGCGAACCGGTCTGGCCGGAGCCGGGCAGCGAGTTCCCCAAGCCGGTCATCCGCACCGGCGAGGTCCGCCGGATCGCCTTCGGGTCGTGCCGCGCCGCGCCGAGCCAGCCGGTCGGGCCCGACGCGCTGGACGCCTTCGCGCAACGGCTCATGAAGACGCCCGAGCAGGACTGGCCGCAGGCGCTGGTCCTGCTGGGGGACCAGGTCTACGCCGACGAGCCCACCGAGGCCACCAAGCAGTGGCTGCGCGACCACCGCCGCGGCACCAGGGAGCCCGACGGCGAGGTCGTGCACTTCTCCGAGTACGCCCGCCTCTACCACGAGACCTGGGGCGACCCGGAGATCCGCTGGCTGCTGTCGGTCGTCCCGACATCGATGATCTTCGACGACCACGACGTGCGGGACGACTGGAACACCTCCGCGGTGTGGCGCAGGCAGATGGCGGCGAAGCCGTGGTGGCGGGACAGGATCCGCGGCGCCATCTCCTCCTACTGGGTCTACCAGCACCTGGGCAACCTCGGCCCGGACGAGCTCGCCAGGGATCCCCTGTACGCCAAGGTGAAGGCGCAGGACACGGACGTGCTCCCGCTGCTGGAGGAGTTCGCCGAGGAGGCGGACAAGGAGACCGACGGCGGCAAGTCCACGTGGTGGAGCTACCGCCGCGACTTCGGCCGCGCCCGGTTGCTGGTGGTGGACACGCGTTCCGGCCGCATCCTCGAAGAGGGCAGGCGGCAGATGGTCAGCGACGCCGAGTTCGAGTGGATCGAGCGCAACGCCGAGGGCGACTTCGACCACCTGCTGATCGGGTCGTCGCTGCCGTGGCTGATGCCGCACGCGCTCAGCCACTTCCAGTCCGTCAACGAGGTCGGCGCGCGCAAGCCGGGCTGGCAGGGCCGCGCGGCCGAGAAGATCCGGCAGGTCGTCGACCTCGAGCACTGGCCCGCGTTCCGCGAGTCGTTCGACAGGCTCTCCCGGATGATCGAGAAGGCCGCGAACACCGACGCCGCGACGGTGTGCGTGCTCTCCGGCGACGTCCACCACAGCTACGTCGCCGTGGCCGAGTTCCCGAGGCCCACCAAGGCCGTGGTCACCCAGCTCGTGTGCTCGCCGATCCACAACGAGCCGCCGAAGGCGCTCGAGCCGATGTTCCGGCTGGCGTGGTCGCGCATCGCCGGCCGGGTGTTCCGCCGCCTCGCCACCCGCGTCGGCGTGCCGCAGGACCTGATGAGCTGGCGCAAGACCAGCGGCCCGCACTTCGGCAACTCCGTGGCGCTGCTGGACTTCGACGGCCGCCGCGCCCGTTACCGGCTGCTGTCGGCAACGGGCGAGGAGACCGCGTCCGTCCTACTTGGTCGCGAGCCGCAGTAGCGCCCACAGCTGCGCGATGGCGTCGTGGTCGCCGGCCACCCGGACCATCCGGTCGGGCAACCGCCCCCACAGCCAGCGGTACATCGTCATCGGGCTCGCCGACACCTGCGCGTCGGCGAGGTGGGCGTCCTCCGGGTTGACGACCCGCCACGCCGACGCGCCCCGCGGACCGCAGCGCGTGAGCCACAGGTGGTCCTCGACCTCGATGGCGACGAGGCTGTCCCGCGAGCCCCGCACCCCGAGCACGTCAAGCTTGTGCCCCAGCCACAACGTCAGCACCTCGTCGACGCCGTCGACCGCGACGTCGTCGTCGACCGCGCCGGCCTCCACGCCCGCCGCGCCCTGGACGTCCATGCGGTGCACCGTGGTCTCGTGCGCGAGCCGGCGGCGCCAGAAGCCGTAGTTCTGCTGATCCGGCCACCACGTCGCGCATGGCTCGTCCTCCTCGTGCGCGCTGAGCTCCGCGAGAACGGCCGCCGCGCCCGAGCGCATGAACTCCAGCGGGTCCTCGCCTGCTTCCGGGTGGTCCTGCCACTCGCCGGCCCGCGGCTCGCGGCCGAGCCTGATCCACTCCAGCGCGCTGCGGTAGCCGCTGCCGACGTGCCGCACGGTCTCGCCGAGGTTCAGCCCGGGACAGGCGGGCACGCCCTTGTGCGGTGGCTGGCCGAACGCGGACATGGCGAGCAGTTCCGCCTCACGGCGCAGGATGTCGAGGAAGTTCACCGCCTCGCCTCATCCATCAAGCCGGCGACGAGCGTCACGAACTGATCTGCCTGCCGCACCAGGTCGTCGGCCGTGCGCGCGTTGACGTGACTGGTGATGCCCGCGAGCACAGCGGCCCTTGTGGACGACCACGACGCGAAGAAGGTCGCCCATTCGCCCATTTCCGGTGCGATCGCGGCGAGCAGCACCCACGCGCTGGTCGGTCTCGACCGCCCGCGGTGGGGACGTCCCCGCAGCGCGAGCACCGCGGCGGCGGCGCGCAACGCGGCGAGGTAGGCGGTCGCGAACCGTTCAGGGGGCTCCGGCGTGCGTCCGGACTCGGCGAGCGAGTCACGGGCCTGCTGCAGCAGCGCGAGCGCGGATGCGGGTGGCAGTGGGAGGGGGAAGTCTGCCGGATTCGAAATCTCAGCTGTCATCTCGGCCTCCTCGTGGCGTCGGTGAACGACGTCTCCGCCGAGGGGAAGCCGGCGGCTCTCGGAGGTGGGGTGCTTCCCCCACCCCACCTCCGAGGCATGGTGCGACTCGAACACATGTTCGAGTCCTGCCCAGCGTAGCTCCCGGCCGATGGATTCCTCAACCCGGCCCACCACGTGGGCGCCAGTCGTGGTCTGATGGTGACGTGAGTGCGCTCGAACACCCTGGAATCCGCAAGGTCGCGCAAGCCCTGCCACCCGCCACCGCCGAACGCATCGTCGTGCTGCCGGACGCCGCGCGGACGGCGGCGGCCGCGGCGGAGGCCGTGGGCGTGCAGGTGGGCGCGATCGCGAACAGCCTGCTCTTCGCGGCGGTGCGCGACGGAGTGGCGGCCCCGCTGCTGGTGCTGACCTCGGGCGCGCACCGCGCGGACACCTCGCTGGTCGCCGAGCTGGTGGGGGCGGACGCGGTCAAGCGTGCCGACCCGGAGTTCGTCCGCGAGCACACGGGTCAGGTGATCGGCGGCGTGTCGCCGGTCGGGCACCCCGCGCCGATCGAGACCCTGGTGGACGAGGCGTTGTCCGCCCACGAGGAGATCTGGGCGGCCGCGGGCCATCCGCACGCCGTGTACCCCACGACCTTCGCGGACCTGGTGGCGCTGACGGGCGGACGCGTGGCGGTGGTGTCGTCATGACGGCCTCGCCGCGCCTGGAGCGCGTCGTCGAGATGACCGCCGCCGAGCTGAACGCGCGGCTGGGCGAGGCGCTCGCGCTGTACGTGACCGCGATGAACTACCCGCCCGGCACCGTCGAGCAGCGCGCCCCGATGTGGCTCGCGCACATGATGCGCGAGGACTGGCGCTGCGTCGTCGCGCTCGGGGAGCAGGACGAGCTCGTCGGCATCGGCTACGGCTACCGCGGCGCGTCCGGCCAGTGGTGGCACGAGCAGGTGCGCCGCGGCCTGATGGCCGTCGCCGCGCCCACCGTCGTCGAGGGCTGGCTCACCGACTACTTCGAGCTGACCGAGCTGCACGTGCTGCCGCGCGCGCAAGGCCGCGGTCTCGGTGAGGAGCTGCTGCGCCGGCTGATGGAGGGCGTGTCCTCGTCCCGCGTGCTGCTGTCGACGCCCGAAGGCCCGAGCAAGGCGTGGAAGCTCTACCGCCGTGTCGGTTTCGTGGATGTCCTGCGGCACTACCAGTTCACCGGCGACCCGCGCCCGTTCGCCGTCCTGGGCCGCTCGCTGCCGATCGACTGACACGAGAGCTCGTCGAACCCCAGGCCGCCGCTGCGGCTCGGGGTTTCTCGCTGTTGCACTGGGCAGGCGCTGGCTCTAGCCTCAGTGAAATGCAATATATTGGATATGGGTCACTGAAGGAACGGGCCGCCGCCGAGATCCGGTCGGCGATCGTGCGCGGCGACCTGGAGCCGGGCACGGCCATCAAGGACGTCGAGCTGGCCGAGAAGCTCGGCCTGTCCCGCACCCCGGTGCGCGAGGCGCTCGCCACGCTGACCGAAGAGGGTCTGATCGAGACCAAGCCGCACGCGTACACGCGGGTCACCGCGCTGGCGGCGGAACCGGTGCGCGACGCCCTCGTCGTCGTGCAGTCGATGCACGTCCTCGCCACCCGCCTGGTCGTCCACCGCAAGTCGCTGACGGACGAGGACATCGCCGCGATGCGCGCCGCGAACAAGGCCTTCGAGGAGGCGCTCGACGCCGACGACGCCATCGCCGCGCTGGCCGCCGACGACGAGTTCCACGCGGTGGCCGTGCACCGCTGCGACAACTTCGCGGTCGCCGCGACCATCGACCGCTTCACCCCGCTGGTCCGGCGAGCCGAGCACAGCCGCTTCTCCTCGCCGAACGCCCGCCACTCGGTCACCCAGCACCAGCAGATCATCGAAGCGTGCGAGCAGGGCGACCACGAGCTGGCCGCACGCCTGGTCGACGAGAACTGGCGCACTCTGGAGGACGAACTGTGAACAGGTTCCCGCTGCTCTTCGGGCCCTCGCCGGTCCACCGCCTGGACCGCCTCACGACCCACCTCGGCGGCGCCGCGGTCTGGGCGAAGCGGGAGGACTGCAACTCCGGCCTCGCCTACGGCGGCAACAAGACCCGCAAGCTCGAGTACCTCGTCGCCGACGCGCTGGCGACCGGCTGCGACACCCTCGTGTCGATCGGCGGGATCCAGTCCAACCACACCCGCCAGGTGGCGGCCGCCGCGGCACGGGCGGGCCTGAAAGCCGTGCTGGTGCAGGAGAGCTGGGTCGACTGGAGCGACGTGGGCAGCGACCGGGTGGGCAACATCCTGCTCAGCCGCATGATGGGAGCCGACATCCGCCTCGTGGACGCCGAGTTCGGCATCGGCGTCAAACCCGCCTGGGAGCAGGCGATCGAGGAGGTACGCGCGTCCGGCGGCAAGCCCTACCCGATCCCCGCGGGCGCCTCCGACCACCCGCTGGGCGGCATGGGCTTCGCGAACTGGGCGGACGAGGTCCGCCGGCAGGAGGCCGAGCTCGGCGTCTTCTTCGACACCGTCGTCGTGTGCTCGGTCACCGGCAGCACCCAGGCGGGCATGGTCGCCGGGTTCGCCGGCGACTCGAACCGCCGCGTGCTGGGCATCGACGCCTCCGCCAAACCGGCCGAGACCCACGCCCAGGTCGCCCGCATCGCGCACGCCACCGCCGAGCTGCTCGGGGTCGAGGTGTCCGAAGAGGACGTCCTGCTCGACGACCGCTTCCACGCCGGCACCTACGGCATCGCCGACGAGTCCACTGTGGACGCCATGCGTCTGGGTGCGAGCCTGGAGGGCATGATCACCGACCCGGTCTACGAGGGGAAGTCCCTGGCAGGCCTCATCCACCTGGTGTCGTCGGGCGAGATCGGCCGCGACTCCACCGTCCTCTACGCCCACCTCGGCGGGCAGCCCGCCCTGAACGCCTACAGCTCGCTCTTCCCGGCCTGAGTCAGGCCCGCAGGCGCAGACCCTTCGGTGTGGCGCGGAAACCCGCTTCCTGCAGGACCGTGGCGAGGTGCGAGGTCAGGGCGATCTCGCCGTCGGCCCGCTGGACCGCCAGCGCGCCGAGCCAGCCGCCGCGGACCGCCCGGCTCAGGGCGTTCGCGGCGGTGCGCAGGACCGGGTCGTCATCGGTGAACGACAGCAGCGACTTGCCTCCCCTCTCGACGTAGAGCGCCGGCGTGCCGTCGACGAGCACCGCCAGCGCGCCCGCCTTGCGAGCGGGCCGGTGTTTGCCTTCCCCCAGGGGATCGGGCCACGGCAGGGCGGCGCCGTACGGCTGGGCCGGGTCGGCGGCGGCGAGCACCACCGCGGCCTGGTCGTCGGGCGCCGGCTGGCCCGGTGCCCGCGACAACGCCCGCAGCCGGTCCACCGCGCCCCGTGCCGCGAACTGGGCCGCGCCCAGCCCCTCGACGACGTAGCCGCGGATGACCTGGCCCGACTCCTCCATCGCCCGCAGCACCTTGTAGACGCCGCTGAACCCGCCCGTCACCCGTTCGGTGTCGAGAGCGCCGCGGGTCAGCACCCCGTGGCGTTCCAGGAACGCCTCGGCGCGGGCGTGCGCCCGGCGCGTCGGGTCCTCCGCCGGGCGCACCGCCAGCGACCAGCGGCCCGCCGCGGTCGGCGGACCCGTGCGCGAGGGCAGGTCCGGACGAGCGGCGCGCAGCCGGGCGTAGCGGCCCCGCGGCGCACTGCGGCGTGGCTTGTGGGCCGCGCCGCCACCGGAGACCAGCGCGCGCAGCGGCGCCAGCGTGTCGTTGGTGATCAGACCCGCCCACACCAGGTCCCACAGGGTGCCGACGACCTCGGCGTCGGTGCACTGCACGGACTGCGAGACCCGGTCGACCACCTGGCGGAAGAACAGCGCGCCACCGGAGAGCACCTCCAGCACCGCCGTGTGCAGCGGCGACTCCGGGATCGCCTCCGGCACCAGGTCGGGCAGCAGCAGGTCCGCCACGTCGGCCGGGGCCAGCGCGATCCAGCCGTCGCCACCCGCCAGCGAACCGCAGCCGGTCCACGTCACCTCGCCGGACGCCGTCAGCTCGTCCAGCAACGCCGGGTAGTAGCCCGGCAGCCGGGAGGGGAACAGCAGCGCTTCCAGCGCACTGGCCGGGAGCGGCGCCCCGGCGAGCTGCTCCACCACCGAGAACACGTCGTCGACCGTGGGCGCCGACCGCAGCCGCCGCCCCAGGCCGTGCCACGAGGGCAGGAACCGGCCCAGCGCCGCGGGTTCGACCGGCTCCACCTCGGAGCGCAGCCGGGCCAGCGAGGCACGGCGCAGGCGGCGCAGCACGTCCGCGTCGCAGTACTCGGTGTGCGTGCCGCCGGGACGCAGCTCGCCGCGGACCAGCCGGCCCGTGGCGGCCATGCGTTCCAGGACACCCGTCACCACGGCCACACCCAGACCGAACCGGGCGGCGGGCTCCGCCGCGGCGAACGGGCCGTGCGTGCGCGCGTAGCGGCTCAGCAGGTCGCCCAGCGGATCCGCCACCGGCTCGGTGAAGGCCTCCGGGACGCCCACGGGCAGGGCGACGCCGAGCGCGTCGCGGACCTTGCCCGCGTCCTCGATCGAGATCGACCGCTCCTCACCGGCGATCCGGACGCGGATCACCCGGCGGGCGGCCACCAGCTCGTCCAGCCACGCGCGGGGCACGCCGCGGTCGAGGGCCTCGGCGTCGGAGAGGTCTCCCAGGAACCGCAGCAGGTCCGCGGTGTCCTCGGCGTGCCGCGGGCGGCGGTCCTCGGAGAGGCGCTGCAGGCTGCGCTCGACCTCGGCGACGATCTCGGGGTCGAGCAGCTCGCGGATCGCCTCGGAGCCGAGCAGCTCCGCGAGCAGCGTCGAGTCGAGCGACAGCGCCGCCGCCCTGCGTTCCGCCAGGGGGGCGTCCATCTCGTAGAGGAACATGCCCACGTACCCGAAGAGCAGGCTGCGGGCGAACGGCGACGGCGACGGCGTCTCCACCTCGACGACGCGGACCCGGCGCGCGCGGACGTCCGCCATCAGCTCACGCAGGCTCGGCACGTCGTAGACGTCCTGCAGGCACTCGCGCATCGCCTCCAGGACCACCGGGAAGCGCTCGTACTTCGACGCCACCGACAGCAGCTGCGCCGACCGTTGCCGCTGCTGCCACAGCGGGGTGCGCCGTTTCGGGTCGCGGCGGGGCAGCAGCAGCGACCGGGCGGCGCACTCGCGGAACCGGGCCGCGAACAACGCCGAACCACCGACCTCGGCCACGACGATCTGCTCGACCTCCTCCGGGTCGAGCAGCACGTCCTCCGCGCTCGCCGTCACCTCCACGCCGTCGTGGTCGAGCGCGTCGGGCAGCCTCAGCACGATGCCGTCGTCGGAGTGCGCGGCCTGCACCTCGACGCCGCGCTTCTCCCGCAGCCGCGCGGCGATCGCCAGCGCCCACGGCGCGTTGACCTGGGCCCCGAACGGCGAGTGCACCACGAGCCGCCAGTCGCCCAACTCGTCGCGGAACCGCTCCACCAGGACGGTCCTGTCGTTCGGGACGTGCCGCGTGGCCTCCCGCTGCTCGGCAAGGTAGGCGAGCAGGTTGTCCGTCGCCCACGCGTCCAGACCGGCCGAGGCGGCCCGTTCCCGCGCGGCCGAGTCCTCCATCGTGGACACCTCGCGCAGGAACTTGCCCATCGCGCGGCCGAGCTCGAGCGGGCGGCCCGGCGCGTCGCCCTTCCAGAACGGCATCCGCGCGGGCTGGCCCGGCGCGGGCACCACGATCACCCGGTCGTGCGTGATGTCCTCGACCCGCCAGGACGAGGTGCCCAGCAGGAACGTGTCGCCCACGCGCGACTCGTAGACCATCTCCTCGTCCAGCTCGCCGACGCGCGAGCCGGGACCGTTCTCCGACGGCGGTGTCATCACCGCGAACAGCCCGCGGTCCGGGATCGTGCCGCCGGAGGTGACCGCGAGCCGCTGGGACCCCGGCCGGCCGCGCAGCTCGGAGTTCACCCGGTCCCAGGTGATCCGCGGCCGCAGCTCGCCGAACTCCTCCGACGGGTAGCGGCCCGACAGCATGTCGAGCACCGCGTGCAGCGCCGAGTCCGGCAGCCCCGCGAACGGCGCCGACCGGCGCACGAGCGCCGTCATCTCCTCGACCGTCCACGTCTCCATCGCCACCATCGCGACGATGTGCTGCGCCAGCACGTCCAGCGGGTTGCGCGGGAACCGCACGGCCTCGATCGCGCCGTCGCGCATCCGTTCCGCCACCACCGCGCACGACACCAGGTCGCCGCGGAACTTCGGGAACATGACGCCCCGCGACACCGCGCCCACCTGGTGGCCGGCCCGGCCGACGCGCTGCAGCCCGGACGCGACCGACGGCGGCGCCTCCACCTGCACCACCAGGTCGACCGCGCCCATGTCGATGCCGAGCTCCAGCGACGACGTCGCCACGACGCACGGCAACCGGCCGGACTTCAGGTCCTCTTCCACGGCCGTGCGCTGCTCACGCGACATCGACCCGTGGTGCGCGCGGGCCACGGAGGCCGTCTTCTGCACCGTCATCCCGGACTGGGCGATCGCCTCCGCCGGGAACGCCCCCGGCTCGGCGGCCGCGTCCCCGTCCCGCGCCTCGGCTTCCTCCGCGAGCTCGTTCAGGCGCGCGGTCAGCCGTTCCGCGAGCCGGCGCGAGTTCGCGAAGACGATCGTCGACCGGTGCGCCCGCACGAGCTCCAGCACCCGCGCCTCGACCGACGGCCAGATCGAGGTGCGCTGCTCGGCTCCCGCGGCCGAACCCGACACCTCGCCCGTCGGCTGGCCGAGCTGTGCCATGTCCTCGACCGGCACCTCCACCTCGACCTGGATGGTCTTCGGCGTCTTCGGCTGCACCACCGACACCGGCCGCCCGCCGGCGAGGAACGTGCCGATCTCCTCGACCGGCCGCACCGTCGCCGACAGCCCGATCCGCTGCGCCGGCCGGTCGAGCAGCGCGTCCAGCCGTTCCAGCGACAACGCGAGGTGCGCGCCGCGCTTGGTGCCGGCCACCGCGTGCACCTCGTCGACGATCACCGTCTGCACGCCGCGCAACGACTCGCGCGCCGACGACGTGAGCAGCAGGAACAACGACTCCGGCGTCGTCACCAGCACGTCCGGCGGGGTGCGGCCGAACGCCCGCCGCTCCTCGGGGGACGTGTCACCCGTGCGCATGCCCACGGCGATCGACGGCTCGGTGAGGCCCAGCCGGTGGGCCGCCTGCCGGATGCCGGCGAGCGGCGCGCGCAGGTTCCGCTCGACGTCGACCGCCAGCGCCTTCAACGGCGACACGTAGAGCACCCGGCACCGGTGCTTCGGCTCCGGCGGCACGGGGGAGGACGCGAGCCGGTCCAGCGCCCACAGGAAGGCGGCCAGCGTCTTGCCCGAGCCCGTCGGGGCGATGACCAGCGCGTGCTCGCCCGCGGCCGCGGCCGCCCACGCACCCGTCTGAGCCGGGGTCGGCGCGGCGAAGGCCCCGGCGAACCACTGCCTGGTCGCCGGTGAGAATGCCTCCATCACGTCCATGGGGACCATCATGGCGCCGGGGTCCGACAATTTCCGATTACGCAGGTCCGAGCACCTGCCGGAGGCCGCTGTGGCACGATCGTCCCGTACGTCTGCGAGGGGAGCACGGTGCGCGTCCTGTCCGTCGACCTGGGCACCGCCAACACTGTTGCGGTGCTGTCCGGCCATGGTGTGGTGGACGTGGACGGCGGGCCGACCATGCCCTCGTCCGTCTACCTCGAAGAGGACGGCACCCTGCGCGTCGGCCGGGAGGCGGAGCGGCGCTCCCGGCAGGACCCGTCGCGCTACGAGGCGAACCCCAAGCGCCTCATCGACAAGGCGACGCTCAAGCTCGGCGAGCAGAACCTGCCGGTCACCGACGCGCTCGCGGCCATCTACGCGCGCGTGCTCGAAGCGGTGACGCCGTTGCTGATGGGCGCGCAGCTCGACGAGATCCGCCTCACCCACCCGGCCGAGTGGGGACCGAGCAGGCGCAACAGGCTGCTGTCCTCCGCCCGGCTCGCGGGCATGACCGGCGAGCTCGTCCCCGTGCCGGAGGCCGTCGCGGTGGCCGCGCTCGGCGGCGGCCGCCCGCTCGCGGTCTACGACTTCGGCGCCGACACGTTCGACGTCTCCGTGCTCGACGCCGAGCACCGCATCCTCGCCGACGGC
Organism: Lentzea xinjiangensis; assembly: GCF_900110955.1. GTDB lineage: Bacteria > Actinomycetota > Actinomycetes > Mycobacteriales > Pseudonocardiaceae > Lentzea > Lentzea xinjiangensis. Next base: position 287,963 of record NZ_FOFR01000004.1, read on the forward strand.
AGCCTGGGCGACGTCGGCGGTCTCGACGTGGACCAGGCGCTGCTCGAGCACATCGGCCGCGCGGTCTCGCACAAGGACCCGGCCGGCTGGCAGCGGCTGCTGCGCCCGACCACGGTGGACGACCACCGCGCCCGCCTCGGCCTGCGCGAGGAGCTGCGCCTCGCCAAGGAGGACCTCTCCGAGCTGCCCCAGGTCGAGGTGCTGATGCCGGAGCCGTTCGAGAAGGTCGTCGTCACGCGCGCCGAGCTCGAGGCGCTGATCCGGCCGAGCCTGATCCGCAGCACCGAGCTGCTCGTCTCCACCGTGCACAAGGCGGGCGTCACGCCCGAGCACGTCTACCTCGTCGGCGGCTCCTGCCGGATGCCGCTGGTCGCGCAGATCATCGCCGAGAAGGTCGGTATCGTCCCGACCAACCCCGACCACCCGGAGACGATCGTCGCGTCCGGCGCGCAGGTCGTCGACAAGTCGGCGATCACGCTCAAGCGCGAGGACGACAAGCCCCGCTACGTCGAGCCGCCCACGGTGGTGACCGCGCCGGTCAGCCCCGCCGTGACGGGCCCGCACCCGGTGAACCCGAACGTCAGCGGCCCGAACCCGGTGATCAGCGGGCCCAACCCGGTGATCAGCGGCTCGTACCCGAACCCCGCCGTGAGCGGCGCCTACTCGGCCAGCGGCAGCTACCCGGTGACCGGGCCGTACGCGGTGAACCCGGCGGTCAGCGGCAACTACCCGATGAACTTCCCGCAGCAGCCGCCGAAGAAGGACAACAAGAAGCTCCTGCTCGGCATCGGCGGCGCGGTCGTGGCGGTCGCGGCCGTCCTCGGCGCGGTGTTCGCGTTCTCCGGCCCCGACCTGCCCAGCGCGGACGAGTGCAAGGACGACACGTCCCAGGACGGCCAGGGCTTCACCAGGTGCCTGCGCCAGCTCGCGGGCACCGTGCCGGACGGGGGCGGCTGCGAGAAGGCCGACTCCGCGCAGATCACCGGCATGGAGGAGATCGAGGGCACGGTCGTGAGCTGCACGATCCGCGACGGCTACGCGGTCCAGTACATCCTCACCGACAGCGTCACCGGCGCCGAGAACAACGCCGACGCCATCGCGAAGTCCTTCCAGACCGACCGCGTCGAGGCCGACTGGACCGGCAACGGCCTGGAGGGCAACTACCGCGCGGCCACCTCCAGCGGCACCGGCGTGCTCGTGTTCACCGCCAAGGGCCGCCCCATGTTCGGCATCCTCACCAAGAACGCCGAGGAGAACGCCGACGAGCTCAAGCCGGACGAAATGGCCGACTTCTTCGAGAAGTCCGTTCAACCGGGTGAGTAACCGCCCCTGATGGACCTGTCGGCGCGGCTTCGCGCCGTGCCACCATCGCGATCATGGTGACCGTCGCGCCGCAGGTCGAACGCGTGCAGCGCAAGGTCGTTCGCGTGCTGACCGGCACCCAGGTCCTCGGGTCCGCGTCGGTGACGATCGGCCTCGCGTTCAGCACGCTGATCGCCGCGTCGCTGTCCGGCTCCGACGCCGTCGGAGGGCTCGCGCAGACCGCCGCCGTCGCCGGTGCCGCGGTGCTCGCCCTGCCCGGCGCCCGTCTCGCGCAGCGGCACGGGCGCCGTCCCGCGCTCGTCCTCGGCTACGGCACGGGCGCTCTCGGCGCGCTGGTCGCCGCCGTCGCCGTGGGCCTCGGTTCGTGGCAGGTGATGCTGGTGGGCCTCCTCCTGTTCGGAGGGGCTTCCAGCGCGAACTACGCGGCTCGCTATGCCGCAACGGACCTGGCGCACCCACACCGCCGTGCGCGGGAACTCTCCCGTGTGGTGTGGGCGGCCATGATCGGCGCGATCATCGGCCCGAACCTCGCCGATCCCGCCGGACGGGTGGCCGCGTGGCTCGGCCTGCCGGTCGGCGTGGGGCCCTTCCTGCTGGCGGCACTGGTGCTCGGTGCCGCCGTGCTGGTGATCCAGCTCGGGCTGCGGCCGGACCCGCTGGCGGTCGTGAGGAGCACCCGGCCGGTCGACCCCCCGCACTGCTCCGGCGGCTCCGGCAGCCCCGGTGGCCTGCGCGTCTGGGGAACGCTCGGGCCGATGGCACGACTTGCACTCGTTGGGGTGATGTTGTGCCACACCGCGATGGTCGGCCTGATGTCGATGACGCCGGTGCACATGAACCACGCCGGGTCGTCGTTGCGCGTGGTCGGCGTCGTGATCAGCCTGCACGTCGCCGCCATGTACGCCGCGAGCCCCCTGTTCGGGTGGATGGCGGACCGGCTGGGGCGCGTGCCGGTGCTCGCGATCGGCGCGTCGCTGGTGGTGGCGGCGGCCGGGGTCGCGGGGATGGCGCCGTCGCACGACGCCCCGCAGCTCGCCGCGGGCCTGGCGCTGCTCGGGTTCGGCTGGTCCGCCGGGCTGGTGTCGGGGTCCGCGCTGCTGACGGAGTCGGTGCGGGTGGAGGACCGCCCGGCCGCACAAGGCCTGTCGGACCTGGTGATGAACGTCGGTGCCGCCATCGGTGGCGCCGTGTCCGGGATCGTCGTGACGGCGTGGTCGTACGCGGCGCTCGGCCTGATCGTGGGCTTCACCGCGCTGCCGCTGCTGGTGGTGTGCCTCCTCGCTTCGCTGCGCAGGCCCGTTCGTTAGGGTCCTCCGGTGCGCATCACCGTGTTCCGCAAGCTCATGGCGGGGGAGTTCGGCCAGGTCAGGGCCGAGATGATCGCCCGCGACCACGTCCTGTCGTCGCTGGGGGGACGCACCGCCGACGAGGCGCTGGAGGCCGGGATCGGTGCCAAGGAGGTCTGGCTCGCGGTCTGCGACGCGTTCGAAGTCCCCGAGAACCGGCGCTGAGCCGCGGCCCGGAGTGTCACGTGTGCTCGAACACGTGTTCGGCTACAGTGGCTCCGACCCCCGGCTTCGCAGAATTGTCAGACCCCGCCAGTAGCGTCAGGTCCAACATGACGAAGCAACGGCAGACGACAAAAGGTGGACCCAAGATGGCACCCGCAGCACCCGACCGGGACAAAGCGCTCGAGCTGGCCCTGGCGCAGATCGACAAGCAGTTCGGCAAGGGCTCCGTGATGCGCCTCGGCGAGGAGGGCCGCGCCCCGATCGAGGTCATCCCGACCGGCGCGATCGCGCTGGACGTGGCGCTCGGCATCGGTGGTCTGCCGAGGGGACGGGTCGTCGAGATCTACGGTCCGGAGTCCTCCGGTAAGACGACCGTGGCGCTGCACGCCGTCGCGAACGCCCAGAAGGCCGGCGGCATCGCGGCGTTCATCGACGCCGAGCACGCGCTCGACCCCGAGTACGCGAAGAAGCTGGGCGTCGACACCGACGCGCTGCTGGTGTCGCAGCCCGACACCGGTGAGCAGGCGCTCGAGATCGCGGACATGCTGGTCCGCTCCGGCGCGCTCGACATCCTGGTCATCGACTCGGTCGCCGCCCTCGTGCCGCGCGCCGAGATCGAGGGCGAGATGGGCGACAACCACGTGGGTCTGCAGGCCCGCCTGATGAGCCAGGCGCTGCGCAAGATCACCGGTGCGCTCAGCTCGTCCGGCACGACCGCGATCTTCATCAACCAGCTGCGCGAGAAGATCGGCGTGATGTTCGGCTCCCCGGAGACCACGACCGGTGGTAAGGCGCTGAAGTTCTACGCCTCCGTGCGCTTGGACGTGCGCCGCATCGAGACCCTGAAGGACGGCGGCGAGCCCGTCGGCAACCGCACCAGGGTCAAGGTCGTGAAGAACAAGGTCGCGCCGCCGTTCAAGCAGGCCGAGTTCGACATCCTCTACGGCAAGGGCGTCAGCCGCGAGGGCTCGCTCATCGACATGGGCGTCGACCAGGGCATCCTGCGCAAGTCCGGCGCCTGGTACACCTACGAGGGCGACCAGCTGGGCCAGGGCAAGGAGAACGCCCGCAAGTTCCTGCTGGACAACCCGGACATCGCGAACGAGATCGAGAAGCGCATCAAGGACAAGCTCGGCATCGGCGCCACCCTCGACGCCGACGAGTCGGCTCCCGCCGCGCCTGTCGAGTTCTAGAGGTAACGAGTGGACGAGGTTGAGGAGCAGCGCAAAGCGAGGGACATCTGCTACGCGCTGCTCACCGCCCGAGCCCGCTCCCGGCAAGAGCTGCACGACGCGCTGCTGCGCAAGGGAATCAGCGCCGGCGTCGCCGAGGTGGTCCTCGGCAAGTTCGACCGCGCCGGCCTGATCGACGACACCGAGTTCGCCGAGATGTGGGTGCGTTCCCGCCACACCCACAACGGCCTGGGTCGCCGAGCCCTGGCCATGGAGCTGCGCCGCAAAGGCGTGGCCGACGAGGTGGTCGCCGAAGCCGTGGCCGCCGTCGACAGCGAAGCCGAGGAAGACCGGGCCCGCGAACTGGTCCGCAAACGCCTGCGCACCCTCTCCGGAGTGGACGAGACGACGAAGATCCGCCGCCTCGTGGGCGCGCTGGCCCGCAAGGGATACGCGGAAGGCCTCGCGTACCGCGTGGTGCGCGACGAGCTGCGCAACGCGGGCGACGAGGCCGCGGCCCTGGACGAGCCCTGGTAGCCGAGCCGTTCCACCGGGGTTTGACCACCCCGGTGGCCACCAAGGGCGCTTGACCGGCAGGCCACGCGAGCCACGTCGCAGGCACCGACGCGAGCGCGTCGCAGCCAGGCCATGCGAGCGCGTCGCAGGCAGGCCATGCGAACGCGTCACAGGCAGCTACGCGCGCTGTAGGCACGAACCTCGTCGCGTGCCCGGCCGTGCCAAAACGCCGACAGTGGCTCGCTCTCATTCGGGCGGTGCCCCGGATCCGGCCCGTCTCCGCCGGGCCCCGCCTTTCGGGCACGGCTCCCGTCCTCCGCGCTAACCCGAGTTCCCCGGCCGACTTCCGCCTGGCCGGCTTCCACGGGGCCGACCTCCGGCGTTCGATGGCCGGTCTCGTGGCGTGACCGGTCAGCCGCAAGTGACGCGCGCACCATTCCCGCCGCACTGTCCGTTGCCCGACTCGGCTGACAGCGTTGAGCCGCGCCTCGTCCTCCGCTCAGCCCGGATCCCGATACGCGGCCCGCGCTACCTGCGCCGCGCCGGCTCGCGCCCCCGGCGCAGCTTCCGCACGACCGCTTCCCAATCCTGCCGCCGACTCCACGGCTCTGCTCCACCGCACCCGGCCGACGTCCCGGCCGGTCCCCCAGGGGCAGAATTCGGTGCCCCGTAACCGACCTCACGGCTTGACCGGTTGGCCGCGAGTAGCCTGAACCAGGTGAGCACCACTCCCGACGCGCCGTCCACCGCGACCCCCACGGTCTCGGAACTGCTCTGCTTCGACCTCTACACGACGTCGCGAGCGGTCACCGGCTTCTACCGCCCGATCCTGGACAAGGCGGGGATCACCTACCCGCAGTTCCTGGTGATGCTGCTGCTGTGGGAGCGGGACTCCAGGCCGATCCGGGAGCTGGTCAACGAGCTGGACCTCGAGTACAGCACCCTGTCGCCGCTGATCAAGCGGCTGGAGAAGAGCGGGCTGCTGGTGCGCGTCACGCACCCCGATGACGAGCGCTCGGTCCTCGTGCAGCTCACCGACAAGGGCCGTGACCTGCAGTGGATCGGCGCCGAGATGACCAACCGGCTCGGTCAGGCGCTCGGCATGACCGACGACGAGATCAACGTTCTCCGCAAGGCGCTGCACCGCGTGAAGCACGGCGCCGAGCGCTAGTGACCTGAAACACATCGCGTACGAGGTGCCTCGTCGGGTAACTTACATCGTGCACGACCTAATCGAGCACGATGAAGCACCGGATCGGTGCCTGGCGAGAGTGAGAGAACGATGCGAGTTCGCAAGGTGTTCACGGTTCTTGGAGCGCTGCTGACGATGGCTGCCGTTGTTCCGTCCAGCGCCGGTGCCGGGGAGGACGCCGAGAAGACCGGGGCCAAGAAGCCGACGGTCGTGCTCGTGCACGGCGCGTTCGCGGACGGGTCGAGCTGGAACGGTGTCGTGGAACGCCTGCAGCGCAAGGGCTTCCCGGTCGTCGCGGTGGCGAACCCGCTGCGCTCCCTCACCGGTGACGCGAACTACCTGCGCAAGGTGCTCGCCACGATCGACGGGCCGGTCGTCATCGCCGGCCACTCCTACGGCGGCATGGTCCAGTCGCAGGCGGCGCTCGGCAACCCGAACGTGAAGTCGCTCGTCTACGTCGCGGCGTTCGCGCCGGAGAACGGTGAGAGCGCGCTCGAACTGTCCAACAAGTTCCCCGGCAGCACGCTCGGCGACACGCTGTCGACCGTCGACATCGGTGACGGCAGCAAGGACCTCGTGATCCAGCAGGACAAGTACTGGCAGCAGTTCGCGGCCGACGTGTCCCGCAGGGACGCGACGATCGCGGCGGCGACGCAGCGGCCGGTCAACGACACCGCGCTGACCGAGAAGGCCGGGGATCCCGCGTGGCGCACGATCCCGTCGTACTTCGTGGTCGCCGGCAAGGACAAGAACATCCCGATCGCCTCGCAGAAGTGGATGGCCGAGCGCGCCAACGCGCGTGCGCTCGTCGAGGTCCGCGGCGCTTCGCACTCGGTGGCGGTGTCCCAGCCGGAGATCGTGGCCGACCTGATCGTGCGCGCCGCGCGCTGACGGGGGAATCGGGGGAGCGGAAAGCCGGGACGCGGGCGTCCCGGCTTTCGCCCTGTCATATCAGGGTTTCGCGACCTTGCAGTCCGGCAGCGACAGGTCCAGCGTCGTGCCGGGCCCGAAGCAGGGGACGAGGCCGGACGTCTGCTGGCCGTAGCTGATGCCCTTGCGGACGGTGACCTTGCCGGCGGCGTCGACCTCGCACGGGTTGTTCATCGTGCAGCGGCCGCCGCTGTCGTTGCCGGTGTTGTTGACGCCGACGACCTTGCCGCTCGCGTTGTCGATGATCGGCGAACCCGAGGTGCCGCCGATGGTGTTGCACGACGGCGTGTACCGCATCGAGTCGTGCCAGGTCCACTCGGCTTCCTTGAGCCGGTGCACCAGGTCGTCGATCTGGCAGGAGTAGATCCGCTTCCAGTAGCCCGAGGCGATGCGGATCTCCGTCTTGGCCGCGGGGGGCGTGGCCGACAGTTCCAGCGCACGGCTTCCGTAGCGCTGCTGGATCTCGTCGTAGGTCTTGTTGACCCGGTAGAGCGCGACGTCGGTGCCGGTCATCGTCGCGTAGACCAACCTGGTGCCCCGCAGGGTCGTGATCTTCTCGCCGGAGCCGTCGAGCAGGCCGAAGCCGCGCGACGCCGCCTCGTCGACGATCACCTCGCCGGGCTTCATCAGCTCGACGCAGTGCCCGTTCGTGAGCACGAGCGCCTCGTCCGCGGGCGCCGAGCCGGGAAGGCGGACCAGCGAGCCGGAGCAGTTGTCGAGCGAGACGATGCCGGTGAAGTCGACGGCGGCCTGGGCGGGTGCCGTCGTCACGGCGAAAGCGGCGATCGCCGCGAGGAGGGTTCCGACGAGTCGTCGTGCCATGTGCGGATCGTAAGTACCCCGCTCCACTCGGCTGTGGACGGACGCGCCACAACCGACCCGATCGGGTGAGGATTCTGCGCCGAGCTAACGGGTGGAGCGAACCGGTCGACGTCGTGGTCACACATCGCAACCGCCTGGAGCCGCAATGACCTACCCGACGCCGCCCGCCTACGCCCCGCCTCCGGCCGCACCGCAGAAGCCCGCGAGGTTCGGCGCGCTCGCGTGGGCCGCGTTGATCCTCGGGATCGTCGGTGTGGTCAGCTCGCCGATCATCATCCTGAACAACCTCACCGCGATCGCGGCGGTCGTCGGGCTCGTGCTCGGGGTCATCGCGTTGTTCGGCACGCGCAAGGCCTTGGCGGTCATCGGCGTCGTCCTCTGCGTCGCGGCGATCGCCTTCACGGTGATCGCGCAGCAGTCCGCGGTGGAGGAGCTCGACAAGATCCTCGACGGCACCACCGGCGAGAGCGGGACCGGCGTCGCGAGCGGGACCCCGCCGAAGCAGGACGCGCTCGTCACGCCGCCGACGTGGGGCAAGCGGCACACGTGGGAGAACGGCCTCTCGGTCGACGTCGCGGCGCCGGTCGCCTGCAAGCCGGGCCAGTACTCGTCGCCCCCGAACATCGTCCGCGCGGTGAAGTTCAAGGTCACCATCACCAACGGGACCACCGCCGCGTTCGAGACCGCGCTGATGTCGATGGGGGACGACGTGCAGTTCAACGGGCAGAAGGCCGAGCGGGTGTTCGACACCGGCGGCGAATGCGGTGGCGGGTTCGACACGGCGACCGTGTTGCCCGGCAAGACCTACACCTACGAGGTGGCGTACTCGGTCGGCGCGCAGCCCGGTGAGATGCAGCTCGTGTTCGAGCCGACCTTCAACGCCGACAAGGCGGCGTTCGTCGGCCGCGCGTAAACCGTTCGCGGTCGCACGCCTGGACGGGTTACAAATCCGGGCATGTTGCGCAAGTACCCGCGAACGCCCCACCTGGAGGGCTCGCGCCGGCAACCGGGCGACGAGGACCTCGACCAGGTGCCGTTCCGCGCGATCGCGGGACGGCACCTCGTCGTCGAGGAGAAGCTCGACGGTGCCAACGCGGGCATCAGCTTCGACTCCGCCGGTGCGCTGAAGTTGCAGTCGCGCGGCCATTTCCTGTCCGGTGGACCTCGTGAGCGGCAGTTCGCGCCGTTGAAGGCGTGGGCCGCGACGCACCAGGGCGTGCTCTGGGAGAGGCTCGGCGCGCGGTACGTGCTCTACGGCGAGTGGTTGTACGCCAAGCACACGGTGTTCTACGACGCGCTGCCGCACCACTTCTGCGAGTTCGACGTGCTCGACCGCGAGACCGATGAGTTCCTGTCCACACCGGAACGCCGGCGGCTGCTCGCGCACACGCCGGTGGTGTCCGTGCCGGTGTTGCACGAAGGACCGTTGCGCACGGTGAAGGACCTGATCGCGCTGATCGGCCCGTCCACGTGCCGCACGCCAAGGTGGCGCGATGCGCTGGTGGAGGCGGCGCGTGCCGCGGGTCAGGACCCGGATGTCGTTGCCGCGGAGACGGATTCGGACGACGACATGGAAGGCCTCTACATCAAAGTGGAGGAGGACGGTCGCACCATCGAGCGGTACAAGTGGGTGCGACCGACGTTCCTCACGGCCGTGCTCGACTCGGGAAGCCACTGGCAGGACCGACCGATCCTGCCGAACCGGGTGGTGTCACGTGTTTGAGTCCCTCTGCCCTTCCGGTCCTCAGTGGACTGTCGACTGGGACGCCGTCCGCGCGGCGTTCGAGTGGGTCCGCGCGATGGAGGGTGTGCCACAGGATCCGGTGCACCACGCCGAGGGCGATGTCTCCGTGCACACGCGCATGGCGTGCGAAGCGCTTGTCTCGCTGCCGGAGTGGCGGGCTCGCCAGGAGGCCGACCGGGTGCGGCTGTTCGCGACGGTGCTGCTGCACGACGTCGCGAAGCCCTTCCGCACGCAGGTCGACGGCGACCGCGTCACCGCGCACGGCCACTCGCGCGCGGGAGACCTGCTCGCGCGCAAAGTGCTGTGGGAGATGGGCCGCCCGATCGCGTGGCGCGAGCACGTCGCCGCGCTGGTGCGGCACCACCAGGTGCCGTTCTGGGCGCTGGAACGACCGGACCTCGACCGCATCGCCTTCCGGGTGAGCCTGCTCGCGCGCAACGACGACCTCGCGACCCTCGCCCGCGCCGACATCCTCGGCCGGATCTGCGACGACGCCGAGCCGGTGCTGGAGAACATCGCGCTGTTCGAGGAGTACTGCCGCGAACGCGACTGCCTCGACCGGCCGCGCGAGTTCCCGTCCGACCACGCCCGCTTCCAGTACTTCCGCACCCCCGGCCGCGATCCCGGCTACGCGGCCTACGACGACACGCGCGTCGAGGTGACGGTGCTGTCCGGCCTGCCCGGCGTCGGCAAGGACCACTGGATCGCGACCCACCGGCCCGGCTGGCCGGTGGTGAGCCTCGACTCGGTGCGCTCCCGGCTCGGCATCGCCCCCGGTGGCGACCAGCGCGCCGTGGCGGCCGCGGCGTTCGAGCAGGCGCGGACGTTGCTCAGGGCGGGGGAGAGGTTCGTCTGGAACGCGACCAACATCTCCCGGCAACTGCGTGACCGCTGCATCGGGCTCGCCGCGGACTACCGCGCTCGCATCACCCTGGTCGGCCTCGAAGCACCGAAGAACGTGATCCGCGCGCGCAACCGCGCCCGTCCGGAACCGGTGCCGGCCGCGGTCATCGACCGGCTCGTCGACAAGTGGGAGGCGGTCGATCCCACCGAGGCGCATGTCGTCGAGCGCGTCGACACAGCCTGACCGGCCTCGGCACCCGCTGGCCAAGTTCGCGGGCGACGAGGTCCACGACGAGGGCGACCAGGTGCAGGGCTGGACCGAGCAGGGGAGAACCGCGTCGCGCGGACGGCGGCGCAGGGCCTGACGAGCCGGCAGATCGCCGAGACCCTGCACCTCACCCGCCGCACGGTGGAACTGCACCTGTCAGGCGCCTACCGCAAGCTCGGCATCACCGGACGGGCAGAGCTCGTCGCAGCCCTGTGGTCGTGACGGCTGAGCCGGGACGACGTGGTCACCCGAGCCGCGCGGCCTCACGGGCGAGCGTCTCGACGCGGTTCCAGTCGCCGGCCTGGAGCGCGTCCTTGGGAGCCAGCCACGAACCGCCGACGCAGCCGACGTTCGGCAGCGCGAGGTAGCTCGGCGCGGTCTGCGGCGTGATGCCGCCGGTCGGGCAGAACCGGATGTGCGGGATCGGGCCGCCGATCGACTTCAGGTAGTCGACCCCGCCCGCCGCCTCCGCGGGGAAGAACTTGAGCGCGGTCAGCCCGCGCTCGGCCAGCCGCATCACCTCGGACACCGTCGCCGCTCCCGGCAGATACGGCAGCCCGGTCGCGTCGGCCGCGTCGAGCACCCGGTCGGTGGTGCCGGGCGTGACGAGGAACGCCGCCCCGGCCTTCGCCGCCTGCTCGGCGTGCTCCGGGGCCGTGACGGTGCCCGCGCCGATCACGATCTCCGGCACCTCGCGCGCCACGTTCTCGATCGCGGCGAGCGCGGCCGGGGTGCGCAGCGTGAGCTCGATGACGCGGACGCCACCGCGCAGTAGCGCCCTGGCGAGCGGCACCGCGTGGTCGGCGTCGTCGACCACGACGACGGGGATGACGGGCGAGAGCGCGAGCAGGTCGGCTCCGGTGGTCGCGCCGTTGGTCACGGTGTCACTCCTTGCGAGATCTGGTGATCGAAAACCGGTGTGCCGCGCACCGCCGACATGCCCGCCGTCCGCCTCGCCGACCCACCCCGGATGCAAAAAACGTTTGCGGACGTCCGCAAACCACTCATTGCAAAGGCGGTCGAGCGGTCCGGCAAGGCGGGCCAGCCGGGCGTCACCGGCCCTTTGCAATGGGTCTTTTGCGGACGAAGTCCAAAGAACCATTGCTAAGGGCCAGGTCAGCGGTGGTGCTACAACCAATGTATTGGTGGGTGGGCTAGTGGTGCGTGACCGGGGCGAAGTGGTCGGCGGTGATGGGGCCGAACACCGTCGCGCCGCGGTCGGCGGGCCCGACGGTGCGGCGCAGGGCGGCGAACAGCTCGCGGCCCGTGCCGACCCACTCGTGGGCGGTCGGCGGGAAGTCCACGAGCGGGCGCGCCGCCAGTTCCTCCGCAGGCACCCGGACCTCCAGCGTTCCGGCGGTGGCGTCCAGCCTGAGGACGTCGCCGTCGCGGACCCGGCCGAGCGGGCCGCCCACGGCGGCTTCCGGGGTCAGCTGGATGGCGGCGGGGATCTTGCCGGAGGCACCGGACATGCGGCCGTCGGTCACCAGGGCCACCTTGTGGCCCCGGTCCATCAGCACGCCGAGCGGCGGCGTCAGCTTGTGCAGCTCGGGCATGCCGTTGGCCTGGGGGCCCTGCTGGCGGACGACGACGACCACGTCGCGGTCGAGCTCGCCTGCCTGGAAGGCCTCCTGGAACGCCTCCTGCGTGGTGAACACGCGGGCGGGGGCCTCGACGACGTGGTTCTCCGGAGCCACCGCCGAGACCTTGATGACCGCGCGGCCGAGGTTGCCGGAGAGCATGCGCAGGCCGCCGTCGGAGGCGAACGGGTCCGACGCCGGGCGCAGGACCTCGAGGTCGAGCGAGTGGCCGGGGCCGTCCACCCAGACCAGCTCGCCGTCGGCCAGCACCGGCTCCTGGCGGTAGCGGTCCAGCCCGAACCCGGCGACCGTGGTGACGTCGCCGTGCAGCAGGCCCGCGTCCAGCAGGGTGCCGACGACGAACTGGACGCCGCCCGCCGCCTGGAAGTGGTTGATGTCGGCGCTGCCGTTCGGGTAGACCCGCGCGATCAGCGGCACGATCGCGGACAGGTCGGAGAAGTCGTCCCAGCTCAGCTCGATGCCCGCGGCGGCGGCGATGGCGACCAGGTGCATCGTGTGGTTCGTGGAGCCGCCGGTGGCCAGCAGCGCCACGACGCCGTTCACGACGGCCTTCTCGTCGACGATGTGCGCGATCGGGGTGTAGCCCTCGCCCTTGGCCATCTCCACGGCGCGGCGGCCGGCGTGCTCGGTCAGCGCGCGGCGCAGGCCCGTGCCCGGCGGCACGAACGAGGCGCCCGGCAGGTGCAGGCCCATGACCTCGACGACCATCTGGTTCGAGTTCGCGGTGCCGTAGAAGGTGCAGGTGCCCGGCGAGTGGTACGAGGCGGCCTCGGCGTCCAGCAGTTCGTCGCGGGTCGCCTTGCCCTCCGCGTAGAGCTGCCGGACGCGGGCCTTCTCCTTGTTCGACAGGCCCGACGACATCGGGCCCGCGGGCACCAGGATCGACGGCAGGTGGCCGAACGACAGCGCGCCGATCAGCAGGCCCGGCACGATCTTGTCGCACACGCCGAGCAGCACGGCCGCGTCGAACATCTCGTGCGACAGGGCCACGCCCGTCGACATGGCGATGACGTCGCGGCTGAACAGCGACAGCTCCATGCCCTCGCGGCCCTGGGTGATGCCGTCGCACATCGCGGGCACGCCGCCCGCGAACTGCGACACGCCGCCGGCGGCGCGGACCGAGTCCTTGATCCAGGCCGGGTACTCCTGCAACGGCTGGTGGGCCGACAGCATGTCGTTGTACGACGACACGATCGCGACGTTGGACTTGCGCAGCGCGCGCAGCGCCGCCTTGTCGCCGCCGGTGATCCCGGCGAAGCCGTGCGCCAGGTTGCTGCACGCGAAGCCGGACCTGGACGTGCCGTCCTGCGCGGCTGCGGCCACACGTTCGAGGTACACGCGGCGGGAATCGGCGCTTCGGGCGGCGATCCGGCGTGTCACCTCAGTCAGTACGGGATGCAGTTCGCTCATGGTGGGTCTCCGGGTCATCACGGGCCGTGGTGGGGCCCTTCCGAGACGACAACGGTGGCGTCCCACGGACGGGCGTGACGCCACACACAGTAAGTCATTGCAGGTCGCCGACACAAAAACGATTCAGTTGCTGGGACGACGCCAGTTTCGAATCTTGGCGTGTGGTGCTTGTCACATGGCTTGAGATTGGGCAGAGTGCGGGGCACGACCTTGGATCGGAGGTGTCCCATGAACTCCACGGAGATCGTCGAGCTGCGCCGGGTCATCGGGCAGATGCGGCACGCCGTCAGCGCGCTGCGTGCCCGGTACGGCGACGTGACGGCCGTTCAGCGCCTTGCCAACGACGTAGAACGCATGGACATCGATGCCACCGAGCTCGTCGACCTCGCCACCCCGAGGCAGCGGGAAGCGCCACGGGTGGAGCGCGAGGTCGTGGTCGTGCCCGACACGCCTTACGACGAGTCGTTGTGGAAGGACGCGGACGACGAAGGCCTCGGTGGGTACCGCCACCGGACCTGACCGGAGCTGATCACACGGCCCCCGCCTGGCGCGGGGGCCGTGCCCATTTCTCTTGGCCTGCGTTCCCCCACAACGACGTGGACCCCCAGAAAGGTGACTGATGGCGAGGGCAGAGATCGCCGCCAGGACGCTGCGGACGGACCGATGGTGGCTGCCGCCGCTGACGACGTTCGCCGGCCTGCTGCTCATCTCGATCTACGCGGCGTTCCGCACGTTCCAGGGGGACTACTACTGGGTCGACCAGTACCACTACCTCACACCGATGTACTCGCCGTGCCTCACGGAGGAGTGCGTCCCGGCGGCATCGCACTTCGGCCAGTGGTTCCCGGCGCTGCCCGGCTTCCTCACCCCGCCGGTGATCATCATCCCGTTCCTGCTCGGCTTCCGGATCACCTGCTACTACTACCGCAAGGCCTACTACCGGGCCGCCTGGGCGTCCCCGCCGGCGTGCGCGGTGGCCGAGCCGCACAACAAGTACACCGGCGAGACCCGGTTCCCGCTGATCGCGCAGAACCTGCACCGCTACTTCTTCTACGCGGCCTCGGTCCTGCTGCTGATCAACATCTACGACGCGGTCCTCGCGTTCGGCACCGGCCTGGGCCTGGGCAACATCATCCTGCTGGTGAACGTCGGCCTGCTCGGCGCCTACACGCTGTCGTGCCACTCGTGCCGCCACATCGCGGGCGGGCGGCTCAAGCACTTCTCCAAGCACCCGGTCCGGTACTGGGCGTGGACGCAGATCTCCAAGCTGAACAACCGCCACATGCAGCTCGCGTGGGCTTCGCTGATCTTCGTCTGCCTCACCGACCTGTACGTCGCGCTGGTCGCCTCGGGAACGATCTCCGACCTCCGCTTCATCGACTAAGGAGTGGTTTTGCCCGAGCTGGAAAGGCATTCGTTCGACGTTCTCGTGATCGGCGCCGGTGGGGCGGGGTTGCGTGCCGCGATCGAGGCCCGTGAGCACGGTCTGCGCACCGCCGTTCTCTGCAAGTCGTTGTTCGGCAAGGCCCACACCGTGATGGCCGAGGGCGGCATCGCCGCCGCGATGGGCAACGCGAACGAGAGCGACAACTGGCAGGTGCACTTCCGCGACACCATGCGCGGCGGCAAGTTCCTCAACAACTGGCGGATGGCCGAGCTGCACGCCCAGGAAGCGCCGCAACGGGTCTGGGAGCTGGAGACGTACGGCGCGCTGTTCGACCGCACCAAGGACGGCCGCATCTCGCAGCGCAACTTCGGCGGCCACGAGTACCCGCGCCTCGCCCACGTCGGCGACCGCACCGGCCTGGAACTGATCCGCACGCTGCAGCAGAAGATCGTGTCGTTGCAGCAGGACGACTTCAAGGAGCTCGGCGACTACGAGGCACGGCTGCGGGTGTTCCAGGAGTTCACCGTCACCGAGCTGGCCAAGGACGGGGACAGGATCGCCGGCGCGTTCGGCTACTGGCGCGAGTCCGGCCGGTTCGTGCTGTTCGAGGCGCCGGCGGTGATCCTCGCGACCGGCGGCATCGGCAAGTCGTTCAAGGTCACCTCGAACTCCTGGGAGTACACCGGCGACGGCCACGCCCTGGCCCTGCGCGCGGGCGCCTCGCTGATCAACATGGAGTTCATCCAGTTCCACCCCACCGGGATGGTCTGGCCGCCGTCGGTCAAGGGCATCCTCGTCACCGAGTCCGTGCGCGGCGACGGCGGCGTGCTGCGCAACTCCGACGGCAAGCGGTTCATGTTCGACTACATCCCCGAGGTGTTCAAGGACAAGTACGCCGACAACGAGGAAGAAGCCGACCGCTGGTACACCGACCAGGCCGGCAACCGGCGCCCGCCGGAGCTGCTGCCGCGCGACGAGGTTGCCCGTGCGATCAACTCCGAGGTCAAGGCCGGGCGCGGATCACCGCACGGCGGCGTCTTCCTCGACGTGTCCACGCGCCTGCCCGCCGAGGAGATCCGCCGCCGGCTGCCGTCCATGCACCACCAGTTCAAGGAACTGGCCGATGTGGACATCACCGCGCAGCCGATGGAGGTCGGACCGACCTGCCACTACGTGATGGGCGGCGTCGAGGTCGACCCCGACACCGGGTCCTCGTCCGTACCGGGGCTCTTCGCCGCGGGCGAGGTGTCCGGCGGCATGCACGGCTCGAACCGGCTGGGCGGCAACTCGCTGTCGGACCTGCTGGTGTTCGGCCGGCGCGCGGGCGCGGGCGCCGCGGAGTACGTGCGCGCCATGGGCGAACGCCCGGTGGTGCCGGAGGACACCGTCACCGAGGCGCGTGCCACGGCGCTCAGGCCGTTCCAGCGGGAGGGAGGCGAGAACCCGTACACGCTGCACATGGAGCTGCAGCAGGCGATGAACGACCTCGTCGGCATCATCCGCCGCGCCGGTGAGATGGAGGAGGCGTTGCGGCGGCTGGAGAAGCTCAAGCAGCGCGCCGGGTCGCTGACGGTCGAGGGGCACCAGCAGTTCAACCCCGGCTGGCACCTCGCCCTCGACCTGCGCAACATGCTGCTGGTGTCGGAGTGCGTGGCGAAGGCGGCGTTGCTGCGCACGGAGTCCCGCGGCGGCCACACCCGCGACGACCACCCGTCGATGGAGGCCGAGTGGCGGCGGAAGCTGCTGGTGTGCACCGTGGCCGGTGACGTCGTCTCCGTCGAGGAGAAACCGCAGATCCCGATCCGCCGCGACCTGCTGGACCTGTTCGACCGCACCGAGCTGGAGAAGTACCTCACCGCCGAGGAGTTGTCATGACCTACCAGGGCAGGTTCCGGGTGTGGCGCGGCGACGACGCCGGCGGCGCGCTGGAGGACTTCACCGTCGAGGTCAACGAGGGTGAGGTCGTGCTCGACATCATCCACCGGCTGCAGGCCACGCAGGCCCCCGACCTCGCGGTCCGGTGGAACTGCAAGGCGGGCAAGTGCGGCTCCTGCTCGGCCGAGATCAACGGACGGCCGCGCCTGCTGTGCATGACCAGGATGTCGATCTTCGAGGAGTCGGAGACGATCACGGTCACGCCGATGCGGACGTTCCCGATCATCCGCGACCTGGTGACCGACGTGTCCTTCAACTACACCAAGGCGCGCGAGGTCCCCTCGTTCGCGCCGCCGGCGGACCTCGCGCCGGGCGAGTACCGCATGCAGCAGGTCGACGTCGAGCGCTCGCAGGAGTTCCGCAAGTGCATCGAGTGCTTCCTGTGCCAGAACACCTGCCACGTGGTGCGCGACCACGAGGAGAACAAGGAGGCGTTCGCCGGGCCGCGGTTCCTCATGCGGGTCGCCGAGCTGGAGATGCACCCGCTCGACACCGCGGACCGCGTCGACCAGGCGCAGGACGAGCACGGCCTCGGCTACTGCAACATCACCAAGTGCTGCAGCGAGGTGTGCCCGGAGCACATCCACATCACCGACAACGCGCTCATCCCCATGAAGGAGCGCGTGGCCGACCGCAAGTACGACCCGATCGTCTGGCTCGGCAACAAGCTGTTCAAGCGTTCTTAGCGGCGGAAGAGGAACGGGGCGTGTCCGATGTGGACACGCCCCGTTCCGCGGACCGCCGGTCAGAGGGTGCTGCCGGAGCCCAGGACGGCCGAGGACTCGGCGAGCTGGACCTGGTTCGGCCGGTCCCCGTCGAGCTTGACGACCTTCTTGTTGCGCCGGTTGCGCTTCTCGAGGTAGTTCGCGAGCCACGTCAGCAGCAGGCACAGTCCGATGTAGATCGCGGCGACCACGATCATCACCGAGATCATCGGCCGGCCGAAGCTGACCGCGTCACCGCCGATGCGGGTGCCCCACCGCAGCAGCTCCTCGAACGTGATGAGGAAGCCGAGCGCGGTGTCCTTGAGCAGCACGACGAGCTGGCTGATGATGGTCGGCATCATCGCCCGCAACGCCTGCGGCAGCAGCACGAGCGTCATCACCTGCGTCTTGCGCATGCCCAGCGCGTACGCGGCCTCGCTCTGCCCCTTGGGCAGCGAGTTGATGCCCGCGCGGAAGATCTCCGCGAGCACCGAGCCGTTGTAGAGCATCAGGCTCAGCACGACCGCCGTGAACGCGCTCAGCTTCACCCCGGCCACCGGCAGGCCGTAGTAGAAGAAGAACATCATGATGACGAGCGGGATCGCGCGGAAGACCTCGACGACCACGGCCGCGGGAGCGCGCACCCACGCGTGGTCGGACAGCCGGGCCGCCGCGAAGATCGCGCCGAACACGAGCGCCAGCACCGCGCCCACGGCGAACGCGCTGAGCGTGTTGCCGATCGCCTCCACCAGGGAGATCTGGATCTGCTTGTAGTTGATCCAGTCGAGCCGGCGGGTGGAGAACTGGTCGGTCGCGATGAACCGCATGATCACGTACGCCACGGCGGCGAGCACGGCCGCGATGCCGATGACCGCCATGACCTTGTGACGCGCGCGTGCCTTCGGGCCCGGGACGTCGAACAGCACCATGCTCATCGGGCCACGCTCCACCGCTTCTCGAAGACCTGCTGGACGTACGTCAGCGGCATCACCAGGACCACGAAGCCGATCGCCACCCACAGGAGTCCGAGCAGGACGTTCTCACCCTGCTCCGACAGCGAGTCGCGGATCGTGCCCGCCTGGAACACCGCGAAGCCCGAGGCCACCGTCGTGTTCTTGAGCAACGCGATCATGGTGCTCGTCATCGGCGGCACCACCGAGCGCAACGCCTGCGGCAGCACGACGTTGCCCAGCATCTGCACGAACGTGAGGCCGAGCGCGCGCGACGCCTCGGCCTGGCCGACCGGCACCGTGTTGATGCCCGACCGCACGACCTCGCAGACGAACGCCGCCGTGTAGAGCGACAACGACACCACGGCCGCGGTGTAGGGCTCGATCTTCACGATCTCCAGCAACGGGTACGCGAAGAGGAAGAACACGAAGACCAGCGTCAACGGCGTGTTGCGCAGCACCGTCACGTACAGCGTGCCGATGCCGCGGAACACCGGCACCGGGCTGACGCGCAGTGCCGCGAGGAACGTGCCCAGCACCAGCGACAGGACCGCGGAGATCGCGAAGAGCTGCAGCGTCTGGGCGAATGCGCGCAGGAACAGATCTAGGTTGTTGGTGAGGACGCTCATCGGTTTCCTTGCCGTCGTCCGCCTTGAATGGAACGGCCGGTGGACCCACGTGGGATCCACCGGCCACGTGAGAAGACCGTCAGTACCGGTCGATCTTCGGCTTCTCCGCGGACGAGCCGGACTTGCCCAGCGTGCCGTCGTAGATCTTCTGCCAGGAGCCGTCGTCCAGCGAGGCCTGCAGGATGTCGTTCATCTTGGTGCGCAGGGCCGTGTCCTCCTTGGGCACGCCGATGCCGTACGGCTCGCTGGAGAACGTCTTGCCGACGACCTTCAGCTTGCCCTCCTCGGCGGCCGCGTAGCCCTTGAGGATCGCGTCGTCGGTGGTGACCGCGTCGACCTCACCGTCGAGCAGCTTGGTGACGCACTGCGAGTAGCCCTGGAACTCGAGGATGTTGCCGGGCTCGGTCAGGTTCTCGTCGCGGATGCGCTTGACCGGCGTCGAACCGGTCGCCGAGCAGACCTTCTTGCCCTTGAGGGTGTCCTTGCCGGTGATGTCGGTGTTGTCCTTCTTCACCAGCAGGTCCTGACCGGCGACGAAGTACGGGCCGGCGAAGCCGACCTTCTCCTTGCGGCCGGCGTTGATCGTGTAGGTGCCGACGTAGTAGTCGACGTCACCGTTGATCAGCGCCTGCTCGCGCGCGGCGGACTGGATCGTCTTGAACTGGATCTTCTCCGGGTCGAAGCCCAGCTTCGCGGAGATCAGGCGCGCGATGTCGATGTCGAAGCCGCTGTACTTGTTCGTCGTCGGGTCCTTGTAGCCCAGACCCGGCTGGTCCTCCTTGACGCCGACGACGAGCGAGCCGCGCGTCTTGGCCTTCTCGAACGTGGGCGAGCCGTCGACCTTGACGTCCTTGGCGACCTCGAACAGGCCGGCGGGCGCGCCCTGCTCGGTCGGGCTGCCCTCCTTGCCACACGCGGTCAGGGCCAGTGCGCCCGTCAGCAGCACCGCCGCAAGGGTGCGAACCCTCATCGTCCTTCTCCTGCCATTCGTTCGAAAGTGGGCTGACTACTAGTGCGTCAGGATCTTGCCAAGGAAGTCCTTCGCGCGGTTGGACTTCGGGGCCGAGAAGAACTCCTCCGGGGTGGAGTCCTCGACGACCTCGCCGTCGGACATGAAGATCACCCGGTCCGCGGCCTTGCGGGCGAAGCCCATCTCGTGCGTGACGACCAGCATGGTCATGCCGTCCTTCGCGAGGCCCGTCATGACGTCGAGGACCTCCTGCACCATCTCCGGGTCGAGCGCGGAGGTGGGCTCGTCGAACAGCATCACCTTGGGCTTCATCGCGAGCGCGCGGGCGATCGCCGCGCGCTGCTGCTGCCCACCCGAGAGCTGAGCCGGGAACTTGTCCGCCTGGTTGGCGATCCCGACGCGCTCCAGCAGCTCCATCGCGGTCTTGCGGGCCTCGGCCGCCGGCGTCTTGCGCACCTTCGTCGGAGCGAGCATCACGTTCTCGACGATGGTTTTGTGCGCGAAAAGGTTGAAGGACTGGAACACCATGCCGACATCGGCGCGCAGGCGTGCCAGCTCCTTTCCTTCCGCCGGAAGGGGCTGTCCGTCGACCTCGATGACTCCGGAATCAATCGGCTCGAGGCGGTTGATGGTCCGGCACAGGGTCGACTTACCGGAACCCGACGGCCCCAGCACGACCACGACCTGCCCCTTCGGCACCTCCAGCTGCACGTTCTTGAGCACGTGCAGCGGGCCGAAGAACTTGTCCACACCCGCCACACGAATCATCGGCGGGGCAGAGGCGGCAGTCATCCAGTCCTCCATTTTGGGGTCGTCGGCGTTGGCGGAAACCTAGGTGTCGGCCACCACACCAGTCCAGGACATTGAGCAAGACTTAGGGTCTCAACTCTGTCACAGGCAGACATCGGTTGCCCGGGAGGTAGCGAAAGTGCGCGT
Organism: Lentzea xinjiangensis; assembly: GCF_900110955.1. Lineage (GTDB taxonomy): Bacteria > Actinomycetota > Actinomycetes > Mycobacteriales > Pseudonocardiaceae > Lentzea > Lentzea xinjiangensis. Next base: position 308,806 of record NZ_FOFR01000004.1, read on the forward strand.
GCTGCTCGTCGAGGACGACGACAGGGTCGCGGAGGCCCTGGTCCCCGCCCTGACCAGACGGGGTTTCCACGTCGACCGGCAGGCCACCGGGCGCGGCACGCTCGACCGCCTCGCCGGCGTCGACGTGGTGCTGCTCGACCTGGGCCTGCCCGACATGGACGGGGTCACGCTGTGCCGGGCGATCAGGGCCGCCTCGGACGTCGCGATCATCGTGGTGTCGGCGCGGGGGGAGATCGACGACCGCATCCTCGGCCTGCACGCCGGTGCGGACGACTACCTGGTCAAACCCTACGACGTGGGTGAGCTCGTCGCCCGCGTGCACGCCGTCCGCCGTCGCCGCGGCTCCGACCCGGTCGGGGTGGGCTCGGTGTCGACGGAGGTGTTCGAGACCGGTGACGTGCGGGTCGACCTGGGCCGGCACGAGGTCACCGTGGCGGGGGAGCCGGTGGCTCTGTCGCGAAAGGAGTTCCAGGTGCTCGCGCTGGTGATGGCGGCGGGTGGCGCGGTGTGCACGCGGGAGCGGATCCTCGCGGAGGTGTGGGGGCGGACCTGGTCGGGCGCGAACCGGACGCTGGACGTGCACGTGGCGACGCTGCGCACGAAGCTCGGCCGGCCCTCGCTGCTGGAGACGGTGCGGGGCGTCGGTTACCGGCTCGGACAGGTGTGATCTCGAATGGGTGGTCTTCGGCTGGATGTCGTGGCTCGAAGGGGTGACGCGCGGTGAGGTCCCGGCTGCTGGGCGTGGTGCTCGCCCTGGTCGTGCTGGTGCTCGTCGGCCTCGGCGTGCCGCTGGGCCGCGGCGTCGCGACCGGTGAGCAGCAGGAGATGTTCCTCGACCGCCTCACCGACACCAGCCGGTTCGCCTCGCTGGCGGCCCGGCCGCTGATCGACGACAAGCCGGACCTGCTGCGCCCCGAGCTCGAGCGCTACGACCAGGTCTACGGCATCGGCGTGGCCGTGGTCGCCCGCGACGCCCCGACCGTGCCGCTGGTGGCGTCGCGCAGCGACCTCGCGCTCGGCGACAGCGCAGTGCAGGACCTGGTCGGCAAGGCGCTGGCCGGTCGCCTGCCGGTCGCACCGCCGCTGCTCATGCCCTGGGACGAAACCAGGCTGGTGCTCGCCGAACCCGTCCTGGTCGACGGCGAGGTGCGCGGCGCGGTGGTCACGTTCTCGCCCACGTCCAAGACCCGGTTCGAGGTCCTGGCGTGGTGGGGGCTGCTGCTCGCGGCGAGCCTGCTGGTGCTGGCCCTCGCGGTGCTGCTGGCGCTGCCGGTGGTGCGCTGGACGTTGCGCCCGGTGCAGGCGCTGGACGACGCCACGGGCAAGCTCCTCGGCGCCGTGGTGGCGGGCCGCCCGGTGCCGCCCGTGGGCGCGGAGAGCGGGCCGCCGGAGCTGCGGCAGCTCTCGCGGTCGTTCGACCAGATGGCCGCGAACGTGAGCGATGTCCTCGCCGCGCAACGGGCGTTCGTCGCGGACGCGTCACACCAGCTGCGCAACCCGTTGACGGCCCTGAAACTGCGTCTGTCCAACCTGGAGGGCCACGTCGACGCCGAGGCCGAGGTGCACCAGGTCGAGGCGCTCAGCGAGACAGACCGCCTCAACCGGATCCTCGACGAGCTGCTCGCCATGGCGCGCGCCGAGTCGAGCTCCGTCGACCCGGTACCCGTGGACGTCGACAGGTCCGTGGCGGCACGGCTGTCGGCGTGGCAGGCGGCCGCGGCGGCCAAGGAGGTGCACCTCGTGCTCGACGGGCAACGCGTCGGCATGGCGCTCGCCCCGCCGCGCGGCGTCGAGACGATCCTGGACGCGCTGCTCGACAACGCGGTCAAGTTCACCCCGGAGGGCACCCTGATCGTGGTCGACGTCCGCAAGGACGACGGCGTCGTCCGGCTCTCCGTCGCCGACCACGGGCCCGGTCTGCAACCCGACGAGCTCGAACGGGCGACCGACCGGTTCTGGCGCAGCCCGGCGCACCAGAACGTGCCCGGCTCCGGCCTCGGCCTGTCGATCGTGCGCCTCGTCGTCGAACGCGTCGGCGGCACCGTGCGGCTCGAGTCGCCGCCGGACGGCGGCCTGAAGGTCGTGGTCGAGCTGCCGGCGGCCTGACCCCGGGGATCAGACCTTGGCCTCCCGGTAGTAGCGCAGCGCGCCGTCGTGCAGCGGCACCGGTGAGGTCTCGATCGCGGACCGCTGCTCGATCGTGCGGGCCGCCGAATGCGCCTTCACCAGCTCCGGCTGGCCCTCGAAGAGCTGCCGCACCAGCGCCTCGGCCACGTCGTCGGGCATCTTCTCGTTGACGAGCAGGAAGTTGCGCACCACGAGCGTGATGACCGGCCCCACCGGCCCGGACTGGAGGTTGTAGGTGGACGCGGGCAGCGTCGCCGACCCGTAGACCGTGTGCTGCTGGCGGAAGGCCGACAGCACGTCCTGCAGGTCGAGCAGCCGCACGCCGAGCTCCTTGGTGAGCTGCGTGATGCGTGACGTCGGCAGCCCGCCCGACCAGAAGAACGCGTCGAGCCTGCCCTCCCGCATCGCCTGCGCGGAGTCGTCGAGGCCGAGGTTGACCTCCTGCGGCGTGACGCCGGCCGACTGCAGCAGCCGCCGCGCGATGATCTCGACCCCCGACTCCTTGCCGCCGACCGACACGCGCAGCCCGGACAGCTCGCGCAGCGTCGTCACGGGCAGATCGGCGCGCACGATCACCTGCAGGTAGTCGTCGTGCATCCGGGCCAGCGCCCGCAGCTTCCCCGCGCCGGGCACCCCCTCGACGGCGTCGGCCTGCGAGAAGCCGACCTGCGCCTGGTCGTTCACCAGCCGGACCAGGTTGTCCTTCGAGCCGGCCGTCGCCACGACCTGCGGCCGGGTGATGCCCAGGCGCCCGCTCCAGATGTCCGCGAGGCCCTTGCCGAGGGAGTAGTAGACGCCACCCTCGTTGCCCGTGGCCATGGTGATCTTGACGTCCTCGAGCGTGCTGCCACACCCGGTCAGGACCGTCGCGGCGGTCAGCAGGCTCACGGCGGCATGCACTCGTCCCAGCACCTGCGCATCGTGCCACGGGGGCGTTCTACGCTTGCACCCGACGAAAGGTTGGTTGCAGTGACCCGCAGTTACCAGATCCGCACGTTCGGTTGCCAGATGAACGTGCACGACTCCGAGCGGCTCGCCGGTCTACTGGAGGACGCTGGCTACGCGCGGGCCGCCGAGGACGAGCAGGCCGACGTCGTCGTCTTCAACACCTGTGCGGTCCGCGAGAACGCCGACAACAAGCTCTACGGCACGCTCGGCCACCTCGCCCCGCGGAAGGCGGCGAAGCCCGGCATGCAGATCGCCGTCGGCGGCTGCCTCGCGCAGAAGGACCGCAGCGAGATCGTCCGGCGGGCCCCGTGGGTGGACGTCGTGTTCGGCACGCACAACATCGGCTCGCTGCCGGTGCTGCTCGAACGCGCCCGCCACAACTCCGAGGCGCAGGTCGAGATCCTCGACGCGCTGGAGACGTTCCCGTCGTCGCTGCCGGCCGCCCGCGACTCCGCCTACTCCGGCTGGGTGTCGATCTCGGTGGGCTGCAACAACACGTGCACGTTCTGCATCGTGCCGTCCCTGCGCGGCAAGGAGAAGGACCGCCGCCCCGGTGACGTGCTCGCCGAGGTCCAGGCGCTCGTCGACGAGGGCGTGCTGGAGGTGACGCTGCTGGGGCAGAACGTCAACTCCTACGGCGTCGAGTTCGGCGACAGGTACGCGTTCGGCAAGCTGCTGCGCGCCTGCGGTGACATCGACGGGCTGGAGCGCGTGCGGTTCACCTCGCCGCACCCCAAGGACTTCACCGACGACGTCATCGCCGCCATGGCCGAGACGCCGAACGTGGTGCACAACCTGCACATGCCGCTGCAGTCCGGTTCGGACCGGGTGCTCAAGGCCATGCGCCGCTCGTACCGCACCGAGAAGTACCTGGGCATCATCGACAAGGTCCGCGCCGCCATGCCGGACGCCGCGATCACCACGGACATCATCGTCGGCTTCCCCGGCGAGACCGAGGAGGACTTCCAGGGCACGCTCGACGTCGTGCGCCAGGCCCGGTTCTCCTCGGCGTTCACGTTCCAGTACTCGAAGCGCCCCGGCACCCCGGCCGCGGACCTGCCGGACCAGCTCCCCAAGGCCGTCGTGCAGGAGCGGTTCGACCGGCTCGTGGCGTTGCAGAACGAGATGACCCACTCGCTCAACCTCGAGCAGGTCGGCCGCACCGTCGAGGTCCTCGTGGCCACCGGTGAGGGCAAGCGCGACGCCGAGACGCACCGCATGAGCGGCCGGGCCCGCGACGGACGCCTCGTGCACTTCACGCCCGGCGCGACCGCTCCCCGTCCCGGTGACGTCGTCGAGACGGTCGTCACCTACGGGGCCCCGCACTACCTCGTCGCGGACGGCGAACCGCTGACGTGGCGCCGCACCAAGGCGGGCGACAGGTCGGAGGCGGGCATCAAGCCCAAGACGGCGGGCGTCGGCCTCGGCCTGCCCTCGTTCGGCGCGCCCGCACCGCTCCCGGCGGTCTCGGGATGTGCCGCCCAGTGAGCGACGAGGAGTTCCTGCGCAAGGAGATCGACGCGGTGGAGCACCAGGCGGCCAAGCGCATCGACCCCGGCACCGGCGCGTTGACGATCTCCATCGCCGTGCTGGCGCTGCTGGTGTCGCTGATGCTGCCGTGGGTCGGGCAGCACTCGGGGCTGCGGGTCGTGCTCGGCGAGTCGGCGATGTTCCTGCCGCGGCTGTTCTCGTTCTTCGCGCTCGGCGTCGGCGTGCTCGGTTCCGGCGTCACGCTCGCGGTGCGGCGCTGGGGCCTCGCCTGGGTGTGCTCGCTGGGGCTGTTCGCGGGCTCGATCATCGGCGTGCTGTCGATCTGGACGCAGCAGACGACCACGAGCAACAAGACGATCGGGCCCGGCCCCGGCATCGGCCTGATCATCGCGGTGATCGCGGTGGTCGTCCTGCTGGTGAAGTGGGTGAAGATCGCGGCCTCGCGGCCGCCGCAGCTCTGACAGCCCGAAGGCCCCTCCCCGCACCGGGGGAGGGGCCTTCGGCCTGTCCGGACTAGCGGGTCGCGAGCGCCTGCTCGGCGGCGGCGAGCCACTCGCGCCACTGCGCCGCCTGCGCCTCGGCCTGCTCGGTGCGGCGCTTGTCGCCCGCGGCGCGGGCCTTCGCGGCCTGCGCCTCGAACTGCTCCACGCGCTCGCGGAACTGCGCCACGCGGGCCTCGGCCTCGGGGTCGGAGCGACGCCACTGCGCGTCGACCGCGCCGCGGACCCTCTCCTCGATCGTGCGCAGCCTGCCCTCGAGCTCGCGGATGCGCTCCCGCGGCACCTTGCCGATCGCGTCCCAGCGCTCCTGGATCTTGTAGAGCTGCTGGCGCGCGGTCTCCAGGTCGCCCGACGGGTCGATGGCCTCGGCCTCGGCGAGCAGCTCCTCCTTCAGCTTCGCGTTCGCCGTGAACTCGGCGTCACGCTCGCTGAACGCCTCGGAGCGCTTCTGGAAGAACGCGTCCTGCGCGGCGCGGAACCGCTGCCAGAGCGCGTCGTCGGCCTCCTTGGGCGCACGCCCGGCGGCCTTCCACTCGACCATCAGCTCCTTGTAGCGACCGGCCGTGGCGCCCCAGTCGTCGGAGTCGACGAGCTTCTCGGCCTCCTCGACGAGCGCCTGCTTGGAGGCCTTCGCCACCGAGCGCTGCCGGTCGAGGTCCGCGAAGTGCGAGCCGCGGCGGCGGTTGAACGCGTCCCTGGCCTTCGAGAACCGGCGCCACAGCTGCTCGTCGGTCTTGCGGTCGACGCCGCGGATGGTCTTCCACTCGTCGAGGATCGCGCGCAGCCGGTCGCCCGCGACCTTCCACTGGGTCGACTCGTTCGCGATCGACTCGGCCTCCTCGACCAGCGCCTGCTTGCGCGCCACGGACTGGGCGCGGGCGGCCTCCTTGGCCTCCTTCGCCTTCTCCATGCCGGCCTCTGCCTGCTCCAGCACGTGCTCGACGCGGGCGGCCAGCGCCTTGAGGTCGCCGACCACGGCGGCCTCGGCCAGCTGCTCCTTGACGTGCTTCGCGCTGGTCAGGGCGTGCTTCGGGTCGCCGGCGCCGGACTGCAGCCGCGACACCAGCAACTCGACCTCGGTGCGGAGGTCGTCGAAGCGCCGCGCGAAGTGCGCGAGGCCCTCGACGGGCTCGCCCGCCTGCCACGACCCGACCGCGCGTTCGCCGTCCTCGGTCTTCACGTACACCGTGCCGTCGGCGTCCACGCGCCCCCAGCGCTCAGGGTGGTCCGACGCCACGGGGACGGCCGGAGGCGTCGCCTGCGCCGCGGTCTCCTTCGGCGTTTCCTCGACCCCGCCCTCGGCTGCACTCTCGACCGGGGCGGTCTCCGCCACGGCCTGCGGTGTGCTGTCCTGCTCCGACATCGCCGGTTCCTCCCATCTGACGCCCGTGCCTGCCACGGGCGCCCCGCCAGCGGCGGGGCCGATGCAATACGGGCGCTGGAGGGTCTCCCGTCCCCAGTTCCCCGCGCGCATTCAAACAGGTCAGAGCTCGACTCGGTACTGGGAGTCCACGATAGGTAGCCTCGTTCGTCGTGATCACCCGTGCCGCAGTGGTGCCGCACCCGCCTCTCCTGGTGCCAGAACTCGTCGCGGGAGCCGTCGCCGAGACCGCGCCCGTGCGCGCCGCAACCCTTGCCGCGGCAGGGAAACTGCCTGGTCCGTGGGTGGCGGTGGCCGTGGACGGCAGTGGCCCGGCGACGTTCGTGCCACCGCTTTCTGGAACTTTTCTCGGGTTCGGCGTCGACGTGCCGGCGTCACTCGGGGGTGACCCGCCACCGCAGCCCCGCCTCCCGCTGCCCGTGCTGATCACCGCCTGGCTGCGCGAACACTGCGCGACGGAGGTGTCACGCGTCGAACTCGTCCCGCCCGACCTGACCCCCGCCGACTGCGTCTCGTTTGGACGACAGCTCGCCGCCGAGGACGCCGGCCTGCTGGTCCTCGGCGACGGCTCCACGCGCCACGGCCCGCGCTCGCCCGGCTCGAACGACGACCGTTCGGGTCCGTTCGACTCCCGCGTCCACGCCCTGCTGGCCGCCGCCGACGCCGGCGGCCTGCTCGACCTCGACCCCGAACTCGCCCGTGAGCTGGGCGCGCAGGGCCGTGCGGCGTGGCAGGTCCTCGCCGGCGTGCCCGGTCCGTGGCGCTGCTCGGGCGCCGAGTTCTTCGCACCGTTCGGCGTGGGTTACCACGTCGCAGTCTGGGAGCGCCCGTGAACACCCCCCGCATCGCCCCGATCGCCGTGGTCGGACCCACCGCGACCGGCAAGTCCGACCTGGCCGTCGCCCTCGCGGAGCGGTTCGGGGGAGAGGTCGTCAACGCCGACGCCATGCAGCTCTACCGCGGCATGGACATCGGCACGGCGAAGATGCCCCTCGCCGAGCGCCGCGGTGTCCCGCACCACCTGTTCGACGTCCTCGACGTCACCGAGACCGCGTCCGTGGCGGCCTACCAGCGCGAGGCGCGGGCCGTCGTCGAACGCCTGCTCGCCGCCGGGCGCCCGCCGGTCCTCGTCGGCGGCTCCGGCCTCTACGTGCAGGCCGTGCTCGACGACCTGAAGTTCCCCGGCACCGACGACGCGGTGCGGGCCCGGTTCGAGGCCGAGCTCGCGTCGGCCGGGCCCGAGGCGCTGCACCGGCGGCTGCGCGAGCTCGACCCGGCCGCCGCCATCGCGATCCTGCCGTCCAACGGCCGCCGCATCGTGCGCGCGCTGGAGGTCATCGAGCTGACCGGCGAACCGTTCTCCGCGAACCTCCCCAAGCCCGGTCCTGCCCGCTACGGCACGGTCCAGATCGGCGTCGACCGCGAGGTGTCCGAACTGGACGCCCGCGTCGACTCGCGGGTGGACGCGATGTTCGCCGCCGGCCTGGAGGACGAGGTGCGCGCCCTGGTGCGGCTCGGTCTGCGCGAGGGCAGGACCGCGTCCCGCGCGCTCGGCTACCAGCAGGTGCTGTCCGCAATGGACGGCGCCTGCACGATCGACTTCGCCGCCGAGGAGACCAAGCGCGCCACCCGCCGGTTCGTGCGCAGGCAGCGGTCGTGGTTCCGGCGTGACCGGCGCATCACCTGGCTCGACGGCGCGCGGCCGGACCTCGTGGACGCCGCCGGTAGCCTGGTGCCGTGGAGTTCGTGAAGGGGCACGGCACGGAGAACGACTTCGTCGTCCTGCCCGACCTCGATGACCAGCTGGACCTGACCGTCGCGCGCGTCCAGGCGCTGTGCGACCGGCAGCGCGGCCTCGGCGCGGACGGCGTGCTGCGCGTCGTGCGGACGGACGGCAAGTGGTTCATGGACTACCGCAACGCCGACGGCTCCATCGCCGAGATGTGCGGCAACGGCCTGCGCGTCTTCGCCCGCTACCTCGTCGACGCCGGCCACCAGCGGCAGGGCGAGTTCGTCGTCGGCACGCGCGCGGGGGACAGGACGGTCGTCACCCACCCGGACGGCTCGGTCACCAACGACATGGGCCCCGCGCGGGTCATGGGCACGTCCATCGCGGCGGTCGACGGCCAGGGCATCGGCGGGTTCGCGGTCGACGTCGGCAACCCGCACCTGGCGTGCGTCACCGAGGACCCGGTCGAGGGCTTCAGCCTCACCGCGCCACCCGGCTTCGACCCGGTGATGTTCCCGCACGGCGTCAACGTCGAGCTGATCAACGTCATCGGGCAGGACGCCCTGCGCATGCGCGTGTACGAACGCGGCGTCGGCGAGACCCGCTCGTGCGGCACCGGCACCGTCGCGTCCGTCGCCTCCTGGCTCGCCGGCCAGGGCCGCACGACCGGCTCCGCGACCGTCGACGTCCTCGGCGGCCAGGTCTTCGTGACCATCGAGCCGACGACGTCGACGCTCACCGGACCCGCCGTGCTCGTCGCGCGCGGCGAGCTCGACAAGTCCTGGTGGGACGCGCTCGCGTAACCGGTGGGCCGGCCGTCAGCCCAGGTCGTAGACCTCGATCTTGCCGAGCCGCTCCGGCTTGACCACGGCCGGGTGCGAGTCGGGCGCCGTCAGGCACACGAGGTGGTCGTCGACGACCGCGACGGCGAAGCACGGCTGCGTCGTCTCCACCCGGTGCGTGACCGTGCCGCCCTCGGTCACCCGGAACGCCGCCGCCTGCAACGCCGGCGCCACCCACACCCCGTCGCCGTGCGCCGCGATGCCGTCCGGCACGATCCCGAACTCCCGCACATCGGCCCACACCCTGCGGTTTTGCAACGATCCGTTGCGGTCGACCGAAAACGAACTGAGCCGGAATGCAACGGTCTCGGCGACGACGAGGACGTTCCCGCTCGCCGACTCGCCCGTCGGATCGGGCAGCAGCGCCATGCCGTTCGGGAACTTGAGGTCCTCGGCCGCGACGCTGACGGACCCGTCGGGCCGGACGAGCGCGAGCGAGGCGCCCACCGGTTCGAACCCCGGTTCCATCAGCCGTGCGACACCGACCTCCTCGATGAGCCCGTGCAGGTCGAAGCCGAAGTTGCCGACGTACGCGCGGCCCTCGGCGTCGACGAGCATGTCGTTGGCGTGGAACGTCGCGATGTGCGATATGTCGGCGTGGACGACGAGGTCGTCCCCTTCGAGCCGGCGCACCGTGCGGTCGAGCATCGACACGACGAGCAGACGCCCGTCCGGCAGCCAGCCGAGACCGGAGGGCTGGCCGTCGAAGGCGACGACGACCTCGTCGTCGCCCGTGGTCAGGTCGAGGGCGTGCACCTCGCCCGCGTAGAAGTCGGAGTAGTGCAGGCGGCCGTCGGGACCGTGCCTTGGTCCTTCGCCGAAGTGGAGACCGTCCCGCAGCACCGTCGTACGTGCTTGTTGTGCCTCAGCCATGGGCCTCGACGCTAGTGGCGGCCGGCAGGTCCCGCATAGACCGCAACGGCGAGAGCAGCAACCACACCATCCCGCCCACGGAGCCGACGACCGACACCCACAGCGTCGGCACGATCCCGGACCAGGAGCCGAGCCCGCCGCCCAGCAGCGCGCCCAGCGGCGTCGCTCCCCACACGACCCAGCGGATCGAGGCGTTCATCCGCCCGAGCAGGTGGTCGGGGCAGATCGCCTGCCGGTAGCTCACCTGGCCGACGTTGTAGACGACGATCCCGAACGTGCTCACCGCCAGGCACGCCATCGGCAGCACCAGGCCCCAGCCGCCGGACACGAACGGCAGCGCGAGGGTGAACGGCCAGGTCAGCACCGGGATGAGCCAGATCATCCTGGCCTGCCCGACGAGCAGGCCGATCCGGTGCGCGAACGCCGCGCCCAGCACCCCGCCCACGCCGCCCGCGCTGAGCACCAGGCCCGCGGTGCCCTCGCTCAGCCCGGCGACGTCGAGCAGGAAGAGGACCAGCACGGCGTTCTGGATGCCGTGGAAGAAGTTCGACGTGCCGGTGCAGGCCACGATCATGCGCAGGGTGACGTTGCCGAAGACGAACCGCAGCCCCTCCACGACCTCGCGGCGCAGGTGCGGGTCGGGGTGCCGGTCGGGCGCCGGCTCGGCCTTCTTGATCCGGACCAGGAAGAACGCCGAGGTCAGATAACCGATCCCGGTCGCGAGTACGCCGTTGGCCGCGCCGAGGAGCTGGGCCGCGTAGCCGCCGATCGCCGGCCCGGACACCTCCGCCACCGAGAGGCTCGCCTGCAGCTTGGAGTTGCCCTCGACGAGCTGGTCACGACCGACCAGCGAGGGCAGGTACGACTGGTAGGCGACGTCGAAGAAGACGGTGCACACACCGACCGCCAGGCTCACGACGACGAGCTGCGGCAGCCCCAGCGCGCCCAGCCACCACGCGATCGGCACGCTCAGCACCAGCGCGGCGCGGGCGACGTCCATCGCGATCATCAGCGGCTTGCGGCGCACCCGGTCCACCCACACGCCCGCGGGCAGGCCGATCAGGAGGAACGCGATCGTGCTCGCCGCCGCCAGCAGGCCCATCTCGAACGGTGTCGCGTTCAGCACACCGGCCGCGAGCAGCGGGATGACCGTCACACCGACGCTCGCGCCGAACTGGCTGATCGTGTCGCCGGCCCAGAGCCTGCGGAAGTCGGGATGCCCCCGGAGCGCCATGCCGGCGAGTCTGCGCCGAGTGATTGGAAACTGTCAATCACTTACGCTGGGCCCCGTGGCACTCTCCAGGAAACGACGGCCGGCGACCCGGGAAGAAGCCGCGGCCCTCAGCTCTGACCTGCGGCTGCGGCTGATCCGGATGACGTTCGACCGCCCGCTCACCAACAAGGAGCTGGCGCGGCGGCTCGGCAAGGACCCGGCCACGACGCTGCACCACGTGCGAAAGCTCGTCGCCGCCGGTTTCCTCGAAGCGCTGCCCCCGCGCGCGGGAAACCGGGGCGCGAAAGAAATCCCCTATCGGTCGACAGGGCTGTCGTGGCAGCTCGACAACAGCGAAAATGTGGTCGCCGTCGGTGAGGCGATGTTGCACGCTTTCCTCGGCGAGGTTGCCGACATCGGGCTCGAGAACGTGGAGCAGAGCCGTCTGGTCGTCACCGTCGACCCCGAGGAACTAAAGCAGCGGCTCGCGTCGTTGATGGAAGAGCTGGCCGCGCAACCGGTCAGACCCGAAGTTCCCCGTGTGGCGATCTACCTCGCGGTGTATCCAGGGGACTGACGGTCCATGGGACGATGAAGGGCAAATGACGGAAAACATCCAGAGCACAGAGTTCGACACCGACTGGGAAGACGACGACTTCTCGACCGGTGACTTCGAGCTCGCGGAACGCGCCGCACTGCGCCGTGTCGCCGGGTTGTCCACCGAGCTCGAGGACGTCACCGAGGTTGAGTACCGGCAGCTTCGCCTGGAGCGGGTCGTGCTCGTCGGGGTGTGGACCGAGGGCACGGCAGCCGACTCCGACGCCTCGATGGCCGAGCTCGCGCGCCTCGCCGAAACCGCGGGCTCCGAGGTGCTGGAGGGCGTCGTGCAGCGGCGCGACAAGCCGGACGCGGCGACGTACATCGGCTCGGGCAAGGTCTCCGAGCTGCGCGACGTGGTGCAGTCGACCGGCGCGGACACCGTGATCTGCGACGGCGAGCTCTCGCCTGGCCAGCTGCGCCAGCTCGAGGAGAAGCTCAAGGTCAAGGTCATCGACCGCACCGCGCTCATCCTGGACATCTTCGCGCAGCACGCGCGGAGCAAGGAGGGCAAGGCGCAGGTCGAGCTGGCCCAGCTGCAGTACCTCATGCCGCGGCTGCGCGGCTGGGGTGAGACGTTGTCGCGGCAGGCCGGTGGTCGGGCCGGCGGCGGCAACGGCGGTGTGGGTCTGCGCGGTCCCGGTGAGACGAAGATCGAGACGGACCGCCGCCGGATCCGCGCGCGCATCGCCAAGCTGCGCCGCGAGATCGCCGCGATCGGCGTCATCCGCGAGACCAAGCGGGGCCGCCGCACGGCGAACGAGATCCCGAGCGTCGCCATCGCGGGCTACACCAACGCGGGCAAGTCCTCGCTGCTCAACGCGCTGACCGGCGCCGGCGTCCTGGTCGAGGACGCGCTGTTCGCCACCCTCGACCCGACGACGCGCCGCGCGCTGACGCCGGAAGGCCTGCCGTACACGCTGACGGACACGGTCGGCTTCGTCCGGCACCTGCCGCACCAGCTGGTCGAGGCGTTCCGCTCCACGCTGGAGGAGGTCGGCCAGTCCGACCTGCTCGTGCACGTGGTCGACGGCTCCGACGCCATGCCGGAGAAGCAGGTCAGCGCCGTGCGCGAGGTCATCTCGGAGATCAACGAGGAGACCGGCACGCCGATGCCGCGCGAGCTGCTCGTCGTGAACAAGATCGACGCGGTCGGCGAGATCGGTCTCGCCCGGCTGCGGCACCTGTTCCCGGACGCGTCGTTCGTGTCGGCGCACTCCGGCCTCGGCATCGAGGAGCTGCGCGCCCGCATCGCCGAGCTGATGCCCCGTCCCGAGGTCGTGGTCGAGGCTCTCGTGCCGTACGCGCGCGGCGAGGTCGTCGCCCGCGTGCACCGCGACGGCGAGGTGCTGTCCGAGAAGCACACGGAGTCGGGCACGCTGCTCAGCGCCCGCGTGCGCCCGGACCTCGCCGGTGTCCTGGAGCCGTTCGCGACGAACGGGACGCTTGCTTGATCCCGCCTCCACCCGTGGACGTGTGCCCGGTAGCCATGCAGGAGCTCTCCGGGCTCACGTCCGACGGCAAACAGCTCTACGCCGTCAGCGACAGCGACAACGGCACGCTGCGCATCCAGGTCCTCGGGCGCGACTGCGTCGTGAAGCGCACGATCACCGCGCCCGTGGACCCGTACGACGTCGAAGACCTGGCGATGACGCCGGACGGCACCCTCTGGGCCTCCGATACCGGCGACAACAACAAGTCCCGCTCCACGGTCGCCCTGCACAAGGTTTCGCCTTCAGGCGCCGTGGAGCGGTTCCGCGTCACGTACCCGGACGGCAAGCACGACGCCGAGGCACTGCTCGTCGACAAGTCCGGCACGCCGTTCATCATCACCAAGGAGCCCCTCGGCTCCGCACTCGTGTACCGCCCGGCAGCTCCGCTTCGAACCGACGTGTCGGTTCCGCTGGAGCAGGTCGCCCGCGTGTCGCTGTCATCGACGGACACCCCGGGCGGTCCCCTGGACGGCACCCTCGACTCGCGCCTGGTGACCGGGGCCGCCGCCAAGGCCGACGGCTCCGTCATCGCCCTGCGCACCTACACCGACGCGTACCTGTACCCGGTCCCCGACGGCGACGTCGTCAAGGCGCTGTCCGGCGACCCGGTCCGCGTCCCGCTGCCGGACGAACCCCAGGGCGAGGCCATCGCCTTCGACCCGGACGGCACCCTGCTCTCCGCCTCCGAAGGCGCCGGCACCCCGATCCGCGCCGTCGAGGGCGCCGCGGCCCTGGCCAAGCCCGCCGCGCCGCCCGCCGCGCCGCCGACCACGACCGAGGCACTCCCACCCGCCGCGGACCAGCCGCAGGCAGCCCCGCCGTCGAGCTCCTCGTGGCAGAACTGGCCGCTGGCCCTGACCGTCGGCGGCATCGTCCTGGCTGTCGCACTGGTCATCGGCCTGCGCTTCCGCCGCCGGGCCTGAGCACCGGCCAGCCGGCGCGTGGAGCGGCGAAGGCCTGCTCGACCTTGGCCGCCGCGATCCTCGCCGCACCGCGCCGGCTCGCGCAGGGATCACGATCGACACGGCGAGCAGGCACCCTCGCACCTCTCGATCCTCCTGTACCGCTGAACTAGTCCCAGGCGACGGGCATCCGCTCCAGGCCGCCGATCACGAGACTCGCCCGGCGCGGCAGCTCCTCCTCCGGCACGGCCAGCCGCAACGCCGGGAACCGGGTGAAGAGGCCGGGGAAGGCGATCTTCAGCTCGATCCTGGCGAGGTGCTGACCGATGCACTGGTGGATGCCGTGCCCGAACGCGAGGTGCCCCGTCGCGCCGCGAGCCAGGTCCAGAACGTCGGGACGCGCGTAGCGCGCCGGATCGTGGTTGGCGGACCCGAGCTCGACCAGCACGGTGTCGCCCTTGCGCACGAAGACGCCGTCGATCTCGACGTCCTCCAAAGCGGTGCGCGCCGTCGCGGGCGTCAGACTGATGTGGCGCAGCAGCTCCTCGACGGCGGCTTCCGGATCGTCGAGCATCGCTTTCACCTGATCGGGGTGGCGGAGCAGCTCCAGCGTGCCGAGCGACAGCATGTTCGTCGTCGTGTCGAGACCGCCCCCGAGCAACGCCATGCCCATCGCCGCCATCTCGTCGTCGGTGAGAGCACCGTCGGCCCCGGCGGGTTCGCCGGCGACGAGGCCGCTGAGCACGTCATCGGTCGGACGCGCCCGCTTCTCCTCGACCATCTCCACCATGAACCGCTCAAGCCGTTCGAACGCGGCGTACATCGCCGCGCCCCCGTCGGCCTCCGCGCCGCTGGCGCCGGTCAGCAGCATCGCGTCCTGCTGGAACTCCGCCCGGCGCTCGTACGGGACACCGAGCAGCTCGCAGATCATCAACCCCGGTACCGGCACCGCGAAGTGCTCCACCAGATCGGCCGGCGACCCCTGAGCCGCGAGCACGTCCAGGTGCTCGGCCGTGATCACCTCCAGCCGCTCGGCGAGCAGCCGCATTCGCCGCACGGTGAACTGGCCGGTCAACCTGCTGCGGTACCGGGTGTGGTCCGGTGGGTCGTGATCGGTGAACGCGCCGGGCGGCGACGGCGGCGCGTCACCGGGACTGCCCGGCCCGAACGGGTTGTGCATCAGATCCGGCCGGATGCTGAACCGGTCGCTCGCCAGCACGGCTCGCACAGTCGCGTGGTCGTGCGCTCTCCAGCCGACGTGCCCGTCCGGATACGTCATCGGGCTGAGTGGCATTGCCTCCCCCTTGCAACGAGTTCGTTTCCCCTCCCTGCAAGCTAAAAACGTTTGCGGACGAAGTCAAAAGACTCATTGCAATGGCCTGAGGTGCAAGGCACCATGATGTTGTGCCTGGTAAGCGGCTAGACGAGGAAGAGCGGCAGCTCATCGCCCAGTGGTTGTGGGACGGGCTGGGGTACTCCGAAATCGGGAGGCGGTTGCAAAGGCCCGCCTCGACGATCCAGCGCGAGGTGGTCCGCAACGGCGGTCACAACAACTACCGGCCGGGTGCCGCGCACCGGGCGGCGAGCGATCGGGCGATGCGCCGCATGCCCGCGGTCGACGACCTCGACGTCGACGAGGAGGTCTACGCGTTCGACCGCCGTCCGGGGGAGGTGCAGGAGTTCCACCTGCAACTGGTCGCGGTGTTCGTGCAGACCGGACTGACGCGCACGGCGGCGCGGATCCTCGCTGAGATCTTCATGACCGACAAGGGCAGCCTGACGGCGACCGAGCTCGTGCTGCGGTTGTCGATCAGCCCCGGCACGGTCTCGCGGTCGACGGCCTACCTGCAGCAGCTCGACCTGCTGCGCGCCGAACGCGACGGCAAGCGCATGCGCTACTACCTGGACGACGACGTCTGGTACCGGGCGTGGCTGTCCAGCGCCGAGCGCAACTCCACCTGGGCGCACACCGCACTGAACGGTGCCGAGATCTTCGGTCTCGACACGCCAGTGGGTGCGCGCCTCAAGGACATGGGGCAGTTCTTCGCGTTCGTCGTGGTGGACATGGAGTCCACCCAGCGGAAGTGGCTCGACTTCTTCGAGAAGAAGAAACGAGCTAGGGCAGACGCCGCAGCACGGTGACGACCTTGCCGAGGATGGTGGCCTGGTCGCCGTTGATCGGCTGGTAGGCCGGGTTGTGCGGCATCAGCCACACGTGGCCGTCCTTGCGCTTGAACGTCTTCACGGTCGCCTCGCCGTCGATCATGGCGGCGACGATCTCGCCCTGGTCGGCGGTCGGCTGCTTGCGGATCACGACCCAGTCGCCGTCGGTGATCGCGGCGTCGATCATCGAGTCACCGACGACGCGCAGCAGGAACAGCTCACCCTCGCCGACGATCTCGCGCGGCAGCGGGAACACGTCCTCGATCGACTCCTCCGCGAGGATCGGGCCACCGGCCGCGATGCGACCGACCATCGGCACGTACGCCGGGGTCGGCTTGGACATCGGGTCGAGACCGGGGTCGATCTCGGAGGGCAGCATGCCGACCGCGCGCGGGCGGTTCGGGTCGCGGCGCAGGAAGCCCTTGCGCTCCAGCGCGCGCAGTTGGTACGCGACCGACGAGGTCGACGTCAGGCCGACGGCCTCGCCGATCTCGCGCACGCTCGGCGGGTAGCCGAAGCGGTCGACCCAGTCGCGGATCACGTCGAGCACCTTGCGCTGACGCAGGGTCAGGCCGGCGTTGCCCGCGATCTCGCTCACCTGTGCTTCCACAAGAGCAGGGTCCGGATCGATCGTCTTGCCTGCCACGGTGCTGTCCTCCTCGCCGCCCCCAGTTCGAATGGGATTCCGGCCTCCGTCGATCTTCGTGGTCGACGGTAGTCGTGTTTGCTGCGCAGATCAAACACCTGTTCGAGGTATTTGGCCGCGTGTTGTGGCGTCCGGTCGGCCACCGTGGTAGAAATTCGCACGGACGTTCGATCGAACCTGTGTTCGATCATGGTGGTTGACCTGCGATGGAGGTCGTCGTGGCGGTGCTCGTCGAAAAGCGGTTGCGCGTTGCCGAGGACGCGGACGTCGCAGCGGGACGCCCACTCCGTTCGGGGCCGCGGGTCATGCCCCGCCGTCCGGCGACCAGGCCTCGTCCGGTCGCGGTGGCGGCCAGGCGCGAGTCCAGTTCCTGCGAGGCGCGGCCGAAGCGCGAGTCGATGCTCGAGCTCGTCGCCGTCGGTGTCCTGAGCGCGCTCACGATCATCGCGCTCGGCGTGCTCTACCTCCAGCAGGTGGGGGTCACCCTGTAGCTCTGCCCCCACATCTTGTGCTCGCGTGCCCGCGATGACGTGAACTCTGCGTCATGCGCGGGCATCGTTGTGTAATCGCCCCTGATCGTCGACGGTTCCTCCAACAGGGTGACACGCGACGCGCCGTGTCGAGTTGCGTCGGACGTCCGTTGCGATCTAGGTTCTACCCCTACATCTAGTGGTTACATCGTCGTAAGTAGTCCACAGGTTGTGGGTAACCCGACCAGTGTGGCTGCTGCGGTGAGTGCTGCGCTGGGAAGGGGTGAGGTGGCGTGCGGTGTCCGTTCTGCCGTCATTCGGACTCGCGGGTCGTCGACTCCCGTGAGGTCGACGAAGGACAGGTGATCCGTCGTCGCCGCTCCTGCAACAGCTGCAGCCGCAGGTTCACCACGGTCGAAGAAGCGGTTCTCGCCGTGGTCAAGCGCTCCGGGGTGACGGAGCCGTTCAGCCGCGACAAGGTCGTCGTCGGCGTGCGCAGGGCGTGCCAGGGCCGCCCGGTCGACGAGGACGCGTTCCAGCAGCTCGCCCAGCGAGTGGAAGAGTCGATCCGGTCGACGGGATGTGCGGAAATCCCGAGCCACGAGGTGGGCCTGGCCATTCTGGGTCCCCTGCGCGAACTCGACGAGGTCGCTTATCTGCGCTTCGCGAGCGTTTACCGGTCCTTCTCGTCCGTCGAGGACTTCGAGAAGGAAATCCTCGATCTTCGCACTGCACGGGCCGAAGCGGCCCGGGAGCAGTGATCCGCGCGCACTCGAGCGCGCGCAAACACCATCTTTTTCTAAGCACCAGCACGAGGGAGATCCACCGTGACCGAGACCGTCGGCGGCTCAGCCAAGAAGACAGCCGCGCGTGCGGCTGCCAAGCCTGCCGCGTTGAAGGTCCAGCGCGTCTACACCACCGAGGGCCGTCACCCCTACGACGAGGTCACCTGGGAGCGCCGCGACGTCGTCATGACGAACTGGCGCGACGGCTCGGTGAACTTCGAGCAGCGCGGTGTCGAGTTCCCCGAGTTCTGGTCGGTGAACGCCACCAACATCGTCACCAGCAAGTACTTCCGCGGCGCCGTCGGCAGCGAGAAGCGCGAGCAGTCGCTGCGCCAGCTGATCGACCGGGTCGTGAAGACCTACGTGGGCGCCGGCAAGGAGCACGGCTACTTCGCGGGCGAGCAGGACGCCGAGATCTTCGAGCACGAGCTCACCTACATGCTGTTGCACCAGGTGTTCAGCTTCAACTCGCCGGTGTGGTTCAACGTGGGCACCAGCTCGCCGCAGCAGGTCAGCGCGTGCTTCATCCTCGCGGTCGACGACACGATGGAGTCGATCCTGAACTGGTACCGCGAGGAGGGCTTGATCTTCAAGGGCGGCTCCGGTGCCGGCCTGAACCTCTCGCGCATCCGCTCCTCCAAGGAGCTGCTGTCCTCCGGCGGCACCGCGTCCGGCCCGGTGTCGTTCATGCGCGGCGCCGACGCGTCCGCGGGCACCATCAAGTCCGGTGGCGCCACCCGCCGCGCCGCGAAGATGGTCGTCCTCGACGTCGACCACCCCGACGTCGTCGAGTTCATCGAGACGA
The DNA here is from genome assembly GCF_900110955.1 of Lentzea xinjiangensis. Taxonomy (GTDB): domain Bacteria; phylum Actinomycetota; class Actinomycetes; order Mycobacteriales; family Pseudonocardiaceae; genus Lentzea; species Lentzea xinjiangensis. The sequence continues at coordinate 327,771 of NZ_FOFR01000004.1, forward strand.
AGGCCCGCGAAGAGGACAAGATCCGCGCGCTGCGCGACGCCGGGTTCGACATGGACCTGGGCGGCACGGACATCGTGTCGGTGCAGTACCAGAACGCCAACAACTCGATCCGCGTGTCGGACGAGTTCATGCACGCCTACGAGAGCGGCGGCGACTTCGGCCTGCGCGCCCGCCAGACCGGTGAGGTCATCGAGCGCGTCGACGCCAAGGAGCTGTTCGGCAAGCTCGCCAAGGCGGCGTGGGAGTGCGCCGACCCCGGCATCCAGTACGACGACACGATCAACGACTGGCACACCTGCCCCGAGTCGGGCCGCATCACCGCGTCCAACCCGTGCTCGGAGTACATGCACCTCGACAACTCGAGCTGCAACCTCGCGTCGCTGAACCTGATGAAGTTCCTCGGTGACGACGGCCGCTTCGACGCCGTCACGTTCGCCAAGGCCGTCGAGCTGATCATCACCGCGATGGACATCTCGATCTGCTTCGCGGACTTCCCGACCGAGCCGATCGCGGACACCACCCGCAAGTTCCGCCAGCTCGGCATCGGCTACGCCAACCTCGGCGCGCTGCTGATGGCGACCGGCCACGCGTACGACTCCGAGGGCGGCCGCGCCCTCGCCGCGACCATCACCTCGCTGATGACCGGTGTCTCGTACCGCCGTTCCGCGGAGCTCGCGGGCATCGTCGGCGCCTACGACGGCTACAAGCGCAACGCCACGGCGCACCAGCGCGTCATGCGCAAGCACGCCGCCGCCAACGACCTGATCCGCACCTACCACGCGAACGACTCGTCGGTGCACAAGGTCGCGACCGAGGCGTGGCAGCAGGCGCTGGAGATCGGCGCGAAGAACGGCTGGCGCAACGCCCAGGCCTCCGTGCTGGCCCCGACCGGCACCATCGGCCTGATGATGGACTGCGACACCACCGGTATCGAGCCGGACCTGGCCCTGGTCAAGTTCAAGAAGCTCGTCGGCGGCGGCTCGATGCAGATCGTCAACCAGACGGTGCCGCGCGCGCTGAAGTCGCTGGGCTACCAGGACGAGCAGATCGAGGCGATCGTCGAGTTCATCGCCGAGCACGGCCACGTCGTCGACGCGCCGGGCCTGCGCCGCGAGCACTACGAGGTCTTCGACTGCGCGATGGGCGAGCGGTCCATCGCCCCCATGGGCCACGTGCGGATGATGGCGGCCACCCAGCCGTTCCTGTCCGGCGCGATCTCCAAGACGGTCAACATGCCGGAGACGGCGACCGTCGAGGAGGTCGAGGAGATCTACTACCAGGGCTGGAAGCTCGGCCTGAAGGCGCTCGCGATCTACCGCGACAACTGCAAGGTCGGCCAGCCGCTGTCCGCGGGCAAGGGCGCGAACAAGGGTGCCGAGGCCAAGACCGAGACGGTCGTCGAGTACCGCCCGGTCCGCAAGCGCCTGCCGAAGAAGCGCCCGTCGCAGACCGTGTCGTTCACGGTCGGTGGCGCGGAGGGCTACCTGCACGCCGGTTCCTACCCGGACAACGGCCTCGGCGAGATCTTCGTCAAGCTGGGCAAGCAGGGCTCGACGCTGGCCGGCGTGATGGACGCGTTCTCGATGTCCATCTCGGTGGGTCTGCAGTACGGCATCCCGCTCGAGTTCTACGTCTCGAAGTTCCAGAACCTGCGCTTCGAGCCGGCGGGCATGACCGACGACCCGGACGTGCGCATCGCGACGTCGGTGCTCGACTACCTGTTCCGCCGGCTGGCGCTCGACTACCTGCCGTACGACAAGCGCGCGCAGCTCGGCATCTTCACCGCCGACGAGCGTTCCGCGCAGGTGGCCGGCGAGTACGGCAGCGCGCCTTCGTCCGATGTGGACCTCGAAGGCCTGCGCGGCTCGGTCGAGGCGGCCCCCGCGGTGGAGGCGGCGGTCGAGACCACCGCCCCGAAGCAGGTCGGCAGCTCGACCGAGCTGCTGGAGCTGCACCTGGGCAAGGCCGCCGACGCGCCGCTGTGCATGACCTGCGGCACGAAGATGCGCCCCGCCGGCTCGTGCTACCTGTGCGAGGGCTGCGGCAGCACCTCCGGTTGCAGCTGACCGGGAGCAGTTTGACGCGATCGTGAGCGAGCTGCGCTCACGCTGATGGCGCGCACCAGAGCGGGTGTCCGGATTCGACCGGCACCCGCTCTGGCGTGCCCGGCAGGCATGGGGGGAGTTCTGATGGACACCGAGCAACTGCTGGCGGGCTACCTGGTGGTCGCGAGAGATGTCCGGGCGGACTGGCAGGACGTGGGGCTGCGAGGCGCTGACGTGATCTCGATGAGCGAGTGCGTCGTGGACCTGGTGCCGGCGAACCGCGATGGCTGGGACGACTGGTTCGATGACCCGGTTTCGGCTGAACGGTCACGCGCTCATGCGGACCGATCTGGGCTGCACGTGCTCGCTGTCGGCATCGCCGCGACCGACGCTCCCGCCTTGCTCCGGGAGATGGCCGATGCGGGTTACGGCCCGGACGCGGGTGGCGTGGCAGGCCGGCTGGCTCGGCGCGAGGCCTTTCCCGACGTCCGCTCCGGTCGAGTGCTGGGTTTCGAGCCGGTCGGTTTCGACACCGGGGGATGGCACACGTGGACCTGCCTCGGCGGGCTCGTCGCCGAGGTCCGGCAGGCGACGGGCGTCCGGCCGGGGAGCTGGGGGTTGATCCAGGACGAGCAGGAGGCCCGCCGGGCCGCGGAGTGGCTCACGGCTTCCGGGCTCGGCGATCCGAAGGTCTTCTCGTGGGTTCCGGCCCTCCTGGTCGACGTCACCGGCCGCGGGAGCAGTGCGCGGCCGGAATGACCGCATCCCACCGGCGGGCCATCACGGCAGCGTGATGCCGTGGCGGTCCGCCAGCTTCTTCTCGATCTCCGCGATCACGCAGGCGATGGTGGACGGGTTGAGCCGGCCCTCGCCGAAGTGGATGACGGTCTTCGCGAACTCGTCCGCCGCCAGCGCCCGGCACTCGGCGTTGAGGGAGCGGTGGTCGACCTCGGCCTCCTTGAAGCACTCGAGCGGCTTGCGGCCGAAGATGACCTCGAACTCCTCCCAGCCGCGCAGCGTCCAGTACGTGTCGTGCGACGAGACGGACGTCGCCCGCAGCCACCGCCACAGGTACCCGGGGTCCTGGTGGACCGGCGCCTCGCGGCCGCACCGGCCGCACAACAGGACCAGGTTGTCCACGGTGTCCGTGCCGCCCAGCGACTCGGGCACGATGGGGCACTTCTCCAGTTCCGCCCGGTAGCCGCAGCGCCAGCACCGCTCGTGGGCCTGGTCCCAGTCGACCGCCACGCCGGAGGCGTGCTGGGCCCAGTGGTCGACGATCTGCCGGTTGCTGACGCTCATGTGCCCTCCCCAGTTGTTGACCTTCCTGTCGGTGGCGGCGGCGGATTCGTTTCGCTTCCGGGCGACCGTGATAGAAAAACGTTCACGTTGCTGCAGGGAGAGAGATGCGCTCGTTCGACGACCTACGCGGTCACCTGCTCGGCCAGCTCAACGCCGCTGTCCGGCGGCCGGGCATGTACGGCGGCGAGCCGGTGATCCTCACCCTGCTCGACGCGCTGGCGTTCGCGGACGACCGCACGGACCGGTGGCAGGCGGAGCTCGACGCGCTGGTGAAGCGGGGAGCGGCCAACGCGGCGATGGTCAGCGGTGCGGTGCACGAGGTGCTCGGCCACCGCAGCGAGGACGTGATGGCGTCGGTGTACGCGGACCTCGCGCACCGACAGGGGTGGCTGTCGCTCGACGCGGACAGCCGGATCCCCGGCGTGCTGGGCGATCGGGACCGCCTGCTGGACGACGTGATCGCGGAGTACGGTGAGCCGCCGCTGTGGCTGGGCGGTACCAACCCGAAGTACTCGAAGACGCTCGGCTACCCGGACCGGTCGGGTTCGCTCGTGTTCTTCCACTTCATGCCGGAGCTGCGGCTGATGGCGACGAGGCGCGGCGATGGCGGCTTCCGCGACAGCTTCGTCTTCACGCCGGCCGGACTGGCCCGGTGAAGCCGGTGCCCGGTGCCTTGATCGACTGAAATCCGTTGCCGTGCAGGGTAAAATGATGGGCGATGCGCATCGTTCTGCATGCTCGTGCGCGCCTGGACCTCGCATACGACTCGCTTGACGGGCTCTCCGTCGGCGACGCTCTGGGCGCACAGTTCTTCATGGTCGGCCGCTCGCTTCCCGACCTCGTGGCCGGCAAGCCGCCACGAGGGCCCTGGGAGTGGACCGACGACACCGAAATGGCCTGCAACCTCGTCGCCGAGCTCCGCGATCACGGCGAAGTCGACCGGGACCGGCTCGCGATGACGTTCGCCGACCGTTGTGAGCCCTACCGCGGGTACGGCGCGGGGGCGTTCACCATCCTGCGCAAGATCCGCCAAGGCACGCCGTGGAAGGAAGCGGCCGCGAGCGCATTCGGCGGTCAGGGCTCGTGCGGCAACGGCGCGGCGATGCGGATCGCCCCGCTCGGCGCCTACTTCGCCGAGGACCCGAAAACCGTGACAGCGCAGGCGATCAAGGCGAGCGAGGTCACCCACCAGCACCCGGAGGGCATCGCGGGCGGCGTCGCGGTGGCGCACGCGGCGGCCATCGCGGCGAAGGCCCGGCTCGCCGGATCGCCACCACAGGACCTCCTCGGCGGTGTGCTCGACCACCTCGAAGACTCCGTCGTGCGCAGGGGCGTCGAGAAGGCGCGCCGGATCGGAACCGCCGAGGAGGCCGCGTACGTGCTCGGCAACGGCTCCAGGGTGACGGCGCAGGACACCGTGCCGTTCGCCCTGTGGGTCGCCGCCCACCACCTCGACGACTACCGCGTCGCCATCGCGACGTGCGTCCGGGCGGGCGGTGACGTCGACACGACCGGAGCGATCGTCGGCGGCATCGTCGCGACGCCGCCGGAGGAGTGGCGGAGTGATCGAGAACCGCTCCCCGGCTGGGTGAGTCGCTAGCGCACTTTACTCATCGTGTGTTGAGTTTCGGGTCGAACGCTCGTAACCTCACCTCCAGGCGGAACCTGGCGGCCACCATGGCGCTCGTCATCGACCTCAGCTCCATCGACGGCGCAATGCGGGCGGTCGTCGGAGGCGCGACCGCGAACTCGGCGACGACGCGGCAGCCACGGTGCGATCCAGCGCGACTGCCGAAAACCTGCCGTTCGCGAGCTTCGCCGGCCAGCAGGACACGGTCCTCAACGTCGTGGGTGAGAACGCCGTGGTCGAAGCGGTGCACCGGTGCTGGGCCTCGCTGTGGACCGACCGCGCGGTCAGCTACCGCGAGACGAACGGCATCGACCACACCACGGCTCACCTCGCCGTGGTGGTGCAACGGATGGTGCAGTCCGAGGTGTCCGCGTGATGTTCACGGCCAACCCGGTCACCGGCAAGCGCGACCAGATCGTCATCGATGCGAGCCCCGGCCTGGGTGAAGCCGTCGTGTCCGGCGGCGGCACCGAGGACGTCGCGGTGGGCGACAACACCGATCCGTGCATCACCGACAGGTCCACGCGCTCGCCGCCCTCGGCCACAAGGTGCGGCAGCACTACGGCGCGCCGCCGGACATCGAGTGGGCGATCGACCCCGGCGGTGAGCCGCACCTGATCCAGGCGCGGCCCATCACCACGCTGTTCCCGTTGCCGGACAACCGGGACGGCGACGACCACGCCTACTTCTGCTTCAGCCTCGCCCAAGGTCTCGAACGCCCGATCACGCCGATGGGACGTGCGGTGTTCCGCGAGATCTCCAAGCCGGCCTTCGAAATCGTGATCGACGACCCGCCAGGAAGTCCTTTGTGGACATGGAAGAACGAATCTTCTTCGACGCCACCAAGGTGCTGCGCAGCGGTGTCGGCCGCAAGTTCATCACGCGACTGCTCGCCGTGATGGAGGCACGCTCGTCGGAGGTGCTCCGCGGCCTGTTCGACGATCCGCGGTTCGCGGTGACGAGCTCGTCGCCGGTGTCCGTCATCAGGCGCGTGCTGAGGCTCGCCCGCCGGTTCCGCGCACCGGCGACGGTGGCCAAGGCGCTGGTGAACCCGGAGAAGGCCGTGCGCGACGCGATGCTGATGGAGCGCGAGATCCTGGAGAGGTCCGCGTCCCTCTCGATCGAGCAGGCGCTGCGGCAGTGCGTCGTGCCGGTGCTGCCCCGGCTCGCTCCCACCGCGCTGGTCGGGTTCGCGGTGCTCGGCCTCGTCGGCGAGGTCGTGCGGGTCCGGCCGGGCGAGCTGCAGGCGGTGCCGCGCGGTCTGCCCAACAACGTCACCACCGAGATGGACATGGCGATGTGGGACGTGGCGCGGCAGATCCGCCGCGATCCCGTCGCGCTGCGGCAGTTCCAGGACGGCGGACGCACGGTCACCGGCATCGCGCGAGCCGTGGTGGACCCGAACGGCGCGCACCTGGAGCCCGGCGAGATCCTCGTGGCCCCGTCGACGGATCCCGGGTGGACGCCGTTGTTCCTGACCGCGAGCGCTCTGGTCATGGAGATGGGCGGCGCGAGCTCGCACGGCGCGGTCGTGGCGCGGGAGTACGGCATCCCGGCGGTGGTCGGTGTGCGCGGGGCGGTGACGCGGATCAGGACCGGTGAGCGGATCACCGTGGACGGCGGCACGGGCGTGATCACCACGCCGGAGATCGGGTCCTGACCCCACGGCGGCCGCTGTTCCCGCTGGCACAGGCCGTTGAGGCGTCATCGCGCCGGTCGGACGCGTAATCTCGGGGTCGTGGCTGAGTCCAAGGGTGAGCTGAACAAGGTCCAGCAGGGCATCGCCGACTACCTGCTGCGCGCGGGCGTGGACGGGTTCGGCCCGTTCAAGAGTGCGCGCGAGTCCGCGTCCGACGCGTTGGCCAAGAAGAACAACGACCAGAACGACGCGATCAAGCACCTCATCCGCAAGCACGTGGCCCTCGCCGGCGCGCAGGGCTTCGTCACCAACCTCGGTGGCCTGATCACCCTGCCCGTCTCGCTGCCGTCCAACGTCGCGGCCACGTACGTCATCCAGACGCACCTCATCGCGTCCATCGCGACGGTGCGCGGCCATGACGTGGACAGCGAAGAGGTGCAAACGGCGATTCTGCTGTGCCTGCTCGGCAACGCCGGTACCGAACTGTTCAAAAAAGTCGGCATCAAGCAGTTCACGAAGAAGGCCGCGTCCGCCCTCATCACGAAATACGGCACGAAGAAGCTCGGTTCGATCGCGGTGAAGGGCGTCCCGGTGCTGGGCGGCGTCATCGGCGGTGGCGTCGACGCCGCCTCGACCAGGGCGGTCGGCGCATTCGCGAACCGCTACTTCACCAGCGCGGACCCGTTGCCGAAGGTCATCGACGGCGAGGTGCTGTCCGTGGAGATCGAAGAAGCGGACGGAACGACCGACTCGCGCTAGCTCAACCGGTCCAAAGCCGCGCTGTACGCGTCCGGCGGGATTTCCACGCCGCCGCTGAACGGGTTCTGCATCTGGTAGATCGCGAAGAGCAGCAACACCAGCGTGGAGCTCAGCGTCACGGTGATCAGCAGTTGCGAGACCAGCGTCGGACCGCCGAACAGGTACGGGAACAGCAGCGACAGAACGGTGCCGATCAGCAGCGCGAGCCACACGACCGGGTTGACGCCGTTGCCCGCCGCGTCCAGTCGCTCCTGCCGGGCCTGGTAGACGTCCCAGAGCTGGTTCGCCGCCTCGGCCTTGCGGTCCTCCTGCCAGTCACCCGCGGGCGCCGCGGTCGCGATCGTCTCCTTGAGCTCGTTCAACGTGTTCCAGCCCGTGTTGTCGACGTTCTCGCCCTCGCGCATGCGAGGCCACTCGTCGTCCACGACGGTCGAGACGTAGTCGCGGATCAGCCGGTCCACCTCCGACTTCGCCGGCTCCGGCAGCGAGCCCGCCGACCAGTTGACGGCGACGAGCGCGTTGGCCTCCTTCTGCACCTGCTCCTCGGCGCCGTTGGACGCGTCGAACAGCGAGATCAGGATGAACGCGACCAGCACGGCGTGCAGGCCGGCCACGATGCTGAACACCGAGCCGCCCGCGCCGAGGTTCTTCTCGCCCACTTCCTCCGAGCCGAACCGGCGGGTGACGACGACGAGAACGGCGGAGATGACGGCGGCTCCCAGAACCCAGAGCGCGCCGGTGAGGTAAATGCTCAATTCGGCTCCTTTCTGGTGTGGGATTAGACCACGGTCTACTGTGACCGGTACAGCACGGTCTGGTTGACGAGTAATGGTCAGGTGGAAATGCGCGGCAACAGCAGCGATACCCGGTTGTCGTATTGGGTTGCTCCATCCCGGTGGCGGCGCGATTCGCTGGTGTTGGGCGCCGTGTCGGCCCTGATGGTGCTTTCCGCGCCGTTCACCAGCGCCGTTGCTCAAGCCGCACCGCAAAGCTGTGACGCATTTCAAGTTCGTTCACTCCATCGGGGAGCACTGTCGAGTTTTGCGACGCTCGACGTGTCATCCGGTGGAGTGGAAGAAATAGCTCGTTTGGGCTACGCGGTGAACGCACTGGGATACTCGTCGACGCTGGGACGTTTGGTCGGCCTCACCTCCCGAGGCCACCGGTGGTGGAAAAACCCCTCCCACGTCGTGCTGATCGACGTGAAGGGCACGGTCAACGACCTCGGACCCGTTGACGCGCACTGGTTCCGCACGGACGACGTGTCCGCGGGCGCGGTCGTCGGCACCACGTTCTACGTGCGCGACAACGCCCGGATCCACGCCATCGACATCGACCCGAAGAGCCCGTCGTACCTCAAGATCGTGCGAACCGTCGTGCTCGACTGGCCCGCGCTGACGCTCGACGACTTCGCCACCGGCCCGAACGGGAAGCTGACCGGAGTCTCGGCGGCGGGCCACGGGCCGGGGGAGCTCGTGTCGTTCGACCCGGCCTCCGGGCGGGTGCTGAGCCGCAAGGAGATCACCGGCCTGCCCGGCAAGTCCACCTACGGCGCCGTGGTGATCGACGCGGCCGGCACCGTCCACGCCGTCAACAACGGGTACAAGGGCCGCAGCCACGTCTACCGGATCGACGGCGCGACCGCCGTGGAGCTGTCGTCCGGGCCGCAGCTGGGCATGGTCGACGCGGCGGGCTGCCTGCCGTCGCCGATGCCACCGCGCGTCGAACCTCCCGCGCCACGCCCGGAGGTCCCGTCGCCGCCACCACCGTCCCCGGCCCCGTCCCCCGCGCCCGTTCCAGCGCCCGCACCCGCACCCGTCCCGGTCGTGCCACCGCCTCCCGCCGCGACGCCTGCGTCTCCTCCTTCCGTTGCGCCACAACCGGTTCCGGTGCGGGCGGCACGGCAGAAAACCCAGCCGCGCGCCGACCTGCCGCTGGAGACCGAGACCACGCCGCTGACGAAGTCCCGCAAGTGGGCGATGGTGACGATCGTCCTCGTGATGCTGGGCGCCGGAGCGGCTGCCGCACGAGCCCGCGGTTAATTCGGTTGGCAGGAGACGGCGGCGTCGCTAGCGTTGCGGACATGTTCCTCAGCTGATGAACCTCCGCAGCGCTCTCGCCGCTGCCCTGCGACCTGATGTCGCCTCGGTGACCCTTCCGCGGGTCCTCTCTCACGGCTCTTCTTCCGCCGTGTTCTTTGCACGCCCTCTTCGTGAGGAGGCTTTCGCATGCCTGCCACCACCCCGCCCGAGCCGAGCAACCGCGCCGCACGCCGTGCGCAGAAGCGAGGCAAGCACGACCAGATCGCGCACGTCCAGCTGCCACAGCAGCGCGTGCCGGTGGTCCAGCCGCGCCAGTTCGCAGCCCGTCGCCGCGGAGGATCCGCGTAGCCGACGCCGAACCAGGCGCGACACCGCAGGGGACGCGTTCGTCCGAACGCGTTCCCTGCTCCCTTCGTGAACCGATCTCCCGTTCCGCCTGGATCCGATCTAGCCTGAGGTGCTACCGGACCGACAGGATCGGAGGCGCCAGGTGAGGATCGTTGACGTGTTGCGCACCAAGGGATCGGCGGTAGCGACGATCGACCCGGACGCACCGGTGTCCGAACTGCTCAGAGCACTGGCCGAGCACAACGTCGGCGCGATCGTCGTCGTGGGCGCTTCCGGAGTGGCGGGAATCGTCTCCGAACGCGACGTCGTCCGCCGGCTGCACGAGTCCGGACCCGCCCTGCTCTCGTCGCCTGTGTCGGCGATCATGACGACCGACGTGTTCACCTGCTCGCCGTCGGACACGGTGGACAGCCTCACCGTCATGATGACCGAACGGCGCTTCCGCCACGTGCCCGTGCTGTCCGACGGGCAGCTGGTCGGGATCGTCAGCATCGGCGACGTCGTGAAGAGCCGCATCGGACAGCTCGAACAGTCCCAGGACCAGCTGCAGGCCTACATCTCCCAAGGCTGAGCCCGGCACTACGCTTGATCGGGTGAATCCTTCCGTTGGCCAGCCCGAACTCGTCGAGGTCGCAGCCGGCGTCCACGCCTACATCCAGCCCGACGGGTCCTGGATGATCAACAACACCGGCGTCGTCACCGGCTCCGACGACACGCTGCTGCTCGTCGACACCACGTCCACCGAGGCACGCAACCGCGCGTTGTTCGCCTCGGTGGCGACGGTGTCCGACGCCGACCCCCGCTACGTGATCAACACCCATCACCACGGCGACCACACCTACGGCAACTGGCTCGTGCCGGCGTCGACCACGATCATCGGCCACGACGCGTGCCGCGAAGAGGTGCTCACGGCCGGTCTGCTCGCCTCGCAGGTGCTGGCAGGCCCCGACTACGGCCACATCGAGGTCCGCCCGCCGTCGCTCACCTACACCTCGTCCCTGACGCTGCACCTCGGCACGCGCGTCGTCGAACTGCACCACCCCGGCCCGGCCCACACCCGCGGCGACACCGTCGTGTGGCTCCCCGCCGAACGAGTCCTGTTCACCGGCGACCTGGTCTTCGCGGGCGGCCAGCCCTTCCTCGCCGAGGGCAGCATCAACGGCTACCTCTCGTCGCTGGAGTTCCTGCGCTCGTTCGGCGCCTCGGTGGTCGTCCCCGGCCACGGCCCGCTCCTGCGCGGTGAGGAGATCACCCGCGTCCTCGACGACCTGGTCGCCTACACGACCTACCTCACCGACCTGGCCACCTCCGGCCATGCCGCGGGCAAGACCCCGATGGAGGTCGTCCGGGAAGCCGGCGAGTCGCGCTTCTCGGCTTGGCAGGAGTCCGAGCGCCTGGTGGGCAACCTCCACCGCGCCTACCACGAACTCGACGGCAAGCCCCTCTCCGAACGCCTGGAGCTGCCCAAGGTCTGGATGGACATGATGGAGCTGCACGGCGGCCCCATCGCCTGCCACGCCTGACCCCACCGGCACATCGCCAACCACCCACCTGACCTGCCGCTTAGCAATGGCTCTTTTGCCGACAACGTCAAAAGAGCCATTGCCAAAACAGCTTTCACGTTCTGGTCAGTCGCTTCGCCGTACGGACTGTGTGAAGTTCATCGACACGTACGCCGGTCACAAGTCGAGACCACGCCTCGTCCGTACGGGTGTGAACACCCTTCGCGCAGGCCTCGCGTTCCTCGCCTTCGTCCAAGCGGTCCTCGGCAGCTGGTCACTGATCGCCCCACGACACTTCTACGACAACTTCCCGCTGCCGACGAACCAGTGGGTGGCCTTCTTTCCGCCGTTCAACGAACACCTGCTGCGTGACTTCGGCTCACTCAACCTCGCGCTGGGCACGGTCCTGGTTTTCGCGGCGATCACGATGGAGCGCAGGCTGGTCCAGGCCGCGCTGGCCGGCTACCTGGTGTTCGCCGTCCCACACCTGGTCTTCCACCTCAACCACCTGTCACACATGCCGTTGGCCGATCAGATCGGCAACGTCGTCTCCCTGGTCACCGTCGTGTTGATCCCGTTGGCGCTCCTGCCGTTGAGCCTCAAACCCGGCGCACGCGTCAACCACTGATGCGATCGTGGCGTCGGCACGCCGTAGAACTGCTACCTGCTGCTGAGCAACCGCGAGGCCTATAAGTTCGGAAGATGCTGCACGACGTCGCCGACGCCACGCGCCGATACCTCAACCTGCTCGACGGTGACCAGCGCGAACGCGGGCTCCGCGCGGTCACCGACAACGACCTGAGGCATAGCTGGTCGTACACGCCCGGTGCGCGACCCGGCCTCGTACTCGGCGATCTCCGACGCGACCAGCGCAAGGCCGTGCACGGCATGCTGGCGACCGTTCTCAGCCCGCACGCCTATGCGCAGGCCGCAGCCGTGATGGCACTGGAAGACGTACTCGACCACCGCGAAGCCGGACACCGCGACCGGCACAGCGGCGACTTCTGGACGCTGCTCTTCGGCACTCCCGGCGGCGACGAGCCGTGGGGATGGCGCGTGGAAGGCCACCACTTGTCGGTGAACGTCGTCGTCGCCAACGGCCGCGTCTCGGCCACCCCGTTCTTCCTGGGCGCGAACCCGGCCCGCGTCACCTACCGCGGCCGCGCCGTGGCTCAACCGCTCCGCCTCGAAGAGGAACTCGCCCGAGAGCTCCTCGACCGCATGGGCCCGACCGCGCGCCGCCTCGCCGTCGTCTCCGACACCGCGCCACATGACATCCGCAGCGGCAACTCTCCGCGCACCAGCCCGTCGGAACCAGTCGGGGTGACGCCGGCGCAGCTCGGCAAGCCCGCGGGCGAGTTGCTCGTCGACATCGTCCGCTTCTACTTCGACCGGCTCGCGTACGAGCTCGCCGACGAAGAGTTCGCGCAGCTCGACCCGGAGCGCCTGCACTTCTCGTGGGAAGGCTCGCTGCGCCGAGGCGAAGGCCACTACTACCGCGTCCAAGGCCCCGAACTGCTCATCGAGTACGACAACACGGCCAACGAGGCCAACCACGTCCACACCGTGTGGCGTCGTCATTCGGGTGACTTCGGCGACGACCTCCTTGCCGCCCACTACGAGACGTCACGGCACACTGGCGCGCGTGGAGTGGCCCAGAACGGTTGACGACGCGATCGCCATGCAAGAGCGCCTGCGCACTCAAGTGATCACCAGCAGTCCCCCTGACCTGCACATAGACACCGTCGCAGGCCTGGACGTCGGCTACCGTAGCAACGACACAGTTGCGGGCGTCTGCGTGGTGTTCGATGCAAAGACGCTGGTAGTCCTCGACGAGGTGGTCGTCGACGACAGGACGGACTTCCCGTACATCGCGGGGCTCTTCGCGTTCCGCGAGATGCCAGTCCTGCTACGCGCTCTCGATCGGGTGACCGTCGCTCCGGACCTGCTGGTCGCGGACGGTCAAGGCCTCGCACATCCGCGGCGGTTCGGCCTGGCATGTCATCTCGGTGTGCACACCGGCATCCCGAGCATCGGCGTGGCGAAGAACGCAATGGGCACGTTCGACCCGCCAGGCAGCACACGCGGGTCGATGAGCGACCTCGTCATGGACGGCGACAACGGCGACGAGGTCGTCGGCAGAGCGCTGCGGACGCAGGACGGCGTGAAGCCGGTCTTCGTGTCGGTCGGCCACAAGATCGACCTGGACCGGGCGTGCGCCGAGGTGTTGCGCCTGGCACCGCGCTACCGGCTGCCCGAGACGACCCGCCGCGCCGACACGCTCACTCGGAAGGCTGCCTCACCGGCTGAAAGCTGAGCAGCACGAGCAGGATCGCGCCGCAGACGAGCGCGATGTCCGCGACGTTGCCGACGAACCAGCCGTTGTAGTCGAGGAAGTCGACGACGTGTCCGCGCGCGAAACCCGGCGGCCGGAACAACCGGTCGAGCAGGTGCGTCGTCGCGCCACCCAGCATCAACGCGAGCGCGACCGCCCGCAGCCTCGTCTGCGGCTGCATGCCGTACCGCGCGAGCAGCACGACGGCGACGGCCGCGATGATGGTGAAAATCCACGTCGACCCCGCGCCGATCGAGAACGCGGCGCCAGGGTTGTAGAGGAGCCTGAGCTGCAGGAACTCCCCGAGCACGGGAATGGGCGCGCGGCCGGTCAGCGCGCTCTCGGCCCAGAACTTCGTAGCCTGGTCCAGCAGCAGCACGAGCACGGCGATGCCGATCACGAGCGGCACGCGGCGAGAGGTGGTGGTGTCCATTTGCGGACGAGCGTAGTTAAAGAGCCCGCCGCGCGGCACTAGACCCTGCTCACGCCCTTGACCGCGTGGGGGCCGGCGTCACGCTGACTTCACCGGGCGTTCGGCGCTCCGAACAAGAGCGGGTGGGTGTCGACGATCTTCCGGGCGACGTTGACGGAGTCGACGAGCGGGTGCAATGCCAGCGCCTTCACCGCATGTGCACGCTCGCCGCTGATGGCGGCCTTGATGGTGGCGCGCTCGACGACCTTCAGCGCGGTCACGAGTCCGACGCCCTCGTCGGGCACCTGGCTGACGGCGATCGGCCGTGCCCCGTTAGCGTCGACCAGGCTCGGCACTTCGACGATGGCGTCGGTGTCCAGGCACGACAGCGTCGTCCGGTTCGGAACGTTGAGGATCAAGGTGGATCGTTCGTCAGACGCGATGGCGTGCATCAGCTTGAGTGCGACCTGTTCGTATCCGCCGCCGTCGAGGTCGTCGGTGTCGCGCTCGTCGTCGCGAGTCTCAGCCATGTACGTCTGTTCTCGTTCGAGACGCGTTCGCTCCCAGGTCTCCAGCGATGGAGCCGCATAGAACCGCTTCTGCTGCTCCAGCAAGAACGCCCCACGCGACGCACCGGCCTCCACGGCCTCGCGCGTGAAGTAGTAGTAGTGCAGGTACTCGTTCGGGATGGCGCCCAACGTCCGCAGCCACTCGGCGCCGAAGAGCTTGCCCTCCTCGAACGACTCGAGCCGTTCGGGGTCGGCCAGCAGGTCCGGCAGCACATCGCGTCCACCTACGTGGACGCCGCGCAGCCAGCCGAGGTGGTTGAGGCCGGCGTAGTCGAGCCATGCGTCATCGAGATCCGCGCCGACGGCGCGTGCGACGCGCCTGCCTAGTCCGACGGGCGAGTCGCAGATGCCAATGACGCGGTCGCCCAGGTGTGCCGACATCGCCTCGGTGACCATGCCGGCGGGATTGGTGAAGTTGATGACCCAAGCCTCCGGCGCGTGCACCGATACACGACGTGCGATGTCGAGTGCGACCGGAACGGTGCGCAGGCCGTATGCGATGCCTCCAGCGCCGACGGTCTCCTGCCCGAGCACACCACAGCTCGCCGCGACGCTCTCGTCCGCGGCACGACCGTCGAGGCCGCCCACCCGGATCGCGGAGAACACGAAGTCGGCCCCGCGCAACGCCGCGTCCAGGTCCGTCGAGGTCGTCACCTCCGGCGCGTCCGGTGTGTCCGCCGCCAGTTCCGCGAGCACGCCGCCGATCGCGGCGAGCCGACTGGCGTCGAGGTCGTGCAGGACGACTTCGGTGACGCGACCAGGAGATCGGTCGGCGAGCAGCGCACGATAGACGAGCGGCACGCGGAAGCCACCGCCGCCGAGGATGACCAGCTTCATGCTTCCCCACGTCCATTCCGGCCTCTGCCGCAGTGCCGTCAGCACCACCGATCGTACATTTCGCGTGCGGTGCACGACGAATTGCCGGAGGCTGGATGCCGAGGTTTGCTGCAGATCCCCAGATGCCGCTGCCGCGTCAGGTCGCCGGTCGGAACCATCAACCTGGAGAGGTGGGATGAGTCGCATTGCGCCTGCTCAACCGGATGACGAAGACTCTCAGTCAAAGGGTGCCGGGCGCGACAGAACTGTGATACAAAGAATGGCTTTGTGTTTTCGGAATGGGTTTTCCGGGAAGACAGAATTATTGTATCACAGGGGGCAAGGTGTTGGGGAGCGAACAGGCACGGATCACCTCTCTGTACGAAAGGCTCGACCAGGAACGGAACAAAGCGGCTGTGGACCTCGCTGCCGCACTGCGGGACACCACCACCCGCAGACTGGATCGGGAAGCCGCTGTCGAGGTGCTGGCCAGGCAGGTGGTCAAGTACCGCGCGGCGGAGGAGGGGTTGTGCTTCGGCCGCATCGACTCGGAGAAGGGTGACTGCACCTACATCGGACGCGTCGGGTTGTTCGACGACAACTTCGAGCCACTGTTGCTCGACTGGCGGGCGCCGGCGGCCCGGCCGTTCTACACGGCGACCCCGGCCAACCCGGAGGGCGTCGTGCTGCGACGTCATTTCCGCGTTCGTGGCCGGGAACTGCGCGACTTCCACGACGACGAACTGCTGACTGATGCCACCGCACTGCTCGAGGCCCTCAACGCGCCGAGGACCGCGACGATGCGCGACATCGTCTCCACCATCCAGGCCGAGCAGGACGACATCATCCGATACTCGGGCCCCGGCGTGCTGGTGATCGAGGGCGGTCCAGGCACAGGCAAGACCGCCGTGGCTCTGCACCGCGTGGCGTACCTGCTGTACACGCGCCGTGAACGCTTGTCTCGCCACGGTGTGCTGATCGTCGGCCCGAACACCGGCTTCCTCCGCTATGTGGGCGATGTGCTGCCATCGCTCGGTGAGACCGACGTTGTCTTCGTGACACCCGGCGAGCTGTATCCCGGCGTCAGCACCGACCGCGAGGACACGCCGTCGTTGCAAAGGTTGAAGGGCGATCTCTCAGTCCTGGACCTGCTCGCTATCGCCGTCGCGGACCGCCAGGAGCTTCCCGACGAGCCCATCGAGATCGAGCTGGAAGACGTCGTCGTCCCGCTCGACGCACACATCGCCGCCGTCGCGCGGGAGAAGACGCGCTATTACGACCTGCCGCACAACGCTGCCCGAAAGTACTTCTTCCTCGCGCTCGCCGAGGAGCTCGTCGCGCCGGCGATGCGGCTGATCGGCGTCGACTGGCCGGAGATCGAGGAGGACGTGCGCCACGAGCTCCGCCACAGTTCCGAGCTGCGCGACGCCGTCGACCGGTTGTGGCCTCAGCTCACCCCGGAGCAGCTGCTGGCCGACTTGTACGCGGGCAGGTGCTTCCGCATCGGCGTGCCGGAGCTGTATCGGGAGGACGCCGACGCGTGGACGGTGTCCGACGTGCCGCTGCTGGACGAGCTTGCCGACCTGCTCGGTTCGGACGGCTCAGCGGAACGGGAAGCGAGGCGCGAGGAGGAGGCGCAGCTCGACTACGCCCGTGGTGTCATGGACGTCTTGTCGATCGACAAGCGTGCCGACTCCGACGAGTACATCGTCACCGACTTCGTCAACGCGGAGATGTTGGCTGCCCGGCACGACGTGCGAGATCACCGTTCTCTTGCCGAGCGCGCTGCTGCGGACCGCACGTGGACATACGGACATGTGGTGGTCGACGAGGCACAGGAACTGTCTGCGATGGACTGGCGTGTGCTGCTGCGCCGATGCCCGAACAGGTCCATGACGGTTGTCGGCGACCTCGCCCAACGCCAGGCAGCGGGAGGTGTCCGCAGCTGGGGTTCGGTGTTCGACCGGTTCACCTACCGCCGGCTCGAGGTCAACTACCGCACGCCCGGCGAGATCATGGCCGTCGCGGCACCGGTCCTGAAGCTCGTCGACCTCGACGCGTCGGCTCCGGTATCGGTCCGCAAGACAGGTGTGCGTCCGTGGTCCCGCCGTGTGAGTGACCTATCGGCTGCGGTCCGCGACGAGCTCGACGCCCACGAAGCTGCCCGCAACGGCCGCACGATCGCCGTCATCGGAGACGGCTGGATGCCACCTCGTGCGTCGAAGGGCTTGGAGTTCGACGTCGTTCTCGTCGTCGAACCACAGCGCATGTCGCCCAGCGAGCTGTACGTGGCGTTGACGAGGGCGACGCAACAGCTGGGCGTTCTGCACACCGAGCCGTTGCCGCGTCACCTAAGAAGTCTCCTGTGAGACCCACGCCAGGTAGTCGTTGTTGCCCCCAGTTACGGGGGTGACAACGACCTCTGGCACGTCATAGGTGTGATGAGCCTTGATGTGCGCGACGAGTTCGTCGACGCGGAGGGTTGCCGTCTTCACGATGCACTGCCACTCCGCGTCGACGCGGACCTCGCCATCCCACCGGTAGACGCTCCGGATCGGCACAATCTGCACACACGCGCCGAGTCGTGCCTCGACGATGCCCTTGGCCAACGACTCCGCGGCCTCGGCGGAGTCGACGGTCGTCGTCACCACACTCGCCTCACTCACAGCGCGTCGATCTCCTTCAGCAGCTGGTCCTTCAGTTCGTCCGGCCCGAACGATGCGCGGACCGCGGCCCGGGCGAGGCCGGCGAGCTCGTCGCGGCCGAACCCGAACCGGTCGTGGCACAGGAGGTACTCGCGGTCGAGGTCGGTGTGGAACATGCCGGGGTCATCGGTGTTGATCGTGACCGGCACACCGGCCTCCACCAGCCGTGGCAACGGGTGCTCGTCCAGCGACTTCACCGCACCGGTGCGGATGTTCGACGTCGGGCACACCTCGACGACAACCCCCTCGTCGGCGAGATGCCGGACCAGTCGGGGGTCCTGCGCCGCGCTCACACCGTGCCCGATGCGCTCGGCGTGCAGATCGCGCAGCGCGGCCCAGATCTCACTGGGCGGCGTCGTCTCACCGGCGTGCGGCACCATGTGCAACCCGGCGTCGCGCGCCATCGCGAACGCCTCCCGGAACTTCGTCCTCGGCGCATCCGCCTCGAACGCGCCCAGCCCGAACCCGACCAGCCCTTCCGGCCGGTGCTCGGTCGCGAACCGCGCACTCGTCATGCCCCAGTCACGGTCCCACACACCGGGAACGTCGAAGATCCACTGCAACGCCACGCCGTGGACGGCCAGTGCTTCGTCGCGTCCCGCCGCCAACGCCTCGACGAGCTCGTCGGGCGCGATGCCGGCCCGCAGGTGGCTCGTGGCGCTGATCGTCAGCTCCGCGTAGCGGATGTTGGTCCGCGCGGCGTCCCTCGCGTAACCGACGATGAGCGTGCGGACGTCCTCGCCAGTGGTGACGAGGTCGTTGACGGTGCCGTACACGTTGATGAAGTGCCGGAAGTCCGTGAACTCGTAGAACTCCCGCAGCGCGGCCTCGTCGGTGGGCACAGGGCCGTCGGGGTGGTTGCGGGCGAGCGCGAGGACGGTGTCGAGGGAAGCCGCGCCCACGAGGTGGACGTGCAGTTCGGCCTTCGGCAGCGCGTGGACGAAGTCGGAAATGTGCACGGCTCATGCTCTCAGGTCAAGAGCCGTTCGACGGGTGACATGTCTTGCAGTCAAGGGGGAGGGTGCAGGCGATTCCCTGTCTCTGGCTTCCGCATTGGGGGTGCCTCGTGAGGGGCGCACGAAGAGTCGCACTGCTGACCGCGGTACTGGTTCTGCCATTCCTGCCCACGACGGCCCAGGCCGCCGAGGGCCCGGTGTTCAAGGACGGCGAGGCGCAACCCGTCTTCGACCCGAAGGACGTGGTGAAGGAGAGCCTCTGGGTCCGTGCGCCGGTCGACAGCGACCGCGACGGCAAGGACGACGAGGTCTACACCGAGGTCGTCCGTCCGCGCGCCACCGAGCGCGGCCTGAAGGTGCCGGTGGTGTACATGGTCAGCCCTTACTTCTCGGGCGGCAACGACGTTGCCAACCACAACGTCGACGTTGAGCTGTACGTGCCGGACAAGCGCGACGGCCGTGTGCTGAAGTCTTCCTCCGACGAACGCATCACCGCCGCCCTTGGCCCGAACCCGATCACCTCGGGCCGATATGAGGCCTACTTCATCGCACGCGGTTATGCGGTCGTCTACGCAGAATCACTCGGCACCGGTAAGTCAACGGGCTGCCCCACCACGGGCGACGTCAACGAGACGATCGGCGCGCGTGTCGTCGTCGACTGGCTCAACGGCCGTGCGTCTGCACGTACCGCAACGGGCGAGGCCATCAAGGCGACGTGGTCGACCGGCAAGACCGGCATGATGGGCGTCTCCTACAACGGAACGCTGCCCAACGCCGTCGCCTCCACGGGTGTGCGCGGTCTGGAGGCCATCGTGCCGATCGCCGCGATCTCCAGCTGGTACGACTACTACCGCGCGGACGGCGCCGTCGTCGCGCCCGGCACGTTCCAGGGTGAAGACGCCGATGTGCTCGCAGAGTACGTCTACACGCGCGCGGACAGGGAGATCTGCAAGCCGATCATCGCAGAGATCGCGAAGGAGCAGGACCGCGTCACCGGTGACTACAGCCGGTTCTGGGACGAGCGGAACTACCTCAACGACGTCCGCAAGGTGCGCGCGGCCGTGCTGGCGGTCCACGGGCTCAACGACTGGAACGTCAAGATGACGCACGTCGAGCAGTGGTACTCGGCGTTGAAGAAGGTCGGTGCTCCGCACAAGATCTGGCTGCACCAGTCCGGGCACACGGACGCCGACACGCTGCGGTCGGCCGAGTGGCGACGCACGTTGAACCGCTGGTTCACCCAGTACCTCTGGGGTCATCGCAACGGCATCGACAAGGAGCCGAAGGCGACGCTGCAACGCGAGGACAAGACGTGGGTCGACGAGAAGGACTGGCCGGCTCCCGGCACGTCCGACGTGCGGCTGCGGTTGTCCCCGGGCGGATCGGCCAAGGGCGGCCTCGGCATCTGGCCTGGCCGCGGTGTGGAGAAGCTGACCGACGACGCGACGAAGACGGCGGAGTCGCTCATCGACCAGGCCAGCTCGCCGAACCGCCTCTCTTACGCGTCGGCGCCGGCGGAGAAGGCGCTGCGGCTCTCCGGCAAGTCGACCGCGCACCTGCGGATCGCGTTCGACCGGCCCGCGGCGAACGTGACGACACTGCTCGTCGACCGCGCACCGGACGGCAAGTCGCACGTCATCACGCGCGGCTCGACCGACCCGCAGAACAGGGAGCGGCCGGACAAGACGACGCCGATCAAGCCCGGCAAGTTCTACGACGTCGACGTGCCGATCGTGCCGGACGACTACGTCCTGCAGGCCGGTCACCGGCTCGAGTTCGTGCTGATCTCCAGCGACTACGACTACACCCTGCGCCCGAAGCCCGGCGCCGGCCTCTCGCTGGACCTCTCGCGGACCTCGGTCGAGCTGCCGGTCGTCGGCGGCTGGCGCACCGTCTTCCGCACGTTCTGACCTGATGCCGCGCTTCGGTTCCCGATCGCTCGGGGACCGAAGCGCGACAACTTAGCAGCCACCCCCGACGAAACCGCGTTCCCGAGCGGTTCAAGATCTCGACCTGTCCACACCCGCCGACTTGTCCACAGGCCGACGGTCAGCCCTGTCTTCTCCTCACCTCCAGCCCTCACAGTGGGCCCATGCCCACAACCCTCCCGAAGCCGATCCGCGTCCGTGACGCCGCCGAGCTCTACGCCGCGATCCCGCACCTGATGGGGTTCCACCCAGCCGACTCGCTAGTCGTGCTGGTGCTGAAGGACAACCTGATCAGCATGACCATGCGCGTCGACCTGCCACGTCCGCGACATAGAGGTTTCCTGGCCGCCCAGCTGGAAGCGCCACTGCTCGAACAGGGCGCGGCAGAAGTGATCCTGGTGGTCGTGTGCGCACCGTCGGAGCACATACCGGAGGAACTGCCGCACGGACCGCTCGTCGCCACATTCCGCGACAAATTGGGCGGTGTGGGCATCGACGTCATCGAGGCCGTGTGGCTGCCGTCGTTCCAGAAAGGCGCACGCTGGCTCTGTTACCTCGACGCCGATTGCCACGGGACGCTGCCGGACCCTCAGCTGTCGGCCATGGCCGCTGCATCCGCGCACGAGGGCAACGTGACGTTCGAGTCGCGCGCCGCCCTGGCCGCGATCGCCGCGCTGGACCCACCCGAAGCGCTGGAACGCAGGTCCGCGTTGCTCGACGAGCTCACGGCGAACTCGGAAGAGCCCGATCCGGGCACCGAACTGCGCCGGGTGCGCGACGCGATCGACGCGGTGGAGGAGCGCCGAGGACCACTGCCGGACACGGAGGTCGTCGCCCTGGCGAGAGCCTTGGCGGTGCCCGAGGTGCGGGACGCGAGCATGGGGTTCGCGACACTGCCCCAGTCCAGGCTCGCTGAGCGGCTGTGGCTGGAGCTCACGAGGTCGTGCCCGGCGCCGGAACGCGCGGAGCCCGCGTGCCTGCTCGCGTTCTACGCCTACCAGCGCGGTGACGGCGGGATCGCGTCCATTGCCCTCGACGCGGCCGAGGACGCCTGCCCCGGCCACGCGCTGACCAAGCTGCTCCGCGCCGCGGCCAGCGCCGCGTTCCCGCCCTCCGAGATGAGGGCGCTGGCCACGAGGTGCATGGAGAACGCCCGTCAGTTGCTCGGCACCGGCCCTCAGAGCAGTTCGGGCCGCTCCCAGTCCTGACCCAGGACGTGCTCGGCCAGGAACGCCCACACCGTCTCATACCAGACCCGAGAGTTGCCGGGGGTGAGGATCCAGTGGTTTTCGGTTGGGTAGTAGAGGTACTTCGCCTTCACCCCGTGCCGGACGAGGTCGAAGTACAGCCGATGCCCCTCGCCGATGGGAACCCGGTAGTCCTTGTCTCCGTGGATGACGAGCATCGGGGTCTTGATGTCCGCGACCCGCAGGTGCGGGGAGTTGGCCAGGATCCGCTCCGGCCGGGTGAGGGGGTCGCCCATCTCCCGCATCCAGAAGTAGGAGCTGTCCGTGCCACCGGAGAACGCGTCGAGGTGCCACAACGACGCGTGGGTGACGATCGCGCGGAACCGGTCGGTCTGGGTGGCGATCCAGTTGGCCATGTAGCCGCCGAACGAGCCGCCCATGGCCGCGGTCCGGGAGGCGTCGATGTCCGGCCGCTCGACCGCGACGTCCGTGATGGCCATGAGGTCGGTGTAGGGCTCGGCGCCCCAGCGGCCCCAGCCGGCCTTGATGAAGTCGGGCCCGTACCCGGTCGAGAGAGCGGGGTCGGGCAGCAGGATGGCATAGCCGCGAGCGGCCATCAGCCACGGGTTCCAGCGCCAGGTCCAGCCGTTCCAGCTCATGACCGGGCCGCCGTGGACCCACAGGACCAGTGGTGCGGGGGAGTCGGCGGAAGCGCCTTCCGGCAGCACCAGCCAGGAGCGGACGGTCCGGCCGTCGGCGACCACCGTGGAGATCTCGGTGAGGGTGCCGGGCACCGACGCGATCGCGCCGGGGGCGCGCAGCCGTTCGGGGTCCTGGTCGGCTCCGGTGGTGGCGAGCCGCACCGGCTGTGGCGGGTGGTCGACCGAATTGCGCAGGGCGTACAGCGTCTTGCTGTCCGGGCTCACGACCAGGTCGCTGTAGTAACCCGAGACCGTCAGCTTCGTGATCTCGCCGGTCACGAGGTCCAGCCGCCAGATCGGCTGGTGACCGAGGTGGCTCGCGGCGAAGAAGACCGCCGACCCGTCCGGGCTCACCACCGGGTGGTCCGGCTCCTCCTGGAAATCGGGCGCCAATGGCGTGATCGCGCCATCAGCCAGATCGATGCGCACCAGATCACGCCGGTGCGGGGAGTCCGGAGTGGACTCGCGGAACCGGATGGCGACCACCGCGGCGGAGTCCGGCGTGAACTTGGCGTCGTGGAAGGAGAAACCCTCCTCGGAGGCGATGACCCGCGACGGGCCACCCGTCGTCGCCACGAGACGCAGTTCGGTCCTGCGGCCGTAGGCGGCACTGACGTCCACGGAGTGGCCGTGAACTGCCCACTTCCCGTCCGGGCTGAGCGCGATGTCCTTGTCGCTGAGCCTGCTCTCGGTGTCTTCGCTGAGGGCCACGACGTCCTCGGCCGCGGCGTCGGCGAGGGGAACCGAGAACAGCCGGGGGTAGGCCGGTCCGAGGTCCGAGTCCCAGTACCTGATCGGGTACGACTCGTGCAGGATCGCTGTCACGCCGGCGTCCTCGCGGGCCTTGCGCTTGGCGTCGTCCTCGTCGCCGAACTCCGTGAAGCGGTACGCCGACGAGGTGAACAGCACCGTCTCGCCGGCGGCTCGCAGTTCACCGATCCCGCCTCCCGGGCGCAGGACCTCCGTGGCCTCACCGCGGACCGGAAGCCGCCACAGCGCCTTCTGCTCCTTGGACTCGCCCGGCTTCGCGAGCGGGTTCGGGCGTGCCGACAGGAACAGCAGCGATCCGTCCGGGGCGAACACGGGGGAGGAGTCGCCCTTGGCGGAGCGGGTGAGCCGGACGGCCTCCCGCTCGCCGGAGGGGTCGACCTCCCAGAGAGCGCCCTGCCACGTCTTGCCGTCGGGAGCGAGCGACGAGACGACCGTGACGAGCCGTGTGCCGTCGGGGGACAGAGCGAGCGACGCGAGCCGCGGGGTGGCGTTGTAGCTCTCGAAGGAGGCGAAGTCGGTCATGACGGCTCAGGCTCCGTGCCGGACGCGTGTGAACTCCCACGCGTCGCGGACGATGCCGGCGAGGTCGGCGCGCTCGGGCTTCCAGCCGAGGTCCGTGCGGGCCCGCTCGGCGGAGGCGACGAGAACGGCCGGGTCGCCTGCCCGCCTCGGGGCGACGACGGCGGGGATCGGGTGGCCGGTGACCTCGCGGCAGGTGTCGATGACCTGCTTGACGGAGAAGCCGGTGCCGTTGCCGAGGTTGTAGATCCGGTGCTCGCCCGCGGTGGCGTGGTCGAGCGCGAGGAGGTGGGCGTCCGCGAGGTCCGTGACGTGGATGTAGTCGCGGACGCAGGTGCCGTCCTCGGTGGGCCAGTCCTCGCCGTAGATCGAGATGTGCTCGCGCTGCCCGAGCGCGACCTGCAGCACCAGCGGGATGAGGTGGGTCTCGGTCGCGTGACGCTCGCCGATGCTGCCGTAGGCGCCGGCCACGTTGAAGTACCGCAGGCTGGTCGCCGCCAGGCCGTGCGCCGCGGCGTACGAGGTGATGGCGTGGTCGATGGCCAGCTTGGTGGCGCCGTAGGTGTTGGTCGGAGCGGTCGGCGCGGTCTCGGGGATCGGCACCTCCCGCGGCTCGCCGTACGTCGCGGCAGTCGAGGAGAAGACGAGCTTCGGCGTGCCGTGTTCCTTCATCGCGTCGAGCAGGCGAATCGCGGTGAGGACGTTGCCCGTCCAGTACTTGCCGGGGTCCTGCATGGACTCGCCCACGAGGGACTTCGCCGCGAAGTGCAGAACTCCGTCAAATCCTTCCGCGAGGACGTCGCCGATCACTTCGGCGATGTCGCCCCGGATGAAGCGCGCTCCCGCGGGGACGGCGTCCTCGTGCCCGGTGGAGAGGTCGTCGAGGACGACGACCTCGTGTCCGGCTTCGAGCAGCCGGGCAGCGCACACGCTGCCGACGTATCCGGCCCCGCCCGTGACGAGCAGCTTCACCACAGTCCTCGCATTCCCGATCAGAATCGTTGTTGGCTACCGGTCCCTGCCCGCGCCCGCGGACGGAACCGCCGTGAAGAGCCTCGGACGCGCGAGCGAGCGCGAGGCGAAACCGGCGAGCACGGACCGTTCGACCTCGCCATGCCGTTCGACGGGCACGAGGGCGATGGCCGAGCCGCCGAAACCGCCGCCGACCATCCTGGCGCCCAGGGCGCCGGCCGCCATCGCGGAGTCGACGGCGATGTCGAGCTCGAGGCAGGAGACCCGGTAGTCGTCCCGGAGACTCGCGTGGGAGGCCGAGAGCAGGGGGCCGACGTCGGCGAGCTTGCCCGTGCGGAGCAGCTCGACGGTGCGCAAGACCCTGTCGTTCTCGGTCACGACGTGCCGCACCAGCGGACGCAGCTCTTCGGGCAGCCGGACGAGCGTGTCGTCGAGTTCGGCGGAGTCGACGTCGCGCAGCGCGGGGACGCCGAGGATTGCGGCGGCCCGTTCACAGCCGGCCCGCCGGGCGCCGTAGCCGCCGTCGACGTGGGTGTGGCTCGCGCGGGTATCGATGACGAGCACTTCGAGCCCGCTGGCAGCCGCGTCGAACGCGACCTGTTCCGGCTTGCCGGAGCGCACGTCGTAGAACAGGGCGTGCGCTTCGATGCAGCACAGCGATGCCGTCTGGTCCAGGATGCCGGTTGGCGCGCCCACGAAGTCGTTCTCCGAACGCTGCACCCAGCGCGCGATGTCCGTCCGCTCGGCGTCGACGCCGGCCAGGCCGAGCAGCGCCAGGGCTACGGCGCACTCGAGGGCGTGCGAGGAGGAGAGACCGGCTCCCGCCGGCACGTCGCCCGCGATGACGAGATCCGCCCCGCCGGTGACGGGAACCCCCTGCTCACGCAGGGCCCAGGCGACACCGCTGGGGTACGCGGCCCACCCCTTGACGGTTCCCGGGACTAGGTCGGCCACCACGGCCGGGTCCGCGCTCTGCACCCCGCCGTCGTCACCGAGCGTGCTGACGGTCAGCACGCCGTCGGTACGCGGAGATGCCGCGACCGCGATGCGGTGGGGCAGAGCGAACGGCAGCACGTAGCCGTCGTTGTAGTCGGTGTGCTCGCCGATGAGGTTCACGCGGCCCGGCGCCGACCAGACCCCCTCGGGAGCGCGTTCGTGCAGGCGCTGGAACGCCTCGGCCGCCTTTGCCGCCGGTGCTGTCACCTTGGTCACCGGGCGAGCACCAGGACGGCGTGGGCGACCGCGGGGTCGAGCTCGGCCATGTGGCCGTTGCCGCCGCGCACCTGGACGACCTTGGCGCCACCGAGCGCTCCGACCTCCACAGTGCTGCCCGGCACGACACCGGCGTCCTTCAGCTCGGCCATCAGGTCCGGGTCGAGCTGGACGTGCTCGGCGATGCGGCGGATCTCGACGCGGCCGCCGCCGCGGCGGGCCACCTCGTCGATGCGCATCAGGTCTGCCTCGGCCGGCGGGGCCGGCTCGCCGTCGCCCAGCTTGTCGAGACCGGGGATGGGGTTGCCGTAGGGCGAGGTGGTGGGGTTGCCGAGCAGCTTGATGAGCTTGCGCTCGACCGCCTCGCTCATCACGTGCTCCCAGCGGCACGCCTCGCTGTGCACGTGCTCCCACTCGAGCCCGATGATGTCCACGAGGAGGCGCTCGGCGAGCCGGTGCTTGCGCATGACGGCGATCGCGAGGTTGCGGCCCTGCTCGGTGAGCTCGAGGTGGCGGTCCTCCGCCACCACCACCAGGCCGTCGCGTTCCATGCGGCCGACGGTCTGGCTCACGGTCGGTCCACTTTGGCCGAGGCGCTCGGCGATGCGGGCGCGCAGCGGCACCACGCCCTCTTCTTCGAGCTCGTAGATCGTGCGGAGATACATCTCCGTGGTGTCGATGAGGTCGTTCACACCCGCTCCCCTTCGTATGGTGTCGATGGTAGTCGTGCCGGGGGACACAGGTGTCCGCGCGGGTGCAGGATGTGAGCCGTGCATCCCTTGATCGCTCCTGAGGCCCTCGCCGACGCGCTGAGTGCGCGGCCGGCCACCGTCGTGCTGGACGTCCGGTGGCGTCTCGGTGGACCACCCGGACGTCAAGACTACGAGGTCAGCCACGTGCCCGGCGCGGTGTACTTGGATCTGGACACGGAGCTGTCCGCCCCGCCCGGCGTCGGTGGCAGGCATCCGCTGCCGGAGCCGGAGCGGTTGCAGGAGGTGCTGCGCCGCGCGGGCGTGCGCGAGGGCGGTCAGGTCGTGGCGTACGACGGTGGGGACGGCTCGGTCGCGGCGCGGGTGTGGTGGCTGCTGCGGTGGGCCGGGTACGGCGAGGTGGCGGTGCTGGACGGCGGGTTCGCGGCATGGGAGGCGGCCGGGCTGCCGGTCACTTCGGAGGAGCCGGCGCCCCTCACGGGTGAGGCGGCCGGTGACGTGGTGGTGCGACCGGGGCAGATGCCCGTGCTGGACGCGGACGGGGCGGCGGCGCTCGCCCGGGAGGGTGTGCTGCTCGACGCCAGGGCCGCCGCGCGGTACCGCGGGGAGACCGAGCCGGTCGACCCCAAGGCCGGGCACGTTCCGGGTGCGCTCAACGCGCCGTCGACCGGGCACGTCGGCGCGGACGGGCGGTGGCTCGGCGCCTCGGAGCTCGCCGAGCGGTTCGCCGGTCTCGGGGTGTCGGGGGACGTGGCGGTCGGCGCGTACTGCGGGTCGGGTGTGACTGCCTCGTCCGTGGTGCTGGCGTTGGAGGTTGCCGGGATCACGTCCGCGGAGAAGCCCGCGGCGCTCTACGCCGGGTCGTGGTCCAACTGGTGTGCGTTGGACCGGGAGGTCGCCACCGGCGCCTGACGGGTCAGGCGCCGGGGATGCGGTCGAAGCCCTGGGTGGCGAGTTTGAGGGCGGTGCCGCAGGTGTCAATCTCCTCGACCGCGAGCACGCTCACCGAGAAGGCCGGGGTGAGGGCGGCCGGGTCGTCGGTCAGCATGACGGTGACCTGGCAGTCCTCCTTGGAGGTGGCGACCTGCCATGCGGTGTTGCCGCCGATCTCGATCTGCTTCTTCTCGCCTGCGCCGTCCGCCACGTCGGGGACCGTGACCATCTGCGTGACGACCGTGGACGGGCCGGTGGTGGTGTGGATGCAGCCGCCGTCGGCCGAGGACTTGCCGCCGGTCGCGGCCTCGACGTCGGCGGCTTTGAGCACGCCGCAGGTCTCGAGGCCCGTGGTCTTCTTCCTGGTGGTGATCTTCACGTCGCCCCGCTTCCCGGCGGTGGGGTCCGCGGGTTTCGTGGCCGGGGTGCTGGTGGGCGCCTTCCGCGAGGTCGAGGTCGAGGTCGAACTGGGGGCGTCGGGCTCGGGGGCCGCGTCGGTGCCGGCCACCGCGGAGCCCTTGACCTGTTCGCTGCAGCCCGTGGCGGTGGCGAGGGTCAGGCCCAGTGCGAGGAGGATGGCCGCTGGTCGCAGGTGCATGTCGGCTCTGACCCCTGTTCGGTGAGATCGGTTCCGGGGTCGGAGGCCCGGCGAGGTGGGACTGTAGGCGTCCTCGCGGCCAGCGGCACGGGCGCCGGGCGCGTGGTGCCGAACACGTGATCACCGGTGGGGCGGATCGGTGGGTAGGTTGCTGGGCATGGGTAAGCCAGCCGCTGTTGTCTGGGACAGGTCCTTCCTCGGGTACGACCTCGGTGGCGACCATCCGCTGAACCCCGTCCGGCTGGACCTGACGGTGCGGCTCGCCACAGCGCTCGGGGTGCTCGACGGCGTGCAGCTGCGGGCGCCCCTGCCGGCCAGCGAGGAGGAGATCGAGCTGGTGCACCTGCCCGGGTACCTGAACGCGGTGCAGGCGGCGCCGACGGCCGGGTGGGACGTCGGGCACGGGCTGGGGACGCCGGACAACCCCGTGTTCGAGCGGATGCACGAGGCGTCGGCGCTGGTCGTCGGCGGGTCGCTGGTGGCGGCGCGGGCCATCGCGTCGGGTGAGGCGGACCGGGCGGTCAACATCGCCGGCGGGTTGCACCACGCGATGCCGGACAGCGCGGCCGGGTTCTGCGTCTACAACGACTGTGCGGTGGCCATCGAGTGGTTGTTGCGCAGCGGGGTGGAGCGCATCGCCTACGTGGACGTCGACGTGCACCACGGGGACGGGGTGCAGACGGCGTTCTGGGACGACCCGCGGGTGCTGACGGTGTCGTTGCACCAGCACCCCATGAGCCTGTGGCCGGGAACCGGGTGGGCCGGCGAGGTCGGGGGCGCGGGGGCCGAGGGGAGCGCGGTCAACGTGCCGTTGCCCGCGGGGACGCGGGAC
This sequence comes from Lentzea xinjiangensis, assembly GCF_900110955.1. Taxonomy (GTDB): domain Bacteria; phylum Actinomycetota; class Actinomycetes; order Mycobacteriales; family Pseudonocardiaceae; genus Lentzea; species Lentzea xinjiangensis. The sequence goes on from NZ_FOFR01000004.1 coordinate 357,194, forward strand.
GGCGGGTGGTTGCGGGCGTTCCACGCGACGGTGCCGTCGCTGGTCAAGGCGTTCCGGCCGCAGGTGCTGGTCACGCAGTGCGGCGTGGACACGCACAGGGAGGACCCGCTCGCCGATCTGGCGCTCAGCGTGGACGGGCATCGGGCGATCTACCGGGCGTTCCGGGAGCTGGTGAACGAGCACGGGTACAAGTGGCTCGCGCTCGGCGGCGGTGGGTACGAGCTGCTCAGGGTCGTGCCGCGGTCGTGGACGCACCTGCTCGCGACGGTGCTGGACCGGGACGTGGAGCCGGAACGGGCGCTGCCCGCGGACTGGGTGGCCCACGCGACACGCATCGCGCCGGACTGGCCGCTGCCGGTGTCGATGACCGATGGGTGCGACCCTGGGTACCAGCCGTGGGGCGGGGACGCGGAGGAACCGGTGGACAAGGCGATCCGGGACACGCGCCGTGCGGTGTTCCCGTTGCATGGACTCGACCCGGACGACCCCAGGGACTGAAGCCGACATGGGCGCCAGAGATCCGTTCGACTTTCCCCGGCAGTGGGAGGCCGACGTCGTCCTCAGCGACGGCGGCACCGTCCACCTGCGGCCGATCACGCCGGACGACGGCGAGAAGCTCCGCGAGTTCCACGGCCGGCTGTCCGAGCGGACGCGGTACTTCCGCTACTTCGGGCCCTACCCGCGCATGCCGCAGCGCGACCTCGAGCGGTTCAGCACGGTCGACCACCACGACCGGGTGGCGCTGATCGCGCTGCTCGGCGACGACATCGTCGCCGTCGGCCGGTTCGACCGGCTGAACCACGGCGACGTCCCCGGCGAGTCGGCCGAGGTCGCGTTCGTCGTCCAGGACGGGCACCAGGGCCGCGGGCTGGGCAGCATCCTGCTCGAGCACCTCGCCGCCGCGGCACGCGAGGTCGGGCTCACGCGGTTCGAGGCCGAGGTGCTGGCCGAGAACGGGCAGATGGTCCGGGTCTTCCGCGATGCCGGCTACCAGGTCAGCAGGGCGTTCGAGGAGGGCGTGCTGCACCTGGAGTTCGCGATCGACCCCACCGACGAGTCCGTCGCCGTCGCCAGGGCCCGCGAACAGGCTGCCGAGGCGCGCAGCGTGCACAACCTGCTGCACCCGAGGTCCGTCGCCGTCATCGGCGCGTCCACCGATCCGACCAAGATCGGGCACGCGGTGCTCAAGAACCTCCTGGAAGCCGACTTCAACGGCCCCGTCTACCCGGTCAACGCCGAGCATCGCGCCGTACGGGGCGTGCGGGCCTATCCGACCGTGCTCGACATCCCCGACGACGTCGATCTCGCCGTCATCGCCGTGCCCGCGGCCAGCGTCGACGAGGTCATGGACGGCTGCCTCGCCAAGGGCGTGAAGGCGCTCGTCGTCGTCAGTTCGGGCTACGGCGAGACGGGTCCTGACGGTCTGTCGGCCGAACGCAGGCTCGCGGCCGAAGCCAGAGCCCACGGCATGCGCGTGGTCGGCCCGAACGCCCTCGGTGTGCTCAACCTCGACCCCAAGGTTCGCCTCAACGCGAGCCTCGCCCCGAAGCTGCCGGCACGGGGCCGGGCGGGCTTCTTCTGCCAGTCCGGCGCACTCGGCACGGCCATCCTCGCCAACGCCGCCGGCTGGGGCCTCGGGCTGTCGACGTTCGTGTCGGCCGGCAACCGCGCCGACGTCTCGGGCAACGACCTGCTGCAGTACTGGGAGACCGACCCCGCCACCGACGTCGTCCTGCTCTACCTGGAGTCGTTCGGCAACCCGCGGAAGTTCGCGAGGCTCGCGCGACGGCTCGGCCGCACCAAACCCATCGTCGCGGTGAAGTCCGGCCGCCACGCCGTCGTGCCCGGCCTCGCCGCCACCGCCGCGAAGGTCGACGAGGCGAGCGTGCAGGCGTTGTTCGAGCAGGCCGGCGTGATCAGGGTCGACTCGCTGGCCCAGCTGTTCGACACCGCGCTGCTGCTCGCCCACCAGCCGCTGCCCAAGGGCAAGCGCGTCGCCGTCGTCGGCAACTCCACCGCCATCGGGCTGCTCGCCGCCGACACGCTGCTCGCGCAGGACCTCGACCTCGCCGGCGACCCCGTCGACGTCGGTGCCCAGGCCACTCCCGAGGAGTTCGCCAAGGCGGTGAAGGAAGCCCTCGACCGTCCCGACACCGACGCGCTCGTCGTCGTGTTCGTGCCGCCGATCGCGGTCCCCGGCACCGCGTACGCCCGCGCGCTCCGGGAAGCCGCGCACGGCACGAAACCGATCGTCTCCACATTCCTCGCGGTCGAAGGAATTCCGGAGGAGCTGAAGGTTCCCGGGAAAGGCTCCATTCCCAGCTACGCCAGTCCGGAACGCGCCGTTCTCGCACTGGCCCGCACCGTTCGCTACGCCCGCTGGCGTGCCGCGCCCCAAGGCACCTTCACGAGGCCGGACGGAACCGACCCCGAACGAGCCCGATCCATTGTGGACACCGTGGGCACGGAGGCCGAACAACGGCTCGACGACCACAAAGCCGTCGAACTGCTGGAGTGCTACGGAATCGACGTCGTGCCGTTCCGCATCGCCCACAGCGCGGAGGAAGCCGCGCGGGCGGCCGACGAGCTCGGCTACCCGGTCGCGATGAAAGCCACCAGTGAACGCCTGCGCCACCGCACGGATCTCGTCGGTGTCCGGCTCGACATCGCGCAGCGGGAATCCGTCAAGGCCGCCTACCACGACCTGGCCGCGCTGTCCGGCAAGACCGGCGTGTACGTGCAACGCATGGCTCCCAAGGGAGTCAGCTGCGTCCTCGGCCTGCAGGACGACCCGAGCTTCGGCACGCTGGTCTGGTTCGGACTGTCAGGTCTGGTCAGCGACCTCCTCGGCGACCGCGCCTACCGGGCGGTACCCCTCACCGACACCGATGCCGCGGAACTCGTTGCCGCACCGAAAGCCGCGCCGCTGCTCACCGGGTACCGCGGCGACGAACCAGCGGACCTGGATGCACTTCAGGACCTGGTACTCCGTTTGGCGGCACTGGCCGAGGACCTTCCGGAGGTGCGGTCGCTGAAACTCGAGCCTGTTCTTGCTTCTGCCGCAGGCGCTTTCGTCAGCAGTGCCCGCATAGTCGTCGGCCCGCCGCCGTCTCTGCACGACGCCGGCCCGCGCCGCCTGCGCTGACCGGGTTACGGCAACGATTCCGGAGGTTTCATTCGCGCCTGGGTATGGACATGCGTCTCATCGCCGCTTAGGTTTCCGGCATCGCCGACCGTGCAGTACTCAGTTGCGTCGGCGCATGCCCGGGAAATCACGCTGTAAGAGGGACGAATGACGCCGAGAGCGCTCCTCCGCCTGGTGGCGACAACATGTGCGGCCGTGCTTTTCCTCGCCTCGTGCGCGGGTGGCGACGAGTCCACGATGGCCGGGAAGGTCAGCTCGAAGGGCCGCATGACCATCGCCGTGTCGTTCGACCAGCCGGGTCTGTCGGTGCGCCGGCTCGACGGCAGCTACCGCGGGTTCGACGTCGACGTCGCCAAGTTCATCGCGAGCGAGCTGGGCGTCGACGAGAAGGACATCACCTGGAGGGAAGCGCAGCCCGGCAACCGGGAGACGCTGCTGACCAGCGGCGAGGCCGACATCGTGGTCTCCACCTACTCGATCACGGACAAGCGCAAGGAGATCGTCGACTTCGTCGGCCCGTACTTCGTCGCCGGTCAGGACCTGCTGGTGCGCATGAACGAGACCCGCATCAGCGGCCCGAAGTCGCTCAACGCCGAGCTGCGCCTGTGCTCCACCGCGGGCTCCACGTCCGCCGCGTACGTGAAGGAGCAGTTCGCCAAGGACGTGAACCTGGTCGAGTACGCGAAGTTCAGCGACTGCGTCACGGCGCTGCTGGCCAACAACGTCGACGCCGTCACCACCGACGACGTCCTGCTCGCGGGCTACGCCGCCCAGAACCCCGAGCTGCTGCGGGTCGTCGGCGACCCGTTCAGCAAGGAGGAGTACGGCGTCGGCCTGCACCGCGACGACCCCACCAGCAAGGCGAAGGTCCAGGCCGCGTTGCAGAAGATGATCGACACGGGTGCCTGGCGCAAGTCGCTGGAGACCAACATCGGATCTTCCGGCTACAAGATCCCCGACCCGCCGAAGCTGGCCCCCTGATCACACGGGGCGTGACGTAGGCTCACGCCACGTGAACCGCGTCCCGCCGCACCGCGCTGATCGACCCGTTCGCGCGGGCATTCCAGAACACGGCCGAGTCCCGCGTTATTACGCGGTCAAGGCCGAGCTGTTCGACCTGGTCGAAACGCTCGGTGAAGGCACCGTCCTGCCATCGGAACGCGAGCTGGCCGAGCGGTTCTCCGTCTCGCGCGTCACGCTCCGCCAGGCCGTCGGCGAACTGGTGCTCGAAGGCAAGCTCCTGCGCCGCCAGGGCAGCGGCACGTTCGTCGCGCCGCCGAAGCTCGTGCAGCCGCTGTCGCTGGTCAGCTACACCGAGGGCATGCGCCGCCAGGGCGTCCAGCCGGACCGCACCGTGATCACGGTCGAGGAGCTCGGCGCTGACGACGGCCTGGCCCGCGACCTGGTGATCGAGCCGGGCGACCCGGTCGTGCACCTGGAACGCGTCCTGCTCGCCGACGACGAGCGGATCGGTCTCGAGTCCACGTACCTGAGCCTCGGCCGCTTCCCGGCCCTGCTGGAGAAGCTCGACCCGGCCGGGTCGCTCTACGCGTGCCTCACCGAACGGCTCGGCGTGCGCTTCGCCGAGGCGGAGGAACGTGTCGAGACGGTGCTCGCCACGCCCCGCGAGGCGCTGCTGATCGGCACGAACCCGGCGCTGCCGATGCTGTTGCTGCACCGCGTCTCCTACGACGTCGAAGGCCACCCGATCGAACGCGCCCGGTCGTTGTACCGGGGCGATCGGTTCAGCTTCGTCGCGCGGCTGCACTCGGACCGCTGAGGGCGATCACACCGTCCATAAAGGACCGCGTGGTCATCGTTGTCCTTTGGGTCCCAATGGACGGCTTGCGCACTTTGCGTGACGTTGTCGGCGCGTCCGTGAGGCTGACGAGGCCGGGCGACGCGGTAGCGAGGTGACTGGGGGTCACCGGACACCCTTGCGCGCGGAAAAGTACCGCCCGTTCGCACTCGTTTCCCGCTGAAGTCGCGGAGGTACTGTTGATGTCACGACTTCAGGACGTCCGCAACGGTGCGGAGGAGCGGGGGTGTGCCGTGTCCTTCAAGGCGGAGTTCCTCGCTGAACTCGAAGACTGTCTGCGCGGTTACGGCGCTGTCCCGGTGAACAACCCCGACGCGCTCGCGACGTTCATCGAGTTCGTGCGAGCCCTTCCGGAGAGCGACCGGAGACTGCGGAGTCTCGAAGGTGTCGACCAGGGTTCCGGGTCGTTCTGGAACAACCCGGCCGTGTGGTGGGAGCAGGTGCCGAGGTTCGGCGCGGGACTGCCGCGGTGCGGATCGGCGGAGTGCCGCAAGCTGCTGGACGACATGCTCGACGAGGCCATCAGCGACGAGATCGACGTGCTGGAGATGGAGATCCGGGAGCTCCCCGGCTAGTCCGCGCAACGCCTGCCGGCGCCGCAACCTGTTACGGCCGCGGCGCCGGGGCTCACATGATCGAGCGCAGCTGTTATTTGACGGCGACGAGCGACTTGAACAGTTCCCGATAGCGGTGGAGAGCCAGTCGCAGGTCCTCCGTCTGTGGATCACTGTTTCCCTCGAGCTGTTCGGTGAGGGAGCGGTGGCGCTTCGTCAGGTCCTCGAGCGCCCGCTTCACGAGGGCATCGGCCTTGCGGACAGCGGCCTTCGGGTCGTCGACGAAGTCGTACTGCACGGCCTGCCACTCGTCCTCGAGCCTGCCGGCCTGCCGCTGCCCGGCGTCCTGGGACTGACGCGACTGAGTCTGGCGGGCCTCGGCGTCATGGGCTCGGGCCTCGTGAGATGAGGCCTGGTGGGATTGGGCCTGGTGGGATTGGGCCAGGTGCTGCGGCGCGCGGTCGTCGTGCTGCGTGCTTTCCGCGTGCCGTTCCGCCTGCTGCGCGCGCTCCGTGAGCTGCGAGCGGTCCACCTGCTGGGTGTGATCACCCTGGCCACGCTCGGTCTGGGCACGCTCGTTCTGGACCCGCTCGGTCTGGGAAGCGCGATCGGCCTGCTGCCGGGCCGGCGTGGGGACCGTCGTGTGGGTGGGGGCGTCAGACATCCGTCTTCTCCTTCCGCGCGGCTTCATGGTCCTCACGGGCGGCCGCGCCGTGCTCGAGCAGATCGGTGAACAGTTCGCGGTAGTGGACCATCGCGGTGCGCAGGTCCTCGGTGCTCGCCTCGCCGATCTCCTGGCGTTCCGAGATGTCATGTGCCTTGCGGTAGTGCTCCAGCGTCCGCGCGTGCTCGACGGAGAGCACGCTCAGCTGTGCCTCGTACCCCTCGGTGGGGTAGCCGCGCTCCGCCATCAGGTCGGTCACCAGCCGGTCGGCGTCCGCGATCGCGGTGTCCGGCGAGTCGACGAACTTCGCCTGCACGGTCGCCCAGTGCCGGCGGTAACTGTCCTGTGCCGACGGCGAAAGCGGCTTCAGGTCGAACTCGCTGTGGCGGTGCTCCCGCTTGGCGAGCTCCTTCTCCGCGGCCGTCCTGCTGTCGCTCTGCGAGACCGCGCGGTCGTACTCGGGGCCGAACCGGTCGCGGAGCTTCTTGCGCTGCAGGGCAGGCCTCAGCACGAAGGCGAGGACCGCCAGCACCACGAGAACCGCGACCACCAGGCCGATGATGGCGCCCGTTGACATGGAAAAACCTCCAAGACAGGCAAAATTTCCGCTGTCCGGAGGCTTTCCCATGCGCACCAACGGGAAACATCAACCCTTGATACAAACCACCTGCTTGAGCTTGGCGACCACCTCGACGAGGTCGGACTGGTTCGCCATCACCGCGTCGATATCCTTGTAGGCGCCCGGAATCTCGTCCACCACGCCGGCGTCCTTGCGGCACTCGACCCCACTCGTCTGGGCCGCGAGATCCTGCGCGGTGAACGTCTTGCGGGCCTTGTTGCGCGACATCCTCCGGCCGGCGCCGTGCGACGCCGACTCGAACGAGTCCGGGTTTCCCAGCCCGCGCACGATGTAGGAGCCGGTTCCCATCGAGCCCGGGATGATGCCCAGCTCACCGCGTCCGGCGCGGATCGCGCCCTTGCGGGTCACCAGCACGTCCTCGCCGAAGTGGTTCTCCTCGCTGACGTAGTTGTGGTGACAGGAGATCGGCTCCTCGAACACGATCTGCGGGAACTCGGCGCGCAGCACGTCGCACACCAGGCGCAGCATGACCGCGCGGTTGCGGCGCGCGTAGTCCTGAGCCCAGTACAGGTCGTGCCGGTACGCCGCCATTTCCGGCGTGCCCGCGAGGAACACGGCGAGGTCCGGGTCCGGCAGTTCGGCGTTGTGCGCGAGCGTGCGCGCCACCGCGATGTGGTGCTGCGCCAGCTCGTTGCCGATCCCGCGCGAACCGGAGTGCAGCATCACCCACACCCGCTGGTCGGTGTCGAGGCAGACCTCCAGGAAGTGGTTGCCGCCGCCGAGCGTGCCCATCTGGTGCATCGCCTTGTCGGCGCGCGCCTTCACGGCGGGCGTCAGGTCGCCGAACCGCTTCCAGAACGACGCCCAGTCGGACGCGTCCCTCTCGGTGAACGCCGTCGCCTTGTGCTGGGCGAAACCGACGGGAACCACAGCCTCCATGCGGGACCGCAGGCCACGCAGCGTCTCCGGCAGGTCGCTCGCCGTGAGCGAGGTGCGCACGGCGGCCATGCCGCAGCCGATGTCCACACCGACGGCCGCAGGGGAGACGGCGTCGCGCAGCGCGATCACCGAGCCCACCGTGGCACCCTTGCCGTAGTGCACGTCGGGCATGACCGCGATGTGCTTCACGGCCCACGGCAGTGCGGAGATGTTCTGGAGCTGTCGCATGGCGAACTCCTCGACCTCGTCGGGCCGAGTCCACATGCGGATGTCCACGTTCTGGCCGCGGACGACGGTTGCTGCCATGCCTTCGAGGTTAGGCGGCGTTCCGCTTGATCCACAAAGGAGTTTCCGCAGAGCTGTCCGCGCCCACGAACTCCCACGTGCCCTTGCGGATCTTGGCTTTGCTCATGTCACCGCCGATGTTCGTGACGAACGCCCGCACGGCCGGCAGGTCGTCGACGCCCGCGATCAGGATCGCCGTGTCGTGCAACGTCACGCTGCCGCCGCCGAGCTTCTCGCGCGCGACCGCGTCGTTGAGCAGGCCTTCGCGGACCTGCCGCGCGGTGAGGCCCCCGACCTCGACCCGGACGGCGTCGACCTCGGGTGAGGTCGCGGGCAGGGAGCGGAACGTCAGCACCGCCTCCTGCCGGAACCGCTCGCTGATCGCCGAAGCGGCGCGCCGCAGGCTCCCCTCGTCCAGCGTGACGTCGAACTTGCGAGACCGTTCGAACGTCGTCTGCTGCAGCTCGCTCGACCAGAACACGCCGTCGAGCAGCGTGGACCGGGCGGTGTGCCCGCCGTGGGCGAGCACGATGCCGCGGACCTCGTGGTCGAACCGCACCAGTCTGTCCCGCAGCCGCGGGTCATCGGGATCGGTGATGATCGCCGTGTTGTTCGTCGCGAAGATCTCCGGGTGCGGCAGCGGTGCACCCGCCGCCGTACCCGTGGAGACCGCGAACGCCAGTACCGACGTGACTGCCACCAGAAGCTTTCGCATGGGCCACAACGTATTGGTCCGGCGCGCCGCGCACACCCCGTTCCACTCAGCGGGCGACCGCGCGCTTGTACTGGTAGTTGGCCAGCGGCACGAAGATCAGCAGGAAGACCACCACCCAGCCGAGCGAGGCGAGCACCGGGTGCTGCAACGGCCAGACGTCCGGCGGCGTCTGCAGGGGAGAGGTGTTGCCGAACAGCTCGCGGGCGGCCAGCGTGACGGCCGAGACCGGGTTCCACTCGGCGATGTGGCGCAGCACCGGGGGCAGCCTGTCCGACTGCACGAAGGTGTTCGCGATGTAGGTGATCGGGAAGATGAAGATGAAGCTCGCGTTGTTGAACACCTCGGGGCTGCGCACCAGCAGTCCGATCCACGCCATCGCCCACGAGAACGCGTAGGCGAAGAGCAGCAGCAACGCGACCCCCGCGAGCGCCTCCAGCGGCGAGGAGTGGATGCGCCAGCCGACGATCAGGCCGGTGATCATCATGATGACGATGACCAGCGCGTTGTTGACGAGATCGGACGTCGTGCGGCCGACGAGGACCGCCGAGCGCGCCATCGGCAGCGAGCGGAACCGGTCGATGATGCCCTTGGTCATGTCCTCGGCCAGCCCGCTGCCGGTGATGGTGGCGCCGAACAGCACCGTCTGGGCGAAGATGCCGGCCATCAGGAACTCGCGGTAGTCCATGCCGGGGATCTCGATCGAGCCGCCGAAGACGTAGGCGAACAACAGCACGAACATGATCGGCGCGGCCGTGGAGAACACCAGCAGGTCCGGCACCCGCTTGATCTTGATCAGGTTGCGCTTGGCGACGACCGCGCCGTCGGCGAGCGCTTGCAGCAGCTTCACTTCTCCTGCTCCTCCGCTGAGTCGCTGTCCGGGTGGTGGCCGGTCAGGGTCAGGAACACGTCGTCGAGCGTCGGCCTGCGCAACCCGATGTCGAGCACCTTCACCGACTCGGCGTCCAAGCGCCGGATCGCCTCCATCAGCACCGCGGACCCGCCCGCGACCGGCACGGTCAGGTGGTGCTGGCGCTCGTCGGCCTCCACCGGGCCGACGGCGAGACCGCCGAGAGCGGTCCTGGCGGTGCCCAGCTCCGCCGCCGTGGCGACGGAGAGCTCGAGCCGTTCGCCGCCGACCTGGTCCTTGAGCTGGTCGGCCGTGCCCTCGGCGATCACCCGGCCCTGGTCGATCACGGCGATCTGGTCGGCGAGGCGGTCGGCCTCCTCCAGGTACTGGGTGGTGAGCAGCAACGTCGTGCCGCCCTTGACGAGCTCCTCGATGACGTCCCACATGCCCAGCCGGGACCGCGGGTCGAGCCCCGTCGTCGGTTCGTCCAGGAACAGGACGCTCGGTTTCGCGACGAGCGCGCCCGCGAGGTCGAGCCTCCTGCGCATACCACCGGAGTAGCCCTTCACGGGACGGTCGGCGGCGTCGGAGAGGTCGAACCGCTCGAGCAGCTCGCGGGCCCGGTCCCGGCTCCTGGCGCGGCCCAAGTGGTAGAGGCGGCCGACCATGTCGAGGTTCTCGAACCCGGTGAGGTTGTCGTCGACCGCGGCGTACTGGCCGGAGAGGCCGATGTTCCTGCGCAGCTCGTCGGCTTGCCCGCGGACGTCGAGCCCGGCGACCCGCGCGGACCCCTCGTCGGCCTCGAGCAGGGTGGTGAACACCCGCACCGCCGTCGTCTTGCCGGCGCCGTTGGGCCCGAGCAGCCCCATGATGGTGCCTTCGGGCACCTTGAGGTCCAGGCCGTTGAGCGCGACGACCGACCCGTAGCGTTTGACCAGGCCTTCGGCCACGATCGCGTCTGTCATACGGGAATCATGGCGGGCCGGTCCGACAATTTCGTCCGATTTCCCCCATGTCCGGGTGATTGACAGCGACAGCGAACGTGAAAATACTTCGGCCATGGATCGCGTGTGCGTCATCGGGGCCGGTTCCTCGGGCATCGCCGCATGTCAGGTGCTCAACGCCCGCGGCATCGACTTCGACTGCTTCGAGACGGGCTCGGAGATCGGCGGCAACTGGCGCTACCTCAACGACAACGGCATGTCGTCGGCCTACCGGTCGCTCCACATCAACACCTCGCGGCAGATGATGGAGTACAAGTCCTTCCCGATGCCCTCGCACCTGCCGGCCTACCCGTCGCACTTCCAGATCGCCGAGTACTTCGACGACTTCGTGAAGCACTTCGGGTTCCACGACCGCATCAGGTTCCGGACCGAGGTCACCTCGGTCTCGGTCGCGGCCGGTGGTTATTCGGTCACGACCCGCAATCGCGACACCGGCGAGGAAATGTCGGGCACTTATCGCTCGGTGATCGTCGCGAATGGCCACCACTGGTCGCCGCGGATGCCCGAGCCCGCCTTCCCCGGTTCATTCGACGGCGAGGTCCTGCACGCGCACTTTTACAAGACACCCGAACGTTTCGCCGACAAGAAGGTGCTGGTTCTCGGCATCGGGAATTCGGCGTGCGACATCGCGGTCGAGTCGTCGCGGGTCTCCGCGCGGACGTTCCTGGCGATGCGCCGCGGCGCGCACATCATGCCCAAGTACCTGTTCGGGATGCCGACCGATCACCTGACGACCTCCCCGCTCGCCCGGTTCGCGCCCTCGTGGCTGCAGGCGTTGTCCCTGCGGCTCATGCTGCGGCTGGCGCGCGGCAAGCTCTCCGACTACGGGTTGCCCGAGCCCTCGCACGGCATCCTCGCCGCGCATCCGACCGTGTCCGACGACCTGCTGACGCGGCTCGGACACGGCGACATCACGGTGAAGCCCAACCTCGAGCGGCTGGACGGCTCCGGGGTCGTGTTCGCGGACGGCAGCCGCGAGGACGTCGACGTCATCGTCTACTGCACCGGGTACAAGATCGAGTTCCCGTTCCTGGACCCCGCCGAGTTCCCGGCCGTGTCGTCCGCGGACAACGAGGTGGCGCTGTACCGCCGGGTCGTGGACCCGGCGCACCCCGGCCTCTACTTCCTCGGCCTGATCCAGCCGCTCGGGGCGATCATGCCGCTCGCCGAGGCGCAGGCCGAGTGGATCGCCGACCTCGTGTCCGGCCGGGCGGCGCTGCCACCGGTGCCGGAGATGGCGGCGGAGATCGCCGCCTACCGGAAGTCGCTGCGCAGCCGGTACGTGAAGTCGAAGCGACACACGGTGGAGGTCGACTTCCTCGGCTACCAGCGCGAGCTGCTGGAGGAACGACGGGCTGGCGCCACACGCGTCTGACCTGCACCCTTGCAACGAGTGTTTTGCCGACGACGGCAAACGAACTATTGCAAGGGTAGAGGGGCGGGTGGTGAACGGGCGTGTGGCGGGGGCGAGCTGGGTACGTTCGGGGCGTGTCGTCGAGTGCTCAGGTGATCGTTCTCAACGGTGGTTCCAGCTCCGGCAAGTCGGGGATCGCGCGGTGCCTGCAGGCGGTGCTGCCCGAGGCTTGGCTGGCGGTCGGCGTCGACATGCTGATCGACGCGATGCCCGCGCGGTTGCAGCTCGGTGACGAGGGGATCGAGTTCGCGCAGGACGGCGAGGTCACCGTCGGAGCCGAGTTCCGGGTGCTCGAGGACGCGTGGATGGCAGGGGTCGCCGCGATGGCGCGCGCCGGGGCGCGGGTGGTCGTGGACGACGTGTTCCTCGGCGGCGTCGAGTCGCGGCAGCGGTGGGAGAAGGTCCTCGACGGGCTGAACGTGCTGTGGGTCGGCGTGCGCTGCGACGCCGCCGTCGCCGCGGGCCGGGAGCTCGCCCGCGGCGACCGGGTGTCCGGCATGGCCGAGGCACAGGCCGACCTGGTGCACCGCGGCATGACCTACGACGTCGAGGTCGACACCGCCGAGGCCGAGGCGATCGAGTGCGCGAGGGTCATCGCCGGGAAGGTCGGGAGCGCCTAGGGGCGCGGCGGGTCGTTCGGGGCGCAGGAGCCGCCGCCCTGCGGCCAGCAGGACGGGCCCACCGCGACCGGCGGCGCGGTGTTCCTCGACAGGATCGTCGCGAGGTCCGCGTCCAGGATGCTCCCCAGCGGGATGTGGCGGGCGAACACGCACGGCCAGACCTCGCCGGACGAGGAGATGGCGACGGCGCCCTGGCCGCACCGGCCGCACAGCTGGTCAGAGGCCGGTGAAGCGTTTGCGCCACGGCCGATGCCGCGGACGCGGTCGACGCCCACGGTGGTGACGCCGAGCTTCGACAACTCGGCCTTGGCGGCCTGGGTGCGTTGCCGGCCGGGGCCGCGGACGTCGATCACGCCGGCGCGCAGCGGGATGCCGCGGCCGACTGCCTCGGCGATGTTGGCACGGGTGCGCGCGTGGCTGCCCCGCCGGCGGGTGACCGCCTCGTGTTGGGCGGCGGTGTCGGAGTAGTAGCTCGTGGCCAGGCGCACACCGGGGCGGGAGAAGCAGTCCCACAGGCGAGGGCCGACGTGCACGAGGTTGCTGAACACCTCCACCTCGAAGCCGGCGGCCAGCGCCCGGTCGACGAGTTCGGGCAGGTCCGGGTGCAACGTCGGTTCGCCGCCGATGAACTGCACCGAACGCGCCCCGAGCCCGGCGAGCTCGCCGATCACCCGGAGCCAGTCCTGCGTGCTCAGCACACCCTCGTCGCCGCCCGGTCCCGAGTCCGCGTAGCAGTGCGTGCAGCTCAGCTGACATTTCCCCGTTATCTCAAGCCATGCGAAACGCAGGTCGGTCATACCTCGCTCCCCTGGACGTCGCCTTGCGTCCATCTTGCCCTGGAAAGCCGAGAAGGGAGCTGTCGAATTGAATCGAACGGCGCTCTGATGTCGGAGCGATGACATGTTCCGCGCGATTGCCGAGGTCATCCGGCCCGATTGGTGCCGATCGACGAACAATTCATCTCAATAGGCGTGGCCGGGTCGGGGCAACGAAAAACGGGGCCGCCGGTGCCGGCGACCCCGCTCATCCGGAAGTGCTCAGTGCACGCCGAGAACTCCGTCGACCCGGCGGGGAATCCCGAGCGGGTTCGCGTCCTGCAGCTCGGCCGGCAGCAGCGCGTCCGGCCACGACTGGTACGTCACCGGGGCGATCCACCGGCGGATCGACGTGGCGCCCACCGACGTGTGCAGCGGGTTCGTCGTCGCGGGCCACGGGCCACCGTGGTGCTGGCCCCACGCCACGGCCACCCCGGTCGGCCAGGCGTTGAAGATCAACCGGCCGGCTACGTGTCGCAGGACCTCCGCGATCTCACCGGCCTCCGCGTGGTCCGACTCGGCGGCGTGCACGGTGCCGGTGAGCGTTCCCGGCAGTTTCGCGAGCACCGGGTGCAGCTGCGCCGGCGACGAGTACGTGACGACCAGTGCGGCCGGGCCGAAGTGCTCTTCGGTCAGCTTCTCGAGGTTGTCCTCGAACACCTCCACCGGAACGCTGAACAGCCTCGGCGACACCGCCCACGCCTCGTCCGGGCGCGTGCCCGTGGACACCACGCTCACCAGGTCCGACGCGGCCAGGGCATCCGTGGACGCCGTGTAGGAGTCGCACATCCGCTCGTTGAGCATCGCGCCACCGGTGGTCGCCGCGACGGCCTCACCCAGCGCGGGCACCAGCGAAGCGGGCGCGAACACCAGGCCGGGATTCGTGCAGAACTGCCCGACACCCATCGTCAGCGACTGCGCGAACCCGGCCGCGATGTCCGGCGTCGCCGCGCCGGGCAGGATCACCGTCGGGTTCACGCTGCCCAGCTCGCCGTAGAACGGGATCGGGTCCGGCCGGCTCTGCGCCAGGTCGAACAGCGCCCGCCCGCCGGAGGTCGATCCGGTGAAGCCCACCGCGCGGACCGCCGGGTGCCGCACCAGCGCCACACCGGCCTCGGTGCCGTGCACGATGCCGAACACGCCCTCGGGCGCACCGGCGTCGCGAAGGGCGTCGACGACGATCCGCGCGGTCTCGCGCGACGTCGACGGGTGGGCCGAATGTGCCTTCACCACAACGGAACAGCCGGACGCCAGCGCGGACGCCGTGTCGCCGCCGGCCACCGAGAACGCGAACGGGAAGTTCGACGCGGAGAACACCGCGACCGTCCCGAGTGGACGGAGGATCCGCCGCAGCACCGGTCGCGGCGGGATGATGTCCGGGTTCGCCGAGTCCAGGGTGGCCTCGACGTAGCTGCCCTCGCGCAGCACTTCCGCGAACAGCCGCAGCTGGTTCGTCGTCCGCTTCAGCTCGGTGGTCAGCCGCGCCTCGCCCAGCGCCGTCTCGCTGTCCGCCGTGGACACCAGCAACGACGATTCGGCGTCCAGCGCGTCCGCGACCTGCTCCAGCACCACGGCGCGGTCCGCCGCCGGAACGACCGACCACGCCCGGAACGCGACCGCCGCGGCCGACGCGATCCGGTCCACCTCGGTGTCGGGGGTCTTCGCAACCGGTTCGCCGAACGGCTCACCGGTGCGCGGGTTGTATCCCTGCACGACGTGGCTCAACGCCCTGCCTCCTTGACTGCCGTGTCGAAGTCGGGGCCGCACCAGGCACCGCCCACGTACTTCGCAGCGTACGACGAGGGGTCGAGCTCACCGCCGTGCTGCTCGAGCACCTCGGCGGCGTGCACCTCGGAGTCGTCGCGCGGCTCGTACCCGAGCTTGCGGGCCTCGTCCAGCGAGAACCAGCCGCGCGTGTTGGCCGAGACGCCCCACACGACCCGGAACCCCGGTGACTCGGCGGAGAGGCAGGCCTCGAACAGCCGCGCGCCGTCGTCCGGCGACAGCCACGTCGACAGCATCCGCACGTCGCGCGGCTTCTCGAAGCACGAGCCGATGCGGATCGCGATCACGTCCATGCCGTAGCGGTCGGCGTACAGGGACCCCAACGCCTCCATGGCCACCTTCGAGACACCGTAGTAGGTGTCCGGTCGCGGGAAGGCGTAGTCACCGGCCTCGCCGCCGGCGCGCTCGACGTAGCCGACGGCGTGGTTCGAGCTGGCCAGGACCATCCGGCGCACTCCCTGGCGCCGGGCGGCTTCCAGCACCGTGTGGGTGCCGTCGATGTTGACGCGCAGGATCTTCTCCCACGGTTCCTCGAGGCTGTGGCCGCCGAGGTGGATGACGGCGTCGACGTCCTCCATCGCGGCTTCCACCGCCGCCATGTCGGTCACCGAGGCCTGGACGAGCTCGACGTTCTCGCCGTCGGCGGCCGCGGGGAGCTCCGCGATGTCCAGCAGCCGCAGGACGCGGCCTTCCGCGGCCAGGCGGGTGCGCATGAGCGTTCCCACCCCGCCGGCGGCGCCGGTGATCAGGATGCGTGCGGTCACGGGTTGGACCCCTCCGTCGTGTGCGGGTGTATCGGCAAAACTCGCTTCAGCGACCGAACTGGCGGAGGAGCTCGGTGATCGTCCTGGCGGCGTCCAGCAGGGCGGAGACGACCTGCCGTTCGTGCTCGGGATCCAGCCTGCCCAGCGGCACCGAGCAGCTCATCGCGTCCAGCACGGGGTTGCGGTAGGGCAGCGCCACCGCGAAACAGCCCAGGCCGGGCGTGTTCTCCTCGCGTTCGTGCGCGTACCCGACGTTGCGGAAGCCCGCGAGCTGCTCGTGCAACGCGGCCCGGTCGGTCACGGTGTTGGGGGTCAGCGGCGCCAGCTCGCCGGAGAGGATCAGGTCGACCTCCTCGGGTGTGCGCGTCGAGAGCACGGCCTTGCCGAGCGACGTCGAGTGCGCGGGCAGCCGGCGGCCGACGCGGGAGACGACCCGCAGGTGGTGCTCCGACTCGCGGCTGGCCAGGTAGACGACGTCCGCGCCGTCCAGCCGGGCGAGGTGCACGGTCTCGTTGATCTCCTGGCGGACCTGCTCCATCACGCGGATCGCCGCGCGCACGACCGGGTCGTGGTCCAAATAGGACGTACCGACGAGCAGTGCGCGCACGCCGATGCCGTACGTGCCCCGGTCCGAGTCGACCTCCACCCAGCCGCGCGCGACCAGGGTCTGCAGCAGCATGTACAGGCTGGACTTGGGATAGCTGAGCTCGCGGTGCAGCTCGGTGAGCGTCAGCCTGCGGTCCGACGCGGAGAGCACCTCGAGCAGCTCCACCGTCCGGTCCGCGGACTTCACCGCCCCCGGACGAGCTGTGCTCTTGTCGATCGGCGACGCCACCTGGCCTCCTCGGCTGGCTTCTGGGAAACCTCCGCGCAACACGCCCTTGACACGTTGCTGTGCTGATTCTTACAGTCCTGCACCAGGTTCACAAGTACGACCCTAGTTCACATCCGTGAAACGGAAGGCTCTGCCACGATGCGCCGGAGAACTGCCGCGACGACCGCCGCACCGGGCGTGGCGGTCCTGCTCGCAGGGTCGAGCGTGTGCGCCGGCGAGGCGCGGCCGTTCCCGAGCGTTCCGAACTTCGCGCCCTTTCGGCAGAAGACCTCCGAGACCCTCTTCGCGAACTCTCCCGCCGAGCTGAGGTCGCCGGCGGCCGGGCTGAAGAGGGAGCTCCGGAACCAGAAGGCGTCGCAGTGACGGCAGTGCGGTCACTCGACCACCAAGACGTGGGCTCGACGGCTAGTGGCGGCGGTGCCGTCGACACCCACCCCGTGAGGCGGCGCCGCCGGCGCCGCCTCACGGGAGCCACGTTCGTCCCGCGGCTCTTCCTGCTGCCGGCCGCGCTGGTCTTCCTGGTCTTCGAGCGCATCCCGATGGCAGGGGGAATCCGGCTCTCGCTGTTCGATGTCAGGCCGTTCCCCTCGGCGGGATCCGGCGGCCGTTCTCCTACCCGGTGCCGTTGTTCCTGGTTACCTTGGTTATCGCGATCAGCGTGCAGTGGTACCGCCGGAGGAGGGAGGCGCGGTGAGCCTCGACTCGAGCCGCTTCGGCAGCGCCATCGGCCGGCCCACCCGCCCCGGCGCGTGGGCCGGCAAGACCGTCAGGGTCGTCCTGGCGAACTCGCTGATCATCGCCGGTGGCGCGCTGCTGTCGCAGCTCTCGGTGAGCGTGTCCGCCGCCTGCGCGCCGGCGCGCAAGAGGTTCCGCGGTCAGGCCGTCGCACTGCTGGTCATCCTCCCGCTGGGGGCGTGGGGTTTCTCCATCTTTTGCCTGTCGCTGCAGAAGTCCTTCCTGCGTGGGATCACCACCGGAGCGATCAAGGGATGAGTCTGGTTATGCAACTCGATGGTGTGCTGTTCTTCCCGGTGACCCCGTTCGACAGCGAGGGGAACATCGCGTACGACGTGCTGGCCGAGCACGTCAAGCACGGTGTCTCCGCCGGGCCGGGCGCGGTGTTCGTCGCCTGCGGCACCGGCGAGTTCCACGCGCTGGGCCTGGAGGAGTTCGAGCGCGCGGTGGCGGTCGCGGTCGAGGCGACCGGGGGCAAGGTCCCGGTGTTCGCCGGCGCGGGCGGCTCGGTCGTGGCGACCAAGCAGTTCGTCGAGGCGGCCGGACGTGCCGGTGCCAACGGCATCCTGCTGCTGCCGCCCTACCTGGTGACCAACCCCGCCGCGGGCCTCGTCCGGTACGTGGCCGAAGCCGCCGCCGCGACCGAGCTGCCGATCATCGTGTACCAGCGCAACAACGCGCGGTTCACGCCGGAGACCGCCGTCGAGGTCGCGTCGATCCCCAACGTCGTGGGCTTCAAGGACGGCATCGGCGACCTCGACCAGATGGCGAGGGTCGTGCTGTCGGTCCGCGCGGGGGTCGACAAGCCCTTCCAGTTCTTCAACGGTTTGCCGACCGCGGAGATGACCCAGCTCGCGTACCGGGGCATCGGCGTCGACCTGTACTCGTCGGCGGTGTTCTGCTTCGCGCCGGAGATCTCGCTCGGCTTCTACAACGCCGTGCAGTCCGGTGACGTCGAGCTGGTGAACCGGTTCCTGTTCGAGTTCTACAAGCCCCTGGTCGAGCTGCGCGACAAGGTGCCCGGCTACGCCGTCGCCCTGGTGAAGGCCGCGGTGCGCGCGAACGGCCTCGACGTCGGCGGCGTGCGCCCGCCGCTGGTCGACCCGTCGGACGAGCACCTGGCCGCTCTCGACAAGATCATCGCCGCGGGCAAGGCACTGCTGGCCTGAAGGGGCGGGACACTGTGAAGATCACCGAGATCGTTCTGACACCTGTCGCCTTCCGCGACCCGCCGCTGCTGAACGCGGCCGGCGTGCACGAGCCGTGGGCGCTGCGCACGATCGTCGAGGTGCACACCGACGAAGGCAGTTCCGGACTGGGGGAGACCTACGGCGACCTCGCGCACCTGGAGCGCTCGCGGTCCGTCGTGGACTCCCTGATCGGGCTCGACGTCTTCGCCCTGAACGAGATGCACGCGCGGGTCGGCGCGGTGCTGGGCGGCGAGGTCGGGCTGGACAAGCACGGCCTCACCGGAAACATCACGGCGGAGAGCACCGTCGACCGCGTGTACTCGCCGTTCGAGGTCGCGTGCCTGGACATCCAGGGCAAGGCGCTGGGCCGTCCGGTGCACGACCTGCTGGGCGGCGCGGTCCGGTCGTCCGTGCCGTACTCCGCCTACCTGTTCTACAAGTGGGACGGGCATCCCGGCGCCGAGCCGGACGAGTGGGGTGAGGCGGTCGACCCCGCCGGGATCGTGGCGCAGGCCCGCAAGATGATCGGCGAGTACGGGTTCGGCTCGATCAAGCTCAAGGGCGGGGTGTTCCCGCCGGAGCAGGAGGTCGAGGCGATCCGGGCGTTGCGCGAAGCGTTCCCGGACCACCCGCTGCGGCTGGACCCCAACGCGGCCTGGTCGCCCGCGACGTCGCTGAAGGTCGCGGCCGAGCTCGACGGCGTGCTGGAGTACCTGGAGGACCCGACGCCGGAGATCTCCGGAATGGCCGAGGTGGCCGCGAAAGCGCCGATGCCTTTGGCCACCAACATGTGCGTCGTCGCGTTCGAGCACCTCAGGCCGTCGGTGGAGCAGGACGCCGTGCAGGTGCTGCTGTCCGACCACCACTACTGGGGCGGACTGCAGCGGTCGCGGCAACTGGGCATGATCTGCCAGACCTTCGGCATCGGCCTGTCGATGCACTCCAACTCGCACCTCGGCATCTCGCTGGCCGCGATGACCCACCTGGCCGCGGCGACGCCGAACCTGAACTACGCGTGCGACACGCACTACCCGTGGAACGCCCGGGACGAGGTCGTCGAGCCGGGCGTGCTGTCCTTTGTGGATGGTGCCGTGCCGGTGCCGACGACGCCCGGTCTCGGTGTGTCGCTGGATCGCGACGCGCTGGCGCGACTGGCGGAGAACTACGTCCGTTGCGGCATCACCTCCCGCGACGACACGGGCTACATGCAGAAGTTCGACCCGAGCTACGAGAGGAAGCGTCCCCGGTGGTGAAGTCGGTTGTCCACGCCTATCCGTGGGACCTGGTCGGAGACCCTGAGGCCGTCAAGCGGTACCAGGGGCTCGGTGTCGACGCGATCGCCCTCGCGGCGTCCTACCACACCGTGCGGGCCGCGACCCCGTTGCACCCTTCGCACCGGCTGGTCGACGCCCGGCACGCGGCTCTCTACCTCCCCGTGCGCACCGCGAACTACGGCCGGCTGGTGCCCGCCGAACCGTCCTGGATGGACGGTTCCGACTCGTTCGGCGAAGCGGCGGCGCTCGTCCGCGCCGCCGGGCTGCCGGTGTACGCGTGGACTGTGCTCACGCACAACTCGCGCCTGGGCGACCTGCACCCGGACGTGACGGTCGTGAACGCGTTCGGGGACCGCTACCCGTACGCGTTGTGCACCTCGCAGCCGGACGTCGTCGAGTACGCGTCGGTGCTGGTGTCCGAGGTGCTGGAGCTCGGCGCGCCGGACGGCGTCGTGCTGGAGGCCTGCGGCCCGCTGGGCTTTTTTCACGGCGGGCACCACGAGAAGACCGACGGCACCGACTGGAACGCGGTGCAGCAGAAGCTGCTGTCGCTCTGCTTCTGCTCGGCCTGCACCGCCCTGTACGCCGACCCGGACGCGCTGCGCGCCGCGGTCCGGGCCGGCGTCGACCGCGGCGCTCCCAGCGTCGAGGAAGCGCTGGGAGCGCTCGCGCAGGACGTTCAGGCCGTGCGCACCGGGGTGGTGCGGTCGCTGCGGAAGAGGCTGGTCGGCGAGATCCGCGCTGCCGCGCCCTCTGTCCGGGTCGGCATGCACGTGACGGCGGACCCTTGGGGCACCGGGCCGTTCGCGACCGTCGCCGGCGGTCTGGACGCCGGCCTCGACGTGCTGACGACGATGTGCTGGCCCGGCCCTGACGTCGCCGTGCCGGGCATCGAGGCCCTCCGCGCGGTCGCCGGGGACACGCGGATCGCCGCGTACGTGCTGGGGCTGCCGCCGAAGCCCGCGGACGGTGCGGCGCTCACGGAGGAGTGGCTCGCCTACGTGGCTGCCGGCGTGCGGGAGTTCCACCTCTACCACGGTGGACTGGCGTCCGCCGCCCGTCTGGACGCGCTGCGCGAGGCCGTGGCCGCCGTGTCCCGGCAACTGTGAAGCGAACTCACTGCAACCCGTTGTGAGCGCGGTTCCGTCCTTGGTGCATGAGGCACATTGGAACCGTGGTTGGCCCACTTGTGAGTGCAGGCGCGCTGCTGCTGGTGGTTTCCGCTTGTGGCGGTGCGCAGAACGCGGGCACCGGCGCAGGTGGCGGTCCGACGTTGCCGACCGCCACCTCGTCCTCCGAGGCGCCGCCGGACATCGCGCCCGGTGAGATGCCGCCGGACGGCAAACCGGTGACGAAGCTCGACACCAACGCCCTGTCGCCGGAGTTCCCGCGCACCGTGTGGACGCAGGGCGACGGCCGCACCGTCGGCCTGATCGGCCAGGAAGGCGGGTGCGGCAAGGCCAGCGCGTCCGTGCTGGAGCAGTCGACGTCCGCCGTGAAGATCGAACTCGTCGAGACGCTGCCGCTGGACAAGCAGGCGTGCACGATGGACATCCGCTTCCCCTCGCTGACGGTGCAGCTGTCGGAGCCCCTCGGCGAGCGCACGGTCGCGCTGACGTCGCGGCAGGAACAGAAGTAGACCTCCCTCCCCGCGATGCCCGGCCGGCACCTGCCCCGCCGGCCGGGCATCCCCCCGCTTCACCGGGCCTTTCCGGCCCGGTTTGCAAGGATGGTGCGCATGAGAAACGCCGTCGCTGCCGTTGCTCTCCCCGTCGCCGCACTCGCCGCCGTGCTCGCCGGCTGCTCGTCGGGCACGCAGTCCGGCGCGCCGGGGGCCAGCTCGCCGGGCGCCAGCTCGCCGGGTGCCGCGCCCACCTCGGTCACGTCCGCGCCGGGCGCCACCGGCTCGTCCGGCGTGAACCCCACGAACGCCCCGGTCCCGCCTCCCGTCTCCATCTCGGAGCAGAAGCCGGTCGTGCCGCCCAACGTCACCCCGGTGGCCAAGGAGCGCGTTGACACGACATCGTTGTCAGACACCTACCGCGACGAGGCCTACGTCTTCGGCGACGGTCGCGACGTCGAAGTCTTCGGGATGGGCGGCGGGTGCAAGGAGGCCCGCGCCGAGGTGACGGGGCAGTCGGCCGAGGTCGTCCACATCACGCTGGTCACGATCACCAAGCAGCCGGCGGGCACGGTGTGCGCCCAGGAGATCCGCCAGGTGCCGTTGACCGTTCGCTTGGACGCGCCGCTGGGGGATCGCCGGCTGATCCTGGAGTCTCGCGAGGAGACCGGCTGATCACGGCTTCGCTCGCGGGGCCCGGCTCCGCTGAGCGTGAACGACCGCCGCACACCCCTTCCTGATCTTGCTGCACCCTCGCTCACCTGGGCCTTAGCAATGACTCTTTGGACTTCGTCCGCAAAAGAGTCGTTGCAAAGGGCTGGGGAGGGCGGGTGAGGGGGAGCGGGCGAGGTGGTTCAGGCGTCGGCGAGGAACTCGACGCGGTTGCCGACGCCGTCGAAGGTGTGGAAGCGGAGTCTGCCCGGGATCTCCGCCGGATCGGCCCAGACGACCGGGTGGCCGGCCGCCGCCACGGCCTCGGCGACCTGGGGCACGTCGACCACGAACGCCGGGTGCGCCTTGCGCGCAGGCCGGAAGGCGTCCTCGACGCCGACGTGCAGCTCGCCACCGCCGGGCACCGCGAACCAGCAGCCGCCCGCGCCGCGAGCAGCGGCGGTTTGGGCAGTTCCGCCCAGCCGAGCACGCCCGTGTAGAAGGCGCGTTGCTCGTCCTCGGAACCGGCCGGACAGGCGACCTGCACGTGGTGGATCATGGCGAAACCCCCGATCGCAACGAATACGGGACAACCGTACTGTCGCGATCGGGGGTTCCGGGGCAGGTCAGCGGCGGAAGCTGATCTGCAGGGTCGGGGTGGAGGTCTCGGCGAAGAAGTCGTTGCCCTTGTCGTCGACCACGACGAACGCCGGGAAGTCCTCGACCTCGATCTTCCAGACCGCCTCCATGCCGAGTTCGGGGTACTCGAGCACCTCGACCTTGCGGATGCAGTCCTGCGCGAGCCGGGCGGCCGGGCCGCCGATGGAGCCCAGGTAGAAGCCGCCGTGCGTCGAGCAGGCGTTCGTCACCTGCTTGGAGCGGTTGCCCTTGGCGAGCATCACGAGCGAGCCGCCCGCGGCCTGGAACTGCTCGACGTAGGAGTCCATCCGGCCGGCGGTGGTCGGGCCGAACGAGCCGGAGGCGTAGCCCTCGGGCGTCTTGGCCGGACCGGCGTAGTAGACGGGGTGGTCCTTGAGGTACTGCGGCATCTCCTCGCCGGCGTCGAGGCGTTCCTTGATCTTGGCGTGGGCGATGTCGCGGGCCACGACCAGCGGGCCGGTCAGCGAGACGCGGGTCTTCACCGGGAGTTTGGTAAGGACCTCGCGGATCTCCGCCATCGGGCGGGTGAGGTCGATGCGCACGACCTCGTCGGACAGGTCCTCGCCCTCCACCTCGGGCAGGAACTGGGCCGGGTCGCGCTCCAGTTGCTCCAGGAACACGCCCTCGGGCGTGATGCGGGCCTTCGCCTGCCGGTCGGCCGAGCACGAGACCGCCACGCCGACCGGGCACGAGGCGCCGTGGCGGGGGAGGCGGATCACGCGCACGTCGTGGCAGAAGTACTTGCCGCCGAACTGGGCGCCGATGCCGAAGTTCCGCGTGAGCTCCAGGACCTGCTGTTCGAGGTCCGTGTCGCGGAACGCGTGGCCCAGCGGCGAGCCCTCGGTGGGCAGGGTGTCGAGGTAGCGGGCCGAGGCGAGCTTCGCGACCTTGAGGTTCTGCTCGGCCGACAGGCCGCCGACGACGACCGCCAGGTGGTAGGGCGGGCAGGCCGCGGTGCCGAGCGAGCGCAGCTTCTCGTCGAGGAACGACGCGAGGCGCTTCGGGTTCAGCAGCGCCTTGGTCTCCTGGTAGAGGAACGTCTTGTTCGCGCTGCCGCCGCCCTTGGCCATGAACAGGAACTCGTAGACGGGCTCCTGACCGGGCTTGTGGAACACCTCGATCTGCGCGGGCAGGTTCGTGCCGGTGTTCTTCTCGTCCCAGAACGTCACCGGCGCCATCTGGGAGTAGCGCAGGTTGAGCTCCTGGTAGGCCTCGAAGACACCGCGGGCCAGCGCCTGCTCGTCGTCACCGCCGGTCAGGACGGTCTCCGAGCGCTTGCCCATGATGATCGCCGTGCCGGTGTCCTGGCACATCGGCAGCACACCGCCCGACGAGATGGCCGCGTTGCGCAGCAGGTCCATCGCGACGAAGCGGTCGTTGCCCGACGCCTCGGGGTCGTCGATGATCTTGCGAAGCTGGGCGAGGTGCGACGGGCGCAGCAGGTGCTGGATGTCGCGGATGGCTTCCTTCGCGAGCAGCGTCAGCGTCTCGGGCGCGATCTCCAGGAACTTGCGGTCGCCGGCCTCGATCAGCTTCACCCCGTCGGAGGTGACGAGGCGGTACTCGGTCTCGGTGTCCTTCGCGAGCGGCAGGACGTCGGTGTACTCGAAAGTGGTGGGCACGGCGTACACAACTCCAACGGTGTGCAGTTCGGATCGGAAAACCGTACCGCCATCGCAGGGGCGCGTTGCTGTGATCCACGCCCACCGTGTTCGAGCACACCCGGAACGAACGGAAGGCCGGGGCAGCCCCCGGCTGCCCCGACCTTCCTCCGTGAGCGACTACCGACTTGCGGCGGGCGTCGCGTGGCTCTGGTAACGCCCGACCGTGCCGTGAGTTGACTCACAAGTCAATACTGCCGGAAGGGTGAGATCCGACCGTGACGGCTCGCGGGGCTAGGAGGCGTAGGCGCGCAGCTTCGCGGCCCGTTCTCCCTGGCGGAGCTTCGACATGACCTCGCGCTCGATCTGGCGGACCCGCTCGCGGGACAACCCGAACCGCTTGCCGATCTGGTCGAGCGTGCGGGGCTGGCCGTCCTCGAGCCCGTAGCGCAGGCGGATCACGGCCTGCTCGCGCGGCTCCAGCGTCGCCAGCACGCGGCGCAGGTCATCCTGCAGCAGCCCGGAGATCACGGCGCTCTCGGCGTCGGTCGCGTCCGAGTCCTCGATGAAGTCGCCGAGGGGAGCGTCCTCCTCCGTGCCGACCGGCATGTCCAGCGATACCGGGTCACGGGCGTGGTCGAGCAGGTCGGAGACCTTGTCGACGGACAGGCCCGACTCCTTCGCGAGCTCCTCGGTCGTCGCCTCGCGGCCCAGCGTCTGGTGCAGGTCGCGCTTGATCCGCGCGAGCTTGTTCACCTGCTCGACGAGGTGGACGGGGAGGCGGATGGTGCGGCCCTGGTCAGCCATGCCGCGGGTGATCGCCTGGCGGATCCACCACGTCGCGTACGTCGAGAACTTGAAGCCCTTGGTGTAGTCGAACTTCTCGACGGCGCGGATCAGGCCCAGGTTGCCTTCCTGGATCAGGTCCAGCAGCGGCATGCCACGGCCCGTGTACCGCTTGGCGAGCGAGACGACGAGGCGCAGGTTGGCCTTGAGCAGGTGGTCCTTGGCGCGGCGGCCGTCGCGGACGAGCTCCCCCAGCTCTTCGCGACGGGCGGGGGTGAGGCGCTTGGCCGTCTCCATGACGTGCTGCGCGAACACACCGGCCTCGATGCGCTTGGCGAGCTCCACCTCCTCCTCGGCGGTGAGCAGCGCGGTCTTGCCGATTCCGTTCAGGTAGACTCGAACCAGGTCGGCTGCTGGACCCTGGGCGTCGAGGTCCAGGTCGACGGTGGCGGGCGTGTTCTCTCCGACTTCACGGTCGGAGATCCTCGTGACGGTCATGGATCTCCCTCCCCCTGCTGCGGGCGACGCTGCTGCCGGTCAGGACAGTCGCGCGTGGCGGTCAAGGCGGCGCGGCGCTGCGCCCTGGTTGCCGGTTGCGGCGGGCCCGCTCGGGATCCCATCGCTAGCTGGCTGATACTGGGGTAACGACGACGATTCCGAATTCGTTCCCGACTTCCTGACCTGAAGACGTCACCGCTGTCACAGCGGTTGCGCGACTAATCTGAGGATTCGCTGAGAACCGTTTAGCCGGCGGTTGTGTCAGACCTCGACGAGCACGGTGAACGGACCGTCGTTCACGCTGCGCACCTTCATCTCGGCCCTGAATCGTCCCGTTTCGACACGCGCGCCCTTTTGACGCAGTTCCTGTACGACGGCGTTCACCAATGGTTGCGCGTGCTCGGGCCGGGCGGCCGCCGTCCAGGACGGACGGCGGCCCTTGCGCGT
Organism: Lentzea xinjiangensis; assembly: GCF_900110955.1. Lineage (GTDB taxonomy): Bacteria > Actinomycetota > Actinomycetes > Mycobacteriales > Pseudonocardiaceae > Lentzea > Lentzea xinjiangensis. The sequence continues at coordinate 383,442 of NZ_FOFR01000004.1, forward strand.
GTCCCCGTAGAGGGTGAACTGGCTGACGACCAGCAACGGAGCGCCGGTCGACTCGCACGACTGCTCGTCGGCGAGGATGCGCAGCCCGTGCAGCTTCTGCGCCATTTTGCGGGCGTGCGCGTCGGTGTCGTCGTGGTGGACGCCGAGGAGCACCAGCAATCCGGGCTCATCGATCGCCCCGACGATCTCCTCGCCGACTTCGACACTCGCCTCTGTGACGCGCGCCACAACTGCTTTCATGCGGGAATGAGCATTCCGTGCCGGATGAGATCACGAACGATCGGCAACGCCGCTTCTGCATCGATTTCTCCGTACGCGAACTCGAGCAGTGCGAGCAGGTCCTCCAGCGGCAACGCGCCGGTGCACCCCGCGACGAGCTTCGCGGTCGCCTCGTCGACCTCGTGCTGCCAGCCGGGCCCGTCGGTGCGGTGCAGGCGCGCGACGACCTTGCGCCAGCCCTCCTCGCCCGGCTCGGACACCTCCTCGAGCAGCACGGTGTCGGCGACCCGGAACCGCTGCCCCAGCAGGTCGGGGTTCGCGCGCAGCCACGCGACGTTGTCGAGCCACCGCGCCGCCTCGGGGCCCAGCGGGTCGTCGTAGGCGTGGCGCAGGTCTTCGCACACGACCTGCGAGTGCATCTCGTCGGTGCGCCGCAGCGTCACGTACCCGAAGCCGACGCCCTGGACCTCGTTCTCCTCGAACCAGTCCAGCCACGCCGCCGCCTTCGCCCGCCCCTCGGGGCTGCGCGGGTCGACGCCCGCGTCCTTGAGCCACGTGCCGACGTACAGGGCGGGTTCGGCGATGTCGCGCTGGACGAACCAAGCGTCGATGCCGCCGCGGGGCAGCCAGCCGGAGACGCGCTCCTCCCAGTCCTCACCCTTGCGGTGCACCCACGACGCGAGCAGCTGGCCGACACCGCCCTCGTTGAGGAACGCGGGCAGCTGGCGGATGACCAGAGCCGACGCGTCGTCGCCGCCGAGACCGGAGTCGCGGTAGACGTAGTCGACGCGCGGCGGGCCGACGACGAACGGCGGGTTGCACACGACCTGGTCGAAGCGCCGGTTGCGGACCGGGCCGAACCACTCGCCCTGCAACGTCTCCACGTCGAGCCCGTTCATGCGGAACGTGCCCTGTGCGAGCCGCAGCGCGCGCTCGGACAGGTCGGTCGCCGTGATGCGTTCGGCGTGCGTGCTGGCGTGCAGGGCCTGCACACCGCAGCCGGTGCCGAGGTCGAGCAACGTGCCGACGGGTGTGCGCTTGGTGGCGCGGGCGAGGCTGATGGACGCGTGGCCGACGCCCAGCACGTGGTCCTCGGGGACCGCTCCGCCGCGCAGGTCGGAGTCGAGGTCGGCGATGACCCACCAGTTGTCCTCGTAGGGCCGGACGTCGAGACCGGCCCGCAGCACCCCCGCGCTCCTGCCGGAGGCCAGGACCTCGTTGCGGACCGCGTCGTCGATGTCGACCCCGCCGAGGGCCTTGCGGACGTCCCGCTCCGGCTCCTGGTCGCCGAGCAGGAACAGGCGGATCAACGTGCCGAGCGCCCCGGCGTCCCCGCTCGCGCGGCGGGCGGGTTCCGGCTCGCCGCGGCCGAGGGCGGCGTGGGCCTGCGGACCGAGGGCGTCGACGACGCCGTCCGCGGTGTAGCCGACGTTCAGGAAGGCCTCGCGCAGGCGGGCGCAGAGATCACCGGAGAGATCGGGCAGCAGATCAGGATGCACGGGTCGACATGCTGTCACGCCGTCCTGCTCACCGCGTGGTGTGGAGGGCGATCTGGAGGGCGATGGCCATCGCGAGCCGCTGACCGGGATCGTCGAGGGGCAGCGGCGTCACCTCGGACATCTTCTGCATCCGGTACCGCAACGTGTTCGGGTGCACCGTGAGCTCCCGCGCCGCCGCCCGCACGTCGCCCTGCGCCGCGAGCCACGCCCGCAACGTCGCCGCGTACTGCGTGCCGCACTCGGCGTCGTAGCGCAGCAGGTCGGACACCGGCCCGCGCGTGGGAAGCCGGCCCGCCTCGGCGACGGCGGCGAGCCGGTGCAGCAACACCTGAGCCCACGCCTCGTCGTACACGACGGGTGCACCGGTCGAGAGCGCGAGGCACTCGTCGGCCTCCTGCCGCGACGTGGGCAGCTGCGCCGCCTCGGCCGGGCCGCCGATGCCGGCCAGCACCGTGGCCTCCGGCGGCAGTTCCCGCTGCAGCGAACGCACCCATTCGACGGCGTCGTCGGCGGCGGGGATGACGGTGTAGAGGACGTTGCCGAACAACGCGCTGCGCCCAGGCCGTGACCAGCCGAAACCCGCGGTGGCGCGCTGGAACGCCAGCACCGCCGCGCCGTGCTCGCCTTCACCCGCGTGCGCCTGCACCGCGATCACGCGCAGGTCCGCCGACGGCAACCCGAGGCGGGCGACGTCCGCGGCCTCCGGGTGTTCGAGCAGCCTGATGACCAGGTCCGCCTCGGCCTGGCGTTCGAGGTCCGTCGACGCACGCGACCGCAACAAGTGCAACGCCGCCGTGCGCGCGCCGTCCACCAACGCGGCCGAACGCGCGGCGTCCACCGGCCCCGTCACCTCGACCCAGACCGACCCGAGCAGCTCACGGCCCGCGCGCACGGCGGCGACGAGCCGGTTGCCGAGCTGCGGCGTCAGCTTCGGGACGAAGATCGGCTCGTCGGACGACGCGAGGTGGGTGAACACCCCGAACTCGTCGAGCGCCCGCCGGGCCTCCTCCGGCACGCGGCGGCCGAGGATGGTCTGCACCCGCACCGGGTCGACGTCTTCCTGGCGGTAGGAGTACGCGAGCACCCGCGACTGCTGGTCCTCGATCGTCACCGGGCCACCCACCACGCCCGCGATCACGTCCGCCAGCCCGAACAGGTCGCCGGTGCGCGTGCCACCGTTGACCAACGTCTGCGTCACGTTCGCGAGCTGGCTCCACGGCACGGACGGGTCCACGAGCAGCACCGCCGCCCCGGACTTGCGCGCGGCGGCGACCACCCGTTCGTCCAGCGGCGGCTTCCCGTGCAGGACGACGGCGGACGCCACGGTCGACGACACGAGACGCACGGCGGCGGCGACCGACGGCGTGCCCAGCCCGAGCAGGACGTCGCCCGCTACCGCCGGGGTGTTCTCCGCCGGGTCGTGCAGGGCGACCCCGCGCAGCTCGGCGTCCCGGCCCCTCGGCGCGCACGCCAGATGCGTGCCCAGACTGCCGAGCACGTCCACGAGGCGATCAAGGGCGACCACCCGCGGATGTTAACCGCCGACCGGATGTCCCAGTCGTCACTCGGACGTGGGACCATAGGACCCGGAGGTGGTGTCGTGAGCAGTCCCGACCGGAACGACACCCCGGTGTTGATCACCGAGGCGGCCCCGTCCTACGAAGAGCAGCACGCCGCCCGGCGCAAAAAGTACGCGATCATGATGAGCCTGCGCTTCCCGTGCCTCATCCTCGCGGCCCTGTTCGCGCACACCTGGTGGCTCGCGCTGTTCTTCATCGTGCTGTCGGTGCCGCTGCCCTGGATGGCCGTGCTGATCGCCAACGACAGGCCGCCGCGCAAGACCGAGAAGGCCAACCGGTACCAGGTCGAGCGCCGCGCCATCGAGCGCAAGAGCACCACCGTCATCGACGGCTAGCTCGTCCCCGAGACCGGCCCTTTCCTCGTCGAACGCCGCCCCGGGTCTTTGCAACGAGGTGCTTGCGGACGAAGTCCAAAGAGTCGTTGCAAAGGCTCGTATCGGCTCAAGACGTGGCGTCGCTCGAACCGGGGTACCTGAAAACCGGCCTGGCCGTTAGTTCACGGGCCGAGACGACGAAGTCCGGACGCGCAGCCATAGCGGTGCAGCGACTCATCGACCGTTGCGGCGCGCCGTCGCCGCCGTCACCACGGTGTCCCACCGATGCTCGCTGGTCCGCTGTCGACAACGATCAGTTTGTCATCGGGAAGTCATCCACGTCGGGCCTCAGCCGCGACTCACCCGCCGAGCAGGATGGAACCTGAATGTGCCGTTTGTGCCGTTCGCTTCCACGATGCACGGGACCTCGACATTTCAGGCAGCGCACGGACGTCGCACGACGTCCAAGGCGAAGCCCCACCCGTACGGCAGCACCACTACCTGGTGCGCCTCGCTGGTCACAGGTCAGCGGCCGACGATTGCCGGACAACCGCAGCACCCGCCTTTGCAATGACTCATTTGTCGTCGTCCGCAAACGTATTTTGCATGCGGAGGGGTGCGGGACGAGGCGACGGCTGATGTTCCGGAGGCGGTGGTCAGCGCGGCGGCTGGGCGCCGACGACGCTGACGGCGCGGGAGCCCGCGCGCACGCCGCCGAGCAGGGCGTCGCGCTTGGAGGCGCCGGACAGCCAGGCCGCGAGGAAACCGGCGTCGAAGGCGTCGCCCGCGCCGGTCGAGTCGACGCACTCGGTGACTTCAGCCGGGACTGAGATCAGCTCGTCGTTGTCGACCCAGGTCGCGCCGTCCGGGCCCGAGGTCACGACGACCGCTCCGACGTGACCGAGGAGCGACTTCGCGGCCTCCGGTTCGGAGGAGCCGGTGAGGGCCACGAGTTCGTCGGCGTTCGGGAGGAGGAAGTCGACGCCGTGCACGTCGTCCAGGAACGCCGCGGCGGAGTGGATGAGCACGGCCGCCTGCGGGTCCACCGAGGTCGTCCAGCCCGCGGCGCGTGCCGCGGACAGCACGGCGAGGCCCGCGGGGCGGGAGGTGGCGTCGAGCAGCACGTAGCCGGACAGGTGCAGGTGGCCGTCGGTGCCCGCGAGCAGGCCGGGGTCGAGGTCGGCGGGGGAGAAGCGGGCGTTCGCGCCGCGGTCGGGCAGCATCGAGCGCTGGCCGTTCTCGTCGACGAGCACGACGACGCAGCAGGTCGCGAGGTCGGGGTCGACCGCGAAGGCGCACCGGACGCCCGCGGAGGTCAGTTCGGCGTGGACCTGGCGGCCCGCCGAGTCGGCGCCGACTCGGGCCACCAGGACGGGGGACGCACCGCACGCGGCGAGCCATACGGCTGTGTTCGCGCCGGCGCCGCCTGGCTCGATGGTGACTTTCGCCCGCACGTCGCCGCCGTGGGCGATGGGGCCGGCGTGGCGGGCCACCACGTCCAGGCCCGCGTCGCCGACGACGACCACCGGCCTCATCGGTACTGCTCCGCGGAGAGCTCGACGGCGACGTCCGCGGCGAGCGTGGCGTTGCTGACGACCAGTTCCTCGTTGGCGTCGAGGCTCACGCCCTCGCTCGCGGTGTGGAAGTGCTCCAGCAGCACCGGGGTGACGTCCTTGCCGCGCACGTCCTGGTCGACGAGCTTCCGCAGGCCTTCCACGAGGAGCCGGTCGTGCAGGGCGGAGTCCATCTCGAAGGCGGCGGGGATGGGGTTCGCGAGGAGCATGCCGCGACCGCCGGCGGCGAACACGGCGGCGGCCTGGGCGGCGTCCTCGACGCGCCACGGCACCTCGAACTCCGACTCGCGGCGGTAGAACGCCGGGAAGCGGGAGGTGCGGTAGCCGACGACCGGCACCGAGCGGGTTTCGAGGACCTCCAGGGTGGCGCCCATGTCCAGGATCGACTTCACGCCCGAGCAGACGACCAGGACCGGCGTCGTCGCCACCACGTCGAGGTCGGCGGAGACGTCCCACGTCTCGCGTGCGCCCCGGTGCACGCCGCCGAGGCCGCCGGTCGCGAAGACGCGGATGCCGGCGGCGTGGGCCAGGGCGGTGGTGGAGGCGACGGTGGTCGCGCCGGACCTGCCCAGCGCGCAGGCGGGGCCGAGGTCGCGCAACGAGAGCTTGACCAGGTCGCCCGCGTTGCACACGCGGTCGAGCTCGGAGGAGGACAGGCCGATGTGCGGGACGCCGTCGAGCACGGCGATCGTCGCGGGGACGGCGCCGGCCTTCCGCACGACCTCCTCGAGGCGCGCGGCGACGGCGAGGTTGCGCGGCGCGGGCAGCCCGTGGGAGAGGATCGTGCTCTCGAGAGCGACGACGGGGCGGTTCGCGGCCAGTGCGGCGGCAACTTCATCGGCGATGTGCAGCGGGGTCACGAGGGGACATCATCCCAGGTACCCTGGGCGCGTGAGCACCCAGACTCTCCCCGAGGTCGACGTACGGCCGGAAGGCACCGACCACACCGGGGACGACACCCCGAAGATGTTCCACTACGTGCGCAAGGCGAAGATCGCCGAAAGCGCCGTGATGGGCACGCACGTGGTCGCGCTGTGCGGCGAGGTCTTCCCGGTCACGCGGTCGCCGAAGCCCGGTTCTCCGGTGTGCCCGGACTGCAAGAAGATCTACGAGAACCTGCCGTCCGGCGGCGACGGCGAGTAGGCCGCCCCGCAGCACTCCGCGCAGCCGCATTCCCGTGCCCCGCGACCAGGGGGCACCGGGCGCGGCTGTCGTTCATCCGCGCTGCCTCTCCTCTTCGGAGTACGACCGCTGCTCCCGGATCTCGAGTGGCGTCGTCCGCTGCGTGTCGGCGGGGGACGGGGCCGAGTAACCGCTGTCGTCGTCCTGCTGCCGGGGCCGTGCGCTCTCCTCGCGCAGGCGCGTCGCGGCGCGTTCCAGCTCCAGGCGGCGCCAGCGGCGGCGCTGGCGGCGGGTCATGCGCGCGGGCCACATCTCCTGGATGGCGCTGTTGAAGTACGCGCCGAGCGTGATCGCCAGGCCGATGAAGAACACGAACAGCAGGAACGCGATCGGTGTCGCCAGCGCGCCGTAGGTGTAGCCGGTGGTGGTGACCCACTGGATGTACAGGCGCAGGCCGATGGACGTCAGGATGAACACGGCCATCGCGAGGATCGCGCCGGGCAGCACGCGGTGGTACGGCAGCCTGCGCGGCAGCGCGACCTTGTAGAGCAGCGACAGCGACAGCACGAGCAGCAGGCCGACGCCGGGGTAGTAGAAGCGGCCGACCCACGTCGTGATGTAGGGCTGCCAGCTCTCCGGGAAGAACTGCGGCAGGACGTCGGGGCCCAGCGCCAGCACCGGCAGGCCGATCACCAGCGCGACCAGGGACACCATGTACAGCAGCAACGCGAAGATGCGCTGCCACAGCTCGTTGCGCACGCCGTACTGGCCGTGTGCGACCGTGATCGCGTCGACGAACGACGACATGGCCGACGAACCGGCCCACAGCGAGATCAGGAAGCCGATGGAGACGATCTCGCCCTTGCCGGTGGTGAGGATCTGGGCGACCGTCGGTTCGATCACCCCCTTGACCACGTCCTGGCTGAAGATCGTGCGGCTGAACCCGAGGATCCGCTCCTGGACGGCCTCGACCACCTCGTCGCCGAACCAGTCGCCGAACCAGCCCATCGCGCCCAGCACGCCGAGCAGCAGTGGCGGGAACGACAACGTCTGCCAGAACGCGGCCTCGGCGGCCTCTGAGAAGATGTTGCCTTCCCACGCCTTCGACAGCGTGCGCGCGAGTAGACGCAGCGGCCCCTTGTGGCCGGACCTGCGTGCGTCGTTGTCGGTAGGCGAACCCATCGCAAGGACAAGCATGGTGCATGCCGCCACGTTTCGCGGCATAGACGTCCGGAGCAGGTAGGCTCTCGTTGCCCTCGGCGACGGTCTGCCTGAGGGCACTGCCATGTCTGACCTGCACAAATGAGGAGAAACACGTCTCGTGACAGCGACAGCAGCAATGCGACCGCTGCGGGCATGGCAGCGCCGGGCGCTGACCAAGTACCTGGCCGCCAAGCCGCAGGACTTCCTCGCCGTCGCGACGCCGGGCGCGGGCAAGACGACCTTCGGGCTGCGGGTGGCCGCGGAGCTGCTGGCCGACCGGACGATCGAGACCGTCACGATCGTCACGCCCACGGAGCACCTCAAGCACCAGTGGGCCAAGGCCGCCGCCGAGCAGGGCATCCAGATCGACTCGAACTTCCGCAACACCAACGCGATGACCTCCCGCGACTACCACGGCGTGGCCGTGACGTACGCGCAGGTCGCCGCCCACCCGACGCTGCACCGGGTGCGAACGGAGAACCGCAAGACGCTCGTGCTGCTCGACGAGGTGCACCACGGCGGTGACGCGAAGTCGTGGGGTGACGCGATCCGCGAGGCGTTCACGCCCGCGGTCCGGCGGCTGTGCCTGACCGGCACGCCGTTCCGCTCCGACGACTCGCCGATCCCGTTCGTGCAGTACGAGGAGAGCTCCGGCGGGTTCAAGACGTCCAAGGCGGACCACACCTACGGGTACTCCGACGCGTTGCGCGACGGCGTCGTCCGGCCCGTGCTGTTCCTGGCGTACTCGGGTGAGGCGTCGTGGCGGACCAGCGCGGGCGAGGAGTACACCGCGCGGCTGGGCGAGCCGCTCACGCAGGAGCAGACCGCGCGGGCGTGGCGCACGGCGCTGGACCCGGCCGGCGACTGGATCGCGTCCGTGCTGCGCGCCGCCGACCAGCGGCTGACCCAGAAGCGCGAGAACGGCCTGCCCGACGCCGGTGGTCTCGTGATCGCCACCGACCAGACCACGGCAAAGGCCTACGCGGAGGTGCTCCAGCGCGTCACGGGCCACATCCCCACGCTGGTCCTCTCCGACGACCCGAAGGCCTCCGGCCGGATCGCCGAGTTCTCCGCGACCAACGAACGCTGGATGATCGCCGTCCGCATGGTGTCCGAGGGCGTCGACGTGCCGCGGCTCGCCGTCGGCGTCTACGCGACGTCGTCGTCGACCCCGTTGTTCTTCGCCCAGGCCGTCGGTCGTTTCGTGCGCAACCGGAAACCCGGCGAGACCGCCACGGTGTTCCTGCCGTCGGTGCCGGTGCTGCTGCAGCTCGCGTCCGAGCTGGAGGCCGAGCGCGACCACGTCCTGGGCAAGCCGCACCGGGAGAAGGACGGCTGGGACGACGAGCTCATGGCCGCGGCGAACCAGACCAAGGACGAGCCCGGCGAGGAGGAACGCGCCTTCACGGCGCTGGGCACCACGGCCGAGCTCGACCAGGTCATCTACGACGGCTCGTCGTTCGGCGCCCCGACCATCGCGGGCTCGGAGGAGGAGCAGGAGTACCTCGGGCTGCCGGGGCTGCTGGAGCCGGACCAGGTGCGCACCCTGCTGCTGCAACGGCAGGAGGAGCAGATGGCGATGGCCGCCAAACGCCCCAAGCCCGAGGTGGCGGTGCGGGAGGCACGGCCCGCGAGCGTGCAGGAACGCCTCACGTCACTGCGCAAGGAGCTCAACACGCTCGTGGCCATGCACCACCACCGCACCAAGAAGCCGCACGGCAAGATCCACAACCAGTTGCGCGAGTACTGCGGTGGCCCGCCGACCGCGATGGCCACGATCGAGCAGCTCGAGGAGCGGATCGCGACCCTGCGGTCCTGGTAGCCGTGCTCAGCCGCGGGTGACGGCGACGGCCAGCGTGTCGTACCGGGTCTCGAACCGGCCGCCGGCCGCGTCGAGCGCGCTGCCGACGTCGTCCAGCAGGCCGTCGACCTGCTCGGCGTTCAGCAGCGCCAGCGGACCCATGGTGCGCACGAGGTCGAGGTACTCGGCGGTCGTGTAGGTGTGGTCCCAGCTCGCCGCCCACTGCTCCGCGCCGCTGAACGCACCGGTGGCGACGAACGCCTCGCCCGTGCGCGCGCAGCCCTCCCGGTAAGCCCGGAGCGCCTCCTCGCGGGACTGGCCCAGGCGGATCGGGACGTCCGGCGCTACCTTGCGGAACGCGTCGGTGAACGCCTGCTCGATCGGCTCCGGCGGCGCGTACACGTGCCACAGCGCCACGAACACGCCGCCGGGCCGCAGCACCCGCGCGACGTGGCGCGGTCCTGCCTCCGCGTCGACCCAGTGCCAGGACTGGCCGGCGACGACGGCGTCGAACTCCCGGCCGGCCGGGTCCCAGGTCTCGAACTTCGCGACCTCCACCGCCACGCCGGTGCCGCGGGCGAACCCGGCCATGCGCTCGTCCGGCTCGACCCCGAGCACCTCGCACCCGGCCGCGCGCAGGGGCCGCGACAGCACCCCGGTGCCGCAGCCGACGTCGAGGACCCGCGGCCCTGGGCTCGCCGAGACGATCTTCCGCACCAGCACGTCCGGGTACGCCGGACGGGTGCGGTCGTAGCGCGCCGCGTCCGCGCCGAACGAGAGCGCCAGCCTGTCGGCGGCTTCCTTGTCGACCGTCATGCGGTCAACCTAGAGGTGACCGGGAGGCAACGGCCGGGTGTTCGCTGTGGGCGGTATCCAATATATCGCCGCCGGATGCAGTAGCGCCGTGGTAACGCTCTCACAACTCTCGGTAGTTAAATTTCGTCACGGTTACCGCATCGTTGCGACTTAATCGATCCAGTGTGGTTCCGGTCACCCATATGTCAGGCATACGTTGTGCGCCACAACATTCTCTGTGACACAGCGCAGTGAAAGGGATGGCGGATGCGCAGCAAGACTCTCGCTTCCATCGCCGTGACCGCGGGTCTCGCCCTTGCGGTTTCGGCGTGCGGCGCCAACACGTCCTCCAACACCGGAGGAAGCACCAACACGGACTCTGGCAGCGGCACGGGCGCGAAGGTCGGCGTGATCCTGCCCGAGACCGCCTCCTCGGCTCGCTGGGAGGGCTTCGACAAGCCGCTCCTCGAGGCCGCTCTGAAGAAGGAGGGGCTCAGCCCCGACATCCAGAACGCCCAGGGCGACGTCCAGAAGTTCAGCACCCTCGCCGACGGCATGATCAACGCCGGCGTCAAGGTCCTGATCATCGCGACGCCCAACAGCGAGGTCGGCGCGTCCGTGGCCAAGAAGGCCCAGGCGCAGGGCATCCAGGTCATCGACTACGACCGCCTCAACACCGGCGGCTCCTCGTCCTACTACGTGTCGTTCGACAACGTGAAGGTCGGCGAGCTGCAGGGCCAGGGTCTCGCGGATGCGATGAAGGCAGCTCCGCAGGGCGCCAACGTCATCGAGATCGAGGGTGCGCCGACGGACAACAACGCGACCCTCTTCTACCAGGGGCAGCAGAAGGTCCTCAAGCCGCTCTACGACTCGGGCAAGCTCAAGCTGGTCCAGTCCCAGCCGATCGACAACTGGGACAACCAGAAGGGCGGTCAGACGTTCGAGCAGATCCTGACCGGTAACGGCGGCAAGGTCGACGGCGTCGTCGCCGCGAACGACGGCCTCGCCGGCGCGGTGATCACGGTCCTCAAGAAGTACAGCCTGAACGGCAAGGTGCCGGTCACCGGTCAGGACGCCACCCCGGACGGTCTGCAGGCCGTGCTCCGCGGTGACCAGTACATGACCGTCTTCAAGCCGATCAAGGACGAGGCCGAGGCCGCCGCCAAGCTGGCCGCCGCTCTCGCCAAGGGCGACACCGCCGCAGCCGACGCCCTCGCGACCGGTTCGGTGAAGGACGACAAGGGCAACCGCGACGTCAAGTCCGTGCTGCTCACCGCCCAGCTGATCACCAAGGACAAGGTCAAGTCCGTGGTGGACGCGGGCTTCGTCAAGGCCTCGGAGATCTGCGTGGCCGACACGCAGGCCGCCTGCACCGAGCTCGGCATCAAGTAGGACCGCTTGCGTCCAGGCGGGGTGCGGAACTGCGCACCCCGCCTCGGCGCGTGGTAACACGGAGGAATCCCAGTGAGCGAGCCGATTCTCGAGCTGCGCGGCATCAACAAGAGCTTCGGTCCCGTGCACGTCCTGCACGACATCGACCTCGTCGTGAACCCCGGCGAGGTCACCGCCCTCGTCGGCGACAACGGCGCGGGCAAGTCGACGCTGGTCAAGTGCATCGCGGGCATCCACCCGACCGATTCGGGTGAAGTCCTGTTCAACGGCCAGCCGGTGCAGATCAGGGGCCCGCGCGACGCCGCGGACCTCGGGATCGAGGTCGTCTACCAGGACCTCGCACTGGCCGACAACCTGGACATCGTCCAGAACATGTTCCTCGGCCGCGAGCGCACCAAGGCCGGCCTGCTCGACGAGACCGACATGGAGCAGGCGGCGCGCAAGACGCTGGCGTCGCTGTCCGTGCGCACGGTCAAGTCGGTGCGCACCCAGGTCTCGTCGCTGTCCGGTGGCCAGCGCCAGACCGTGGCCATCGCCAAGGCCGTGCTGTGGAACAGCAAGGTCGTGCTGCTCGACGAGCCCACCGCGGCACTCGGCGTCGCACAGACGCGCCAGGTGCTCGACCTGGTCCGCAGGCTCGCGGAGCAGGGCCTGGGAGTCGTGCTGATCAGCCACAACATGAACGACGTGTTCGAGGTCGCCGACCGCATCGCGTGCCTCTACCTCGGCCGCATGGCCGCGGTCGTGTCGTCCAAGGAAGTCACGCACGGTCAGGTGGTCGAGCTGATCACCGCCGGGCGTTCCGGTGACCTGGGCATCGCCCGCCCCGAGGCGGCGACGATCTGATGAGTTCCGAAGAGGCCAGCATGACCAAGACCACCGAATCGACCGAGCAGGAGGCCCCGCAGGGCGCCATCTCCGACTTCGGCATCGACACCACGTCCCAGTCCACGGGCGAGGCGATCCGCGACTACTGGGCCAGGGTCCGCGGCGGCGAGCTCGGATCGCTGCCCGCACTGCTCGGGCTCGTCGTCCTGCTCATCGTGTTCAGCGCGCTGTCCGACACGTTCTTCACCCTGGGCAACCTCGCGAACCTGCTCCAGCAGGGCGCCAGCATCACCATTATCGCGATGGGCCTGGTGTTCGTGCTGCTGCTCGGCGAGATCGACCTCTCCGCCGGCACCGCGTCCGGTGTCACGGCGTCCGTCATGGCACTGCACCTGATCCACAACGGCAACCTGCTCGGCGGCATGGGCGACACGGTGTTCTACGTGTTCTGCGGCCTGCTGGTGCTCGCGATCGTGCTCGCCGTCGTGATGAAGATCTGGGCCGGTGCGGCGCTGTCCGCCGTCGCGCTGGTCATCGCCGCGGTCGGCATCCCCGCCAACGCCTGGCTCGAGATGCTGCTCGCGGTCTGCGTGGGCGCGGCCATCGGCTGCATCACGGGCTTCCTGGTCGCGAAGGTCGGCATCCCGTCGTTCGTCGTGACCCTGGCGCTGTTCCTGGTCTGGGGCGGTGTCGTGCTCCAGCTCATCGGCCAGGGCGGCACCCTCGGCCTGCGCGACGACACGATCTTCAACGTCGCCAACGGCAACCTGAACTTCGTGGGCTCGTGGGCGCTGTTCGTCATCGCGGTCGGCGGCTACGCGGCCGTCGTCCTCACGCGGCACTTCTCCCGCCTGCGCAGGGGACTCGTGGCCCAGCCGACGACGCTGGTGCTGACCAAGATCGGCGCCCTCGCGGTGCTGGCCGCGATCATCACCTACGCGCTGTCGCTGAACCGGGCGCCGAGCAACCTCGTGGTCATCGAGGGCGTGCCGTACGTGGTGCCGCTGGTGCTGGTGCTGCTCGTGATCGGCACGTTCGTGCTCGACCGCACCAGCTACGGGCGTCACGTCTACGCCGTCGGCGGCAACAAGGAAGCCGCCCGCCGCGCCGGCATCAACGTCGAGCGCATCCGGATGAGCGTGTTCGTGATCGCCTCCTCGGCGGCCGCGATCGGCGCGATCGTGTACTCGTCGAAGGTCGGCTCGGTCGACCCGAACGCCGGTGGCGGCAACACGCTGCTGCTGTCGGTCGGTGCGGCCGTCATCGGTGGCACGTCGCTGTTCGGTGGCAAGGGCCGCCTGCGCGACGCGGTCATCGGTGGCGCGGTGCTCGCGATCATCCAGAACGGCATGGGCCTGCTCAAGCAGCCCGCCGCGGTCGTGTTCATCGTGACCGGCCTGGTCCTGCTGCTCGCCGCGAGCGTCGACGCGTTGTCCCGCCGCCGGGCGGCGACCGCGGCTCGATGACGCGGTGACGGGACCTACGTCCGGCACTCGTCCCGACGAGATCCGCAGGCACAACAGAACGGCGCTGCTGCGCCGCCTGCACGTCGACGGTCCGTCCACCAGGGCGTCGCTCGCGGCTGAGCTCGGCCTCAACCGCAGCACGATCAAGGCCCTGGTGGACGGCCTCGCCGAAGCGGGTGTGGTCGCCGAACGCGTGCCCGCTCTGCGCAGCGGAGCGGGCCGTCCGTCGCTGCTGGTCCTGCCCCAGCCGCAGGCAGCGGTCGTGATCGCGATCGACGTGCGGGTGGAGCACGTGGCGATGGGGTTCGTCGGCCTCGGCGGGGAGATCCTGGGACGGGACAGCTGGAACCTGCACCGGACGCGTGATCCGGGGGAGGTCATCACGCACATCGTCGAGTCGGCGCGCCTCATGGCCGACGACCTCGACGCCGACGCGGTCGGGGTGGGCGTCTCGGTGCCCGGGGTGGTGCGCCGCGCCGACGGGCACGTCCACGAGGCACCGAACCTGCACTGGACGGACGTCGCACTCGGCAAGCGCCTGGAGGCGGTGCTCAAGCTGCCTGTCCAGGTCGGCAACGACGCGGAGCTCGGCGCGCTCGCGGAGCACGTGCGCGGCGCGGCCCAGGCGTCCTCGGACATGGTCTACATCTCCGCCGACGTCGGCGTCGGCGGCGGGGTGATCCTGTCCGGGCAGCCGTTGCGCGGCACCGGCGGTTACGTCGGCGAACTGGGGCACATGGTCGTCAACCCGCGCGGCAACCGCTGCTACTGCGGCTGCGACGGCTGCTGGGAGACCGAGGTCGGCGAACCGGCGCTGTGCCGGGCGCTGGGACTGCCCGACGACGCCCCGCGCGGCACCGTCGTGGCGGCGCTGCGGGCGCTGGACGACCCCTCGGTGCTGGACGAGTTCGCCGGCTGGCTCGCGCTGGGACTCGCGAACATCGTCAACGTCCTCGGCCCGGAGCTGGTCGTGCTCGGTGACCTCTACACGGCGCTGCCGGACGCGGTGGTGGACTCGGTGAGCACCGCCGTGCAGCGGCGCAGCCTCGTCTCCCGCGCCGTCGGCGGCACCCAGGTCGTCACGTCGCCCCTGGGGCGGGACGCGAAGCTGGTCGGCGCGGCCGAGCTGGCGTTCGAGCCGGTGCTCGAGACCCTCTAGAAGCGAAGGGGGCGGAGATCCCGAAGGATCCCCGCCCCGAGCGGCTAGGTGGGGTGGAAGTCAGCCCTGCTGAATCTCAGCAGCGAGCTCGCGCAGCTTTTCGCTGTGTGCGCGGGAGTGGTGCCCGCAGAACAGCAGCTCGCCCCCGGACGGGAGCACGGCGCGAACCTGGGCAGCAGCCCCGCAGCGGTCGCAGCGGTCGGCAGCGGTCAACTCGGGGCGGGTGAGTGCTGCAGTCATGATGGATCTCCCTCCGTCCCAGCACCGGGACGAAGTGTTCCGGTGCCCTCTTACCAAGCTGCGACCACGGCGCCCCTGGTTGGTGCGCGGTGCTCGCTGGCTCCACTCTGACAGACGTTCTGGCGTTAGTCAGTGTTCCCGTGTACGTGGCGACTCGCGTCACTCCGGGATTTACCCGCCTGCCGCAGGCTCACACCTGCGTTTCCCACCGGTTCACCGCCTTGACACGCACGCTGAGCGACCGAAAAACCGCTGGTGGAGCAGCGTGTTCAGGCCGTTCGGTCGGTTGCGTGCGACCGGAAGTGTGATATCGGTTGCCCTTGTCCGCCCGCAGCGAACAGGTCACGAACGTCCCACGATTCGGACGCGGAACCGTGATCGAAGTGGTCGTCCGGGCGGTTCGTCCGGCCACGGCAGCACCGTGAGTCGCGGCCACTGTTCGCGCCATCGGCGGGCCTTGGCCTCGTGCACCGGCCGCCGCTCCTGAGCCGGCCGCCCCCGCGACAGGTGGCCGCGTACGAGTCGATGGCCGCCTCCGTCAACGTGTGCGGCGCGCAGGGGTGCCGGAGCGCGCGGTTGTCCACTGCCGCCCCTTTACGGTCGAAAAACACAGCGGCCCCGCACCGAACCGGTGCGGGGCCACGTGCGTATGACTCGATAAGACCTAGTCGAGGTAGTCGCGCAGGACCTGCGAGCGCGACGGGTGACGCAGCTTCGACATCGTCTTGGACTCGATCTGGCGGATGCGCTCACGCGTGACGCCGTAGACCTGCCCGATCTCGTCCAGCGTGCGCGGCTGGCCGTCGGTGAGGCCGAAGCGCAGCCGGACGACGCCCGCCTCGCGCTCGGACAGCGTCGCGAGCACGGACTGGAGCTGGTCCTGCAGCAGCGTGAACGAGACGGCGTCGACCGCGACGACGGCCTCGGAGTCCTCGATGAAGTCGCCGAGCTGGCTGTCGCCCTCGTCGCCGATCGTCTGGTCCAGCGAGATGGGCTCACGCGCGTACTGCTGGATCTCCAGCACCTTCTCGGGCGTGATGTCCATTTCCTTGGCGAGCTCCTCCGGGGTGGGCTCGCGGCCCAGGTCCTGGAGCAGCTCGCGCTGGATGCGGCCCAGCTTGTTGATGACCTCGACCATGTGCACCGGGATGCGGATGGTGCGGGCCTGGTCGGCCATCGCGCGGGTGATCGCCTGCCGGATCCACCAGGTGGCGTACGTGGAGAACTTGTAACCCTTGGTGTAGTCGAACTTCTCGACGGCGCGGATCAGGCCCAGGTTGCCCTCCTGGATCAGGTCCAGGAACGCCATGCCGCGGCCGGTGTAGCGCTTGGCCAGCGACACGACGAGGCGCAGGTTCGCCTCGAGCAGGTGGTTCTTGGCGCGCTCGCCGTCGCGGACGATCCAGCGCAGGTCGCGGCGCAGCTGCGGGGTGAGCTTCTCCTGCTCCTCCTCGGAGCGGCGCACGCGCTCGGCGGCGTACAGGCCCGCCTCGATGCGCTTGGCGAGCTCGACCTCCTCCTCGGCGTTGAGGAGGGCGACCTTGCCGATCTGCTTGAGGTAGGCGCGGACGGAGTCGGCCGACGCGGTGAGCTCCGCGTCCTTGCGCGCCTGGCGCAGGGCCTCGGACTCCTCCTCGTCCCAGACGAAGTCACCCTCGTTCTTGGGGTCTTCCGCCTCCTCCGGCTCGTCGACGACCGGCTCGTCGACGAGTTCGACCTCGTCCACCAGGTCCTCGGCGCCGGGAGCGCCTTCCATGTCCTCCGGCTCGTCGCCGTCGGCCTTCTTGGTCGCGCCCTTCGCGGCAGGATCGGCCTTGCCGGCCGTCTTGCGCGGGGTCTTGGCGCCGGCGGCCTTGGCGGCGGGCTTCTTCGCTGCCGCAGCGGTCGTCTTGCGCTTCGGCTTCTCCTCGGCCTCGCCGGCCGCGGTCGCCTTGGTCGTCTTGGCGGCGCTCGCGGCGGAGCTGGAGCGTCGGGTTGCGGTTTCTGCGGCTGCCACGTACGCCCTTTCGCGACGGTCGTTCAAGGCAAACCAGAGGGCGCGAAACCTCGGTCGCCAGAGTTCAGGGGATCTCCCCGCCGATCTTGCTTGGCGGGTGTGCGTTCCATTGTAACGACGTCGCTGGCGCGGTGTTGCGCCCCGAGGTGCTTCGAGGCGCTCCCACCTGCGTTCTCGCAGCTAGATCGAGTAAGGCGAGTCGGACACGTTTCGGTGTCGAATGGTCGTCACGGCCGCACGCCGTGGGCGGACGCCCAGGCGGCGCCGACGATGCCCGCGTCGTTCTTCAGCGCCGCGGCGACGACCTCCGTGCGGACCTCGAGCAACGGCAACCACTTGTGCGCCTTCTTGCTCACGCCACCGCCGGCGATGACGAGGTCGGGCCAGATGAGGTCCTCGAGCACGTTGACGTACCGCGTGACGCGGGGCGCCCACTCCTCCCAGGACAGGCCCTTCTCCTCCTTCACGGAGGCGGCCGCGCGCGTCTCGGCGTCGTGCCCGTCGACCTGCAGGTGGCCGAACTCGGTGTTCGGGACGAGCTTGCCGTCGAGGAACACCGCGCTGCCGATGCCGGTGCCGAACGTCAGCAGCACCACGGTCCCGTTCTTGCCGACGCCCGCGCCGAACGACATCTCCGCGATGCCGGCCGCGTCGGCGTCGTTCATCACCACGACGTCCTCGGGCCTGCGCTTGAGGCGCTCGGCGAAGAGCCGCTGGGCGTCGAAGCCGATCCAGCCCTTGTCCACGTTCGCGGCGCTGAGCGCGACACCGTGCTTGACCACGCACGGCAGCGTGACGCCGACCGGGCCGTCCCACTGGAACTTCTCGACGATCTCGGCGACGACCTCCGCGACCGCTTCCGGCGTCGAGGGCTGAGGCGTGGGGATCCGCATGCGTTCGCCGTCCAGTGCTCCTGCTTCGAGGTCGACCAGGCCGCCCTTGACGCCGGAGCCGCCGATGTCCACACCGAACCCGCGGGTGATGCCCATCCCCGTGGTCCTTCCTACTCGATCCTGCTGGCTTCGATTCAGTAACCGTGGTGCGCAGACATTAGCCTGACGTTGTCCGATAGTCCCGTGCTAGTGACGCAGGAGGGAACCGGTCGTGATCGATCCCCGGCCGCTCGTTGACATCGCGACCGCCATCGGACGGGAAGCCGGCGCGCTTGTTCAGCGCATGCGTGCTTCCGCCGTCATCTCGTTCGACACCAAGAGCACCGCGACGGACGTGGTGACGGAAGCCGACCGCGCCTCGGAACAACTCGTCCGGACGCGTCTGTCCGAGTTGCGGCCCGGCGAGCCGGTGCTCGGCGAGGAGGAGGGCGGCACCGTCGTCGAAGGGCTCACCTGGGTCGTCGACCCCATCGACGGCACCGTCAACTACCTCTACGGGATCCCCTGGTACTCGGTGTCGATCGCGGCGCAGCTCGACGGCGAGTCGATCGCGGGCGCGGTGGTGGAGCCGGCGACCGGCCGGGTGTGGACCGCGGCGCGCGGGCACGGCGCGTTCCTCGACGGGGTGCCGTTGCGCGTGTCCGCGACGACGGACCTGTCCTTGTCCTTGCTGGGCTACGGGTTCGCGTACCGGCCGGAGCGGCGGCAGCGGCAGGCGGAGACGTGGGCGGCGATGGCGACGCGGGTGCGCGACATGCGCCGGGCCGGTGCGGCGTCGCTGGACCTCTGCGCGGTGGCGGCGGGGCGGCTCGACGCCTACGCCGAGCACGCGCTCGGGCGGTGGGACTGGGCCGCCGGCGGGCTGATCGCCGCGGAGGCCGGCGCCGTGGTGCGGTTGCCGGGGTCGTCGCCGGAGCTGGGGGAGGACGTGACCTTCGCCGCCACGCCGGGGATCGCCGACGCCCTGTACGGCGCGCTGGCCGAGTCGGGCTTCGGCGAGGTCTGACGCCGGGCCGGGAAAGCCCGGTCCTTCAGCCGCGTGCGGTCGCGCCGGCCGGGCGCGGCCTCAGCACGTCACGTCGCGGGCGCCGGCCAGGTTGTCCGCGTTGAGCGACGGCGGGGTGGCGGCGGCGACCTGGCCACCCTGCTGCTCGGGCTGCTGCGCCGCCCACTCGCTGAGCTGGTCGAGCACCTTGCGGGCGTGGCTGTTCGGCTTGACCTCGTCGAACTTCTTGCCGATCGCGACGTCGACGGTGGCGTCCTGGCGGTCGTCGCGCACGAGCTCCAGGCACGGCTCCAGCAGCGACAGGGTCCTGGCCGCCTGCGAGCCGGGGGCGCCGAAGCGGATCTGGCCGCGGCAGGTCATGTCGCCCGCCGGGTAGAGCGGGTCGTTGCCGGGGTCGGCCGCCTGCTTGAGGCCCAGCTCGGTGAGCTGCGTCGCCACGGTCTTGGCGTGGTTGCGCTGCGTCGAGGCGTTGACGACCTTGAAGTTGACCTCCGCGACCGGCAGCGGGTCGGTGCGGTCGAGCGCGTCGTGCTCCAGCACGGTGCCCAGCGGCGGAGACGGCGCCGTCGGCGGGGCGGCGGGATCGGCGCCCGCGACGGCCGACGTCTTCGCGTGGCCCGGTGCGTTGCACCTGATGGCCGCGTCCACGTCGCTGGCGTTGCCGAGCACCTTCACCCACACGAACACGGAGCTGACCAACAGCACCGCGAACAGGAGGAGCGCGGGCACGGGCCGACGCCGCCTGTAGGGCGTCAAGCTTCCCGATGCGGGTCCCACGTTCGAAGCCCTCCCCGTGTTCCGTCCCCTGTGATCAGCCTAGGCCTCGCCCTGGCTGGTGCACGTCCCGGAGTCCACGACCCACCGCACCGGCTTGGTCGCTCACAGTCAGGACGATACCGGTCCGGAGCCAGGTTGCACGCCGGGACGAACGTGCTCCCGCACAGCCTATCGGTCCAGCGTAGAAAGGTTGTGTCACCCGTCCGGTCGGTAAGGGGTAACCCGATGCCGGGCCACTCGGACAATGAGCTACCCTCTGCGCGCTCCGCACACATGTGGATCAAGCCAACGGTCACGCCGAGGGGGTTGGCTTGCCGCCGGTTGGCGAGAGACCTACGTCACCTTGACGTGGGGCACAAAAGAGGGCGCTGGAGCGTTAACCAGCGACACGAACAGTCTCCGTAGACCGCAGGGGTGAAGAAGATGGCGACCGACTACGACGCGCCGCGTCGCAGCGAGGCGGACGAACTCGCTGAGGACTCCCTCGAGGAGTTGAAGGCCCGGCGCAACGAGACGCAGTCCGGCGTCGTCGACGTCGACGAGGACGCGAGCGCGGAGAACTTCGAGCTGCCCGGCGCCGACCTGTCCGGCGAGGAGCTCACGTTCAAGGTCCTGCCCAAGCAGGCCGACGAGTTCACGTGCTCGAAGTGCTTCCTGGTGCACCACCGCAGCAGGCTCGCCGAGGACAACGGCGGCGTGTACATCTGCCGCGACTGCGCATGATCTCAGGGCCTGGTTCCAGGGCCTGATCTCCGGGACCTCGTCTGCGGGAACCTGGGAACACGGCACCAGGTTCGCCGCAGAAGCCGCTGGGCGCTCACCCGCACGGGTGGCGCCCAGTCGTGTTTTTCCGGTCGTCCTGCTCTTCCGGCCGCGGTGCTTCAGGACTTGATCGCGGCGGCGAGCTCTTCCGGGTGCCGCGTGCTGATCACCCAGTAGGGCGTCGGGTCCTGCGGGTCGGTCACCCGCACCCGCACGAGCGGCTTGACCCAGCCGCGGTGCACGACGAACGCCGCCGGGTCGAGGTGCGGGCCCATGGCCTTGCGCCGGTCCTCGGGGGCGATGATCTCCACCTCGCCGAGCAGCTCCAGCGGGATGCGGGCCTCGCCCGCGCGCAGCTCGCCGCCGGTCACCTCGACCTTCGTCGACCCCATCCGCACGATCAGCGCGACCGTCAGGGGCAGCAGGACCGCGTACGGCAGCCACGACCGCACACCGGGGAACCCCATGTGCACCTCGGCGGCCAGCAGCGCGGCCGCGAGCAGCGGCAGGGGCCAGATCCACCACGTCACGTAGAGGCGCTCGCGGTAGGTCGTAGTGGCGGTCACGGCAGTCTCACTCACGTCGTCAGGGTAATCTCGCCCGCCGTGTCCAGCGTCGAGGTGTTGCTGACCCGGCTCGATCCGGGGGTGCCCGTGCCCGCCTACGCCCGTCCCGGCGACGCGGGCGCCGATCTGGTCACCACGTCGGACGTGGTCATTCCACCAGGCGAGCGCGCGGTGGTCGGCACCGGTGTCGCGATCGCGCTGCCGGAGGGGTTCGCGGGCTTCGTGCACCCCCGCTCCGGGCTCGCCGCGCGGGTCGGGCTGAGCGTGGTCAACACGCCTGGGACGATCGACTCGGGCTACCGCGGTGAGATCCGCGTCTGCCTCGTGAACCATGATCTTCGTGAGCCGATCGCGCTGTCGCGCGGCGACCGGATCGCCCAGCTCGTCGTGCAACGCGTCGAGCACGCGGTGTTCCGCGAGGTCGCCGGGTTGCCGGAGACGGAACGCGGTGCGGGAGGCTATGGCTCGACCGGCGGGCACGTGGTGTTCGCCAGCACAGCGCTAACAGAGACCGAGGGGTAAGGATGTTCGGAAGGCGCCGCAAGCGCGGTCGTCACTCCTCAGGGGCCGTCGACACCGGTCAGGAGCACGACGAGGTCTTCGACGACGTCGAGGGCCCGTGGGACTCGACGGTGGCGCCCGACGACGATGTGCAGCGGCTCGACCTGGGGTCGGTGCAGCTGCCGATGCCGGACGAGGCCCAGCTGCAGGTCGAGATGGACCAGCAGGACGGTTCGGTGCGCGCGGTGCACGTCCTCACGTCCGTGGGCCAGCTGACGGTCAGCGCGTTCGCCGCGCCGAAGTCGGGTGGCCTCTGGAAGGAGGTCGGCGCCGAGCTGATCGCCGGCCTGAAGGAGGACGGCGCCCGCATCAACCGCGAGAACGGCGAGTGGGGCGAGGAGATCACCGCGCGCAACCAGGGCGTGCAGATCCTCTTCGTCGGCGTCGACGGCCCGCGCTGGATGCTGCGCGGTGTCGCGGCCGGCCCCGAGGAGCACTTCGCGCAGAACTCCGAGGCGCTGCGCCGGATGCTGCGCGGCACCGTGGTCGTGCGCGGCGAGCAGCCGATGCCGCCCCGCACCCCGCTGCCCGTCGAGCTGCCGGAGGCGATCGCCCGCCACATCCAGCAGCAGCAGGGCTAACGCGCCTGTAGCCACGCCTGCACCGCGCGCCCCAGCGCGTGCGGGTAGGCGTCGAGCGTCGTCGTGACGAGCACGGCGCGCGGGATCGCCTCCGCCCACTGCCGGGCGATCCCGATCGGGTGCACCGGGTCGTCGGTGCACCCGAGGATGCCCGTCGGCACGTCCAGCGACCTCAGCTCCTCGAGGGTCGGCGCCGCCGACTCGGACGCCTCCTCCAGGTGCGGCACGAGCTGGTCGCCGTAGCCGCGCCAGGCCCGGTGCAGCTCGTCGTGCAGCCACCCGGTGGTGCCCCGCAGCGCCGTCTCCAGGCCGTGGCTCGCGACGATCCCGGCGCTGGCCTTGGCGGCCAGCGCCGTCGGGGCGCGGTTCGCGGGGCCGGTCCAGGCGGGCAGGGCGAGGACCAGGCCCGCGCACTTGTCCGGGTTGGCCACGGCCCACGCCGCTGCCACGTGCGCGCCGAGTGAGATGCCACCCACCACGATCGGGTGGCCCTCCCAGGCACTTTCCAGCGCCGTCCGGCGTTCTTCGAGAGTGCGGACGCGTGGAGCGGTGAGAACGGCACCGACCTGCGACAACGGTTCAGCGAACACGAATCGGACAAAAGCCTCGTCCGAGGCGGTTCCGGGCAGCAGGAGTACGGTCTCGGAAGGCACGCCCGAGATTGTCGGCCCTCCTGCGTACCCTCACTCACAGACGGTCCACACCACGGGCCACCAGAGCACTGCAGGAGTCGGGGATGGGCGGCTATTGGCACCGTTTGGTGCGTCGCTTGACCAGCGACGTCACCGAGCTCGACGCGGACGACCTGTCGCGGAAAGCGGAGGCCGTCGGCGCCGTGAAGGCCTGCGACTGCAGGTCCGGTGAGGAGGTCACGGTCCTCGGCCGGCTCCGCAGCGTGGAGCTGTGCCCGCGGGACGCGGCCGCCACGCTGGAGGCTGAGCTCTACGACGGCACCGAGGGCGTCACCCTCGTCTGGCTCGGCCGCCGTCGCATCGCGGGAATCGAGCCTGGTCGGACGATCAAGGCCCGTGGCCGCATCGCCGTGCGCGACGGGCGCAAGGTGCTCTACAACCCCTATTACGAGTTGCAGAACGCTTCATGACTTCAGCCGAAGAAAAGCAGCCCACCGTCCTCGAGCAGATGGGTGGCGTGAGCGGCATGCTCTACTCGTCGCTGCCCGTCGTCCTCTTCGTGATCGTCAACTTCGCCGCCAAGAACCTGATGGCCGCGATCATCAGCGCACTGGCCGCCGCCGTCGTGATCGGCGTCGTGCTGGCCGTGCGCAAGGGCACCGTCCAGCCCGCCATCTCCGCCGTGTTCGGCGTGGGCATCGCGGCCTTCATCGCCTACAAGACGGGGGAGGCCAAGGGCTTCTTCCTCTTCGGCATCTGGCAGAGCGTCGTCTACGGCAGCGCGTTCCTGCTGTCGATCATCGTGCGCCGGCCGCTCGCCGGGGTGCTCTGGACGTTCCTCAACGGCAGGGACCGGTCCTGGCGCGAGGACAGGGCGACGGTCCGCGACTACGACATCGCGACCTTCGTCTGGGCGCTCGTCTTCTTCGCCCGCTTCGTGGTGCAGCGCTGGCTCTACGACGAGGACCAGGTCGGCTGGCTCGCGGTGGCCCGCCTCGCGATGGGCTACCCGTTGATGGCCATCGCGCTGCTCGCCACGGTGTGGGCGGTCCGGCGGGCCGACAAGCGCCTGAAGGCGGCCGAGGAGGCTCAGGAGGCCAAGGCGGCCCAGGAGGCCGAAGCGAGTGCGGAGGCGGTGCTGGCTCGCACGGCCGACGACCTGCTGACCCCGGACATGGACGAGCTCCGGCGCGTCGCCGACTCCGAGAGCCGCGACAGATCTCGCGACTGACCACGTTCGCCTCTCCACGGCCGGTGCCCTCGCGGGTGCCGGCCGTGGCGCGTGTATCAGCCGCTGTGCGGCGGGCCTCAGGACCGCATGACACCTTTCCTGCGGAAGATCGCGCTCCTGGCCTCGCTCGCGCTCGTCTCGGGCGGCCTGCTCGTCACCTCGTCGACCTCGGCGGGCGCTCAGGCGGGGTTCCAGATCCTGTCGAGGCACAACAACAGGTGCATGACCGCCGCGACCGAGCACGAGGGCGCCGGCGTGATCATGGTCGACTGCCAGGGCGCCGCCACGCAGCGCTGGTACTGGGACGGGCTGCGGCTGCGCAACGTCAGCACCGGCAAGTGCCTGTCCGCGGCCTGGGGCAACGGTGAGAACGGCGGAGCGCTGCAGATGTTCGGCTGCTGGGCGGACAACAACGCGTTCCAGCTGTTCTACCGGCCGGCCTCGCACGACTACGAGGTCGGCCGGATGCGGTCGTGGCTGGGCGGCAACCGGTGCGTCGAGATCTCCGGCAGCAACTGGTGGAGCGGCGCGACGGTGCAGCTGTGGGACTGCCACACCGGCGCCAACCACTACTGGTACCAGGTCTGACGCACGTCAGTAGCCGAGCGCGGTCTTGATGTCCTGCTCGACGGCGGCGGTGGTCACGAACAGCAGCTCGTCGCCGCCTTCGAGCGTGTCGTCCGGCTGCGGCACGATGACCCGCCCGCCGCGCAGGATCGTCACCAGTGCGGCGTCGCGGGGCAGCGTCAGCTCGGAGACCGCCCGGCCGGCGAACGGCGTCGCCTCGTCGAGCGTGATCTCCACGAGGTTCGCCTGGCCCTGCCGCAGCGTCAGCAGCCGCACGACGTCGCCGATCGTCACGGACTCCTCGACCATCGCGGCCAGCAGCCGCGGCGTGGACACGGCGACGTCGACGCCCCACGACTC
Source organism: Lentzea xinjiangensis (assembly GCF_900110955.1). Classification (GTDB taxonomy): domain Bacteria; phylum Actinomycetota; class Actinomycetes; order Mycobacteriales; family Pseudonocardiaceae; genus Lentzea; species Lentzea xinjiangensis. The sequence continues at coordinate 408,566 of NZ_FOFR01000004.1, forward strand.
GGTGAAGAGCCACTCGTTCGTCGGGTCGTTCACGCGCGCGACGACGCGGCGGACCGCGAACTCCGTCTTGGCCAGCAACGACACGACCAGGTTGACCTTGTCGTCACCGGTCGCGGCGATCACGACGTCGCACAGCTGCATGCCGGCGTCCTCCAAAGAGGACAGCTCGCACGCGTCGGCCTGGACCCACTCGGCCTGCTCGACGGAGTTGGGGTCGAAGTGCGCCCGGTCCCGCTCGATCAGCATGACCTGGTGCCCGTCGGAGACGAGCTCCTGCGCGATGGACCGCCCCACTGCGCCCGCGCCTGCGATCGCGACCCGCATCAGCTCTCCTCCGGTGCCTGCAGCGCCGCCGCCGCGACGTCGGTGATCGTGCCGGACAGCGCCGCCACGTAGATGGTGTCGTCGGCCTGCACGACGGTCTTGGCGTCCGGCAGCACGCCCGTGCCGAACCTCATCATGAACGCCACCCGTGCGCCGATCGCGCTCTCGAGCTCGAACACGGGCCGCCCGACCCACTCCTCGGAGACCTCGACCGGCAGCACCGCGACGGTGCCGGACGGGTCGCGCCACGCCGTCGCCGCGCCCTCGGGCAGCAGCATCCGCAGGAACCGGTCCGTGCTCCACGGCACGGTCGCCACGGTGGGGATGCCCAGCCGCTCGTACACGGCGGCGCGCTTGTGGTCGTAGATGCGGGCGACCACGTGCTCGACGCCGAACGTCTCCCGCGCGACCCGCGCCGAGATGATGTTCGAGTTGTCGCCGCTGGAGACCGCCGCGAAGGCGCCCGCGCGTTCGACGCCCGCCTCGACCAGCACGTTGCGGTCGAAACCGTTGCCGACGACCTGCTGGCCGTGGAAGTCGCTGCCCAGCCTGCGGAACGACTGGGCGTCCTTGTCGATCACGGCGACCTGGTGGTCGAGTCGCTCGAGGGCCCTGGCCAGGGAGGCTCCCACCCGGCCACACCCCATGATCACCACGTGCACGACATGCCTCCTCAGGCGAACTCTGCGCAGAACCTACCGAGCATTAGCCCGTCCCGGTGAGCGGACCCCTTACGCTCTGGCCGTGTCCAAGCTCGCCACCGCTGCCAAACGCCTCCTGGTAGGCAGGCCGTTCCGCAGTGATCGCCTCGCTCACACCCTGCTGCCCAAACGCATCGCCCTGCCCGTGTTCGCCTCCGACGCCATGTCGTCGGTCGCGTACGCGCCGGAGGAGATCTTCCTGATGCTGTCGGTGGCGGGCCTGAGCGCCTACGCGCTGGCGCCTTGGGTGGGGGTCGCGGTCGTCGTGGTGATGCTCACCGTGGTCGCCAGCTACCGCCAGAACGTGCACGCCTACCCGTCCGGTGGCGGCGACTACGAGGTCGCGACGGTCAACCTCGGGCGCAGGGCGGGGCTGACGGTGGCGAGCGCCCTGCTCGTCGACTACATCCTCACGGTCGCGGTGTCCATCTCGGCGGCCGCGGCGAACATCGGCTCGGCCATCCCGTTCGTCGCGACGCACAAGGCGGAGTTCGCCGTCGCGGCCATCGTGCTGCTGACGGCGGTGAACCTGCGCGGCATCCGCGAGTCCGGCGCCGCGTTCGCCGTGCCGGTCTACGCGTTCATGATCGGCGTCTTCGGGCTGATCGGCTACGGGCTCTTCCGCGGCTTCGTGATGGGCGACGAGATGCGGGCCGAGAGCTCCGGCCTCGAGATCCACGCCGAGTCGGACCACCTGATGGGGCTCGCGTTCGTGTTCCTGGTGCTGCGGGCGTTCTCATCCGGCTGCGCCGCGCTGACCGGCGTGGAGGCGATCAGCAACGGCGTGCCAGCGTTCCGCAAGCCGAAGTCCCGCAATGCCGCCACCACGTTGCTGCTGATGGGCGGCATCTCGGTGATCATGCTGATTGGCCTGATCATCCTCGCCCAGCTCACCGACGTGCGCATGGCCGAGTCCCCGGAGCAGCAGATCACCAACGCCCCCGAGGGCTACGAGCAGAAGACGATGGTGGCGCAGATCGCGCACGCGGTCTTCGACAGCTTCCCGCCCGGTTTCTACTTCATCGCGGGCGTCACCGCGCTCATCCTGGTGCTCGCCGCCAACACCGCCTTCAACGGCTTCCCGGTGCTCGGCTCGATCCTCGCCCAGGACCGCTACCTGCCGCGCCAGCTGCACACCCGCGGCGACCGGCTCGCGTTCTCCAACGGCATCCTGTTCCTGGCCGGGTTCGCGATCGTGCTGGTGATCGCGTTCGACGCCGAGGTCACCCGGCTGATCCAGCTCTACATCGTCGGCGTGTTCGTGTCGTTCACGCTGAGCCAGCTCGGCATGATCAAGCACTGGCAGCGGCTGCTCAGGACCGAGACCGACGAGCAGGCGCGCCGCAGGATGCGGCGGTCGCAGGCGATCAACACGTTCGGCCTGGCGCTCACCGCGACCGTGCTGATCATCGTGTTGATCACGAAGTTCACCAAGGGCGCGTGGATCGCCATCGCCGCGATGGCGGCCATCTACGCGTTGATGACGGCGATCCGCAAGCACTACGACACCGTCGCCGAGGAGCTCCGCCAGCAGGAGCGCGTCCGCACGATGCCGGCGCGCAACCACGCGATGGTGCTGGTGTCCAAGCTGCACATGCCGACGCTGCGGGCGCTGTCCTACGCCAAGGCCACGCGGCCGGACGTGCTGGAGGCCGTCACGGTCAACGTCGACGACGGCGACACCCGCCGGCTCGTGGCGGCGTGGGAGAAGGAGAACTTCAAGATCCCGCTGAAGGTGATCGAGTCGCCCTACCGGGAGATCACCAAGCCCGTTCTCGACTACGTCAAGCGGGTGCGGACGGACAACCCGCGCGACGTTGTTACCGTGTTCATCCCCGAGTACGTCGTCGGTCACTGGTGGGAGCAGTTGCTGCACAACCAGAGCGCGTTGCGGCTCAAGGGAAGACTGCTGTTCCAGCCGGGCGTGATGGTGGTCAGTGTGCCGTGGCAGCTCGCTTCGTCGGTGAAGGTCAAGGACAAGGACGTCATCGCTCCCGGCGCTGTCCGGAGGGGACTCGACGATCGATGAGCTCGGCAAAAGAAGACTGGACCGGTAGGACGTTCGAGGTGGAGGTCGGGCCGGTCGCACACGGCGGGCATTTCGTCGCACGGCACGAGGGGCGCGTCCTGTTCGTGCGGCACGCGTTGCCCGGTGAGCGCGTGGTCGCCTCGGTGTACGAGGACAACGGCGGGTCGTTCTGCCGTGCCGACGCCGTGGAGGTCCTGACGCCGTCACCGGACCGCGTCGAGCCGCCGTGCCCGTTCAGCGGGCCGGGGCTGTGCGGTGGCTGCGACTTCCAGCACGTGTCGTGGGACGCCCAGCGGGAGCTGAAGGCCCAGGTGGTGCGGGAGCAGCTCGCGCGGCTGGGCAAGATCGAGCGCGACGTCGTCGTGGAGGCGTTGCCGGGCGGGCCGCTGGAGTGGCGGACGCGCATCCGGATGGCCGTCGACGGCGACGGGCGGCCGGGCTTCCGCGGCACCCGGTCCCACGATGTGATCCCGGTCGACCACTGCGTGATCTCCCGGCCGGGCATGGTGGAGGCGGTCGCCGACAGGCGGTGGCGGGCCCAGGAGCTGACGATCGTCCAAGACGGTGACGGCAACCGGCATGTGGGTGAGGTGCGCAGCCGACACACCGTGCGACGCGCCGGAACCGGTACGGCCGTCGAGACCGCCGCCAACCGGAAGTGGCGAGTTTCGGCCGACGGTTTCTGGCAGGTCCACCCGGCGGCCGCGGACACGTTCGCGACGGTCGTGGGGGAGTGGATCGCGGCCGAGCCGGGACAGCGCGCGTGGGACCTCTACGGCGGTGCGGGGCTCTTCGCGTCCGTGCTCGCACGGCAGGTCGGCGAAACCGGATCCGTGCTGGTCGTGGAGTCTTTCGCCGGTGCTGTCGAGGACGGTCGCCGCAACCTCCGCCGCATGCCGCAGATCGAGTGGGCCGTGGGCAAGGTCGAACGTCTCGTGACGCGTCCACTGCCCGTGGAAGACCCTCATGTCGTGGTCCTCGACCCGCCTCGCAAGGGCGCGGGCAAGGTCGTTGTGGCTGAAGTCGCACGGCGCCGTCCGCGGCGGGTGGTCTACGTGGCCTGCGACCCCGCCGCGCTGGCCCGCGACCTGGCCGAATTCACAGTTCAGGGGTACCGGCTGACCGATCTCCGCGCGTTCGACGCCTTCCCGATGACCCATCATGTGGAGTGCATCGCGCTGATGGAACCTGAGACGAGCGGAGACGGCGTCTCAGTCGAGTCTCCGTAGACTGAGCCGAAGTCTTCAGGAGTGAGGTGGGCGTGGTGACCCTGCTGGAGTCCGTGCACGGACCAGCTGATCTGAAACGGATGGACGACGCGCAGCTCAAGCAGCTGTGCGACGAGATCCGGCGTTTTCTGGTCGACAAGGTGTCCAGGACGGGCGGGCACCTGGGCCCGAACCTGGGCGTCGTCGAGCTGACCGTGGCGCTGCACCGCGTCTTCGACTCGCCGCAGGACCCGATCGTCTTCGACACCGGGCACCAGTCGTACGTCCACAAGATCGTCACCGGCCGTCGCGACGGCTTCGACGACCTGCGCCAGCAGGGTGGCATGTCCGGCTATCCGTCGCGTTCGGAGTCCGCGCACGACGTGCAGGGCAACTCGCACGCCTCGACGGCACTGTCGTACGCGGACGGTCTGGCCAAGGCGAAGCAGCTCAACGGCACCAACGGCCACGTGGTCGCGGTCGTCGGCGACGGCGCGCTGACCGGTGGCATGTGCTGGGAGGCGTTGAACAACATCGCGGCGGACAAGACGCGTCCGGTCGTGATCGTGGTCAACGACAACGGCCGTTCGTACTCGCCGACGATCGGTGGTCTGGCCGACCACCTGTCATCGCTGCGGCTGCGCCCTGGCTACGAGCGCGTGCTGGAGAAGGGCAAGAGCGCGCTGCAGCAGACGCCGATCTTCGGCAAGCCGCTCTACGCCGCCCTGCACGCCGCCAAGCGCGGCATCAAGGACGCGCTGGCGCCGCAGGCCATGTTCGAGGACCTCGGCCTCAAGTACATCGGCCCGGTCGACGGCCACGACATGGCGACCCTGGAGTCCGCGCTGCAGCGCGCCAAGTCGTTCGGCGGACCGGTGATCGTGCACGCGGTGACCCGCAAGGGCATGGGGTTCGCGCCGGCCGAGAACCACGAGGCCGACCAGATGCACGCCACCGGCGTCATCGACCCGATCACCGGCGAGAACCTGAAGCCGTCCAAGAGGACCTGGACGCACGTGTTCTCCGACTCGCTGGTCGAGATCGGGCACGAGCGCCAGGACGTCGTCGCGATCACCGCCGCCATGCAGGGCCCGACCGGGCTCGACGCGTTCGCCAAGGCGTTCCCGTCGCGCTTCTACGACGTCGGCATCGCCGAGCAGCACGCGCTGACCTCCGCCGCCGGCCTGGCGATCGGCGGCCTGCACCCCGTGGTGGCGGTGTACGCGACGTTCCTGAACCGGGCGTTCGACCAGTTGCTCATGGACGTCGCCCTGCACGAGCAGGGCGTCACGGTCGTGCTGGACCGCGCGGGCGTCACCGGCCCGGACGGCGCGTCGCACCACGGCATGTGGGACATGTCGATCCTCGGCGTCATCCCCGGCATCCACGTCGCCGCGCCGCGCGACGCCGGCACGCTGGCCGAGGAGCTGCGCGAGGCCGTGGCGATCTCGGACGCGCCGTCGGTGATCCGCTACCCGAAGGCCTCCGTCGGTCCGGACCTGCCCGCCCTGGAGCGCGTCGGCTGCGTCGACGTGCTCCGCCGCTCCGGCGACGACGTGCTGCTGGTGACCGTCGGCGCGTTGGGCGAGCTCGGTCTCGAAGCCGCGCAACGGCTGGAGGACCAGGGCATCGGTGTGACGGTCGTCGATCCGCGGTGGATCTACCCGATGCCGGCGGACCTCGTGGAGATGGCCGCGTCGCACAAGCTCGTCGTGACCGTCGAGGACGGCGGCCGCCACGGTGGCTTCGGGTCGGCCCTCGCGGCCGCCCTGCGCGATGCCGACGTCGAGGTGCCGTTGCGCGACATCGCGCTGCCGCAACGGTTCCACGACCACGGCGAGCGGGGCGAGGTGCTGGCGCTGTGCGGCATCACCGCGCAGGACGTGGCGCGCCGCGTGACGGAGTGGGCCGCCCGCCTGGACTGCCTGCCCGCCGAAATGGACGCGACGGCGGAGAAGTAGTTCGGCTAACCTCCTCCTCACGCCCGCTTTTTTGCGGCCCGGCAGGTCTTCCTCGTCCGGGTCCCGCGATCGAGGCGGGTGTTGGGTGCCTTAGAAGCAACAGGTTCGATCCCTGAATGCCACGACCCCGGTCGCACACGGGGGCGGAGAGCTCTGCGAGTCCCCTGTGGACTCCCGCTCTTCCGTTCCGCCGGCCGGGGTCGTGGTCTGTCCGGACGGAGGTGGAGACGATGAAGCACACGTTGTACCCGTGGGAGCGGGGCGTCCGGTTCGATCGCGGTGTGCTGGTGGGCGAGGTCGGCCCCGGCCGGCACCGGCTGCCGTGGCGTGCGGTGCTGCACCGCGTCGACGTCCGTCCGCGCACGATGACCCCGGCGGCGCAGGACGTGCCGACGTCGGACGGCGTCCTGGTGCGCGTGACCGTCGTGGTGCGGTGGGTGGTGGCCTCGCCGACGAAGTTCGTGGTGGAGTCGGCGTCGCCGGAGGACGAGATCTACACGGCCGTGCAGCTGGCATTGCGCGGTGCTGTTCTCACGCGCGCACATTCGGCGGTGGACCCGGAGCGCGATGTCATCGCCGCCGAGGTAGCCGCCGGTGTGGCCGCACGCGCCGACGAGCTGGGCATTTCCGTGGCCGGTGTCGCCGTTCGCGATGTCGTGATGCCCGGTGAGCTGCGGCGGGCCGCGCTGGCCGAGCTGGTGGCGGCCTCGGAGGGACGTGCCGCGCTGGAGCGGGCGCGGGGCGAGACCGCGGCACTGCGGTCGTTGCTCAACGCGGCGCGGCTGGCGGAGGAACACCCGGCGCTGCTGGAGCTCCGCGCGTTGCAGGCGGCCTCGACCGTCGTGGTGGACCGGCCGGCCCGCAAGGCCTGATCACCGCTCGCGCAGCCAGACGAGGGTGGTCCGCGACTCGCGCAGCCGCCAGCCGGCGGGCGTCCTGACCGCGACACCGTCCAGGCGCAGCCCGGCGGTCCGGTGGGGCGTCTGCCCCGCGCGGAAGAAGTGGACGACCGAGTTCGCCGAGGTGACGGCCTCGTCGCCGGCGAGGTCCACCAGCAGGTCGGTGGTCAGGTGCTGGGTGAGCTCGCCGGGGTCCCCGGCCCGCCGCATGACCTCGACGAGCTCGTCGATGCCCCGCAGTTCGCCGTTGCGGGGCGAGGACACCGAGATGTCGGGGTCGAACACGGTGGCCGCGTCGTCCCAGCGCTTCTCGTCGAGCAGGCGGGAGAGCCGGCTGAACAGGTCGGTGATCTCGGCGCGGTCGAGCAGGATCGCCACGGACACGTGGACTCCTTTAGTTGGTGACGCCAACGTTGGCGTCACCAACAGTACACACCCTCGTTGGCGGTGCCAACGATTTAGGATGGCGTTCATGGAGGACACCCCCGCGCGCCTCGCGGACAAGCCGAGCTGGTTGCTCACCCAGCTCGCGGTGCACGCGCACCGGCTGGCCTCCGAGGGCTTCGGCGAGGCGGGAGCGCGCGGCTACCACTTCCGCGTCCTGGCCGCGCTGGACGAGTTCGGCGTCGCCAGCCAGGCCGAGCTCGGCCGCCGCTGCGCCATGGACCGCAGCGACGTCGTGGCGGCGGTCACCGAGCTGGCCGAGCGCGGCTTCGTCGAACGAACGCAGGACCCGCAGGACCGACGGCGCAACATGGTGACCCTCACCGGTGCGGGCCAGGAGCAGCTGCGCCGGCTGGACCGGGTACTCGACCAGGCCCAGGACACCTTGCTCGAGCCCCTCGCCGCGCAGGACCGGCAGACCCTGACCCGGCTGCTCACCGCCCTGCTCGCGCACCACCGGCGCGGCTAGCGCCGACAGCGGGCGTGAAGGTGTCGTTAAGCGTGGTCTCAGGTCGATGTGGCACCTTGGTGGCGTGCGGATTCTGGTTGTCGAGGACGAGGCACCTCTGGCCGACGCGATCGCTCGCGGCCTGAGGCGTGAGGGCATGGCCGTGGACGTCGCCTACGACGGCGAGACCGGACACGAGAAGTCGACCGTCACCCGGTACGACGTGGTCGTGCTCGACCGCGACCTGCCCGGCATGTCCGGCGACGAGCTGTGCAAGGAGATCCTCAGCTCCGGCGCGCTCACCAGGGTCATGATGCTCACGGCCAGCGGCACCATCGAGGACCGCGTGGCCGGGCTCTCGCTCGGCGCCGACGACTACCTCGCGAAGCCGTTCGCGTTCCCCGAACTGGTCGCGCGCGTGCGGGCGCTGGCCCGGCGCGCGACGCCGGCGACTCCGCCCGTGCTGTCCGCGCGGGACGTCGAGCTCGACCCGGCGCGGCGCACCGTGTCGCGCGGCGGGCAGCCGATCGACCTGACCCGCAAGGAGTTCGGCGTCCTCGAGGTGCTGCTCGCGGCCAAGGGATCGGTCGTCAGCAGTGAGGAGCTGCTCGAGCGGGTCTGGGACGAGAACGCCGACCCGTTCACCACGACCGTGCGCGTCACCGTCATGACGTTGCGCAAGAAGCTCGGCGAGCCGGGCATCATCGACACCGTCGTCGGCTCCGGCTACCGGGTGCCGAGTGCTTCGAACGGATCTGCTGAGGACTGACCATGCGCCGGCGCGGGCCCGGGCTGCGTCTCCGGATCACGCTCCTGACCACCGCGCTCGTCGCGGTGGTCAGCGCTGTGCTGCTCTTCCTCGGCTGGACGCTGGTCGGACGGGTCTTCGACTCGTCGCCGTCGTTCCCCTCCGGTAGCCAGGTCACCGTCGACGGGGTCACCGTCGACGTGGCGGTGCTGACCGACGCGTTGACCGCCGCCGCGCGGAAGGACCTGCTCCACGCGGGACTGGTCGCGTTCGCGTGCATGGTGCTGGCGGCCGCCGTCCTCGCGTGGACGTTCACCGGCCGTGTGCTGAAGCCCCTGCACGATGTCACCGGCGCCGCACGCCGGTTGTCGGCTGAGTCGCTGGGATCGCGGTTGCGCCTGGAGGGGCCGCGTGACGAGGTCGCGGAGCTCGCGGACACGTTCGACGCCATGCTCGACCGGCTCGAGGCCGCCTTCGACTCCCAGCGCCGGTTCGTGGCGAACGCGTCGCACGAACTGCGCACGCCTCTCTCTGTTGTGCGCACGGAGCTGGACGTGACGCTGTCCGATCCGGACGCCGACGTCGAAGAGCTGCGGCGCATGGCCGGCGTCGTGCGGGCGGCGGGCGAACGCGCCGAGCAACTGGTGTCGGCGCTGCTGCTGCTCGCGCGGACGGACGGAGTCGGGCTCGCGGTCCGGGAGCCGGTCGACCTGTCGGCCGTCGTCGAGTCCGCGTGGAAGGCGGTGCGGGCCGAGGCCGAGGCGCGTGACCTGCGCTCGGTGTTCCGCTGCGCGCCGGCGCTCGCGGTCGGCGACCCCGCGCTGCTGGAGCGCATCGCGGGAAACCTGCTGGAGAACGCCGTCCGGCACAACCACGTCGGCGGGTGGATCGAGACCGCGGTGGAGACGGGCCCGCAGTGGTCGGTCCTGCGCGTGTCGTCGTCCGGGCAGCGGATCCCCCCGGACCGCGTCGAGGAGCTGTTCGAGCCCTTCCGCCGCGGGGGCAAGGACCGCACCAGCCAGTCCGGCACGGGTCTCGGGCTCTCGATCGTGCGTGCCGCGGTGGCGGCCCACGGCGGGTTTGCGCAGGCAGTGGCCGTGCCGACCGGGGGCTTGTCGGTGACTGTGCACCTGCCGAGCGCACCGCGTTAGGACCGGATACAAGATTGTCTGCGTGGCCCCGGTCACACTCTGCGCCGATCACGCCGGGTTTGGGCCGTCCGTGTTGCGTCTGACCTGCGGTTACGTCGCACCGGGCCCTCGATTTGGATCTCGGTGGGCCGCCGTGTAAATTTCTCTCTGCCAGCGCGGAACGGGCCGGGAAACACCGGAACGGAGCGCGGCGAAAGACTTCTAAGCCTGACACAGCCCCGGAAGTGAATCTCTTCGGAGAAGAGCTGCGGTGAGCGCGTGTTCTTTGAGAACTCAACAGCGTGCCGAAACACAGCCAGTAATATGAATACCCCTCGTCGGGGTATTCCTTTGAGTAGATAGACCAGATTGCCAGACATATTCCGTCTGGAGCGATCACACAATCCTTATTGGAGAGTTTGATCCTGGCTCAGGACGAACGCTGGCGGCGTGCTTAACACATGCAAGTCGAGCGGTAAGGCCCTTCGGGGTACACGAGCGGCGAACGGGTGAGTAACACGTGGGTAACCTGCCCTGTACTCTGGGATAAGCCCGGGAAACTGGGTCTAATACCG
>NZ_FOFR01000023.1 GCF_900110955.1 Lentzea xinjiangensis
CGTCATGAACAAGACCGTCCGCAACACCGTTCTCGCCACCGGCGCCGTCTCGCTCGCCCTGTTCGGCGCGGCGTGCGGTTCGGGTGACATGGCCGGCAGTGGCAGTTCGAGCACCGCGCCCGCCGCGCCCATGTCGGCGTCGTCGATGGCGCCGTCGTCGTCGGCGATGGCCGGCCCGGCCGGTGCCCTCGTCGGCCCCGGCTGTGCCGACTACGCCAAGCAGGTCCCGTCCGGTGCGGGGTCGGTGTCGGGCATGGCCGCCGACCCGGTGGCCGTGGCCGCGAGCAACAACCCGCTGCTCACGACGCTGGTCAGTGCCGTGTCCGGGAAGCTGAACCCGAAGGTGAACCTGGTCTCGACCCTCAACGGTGCCGAGTTCACGGTCTTCGCGCCGGTCGACTCGGCGTTCGCGAAGATCGACGCCGCGACGATCGAGAAGCTCAAGACCGACGACGCGCTGCTGACCAAGATCCTGACCTACCACGTCGTGCCCGGCCAGATCGCCCCGGACAAGATCGCCGGTGACCAGAAGACCGTGCAGACCGGCACCGTGAAGGTCTCCGGCTCCGGCGACGCGCTGAAGGCCAACGACGCCAACGTGATCTGCGGCGGCGTGAAGACCGCCAACGCCACCGTGTACCTCATCGACTCGGTCCTGATGCCCGCCTGATCAGCCCGACGGCACGCCGGAGTCCGGGAACAGCGCGCTGTTCCCGGATTTTCGGCGTCCGCCGCAATGAGTCCGAAGTGGACTTATCGACGTCCGTTCCACACCAGGACGACCGTGAGGACCGGAGGGGTCGTCGGGCTCGGTGATCCGGCCGCGGGCTCGACGGTCAGAACTGCTTCACCGACACCCTCGATCCCGGTCACCAGCATCGACATCGCCTTGCCCGCCGGGCGCAGCACCCCGGCTGATCGCGGGCCGCGGTCGTCCACCAGCCAGAGCTGGTAGGCGCGGTCGTCCGGCAACGTGCGCAGGTCGTCGGCCAGGAAGAGCATCTCGTCGCGGCTGCGGGACACCGCCGCGGTGCCCGCCGGTGCTCCCGCGGTGACGAGCCGCAGGTCCGGTGCCGCCAGCAGGTCACCGGTCCGGGTGCGCGGGGAGGTGGCGACGGGAGCGAGCCTCGACGAGGTCAGCGCGCCGTGCGCGCCGGCCACCGCCGCAGCGACCGCGCACGCCGCCGAGACGAGTGCCGCGGCGCGCCGGAAACCTCGGCGCCGCGAGGAAGTGGTGCCGACCTCGGGGGCCGGCCGGAGCTGCCGCACGCCCCGGACCGCGGTGAGCAGCTGTGGCCGGAGGCCGGCGGGGACGACGCGGCCGGCAGCGTTGCCGAGCCGCGCCGCCGTCTCCGCCAGCTCGGTCACCTCGTCCGCACAGCCCTGGCACGCGTCCAGGTGCGACTCGAACTCGGCTCGTTCCGCGTCGGGCACCGCGTTGAGCGCATGGGCACCGGTCAGCAGGTGCGGGTCGGTCGCACGCGATCTTCCCGGTTTCACGTCCCTCCTTCGGAGCCGACCGGCGTTTGGATTGCCCACGTCCACGTTGGAACCGGTCGTGGGACGTCAAACGTCCTGGACCGAGGTGACCTCGGGCGACTCCGGTGCCACCGGTCCGGCGGGCGACGGCGGCGACGCCGCGTCCCGGACCCGCGGGGAGCACTCCGCGCAGGTGTGACCACGAGGTGATCAAGGGCGGGGCCGGCTTCGGTCAGCCCCGCCTCTTCGTGCGACCCGGCGATCACGCCGCGGCGCCTGTCCGGGTTCTGTTCGTCCGCGGGCGTGCTTGATCAGGTCGAACGCGCGGTGCGGGAAGCAGCCGGGAAGCGGTGCTGCCGCGAGGTCTACCGTGGTCCGGTGCATGGAGTGCAAGACGGTGCCGCCACACTGGCAGCGGCGCGGCGACCCGAGGTGGACGAGCACCTCCGGCGCCTGGAGTTCCGGCTGGTCCGGGAGCACGACGAGGTGCCACCGAGTCTGGTGCACGAGTGGATCGAGCGCGCGTGGGCCCGCTTCCGCGGTGCACGGGTACGGGATTTCGTCCCGTTGCTCGTGGAACGTGCTGTGCGGGTCTCGGCCAGAGGCTTCTCGGCCGGTCTGCCCGAGCCGCCGCGAACACACCTGTCGGACTGGGCGAGGAGCACGACGAGACGGCTGCTCGCCGGGCGGATGGCACGCCGTTGGGCGCACAGCGCCGGTGTGGCGCGGCGGGCCGAGCAGGTCGCGCGCGTGCTGGTGGCGGAGGAGCAGGACCTGCTGGTGGCCGCGGCCTGGTTGCACGACATCGGGTATGCGGCGGAACTGGCCGACACGGGGCTGCATTCGCTCGACGGCGCCCGGTACCTGCTGCGGGCCGGTGTGCCCCGGCGGGTCTGCGGCCTGGTGGCGTACCACTCCGGCTCCGCGGCGGTCGCGGAGGTGCTCGGGCTGGCGGACGAGCTGGCGGAGTTCGACGACGACCGCGGACGGCTCCGCGACGCGCTGTGGTACTGCGACATGACCACCAGCCCCGACGGGCATCCGACGACCGTGGAGAACCGCCTCGCCGAGATCCGCGAGCGCCGCGGGCCGGACGATCCGGTGGTGCGGGCACTGGAGATCAACGTCGACGAGCGCCTGGCGGCTGTCCGGCGCACGCACCGGCTGCTGCGCCGGGCGACGGTGTGACCGTCCGCTGGCGGAGCAGTCCTCGGGGGAGTGTTCGCGCGGGGCAATCCGGTGGGCCGTCCGCTACGAACGTCAGGTGTGAAAGCAACCCGAACGATCCTCATCGGCCTGGTGTCGGTGGCCGCGGCGTTGGCGGCAGGTCATCTCGTCGCGGGGATCGTGAGCCCGCTGGCGTCGCCGTTCCTCGCGGTCGGCAACACCGCGATCGACCTGACGCCGCACCCGGTCAAGGACTTCGCGATCCGCACGTTCGGTGAGAACGACAAGCTCGTCCTGCTCGGCGGCATGGCGGTCGTGCTCGTGGCGCTCGGCGTGGTGGCGGGACTGGTGTCGCGGCGCAGTCCCTGGCCCGGCACCGCCCTCGCGGGCGTTCTCGGCCTGGTCGGGATCGCCGCGGTGCTGGCGAGGCCGACGACGACCGCGTGGTCGGTGCTCGCGCCGCTGGCCAGCCTCGTGGTCGGGGTCGCGGCGTTCCGCTGGCTGTGGTCGCAGGCGCCCGCCGTGGCGCCGGGCAGGCGGAGGTTCCTGCTGTCGGCCGCGGCGGTCGCCGGGGGCGCCGGGGTCGCGGCGGTGGGCGGGCAGTGGCTCGCCGGCCGGGTGGACGTCGAGGCGTCCCGGCGCGGCATCGCGCTGCGTCCGGGGGAGACCGCGCCCGGCATCCCGTTCGGCGCCGACTTCTCCCGGGAGGGCACGCCGACGTTCCTGACGCCGAACGACGAGTTCTACCGGGTCGACACCGCGCTCACCGTGCCCCGCCTGCGGGCGGAGGACTGGCGGTTGCGGCTGCACGGCATGGTGGACAACGAGATGGTGCTCACCTACGACGACCTGCTGCGGCGTCCGCTGGTGGAGAAGACCATCACCCTGGTCTGCGTGTCCAACGAGGTCGGCGGTCCGTACATCTCCACGTCGAACTTCATCGGCATCTCGCTTCCCGACCTCCTGCGGGAGGCCGGTGTGCGCCCCGGCGCCGACCAGCTCGCGACGCGCAGCGTGGACGGCTGGACGTGCGGCACCCCGGTCGCCTCGATCATGGCGCCCGGATCGAACGCGATGCTGGCCCTCGGGATGAACGGCGAGCCGTTGCCGTTGGAGCGCGGCTTCCCGGTGCGCATGGTCGTGCCCGGTCTCTACGGCTACGTCTCCGCGACCAAGTGGCTGGTGGACGCCGAACTGACCACGTTCGACGGGTTCGACCCGTACTGGGCGCAGCGCGGCTGGGCGAAGAAGGCCCCGGTCAAGGTCATGTCCAGGGTGGACCGGCCGAAGTCCTTCGAGAGGGTGCCGGCGGGCCGGTTCGTCGCGGCCGGCATCGCCTGGGCGCAGCACATCGGCATCGACCGCGTCGAGGTCCGCGTCGACGGCGGGCCCTGGCAGCCGGCCACGCTGAGCACCGAGGTCAACGTCGACACCTGGCGGATGTGGCGCGTCGAGCTGGACCTGAAGCCGGGCAGCCACACCGTGGAATGCCGCGCGACGGACCGCACCGGCTACACCCAGACCAACGAACGCGCCGCTCCCGTTCCCGACGGAGCCACCGGCTGGCACTCGATGGTGTTCACCTCGGTCGCCTGACCCGGTCGGCAGGACGCCCTTCAGCGGAGGAACGCCGCGAGCGCTTCGGCCAGGTAGGGGATGAGCCGGTCGGCGGGCATGGCGGCGAGCTCGCCGTCCCCGGTCACGTACCTGCTGAAGGTGACCCCGATCAGCAGCGCGCCGACGAGCTCCACGCGCGCCTCCACGTCCGGCCCGGTGAGGACCTCGCGGTAGGCGGCGGCGCTTTCCCTGGCCATGGCGCGCAGCAACGCCCTGGCCGCCTCCTGGTCGCCGGCGCTGCGCACGAGCGCGATGAACGGATCGGCGCCGTCGGCCGACTCCATGCGCTGCACGAACGCGGTCGCGACGCGTTCGGGCAGCCCGTCCAGGCCGCCCTCCACGGTGCCGGTCAGGTCGCGCGTTCCGGGGACCGCGGCGAGGAAAAGCTGCTCCTTGGACGAGAAGTGCAGCATGACCAGCCCGTGCGTGACACCGGCGCGGCGGGCGATGGCGCGGATCGTCGCACCGGCGAACCCGTGCTCGGCGAACTCCTCCCGGGCGGCGGCGAGGATCGCGACCCGTTTCGCCTCGGGGTCACGGGTGCGGCGCGCGGGCTGTGACGCAGGAGGCATGCCCGTACTGTACACGCGGTCATTGAGGTCGTAAGTTAATGAACAGATGGTCATTAACCTCTCGACCGAAGGACCTGCCGTGAACCTCGCGCCCCTCTCGCCCGACAACTCCACCGTGGTGCTGGTCGACTACGCGGTCGGCTTCGCCACCCTGCTGCGCTCGCACGACCTGCGCCAGCACCTCTCCGCGGCGGCGGGCCTGGCCAAGACCGCCAAGCTCTACGGCGCCGGACTCGTCGTGACCAACGGCGAGGCGTCGAAGCCTTCCGGCCCGCTCTACCCGGAGGTGCTGGCCGCCATCGGCGAGGACCAGCCGGTGATCGAGCGCGCGACCGCGTTCGACTCGTTCCTCGACCCCGGCTTCCGCGCGGCCGTCGAGGCCACCGGCCGGAACCGCCTGCTGATCGGCGGCATCGCCACCGACGGGTGCGTGCTGCAGACCGCGCTGGGCGCGGTGCGCGCGGGATACGAGACCTACGTCGTCGTCGACGCTTCCGCGAGCACCAGTGCGGAGGCGCACACCGTGGCGGTCCAGCGGATGGTCATGGCCGGCATCGTCCCCGTCACGTGGTGGTCCGTGGCCGCGGAGTTCCAGCTCGAGCCGCGGTTCGCCGGCTCGCCGATCCGCCAGCAGCTCATGGCGGAGTTCCACCCGGACATGACCATGGGTGGCCGCACGTTCTTCGCGGGGGTCGCGCAGGGCCGTCTCGCGACGGCGTGACGACGTGCGCACTTCGGCGGCCCGGTCCTCACCGGTCGTGCCGGCCTGGGTGGGGGCCGGCGCCGTCGCGGTGGTCTGGGCGCACCGGCCCGCCCGCCGGGTCGCGGGGCCGGCGACGTCCTCAGTGGACTGAGCCGGTCGGTCCGCCGGACCTGGCCACCGCGGCCGCCAGGTTGGTCTCGATCTCGGCGAGCGCCTCCAGCACCGGCGCCAGGGTGGCGGGGGACAGGTCGCCGACCGTCGACGCTTCCAGGTCGTGCCACATCCGCTCGATCTCCGCCCGCATCGCGACGCCCGCGGGAGTGGACGACACCAGGGTGGCCCGGCCGTCGCGGGGATCGGGCGTCCGTTCGACCAGGCCCGCCTTCTCCAGGCGCTGCACCATCCTGGTGATGGTCGCCGAGTCGGAGTCCAGCACCGCGATCAGCTCCGTCTGGCGCACCGGGCCCGAGTCCCACAGGTGCATCAGGAGCAGCTCCTGGCCGCGGTGCAGACCGAGGTCCCGCAGGAGCTGGCCCGCCAGCATCCGGTGCAGCCGGACCACCCGGAACAGGGCGTGGCTGACCGGTCCTCGCTCCGCCGCGCTCGGGACCTTCTTCTTGTCTCGTTCTCCGGCCACGGGTCCATGCTCCTCGTCCACTGCGGCGAGAGCGCGGGCAAATGCCTGCCGCGTGGTCCAGCTCACAAGCTCCGCCGGGATGCGGAGAACGGGTGGAAGCGGTCAAGCCCGCCGTCTCTGCGGGAGCAGCACCAGGACGGACGCGTACTTCCTTTCGGCTGCGTGGCGCTGGTTGCCGACCAAGTGGCATTTTTCGAAGAGGTTTCGATGTGCTGATAGCTGAGCGTGCCCGAGTGTGCGATTTCGGTAACCGCGGAGCGTGCTGTTTCCGGGGCTGATGGCTGGAACGGGTGCCAATGCGATCAGGTCGTGTCGTCGGCAGTTTGTGCCACTCGGGGAAGGGTATCCATCAACCGTCAATCGATTTTCATCAATTCGGGCAGGAGAACCGACATGACCAGCGCAACAGGTCCGATGGGCGGCGTTTCGGGAAATCCGGGATTCCAGGGCGGCAGGGTCGCGGGTGACCTGGCTCCCGGTGCCCCTGTGGCACACAGAGCGGATGTCGAGACGAAACCGTCGTTCAAGACCACCGAGTTCTTCGTGTTCCTCGCCGCGGTCGCCGCAGTGGTGATCACGTCCCTGATGGTCGGCGGCGACGCCGACACCGCGGATCCGTTCAACGCCGAGCAGGCGTTGCGCTACATCACCTTCCTCACCATCGGTTACATGATCAGCCGTGGTCTGGCCAAGGCGGCCAGTCGTCGGCGCGACGACGCCAACCGCTGAGCAAGGGGACTGCCCAGGTGAAGATCCGTCCCCTCGGTGGGCGTCTCGGGTGCCTCCTGATGATCGCCTTTTCGGTGATCGCCTCCGTTGTGCTGACCCTCCTGCTCAACGTCGTCCTTTGAGCCCGTACTCGCCGGTCCTCGGTACTGACGAAGACGGCCGATGACGCAGCTCACGGTCCAGCGCAGCGCCATGAGCGGCGTTTTTGTCGGTGTCATCCGGACACTGGAGGGGTGAGCACCTCGACACCGCTGCTGAGCCCGACCCGGATCTACGTGGAGCCCGCCGCCGCGCTGCTGCCGCGAGGCCGTGAGGTGCTCGACAGGTTCCCCGACGCGGACCGGGTCGAGGTCGACAGCCACTGGCGCATCCCCGAGCTGCACGGCGACGAGGCCAACGCGCGGCGGTGGGTGCGGATCAAGCGCGAAGCGCTGGTGCTCGGGGTGAAGAAGTCCCTCAGCGCGCGGCCCAACGGGCGTTCGGCGCACTTCATCGCCCCGTCCACGGCCAACGGGTGCGCGATGGCCTGCGCCTACTGCTACGTGCCGCGGCGCAAGGGGTACTCGAACCCGATCACGGTGTTCGCGAACATCGAGCAGATCACCGGCTACCTGGCCCGCCACGTCGCCAGGCAGGGCCCGATGACCGAGCCCGGCCAGATCGACGAGCGGGCCTGGGTCTACGACATCGGGGAGAACTCCGACTGCTCGGCGGACGCGGTGGTCAGCGACAACGTGAGGGACCTGGTGCGGCTGTTCCGCGACCTGCCCACCGCGAAGGCGTCCTTCGCGACCAAGTACGTGAACCGCGACCTGCTGGAGTGGGATCCGCGGGGCCGCACCCGCGTCCGGTTCTCCCTGATGCCCGAACGCACCGCGAAACTGCTCGACATCCGCACCAGCCCCGTCCCCGAACGCCTCGCCGCCCTCGACGACTTCCACGCCGCCGGCTACGAGGTGCACGTGAACCTCAGCCCGGTCGTCGTGTACGACGGCTGGCTCGAGGACTGGCGGCAGCTGCTCGAGTCGCTCGGGGACGCGGCCTCCTCCGCCACCCGCGACCAGCTCGCCGCCGAGGTCATCATGCTCACCCACAACCAGCCGCTGCACGAGGTCAACCTGCGCTGGCACCCGCGGGCCGAGGACCTCCTGTGGCGCCCGGACCTCCAGGAGGCCAAGCGCAGCGAAGGCGGCGGGGTCAACGTCCGCTACCGGCGGGGACTCAAGCGGGAGCTCCTCGACTCGTTCCTCGCACTCGTCGAGGCGCACGCTCCGTACCTGCGCGTCCGGTACGCCTTCTGAGCGAGGAACTTCCGCCTCGGGAGCCGTGCCGTCCACTCGTTCAGGTGGCGCGAGTGTCCAGGGCGGCCAAGCCGCTCTGCCACCGATGCCGCCGTTCGCTCGCCGTCTGTTCCCACCACGGGGTGCCGCGCTCGCCGAGGGCGATCTTCGCGAGGTGGACTCGTGCGCGCGCGTCCCGCTCCGCCTCGGCGTCGTCGGCGCGGAGGGCGGCGCCGACGTCCCGGCGAGCCGCCATCAGCAGGCTGCGCAACCGGGCCGCCGGCTCGGGCGGGATCTCGGGGTCGGTGGCCCGCCAGCGCCGCCCGTTGATCACCACGAAGTGCCCGTCTGGCGTGTGCTCCGGCTCGGCCATCGCACCAGGATCGCACCGATCGGGAAGCCGGGCTTTTCGTCGCGTGAATGCACCGGATACCGGTGTGGGTGATGATGGTGCGATGGCGGAGGGCGACACCGTGGCGCGGATCGCGGCACGGCTGCACACCGCCACCGCCGGTTCGCTGATCGTCCACAGTGACGTCCGGCATCCGCGTTTCGCCACCGTCGACCTGGCCGGACAGCGCATCCTCGACTGGCGTGCGCGGGGCAAGCACCTGTTGTCCCGCACCGATGCCGGGCTGACGGTGCACTCCCACCTCAGGATGACTGGCTCGTGGTCCGTGCTGCGTCCGCACAAGAGGCTGCCCGCACGGGTCATGCCCCGGTTGCGGATCGCGCTGCGCCTGCACGACGGCCGCACGCTCGTCGGCGTCGCGCTTCCGGTGCTGACCGTGCTGAAGACGTGTGACGAGCGGACGGTGGTGGGTCACCTCGGCCCGGACCTGCTCGGCAACGACACCGCGGGCGTCGACAGCCTCACCGTTGCGACGACGCGCGTGGCAGCCGCCGGTGCGGACGCCATCGTCGCGGCGCTGCTCGACCAGCGCAGAGTGGCGGGGCTCGGCAACATGTGGGCGCAGGAGCTGCTCTTCCTGCACCGCGTCAACCCGTGGCGGGCCGCCGGCACCGTCGACGGCCTCGACGAGCTGCTCGCCGACGCCCGGCGGCGGTTGCGGCACGCGGTCCTCGCGAACCCGGCCCAGAACACCACCGGCAGACCCACGCCCCGGCACTGGGTGTACAGGGAGGGCGGGACGTCCGTGCCTGCGCTGTGCCGCACCGATCGCGTTCCGCCCGGCCGCTCTCACCTCACACGGCCGGGAAACCTGGTGGTGTCCGGTCTGCCAGGCATGACGAGTCCGGAAGCGCGAGGAACAGCGAGTCGAGCCCCGAACGAAGGACGGCCCCGGTCACCACTGGGGTGACCGGGGCCGGAGAGTCCGTCAGACCTTATCGCACGCTCGCGCGGTTGCGGCCGGCGATGGCCTCCGCGACGCCGATGAGCAGCACCGAGGCGATCACGGCGATGATGAAGCCCAGCACGTTGAGCTCGAAGATGTCCCCGGTGCCGAGCAGGTTGGCGATGGTGCCGCCGATGACGGAACCGACCAGCCCCAAAAGCAGCGTCGCCACGATGCCGAGGTGCTGCTTGCCGGGCTTGATCAGACGGGCGAGCGCGCCGATGATCAGTCCGGCGACGATGAACCCGATCACGTCAGCCTCCTGGTGGTCAATTGCGTTGCTCGACTTGGCTACCCAACCGGTTCTCCGCTCAACCACTCCTCCACGGTGGAATCGGGTGGCGCACGGATCCGGTCCGGTCCACGGTGGCTGAACGTCGGGGACGCCACTGCCTCGACACGCGGTCCGAACAGGAGCGGAGGCGCCCCGTTCCTGGCGGTGGTCACCGCAACCAGGTGTTCGCCCTGACCACGGGGAGATCGTGCCACCGGCGGACCAGTCCCCAGCTCGCGCCGGAGGCGGTGGCCGCGAGCGCGACCAGCACGAGGGCGTAGATGATGTGGTAGTCGATGAGCGGGTTGGTCGACATCGTGGGTTCGCCGCCCGAGGTGCGCTGCGCCGGGGGCCATTCCGCCGCCCACATCAGCAGCATCATGAGCGATCCGCTGGTGGCGGCGATCCGCAGGCCGATGCCGAGCACCAGCGCCACGCCGATCGCGAGCAGGCCGGCCATGAACAGCACGTCGGCCCACCAGGCGCCGGCGATCTCGTGGAACACCGACTCGAACGGCCCGACGGCGACCCGGCTGAGGAAGCCCTTGGTCGGCGACCCGCCCTCGAACCACGCGTTCTTGGGCTGGGTGGCGTAGCCGAGGCCGAACGCCTTGTCGAAGAAGGCCCAGAGGAACAGCAGACCGGTCGCGATGCGCAGGACCGCGAGGGCCGCGGCACCCGTTTCCGTCTCGGTGCGCGACGGGGCGTGAACAGCGGACATCGTTACCTCCCAAGAAGTTCTCTGCACAGGAGTCTTCTCGGGAAGGTGGCGTGCGAACGCGGTCCTTGGTCCCGATCCGGCCGGGACGTCATGACCCACGGCGCCTCCGCTCAGCCGTTGTCCGCACGGGCCACGGACGCGTGCGACTCACCCGGTCGATCACGCGTCGCCGACCCAGAACGTGCGGATGGTGGTGAACTCGCCGATGCCGGCGGCGGCCGTGCCCGCTGCGTTTGGTGCCGCCGAAGGGAAGGCGGGGATCGGAGGCGACGACCGCGTTGGCGAACACCGCGCCGCTGATGATCGTCCGTGCCAGGCGCACGGCTCGGCCGGTGTCGGCGGTCCAGATGCTCACCGCCAGCCGGCGCGCGCCGGACCGCGCCCTTGCGGCAGCCGGTCAGCACCAGCACCTTGCCGACGAGCTCATCGGCGACCTCGGCCAGGTCGTAGAAGGGTCGGCCCTTCTCGGTCCCGTCGCGCAGATGCGCCGGTCAGTGACCGGATCACCGCCGTGGTGGTCGTCGAGCGTTGGCATGTGTGCGTTCATGCCTGCCGAGTTGCTGTCTCCCACGTGTCCATCCACTCATCCAACCCGGCCTCGCTACTGGTCAACGGTCAGTGACGAACCAACCCCTGCTGGGCCGGCTTCATGGTTTGTCGACGAAGGCGGTCGAACGGGGTCGAACGCGGCCTACTATGCGCGCATGTGGAAGGTTCCGGTCACCGCGCCGGAGGCGCTGCCCTACATCGTCGACGCGGCGCGCCGTGAGGGCTACCTCGGGCTCATCGTCGTGCTCGCCCGTACCGCGGAGGCCCGCACGCTGCACGAGGAGCTGATCCGCGACTGGACCAGCATCCACGACGTGACGGGCCAACGCATCGCGGTGCTGTGCCCCGACCCCGAGTTCGTGCTGCAGGAGCAGGAGAGGGAGGGCCGCTACTTCGCCGTGGACAACCCAGAGACCTACTACTGGAAGAGGCTGACGCTCGACGACGCGCGCGGTTTGGACCACACCGTGCTGACGGTCCCCGGTCGGGGCGCTCGCCCGCGTGGCAAGTCCTCCCCCTTCCCGCCCCGGCGGTTCAAGGAGCAGCAAGCCGCATGGACCGAGGCGGTCACGCGCTGCGCCCACCACTTCGGCGTTCCCGAGGCCCGGCTGCCCGCCGTGCTCGTGCTGTGCCTGCGCGACGACCGGGACGTGCTGGTCCGGCTCCGGCCGGAGACGAGCATCTACCGGCTGTGCAAGGGAATCGCGTCCCACCCCGGGCACGAGCCGGGGGACGGGGACCTGATGGACGAACGCGACGCGCTCAAAGGGGCCCTCAAACAGCTCGGAACTGGCCAAAGCCGGTTGGCGCAGGTGCCGGTCCGGGAACCGCTGCGGACCACGCGGGCGTTGCTGGCCGACGCCGACGTGGGCGCGCAGTTCGAGGGGCTGCGCAAGCATCTGGGGCTGATCGCGCCGGAGCAGGCGGAGGTGTGGCGTCGGGAGCTCGATGAACTCGCCGGCTCGGACACCGGCCATGATGCCGTGCTGTGCTGGCTGACCGAGATGATCCGGAGTGTTCGCGCGCATCCGGACAAGGTCGCGTTCCTCGGTCTGGACAAGAAGGCGCGCAAGGCGAAACAGGCCGTCGAGCAGGCTGTGAACCCGCCCCTGGCGTGGCGCCATGTTCCCGAGACCCCGGCCGAGAAAGCCGAACGGGAGCGAGAATGCGCCCGAGCCCAGGCCAGACTCCGCGAGGTGGAGCAGACGCTGGCGAGCAGGCAGGGACTGGCCGCCGCGTGTGAGAGCGCGGCCAAGGCCGAGCTGGGGGACTGCGAGGTCGATCAGCTCGAGCTGGAGGAGTACATCAGCCTCCGTCGCGGCCACCGCACGGAACGCATCCACGTCGTGACGCCGATCGGCCCGTCGTCCGCTGACCACCACGACATGGGGGTGCGCAACCACATCTCCGGGACGGTGCACGGGATTGCGTTGCAGGCGGAACACGTCGACACCCTGCACATCCATCCGCGCCGCCGCTGGTTCCCCGGCTTGCGGTGGAGGCGCGAGCGGTAGGTCATGCCGTGCTCGTCTCGTTGCCGCGGTACGCGTATCGGCTCAGCATCTGTCATCCGGGGCCCGCCTGATCATCTGGTAGACGAGCACAACGATGAGAAGACCGGCGCAGAGATCAAGCCGATGGCGGGTAATGCGCGTTCCCCGTGACCGCGAGCCCGGTGTGACGGTCGAGCAGATCGCAAGGGGTTCCTTCTTCATCCGTGCTAAGTCCTCAGTGGACTGTCAGGGTGGGCCGCGGCGTCGGCCGGCGTCGAACGCTGTGGGAACAGCCTGCCGCCGCGAGGGGTCGCGCCGGATCGATCACGCGGCCGGGGATCACCGCCGACGCGGTAGACCCGCCATCCTCCGATCGGAGGATGGCGGGCGCGGCGGCGGCGTGCTCACGGCCTGGATCGCCGGCCGGTGCCTGCCGGATACTGGCTGTGGCACCGGTGGGCGTTCGGATCGGCGCGAGCCGCTCTGGCGCGTGCGTGAAGGGGACCGAGATGGTGGGGGACGTCGAGCTCGAAGCATTCGACCCCGATCGGGCGCAGCGGGCCGACCTGCTGGCCTGGTACGGGTTCGCGATGGCCGTCCGCGAGCACGAGAGACCCGGCCGGGAGGCGCGGCCCTTCGACGAGTGGCTCGCCGACCTGCGCCTGCCCGACGCGGGGTGCGGTCCGCACGAGTTCTGAGGCGCACGCCGGAACGGCGAGCTGGTGGCCACGGCCGGGGTGTACCTGCTGCCGGGCGAGAGCGACCAGGTCGCGCTGACGAGCATCACGGTCGCCCCCGACCGGCGGCGCGCGGGCGTCGGCACCGCCGTCCTGCACCTGCTGCTACCGCTGCTGGAGGCGCGCGGCAGGACGGTCGTCGAGGGGTGGGACCTGGAGGTCGACGGTCCCGGGCACCGCTGGGCGACGGCCGTCGGCCTGCGCACCGCCAAGCCGATGGTGGTCCAGTGGCTGCACCTGGCGGACGTCGACCCGGCGACGTGGGACGTGCTCGTCCCCGCGGGGTACCGGGTGGTGGACTTCTCCGGCGCGGTGCCGGACGAGCTGGTGGACTCGTTCGCCCGCACGCTCACCGCCATGCGCGACGCGCCGATCGGCGAGTCCCGCCTGGTGTTCCCGGTGTGGACGGTCGACCGGGTCCGGGAGGCGGAGGCGGAGCTGCGCGCGAGCGGCATCGGCCGGCGCGGTGTGCTCGCGGTGAACGAGCTGACGAACGAAGTCGCCGCGCTGACGTTGCTGGACCTCTACCCGACGTTGCCCACGTGGGGCGTTCAGCGGGACACCGTGGTGAGCCCCTCCGAGCGCGGCCGTGGGCTCGGGCTGTGCGTCAAGGCCCGGATGCTGCGGCGGCTGCGGGAACAACGGCCGGAGATCGACCGCGTGCACACCGGGACCGGCGGCGACAACGAGCACATGATCAGGATCAACCACCGGCTCGGCTACCGGACGACCCGCGTCTCCGCCGGGGTCAACGCGAAGATCTCCGAACTGCGCGACCGGCGTGCCGGAGCCGCAGGCCGCGAGAGCGACTGACCGGAGGCCGTCCGGCGTGCGGCCTGGCATCGGGGGAGAGCCGCACCGCCCGGCGTGCCTTCCCCCGGTGACCTCATTTCCGCGCGATGAAGCCGGCGAGTGCGGCGGACAGCTGGGTCCGGCGGCGCACGCCGAGTTTGCGGTAGATGCTCGTGAGGTGGAACTCGACCGTGCGGCGCGAGACGTTCAGCTTGTGCGCGATCTCGTCGTTCGAGTTCCCTTCGAGCACCAGGCCGGCCACGCGGTGTTCGTGCGGCGTCAGCGCGAGCACGGTCGTCCGGGGATCGGGCGGCACGACCCTCGTCGGCCCGGCGGGCCGGGGGACGTGCGCGCGTGGTGTGCCGGTGGAGGCCGGGCCGGCGAACCGCTCTCCCGGCTCCACGGCGACGCCGCACTGCTCGCCGAGCTTCTTCGCCTCCGCGAGGTGGTGCCGGGCGGCGTCGTGTTGACCCCGCTCCCACCGCGTGCCGGCGAGTTCCAGCAGCACCTCTGCGTGCAGCATCCGGGCGGACGACCGCCTCAGCACCGAGTCGGCCTCGGTCAGCCACGGGTCCGCGGCGGCGCCACCGGTCGCGATGCCCACCGTCAGCAGCGCGCGGCCGACCACGGTCGGCGCACCCCAAGCCCGTGCCAGCTCCAACTCCCGCGACGCCAGGTCGAGCGCGGGCTCGCGCCGGCCGATCCGCAGGTGTGCCAGTGCCGCGTAGGACCGCCAGGGGCGCAATGCCGGGCTGGGCCTGCCCCAGGCCTCGAACCGCTCACCGCACTCGAGCTGGTCGGCGAGCGCTCCCTGGCTGTCGCCGAGCTCCATCCGCAGCGCGCCTCTGGCGTGCAGGAGCGCGGTGTGGTGCCAGGTGTGCGGCAGTGCCCTGAACTTGCCGAACGGCTGGAGCGCCTTCTCCGCCGCGTCGACATCGCCGAGCGCGAGCTGAGCGCGGACTCGGGCGTCGACGGCGTAGACGTGTCCGAAGTGGTCGGACGGCAGCCTCGCGGTTTGCGTCGCGGACAACGCCAGCTCCGCGTCCGCGACCGCCTCGGCGAAGGATCCGCGGTGGTGGTGCGCCCGCGACCGCAGGGTGTGGCCGAGCAGCGTGATCATCGTCAGCCCTTCGCGGTGGGCTTCGAGCAGGATCTCGTCGCAGTGGCGCAGCACGAGCTCCACCTCGTCGGCGCGCAGCAAGGAGTTGAGCACCCCGACCATCCGCTGCGGGTGCTGCAGGATCGAGGCCACACCTCCGGACAGCGCCGCGAGCGCCGCCTCCCGGCACAGCGCCAGGTCGACACCCCGGTTGCTGGCGTCCTCGGCGATCAGCCCCGCCAACGCGCGGCCGTGCGCGTCACCGCGGCGCCACTCCCGCTCGTCGAACCGCCGGAGGTCCACCTGACCGGTGGAGGCGTCCTGCGACGGCACGGTGATGCGTTCCAGCAGGCGCAACACGTCGACGGCCGCGGGGATCTTCGGCCCGATCTCGCTCATCGTCCGCCGCAGCACCTCGCTCGCGTTGTCGTACGCACCGTCGAAGTACAGGACCTGGGCGAGCCGGCAGGCGACCGCGACGACCTCCTCCGGGTCGTCCAGCCCGGTCATCCCCTCCTGCAGGTGCACCACGGCCATCCGCGGGTCGAAGCAGGTCTCGGCCAGACCCAGCCGCACCAGCAGTTCTTTCCGCTGCGGGGCGCAGAGATCCTCGTCGAGGGCCCGGTCGAGGAGCTTCGCGCCGGAGCGGGGATCGCCCTCGACGATCACGGTGTCGGCGGCGGTGCGCAGGGCCTCCACTGCCCAGGCACCCAGGCGGGAGGACGTCCGCAGGACGTGGCCTGCCACGAGAGGAGCGGGCGCCCGCGTGTCGTGCAGGAACTGGGCGGCCCTGGCGTGCAGCTCCTCGCGTTCCTCGTAGCAGACCGCGCTGTCGATCGCGCTCTTGAGCACCGGGTGTGCGAACGTGAGCGCGCCCTCCGGTGCGAGCACGCCCATCCCCTCGAGCTGCCGCACCTGGTCGGCGGCAGCGCCGTTGTTCGTGCCGAGGACGGCGGCCAAGAGGTCCAGGTCGGCCGGCTCCACGACCGCGATCGCCTTGGCGACCTCGACGAGCCGGCGTGACTGGCGGTTGAGCCGCGCGAGCATCGATCGGCCGAGCTCCACGGGATCGGGGCGGGGCAGTGCGGCCGCGGCCCTCTCGTCCGGCGGCACCGATCGTTCCCGCATCAGCTCCAGGACGTGGCTCGTCACCATGGGGCAGCCGCTGGTGGCGTCGATGACGGCCGCGGCGAACTCCTCGTCCGGCGTGCGCCCGAGCATCCGCTCGGTGAGCTGCACGACGTCCCGCGTCGTGAACACCGCGAGCTTCATGCGCTCCGAGTACATCTCCAGCTCCGCGATCAGCAGGGGATCGGTCGGCCGAATCCCCGGCGTGCGGGACACCAGGATGACGACCGGCAGCTTGACCACGCGGTGGACCAGGTAGTTCAGCCAGCGCAACGACGGCACGTCCGCCCATTGCACGTCGTCGACGACCAGGCAGAGCGGGGCGCGCTGGGCGAGACCGGCGGTGAAGCGGTAAACGCCCCGGACCGCCTGGTGGACGCGGCTCTCCGCCGGGTCGTCCGCCTCGGCGGTGAAGTGCCCGGCGATGACGTCGTGCCCATGCGGTGCGGTTTCGTCGTTCCGGCCGGGGAGCGGTTCCTCGCGCAGGTGCTCGAAGAGCTGCTGCACGACGGCGAAGGGCACCTCGCGCTCCATCGGCGACGCCGTCGCCCGGCAGACCACGAACCCGCGTTCGCGGGCCAGTTCGCACGCCACGTCCAGAAGCGCCGTCTTGCCGATGCCGGTCGCGCCCTCGACCAGGAGCGTGACGGGCGTCGCGGCCATCGCGGTCCTCTGGTCCGGCCCACGGTTCGCCGGGTGGGACGCGGCGACGAACACGGCCTCAGCCGTCGGTGCCGGCTCGGTGCGTGCGGCGCGATCGAAAGACGAGACAGGCTATTACGTAAGTCACCAGCGCAACAGTGATCAGAGTCGACACCACGGACAACTGCGGAGCATCCACTGATGCCTGCACGGCAGTAAGGGCATCGAGCAGGACGTGGATGCCGATCAACGGCCACAACAGCCTTCCCTGCCGGTAGGCCCACGCGCTCATGAGCGCCCAGAGCACCTTCTCGATCACAGCCAGCCCGTAGTAGATGTGGAAGGACAAGCGCGCAACGACGACAAGTACGTACATCAACCAGGTCGGCACGTTCCAGAGTTCGCAGGTTCGCACGACAGCCGCGTTGGCGATGATCTCCTCGCTGACGCCGGCCGCGATCGACCAGGTGATCCAGTACACCAGCTGGAGCCCGCGGTCCGCTTGCATCGAGATTTCCGGAGAGTCGTGGCTTGCCGAACTGGCGTCGACGACGGCGCTGATCGGCGCCGACAACATCTGGGACAACACCCAGATACCGGCGGCGTAGAAGGCCGATCGCAAACTCAGCGTCGTGAGCCGGCCTGCCGAAAGCGGCGCACGCGCCATCTTGAAGGCCACGAGGGTGGCCAGGGCGACAATGATCGCCAGGACGTTGAAGGCCACGCCGAGCCACACATCGGACTCGCCTGCGACAAGGTCCGTCGCAGGCGCTGTCAGGCGTTGGACCGCCAGGTGGATCGGCCAGCCGAACGCCAATGCGTAGGCGCCGGCGGCGATGGCGAGCAAGAGCAGCTTCTGGCGGCGAGAGGACCCGTCGGCCGGGCCGGGGCGAGTGAACGGCCACAACGCGGTGGCAGCCAGCGGTGTGAATTCGGAAGAACGCAGATTCGATCGCAACTGATTCCTGCCTCCCCGCTCCGCTGTGACCGGCCAAACCGGACAACAGGACGCGTCCGCGAATTCGACCGGTATTCCGCAGCGTAGTGTCGGCCTCTGCGGGCTGCTCGGCTGCCACATCGCACAACAGGGTGGTTTCAGCGGGTCGCAGCCCGCGCTCCGCCGCTGTTCCCCGAATTCGATGCGGGCACGCGTTCGTCGGCGGAAATCAATCCGATGTGGGGAAGTGCCGGAGTTCGACGACCTGTGGATCTCCGAGGAGCAGGAGTCCGAACGCCACGCGCCCGGCGAGCGGGTTCTCGCCGGGCGCGTCGTTCACCGGCGGTTCCGCTGCTGCCATGAGCTCGAGCTGGTCGCCGGACCGAGCCTCGGCATCGTCTGCCTGCGCTATCGCCAGGGCTCTGACGAGCTCCAGACGATGATCGGCCGCACCATCAACGAGAGCGACCGCACGTTCATCACGACGACCACAGTGGACGGTGTGGTGGCGTTGCGGCTGTGCACGATCAACCCGCGCACCACCCGAGCCGACCTCGACCGCGTGCTCACCGCGATCGTGGCCGCCGGTCGGTCGGCGACGTCTTGAACGACGTTCCGGACGCTCAGCGTCGCAGCAGGTGGCGGAGCACCGCCCGGCGCTCGGCGGCGTTGTCCGGCCTGGGGTCGAACACCGCGTCGAGCAGGGGCAGCACCCGGTCACGGGCTTCACGGGTCCGCATGATCCGCCTCCACAGCAGCAGGTTGAGGCCGTAGCGCCACCGAGGGGTGGTCGCGAGGCGGAGGACGTTCACGACGTTGCCGCGAGCTTTGGCCGGTAGCGCGTCCAAGTCCTCGGGTGAGGTGAGGAGTGATTCGGGCAGCACGTCGAGTCCGTGAGCGGTCATGAAGGTGAAGTCCGTGGGCCAGGCGGCCGCCCACAGGTAGTCGACCATCCGGCACCAGCCGCGCAGGAAGGTGACCTCCAGATCGGGCCAGGGGTCGGTGTCGACGTCGGCGAGGACGCCGACCACCACGTCCAAGCTCGTCTTGTGCGCCTTCCAGAGGGCCAGGCGCGCCGGTTCGGGATCGGTCAGATCACCGCCGGCCACCAGAAAGAAGTAGGCGCGCCAGTCCGCCACCGCCGGGACCAGCTCTTCCGGGACGGTCCCGCCTGTCACGTACCGGAACCGCGAGCGGGTCGGTGGGTCGGCGACCGGCAGGGCCGGCACCACCCCGGCGACCGCGGCGCCGAGCCACGGGACGACGCTCAGCGTGTAGTTGCCATAGCCCCAGGGCGAGTCCGGATCGATTCGCCCGTCCTGCCGGGTGCCGGCGCCGAGCCGGTCGGTGCGGAACTGCCACTGGTGCTGGAACATCAGACCCCACAGCGGGTTGTGCCGGTTGTCGGCGCCGAACCGGTCGTCCGTGTTGGTGTTGGCGATCATCGTCCGGTAGGCGGCCATCCGCTGCTCGAAGGAGAACGGGTCGAACGCTCCCTCCAGGTCCCGCGCCGTCGCCCAGACCGAGTACAGGTCCAGCTCCTCCAACCGGTCCGGATGAGACATGGCCGGAATCCTCCGCGGTGAGTCGGCGACAGGATCTGCGCGGGACTTGCCGGAGTGCCAAGGGCCGGTCCGGCCCACGGCCGTGCCGTGCGAAGCCCGACAGGTCTACGGATCAACGCTCCTGGCGGTCGTCCTCGTCGTGGTGGCGACGGGGGAGCGGTCTTCGGCTTCCCACCGTTCGCGCAGGTCCGCGGGGATGGTGAGGGTGGTGGACTGGCCGTCGGTGAGGTTGCGGACGCTGCCGCCCAGCAGGATGGCGCCGGCGCGGTCGAGGATGGTGTTGGCCAGAGCGCTGTTGTCCTCGGCGCGTTCCAGCGCGCGCACCAGGCGGGTGCCGGCGCGCACGACGCCGGTCCAGGCGCGGGACTTCGGCACCTCCATCCAGTCGGCGACCTCGGGGTTGACGACCTGGCGGATCATCGCGGCGACGATGCCGTCGAAGACCTTGCCGGGAAACAGCTTCTCGTAGAGGTCGAGCAGGTGCCGGGTGAGCACCACGCCTTCCGGCGACGGCCCGTAGACGGACTCGACCATCGCGGCACTGAGCTCGCGGGCGTCGTGGATGGACTCCGGTACGGCCTCGGCGGGGATGCCGAGCATGGCGCCCGCGGCACGCCACACGTAGTAGTAGTCCTCCGCCTCTTGTTCGGTGACGGAGATGCCCATGCGGCGCATGCCTTCGATCACCTGGACGGAGAAGATGAGCAGGGCGCCGACCATGTCCTGCTGGCACACCGGAACGCCGTCGACGGCGACGTCCCAGCGGCCGGAAGCGGTCAGGAAGTGGCGCACGGCGGCGTGGATGAGGCGCGTCTTCTGGATGGTGGGCACGAACGAGCCGCCTGAGCCGAACGCGTCTCGGCCCATCATGTTCATGACGAACTGGGAGGTCTCGGAGAGCCTCCGGTGGGGCTGGTTGAGGCCGTGGGTCAGGGTGAGCGCCCGGGACGCGCGGGCGTGGGCGTAGCAGTTGACCATCGCGCCGAACGTCAGCACAGAGGCGACGTGCACGCCGTCGTCGATGAAGAAGTCGTAGGCCCGCGCCACCCGGTCGGGCTCCACCCACTCCGGTGGGTTGTCGGTCAGGACCAGGAACTCGCGCACCGGCCCGGGAAGCTGCTCGGGAATGGGCTGGTCGTTGGTGCGGAAGTGCTCCAAGACCTCGTTGACCACACTGACGCGGTTCGTGCCCACCAGATCGGCGATGACCGCATCGGCGAGAGGATCGCCCTGGAACTTCAGGGCCTCGAACGCGGCTGTGTCCATCACAGGGACTCCTTCACTACTGAGTGATCACCACTTCACTCCTTGTGGGCACCGGGCACCAGGACACGATGTGGTGAACACGGTGCGGAGAGCTCCTACTCGGTGTGATCGCTCGAGGTGCTGGTCCGGCTGACTGGACATCGTGGAGCGGCCGGGTTTCGGCGCGAGCCGGTCACCAGCCGCCGCGCCACCGGTCCTGGACTTCCCCGGAACCCGTTCTGCACGGAACGTGTCCAAGTGGTCGGTCGCTCCTCCTTCGGTGGCTACGCCATCGGTCGATGACCGTTACAGCGCCGGGGAATTAGCGTCAGGTGACACGATTCGTACCGGACGCGGAGGTGTGTGATGGCGGTTCAGCCGTGGGTCGCGGTGGTTGCGCTCACCGGGGCTCTGGTGGGCGCCGACCAGGTCGCCGCCGGGCAGGACAGGGCCGCGACGGTGGAGGTGACGGCGAAGCGGGGACTGATGTCGGCGCCCGTGAACATCGCGGTCGGCCAGGGGTTCGTCAGCGGTGGCGAGCTGTTCGGCGGCCAGGGCGGCGCCAAGGTCGGCGACGGGTTCTCCCACTGCGGCGTGGTGTCGGTGTCGGTGGCCGTGCCGCCGGAGGTGACGGCGCACTGCACGTCCGTCTTCCGGCTCGCCGACGGCGAGCTGCACCTGTCCGGGATGCGCACCTACAAGTCGATCGCCACCGGTTTCGGCGACACGACCATGGCGATCATCGGTGGCACCGGCGCGTACGCGGACGCCCGCGGTGAGGGCAAGGTCACCCGCACGAGCTCGGCGACCAGGCAGGACGTGGTCTACCGGTTCGTCTTCACGATCTCGGACTGAGCAGCAGCCCGCCACCGACCGGCACGGCCGGCACGTGCCGGTTGTCCACGACCACCAGCTCCGGCCGGGTTCCGGTGCGCCACTGCCCGCCGGCCAGCGGGATCGTCGCCACGCCCGCGGCGGGACCGGCGCTCCAGTCGAGCACGCCGGCCAGGGTCGGCAGGCGGGTGCCGGCCAGCAGCCGTGCCGTGTCCGCGCGGGAGTCCGTGGCTGTCACCACGTGGCAGGCCACCTCCATCAACCCGTGTGCCACGCCCAGCGGTTGCAGCCACGGCTCATCGGTCGCCGCCTCGTAGGCCGCCGCCAGGTCCCGGGCGGAGCGCCCTCCACTGCCGCGGTGTGCGTGCCGTGGCGTCCAGTACACGATCGTGGCGACCCGGTCGAGGCCGTGCCGGGCCACGCTGAACGGGTAGGTGAGCCAGCGCGAGCAGGTGACCAGCCGCGGGTCGACCCCGGCGACGGCGGTCGCGAGGTCGCGCGCGGTGGCGGCCGAGGTCACCACCTCCACGTCCGCGAGGCCGGGCAGCTCGCCGCCGTGCTCCCGGTAGGACAGGTCGACCAGCCGGTGCCCGCGCGACTCGGCGACCGGCCGGAACCAGCGCCGCAGCGCCCGGCCCTGGGTGCCGTCGTTCCACAGGCAGCCCACCGTGCGGGCCGGGCCGAGGTGCTCCCACAGGTCGGCGAACACCGTCGCGATGTCGTCCACGCCCCAGCTGAAGTGGAACGCCCACCCCGGCCGGTGGCGGGCGTCGAACACCTCGGCGCGGAACACCTGCCAGGGCAGGGTGGTCGACACGCACGGCACCTCCCGTTCGGTGCAGGCACGCGCGACCGCGGGCAACGTCTCCGTGCCGCCCAGCGTCACCACGGCGCGCACACCCGCGTCGGCCAGCGACAGGGCCGCGGCACGAGCCCCTTCGGGGGTGGACGCGCTGTCGCGCACCAGCACGTCGACGGGCCACGGCAGGGCGCGGGCGACGAAGTCCAGCGGGGCACCCAGCGGCGCGAGCCTGCCGGTCGCCGCGCGGACCACCCCGATCAGAGGTCGTACCATTACCGCACTGTATCGACGGTGCGGTGGCCACGATCGGGCGATCCGGAGTCCGGAAAGGACGGTCAGGTCGCGCCACGGCCGCCACACCGGCCTCTGGCGGGGGCCTAAGCTCGCGATCATGACGAAGCACCGCTGGACCGCCGGCGACCTCCCCGACCTGACCGGTCGCACCGTCGTGGTCACCGGCGCGGCCAGCGGGGTGGGCCGCGGCACGGCGACGGCCTTCGCCGCGGCGGGGGCGCGCACGGTGCTCGCCGTGCGCGACGTCGCCGCCGGTGAGCGGGCGGCGGCCGCCATGCCCGGCAGCACCGAGGTCCGTGAGCTGGACCTGGCGGACCTCGCGTCGGTGCGCGCGTTCGCCGAGGGCTGGCGGGGTGATCTCGACGTCCTGGTCAACAACGCCGGGGTGGCGATGACCCCGCACGGTCGCACGGCGGACGGGTTCGAGCTGCAGTTCGGCACCAACCACCTCGGCCACTTCGCGCTGACCAACCTGCTGCTGCCCGCGATCACCGACCGGGTGGTGACCGTGGCCTCCGGCGCGCACAAGGTGGGCGTGCTCGACTTCGACGACCTGGACCTCGCCCGCTCCGGGTACACCCCGGTGAAGGCCTACGGCCGGTCGAAGCTGGCGAACCTGCTGTTCACCCTGGAACTGGAGCGGCGCTGCCGCGAGGCGGGGTCGTCCGTGCGCGCGCTGGCCTCGCACCCCGGCTACACGGCGAGCAACCTGGGCACCAAGGGCCGCAACCGGCACCTGGTCAAGGTCGTGCACCTGGCCGGGCGGGTCCTCGCGCAGACCGAGGCGCAGGGCGCGCTGCCGTCGTTGTACGCGGCGACCCAGGACCTGCCGGGCGCCGCCTACGTCGGCCCGGACGGGCGGTTCGAGCTGCACGGCCACCCCGCGCTGGTCGGCCGGTCGGCGGCGGCCAGCGACCCGGTGCTGGCCCGGCGGCTGTGGGAGGTCTCGGAGCGGCTCACCGGGGTCAGCTTCCCGTTGACCGCGAAGCCCTGAGGCGGGCGCGGCTGAACCGGACAGCCGCCCGGTGGCAGTGACCGCCGGTGATGGAGCGGTCACTCGCCAGTCACCAGGCGTTCTCCTCGAACGGCCCCGTCGCGTCCGATTTCGCCGGACACGACATTTCGACTGAGCCGATGAGCCACGCCGTACGTACTCCCGATCATGCGCCGCATGTACGAGGAGGACGAATGACGCACCGCGTGACCGACAGACGGAAGTTCCGCCTGATCGCTTCGCTGTCCGCGGTCGCCGTGGTCGCCGCGGGCACCGCCACCGTGGCGCTCGCCGCCAAGAACGGCGAGCCCGCGCCGCTCGGTGCCTTCGTGCCCATCGAGCAGGTCAGCAAGAACGTCGTGGAGCCCAAGGTCGGCAAGAACGGGGCCGCCGGTGTGTTCCGGGTCGACTGCGGCACGAACGAGAACGGCAAGTTCAGCGCCGACAACCCGGTCGCCCAGCCGGGGCTGCGGCACGGCGCCCAGCACGTCCACGACTTCGTGGGCAACCTGTCGATCAGCGCGGAGTCGACGGACGAGAGCCTGGTGGACGCGGAGACCACCTGCCGCAACGGCGACCGCTCGTCCTACTTCTGGCCGGTCGTGCGGATCAACCCCAAGGCCAACCCGGCGTCCGTCGGCTCCAACCCGGGCAAGATCAAGGAAACGGGTCCCGGCGAGGTCGCGTGTCCCGGGGTCGCCGACCGGCTGCCCGCGGTGCCCCAGCGGGTCCGCGACGAGGTGGTCAGGAACCTCCAACAGCTGGCCCAGCAGCTCAGGGAAGCCAACGAGCGGGTGGCCCGCAACGACAACCCCGGCGATCCGAACTTCGTCAACAACACCGTCCTCGGGCCGTTGCGCAGCAAGCGGGTCGCCACCCTCGACCGCATCGCGACCGCCCTCGGCCGGTCCGCGCGCAAGCCGAACCTGACCCCGCTCGCCGACTGCGACCTGCGCTTCGGCCACGGTGGCCACGGCGGCGGCCACGGCGACCACTCGAAGGGACCGCGCAAGTTCGCGGGCCAGGGTGCCCTCCAGCAGAACGGTGCCGACCAGAACGCCGCCGACCAGAACGCCGCCGACCAGGACGCCGCCACGCCGACGATCAAGTGCCCGTCCGTGCGCGGCGCGCTGCCGGGCGTTCCCGACCAGGCCCTCGACGAGGTGGACCGCGACCTCGACCAGCTCGACAAGCAGATCGCCGAGGCCAACCAGCGCCTGGTGACCAGCAAGGGCCAGGGCGGGCCGAACTTCATCGACAACGCGATCCTCGGCCCGTTGAAGGACAAGCGGGTCGCGACCCTCGACCGGATCGCGATCGCGATCGGCCGCGGCGCGGAGAGGCCGCAGGGCTTGGAGCGCCTCGCGAAATGCGGTCTCAACGAGACCGGCGAGGGCGGCAACAACGGCGGCAACAACAACGGCGGCAACAACAACGGCGGTGCCACCACCACGACCACCGCGCCCACCGCGCCCGCCGCGACCACCGCGCCGCCCCTTGCCGCTCCCACCGGGAGGAACCTGGAGCTCGTCGGCAACAACGGCAAGATCGTCCGGCCGGCCGAGGTGAAGATCGAGTACCGCGGCAACGCCACCAGCAAGGTGACGGCCATGCCGAGGTTCCTGAAGATGGTCACCGGTGACGCGAAGCCCACCAGCCGCGGACCCGCCAACGCCCGCGCGACGTGGACCTGCAGCGGCTTCGAGGACCGGCTGTCCGACAAGTACGTGATCTGCCCGAACGGCAGCAAGGTCATGCGGGTGCACGACTTCGCGGGCTGCTGGGACGGTCAGAACGCCGACAGCGCCAACCACCGCGACCACGTCCGGTTCGCCGACAAGCAGACCGGTGCGTGCCCGCAGGGCTTCCGCGCCATCCCGCAGCTGCGCATCAGCATTTCCTACAACATCTCCCGCGACGTCCAGCAGAAGGGGCAGTACCAGCTCGACGCGTTCCCGGAGGAGAACCACAACCCGTTCTCCGACCACAACGACTTCGCCAACGTCAACTCCGACCAGACGATGGCCAAGATCGTGAAGTGCGTGAACGACGGGCGCAGGTGCTCCTGACCCGTCCCGGGAGCCCTCCCGGGCCTGAGGTCCGGGAGGGCTCCACCCGTTCGCGCGTGGGACGGCGTCAGCGGTTCGTAACATCTGCACTACCGATCATGCGGCAGGATCGGGCCATGTCCGGAATGCGAGTTGTGGCAGGGTCTTTCGCGCTGGTCGCCGTCCTCGCCGCGTGCGGCGGTCCAGTGAGCGCTCCCGAACCGGCGTCCGCGCCGCCGGGCACGTCCGCGGCGAGCGCCCCGGCGTCAGCGAGCGCCCCGGCGTCAGCGAGCGCCCCGGCGTCAGCGAGCGCCCCGGCGTCGGCCAGCGGGACGGTTCCTGTCCCCGACCAGCTCAACTTCACCGCCAAGACCGTGTCCGGCGAGAACATCTCCGGAGCGGACCTCGCCGGCAAGCCTGCCGTGCTGTGGTTCTGGGCTCCGTGGTGCCCGAAGTGCCAGCGCGAGGCGCCCGGCATGGCGGCGGCCGCGCAGGAGCACGGCGAGGAGGTGCGGTTCCTGGGGGTGGCGGCACAGGACCAGGTCCCGGCGATGCAGCAGTTCGTGCAGCGCTACGGCCTCCAGTCGTTCCAGCACGTCGCGGACGTGGACAGCGCGGTGTGGAAGCGGTTCGGCGTGACCGCGCAACCCGCCTATGCGTTCGTCGACGCCTCCGGCCGGGTCGAGGTCGTGACCAGGCAGCTGTCCGAGGACGACCTGCGGCAGCGGCTGGGCCGGCTGGCGTGACCCAGACGCTGCTGGTGGCCTTGGTGGCCGGCATGGTCGCCACCGTCAACCCGTGCGGGTTCGCGATGCTGCCAGCCTACCTGGCGCTGGTCGTGACCGGTGCGAGCGAGCAGTCCCGAGCACGGCTGCTCACGCGCGCGGTCGTCTCCAGCGCCATGATGACGTCCGGCTTCGTCGTCGTGTTCGGTCTGTTCGGCGTGGCGTTCTCGCTGGTCGCCTCATCCGTGCAGCGGTACCTGCCGTTCGTGACCGTCCTCATCGGACTTGCGCTGGTCGTGGTGGGCGTGTTGCTCCTGCTGGGCCGCGAGATCACACTGCTGGTGCCGAAACCGGCCAGGGGCGCGCCCAACCGGCACGTCGGGTCGATGTTCGGGTACGGCGTCGCTTACGCCATCGCGTCGCTGTCGTGCACGATCGGTCCGTTCCTGGCGGTCGCGGGGTCGACGCTGCGCGGTGGCGATCTGCTGGAGGGCGTCACGGCGTTCCTCGCCTACGCGGCGGGCATGGGACTGGTGGTGACGGTGCTCGCGATCGGCACCGCGCTCGCCAGCGACGTGATGACCCGCCGGGCCCGGTCGTTGTTGCCGCACGCGGCCCGGCTCGGTGGAGTGCTGCTCGTGCTCGTCGGCCTGTACGTCGCGTACTACGGCGTCTACGAACTGCGTTTGTTCCTGGGCGGTGCCGATCCGTCCGATCCACTGGTCGACGGAGCGGGACGGTTCCAGGGCTTGCTGGTGCAGTGGTTCACCGCGGCCGGACCGGTGCCGTTCGCCGTCGTGCTCGTCCTGCTGGTGCTGGGAGGGGTGTTGCTGGTGCGCAGGCGCGGCAAGCAGGCCGCCGGCTCCGAACGCGGAGCCGATGTTCCGTGAGCCGATGTTCCGTGAGCCGGTCTACCGCTTCACGTCCGCGCTCGCCGCGCCCGGCGAGTCCCGCTTCGGCTCCCGGTCGCCGAGGCCCCGAGGCCTGATCCGTGCGCGCCTGACGTACGGCCGCACCGTGCGTTCCCACCAGCTCAGGGCCTCGGCCCCGTCGGGGAAGATGTCCAGGGCGTCGCCCAGCAGCTCGGCCCCGCCGATCGAGAGGGAGATGCCGCGGCCGGCGTGCGGCCCGAGGTGCCAGGCGGAGTCGCCGAGCAGCGCGAGCTGCCGATGGGTCCACCGGCCCGGCCACGCCCGAACGACCGGTGCGCACGGCACACCGTCCACATGCGACAGCAACGACGGCACGAGCCAGCCGAGGTCGGCGAACTGCTCCGGCCAGTGCACCCCCGGCAAATCCCGCCACGCGAACGACACGGCCGAGCCACCGTCCCGCAACGGGTGCAGCCGGATGGTCCTGGTGACCAGGTCCATCGAGACGGCGCACGACGACGCCATCCCGATCGGCCGAGACACCGTCGACCACCGTGGCCGAGGAGCGTCGCAGGTATCCGGGAAGACCGCGTCCCCGATGTCGGCGCACGCCCCATCGGCACCCACGACGACGTCGAACCAGTCGGTGTCACCGTTCGGCGAGACGGCTGTGACACCACAGTCGTCCGCCAGGAGAACGGGCAGGTCCTCCCGACGGCGGGACGCCGCGCCACCGATCGCGTCGTCGAGCACCGCGAGCACGTCGTGCTCGGTCACCGCGGGGTTGCGGGCGGAAGGCCTGGGCCGCACCGCGAGCGGAAGCCCGGTTGCGTCGACCTCGACGAGGTCGCACCGCGGCTGACGTCGTCGCACCAGCGCCGGCAGCAGTCCCAGCCGTCGCGCGGCGTCGACGCCGAAGTCGGTGAGCGTGGTGGGGAGTCCGGTGGGGAGTGGCTGCGCCGGTGGCTCCAGCACGACTACGTCCCAGTCGCTGCGCAGCAGCCGGTAGGTGGTCGCGAGGCCACCGACACCCGCGCCGATGACGAGCGCTCTCCTGGTGGGCATGACTTTCCCTTCGAGCAGGACCATGTCACGCCGACCAGGCTTCCCGGCACACCGCTCACCAGGATAGGCGCTCGCGACCCCGCCCGGAAGGTGTGCGGACGTCTTCGGAGCCCGGCCTGCTGGCCGCGCCGTTGTGGCCCAACCGGACCAGTCCTGCCGCCCTGCCGGGAACGCGTCCGGAACAGCCCGGACCGCGTCCGGTGGTTGCGGACTCCCGCGGAGGTGTGCCGGGAAGCCTGGTCGGCGTGTGCAGGACGACGTCTGGCATCGAGGAGATCTCCTGCACACCGCTGCCACCGTCCGAGAGCCGGCGCTGGACCCTCGTCTCGACGGGGCCGGCGCCGGCCGGAGCGGCAAGCCCTACCGCTGTCTGCTGTGGACGGGTAAGTCGGCCGGTGGGGTGGCGTGGCGAGGCGCCGGGGTTCACCCGGCGCCTCCAGACCGTTTCCTATGCGGTGAGCACGACCTTCAACGCCCCGCTGTCACCGGCGTTGTCGAAGGTGTCGTACGCCTCGGCCATCTCGTCGAGGGCGAACCGGTGGGTGATGAACCGTTCGCCGTCGATGCGCCCGGTCTTGACCGTGCGCAGCAGGGTCGGCGTCGACACGGTGTCGACGAGGCCGGTGGTGATGGTGACGTTGCGGATCCAGAGGTTCTCCAGGTGCAGGGTGGCCGGTTTGCCGTGCACGCCGACGTTGGCCACGCGCCCGCCCGGCCGCACGAGCTTCGCGCACAGCTCGAACGTGTCGGGCACGCCGACCGCCTCGATTGCCACGTCCGCACCGAGTCCGCCGGTCAGTTCGCCGACGACGCGTTCGGCTTCGTCCGGTGTGGCGGCGGTGATGTCGGCGCCGAACCGCTTGGCCGCTTCGAGCCGCGGTGCCGCGAGGTCGACGGCGATGATGTGGCCGGGGCTGTAGAGCTGCGCGGTCTGGATCGCGGCGAGCCCGATCGGGCCCGCGCCCACGACGACGACGGTGTCCGCGGGCTTGATGGCGCCGTTGAGCACGCCGACCTCGTAGGCGGTGGGCAGGATGTCGGCGAGCACGACGGCCGCGGTGTCGGAGACGCCGGCGGGCAGCAGGTGCGTCGAGGTGTCGGCGAACGGGACGCGCACGTACTCCGCCTGCACGCGTCGACGGTGTGCCCGAGGATCCAGCCGCCGCCACCGAGGCATTGCCCGTAGCTGCCGACGCGGCAGTACGAGCACCGTCCGCACGTGGTGATGCAGGAGATCAGGACCCGGTCGCCGGGCTTGAGGCCGGTGACCGACGCCCCGACCTGCTCGACCACTCCGACGGCTTCGTGACCGAGGACGCGACCCGGTTCGACCTCGGGCACGTCACCCTCGAGGATGTGCAGGTCGGTGCCGCAGATGGTGACCGCGGTGACGCGCACGACCGCGTCGGCCGGGTCCTGCACCTCGGGCTTCGGGACTTCCTTCCACTCGCGCTTCCCGGGACCGCCGTAGACCAGGGCCTTCATCGATTCCTCCTCGAGAGTCGCTCACCTCCAGGCTTCTCGCACGATCTCGGGACGGGCAGAGAACGGGGACCCGCGGGAGGGAGGACCGAGGACCCGGCGCCGCCGTGCCCTGGACTGATGAGGTGCGGGCGGCGGGAGTCCGCCTCGGACTGAGGACGCGTCCGGTTCGCCAGCTTCGGATGGGCGATCGAGTATTTCTGCTCGATGGCGTGGCTCGACCGCCAGGCGGCGCGAAGAGACGCAGGGAGGAGCCATCAACTGATGTGACAACGGTTCCGGCATCGGGTGCCGCGCGCCCTGCATCTATCACCATTGCTTCAGTGTTGACCGAAACGAACTCGTCCGCGGTGTCGGCATCGCTGCTCGTCTCGCGAGCCCACGCCTGGACGTGATGAGACGCCGCCGCAAGTTCGTCGCTCTACGTCACGGACCGGGAAGAGTACCGGGACGAGGGCAATCCGGAAGGCGGCGTCGCTGGTCCGCTCCGTGCTCGGAGCGTTCGGTGGCGGACGCGCCCGGTGGTGCATTCGGGCACGTTCTTTCATCTCGATAGGAGACCTGAAGTCCTGTTCGAAGGCGCGGTTCGGGTGGCTGACCGTTGTTTCGAAACCGGCCGGAGTGGCTCTCATCTGCGCTTGACGCCTCCGGGCTGAATCCCTGTTGAGAAGTGCCTGTGCGGCCCCACTTCTTTCGTGCGGCTTGACAATCGCGCGCCGGAATTTTAATGCGTGTGCGCGCGTGAGGTTTCTTCACCGTTAAGGCGGTATTGCGTCGATAGCGGTGTTGACGAATCCCGGAGAGCGATTGTAGGTTCGAAATCACGCCCTCTCTGGGAGGTTTGCGAATTGAGCCGAATCATTCACCAATTGGCGTTGAACGAGAATCATTGGCCGGCATTGCCCGGTGTGCGCGAGGCGTTGGTGGACTCGCTCGCCGACATCAACCTGACCGGTGACGCGCTCGCCGCACGGCTCGAGCAGCGGCTGGCCGCAGACCTCGGCACGACGCCCGACAGGGTCGTCGCCGGTGCGGGTTCCGGGGCGTTGCTGCAGCAGTTCCTCGCCGCGCACAGCGGCCCCGGCACCTCCGTCGTGCACGCGTGGCCCTCCTTCGACCTCTACCCGTTGCTGATCCGCAACGCCGGGGCGGAGCCGATCGCCGTGCCGGGCGACGCCGACGGCCGGCAGGACTTCGGTGCTCTCGCCGAGGCCGTCACCGACCGGACCCGCGTGGTGCTGGTGTGCAACCCGAACAACCCCACCGGCGAGGTGCTCGGTGCGCGGTGGCTGAGGTCGTTGCTCGCCGCGCTGCCCCAGCACGTGCTCGTCCTGGTCGACGAGGCCTACCGCGAGTTCGCGGACCCGGCCGTGATCGCGGACGCGACAACGTTGTCAGACGACCCGAGGCTCGCGGTGGTGCGCACGTTCTCCAAGTCGCACGGCCTGATCGGCCTGCGCGTCGGCTACCTGACCGGCGCGCGGGAGGTGGTGGCGCCGTTGCGGCTCACGGCGCCGTTCCACCGCGTGCCCACCGTCGCCCAGGCGGCCGCGCTGGCCGCGCTCGACGCCGGTCCTCGCATGCGGGAGCAGTGCCGCGAGATCGCCGCGGAACGGGACCGGGTCCGCGCGGGTCTGCGCGAGCTCGGGTTCGACGTCCCGCCGAGCGGGGGCAACTACCTGTGGGTGCGGCTGGGAGAGCGCAACCAGGAGTTCATCGCGCACCTCGCCCGGCACGGGGTGGCGGTGCGGGAGGTCGCCGGCGGGGTGCGCGTGAGCACCGGGTTGCCGGAGGCCAACGACGCCGTGCTCGCGGCCGCCCGCGCGTTCGCCGGGATCCCGCTCGTCGAGGAGGCAGTGCGATGACCGGCACGATGAGCGAGGCGCTGCGCACCGACGACCCGGCCGAGGCGATCCGGGACGCCCTCGCGCGCCGTCGTTCCGGTTCCGGCGACCGGTTCGGCGAGCTGACCCACTACGCGATGGCCGTGCCGGGCAAGTTGTTGCGCCCGTTGATGGTCGTCGCTTCGGCGGAAGCGGTGGGCGGCGCCGCCGACACCGCTCTGCCGGCCGCCGTGGCGGTCGAGCACCTGCACGTGGCGTCCCTCGTGCACGACGACATCATCGACGGTGACGACCTGCGCCGCGGCCGTCCTTCGGTGCACGCGCGCTACGGCGTCGCGGACGCCATCGTGACCGGGGACGCGTTGCTGTTCGACCTGTTCACCGCGGTCGCGGAGTGCGTCGCGCCGCCGCGGGTCGTGGTGGCGGTCGTCGCCGAGTTCGCCCGCGCCGGTGGTGACCTGTGCCGGGGGCAGGTGCTGGAGGCGGCGATGGTGTCGCCGGGCGGCACCCGGCCCGGCAGCGGGCTGGAGGACTACCTCGACGTCGCCGCGTTCAAGACGGGGGCGTTGTTCCGCGCCGCGTGCAGGGCGGGCGCGCTGCTCGGAGGTGGCTCCGCCGAGCAGGTCGACCTGCTCGGCGACTACGGCCACCACACCGGGGTGGCCTTCCAGATGTACGACGACCTGCTGCCGTACCTCGCCGCCGGCGCGTCGGGCAAACCCGATCTGAGCGACGCGGCCAACCTCCGTCCCACGTGGCCGGTCCTGCTCGCGCACCGCGAAGGCGGGCCGGAGCACCGCGAGGCCGTGGAAACCGCGTTGTCCGGTGCCCTTCCCCCGGCGGAGACGCTCGAGCTGCTGCGGTTCGCGGTGACGGACAGCGGTGCGCTGGAGGCAGCTCGCCGTGGCGCGCGGGAGCGCTCCCACCGTGCGCAGGCCTGCCTGCGGGGACTGCCGGGAACCGCCGCCGTGGCCAGGCTGACGGGCATCGCCGAGATCGCGGTCGACCGTGACCGCTGAGGTGCACGCGTCCCAGGTCGCCGAGCAGACGGTCCGGGAGCACGCGGTGGCGCACTGGCAGACCTGGCGGCCTTACACCACGTGCTACCCGGCCATGCTCGGGCTCGCGGGAGTGCTCGTCGCGGGAGGCGATCGGCCCGGCGAGGTGGCGGCCGCGGTGCTGGCCCCCGTGCTGGGCTGGATCTCCGGTCACTACCTCGGCGACCACTTCGACCGGCACCTCGACGCGATCGCGAAGCCGCAGCGGCCGATCCCGTCCGGCCGGATGTCGCCCGCCGTCGCCCTGGCCGCCGGGATCGGGTGCGCGGTGGTCTCGCTGGTCATCGCGGCCGGGGCGAACTGGCGCGTCCTGCCGTTCTTCGCACTGGCGATCGGCGGGATCGTCTCCTACAGCGCCGTGTTCAAACGCCTGGGGTTCAGCGGGAACCTGAGCCGCGGGGTGCTGTCGGCGCTCGCGCTGGTGATCGGCGCGATGGTCGCGGTGCCCTGGCCGCCGGCCGCTCTCGTGCCGGTGGCGGTGGGGTTCCTGTTGCACGACACCGCGTCCAACCTGATCGGCACGGTGCGGGACGTCGACGGGGACCGGGCGGGCGGGTACCGGTCGGTGCCGGTGCGCCACGGCGTTCCGGCGGCGGTCCGGCTCGCCGCCGCGCTGTGGTTGGCGGGAACGGTCGCGGTCGGCGCGGGCGCGCTGGTCGCCGCCCGGCCCGGCGCGCAGCTCGCGCTGGTCGCCGCCGCGGTGGTGCTCGGCGGGTGCGCGCTGTGGACGGCCCGGCCCGCGTCGCTGACGCCCAGACGGGCCCT
Organism: Lentzea xinjiangensis; assembly: GCF_900110955.1. GTDB lineage: Bacteria > Actinomycetota > Actinomycetes > Mycobacteriales > Pseudonocardiaceae > Lentzea > Lentzea xinjiangensis. Next base: position 33,508 of record NZ_FOFR01000023.1, read on the forward strand.
GCGATCGCACGAGACGCTCGTCGCCGAACGGCTGGTGCTGACGGCCGCCGTGGTGGCGGGGGCCGCCGGGCCGGTCACCGCCCTGCTGGTGCTGGTGCCGGCGCTCGCCTTCTCGCTGGTCCTGCAGGGCCGGATGCGGTCGCGGCACGAGTTCCCGGACGAGGCAAGCAACGGAGGGGAGAGGTCATGACCTCGGTCGACACCGGCACCGCGAGGGAGCTGGAGACCGCCATCTCGGACGGCGCGCGGGTGCTGTTCGCGGCGCAGCGCCCGGACGGGGTGTTCGACTACGGGGCGAGCAGCCTGCGGTCCACGCTCGCGACGGCCGGCGCGATCACCGCGCTGCACTTCGCCGATCCCGGCGGTGCCGCCGACCTGATCGCGGCGGGCGCGGACCGGTTGCGCCGCACGCGCAACGATGACGGCGGCTGGGCGATGGTGCCCGGTCTGCCGAGCGAGCCGGGCCCGACGGCGGTGTCGGCGGCGGCGCTGCACCTCGTCGACCCGGTCGCCAACGCGGCTGAGGTGGAGGCCGGACGGCGCTGGATGGCGGACTACGGCGGTCTGGAGGCGATCCCGCACCCGGAGGTCGTGCTGTGGTGCCGCCAGTTCTACGGTTTCGCCGGCTGGCTGAAGCCCCACGAGATGCGGCGGTTCCCGCTGGAGCTCGCGCTGCTGCCGAATCTGTACCGCCGGTTGTTCGACCTGCGGCTGCCGATGGCCTCGGCGCTCGGGCTCGCGCAGGCCCGGCACCGCCCGCTGACCCGCGTGCAGCGACTGCTGGCCCGCTGGGCCGAGCCGAACGCGTTGCGCGTCATCAGGCAGGCCTTCGAGCACGAGGGCTCCGCCGGTTCGTGGTCGGAGGACGCCTGGGTGACCGGTCTCGTCTGCACCGGCCTCGCCCGTGCCGGGCTGGGGCAGGACATGGTCGAGGCCGCCCTGGGGTGGTTCCGGCGCACGATGCACCCCGACGGGTCCTGGGCGACGACACCCCTGGACGCGGCCTGGACGATGTACGCGGTGCGGGGCCTGGTCGAGGCGGGCTACCGCGACGACCCGAGGCTCGCGGTGTCCCGGGACCTGTTCGTGGGACTGCAACAGCACCGGCCGTTCCTCGCCTTCGGGTGTCCGCCCGGCTTCTGGGGCTGGTCCGGCGCGCACGGCTGGCCGGCGGTCCTGGAGACCAGCGAGATCGTGTCCGTGCTGGCCCGGCTGCCCGGCAGCGGGCAGGCCGGTGCCGTCCGCACGGCCGCCGGCTGGCTGCGCGACCGGCAGGACAGCCGCGGTTCGTGGGGACTCTGCGTGCGCAACACCAAGGTCGCCAACAGCGGGCCGTGCCCGATGACGACCGCGCAGGCCGTCGACGCGCTGCTCGACGCCGGGGTACCCGCCGGGGACAGCCGCGTCCGCCGGGCGGTGCGGTGGCTCGGCCGGGCGCAGCTGCCGGACGGCAGCCACGAGTCCGTCTGGTACCGGGAGCACACCATGGGCACCGCGGCGGTGCTCGAGACCTTCGCCCGCTGCGGCCGGGCGGGTGACGAGACGGCGGTCCGGGCGCGGACCTGGCTGATCGGGACCCGCAACTCCGACGGGTCGTGGGGCGACGGCCACGGCGCTCCCGGCTCGGTCGAGGAGACCGGGTGGGCGGTGTCGTCGCTGCTGGCCGCGGGGGAGGACCCGAGCGTCGTCGCGGCCGGGGTGCGCTGGCTGCTCGACGCCCGCGACGACGGCGGCGGCTGGACGCCGCAACCCGTCCACGAGTACGTCCGGCGGGTGAGCCGGTACGCCAACCCCGGGTTCACGCACGGCATGGCGTTGCGGGCGCTGGGCCGCTACCGGGCGGCGGTCCGATGAGCGGGCCGGAGGTCGTCGTCTGCGGCGCCGGGGTCGCGGGCCTGGCCGTCGCCTGCGCGCTGGGCAGGCTGGGGCGCCGCGTCCTCGTGCTGGAGAAGCGGGTCACCCCCGCGCCCGTGGCCAAGGGGGAGGTGTTGCAGCCGGGCTCGCTCGCGATCCTGCACGACTGGGGGGTGACCGCGCTGCTCCAACGAGCCGGTGCCACCCGGCTCGCACGACTGGTGGCGCGGTCCGCGGACGGCGTTCCGCGGATGGTGCTCGACTACGGCAGGCTCCCCGCGGCGCACCCCTGGCTGCTGGCCCACGACTACCAGGCGATCCTCGACGCGCTGACCGGCGCGCTGCCAGCCGGTGTCGAGGTGCGCCGGGGCGTGCAGGTCCGCGAACCGCTGCGCACCGCGGGCCGGGTGACCGGTGTGCGGTGCGACGACGGCGACATCCCCGCGGCGCTCGTCGTGGCGGCCGACGGGGTGTCCTCGCGCCTGCGCAACGCCGTCGGGATCAGCGCACCGCGGCAGGACTACCCGCACCGCCTGGCGGCGTTCGAGCTCCACGACGTCGACGAGGTGGAACCGGACTTCTCCGCCTACGTCACCGACGGCGGGTTGCGGCTGCACTACCCGTTGCCCGGCGGGCGGGTGCGGCTCTACGTCCAGGTCGCCCCGGACGAGCTGCGCGGCGTGGAGCAGGACGGGCTGGGGCGGTGGGCGGAGCGGGTGCTGGCCGGGTGCGCCGGGCTGGCACCGCTCGCCGGGCCGTTCCGCGCGGCGCTCGCGCGCAGGCAGGTGCTGCCGGTGTCCCGGTCGATGGCCCGCAGCCTCGTCGCACCGGGGTTCGCGCTGGTCGGTGAGAGCGGCCACTCGGTGCACCCGATGGCGGCCCAGGGCATGAACAGCGCGATCGCGGACGCGCACGAGCTGGCGACCGTGATCCGCCAGGGCGGGACGCTGGCCGCCGACGTGCTCGACCACGCGTTGCGCCGCTACGACGCCGCCCGGCGCGCCAACCTCGCGCACATCGGCCGGACGAGCCACAACGCCGCGAGGATGATCACGACACGTTCGTGGGTCGGTCGGCGTGCGCTCACCGGTACGGGCCGCAACGACCGCATCCGCCACGAGGTCATGCACACGATGTCCGGGCTGGGGGTGCGCCGGCTCACGCCGCTCGACCGGCTGCACCAGGTCGGGCTGGTGCCCGATCCCGGTGCGAACCGGTTGCCCGGCTGGGTGCGTGCCGCCTCCGGAGAGGCGGCACGGTGAGCTCAGCCGCGGGCGTACTCGAGGACCACCAGGCCGTTCGTCCCGTCGATCCGTCCGCGCCGCGCCAGGCCGGCCGCGGCGGCGAGCGAGTCGAAGTCCTCCGGCCGGCGCTCCCGGCCGCCGAGCAGGGTCAGCGACTGCAGGTCGAACGACGAGTTGTTCTTCGCGTGCTCCTCACCGGCGAGCACCTCCACCACGAGGACGCGCCCGTCGTTCCCGGCCGCCTCGGCGCACCCGCGCAGGATCCGGGTGGCGTCCTCGTCGGACCAGTCGGTGAGCACGCGGGAGACGACCAGCACGTCGTGACCGGTGGGCAGCGGGTCGAAGAAGCTGCCGCCGACGAACTTCGCCCGGCCACCGAGCCCGGCGAGGAACTCCTCGGCCTCCGGCCGCACCTCGGGCAGGTCCAGCACCGCGCCGGTCAGGTGCGGGTGCGCGGTCAGCACCGCTCCCAGCAACGCGCCGGTGCCGCCACCGACGTCCACCACGCTCGACACGGCGCTCCAGTCGTAGCGCGCGGCGACCTCGGGACCGGTCTGCCAGGCGAACCCGGCCATCGTCGCCCCGAAGAACACGCGCAACCGCTCGTCGTCGCGGTAGTCGGACCAGAAGTCCTTGCCGTGGACGACTCCGTAGGCCGACCTGCCGGTGCGGACGGCGTGCAGCATCCCGCTGTAGGCCAGGTCCATCTTCAGCCCGGGACCGTCGGCGTCGAGCCACGACCGCAGCAGTGCGTTGCGCTCGTCCAGCAGGGCCTGCGACACGGCGGTCAGCGCGTGCTCGCCGGGCACCGGCTCGGCGAACAGCCCCACCGCCACGAGGTGGCGCAGCAGGCGGGCCAGGGCGTCCGGCTCGGTGCCGGACGCCTGCGCCAGCGCCGCCGTCGTGGTGTGCCCGTCGCGCACCAGTTCGGGCAGCTTCAGCGCGACGGCCGTCCGCACCGCGAACGGCGTGGCGAGGTCGACGAGTGCGGCGAGGGTGGTCGTGCCGGTGGTTGCACTGGTCACGGCGGTCCTTTCGGCGATTCCACGGAGGTGAATTCGGTGCTCCTCTGAAGATTGCCGGTGAAAAGCGGTCGAGGCAAGTGTTCGAAGATTTTTCCTCACCCGTTCCGCGATTGCGCGGAATGGTTTTCAAGAATGGGTGGAAAATGACCTCTCTGGACGTGCGGCCGCTCACTGGGGCCCTCGGTGCCGAAATCCGCGGCGTCGCGCTCGCCGACGTCGACGACGCCCTGTTCGGCCGGATCCACCAGCTCCTGCTCGAACACCTGGTGCTGTTCTTCCCCGACGCGGCCGGGCTCACGCCGGCCGGTCACAAGGCGTTCGGCAGGAGGTTCGGCCAGCTCGAGGTGCACCAGCTCCTGCCGAAGCTGCCCGAGCACGACGAGATCGTGGTGCTCGACTCCGAGCAGGGAGCCAAGGCCGACGTGTGGCACACCGACGTGACGTACGCGCAGTCGCCGCCCATCGCCTCGGTCCTGCAGATCGTGCAGTCGCCCGCTGTCGGCGGTGACACGATGTGGAGCAACCAATACCTGGCCTACGAGGCGTTGTCCGAGCCGATCCGGGAACTGGTCGACGGCCTCACCGCGATCCACGTGCTCGAATACGGGACTTTCCGCGGCGAGGCCGAGCACCCGGTCGTGCGCGTGCACCCGGAGACCGGCAAGCGCTCCCTCTACGTCAACCGCATGTTCACCAAGCGCATTCCGCAGCTCAGCTCCGAGGAAAGCGCCATGCTGCTGGCGCACCTGTTCACCGTGTCGGAGAGCCCGCAGCGGGTGTGCCGCTACCGGTGGACCGAGGGCGCGGTCGCGGTCTGGGACAACCGCGCGACCCAGCACTACGCCGTCAACGACTACACGGCGCGCAGGGTCGGCCGCCGCGTCACCGTCCTCGGCGACGAACCCAAGGGCGACGGAGCGCGCTGGCCGAACCACCAGGTCGTCGGCATGAGCGCGACCGCGGTGAAGGACTGACGCCATGAACGACGCCGACTTCATGGAGCTGTACTGGCGCGACCCCCACGCCGCGCTGGAGCACGCCCGCGAGCACACCCCCGTGCGCGAGCTGACGTTCGAGACGGGACCGACGTGGCTGGTGACCCGGTACGCCGACGTGCGCGCCGGGCTCGCGGACCCGCGCCTGGCGAAGGACTACCGCGCCGCGTTGCCCGCCGAGGAGCGCGCGACCGCGCCACCGGGGCTGCCCGCCCCCATGTCGCACATGCTCACCTCGCTCGACCCGCCCGACCACACGCGGCTGCGCAGGCTCGTCACCCAGGCGTTCACCGCGCGCCGGATAGCCGAGCTCCGCCCGCGCGTGGAGGCGTTCGCCGCCGACCTGCTCGCCGCACTGCCCACCGACGAGCCGGTCGACCTCGTCGCCCGGTACGCGATCCCGTTGCCGATGGAGGTGATCTGCGAGCTGATCGGCGTCCCCGAGCTCGACCGCGAGGACTTCGCCCACTGGTCGACCGTGCTGATCGACGAGTGCCCCGAACCGGAGCTGGTCCGCGCCTCGGCGCAGCTCGCCGACTACCTGGGCGGCCTCGTCGCGCTGCGCCGCGCCGACCCGGACGACGCACTGCTCTCCGGGCTCATCGCGGCCTCGGAGGACGGCGAACGGCTGTCGGACGTCGAGATCGTCGCGATGGCGATGCTGTTGCTGATGGCAGGGCACGAGACCGCCGCGGTGTTCGTCACGAACAGCGTGCGGGCCCTGCTGGCCGACCCGGCGGCGCGAGAGCGGCTGAAGCCGGACACGGCGGGCGACCTGATCGAGGAACTGCTCCGCTGGATCTCGCCCGCCCTCAACGCCTCGCTGCGGTTCGCCACCGAGGACCTGGAGATCGGCGGGACCGCGATCCCGCGCGGCGCCTCCGTCATGCTGTCCACGGGAGCGGCCAACCGCGACACCGCCCGGTTCGCCGATGCCGCCCGCCTCGACCCCGGCCGTGACACCACGGGCCACGTCGCGTTCGGGCACGGCATCCACCGCTGCCTGGGCGCGGCGCTCGTCCGGCTGGAGGCGGAGGTCGCCCTGACCGCGTTGTTCGACCGCTTCCCGAAGCTGCGCGCCGACGCCGCCGACGAGGAGCTGACGTTCCGCCGCAGCGTCCACGTCCACGCGCCGAGGACGTTCCCGGTGGTGCTCGGACCGTCGTCGGACGCCTGACCGCGCGCCTGGACCCGTCTCGCGGAGGTGGTCTGCGTGAGACGGGTTCGCGGGCGGAAGGATTCGCGGCGCCGCAACGGGTTCGTCCGTTCGGGTCTCGCCGGCCACTCGGTGTGGGCCTATGGTCCCTGAGGTCGCCTCACGTGGAGGTTCGCCTGATGGCATCGATGAGCGTCGGCTCGATCATGAAACACGACCACAGGAAGGTGGTCGTCCTGCGGACCGGGTTGAGCGTCGACGGTGCGGACGCCGTGATGATCGCCCGGCTGAGCACGAGGAAGCCGTCGGGTGGTGCCCCGTACGTCGAAGCGAAGACCTGGGTGGGGACCTACTGGGTGCCGCTCGACCAGGTGAAGGTCGTCAAGGCGGCAGGAGTGGTCCACGCCTGCACGAGCCCGGGCCGGCTCCCCAAGGACCCGCTGAAGGCCGTGCTGAAGGAACTGAGCAAGGCTTCCCGGTGAAGTCGTCCGTCCGAAGTGGACTGACGGACCGCTCATCCCCGCGAGCCGGTCGACGTGTCCTCGCCGCACGGCGCGATACCGGCCGTCGCACGTGACTGCTCGTCCTGGTCGCCGGTCTCGGTCGCGGTGGCCAGCGCCTCCCGGTGAACGGCGGGCGTCCCCAGGCCGCGCGCAAGGCCTCGGCCAGACCGTTCAGCGCGTTCGCTCGCCGTACCGGTGCCCGGTCGACCGGAAGATCTCCACCGCCTCCTCGGGCAGCCCGGTCGCCTCCTGCGGGTGTCCCAAGTGGACCTCGACCCGGCCCGGGGTGGACAGGGCGGCGGCCTCCCCGTAGCGCCTGGCCCAGGTCGCGGAAGCGGGCGAGCGCCTCGTGCGGCCCGCGTCCACGTCGGCCGGGACAGCGGACCCGGCGATCCCCAACGCCTCCAGGAACCCGCCCAGCACGTCCGCGGTGGCCACCGGCTTCTTCCCCGATTCGTCACCGCGCAGGTTCCCGTAGAGCTGGCCGTCCGGGAACGCGGCGCGCAACCGGTGTCCCCAGTGGACGGTCAGCGCCGTCCTGCCCACACCGGCCGTCCCGCACACCGCGACCACGGCCGGCGCAGCCAGGTCGCGTTCGGCGAGCAACCGGTCGAGAGCGGCCGGTTCCGTTGACCGGCCGGTGAGACCGGGCGCGTTGCCGGGTAGCTCGGCCTGCACCGGACCGGTGCGGTGCGACGTGGCCGCCGGTGGTTCGTCGAGCAACGCCGCATGAGCACCGTCGAGCTCCGCTCCGGGACCGGTCGCGAGCTCGTCCCGCAGCACTCGCCGAGCGTTGTCGTAGACCGCGAACGCGTCCGCCCGCCGACCGGCTGCCGCGTAAGGCGCGCACGAGAAGTGCTTGCACCGCTTCGTCCAGCGGGTGCTCGGCCGCGTGCTCCACGAGCAGCGGCAACAACTCCACCGCCCGGCCTAGGCCGATCACCGTGTCGGCGTAGGCCAGCAACGCGTTGCGTCCATCGGTTGTCCGTGGCACCTCGGCCTGGACGTCCGCGTCGACGTCTTCGCGAGCTGCGACGCCGTCGTGGACCTGATCAGCGTCGCCGCCGGCGTCGAGGCCGACGGCGTCCTCGTCGCGCAGAACGCCGACACCAAGCCCAACCTCAAGTCCCACAGCGTCGCCTCGGCCTACCCGTGCCCCGGGACCGCGAGGAGCTACCGGGGCGGGGGAGTGATGACGTTCACCAAGTACGGCTACGTCGGCTCCCCGCTCACGCTGGGCGGAGCGACGCCGCCGATCACGCTGAGCTGCTGACCTGATCGGGCCTGTCCGGCGAGTTCTCGATGGACTGGTCAACGCTCACGAAACCGCAGGAGCCCGTAGGTCGTTGTCACGGTTGAGCCAGGTCCACGACACGAAGTCGTCGGGAATCGCGCGAAGAGCCGGCGCACATCGACGAGCACGACGGCGATCCGGACTGGATGCGCGCCGGCCGGCGCCATCTTTGCGGTGCAGAGGCGTCAGACCGGAGGATCGGTGACGGTCAGCGCCAAGTCGCCGCCGGCCACCGTCACGAGGACGTGCTGCCCGCCCCGCAGCTCGCCCGCGAGCAGTGCGCGGGACAGCCGCCGGTCGAGCTCCTTGGCGATCGTGCGGCGCAGCGGCCGGGCGCCGTACTCGGGCACGTAGCCGCGGGCCGCGAGCCAGTCGACGGCCTGGTCGTCCACCTCCAGCGTGATGTCCTGCTCGCGCAGCCGCAGGCGGGTGCTCTCCAGCAGCAGCGCGGTGATCTGCCGGAGCTGGCCGGAGTCGAGGCCGCGGAACAGGATGATCTCGTCCAGGCGGTTGAGGAACTCCGGGCGGAAGCAGCGGCGGACCGCGGCCATCAACGGCCCGCGCAACTGCTCCACCTCGACGCCCGAGCTGGCCGCGGCGAGGAGCTGGTCGGCGCCGATGTTGCTGGTCATGATGATCACGGTGTTGGCGAAGTCGGCGGTGCGCCCCTGCGCGTCGGTGAGCCTGCCCGCGTCGAGCACCTGCAACAGGGTGTTGAAGATGTCGGGGTGCGCCTTCTCGATCTCGTCCAGCAGCAGGACCGAGTACGGCACGCGCCGGACCGCGCCGGTGAGCTGGCCCGCGTCCTCGTAGCCCGCGTACCCCGGAGGCGCGCCGATCAGCCGGGAGACCGTGTGCCGCTGACCGAACTCGCTCATGTCGAACCGGATCAGCCGGTCCTGCGAACCGAAGAGCGCCTCCGCCAACGCCCGCGCGACCTCCGTCTTGCCCACCCCGGTCGGGCCGAGGAACAGGAACGAGCCGATGGGCCGGTGCGGGTGCTTGAGGCCGGCACGGCCCTGGCGGACCGCGTCGGCCACGGCCTCGACCGCCTCGTCCTGACCGATGATCCGCTGGTGCAGGTGGTCCTCCAGGTGCAGCAGCCGGTGTCGTTCGGCTTCGGTGAGCTGGGCGACCGGGATGCCCGTGCTGCGCGACACGATCTCGGCGACGTCGTTCGGCCCGACCTCGGGCGCGCCGGCCAGCGCGGCGCGGGCGGCGTCCAGGTCGGCGACCGCGCGGCCGATCTCGTCGTCCAGGAACGGCACCTCCTCGGGAGGGGCGGCGTCCCTTTCCCGCCTCAGGCGGCTCACCCGCCGTTCGAGCTCCGCCGGATCCGGTGGCATCGGGGTCTTCTCCCGCAACCGGACCCGCGCGCCCGCGCGGTCCACCAGGTCGACCGCCTTGTCCGGAAGCAACCGGTCGGTGACGTAGCGGGCCGACAGCTCGACGGCGGACACGATCGCCTCGTCGGTGATCCGCACCCCGTGGTGCGCCTCGTACCGGGGGCGCAGGCCGCGGAGGATGGCGATCGACTCGGCTGGCGACGGTTCGGCGACGAGGACGGGCTGGAACCGCCGTTCGAACGCGGCGTCCTTGGCGATGTGGCGGCGGTAGTCCTCGGCCGTGGTGGCCCCGATCACCTGGAGCCGTCCGGTCGTGAGCACGGGTTTGAGGATGTTCGCGGCGTCCATCGCCGAGCCTTCGGCACTGCCCGTACCCACGACGGTGTGCAGCTCGTCGATGAACAGGACCACCATCCGGTTCGTGGCGGCGACTTCCTCGATCACGGCCTCGAGCCGTTCCTCGAACTCGCCGCGGTACTTCGCCCCGGCCACCATGCCCGCCAGGTCCAGGGAGATCAGCCGCCTGCCGCTGAGCGTGGCTGGCACGTCACCGTCGGCGATCCGCGCCGCGATGCCCTCGACGATCGCGGTCTTGCCCACTCCCGGATCACCGATCAGGACCGGGTTGTTCTTGGTGCGCCGCGACAGGACCTCGAGCACCTCGTCGACGACGTCGTCCCGACCGATCAGCGGGTCGAGCAGGCCGTCACGTGCCGCGGCGGTCAGATCGCGTCCGTAGTGGTCGGTGCGCCTCGTCGCGGACGGGGGCTGGCCCAGCCCGCCGAACAGCTTCCCGATCAGGTCCTCCCACGAGTTGGACCCGAAGCCGAACACCCAGTCGTCGTCACCGCGCACGGCCCGCCACCTCCACCCGGTCGAGGGAGTTCCCTGCTTCGAATACTCCCTTGTGCGAGCCGCGAGCACAGACCGGGCACCACCCGAATCTGCGAGCGGGCGCCGTCAGCCGGAATCCGGGCGGACGTTCCGGCCCAAACCGATGGAACCGCGGGCGCTCCTCTCCTGCCGCCACAGCGGTGACCGCCCCGTCGCCGAGGCATTGCAACGCGGCTGCACCGGCCGGGCCTGTGGACCGCGATCGAACGGTGCTGTGGGACTCGCGGACCTCCGTGCTCTCCACCGTCCAGACGGTCGAGCCAGGTGGCTACGAGGGCTGGTGCGCCGCGTGGCGGGCCACCGCCGGCCGGGTGGAGCCCCTGGCGCGGTGAGGCCGCCGGACACTGGGTCAGCGCCCGCGACGGCTTGCTGCGCGGCGACGTACTACAGCGCCGTATTACAGCGCCGTCGAGTTCTTCCTCCACGGCGACCCTCTCGATCCCCGGATCAACAACTCCTATGACGGTGTCGACGGAAGCGCCGAGGAGCTGCACCACCTCGGCGGGACGCTCGTTCCACGAGCAGCGGCGAACGAACCGCGCTCGGCCGGTACGTCACCGGCGCCGCGAGTTCGCGTGAGTTCGTCGCCCGGTACCTGGAGTTCCACCTGCGTGACGTCGTCACCGAGCGGATCAGCAGCCCGGTGCTGGTCTGCTCGGCGGAGCTCGACGATGCACGCGGCCACGACGTTGCTGGTCGACCTCGACGGTGACAGTGCCACCCCGAGCGCCAACGTCCTGACGTGGCTGCGGAGAGGTGCGGCCGCCGACAGTCCTATGTGGTCCGACGGCGCGGTCGGCGAGTTCGATCCGACCCGCTCCTCCGGCCGTTGGCGCATCAGCGGGATCGCGGTGCGACCCGCCTGGACGCAGGGCGACAGGGGCGTTCTCGAAGCAGGCAGCCGCGTCGTCGCCCGCCTCCGGCCGGGGTCCGGTGTGCGTCCCGCACACGGGTTCTGCCCGCTGAGCTGAGGTGATCATCGGGGGGGTGATCGCGTGTTCGAGCCTTATCTGGCTGCCTACCACTATTACGCGTTGTTCGAGGACGGACGAGGAATGTCCGATGTCGGCAACGCCGAGGACCTCTACCGCAGGATCGCCCCTCACGAAGAGCAGGAGTACACCGGCCACGGCGTGTGGGTCTCGAGCGACGGCCTGTCGAGAGCCGGTGAGCGGGACTCCGACGACGCCTACCGCGAGGTGAGCGCCACCGAGCTGGAGAGGCTCGGGCAACTGGTCGACGACCGCGGGCCTTTGCGGGAAGTCCGGCGGGACGGGTTCGAGGGCGGCGGCTTCGCGGTGTTCCGGCACGAGGCCGACATGGTCGACCTGCACTCCGCGTACGCCGTGGTCGACGAGTTGCTGCCGGAACACCGTTTCGCGCTGCCGCTGGCGTCCTTCGAGCGGGACGTCCTCGCCGGCATCGTCGCTCTGCTGGCCGCACGGCGCCGAGCTGAACCGGTGGACGGCCACTACTGCTTCGCGGCGTTCGAGAGGCTGGGCGACGTCGCGGACCTCGACCGCGCGCACGCGCTGATCCGCTGCTCCTCGAGCGGTGACGGTGAATGGGAGATCTACCTGCAAGAGGGCGTCTGGGTGCGGGGGGAGCAGCCGCGACACGACGTCGTCCTGCCGATCGGCCGCGATGACCTGGAACGGACCATCCGGGGCCGAGAGACCGCCGAGGCCAGGTACTTCGACGTGTGGCACGGCTTCGCCACCGAGGACGGGCGCTACCTCCACGATCTCGTCCGCCGGACCGGATCGTCCGACGACACCCCCGACGACCTCGGCTGGCGGCACACCGATGTGCTCACCCGGCTCGAGCCCGGCTGGTGGGTGGTGGAGCTCGGCGAGCGGAACTTCCGCGGCGCGCGCTACGTCGCTGCCCTGACGGAAAGATCGCGCAGGTTCCACGGTCAGCCCCACGACTACCGAGCGGTCTTCCGGAAGGACGACCGCGTTTACTCCAACGTCTGCGACCTCGGCAACGTCCTCTTCCTGGCCAAGCGCCTGCCGAACCCGTACGAACTCGAGTACGAGCTGTGGACTCCGGACGGTTGGCAGCCGACGAGCACGATGCTGCTCGAGTACACCACGCTGCCGATCTCCGAGGAGGAGTTCCAGCGGCTGGCGGCGCCCCGCCAGGACGAACCGGGCGTCGACGACCTCGGGCGCTGAGGTACTTGCCGGGCAGCCACCTGGTGGGGACGAACGGCGGCACCCTCGAGGCGCCGGCGAATGACAGCCTCTCGATCCGGCTGCCGCAGCGGCGGGATCAGCCGGGGTGGCCGAGACCGGCTCCGGTTTCGGCCGCTCGGGCTCCTGTGTCGATGTCCGCGGGCCCAGAGCCGCAGCGGCGATCAGCGGCATCGGTCCACTGTGGAGATTCCGCCCGTCGTCGGTGCACGCCTTTGTCGCAGCTGTTGTGCCGCAGTTCGGCAAGAAGTAAGCAACTCTCGGGTAGCGGCCCGTTTCCCGCTCCGCGTTCGGCTAAACATACAATTCTTTGATGTCCGGATAACGGTCATTTGAATGCTCCTTTTGGCGGTGTGTGCTGCATGTGCGGAACGACACTGTTATCGTCGGCTGTATCCGGGTGCTGGTTTGTGGGCGAGGTTTGTCTTCGCCGCTCGCGAATCATCGCCGAATCCGGCGGGTCCGCGTCCGGGCCCGGTGCCCGACCAAGAGAGGGAGAGTGCAGTGATCGATGCCCGCTACCAGGTGCTGGTCAACGACGAGGATCAGCGTTCGTTGTGGCCTTTGGGGAAAGAGCTCCCGCAGGGGTGGCGCAGTGAGGGCAAAGAGGGGTCACGACAGGAGTGCATGGACTACGTCGACTCCGTGTGGACCGACATGAGGCCGCGTAGCCTGCGGGAACGGATGGCCGCGGAAGGGCAGGCCTGACCTCGGGGCGTACGCGGGGCCCAGGTGGTCTTCTCGTCCAGTTCCTGTTCGGCGCGGTCAAACCCGGCAATCGGGTGAATTGCACGTTGTACCGTCTGGTCGCCATTGATTTCCGACGAGTTCACCACCCGTGTTGCCGGGATTACTTCTCCTGTGCGTGGCGAGGTCGATCCAATTCCGTTCGCGGGACGGTCATGTGCATGGGTGGCCGATGGAATTCTTGACGGCGTGGAATGGGGACCGGTGGGCGAGGAACCGCCGACCCGTTTCGAAACCGGGGAACCGGGCGCGCTGCTAATCGGCAGTCCGCCGGGAGTGCGCTCGAATGCAGTCGCACGTGTCCGGCGTCACAGCCGGGACATCATTCAGAAAATTTGAAACGTTCGGTGGAGAGGAAATGGTGGACCACTTACGCGAGGTGCTGGGGCGATCGGCCCGCCACAACGAGGTGCCGGGTGCGCAGCTCGTCGTCTGGTGCGACGGTGAGGCCCGGGCGTTCGAGTGGGGCGAGGAGCGGCACGGCACGGGCCGTGCGATGGGGCGTGACAGCAAGGTGCCCATCGGCTCCATCACCAAGACCTTCACGGCGACCCTGCTGATGGTCCTGGTGTCCGATGGCGACGTCGACTTGGACGAGCCGGTGGTGGAGTACCTGCCGGAGCTGCGGCAGACGCTGGGCGACAACGCCGATGTGCTCACCGCCCGCCACCTGCTCAGCCACACCGGTGGGCTGCCTTCGGACGTCGCCCCGCCGGCGGACGGCCGGGTGGCGCTGGTCGCGTCCGTGCAGGATGTCGTGCAGCCGCCGGGCGCGGGCTTCTCCTACTCCAACACCGGATACGCCGTCATCGGCCGCCTGGTCGAGGTGGTGACCGGCATGACCTTCCCGGAGGCGGTGCGCACGATCCTGCTCAAGCCGCTCGGCCTCGACCTCGGCTTCATCACGGATCCGGAACGCGCTGACCTTCCCACCGCGAGCGGCCACACCGTCAACCACGCCCTGCGCCTGGTGCGGCCCGTCGAGCAGGAGCTGACGCCCGTCGAGGCGCCCGCGGGCGGTCTCGCCGCGAGCGCCGCCGACCTGGTCGAGCTCGCGCGGATGCACCTCGCTCCCCGGCACGGCGGCATCGATCCCGGCCTGGTGAGCGCCGATCACCTCGCCGAGATGCGCCGCGCCGTGCCCGGCGCGGACCCGTTCGGTCTCGCCGACGGCTGGGGCCTGGGCCTCGCGCTCTTCCGCGGCAGCGGCAACGGCTGGCTCGGCCACGACGGCACCGCCGACGGCACCTCGTGCCACCTGCGGCTGAACCCCGATTCCGGCACGATCGTCGCCCTCACGACCAACTCCGCCACCGGCGCCAACCTGTGGCGCGACCTGCTGCCCGAGCTGCGCGCGGCGGGCATCGACCTCGCGGACAGCGCCGCGACGATCAACACCCGGCCGCGCACGTCGATCCCGCGCGAGTGCACCGGCACGTACGTCAACGGCGACACCGCTTTCTCCGTGGTGGTCGAAGGTGATGAGCTGCAGCTGGTCGTCGACGACGAACCGGCCGCGCGGCTCGCGGTGCACGACGGGTTCGTCTTCTCGGTGACGGACCTGGCCAACGGCGCGACCGGCCATCCCGGCCGCTTCCTGCGGGATCCCCGCAGCGGCCGGATCGACCGGATCCAGATCGGCGGCCGGGTCGCGGGCCGGCGACACCGCGAGCGCGACGTGGCCTGACGTTCCGGCGCAACTCCGCACACCCTTCTTCTTCCCCTGCACCCGCGGCGCTTCAGCGCGCCCGAAAGAGGTTTGGACGGCGATGACGCTCCCCGACACCGTGCCCGCCGCCGCGCCGGTCGGCGGTCAGTTCTGCTCCGAGCAGCACGACACCGTGGTCGGCCTGTTCGCTGAACAGGTCCGGCGCACCCCTTCCGCTGTGGCCGTGCTCGCAGTCGACGGCGAGCACACCTACGCGGAACTGGACGCGCGCTCGGATCGGCTCGCAGCGCGCCTGCTGGAGCTGGGTGTCCGGCCGGAACAGCCGGTCGGTGTCCTGGTGGAGCGTTCGGCCGGCCTCGTGGTCGGCCTGCTGGCGGTGCTCAAGGCAGGTGGCGCCTACGTACCGCTCGATGCTCGTGCGCCTGACGAGCGGATGGCCACCGTCCTGGTCGAAGCCGGGGTGTCGGTGCTGTTGACCGACGACACGTGGAGGGTCGTCGCGGAACGCGTGCACAGCGGACACATCCTTGCCATGGACGACGAGCGCGCAAGGGACGCGGCGACCGTGCGCGCCGCGGTGGTGCACCCGGACAACCTGGCGTACGTCGTCTTCACCTCGGGGTCCACGGGGGTGCCGAAGGGTGTGGCGACGCGGCACCGCGACGTGGTCGACCTCGCCCGCGACACGCGGTTCGCGGGCGGCGCGCACGACCGCGTGCTGGTGCATTCACCGGTGGCGTTCGACGCGTCGACCTACGAGATGTGGGTGCCGCTGCTCAACGGCGGCAGCGTCGTGGTCGCTCCTCCCGGTGACGTGGACGGGCCGGTGCTGCGGAAGGCGATCGGCGAGCACGGCGTGACCGGGCTCTTCCTGACCTCGGGCCTGTTCCGCGTGCTGGCGCAGGACGACCCGGCCTGCCTGGCGGGACTGCGGGAGGTGTGGACCGGCGGTGACGTGGTGCCCGCCGCGGCGGTGCGGCGCGTGCTGGAGGCCTGCCCCGGCACCACCGTGGTGGACGTCTACGGCCCCACCGAGACCACCACGTACGCCACCTGCCACCCCCTGCCCGGCCTCGACGCGGTGCCCGACGTGCTGCCCATCGGCCGGGCACTGGACGGCATGCGGCTGCACGTGCTGGATGACGACCTGAACCTGGTCTCCGACGGTGAGACCGGTGAGCTGTTCATCGCGGGCGCCGGCCTCGCCCGCGGCTACCTCAACCGGCCCGGTCTGACCGCCGACCGCTTCCTGGCCGACCCGTTCGGCGCGCCGGGCGAGCGCATGTACCGCACCGGCGACCTGGTCCGCTGGACGCCGGAGGGCACCGTCGACTTCGTCGGCCGCGTCGACGACCAGGTCAAGATCCGCGGTTTCCGCGTCGAGACCGCCGAGGTCGAGGCCGTGCTGGCGGGGCACCCCGGTGTCGCGCAGGCCGCGGTGGTGGCGCAGGTGGACCCGAGCGGGGCCAAGCGCCTGGTCGCCCACGTCGTCGCGGCCGGTGCCACCGCGCCCTCCGCCGACGACCTGCGCGCCGTCGTCCTGCGTTCGCTGCCCGACTACATGGTGCCGTCGGCGTTCACGACGCTGGACCGCCTTCCGCTCAACTCGAACGGGAAGCTCGACCGCAAGGCGCTGCCGGAGCCCGAGTGGGGCCCGGAACGGCGCGCGGGGCACGTCGCGCCGCGCACCCCTGCCGAGCGCGCCATCGCGCGGGCGTGGGCCGAGGTGCTCGGAGTGGCCGCCGACCGGGTCGGCGCGCAGGACGACTTCCTGTCCCTGGGCGGGGACTCGATCCAGGCCCTCCGGGTGGCGTCGCGGCTGCGCGCGGCGCTGGACGTGCCGTTGTCCACCAGGGACCTGATGGACGCGCGGACCGTGGCCGGACTCGCCGGCCTGCTCGCCGACCGCCTGCCCATCGCGGCAGGCGACCGGATCACGCCCGTGCCGAGCGACAGCGCGCTGCCGCTCTCCCCGGCGCAGCACCGGTTGTGGCTGCAGCACCGGCTCGACCCCACGGCCACCGACTACAACACCGGGGTCGGCCTGCGGTTGCGCGGCCCGCTCGACGTCGACGCCCTGCGGACCGCGCTGGACGGGCTGGTCGAGCGGCACGAGGTCATGCGGACGACTTTCGAGGAGGTCGACGGCGACGGCGTCCAGGTCGTGCGGGCACACGTGCCGGTGCCGCTGCGCGTGGAGGACCTCTCCGCTGTCGCGCCCGCCGAGCGGGACGACGCGCTCGACCGGCTGTGCGTGGAGGAGCTGACGACGCCGTTCGACCTGGGTGCCGGGCCACTGGCCCGCGCCGTGCTCGCCAGGCTGGCCGACGACGACCACGTGCTGCTGCTCGACCAGCACCACATCGCCACCGACGGCTGGTCGGTCCGCGTCCAGGTCGACGACCTGCTCGAGCTGTACCGGTCCGCCGTCCGAAGAACGACAGCCGACCTCAAGCCGTTACCGGTCCGCTACGCCGACTTCGCGGCGTGGCAGCGTCGCCGCCTCGAAGACCCCGTCGTGGCGCGGGACGTGGACCACTGGCGCCGCGTCCTCGCCGACCTCGAACCCCTCGACCTGCCCACCGACCGGCCCCGGCCCGCCCAGCGCACCACGGCGGGTGCCGTGCACCGCGAAGCCCTGCCGGACCCGCTGGTGCGGCGCTTGGCCGAGGTCGGCCGGAACGGCGGCACCACGCTGTTCACCACGCTGGCGGCCGCGGTGCAGCTGTTGCTCGCCCGCTACACCGGCCGGCGTGACGTGGCCGTGGGCACCGCGTCCGCGGGACGCGGCCGGCCGGAGCTCGACGACCTCGTCGGGTTCTTCGTCAACACCCTCGTGCTGCGGTCCACAGTGGACCCGGCCGTGCCGTTCGAGCGGTTCCTCGCCGACGTCCGGGACACCGCGCTCGACGCGTTCGCCCACGACGAGGTCCCGTTCGACCGGCTCGTCGACGAGCTGCGGCCGGACCGCGATCCGAGCCGCACGCCGCTCGTGCAGGCACTCGTCGTGCTGCAGCAGGAGATGGTGCGGCCCAGGGCGGTCGACGCGCTGAGCGTCACCGAGCACCACCTGCCGCGGCCGCGGGCGCGGTTCGAGCTGCTGGTGGAGTTCTGGCCCCGCGACGGCGCGCTGGACGTCTCCTTCGAGTACAACACCGACCTGTGGGACGCCGCGACGATCGAGCGGATGGCCGGCCACCTGAGGGTCCTGCTGGAGGCCGTCGCCGCCGATCCCGGCCGTCCCCTGGGCGAGCTCCCGCTGCTCGGAGCGCGGGAACGCGAGCAGGTGCTGCGAGCGTTCAACGACACCGCGTGCGAACGGTCCCCGGCCACGATCACCGGCCTCTTCGCCGAACAGGTCCTCCGCGCACCCGACGCCGAGGCCGTCGTCGCCGGCGGCACGTCGCTGACCTGCGCCGAGCTGGACGCCCGCGCCAACCGCCTGGCCCACCACCTGCTGCGGCACGGGCTGCGCGCGGAGGAGCCCGTGGCCCTGCTGCTGAGCCGCTCGGCCGAGCTCGTGACCGCCGAGCTGGCGGTGGTCAAGGCCGGTGGGGCGTACGTCCCGCTCGACACCAGGGCGCCCGCCGAGCGGCTGGCCGTGCTGCTGGCGGGGAGCGGCGCCGGCATCGTCCTCACCGACCGCACCTGGTTCGCCACCGCACAGGAGGTCCACAAAGGACGCGTTGTCGTGCTGGACGCCGAGGACCTGACGGGGGAGTCGGCGTCGGCACCGGACGTGGTCGTGCACCCGGACCAGCTCGCCTACGTCATGCACACCTCGGGGTCCACCGGCGTGCCCAAGGGCGTCGCCGTGCGGCACCGCGACGTCACCGACCTCGTGCGCGACCGGCGGTTCGACGGCGGCGCGCACGACCGGGTCCTGCTGCACTCCGCGCCCGCGTTCGACGCCACCACCTACGAGCTGTGGGTGCCGCTGCTGAGCGGTGGCACCGTCGTGGTCGCCCCGGCAGGGGATCTCGACGCGGACCGGATCCGCGAGCTGGTCACCGGGCACGGCCTCACCGGGCTGTGGCTGACCGCCGGCCTGTTCCGGGTCATCGCGCAGGACGACCCGGACTGCCTGACCGGGCTGCGCGAGGTGTGGACCGGCGGCGACGTCGTGCCCGCGCCCGCGGTCCGGCGGGTGCTGCGCGCCTGCCCCGGCATCGCCGTGGTCAACGGCTACGGCCCCACCGAGACCACCACCTTCGCCACCGCGCACCGCATGCTTGACGCCGACGCCGTCGGGGACGTGGTGCCCATCGGCCGCCCGCTGGACGGCATGCGCCTGCGCGTGCTCGACGACACCCTGTCGCCCGCACCGATCGGCGTTCCCGGCGAGCTGTTCATCGCGGGCTCCGGCTTGGCGCGCGGTTACGCGGGCCGGCCTGGGCTGACCGCGGCGCGGTTCGTGGCCGACCCGTTCGGGGCGCCGGGGGAGCGGATGTACCGCACCGGCGACCTGGTGCGGTGGCGGGCCGACGGCACGGTGGAGTTCGTCGGCCGCACCGACGACCAGGTCAAGATCCGCGGCTTCCGCGTCGAGCCGGGCGAGGTCGACACGGCCCTGTCCGGGCACCCCGCCGTCGCCGGGTCGGTGACGGTCGTGCGCACCGACGACACCGGGCGCAAGCGGCTGGTCACCTATCTGACCACTGTGGACAGCGCACCCGACGTGGCGGAGCTGCGGGAGTTCCTCGGCCGGGGGCTGCCGGACTACCTCGTGCCCTCCGCGTTCGTCGTCCTGGACGCGCTGCCGCTCAACGCGAGCGGCAAGGTCGACCGGCGCGCCCTGCCCGACCCGGTGTGGGCCGCCGCCACCGCCACCCACGTCGCGCCCGCCGACGGACCGGAGGCCGTCCTGGCGGGGATCTGGGCGGAGCTGCTCGGCGTCGACCGGGTGGGTGCCGGTGACAACTTCTTCGAGCTGGGCGGTGACTCCATCCTCAGCATCCAGGTGGTGTCGCGTGCCCGGCAGGCCGGGCTCGCCCTCACCCCCGGCGACCTGTTCCGGCACCCCACCGTGGCGGCTCTCGCGGCCGCCGCGGCCGTCGCCGGGCCCACCGAGGCGGACCAGGGCCGGGTGGTGGGCGACGTGCCGCTCACCCCGGTGCAACGGTGGTTGTTCGCGACGAACCCCGACCACCCCGACCACTTCAACCAGGCGCTGGCCGCCGAGCTGGCGCACGACGTGGACACCGATGCCCTGCGCCGGGCGTTGGCGGCGCTGGTGGAGCACCACGACGCGCTGCGGATGCGGTTCGAGCGCACGCACTCCGGGTGGCGGCAGCACAACGCGCCGGTCGAGCGGGCCGAGCTGCTGACCACCGGGCACACCACGGGGTTCGACCTCGCGACCGGTCCGCTGCTGCACGCCGAGCTGCAGCGCCCCGCCGGGGAGCGCCCGGTGCTCCGCCTGACCGTCCACCACCTCGTCGTGGACGGCGTGTCGTGGCGCGTGTTGCTGGAGGACCTCGTCACGGCCTACGACCAGGCCGTGCGCGGTGAGCCGGTGCGCTTGGCCGCCAAGACGACCTCGTTCAAGGACTGGGCGCACCTGCTCGTCCGGCACACCGCCGACGGCGGGTTCGACGACGAACGCGACCACTGGGCCGCGATCGCCGAGGTGGACCCGTCCCTGCCGGTCGACCGCGACGGTCCCAACACGGCCGGGTCCACCAGGGCCGTGTCGGTCCGGCTCGACCAGGAGACCACCAGGGCACTGCTGCAGGACGTGCCCGGCGCCTACCGCACGCAGGTCAACGACGTGCTGCTCAGCGCGCTCGGCCGGGTGCTGGCCGGCTGGACCGGCCGCCGGCGGGTGCCGGTGGACCTGGAGGGCCACGGCCGTGAGGACGTGCTCGACGGTGTCGACCTCTCCCGCACGGTCGGGTGGTTCACCTCGATCTTCCCCGTCGCGCCGGACGTGCCGGAGGGCGACTGGACAGACGGCCATTGGGGCACGGTCCTCAAGTCGGTCAAGGAACAACTGCGTTCCGTGCCCCGCAAGGGAATCGGCCACGGCGCCCTGTACGAGCCCGGCACCGGCGGCCCGCGGATCAGCCTCAACTACCTCGGCCGGCTCGACTGGTCGGCCGTGGAGGGAGGCGTGCTGCACGCCGTGCGCGGGAGCCTGGAACTCGACAGCGCGCCCGACGCGCCGCGCCCGCACCTGCTCGACGTCGTCGGCGCGGTCGAGCACGGCTGCCTCGACCTCACCTGGTACTTCAGCGATCAGGTGCACGACGAGAAGACCGTGCGAGGCCTGGCCGAGGCGATGGCCACGGCGTTGCGGGAGATCGTGGTGCACTGCGCCCAGCCCGGTGCCGGTGGCCGGACGCCGTCGGACTTCCCGCTGGCGGGCTTGGACCAGGCCGCGGTCGACCGGCTGGCCGGTGACGGCCGGGACGTGGAGGACGTCTACCCGCTGACGCCGATGCAGGCCGGCATGGTCTTCCACGGCCTGGTCGACGGCGCGACCTCCGGCGCCTACTTCAACCAGGTCCGCTTCCGGCTCTCCGGCGTGACCGATCCGCGTGCGCTGGGTGAGGCCTGGCAGCGGGTCGTGGACCGCAACGCCGTGCTGCGCAGCGAGGTGGTGTGGGACGGGCTGGCGGAACCGCTGCAGGTGGTGCGCCCCCGCGTCCCGCTCCCGATCACCCACCTCGACTGGAGCGGCCTCGACGAGCAGGGTCAGGACGAGCAGTTGCGCGCGCTGCTGGACAGCGACCGCGCCGCCGGACTGGACTTGGCCACCGCACCGCTGATGCGCGTGTCGCTCGCCCGGCTCTCGGACGACGAGGTGCTGGTGCTCTGGACGTTCCACCACGTGCTGCTGGACGGGTGGAGCGCGGCCCAGCTGTTCACCGAGGTCTGCGAGCACCACGCCGCCATCACCCGCGGCGCGGCCGGGCCCACCGCGGCCCGGCCTCCGTTCCGCGAGTACCTGCACTGGCTGGAGCGGCAGGACGGCACGGAGGCCGAGCGGTACTGGCGGCGGGTGCTCGACGGCTTCGCCGAGACCACCCCGCTGCCCTTCGACCGCCGTCCGGTCGACGCGCACCGGGCGCAGTCCGGAGGCACCGTCCGCTTCGAACTGTCCGCCGCCGCCACCGAGCGGCTGCGCGAAGCGGCCCAGCGCCACGGTCTGACGGTGAACACCGTGGTGCAGGGCGCGTGGGCGGTCCTGCTGGCCCGCTACGCGGGCACGTCCGACGTCGTGTTCGGCACCACCGTGTCCGGCCGGCCCGCGGACCTGCCGGGCGTCGAGTCGACGGTGGGCATGTTCATCAACACCGTGCCCACCCGCGTCGCCGTCGACCGCGGTCGTGACCAGTTGTCGTGGCTGCGGGAACTGCAGACCGACCAGGCCGAGGCACGGCGCTTCGAGCACGTGCCCCTGACGCGGCTGCGCGGGTGGAGCGCGCTGCCCGGTGGCGCGAACCTCTTCGACAGCATCCTGGTGTTCGAGAACTACCCGTTCGACGAGGACGCGATGGCCGCGCACGGCTTGCGGCTGCACGACGTGCACGCGCACGAGCCCACCAACTACGCGCTCACCGTCGTGGTGTCACCCGGCGCGCGCCTCGTCATCGAGCTCGACCACGACCCGGCCCTGTTCGACGAGTCCACAGTGGACCGGATCGGCCGGCACCTGCGGATGCTCCTGGACGACGTGCTCGCCGAGCCGGCCCGGCCGCTGGGCGAGCTGCGGCTGCTCGACGACGCCGAACGCGAGCAGGTGCTCGTGGAGTGGAACCCCTCCGGCCGGGACTTCCCGGTCGCGACGCTGCCGCGGCTGTTCGCCGAGCAGGCCGCCCGCACGCCCGGGGCCGTCGCGGTCACCTGCGAGGGCGAGCACCTGACCTACGCCGAGCTGGACGCCCGCGCCAACCGGTTGGCGCACCTGTTGATCGAGCGCGGCGCGGGACCCGAGCGGTACGTCGCCCTGCGGCTGCCCCGCTCCACGGACTTGGTCGTGGCGGTGCTGGGCGTGCTCAAGTCCGGCGCGGCCTACCTGCCGATCGACCCGTCGTACCCCGAGGACCGGATCGCGGGCATGGTCTCCGACACCCGGCCGGTGGCCGTGCTGACGGAGCTGCCCGACCTGACCGGTCGGCCCTGTGCGGAACCGGATGTCGCACTGCGGCCGGAGAACCCCGCCTACGTCATCTACACCTCCGGCTCCACGGGCAAGCCCAAGGGCGTCGTCGTGCCGCACGCCAACGTGGCCCGGCTGTTCTCCGCCACCGACGCCTGGTTCGGGTTCGGCGCCGATGACGTGTGGACGCTGTTCCACAGCTACGCCTTCGACTTCTCCGTGTGGGAGCTGTGGGGCCCGCTGCTGCACGGCGGACGGCTCGTGGTCGTGCCCCACGAGGTGTCGCGCTCGCCGGGCGAGTTCGCCGCGCTGCTGGCGCGGGAGCGGGTCACGGTGCTCAACCAGACGCCGTCGGCGTTCTACCAGCTCATCGCCGAGCAGCCGGCGGGCCTGTGCCTCCGGTACGTGATCTTCGGTGGTGAGGCGCTGGACGTGCGCAAGCTGGCGGCCTGGAACGGTCCCGGCGAGCTGATCAACATGTACGGCATCACCGAGACCACCGTGCACGTCACGTGGACGCCCGCCGACGGCACCGTCGGCGAACCCATCCCGGACCTGCGCGTGTACGTCCTCGACGAGGACCTGCGGCCCGTGCCGCCCGGTGTCGTCGGCGAGATGCACGTCGCCGGAGCGGGACTGGCGCGCGGCTACCTCAACCGGCCGGGCCTGACCGCGTCCCGGTTCGTCGCCGACCCGTTCGGCGAACCCGGATCGCGCATGTACCGCACCGGCGACCTGGCCCGCTGGAAGGACGGCAGGCTCGACTACCTCGGCCGCGCCGACCACCAGGTCAAGATCCGCGGCTTCCGCATCGAGCTCGGGGAGGTCGAGGCCGCGCTCGAAGCACATCCCGACGTGACCGCGGCGGTGGCCGACGTCCGCGAGCACGCCGGGCGCAAGGTCATCGTCGGCTACGTCGTCGGCGGTCACGGCGTCGACCTGCGCGGGTTCCTGGCGCGGACCCTGCCCGACCACATGGTGCCCTCGGCGTTCGTGCACCTGGACCGGCTCCCGTTGACCGGCAACGGGAAGCTCGACCGCAAGGCGCTGCCCGCGCCGGAGTGGGAGACGACCGGCGCACGGCACGTCGAGCCGCGCACGGAGACCGAACGCGTGCTCGCGGACATCTGGGCGCAGGTGCTGGGGCTCGACCGGGTCGGAGTCGAGGACGACTTCTTCGAGCTGGGCGGCGACTCGATCATCAGCATCCAGGTCGTGTCGCGGGCCCGCCAGGCCGGGTACGGCCTGGCGCCGCGCGACCTGTTCCGCAGCCCGACGGTCGCCGCGCTCGCCGCGGCCGTGCCCGCGGTCGCCGCGCAGGAGGGCGTGCCGCAGGGGCCGGTCGTCGGCGAGGTCCCGCTGACACCGATCCAGCGCTGGTTCCTCGACGCGGAACCGCCGCACCCCGAGCACTTCGACCAGTCCGTCCGGGTCGAGTTCGCTGACGACGTCGACCTCGTGGCGTTGCGGACGGCGTTGGCGGGCCTGGTGGAGCACCACGACGCGCTGCGGATGCGGTTCGACCGCACCGGCTCCGGCTGGCGGCAGCACAACCCGCCGGTCGAACCCGTCGACGTGCTGTCCGAAGTGGACGGCGGGTTCGACCTGAGCCGCGGGCCGTTGCTGCGGGCGACACCGCTCACGTCTCGCGAGGTCCGGTTCACCGCGCACCACCTGGTCGTCGACGGCGTGTCCTGGCGGGTCCTGCTGGAGGACCTGGAGACCGCCTACCTGCAAGCCGTGCGCGGCGAACAGGTCGTGCTCAGGGCGAAGACCACGTCGTTCCGCGACTGGGCGCACCGGCTGGCCGAGTACACCGCGGGCGGCGGGTTCGACGACGAGGCCGACCACTGGGCGGGTGTCACCGGCGACCCCGGCGTACCCGTGGACCGCCACGGCACCGGCACCACCGGTTCCGCGCGCGGTGTCACCGCCGAGCTGGACGCCGACGTGACGCGGGCACTGCTGCAGGACGTGCCCGCCGTGTACCGCACGCAGGTCAACGACGTGCTGCTCAGTGCGCTGGGACGGGTGCTGTCCGGGTGGACGGGCCGGGACCGGGTCCTGGTGGACCTCGAGGGCCACGGCCGGGACGGCGACTTCCTCGACGGCGTCGACCTGTCCCGCACGGTCGGCTGGTTCACCTCGGTGTTCCCGGTGGCGCTCGACGTGCCGGCGGGGCACTGGGGCGAGGTGCTGAAGGCGACCAAGGAGCGGCTGCGCGCGGTGCCCCGGCGCGGCATCGGCCACGGTGCCCGGTACGGCGGCGTGCAACCCTCGGTCGCGTTCAACTACCTCGGGCAGTTCGACGGCGCGGCGGGCGGCACGGCGTTCCGCACGGTCGGTGGCCTGACCGCCGATGCCGCACCCGACACACCGCGGCACCACCTGCTCGACGTCGTCGGCGCCGTCGAGGACAAGCGGCTCCGGCTCACCTGGTACTACAGCGACGAGGTGCACGACGAGTCGACCGTGCGGGCCCTGGCCGAGGCGATGGCGGTGGCGCTGCGGGAGATCGTGGCGCACTGCGCCCAGCCCGGCGCGGGTGGCCGCACACCGTCGGACTTCCCGCTGGCGGGCCTGGACCAGGCCGCGGTGGACCGGATCGCCGGGGACGGCCGCGACGTCGAGGACATCTACCCGCTCACGCCGATGCAGGCGGGCATGGTCTTCCACAGCCTGTCCCACGGCCACGAGGGCCTCTACACCGAGCGGATCTCGTTCGTGCTGGACGGTGTCACCGACGTCGAGGCGCTGGCCCGCGCGTGGCGGGAGGTGGTCGCGCGGACCCCGGTCCTGCGCAGCCGCGTCGTGTGGGAGGGCGTCGACCGGCCGGTGCAGGTGGTGTGCCGCGAGGTCGACCTGCCCATCTCCGCCACGCCGGACGACGAGGAGCTGGACCTCGGCACCGCGCCGCTGATGCGGCTGGTGCTGACGCGCGAGTCCGGCACGGCCGTCCGGGTCGGGTGGACGTTCCACCACGTGCTGCTCGACGGGTGGAGCACGTTCCAGGTGCTCGGCGACGTGCTGGCCTGCTACGCGGCCTTCACCGCCGGGCAGGAACCCGAGCTCCCGGCCCGCCGCCCGTTCGGCGACTACCTGCGCTGGCTGTCCACTCAGGACCTGAAGGCGGCGGAAACCCACTGGCGCCAGGTGCTGGGCGGGCTCGACGCTCCCACACCGCTGCCGCTCGACCGGCTGGCCGAACCGGGCCACGCCACCCGCTCGGCCGCGTGGACCACGATGACGCTGCCCGGCGACGAACTGCGCGACTTCGCGCAGCGCAACGGGTTGACGCTCAACGCCGTCGTGCAGGGCGCGTGGGCGTTGCTGCTGTCGCGCTACAGCGGGCAGACCGACGTGTGCTTCGGCTCCACCGTGTCCGGCCGCCCGGCCGGCCTGTCCGGCGCCGACGCCATCACCGGCATGTTCATCAACACCTTGCCCGTGCGGACGTCGGTCGTGGACGACGAGCCGGTCGCGGCGTGGCTGCGGCGGTTGCAGGCCGACCAGGCCGAGGCCAGGCGGTTCGAGCACGTGTCGCTCGCGGACCTGCAGGCGTGGACCGGCACGGAGCTGTTCACGAGCATCCTGGTCTTCGAGAACTACCCGATCGACGAGGCCGCGACCCACGGCGTCACCGTGCGGGACCTGGACGCCGTGGAGACGACCAACTACCCGCTCAGCCTGGGCGTCCGCCCCGGCGCGGACCTGGAGTTCCGGCTGAGCTACGACCCGGCGCTGTTCGACCTCGCCACGGTCGAGCGCGTCGCCGGCCACCTGGCCGCGGCGCTGCTCGGCCTGACCGCCGACCCCGGCAGGGCGGTGGGCGAGGTCGACGTCCTCGGTGACGCCGAGCGGCGGCTCGTCCTGCCGGAGCGCGTCGAGACCGGTGGCCCGGACACGACCGTCGCCGAGCTGTTCGCCGCTCAGGCGGACCTCACTCCCGGCGCGACGGCCGTGGTCGCCGGTGGCACGTCGCTCAGCTACGCCGAACTGGACGCCCGCGCGAACCGGTTGGCGCAGCGGCTGATCTCGCTCGGCGTGCGACAGGAGGAACGCGTCGGCTTGCTGCTGCGCCGATCCGCCGACGTGGTGGTCGCGGTGCTCGCCGTGCTCAAGGCGGGCGCCGCGTACCTGCCGCTGGACAGCAGGGCGCCGGAGGAACGCCAACGGCTGGTGCTGGAACAGGCCGGGAGCCGGGTGCTGATCACCGACGCCGACGTCGTCCCGTTCGACGGGCACGTCCTGGTCCCCGACGGTGAGGAGTCGGCCGACCGGCCCAGGGTGGCCGCGCACCCGGACGGCCTCGCCTACGTGGAGTTCACCTCCGGCTCCACCGGCACGCCGAAGGGCGTGGCCGTGCGGCACCGGGACGTGGTCGCGCTGGCGCTGGACCCGCGGTTCGACGGCCCGGCCCACCGCACGGTGCTCATGCACTCCCCGTTGGCGTTCGACGCGTCCACCTACGAGCTGTGGGTGCCGTTGCTGCGCGGTGGGCGAGTGGTCGTCGCACCGCCGGAGGACCTCGACGCGGCGGCGCTGCGCGACCTGATCACCGCCCACGGCGTGACGGCGTTGTGGCTGACGGCGGGCCTGTTCCGGGTGCTGGCCCAGGACTCGCCCGGCTGCCTGGCGGGCGTGGCGGAGGTGTGGACCGGCGGCGACGTCGTGCCCGCGCCGGCGGTCCGCCAGGTGATGGCGGCCTGTCCCGGCTTGGTGGTGGTCGACGGGTACGGGCCGACCGAGACCACGACCTTCGCGACGGCGCACCGGATGACCGAGCACGTGCCCGACACAGTGCCCATCGGCACCCCGCTGGACGGCATGTCCGCCTACGTGCTGGACGACCGGCTGCGACCGGTGCCGGTGGGAGTGCCGGGCGAGCTGTACCTCGCGGGTGCCGGCCTGGCCCGCGGCTACCTCGACCGGCCCGGCCTGACCGCGTCCCGGTTCGTCGCCTGCCCGTTCGGCGTGCCGGGGGAGCGGATGTACCGCACCGGCGACGTCGTGCGGTGGCTGCCGGACGGCGTGCTGGAGTTCGCCGGCCGCGCCGACGACCAGGTGAAGCTGCGCGGGTTCCGCATCGAGCTCGGCGAGGTCGAAGCGGTCCTGGGCCGCCACCCCGACGTGGGCGGGCTGGTCGTGGTGGTCCGCGAGGACGCGCTCGGCGGCAAGCAGCTCGTGGCCTACCTGGTGCCCGCCGGGCCCGGCCGGGAGCCGGACCCGGCGGACCTGGCGGCGTTCACGGGACGGACCCTGCCCGACTACATGGTGCCCTCGGCGTTCGTAATGCTCGACGCGCTGCCGTTGAGCGCCAACGGGAAGGTCGACCGGGCCGCGCTGCCCGCACCCTCCACCCCGGTGCCCGCCGCGCGGTACGTGGCGCCCAGGACCGACACCGAACAGGTGATGGCCGGGATCTGGGAGGAGGTGCTGGGCGTGGACCGCGTCGGCGCCGAGGACGACTTCACCGCCCTCGGCGGCGACTCCATGCGCAGCCTGCTCGTCACGTCCCGCTGCCGCGCCGCCTTCGACGTGCCGCTGACCCCGCACGACGTCCTCACCGCCCGCACGGTCGCCGACCTGGCACGGCTGGTCGAGGAGAAGATCCTGCTCGAGCTCGAACGAGTCGCCCTCGATGACGGCGCCACCCCGAACCTGTGAGGAGACACCACACCATGTCGTCGTCGATCGAGGACCGCATCGCCGCGCTGCCCCCGCACCTGCGGGAGCAGATGCGCCGCCGCCTCTCCGGCCGTTCCGGCCAGGCCGACGCCATCCGGCCGGCCGACCGGTCCCGCCCGTTGCCGTTGTCGTTCCCCCAGCAGCGCCTGTGGTTCCTCGACAGCTTCCAGCCCGGCGGCTCCGGCTACAACAGCGCACTGGCCCTGCGCCTGACCGGGCGGCTGGACGTGACCGCGCTGACCACGGCGCTGAACGGTCTGGTGGCACGCCACGAATCGCTGCGCACGACGCTCGACGAGGTCGAGGGGGTCGGCGTGCAGGTCGTGCACCCGCCGTTCGACCTCGCCGTGCCCGTGGTCGGCTCACCCGGCCCCGATGAGCTGGACGAGCTGCTGACGGAGGAGTACTCCCGCCCGTTCGACCTGCGGCGCGGCCCGCTCGTGCGGGTGCTGCTGGTGCGGCTCGCCCAGGACGAGCACGTCCTGCTGGTCACGGCCCACCACGTCGTCACCGACGGCTGGTCGATGGGTGTGCTGACCGAGGAGCTGGGGGAGCTGTACGGCGCGGCGGTGGAGGGGCGCGAGGCGGCACTGCCCGCCCTGCCGGTCCAGTACGCCGACTTCGCGGCCTGGCAACGGGAACGGCTGTCCGGTGACGCGCTGGCCGGCCAGCTCGACCACTGGACGCGGCGGCTGACCGGCACCACCCCGCTGGAGCTGCCCACCGACCGGCCCCGGCCGCCGGTGCGCACCACCAACGGCGCGGCGCTCCCGTTCACCGTCCCCGCCTCGACCACGGCGGCGCTGCGCGAGCTGGCCCACGAGCGCGGCACGATCCTGTTCTCCGTGCTGGTGGCCGGGTGCCAGGCGTTGCTGGCCCGCTACGCCGGGCAGGACGACGTGGCCGTGGGCACCGTGACCACCGGCCGCGGCCGGCCCGGCTTGGAACGGCTGGTCGGGTTCTTCGTCAACACCGTCGTGCTGAGATCCACAGTGGACAACACGGTCGCCTTCACCGAGTTCCTCGACCAGGTCAAGGAGAACGTCAAGGAGGCGTTCGCGCACGACGAGGTGCCGCTGGAGCACCTGGTCGACGCCGTGCGCAAGGACCGCGACGTCAGCCGCAACCCGTTGTTCGACGTGATGGTGCTGCTGCAGAACGCCGAGCGCACCCCGCCGCGGCTGCCGGGCCTGGACGTCGAACGGGTCGGGCTGTCCCGGCGTGACGCCATCTTCGACCTGACCATCGAGTTCCAGGAGCGGGACGGCCTCCTGGAAGGCCTGGTGGAGTACAACACCGACCTGTTCGACGCCGCCACGATCGGCCGTTTCGCCGAGCACCTCGTACGGCTGCTCGGCGGCGTGGCCACCGATCCGAGCCGGTCGCTGGGCGAGCTGCCGTGGCTGTCGGACGTCGAGCGCGACCAGGTCCTGATGGGCTGGAACGACGCCGGCCGGGCACCGGCCGAGGGCACGATCCCCGGCCTGTTCGCCGAGCAGGTGCGCCGGACGCCGGACGCGCCCGCTGTCCTCTCCGGCGACGTGGTCCTCACCTACGCCGAGCTGGACGCGCGGGCCAACCACCTCGCCCATCGGCTGATCGGCCTCGGCGTGCGGCCGGAGGACCCGGTGGGACTGCTCGTGGAGCGGTCCACCGACCTGGTCGTCGCCGAGCTGGCCGTGGTCAAGGCGGGCGCCGCGTACGTGCCGATCGACGGTCGCGCACCGGCCGAGCGGGTGCGGCGCGTGCTCGCCGAGGCCGGGGTCGCGGTCGTGATCACCGATCCCGCCGGTGGGAGAACGACCGGGTCCGTCCATTCCGGACATGTCTTGCTGCTCGACGGCGACCGCTCCGGTGCCGCCGACCCCGTGGTGGTGGCGGTGCACCCGGACCAGCTCGCCTACGTCATGCACACCTCGGGGTCCACCGGTGTGCCCAAGGGCGTGGCCGTGCGGCACCGCGACGTGGTGGCGCTGGCGCTGGACTCCCGCTTCGCCAGCGGTGCGCATGACCGCGTGCTGCTGCACTCGCCGTCGGCGTTCGACGCCTCCACCTACGAGCTGTGGGTGCCGCTGCTGCGCGGCGGCCAGGTCGTCGTCGCGCGGCCGGGCGACGTGGACGCCGACGCGATCCGGCACGCCGTCGCCACGCACGGCGTCACCGCGGTCTGGTTGACCGCGGGCCTCTTCCGGCTCGTCGCCCACGAGGCGCCGGAGGCGTTCGCCGGGCTGCGCGAGGTGTGGACGGGCGGTGACGTGGTGCCCGCCGCGGCCGTGCGCGGCGTGCTCGACGCGTGCCCCGGGCTGACCGTGGTCGACGGCTACGGCCCGACCGAGACGACGACGTTCGCCACCTCGTTCCCGATGACGGACGACGTGCCCGACGTGATCCCCATCGGCCGCCCGTTGGACGGCATGGCCGTCTACGTGCTGGACGAGGGACTGCGGCCCGTGCCCGTGGGCGTGCCGGGAGAGCTGTTCATCGCGGGCGCGGGCGTGGGCCGCGGCTACCTCGGCCGGCCCGGTCTGACCGCCGAGCGCTTCCTGCCCGACCCCTTCGGTCCGCCCGGTTCCCGCATGTACCGCACCGGTGACGTCGCCCGCTGGCGCGCGCACGGGGTGGTGGAGTTCATCGGCCGCACCGACGACCAGGTCAAGATCCGCGGCTTCCGCGTCGAGACCGGTGAGATCGACGCCCTGCTCGTGCGCCACCCCGGCATCGCCCAGTCGATCACCGTCGCGCGCGCCGACGACGGCCGCAAGCAGCTCGTCGCCTACCTCGTGCTCGCGGCGGGCACGATGCCGGCGCACGCCGAGCTGCGCACGTGGCTCACCCGCGAACTGCCCGACTACATGGTGCCGTCGGCGTTCGTGGCGCTCGACGCACTCCCGTTGAGTGGCAACGGGAAGGTCGACCGCCGCGCCCTGCCCGCTCCCGACTTCGCCGAGGCTCGCGCCGAGCACGTGGCACCGCGCACGGACGTGGAACGTGCCGTCGCCGACATCTGGGCCGAGGTGCTGCGCGTCGACCGCGTGGGGGTCGAGGACAACTTCTTCGAGCTGGGCGGCGACTCCATCCTCAGCATCCAGGTCGTCGCCCGCGCCCGCCGGGCCGGTCTGCGGCTGTCGTCCAAGGACGTTTTCCTGCACCCCACGGTCGCCGAACTGGCCGCCACCGCCACGGCCGTGACCGACTGCGCGCCGGACGCCCCCGCCGCGGGGCCCGCGCCGCTGACTCCGATCCAGGAGTGGTTCTTCGACACCGCTCCGGTGAGCCCGCACCACTTCACCATGTCCACCCACGTGGAGCTGGCTCCCGGCCTCGACGAGCGGGCGCTGGCCACCGCCGTGGACGCCGTCGTGGCGCACCACGACGCGCTGCGCGCCCGCTTCACCCGCGACGGCGACCGGTGGGTGCAGGACGTCGCACCCACGCCGCCGACCGGTGTGCTGCGGGTGCGCGACCTGTCCGGGCTCGGCGAGCGGGCACAGGAGGAGGCCGCGCAGGCCGCCGCGCTCGGCGCCCAGTCGAGCCTCGACATCGAGGCGGGCCCGCTCGTGCGGGCGCTGCTGTTCCGCCTCGACGACGGCCGCTCCCGGCTGTTCCTGGCGGTGCACCACCTCGTCGTGGACGGTGTGTCCTGGCGGGTGCTGCTCGACGACCTCGGCATCGCCTATCACCAGGCGGTGCGCGGTGAACCGGTCGTGCTGGAACCGGTGGCCACCGCGTTCGCCACGTGGGCCCGCCGTCTGGCCGACCGCGTGCGCGCGGGCGAGCTGGACGCCGACCTGGACCACTGGACCGGTTTCGCCGCGTCCGCTCCCGCCGGCCTGCCCGTCGACCACGAGGGCGGCGACCCGGCCGAGGACGTCCGCGCGGTCACCGTGCGGCTCGGCCGCGCCGAGACCGACGCGCTGCTGCACCAGGTGCCGGGCGTCTACCGCACGCAGGTCAACGACGTGCTGCTGAGCGCGCTCGGCCGGGCGCTGGCCGAGTGGACCGGCCGCGACCGGGTGCTCGTCGGCCTGGAGGGCCACGGCCGCGAGGACGTGCCCGACGACCTCGACGTCTCCCGCACGGTCGGCTGGTTCACCAGCCAGTTCCCCCTCGCCCTGCGCGTGCCCGCGGGGGAGTGGGGCGGTGTGCTGAAGTCGGTCAAGGAACAGGTGCGCGCGCTGCCGCGCCGCGGTCAGAGCTACGCGGCGCTGCGCCACCTGTCCGCCCCGGACTCCCCGGCGGCCGCCCTGCGGGACGACCCGCACCCGCTGATCAGCTTCAACTACCACGGCCAGTGGGACGTCGCGTCCAACGACGACGGACTTGTCCGTGCCCGGTGCGCGCCGCTCGGCCGCGACATCGCCGCGGGCAACGCCCGCGCATACCTGATCGACGTCGTCGGCCTGGTGGAGAACGGCCGGCTCGAACTCACCTGGCTGTACTCCGGGCAGGTGCACGACGAGTCGACCGTGCGGGGCGTGGCGGAGGCGGTGGTGCGCGGGCTGGCGGAGATCGTGGCGCACTGCGCGGAGCCGGGTGCGGGTGGCCGCACGCCGTCGGACTTCCCGTTGGCGCGGCTGGACCAGGCCGCCGTGGACCGGCTGGCCGGGACCGGTGACGAGGTCGAGGACATCTACCCGCTGACGCCGTTGCAGGAGGGGATGCTGTTCCACGGCCTGGCCGACCCGTCGTCCACGGCCTACTTCGACCAGGTGCGACTGCGGTTGACCGGCGTCGACGACGAACGGGCCCTCGCCACCGCGTGGCAGCGCGTCGTCGACCGCACCCCGGTGCTGCGCGGCGCGCTGGTCTGGGAAGGCGTCGAGCGACCGGTGCAGGTCGTCCGCTCCCACGTGGACCTGCCCTGTTCGTTCCACGACTGGCGCGAACTGTCCGAAGAGGACCGCGAGCGCGAGGTGGTGGCGCTGGCGGCACAGGGTCTCGACCTGCGCCGGGCGCCGCTGATGCGGATCGACCTGGTCCGGCTGTCCGACGAGGAGGTGCTGCTCGTCTGGACGTTCCACCACGTGCTGCTGGACGGGTGGAGCCTCGCGCAGGTGTTCACCGAGGTCTGCGAGCAGTACCGGGCGATCACCGACGGCCGCGCGCCGGAGGTGGTCACCCGGCGACCGTTCCGCGACTACCTGCGCTGGCTGGACGAACAGGACCGCTCGGAGGCCGAACGGCACTGGCGCGAGGTGCTGGCGGGCTTCTCCGCGCCCACCGCGCTGCCCTACGACCGCACGCCCGCGCGCGGCCACGCCACCGAGTCCTCCACGGCGGTCCCCGTGGCCCTCACCGGCGAGCAGACCGACCGGTTGCGCCGCACCGCCCGCAGCCACGGCCTCACGGTGAACACCGTGGTGCAGGGCGCGTGGGCGTTGCTGCTGTCCCGCTACAGCGGCGAGTCCGACGTCGTGTTCGGCACGACGGTGTCCGGCCGCCCCGGCGAGCTGCCGGGCGTGGAGCAGATGGTCGGCCTGTTCATCAACACCGTGCCGGCCAGGGTCGCCGTGCGCGCCGACGCCGGCACCGCGACCTGGCTGGCCGAGGTGCAGGCCGCGCAGACCGAGTCGCGGCGGTTCGACTTCGTGTCGCTGGCGGAGCTGCGGTCGTGGAGTGACGTGCCGGCGGGGTCGTCGTTGTTCGACAGCGCCGTGGTGTTCGAGAACTACCCGCTCAACGACGTCGCCGAGGTCGGCGGCATCCGGGCGACCGACGTGCGGGCGCGGGACACGACGAACTTCGCGCTGACCCTCAGCGCCGTACTCGACGACCGGCTGCACCTCGACCTCGCCTACGACCCCCACCTGTTCGACGCCGACACCGCCCGCCGCCTCGCCGACCGCCTGCTCCTGCTCGTCGACGCCATCGCCGCCGACTGCGCGCGACCGGTGTCGGAGCTGCCGCTGATGGCGGACGACGAGCGCCACCGGGTGCTGGTGGAGTGGAACGCGACGGCCGGTGAGGTGCCGGAGAAGTCGGTCGTGGAGTTGTTCGAGGCTCGGGCGCGGTCGATGCCGGAGGCCACCGCGTTGGTGGTAGGGGACCGCTCGTTGTCCTTCGCGGAGTTGAACGCGTGGGCGAACCGGGTGGCTCGGGTTTTTGTGGCGTCGGGTGTGGGTCCGGAGCGGTTGGTGGCGTTGTCGTTGCCGCGGTCGGTGGAGTTCGTGGTGGCGTTGCTGGCGATCTGGAAGGCCGGTGGTGTGTACCTGCCGGTCGACCCGTCCCTGCCCGACGAGCGGGTGGACTTCCTGCTGCGCGACGCGAACCCGGTGCTGGTGGTGCGGGACGCACTGCCAGAGGCCGACGGCTGCGGCTCGGCGGACTTGAAGCCGGTCGCCGCGGACGACGCGGCCTACGTGATCTACACGTCCGGCTCGACCGGCCGGCCCAAGGGCGTCGTGGTCGAGCACCGCAGCCTGGTGAACCTGGTGATGGCCCACCGCGAGGGTTTCGTCCGGGGCGACCGGTTGCGGGTGGCGTTGTCGGCGGTGTTCTCGTTCGACACGTCGCTGGAAGGCATCGTGCTGATGGCCGACGGCCATGAATTGCACGTGCTGGACGACGAGGTGCGGCTCGACCCGTCCGCGCTGGTGGCCTACGTCGCGGACCGGCGGATCGACTTCCTGGACCTGACCCCGTCCTACGCGCGGCAACTCGTCGAGGCGGGGTTGCTCGACGGCGAGCACCGGCCGAAGGTGCTGATGCTGGGCGGCGAGGCGATCGGTGAGGACCTGTGGCGGCGGCTGGCCGAGGTGTCCGGCACGGCGAGCTACAACTTCTACGGCCCGACCGAGTCCACAGTGGACGCACTGTCGTGCCGGATCGCCGGTGACGGGCGGCCGGTCGTGGGAAGGCCGCTGCGCAACGTGCGTGCTTACGTGCTGGACGAGGACCTGCGACCGGTGCCCGTCGGTGTACCGGGTGAGCTGTACCTGGCCGGTGCACAGCTCGCGCGCGGCTACCTCGGTCGTGCAGGTCTGACCGCTGACCGGTTCATCGCCAATCCCTTCGGCGGGCCGGGTGAGCGGATGTACCGCACCGGTGACCGGGTGCGGTGGCTGGCCGATGGCACCCTGGACTACCTGGGCCGGACCGATGACCAGGTGAAGATCCGTGGTTTCCGGATCGAACCGGGCGAGATCGAGGCGGTGCTGACCCAGCACCCCGACGTCCGCGAGGCCGTGGTGGTCGCACGCCGGGACGACGGCCACCAGCGGCTCGTCGCCTACGTCACCGGTGCCGGAAAGGCCGACCTGCGAGCCTGGTTGACCGAACGGCTGCCCGAGTACATGGTGCCGTCGGCGTTCGTCGAGCTCGACGCGATTCCGCTCAACGCCAACGGCAAGGTGGACCGCCGCGCCCTGCCCGCGCCCGACTTCACCGAGGCTCGCGCCGAGCACGTCGCACCGCGCACGGACGTGGAACGTACCGTCGCTGACATCTGGGCCGAGGTGCTGGGCGTGCCGGGCATCGGCGTGCGCGACAACTTCTTCGAGCTGGGCGGCGACTCCATCCTCAGCATCCGGGTGATCTCCCGGCTGCGGGCCGCGTTCGACGTGGAGATGTCGCCACGCGCCCTGTTCGCCCACCCCACCGTCGCCGGGATCGCCGCACTGGTCGCACAGTCGGCCCAGGCAGCGCTGGCCGAGATCCCGGTGGTGCCCCGGGACGGCGGGCTGCCGCTGTCGTTCGCTCAGCAACGGCTGTGGTTCCTCGACGAGTTCGAACCCGGTGGCGTCGAGTACCTGACGCCGTCGATCCTGCGGCTGCGCGGCCGGTTGGACGTCGACGCCCTCGGCGCGGCGCTGACCGCGCTGGTCGCACGGCACGAGTCGCTGCGCACCACCTTCGAGACCGTCGACGGCCGTGGCGTGCAGGTCGTGCACCCGCCGCACCCGGTCGAGGTGCCGGTGCTCGACGTGTCCGAAGAGGAGCTGGCGCACGTCCTCACCCGCGAGACGACCACGCCGTTCGACCTCCAGCGCGGCCCGCTCATGCGAGTGCTGCTGGCGCGCCTGGGCGAGGACGACCACGTGCTCTCCCTCGTGCTGCACCACATCGTCACCGACGGCTGGTCCAACGGCGTGCTGCTCGGCGAGCTGGGCGCCTGCTACGAGGCCGCGACGTGCGGCAGGGAGGCGAAGCTGCCGGAGCTGCCGGTGCAGTACGCCGACTTCGCGGTGTGGCAGCGGACCGCGTCGACCGAGGAGGCGCTGCGGGAGCACCTGGCCCACTGGCGCCGTGCGCTCGACGGCGTGCGGCCGCTGGAGCTGCCCACCGACCGGCCCCGGCCGGCGACCCGCGGCAAGCAGGGCGCGCTGGTGCACTTCCAGGTGCCCGCGGAGGTCACCGACCGGCTCAAGGCGCTGGCTCGCCACCACGACGGCACGCTGTTCATGGCGTTGCTCGCCGCGTGCCAGGTGCTCTTCGCCCGGTGGTCCGGCCAGCGGGACGTGGCCGTCGGCACGGTCGTCTCCGGCCGCGACCGCACCGAGCTGGAGGGCCTGGTCGGGTTCTTCGTCAACACGCTGGTGCTGCGCTCGGACGTCGACCCGCGGCAGGGCTTCGGGGACCTGCTCGGCCAGGTCCGGGAGACGGTGCTGGACGCGTTCGCCCACCAGGACGTGCCGTTCGAGCGGGTCGTGGACGAGGTGCACCCGGTGCGCGACCCCAGCCGCACCCCGCTGTTCCAGGCGATGGTCGTGCTGCAGAACACCACCGGCGACGAACCGCGCCTGCCCGGCCTGCGCGTCGAGGAGCTGCCGCCGCCGTCGGTCGCGGCGGGCTTCGACGTGTCGTTCCAGTTCCAGGAGGTCGACGGCCGCCTGGAGGCGGTGCTCACCTACGACACCGCGCTGTTCGACGCCACCACGGCCGAGCGGATGGTCGCGCACGTCGGCGTGCTGCTCGACGCCGCGACCGCCGACCCCGGCCGCGCCGTGGCCGACCTGCCGCTGCTCACCGACGACGAGCTGCGGCACGTGCTGCGGGACTGGAACGACACCGGCACCGGAGGTCCGGCACCGGCGTACCACGAGGTGTTCCAGGACAGTGCCGCCCGCACGCCCGACGCGACGGCGCTGGTCGACGGGGACCGGTCGTGGACCTTCGCCGAGCTCAACGCCCACGCCAACCGGATCGCCCACCACCTCATCGCCGCGGGAGTCGGGCCCGAGTCGGTGGTGGCGCTGGCGCTGCCCCGGTCGGCGGAGATGGTGTTCGCCGTGCTGGCCGTGCTCAAGGCGGGCGGCGCGTACCTGCCGCTCGACCCGGAACACCCGGCCGAGCGGATCGCCTTCGTGCTGGCCGACGCCCGGCCGGTGCTCGTGGTGGCCGCCGGCGACCGCGTCTTCGGCGAGCTGCCCCACGTGCGGCTGGACGACCCCGCCGTGGCCGCCCGGCCTGCCACCGACCCGGTCGACGACGACCGCACGGCACCGCTGCGCCCGGAGCACGCCGCGTACGTGATCTACACGTCCGGGTCCACCGGCCGCCCCAAGGGCGTCGTGGTCGAGCACCGCAACCTCGCCGCGCTCGTCGCCGACCACCACGCCCGCCTGCTGCCCGCTGACGGGACGCGCCTGCGCGGCGTCGCCACCGCCGCCTACACCTTCGACGCCTCCTGGGAGGGCCTGCTGCTGCTGGCCGCGGGCCACGAGCTGCACCTGCTCGGCAACGCCACGCTGCTCGACCCGCGGGCCGTGGTGGAGCACATCGCACGGCACCGGATCGGCTTCCTCAGCTGCACCCCGTCCTACCTCCAGCAGCTCCTGCCGGAAGGGCTGCTCGCCCAGGGCAGGCCACTGCTGGTGGCGGTCGGCGGCGAGGCGGTCGGCGAACCGCTGTGGCGTGCGCTGGCCGATGCCGACGGCGTCACCGCGGTCAACCTCTACGGCCCCACCGAGTGCACCGTGGACTCGGTGTGGACGAAGATCACCGGCCGGGACCGGCCGGTGATCGGCACACCGGGCCGGGGCCTGCGCGCGTACGTGCTCGACGCGGGGCTGCGGCCCCAGCCGGTCGGTGTGCCCGGTGAGCTGCACTTGGCGGGTGACCAGGTGACGCGCGGGTACCTGCACCGGCCCGGTCTGACCGCGGACCGGTTCACCGCCGACCCGTTCGGCCCGCCCGGCAGCCGGATGTACCGGACCGGCGACCTGGCCCGGTGGACCGCCGACGGCGTGCTGGAGTACCGGGGCCGCGCGGACGACCAGGTCAAGATCCGCGGCTACCGCGTCGAACCCGGTGAGGTCGAGGCCGCCCTGCTCGGCCTGCCCGACGTGGCGGAGGCCGTGGTGGTGGCCCAGGAGGTCGAACCCGGAACGCACCGCCTCGTCGGCTACGTCGTCGGCGAGGCCGACGTGGACGACCTGCGAGCGCGGCTGAAGCACTACTTGCCGGACTACCTGGTGCCGTCGCTGTTCGTGCTGCTCGACGAGCTGCCCACGACGGACAGCGGCAAGGTCGACCGCCGAGCCCTGCCGGCCCCCGACGCGAGTGCCGGGCAGGGGCAGGACCACGTGGCACCGCGCACCGCCGTGGAACGGGAACTGGCGCGGATCTGGGCCGAGGCACTGCGCGTCGACCGCGTCGGCGTGCACGACAACTTCTTCGGCCTGGGCGGCGACTCGATCCTGAGCATCCAGATCGTGTCCCGCGCCCGCCAGGCGGGCCTGGAGCTGGCCACCAAGGACGTGTTCACCCACCAGACCATCGCCGAGCTGGCCACCGTCGTCCGCACCCGCGGCCCCGAGGCCGCCGAGCTGCCGCAGATCGCCGGACCGGCGCCGCTCACGCCGATCCAGCGCTGGTACCTCGACGCCCACCCCGGCGACCCGCACCACTTCACCATGTCGGCGCACCTGGAACTGGCCGAGGACGTCGACCGGGAGGCGTTGGCGCGAGCCCTGGCCGCGGTCGTGGCGCACCACGAAGGTCTGCGCACCCGCTTCACCCGCGTCGCCGACGGCTGGGTCCAGGACGTCGCCGAGGACGTGGTCGAGCTGGAGCGGCACGACCACCTGTCCACTGAGGACGAGGAAGCCGTCGCCGCGGCCGCCCAGGCCGGGCTGGACATCACCCGCGGTCCGGTGATGCGCGCGCTGCTGTTCTCCGGCAGGCGGCTGTTCCTCGTGGCCCACCACCTCGTCGTGGACGGCGTGTCCTGGCGGATCCTGCTCGGTGACCTGGAGACCGCCTACCGCCAGGCCGTGGCGGGGGAGCGGATCGACCTGCCCCCGGTCGGCACCCGGTTCACCCAGTGGGCCCACCGGCTCGCGGAGCACGTGCGGTCCGGCGCGTTCGACGACGAGCTGTCCCACTGGACCGCCGCGCTCGACGCGGCGGGCGAGGTCCCGGTGGACCGCGACGGGCCCAACACCGCGGGCTCGACGCGCGTGGTGTCCGTACGGCTGGACCGCGAGCGCACCGACGCCCTGTTGCACCACGTGCCCGACGTCTACCGCACGCAGGTCAACGACGTGCTGCTCAGCGCGCTCGGCCGCGCCCTGTCGGCGTGGACGGGGCGAGAACGCGTCGCGGTCACGATGGAGGGCCACGGCCGCGAAGACGTGCTCGACGGCGTCGACATCTCACGCACGGTCGGCTGGTTCACCACGCAGTACCCGGTGGCGCTCACCGTGCCGGCCGGGGACTGGGGCGCGGTGCTCAAGTCGGTGAAGGAACAGCTGCGGTCCGTTCCCGGCCGGGGCTTCGGGTTCGAAGCGCTGCGCCAGCTCGGTGCCGCCCCCGCTCTCGCCGGGACCGCGCTGCCGCCGGTCAGCTTCAACTACCACGGCCGCTGGGACGGGGAAGCGGCCGGGGAGGGCCTGGTCCGGACCCGGCTGGAGAGCCCGGGAGCCGACGCGGCCGCCAGTGGCACGCGCCCGTTCCTGCTCGACGTCGTCGGCGGCGTGGAGGGCGGCGAACTGGTGCTGTCCTGGTTCTACTCCGAGCACCTGCACGACGAGTCGACCGTGCGGGGCGTCGCGGAGGCGGTGGTGCGCGGGCTGGCGGAGATCGTCGCGCACTGCGCGGAGCCGGGTGCGGGTGGCCGCACGCCGTCGGACTTCCCGTTGGCGCGGCTGGACCAGGCCGCCGTGGACCGGCTGGCCGGGACCGGCGACGAGGTCGAGGACATCTACCCGCTCACCCCGCTGCAGACCGGAATGCTGTTCCACACACTGGTCGACGACACCTCGACGGCCTACTCCAACCGGTTCCGGCTGCGGCTGTCCGGGGTGTCCGACCCGGACGTGCTCGCCGAGGCGTGCCGCCGCGTCGTGGACCGCACACCGGTGCTGCGCGGCGGCGTGGTGTGGGAAGGCGTCGAGGCACCGGTGCAGGTCGTGCACCACCGGGTCGACGTGCCGATCGCCCACCACGACTGGCGCCACCTGAGCGCCGACGAGCAGGAGGCCGCGCACGACACCGTGGGTGGCGGGGAACTGGACCTCACCAGGCCGCCGCTGCTGCGCCTGGCCATCGCGAGGCTCACCGACGACGAGGTCACGCTCTTCTGGACCGCCCACCACGTCCTGCTGGACGGGTGGAGCTTCGCGCAGGTGCTGGCCGAGGTGTGCGAGCAGTACACCGCTCTCGTCCGCGGCCGGGAGCCGGAGCTGACGCCGCGCCGGCCGTTCCGCGACTACCTGCGCTGGCTCGCCGGCCAGGACACCGCGGCGGCCGAGCGGCACTGGCGGCAGGTGCTCGCCGGCGTCGAGGCGCCGACCCCGCTGCCGTGGGACCGCTCGCCGGTCCAGGCGCACCGGGCCGAGTCCAGCGCGTCCGTCCACGTGGCACTGGACGCCGACCGGTCGGCCGACCTGGACCGGGTGGCGCGCGCGGCTGGGCTGACGGCCAACACCGTGGTGCAGGGCGCGTGGGCGTTGCTGCTGTCCCGCTACAGCGGTGAGTCCGACGTCGTGTTCGGCACGACGGTGTCCGGCCGCCCCGGCGAGCTGCCGGGGATCGGGTCGATGGTCGGCATGTTCATCAACACCGTCCCCACCAGGGTGCGGGTCGACCCGCGGGCCTC
Source organism: Lentzea xinjiangensis (assembly GCF_900110955.1). Classification (GTDB taxonomy): domain Bacteria; phylum Actinomycetota; class Actinomycetes; order Mycobacteriales; family Pseudonocardiaceae; genus Lentzea; species Lentzea xinjiangensis. The sequence goes on from NZ_FOFR01000023.1 coordinate 75,264, forward strand.
GGTGCTGCCGTGGCTGCGGGAGGTGCAGGCCGCGCAGATCGAGTCGCGGCGGTTCGACTTCGTGTCGCTGGCGCAGTTGCGGTCGTGGAGCGACGTGCCGGCGGGGTCGTCGTTGTTCGACAGCGCCGTGGTGTTCGAGAACTACCCGGTGGACGAACTGCTCGACGCCGAGCAGGAGGTCCGGGTCCGCGACGTCCAGGGCGCCGACACGACCAGCTTCCCGCTCGCGCTCAGCGCCGGTTTCGGCGACCGCCTGCGGCTCGAGCTGGACTACGACCCGCGCCTGTTCGACACCGGCACCGCCGAGCGCCTCGCCGCGCACCTCGTGGCGCTGCTGGAGGAGATGGCGACCGGCCCCGACCGGTCGCTCGCCGAGTTGCCGCTGATGGCGGACGACGAGCGCCACCGCGTGCTGGTGGAGTGGAACGCGACGGCCGGTGAGGTGCCGGAGAAGTCGGTCGTGGAGTTGTTCGAGAGTCAGGCGCGGACCACTCCGGACGCTGTTGCTCTGGTGGTGGGGGACCGCTCGTTGACGTTCGCGGAGTTGAACGCGTGGGCGAACCGGGTGGCTCGGGTTTTTGTGGCGTCGGGTGTGGGTCCGGAGCGGTTGGTGGCGTTGTCGTTGCCGCGGTCGGTGGAGTTCGTGGTGGCGTTGCTGGCGATCTGGAAGGCCGGTGGTGTGTACCTGCCGGTCGACCCGTCCCTGCCCGACGAGCGGGTGGACTTCCTGCTGCGCGACGCGAACCCGGCGCTCGTGGTGCGCGGATCGCTGCCCCCGTCCGACGACCAGGAGGCCGGGAACCTGGCTCCGGTGCGCCGCGACCACGCCGCCTACGTCATCTACACCTCCGGCTCGTCCGGGCGCCCCAAGGGCGTGGTGGTCGAGCACCGCAGCCTGGTGAACCTGCTGGTGAACCACCGGGAGGACTTCGTCGCCGCGGCCGGTGGCCGGTTGCGGGTGGGCTTGTCGGCGGTGTTCTCGTTCGACACGTCGCTGGAAGGCTTCGTGCTGATGGCCGACGGCCACGAGTTGCACGTGTTCGACGACGAGCTGCGCCTCGACCCACCCGCCCTCGTGCGGTACGTGGTCGATCGGGGGATCGACTTCCTGGACCTGACCCCGTCGTACGCGCGGCAGCTCGTGGAGGCGGGGTTGCTCGACGGCGAGCACCGGCCGAAGGTGCTGATGCTCGGCGGAGAGGCGATCGGTGAGGACCTGTGGCGGCGCTTGGCCGATGTTCCCGGTACGGCGAGCTACAACTTCTACGGTCCGACCGAGTCCACAGTGGACGCCCTGTCCTGCCGCATCACACCGGGTGCCCCTGTCGTGGTGGGACGGCCGTTGCTCAACACCCGCGCCTACGTGCTGGACGAGGACCTGCGGCCGGTGCCCGTCGGTGTGCCAGGGGAGTTGCACTTGGCCGGTGTGCAGCTCGCCCGTGGTTACCTCGGTCGGCCGGGTCTGACCGCGGATCGTTTCGTGGCGGATCCGTTCGGTGGGCCGGGTGAGCGGATGTACCGCACCGGTGATCGGGTGCGGTGGCTGGCCGACGGCACCCTGGACTACCTGGGCCGGACCGACGACCAGGTGAAGATCCGTGGATTCCGGATCGAACCGGGCGAGATCGAGGCGGTGCTGACCCAGCACCCCGAGGTCCGCGAAGCCGTGGTGATCGCCCGGCAGGACGAGGGCCACCAGCGGCTCGTCGCCTACGTCACCGGTGCCGGGAAAGCCGACCTGCGAGCCTGGTTGGGCGAACGGCTGCCTGAACACATGGTGCCGTCGGCGTTCGTCGAACTGGACGCGATCCCGCTCAACGCCAACGGCAAGGTGGACCGCCGCGCCCTGCCCGCACCGGACCTGCGGGCCGGCGCCTCGGCCTACCGCGCCCCGCGCACCCCGGCCGAGGAGCAGGTCTGCCGCATCTGGGCCGACGTGCTGGGGGTGCCGGAGGTCGGGCTCGACGACAACTTCTTCGAGCTGGGCGGCGACTCCATCCTCAGCATCCGCGTCGTGTCCCGGCTGCGCGCCGAACTCGACGCGCCCGTGTCGCCGCGAGAGCTGTTCAGCTCGCCCACGGTCGCCCGGCTGGTCGAGGCGATCGGCGCCGGGACGGGGGCGTCCGGCGACGTCATCCCGCGGGTGCCGCGCGACAGCGCCTTGCCGTTGTCGTTCGCGCAGCAGCGGTTGTGGTTCCTCGACCAGTTCGAGCCGGAGAGCACCGACTACCTCTCGCCGTCGATCCTGCGGCTGCGCGGCCACCTCGACGTCGACGCCCTGACGGCGGCGCTGACCGCGCTGGTCGCACGGCACGAGTCGCTGCGCACCACCTTCGACAGCGTGGACGGCCGCGGTGTGCAGGTCGTGCACCCGCCCCACCGCGTCGAGGTGCCGGTGCTCGACGTCCTCGGCGGCGAGGACGGTCTCGCCGCCGTGCTGGCGCGGGAGAGCACCCGGCCGTTCGACCTCGCCCGCGGGCCATTGCTGCGTCCGCTGCTGCTGCGCGTCGCCGAGGACGATCACGTGCTCCTCCTGCTGGCGCACCACATCATCACCGACGGCTGGTCGAACGGCGTGCTGACCACCGAGCTGAACCTGCTCTACCGCGGGGACCCGCTGCCCGATCTGCCGATCCAGTACGCGGACTACGCGGCGTGGCAACGGCAACGGCTGACCGGACACCTGGCCGACGAGCAGCTCTCCTTCTGGCGGGAGAGGCTGGCCGGCGTCGCCCCGCTGGAGCTGCCGACCGACCGGCCCAGGCCCGCGGTCCGCACCAACCACGGCGCGGTGCACATGTTCACCCTGCCCGCCGAAGTCGGCGACGGGCTCAGGGCCCTGGCGCGCCGGCAGGACGGCACCCTGTTCATGGCCCTGGTCGCCGCGTGCCAGGTGCTGTTCGCCCGCTGGTCGCGGCAGGACGACGTCGCCGTGGGCACGGTGGCCTCCGGCCGGGACCGCGCGGAGCTCGAGAACCTGGTCGGGTTCTTCGTCAACACCCTCGTGCTCAGGTCCACTGTGGACGGCAGCGCCACGTTCCGCGAGTTCCTCGGCGAGGTGCGGGGCACCGTGCTGGACGCGTTCGCCCACCAGGACGTGCCGTTCGAGCGCGTGGTGGACGAGCTGCGGCCCGACCGCGACACCAGCCGCACCCCGCTGTTCCAGACGATGGTCATCCTGCAGAACACCCCCGACGCCGCTCCGGACCTGCCGGGCCTGCACGTCGAGGACCTGCCGCTGCCGGTGGTGGCGGCCAACTTCGACCTCACGTGGGAGTTCCAGCAGGACGAGGACGCCCTGCACGCCGCGGTCAACTACAACACCGACCTGTTCGACGCCTCGACCGTCGAGCGGATGGCCGGACACCTGCGCGTGCTGCTGACGGCCGTGGTCGCCGACCCCGACCGGTCGCTGGCCGACCTTCCGCTGATGGACCAGGAGGAACAGCGCGATGTGCTGCACGCGTGGAACGACACGGCTCACCCCGTGCCCGACGCGACCATCACGCACCTGGTCGAGGCCCAGGTGGCACGGACGCCGGACGCCACCGCGGTGGTGGACGGCGGTGCGGTGTGGACGTACGCCGAGCTCAACGCCCGTGCCAACCGCCTGGCGCACAGCCTGATCGCGCGGGGCGTCGGCCCCGGCCGGTACGTCGCGATCTCCCTGCCGCGCTCCGCGGACCTGCTGGTGGCGGTGCTGGCGGTGCTCAAGGCGGGCGCCGCGTACGTGCCGATCGAGCCGGACCAGCCCGCCGACCGGGTCGCGTTCGTCCTCGACGACGCCCGGCCGGTCCTGGTGCTCGACGACCCGGACCTCGTGCGCACCACCGGCGGCCGCGACGACAACCCCGCCGACCACGACCGGACCGCGCTGCTGACGACCAGCGACCCGGCGTACGTCATCTACACGTCCGGGTCGACCGGCCGCCCCAAGGGCGTCGTCGTCGAACACCGCTCAGTGGTCAACTACCTGGCCTGGGCCACCGAGGTCTACCAGGGCCTGCGCGGCGCGGCGGTCCTGCACTCGCCGGTCTCGTTCGACCTCACCGTCACGACGCTGTTCGGTCCGCTGCTGGCCGGCGGCCGCATCGTGGTGAGCGACCTGGACGAGGACGCGGCCCCGGTGGAGCAGACGGCGTTCCTCAAGGCCACGCCGAGCCACCTGTCCTTGCTGGGGGCGGTCCCGGCGCAGCTCTCACCGACCGGCGACCTCGTCGTCGGCGGGGAGCAGTTGCTGGGCGCGGTGGTGGACGAGTGGCGGCGGGCGAACCCGTCGGCGGTCGTGATCAACGAGTACGGCCCGACCGAGACGACCGTGGGCTGCATGGAGCACCGCGTCGAACCCGGCGCGCCGCTCGCCCCCGGCCCGGTGCCGATCGGCCACCCGGCCTGGAACCACAGGCTCTACGTGGTGGACGACCTGCTGCGGCCGGTGCCGGCCGGGGTGCCCGGCGAACTGTGCATCGCGGGCGGCGGCCTCGCGCGGGGCTACCTCAACCGGCCGGGCCTCACCGCGGCGCTGTTCGTGGCGTGCCCGTTCGGCGAGCCGGGGGAGCGGATGTACCGCTCCGGCGACCTGGTCCGCCGACGTGCCGACGGGGTGGTCGAGTACCTGGGCCGCATCGACGACCAGGTCAAGATCCGCGGTCACCGCGTCGAGCCGGGCGAGGTCGAGTCCGCGCTGCTCCGCCACCCGCGGGTGGCCGAGGCCGCCGTGGTGGCCGCGGACAACGCCCAGGGTCATGCTCGCCTGGTCGCGTACTTCGTCGCCGACAGCGAGGTGGGCACGGCCGAGCTCCGCGCGTTCCTGGCCGAACGACTGCCCGCCTACATGGTGCCGTCCGCTTTCGTCGCGCTGTCCGTCCTGCCGGTGACGCCCAACGGCAAGCTCGACCGGGCGGCGCTGCCCGCTCCGGAACCGACCGCCGGAGACGAGGGCGAGCACGTACCGCCGCGCACGCCCGTGGAGAACGCGCTCGCCGAGATCTGGGCGGCCGTGCTGGGCACCGACCGCGTCGGGGTGCGGGACAACTTCTTCGAGCTGGGCGGTGACTCCATCCTGGTGATCCAGGTGGTGTCGCGGGCCAGGAAGGCCGGGCTGGCCCTGACCACCAAGTCGTTGTTCCGCAACCAGACCATCGAGGCGCTCGCGCCGTTCGTGACCGAGGTCGAGCCCGAACCGGTGAACACCGCCGCGGTCGTCGGCGACGTTCCGCTGACGCCGATCCAGCGCTGGTTCTTCGACACGCACACCGTCGCGCCCCACCACTTCGCCCAGTCCATGCTGCTGGAGCTGACGCCGGACCTCGACCGGACCGCGCTGGAGAGCGGCTTGGCGGCCGTGGTGGCGCACCACGACGCGCTGCGCATGCGCTTCGAGCACGTCGACGGGGAGTGGCGTCAGCACAACGCCCCGGTGGAGCAGGGCGATGTGCTGGAACGGTGCGACCTCAGCTCGATCGGTGAGCCGGAACGGCAGGCGCACATGGTGAAGGTCGCCGACGACGCACACGCGGGCTTCGACCTCGCCGCGGGTCCGTTGTACCGGTTCGTGCTGTTCCACGCCGACGACATGCCGTCGCCGCTGCTGTTCCTCACCGTGCACCACCTCGTCGTGGACGGCGTGTCCTGGCGGATCCTGCTCGACGACCTCGACACCGCCTACCGGCAGGCCGCCGGTGGCGAGGCGGTGGACCTGGGGGCGAAGTCGACGTCGTTCCGCGACTGGGCGGACGGCCTGGCCCGGCACGTCGCCGGGGGAGCGCTGGACCACGAGCTGGACCACTGGGAGTCGGCGCTCGACGCGGCTCCGCTGCCCGTCGACCACGAGGAGCCGGCGCCGGGCACGCCGGCGGCCGAGGTGCACGTGGTGCTCGACGCCGACGACACCGACGCGTTGCTGCACGACGCACCCACCGCCTACCGCACGAGGATCAACGACGTCCTGCTCGCCGCGCTGGCCTGCGCTCTGTCCCGGTTCACCGGGCAGCGGACGGTGGCACTCGACATGGAGGGCCACGGGCGCGAGGACGTTCTCGGCGCGGACCTCTCCCGCACGGTCGGCTGGTTCACCACCCTCTACCCGGTCGGGCTGACGCTGCCCGGCGACGGGGCCTCGTGGCGCGACCTGGTCAAGGCGGTGCGCAGGCAGCTGCGCACGGTGCCGGGCAACGGGTTCGGCTTCGGCGCGTTGAAGCACTTGGGCGCGCCGGACGTGCGGGAGCGCCTGCACGGCCAGGGACCGCAGGTGGTGTTCAACTACCTCGGCCAGTCCGGCAGCACCGCCGACCACGCCGACGGCGGGCTCTTCCGGAGGGTCCTCGACCCCATCGGGCAGGACGGCGACCCGGCCGACCGGGGTCCGCACCTGCTGGAGGTCGTCGGCGGCGTGTCGGCCGGTGAGCTCCGCTTCACCTGGCACTACCAGCCCGACCGGCACGAGGAGGCCACGGTGCGGCGGGTCGCGGAGGACTTCCGCGACGCCCTGCGCGAGATCGCGGCGGACTGCCGGAGCGACCGATGACCACGTCGCTGTCGCGCAACCGCGACTACCGGCTGCTGTGGGCCGGGCAGGCCCTGTCCGAGGCGGGGGCGAGCGCGTCGCTCATCGCGCTGCCCCTGCTGGTCCTCACCCTCACCGGCTCGGCGGCGACGTCGGGCCTCGTGCTGGGTGCCGCCGCCGCCGCGCAGCTGGTCGTCGGGCTGCCCGCGGGGGCGCTGGTGGACCGCTGGAACCGCCGGACGGTGATGCTGGTCTGCGAAGCCGTGCAGGCGCTGGCGGTGGCCTTCCTGGTGGTCGGCCTGTGGTGGCACGCCGTCGGCGTGGAGCACGTGGTGCTGGCCGTCATCGTGCTCGGTGTCTGCCGCGCGCTGTCGGAGCCCGCGGAGGACGCCGTGCTGCCCGCCATCGTGCCCGAGCGGCAGCTCCCGGACGCGGTCGCGATGAACGCCGCACGCGGCTACGTCGGCCAGCTCTCCGGCACGGCGCTCGGCGGGCTGTTGTTCGGCCTGGGCCGGTGGCTGCCGTTCGCGGTGGAGGCGGTGACGCACGCGGCGACGTTCCTCGCGCTGCTGTTCATCCGCGTGCCCGAGCGGGAGCGGGAACCGGCGCCGTTCAGCCGCTTCCACCGCGAGGTCGGCGAAGGCCTGCGCTGGGTGTGGACCCAGCCGGTGGTGCGGGTGGTCGCCTTCTGCGCGGTCGGCCTCAACCTGTTCTTCCAGGCCTTCTACCTGCTGATGATCGCCATCGCGCACCAGGAGGGCGTCCCGGCCGGGCAGATCGGGGTCATGGGGGCGATGCTCGGCGCGGGCGGCATCCTCGGCGCGCTGGTGGCGCCGCGGCTGCACCGGGCGCTGCGCCCGCACCGGGCGATCGTCGGCGTGTTCTGGGTCATCACCGCCCTGATCCCGATGGCGTTGTTCGTCGATCCGGGGATCCCCACCGGCGTGCTGTTCGCGGCCGCCGCGTTCCTGGCCCCCACCGCGAACACCACCATCACCACCTACCAGCTCCTGCTCACCCCGGACGAGCTGCGCGGCAGGCTGAGCAGCGTGATGGGCGTGGCGCTGGGCATCGCGGCGATAGCCGGCCCCGCCGCCGGCGGTCTGCTGGTGGACTTCCTGACGCCCGCGCAAGCCATCCTCACCTGCGCCGCGGGCAGCGGGTTGTTGGCCGTCTTCGCCACCGTGAACCCCACTCTGCGCCGGTTCTCCCGGGACAAAGGAGTGGAATAGGTGTGCGCACACCTCTGTCCGGTGACTTCGACGGTCCGGTCAATCGTTCACGGAACACTGGGGGCGGTGGAATGGCACAGAGATTTCTGGTCCAGTTCGTCGACGACCTGGACGGCACGGCGGCGGAGGACGTCGAGACCGTCCAGTTCGGACTCGACGGCGTGACGTACCTCATCGACCTCAACGCGCGGAACGCGGACAGCCTGCGGACCGCCCTGCGCGACTTCATCGCCAACGCCCGCCGGACCGGTGGCCGGGCCGGCCGGAGCACCGCCACCCGCACCACCCCCGGTGGGCCGCGCACGAGGAAGCAGACCCAGCTCATCCGGGAGTGGGCGCGCGAGAACGGGTACGAGCTGGCCGATCGCGGCCGGATCCCGGCTCGGGTCATCGACGACTTCGAGGAGGCGCACGGTTGACCGCCTGGTCCACCTGGTGTGGAAAGATCGGTGCCCGGCAGCAGCCGGACGCACTCACTGGGGGAGTGGATGGATTTCAAGCGGTTCACCGCGCTGTGCACGGCGCTCACGATCACGGGTGCCGCGCTGGCACCGGCGGCCGGTGCCGGAGAAGAGCACCACCCGCTGGCCGAGCGCCTGCGCGAGGCGATCGTGGCGCAGAACTTCAAGGACGTCATCGACCTGACGCCGCCGGAGAGCGGCACCGCGCGGGCGGCGGGGCAGCGGGAGAAGTACGACCCGAGCCCGGCGGAGCTGGCGGGCAAGGCGCGCGTCCTCGCGGCCCAAGCGGGAAAACCGCTGCACCAGACGCCGAACATGGACGCGGCGATCATCGAGCTCAACCCGGCGGGGCAACCGGAATCCGTCGCGAACGTCCTGCTCAGCCCGCAGTACCCGAACGGCGTGGTCGTGCCGGTCGAGGACAAGAGCCTCGCCACGGACCAGGTGCGCTACCGCTGGTGGGACGACACCGAGTGGGACGTCAACGGCGGCAAAGGCACGCGTGACGTGCTGGCGGGCCGGGAGAACGCGCCGATCGACTTCTCCTCGCCGTACCCGGCGTCGGTGCTGAAGCTGATGGTCGGCTTCGGCGTGCTGCGCCTGGCCGACCAGGGCAAGATCGACCTCGACGCCGACTACGCCTACGACCCGAACCCGGTGCGCGAGGCGTGCGGCGGGCCGTCGGTGAAGAGGGTCCGGCAGCACTTCGACGAGATGATCACGAAGTCGCAGAACGAGTCCACCTGCGCGCTGATCAAGCTGATCCACGACCTCGGCTCGTGGGACGCGGTGAACAAGTCGTTCGCCGACCTCGGCATGCCGACCCTGATGGTCACCGGGACCATCCCCGGCAACGGCGGGCGCTGGATCGGCTCGAACATGAGCGGTCTCGACACCGCGAAGCTCCTGCTGCTGGTCAACGGCGGCCTGGGCGTGCTGTGGACGACGGACGCCGGCAAGCAGGTCACCCGCAACGAGCTGTCGGCCTCGTCGCGGCGGGTCTTCCAGCAGGCGCTCGCGGACCAGGGCCACAACGAGATGCTGTCCACGCCGAACTGGTGCGGGCGCGACTACCCGGTGCAGGGCATCCCGCAGCAGGTGCCGGCGCGCTGGATCCAGCCGGACGGCACCGTCAAGGTCGGCGACGCGGTCTACGACCGCGACGTGCGCCCGTGCAACGAGGCCGCCGAGGTGACCTTCGCGCACAAGACCGGCTGGGTCGACACCACCGGTTCCGACGCGGGCATCGTGAAGTCGTTCCGCGGCAAGGACAACCGCAGGTACGTCGTGGTCGTGTTCTGCAACCTCGGCACCGACTACGTCGACGCCGACCGCCCGGCCGACCCGCCCGGCGTGTTCCCGGTGCTCTACACGCAGAAGTACGCGAAGCTGGGCAAGGCCATCGACGACATCATGAAGAACCTCTGATCGACCGGTCACCGCGGTCGGATCGGACCGGCCGCGGTGACGTCGTGGACCGGCGGCCTCGACGGGGAGTGCGGCGTGGTCGTTCGAAACCCGCAGGTCCGCCGCCTCCCGCTGGGACGCGCGGCAGCGGAAATGTGAGCATCAACACCTGTCTGTGACGTTCTCGTGTTCATTTCGTAACATGGCCCGCCGTGTGAACACGCCCCTGTCCCCGACGCAAGGTGTTCCCGAATGCCGGGCCGACATAGAACGAAACCGACAGCCAGCAAGAAGCTCCCCATCGCCGTCGCCACCACCCTCACCGCGGGCCTCGTCGCGACCTTCTGGGTGGTCCGCGCGTCCGATCAGGAGGTCGACCCGACCGGAGCGGCCGCCCTCCTGACCGCGCCGTCGAGCTCCGTCAGCCCGAGCTCGCAGCCCGTCGCGACGTCGAGCACCGCACCGCCGTCCTCGGAACCTCCGGTGACCACGACGGTGCCTCCGGTGACCACGACACCGCCGCAGACCACCACGCCACCCCCTCCGCCGCCTCCTCCGGCGCCGCCGCCCTGCCCGACCACCCTGGACGGCGTCAAGCCGCACGTGGCGCAGGTGGGCCATCACGTCGCGGGCAAGTTCGGCGTCGAGGACATCGGTGGCGCCGCCGGCCGGGGCGGCTCCGGTGACCACCCCACCGGTCTGGCGCTGGACTTCATGGTCGACACCGCCACCGGCAACGCGCTGGCCGAGTACGTGCTCGCCAACCGCCGCGCGTTCGGCGTCACCTACGTGATCTGGCGCCAGCGCTACAACGACGGCAGCGGCTGGTCGATGATGGAGGACCGGGGCAGTCCCACGGCCAACCACATGGATCACGTGCACGTGTCGTTCCAGGCGGCCGCGACCGTCAAGGTCACCTGCTGACATCTCCGAGCGGTACGCCGTCCGTTCCAGTGCGGTGCGGACCGGCTGTTCGGGTCAGGGCTTGCGGCCCACCGCTCCCGCGATGCAGTACGACACGGGCGGAAGAGGCGTGATGCGCGGACCGTCCGGCCACCAGTCCGCGCACAGCGTCAGGCCGGGGTCGACCAGCTCGAGCCCGGCCATCATGCCCAGGATCTCGTCACGGGTGCGGAAGCGGCCGGTGCCCATCGGGCTGTGCAGGAACGTGTCCTCCATGCGGCGGGCGAGCTCGCTGTGCTCCTCGGTCTGCGGGTCGAGGAAGTGGCTGAGTGCCACGTAGGAACCGGACGGCAGCGCGTCGATGTACTCGCGCATGATCTCCTGCGGGCTGATCTCGCCGTCGTAGTGGTGCAGCGTCCCGAGCTGGAGGAACGCGATCGGCTCGGTGAAGTCGATGTGCTTGCGCACGATCGGGTCCTCGAGGATCTCCCGGGGGCGGAAGATGTTCGCCGCCGAGAAGTGCGTCTGGTCGTTCTCCTCGAGCAACGCCCGGCCGTGCGCGAGCACCACGGGGTCGTTGTCGACGTAGACCACGCGCGCTTCCGGCTGGAGCCGTTGCACCACCTGATGCGTGTTCTCCGCCGTGGGCAGGCCCGATCCGCAGTCGAGGTACTGGGTGATGCCCGTCTGGCTGGCGAGGAAGCGGGTGGCGCGGATCAGGAAGTTGCGGTTGTCGAACGCGAGGGTCTGCGCTTCCGGCGCGACCTGCTGCACCCGCCGCAGCACCTCGCGGTCGATCTCGTAGTTGTCCTTGCCGTTGAGGAAGGCGTCGTAAACCCTGGCGATGCTCGCCTTGGTCGTGTCGATGTAGACGGGCACATCGGTGTTGGTCATCACGATCCTCACATGCGTAGACAGGGGCACGACGCCTGTGCATCAGATCACACGGCGCTCAGCGGGCGGACAAGGCCCGATCGCGTGAATGTTGGCGTGGTCCACGTACAGTGATCAACTCGGCGCCGCCGTTTCCCGGCAACCGCTCTTCGAGTGGATTGTCCCGCCCGCACTGGCGCCCGCGAGGCCGAAACGCTAAGGAGGAGCCCTGATGGCGACTGCTGACTCCCACTCCTCGGCGAACGTGCGGCCCGGTGGCCCGACGGCGCTGCGCATCGTGCTCGGCGCTCAGCTGCGCAGGCTCCGCGAGGCCGCGGACATCTCGCGCGCTGAGGCGGGCTTCGCGATCCGCGGGTCCGAGTCGAAGATCAGCAGGCTGGAGCTCGGCCGCGTCGGGCTGAAGGACCGCGACGTCGCCGATCTGCTCACCATGTACGGGATCACCGAGCAAGCCGAGCGGGACCTGTTCCTTGAGATGGTCGCCCGCTCGAACCAGCCGGGCTGGTGGCACCGCTACAGCGACCTGATGCCGGACTGGTTCCAGGACTACGTCGGTCTGGAAGAAGCCGCGTCGAGGATCCTCACCTACGAGCTGCAGTTCGTGCCCGGCCTGTTGCAGACGGAGGACTACGCGAGGGCCATCTCGAGCCGTGGCCGCCCCGAGGTCGCGGACAAGGCGGTCGAGCAGCGCGTCACGCTGCGCATGCGGAGGCAGCAGATCCTGGCCCGGCCCGGCGCTCCTCGCCTGTGGGCGGTCATCGACGAATCGGTGCTGTACCGGCCGATCGGTGGCGTGGCGGTGTTGCGCGGTCAGCTCGAACACCTGCTCAGCGTCACCAAGCAGAAGCACATCACCTTGCAGGTCTTGCCGTACTCCCTGAGCGGCTACGCGGCCGAGGGCTCGTTCGCCATGCTGCGGTTCGACGAGCCGGAGCTGCCGGACATCGTCTACATCGAGCACGGCGGCGGTGCCCTGTACCTGGACCGCAGCAAGGAGCTCGAGCTCTACGGCCGGATGTTCGACCGGCTGACCGTCGACGCCCACACCCCGGATCGCACGCGTCAGGTGTTGATCAAGCGTCTCGCGGAGCTCTAGTTCCTCCGTCACCCGATCGAGTGTGCATCTGCACGTGCATTTACCCGTGCGAGGCGCCTCTGCTACCGTGCGTGCACGGTCGAATGCACGTGCAGATGCACTGTCCCGGGGAGGCGCCGTGACCACCAGAGACGCGATCCACAGTGGGATGTCGGCTGCGCTGCTGCCCGCGGCGACGTGGCGCAAGAGCAGGCACAGCGGCGCGACCGGCAACTGCGTGGAGCTCGCCCGGCTCGACGGTGGTCACATCGCCGTGCGGAACTCCCGTTTCCCCGACGGCCCCGCGCTGGTGCTCACCAGCGCCGAGATCGCGGCCTTCCTGGCCGGCGCGAAGGAGGGTGAGTTCGATGACTTCGTCGCATGACGCCACGGCCCGCGCCACCGTCCGGCTCAACGCCCTGATCCTGCGCGGTTTCCAGTTCCTCTACCCGCGGGACCACAGAGGTGAGCTCGCCGCTGTCGTGGGCGTCCGCGCCCATGACAACGTCATCGACATCGTCCGCCTGCACGACGAGAACGACGCTATCGCGACGAGGATGCCCGCGGACGAGGTCAACGTCCTCGTGCCGACGCGGTACTCGTGGCAGCGCACCGGTCCCGCCTGCCGCGTGATCGAAGAGCTGCTGGAGCTGCCCGACGACCGCATCGCCTGACCTCTGGACCGCTGCCCGGGATCGTGAACCACATCGCCCCAGGCGTCAGCGCCGCAGCAGGTCACTCGACGGTTCCTGGGTTCAAGCAGTCGATCTTCGGGTAGAGGTGGATCGAGTCGAGGACGGAGACGGCCATCAGTTGCGTCGCCACCGACCGTGACCACCGCACCCAAGCTGTCGAGCGCGAGAGGGCACACCGATGAGCGACAAGAACAACACCGCGGACGCCGCCGTGGGCAAGGCCGGCGAGGCCGGTGCCGGTGTCGTCGCCGAGAAGGCGAGTGCGGCTCGCCAGAAGGCGACCGCGGTGGCCGGTCAGGTGAGCGAGAAGGCGACCGTCATCGCGGAACAGGTCGGCCAGAAGGCCGGCGCGGTCGCCGGTCAGGTGAGCGAGAAGGCGGGCGTCGTGGCCACGCAGGTCGGCGTGACCGCCATCGAGGCGGTCGAGGCGCTGCCCGAGCCCGTGCAGCAGCGCGTCGAGCAGGGTGTTCACCAGGCCCGCCGGCACCCCGCGGTGGTCGCGGCCGGCGCGGCGGCGGTCGTCCTGCTGCTGTGGAAGGTGTTGCGGCGAGGGCGGTGAACGCCGGACTGGGCGGCCCGCACCTGTTCTTCGCCGACGGCCACATGACACCCTCCATGAAGTTCAAACCGGACAGAGCCGACCGGCAAGTGGTCCACGATCGGGTGCGCGCCGGGGATCCCGGTGCCGCGGTGGTTCGGGCCGGGGTGAGCGGGTAGGTCCTGTGGATGGCTCCCACGACGTTGACCGCGCTCGCGCTGACCTGTTCCCTCAAGCCCTCGCCCGCGCCGTCGAGCACCGACAAGCTCGCCCGCCAGGTGCTCGACGAGCTCGCCGCGCACGGTGTGGCGGGCGAGCTGATCCGGGTCGTGGACCACGACGTGCGCCCCGGCGTGGAGAAGGACATGGGCGAGGGCGACGAGTGGCCGATGATCCGGGAGCGGGTCCTGGCCGCCGACATCCTGGTGCTGGCCACGCCCACCTGGGTGGGGCACCCGTCCAGCGTGGCCCAGCGGGTGATGGAGCGGCTGGACGCCGAACTGTCCGAAACCGACGACGAGGGCCGCCTGCTGACCTACGGCAAGGTCGCGGTGGTCGCGGTGGTCGGCAACGAGGACGGCGCGCACAAGATCATCGCGGACTGCTTCCAGGCCCTCAACGACGTCGGGTTCACCATCCCGGCCAGCGGTGGCACGTACTGGAACAACGAGGCGATGAACCCGAAGGACTACATCGAGCTGGAGCAGACCCCCGATCCGGTCGCCTCGACCAACAAGAAGCTGGCGAGCAACGCCGCGCACCTGGCGCGGCTGCTCAAGCAGGACCGGTTCCCGCCTGTCCACTGAGGAGCGACCGCGGGACCAGGCCGAAGTGCCGTCCCCGACCGGGCGTGGCAGTTGTACGAGTCGCTGTCCTGGCTCAGCACCAACACTCCGGCACTGATGGTCGCCCAGTAGCGCCACGACGCCGGCTGGAACCCTGTCACGGCTCGATCAGCCGTGGGTTGGCGAGGCTTTCCACCAGGTAGGCCAAGGCGTCCTCGTCGCCGGCGACTTCCGGCAGGGTGCCGGGCACGGCCCGGCGCAGCTGGACCCAGCCCACGTAGGTCGCGTACGCGACAGCGGCCTGGTGGCGGGCGTGGGCGGCGGGCAGCCCGATCCCGGCGTACAGATCGGTGAGGAACGCGACCCGTCGTTCGGTGACGCGCCGCAGAACCGGTGCCACCGTCGGATCATCGGCGTGCGCCACCAGTGCGGGTTCGAGCCCGCCGGCGGGATCCTCGGTGATCGCGATCTCGAACAACGACCGCAGTTTCGCCCGCGGATCGGTCAGGGCCGCGACGCGGTCGATGACCGCGAGGGTGCCCTGTTGTTCCCACCACTCCAGAGCCTCCCGCAGCAGCGCCTGCCGATCGGCGAAGTGCCAGTAGAAGCTGCCCCGTGTCACGCCGAGGCGCTGGGCGAGCGGCACCACGGCCACCGCGCCCACCCCGCCCTCGGCGAGAGCGGCGAGGGCCGCGGTGAGCCAGTCCTGCTTCGACAACCGAGCCACGTTCCGTACAGTACTGTACGGTCCATCCGTACAGGGGTGTACGGAACTGTGGAGGAGATCGTCATGGCGGCACTGGCAGTGAGCACGGCGACGGTGTTGTTCCTGGTCGGCGCGCTGCACGTGGTGTGGATGCGCTCGCCGTGGCCACTGCGTACTCGCGAGGAGTTCGCCAGCCGGGTGGTGGGAGCGCCGGTGGAGAAGCTGCCGTCCGCGCCGATGACCGGTGGGGTGGCGCTGCTGCTCGGGATGGCCGCGTACCTCGTCGTGAGCCGCGTAGGCCTGTTGCCGCTGCCCGGTCCCGGTTGGCTGGCGATCACCGGCACCGCCGGTGTTGCGGCGGTCCTGCTGCTGCGCGGTGCGGGCGGACTGGTGGTCTCGTCGAGGCACGACACCGAGTTCGCCCGGCTGGACCGGCGGTTCTACTCGCCGTTGTGCCTGATCTTGGCGGGGTGCTGCGCCACGGTCGCCGTGCTGGGGTGACCGCCGCCGGTCCGGTGGTCACAGGGCGCGGCAGGTCCTGAGGTAGCTGAGGAACGAGGCCTGCAGGCCGGTCACGTGCGTTTCGCGCAGCACCTCGCTGGTGACGGCCGCGCCGCGAGACGTGAGCCGGTGCAGGACAGTGGCCGCGTTCTTGGTGAGGTTCTGGTAGACGGGGATGTTCCCCAGGATCTCCCGGTCGTTGAACGTCAGGTGGAGTCGGGCCGGCTGGTCGCCCAGTTCCTCGAGCTGTTCGAAGATCCGGCTGCCCTCGCTGGCGACACCGGGGCTGCCCGCTCCGACGCTCTCGAAGAGCGTGGTGCCGGTGAGCCAGGCGTAGAGGCTGAAGAGTCCGCCGTACGAGTAGCCGAAAAGGCCGTGACCGCTCGTGGCCGCGCCGTAGTCGCGTTCGATCCGGGGGTGCAGCTCCGAGGTGAGGAAGCTCAGGAACGCGTCGCCGCGGGTGTCCCGCAGTTCGTCGACATAGGCGTCGGCTTGCGCACGGGTCATCGCACCCGTCTCGACTCCCATCTCCACGGCGTCGAGGAACTCCTGGGCGACGGGCTCGCCCGGTGGCACGAGGTCCCTGTTGCGCAGCCTCGCCCAGTGCTCCGCTTCCTCGCCCGCGTAGCCCACGCTGACCTGGAGGTACGGCTTGATCTTCTGCATGGGTTCCTGCTGGGTGACGATGAGCGGGGCCGTCAGGCCCACCGCCCAGTTGCCGTCGAGCACGTACACGGCGGGCGCCTGCGCCACGGCGGGGTCGTAGCCGGGCGGCGTGGTGACCCAGACGCCGTAGTCGTGCCCGCCGCTGGAACGCATCTCGAAGTAGTCGGTGTCGGCGAGGCAGCCGTGCCACATGGTGCTCATTGAAGATCCTTAGCAACGCGTCGGGCGCGGCCGACGTTTTTCCACTGGATAATCTCTTTTCCAATGGATAAACTACGGGGGTGGTCCTGTCAAGCACGGCACGCAACGGCGATGCCCGCGAGCGCCTCCTGGCGCGTCTCCTCGACGTCTTCGACGACGGCCTTCCGCCGCCGGAGACCTCACTCCGCGAGATCGCGGCGCGGACCGGGACCAGCCACGCGCTCCTGCGGTACCACTTCGGGTCGCTCGCGGGCGTCCTGGCGGCCGTGCTCGGGGCACAGCGGGCTCGCGACAACGAGGCGCTGTTCCGGGACGCCGGGCAGGGCACCTTCGCCGACCTCGTCCTGGCGATCTGGCGGGCCTACACCAGCCAGGACCAGATGTCGCGCACCCGAGGGTTCTTCCACGTCGTGGGGCTGGCCGCGTACCGCCCGGACGACTTCGGCGAGTTCATCTCGTCGCTGGACGACCTCACCGGGATGCTGGCCTCGCTGGCCGAGCGCGAAGGGCTCACCGCCGGGGAAGCGCTGACCAGGGCCACCGTCACCGTCGCCGCGATCCGCGGCCTGCTGTTGCAGGAGGTCCTGACGCCGGGGGTGTGCACGGAGGACGCGGTCGCGCTGATCCTGGGCATGCGGCCCGGTCCACGCCTGGGGGCGTGAACCGGGCCGCGCCAAGGCGGGCGGCCTCCTCGGTCACGGGCGCGTTCCCAGCAGGCCGCGGGCCGCGAGGTTCTCCATCAACGCGCTGATGCCGAACGTCCAGTCTTCCGCGTCCTCGGCCGTGTTCACGACGTTCGTCAGTGCGCCCAATCGCGGCGAGGAGATGCGGACGACATCCCCGACCTTGTGGGTGAACCCTTCGCCGGGCAGGTCCCGGTCCTCGGTCGGAGCGAACATCGTGCCGGTGAACAGCGCGAAGCCGTCGGGATAGCGGTGGTGGGCGCCGAAGGCGTGGGCCACGAGGTCCTCGAGCTCCCGGCTGATCTCGGAGACCGGGTTCACGCCGTGCAGCTCGAAACCGTCGGGGCCGGTGATGTCCAGGGCGATCTCGGTGGCTTTGGCGTCCGCCAGGGTGAACCCGTCGTCGAACAGCCGGAGGAACGGTCCGATGGCGCAGGAAGCGTTGTTGTCCTTCGCCTCGGTGAGCAGGAGAGCGCTGCGGCCCTCGAAGTCGCGCAGGTTGACGTCGTTGCCGAGCGTCGCGCTCACCGGGTTGCCGCGCGAGTCCACCACCAGGACGAGCTCGGGCTCGGGGTTGTTCCACGCCGAGCGGGCGAGAACGCCGACGTCGGCGCCCAGCCCCACCGCCGAGAGCACCGGAGCCTTGGTGAAGATCTCCGGGTCCGGGCCGATGCCGACCTCGAGGTACTGCGACCACAGGCCCTCGGCCTGCAGCACCCTCTTCACCTCCGCGGCCTCCGCCGATCCCGGCCTCAGGTGGGAGATGTGGCCCTGGACGATCGCGCCCACCTTCGCGCGCACTTCCTCGGCCCGGCTGGGATCGCCGTCGGCGCGCTCTTCGATGACCCGCTCGAGCATGCTGCGGACGAAGGTCACGCCGGCGGCCTTGAGCACCTGCAGGTCGACCGGTGCCAGGAACCGGGGGACCGCACCGGCCCGGTCCGCCGTGGCGGCCAGCACCTCCGCGAGCGGCCACGACCTGCCGCCGGGGTGGTTCCTGACGATCTCCACCGCGTCCGGCCGCTCGAGCAGGGCCGACACGGTCGACGCCGGCGGCGACAGGTCGACCACCTCTTGACCGCGGATCGTCACGACCGAAGGACCGCCGGCAGCCGGGTCGAAGACCCGCGCGACAAGTGTGGCGTCCGCCGCGTCCCGGGGGAGGACGTCGGCGGCGTCGAGTGAGACCCCCATGGAAATCCTTCCTGCTCGCACCGCGGGATCAGCCCGAACCCTCGACGAGCCGGCCCGTAGGCGGTGAGTACGGCTTCGACGGTGGCGGGGATGGCGGTCGATGTCCAGTCGCCCGCCGGAAGCGCTGTCCCTCGTGAGGACTACAGAAGAGTGTCCACACCAAGGGGATTCGTGACCCCGCGGTCTCTTCGTAGGTTTCGCTGGCGACGCCGTCAGTGCGTCGCGGCACGCCGAGACCTGGAGGGCGAGGACGTTGAAGACGATGCAACGGTCAGCGGGAGCCGGTATCCCCGGGAGGTTCGCCGGGGTGGCGGTCGCGGTGGCGCTCACCGTCGCCTCGGTGGCGGCCTGTGACGCCACGGAGGAAGCGCTGGGGGAGGACACACCACCGGCCGCCTCCGAGGCGGCCGCCATGCCGCCCATCATCTGGGGCACGTGCCCGGCGTCGGCCGAGGGCGCCAGTCGCGACCCCCGGCTCACCTGCGCGACGGTGCAGGTTCCGCTCGACCACCGCAACCCCGGTGGCGAGAAGATCGAGGTGGCCGTCTCGAAGCTGCCGGCGGCGAAGTCTGATGATCGCCGCGGTGTCCTGCTGCTGAACCCGGGCGGCCCGGCGTTGCCCGGCCTGGACACACCGGGTGTCGTGGCACCGACCCTGCCGCCGTCGGTGCTGGCGGCCTACGACCTGATCGGCTTCGACCCGCGTGGGGTCGGGCGCAGCACCCCGCAGAGCTGCCGCCTCGACGACCCGTCCCTGGCCGGTCTCTTCCCGTACCCGGCCGCGGACGGCTCCATCACCGCCAACGTCAAGCAGGCCCGCGCCCATGCCGAGCGGTGCGCGACGAACGCCGGCGAGAAGCTCAAGCACTTCACCACCGCCAACACGGCTCGCGACGTGGACCGCATCCGCGCGGCGCTCGGTGAGGAGAAGATCTCCTACTGGGGCCAGTCCTACGGCACCTACCTCGGCACCGTCTACGGGTCACTGTTCCCGGAGCGCGCCGACCGGGTGGTCCTCGAAGGCAACGTCGACCCCAGGAAGGTCTGGGCCCACGCGAAGGACAACTGGGGCAAGGCCATGTCGGAACGCTTCCCCGACGCGGCGAAGGTCGCCGCGGCGCAGCACGCCACGCTCGGCTTGGGCGGCACCGTCGACGAGGTGACCCGCGGGTACCTCGCACTCGCCGACCGCCTCGACCGCACCCCCGCGCCCGTCCCCGGCACCCAGCAGGCCCTGACGGGGTCGATGCTGCGCACCGTCACCTACAGCCTCCTGCTCGACAACAAGTCCCTCCCGGTGCTCGCGCAGTTCTGGAAGGCCGCCGCCGCGCTGGCCGACGGCAAGCTCACCGAGGCCGACGGGCAGGTGCTGCGGCAGGTGTTCGCCGCTGCGCCACCGGTTCCGGGCGTACCGGCCGACAACCAGGCCACCATGTTCCTGGCACTGACCTGCGGTGACGCGCAGTGGTCCGGCGACGTCGACGAGTACGCCCGCCGCACCGCCCAGGACCGTGCGGCTTGGCCGCTCTCGGCGGGGATGCCCGCCAACATCTGGGCGTGCGCGTTCTGGCCGAAGCCGGTCGAAGAGCCCGTCCGCGTGACGGACGAGGGACCGCGCAACACCCTGATCCTGCAGAACCGCAGGGACAACGCCACACCGTGGGAGGACGGCCTCGGGCTCCACGAGGTCCTCGGCAAGCGAGCGGCGTTCGTCGGCGCGGACAACGGCGGGCACTACGTCTACCGCCAGGGCTCCACGTGCGTGGACGAGGCGACGGTGACGTTCCTGACCACCGGCCGGCTGCCGGACAACAAGGTCGACTGCACCGACATCGCCCTGCGGTGACGGTGAGCGGCCGCGAGCCAGCCGTACTGCGTGCGACGAGCAGAGCACGCCCCGCCGTTGCGCTCCGGCGTACTGGTCGGCCTTGCCCCGGTAGCGCACACCGCGACCGGCCCCTTCCACCGGCTGCTCCTGGCTCAAGGCCTCCCACAACAGCAGCGGACCAGCTCCCGATGCCGCCGGTGGTAATCGACCACCCGGCCGGTGAGCTCACCGACGTCCTCCCTCCCCACCCCGGAGCCAGGAAACGGCACCGGCGGCGCCCGCCGTGACGGCGGGCGCCGCCGGTCAGCGCGTCACCTGCTCGCCGCGGTGGCGCCGAGCGCCCGAGCACGAGTGATCACGGGCTGGTATCCCAGCTCCGCCACCGCTTTGCCCGTGTCCAAAGTGCACTGCTGCGAGCAGAACCGGAGCAACGGCACCGGCACGTTCGCCAGCGCTGCGGGGAGGCCGAGGTCCGGTACCGACGGTTCCACGCCGTAGAGCCGGAACTGCGCCTCGAGGAACGACCTCAGCTCCACCGGCTCGCGGTCGGTGATGAAGTACGCCTCGCCGGGCCGGCCGTGCAGCCAGCCCAGGACCAGGCCTTCCACGGCGTTGTCGACGTAGGTCACGTCGGTGAGCACCCGGCTGCCCTCGATCCAGGCGAACTGGCCCTCGGGACGAGCACCGATCTGGCGATCCTGAACACCACTCTCGCCGAATCCCTCCTGAGCTGGCGCGGACGTGCTCCCGTCGAAGCTGGAGAGCGGATCTCGGAGGTCTCTGAGATCCGCTCGGCCGGTGCTGCCCGCGAGGGCGACGTGGGCCCGGGAGTCAACATCCCGGTGCCCGCAAGGGCCGGGAAGTGCCCTGAACACGGCGCGTCCGCACATCGTGGTCAGCCACCGGCCGGCCGCCCGGCAGAATGATCAAGCGCTGGATCTCCGGATTCGGTCGCGGGGCGGCGGAAGCGAGCGACCTGGGGCTGTTCGAGCACCCGGACGTGGCGCTGAGCTCCCGCCAATGCGAATCGGTGGTAGCGGCACAACGAGATGTCGCCGCGGGCAAGGAGCTGGTAGTTGTTCCCCAATGCGAGGCTGCGCGTCCTGGTCACCGACCCGTGGTTCACCAAGGTGATCACCACGCTGATCGTGATCAACGCGCTGGTGCTGGGAGCGGAGACGTCACCGGAGCTGGTCGCCTCGTTCGGTCCCGTGCTGCACGCGGTCGACCGGGTGGCACTGGTCGTGTTCGTCGTGGAGCTGATCCTCCGGTTCGGGGCGTACGGCACGAGCTTCTTCCGCGATCCGTGGAACTGGTTCGACACCGTCGTCGTCGCCATCACGCTGGTGCCCGCGGGATCGGGTGCGTTCTCGGTGATGCGGGCGCTGAGGGTCATCCGGGTGCTGCGGCTCGTGTCCGTGGTGCCCAGCATGCGGCGCGTCGTGGCGGCGTTGCTGAGCGCGTTGCCCGGCATGGCTTCCATCACCGCGCTGCTCACGCTGGTGCTGTACGTGTCGGGGATCATCGCCACGAAGCTCTTCAGCGACGTGGCGCCGAAGCACTTCGGGGACCTCGGCGACTCGCTGTTCACGCTGTTCCAGGTGATGACGGGTGATGCCTGGTCCGACGTCTCGCGGGCGGTCATGGAGCAGCAGCCCTACGCGTGGGTGTTCTTCATCGGGTTCCTCGTCGTCACGTCCTTCACGGTGCTGAACCTGTTCATCGCCGTCGCGGTGAGCGCGATGGAGAACCAGGTGGGCGAAGAGCGCGCGGAGCGCGACCGCGAGGAGATGGAAGTGACGATGGACGTCCTCGCCGAGATCCGGATGCTCCGGGCCGAGGTGCAAGCGATGCGCGAGACGACGGCCAACTGAGGCCGCGCGGGTTCGTCCTGCGACGAGGACCCGCC
Source organism: Lentzea xinjiangensis (assembly GCF_900110955.1). Classification (GTDB taxonomy): domain Bacteria; phylum Actinomycetota; class Actinomycetes; order Mycobacteriales; family Pseudonocardiaceae; genus Lentzea; species Lentzea xinjiangensis. The sequence goes on from NZ_FOFR01000023.1 coordinate 97,447, forward strand.
GGCCTGCCGTTTCGTCGGCAGGCCGGCGAAGCCGGTGACGACATCGCGTCAGCGCATGATCAGGGCGATGCTCTCGGCGACCGACGTGGCCGGTGGCATGTCCGCGATCTGGTGGGCCACCTCGGCCGCGGCAGCGCGGTACCGGGGCTCGGTCAGGGCGGCGGTGATCAGCCGCCGGACTCCGGCCGGCGTCGCTTCCCCTGGCAGCAGCCGCAACGCGGCTCCCGCCGTGACGGCCCGGTCGGCGACGGAGAACTGGTCCGCGCCCTGCGGCAGCAGGACGAGGGGGATACCGGCGGCCAACGCCGCGTAGGTGGTGCCGGCTCCGGCGTGGCTGACGACGAGGTCCACTCCGGACAGCAGTTCCGCGATCGGTGCGAACGGCTCGAAGGTGACCCGGTTCCGGTCGACGCCGAAGTCCTCCGCGGTGGCCGCGAGCCCGAGGGTCACGTGCAGGTCGACGTCGAGCGCCACGATCTCCTCGATCAGCGGTGAGAGCACCTCCACGGCCCCGTACAGCGTGCCGAAGGTCAGCAGCACCCGCGGGCGTTCCGGAGTGCTCCGGCCGGTCGTGGCGGGTACCACCGGTGCTCCGGGCACCCGATGCGCTTCGGGTCGCATCGGCAACCACCGCTCGGGCTGCTGCCAGTCGTCGGACTGCAGCGCCGGCGGGCAGATGTCGGCGGAGAACGCTGGAGCACGCTGGGACAGGCCGCGTTGCCGGTACTGGGAGGCGGCCCTCGCTCGATGTGCTTCGCGGCGTGCGGGCTCGAACTGCTGGCCCAGGGTGACGTTGCCGTAAGGCACGCCCAGCGCAGCCGCGACCATCGGTCCGACGTAGTCGCACGTGTCGCCGACGACCAGGTCCGGCCGCCACCGCCGGGCGGCGGCCAGCGTGTCGTCGAAGGCCAGGTCGACCCGGACCCCGGCGAACAGCTCCGCCTCGGTGGCGGGCGGCATCTCGCCGGGCGCGGACGGGAGGTCGACTCTCCTGGCCAGCTCCGCGGCCAGTTCGGGGATGTCGCAGCCGGCGGTGAGCACCTCGACGTCCTCGCCGGTCATGAGCTGACCGAGGGACGGCGGTCCGGCGTAGGCGACCACGTCGTCGCGGCCGCGGAGGGCGCGGGCGAGTGGCAGAGTCGGGTACAGGTGCCCGACAGCGGGCACGGTCGTGAACAGAACACGCATTGATGGGTTCCCAATGAGGTTGGCGCTGTAGCACTGCGCGCCCGGCGGGTGGCCGGGCGCGCAGTGCGGGACGTCGGGACTTGACCTGCTACCGCATCACTTGGTCTTGAACAGCTTCACCGTCATCGACGTGCCGCTCTGGCGAACGACCCGCAACCCGACGCCCACCGCGGGGAGCTTCACCCCGGCCGAGGGTTGTTCGGCGTACCAGTACTTCTCGGTGTCGTCGAAGACGGGCTGGGGACCGCCGCCCCGGATCGTGGCCGGCGTGCCGTTGAAGCTCAAGGTGAAGGAGTCCGGCTTCTGCAACGAGAACGGTGCGTCGTAGCCGCTGATGCGGGACGACCACTGCCCGCCTGCCGGGTTGTGCAGCGGCGCCGGATGGGCGTCGACCGGCAGGATCAGGCCTTCACCGGGGTGCCGGCTGGTGTTGTTGTCCGCGAAAGCGGTGTTCCACAGGGACACCACCAGGCCGTCCTGGTACGGGAAGTGCTCCACCAGGTTCGGCTTGTCCGGGAAGCTGAACCAGTACGGTCCGCTCTGGAGGTACTTCCCGTACGACTCGTAGGTGCGGTTGGACGCGATGTAGAACTGTTCGTGCGTCCGGGTTTCCTTGCCCGTCGTGGTGCGGAACCCACGGGTGGTCCAGGGCGAGGTGGTTTCGGCGCCGTCGGTCAGCACAGGTGCGCCGTCGGCGGTGACCGTGATCGAGTCGGCGAAGAAGCCCGGCGGTGCCGCGGCGCCATCGGTCCGGTAGGCGAAGCGCAGCTGGGTGTTCTGGCCGGCGTGGGAGTCCAGGGGGAACGGTGACGTCGACCCACTGGTCGTTCGACGACGAGCTGATCGCCGGAGCGTTCTCCGCGTCGCGCTGGAAGGCAGCGCCGTTCGCGGTGCCGTCGAGCTTCGTCCAGCTCCCGTCCAGGTTGGACGCTTCGACGTAGAGGTGGTCCCAGCCGGCCTCGATGTCGTAGCGGGCCTTCAAGGTGCCGCGCTTCTCCGCGGTCACCTCGCCGGTCAGCACCTGCTGCTTCAGCGCCCGGCGTTTCAGCTCCAGTTCGTGCGGCTGGTCGTCCGGACGGTGCTTCTGCTTCTGCTGCGCGGGCGCGGATGCGGCGGCCGGCGTTGCGATCGCCGGTGCCGCCGCGCTCCCGATGACAAGGGCGAGCGCCACCGCCCCCGCAAGGATTCTTCGCACGTGGTTTCCCCTCTGTGAACGGAAAACTCTACGGGCCGAAATGGTGCGAAATAATGTCTTCCGGGGTCGGCAAAGGTGTCCCTGAGAACACGCGGCCGAAGTGAGACGGTGCTCGGGCGACCGCGGCGGCGTTCATCACGTCCGCGCTGGAACAGGAACCGGTCAGCGGCCGTTGCGAGGGTGGAACACGCTGAGTTCACCGTAGGCCGGGAGAACACCCGTCAGATCACCGGTTCCGTTGCGCAGGACGGAATCCAGGAACGCGAGGGTGGCTGCGGCGACGACGCGCGGGCTCTCGGTGCGGCCCAATGAGCCGACTACCGAGGGCACCGGCGGCAGGTACAGGGGGCCGTCGGTGAAGGTGAGGTGCGCGGCGCCGGGGACGGTGAGCCGGTAGTTCGTCGCCGTGCCGCGCGTGAGCACCTCGGTGAGCCGGGGCAGGTAGCGCGGATCGGTGGCCGGGGTGATGGCCTGGGTGAGCGCGAGCGTCGGCCGGGCGAGGTCGGGCGACAGGGGACCGCGGGGGTAGCCGTCCAGATCGATGACGGCGTCGAACCGGTGGTCCTGCCTGGCCGCCTGCAGTGCGGCGGCACCACCCATGGAGTGACCGGTCGCGGCGACCCGGCCGGTGTCCAGGCGCCTGGCAAGCGGGTCCGTGCCGTCGCCGCGGTCGAGGCCCTCCAGCCGGGTCAGCACGAAGCCGAGGTCGGCGGCCCGGATCGCCGTCCAGCCGGCGGCGAGCAGGTCGTCCTCGTCCCGGTCGCCGGTGGAGACGGTCGCGGTGGTGATCGTCCGGCCGTCGGCGAGCACGACGGCGGCGGAGTCGTACGGGTGGTCGAGCGCCGCCACCACGTACCCGTGGCCGGCGAGCTGCTCCGCCCACGCGGTGTTCTGGCCGCGCACTCCGCTGGACCCCGGCGAGAACAGCACGACCGGGAACCGTCCTCCCTCATCGGCCACCGGGGCATCCGGAACCGCGTGGGAGCGGGCGTGCGGAACACCGTCCAGGAGGAAACCCGGCAGGCCGACCCCGCGGGCGAATGCTGCGGAGACGGTGCGCGCTTCGTCCTCGGTGCGTCCGAGGTACTGGGCGCGTGGTGCGTCCGCCGCGCTGTTCCGCGCGGGGTACCAGAGCTGCGCCACGACCGTGCGCCGGTCCCGCGGATCGGCGGTGAAGGTCTCGGGGCGGTCCGGGTCGGTCCACTCCAGCACGCGGGTGCCGACCGCGAAGCCGCCGGAGGGCTCAGGGAAGACGGGGACGGGAAAGGCCCACGCCGTCACGGGACCTGCGGTGATCAGGCCTGCGCAGGCCAGCGATCCCGGCAACGCCAGCCACCGGCGGACCCGCCGGGCACGGCCCCGCACCAGCGGGGAGAAGGCGAACGTCGCCGCGACGGCCGCCCCCGCCAGCACCGGCAGCAGTTGCCAGCGGATCCCCGTGGCGCAGAGCGAGATCGCGGACAGCAGGAACACCGCCCCCGCCGCGATGGTGACGCGCGGGCGGGCAGCGGCGGGCAGCCAGCGCGCCACCACCAGCGCGACGGCACTGAGCACCGTCAGGACTTCCAGCGGGGACAGGTGCAGTCCCGTGATGATCTCGGTCACCCGGCCATGTTCGGTGCCGGACCCACGCCGCCACATCGCTCCCAGGGCGCGATCTCAGTGCCGTCTCCAGTGGCAGTCGAGCACCCGGATCACCGGCCCGGCTACGACCACGGGAGGTGCCGGGACTCCTACCACGGTCGCAATCCGGCTCGCCGCCGTCAGACGGCGGGCTCATGTGCGCGGCGGGCCGTCGGCCTACCATCGCCCTGTGATGACCGAGCGGCGCTGGGCGTCCCGGCTGCCGCCGGCGGTGTGGGACGCGGTGCCGGCGGCACTGCTCCTGCTGAACGTCCTGACCATGTGGCCGCCCGCGGAGCTGCCGGTGGCCGCCGCGCTCACCGCCGCGCTCGCGCTGCCCCTGGTGTGGCGGCGCCGGGCCCCGCTCGCGGTGTTCGGCGCGGTGGCGGCCGCGGCCTTCGTGCAGTGGCTGGTGGACGTCCAACTGCCCGCGGACATCGCCCTGCTGGTGGCTCTCCACACGGTGGCCGCGAACTCGGGCAGGCGCGTCACACTCGGCGCCGTCGCCGTCGTGGAGATCGGGGCCGTTCTCGCCTGCCTGCGCTGGGCGACGGACGGCGCGTTCCTGGCCCCGTTCGCCGCGCTCACCGCGATGGTCGTCGCCGCGGCCGTCCTCGGCGTGAACGCCCGGGCCAGCCGCGCCTACCTGGAAGCCGTGCAGGAACGGGCCGTCGCCGAGGAACGGGCCAGGATCACCAGGGAGATGCACGACATCGTCACCCACAACCTGTCCGTCATGGTCGCGCTCACCGACGCGGCCGTCCACGCGCAGCACCGCTCGCCCGGCAAAGCCACCGCCGCGATGCTCCAGGTCTCCGAAACGGGCAGGCAGGCCCTGACCGACATGCGGCGCTCACTCGGCGTCCTGCGCACCGACGAACCGGACGCGGCGCGCCACCCGTTGCCCGGCATCGCGCAACTGGAGGCCCTCGCGGACCAGATGCGCGCCGCCGGCCTGCCGACCGGCCTCGACATCGTCGGCGGCTGCGCGCACGTACCCGCGACCGCGCAACTGACCGTCTACCGCCTGGTGCAGGAAGCCTTGACCAACACCCTCAAGCACACACCCACCGGCACACGCGCCGAAGTCCGGATCGAGTGCGCTGCCGAGACCGTCACAGTGGACGTCACGGACACCGGCCCGCCGACCGCCTCCGCCACCACCTCCGGCCACGGCATCACCGGCATGCGCGAGCGTTCGGCCGACTACGGGGGAACGCTGCTGGCCGGCCCGCTCCCCGGTGGCGGCTGGGGAGTGCACACCCGCCTCGTCTTCGGCGCTCCAGCGGCGTCCGCATGACGATCCGCGTCCTGATCGCCGACGACGAAGCGCTGCTGCGCATGGCGTTCAGCATGATCCTGGAGGCGCAGCCGGACCTGGCACCGGTCGGCGAAGCCGAGGACGGCGCCACCGCCCTCCGCCTCGCCACCGACCTGCGCCCCGACGTCGTCCTCATGGACGTCCGCATGCCGGGCACCGACGGCATCGAGGCGACCCGGCAGGTCGTCCGGAAGTGCCCCCACACCAAGGTGTTGGTCCTCACCACGTTCGACCTGGACGAGTACGCCTTCGCCGGGCTCAAAGCCGGCGCCTCGGGCTTCCTGCTGAAGAACACCAGGCCCGACGAACTGCTCACCGCCATCCGCACCGTGGCCGCGGGCAACGCGGTGGTCTCCCCGCGCGTCACCCGGCGCCTGCTGGAGAGGTTCCGCCCGCACCTCCCCGACGCCGTCACCACCGCCCGCGACGAGCGGCTGACCAGGCTCAGCGCCCGCGAGCGCGAGGTGCTCGTCCAGGTGGGCTCCGGCCTGTCCAACGCCGAGATCGCCGCCACCCTGCACCTCGCGGAGGCGACGGTGAAGTCGCACCTGGGCCGGATCCTGCACAAGCTCGAACTGCGCGACCGGATCCAGGCCGTGATCTTCGCCTACGAGAGCCGCCTCATCCACCCGGCGTGATGTCCGCGGTGCGCCTCACACCGCCGGCATCGAGGCCACCCGCCTGCCCCGCCTGCGGCGCGGGAGGTCGGTGACGCGCTGGGTCATCAAACGGTCTGAGTCGACGCCATCGCGTGGCGAGCTACGAGGTCCGCCGCGAGAAATGGGCCAGACGAGTGGTGCTCGGCCGAACGGCGGGATCCGGCGTTCGGCCCGCGCCACAATGCTCCCCGCTGCGGATCTTGCATCGGAGGCTTCATGGTCAAGCACGCCAGCGGTCCCTCTCGGCTGGTGTTGGAGAAGGCCCTGGAACGGGTGCTCAAGCGCGGTGAGTTCGACGAGCAGATCAAGCGCCTGAAGATCACGCCCGCCAACGCGGTGAAGGAACTGCTGAACGATCCTGAAGTCCACATCGCGGGCCAGCAGACCTACGAGCACGTCGAGTACCTCCTGGGGGAGTTCGACGACAAGCTGAAGAGCCGCCCGAGGGCCTGGCCGAAGCCGTCGGCTCGTCCGCTGCGGGAGCTGCTGCCCGTGACGGTTGTCGCGCTGCCGGCAGCGCTCTGGTTCGCGATCGTGCTGTTGTTCGGGCAGTCGTTGTCCTCGACCGTCATCGTGATGCTGACGATCGTGGCCCTCGTCACCACCGCGGCGTGTGGGTGGTGGCTGCTGCCGTTGGAAACCCTGGTCTGGATCCGCTGGCTCATGGGTGTGCTGCCGCTGATGGCCATCATCCCCGCCGAGAAGTGGGTCGGGGAGCGGGAGTTGCGCAATGACGCCCTGTCCGACCGCGTCCGGCAGTGGCTGAGCGAGAAGGAGACGCCATCGCTCGAGCTCGAGATCCGGTTGCGCGACGCCGACGGGCTCACCCTCCCCGCGGGACAGGGCCCCCTGGTCCACACCGCCGCCGTCGAGGCCTGCGAACGAGAGGTCAACCGGTCGATGCCCGGCGCCGTCGGGCTCGCGGGTCCACGCGGGGCGGGGAAGACGACGATCATCGAGCGCGCGGTGGCCGGCGAGTTCACCAGGAAAGGTCCCATGCTCGGAGTGCTGGCAAGCGCTCCGGTGCGCTACGACGCCCGTGACTTCGTTCTGCACCTCCACGCGCACGTGTGTCGTGCCGTCCTGGACTTCCTGTCGGTGTCGGAGCGCACGACCGGTTCCGAGACCAAGCGGCTGTGGACGAGGCTGCGCGGACGCTGGGTCGTTCGCCGCACCCTGAGCACCTGGACCCGCGCCCTGGTCGGGTCGTCGGTCTCGGCCGCGGCCGCGCTGGGGTACGCGGAGTTCGTGTGGGGCTGGACGGGTGATCCGGCCGTCCTGTGGCGTGGGGCCGTGTCCACCGCCGCGCAAGCCTGGTCGGACCTGCCCGGTTTCGTGCTCGACTGGCACGTGCGCATCGTCCCGGCGGTTCTGGCGGCGTTGTACGCCCTGGAAGCCGTGCTGGACCTGGTGTTCTCCGTGGTGCTGCGCCTGCTCGTGGGTCTGCCGGTCGCCGCCTACCGCCTCTCGGAACGGCTGTCGTCGCAGGAGCCACGAGACCCGGCGCACGCCGCCCTGCGCGCCGTCGCCGAACAGCACATGCATCGCATCCGCTTCCTCCAGACCCGCACCTCCGGCTGGTCCGGCAAGGTGAGCGCGCCGCTGGGCTCCGACCTGGGCCTCAACCGGTCGCTGGCCCGTGCCGAGCAACCGTGGACACATCCCGAGGTCGTCGACCGCTTCCGCGACTTCATGGAACTGGTGGTCGAGGTCCTGGGCAAGGGACCGGAGAGGCTGAGCGGCATCATCATCGCGATCGACGAGCTGGACAAGATCTCCGATCCAGAGGAGGCACAGCGGTTCCTCAACGAGATCAAGGGAGTTTTCGGCGTACCGCACTGCCTCTTCCTCGTGTCGATGTCCGACGACGCGCTGACCGCGTTCGAAAGGCGCGGCATCCCTGCTCGCGACGCGTTCGACAGCTCCTTTACGACGATGATCCACGTCCAGCCGTTCACCCTCGTGGAGTCGAGGGACTGGCTGAAGCGACGAGCACTGGGAATCCCGGAACCGTTCGTCTGGTTGTGCCACGCGATGTCCGGCGGGCTACCTCGCGACCTGGGCCGGGTCGCGATCGCGCTGCACGACCTGCAGGCGGACTGCCCGCATCTGGCCGACGTCACGCGCGAACTGGTGCGGCAGGACCTCGGTCTGAAGGTCCGCGCGTTCGCTCATGCCGCGCGTGTGACCCGACGGGCGGAGACAGGTGAGTCGGCCGAGTTGCAGAAGCTCGTCAAGGAGCTGCAGACCGCGGTCACCGATCCCTCGCGACTGACCGAGATCGCGGACCGCATCTGGCCGGACGACAAGGCACCGCTCAGCTACGCCGAGGAACTGCGCGCCGAAGCGGCCTGCTACCTGATCTTCTGCCAGACGGTCGACGAGTTCTTCCGCCACCTGGATCCGGAGCAGGAGGACATGGTGGACATGGTGGGCGATCTCGCTCGTGCCCGCCTGCACATGGCGCTCGACACCCAGCTCGCACGTGACTTGCTGCAGTCGCTTCGCTCGGCCGCTCAGTAGCAGGGGAGACTGGTGGATTTCGTGCCTCGGTTTCAGTGCCGTGGACAAATCTCCAGCACCGCGTGATCACCGCACAACACAGTGTTTCGCTACAGCCGGCAGTCAGTCAGCACCTGCTTGACTTCGCGTGCCGAAGAAGGCGGTCGTATTTCTGGAGCAGGTCACGCGGCGGCGCACCGCCGCCATTTTCTCGCCCCGGCCGGGCACGACCGCGCACCCACGTCGCAAAGCGGAGACCGTCGTGCCCGGCAAGGTCCCGTCGACGCCGTGCCGAGCGTGGCGGCTCGGTCCTCCCGGGCGATCCCGGGGCGCCTCGCCGCCTACCTCGCTGGGTGGGGGAGTGCTGCCTGTCACAGCAGGTGCCGGACCAGCCGTCCTCGACGGGGACGTTGAAAGCGCCACGACCACCGGCTGCCACAATGGACGAATGGCTCTGGGTTACCTCCTCGCCGTGCTGGCGACCCTGGCGTCAGGCAGTGGTTCGATCCTGGAGTCCGTGGGTGTCCGGCGTGCGGGTGCGTACGGCGGAAGGTCTCTCGATCTCATCGCTCTCCGGCGCCAGTGGCTGTACTTCCTCGGTCTCGGCGTGAACCTGCTGGGGTTCGCCTGCGCCTCCGCGGCACTGCACCGCCTGCCGCTGTTCCTCGTCCAGTCGATGCTCGCGTTCAGCGTCGGCGTGACCGCCATGATCAGCGCGCTCATGGGCTCCCACCTGCGTGCACCGGGGTGGGGCGCGCTGGGCGTCGGCGCAACCGGCCTGGTGCTGCTGGGCGTGTCCGCGGAGCCAGGTCCCGCACAGGCCCTGCCACCGCAGTGGCGGTGGATCCTCGTCGCCTCGGCGATCCCGGTGGCGGCGATCGCCGTTTACGCCCGACGCCACCACCACGTCCGGGCGACGGTGGCACTGGCGTTCGGCTCCGGTGTCGCCTACGGCGTCGTCGGCATCTCGGCACGGACGCTCCACCTCCCGGACGAGGCGTGGCGGCTCGTCCTGGAACCGGCGGCCTGGTCGATCGTCTGCAACGGACTCGTCGCGGCGGTGCTGTTCGCGATGGCGTTGCAGAAGGGCGGTCCGACCGGGGTCACCGCGATCATGTTCACCACCAACACGGCGCTGTCGTCGTTCGTCGGACTGGTCTACCTCGGCGATCACGTCCGCGATGGTTACGTGACCGCCGCGACCACCGGGTTCGTCCTGGCGATCGCCGGGGCGATCGCCGTCGCCCACTACTCGGCTGACACGCGGCAGGAAGAGCGCACGAAGACACCGGCCGGGTTGCAGGTGTGAGGCACTCAGTCTCGGTTCGCATGAGCCCGGCAGAGCAGTGGACGGCATTCCCTATAGCTTCAGTGTAGACTGAAAATAAACGTCTCTGCTCCGAAGGTCTTCCCGATCGATCCGGAAAAAGCACGGCCTTCGCGCGCACCCGCGAGAAGGCCGTGCTGTGCTCGATGAGTGGCGCAACTCCCGATCGCGGAGTGCAGGCCGACCGCCACCGCTATGCGGCCGCCTTCCTCCCGACGGCTCAGATGCTGGGGGAGTTGGCGTTCACCCAGACGTACGCGACACCGTCCCAGTACCTCGCCCAGCCGATGTAGTGGGACGGCTGGTTGGTGACGGAGACGACGGGATCGGTGCAGGAGCCGCTAATGCCCGGCTGGATCCAGCTGTTGACCGGGCACACGGAGTACCCGCCGGCACCCCAGTTGATCTTGGTCTGCATCTCGGCGACGTAGTGGGCGGCCGGCCCCGCGTTGGTCACCCTGGTTCTCCCGGTCACCGAGATGCCGTCACGGGTCACGCAGGTCTGCAGGTGCAGCCCGGTCGCGCCGGCCTTCACGGAAGGCCCGCAACTGGTCACCGGCGCCGGCAGGGCCTGCGCGGGAGCTGCGGCCAGGACCGAGCCGGTGGTCATCGTGACGGCGAGCACCGCCGTCGCCGCGGACTTCTTGAGAACAGCAGACATTCCATTGCCTTTCCGTGATTTGTGGCGCCGTCTTCAACGCGTGCGCAACAACAGAGTGCGATCCATATGCCCGACGGACCACCCACAGGCACCTACACACTCCGAGTGTGTGAGGCTCACGGTTGGAGTTGCTGCAGGAAGGCGACGACCGGGTACTGGCTGACGGCGCCCAGGGTGAAGTCGCCGCACCGGAAGTAGGTCCCCGGCGCGACCCACTGGTCGCAGGCACCGAGGTAGACGTCGCCCCACGGCGCCCGGCTCTTGACCGTGATCCGCAGGCGGACGTCGTACGACCGGCCGTTGAAGGCCTCTCCGGCGCCCTGGGTGGGAACCGAGTTGCGGCAGGACCTCCCCCACACCGCGGGTGGGAGCACCTCACCCCAGGCGCCACAGCTCCATGCCAGAGCGCCGTCCGGCGACGCGGTGACACCGGTGGTGTCCGGCTGCGCGGGTGCGGCCGTCGCGGACCCCGCCGCGCCGGAAGCAGCCGCGAGTGCGAGGCCCGCGGTCAACGCGCCGGTGACGAGGAACCTCCTGATGTGGTGCATCTTTTCTCCCGGCTCTTCGTGCCGCCCCACGGCGGAGCGGACACCCGAAGCGTCTAATCCATCCGCCCCGCAGACCACCCACGCGCACCTACACAGTCGCAGTGTGTGTGGGCTTGAATGGGTCGGGTGGGTTTCGGGGGGACGGACCATGAATTCCGAGTTGTTCGGACCGGCGTTGCGCCGGTTGCGTGAGCGTGCGCGCCTGACGCAGGAACAACTGGCCGAAAAAGCAGGCCTGAGTGTCAACGCTGTCAGCGCTTTGGAACGCGGTGAGCGTCGCCGCCCGTACCCGAGCACGGTGCGTGCGCTCGCGGAGGCACTCGGGCTCGACGATGAGGAACTGCGGCGGTTGCAGGCACTCGTGCCGCGTCGTGACCGGCAACCGGGAGCACCGCCGGTTCCCGTGCCGCGCCAGCTCCCTGCCGTGCCGCGGCACTTCACCGGGCGGGCCGGCGACCTGAGCCGGCTGACCGCGCTGTTGCCCCCGGCCGCCGGGGCCGAGGATGGGACGCGGCCGGGGGCGGTGGCGATCGCCGTGATCGACGGCACCGCGGGCGTCGGCAAGACCACGCTGGCCGTCGCGTGGGCGCACCAGGTGCGCGAGCTCTTCCCGGACGGCCAGATGTACGTCAACCTGCACGGCTACGACCTGGGCCCGCCGGTCACGGCCGACGCGGTGCTGGACGGGTTCCTCCGAGCGCTGGGCGTGCCGATCACCGAGCTACCGCCCACCGTCGCCGAGCGGGCGGCCCTGTTCCGCTCGCTGGTGGACGGCAGGCGGGTGCTCATGGTGCTGGACAACGCCGGCGACGCGGAACAGGTGCGGCCGCTGCTGCCCGGGTCCGGCTCCTGCATGGTGCTGGTGACCAGCCGGGTGAACCTCGCCGGGCTGGCCGTCAGCGCCGGCGCGGTCCGGATCAACCTGGACCGTCTCCCGGACGCGGAGGCCACCTCCCTGCTGCGCGCGGTCGTGGGGCCGGACCGGGCCCGCCGGGAACCGGCCGCTGTCGCGGAGCTGGTGCGGTTGTGCGCCCGGCTGCCGCTGGCGTTGCAGGTGGCCGGCCAGCGCGCGGTCACCCGCCCGCACACCGGGCTCGCCGACGTGGCCGGGGAACTGGCCGACGAGGAGCGGCGACTGCACCTGCTCAGCACCGGGACCGACGAGTACACCGCGGTCCGGCCGGTCTTCTCCTGGTCGTACCACGCGCTGCCCGCCGGTGGGGCGCGGCTGTTCCGGCTGCTCGGTCTGCACGTCGGTCCGGACATCGGCGTGGCCGCCGTCGCGGCTCTCGCCGATGTCGGTGCCACGGAGGCGAGGCGCCTCCTGGACGGCCTCACCGACACCCATCTGATCGAGCACACCGGCCGCGACCGGTTCGCACCGCACGACCTGCTCCGCGCCTACGCCCGCGAACGGGTCGAGGCCGAGGAGCCTCCGGCAGCACGGCGCCAGGCTCTTCTCCGGTTGACCGGCTTCTACCTGCACACCGCGGCGGCCGCGGACCAGCTCCTGCATCCCGGACGCCACCGGGCGTTGACCGGCGCGACGCCACCGCCGCGCCACCCCGGTGCCCTGACCACGTTCGACGAGGCACTGGTCTGGTGCGAGACCGAGAGGGCCACCCTGGTCGCCGTCATCGCCGCCGCCGCCGAGGCGGGCCTGGACACCGCGGCCTGGCAGCTCGCCAACAACCTGTGGAGCTTCTACTACCTGCGCAAGCACTGGTCGGACCGCATCACGGCTCACGAGATCGGTCTGGCGTGCGCGCGCCGTTCCGGCGATCTCAACGGTCAGGCCAGAATGCTCAACGGCCTCGCCGGGGCACTGGCGGACGCCGGGCGGTTCGACGACGCGATCGAGCACTTCCACCGAGCCCGGCCGCTGTTCCGCGACAGCGGCGACCGGTGGGGCGAGGCCGCTGTCCTGGTCAACCTGGCGAACACCTGCCTCGGCCACCGCCGCCACGAGGAGGCGCTCGGCCACGCCGAGCTCGCGCTGCCCCTCGTCGAGGCGCTGGACAACCCGTACCTCGAAGGCATCGCCCTGGGCACGCTCAGCGAGGCGCACCTCGGCCTGCGCCGCTACGACAAGGCGCGGAACAACTTCCTCCGAGTGCTGGAGCTGTGCCGGCGGATCGGCCACCGGCACGGCGAGGGCACCACGCTGCTCCACCTGGGCGAGGCGTGCCTGGGACTGCGTCAGTACGACGACGCGCTCGACTACCTCACCCAGGCCCTCGACCTCAGCCGCAACACCGCGGACCGGCACGGCGAGGCACACGCCCTGATGTACCTGGGCAACCTCTACGACCACACCCATCGCCCGGAGGTGGCCAGAAGCCACTGGACGGCAGCACTGTCCATCTTGGACGAGACCGGAGACCCGCGTGCCGACGAGGTTCGCGAGTGCTTGAGACGTTGACGGTGTTGTCGGGGTACTCATCGTCAGCAGATGGTGCCCGCTGAGCTCTTGGGAAGGGGTGCTTTCCTCGAGCAGGCTGGTGGGTCTCGTACATCGCCGCCGGCGTTTCCTGGTCCTGGTGGCGTTGGTCTTCTACCCCGTGCTGAACAACCGCGCCCAGGCGAGCGCCACGGAACGACCGGCCGGGTGAGCGCAGGTAGGCGTGGCCATGTGACCCAGCGTACAGCTCTGTTGGCTGTACAGACCATCTGTTGAGCATATGATCTGTGCTCAAGACGGATCATGAAGTGCGCGACTCGACGGCGACTGTCGGCAGGGTCGGGTCGAAATGGAGGCTGGTATGCACAACACGGAATCTGATGAGATCCGCGGTTTAGGACTCGGCGACATCCACCACGTGGGCTTGGTCGTCAAGGACGTCGATCGCGCCCTGTCCACGTACTCGGCGTTGCTCGGCGGCGCCGGCACCTCTCGGTTCGAGTTCCAAACGCCCGACGTGCCCATGCGGTGGGGCAAGCGTCAGCAGAACCTCCGCGTCGGCTTCGTGTCGCTCGGCGGAACGCTGCTGGAGATCTTGGAACCACTGGACGACCAGTCGCCCCATGGGAAGTTCCTCGCAGAACACGGCGAAGGCCTCCACCACCTGGGGTTTCTGGTGTCCGACCTCGATGAGCAAACCGCTCGGCTCGCAGAGCTCGGCATGGCGAAACTCGCGGGCACGAACGAGCCGCAAGATCCGCTGCGTTGGGTCTACCTCGACGGTCCGGACGTCGGCGGAGCGGTGATCGAAATGATGGAGAAGAGTCCGAGCAGTGAGAAGTTGTGGGCGGATGTCACGTCCGCGATGATCGCGAACGCCTGAAGTAGAAGATTGGGTTGTGGCCCGCGCGGTGGTAGCCGCGCGGGACGTGCGAGTCGTCCGATTGCCACGACGACGTTGCGTGACTCGGGCTCAGCGCACCTGCTCGGCCTTGAACTGCATCCGCGGCGTCGCGTAGAACTCCTGGGCCTGCACGAGCCGCAGCTCGCGCTCACCGGAGCGGTAGGTCAGGTCGATCAGGTCGAAGACGCTCGACGCGGTGCGCTCCAGCGCCAGCGCCGCGTCCTTCGTCCGCACGTAGTGGGCGGTGAACAGCGCGGCCGTGACGTCGCCGGACCCGTTCGCCTTGAACGGCAGGTGCGGGGTGCTCACGAGCCACGACCCGGTGGTGTCCACGACGAGCATCTCGATCGTGCCCTCCTCCCGGTCGGGCCGCTCGACGCTCGTGACCAGCACGGTCGACGGGCCCATCGCGCGGGCGAGGTCGGCCGACGCCAGCGTCTCCTCGACGCTCGCCGGCTCGGTGCCGGTGAGGAAGCCCAGCTCGAACTGGTTCGGGGTGATGATGTCGGCCACCGGCACGACCCGGTCGCGCAGCAGCACGGGGATCTCGGGCGCGACGAAGCACCCGGACTTGGCGTTGCCCATCACCGGATCGCACGCATACAGCGCCGCCGGGTTCGCGGCCTTCACCCTGCGCACCGCGTCGATGATCACGTCGGCGATGCCCGTGCCTCCCTGGTAGCCGGACAGCACGGCGTCGACCTGCGGGAACACCCCGCGTTCCTCCACCCCCAGCAGGATCTCGGCCACGTCCGACGGCGGCAGCAGCGGACCGCGCCACGCGCCGTACCCGGTGTGGTTGGAGAAGTTCACCGTGGGGATCGGGACGACCTCGACCCCGAGGCGTTGCAGCGGGAACACGGCGGCGGAGTTGCCGACGTGGCCGTGGGCGACGACCGACTGGATGGACAGAACCTTCATCCGTCCACCCTAGAACGGACACCTGACCACCGCCGGGGCTCTGAGCCTGGTCGAGGCGGCGTTGTAGGCGAGATCTCAGTCGCGACTGCTTTTTGGTTCAGGCGTGACGCTGCCGTACCGATCCGCAGGCGGGAACGCCCAGCTGATCCGGGCCTCCACCTCTGACGCGCGCGAGCTGGTTGCCGCCGCGTCGAGTGGTGTTCGCCCGGAAGAAGCGACCTTTCCACCAGCGACGGCTAAACACTGGGCGTGCCCACCGCCCGCGCCGGCGCGGGTTCGCGTGTGGACGCGGAGAAGGGAATTCGATGAAGCGATCGACGTTGTCCGTCCTGCTGGCTCTGCTCGTGACCGTCGTGGCGAGCCCGTTGCCGGGCGCCGTTGCCGCGCCGGGCCGAGTGCAGCCGCTCGAACGGGCCCACGCGCACAACGACTACGAGCACGACCGCCCGCTGGCCGACGCCCGCGACCGCGGGTTCACCTCGGTGGAGGCGGACGTGTGGCTGGTGGACGGCGAACTTCGCGTGGCGCACGACCTGGTGGACACGCAACCGGGCCGCACGCTGCGCAGCCTCTACCTCCAGCCGCTCGCCCAGGCCGTGCGCGCGAACGGGGGACGCGTCTACCCGCACTGGCGCGGTTCCTTCCAGTTGCTGGTCGACATCAAGAGCGACGGTCCGGCGACCTACAAGGCCGTGGACGAGGCGCTGCGCGAGTTCCGCCCCATGCTCACCCAATGGGTCAACGGCCACGAACGACGTGGCGCGGTCGAGGTGGTCATCAGCGGGAACCGGCCGCGTGAGGACATGCTCGCCCAGCGGATCCGGCGAGCCGGCTACGACGGGCGGCTGAGCGATCTCGGCAGTGGCACCCCCGCCACGTTCATGCCGCTCGTCAGCGACAACTGGACGAAGAACTTCACGTGGCAGGGAGTCGGCACCATGCCCGCGGCCGAGCGGGAGAAGCTCCACAGCATCGTGTCGCAGGCACACGCCGCCGGCTACCGGGTGCGGTTCTGGGCCACCCCGGACGTGACGGGTGAGGCGCGGACCGCGGTGTGGCGCGAGCTGCTCGCGGCCGGCGTCGACCACATCAACACCGACGACCTCGCAGGGTTGCGGGAGTTCCTTCTCGCGAGCGACCCGGCTGAGCGCCGCAGGGGCTGAACCGGGAGCGGGGCTCCACCGATCCGGCGGAGCCCCGCCCACTGCGCAGTTGGGCGGGGGTTAACGCTGCACCTGCCGAGGATTGCGTCCGTGCAACGACAACTTGGCGATCAGCGCACACGACCAGAGGTTCGGCCAATGATGCGTACAGCGCCGTGTCGCCTTGGTCAGTCCCGAGGCTCGTCCTCGATCACGCCGACCAGCTCCGGGTCTTCCGGAGCAGGCATGTGACGGATGCTGTCGCTGCCCTTGTGGTCGTGGGCGCGGCTGTACCGGGAATCCAGCACCCTCCCCAGCTTGCTCGCCGCCCCGGCGTACGCGTCGTCCACCGTGGTCGCGTGGTGGGTGACCGCGACCGGCTGTTTGCCTCCCGGTCGCGCCTCGATGACGCACTTCTTGTCCTCCGGCTTGCTGCCCCCGTCCTCGCTGAGGTGCACTTCCACTCGGGTCAACCATCCGCTGAACCGGGACAGGCTGCTTTCCAGGTCGGTGGTCACGTAGGTGGCCAGTCCTTCGCCACCGTGGATGTTGTGGTCGGTGTTGACCTGGATCTGCATGAGCACCCTCCGAAACGGGACAGAAATGGTCCTGGTCGATACCACGGGCGTGGCCGGTTCAAACTCGGCGGCGTTGGGCGCGTCTCGATCGGGTCGTCGATTTCGCGGCCCGTGCAGGGCATTGCGCAGGCGGTTCACGGTGGCGGCATGACGCCATCGGTCTGTTCGAGATCGGAGATCCACAGGGCGAGGGCCGCCTGCGCGTCCTGCAGGGTGCGTGCCGGCTCGCCGAGTCCGCGCAACGCCAGCCGCCGCTGTTCGAGCCTGGGGCTCCGGAACTTCGGAAAGGCGAGCTTGAGGCACGTGTCGATCATCTCGGCGTGGTAGTGCAGCAGCTGGGTCACCCGGAACTCCAGTGACGCGCGGTCGGCGTCGCCGATGAGGTCCATCGCCCACCCGTGCAGCCGGCAGTAGTCGGACGCGACTCGGCCGCCCCGGCGGGCCACGTGCGCCGGGACGTCGCCAGGCTGTGCGCAGGCGCCGATGATCTGCTCGGCGGCGGGCTGGAGAGCGACGGCACGGGTGGCCACCTCCAGCAGCGACCGCAGCGCGATCAGATGCGCGGCAGTGGAATCCTGCTCAGGTGCCACGTTCGCGCCTCGCCGCGGGCGACGCCTCGGAATCCGCATGTGATCCACCAGCCTCGATGAGCCCAGCCCGGAAGCATCCAGTATGAACCGCCACGAGGCGCGCCGCGAGGTGCCGGGGCGTCCGGTCGTAACCGGTCGAGCATCGATCACACGCCGAGCACGTGCGGAACGCGTCGGGCAACACCCCGGCCCAGAAAGCGGACGGCGTGATGCGTCGTAGGTTCGCCGACGGCAAGTCCGGCACGGGGCCGGCTCCGAATACAATTCGATCAAGAAGTACTTCGGGCGAAACTGACGGAGCGATTCGGATGAGTGACCGGGTTTTCCTGCTCTGGCACGTACATCACGTTGCCGAAGATGAGAGCGGGGTGGTCAAGCACTTTGAACCTGACGGCGAGTTCTCGGCCCATGAGGGCTTCTACATCGACGAGTACGCGCTGGATGAAGACAAATGGACCACAGGGTTCATCACGATCTGACGAATGGCGCAACCAGCTGACCGCGGTGGCGGGCAGACGCGAGCATGCCGTCTTCCTGAAGATTCTCGGGGATTTGCTATGGCATGTGAAAGCACCGTAACACCCACCTGACACCGAGCACGCCGGTGACTCATAGTGGGGAGAGCCTCGGCCGACCTGGCGGGAGCGGTCGGCGTGTGCGTCCGGCAGCGCGGCGAACGCGCCGTCCCGCCCGACGCTCACTCCTGCTGGCGCAACTCGATGAACTGCACGGCGGCGGGAGGACCTGGCTGCCGAGTTGCTCGGAGGGGCGGCGGGGAATCGACCGATCGGCGTGGAGGCCTTCCAGGCGGTCGCGAATATTCGAAATGATGTTTCCTTTTGACGCTGGCTCAGGCGGTCACTCGTTGTGACATTCCATGGGGAAGGTCCAAGACATAGTCTGTCCGAGTGAAACCGGTCCGCGCTCTCGTCAGCCGCGGAGAATCTCGCTAGCTTGGGAATCGGTTGCCGCGGGGGTCGGCACTGGGGGAATTTCCCTTGGGGGAAGTTCTGTGGAATGCGTTCCGTCGATCTCCCGCGCGCTCTTGCCACCGCAGTGATGCGGAGGAACTGAATTCGACGCGCAACGAAGGGAGGCGAGTGCGATGACGAACGAGGAGTTCCTGGGGTCCCGCGAGGCGGGCGAGGCCGCGACCAAGTGGTGACCGGCCCACGATGAACAGGTGAGGGTGCCGGGTGGTGCTCAGATCACCACCCGGCACCCTCGACTTCGCAGGATAGAGGGGGAGCGGTGTACGAAGAACTGGTCGACGCCTCGACGTTGTCGGCCCTCGACGACCGGGCCTACGCGGAGCGGATGAACGCGTTCCAGAGCGCACTCGATGGCGCCGCCGGCTCGGACGAGCTGGTCGGCTGGCTGTGCGGGCTGGTGGCGGGACATCGTGACTGGAACGTGCGCCGCATCGCGGTGCAGACCCTGGCGGCGCGGTTCACCGGGTCGGCGCGAGCCCGCGAGACGATCAGCGAGGCCACCCACGACGACGTCGACTGGGTCGCGTTCACCGCCATCAAGGCGGCCGGTGAGCACCGCATTCCGGAGTCCGTCGAGCACATGATCAGGATTTCCGGCTGGCCCAGCAACTTCAGCAAGCACGCCTACGCTCGCAAACCGGTCGGATGCGGTGCGGCGTTCACCAAGAACGCGCTGTGGAACTACTTCGGCAGCCGTGATCCCGACGAGCTGCGGGTGCTGGAGGACCGGCACTTCGCGGACAAGCACTCGGCCGTCGCCGCAGCCCGCCGTGAGCGCGACCTGCGCGACGTCGTGCTGGTGCCCGGTGGCCCGTTCATCGCCGGTGCGAGCGTCAGCGAGGTCGGACCGTTTCAGATGGACGACTCGGACAACCCGCTGCGCGTCGTGGAGCTTCCTGCCTTCTACCTGGACCGCACTGCCGTGACGAATGCCAGGTACGCCGAGTTCCTCGCGGAAGCCAAAGGCAGCAAGGCCTTCGCACACCCTGACGAGCCGGACGACAAGGACTACACGCCCGCGCATTGGCGTGATCCGCGGTTCAACGATCCGGCGTTCCCCGTCGTCGGCGTCGATTGGTACGACGCCTACGCGTTCGCGCGCTGGGCCGGCGGCCGGCTGCCGTCAGAGGACGAGTGGGAGAAGGCGGCCCGCGGCACGGATGCGCGCATCTACCCGTGGGGCAACGAGTGGGACAGGACGAAGGCGCAGGGCGTGCTCGCCGCGTACGAGCAGGAAGACCTCAAGGATCTCGCGGAACTGGAGGCGTTGCTGGTGCGCACAACGCACGACTGGCCGAAGCGCCCGGTCGTCGCGGCGGACGCGTTGCCGGAGGGTGCGAGCCCGTACGGGGCCTTGAACATGGCGGGCAACGTCTGGGAGATCACCAGGACCAACTTCTTCACCAGGGCCGACATGCAGCCGTTCTTCAGAGGCCGCAAGGGATCGGAGTTCATGAACCGGCCGGAGGCCTTCCACGTCCTGCGTGGCGGCACCTGGACCTCGCCACCGGTGTGCATGACGACCTTCTACCGGGGCAAGGACCTCCTGACCGACCGGCACAACGAGGTCGGCTTTCGTTGTGCGTACGACGCGACCGAAGCCGAGGTGCGCGCATGACGGCTGCGCCGCAGGACATCAAGGCCCGCCGGGTCAGGTTCCGGCGCCGCGACGGCAGGATCGGCCCGTTCACCGGCGCTCAGTTCGACGTCGAGGAGTTCCTCGCACGGCCGCTGGTGGGCCGGATCGCGCTGACCGGCCCGGTGATCCGCCCGTTCTGGTACATCTGGGAAGACGAGTCGTTCTGGAAGCTCACCGGCGCGTGGTCGATCCTCGAACAACGGCTGGCTCAGAACCCGGAGTTCGAGCTGGTGATCGACACGTGCGACCTGGACACGGGGGAGACGCGACAGGTGATCGCACACGGGAAGGCCAGCGTGGTGCCGTTCGACGTGCCCCGCGGCCGCCGCATCCTGACCAGGTACGCGGGCCCGCACGAGGACGACTGGGACGCGAGGTTCCAGCTCCGACCCGACCCGTCCGCGTTCGGCACGAAGCTCTGCAAGATGACACCGGACGACATCTGGACCGTCGACCTCACCTACCGACCCGCCTGGCCCGACCGTGCCTGACTCGACCACAGTCCTGCTGTTCGTCGCGGCCACCGCGGCGCTCTTCGCGATTCCCGGCCCGTCAGTCATGTACATCATCACCAGAAGCGTCTCGCAGGGACGTGCCGCGGGCCTGGTGTCGGTGCTGGGCATGCACACGGGCACGATCCCGTACGTCCTGGCGAGCGCTTTCGGGCTGTCGGCGCTGCTGACGGCGTCGTCGACAGCCTTCACGGTGATCCAGTACCTCGGCGCCGGCTACCTGATCTGGCTCGGTGTCGGCAAACTGCGGTCACTGCGCGCCGGAGCGGAGCTGGAGCTCGAGAAGGTGCCGCTGCGACGGGTGTACGGGCAGGCCGTGGTCGTCAGCGTGCTCAACCCGAAGACGCTGATCTTCTTCACGGCGTTCCTGCCGCAGTTCGTCGACCCGGCCCGTGGCGCCGTGCTGTTCCAGGTCTTGTTCTTCTGCGCCGGGTTCCTGGTGCTCGGCGTGCTGAGCGACGGCACGTACGCGCTCCTCGCCAGCGCGTTGTCCGCCAAGCTGCGCCGACCGGCCAACCGGCGCAAGCTCGACACCTCGAGCGGAATCGTCTACCTGGTGCTGGGCGCGCTCGCAGCCGCCGTGCCGCACTCCTGAGACCGCGTTCGTGAAGTAGCAGGTCGGCGACCTCGGGTGCTTCGCGCGCTACCCGAGCCCGGCGAAGAGGTCGGTCTCCGGGACAGGCGATCCCGTGGTGTCCCGGGCGCGGACGAAGTCCTCGACGCCGAGCGCCTCGGCGAACTCGGCTGGTGGCAGCCTGCCCGCGATCGACGAGTTGAGCTGCGAGGCGTGGCAGAGCAGCGCGGCGCGCTTGCGGTCGACGACCGCGCGGGTGTCGATGGTCGTGGTGATGCGCCGGTCGACGTCATCGAGTCCGGTGGGCATGTCCCGGTGGAGTCCGACCGAGGCGGCCACCCGGACCAGCCGTTCCCAGTACGCCCGGCCGTGGGCCTTGAAGTAGAGCTTGGCCGCCACCCCGGTCAGGTCGAACGCCGCCGAGGCCACCCGTGCGGCGTGCTGGTGGTCGCGGTGCTGCGCCGTGTTCTCGGCGTCGTAGGTCACCACGACCTGCGGCTCGTAGTGCTCGACCAGCCTCGCCACCCGCTCGGCAGCCGCGGACACCGGCACATCCACGAAGGCACCGCGCGGCTTCTCCCAGGCAGCGATGCCCGAGTCGTGATACCCGAGCAGTTCGACGTCGGTCACACCGAGCACGCGGCACGCCGCTTGCAGCTCACCGAGCCGGTGCGCTGCGACCTGTGCGGGGTCGTGTGTGGGCGTGAAAGGTTCGGCGCCGTCCGGTGCGTCGCCGAGCTCACCGTTCGTGCAGGTCACGAGCACGATGCGGGTGCCGAGCGAGGCGTAGTGGGCGAGGATGCCGCCGGTGGAGGTCGACTCGTCGTCGGGATGTGCGTGCACCGCGAGCAGTGTCCGGGTCATGGTGTCCAGTACAGAGGATTGACGGCCTCAACGTGCGCGGTGTTGACCGGTGTCCGCATGCCCCGCGTACAGGGTGGCCCTCTCCTGCTGGGAGGGCCACCCTTCACTACCGCGGGCGCCCAGTGGGAGCAGCACATCCCCCAACTGGCCACCGGGCACCCCGTCTTGGCGGCACGCCGCTAGCTCGTGAGGTGCTCCGCACCGCGAGTCACGGCGGCGAACGCGTCGACGACGCCGTGGCCGTAGAACCCGTTGAAGTCCAGGTCGCCTTCACAGGTGGCGTTGTACTCCGCCGGAAGGCCGAGGTGCTCGTAGGACACCGTCCGCGGCGTCGGGCACGGGACCTTGTCCGCAGTGCCCCTCAGCACCTTCTCCACCTTGTCCGGCGGCATCGTGAGCGTGCCGGGGCGCGTCGGATCCGGCTTGCCGTACTGGCTGATCGTCAGCGCCGCGGTGGCGGAGACGTGCGGCGCCGCCATCGAGGTGCCGTCGATGAAGGCGTAGAACGCACAGGTGCCGTCCTTGCAGTGCTTGACGAGGTGACCCTCGTCCCTGCCCTTCTGGGTGATGTTGTCGTTCGCGTCGATGTATCCCTTGGCCCGTGAGGCGTTGCGGGGATACGCGGACAGGACCTCGTTCTCCTGGGTCTCGTACCACGGCGTGCCGAAGTAGTCCTTGAAGAACCCGCCCGGCGCGGCGAAGTCGGTCCGCTCGACCCCGTAGTCGGAGCGGTCGGCCTTCGCCTGCGACGGACCGAGCGCCGTGACACCCAGCACGTGCTCTCCCTCGGCCGGCATCTTGAGGCAGGTCGCGTTGTCGACCGCCCGCGGACGGGTCGCGCCAGGGTAGCCCGGGCTCAGGATGTCGTGAGGACGCGGCTTGCCGAGGTCCTCGTGCTGGTTGCCCATCGAGCTCACCAGCGTGACTCCCTTGCCGTGCGCGTAGTTCAGGGCGCGCTGGAACCCGGCCATGATCGTGCGCTGCTCGATCTGCTCGTCCAGGCTGTCGTCCGGACTCGCGGCGCAGTTGAACCGCCACGGGTCGACGAAGAACGACATGTTGATCACGTCGAGCCCGATGTCGGCGCCGTAGGTCAGCCCGTCCAGGACCGGCTGTAGGAAGAAGTAACCGCAGTCCTGCGCCACGCGGAGGTTCACGAGCGTGACGTCGGGCGCGACCCCGGCGGTGCCGAACCCGTTGAGGGGAGCGGCGATGATGCCCGCGACGTGCGAGCCGTGGCCGTCGTCGTCGGCGTCCACCGGGTCGACGCAGCTCGGCACCTCGCAGGTGTCCCCGTCGACCGGGATGTCACGCGTGAAGTTGCGGGACAGCGCGCGGTTGAGCCGCGGCCCGAGGTCGGGATGGCTGCCGTCGATGCCCGTGTCCATCACGCCCACGTACACCCGCGGATCACCGAGTTGCTTGTCCCTGGCCAGATCCGCGCGGACCATCCGCAGGCCCCACTGGTCCTCCTCCAACGGCTCGGGGCCACCACTCGCGATGGTCGGCGTGCCGCTCGTGCCGGCAGCGGCCTCCGGAGATTCGGTGAGGACGAAGTCGCGGGCCGCGCCGAACACCGCCTCCGACGCCGTCACCTGCTGGATGAACCCCGCCTGCGGCCCGCGCGCACTGATGCTGCCGACCGCGGTGTTCTCCTTGACCACAGTGCCACCGGCAGACCGGATCGCGGCCTTCGCCGCGTCACGGCTGGCACCCGTCTCCACGAGCACGGTGTATCCGCTCAGCGGCTGCGCGACAGCGTTGACGCCCCCCAGCGCCAGCAGCAACGGGACGACCAGCGCTGCTGGTAGCAACCTTCTTCTTCTCACTGGCTGTTTCCCCTCCGGTCAGCTGATCCCTTCTCTCGTTTCTATGCGTGCCAGGGTTTTTCACGGTCGATCCCGCAGCGTGAACAATCAACGCGTGAACATCAGCGTGCCCGCGGTTCACACGGCCAGGTTTCCACTTGGGTCACCGCCGGAGGGGGCGAGGTGCTGCTCGGCCGGTTCTCGCGGGCATCGGGCACCCCTCACCACGGCGTCGCATAAGTGCCGATGCAGTACTAAAGATCCAGCTTGAGCGAGCCGTGGCCGACGTTGGTGCTGTCGGCGATGGCGCGGATCAGCCGCAGCAGGTCGTCATGGAGTTCGTCGGTCATGCGGCCCTCGGCGACGCCGCGGAGGAACACGTGGTTGACGCCCCTGATCGCGGCTCGGCCTGCGGCTCCGAACAGGTCGTCGCGATCGGCTCCGTCGAAGGGGAAGCCGGTTCCGGGGGTCCGCTGCGAGACCTCGGCCTCCGCCATGGCGACCACGCCGGGGTTGGCCAGGGCCATGGCGCGGGTGAGTGCGGCTTCCTCCCGGTCGACGTTGTCGCGCAGGTCGTGCCACCACCTGTCCACCAGATCGATGAACTCCAAGGTGGGATCCTCTTGGTGTAGCGCGATGATCCGCCGCTCGATGGACGCCGGCCATTCGGTGATGAAGTCGAGCTTCGACGGGAAGTAGCCCGTCACGGTCCGCGGCGCGACTTCGGCCACCTCGGCGATGTCGGCGATGGTGGTCCGTTCGTACCCGTGTTCGGCGAACAGGCGCAGGGCTGTGTGCAGGATCAGGCGCCGTCGTCGTGCTTTGGACCGTTCCCGAAGCCCCGGACCGTCACTGGTCACCGTCGCACTCTCCCGCACTCCGTTGATCACCGCCTGCGCGTGCCTCAGCCTACATGCAGCCGATGCCAAAAATACCTCCTTGTGCAAACTTGCCGTCCATGGCAATGTCTGCCGGGTGATCGAAGCCGATCACCACCGAGTCCGGCGAGCAACGGCTTTCACGGACGAACGGCCCGAGAGGAACAACCATGAGCGCGACCTACGCGGACGCCGCCGGCTTCCCGGTCAGCGACCCGACCCCCATCGTCAGCTACAGCCCCGTCTCGCTCGAGGTGCCGGACCGGCCCGTGCCGCTGGAGATCAAGGTTTCGGCGCCCGCGACCGGGACCGGCCTGCCGGTGATACTGCTCTCGCACGGGCACGGCATGGCCAACTTCATCTCCTCGCTGCGCGGCTACGGCCCCGTCGCCGATTTCTGGGCCGCTCACGGGTTCGTCGTCGTCCAGCCGACACACCTGGACTCCACAGTGCTCGGGCTGCGCGACCAGGACCTGCCCGACGCGCCGCTGTTCTGGCGCGACCGCGCCGTCGACATGCACACCATCCTCGATCACCTGGAGGAGGTCCTCGCCGCGGTTCCGGGGCTGCCGGGCCGTGTCGACACCGAGAAGGTGGCCGCGGTCGGCCACTCGGCCGGTGGCCACACGGTCTCGCTGCTGCTGGGCTCGCGGGTGGCTGACCCGAACGACCCACGGGAGAAGGACCTCTCCGATCCCAGGGTCAAGGCCGGCGTCGTGATCGGAGGACCGGGCATCGCCGACGAGCACTTCTCGCCGTGGGCCGCGGAGCACTACCCGATGATGAAGTACATCGACTTCGGGCAGATGACCGGCGCCGCGCTCGTCATCGCCGGCGACGAGGACCTGAACCCCAACTTCTCCTCCCGGCTCAGCTACCGCTGGGACGCCTACACCCACAGCCCCGGCGGGAACAAGACGCTGCTGACCCTCCTGGGCGCGCAGCACCTGTTCGGCGGGATCTCCGGCTACGACGCCGCGGAGACCTCCGACGAGAACCCCGAACGGGTTGCCGCGCTGCGGGCGCTGGTGTGGGCCTACCTGCGTTCCCGGTTGTTCCCCGGTGACACGTCCTGGGACATCGCCCTGAAAGCCCTGGAAACGCGGGAGACGCCCCTGGCGAAGGTCGAAACCAAGTAGCCCGCGACGTGCGACTCAGGACGTCGAAGACCTGTTTCGCGCCTCGTCATGCACAAGCCGCATGGAGCGTGTCAGATCGCGCGGACAAGCAGCTTCTCCGCGGATCTGACGAACTCCGCGACGAGCGGGTTGGTGTCCCCGGCGCGGTGGGCGACGACGACCTGGCTCGGCTCGGCTCCGGTGACCGGAACGACGACCAGGCCGGGACGCAGGGTGAAGCGCCGGTCGTCGGCGGGAACGACAGCGATGGCGGTGCCCTCGGCGATGGCCTCGAGCTTGTCGTCGTAGGTGTCTGCCAGGACGGGCCCCAACGGGGCCGGACCACCGTCGTGCCGAGGCTCGAGCCGCCAGAAGCCGCTCCAGGCCTCGCCCATACCGGTACAGCCGACGAGCGGTTCGGAGTGGATGTCGGTCACGTCGACCGACTCCTTGCCCGCGAAGCGGTGGGAGGCGGGAATCAACACGACCAGGGGTTCGGTGTACAGCGTCGTCACGGTGAGGTTGTCGGCCGGTATCGGCAACGGCAGGCGGATGACCAAAGCATCGATCTGCCGGTCCGGCAACGTACCTGCCTCGCGCGAACTGAGATGACGCGTGCGGATGTGCGCCCCGGGACAACGGCTTCGCAGGTCGCGGACGGCGGGCGTGATGACGAGGTCGTCGGCGTACCCGATGGTGATCGTGCGCGCCGGCGCGGCGGCGCGCACGGTGAGCACCGCCTGCTCCGCGTCGTGTACCAGTTGCCGCGCTCGCGGGAGGAATGCGGCGCCGGCCGCGGTGAGCCGGCTGCCCTGGTTGGTGCGCTCCAGCAGGCGTACGCCGAGAGCGTTCTCCAGCCGCTGGATCTGACGGCTCAGGGAGGGCTGGGCGACCCGCAACTCCTCGGCCGCCCGAGCGAAGTTGAGCTGTTCGGCGACCACCAGAAAGTACCGGACCAGCCGTAGATCCAGGTCGGGGAGCACGTTCACAGGCTACCCGTGATGCGGTTTCTGCATGGCGAGGTGCGGAACAGGTCTTGGACGGATGGCGCGATCCGAGGGTGTGCTGGAGACATGACCATTGCTTTCGTCAACGGCGTTCCAGCAACTCCCGCGGTGTGGACGCCCCTGATCAACGAGTTGCCCGAGGCTCTCCGGCGGAGGGTGGTCCTGCTTGGACCACCGGCCTTCGGCGCTCCTGTTCCCCCTGGCTTCAACGCCACGTTCGACGAGTACCGGGACTGGCTGGTCGACGAACTGTCGCGGTTGGACTCGCCCGTCGACCTCGTCGGCCA
Organism: Lentzea xinjiangensis; assembly: GCF_900110955.1. GTDB lineage: Bacteria > Actinomycetota > Actinomycetes > Mycobacteriales > Pseudonocardiaceae > Lentzea > Lentzea xinjiangensis. Next base: position 124,686 of record NZ_FOFR01000023.1, read on the forward strand.
ATCCCTCGGCGGCGGGTTCGTGCTCGAGGTGGCCATGACCCGTCCTGACCTGATCCGCAGCTGGGTCAGTGACACCGTCGGTGGTTATGAGCCGGACTACACCTGGCACGAGATCGCGAAGGTCTGGCAGACACCAGGCGACGGCGAGCGCAACGTCGAGCAGCTCTTCTCGGGAGACGCCAGTGAACGGGCGGCGCGGATGGTCGAGTGGGGCATCCCAGAGCCCACGGCCGGTGAAGTGGCCCTCGAACAGGGCCAGGAGATGGGCAAAGCGATTCTCTCGCTGTACCGGTCCGTGCCCCAGCAGGTGCTGCTCGAGCGTGGCCGCGATCTGCCCGCGGCCGCCGCCAGGCCCGGTCTGGTTCCCATTCCCACGGAGGACTTCAGCGTGGGCAGCACCGCGCTCCGCCGCCGAGCCGCCGGACGGGCTGGCGCGCACGCGGCCGAACTCGACGGGATCGGTCACTGGTGGATGCTCGACGATCCTGCGCGAGCGGCTCGCATGTTGATCGATTTTTGGAACATCCTGTAAGACCCCGGGTGTCGGCGCTGACCGAGGCCGGAACCACCTCGCGCACTCCGGCGAGCGGCCACCTGATGCGGTTCCGGCCTGGGTGGAAGCACCGCTGGCCCAGCATCGCGCCGACCTGCACCGCGTGCTGGTCGAGCAGTTGCCGGCCGATGTGGTGGTGCGCACCGCGGGCCGTCGGGTCGCGCCGCCTGGCGACGCGACCCGCAAGACATGACCGTCGAGCGCGTGCGCGCTCCACGCCGACGTGGCGGATGTCGCCGTCTCAAGTGATCACGGCATCACCGTGGTGGTGGTAGAACCGCGAGCGGACCTCGAAGCCGATCCGCTGACCGGGACGGACGTCCCCAACGGTCCGCACTCGGGCATGTCGGTCATCCACTACCTCCACACCTCGAACCTGCACGGCTGGATCGAGTTCGAACGTTGTCCTGCCGGCTTCGAAGTTCGCGTCCTTCTCAATCGTGACCGTGATGTCGGAGCCCTCCGCGATGGCCGTGACCTGCGGTACCGGCAGGGGCATGTCCCACGTCTCGAAGTGCAGCTCTCTCGAAAGGGGGAGGCCCTCCTCGTCCGCCTCCAGATAAACGTAGTCCATGCTCACCACATTGGGCTGCCGGCCGCCGGTGTAGCACTCCGTGGAGCTGAACGCGGCCACCTTCGGCATTTCGTGGTTCAAGTGCGCCTTCTCGGGGAAGTGGATTCCGCCGGCCTGGGAGTTGCTCGTGTAGAGGAGGCTGTCGGCCAGGGCGACCATGATGATTCCGAGACCGTCCGAGACCCCGTCGCCGAACCTGCCCAGGCCATCCTTCTTCGGGAATGCTTGAGTAACCGCTCTCGAACTCTGCGGTGAGTTCGTCGGCACTGTGACCGCTTCGACCAACGCCTCGTCGAGGACGAGGTCCAGTGCGATCGCCTCGTTCTCGTCCGCGACCGCGATGGGAACGTGGAAGTGTCCCCGGAAATCGGTGGTCGGCGGGCCGGAGGCAGGCATTGTGCGAAATGGCTCTGTGTAGGGCAGCTCGACGGCCTCGAAGTCTTCGAACACGCCCTGCCGGTCGGTCGCGAGGGAGATCATCGGAACCACGCGGTCACCGTCTACCGCGTCGATTCGACCGATCACCGCCGCTTCCGACATCGCGCAGCTCAGCCCGCCGACCGTCGCCTGGACACCGACCTCGACCTCGGGCCCCAGGTCCCGTCCCTCGAACATCCGGTAGTGAAGCCGTCCGCTGTCCCGGCACTTGTACGTGAGGATCCCGAAGCTCGGCGGGCTCGACTGCACGTGGCCGATGGGTACCTGGTTCAACGCCACGAACGGGAAGTCGGGGTGGTGGGTGGCGGTGGGCACGAGCTCGCCCTGGAACCACAGGGCCCGGCCGTCCGGGTTGGCGGTGATCCAGCACAGGATCGGCTCGCCGGTGAACTTGTCCAGGACCAGGTGGCTTCGCCACACGTCGTTCTCGGCGATGGTGCGGCGCGATTCCCCTTTTTCGTCGATCCTCACGAGGACGAGGGAGCCGCCTTCGATGATCGAGCACCAGGTGGTGTCCCTGACTTCGTCGCGCACCAGGTTCACCTGGGTCGACAGGAAGTTCCGGGTGGAGCCGACCCTGTCGGACAGGACGCTCGAGCCGTGAACTTCGTGCTCCAGTCGCCAGTTCCTGGCTCTCACGCCGACCGGGATGTCGATTCCGTCAAGGAGTTCATCCGATACGAGTGGTTGCAGCAACAGTGCGGATCTGGGATTCTGTATTTGTGAAGCTCTGTCGATCAGTCGTGGCCGCATAGCGCGCCACCCCCAATTCAATGGCCTCGACGAGCGAGCACATGACGTTACTCCTGGCGGAGTCGGGGGTCAACCTTCCGGCCGACGCAGAGCATATTCCCGGTAAGAGGGCGTAGTCGGCCCGATGTGAAATCGTCGCTGTCAGTGTGAAGATTTTTCTGCGAAAAGTCCGGGCTCTCACCGGACGTTATCTGGCGCACCGAACGACGCGGGAAGACAGCCGCCGCGCGGCCTGAGTTCAGGACGACGTCGTGATCACCAGTAGCGGATCAGCTCGCCGTCTGGTCCTTGGCGGGTCGGCCGCCGACCGCGCGCACGCCGAGCTCCGGGGTAGGCCGCGCAGGGCATTGGTGGTGGTCTCGTCGGTAACCCTCACCGTTGGTGAAGGTGACGTCGAGGTCGTGCACCTCGAGTTCCTTTTGGGCGCTGTAGATCCGGTTCACCCACCCCGCCGTGTTCCAGATGGCTGTCGGGAGCATTGTTCAGGCGGCGAGCGAGTTTCGTTGCTGCGGCGAGGCAAGCGGCGGTAGCGGACAGGACGCCGCGTCGGCCTACGTGCGCACGAGTAGTGGCCTCGGGTGTCCCCGCCCCGCCGGATGCCTGTGGGACTTCCTCGACCAGCCAGGGATGAACCACGGTCACCCCGGTCGATCACCGGTCAGCGCTCCTGTCGTCGGGGTTCTCCCATCCGGTGCGCAACAGTGCACAGAGCCCAGGATGCGAGGACTCGTCGGCCATTGCGGCGCCGCGCACCCAGCTGATGGCGAGCGCCACGAGGAACAGGTCCCGGCCGCGCACTTCGGGGCGGGCGCCGCCGTCGCGCTGAGCTGCTGCGAGGAAGTCGTCAGTGATCTTGACGTAGCCCTGGCAGGTCACGCTCAGCGGCGAGTTGTTCCCGGTCAACGTCAGGCGCAGGGATTCGGGGAATCCGTCGAAGGCGGTGGCCCACCGGGCAGACGACCCGTGACTCCCACCGACGGGCACACAAAACGGTGGCGGGCGCTGCCGACAGAACTGGCAGCAGTACGAGGAGCCAGAAGAAGCGATCTGGAACGGCACGACCTATGACAGGACCACAGGTGCCACGGCTTGCGTGGTTTCCGCGAGGAACACCAAGCGGCCCACACTCGCCTTCAGCATGTTCGGCCTGGGCACGAGCAAGAAGATCGCCCGTTGTCACCTGATCGGGCACAAGTTGAACGGCTCAAACACCGACCTGGCCAACTTCGTACCGTGTTACCGGGATCCGATGAACAACCCGTGGATGTACCACAACGTCGAAGCCGAGATCCAGAAGCAGGTCGAGAGCAACACCCCGGTACTCATGGAGGTCAAACCGGTTCACAGCCAGGGCAACCCGCTGCCGGCCTCGATCTTCGTGAACGCTGTAGGCGAGAACGGGTGGACTTGTAGTGTCGTCATCCTCAACTGAACAAGCAAGGAGTCTCGACCAGTGGCACCACGTTCACCGGCTGTTGACGTGCTGGCCGACATCGTCGGCTGGTCTGGTTCACCCAAGTGGCTGCCAGACTGGCGAATCACCGAGCGGCTTCTCGGCCTGTCATTGCCGGACGACTACAAGGCGCTGCTCAGCACTGTGCCGGCGGGCAAGTACGCCGGCACAGTGCGCCTCAACGCTCCGACCCGAACGGGATACGAGGGCGACCTGCTCGCCCTGCACCGCGAAGTGATGCTGTCACTGAAGGATGGCCGAAAACCTCCGTACGCCGCCTTCCCGCAGCTTCCCGGCCTGATTCCGTGGGCCACGTTCGATCACCCGATGGGCGGCGAACTGTTCTGGCTCGCCGACGATGGCGATCCGAACAAGTGGCCGGTGGTAGCGCGGAGCGCGGACGGCAACTGGGAGGAGTGCGACGTGAGCGCGGTCGCCTTCCTGATCGCCCTGGTACGAGGCAAGTTGCCGAGCAAACTCCTCACCCCCAAGCCGGGTGCACCGGCCTACCGGACCTCCCAGGACCTGCCTGGAGCACCGAACAACACGGGGCGGTAGTCGTGCACGAGGCGGTGCGGCGGCTCACCGAGGTCACGGGCTGGACCGGACGGTCCTATGTGGAAACACCGTGGGATGTGGTGCACACGAAGCTGGGCTTCGAGTTGCCGCCTGATTACCGGGACCTGCATGCAGTTTTTCCGCCTGGGGCGTTCAACGCGCCGGGCGTCGCGGCCAACGTCATCGTGCAGCCGCCGTACCGGGTGGACGGGGCGCCGGACCACCTGCACCAGTTCGAGATCGAGATGCAGGAGACGGAGGAGTGGCGGCGCGAGCACCCGCAGGACGTTCCGGAGGAGGGCATGGTCCCGTGGGCACGCGGGGATCATCAAGGGTTGTTCTGGGTGCCCCGGTCGCTTGATCCGCAACGGTGGACGGTCGCGGTTTCCAGCGCTGGCATCTGGGGCTTGGATGACGTTCCTGCAGTGGAGGAATTTGACTGCGGTGCCGTAGAGTTCCTGATCGGGTTCGTCACCGGGGAGTTGCACAGCCGGGTGCTTGGGCCGGTCGAGGAGGATGTCCTGGCTCTCGACTTGCCTGCGTTCCAGCCGGTCCGCGAGGAGGATTGGCTAAGCTTCTCTGAGGCGCGCTCGCCCCAGATTCGCAGACTCTCACTGCGCGACCTGGGACTTCCGGACTGACTCAGACGGCGGCTCAGTTGAAAGGTGCGCGGGGCGCGGAACTCATCGTCAAAGGTGGCAGGCTTTAGCTCATCACGATCATCTGCCCAGGCTTCGTTCAGGTCCGGCAACTGTTGTGGCTGAGGCACTCCAGCGCCGCCCGGGAAGAGGTCGCCGCAGCACAGCGGAACGATCGTGGCAGACTTTCTTGCGCCGCTTCGAGCCGAACACACATTCCGGTTCCTCAAACAGACGCTGGGCTGGACCCGGCCCCGCATCCGCGGTCCGCGGATCGATGGACCTGAGTGATGATCGCCGTTTTCACCCGCTTCGGTCCGGCCGGTCGCTCGTGGAGGATCGGCGCCGCCCCTGGGAACGCGCGCCGGCCACGCCGCTCGGTTGTCCCGGCCCGCGTCCGTCGAGGATTTCATGCGATCCGGCCGATGGCCGCCTTGCCTGCGAACGCGCCGAAACGCTGCCGCCAAGGTCCGGACGCCTGGCCGGGTCACGAAACCGGCTTCCGACACGACATCATGAGCCCGGCAGGACCCCAAGGTTGAAACTCAAGCCAAGGCTTCCAGGGCCACGCGCTTAGCGCTGTGGTCCGGTGGGAGCGAGGTTCCACGATCCGCGGGGGAGCTGGGTGGGCAGCGGGTGCCGGCGGTCGGCTCGCAGGATGGTGTAGAGCGAGCGGATCTCGGCCAGTCGTTGCGCCGCGGTCACCGCCGGTCCCGCCGGGGTCCAGGGGGAACGGGTACGGCCCAGGATGAGTTCGGCGAAGCTGTGAGCGATTCCGGCGTGCCCGTGCGTGCCGGGGTGAACGCGGTCGATCGACCACATCCGTGACGCGTGGGTGCGTTCGTCGTGCCACAGGTCCAGCATGATCGCGTCGTGCTCGACCGCGATCGTGCGCACGTGGTCGTTGACGAGCTCGAACCGCGAGCGCGTCGCCTGGTGCAGGCGTGCGGGCCCAGGCCAGCGCCGCGTGATGTCCGGCAGCGTCGCCATGACCACCCTTGTGCCGGTGTCGCACAGGGCTGCCACCGTCTGCCGCAGCACGCGGCCGACTTCGGCACTGTCGAACCCGTGCCGGTCGAACGCGTCGTTGGCACCCACCATGACGCTCGCCAGGTCGGGTTTGAGCTCCAGCGCCTGCTCCAGCTGGAACTGCAGGACGTGCTGGGCGTGCCATCCCCGCACGGCGAGGTTGTCGTAGCGCAGCCCGGGCCACGCATGGTCGAGCTCGCCGGCCAGGACGTCGGCCCAGCCGCGCAGCGTGCCGTCGAGCCGGGGGTCACCGACGCCTTCGGTGAGGCTGTCGCCGAGCGCCACGAACCGCCGCACCGGCTGAGTATCGTAAACCATACCCAGCACCGTAGCCGAACCTCTCGGCACGCTGCACGACAACTGCTCTTGCAGACGCGAGGTGCTGGAGCATGTGACAAAGTGCGCGTATGCACCAGCGCCGCGCGCATGATCCGACCGAGGTCGCGGACCCGGCGTGGAACCGCGATGCGTGGCTCTTGGAGCCGGACTCGGTGCAGCGAGCACTCGACGTGCTCGTGCCGCGCAGCGCTGGACAGGTGGTGCGGGAGGCGTTCTACGGAACTCGGCGTTTCGACGACTTCCGCCGCCACACGGGCTTGACCCCCGGTGTGCTGTCCGCGCGCCTGCGCGACCTGACCGACCAAGGCATCTTGATCAAAGTCGCCTACCACGACACCGGATCACGCGGCCGTCACGAATACCGCCTCACCGACAAGGGACGGGACCTGGCCGCCGCGATCATCAGCCTGCTGAACTGGGCCGACCACTGGCTTCCCGCCCCCGGCGGACCCACCGTCGTGCTCACCCATCGCGACTGCGGCGCGCCGATCCGAACCCAGGTCCGCTGCGCCCACGACCACCCCGTGGACAGCCTCGGCGACATCCAGGCCGCCCCCGGACCCGGCGCCCGCATACGCGAGTGACCAGACCCAGCACAGGACCTCGTTCTCCTGCCCCAGCAGTCTGATCTGCTGCCGCGCCTTGCGCAGCTCAGCTGAGTCGCTGCGGCTCACACCCGGCTTGACACCCTCGTCGGCGTCGGCCTGGCGCAGCCACTTGAACGGCGTCATCGAGTGGACCCCAGCCGACGTCACCGCACGGCTCTAGAACGTTCGGGACCCTGCCGAGCCAAAGGCCATAACCGAGTTGATCAACTACGGCGCGTGCCGCTTGGTGATGTTCTCCGCGCAGTACGTCGTCCTGCCGTCGTTGTCCGTGATGCTGATCGCGACCGTCACGCTCGGGCCGTTGACTCCGGCGGTGATGTTGAGCGGGTGGTCGCGGTCGAAGAACATGTCGCGTGACTCGGCGGCATCGCTGTCGTGGAAGACCATCCACGCACGGCCTACCCGCCGGCACGGCGCGGCACTGCGACCGACCCTAGCGAGGCGCCAGTGCCCGTGACCCCCGATCGGACAACCTCTTCACGAGCCGTCCGGTTCGCCGAAGCGCTTCGCGAGACCGAGGAACTGCTGCGACAACGAGCCCGCTCGGGTCAGCAGCTCCTCGTACTCGTCGAGCAGGCGCGCCGCGTGCGGGTCGGCGCTCACGCCCGGCGCCGTCCGAACTCGCCTGGCCACGTTCAACCCGTGGAACGCGAGCATCACCATCACCTCGCTGAGGACGTCGACCTCGCTCTTGGCCGCGGGCTCCTCACCCGAGTCCTGGTGGGGCAGCTCCAGCAGCGCTTCGCGGAGCCTGCGCCGTCCTTCCGGTGTGATCGGTGCGTTCACCGGATCCCCCAGTGTCGTGTGCCACCGCGAGGCTAGCCCGTGTTTCAAAGGTGAGGTGATCGGCGGCGTGTCGGTGCCGGAACGTGGCGAGGTCTCCGGTAAGTGGGTTAGCGACCAAGCAAACCTGCAGTACCGGAGACCTCGTGGCCAGCGTAGCGGCAGCGGGGCGGGCCGACCTGACCGACGCGCAGTGGGCTGTGTTGCAGCCGCTGCTGCCCGTCGGCGCCAAGCCGGGCCGCCCACCGAAGTGGAGCAAAAGGCAGTTGATCGACGGCATCCGATGGCGGGTGCGCGTCGGTGCCCCGTGGCGCGACATCCCGCCCGACTACGGTCCCTGGCAGACCGTGTACGGGTTGTTCCGCCGCTGGCAGCGT
>NZ_FOFR01000027.1 GCF_900110955.1 Lentzea xinjiangensis
GGTGCGATCGCGACGCCCAGTTCTGCGGGTCCGTCAGGACCGGGACGTTCTCGATTCGACCGGGGTCGGTCTCGGGGGGCATGACCGCCTCGCCTCTCACGTCGGTGGCACCAGCCGGCCGCAGCTCAGCCGGCACCCATGTGCTTCTTCAGTTCGGCCTGGTGTTCCTCGTCGAGACGGGTGAAGTTCTCGATCGCCGCCACGATCGAGTTCTTCGTCTGCTCCAGCACCGCGCGGTACGCGGTCATGACGCTGACGAACGAGTACTGCTCACCTTCGGCCCGATGGGTGAACTTGTCGCGCATCTTGTCGACCACCGGGTTCGCACCCAGCGGCGCCGGACGGGCGATGCTGCTGTTCGCACGCTCGATCCACGAGTCGACCTGGTCGATCTGGGCCTGGAACTGCTTGCGGAGCTCCTCGCCCGCGGCCGGGTCGAGCTGCACCTGACCCGAGCTGACGGTCTCCCGCAACGGGACAGCGTCTTTGTCACCGACGATGTACATGCGGGCAGTATCGGTGGTTCTTCCGCGCAATGCTCGCTTTCCCCTGCACGAGTTACCAATTGAGACTCGTGTTCACAATGCGTTGTGACACAGTCAAACGGGCCTCTACCAGGTGAACGGCGTGTAACAAACGTGATCGTTTGCGCAGGTTGTGGGAGCGCTCTCCGCCTGCTGCCCGAGTGGGCGTCCCGCCCCTGTTCACACCGCAGAAGTGGAACTATGCCACAAGTCCCTGTGATCCAAATCACGTAGGGGAATACCTGGGATTTAGGGCGCTCTTGAGGTTTGTCGCGCCGGTCCGGTCTGTCACCGGATCGGGCTAATCGGTCGAACTGGGCGGACCCGTGCGGGCGCATTCCGAAGAGTACGCCCGCGACGCCGGTTCCGGGATCGGCGTGCGCCGGTTCCAAGAGGACTGACGGGCCTGCGGAACGCGCCTCACGCCAGCACGGCGTCGATCCGGGTGGCGATGCGCTCGTTGTCCGTGGGCGACAGGCTCAGCCAGCCGTCGGAGCGGACCATCAGGTACCGGCCCTGGTGGGTGTCGAACCAGTTGATGACCACGTCGGCGCGGTGCCGCCCGTGCGTCACGCCGAACTGCCCGCCGGCGACGCGGTTGGACGCGAGCTCGTCCATCTGCCTCGCGTCCTGTGCGGACAGTCCCGCCCTCAGCAGCGCCTGGCGGTCGTCGAGCTCGTCGTCGGCCGCGCCCCACGGGTCCTCGGAGTCTTCGTCGTCCTGCTCGGCTTCCTGCAGCGCGACGGCCTGCTGCAGGGTCTCGAGCCGCACGGACAGCGCGCTGCCGGGACCGGCCTCGCCCGCGGGGAGCACGCGGACGATCTCCCTGGCCAGCGCGGTCGGCCTGATCTCGGTGAGGCCGACCTCGTCGCCGTCGATCACGGCCAGCACGGCCTGGAAGCCGTTGGACGCGGCGAGCGCCCGCACGGTCCTGCCGAGCCCCGCGACGGCGTCGACGGACACCTCGTGGTCGTCGAGCACCCGGAACAGGTCGTCGAGCCGGGAGCCGGTCCCGATCCCACGCCGGCGCAGTCCCTCCAGCGTCCTGTCCTGCAGCGCTTTCCGTTCCTGCTCGGTGTCTCCCTCGCTGGGCACGTCGAGCGGGTACGGCATCCTGCCGAGCCGCAGCGTCTGCCACAGCACCTCGAACTCGCGGGTCGACAGCAAGTACTCGGGCGTGATCACGAGTGCTCGGACCTTCCTCTTCACCGGCGGCTGTCCGCGCAGTATCGAGCAGATTCCGGCGCGGTGGTCGCGGTTCGGCGCAGGCGCACCCGGCCGAGGTGGTCACCCGCCCCCCGGCGTGCAGGGGTGGGCACGCCGCGCCCGGACCGGTTCGAGGGCCCCTGAGCAGGTCTTTCGCGTGTCCTGGAAGTGTGCTCGGGCGGTCACCGGAGGGGCGGCGCCCGTCCGTTCACCCGGCTGGGCGAACTCGATCACACCTCGGTTGTGATCCGACTCACGGCCTCGTGCCTCCTGTTGAGACGGTTCCGCGATGTGGGAGGGCTGTTGTGGTGGGCCGATAGCGTCGTGCGCATGATTTCTCGCCGCGGCGTCCTGCTCGCAGCAGGACTCTCGTTGCTGCCGTCCAGGGCCTCGGCCGCGCCTTCGATCGTGAAGCCGCTGCCCGCCACCGACTTCGTCGTGCACGGCACCAACGCGGAAACGCGCTGGGAAGCCCTGCGCGGGACCGGCTCGCTGACGCCGGTCTCGAAGTTCTTCGTCCGCAACCACACCTCGACGCCGTTGCTGGACGCCACGTCGTGGCGGCTGCGGATCCACGGCTCCGGGGTCTCGCGCCCGTTGTCGCTGTCGGTGCGCGACCTGCGGGCGCTGCCGTCGTGCTCGGTCGAGGCGGTGATCGAATGCGCGGGCAACGGCCGGAGCTTCTTCACCTCGCAACAGGGCCAGGCGGTCGCGGGCACCCCGTGGAGGCTCGGCGGGATCGGCAACGCGCGGTGGCGCGGCGTGCCGCTCGGGCTGCTGCTGCGGCTCGCGGGACTGCGGGCGGGCGCGGTCGACGTGCTGCCGGCCGGGCTCGACGCCGACTACGTGACCGGCGGCGTGAACCTGGGCCGCGTGCGGCGCCCGCTGCCGGTGGCGAAGGCGCTGGACGACGTGCTGGTCGCCTATGAGATGAACGGCGCGGACCTGCCGCCCGACCACGGGTTCCCGGCGCGGCTCGTGGTGCCGGGCTGGGCCGGGATCGCGAGCATCAAGTGGCTGGGGTCGATCGAGGTGTCGACCTCGCCGCTGCACTCGCCGTGGGACACGCAGTACTACCGGCTGCTCGGTCCTGCCCATCCCCCCGAGGGGACGCCGGTGACCGAGCAGGTCGCCAAGAGCGCCTTCGAGCTGGCCTGGGGTGCCACGGTGCCCGCCGGTCGCCACGTGCTGACCGGGCGGGCGTGGGCGCCGGGCGGCGTCCGGCGGGTGGAGGTCTCGACGGACGGGCGGACCTGGCGGCGGGCGACGCTGGTGTCGCGCGGCGGCTGGACCCGGTGGCAGCTCCCGTGGCAGGCGGCACCGGGGGAGCACGTGCTGCGGGTGCGAGCCGACGACCAGCCCGACGAGTCGCCGTACAACACCCAGGGCTACCTGTTCGGCGCCGTCGTGCGGCACCCGGTGACGGTCGTCTGAGCCTTCACCACCTCAATAGCTTCAGTGTTGACCGAAGTCAATCCGGTGCGCGGCGCGCGGAGCTGCCCGCCGGCCGGGGAGGTGTGAAGATCGGCAGGTGACTGCCTCCGCTTGGGCGCCCCTGCGCCGCGGCGCGTTCCGCGCGTTGTGGCTGGCCCAGTTCGCCTCCAACATCGGCACGTGGGCGCAGACCGTCGGCGCCCAGTGGCTCATGGGTGACCTCGGCGGCAGCGCCCTGCAGGTGGCGCTGGTCCAGACGGCCACGACGCTGCCGGTGTTCCTGCTGGTCGTGCCGTCCGGAGCGCTCGGCGACATCCTCGACCGCCGGCGCGTGCTGATGTCCGGTCAGGCGCTGATGCTGGCGGGCGCCGGCGGGCTGGTGCTGCTGGCCGGCGCGGAGAGGGCGACACCCGCGAGCCTGCTCGGGCTCATCGCGCTGATGGCGATCGGGCAGGCGCTGTCGATGCCGTCGTTCCAGGCGATCCAGCCGGAGCTCGTGCCGCGCGAGGAGATCCCGCAGGCCGCGCTGCTCAACGGCGTCAACATGAACGTCGGCCGCGCGATCGGGCCCGCGCTCGGCGGCCTGCTGATCGCGCTGGCCGGACCGGAGGCGACGTTCGCGTTGAACACCGTCTCGTTCATCGGGGTGCTCATCGTGCTGGCCAGGTGGCGGCGGCCGTCGGACCACCGTCCCCTCGGCGCGGAGCACATCACCACGGCGATGCGCACCGGGGCGCGGTATGTGGGCAGCTCGCCGTTGTTCCGGCGGGTGCTCGCGCGGCTGTTGTTGTTCATCGTGTTCGGCAGCGGCCTGTGGGCGTTGCTGCCGGCGATCGCCCGCGGGCCGTTGCAGCTCGACGCGAGCGGGTACGGCGTGCTGCTCGGCAGTGTCGGCGCCGGCGCGATCGGCGGCGCGTTCATGGTGCCGAAGCTGTTGCAGCGCATGAGCAAGAACCGCATGGTGCTGCTGGCGACGTTCGTCTACGCGGCGGCGACCAGCACGGCGGTGCTGGTCGGCAGCATCGCGGTGGTGATCGTGGCGATGCTGCTGACGGGAGCCTGCTGGATCGCGACGCTCTCGACGTTCAACGCGACCGCGCAGGTCCTGCTCCCGGCCTGGACGCGGGCGCGGGCACTGGCCTACTACCAGCTGATCCTCATGGGCGGGCAGGCGCTCGGCGCGGTCGTGTGGGGTGCGATCGCGGACGTCCACGGCCTCCAGGCCGCCATGATCGTGCCCGCGGTGGCGATGGCGGCCGGTGCGCTGGCGGCGTCGCGGTGGCTGCCTCTGCTCGACCGGCCGCTCGATGTCAGTCCCGCGACCTACTGGGAGGAACCGCCCGAGGTCGACGAGACCGACGCCGGGCCCGTGCTGGTCACCGTCGAGTGGCCGGTGGCGGAGGAGAACGAGGACGACTTCATCGACGCCATGCAACGCGTCGGCAGGGCGCGCCGCCGCACGGGCGCCACGATGTGGGGCCTGTTCCGGGACACCGGCAAACCGGAGACGTTCCTGGAGACCTTCACCGTGGCGACCTGGCAGGAGCACCTGCGCCAGCACCTCGAACGCGGCACGGTCGTCGATCAGCAGAACCAGGAGGCGGCACGCGCGCTGGCCAAGGAGGCGCCGCAGGTGCGGCACCTGCTGTTCGCGGAACCCGGGAAGCCCGAGGAAGGTTCCCATAGCGGCAGGCTATGAGGGGCGGCCCTCCGGGCGCGCCTCACGGTTCGCGGGGAGTGGTGAGGCGGAGGTCGTGAGCGCGTCGCACCGGTTCGCCGTGGCGGCTCACCGCGCCGAGGCGAGGACCGCGCCCCGCTCCTCCCACCACGGCCGGAACACCGGGCTGGCCAGGGCCTGGTCGGAGTAGGCGGCCAGCACGTCGGCGAACACGCGACCGGCCTGGGCCGAGGTCAGCCGCTCCCGCCGCCAGCAGAACACCAGCCGCATCCGCAGCGGCGCCCCCGCCAGCGGCCGCACCGCCACCCCCGGACCGCCCTGCGAGGTCGGTTCCACCAGCGTCACCGCCTTGCCCGCCGCGACCAGCGGCCGCCCGGCCCCGCTCGGCATCTCGAAGCGGATCCGCGGCGCGAACCCGGCCGCCCGGCAGGCGGCGCGCAACGCCGTCAGCGACCCGTCCTCGGCACCGGGTGGCGCCACCCACGCCTCACCGGCCAGCGCGGCCAGCTCCACCTCGGGCGCGGCGGCCAGCGGGTGCGCGGCGGACAGGGCGATGTGCACCGGTACCCACGGCACCACGATCCGTTGCGCGACGCCGCGCGGCAGGCCCAGGTCGCTCTCCTCGTCGACCGCGATCACCGCCGCGTCGAGGTGGCCGTTGGCGAGGGCCAGCGCCAGCCCGGTCGACGACGGGTCCACGTGCAGCGTCACGTCGTCCAGGGTCGACTCGAGCCGGGAGTACAGCGCCGGCACGCACTCCATGTGCACCGAGCCGAACCGGGTCGGGCCGCCGCGGCTCGCCATGTCCGAGCCGAAGGCGTCCAGCTCCACCAGCAGCAACCGGGCCCGCTGGAGCATCTGGCCGCCCAGTGCCGTGGGCACGGCGCCGGCCCGGCCGCGTTCGAAGAGCTTGCCGCCCACCAGGCGTTCCACCCGTTGCAGCAGGGTGGTGAGCGACGGCTGGGAGATGCCGAGCTGCGTCGCCGCGCGCGAGAGGCTGCCCGCGTTCCCGATGGCGCAGATCGCCCGCAGGTGCCGGATCTCCAGTTCCATAGCCCGAGGCTATCGCCGTTCCGGATTGGCGGGACGTCCCGGCGGGCGGGAAGGCTGGTGGCGAGGCCGACCGGAGGGGTGCGAAGTGGCTCGGACACGCCGTGACATGGCGAAGCTGGTGGACGCGGAGGGCTTCCGCGCCCACATCCGCGAGGGCTGGGGCCCGTGGGACAGCTCGATCGACCTGCCGGAGGGCACCGCCGAGGCGGCCGGGGCGCACCGGGCGAGGCTCGCGGCGGCGTTGCCCGGCAAGCGGATCGCGCTGGCCGCGGGGCGTGCGCACGTCCGGTCCAACGACACGTTCCACGAGTTCCGCGCCGACAGCGACTTCGTGTGGCTGACCGGCTGCCAGGTCGAGGGTGCGGTGCTGGTGCTGTCCGGCCAGGACGCGACGCTGTTCGTGCCGGTGCCGTCGGAGGCCCACAGCGTCGACTTCTTCGGTGACGCCGACCGCAGCCCGTTCTGGATCGGCGCCGCGGCCGGGCCGCGGGAGTGGGGCGAGGCGCTCGGCATCACGGCCCGCCCGCTCGAAGACCTCGCGCACGCCCTGCGTGGCCGCCACCCCGGGACGCTCACGGCCAAGGGCGTCGACCCGGTGCTCGACGCGCTGACCGGTTCGCACAGCGACGAGCTGCGCACGACGCTCGCCGAGCTGCGCCGCGTCAAGGACGACTGGGAGGTCGGCCAGCTCCGCCAGGCCGTCGACGCGTCGGTGAAGGGCTTCGCCGACGTCGCCGCCGAGCTCGGCCAGGCCGTGCGCGGCGGGGGAGAGCGCTGGTTGCAGGGCACGTTCGACCGCCGGGCCCGCACCGAGGGCAAGGGTCCCGGGTACACCTCCATCGTCGCCGCCGGGCCGCACGCGCCGGTCCTGCACTGGACGCGGTGCGACGGCCGGGTCGGCGAGGACGACCTGCTGCTGCTCGACGCCGGTGTCGAGGTGAACTCGCTCTACACCGCCGACGTCACCCGCACGTTCCCGGTGAGCGGCGAGTTCTCCGCGGCCCAGCGCCAGGTCTACGACCTCGTGCACGCCTCGCACGTCGCCGCGCTCGCCGAGGTCAAGCCCGGCAACGACTACAGCGCCTTCCACCACACCGCCATGCGCGTGCTCGCCGAGGGCCTGCACGACTGGGGCCTGCTGCCGGTCGGCGTCGACAAGGCGCTGGACCCGGCCGGTCAGCACCACCGCCGCTACATCGTCTGCGGCACCGGGCACTTCCTCGGCCTGGACGTGCACGACTGCGCCGAGGCCCGGCCGGAGGCCTACCAGCAGGGCGTGCTGGAGCGCGGCATGGCGCTCACGGTCGAGCCCGGCCTGTACTTCCACCCGAACGACGAGACGCTGCCACCGGAGCTGCGCGGCATCGGCGTGCGGATCGAGGACGACCTCGTCGTGACGAGCGACGGCGCCGACGTCCTGTCCGACGCACTGCCGATCACCGCCGACGACGTCGCCGCGTGGGTGAGGAAGCAGCGCTCCCAGCCGGCTTCATGATCGGGTGCCGAGGCGTGCCGGGATCGGGGCGAGGGGGTACTGCCGCCAGAAGAACGCGTCGGCCGCGTGCTGGTCGGCGGCGAAGTTCACCGCCTCGACGATCTTGCGCCCCCGGATCCGGTAGGCGAGCGTCCACGTGATGTCCAGGCCGGCCGGCGTGGTGCTCCAGCCGCGGTGCATGTCCACGACCCAGTCGCCGTCGGCGGCCAGGAACAGGATCTCCGCGCGGAACCCCGACCGGCCGAGCTGCGCGAAGAAGGCGAGCACCTCGGTGGCGCCGACCTTGGTGCCGGCGAGCGGGTGGTGCCCGGGGATGCTCCAGCGGATGTCCGGGGCGAAGAAGGGCCGCAGCGCTTCGAGGTCACCGGAGGCGTAGGCGTCGTAGTAGCGGCGGATCAGGGTCACGTTGGGGTGCTCGGGAGCGGCCGAGGCCGCCGGCGTGGCCACGGCCGTGGCCGCCAGACCTGCCGTTCCCGCGCGGATCACGGTGCGTCGGTGCATGACCGCTACGCAACCAGCACGACCTCACGACGGTCCAATACCCGCCGCCATACGTTCCAGGCATGGACGTGGACACGCGGTTGCTGCGTTATTTCGTGGTCGTCGCGGAGGAGCTCAGCTTCACCAGGGCGGCGAAGCGGCTGTACGTCGCGCAGCCGTCGCTGAGCCGGCAGATCAGGCAGCTGGAGGCGCGGCTGGGCGCGGACCTGTTCACCAGGACCAGTTCCGCGGTCGCGCTGACGGCCGCGGGACGCGCGTTGCTGCCGGCGGCACGGCGGCAGGTCGCCGAGTGGCAGGAGTCCGTGCGGCTGGTACGCACCGCCGCGGCGGCGGAGCGGAACGTGCTGCGGATCGGGTTCGCGGCCACGGGCGGCGGTGACCTGGCGCGCAGGGCGCGGTCGGCGTTCACCCGGCGGTATCCGGGCGTGACCGTCGAGCCGAAGCGGTTCGAGTGGGGTGGCGAGGCGCGGGCGGTGCGCGACGGGCTGGCGGACGTCGCCTACGTCTGGCTGCCGGCGGAGCTGGACGGGTTGTGCTCGGAGGTCGTGGCGACCGAGCGGCGGTGGGTGGCGGTGAAGACGACGCATCCGCTGGCGTCGCGGGAGGAGGTCGGCATCGGCGACCTGCGCGACGAGCCTCTCATGTGGACGCGGGTGGCGCCGCCGGAGTGGGTCGACTGGTGGGCGGTCAACCCGCGGCCGGACGGGTCGGAGCCGGTGTGGGGACCGGAGAACGCCAACGTGGAGGAGATGCTGGAGCACGTCGCGACGACGTCGGGGGTGTGCATCGGACCGGAGTCGATGAAGAGCTTCTACGTCCACCCGGACCTGACGTGGCGTCCGGTCGTGGACATCGAGCCGTTGCGCATCGCGTTGGCGTGGCCGGAGCACTCGGCCAACGCCCTGGTGCACGCGTTCGTCGAGATCGTCCGCCGGCTGGCGTGACAGGGCGCGGGGTCTGCATCGGCGGCACCTCGGCAGGTCTCAAGTGGACGGGGTGGAGCGGGCCCACGCGAACGTGAGCTCCACGGCCCGCTTCCAGTTCGCGTACTCGTCCTCGCGGTGCCGGGCCTCCATCGCCGGGTTCCACCGCGCGGCCAGGTGCCAGTTGCGCCGCAGCCCTTCGAGGTCCGGCCAGTAGCCGGCGGCGAGCCCCGCGGCGTAAGCGGCGCCCAGCGACACGGTCTCCGCCACCAGCGGCCGCACCACGGGGATGTCCAGCACGTCCGCGATGAACTGCATCAGCAGGTGGTCGGCGGTCATCCCGCCGTCCACCTTCAACACCGGCGTCGGCGCCCCGAGGTCGGCGTTCATCGCGTCGACCACCTCCCGCGTCTGCCACCCGGTCGCCTCCAGCACGGCCCGCGCCAGGTGCCCCTTGTTGATGTAGGAGGTCAGTCCGACGACGAGCCCTCGTGCCTGCGCGAGCCAGTGCGGCGCGAACAGCCCGGAGAACGCGGGCACGATGTAGCAGCCGCCGTTGTCCTTCACCGTGCGCGCCAGCGTCTCGATCTCCGGTGCGCTGTGGATCAGCCCGAGGTTGTCGCGGAACCACTGCACCAGCGACCCGGCGACCGCGATCGAGCCCTCCAGCGCGTACGCCGGTTCGCCGCCGATCTGGTAGCCGATCGTCGTGAGCAGGCCGTGCTTGGAGCGCACCAGCTCGTCGCCGGTGTTCATCAGCAGGAACCCGCCGGTGCCGTACGTGCCCTTGATCGAGCCCTTCTCGAAGCACGCCTGCCCGAACAGCGCCGCGTGCTGGTCGCCCAGCGCGGCGGTGATCGCGATGCCGGGTACCACCCGCGTGGTTGTGCCGGAGATCTCGGTCGACGGCCTGATCTCGGGCAGCATCGGCGCCGGCACGCCGAAGAACTCCAGCAGCATCGGATCCCATTGCCGCGTCGAGAGGTTCATCAGCATCGTCCGCGACGCGTTGGTCACGTCGGTGACGTGCAGGCCGCCGTTGACGCCGCCGGTGAGGTTCCAGATCAGCCAGGTGTCCATGGTGCCGAACAGGACGTCGCCGCGTTCGGCCTTCGCGCGCAGCCCGGCGACGTTGTCGAGCATCCAGCGCAGCGACGGCGCCGAGAAGTAGGTCGCGAGCGGCAGGCCGCAGCGGTCGCGGACCTCCTCGATGCCGGGCTTGCGCCCCAGCTCGGCCACCAGATCCTCGGTGCGGATGTCCTCCCACACGATCGCGCGTCCGATCGGGACGCCGGTGTGCCGGTCCCACAGCACGAAGGTCTCGCGCTGGTTCGTGATGCCCATCGCGACGACCTGGTCGGCGGTGATCCCGGCTTGGCGCAACGCCTGCGGCACGATCCGGTCGACGTTGCGCCAGATCTCCACGGCGTCCTGCTCGACCCAGCCCGGCCGCGGGTGGTACTGGCGGTGCTCGCGCTGGGCGACCGCCACCAGCCGGGCGTTCTGGTCGAACACGATGCAGCGCGTCGACGTCGTGCCCTGGTCGACCGCCATCACAAACCGTTGCACGCCGAGCCCCTCAGTTCTCGTCGACGAGAGAAGTCGTGACCGCCTCGGCGGCCTGGCAGACCTGGCGCACGAGCGTCGCGCGCGGCCGTCCTGCGGAGTCGCACAGCCGGTCCGCGGCGCCGGAGACGCCGATCGCGCCCACCACGAGGCCGCCGGGGATCCGGATGGGCGCGGCGACGCTCGCCTCACCCGGCATGTACTCCTCGGCCTCGCCCGCCCAGCCCTGCCCGCGCACCTCGGTGAGCACCCGTTCGAGCATCTGGGGGCGCGTGATCGTCCTGCGCGTCAGCGACGTCAGCTCCCGCCGGCGCACGGTCGCCGACAGGTCCGGGTCGTAGGCGAGCAGCACCTTGCCGAGGGCCGTCGCGTGCAACGGCAGCATCGCGCCGATGCCGAGCGTCTGCACGGAGTCGTCGGGGCGGAACACGTGGTGCACCACGAGCACGGAGCCGTCGTGGTGCATGCCGATCCGCACCTCCTGACCGCTGCGCGCGGCCAGCGTGTCGGCCCAGTTGATCGACCGGGACCGCAGCTCGTTCGCGTCCAGGTAGGACGTGCCCAGGTGCAGCAGGGCCGCGCCGAGCCGGTAGCGGCCGGTCGCCTGGTCCTGCTCGACGAACTCGACCCGTTGCAGCGTGCGGAGAATCCCGTGCGCGGTACCCCGCGCGAGACCGAGCGAGTCGGCGATCTCCGTGAGACCGTGGTGGCCGGAGCCACGCGCCAGCAGCCGCAGCACGGCTGCGGCGCGTTCGATCGACTGAATGGGTCCCGGCACGCGTGAAACGTAATTGAGACGACCCGTGTCGGCAATGTCGAACCGGTATGGCCGGCATCGGCCCTGGAAACAGCCCTGAAACGCCTTGCCTGCGCGCAGCGTGACCGGCCGGTCACACGTTCGGGGGTGCGGGGTGTCGACATTGTCGAAACGCTGCCGTTGAGCAGCGGTGACGTGGCTCATTACGTTCCGCGTCAATCACCACGGGGTGATCAGCCGTTCAAGGACGAATGGGAGGCCAGCGTGGGTCTCGGGACAGTGTTCCTCAGCGAGGTGCTCGGCACGGGCATCTTGCTGTTGCTGGGTGCGGGCGTGGTGGCCAACGTGCTGCTCGCCAAGTCGAAGGGTTTCGACGGCGGCTGGCTGTTGATCAACTTCGGGTGGGGGCTCGCGGTCTTCGCCGGCGTGTACATCGCGTACAAGTCGGGTGCGCACCTCAACCCCGCCGTGACGGTCGGCATCCTCACCAGCGGCGCGGACGAGTTCGCCCCCGGTGTGCCGGTCGGCGTCGGCTCGACGCTCGTCTACTTCGCGGGTGAGATGCTCGGCGCGTTCCTCGGCGCCGTCCTCGCGTGGCTCGCCTACAAGCCGCACTTCGACGCGACGCCCGACGAGGGCCTCAAGCTCGCCGTCTTCTCCACCGGCCCGGCGATCCGCAGCTACGCCTGGAACCTCGTCTGCGAGATCATCGGCACGTTCGTGCTGGTCTTCGTCATCCTCGCGCTCGGCAAGACGCCGACCCAGCTCGGCCCGCTGGCCGTGGCGATGCTCGTCGTCGGCATCGGCGCCTCCCTCGGCGGTCCCACCGGCTACGCGATCAACCCGGCTCGCGACCTCGGCCCGCGCATCGCGCACGCCCTCCTGCCGCTGTCCTACAAGGGCACCGACGGCGAGGCCGCTCCCGCCGGTGCGACCGGCAAGAAGGACTCCGACTGGGGCTACGCGTGGGTGCCGGTCGTCGGCCCGGTCGTCGGCGGCGCGCTCGCCGGCATCGTCGCCGCGCTCGCGTTCTGACGTGTTCTGACCATCCCGAAAGGACTTCCCGATGACGCAGTACGTCCTCGCCGTCGACCAGGGCACGACCAGCACGCGGGCGATCATCTTCGACCACGGCGGCTCGATCGTCGCCGTGGGCCAGAAGGAGCACGAGCAGATCTTCCCGAGAGCGGGCTGGGTCGAGCACAACCCGGTGGAGATCTCCGAGAACACCCGGTTCGTGATCGGCCAGGCCCTCGCCAAGGCCGACCTCAACACCGGCGACCTCGCCGCCGTCGGCATCACCAACCAGCGCGAGACCGCGGTGGTGTGGGACCGTCGCACCGGCGAACCGGTCTACAACGCGATCGTCTGGCAGGACACCCGCACCCAGGCCATCGTCGAGGAGCTCGGCGCCCTCGGCGGCGGTGCCGAGCGCTACAAGGCGAAGGTCGGCCTGCCACTCGCGACCTACTTCTCCGGTCCCAAGATCCGCTGGATCCTCGACAACGTCGAGGGCGCCCGCGACCGCGCCGAGGCCGGTGACCTGCTCTTCGGCAACACCGACACCTGGACGCTGTGGAACCTCACCGGCGGCCCGAACGGTGGCGTGCACGCCACCGACGTCACCAACGCGTCGCGGACCATGCTGATGGACCTCGACACGCTGCAGTGGGACGCCGACATCGCCGCGGAGATGGGCATTCCGCTGTCCATGCTCCCGGAGATCCGCTCCTCCTCCGAGGTCTACGGCACCGGCGGCCCCGGCGGAGTGCTCAAGGGCGTACCGATCGCGGGCATCCTCGGCGACCAGCAGGCCGCGACGTTCGGCCAGATCTGCTACGAGCCCGGCACGGCCAAGAACACCTACGGCACCGGCAACTTCATGCTGCTCAACACCGGCACCGAGAAGGTGATGAGCGAGAACGGCCTGCTCACCACCGTCTGCTACAAGATCGGCTCCGAGGCGCCCGTCTACGCGCTGGAGGGCTCGATCGCGGTCACCGGCTCGCTGGTGCAGTGGCTGCGCGACAACCTCGGCATCATCGGCTCGGCCCCGGAGATCGAGACGCTGGCCCGGTCCGTCGAGGACAACGGCGGCGCGTACTTCGTACCCGCGTTCTCCGGCCTCTTCGCCCCGTACTGGCGTGCGGACGCGCGCGGCGCGGTCGTCGGCCTGACCCGGTTCGTGAACAAGGGCCACCTCGCCCGCGCCGTGCTGGAGGCGACGGCGTTCCAGACCCGCGAGGTGCTGGACGCGATGAACGCCGACTCCGGCGTGCCGCTGACCGAGCTGAAGGTCGACGGCGGCATGGTCGCGAACGAGCTGCTGATGCAGTTCCAGGCGGACGTGCTCGACGTGCCGGTCGTGCGCCCGGTCGTCGCCGAGACGACCGCCCTGGGCGCCGCCTACGCCGCCGGTCTGGCCGTCGGCTACTGGTCGTCGCTCGACGAGCTGCGCGCGAACTGGGCGGAGGACAAGCGCTGGACGCCCGAGCTCGCGGCCGACGAGCGGGAGCGCCAGTACCGCAACTGGAAGAAGGCCGTCACCAAGTCGTTCGACTGGGTCGACTCGGACGTCCGCTGACCGTCTTAGGAGCTGAAGTTGTTCGCAAGGCTGGATCCGGCTCGGCGCGCTGACGCGGTGCGCTCGTTGAGCTCCACCGAGTTCGACGTGCTCGTCGTGGGTGGTGGTGTGGTCGGCGCGGGCGCCGCTCTCGACGCGGCGTCGCGCGGCCTCTCCGTCGCGCTGGTCGAGGCAGACGACTGGGCGGCGGGCACGTCGAGCCGGTCCAGCAAGCTCGTCCACGGCGGGCTGCGGTACCTGGAGCAGCTGGAGTTCAAGCTGGTCCGGGAGGCGCTGAAGGAACGCGGGCTGTTGCTGCGCCGGCTCGCGCCCCACCTGGTGCGGCCGGTGCCGTTCCTCTTCCCCCTGAAGAAGCAGTGGGAACGCGCCTACGTCGGCGCGGGCGTGATGCTGTACGACTCGATCGGCGGGGCCGGTGCGGTGCCGATGCACCGGCACCTGTCCCGGCGCCGGATGGCCGCTGTCGGACCGTCGCTCGACTCCGATGCCTTCGCCGGCGCGATCCGGTACTACGACGCGCAGGTCGACGACGCCCGGCTGGTGCTGACGCTCGTCCGCACCGCCGCCCAGCACGGCGCGACCGTGCTGTCCCGGGCCAGGGTGACCTCGTTGCTGCGGTCCGGCGGGCGGGTCACCGGGGCCTCGGTCCGCGACGAGGTCTCCGGCGTCACGCACGTGGTCCGGGCCCGGCGGGTGATCAGCGCGACCGGCGTGTGGACCGACTCGCTCAACGCGATGTCGCCCGGCAACCCGCCGTTCCGCGTGCGGATGTCCAAGGGCGTGCACGTCCTGGTGGACCGCTCCCGGATCCGGCTGGACGGCGGGCTGATCACGCAGACCGAGAAGTCCGTGCTCTTCGTGATCCCGTGGGGCGCCTACTGGATCATCGGCACCACGGACACGCCGTACTCCGGCGCCCCCGAGGACGTCGCCGCCACTCCCGAGGACATCGCCTACATCCTCGACCACGTCAACGCCGTGCTGCGGTCGCCGTTGTCCGCGGAGGACGTCGTCGGGTCGTACGCGGGACTGCGGCCGTTGCTCGACGGAGCTTCCGGGGACACCGCCCGCCTGTCGCGCGAGCACGCGGTGGCCGAGCCGGAGCCCGGCTTCTTCGTGATCGCGGGCGGCAAGTACACGACCTACCGGGTGATGGCCGCTGATGTCGTCGACGCGGCTGTCTCCGGGCTCGGGCGCGCCGTCGCGCCCTCGCTGACCTCGCGGCTGCCGTTGTGCGGTGCCGTCGGGTTCCACGAGCTGTGGGCGGACCGGACTCGTGTCGCTGCGGAGTCCGGCCTGCCCACGTCCACTGTGGAGCGGTTGCTGCGCCGGTACGGCTCGGCCGTCTCCGACGTGCTGGCGTTGATCGCCCAGGACTCCTCGCTGGCTTCGCCCGTCGGCGGGTACCTGGCGGCCGAGATCGTCTACGCCGTGACGCACGAGGGGGCGTTGGGGCTGGAGGACGTGCTGGCCCGGCGCACCCGGATCGCCATGGAGCACCTGGACTCCGGGGCCTTCCTGGCCGAACGGGTCGGCGCGCTCGTGGCGGAGGCGCTGGGGTGGTCCGCGCAGGAGCGGGATGCCGCCGTGTCGGCCTACCTGGCCGCGGTCGGGGCGCCGGCCCAGGGGTGATCGCGCTCCGCCCGTGGACCGACGCCGTCCGGGCTCAGAGCTGGTGGGTGACCAACGTGTGCACCTGTGCGCCCTGCTCGCGGCGGAGGGCGGACAGGTGTTCGGAGATCCTGCGGCGGGACTGCGCCTCGGTCAGCGCCAGCGACTCCAGCAGGTCGAAGAGGGCCCGGCCGCGTTCCACGGCTTCCTCGTCCTGGGCGAAGAGCGTGGCGAGGTCGGACTCCGCGCAGAGCACGGGCGGGGCGTTCTCGAACTCCAGGAGCGCGCAGGACGGGTGCAGGGCCGCCGCGGTGGAGCCCGAGGGCACGATGCGCACGATCTTCGAGTCGGCCAGGAGGGCGCGGTACTGGTCCTCCATCACCCCGGCGTCGCCGAGCACCGTGTCCAGCGCCCGCTCGTGCAGGTAGAAGAGGCACTCGGGGCGGTTCGGCCGCCGCAGGACCGACTGCCTGTCGACCCGCAGCCGCAGGCCCGCCTCGCAGTCCTCCCGCGGGGCGCGGCCGGTGGCCACGTGCAGGGCCTCCGCGTAGGCCGGCGTCCGCAGGAGCGGGTGCACGGTCATGACGTCGTAGGCGGTGATCTTCGTGGCGACCGCCTCGGACATCGCGATGGTGCGGACCTCGTCCGGCGCCTGGACCACGTACGGGTCGAAGGCGTGGCGGTAGCGGCGGAGGAAGTCCTCCAGGTAGCCGGTGTCCTTGCCGCAGGCGGTGACGTACTGGGCCAGGTCGACCTCACTGGCCCTGAGCTTGCCGTGCTCGAGGGTGGAGACCTTGCTCGGGTCCCAGCCCAGCCGGTGGGCCAGGCCGCGGCCGCGCAGGCCGGTGCACCTCTGCCTCAGGCGGCGGAGCTCGTCGCCGAGGTCCCTGCTGTACGCGGTGGAAGTCATGACGGTCACGAGCTCGAACGTATGACTTGTTCGCACTCCATGAACGGGCACGTTCGGGTGAAGCCGCTCTGAGTCAGTCGAGGAGCTTGCGCAGCTCGGCGTCGAAGTCGACGTAGTCGCTCTCGCAGCCGGGGGCGACCACGTCGTAGGTGGAGTTCAGGAACTCCTGCAGCTCCGAGGAGCGCACGTGGAAGACGGCGTGCGAGACGTCGGACTGCAGCTCCAGCACGGCCGTAGTCGAGTTGTGCGGGCGCAGCCGCACGTCGCCCGTGCCGCTCGTGGTGATCAGGCCGTCGGCGAGCAGGTCGCGGCTGACGAGCCACACGGTCTCCTGGCTGCCCATGCGGAACGTCATGGTCACCGCGTGCGGGTCGTCGGCGCGGTAGCCCAGCTCGACGTCGACGGGCATGGGACGCCCGGACGGCGCGATGAACGCAAAAACGGACTCGGCGCCCACTCGTGTCACGTTCTTCATGCCCCCTTAGACGCGTGGCAACCTCCGTGGATGCCTCGATCAGGAAATGCGATCGGACCGTGATTTTCAATGGGCCCGAAGTATGACTTCCGGCATCCAGGCGTAACTTCCGCTTGAGATTTGCGTCACTGAATCCGCTGACCTGCGTGTTTGTTCAGGCTCTGTCTCGTTACGGACAGCTTCGAAAAGTGATGAATCGGACAGAGTGGCCCTCTTGGTCCTCTTCCGGCCGCCATTCGGCGTAGTCCTGAGGCGCTTTGTGTAGTGGATTGAGCACAGCCAGTGATGCGAATTGTGCCGGTGTCGAATTCGACTGCCCGGACGTCGTCAGGCCGGGTTGCCACGCGGACGCAACCTGCCGCCGGGCAGGGGCGGCGCGGGCAAGCGGCCGCCGTCGTAGCCCTCCACCCGGCCGAACCTGTCGGTCCCGGCCTGCCACTCGTCCCGGTAGGCCGCGATCTCCTCGTGCGTGCGCCCCACGAAGTTCCACCACATCACGATCTCCTCGCCGAACGGCTCGCCGCCGAGCAGCACGACCCTCGCGCCCTCGCGGGTCGCGAGCGCCAGCTCCGGGCGGCCGGTGCCGGCGTAGCCCAGCTCGCCGGGGGCCAGCGCGGTCCCGCCGACGGTGACGTCGCCGGTGTCGAGCAGGACGCCGTGCTCGAACGACTCGGACACGGCCAGGGTCAGCTCCGTGCCGGCGGGCAGGACGACCTCCGCGCCGAGCACGGGCGTGAACGTGGCCACCGGCGAGGCCGAGCCGGCCAGCGAGCCGAGGAAGACGCGCACCGAGGCACCGTTCACCTCGACCGCCGCGGGGACGTGGTGCTGGAAGTCGCGCGGGGCGTCGCGGTGGGCGTCGGGCAGGGCCAGCCAGAGCTGCACGCCGTGCAGCACGGCCGAGGCCGCGGTGGACACCTCTGAGTGGGCGATGCCGCGGCCGCCGGTCATCAGGTTGAGCTCGCCGGGGCGCACGTGCGCGTGGACGCCGTGGCTGTCGCGGTGCTCGATCTCGCCGGTGAAGAGCCAGCTCACGGTCTGCAGGCCGGTGTGCGGGTGCGGGGCCACGTCCATGCTCACGTCATCGGGGCCGTAGTGGTCGCAGAAGCACCAGGCGCCGATCAGCGAGCGCTGCTTCTGGGGCAGCGTGCGGCGCACCCGCATCGCGCGCGGGCCGCCCAGGGGCACGTCCCGCGGGGGCAGGACCTCCACGCCGCCGGGGGAGGAGGCGCACGTCACTTCGGCGGGCTCGGTCTCGACATTGCTCACGGGCACGATCGTAAGCTGGGGCGGGGGGAACAGTGGATCTTCACGCCAGGCTGCTCGACCGGGTGTCCGGCACGGGCTACGAGCTGGACGACGCCCAGCTCGCTGCCGTCGCGCGGCTGGCGGAGCTGGGACAGCGGCGCCGCGGGGTCTACCTGCACGGGCCGGTCGGGCGGGGGAAGAGCTTCCTCGCGGACGCGCTCTTCGACGTCCTGCCGGTGCGGACCAAGCGGCGGGTGCACTTCCACGCGTTCTTCCAGGAGCTGCACGAGCGGATCTCGCAGCGGCTGCACCGGCGCGGCGCGGTCGCGAAGGCCGTGCGGGAGCTGCTCGGACGGGCCGAGGTGCTCGCGTTCGACGAGTTCCACCTGCACGACGTCGGCGACGCGATGCTGATGACCCGGCTGCTGGAGGAGCTCCGACAGCGGGAGGTGATGATCATCGCGACCTCCAACTACCCGCCGGACGGGCTGCTGCCCGACCCGCTCTACCACCACCTCTTCCTGCCGGGCATCGCGCTGGTCGAGCAGCTCATGGACACCGTCGAGCTCACCGGTGACGTCGACTACCGGCTCGTGCGCGGCCGCGCGAGGTCGCGGTTCGAGACCGGTGAGGTCCGCGCGCACGCCGAGGCACCGGGCGAGCCCGTGGTGCTCGACGTGGGCGGGCGGGCGATCACCGCGCTCGGAGTCGCGGGCGGCCAGGTCTGGTTCGACTTCGGCGACCTGTGCGCGACACCCACCTCGACGCGGGACTACCTGGCGCTCGCCGGCCGCTTCCGCGACTGGGTGATCATGAACGTGCCGCGGCTGCGGACCGCCGACCGCGAGGCGCGGCAACGGTTCGCGAACGTCGTGGACGTCCTGGTCGACGCGGACGTGCGGCTGACGCTGGTGAGCGACCACCCGCTGCGCGAGATCATCGGCGGTGAGATCGTCGGCGGTGAGCTCCGCGACCTCGCCCGCACCGCCAGCCGGCTGGAGCTGATCAACACGACCGGGTGAACAGTTGGACCACCTCCACGGCCGATAGCTTGCACAACCCCTGTGCCAGGAGAGTGAAGATGCTGCGCGCCCGCGTGGGCTCGGTTGTGGAGAGCAACCGGTTCCAGATGTTCATCCTCGGCGTGATCGTGGTCAACGCGATCACGCTCGGTGCCGAGACGTCGACGGTCCTGCACGCGGGGTTCGGTCCCGTGCTGGCGGCGATCGACCACGTCGCGCTCGCGATCTTCGCGGTGGAGCTGGCCGCGCGGCTCTACGCGTCCGGCCGGAGGTTCTTCCGCGACCCGTGGAACGTCTTCGACCTCGTGGTCGTCGCCGTCGCGCTCATCCCGGCCGCGGGCCCGCTGGCGGTGCTGCGCAGCCTCCGGATCCTGCGCGCGCTGCGGCTCGTCGCGATGGTGCCGAGCATGCGCCGCGTCGTCACCGCGCTGGTGCGGTCGATCCCCGGGCTGGTCTCGCTGTCGGGCTTGCTGGTGCTGCTCGTCTACGTCGGCGGCGTGATCGCGAGCAACCTGTTCGGCGACACCGGCGACCCGCGCTTCTCCGGCCTGGGACCGACCCTGCTGACGCTGTTCCAGATCACCACCGGCGACGGCTGGTCCGACGTGATGCGCGACCTGATGGACGAGAAGCCGTTCGCCTGGGTCTTCTTCCTGATCTACTTGCTGGTCGGGTCGTTCACGATGCTCAACCTGTTCATCGCGGTGGTGTGCAGCGCGATGCAGGAGGAGATCACGCTGCCCGCCCAGCGCTCCGGCTCCCACGACGACCTGTTGCTGCGGGAGGTCATGGCGTTGCGGGACGAGGTGCGGGCACTGAGGTCCGCCGCCGTCGAGAGGTAGTGCCGGAGCCGTCGTCACGACTTGGCCGTTGAGGTGGACCGCGGCCGTCCCCGATCATCCGGTCGGGCGCGGAAAACCCACGAAAGAGGTGACGCGGACCCGGTCGCGCGCACTAAGGCGTGCAACCGGGAGCATCTCCCGGGGTACCCGTTCGTGACCGAACCAAGCCTGAACGGTGGATCGCCGATTGGGCCGAATGCTGCAAAGGTCAATGCTGTTCGGCAGCGAGCATCACCACGAACAGGAGCCACTCAGGTCATGGCGAGCCCCACTGTGAAGCCGGTTCTGCGCACCGACTACCAGCGTTCCGTCGCGGACTACTGGAACAGGGAGAAGGACCCGGTCAACATCAAGCTCGGTGAGGTGGACGGGCTCTACCACCACCACTACGGGCTCGGGCAGTACGACCCGGCGGTGCTGGAGGCCCCCGCCGAGGTGCGCGACAAGGCGATCATCGCCGAGATGCACCGGCTGGAGACGGCACAGGCGGAGGTGCTGCTCGACGCGTTCGGCACCGTGCCCGCGGGCGGTCATCTGATGGACGGCGGTTCCGGCCGCGGCGGCACGAGCTTCATGGCCAACGCGCGGTTCGGCGTCCAGGTCGACGGCGTCAGCATCTCCGAGCAGCAGGTGGCGTTCGCCAACGAGCAGGCCAGGGAGCGCGGTGTCGCGGACCAGGTCCGGTTCCACTTCAAGAACATGCTCGACACCGGCTTCGAGACGGGCTCGTTCACCGGCATCTGGACCAACGAGACCACGATGTACGTGGACCTCCAGCAGCTCTACGGCGAGTTCGCGCGGCTGATCGCGCCCGGTGGCCGGTACGTCTGCATCACCGGGTGCTACAACGACCTGACGGGCGGCCGTTCGCGCGCGGTGAGCCAGATCGACCAGCACTACATCTGCAACATCCACCCGCGCAGCGCGTACTTCAAGGCGCTGGCGGACAACGGGTTCGTGCCGATCAGCGTCATCGACCTCACGCCGGACACCATCCCGTACTGGGAGCTGCGGGCGAAGTCGTCGGTCGCGACCGGCATCGAGGACCCGTTCCTGACGGCGTACAAGGAAGGCAGCTTCCACTACCTGCTGATCGCGGCCGACAGGATCTGATGGAGATCGTGGCTGACATGAGAGGCCTCCTCTCCGGGCCGTCCGGGCTGGGCACCTCCGCTGCCCGGCTCGGGCGGCCCGAGGCCGTCACGGCGCCGCCGGAACCCGGCTACGCGGAACGCCCGTGGGGCGACGGCACGGCGCCGCCGTTGTACGTGCCGGTGGTCGAGCGGGAGGACGCCCTGCTGGCCGCCGCCGTGGACGAGCGCCTGGTCACCTGGGCGGGCGAGTGCGGGTTCGCGGAGCCGGAGCGGTTCCTGGGCGGCATGTTCGGCCGGCTCGCCGTGCTGACCCACGTGGACACCGACGACGTCGAGCAGCTGCTGATCGCCGCGAAGCTCAACGCGGCGTGGTGGGCGGCCGACGACCTCTACGCCGACAGCACCGAGATGGGTGCCGTCCCGGCCGAGCTCCCGCCCCGCCTGGCACTGGCGATGGCCGCGATGGACCCGGTCGCACCCGCCGCCGAGTTCACCGTCGAGCTGGAGGAGGCGCTGGCCGCCGACCCGGTGCTCGTCGGCCTGCGGTCGGGCATGGCGCACCTCTCGTCGCGCAGCACGCCGACCGTCGTGCAACGGGTCTGCTACTCGACGTTCGCGATGTTCGTGTCCTGGTCGGCTTACGCGGCGTGGCGGCACACCGGTGACTACCCGCCGGCGTGGCAGTACCTCGCGACCCGGCAGCACGACACCTTCTACACGTCGATGACGCTGATCGACGCCGTCGGCGGCTACGAGCTGCCCGCGCCGCTGTACTACGACCCGCGCGTGCGGCAGCTGCTCACGGCGGCGGGCACGGCCTCGGTGATCGTGAACGACCTGGTGTCGGTGGAGAAGGACGCCGCCGACGAGAAGCCGGTCTGCAACATGGTGCTGCAGATCGCGGCCGACCGGAGGTGCTCGATCGCCGAGGCCACCGAGCGGACCGTGGAGCTGCACAACCAGCTGGTCCGCGACTTCGAGGCGGGGCACCGCCAGCTGCTCGCGATCCCGTCGCTGGAGCTGCACCGCTTCCTGAAGGGCACGAGGGCCTGGATGGGCGGCGGCTTCGAGTGGCACACCACGCACCCCCGCTACCGGTAGAGCACGCGCCCGAGCCACGCCATCCGCGCGGCTCGGGCGCGCTTCGACAGCGCCGCCTCCGGCACGAGCTGGTCGAACCCGTGGCAGCCACCAGGCCACACGTGCAGCTCGGCGTCCCCGCCCACGCGCCACGTCCGGACCGCGTAGTCGACGGCCTCGTCGCGGAACAGGTCCGCGGAGCCCACGTCCACGTAAGCCGGTGGCAGACCGGAGAGATCGGTTGCTCGAGCGGGTGCGGCGTACGGTGAGACGTCCGGCCCGCCTCGCGCGTCACCGAGCAACGCCGTCCACCCGGTGATGTTCGACGCACGCACCCACGTGTTGCCGTCGGGGAACTCGTGGCTGGACGGGGTGTCACACCGGTCGTCGAGCATCGGGCACATCAGCAGCTGACCGCGCACGGCCGGTCCGCCGAGGTCGCGGGCCATCAGCGTCACCGCCGCCGCCAGCCCGCCGCCTGCCGAGGTGCCCGCGACGACGGGGGAGCCGAAACCGTTGCGCGCCATCCACTCCAGGACGGTGAAGCAGTCGCGCACCGGCGCCGGGTGCGGGTGCTCGGGCGCCAGCCGGTACTCCGGCGACACGAGCACGACGCCCAGCTCGGTGACCCACTCCGCGAGCACGTGCAGGTCCGTGCGCCGGGTACCGGCGACCATGCCGCCACCGTGCAGGTGCAGGACCGGGGGACCGGACGCGCCGGCAGGCCGCAGCACGAGCACGGGCACGCCGTCGGCGTCGCTCTCGGCGAACGTCACCGCGCCGCCTCTGGCGAGCTCGGCGTCGGTGACGACCCGGCCGCCCGCGCGGACCACGGCGAGGTTCGAGGGCAGCACGGGCGGCAGGGTGAGGTCGACCGCGGCGGCGATCTCCGGATCGATCACCCCTTCACGCCCGTGTGCGCGAGACCCTCGATGAACTGCCGTTGCGCGAGCACGAACACCACCAGGACCGGCACCGCCGTCATCGTCGCCGCCGCCAGCTGGACGTTCCACATGGGACCACCGTAGATGTCGACGAACTGGGTCAGCGCCTGCGGCAGCGTGTACATGTCCGGGGTGGACAGGTACACGATCGGTTCCAGGTAGAGGTTCCACGAGTGCAGGAACGTGAAGATCGCGACCGCGCCCAGCGCGGGCCTGGCCAGCGGCAGCGCCACCCGGCAGAAGATCCCGGCGCGGCCCAGCCCGTCCATCCGCGCCGCCTCCTCGAGCTCCGGTGGCAGCGCGAGGAAGAACTGGCGCATGATGAAGATCGCCAGCACGCAGGGCGCGCCGAGGACCGGCACGATGATCAACGGCCAGTGCGTGTTGGTCAGCCCGAGCGACTGGAAGAACCGGAACAGCGGCACGATCGTCACCTCGCTCGGGATGAGCAGGCCGGTCAGCACCACCACGAACAGCGCGTTCTGACCGGGGAACCGGATGCGCGCGAACGCGTAGCCCGCCATCGCGGCGACGGCCATCGTGCCGGCCGTGACGATCACCGCGATGTAGAGGCTGTTCCAGTACTGCTGACCGAACGGCTGCATCCGGAACACCTGCGAGTACGTCGAGAACGTCCACTCCGACGGCAGCAGCGACTCGGAGAAGATCTCGCTGATCGGTTTCATCGACGAGGTGACCATCCACCAGGTCGGGAACACGAACGGCACGCACAGCAGGCACAACAACCCGTAGAGCGCGACCTTACGACTCATGCAGCACCCACCTCCGGCGCATCCGCCACTGCAACAGGGTCAGCGCGGCGACGATGACGAACAGCAGCACCGAGATCGTCGCGCCGTAGCCGAAGTGGTGGAACTGGAACGCCTGCTGGTACAGGTAGTAGATCAGCACGGTGGTCGACGTGCCGGGACCGCCCTGCGTGAGCACGGCGATCTGCGCGAACACCTGCAACGAGCCGACGATCGTGATGATCGACGTGAGCAGGATCGTCGGGCTGATCAACGGGATCGTGATGCGTAGGAACCGCGTCCACGGCCCGGCCCCGTCGATCTTCGCCGCCTCGTACAGCGACGCCGGCACCCCTTGCAGCGCCGCGAGGAACAGCACCATGTTGAGACCGGCGTTCTTGACCACCTGGACGACGACCACCGACACCATCGCGGTGGTCTCGCCGCGCAGCCAGTTCGGGCCGTCCGCGCCGAAGAGCCCGAGCAGCCCGTTGACGCTGCCCTCCGGTTGCAGCATGAGCTGCCACACCAGCGTCCACGCCACCAGCGACACCAGCACGGGGGAGAAGAACAACGTGCGGAACAGGGTGGTGCCGCGCAGCTTCTGGTTGAGCAGCACCGCGAGCAACAGGGCCAGCGACAGGTTCAGCACCATCAGGCCGGTGGCGAACCAGGCCGTCGCCACCAGCGACTCACGCAGCTTCTCGTCCGCGAGCAGCCGTTCGTAGTTCTCCGTGCCGATGAACTCGAACGTCCCACCGAGCACGTTCCACTCGTTGAGGCTGTACCAGCCGACCATCCCCAATGGGATCAGCACGAACGCGAGGCTGCCCAGCAGCGCGGGCGCGACGAACAGGTAGCCGACGAGGTTGTCGCGCCTGCGGTACGTCCAGAACGTCACGACCGCTCCAGCAGCGGCTTGATCTTCGCGCACACCCCGTCGAGCACGCTGTCCACGTCGGCGTCCGGCTTCCACATCGGGTCCAGTGCGGCGCGGATCGTCTGGTTCAGCTCCTCCTGGCCCTGGTGGCTCGGCTTCACCACGCCCTTGCCGATGCCGTCGATCACGACCGACTGCAGCGCCTCGGGCTTGATGAGCGGGTTGCTCTTGGCGAGCGTCTCGGCGTTGAGCAGCGAGGAGCGCGCGGGCGGGAAGAACTGCGCGAGCTTGGCCGAGTTGGCCGCGTTGGTGAGGAAGCCGAGGAAGTCCGCGGCCGCCTCGGCGTTCTTGGAGCGCTTCAGCACGCCGACACCCGCCTGGCCGATCACCGCGTAGTCGCCCTTCGGGCCCTTCGGCAGCGGCAGCAGGGTCCAGCCGAACTTCGCGTCCTTCAGCGCTCCCGCGCGGGAGATCTGGCTGACCGCCATCGCGGCGTTGCCCGCGAAGAAGTCCACCGTCGTGCCGGGGCCGGGGATCGCCTTGGCCGTGAAGATCGCCCTGTGGATGAACGCCATCGCGTCCTTCATCTCCCGGCTCGCGAACCCGCACGACCTGCCGTCCTCGCTCCACGCGTTCGCGCCCCAGCCGCGCCAGATCGCGGACAGCACCGCCCAGTTCTGGTACTTGAAGTCCGGCAGCACCAGGTTCTTGCCCGCCGAGGCCGCAACCGCCTGCTCCCAGGTCGACGGTAGCTGTCCGACGAGGTCGGTGTTGACGAACAGCCCGAACGGCGAGGTGGAGAACGGGTAGGCGAACAGCTCGCCGTCCTTCTCCCACAGCTTCGTCGCCGACGGCACCAGCTCGCCGGCCTGTTCGATCTCGGCCTTGATCGGCGCGAGCGCACCGGAGGAGACGAAGTCCGGCGCCGACTCCTCCAGGATCCACGCGAGGTCGGGCGCGTTGCCGCCGGCGATCTGCGTGGTGAGCGTCGTGGTGTAGCCGTCGGCCGGGATCGAGTCGAACTTGATCTCGGTGACGTCCGGGTGCGCCGCCCGGTACTCGGCGGCGATCTCGTTGAGCAGCCCGAGATGCGCCTCGTTGGCGGTCCACACGGTCATGCGCAGCGTTTTCGGGCCGGACTGGGCCGTGGAGCCGCTGCACGCGGTGAGGGCGAGCAGTGCGGCGACGATCAACGCGGTAAGTCTCGACATCGTTGTCTCCCTGCGTCAGTAGCCGGACACGTCCGGCCAGCGGAGCTCGACCCCGTCGCGTTCCAGCCGCTGCTGGAAGTCCGCGAGCAGGCCGGGGGTGTTGCGCACCGCGCGAGGGGTGACTCGGTGCGCCAGGCAGAAGTCCGCGAGCGCGCCCGCGACCTCGCCGACGTTCCACTCGACCGGGTGCAGCCGGTGGGAACCGTTGGTGATGTGGGTGGTGCCGATGTTCTTGCCGGCGGGCAGGAGGTTGTCCACCCGCACGGGGAGCAGCGCGCCCAGCGGGATCTCGAACGGGCAGCTCGCGACGTCGAGGTAGTTGTCACCGCCGGTCGAGGGGTGCAGGTCGATGCGGTACATGCCGACCCCTACGGCGTCGGCGTGCCGCACCGCGCCCTTGTCGCCGCGCACGGCGAGCGACAGGTCCTGCTCGACGATGGTGTACTCGGCCCTGATCCGCCGCGACTCCCGGATGTAGGGCGCCTGGGCGAGGCCGTCCGCGCTGCCGGTGACGTCACCGCGCAGCCGCAGGCCGGGGAAGCCGGTGCCGCCGTCCGGCCGCGGAGCCTCGGTCTGCAACCAGTACAGGACCGACCGCGAGAGCTCGCGTGCCGCCGCGACGTGCGCGCCGGCGTCCGGTACGTCGATCACGGGCGACTCGAAGTAGTCGATCATCGGCCAGTTGACCAGGCAGATGTCGCTGTCGTACGCGCCGTCGACGAAGTTGCGCCGCGCGGCGATGCGCCGGAACGTCCAGAGGTTGCTGTCGCCGGCGCACAGCCGCTGGTCGGAGACGACCGTCAGCGGGTCGTCGTCCGGGTTCGGCGTGAAGGTGCGTTCGGCGGTGGTCAGCGTGCGCGGGTCGGGGGAGCGGAACGACAGCATCCGGTCGCCCCAGTAGGACGGCTGGTAGTTCCGCCAGAAGTCGTACCGGGCCGGCTTGTCGATCGTGTGGTCGCCGTCGACGTGGTCGATCGCGAAGCACACCGACATGGCCTGCATGTTCGCCGGCTGCGCCACCTCGGGCGCACTCGGCTCGCCGGTGTCCAGCGCGGACTCGAAGCCGGTGACGTACTCCACGCCCGCCAGCGGGAGCAGCTCACCGGTCTCGGTCGCGTCGAGTACGTACGGCGCGGACAGCTCGACGTGCTCGCCGCGGTGCTCGACGGTGACCGACACGATCCGGTCGCCGTCGGTGCGCGCGGAGACCGGCCGGCAGGGCTGCAGGACGGTGAGCCTGCCGCTGCCCCGGTACGGCGCCAGCATCTCGTCGATCACGGCGACGGCGACGCGCGGTTCGTGGCAGAGCCGGCTCACGTTGCCCGCACCGGGGTTGAGCTCGCGCCATGCCCGTGCCCGCGCGGTGAGGGGGTAGTGGCGGCGGTAGTAGTCGCGGATGCCGTCGCGCAACGCCCGATAGCTCGCGGTGACGCCGAAGCGCTCGACCCAGCTGTGCTCGTCTGGCGGCACGGCCTGGCTGGTGAGCTGCCCGCCGAGCCAGTCGAACTCCTCGGTGAGCACGACCCGGCGGCCGGCGCGCAGCAGCGCCAGTGCGGCGGCGACCCCGCCGAGCCCGCCGCCGACGATGACGGCGTCTGTGTTGTCCTGCACCAGGTTCCTCCTGATCAACCGAGCGAATCGGGTTCCTCGGGGACGGTGGGCAACGGGCTCAGGCGCGGCCGAGCGTCGTGCCCTCGACGAACTCGCAGGCGAGCAGCTCCTGCGGGGTGGTGCCGTGCTCCAGCACCTCGGTCAGCGCCTGCACCGCGCGCCGGCCCATCTCGCGCCGGGGGATGTGGAACCCGGTGAGCGCCACGTCCTCCTGCGCCGGCCGGGTCGCCGCGCCGAGCGTGAGCACGGAGAGGTCTCCGGGGACCGACAAGCCGCGCTCGCGGGCGGCGAGCACGAGCTCGGCGCCGTCGGAGACCTCCTCGGCGAGCACCGCCGTGACGCCGGAGCCGAGCAGCTGGCCGAGCCCGGCGAACGGCAGGTGCGTGCCCTCGACGCCATGTGCCGCAACGGCTGCCTGAAAACCGCGCAACCGGTCGGCTGAGGACTCCGCGCCCGTTCCGGCGCCGGCGTAGGCGAACCGGCGATGGCCGAGGGCGACCGCGCGGTCCACCAGGTCGCGCACGGCGGCGGGGTAGTCGGCGCCGACGTGCGGCACCGGGCCGCCCGCGTCGTCGCGGCGGCCGATCGAGACGAACGGGACGGCCTCCGCGACGAGCTGGGCGAGGTCGTCGCGGTCGACCGTGCGGCCGAGCAGCACGCACCCGTCGGCGAGCCGGATCCTGCTGTCGTCGTTGAAGATCCGCCGCTTGCCCCCCGCGGCCCTGGCGCTGGTGAACAGCAGCAGGTCGCAGCCGGCCTCCTCGGCCTGCTCCTCGATGCCCTCCAGGAACGGCTGGTAGAAGTCCGCGCGGGTGCTCGGGAACACGGCCTCATAGGTGAACACGCCGAGGATGCGGTTGCGGTGGTCGTGCAGCCTGCGCGCGATCGGGTTGGCGACGTAGCCGGTCCGGCGGATCACCTCCAGCACCCGCGCGCGGGTCTCCGGCGCGATGCGGACGCCCGCGTCCTGCCGGTTGTTGAGCACCAAGGACACCGTGGCCTGGCTGACGCCCGCCATCCGCGCGATGTCCTGCTGGGTGAGCCTCTTGGCCATGAGCACCTGCCAATTCGAATCGGCAGGGAGTCTGCGTCAGCGTCGTGCCTGCCGTCAACCCTGTAATAATTCGAATTAGCATCTTGACGGGCGCTGCCGGGCGAGCGAGGGTGCTCCGCCAAGGAGGTAGGCCCGTGAACGCATTCAGCCGTCGCAGCCTGATCACCGGTGCCACCGCGATCGGACTGCTCGCCACCATGCCGTCAGCCGCACTCGCCCTGCCGGCGCCCCCGCCCGTCACACCCGACCGGCGCTCGTTCGCGCCGGAGGAACAACGGTTCGCGCAGTACCTGATGCTGGTCTCGCCGATGGTCGCCGACATGACCGGCGACGGCTTCTTCGCCGGGGGCTGGTGGCGCAGCCCCAACGCCCCGTACAACGCCCGTGTCCAGGAGCACGTCTACACGCTGGCGTGGTTCGCGACCCAGTCCCGGCCGTGGAACCCGTACCGCGGCAACGCGAACCTCGTCTCGGCTCTGGACGCCGGGCTCGGCCACTACCTCGGGCTCCAGCACGCCGACGGCTCGTGGCCGGAGTACTCGGCGACCCAGCACTCGCTCGCGGCCACCGGGTTCGGCATGGGCTACCTGAGCAAGACGAACGCCCTGCTGCGCCGCGCGGGGGTGCTGCCGGGGCGGCAGGCCCAGATCAGCGCGGCGCTGCGGCGGGCGATGACGTGGTTCCTCGACCCGTCGAACGACACCGTCTGGCAGTCGCCGCTCACCTGGGCGAACCAGACGACCGCCGGGCTCGCCGGCGCGGCGCTCGCGCTGAAGCAAGACCCGGACACCCTGCTGCGGCAACGGTTGACCGAGGCGTTCACCCGCCTCGCCGCGACCGGGCAGAGCCCCGCCGGG
This sequence comes from Lentzea xinjiangensis, assembly GCF_900110955.1. Lineage (GTDB taxonomy): Bacteria > Actinomycetota > Actinomycetes > Mycobacteriales > Pseudonocardiaceae > Lentzea > Lentzea xinjiangensis. The sequence goes on from NZ_FOFR01000027.1 coordinate 29,310, forward strand.
TTCTTCTACGAGGAGAGCGGCGCGGACACCAACTACAACTTCGAGGTGATGCTGCCGGAGATGGCCGACGCGTGGCGGCAGACCGGCGACGCGACCCTCGTCGCGATGGCGCGCCGGTACACCGAGTGGCTCGGTTACAACCTGCTGCGCGAACCCGACGGCTCCGGCTGGTTCGCGAACATCGCGCCGAACTCGCGGACTTCGTCCCGGTTCTACGCGGACGTGCGGCCCGATCCCGAGCGGACCGCGCTGAACAACCAGTTCGTCCCGGTGGTGCCGGACCTAGCCGCGTTCCTGTCCAGCCGGGAGGACCTGGCCGCGGCGCGGACCGCCTGGGCGGCCGACCCGGCTCCCGTGCCGCCGCTGGTCAAGCCGGACACCTCACCGCGGGTCCTGACGCACGCGATCTACGGCGAGCGGTACCCGAGCCGTGCCGAGAGGACGGCCGCGATCGCCCGCCTTCCCCAGCACCGCGCGCACTTCACCGAGCGGCGCAGCGACCAGGGGCAGGACTTCCTGTTCGTGCGCCGGCCGAAGTTCTACGTCGGCGGGTACTTCGGCGCCCGGCGGGCGACCTCGCTGGCGCGCACCGGGCTCACGTTCCTGTGGCACCCGGTGGCGGGCACACTCGTGCAGTCCATGAACAACAACAACCACGCGTGCTGGGCGACCGTCCTTCCCGGCCAGGTGCCGGACTCGAACGGGCCGCAGCAGGCCGAGTTCCTCGGTGGCGAGCCGTACCGGTTCCGCTACCGCACGCCGTCCGGGTCGGTCGTGACCGAGGTGGCGGTGGGCGATCGGATCGTGCGGTCGGTGCGGGCGACTTCGGCCGCGACGGAGCAGATTCCTTTGGTGGTACGCGATTCCGACACCGTGGTGCTCGACGCGCGCGGTCTCACGCTCACCCGTGGGCGGGTGGTGGTGCGGTTCGACTGGGCCAGGACCCTCGAACCGCGGCTGCGGACGGCGTCCTCGATCACCTACCCCGGCCGCCGCCTGCAGATCCTGACCGTCCCGCACGACGGGACCCTCACCCTCGTGGTTTCAGCGAGTTAGTCCACTTAGGACATACCTTCACCCTTATGTCGCAACGCCATGGCGAATGTTCGTGCTGCTCACGGGGTATTCGTTGATCCCAAACCCCACAGGTTCCACCGCTCACACGCGAGGGAGTGGTTGTGATGGCACACGTGCGTCATTTGATCGACGTCCGCACTGGTGACGAATTCGATCAACCGGTTCCCTACGGCCTGGTGTACCCGGTGTGCACCGCGGACGGGTCCGCGCCTCCCAGTCAGCGGGGCCGGACGTGGGAACACCTCGTGGCGTGTGATCGCGAGCTGCGCCCCGCGTCGTGAAATCCGTGTGAGGACCACCCGCGCCGGGTATTGCCTGGTGCGGGTGACCCTGTCGGGCGCCCGTGCGAAGGGAGTTCGACATGGACTTCGGACAAGGGCTCACCGACGCCTGGCGGGCCGTGGCGACGTTCGTGCCCAAACTGGCGGCGTTCCTGCTCATCCTCCTGATCGGCTGGTTCGTCGCCAAGGCGGTGGCGAAGCTGGTGGACAAGGTGCTCGAACGCGTCGGCTTCGACCGGCTCGTGGAGCGCGGCGGCGTGCGGCAGATGCTCGCGCGGAGCAAGTACGACGCCTCCGACCTGATCGCGAAGCTGGTCTACTACGCGCTGCTGCTGATCACGTTGCAGATCGCGTTCGGCGTGTGGGGCCCCAACCCCGTCTCCGAGCTGCTGACCGGCATCGTGGCGTGGCTGCCGAGGGCCGCGGTCGCGATCATCATCGTCGTCGTGGCGGGCGCGATCGCCAGTGCGGTCAAGGACTTCATCGGCGGCGCGCTGGGCGGTCTGTCCTACGGGCGGGTGCTCGCCAACATCGCGTCGGTGTTCATCTGGGCACTCGGCATCATCGCGGCGCTGAACCAGATCGGCGTCGCCACCACGGTGACGACCCCGGTGCTCATCGCGGTGCTCGCCACGGTCGGCGGCGTGATCGTCGTCGGCGCGGGCGGCGGCCTCATCCGGCCGATGCAGCAGCGGTGGGAGCTCCTGCTCGGCCGGGCCGAGCAGGAGCTGCCGCAGGCGCAGGCCCAGGCGGAGGCCTACCGGCGCGGTCGTGAGGACGCGGTCCGGGCCGGTGCGGACACCACCGCGGAGACCACGGCCGTGCCGGTCGCGCCGCGGCAGGTGCCGGTGGAGGACCCGGTGCTCGGCGCGCGGAGGCCCGAGGACCGCTGAGCGGAAGGCTGACGAACGGGGCGCACGCCGGTGCGCCCCGTTTTTCACATGAGCCCGGAAAGCGGTTCGCGGGTCAGCGGCTTCAGGTCGTGCACGTGCGCCAACTGGCAGACCGCCATCAGCCGGACGCCGAGCCAGGACGTGGGGGACCACGCCGGGTTGTCGTGCAGCAGCCCGCGCCCGTAGGAGGCGAGGAGCACGACCGCGCCCACCGCGCCGGCGCCCTCCACGCCGAGCAGGAGGATGTCGCGCACCGCGGCGGCGTGCTGGTCGACCTCGGCGGCGAGCGCGGGTGTCAGGGCGAGGGCCGTCCAGCCCGCCATCCCGATCCGGTCGGACAGCTCGGAGATCCACCGCCGCGCGTTGTTCTCACGCCAGGTCGCACGCATCCCGCCACCGTAGTCACGCGCGGTGCAGCCCCGGTGGAGGGGGCTCGGTGCGGGTAGTCTGACGCCGAGCGTCAAGCAGCCGGCGCGCCGTGTCCGGCTGTGGAGGCAGGTGATGACCATGACCACCGAACTCGGGGGCAAGGCACCGCGCGGGCTGCGCGCGACCGCGCTGGAGAAGCTCGACGACGCCGTCTGCGCCGCGCTCCGCGACAGCGAGGTGGAGCACGCCCGCGAGGTGCTGAGCACCGCGCTCGCCCGGTGCGCGGCCGCGGAGGCCGTCGTACCGGCCCAGGTCCGCGCGTGCGTCGAGGCCGCTGACGACCACCTCGGCTACGGCGAGTGCATGGAGGCGCGGACGTTGCTGACCGTCGCCCACCACCTGCTGACCCCTGTGCACGTGCCGCGTCCCTCGCGACCCGGTGATGTCGCGTTGGGTGGTTGACCCGCTGTCGTCCTGGGTATCTCGAACGGGCGTTCGAGTGAAAGGGGACGATCGTGAACCGCACGCCGGAGAAGGACCCGCAGGACTGGACGACCGGTGACGAGCCGATGACCGGCCCGCAGGAGTCCTACCTGAACACCCTCGCCCAGGAAGCGGGCGAGGAGGTGCCGGGCGAGCTGACCAAGGTCGAGGCGTCCCAGCTCATCGACCGGCTGCAGGAGAAGACGGGCCGGGGAACCTGACCACCGCGCCGCACGGGAACGCCGGCCGGGCGTGAGCTGCCCGGCCGGCGTTCCCGTGCGTCGTCGTCAGCTCTTCTTCCTCGCCACCACCCGGATGGTCTCGAGCTCCGAGTCGGACGGGTCCGGCAGCTCCATGCCGGCCGCGAGCCCGCTGCGCACGTAGTCCAGCACCTCGGTGGTGATCACCTCACCGGGCAGGATGGCGGGCGCGCCCGGCGGGTAAGGCGTGATCATCTCCGCGGCGATCCGCCCCGCCGCCCGCTCCGCCGGCACCTGCTCGACCTCCGCGAAGAACGCGTCGCGCGGCAGCATCGCCGTCTCCAGCTGCAGCTCGTCGGGAGAGGGCAGGTCGACGGGCTTCGGCGTGGGCAGGTCGGCCTTCGTGAGCGCGCTCAGCGCGTCGACGAGCACCTTCGCCGTCTCGGGGTCGTCGGCGTGGGTGAAGTGGGCGACGACCCGGCGGTGGTCGGAGAGACCGAGGGTGATGCGCCGGTTCTCCCGCAGCCAGTCCGTCGCCTGGTAGCCGCTGATGTTCAGCCCGGACACGTCGATGACCATCTTCAGCGGGTCGGCCGAGTCCACCAGGTCGTCGAACCGCATGACGTGCAGCCCCGGCAGGTCGTCGATGGCGGACCGGGTCGACTCGGCCAGCGCCAGCACGGCGGTCAGCAGCTTCTCGCCGTGCTGCACCATCTGCCGGCGCCAGCCGTCGAGGGTCGCGTAGACGAGCGAGCTCGGGCTGGTCGTGCCGAGGATGTCCTCACGCGACTTGAGCACGGCCGGGTCCACGAGATCACCCTGCAGGTGGAACACCGAGCTCTGCTCCACCGCGGCGCCGGACTTGTGCACGCTCGTCACGACCACGTCGGCGCCCGCGTCCATACCCCACGGCGGCAGCTCACCGTGGAACGGCAGATGCGCGCCCCACGCCTCGTCGACGATCAACGGCTTGCCGAAGGAATGGCACACGTCCGCGATCGCCCGGATGTCACCGCACGTGCCGTAGTCGGTCGGCGTGACCAGCAACATGCCCTTGGCCTCCGGCTCGGCCTCGAACAGCTCGCGCACCCGGTCCGGGCTCGGCGGGTGGGCCAGGTGCCGCTCGGCGTCCCAGTTCGGGCTGATCCACACCGGCGCGACGCCGCTCAGGATCAGGGCCGACACCACGGACTTGTGCGCGTGCCGCGGCACGATGAGCTTCTCGTGCGGCCCGGCCACCGACAGCATCGCGCTCTTGACGGACAACGAGCTGCCGCACGTGGAGAAGAACGCGTGCTCGGCGTGTACCGCGTCCGCCATCAGCTCCTGCGCGTGCTCCACGACGCCACCGCGCATGAGCCGGTCGTCGAGACCGTTGACCGCCACCACGTCGGCCTCGAACACCTCCCGGCCCAGCACGTCGAGGACTCTGGGGTCGACGCCCTTGCCCTGGCGGTGTCCCGGCGGCGTGAACGGCACGTAGCCGCGCTCGTGGAACTCCTGCAACGCTTCCAGCACCGGTGCTCTGCTGTGGTCCATGCCGGGGGGAGTAGCCCGAACGGGCGTACCTCGAACCTCAGCGCAGCAACGTTCGCACGAGCTCGTGAATGTGGGGGGACGGTTCCATGCCCAGCTCGGCTCGGAGCTGCGTCCGGTAGGTCTGGTACTGGCGGACGGCCTGCGCCGGGTTGCCGTCGGCGAGGTGCAGCTCGACCAGCGTCCGGTGTGCGCTCTCCCGCAACGGATCGGTCTGCACGGCCGCGAGCGCCGCCTGGTGCGCGTGGTGGCGGTCTCCGTCCGACCGGAACCGCTCGCTGAGCGCCTCCAGCGCGCGCAACCGCGCCTGCCGCCACCACTCGCGCTCGGCCTGCACCCACGGCTGCCACCAGCCGGGCAGCAGGTCGGCCTTGAACAGCGCCAGGGCCTCGGGACTCGCGCCGGGCGCCTCGGCCACGGCGGTTGCCCGCCGGAAGTCGACCTCGACCTCCCGGCCGAGGGCGAGCGCGTCCTCGGTGGCGACGACCAGCGGCGTCGCCGGTTTGACCAGCCGCCACAGCGTCGACCGCAGGCAGGCGGCCGCGCGTCGCTCGGTCGCACCCGGCCACAGCAGCGTCGCGGCGACCGGCCGCGGCACCGGGCCCTCGCGCAGGGCCAGCAGCGCGAGAAGCCGGCGCGCGCCGGGAACGACGTGGACCGGACTGTGCTCGCAGTCCAACCGGAAGCCGTCGAGTAGCTGGATGTGCAACCCCGTCATGCGAGGCCGAGTGCCCTGTTATTGCGCACTCACACACCTCGCCGCGAAATTGCTCTGTCCTGACCAGCGGCGGTGACGCGGTCGTGTCGTGCGGGTGCCGCGATCGAGCCGTTCGAGTCACGGCCGCCGCCTAGCTTCGCTCTCGACCCCACAGCACACGGGAGGCGAGATGTTCCTGCACACCAGCAGGTTGCAGTTCGAGGCGAAGCCCGACCGCCCGGACGCGCACTACGCGCGCAAGCTCCAGGAGCTCATCGGCGGCGCGTACGGCGAAATGACCGTGACGATGCAATACCTCTTCCAAGGCTGGAACTGCCGGATGGAGGGCAAGTACAAGGACCTGATCATGGACGTGGCCACCGAGGAGATCGGCCACGTCGAGATGCTCGCGACGATGGTCGCGCGTCTGCTCGAGGGCGCGCCGTCCGAGGTGACCGCGAAGGCGGTGGCCGACGACCCCGTCATCGCGGCGGTGATCGGCGGGATGGACCCGCAGCAGGCCATCGTGAGCGGCGGCGGGCCCACGCTGTCCGACAGCAACGGCGTGCCGTGGAACGGCCGCTTCATCGTGGCCAGCGGCAACCTCATGGCCGACTTCCGCGCGAACGTCGCGGCGGAGGCGCAGGGCAGGCTGCAGACGGCCCGGCTCTACAACATGACCGACGACACGGGCGTGCGGGACATGCTCAAGTTCAACCTCGCCCGCGACACGGCCCACCAGAACATGTGGCTCGCCGCGATCGAGGAGCTGCAGGAGGACGGCCTCGAAGGCCCGATCTCACCGAGCGCGCTGTTCGACGAGGAGTACGCCGAGCACGCCAGCACGATCTGGCACAACTCCGACGGGCCCGCGGGCGCCGAGGGCGGCTGGGCGTCCGGCACCACCCCGGACGGCGCGCACGAGTTCTCCTACGTGATGGACCCGGAGCCGTTGGGGGGCAAGGCGTCCGCACCGGCGCCCGACCCGCTGCTCTACGCCACCAGCCCGGCGAACCTCGGGCTGATCGAGAAGGCCATCCGCAAGCTCACCTGAGGAGGACCAGCAGATGGTCGGCATCACGGTGCCAGCTCGCGTCCGGTCGGCGGCCGTCGTCATGGGCCCCGCGTTCGTCGTCGCGGTCGCGTACGTCGACCCCGGCAACTTCGCGACCAACATGGCGGGCGGCGCGACGCACGGATACCTGTTGTTGTGGGTAATCGTCAGCGCCAGCGCGCTGGCCATGTTCATCCAGTACCAGTCGGCGAAGCTCGGCATCGTGACCGGCCGCAACCTGCCCGAGCTCTGCCGCGAGCACTACCCGCGGCCGGTGACCCGGCTGCTGTGGGTGCAGGCGGAGCTGGTGGCGATGGCCACCGACCTGGCGGAGTTCGTGGGAGCGGCGGTCGCGCTGAACCTGTTGTTCGGCGTGCCGCTGCTGCCCGCCGCCATGATCACCGCGGTGGTGTCGTTCGGCATCCTCGCGCTGGCTCCGCTGCGGCGCCGCCGGTTCGAGTCGGTGATCATCGGCCTGCTCGCCGTCGTGCTCGGCGGGTTTTTGTACCAGACCCTGCACCTCGGGCCCCTGACCGGCGCGGCGGCCGGTCTGGTGCCGGGGTTCGCGGGGGTGGACAGCGTGCTGCTGGCCACCGGCATGCTCGGTGCCACGGTCATGCCGCACGTGATCTACCTGCACTCGGCGCTCACGCAGCGCCACCACCGGCCCGGCGACCTGCGCGGTGTCCTGCGGACGAGCCGGGCCGACATCCTCGTCGCCCTGGGCATCGCCGGGGCGGTGAACGTCAGCATGCTCGTGGTCGCGGCCGGCGCGTTCCACCAGGCCGGCGCCCCGCGGGAGTCGCTCGAGGACATGCACTCCGGCCTCGGGCAGCTGCTCGGGCCGGGCGCGGCACTGGCGTTCGCGCTGGCGCTGCTCGCCTCCGGTCTCGCCGCGTCCAGCGTGGGCACCTACTCCGGCCAGGTCGTGATGGAGGGCTTCCTGCGCCGCCGCATCCCGCTGTGGCTGCGCAGAGCCGTGACGATGGCACCGGCGCTGGTCGTGCTGGGCATCGGCGTCGACCCGACGAAGGCGCTGGTGATGAGCCAGGTCGTGCTGTCGTTCGGCATCCCGTTCGCCCTGGTGCCGATGGTGCTGCTGGCCCGTCGCCGCGACGTCATGGGAGCATCGGCGAACCGGCGCGCGGTGACGGCGATCGGCGCGGTGGCGGCGCTGGTGATCTCCGCGCTGAACCTGTTCCTGCTCGTGAGGACGGTGATCGGATGAAGGCCGCGGTCGTGCTCGGAGTGGGGATCGGCGGGTTCATCGACGGGATCGTGGTGCATCAGCTCCTGGGCTGGCACCACATGCTCTCCGGCTGGTACCCGAGCTCGGACATGCAGCTGATGATGGTCGGCGACGGGCTGTTCCACCTGCTGTGCCTCGTCATCGTGCTGATCGGCGTGGCGCTGCTCAACCGCACCGCACCGCTACCCGAACGGGTGCTGCTCGGCGGGATCCTCGCGGGCTGGGGCGTGTTCAACTTGGTGGAGGGCGTGGTCGACCACCTGGTCCTGGGCATCCACCACGTGCGTCCCGGACCGGACCAGCTGGCGTACGACCTCGCCTTCCTCGGGTCGGGACTGCTGCTGGTGGTGTCGGGAGTCCTGATCGCGGGTAGACGACGGGTGTGGAAATCAAGCACGAGGTGACGGCCAGGACCGAGTCCAGCGTGCTGGCGAGCTTCGCCGACTACGTCGAGGCCCAGCGGCTGGTCGACAGGATGTCCGACGACGGCTTCCCGGTGGAGAGCGTGCGGATCATCGGAGACGGTGTCCGCACGGTCGAGCAGGTGACGGGCCGGATGACACGGGGCCGCGCGGCGCTCGCGGGAGCGGCGAGCGGCGCCTGGTTCGGTGTGTTCATCGGACTGCTGTTCGGCCTGTTCACCGCCGGTTCGGGGTGGCTGTGGTTCCTCCTGATCAGCCTGGTGATCGGCGCGTTCTGGGGTGCGGTCTTCGGCTTCGTGGCGCACTGGAGCACCCGCGGTCGGCGCGACTTCTCGAGCGTCATGACCCTGCAGGCCCAGCGGTACGAGGTGCACGTCGACCAGGCGGTGGCCGCCCAGGCGGCCAGGTACGTGCTCTGAGCCCATGCAGACCTTCCTGCCGTTCCCGGACTTCACCGCCTCGGCCCGCGTGCTGGACCAGCGGCGGCTCGGCAAGCAGCGGGTCGAGACGCTCCAGGTCCACCGCGCGCTGGTGGTGCCCGGCCACGGCTGGCGCCACCACCCCGCGGTGAAGATGTGGGCCGGGTACGAGGAGGCGCTCGTGCGGTACGGCCTGGAGATGTGCGCGCAATGGCGGATCTCCGGGTTCTCCGACACGTGCGAGGCCACGATGAGGTCCGATCTGGCCGCGGCCCGCGGGATCACCGCCGTGCGGACGCAGGACGAGCTGGCCGACGCCGGCGAGCTGCCGTGGTGGCTGGGCGACCAGGCGTTCCACCGGAGCCACCGGTCGGCGCTGGTGCGCAAGGACCCCGCCTACTACCGGCGGTTCTTCCCCGACGTGCCGGACGACCTGCCGTACGTGTGGCCCAGGGCGGAGCGGCCGGTGGAGGCTCGCCGGGGGTCGGACGGCGGGTGAGCCGTCAGGCCGTCCCGCCCACGCTCACCCGGACGGTGAACCCGTCCTCGTCGCGCCCCATCGACACGTAGTCGCACGTGCGGTGCAGGATCCACAGCCCGAGGCCGGCCGACCGGGTCGCCGTCGTCGGCAGCAGCCCGGCCAGGGGGTCCGACGGGCCGGGCCCCTGGTCCGTCACCGCCATGACCACGCGCGACGAGTCCGCCCACAGCCGTACGCGCACCGGCGCGACGCCGTGGGTCAGGCCGTTCGTGACGACCTCGCTGGCCGCGTAGACCACGTCGTGCGCGTTGTCCTCGGTCAGCGCGAGCGCGGTGATGGCCGCGCCGACCGCCTCGCGCACCGCGGCGGGGGTCGGGTTGACGAGCTCGAGCAGCGGCCTGCCCCGTTCCAGCGAGTCCGGGGTCTGCGCCGGGCACGGGTGGCCCTCGCGGAAGCCGGGGTTCGCCTCGTGCCCGCCGGTGGCGGTGGCGATGTTCGGGTGGATGCGGACCACGTCGGCCAGCACGTCGGCGGGGGTCGTCCGGGTGTCGTACGGGCACAGGCCCCACACCGGGAAGTCTGCGAAGGCCCGGTTCGCGGCGACCTCGTAGCGGGCCCACCAGTTCCAGGACGCGCCCATGCCTGGATGCGGCACGTCCCCGACTACGCGCATCTGCCGTGCGCCTGCGTCGGTGTGCTCGTGGAAAAGTTCGCGATACGTGGCGATAGCGTCGGACGGGCGGGCGTACTGGTCCGCGGCCGGCAGGTACATGACGGCGGCGTCGCGGCCGAGCGCGCCCCGCAGCAGCGTGGTGTTCGTGCCGGTGCACGCCACCAACGCCGCTTCGCCCGCGCGAAGGCCTTCCTCGAGGAAGGGCACGACCAGCGCGAGGAAGTCGTCGTCGGAGCCGTAGAAGGCGGTCTCGTGGAAGAAACCGGTCACAGGGACCGATGCTACGCGGGCCTCCCACGGGGCCGTTCCCGGGAACCTCCACTCCGTTCACACTCCAGGGGCACCGCGGAAGCGCAAGCACACGCAGACTGCGCTACCGTCGACTGCGGGTTGAGCAGACAGCCCTTGTGACGGTCGTGCCGTCCCATATGGAGGTCTGTGTGTTCACCGACGGTGAAGTCCCCTTCCGCGCCACCAGCGAACGAGTGGGAGCCGCCGTCATCGTCCGCGTCGCCGGTGAGCTCGACTGCTCGACCGCGGACCCGCTGGCCGACTGCCTGAGCGCAGCGGTGCGCGCGGTCGAGCCGCCCGCGCCCGTGGTGGTCGATCTGACCGCCGTGCGGTTCCTCGGGGCGCGGGGTATCGGTCTGTTGCTCGACCGCCAGGACACGTGCCTGCGGCGTGGCAGCGCGCTCGCGGTCGTCGCGACCACCCCGGCGGTGCTGCGGCCACTGCGGGTGCTGGGCCTGCTGAGCGTGCTGGGCGTGCGGTCGAGCGTCGCGGCCGCGCTCACGCCGTCCGGGGTGACCGTGTAGTCCCTTCCCGGACGACCCGGGCCGCGGCGGATTCGGGAAGGAGGAGAGCCCACGGACGACCCGTCGTACGCCATGCTCGCGAAGCTGCTCCAGGACAGCCACCTCATCACCCTGGAGCAGCTACCGGGGCAGGTCGGGAAGCGGGCCGCCGGCGCGGGCTTCTCGGAGATCCTGATCCTGCTCGCGGACCTGCGGGAGGAGACGCTGGTCGCGGTCGATCCCGACGGCGCGCGGTCGTTCCCGGTGGACGCGAGCCTCGCGGGCCGGGCCTTCCGTGACGTCACGCTGGTCATGAGCCCGCGAGAGGGTGGCCGTCACTTCTGGATCCCGTTGCTCGACGGCACGGAACGCATCGGCGTGCTGGGCGCGACCGCCGCGGACGACTCCCGCGCCACCCTGGACAAGCTGGACGCGTTGGCCTCCCTGGTGGCGTTGATGCTGGTCAGCAAGCGCCCGCACAGCGACACCTACCAGCGGCTGGTGCGCACCCAGCCGATGACGGTCGCCTCCGAGGTCGTGTGGCCGCTCATGCCACCGCTCACCTTCGCCACCGACAACCTGGTGATCACCGCCGTGCTGGAACCCGCCTACGAGATCGGTGGCGACGCCGTCGACTACGCCATCACCGGCGACGTCGTGCACCTGTCGATGTTCGACGCGATGGGGCACGACCAGTCCGCCGGCCTGACGGTCGCGCTCGCCACGGGAGCGTGCCGCAACCACCGCCGCCGCGGCAGGGGGCTGGCCGACACCAGCATCGCCGTGGACGAGGTGATCGGCGAGCAGTTCGGCGGCCGGCGGTTCGCCACCGGCATCCTCGCCGACCTCGACTACCGCACCGGCAGGCTCACCTGGGTCAACCGCGGCCACCCGCCGCCGTTGCTGATCCGCCAGGGCCGCTGGATCCGCCAGCTCGCGTGCCGCCCCTCGCCGCCCATGGGGTTCGGGCTGCCCACCACGCCCGTGCTGTGCCATGAGCACCTGGAACCCGGCGACCGGCTGCTCTTCTACACCGACGGCATCGTCGAGGCCCGCGACAGCAAGGGCCGCCAGTTCGGCCTGCGGCGGTTCACCGACTTCGTGATCCGCCGCGAGGCCGACGGCTGTTCGGCACCCGAAACGCTGCGTCGCCTGATGCGCACCGTGCTCGACCACCAGAGCGGACGCCTGCAGGACGACGCGAGCGCGCTTCTCGTGGAGTGGCAGCACGGCCGCGAGAAGTCCGTGGTCGTGAGCTAGCGGGCTGCCACCCCGTGACGTGGAGCAGGGCGCCTCGCGAGGCGCCCTGCCGAGCGTGAACTGCCGGGCCGCTAGAGCATCGGCGGCATCAGCCGGTAGCTCTCCGCGTAGTACTCGTCGGTGCGCCGGCGGTAGTCGTCGTGGTTGTCCGCGTCGTACTCGGGAGCGTTCTTGATCTGCTCCTTGGTGCGGTCGACGTAGACCTTGCGCTCCTGGTGGTCCACGCGCTGCACGGTGCCGACCGGCAGCACGACCTTGCGACCGAAGATCCACGGTCCGGTGTCGACCATCAGGCAGTCGTGCGGGACGTTGGCGTTGTCCTCGTCCACCTCGCCGATGCCGCCGTCGGTGGCCTCGACGTCGTAGCCGATCAGACCGGTGTCCGGGCGCTGGGCGAGCTCCTGCTGGGCGAGCTCCTGCTCGTCGTGCTCGGGTCCGCCGGCCCACGACGGGTCGCGCCACACCCACGGGACGAACGGGACTGGCTGCATCTCGGTCTCCCTGTCGTCGGAGGATGCTTCTTCCGTGACCCCGTCCGGCTACCCGGCCCGCCTGAGCACCAACCGCCGTCAGTGGTCGTCGCGGGTCAGGCCGTCCACCACGAGGGACAGGCCGATGCCGAGCATCCACACGTCCTTCGCGAGCCCGATGCCCTGCTCGGTCGGCCAGATGCTGCCTTCGCGCCGCATCCCCGGTGTCTTCGCGTAGAGGCCGAGCAGCGCCCCGGCGAACCCGGACAGCGCGGCTCCGGCGACGACCGCGGGGACGAACGGCGCGAGCAGCACCGCCCCGGTCGCGATCTCCCCGGCCGCGAGCAGCTTCGCGAACCGGCGGGCGTCGATCTTGTTCAGCACCGGGTAGGTGCTCGCCGCCCAGCCGTGCAGCTGTTCGGCCGTCTCCTGGTCGGCACCGCGCTTGCCGAGCCCGGAGTGCAGCACGAAGGCGCCGGTGGCGACGCGCGCGGGCAGTTGCCGCAGGAGCGAGCGGCTGATCATGTCCTGACCTCCTCGGTGACGTCCCGGTCGCGTTCGGCGACCGAATCAGCCGGGTACCGCGAGGCAGGGGCGGCAAACCGGGGCGCGTCCCGGCCACCCGTGAGCGCGCAGCGTGCTCGCGCCCGGCGGACGAAGGTGCCTGCGCCGGGAGGGTTCCAGGCCTGCTGCGGATGTCCGATGTGGAGCCGTGGTGTGCCGGTCGATCGGATCCGATGAGTTCGTGTCGCGCGCGTGGTCCACCCTCCCAACCGGATCGGGAGGTGGACCGCGTGGACATGCACAGCGTGATGTGCGTGAGCGACCTGGGGAGGTCGTTGCAGTGGTACGAGGTGTTCTTCGGACGCCCGGCGGACGAGGTGATCGGCGAGGAGCACCTGTGGCGGGTGGGGGAGAACGCCTACCTCGTCGTCGACGCCGGTGACGCGCGGTCGGCGCGCGTGGGCGGGTCGATGGTCACGTTCGGGGTGACGCTCGCGGAGTTCGGCGGGACGCTGGACCGGCTCACGGCCCAGGGCATCTCCCACGAACCCATCGAGACGTACGCCAACGGCGTGCGGCACGTCGAGGTGCTCGACCCGGACGGCAACAGCCTGTCACTGGCCGCCGCGCCGTAGTTCACCCGGATGTGGGTCCGCGTTCACCCCGTCTGGCACCCAGGGCGGCATGGAGTTCTGGTTGTCGTCGTCGTGATCACCGCCTTGGTGGCGTAGGCATCTACCTGGTCGCCCTCCACTCACTGCGCACCTGCCGGAGGGTCGTCGTAGAGTCGGGGCATGAGCGACGAGAACGTGCTGGGCCGCATCAACGAACTGGTCGAAGAAGAGCACGAGCTCCGTCAGCAGCTCGCCGCCGGCGAGATCGGCACGGACGAGGAGCACGCGCGGCTGCGTTCGGTCGAGGAAGCCCTCGACCAGTGCTGGGACCTGCTGCGGCGGCGCCGGTCGGCACGGTCGCAGGGCGAGGAGCCCGAGGACGTGCAGGCTCGTTCCGTCGGTCAGGTGGAGGGCTACCTGCAGTGAGCGGACCGCGGTGGGTCAGCGTTCTTCCCCGGCGTCGCGGAAGATGATCCAGCGCATCACGCTGTACATGAACACGGCCTCGCACGCGCCGGCGATGATCCGCGAGAGGTGGTACTGGACGCCGATCGCGGCCAGCCCGCTGCCCACGCCGAGGATGCACGCCAGGTAGTTGATCAGGATCGCCACGGCCCACAGGCCGGCCTGCGGGCCGACCGGCGCGTGGGAGCGGAAGTTCAGCGCTCGGTTGAGCACGAAGCTGAGCCCGAACGCCAGGACGTAGGCGACCGAGAACGCGAGCGGCACCGGCAGGCCGAGGCCGCTGCGGAACAGCGTGAGCAGCAGCAGGTCCACGGCGAACGTGAACCCGTTGATCAGCGCGAAACCGAGGAGGCTGGGCGCGACGACGCGGGAGAGCCCGAACGGCAGCCGCCCGACGACCACCTCCATCAGGTCGTGGAACCTCGTCCCGAGGTCGCTCCCACTGGTCGTCCGCTGCCCGCCGGTCATGGCACGACGGTGCCACGGCGGTGAGAGGCGGAACCGTTGAAACGGCCACCGCTCGCCGGGTCGTCCGCAGGAGTTCAGCCGTCGTCCCGGCCGCGTTCGAACGATCTTCACCCGGATGGCCGACCGGTAGGGTCAGCCGTTGGCCCTCCGCCAGGACGTCGGGCTCATCCCGTGCAGCTTGCCGAACGTCCTGGCGAAGTACCCGGCGTCCGGGAACCCCACCTGCCGCCCGATGTCGCTCACGGGCAGCTCCGTCACCGCCAGCAGCCGCCGCGCCTGGACCATCCGGCGCTCGGTGATCCACTCCTGCACCGTGCGGCCGGTCCTGCGGCGCACGGTCGACGTCAGGTGGCCGGGGGAGATGCTGACGGCGGCGGCGACCTCCCGCAGCGACAACGGTTCCGGGTAGCGGCGCTCGATCACGTCGAACACCTCGGCGAGCAGCGGTTCGGCGTTCTCGCGCAGGTCGCCCACCACGTCCGCGGCCAGCCGCGAGACCCCGACGAGCAGCAGCACCAGGTGCGCGGACACGGCTTCCCGGTAGCCCTCACGGCGTTGCTGGAGCTCGTCGTGCAGTGCCTCGATGCGAGCGGTCCACTCGTCTCGCTGGTCCTGCGGCACCCGCAGCCGCAGCGCGCCGGTCGCGCCGCCGCGGACGAACGGGAACAGCAGCGGATGCGTGCGCCACGCCAGGTGTGCGCCGGGGGTGTCCGGGCCGAGCGCGTCGGCGGTGAAGAACACGCCCCAGCCGTGCGCGCCGACGAGGTCGTCGCTGTGGGCGCTGCCCATGACGTCGCCGGGTGCGATGACGAACAGGTCGCCCGCCTCGACGTGGCGGACCTGCCTGCCGGTCCGCACGACACCGCCGGCGGCGCCGAAGTACGCGATGCCCGGGAAGTCGTGCGAGTGCGCCTCGTGCGCGCCGTTGATGCCGGTGTCGTGGCCCAGGCGCATCACCGCCACCGCGAGCTCGCCGGGCACGTGCTGCCACGCGTAGGTCGCTGGCTGGTCGTCGTTCAACGGCGTCCGTCGGGTTCGCACCATCGAATCGTCCCACTCAAACCGTGAATCGGCACAGAAACCGTGCTGCCGAGCCCGCCACAATGAGTTCATGACCGAAAAATCGTCCCAGGAGCGGGACTACCTGCCGGGCATGGGCAAGCACTACCTGCTGCCCCTCTACGACGTGGTGCACAAGGTGTCCGGGCTCGGCCGCGTGCACGCCGAGATGGTCGCCGCGGCCGGTCTGCGGGACGGGCACCGCGTGCTGGACGTAGGCTGCGGAACCGGAAACCTGTTGCGCGCCACCGGTCAGCGGCACCCCGGCGTGGAGCTCACCGGCGTCGACCCGGATCTCAAGATGCTGGCCAGGGCCGAGCGCAAGCTGCGCCGCGCCGGGCTGAGGGCGCGACTGGACCGGGGGTTCGCGCAGGAGCTCACCTTCCCGGACGGCTCGTTCGACCGGGTCTTCTCCAGCCTGATGCTGCACCACCTCGACACGTCGTCGAAGGACGAGATGCTCGCCGAGGTGCGCCGGGTGCTGCGGCCGGACGGCCTGCTCGTGCTCGCCGACGCCGTGCTGCACGGCCACAGCCACGGCCACGAGCACCTGCGGGACAACGTCGGCGACGCGGTGGCGCAGCGGATCGCCGCGGCCGGGTTCACCGTCGAGCCGACGCGCACCCGCAAGCTGCGGGCGTTCGGCGTGGTGGGGATCGAGGTGGCGCGAGTCCACTGAGGAGAGTCCGGGGCCGGGTGCCGGCCCCGCGGAAGCTTCAGCCGATGACCCGGTGCGCGTTCCGCAGGTTGCGCACGAGCTCCTCACGGCTCTGCCCGTCGACGCTGTGGCTCCACATCGGCGTTCCGGGGGCGCTGCGCCAGGACTCGCTCAGCGGGCTGTTGTCGACCGCGTCGAACCCGAGGTCGTCGTACAGGCGGGTGACGAGCTCGGCGGCTTCCGGGAAGTCGCTGGAGACGACCAGCGCCTTCCGGTCGGCCGCGCCGGCCGGCCTGGCCAGCCGGACCACGGCGGGCAGCTCGTCCTCCTGGCCGCGGAGCGGGTGCCGTTCGTGGAACTGGACGTGCGTGAACGCCTTCACGACCTTCGACGCGGGCAGTTGCTCCTGCCGCAGCTCGTGGACCGTCTTGTGGCCGAGGTCGACCTCGGGGTAGCTCCCGTCGCGCCAGGCCATGTAGTTGTTGATGTCGATCACGACCTTGCCCGCGAGCTCCTCGGCCGGCAGCCGGTCGCCGGGCGCGTACGGGAACGCGATGATCGCGAAGTCCGCCGCGGCCGCCGCGTCCGCGACGTGCGCGGCGCGCGCCCGTGACCCCAGCTCGCCGACGAGGCCCGCGAGCGTCTCGGGTCCCCGCGAGTTCGCGATCACGACGTCGTGGCCGGCCGCGACCAACGCCCTGGCGAGGGTGCTCCCCGCCTGCCCCGCGCCGATGATGCCGATGACTGCCAAGGTCTTCTCCTCGTGCGGTGGGGAGGTGCGTTGCCGAGACGGGACGGCTGCGGCTGGCCTCAGTGCTGGGCATATTTTTGTATCGATCGATACGGAAACAAGGTAGCACGCGCGAAGCGGGACGTGTCGACCGTGGCGGGCGTCACATGCCCGTGACATGAGCGGTGATCGGTGGCAACGCGTGCTTCGTAACGTCGGGAGCCATGACGGCTGACCAGGTTGTGGAGCGTGCTCCGGCCCTCGGCGCGTCCAGGGAGACGCTCGAGGACTACACCCTGCGGTTCGCTCCTCGCACGTACCGGCGCTGGACACCGTCCGTCGTCGGGGCGTCCGCGCTGGGCGGCATCGCCTACATGGCCGACTTCTCGATCGGCGCCGGGATCGGCCTCACCCACGGCACCGGCAACGCGTTGCTGGCCATCGGGTTCGCGGCGCTCGTCATCTTCGTGACCGGCTTCCCGCTGGCCTACTACGCCGCGCGGTACAACATCGACCTCGACCTGATCACCCGCGGTTCCGGCTTCGGCTACTACGGGTCGGTCATCACGAGCGTGATCTTCGCGAGCTTCACGTTCATCTTCTTCGCGCTCGAGGGCTCGATCATGGCCCAGGGCCTGCGGTACGCGCTGGGCCTGCCGCTGTGGCTGGGCTACCTCGTCTCCACGCTGGTGATCATCCCGCTGGTGATCTACGGGATGAGGGTGCTCGCGAAGCTGCAGAGCTGGACGAACCCGTTGTGGCTGCTGCTGATGGTGGCGCCGCTGCTGTACCTGGTGATCTCGGAGCCGGACTCGGTGAGCCGCTTCCTCGCGCACGGGGACGGCGTGAACACCGCCGCTGTCATGCTCGGCGCCGGCGTGT
This sequence comes from Lentzea xinjiangensis, assembly GCF_900110955.1. Lineage (GTDB taxonomy): Bacteria > Actinomycetota > Actinomycetes > Mycobacteriales > Pseudonocardiaceae > Lentzea > Lentzea xinjiangensis. The sequence continues at coordinate 47,048 of NZ_FOFR01000027.1, forward strand.
GCCTGTCGCTGATGGGGCAGATCGGCGAGCAGATCGACTACCTGCGGTTCATGCCGCCGCGCACGGACGAGAACCGGCGGGCGTGGTGGACCGCGACGGTCCTCGCCGGGCCGGGCTGGGTGGTCTTCGGCGCCCTGAAGCAGGCGATCGGCGTGTTCATGGCCGTCTACGTCCTCGACGCGGTCGGGAAGGTGGCGGCGGTCGAGCCGATCGAGCAGTTCACCGGCGTGTTCAAGCAGTTCATGCCGCCCTGGCTGGTCGTGCCCCTGGCGCTCGTGCTCGTCGTGCTGAGCCAGGTGAAGATCAACGTCACCAACGCCTACTCGGGCTCGCTCGCGTGGACGAACTCGTTCACCCGCGTCACCCGGCGCTACCCTGGCCGGCTGGTGTTCGTCCTGGTGAACCTCGCGATCGCCCTCGTGCTGATGGAAGCGGACATGTTCAGCTTCCTCAACAAGGTCCTGAGCTTCTACTCGAACTGCGCGATGGCGTGGGTCGTCACGGTGGCGACGGACATCGCGGTCAACAAGTACGTGCTGAAGCTGTCGCCGAAGCAGCCGGAGTTCCGCCGGGGCGTGCTGTACGCGGTCAACCCGGTCGGCGTGGGATCGTTCCTGGCGTCGTCGGTCCTGTCCATCTCCGTCTACTTCGGACTGTTCGGCCCGGCCGTGCAGCCGTACTCACCCCTGGTGGCGGTGGGCATCCCGATCCTGCTGACACCGTTGCTCGCCGTGCTCACCCGCGGCCGCTTCTACCTGCGCCGCGGCGACGACGGCATCGCCGAACCGCTGCTCGACGCCGGCGGCAACCCGAGCGGGACGCGCTACGACTGCGTCGTGTGCGGTGAGCCGTACGAGCGGCCGGACATGGCGGCGAGCGCGGCGGGAGGCGAGATCTGCTCGCTGTGCCTGAGCACCGACCGCGACGGCCGCCACGTCCTGCCGGCCGGCCGACCTCACCGCGGGTAGGTCAGTCCTCGTCACGCGCGGTCCGGGGTGGTCAGAACGGGTCGTCGCCGAACCGCGCCTGCACGTTCACCGTGTTGCGCGGCGAGTCCCCGAGCGTGAGCCGGGAGACGATCCGGTACCGGTCGCCCCGGTAGATCGAGTGCACGTACTCCACCTGCCGGTCCAGGGAGTCCGTGGTCAGCCGCTCGAACAACAGCGCGGGCGCGAGCACCGGCACCCCGAGCAGCGCGGCCTCCGACTCGTTGACGACGGTCGGTTCGATCGACTGGACCGCGTCGCGGACGTGCACGCCGTGCTCGCGCAGCCGGTCGTAGAAGTCGCCGGACTCCATGTCGTGCAACGTGAGCGAAGGCGCCGCCTCGGCCGGGACGTGCAGGTGCTCCAGGGCCATCGGCTCGCCGTCCACCAGTCGCAGGCGGGCGATGTAGTGGATCTCGGCGGCGGGGGAGAGGCGCAGGCGCCGGCCCACCCTGGCGCCCGCCGGGATGCGGGCGTGTTCGAGGACGCGGGACGACCAGGTGCCCGAGGCGCGGGGCAGCGACATGGAGCCGGTGGCGGACACCATCTCCTGGGTGATCTTGGCTCTGGCCACGAAGGTGCCGCGGCCGTGCTGGCGGACCAGGAGGCCGGTGTTGACCAGTTCGTCCACGGCCGAGCGCACGGTGGGGCGCGACACCTTGAGTTGCTGGCACAGCACGCGTTCGGCGGGGATCGGGGCGCCCGCCGGGTGGGTCTCGATGAGCTCGAGCAGGTAGTCGCGGACCTGCTCGCGCTTCAGGATCGCTTCGGCCATGCCTCTCCCGCCTCGTCGGCGGCCAGTATCGCATACCAGTGGTAAGCAACCACCTCGCCCAAGATCGAGAGCGCTCTCATGCGTCCGAGCTGGGTATTGACCCGGTAAGTGGTCTGTGCCACTTTCTACCTCACCCGTGGAGACCTGACCAATTGGTCATATCCCAGCGAGAGGTGAGTCGTGTCGCGCACCGCTGCCTTGCTCGTCCTGGCGCTCACGTTGTCCGCCTGCGGCACGTCCGCGGGAGGGGGTGACGAGAAGCAGGAGATCACCGTGTGGCTGATGAAGGACACGGCCACCGAGGAGTTCGTGTCGGAGTTCGAGAGCGAGTTCGAACGCGACCACGCGAACCTCGACCTGAAGGTCCAGGTCCAGGAGTGGAACGGCATCACGCAGAAGGTGACCAGCGCGCTCGCCAGCACCGATCCGCCGGACGTCATCGAGGTCGGCAACACGCAGGTCGCGCAGTACGTCGCCAGCAAGGGCGTCACGGACCTGTCCGGCCGCAAGGGCGAGCTGCGGGGCGACGACTGGATCCCCGGCCTCGCCGAGCCGGGTGCGGTGGACGGCAAGCAGTTCGGCGTGCCGTTCTACGCGGCCAACCGGGTCGTGATCTACCGCAAGGACCTGTTCGAGGCCGCCGGGGTCGCGGTGCCCAAGACCCGCGACGAGTGGCTCGCCGCCACCGCGAAGCTCGACCAGGTCCCGGACCAGCAGGGCATCTACCTGCCGGGGCAGAACTGGTACACGCTCTCCGGCTTCGTCTGGGACGAGGGCGGCGACCTCGCCGCGCAGGACGGCGGCACCTGGAAGGGCACGCTGAACACGCCGGAGGCGTTGGCCGGCATGGACTTCTACAAGAGGCTGCAGGCGCTGGGCGACGGGCCGAAGGACTCCGACGAGGCCAAGCCGCAGCAGACAGACGTGGTGGCGGGCGGCAAGGTCGCGCAGTTCATCGCGGTGCCCGGCGCGGCCAAGCTCGTCACGAAGGCCAACCCGGCGCTGGAGGGCAAGCTCGGTTTCTTCCCGATCCCCGGCAAGACCGCGGACCAGCCCGGCGCGGTGTTCACCGGCGGCTCCGACCTGATCATCCCGCTCGCGTCGAGCAGGCAGGACGGCGCCTACGAGGTCGTCAAGGCGCTCACCGGCGAGAAGTGGCAGGTGGAGCTCGCGAAGGCGATGAACTACGTGCCGAACCGCAAGTCGCTCGCCGGAGCGGTCGGCGGGGACCCCGGCACCGCGGCGATGGCGCTCGGCGCGGCCAACGGGCACGCCACCCCGAACTCGCCGAACTGGGCTGCGGTCGAGGCGCGCAACCCGATCAAGGAGTTCCAGACCGCCGTGCTGACCGGAGCCGACCCGAAGGCCGCTGCCGCGAAAGCGGACGAGGTCATCACCCAAGCGCTCAACTCCGGCAAATGACGCTCGTCGCCGAACGGCCGGTGCGGACCCCCGCGCCGGCCACCCCGAAGCGCCGCAGGCGCCCGGTGCTGCCGTACCTGCTGATCGCGCCCACCCTGCTCGCCACCGCGTACCTGCTGCTGTACCCGCTGGTGCGCAACGTGATCATCTCACTGCAGGAGTTCGGGCTGCCGCAGCTCGTGCGCGGGGACGCGAAGTTCGTCGGGCTCGCCAACTACGCGCGGGTGCTGTCGGACCCCGAGTTCTGGGCCGTGGTGCGCAGGACGCTGTGGTTCACCGCGATCAACGTCGTGCTCATCATGGTGCTGTCCACCCTGGTCGCGCTGCTGCTGGTCCGGCTGGGCAGGTGGCTGCGGCTGCTCGTGATGGGCGGCCTCGTGCTCACCTGGGCGACGCCGGTCATCGCGGCCACGACGGTGTTCCAGTGGCTCTTCCAGTCCCGGCTCGGCGTCGTCAACTGGGCGCTGGTCGCGCTGGGCTTCGAGGAGTACCGCGACTACACCTGGTTCGCCGACGGCGAGGCGACGTTCGGCATCCTCGTGGCGCTGATCGTGTGGCAGTCGATCCCGTTCGCGGCGATGTCGCTGTACGCGGCCATGATCACCATTCCGCAGGAGCTCTACGAGGCCGCGCGGATGGACGGCGCCGGGGCGTGGCGGGTGTTCTCGACCATCACCTTCCCCATGCTGCGGGCCATGTTCGGGCTGATCACCTGTCTTGAGGTGATCTGGGTCGTCAAGGCGTTCGTGCAGATCTGGGTGATCAGCCAGGGCGGTCCGGGGCAGGCCACGACGACGCTGCCGGTCTACGCCTTCCAGGTGGCGCAGTCGTTGCAGCGCTACGACCTGGGCGCGGCCGTGTCGATGCTCATGGTGGTGCTGCTGGTGCTCGCGCTGCTGGCGTACTTCCGCCAGCTCTACCGGCAGGAGCGGGAAGCATGATCGGCCGGATCTCGCGGACTACGGCGGCGCTCGTCGTCTTCGCCGTCTCGGTCTTCCCCGTGTACTGGATGGTGCTCACCGCCTTCAAGCCCACCAAGGACATCCAGAGCGCGACACCGACGTTCCTGCCGCTGCCGATCACGTTCGAGCACTTCGGCACGGCCATTGCCGCGAAGGGGTTCTTCTCGTTCTGGCGCAACAGCCTCCTGGTCGCCGGCGGGGCGGTGCTGCTGTCGTTGCTCGTCGCGCTGCTGGCGGCGTACGCGGTCGCCCGGTTGCAGTGGAAGGGACGCAGGGGATTCATCCTCATGGTGTTCGTCGCGCAGATGACGCCGTGGGAGGCGTTGCTCATCCCGATCTACGTGATCGCCAGGGACACCGGCATGCTCGACACCCTCTGGATGCTCACGCTGGTCTACTTCATGATCACGCTGCCGTTCACCGTCGTGACGCTGCGCGGGTTCCTCGCCGCGATCCCGGTCGACCTGGAGGAGGCCGCGCAGGTCGACGGCTGCTCCCGCGCGCAGGCGTTCCGGCGCGTGGTGTTCCCGCTGCTCGCGCCGGGGTTGCTGGCGACCTCGCTGTTCGGCTTCATCACCGCGTGGAACGAGTTCGCCTTCGCCAACGTGCTGATCATCAAGGACCAGGACGACCGCACGCTGCCGGTCTGGCTGTCGTCGTTCAACAACACCTTCGGCACCGACTGGGGGGCCACGATGGCGGCCTCGACGCTGTTCATGCTGCCGGTGCTGCTGATCTTCATCGTGTTGCAGGGCCGGGTGACCACCGGCATCGTCGGAGGGGCGGTGAAGGGGTGATCGTTCCACTGCCGACGAGGATGGTGCGGCGCAGCAGGGGCTTCACGCTGGACGGCGGCACGAGCGTGCGGGCCACGCCCGGCGCGGAGCCCGCGGCGAGGCTGCTGCGGGCCCTGCTGCGGCCCGCCACCGGCCTGCCGCTGCCGATCGCCGGCCACGGCCAGATCGTCACCGCCCTGGACGCCAAGCTCGTCGGGCTCGGCGCGGAGGGCTACGCGCTCACCGTCAACGAGCACGGCGTCCTGCTGCGCGCCGGCACCGCGAACGGCCTGGCGCACGGCGTGCAGACCATCCGCCAGCTCCTGCCGGCCGAGGCGCTGCGGCCGAGCCGGGTGTCCGGAGTGGACTGGACCTTGCCCGGCGCGGACATCCGCGACGTGCCCAGGCTGCCGTGGCGCGGGTTCATGCTCGACGTCGCGCGCCACTTCCAGCCGGTGCCCGTGGTGCGCAGGGTCATCGACCTCATGGCCCTGCACAAGCTCAACGTCCTGCACCTGCACCTGACCGACGACCAGGGCTGGCGCATGCCGGTGCCGAGCCACCCGCTGCTCACCTCCGTCGGCGGCTGGCGCAGCGAGACCAACGGCGACGGCGAGCCGCACGGCGGCACCTACACCCGCGCCGAGCTGGAGGGCCTGGTCGCCCACGCGGCCGAGCGCGGCATCCGGATCATGCCGGAGATCGAGATGCCCGGCCACGCCCGCGCGGCGCTCGCCGCCTACCCGGATCTGGGCGTCGTGCGGGAGCCGTTGCCGGTGTGGACCCGGTGGGGCATCAGCGACTCGGCGTTCGGGCTGCACGCGCTCGGCTTCGTCCGCGAGGTGCTGGCCGAGGTGCTGGAGGTGTTCCCCGGCTCGCACGTGCACCTCGGCGGCGACGAGTGCCTGCTGCCGGAGGACGTGCACGGCGAGTTCCTCCGCCGGGCCGCGGAGTACGTGCTGGACCGGGGCCGGATCCCCGTGGCGTGGGAACCGACGGGCGACACGCGCTCCGTCGTGATGCCGTGGAAGGACGAGACCCAGGCCGCCAAGGCGCTCGCGCTGGGCCAGGACGTCGTGATGGCCCCGCACACCTCCACCTACCTCGACTACCCCCGGTCCGACGACGGCGCAGAACCACCCGGCCAGCCCGGGTTCGTCGTGACCAGCCGCGACGTCTACCACGTGCCACTGCCCGACGGAGTGCTCGGTGCCCAGTGCCAGCTGTGGACCGAGCACGTCCGCACCAGGGAACACCTGGAGTACCTCGCGTTCCCGCGACTTGCCGCGCTGGCCGACACCCTCTGGTCCCAGCGCCCCGAGTGGGAGGGCTTCGCAACCCGGATGCGCCACCACTCGACAAGGCTCGCCGAACTGTCCGTCCCTGCCGAAGTGAGGAGAGAACCTTGCGAGCACTCCTAGCCGCCTCCTGCGCGGCCGTGGCCGTCGCCGCACTGGTGGTCGCGCCGAACGCCTTCGCCGCCGACGCGATCACCGCCCAGTACCGGACCAGCGCGTCCGGTGCCACCGCCGACCAGGTCGAGCCCTGGCTCAAGCTGGTCAACTCCGGCACCACGAGCGTGCCGCTGTCCGAGATCAAGGTCCGCTACTACTTCAGGAGCGAAGCCCCGGACGTGGGCTACCGCTTCGCCTGCTCGTGGGCGGTGCGCGGCTGCGGCAACGTCACCGGCCAGTTCGGCACCCTGACCGGCGGCCCTGCCGACCGCTACCTGGAGGTCGGCTTCACCTCCGGCGCGGGCACGCTGAACCCCGGCGCCGACTCGGGCGACCTGCAACTGCGGTTCCACCGCACGAACTGGGGCCCCATCACGCAGACCGACGACTACTCGTTCCGCGGCGAGAGCACGTACTCGGCGTGGAACCGCGTGGCCGTCTACCGCGGCGGCACCCTGCTGTGGGGAACGCCGCCCGGCGGCACCGCGCCGACCACGACGACCACCACGTCGGCGCCGCCGAACCCCAACGGCCCCAAGATGTTCGACGACTTCAGCTACACGAGTTCGAGCGACTCCCGCATCGGCCAGCGCGGCTGGACCGTCCGCTCGGGCGCCGGCGGCCCCGGTGTGCCGGGCGCGGAGTGGGACCCGTCGCGGGTGACGTTCCCGACCGTCGACGGCCAGAAGGTCATGCGCCTCGACTCGTGGAACAACGGTTCCGCCGCGCGCCAGACGGAGATGTTCCACCAGCGGAAGTTCTTCGAGGGCACCTACGCGTCGAGGGTGAAGTTCAGCGACGCGCCGGTGTTCGGCCCGGACGGCGACCACGTCGTGCAGACGTTCTTCACCATCACCCCGCTCAACGCGCCGATGGAGCCGAACTACGGCGAGATCGACTTCGAGTACCTGCCCAACGGCGGCTGGGGCGAGCCGGCCAACGTCATGTACGAGACCACCTGGGAGACCTACCAGAACGAGCCGTGGGTCGCCGACAACATCCACAACCTGCAGCGCCAGAGCTACTCCGGCTGGCACGACCTGGTCTTCACGGTCAGCGGCGGGCGAGTGAAGTACTACATCGACGGCAACCTGGTCGCCGACCACGGCGACAAGTACTACCCCGAGACGCCGATGTCGATCAACTTCAACCTGTGGTTCATCTCCGGCGGGCTGCAGGGCAGCTCGGCTGAGCGGGCCTACCAGCAGGAGGTCGACTACGTGTACTTCGCCAAGGACCAGGTGCTGAGCCCGGCCCAGGTGAGGACGGCGGTGCAGGACTACCGCAACGCGGGCGTCGCGCACGTCGACAACGTCTGATCGTGCCGCCCTGGGCCCCGCGTGGGCCCAGGGCGGTCATCGCGGTTCAGCGGACGCACGCGGCGTGAGCGGGAAAGCGCCGTAGAACCCCGGTCCGTTCGCGCGCATCGCATTCATGCCGCGGGCGGGCGCTCGCGCACCGGGCGGACCAGTCCGACCGAGGGCAGCGCTTCGACGTTCGCAAGAGGATGACCGGACGGCCGGTGGAGCTTGCCGGTGCCCCCTGATCGCACACCGGGGCCGCAAGCCGGTAGTGGTTGCGAGATACCGGTTCATCACGGTGTTGCCGGTTCGGGTCCTGGTGCGGGATCGGGGCGATCGTGTAGGTGAAGTGTGGAGGTTGTCGCTGTCATCGCGGATCCGATGCCGCCAAAGTGACGCGGGTCGGAAAGGCGACCAACGGAGGGGACAGCGATGTCTTTCAAGAGACGAGCCATGCGGAGCGGAGCGACGGCCGCCGGGATCGCCCTGGCGCTGGCGCTGGTCACGCCGGCCGTGGCGGAGACGAACGGCGGTGTCCGGTTCGATGGTGGGCGGGCTTCCGCGGCACCGGTATCGCCCGTGGGGATCACCGCGACCATCATCAACCGGGAGCCGGTGCCCGCCAACGGCAGGGTCAACTGCTTCAACTACTGGGGGACGTTCAAGGCCGGCACGTACGTCATCGTCGTCGACTGGGCGACCAGCGCCAACCACGAGTGCTTCGGCATCGCGCCCGACCGCACGATCTGGCACGCCTGGCCCGGTTCAGGCGGCTGGAGGGTCATGCCCGGCAATGGCCGCGCCGACTTCGTCGACACCGTCGGGGAAGACAGCACAACCGGGCGGCGCCAGGTCTCGGTCTGGGTCGTCAACTCCGGGTACTGGTGCCAGGACTACTGGCCCACCAAGTGGACTGCCTCGTGGTACCGCTGCGCTTGAGAGGTTGACGGATCGAGCCGTTGCCGTGGGGGCCGGTCCCGTGCCCCCGCGGCCGGCTGGTCCCGTCGCGGCGTGACACCACCGGATCCGCCAGTTGATCCGGGCCTTCGCACGTGTTGTCCGGACCTGCCCGCCGGGCCGCAGGGCGGCCGCGATCCGGGGCGCCCACGGCAAGATCGGGGTGTTGTTCCGCGCACGTCGTTACCCGAGCCGGTGGTAGGCGAGCGGTTCCGGAAAGCAGCTCGGCCGTGAACGCGCAGCGCCGTATCGGGATGTGGGCTGATCAGCAGGACCGTCGGGACGCGGCGTGCGGATGATGTCGCGCTCTCGCACCTGCGCTCGTCGGATGCGTTTCCGGGACCACCTCCACGCCGGCTTCACCGCCGACTGGGAGACCGCCTGCACGCAACCCGAAGCGCGAAGTGCGCTCCCTCTGGCTGTGTCGTGTCCGGCCGGAAGAGGACAGCGGTAGCTCTGCCGGCCCCTTCAGACATACTCTCGCCGTGGTGCTCGTGCCCGTCGTGTCCGCGCCAACGCACGGCCGAGGCGCTCACGGCGTAGACCTCCTGATCCGCTCGGGGACGAGGTGTCGTGCTCCTCCGGCCGGACCGCGATGTCGACCGTGCTCAGCACCGACGTGAAAGGCGGCCGTACCCGTTCCACCTCTGGTGCCTGCGGCGACTGCAGCCTGACCGGTGATCTCCGATCGGCCAACGGCAGAGGGGGAGCAATTGCTGGGCTTCGTCGACACTCGCGCCCGTGCCTGGTGGGCACCGTGGTAGGCCTGGTCCCATACCTGCTGGTACTGGTCCTTGTCCTCGTTTTGGGCGTCTGCTACTGGCGGTGGCGGCCGGAGCCACCCGACCCGGCGGTGCTGGCCCGCATCGCGGAAACGCAGGCGCTGTTCCGCGAGGGAAGCAGACTCCTCAAGGAGGACGGCAACTGGTCGGACCGGCATCGGGCTCGCGACATCTTCAGCAAGCTGCGCCGTGTCGACCTCGGCACCTATCTCGCCGCGCTGTCCGCCATCGTCCGGGAGCCGGCGCTGGACCACGGGGCGGTGGTGGTGGCGCTGAAGGTGGGCAGGCCCGGCTCCGAGGACGTCATGCTGGAGGCCCTGCGCCGCAACCGGCAGATCTGGCTGACGGAGCACTATCTCAACTCCGGATCACCCGACCTGTACCACGGCGCCGTCAAATGGGTAGCGCGGCGCAATTGCAGAATGTCCACACGACCGGGCGGGCTGGGCTCGGCGTGGGGGCAGTTCTGAGCCGTCACCGCGCGGGAAGACAGGGTGCTCGTGGGTGCGCGGACCGGTGCGGCGTCCGAGGACCTCGTCGGGCGGTGGGCCGGCGTCCCGCCGCCCGCATCCCGGCCGAGAAGGCCGTCGAGGCGCAGGACGACCCGATCCGCGTGCCCCACCGGGGCGAGTGGCACGCGGAGCTCGCGGATCTTCTCCGCGAGAAGAGCAGGCCGAACCGGATTCATGCGGAACCGGACACGTGGCGGACCGCATCCGATCTCCTCAGCCCCTCCGGCCGGGGGCGACTGGCCCGTGCGGTGCCGACGCTGCGTCGGGAGCGGCTCACTTGAGCAGCAGGCGCACCGTCAGTTCGAGCCGGTTCGCGACGTCGGTGGCCGTCGCCCGCCGGGTGACCCACGCGACCAGGTTCGAGAGCCACACGTCGCCGATCACGCGGGCGATGGCCTTCTGCTCGTCGGTCGGCGGCTCGTCGCTCATCGCCTTCGTGAACATGCTCTCCATCAGCCAGGCGACCCGGTCGACCTCGGCGCCCGCGGAGGCGTCGGCGAAGGTGAACGCACGCGTCATCGCCTCGGTGAGGTGCGGGTTGCGCTGCAGGCCGCGGGTGATGCGGCCGAGGACGAACAGCACGCGCTCGTAGGCGCTGTCGCCGGGGACCGTGGTGCGGTCCATCTTCTCCTGGGCGCGCTCCAGCTCCACCGCGAGGCTCGACACGAGCAGGTGGACCTTCGACGGGAAGTAGCGGTACAACGTGCCCAGCGCGACGTCGGCCCTGTCCGCGACGGCGCGCATCTGCACGGCGTCGAACCCGCCCTTGGACGCCAGCGCGATGGTCGCGTCGACGATCCTCTTGCGCCGCTCGCGCTGGGCGGCGGAGCTGAGCTCCTCGCCCGCCATGAGGGCGTCCGTGCGCGACTTCGAAGGTGACACGGAGATGATCCTCCTGAAACGTGTTGCAGCAGCTTTCCCATAGTACTCGATCGGTTTCTCGGGCATGATCTGTTGCCGGAAATAGAACACGTTCTATAAACTTCTTCATGTACTGGAGGAGGCAGCGTGCCGATCGCCACGACCGGGGAACAGCGAACGTTGCGGGACAGCGTGGACGCGGCCCGGGGCAGGTGGGCCGATCTCGTCGGCGTCGGCTTCTTCGAGGTGACGCGGGAGGGCGGCACGGTCGCCGATCTCGCGGTGATGCTGGAGCGTGCGGCCGAGAACCTGGTGCCGGGGCCGTTGCTGCCCACGGCACTCGTGTCCGTGCTGTTCCCGGACTTCGAGGGGGTGGCGGGCTTCGGGTTCTCGCCGCGGCACGTGGTGGGGGCGGCCGAGGCCACGCACGTCCTGGTCGAGCAGGACGGGTGGGTGCTCGCGCCGGTCGAGCAGGTCACCGCGCTCGAGTCCGTCGACCTGTCCCGTTCGCTGGGGTCGGTGGTCGTCGGCGCCGGGCGGGAGGTCGAGGACCCGACCGACCTCGCCGTCACGTTGATGGCGGCCGAGGCGAGCGGTGTGGCCACGTGGTGCCTGAACACCGCTGTGGAACACGCCGGGCAACGCCGCCAGTTCGGGCGCGTCATCGGGTCGTTCCAGGCCGTGAAGCACCTCTGCGTGGAGATGCTGTGCCGGGCGGAGCAGGCGAGCTCGGTGGCGTGGGACGCGGCCCGGTCGGTGGGGGAGGACGAACATCCGCTGGCCGCCGCGGTCGCCGCCGCCGTCGGGTTCGACGCGGCGGTCCGCAACGCCAAGGACTGCATCCAGGTCCTGGGTGGCATCGGGTTCACCTGGGAGCACGACGCCCACCGCTACCTGCGGCGGGCCCTGGCGTTGCACCAGCTCGCCGGCGGGGTCGCGCGGTGGCGCCTGCGCGTGGCGGAACTGGCGCTGGCCGGGGCGCGCCGATCGCTCGACGTCCGGGTCGAGTCCGATCCGGAGGTGCGCGCGTTCGCCGAGGAGATCGCCGCGCTCGACCCCGCCGCCCAACGCGAACGGCTGGCCCGCAGCGGTTTCCTGGTGCCGCACTGGCCGAAGCCGTACGGGCAGGACGCCGATCCCAAGCGGCAGGTGGTCGTCGACGCCGAGTTCGCCCGCGCCGGGGTGCGCAGGCCGGACCTGGTCATCGGTGGCTGGGCGGGGCCGACGATCCTGCGGCACGGCACCGCGGAGCAGCAGGAACGGTTCGTGGGCCCGACGTTGCGCGGCGAGATCACGTGGTGCCAGCTGTTCAGCGAACCGGAGGCGGGGTCGGACCTGGCGTCGTTGCGCACCAGGGCCGTCAGGGTGGACGGTGGCTGGCGGCTCACCGGGCAGAAGGTGTGGACGTCGCTCGCGCACCAGGCCGACTGGGCGATCTGCCTGGCCCGCACGGACTCCGAGGTCCCGAAGCACAAGGGCATCACCTACTTCCTGGTCGACATGCGTGCTGACGGTCTCGACGTGCGGCCGTTGCGGGAGATCACCGGTGACGCGCGGTTCAACGAGGTCTTCCTCGACGACGTGTTCGTGCCGGACGACTGCGTGGTCGGCGAGGTGAACAACGGTTGGCGGCTCGCGCGCACGACCCTGGCCAACGAACGCGTCGCGATGGGGTCGTCGCTGGGCGAGCCGCTGGAACGGGTCCTGAGGTCCCCCGCCGCGGCGAGTCACCCGGAACGACTGGGCGCCCTGGTCGCCCAAGGGCTCGCGGTGTCGGTGCTGGACCTGCGGGCGAGCCTGCGAGTGCTGGACGGGCAGGAGCCGGGCGCGGAGTCCAGCGTGCGCAAGCTGGTCGGCGTGCGGCAGCGGCAGGACGTGGCGGAGTTCGCCGTCGACCTGCTCGGACCGGACGGCGCCGTCGCGAGCGAGCAGATGTACGAGTTCCTGCTGTCGCGGTGCCTGAGCATCGCGGGCGGGACGACGCAGGTGCTGATGAACCTGGCAGGTGAACGCGTTCTCGGTCTACCGAGGGAGCTTTGATGGACTTCGAGCTCGACGAGACCCAGCGGGAGATCGCCGCACTGGCGGCCGACGTGCTCGGGAGGGAGGGCGACGCACCCTGGAAGGCGCTGGGGGAGGCCGGGTTGCTGGCCCTCGCCGTTCCGCAACGGCTCGGTGGCGACGGGCTCGGCCTGCTGGAGACGGCCGTGCTGCTCACCGAGGTCGGCCGCCGGGCGGTCGGCGTGCCCGCGCTCGCGACCCTCGCGTTGGGCGTGCTGCCGATCGCGCTGTACGGGACGCGAGAGCAGCAGGACGAGGTGTTGCCGCTGGTCACCGAACAGCACGGGGCGCTGACAGCGGCGCTGAGCGAGCCGTCCGCCCCACTACCGGTCGTGCCGGGCACCACCGCGGGACCGGACGGGATCACCGGCACGAAGATCAACGTCCAGCAGGCCGCCACGGCTCGGCGGATCCTGGTCACCGCCACGGCGGAGGACGGGCCCGGCGTCTTCGTGGTCGACCCCGCGCGACCTGGGGTGTCCATTTCGGACGGGTCGGTGCGGTTCGAGGGCGCGCGCGGTGAACCGCTGCGAGCCGGTGCGGCCGAAGCCATCCGCAGGTTCGCGCTGGCAGGAGCCTGCGCGGTCGCGGACGGCGTCCTGGCGGGAGCACTCGAACTGACCGTGCGCCACGTCGGCACCCGCCACCAGTTCGGCAAGCCCCTGGCCACGTTCCAGGCCGCCGCGTCACTGGTCGCGGACGTCTACATCGCCGCACGCACCCTCCACCTGGCCGCGGTGGCTGCCTGCTGGAGCCTCGACGACGCGGACCTCGACATCGCCGCCTACTGGCTCGCCGCGGAAGCCCTCCCCGCCGTCCACGCGTGCCACCACCTGCACGGCGGGCTCGGCCTCGACATCACCTACCCGATGCACCGGTACTACGGCATGGCCAAGGAGCTGACGCGGTTCGTCGGCGGAGTGGAGCACCGCTTGGGAGCCATCGATGTTCATTGACCTCACCGCGGCACAACGCAAACTGCGCGACGAGCTTCGCGAGTACTTCGCGAACGTCATGACCGCCGGCGAACGCGAGGCCATGCTCACCGAACGGCACGGCGAGACCTACCGCGAGCTGGTCCGCAGGCTCGGCCGGGACGGACGGCTCGGCGTCGGCTGGCCGCGGGAGTACGGCGGGCTGGGGTTCGGGCCGGTCGAGCAGCAGATCTTCGTCAACGAGGCCGCTCGCGCGGACGTCCCGCTGCCGTACGTGACGCTGCAGACCGTCGGGCCGACGCTGCAGAGGTTCGGGACGCAGGAGCAGAAGGACTTCTTCCTGCCGAGGATCCTCAAGGGCGACCTCCACTTCGCCATCGGCTACACCGAACCGGACGCCGGTACGGACCTGGCGGCGTTGCGCACCAAGGCAGTGAAGGAAGACGACCACTACGTCGTGAACGGCCAGAAGACGTTCACGACCGGCGGCCACGACGCGGACTACGTGTGGTTGGCCTGCCGCACAGGGGCGCCGGACTCGCGGCACAAGGGCATCACGATCCTCGTCGTCGACACCACCGGCCCCGGCTACTCGTGGACGCCGATCATCACCTGCGACGGCGCGCACCACGTGAACGCCACCTACTACAACGACGTCCAGGTGCCCGAGTCCCGCAGGGTCGGCGAGGAGAACGAGGGCTGGCGCCTGATCACGACCCAGCTCAACCACGAACGCGTGATGCTCGGCCCGTCCGGGCGGATCGGCGCGCTGGTGGAACGGGTCCACGGCTGGGCCTCCGGACGCGGGTTGCTCGCCGAACCGGACGTGCGCAGGGCACTGGCCGAGGCGCGCGCCGTCGTGCGGGTGAACGAGCTGCTCAACTGGCAGGTCGCGAGCGGGGACGTGGAGGTCGCGGACGCCAGTGCCACCAAGGTGTTCGCCGCGGAACGGACCCAGCGCGTCGGCAGGCTGCTGGAGGAGCTCGTCGGACGCCACGGCGCCGACGCGGAGCTGGTCCGGTGGCTGGACGTGCAGGCGCGGCGCAACCTGGTGCTGACCTTCGGCGGGGGAGTGAACGAGATCCAGCGGGAGCTGATCGCGAACATCGGGCTCGGACTGCCGCGGGTGGTGCGATGATCGACATCGAGGAGGAGGCCGCGCGCATCGCCGGACAGGGCGGATCGGCGCCGCGGCTGGCACGCGACCCGGTCAACCTGCCGATGATCAACAACTGGCTGGAGGCCATCGGCGACGAGCACCCCGGCTACACCGAGGTCGCTCCACCGGCGATGGTGCAGGTCTGGACGATGGCGGGGCTGCGCGGCCAGCGCTCGGCGGACGACCCGCTCGGGCAGATGATGGCCATCCTCGACGAGGCCGGGTACACGTCGGTCGTCGCCACCAACAGCGACCAGACCTACCACCGCTACCTCAAGGTCGGCGAGCACCTCTCGGTGACGACGAGCCTGGAGGACGTGACCGGTCCGAAGAGGACGGGACTGGGCGAGGGGTGGTTCGTCACGACCAGGAGCACCTGGTACGTCGGTGACGAACCGGTGGCCGAGATGCGGTTCCGCGTGCTGAAGTACACGCCCGCGTCGAAACCCGAGCCCCAGCCGGGACCGCGGCAGGCGCAGGCGATCCGGCCGGCCGTCAACCGGGACACCGAGTACTTCTGGGAAGGCTGCCGCCAGGGGGAGCTGCGCATCCAGCGGTGCGGCGGTTGCGGGCTGCTGCGGCACCCGCCCGGCCCGATGTGCCCTGAGTGCGGTGCGACGAAACCGAAGTACCTCGTCTCGGCCGGTTGCGGCGTGGTCTACAGCTACGTCGTGCACCACCACCCGCAGGTGCCCGGCAGGCGGACGCCGTTCGTCGTCGCCCTGGTCGAACTGGACGAGGGCGTGCGGGTGCTGGGCGAGCTGGCCGGCGAACCGGCCATCGGGCTGCCGGTCGAGGTCGTGTTCACGGAGGTCGACGACGAGCTGACGATGCCGAGCTGGAGGCCCCGTGCGGATCGGTGATGCCCTGCCCGAGTGGCACGTGGAGGCCACGCCCACGTTCGTGATCAGCACCGCGCTGGCCACCCGCGACTTCCAGGACGTCCACCACGACCGCGACCGCGCGGTCCAGCGGGGGTCGAAGGACATCTTCATCAACATCCTCACGACGACCGGGCTCGTGCAGCGCTACGTCACGGACTGGGCGGGCCCCGAGGTGCTGGTGCGGCAGGTGGACATCCGGCTCGGCGCACCCTGCTTCGCCTACGACACGCTGAAGTTCTTCGGCCAGGTGATCGGGCGCGAGGAGCGGGACCTGACCGTCGAGGTGGTCGGCAGGACCGCCCACGGCGACCACGTCACCGGAACCGTGCGGATCGAGGTGCCCGCGTGAACGCCGCGATCGTGGGAATCGGCGCGACGGACTTCTCCAAGGACTCCGGGCGCAGCGAGCTCCGGCTGGCGGCGGAGGCCGTCCGCGCGGCACTGGAGGACGCGGGTCTCGCACCATCCGATGTGGACGGTCTGGTCAGCTTCACCATGGACACCAACGCCGAGATCGCGGTCGCCCGCGAGCTGGGCATCCCGGGGCTGACGTTCTTCAGCCGCGTCCACTACGGCGGCGGGGCGGCGTGCGCGACCGTCCAGCAGGCCGCGATGGCCGTCGAGACCGGCATGGCGGAGGTCGTCGTGTGCTACCGGGCGTTCAACGAACGCTCCGGACACCGGTTCGGCCAGGTCCAGGCAGCAGCGGCGGCGAACATCGACAACAGCTGGTCCTACCCGGTGGGACTGGGCACACCGGCCGCGATGGTCGCCATGTTCGCCCGCCGGTACATGCACGAGTACGGCGCCACGAGCGAGGACTTCGGCCGTGTCGCGGTGGTCGACCGCAAGCACGCCGCCACGAACCCGCGCGCGTGGTTCCACGACCGGCCGATCACGCTGGCCGACCACCAGGCGTCCCGCTGGATCGCCGAACCGCTGCGGCTGCTGGACTGCTGCCAGGAGAGCGACGGCGGTGTCGCGCTGGTCGTGACGTCGGCCGGACGTGCCCGCGACCTGCCGAACGAGCCCGCGCTCGTCGAGGCCGCGGCTCAGGGCAGTGCCGCGGACCAGTTCACGATGACCAGCTACTACCGCGACGACCTGACCGGGCTGCCGGAGATGGGGGTCGTGGCGAGAGGCCTGTGGCGGAGGTCCGGCATCGGTCCGTCCGATGTGGATGTCGCCGTGCTCTACGACCACTTCACGCCGTTCGTCCTGGTGCAGCTCGAGGAACTGGGTTTCTGCGGCAGGGGCGAGGCCAAGGACTTCGTGGCGTCCGGAGCCCTGGAGCTGACCGGCTCGCTGCCGCTCAACCCCCACGGCGGTCAGCTCGGCGAGGCCTACCTGCACGGCATGAACGGCATCGCCGAGGCCGTGCGGCAGGTTCGCGGCACCGCGGTGAACCAGGTCGCGGACGTCGAGCACGTCCTGGTCACCGCCGGGACCGGCGTCCCGACCAGCGGCCTAGTCCTCGGCCGGGGTTAGCACCGCGCCGGTGAGCACGGGGCGGTCCGCGGCGGACGTCGTCAGCACGAGCCGCGGACCGTCCCGCCACACCCGCGTCGTCAGCGTCTCGCCGGGGAAGACCACGCCCGCGAACCGCGCCCCGAACGACGAGACCTGCTCCGGCCCGTCGAGCACGGCGTCGGTCACCGCCTTGCACACCACGCCGTAGGTGCACAGGCCGTGCAGGATCGGCTGGTCGAACCCGGCCCGCCGGGCGAACTCCGGATCGGCGTGCAACGGGTTGCGGTCGCCGCACAGCCGGTAGAGGTACGCCTGCTGCGGCAGGGTCGGCGTCTCGACCACGAAGTCCGGCGCGCGGTCCGGGACCCCGGCCTCGCCCGACGGCCCGCGGTCGCCGCCGAAGCCGCCCTCACCGCGGGCGAAGATGCTCGACCGGGTGGTGAACAGGGCGGTCCCGGCCGCCGTCACGGCCGTCGCCTCCTGGATGATGACCGCCGCCTTGCCCTTGTCCCACACGTCCGTGATCCGCGTCCGCAGCACGGCCGCGCCCTCGGCCGGGAGGGGAGCGTGCACGGTGATCTCCTGCGTGCCGTGCAGCACCCGCGCGAGGTCGATGTCGACACCGGGGAACGAGACTGCGGGTGGCGCGGTCTCGTGGAACCGGGGCGCGACGACGCCGAACGTGGGCAGCACCCGGAGGTCCCGCTCGTAGACGTAGCGGAGTTCCGTGGCGCCCAGGGCGAGGTGGTAGAGCAGCACGTCGGAGTGCGTCCAGGAGAACTCCACCTCGGGCAGTTCCGCCCCGATCGCGACGGCCGGGTCGATCGGCATCCAGCACCCCTAGTCGTAGGTGATCCGCACGGTGTCGGTGACCGGGACCGACTGGCACGCCAGCACGATGCCGTCGGCGATGTCCTCGGAGTCGAGCACGTCGTTGCCGAGCATCTTGACCTCGCCGTCGACGAGCCGGCACGCGCACGCGCTGCACGCGCCCTCCCGGCACGAGTACGGCGCGTCGAGACCCTTCTCCAGCAACAGGTCGAGCAGCTTCGTCCGCGCGGGCCAGGGGAACCGGTGCCGCTCGCCGTCCAGCTCCACCTCGACGACGGCGTCCGGCCGGTCGCCGGTCACCGCGGGCACCTCGGTGAACGGATCGCTCGACAGCGACACGAACTTCTCGACGTGCACGACGGGAACGTCGTGCAGCGCCTGGCGCGCGGCCTCCATGAACGGCGCCGGGCCGCAGACGAACGCCTCGTCGCAGGAGCGGACGAACGCCCGCAGCCCGTCGAGG
This sequence comes from Lentzea xinjiangensis, assembly GCF_900110955.1. Lineage (GTDB taxonomy): Bacteria > Actinomycetota > Actinomycetes > Mycobacteriales > Pseudonocardiaceae > Lentzea > Lentzea xinjiangensis. Next base: position 65,639 of record NZ_FOFR01000027.1, read on the forward strand.
TGCGGCAGCCCCTGCACCGACTCCAGCCAGTGCACGACCGTCAGCCGTCGCGGGTGCGAGCGCGCCAGCTCGTCGAGCTCGCGCGCGAAGATCACCGAGGACTCGTCCCGGTTGGCGTAGAACAGGAACACCCGTCCGGCGCCCTGCCCGAGCACCGCCCGGACGATCGACATGATCGGCGTGATCCCGCTGCCCGCGGCGAAGGCGAGCACCGAGCCGTCCAGCGACGAGGGCGTGAAGACCCCGGCCGGCGCCAGCACGTCCAGCTCGGTCCCAACGCGCACCTGCGAGCACATCCAGAGCGAGCCCCACCCGTCCGGCGTGCGCTTCACCGTGATCTTCAACGGCTCACCCGGCGCGCTGGACAGCGAGTAGCACCGCGCGACCTCACCGGCCCGCACGGTCAGGAACTGGCCCGGCCGTGGCGTGAAGTCCGCCCCGGACAGCACGAAGGACCGCGCGTCGGCCGTCTCCTCGATCACGGCCTCGACCCGCACCCGGTGCACCTCAGCCATCGGCGACCTCCAGCACCCCGTCGCGCGCGGCCTTCTCGATGCCGTCGCGCAGCCGCAGGCAGGACGGCACCAGCGCGGACCGCGACCCGCGCAGCTCAGGACACGCGCTCGTGTCGGACAGCCACTGCACGCTGGTGTGCTGCGGGCTGTTCTTCCGCACCAGCACCCGGTTGCCGCAGTCGCACCACACGGGCACCATCCCGCCGGTCAGGAACTCGTCGCGCTCGCTCATGACCGCTGACGAGCGAGGTTCTCGGCGACCTCCTGCTCCCACACCTCGACCGCCCGGCTCGTGTCGACCTCGAACTCGAAGCGCCGCACCATGTCGTCGGTGACGTCCTCCACGTCGACGTAGAACTGCTCGTACCAGCGCCGCAACTGGTAGACCGGACCGTCCTCCTCGCACAGCAGCGGGTTGTCGATGCGCGTCTTGTTCTGCCAGATCCGCACGTCCTGCAGGAACCCGGCACCGATGCCGCGCGCGAACTTGGCCGCGATCTTGTCGGCGTGCACGTCGTCGACCCCCGGCAGCTTCTTCACGATCGCGCCCCACTGGAGCTTGAAGGAGGTCGGCGAGATCGGGTAGTGGCAGTTGATCAGCACCGTCTCGATCTCGAGCCCCCGGTAGTCGTTCCACAGGTAGTCGATCATGTAGGACGGCCCGTGGTACGCGGCCTCGGAGCGGACCTCGACGTCGCCGGTGTAGTTCGAGCCCATGGCGACGTCCGGGCGGCCGCGCGTGGTGAGGTACTGCGCGGCGACGTGGCCTTCCAGCACGTTCTTGAAGTACGTGGGGAACGCGAAGTGGATGTAGAAGAAGTGGGCCATGTCGACGACGTTGTCGATGATCTCGCGGCAGTTCGCGCCCTCGATCACCACCGAGTCCCACGTCCAGTTGCTCCACTCGTCGCTGAACGCGGCGTCGATGCGCGGGATCGTCACGTGCTCCGGCGGCGGGTTGCCCTGCGGGTCGTTCCAGACGAAGAGCTGCTTGTTCTCCTCCAGGGTGATCCACGACCTGGTGCGCGCCCGCAGCGGGACCCGCTTGGCGTAGGGGATGGCGGTGCAGCGGCCGTTGCCCGCCCAGCGCCAGTCGTGGAACGGGCAGGCGATGGTGTCGCCCTTGATCGTGCCCTGGGTGAGGTCGCCGCCCATGTGCCGGCAGTACCCGTCGAGCACGTTGATCCTGCCGTCGCCGGTCGCGAACACGACGAGCTTCGTGCCGAACGCCTCCACGGCGTGCGGCTCGCCGTCGCGGAAGTGGGAGGCCAGGCCGAGGCAGTGCCAGCCGCGCGCGAACCGCGCCGGAGGTGCGCCGGTGTCGATCGTGCGTACGGCGTCCTGCGTCATGACGTTCCTCCAGAGATGTCGAGGCCGGCGAGGTAACCGAACGTCATCGCCGGTCCGAGGGTGGCGCCCGCGCCCGCGTAGGTGTGCCCCATCACCGACGCGCTGGTGTTGCCGGCCGCGTACAGGCCCTCGATCACCGAACCGTCCTCGCGCAGCACCCGCGCGCGGGCGTCGGTGCGCAGGCCGCCCTTGGTGCCGAGGTCGCCGGGCACGATCCTCACCGCGTGGAACGGGCCGGTCGTGAGCGGCGCCAGGTTCGGGTTCGGCCGGTTGCGCGGATCGCCGTAGTAGCGGTCGTACGCGCTGTCGCCGCGGTGGAAGTCGGCGTCGGCCCCGTCGACGCAGAGCGTGTTGAACCGCCGCACGGTCTCGACGAGCTCCGGCAGGTCGGCCTCCTGGGCGAGCTCCTCCAGGCCGGGCGCGGTGAGCACGGCGTCGCGCCAGCGCCGGGGCAGGGGGCGGCGCGGCGGGATGCCGCAGAACGGGTAGCGGCTGCGGTAGGAGTGGTCGAAGACCAGCCAGGTCGCTCCGGTCATCGCGTTGACCACGTCGATGTAGGGCGCCGACTCGTTGACGAACCGGCGCCCGGTCTTGTCGACGAGCACGCAGCCGGGCAGCGACCGTTCCGCGAGCAGGAAGAACGGGCCGCGCGGCAGCGGGACCGACGGGCCCCACCACGCGTCGTCCATCAGCGCGACGGCCGCGCCGGCCCGGAGGCCGGCCTCGATGCCGTCGCCGGTGTTGGCCTTCGCGCCGACCGTCCACTCGGTACCGACGTGCTGGTGCCGCTTGCGCATCTGCTCGTTGTGCTCGAACCCGCCCGATGCCAGGACGACGTGGTCGGCGAGGATCAGCCGGTCGCCGGCGACCACCCCGGCGACCCGGCCGTTCTCGTGGTGCAGGTCGGTCATCGGGGTGTTGAGCCGGACCTCCACGCCGAGCTCGGTCAGCCCGGCCCGCAGCCCCGCCGCCAGCGCCTGGCCCATCGTCAGCCGGGTGCCCGGCAGGAACCGGCGGGCGAAGACCTTGGCCGCGGTGAGCAGACCGCGCGGGTGCCGACCGACCAGCGTCAGCCAGCGGTAGTCGGTCTGGGTGATCACGATGCCCGCCGGTGCCGGCACGTACGGAGGTTCGAGCTCGTCGAGCACGCCGGCCAGCCGGCCGGTGCGGAGCGGCAGGGGTTCGACGGACCGGCCGCGCGGGTGCCCGCCCGGTGCCTCGGGGTAGTAGTCGGCGTAGTCGCGGACCCAGCGGAACTCCAGCGGTGTGTGCGCGCGGACGAACGCGAGCATCGCCGGTCCGGCCGCCAGGAACGCGTCCCTGAGCTCCGCCGGGACCTCGGGGGCGAGGTGCGCGAGGTAGGTGCGGGCCCGCTCCGGTGAGTCGGGCACGCCGGCCGCGGCGACCACCGCGTTGTTCGGCACCCAGATGCCGCCGCCGGACCGCGCCGTCGACCCGCCGTAGTGGGCGGCCTTCTCGACAACGAGGGTCCGCAGGCCGTGCGCAGCGGTGCAGAGGGCGGCCGTCATGCCTGCCGCGCCACTGCCGACGACGATCACGTCGTACATCGCACCTCCCGGACGCTCTTACTAGAACAGGTTATAGTTCTGCGCCGGTTTGGCGCTATGGTGTAGGAGTTCCAGGCAGACCGGCTCGCCAAGAACGTGTTTCTGGAGGGTTGTGTGGAGGTCACCGCCGACGTGGTCGTCATCGGCTTCGGAGCGGCCGGCGCGTGCGCCGCCGTCGAGGCCGCGGCGGCCGGTGCGTCCGTGGTGGTGCTGGACCGGTTCGCCGGCGGCGGCGCGACCGCGTTGTCCGGCGGGGTCGTCTACGCGGGCGGTGGGACGCGCCAGCAGGTGCAGGCCGGTGTCACCGACTCGGTCGACGCCATGGAGGCCTACCTGCGCACCGAGGTCCGGGACGCGGTGTCCGCGCCGACGTTGCGCCGGTTCTGCGAGGACAGCGCGGAGGCGCTGGCCTGGCTGGAGGACCGGGGTGTGCCGTTCTCCCCGGCCCTCAGCCCGTTCAAGACCTCCTACCCGACCGACGACCACTACCTGTACCTGTCCGGCAGCGAGGACGCGTGGCCCGACCCGGCGCCGCGCGGGCACCGGACGAAGGCGAAGGGGACGTCCGGCAAGGTGTTCTTCGCCCGGCTCGCGGAGGCGGCCCGGCGGGCGGGCGTGCGGATCCTGCCGCAGACGCGCGCCCTGGACCTCGTGGTCGAGAACGGCCGGGTGGCGGGCGTGCGGTGCCGAACCCTCACCGGTCTTCCCCGCGCCGTGCACGCGGCCCTGTCCAGGGCGGGCGCGAAGCCGTGGCTGTACTACCCGCCTCTGGGCAGGGCGCTGTTCGGACTGGCGGCGCGGCTCGAACGGTTCGGCCGCCCGGCGGTGGTCCACGCCGGGCGGGGTGTGGTCATCGCCGCCGGGGGCTTCATCTCGAACCGGGCGCTGGTGCGCGAGCACGCCCCGCTGCACCGCGGCGGCCTCGCGCTGGGCACCCCCGGTGACGACGGCGCCGGGATCATGCTCGGTGTCGCCGCGGGCGGGAGGACCGCGCGGATGGACAAGATCTCCGTCTGGCGGTTCATCACACCGCCCAGCGCGTTGCAGCGAGGGGTTCTCGTCGACGCGGACGGCCGGCGGTTCGGTGACGCGACGCGGTACGGCGCGGCCATCGGGGACGAGATCGTCCGCCGCGGCGGCAGGGCCTGGCTGTTGGTGGACGACGACGTCCTGCGCGTCGCGCGAGCGCAGGTGAAGACGCAGACCGCGCGGTTCCAGCGCTGGCAGGTCCGCTACCTGCTGGGCCGCGGGCTGGTCACGGCGCCGACCGTCGAGGAGGTCGCGGCCAAGGCGGGGATCGGGGTGCCGGAACCCGTCGGCGTGCCGCCCTACTCGTTGATCAACGTGTCGGTGCGCGCCGGTTTCGGCTACCCGTGCCCGATGCTCACCCTGGGTGGGCTGGTCGTCGACGAGGACACCGGTCAGGTGCGCGGCGTTCCGGCCCTGTACGCGGCGGGCCGGTCGGCGGTCGGGGTGTGCTCGGAGTCCTACGTCAGCGGGCTCGCGCTCGCCGACTGCGTCTTCTCCGGCCGCCGGGCGGGACACCACGTCGTGCAGGAGGCCCAGTGCTGACCACTCAGGACCGGGAGGCGGCCGCCGAGCTGCTGAGGGCGGCGGAACGCGACCGCGTGCCGATCAAACCGCTCGTCGAGCTGTACCCCGGCATCGACGTCGTCGACGCGTACGAGATCCAGCTCCTCAACGTCCGGCACCGCAACCGCGACGTGATCGGCCACAAGGTCGGCCTGTCGTCGTTGGCGATGCAGGAGATGATGGGCGTCGACGAGCCCGACTACGGCCATCTGCTCGACGACATGCAGCTCGCCGGCACGGCGGACGTCTCGGCCTACCTGTACCCGAGGGTCGAGGTGGAGATCGCGTTCCTGCTCGCCCGCGACCTGCCGGGGGAGGGCTGCACGGTCGAGGACGTCCTCGCCGCCACCGAGTTCGTCGCGCCGGCCATCGAGCTGATCGACAGCCGGATCGAGGACTGGCGGATCGGTCTGCAGGACACCATCGCGGACAACGCCTCGTCGGCCGGGTTCGTGCTGGGTCCCGAGCGCGTCCGTCCGTCCGATCTGGACATCGGCGGCGTCGTGGCGACGTTGCGCCGCAACGGCGAGGTCGTCGCCGAGGGACGTGGTGACGCCGTGCTGGGCGATCCGGCGCTCGCCGTCGCGTGGCTCGCGGGGAAGGTCGCGAGCTTCGGCGTCCGGCTCCTCGCGGGTGACGTCGTCCTGCCCGGCTCGTGCACGCGGGCGGTCGACGCCCGGCCGGGCGACGAGTTCCACGCCGAGTTCGCCGGACTCGGTGCTGCCGTCCTGAAGTTCGAGTGAGGTGACCAGGGTGAAGGCGGCCATCGTCGGCTCCGGCAACATCGGCACCGACCTGCTCCACAAGCTCCGGCGCTCGCCCGTGCTCGAGCCCCGCTGGATGGTGGGGATCGACCCGGCGAGCGAGGGGCTGCGCCGGGCCGCGTCGCTCGGCCTGGAGGTCTCGGCCGGCGGCACGGAGTGGTTGCTGCGCCAGGACGAGCTGCCGGACGTCGTCTTCGAGGCGACGTCCGCGGCGGTGCACCGGGCCAACGCCCCGCGCTACGCCGAGGCCGGCATCCGGGCGATCGACCTGACCCCGGCGGCGGTCGGGCCGTACGTCGTCCCGCCGGTGAACCTCGGCGAGCACGCGGACGCGCCCAACATCAACCTGATCACCTGCGGCGGCCAGGCCACGATCCCGATCGTCCACGCCGTGTCGCGGGTCGTTCCCGTGTCGTACGCGGAGGTCGTCGCCAGCGTCGCGTCGGTGTCGGCGGGACCGGGCACGCGCGCCAACATCGACGAGTTCACCCGCACGACCAGCCGCGGCATCGAGGCGATCGGGGGAGCACGGCGCGGCAAGGCGATCATCGTGCTCAACCCGGCCGACCCGCCGGTGGTCATGCGCGACACGATCTTCTGCGCGATCCCGCCCGACGCCGATCCGGACCCGGTCACCGACTCGATCGCGCGGATGGAGGCGGAGGTCCGGTCCTACGTGCCCGGTTTCCGGCTGCTGGGCGAACCGCAGTTCGACCCCGGCCGGGTGGCGATCTTCGTGGAGGTCGCGGGTGCCGGCGACTTCCTGCCCGCCTACGCCGGGAACCTCGACATCATGACGGCCGCCGCGACCAGGGTGGGGGAGGGGATCGCCGATGCAGCTGCGGCTGACCGACACGTCACTGCGTGACGGCTCGCACCACAAGCGGCACCAGTTCACCGTCGACGACGTGCGCTCGGTCGTGGCGGCGCTGGACGACGCCGGGGTGCCGGTGATCGAGGTGGCGCACGGCGACGGGCTGGGCGGGTCGTCGTTCACCTACGGCTTCAGCCTCACGCCGGAGCAGGAGCTGATCAAGGCCGCGGCGGAGACCGCACGGCGGGCCAGGATCGCCGTGCTGATGCTGCCGGGCGTCGGGGTGAAGGACGACATCCTGGTGTCGCGGGACAACGGCGCCTCGATCGTCCGGATCGCGGCGCACTGCACCGAGGCGGACGTCTCGGTGCAGCACTTCGAGCTGGCCAGGGCACACGGGCTGGAGACCGTCGGGTTCCTGATGATGGCGCACTCGCAGCCGCCGGAGGCGCTGGCGAAGCAGGCCCGGATCATGGCCGACGCCGGTTGCCAGTGCGTCTACGTGGTCGACTCGGCGGGGGCGCTGGTGCTCGAGCAGGTCTCCGACCGGGTGGCCGCACTGGTCGCCGAGCTGGGAGACGACGCCCAGGTCGGCTTCCACGGGCACGAGAACCTCGGGCTCAGCGTCGCCAACTCGGTCGCCGCGGCACGGGCCGGGGCCGCGCAGATCGACGGCAGCGCGCGCGGATTCGGTGCCGGCGCGGGGAACACGCCGCTGGAGGCGTTCGTCGGCGTCTGCGACAAGCTCGGGTTCTCCACCGGCGTCGACTTCTTCAAGATCGTGGACGCGGCCGAGGACGTCGTCCGGCCGGTCATGCCCGAGGAGTGCCTGCTCGACCGCATGGCGCTGGTGATGGGGTACGCGGGCGTCTACTCCAGCTTCCTCAAGCACGCCTACGCGCAGGCCGAGCGCTACGGCGTCTCCGGCGCGCGGATCCTCGTCCGCGCGGGCGAGCGCAAGCTCGTGGGCGGGCAGGAGGACCAGCTGATCGACATCGCACTGGAGCTGAGCAGGGAGGAAGCCCGATGAGCGAGGAAGTCCTCGGCAAGGTGCGAGAGCTGCTGCCCGTTCTGGCCGATCGCGCGGAGGAGGCGGAGGAGCTGCGCAGGATTCCGCCGGAATCGGTGAAGGCGTTGCAGGAGACCGGGTTCTTCCGGATGCTGCAACCCGTGCGGTACGGCGGCCTCGAGTCGCACCCGCTGGACTTCTACACCGCGGTCAGGCTGATCGGGAGCGCCTGCGGGTCGACGGGCTGGGTCGCGTCGGTGCTCGGCGTGCACCCGTGGCACGTCGGCCTGTTCGACGTGCGCGCGCAGGAGGAGGTCTTCGGAGAAGACCAGGACACCCGTATTTCGTCGTCGTACGCGCCGACGGGCCGGGCGACACCGGTCGCGGGCGGGTTCCGGTTCAGCGGCAAGTGGAGCTTCTCGTCCGGCTGCGACCACGCCACCTGGGTGCTGCTCGGCGGCCTGGTGATGAACGACGAGGGCAAGCCCGTCGACTTCCGCACGTTCCTGCTGCCGATCGCCGACTACACGATCAACGACGTCTGGGACGCGGTCGGGCTGCGCGGCACCGGCAGCAACGACGTCGTGGTCGAGGACGTGTTCGTGCCGGAGCACCGCACGCTGAGCATGATGCACACCGCGCGATGCGTGTGTCCCGGCCAGGAGGTCAACCCCGGCCCGCTCTTCCGCATGCCGTACGGGACGATCCACCCGTACGCGATCACCGCGCCGATGATCGGCATGGCGGCTGGTGCGTACGACCTGCACGTCAGTGCGACCCGCGAGCGCGTCCGGGCCGCCTACCTCGGTGAGAAGTCGGTCGACGACCCGTTCGCCCAAGTGCGGATCGCCACGGCCGCGAGTGACATCGACACCGCGTGGTGGCAGCTCGAGAAGGACGTCAACGACGAGTGGGAGCACGCCGTCGCCGGCACGAAGATCCCGATCGGCCTGCGGTTGCGGGCGCGTCGCGACCAGGTGCTCGGCAGCGCGCGGGCGATCTCCGCGATCGACCGGCTGTTCGAGAGCGCGGGCGGCAAGGCGATCAACGCGACCCTGCCCCTGCCCCGGTTCTGGCGCGACGCGCACGCCGCACGGGTGCACGCGGCCAACGACCCGGAGCGCGTGCTCGTGCTGTACGGCAAGAACGAGCTGGGCATCCAGGTCCGCGACGGGCTGTTCTGAGGGGACTGCGGTGAGAGTTCGGTTGCACTACCACGAGGCCGGCGCGGACAACGCCGAGACGCTGGTCCTGCTGCACGGCGGCGGCCCCGGCGCGTCGGCTCTGAGCAACTTCCGCGCGAACATCCCGGTGTTCGCGAAGTCGTTCCGCGTGCTGGCCGTCGACATGCCCGGCTACGGCCGGTCGGACAAGCCCGCGGAGCACGACCAGTACTTCTCGTTCGCCGCACGGGCCCTGAAGGACCTGCTGGACGACCTGGGCGTCGAGCGGGCCCACCTCCTCGGCAACTCGCTCGGCGGTGGCACCGCCGTCCGGTTCGCCCTCGATCACGGGAAACGAGCGGGACGGCTCGTGCTGATGGGACCGGGCGGGTTGGCGTTGAACGTCTTCTCACCCGATCCGACCGAGGGCGTGCGCAAGCTCGGCGCGTTCGCCAGGACACCCACGCGGGAGAAGATCGAGGAGTTCCTGCGGATCATGGTGTTCGACCAGTCCCTGATCACCGACGAGCTCGTCGACGAGCGGTTCGAGGCGGCGGCGAGACCGGAGTCGTTGCGCGCCATGGCCGCACTGGGCAAGTCGTTCTCCGGTCCCGACTTCGAGCAGGGCATGCTCTGGCGCGAGGCCCACCGGCTGCGCCAGCGGGTGCTGCTGGTGTGGGGGCGCGAGGACCGGGTCAACCCGCTCGACGGCGCGCTGGTGGCGCTGAAGCTGATCCCACGAGCCCGGCTGCACGTCTTCGGCGGGTGCGGCCACTGGGCGCAGCTCGAGAAGTTCGACGAGTTCAACAGGCTGGCGCTCGACTTCCTCGGGGAGGCGTGATGGGCATCCGTTCGCTGGGCTACCTCAGGATCGAGGCCACCGACATGGCCCGGTGGCGCGAGTTCGGGCTGAAGGTCCTCGGCATGGTCGAGGGCAGGGGCTCGGTGGAGGGCGCCCTGTACCTGCGGATGGACGACTTCCCGGCGCGGCTGGTGATCGTGCCCGGCTCCCGGGACCGCTTGCGGGTGTCCGGCTGGGAGGCCGCCACCGAAGCGGAGCTGGAGGACGTGGCGAAGCGCCTGGCCTCGGCCGGGGTGACCTACGTCGAGGGCTCGGCCGAGGACCTGGCGGAACGACGGGTGAACGGGCTGATCAGGTTCGACGACCCGTCCGGCAACACCCTGGAGGTCTTCTGCGGCGCCGCGCTGGAACACCGGCGGGTGGTGTCGCCGTACGGGCACCGGTTCGTGACGGGGGAGCAGGGCCTCGGGCACGTGGTGCTGTCCACATCGGACGACGAGGCCGCGCTGCACTTCTACCGCGACGTGCTGGGTTTCCGGCTGCGCGACTCGATGCGCCTGCCGCCGCAGCTCGTCGGCAGGCCGGCCGGCGGACCACCGGCATGGCTGCGGTTCTTCGGCTGCAACCCGCGCCACCACAGCCTCGCGTTCCTGCCGATGCCGACGCCGAGCGGGATCGTGCACCTGATGGTCGAGGTGGAGAACACCGACGACGTGGGCCTGGCGCTGGACCGCGCGACGCGGCGCGAGGTGCCGATGTCGGCGACGCTCGGCAGGCACGTCAACGACCTGATGCTGTCGTTCTACATGAAGACACCCGGCGGGTTCGACGTCGAGTTCGGCTGCGAGGGCCGGCAGGTGTCCGACGAGGACTGGATCGCCCGGGAGAGCACGGCGGTGAGCCTGTGGGGACACGACTTCAGCGTGGGCAACCGGAAGTAGCCGCCCGCTACCGCTCCGTCCTCGGCCACTTCTGCACCGGGGTGACCGTGGTGACCGGCACGTCCGCGACAGGACCTGTCGGCTTCGCCTGCCAGGCCTTCGCCGCCCTGTCGCTGGACCCGCCGCTGGTGCTGTTCTGCCCGCAGCGGACCTCGCGGAGCTGGGCGGCGATGGCGCCGGCGGGCTCGTTCTGCGTGAACGTGCTGGCGGAGGACCAGCGCGAGGTGTCGGCGGTGTTCGGCAAGGCGGGCGCCGACAAGTTCGCCGGAGTCGCCTGGACGCCGTCGCCCACCGGCGCACCGGTGCTCGACGGCGTCGTGACCTGGGTCGACTGCGAGGTGTTCGCGGTGCACGACGCCGGCGACCACCACGTGGTCATCGGCTCCGTCGTCGGCCTCGGACCGGTGCGCGACGCGCGGCCGTTGCTGTTCTACCGCGGCCGGTACGCCGCGCAGGCCGAGCTGGACCCGCGCGGCTGGTCCGGCGGGGTGCTGGACACCCTGCTGACGTGGCAGCGGCAGTCAGAGTGGAGCTGACGCGGTGACCTGCCAGCACGCGGCCGGGATGCGCACCTCGTCACCGTGCACGAACTCCCCGAACGCCGCCCGGGCCGACTCGACCATCCTGCCGCGCTCGGACTCCTCCGCTTCCCGCAGGGCACGCGCGATCGGGCCCATGTTGCTCAGGTACGGCACGAGCAGCTCCGCGGGCAGCACGCAGGTCCGGTCCACCGGCAGGATCTCGATCCCGTCCCAGCCGCCCCGCTCGAGGACTTCGCGCGTCCTGCCGGCGTCCGCGAGCGAGAACGGTCCCGGCCCGTCCGGGTCCGGGGCCACAGCCGCGGGAGCCAGCGACGCGGCGATCCGGGACGCGGTCGCCATGAACGGGTTCTCCTCCACCGCGCGCCACGTGACGAAGGTCAGCTCACCGCCCGGCACCGCGGCGCGCAGCAGGTTGCCGAACGCCGCCACCGGGTCGGCGAAGAACATGACGCCGAACCGCGACACCACCAGGTCGAAGCGCTCCTCGAACGCGTGGACCTGCGCGTCCGCCTCGACGAACTCCGCCTTCCCGTGCTCGCGCGCCGCGGCGAGCATCGTCTCGGAGATGTCGACGCCGACGCAGACCGCACCGGTCGCCTCGGCGATCGCCCTCGTCACGGCACCGGTGCCGCACCCGACGTCGAGCACCCTGCGGCGCGGCCGCGCCAGCGCCGCCTCGACGAGCACGTCCTGGAACGGCTGGAGCACCAGGCCCACCATGTCCTGCGCACGGGCCCAGCCCTCGCCCGCCGCTCGCCACCAGGCCGCCTGTTCGCTGTTGACCTCTGTCATGCTCGTACCGTCCTACTTCAACCCGGCTTGAGGTCAAGTGTCGTGGACGAGATCGGGATCGGCGACGTGGTGCGCCGCTCGGGCGTGCCCGCCTCCACGCTGCGCTACTACGAGGAGCGCGGCCTGATCGCCCCGGTGCGCAGGCAGGGGCTGACCCGCGTGTACGCGCCCACCGTGCTGGAGCAGCTCGCGTTGATCGCCGTCTGCCGGTCGGCCGGGTTCTCGCTCGACGAGGTGGCCCTGATGTTCACCCCGGACGGCCGCCCGAGCCCGAACCGCGCGATGCTCGCGGCCAAGGCCGACGAGCTGGACGCGACGATCCGCAAGCTCTCCTCGATGCGCGACGACCTGCGGCACGCGGCGGCCTGCCCCGCGCCCTCGCACCTGGAGTGCCCGAGCTTCCGGCGCGCGCTCGGGTTGGCTCAGAACTCCTGATCCGACGACGGGCTGCGCGGTCGGCGCGGCGATCGCCCGAACCCGCAACGCCGGTCAGCGCTGTCCCCGGCGCCGCTGCCACCACTTCACGGCGATCGCCGCGGCGAAGAGGCCGGCGGGGAGGAGGAGGATCCAGGGCGAGTCCGGAATCCAGTCGTATCGCCCTGGTATTTCGGCGAACAGGACCATGGAGTTGACCTACCCCCGGTGCGACCGCCCGCAAACAGCACCCGCAAAACGTGGCGCATCACCTGAACGTGTAAATGCTGCCGCTGGGTCAACGCTGCAAGACTGCCGGTGTCGCGGACCGTCACATGGGGGGAACCATGGGTAGCGAGACGACCAGAGCCGGACGCAGGGGGCGGGTGGCCAAGGCCCCCGAGGGCGACGAGCCCGCGGCGGTCTTCGCCCGGCAGTTGTGGGAGCTCAAGCAGCAGGCGGGGGACCCGTCGTACGACGCGATGCGCCAGGATCACGGCGCGCTGGCGTCGAAATCGGCGTTGTCGGCGGCGGCGCGCGGCGCGCAGCTACCGTCCTGGGAGACGACGTGGGAGTTCGTCCGATCGCTGGAGGTCGGTGTGCTCGGTCAGGACGAGCAGCGGGTCCGTGCGCGGTGGAGACAGCGGTGGGACCGGGCGGCCGCCGTGCCGGCCCCCGTCACACCCGCGGAACGTCCCGCGGTGCCGGCCACGGGGAGGCAGCGCGAGCGGTGGGTGCTGGGTGCGGCCGCCGCGATCGGGGTCTTGCTGGTCATCGCCCTGTGGCCGCGGCCGGACCGGCCGGTGCCCGCCACGATCGCCGAGCCGTGCGAGGCGACGTGGCTGTGCCTGTACCGCAACATCGGCTTCGACGACATGAACTTCCGCACCCAGCGGCAGAACGCGTGCTGGCGCCTCGCCGACTACGACCTGCAGGACGCGGTTTTCTCCTACGACAACAACATGCCGGTCGCCGGCCGGTTCTACGACTCGGCCAAGGCCGAGGCCGGGAACATCCGTGCCGGTGACAGCAGCCGGGACAGTTCGGCGCTGACCGGCGCGCAGTGGTTCTGCACCGGCTCCGCCAGGCCGTGACCTGACCGGCGTGCGTCGCGAGCCAAAGCGTTGAGCTGCGGGAACGAGGTCCATTTGGCTGTGGCCAAAGCCCGTTCGAAAGTTCTCTTCCGGCGTCGCCGGAATGCCTTCTACGGTTCGCCCGATCGCATTTTTCCGGTGATGGAGGGGTGACCGATGAACGTTTTCCGAATCGGTGTCGCTGTCGTTTTCTCGCTGGCGACGGTGATGGCGGTGTCCGCGCCGGCCACGGCGCTGCCCGCCAGGAGCCAGGTGTGTCCGTCCGGGTACGTGTGCCTCTACGAGCACAACGACTTCAACCGGGACGCGGACGGCCGGATGCTGAAGTGGAACCTGGCCGGGGAGAAGAAGCTGGAGGACTGGGGCTTCCGCGACAAGACCTCCAGCATCAGGGACAACCGCAGCGGGGGAGTGCGGGCCACGAACGTGCTCGCCGGGCGGCCGGACCAGCACAAGGACTACAACGGCAACTACTCCTCGCTCGGCGACTGGAACGACAAGATCGACAGGATCACGTTGCCGTAGGCACAGGTCTCGCCCCGCGGTGGGCCTGACCGGCTCACGCGGACCGGCGGTGCTCAGGGGTGCGACCCGAGGTCCGTGCGTTGCCCGCACCGGCTCGCCCGGTGCGGGCAACGCACGTCCGTCACGCGACGGCGGTTCCCTCCAGCTCCACCATCAGTCCGGGTAGCGCCAGCCCGGTCACCCCGAGCACGGTGGTGGCCGGAGCCACCCCGGCGGCGCCCAGCCGGGCGGCCAGCACGCCGTAGTGCCCGAACAGCAGGTCGACGTCCGTCGCGTAGACGGTGAGCCGCACCAGGTTCGCCAGCGACATGCCGGCCTCGGCGAGCACGGCCGCCAGGTTGTCGAGGCTCAACGCCAGTTGCGCCGCCAGGTCACCGGCGTGTTCGGGCTCGCCCTCGGCGCTCATCGCGGCCTGCCCCGAGCAGTACAGGGTCCTGGTGTGCCCGGCGACGACCTCGCCCTGGTGGTAGCCCAGCTCCACCGACCACGGCCACGGGTTGACCGCCGTTCGTTCCACTGCCACTTCAGCTCCATTCAGCACGGACGTTGCAGCGGCAGCCTGGCAACGAATCACGACATCCTGTGTCGTGTATTTGCGTAGAGTTCGCGCGTGCGCGCCGACCGGCTGGTCTCGCTGGTGCTGCTGTTGCGCCGGCGCGGCCGGCTGTCCGCGGCCACGCTGGCCCGTGAGCTGGGAGTGTCCACGCGGACCGTGCTGCGCGACATCGACGCGCTGTCCACGGCGGGCGTGCCGGTCTACGCGGAACGCGGCCGGCACGGCGGGTTCGCGCTGCTGCCGGGGTTCCGGACCGAGCTCACCGGCCTGAACCACGACGAGGCGCTCGCCCTGCTGGTCGCGGGGTCGCGGCGGGGCGCCCAGGTGTTCGGGCTGGGCTCCGCGCTGGCCTCGGCGGTGCTCAAGGTCGTCGACGCGCTCCCGGACAGCCAGCGCGCCGCCGCGACCGGGGTCGCCGAACGGCTGCTGATCGACCCGGAGACCGACCTGCTCTCCCGCCGCGTGGCCGCGGACGACGAGGTGCCAGAGGCGGTGGTCGCCGAGATCCGCGGGGCGGTGTTCGCCGGGCACAAGCTGCGCCTGCGCTACGCCGCGGCGGGAGGGCAGCCGCGGTGGCGCACGGTGGACCCGATCGGCCTGGTGACCGTGCGCGAGCAGGGGTACCTGCTGGCGACCAGGTCGGGCGCGGACCGCACCTACCGGCTGTCGTGGGTGCTGGCCGCCGAGGAGCTCGACGAACCCGCGGAACGGCCCGACGACGTCGATCTGGACCGGGCGTGGCAGGACCGCGGCACGCGCTTCCGCGCCGGTGACGACCAGGTCGTCGTGCTGGTGCGGGTCCACCCCGCCCGGCGCGAGGAGCTGGTGGGAACCGCGGTGGCCGTCCTCGCCGAGAGCACCGACGAGGACGGCCGGCTCCGGCTGGAGGTGGCGTTCCAGGACGCGCGGCACGCCGAATGGGCGCTGTGGCAGCTCGCCACCGACGCCGAAGCGCTGGAACCGCGGTGGCTGCGCACCTCCCTGCACGACCGCGCCGTCGCGGTCGCCACGCGTTACGGGGACAGCCGCCGGAGGTGATCGCGCGGGCTGCCGAACAGCTGCGCGCTGCCGTGCGCCCGCTTGAGGTACAGGTGCGCGTCGTGCTCCCAGGTGATCGCGATGCCGCCGTGCAGCTGAACCATCTCGGCGGCGACCTGGAAGAACGCCTCGGAGCAGTAGACCTTCGCGACCGCCGCGGCCACCTCGCCGGTCGCCGCCAGCGCGGCCGAGCGCGCGGTCTCCACGAGGACGTGCAGATCGGCCATGCGGTGCTTCAACGCCTGGAACGAGCCGATCGGGCGGCCGAACTGGACCCTGGTCTTCGTGTGCTCGACGGTGAGCTCCAGCGCTCGCGCGGCGGCGCCGACCTGTTCGGCGCTCAGCGCGGCCAGGGCGATGTCGCGCACCTCGGGTGACCACGGTCCCAGCCGGGTCGCGGTGGCGCCGGCCAGGTGGACGGTCGCGAGGCGGCGGGTCGGGTCCATCGCCGGCGTGTGCTCGCGGGTCACGCCGGGCTCGCCGAGGTCGATCTCGTACAGGGAGACGCCGTCGGCCAGCAGCAGGATCTCGGCCAGGTCGCCGTCGAGGACGTAGCGCGCGGTGCCGTCGACCGTGGTCTCGCGGTTGTCCCACGGCCAGACGAGGGCGGCCACGACGCCGTCCGCGATCCGCGGCAGCAACCGGCCGCACGCGTCCTCGTCACCCGTCGCGAGCAGCGCCCGCGCCGCGAGCGTCGACGAGAGCAGGGGAGCGGGGGTGAGGGTGCGGCCGAGCTCTCCCAGCGCCACGTGCGTTTCCGGCAGTCCGGCGCCCGAGCCGCCGTAGCGCTCGGGGATCGGCAGCACGCCGATGCCGCACAGCCGCCCCCACAGGTCCTCGTCGTACCCGCGCGGGGTCTCGATGGCCGCGCGGACGTCGGAGTGCTTGTCGAGCAGGCCGCGGACGGCGTCGCGCAGCGCGAGTTGTTCCGGTGTCACAACGCCTCCAGCACGCGCGCCCGATGTGCCGACGGGCTGCCCCACGCCGTGCGCAGGGCCCTGGCCTGCAACAGGAACCGGCCGAGCCCGTGCTCGGCGGTGTAGCCGATCGCGCCGTGGACCTGCAGGGCGGTGCGGGCGGCGGTCCAGGCGGCGTCGGCGGTGGCGACCTTGGCGGCCGAGACGTCCCGCGCCGACATGGTCACCGCGGCGCCGAACACCAGGGGGCGCGCCAGTTCCAGACCGATCAGGACGTTCGCGAGGTGGTGCTTCACCGCCTGGAACGAGCCGATGGGGCGGCCGAACTGGGTGCGCGCCAGGACGTGGGAGGTGGTCATCTCGAGCATCGCGCGGCCGAGGCCGAGGAGCTGCGCCGAGCACGTCAGGACGCCGAGGTCGAACGCGCGCGTGGCGGGCACGCCCGTGGCGACCACCGCGCCGCCGGTGAGGGGGAAGAGCCGTCTGGAGGGATCCACGGACGGCAGTTCCGCGGTGGGTGTGCCTTCCCGGACGGTGTCTCCCTCGACGAGGTAGTAGCGGCCGGCCTGAACGGCGTGCGGCATCGCCGGGGGGAACGCCGCGGAACCGGGAGCGACGCCGAGCGCCGGGGTCACGACCAGCGACTCGATCAGCGGCCCCTCCACGGCGTGGTGCCCCAGCTCCTCGAACAGCACCACGAGGTCGGCCGGGTCCGTCACCCCGTCCACCCCGAGGGCGGTCAGGTCGCGTCTCCCCGCGGCGAGGAACCCGTGCAGCACCGAGGCGAAGCCGGTCTGCTCCGGTGACAGCGCGAACATCATCGCGGCAGCCCCAGGAGTCGTTCGGCGATCACGTTGCGCTGGATCTCGTTGGTGCCCGCGTAGATCGGGCCCGCGAGGGAGAACAGCCAGCCGTCCCGCCAGCCGGGGGCGGTCTCGCCGAGCAGGTCGAGCGCCGTCTCGTGGATCGCCACGTCCAGCTCGGACCAGAACACCTTCGTGACGCTGGCGGCGGGCCCGGACGGCGGGGCGGCCAGCGCGCCGAACGTGTGCAGCCGGTAGGCCTGCGCGCCGATCCACGCGTCCACGACCCGGTCCCGCACCGCCGGGTCGGGGTTCTTCCGGTACAGCTCGACGAGCCGGCTCGCGGCGGCGGTGAACCGGCCGGGACTGCGCAGGGTCAGGCCGCGTTCGTTGCCCGCGGTGCTCATCGCCACGCGCCAGCCGTCGCCGGGAGCCCCGACGACGTCGCGGTCCGGCACGAAGACGTCGTCCAGGAAGATCTCCGCGAAACCGGGTTCGCCGTCGAGCTGGCCGATCGGCCGGACGGTCACGCCCTCGGCGCGCAGGTCGAAGAGCAGGTAGGTGAGCCCGCGGTGCCGTCCGCCGGGGCCCGATCGGAACAGGCCGAACGCCCGGTCCGCGAACGCCGCCCGCGAGCTCCAGGTCTTCTGCCCGCGCAGCACCCAACCGCCGTCGCACCGCACCGCGGTGCTGCGCACCGCCGCGAGGTCGGACCCGGCCTCCGGCTCCGACCAGGCCTGCGCCCACACCTCGTCGCCGCGCGCCATCGGGGGCAGGACCCGCGCCCGCTGCTCGTCGGTGCCGTGCGCGAACAACGTCGGCGCCAGCAGGAAGATGCCGTTCTGCGAGACGCGGCCCGGAGCGCCCGCCGTGTGGTACTCCTCCTCGAACACCAGCCAGTCCAGCAGCGAGGCGTCCCGGCCGCCGAGCTCGGCGGGCCAGGACACGACCGACAGCCGTTCCGAGGCGAGCAGCCGTTCCCACGACCGGTGCTCCTCGAAGCCCTCCGCGGTGTCCATGGAGGACAGCGGCCGGACGTGGGCGGCGAGCCACGACCGCACCTCGGCCCGGAAGGCGCGCGTGGAATCGTCCAAGTCGAGGTCCATCAGCCGGAGGCCTCCTTCATCGCGCGGGCGTCCATGCCCGCCAACGCGTCCGCGCCGACCTCGGCGTTGTGCGCGTGGGCGAAGTGGTGCAGGCCGAACACCGAGTCCATCCCGGCGCGCAGGCCCATCAGGTCCTCGGACTGGTTGACCGCCTTCTTGGCGAGCGCCAGCCCGAACCGCGGCATCGACGAGATGCGCCCGGCCAGCTCGAACGTGGTCTCCTCCAGCGAGGAGCGCGGCACGACGCGCGAGACCATGCCCCACTCGTAGGCCCGCTGGGCGGAG
Source organism: Lentzea xinjiangensis (assembly GCF_900110955.1). Classification (GTDB taxonomy): domain Bacteria; phylum Actinomycetota; class Actinomycetes; order Mycobacteriales; family Pseudonocardiaceae; genus Lentzea; species Lentzea xinjiangensis. Next base: position 84,230 of record NZ_FOFR01000027.1, read on the forward strand.
AAGCGGTCGCCGGTGAAGAGCACCTCCTTCGCGGCGCGCGGCCCGAGCACCCACGGGTGCGCGAAGTACTCGACACCCGGAATGCCCATCCGCACCACGGGATCGGCGAAGAACGCGTCCTCGGCGGCCACGACGAGGTCGCACACCCAGGCGAGCATCAGTCCGCCCGCGACGCACGCGCCCTGCACCATCGCGATCATCGGCTTGGGGATCTCCCGCCACCGCCGGCACATGCCGAGGTAGACCTCCATCTCGCGGGCGAAGCGGAGGTCACCGCCCTGCTTGCCGGTGTGGTCCCACCACAGGACGGCCTTGCGCTCGAACGGCACGTCGGCGTCCCTGCCGGGGGAGCCGATGTCGTGGCCCGCGGAGAAGTGGTCGCCGGCGCCCGCCAGCACGACGACCTTGACCTCGTCGTCGTCGACCGCGCGCGTGAAGGCCTCGTCCAACGCGTAGGTCATCGCCGAGTTCTGCGCGTTGCGGTACCGCGGGCGGTTCATGGTCACGACGGCGACCGCCTCCCGCCGCTCGTACTCCACTGTCACGCGTTCTCCTTGCGCAGTAGGTGTTTGAGGACCTTGCCCATGGCGTTGCGGGGCAGCGCGGGGTGGAACTCGACGGCGCGCGGCACCTTGTAGTTCGCGAGCCGCTCCCGGCAGAAGCCGATCACCGCGGCCTCGGTCAGCCCGGCGCCGTCCGACGTGACGACGTGCGCCACCCCGACCTCGCCGAGCCGCGCGTCGGGCCGCCCGACGACGGCCGACTCGGCCACCCCCGGCAGCCGGGCCAGCGCCTGCTCGACCTCGGCCGGGTAGACGTTGAAACCGCCGCAGATGTACATGTCCTTGAGCCGGTCGGTGATCGAGAGGTAGCCGCGCTCGTCGATCCGCCCGACGTCCCCGGTGTGCAGCCACCCCTCGTCGTCGACCGCCGCGGCCGTCGCCTCCGGGTCGTCGAGGTAGCCGAGCATCACGTTCGGCCCGCGCAGCAGCACCTCGTCCTCGTCGCCGAGCCGGAGCTCGAACCCGGCCGTCGGTGCCCCGCAGGTGTGCGCGACCGTCTCCGGCGAGTCGGACGGCCGGCACATCGTGGCCACGACGGCCTCGGTCAGCCCGTACGCGGTGAGCACGGCGGAGAAGCCGAGCTCCGAGCGCATCCGCTCGACCAGCGCCACCGGCACCACCGCGGCGCCGGTCACCGCGAGCCGCAGGCTGGACAGGTCGGACGCGCCGCGGCCGGGGTGCTCCAGCAGCGCCTGGTAGATCGTCGGCGGGCCGGGCAGGACGGTGATCCGTTCCCGCTCGACCAGCCGCATCGTCCCGGCGGCGTCGAACACCGGCTGCGGCACGATCGTCGCACCGCTGAGCAGGCAGGCCAGGATCCCGGCCTTGTAGCCGAAGGTGTGGAAGAAGGGGTTGACCACGAGGTAGCGGTCGGCCGGCGTCAGCCCGGCGCACGACGCCCACGCGCGCGCCACCCCGAGCGACTGGCGGTGCGCGCTCATCGCCCCTTTGCTGCGCCCGGTGGTACCGGACGTGTACATGACGTCGCAGAGCTGGTCCGCGGACAGCACGGGCAGCTCCACGTCGGCCCCGGCCCACTCGACGGGTGACCGCACGAGGACCGGCGGCAGGTCCGGTGTCAGCGCCCGCAGTTCGGCCAGCCGGTCGCGGCCGAGGAACTCGCCCTCCACGACCAGCGCACGCGCGGCGCTGCGCCGCAGCACGTCGAGCGCCTCGCCGGCGGTGAACCGGGTGTTGACCGGCACCAGCGCCGCCCCCGCGCACACCGCCCCGAGCGCCGCGACCACCCAGTGGGCGGAGTTGGGCGCGCACAACGCCACCCGGTCGCCCGGTCGCACGCCCATCCCGGAGAGGGAGCGCGCCGCGGTCAGCACGGCCGTCCGCAGCTCGCGGTAGGTGAGGCGAACCTCCCCGTCCACCAACGCTTCCGCGTCGCTGTACGAAGCAGCCGCGTGGTCGAGCACGGCGGAAACCGTGTCCCTGCTTGGATCGTCGGTCACCAGCGACCTCCCGGACCCTCCAAAGCAAGTGCTTGGTAGGTTAGAGTATGGCGCATGGAGTCCTTCCGGCGCGAGGTCCGGGAATGGTTGTCCGCCAACCTCGTCGGTGAGTTCGCGCGGCTGCGGGGCCTGGGCGGTCCCGGCCGCGAGCACGAGGCGTTCGAGGGACGTCTGCGGTGGCACCGGCACCTCGCGGCACACGGGTGGACGTGCCTCGGCTGGCCGGGCGAGCGGACCATCGCCGAACAGGTGGTGTTCCACGAGGAGTACGCCGAGGCCGACGCGCCCGCGAAGGTCGACATCGTGGGCGAGGGTTTGCTCGGCCCGACGCTGATCGCATTCGGCACACCGGAGCAGAAGGCGCGCTTCCTGCCGCGGATCCGTTCGCTCGACGAGCTGTGGTGCCAGGGCTACTCCGAACCGGGCGCGGGCTCGGACCTCGCGGGCGTGTCGACGCGGGCCACCCTCGTGGGCGAGCAGTGGGTGGTCGACGGTCAGAAGATCTGGACGTCGAACGCGCACCACTCCGACTGGATCTTCGTCCTGTGCCGCACGGAACCGGGTTCCCGGCGCCACCACGGCCTTTCGTACCTGCTGGTGCCGTTGCGCCAGCCCGGTGTCGAGGTGCGGCCGATCCGCCAGCTCACCGGCACGTCGGAGTTCAACGAGGTCTTCTTCGACGGCGCGGTGACGGCGCGCGAGAACGTGGTGGGGCAGCCGGGCGAGGGCTGGAAGGTCGCGATGGCCACCCTCGGGTTCGAACGCGGCACCGCGATGCTCGGCCACCAGGTGGGCTTCCGCCGTCAGCTCGACGCGATCGCCGCCAGGGCGCCCGAGGACGAACGGCTCACCAGGGCGAGGGTCGAGCTGCACGTCATGCGCTCGCACACGCTGCGCACCCTGAGCGATGAACCGGGCCCGGAGGCGTCCGTGCTGAAGCTGTTCTGGGCGGGCTGGCACCGCAGGCTCGGTGAGCTCGCGATGGACTCGCTCGGGCCCGAGTCGATGATCGACGGCAACGAGTGGCAGCGCCTGTTCCTGTTCAGCCGCGCGGAGACGATCTACGGCGGATCCGACGAGATCCAGCGCGAGGTCATCGCCCACCGGATCCTGGGACTGCCGCGGTGAACGGCCACGAGCTGCTGACGGGCAAGGTCGTCGTGGTGACGGCCGCGGCGGGCACGGGCATCGGCTCGGCGACCGCGAAGAGGTGCCTCGAGGAAGGCGCCACGGTGGTCATCAGCGACTGGCACGAGCGCCGCCTCGGGGAGACCCACGAGGCGCTCGGCACCGACCACGCGATCCCGTGCGACGTCACCGACGAGCAGCAGGTGCGCGCACTGGTCGATGCCACGGTCGAGCGCTACGGCCGCATCGACGTGATGGTCAACAACGCGGGTCTGGGCGGTGAGAGGTCCGTGCTGGACATGAGCGACGACGAGTGGTCGCGGGTGCTGGACGTGACGCTGACCGGCACGTTCCGCTGCACCAGGGCGGCGCTGCGCCGGATGGTCGCCCAGCGCGGCGGTGTGGTCGTCAACAACGCGAGCGTCGTCGGGTGGCGCGCCCAGCGCGGCCAGGCCCACTACGCCGCGGCGAAAGCCGGGGTCATGGCGCTCACCCGGTGCGCGGCGCTCGACGTGGCCGGGCACGGCATCCGGGTGAACGCGGTCGCCCCGAGCTTGGCGGCGCACCCGTTCCTGGCCAAGGTCACCAGTGAGGAGCTGCTGGCCGAACTGGCGTCCCGGGAAGCGTTCGGGCGCGCCGCCGAGCCCTGGGAGGTCGCGAATGTGATCGTGTTCCTCGCCAGCGACTACTCGTCCTACATGACGGGCGAGGTCGTCTCGGTGAGCAGTCAGCACCCGTGAGGAAGGGAAGACCGATGAGCAGCCGCAGGCAGGAACTGCTCGCGCTGGCGGCGAGGATGTTCGCCGAGCGCGGGTACGGGCAGACGACCGTGCGCGACATCGCGGACGCGGCGGGCATCCTGTCGGGCAGCCTGTACCACCACTTCGACTCGAAGGAGTCGATGGTCGACGAGATCCTGCGGACCTTCCTCGACGAGCTGTTCACGCGGTACCGGGAGATCGTCGACGCGGGTCTCGGCCCGCGGCGGGCGTTGAAGGCGCTGGTCGTCGCGTCGTTCGAGGCGATCGACACCCGGCACGCCGCGGTCGCGATCTACCAGAACGAGTCGAAGCACCTCATGCCGCTGGAGCGGTTCTCCTACCTCGAGGACCGCAACGTGGAGTTCCGCAAGCTGTGGACGGTACTGCTGGAGGACGGGATGAGCGCGGGCGTGTTCCGCGCCGACCTGGACGTGGACCTCGCGTACCGGTTCATCCGCGACACGGTGTGGGTGGCCGTGCGGTGGTACCGGCCGGACGGCGGGCTGTCGGCGGAGGCGGTCGCCGGCCAGTACCTCGCGATCCTGCTCGACGGCATCGCCACGGGTCGCCGGACGAGCTCCAAGACGTAGAAGGAGGGCCCCTCGTGGCCGAGGCGTACATCATCGAGGCTGTGCGGACCCCGGCGGGCAGGCGCGGCGGCGGGCTCAGCCACGTGCACCCCGCCGATCTGGGCGCGCACGTGATCACCGCGCTGCTCAACCGCGTCGACGTCGACCCGACCGACGTGGACGACGTGATCTTCGGGTGCGTGGACACCATCGGCCCGCAGGCGGGGGACATCGCGCGGACCTCGTGGCTCGCCGCGGGGTTCCCGGAACAGGTGCCGGGCGTGACGGTCGACCGGCAGTGCGGGTCGAGCCAGCAGGCGGTGCACTTCGCGGCGCAGGCGGTGATGAGCGGCACGGCGGACGTGGTCGTCGCCGGTGGCGTGCAGAACATGTCGCAGGTGCCGATCGGGTCGGCCATGACGGTGAGCCCGGTCGCCGGGTGCGCGGGCTGGCAGCACCGCTACGGCGACGAGGAGGTCTCCCAGTTCCGGGCGGCCGACCTGATCGCGGTGCGGTGGGACCTCTCGCGGCGGGAGATGGAGGAGTTCGCGCTGCGCAGCCACCTGCGGGCGATCACCGCGAGCAAGGAGGGCCGGTTCGACCGGGAGATCGCGCCGGTCGACGGCGTCGCGGCCGACGAGTGCCCCCGTCCGGACACGAGCGCGGAGAAGATGGCGGCGCTGGCACCGCTGCGGCCGGGCGGGCGGACGACGGCCGCGCTGTCGTCGCAGATCTCCGACGGGGCCGCGGCGGTGCTGGTGGTGTCGGAACAGGCCGTGCGCCGGTACGGGCTGATGCCGCGGGCCCGCGTGCACCACCTCTCGGCCCGCGGGTCCGACCCGATCTACATGCTGACCGCGCCGATCCGGGCGACGAGGCACGCCCTGGAGCGCGCCGGGATGTCGATCTCCGACATCGACCTCTTCGAGATCAACGAGGCGTTCGCGTCGGTGGCGCTGGCGTGGGCCAAGGAGCTGGAGGTGGACCTGGGCCGGGTGAACGTCAACGGGGGAGCGCTCGCGCTGGGGCACCCGATCGGCGCGACCGGCGCGAAGCTGTTCACGACGTTGCTGCACGAGCTGGAGCGCTCGGGCGGCCGGTACGGGCTGCAGACGATGTGCGAGGGCGGCGGCCAGGCCAACGTGACGATCATCGAACGTCTCTGAGGAGCCGTCCCATCCGGGCGATGACCTCCTCGGCGTCCGCGACGACCGCGGTGATCAGCTCCTCGCACGTGGGCAGGTCGGTGAGCAGCCCGGCGACCTGTCCCGACGCGAGCACGCCCGCGTCGGTCCTGCCCTCGACGAGACCGGCGCGCAGCAGCATCGGCGTGTTCGCGGCCATGATGACCTGCGCCCACGTCAGCTCCCTGCCGTGCTTGAGCGCGAGACCCTCGCGCACCATCGCGGACCAGGACAGCCCGGTGTGCCCGCGGAACCTGGCGGCGTTGGCGAGCGCTCCGGCGAGGCCCCGCAGCCGCCCGGAGCGTTCCAGCCGGTCGACGAGGCCGGTGCGCAGCACCCGGTGCGGCAGACCGTCCACCCTGGTGGTCACCACCGTGCCGGTCAGATCCCGGCGCAGGTAGGCCTGCTTGACCGCGTTCGGGACCGTGCTCTCCCTGGTGAGCAGGAACCTCGTGCCCATCGCGACGCCGGCCGCGCCGTACGCGAGGGCGGCGGCGAGCCCCCTTCCGTCGAAGAAGCCACCGGCCGCGACGACCGGGATGCCGACGGCGTCGAGCACGCTCGGGAGCAGCAGGGTCGTGGCCACGCCACCGGTGTGGCCACCGCCCTCACCGCCCTGGACGATCACCGCGTGGGCGCCCCACCGCGCGACCTTCTCCGCGTGCCGGGCGGCACCGACGGACGGGATGACGACGACACCGGCGTCGCTCAGCTTGGCGATCATGCCGGGTTTCGGGGCCAGCGCGAAGGACGCGACCCGCACCCGTTCGCGGATCAGCAGGTCGACGCGGTCGCCGGCGTCGTGCGCGTCCGCGCGGAGGTTCACCCCGAACGGGCGCGAGGTGCGGGAGCGGGTCTCCCTGATGGCGGCTTCGAGCTCGGCGTACGTCATCGTGGCGGAGGCGAGGATGCCGAGCCCGCCCGCCTCGGCGGTCGCGGAGACCAGGCGCGGCCCGGCGACCCAGCCCATCCCGGTCTGCACCACCGGGTGCCGGACACCGGTGAGGTCGGTCAGCGCGGTTCTCACGACGGGACTTCCCCCTCCCGCCTGCCGTCCGAGTCGAGCGCGGTCCTGATCAGCTCCAGCTCCCCGGCCGTGGGGAGCCGGGTCCGCACGACGTCCTCGACGACCAGCGCGAACGACGTCCGCTCCCGCACCTCGTCGACGGAGACGCCGGGGTGGGTGGAGATCAGCCGCATCGCGTGGTCCGGGGTGTCGAAACCGAGCACGGCGAGGTTCGTCACGACGCGGTGCACGTCGTGGAACGGCCCGGTGGCGCGGTCGTACCCGACGCCGCAGACCACGTCGACGGCCTCGACGAACACGCGGGGGCTGTGCCGCGGCACCCAGTAGCTCGTGCGGTGGTTGACCGTGTTGCCGGGCGCGCCGCGGAACCCGAGGAGCTGCCGCGCCGGCTGGGCGTGGTCGCCGATCGCGGAGATGTTCTGGTTGCCGAACCGGTCGATCTGGTTCGCGCCCATCACGACGTGCCGGCGGCCGTGCGCGACGACGTCGAACACCTTCCGGTACGGCAGCCATCCCTCCACAGTGGAGTCCGGCCTGAGCAGGAACGCCTCGCCGTCGCTGAGCAGCAGGTCGGGTTCGGTGGTGAGCCGGGCCAGTCGCGCGCCGAGCGACGGGATGAACCCCATCGGGCTCGCGAGCGTCTCACCGGCGCCGGCGAACAGGTCGGCGCACGCGGCCACGCAGACCTCGGCCCTCGTGATGTCGTTCATGCCAGCGGCCTTCCGCGGAACTCCTGCCACTTCCGCGGGTCGGCGGCCGCCTCGGCGTAGTCGCGCTGCAAGGCCTCGTCACGGCCGTAGTCGGGGACGCAGCTCGTGAAACCCGCGCCACCGGGGGCCTCCACGACGCCGTCGACCATCATCCGGTTGAGCAGCAACGTCTGCGGAGGCCCGTCGAAGGTCTCCACGATCCGCTCGCAGGAGACGTAACGCCGTTCCGCGGCCAGGCAGAACAGGTCGTCGAAGTACGGGTCCGGGCCGAGGTACTGGGCGTTGCCGTGCCGGTCCGCGCGGTTGAGGTGCACCAGCGCGACGTCGAGCTTCAGCGCGGGCATGGCGACCAGCTCCTCGCCGTCGTCGTAGGGCGACCGCACGGTCTTGATCCGGGGCGCGTACTTGAGCACGTCCGACCCCAGGCCCGCCCTGATCGGCAGGAACGGCAACCGGTGTCCCGCGGCCCGCAGCCCGGCCTGGAGCATGCCCTCGTCCAGCTCCAGCACGTCGATCGCGCCGGTCTCCCTGGCCCGCCGGAACCACGGGTCGTAGGGGATCGAGTCGAGCGAGACGAAGCCGTGGACCAGCTCGCGCACCTTGCCGGCCGAGCAGAGCAGCCCGACGTCCGGGCCGCCGTAGCTCACCACCGTCAGGTCCGTGACGTCCGACCGCAGGACCGCCTCGACCAGGGCCATCGGCTTGCGCCGCGAGCCCCAGCCGCCGATGCCGACGGTCATCCCGCCCTCGATCCGGCCGGCGACCTCGTCAGCCGTCATTCGCTTGTCGCGCATGGTTTCCGTCCAGGAAGGCCTGCCGGGCGTGGTCCGGCACGCCGGTGAGGTTCAGCTCGAAGGTGAAGCCCTGCTCGAAGCGGTAGCTCTGGTGCACGCGCTGCGGGTCGATGCCGTTGATCGCCTCCTTGGCCGCGCGGATCACCGCCGGGTCCTTCCTCGCGACGTCCCCGGCGATCTCGCGGGCCGCGTCGTCCAGCCGCTCGCGCGGCACGACCTCGTAGACGCTGCCGTGGTGGTGCAGGGTGTGCGCGCTGACGGTGCGGGCCGTGTAGAACAGCGTCCGCATGAGGTGCTGGGGAACGAGCCTGGCCAGGTGCGTGGCCGCGCCGAGCGCCCCGCGGTCCACCTCGGGCAGCCCGAACGTGGCGTCGTCGGAGGCGACGACGATGTCGGAGTTGCCGACCAGCCCGACGCCGCCGCCGAGGCAGAAGCCGTGCACCGCCACGACCACCGGCACCTCGCAGTCGTAGACGGCCGCGAAGGCCTTGGCGCAGCCCCGGTTCGCGCCGATCAACGCCTCGAAACCCGGCGAGCGCTGGATCTCCTTGAGGTCGACGCCGGCGCAGAAGCCGCGGTTGCCGGCTCGCAGGACCACCACCCGCGCCCGCGGGTCCCTCCCCGCGCCGGTGACGGCCTCCGCCAGCTCGAACCAGCCGCGCACCGGGACGGCGTTGACCGGCGGGTAGTCGATGGTGATCTCGATGATGCCGTTTTCGGTGTGGCTGCTGGAGATCCCCATCGCGCCGCCTTCCGAACCAAGCGATTGCTTGGTAACTTAGCAGTGCCGGAGCGACCGGGGTAGGTGCTGGTGGAACTGGACCTCGACGGAGCAGTGGTCCTGGTGACGGGCGGCGTGCGGGGTGTCGGTCTGGGCATCACCCGCGCGTTCCTGTCCGCGGGGGCGGTCGTCGTGACGTGCGCCCGGCGTCGTGCCGAGGTGGTGGGCGCGTCCTTCCTGGAGTGCGACGTCCGCGACCCGGACCAGGTCTCCCGGCTGGTGAGCGGGATCGTGCAGGACTTCGGCCGGTTGGACGTGCTGGTGAACAACGCGGGCGGGGCGCCGTTCACCCTGGCGGACGGCGCTTCGCCGCGCTTCCACCGGAAGGTCGTCGAGCTGAACCTGCTGGCGCCGTTGCTGGTGTCGCAGGCGGCGAACGCGGTGATGCGGTCGCAGCCGTCGGGCGGCTCGATCGTCAACGTGAGCAGCATCAGCGGCCGCCGCCCGTCGCCGGGAACCGCCGCCTACGGCGCAGCGAAGGCAGGCCTGGAGAACCTGACGGCGTCGCTGGCCGTCGAGTGGGCGCCGCACGTGCGGGTCAACGCGTTGGCCGTGGGCATGGTGCGCACCGAGCAGTCCCATTTGCACTACGGCTCCGACGCCGGCATCGCGGCAGTGGAGAAGACCGTGCCGCTGGGCCGCTTGGCGACACCGGAGGAAGTGGGCGCGTGTGCGGTCTTCCTCGCCTCACCGCTGGCTTCGTACGTCAGCGGCGCGACGTTGCTCGTGCACGGCGGGGGAGAGGCGCCCGCGTTCCTGGCCGTCGCCGACACCGATGGGGGTTCGTCATGAGGTTGTGCGAAGACCGGGTCGTCATCGTGACAGGCGCAGGGCGGGGCATCGGCCGTGCGCACGCCTTGGCGTTCGCCGCCACCGGCGCGCGGGTCGTGGTGAACGACCTGTCCCCGGGCCCGGCCTCGGAGGTGGCCGAGCTGATCGGTCCGCGGGCGGTCGTGAACACCGAAGACGTGGGCACGTGGTCCGGCGCCGAACGGGTGGTCGACGCGGCGGTCAACGCGTTCGGCAGGCTGGACGTGCTGGTGAACAACGCCGGGATCGTCCGCGACCGGATGCTGGTGAGCTGTGGCGAGGACGAGTGGGACGAGGTGGTGCGCGTGCACCTCAAGGGCCACTTCGCACCGCTGCACCACGCCGCGGCCCATTGGCGTGGTGTGCACAAGGCAGGCGGCGGGGTCTCGGGACGAGTGATCAACACGTCCTCCGGCGCCGGCCTCTTCGGCAGCGTCGGACAGGCGAACTACTCGGCGGCCAAGGCGGGGATCGCCGCCATGACCCTGGTGGCGGCGGCCGAGCTGGCGCGCTACGGGGTCACGGTGAACGCGATCGCGCCGGCCGCCAGGACCAGGATGACGGAGCAGACGTTCGCCGCGACGATGACGCCACCGGAGCACGGGTTCGACGCGATGGCGCCGGAGAACGTCTCACCGCTGGTGGTGTGGCTCGGCAGCGAGGAGGCCGCCGGCGTGACCGGCCGGGTGTTCGAGGTCGACGGCGGGCGGATCTGCGTGGTGCACGGGTGGCGGCGCGGCCCGGAGGTGGACAAGGGCGCCCGGTGGGCGCCGGAGGAGCTGGGCGGGGTGGTCCGCGACCTCGTCGCCGCCGATGACCCGGTTCCGGTGTACGGCGCGGAGTAGCGTGATCAGGTGGACTCCTTGCACGGCGCACGTGTTGCCGCTCATGATGCCGTCTCCGCCGCGTTGAGCCGGTGTGGTCCTGCTGAGCTGCGGGAGCTCGTGGAACGGGCGAAGCCGTTGGGGTCCGGTATCGGCGGCTCTTCGAGCCTGATGGAGGTCGGTGGGATCCCCGTCTTCGTGAAGCGGCTGCCGCTGACCGATCTCGAGCTGCTGCCGGAGAACGTCCGGTCGACGGCGAACGTCTTCGGGCTGCCGACCTCCTGCCACTACGGTGTGGGGCTGATCGGAGGGCCGGGTTTCGGGGCGTGGCGGGAACTGGCCGTGCACACCATGACGACCGGCTGGGTGCTCTCCCGGGAGTACGAGGGCTTCCCGCTGATGTACCACTGGCGGGTGCTGCCCCATCCCGGGCAGTCGTTGCCCGATGAACTGGCCGATGTGGACGAGGTCGTCGCCTACTGGGGCGGCTCACCGGAGCTGCGCGGCCGCCTGGAGGCGCTGAGGGACGCGTCGGCGAGCATCGCGTTGTTCCTGGAGTACATCCCGCAGAACCTGCACGACTGGCTGGGTGCTCAGGTCGCGGCTGGTGACGAGGCGATCGTACGGGCCTGCCGCCTGGTCGAGGAGCAGCTGCGGGCCGGGGTCTCGTTCATGAACTCCCGCGGTTTGCTGCACTTCGACGGCCACTTCCAGAACATCCTGACCGATGGCGAACGGTTGTACTTCGCCGATTACGGGCTCGCGATCTCCTCCCGGTTCGACCTGTCCGAGGAGGAAGCCGGCTTCCTCGCCGACCACCGGGACTACGACCTCCGCTACACCGCCACCCACCTGTTCCTCTGGCTGACCACCGCGCTGCGCTCGGCCGCGGTGCCACCCGAGGTCGCGGCCCTGCTCGCCCGGCACGCACCGGTAGCCGGGGTGATGACGGACTTCTACCGGAGGTTCCGGTACGAGAGCCGGCAGACGCCGTACCCGGCCGGCGAGCTCAGATCCGTTCGATGATCGTGCCGGACGCCATCGCCCCGCCCGCGCACATCGTGATCAGCGCCGTCGTGGCATCGCGCCGCTCCAGCTCATGCAGCGCCGTCGTGATCAGCCGGGTTCCCGTGCTGCCGACCGGGTGACCGAGCGCGATCGCGCCACCGTTGACGTTGACCCGGTCCGGGTTCGGCCGGTGCACCGCCGCCCACGACAGCACAACGGACGCGAACGCTTCGTTGACCTCGAAGAGGTCGATGTCGGTCATCTTCATGCCGCTGCGTTCCAGCAACCGCGTCGTGGCGTCGACCGGTCCGTCCAGGTGGTAGTACGGGTCGGACCCGACCAGGCACTGCGTCACGATCCGGGCCCGCGGGCGCAAGCCGTGCGCCCGCGCGAACTCCTCGTCCACGACCAGCACCGCCGACGCGCCGTCGGAGATCTGGGACGACGTTCCCGCGGTGTGCACCCCGCCGGGCACCACGGGTTTCAGCGCGGCCAGCGCCTCGAGCGACGTCTCGCGCAACCCCTGGTCGGTGTCGATCAAGTCCTCACCGGCCTTGACCGGCACGACCTCCGCGGTGAACCGGCCGGCCGCCCACGCCGCCCGCGCGCGGTTCTGCGACTGGACGCCGAAGCGGTCGACCTCCTCGCGCCCGATGCCGCGCCGTTCGGCCACCCGTTCGGCCGCGACGAACTGGTTGGGCAGGTCGATGGTCCACGAGGCGGGACGCGGCGAGCCGGTCTCGCCGACGTTGCTGCGCAGCGGCACCCGGCTCATCGCCTCGACGCCGCACGCGACGCCGCAGGAGATCGCGCCCGCCGCGATCAGGCCGGCGACGAGGTGCGTGGCCTGCTGCGCCGAGCCGCACTGGGCGTCGACGGTCGTGCAGCCGGTGGTCCGCGGCAGGCCCGCGTGCAGCCACGAGGTCCGGGAGATGTTGTTCGACTGCTCGCCCGCCTGGGTGACGGTGCCGCCGACGACCTGTTCGACGGTGGACGGGTCAACGCCTGTCCGGTCGAGCAGGCCCCGTTGCGCCGCGCCGAGGAGCTCGGCGGCGTGCAGGCCCGACAACCAGCCGTCGCGCCGCCCGATGGGCGTGCGCACCGCTCCCACGATCACCGGACTGCCCACGCGAGCCTCCTCCGCCTGGAAAGTAGAACACGTTCTGCTGCGTCATCAGATTGGCCGCATGGGGGCTTCAACACAAGGCGCAACCGTGTTTGAATCAGATAGAACGTGTTACATCCAGGAGGTTCTCGTGAGCAAGCCGCGCATCCCCGAAGGCTTCGACTTCACCGACCCCGACATGTACGCGAGTCGTCTGCCCCTGGAGGAGCTCGCCGAACTGCGCAAGACGGCGCCGATCTGGTGGAACGCCAAGCCGCCGGGCCAGGGCGGGTTCCCCGACGAGGGCTACTGGGTGGTGACCAGGCACCACGACGTCAAGGAGATCTCGCGCAACAGCGAGCTGTTCTCCAGCCGGGAGAACACGGCGATCATCCGGTTCCGCGACGACATGCCGCGCGACAACATCGAGATGCAGCGGCTGCTCCTGCTGAACATGGACCCCCCGACGCACACCAAGGTGCGCGGCATCATCTCCCGCGGCTTCACGCCGCGGGCGGTCGGCAACCTGCGGGACGCGCTCGCGGAGCGCGCCGCGCGGATCGTGGCGGAGGCGCTGGACAAGGGGAGCGGCGACTTCGTCACGGACGTGGCGTGCGAGCTGCCGTTGCAGGCCATCGCGGAGCTGATCGGCATCCCGCAGGAGGACCGGCGCAAGATCTTCGACTGGTCCAACCAGATGATCGCCTACGACGACCCCGAGTTCGAGGTCGAGCCGCTCGCCGCGGCCACGGAGCTGCTGGGCTACTCGTGGACGATGGCGGAGGACCGCCGCAAGTGCCCGCGCCAGGACATCGTCACCAAGCTCGTCCAGGCCGATGTGGACGGTGCCGGTCTCGCGTCGGAGGAGTTCGGCTTCTTCGTGCTGCTGCTCGCCGTCGCCGGCAACGAGACCACCCGCAACGCCATCACGCACGGCATGAAGGCGTTCTTCGACCACCCCGACCAGTGGGAGCTGTTCAAGGCGCAACGTCCCGCGACCGCCGCCGACGAGATCGTCCGGTGGGCCACGCCGGTGGTGTCCTTCCAGCGCACCGCGATGGCCGACACGGTGCTGAGCGGGGTGGAGATCAAGCAGGGGCAGCGGGTCGGGATGTTCTACTCCTCCGCGAACTTCGACGAGGAGGTGTTCACCGACCCGCAGCGGTTCGACATCACCCGCGACCCCAACCCCCACCTCGGGTTCGGCGGCAGCGGCGCGCACTTCTGCATCGGCGCGAACCTCGCGCGGCTGGAGATCGACCTCATCTTCAACGCGATCGCCGACGCCATGCCGGACATCCGGCAGGTCGCCGAACCGCGCCGGCTGCGCTCGGGCTGGCTCAACGGCATCAAGGAGTTCCGCGTCCGGTACGCGTGAGCCGCTCGGCGGGCCCCTCCCGCCGGAGGGGCCCGCCGCCTCAGGGGTGCTCAGGGGGTGCGCAGCGTCGCGAGGGCCCGTTCGGTCTCCCAGAACGCGCGCATCGACCGGATCAGCCCGTCCTCGCCGACGTGGTAGACGAACACGCCCTCGGTGTCGACGCGCGCCCCGCCCGGCAGGAACGCGGAGATGACCCCGACGTTCGCGCACTCCGAGCCCGCCGCGAACGAGTCGTGCACGGCGAACTCGAAGCGCTCCACGTTGGCGATCGCGAGGTCCCAGAACGCCGAGATCGCCTCTTTGCCGTGGTGCCCCTTGCCCTCGGCGTCGAACATCGACGGGCCCACCGGGTCCTCGACCACGGCGTCCTCGGCGAACAACGCCAGCCACTCGTCCTTCGCACCCCGCGTCACGGCGTCCATCGAACGCCACGACGCCACTCGCGCCGGGGTTTCGGTCTTGGAGGCCTGCCAGCTCACCGCGGTCATGCGAACTCTCCGATCACCTCGTCGGCGAAGCGCCGAAGTCCGTCCTTCTTGGCTTCCAGGCTGCCGTCGAACCCGACGCCGTAGAACAGCCACGGCACGACGATCACGTCCGTCACGCCGATCTCGTCGAGCTGCCGGTACCCGTCGAGGCCGGACCGGTCGATGCACACGGCCTGGACCTCGAACGGCCGCTCGAACGCGCCCAGGTCCGTGAGCTGGGCGATCACCGTCTTCAGATCGGCGAACTTGATCATCGCGGACGTCCAGCCGTCGCCCGCCCTGGCGGCCCGCTTCAGCGCCGCGGGGGAGTGGCCGCCGACGTAGAACGGCACCGGTTCGGTCGGCGCCGGCGACATCTGCAGCCGGTCGAAGTCGAAGTAGTCGCCGTGGTGCTCGACCATCCCGCCGCCGAGCACGAGCTTCAGGACGTCGATCATCTCGTCGACGCGCGGCCCGCGGTTCTTGAACGGCACGCCGCACCACTCGAACTCCTCCGGCGACCAGCCCAGCCCGACGCCGAGCCCGAACCGGTTGCCGGTCAGGTGCGCGACCGAGCCGATCTGACGGGCCAGCAGCAACGGGTTGCGCGAGCCCAGCTTCAGTACCTGGGTGTAGAAGCGGATCCGGGACGTCACGGCGCCCATGGCGGCGGCCGCCACGAACGGGTCCACCCACGGCGTCTCGGCGTTCCACATCCGGGAGCCGTCGGGGGTGTAGGGGTAGTCCGCGGAGACCTTCTCCGAGAAGAAGAGCGAGTCCGGCAGCGCGATGTTCGCGTACCCGCACTCCTCGGCGGTGCGGGCCAGCTCGGTGAGCTGGTCGAGCGGACTCATGGCGATGCCGACGGTGAACTTCATGGCTTCTCCGATCCGACGACCCACATGGCGAAGAACTGCGATCCACCGCCGTACGCGTGTCCCAGGGCCACCCGCGCGCCGTCGACCTGGTGTTCGCCGGCGGTGCCCATGACCTGCATGGCGGCTTCGGCGAACCGCAGCAGCCCGGACGCGCCGATGGGGTTCGACGAGAGCACGCCGCCGCTCGGGTTCACCGGCAACCGGCCGCCGATCTCGGTCTCGCCCGCCTCGGTGAGCTTCCAGCCCTGCCCAGCCTCGGTGAAGCCGAGGTTCTCGAGCCACATCGGCTCGAACCACGAGAACGGCACGTAGATCTCGGCGGCGTCCACTTCGGACAACGGGTCGGTGATCCCCGCCTGCCGCCACAGGGCGCGGGCGGCGTCCTGGCCCGCCCTCGGGTTGACCTGGTCGCGCCCGGCGAACGTGGTGGGCTCGGTGCGCATCGCGGTCGCGCGGATCCAGGCGGCTTTGCCGGAAGTCGGTGCCGAGGAGATGACGACGGCGCAGGCGCCGTCGGACGAAGGACACGTCTCGTCGTAGCGGATCGGGTCCCACAGCATCGTGGAGGCGCGCACCGACTCGACGGTGATGTCCGGCTGCTTCAGGTGCGCGTAGGGGTTCAGCGCGCCGTTGCGGCGGTCCTTGGCGGCGACCATCGCGCCGACGTGCTCGGGGGCGCCGGCGCGGCGGATGTAGGCCCGCACGTGGGGTGCGAAGTAGCCGCCGGCGCCGGCGTGCACCGGCATCGTGAACGGCGTCGGCACGGACAGCGCCCACATCGCGTTGGACTCGGACTGCTTCTCGAACGCCACCGCGAGCACGCGGTCGTGCACACCGGACTGGACGAGCGAGGCGGCGACGTTGCCGGTGGTGCCGCCGACCGAACCGGCGGTGTGCACGCGCAGCAGCGGTTTCCCGACGGCGCCCAGCGCGTCCGCGAGGAACAGCTCCGGCATCATCACGCCCTCGAACAGGTCGGGCGCCTTGCCGAGCACGACCGCGTCGACGTCCGGCCAGTCCACTCCGGCGTCGGCCATCGCGCGGTCGATCGCCTCGCGGCACAGGCCCGCCATCGACACGTCGAGGCGCTTCGCGGCGTGGTGCGTCTGGCCGGTGCCGACCACAGCTGCCGGTCGCATCTACTGCCGCCCTTCCATCACGCAGACGAGGTTCTGCTGGAGCAGTGGCCCGCTCGTGGCGTGGCCCAGCACGCGCGAAGCCGATCCGTCGTGCACCCGGCGGGCCGCCTCGCCGATCCGCGCGAGCCCGGCGGCGAACATCGGGTTGCCGGCCAGCACGCCGCCGGACGGGTTCACCACGACGTCGTCGCCCAGCCCGAGCGCCTGGCGCAGCAGGATCTCCTGGTGGGTGAACGGCGCGTGCAGCTCCGCCACCTCGACGTCCTCCGCCCCGGCCGCCTTGCCCGCGGCCACCGCGGACGGCGAGGTCGTCAGGTCGCGGGTGCCGAACGACGGCGAGTCGGTCCGGTGCTCGAAGCCGGTGATCCACGCCGGCCGCTCGCACAGCTCCCGCGCGCGGTCACCGGCCGCCAGCACGATCGTCGCGGCGCCGTCCGTGATCGGCGCGCAGTCGTGGCGGCGCAACGGGTCCGCGACGTAGTCCGCGGCCAGCAGCTCGTCGACGCCGAACCGGCCGGACAGCTGCGCCAGCGGGTTGGACAGGGCCGCCGCGCGGCTCCTCACCGCCACGGACGCCATCGACCGCTCGTCCCACAGCCCGCTCTCGATGCCCATCCGCGCCTGGATCCCGGCCAGACCGAGCGAGTCCGGCCAGAGGGGGGTGACGACGTACGGGTCGAGCTGCATCGCCATGACTCGCCGCAACTGGCCCGCCGACGACTTGCCGAAGCCGTAGACGAGAGCTGTGTCGACCTCACCGCACAGCAGCTTCACCCACGCCTCGTACAGCGCCCAGGCCGCGTCCATCTCGACGTGCGACTCCATGATCGGCGGAAAGGCGCCGATCGCGTCCACCGCCGACACGAACGAGAACGCGCGCCCCGCCAGGTAGTCCGAGGAGCCCGAGCACCAGAACCCGATGTCGGACTTCGTGAGCCCCAGCCCGCCGAGCACCTCGTGGAAGATCGGCACCAGCATCTCGACCCCGTTGGTGGTGCCGTCGGTCTCGCGCACGCAGGGCGTCTGCGCGAACCCCACCACCGCCACCTCACGCATGCGAGCCCCTCACAGGTGCCGGGAGTAGGAGTCGAACGGCGCGTCCGGCTCGCCGGAAGGCCTGAAGTGGTCGATGTTCTGCATCGACGGGCCCCACTCCTCGCGGGGCTTCCACACCGCCTCGACGCGCATGCCCATCCGCACGTCCGCGGGCGCGACACCGAGCAACAGGTGCAGGAACGGGATGTCGGCGCCGTCGAGCAGCACGTAGGCCGAGACGTACGGCGGCGGGATGCGCTGGCCGAGGAACGGCACGTTCACCACGCAGAACGTCGTGACGGTGCCGCGGTCGCCCAGCTCGACCCGGTCCGTGGTCGGCACGCCGTCGGTGGGGCAGGCGGGCCGCGGCGGGAAGTAGACCTTCTCGCACACCGGGCAGCGCTGCGCGATGAGCCTGCCCTCCATGAGGCCGCGCAGGAACGGGTCCTCGGTCGGCGAGGCGGAGTGGGTGTAGCGCAGGTGCACTGGCGTGGTGACCATCGTGACGTCGTCGGCCTCGGCCGGCGGGTCGGCGGGCTCGTCGGAGATCTCGAAGCACTCGATGTCGGTGATCGCCCCGACGCGTTCGCCGCGCCACCTCGCGCGCACGCGGGTCCCGGTGGCCATCCGGTCCGGTGACCCGGCGTCCACGGCGTGCAGCAACGAGGTGTCCGCGCCGTCGAGCTGGATGAGCGCCCACGCGAACGGCCGGGCGAGCGGCTGGCCCTCCAGCGGCTCGGGGATCCACGACCACCCGCGCACGGCACCGGTCGCGGCCACGTCCACGAACTCCGACAGCCGCTGCGCTGTCACCGGGTCGTACTCGAGCGGCGGGACGTGCACGCGGCCGTCCGAGCCGCGGATCCCGGTCACCCTGCGGCGGCGCAGATCCGAGAGGAACCGGCCCAGCGTCGGGCCGGTCGAGCGCGTGTAGTCGAAGCCCACGTCGAGCGGAGCACTCAGCGGCCGAGTCACAGATCAAAGTGAAACAGGTTCTCGAAATGGTGGCAAGATGGGTGCATGAAGCTCGGTCTGCAGCTCGGCTACTGGGGCGCCGGCCCACCCTCGAACGCCGCCGAACTCGTGGCGGTGGCGGAAGAGTCCGGCTTCGACGCGGTGTTCGCGGCCGAGGCGTGGGGCTCGGACGCCTTCACCCCGCTGGCGTGGTGGGGATCCGGCACGCGGCGGGTGCGCCTGGGCACGTCCGTCGTGCAGATGTCGGCCCGCACCCCGGCGGCGTGCGCGATGCACGCGCTGACGCTGGACCACCTGTCCGGAGGCCGGTTCGTGCTGGGGCTGGGCGTGTCCGGGCCGCAGGTGGTGGAGGGCTGGTACGGCCGGCCGTTCGCCAAACCCCTTGCCAGGACCAGGGAGTACGTCTCGATCGTGCGGCAGGTGCTGGCCCGCGAGGCGCCGGTCGCCAACGACGGGCCGCACCACCCGTTGCCCTACCGGGGGCCCGGCGCGCTCGGCCTGGGCAAGCCGCTCAAGCCCATCACCCACCCGCTGCGCGCCGACCTGCCGATCTGGCTCGGCGCCGAGGGGCCGAGGAACGTCGCGCTGGCCGCCGAGGTCGCCGACGGCTGGCTCGCGATCTACTACGCGCCCCGGCTCGCCGGCATGTACGACGAGTGGCTCGGCGAGGGGTTCGCCAAGGCGGGCCGCGGCAGGGACGGCTTCGAGGTCGCGGCCACCTGCCAGGTCGTCGTGACGGACGACCCGGTGGCGGTCAGGACCACGCTGAAGCCGTTCGTCGCGCTGTACGCCGGCGGGATGGGCGCGCCGGGGATGAACTTCCACGCCGAGGTGTTCACCCGCATGGGATACGGCGAGGCGGTGGCGGACGTCGGCAGGTTGTTCCGGGCCGGGCGCAAGGACGAGGCGGCGCAGGCGGTTCCGGACGAGCTGGTGGCCGAGATCAGCATCGTCGGGACCGCGGGGCAGGTGCGCGAGGAGGTCCGCCGGTGGGAGGAGGCCGGTGTCACGACGCTGCTCGTCGGATGCCGGGACGGTGCCTCGATCAAGGCTGTCGCCGAGGCTTGTCAGTAGGTGAAACGCGTTCTAGTTTGAGGGTGTGGTCACAGGACTCTGGAACATCGCCGCCGATCGGCCGGACCTGACCGCGCTGGTCGGTCCGAGTGGTCGCGAGGTCACCTACTCCGAGCTCGCGGACGCCGCGAACCGCTACGGGCGCGGGTTCCAGGCCCTGGGGCTCGAGCCCGGCGACAGCATCGTGCTGATGCTGCCCAACAGTTCCGAGCTGGTGGCGGTGTACTTCGCCGCCTACCAGACCGGTTTGTACGTCGTGCTGGTCAACTGGCACCTGACCGGCGCGGAGGCCGGCTACCTCGTGCGGGACAGCGGCGCCAAGGCCTTCGTCGCCCACGAGCGGTTCGCGGCCGCCGCGGCGGAGGCGTCGGCGAGCCTGCCCGCCGCCGCGCGGTTCGCCGTCGGCGAGATCGACGGGTTCCAGCCGCTCGCCACGCTCGGGGAGGGGCAGCAGGGCCGCCCCGACGTCCGCACGACCGGATCCCCGATGCTCTACACCTCCGGCACCACTGGCCGGCCCAAGGGCGTGCGCAGGCCCTTGACCGGTGCCGACCCGGACGTCGTTCCCCCGTCGGCGCAGTGGTTCTTCGGCATCTTCGGGATCGAGCCGCACGACGGGCACGTGCACCTGTGCGGCTCACCGCTCTACCACACCGCGGTGCTGAACTTCGTCGTCATCTCCATCCAGCTCGGGCACACCGCCGTGCTGATGGACCACTGGGCACCGGAGGAGATGCTGCGGCTGATCGAACGGCACAAGGTCACCCACAGCCACATGGTGCCGACGCAGTTCCACCGCCTGCTCGCGCTCCCCGACGACGTCAAGGCCAAGTACGACATGTCGTCGCTGCGCGCGATGATCCACGGCGCCGCACCGTGCCCGATCGAGGTCAAGCGGCGGATGCTCGACTGGTGGGGCCCGGTCGTGATCGAGTACTACGCCGCCACCGAGGGCGGCGGCACCGCCATCACGGCCCAGGAGTGGCTGCGCAAACCGGGATCCGTCGGCCTGCCGTGGCCGACGTCCGAGATCAAGATCCTCGGCGAGGACGGCGGCGAGCTGCCAGCGGGGGAGCGCGGCCTGGTCTACATGCGGATGGGCGACGCGACGTTCGAGTACCACAAGGACGCCGAGAAGACCCGCGCCGCCCGCGTCGGCAAGCTGTTCACCTTGCAGGACATCGGTTACCTCGACGAGGACGGCTACCTGTTCCTGTGCGACCGCAAGTCCGACATGATCATCTCCGGCGGCGTGAACATCTACCCTGCGGAGATCGAGGGCGAGCTGGTGTGCCACCCGAAGGTCGCGGACGTGGCGGTGTTCGGGGTCCCGCACCCGGACTGGGGCGAGGAGATCAAGGCCGTCGTGCAGCCCGCGGACGGCGTCGAGCCCGGTGAGGCGCTGACCAGGGAGCTGCTGGAGTTCGCCGGCACGAGGCTCGCGAGGTTCAAGCTGCCGCGGACCATCTCGTACCTGGCCGAGCTGCCGCGCGACCCCAACGGCAAGCTCTACAAGCGCAAGCTGCGCGACCTGGAGGGGAGTGGCGGCGGTGCGTGACCTGATCAGGATGACGCCCGCCGAGGTCCGGTCGTTCCTCGAAGGGCAGCGGACGCTGGTCGTCGCCACCATCGGCCGCACCGGCGTGCCGCACCTCGCGCCGATGTGGTTCGCCTTGCCCGACGGCGACATCGCGTTCTGCACCGACCGCAAGTCGCAGAAGGTCGTGAACCTGCGGCGCGACCCGCGCTGCAGCGTGCTGGCCGAGGCGGGGGAGACCTACGACCAGCTGCGTGGCGTGCACATGGAGGGGGTCGCGGAGTTCACCCCCGACCTCGGCCGGGTCGTGGACGCCGTGGTGGCGCGCAACTTCGGCGAGGTCGGCGCCGACGAGACCGCGCGGGAAGCGTTGCGCAAGGCCATGTCGAGGCGTGTCGCCGTGCTCTTCCGCCCGGTGCGGACCGCGAGCTGGGACCACCGCAAGACGATGTCGGGAGCGACCCCATGACCCTGAACCGCCGTCAGGTGCTCGCCGGAGCCGGTCTCGCGCTCACCTCCGGAGTCGCCAGACCCGCCTCGGCGGCCGCACCGGACGAGTTCGACGTCGTGGTGGTGGGCTCCGGCGCGGCGGGCATGACCGCCGCCCTGACCGCAGCCGAACGCGGTCTGAGCTGCGTGGTCCTGGAGAAGGCGCCGACGTTCGGCGGGTCCGCCGCACGCTCGGGCGCGGGGATCTGGATCCCCAACAACGAGGTCGTCCTCGCCGCCGGCGTGCCGGACACCCCGGCGAAGGCGGCGCGGTACCTCGCCGCGGTCGTCGGCGACGTCCCCGCCGAGCGGCAGCAGGCGTTCCTGGCCCAGGGACCGCGGATGATCTCGTTCGTCCTGCGCAACAGCCCGCTGCGCTTCCGGTACATGGACGGCTACAGCGACTACTACCCGGAACTGCCCGGCGGCATCGCGCGGGGCCGGTCGATCGAGCCGGACGTGCTCGACGGCCGCGTCCTCGGCGCCGAGCTCGCGAACCTGAACCCGCCCTACCTCGCGCCACCGCCGGGCATGGTCATCTTCGGCGCGGACTACAAGTGGCTGGCCCTCGCCCTGGTCAACGCCAAGGGTGCCGCCACGGCCGCGGCGGCGCTGGCCCGCGGCACGGCGGCGGCGCTGGCGGGCGAGAAACCGCTGACCATGGGACAGGCGCTGGCCGGCGGTCTGCGAGCGGGGCTGATGCAGGCACAGGTCCCGGTGCGGCTCAACACCGGCCTGGAGGACCTGCACGTCGAAAACGGTGCGGTCAGGGGAGTGCTGACGGCACGGGGCCTGGTGCGGGCACGCCGTGGCGTGATCCTGGGCTCCGGCGGCTTCGAGCACAACGCGGCCATGCGCGCCCGGTACCAGCGCCAGCCCATCGGTACCGAGTGGACGGTCGGCGCGAAGGAGAACACCGGCGACGGCCACCGCGCGGGCCAGCGGGCGGGCGCGGCGGTCGACCTGATGGACGACGCCTGGTGGGGCCCGGCGATCCCCGTGCCCGGCACCCCCTACTTCTGCCTGGCCGAGCGCACCCTGCCCGGTGGCCTGATGATCGACGCGGCGGGCCGGCGCTTCGTCAACGAGGCGGCGCCCTACAGCGACGTCGTGCACGTCATGTACGACAGGAACCCGACGCGGCCGTGCATCCCGGCGTGGCTCGTCGTGGACCAGAACTACCGCAACAGGTACCTGTTCGCCGATGTCGCGCCGGCGTTACCGCTGCCGGAGGACTGGTACCGGTCGGGCGCGGTCGTGCGGAACTGGTCGCTCGACGGGCTGGCGTCGGACATCGGTGTTCCCGGCGCCGCCTTGCAGGCGACCGTGAGCCGGTTCAACCACCAGGCGCTCACGGGCAGGGACACGGACTTCCGGCGGGGTGACTCCGCCTACGACCACTACTACACGGATCCGGCGGTGATCCCGAACTCGTGTCTCGCGCCGTTGTGGGCGCCACCGTTCTACGCCTTCAAGATCGTGCCCGGCGACCTGGGGACGAAGGGCGGGCTGGTCACCGACGCGCGAGCCAGGGTGCTGCGGCCGGACGGGACGGTGGTCCCCGGGTTGTACGCGGCCGGCAACGTCAGCGCCGCGGTGATGGGGCGGAGCTACGCGGGAGCCGGGTCGACGATCGGACCGGGCCATGACGTTCGGCTACATCGCGGCCAACGACGTCTAGGACGCGGCGAGGAGCTACTCCCACAGGAGCAGCAGCGCGAGCACGATGCCGCCGTCGAGGCCGATGCCGCGGGCAACGTACGGCGCGATGAACCCGAACGCGGCGAGCAGGATCGGTGGCAACGTGCCGAGCAGCCCGACGCCGATGTTCGACATCGGGATGTCCACCCGGATCTCGCCGAGGATCGGCGACACCGCCGCAACCACTTGGCGCAGGGTGAGCGCGACGAGCGCGATGCCCAGCAGCGCGGCCACGCGTCCCGCCCACAGCGGACGGTGACGGTGCTCGGACATCCACCGATCTTGAAGTTCCTGGCAGAACAAACGGGCATGTCGCCTAACGGGATCAACGGTTGCGGTCGAGCCCGCAACTCGTTGGTCGAGATTGGTGCCGGGCGGCCGCGTCGACCTCAGTTCCCAGGCTGCTGCGGCTTCGTCACCGGCCGGCCGTTGTAGTAACCGCCCAGGCAGATCAGCTCGTCCGGGGTGCTCTCCGAGATGGGTAGCGGGAGACCCCCACCGATCAGGCACTGCACCACCGAGATCTCCGCCGGCTCGGGATCCGGCTGCGCCATCGCCGGGCCGGCGACGCCCACCACCGCGCCGACCGCCAGCGAGACCGCCGCCGGAACCGTCATCATCGTCCGTCGCATCGCGACTCCCTTGTTTTCGACTGCACTCCCCTGACGCACCTTGTCTACCCGGACGGACCCGGAAGATCCGCGGCTTCACCCTTCCGAGCGATCAGAACCATTCAGCTAGGGAGCCGAAGTACCACCGAGCAGCCAGAACCACACCCGTACAACCTGTCGATCGGCAGCCGCTTCCGCCCTGGACTGCGCGGCACCCCTGAGCAGCTCGCTGATCGTCGGCCGGCACGACCGGGACGGCCCGCGACGCGGCCGGTGCGGGTGATCGCGGACAGGTTCCGTGCGCTCGCCACCCGCTACGACAAGACCGCCTTGTCCTACCAAGCCATGATCGACCTGGCCACCCTCACCCTCTGGCTTTGAGGACGGGCCCTAGGGCCCGTCCTCAAAGCTGGTTGCTCTGACATGCTTTGATCTTGTGTCGTGGTGCGCAGGCATGAGCTGACTGATGAGCAGTGGCAGGCGTTGCAGCCGTTGTTGCCGGTGTCGGGTGCGAAGGGTCGTCCGCGGGTGGATGACCGGCGTGTGATCAACGGGATGTTGTTCAAAGCGAAGACCGGGGTGTCGTGGCGTGATCTGCCGGAGCGGTACGGGCCGTGGAAGACGGTCTACAACCGGTTCTGGCGCTGGTCACGCAACGGCACCCTGACCATGCTGGTGTCGAAGGTGCGGGTGATCGCGGAGGCGATCGACGAGCTGGACCGGGAGGTGTCGGTCGACTCGAGCATCGTGCGTGCCCATCAGCACGCGGCCGGTGCCCGCCGTCGTCCGCGTGCGCACACAGGGGGCGAGCGGGTCGTGTGGCGGGCAGACCGAACCAGATGATCATGCT
>NZ_FOFR01000011.1 GCF_900110955.1 Lentzea xinjiangensis
ATGAGGTATCCCACTCTTCGTGAGTTAAGGCCCCCAGCTAGACCACTGGGTTGATAGGCCGGAGGTGGAAGACCGGTAACGGTTGGAGCTGACTGGTACTAATAGGCCGAGGACTTGTTACGAAGACGCTACGCATCCACTGTGCGGTTCTGGAAGAACAACCAGAACCGATCGAGCCCTGCCGCTGTGGCGGTTCGGGGTTTGGGTTGTGAATTCCATAGTGTTTCGGTGGTTATAGCGTTGGGGAAACACCCGGTCCCATTCCGAACCCGGTAGTTAAGCCCTTCTGCGCCGATGGTACTGCACTGGTTACGGTGTGGGAGAGTAGGTCGCCGCCGAACTTTACTTCCCTGAAGGGGCTTGTGATGCGGGGCACAACAACGGTGCTCGCTCGCAAGCCCCTTTCAGCATGTCCATAGGAGGATTTGGTGTCCAGGTTCGGGGATCGTCCCGGCGACCGTCAGCGTGGCCAGGGAGACCGACCGCGCCATTCCGACGGTGGCCGTTCGACAGGCGATCGCAAGTTCAGCAACAACCGCAACAACCCCCAGCGTGGTGAAGGCTCCGGCGACCGCACCAACAGCGGCGGCCGTCGAGACGACCGCGCCGGCTACCGCAAGGATGACTCCGGCGATCGCGGTGGCTACCGCGGCGACCGGTCCAGCTCGGGCGACCGCGGTGGCTACCAGCGCGGCCAGGGCTCGAGCGACCGCAGCGGTGGCTCGGGTGACCGTGGGGGCTACCGCGGTGGTAGTGGTTCCGGTGAGCGCAGCGGCTTCCGCAGCGACCGCCCTGCCTACCGCAAGGACGAGTCGGGCGACCGCGGTGGTTACCGCGGGGACCGCTCGGGTTCGTCCGACCGCGGTGGTTACCGCAAGAGCGAGTCGAGCGATCGTGGCGGTTACCGCGGTGACCGTTCGGACGATCGCGGTGGCTACCGCAAGAGCGACTCCGGCGACCGTGGTGGTTACCGCGGCGACCGTTCCAGCTCGGGTGACCGTGGCGGCTTCCGCAGGGACGAGTCGGGCGACCGCGGTGGTTACCGCGGGGACCGCTCGGGTTCGTCCGACCGCGGCGGCTACCGCAAGAGCGACTCCGGTGGCTCGGGTGACCGCGGCGGGTTCCGCTCCGGTGACCGCGACCGCGGTGGCTACCAGCGCAGCGAGACCTCCGGCGGCTACCGCTCCGACCGCGGTGGCGACCGCCCCGGCTTCCGCAAGGACGACTCCGGCGACCGTGGTGGTTACCGCGGCGACCGTTCCAGCTCGGGTGACCGCGGCGGCTACCGGGGTGCCGGTTCCAGCGACCGCGGCGATCGTGGTGGCTACCGCGGTGACCGCTCGGGTTCGTCCGACCGCGGCGGTTACCGCAAGAGCGAGTCGAGCGACCGCGGTGGTTACCGCGGTGACCGTTCGGACGATCGCGGTGGCTACCGCAAGAGCGACTCCGGCGACCGTGGCGGCTACCGGGGCACCGGTTCGAGCGACCGCGGCGGTTACCGCGGCGCAGGCTCCGGTGATCGCGGTGGTTACCGCGGCCAGGGGTCGAGCGACCGGGGTGGCTACCGCAAGAGCGAGTCGGGTGACCGCGGTGGTTACCGCGGCGACCGTTCCAGCTCGGGTGACCGCGGCGGCTTCCGCAGGGACGACTCCGGTGACCGGGGTGGCTACCGCGGCGACCGTCGTGACTCGCGTCCCGCCTACCAGCGCGACGACCGCGACAACCGCGGCAGCCAGCGCAACGACGAGCGGTCCGGCCCTCAGCGCGATGATCGTCGTGATGAGCGCAGCCGTGAGCGTGCGGCGCGGTTCCAGGAGCGTCGCACCGAGCAGGAGACCACCGGCCCGGACGACATCAGCCCGAACGACATCAGCCCGAACAACATCAGCCCGAACAACAGCTCCGACAGCACCGATGTCGAGACCACCGGTCAGGACACGGCGGGTGCCGAGCGCGCCTCTGACGTGAAGGCCGAAACGGCCCCGAGCGGTGAGCGCGCGGGCTACCGCCTGGGCGACGGTGCCGCGGCCACCCGTGCCGCCGCGAGCCGCGAGCAGACCACCTCCGAGAGCGACGCCCCGGCCGGCGAGCGTGGCGACATCGGCGGCACGTCCGGCGACTCGGACGTCCGCGACGACGTCGACAGCAGCGCCGACAGCGACAAGAGCGCCGGCGACATCGCCGACGACCGCGACGCTGACGACGAGCGTGACGTTCGCGCGGCCGGCGCCGGCTCCGGTGCGGGCGACGACCGCCAGGCCGGCGAGAACGCCGACCAGGCTTCGCGCGACGACGCCCCCGCGCCTCGCGGCGGACGTCCCGAGCTGCCGGAGGAGGCCGACCTCTCGCTGCTCGACCCGGAGATCCGGGCCGAGCTGCGCAGCCTGCCCAAGGGGCTCGCGGAGATCATCGGACGGCACCTGGCCGCGGCCGGGCTGCTGATCGACGAGGAGCCGGAGCTCGCGCTCGAGCACGCCCGGTACGCGCGCAGCAAGGCCGCGCGGGTCGGTGTCGTGCGGGAAGCGGCGGGTCTCACCGCGTACTTCGCCGACGAGTGGGCGGAGGCGCTGAGCGAGCTGCGCGCCGCGCGCCGGATGATGACCGGTCCCGGCCACCTCGCGATCATGGCCGACTGCGAGCGGGCGCTCGGGCGTCCGGAGCGGGCCATCGACCTCGCCAAGGACCCGGCGGCCAAGGAGCTCAGCCAGGAGGACGAGATCGAGCTGCGGATCGTCGCGGCCGCCGCTCGGCGCGACATGGGCCAGCTCGACGCGGCCGTCGTGGCGCTGCAGGGGCCGGACCTCGATCCCGGGCAGCGCACCCCCTACTCGGCGCGGCTCTTCTACGCTTACGCCGACAACCTGGCCGCGGCCGGTCGCACCGAGGAAGCGGTCAAGTGGTTCCTCAACGCCGCCGAGGCTGACGACGACGGGGAGACGGACGCCGCCGAGCGCGCGTTCGAGCTGACCCACGAGGAGACCGCGCAGCAGTGAGCGAGACGTTGGTCGACCGGTACGACGCTTTGCTGATCGATCTCGACGGCACCGTCTACCGCGGAAAAGAGGCCGTGCCCGGAGCCGCCGAAGCCATCGCGCGGGCGAGGGACAAGGGTCTCGGGATCCGCTACGTCACCAACAACGCCTCCCGCTCACCGCAGGAGGTCGCCGACCACCTCGTCGAGCTCGGGTTCTCCACGAGCGTCGACGAGGTGAGCACCTCCTCCCAGGCGGGCGCGGCCATGCTGGCCGAACGCCTGCCGAAGCGCTCCACCGTGCTCGTGCTCGGCACCGAGGCCCTGGAGGCCGAGGTGTTCAAGCGCGGTCTCATCCCGACCGACACCGCCGAGGGCGCGGTGGCGGTCCTGCAGGGCCTCAGCATGGACCTCGGCTGGCGCGAGCTGGCCGAGGCCGCGGTGGCCATCCGCTCCGGTGCGCTGTGGGTGGCGTGCAACGTCGACGCCACCCTGCCCACCGAGCGCGGGCTGCTGCCCGGCAACGGCTCCCTCGTCGCGGCGCTCAGGACGGCCACCGACCAGGAGCCGCTCGTCGCCGGCAAGCCCGCCACCCCGCTGTTGCAGCAGGCGGCGAAGGACCTCGGCGCGCACCGCCCGCTGGTCGTCGGTGACCGGCTCGACACCGACGTCCTGGGCGCGGTCAACGCGGGCATGGACTCGCTGCTCGTGCTCACGGGCGTGTCGACGGAGCAAGAGGCGCAAGCGCTTCCGGATGAGCAGAAGCCCACGTATGTCGGCGCGGACCTGTCAGTGCTCCATCGGCTACCGTAGGTCTGTGAACTACCCCCTGCCCGGACCGCCGCCCAACCCGGCCGACGCCATCGACGGCGCGCTGGAGAGGCTCGACGGGCTCGAGAACGTCCCCCTCGCCGAGCACGTGGCGCGGTTCGACGCCGTGCACGCCACGCTCACCGAAGCACTGTCGAGCATCGACAAGGTGTGATGCACAGTGCCTCGCAGGGTGCGGCTCGACGCCGAACTCGTGCGCAGGGGGCTCGCCAGGTCCCGTGAGCACGCCAGCCAACTCGTCGCGGACGGCCGCGTCACGGTGCGCGGCACCGTCGCGACCAAGCCCGCGACCGCCGTGGAGACCTCCGACGCGGTCGTCGTGAAGGACCTCGGCAACGACCCGAACTGGGCGTCCCGGGGCGCGCACAAGCTGATCGGCGCGCTCGACGCGTTCAAGATCGACCCCACCGGCAAGCGTTGTCTCGACGCCGGCGCATCCACTGGCGGTTTCACCGACGTGCTGCTGCGGGGCGGCGCACGGCAGGTCGTCGCGGCCGACGTCGGCCGGGGCCTGCTCGACTGGAAGCTGCAGACCGACGACCGGGTCGTGGTGAAGGACAAAACCAACGTCCGCACCCTCACGCCCGAGGACATCGGCGGCGAAGTTGAACTCGTGGTGGCCGATCTTTCGTTCATCTCGTTGAGGCTTGTGCTCCCCGCACTGGCCGCGTGCCTCGACGAGGAGGGCGACCTGCTGCCGATGGTCAAGCCCCAGTTCGAGGTCGGCAAGGAACGCCTCGGCTCCGGTGGCGTCGTGCGCGACCCGGAGCTGCGCGCCGCAGCCGTCCTCGAGGTGACCAGGGCCGCCGGACAGCTCGGCCTCGCGACGAACGGTGTCGTCGCGAGCCCGCTGCCCGGCCCGTCCGGCAACGTCGAGTACTTCCTCTGGCTCCGCAAGGGCGACCCGGTCGACCCCGCGGAGATGGTGCGCACCGCCGTCGAAGAAGGGCCCCAATGAGGGAAGTCCTGCTGGTCGTCCACACGGGCCACCAGAGCAACATCGATCTCGCCCGACAGGTGGCCGGCCGGCTCGCGGTCGGAGGCGTCACGACGAGGGTGCTCGACGACGAGGCGCGTGACCTCGGCCCGTCGTGCTGCACCAAGGTCGTGCCCGCCGACGACCACGCGGCCGAGGGCACCGAGCTCGTCCTGGTGCTGGGCGGTGACGGCACGCTGCTGCGCGGCGCCGAGCTCGCCCGCCCGGCGCGGGTGCCGGTGCTCGGCGTCAACCTGGGCCGGGTCGGGTTCCTCGCGGAAGCCGACGGGGACGCGCTGCACGAGGCCGTCGGCCACGTGCTGGAGCGCGACTACTTCGTCGAAGAGCGCATGACGCTCGACCTCGTCGCGAAGGTCGACGGCGAGGTCGTCGTGGAGACGTGGGCGCTCAACGAGGTCAGCGTCGAGAAGCTGATCCGCGAACGCATCCTCGAGGTCGTCGTCGAGGTCGACGGACGGCCGGTGTCGGCGTTCGGCTGCGACGGCGTGCTGTGCGCGACGCCGACGGGTTCGACGGCGTACGCGTTCTCGGCGGGCGGACCGGTCGTGTGGCCGGACGTCCAGGCGATCCTGGTGGTGCCGAGCAACGCGCACGCGCTGTTCGCCCGCCCGCTGGTCGTCTCGCCCAAGTCGCACGTCGCGTTCGAGATCGAGTCGACCGGGCACCCCGCCGCGCTGTCGGCGGACGGGCGGCGCACGTTCGAGCTGCCCGCGGGCGCGCGGATCGAGATCGTGGAGGGCGCGGTGCCGCTCAAGGTCGTGCGGCTGCGCCAGGCTCCGTTCACCGACCGGCTGGTCGAGAAGTTCGACCTGCCGGTGAAGGGATGGCGAGGGCCATCGGCAGGCTGACCGCGCCGCTCGGTGCGTCGGCACTCGCTCGTTATGGTGCCCGCGAGGAAATGTCGGACTCGACAAGTAAGGTTCGCCCTGTGCTGGCCGAGATGCGCATCAATGGCCTTGGCGTGATCGACGAGGCCACCCTTGAACTAGACCCCGGGTTCACCGTCGTGACGGGTGAGACCGGCGCGGGCAAGACCATGGTCGTGACCGGGTTGCACCTGCTCGGCGGTGGCCGGGCGGAGGCGTCCCGCGTGCGCACCGGCGCCGACAAGGCGGTGGTCGAAGGCCGCTTCCAGGCCCCGGCGGGCAGCCCCGCCGCGAAGGTGGCGGAGGAGGTCGGCGGCGAGGCCGACGAGGACGGGTCGCTGATCGCGATCCGCACCGTCGGCGCCGACGGCCGGTCCCGCGCCCACGTCGGCGGCCGGTCGGTGCCGGTCGGCGTGCTGTCCGAACTGGCGGAGCAGCTCATCGCCGTCCACGGCCAGAACGACCAGCTACGCCTCATGCGCCCCACGGAGCAGCGCGGCGTGCTGGACCGCTTCGCGGGCGACGACGTGGCCGAGCCGTTGCGCGAGTACCAGCGCATCCGCGAGGAGTGGCTGCGCGTCTCCGCCGAGCTGCGCGAGCGCACCGAGCGCTCCCGCGAGCTGGCGCGCGAAGCCGACCTGCTGCGGCACGGCCTGGCGGAGATCGACGCCGTCGCCCCGGTGCAGGGCGAGGACGCCGAGCTGCACGACGAAGCACGCCGGCTGGCCGACGCCGACCAGCTCCGCGAGGCGGCCCAGGGCGCGCAGTACGCGGTGTCGGGCTCGCTGGAAGGCGACCCGGACAACCCCGGCGCCCTGGGGCTGATCTCCGAAGCCGCGCGCCGCCTGTCCACGTCCGAGGACCCGAAGCTGCGCGACCTCGAACCGCGCCTGGTCGAGGCGGCGACGCTGCTGGCCGACGTCGGCGCCGAGATCTCCGCCTACCTCGACCACCTGGAAGCCGACCCCGGCCGCCTGGAACAGGTCCTGCAGCGCCAGGCCGAGCTGAAGGCGCTGACCCGCAAGTACGCCGCGGACGTCGACGGCGTGATCGCGTGGGCCGCCGACGCCCGCGCGCGCCTCGACGGCCTCGATACCTCGGAAGAGGCACTGACGGCCCTGGCCACCCGCCGCGACGAACTGGCCGTCGAACTCGCCGCCCTGGCCGAGCAGGTCACCGCCGCGCGCGTCGAGGCCGCCCTCGAACTGGGCAAGGCCGTCACCGAGGAGCTCGACGGCCTCGCGATGCCGCACGCCTCGGTCGAGCTGGCCGTGCGCCCCCGCCACGCCGAGTCGGGCGACCCGCAGGCGTTGACGGTGGGCCGCTCGATCCTGCACGCGGGCTCGTCGGGCGTCGACGACGTGGAGCTGCGCCTGATCTCGCACCCCGGTGCCCCGGCCCTGCCGGTGCACAAGGGCGCGTCGGGCGGCGAGCTCTCGCGCGTGATGCTCGCGCTCGAGGTCGTGCTGTCGCACTCGGACCCGGTCCCGACCCTGGTCTTCGACGAGGTGGACGCCGGCGTCGGTGGCCGCGCCGCGGTCGAGGTGGGCCGCAGGCTCGCGCGCCTGGCCCGCTCGCACCAGGTCATCGTGGTGACGCACCTGCCGCAGGTGGCGGCGTTCGCCGACCGGCACCTCGTGGTGGACAAGTCGGCCGACGGCACGTTCACGCGGTCCGCGGTGCGCAAGCTCGACGAGACGCAGCGCGTCGTCGAGCTGGCCCGCATGCTGGCCGGCATGGACTCGACGGACACCGGGCGCGCGCACGCCGAGGAACTGCTGGCGGCGGCCAAGGCGGACAAGTCGTCGGCGCCGGTGGTGCGGCGGCGCAAGAAGAAGGCCTGACGCGCCGGGTCTGTGCCGCGGATCGCCCTTGGTGTTGTAGGGGAGGGGCTGGCTTGCTGTGGATGGGAGCCGGCCGAGGGTGTCCGCCGGTCGTGCGGCGGCGTAGGAAGAAGGCCTGACGTACCGGGTTCGTGCTTGCCGCGGTGAGGTTTCTCGTGCGCGGGTGCGCTTGGCCGGATCGCTTTCGTGTCGCGGCCGCAGGCTGTTGATCCCGCCTCGCCCCACACCGCTGATCCCGACGGGATTCGGCATGATGGGGAACGTGACCGGTCATCGGTCAGCGGACGCACACGGTGGTGCGGTGGAAGGTGGACCATAGTCGTGACCACGCGCCGGGTGTTCGGGGCGGTGCTGGTGTTCGTCGCGGCCGGGCTGGCGGTGGCGGCGTCGTTCCTGAACGCCTACGCGGTCCAGGTCACGGTGGGTGGCCGGGTCCTGCGGTTCGAGGCCACGTCGTGGGCGGTCGAACGGGACGACTTCCGCGGGGCGTTGATGCTCGTGCCGATCGAGTTCGGGGAGCCCGCCGTCGGCGCGGCGCTGGTGATGGCGTTGTCGGCGGTGCTGGCGTTCCGGGTTCCGGCGATGAGGGTGGGGTCGTTGCTCGGCGCCGGGTTGCTGGCGGGGGTGGCCTGGTCCGCGGTCGGGTCCGTGCGGTCGACGGTGACGAAGCTGCAGGAGATCGACTCACCGGTGACCGTGGCGGTCGAGCAGGGGGACGGGATCACCTTGCTCGTCGTGGCGGCCGGGGTGGCCGTGGTGTCGGCGGTGCTGCACCAGGAGCTGCCGAAGCCGGCACGGACCGGGCAGACC
Source organism: Lentzea xinjiangensis (assembly GCF_900110955.1). Classification (GTDB taxonomy): domain Bacteria; phylum Actinomycetota; class Actinomycetes; order Mycobacteriales; family Pseudonocardiaceae; genus Lentzea; species Lentzea xinjiangensis. The sequence goes on from NZ_FOFR01000011.1 coordinate 8,320, forward strand.
GCGGACGGTGTGGTGATCCACCAGCTCGACGACGAGCCGGACGACACCGACACGCCTCCATACGGGTACCCGGTAGTCGTGGAGCCGAAGGATGGCTGACCGCCGCAAGATCGCACCGGTGCTGCTGGTGCTGGGAGCGGGACTGGCGGTCGTCGCCGGCTTCCGCACGACCTACAGCACCGTCTACCGGGGGTACGGGCCGGAGGTGACGATCTCCAGCACGTTGTGGACCACCACGTCCGATCCCTCCGACGGTCCCGCGGCGCAGCCCGCGCAGTACGCGGCCGGCTGGCCGGTGGTGATCAGCGCCCTGGTCGTGGTCGCCGCGGTGGTGCTGATGACGCGCGAGCGCACCGCGGTCGCCGGGCGTCCGCTGGCCGTGGGCGGGGCGGGCGCGCTGGCCGGTGTCGTGTTCTCCTACCTCAGCCAGGTCTGGCGGCTGGAGGACCTGGTGCAGCAGCTACCGCCGGACTCCGGGCTGACGTACGAGCTGAACTACCTCAGCGGTATGCACCTCCTGGTCGCGGCGGCGATCATCGCCTTGGCCGGCGCCGCGCTCGCGCAGCGCGGCCCACAATCCGTGCAACCACGAGAAGAGGTTGTCGTGCACCAGCTCGGCGCGGACGACGACACGCCGCCGTTCGGAATCGCCATCCCGGACGAGCGGGAGGCGCGGTGATCGGCCGGGCCACGGCGGTCGCGCTGATCGCGGCCGGGGTCGTGCTGACCGCGACGGCCATGGTGCTGCCCTGGTACTCGACCGCCTACCCCGGCGATGTGGAGGTCGTGGTCAGGGCCTGGGGCACGGAGGTCGTCAACAAGCCCGGCGACTGGCCCGCCGGTGACCTGTCGCCCTGGTACGGCCTGCCGATCGCGGTCACGGCCGCGCTCCTCACGGCGGGCATCTGGGTCGGCAGGGCCGCGCTGGCGGGGGCCGCGGCCCAGCTCGGTGCCGTCGGCGTGATCGCGGCGCTGCTGGTCTCCGAGCGCGGCCACGCGGTCGAGCAGCAGGGCGACTTCGCGATCGGCTTCGGGCTGGTGTTCCTCGCGCTGGGAACGCTGACCGCGTTCGCCGGTGCCGTCGCCGTCCAGCGGGAGGCGGCGTGAAGATCGTCAGCGCGGTGCTCCTGGCGGCAGCGGCCGCGGCGGCGGTCACCGCGACGTTCCTGCCGCTCTCGGAACTGCTGATCCGGCTCGCACCGGACCAGCCGCAGACCGCCTACGTCACCACGGGCTGGGCCACGCACTTCGGTGGCACGAAAGATCGGCACGGCCCGCTGTTCGGCGTCCCGGTCGCAGCGGCGGCGATCGCGCTCCTCGCGGGCATCCGGTGGCGCAGAACCGCTTTCGCCGCGGCGGCGGCGCTCGCCGGCGTCACCGGCATGTTGTTCGTGTACCTGCTGAACGCCATCGGTTTCCACGAAGAGGGCAACATCGCGATCGATCCCGGCCTTGAGGCGGGCTTCGGCACCGGGACCTGGGTGCTGATGGCGGCGACGGTCCTCGCGTTCGGCGCCGTGGTGGTTCACCCCGACGACTGACCACCGTGAAACGCCCGGCGTGCCTCACCGTTCACATGCGCACCGTGAGCCACTATCGGGCGCATGAAGCTTTCCGGGCTGCTGAGCCGTACCAACCACGAACTTCCCGGTGTCACGGGTGTCGCGCGGGTTGATCGGCGCGCGAGCGACCTGGTGCGGCGCGTCAGTCCCGGTGACGTCGCCGTGTTCGACCTCGTCGACCTGGACCGGCGCACGGCGGAAGCGCTCGTCGCCGCCGAGGTGGTGGGCGTCGTGAACGCCTCGCCGTCGATCTCCGGGCGCTATCCCAACCTCGGTCCGGAACTGCTGGTCGAGGCGGGCATCCCGCTGATCGACAACGTCGGCGCCGTCGCGCTGCGCGAGATCAAGGAAGGCACCAGGATCCGGCTGCACGAGGGGGTCGTGTACGCCGGGGAGCGCGAGCTCGCCCAGGGGGTCGAGCAGAACGCCGAGAGCGTCGCCGACGCGATGATCGAGGCGAAGGCGGGCATGTCCGCTCAGCTGGAGGCGTTCTCCGCCAACACCATCGAGTTCCTGCGCCGCGAACGCGCGCTCGTGCTCGACGGTGTCGGCGTGCCCGAGGTCTACGTGCCGATGCGCGACCGGCAGGTGCTGGTCGTCGCCGGCGGCCCGTCGCACGCCGAGCAGCTCCGCAAGCTCCGCAAGTACATCCGCGAGTACCGGCCGGTGCTGATCGGCGTCGACACCGGCGCGGACACGCTGCACGACGCCGGGCTCAAGCCGGACATCATCGTCGGCGACCCCGACGGCATCGGCACCGCGTCACTGCGCGCCGCCACCGAGGTGGTCGTGCCCGCGCAGACCGACGGCCACGCGCCCGGCCTGCAGCGGATCCAGGACCTCGGCATCGGCGCGGTGACGTTCCCCGCCTCCGGCAACGCCGAGGACCTCGCACTGCTGCTCGCCGAGGCGCACGGGGCGTCGCTGATCGTCACGGTCGGCCTGCGGGCGACGCTGCGCGAGTTCCTCGACCGCGGCCACTCCGGTTCCAACCCCTCCACGTTCCTCACCCGGCTGAAGCTCGGCAGCTTGCTCGTCGACGGGGAGGCCGTCGCGACCTTGCACCGCAGCCGGGTCTCGCTGGGCGTGATCGTCGCGCTGGTGGCCGCCGCGATCGCCGCCATGGCGGCGGCGCTCACGATGTCCGGCGTCGGTCACGTCTACGTCGACATCGTCGTCGACGGCTGGCAATCCGTCGTCAACTGGTTCAAGGGGATCTTCTCGTGATCACGCTGCGATACCACATAGTTTCGATCACCTCGGTGTTCCTCGCGCTCGCGGTGGGGGTCGTGCTGGGGTCGACCGCGATCAGCGGACGGCTGCTGTCGGGGCTGAGCGACGAGAAGAACTCGTTGGCGCAGCAGGTGAACGAGCTGCAGAACGACCGCAACGCGTTGAACGCCAAGCTGACCGAGGCCGACGAGTTCGCCGAGTCCGTCGGCCCGCTCGCGGTGAAGGACCGGCTCACCGAGCGGACCGTCGTCCTGGTGACGACCGCGGACGCCCGCCCGTCGGACCGCGACGCGCTGTCCGGGCTGCTGAAGGCCGCGGGCGCCACCGTCACCGGCGAGGTCCAGCTCACCGACGCGTTCGCCGACCCGTCCCGCGGCGACCAGCTTCGCGACCTCGTGGCACGGTTGCAGCCCGCCGGTTCGCAGCTTCCCACGGCCGGTGACCCCGGAACGCGCGCGGGCGGCCTGTTCGGCACGTTGCTGCTGCTCAACCCCACCAACAACCAGCCGCAGGCCACGCCGGACGAGGCGGCCGCCGCGCTCTCCGGGCTCTCCAACGCCGGGTTCGTGAAGGCGAGCGCGGGCGTGAAGCCCGCGCAGCTCGCGGTCGTGCTGACCGGGGGCGCCGCGCTCGGCGACTCGGCCGCCGACCGCGCCTCGACCCTCGCGCGCTTCGCGACCCAGCTCGACCGGACCGGCGCGGGTGTCGTGCTGGCCGGGGCGGACGGGTCGGCGAACGGCACCGGCGCGCTCGGCGTGGTCCGCGCGGACACCGCCGCGACGTCGGTCCTGTCCACCGTGGACAACTCCGACACCCCGGCCGGTCAGGTCGTCGTGGTGATGGCGCTGCGCGAACAGCTGGAGGGGCGCTCGGGCCGGTACGGCGTCGCGGGCAACGCCGAGGCGTCCTCGCCGGGAACCGCGAGCTAGTGGCGCGACCCGGCCCGCGGGCACGCCCCTAGTACTCGGTCGCCCAGCCGCCGGGGAGCTGCTTGACCAGCAGCTCCAACGCTTCCGGCGTCCGGGCGCGGGCCCACAGCCACTGGCCGTCGTCCTCGCGGACGATCACGTCGTGGCCCGCGAACCAGCGGGTGCCGGGGCTGTGCAGCGGCAGTGCGGCGAAGTGCTCGCGCAACAGGGAGGTGTCCGCCTCGGACATCTCCCTGTCCGCTGTCTCGGCGCCGTCGCGGAACAACGCCTCGGAGAGCACCATCTCCACGCACGCCAGGGAAAGCCGGGGCAGCCACGGGTCCCAGCGCTCCCGCGACTTGTCCACGAGGTCGTGCTTGACGAGCACCTCGGGGTCGTCGTCCGCTGTCGTCGAGCCCCAGCTCGCGACCCACTGGTTCTCGTCGCGGAAGACCAGGACCTCCCTGCCGCCCGCGTCGCGGTCGAGCCGCAGCTCGGCGGGGGTGAGCAGGCGGTCCTGGTTGCTGGTCAGGTCGGGGCGCTTGCCGAACAGCGACAGCGCCTCCTTGAGCGCCTCCGGCACGCGCACGCCGAGCCGGTCCTCGGCCTCGGCGAGCTCGCGGCGGGTCCAGCCGTCCTGCGGCTCCAGCGGTTCCGCCCACGCGGCCGCGAATCCCTCGATGAACCGCCACGCGGCGGAGCGGTCGTGCACGGCTCTTGCGGCGTCCCCTGGCACGTCGAAGGTCACGTGACAACGATTCCTGATCCCGGCCCGTGCCGGGGGGAGTTCGGGAAAACCCCCCACTGGGCCGATCGGGTGATGTGATCTGCCGGGTCGTGGTGCGCTGAGTGACCGGCGGCGTGTTAGCGTTAGGGCCCGTGGACGGGGGACTTTCCCCCACGATCTTCACGGGAGCCCCGTTGGTGCAGCAGGCACGTACGACCAAGCACGTCTTCGTCACGGGAGGCGTCGCGTCCTCCCTGGGCAAGGGGCTCACCGCCTCGAGCCTCGGCCAGTTGCTCACCTCGCGCGGCCTCCGGGTGACGATGCAGAAGCTCGACCCGTACCTCAACGTGGACCCCGGCACGATGAACCCGTTCCAGCACGGCGAGGTCTTCGTGACCGACGACGGCGCGGAGACGGACCTCGACATCGGCCACTACGAGCGGTTCCTCGCGCGGGACCTGAGCGGTGACGCGAACGTCACCACCGGCCAGGTGTACTCCGAGGTGATCGCCAAGGAGCGGCGCGGCGAGTACCTGGGCGACACGGTCCAGGTCATCCCGCACATCACCGACGAGATCAAGCGCCGCATCCGCGCGATGGCCGAGCCGGACGCCGACGGCGTCAAGCCCGACGTGGTCATCACCGAGGTCGGCGGCACCGTCGGCGACATCGAGTCGCTGCCGTTCCTGGAGGCGTGCCGGCAGGTGCGCCACGACGTCGGCCGCGACAACGTCTTCTTCCTGCACGTCAGCCTGGTGCCGTACCTGGCGCCGTCCGGCGAGCTGAAGACCAAGCCCACGCAGCACTCCGTCGCCGCGCTGCGCAACATCGGCATCCAGCCCGACGCGATCGTGTGCCGCGCGGACCGCGAGATCCCCGACTCGTTGAAGCGCAAGATCGGCCTGATGTGCGACGTCGACACCGACGCCGTCGTCGCGGCCGTGGACGCGCCGTCGATCTACGACATCCCGAAGGTGCTGCACGCCGAGGGCCTCGACGCCTACGTCGTGCGCCGCCTCGACCTGCCGTTCCGCGACGTCGACTGGACGGTGTGGGGCGACCTGCTGGAGCGCGTGCACAACCCGGCGGAGACGGTGAAGATCGCGCTCGTCGGCAAGTACGTCGACCTGCCGGACGCCTACCTCTCGGTCACCGAGGCGCTGCGGGCGGGCGGGTTCGCGCACCACGCCAAGGTCGAGATCAAGTGGGTGCCGTCCGACGAGTGCAAGACGCCGGAGGGCGCCGCTCGCGCGCTGTCGGGCATGGACGCGGTGCTGATCCCCGGCGGGTTCGGCGTGCGCGGCATCGAGGGCAAGATCGGCGCGCTGAAGTACTCCCGCACGCGCGGTGTGCCGACGCTGGGCCTGTGCCTCGGCCTGCAGTGCATGGTGATCGAGGCGGCGCGCAACCTCGCGGGCATCGAGGACGCGAACTCGAGCGAGTTCGAGGAGGGCGGTTCGCCGGTCATCTCGACGATGGCGGACCAGGAGGACGTCGTCTCCGGCCAGCGCGACATGGGCGGCACGATGCGCCTCGGCGCGTACATCGCGAAGCTCACGTCCGGCTCGCAGGTCGCGAAGGCCTACGGCACCACCGAGGTCTCCGAGCGGCACCGGCACCGCTACGAGGTCAACAACGCCTACCGCGGCAAGCTCGCCGACGCGGGCCTGGTGTTCTCCGGTCTCTCGCCGGACGGCCGCCTGGTCGAGTTCGTCGAGCTGCCGGCCGACGTGCACCCCTTCTACGTCGCCACGCAGGCGCACCCGGAGCTCAAGTCCCGTCCCACGAAGCCGCACCCGCTGTTCGCGGCGTTCGTGAAGGCCGCGATCGACTACCGGGTGGCCGACCGCCTCCCGCTGACGGCGGGAGCGGCGCAGTGACCTCCTCAGGAGCGGCGAGGCACGACTTCCGCACGGTCTCCAGCGAGGACGTGCACGTCGGGAAGATCCTGGCGCTGCGGGTCGACGAGGTCGAGATGCCCGGTGGCGGCACGGCCAAGCGCGAGATCGTCGAGCACACCGGCGCGGTCGCGGTCGTCGCGGTCGACGAGCAGGGCCGGGTCACGCTGGTCCACCAGTACCGGCACGCGCTGGGCCGGCACCTGTGGGAGCTGCCGGCCGGCCTGCTCGACCACGAGGGCGAGCCGCCGGTCGTCGGCGCGCGCCGCGAGCTGGCCGAGGAGGTCGGGCTCGCCGCCGAGCACTGGCACGTGCTGGTCGACGTCGCCGCGTCGCCCGGTTTCACCGACGAGGTCGTGCGCGTGTTCCTGGCGCGCGAGCTGTCCGAGGTCGACCGCGACGTGCAGGGCGAGGAGGAGGCGGACCTGGAGGTCCACCGCTTCGACATCGCCGAGGCCGTGCGGATGGTGCTGTCCGGCGAGATCGTCAACGCGTCCTCGGTCGCCGGGCTGCTCGCGGCCCGCGAGGTGATCGAGGGACGCGTGGAGCCGCGGCCGGCCGACGCACCGTTCCGCGACAAGCCGACCAGGTTCATCGCGCGCAAGAAGTAGGTTGGACCGGTGAAGACGATGAGGGGTGCGGTCACGCGGCTGGGCGCGCCCCTCGGCGTCTTGGCCCTCGGTGGCGCGGGCGCGGTGCTGCTGTTGTTCGTCGACCCGAACAAGCCCGGCAACCTGCTGCCGAAGTGCCCGTTCAACTGGCTGACCGGGCTGGACTGCCCAGGGTGCGGCGCTACGCGCATGGTGCACGCGCTGCTGCACGGTGACGTTGTCAGCGCATTCCACTACAACGCGGTGCTGCTCGCGTTGGGCGTCCCTCTCGCCGTGTGGCTCTTCGCACGGTGGACGAAGGACCGGTGGACCGGGGAACGGCGATCCGTGCCGAAGTCGGTCGGTGTCGCCGTTCTCGTCGTAGCTGCCGTGTGGGGCGTGGGCCGGAACCTGGCGGGGATCTAGGCTCGGCGCTTGCCCGGTCTGGAGCACGCCGTGGTCCGTCGCGGCCCCGGCCGGGGTCGGCTCACCCCCGCCGCGGCGGCTAGTCCCTGAGCTTGCGGCCCTGGGCGTCCGTGCCGCCGTTGACCAGGATGATGATCCCGTCGATCAGCGACCAGATGCCGCAGCCACCGCAGGTCAGCAGCTGCGCGACGGCCATGCCGGTGTGGCCGGTGTAGAAGCGGCCGATGCCCAGGTTGCCCAGGAACAGCTGCAGCACGCCGGCGGCGACCTTCGACTTGTCCGACAGCGGCACGCCGGTGACCGGGTCGAAGCCGTACGGGGCGGCCGGGTTCGCGTAGCCCATGCCTCCCGGTGCCATCCCTGGCGGCGGGGGCGGGGCGTACTGCGGCTGGGGGCCGGTGGGCGGCGGGTAGTACGGCTGGGTGTGCTGGGGCGGGTACCCCGGCGGCGGGGGCACGGCGGCGAACGGCACCGAGGGCGGGGCCAGGAACGGCGGGTGCGGCTGCGGGAGGTCCCGGAACAGCTCCGCGAGCTCGTGGTAGGACTGCGCGCCGGACGCGCGGTTCACCCGCTCCTGGTACTCGCCGATGTCGAGCCGCGCGAGCGCGAAGTGGTCGTTGAGCGCGGTGATCGCCTCTTCGCGCTGCTGGTTGCCGATGCGCTGTTGCTCCGGCCCGGATGCTTCTGACACGGCTGCGCACGTTATCCGATGCGGCACGCGGATATCGGGAATACGCTGCGACGATGCCGGTCGGTGTCCCAAAGGAGATCAAGGACCACGGGCACCGGGCCACCGGAGCGGACCGGTCGCCGCCCGGTCGCGGGGCCGTGTTCTACTGCGTGGGGACCACGCCGGGCGGGGTGCCGACCGCGCCACCGCCGTACGTCATCGCCTTGGCGGACAAGGGTTCCGGCCCTGCTGTGGCGAGGATCCCCGGCCGGCCGGGGACAGCGGCGCACGTGCCGGGGGAGATCTTGTCGGAAGGGCTGGCGTGATCGAAGAGCTGGTGGCGACCTACCTCGACCACCTCGCCGTGGAACGCGGCACCGCCCGCAACACGCTCGACTCGTACACCCGCGACCTGCGCCGCTACACCGAGCACCTGGCCTCCCTCGGCGTCGGGGACTTGAGCGCGGTGACCGAGGCGCAGGTGAGCGAGTTCCTCGCCGCGCTGCGGGAAAGCGGGCTCGCCGCGTCGTCGGCGGCGCGGACGCTGGTCGCGGTGCGGGGACTGCACCGGTTCGCACATCGCGAAGGCGTGGTGGCCAACGACGTCGCACGTGCGGTGCACCCGCCGTCGCCGCCGAAGAGGTTGCCGAAAGCATTGCCCGTCAATGATGTTCTGACTTTGCTCGACACCGTCGCGAACCCGCGGGACAAGGCGCTGCTGGAGCTGCTCTACTCGACGGGCGCGCGCATCTCCGAGGTCGTCGGGCTCGACGTCGACGACATCGACGCGGATGAGCGAACCGTTCTGCTGGACGGAAAAGGGGGAAAGCAGCGGCTGGTTCCCGTAGGGCGGCCCGCATTGGCCGCGGTGGACGCGTACCTGGTCCGGGCGCGCCCCGAACTGGCGGCGAAAGGCCGTGGGACACCGGCGTTGTTCTTGAACAAGCGGGGCGGCCGGCTCTCCCGGCAGAGCGCGTGGACCGTTCTGAAGACCGCCGCGGAAGACGCCGGGATCACCGCGGCGGTGTCTCCTCACACGCTGCGGCATTCGTTTGCCACCCATCTGCTCGAAGGGGGTGCGGACGTTCGGGTGGTGCAAGAACTTCTCGGGCACGCATCGGTTACGACCACTCAGGTGTACACACTGGTGACCGTTACGACTTTGAGGGAGGTCTACGCAACTGCACACCCTCGGGCCACTGGAACATGAGGCTTGCACGGGTACGGTGGGCAGGTGCCGAACTTGGACGAGCCGTCCCCACAGGCCATTGATCTAGCCGCTGTGCTGCACGCGCTGAGCGACCCGACACGGCTCGCGGTCGTTCGCCAGATCCAGTCGAGCGGGGAGAGGCTGTGCGGGGCCTTCGAGGTGGACGTGGCGAAGTCGACCCTCTCCCAGCACCTGCGCGTGCTGCGCGAGGCGGGCATCACCCGGACCCGCTGCCGGGGCAACCAGCGCTGGGTGTCCTTGCGCCGCGATGACCTGGACCACCTCTTCCCGGGCCTGCTCGACGTGGTGCTGACGGCCTCCGAGCGCCGCACGCGAACGGACGTTCCGGCCTGACCCGGGTGTTGACACGCCGGTCGGAGACATTTTCCCGCTCCCGCCGGACCGGCGAGGCGCGTTGCCGCTCGCACGGGTGCGGCCTAGGCTGCGCCCGGAGAGACGACTACGACCAGATGAGGGAACGCCAGCCATGTCGACACCGGAGCACGTTTTCGCGCCCCGTGCCGATCTGAACCTGGCCCCGCACGCCGCGCCGGTGGACGACGTCGCCCACGAGCAGCTCGACGGCGTCGGCCCGACCGGTCGCACCCGCCGCCACATCCCGGATCCGCCGCCGCTGCTGCACCACGGCCCGGCGAAGATCCTCGCCGTGTGCAACCAGAAGGGCGGCGTCGGCAAGACGACGACGACCATCAACCTGGGCGCGGCGCTGGCCGAGTACGGCAGACGGGTGCTGCTCGTCGACTTCGACCCGCAGGGCGCGCTGTCGGTGGGCCTCGGCGTGCACCCCCACCAGCTCGAAACCACGATCTACAACGTCATCATGGAGGGCAACACCGCCGTCCCCGACGTCATCCGCAAGACCATGGTCGACGACATGGACCTGCTGCCGAGCAACATCGACCTGTCGGCGGCCGAGATCCAGCTCGTCTCCGAGGTGGGCCGCGAGCACACGCTCGTGCGCACCCTTCGTCCCGTCATCGACCACTACGACTACGTGCTGGTCGACTGCCAGCCCTCGCTCGGCCTGCTCACGGTGAACGCCCTCGCGGCCGCGGACGGAGTGCTGATCCCGCTGGAGTGCGAGTTCTTCTCGCTGCGCGGCGTGGCACTGCTCATCGACACCATCGAGAAGGTCAAGGAACGGTTGAACCCCAAGCTCACCATCACCGGCATCCTCGCCACGATGTACGACCCGCGCACGCTGCACTCGCGCGAGGTCATGGCCCGCGTCGTGGAGGCGTTCGGCGAGATCGTGTTCGACTCGGTCATCAACCGCACGGTGCGCTTCCCGGAGACGACCGTCGCCGGTGAGCCGATCACCCGCTGGGCCCCCCGCTCGTCCGGCGCCAACGCCTACCGGGCGCTGGCCCGCGAGGTGATCGCCCGGTGAACCGCCGCCCGACCCTGCCGGGCGCGGCCGAGCTGTTCCGGCTGACCGCTGCCCCGGCCCCCGCCCCCGCTCCCGCGGAACCGGCCGATCCGCCCGTGCAGCGCCGCGGCTCCGGCCGCACCAAGCACACCACGAAGATCACGGTGTACGTGTCCGACGAGGAACTGCTGGCCCTGGAGCAGGCACGGCTGACGCTGCGCGCGTCGCACTCGCTGGGGGTCGACCGCGGCCGCGTGGTGCGCGAGGCGATCGCGATCGTGCTGGACGACCTCGAGACGCACGGTGACGAGTCGTTGCTGGTACGCAGGTTGCGCGAGCAGTGACAGAAGAAGTTCCCGCTGAGGTCCCCGCTCCGGACGACGGCAGGTTCAAGGTCAAGCTCACGAACTTCGAGGGCCCCTTCGACCTGCTGCTGCAGCTCATCTCCCAGCACACCCTCGACGTGACCGAGGTGGCCCTGCACCAGGTCACCGACGACTTCATCGCGCACATCCGCGGGATGGGGCAGGCGTGGGACCTCGACGAGACCACCGAGTTCCTGGTCATCGCGGCGACGCTGCTCGACCTGAAGGCGGCCCGCCTGCTGCCCAGCGGCGACGTCGAGGACGAGGACGACCTGGCCCTGCTGGAGGCGCGGGACCTGCTGTTCGCCCGGCTGCTGCAGTACCGGGCCTACAAGCAGGTCGCGGCCCTGTTCGCCGAGCTGGAGCAGGGCGCCTACCGGCGCTACCCGCGTTCGGTGTCGCTGGAGCCGCGCTTCGAGGGCCTGCTGCCCGAGGTGATGCTCGGCGTGACGCCCGCGAAGTTCGCGCTGATCGCGGCCGCCGCCTTCCGCCCCAAGCAGAAGCGGACGCTGTCGGTCGCGCACATCCACCAGCACCGGGTGTCGATCCGCGAGACCGCGGACCTGCTGCGCGCGATGCTGGTCGAGAAGGGCACGGCGTCGTTCTCCGAGATCGTCGCGGGGTGCACCGAGACCATGGAGGTCGTGGCGCGGTTCCTCGCGCTGCTGGAGCTGTACCGGGAGAAGTCGCTGGCCTTCGAGCAGGAGGACCCGCTCGGGCCGCTGCAGGTGACGTGGGTCGGCGGGACGTTGGAGCAGGCGCAGACGCAGGTGCGCGCCGGCGACGAGGATGAGGACTACGGCGGATGAGCGAGCCACTGGTCGGACCGGACGCGGCGGAGGTCGGGAAGCCGGGGCCGGCGTTCGACGGGGCCGGGCCCGGGGGTGCGGAACCTGACGCGGCGGGCCCTGAGGCCGCAGGCGCTGAACCCGACGTCGAGCCCGCCGCCGACGTGGCGGACGCCGCCACCCTCGAAGCGCAGCTGCTCGCCGCCGCCCCCGAGGAGGCCATCGAGGACTCCGGCCTGCCCGACCTCGCCGACGACGCGGTGTTCGAGGCGGCCATCGAGTCCGTGCTGCTCGTGGTGGACAGCCCGATCTCCGAAGAGCAGCTCGGCAGCGCTCTCGAGCAGCCGGTGAAGCGGGTCAAGGGAGCACTCCGTAGACTCTCCACCCGGTACACCGAGTCCGGCAGCGGCATCGACCTGCGCAGGGCGGGGGACGGCTGGCGGTTCTACACGCGGGACCGGTTCGCCCCGTTCGTGGAGAAGCTGCTGCTCGACGGCCAGCGCGCGAAACTCACCCGCGCGGCCCTGGAGACGCTCGCGGTGATCGCCTACCGGCAGCCCGTCACGAGGGCGCGGGTCGCGGCGGTGCGTGGCGTCAACGTGGACGGTGTGATCCGGACCCTGGTCGCGCGGGGGCTCATCGAGGAGACGGGCACGGACAGCGACACGGGTGGGATCCTGTACCGGACTACCGAACTGTTCCTGGAGCGGTTGGGGCTGTCGTCGCTGAGCGACCTGCCGCCAATCGCGCCGCTGCTGCCCGAAGTGGATGCGATCGACGATGTCTGAGAACGAGGGCGTGCGCCTGCAGAAGGTGCTGGCGCAGGCGGGAGTCGCCTCGCGCCGTGCTTCCGAGGAGCTGATCGACCAGGGACGTGTCCAGGTCGACGGCGAGGTGGTGCGCGAGCAGGGGCGGCGGATCGACCCCGAGACGGCCGTCGTGCACGTCGACGGTGTCCGGGTGCAGATCCGCGAGGACGTCGTCACGATCGCGCTGAACAAGCCGTTCGGGATGCTCTCCACGATGGAGGACGACCTGGGCCGCCCGTGCGTGGGTGACCTGGTGCGCAACCGCAAGGAGCGCCTGTTCCACGTCGGCCGCCTCGACGCCGAGACCGAGGGCCTGCTGCTGCTCACCAACGACGGCGAGCTCGCCCACCGGCTCATGCACCCGAGCTACAACGTCATGAAGACCTACCTCGCCGAGGTCCCCGGCCCGGTCGAGAAGGGGCTCGGCAAGCGCCTCAAGGCGGGCATCGAGCTCGAGGACGGGCCGATCAAGGTCGACTCGTTCAAGCTCATCAGCGCCGTTCCCGGCAAGGCGCTGGTCGAGGTCGTGCTGCACGAGGGCCGCAAGCACATCGTGCGCCGCCTGCTCGAGCACGTCGGGTACCCGGTGCAGTCGCTGGTGCGGGTCGCGATCGGTGACGTGTCGCTCGGCAACCAGCGTCCCGGCTCGATGCGGGTGCTGAACCGCCAGGAGGTCGGCGGCCTCTACAAGCTCGTCGGTCTCTGACCACGACGTGTTCCCCGTCCGCCCTCCGGGCCAGGAGGGCGGACGTGCTCCGTGATCCCGGCCGACATTCCGCCGTGCCGGAAATGACCTGCCCCGCCCGGCAGGTTGACCGGTGACGAAGACCGCCTCCGGATGGTGAGCGGTTAGCGGTCCGTTAGACGGCAGGCGAACCTCTGGTGGACAATCCGGCCAGGAGGCGGCATGCCACGAGGGGAACGACCGCTGGGTCCGGAGGACACCGCGCTGCTGCGGTTCGCCGGTGACCTGCGCAGACTGCGTGACCAGGCCGGCAAACCGAGCTACCGCGAGCTGGCCGGGCGGGCGAACTACTCGCCGACGGCGCTGTCCGACGCGGCCGGCGGCCGCAAGTTGCCGTCCCTGGCGCTGACGCTCGCGTTCGTCCGTGCCTGCGACGCCGACCCCGGACCCTGGGCCAAGCGCTGGCGCGAAGTCGCGGCCGAGCACGCGCAGCCGTCGCACCCGGACGCGCCGTACCCCGGCGACGTGCCCTTCACCGAACAAGACGCGAAGCAGTACTACGGCCGTGAGTACCTCGTCGAGCAGATCGTCGAATCGGTGCGGGCCGAACCCCTCACCCTCGTCTTCGGCGCCTCCGGGTCGGGCAGGACGTCGTTGCTGCGGGCGGGGCTGCGGCCGGCCCTCGACGACGCCGTGGTCATCACACCGGGCCACGACCCGCTCGGCGACCTCGCGCGGGCCCTCGCCGGGGTCTTCGAGAACACCGCGGAGGACCGGCTCGCCGAGGAGCTCCGGCGGGACCCGGGACACCTCGGGCCGCGGATCCGGCAGCACCGCCCCGGTCTCGTCCTGCTCGTCGACGACTTCGAGAAGGCGCTCGGCGCGGACGACTTCGTCACCGCTCTCACCCGGTGCCCGCGCGTCGTGCTCGCGGTCCGCGCGGACCAGCGGCAGCGCTGCCTCGACCGGGGCCTGACCGGCGCCGCGATCACCATCGAGCCGATGAGCGCGGACGAGCTGCGCCGCGCGATCACCGAGCCCGCCGCCAGGATCGGCGCCACGGTCGAGACCGCGGTGATCGCGCGACTGGTCGCCGAGGCCGCGAACCAGCACGCGCTGCCGCTGGTGCAGCAGGCGCTCGTCCAGACGTGGCGGCGCAAGCGCGGCATGACGCTGTCGCTGGCGGGGTTCGAGGAGTCCGGCGGCGTCGAGCACGTCGTCGTGAGCGCCGCCGAGACCCTCTTCGCCGCACTCGGCGAGGACGACCGCGGTGCCGCCAGGAGCCTCCTCCTCCAACTGGTCTCCGTGCGGCGCAACGGGCTCGCGCAACGCAGGACCCGCAGGCCGGACGTCGAACCGCGCCTGCTGGACCTGCTCGCCGGCGCGAGGCTCGTGACGCGCGGCACCGACGGCGTCGAGCTCTCCCACGACGCGGTGCTGCGCTGGCCGAGGCTCGCCGGGTGGGTCGACGAGGAACGCGAGAACCTGATGACCCACCAGCAGCTCGTCACCGCGATGGAGCTGTGGGAGGCGAGCGACCGCGACCCGCTCGCCCTCTACCGGGGCGCGCGGCTGCGCAGGGCCAAGGAGCTCGGTGAGTTCCTGACGGGGGAGGAGCGCAGGTTCGTCGACCTCAGCACCAGGCGCGAGACGCGCCGCTCCACGGCGTTGATCGCCGTGATGGCGGTGCTGATCGCGCTGGTGCCCGGCACGGTCGTCTACGCGCTCGCCAACGAGCGCAAGCTCACCGAGCTGCACGACCGGGAGCTCGGCGGCAAGGCCATCTCCGAGTCCGAGGCGTTGATGGAGCAGCGCCGGCCGTACGCGGACAAGTTCGCGCTGGTCGGGTACAAGGTCAACCCGTCGCCGGAGGCCGAGAGGGTGCTGCGGCTCGCGAACGCGGTCACGCGCGGTATCTCGTTCACCGGCACGCCGCGGGACGACGCCGACGTGCTGGTCGCCCCGCGCGGCGAGATGGCGGCGGTGACCGACGAGGACGGCACCGACCGGATGTGGGGCGTCGACGAGGACGTGGCGGTGCCCGGCAAGAGGTTCGCCGACCGCCACCGCGTCGTGAAGCTCGCCGAACGCCGTGCCGTCACGCGGGACGACACCGGCGCGGAGCACCTGTGGGCCGTCAACGACGCCGATGACGTCACCTACCTCTCGGCCCTGCCCGACCGGTTCCGCACGCTCGACCTCAGCGCGGACGGCTCGCGGATCGTCGGCAAGGTCGGCGAGGCGGCGGGGGGCGGGCTTCCGACGCCCGACCAGTCCGAGCACGCGGAGCTGTTCGACCTCAGCGATCCCCGCGGTCCTCGCGAGCTGCCGATGCCGGTGCGCGACCCGGAGACCGTCGCCCTGAGCCAGGACGGCCGCGAGCTCGCGACCGCCGTCCGGGACGCGACGGCTGGCACCACGACGATCGAGTTCTGGCGCATCGGCGGCACTTTCGAGCCCGCCGGGCCCGCGTTGCTCCAGCACGGCTACGTGCGCGGCCTCACCTACAGCAGCGACGGCCGGTGGCTCGCCGTCGAGCACTCGGCCGAGTCGGTCGTCGAAGTCTGGCAACGGGTGCCCAGCGGAACGCCTGTGCTGCGCGCACGGCTCGACAGCGCGTTGCGGGCCGGAGCGCGCGTCACGTTCTCCGACGACGACCGCGTGGCCGTCGTGCGCGACAACGTCTTCGAAGTGCAACGGCTCTACACCTCTGACCGGAACGCGGACCGGCTCGTGTACGTCGTCGGGCACGGCAACTCGACGCGCGCGGTGTACCGGCCGCAGTACGGCGACTTCCTCGTGCGCAGCGGGGGCCAGGACCCGGAGCTGCTGCCGTACCAGCTCGACAGCGGTCAGATCATCAAGAGGATGTGTGAAAAAGACGGCGCGCGGCTCACGGACTCCGAATGGGTGAAGAGCTTCGGCGAAGTGGAGCGCGTGGATGTCTGCTGAAGCGCCCTGATCCGCTGGAAACTACCTGGAGTTGGGCAAACACGCATTGTGAAGGTGAGATCCACTCTCTAGGGTGACCGGGTGCGTGCGTTCACAAGGGGACTTCTCGGCATTGCCGGGTTCCTCGTCCTGTGGGAGCTCTTAGGACGCTCTCCCCTCATCCCTGCACACGCGCTTCCGCCACCGTCCGTCGTGTTCGGTGAGCTCGTGTCGCAGCTGACTTCACCTGAGTTCCTCAGCCATGTCGTGGCGACGGTGCTGGCACTCCTGATCGCCATCGCGATCGCCGTGGCGATCGCGGTGCCGAGTGGACTCGTGCTCGGCAGCGTTCCGGCCGTACGCCACGCAACGCGCGCCGTGATCGAGTTCCTGCGCCCGATCCCTTCTGTGGCTTTGATTCCGCTCGCGCTCGTGATGCTCGGTTTCGGCCCCGAAACCAAGATCACGCTCGCGGTGTACGCGGCACTGTGGCCGATCCTGTTCAACACCATCTACGCCCTCGACGAACTGGACCCGTTGCAGGTCGAGACGGCGCGGGTGTTCGGCACCGGCCGCTTGGGCGTGTTGTTCGCGGTGGCGCTGCCCAGCGCGCTGCCCTTCGTCCTCACCGGAATCCGGCTCGCGGCCACGACGGCGCTGGTCGTGATGGTGAGCGTGGAGCTCATGGCCGGCAGTCAGATCGGTCTGGGCTACTTCATCATGGAGGCCCGCAGCGGGCCCGGCCGCATGGACCAGGTGCTCGTCGGCACCGTGGTCGCGGGCGCGATCGGCGTCCTGCTGAACAGCGGTCTCGAACGCGTCCGCCGGCGTTGGGTGGCCTGGTGACCAAGTTCCTGCAACGGTGGACCGTGTTCGCCGGTCTCGTCGTCGTGTGGCAGGTGCTCGGCTGGCTCGCCGAGGACCCGTTCTTCCCGCCGCCGTCCGAGATCCTCTCGGCCGCCTGGGAGTGGTGGGTGGTCGAGCCGGAGAACTTCACCGAGCACGTCGTGCCGTCGATCGTGCGGCTGCTGTCGGGGTGGGCGATCGCCTCGGTGATCGGTGTGTCCCTCGGGCTGCTGCTGGGCCGCTCGGACCGGGCGATGGAGTACGCGGGCCCGCTGCTCGTGTTCCTGCGCTCGATCCCGCCGCCCGCGCTGGTGCCGGTGTTCCTGCTGCTGTTCAAGGCGGGCACGTCGATGCAGCTCGCCACCATCGTCTTCGGCGTCGTCTGGCCGGTGCTGCTCAACAGCGTCGACGGCGCGCGGTCCGTCGATGTGACCAAAGTGGACACTTCCGCGGTCTTCCGGATCCCGCGGTGGCAGTGGGTCCTCGGCGTCGTGCTGCCCGCGGCCTCGCCGAAGATCTTCGCCGGGCTGCGGGTCTCCCTCTCGCTCTCACTGGTGCTGATGGTCATCTCCGAGCTCGTGGGCACGGACAACGGCATCGGTTCACAACTCATGCAGGCACAGCGCGAGTTCGACTACACGCGCATGTGGGCCGGGATCGTCCTGTTGGGCGTGCTCGGCTACGGACTCAACACCGCGCTTCTCGCGGTGGAACGCAGGGCGTTGGCGTGGCAACCGAGGAGTCGCGATGAGCAACATGCTTGAGGTGGCCGACCTGGGCCACACCTACGGGGACCACGAGGCCATCGGGGGTCTCTCGTTCACCGTGCGCGCCGGCGAACTGGTGTGCGTCGTAGGACCGTCCGGCTGTGGCAAGTCCACTTTGCTGCGCACGATCTCCGGGCTGGTCTCGCCGACCCGTGGCGACGTGTCGCTGCACGGCTCGCACCTGGCGGTGGTGTTCCAGGACTACTCGCGGTCGTTGTTCCCCTGGCTTTCGGTGCAGGGCAACGTGGAGTTCCCGCTGCGGTCCCTGCCGCGGGCGGAGCGCCGCGCACGGGCCGCCGAGGCGCTGGAGTGGGTCGGCCTGTCGGGCGCGGCCCGCAAGCGTCCCTGGCAGCTCTCCGGCGGCATGCAGCAACGTGTGGCCATCGCGCGCGCTCTGGCGTACCGGCCGGCGTTGTTGTTGATGGACGAGCCGTTCGCCTCGGTGGACGCGCAGACCCGGTTCGAACTGGAGGACCTGTTGCTTCGCGTGCGTCGTGAGCACGACACGACCGTTCTCGTCGTCACGCACGACATCGACGAGTCGGTGTACCTGGGCGACCGGATCCTCGTGCTCTCCGGCTCTCCCGCCCGCCTGGTGGCGGACCTGGAGGTGCCGCTGCCCGCCGAGCGCAACCAGGTGACCACGCGGACCGACGAGGGTTTCGTGGCGCTGCGGTCCAAGGTGGCGCGGCTGCTCAACGTCGGCAAGCCTTCGATGGACGTCGAGAAGTGGGCCGCGGCGGAGCGGGAGTCGCTGAGCGAGACCGTCCCGTCCTGACCCCGGGGTGACGGACTGGAACCTGTTCCTCGTCGTCGACGCGGAACCCGTCGAGCTGTCCGGCGGGCGGGACAGGATCGTGCTGCTGGCGAACCGGCGGCTGCTCGCGTTGCCGGACAACGGTTTCCAGCTCCTCCTCGCGTGGGTCGCCGGCCCGCGCCGGGTGGTGCGCACGCCCGTGCCGGTGCATCCCGACCAGGACGTCGTCGACACGTTCGTGAACTCCTACCTCGTGGAAGCCGGTGTGCCACCACGGCCTCGCGGCTTCGCCTGGTACCTCGACCTCCCGGCCGGGGTCGCGCCCGCCGAGCTGTGGCGCGCGGTCGGCCTGAGCGGGCGGCACGGGGCACCGGTCGACCTGGGGCGGGTCCGCGAGGCGATGGAGCGAGGACTGGCCGCGCTCTTCGACGCCTCCTGACGAAAACCACCACGAAATCCCTGTGGCGCAGCAACATGAAGATCAGCCCCCGGACCGTGTCGGTCCGGGGGCTGATCCCGTCGCACCGGGGACGTGACGGCGGGTTGGCCCGCCAGCCAACGAGAAGCCGTCACAGTGCGACTGGGAGGGTGTGAGCACAGCGCGGGGGTGGGGCGCCTCGCGATCGGGGCACGAACGCTCAGCGCCCGCTTCCCCCGCTTCCAGCCGGGAGGATCAGAGGTGCAGGCCCAGGTCGTTGCCGTTGCCGATGCCGCCGTCGAGCAGCTCGACGTCGCCGAGCTTGATGTCGCCGATGACCTGGCCGAGGTCGTTGTGCACGTCGCCGACCTGCGCGACGTCCTGCACCACGTTGCCGGTCAGGTTGCCGGTGACGCCGGCGACGTCGGTCACGTCGAGGTCAGCGGTGTCCACGACGTCCTTGACCAGCACGTCCGTGTTCACGACGTCCTTGAGCAGCACGTCGGTGTCGAGGTCCTTGACCAGCACGTCGGACACGTCCTCGACGTTCACGACGTCGGTCACCGTGGAGACGACGCCGTTGTGCGAGGCGATGCCGGTGACCTCGGAGACGATGCCGTTCTCGGAGACCACGCCGGAGACGTTCGAGACGACGTCGGTGGCGCCCAGGACGGTGGCGTCGAGGGTGTTCGACACGTCGCCGACGCCGGCGAAGTCCGTGACCAGCGCCGTGACGGCGGTGGGGGCGGCGATGTCGGCGACACCCGTGATGCCCTCGACGTTGCCGGTGATGAACTTGAGGCTGTCGACGGCGGTCAGGTCGCCCGCCTCGACCAGCAGCTTGTCGATCGCGTCGACGTTCCCGACGGACGCGGTGTCGAGCACCAGCGGCAGGATCTCGTGGATGTCGACGACCGAGATGTCGCCCAGACCGGCGGCCTCGAGGGTGCCCTCCGGGTCGACCAGGAACGCCTCACGTGCGTCGAGGTCGCCGAGCAGGTTGAGGGTGAAGTCGTGCAGCGTCTGCTGGGTGCCCATGAGGAACTCGAACTCCTGTAGGTGGATCGGGGGGTGTCGGGGTGAACCGTATGGAGGAACGACACCCCCCGGCATCGGGAGTTGGCCCCAGTTTGTAACGAAATGAAGTCCTTAGGGGAAGCCCGTCACCCGTTAGGGGAGGGGGGATTTCACCCGTTAGGGACCCACGTAGTTCTCGGCGAAGGTCGCCCGGTAGGCAGGGGACTCCGCCAGGTGCTCCAGCCTGGCCTGCGCCAACCGTCCGAAGAAGGGCGAGCTGACGTCGGTGTGGATCATGTTCACCATCCACTGGGAAAATTCCTGTGCCCGCCAGACGCGGCGCAGGCAGTCCTCCGAGTAGGTCTTGAGACCGGTCTCGGACCCGGTGGCGTAGAAGTCCATCAGTGCACGTCCGAACGTTGCGGCGTCGTTCATCGCGAGGTTCATGCCCTTGGCGCCGACCGGCGTGATGATGTGGGCTGCGTCACCGAGCAGGAAGAGCCGGCCGTAGGACATCGGCTCCACCACGTGGCTGCGCATGTCGAGCACGCGCTTCTCGATGATCTTTCCCTCGGTCAGCGCCCAGGCCGAGTCGTGCAGTGCGAACCTCTTGTGCAGCGCTTCCCAGACCCGTTCGTCGGACCAGTCTTCCGCCTTTGTTCCGACCGGTACCTGGAGGTAGAACCGAGAAATGCTCGGGGATCGCAACATGTGTCCGGCGAAGCCGTCCGCGTGCAACGCGTAAATGATGGCTTTAGTCGACGGGGGAGCCTCCGCGAGAATCGCGAGCCACTCGATCCCGTGCTGGTGGGTGAATTCCGTCAGCACCCCGTCAGGAATGGATTTCCGGGATATTCCGTGAAATCCGTCACATCCGGCCACGAAGTCGGACTGCACGGTCTCGCGGACGCCGTCTGCGCTGGTCCACACCACTGAGGGCCGTGAGGTCATCAGGTCGCGCAGCTCGACGTCGCTGACCGAGAACCGGATGTCCCCTCCGGCGTCGAGGAATGCCCCGATGAGGTCCTTGACCACTTCCTGCTGTGGATAGACGTAGTGCTGGCGTCCGCCATACAGGTCGCTGTACGCCACCTGGAAGGCCTGACCGTTCACGCGGAATTCACACGTTCCGTGACGGTCTGCTTCCATCAGCAAACGATCTGCCAGACCGAGTGACTCCAACATGGTTACGGAGCGGTGCTCTAAGACTCCCGCCCGTGGCCGTGTTTCCACATGACTGCGACTCGCTTTTTCGAGCACGACGCAGTCGATACCTGACTGCTGGATCAAGTTTGCCAAGGTCAGACCGGCCGGCCCGGCGCCGACGACGGTCACTGAACGCTTCAAGTGGGTTCTCCTAGCCCTAGACCTGCTGTGCTTAGATGCTCACCGCAGGTAGTGGACTGGAACCTGCTCGTGTCGGTCAACTGGGGTCTTTTGGAGCAGCATCACTACTCTGAGTGGTTGACCGTCGCGAATCTCCCCGCAACGACGACACCGCTCCGACAGGAGAGTGCTCCCGATGACTCGAAGAGTCCGCCGTATGGCCATCCGTGGCATCGCCCTCGCCACGCTGCTCGTCACCGTGGCGAGCTGTGGTGCGCTCGGCGGCAAAGAGCAGGCACCCCCGGCCGACGCGAACAACAGCGGTCCGGTCGAGAAGGCCAAGATCACCCTGGGGACCATGCCCGTCCTCGACGTGGCGTCGATCCACGTGGCGATGAGGAAGGGCTACTTCCAGGCCGAGGGCCTCGAGGTCGAGCTCAAGACGATCCAGGGCGGTGCCCAGGCGATCCCCGGCCTGATCAACAAGGAGCTGGACTTCACGTTCGGCAACTGGGTCTCGTTCTTCGCGGCCCAGGCCAAGGACGCGGCGAAGGCGGTCGACGGGATCAAGCTCGTCGCCGACGGCTACCAGGCCACACCCGGCATGTTCCTGATCCTGGCTGCGGGTGACTCGGCCATCAAGGCACCCCAGGACCTGGCCGGCAAGACCATCGCGATCAACACCTTCCGCAACATCGCCGAGCTGACCGCGAAGGCCACCCTCGAAGCCGCGAACGTGGACGTGAGCACGGTCAAGTTCAAGGAGATGGCGTTCCCGGACATGCAGGCGGCGGTCCAGAACAAGACCGTTGACGCGGCCTTCATGGTCGAGCCGTTCATCACCCGTGCCCAGCGCGCCGCCGGTCAGATCAAGGTGCTGGACGCCGCGACCGGCCCGACCGACAACATCCCGATCGCCGGCTACGCGACCAGCGGCGAGTTCGCCAAGAAGAACCCCAAGACCGTCGCCGCGTTCCAGCGCGCGATGGCCAAGGGCCAGGCCGACGCCGCCGACCGTCCCACGGTCGAGCCGCTGCTCGTCGAGTACGCCAAGGTCGACAAGGAAACCGCAGGTCTCGTCCACTTCGGTGCCTTCCCGACCACGCTGGACCAGACGCGTTTGCAGCGCGTTGTCCAGCTGATGCAGCGGTATCAGATGCTCGACAAGGATCTCGACGTCAAGCCGATGCTCATCCAGCCTTCCGGCAGTTGACGAACAGCGCGGGTGACTGTGATCGGGCCGTGATCGCGGTCACCCGTGCGCGTCGTTTCCGCCGGATGAATTATCGCTTCAGGGCCGTTTAGCCGCCCATTCAAAGTTGTTGATTCTCGAACCAGCTGTTTTGTCGTCCGAACGGCGGTATGAGAGCGGTTCGTTTTACTCCAAGATCCACCAGGTTTGCAGCTATTAAACGGGCGGGGAGTGTTGACGGTGCGCGGTCGTGAGGACCAGCGAGGCATCGACCGGTTCCGCCTACGCAACTGGCGGTTGCGGAGCAAGCTCGCGGTGGTGTTGTTGGTTCCGGCTCTGAGCACCGCGACTCTCGCGGGCCTGAGGCTGAACACCCAGCTCGACGACGTCGAGCTCTTCGACACCGTCCAGCGCGAGCTCGCGGTCAGCCATCAGGCGGCCAAGGTGGAGAACGCGCTGCAGGTCGAGCGCGACTGGGCCGTGCAGTGCGTAGGCGCAGGCAGGCAGAACGCGTGCCCCGAGCACGCCGCCAAGACCGGTCTCACGGACACGGAGCTGGGCAGGTACCGCGACGCGGGCGCGACGGCCACGGCCTTGAGCGCGTCTCTGCAGGAGGCGTTCACCAAGTCGCTCGAGTCGCTCGACGGACTCGCTAGCCTGCGCGTGACGATCCTGAGCACGAAGTACCCCGACATCGCGGTGGTCGGGGCGTACAACCAGATCATCGCCTCGCTCGGCCAGGTGCACCGCGCCGCGGTCTCCAGCCTGAGCGAGCCCGAGATCGTCCCGCTGGTCTCCGCCGCGCAGGCGCTCTACGTCGCGCAGGAGCAGCTCGGGCAGCAGAACTCGATCCTGACGTCCACGGCGCTGCGCCGCAGTTTCGCGCCCGGCGCCGCGGACGAGCTGAGGTCGGCGCAGTCCCGGTTGGACGCCGCGTTCACCGAGTTCAACGACCTGGCCTCGCCGGCGAACCGGCAGCGGTTCCAGGACGTCGTGTCCGGTGCCGCCGTGGACGGCCGCAACCGGCTGGTGAAGCTCGCCCTCGCGCAGGACGCCGAGCGCAAGCCGGTGTCCATCACCGACGCCGAGGTGCTCAAGATCGGCCAGGACACGGCGAACCTCGTCCGCGAGGTCACCACCGACCTCGAGGGTCAGGCCGACGCGACGACCACGCGCCTCGCGAACGCGGCGCGCACGGACGCCTGGCGGGACGCCGGTCTGGTCGCGATCTCGCTGTTGATCGCGTTCGGCCTGATGGCGATGGTGGCCCAGTCGATGCTGCGACCGCTGCGCGTCCTGCGCCGCAGCGCCCTCGACGTCGCCCGCAACCAGCTCCCCGAGGCGATCCGCCGCATCCGGTCGCACCGCGACCCCGAGCGGGCCGCGGAGGAGGCGATCGTCCCGGTGCCGCTCAACACGACCGAGGAGGTCGGCCAGGTCGCGCGGGCGTTCGACCTCGTGCAGCGCGAGGCCGTCCGCCTCGCCGTCGAGCAGGTGGTGCTGCGCGCGAACGTCAACGACATGTTCATCAACCTGTCGCGGCGCTCGCAGGCGTTGGTGGAGCGGCAGATCAGCGTGATCGACCGGCTCGAGCAGGACGAGCAGGACCCCGACCACCTGGCGTCGCTGTTCGAGCTCGACCACCTCGCGACGCAGATGCGCCGCAACAGCGAGAACCTCCTGGTGCTCTCCGGCACGACGGTCAACCGCCGCGTCACCCGCCCGGTCGCGATCGCCGAGGTGCTCGGCGCCGCGGTGTCCGAGGTGGAGAAGTACGCGCGTGTCCAGATCGCGCCGACGCCGGAGGTGATGGTGCAGGGCCGCGTGGTCAACGACCTCGCGCACCTCGTCGCCGAGCTGCTCGACAACGCGACCGCGTTCTCCAAGCCGACCACCAAGGTCACCGTGCGCACGATCGAGACCCGCAAGGGCGAGGTCGCGATCCGCATCCACGACCGCGGCGTCGGCATGCAGGAGGACGACGTCGTCGAGTTCAACGCGAAGCTCGCCGAGCCGCCGGAGGTCGACGTCTCGGTCGCCCGCGAGATGGGCCTGTACGTGGTCGGCCAGCTCGCGAAGCGCCACGAGATCCGCGTGACGCTCGCGAACAACGACGACATCGAGGGCGGCGTCACCGCCCAGGTGGTCCTGCCGACCTCGTTGCTGCACAAGGGCGCCGCGCCCGCGCTGCCGCTGCTGCCGCCGGCTCCGGCGAGCACCGACGCGACCGGTGAGGGTCTCTCCGGTGTCCCGAAGTGGACGCCGGAGCACCCGGTGGTCGTCCCGTCGCCCGCCACCGCCGACGAGAACTCCGGCCGGCACCGCATCGAGCAGACCTCCGCCGACGGTCTGTTCACCGCGCGGATCGAGGCGGACGAGAAGTCCGCTGAGGACGGTTACTCCTACGAGCCGCCGCCCATCGAGCGCCCGGCCGACCCCGCCACCGAGATCTTCCCGGCGATCGTCGACGACGACGAGCCGCTGATCTCCCCCGACGCGCTGTCGCGGTGGTTCCAGACCCCCGCCGCGGACGAACCGGTCAAGCCGCCGTCCGAAGTGGACAGCGCGCCCGCCGAACCGGCGCGTGCCGCAGCGGAAGCGGAACCCCCCACGGTGAACGGCCTGCCCAAGCGGCAGCGTTCGGCGGAGCCCGTGCGGACCGAGGCGCCGACGGCGGTGCCCCGCGCGGTCGCCGACTTCGCCGAGTCCGACTGGGGAGCGGCGGACGAGGGCTGGCGCGCCGCCGGCGCCCTCGGCACCGGCGAGACCGCGCAGACGACGGAGAACGGCCTGCCCAAGCGCGTGCCGAAGGCGCGCCTGGTGCCCGGCTCGTTGCCGAAGCCGTCGTCACCCGCACCCCAGCTCGCCACCGCGAACATCCCCGGCCGGTCAGCCGACCGGCTCCGCCAGCGGTTCGCCACGTACCAGAAGGGCGTCCAGATGGGGCGTGAGTCGCTCGTCGACTCCTCCGTCGGAGGCATCCCCGTGATCGCAGAAAGGGAACGCCAGTGACCACCGCGACTGAGGAACTGGACAACTTCAGCTGGCTGGTCGAGGACTTCGTCAGCAGGGTCGCCGGTGTCGCGCACGCGATCGTCGTCTCGGCGGACGGCCTGCTGCTCGCTTCGTCGGACCGCCTGCCGCACGACCGCGCGGAGCAGCTCGCCGCCGTGTCCTCCGGCCTCGTTTCGCTGAACCTCGGCGCGGCGCGTTGCTTCGAGGCGGGGGAGGTGAAGCAGACTGTCGTCGAGATGGAGCGGGGCTACCTCTTCCTGATGTCCATCAGCGACGGGTCCTGCCTCGCCGTTCTCGCCGCGCCCAACTGCGACATCGGGCTCATCGGTTATGCGATGACCCGGCTCGTGGAGCGGGTCGGTCTCCAGCTGACGCCGGAGATCCGTGCCCAGCTGCACGTATCCATGCGAGCCTGAGCTCTGAGTAGAGAGAAGTTCCCATGAGCAACGGTGCTCCGGGTCGTCCGGGGTCACCTGGGGTCGACCTGACGGCGACGTCGGCGAAGATCGTCGTCGCGGGCGGGTTCGGTGTCGGCAAGACGACGTTCGTCGGCTCCGTCTCCGAGATCACCCCGCTGACCACCGAGGCCGTCATGACCCAGGCATCGGTGGGGGTCGACGACCTGTCCGCGGTCCCGGACAAGGTCACCACCACGGTGGCCATGGACTTCGGCCGGGTGTCGCTGGACAGGGACCTGATCCTGTACCTGTTCGGCACGCCCGGTCAGCACCGGTTCTGGTTCATGTGGGACGACCTGGTCCGCGGTGCGATCGGCGCCGTCGTCATGGTCGACACCCGCAGGATCGACGAGGCGTTCGCGCCCATCGACTTCTTCGAGGACCGCGACCTGCCCTACGTGGTCGCGGTGAACTGCTTCGACGGCCTCATGCACCACCGGGCCGAGGAGATCCGCGACGCGCTCACGATCCCGTCCTCGGTGCCGATCATCCCTTGCGACGCGAGGAACCGGCAGTCGACGAAGCAGATCCTGATCGCGCTGGTGGAGCACGCGCTGCGCCAGCCGTCGTTCGCCTAGCTCCGCTTCCCGCGGCAACGGGGCCGGTGCCTCTGGGCACCGGCCCCGTCGGCGTGCGGGTGCCGAGCCTTTCGCCGGTGCGCTGCCGCGGTGGCGGGCGACTGCCGTGCCGCAGTGGGCCGTTCGGCTTCCCCGGCGCACGGCCGTCGACAGTCATTCGCCAGAGCTTCATTCCGCGCGCCCACCGGCTCCGGCACGCTCGGAAGACATGGAGCGTCGGAACTTCTTACGTGTCGCAGTCGTCGGGACAGCCGCGGCGGCTTTCGGTGGCGCCAACTGGCGTGAGGCCTTCGCCGCCGGAGCCCAGCCGGGCCCGAGCCCCTACGGCCCCCTGCAACCGGTGAACGCCAGCGGTCTCATGCTGCCGCAGGGGTTCACCAGCCGCGTCATCGCCCGCTCCGGCCAGAAGGTGGCCGGCACCTCCTACACCTGGCACTCCGCGCCGGACGGCGGTGCGTGCTTCGCCGACGGCACGGGCTGGATCTACGTGTCCAACAGCGAGGTGCCGCTCGTCGGCGGGGTCGGGGCGGTGCGGTTCGACCAGAGCGGCACCATCACCGCCGCCTACCGGACCCTCAGCTTCACGAGCGTCAACTGCGCCGGCGGAGCCACGCCGTGGAACACCTGGCTCAGCTGCGAGGAGATCGACCGCGGCTACGTCTACGAGACGGACCCGTGGGGCGCCAAGGCGGCGGTGCGCAGGCCCGCCATGGGGCGCTTCAAGCACGAGGCCTGCGCGGCGGACCCGGTCCGCCGGGTCGTCTACCTCACCGAGGACGTGCCCGACGGGTGCCTCTACCGGTTCCGGCCCGCCACGTGGGGCGACCTGAGCACCGGCACGCTCGAGGTCATGACCGGCGGCGCCGAGACGTCCGGACCGGTCGGCTGGGCGAGGGTGCCGGACCCCGGCGGGAGTCCGACGGCGACGCGCGACCAGGTGCCGGACGCCAAGCGCTTCAACGGTGGTGAAGGGTGTTACTACGCCGACGGCACGTGCTGGTTCACCACCAAGGGCGACGGGCGCGTGTGGGCCTACGACGCCGTCAACGGCACGATCAGCCTGACCTACGACGACTCGCTGGTGACCGGTGGCACGCCG
Source organism: Lentzea xinjiangensis (assembly GCF_900110955.1). GTDB lineage: Bacteria > Actinomycetota > Actinomycetes > Mycobacteriales > Pseudonocardiaceae > Lentzea > Lentzea xinjiangensis. The sequence continues at coordinate 35,985 of NZ_FOFR01000011.1, forward strand.
CCGCTCACGGGCGTCGACAACGTGACCCGCTCGTCCGGTGGCGACCTGTTCGTGGCCGAGGACGGTGGGAACATGGAAATCTGCATCATCACGCCGCAGGGGGTCGTGGCGCCGTTCCTGCACCTGCCGAACCAGAGTTCCAGTGAGATCACGGGTCCCGCGTTCTCACCCGACGGCAGTAGGCTCTACTTCTCCTCGCAGCGCGGCACCTCCGGCAGCAGCGGAGGTGGCATCACCTACGAAGTGACTGGACCGTTCCGGCGCTGATTGACGTTTGACTCTTCTTGTGCGCCAACGTCGCAGCGATACAGTCGGGGTGCAATTACCCTGCATTGCGAGGAGATCCCTGTGTTCCTGCGCAAAACAATCGCCGTTGTGGCCAGCGCTGCCGCCCTGTCGGCCGGCATCGCCGGCACGGCGGAAGCTGCGCCCCGCACCCTCACCTACAACTCCAGTGGCGCCGGTGAGTTCCAGGCCGCCGTCGACCAGGGCGCCCAGGTGTGGAACAACAGCGTGGTGAACGTGCGGCTGGTCAAGACGACCGGCGCCGCGAACATCACCGTCACCGTGGACAACCAGTGGCCCCGCGCCTACGTGTCCAGCCTCGGCCGCGGCCGGTGGGTCATGGGCCGCCAGGCGGTCAACGAGGGCCACGACACCGTCCGCATCTCGTCCCACGAGTTCGGTCACCTGCTCGGCCTGCCCGACCGCAGGACGGGTCTGTGCACCGACCTGATGTCCGGCGCCAGCGCCGGCACCTCCTGCAAGAACCCCAACCCGAACACGAGGGAGAAGGCCGAGGTCGAGGCGAACTTCCGCACGGCGGCGACCGTCCAGGCCACGACGTTCGTGGACGCTGCCTAGCCAGTGCGCGGTGGTTGTGGCCGACCTGCCGGCCACAACCACTCACGACGGCGAGACCACCAGGTCGACGCCCAGCGCGCGGAGCTCGTCGGGATCACCGGGCCCGCCGATCACGTGCACGCCCGCGGACCGCAGCAACGGCACCATGAGGGCCAGCCCCTGGCGCGCCAGGCGTTCGGACGGCGGCCTGGCCAGCCGGACACCCCACACCGGGCTGCGCTCCACAGTGGACAGACCGGCGAACCCGCCGCCGAACTCGTGCAGCAGGACGTGCACGCCCATGTCGTGCAGCACCTCGAGGTTCTCCTCGCCGTCCGGCATCGCCCGCACGTCGAGCGCCAGGAACAGCGACGAGGCGGGGAAGGCGCCGGCCCGCAACGCCGACCGCACGTGCGCCGCCAGGTCGGGGTCGCGCGACAGGTCGCGGGACAACCTGATCAGCACCGGCTCACCGCGCGAGCACGCGTCCCGCAACACCATCCGGCCGAGGCGCGAGGCGAGGCCCAGCGCGTCGGCGTGGGCCACCACGTCGTCGTGCCGGGAGACGCCCCACCGCAGCGAAGCCTCCAGGAACGCCCGCTCTCCCGAGACCCACGACACCGGCGCGTACTCCACGGAGATCTCGCCGTTCTCGAAGGCGCCGGGCATGGCCGCGATGCGCGCGAACCTGGCGCGGTCGGCGGCGTCGGCCTCGTGGTCGTAGATGCCCCACTGCCGCTTGCCACCGGTCTCGGCCCGCCGCAGCGTCGAATGGGCGCGCCGCAGCACCGTCGTCGAGTCCACCCCGTGCCCGGCGGTGTGCACGAAGCCGATCGACGTGGACACCGCGACGCCCGCGCCCTCCAGGTACACCGGCTCCGACAGCTCCTCGTCGATCATCGCCGCCAGCGCCGCGACGTCGGGGGAACCGTGGATCAGCACCACGAACTCGTCGCCGCCGACCCGTGCCACCACGGCGTCCGGGAGCGCGGCCCGCAACCGCCGCGCCACCTCGACCAGCACGGCGTCCCCGGCCGCGTAGCCCAGACCGTCGTTGACGATCGTCAGGCTGTCGACGTCCAGGTAGCCCAGGGTGTGCGGCTCACCGGTCGCGAGCGCCGACTCCAGCTTGTCGGTGAACGAGGCGCGGTTCGGCAGGCCGGTCAGCAGGTCCGTCAGCGACTGGTGCCGCAGCCACTCGTGCAGCATGCGCTGCTCCGTGACGTCCTCGATCAGCGCGACGTGGAACTTGGGCAGGCCGTCGGACCCGCGCAGCACGGACAGCACCACGTTCGCCCACACCGTGTCGCCGTTGTCGCGGGTGAGCTCCCACTCGCGCCGGTCGCTGTCCACAGAGGACTCGATCATGCGCTCGCAGGCCGCGGCCAGAGCCGCCGCGTCCGCGTCGGTGAACAGGTCCTTGGGCATCTCCTCGTGGCCGAGGATCGCGGCCAGCGCCTCGTTCGCCTCCACGACACCGCCGCGCAGGTCGAAGATCGCGATGCCGACCGCCGTCGACGCGAAGACCTGGGCGAACCGGGCCTCGCTGTCGTGCAGGTCGCGCTGCGCGTCCTCGACGGCCTTCAGCAACGCGTTCTTGACCTTCTCCTGCTCGGCGAACAACTGGTCGCGCGTCGCCCGCACGTACCCGGCCGCCAGCGCGCCGAGCACCTCGGGCGGGAACTCGGGCGCCAGCACCTCCAGCGTGCGGCGCAACGAGTCGGGCCCGGTGAAGCGCTTGCGCACGAGCCATTCGCCGATGGCCACCGCCGCCTGCCCGGCGCGAAGCCGGACGGCGTGCTCGTCGAGGTGCTGCGTGAGCTCCCGCCGCGACATCGGCGAGTACGCGCTCTCGATCAGAACAGCCGCCCAGCGCTGCGCCAGGGGAGAGGGGGCCATCAGGCTTTGCGGCCCACCGCGGCGTAGAGGTTCGCCTTCGACGGGTCCGCGCCGACGTCCTCCGGCGTCTCCGGCCGCCACTCGGGCGTGAAGACGATGCCGGGCTCCACGACCTCCGTGCCCGCCAGCATGTCCGCCACCTGGGCCTTGGTGCGCGGCGTGATCGGCTCCGCGGTCTTCGCGAAGATCTCCGCGCCGGCCGCCATGGCCGCCGGCATGCTGTCCGCGGTGAAGTGCGACAGGGCCAGGTACGAACCGGGCGAGAGCGCTTCCACGTACCGGGACAGGACGCCCCACGGGTCGTCCGAGTCGGGGATGAACTGCAGGACCCCGACGACCAAGAGCCCCACGGGCCGGGAGAAGTCGAGCGACGACGAGGCCTGCTGCACGACCTTCTCCGGCTCGCGCAGGTCGGCCAGCAGTGCCGTCACGCCGGGCTCGTCGGCGAGCATGAGCTCGGCGTGCGTGGTCGCGACCGGTTCGAAGTCGACGTAGACGACCTTCGACTCCGGCGCGACCTCGTGCGCCACCTCGTGGACGTTGCCGACGGTCGGGATGCCCGAGCCGAGGTCGAGGAACTGCCGGATGCCGAGGCCGGCCAGCTCCAGGACGACCCGGCGCAGGTACGCGCGGTTGCGGCGCGCCATGTCCCGCACCGGCAGCACCTTGATCAGCGCTTCCGCCGTCGCCCGGTCGGCTTCGAAGTTGTGCCCGCCGCCGAGGAGGTAGTCGTAGATCCGAGCGGAACTCGGGACGTCGACGTTGACGCCTTCCGGAACCCAGCTGACTCGATCGACCACAGCGGCACACCTCTCGCGACGCGAATTCTGAGCGTGCTCACCCTACTGGCGGCGATGATAGGCCGAACGAGCGAAATCCGGTCACGTGCGAATGGCCCGTCAGAGGATGAACCAATCGGTGCAACCACCGGCGAACCGGAACTTCACCGGTCCGCGTGGACCGCTCCCCATCACGAACGTGCCCAGCTCGTCGACGGCCGAGGTCTCGTGCTCGCCGTTCGGTGTCACCAGCGTGACCGACCCGGACGCCGGTATCAGCTGACCGGTGATCCCCGCTGCCGACACCTCGACCTGCAACGTCACGCCGTTCGCGTCGAACACGAGCTGCCGCGCCGTCGTCGTGGCCCGCGCACGGGCGAACAGGGTGTCGTCCAGCACGGAGTCGTACGACGTGATCAGCAGCAGCTCCTCGTCGACGGTGCGCCAGGTGAACGCGGCCTTCGCGGCCTCGACGAACTCCGGCGGCACGTCGCCGGGAGGTGTGCTCACCGCGTCGCGCAAGGCGTCGAGCAGAACCTCGTCACTGTCCCAGTCGTGCCGCACCCAGCACACCTCCTCCCGTTCGCGACTTCACCGGAGATCCCAGGAACGCGGCCACCGCGGCGGTCTTGCGCAGCTTCTGCAGGCACCGGATCCGCGTCGGGCCGATGCTGCCGACCGGCATCGCGAGCTCTTCGCTCACGACCTGGTAGCTCGGCGGCGGATCGGTCATCAGCTTGGTGAGCAACCGCTTGCACTGGTCCGTGAGCTCGGCGAACCCGTCGCGCAGCGCCTGGCGCCGCTCCACGGCCAGCAGGTCCGCCTCGACGTCCGCGTCCACCTGCTCCGACTCCAGCGCCTCGGACTCGGACAGCGGGTCGTACAGGTGCGTCCTCTGCTGCACGCGCAGCACGCGCAGGCACTCGTTGCGGGTCGTCGTCATGATCCAGCCGGGCAGGGCCTCCGGCTCGCGCAGCCGTCCGATCTGCTCCACGAGCCGCAGCCACAGCGTCTGGTTCACGTCGGACGCGTCCGCCGGGCGCAGCCGGTGCTTGTAGATCACCGACACCACTAGCGGCGTGTAACGGTCCACGATCTCGTTCCACGCCGACTGGTCGCCCTCGGCCGCCGCGCTCACGAGCGCGGCGATCGGGGATCCAGAGGTCACGTCGACTCCTTGCGGTCACAACTTGCGGAGGCCGAGGTCGCTCCCCAGATACAACTACTTGATGAGAACACCGTAACCGGGGTGGAACACCGCGCCGGTCAGCAGCTTGTCCCGCGCCTGAGCCGCGGTGCTGCCGTCGGCGACCATCGTCGCGGCGATCCGGCCGGTGACCAGCGGCGCCGCGAACGACGTGCCGTACCAGTACGCCCACAGCGCGAACGGGGTCGCGGAAGGTTCGCCGGGTAGCTGCCACCGGCCCTTGAGGTAGGTCGAGGCCCGGTTGCCGATCGCGCACGCGTCGACCCAGTGGCCCCAGTTCGAGTACGACGCGGGAACCACGGAGCCGTCCTGGTTCTGCTCGGCGGCGGCGACGGCGGTGACGCGGGGCAGCGCGGCGGGCCAGCTCGGCCGCTGCGTGCCCTGGTTGCCGGCCGAGCCGACCACGACGACGTCCGCGGGCAGCTCGTCGACGACGCGCCGCAGCGGTTCCGACGCCACGTCGTCCGCGGTGAAGCAGCCCAGCGACAGGTTGAGCAGGTGGATCTTCTTCCGGCCCAGCTCGGAAATCTTGAGGCAGAGCCGCTCCTCGTCACCGAACCCGTTCTCGTCGAGCGCGACCTCGGGGTCGAACGTGACGCCGGGCGCCGCGTTCTGGATCACGCCGGCGACGAACGTGCCGTGCCCGCCCTGCAACGCGAAGAGGTCGCCGCCGCTGTAGGCGGGGTCGACGTCGTCCGCCTCCTTGGCGTAGCGCTCGGCGAACCAGCCGGCGTGGTCGCTGTCGGCGCCGGAGGAGATGCCGGTGTCGACGATGCCGACCCGCACCTCGCGGAGGCGGTCGTCCGCCTCGGGCGTGGACATCGGGTCGGCCGGGCGGGGCCGGTCGCCGGGGTTGCCCATGACGAGGCCGCCGTGGCCCACGACCACGTGGTGCGGCTGCACGAGCGGCACGCGCTGGCCTGGCCAGTTCCGCGGGTCGCGCAGCAGGCGGACGATGCGCGGGACGTCCTCGGCGTTGTTCGGCAGCAGCAGCCTGGCCATTCCGGCGAATCCGTCGCCGGGCCGGGTGACGATGTTGTTTTCCCGCAGTTTCTCGGCCACGCGTTGTTGGTCTTCGGTCCCGACGAGCAGCTGGCCGGGACGATAAAGGAATTCACGTCCGCGTTCGGCGTGCAGACTGATGTTCTTGTCCTCGGCGATGAGCTGCAGGAAAGCTCTTTGGTAAAGCTCCGCGCTTTCAGGCGTTTTCGACACCACGGCCTCACTAAAGCAGCGTTGACGGACACCCCGACCGAGCTTGATCAAGCTACCACAACGGATAAAGTGTCGCCGTGACCGATTTTTGTGCGGAAGACGCGCTGGTGGCCAGGCAGCGCAACCCCCGCGAGGCCGTGGAGATGGCCCGCGCGGTGCTCCGCACGACGGAAGACCGCTCGGAACGGTCCACCGCCGAGCGCGCGATCGGTCTCGCGTTGCGCGAGATGCACGACTTCGGTGGCGCGGCCCGGCACCTGCGCCGCTCGATCCGGATCGCCTCCGACGCCTCGCTGCCCCGGCTGGCCGCGCTGGGGCAGATGAGTCTCGCGTGGGTGCTCGCCTACACGGGCAAGCACCGGCAGGCGTTGAAGGCGCTGGACGACGCGATGCCGGAACTGACCGGCGCGGACGCGGTGGCCGCGCTGATGCAGCGCGGCGTCGTCTTCCACTACCTGACCCGCTACGACGACGCCCAGCGCGACTACACCGCGGCCATCGCCGGCGCACGTCGCGTCGGGGACCGGCTCGTCGAAGCGCGCGCTTTGAACAACCGCGGGCTCGTGCGCGCGTACGTGGGCGACATGCGCGAGGCGTCGGCGGACTTCGAGCGGGCGGCCTCGTTGCTCGGTGAGCTCGGCCAGGAGCTCGGCGTCGCGGACGTGCACTGGAACGCCGGCATCATGGCGACGCGCGGCGGTGACGTGCCCGCCGCGCTGACGTTGTTCGACAAGGCGGAGGAGGTGTACCGCCGGCTCGATGTGCTGCGCCCGGTGCTGCTCGTGAACCGGCTGGAGCTGCTCGTCTCGGTGCCGCTGCTGGACGAGGCGCGGGCCGCGGCCGACCGCGCGATCACCGAGCTGAAGGCGTTGCAGAACCCGCTGGGCGTCTCGGAGGCGCTGTACTTCCGCGCCAGGATCGCCCTGCTGGACGACGACCCCGACGCGGCGAACGCGTTCGCCGCGGAGGCGCGCCGCCGGTTCCGGCGCGAGCAGCGCCCGCTCTGGGCGGCCGGTGCGCGCTACCTGGAGCTGCACGCCGCCGTGCTGCGCGGGGACCGGTCCCGGCCGTTGCGGCTGGCCCTGTCGCGGGTCGCCGCCGAGCTCGACTCGGTGGACTGGCGGCTGCCCGCGCTGGAGGCCCGCATCGACGCCGGTCTGGTGGCCGCCGACCTCGGACATCGGGTCCGCGCCGTGGCCGAGCTGTCGATGGCCGCCGCCGCACGCCGTCGCGGTCCGGCGGGGTTGCGCGTGCGGGGCTGGTACGCGGAGGCGTTGCGGCGCAAGCTCTCCGGCGACGTCCGCGGCACCTCGTCGGCGTTGCGGCGGGGGATCGGGCTGCTGGACGAGTACCGGGTGTCGCTGGGCGCGGCCGAGCTGCGCGCCTCGACCGGTGTGCAGGGCCAGGCCCTGGCGCTGGAGGGCCTGCGGCTGGCCGTCGCCTCCGGCAACGCGGCGCGGGTGCTGTCGTGGACCGAGAGCTGGCGGGCCGGGGCGTTGCGGATGAAGTCCGCGTCCCCGCCCGACGACCCCCGGCTCGAGGACGCCCTGGCGTCGTTGCGCGCGGTGGCGGCGGACGTGGAGTCCGCCGTGCTGGCGGGAAAGCCCGCCGGCGCCCTGCGCGCCAAGCTGGTCCGCGCCGAGCAGCGCGTCCGCGACCTCACCCGGCAGATGTCGGGCGAGGTCGCGATGGTCAAACCGCCCTCGGTCCCCTCGCTGGCCTCGGCACTGGGCTCGGCGGCGTTGATCGAGTTCGTCGAGTACGACGGCTCGTTGTCGGCCGTCGTCCTGGCCGGTGGGCGCGCGTCGCTGCACGCGCTGGGGCCGGTCGAGGGCGTGGTCCGCGAGATCCGCCTGCTGCGCTTCGCCCTGCACCGCCTGGTCACGTTGCCGCCGGAGCTGCCGAACGCGGCCGTGGCCCGCTCGTCGGCTGCGCACGCCGCCGCGCTGCTGGCCCGCCGCCTGCTGGAGCCGCTGGCGTCCAGGGTCGACGGCCGTCCGCTGGTCGTCGTGCCGACCGGTGCGCTGAACGGCCTGCCGTGGGCCGTGGTGAACCGCCAGGTGACCGTCGCGCCCTCGGCCGCGGTGTGGCTGCGCGCTCGGTCGGTGCCGGACGCGGCGGGGGAGGCGGTGCTGGCCGCCGGTCCGCGGATGGCCGCGGCGCCCGCCGAGATCAAGGCCATCAGCGCGCACGTGCCGGGTCGTGTCCTCGTTGACGCGGAAGCGACCGTGAGCGCCGTCTCGTCCGCCATGGACGGTGCCGCGCTCGCCCACATCGCCGCGCACGGCTCGTTCCGCGTCGACAACCCGCTGTTCTCCGCCCTGGAGCTGGCGGACGGGCCGTTGACCGTCTACGACATCGAACGGCTGCGCCGGCCGCCGACCCGGGTGGTGCTGTCGGCCTGCGACACCGGTCAGTCGGCGGTCCGGCCCGGTGACGAGCTGATGGGGTTCACGGCCGCGCTGCTGGGGCTCGGCACCCGCACGTTGATCGCGCCCGTGGTGCCGGTGCCGACCGACGGCACCGCGCCGGTGATGGTGGAGCTGCACCAGAAGCTCGCCGCCGGGCTGGCTCCGGCCGAGGCGCTGGCGGCGGTGCAGCGGGCAGCGGGCGACGACGCCGCTTACGCCGCCGCCGTCGGGTTCGTGTGCTTCGGCGCCGGGTGATCAGCCCGCTTCGGCGGGATGCCGGTGCAGCGCGGTGGCGGCGTCGCAGCGGAACTCGCTGACCGGCACCTTCGACCGGTCGGGGAACCAGAGGTCGACCTCGCCGGTGGCCGTCCTCACCGCGAACTGGCACTCGAGCTCGCCCCGGTCCGTGGAACCGGCGGCGACGGCGACCACGGAGTCACGCACGGCGACGTCGAGCGTCGGCGGGTTGACCACCGGCGGGGGCAGCGCCGCCTGGATCGCCGCGCGCACCTCGTTCTCGGCGGGCGCCGGCGGGAGTGCTTCGAGGGTGCGCCGCACCACGTCCCCCATGGTGCTGGGCAAGCCCTTGCGCGGGACCGGCGGTGGGGTGAGCGCGGCGGCGCCCGGCGGGCAGGCGACGCGGTCCGGGTGGCCGTCGACCAGACCGTAGTAGTCGAACTCCATGCGGTAGCAGGCCGTGATGGCGTCGCGGTGGGTGAACCAGGCGGAGTACGCGTCGTGGTGGATGCGGATGACCAGCCGCACGCTCGGTCTCGTCGTGTCGGCGAGGCGGTCGCCGATGTCGGAGTACTCGAGCACGTCGGAGCTGCCGCACAGGCTGTAGCGGTCCTGCAGGCGGCGGGCGAACCCGGCGGCGTCTGCCGGCATCGGGTACTTGGCGAGGCATTCGGCCGTGCGCTCGGCGTCGGCGTCCGTGTACGAGCTGCCTTCCGGCCGCGTGGCGAAGTACCCCGCCACCCCCGCGACGAGCGCGACCGTCGTCAAAGCCACGATCCCCCAAGGCTTCATGCCGGTGACGTTAGCGCCGCGCCGGTCCGGGGCGCACGAGTAGTCGTACTCAGGTGGCCCGGGGTTCGCCGGCGCCGGAGGACGCCGTCACCGCCGGACGACCTGCTCGGCCCCGGGTCCTCACCACACGATCGAGCGCAGGATCAGCGCCGCGATGAACACCACGGTGAACGCGAGGTCCAACCCGAACCCGCCGAACCGCAGCGGCGGCAACACCTTGCGCACCGGTGCCAGCACCGGCTCGGTCACCGCGTGCGTGACCCGGCGGACCTTCCACACCCAGTCACCGCGCGCCTCCAGCGTGACCGCCCAGTCCACGATCATCCGGCCGATCATCACGATGATGAACAGCGTCAAGAGCCAGCCGACCACGAAGCCGATCACGCCGAACAAGTTGGCCTCCTGTTGTGTCCCGTACGTCCATGAAGCCACATGAAGCTGAGAGGCGCCTGGCAACTCGCTGAGACAGTCTCCAGCACGTGACGTGCGGACGAAGGCCCGGGCCACCGCCGGGGCGGCCTGCGTCGTGGTGACGGCGCCGAGCCGCTCACCGCCGGCTGGTCGCCGCCATCGCCACGGCGACGCCGACGACCGTGAGGACGATCCACTGCGTGATCTCCGCCCACCGCGGCGGATCGTCCCAGAACCACTCGGCGGGGGTCGGCGGGTCGAGCACCCACCGCGGGGCGTCGCCCTGCCGCACGACCAGGTGGTGGCCGGCCAGCAGGGCGCCCGCCGCGGCGAAGAGGCCGAGGCCGCCCAGGCAGCCGGGGTCCGCGCGGACGGCGGCGCCCAGGCCCGTGATCGCGGCGACGAGGACCAGCGAGCCCAGCACCGCGAGGAGCCACGACCAGGTCTCGCCCGTGCCCAGCTCCTCGAAGCCCTGGCGGAAGTAGCCGAAGGACACGATCGCGTAGATCAGCGTCGAGAGGCCGGCCAGCACCGCGACGCAGCCCGGTCCGTTGTCGTCCACACGTACCACCCACTCCCCGGACAGCCGGTCGGAACGAAGGGTCAGAAGCTCACCAGCGGAGCTCCGGTGACGAACTCGTGGACGAAGTTCACGAAGAAGAACCCGAAGAACACCACGTTCAGCCCGAGCACCACGTAGTGCCACCACCGTGGCCGCGCCGGGCGGGGGAGCCGCGAGTTCAGGTACATCAGGGCGAACGGGAACATCAGCGCGCCCAGGTTCGACATGTTCGCCGAGATCTGCACCAGCTCGACGGGCAGCGCGAGGTGCATCGCTCCCGCGATGAGCACCAGCACCAGCAGCATGAACGGGTAGTAGAACCGGCGCGGGTCGTCCTCGATCCGCTTGCGCAGCCGCGGGGACACCGCGTGCACCGCGTCGGTGAAGTTGCGCACCAGCGCCTCGAAGATGCCGAGCTGCGTGGAGAACAGCACCAGCACGCCCACGACCAGCATCAGGTAGAACATGCCTTGGCCGTGGAGCACTCCGAGCTGCTCGGCGGTGAACGTCGGCACGTCGGCCGCGGTCGGTTGCCGGCCCGACACCGCGACGATGTGCGCCATCAGCACGGTCGGCAGCAGCATGCCGAGCATCGCGCCGACGAAGAACACCGCCCACTGGTCGATCAGCAGCAACCGGTACCAGCGCTTCCAGAGCGAGGTGTTCGCCGGGGTGTCCACAAAGGTCACGCCGACCGGGCGGAGCTCCTGCTTGCCGCCGCGCAGGCCCGCGATGAACCCGACGTGGTGGCCCATGCCGTAGCCCTTGTCCCGGTAGTGGTTCATCGCGTACCAGTTCAGGCCGGACGCCAGCGCGGTGAAGCCGGCCAGGCCGCCGAGCTGCGTGGCGGTGATGCCCTGCGGCGGGGCCGCCGGGGTCACCAGGCCGCGCACTCCCTCCGACCACGCGGAGAACGGCACGACCGCCACCGCCACCACGATCAGGACCAGCAGCAGCGAGCCGACGAGCACCCAGTTCGCCAGCTCCAGCGCTCGCGACACCTTGCGGGCGCCCGCGGTGATCAGGAACACCACGACGAGCAGACCGATCGCCAGCAGCCGCACGAGCTGGATCTCGTCGGGCCGGTAGCCGCGGCCCGCGATCAGCGCGAAGAGCCCCTGGCCCGCGCCCGCCGCCCAGCCGCCGAAGAGGAACGCGAAGTAGAAGACCGCCAGCGAGACGGGCACCCAGAACTTCCAGCCCGGCGGGACGCGGCCCCAGCCGACGACCGGCACCTCACCCGTCGCCACGACGTACCGGGCGATCTCCACGTTGTAGAACGTCTGCAGCAGCGCCGACACGGTGATCACCCAGCCGATGCCGACGAAGCCGAACTCGCCGACCGCCTGCGGGCCGAGCAGCCACTCGCCGCTGCCGATCGAGATGCCGAGCGCGATCAGGCTCGGGCCGATGACGAACTGCACGACCTGGCGGAGTCCCAGCCTGCGGACCCGGAAGACCTCCTCGGGTTCCGGCAGGTCCGCCAGGTCGAGCGGCGGCCTGCTCACCCCGATCTGCATCGACAGCACTGTCGACCTCCCGGCACGCGGGGAACGGAGCCACCACTGTCCCGGCGGTACGGGCACCCGGTCAACACATCGCAGCCCGAGAGACCGGCACGCCGATGGCGGTGGAACCGCTCAGGACGAAGTAGCTTGGCCCGCATGACCTCTGCTGCAGACATGCTGGCCGTCGCCGTCGAAGAGGCGCGGACGGGACTGGCCGAGGGCGGCATCCCCATCGGCGCCGCGCTCTTCGACGGCGACGGCAGGCTGCTGGGCCGCGGCCGCAACCGCCGCGTCCAGGACGACGACGCCTCCATGCACGCGGAGACGTCGGCCTTCCGCAACGCGGGCAGGCAGCGCGGCTACCGCGGCACGACCATGGTCACGACGCTGTCGCCGTGCTGGTACTGCAGCGGCCTGGTGCGCCAGTTCGGCATCTCGCACGTGCTGATCGGCGAGGCCACCACGTTCCACGGCGGCCACGACTGGCTCGCCCAGCACGGCGTCGGCATCACGGTCGTCGAGGACCCCGGGCTGATCGAGCTGATGACCGCGTTCATCGCCGAGCGCCCTGAGCTGTGGTACGAGGACATCGGCCGGGACTAGTGGGTGCGTGGCTTCCGTGCTGATCGCCGGCGCGAACGGGGACGCGGGTGCCGAGGCCGCCCGCCGGCTGGTGCCGGCCGGTCACGCGGTGCGGCTCGACGACACCTCGGACGAGTCCGCCTCGGCGGCGACGCCGGCGGAGCTGGACGTGCTGGTCAACTGCCGGAGCGCTCCGCTCGCCCGGTGGTGAACGTCGGCGACCGCGGGTCCCCGGAGTCGAGGGCCGCGATCGCCGTGGTCACCGTGGAGTGCGCGAAGGCCTTCCCGCGGATGCGGATCACCGCAGATCGGACCGGACGGGCCGACCGGCGCCTACTTCGAGGCCGTGTAGCGCTCCACGGCCTCGTCCACCGAGCGCACGATCGTGAAGACCGAGTCGAGCCCGGTCGCCTCGATCGGCCGCAACGCCGCTCGCGCGGCCGCGACGACGATGAAGTCGACCCCGGCGCGGGAGGCGCGCTGCTGTCCCAGCACCAGCGCCTCCAGCCCGGCGGAGCCGAGGAACTTCACGCCGGCCAGATCGACGACGACCGCACGGTTCGCTTCCACCACGTGGCTGTCCAGGGGACCGTTCAGCTCGCTGCTGCTCGTGGTGTCGAGCTCGCCGGACACGTGCAGCACGACGACGTCGGAGGTGATCCGGTCGACGACCACAGAGGCCAGGGCGGTGGGGTCGGGCACGCTGTCTCCCTTCGAGAACTTCAACACCCCACGTTAACGCGGCCCTGGGAGACCAGCCAACGCCCCCTCAGCGAGGAGCGGCCCTCGGCCAGTGCGGCGTCGACGTGCTGGGTCAGGCGGGCGTGCAGTTCGTGACAGACGGTGAAGCCGAGCCGGACGTCGTCCGGCGGGCACTGCACCGGCAGCAGCTGCGCGAACGGGTCACCGCCGATGGTGTCGACGGCGGTCAGGAACCCCACCAGAGCCCCCACCAGGCGCCGGTGCAGCCCGAACAGCGACAGCGCGTTGGCGAGCGCCAGGGTGGGCGCCGGCATGTCGTCGACGCTCGGGCCGGGACCGCCGTCGAGGTCGCGCAGCGTCACGGTGAACAGCACCGAGTGCGTGCGTTCCGACCGGGCGCCGTACGCGTCGCCGTGGATGTCGCGCAGCACCGAGCGCATCTCCCGGCGCGGCCGCCAGAACGCGTTGTGCTTGCGCAGCTCGGCCTCGCCCGCGTCGGAGAGCACCGCGGGCTGGGTCGTCTCGGTGAGCGAGCGCAGGCTCTCCTCCCAGCGCGCTTCCAGCGCCGCGCGGAACTGGGTCAGCGCCGGGTGGTCCTCCCAGCCGGGGTCGACGTCGTCGAAGCCGCGCATCCGCAGCTCGTAGCAGATCCACAGCGTGAGCTGCAGGTCGTCGTCCAGCCACGCCTGCCTGGTGCCGCCGCTGACCAGCAGCGCCGGTCGCGGCAGCGGTGGGACGCGCAGCGCGGCGACGAGTGCGGCGCTCATGTGGCCGCGGGGAGCAGGGAGGCGCATCAGGTTTCCTCACGCGTTCGGGCTATCAGCTGGTCCACAAGGGACTCGGGGTCCGGGCAGCGTCGTTGCCTGGCGGCACCGCAGCCGTTGCGGCGCAACCAGTCCATGTGCCGCTCCACAGTAGACAGCGTGCCGCGATCGCGCAGCGCGGGCGCCACGTGGTCGACGAGCGACAGTGCCCGGTCGAACGCGGGGGAGAGCTTTCCGGTGTGCGGGTCGGCGGCCAGTCCGTCGGCCCCGTCGCGCGACGCACGCCAATATGCCGCTCGCAGCACGGAATCGTCCACCCTCTGTTCGGAGGGTTCGGACGCGACGAGAGCGCGGATCAGCTCCGCGAGGACGACCACTTCCGTTGCCAGCTGCGGGATGTCCGCCACCCGGATCTCCACCGTCGGGTGGTCCTGCGACGGCCGCACGTCCCAGTAGACCATCGCCCTGTCCAGCAGGGCCTGGGTCGCGATGACCGCGTCGACGGTCCGGTCGTAGTGCTCGGGGCCGTCCCACTCGGGAGGCGGCCCGCTCACCGGCCAGCGTGACCACACCATCGACCGCCAGCTCGCGTACCCGGTGTCCTCTCCCCCGTAGATCGGGGAGTTCGCGCTGAGGGCGAGCAGCGTCGGCAGCCACGGCCGCAGCTTGTTCGACGCCCGCAAGGTCTCCGCCTTGCTCTCGACGCCCACGTGCACGTGCAGTCCGCAAGCACCTTGCCCGATCACGAGCCTGCGGTGGGAGTACTCGATCTGGTGATACCGGGGGTCATCCGATCCGGGGGGAGGGCCCGCTTCGCCGATCGGCGGCATGCCCGTGGCCACCAGCCGCGCCCCGGCCTCGTCGGCGGCCCGCACGAGCGTGCGCCGTGCCGCGCGGACCTGCTCGTCCAGCTCCTCGAAGGAGTGGGTGACGCCCGTGGCGACCTCGATCTGGAACGGCGTCAGCTCGCCCTGGACGTCGAGGTCTCCCGGCGCGCGGGAGATCTTCCTGACCTGCGGCGCCAGCGCCACCGGCCGCCGCGACTCCGGGTCGACGAGGAGGAACTCCTGTTCCACGCCGACGGTGTAGTGATTCATCGGAGAGCGGGTACCCGCACGTCGTGCTGATCAACCACGAGGTGTCCGAATGAGACTGCGCCGCAGCGACCCGGCTCGTCCCGGCTGGACCCGTCGCCGGCACGGCGGCGGTTTCCGGTACGTGGACGCCACCGGCAACGCCCTCACCGCCGACGACGTGGCGCGGGTGAAGGCCCTGGTCATCCCGCCCGCGTGGCGGGACGTCTGGATCTCCCCGCACCCCAACGGCCACATCCAGGCCATCGGCTACGACGAGGCGGGCCGCCGCCAGTACCTCTACCACGAGAAGTGGCGGATCGACCGGGACGCGGAGAAGTTCGACCGGGTGCTGGAACTCGCCCCGCGCCTGCCGAAGTTCCGCGCGCAGATCGAGCAGGACATGAGGTCGCGGGGCCGCAAGCGGTTGCTCGCCATCGCCCTGCGGATGCTCGACCTCGGCGTGTTCCGGGTGGGCCACGAGCAGTACACCGAGGACAACGGCACCCACGGGGTCGCCACCCTGCTCTGCGAGCACCTCAGCGTGCGCGGCCACCGCGTGCGGTTCCGGTTCCCCGCCAAGCACGGCGTCGAGGTGGACGAGGAGATCACCGACCCCAAGCTCGCCCGCGCCGTCCGGTCGCTGCTCAGGGACAGGACGCCGGACTGCCGCCTCTTCGACCTCACCGCGGACGACGTCAACGAGCGGTTCCGCGAGCTGGTCGGCGCCGAGTTCAGCGTGAAGGACCTGCGCACCTGGCACGCCACGGTCCGCGCGGCCGAGGCGTTCGCCAGGGCCTTGCGGGAACGCGGCAAGCCGTCGAAGCGAGCGGTCAGCGCGGTCATGAAGGAGGTCTCCGGGCACCTGGGCAACACGGCCGCCGTCGCGCGGAAGTCCTACGTGGACCCGCGTCTGGTCGAGGCCTTCGAGAAGGGCGAGGTCATCGGCAACGGCGATCCCGAGCGGGCGGTGCGCAAGCTGCTCAGGAAGCCTTGAGCGCGGCGGCCCGGTCGCACTGCCGGCACCAGACGGCGCCCTGCGCCACCGCCAGCGCCGCGAACCCGCTGAGCAGGTGCAGCGCGTTGCTGCCGGAGTTGACGTTCAGGAAGTTGACCACCTGGTCGTCGTAGCGGGCCGTCCCGAACCCGAAGAGCACCAGGAACGACGCCGCCACGAGCAGGCCGGTGCCGCTCAGCGCCCTCAGGCGCGGGTAGGACAGCAGCAACGCGGCGCCGGCCAGCACGTGGATCGTGTTCTGCAACGGGTTCACGCGCAGCCCCGCGACCCAGGTGTCCGACTCGCCGGCGAAGGACGAGAACCCGGTCGCGAAGAACCCGGCCACGCCCCAGAGCACGAGCACCGCGCCCGTGCCGATCGCCAGTTTCTGGGGCCACCTCAACCGGTTCATGCCGCCAGTATCGCCAGAACCGGACATTCCCGCTCGCCCATCCTCACTCCTCCGCCAGCAGGTCGTGCCGCAGCTGCTCCAGCGACTTGGTGAGCAGCCGCGAGACGTGCATCTGCGAGATCCCGACGCGGCGCGCGATCTCCGTCTGGGTCAGCCGGCCGAAGAACCGCAGGACCACGATGGTCCGCTCACGCCGGGGAAGGCCCCGCAGCATCGGCTGCAGGGCCTCGTGGATCTCGACGCCCTCCAGTGCCGGGTCGTCGACCGTGGAGTTCTCCAACGAGTCGAGCGGCGCGAAGGCGACGTTCTTCTCGACGCGCAGGCCCTCGTAGACGTCGCTCACCGGCACGCCGAGGTGCCGGGCGATCTCGGAGGGCGTGGGGGACCGCCCGGTCCGGTGCGACAGCTCGGCCGTCGCGCCGTCGATCGCGTCGCACAGCTCCTTCAACCGCCGCGGCACCCGCACGGCCCAGCACTGGTCGCGGAAGTGCCTGCGCACCTCGCCGGTGATCGTGGGCACGGCGTAGGACAGGAAGTCCGTCTGCCGACCCACGTCGAACCGGTCGATGGCGTTGATCAACCCGACCGCCGCCACCTGGGCGAGGTCTTCCATCGGCTCGCCGCGTTCGCTGAAGCGGCGGGCGATGTGCCGGGCGAGCGGGAGGTACTCCCGCACCAGCCGGTCCCGCAACGCGTAGTAACGCGGCGAGTCGCGGCCGGTGCGGGCGAGGTCCTCAAACGCCGCGTGCTGGTCGGGCGTCAACGCGCACCGCGATCAGACCTGGGGCGGCGGCGTGACGTCGCCCCGCCAAGCGCCGGTCTCGGTGCCGCGGTTCTCGATGAACTCCTTGAACCGCTTGAGGTCGCCCTCGATCCGGTGGCCGACCACGCCCAGCGCGGCACCCGCCTTCTCGGTGAGGGTCTCGGGCTCGTACTCCATCTGGAGGTGGACCCGCGTCGTGTCGTTGTCGAGCCGGTGGAACGTGACCACACCACCCTGCGGCGGTCCGTCGACCGTGGTCCACGCGACGCGCTCGTCGGGGTGCTGCTCGGTGATCTCCGCGTCGAACTCGCGGACGACCCCACCGATCTTCGTGGTCCAGTGAGTCCTGGTCGGCGTGACCTGGTCGATCTTCTCGACGCCGTCCATGAACGCCGGGAAGGATTCGAACTGGGTCCACTGGTTGTACGCCGTGCTCACAGGAACATGGACGTCCACCGACTTCTCAATGGTGGTCACGAAACCTCCTCCTTCATCTTGGTGTCATCAGGTGAGTACCCAGGTCACTCGGTGTTACACATCGCCTTCAGTCCACTCTGGACAGTCACGGTCGGTGACCGATCGCTCGCCATCCGCGCATCACGAATCCGACCGTGGTGGTCGACATCACGTCCGGTGGCGGCATACTGCTCGGTATGTGACACGGGCCACTAGGAGGCGCTGGTGCTCGAGGCGAACAACCTTGAGGTTGTTTACGACGAGGTGATGCTGGTGCTCCGCGGCGTGAGCCTGCAGGTGCCCCAGGGGAAGGTCGTCGCCCTGCTCGGGGCGAACGGAGCCGGCAAGACGACGCTGATGAGGGCCTTCAGCGGGCTCCTCGACGTGCACGACGGCAAGGTCACCAAGGGGTCGATCACCCTCGACGGTGAACCGATCCACCGCCTCTCACCGGCGAAGATAGCCGACCGGGGCATCAAGCAGGCGCTGGAGGGCCGCCGGATCCTCGCCGAGCTCACGGTGGAGGAGAACCTCAGGGTCGGCGGCCACGCGAGGCCCAAGGCGCTGCGGCGGAACCTCGAACGCTGCTACGAGCTCTTCCCGCGGCTGCTGGAGAGGCGGAGGCAGAGCGCCGGCTACCTCTCCGGCGGCGAGCAGCAGATGCTCTCGATCGGCAGGGCGCTCATGTCCGAGCCCTCCTACCTGCTGCTGGACGAGCCGAGCCTCGGCCTCGCGCCGTTGCTCGTGCAGCAGATCCGCGACCTCGTCGTGAAGATCAACGAGCAGGGCACCACGGTCCTGCTGGTGGAGCAGAACGCCAGCATGGCGCTCTCCATCGCCGACCACGGCTACGTGCTGGAGACCGGCAAGGTCGTCATGGACTCCCCGGCCGCGGCCTTGCTGGAGGACGACGACATCCGCGAGTTCTACCTCGGTCTGGGCACCTCCTCGTTCCGCGCGGTCAAGCACTACAAGCGCAGGAAGCGGTGGCTGTCATGAGCATCCTGCAGGTGAGCGACGTCAGGCTCGCGTTCGACGGGGTCGTCGCCGTCGACGGGGTGTCGTTCGAGGTCGGCGAGGGCGAGCTCTTCGCGGTCATCGGCCCGAACGGCGCAGGCAAGACCTCCATCTTCAACGTCCTGAGCGGTGTCTACCGGCCGCAGCGGGGTTCCGTCCGGTTCGCCGGGCAGGACCTCGTCGGCATGCGCCCGCACCGCGTCGCCGCGGCGGGCATGGCCCGCACGTTCCAGAACATCGAGCTGTTCTCCCACCTCACCGTCGTCGACAACCTCATGCTCGGCCGCCACAACCACATGCGGTACGGCGCGCTGTCCGCGTTCCTCTGGCTCGGCAGGGCGCGCCGGGAGGAGCTGGAGAACAGGGCGGCGGTCGAGCGGGTGATCGACTTCCTGGAACTGGAGCAGTGGCGGCGGCTGCCGGTCGGCCTGCTGCCCTACGGGGTGCAGAAGCGCGTCGAGCTGGGCAGGGCGCTCGCGATGGAACCCCGGCTGCTCCTGCTCGACGAGCCGGTCGCGGGCATGAACGTCGAGGAGACCGAGGACATGGCCAGGTTCATCCTCGACGTCCGCGAGGAGCTGTCCATCCCGATGATCATGGTGGAGCACGACATGGGTCTCGTCATGGACCTCGCCGACCGGGTGATGGTCATGGACTTCGGCCGTCCGATCCGCACCGGCACGCCAGCCGAGGTGCAGCAGGACCCCGACGTCATCCGCGCCTACCTCGGCGAGCAGCACCGGAGCGTGGCGCCATGACGACCACCGTCGTGAGTCGCGTGCGGGACAGGGCGGCCGCCACCGGAGACCAGATCGCGTTGCGCGCCAAGGACTTCGGCATCTGGCAGGAGGTCAGCTGGGCCGGCTACTGGGCGAACGTCGAACTGGTCGGCAACGCGCTGCTCGCGCTCGGCCTGCGGCCGGGCGACCGGGTGGCGATCCACTCGGAGAACCGGCGGGAGTGGCTCTACGCCGACCTGGGCACCGTCGCGGCGAGGGGCACCACCGTCGGGCTGTACCCGACGAACCCGCCCTCCGAGGTCGCCTACCTGCTGTCCCACTCCGGTGCGCGGATCCTCGTCGCCGAGGACCAGGAGCAGGTCGACAAGGCGCTGGCGGTGCTGGAGGACGCGCCGGAGCTGGAGTGGATCGTCTACGTCGAGCCCAGGGGCATCAAGGGCCGCTACGACAACCCCAAGCTGCTGTCCTGGGCCGACTTCCTGGAGCTGGGCGCGCGGCACCGGGAGGAGAACGCGGGCGAGCTGGCCGGGCGGATGGCGGAGACGACGCCGGACGACGTCATGACGTTGATCTACACCTCCGGCACCACCGGGCCGCCCAAGGGGGCGATGCTGACCGTGGCGAACGTCGAGTTCGCCGTCCGCGTGCTGGTGGAGGGCGGCGGGTTCACCTCGCCACCGCCGTCCTCCGCCGACGTCACGCTGTCCTACCTGCCGCTGTGCCACGTCGCCGAACGGATCTTCACGACGTGGTTCAGCGCCGCCTCCGGCGTGCAGGTGCACTTCGCCGAGTCGATCGAGACCGTGCAGGCGAACCTGCGCGAGGTGCAGCCGACGATCCTGTTCGGCGTGCCGCGCATCTGGGAGAAGGTGCTGGCCTCGGTCACGATCGGTGTCTCCAGCGCGGGCCGGCTCAAGCGGTCCGTCGCCCGGTTCTGGCTGCGCAGGGCCGAGGGCATCGGCGAGACGCTCGTGCGGACCGGCGGCAGGCACACCCCGCGCAGCAGGCTGGTCTACGCGCTGGGCTGGCTGTGCTGCTTCCGCGCCCTGAAGACCAGGATCGGCATGCGGCACGTCCGCTACGCCGCCTCCGGCGCCGCGCCGATCGCCCCGGACGTGCTGAAGTTCTTCATGGGCATCGGGGTGCCGATGCACGAGGTCTACGGCATGACCGAGAACACCGCCGTGGCCACCGGGAACCGGCCGGGGCGGGTCAAGCTCGGCACGGTCGGCGAGCCGCAGCCCGGCACCGAGCTGCGCATCGACCCCGGGACCGGCGAGATCCTCACCAGGCACGGCGGCACGTTCGCCGGCTACTGGCGCGATCCCGAGGCCACGCGGCGCGTGCTGACCGACGGCTGGCTGCACACCGGCGACGTCGGCGAGTGGGTCGACGGCACGCACGTGAAGATCACCGACCGGATGAAGGACATCATCATCACCGCGGGCGGCAAGAACATCGCGCCCTCGGAGATCGAGAACGCGCTGAAGACCTCGCCGTACGTCAAGGAAGCCGTGGTGATCGGCGACCAGCGCCCCTACCTCGTGGCGCTGATCGGCATCGAGTACGAGACGGTCGGGCACTGGGCGCAGCAGCGCAGGATCCCCTACACCACCTACCGGGACCTGTCGGAGAAGCCGGAGGTCCGCGAGCTGGTGCAGACGATCGTGACGGAGGTGAACGAGAGGTTCGCCACCGTCGAGCAGATCAAGAAGTTCCGGATGTTCCCCAAGGAGCTCGACCACACCGACGGCGAGCTGACGGCCACGCAGAAGGTGAAGAGATCCGCGCTGGGCAAGATGTTCGACGATCTCGTGGAGAGCATGTATGGATGAGTTTCTCCAGTCGTTGGTCCGAGGCCTCGGCACCGGGTCGATCTACTCGCTGCTCGCGCTCGGCTTCGTGATCATCTACAAGTCGACGCAGGTGATCAGCTTCGCGCAGCCGGCGTTCATGCTGGCGGGCGCGGTGCTGGTCTCGTACCTCTCGCCCGCGGTGTCGTTCTTCGGGGCGGTGCTGGTCGCCGCCGCGCTGATCGCGGTGCTGGCGCTGGGCGTGGAACGCACCGTGCTGCGGCCGATGGTCGGCAAACCGGTGTTCGTGGTCGCGATCATCACCATCGGCGTGGACGTCGTGGTGCGGGTGGTGACCAACGCGTTCATCGGCCTGGACGTGCGCCAGGTCGGCGATCCGTGGGGCCTCACGACGATGTCGTTCCTGGGCGTCGAGGTGCAGCAGCGGTACCTGGTGATGATCGGGACCACCGCTGTCGTCACGGTCGCGTTGTTCGCGTTCTTCCGCTACTCGCGGATCGGGCTCGCCATGCGGGCCGTCGCCCACGACCAGGAGGTCGCGCTGGCGCAGGGGATCTCGGTCGGTTCGGTGTTCGCGCTGTCGTGGGCGCTGGCGGGCGGGCTCGCCGCGCTGGCCGGTGTGTTCGTGGCGACCGGCGCGGGCGTCGACCAGCAGCTGTGGATCGTGGCGCTGAAGGCGTTGCCCGCGATCATCCTCGGCGGGCTGGAGTCGCTGGGCGGCGCGGTGGCAGGCGGGCTCGCGGTCGGCGTCGTCGAGTCGCTCTTCGGCACGTACCAGGGTGATTTCGCGCCGTGGCTCGGACCGAACTTCGGGCTGGTCGCGCCCTACGCGTTGATGCTGCTCGTGTTGCTGGTCAGACCGTACGGGTTGTTCGGCAAACGAGAGGTGGAACGGCTGTGAAGGCACTCAAGGGCCGGCCTGAGCTGTACACCTCCTACGCGCAGGACATGGCGTTCCTGAACACGCGTCCCAAACGCGCGTGGACGGGCGGTCTTGTCGTCTTCGCCCTGGTGGTCCCGTTCCTGATCACGGACGACCTGCTGCAACTGCTCGCGACCGGGTTCGTGGCCGCGATCGGCGCCATCGGGCTCAACATCGTCACGGGGTACGCGGGCCAGGTCTCGCTGGGCCACGCGTTCTTCCTCGCGATCGGCGCGTACACGGGCGCCGCCCTGAGCGGTTCCCAGACCGGGCGGGTGATCGGGTTCGGCATCACGTCGCTGCCCGTCTGGCTGCTGGCCTCGGGACTGGTGGCCGCGTTCTTCGGCGTCCTGGTGGCGCCGGTGGCGGTGCGGCTGCGCGGTCTCTACCTCGCGATCGTCACGCTCGGGCTGGTCTTCCTGGGCGAGCACGTGTTCCGGGAGTGGACCTCGCTCACCGGCGGTCCCGGCATCGGGCGGCCCGCTGCGGTCCCCGAGCTCTTCGGCGTGCGGCTGGACAGGGACAACGCGCTGTTCACCGCGGCCCAGCAGCTCTACCTCGTCATGTTCGTGCTGCTGGTCATCTTCGGCGTGCTGGCGCGCAACCTGGTGCGCTCGCGGGTGGGGCGGGCCTTCGCCGCGGTGCGGGACCGCGACCTGGCCGCGTCGGTGATCGGCGTGGACCTGACGAGGTACAAGGTACTGGCGTTCGCGGTGTCCTCGTTCTACGCGGGGGTGGCGGGCGCGTTGCTGTTCGTGGTGAACGGGTTCTTCGACCCCGGCTCGTTCAGCCTGCTGTTGTCGGTCCAGTACATCGCGATGGTGCTCATCGGCGGCGCGGGCACCATCTCCGGAGCGGTCATGGGCGCGCTCTTCATCACGCTGCTGCCACGCATCACCAGGGAACTGCCCGCGGTGCTGCCGTTCGTCAGTGGTGACGCGACCGGTGTGATCACGGTCTTCCAGCTGGAAGCCGTGCTCTACGGCGTGCTCATCATCGTGTTCCTCATCGTCGAGCCACGCGGGTTGTTCGGCATCTGGGTCCGCGTCCGCAACTACTGGCGCACCTGGCCGTTCTCGTACTGAGGAGAGAATCCCCATGTCCGGTAAGAGATTTGCCACTGTGAGAGTCGGCGCCGCCATCTTCGCGGGTGCGCTGGCGCTCGCCTCGTGTCGCGGCGGGGACGGCGCCGCGCCCCAGGAGGGCGCGGGCGGCATCAAGGTCGACGCGGGCGTCACCTCCGAGGCCTGCCCGCAAGCCGTCGACAAGTCCAAGGGCTGCATCTACCTCGGCACCATCTCCGACCTCACCGAGGGCCCGTTCAAGACGCTGGCCGTGCCGATCACCGAGGCGCAGAAGGCGTTCTGGAAGCGCGTGAACGACCGCGGCGGCATCGGCGGCTACGAGGTCGACGTCACCAAGTACGTCAAGGACAACAAGTACAACCCGCAGATCCACAACCAGGTCTACCAGGAGATCAAGGGCAACGTCCTGGCGCTGACGCAGACGCTCGGCTCACCGACCACCGCCGCGATCCTGCCGGACCTCGAGAACACCCAGATGGTGTCGGTGCCCGCGTCGTGGACGTCGTTGTGGGGCTTCGAGGAGGTCGTGCTGGAGTCCGGCGCGAACTACTGCGTCGAGTCGATGAACACCGTCGACTACGCCGTCGACGAGCTCGGCGCGAAGTCCGTGATGGCCGTGCACCTCGCCGGTGACTACGGCGACGACGCCGCCGCCGGAGCGAAGATCGCGGCGGAGAAGCGCGGCCTCGCGTTCGAGAACGTGACGACGCAGACCGGCCAGGACAACCAGGGCGGCGCGATCGACGCCGTGGTGTCCAAGAAGCCCGACCTGGTCGTGCTGACGACGGGCCCGACCGACGCGGCGGTGATCATCGGTCAGGCCGCCGCCCGCGGCTACAAGGGCAGGTTCATCGGCACCTCGCCGACGTGGAACCCCGGTCTGCTGAAGTCGCCGGCCGCTCCCGCGATCAAGGCGCTGTACCTGCAGTCGGCGCCGTGGAAGGCGTGGAACACCGAGTCGGTCGGTCACACCGCGCTGCGCGCCGCGTTGCCCGGTGTGACGCCGAACGACGGCTACACCGCCGGCTGGGTGTGGGCGTACCCGCTGAAGGCCGCCCTGGAGAAGGCCGCCGCCAACAAGGACCTGACCCGCGCCGGCGTGTTGAACGCCGTGCGCCAGCTCACCTCCGTGGACTACGAAGGCATGCTCCCCTCCGGCGCGGGCAACTTCTCCGCCTCGCCACAGGACGCGACGTTCCGCCAGACGCTCATCTACAAGCCCGACGACGCCGCTCCCACCGGGGTGTCACTGGTGGAGGAGTTCTTCACCGGTCCGACGGCGAAGGACTTCAAGTTCGAGAAGCCCTGCTACCAATGAACCGAACGGGTGACACTCGACGCTGACCCCGGCGATCCGTGACTAGTCTCGCTGGTGAGCCGGCCGTGGAAGGTGGTAGCGGTGTTGTCGTGCGTCGAGGTTCGCCGAGCCACCGGAGGTCTCCGGTTGTTCGTCCGTCCCCCGGCCGCGCTGCGGTGGAGCGCGCGGCTGGGGTACGAGCGGGTGACCGAGCTGCTGGTCGCGATTCGTCAGGCCGAGGCCTGCGCGGTGCCGGACGTGGCACTGCGCTACGTGCCGGACCAGCGCACGGGTGAGGCGGTCCTGGCGTGCGGGACGGGGTCCGTGCTCCTCGACGCCGAAGAGGTGTCCGCGTTGCACAACACCCTTCGCGCGCACATGCCCGACCGGATGCGGCCGCTGCCCGTCTAGTCACCGGCCGCGTCCGGTCTGCTCGATCCTGTTCAGCGCTGGTCGACCGGCGCCGGTGAGCTCGCCTCGGGCACGAGGACCGCGGGCGCGCCGGAGCCGTCGGCCGGCACCGACCACACGTCGTTCGAGCCGTCGTCGCGCTGGAGGGAGTACGCGACGGTCCGGTCGTCGATCCAGGCGGGCTGGTCGTCGACGCTGCGGGTCTCGGCGAGCGGGGTGACCGCGCGGGTGGCGAGGTCGAGCACGGAGACCCGCCAGCCCTTCTGCGGATCGCCGTCGACCGCGGCCTTGTAGGCGATGCGGGTGCCGTCGGGGGACAGCGACGGGCACTCGACGTTGTCCGAGTCCGTGAGCGGGCGGACGGTCCTCGCGGCGAAGTCGCCCTCGAGCAGGTAGCGGTGGCCGCCAGTGGACATGGTGGCGTAGAAGCGGTTGTCGTCGGCGGTGAACGTGACACCCCAGTAGTTGACGTCGACCGGCCGTTGCGGCATGCCCTCGACGGTGAACTCCTCCAGCGACTGCACGAGCGCGCCGGTCTTGGTGTCGAGGATGCCCGTGCTCGTGGAGAAACCGTTGGCGGCGTAGGAGTGCCCGTCGACGAACAGGGTCCACGCCACCATCCGGCCGCTCGCGGACACCCGCGTGCGGTTCGGGAAGCCGGTCAGCGGAACGGTCTTCAGCTCCTTCAGGCCGCGGTCCAGCACGGCCAGCTCGCCCGCTTTGAGCGCGCCGACCGGGCGCAGGCACGAGATGGTGCCCGCGGCGGAGTACACGCGGTCGCACCGCTGTTCGGTCACCTCGCGCGGACCGGCGGGATCGGTGCGCGACACGGTGGAGAGCGTGCCGTTGGTCAGCACCATCAGCCGTGGACCGCTACCTGCCGCAACGGAGTGCGCTGCCTCTTCGGGTGGTGCGCCGGACAGCACGGTGTAGCCCACGGCGACGCCACCGAGCAGCACGGCGGCGATGAGCGTGATCAGCAGTCGGTTGTTCATGAGCGGCGACGTCCCAGGAGTGCGGCGGTGGCGATCAGGGCCAGGACGACCGCGCCCGCGGCGGTCCTGGTGGCGGCCTCGGGGCTCGCGAACTGCCAGGCGAGGCCGAACAGCACGGACGAGCCGAGGTAGGCGAGCGCCTGCCCGCTCTGGATCAGCGCGATGCCGGTGGTGCGCAGGCGCTCCGGCAGCACCGGGCCGGCGAGAGCCATCAGCACGCCGTCGGTGGCCGCGTAGAAGACGCCGTAGAGCAGCACGACCGCGACCAGCAGCGGCCAGCCGCCGACCGGGCCGTGGATCAGCAGGTAGACGAGCAGCAGCGCGACGTAGCCGCCCAGCATGACCTTCAGCCTGCCGACCCGGTCGGCCAGCGCGCCCAGCGGTGCGGCGAGCAGCAGGTAGACGAGGCTCGTGCCGACGGCGAGCAGCGGGAACCAGCCGAACGCGAGCCCCTCCCGCTTCTGCAGCAGCAGGTACACGAACCCGTCGCCGATCGTCACCAGGCCGAGCAGTGCCGCGGCGAGCACGAGCCGGCGGACCGCCGGGTCGCCGAGCAGCGCGAGTTTCAGCGGTTCCTTGCGCTGCAGCGGTTCCGGCCGGTCGCGCACGTAGAGCACGAGGACCAGCACGCCGAACGCGGCGATGCAGGAGCTGGTCACGAACACGGCGTCGAACGACTGCGCGGAGGCCGCGAGGACGGCCATCGCGACGAGCGGCCCGGCGAACGCGCCGATGCCGTCCATCGCCCGGTGCACGCCGAACGCGCGCCCCAGGTCCCCGCTGGGGGTGGACAACGTGATCAGCGCGTCCCGGGGCGCGGTGCGCAGACCCTTGCCCGCGCGGTCCGCGGTGATCACGAGGCCCAGCGCGGTCATCGAGTTGCCCGCGGCCAGCAGGCCGAGCTTGGCCACCGCGGAGAGCCCGTAACCGAAGCCCGCCACGGCCTTGCGCCGGTTGGTCCGGTCGGCGAGGTAGCCGCCGGCGAGTCGCAGGAGGGTGGTGGCGCCGGTGTAGACGCCGTCGATCAGCCCGTACGCGGCCGGGCTGAGCTGGAGGCCGATGACCAGGTACAGCGGCAGGACGGCCGCCACCATCTCCGACGACACGTCGGTGATGAGGCTGACCGCGCCGAGCGCGAAGACGTTGCCGCTCAGCCCTTTCCAGTTCGCTGACTTGGGTCGGTCGATCGTGGACAGGTACAACGTCGGCCTCCAGCCCTGGCGGGCGCGTCAGTGACAGGCGGTGGTGCCGCTGTCGGTGTAGGTCTTGCCCGCCTCCGGCACGAACTGCCAGTCGAAGCTGTCGCTGTGCAGCGTCAGCTTCAGCACGCCGCGCGTGCCGGTGTTGCGCGCCTCGCTGTTGGGCTTGATCGTGCCGAAGCCGTAGGCGCCGGCGCCGCCCATGCCCGCGACGAACGTGCGGATGCCGCGGGCGGTGTCGAGCCCGCCGCTGGGGTTCTGCGGGGCGAACCGCTCGTACTGGTGGTTGTGGCCGAAGATCACCACGTCGGCGTTGTTGTCGTACAGCGCCTGGAACAGCGGCCGGGTGGCCGTCGAGGGCGCGTGGTTGGCCCCGCTGGTGAACAGCGGGTGGTGCCAGTACGCCGCGGTGCACGGCTTCGTGTTCGCCGCCAGGTCCTGGCGCAGCCACTGCTCCTGCGCGCTGCCCGCCGACGTGCTGATGTTGGAGTTCAGCGACACCACGTGCCAGTTGCCGATGTCGTAGGAGTAGTAACCCCGTCCCGACGGACCGGCCTGCGCCCCGAAGTAGTTGTAGTACCCGGTGGCGCCGCTGGTGTGGTAGTCGTGGTTGCCCGGCGACGGACGCGTGCGCGCCTTGTGCCTGCCCCAGGTGGGCTCGTAGTAGGAGCTGAACTGCGAGGCGGTGCCGTCCGGGTAGACGTTGTCGCCGGTGGTGAAGACCGTGCCCTGGATGTTGTCCAGCAACGCGGCCGTCGCGGTGTCACCGGAGCCGGAGTCGGCGATGTCGCCGGCGCCGACGAGGACCGGGTCGCCGGGTGGCGGCGTCGTTCCGCTGGTGACCACGAGCTGCGGGGCGGTGGACGAGCCGCTTTCCCGCGAGTCGTAGTCGGCGCCGTCCGTGCTGCTGGACGTGATGGCGATGCCGAACGTGCCGTTGCCCGTGACGAGGCCGGTGACGTCGACCTCGTACCAGGCGTTGCGCACGACGGACCCGAGGGAGCCGAGCGTGGCGCCGTCGATCGCGGGCTGGTTGTTCCAGGTGACCGCGGTCTCGGTCCAGCCGGTGTCGGCCATCGCCCGGAACGTGCCACCGTTCGGGCTTTCCGCACCGGCGACGTCGTCGGTGTGGATGCGCAGCTTGGCGTTGCTGACGGCACCGCTGGTCCCGGACACGGTGAACTTGAGGAACGTCCGCTTGATCGGCGAGTTGTCGGTGCCGAGCTGGCCGGAGGTGCCGTGGTTCGTGCCGGTGGCGGAGCTGTCGACGTAGGTGTCGGCGGTGGGGGTGAACGTGGTGGTGGCCGCGTGGGCGGTGGTGGAGGCGGTGAGTGTGGCCGCCGTGACGATGACGGTGGAGAGCACGGCTATGGGAGCCCTGCGACGTGACATGCCGGCGCGCTTCCTGTTGACGGACATGGGCCGTCGGGAACGTTAGAGCCGGATCGATCGATGCCCGATGATCGGGCGAAGGCGGTTCGGTGAACTGCGGGCAAATGACGTTATTGCCCCGCAACGGTATTTCCGCGGCGGACCGGTGCTCTGTACCGGTATGGCAGTGGAGGTCCACGCCCCCCGCTGGCTCGCGGCGGTGCCGGGAGCCGAGCTCGTGGCCGGGCTGGACGAGGTGGGTGCGCGCGCGGCCGAGGGGCACCGCGTGACGGCGCTGATCGACCTCGTGCCGGCCACCGTGCCGCGGTTGCGGGCCCTCGCCACCGAGGCGGTGGGGGAGGGCGCGCGCAAGGTCCGGGTGCGGCCGCGCGGCGTGGACCGGGTCGGCCTCGTCCACGCGGCGGTGGAGCTCCAGCGGGTCGCCGACGACGACGCCGTCGAGGTCCAGTTCGACGTCACCTCCGCCGCGCTGCTGCGGGCCAACCCCGGGGCGTTCGTGCGGGCCGACCCGCTCGTGGTGAAGGCCGACGGGACGGTCGTGCCGATCTGCGCCGGGCTGGAGCGCTACGCGCTGGGCAGGCTCGGGTCGATGGACGACCTGGTGCGCGCGTGGGACCCCGGACCGGTCCGCGAGCTGTGCGAGGCGGCCCTGACCAGCGCGCTGGCCGACACCGGGCCGCTCGTGCCCTGGTACGAGCACCTCATCCGGACAGCAGCCGGGACGCGGACCGGGTGTTGATCACGCGGTCCGGTGGGACACCGCACTCCTCGGCCCGCGCGCAGCCGTAGTTCAGCCAGTCGAGCTGGCCGGGTGCGTGCGCGTCGCTGTCGATCGAGAACGTGCAGCCCGCGTCGACGGCGAGGGACAGCAGCCGGCGCGGCGGGTCGAGCCGCTCGGGCCGCGAGTTGATCTCGACGGCGGTGTTGCCCGCGGCGCAGGCCTCGAAGACCCGTTCCGCGTCGAACTGCGACTCCGGGCGGCCCTTGCCCACGACCAGGCGCCCGGTGCAGTGGCCGAGGACGTCGACGTGCGGGTTCGCCACCGCGGTGAGCATCCGCTCGGTCATCTCCGCCCCGGGCATCCTCAGTTTCGAGTGGACGCTCGCGACCACGACGTCCAGCCGTTCCAGCAGGTCTTCGTCCTGGTCGAGCGAGCCGTCGTCGAGGATGTCGACCTCGATCCCGGTGAGCACCAGGAACGGCGCCAGTTCGGCGTTCAGCTCGGCGACGACCTCGAGCTGCTTCTCGAGGCGGTCCCTGCTCAGTCCATTCGCGACGGTCAGGCGCGGGGAGTGGTCGGTCAGGACCATGTACTCGTGGCCGAGGTCCCTGGCCGCCTCGGCCATGTCCCTGATCGGGCTGCCGCCGTCGGACCAGTCGGAGTGGACGTGGCAGTCGCCCTTGAGCTTCGCGCGCAGCTCCTCGCCGCCGGTGATCTCGACGTGGCGCAGCTTCGCGAGGTAGGACGGTTCCCGGTTCGCGAGCGCGTCCACGACCACGCCGGCCGTCGACTTCCCGACGCCCTTCAGGTCGGTGAGCGTGCCGAGCCGCGCCCGCTTCTCGACGTCGGCGGGGTCGAGCTCCGCCAGGACGGCGGCCGCGTTGCGGAACGCCTGGACGCGGTAGGTCGGCTCACCCGCCCGCTCCAGGTGGAAGGCCACCTGCTTCAACGCCTTGACCGGATCCATACCTCTTCCTACCCCATCCGCCGCCCGCACGCCTTCCGCTGCTCCTGGCCGGTTGAGACCCAGCGGACACCGCGGTGAATTTCACCCGACCTTCGGAGGTGTCGACGGGGGCGGCGGCTGCGGAAGCGTTCAACCGCTGGCCGACGACGGAGGGGTGCGTGGTGAGGAAGCGTTGGGGCGCGGCGGCTTTGGCCGTTCCGCTGTTCATGTCACCGGTGGGAACGGCCCAGGCGGCGGGGCCGTTGGACGAGTACTACGGCCAGGCGGTCGCCTGGGCCGAGTGCTCGGAGGGGTGGGTCACCCCGTCGACGGGGTCGAGTGCGCCACGGTCATCGTGCCGATGGACTACCGCAACCCCGGCAACGGCAACCTGGAGATCGCCATCTCGCGCAAGAAGGCGACCGATCCCGCGCGCCGCAGAGGCGTGCTGATGACCAACCCCGGCGGCCCCGGCGGTTCCGGTCTGGGCGCGGTGCACTGGTTCAACGCCCAGACCGACGTGCTGCGCGTCTACGACGTCATCGGGATGGACCCGCGCGGTGTCGGCCGCTCCACGCAGCTGCGGTGCGTCGCGACGCGGTCCGACGACGAGTTCCCGTCGCGCCCAACGGACTCGCAGCTCTCGAACTGGTCGGAGTACGCCCGTGCCGTCGAGGAGAACTGCCAGCGCGGCGGCGGCGAGATGCGCCGGTTCGTCTCGACGATGAACACCGCCCGCGACATGGACGTCATCCGCGGTGCCCTGGGGGAGAAGAAGATCTCCTACGTCGGCTACTCCTACGGCACGCAGCTCGGCGCCGTCTACGGCTCGATGTTCCCCGCGCGCCTCGACCGCAGCGTGCTGGACTCCGCCCTGGACCCGCTGAAGACGTGGCACGAGCAGGACGTCGACGTGGTGGATGCGATCACCGACAACCTCCGCAAGTGGACGGAGTGGACCGCCGCCCGCAACGGCACCTACGGCCTCGGCTCCACCGCCGCGGCCGTGCGCGGTGAGCTGGACGCCATCGCGGCGAAGCTGGCCGCGGGCCCGTACGGCGGCTACGCCGACGTCACGTCGTTCGACTACGCGGTCGGTGCCACCCGCTACCGCCGTTCGTGGGCGGCGTTCTCCCGGCACATCGCCTCGATCAAGGCCGGTGCCGCCGACCCCGGTGAGGCGTCCGCGATCGTCGCCGCGCTGAGGAGGGGTGACATCGAACCGACCTCCGCCGGCACCTACCAGGCCGTCGTGTGCGAGTGGGACTGGTTCACCGACGTCAACACCTACTACAACGACATGAAGCGCTGGCGCGACACCAACCCCTACGGCGGCACCGTCGACTACATGGCGCCGACCAACTGCACGTTCCGCGCGTTCACCCGCCCGGAGACGATCCCGGCGATCACCCGCGAGTACCCGGCGGGGATCGTGGTGAACTCCGACGGCGACACCCAGACGCCGCTGGCCAACGGGAGGGTCATGGCTGGGCACCTCAACCAGCCGCTGATCAGCGTGTCGAACGACGGCCAGCACGGGCACTACGCGTTGCGCCGCAACGCCTGCGTCGACGCCCTGGTCAACAAGTACCTGGTGGCGGGGATCCTGCCGGCCTCACGGGTGACGTGCGCGGGAACGGACATCGCGGAGACCGTGCCGCCGGGTGCCGCGGCCGCGTTGTCGGGGTCGTCCTCGCGGCCGCTGAGCGACGTCCTCGCCGAGATCGCGGCGGAGACCAAGCCGTTCTGACGTCCCGGCCGGTGCGGCGGCACGTGCCCGCCGCACCGGGCCAGGCGGGAGGCACGACCCGGCCGAGTCGTTTGCCCACGCCTTCCTCCCGGTAGCGCGCGATGGTCCCGGTGAGCTGCTCGGACGCGCGCTCGACGGCCGCCGGGCCTGGTCGCGCTCGCTGGTGACGGCGCTGAGGACCAGCCCCGTCCGCGCCACCGTGCCGTTGAACGCCTGCAGCACGATCATCGTGGTCAGCAGGCCGCTCGACGCGAAGTGCCCGCCGGCCGTCGACAGCACCGCCGCCACAGAGATGATCACGGCGTACGGCGCGGCGACCGCGTGCCGGAACCGCAGCGCCGCCCAGATCAGCATCGGGAACACGAGGAACGGCAACCGCGACTCGCTGACCGTCACCAGGGACGCGAGCACCGCGGTGGTGGCCGAGGGCGAGGACCAGACCGGCCTGCGCGGTCGCGTAGTACGCGAGCGCGACAACGGCGGCGGTGGCACGGAATGCGGCGTTCAACGGCACATGCTCCCCTCGGACGCACCCAGCCGCCAGGCTTCGCACCCGGCGTACCCACCTCCGATTCGTTCCGCGGGTAGCGCACCGGCGCCGACCGGGCCGGACCGCGGTCCGGCTCGCCGGCGCGGGCCGGCTCCGCCACGCTGACCTCGCGGCTCGCGACCGGCCCGGCGCGACCGCGAGCGGTGAGCTGTCCGGAGTTGAGTTGACCTCGGCTGGCGGTTGCGCCAGGGGGCAGACAACTAGTACCCGTTGGTAACAAGCCGGGACGAGGGGACGCATGAGGACCACATTCACGACCTGCCCGCTGTGCGAGGCGACGTGCGGGCTGGAGCTGACGGTCGAGGGCGACCGCGTCACGAAGGTGCGCGGCGACCGCGAGGACGTCTTCAGCAAGGGCTTCCTGTGCCCCAAGGGCGCCTCGCTCGGCTCGCTCGACGCCGACCGGGACCGGCTCACCACCCCGCTGGTCAACCACGGCGGCGAGTTCCGGGAAGTGACCTGGGACGAGGCCTTCCGGTACGTCGACGAACGCCTGCGGGACTTCCCCGACCGCGACTCGATCGCGCTGTACCTCGGCAACCCCGTGGTCCACTCGCTCGCGGGCGGCCTCTACGCCGGAGCACTGCGCAAGGCGCTGGGCAGCCGCAACGTCTTCACCGCGAGCACCGTCGACCAGATGCCCAAGCAGGTCCAGTGCGGCCACATGTACGGCAGCGTCTTCTCGATCCCGGTGCCCGACATCGACCGCACCGACTTCATGCTGGTGCTGGGCGCGGACCCGTTCTCGTCCAACGGCAGCCTGTGGACGGTTCCGGACGCGCCCGGCCGGTTCAGGGACCTGCGCGGGCGCGGCGGCTCGTTCGTCGTCGTGGACCCGCGCCGCAGCCGCACCGCGCAGGCCGCCGACCAGCACGTCGTGATCCGGCCGGGCACGGACGTGTTCCTGCTGCTCGCGCTGATCCACGAGCTGTTCGCGCAGGACCTCGTCAACCTCCGCGATCTCGCCGGGCACGTCACCGACCACCGGGTGATCCGCGAGCACGTCGTGCCGTTCAGCCCCGAGGCCGTGAGCGAGCGCACCGGCGTCGACGCGCGGACGATCCGCGAGCTGGCCAGGAGACTGGCCGCGGCCGACCGCGCCGCCGTCTACGGCCGCATCGGCACGACCACCGTCGAGTTCGGCACGGTGGCGTCGTGGGCGGTCGACACGCTCAACGTCCTCACCGGCAACCTGGACCGGCCGGGTGGGGTGATGTGGCCGCTGCCCGCGCACGGCCGGCGTGGTCCCGGCCGGGGCGAGGGCTTCGGCGTCGGCCGCTGGCGCAGCCGGGTCAAGGGCCATCCCGAGGTGATGGGGGAGTTCCCCGCGGTCACGCTGGCCGACGAGATCGAGACGCCCGGCGAGGGACAGGTCAGGGCACTGATCACGATCGGCGGCAACCCCGCGCTGTCGCTGCCGAACTCGGCCAGGGTGAGCGCCGCCCTGGCCGGGCTGGACTTCATGGTCAGCGTCGACCCCTACCTGAACGAGACCACGAGGCACGCGGACGTCGTCCTGCCGGCGCCGCCGCCGTCCCGGCGCGCCCACTACGACCTCGCGTTCTTCAACAACTCCGTGCGCAACGTCGTGAAGTACTCGCGCGCGCCGATCCCGCTGGAGCCGGGCAGGCTCGACGAGACGGACATCTTCTTCCGGCTCACCACGATCCTCGGCGGAATGGGCCCTTCCGCCGATCTCGACGCGCTGGCGGCGCAGCAGCTCGCGGACCTGCGGCGCAAGCTCGGCGCCGATTTCGAGCCGGAGGGCGAGACGCGCGAGGAGCGGTTGCTGGACCTGAAACTGCGCACCGGCGCGTACGGGGTGTCGCTGCGGCAGTTGCTCGACCACCCGCACGGTGTCGACCTCGGCCCGCTCACCCCGCGGCTGCCGGAGGTCCTGCGCACGCCGTCGGGGAAGGTCGAGCTGACGCCGCAGCCGATCGTGGACGACCTGCCGCGCGTGCGGGAGGCGCTCGGCGCAGGGGAGACCGGCGCAGGGGAGACCGGCGCAGGGGAGACCGGCCTGCTCCTCGTCGGCCGCCGGCACCTGCGCACCAACAACTCCTGGATGCACAACGTGCCCGCGCTCGTGAAGGGCAAGCCGTTGTGCACGCTGCTCGTCAACCCCGCCGACGCCACCCGGATCGGCCTCGCCGACGGCGCCACCGCCCGGGTCACCTCGCGCGTCGGCGAGGTCGAGGTGCTGGTCGAGGTGACCGGCGACATCGCACCCGGCGTGGTGTCGATGCCGCACGGCTGGGGTCACGACCAGCCGGGCACGCGGCTCACCGTCGCCCGCGAGCACGCCGGCGCGAACGTCAACCTCCTCACCGACGACCTCCGCATCGACCCGCTCTCGGGCACGGCCGTGTTGAACGGCACCCGCGTGCGGGTCGTGCCCGCCTGATCCGCCGACGCGCAGAAGCCGAACGAGGAGCCGCCATGACCGCAGTCGCCAGCCCGAACGCGGTGCGAGCCGTCCGCCGGACAGCAGACCTGCCGTTCCTCGCCGAGCAGGCGTACGGCGACGCGGTGGCGTGGCGGTTCAAACAGGACGGTGAGTGGCGCACGCGGTCCTACGCCGAGGTCGCCGAGCTGGTGCTGGACCTCGCGTCCGGGTTCGTCCACGCCGGACTCCGGGCCGGGGAGCGGGTCTGCGTGCTCGCGAACACCCGTCCGGAGTGGACGGCGGTCGAGCTGGCCGTGCTCGCGGCGGGCGGGATCGTCGTGCCGATCTACCCGTCCAGCACGCCGGAGGAGATCGCGTGGGTGGCAGGCGACTCGGGCGCCGCGATCGTGGTGGCGGAGGACGAGTCGCAGTGCGCCAAGGTCGACGCCGTCCGCGGCGGGCTCCCGGAGCTGCGCGCCGTGTTCACGATCGACCCCGCCGGCGACCGCCAGGCGGTCGCCGGGCTGCGCGACGCCGGCCGCACCTCGCCGCTGGCCGCGGAGCTCGACGCCCGCCGTGCCGCGATCAGGCCCGGCGACCCGAGCCTGATCATCTACACCTCGGGCACCACCGGCCCGCCCAAGGGCTGCGTCCTGACCAACACCAACCTGGTCGCGTTGTGCCGTCTCGCCGAAGAGACCCGCATCGACGCGATGACCGGCACCGTGTACCTGTTCCTGCCGCTGGCCCACGTCTTCGCGCAGATCGTCATGTTCTCCACGATGTACCGCGGCGGCGAGCTGGCTTACTTCGGCGGGGACATGGCGGCGATCGTGCCGGAGCTCGCCGAGGTGCGGCCGACGTTCCTGCCCTCGGTGCCGCGCGTCTTCGAGAAGATCTACACGCTTGTCACCTCGGCCGTGCCGCGGGAGCAGCTCGACCAGGCCGTCGCGCTCGGACTGGAGGTGCGGCGCAGGCGAGCCGCGGGCGAGCCCGTCCCACCGGAGATGGCCGCCGCGTTCGAGGCGGCCGACGTGGTGTTCGCCAAGGTGCGCGCGGTGTTCGGCGGCCGGCTCGCGCAGGCGCTGTCCGGTGCCGCGCCGATCTCCCGCGACGTCCTGCGGTTCTTCCACGCGGCCGGGGTTCCGGTGCTGGAGGGGTACGGCATGACCGAGTCCACCGCCGTCGGCACGCTCAACACGCTGGACAGCTTCAAGCTCGGCTCGGTCGGTGCGACCGGCCTGGCGGGCCTGGAGATGAAGGTGGCGGAGGACGGCGAGCTGCTCATGCGCGGCCCGCACGTCTTCGCGGGCTACTGGCGCAACGACGAGGCGACGGCGGCCGCGATCCGGGACGGCTGGCTGCACACCGGCGACCTGGGCGAGATCGACGCGGATGGTTTCGTGACGATCACCGGGCGCAAGAAGGACATCATCATCACCGCGGGTGGCAAGAACATCGCGCCGGCCAACGTGGAGAACGTCCTGCGGCAGTCCCGCTGGATCTCGCACGCGGTGCTGTTCGGCGACCGCAAGCCGTACTGCGTGGCCCTGATCACACTCGACGCGGACGAGATCGTGCCGTGGGCGACGGCACGTGGTTTGCCCTCCGATGTCGAATCTTTGGTGGGTCACCCGGAAGTGAGAGCGTTGGTGCAGCAAGTTGTCGACGAAGCGAACTCGCACTTCGCCAGTGTTTCCCAGGTGAAGAAGTTCGTGCTGCTCACCCGCGATCTGTCCCAGGAGGAAGGTGAGCTGACGCCGACGTTGAAGGTCAAGCGGGCGGTGGTGCACCGTGTTCACGCTGAGTTGTACGAAGGGCTCTACGAGTAACCCGTACGTACGAGAAATCCAAAAACAGGTACATCCACCCTGGCGATTTCCTTCCGCTCAGGGCAGAGTGGGACACCAAGCGGCACCAGGCCCCCTCCCCCCTCGGGCCCGCCGCTTCGCGGCCCCGGCTCACGGCGTACTCCCCCCCAGACGCCCTCGCCGGGGCCGCCTTGTCTCACCTGCGAGGCGGTGTCGTCGTCCCGCGCACGACGAGCTGCGTCTCCGCCACCACCTGCGGCGCCTCGGTGTGGTCCGAGTCGAGCCAGTCCAGCAGCAGGTTCACGGCCGTGCGCCCCGCCTGCGCCACGGGCATCGCCACCGTGGTCAACGCGGGTGAGCACAGCGAGGCGTACATGAGGTCGTCGAACCCGGTCACGGACACGTCGAGGGGCACCGAGATGCCGCGGTCGCGCAGCCGTGCCAGCACGCCGAGCGCCATGATGTCGTTGTAGGCGACGATCGCCGTCGGGCCGGCCGCCACGGCCAGGTCCGCCGCCTGCAGCCCGCCCTCGTAGCGCGGCGCGAACGGTCCCAGGTCGACCAGGTCCACACCGTTCTCGGCGACCGCCGTCATCAGTCCACGGCGACGCTCCTGGTTGGACCACGACGTGCGAGGCCCGTTCAGGTAAGCGATCCGCCGGTGTCCCAATGCGACGAGGTGGTCGACGATCGCGCGCATGCCACCGGCGGAGTCCATCACCGCGGCGGGCACGCCGGGCAGGCGGCGGTTCAGCAGCACCAGCGACGTCGCCCCGGCCACCTCGTGCAACTGGGAGTCCTCCAGGCCCGGCGCGCACAGCACGACACCGTCCACCTGCTTCGCCATCGCGTGCACGAGCTTCGCCTCGGCCACCGGGTCCTCGTCGCTGTCCGCCACGAACACCGCGTAGTCCGCCTGCGTCGCCCGTGCCTGCACGGCCTTGAGCACGCCGGTGAAGAACGGGTTGTCGAGGTCCGGCACGACGATGCCGATGTTGCCGGTCTTGCCGGTGATCAGCCCCCTGGCCGCCCGGTTGGGCTGGTAGCCGAGCTCCGCGGCGGCGGCCAGCACCCGCGACCGGGTCTCCGGGCGCACCAGCTCAGGCGAGGTCAGCGCCCGGGAGACGGTGGCGACCGACACGTGCGCCCTGCGTGCCACGTCGCGGATGGTGACTGCCACTGGTACCTCACCCTCGTGCCGGTTCGGCCAATCATGACGGGTGAGGCGGGGGAACCGGCGAACAGGTTGATCACGCCGGCGCCGCCGCGCCGGGCGGGTCCGAAGTGGACCGCGGTGCGCGGGGACCGGGTTCACGCGCACCGCGACCTGATGGCGGTGGCGCGGGGTGGGAGGTGGCGGCGGCACCCGCTCCTCCCGAGGTCCCCGGAAGGCCCGCCTACGAGAACGACGTGGAACCCAGGCGAGGCCTAGTGCGCGTCGGGCTCGGGGTCGCGGCCCGGCCGGGACAGGAACTCGAAGTCGCAGCCCTGGTCCGCCTGGGTGATGTGCTCGTAGTAGAGGGCGCCGTAGCCGCGTTCG
Organism: Lentzea xinjiangensis; assembly: GCF_900110955.1. Lineage (GTDB taxonomy): Bacteria > Actinomycetota > Actinomycetes > Mycobacteriales > Pseudonocardiaceae > Lentzea > Lentzea xinjiangensis. The sequence continues at coordinate 74,177 of NZ_FOFR01000011.1, forward strand.
AACGTCGGCGGGGGCGGGGTCCACGCGGCGCGTCGCCGTCGCATCTCCTCGTCGGAGATCTCCACCCGCAGCACCCGCGCCTCGACGTCGAGCGTCACGAGGTCGCCGTCGCGCACCAGGGCCAGCGGCCCGCCGACGTGCGCCTCCGGTGCCACGTGCAGAACGCAGGCGCCGTAGGAGGTTCCGCTCATCCGCGCGTCCGACACGCGCACCAGGTCGCGGACGCCCTCGCGCAGGAGCTTGTCCGGGATCGGCAGCATCCCGTGCTCCGGCATGCCGGGCCCGCCCTTGGGGCCGCTGCCCGCCAGCACGATCACCGAGTCGCGGGTCACCTCCAGATCGGGGTCGTTGATCCGCGCCTGGAGGTCCCGGTAGCCGTGGAACACCACGGCGGGCCCGGTGTGCCGCCACAGCGAGGGGTCGGCCGCCACGTACTTGATCACCGCACCGCCGGGCGCCAGGTTGCCGCGCAGCACGGCCAGGCCGCCCTCGGCGGAGATCGGGTCGTCCACCGGCCGGATCACCGACGGGTCGTGCACCTCGGCGCCGGCGAGGTCCTCGCCGAACGTCCGGCCCGTCACCGTGATCCGGTCGAGGTGCAACGACCCGCGCAACCGCGACAGCAGGCCGCGCAACCCGCCCGCGTAGTAGAAGTCCTCCATCAGGTGCTCGCCCGCGGGCTGGACGGAGGCGAGCACCGGCACCTCGCGCGACAACCGGTCGAAGTCGTCCAGCGCCAGCGGGATCCGCGACCGCCCGGCCATCGCGATCAGGTGGATGTACGAGTTCGTCGAGCCGCCCAGCGCCAGCACGGTCCTGATCGCGTCCTCGTACGCCTCCGCGGACAGCACGTCGCCGATCGCCAGGCCTTCCCGCACCATCTCGACGATCCTCGTGCCGGCCGCCGCGGCCATCCGGTGGTGCGCCGAGTCCACGGCCGGGATCGACGACGCGCCCGGCAGGGTGAGCCCCAGCGCCTCGGCGGCGGCGGTCATCGTCGAGGCCGTGCCCATGGTCATGCACGTGCCGGGGGAACGGGCCAGCCCGGACTGGATCTCCGCCCAGTCCGCGTCCGAGATCGTCCCGGCCCGCTTCTCGTCCCAGTACCGCCACATGTCCGTGCCGGACGCGAGCTTCCCGCCGCGCCAGTGGCCGCGCAGCATCGGCCCGGCGGGCACGAAGATCGTGGGCAGCCCGGCGGACGCGGCTCCCATCAGCAGCGCGGGGGTGGTCTTGTCGCAGCCGCCCATCAGCACGCAGCCGTCGACCGGGTAGGAGCGCAGGAGCTCCTCGGTCTCCATCGACAGCAGGTTGCGGTACAGCATCGGGGTCGGCTTCTGGAAGGTCTCCGACAGCGTGGCGACCGGGAACTCCAGCGGGTGGCCGCCGGCCGCCCAGACGCCGCGCTCGACCTGCCCGGCGCGCTCGCGCAGGTGCATGTGGCACGGGTTGATGCCGCTCCACGTGTTCAGGATCGCGATGACCGGCTTGCCGAGGTGCTCGGCCGGGTTCAGGCCGAGCTGGCGCATGCGGGCGTTGTGCGAGAACGCCCGCAACCCCTCGCCCTCGAACCACGCGGCGCTGCGCAGGCCCTTCCCGGTCACAGCAGGTTCCACGAGCTCAGCACCACGCCGACGGCGGTGCGGTCCGCCTCCGCCAGCACGGAGGCGGGCGGCCGCACGTCCCGGCGGCACAACCCGAGCTGCGCCAGCGCCTCCTTCACCACCGACACGTTGCCCGCCGACTCGTCCGCGGCGCGCAGCTCCTCGAACGGCCGGACGAACTCCCAGAACTCCATCGCCGCGCCGAACTCCCCGGCCCGCAGCGAGCGGAACATCTGCACCGGCAACTGCGGCGCCACGTTCGCGAGCCCGGACGTGAACCCCGTCGCCCCGACCGCGAAGCAGCCCGGCGCCGACAGCTCGGCGAGCCCGGCGACCCACGTCAGCCGGTCCAGCCCGGCGTCGCGGGCCACCGAGGCGAACCGGACCGGGTCGGCCACCGCGTACTTCACGCCCACGACGTTCGGGCAGGCCTCGGCCAGCGCGGCGATCTGCGCGCCGCCGATGCGCGGGCTCCGCACGTAGGGCACGACGCTCAGCTCGGGCACCGCCGCCGCGATCACCCGGTGGTAGTCGACCCAGCCGTCGAGCGACACGTACGGGTGCGCCGGCTGGTGGACCATGACGCCCCGCGCGCCCGCCCGGTCGGCACTCCGCGCCGCCGCCACCGCGGAGTGCAGGTCGTGCCCGACGCCGGCGATGACCGCCGCGCGGTCCGCGACCGCGTCCACGGTGATCCGCAGCGCGCGCTCGGCCTCGGCAGGCGACAACGTGGCGAACTCGCTGGTGTTGCCGTTCACCGTGACGACCGAGATGCCGCCCTGCACCATCCGGTCCACGACCGCGGCGTAGCTCTTCTCGTCGATCTTCCCGTCGGCGTCGAACGGCGTGACGGTGATCGCCACGACGGACGCGAGCTGTTCGGAGAGGTCATCGAAGGACATCGGAGAGCTCCCGCACCACTCGGTCGGCGAAGGTCTGGACGTGGCGGTGGAGGAGCTCGGCGGCGAGCTCGGCGCTGCCGCGCACGGCGGCGGCGAGGATCGCGCGGTGCTCCGCGGCCTCGTCGTCCCAGCTCGGGTGGATGCCCCAGCCGGCCACGGTGATCAGCGCGGCCTGGTCGCTCAGCCCGTCGAGGACCTCGACCAGCAACGGGTTGTCGCACCCGGCGTAGAGCGCGCGGTGGAAGCGGCGGTTGGCGAGCGAGCGCCGGGCCAGGTCGGGGACGTCCTCGAGCGCGGAGGCGGCCTCGTCGAAGGAGGCCCCGAGCCGGACCGAGCGCCGCAACGCCTCCGGCTCCAGCAGCAGGCGCACGTCGTAGACGGACCGGGCCAGCTCGGCGTCGACCGTGCGGACCGCGGCCCCGCGGTACGGGCTCATCACGACGAGCCCCGACCCGGCGAGCGTCTTGAGCGCCTCGCGCACCGGCGTCTTCGAGACGGCGAGGGCCGCCGCCAGATCTGTTTCCACGAGCGCCTGACCGGGCTTCAGCTTTCCGTTGAGAATCGCTTCTTTGATCGATTCCAGAACGAAGTCCGTCCGCGACGCGGGAGGTGCCGTCACCCGGTCATACATCATATATGACACTTTATGAGCCGCTGGAGCCCCTGGTCAACGGTTTTCTGTGGGATGGGCAACGTCGATGTATCCACGTTGAACCAAGTTCCTCGCAGACTCGTTCCGAGAGTGTTGGTCACTGCTGCCCGCAGGACCGGAGAAGGAGATATTCGAGTGCATCGTTCCGTGTGACCGTGTTCATTGCCGCGTCCGCCAGCGCATGGCACCGAACGTCCTGGGCACCACCCGAGTTGAACGAGAACGACATGCTGATGGAAGAACTGCCACCGGAGGCCATGCTCGACGGTCCTCCACCGGACGCGGACCACCTGCTGCAGCGCACGCTGGGCACAGTTCGCGAAGAGAGACATCAGGCTGTGCTGCGCCGTGGGCGCATCACGGCCATCACATCGACCTTCATGGTCGCCGGAGTGCTCGCTGGGGGCGTCTGGCTGGGACATGGACCGCTCGTCGGCGGGACCGACGACGAGGGCGAGGTCTTGCAGGGGACCTCGTCGGCAGGCGCGAACATGGCCGTGAAGGTCACCGAGACCGAGGGGGGTCTGCGGCTCGTCGCCACCGTTCACGGCGTACCCGACGGGGCAGCCTGCTGGCTGGTCGTGCACACCAAGGACGGCCGGAGCTTCACCGCCGGCTCGTGGCGGGCGCACGCCGGTGAGGTGACGCTCGCCGGATCCGCGATGGTGCGGGCCGGTGACGTGGCCGGCGTCAGCGTGGTGGACCACGACCGCCGGCCGTTGGTGACCGCCGGCTAGCGGGACGCGGAAGACCTGCGAGCCGTCGGTGGACGCCTTCCTCCCGGAGGGCGTCCACCGACGGCTCGTGGAACGCCCCGGCCCGGCGATTTGACCGCCGAACGGGTGAATGCCAACCTTCAGGCATGACCTCGCCGCCCTCGTCCGGTGTGCTCGGGCGGCCCGGGGCCGGTGGGGAGCCGGTGAACCTCCCGGCGGTCCCCCGCGTAGGAGAGGGGAGCAGGCGGTCCCGGCAGGGGAAGACCTGCGCGACCCCGCAGGACACTCGTGGAGCAACGGTGAACACCCGAACTGAGACATGGGCCTGTCGTCCCTCCGGCGCGATTGGCAAGCTGTAGCCGTGGTGCGGACCAGACCGATGACCCTCGTGGTCGCGGCGATCGCTCTCATCGTGCTCGTGGCCTCCGCCGCCGTGTACGGCACGTCCAGCGCCGACCAGTACGTCAGCGAGCTCGACCAGGTGCTGACCGAACCGGAGACGCCGAACGTCGTCATCCGGTGCGGCACGAACGCGGGCCGGCACCTCAACGCGGACAACCCCGTCGTCTCGCCGGGCATCCCGTTCGGCGCGCACCACACGCACGAGTACGTGGGCAACAAGTCGGCCGACGCGATGTCGACGGACACCTCTCTCGCGGCCGCGTCCACCACGTGCGAGAAGGGCGACCTCTCGACCTACTACTGGCCGGTGCTGCGCCTGACCGACGGCGTCGGGCACGACGCGCACGCCGACGGCGGCGGTCTGCACGGCAACGTCGGCGAGGTGCTCGCGCCGAAGAGCGTGGAGATCCGGTACGACGGCAACCCGGTGAGCAGCGTGCTGCCGATGCCGCGGTTCCTGCGCCTGATCACCGGAGATCCGGCGGCGTTCACGAACGGGCACGGCCCGAACACCCGCGCGCGGTGGGGCTGCTCGGACCGGCCGGGCCGCTACACGACGAAGTACCCGCTGTGCGGGGACGCGACCACCCTGCGCAGCTTCGAGTTCGGCAGCTGCTGGGACGGCAGCAACACCGACAGCGCCTCCCACCGCACCCACGTGGTCTTCCCGCTGGCCGGAGGCGCGTGCCCGCCGAAGACGTTCCCGATCCCGCGGCTGCACATCACCGTCGGGTACGACATCCCCGCGGGCCGCCCGTTCGCGATCGACAGCTTCGCCGAGGAGATGCGCGACCCGGCGACCGACCACGGCATGGCCATCAACGTCATGCCGGAGGCCGTGATGGCCGAGCTCGCCGGGCACCTCAACCGGTCCCGCTAGCATCCCCCTCGGTCTTTGCCGAAACCTCGTTGAACCGAAGCCCGCCGCGGCTCGTGTGACGGCTGAGGTTCGAACAGGACGCCCGGAGAGGTGTTCGCGGGCGGGGAGGAGTGGGTGGATGGCGGCATTGTTCTCCCGGAAACGGGAGACTGCGGCCGACGAGGCGCTGATCCGATCGCTCTACGAGGAGCACGGTCGGGCTCTGCTGGCCTACGCGACGCGGTTGACCGGTGATCGGGCGGCTGCCGAGGACGTGGTCCAGGAGACCCTCGTCCGAGCGTGGCGCCACCCCGACGCCCTCGTGAACGGCAAGGGATCGGTGCGCGGCTGGTTGCTCACGGTGGCGCGCAACATCGTCACCGACCGGGTCCGGGCCAAGGCGGCGCGTCCTCAGGAGGTGGCCGAGTCTCCCGCGACGCCGCCGATCGAGCGCGACCACGCCGACCAGGTCGTGGACTCCGTGGTGGTGCTGGAGGCGCTCGACAGGTTGTCCTCCGACCACCGCGACGTGCTGATGGAGATCTACTTCCGCGGTCGCAGCGTGACGGAGGCGGCGGAGGCGCTCGGGGTACCACCGGGCACGGTGAAGTCGAGATCGTATTACGCGTTGCGAGCCTTGAGGGAGACCTTTGGCGGTCAGAAGGTCGCACTGAAGGGGGTGGCCGGATGACCACGCAGCACGACCCGCAACTGCTCGGTGCCTACGTCCTCGGAGCACTGGACGAGCAGGAGGTGCGCGAGATGGACGAGCACCTGGCGTCCTGCGCCGACTGCACGCGTGAGCTCGAGGACCTCCGCGCCATGGAGGCCTTCCTCGGCGAGGTGCCGCCGGAGGCCATGCTGGACGGGCCGCCCGAGGGCGGCGACCTGTTGTTGCAGCGCACCTTGCGCCAGGTGCGCGCCGAACGCGGCGGCGTCGCGAAACGCCGTCAGTTCGCGCTCGGCGCCGCGGCGGCCGTGGTGGCCGCTGTCGTGCTCGGCGCCGGTGTTCTCGTCGGCAAGGCCACGTCGCCCGATGCGACGACGGCCCTTCCCACACCGACGGTCGCACCGGATCCGGCGGGCACCAGGCTCGCCACGTTCACCGACCCGGCGACCAAGGCGTCGATGACCGTGAAGGTCGTCCCCGCCGCGGGCTGGGTCCGCACGAACATGGCGATCAGCGGTATCCCCGAGGGCGAGAAGTGCCGGATCTTCGTCGTGGCGAAGGACGGCAGCCGCCAGGAGGCGGGCTCCTGGGTGGTGTCCAAGAAGGGCGCCGCCGAGGGCACGAACCTGGACGGTTCCGCGTTGGTCGACCCCAAGGACGTCAAGTCGGTGGTGGTCGAGAACTTCGCGGGCCGGAAGTTCGTCGAGGTGCCGGTCCAGGCGTGATCGGGAGGGGCCGGGGGCCGTCCGCGGTGGACGGCTCCCGGCCTTTCACGGCTTGAGCACGACTTTTCCCACCGTGGCACGGGACTCGAGCGCCTCGTGCGCCTTCGAGGCGTCCCGCAGCGCGAACGGCGGGTTGACCAGCGGGGTGAACCGCCCGCTCGCCAGCCCGGCCATCGACTCGTCCTCGAGCGCCCGCAGCCCGCGCCGCAGCAGCCCCGGCCCGAGCGCCACAGTCGCGGTGAGGCTGTTGGCGAACAACGCCTCCGTGCTGATCGGTGTCATGGTTCCCGACGCCCAGCCGTAGATGATGTGCCGGCCACCGGGCCCGAGGGTGCGCAACGCCCGTGCGCCGGCCTCGCCGCCGACGCCGTCGAGCACGACGGTCACGTCCTTGAGGCCGTCAGCCCAGTCCGGCCGGGTGTAGTCGACGGCGTCGTCCGCGCCGTTGTCCCTGACGACGCCGAGTTTGTCACCGCTCGCGAGCCCGATGACCCGAGCGCCGACGTTGCGCGCCTCCTGCACGAAGAGCGTTCCCATGCCGCCTGCCGCCGACGTGACGAGCACGACGTCGTCCGCGGTGAGCCCGGCCGCACCGAGCACGGCGACCACGGTGCGGCCGGTGCCGATCATCGCGACCGCGGCCTCGAACGACACGTCGTCGGGAAGCGCGTGCAGCGCCGTGGCGTCGGCGACGGCCAGCTCGGCGTACCCGCCGTTGGCCTGACCGAGGTGGGTGACGACGCGGCGGCCGAGCCACTCCGGTGCGACGCCGCCGCCCAGCGCGGTGACGACACCGGCCACCTCGCGTCCTGGCGTCATCGGGAAGCTGACGGGGCCGAACCGGCCCTGGCGGATCGTGGTGTCGACGAGGTGGACACCGGCGGCGGCCACGGTGACGCGCACCTGGCCGGGGCCGGGCCGCGGGTCGGGAACCTCCTCGAAGCGCAGGTTCTCCGCGGGGCCGAACTCGTACTGCCGAATCGCGAACATGGCCGCGACGCTAGGTACTCCACCTAACTGGAGGTCAAGGGTCGTGGTGCCGAGCCCGCGGGCGAGGCCGCCCGGGAGGGGGCCTCGCCCGCGGCCGGTGTCAGGGCCGGACCCAGTCGCTGCAGTCGTCCGGCAGGTTGTTCCAGTCCTCGCAGACCCGGAACTCGGTGACGTACGACAGATCACGGGTGCTGCACGGGGACGCGGACCCGTTCGCGTCCCGGTACTCCACGAACCCGTCCAGGGTCCGGAACTGGCCGTAGACGCCGTTGCCGTCCTGTTCGACGTCGCAGACGCCGGTGTGGGTGAAGATCTCCTGGTTGACGTAGGCGTAATCGCTGCCTTCTTTGATCGTGGCGGCCGACGCGACCGACGTGCCACCGAGCACGGCCAGTGCGGAAAGTCCCGCCACGAGTGGAACCGATTTGCGCTTCCTCACGGTTGCTCCCCAGTTGTGAAAACGGATTCGCGGCCGCCGGACGTGCGGCCGCGCCATTCCGGTCCGTCAGGGACCGACCCAGTCGCTGCAGTCGTCCGGCAGGTTGTTCCAGTTCTCGCAGACCCGGAACTCCGTGACGTCGGAACCGAGCGTGCGCGAGCTGCAGGGGGACGCGGAACCGTTGGCGTCGCCGTACTCCACGAACCCGTCCACGGTCCTGAACTGGCCGTAGACGCCGTTGCCGTCCTGTTCGACGTCGCACACGCGGGTGTCCCGCCGGTTCGAGGAATTGACGTAGGCGTAATCGCTGCCTTCTTCGACCGAGGTCGCCGAGGCGGCAGACGTGCCCGTGAGCACGATCAGCGCGGAAAGCCCGACCGCCAGCGGGACAGATCTCTTCATCATCGAATTTGCTCCCCCCATTTTTGGAAGCGACGAACGTGGGCACGATGCCCGTGCGTCTTCTCTCACCATAGCGACACGAGTGGTGCGTGTCACATTTTCTTAAGGTTCGCGAAGATAAAGGACCAACCGTCGGATCATCCTTTTCGCGGAACTGGGCGGTGCCGGTGTCGCGAGCCGGGCGGGTAACTCCTTCGGGTAAGGATTCTCGGCAGCCGGCTCCGCGCGGGTAATGATCATGGTGTGACGCTGGGACCTGAGTCGGTGACGTGGCGGCTCGGCTGGTACACCCGGTTCGAGCTGGTGGTGCTGGGCCGGGCGGTGTTGATGCAGGTCGCGCACCCGGTGATCGCCGCCGCGGTGAGCGACGGCTACCGCGCCGACCCGTTCGCGCGGCTGTCGAGGACGATCACGTCGTCGCAGCTGCGCCTGTTCGGGGGCGAGCAGGCCGCCAGGGAGGCGGGGCGGCTGGTGCGGGCGCACGCCACGATCCCCGGTGTGGACGAGGAGCTGTTCCGCTGGGTGCACGCAACCAGCTTCGAGTCGCTGCTCACGGCGTACCGGTTGCTGCGGCCCAGGCTGCCCGTGATCCACGAGGAGCGGTTGTACCGGGAGTGGCGGGACACCGGGCGGTCGCTCGGCATCCGGACGATGCCCGGCGACCTCGCGGCTCTGCGCGACTACGTCGACGACGTGGTGGCCACCCAGCTGATGCCCACCGACGGTGTGCGGAACCTGTTGGAGGCGTTCGAGCTGCGCGGCGGCAAGGCGCCCGGCGGGGAGCATCTGCCGAGCGTGCTCTGGCCGTTCGTGCGGCCCGTCGCGGCACGGGTGCTGCCGGACTTCGCCGTCGGCACGCTGCCGCCGGCGTTGCGGGTCAAGCTCGGTCTGGAGTGGACGGACCGCGACGAGCGCAGGCTGCGCCGGTGGGTGCGGCTGATCCGGGCGGTGTCGGCGTTCGTGCCTGCCAGCCTGCTGCACTACCCCATGCCGTACCGGGCGATGCTCAGTGCGCGATCATCACGTGTTTGACGCGCGTGTAGTCCTCAAGACTGTGCATCGACAGATCCTTGCCGTAGCCGGATGCGCCGAAACCGCCGTGCGGCATCTCGGCGGCGACGGGGCCGTGCGTGTTGACCCACACGACGCCGAAGTCGAGCCGTGCGGTCAATGACGCGACCCGGCGCGTGTCACGGGTCCAGATCGACGCCGCAAGCCCTTGCGGCACACCGTTGGCCAGGGTGATCGCCTCGTCGTCGGAGTCGAACGGTTGCACGGTGATCACGGGAGCGAACGGTTCCGCCTGGACCAGTTCGTCGGACTGGTCGAGCCCGGAGAGCACGGTGGGTTCCAGGAAGAAACCGGCCGAGCCGTGGCGCTTCCCCCCGCAGTGGACCGTGGCGCGGGACCGGGAGAGCAGGCCGAGCACGCGGTCGAGCTGGGCCTGGCTGTTCAGCGGACCGAAGTCCGTGCCGGGGACGCGGGCGGAGGCGGCCGCGGTCAGCGCGGCGAGGAGCTCGTCGTGCACCGCCGAGTGCGCCAGCACTCGGGTGGCGGCCGTGCAGTCCTGGCCCGCGTTGTAGCAGGCGGCGTCCACGACGCTCGCCGCCGTCGCGGTCACGTCGACGTCGTCGAACACCAGGACCGGCGCGTTGCCGCCGAGTTCGAGGTGGGTGCGTTTCACGGTCGCCGCGGCGGCGCGGGCCACCTCGGCGCCGGCGCGGGTGGAGCCGGTCAGCGAGACCATGGCCGGGACGGGGTGCTCGACCAGCAGGCGGCCGGTGCCGCGGTCGCCCAGCACGACGTTGACCACGCCCGCCGGCAGCACCTCGGCGGCGAGCGCGGCCAGCAGTACGGCGGAGGACGGCGTGGTCTCGGCGGGCTTGAGCACCACCGTGTTGCCCGCGGCCAGGGCCGGCGCGATCTTCCAGACGGCCATCATCAGCGGGTAGTTCCACGGCGTGATCTGCGCGATCACCCCGACCGGCTCGCGCCGCTGGTACGAGGTGTGGCCGGGCAGGTACTCGCCGGCGGCGCCGGTGCCCAGCGCCCTGGCGGCCCCCGCGAAGAACCGGAGCTGGTCCGCGCACTGCGGGAGCTCGTCGCCGAGCACGACCGAGCGGATCTTGCCCGTCTCGCGGACCTCCGCGTCGGCGACCGCCTCTGCGCTCGCCTCCAGGAGCGCGGCGAGGTCCAGCAACGCGAGCTGGCGCTCGCCCGGCGTCGTGCCCGCCCACGCGGGGAAGGCCGCTGCCGCGGCGCGGACGGCGGCGTCGACCTCGGCGGCGCGGGAGACGACGGCCCGGCCGAACTCCTCGCCGGTGGTGGGGTCGACGAGCGGTGAGGTCTCGCCGGCGGTGAGGGACGGGGCGCCGTTGATGAAGTTCGCGACGATCACGGGTGCTCCAGGTGCGTGGGGCGGACGTGCGACACCGCGGGCGGCACCGCCACGTGCCGGGTCCTTCCCCGCGAACGCCTCGTCAAGATCTTCGCGCAGCGGCTCCGGCGTGGGGCGCGCTGCCTTCTCCTGCCACCTGTCCGGCTCGCTCGATTAATTCCTTTGCGAGAGCTCCGGGTGCTCGGTCATCATTGTTCCATGATTACCGCAGAGGAATGGGCTGGAGCGCCCTCGAAGCTCTGACCAGTAAGTTCAATTTTCTCCCAACTCTGCGAGCATTTGTGCGTCAATACTCGTCTTCGGCGTGTTCGTCCAGTGGTCAGGACACCGGAATCTCAATCCGGAAACACGGGTTCGATCCCCGTACGCGCTACGAGGCCCGGTTCCAGTGGGGTGGGCCGGGCCCTCCCGCAACCGGTTCCGTGTCAGACGGACCCAAAGAATCTTCGAAAACTTCGCCCGAATGGTCTAGGCGCCAGTTACGCTCTGCGAATGGCCGCGGTCCCCGCCTCCGCACGCTACGAGGTCGACGTACGTCGGCCGAACGCCGCGCGGATTCACGACTTCTACCTGGGCGGCGCCCACAACTACGCCGCCGACCGGGCGTTCGCCAAGCAGGCCGTCCGGATCGACCCGGAGCTGCCGCTCACGGCCAGGGCGCACCGGACGTTCCTGCGCCACGCCGTCCGCCACTGCTGGGCGGCGGGCGTCCGCCAGTTCCTCGACCTCGGCTCGGGCATCCCGACGTGCGGCTCTGCGCACCAGACGTTGCCGGAGGCCCGCGTCGTGTACGTCGACTCCGATCCGGTGACCGTGGCGTTCGCGCGCGGGCTGCTGCGCGGTGAGCCGAGGGCGTGCGCGGTGGAGGCGGACCTGCGCCGGCCGGAGCAGGTGCTGCGGCATCCGGGCGTGCTGTCCCATCTCGACCTCCGCGAGCCGTACGCGGTGTTGATGGTCGACGTCCTGAGGTACGTCGACGACACCACCGGCCAGGGGCGCGTCGTGCGCCGGTACCGGCACGCCCTTCCCGCGGGCGGGTTCCTGGTGGTGTCGCACCCCGCTCCGGTCGAGCAGCTGATGGAGGGGCTGACGATCGAGGCGCCGTGCGTGGTGCCGGGCGCGTACGCGGGCATCGGGCGCAAGGGCCGTATCTGACAGGTCCCCTGGAACCTGGACCTGCTCGCCGCCGCGCTGCGCAACGCCGCCGTGCGCGGCACGCAGGTCGAGGTCCGCGCCTACACCGACCTCAACGCGGAGATCACCGTGCTGGTCAACCCGTCGCGGGCGCGGGTGGTGCACGTGGCCAAGCGCAACGTCGTCGTGCCGCGCAACGGCATGCCCGACGTGTCCCTGACCGGTTTGACCGAGATGAGGGCGGGGTAGCCGCCGGGCGACAAGAACGGAGCCTGGAGGGCGTCATGACCCACCGCGTCACTGTCAAGGTCGCCGGTCTGCAACCGGTGCAGCTGCTGTCCGCCCTGGCCGGCATCGCGTTCATCGTGTTCGGCGTCGTGGGCTTCACCCGCACGGGGATGGGCGACTGGGCCGCGCAGTCGTACGTGCTCGGGTTCTCGGTGAACCCGCTGCACAACCTGGTGTTCGTCGTGGTCGGCGTGCTGGGCCTGCTCATGGCCCTCGGGTCGGGCACGGCCCGGCTGTACGGCTGGCTGCTGTTCGCCGGCTTCGCCGCGCTCTTCGTGTGGGACCTGATGATCACCGGGATCCTCGCGCGGAACCCGGCGGAGGAGTTCGGCAACCCGTTGGCGGTCAACACGAACGACAACTGGCTGCACCTCGGCATCGCGCTCTTCGGCCTGCTGCTCGCGGTGGTGCCCGCGCGCCGCAAGCTGATCGAGGAGGAGGAGCCCGTGCTGCCGGAGCCCCGCACGGAGGGCTACCGCGACGAGCGGGACGGCGTGCGAGCCGGGGAGGCGGACCGGACCGTGAGCCCGGTCGCGAACACGGAGCCGATCACCAAGCAGCAGGCGGTGGTCGACCCCAAGACCGAGCGCGTGAGCAAGGACAAGATCAAGCACTAGTTCCCACCGGACAGTCCCCCTGTCCTGAGCGGACGCGCCGTGCGAGCCCTTGATGTGGCTCTCACGGCGCGTCTGTTTCGATGGCGCGATGCCTTCCGACCCTTCCGGCCTGGTGCCGGCCGTGCTGACGGACGAAGTGCTGATCACGTGGGGGACCGCGCTGGCCGCCCTCCTGGCGGTCGCGCCGCACGCCGTCTGGCGGGTCGCCCGCAACGTGATCACGATCGCCCACGAGGGCGGGCACGCCCTGGTCGCGGTGCTGACCGGGCGGCGGCTGTCGGGCATCAAGCTGCACTCCGACACCAGCGGGCTCACGGTCTCGCGGGGCAAGCCGCGTGGGCCGGGGATGGTGCTCACCGCGCTGGCCGGGTACGTGGCGCCGTCGCTGCTCGGGTTCGGTGCGGCCGTGCTCATCACCACCGAGCAGGTCCAGCTGATGCTGTGGATCAGCATCGCGTTCCTGGCCGCGATGCTGGTCATGATCCGCAACGTGTTCGGGGTGCTGTCGATCATCGTCACCGGTGGCGTCTTCTTCTTCGTGTCCTTCTACGCCTCCGTCGAGGTCCGCGACGCGGCCGCCTACGTCTTCGCCTGGTTCCTGTTGCTCGGCGGCATCCGGCCGGTGTGGGAGCTGCAGGTCAAGCGGTGGCGGCGGCAGGCGCCCCGGTCCGACGCCGACCAGCTGGCCTGGCTGACCGGCGTGCCGGCGCTGGCGTGGGTCGTGGTGTTCGGGGTGGTCAGCGTCGCCGCCGCGGCCGGGGGCGGGGCGCTGCTGCTGGGTCGGTGGTGAGGCTCGGCTTCGCCTCCGGGTGGCGCTGGTGAAATACTCGGGTGAACAAGCCGTGGTGAGAGGTGGGTTCTGTGCTGCGTGGGGATGTCGGGCTTGAACTGGGCCAGCGGGTCGCGCACGCGTTGCGCGCCGCCCTGGACGTGGACATCACCGCCGAGGAAGCGCTGATCCGACCGTCCAACCGCGACGGTGCCGACTACCAGTGCAACGTGGCGATGAGCCTCGCCAAGAAGGTCGGGAAGAACCCCCGCGAGGTCGCCGCGCTGATCGTCGAGCACCTCGACGCCGCGGACGCCGTCGAGGCACCCGAGATCGCCGGCCCCGGCTTCATCAACCTCAAGCTGCGGCGGGAGTGGATCGAGGCCCAGGCCGCCGCGCTGCTCGGCGACGAGCGGCTCGGGGTGCCGGTCACCGAGAAGCCCCGGCGGATCGCCATCGACTACAGCAGCCCGAACGTGGCCAAGGAGATGCACGTCGGCCACCTGCGGTCGACGATCATCGGGGACGCGTTCTGCCGGCTGCTGGCCTTCGCGGGCCACGAGGTGATCCCGCACAACCACCTGGGGGACTGGGGCACGCCGTTCGGCATGCTCATCGAGCACCTCACCGACCTCGGGCACGGCGCCGACCACGGGATCGGCGACCTCAACGCGTTCTACCAGCAGGCCCGGCAGAAGTTCGACAACGAGCCGGGCTTCGCCGACCGGGCCCGGCGGCGGGTCGTGCTGCTGCAGGGCGGTGACGAGGAGACGCTCGCCCTGTGGCGCGAGCTGGTGGCGGAGTCGCAGCGGCACTTCAACCAGGTGTACGAGCTGCTCGGGATCGGGCTGTCGGCCGAGGACAACTACGGGGAGAGCTTCTACAACCCCTACCTCGCGGACACGATCACCGAGCTGCAGCAGAAGGGCCTCATCGAGGTCAGCGACGGCGCGCTGTGCGTCTTCCCGCCGGGGTTCACCAACCGCGAGGGCGACCGGCTGCCGCTGATCGTCCGCAAGAGCGACGGCGGGTACGGCTACGCCACCACCGACTTCGCGACCGTGCGGTACTGGGTGCGCGACCGCGGGGTCGACGACCTGATCTACGTCGTGGGCACCCCGCAGGCCCAGCACTTCCAGATGATCTTCGCGACGGCCCGGCAGGCCGGGTGGCTCGACGACGCGCACACGGCCGTGCACACCGGGTTCGGCACGATCCTGGGCTCGGACGGCAAGACCATCCGCACCAGGGCCGGCGGCACCATCAAGCTCATCGACCTGCTCACCGAGGCCGTCGAGAACTCGTACAAGGTGATGCCGGAGACGTCCGAAGTGGAGGGTGCGGAGAAGGACGCGCTCGCCCGCACCATCGGGCTCGGGGCGGTGAAGTACGCGGACCTCTCGAACGACCGGGAGAAGGACTACGTCTTCACCTGGGAGAAGATGCTCGCGACCACGGGTGACACGTCGGTCTACATCCAGTACGCCAACGCCCGCATCCTCTCGATCGGGCGCAAGGTCGGGCGGGAGGCCCCCGCCGACGCTCCGCTGGTGTTGCGGGAACAGGCCGAGCGCGACCTCGCGCTGAAGCTGTTGCAGCTGCCCACGGCGGTCCAGGCGGCCATCGACGAGCTCGCGCCGCACAAGCTCACGACCTACCTGTTCGAGACGGCCACGGCGTTCTCCACGTTCTACGGACACTGCCCGGTGGCCGCGGCGGAGAGCCGGGAACTGCAGGACTCCCGGCTGCACCTGCTCACGCTGACCTCACGGGTGCTCACCCTGGGGCTGTCCCTGCTGGGTATTGGGGCACCTGAACGGCTGTAACAGGTTTACCCCTGGTCAGACCACGGGTACGCAGTGATCGCAACTCTTCCGCCCAGTCATAGGGAGTCGCGATGACCTGCACCACCCGTCTGCCCAAACCGGTCACCGAGGTGTGGGACTGGCAGATGGCAGGGCTGTGCCGCGGCCAGAACAGCGCGGTGTTCTTCCACCCCGACAACGAGCGCGGCTACGCCAGGGCGGCTCGGGAGCAGAAGGCCAAGGCCATCTGCTCGCACTGCCCGGTGCTGGCGCAGTGCCGGGCCCACGCGCTGGAAGCCCAGGAGCCGTACGGCGTTTGGGGTGGAATGGGGGAGGACGAACGGCGCCAGATCATCTCCGCGACCCGGCGCCGGGTCCGCGTGGCCTCCTGAGAGAGCTTGAAGTCGTGAGTGGAAACCGGCGAGGTGACGACGGGAACCACTCACGACCGATCACTCCTCCAGCACGTCTCGCAGTTGGCGCAACGTCTTCGCGAGCAGCCGCGAGACGTGCATCTGCGAGATCCCGACCTTCTGGGCGATCTGCGTCTGCGTCATGTTGCCGAAGAACCGCATGATCACGATCTTGCGCTCCCGCTCGGGGAGCTTCTGCAGCAACGGGTGCAGCGCTTCGCGCTGTTCGATCATCGCGATCTCGGGGTCTTCCTCGCCGATGGTGCTGCCCAGCGAGATCGAGGAGTCCTCCGACATGAGCATGTCGTCCAGCGACGCGCTCTGGTAGGCGTTGCCGGCCGCGAGTCCTTCGTGGACCTCCTCCCTGGACAGTCCCAGGTGCTCGGCCAGCTCCGACGGCGTGGGCGCTCTGCCGAGCGACTGCGACAACCGCGAGGTCCCCGCGTTGATCGCCAGGTGCAGCTCCTTGAGCCGCCGGGGCATGCGGACCGACCAGCTCGAGTCGCGGAAGTACTTCCGGACCTCACCCATGATCGTCGGCACCGCGAACGACAGGAAGTCGCTGCCGCGTTCCGGGTCGAACCGGTCGACGGCGTTGATCAGGCCGACCGTCGCGACCTGCACGAGGTCCTCGTGCGGCTCGCCGCGGTGGCCGAACCGGCGGGCGATGTGCTGGGCGACCGGGAGGTGCTCGGTGACGAGCCGGTCCCGCAACGACTCCCGCGCCGGGCCGGGCGGCGTGGCCGCCAGCTCCGCGAACAGCGGCGCCAGGTGGTCGTAGTCACCGCCTGACCGCGTCGGTGCCGCGGTGGTCGTCTCCACCGCGTCAGCGGTTTCCGGCGGCGTCGCGGTCGCCTCTTCCGACCCGGTCACGCATCCACCGCCCCTGCCGTGGACTTCACGAGGCCGATGTGGACCACGGACCCTTCGGTCTCCTCGACCCTGGTCTGCACCGAGTCGACGAGCGCGGTCAGCACGCGCCAGCCGAAGCTGCCCTCGTCCGGTCCCGTCGCGGCCTTCGCGGACACCTTGGCCGAGACGTGCACGGCACCCCGGTCGTCCACCGCGAAGTGGCAGCTCAGCACGGCGTCGTGCGCCGCCAGCGTGATCAACGTCGAGCACGTCTCGTCCACGGCGAGCTTCAGGTCCTCGATCGAGTCGAGGTCGAAGTCCTGCCGCATCGCGATGTCCGCCGCGACCGCACGCACGATCGACAGCTGCGTGGGATCCGCGGCCATCCGCAGTTCGACCCCTGACAATTGCGTCACACCCACCTCGTAGTCCGTTCTGCTGAAGGCCGGCACATCTCTGCCGTACCCGAATTGATCTCATTTCACACGTGTATTAGCACGTCACCCAGGGAAATCATGTGCCGCAGGCAAGAACGGGGACCACTGGGAGGAGCGCTGTGCTGGTGCACGAGGACTTCCTGGACCTCCGCTTCCCGGCTGACGCACACGAGGTGGGACCCTTGCGGGACCGGCTTCGCGAATGGCTGCAGGACAGCGGTTTCGGCGACGACGAGGCGAGTGATCTCGTCCTCGCCGTCAGCGAAGCGGTCAACAACTCCGTCGAGCACGCGTACCCCGGTCCCGCGCGCGGCACCGTCGAGGTGCGCGCCCACGCCGCTCCGGACGGCTCCGTCCAGGTCGACGTCACCGACCACGGGCGGTGGCGCGTGCCGCCTCCCGCGCTGACGATGCGTGGCCGTGGTCTCCTGCTCATGCGGGAGAGCGTGGACGAGGTCGAGATCGACCGCAGCGCGAACGGCACGACCGTGCGCCTGCGCCGGGCGCGTTCTCCCGTGGTGCCCGCCGCCAGGGCGGCGCCCGAGTGCGACGTGCGGGTCCACGAGACCTCCTCCGGCGTAGTAGCGGTCGTGCGCGGGAACGTGCCGGTGGAGGCCGGCCCGTCATTGCGCCGCACGCTCACCACGGCCGCACGGGGCGGCACCGTGCCGTTGACCGTCGACCTCACCCAGGTGGGTGCGGAGCAGGGCGGAGTGGACCAGGCCCTGTTCCAGGTCTCCGCGGCGCTCAGCGCGGCGGGGAACCGCCTCGCCGTCCGGGTGCGGTGACCGCTCCTCAGCCGAGGGCCGCGTCCACCGAGTCGCTCACGCTCAGCACCTCGCCGAGGCCGGTTGCTTCCAACGGGCGGGTCACGGCCCGTGCGGTCGCCACGACCTTGAGCGCCGTGTTCGCCTGCTGCGCCAGTCGTGCGGCCTCCACGAGCACCGCCAGGCCGGCGGATCCGAGGAACGTCACGCCGGTCATGTCCACCACGAAGGTGCCGCCGTCGCCGAGGCCGTTGACCAGGGCGTCGCGCAGCGCGGGCGCGGACACCATGTCGACCTCACCGGACACGGCGAGCACCGTGACACCGGGCGCCGGCTGCCGCACCGACAGCTCGATGGTCTGCTCCGCTCGCGGGTCCTGCACAGTCACCGATGTACTCCCTACTCGCACCACTGGGGAGCCGTCACTGCAACGGCTCCCGGCGCGGCTGCTGGCTCAACCGCTGCGGCCTCACCGTACGGGAGAGACCGCTCGACAGGACAGGTCGTGCAGTCGGTACCCAGACAAAGGTTGGCTCAAACGTGCAAGCTGTCCCAGAGCCCGCGTGCCGCCTCCCCGGCGGCGGCCGGCGGCTCGACGATCTCCTCGGCGCCGTCCTCCAGCGTCTTGCCCACGGTCAGGACCAAGGCCGTCGCGATGTCGCGCAGCTTCACGTTGGTCTGCTGGCTCGCCCGCACGAGCACCTCGAACGCCTCGCCGGGAGCGCACGACCGCGCTGCCATGACCAGGCCCTTCGCCTGTTCGATGTAGCGGCGGTGCTGCACCATGCGGACCATCTGGTCGGCCCGCAGCACCTCGCCCGCGCAGAACTCGACCACCGCGGCGGCCGTCGCGACGAGCGGTTCTACCTCCTCGATGGCCTTCAGGTCCTCGATGCCGGGCGGGTGTGACAGGTACACGGTCAGCACCACCGGCCCGCTGTCCCCCCAGCTCCCGGGCACCGCCACGACGGCCAGGCCACCGATCCGCCCGGAGGTCTGCCGTTCGTCGCGGGAGGCGTCGACGAGCGGTCCCTCGCCGCTGTCGAGCTGTGCCTGGTCGAGGTCGACCGCGACACCGACGGCGCGCAACGGCGTGCCGTCCGGCCACACGCTGAGGCCCACTCCCTCGCAGCCCGGGAGCTGGGAGCGCAAGTGGTCCATCAGCCGGGAGAGGAGCTCGCCGCCGTATTTCACCTGGTGCACGTGTTGAGGTTAAGCCCAGCCGATGGTTCACCGACGCCGTGCGGTCGCCGCCGCGCGACGAACGGTTGCTCAGGCAATCACATCGTCATCCGCCGCGCTTCGGGCCCGAACAGCTCGGCGCTCCATCCGGCCCAGTTAACGCTGAAGACCCGGAGAGGACACGTGTTCTGAACCACAGTCCGCCAGAATTCGTCCGCAGGGATAACGCCGGAGCCCCGGTGCGCGACATCCCTGGTGTCACGGAAGGACAGAGATGACTACCGCCATGGAAGCCCAGCCGCAGCAGGCCGCAAAGCTGCCCACCACGCCCTGCAGCGTGGTGTGGAGCCGGGGTCACGCGTACGTGCTCGAGGGCTTCCGCGCTCGCTGGGTTGGCCGCGACGACCGGGGTCGTCCGCACGCCCTCACCGGCGCCGAGATGCAGCGCCGCGGCTGGACGTTCACCCGCACCGCCTGACCTCCACCGGCACACCCCCGAAACCTCCCCGCAACCCGCCGCCACCAGCCGCGCCGCGCGCCGTGACGCCATCCGGCAGCCCGTGCGCAGCCACTCGTTTAGAGTGCGGGTGTGCGTGATCCGGCTGGTC
This sequence comes from Lentzea xinjiangensis, assembly GCF_900110955.1. Taxonomy (GTDB): domain Bacteria; phylum Actinomycetota; class Actinomycetes; order Mycobacteriales; family Pseudonocardiaceae; genus Lentzea; species Lentzea xinjiangensis. The sequence goes on from NZ_FOFR01000011.1 coordinate 93,808, forward strand.
GCCTGCTGACGATCCCGAACCTGCTCAGCGTGCTGCGGCTGGCCGGGGTTCCGCTCTTCCTCTACCTGTTGCTCGGACCCCGCGCGGACGGCTGGGCGCTGCTCGTCCTCGTCTTCGCGGGGCTCTCCGACTGGCTGGACGGCAAGCTCGCCCGCTGGCTCAACCAGATGAGCCGCCTGGGCGCGCTGCTCGACCCCGCCGCCGACCGCCTCTACGTGTTCTGCACGCTGCTGGCGTTCGTGGTCAGGGACATCGTGCCGCTCTGGGTCGCCCTCGTGCTCGTGGGGCGGGAGGTCGTCGTCGGCCTGTGCCTGCTGGTCCTGCGGCAACGGGGCTGGGGCACGTTCGAGGTCACGTACCTGGGCAAGGCCGCGACCTTCAACCTGCTCTACGCGTTCCCCCTGCTGCTGCTCGCGCAGGGCGACTCGGCGTGGGCCCAGCTCGCCCAGCCGTTCGCCTACGCGTTCACCGTCTGGGGCGCGGCGCTCTACCTGTGGTCGGCGCTGCTGTACGTCTACCAGTTCTTCCTGGCCCTGCGGGTCACGCCAGGCGAGGTCGCGTGAAAAGATCACCCCACACAGGTTCGGCACGAGGAGCGCAGTCAGTTGATTCCCGAGGAGCTTCGCTACACCGAAGAGCACGAGTGGGTCGCCAGCACGGGCGAGAACACCGTGCGCGTCGGCATCACCGACTACGCCCAGGAACAGCTCGGTGACGTCGTCTTCGTCCAGCTGCCCGAGGTCGGCCACACCGTCTCCGCCGGCGACACGTTCGGCGAGGTCGAGTCGACCAAGAGCGTCTCGGACCTCTACTCCCCGCTCGACGGTGAGGTCGTCGCCATCAACGACGCGTTGGTGCAGACCCCGGACTCCGTCAACAGCGACCCATACGGCGAGGGCTGGATGGTCGAGATCCGGCTGACCGACCCCGAAGCGCTGGAGGGCCTGCTGGACGCGGACGGGTACAAGGCGTTGGTGGAGAAGGAGTGACGTCGATCTTTCGCCGGATCTTCGGCCGGAAGGGGAGCCGCGCTGAAGGCGGTGACCCGAACGCGATAGGTTTTACCGGAAGTGACGGATCCAGCAGCAGGAGGAGAGCTCAGGTGAGCACGAACGACGGCCCAGGCGTTCCGCCGGAGCAGTCCCCGGAGCGGACCTCCGTCTTCCGGGCGGACTTCCTCCAGGAGATGGAAGGCGGCGCCGAGGCGCCCGCACAGGAGCCGGCCGTTGCCGGCGTTGACGCCCTTCCCGCCGGTTCCGCGCTGCTCGTGGTGAAGCGCGGCCCGAACGCCGGTTCCCGGTTCCTGCTGGACCGAGACACGACGAGCGCGGGGCGCCACCCCGACAGCGACATCTTCCTGGACGACGTGACGGTCTCGCGCCGGCACGCCGAGTTCCGCCGGGAGAGCGGCGAGTTCGTCGTCATCGACGTCGGCAGCCTCAACGGCACCTACGTCAACCGCGAGCCGGTCGACCAGGCCGTCCTCGCGAACGGCGACGAGGTCCAGATCGGCAAGTTCCGCCTGGTGTTCCTGACGGGCCCCGGCTCCGCGGGAGCCTGACGCGTGACGGCCGGGCGGCCGCGACGCGGGGAAGTCGAGCATCGGGGCGGTGCTCGCACAGCTTCGCCCCGAGCTCCCCGACGTGACCACCTCAGATCCGCTTCTTCCGAAGCGGAGGGGCTGGTCCGCCCGGCACGCACAGCCTCCGGCCACCGCCGGTTCACCGCGGCGGACGTCGAGAGGCCGCGATTCGTGCTGTCCGCGCAATGCGACAGGCACCTGCCGCTGAAGGCACTCCACGACCAGCCCGGCGCCGCGGTGCCGCGGGCCGACGTGCTCGCTGTGTCCAGCCGTCCTGCCAGGACCGCGACGGTCTGCCGCGCCCGGCGGCCGTTCCGCCGCCGATGACGTCACCGCGCTCCGCACGACCCGGATGATGACCGGGCCGGCGTCGAGCGCGAGCCCCTCCCGGTCGGGTCTTTCCCAGTTCTCGGGACGGCCGGGGAATCGGAGGACCTGTTCCACTCGTTGCACACGGTGCCGGTGGGAGCGGGTCCGCGACAATCGTCTTGATCACGTTCTGCCCGCAACGATTGAGCACACGGCCCGCTTGGCGGGTAGCGTCGAACGCATACGCCGGGGGATGCTCGGAGACGTTCCGGGTACTCCCCAACGAGTCAGAGGGAGGCGAGACCCGATGAGCGAGATGCGCGTCGTGGGCGTCCGGGTGGAGCTGCCCCAGAACCAGCCGATCCTCCTGCTGCGCGAAACCGAGGGTGAGCGCTACCTGCCGATCTGGATCGGCTCGGTCGAGGCCACGGCCATCGCACTCGAGCAGCAGGGCGTCCGCCCGGCTCGTCCGCTGACCCACGACCTCCTCAAGGACGTCATCGGGGCACTGGGCCGCAACCTCGAGCAGGTGCGGATCACCGACCTGCAGGAGGGCACGTTCTTCGCGGAGCTCGTGTTCGACGGCGACGTGCGGGTGTCCGCGCGGCCGTCGGACTCGGTGGCGCTCGCGTTGCGCGTGGGCGTGCCGATCCACGCGGAGGAGTCCGTGCTCGCCGAGGCCGGTCTGATCATCCCGGACGAGCAGGAGGACGAGGTCGAGAAGTTCCGCGAGTTCCTCGACTCGGTCTCACCCGAGGACTTCCGCGGAGCGGACACGTAAGCACTGTCGTGGTGCGGGCACCTGAGCACTGACGCGGCGCGGGCACGTGAACACCGGTCAGGTTCGGACACATGCGCACTGAAGCGGAGTGGACACGGGGCGCTCGTGCGGAGCGGATCGCCGAGTTTCGGGGTACGTAGCTCTCCGTCCCGTTTGGGACCGATGTACCCCGCCAGCGCTCCCTCCGATGGGCTATTTTCCGCCGAAATCCTCGCTAAACGATCACTAAACGTCACTTGAACCGCCCGGTTCGAGTGACGGCACGACTCTCCACTTCAGGTTGGGGGTCGACACTCCCCGCGCGTCGCGTTGACCTGCCCTCGGAGCGGTCTTACCGTCGAACTCGAGTGAACGTCGCCGGTTCGCGTGAGCTGAGGTGGCGGCTTGACGGCCATGGGTTTCGTGGCCGTGGGCGAGGGGAGGCAGGCGTGGTCGAGGAAGCGCCCTTGAGGGCCGAATCCGGGCAGCAGGGTGAGCTGTTCCCGGACTCCTCGCTGCCGGACGAGCTCGTCGGCTACCGGGGCCCGGCGGCGTGCCAGGTCGCGGGCATCACCTACCGGCAGCTCGACTACTGGGCCCGGACCGGGCTCGTGGCTCCGACGGTGCGGATGGCCCACGGCTCCGGCAGCCAGCGGCTGTACTCGTTCAAGGACATCCTGGTGCTCAAGGTCGTGAAGCGGCTGCTGGACACCGGCGTCTCGTTGCAGAACATCCGCGTCGCGGTCGACCACCTGCGCCGGCGCGGCGTGCAGGACCTGGCGAAGATCACGCTCTTCTCCGACGGCACCACCGTCTACGAGTGCACCTCGCCGGAGGAGGTCGTCGACCTGCTCCAGGGCGGCCAGGGCGTGTTCGGCATCGCCGTGAGCGGGGCGATGAGGGAGATCAGCGGCACCATCCACGAGTTCCCGGCCGAACGCGCGGACGGCGTCGAGATCGCGCCGCTGACCGAGGACGAGCTGACCCGTCGCCGCCGCGAGCGCGCGACCGGCTGACCGGCCGGGAGTTCGTGGCCGACTGGCCGTCCTGGATGGCCGGTCGGCAGCAGCGCCGGCCCCCGCTCCCTCCCTAGCGTTGCCGCCATGAGCTGCACACCTTCGTCACCGGTCGTCAAAGTCCTCGCCGCGGCCGTGCGCCGGGCCGCCCGCCTGGAGTTCGGCTTCGTCGGCACGGAGAACCTGCTGATCGCCCTCGTCGACACGACCGGCCCCGGCCGCAAGCTCGGCGTGAAGTCGCTGCGGGCCCAGGCGATGGCGCGGGGCACCGAGCACTGGGCGAGCGACGACGGCGGCGTGCTGGACGAACCCGGTCCGGACGTGCTGGCGCTGATGCGTTCCGCCCACCACGTGGCCCGCGCGGACGCGGTCCTGCCGGTCAGCCGCGCGCTGGACGAGTGCCTGCGGGCGGCGATCGCCGAGGCCGGCGACGGCGTGCTCACCACGACCCACGTGTCGCTCGCGCTGCTCGGGCTGGAGTCGGGGCGGGCGGCGGACCTGATGGTGGTGCGGCACGTGGACCTGGTGGCGACCGCTGCCGCCGTGCGGGCGGCCGCCGAGCCCGAGGAAGCGCCCGCGGTGTGGTTGCTGCGCAAGGCCGGGGCGCTGGAGGGCGAGTCCGGCGGCGGGTACGTGCACTGGCTGACGAAGCTGGTCGTCCGCGGCGGCGGGCTGGGCGGTCCGCTGCTCCCCGCCGTGCGCCACGAGGCCGAGCGGCTCGCGGTGGCCGCCGGGCGCGAGGAGGCCACCGCACGGGACCTGGTGGCCGCCGTGCTGACGGTCGACCACCAGCTCACCGCGGCCGGCAAGGAGCTCAAGCCGGAGTTCCGCTCCCGCGCGGCGGCGGCCCTGCGCACGGCCGGGGTGGACCTGGCCGCGCTGCCGGCGGTGTCCGGTGGCGCGGTCGAGCGGGCGGTGGAGGGCGCGAAGCTCGTCGCGGCCCGGCGCGGGGACACCGTCGTGGGGCCCGAGCACCTGCTCCTGGCGTTGCGCGACGACCCGTTCGACCCCCTGGACGGGGCGTTGAGCGGCCTCGCCACTGAGATGTAGGTCGCGTACCCGGCGACTACCCGCACTGCCTGCGGGTATTCTTCACGGGTAGTCGCTGAACTCAGGCGGGAGAGACCGGGTGCGAGCCCGGCGCCGAAGGAGCAAGTCCCTCCCCGGGAACCTCTCAGGCATCCAGGACCGCGTGAGCGAGACGCCTCTGGAAAGTGGATCCGCCGGAGAGTGCTCTCCGGAAGATCCCGCCGACGGTGAAAGCCCAGCCTCAGCGGTGGGTGAACCTCTCAGGCGCCCGAGACCGGGTACGGACAGAGCGGGGAGGGCGCCAGGACACGTGTGCCCTCAGCCCCCCGGAGGCGTTTGATGACGCAGGACCGCATTCCGCTCGCCGCTCTCGAGCACGGCACCCCGTTCGCCGACCGCCACGTCGGCCCGCGCCCCGCCGAACTCGCGCGCATCCTCGACGTCATCGGTGTCGGGTCGCTGGAGGAGCTGGCGCAGCACGCGGTGCCCTCGTCCATCCGCGAGCGCGACCTCGTGCTCGACCTGCCCGCCCCGGCCACCGAGACCGAGGCGCTCGCGGAGCTGCGCGCCCTCGCGTCGCAGAACCGGCCGATGACGCAGATGATCGGGCTGGGCTACTACGACACCGTCACGCCCGGCGTGATCCTGCGCAACGTGCTGGAGTCGCCCGCCTGGTACACCGCGTACACGCCGTACCAGCCGGAGATCTCGCAGGGCCGGCTCGAGGCGCTGCTCAACTTCCAGACCATGGTCGGCGACCTGACCGGCCTGCCGGTCGCCAACGCGTCCATGCTGGACGAGTCGACCGCCGCCGCCGAGGCGATGACCCTGGTGCGCCGCGCCGGTCGCTCGAAGTCCGACAAGTTCGTCGTCGACGCCGACACGCTGCCGCAGACGCTGGCCGTCATCGAGACGCGGGCCGAGCCGCTCGGCATCGAGATCGTCGTCGCCGACCTGTCGCAGGGCATCGAGGGCCTCGGCCTGGGTGGCGACTTCTTCGGCGTGCTGCTGTCGTACCCCGGCGCGTCCGGTGTGGTGCGCGACCAGGCGGCGCTGATCGAGGAGATCCACGCCGCCGGTGCGCAGGCCGTCGTCGCCGCCGACCTGCTCGCGCTCACGCTGCTCCGCGCGCCCGGCGAGATCGGCGCGGACGTCGTCATCGGCACCACGCAGCGCTTCGGCGTGCCGATCGGCTTCGGTGGCCCGCACGCCGGCTACATGGCCGTCCGGTCCGGCCTCGAGCGGCAGCTCCCCGGCCGTCTCGTGGGCGTCTCCGTCGACGCGGACGGCTCGCTGGCCTACCGCCTGGCGTTGCAGACGCGCGAGCAGCACATCCGCCGGGAGAAGGCCACGTCCAACATCTGCACCGCCCAGGTGCTGCTGGCCGTCATCGCGTCCATGTACGCCGTCTACCACGGCCCCGAGGGCCTGCGGGCCATCGCGACCCGCGTGCACCGCATGGCCACCGTGCTCGCCACGGGCCTGTGCGAGGCCGGTCTCGACGTCGTGCACGGGGACTTCTTCGACACCGTCGAGGTGCGCCTCGAGGGCCGGGCCGCGGCCGTGGTCGAGAAGGCGCGCGAGGCCGGCATCAACCTGCGCAAGGTCGACGAGGACGTCGTGGCGGTCGCCTGCGACGAGAAGACCACGCGCGCGCACGTCGTCGCGGTGTGGGAGGCCTTCGGGGTCACAGGCGCCGACGTGGACGCGATCGACGCCGACACCGCCGACGGCATCCCGGCCGACCTGCGCCGCACCTCGGACTACCTGACCCACCCGGTCTTCCACGCGCACCGCTCCGAGACCGCGCTGCTGCGCTACCTGCGCGCGCTGTCGGACAAGGACGTCGCGCTCGACCGCAGCATGATCCCGCTGGGCTCGTGCACGATGAAGCTGAACGCGACCGCGGAGATGGAGCCCGTCACGTGGCCGGAGTTCTCCGGCCTGCACCCGTTCGCGCCCGTCGAGGACGCCAAGGGGCTGCTGAAGATCGTCTCCGACCTGGAGGAGTGGCTCGCGGAGGTCACCGGCTACGACGCGGTGTCGTTGCAGCCCAACGCCGGTTCGCAGGGCGAGTTCGCGGGCCTGCTGGCGATCCGCGCCTACCACCGCGCGAACGGCAACGCCGACCGCGACGTCTGCCTGATCCCGTCGTCCGCCCACGGCACCAACGCCGCGTCCGCCGTCATGGCCGGCATGCGCGTCGTCGTCGTGAAGTGCGACGACAAGGGCAACATCGACATGGGCCACCTGCGCTCCACGATCGCCGACCACGCCGACGACCTGGCCGCGATCATGCTCACCTACCCGTCGACGCACGGCGTGTACGAGGACACCGTCCGCGAGGTCTGCGGCCTGGTCCACGACGCGGGTGGCCAGGTGTACGTCGACGGCGCGAACCTCAACGCCCTGATCGGCCTCGCCCGCTACGGCAAGTTCGGCTCGGACGTCTCGCACCTGAACCTGCACAAGACGTTCTGCATCCCGCACGGCGGCGGTGGCCCCGGCGTCGGTCCGATCGGCGTCCGCTCCCACCTCGCCCCGTTCCTGCCGAACCACCCGTTGCAGCCCACCGCGGGCCCGGCGACCGGTGTCGGCCCGATCTCCGCCGCCCCGTGGGGTTCCGCGTCGATCCTGCCGATCTCGTGGGCGTACGTCCGCATGATGGGCGGTGACGGCCTGCGCCGCGCCACCCTGACCGCCGTGGCCGCGGCCAACTACGTGGCCCGCCGTCTCGACGAGCACTACCCCGTCCTCTACACGGGCGAGGGCGGCTTCGTGGCCCACGAGTGCATCCTCGACCTGCGGCCGATCACGAAGGCCACCGGCGTGACCGTGGACGACGTGGCGAAGAGGCTCGCGGACTACGGCCTGCACGCGCCGACGATGTCGTTCCCGGTCGCCGGCACGCTGATGGTCGAGCCGACCGAGTCCGAGGACCTGGCGGAGATCGACAGGTTCATCGACGCCATGATCGCCATCCGCCGCGAGATCGACCGCGTCGGCGCCGGCGAGTGGCCGGTGGACGACAACCCGCTGCGCAACGCCCCGCACACCGCGGCCTGCGTCACCGCCGGCGAGTGGAACCACCCGTACACCCGCGAGGAGGCCGTCTTCCCGGCCGGCACCGGTGCCGCGAAGATCTGGCCGCCGGTCCGCCGCATCGACGGCGCGAAGGGCGACCGCAACCTGGTCTGCTCCTGCCCGCCGCTCTCCGCGTACGGCAGCTGATCCGGTAGCGAGGACGAAGGGGCGCGCCCGCGGGCGCGCCCCTTCGTCATGCCCCTGCCGGGCAGGCGGGGTCCCCGCAGTCCTCGTCGACGGGCAGCCCCGGCTTGTCCAGGTCGTGCTCGAACGCGAAGTGGAAGCACTCGGGGTGCATCCGCTCGAACAGCTCGTAGTCCTCCCGGCTCAGCTCCACGGCCTCGCCGCACCGCTGGCAGGTCTGCTCTTCCGACACGTGCCAGATGGTCTCACCCGCACCGGGCGAACAGGACGGCCTGGTCCTCGCCGAGCAGCCACCGCGCCTCGACGGTGAACCCGGCCTCCCGCAGCCACCGCGCGACCCGTCCGGGCGGCCGCAGGTGGACGTGCACCCGCATCGGGTGCCCGCCGAAGCCCCGCGTCTTCAGCCGTGTCCCGTCACCGACGTGGAAACCGAGCGACAGCAACCCGCCCGGCCGCAACGCCCGGCGGAAGTGGGCGAGGACGGCCGGCGCCTCGTCGTCCGGCACGTGGATCAACGACCACCAGGCGATGATCCCGCCGACCGGCTCGGTGAGCGGTTCGGTCATCGAGCCCACCTCGAACCGCAGCCCGGGGTGGTTGCGCCGGGCCAGAGCGATCATCGCGGGGGAGAGGTCGATCCCGAACGCGTCCACGCCGAGCCCGTTGAGCAGTGCCGTGATGTTCCCGGACCCGCAGCCGACGTCCGCGACAGGTCCGCTCACCTCCTCGGCGAACAACCGCGGCGCCGCTCGCAGATGGGGCAGGCCGGTCAGCGCGTGTGCTCGGCGTAGCCGATCGCGACCGCGTCGTAGGAGTCGCGAGTGTCGGTGAGCCGGTCACCCACCGGACGGCTCCGGCCGGTGCGGCCCGGACAACGCCAGCGCGGTGATGCGCTGCCTGGCCACGTCGCAGGTGGTGGCGTTGGTCATCGTCGGACCTCGTACTCCAGGGTGTAGGTGGCGGACCCGTCCTCCGCCCAGTCTACCGCGGCCGCACCCCTCGCCCCCGCGTAGGAGCCCGTGCCGTCGACGATCTCGATCGCGGCCTCGACCCCCTCCCGGTAGGCGCCGACGTGCCGCAGCACCAGCGTGCCGCCGTCCGCGGTGATCTCCTCCACCGCCACCGTCCAGCACACCGCGTCCCCGTAGGACATCAGGTAGCGGCAGGACGACACACCCACCACGTCCCCGGTGTAGGAGAACGAGACCCGCGCCTCGGTCAGCTTGCGCCCCTCGACCTCCTCGTGGGGACGACCGTCCCAGGTCTTCTCGTCCCAGCTCTTCACCCGCACGGTTCCGGTTGCCCTCATGCGGTCCACCCTGCTGGCCAAACCTGACAGTTCGTGTCATGTTTCCGCCGTGAAGTCGAGCCGTCTCCTCCAGGTCCTCCTGCTCCTGCAGTCCAGGGGGCGCATGACGGCGGACGAGCTGGCCGAGGAGCTCGAAGTCTCGCCGCGCACGATCTACCGCGACGTCGAGGCGCTCAGCGGCGCGGGCGTCCCGGTGTACGCCGAGCGCGGCCGGGCCGGCGGCTACCGGCTGGTCGACGGCTACCGCACCCGCCTGACCGGTCTCACCGCGGGCGAGGCGCAGTCGCTGTTCCTCGCCGGGCTGCCGGGACCCGCGGCCGATCTGGGTCTCGCCGAGTTCGCCGCCGCGGCCCAGCTCAAGCTCCTCGCCGCCCTGCCGGCCGAGCTGCGCGGGCGGGCCGAGCGGATCCGCCGGCGCTTCCACCTCGACACCCCGACGTGGTTCCGCGGCGACGAACCGGCCGAGCACCTCGCCGCGATCGCCGGCGCAGTCTGGGAGCAGCGCCGGGTCCGCATGACCTACCGCCGCTGGGGCAACGACACCGTCGAGCGCGAGGTCGACCCGTACGGCCTGGTCCTCAAGGCGGGCACCTGGTACTTCGTGGGCAGCGGCCGCACCTACCGCGTCTCCCGCGTCCGGGCGCTCGACGTGCTGGCCGAGACCTTCGACCGCCAGGAGGACTTCGACCTCGCCCGGTACTGGGAGCGGTGGTCCGAGCAGTTCGAGGCCCGCATGTACGGCGAACGGATCACGGTCCGGATGACCCGCGCGGGCCTCGACAAGTCGCAGTACCTGCTGAGCGGCTACCAGGCGCGGGTGATCAGGCAGCTCGGCCCGCGGCCGGGCGAGGAGTTCGGCTTCCCCACCGAGTCCGTCCGCCACGCCGTGGCTGACCTGCTCAAATTCGGCCCGGACGTGGAGGTGCTCGCTCCGGCCGAGGTGAGACGCGACATCATCGATGCGGTCAAGTCGGTGCAAGAGGTCTACAACGGTGCGAAGCTACCCGCATGGTTCCGCTGATCTCGTTGAACAACGGAGTACGGATCCCCCAAGTGGGCTTCGGCGTCTTCCAGGTGCCGGAGGACCAGGTGGCCGGCGCGGTGACGACCGCGATCGAAGCCGGCTACCGCAGCATCGACACGGCAGCCGCCTACCGCAACGAGTCCGGCGTCGGCGACGCGACCGCCGGCATCCCCGACCTGTTCATCACGACCAAGCTGTGGAACTCCGACCAGGGCTACGACTCGACGCTGCGCGCGTTCGACGAGAGCATGCGGCGCCTGCGCCGCGACGTGCTCGACCTGTACCTCATCCACTGGCCGGCCCCCGAGCGCGACCTGTACCCCGAGTCGTGGCGCGCGCTGGAACAGCTCTACGCCGACGGCCGGGTGCGCGCGATCGGCGTCTCGAACTTCCACACCTCCCACCTGCAACGCCTCTTCGACGAGTTCCCGACCACCCCGGCCGTGAACCAGATCGAGCTGCACCCGTTGTTGCAGCAGGAGGAGATGCGCAAGGTGCACGTCACCCACCGCATCGTCACCGAGGCGTGGTCCCCGCTCGCCCAGGGCGCGCTGCTGGGCCGAGAGGAGCTCGTGGGGCTGGCCGACAAGTACGGCAAGACCCCGGCGCAGATCGTGCTGCGCTGGCACGTCCAGCTCGGCATCGTGGTGATCCCGAAGTCCGTCACGCCGTACCGGATCAAGGAGAACATCGACATCTTCGACTTCGAGCTGGCCCAGGACGACATGACGGTGATCGCCGAGCTCGACAACGGCACCCGCACCGGCCCGGACCCCGACCGGTTCAACGTCGCCTGACCGGCTCCCCGGCTACGTCCGCCGCCCTGGCCGCGCCACCGCGACCTCCCGCCCGATCTCGCGGGTGCGGTCGCGGTGGCGCGGCTCGGGCAGCACCTGTCTGCCAGGCGGTTCTGCCGGGCGGTTCGGTCAGGCGGTTCGGTCAGGCGTTGGTCGACAGCACCTGGCCGAGCGCGGCTTCCAGCCCGTCCACGCTCTCCACGACGGAGACGCTGCCGCCGGTGGTCTGCGCGATGTCGGTCAGCGCGCCCTTGTCCACCTCGCCGCCGATGGCGATGAAGCTGACCGCCAGGTCGGTTCCGTGCAGCCGGGACTTGAGCGCCGCGAGGTCGATCCCGCCGTCCGAGGCGCCGTCGGTGATCACCACGACCCGGTTGACGCGCCCGGCCACGAACCCGTCGTGCGCGGCCTCGTAGCACGCCGCGAGCGCGCTGTAGAGCTGGGAGCCGTCCGAGGTCTTGAGCCCGTCGACGGACCTGCGCAGCGCGTCGCGCTTCTCGGTGACCGGCCCGGTGGCGACGAGCTGCCGGTAGGGCTTGGAGCCGTCGAGGTCGCGGGCGAACGCCCACAGCCCGAACGAGCCCGACACCGACCGGTCGATCTGGCCCCGCAGGGCGGACTTCACCTTGTCCAGCCGGGGTTTCATCGACGTGGAGACGTCCGCCAGCACCGTGACGACCTGTCCGCCGCGGTCGGCCGACGCCCACGCCGAGGAGATCTGCTGCGTGGTCGTCGCGTCGGCGGGCACCAGGTTCTCCGTGACGGCGGACCAGGAGACGCCGGGGGAGGGCGACGGGCGGTCCTGAGTGGACTCGACGCGCAGCCCGCCGCGCGCCAGGATCGCCTGCTGCGCCGGCTCGGTCATGAACTCGCGGAACGCCTGCGCCGCCCGCACCTCCGCCTCACCGACCTCGGTGCCGCCCAGTGCCACGTACGGGAAGTCCGCGACCGGGGCCGGGCCCGCCGGCAGCACGCCCACGAGCGGCTTCGACGGCGCCTCCTTGCCCGTGTTGTGCTTGAACAGGTCCACTTCGGACACCGGGGTGACGGAGAAGCCCGCCGCGTTGACCGTCGCGCTGTCCCCGAGACGGCGCAACGCCTCGCGCGTCGTCGCCGGCACCTCCGGCGGCACCGCGGCCGCGAGCTTCGTGAGCTTCGCCTTCGCCGCGTCCGACCCGAGCGACTCCGCCGTCACCGGGCCCGCGCCACCGGCGAGCGCCGACTGGATCGCGAGCGCGGAGGCGGTGTTCGTGGCGGGGTCGGGCATCGCGACGCTGAAGCGGCCCCAGGACTGGCCGAACTTGCTCCAGTCCGTGACCTCCGGCATGTCCGACCAGCGGAACTCCTTCAGCACCGGCGCGGCGGCCTCCGGGGCCGCGAGCAGCACCGGTGACGTGCCGACGGACTTCGGCGCCGAGCCGACGAGCTTGGCGTTGAGCGCGGTCAGCCGGTTCGCCCAGAGCGTCGAGTCGGGCAGCCACGCGTGCGGCCGCTTGCCGAGCTTCTGCTCGTCCCAGGCCGTGGTGAGGCCGTCCAGCACCGCCGAGGAGTCGAGCGACGTCACCTCGATCGCGATGCAGTGGTCGTAGACGACTGGCCGGGTGGCGCTGTAGGCGCGCGCGACGTCGGCGACGGCGCCCGCGATGCTGGGCGTCGCCGCGAGGCGCAGCACCGCGTCGCCCTCGCTGCAGTTCTGGGCGAGCGCCTGGGAACGCTTGTCGAGCACTCCGCCGGTCCACGACAGGATGAGCCAGCCGAGACCGATCAGCACGACGAACACGACGATGAGCACGGGCCACTTGGCGATCCCGCGCCGCACCTTCGCACGCAGCGTGCGGTGTCGAGACATCGATTCCTCACAACTACTCCGCGGCCCCCGACGACCGCCACCCACGCTAACAGGGGGACTCTGTCACCGAAGTGAAGTCACCGTGAGTATCGACTCGCACACGTCGATGAGACGTTCCCGCAACGGCCGTGCGCGTTCGGCGAAAGCGGCCTGCCCGCGGACGTACTCCGCACGCCCGTCCTGGGTCTCGACCGGCACCGGCTCGTAGCCGAGTTCCGCCAGGTCGTACGGGGAGGCCCGCATGTCGAGCTCGCGCACGTCCACGGCCAGCTCGAAGCAGTCGGCGACCAGGTCCGACGGTGTCGCGGGTTCCAGCTTGTACGCCCACTTGAACAGGTCCATGTTCGCGTGCAGGCATCCCGGCTGTTCGTTGAGCAACTGGTCTTCGCGGGTGGGCTGGAGGGCGTTGCGCGGCCGTGCGGGCTGGGTGAAGAACCGGAAGGCGTCGAAGTGCCCGCACTGGATCCGGCTCGACTCGACGACCTGGTCGGTCCCGTCGCTGCCGAGCCGCAGCGGCCACGCGTTGTGCCGGACCTCCTCCGGCTGCTGCCGGTAGACCATCGCCCACTCGTGCAGCCCGAAGCAGCCCAGCCGCGCCGGCCTGCCGAGCGTGGCCGTGAGCAGCGCCCGGACGAACTCCAGGGTCTTCGCGCGCTGCGCGAGGAAGCCGGCGACGTCGAGCGCGACGCCCTCGGCGGTGGCCCGGTAGTGCGGGAACTCCAGGTATTCCGGCGCGTCCTCCAGCACGACGCCCGGCCCAGGATGCCACCGTTCGAGCCGCACGGGCCGATGGCTGTAGTACGTGAAGAGGAAGTCCATGACCGGATGCTTTTCCTTGCGAAGCTTCCGCTCTTGGTGCGGACCGGTGAACCGCCGCATGCGGGCCACGTGCTCGTCGCGCAGTCGGTGCCATTCGGCTCGGGTCAGGACCTCCACGAGCGGTTACCGTACGCGCACGGCCTGGGCCCCGGCCTCCGCGGTCGCCGAGTCCTCCGCCGGCGTCCACCGGGGGAGGTCTGCGGCTAGAGGGGCGGTACCAGCCCGTTGAACGTCCGCGCGCCGTTGCAGTGCGGGCACTCCCGCCCGTTGTCGACGGTCCGCGACGCGCCGCCGATGATGGCGTGCGTCGGCGCCGCGATGTAGCTCGCGCCCCCGCACAGGTGGCAGACCGTGCGCGGCTCGGGCGTGACGGCGAAGAGGTCGTCGGCGTCTTCTTCGTCCTCGAAGTCGTCGTCCTCGGCGAACTCGTCCTCGTCGTCCTCGTTCATGGGGGACAACCTAGTGGGTCGGTGCCGTGACGGGGGTCAGCGAGCCCCGGCTCGCCTCCTCGCCGCAGGCAGCGCACATCACGCGCGGCTCCAGCACGGCGCCGCACGAGTGTTTCCACACGAGGGGGAGAGGGCCCTCCGTCACGTAAGCGTCGCCCCACTCCTTGAGCATGAGCATCACGTTGTGCAGCGCGCGCCCCGCGTCCGTCAGCAGGTACTCGTGCCGTGGTGGGTGGTCGGAGTACAGGCGCTTTTCCAGCACGCCGGCGGCGACCAGCTTCTTCAGCCGCACGGTGAGGACGTCCCGCGACGCGCCGGTGTTCGCGGCGATCTGGTCGAAGCGCGTGTTGCCGAAGAAGACCTCGCGCAGCGCCAGCAACGACCAGCGTTCGCCCACGACCTCCAGCGCGTTCGCCATGGAGCAGGTTCGAGGGGCCACCTGACCACCGTAGCGGTCAGTTGGCAAATCCAACTTGCTGCCGCTACGGCGAGTTGGAAAATCCAACTCAGGAGGTAGTGGTGGACTTCTCAGGTGTTTCGGTGCTGGTGACAGGAGCCAACCGCGGTCTGGGGCGCGCGTTCGCCCAGGAGTTCGCCGCGCGCGGGGCGAAGGTCTACGCCGGGGCGCGCAACCCGGCGTCCGTGGTGGACGAGGGCGTCGTCCCGGTCCGGCTGGACGTGACCGACGACGCGGCGGTCGAGGCCGCGGCCGCGGAGCTCGGCGACGTCTCGATCGTCGTCAACAACGCCGGGGTGCTCGTCGGTGGCCAGGACGCTGACAGCATCAGGGCGGAGTTCGAGGTCAACTTCTACGGGCTCGTCCGGATGACCGACGCGTTCGCGCCCATTCTGGAAGCCAATGGCGGCGGCGCTCTCGTCAACGTGCTGAGCGTTCTGTCGTTCGTCGGCAGGCCGGCCTGGCGCGGCTACGCGGCGACCAAGGCGGCGGCGTGGTCGCTGACCGCTTCAACGCGAGAGGCGTTGCGGGAACAGGGAACCCGTGTGATCGCCGTGCACTCCGGCTTCATCGACACCGACATGGCCGCGGGGCAGGACGGTCCCAAGATCAGCCCCGAGGACCTCGTCGCCCAGGTGCTGCGAGCCATCGAGAACGGTGATGACGAAGTGCTCGCCGACGACCTCACCCGCGCGGTGAAGGCCGCACTGGCCTCTTGAGACGGTCGTCCCGCACACCCGGCCCCGCCGCGGAACTAGGCGTTCCCCCGGAGCTCCCGGCGTAGGTTTTCGCCGCATCCAACCGCTGCGGGAGCGTTCTCGCGACGCCTCCGCCCGGGGCGCTCAGGGGAACAGATGCTCAACAGACGAAACGTGCTGGCCGCGGGAGGACTCGCGGCGGGCGTGTTAGGCGTGCCGAAGCTGCTCGCACCGGCGGAGGGTCACGAGGACCCGGCGCACGGCGGGCACACGCCCACGACGTTCCAGGAGTCGAAGACCTTCTCGGGCACCAAGCCCGAGATCGTCCCGTGGACACGCCCGATGCCCGTACCACCCGTGCTCAGGCCGGTGGTGTCCACGGCGAAGCAGGAGGTCTACCGGCTCTCGATCGAACGCACGACCGCCGAGATCCTGCCCGGCCTGCAGTCGCCGGTCATGGGTTACGGCGGTCAGTTCGTCGGCCCGACGATCAAGGCGAAGACGGGCCGCAAAACCCTGCTCCTGGTCCACAACAAGATGGACGAGGCCGCCAACGTCCACCTGCACGGCGGGCACGTGTCACCCGAGCACGACGGCCACCCGAGGGACCTCGTCGAACCCGGCCGCACCCGCCTCTACCTCTACCCGAACTCCCAGCAGGGCGCGACCCTCTGGTACCACGACCACAGCCACGGCACCGAGGCCGCGCACGTCTACTTGGGACTCCACGGCGCCTACGTGGTCGAGGATGACTCCGAACGGCACCTGAACCTGCCGTCCGGCGCCTACGACGTCCCGATCATGTTGCGGGACATCCAGTTCGACGACAGCGGCAACATCGTGGTGTTCGACGACCCGGCCAAGCGCACGGTGGTGCTCGCGAACGGCGTGCCCCAGCCCTACTTCGAGGTGGCCGCCCGCAAGTACCGGTTCCGGATCATCAACACCGCCACCCAGCGCGTCTTCCAGCTCCGGCTGACCGGTGGCCAGGTGACCCGCATCGGCTCCGACGGCGGCCTGTACGCCGCCCCCGTGGAGGCGGAGGAGGTGGTCCTCTCCTCGGGCGAGCGCGCCGACGTCGTCATCGACTTCTCGAAGTACCCGGTGGGGTCGCGGGTGACGCTCACCGACTCCGTCGCGGGCGAGGTCCTCCGCTTCGACGTGGTCCGCCGCGCCTCGGACCCGAGCCGCGTGCCGGCCGTCCTGCGCCCGCTGCCAGCCCTGCCGCCGTCCACAGTGGACCGCGAGGTGGATCTGTTCTACGTCTTCAAGCCCAACGAGCGCCCGGACGGGGTGATCAACGGCAAGGTCTTCGAGATGGACCGCGTCGACTTCACGATCAAGCGCGGCACCACCGAGACGTGGCTCGTCAAGAGCTCCGACCCGGCCGGCGTCAAGCACAACTTCCACCTGCACCTGGTCCAGTTCCGGGTGCTGGAGCGCAACGGCGGCCCGCCGCTGCCGAACGACGCCGGGCTCAAGGACACCATCTCGGTCGCGGCGGGGGAGACGGTGAAGGTGCAGGCGACGTTCACCGGCTACACCGGCCGCTACGTCTACCACTGCCACTTCCTCGAGCACTCGTGGATCGGCATGATGGCGCAGCTCGAGATCGTGCCCTAACGCCGCAGCTCCCACACCACGTCCACCCCGGCGCGGCGGCCGATCGCCGGTTCGCGCGGCGGGGTGCGGCGGCCGATCTCGGTGAACCCGAGGCGTCGCGGCACCCCGCTGCTCGCGACGTTGGCCTCGTCGTGCCAGATCTGGACCCTGTGCACGCCGTCCAGCGCGAACGCGAACTCCACCAGCTCCGCGGCCGCCGCGGTGGCGTGGCCGCGGCCGGTGTGCGCGGGGTGCAGCCAGTAGCCGATCTCCACGAGGTCGGCGTGGCCGGGACGGTCCGCCGCGGCCACGCCGATGATCGCGTCGTCGACGGTGATGGCGTGGGTGAACGACGTCCCGCGCTCCCAGCCGTCCTCCGACGCCGCGAGGAACTCGGTGACGGTGGAAGCGTCGTAGTCGCCGGCCGCCCACGGCGCCCACGGCCGGAGGTGGGCGAGCGATTCCGTGACGACGCGCAGCAACTCCGCCGCGTCGGTGTCAGTCAGCTTCCGGATCCCCATGCGTCACTTTGTAGCGCAGGTGGGTCACCGACGTGCTCTCAATTACCGCCAACGGCCCTTCCAGCCCGTACCCCTTGCCGGGCGCGAAGAACGGCGTGCCGCCGCCGAGGAGCACCGGCACCAGGTCGAGGAAGATCTCGTCCAGCAGTCCCGCGTCGAGGGCCTGCCGGGCGACCTCGCCGGAGTTCAGGCCGACGTCCTTGCCACCCGCTTTCCGCCGAGCGATCTCGATCGCCTTCTCGATGCCGTCGCTGCAGAACGTGAAGTGCTCGGTGTCCTCCAACGGCCGATGGGTGAGCACGACGGTGTGCACGCCCATCGAGTGTTGGCCTCCCCAAGCGTTGGTGAAGTCGAACAGCCTGCGACCTACCACCAGTCGAAGCCGGAGAAGCCGGGCCCCGAGACGTAGCCGTCGATCGAGGTGCTGGCGCCCGTGTAGACCTTGCCCATTTGCGGTGCCTCCCTGTGTGTGTCCGTCACCTCTGAGTCGAACGGGCGGCACGGAGGTCGACAGGTCACCGGAAGTCGCACACCGGTTTCCGGGCCGGCCGGGGGAGCCGGTCAGCCGATGGGCTCGGGCAGCCTGGTCACCTCGTAGGCGCAGTCGATGACGTCGCCGGTGGCCGGGTCCCGCAGCTCGACGCGCCACTTCGACGCGAACTGCTCCACGCCGTGGTGCATCGGGATCGTGCCCGACAGCAGCACGGTGCCGGGCCTGAGCAGGCCGAGGTCGCGCAGCCGGTCCACCCAGTACTGCGGGGTGAGCAGCTCGGCGCACGTGCCCCGCTGGATCTCCACGCCGTCCGCCCAGGCGATCAGCTCGACCTCGTCGATCCGGCCGGCCACGTCCGCGAGCCGCCACGCCTTGCGGCCGAGCACGTCCGGGCTCGCGTTCTTGCTCCACGCGACGCCGTGGACCTCCAGCGCGCGGTCCGTGTGGTCGCACGCGACGGTCAGCAGCAGGTCCTGCTCCGCTGCGAAGTCGTCCGGCACGACCAGCGCCCACTCGGCCTCGCCGGAGGTCCGGCCGTGCTGCGCGGGAACCGTCGACGTCTGCTGCGCGAGGTACGGCGAGACCGGGTAGAGGCTCGGCGTCACCGATGGCGCCGGCACGCCCAGCTCGGCGAGTTCGCGCACGTGGGCGGCCACGTCGTCCTGGCTGCGACCGGCGTAACCGCCGTTGAGCACCGTGGTCGGGGTGACGGTCGAGACAGTGCCGTCCGGGAGGGCGAACTGCAGCGTGCAGTCGGTAGACATGCGGTACTCCTTGCGCATACGAGTTGTATACAGGCAGTATTACCGCATGCCCCCAGATGCATCAAGGACAGGCTCGGCGCCCACGCCGCCGGCCGTGCCCCGTTCGGCGCTCGTCAGGGCGTTCGTGGCCTCGCTCTCCGGTACCGCTCTCGAGTGGTACGACTTCGCGATCTACAACGTCGCCGCGGCCGTCGTGCTCGGCCCGCTGTTCTTCCCGAGCTCCGAACCGCTCACCGCGACGCTGCTGGCGTTCTCGACCTACGCCGTCGGCTACCTGTCGCGGCCGCTCGGCGGGTTCCTGTTCGGCCGGCTCGGCGACAAGATCGGCCGCAAACGCGTGCTCGTCACGACGCTGCTGATCACGGGCATCGCAACGCTGCTCATCGGTCTGCTGCCGACGTACGCCGCGATCGGCCCCGCGGCCGGTGTGCTGCTCGTGGTGCTGCGGTTCGCGCAGGGCGTCGGTCTCGGCGGCGAGTGGGGCGGCGCGGTGCTGCTGTCCAGCGAGTACGGCGACCCGAGGCAGCGCGGTTTCTGGGCCTCGGCCGCCCAGATCGGCCCGCCCGCCGGCAACCTGATGGCGAACGGCGTGCTCGCGCTCCTCGGCGTGGCGCTGTCCGACGCCGCCTTCATGTCGTGGGGCTGGCGCGTCGCGTTCCTGCTGTCCGCGGTGCTCGTGATCTTCGGCCTCTGGATCCGGGTGAAGCTCGAGGAAACCCCGGTCTTCAAGGCGATCGAGGCGCGCGGCGACCGCCCGTCCGCGCCGATCAGCGAGGTGTTCCGCACGCAGACCCGGCCGCTGGTCGCCGCCGTGCTGTCCCGCGTCGGCCCGGACGTGCTCTACGCGCTGCACACCGTCTTCGTGCTGACCTACCTCACGACCCAGTTGAAGCTGCCGCGCAACGTCGGCCTCGTCGCCGTGCTCATCGCCTCGGGGTTCCAGCTGTTCCTGATGCCGCTCGCCGGCTGGCTCTCCGACCGCGTGAACCGGCGCGGCCTCTACGCGGTGGCCGCGGTGGGCGGCGCGGTGTGGCCGTTCGTGCTCTTCCCGCTGATCGACACCAAGTCGTGGCCGCTCATCGTGCTGGGTGTCGTCGTGGGGCTGGGCTTCCACGCGTTCATGTACGGGCCGCAGGCCGCGTTCATCGCGGAGCAGTTCACCGAACGCCTGCGCTACACCGGGAGCTCGCTCGCCTACACCCTCGCCGGCGTGATCGGCGGCGCCGTGGCACCGTTGCTGTTCACCGCCCTGCTCGCCGGCTTCGGCACGTGGGTGGTCGTCGGCCTCTACGTCAGCGTGGCGTGCGTGGTGACGCTGGTGGGCCTCAGGCTGGGGCGCGACCCACGGCCTGAAGAAGAGATTCAGCCGTTGAGCAGCACCTTCAGCGTGGTGTCCAAGTGAGCGGTGATCGCCGCGGTGGCCGCGCCGACGTCCCCGGACTCAAGCGCGGCCACGATCGCGTTGTGCTCGTCGATCACGGCCTGCTGCCTGCCGTGCGCCCGGTACAACGCGACCACACCTGCGCGCACCTGCCGTGCGCGCAGCCCTTCGTAGGTCTTCGTCAGCAGCTCGTTGCCCGTAGCGGCGACCAGCAACGCGTGGAACTGCCTGTCGACGTCGATGAACTGCCGCGGGTCCTCCACGAGCCACCGCTGCTGCTCGATGAGCTCCTGCATCTTCCGCAGCGGAACCGTGCCCTCGCCCATCGTGCGCTCGGCCGCATACCGCTCGACGACACCACGCAGCTCCATCAACTCCGTGATCTGCCGCGAGGACAACGGCGCGACGTACGCACCCTTCTTCGGCACGAGCTGCACGAGGTCTTCGGCCGCGAGCAGGAGCAACGCCTCGCGGATCGGCGTGCGGGAGACGCCGATCTGGTTGGCGATGTCCTGCTCGCTGATGAACCGCCCCTGCATCTCGGGATCGGCGAGGATCGTGTCCTTGAGGAACTCGTAGGCCTTCTCCCGGCCGGACAAGCCGTCGTTCGCTCTGGCGACACCCTGCATACAACATGTATACCAGAGGAGGATCATGCGCATCGCGTTGTGCCAGATCAGTTCCACCACTGATCCGCGGGAGAACCTGGCCACCGTCCGCACCCACGTCGCCGCCGCGGCGGAGCAGGGCGCGCGCGTCGTGCACTTCCCGGAAGCCACCCAGTGCCGCTTCGGCGTGCCGCTCGCCCCGGTCGCCGAACCGCTGGACGGCCCCTGGGCCACCGAGGTCCGCTCGATCGCCGACGCCCACGACGTCGTGGTGGTCGCCGGCATGTTCACCCCCGGCAGCGAGGGCCGCGTGGCCAACACGACCCTCGTCACCGGCGCGGGCCTGCACCTCGGCTACGACAAGATCCACCTGTTCGACGCCTTCGGCTTCCGCGAGTCCGACACCGTGACCCCCGGCGAGAAGCCCGTGACCTTCGAGGTCGACGGCACCACCCTGGGCCTGGCCACCTGCTACGACGTGCGGTTCCCCGAACTGTTCCGCGCCCTCGCCGCCACCGCGCCGGTGATCCTGCTCGGCGCCTCCTGGGGAGCGGGCCCGGGCAAGGCCGACCAGTGGGACCTGCTCGTCCGCGCCCGAGCCCTGGACGCGACCTCGTGGGTCCTCGCCTGCGGCCAGGCCGACCCGGCCGCCGACCACGGATCCGCCCCCACGGGCATCGGCCGCAGCGCCGTGGCCGACCCGTTCGGCACCGTGCGCGCCCGCCTCGGGGGTGAACCGGGCGTGCTCCTGTCCGATGTGGACCTCCCGCTCGTCGAACAGGCCCGCGCCACGCTGCCGGTGCTCGCGAACCGGAGGCTGTGATGCGCGAGGAACACGAGTTCTTCCCCGTGGACGCCCTCACCTGGCGCCCGGCGGCCCCCGGCGTCACCGAGCGCGTGCTGAGCCGCGATCCGGACTCCGCGACCCTGACCAGGATCGCGCGCTGGGAGCCAGGCCTGCGGACCTCCGGCGTGATCCGCCACGACTACCACGAGGAGGTCTACCTGCTGGAGGGCGACCTGACCGACCTGACCCTCGGCGCGACGTTCCTGGCCGGCCACTTCGCGAGCCGCCGGCCCGGGATGCCGCACGGTCCGTACCGGACGGACACCGGCTGCGTCATGCTGGAGATCCGTACCGCACCCGGTAGCGGAGGTGCGTGACCCCGACCCCCTCGACGACCGACAACGGACCCTCGAGCACGTACCCCTTGCCCGGCGCGAAGAACGGCGTGCCGCCGCCGAGCAGCACGGGCACCAGGTCCAGGCAGATCTCCTCCAGCAGCCCGGCGTCGAGCGCCTGCCGGGCCATCTGCCCGCTGTTGACCGCGACGTCCCTGTCCCCGGCGTGCTCGCGGGCGATCTCCACCGCCCGCTCGATGCCCTCGGTGCAGAAGGTGAAGTGCTCGTTGTCCTCCAACGGCCGATGCGTCAGCACCACCGTGTGCGACCCGACCGGCGAGGTCCCGCCCCAACCGTTCGTGTGGTCGTACAGCGTGCGCCCCACGACCGCGGCCCCGGTGTTGGCCAGCATCGCGCCGTAGTAGTCGGCGCTGGCCTGCGACGTCTTCAGGCCGGCCACCTCGACCTCGCCCGAGGTGAACCACCTGAACAGGTGCTCGAACCCGGAGAAGTCCGGGCCGGACACGTATCCGTCGACCGAGGTGCTGGCTCCCGCGTAGACCCTGCCCATCGCGCTGCCTCCTGTGGTTCGCCGCTGGCGCTCACCTCTGCGTCGAACACGGTCGCGGCTTTTCGACAGGCGGCCTGGGTTGGCGGCGGCGCGGGTTGGCGGCGGGCGGGACTGGCGACGGCCGGACTCGCCACGGCCCGGACTCGCCACGGCCCGGACTCGCCACGGCCCGGACTCGCCAAAGCCCGGACTCGCCAAAGCCCGGAACCTGACATCCGCGGTCCGCGACATTCCCGACATCGCGCGACACCCCCGGTCCGCGACACCCCCGGTCCGCGACACCCCCGGTCCGCGACACCCCCGGTCCGCGACACCCCCGGTCCGCGACACCTCGGTCCGCGACACCTCGGTCCGCGACACCTCGGTCCGCGACATTTCCGACGCCGCGCGACACCCCCGGTCCGCGACACCCCAGTCCGCAACATCCCGGACCCAAGACATCCCAAATCCAACATCCCGCCTCGCTGCCCCCCGCGCGCTTCCTCGTATAGCGAGGGATCGGTAACAGCGTTTCAGGACACCTCGATCGGGTGAACCTTCCAGCCCACCCACCCCAACCACCCAAAACCGCAGCTCAGCCTACCCGAGCAGCCCCAAGCCAGCGGAAGTTGTCCACAGCCGCGAGCTAGACCCACCGAACGTGGGTGCCGTCGCGCACGGTGCCGACGTACTCCTCCAGCAGGTCCTCCAGAGCCACGACACCCAGCACCGCGCCATCAGCGGCCACCGCGCGGGCGAGGTGCGACTGCGCCCGGCGCAGCGCGGTCAGGGCCTCGTCCAGGTGGGCGTCGACGGGTACCTCCGGCAAGCCGCGCACCCGCGAGCGCGGCACCGAGGTGGTGGCGCCCTCCAGGTCCAGCACGTCCTTGACGTGCAGGTAGCCGACCAGGCCCGCGTCGGACAGCACCGGGAACCGGGAGAAGCCGGTGGCGGTCACCGCGGCCTCGATCTCGCCCACGGTCGGTGCGGCGGACACCGTTGTCAGCCGGTCCAGCGGCACCAGGACGTCCGCCACCGTGCGCTCGGCCGACGACAGGGTCTGCGCGAGCCGCCGGTGTTCGGAGTCCTCCAGCAGCCCCTCCGACCGGGACTGGCCGATCAGCACCGCCAGCTCGTCGGGCGTGTAGGCCGACTCCAGCTCGTCGACGGTCTCCACGCCGAAGCGGCGCAGCACCCAGCGGCCCACCGCGGTGAACAGCGCCAGCACCGGCGCGATCATCCGCGAGAAGCCGTAGTGCACCGGCACCAGCCACACCGCGGCGCGTTCCGGGCCGGCGATGGCGAGGTTCTTCGGCACCATCTCGCCGAGGATCGTGTGCAGTGCGACGACGATGATCAACGCCACCGTGAACGCCACGCCGTGCACCACGGCCGAAGGCAGCCCGATGGCGCCGAGGGGGCCCTCGAGTGCTGAAGCCAAGGCCGGCTCGGCGATCGCGCCCAGGCCCAGCGAGCACAGCGTGATGCCGAGCTGGGCGCCGGCGATCAGCAACGGGAGCTGCTGGGACGCCTTGATCGCGGTGCGGGCCCGCGAGGAGCCCCTGTCCGCCAGCGCTTCCAGCCGGTCCCGCCGTGCGGTGATCACCGCGAACTCGGCACCGACGAAGAAGGCGTTGCCCGCCAGCAGGAAGACGACGACGAGGAAGTTCACGACGACACCACCCGCAGCTCGGCCACGCGGTGCCGGTCCATCCGCATCACGGTCACCCGCCACCCGTCCACGCGGATCTCGTCGCCGACGTCGGGGATCCGCCCCAGCCTGGCCAGCACCAGCCCGGCCAGGGTCTCGTAGTCACCGGAGGGCATGTGGAACCCGGTCGCCTCCGCCACCTCGTCGTCGCGCAGCAGCCCGGACACGAGCCAGCTGCCCTTGCCCAGCGACCGCACCGGCGGCGCCTCGCCCCGGTCGTGCTCGTCGCGGACGTCGCCGACGATCTCCTCGACGACGTCCTCCAGCGTCACCATCCCCGCCGTGCCGCCGTACTCGTCCACGACCAGCGCCGTCTGCAGGCCGGAGGCCCGCAGCCGGTCCAGCAGCGCGTCGCCCTCCAGCGTCTCCGGCACCGAGTGCACCGGTCGCGTCACGGCGGACAGCGGAGTCGAACCGCGCAAGGTGGAGGGCACCGCGAACGCCTGCTTCACGTGCACCATGCCGCGCACCTCGTCCAGCGACCCGTCGTGCACGGGGAACCGCGAGAACCCGGTCTGCCTGGCCTTGAGCACCAGGTCCGCGACGGTCGCGTCGGCCCGCAACGCCTCCACCCGCACGCGCGGCGTCATCAGCTCGCCGGCCGTCCGGTCGCCGAAGCGCAGCGACCGGTCCAGCAGCACCGCGGTGCTCTGGTCCAGCGTGCCGTGCTCGGCCGACGTGCGCACCAGCGCGCCCAGCTCCTCGGGTGACCTGGCGGAGGCGAGCTCCTCGACCGGCTCCACGCCCAGGCGCCGGACCAGCCAGTTCGCCGAGCTGTTCATCCAGTGGATCAACCAGCGGAAGACCGTGGAGAACCCCGCCTGCACCCCGACGACCCCCCGCGCGGTCTCCAGGGGCTTCGCGATCGCGAGGTTCTTGGGCACGAGCTCGCCGAAGACCATCGACAGCGACGTGGCGATCGCCAGCGCCAGGGCCAGCGACAACCAGCCGGCCACCGACGCGGGCACGCCCAGCCCCTCCAGGCCCGGCTCGATGAGGTTCGCGATCGCGGGCTCCGCGATGTACCCGGTGATCAGCGTGGTCAGCGTGATGGCGAGCTGGGCGCCGGAGAGCTGGAAGGACAACGTCCGGTGCGCACGGTCGATGGTCCGCGCCTTCGCGTCGCCCACCTCGGCGACGTGGCGCTCGACGGTGCTGCGTTCCAGCGCGGTCAGCGAGAACTCCGCCGCCACCGCGATGAAGGTGCCCGCGGTCAGCGCCACGACGGCGAGCAGACCGAGCACGCTCAACAGGACTCCGGTCACCTACGCGCTCCAGGCCGGGAAGAACGGGTGACCGGGTTGGTATGCCAGCCGGGGCCAGACCCCATGGGGACGGCTCAACTCCTCATGACTAAGTACGTGAACAGCCAAACCAGGCTAAGTGGTGGCCAGAATATTGTGCCCAGTCGAGGCCCGCAGCACCACCTCACCCGCCACGCGGACGGTGCGGGCCTCGTCACCACCGGCGTCCAGCACGAGACCCGCGGCGATCTCGCCCATCTCCTCCAGCGGCAGCCGCACGGTCGACAGCGCCGGCACCGTGTCGCGCAGCGTCGGGATGTCGTCGAACCCGGCGATCGACATGTCCTCCGGCACCCGCACGCCCCGTTCGCGCAGCGCCGCCATCGCGCCCATCGCCATCACGTCGGTGACGGCGAACACGCAGGTCGCGCGCGACTTCGAGGCCAGCAGCTCCAGCGCGGCCTCGTACCCGCCGTCACGGGTGAACGCGCCGTTGACCACGACCGGCGGCGCGATCCCGGCGTCGGCGAGCCCCGCCTTGAACCCGGCGAGCCGGTCGCGGGCCACCACCAGCTCGGCCGGTCCGCCCAGCACGGCGAACCTCCTGTGGCCCAGCTCCGCCAGTGCGCGGGCCAGCGCACGCCCACCCGCGCGGTTGCCGGGAACGACCGTGTCGGTGCCGAGCTTCGCCTGCGACACGCACGCGACCCGCCCGCCCTGCTCGGTGAACGCGTCGATCTCGGCCGCGAGCCGGGCCTGCGACGCGCGGTCCGTCGTGCGCGAGCCGGCCAGCACCACCGCGCGCGCCCGGTGCGCGCGCAGCGTGGACAGCAGCTCCACCTCGCGCTCCGGCCGGCGGCCGGTCGTGCCGAGGACGACGACGAGCCCGGCTTCCTCCGCCACCCGCGTCACCCCCGCCGCGATGCAGGAGAAGTACGGGTCGGTGATGTCGTGCACGACCAGGCCGACGAGGGAGCTCGAGTTGCGGGCCAGCGCCTGCGCGGAGGCGTTCGGCACGTAGCCGAGCTGCTCGGCGGTGCGCAGGACGCGGTCGCTCAGCTCCTCGCTCACCTGCCGCGTGCTGCCGTTGAGCACGCGAGAAGCGGTCGCCAACGACACACCCGCCTGCTTCGCCACCTCGGCGAGCGTCACCTGTCGGGCGGACACGACCACCTCCGTCAACGTGCATGTGAGCGCTGAGACTAACTCGCGCGGAGGTTGACGGCCGTCAAGTGCCGCGGTTAGCGTGGCCGGAAAGCGCTTTCCAGCGCTGCTACCAGGGAGGTGTGATGGCGGCGGTTCGGACCATCGGAGTGGCGGTCAACGGCGTCACGGGGCGGATGGGGTACCGCCAGCACCTGGTCCGGTCCCTGCTGCCGTTGCGCGACGAGGGCGTGCGGCTGCGGGACGGGACCGTGCTGAAGGTGGAGCCGGTCCTCGTGGGCCGCAACGCCGACAAGCTCAAGGAGATCGCCGAGCGGCACGACCTCGCGCGCTGGACCACGGACCTCGGCACCGCGCTCGCCGACCCGTCGGTGGAGGTCTACTTCGACTCCCAGGTCACCTCGCGGCACGTCGAGTCGATCACCAGTGCGCTCGAGGCCGGCAAGCACGTCTACACCGAGAAACCGGTCTCCGGAACCGTCGAGGAGGCGCTGCTGCTCGCGCGCCTGGCCGACGGGAAGGGCCTCCGGCACGGCGTGGTCGCCGACAAGCTCTACCTGCCGGGCATCCGCAAGCTCAAGAGGCTCGTCGACGGTGGCTTCTTCGGCCGGGTCCTCAGCGTGCGCGGCGAGTTCGGCTACTGGGTCTTCGAGGGCGACTGGCAGGCCGCGCAGCGCCCGAGCTGGAACTACCGCGCCGAGGACGGCGGCGGCATCGTCTCGGACATGTTCTGCCACTGGAGCTACCTGCTGCACGACCTCTTCGGCCGGGTCGAGGCCGTCACGGCCAAGGCGGTCACGCACATCCCCACGCGCTGGGACGAGCAGGACAACGCCTACACCGCGACCGCGGACGACGCCGCCTACGGGATCTTCGAGATCGAGAACGGCGTCATCGCCCAGATCAACTCGTCGTGGTGCGTGCGCGTGCGCCGCGACGAGCTCGTCGAGTTCCAAGTGGACGGTACCGCCGGAAGCGCCGTCGCGGGGCTGCGCGAGTGCTTCGTGCAGCCGCGCGCCGTCACGCCGAAGCCCGTCTGGAACCCGGACCTCCCCGTCGCGCACCCGTTCCGCGACCAGTGGCAGCGGGTGCCGGACAACGAGGAGTTCGACAACGGCTTCAAGGTGCAGTGGGCGGAGTTCCTGCGGCACGTCTACGAGGACGCGCCGTTCCCGCACGACTTCCGCGCCGGGGCCAGGGGGGTCGCCCTGGCCGCCGCCGGGCTGCGGTCCTCTTCGGAGGGACGCAGGGTGGAGGTCGGCGATGTCTGACCGGGACCGGTTCGACCGCGTCGTGTTCGCCGCGGCGCACGTGGTCGCCGCGGACGACCGCGCGGTGGACTGGGACGCCACCCTCGCGTTCCGGCACCACCTCTGGTCGCACGGACTGGGCGTCGCGGAGGCGATGGACACCGCGCAGCGCGGCATGGGCCTGGACTGGCCGGCGGCCGCCGAGCTCATCCGCCGCAGTGCCGCCGAGAAGGCCGGGCGGATCTGCGCGGGCGTCGCGACCGACCACCTGCCCGGCGACGCCGGACTGGACGACGTGCTGCAGGCCTACCTGGAACAGCTCGACGTCGTGCAGGAGGCGGGCGCTCAGCCCGTGCTGATGTGCTCGCGCCGGCTCGCCGCCGCCGCACGAGGTCCGGAGGACTACGAGAAGGTCTACGGCACGTTGCTCGACCGGGTGAGCGAGCCGGTGGTCCTGCACTGGCTCGGCACCGCGTTCGACCCCGCGCTGGAGGGCTACTGGGGCGCCGCGGACGTCCCGGGGGCCACGCGGAACTTCCTGGAGATCGTCCACTCGCGGCCGGACAAGGTCGACGGCGTGAAGGTCTCGTTGCTGGACGCGGACCACGAGATCGGCCTGCGGCGCGCGCTGCCGGCGACCGTGCGCTGCTACACCGGCGACGACTTCCACTACCCGGACCTGATCGCGGGTGACGAGGAGGGCCACAGCGACGCGCTGCTCGGCATCTTCGACCCGATCGCGCCGGTGGCGGCCAGGGCTCTCGGCAAGCTCGCCGACGGCGACGTCGAGGAGTTCCACCGGATCATGGCGCCCACGGTCCCGTTGTCCCGTCATCTGTTCAGCGCGCCGACCTACTACTACAAGACCGGTGTGGTGTTCCTGGCGTGGCTGGCCGGGCACCAGGACCGGTTCGTGATGCTCGGCGGCTTGGAATCCGCGCGCGGCGTCGAGCACCTCGCCGAGGCGAAACGGCTGGCGGAGATCGCCGGCGTGATCGATCCCGAGTTCGCGGAGCGGCGGTGGCGGCAGTGGCTCGCCTCTCGCTGAACCAGGCGACGATCAAGCGCGCGACCGTGGCCGAGGTGGTCGAGGGGTGCGTGCGGCACGGCATCGGCTCGATCGGCCTGTGGCGCGAACCGGTCGCGGACCACGGCCTCGAGCGCACCGCGAAGCTCGTCGCGGACGCCGGGCTGCGGGTGTCCTCGCTGTGCCGCGGCGGCTTCCTGACCGCGGTCGACAACTCCGCCGCGCTGGACGACAACCGCAGGGCGATCGACGAGGCCGCCGCGTTGCGCACCGGCGTGCTGGTGATGGTCGTCGGGGGAGTGGCGGGCGACAAGGACCTGGCCGGCGCACGTCACCGCGTCGCGGACGCGATAGCGGAACTGTCCGGGTACGCGGCGCAGGCGGGCGTGGTCCTGGCGCTGGAACCGATGCACCCGGTGTTCTGCGCGGATCGCGGGG
This sequence comes from Lentzea xinjiangensis, assembly GCF_900110955.1. Classification (GTDB taxonomy): domain Bacteria; phylum Actinomycetota; class Actinomycetes; order Mycobacteriales; family Pseudonocardiaceae; genus Lentzea; species Lentzea xinjiangensis. The sequence goes on from NZ_FOFR01000011.1 coordinate 123,009, forward strand.
TGCTGTCGACGCTGTCCCAGGCACTCGACATCGCCGAACGGCACGACTCCGTCGGTGTCGTCGTCGACGCGTTGCACGTCTGGTGGGACCCCGACCTCGACGCGCAGATCGCGCGCGCGGGGCCGCGCATCGCGTCATACCAGGTGTGCGACTGGCTCACGCCGGTACCGGCGGACGTGCTGCTCGGCCGTGGCTATCCCGGTGACGGCGACATCGATCTCGGCCGCCTGACCAGGCAGGTCGCCGCCACGGGCTACGCGGGGGACGTCGAGGTGGAGATCTTCAACGCCGGCATCTGGGCGGCGGACTTCGACGAGGTCATCGCGGAGGTGGTGCGCAGGTACCACTCCATTGTGGAACCGGCGCTGTAGCGCGACGCGGGAAGCCGGTCGTCGACGGCGGCGACGACCGACCCCGGCGTTGGTACGTGTATATCCGAAACCGGCGCGCTCCGGCGCGGTTTCCGGCAAATCTCGTGAAATCAGCCGCCGTTGAAGAAGCGGTACACCTTCGCGCGGTGCTTCGGCCTCGTGGTCGTGATCTTGATGACCGCGTCGAACATGGACCTGCCGAGCTCCGCGCGGGCCGCGACGGCCGGGTGCGTGGCGCTGAAGTCGGCGTCGTTCACGGCCTTGTCCCCGGCGAAGTCGCCGGAGGCGAACAACGAGTAGACGAGGATCGCCCGGTTGTCCTCGCTGAACATGATCCCGGCCTCGTTGCGCCCGTCCTCGAACCAGCCGGCCTTGGTCGCGACGCGCAGGCGCTCGTTCGTCGTGAGGTTGAGCCGCACGCCGTCGGTGAAGCTCGCGGTCGCGCGCAGGATGTTCAGCAGGTACGCGGTGGACGCGGCGGACAGCAACTGGCCGTCGACCAGCTTCTGCAGCAACGTGTGGGTCTCGCGCGCCGTCGTGGTGCCGAGGAAGAACCGGTTCGGGTTCGTGACCGGCACGACCTGGGTGTGCACGAAGCCCTTGGACCGCAGGATCTCGTTGAGCTCCAGCGCGGGCGCGACCAGGCCGCACAGGCGGACCGCGGTGTTGTCCGAGACGGTGAGCAGGTTCGCGAGCGCGTGGCCCACGGTGACCTCGCTCGGGTACGCGCCGTCGAGCGCGAAGATGCCGTCGGTGTCCTGGATGACGATGTCCGCGGACACCGTGACCCTCTGGTCGAGCCGGATGAGCCCGCGGTCCACCTTGTCCAGCACGGCCACCGCGACGGCGACCTTGTTGACGCTGTAGGCCTCGACGACCTCGTCGGCCTGCTCGTCGACGGCCGCCCTGGTCGTGCCGTCCAGGTCGGCGACCGTGATCAGCGACGACCAGTTGCCCCGCGCCTTGCGGACCTGCCGCCGGTAGACCTGCGCCACGCGCTTGCGCGACCGGTCGGCGGTCGTCGGGAAGCGTTCGACCTCCACCTCCGCCTCTTCCTGTGCCTGCGCTGCACCGGTGGAGCCGAGCACGGCCGTCGCGGCCGCGACGGATCCCAGCCCGAAGACGGACCTGCGGTTCAATGTCATGCGCGGTATCAAAACAGGCGGCACTGACGTTTCCCTGACTAGGGTGGCGGATCATGGAACACGTCTTCGTGGTGACCGGCGCCTCCCGCGGGATCGGGGCGGCGACCGCCTCCCTGGCAGCCGACGCGGGATACCGCGTGGTCAGGGCCTCGCGCTCGGCCGAGGAGTCCGTCGGGGACCGCGGGTGGGACGCCCGCTGCGACGTGTCCTCCTGGGACTCGGTGCAGGACCTCATGGCGCGGGTGGAGTCCCGCTGGGGCCGCATCGACGTGGTCTTCGCGAACGCGGGGATCTCGGTGGACACGTCGTTCGTCTCCTCCGCCGGAGCGACGCCCGCGCAGTGGGGCGACATGGTCCTCACCAACGTGTGCGGGCCCGCCTACACGGCCCGCGCCGCCATGCCCGCGTTGTTGCGCTCCGGCGGCCACCTGGTGATGACCGGGTCCGCGGCCGGGCGCGGCGTCCGGCCGGGAAACCTCTACTCCGCCACGAAGTGGGCCGTCACCGGGCTGGCCCAGGCGATCAGGGCCGAGGCGGTCGGCACCGGCGTCAGGGTGACGGTCGTGCAGCCGGGCCTGGTGGACACCGAGGCGATCCCACCGTCACGTGTGGACGATCCGAAGCTGGCACCGGAGGACGTCGGCAGGGCCGTGCTCTACGCGGTGTCGCAGCCGTCCACAGTGGACGTCAACGAGATCCTGCTGCGTCCCACCGGCCAGGCGGCCCACCGCTGATCAGTCCACCGGTCAGGTGCCTGACGCGGGCCTTGACCGCGACGGCGGGGTCACCCGGCCCCGAGGAACTCGACCAGCAGCCGGTTGACCTCGTCCGGTCGCTCCAGGTACCCGACGTGCCCGCAGCCGGGGATCTCGGCGTAGCGCGCGCCGGGGATCGCGTCCGCCACCTCGCGCGACAGGCGGGGCGGCAGCACGAGGTCGTCCGCGAAGCCGATCACCAGCGACCGCACCGAGATGTCCCGGTACGCGTCCAGCCGGGTGTCGTACTCGCCCAGCGAGAGCTGGACGCGCTCGCCGGCGCTGAACGACGAGCCGGCGAACTCGTACATCTGCAACCAGTCGCGGGCGGCGAGCGGGTCCGCCAGCGTCGTCTGCGAGAGGTTCCGCACCACCGACGCCACCGCGTAGAACTCCGGCGGCACCTGCACACCCTTGTCGTGCAGTTCGCACAGTGCGCGTGACCAGGCCTGCTGCACCGGGTCGGGACGGCCGGCGGTCGCCATCATCACCGCGGAACGCACCAGCGAGGGGTGCGCCAGCGCGAGCTCCTGGGTGATCCGGGCGCCCAGCGACGTGCCGATCACGTGCGCGGGACCGCCCAGGTGGGAGATCAAGGCCGCCGTGTCGGCCACCATGTCGTCGAGCGTGAAGCCCTCGGCGCACTCGGACGACGGCTTGATGCCGCGGTTGTCGAAGTACGCGACCCGGTAGCCGGCCTTGACCAGCGCGGGCACCTGGTAGGAGCGCCAGACGCGGCCGGGACTGCCGGTGCCCATGACGAGCACGACGAGGTCACCCGACCCCTCGGTCTGGACGTTGAGCTCTATGCCGTTGAGCGGGACGAGGGCCATTCCGGAGATCTTAGAAGCGGCACAAGGGCCTGATCATGCCCGCGTGAGACGGATAACGCGCGCACAGGTCGTCGGCGTGCCCGAACGTCACGACGTCGTCGGTGTACGGCGGCACCACCACCGTGCCGACCAACGACCAGTCGCCGGCCGGTGCGCTGCCCTGCCACACGCCCGCCGGCACCACGACCTGCGGGTTCGACGCGCTCAGCACGGGCTCGGTCACCGCGCCGTCCGGGTGCAGGAGCAGCATCCGCAGCGGCGCGCCGGCGTGGAAGCTGTAGATCTCCAGGTGCTCCAGCACGTGCATGCCCGAGAAGTCCGGCGAACGCAGCAGGTACGCGATCGCGGACGCCTCCGCGGACCGGTGGGTCTGCGCGAAGTGGCCGCCCTCGACGGGCAGCTCCCGCATGCCGAGCGAGGTGATCAGATGTTCAGGGGTCATGTCATCTCCGGGAGCGGGGAACCGTGCACGACGACCTTGCCCTTGCCGAGCCGCTTCGCCGCGTACATCGCGGCGTCGGCGTCGCCCAGGACGTCGTCGGCGGTCACGGCCGAGTCGTACGAGAACCGTTGGGCCACACCGATGCTGGCGTGCACGTGGTGCACCCGGCCGCGGACCTCGTGCGGGTGGGCCAGTGCGGACAGCAGGCGCGCGCCGATCTCGTCGGCGTCGCCGCCGTCGACCAGCACGCCGAACTCGTCACCGCCGAGCCGTGCCACCGTGTCCTCCGGCCGGACGTTGTTCTTCAGCCGTGCGGCGACATTGCGCAGGACCATGTCGCCCTCGGCGTGCCCGTTGTTGTCGTTGATGGCCTTGAACCCGTCCACGTCGATGAACAGCAGGACCAACGGCCGCGTGCGGTCGCGGACCGCCAGCGCGCGTTCCAGCCGGTCCTGGAACAACGAACGGTTCGCGACGCCGGTCAACGGGTCGTGCGTCGCCTCGTGCCGTAGTTCTTCACGGGAGACGCGGAGCTGGTCCATCAGACGGATGTTGTCCATCATCGTCAGCAACTGGCGCACGATGACGAAGCACACGACCAGAATCCCGGCGTAGATCTCCACCGGGTTGAGGCGGCCGCCGGTCGCGGTGTTCCAGCCCACGAAGAGCCCGGTGATGGCGAGCGGCAGGTACGGCACGAGCAGGTGCAGCAGGTCGGCCGTGCGCATCCGTCCCGGCGTCGGTTCCACGTCCGACGTGGGCGCCAGGGCGCTGAGGAGGAAGAACGCCGGGCACAGCATGAAGCCGACGTCCGCGGCGGCCGGGATCGCCGTGATGCCCTGCGAGATGTAGAACGCGAACACCCAGCCCGACGACGACTGCGCGATGCCGGCCAGCGCCACGAACAGCATCGGCCACTGCCGCACGGCCTGATGCGTCCACGACATCACGACGATCGTCACGAGCAGCACGAGGTACGCGGCGGGATGCGCGACCACGGTGGCGAAACCGGCGCCTTCGGTGGCCCACGCGCGCGACAGCGACTCCAGCGCCGACACCCAGGTCAGCACGAACAGGGACCCGATCACGATCAGGCCGTCGAGCACGACGACCGCGCGGCTGCGGTAGTTCGGCAGCAGGTCGCCTGCGCGGCGCTGCTGCGCCTTCACGACCACCGCGGCCAGGCACAGGACCGGCACCAGGGTGAACCCGAGCGGCGCGATCGTCGAGGACGGCAGTTGCACGCCCATGACCTGCTGGCCCCAGATCCACGCGGACAGCCCGATGGTCAGGCTCGTCATCGCCGCCGTCATCCAGCGGTCCCGCAGGCGTGCGTACGCGACCAGCGCGGCGACGGCGAACGCGAGCTGCACGACCTTGTCGATCGCGACGCCCGTCTCCCGCGGCGCGGTGAGAGCGGTGGAGATGGCGACCGCCATGAAGGTGCCGACGCACCCCACGACGACCCAGAACCTCTTCACCGCGACTCCCGTGATCGAAACCCGGCCACCGTAGTGACGCCGGTGCGGACTTGTCGAACCGTGTCGGTGCAAGTCGCTCTCCGGTGCACCGGATATGGTTCGAACTGTTGTTCGTTCCGGTCGTGGGGAGCTGTTGTGCGGGTGTTCGGGGTCGACCCCGGTCTGACCAGGTGCGGCTTCGGCGTGGTCGACGGCGGGCCCGGACGGGTTGTGCGCGCCGTGGCGGTCGATGTCCTGCGCACGCCCGTTGACGCACCTTTGTCCGTGCGCTTGCACGAGCTGTACGTCGGTGTCTGCGAGTGGCTCGACCGGTACGAGCCCCAGGTCGTCGCCATCGAACGCGTCTTCGCGCAGCACAACGTCCGCACGGCGATGGGGGTCGCCCAGGCGTCGGGCGTGGTGGCGCTGGCGGCCGCGCAACGCGACCTGCCGGTCGAGTTCCACACGCCGTCCGAGGTGAAGGCCGCGGTCACGGGGTCGGGCCGCGCGGACAAGGCGCAGGTGACCGCCATGGTGACCAAGCTGCTCGGGCTGAAGGTGGCGCCGAAGCCGGCGGACGCGGCGGACGCGCTGGCGCTCGCGATCTGCCACCACTGGCGCGCACCGATGCGGTCGCGGCTGGAGGAGGCGCAGGCCCGCGCCGCGGAGCTCGCCAGGGTGCACAGGGCGAAGCTGGCCGAAGCGGCCAAGCGCGCCCACTAGTCTCGAAGCACGTCACGACCGGAGGAACCAGGTGATCTCGTCACTGCGCGGCCAGGTGCAGCACGTCGGCCTCGACCACGCCGTCGTCGAGGTGGGCGGCGTCGGGTTCGCCGTCCAGATGACCCCGGCCACGCTCGCCACCCTCCGCCGCGGCGAGGAGGCGAGCATCGCCACCACCCTCGTCGTGCGCGAGGACAGCCTCACCCTGTTCGGGTTCGCCGACGCCGAGGCCCGCGAGCTCTTCAGCCTGCTGCAGACGGTCAGCGGCATCGGTCCGCGCATCGCGCTGGCCACCCTCGCCGTCCTCGAACCGGACAAGCTCCGCCACGCGCTCGCCGAAGGCAACATCACGGTCCTCACGCAGGTGCCGGGCATCGGCAAGAAGGGCGCGGAACGGCTCATCATCGAGCTCCGCGACAAGGTCGGCACCCTCCCGACGCCCACGGCGCCCGCCCACAGCCAGACGCGCGACCACGTCGTCGAGGCGCTGCTCGGCCTCGGCTTCCCGGCCAAGTCCGCGGAGACCGTGGTCGACGGCGTGCTCGCCGACAACCCCGACCAGTCCACGCCCGCCGTGCTGCGCCGTGCGCTCGCGACCCTGGGGCGCAAGTGACCGAGGACGAGCTCAGCCCGTTCGCCGCGCCGGCCGAAGGCGACGTCGAGACCACCCTGCGCCCGCGCGACCTGGACGAGTTCGTCGGTCAGCAGCGCGTCCGCGAGCAGCTCGAACTGGTCCTGCACGGCGCCATGCGCCGCGGCAGCGCCCCGGACCACGTCCTGCTCAGCGGCCCGCCAGGGCTGGGCAAGACCAGCCTCGCGATGATCATCGCCAAGGAGCTCGGCAGCGCCATCCGCATCACCAGCGGCCCGGCGCTGGAGCGGGCGGGCGACCTGGCGGCGATGCTGTCGAACCTCGTCGAGGGCGACGTGCTGTTCATCGACGAGATCCACCGCATGGCCCGCCCCGCCGAGGAGATGCTGTACCTCGCGATGGAGGACTTCCGCGTCGACGTCGTCGTCGGCAAGGGCCCGGGGGCGACCAGCATCCCGCTCGACATCGCGCCGTTCACGCTGGTGGGGGCCACGACGAGGTCCGGGGCGCTGACCGGCCCGCTGCGCGACCGCTTCGGCTTCACCGCGCACATGGAGTTCTACAGCACCGACGAGCTCGACCTGATCGTCAAGCGCAGCGCCAAGATCCTCGGCGTCGACCTCGACGACGAGGGGGCCGTCGAGATCGCCGGCCGGTCCAGGGGCACGCCCCGCATCGCGAACCGCCTGCTGCGCCGCGTCCGCGACTTCGCCGAGGTCAGGGCCGACGGCCGGGTCACGGAGGAGATCGCGAAGCAGGCCCTCGAGGTCTACGACGTCGACCTGCTCGGCCTCGACCGGCTCGACCGCGCGGTGCTGACGGCCCTGGTCAAGAGCTTCAACGGCGGTCCGGTCGGGGTGTCCACCCTCGCGGTCGCGGTCGGTGAGGAACCGACCACCGTGGAAGAGGTGTGCGAACCGTATTTGGTGCGGGCTGGCATGCTGGCCAGGACACCGCGCGGCCGAGTGGCGACGCCCGCCGCGTGGCACCACCTGGGGCTCGAACCGCCCGCCGGTGATCAACTGTGGTGACCTGGCACAATCGGTGAAAGCACCTGGACATATCGGACGTGCGTCGAGGCATGTCCACTTGATCGGAGAATGATGGGCAACCTTTCGTCTTTGATGTTCCCGTTGCTGCTGGTGCTGCTGGCCGTGCCGCTGTTCCTCAGCGCGCGCAAGCAGAAGCGGGCGATGGCCGAGCAGCAGCAGCTGCAGAGCTCGCTCCAGCCGGGCGACAAGGTCATGACGACGTCCGGCCTGTACGGCACCGTCGCCGACGCGAGCCACGACACCACCATCGACATCGAGATCTCCGAGGGTGTCGTCACGCGGTGGCTGCGCGCCGCCATCCGGGAGAAGGTCGCCGAGACCGACGACGTCGTGATCGTGGCCGAGGAGGACGAGGCCGAGGTGACCACCCCGAAGGTCGCCGAGCCCTTGGACCACAACGCCAAGAAGTAACCGCATAGGCTCGTCATCCTGGAGTTGGCAACTGTGAAATCCGCCAACTCCAGGTAGTGACGCGCAGCTCACGCGGCGCGCGTTACGCTGCGCGCTCGGAAACCATCGCTACTAGGAGACGGACGGATCGTGGCACCTCCGGCCGGGCAAATTCGCCCCGCGAAGTATCTGGCGAGTTTTGTCCTCATCGTGGTCGCGCTTTACGCCCTGGTGTTCTTCACCGGGAACGGTTCGGCCAAACCCAAGCTCGGCATCGACCTCCAGGGCGGCACCATCGTCACGCTGACCGCGCGTCAGGAAGACGGTGCCCAGCCGAGCGAGGAGGCGCTGAACCGCGCACGTGACCTCATCGAGGTCCGCGTCAACGGTCTCGGTGTCTCCGGTGCCGAGGTCGTGCGCGACGGCAACAACCTGACGATCACCGTGCCCGGCGCCGACAGCGAAGGCGCGAAGGGCCTCGGCCAGACCGCCCGCCTCGCGTTCCGCAAGGTCATCGGCCAGCCGGTCCCGGCGGGCACGCCGACCCAGCAGCAGCCGTCGTCGAGCACCCCGCCGTCGGGCAGCGCGAGCACCCCGCCGTCCGCGCCGCCGAGCCAGAGCGCGGGCACCCCGTCGTCGAGCAGCGCTCCGCAGGGCCGCCCCGCCCCGAACCTGGCCGCGCAGCCGTCCAGCACGCCTCCGTCGAGCAGCACCGCGCCGCCGTCGTCGGCCGCGCCGTCCAGCACGCCGCCCGCGCCCTCCAACATCGACCCGAAGGTCGCGAAGGAGATCCAGGAGGCCAAGGCCACCCGGCAGAGCACGGACCCGCAGGTCCTCCAGCAGGCCGCGATCCTGCTCGACTGCTCGCAGCCCGACCCGCTGCGCGGCAACGACGACCTGGACAAGCCGCTGGTCACCTGCGACGAGAAGGGCGAGTTCAAGTACACGCTCGCCCCGGCCACGCAGCCCAAGGAAGACACCGAGACCAAGGCCGACGACTACACCAACTACACCCGCCTCACGGGTGAGGACATCAACAACGCCGCGGCCAACAACAACCCGAACGGCACCGGCTACGTCGTCAACCTCGACTTCAAGTCCGAGGGCGGCTCCAAGTGGGCCAAGTTCACGTCGGCCAACGTCCAGCAGGCCGTCGCGGTCGTGCTCGACGGCGAGGTCATGTCCGCGCCGACCATCCAGTCGGCGATCGAGGGCGGTTCGACCGAGATCAGCGGCAAGTTCACGCTGAAGGAAGCCCAGAACCTCGCGAACACCCTGAAGTACGGCGCGCTGCCGCTGTCCTTCGACGCCTCCGAGGCGCAGACGATCTCCCCGACGCTCGGCCTGCAGTCGCTCAAGGCGGGCCTGATCGCGGGCGGCATCGGCCTCGCGCTGGTCTTCGTCTACTGCATGTTCTACTACCGCCTGCTGGGCATCCTGACGATCCTGTCGCTCGGCCTGTCCGGTGTGATCGTCTACGGCGTGCTGGTGCTGCTGGGCCGCTGGATCGGGTTCACGCTCGACCTCGCCGGCATCGCCGGTTTCATCGTCGCCATCGGTATCACCGCCGACTCGTTCATCGTCTTCTTCGAACGCCTGAAGGACGAAGTGCGCGAGGGCCGCACGTTCCGCTCGGCCGTGCCGCGCGCGTGGGTCCGCTCGCGCCGCACGATCCTGTCGGCCGACGCGGTCTCCTTCATCGCCGCCGCCGTGCTGTACGTGATCGCGGTCGGCCAGGTGAAGGGCTTCGCGTTCACCCTGGGCATGTCGACGGTCCTCGACCTCGTGGTCGTGTTCCTCGTGACCCACCCGCTGGTCGCGATGGCGTCGAAGTCCAAGTTCCTGTCCAAACCCAACCTGTCCGGCCTGGGCGGGGCCACGCGCGAGGGTGCGGCTCACCGCGCCGCGACGACCGGCAAGACCGCTGCCGTGAAGGAGGCCTGACATGGGCAACGTGTTCACGCGCCTTTACGTGGGCAACGGCGCTTTCGACATCGTCGGCAAGCGCGTCCGCTGGTACATCACGTCCGCCATCATCCTGCTGGTCTGCATCGGCTCGATGGTGTTCAACGGCTTCAACCTGGGCATCGACTTCAAGGGCGGCACGAAGATCTCGCTGCCGTCGGTCTCCCAGTCGGGCCAGGCCATCTCCTCGACCGCCGTCGAGGACTCCTACGCCAAGGCCCTGCCCGGCAAGAAGCCGAACGCCGTGCAGGCCGTGGGCTCCGGCGCCAGCGCGACGATCCAGATCAAGTCGCCCGCGCTGAACGTCCAGGAGGTCGCGAGCCTCAAGGCGGCCCTCGCGCAGGACCTCACCCCGCAGGGCGGTCAGTCGGCGATCTCCGACAGCGCCGTCTCCGCGTCGTGGGGCGGTGAGATCAGCGGCAAGGCCCTGTGGGCGCTGTTCTGGTTCTTCATCGTCGTGACGGCGTTCCTGGCGTTCTACTTCGAATGGCGGATGGCCGTCGGCGCGCTCGTCGCCGTCTTCCACGACGTCATCATCACCGCGGGCGTGTACTCGCTCGTCGGCTTCGAGGTGACGCCGGCGACGGTGATCGGTCTGCTCACCATCCTCGGCTTCTCCCTGTACGACACGGTCGTCGTGTTCGACAAGGTCAAGGAGAACACCCGCGGCCTGCTGGGCCTGACCCGCCGCACCTACGCCGAGGCCGCGAACCTGGCGCTCAACCAGACCCTGATGCGCTCGATCAACACCTCGCTGATCGCGTTGCTGCCGGTCATCGGCCTGCTGGTCGTCGGCGTCGGCATCCTCGGCGTCGGCACGCTGCAGGACCTGGCGCTCGTCCAGCTCGTCGGCATGTTCATCGGCGCCCTGTCGTCGATCTTCATCGCCACCCCGGTGCTGGTCGACCTGAAGATGCGCGACCCGAAGTACATCGCGCAGGCCAAGCGCGTCGCGGCCCGCCGCGCCAAGGCCTCCTCCCCCCAGGCCGCCGGCGGCATCGAGTCGACCGACGACGAGGCGCTCGCCTCGGACCTGCGCAAGGAGGAGGCGCTCGCCGCCGCCGCGTCGGTGCCGCACCGCACCGCCAAGGCGGGCGACGTCCGCCGCCGCCCGACCGGAAAGCGCCACCGTTGAAACTGGATCGTGCTCTGGGGCTGATGCGTGAGGTCCCGGACTTCCCCCGGCAGGGGGTCGTCTTCCGGGACTTCACGCCGGTCCTCGCCGACCCGGACGCCCTGCGCGCCGTGGTCGACGCCCTCCAGGACAAGATCGACGACAGCACCCAGGTGATCGCCGCCATCGAGTCGCGCGGCTTCCTCCTGGGTGCCGCCCTGGGGTACGGCTGGCGCTACGGCGTCGTGCCGCTGCGCAAGCCGGGCAAGCTCCCGGTCGTCGCCGACTCGGAGTCCTACGACCTGGAGTACGGCTCCGCGTCGCTGGAGCTGCCGGCCGATGCCATCCAGCCCGGCCAGCGCGTCGTCGTGGTCGACGACGTCCTGGCCACCGGCGGCACGGCCGAGGCCGCGTGCACGCTGGTGGAGCGCGCCGGCGGCGTCGTGACCGGCGTGTCGGTCGTGATCGAGATCGCCGCGCTGGGCGGCCGCTCCCGCCTGGCCGGCCGGGAGGTCAGCGCGCTGCTCGCGCTCTAACGTTCACCGCACAGTTCACGCTCCACAGGACTTCGCGCCCCCGTGCCTCAGTGTCGAGGCACGGGGGCGCCTCCGTCTCACCGCGAATTCGCCTAGCGGTGCAGTCGTCGTGGTCTCCCTCGCATCCCCTCTGTACCGCAATCGCACCGTCCGGTGTGACGGTTCTGCCGCGCGCATCTCCGTCCACCGGATTCGAAGTGTGTTGTGAGGGGGAAGTCGGTCGTGACGTCCAAGGGAAGCCGGATAGGCCGGGCAGCGCTTTACGCCGCGTCGGGCGGTCTTCTGACGCTGGCGTTCGGTGCCCTGGGTGCGCAGGAGGCGGAGGCCGCGCCGAAGCCGTCGAGCGCCAAGAGCACCCGCGCCGCCGCACCGAAGGCGGCCAAGCCGAAACCGGCCAAGCCGAAACCGGCGGCGAAGAAGCCCGCCGCGAAGAAGCCCGCCGCGAAGGGCAACCCGAAGGCCGCGCCCGCGCCGAAGAAGGCCGCGCCGAAGAAGGCCGCGCCGAAGGCGGCAGGGAAGCCGAAGGCGGCAGGGAAGCCGAAGGCGGCACCGAAGAAGGCGGCACCGAAGAAGCAGGCAGCGGAGCCGAGGGCGGCTCTGAAGAAACCCGCACCGAAGCCCGCGCCCAGGCCACAGGCCGCGCCGAAGTCGGCGCCGAAGCCGAAGCCGGTGCCCAAGGCGGCGTCCAAGCCGACGCCTCCGAAGCAGGGCGTCAAGCAGCCGCCTTCGCGCACGCTGACCCCGAAACCAGGCCAGGCCAAGTCGCTGAAGCCCGCGCCGAAGCCCGTCGAAACGCGGAAGCCGACGCCCAAACCGGTGATGCGCTCCACGGCTCGGGTACCTGAGGCACCTCGCCCGAGGGTGGTGCAGAAGCCGACCGATCCTCGTGTCCGGCAGACGCCGATCAAGGCGCGTGACGCGGTGGCCACCAAGGTCCTGGCGAAGTCGGACCCGCGCAAGTCTTCAACCGGTGTCCCGCTGGCGCAGCGGTTGTCCTCGCTTGTGCCGCCTACGGCCACGAGTCGTGGTGCTGCCCCGTCTGCGCGATCGGGGCAAGCCAACAGCAGGCTGCCCGGCAACAGAACTACGCCTGCGGCGGTGGACAAGGAGCGGGAGCGTGTGCAGGCTCGTGCGCGGTTGTTGCGTGCGAATCCTGATGGTGCGCGTCGATCGGCTCCGGCGGTCGCGCCTGCTGCGCCTGCTGCGCCTGCTGCGCCTGCTGCGCCTGCTGCGCCTGCGGTGGTGGATAGGGAGCGGGAGCGTGTGCAGGCTCGTGCGCGGTTGTTGCGTGCCAACCCTGACAGCGCCCCATCAGCACGCCCACCGGCACCGGCACCGGCGACCGCGCGAGGAACCGCGCCCCCGACTTTCACCGCGGACGAACTGCGCGAAGAGCAGCAGCGCGTACAGGCTCGCGCGCGGTTGCAGCGTGCCAACCCTGATAGTGCTCCGCCTCCGCCGATGCTCCACCCGGACCCGAAGGTCCGCGAGCGCGCGCGGTTCGAACAGGGCCAGTTGGACTACATCGACAGCCAGCGGCCCAGCCAGCCGAGGGAGCGCCGCGACGCGCACATCGTGGAGTACCAGGGTGGCGGGGTCAGCAAGACGACCAACGTCAACACCGGCGCTGTCACCGTCAACGGTATCCCGGTGCACCGCGATGGGCCGCGTGAACCACAACTGATCGCCGCGCTGCAGGAGCAGCGGAAGAAATCGAATCTGCCCCCTGCCGGCGTGCCCGCTCCCGGTCTGCCGCAGCCACCCACAGCAGCGGACGTGGCTCGCAACACCACTCTCCACAGGGACCCGGACGGCGGTGGGAGGATCGTTCACAAGCTCCCCGACGGAACGACCAGGAACACCGACATCCGGACCGGAAAAGGCACTGTCGAGGACCCGAGGGACCACTTCGTCGGGAACGTGCTCGACGAGGCACGGGAAACCGTCACCGAAGGCCTGATGTCGATCCCTTCTGCCATCCAGGGGCTCGCCCAGGCGTCCCACGACGCCAGTGTGCTGGACGGGACCAGCCCTCTTTCTTCGGATGAAAAGGAGCGACGCGCGGCCGAGGAGCGCATGAAGCAACGCGGCGACGACGTCGCGCACGCGGTGCAGAATCCCGGCGAAGTGCTGAGCAATGTCGTCCGTCCTTACGTGGAGGACTTGAACAGCGACAAGCCGGAGCGTGCCCTCGGGCGGGCGGCGGTCGATGTCGGCAGCATGGTCGTCACGGGTGGTGTGAGCGCTGCCATCAAGGCGGCCAAAGCGGCTGAGGCGGTGACCGGAGGGCGGACACCCGAATCGAATCCCCCCGGTTCGAATCCCCCCGGTTCGAATCCCGATGCCGCCGCTCCACCGCAGAATCCCGACCCCGGTCCGCGGCAGCCCGGCAACGGAGGACCGGCGCCGGAAAGCTCATCTGGCAGCCCGGAGAGTCCCCCCGACGCCCACGGCCGGCAGAACCCGGCCGATCGTCCCGACAGCGCACCGCCGGCCGCTCCGGATGCGGCGAACACCCCCGGCTCCGGGAGAGACGCACCAGGGACGTCCTCCAGTTCACCGAACGAGCGAGACGGGCGACGTACCGGGGTGCTCCCGGCCCCGGTGACGCAACCAGCCGCCTCGTCCCGCGCCAACCGCAGCGACTCCACTGCGCGGCGCACAGGCGGAGACGACTCGACGTCCCGGCGGGACGTCGGCACGCCGTCCTCGCGGACGTCCCACGGCAGCGAATCCAGGCAGCGGCCGAGCGACCGCACGCCCGTAGCCGACACGAACGCCTCCCGGCGGGAGCGGGGCACGGCTGAAGCAGCGACCAGTGGACGGACATCCGGCGGACAGCTCACGGGCAGGTCCGGTTCGCGGTCCGAATCCGGCGAGTCCAGGGCGCAGCAAGCGCTGCCCCGCCGGTGGCGTGACTTCAACCGCCCGGGTGGTGGCGTCCGCGAACCCGCGATCCACCGCGCGAGCGTGGAGGCCGCGGTCGCGCGGCAGTTGCTGCGCCGTCAGTACCCTGGCGTTCCGCAGGTCAACGCCCGGAATTACTGGACCGGAAGTCCCTCCCACACGCAGAATTGCACCCGTTGTGTCGTGGCTGTCGAGCGAGCTCTGACCTACCGAGGGCTACCTGTCATCGCCGGTAAGACCTCGGGACCGCTCCCGATGAAGAAGGTCGCCGATCGGCTGGGCGGGCAGTGGAAGGCGACCGGTGGATACGATGACGTGATCAGGCAGATGCGATCCGCCGGCGAAGGAGCACGAGGGGTCGTCTACATCTCCCGGCCGGACAGAACCGCGCATGTCTTCAACGTCGTGCACGATCGGAACGGCATCGTTTTCCTGGACGGCCAGACCGGTCAGCTCGCCACGCTGGAGCCCAACGTCACCAGCGTGTACTTGCTGAGGTACAAGTGAAGGAGAGGCTTGTGGAAGTCACTCGAGCTGATGCCGTCGAGCGGGCACGCACCGCGTTGCAGGACCACTACGGGAAGGACCTGCACGATGACGAGCTGGGCACTGTCGTCGTGCAGGAGGAACTCGTCGAGGAATATCCGGCCGCGTGGTTGGTCCCTTTCGCTTCGGAACATTTCATCAGAACCGGTGACCTGAACTACGCCCTGGTGCCGAGTGTGCTTCTTGTGCCGAAGGACGGTTCGCCTGCCCATTACCCGCCCTCGGCCATTCCCGTCGTGGAATACCTGGAGAACGTCGCCTCCGGGCGCACTCAATGGTTGGGGTAACCCCTTGCGGGCGGTTGGGCGGCGCGTCCTCCGCGGGCGGCAGTCGCGCGGCACGCTGGTCCAGCGTCTCGCGGTACCCGGAGGAGGCAGCGGTTCGGCCGCCGTCGTTCAGCCCGTGACCGGCGCGATGAACCTGTGGGCGATCACCACGGTGATCGCCCACAGGAAGTAGAAGATCGGCAGCGCCAGCAGGACCAGGCGCCACGCCTTCATGCTGTCGTGCGCGACCCGCATCAGGGCGACCGACGTGCCCAGCCACGGCACGACGCCGATCATCAGCGTGTGCGCCGCGTTGTCGTTCGGCAGGTTGACGAGGACGATCGCGGCGTACCAGATGCCGGCGAAGGCCAGGCACTGCCAGTACGGCCGGTGGACGTGCGCGTGCTGCTGCATCGAGACCGATTGTCTCAGGCCGGCGCGGGCGCGACGAACGCGGCGCCGACGCTCACGAAGACCAGCGTGACCAGGGACGCCGGCGCCGTCACCACCGCGATCTCCCACAGCTTCGGCGCCCGTGCCCGGCGCAGCAGCAGCCAGCTCGCGGCCGTCGCGAAGACCCAGCCCACCGACGAGCCGATGATCGACCTCTGGTCGATGTGGCCGGGGTCGTCGAGGGCCAGGTACGCCATCGTCCCCAGCCACACGAACGTCATCGCGGCACACCAGAGAAGTGTTCTCACCTCCGTGATTCTCCCAGGCATGAGCCGGAACGTGATTCCGCGGTCTTCGTGTTTCTTTGTGGTGTGACGAGAGAGATGTGCACTAACGAACCCTATGGCAGCCGGGCCGGTCGTTCACCCGAACGTGTCTGCTCTGACGTGCGGTTATGCCGTGATCTTGCGGTAATGTCGAACGCGTGATCGAGTCTGAGTTCGCTTTCCCGAGAATGCGTTCGGCCCCGCCGATCGGTCGTCTGTTTTTCACCCTGATGAGCTGGTTCATGGAGGAGGGTCAATGTCTACGGTCGGACGAATGACAGCGATCACCTCCACCGCCTACAGCCGTGACCTCGGCGACGAACTGCGCCGGTTGCGGGAGAAGTTCACCGGGCTCACCGGGTTCGCCTTCGCCGAGCAGCTCGGGTGGGACCCGAGCAAGGTCTCCAACATCGAGAACGGCAAGGCGCGGGCGAGCGAGATCGACCTGGTGCAGTACCTCATGGCGTGTGGCCGGGACAGCGTCTTCTTCGAGGCCTTCCGGGACCGGTACCGGTACGCCTTCGACCCGTACGTGGTCGTGGTGCCGGACAACCTGCGCACCCTCGCCCTGGCGGAGGCCAAAGCCGCGAAGATCACGAGTTTCGACGGGCTGACCGTTCCGGGTCTCGTTCAGACCGAAGAGTACGCACGAGCGCTGCTGACCGAGGGTGGCAACGAGGAAGCGGAGGACATCGAGAAGTTCGTTCGGCTGCGCATGGACCGGCAGGCGGTCATGAGGCGGCCAAGCAGGCCTGAATGTACCTTCTACGTGCACGAACTCGCGCTGAGGATGCGGGTGGGCGACGCCCGGATCATGGAGGAGCAGTACCTGCGCCTGCTCTTCGACACCCACGTTCTGCGCATCGTGCCCATGTCGGCCGGTGTCGCCATCGCGACGCGATCTGCCCGGAGGCTTTTCAGCTTCGAGAAGATGATTCCGGTCGCCTACAGCGAGACCGACGTGGCTCAGGTGTTCGCGCACGACGGCAGAGCGATCGCGGGCAGCCGGGAGTTCTTCAAGTGGCTGGATGCCCGAGCGTTGGATGAGGGACAATCGCGGAGCATGTTGGCGGACTACGCCAGCGGACTTCGAGAGGACCTCCATGACGCTCGACCGGAGCTGGCGTAAGAGCACCCACAGCGGCAGCACGGACAGCGGCTCGTGTGTCGAGGTGTCGCTCGCCCAGGACGCCCTCGTGCGTGACTCGAAGGCCACTCGCGGTGACGTCGTGGTGTTCTCGCGCTCCGCCTGGCGGGCGTTCGTGGCGAGCGTCGCCTGATCGGCTCAGCGCAAGTTCAGGGGGCGTTCACCGTGTGAGCTGTGCCGCTCAGCGCGCCACCGGACGTTTCGTCAGCGTGAACGCGTTATCCTCGGTACTCGCGAGACCCGAGGAGCGTGGGGTTGAGTCAAGACACCGAACCCGCTGCGACGGCTGTTCAACCGTCGGCTACCCGGCGTGTGCGCGCCCGCCTCGCGCGGCGCATCACCGCCCAACGTGCGGCCCCGGTGAAGCAGGTCCTCGAACCTCTCGCCGCCGTGCACCGTGATCTCCATCCCAAGGCCGATCTGGCGCTTCTGCAGCACGCTTACGACGTCGCCGAGGAGAAGCACCGCCCGCAGCGCCGCAAGTCCGGCGACCCGTACATCACCCACCCGCTCGCCGTGGCGACCATCCTCGCCGAGCTGGGCATGGACACCACGACGCTGGTGGCCGCGCTGCTGCACGACACCGTGGAAGACACCGACTACTCGCTTGGCCAGCTCAAGGAGGACTTCGGCGAGGAGGTCGCCCGGCTGGTCGACGGCGTGACGAAGCTCGACAAGGTCAAGCTGGGGGCAGCGGCCGAGGCCGAGACCATCCGCAAGATGGTCATCGCGATGGCGAAGGACCCGCGGGTCCTGGTCATCAAGCTGGCCGACCGGCTGCACAACATGCGCACCATGCGGTTCCTGCCGCCGGAGAAGCAGGCCCGCAAGGCCCGCGAGACGCTCGAGGTCCTGGCGCCGCTCGCCCACCGGCTGGGCATGGCGACCGTCAAGTGGGAGCTCGAGGACCTCGCGTTCGCGATCCTGCAGCCGAAGAAGTACGACGAGATCGTCCGCCTGGTCGCGAAGCGCGCGCCGAGTCGCGACACGTACCTGCGGACCGTCGTCCAGGAGCTGAACGGCCAGCTCGAGGCCGCGCGGATCGTCGCGAAGGTCGAGGGCCGGCCGAAGCACTACTACTCGATCAACCAGAAGATGATCGTCCGCGGCCGGGAGTTCGACGACATCCACGACCTCGTGGGTGTGCGGATCCTGGTGGACGAGGTGCGCGACTGCTACGCGGCGATGGGTGTCGTGCACGCGGCCTGGCAGCCGATGCCGGGCCGGTTCAAGGACTACATCGCGCAGCCGCGGTTCGGTGTGTACCAGTCGCTGCACACGACCGTGATCGGCCCGGACGGCAAGCCCCTCGAGGTGCAGATCCGCACCCACGAGATGCACCAGCGGGCCGAGTACGGCATCGCGGCGCACTGGCGCTACAAGGAGACCAAGGGCACGCACAACGGCAAGTCCGTCGAGATCGACGAGATGGCGTGGATGCGCCAGCTCCTCGACTGGCAGCGGGAAGCCGCGGACCCCGGCGAGTTCCTCGAAGGGCTGCGCTGGGACCTCGCCGCGCGCGAGATCTTCGTGTTCACCCCCAAGGGGGACGTGCAGACGCTGCCGACGGGTTCCACGCCCGTCGACTTCGCCTACGCCGTGCACACCGAGGTCGGTCACCGCTGCATCGGCGCCCGCGTGAACGGTCGCCTGGTCGCTCTCGAGCGCAAGCTCGAGAACGGCGAGGTCGTCGAGATCTTCACCTCCAAGGCGGAGGGCGCGGGCCCGTCCCGCGACTGGCTGAGCTTCGTCGCGTCACCGCGCGCCAAGGCGAAGATCAAGCAGTGGTTCGCCAAGGAGCGCAAGGAAGAGGCGATCGAGCAGGGCAAGGACGCGATCACCAAGGAGGTCCGCCGCGTCGGGCTGCCGATCCAGCGCCTGGTCAGTGTCGACTCGATGCAGGCCCTCGCGAAGGAACTGCACTACCCGGACATGAGCGCGCTGTACGCGGCGGTCGGCGAGGGGCACACCTCAGCCCGCCACGTCGTGCAACGGCTCGTCGCGCAGCTCGGCGGCGTCGAGCACGCCGAGGAGGAGCTGGCCGACCGCGCCACCCCGTCCACGGTCACCCGGCGCCGCCCCACCGGCGACGCGGGCGTGATCGTCAAGGACGCGGGCGACGTGTGGGTGAAGCTCGCCCGCTGCTGCACCCCGGTGCCGGGCGACGACATCCTGGGCTTCGTGACGCGCGGCGGCGGCGTGTCCGTGCACCGCACCGACTGCACGAACGCGGACGAGCTGCTGAAGTCGCCGGAACGCCTCCTCGACGTCGAGTGGGCGCCGTCGGCCTCCAGCGTCTTCCTGGTCGCCATCCAGGTAGAGGCGCTCGACCGGCACCGGCTGCTCTCGGACGTCACGAAGGTGCTGGCCGACGAGCGCGTGAACATCCTGTCGGCGTCGGTCACGACGTCGCGCGACAGGGTGGCCGTCAGCCGGTTCTCGTTCGAGATGGGCGACCCGAAGCACCTCGGCCACGTCCTGAAGGCCGTGCGCAGCGTGGAGGGCGTCTACGACGTCTACCGCGTGACGTCGGCTTCCTGATCGAAGGTGAAAGGCCCCCGGATTCACTCCGGGGGCCTTTCGCGTGGGGACCTGGTCTGCCGGCCGCTCTAGTTCGCGACCGCCGCCGACTTGATGTCGACCGGGGTCTTCGGCTTGCCGTCGCCCTGGCCGGGGGTCTGCGAGATCGTGCCGGTCTTCGCGACCTCGTCGATCTTCTTCAGCGACTCCTCGTCGACCGTGCCGAAGATCGTGTACTTGGCCTGCAGGTTCGAGCCGTCGCCGTAGACGATGAAGAACTGCGAGCCGTTCGTGTCCGGGCCCGAGTTCGCCATGGCGAGCACGCCGCGGCCGTAGGTGAGCTCCGGGTAGACCTCGTCCTTGAACGAGTAGCCGGGGCCGCCCATGCCGTTGCCGCCGGGGTCGCCGCACTGCAGGACCTGGATGCCGGTCACCACGAGGCGGTGGCAGGTGGTGTTGTCGAAGTACTTCTGCTTCGCCAGGTTCACGAAGTTGTTCACGGTGCACGGCGCGAGCGAGCGGTCCAGGGTGAACTTCAGGTCGCCGATCGAGGTGCCGAGCGTGACGCCGACGGTGCCGGTGGCGGGCTGCTCGCCGTTCGCGGGCGGCGTGTTCTCCTTGGCCGCCGGCTCCTGGCCCTTGGTGTACTCACAGTTCACCTTCTCCGGCAGCGCGGTGGCGCGCTTCGGGATCTGGTGCGGCGCGCTCGGGATGTTCTCGGCCTTGTCGACCGCTTCCTGCTGCGGTGTCTCCGAGGCCGAGGCGTCACCGTTGCCGAAGACGTCCTGAGTCGCGAGGAACCACACACCACCTCCAACGAGCGCAACAACGACGACCGTCGACACGACGGCGATAAGACGACGCTTCTTGGCCCGCTGCTGGCGGTAGACCATCTGACGCTCAAGCTTGCGCTTGGCTGCCGCGCGTCGCTGCTCGTTGGTGGGCACGTGCTCCCTCCCCAGGGACTCATGCGAATAGGGCGGACGGCTCGGGAGTCTAGGGCCTGGGCATATGAGCTTTGTGTGGTGGCTAGGCTGTCGTCGAACAGGGAGGTCATTCTCGTGCTCGTGATCGGGTTCCCCACCGGTGCGCTGCAGGCGAACTGCTTCGTCCTCGCGGCCGGTGAGGGCGAGCCCTGCGTGATCGTCGATCCCGGTCAGGACGCCGTCGAACCGGTCGAGCAGGCGCTGCGCAAGCACCGGCTCGCGCCCGTCGCCGTGCTGCTCACGCACGGGCACTTCGACCACACGTTCTCCGTCACCCCTGTCTGCGACGGCAACGACATCCCCGCGTACATCCACCCGGACGACGTGGAGATGCTGGCCGACCCGTTGAAGGGCATCAGCCGCGAGTCGGCGGCGTTCTTCGGCGGCAACCTGGAGATGCGCGAGCCCTCCGAGGTCCGCTCCCTCACCGACGGCGCCGACCTGGACCTGGCCGGGCTGCGGATCACCGTCGACCACACGCCGGGCCATACCGGCGGGTCGGTGATGTTCCGCACCGGCGCGCAGGAGGGCGGTCGCCTGGTGATCTCGGGTGACACGCTCTTCGCCGGTTCCATCGGACGCACCGACCTGCCCGGCGGTGACCACTCACGCATGTTGTCGTCCCTGCGGAGCAAGGTCCTGACCTTGCCCGACGACACGGTGGTGCTGCCCGGCCACGGCCCGACGACGACCATTGGCCGCGAGCGCGGGACGAACCCGTACCTGCTCCAGTTGCAGAACGCTCCGGCCGCCCCGCACCGAGGACTTTGAGAGACGTGTTTTCCGCACCCAAAGGCGTTCCCGACTACATCCCGCCGACGTCCGCCGCTTTCCTGCACGTCCGGTCGACGCTGACCCGCGCAGCCGAGCTCGCCGGCTACGGCTACGTCGAGCTGCCGGTCTTCGAGGACACGGCGCTGTTCGCGCGCGGCGTCGGCGAGTCGACCGACGTCGTGTCGAAGGAGATGTACACCTTCCTCGACCGCGGCGACCGGTCCATCACGCTGCGCCCCGAGGGCACCGCCGGCGTGATGCGGGCCGTGATCGAGCACAGCCTCGACCGCGGTTCGCTGCCGGTGAAGCTCTACTACGCGGGCCAGTTCTTCCGCGCCGAGGCCCCGCAGGCCGGCCGCTACCGGCAGTTCCACCAGGTCGGCATCGAGGCGGTCGGCGTCGACGACCCCGCGCTCGACGCCGAGGTGATCGCCGTGGGCGACGCCGGGTTCCGCGCGCTGGGCCTCACCGGCTACCGCCTGGAGATCACCTCGCTCGGTGACGCGAACTGCCGTCCCGCCTACCGGGAGAAGCTGCAGGAGTTCCTCGCGAAGCTCCCGCTCGACGAGGCGACCCGGCAGCGCGCCGAGCTCAACCCGCTGCGGGTGCTCGACGACAAGCGCCCCGAGGTGCGCGAGATGGTCGCCGGGGCGCCGCTGATGGTGGACCACCTGTGCGACGAGTGCCGCACGCACTACGACCTCGTCAAGGGCTACCTGACCGAGCTGGGCGTGAAGTTCGCCGAGAACCCGCGCATGGTCCGCGGCCTCGACTACTACACGAAGACGACGTTCGAGTTCGTGCACGACGGCCTGGGCGCCCAGTCCGGCATCGGCGGCGGCGGCCGGTACGACGGCCTGATGGCGCAGCTCGGCGGCCAGGAGCTGTCCGGGGTGGGCTTCGGCCTCGGCGTCGACCGCGCGCTGCTCGCGGCTCAGGCCGAGGGCGTGCTGCCGGAGTTCAGCCGCGTCGACGTGATCGGCGTGCCGCTGGGCGAGGCCGCACGGGCCCGCCTGGTCGCCGTCGCCGGGGAGCTGCGGGCCGCCGGCGTGCGCACGGACCTCGTCTACGGCGGCCGGTCGATGAAGGCGGGCTTCAAGGCCGCCGACAAGTCCGGCGCGCGGCTCGCGTTGGTGCTCGGCGAGCGCGACCTGGAAGCCGGGGTGGCCGGCCTGAAGACCCTCGCCACCGGCGAGCAGGTGTCGGTGGCGCTGGCGGACGTCGTGCAGGCGGTGCGGGAGGCCCTCAAGCCGTCCGCGGAAGGCATCGCCGACGCCGTGCCGGGCGGCGTCGAGGCGCTCGCCTCGGACCTGGGTTCCGACGTGGCCGAGGCGGTGCGCGAGACCCCGTGAGCGACGACAAGCTCTCCCTCGACCTGCTGGACAAGGTGACGGTCCGCAAGCGCGCCCGCATGGTGGCGATCGGCGGCATCATGGTCGCGCTCGCCTTCGGCGCGATCGTGGGCCTGATCGGCGGCCGCTGGCCCGGCGTCATCGCCGGGCTGGTCGTGTCGGTGCCGGTGATCCTGCTGGCGCTGTCCGAGGCGCGCCGCACGGTGTGGCTGGAGGGCACGACGGTGCACGTCCGCGCGTTCGGCACCCGCAAGGTCGACCTCGCGGTGGCCGACGGCCTCGACCTGCTCGTCACCGACCTGCGCGGCGCGCGGACCGTGGGCCTGTTCGTGCGCGGCGGCAAGAAGGCCATCAACGTCGCGTTGTCGATGTACGCGGGCACCGGCGGCCGCGAGCTGGGCATCTACCAGCTCCGCCGGCTCGCCGACGCGCTCGCCGCCCGCGGCGACACGCCCGGCCTGGTGTTCTCGGAGCTGCTCGTGGCACAACTGCGGGCCGAGGCGCGGGGGCTGGCCGCGGCCGACCGGCCGTTGTACCGGCTCGGGTCGCTGGCCCCTGCCGGGCGGATGGCGCAGAAGCTGCACCCGGACGCCGTGTCGAAGTTCGTGACCTCGCTGGACTGAGCTCGGCGGACTGATCCGGCGGACGAGTCCGGAAGAAGGCGTGCCCCGTGGCAGTGGGGGCACGCCTTTTGTCATCGGCGGGGTGTCGTTTCTGGTGGGGCAGGGTGTGCGTGCGGGATGGCGTTGTCCGCTGTGCTGACGCGCGGGCGGTGAGCGATCTCGCCGGAGCGACCCCCACTGGACCAAGCCCGCTCAGGTGCCCCAGAGCCCGGACGGCGGCGCGGGTGACAGGGTCGCCGTCTCATCGGTCGTGACCGGCGTGCCGCCGATGAACTTCGTCAGGCCGGTGCCGTGCTCGACCCGTCCGGGGAACGGGTCGCCGGCCGTGGCGCGGGTCAGCTGTTGCATCGGCAGGCCGGTGTGCGACGCGAAGATCACGAAGTTGCCGAAACGGCGGCCGCGGAACACGCCCGGTTCGGCGAGCACGCACACGTGCTCGAACACCGCTCGCACGGTCGCGCACTGGGCCCGTGCGAACTGCAGGCCGTTGCCGTCGCCGATGTTCGCCGCGTAGATGCCGTCGTCCGCCAGCGCCGCCGACGCCTGCCGCACGTACTCGACCGACGTCAGGTGCGCCGGTGTCCTGGCGCCGGCGAAGCAGTCGCTCACGATCAGGTCGAACGAACCGGGGCGTGCTTTCACCAGCACGGCGCGGGCGTCCCCGGTGGTGATCTTCACACGCGGGGGTGGCGGGAGCTCGCGGCGGATGAACGCGATCAGGCCCGCGTCGATCTCCGCCACCTGCTGAGACGCCCGGGGCAGCAGTTCGGCCACGTAGCGCGCTAGCGTGAGGGCGCCACCACCGAGGTGGAGAACACGCGAGGGCGCGGTGAGATCGACGATGTGACCCAGCCTGCGGACGTACTCGAACTCCAGGTAGGAAGGGTCGTCCAGGTCCACATGCGACTGCGGGGTTCCGTTGACGCGCAACGTCCACGAGTTGCGCCCGCCGAGGTCGGGGACTAGTTCGGCGACGCCGGAGTCGATCGACTCGGTGATCGCCTCGGTGCCGGGCCGCTGTCTTCCCACTGCTCTATTGTCTCATCGCGTGTGTCAGTCCAGAGGAGGACCTTAAGTGCAGGTTGTCGCCAACGTCCTGATCGCCCTCGTGGCGATCATCCACGTCTACATCGTGGTGCTGGAGATGTTCCTCTGGACGACGCCGCGCGGCCAGAAGGCGTTCGGCATCACGGCCGAGTTCGCGCAGGAGTCCAAGGCCCTCGCGGCGAACCAGGGCCTGTACAACGGCTTCCTCGCCGCCGGTCTGGTCTACGCGCTGGTCCGCCAGGACTTCGGCGCGTCGGTGCTCTTCACCGTGTTCGTGATCGTCGCGGGCGTCTACGGCACGTTCACGGCGAGCCGGAAGATCTTCTTCGTGCAGGTGGTTCCCGGCGCGCTGGCGCTGCTCTTCGTGCTGCTGGCCGGCTAGGCCGCTCCCACGGCCCCTTGCCGGGGTCGTAGCCGGTGAAGAGGTCGCCCTCGATGCGCGCGGGCTTCGGTTTCGCGCGCTTCACGGTCTTCGGCTCCGCGGTTTCCGCGGGCTCGGCGGGCTCGGCGGGTTTCGCGCTCTCAGCCGGTGCACCCCCGGCGGCCGGGACGACCTCCTGGCGCACGGCGATGAGGGCGGCCAGCGCCGTCGTCACCGGCACCGCGGCGACCAGGCCGATGCTGCCGACCAAGGTCCGCACGATCTCCTGCGCGATCTGCTGGGCGGTCAGGACCTCGCCCATCGAGCGCCCGGCGAGTGAGATCGCCAGCAGCAACGGCAGCGCCGCGCCCGCGTAGGCCATGACGAGCGTGTTCACCACGGACGACAGGTGGTCGCGCCCGATCCGCGAGCCGGCCGCGAACAGCTCGCGCCACGTCAGCTTGTCGTTGGCGCGCCGCAGCTCCCACACCGCGCTGGTCTGCGTCACCGTCACGTCGTCGAGCACGCCCAGCGCGCCGATGAGCGCGCCGGCGAGCAGCAGGCCGCGCGTGTCGATGTCGGTGCCGAGCACGGTGACGAGGTTGATCGTGTCCTCGTCGAGCCCGGTCAGCTCCGCCGCCGCCGAGAACACCGCGCCCAGCACGCCGATCAGCGCGAGGCTGACCAACGTCCCGAGCACCGCCGTCGACGTGCGCGCGGAGACCCCGTGGGTCAGGTACAGCACCACGAACATGATCAGCCCGGCGCCGACCACCGCCACCATCAACGGGTTCTGGCCCGCCAGGATCGACGGCATGATGAACAGCACCAGCACCACGAAGCTCAGCAGCAACGCGCCGAGCGCCGCGAGCCCCTGCCACCTGCCGAGCAGCAGCACGGCGGCCGCGAACACCAGCGCCAGCACGACGAGCGACCAGCCGCGCTGGTAGTCGACGATCTGGTACGACTCGGCGGCCTGCGGCTGGCTGCCCGAATAGGACAGGACGACCTCGTCGCCCACCTGGAAGCGGGGCGCGCCGGGGCCGCTCACGCTCGGGATCGTGATGCTCTGCCCGCGCGCGTCGCCGTCGTCCATCCGCACGGTCACGGCGACGCACTTCTCGCCGCAGTTCGCCTGCACGCCGGTGACGACGGCCTCGACCGGTTTCTGGTGCAGCCCGACGTCCGCGCCGGTCTTCTGCTCGTGCCCGAACGGGTAGAGCAGCGCCGCGCCGACGATGGTGGCCAGCGCCAACGGCACCAGCAGCCACGTCAGCAACGTGCGAACGCGCTGCGACGCGGGTTCTGCTGGTTGCGCATGGCTATGCCCGTGACCGTGACCCACGCGTGACATCCTGCCGCATGAGGTGTTCAACGGCAGTGACAGCCGTCGCGAACCTGTCGTGGGTGAGCTTGAGCCAGGGCACGCCGCGCGCGGCGAGCTCGCGTTCGAACAAGCCGGTCATCCACTCCCGCAGGTGTTCGCCGTCGCGCCAGCCGTCCTGTTCGAACGGAACGCCGGCGTGGTCCGTCAGCAGGTAGAGGTCACCGGCGGTGCCGAGGGGCAGGTCCGGGCGGAAACCGAGGTAGCGCTCCCCCCAGACGGTCGCGGCGAACGCGTCGTTGTCCGCGATGACGAGTGGCGCGGTCTCCGCCCTGATGCGGCGTTCCTGTTCGCGGGCGACGTCTTCGAAGTCGCCCAGCGTCCACACGAGACCGTCCACCGTGGCGTCCGCGTCGAACGCCCGTGCGGCGGCGAGCTTGTGCTCGGTGTGCTCGCGGCCGTACTCGGGGATCCACGGCGCCCCGAAGTGGTCCGCGAGCCGCCGGGACAGGGTGGTGGTGCCGGTGCTCTCGGCGCCCAGGACCACGACCTTCCAGCCGAGTCCCCGCTGGGTCGCGGGCGCGAGGTGGTGCCAGTGCGCGAGGGGGTCGGTGCGCACGGCCGTCCCGGACACCGGGTGCGTGAAGCGGTCGAGGTCGACGAGCACGTGCCGCGCGCCGAGCCGCCTGGCCAGCTCGTCGCCGTACTTCTCGCTGGAGAACACGACGTCGACCGGGGCCCTGCCCGGTTCCCCGTCCGCGATGGCGCGCCGGGCGAGGACGGCGCGGGTCAGTGCCACGTGCAGGTCCCAGACCTCGTCGGAGTCGAAGTCCACCGGGTGGTCGTCGAGGTCGCCGACGATCCGGATGCCCGGACCGGTGTGCGTCTCGGCCAGCCAGCGCACGCGGTTCTCGAGCGGGATGGCCTCCGCCGAGGCCGCGAGCACCGTGACGGTCGTGCGCTCGCTCCGCGCCGCGGCCGTCTCGATGAGGTGGTGGTGCCCGTTGTGCGGTGGGTAGAACTTGCCGAGCACCAGGGCGTGACCGAACTCCTTCACGCGCTCACCTCGTCCTTGACGTCCTTGGTCCAGCTACGCAGGCCGATCACGCACAGCACCATGAACCCCACGTACAACACCGCTGTCAGGTACAGCTCCTTGTAGGCGTAGAGCGGCACGTAGATCACGTCCGCGGCGATCCACAGCCACCAGCACTCGACCTTCTTGCGCGCCTGGCCCCACGTCGCGAGCAGGGACAGCACCGTCGTGATGGCGTCCCAGAACGGCACGGTCGACTCGGTGAAGGTGACCAGGACCCAGTGCAGCAGCCCGGTTCCGAGCACACCGGCGACCGCGAGCCAGACCCACTGCGGTGTCGAGGTGCGGCTGACCCGCAGCGTCGAGTGCTGGTCACCGCCGCGCAACCACGCCCACCAGCCGTAGACAGCGAGTGCCATGTAGACGACCTGCAGGCCGGAGTCCGCGTACAGCCCGCTGCCCCAGAACAGCACGAGGAACGCGATGTTGTTGGCGATGCCGATGGGCCAGTTCCAGGGGTTTTGCCTGGCGACCAGCCATACGCAGAGTGCGCCGGTGATGAAGCCTGCTACCTCAACGGGTGACACGTGCGCTCCTTGACCGCTGTTCGAACATGTGTTCGAATCGAGGGTGTGCGATGGGACGGACAGAAACTCGAGGCAGAGCCGCAGCAGGCGCTACCGGGGCTACCGGGACTGGTGCGCAGCGTACGAACTCCTGAGTTCGCGGACGTGGTGTTCCACGAGGTCCGCGCCAAATCCGTGCTCAACGGGGTACCGGGTTCGTCGCTGCCCTTCTCGTGGACCGTCAACCCGTATCGGGGTTGCTCACACGCCTGCACGTACTGCATGGCCGGTGACACCCCGATCCTGATGGCCGACGGCCGCACCAAGCCGCTGGCCGAACTGCGGGCGGGTGACCGGATCTACGGCACCGAGCTCGTCGGCAACTACCGGCGCTACAAGATCACCACCGTTCTGGCGCACTGGGAGACGCGCAAGGTGGCGCATCGCCTGACGCTGGAGGACGGCACGTCGGTCGTCGCGTCCGGTGATCACCGCTTCCTGACCGACCGGGGCTGGAAGCACGTCACGGGCGAGACCTCGGGCACCGGCCGGCGTCCACACCTCACGACCGGCAACAAGCTGATGGGCACGGGGGCTTTCGTCGAGCAGCCCACCGTGACCGACGACTACCGCCGCGGGTACCTGCGCGGCATGGTCGACGACGAGAACGAGTTCCGGATCCCGTTGGCCGACATAGAGGCCATGGACCGCACACAGGAGTACCTCGACTACTTCGGTGTGCGAGAAGGGAGGGGATTTCTGCACCAAGTGCGCGAGCTCGCGCACTGGCAGATAGCCCCGAACCCCGACTGGCTCAAGGGATTTCTGGCCGGCGCGTTCGACTACCTCGGGACCTGCTCGCGCAGCATCCTGCGCCTGTCGTCGCGCAACGCCACCGTCATCGAGGCGATCAGCCTGGCGCTCAAGCACTTCCACTTCGACTTCGCGATCGAGGAGCTGCGCCGCCGGCGTGGTGTGCGGGTCGTGCGGCTGCGCGGAGGGCTGCGCGAGAACCTGCGCTTCTTCCACACCGTCGACCCGGCGATCACCCGCAAGCGCGACATCGACGGCGTGGCGATCAAGTCGCGGCAGCCGCTGGGCGTCGTCTCCGTCGAACCGGTGGGGGAGATGGCGCTGTACGACATCACCACCGGCACGGGCGACTTCATCGCGAACGGCGTGGTGTCGCACAACTGCTTCGCCCGCAAGACCCACTCCTACCTGGACCTCGACACCGGGCGCGACTTCGACGGCCAGGTGATCGTGAAGGTCAACGCGGGGGAGGTGCTGTCGCGCCAGCTCAGGTCGCCGCGGTGGAAGCAGGAGCACGTGGCGCTCGGCACCAACACCGACCCGTACCAGCGGGCGGAGGGGCGGTACGCCCTGATGCCGGGGATCATCGAGGCCCTCACCGCCTCCCGCACGCCCTTCTCGATCCTCACGAAGGGCACGCTGCTCGCCAGGGACCTGCCGCTGCTGGCGGCCGCGGCGGAGGTGGTGCCGGTCGGGATCGCGGTGTCGCTCGCGCTGATGGACCGCGATCTGCACAAGTCGCTGGAACCGGGCACACCGACCCCGGCCGCGCGCCTGGAGCTGGTGCGGAAGGTGCGGGAAGCGGGGTTGCCCTGCGGGGTGTTCGTCGCCCCGGTGCTGCCCGAGCTCACGGACTCGGTGGAGCAGCTCGACTTCCTGCTGGAGCAGATCGCGGCCGCCGGGGCCACGGGCGTGACGGTGCTGCCGTTGCACCTGCGACCGGGCGCCCGCGAGTGGTTCGCCGCATGGCTCCGCCGTGAGCACCCGGACCTCGTCGAGACCTACCGGTACCTCTACGGCAACGGGTCCTATGTGGACCGTCGGTACCGCGCCCGGCTGGCGGCGCGGGTGACGCCGTTGATCGAGAAGCACGGCCTGGCGCCGCGAGGGCGGTCCACCGACGCCGTCACCGGTGTGCCCGGTGATGACGACGGCGTGTGGCCCGAGGGCAGCCTGCCGGTGAGCGTGCCGGCGCAGCGCGTGGACCAGGAACAGCTCACCCTGCTGTGATCGACCCGAGCTCCGGCTCGGAAAAGTGGAGGACCTCGTAGGCACCCTCTTCCCCGGGGTGTTCCTCCCACAGTTCGAACCGCACGACCTCCCACGTGCGCGGATCTACGCCGACGGCCGCCGAGTGCAGGCCGGGCGCCTTGCCGAGCTCCACCTCCCCGACGACGTCGATCGGGTTCGCCTCCGGTGCGAGCCTGGTGATGCGGCGCGTCGCGTACCTCGCCCGTTCCGCGTCCCCCCTCAGGAACGCGACGCCGGGCCAGTGCTGGACCACGGGCCGGCCGAAGTCGGCGAGGATCCCCTGGAAACCGCCGCCGCGGTAGAGGAAGTTCGCCATCGCGGCCGAGGTGTTCCACACGTAGAACGGCGCGTACTGCGTGCCGCGGACCAGGTACGCCTTGAACCCCAGGCCCTCGAAGGCGTCGAGCGCGTGGCCGCGGGTGCGGACCCGCTCCCGGATGATCCCCATGTCGTAGTTCGACGGCAGGGTGATCTCGTACTGCATCGCGATCATGCTTCTGTTGTACCTGAGAGTTCCTGGCTCTCGGAGGCTTCATCAAGGCTGACCTCGTAGGGCACTCGCCATTCCCCGTGCAGGCCAAATGACCGGAGCAGGTCCGTCCACCGAGTCTCCGCCGGCGACTGTTTCGCACTACCGGCCGGTCGTCCTGTGCCAAACTGACGATCTCGTCGGCGTCGGAAGGGGTCGGCCAATGGCGTTGCTCGACCGGGATCGCACGCCGGTGCGCTTCACCGTGGTGACTTCGGTGGTAAGCGGGCTCATCGTCGCCGGAAGCATCGCGCTGGCTCGCAGTGGACTGCTGACGAGCTCAGTGCCGCTGTGGTCATTGCCCGTGGCCATTGCGCTGACAGCCACTTCCCTCGTGCTGCTGCGAAAGATGGTCAGCAGGCCAGCGCAGGCGCGGCAGGTCTTCGTGGTGGTGCCCGCTTTCGAGCAGAAGTACTGGCTGGCCGGCCTGGTCCGGCGCCTGCACGGGAGGATCGACCGCGATGGCGTCGACATGGTGCTGAAGCTGCCCGCCTGTGACTACGACGCGTCGGCGCAGGCCCATCTGCTGGGCAGGGTGCAGGACCGCCATGCGGCTTACATGGGTGGCATCGTGGTTGCCACAGCGGTGGACCAGCAGCGGGCAACCCTGACCGAGTTCTGCGCGTCGTCGGGTCTTCCAGTCGTGTTCACCGACGCCGAGCCATTCGAACATGAACATGAATATCCCGACAACGCCGTGTACGTCGGGTACCGGAGCGCTCAGCTCGGCGAGCTGGCGGGCACCTGGCTGACGCAGCATCTGCGGCAGCGCGGCATGACGCGACCTCACGTGCTGATCATCGCCAGCCGCGAGCACACCGCCAGACAGGAGCAGTGCCGCAAGGTGCTGCGGAACGCCATCCCCGATGTGTCGATCACCGAGCTGTCCGACTGCGATTTCCGGCGTTCTCGCGCATATGACGCCGTTCGTGCCCACATCCGCCGTCTTGGCTCGCGAGAAATTCGGCTGGACGCGGTGTTCTGCACCAACGACGAAATGGCACTGGGCGCGGTGGACGCCATCGGGTCGACTCCCTCAGCAGCAACCCAGGACACCGTGGTGATCGGCATTGACGGCATCGCCGAGGCCAGAGCGCTGATCGACAAAGGCAAGAGCCCGTTACGCGCCACGGTGGTTCAGGACGCCAACCGGCTGGCAGAGAGGACCGTGCTGGCGCTGGAGGCTCTGCACAAGGACAAGAAGGTCCAGAAGCGGACCTACCTCGAAGGGCAGCTGCACCCCGCAGGATGACACCGTGAGCGGCTGATCCGCTCGCTTGTCATTCGCGTGGAATCCCAGCAACGCGCCGCGCAACCGGTTGGCAATCCCGTCTTGGACGCCCGGAGTACGGGCAAGATCATTCTGTTGGGAGCTAAGCCCAGCCTCCCTGGACCATCGTCTGGAACTTCCACTCGCCACCGGCCTTCACCAGCAGGTCGCCGTAGCGCACGGTCATCCCGTTGATCGTCCCGTCGGTGATCACGAAGGCCAGGTTCTCGTTGATGAAGTGCGGTGTCCTGGTCGACTCCATCTGCACGTCACCGCCCAGCTGGGCGCCCATCTCCGCCAGGAACGTCTCGCGGTCCCACGACGTCGCCGAGCCGTCGGTGACGGTGTTGACCGGGAACAGCGCCATGTCGGCCATCGCCTCGACGTCGCCCTCCACCGCGAGCGCGTCCCACTTCGCGAACCACTGCATGATCTGGTCGTACGACATACCGTACATTGTACGGAACTTAGGCCCTGCCGACCACTGCCGTGGTGTCGTCGCTGGTCACGAGCTTGGCATCGAATCCGGCCGCGGTGAAGGCCGCCAGTGCGGCGGGTGCCTGGCGCTCGCTGGTCTCGCTCATCAGGTGGCCGCCGGGGCGCAGCCAGGCCGCGGCTTGGGTCGCCGCGCGGCGCAGGACCTCCAAGCCGTCCGCGCCGCCGTCGAGCGCCACCCGTGCCTCGTGGTCGCGTGCTTCGGCCGGCATGAACCGGATGTCGCCGGTCGGCACGTACGGCACGTTGGCGACCACGACGTCTACGTGTCCCTTGAGGTGTGCGGGGAGCGCGTCGAACAGGTCGCCCTCGAACACGGTGGCGAGGTTCTTGCGCGCACACTCGACCGCGACCGGATCGATGTCGGCCGCGTAGACCGTGGCGTCCGGGAGCCGGTGTTGCAGCACCGCTCCCACCGCACCGGAGCCGCAGCACATGTCGACGACGACGGCGGGCGCGAGTTCGGTCGCGAGGTCGACCAGCAGTTCGGTGCGGTGGCGCGGCACGAAGACGCCGCGGGTGACGACGACGCGCTGCCCGCAGAACATCGCCCATCCCACGACGTGCTCCAGCGGCAGGCCGTCGACCCGTTGCCCGACCAGTTCTTCGAGGTGCCGGCCGTCAGTGGCGGCTTCTTCCAGCAGTGCGGCCTCTTCTTCGGCGAACACGCAGCCGGCGGCCCGCAATCTCTCCACGATGCTCATCGGCGCGGACGGTACTCGCGCCATTTACAAGCAGGCTTGACTGTTTGTTTGTGCGGCGGAACACTCGGGGCGTGGAGACGAGGCAGCGCCAGGCCGACCGCACCCGCGAGACCAAGCGGAAGCTCATGGAGGCGACGGTCGAGTGCCTGGTGGAACGCGGCTGGTCGGGCACCACGACGACCGAGGTGGCCGAGCGCGCCGGGGTGTCGCGGGGTGCGCAGCTGCACCACTTCAGGACGCGGGGCGAGCTGGTCGCGGCCGCCGTGGAGCACGTGGGCGCGGAGAGCGTCGAGGCGCTCAAGCGGCGTGCGGAGATCGCGCAGAAGAGCACGCACGCCGTGGTCGAGCTGATCGCGGACTTCCACGCCAGCGACCTGTTCACGGCGGCGCTGGAGCTGTGGGTGGCCGCGCGGACGGACCCCGAGCTGCGCGAGCAGGTGCTGGAACTGCAGGCGCGTCTCGGGCGCGAGGTGTACGGGCTCGCCCTGGAGCTGCTCGACGCCGACGACACCAAGCCGGGTGTGAAGGACGCGGTGCAGGCAACACTGGATCTTGTGCGCGGGCTGGCGCTCGCCAACCAGCTCGCCGATGACACCAAGCGCCGGGCGCACGTCGTGCGCTACTGGGCGCGGATGCTGGAGGAACAGCTGTGATCACGGAACTGCTGGCCGACCTGGACGCCGAGTCGCGCGAGCTCGACGAGCTGGTGGCCGGCGCCGACTGGACGTTGCCCACGCCCGCGCAGGGTTGGACGATCGGGCACCAGATCGGCCATCTCATGTGGACGGACAAGGCGGCGATCCTCGCGATCACCGATCCCGAGGCGTTCCAGGCCCAGCCGCTCACCGGCGACATCGTGGACAGGACGGCGGCCGAGGCGGCGGCGATGCCCGGCCTGCTGGAGCTGTGGCGCGACAGCCGCGCGGCGCTGCGGGAGCACCTCGCCGCGGCGTCGGGGAAGATCGTGTGGTTCGGGCCGCCGATGAGCCCGGCGTCGATGGCGACCGCGCGGATCATGGAGACCTGGGCGCACGGGCAGGACGTCGCGGACGCCCTCGGCGTGGTGCGGGAGCCGACCGCGCGGCTGAGGCACGTGTGCCACATCGGTGTGCGGACGATCGGGTTCGCCTTCCTGCTCAACGGGCTGGCGGTGCCGGAGGTCCCCGTCCGCGTCGAGCTGACCGCTCCTGGCGGCGAGCTGTGGACCTGGGGCCCGGAGGACGCGGAGAACCGGGTCGTGGCGCCGGCGCTGGACTTCGCGTGGCTGGTGACGCAGCGGCGCAACCGCGGACAGCTCGCGATCGAGGCCACCGGTGACGTCGCGCGGGAGTGGGTGCCGATCGCGCAGGCCTTCGCCGGTCCGCCGGGAGGTGGCCGGTGATCCGGATCGGCAACGCCTCCGGGTTCTACGGCGACCGCCTGTCGGCGATGCGCGAGCAGCTCGAAGGCGGCGAGCTGGACGTCCTGACCGGCGACTACCTCGCCGAGCTGACCATGCTGATCCTGGGCCGTGACCGGATGAGGGACTCGTCGCTGGGGTACGCCAAGACGTTCCTGCGGCAGATGGAGGACTGCCTGGCGCTCGCGCTCGACAAGGGCGTCAAGATCGTCACCAACGCCGGCGGGCTCAACCCCGAGGGGCTCGCGCGCGAGCTCAAAGCCAAGACCGGCGCCAAGATCGGGTACGTCACGGGCGACGACCTCCGGTCGCGCTACCCGGAGGCGTTGACCGCCAACGCCTACCTCGGCGCGTGGGAGATCGCGCGGTGCCTGGAGCAGGGCGCCCAGGTCGTCGTCACCGGGCGGGTCACCGACGCGAGCCTCGTGGTGGGGCCCGCCGCCGCGCACTTCGGGTGGGCGCGCGACGACTGGGACCGGCTGGCCGGCGCCACGGTGGCGGGCCACGTGCTGGAGTGCGGCACGCAGGCGACGGGCGGGAACTACTCGTTCTTCACCGAGATCGACGCGACCAGGCCCGGTTTCCCGATCGCGGAGGTCGACGAGGACGGGTCGTGCCTGATCACCAAGCACGACGGGACGGGTGGCGCGGTCACGGTCGACACCGTCACGGCCCAGTTGCTGTACGAGATCGGCCCGCCGGAGTACCCGGGCCCGGACGTCACGACGCACTTCGACACGATCCGGCTGGAAGAGCACCCCGGGGGCGTGCGGATCAGCGGGACCAGGGGGAGCCCTCCGCCGGACACGCTCAAGGTGTGCCTGAACGCGGTGGGCGGCTTCCGCAACTCCACGACGTTCGTCCTCACCGGACTCGACGTCGAGGAGAAGGCCGCTCTGGTCAGGCGGCAGCTGCACGACGCCGTCGGCGCGGACGGTCTCACGTGGACGCTGGCGCGGACCGACCAGCCCGACGCCGCCACCGAGGAGCAGGCCAGCGCGCTGCTGCACGTGACGATCAAGACGCCGGATCCCCAGCGGGCCAAGGGGTTCAGCCGTGCCGCGATCGAGCTGGCGCTGGCGAGCTACCCCGGGTTCCACGTGACGGCGCCGCCGGGTGACGGCACGCCGTTCGGGGTGTACCGGGCGGCGTACGTGCACCGCGACGAGGTCGACGCCGAGGCGGTGGTGCTGTGAAGCGGCCGCTGGGAACGATCGCCGGTGCGCGCAGCGGTGACAAGGGCGGGGACGCGAACCTCGGCGTGTGGGTGCGCGACGACGACGCCTACGAGTGGCTCCGGGGGTTCCTGACCGTCGAGAGGCTCAAGGAGCTGCTGCCGGAGGCGGGCGAGGTCAGCAGGTACGAGCTGCCGAACCTCAGGGCGCTCAACTTCGTGCTGCACGGCCTGCTCGGCGACGGGGTGGCGAGCAGCACGCGGTTCGACCCGCAGGCGAAGGCGCTGGGCGAGTGGTTGCGCGGCAGGGAAGTCGAGATCCCGGAGGAGTTCCTGTGATCACGAAGGACCTGTACGGGCGGAAGGAGCTCAGGGAGCTCGTCCGCGACTTCACCCGCAGGGAGGTCGTGCCGCACCTCGACCGGTGGGAGCGGGAGGGTGAGGTTCCGCGCGAGCTGCACCGCAAGGCCGCGGAGCTCGACCTGCTCGGGATCGGGTTCGAGCACGGCGACCTGCTCGACACGGTGGTGCTGACCGAGGAGATCATCCAGAACGGCGGCTCGTCGGGGTTGATGGCGGCGTTGTTCACGCTCGGCATCGCGATCCCGCACATCTGGCAGACCGGTGACGAGGACCTCCTCGACCGGTTCGCCAGGCCAGCCGTCCGGGGCGAGAAGATCGGCAGCCTGGCCGTCACCGAACCCGGCGCCGGGTCCGACGTCGCGGCGATCAGGACCACGGCGGTCAGGGACGGCGACCACTACGTCGTCAACGGCGAGAAGACGTTCATCACCTCCGGGTGCCGGGCGGACTTCGTCACGACCGCCGTCCGGACCGGGGAGAAGGGTTACCAGGGCATCTCGCTGCTCGTCATCGAGGACGGGTTCACCCGCCGCAAGCTCGACAAGATGGGCTGGCACTGCAGCGACACCGCCGAACTGCACTTCGACGACGTGCGGGTGCCGGTGCGCAACCTGGTGGGCGAGGAGAACCAGGGCTTCGTGCTGATCATGCGGCAGTTCCAGGTCGAGCGCGTCACGATGGCGGTCCAGGCCTACGCGACGGCGCAACGGGCGCTGGACCTGACCGTCGGCTGGGTCCGCCACCGCGAGACCTTCGGCAAGCCCCTGATCAAGCGCCAGGTGGTGAGCCACCGGCTGGCGCAGCTCGCGCAGAGGATCGACCTGGCGCGGACCTACACCCGCGAGGTCGCCGCACGGGTCAACCGCGGTGAGGACTGCGTCACGGAGGTCTGCTTCGCGAAGAACGCCGCCGTCGAGACCTGTTCCGAGGTCGTTGACGCGGCGGTGCAGCTGCACGGTGGCATGGGCTACCTGCGGGAGTCCGAAGTGGAACGCCACTACCGGGACGCCCGCATCCTCGGCATCGGGGGAGGGGCGAGTGAAGTGATGACCGAGCTCGCGGCACGACGATTGGGGTTCGCCTGATGGGCAACAGGGAGGCGCTGCTCGCGAAGATCGCGGAGCTGGACGCCGAGCACGCCAAGGCGCTCGCGGGAGGCGGGCCGAAGTACGTCGAGCGGCACCACCGCCGCGGCAAGCTGCTGGCCCGCGAACGGGTCGAGCTGCTCGTCGACGAGGACAGCCCGTTCCTGGAGCTCTCGACGCTCGCCGCGTGGGGCACCGACTTCCCGGTCGGCGCCTCGGTCGTCACCGGCATCGGGCACGTCGAGGGCGTCGAGTGCGTGATCGTCGCGAACGACCCGACGGTGCGCGGTGGCTCGTCGAACCCGTACACGCTGCGGAAGTCCCTGCGGGCCAACGACATCGCGTTGCAGAACCGGCTGCCGCTAATCAGCCTCGTCGAGTCCGGCGGCGCGGACCTGCCGACGCAGAGCGAGATCTTCATCCCGGGCGGCCGGGCGTTCCGCGACCTCACCCGGCTCTCCGCGGCGGGCATCCCGACGATCACCGCGGTGTTCGGCAACGCGACGGCCGGCGGCGCTTACGTGCCGGGCATGTCCGACCACGTGATCATGGTCAAGGACCGGTCGAAGGTGTTCCTCGGCGGTCCGCCGCTGGTCAGGATGGCCACCGGTGAGGAAGCGGACGACGAGTCGCTGGGCGGCGCGATGATGCACGGCGCCACGTCCGGGCTCGCGGACTTCGTCGCCGAGGACGAGACCGACGCGATCCGGCTGGCGCGCAGGGTCGTCGCCCGGCTGAACTGGCGCAAGCTCGGCCCCGACCCGGCTCCCGTCGAGGAACCCCTGTTCGACGCCGACGGCATCCTCGACATCGTCTCCGAGGACCAGCGCGTGCCGTTCGACCCGCGCGACGTCATCGCACGGCTCGTCGACGGGTCGAAGTTCGACGAGTTCAAACCGTTGTACGGCACCAGCCTCGTCACCGGGTGGGCCCGCATCCACGGCTACCCGGTCGGCATCCTCGCCAACGCGCGCGGCGTGCTGTTCAGCGAGGAGTCGCAGAAGGCCACGCAGTTCATCCAGCTCGCGAACCGGAGCGACACGCCGCTGGTCTTCCTGCAGAACACCACCGGTTACATGGTGGGTGCCCAGTACGAGCAGGGCGGCATCATCAAGCACGGCTCGATGATGATCAACGCGGTGTCCAACAGCCGGGTGCCGCACCTGACGATCACGATGGGCGCCTCCTACGGCGCGGGCAACTACGGCATGTGCGGCAGGGCCTACGACCCGCGGTTCCTGTTCACCTGGCCCAACGCCAAGTCGGCCGTGATGGGCCCCGCGCAGCTCGCCGGGGTGCTCTCGATCGTCGGACGGCAGGCCGCCGCCGCGAAGGGGCAGGAGTACAACGAGGAGCACGACGCCGCCATGCGCACGATGGTCGAGGCACAGGTCGAGGAGCAGTCGCTCGCGCCGTTCCTGTCCGGGAAGCTCTACGACGACGGCGTGATCGACCCGCGCGACACCAGGACCGTGCTCGGCCTCTGCCTCTCCGCTGTCCACAGCGGACCGATCAAGGGCGCCGACGGCTTCGGCGTCTTCCGGATGTGATGACCACGGTGATCAGGACACTCCTCATCGCGAACCGGGGCGAGATCGCTCGCCGCGTCATCCGCACCTGCCGGGCCTCGGGCATCCGCGCGGTCGCGGTGTTCTCCGACCCGGACGCCGGCGCGCCGCACGTGCGGGAGGCCGACTTCGCGGTCCGGTTGCCCGGTGCGTCGCCCGCCGAGACCTACCTCCGCGCCGACCTGCTCGTCGAGGCGGCGACCAGGGCCGGCGCGGACGCCGTGCACCCCGGCTACGGCTTCCTCAGCGAGAACGCGGACTTCGCCCGGCGGGTCCTGGCCGCGGGCCTGACGTGGGTCGGGCCGGACCCGGAGTCGATCGAGGCGATGGGCTCCAAGGTCGCCGCGAAGAAGCGGATGGCCGCGGCGGGTGTGCCGACGTTGCCGGAGCTCGACCCGCAGGCCGTCGGCGAGTTCCCGGTGCTGGTCAAGGCGTCCGCCGGTGGGGGCGGTCGCGGCATGAGGATCGTGCGCGGGCCGGCCGGGCTCGCGGACGCGCTCGCGAGCGCGCGGCGCGAGGCGGAGTCGGCGTTCGGCGACCCGACGGTGTTCTGCGAGCCGTTGCTGGAGCACGCGCGGCACGTCGAGGTGCAGATCCTCGCGGACGCGCACGGCACGGTGTGGGCGCTGGGCGAACGCGAGTGCTCGATCCAGCGGCGGCACCAGAAGATCGTCGAGGAGTCGCCAAGCCCGGCGGTGAACGAGGACGTCCGCCGCCGCCTGTTCGCGGCGGCCACCGCGGCGGCCGAGTCCATCGGGTACGTCGGCGCGGGCACCGTGGAGTTCATGCTCAAGGGCGAGGACTTCCACTTCATGGAGGTCAACACGCGGCTGCAGGTCGAGCACCCGGTCACCGAGCTGGTGCACGGCGTCGACCTGGTGGAGTGGCAGCTGCGGATCGCCGAGGGCGCCCGGTTGCCCGCCGAGGTCCCCGGACCGCGGGGGCACGCGATCGAGGTCCGCCTCTACGCCGAGGACCCCGCGCACGACTGGCGGCCGGCCAGCGGCACGCTGCACCGGTTCCACGTGCCCGGTGACGTCCGGCTCGACAGCGGTGTCGAGGACGGCTCGGTCGTCTCCGTGCACTACGACCCCATGCTGGCCAAGGTGATCGCGCACGCGCCGACGCGCGAAGCCGCCGCCCGCAAGCTCGCGACCGCGCTGACGGACGCGCGGATCCACGGCCTGGTCACGAACCGCCGGTTGCTCGTGGAGGTCCTGCGCAACGAGGCTTTCCTCGCCGGCGACACGCACACCGGGTTCCTGGCCGAGCACGACCTCACCGGAACCGTTGACCCGCAACCGTTTGCGCTCGCCGCCGCGCTCGCGCTCGCGGCCCGTCGCAGGACCGGGCACCTGCCGCTCGGCTGGCGCAACGTGCGGTCGCAGCAGCCGAAGGCGCGGTTCCTGTTCGGCGAGGAGCTGGTCGAGGTCGCCTACGACCCGGCCCAGGCCACCGGGGACACCGCGGTCCTCGACCTGGCCGGCGTGCGCACCCCGTTCCACGTCAGCACCTACGGCGACCTGGTCGAGGTCGACTCGCCGCTCGGGTCGGTGTCGCTGACGCTCGTGCCGCGCTTCCCCGAACCGCGGTCCGCGCTCGCGCCGGGCGCGACCACGGCGCCGATGCCGGGAACCGTCGTCAGGGTGTCCGTGCGGCCGGGCGACGTCGTCGCCGCCGGCGCCGAGCTGCTGGTGCTGGAAGCCATGAAGATGGAACACCGCGTGCTCGCGACCAGCGCGGGCACGGTCACCGAGCTCCTCGTCGAGCAGGGCCGGCAGGTCGACGCCGGCGACGTCCTGGCGGTGGTAGCCGACACGAGTGGAGACCGATCGTGAGCTTCGTCGAGTCCGAAGAGCGGATCGCGCTGCGCAGGGCCGTCGCCGAGTTCGGCGCCGGGTACGGCCACGAGTACTTCGACGCCAAGGCCCGCTCGGGGCAGAAGACCACCGAGCTGTGGGAGGAGGCCGGCAAGCTCGGCTACCTCGGCGTGGCCGTACCCGAGGAGTACGGCGGTGGCGGCGGCGGGATCGGTGACCTCGCGGCCGTGTGCGAGGAGCTGGCGGCGGCCGGGTGCCCGTTGCTGCTCATGGTGGTCTCGCCCGCGATCTGCGCGACGGTGATCGCCCGGTTCGGCACGGACGAGCAGAAGGCGAAGTGGCTGCCCGGTTTCGCGGACGGCACGCTGAAGATGGCCTTCGCGATCACCGAGCCGGACGCGGGGTCCAACGCGCACAAGCTGAAGACGACCGTCCGCCGCGACGGCGACGAGTGGGTCCTCAAGGGGGCCAAGACCTACATCTCCGGCGTCGACGAGGCCGACGCCGTGCTGGTGGTGGCGATCCAGAGGACCGGGCCGGTGCTCGTGGTCGTGCCGACCGCCGCCGAGGGCCTCACCCGGCACGAGATCGACATGGACCTGATCGCGCCGGAGAAGCAGTTCACGTTGTTCTTCGACGACGTCAGGCTGCCCTCCGACGCCGTCGTCGGCTCCCCGGACCAGGGCCTGCAGCAGGTCTTCGCGGGGCTCAACCCCGAACGGATCATGGGCGCGAGCATGGCCACCGGCACGGCCCGCCTGGCGGTCGCCAAGGCCGTCGCCTACGCCCGGCAGCGCACGGTCTGGGAGAGCCCGATCGGGGCGCACCAGGGGATCTCGCACCCGTTGGCCAAGGTCCACGTCGAGGTCGAGCTCGCGCGGCTGATGACCCAGAAGGCGGCCGCTCTCTACGACTCGGGCCGGGACCGGGACGCCGGAGAGGCCGCGAACATGGCCAAGTACGCGGCGGGCGAGGCGGTCGCGGCCGCCGTCGACCAGGCGATCCAGACGCACGGCGGCAACGGCCTGACCCGTGAGTACGGCCTCGCGTCGATGCTCGCGACGTCGCGGCTGTCGCGCATCGCGCCGGTCTCGCGGGAGATGATCCTGAACTTCGTCGCGCAGAACAGCCTGAAACTGCCCCGCTCGTACTGACACACTGCGGGGCATGGGGGCCTTCACGACTTCCGACGGCGTCACGCTGGCCCACCACGGCTCGCCCGGCCCGGCACCGGGCAGCGGTCCGCTGGTCTGCCTGCCGGGTGGGCCGATGCAGGCGTCGTCCTACCTGGGCGGCCTGCCGCTCGACGGCGTCGTCCGGCTCGACCTGCGCGGCACCGGGGAGTCGGGACCGGCCGGCACCTACCGCGCCGACCGGCAGGTCGGCGACGTCGAGGCGCTGCGCCGGCACCTCGGCCTGGACCGGCTCAGGCTGTTCGGCCACAGCGCGGGCGGCACGCTCGCGATCCTCTACGCGATCCGGTTCCCGGAACGGGTCGAGGAGCTCGTGCTCGTCGCACCCAGCCCGCGGGTCGTCGGCATCGACGTCACCGACGACGACCGCAGGGAGGTCGCCGAACGACGGCACGCCGAACCGTGGTTCGAGCAGGCCTACGCGGCGTTCCGGCGGATCTGGGCCGGCGACCCCACGCCGGAGGCGTTCCAGGCCATCGCGCCGTTCATGCACGGCAGGTGGGACGACCGGGCGCGGCGGCTCGACGAGCACCCGCGCAACGACGAGGCCGCGAAGGAGTTCTACGCCGAGGGCGCGTTCGACCCGGAGCAGGTCCGGGCGCGGCTCGCGACCCTCGACGTGCCGACGCTCCTCGTGACCGGCGAGCTCGACGTGGCGCTGCCGCCCCGGTGCGCGCGGGAGTACGCGGACCTGTTCCCGCGCGCACGGCTCGTCGTGCAGCAGGCGGCCGGTCACTTCCCCTGGCTCGACGACCCCGAGTCGTTCGCGGCCACGCTCCAGCGCATCCCGTAGAGGCCGGGGCCGAAGTCGAGCGCGGCGGCGTGTGCGCGACCGGAGTCGTCCACCGCCGCCGTGCGCGCGCCGCCGGGCGTTTCCGCCCCCGCCGGAACGGACGCGAACTGCTCGCAGGAAGCGGGCGCCGACCCGTGCGGGAACTTGATCTCCAGCACGTAGTCGTGCACACGTTCGGCGAACCGGCGGAAATGCGTGTGCTCGGCCGTCGGGCGCGGATAGGTCAACTCGTACTCGATCGCGATCGACTCGCCCGCGGAGATCGGTTCGTCGAACACGAGCTCCGCGACGAGCACGCCGCTCGTGCGTTCCCGCGCGACCCTGCCGACCTGGCAGGACCGGACGGCGGTCAGCGCCGGCTGCGCCGAACCCGTCTCCTGGCACAGGACCCAGCGGTCCACCCCGGTCGAGGTGGCCTGCATGACCTGGCGTGAGCGGACGCCGCGCACACCGCCGCAGGGCGCGACGTCGACCCGGTCGTGCTGGGCGGTCAGCACCAGCCCCGAGCTGTCCCACCGCGTTCCCGCCGAGGCCTCCCGCCTGCGTGAACGCCCGCGCGGCCGCGGTGGCCCCAGCAGTCTCGACAGCGCCGTCCTGCGCAGCCCCAGCACGTCCTCGAGGTGGGCGAGGGCCATCAGCGACTCCGGCCGCTCGGGTCTGCGGCGGCCCGACTGCCAGTAGCTCAGGGCCGTCACGCTGATCGGCGCGCCCCGCACCCGCAGGCGGTGCTGCAGCCGTTCCAGGCTGAGACCCCGAACCCGGATCGCGACCCGCAACGCGTCCGCGAACGGACCCGTCACCAGGAGGCCGGCGAGCTCCTCGCGCGGTGGGCGAACTGTGAGCATCACTCCTCCGTTTCCCGGAGACAAGATCGGAAGGCTAGCGGCAGCAAGGGAAACGCGGTACAGCCGATCGGCGGTTTCGGGCCGCCGGGGAAGCGGGGAAGTTCAGATCTCGGGCCCAGTGCGCCGCCGTCAGCCCGGACCGGTTCAGGCACATTCCTGCGACGAACAGGACCAAGCCATGCGCAAAACAGCGACCCTGCTGGGTTCGGCGGTCGTGGTGGCGGCCTTCGCGGCACCCGTCACCGCGGCGGCCGGCGAGATCCGCGTCTCCCCTGGCGAGAACATCGCGGGCAGCTTCATCGTGAAGCTCGAGGACGACCGCGTCACCGCGAGCGCGCAGGCGCTCGGTTCGCGGTTCGGCGGTCAGGTCGGTCACGTCTACGACGCGGTGTTCAAGGGCTTCTCGGTCAGGATGAGCGACGCGCAGGCGCGCAGACTCGCCGCCGACCCCTCGGTCGAGTACGTCGAACGCGACCAGGTCGTCCGCGTCCAGGCGACCCAGGTCAACCCGCCGTCGTGGGGCATCGACCGGATCGACCAGCGCAACCTGCCGCTCGACCAGCGCTACAGCTACAACTCGACCGGGTCCGGTGTGAACGCCTATGTGATCGACACGGGCCTGCGGACCTCGCACCAGGCGTTCGGCGGCCGGGCGCGCAACGGCTACGACTTCGTGGACAACGACGCCGTCGCGCAGGACGGCAACGGCCACGGCACGCACGTGGCGGGCACCATCGCGGGCGCGCAGCACGGCGTGGCGAAGGCGG
Organism: Lentzea xinjiangensis; assembly: GCF_900110955.1. Lineage (GTDB taxonomy): Bacteria > Actinomycetota > Actinomycetes > Mycobacteriales > Pseudonocardiaceae > Lentzea > Lentzea xinjiangensis. The sequence goes on from NZ_FOFR01000011.1 coordinate 166,630, forward strand.
CGACCGTGTACGGCGTCCGGGTGCTCAACAACTCGGGCTCCGGCACCATCGCCGGTGTCGTCGCGGGCGTGAACTGGGTGGCGAACAACCACGTCAAGCCCGCCGTGGCGAACATGTCGCTCGGCGGTGGCGCCAACACCTCGCTCGACAACGCCGTGCAGGGCGCGATCACCCGCGGCGTGACGTTCGCGGTCGCGGCCGGCAACTCCAACACCAACGCGGCGAACACCTCGCCCGCCCGCGTGGCCGCGGCGCTGACCGTGGGCTCGACCGACCGCAACGACGCGCGTTCGTCGTTCTCCAACTACGGTGCGGTGGTCGACGTCTTCGCGCCCGGCAGCGGCATCACGTCCGCCTGGCACACCAGCGACACGGCCACGAACACCATCTCCGGCACCTCGATGGCGTCCCCGCACGTCGCCGGCGTGGTGGCGCGGTACCTGCAGGGCAACCTGAACGTGACGCCCACCCAGGTGGCGGCCGCGATCACCGCCAACGCCACCAACGGCAAGGTGACCAACCCCGGCGCCGGCACGACGACCAGGCTCCTGCACTGGCCGCCCACGAGCTGAGCGCCTCCGGAGATGTGCGGCCCCGGTTCCGGTGAACCGGGGCCGTTTCCCTGCGAAGGAAGGAAATCGCCCGTGAGAGCCCTGCTTGCGGCCGCCGCACTGGCGGCAGCGGTCGTGGTCGCCCCGGCGTCCGCGGTCACGTCCTCGTACATCGTCGTCCTGCGCGACGGTGCCGTCTCCACGTTCAGCGGTGCCGTCGAGCACCGGTACTCCAGCGCGCTCAACGGTTTCAGCGCCCGGCTGACCGCACAGCAGCTGCGCGCGCTCAAGGCCGACCCGAACGTGTCCCATGTGGAGCGCGACGGGGTCGTGCACGCCAACGGCGTGCAGCTCGCCCCGCCGTGGGGCCTGGACCGGATCGACCAGCGCGCGTTGCCGCTGGACCAGCGCTACGAGTACACGAGCACCGGCCGCGGCGTGAACGTCTACGTGATCGACACCGGTCTTCGCGTCACGCACGAGGACTTCGGCGGTCGCGCCCGCAACGGCTGGGACACCGTCGACGACGACGCGGTCGCGCAGGACGACAACGGGCACGGCACGCACGTCGCCGGAATCGTCGCCGGCACCCGGCACGGCGTGGCCAAGCAGGTGACCGTGTGGGGCGTGCGGGTGCTGAACGGCTCCGGCAGCGGCACGATCTCCGGCGTGATCGCGGGCGTGGACTGGGTGACGCGCAACGCCGTGAAGCCCGCGGTGGCGAACATGTCGTTGGGTGGCAGCGCTTCCACGGCACTGGACACCGCGGTCAAGAGGTCGGTCGACTCGGGCGTCTCCTACACCGTCGCCGCCGGCGGCGGCAACACCGACCCCGCGGGCTCGTCGCCGCAGCGGGTGTCGCAGGCGATCTGCGTGGGAGCGCTCACGCAGAACGACACCAAGTCGTCCTCGTCCAACTCCGGGCCGCTGGTGGACATCTGGGCACCGGGCGTCGGCATCCCGTCCGCCTGGCACACCGGTGACTCGGCGACCGCGACGCTGAGCGGCTCGTCGATGGCCGCACCGCACGCGGCCGGGGTCGCCGCGCGGTACCTGGAGCTCAACCGCGCCGCCACGCCGGAACAGGTGGAACGCGCGCTGGTTACCACGGGCACCGCGGGTACGCCACCCGTCACTCGTCTCCTCCACTGGCCGCCATCTCTGTGAAAGTGAATTGTCCGGCGATGCAACGGCGTCTTAATCCGTAGGACGCCCTTGGCAGGAACCGGATCTCTCCATAGCGTCGAAAGCGCTTCGTTCCCCTGCAAAGAACGGAATGCGCATCATGACGCGAAAGATCCGGTTCCTGGCCGGTGCCGGTGCGGCGAGCCTCGCCGTGTCGGTTCTGATGGTCCCCTCGGCCGCCGCGGCGGAGGGTGAGGTGCTCTCGCTCGCCTCGCCCGACAAGATCGCCGGCAGCTTCATCGTGAAGCTGAAGGAGGGCAAGGGATCCTCGCACTCCCTGGCGTCGCGGTTCGGCGCGACCGTCGAGCGCGACTACGCGAGCTTCGGCGGCTTCAACGTGAAGCTGTCGGAGAAGCAGGCCAAGCGCCTCGCCGCCGACCCGTCGGTCGAGTTCGTCGAGGCCGACCAGGTCGTGCGCACGCAGGCCACGCAGACGAACCCGCCGTCGTGGGGTCTCGACCGCGTCGACCAGCGCGACCTGCCGCTCAACCAGTCCTACAGCTACACCTCGACGGGCTCGGGCGTGACCGCCTACGTCGTCGACACCGGTGTGCGCATCAGCCACTCCACGTTCGGAGGCCGCGCCACCAACGGCCGTGACTTCGTCGACAACGACGCCGTCGCGCAGGACGGCAACGGCCACGGCACGCACGTCGCGGGCACCATCGCGGGCTCGCAGTACGGCGTCGCGAAGGCCGCGCGCATCGTCGCCGTCCGCGTGCTCGACAACAACGGCTCCGGCACCCTCGCGGGCGTCGCGGCCGGCATCGACTGGGTGGCGGCCAACGCGGTCAAGCCGGCCGTCGCGAACCTGTCGCTCGGCGGCGGCGCCAACACCACGCTCGACACGGCCGTGCGCAACGCCGTCGCCAAGGGCGTGACGTTCGCGGTCGCGGCGGGCAACTCCAACGCCAACGCGTCCGGCTTCTCCCCGGCCCGCGTCACCGAGGCGATCACGGTCGGCTCCACCGACCGCACCGACGCCCGGTCGTCGTTCTCGAACTACGGCACCGTGCTCGACATCTTCGCGCCCGGCCGCGACATCACCTCGTCGTGGCACACCTCCGACACCGCCACCAGCACCATCTCCGGCACGTCGATGGCCACCCCGCACGTCGCGGGCGCCGCGGCCCGCTACCTGTCGACCAACCCCGGTGCGACGCCGGCCCAGGTCTCCTCGTACCTGGTCGGGCAGTCGACGCCGTCGAAGGTGACGAACCCGGGTTCGGGCTCGCCGAACCGCCTGCTGCACCTCGCGCCGAGCGCGTGAGCTGACCGCACGGGGAGGGCCGCGACCGGAGGTCGCGGCCCTTTCCGCGTCGTGGGGCGGTTTCCGCGATGCCGGGCGGCACCGCGCTGATCCACGGGCCGCCGGAGGACCGTCGCCACCACGTCGCGCAGGCGGCCTCTGGCCGCCCGGGACGTGGGCGGAAGCGGGGCCCGCCATCCGCCCTGCCTGAAAATGTGTCGGTGGCTCCGGCTAGCCTTGACGGCAAAGCTGACTTCGTCTACAAGGAGCCACCACCGTGTTGCGCACGCACGAGGCCGGATCACTCCGGGCCGAGCACGCCGGGCAGTCCGTCACCCTCACCGGGTGGGTCGCCCGCCGGCGGGATCACGGCGGTGTCATCTTCATCGACCTGCGCGACGCGTCCGGTGTGGCCCAGGTCGTGTTCCGCGAGGGCGAGATGGCCGAGCGCGCGCACCGGCTGCGCTCCGAGTACGTCGTCAAGGTCACCGGCGAGGTGAGCAGGCGTCCCGAGGGCAGCGAGAACCCCGACCTCGCGACCGGCGCGATCGAGGTCTACGTGAGCGACCTCGAGGTCCTCAACGAGGCCGCGCCGCTGCCGTTCCAGGTCGAGGCGGAGGGCGAGATCGGCGAGGAGGCCCGCCTCAAGCACCGCTACCTCGACCTGCGCCGCAGCGGCCCCGCCAAGGCCATCCGGCTGCGCAGCGAGGTCAGCCGCATCGCCCGCGAGGTGCTGCACGGCGAGAAGTTCGTCGAGGTCGAGACCCCGACCCTGACCCGCTCCACGCCCGAGGGCGCGCGCGACTTCCTGGTGCCGGCGCGGCTGCGCCCCGGCTCCTGGTACGCGCTGCCGCAGTCGCCGCAGCTGTTCAAGCAGCTGCTCATGGTCGGCGGCCTGGAGCGCTACTACCAGATCGCGCGCTGCTACCGCGACGAGGACTTCCGCGCCGACCGCCAGCCGGAGTTCACCCAGCTCGACATCGAGATGAGCTTCGTCGAGCAGGACGACGTCATCGCGCTGACGGAGAAGCTGCTCGCCGCGATCTGGAAGGAGACCAAGGGCGTCGAGCTGCCGCTGCCGTTCCGCCGCGTCTCCTACGCCGAGGCGATGTCGAAGTACGGCTCGGACAAGCCCGACCTGCGCTTCGAGCTGGAGCTGACCGAGCTCACCGAGTACTTCAAGGACACGACGTTCCGCGTGTTCCAGGCGCCGTACGTCGGCGCCGTCGTCATGCCGGGCGGCGCCTCGCAGCCGCGCCGCACGCTCGACGCGTGGCAGGAGTTCGCGAAGCAGCGCGGCCACAAGGGTCTCGCGTACGTGCTCATCGCCGAGGACGGCACGCTGGGCGGCCCGGTGGCGAAGAACCTCACCGACGCCGAGCGCGACGGCCTGGCCAAGGCCGTCGGCGCCAACCCCGGCGACTGCGTCTTCTTCGCCGCGGGCGAGGCGCGCGACGCCCGTGCCCTGCTGGGTGCCGCCCGCGTCGAGATCGCGCACCGCGTCGGCCTGGTCGACGAGAACGCGTGGGCGTTCGCCTGGGTCGTCGACTTCCCGATGTTCGAGGCCGTCGACAAGCTCGAGGCGGGCGACGTCGCGGTCGGCGGTGGCAAGTGGACGGCGCTGCACCACGCGTTCACCTCGCCGACCCCGGAGTGGATCGACAACTTCGAGTCCGACCCGGGCAACGCGCTGGCCTACGCCTACGACGTGATCCTCAACGGCAACGAGCTCGGCGGTGGCTCCATCCGTATCCACCGCGCGGACGTGCAGCAGCGCGCGTTCACCGTGATGGGCATCGGCGCCGAGGAGGCGCAGGAGAAGTTCGGCTTCCTGCTCGACGCGTTCAAGTTCGGCGCTCCGCCGCACGGCGGCATCGCGCTCGGCTGGGACCGCCTGTGCATGCTGCTCGCGGGCGTCGACTCGATCCGCGAGGTCATCGCGTTCCCGAAGAGCGGCGGCGGCTACGACCCGCTGACCGCGGCCCCGGCGCCGATCACCGCCCAGCAGCGCAAGGAAGCGGGCGTCGACGCCAAGCCGCAGGACAAGTCCGAGAAGGCCTGACGATCTTTTTGACGCGCGGGAGCAACCCACCCGGTGCTCCCGCGCGTCCCAGAGCATGAGACCGGTTCGCCCGATCGAGCAGCTACTTGATCGGTATTGAGGTGTGCGCCGCGAGTCAGCCGCTTGATCGGTGCGCAGTGGACGGCGGAAGGTGTTTCCACACGTCCACACCTCGGCGGGAGATCCGGGAACGCGGCGAGCCGTTGTCAACCAGTGGTGGTGGTCGCAGCCTGGCCGGATTGGCGTCGGTCGGGCTCGGCGACATGGGGAGTAGGGTCGGAGGGGATGAGCGTGGAGATCACCGCGGGCTCTCCCGGAACGACTTCACCCGAGATCGTCGAAGCCGTCGGGGCCGCCGAGCGAGTACTGACCAGGCGACTGGGCGCACAGGTGCGCCTGGCGGACCCCGAGGCTCTCGGGGGTACCGGTCGTTCCGTCGTCATCCGCGTGAGAGTCGCCGCCTCGCCGTTCTCCATGCCCCGCACGCTGGTCGTGAAGCGCTACCCGGCCGCGTCCGGTGACCGCGATCCGTGGGCCCACGAGGCCGTCAGCCACCAGCTCCTCACCGCCCTTCCCGCGGAAGAGCGCGCCGCGCCGGAGCTCTTCGCCCACGACGCGACGTCGCGCCTGGTCGTGCTGGAGGACCTGGGCCGCGCGCCGCGGCTCTCCGAGAAGCTCGACGCCAAGGACGCGCGCGCCGCGGAACGTGGCCTGCTGTCGTGGGCGCACGCCATGGGCCGCCTGCACGCCACGACGGCGGGCCGGGACGCCGACTTCGACGCGTTGATGCGCCGGGCGGGCGCGCAGTGCTGCCAGGACCCGATCGCGGTCGACGTGCATGCGGCGATCGCGGGCTTACCGGCGCTGCTCTTCTCGACGCTGGGCGTCGAGATGTCCTCGCAGACCACCGACTTCGTCGCCGCTGCCGCCCGCGCGTTCAGCACCTCACGCCGCCGCGCGTTCAGCCCGTCGACGTCCTGCCCGGACAACCACCTGGTCACCTCGCGCGGTGTCCGGTTCGTCGACTTCGAGGGCGGCTGCGTCCGCGACATCGTGTTCGACGCCGCGGCCCTGCGGGTGCCGTTCCCGTCCTGCTGGTGCGCGTGGGGCCTGCCGCCGGGGATGTCCGAGGCCATGGTCGCCGCGTGGCGGGCGGAGGTCGGGTCGGTGTGGCCCGAGATGGACGACGACGCGGTGCTCTTGCCCCGGCTGCTGGAGGCCCAGCTCCTCTGGGTGTGGCTCGCGACGTGGCGGGCGCTCTCCAAGCCGATGCCGACCGTCGTGAACGCGCCGCCGCGCAGCGTCGTGCTGGCCGGCCGGTGGGTGCGGCTGCGGTCCGACGCGCTGGTCCTCGGCGAGAAGACGGTCGCCTCGCACGCGGACGCGGTCGTCGGCGCGCTGGTCGACCGCTACGGCGCCGAGGTGCTCGAACTCCCGCTTTACCCAGCATTTCGCTGAACCGTTCCCGCACGGTCATTCCGGGCTCACCGGGCCCGCTGATCCTGGGGTATGTGCTGGTGTTACTCGGTGACTCGACAGCCGTCGGGATAGGCGACCTCGTGCCCGGCGGCTGGCGCGGCTTCGGGCCGATCCTCGCGTCCGCCTTCGAGGACAACGGCTACCGCAACTACGCCGTCTCCGGCGCGCGGCTCGCCGACGTCCGGCGCGCCCAGCTGCCGCGGGCCCTGCGCGACAGGCCCAGCGCGGCCGTCGTCATCGCGGGCGTCAACGACACCCTGAGGTCGGACTTCTCCGTGCCGCGCATGCACGAGGACCTCGACCACATCTGCCGCGAGCTGACGGCCGCGGGCGTCTCCGTCGTGACGGTGCGCTTCCACGACCAGGGCCGCGTGTTCAAGCTGCCCGGCAGGCTGCGGCGGGTGCTCAAGGACCGCATCGACGAGTACAACCGCGTGATCGACGTCGTCGTCGCCCGGCACGGTGTCCGGTGCGTCGACCTGCACACGCTGCCCGGCGCCTACGAGCTCCGGACGTGGGCCGTCGACCGGCTGCACCCGTCCGAGCGCGGTCACCGGTTGCTGGCGAGGGCCTTCGCCGCCGAGCTGCGCGCGGCCGGGCACGCCGTCGGCGACGTCAGCCTGGAGTGCTCCGGCGGCCGTGAGCTGACGGTGTGGCACCACATGGCGTGGCTGCTGGTGAAGGGGGTCCCGTGGCTGTGGCGGCGGGGCGCGGACCTGCTGCCGTTGCTGTGGGCCGGCGAGGCCGTGGACGAGGTGGTGGGGCCGGTGCCGGGCGAGGTGCTCCCCGCCGACACCGGCCGCCTCTGAGGGGCTCTCCGGCCACGTGACGGCCTATCCCGGGCCGGTTGGGCGTTCGCGTGGTGCCGCTGCTCGCAGCGAGACGGTGAACGTCGTCCTGCCCGGTTCGCTCGTCACGGACACCTCGCCGTCGTGCGCGCCGACCACGGCGGCCACGATCGCGAGCCCCAGGCCGGTGCCGCCCGCGGCACGCGACCGCGAGCTGTCGCCGCGGGCGAACCGTTCGAACACCTCCAGGCCGTGGGGGATGCCCGGCCCGTCATCGGTGACGGTCAGGTGGGCGCGTCCGTTGTGGACGGCCAGCCCGGTGGTCACCGTGGTGCCCGGCGGGGTGTGGGCGCGGGCGTTGGACAGCAGGTTGCCGATCACCTGGTGCAGCCGCGGCACGTCACCGGGGACGACCACGGGGTCCCGCGGCAGCGCGAGCTTCCACCGGTGGTCCGGGCCCGCGATCCGGGCGTCGCCGACGACGTCCAGCACCAGCCGGGAGAGGTCGACCTCCTCGCTGGCGAGCGGGCGGCCCGCGTCGAGGCGGGCCAGCAGGAGCAGGTCCTCGACCAGCGAGGTCATCCGCAGCGCCTCCGACTCGACCCGGCCCATCGCGTGCGCGACCTGCGGGGGCACGTCCCCGGCGCTGCGCCGGCTCAGCTCGGCGTACCCGCGGATGGCGGCGAGCGGCGTCCTGAGCTCGTGCGAGGCGTCGGCGACGAACTGCCGGACCCTGGTCTCGCTGGCGTGCCTGGCCTTGAGGGCCTCGTCGACGTGGCCCAGCATCCGGTTCAGCGCGAGGCCGACCTTGCCGACCTCCGTCGCCGGATCGGTGTCCTCCTCCGGCACGCGGTCGGCGAGCGCGACCTCGCCCTCGTGCAGCGGGAGCTCGGCGACGCGGGCCGCGGTGGCGGCGACCCGGTCCAACGGCACCAGAGCGCGCCGCACGACCACCCGGCCCGCCAGCGCGACCACCACCGAGCCCGCCACGATGAGGCCGGCGAGGATCCGGACCATCTGCCACACGACGTCCGTCACGGGTGCCAGCGACAGGCCCTTGATCCTCAGCCGGTCGGTGACCACGCGGAACTCGCCCGCCTCGCCCAGGTCGGCGGTGTGCGGTCCCGGCGGCCCGGACACCAGCACCGCGATCTCGTCCTCGGTGAGCGGGCGCGGGCGCTGCCAGCCGGGCAGCTCGACCGTGCCCTCCACGGTGCCGTCGAGGTGGATGACCGCGTTGACACCGGGGGAAGAGAAGGACGAACCGGGCGGCGGCGGCCGGAGGTTCGTGACCTCGCGGTCGAGGTTGGCCAGCAGGAACGAGTGCAGGGCGAGCACCGCGACCCCGCCGATCACCAGGCACAGCGCGGTGAGCAGGACGATCTGGCCGCAGACCAGCTTCGCCCGCAGCGTCCTAGGTCGCAGGCTTGAGGACATAGCCGGCGCCCCGCATGGTGTGGATCATCGGAGCGCGCCCCGCGTCGATCTTCTTGCGCAGGTAGGAGATGTAGAGCTCGACGATGTTCGCCTGGCCGCCGAAGTCGTAGCTCCACACGCGGTCGAGGATCTGGGCCTTGCTCAGCACCACCCGCGGGTTGCGCATGAGGTAGCGCAGCAGCTCGAACTCCGTCGCGGTCAGCTCGATCGAGTCGCCGCCGCGGTCGACCTCGCGCGTCTCCTCGTTCAGCGACAGGTCGCCGACGAGGAGCCTGGTGCCCGCGCCGGCGCCGGTCACGCCGGTGCGCCGCAGCAGTGCGCGCAGCCGCAGCACGACCTCCTCCAGCGAGAACGGCTTGGTGACGTAGTCGTCGCCGCCCGCGGTGAGCCCGGCGATGCGGTCCTCCACCGCGTCCTTCGCGGTGAGGAACAGCACGGGCAGCACGGGGGACTCCACGCGCATCCGGCGCAGCACCTCGAAGCCGTCGAAGTCCGGCAGCATCACGTCGAGCACCACCACGTCCGGGCGGAACTCGCGCGCGGTCCGCACCGCCGTCCGGCCGTCCAGCGCCGTGCGGACGTCCCACTTCTCCATGCGCAGCGCCAGCGTCATCAGCTCGGCCAGAGTGGACTCGTCGTCCACCACGAGCACCCGCACGGGCTGCCCGTCCGCCCTGCGGAGATCGGTCTTCATCGCGCGCATGGCTCCCATCGTGAACGCCGATCCTGTGTACCACCTGTGCGCGCGACGCACAGGAACAGGCGGGCCACTGTCATGCGCTGGCTGCTTGGTCAAGTGTGAGTGGTTATGGTCGGGTTCAGGGCCCGACCACAACCGGAGGTGAGCGGTCTGCGCACGTTCACGCTGACTGTGTTGGGCACAACGGACCTGCACGGGAACCTCTTCAACTGGGACTACTACCTCGACCGCGAGTTCGACGACTTCGCGCACAACGACGTCGGGCTCGCCAAGATCTCGACGCTGGTCTCACAGGTGCGTGCCGATGTGGGGCGGCATCGGACGTTGGTGCTCGACGCCGGTGACACCATCCAGGGCACACCGCTCGCGTACTACTACGCGAAGGTCGAGCCGATCACGCGTGCCCACGTGCACCCGATGGCCGCCGCGATGAACGCGATCGGCTACACGGCCGCGGCCGTTGGCAACCACGAGTTCAACTACGGGCTGCGGGTCCTGCGGACGTTCGAGCGGCAGCTCGAGTTCCCGTTGCTCGCGGCGAACGCGGTCGACGTGACCACCGGGCTGCCCGCGTTCCAGCCGTACGTGGTCAAGACCGTGTGGCGGACGGGCGGGCCGCCGGTGCGGGTGGGGATCCTCGGGCTGACCAACCCCGGGATCGCGGTCTGGGACCGGGCACACGTCGAGGGGGTGCTGACCTTTCCCGGCCTGGTGGAGCAGGCGCTGCACTGGGTACCGGAGGTGCGGGCGAAGTCCGACCTGGTGGTCGTGGTGGCGCACTCGGGGGCCGACCTCTCGTCGTCGCTGGGCGACCAGGTGCCGTTCCCGGAGAACTGCGCGGAGCTGGTGGCCGAGACGGTGCCGGGCATCGACGCGGTGCTGGTCGGGCACGCGCACGTGGAGATCCCGCAGCGGTTCGTGGTGAACAAGGTGACCGGGCGGCCGGTGCTGCTGACCGAACCGCTGTTCTGGGGCAAGCGGATGTCGCTGATGGAGTTCGACCTGCGGCACGACGGGCGCTGGGAGCTCGTCGCGTCGCGGTCGTCGGTGCTGCCGACGGCCTCGGTGCCCGAGGACCCGCGGATCGTGCGGCTGCTGCGGCACGACCACGACAAGGTCGTCTCGTACGTCAACGCGCGCATCGGCACGTGCGCCGGGGCGATGTCGGCGGCCCGATCGCGGTTCGAGGACACGCCGGCGTTGCGGTTCATCAACCACGTGCAGGCGCTGGAGGTCGCGAAGTCGACGTCGCTGCCGGTGGTGTCGCTGTGCGCGCCGTTCAACCGCGCGGCGGCGATCCCGGCGGGCGAAGTGTCCTTCCGGGACGTCGCGGGGCTCTACATCTTCGACAACACGCTGGTCGGCGTCCGGCTGACCGGTGCGCAGCTCCGCGATCTGCTGGAGGAGTCGGCCCGGTACTTCCGGCAGGTGCCGGACGCGGGACCGTTCTCGGCCGCCGAGGTGTCGGCCGACGTGCCGGACTACAACTTCGACATCGCCTACGGGCTGACCGCGCCGCTGACCTACGACATCGACATCTCGCGGCCTGCGGGGTCGCGGATCGTGGGCCTGGCGCACGACGGCGTCCCCGTGCCGGACTCGTTCGAGTTCGCCGTGGCGGTGAACAACTACCGGCAGGCCGGTGGCGGCGACTTCCCGCACATCGCCTCCGCGCCCGTGCTGCACGACCAGCGGCAGGAGATCCGCCAGCTCCTGATCGACTGGGTGAAGGCGGCGGGCGTGCTGGACCCCGCCGACTTCACCGGGGTGGACTGGCGCCTGGTGGCCGGCGGGGTGCCCGTCGAGATTTCCACGAACGAGTGAAATAGCCCGGCGTGTCCTGCGGCTTCCGCGCCGGGCGGTGGCACGGGCTCGTCCGGATGAGGTAGGTCAGGCGCGTGCAGTTTCCGCAACGCGTCTTCGTCGGCGCCCTCGTCGTGCCCGCGTTGCTCGCCTCGGTGGGGCTCGCGTCCCGCCCCGCGCCGGACGTGGCGCCGGGTCAGCTGGTGTTCGCCGTGCGCTCGTCGGAGATCGTGCTGGCGGGCACCGCCTCCTCGGCCGCGGAACGCCAGGACGTCGTCGACGCCGTGCGCGCCCTGACCGCCGCACACCGGATCACCGACATGATCACCCCGAACGCCGACCAGCGCGTGCCCGTACCGCCGGCCGTGGCCGCGTCGCTGCTCGGGGTGGTGCTGGACCAGGGCGTCACCGAGTTCACCGGCGTCATCCACAAAGGACACCTGACCGCCTCGGCACGCGTAGCGGACCCGGACCGCGCGGGCGCGCTGAGCGACGCCCTGCGCGCCGCCGCGCCGGACCTCCGCGTCGACGAGGACTTCACTTCGGACTAGGAGCGTTCGTTGCTCGGGTTCTTCTTCCAGATGTTCCTGCTGTGCGCGGGCGCGTTCCTCGCCGGCGTGCTGCTGACGTGGCTGACCATGCGCTCGCGCACCCCCGGCGACACAGGCCTCGCCGCCGGTTCTGCCGCCGGTTCCGCCGCGCCACTGCCGATCATGGAGGAGCCGCCGGCCGCGGCGCCCGCCATCAAGGCGAACTCGCGGACGATGATGTTCCACACCCCCGAGTCGCCCTACTACAAGCGGATGAAGGGTGACGCGTTCTTCCACTCGCCGGAGGACGCCCGCCGTGCGGGCTACACGATGTGGACGCCTCGGCCGCGGGTGCCCGCGGCTGGGTAGCGGTGCGGGCAGGCGCTGCCGCCGCGTGGGTTCGTGGTCGGGCGGGTGTCGTGCCGCCTCGGGGCCGGGGTGAGGTCCGGCTGCCGTGAGCACGGGCGTCGGCGTGGTCGCCAGGCGGACATGTCGTTGGGCCGGGGTGTCGTGCCGCCCCCGGAGTCCGTGTCAGGCCCGGTCGACCGTGGACACGGGCATCGGTGCTGCCGTTAGGTGGCTACGTCGTCCGACGGGTGGCGTGCCGCCCCAGAGCCCGCGCCAGGCCCGGCCGGCCGTGAACACGGGCCTCAGCACGGCTGCCGGGCGCGCAGCCAGGCGTCGAGCGCCAGGTAGTCGGTGTCGGTGAGGCCGCGGCGCGGGTCCACCCGGTGCAGCAGGGCCTGGGGGTGGTGCCGCGCGGTCCAGGCGCGGTCGTTCTCGCCGATCTCGTCGTCGACCCAGGCGAACGGCCTGCCACCCGCCCACGCGGCCAGACCCCTGGTCTTCCAGTGCAGGCCTCGGCGTGCGTCGGCGGTCTCCGCCTCCCGGTCGTCCTGCCACGTCACGACCGGGAGCCTCGGCAGGCCGAGCAGCGGCACGAGGAGGTCGTTGGCGTCATCCATCCAGGTCGTGGCCCACACCAGCTCGCACGGCAGCGCCGCGAGCCATGGGCCGTGCATCGGATCGAGGCGGGCGAGCAGCGGGTTGGCGTGATCGGGGCCGTGGTGGGCGATGTCGCCCCCGAAGGGCAGGAGCGGGCCGTCGACGTCGAGGAACAGCAGGGGCAGTACCGCCACGCCGGGCAGCGTATGCCGCACCTCGTAGGCTTGACCACGTGATTCCCGACGTGATCAAGCCCGGCCTGGACGTGCTCTTCTGCGGTATCAACCCGGGGCTCGTGTCGGAGGCGACCGGGCACCACTTCGCGCGGCCGGGAAACCGGTTCTGGCCCGCCCTGCATTTGTCCGGGTTCACGCCCCGGCAGTTCGCGCCCGCCGAACAGCGGGAGCTGCTCGAACTCGGGCTCGGCATCACGAACGTCGTCGCGCGGCCGTCCGCCAAGGCCGACGAATTAACAATTGACGAGATGAAAGCCGGTGGGATCGAGCTCGCGGAGAAAGTCGAGCGGTATTCACCGAAGGTTCTCGCGGTGCTCGGCGTGACGGTGTACCGGGCGGCGTTCGGCCGGAAGAAGGCGCAGGTCGGGCCGCAGCAGGACACGGTGGGTGGCGTGCGGGTGTGGGTGCTGCCCAATCCGAGCGGGCTGAACGCCCACTGGCAGCTGCCGGGGCTCGCCGAGGAGTTCGCGCGGCTCAAAGCGAGTCTGTGAACGAAACGGCAGATCGCATTCATGCCTGCTGAAAGCAGGCTGGACGTGATGAACTCCGGTCTGGTTGCATCCAGATCTGCGTCCATTCGAGTGGCTTTCACCCGGAAGTGGAACTCGGGAGCGTCGGGCTGCGTCAAGACTTGGCGATGCCGCGCAGAACTCGGTGAATCTTCAACGCTGGTGGGGGCGCAGTGGAGGTCAGGATTCTGGGGCCGGTCGAGCCGTCCGTGCCGCCGAAACCCGCGCAGATCTTGGCCGTCCTGGCCGTCGAGTGCGGCCGGGTCGTGCCCGTGGAGCGGCTCATCGACCTCATCTGGGGCGAGCAGCCGCCGCCGCAGGCGCGCAAGTCGCTGCAGGTGCACATCTCCACGCTGCGCCGGGCCGGGCTGCCGGTCGAGCACCGGGCCGCCGGGTACGTGCTCAACGCCGCGCCCGAGGACGTCGACCTGCACGTGTTCCGCCGGTTGGTCGCCCGAGCCGGGGACGAGCCCGACCTCAGGGCCAGGGCCGAGGCGCTCACCGAGGCGCTGCGGCTGTGGCGCGGGACGCCGGTGGTGTTCGCGCAGACGCTCGACGTGCAGCGGCTCGCCGCCGCGGAGGCGCTGGTCGACGCGGAGCTCGCGCTGGGGCGGCACGCCGAGATCGTCGAGAAGCTCGGGGCCTACGTCGCCGAGTACCCGCTCGCGGAACGGCTGCGCGGGCAGCTCATGACCGCGCTCGCACGAGCGGGGCGGCGGGCCGACGCGATGCGGGTGTTCCGGGAGACGCGCAAGGTGCTCGTCGACGAGCTCGGCGTGGAGCCCGGCGAGCAGTTGCAGCAGCTCCACCGGGACGTGCTGGAGGGCGCGCGGGACAGCAGGCGCAACTACCTGCCGCGCGACGCCGGTGACTTCACCGGGCGCGACGCCGAGCTGAGCAGGCTGCTCGACAGCGACGGCGGTGTCTGGTGGATCGAGGGGCCGGCGGGCGTCGGCAAGTCGGCGCTGGCCGTGCACGCGGCGCACCGGCTGGCGGACCGGTATCCCGACGGGCAGCTCTTCGTCGACCTGCACTCGCCGTCCGGGGCGCTCGACGCGGTGCTGCGGGCGATGGACGTGCCCAGCGAGCGGATTCCCGAGCCGGCCGAGGAACGGGCGGCGCTGTGGCGGGCGACGGTCGGCGGGCGGCGCGTGGTCATCGTGCTGGACGGCGTCACGAGCGTGTCGCAGGTGCGGCCCCTGCTGCCGGGAAGCCCCGGCTGCCTGACGCTGATCACGAGCCGCAGCCGGTTGTGCGGGCTCGAAGGCGTGCGCCGGATCCCCTTGGACGTGCTGAGCAGCGACGAGGCCGTCACCCTGCTCCAGCGGATCCTCGGTGACGAGCGGGTGGCGAACGAGCCGGGCCAGGCCGCCGAGGTGGCGCGGTTGTGCGGGTACCTGCCGCTCGCCGTGCGGATCACCGGCGCGCGGCTCGCCGGGCGGGCGCACTGGCCGGTGTCCAAGCTCGTCAAGAGGCTCTCCAGCGAACGGAGCAGGCTCGACGAGCTGGTCGCGGACGACCTCGCGGTGCGGTCGAGCCTGGAGCTCACCTACCGGGCGCTCGACGAGAACGTCCGGCGCGCGTACCGGGCCTTCGGCTTCCTCGGGCTGTCCGAGGTGCCGAGCTTCCTGTGGGGGCACCTGCTCGACGAGGACGCGCTCGACCAGCTCGTCGACGCGCGGCTGCTCGACGTCATCGGCAGCGCGCGGTACCGGATGCACGAGCTGGTCCGGCTGCACGCCCGGGAGCTGGCCGAGGCGGAGGACCCGCCGGCGGACCGGGAGGACGTCGTGCGCCGGGCGGTCGTCGCCGCCCTGTCCACCGTGGACGGCTTGACGGAGCACCTCTTCCTGGCCGTGCCGCGGATGCAGGACTCGCTGGGCGTCGTCCCGACCGTGGCGCGCCCGGCGGACAAGGACGCCTGGTTCGCGCGCGAGGAACCGTTGCTGACGAAGCTGGTGGAACGGGCGGCGGAGCTCGGCCTGGCGGAGGTCGCGTGCCAGCTGGCCGAGGTGCTGGTGTTCGCCTGGTTCGGCCTGCGCAACCGCTACGAGGCCTGGGAACGCTCGCACACGGCGGCGTTGGAAGCCGTGTGGCGCAAGGGGAACCTGCGGCTGGAGGCGGTGCTGCGGTGCAGCCTCGGGCAGATGCACTACAAGCGCGACAACCTCGTCGAGGCGCGGTCGTGGTTCGAGACCGCGCAGACGTTGTTCGTCAACATCGGGGACAAGCACGGCGAGGCCGTCGCGATGAACGGCATCGGCATGGTCTGCCGGGAGCTCGGCGAGTACCCGTCGGCGCTGCGGGCGCTCGGCCGGGCCCGCGAGCTGCTGGAGTCCGACGACCCGGAGGGCGTCGCGCACGCGCTCTACGGAATCGGCTCCATCCAACGGGATCTCGGCGACGACGCCGGCGCGTTCGAGACGCTCGCCGGCGCGGAGGCCGGTTACCGAGCGGCGCGCAGCCGGCGCGGCGAGGCGCTGGCGGCCCGCGGGATCGGGCTCGTGCACCGCGCCCGCGGCGAGCTCGACCTGGCGGAGGAGCACCTCGTCCGCGCCCACGAGATGGTCACCGGCACCGGGGACGAGCTGCTCGGCTGCTACACCGCCCAGGCGTTGGCGAAGGTGCTGCTGCGCAAGGGTTCGCTGGACCGGGCGGAGCGTCTGCTGCGGCAGGCGATGGACGGCTGCCGCGACGTCGGCGACCGGTTCGGCGAAGCGCTCGTCCGCCGCACGCTGGGGGAGTGGCGGCTCGTGGCGGGCGACCACGCCGGTGCCGGGGTCCTGCTCACCGAGGCCGTCACGTCGTGGACCGACCTCGGCCTGCCGCTGTGGCGGGCGCGCACGCTGCGCGACCTGGGTGCGGTCCACGCCTGCCAGGGGGACGCGGCAGGCGCGGACCGCTGCTGGGACGAGGCGACCCGGCTGTTCACGCGACTGGGCACCCGTGAAGCGGGGGAGGCGCGCCAGTGGCCCGCTCAGTGGGGCCTCGCGGTCAGCTGACTCAGCCGCTGCCCTCCTCGTGGATCCACGCGGACGTCTTCGCGGAGTCCGCCCACTCCTCGAACAGCTTCACGTGCCGTTGCGCAGGATCCATGTCGCCCGGCTCGAGGTCCGCCCACGAGATCTCCGTAGCGATCTCGTCCAACAGTGGACTTGGTGTGGCTGGTCATGAGCTTCCAGCTCCGATCGGTCGGTGATGGCCGGAACTGTCCACGGCGGGGCCAAAGATCGGCCAAAGGCCGGTTTAGGCGTCCCTTTACCGCTTCTCCCTAGCGTCGCCGCACCTCGCTTCGGGCATAAGGAGAAAGAGCATGTTCGTTCGCACTACCGCATCGGTGGCCGCGATGTTCGCCGCTCTGCTGATGGGCGCGTCGGTCGCTTCGGCGGCCCCGGCCAAGTACACCCACTCGCAGGCGACCGCGCAGCTTCGCGCCGCCGGCATCAGCTGGGACTCCAGCGGCAACTGCAGCAACCGCAACCAGCCGAACTGCACCTCGTTCGAGCAGATCAACCAGACGACCATCGCGGGTGCCAAGACCTTCAAGAGCGCGTCGGGCTGTGCGCTGACCATCACCGGCGGTACGGAGACGGGCCACGCGTCGGGCACGTACTCGCACTGGAACGGCTACAAGGTGGACTACCGGCTGTCGAGCTGCGTCACCAACTACATCAGGGGCAGCTTCTCGTCCATCGGCGGCAACAAGTGGAAGTCGAACGCGGGCAACATCTACTACCTCGAGTCGAACCACTGGGACGTCACGTACCACAACTGCGGGTGCTGAGAGCCTGTTGCCGAACCACGGCCGGGGCCGGTAGTAGTTGACGGGTGATCACACTCGGCGCCGTCTACCGGCCCCAGCTCCCTCCGGAGAACCTGCGCTCCGTCGTCCTGGCCGCCGAGGAGTCCGGTGTGGACTCGCTGTGGCTGTGGGAGGACTGCTTCCTGGAGAGCGGCATCGCCTGCGCCTCCGCCGCACTCGCCTGGACGTCCCGGCTGAAGGTCGGCGTAGGGCTGCTGCCGGTGCCGTTGCGCAACGTCGCGCTGACCGCGATGGAGGCCGCGACGCTCGACCGACTGTTCCCCGGACGCGTGTCGATCGGCGTCGGGCACGGCGTGCAGGACTGGATGGGCCAGGTCGGCGCACGGGTCGCCTCGCCGCTGACGCTCCTGCGCGAGTACACGGGTGCGTTGAAGGCGCTGCTGGCCGGGGAGCGCGTCACGACGTCCGGCCGGTACGTGAACCTGACGGGCGTCGCGCTGGACTGGCCACCCGCCGCGCCCATGCCGGTCTACGTGGGCGGCCTGGGGGCGAAGACGCTGGACCTCGCCGCCGAGGTCGGCGACGGCACGATCCTGGACGCGTCCGCCGACCTCGACCGCGTCAGGGCGACCAGGGCGTCGCGCGAGCACCCGGTCGTCGTCTACGTCGAGACCGACTCGCGGGACCGCGCGTTCGTCACCGACCTCGTCTCCTCGGTGGCCGAAGCGGGCGCCACCAGCGTGGTCCTGCAGCAGTCGGCCGCGAGTGAGGACGCGGAGGGCTTCGTCCGCTTCGTGGGCTCGCTCGGTGGGGCGAGTGCCTAGCGCGACCACCGGACGCGATCAGACGCCGGGACGAAGTCGCTGATCAGGACCGGCGCCGCGGCCGAGGCGCGTGCTCGCCGCGCCGCCTGTTGATTGCGCTCCGGCGCAGGGGGTACCTCAACGGGGTGGCTGAGGTATCTCTGGACGTCGAAGCACCCATCGACACCGTGTGGGCGGTACTCGCCGACGGGTGGTCTTACGCGGCGTGGGTGGTGGGCGCGTCCCACATCCGCGCGGTCGACGACGGCTGGCCCAAGGAGGGTGCGCGCATCCACCACAGCGTCGGGCCGTGGCCGCTGACCATCGAGGACACCACCGAGGTGGTGCGCCTGGAGCCGTCCAGGGTGCTCGAGCTCGACGCGCGGCTGTGGCCGGCCGGTGCCGCGCGCATCACGTTCACCCTGGTGCCGCGGTCCGCGGACGTCACGGAGGTGCGGATGGCCGAGAGGGTCCAGCGCGGGCCGGGCGCGTTGCTGCCGAAGGTGGTGCAGGACGCGATGCTGGTCCCGCGCAACCGCGAGACGCTGCGCCGGTTGGGCGCGCTGGCCGCCGGGAAGAGCCACGGGCAGTAGGCGTCCGGCTCGGCAGAGCTGCCTCACCGGGCCGGTAAGGCGCGGGCGGTGGACGGCCGGGCGGTGCCCGGCTCGGCAGAGCGCCTACCGAGCCGATAAGGCGCTGGCCGCGCTGCCTCCACCCAGGAAACCCGCCGAGCGGGTGGTAAGCGGCCGGTCGGTGCCGCGGCTCGGCGGAGCTGTTCCTGCCAGGCCGACAAGGCGGCGGCCGCGCTGACCCCGCCCGGGAACCCGCCCAGCGGGCAGTGCCCGGCTCGGCAGAGCCCATTACCGAGCCGAGAAGGCGCTGGCCGCGTTGCCCCTCCGGGAAACCAGCCGAGCGCTCAGTAGATCGCCTTGTGGGCCCCCTGGATCAACGCCCGGTACAGCCCACCCGCCGCACCCCAGCGGGCCAGCGCCGCCCGTGCCGCGTTCGCGCCGGCGGCGCCGTGCACGCCGCCGCCCGGCCACGCCGAGGACCCGGTCAGGTACAGGCGGTCGAACGGCGTGTCCGCGCGGCCCAGCCCCGGCACGGGCCGGAAGACGAGCTGCTGGTGGATCGCCGCCGTGCCGCCGTTGACCGAGCCGATCTCGTCGGGGCCCAGCACCGAGCGACCGACGATGCGGGAGCGGAAGCCGGGTGCGTGGTCCTCGATCATCAGCTCCAGGCGGTCCGCGCGGCGCTTCAGCCGGTCCGTCGACCAGTTGCCGCCCAGCGGCACGTGCGTGTACGCCCAGGCGGCCTCGGTGCCCGCGGGGGAGCGGGTCGGGTCGGTCGTCGTCATCTGGCCCAGGATGACGAACGGGTTGCGCGGCACCTTGCCGCACGCCAGTTCGTGGGCTGTGGTGGCCAGGCCGTTCACGTCACCGCCGAGGTGGACGGTGCCCGCCCGCGACGCTTCCGGGTTGGCCCACGGGATCGGGCCCGACAGGGCCCAGTCGATCTTGATCGTGTCGCTGTCCCACTGGAACCTCTCCAGGTCGCCGACGAGCTTCGACGGCAGTGCGTCGGCGCCGATCAGGTCCAGGTAGAGCGACGGCGCGGGCACGTCGGCCAGGACAGCGCGGCGTGCGCGCACGACTGAGCCGTCTGCCAGACGCACGCCGACGGCGACACCGCGGGCGTGCAGCACCTTGGTCACTTTTGCGTTCGTCTCGATGCGTCCGCCGAAGCGTCGCACCAGGGACGCGGTCAGCTGCCCCGCCCCGCCGCGCGGTACCGGGTTGCCGATGTCCTGCCCGAGCATCGCGAGCAGCCAGCCGAAGCCCGCGCCGCCGGCCTGGTCGGGGCCGAGGTCCGTGTGCATCGTGTTGCCCGCCAGCAGGACGCGGGCGCCCTCGCCGGCGAACAGCTCCTCGCCGAGGCGCCGCGCGGGCAACGTCAGCAGCCGCACCAGCCGCAGCGCGTCACCGGGGCCGAGCGCGCGCAGCAACGACGCACCGCCGCGCACGGGCGGGAACGGTCGCAGCAGGCTCTCCAGCACGGCGTCGCGGACCTGCCGCCAGCGGGCGTGCTCGGCCTGCCACGCCTCGGCGTCCGAGTCCGCGAACGCGCCGACGGACTTCGCGGTGACCTCGACGTCACGGGAGAGGAGCGCGACACGGTCGTCGGGCAGCACATGGGCGAGCACGGCAGGTGCGTGCTCCCAGTGCACGTCGAGGTTCAACGCGCCGAGGACCGGCGAGCCGAGCCCGAGGGGGTAGAACGCGCTGTAGACGTCGTTGGTGAAGCCCGGTGCCGTTGTCTCCGCGGAGGCGACGGCACCACCGGGGGTGGCGCGCTGCTCCAGCACCAGCACGTCCCAGCCCGCGTCGGCGAGCAGGGTCGCGGCGACCAGTCCGTTCGGGCCGGAGCCGATGACGATCGCGTCGACCTCTTTCACGCACGTCCTCCCATTGCCGTAACCACCTCACGGAGCACATCACGTGCGTCGTGTTCGGGCCACCATTCCAGATCCTCGTGTGCTCGTGTGGTGCGCACGAGCGGTGCCTGATCGGCCATCCGGACCCATTCCGGGCTCAGCGGCTGCAAACCCAGCCGTGCCGTCGCGCCCGCCAGCTTCTCGATCACCGGGTAGGGCACCGGTATCCGGCCGGCGCCGACGCGATCGGCGATCATCGGCGCGGTCAGCACCGGCTCGGACGCGAGGTTGAACGCTCCGACCGCCTTGCGCCGCACGATCTCGACGATCGCCCGGGCCACGTCGTCGGCGTGCACGAGCTGCAGCCGCAGGTCGTTCCACAGCGGGATCGGCAGCATCGGCAGCAGCTTGGGCGGTAGCAACGGGCTGAGCAGCCAGCGGCGGATCTGCTCGGCGGCCGACGCCTGCCCGATGCCGCACGGGCGGATCACCGCGCACGGCAACGGGTAGCGTTTGATCATTTCTTCCAGCCGCACCTTGTGCGCGCTGTAGGTGTTGCCGGGGATGCCGGTCAGCGCCCACGACTCGTCGACCCTCGACCAGCGCGGCGCCGGCCCGTACGCCGCGACGGACGACGCACAGACCAGGTGACCGACCTCTTCTTTCACACACGCGGCAAGCACGTGCTCACTGCCGTCGATGTTCGTGTCGCGGTCCGCCGGCTTGATCGCCCACGCCAGGTGCACCACGACGTCGGCACCGCGGATGGCATCCCGCAACGACGACAGCGCGCGCACGTCCACACCGACGTCCTCGAACGGGAGGAAGCGGCGGAGCGCGGTGCCGACGTTGCCGGAGCCGCCGGTGACGACGATCCTCACCCGAGCACCTTGCGGATCGCGTCCCGTGCCTTGTCCACGACGGCCACTACCGGGCCGAGCGCCATGTTCGCGATCGGGCTCTCGACGCCCGGATGCGGGCGCGTCGGCGCGATGGCCTCGGCGGCGCGCACGGCCTTGGCCATGCGCTCCAGGCGTTCCTGGTCGTACTTCTCGCGCAGCAGCGGGAACTCGGTCTGCTCCTCGTGTTCCGCGTGGGCGAGCACGTCGTCGCGCAACTGCACGAGCAACGTGTCGAAGCCCTCGGCGTCGGGCCCGATGCGGTCCATCGTGCTGAGGAGTTCCTTGGCGCGGTGCTCCTCGGCGACGCGCGCGTCCACGATCGGCTCGCCGCCGTCCACGCGTTTGACGGCGGGGTGGACGATCTCCTCCTCCGCGGTCTCGTGGATGGAGAGCAGCCGGACGAGCTGGTACCACGCTTCCTTGCGTTCGTCGCCGGTCGCGGTCTCCAGTTCGGTGAACAGCGTCCGGATTTCGGCGTGCTGGCGGTGCAGCAGAGTGATCACGTCATCAGCCATGTGCCCCGGATACCCGAAATGTGATCGGCAACCCCGCATCTCATTTCGTTCGGCACCGAAGGGCTAGCACACTCCGTGGTTCATAGGAAGTCACATGAACCTTACGCATCTGTGTTCCGTAGCACATAAGGGGCCATTGGGTGAGGCTCCGCCGAATACTGAGCTACCGCTTAGTACGCCTCGATCATCTGGACAAGGACTGCTGAATGACCCTCCGCCGCCGTGTACTGCCCACAGTCTTGGCGCTCGTCCTCCTCGTTGCCGGCTGCGGCGCTCAGGGTGACGAGAAGGCCCAGGTCAAGACGGGACCGGGTGTTACCGACGACACGATCTCCCTCGGCATCCTCACCGACATGACCGGGCCGTTCAAAGCCTCCGCGCTGACCAGGATGAAGGGCTACGAGCTCTACCTGAAGCAGGTCAACGACCGCGGGGGCATCTGCGGCCGCCGGGTCGAGCTCAAGCAGAAGGACCACGCGTACGACGTGCAGAAGGCGCTCGACGCCTACTTCGACCTGGAACCGCAGGTCCTCGGCCTGCTGGAGCTGGCGGGCACCCCGATGACCGCCGCCATCGAGCCCGACATCATGCAGACCCGCACGCTGACCGCGCCCGCCTCGTGGGCCGCGTCCCTGCTGGGCAACCCGCACATGATGATCGTGGGCACCACGTACGACCTCGACGTCATCAACGGGCTCGACCACTACAAGCGCCGCGGGGTGATCAAGGAGGGCGACACCGTCGGCCACGTGTTCGCCTCGGGCAGCTACGGCGACAACGCGGTCGAGGGCAGCCGGTTCGTCGGCCAGCAGTGGAACATGAAGATCGCCGAGCAGGCGATCGGCGAGACCACGGCCGACCTCAGCCAGCAGATCGCCGCGCTGAAGGCCGCCGGCGCGAAGGCCGTCGTGCTGAGCACCACGCCCGCCCAGACCGCCGCGGCGGTGGGGGTGGCCGCCGCGCTCAAGTGGGACGTGCCGTTCATGGTCAACGTGGTCGGGTTCGACACCGCGATCCTCGACTCGCCCGTCGGCGCCGCCGTCGAGAAGCAGGTGTCCGTGGTCACGTCGGTGGCGCCGTTCACCGGCACCCAGGAGGGACCGCGCGAGGTCGCTGCGGCGTTCAACGAGAACTACCCGAACGACAAGCCGGCGATCTACGTCGACCACGGCTACACGGTCGCGATGGTGTTCCTCGCGGTCGTGGAGAAGGCCTGCAAGAACGGCGACCTCACGCGCGACGGCGTGCTGAAGGCGTTCCACGACACCAACGGCCTGGACACCAAGGGGCTGACCGGCGCGCTGCACTACTCGCTGGTGGGACGGCCCTCCGCCACCCAGTCGTACGTCACCAAGGTGGACAGGGCGGCGCCCGGCGGTCTCACGACCGTCGAGGAGCTGTTCGAGTCCGAGCTGGTGAAGGCGAAGGGCACGCGCGCCAAGTAGGGCTGACGCGGAAGGGGCCTCTCCCGCGTCGGGAGAGGCCCCTTCCGCGTGTCGCCTACTTGCCGAACCCGGCCTTGCGGAGCGCGTCCGCCATCGACCCGCCGGCGGGCGGGGGCGAGGTGCGGTTCTGGCCGCCTCGCTGCGGCTGCCCGCCGCGCTGCGGCCGGCGGTCCCGGCCGCCGCCGCCCTGCTGCTTCGGAGCGGGCTTGCCCGGCTCGTCGGTCAGGCGCAGCGTCAGGCCGATCCGCTTGCGGGCCTCGTCGACCTCCAGCACCTTCACCCGCACCACGTCACCGGACTTCACGACGTCGCGCGGGTCCTTCACGTAGGTGTTCGACAGGGCGGAGATGTGCACGAGGCCGTCCTGGTGCACGCCGATGTCGACGAACGCGCCGAAGGCGGCCACGTTCGTCACGACGCCCTCCAGCACCATGCCGGGCTTGAGGTCGGCGATCTTCTCGACGCCGTCCGCGAAGGTCGCCGTCTTGAAGGCCGGGCGCGGGTCGCGGCCGGGCTTCTCGAGCTCCTTGAGGATGTCCGTGACGGTCGGCAGACCGAACTGCTCGTCGACGAACTTCTCCGGCCGCAGCTTCGTGAGCACGGCGGTGTTGCCGATCAGCTCGGCGCCCGCCTCCGCCTGCATCCTGCGCACGACCGGGTACGCCTCGGGGTGCACCGAGGAGGCGTCGAGCGGCTCGTCGCCGCCGCGGATCTTGAGGAAGCCCGCGCACTGCTCGAACGCCTTCGGGCCGAGCCGCGGCACGTTCTTCAGCGCCGTGCGCGAGGTGAACGGACCGTGCTGGTCGCGGTGCAGCACGATGTTCTCCGCGAGACCGGCGGTGATGCCGGAGACGCGGGCCAGCAGCGGCACGGAGGCGGTGTTGAGGTCGACGCCGACCGCGTTCACGCAGTCCTCGACCACCGCGTCGAGCGACCGCGACAGCTTCGCCTCGGACAGGTCGTGCTGGTACTGGCCCACGCCGATCGACTTCGGGTCGATCTTCACGAGCTCGGCCAGCGGGTCCTGCAGTCGCCGCGCGATCGACACCGCGCCGCGGATCGACACGTCGAGGTCCGGCAGCTCCGAGGACGCGTACGCCGACGCGGAGTAGACCGACGCGCCCGCCTCCGACACGACGATCTTGGTGAGGTTGAGCTCGGGGTGGCGCTTGATCAGGTCGGCGGCCAGCTTGTCCGTCTCGCGCGACGCCGTGCCGTTGCCGATCGCGATCAGGTCGACCTTGTGCTGCCTGGCCAGTGCCGCGAGCTTCGCGATCGACTCGTCCCAGCGGTTCGCGGGCACGTGCGGCTGGATGACGCCGTGCGCGACGACCTTGCCGGTGGGGTCGACGACCGCGACCTTCACGCCGGTGCGGTAGCCGGGGTCGAGGCCCATCGTGGCGCGCGTGCCGGCCGGGGCGGCCAGCAGCAGGTCGCGCAGGTTCGAGGCGAACACCTTCACGGCCTCGTCCTCGGCGAACGCGCGCAGCCGGCCGCGCAGGTCGATGCCCAGGTGCACGAGGATCCGGGTCCGCCACGCCCAGCGCACGGTGTCGGTGAGCCACTTGTCGGCGGGACGGCCGCGGTCGTCGATGCCGAACCGGGCCGCGATGCGCGTCTCGAACGACGACGGCCCGTCCTCCCTGGGCTCCTCCGGCTCCAGGACGAGGTCGAGGACCTCCTCCTTCTCGCCGCGGAACAGCGCGAGGATGCGGTGCGAGGGCAGCTTCGAGAAGGGCTCGTCGAAGTCGAAGTAGTCGGCGAACTTGGCGCCCTCGGTCTCCTTGCCCTCGCGGACCTTGGAGACGACGCGGCCGCGCGTCCACATCTGCTCGCGCAGCTCGCCGATCAGGTCGCCGTCCTCGCCGAACCGCTCGACCAGGATGGCCCGCGCGCCCTGCAGGGCGGCCGCCGCGTCGGCGACCTCCTTGGCCGGGTCGACGAACTTCGCGGCCTCCTCCTGCGGGTGCAGCGAAGGATCACCCAGAAGTGCGTCGGCGAGCGGTTCGAGACCGGCTTCCTTCGCGATCTGGGCCTTGGTGCGGCGCTTGGGCTTGTAGGGCAGGTAGAGGTCCTCCAGCCGCGCCTTGGATTCGGCGGCGAGGATCTGCGCTTCCAGCGCCTCGTCGAGTTTGCCCTGCTCGCGGATCGAGGTGAGAACCGCCGTGCGGCGCTCCTCCAGCTCGCGCAGGTAGCCGAGCCGCTCCTCGAGCGTGCGCAGCTGCGCGTCGTCAAGACCGCCTGTCGCCTCCTTGCGGTACCGGGCGACGAACGGGACGGTCGCGCCACCGTCGAGCAGTTCGACAGCAGAGCTGACCTGGCCGCTGGCCACGCCGAGCTCGTCAGCGATCTTCTGGTGGATGAGCGTTGTCACAGCGCGCCATTCTGCCCGTTGCCGGTTTCGGCGTGGCACGGTGTCCGGGTGACCATCGCCGAGGTCGTCCCCTCACTGCTGTCCGGCCTGGAAGTGCCGGGTGCCGACAACACCCTGGACCTGCCCGCCGCCCGGCGTGTCGTCCTGCTGCTCGTCGACGGGCTGGGCCACGAGCTGCTGCGCGAGCACGCCGATCACGCCCCCTTCCTGTCCGGGTTGGCCGGCCGGGACATCTCCGCGGGTTTCCCGTCGTCGACCGCCACGAGCCTCGCCTCGATCGGCACCGGGCTGCTCTCCGGCGAGCACGGCATCGTCGGCTACACGTTCGCGGTCGGCGACGAGGTGCTCAACTCGCTGACCTGGTCGCGGGCCGGCGACCAGCACCACGACCTGCGCAAGGCGCTCGTGCCCGAGGTCGTGCAGCCGCACCCGACGCTGTTCGAGCGCGCGGCGGCGGCCGGGGTCGCGGTCAGCGCGGTCGCGCCGCTCGCCCACCGGGGCAGCGGGCTGACGCGGGCGGTGCTGCGCGGCTCGTGGTTCCGCGGCGCCGCTGGCTTCGGCGACCTCGCCCTCGGCGCCGTCGCGGCGGTGGGCAAGGACCGCTCGTTCTGCTACGCCTACCACCCGGACCTCGACACCATCGGCCACCTCTACAGGCCCGGTTCGCCGGAGTGGCTGCTGCAACTGGAGTTCGTCGACGCGCTCGCCTCGCGCATCGCGTCCCGGCTGCCCGCCGGCGCGGTGCTCGTCGTCACGGCCGACCACGGCATGGTCACCGCGGGCGAGCGGATCGACTTCGACACCGAACCCGCGCTGTGGGAGGGGGTCCGCGTGATCGCGGGTGAGCCGCGGGTGCGCTACCTGCACACCGGCAGCGACGAGGTGCTGGAGGTGTGGCGGGAGTTCCTCGGCGACCGCGCGGAGGTCCTCGCGCGGGAGGACGCCGTGCGGGCCGGGTGGTTCGGGCCGATCAGCCCGCTCGCGGTGGACCGCATCGGCGACGTCGTCGTGGCGATGAAGGGCTCCGCGGTCGTCGTGCGCAGCCAGGCCGAGCCGTGGCTCAGCAACCTGACCGGCTTCCACGGCTCGCGGACGCGCCGGGAGCTGGCGATCCCGCTGCTGGTGCACATCGCTCAGTGACTTCAGTGTAGACCAAAACCAGCTCTCCTCCCGAGGACCGCGGAACGTGACGATCGAACTGCCCCGACCCATCGGCTTCGTGCTCGGTGGCGGGGGAAGCCTGGGCGCCGCGCAGGTCGGCATGTTGCGCGCATTGCGGGACCACGGCGTGCGACCGGACGTCGTCGCCGGCACTTCGGTCGGCTCGGTCAACGGCGCGTTGCTCGCCCTCGACCCGGACCGGGCGGCCGAGCGCCTGGCCGTGCTGTGGCAGGGCATGACGCGTCAGCGGGTGTTCCCCGGCGGACCGATCGCGCAACTGAGGTCGTTGCGCACCAACAAGACCTACCTCTTCCCGAACACGGGCCTCGCGGCCGTGCTGTCCGAGGGCCTGGACGGCAGCGCGGACTTCGCGGACCTGACGTTGCCGTTCGGCGCGGTGTCGGTGGACTGCGTGACGGGCGAGGCCGTGAACATCACCACCGGCCCGCTGGTCCCGGCCATCCTCGCCAGCGCGGCGATTCCCGGCGTCTACCCGCCGGTCCGCATCGACGACCGGGTGCTCTACGACGGCGGTGTCCTCGCCAACGTGCCGATCCGCCAGGCCCTCGCGATGGGCGCGAAGTCGTTGGTGGTGCTGGACTGCGCGTTCCCCGGCCACCTGCCGGGGGTGCCGGGGACGCTCGCCGAGACGCTGCTGTTCTGGGCGACGCTGGGCATGCGCAACCAGGCCGTGCTGGAGGTGGAGCTCGCCTCGCAGCACGCGCCGGTGCTATACCTGCCGGGACCGCCCGTGCAGGCCGTGACGCCGCTGGACTTCTCGCACACCGCGGAACTGGTCGAGGCGTCCTACCTGGCCTCGGCCACGTTCCTGACGACGCTGGAGATCGCCGGCGCCGGGCTGTACGGCCACCCGTCACACGGTTAGGGCGGCCAAGAGGCGCTCGATGTTGTGCTCGGCGATCTCCCGCATCGCGTCCCGGTGCGGGAAGCCGCCGTCCAGCAACCGCAGCGGACCCTCCACGAGGGACAGGTGCTGCGCCGTCCGGTACAGGTCCATCCGCGCCGGGTCGAGGTTCTCCACCGGGCGGTGGTGCGGGCCGAACCGCAGCTCCAGGAACACGTGCTCCCACTCGACGTCGAAGAACATCGCGCCCTCGATGTCGATCAGCACGGGCCGGCCGTCGGCCACGAGCACGTGGTCGGGGCCCAGCTCGCCGTGGAGCAACGCGTGTCCGCCGCGGGGTTCGACCAGCTCGTGGCGCTGCCACAACAGGGTTTCCAGGCGGTCGCGGGCCTCGGCGATGCGCGGAACGCGGTCGGAGCAGGCGGCGAGGTGGCCGAGGGCCCGCCGCAGCACCACGTCCGGCACCGGGGGCGCGTCCGCGGGCTGGAGCGCGCCGGGGCGGCCGTACCGCGGACTGAGGTGGCTGTGCATCGCGCCGACGTCGTCCCAGAACCGGTCGAGCACCTCGGTGCCGTGCTCCAGCAGTTCCTCCAGGAACTCGCCGCCCAGGTCCTCGACCACGACCACGTCGCGGTCGACCAGCACCAGGCGCGGCACGCACGCGCCTGCCTCGGACAGCGCGGTGTGCGCGGTCAGGAACAGGTCGCGCCCGCTCGCGTTGCCGAACAACGGATCCGGTTCGTGCGTGGGCCAGTAGCCCTCCGAGCTGCGCCACACGTACGCGATGCCCGTGGTGCCGTCGTCGAGCGTCAAGCGGTAGACGCCCTTCTTGCTGCCGCCACGCAGACGGGCCACGTCGCGCAGTTCACGGCCGTACGCCGCGTGCGCGATGTCCGTCAGGTCGGCCACCCCCAGATGTGCCACGCTCCCAAGGTAGGGGCGGGCGCGTGAAACTGGTGCCAACACATCCGGCGTGAGCGGACACGAACAGGCATGACGACCGAGGACCCGGACGACCGCGCGTTGTGGTCGCAGGCCGCCGGGGGCAGTGCGCACGCCTTCGGGGTGCTGTTCGACCGGCACGCGAAGGCGGTCTACAACCACTGCTTCCGGCTGACCGCGTCCTGGGCCGAGGCGGAGGACCACCTGCAGGCGACGTTCCTGCTGGCCTGGCGCAAGCGCGGTCAGGTGGCGAAGCTCGAACGGGAGTCCGCGCTGCCGTGGCTGCTCACGGTCGCGACGAACGTCGTGCGCAACGAACAGCGGTCGTTCACCCGCCGCCTGAAGAACCTGCGGCGGCTCAACGAGGACACCGCTGTGCCCGATCACGCGGACATGGTCGTGGCACGGCTCGACGACCAGCGACGGATGCAAGAGCTGCTCAAGGCGGTGGCGACACTTCCTCGCAACGAGCAGGAGGCGCTGGCTCTGTGCGTGTGGTCCGGGGTGTCCTACGAGGATGCCGCGGCCGTGCTCGGCATCGCCGCGGTGAGCGTGCGGGCGCGGGTCAGCAAGGCCAAGGCGAAGCTCCAGCAGTTCCGCGAGCTCGTGCACACCGGGGAGGACCGATGACCGCCACGCTCCCACCCGCGCGCGACCTGCCGCCCGGTCGCCAGGGCGAGATCCGGGCCGCGCTCCAGCGGTCCGCCACCCGGCGGCGGCGCTCGGCGCGGTTCGGCACGGTGGCGGTGGCCCTGGCCGCCGCGGCCACCGCCGTGGTGCTCGTGCTGCCGGACGAGCCGACGAGCGGCTACTGGTCCGCGCGGCCCTCGGCGATCTCCGGGCTCCCGCCGGAGCGGGTGGAGGAGATCGAGGAGGGCTGCTGGAAGTCCTCGCGCGTTCCCGAGCGGCCGGTGCTGCACCGCTACCTGGAGGACGCCTCCGGGGAGCTCGCGCTGCTCTACACCCGCACCGACGCGCTGGCGTGCGATCTCGACGAGTCCGGCGGCTACTACTCGGGCGTCCACAACCCCGGCAGGAAGGGCTTCGACACGCGGTGGCTCACCGGGCACTTCTCCGTCGACCACCAGACCCAGCGGAGCGGGGACCGCGCGACCAAGCCGGGCAACCAGACGGTCGCGGGCCGGGTGGACTCGCGGGTCGCGCGAATGACCTACACGGTCTTCGGCAGGACCGTCGACGCCGAGGTCGGCGACGGCACGTTCGTCGTGCGGATCCTGCATCCCGTGGATTGGGACTTCCCGAAGGAGATCGACCCCGACGAGTCGCTGAAGGCCTATGACGCCGAGGGCAACCTCATCGGGGACAGCCGCGACACGAGGGGGAAGTGCTACGTGGACTGGGAGGGCGAAATCGTCTCCGGAACCTGGGACCCGGGGCAGAAGCCCGGCGACTGCCTGCCGGCGCAGCCCTGGCGCTGACGGCGGCTGCCGACCCGCCCGGACAAGCGACATACTGGTCGGTATGACGACTGTGGCGGACTTCGGCGGCACCGGCCGGTACGCGGACCTCGACGGGCCGGTGCACTGGGTCGACTTCGGCGGGCCGCAGGACGGGCCGCGGATCGTGCTCGTGCACGGGCTCGGCGGCTCGCACCTGAACTGGGCGCTGCTGGCGCCGTTGCTCGCGAAGAGGGCCCAGGTCTCGGCCGTCGACCTCGCCGGGCACGGCCTGACCCACCCGGAGGGCCGCCAGACCACCGTCGCGGCCAACACCGCGCTGCTCGGCCGGTTCATCGACGAGGTCGTGGGCGAACCGGTGGTGCTGATCGGCAACTCGATGGGCGGCATGATCTCGCTCCTGCACACCGCCGGACGCCCCGACCACGTCAGGGGTCTGGTCCTGGTCGACCCGGCGCTGCCGATGGTGCTCGGCACGCGTCCGGACCCCACGATGCTGAGCACGTTCTTCCTGTACGCGGTGCCGGGGCTGGGGGAGCGGTTCCTGGCGAAGTCGCGGGCCGTCCCCGCGCGCAGGCAGGTCGACCGCGTGCTGGAACTGGTCTGCGCCGACCCCGCGGTCATCCCCGAGGAGCTCAAGCAGGCCTCGGAACACCTGATCGGCAGGCGCGCCGAGGTCGGCGGGCTCGACGCGGCGTTCCTCGCGGCGGCGCGCAGCACCGTCCTCACCACGTCCAAGCGCGGCGCCTGCTACGCGGCGATGGCGAAGGTGCGCGTGCCGGTGTTCCTGATGAGCGGCGACCGGGACCGGCTGGTCAACGTCGCCGCCGCCCGGTACGTGGCCCGCAGGCATCCGCACTGGCGTTACGACGAGTTCGCGGGCGTCGGGCACGTGCCCCAGATGGAGATCCCCGAGGTCGTGGCCGAGCGGGTGCTGGAGTGGATGGACGCCAACCGGTTGGGCCGCGCGGTCGGCTGAGGCGGCCGCGATCAGCGCGGTTCCGGGCTGCTCGGCGTCGGTTTCGCGGCCCTCGGCTTGCGAGCGGGCTTGGCAGCGCCGGACTTGGCAGCGCCGGACTTGGCAGCGCCGGACTCGGCAGCGGCGGTGGCGGTAGCGCCAGTCTTGGCAGGGGCGGACCTGGCGGCGACGGGAGTGGCAGCAGCCCCAGTTCGCGTGTCCACCACTTCTGCCTCCGCCGCCTCGGCGGCCAGCGCCACCAGCTCGTCGAAGCCCGTGCGGATGCCGTCGGCGAGGAGTTGGACGTCCGGCACGCCGTCGAAGTCGGCGTTGATGCCGAACGTGATCCTGTCGAGGTAGGAGAAGATGCCGACGGTGATCCGGATCGTCGAGGCGATCGGCACGTACGGGAACATCTCCACGAGCGGGCGGCCGAGCATGTAGAGCGGGATGCGCGGGCCCGGCACGTTCGTGGTGACGGTTTGCAGGATCTGCTGCGGGAACCGCATCGCGGTCCGCGAGCCCAGCGCCATCAGCGTCGGCGCGGCGAAGTTGCCGAGATTGGTGATCACGTCGGCGCCGGCGGCCTGGCGCGAGCTCTTCAGGTCGTCCATCTGCGCGCGGATCGACGCCAGGCGCTGCACCGGGTCCGCTTCTCCGACGGGCAGGTTCACCAGCACGGCGCTGACGCGGTTGTTCAGTTCGTTGTGCTGGTTCGCTTTGCGCATCGACACCGGCACCATGGTCCGCACGACCATGCCGTCGGTCAGCTCGCCGCGCTTCTCCAGCAGGTCGCGGAACCCGCGGGTGACCGCCGCGAGGATCACGTCGTTGACCGTGCCGCCCGCGGCCCTGCGGATCTGCTTGATCTCAGCCAGGTTCGCGCGCGCCCACACCCACCGGCGGTGCGGGCCGATGGGGCCGTTCAACGACGTCGCGGCGCGCGTGACGAGACGGCGTGCGGTACCGGGGAGACTGCTGAGGACGGACTTGCCGAAGTCGACGATCTCGTTGAGGGAACGCAGGTTCCGCGCGAGCGCGGGCAACGCGGCGAGGTGCTGCACGGGTGTAGCGACGGCGTCACGCACCCCGTCCACCACCAGGTCGATGGTCGACGGCGGGGGTGCCGGTTGCCACTCGCGGGGCTCCGGGAGCGTGCTCTCCCGGCGGAAGTCCAGCATGAGCTGCAACATGTCCGATCCGGACACGCCGTCGATCATGCAGTGGTGGACCTTGGAGATGATCGCCCAGCGGCCGCCTTCGAGGCCCTCGACGAGCCAGGCCTCCCACAACGGCTTCGAGTCGTCGAGCTTCTGCGCGAAGATCCGGCCCGCGAGGTTGCGCAGCTGGTCCTCACCGCCCGGCGACGGCACGGCGGTGTGCCGCACGTGGTACAGGACGTTGAAGTGGTCGTCGTCGACCCAGACCGGGCGGCCGACGTGGAACGGCAGGGTCCGCACCTTCTGCCGGTAACGCGGAACCTGGTCCATGCGCGCCAGGAAGAGGCGGATCACGTCGCCGTAGGACGGGACCGGCCCGTCGAAGACCAGGACGGAGCCGACGTGCATCGGCACGTTCTCGTCCTCGATGAAGTAGAACCCCGCGTCCAGTGAGCTCATCCGATCCACTCGAAAAATGCTAGAGGAACGGAAACTTGCGGATCGACGTCCATGCAGGTGAGAGGCACTGCACAGCTGTGAGGTCGCCAACGCGTTACCTGCACGTGGCGAATCGAGACTCGAAAGTGCTGGCGAAAAGATCGTCCGCGAAACATCATGGACCCACTGGGCAAAGCCGCCCGGAGCGCCGACTCGGGGTTGTCGACGGGTGGGGAGGCACTGATGTCCGCCGTACCTTCGGACGAAGTCTTCGGAACTGCTCCTTCGCCGCTGCACCTCGTCAGAGGATCCGCGCCCGGCCTCTTCTGGTACCTCACCGAGCCCACCCGGTGCGCCTTGGACGTCGGCGAGTTCGTCGCCACGCGTTCGATGTTGCGCGGTGCGCCGTCCGGTGACGGTCACCCGGTCCTGGTGTTCCCCGGCCTCGGCGCCGCGGACCCGTCCACGGTGATGCTGCGCCGGTTCCTGACCGGCCTGGGGTACCGGGTGCACCGCTGGTGCCTGGGCACCAACATCGGCCCGACTCGCCGTGCCGTCGACGGCATGCACGCGTTGGTGAAGAAGGTGTCCGACGACTTCGGCGGTCCTGTGTCCATCGTGGGCTGGTCGCTCGGCGGGATCTTCGCGCGCGAGATGGCGCGCGACCACCCGCGCCGGGTCCGCCAGGTGATCACCCTGGGATCGCCGTACAACATGAGCGATCCCGTGCAGTCACGGGCGATGCCCGCCTTCGCGTTGTTCTCGCGCCTGCACATCCCGCGCGAGGAGTTCCCTCCGCCGGAGTCGTCGCGGCCGCCGATCCCGGTGCCCGCCACGTCGATCTACTCCAAGACGGACGGGATCGTCTCGTGGGAGTCGTGCGTCGAGGAACCGGGGCCGCGGCGGGAAAGCGTGCAGGTGTCGTCCTCGCACCTGGGGTACGGCTTCAACGCCACCGTGCTGTGGGTGGTGGCGGACCGGCTGGCGCAGCCGGAGGGCACGTGGGCGCCCTTCGCCGCACCGCCGGGCATGGCGCGGCTGTACCCGCGGGCCGCCTGAGGCTCAGCAGGGCCGCGCGTCCGAGTAGATCACCAGCGTCTGGTCGGGCTGCTCGGCGGGGTGCAGCGCCGCGTAGGCGTAGTCGACGGCCCCGAGCCGGGGGTGCCGCAGCCTCTTGCGGCCGGTCGGCCGCTGGGCCCTCACCTCGTAGTGGGGCCACCAGGAGCGCACCTGCGGGCTGGCCTCGTGCAGCTCGTCGACCAGCCGGGTGAACCGCTCGTCGCCGGGGTGCCTGCTCGCGAGGGTGCGCAGCCGGGCGAGCAGGGCGCGCGCCTCCGGTTCCCAGTCGATCACGACGTGCCGCGCCCGCGGGTCGGTGAACGTCCAGCGCGCGAAGTTCGGCTCGTCCGCCGCGAGGACGTCCTCGAAGAGCTCGCGCGCCGCCTCGTTGTGGCTGAGCACGTCGTAGGTCGCGCCGACGACGTACGCCGGGTGCGGGTGCACCAGCGCCGGCACGGCGGCCACCTCCGCGCTCACCGCCTCCGCTTCGCGCGGCCCCGCCGGTGCGCGCCCGGCGAGCCGGAACAGGTGGTCCTCCTCCGGCCGGTCGAGCGCGAGCGCGGACGCCAGCGCGCGGAGCACCTGGTCGGACGCCTGGACGTCCCGGCCCTGCTCCAGGTACGTGTACCAGGTGGCGCTGATCCCGGCGAGCACCGCGAGCTCCTCGCGCCGCAGCCCCGGCGTCCGCCGCCGGGACGTGCGCGGCAGACCCGCCTCGGCCGGGGTGAGCCGCTCCCGGCGGCTGCGCAGGAACAGGCCCAGCTCACGGCGCTGATCAGCCGGCTTTCCCATGCTGGCACCTCCGGTACCAGCATAAGCCCGCTCTGGATACCAGGCTGCGCTCGCCGCAGGCTGGGGTCATGTCAGCAATCAACGGCAAGGTCGTGGCCATCACCGGCGCCAGCAGCGGGATCGGCGAGGCGACAGCACTGCTGCTCGCGGAACGCGGCGCGCGCGTCGTGCTCGGTGCCCGCCGCTCCGACCGCCTCGCGGACCTGGTGGCGCGCATCGAGAAGGCCGGTGGGACGGCCGTGCACACGCGCACCGACGTGACCCGGCGCGAGGACCTGCATTCGCTGGTGGCGCTCGCCCGTGAGCGGTTCGGCCAGTTGGACGTGCTGGTGAGCAACGCGGGCGCGGGCCCGATCTCGCCGCTCGACGACCTGCGCGTCGACGAGTGGGACGAGATGGTGGACGTCAACATCAAGGGCGTGCTGCACGGCATCGCCGCCGCGCTGCCGGTGTTCCGGGAGCAGCAGGCGGGGCACTTCGTCACCACCGCCTCCACCGCGGCGTTCACCGTGGTGCCGTCCATGGCGGTCTACGCGGGCACCAAGGTCGCCGTCCGGGCGATCTGCGAGGGCCTGCGCCAGGAAGCGGGCCCCGCGCTGCGGGTCACCACCGTGTACCCCGGCTTCGTGCACACCGGCTTCGCCGAGGCGTCGACCAACGACGAGGTGCGGGCGCGCATCGCGGACATGCGGGACCGGATCGCGATTCCCCCGGACTCGATCGCCCGCGCCGTCGCGTTCGCGGTCGAGCAGCCGGCCGACGTGGACGTGAACGAGATCGCCGTCCGGCCGACTGCCCAGAGCTAGCCGTTGCGGGTCAACGGCTCAGCGGAAGGCGTTGCGGTGAGGCTGAAGCTGCTCTTGTTCGCGAACGATGCGAAGGTCTCGGAGTTGTTGCGGCGCCCACATCCCGCCCGCGGCGAAGGTGTCGACCAAGCGGTGGCCTACGTTGCGGTCGTTGCCGCTCGACGGGGCCTCACCGGGGGCGGCGGGGTGGCCGTCGGTCAGCAGCAGCGTGCCGTCGACGGTCTCCGCGCCGTCGCGGTACGGCGACCCGGCGGGCACGTAGGAGCAGAAGTCGTTGTGCGCCACCGTGATCGCGGATTCGAGAGGTAGTCGGCGTCCAGGGGGCGCTGATCGTTCTCACGACGCCGGAACCTAGCTGTAGATGGTGACCACCAGGCGGGGGCTCGAGCGAAAATCGGTCGACTCGTAGGCAACGCGCGCGAGTGGCATCGACCCCGCCGCCGCGGTCAGCGTGGTCTCGATCTCGTTGCGCTCGTCCTCGGTCAGGTACGGCCAGAACGAGCTGTGCCAGACCACGGTGTACGCGCCGCGCTCCGCCGGCGGCACGAGGTTCTCGCGCAGCCACCGCCCGGCGGGGGAGCGGTCGACCTTCACGCCGACCTCGGCGGCCAGCTCGATGGCGTCGTCGAGGTCCCACCGCAGCGCGTCGTGCTCGGGCGGGATGAACGAGTGCAGGATCATCGCGTGCTTCGGGTCGGCCGGGTCGCGCGGGTGCAGGTCGCACCCGGCCCGGTCGACGATCTCCAGCTTCGGCGGCTGCGGTCCCGTGGCGGCCAGGCGCACGGGGGAGTCCTGGTCGCCCCACTCCCAGCCGAGGCCGAACCAGCGGTAGCGGTCGAGGATCAGGTTGAGGCCCGCGCAGGCGCCCAGCTCGAGCAGCCGCACCCGCGGAGCGCCGATCATGGTCAGGCCGCGCAGCAGGAACCCGGCGGTCTTCGGCTGGTGCTGCTGCACCGTGCGGTCCAGCGCCGCCAGGATGTCGCCCGCGTTCTCGATGATCGCGCGCCGTGCCGCTAGCCAGGCGAGCAGCGCGGCCGAGTCCGGCTCGCCGGCCATCGCGGCGGCGTGCGCGCTGGTGAAGCGCTGGCTCAGCTCCGGGGCCTTGCCCGACAGCATCAGCAGCCGCACGCCCGCGAGCGCCTGGACGCCGAACAACGGGCTGTGCACGGCGCTGTGCGAGCAGAGCAGGTCGGCCACCGGCCCGCCGCGGTCCAGCTCGCTCGCGAGCTCGGAGAGGATCCGCGCGGAGACCGGGGCGCTCGTGCGCAACCGGACCGCGAAAGTGCGCAGGGTGGAGGCGCCGATACCGGCAGCGGTCACGTTCCCTCCCCTCTCCCACGGGCGACTTTACAAGGACGTGACCGCGATCCCACCCGTGCGAGACCTCCGTGGCGCCGCGAGGCGGTGGGTATCGTGCGGCCTGTGAGCGAGTTCCTGGAGCTGTCCGCGACCGGTCCGGTCGCCACGTTGACGATCAACCGCCCGGCGAAGCGCAACGCGATGAGCTACGAGATGTGGTCGGCGCTGCCGGGGTTGATGGCTCGTGTTGCCGCTGATGAGGGCATTCGGGTGCTCGTGGTCCGCGGCGGCTCGCACTTCTGCGCCGGCGCCGACATCGCGGAGTTCTCCTCCCTGCGCCGGGGACCTGAGGGCGCCGCGCGCTACGGCGAGGCCGTGCACGACGGGGAACGCGCCATCGCCCGGCTGGACAAGCCCACCATCGCGGCGATCTCCGGGTTCTGCGTCGGCGGCGGGTGCGAGATCGCCCTCGCCTGCGACATCCGGGTGGCCTCGCCCGACGCGCGGTTCGGGATCACGCCGGCGAAGCTCGGCATCGTCTACAACTTCACCTCCACCAAGGCGCTCGTCGACGCGGTGGGACCGGCGTGGGCGAAGCAGATCCTCTTCTCCGCGGACCTGGTCGACGCCGGGACCGCGTTGCGCATCGGGCTCGTGAACGAGGTCGCCGAGTCGCTCGACGCCCGCGTGAAGGAGCTGTCCGAGCAGATCGCCGGCCGCGCGCAGGTCTCCGTGCGGGGCGCGAAGAAGATCATCGCCTCGATCGTCGACGGCGGGCACGAGGACGACTCCGTGCGGGCGCTGTACGCGGAGGCCGCCTCCAGCGCCGAGTACGCGGAAGGCGTGTCGGCGTTCCTGGAGAAGCGGCCTCCGCGGTTCTAGAACACCTCGGCGGCGATCGTGGTGTCCGCGCCGTGGCCGGTGTGCACCACGGTGTCGCCGGGCAGCGTCAGCAGCTTCTCCCGGATGGACCTCTCGATCGTCGGCCGGTCCGAGAACGACCGCCCGGTCGCGCCCGGTCCTCCCTGGAACAGGGTGTCGCCGGTGAACACGGCACCCAGCGACGGCACGTGGAAGCACACCGCGCCGGGGGAGTGGCCCGGCGTGTGGATCACCCGGACCTCCTCGCCGGCGACGGTGAGCACCTGGCCGTCTTCCAGCGCCAGGTGCGGGAGCACGCCGGTGTGGGTCAGCGACCACACGATGTGGTCGTCCTGGTGCAGGGCCATGGGCGCGTTGGTCGCGTGGGCCAGGTCAGGCGCGACGCGGACGTGGTCGTCGTGCGCGTGGGTCAGCAGGATCGCCACGACGCGGCGGCCGTTCACGACCTCCAGGATCGCGTCGACGTCGTGCGGGGCGTCGATCACGACGCACTCGGACGAGTCGCCGACGACCCACACGTTGTTGTCGACGTCGAAGGTCTCGCCGTCGAGCGAGAACGTGCCGGAGGTGACGGTGTGGTCGACTCGCAGGGTCATCAGAAGACCACCACCGAGCGCAGCACCTCGCCGCGGTGCATCTTCTCGAAGGCGCCTTCCACGCCGTCCAGCGGGATCTCCTCGCTGACGAACGCGTCGAGGTCGAAGCGGCCCTGCCGGTACAGGTCGACGAGCATCGGGAAGTCGCGCGAGGGCAGGCAGTCGCCGTACCACGAGGACTTGAGCGAGCCGCCGCGCGAGAAGAAGTCGATCAGCGGCAGGTCCAGCCGCATGTCCGGCGTCGGGACGCCCACCAGCACAACGGTTCCGGCGAGGTCGCGGGCGTAGAAGGCCTGCTTCCACGTCTCGGGGCGGCCCACCGCGTCGATCACCACGTCCGCGCCGAACGAGTCGGTGAGCCGCTGGATCTCGGTGACCACGTCGTCGACCTCGCGGGCGTTGACGGTGTGGGTGGCGCCGAAGCCCTTGGCCCACTCCAGCTTCTTCGCGTCGGTGTCCACGGCGATGATCTTCGCGGCACCGGCGAGGCGGGCGCCCGCGATCGCGCCGTCACCGACGCCGCCGCAGCCGATCACGGCCACGGAGTCGCCGCGCGTCACGCCACCGGTGTTCACGGCGGCGCCCACGCCGGCCATGACACCGCAGCCCAGCAGGCCGACCGCGGCCGCGCGGGCCGACGGGTCGACCTTCGTGCACTGTCCTGAGTGGACGAGCGTCTTCTCCGCGAACGCGCCGATGCCCAGCGCGGGTGAGAGCTTCGTGCCGTCCGCCAGCGTCATCGGCTGGGAGGCGTTGAACGTCGAGAAGCAGTACCACGGCTTGCCGCGCCGGCACGCCCGGCACGTGCCGCAGACGGCGCGCCAGTTCAGCACGACGAAGTCGCCGGGCTCCACGTCGGTGACGCCCTCGCCGACGGACTCCACGACACCCGCGGCCTCGTGGCCCAGCAGGAACGGGAACTCGTCGTTGATGCCGCCCTCGCGGTAGTGCAGGTCGGTGTGGCAGACCCCGCACGCCTGGACCTGAACGACGGCCTCGCCGGGACCGGGATCGGGCACCAGCACCGAGGTCAGCTCGACGGGGAGACCTCTGCCCCGGGCGACGACGCCCTTGACCTCTTGCGCCACTGCGACTCCGTTCTCACTTGATCAGGGTCGTGCCTTCGAACTCGCCGAGCTCTTCCCGGTAGAACTCAATCCCTACACCGTTGGGGTCGCGGATGTACAGGCTGTCCTCGACGCCCCGGTCGGGGCCCAGGTACTCGATCCCGGCGGCGTCCAGCTTGGCCTTGATCTCGTCGAACCGCTCGGGGGAGGTGGACAGCGCGAGGTGCTGCACCGCCCCGATCGTCTCGGAGAACGGCGGGTGGTCGTGGCCGGGGAAGTCGAAGAACCCCAGCAGGTTCTTGCTGCCGAGGTCGAAGAAGAAGTGGCTGGAGCCGCGGTAGTCGCGGTTCTCGACGAGCTCCACCAGGGGGAAGCCGAGGAACTCCTGGTAGAACTTGATCGTCTCCTCGACGTCCTTGCAGATCAGCGCGATGTGGTGGACGCCTCGCGTCGGCGAGCCGCCGCGCTCGGCGAGCGGCTTCACGTACTGTTCGCGCAGTTCGTCGCGCTTGGCCCGGATGGCGGCGAGCTCTTCACCCTCTGGCTGTGGCATGTCAGCAGGGTAGTTGAGGCTTCAAGCGCCCGCAGGTTCAGCTCGCACGCCATCCGGGCACGGCGGTCAGTCTTCCTCGTCGCCGGGCCATTCGCCGGTCAGCTTCTGGAAGCCCTTGGCGCCGCCGCGGTCGATCGCGGCCTTCACGAGGCCGAAGATGGCGCCCTGCAACGCCGCCGCCAGCAGCACCTCGCTCCAGGCGCGGTTGCGCATGGTGGCGCTGGGCGCTTCCTTGTCGCCCGCCACGAGCTTCCAGATCTGCCCGAAGATCGCGGTGGCGAGGTAGCCTCCCAGCGCTCCGACCAGCATGCCCAGCGGGCGGTACAGCAACTTCATCCGTTCCTCCTGGTGAGCTTCCAGATCACGAGGACGAGCGTGATCAGCACGGCCGCGATGGCCGCGGGGTGCCGGCGGGCCTTCTCGACCTGCTCCGCCACGGGGTCGGGCAGGGAGTCGATCGCCTGGTTGGTCGCGGCGGTCATCCGCACGACCGTCTCGTGCGCCTGCTCCTTCACCCGGCCGGGCACGTCCACCTTGTGCGCCAGCGCCTCCACGGTCTCACCCAGCTCGCGGCGGGTGCGCTCGACGTCGCGCTGGAGCTGTTCCTTCGGGTCGGTCATCGGTGCGCACTCTCCTTGATCGTGGCGATGTCCCGCTGGACGTTGTCCATCGCCTGCCGGGGCACCGGGGGCGCGGCCTGCTTGACCTGCCCCTTGCCCACGAGCGCGAAGATGCCCGCGAACAGCAGAAGGGCGGCCGCGACGATCAGTGCGGCCGCCCACGGCGGTACTACGAGAGCCAGCAGCAGGATCAGGCCCGCGACGACGCTGAGCCCGCCCCACCACGCGAACACGCCGGCCACGCCGAACAGTCCGGCGCCGACACCGGCGTGCTTGCCCTTGTCCTTCAGCTCGGCGACGGCGAGACGGATCTCATCGCGCGCGAGCCTGCTCACCTGCTCGGACAGCTGGTTCACCAGCTGTGCGGTCGACGTGTCGGTGTTCATGCACGTCAGGTACCCACAGCCGGGTTTGGCCAATCAGCCCTGCTGGGCTTCCTTGACCTTCGCGTGGACCTCTTCCATGTCCACCTTGCGCGCCTGGTCGATGAGGTCGTCCAGCGCGTTCGCCGGCAGCGCGCCCGGCTGCGAGAACAGCACGACGCCCTCGCGCACGATCATCAGCGTCGGGATGGAGCGGATGTCGAACGCGGCCGCGAGCTGCTGCTGC
This sequence comes from Lentzea xinjiangensis, assembly GCF_900110955.1. Classification (GTDB taxonomy): domain Bacteria; phylum Actinomycetota; class Actinomycetes; order Mycobacteriales; family Pseudonocardiaceae; genus Lentzea; species Lentzea xinjiangensis. Next base: position 207,565 of record NZ_FOFR01000011.1, read on the forward strand.
GCCTCCGTGTCGACCTTGCCGAACACGATGTCCTCGTTCTTGTCCGACGCTGCCTCGTAGGTGGGCCCGAACGCGCGGCACGGACCGCACCACTCGGCCCAGAAGTCGACCAGAACGATGCCGGAACCACCGACCACGTCGTCGAAGTTCTCTGTGGTCAGCTCGACCGTCGCCATGTGGTCCTCCTCGTTTGCCGGTTCTCCCCCTCCAACGGAGCGGGTACCGGTGGAATTCCCCGAGTGCCTCCGGTCACGCCTGTCTTCAACTTTTTGTGGACGTCTTCAACTCGACGTTGTACGGTCCCCGCCATGAAGCCGCGCCTGCTCGTGACCTCGCTGCTCGTACTGGGGCTCGCCGCCTGCGGGTCCACGTCTGACACCACGCAGACGTCCACGCCTCCGTCGTCCGACCTGGGCTCGGTCAAGAAGGACGACAAGCTCGCCGCGATGCTGCCGCCCGAGATCGCCTCGGCCGGCAAGCTGCGGGTCGGGTCGAACATCCAGAACCCGCCGAACAACTTCTACGACCAGGACGGCAAGACGCCGCTCGGGTCCGAGGTCGACCTGATCAAGGCGATCTCCGCGAAGCTCGGGCTCACCGCCGAGCACAGCGACATGGCGTTCAGCTCGCTGATCACCAGCCTCGAGACCGGCCGCGTCGACGTGACGATGGCCGCCATGAACGACACCGCCGAGCGCCAGCAGAAGATCGACTTCGTCGACTACTTCACCTCCGGCATCACGATCATGGTGCAGAAGGGCAACCCGCAGGGCGTCAAGTCCGTCGACGACCTGTGCGGCAAGGGCATCGCGGTCAACCTCGGCAGCTCGCAGGAGCAGTTCGCCAAGGAGCAGAGCGAGAAGTGCAAGGCCGCGGGCAAGCCCGAGGTCCAGCTCAGCGTCACCGACAGCGACACCGGCAACCAGAACCAGCTGCGCACCGGCCGCGTCGCCGCGATCCTCAACGACCTGCCGACCGCCGTCTACGTCTCGAAGACCGCCGGTGACGGCCAGTACTTCGAGGTCGTGCCGCTCCCGCCGATCAACGGCGGCCCGTACGGCATCGGCGTGAACAAGCAGAACACCAAGCTGTCGGAGGCGATCAGGGCCGCCCTCCAGTCGCTGATCGACGACGGCACCTACGACAAGATCCTCACCGTCTGGGACATCAAGCAGGGTGCGATCACCAAGGCCGCGATCAATGGCAAGTGATCTCCGCACCGCCGAGGGCGTACGGCCCTCCGAGCTCGTCGTCGTGCCGCTGCGCCACCCCTGGCGGTGGGTCAGCGGTGCGGTGATCCTGCTGGTCATCGCGGGCATCGGCTGGGCGATGGCCGAGGCGCGGATCCAGTGGGAGGACGTGCCGGGGTTCTTCACGCACCCCGCGATGCTCGAAGGCGTTGTCAACACCATCGTGCTCGCCGTCGCCGCGCAGGGCGGCGCGATCGTGCTCGGTGTCGTGATCGCGCTGATGAGGCTGTCGGCGAACCCCGTCGCGCGGTGGTTCGCCGTCGGCTACATCTGGCTCTTCCGCGGCCTGCCGGTCCTGCTGCAGATCCTGATCTGGTTCAACCTCGCGCTGGTGTTCCAGAACATCACCATCCCGATGTTGTTCTCCGTGCCCACGAACGTGGTCATGACCGCGTTCGTGGCGGCGCTGCTGGGCCTGGGGCTCAACGAGAGCGCCTACATGGCCGAGATCGTCCGCGCGGGCCTGAGCAGCGTCGACTCCGGCCAGACCGAGGCGGCCAAGTCGATCGGCATGACGCCGATGACCACGTTGCGCAGGGTCGTGCTGCCGCAGGCGATGCGCGTGATCATCCCGCCGACCGGCAACAACTTCATCAACATGATCAAGGGCACCTCGATGGCGTCGGTGATCGCCTTCCTGGAGCTCATCCACGCCGCGAACAACATCTCGTCGCGCAACCTGGAGATCATGGAAACCCTGTTCGCCGCCGCGGCCTGGTACCTCGTGATGGTCTCCCTCGCGTCGATCGGGCAGCACTACCTGGAGCGTGCTTATGGCCCTCGTTGAGGCGATCGGTGTCCGCAAGTCGTTCGGCCACACCGAGGTGCTCAAGGGCATCGACCTGGAGGTCGAGCGCGGCGAGGTCGTGTGCCTGCTCGGCCCGTCGGGCGCGGGCAAGTCGACGTTCCTGCGGTGCGTCAACCACCTGGAGACGATCGACGCCGGCCGGATCTGGGTCGACGGCGTGCCGGTCGGGTTCCGCTCGGCCGGCGGGAAGCTCTACGAGCTGCGCGAGCGCGAGGCCGCCCACCAGCGCCGCGACGTCGGCATGGTGTTCCAGCGGTTCAACCTGTTCCCGCACCGCACGGCGCTGGAGAACGTCATGGAGGGCCCGGTCCAGGTGCTCGGCCGAGGCCGCGCGGAGGTGCGCGCGGAAGCGGTGGCCCTGCTGGAACGGGTGGGGCTCGCCGAGAAGGCGGGCGCCTACCCCGGGCAGCTCTCGGGCGGTCAGCAGCAACGCGTCGCCATCGCGCGGGCACTGGCGATGAAGCCCAAGCTGATGCTGTTCGACGAGCCCACGTCCGCGCTGGACCCGGAGCTGGTCGGCGAGGTGCTCGACGTGATGACCTCGCTGGCCCGCGACGGCATGACGATGATCGTGGTCACGCACGAGATCGGCTTCGCCCGCTCGGTCGCCGACCGGGTGGCCTTCCTCGTCGACGGCGCCGTGGTGGAGACCGGCACCCCGGCCGACGTGCTGGACAACCCGCAGCAGCCACGGACGCAACAGTTCCTCGCAAAGGTGCTCTGACTTGATCGACGCCTCGTACCTCGCCCAGTTCCGCGAACCGGAGGGGTATCTCGACTTCGCCCGCTTCGGCCCGCCCTCCGTCCCGGTGGTGGCGGCGACGTCCCGGTTGATGGAACAGGCCTCGCTCGCCGGTCCTTCCACAGTGGACACGCTGATGCGCGAGGAGCAGCGGGTGAAGGCCGCCGTCGCGCGGTTGTGCCGGTCCGACACCGACCACGTGGCGCTGGTGCCGAACACGTCGATCGGCCTGTTCCAGGCGGCCTTCGGGTTGTCCGGCACGGTCATGTACTCGGCGGCGGAGTTCCCGTCCAACACCTACCCGTGGGTGCGGGCGGGGTTGCCGTCGGTGGTCCTCGACGGCCCCGTGACGCCCGCCGCCGTCGCGAGCCGGCTGACCGGCGAGGTGTCCGCGCTGTCGGTGTCCGCCGTGGACTTCCGCACCGGCTACCGCGCCGACCTGGCGGCGTTGCGCGAGGCCGTGGGCGACCGGCTGCTGGTCGTGGACGGCATCCAGGGCTTCGGTGTCGTCGACGAGCCGTGGGAGGTCGCCGACGTGCTCGTCGTCGGCGGCCAGAAGTGGCTGCGGGCCGGGTGGAGCACCGGTTTCGCGGTGCTGTCGGACCGCGCGCTGGAACGGCTCTCGCCCGTGCTGTCCGGCTGGACCGGCGCGGTCGACGCGGGACTGTTCGACAACTCCGTGCACACCGCCTCGCCCGACGCCGCCTCCTGGAACATCACGAACCTCTCACCCGTGGTGTCCGGCGCCTTCGCCGAGGCGCTGGAGCTGGTCGAGCTCGCCGGGGTCGCCGAGCTCGACGCCGCGGTCGGCGAGGTCGTGGCGGAGCTGGAGGAGATCGTGCTGTCCTGCGGCGGCCAGGTCGTGTCCGCCCGCGACCGCCGCGCGGGGATCCTCGCGTTCACGATGCCCGAGGCCGCGCCCGTGGTGGGGGAGGCGCTCAACGCCTTCGGCGTCACCGCGACGGTCCGGCCGGAGCACGTCCGGCTCTCGCCGCACGCCACCACCACGCACGGGACCCTGGAACGGGTCAGGGCCGCCCTGAAGTCGTTGTCGACCTCGGCCACCGCGCCGGTGCCGCCGGCGTTGTCGGCGCTGGTGCCGACGGTCGACAGCCTCGCCTCGGCACTGGGACCGGACACCGAGGTCGTCGTGCACGACCTCGCGCGGCTGCCGAACTCGATCATCGCCATCGCCGGGTCGCTCACCGGCCGGCAGGTGGGCGGGCCGATGACCGACCTGCTGCTGGGCCTGGTCCGGCGCGGCACGACCACGGACATGCCTGGCTACGAGACGTACGCGCCGGACGGGCGGGCGATCTGGTCGTCGACGACGTTCGTGCGGGACGCCTCCGGTGTGGCCGTGGGCTGCCTGTGCGTCAACAAGCTGGCGGCGCACGAGGCGTCCGGGCCGGTCGAGTCGTTCCCGCAGGACGTGGACACGCTCCAGCGCGTGCTCGTCGAGAAGGCGATCGCCGACGTGGGCGTGCCCGTCGAGCTGATGAAGAAGGTGCACAAGTCGCAGGTCGTGCGGGTGCTGGACGAGGCGGGCTTCTTCCTGATCCGCGACTCCGTCGACCACCTGGCGGGTGTCCTGGAGGTCACCCGCTACACCATCTACAACTACCTCAACGAGAACCGAGGGACCTGATCAGTGCGGTCCAGGCGGGGGTGGAGAACGCGAGGACGTCGCCGCTCGCGTTCTTCGAGTCCCTGATGAGGGCGTTGTGGGTGAGCGACACCTCGACGCAGTTGCTGTCCTCCGCTCCGCCGCTGTAGCTGCTTTTGCGCCAAGTGCGGTCCTGAGGCATGGAGGTCCTCTCGCAGTCGGCCGACATGCTCCGGTTTCAACGAGAACCGAGGAATCTGATCAGCGCGGTCCAGGCAGGGGTGGAGAACGCGAGGACGTCGCCGCTCGCGTTCTTCGAGTCCCTGATGAGGGCGTCGTGGGTGAGCGACACCTCGACGCAGTTGCCGTCCTCCGCTCCGCCGCTGTAACTGCTCTTACGCCAAGTGCGGTTCTGGGTCATGGAGGTCCTCTCGCGGTCGGCTGACGTACTCCGCCAGCATGCTCCGCGATTGATCAGCACTCAAGGCGACTTCATCCAGACGGCCGAAGAAGAGCCTTGTGCGTGCGATGGCGCCCGGATCCTCCACGAAGACGTTGGCCAGATTGGTTTCGCTGAAGACGAGCGGTCGTACCTTGGCGAATTCCCAGAGCACGAAACCGGAGGCGACGATGGGCGCGTCCTTCGGGACGATCCGGATCGTGTGCGTGTTGAACAGCAGGCGCGCGTACTGGTCCTCCATGACCTCGCCGTCGCCGACCTGGAGCTGCAACGCGTGCTCATGGACGAAGAACAAGCAAGTCGGCCGATCGTGTCGTTGCAGAATCGTCTGACGTTCGGTCCGGTACCGGACGAGGTCCGGGATGCGATCCTCCGCCACCAGGCCGGTCATCCGGTAGATGCCGTCGGCGTACTCCGGTGACTGCAGGAGTCCCGGCACGGCCAGCACGTCGTAGCTGGTGATCGTCCTGGCGGTCGACTCGGCCATCGCCATCGTGCGGAGGTTGCCCGACACCTGCACCCGGTACTCGTCGAACGCGTACTGGTAGCGGCGCTTGAACTCCACGATGAAGTCGATGTCCTTACCGCACATCGACAGGTACTGGACGAGGTCGATCTCGCTGGCGCGCGCCTTGCCGTGCTCGATGGTGGAGACCTTGCTCGGGTCCCAGCCGAGCTTCTCGGCGAGCTTGGTGCCGCTCAAACCGGTGCAGGTGTCCCGCAGTCTGCGGAGCTCATCGCCCAGGTCCCGGCTGTACGCGGTGGATGGAGTCATGCATCGACGCTATGACTTGCAGCCACTCCATGAATCTGCTCGTTCGGGTGAAAACGGTGTGGCTCGGGGTTCGCGGGCCGGTGGAGCCGCCGTTCTTTCCCTGAACTTGCCTCTTCCTCAAAAGTGCATCGGCCGCTTACCGTGCCAGGTGTGAGAGCGCTCTCAAGGATGAGATGGCTGGCCGTTACGGCAGCCGCAGCGATTGCCCTGTCGTCATTCGCGTCGTCCTCCGCCGCCGTCGCGGCCGAGGACTACACGCAGAACGTGACGGCGCTGGACGCCACTCAGGCACGGATCAACTTCACGCCGACGACCCCTGCCCTGTACGTCGACGTGCACTACCTGATCTCCGGTGCGAACCAACAGAACTTCCGGATGACGAACAACGCCGGGACCTGGCAGAAGACCGTCGGGTCGTTGTCGTCCGGCACGCAGATCGAGTACTGGTTCACCTACGAGAAGGGTGGGCCGCAGTACGGCAGCCCCCACTTCACCTACACGCACGGGAGCACGCAGGCCCCGGTCGCGACGCCGACCTTCAGCCCGCCGGGCGGCGCGTACACGTCCGCGCAGACCGTGACGATCTCGACCGGCACCTCGGGCGCCACGATCCGGTACACAGTGGACGGTTCGACGCCCACCGCGTCGTCGCCGGTCTACAGCGGGCCGATCTCCGTGACCAGCAGCCGGACCGTGAACGCCATCGCCGTCAAGGCGGGCCTCGCGAACTCCGCGGTCGCGAGCGCCACCTACACGATCGGCGCGCAGCAGGGCTGCGTCCAGTCGAACAACCCGGACTTCGGCCCGAACACGCGCGTCTTCGACCCGAGCATGTCCGCCGCGAGCATCCAGACGCAGCTCGACGCGGACTTCAACATGCAGAAGGACACCCTCACGGCGCAGATGGCGCCGCGCCGGGTGGCGCACCTGTTCAAGCCGGGCACCTACAACGTCCACGACAACGTCGGCTTCTACACGTCCGTCGCTGGCCTGGGGCGCAACCCCGGTGACGTCGTGATCAACGGTGACATCACCGTGGACGCGTTCAACGAGTCCGACAAGGGCGTGGCGCTGCAGAACTTCTGGCGCTCGGCCGAGAACATGGCGGTCAACCCGAGCAACGGCACCAACCGCTGGGCCGTCGCGCAGGCCGCGCCGTTCCGCCGCATGGACATCCGCGGCAACCTGGCGCTGTACCCGGCGTCGTACGGCTTCGCGAGCGGCGGCTACACGGCCGACACCCGCGTCTCCGGCCAGACCGCCTCGGTCTCGCAGCAGCAGTGGTACACGCGCGACTCCAACTACAGCGGCGGCTGGAACGGCGGCGTGTGGAACATGGTGTTCTCCGGAACGCCCGGCGCTCCGGCGACGACGTTCCCGAACCCGCCGTCGACCAACCTGGCGACCACGCCGATCTCGCGCGACGTGCCGTACCTCTACTTCGAGAACGGCTCCTACCGGGTGTTCCTGCCCTCGTTGCGCACCAACGCCTCCGGCGCCTCGTGGGTCAACGGCGGCACGCCCGGCACCTCGCTGCCGATGAGCCAGTTCTACGTCGTGAAGTCCGGCGACACCGCCTCGACGATCAACGCGGCGCTGGCGTCCGGGTGCAACCTGTTCTTCACGCCCGGCATCTACAACGTCAACCAGACGATCAACGTCACGCGGCCCGGCACCGTCGTGCTGGGCATCGGCTACGCGACGATCGTGCCGCAGAACGGCGTGACGGCCATGCAGGTCGCCGACGTCGACGGCGTGCGGATCAAGGGCGTGCTGTTCGACGCCGGCACGACGCTGTCGCCGTCGCTGCTGACCGTCGGACCGGCCGGTTCGTCGGCCTCGCACGCGGCGAACCCGACCACGTTGCAGGACGTGTTCTTCCGCGTCGGCGGGGCGATCGCGGGCAAGGCGACCAACAGCCTGGTCGTCAACAGCCACAACACGATCATCGACCACACCTGGATCTGGCGCGCCGACCACGGCAACGCCGGGACCTGGGGCTGGGACGAGGCGATCGGTGACACCGGTCTCGTCGTGAACGGCAACGACGTGCTGGCCACCGGCCTGTTCGTCGAGCACTACCAGAAGTACCAGGTGATCTGGAACGGCGAGCGCGGGCGGACCATCTTCTTCCAGAACGAGATGCCGTACGACGTGCCGAACCAGGCGGTCTGGAACAGGCCGAACGGCCAGGCCGGGTACGCGGCCTACAAGGTCGGCGACAACGTCTCCACGCACGAGGCGTGGGGGCTCGGCAGCTACTGCTTCTTCAACGTCAACCCGTCGGTGCGGGCCGAGAACGCGTTCGAGGTGCCGAACCGGTCCGGGGTGCGGCTGCACAACCTGCTGACCGTGTCGCTCAACTACCAGGGCACGATCACCCACGTCGTGAACAACGTGGGTGGGGTGACGCCGCCGGGCACCGTGCCGGTGAACGTCGTCAGCTACCCGTAGCACAGCGATCGAGGGCCCGCCGGTGCACGCCGGCGGGCCCGATTTCGTTTCCCGGGTCCCGCATTGCATGATGCGTGCCATGTCGATCGAGCGTGGCGCCGAGTTCGCCGAGTTCTGGGCCGAACGGCACCTGTGCACGTTGTCCACCGTGCGTCCGGACGGCACGCCGCACGTGGTGCCCGTGGGTGTCACGCTCGACCTCGAGGCCGGGATCGCGCGGGTCATCACCGACGGCGCGTCGTGGAAGGTCAAGCACGCGCGCAAGGCCGGCTACGCGACGGTGTGCCAGGTGGACGGTCGGCGGTGGTCGGCGCTGGAGGGGCCCGCCGTCGTGCGCGAGGACGCCGAGTCCGTGCGGGAGGCCGAGCGGCGCTACGCGCTGCGGTACCGGCAGCCTCGGGTGAACTCGAACCGAGTGGTGATCGAGATCCAGGTGCGGCGTGTCACCGGAACCGTCTGACGTCGTTGTCGTCGGCATCGGCGCCGACGGGTGGGACGGGCTGTCGCCGGCCGCGCGCCACGCGGTCGAGGGCGCGAAGGTGCTGATGGGCTCGCAGCGGCAGCTCGACCTGGTGCCGGGGGACTTCGAACGGGTCGCGTGGCCGTCGCCGCTGGTACCGGCGTTGCCCGCGCTGTTCGAGAAGTACCGCGACGTGTGCGTGCTCGCCTCCGGCGACCCGATGTTCCACGGCATCGGCACGACGCTGGTCCGCCTGCTCGGGCCGCGGGTGACGGTCGTTCCGCACCCCTCGTCGGTGTCGCTGGCGTGTGCGCGGCTCGGCTGGGCGCTGAACGAGGTCGAGGTCGTGTCGCTGGTGGGGCGGTCAGCCGACCTGCTGCGCCCGGCGCTCACGCCGGGCCGGCGCGTGCTCGTCCTGGGCGGCGACCCGGCCGTGGTGGCCGGAATCGCCGGACCGGTGACCGTGCTGGAGCAGCTCGGCGGGCCCGCGGAGAAGGTGTACCGGTGGGCGGGGGAGACCGCGGACCCGCTGTGCGTCATCGCCGTGGAATACGCCGGAGATGCGTATTCTCGCGTGCCAGGACTGCCGGACGACGCCTACGAGACCGATGGCCAGCTGACGAAGCGTGAGGTGCGGGCGATTTCGCTGTCGAGGTTGGCACCGCTGCCCGGGCAGGTGCTGTGGGACGTCGGAGCCGGGTCGGGCTCGATCGCGATCGAGTGGGCGCGGACGCACCCGACGTGCCGGGCCATCGCCGTGGAGCAGTCGGCCGAACGCGCGGAACGGATCGTGCGCAACGCCGCCGCGCTGGGGGTGCCCGGCGTCGAGGTCCACATCGGACGTGCGCCGGAGGCGCTGGAGGGGCTGGAGAAGCCCGACGCGATCTTCATCGGCGGCGGGCTCACGGTGCCGGGCGTGGTGCAGGCGTGCTGGGACGCGCTGGCGTCCGGCGGGCGGCTCGTGGTGAACGCCGTGACGCTCGAGTCCGAGGCCGTGGTGGCGCAGTGGTACGCCCGCCTCGGCGGCGACCTGGTGCGGATCGCGGTCAACCGGGGCTCGGCGGTCGGCGGGTTCACCGGCTGGCGGCCGCACATGCCCGTGACGACGTGGAGCGTGACCAGGTGACCGTGCACTTCATCGGCGCGGGGCCCGGCGCCGCCGACCTGATCACGGTGCGGGGACGGGACCTGATCGCGTCCTCGCCCGTGTGCCTGTACGCGGGCGCGCTGGTGCCCGTGGAGCTGCTGGCCTTCTGCCCGGACGGCGCGCGCAAGGTCGACACGGCGTCCCTGACGCTGGACGAGATCGTGGCGGAGCTGGTCGTGGCCTCGGAGCAGGGGCTGGACGTGGCCCGGTTGCACTCGGGGGACCCGGCGGTGTTCAGCGCGATGGCCGAGCAGATGCGCCGGCTCGACGCGCTCGGGATCGCCTACGACGTGACGCCCGGCGTGCCCGCCTTCGCGGCCGCGGCGGCGTCGTTGCAGCGCGAGCTGACCGTGCCGGGCGTGGGGCAGACGGTGATCCTCACGCGCACGTCGCAGCGCGCCACGCCGATGCCCCCCGGCGAGGACCTGGACACGCTGGGCCGCAGCCACGCCACGCTCGTGCTGCACCTGGCCGTGCAGCGGATCGCGGACGTGGTCGCGGAGCTGCTCCCGAACTACGGCGCCGACTGCCCCGTGGCGGTGGTCGCGTACGCCTCCCGCCCGGACGAGGTCGTGCTGCGCGGAACGCTGGACGACATCGCCGCGCAGGTCGAGGCGGCCGGGATCAAGCGGACCGCGGTGATCGTCGTCGGCCGGGTGCTGGGGGCCACGCAGTTCCCCGACAGCCACCTGTACTCGCCGACGCGCGTCCGATGATCCTGCTCCTCGGCGGAACCGGGGAGGCGAGGGAGCTGGCCCGCCGGCTGGCGCCGCGGCCGGTCGTCTCCTCCCTGGCCGGTCGGGTGAGCGACCCGGCCCTGCCGGTCGGCGAGGTCCGGATCGGCGGGTTCGGCGGGGTGGACGGCCTCGTGCGGTGGTTGCGCGACCACGACGTCCGCGCCGTGGTCGACGCCACGCACCCGTTCGCACGGCAGATCACCGCCAACGCCTTCGAGGCGTGCGGTCGCGCCGGCGTGCCGTTCCTGGTCCTGCGGCGTCCGGGGTTCCCGCCGCAGCCCGGCTGGCACTGGGTGGACAGCGTCGCCCGGGCGGCGCGGGAGCTGCCCGGTTCGCGCGTGTTCCTGACGACCGGGCGGCAGGACCTCGCGGAGTTCGCCGGGTGCCCGCAGTGGTTCCTGGCGCGGATGGTCGAGCCGCCGGAACCGCCGCTGCCGCAACACATCGAGGTGCTGCTCTCGCGCGGGCCGTTCACCGTGGACGGTGAGCTGGAACTGATGCGCTCGCGGTCGATCGACGTGCTGGTGACCAAGGACAGCGGTGGGGAGATGACCTCCGCCAAGCTCGAAGCCGCCCGGCGGCTGGGGATTCCGGTCGTGGTCGTGCGGCGGCCACCGCTGCCACCCGCGGACGTGGTGGCAACGGTGGAGGAAGCCGTCAGCTGGTTGGGTACCGCCGGGGTGTGAACACGACGCCGCGGGGGGTCACCACGGTCTGGGACGAGCCGATGATCAGCAGGCAGCGCATGTCGATCGTGGCCGGGTCGAGGTCGCCGAGCGTCAGCACGCGGATCTCCTCCTCCGGGCCGCCGACGTCGCGTCCGACCACGACCGGCGTCTCCGGGGAACGGTGCCGGAGCAGCACGTCGCGCATGTCCGCGACCTGGTGCGTGCGGGCCTTCGACGCCGGGTTGTAGATCGCGATCACCAGGTCGGCCTTGGCGGTGGCGGCCAGGCGTTCGGCGATGACGTCCCACGGCTTGAGGCGGTCGCTCAGCGAGATCACCGCGTAGTCGTGGCCCAGCGGCGCACCGGCCTTGGCGGCCACGGCGTTCGCGGCCGTGACGCCGGGAACGATCCGCACCGGCACGTCCGGGGTCTCCGCGGCGACCTCCAGGACCGCCGTGGCCATCGCGAACACCCCGGGGTCGCCGGAGGACACGACGGCCACCCGCGCGCCGCGGCGGGCGAGGTCCAGGGCGAACGCGGCACGTTCCGACTCGACCTGGTTGTGCGAGGAGTGCCGGTTCTGACCGGGGCGCAGCGGGACGCGGTCGAGGTAGGTCGAGTAGCCGACCAGCTCGTCGGCGGCCTCCAGCTCCTGGCGGGCCTGTGGCGTGAGCCAGTCGCGCGAGCCCGGCCCGAGACCGACCACCACGACCTCGCCCTTGCGCGGTGCCGGCTTGGAGCCGCTCGGCAGCAGCGCGATCGAGAAGTACGGGACCGAGCCGGGGTCGACGTCGGCCAGCCGCGACGTCTTCTGGCGGCCCGTCGTGGCGCGCTCGACGTACCAGGCGCCGTCGAGCCGGCCGGAGTCCTCCAGCGCCTGCCTGACGTTGCCGAACGTGCGGCCCAGCTTCAGGATCGCGGCCGAGTCGGTGTCGGCGAGGCGGGCCGCGAGCTCGGCGGGCGGCAGGGTGCCGGGCAGGACGGTGAGGACCTCGTCGCGTTCCACGAGCGGTGTGCCGAGGACCGCGCTGGCGCCGCTGACCGACGTCACGCCGGGCACGACCTCCCACTCGTAGCGGTGGGCGAGCCGCTTGTGCATGTGCATGTAGGAGCCGTAGAAGAACGGGTCGCCCGCGGCCAGCACCACGACGTCGCGACCGGCGTCGAGGTGCGCGGCCAGCCGGGCGGCGGCCTGCTCGTAGAACGCGTCGATCTCGCCCTGGTAGTCGTCGGTGTCCTCGGTGGTCACCGGGTAGACGAGCTGTTCGACGAGCTGGCCCTCGCGCAGGTACGGCTCCGCGATGGTCCTCGCGACGCTGCGGCCGTGCCGGGCGCTGTGGAACGCGACCACGTCGGCTTCGGAGATGAGGCGCGCGGCCTTGACCGTCACGAGTTCCGGGTCACCGGGACCCAGGCCGACGCCGTAGAGCTTGCCCGTCATTCTTCCTCACTAGCGATCGCGTTGATGGCCGCCGCCGTCATGGCGCTGCCGCCGCGCCGGCCGCGCACCACGAGGTGCTCCAGATCCGTTGCGGCCAAGGCTTCCTTCGACTCCGCCGCGCCGATGAACCCGACCGGGATGCCGAGCACGGCGGCCGGTCGCGGGGCTCCCCGCCCGATCAGGTCGATCAGGTGGAACAACGCGGTGGGGGCGTTGCCGATGGCGACCACCGCGCCCTCGAAGCGGTCCGCGAGCAGCTCCAGGGCGGCGGCGCTGCGGGTGTTGCCGATCCGCGCGGCCAGCTCCGGCGTGCGCGGGTCCTGGAGGTGGCACAGGACCTCGTTGTCCGCGGGCAGCCGACGACGGGTCACCCCGGACGCGACCATGTTGGCGTCGCAGAGGATCGGGGCACCGTTGCGCAACGCCTCACGCGCGCTGCGGACCACTCCGGGGGAGAAAGCTATGTCGTCGGGCAAGTCCGTCATGCCGCACGCGTGGATCATGCGGACCACGACTTTCGCGACGTCGTCGGGGAACCTGGTGAGGTCCGACTCCGCGCGAATGGTGGCGAAGGACTGGCGGTAGATCTCCGCGCCGTCCTTGATGTACTCCGTCACCGGATCTCCTCATAGCCGTCGCCGGTCGCGACGAACTCGATCACATCGCCGGCGGGACGACCGCAGCGGCGTGCACAGCCAGACCAGTGCACCGGGCGGCTGTGCGGGGTTCCCAGCCAGGCGCGCGCGTCGGCGCGCACGTCGGAGAGCGACTTGGCGCAACCGGGACGGCCGGTGCAGGCGCTGACGCCGTGCCACGGCGAGGCGGGGTCGGTGATCAGCCCGGAGACGTCGGTCCCAGCGGGCACGACCACGCTGCGCCACGGGGTGAGCCGGAGCGCGACGCCGGGGAGCTGGGTCGCGTCCAGCCGGCCCAGCGGGACACCGGGTGTCACGGCGGAAGGTGCGACCGGCGTCACACCTGGGGTGATGCGCTCGGTGGCCGAGGCGCCGAAGTGGGCGGTGATCTTCCGCACACCGTCGTCCACTTCGGACAGGCGCCAGGCCGTGCCGCGCATCCGCTGGAAGAGCCGGGCCGCGGTCACGACGGCGTCGACCGGGTCCTGGACGCGCACGCCCACATCGGTTCCCGCGAGCAGCAGAACGTCGCCGACCAGGCCGAAGTCGCCACCCAGCCCGCTCACCGAAGCCCCGACGGTGACCAGGAAACGCCCCGGCAGACCGGCCAGCAGCGGATCGGCGCACAGGGCGGCGTCCAGCGCGTCGACCAGCGCCTGGTTGTCCTCCAGCGGCGCGGCGATGACGTTGCGGATGCGCTCGTGGGTCAGCGACGGCAGCAGGCCAGCGGCACGCAGCCGCGCACCCAGCTCCACGCCGTCCGCGAGGCCCCTGATCTGGAGGTTCGCCCGCGAGGTCAGCTCCACGGAGCCGTTGCCCAGCTCACCGGCCGCGGTCCGCACGACGTCCCACTGAGCTGCGGAGAGGGTGCCGCCGGGGACCCGGATGCGCGCGAGCCCGCCGTCGGCCGCCTGGTGCAGCTCGACGGCGCCGGGGCAGGCGTCCGCGTGATCCCGATAAATCCCACTGGGCATAGGTCGGACTGTAACCCGCCGGTTAGGGTGAGCCCGAACGACGAAGCACAGGAGGAAGCCGGTGTGAATCCGGCGCGGTCCCGCCACTGTGACCAGCGAACACCGCTGGGAGTCAGGAACTCCGCTTCGCCAGTCACCCGCAACCTGGGGCGAGGACCCCACGAGGGATGGAGCCTGCGTGATCCTGCTGCTGTCGACCTCCGACACCGACCTGCTGTCGGCCCGTGCGAGCGGTGCCGAGTTCCGGCTCGGCAACCCGGCGCGCACCACGGCCGACGACCTCCCCGCGCTCACCCGGGACGTGGACCTGGTGGTCGTGCGCATCCTCGGCGGGCGCCGGATGTGGGAGGAGGGCCTCGACTGGCTGCTCGCGAGCGGCCTGCCCGTGGTGGTGCTCGGCGGCGAGCAGCAGCCGGACGCGGCGCTGATGGAGCTGTCGACGGTGCCCGGCGGTGTGTGCGCCGAAGCACACCTCTACCTCGCGCACGGCGGTCCGGCGAACCTGGCGGAGCTGCACAAGTTCCTGTCGGACACGGTGCTGCTGACCGGCCACGGCTTCGCGGCGCCCGCGGCCACGCCCACGTGGGGTCTGCTGGAGCGCGAGCCCGCGGGAGAAGGCCCCACGGTCGCGGTGCTCTACTACCGCGCGCACCACGTGGCCGGGAACACGGCGTTCGTGCACGCGTTGTGCGACGCGATCGAGGCCAAGGGCGGCCGGCCGCTGCCGGTCTTCTGCTCCTCGCTGCGCACCGCCGAACCGGAGCTGCTCGACACGCTGCGCCAGGCCGACGCCCTGGTCGTGACGGTGCTCGCGGCCGGGGGCACGAACCCCGCCGCCGCGTCCGCCGGTGGTGACGACGACGCGTGGGACGTGGGCGCGCTGGCGGCGCTGGACGTGCCGATCCTGCAGGGGCTGTGCCTCACGTCGAGCCGCGAGTCGTGGGACGCCAACGACGACGGACTGTCTCCTTTGGACACCGCGACCCAGGTCGCGATCCCCGAGTTCGACGGCCGGATCATCACGGTCCCGTTCTCCTTCAAGGAGATCGACTCCGACGGCCTGACCGTCTACGTCGCCGACCCGGAGCGGGCGCTGCGCGTCGCGGGCATCGCGGTCCGGCACGGCCGGCTGCGCCACATCCCGGTCGCGGAGCGCAAGATCGCGGTGATGCTGTCGGCGTACCCGACCAAGCACTCCCGCATCGGCAACGCGGTCGGGCTCGACACGCCCGCCTCCACGGTCCGGCTGCTCAAGGCCATGAAGGACCACGGCTACGACATCGGCGACGAGCTGCCGGGCGTCGACGAGCTCGACGGCGACAAGCTGATCCACGCCCTGATCGCCGCCGGCGGCCAGGACGCGGACTGGCTCACGCAGGAGCAGTTCGAGAGCAACCCCGTGCGCATCGCGGCGGCCGACTACCGGGAGTACCACGACACGCTGCCGGAGGACTTCCGCGAGTCGATGCGGGAGCACTGGGGCGAGGCGCCGGGCTCGCTCTTCGTCGACCACTCCAGGTCGAAGGACGGCGAGATCGTCCTGGCGGCGCTGCGGTCCGGCAACGTCACGGTGATCGTCCAGCCGCCGCGCGGGTTCGGCGAGAACCCGATCGCGATCTACCACGACCCGGACCTGCCGCCGTCGCACCACTACCTGGCGGCGTACCGGTGGATCGAGTCGCAGTTCGGCGCGGACGCCGTGGTGCACGTCGGCAAGCACGGCAACCTGGAGTGGCTGCCCGGCAAGACCGTCGGCATGTCGGCGTCCTGCGGCACGGACGCGGCGCTCGGCGACCTGCCGCTGATCTACCCGTTCCTCGTCAACGACCCCGGTGAGGGCACGCAGGCGAAGCGCCGTGCGCACGCCACGCTGGTCGACCACCTGGTGCCGCCGATGGCGCGGGCCGACAGCTACGGCGACATCGCGCGGCTGGAGCAGCTGCTCGACGAGTACGGGAACATCTCCGCGATGGACCCGGCCAAGCTGCCCGCGATCCGCGCGCAGATCTGGACGCTGATCCAGGCCGCGAAGCTCGACCACGACCTCGGCCTGGACGACCGGCCGCACGACGCCGAGTTCGACGAGTTCCTGCTGCACGTCGACGGCTGGCTGTGCGAGGTCAAGGACGTCCAGATCCGCGACGGCCTGCACGTCCTCGGCGAGGCGCCGACCGGCGGCGTCCGCGTGAACCTCGTCCTCGCGATGCTCCAGGCCCGGCAGATGTGGGGCGGTCAGGTCGCCGCGCTGCCGGGACTGCGGGAGGCGCTGGGGCTCACCACGACCACGCGCGAGGACGTCGACGCCGTCGAGGAGCAGGCGCGCGCACTCGTGCAGGCGATGGAGGACGCGGGCTGGGACCCGGCCGCGGCGGCGGGCCTGCACGAGTCCGAGGACGTGCGCAAGATCCTGGAGTTCGCGGCCGTCGAGGTCGTGCCGAGGCTCGCGCGCACCACGGACGAGATGACGAACGTGCTGCACGCGCTGGACGGCGGCTACATCCCCGCCGGTCCGTCGGGGTCACCGTTGCGCGGCCTGGTGAACGTGCTGCCGACCGGCCGCAACTTCTACTCGGTCGACCCGAAGGCCATCCCGTCCCGCCTCGCCTGGGAGACCGGCCAGGCGATGGCCGACTCGCTGCTGGAGCGCTACCGCTCCGAGAACGACGGCGAGTGGCCGCCGTCGGTCGGCCTCTCGGTCTGGGGCACGTCCGCGATGCGCACGGCCGGCGACGACATCGCCGAGGTGTTCGCGCTGATGGGCGTGCGGCCGGTGTGGGACGACCAGTCGCGCCGCGTCACCGGCCTCGAGGTCATCCCGCTGGAGGAGCTGGGAAGGCCGCGCGTCGACGTCACGGTCCGGATCTCCGGCTTCTTCCGCGACGCCTTCCCGCACGTGGTGTCCCTTGTGGACGACGCGGTGCGGCTGGTGGCCGCGCTCGACGAGCCGGCGGAGCAGAACTTCGTGCGGGCGCACACCCTCAACGACCTGGAGGAGCACGGCGACGAGCGCAGGGCGACGCTGCGGATCTTCGGCTCCAAGCCGGGCGCGTACGGCGCCGGCGTGCTGCCGTTGATCGACAGCCGCAACTGGCGCGACTCGTCGGACATCGCCGAGGTGTACGCGGTGTGGGGCGGGTACGCCTACGGCCGCGGGGTCGACGGTGTCGCGGCACGCCAGGACATGGAGTCGGCGTACCGGCGGATCGCCGTGGCGGCCAAGAACATCGACACCCGCGAGCACGACATCGCCGACTCGGACGACTACTTCCAGTACCACGGCGGCATGGTCACGATGGTGAAGGCGTTGACGGGCAAGGCGCCCGCCGCGTACGTCGGTGACAGCACGCGCCCGGAAGCCGTCCGGACCCGCACGCTGACCGAGGAGACCTCGCGGATCTTCCGCGCCCGCGTGGTGAACCCGCGCTGGGTCGGCGCGATGCGCCGGCACGGGTACAAGGGCGCGTTCGAGCTGCAGGCGACGGTGGAGTACCTGTTCGGCTACGACGCCACGACCGGCGTGGTCGCGGACTGGATGTACGAGAAGCTGACCGAGACCTACGTGCTCGACCCCGAGACGCGGAAGTTCCTGCAGACCAGCAACCCGTGGGCGTTGCACGGCATCGCCGAGCGCCTGCTGGAGGCGGCCGAGCGCAAGATGTGGGAGCACCCGGAGCCGTCCACGCTGGACGCGCTGCGGGCGGCCTACCTGGAGACCGAGGGCGACCTGGAGGACGGCGTCTGACGCCGGGCCAGCTCCGGACGCGGCAGTGGCCGGGGCGAGCCTGGCAGCTCGCCCTGACCCCGTCCACCAGGATGCTCGTGCGCTCCTAGAGAGGCCCGAAGACGTGGTTGCCGGCGGCGGACGCGTCGTCGCCCGCCCAGAACTCGAGCCACAGCCGGGCGAACTCCGCGCGCGACAACCTGCCGTCACCGTCGTGGTCGAGCGCGGCGAAGTCGGTGGCGCGGTCGTGCCCGAGCCAAGCGGCGATCATCATCTCGTACTCGTCGGAGGAGATGTAGTCGTCGCCGTTCTCGTCCACGGCGCCGAACATCGCGTCCGCGGTGCCGGTGACCGCCTCGGGGGCCTTCGGCAGCGCGTCCACGATGGTCAGGACGTCGTCCACCGCCACGCGGTCCCGGCCCGCGGCGGCCGACAGGGTCGCCCACCAGCCCATCATCACCTCGGACAGCAGCTCGTCGTCACCGCCGCGCAACGACATCCAGCGCGAGGTGAGCGCGCGGAAGTCGCTCTCGTCCAGGTAGCCGTCGCCGTTGGCGTCCATCGCGCCGAACACCACTGACACCTTGCGTCGTTGCAGGTCGCTCGCCATGCGCAGGACGATAGGCCGAACGGCGCAACGCGGACCATCGGCCGAACGGGTCGGAGCAGCTCCGGATCGGGTGCAATCGAGCTGTGCCCCTCGGACTCCGGCGAACTGCTCATCGCCTCGGCTGAAGGCGCCGCGTCCGGCTGGTTTTCCACGGTGGACTTCGCGATCCGCGGCGGAAAAGGATCAGCGAATTGCTGCGCGGAAAGCACGGCACTTGCCGAGGCAAAACCTTCTGCGCTATGGGAGTCTCAACAGGGACGCCTCCGCGTATGATCCGCCGGGCGGTCTCGCGGAGATCATCCCGGTCATCCCCGGCGGCCAGGCCGACCGCGGCGGAACTGATCGCGATGCGGTCGTCGTGGTGACGCGACACGTGTTCTCCGCCGCCGCGGAGCGAAAGGAAGAACAGTGCCGGGGAATCGGGACGCGATGTTCCGCGGCCGTGCGGGAGAACGGGAGCTCGTCGACGGCGTGCTGGACGCGGGCACCGGTGTGGTGCTGGTCGACGGGGCCGCGGGTACCGGGAAGACGCGGTTGCTCGCGGAGGTGGCCGCCGGCGCCGCGCGCCGCGGTGTCGAGGTCGTCACCGCGCGGGACGAGCTGGACCAGCCGTTCCTGCTGGCGCGGCTGGCCGAACGCGGACCCGGCGGTCCGGCGCTGGTGGTGCTGGACGACCTCCACCTGGCCGAACCGGCGACCCTGGCGGCGTTGCGGGAGCTGCTGCCCGCCTCCGCGCACGCGAAGGTCGTCTGGCTGCTCGCGCGCCGCGGCGGTGAGGGCGCGGACCGCCTGTTCGCCGCCGCCGTGCAGCGCGGCGCCCTGCGGATCGAACTGGGACCGCTGCCGGACGACGTGGTCGCGGACCTCGTCACCGACCTGGCCGGCGCGGTTCCGGACGACGACCTGCGCGCCCTCGCCTCGACCGCGCGGGGCGTCCCGGCGGAGCTGGCCGCCCTGTTCCAGGCCCTCCGCGCGGACGACCACCTGGTGGTCGCCGCCGGGCAGGCGTCGTTGCGCACCGACCGCACGCCACGGCACACCGAGGCGCTGCTGCGCGGCCGGATCAGCGCGCTCAGCGGCGTGGCGAGGCACCTGCTGCAGGTCGCCGCGGTGCTCGGGCCGCGCTTCGACCCCGGTGACGTCGCGGAGGTGCTGGCTTCCAGCACCGCGGTGCTGCTGCCCGCGCTGGACGAGGTCATCGCCGCCGGGGTGGTCACGTCGCTCGACGATCGGCTCGCGTTCCGGCACGAGCTGCTCTGGCGGCTCGTCGCCGACGCGGTCCCGCCGCCCGTGCGGTGCGCGCTGCACCGCGAGGTGGGCGAGATGCTGCTGCGGCGCGGGGACTCCGCCGTCGTCGCGGCCGAGCACCTGCTGCACGGCGCCCAGCGCGGTGCCGCCCGGTCGATCGACGGCCTGGTGGCGGCGGCCAAGGCCCTGCTGTGGACCGCGCCGGACGCCGCAGCCGAGCTCGCCGGGCGGGCGCTCGAGCTCACCGACCAGGCGTCGCCGTCACTGGCGGACCGCACGGTGGTCGCGGTGCGGGCGCTGGTCGCCGCGGGCGATCTCACGGCCGCGCAGGCGTGTGCGCGGGACGCGTTGACCCGCCAGGTCGCCCCGGCGCCCGCCGCCGAGCTGCGGCACTGCCTGGCCGCCACGACGTTGCTGCGGGGACAGCACGCCGAGTCGGTGGAGATCTCCGAGTCGTTGCTGGGCGAGCCCGACCTGCCACCGGAGCTCGTGCCGTGGGTGGAGATCATCCGGATGACGGCCCTGCTCGGCCACGACCGCGACCGCGCGCAGGAGCTGGCGGAGGACGTCGTGCGCACCCGCACCGGCTCGCCGGACGACGTGCGCGCCACCGCACTGGCGGTGCTCGCGGCGATCGCGCGCGACACCGGGCAGCCCGGCGCGGCGCTGGAGCTCGCCCGCGCCGCCGCGCGGTCCGCCGCCTCCCACGACCTCTCCGCCTACCCGCCGCTGCTGCTCGCGACCGTGCTCTCGGGCCTGCGCGAGTTCGCCGACGCCGACAGCGTGGTGCGGCGGGTGCGCGGTGGGGCGTCCGCGGTGGTGGCGCGCAGGATCACGACCACGGCCGTGCAGGCGCGGATCTCGTTGCAGGCGGGGCGGATCGAGGAGGCCGCGGCCGAGGCGCGCTCCGCGGTGGCGGTGGCGGAGGAGACCGGCCACACCGCGTTGCTGGCGCCGGGACTGGCCGTGCTCGCGATGGTCGCGGTGCACACCGGCGACCTCCCTGCGGCGCTCGGCCACGTCGAGCGCTGCCGCGAGCACGTCCCGGTGGACGGGCTCGTCTTCTCCCGCGCCTACTACCAGTGGATCGACGTGCTGGTGTCGTACGTCGGGCACGGGACCGGCAAGGCCCTGGCCCTGCTCGGCGACGAGTACCCGGGGCTCGTGTCGTCGGGGCTCTTCGCGGAAGAACCCCGCGCCGCCGGGTGGTTCGTGCGCCGGGCGCTGGAGGCGGGGGACGAGCGGCTCGCCGAGGCCGTCGTGGCCCACGCGGAACGGCTGACCGCGGAGAACCCCGGTCTGCGCGCGCTGGCGACGGCCGCGCTGCACGCGCGCGGCCTGGCCCGCGGCGACGCCTCGTCGCTCGAACTGGCCGCCCGGCAGCACCAGGACCCGTGGGCGCGGGCCAACGCGGCCGAGGACCTCGGCGCGCTGCTGGCGGCGGGGCCCGACCGCGCGGCGCCGGTGCGGGCGCTGGAGACCGCGCTGGAGCTGTACCGGGAGATCGGCGCCTCCCGCGACAGCGCGCGCGTGCTGGGCCGGCTGCGCAAGCTGGGCAGGCGGCGGCGTGCGGAACCGGCGCGTCCGGAGTCCGGGTGGGCCGGCCTGGACGACACCGAACGGGCGATCGTGAACCTCGTGGCGAAGGGTCAGACGAACCGGCAGATCTCCGCGCAGCTGTTCATGTCACCGCACACGGTGAACTTCCACCTGCGCAAGATCTTCCGCAAGCTCGGGATCAGCTCTCGCGTCGAGCTGGCGGCGAGGCCGCCGGGCGATCGGTGAGCCGCTTCGCCTGGCGGCGGAGCTGGAGGATGCGGGCCGCGCCGATGACCGCGACCAGCAGCGCGCCGCCGATCGCCGCGAACAGCAGCGAGACGCCCAGCGGCAGGCTGAACTGGCCCCACAGGAAGTGGATCGTCGTGGTCCCGCCGTTCTGCAGGATGAAGACCAGCAGGAAGATGAGCACGACGATCGCGACCAGCACCGCGATCCAGGTGCCGCTGATCCGGGTGGGCCGCGGCTTCTTCGGCGCGGCCGGTGGTGCCGACGACGGCCGCGTCGCCGGCGGGGCGGTCGCCGGTGCCGCCGGCGACGCCGGTGCCGCCGGGATCGGCTCGGTGATCGGCGTCTTCTGAGTCGTCTTCTGGGGTGTCTTCTGGGTCTCGTCGCTCGGGGTCGCCACGGGGAAATTATCGGCGACCCGGCCTGATCCCGCAGGTTGGCGAACGGGTGGCTACAACCTCCGCAGGCCCGAGAGGACCCGTTCGAGCAGTGCCATGTTCGGCTTGTCGCCCGGCTCGTGCACCGCGACCAGGTCGAGCGTGATCAGGTCGCTGAGCAGCACCCGCGTGACGCCCAGCGGGATCTTCATGAGCGCGGAGATCTCGGCGACCGACCGCGGCTGCAGGCACAGCCGCATCATCGCAGCCTGGTCGTTGCTCGCCCGGTGCAGCCGGCTCTCGTCCGTGGAGAGCAGGGTTTCCAGGCGCAGGTCGTGGCGGGCCGTGGTGCGGCCGCCGGTGCGGGCGTACGGACGGATGAGTGAGCTGTCCCGCGCGGGGACCGCCGGCTCTTCTTCCTGCATCGGCCACTCCGGTGGCGGTTCCGGTGGGCGTTGGCGCAACGGTTGCTGACGGGGCATTTGTTGCGTCTCCGCGCCGTGTGGGTCTCCACTTCCGTCGGCGCGCAGCCGTCTGCGGGTCGCCGGGGAGCCGAAACGCGCCCCCGTGTAACCGATTTCCGTCGCTCCTTCGTCGTGCACGTGCCCAAGCTATAACGAAGTCGGCCAAATGTATGTCGATCACGTTGCCTTTTTGGCAGCCAGATCGAATCTGACCTGGATCGCAGTGCCGGACGGCGTCGTTTGGGTGCGCACGAGATCCGCCAAACGGTTGACGAGCAACAGTCCGCGACCACCTGGATCGTTTGCGTGAACGGGTGTGCGCCCGGCCAGAACATCGGTGATGTGACCGTTGTCGTTGACTTGGCAAACAATGCTTTCGTTTTCCGACCACACCCGGACCGTGCTCTCGCCGCCGCCGTGCCGGACGCTGTTGGTCGCGAGCTCGGTGACCGCCAGCGCGAAGTCGTCGAGGCGGTCTTGCGCCAGTCCGAACTTCACGGCCTGCTCACGCGCGAACGCCCGCACCGCCGCCATCACGCCGGCACCGGCCAGCGTGCTCGCGGCGTCGACCGGGGCGGGCAGCGGCATCGAGTGCGCGGCGACGACCACCCGCGCGGGGTGGAAGTGGTCGCTGGGGCGGTGCCCGCCGGCGTCGATCACGACCGGGTGGGTCTTCTCGGCGTCGGCCAGGATGTCGTGGGTCAGCGCCGAGGTGTCGTACGGGCACAGGATGCTGAGGTCGCGGTCTCTGAACGCGTAGTTGACCAGCGCCTCGTGCAGCGTGCACGCCGGGTACTCGACGTCGGTGCGCAGGTCCCACACCGGCTCGCTGATGATCCGCACGGCCCCGCGGTGCCGGTCGGCGAACGCGCGCAGGTCGGGGATGATCCGGCCGGGGTTGCGGCCCGTGTCCGCCATGTCGAGGAACGTGACGAGGTGGGCGAACCCGCTCAGCGCCTCCCTGAGCAGCTCCAGGTTCCTGCTGGGCACCGCCACGGCGACGGGTTCGGCGTTCGCCAGGCCCTCCACCACGAACGGGACCGTCCCGTCGATGTAGGACTCCTCATCGGAGTAGAACAACGCCGGATGCGCGAACGCCATGAGCCACCTCTCGTCAACATCCCGGGATCCGCACCCGGTGTGCTGCTCGAACCATCATTTCTTGACCCTCACACCGTGTCAGCCCCTACACAGGAGAAGTCATGTTCACCATCGGAGACTTCGCCCGTCTGGGGCGCGTGTCGGTGCGGATGCTGCGCCATTACGACGCGGTCGGCCTGCTCCTGCCCGCGCACGTGGACCCGTCGAGCGGCTACCGCTCCTACACCGCCGCCCAACTGCACCGGCTCAACCGCCTGGTCGCGTTGAAGGAGCTCGGCCTGACGCTCGACCAGGTGCGCGTGGTGCTCGACGAGCAGGTTTCGGTCGAGCAGCTGCACGGCATGCTGTCGTTGCGTCGGGCGGAGCTGCGGCAGCAGATCCTCGCCGACTCCGCGCGGCTGCGGCGGGTCGAGGCACGTCTCCGCGCCATCGAGAGGGAGGGCGCCATGCCCACCGATGAGATCGTCGTGAAGCAGGTCCCCGCCGTGCGCGTCGCCCGGTTGGGCGCCACCGCGGCCTCGTACCAGTCCGAGGACATCGGGCCGGTCATCCAGCCGCTGTACCCGCAGCTCTTCGAACGGCTGGCACGCGCGGGCGTCGTACCGGTCGGCGGCGGCATCGCCACCTACGAACCCGCCGAGGGCGAGCAGGTGCTGGTGCGGGCGGGGGTGGAGGTGGCGGTGGACGTCGAGCCGTCGGCCTCCCACGACTTCGAGGTCGTGGACCTGCCGGCGCTGGCGCAGGCGGCCACGATCGTGCACCACGGGCCGATGGACGACGTCGACGCCACCTACCAGGCCGTCGCGGCGTGGGTCGAGGCGCACGGGTACCGGCAGCACGGGTTCGCCCGCGAGGTCTACCTGTGCTACGGCCAGGGTGACCCGGCCGGCTGGACCACCGAGCTCCAGCTCGAGATCACCCAGCCGTAGGGACGGGCGGAGGAGTCGCCGCGCCGTCGCTCAGACGTCGTCCTGGCGGATGCGCCGGTGCAGCGACTCCATCCGCTCGTCGAGCTGCGCGGCGATCATCGCCGACGACATCAGCTCGGTCACGAAGTCGGCGGGCGGGCTGTCGTCGTACTTGTAGAAGAGCTTGTGCTCCAGCGTGGCCCAGAAGTCCATCGCGATGGTGCGCAGCTGCACCTCGACCTTCACGTGCTCGACCCGGTCCGACAGGAACACCGGGATCCGCACGATCAGGTGCAGGCTGCGGTACCCGTTCGGCTTCGGGGCGGCGATGTAGTCCTTGGTGCGCAGGATCTCCACGTCGTTCTGGCGCGCGAGCATCGCCGAGACGCGGTAGACGTCGGACACGAACGGGCAGACCACCCGCACGCCCGCGATGTCGTCGAGCACGTCGCCGATCGAGTCGACGTCGAGCGGAAAACCCTTGCGCCGCAGCTTCTCCAGGATGTTCTCGGGCTTCTTCACCCGGTTGGTGATGTGCTCGATCGGGTCGTGCCGGTGGACGTAGTCGAACTCCTCGCTGAGGATGCGGAGCTTCGTCATCAGCTCCTCGATCGCGAACTTGTAGACGAGCAGCCGCCGTTCGAGGTCGCGGAGCAGGCTGAGGTCGTCGGCCAAGTCGGTCACGTCACCAGGGTACTGATCACGCGGGACCGCGACGGCCGGGTGCTCGCCGGAACCGGGCGACGGCTTCCGGCGCGTAGCCGTAGAAGCCGGGCAGCCCACCCGTGTGGAGGAACACGACCGGCACGTCGCCACCGGCCGCGACCTCGCGGAGCTTCACGGCCGCCTTGCCCGTGTAGACCGGGTCGAGGAGCACGCCCTCGGTCTCGGCGAACAGCTTCAGCACGTCCCACACCTCCGGCGTCGGCACGCCGTAGCCCGGCCCGATCGTGTCGTCGGTGACCGTGACGTGCCGCAGGGCCGGAGCGGGCTCGCCGAGGAGCGCCGCCGCCTCGGCCGCGAGGGCGCGCAGCTCCTGCCCGGCCTCCTCGGCGGTGTGCGAGACGCTCACCGCGTGGACGGTGCCGGGCCAGCCGAGCAGCTCGGTGCCGAGCGCGATGCCCGCGGCCGTGGCGCCGCTGCCCTGCGGCACGACGAGGGTGGCGGCGCGAATGCCGCGGTCGGCGAGCTGCCCGGCGAGCTCGGCCGCGGCCGCGACGTACCCGAGCGTGCCCAGCCCGTTCGAGCCGCCGACCGGCAGGGTGACGGCCCTGTCGTGGACGACCTCCTCGTAGGCCGTGGCCGCCTCGTCGGCGTCCGCGCAGATGTGCACGTTCGCGCCGAACATGTGGTCGAGCACGATGTTGCCGGACTCCTCGTACGCCTCGCCCTTCATCGGCACCTTGGCCGTGAGCACGAGCTCGCACCGCAGGCCGAGCTTCGCGCAGGCCGCCGCGGTCTGGCGGCCGTGGTTGGTCTGCAGCGCGCCGAAGGTGATGACCGTGTCGGCGCCCCGCTCGATCGCCTGGCCGAGCAGGAACTCGAGCTTGCGCAACTTGTTGCCGCCCGCGCCGAGGCCGTTCACGTCGTCGCGCTTGACGAGCACCCGCGCTCCGCCGAGCGCGGCGGTGAGCCTCGGCGCGTCCTCCAGCGGGGTCGGCCAGGTGCCCAGTGCGACTCGGGGGAAAGCGCTGAGGTCCATGCCACGAGCTTAGGTGCCGTCAGACTTCGCGCCCGAACTCGGCGTAGCGGGTGGTACCGCTCTCCAGCGCGGCCACGGCGAGGGTGAGCCTGCGGTGCAGCGAGGGGTAGATCCGGGGCGCGGCCCCGTCGAGCGACAGGTACACCACGCCCGACAGCTCGGGGTCGCACGCCACCGCACCGTCCACAACGCCACCGTCGAACACGAACTGGTGGCAGTCGCGCCAGACGCCGTTGCGCGGTGTCCAGTCCACCACCAGCAACGGTCCCAGCGCGACGGTGAGCCCGAGCTCCTCCCGGACCTCGCGGACCGCCGCCGCCTTCGGCGACTCGTCGTCCTCGGCCATGCCGCCGGGGATGTCGAGCACCGCCTTGTAGGTGGGCACCACGAAGAGCACACGCCCGGTGGAATCGCGGATCAGCGCCCCGCCGGCGCACGTCTTGGTGGGCCGGCGCGACGCCACCCCCGGCTCGTGCTCCGGCTCGGCCGGCCCCTCGTCGAGGACGTCGGCGGCGAAGGCGGCGGGATCTCCCGCGTGCGATGCGGACACCTGTCGATGATCACACCAGCGGGTGAATCCCGTGGCGGCGCCGCGCGGGTCCGTCCCAGGTGGGCAGATGTACCAAGAAGACGGAATACGACTGACCGGCGGAGTAGTACGCTGAGTGCTGTAACTCCGTGCGATCAATCGCCGATGTCCACGGCAACATCGGTGGAGGTGACGCCAATGGGGGCAACCGGTGCCGCCAAGCGCAGACAAGACGGTAGATCGGCCCCGTGGTCGGTGGTCGGGCTGACGGTCGTTTTCGTCGTGGTGGCCCAGGTCCAGTTCGCCATCGCGGTCGCGGAGTCGGTCTGGTGGCCGGCCGTGGTCGGGCTGGTCCTGCTGGCGGTCGCGGTCGCGTTCGTGAAGACGGCGCGCAAGCTGCGCTGGGAGGACGGCGACCGGTACGAGGCGCCGCCCGAGGTGGCCAAGCCGCTCCCGGCCCACCACGAGGGCCACGTCGACGCCGACGGAAGCCTCGCCCGTGCGGTCGGCGACGTGGTGCACGCGTCCCGCCGCTGGCGGGCCTGACAGACCTGCGACGAGAAGAGGGGGACCACAGGTGGTCCCCCTCTTCTGCCGTGTCCGCGCCCATCCTCGCGGCTCGCTTGCCCGGAGCCGGTCTGCACCGCGCTCGGGGTGTCACCCGCGGATCCGGCGTCCCGGTTCGACGCGTTTTTCGGTGACCTCGTGTCGCACGACGAAGAAGACCGCGTGCTGCGCTGTTGTCGCCGCGTGGCCGCACCGCGACGCGTCACTCAGGACCTGAACGGGTTGGGCAGGTACGCCCACGCCTTCGTCGCGGGGTCCAGCCGCATCAGCGTGAGCGGCTTGGCCGGCAACGGGTCGTGCAGCAACGCGTGGCGGTCGGGCGTGTCCGGCACGGTTTTCGCCACGACGTCCCACAGTTCGGCGTCCGGTGCGTCGAGCTTCGAGATCAACCCCGTCAGCGCGGTGGCGAAGAACGTCGCGAACGTCTTGGCGCGCAGGGCTTCCGGGCTCGCGTGCAGCCGCGACGGCAGTTCCGCGCGCGGGCTCACGCGGATGTCGGCGAGGTCGCGGTAGACCAACCGGCGCGGCCGGCCGTTCACGAGGCCCACGAGCAGGTTCTGCTCGTGCGCCTCCAGCGCGACGCCACGGGCGAGCAGCGTCATCAGCGGCGGCACCGCCAGTTCCGCGAACTCCGCGAGCCACCCGGCCGGGTCACCGAGCGCGCGGACCGGCGGCGGGGAACCGGCGGTCAGCGCCGCCAGCGGCAGGAGCGTCTCGTCCTGGCGCGGCACGGGTTTGTCGCGCAGGATCACACCCAGCGCGCGGTCCGGCTCGCCGTCGGTGAGGACGGCGGCCGACGCCCGGTTGGGTTGCAGCTCGACGCCCTCGACGACACCGGCGAGGAAGTCCGAGACCGTGGTGGCCGTGGCGATCGAGCTGGCGGAGATGTCCCGCACGGCGGAGGTGATCTGGGCGCTCAACGTCGTCTTGACGTGCCAGTCGCCGGCCGACAGGGTGCGCAGCGCCATCAGCGGGGCGGCGTCGAGCGTGCCGGCGGCGCGGACCCGCAGCCGGTCCGCCTGCCACGGGTGCACCGGGAGCAGGATCCGGTCGCCGTCGCGCAGTTCGGCCGGCCAGTCGCCGAACACGACGTGGTCCTCGGCGGGGTGCAGGCGCAGCGCGACCGCGGGCCGGTGCTCCGGGCCGTAGGCGAGGTGGTCGTGGGCGGTGAACCCGGTGCGGTTGCGGCAGCACGGGTGCAACGGGTGGCCGTCGACCACGCTCTGCTCGTGCTCCTCGAGCGACCGGTCGAGGAACGGGGTCGTCAGCGGGCTCGTCGTGCGGGAGAGCGCCAGTCCGGCGACGCTGTGGGCGACCTCGGCGATCAGGTTCTCCGCCAGGGGCCAGCGCAGCGCGGAGAGGAGGTCGACCGGGTGCGGGTGCTCCGCCGGGTCCACGCCGACCCGTGGCAACGGCTCGATCGCGAAGGCGCGGCACAGGCGCGCGTGAACGGCCGCGCGGGCCGCGGGCAACGCCGCGAGGAACCGCTCGGCTCGGTCACCGTCCAGGGCGGCGGCGAATTCGGCCTCGACCGGCGTTTGCGTCAGAATGACTCGATCCTGACACATCGCCAGAGGGAAGCGGACACCGGTGGAAGCGATCACTGATCCCGACGGCATCACCGCGACGGCCCTGCTCAACTGCCTGGGCCGCGAGGTGGGGGAGCGGGGGCCGGGCGGCACGATCCGCCTGCCGCGCACCGGCGTCCTGCTGCGCGCGCGGGAGGGCCGCTGGCTGTCGGACCCCGAGGTGTTCACCGGATCGTGGCAGCCGCTGTCGTGGCACGAGCTGGCGGTGCTCGTGACCAAGGAGCTGGGCGATCCGCCGCCCGGTTTCCTCGACGAGATCGCGGGCTCGCGGTCGGTGATCGCGGAGGTGCTCGCCGCCCGCCCCGCCCCGCCCGCGGACCTCTACCAGCGCTCCGAGCAGGCGCTGGTCGCCGGTCACCGCTACCACCCCGCGCCGAAGGGCCGCGGTGGCCTGCCGGCGGCGCAGTGGCTGCCGTACGCGCCCGAGGTGCACGCCCGGTTCCCGCTGGCGCGCCTGGAGGGCGAGTTCGTCGACGACGGCGACGTCCCGCTGCCCCCCGGGGTGCTGCCCGCGCACCCGTGGCAGCTGTCCCTGCTGGGGCTCTCCGGCACCGCGGCCGAGCACGACGTCTGGCCGACGTCCTCGGTGCGCACGGTGTACGACCCGGTGGCCGACCTGTTCTACAAGTTCAGCCTCGACGTGCAGATCACCAACGACGTGCGCCGGCTGTGGGCGCACGACCTGCGCTGGATCCCGCCGCTCGCGCGCCTGCTCGGACCGGTGTTCGCCGACCTCTCCGCCACCTACCCCGGCACGGCGTTCCTGGTGGACCGCGGCTACCGGACGTCGCCGGAGGAGTTCGAGGGCCTCGCGGTCGTGGTGCGCGACGGCCTCCGGCAGCACACCCTGCCCGGCGTGACCCCGCTGCTGGCGGCCGGGATCAGCGAGGGGTTCGAGGGCAACCCGCTGGACGGCCTGGACCCCGAGACCGCCTTGCGGTGGTTCCGCCAGTACGTGTCGGTTCTCGTCCCGCCCGTGCTGCACGCCTTCTTCGCGCACGGCGTCGTGATGGAGTGCCACCTCCAGAACGTCCTGGTGGGGGTCGACGCCACCGGGATGCCGGTGCAGGCGATCCACCGCGATCCCGAGGGGATGCGGTTGCTGCCGCGGCACGCCGCCCTGCTGTCCGAAGTGGACGCCTCGGGCGGCTCGCGGGGGGTGTCGGAGGCCAAGGGCTGGGAGCGGCTGCAGTACTGCCTCGTCGTGAACCACCTCGTCGAGATCGCCGGAGCGGTGCTCGCCAGGCACCCCGGCCTGGACGTGTGGGCCGAGGCGAGGTCGGTCTTCCTCGCCTACGCCCGTGAGCACGGACCGCGGGAGCCGCTGACGTCGCTGCTGGCGAGCCCGTCCGTGCCCGCGAAGGCGAACCTGCTGCTGCGCTGGACGCGGGCGGAGGGCGCCGCCGGCCGGTACGTCGACCACCCGAACCCGTTGCGCCTCAACCCCGAAGGGTGAGCTCCAGCGCCATGCGCCCCTCGGACACGGGCACCGCGCGCTGGAAGGTGAGTCCGCACCCCGCTGCCAACGAGGTCAGCTCGTCGACCGTTCGCTCACGCCCGTTGAAGCACATCAGCATGAACAGGTCGATGTCCGTGGCGGCCCCGTAGCCCCGCACCGGTTCGACGAGCACGACGGTGCTGTGCGGGGCACAGGCGTCGCGCACCTGGGTGAGGATCTTCTCGCACGGCTCGTCGTCCCAGTCGTGCAGGATGTCCGACAGCAGGTACGCGTCCGCGCCGGCCGGCAGCGGGTCGAAGAAGCTGCCCGCCACCGTCGAAGCCCTGTCGCCGATGCCCAGCGCGGCGAACCGGGCGGTGGCCGCGGCGGCGGTGGGTGGCAGGTCCACGACCTGGCCGCGCACGGTGGGGTGGGCCGACAGGATCTCCACCAGCAGCGGACCGTCACCGCCACCCACGTCGACGATCGTGGGGAAGCGGCTCCAGTCGAAGTTCGCCGCGATCCGCGGCGCGTGCTCGCGGAACCGCCAGTTCATCTGGGCCTCGAACGACCTGCGCAGCTTCGGCGAGTCGCCGAGATCGTCCCAGAACTGCTTGCCGTAGCGGATCGGGTAGGCGGGCGCGCCGGTCGTGACGGTGTCGAGGAGGTCGACGAACGCGAGCTCGGCACGGCCGCCGGCGCAGGTGATGTCGAGCAGCGGCTTGACGCCCTCGGGAGCGTCGGGGTGCATCTGGGCGCCGAGCGCGGTCGGGCGGTAGCGCCCGGACTCCACCTCGAAGACCTCGACGGTGACGAGGTGGTCGAGCAGGCGCCGCAGCGGACCCGCGGCGGCGCCGGTGCGGCCGGCGAGCTCCGCGGCGGTCGCACCGCCGGTCCCCGCGTGCTCGACCAGGCCCAGGGTCGCGGCCACGCGGATGGCCATCGGGGTAGCGAGATCGGCCAGCGCCATCAGCGGCCGTGGTGGCTGGGACATCGCCCAAGGCTATCGACCACGGCCGGCGGCGATCGGCCGTTCGCCGACCTCCACAGGCAGTGCGGGCCGGACGGCGCCGTGGTGCTCGCCGCGGCTCAGCCGGCCAGCGCCTCGGACACGCTGTCGTGCAGCTCGAGCATCTCGTTCAACGTGGTCGCGCGCAGGGCGCGCAGGACGCTGCCCGCCGGCGCCACCACCCGCAGCGGCGTGCCGCGGTCGACGCCGCGCTGGTGGTACTCGACGAGGACGGAGAGGCCGGACGAGGCGAGGAACGAGACGTCCGTCATGTCCAGCACGATCGCCAGCCCGCGGGCCGACGCGTCGGTGAACACCTCGTCCAGGTGGTCGTGCAGGAGTGGCGCGCTGTAGGAGTCGACCTCGCCGGTGACCCGGAGGACCACCGCGTTCTCCCGCTGTTCTGTTCGCGCCTCGAGTGGTGTCACGCTGCCTCCGTCCTGTCGCCCCTCTTGCCAGCCTGGCAGGCCGGGCGGCCGTTGTCGATCATTGGCCGGGGTGTGCCGCCGGATGGCCGACCGCGCGGCTCACCCTCGGAGTTGACGACCTCCATGGTAGGTGCGAGATCACGCGGTGCACTTCGGGGCGGCCAGGCGATCGTCCCTCTTCGGGCTGCCGTGGGGGCGCGAGAACACACCTCCGGGGTTCCGCGTTCCCGTGGAGCACCCGATCGCCGCTACTCCGGCCGGTGCCCGCGGAGGAACCGCCGCACGACGGTCTCGGGATCGGCGGGCGCCTGGGTGGCCCGCTGGTCGACCCGCCGGGCGATGGCGCGCATCATCAGCGGCCCGACCAGGGCGAAGAAGGTGTGCCGCGGCGGCTCGACGACGAGGGCCCCTCGCCGCTGGTGGTGCAGGATGACCTCGTCCACCTTCTCCAGCAGCGACTCCGGCTCGGCGAGCACGGCCGCCACCTCCTTGCTGAACTTCGCCTCCCTCATCAGGGTGAGCACCACGCCGCCGCGCGTCTCGTAGAGCCGCGAGTAGTAGTTCACGATCGTGAGCAGGTCGGCGGCCACGTCGTCACCCGGCGCGTCCAGGTCGAGCGCGAACCCCGCGAAGTTGCCGCGCACGGCCTGCCGCAGCAGGTTCTGCTTGGAGGTGAACCGGCGGAACAGCGTCGCCTCGTTGATCCCGGCGGCGTCGGCGATGGCGCGGGTGGTCGCCCGTTCGTACCCCTGCTCGGCGATCACCTCCAAGGCCGCGTCGAACACCGCCTTGTCGGCCACACGACCTGCCACGCACCCTCCTCGACGACGCCAGCAATGCAAGTGGCCACTTGCATCAGCGGGGCCCAGGGGGCTACCGTAATTGCAAGTGACCGCTTGCATCAGCCTACCGAAGGCAGGGCTCATGGCCGACACCAGCCTCTCCACCCGCCCCGCGGGTCTCGAGCCGACCGCCGCGGAGATCGCCGTCGGTCTCCTCGGCGCCGCGGTGGCCTCGATCGCGGTCAACTCGTTGATCGCACTCGTGGCCGGCAAGTTCATCCCCGCCGGCGTCGAGCGCATGGGCCTGACCCTGGCGGAGTACGCGCCGGCCACCGCGATCGGCATCGTGCTCGGCGCGCTCGGCTGGTGCCTGGTGCGCCGCTTCGCGCGTGACCCGCGGCGCGTCCTGCGCGTCCTGGTGCTCGTCGTCCTCGCGCTCTCGTGCATCCCGGACCTGGGCATCCTCGCGGGAGGTGCCGTGGTGGTGAACTCGCTCGCGCTGATCGCGATGCACCTCGTCATCGCCGCTGTCACGGTGCCGGTGCTGTCGCGGGTTCTGCCGCTCGACGCCAGGTAGTCCGCGGGCGCAGCGGGGCCTGAGCCGGTCGGGATGGTCCACCCCCCCGCCCGTCACTCCTATATCGGCGTTATGCCGGGACTTGCCACCGTTAGGTGACCCAGGTTACGTTATCGACGCTACGAGCTGAACGGTAGCGCCGATAACGCAACTGAGCCGGGGAGGCAAAGTGGCCGAGCACACGCGCAGAACCGTGCTGAAATCCGCCGCCGTGACCGCGGGTGGCGCGGCTCTCGCGGCGAGAGCCCCGGCAGCCGCCGGAGCGGCGGCGGTGAGCATCCAGCCCGCGCAGACCGCCGAGATCACCCTGTCCGTCAACGGCAGGCGGCGGGCCGTCAGCGTCGAAACCAGGGTCACGCTGCTCGACGCCCTGCGCGAGCGGCTCGGGCTGACCGGGACGAAGAAGGGCTGCGACCGGGGCGAGTGCGGCGCGTGCACCGTTCTCGTCGACGGTGAGCGCGTCAAGTCGTGCCTGACGCTCGCCGTGATGCGGCAGGGCAGCGAGATCACCACCGTCGAAGGGCTCGCCGACGGCGACCGCCTGCACCCCGTGCAGGAGGCGTTCATCCGGCACGACGCCTTCCAGTGCGGAGGCTGCACGCCCGGCCAGATCATGTCCGCGGTGGCCTGCATCGAGGAGGGGCACACCGGTTCGGACGAGGAGATCCGGCAGTGGATGAGCGGCAACCTCTGCCGTTGCGCCTGCTACCAGAACATCGTCGCCGCCGTGGCCGACGCCGCCGGGGAGGTGCGGCGGTGAAGCCCTTCGGGTACACCGCGGTGCGCGACACCGGGGAAGCCGTCCGGCTGGCGAGCCGGACGCCGGACGCCGCGTTCGTCGCGGGCGGCACCGACCTGCTGAACCTGATGAAGGACGGGGTCGCGCGGCCCGGCCACCTGATCGACGTCAACGGGCTCGACCTGGCGGAGGTCACCGAGACCCCGGCCGGGCTGCGCATCGGCGGGCTGGCGCGGATGCGGGCGGTGGCCGGGCACGCCGCGGTCCGGCGCGGCTGGCCGGTGCTGGCGGAGGCGCTGCTCGCCTCCGCGTCGCCGCAGGTGCGCAACATGGCCTCCATCGGCGGGAACCTGTTGCAGCGCACCAGGTGCGGCTACTTCCGCGACACCGGTTCGCCGTGCAACAAGCGCGTTCCCGGCAGCGGCTGCCCCGCTGTCGAGGGGTGGAACCGCGGGCACGCGGTGCTGGGCGGCAGCGACGCGTGCATCGCCACCCACCCGTCCGATCTCGCGGTGGCACTGCTCGCGCTCGACGCCGTCGTGCGCGTGCGCGGAACCGCCGGGGAGCGGAAGGTCCCGATCGGCGACTTCTACCTCCGCCCCGGCGCGACCCCGCACGTCGAGAACGTGCTGCGACCGGCGGAGCTGATCACCGCGGTCGAGGTGCCGCGGAGCGCCACCGCGCGGAGGTCGCGCTACCTCAAGCTGCGTGACCGCGCGACGTTCGAGTTCGCCGTCGTGTCGGTCGCGGCCGCGGTGGACCTGCGCGGCCGGCGCGTGCGCGACGTGCGGCTGGCGTTCGGCGGCATCGGGACGACGCCGTGGCGGTCGCCGGAGGCCGAGGCGGCGCTGCGGGGCAACGACCTCACGGCGGAGTCGGTCGCGCGGGCCGGCCGGGCGCTCGTGCGCGACGCCGAACCGCGGCACGACAACGAGTTCAAGGTCGAGCTGGTGCAACGCGCGCTGGCCGAGCTGCTGGAGGAGCTGCGATGACCGAGCTGGTGGGCAGGTCGGTCGCGCGCGTCGACGGCCGGGCCAAGGTGACCGGTGCCGCGCGGTACGCCGCGGACCAGCCGGTGCCGGGTGCGCTGCAGGCGTTCTTCGTGCTGAGCACGGTGGCCAGGGGAGAGGTGGTGAGCATCGACGCGTCGGCGGCGCTGGCTCACCCCGGTGTGGTCGCCGTGCTGACCCACCGCGACCTGCCGCGGCTGACCGTGCCGGCTTTTCCCTACTTCCGGCGGTTCCTGCCCATGCAGGACACGGCGGTGCACCACGTCGGCCAGCCGGTCGCGATCGTGCTCGCCACCACGGTGGAGCAGGCGCAGGAGGGCGCGGCACTCGTAGCCGTCGGCTACCGCGCCGCACAGCCGCGCGTGGTGATCGAGGACGCACGGGAGCCGTCGTACCTGCCGCCACCGTTCCGGAACCTGCCCAACGAGATCCGGCGCGGTGACGCGGAGACGGCGCTGGCGGGGGCGGAGGTCCGGCTGGAGGCGCGGTACTCGAGCGCCACCCGGCACCACAACCCGATCGAACCGCACAC
Source organism: Lentzea xinjiangensis (assembly GCF_900110955.1). GTDB lineage: Bacteria > Actinomycetota > Actinomycetes > Mycobacteriales > Pseudonocardiaceae > Lentzea > Lentzea xinjiangensis. The sequence goes on from NZ_FOFR01000011.1 coordinate 242,838, forward strand.
GACCACCGCCCAGTGGGACGGCGATCGCCTGACGCTGCACGAGTCGGCGCAGGGCGTGCTCGCCACTCGTACCGTCGTCTCGGCCGCGTTCGGGCTGCCGCCGGAGGCCGTCCGGGTGGTGGCGCCCTACCTCGGCGGCGGGTTCGGCGCGAAGGGACCCGTCTGGCCGCACACCGTTCTCACCGCGGCGGCGGCACGCGTGCTGCGGCGGCCGGTGCGGCTGGTGCTCAGCCGCGCCCAGATGTACACCCTGACGGGGCATCGGGCGGAGTACCGCCAGCACCTGCGGATCGGCGCCACCCGGACGGGCGAGCTGACCTCGATCATCGAGACGTCGACGGCGCAGCTGAGCGCGACCGAGGAGTCGGTCTTCAACCGCAGCGACTCGACCGTCGAGCTCTACGCCTGCCCGAACCTGCACGTCCGGTACGAGGGAGTGCGGCTGGACGTCGCCACCTCCAGCTACATGCGCTCGCCGGAGACCACGTCCCACTTCGGGCTGGAGACCGCGCTCGACGAGCTGAGCTGGCAGCTCGGCATCGACCCGCTCGAGCTGCGCAGGCGCAACCACGCGGAGTTCGACCAGGAGACCGGCGAACGGCTCACCGGCAAGCACCTGCTCGACTGCTACGCGCTGGCGGCCGACCGGTTCGGCTGGGCGGCCCGGTTGCCGAGGACCGGCGCCACGAAGGACGGGGACGAGTACGTCGGGTGGGGCATGGCCACCGAGACGCACACGTTCAACGCCATGCCCTCCACGGCCTCGGTCACGGTCGGTGTGGACGGCAAAGCCTTGGCGCAGTTGGCAACGCAGGACATCGGCACCGGCACGTACACGGTCATCAGCCAGATCGTCGCCGACGCGCTGGGCGTCCCCATCACCGACGTGCAGGCCCAGATCGGTGACAGCGCGCTGCCACCGGCGGGCATGTCCGTCGCCTCGGCCACGATCGCCAGCATCAGCGGCTCGGTGGACCAGGCGGCACGGGCGGCCCGCGCCGCGGTGGTGGACCTCGCCGTGGCCGATCCGAGCTCGGCGTTGTTCGGCGCTGCGGCGTCCGAGGTCGAGACGAGCAACGGCCACCTCGTCCACGTCCGCGACAGGCAGCGGCGCGACACCTACCGCGCCGTCGTCGGGCGGGCGGGCCGCCCGGTGCAGAGGACGGCGACGGTGCTGAACAAGGCAGGCCACTCCTACGGCGTGGTGTTCGTCGAGGCGCGCGTTCACGCACGGCTCGGCTCGGTGCGGGTGACGAGGGTCGTCACCGCGCACGACATCGGCCGGGTGATGAACCGCAGGACCGCGCGGGGCCAGGTGCTCGGCGGTGTCACGTGGGGCATCGGCCACGCGCTGATGGAGCACACGGTGTTCGACCGCAACATCGGCAGGGTGGTCAACCCCAACCTGTCCACCTACCTCGTGCCGGTGAACGCGGACGCTCCGCCGGTGGTGGAGACGTTGTTCGTGGACAAGCCGGATCCCGCGAGCACGGCGATGGGTGCGCGGGGCTTCGGCGAGACCCCGATCACGGGCGTGCCCGCCGCCATCGGCAACGCGATCTACCACGCCACCGGCAGGCGCGTCCGCGACCTGCCGATCACGCAGGACAAGCTGCTGTAGGGCGGCACGGTGCTCGAACCGGCGGACCGGCTCGCGGAGTGGCGGCGGCAGCGCCGCCGCTGCACCCGTGGCCACGGTGGTGCCGTAGCCGGGCGAGGCGGTGGGCGCCGTCCACGAGCTGTGCCGCGAAGCGCCGGCAACCGGGGAGCCAGGCACGGGTTCGGCTGGTCGGCGTTCGCGGTGGGTGGCCGCCGCCGCGGCGCTCAGGCGGTGGCGGCGGACGCCCGCCGGGAAAGCCGGCGGGGCACGCCCCGTCCGCGCGCACCGGCGTCCGGAGAAGGGGTCAGGGGGTGGCCGGGCAGGGCACCACGGCCCACACGCACTTCCCCACCGCACGCCGGGCCACGCCCCACTGCTTGGACAGCTGGTCGACCATGATCAGCCCCCGTCCGCGCACCGAGCCGGGTGTGGACGGGCGTAGCTGGGGCGGTACCGACGAGGCGTCCTCGCTGACGATGTCGACCGCACAGGGCGCACCCGACCTGCGCAGCTTCAGCCGCGCCGGGAGGCGCGCGTGGTCGTACACGTTCGACACCAGCTCGGTGACCACCATCAGCACGTCGAGCAGGTCGTCCTCGTGCAGGTTCGACAGCACCGACCGGGTCCAGCGCCGGACCTTCCCGGTGTCGGGATCGGCGTCGACGAGTTCCAGCGTGTGCCACCCGTCAGCAGGATCTCCGTTCGCCACGATCGGGCTCCGTTCTGCCGACATCATGTCGCTGAAATACCTCATCTGGATGGATCGAAACCCACGGCCGGCCAAGCCGGTCCCCCTCCCGGCCCGCACCTGCGGGTGGCGACGCTGCGTGACGGGGCGGATCCGGTCGGCGAATTTCGCGGACTCGTGTCGCGACCTGGCCGATTCTCGCTGACGATGACTGGCGGGGACGGGTGCGGAGGAGGCGGCAGGTGGGAAACGCGGCACCGGCGGGCCGACCGCTGGACCTCATCAGGCCCATGCTCGCCACACCGGGCGAGGCGCCGCAGGACGACGGCTGGGCCGTGGAGTTCAAGTGGGACGGCTACCGGGGCGTCGCGCACTGCCGGGGCCGCGACGTCCAGGTGATCAGCCGCAACGACCTCGACTTCGCGGGCCGCTTCCCCGAGCTGGGGATCCTGCCCGAGCTGCTGCACCACCGGACCGCCGTCCTCGACGGCGAGATCGTCGCCCTGGACGACGAGGGACGGCCGGACTTCGGCCTCCTGCAGCAGCGCAACAAGATCGGCGCCGGTGTGCGCGAACTGCGGCCGAGCCGGCCGCGCATCGCCTACTTCGTGTTCGACCTGCTGCACCTGGACGACCGGTCGCTGCTGTCGACGCCCTACGACGTGCGGCGGGCGGTGCTCGCCGAGCTGGGCCTGCCCGGCAACCACGCGGTGCAGGTGCCGCCGACGTTCCTGAGCACCGAACCGGAGGACGTCCTCCGCGTCGCGAGCCAGTACGGCTTCGAGGGCATCGTCTCCAAGCGGGTCAAGTCCCGGTACGAGCCCGGCCGCCGGTCACCTTCCTGGGTGAAGACGCCGTTCCGGTACACGCAGGAGGTCGTCATCGGGGGGTGGCGCGCCGGGCAGGGCAACCGCGCCGGCAGGCTCGGCTCCCTCCTCCTCGGCGCCCACGACGGCGAGGGCGGCCTGGTGTACATCGGGCACGTCGGCACGGGTTTCAGCCAGGCGGTGCTCGCCGACCTGCAGCGCGCGCTGGAGAGGCGGGAACGGCCCACCAGCCCGTTCGCCGTCGAGGTGCCGCGCGAGCACGCCCGCCACGCCCGCTGGGTGCGGCCGGAGCTGGTGGGCGAGGTCGAGTTCCGCCAGTGGACGCCGGACGGCCGCCTGCGGCATCCGGCGTGGCGAGGCCTGCGCCCCGATCGGGACCCGTCCAGCGTGGTCCTGCCGCCCACGTCCTGAACGCCGCCGATGAACAATCCACAGTGGACTGACGGCCGCGGCGTGCCGGTGGCCGGGCACGGGTGAGATGTCCGCGGGATGTGCGGTGCGGCGGCGGGGTTCGTATCCTGGTAGCTCACGACAGCGCCGGCGCGAAGGGCCGAGGGTGGACGGGCAGCGCCGGAACCGGTTCGAGCGGATGATCGCCGACCGCGCCGCGGGGTCGGAGTGGCCGGCGGCGCTGTGCGCGGTGTGCGTGGAGGTCCTGCCTGGGGTCGACGCGGCGGCGTTGGTGCTGCGTGGTGACGCGCGGGCGCAGGAGGTGGTCAGCGCCAGCGACCCGTGGGCGGTGCTGCTGGAGGAGCTGCAGTACACGCTGGGGGAGGGGCCGGGGGTGCAGGCCGGTCGCGGTGGTGGGCCGGTGCTGGTGCGGGACGTGCACGCCGAGCAGGCCCGCTGGCCCGGGTTCGCGGCCGCGGCCGCGGAGGAAGGGCTGGCGGCGGTGTTCGCGTTCCCGTTGCAGGTCGGTGGTATCCGGCTCGGCACGCTGGACCTGTACCGGCGCCGACCCGGCAGCCTGCCCGCCGAGGGGATCGCGGACGCGGCCGTGCTGGCCGATCTGGCGGTGCTCGCGTTGCTGGAGAACGAACTGGCCGCGGACGAGGACGAGCTGCGGGTGAAAATGTCCTATCAGGACGTGCACCTCGCGACCGGCGTGCTGGCGGCCAAGCTGCGCATCGGCCTCGACGACGCCTTCGCGCGGCTGCGGGCACACGCGTTCGCCGAGCGGCGGTCACTGCTCGACGTCTCGCGCGATGTGCTCGACCAGCGGATCTCTCCCGACCGGCTGGCGGACTGAACCCACCCGTGAGCACGGGTGGGAGCACGCGGACCGCGGCAGCGGGTCAGCCGGGCGTGCCGGGGTCACCGAACCCCGTCACGTCGACCGTGCCGGCGACGACCGCCTCGGCGACCGAGCTGAGGCGCTGGTTGTGGCTGCGCGAGTAGCGCCGGAGTGCCTCGAACGCCGGGCCCATGCCGATCCGCATGCGTTCGGCCAGCACACCTTTGGCCTGTTCGACGAGCACCCTGCTCCGCAACGCGCCCTGGAGCTGCTCGGCGAGCAGCTCCTGCTGGTCGAGCAGCTTCGCCTGCAGCAGGCCGATCGTGGCCACGTCCGCCATCGCCTGCGCCACCCGCAGCGTCGGCGTGCCCAGCACGCCCGGCGTGGCGGTGAACAGGTTCAGCGCGCCGATGGTCTGCTCCCGCAGCCGCATGGGCAGTGCGTGCACCGCGCGGAACCCGGCCTCCGCGGCGGCCGCGGAGAACTCCGGCCATCGTGGCGGCGGCTCCGCGATGTCGGCGACGGTCACGGGCGCGCACGTGAGGTAGCACTCCACGCACGGACCCCGGCGGTGCCGCAGCTCGGCCAGCTCCACCAGTCTGGCACGCTCGCTGGAGGCTCCGACGACGTGCAGCCCGCCGTGGTGATCGGCGAGGAGGATGCCCGCGGCGTCGACCTCCAGGGTGTCGACGCACCGGTCCGCCAGCAGGTGCAGGAACTCGACCGGGTCGAAGTCGGCGACGAGGGTGTCGGCGAGCTGGACGAACGCCTCGGCCACGTTCTCCACTGACATGGGGTCACCTCTGCTGGTCGGTCGCTGGACGGCGGTCTGATCACGCGGGATCGGGCCGGGCTTGCGGGGTCAGGCGCAGCCGCCGGGTCACCACGTCGCGCGCGACGTCGGCCACCGGCCTCCGCTCGGCGAACGCGTGCGCCCTCAGCCGCACCAACGCCTCCTCCACGCCGATCCCGAGCTGGACGGACAGCATCCCGGTGGCCTGGTGGACCTCGGCCCGGCGCAGCGGCAGCAGCGCGGTGTGCTCGGCCAGCAGCAACGACAGCACGACGTCGGCGAGGATCCGGGTGACCGAGAACTGCTCCTGCGTCAGCGGGCCGGGGCGCGTGCGGTGCAGGACGAGAACGCCCATCCGGACAGCGCCGCTGCGCAGCGGGAACGCGAACACCGCCCGCGCGCCGATCGCGAGCGCGGCGGGCACGAACAGCGGCCACCGCGCGTGGTCGTGCCCGCTGCCCAGCTCGTCGGCCAGCACCGGCGCGCCCGTGCGGAACGCGTCCGCGCAGGGGCCCTCTCCCAGGGTGAACCGCAGCTCCTCGAGCCGGGCGGCCACCTCGTCCGTGGCGTACCGGGACTCGCCGAGGTCCTGGCTGCTCATCAGCGTGAGCCCGACGCCGCTCACCCCGGCCAGGCGGACGCCGGCGTCGCACGCCGCCTCGCTGGACACCTCGGTGCCGCGAGCCGCCGCGTCGGCGGCGAGGTGCGCGAGGACCTCGGCCAGCCGCTCACCGCTCACCGTCCCGCCTCCCGTGATCAGGAGCATCCCGTGCCGGGACCGCCACGGGAGGTACAGCCACCCTAGCCCCTCGGAGCGGGCCGCGACGGGGTCGTCGCGCGCGTCACCGGCTGGTGCTCGCCGAAGATGAGGTCCCACTCCAGCTCCGGCCCGGCAGCCGGGCGTGGTTCGGGGAGGCGGCCGTGCGCCGGGAGGATCGAACCGTTGAGGAACTGCCACACGTCGTCGCCCACGCGGTGGTGCCGCGCCGCGACGGCGGCCTTCCTCGGGTGCGGGACGCCCGTCGGGATCGTTGCCACGAACCGGATCCCGCGGAACCCTTCGGCGTCGGTGGCCTCGAGCGTGCCGTGGTGCCTGGTGGCGATGCGGCGGGCGATGGCGAGCCCCAGACCGGCGCCGCCCGCGGCGCGGGTGCGGGCCTCGTCGAGCCGGGTGAACCGGTCGAAGACGCGTTCCCGGTCCGCTTCGGGGATGCCGGGGCCGTCGTCGACGACCTCGAGCGTCGCGAACGGCCCGCCGCGCAGGCGCACGACCACCTCGGTGCCCGCGTGGCGTTCGGCGTTGTCCAGCAGGTTGCCGAGCAGCCGGGAGAGCTGGGCGCGCCGTCCGGGGACGAGCACGTGGTCGTCGGCCTGCAGGGTGACCGTGCCCCGGCGGGAGACTTCCCGCCGCACCACGGCGCTGAGGTCGACGGTGTCCTGTTTGTCCAGTGCGTCGGCGTCCAACCTGGCCAGCAGCAACAGGTCCGTGGTCAGCTCCTGCAACCGTTCGGTGTCCTCCAGCGCCGCTTTCACGACGGTGGGCCAGTCCGCCATGTGCGGGTGCGACAACGCGATCTCCAGCTCGGCCCTCAGCGCGGCCAGCGGGCTGCGCAGCTCGTGCGAGGCGTCCGCGACGAACCGGCGGGTGTCCTCGACGGTGCGGTGCACCCGGTCGAGCGTCTCGTTCAGCGTGGCGCCGAGCTGCGCGATCTCGTTGTCGGAGGACGGCACGCGCACGCGCCGGGTGAGGTCGTTCTCGTTGATCTCGGCCACCTCGGCGCGCATGGTCTCCACCGGGCGCAGCACCCGGCTGGCCGCGGCCAGCACGGTGACCGACACCAGTGCGGTGATCGAGGTGAGGACGGTGAGCAGGGTCATCGTCACCCTGTTGAGCTGGAGCTGCGCCCCGGAAGCGGTCGCCCGCGCCTCCTCGTCGCTGCGTTGCGGTCCTCTTCCGAGCGACAGGTACGGCGTCTCGTCCAGGTCGGTGAACGGCCACAGCGACAGTTCCGGCCGCACCTCGGTGCTGGCGTAGTAGACGTGCGTTCCCGGTGTGGCGGCAGGCTTCTGCGTGTCCAGCTCGACGCAGTTCAAAGGCGCGCAGGCGAAGTGCCGGCGCGAGCTGTCCGCGGCCTGGGAGGTGATCTGCTGGCGTTCCGACACCAGCATCAGCGCCCCGATGAGGCCGATCAGCACCGCGGTCACCACCGTGGCGAGAACGGTCACCCTGACCTGCAAGGACTTCATCGGTCCACCAACCGGTAGCCGACGCCTCGCACGGTGGTGATGCTCCGCCGGTCGAACGGTGTGTCGATCTTGCGGCGGAGGGCGCTGATGTAGACCTCGACGAGGTTGGGGTCCGGGTCCTGCGCCGCGTCCCACACCCCGTCGATGATCTCCGACTTGGTGACGACCTCGTTGGTGTGCCTGAGGAGGAAGCTCAGCACCGAGAACTCCTTCGCCTTCAGGTCGATCCGCGTGCTGCCCCGGTGGCACTCCCGGCTGACCGGGTCGAGCACCAGGTCGCCGGCTCGCAGCAGCACCGGCTGGGCGGTGCGCGAGCGCCGGGCCAGCGCCCTGAGCCGGGCCACCAGCACCACGTAGGAGAACGGTTTGGTCAGGTAGTCGTCCGCGCCGGTGTCCAGGCCCTCGGCCTCGTCGAACTCGCCGTCCTTCGCGGTGAGCATGAGGATCGGCGTCCACACGCCCGCCTCCCGCAGCTCCGCGCAGACCCGGTAGCCGTTGAGCCCCGGCAGCATGATGTCCAGGACGATCACGTCGTAGGCGTGCTCCCTCGCCCGCCACAGCCCGTCCGTGCCGGTGCGCTCCACGTCGACGGCGAACCCCTCGGCGGTCAGGCCGCGGGCGAGCAGGTCGGCGAGACGGGGGTCATCCTCCACCACGAGCACGCGCATGTGGCCAGCGTGCCGCATCGATCATGAACAGTCCTGAAATCCGGTTCAGGATCTTTCAGCGTCCCTTCAGGTTCACCCTGGCAAGCTCTGCGGCGTGGACGAGGGGGGTCCACGCCGGGGGAGGAGGTGGCGGCACTGCCAGGGGGAGCAGCGCTGCCACCTCCTGTTCGGCCGTCGGCGACGCCCCGGCTCCGGATCGGGGAGGTCCACGCGAAGGGGAGCAACGGTGTTCGCCCACGCGATACTCGGGCCGGCTGAGGATCGGCGGCCGGGCGGCGCGCGGGTCAGGGTGCCTGTTCGGGCCAGGGGAACCGGCCGCGCCGGCCCTCGGCCATCGGTGACGAGCGGACCGAGGTCTTGCTGTTCGCCGGGCATCCCGCCGGGAGCCTGCCGACGGGCGCCTGACCGCCCCGGCCGCGACAGTCCGGCCGATCAGCCCCGGTCCTGTCCTCCCGCGCGCCGCTCGCACCAGCGGAACAGGGGCTCCATGGCGTCGAGCAGCTCCCGCCCGGCGGGGGTGGGGCGGTAGAGGATCTGCACGGGCGTCGAGGCGATGACCTCGCGGGAGAGCAGCCCGGCGGCTTCCAGCTCCTTCAACCGGCGGGACAGCACGCGGTCGGAGATGCCCTCGACCGCCAGGCGGTACTCGCCGAAGCGGCGGGCGCCGCGGTCGCCGGCCCGCAGGATCGTCCCGGACCACCGGCGGATGACGACGTCGAGGACCTCCTCGACCCGCTCGTGCTCCACCCGGGAGGAATCCGCCGTCATCCCCCCACCGTAGCGGCCCGCCGCGGTGGAGCGGTCGCGCACACCGCCACTGCCGGTCGAGTCGTCGAATTCGTCCGCAGCAGCGCGGGAAAGGCCGGCCGGTAGTCGCTGGCAAATGGTTAGCAAGTTCTCCGCTCTTTGCCGGGGATCAATTCGCTGGCGACGATGAACCGGCCCGGCCGGACCGACGCGGTGGTGGAGGAGCCGGGCGGCGTTCGCCGTGGCCCACCGCTCCGGAGAAGCCGGGAACGACCACCGGGCTGCCCGCACCTGTCGCGACACCGTCCAGCACTGGCGCGCGTCGTGACCGAACCACCGCCGGCGCGCCTTCCCGGTCCACCGGCGTGGCGCGAAACACCTTCAACCGAAAGGAACTCATGATGAGCGAATCCGGAGACGCCGGTTCCAGCAGCCTGGCACCGGCGGAGGTCCTGGCCTCGGCCGGACCGGTCGGCGTCCTCTCCGTGGGGCGCTTGAAGCCGGGCGCGGACCACGATCGGGTCCGCAGGCTGGCGGAGCTGACCCTGCCCGTGGCGCAGGCGGAGCCGGGCTGCGAGCACTACGCGATCCACGCCAGCGTCGGCGAACCGGGCGTCTACGTGTTCTACGGGCGCTGGTCGAGCGGTCCCGACGTCCTCGGGCACCTGCAGAACCCGGGGCTGCAGGACTACCGCACCGAGACCTTCGCGAACCTCGACTTCGAGACGACCTGGTTGCGGTCCTTCGAAGCCTGATGCCCGGCGGCACCGTCCCGGCTGCCCGACGAGGAGGCCGGGACGGTGCCTCAGGCCTCTTCCGGGGCGAGGTGCTGCCCGCTCCAGGCGGACACCGGCCGGATCGCGCGGATGAGCTGCTCGGCATCGGCTGTCAGGCGGTAGGTGCTCTGCACCGGGGTGCTGGGGACGACGGTGCGTTCGACGAGCCCGCGGACCTGGAACTGCTTGAGCCGCAAGGTGAGCTGGATGTCGGAGATCTCCGGCACTAGGGTGCGGTACTCCGTGAACCGGCGGGCGCCGCGGGCCGCGGCGATGAGGATCCGGCCGGTCCAGCGGACCCCGAGGACGTCGGTCGAGCGCGGGATGCGGTGGCAGCTCTCCTCGTTGTCCGGTGGAGGGGTGGGCTCCCCGAGTGCTTCGTTCACCGGCGACGGTAGGCAGCCGGCTGGCTCACTGCACGGACCATGCCCTTTCGGACACGGATCGTCGCCCTGGGAAGCGCTCTCCGGACTCGGCCGCCCGGCTCTGCCCCCGGCGCGCACCCCGGCGCTCAGCCCTGTTCGTGCGCCCACCGGGTGATCGCGTCGACCGGGCCGATCAGGCTCCACCCGCGATCGGTCAGGTGGTAGAAGACCTGCACGGGCATGCTCGGCACCACCTCGCGGTGCACCAGGCCGTGCTGTTCGAGCTCGGCCAGGCGCACCGACAGCATGCGGCCGGAGATGCCGCCGACCATCCGCCGGTACTCCCCGAACCGCCGCGCGCCCCTCGCCCCGGCCAGCATGATCGCCGAGGTCCAGCGCCGCGAGACGAAGGCCATGATCCCGCCGGCGGCCTCGCAACCGGCCGAGTCGATGACGCCGGTGTCTGCCTCAGTAGAGATTGTCACTAACCCACAGTAAGTAGGTTACCGGCTCGTTGGCAAGTGAGCTCCTCCGCTGGAAGCTCGAAACCATGAGTGATATCAACGCTTTCTCGCCGCTCCGAGTCGGCGCCACGACCATCGCCAACCGTCTGGCCATGGCTCCGATGACCCGCAGCCGCGCCACCGAGGACGGCCTGGCCACCGCCTCGATCGCCGAGTACTACCGCCAGCGCGCGGGTGCGGGCCTGATCGTCACCGAGGCCACCCAGATCAGCCTGCGCGGCAAGGCCTACCCGACCACGCCCGGCATCGGCACGCTCGCGCAGGCCCAGAGCTGGCAGCAGGTCACCGACGCCGTGCACGAGGCCGGCGGCACCATCCACCTACAGCTCTTCCACGGCGGCCGCACCGGGCACCCGAGCATGCGGGGCGGGCTGGACGGGCACGCGCCCTCGGCGGTGGCCGCACCCGGCCAGACCTTCACCCCCGACGGCATGAAGGACCACCCCGCGCCCGCGGCCATGACCGCCGAGGAGATCCAGGAGACGATCCGCGAGTTCGCCGTGGCCTCGGCGCTGGCGGTCTCCGCGGGCTTCGACGGCGTGCAGCTGCACGCCGCCAACGGCTACCTGCCGCAGCAGTTCCTGTGCCGGGACACGAACCTGCGCACCGACGAGTGGGGCGGCAGCACGGAGAACCGCATCCGCTTCATCGTCGAGACCGTCCGGGCGATGGCCGGCGCCGCCGGTGCGGACCGGACCTCGCTGCGGATCTCGCCCGCCAGCACGATCCAGGGCATCAACGAGCACAACACCGAGGAGCTCTACGAAGCGATGCTGGGCGAGCTGGCCGGGGACGGCCTGGCGTTCCTGGACGTCTCGGAGACCCCTGGCCACCGCGACCTCACCGCGATGCTGCGCAAGTCCTGGCCGGGCGTGCTGGTGCTGAACCCGCACCGGGTCGCCGAGCCGGAGGCACCGCACGACCGGGTCGCCGACGGCCTGGCAGCGGGCGCGGACGTGGTGGCGCTGGGCGCGGCCTGGCTCGCGAACCCGGACCTGGCCGAGCGCATCGCGCGGCGCGGCCCGTACAACGAGGCGGACAGCTCGACCTTCTACGGTGGCACCGACCAGGGCTACCTCGACTACCCGCTGCTGGCGGCCTGAGGTGGGCAGGCTGGCGGACCGCACCGCGGTCATCACCGGCGGCACGGCGGGCATCGGCCTGGCCACGGCCCGCCGCTTCGTCGCCGAGGGCGCGCACGTGCTGATCACCGGCCGCCGCGCCGGCGTGCTGGCCGAGGTCGTGGCCGAGCTGGGTCCGGCGGCCACCGGGGTGTGCGGCGACGCGAGCGACCCGGAGCACCTGACCGAGCTGCTGGCGGCGGTGCGCGCGCGGGGGAGGGGGCTGGACGTGCTCTTCACCAACGCCGGAGGCGGTACGTTCACGCCGTTCGGGCAGGTCAGCCCGGAGACCGTGGACGAGGTGCTGGCGCAGAACCTCCGCGCGCCCTACCTCACCGTGCAGACCCTGGCTCCGGTGCTCAACGAGCACGCCTCGGTGGTGCTGATGTCCTCCATCGGCGCCACCGCGGGCCTGCCCGGCCTGGGCGTGTACTCCGCGGCGAAGGCCGGCGCCCGTGCGCTGGCCCGCACCCTCGCCGTCGAACTGGGTGAGCGGGGCGTGCGCGTGAACGCGGTGAGCCCGGGCTACATCGAGACCAGCACCGACCCGCAGGTCCTCGAGTACCTGCGGACGAACGCCTCGGCCATCCCGCTGGCGCGGGTGGGACGGCCGGAGGAGGTCGCCGCGGCGGTGCTGTTCCTGGCCTCCGACGACGCCGCCTACGTCACCGGCTCGGACCTGTTCGTCGACGGCGGGCGGAACCAGGTCTAGCCGGGCGATCCCCGGTGACCACGGCCGGAACGGGTCCGTGGGGGCGGAACTGCGCGCCCCCAGGGGCCCTCCTGGCCGATCACGCCGGGTGCCCGCGGCTCGGCGTTGTCAGCTTGGCGCACGGACACGGGAGACGGGACCGATGACTGCGTCGCTGGAAGAACTGCTGCAACAGGTGCGCGGCCGGATGCTCCGCGCCGGCCGCCACGAGATCGCGGCGGGGGTGACCGGCCTGATCGCGGCGAGCGTCGCGCTCGACGAGCTGAACGCCGCGGTGAGGCGGGAGGACGAGGAAGCCGTCGCGTTCCACGCGGAGCTGCTCGCGCGGCTTCTGGCCGATGTCGGGACTTCCGGCTTCCCGCCGCCATGACAGTCCATTGTGGATGGTCCGGCACCGGGCTCCGCGGCGTACCGCGCTGATCGACTCCTGGCACCGGCGGTCCCCGTCGTCGACGACACCGGCGACCCGGACACGCGGTACCACGGCCCGATCGTGGGCGCGAGTGCAGACAATTCGGGCCGGAAAGTGCCGACCGCCGGGAAAGCCATGTCCCGGCGAACCCGTGGAGAGGTAACTGTTCGCTGTGACCAATGAACAAGGGATCGGCCGCAGGCGCCTGCTCGGGATGTTCGGGCTGGGTGCGACGGCCACGACGGCGCAGGTCCTGATGGCGGACCCCGTCCTGGCGGCGACTCTGGGGCACGACGAGCGCACCGGCGTCTCCGCCGCCTCCTACCAGCCGCCGCGCGGTCTCGCGAAGAGCAGCCCGGCCAAGGACACGGCACTGGCCTGGATCAACGCCAACCGCTCGGCGATCACCGGTCTGAGCGACCGGATCTGGCAGTTCGCGGAGCTGTCGCTGCGCGAGTGGAACTCGGCCCTGGCCACCGCCGAGCTGCTGCGGTCCAACGGGTTCACCGTCGAGTGGGGCTCGGCCGGGCTCCCGGCGGCGTTCGTGGCGACGTACGGGTCCGGCGGCCCGGTGATCGGGTTCAACGCCGAGTACGACGCCTTGCCCGGCCTGTCCCAGAAAGCCGGCGTGGCCCGGCACGATCCCCTGGTCTACAACTACGACGCCTACGGTCCGACGTACGGGCCGGGGCACGGTGACGCCCACAACGCTCTGGGAGCGGGTTCCACCGCGGCGGCGATCGCGGTCGCGCAGGCGATCCGAGCGCACGGCCTGAAGGCGACGGTGAAGCTGTTCGGATCGACCGGTGAAGAGCAGCTCGTCGGCAAGGCGTACGCGGTGAAAGCCGGTGTTTACAACGGACTGGACGCCTTCCTCGACTGGCACCCCTTCAACACGACCGTGCCGTTCTGGAACACGACCAGCGCGCTGATGTCCGCCACCTTCACGTTCCTCGGTGCGTCCGGGCACGGTGGCGTGCCGTTGGGCAACCGCAGCGGTCTCGACGGTGCGCTGCTGATGGCGACCATGTCCGAGTACCTGCGGGAGAAGAACGTCGCCCCGTCGGGGCGGTTCCACTACTCGATCATCAACGGCGGTGGCGCGCCGAACGTCACGCCGGACATGTGCTCGATCTGGTACTTCGTCCGCGAAGGCAGCCCCGCCCGCGCGAAGGTGCTCTACGACAAGATCGTGGAGTGCGCGAACGCCGCCGCGCAGGCCAGCCAGACCCGGCTGGTGCACCGGTTCCACTCCGGCACGTGGAACCTCCTCGCCAGCAAGAGCGGCGCGGAGCTGTTGTACGACAACATGCTCACGATCGGTCCGCCCGCGTTCACGGCCGAGGACCAGGCACTGGCCAAGGAGTTGCAGAAGTCGCTGGGCAAGCAGGACACCGGGTTGCCGACGACGATCGCGCCGCTGACGCCGCCCGCCGCCTCCTACACGGGCGGCCTGGCCACCGACACGGCGGACGTGAGCTGGCAGGCCCCGACCGCGGTGCTGCTCGCGACGACGTTCCCGCCCAACCTCCCCAACCACAACTGGAGCGCCACCGCGACCGCGGCGACGAACATCGCGCACCAGGGCCTGCTCTCCGCGGCCCGCTACCTCGCGGCGGGAGCGGTCGACCTGATCACCCAGCCCGCGCTGCTCGACGGGATGAAGCGGGAGTTCCAGGAGCGCAAGGCGGGGGTGACCTGGACGAGCCTGATCCCGGACGGCACCCAGCCACCCCTGTACCAGCCGCCCGCCGACTTCCTCGCCAAGACGGGCCAGCAGTGGCCGCCCGCCGGCGTCACCTGGCCCGTGCCCCAGATCGTGGCCGCCGAGCAACTCGGCACCACCGGGCCGCCGTTGCCGCCGGTGACGTGATGCGCACCGCCGGGGCGAGAGCACCCGGCGGCAGCGGTTCGTCCACTTGCGACAAAGGTTCGCCCACCACCTGTCATGAGGTTCTGCCACAACCTGTCAGGAGACATGTCATGACCAAGTACGTCCTCGCCGCGGTCACCGCTCTGGCTGCGGCGCTCGCCATCACGCCGGGCGCGGCGCAAGCGTCGGCCTCCTCGCCGCAAGCCGCGGCCTGCCGTGCGGGGCTCGCCTGCTTCTACGACTCGGTCTGGGCGAACACCACGCCGAAGACCTACGCCGACCCCGGCACCGCTTGCACGGCTCTGCCCTTCGTCGCCAAGGCGCTCATCAACGCCACGGACCGCCGGATCGCCCTCTACGGCGACGCGGGCTGCACCCAGCTCCTGCTGGTCGAGCCGGCGAACAACTTCCACAGCTACCCGAGCCACGAAGTGCGCGCGTTCCGCGCGCTCTGAACCACCGCCGGAGCGCCGCTCACCGTGAGCGGCGCTCCAGCGCCGTGGTCGCCCATCTGGTGATCGACCCGAGCAGGAGCAGTTGTGGCTGAGGAGAGCACGACCTCGAACGCCCACCGGTCCGACTGGACCGACGCCTTCGCGGAGAAGTCGTCCGCCGCGTTCGGCGCGGCCTTCGCCGAGGACGTCGTCCTGGAGGCGAGTGTGCTGCGCCGCCCGATCACCGGGCGGCGGCAGGTCGCCCACGTCCTCGAGGTGGCCAGCGGGATCTACGAGTCGTTGACGTTCGAACACCAGACCGTCGACGGTGACCGCACGTACCTCGAGTGGGAAGCGGTGGCGCTGGGCGGGACCGTCCTGCGGGGCGTCACGGTGCTCACCAGGAACAGCGGCGGTCTGGTGACCCGGGCCGCGATCCACCACCGTCCCCTGGACGCGGTCCTGGCCTTCTCCGCGGAGGTGGCCCGGCGGACGAGCGGTGTGGTGGAGGCGAGCTACTTCGCTTCGCACTGATCGACCGTGGCCGCCGTTCCGCGTGCCTTCGCGCCTCGGCGGGATCCTCACCCGTGCCGGCGCGGGGTCGTCAGGCGCCGGTCGAGCAGCGGGCAGCCCGCGCCTTGGCGAGCGGGAGCTGGTTGCCCTTGCGCAGTTCGACGAGGTAGTGGAAGGTGCCGGTCGGCGCCATCAGGGCGGCGAGGTCTTCGACCACCTCCACGCTCGCCGCGAACCAGGCGTGGTCCGGCTCGCTCCCGGCGAGGACGTCGAGGTTCGCGAGTGCTTCGCCGACGCGGGCGCGGTCCGGGTGCTGGGACGCCACCGGCCGGTGGTGCTTGACGAACAGCTCGTGGAGCCGCTTGAGCGCCTCCCGCTGGACCGCCATCGCCCTGGCGTCGTCGCCGGCCAGGTAGAGCGTGCGGGCCAGCAGGAAGCTCACCCCGGTGAACCTCTCCTCGAACCCGTACGGGAACCGCGCCCACTCGGAGCCGGTGATCTCCAGGATCACCTTGAGCGACAGCTCGTGCAGCTCGGCGGACTTCCGGTACTCGCCCAGCTCCTCGTAGGCGGCCGACAGGTGCTCGATCTTGCGCAGCAGGTCGATCATCGAGCCGGAGTCGTAG
Organism: Lentzea xinjiangensis; assembly: GCF_900110955.1. Classification (GTDB taxonomy): domain Bacteria; phylum Actinomycetota; class Actinomycetes; order Mycobacteriales; family Pseudonocardiaceae; genus Lentzea; species Lentzea xinjiangensis. The sequence goes on from NZ_FOFR01000011.1 coordinate 258,998, forward strand.
TCCGGCGCCAGGCTGCCGCGCAGGGTGGCGACCACGTCGCGGTAGCGCCCCGCCTTGATGTGGGCGAAGGCGGTGACCTCCCGCAGGACCTCCTCCTGTTCGCGGGAGTTCGTCTCCTGGAACAGCGCCCGCGCCAGTTCCGCCCGTTCGAGCCCGGCTTCGACCCGGCCGGTGTAGATGAGCCAGTTGGCCGCCTGCGCGTGCGCGTAGCCCTCCGCCCGGCGGGCGCCGGCCGCCCTGAACGCCTCCACGGCGGCGTCGAGGTGCGCGGCCGCCCCGTCCGCGTCGTCGAGCATCGCGGCGGCGCGGGCGAGGCTCCTGTGCGTGTACCCGACGCCTTGCAGGTCGCCGGCCGCCTCCGCCCGGCGCAGGGCGACCTGGTTGATCGCCGCCATGTCCTCCCACAGGAACGCCGAGTCCAGGTAGAGCCGCAGGTACCAGGCGAGCTGCCAGGAACGCGACTCGGTGCCCCGCCCGGCGGCGGAGTCGACCAGCGCGAGCAAGGTGCCGTGCTCGGTCGTGAACGTGGCGAGCGCCGACCTCAGGTCGTCGACGGGCTGCTCGGTCACGCCGGGCGCGATGGACGGCAGGTCGGGCAGGTCGTCGGTCGGCTTCAGCCGCAGGGACGCGTTGCGGGCGAGGAGGAGGTAGTGGTCGACCAGGCGCCGGCGCGCCGCCTGCTGCTCGCCGGCGTCGACGGTGTCCGCCAGCAGCTCGGCCGCGTACTCCCGCAGCAGGTCGTGCCAGGTGTACTGGCAGGCCTGGCCCTCGTTCACCAGGCAGAGGGTGCTCAGCTCCCGCAGCACCGCGCCGGTCCGCGCCAGCGGCAGCGCCGCCAGGCTCGCCGCCGTGGCCGTGGTGGTCCGGCTCAGCGGTAGCAGGGCGAGCAGCGTGAACATCCGCGCGGCCTGCGGGCTCAGGGCGCGGTAGGACCACGACAGCACCGAGCGGACGTCGCTGCGGGGGTCGTCGGTGCAGAGGAAGTCCAGGCCCGGTTCGTCCTCGCGGGTGAGCTGGAGCGCGATGTGCGACAGCCGCAGGTCGGGGTTGCTCGCGATCCGGGCGCTCGCCACGGCCAGGGCGAGGGGGAGGTGGGCGCACGCGGTCGCGATGGCCCGCACCGCGGGCAGTTCGTCGCGCACCCGCCGGTCGCCGAGGCGCAGTGCCATCAACGCCACCGCCTCGTCCGTGTCGAGCAGCCCCAGCTTGACCGAGTGCGCCCCCGTCGACGCGACCAGCGCGGTCAGCTCCCTCCTGCTGGTGATCACCACGACGCAGCCGGGTGCCTCCGCCAGCAGGGGCAGCACCTGCTGGCTGTCCCGCGCGTTGTCGAGCACGAGCAGCAGCCGCCGGTCGGTCAGGGCGCCGCGGTACAGCCTGCTCAGGCCGTCGAGGTCGGAGGGCCGGTGGGCGGCAGGCACTCCCAGCGCGTCCAGCAGCTCGCGCAGCACCTCGTCGGGTTCCCGGGCAGCGCCCTGGGACTCGAAGCCGCGCAGGTTGACGTAGAACTGCCCGTCGGGGAACAGCGAGGCGACCCGGTCGGCCCACTGGACGACGAACGTGGTCTTGCCGACCCCGGCGGTGCCGTGCACGACCACCGTCCTGACCGCCGCCGGGTCGGCCAGAACCGCGTTCAGCTCAGCCAGCTCCGCCTCACGACCGGCGAACACGGTCAGCGCCGCCGGCATCGGTGCCGGACGCGCCGATGGCGCGGGGTGGTCGTGCGCGACCGCGGCCGGCGAGGACAACGCCGGATCCTCGCGCAGCACCCGCGCGTGCAGCTCGCGCAACGCGAGACCCGGGTCGACGCCGAGTTCCTCGCGCAACGCGGCGCGGACCTTCTCGTACACCGCGAGGGCCTCCGCGGGCCGTCCTTCGCGGCACAGCGCGAGCATCATCAGCTCATGGACGCGTTCGCGCAGGGGCTCCGCCTCCGCGACCGCGGTGAGCAGGTCCAGCACGTCGATCCGGCCGTCGAGACCGAGCTGCTGCTCGGCCAGCAGCTCGACGGTCCGCACGGCGAGCCTGCCGAGCCTGCGCCGTTCCGTCTCGGCCCACTCGCCGGGGATGCCGAGCAGCGGCTCCTCCCTCAGCTCCTCCACGGCCGCCCGCAACATCGCCACGGCCTGCCGGCGCTCGCCGGCGGCCACGGCGGACTCCGCGGAGCGGACCGAACCCAGGAACCGGCTCAGGTCGAGCTGCTCCTCGGTGAGCACCAACCGGTAACCGACCCCGTCCGAGCGGAGCACCGCCTCGTCCGGCTCGGCGCCCTCGTCCAGGAGCTTGCGCAGCCGGTAGACGTAGGTGCGCACCGTGCCCCTGGCCGCCGGGGGAGCGTCCTCCCCCCAGATCGCGCGGATGATCTCGGGTATCTGCACCATCCGGCCTTCGGCCTGCAGGAGGACGGCGAGGGTGAGCCGCTGCTGCGGTGACCCGACGTCCAGCTCGGTCCCGTCCCGCCAGGCGCGCACCACGCCGAACACCGTGAAGGCCAGCCCCGGCCTGCTTCCGGCGACCTCTTCGGTGGAGCATCGGACAAGAGGCCACATGCGCGTGATGATAGTGCGAGCCAATCGAGACGTGTCCGATGTGGAACCGGGCGCGCACACCGCGTGGTCGCACTTCGCATCGCGCCGTGAAGTCCTGGCCGGCGCAGGTGCCGCGTGGCTGCCGGCAACCGGGCGTGAGGTGCCCGTTCACGGGCGGATGCGCAGAACCTCGATGGTGTCCTCGTCGAACTCCTCGAAGTGGTGCTTCAGGCCGGCGAAGGGACTCCCGGGGAAGTCGCCGGTGATCGTGCAGGTCACGGTGACCCCCTGGGCGGCAGGTTCGACGTCCGTGATCGTGTAGGTGACGGGCGGGACCTCGGCGCGCCAGGCGCGGATGGCGTCGATCCCCCGGTGCTCCCTGCCTTCGTCCTCGACGAGGGCGTCCGCGGCGAACAGGGCGAAGTACGCCTCCCTGTCCTGTCCCCGGGCAAGGTCGAAGTACCGCTGGATGATCTTCGGTGCGTCGGTCATGGCTGTGCTCCACCATTCTGCGGCAGGTTACTGCTAAAATCGAAGTAAGTAGCTTCGACTTTAGCAGTAACTCGGGAGGGGTGCCACGTGGCGGCGAAGATGCGACTGGAGGACCGCGAGTGCCCGTTGTCCACGGCGCTGGGGTACGTGGGTGAGTGGTGGACCTTGCTGATCCTGCACGACTGCTTCGACGGCTACCGCCGGTTCGACCAGTTCCAGGAGAACCTGGGGATCTCCACCAGCATGCTCACCAGCAGGCTCAAGTCGCTCGTGGCGAACGGGCTGCTGGCGAAGGAGCCCTACCAGGACAACCCGGTCCGCTACGAGTACGTGCTCACCGAGCTCGGCCGGTCCCTGCGGCCGGTCATCGTGGCGCTCGCGGCGTGGGGCAACGCCCGGCTCGCCCCGGCCGAGCGCAGCATGATCCTCGTCGACGCGGCGACGGGGGAGGAGGCGGAGCCCGTTCTCGTCGACCGCAGGTCGGGCCGCCGGGTCGACGGCGACGACTTCGTCTTCACCGCCGGTCCGGCCGCGAGCGCGGCTTTCCGCGACCGCTACTCCGCGGACGCACCGCCCCGGCGGCCGTGAGCGGATCGCCGCTGCCGCACCGGGTTCCACCCCCGGTCCACTGTGGATCGGCGCGCGACCTGTTCGCGAGTACCGCGATTCGTGCCCGCAGGTGAACGAACGCCCGGATGAGCCGTCGGGCCGGCGTCACCGGGGGCACGCTGGCGGAACTGATCAAGAGCGGCGTGCTTGCGGCCGCTCGGTGGGACGCAGAGGGAAGTGGGGCAGTGGCGTGAGCGGTGGTGCTTTCGCACTCGTCGGCGAGAAGCTCTTCGACGGCAACGAGTTCCGGGAGGGCCCGGTCAGCGTCGTGGTGCGCGGCGGGGTGATCGAGGAGGTCGGCTCCACGATGCCGGAGGGCATGCCCGTGGTCCGCCTGGGGCAGGACTCGTGCCTGCTGCCGGGGCTCGTCGACACGCACGTGCACCTGGCGTTCGACGCCGGTCAGGACCCGGTGGGGTCGGTGCGCGAGGCCACCGACGCGGAGCTGTACGCGTCGATGCGGCGAGCCGCGTTCCGGGCCGTGCAGGCCGGTGTGACGACGGTCCGCGACCTGGGGGACCGCCAGTACCTCTCGCTCGACCTGCGCGACGAGCTGGCCGAGGACCTGCTGGCGGGGCCGGAGCTGCTCGCCGCCGGACCGCCCATCACCACGCCGGGAGGGCACTGCTTCTTCCTCGGTGGTGAGACCGCCGCTGATCCGGCGGCGCTGGTCGCCGCCGTCCGGGAGCGGCACGCCAGGGGCTGCGCGGTGGTCAAGATCATGGCCAGCGGTGGTGCCATGACCGCGGGCTCGCTGCCGCACGAGTCCCAGTTCACCAGGGAGCACCTGCGCGTCGTGGTCGACGAGGCCCACCGCCTGGGCCTCCCGGTGGCAGCGCACGCCCACGGCGTCCGGGCGATCGAAGACGCCGTGTCCGCCGGGGTGGACTCGATCGAGCACGCGACGTTCCTCGACGGGCACGGCGGTGCGCCGCAACCCGGGTTGCTGGAGGCCCTCGCGGCCAGCGGTGTCGTGGTGAGCGCGACCCTCGGGTTCGACCCGGCCGGGATGGCCGAGATGGTGCGGAACAACAGCCCCGAGCAGGCGGAACGCCTGGAGGCCATGAAGGCGGCGCAGGCGGCGGCGATGCGTGGCCTGCGCCAGCACGGGGTGCGGGTCACCGTGGGAACCGACGCGGGGATCGCGCCGCACAAGCCGCACGACGTCCTGCCCCACGGACTCGCGGAGCTGGCCGGGTACGGGTGGCCGGCCGCGGAGGCGCTGACCGCCGCGACGCGGGACGCCGCGAAGCTGTGCGGTGCCGCCGGGCGGAAGGGCGAGGTGGTCGCCGGGGCGGAGGCCGACCTGCTCGTCGTGCGCGGCAATCCCGTGGAGGACCTGGGGCACCTGCTCGACGTTCGTGCCGTGTTCCGGAGGGGGCACAGGGTCCGGTGAGGCCGGTCCGGCGGCCTGGCTCCGGTGGGCAGCCGTGGAGCAGCGAGCTGCCCGCGGAGGTCAGATGGCTCCCACGCGGAGGGCGTAGGAGACCGCGTGCGCGCGGTTGCGGAGCTTCAACCGGCTCATGAGCTCCTGCGTGATCTTCTTGATCGTGCGCTCGGAGTAGTTGAGCTGCCGGGCGATCTGAGCGGTGTCGTCGCCCTGGGCGACGAGCTTGAGCACGTCGACCTCGCGGGTGGTGAGCCCGCCGGCGGCGAGCCCCTGGCTCGCGAGGAGGTTCGTCTGGAGGAAGCGGATCTCGTCCGCGAGCCACCGGGTGAGCTTGTCCGGCAGGACGGCGCGGCCGTGGGCGGCGGCGATGAGCGCGTGGGCCACCTGGCGGGGGAGGACGTCCTTCCTCGGCAGGATGGCCACGACGCCGGCGGCGAAGATCTGCGGCAGGTGCCGTTCCCGCAGGGGACCGGCGATCAGCACGGTGCGCTGCGCCGGGTTGGTGGCGCGTTCGGACAGCGCGGTGAGCGCGTCGGTCACCGTGTCGGTGACGAGCTCGGTGAGCACCAGCGCGACGTCCGCGACCGCGCTGTCGGCGGGGGCGGCGATCCTGAGCTCCGGCGCCGTGTTCAGGGCGGGCAGCAGGTCGTCGGCGACCCGGCGGTCGTGGACGTGCACGGCGACCGAGACCCGGTCGTGGCTGCGGTACGGGTGTGCTTCGGAAACGGTGCAAGTGCTCACGGTGACGGCCTCTCGTCCAGCTGCGGTGCTCCGCCAGCCAAACAGGCACGCGTCGACACCCTGTCAACGTCGCGTCGACAGGCGTGGACGAGCAGGTCACAGTGGTGTCCGCTTGGAGGCAGTCTAGTTCCGGTGCCAGTGGCCGCGGGTGCTCTGGACTGTTCACTTCCGGTCACGCCGCAGAAGTTCGGGCACGAACCAGCGGCGTTCGTCACACCGTCTGCGTTGAACTGTTCCCGATCGCTTTCCGTGTGCTGGGTGGCGGCCGGGAGATCGCAGCGCCGCAACGACTACAGGGAGGCGATGGTTCGCATGTACATCGTCGGTGGCAGAGACGTCGGGGACGAAGGCGCTGTCCCGTTGCGGGAGACCGTCAGCTCGGGTCAGGTGCAGCTCGACCCGGCCGCGGGCGAGGAGCTCCGCAAGCAGTTCCAGGCCCAGATCGACCAGGTCGACTCGTGGATCGAGCGTGCGAACAGCAGCATCGCCCGTCCGGCGCCGCTGGGTGCGAACCCGGTGGGCGACAAGATGCGCGACAAGTTCACCCATCGGGCCGAAGGTGAGCAGTACTCGTTCGTCAGCGTCATGACCGCGTACCGCGCGGTGCTGGAGCAGACGAAGAACTCGATCGTGGCGGCGATCGAGAACTTCACCCGTCTCGACGAGGAACACCAGGCCGAACTGAAGAAGCACATGGGTACCAGCTGAGCTGCGGCCGGCTGGTGCCACCGACGTGAGAGGCGAGGCGGTCATGCCCCCCGAGACCGACCCCGGTCGAATCGAGAACGTCCCGGTCCTGACGGACCCGCAGAACTGGGCGTCGCGATCGCACCCCGAGCTCTACGCCGCGGTGCACAACAACAACGAT
>NZ_FOFR01000025.1 GCF_900110955.1 Lentzea xinjiangensis
CCGAGAACAGCTCGGTGCGCGGGTAGTTCTGGATCACCTCGAGCATCCGCTGGCCCGAGTAGGACTGCAGCGGGAAGCCCGCGCGGTGGATCACCTCGCGCACGCGGCGCTCGATCACCGGGATGTCGAGCACGTCCTCGTGCAGCGCCGTGGTGCTGAAGATGCCCAGGAACCGGTGCTCGCCGGAGACGTTGCCCTCGGCGTCGAACGTCTTCACGCCGACGTAGTACGGGTAGACGCTGCGGTGCACGCTGCTCTGCGCGCTCGCCTGCGTCAGCACCAGCAGCTCGGTGCTGAGCGCCTGCGCGCCGTTGTCCGGGCCGGCGGTGAGGCTGCGCGCCGCGAGGCTGTCCTGCCTCAGCACGCCGAGACCGCTCGCGAGCACCGCCCGCAACGCCGGTTCGCCGTCTTCGTGCACCAGCTCGTACTGCCGGTAGCCCATGAACGTGAAGTGCCCGTCCGCGAGCCAGCGGAGCAGCTTCGCGCCGTCAATGGTGGCCTCGGACGCCTCCTTCGCCAGCTCCTCGGCGAGCTGCAGCGCCGTGGTGACCATGCGGTCGGTGTCCTCGACGACCTCGCGGACGTCGTTCAGCACCGCCAGCAGCCGGGTCTCGAGCTCGCGGGCACGATCGGGGTCGGTGATGTGGTCGACCTCGATGTTCATCCACGACTCGGCCAGCGCGTCCGCCGGCGGGTCGGCCGGGTCGGCGGCCGGCAGCACCTCGGTGCGCTCGCCCGTCACCGGGTCACGGCGCACGACGACGATGGGGTGCACGACGCGCTGCACCTGCACACCACCGCGCGTGAGCTCGGACGCGACCGAGTCGACGAGGTACGGCATGTCGTCGGTCACGACCTGGACCACGGTGACAGGACACTGCCACCCGTCCTTGCCGCGGGTCGGGTTCAGGATGCGCACCGCGGCGCGTCCGGGGATGCGGCTCTCGGCGAGCTGGTAGTTCGACCGCACCGCTCCGACCAAGTCCACCGGGTCGTCGTCGTTGACTTCCTCGGCGGGCACGTGCCGGTAGAAGAGGCGGATCAGATCAGCGAGTTCGGGGGCATTGGCGGCGGCCCGTTCGATCAGCTCGTCACGGACCTGTTCAGGACTGGCCGGTCGACTCCCGCCGCCCGCGGTAGGTACCGCGGGGACGTCGTCGGTTCGGGTCGGGGCTCCAGTCGAGGTCATCTTCAGGCGACTCCACGCTATCCGGCACCTCTGTGTGCCGGGTCCGCCTCCACCCTAGATGGGGTGGCGGCCGTCACCGGCAACGGGAGGGGCACTGACGGACCACTGAATCGAGGCTGAATCGAGTCACTTCATCAGTGGCGACAACGGATTTCGCGCTCGGACGCACCAGGCCACGGGCCTGCTCCGGCAAGGCGGGCAGACCTCGGACCCGGCCGATCCTCCGCGCACACAACCGATCATGGGCCCGGCTTTCACACCGGACCGGGTGAATCACGCACCCGGTCAACGCACGACCGGACTGCCCGCGGAAGTTCGCGGTGTGGTGCTGGCCACCATCACGTCCCCGGCAGCGTCCAGCCGGGAGGACCGTCCGTCGAAACGGGACGAATCGGACCGGTGGTCTCGCTGTCCGGCGCCGTGCCCACGGGGACGATCGGGCCGGTCTTCTCCTCTTCGGACTCGGGCGCCTGCTCCTGGTGTAACGGACCTCGGCTCGCGGACGGTGGTGGCGGGACGGGTGCCACCGAGGGCTGCTGCGAGACGAACGGCTGTTCCGAGAGGACGTACGGCGTCGGTGCGCCCGCCTGGCCACCGAACTGGCCGGTGGCGAAGTAGGAGTCCGCGCCGAGCCAGGCGCTCGACCTCTGCTCTGCCGCCGAGCCGGTCCCCCACGGGGAATCCGAGCCGGGCTGCGCCTCCGGTGCGGGCTGCGCCGCCGCGGCACCGAACCCGGAGTCCGCGCCGGTGCCGCTGTCCGCGGCCGGACCGGTCCCGAACGACGAGTCCTGGCCGGACCGAGCTTCCGCCGCGGGCTCGGTCACCGCCGGACCACTCCCGAACGGCGAGCCGAACGGTTCCCCGCGCCGGAAGGGCGAGTCGCCGGGCTGGGGCGACTCGGACTGCGCCGAGCCGGTCGCGTCCGCCGGTTCCGCGGACGTCCACTCCGGCGCAGCGAGGTCCGTGGCTTCGACGTGTTCCTCGTCGGAGCGGCGCCCCGTCTCGTAGGCGACGAGCGCCTCGGCGAGCAGGTCCGCGAGGCTCAGGTCGCTCGGCCTGCGGCGGCTGCTCGGACGCCCCGTCCGCCCACCGGTCTCGCCGTCCGCCTCGGTGCGGGCCGGTTCGCCGCCGGTTGCCGCGAGGCCTGCGGACGCGGTGTGGTCGGGCTCGGCCGAGCCCGCCTGTGCGGCGGGGTCGGCGTGCGTGGCACCACCGGCCGCCGTTTCCGGGTCGGACGGGATGGCCCGCCCGGGTTGTGCCTCGACACCGGACTGGCTGCCGAAGCTCGACTGGGCACCGAAGGACTGGGTCCCGAAGCCCTGTGCGCCGGAACCCTGGCTGCCGAACGACTGGTTGCCGAAGGACTGGTCGCCGAAGGACTGGGTCCCGAAGCTCGACTGGGCGCCGAACCCGGACTGGCTGCCGAAGGCCGGCGGTTCGCCGGTGGTCCGGGCGGAGGGCCGCTCGTCCGGGACGCGGGGTGCGCGAACCGGCACCGTGGGCACGTCCGATGCGTCGTCCTCCACGTCCGCGGAGGACAGGAAGGTGCTCGACAGCAGGTCCGGTTCCGGAGTTCGCGGGATCTCGTCCGGGATGGGTACCGTCGGGACGGGATCCGGGACCGGGGGCAACGGCTCCGGGGCGGGACTCGGTTCCGGCTCCGGGAGGGTCACGGGTTCCGGCGTGGGGATGGAGGACGACGGCTGCGACTTCGAGGGGGTGAAGTCGAGCGAGCTGAAGTCGAGGTCGGGGAGCTTGCGCTCGTCCGGATCGGCTGCGGTGGGGAAGCCGGCCGCCGGGGTGTGCAGCGGGTGGCCCGGCTCGTCCGGGTGGGGCCCGAAGCCGGGGACCGCCGGGGGCCGGGAGAACGCCGCCGCCAGACCTGAGCGGGCGGACCTGTCGGGCATGTCCGGGTCGGCGAAGTAGTTCGGGTGGTCCGGGGAGGCGGACCGGTCATCCGAGGAGAAGCCCTGCGAGGACCGGGACCGCGCATCCGGAGCGGCTTGCGCCGCCGAGGCGCCGAAGTAGCTCTGCGACGACTGCGGCTCCGCGCCGGAGGAGTCCTGGCGCGGAGAAGCGGAGTGGCCCTGCGGTTCCGCGCCCGCGGTGTCCGACGCCGCGGCATCGGCGGAGTAGCTCCGCGCGGACTGCGGACCGGTGCCGGGATCGTCCTGGCGGTGGTGGGCCGGGGGTTCCACCCTCCACGACGGCGTCGCGGGCTCTGCCTCGGCGTCGCGGGCCCGGCGGCGGCCACCTGCCCGCAGGCCCTGGGCCTTGAGCATGTCCAGCACGCTCTCCGGCTGGGCGGCCGGGGCTTCCCCGCGGGCGGCGGCGTCCGCTCGCGCCGCTTCCTCGCGGACGGCTGCTTCGCGGGCTGCCTCCTCGCGCTCGGCGGCTTGGCGAGCGACCTCCTGGTGGGCCGCCTCCTGGCGGGCCACGTCGCGCCGGACCGCTTCCAGGCGGGCAGCCTCCCGGCGGGCCGCTTCCTTGCGGGCTGCCTCCGCGCGAGCCGCTTCCTTGCGGGCCGCCTCCTGACGTGCCGCCTCCTGGCGGGCGGCTTCCTGGCGCGCAGCCTCCTGGCGGGTGGTCTCCTCCGCCTCCCGGGCTTCGCGTTCGGCCTGGGCACGCTGGTCGGCCCTGGCTTGGCGCTCCGCCTCGATCTGGCGGCGGGCCTCGCGTTGCAGCTCCATGAGCTGTTGCTCGACCTTGCGCTTGCGCTCCTGCTCCGGCGTCAGTCCCGACTGCGGTGGCGGCCCCGGCTGCGCGGGCAGGTCCGGCCGCCTGGCCGGCTCCGGCTGGGCGGGCGGCTTCGGCTGGGCGGGTAGTTCCGGCTGCGCGGGCGGCTGTGGCTGGGCGGATATTTCCGGCCGGGCGGGTGGTTGCTGCCGCGCAGCCGGTTCTGGCTGCGCGGTGGCGGGCTCGTCCGCGGGGATGGGAGGGATCTCCGCGATGGTGGTCGGCCGGTCGTCGAACTCGCCCGCGGCCTCTCGGGCCGCGCGGCGGCGGCCGCTGACCATGGCGCCCGCGGAGGCGATCAGGCCGGAGGCGGGGACGGTGCGGTCGGAGGAGGACGAGGGTGCGGGTGGCGGTTCCACGGGCTCCGGGATCTTGTCTTCGGGTTCGCCGAACGGCTGGACCATGCGCCACCGGTCGGCGGCGTGTTGTCGTGCGGCGGACAAACCGTCCACTGTCATGTCTTCGGCGGCGCGGCGGACGCGGTTGGCTTTCACGCCCTCGCCCTTGCGCACCTGGACGGGCCGCCATTGGCGCAGTTGTTGCTTCAGTGCCGCGGACAGCACGCCGTCGGCGGCGACGGGCATGCCCTCGACCGGTCGGAGCAGCTCCGCCAGTTGCCGGTGCAGGTCGGCGGGCTGGCGGTGGATGCCCGCGAACTCCGCGGCGAGCCGGGCGCGCACCGCGTAGACGGCGCGGGCTCGGCGGCGTTCGGCCGCGTGGGCCGAACGCAGGTCCGTGAGCGCGTCGGCCAGCTCGCCGGACACCTCGTGCACGTGGGCCAGCGCGAGCAGGCTTTCCGCGAGCAAGGTGTCGAGCTGGTGGCGTTCGGCGCTCGCCGCGGCCTCGCGCAGCATTTCGCGGGCGAGCCCGACCCTGCCCGCCGGCAGGTGCACGCGCGTCGCCAGGGCGAGGCGGAGCCAGCCCGTCGTGGACGCCGACGGCGCCCGCACCGGGCGGTCGAGCACCGGGGCGCCTGCCTCGCTCGCGTCGAGCAGGCGGTTCGCGTCCATCAACGCGAGCACCAGCTCCAGCGTCAGCCGGCCGAGGCCTTGGCCGCTGTCGGCCGACGGGTCGGCGAACCTGCTCAGCAGGTCGAGGCCTTCACGTGCGGCACCGATGGCGGCGGCGATGTCGCCCCACCGCCGGTGCTGCGCGGCCTGCACGGCACGGATCAGGCCGCGCAGCAACAGGCGGGTGTCGTCGTCGAGCGTCGTGTCGGCGACGTAGAGCTGGTCCGCCTCCGCGAGCGCCCGCGTGGGTTCGTCGCCGCGGCCGACCGTGACGAGGCATTCGCTGGCCTGTACCAGCGCCGAGGCCCGCAGTTCCGCTGGCACGTCGGGAGCCTCGAGCACGGGCGTCACGGCGGCGAAGCCCGTCAGCGGGGCGCCCACGGACCGCGCGCACGCGGCGAGCTCCACCCGCAGCAGCCACGCGGTCTCGTGTTCACCGGCGGCCTCGGCCGCTTTCAACGCGTCGATCGCCCGCTCGGCGACGTGGACACCCCGGCCGACGCGGTTGCCCGCGAAGACCACCAGCGACTCCGCCCGCAGGCGGTCGGACTCGTCGTGACGAGCGGAGGCGAGGGCGAGTGCGCGCTCGCCCAGCACCAGAGCGAGCTCCGGTGCCCGCCAACGCAGCCGCCAGGCGGGCACGACCAGCGTGCTCACCTCGACGTTCGCCTGCGTCTCGCCCCTCGCCGCCACGACGTCGCCGTTGCCCTCTCAGTCTCGTGTCAGCTTGCGGTAGGTGACACGGTGCGGCCTCGCGGCGTCGGCGCCCAGGCGCTCGAGCTTGTTCTTCTCGTAGCCCTCGAAGTTGCCCTCGAACCAGTACCACTGGGACGGGTTCTCGTCCGTGCCCTCCCACGCGAGGATGTGCGTGGCGACGCGGTCGAGGAACCACCGGTCGTGCGAGATCACCACGGCGCAGCCGGGGAACTGCTCGAGAGCGTTCTCCAGCGAGCCCAGGGTCTCGACGTCCAGGTCGTTCGTCGGCTCGTCCAGCAGGATCAGGTTGCCGCCGAGCTTGAGCGTGAGCGCGAGGTTCAGGCGGTTGCGCTCACCACCGGACAGCACGCCCGCGGGCTTCTGCTGGTCCGGGCCCTTGAAGCCGAACGCGCTGACGTACGCGCGCGACGGCATCTCGACGTTGCCGACGTGGATGTAGTCGAGTCCGCCGGACACGACCTCCCACACGTTCTTCTTCGGGTCGATGCCGCCCCGGTTCTGGTCGACGTAGGACAGCAGGACCGTCTCGCCGACCTTCACGCTGCCGGCGTCCGGCTCCTCGAGACCGACGATGGTCTTGAACAGCGTCGTCTTGCCGACGCCGTTCGGGCCGATGACGCCGACGATGCCGTTGCGCGGCAACGTGAACGACAGGTTGTCGATCAGGACCCGGTCGCCGAAGCCCTTCTTCAGCTTCTCGACCTCGACCACGACGTTGCCCAGACGCGGGCCCGGCGGGATCTGGATCTCCTCGAAGTCGAGCTTGCGGGTCTTCTCCGCCTCGGCCGCCATCTCCTCGTAGCGGTCGAGACGCGCCTTGGACTTGGCCTGGCGGGCCTTGGCGCCGGAGCGCACCCAGTCGAGCTCGTCCTTGAGGCGCTTCTGGAGCTTCTGGTCCTTCTTGCCCTGGACCGCGAGGCGCTCGGCCTTCTTCTCCAGGTAGGTCGAGTAGTTGCCCTCGTAGGGGTGGGTCCGGCCGCGGTCGATCTCGAGGATCCACTCGGCGAGGTTGTCCAGGAAGTACCGGTCGTGGGTGACGGCGAGGACGGCGCCGGCGTACTGCGCGAGGTGCTGCTCGAGCCACAGGACGCTCTCCGCGTCCAGGTGGTTGGTGGGCTCGTCGAGCAGCAGGAGGTCGGGCTTGCTCAGCAGCAGCTTGCACAGCGCCACGCGGCGGCGCTCACCACCGGAGAGCTTGGTGACGTCGGCGTCCGGCGGCGGGCAGCGCAGGGCGTCCATCGCCTGCTCCAGCTGGGAGTCGAGGTCCCACGCGTCGGCGTGGTCGAGCTCCTCCTGGAGCTTGCCCATCTCCTCCATCAGCTCGTCGGAGTAGTCGGTCGCCATCAGCTCGGCGATCTCGTTGAAGCGGTCCAGCTTCACCTTGATCTCGCCCAGGCCCTCCTGGACGTTGCCGAGGACGGTCTTCTCCTCGTTGAGCGGCGGCTCCTGCTGCAGGATGCCCACGGTGTAACCGGGGGCCAGGTAGGCCTCGCCGTTGTTGGGCGTGTCCAACCCCGCCATGATCTTGAGCACGCTCGACTTGCCGGCGCCGTTGGGACCGACCACACCGATCTTCGCGCCGGGGTAGAACATGATCGTGACGTCATCGAGGATGACCTTGTCACCGTGCGCCTTGCGCACCTTTTTCATGGTGTAGATGAACTCGGCCATGGCGGCGATCGTAGAGCGGTGCCCAGAGGCTCCTGACCTCGGTCGCCGACAAGCGGGTGTTCACCCCCGGATCGAGCGTCACGCGACTCGGTGACCTGCTCGTTCCGTTCGAACGTGAACGACCGTCGGCGATCGGTCCTCGGTGGCCCGACCTACGAGCTTCCCTCCCTCTTGGTTCGCAGTGCTCACATCTTCTCCGGCGACGGCGCCGCAGAAAGGTGTATTCCCCGGTTCCCGTGCGCGGTTGCGCCCGAACGGCGCAAGCTCAGAACGGCACGGGTTCCGTCACGAGATCTTCGCCGCCGCGCGGTTCAACGACCGGAGCGGACCCGAGTGACTGCACCCGGCTCAAATCGAGGCCGATGTGGTGCGCGTCCAGGTTGAAGGCCGTCCGCTTCACGTCGTCCTTCTCGTAGTGGCGCATGCGCAGCCTGCCCTGGACGATCACGGGATCTCCCTTGGAGAGCGTGGTCTTCACGCTGTCGGCGAGCTTGCGCCAGCACGACACGCCCAGCCAGATCGACTCGCCGTCCTCCCAGTCCCCGATCGCCGTGTTGTACCGGCGCTCGGTGGAGTTGACGTGGAAGAACGCGTTCGTCTTGCCGTCCTCGCCGTACCTGCACGAGATCTCGCTCGCCACATGACCAACGACGGTGACCACCGTGGAATTCCAGGACATCGGTTCGCCTCCAGGGTTGCGGGGTTGCCGGTCCAGGTTGCTCCGGGAGCGGGTGGCGCGGGCCGGGCGGACGGAGATCTGTGGATAACTGGCGGGTTGTGGACAGGTCGGGATCTTGGAGCGGCTCCAACCACGGAATTGTCGGACCCTGGTGGTAGTGCGGCGCTGGAGCGAGCGAGTGAGTGAGCGCCCACTCATTGACATGAGTGAGTACTCACTCATACAGTGGCGGACGTGTCAGAGGAACCACGCCGCCGCCGCGCCCCCGCGATGAGCCCGGAGGACCGCCGCGAGGCGATCGTCCAAGCCACGCTGCCGCTCGTCGTGAAGGCCGGCGCGAACGTCACCACCAGCCAGATCGCCACGGCGGCGGGGATCGCCGAAGGCACGGTGTTCCGCGTCTTCAAGGACAAGGCCGAGTTGCTCAAAGCGGTCATCCAGCGCGCACTGCTCTCTGACGACGAAGTCGCCGCCATCAACGCGATCCCGGAGGACCTGCCGTTGCAGGACCGCTTGGTCGTGGCGGTCGAGTCCGTGCTCGGCTACCTCGACCGCATGTGGGGCGTCATGGGCGCACTGCGCGAGTCCGGGTGGCGCCCGGACCACGACGACAACGAGAAGCACAAGGGCCCGCCGGAAGGCATGCAACGGATCTCCAGCGCCGTCGCGGGGCTCTTCGGGGATGCCGGGATGCGCACGACGCCGGAGCACGCCGCCCGCCTGCTGCTCGGCTTCGTCTTCACCAACCGCCTGCAGGGCGAGGGCTTCGGCGAGACGACCGCCGAACCGGTCCAGCTCGTGGAGCTCTTCCTGCACGGGGCACTCACACCAGGGGGGAACACATGTCTGAGCTCATGATCGAGGCCACGGACGTGAGCAAGAAGTTCGGCGACGTGCTCGCGCTCGACGGCGTGAGCGTCACCGCCAAGAAGGGCTCCGTCCTCGGCCTCCTCGGCCACAACGGCGCCGGCAAGACCACGCTGGTCAACATCCTCACCACGATGCTGCCGCTGACCGGCGGCAGCGCGCGGGTCGCCGGGTTCGACGTCGTCAAGCAGGGCCACGACGTCCGCAGCCGCATCGGCCTCACCGGCCAGTTCGCCGCCGTCGACGAGCAGCTCAGCGGTCACGACAACCTCGTGCTGATCGCCCGCCTGCTCGGCGCCGGCGGCAAGCAGGCCCACCAGCGCGCGGACGACCTGCTGGAGCAGTTCGACCTCACCGACGCCGCCAAGCGCAACGCCAAGACCTACTCCGGCGGCATGCGGCGCCGCCTCGACCTGGCGGCCTCGCTGGTCGGCAACCCCGAGGTGCTGTTCCTGGACGAGCCCACCACCGGTCTCGACCCGGCCAGCCGCCTCGCGATGTGGGAGATCGTCGAGAAGCTCGTCGCCGACGGCACGACCGTGCTGCTCACGACGCAGTACCTCGACGAGGCCGACCGGCTCGCCGACTCGATCACCGTGCTGTCCCACGGGAAGGTCGTCGCGTCCGGCACGAGCGCCGAGCTCAAGGCGCAGGTCGGCCAGCGCACGGTCACCGTGACGCTCGACTCCGCGTCCGATGTGGACACCGCGCTGAAGGCGATCACCGCGGTCGGGCTGCACCCCGTCGCGGAAGGCCTCACGCTCACCACGCCCGTCGGCGCGTCACGTGACCTTGCGACCGTCGTGCGCGCGTTGGACGACAACGGCTTGGAGGCCCACGAGATCGGCCTCAAAGAGCCCACGCTGGACGACGTCTACCTCACTCTCGCCGCGAACTAGGGGGAATCATGGCGACCTTGACCTGGCACGGCAGCAGCTACGCGACTCAAGTCCTCGTGCTGACCGGCCGTTCTCTGCGCGCGCTCCTGCGCACGCCCGCACTCGTCTTCTTCAGCATCCTGCAGCCGTTGATCATGCTGACGCTGTTCAGCCAGATCTTCGGCAGCATCACGTCCACGGCGAACTTCCCGCCGGGTATGAGCTACATCAACTTCCTGTTGCCCGCGATCCTCGTGAACACCGCGATGCAGTCCTCTCTCGCGTCCGGTATCGGGCTCGTGCAGGACATGTCGAACGGTGTGCTCGCGCGGTTCCGTTCGCTGCCCATCAGGCCGAGCACCGTTCTGTTGGCCCGCAACCTGTCCGACGCTGTCCGCACCGGGTTCCAGCTCGTGCTGATGATCGCGTTCGGTCTGCTCGTGTTCGGGTTCCGGCCGGACGGCGGCATGCTCGGCACGCTCGCCGCGCTGGGCCTCGCGCTGATCGTGGGCTGGGCGCTGAGCTGGGTGTTCATCGCGATCGCCGCATGGGTGCGCAAGGCGGAGCTGATGCAGACCGTCGGCTTCCTGGCGATGTTCCCGCTGATGTTCGCGTCCAGCGCGTTCGTGCCGATCACCGGCCTGCCCGGCTGGCTGCAGGCGATCGCGAAGGTCAACCCGCTGACCTACGCGGTCGACGCCGCCCGCAGCCTGGCGCTCGCCCACCCGGTCACCGGCGTGCTCGGCGCGCTGGTCACGAGCGGCGTGATAGCGGCGATCGGCGCGTTCTTCGCGGTCCGCGGCTTCCGCCGGCCGCTGTCGGTGTAGGACCGAGTCCTCGCGGCGTCAGCCCTTTTCGGAGATCTTCCGCAGCATCGCGTTGTAGGCCTCGAGGTCGGCGTCGCCATCGGCGTCGGCCTTGCGGTCCAACCGCTTCGCCTCACGGGTGTCCTGCCGCGCCCACTGCGCGAGCAGGGCCACCATGACCACCAGCAGCGGGATCTCCCCCGCCGCCCACGCGATGCCGCCGCCGAGCCGCTGGTCCTCCAGCAGGTTCTGCACCCACGGCAACGAGAGGCCGCGGTAGAACTGCTCGCCGATGACGTTCATGGAACTCATCAGCACGACACCGAAGAACGCGTGGAACGGGATCGACGCGAACAAGAGCCCCAACCGGCCGAGCGGCGGCAGCTTGTTCGGTGACGGGTCAACGCCGATCACGGGCCAGTAGAAGACGTATCCGGCGAGGATGAAGTGGGCGTTCATCGCCAGGTGCGCCCAGTGGTACGGCAGCGCGGCCTCGAACAGTCCCGAGAAGTACAACGCGTAGAAGGACCCGACGAACAACGCCAGCGCCACAAAGGGGTTCGTCAGCAGACGCGCGACCGGTGAGTGCACGAAAGCCAGCACCCACTCACGCGGCCCCGGCACCTCTTTGCTGACCGGCAACGCGCGCAAAGCCAGCGTGACCGGTCCACCGAGGACGAGCAGGATCGGCGTCAACATGGACAGCACCATGTGCGCCTCCATGTGCACGCTGAACATCGCCGGCGAGTACCGGCCCATGCCCGACGACGTCGCGAAGAGCAGCGAGAAACACCCGCACAGCCACACGACCGTGCGCCCGACCGGCCACTTGTCGCCGCGCTTGACGAGCCTGCGCACGCCCAGCACGTACAGCAGCGCGAGGGCCAGCGCCGCCGTTCCGAAGATCAGGTCGAAGCGCCAGTCGAACAGGATGCGCGCCAGCGTCGGCGGCCCGGCGAGGTCGTAGCCGATGGCGATCTCCACCCGGCTGGGCAGCTCGGCACCGCCGCCGGGCGGAGGCGTGCGGGCCAGCGCCACGGCCAGGCCGATCGTGAACATCATCAGCAGGACCTCGAGGCCCGCGAGCTTGAGCAGCGCGTGCGGCTTCCCGTCCACCACCCCTTTCACGCCGCGTTCGCGCTGGAAGTAGCCGAACACGCCGAGCAGCAGCAGACAGGCCAGCTTGCCGAGCGTCAGCCAGCCGTAGGTGGACGTGACGAGGTCGGCGGGAGTGACGCGCACGAGCGCGTTCACCACACCCGAGACGGCCATGACGATCCAGCAGACCAGCGCGAGCTTCGAGAACCGCGTCGCGGCGAGGGGCAGGTGTGCGCCGCCACGCCTGCCGTGCGCGAGCAACGCGATCAGACCGCCCACCCACAGCACCGCGGCGACGAGGTGGAACAACAGGCTGTTCGTCGCCATGTCGTGCGAGCCGCCGGACGACGAGTGGCCGGTGACCGCGACCGGCACCAGCGCGAAGATCGACCCGAACAGCAGGACCGTCGTCCATCCCCACGTCAGCACCAGACGGCAGGCCAGCGCGAGCAACGCCACGATGATCGCCGTCAGCAGCCACGCCTTCGACTGCTCCAGCAACATCGCCGTCGCGATCATCTGGCTGAACGTGAACGAGCTCACCGGCCGGTCGATCGCGGCCGCTGTGGTGAACGGCACAGACAGCAGGGCGCCGACCAGCCACACGAGCGCGAACCAGCCCGCGGTGCGCATGGCGGCGTAACCGTCCGCTGCGAGAGTGCCCGACTTCTGCGGTGGCACGAGGAACGCCGCCAGCAGCAACGAGCCGATGGTCACCACCGCGCCTGTCTCGGTGAGCACGCGCACGACGAGCAGCCCTGCGGGAGGGTTGCCCGACAGCGCGCTCAGCGCGACGGCCGCGAGGGCCGCCACCGCGAAGCCGACGACGACGAGGGGCACCAAACCCGTTCTGGTGGAGCGTTCGATTGCCACGTCCAGGAGCCTACGACCCTCTACTGTGCGCCGTGTGAGCCGTTCTCTCCTCCTCCTTCTCGCTCTTCTCGCGGTGACCGGTTGCTCGTACCGCGTCCAGGGCGAGCCGCTCGCGGCTCCGTTGCCGCCGCTGGCGATCGCGACGCCGCGCAAGACCGACGGCATCGACCCGTGCAAGCTCGTGACGGAGAAGGACCTGAAGCCGATCGGCACGCTGCAGTTCATGCCCGCACCACGCGGCGAAGTGCCGAACTCGTGCCTCTTCACGCTCAAGGAGAACGCGTTCGTGCTGGTGGCGGTCCCCTACCGGTCGTTCGACGAGTCGAGGAACGTCCAGCAGAAGGGCCGCGAAGTCCAGACCGCCAAGCACGCCACGTGGCTCAGCTGCGGTCAGCAGGAGAAGGACATGGTGTGCACGGCCACCATCGCCGTGACGCGCACCGAGTCGCTGATGGTCGCCATCGGCATGGGCGGCGGCGTCACGGAGACCAAGGCCCGTGAGGCGCTGGAACCCATCGGCCAGGAAGCGCTCAAACGGATGCCCGCTGCCTAGCGGCCCTCCTGGCCAGCCACGCCGCCGGGATGATCAGCGCGGTGACCAGCGCCACGAACCCGAGCGACACGACCAGTGAACTGACGTGCGCGAGTCCTCCCACGATCGGTGGACCCGCGAGGAACCCCGTGTAGGCGATCGTCGTCACAAGTCCCAGCTCGCGTTCGCCACCGCTGCCGTCCGCGCGCTTGCCGGTTTCGCCGGCGAGGTCCATGACCACGGGGAACGAGAACGCGAGCCCCAGGCCGGCCAGCCCGAAACCGAGGTACCCGGCCGCCGGGAACGGCACCGCGACGGCGAGCGCCAGGCCCGCCGCGGCCAGAGCGCCACCCGTGGCGAGGAGGCGGTGCGGGCCGAGCGTGCGTTGAATCGGTTCGCCGAACCACCGCGCGAGAGCCATCGAGATGGAGAACCCTGCGTAGGCGTATGCACCTGCCGCGTCGCCCATTCCCCGTTCACGCACTATGAACAACGCTGACCAGTCTGCCGCCGCCCCTTCTGCAATGGCGCTGCACAGCGCGACACTCGCCAACAGCCAGAGAACCGGGCTCTTGAGCACGCTGCGGCGTTCGGTGACTTCTTCCCTGTGCCGCTCCCCTACTCCTCCGGGGATCTTCTTCGCGATCAGCACCGTCACGACGATGCAGACCAACGCCGCCACGAGGAAGTGCCGCATGGGCGCCCAATGCGCCTGAGCTGCGGCGGCGCTGCCCAACGACCCGATGAGACCGCCGAAGCTGAACCCGGCGTGGAACTGCGGCATCAACGCCCGTTGCAGATCACGGACGACGACGACCGCGGCGATGTTCATCGACACGTCCATCGCGGCAATGCTCCCGCCCAGCGCGACCAGCGTCAGACCGAACTGCAACGGCGACTGCGACAACGCGAGCACGGGCAGAAGCGCCGGACTGAGGAGGGCACTCGCTATCAGCACTCCACGCGATCCGTAGACCGCGCAGACCCGTGCCGCCAGCGGCGCCGTGGCGGCCAGACCGACGCTCGCCCCGAGCAACGCCAGGCCGAGGCTGCCCACCTCCGCGCCGATCTGCTCAGCCAGCGCGGGCACGCGTGCGGCCCAGGTGCCGAAGACAGCGCCGTTCAAGAGGAAGACGAGGAACGTGGCCAGGCGCGCAGACATGCGCCCCAGCATGACTGAAGCGCTTCAGCCGCGCCAGCGAATTGGGTGCGATCCCTCGCCTACGATGCTGACCGTGGACTCCGACCGCCGACGCAGGCCGACGCTGGACACCGTCGCCGCCGCGGTGGGGGTCTCCCGGGCAACGGTGTCGAACGCGTACAACCGCCCCGACCAGCTCTCGTCCGCGCTGCGCGAACGCATCCTCGAAACGGCCCGCTCACTCGGCTACGCGGGCCCCGACCCGGTCGCCCGCTCCCTGGCCACCCGCACGTCCGCGGCCGTGGGCTTCATGCTGCCGCAGGGGCTGTCCGGCGCGTTCTCGGACCCGGCGCTGTCGATCGTGCTCGACGGCCTCGCCTCGACCGTCGACGGCCACGACCACAGCCTGGTCCTGATGCCGGGCGACGCGAGCGGCGGCCCGCGCCCGTCGATCGTGACGCGCACGCAGGCAGACGTGATGGTCGCCTACTCGCTACCGGACTCGGCGCCCGCCCTGGACGCGGTGGCCGCGCGAGGACTGCCGCTCGTGGTGATCGACCAGCCGGTGCTGCCGGGCTCGGCGCGGGTCGAGGTGCAGGACCACGTCGGCGCCTCCCTCGCCGCGGCGCACCTGCTGGAACTGGGACATTCCCGCTTCGGCGTGCTGACGTTCACGCTACACCCGGACGGAGCATCCGGCCCGGTGTCCGCGCAGCGCCGTTCGGACGTGCCGTTCCGCGTGAGCCGCGATCGGCTGGGCGGCTACCTCGACACTTTGGAAAAAGCCGGGGTCCGACCGGACAATGTCCCGGTGTGGGAGGCGCGCGGCAGTGATCGCGAGCTCGGACGTCTCGGCGCGCGGTGGTTGCTGACCCGCACGCCACGCCCGAGCGCTGTGCTGTGCGCGTCGGACCAGCTTGCCTTCGGCGCCCTGCGAGCGGCGCGCGACCTGAACCTGACCGTCCCCCGGGATGTTTCCGTCGTCGGCTTCGACGATGTCCCCGAGGCGGCCTACAGCGACCCGCCGCTGACTACGGTCCGTCAACCCCTGGCCGACAAGGGCCGCCGCGCCGGCGAACTGGCGCTGGAACTCCTGGCCGGCGGCAGACCGCCCCGGCCGACGAGACTCGACGTTTCCCTCGTGGAGAGAGCCTCGACGGCCCCCCGGACGTGATCCCCATCACGTTTAGACCGTTTTTATCACCCATTTGGCCGTAGGGCGGAAACGGTCGATCGACTCCGGACGATGTGTCCGGTGGGGGGCACCGGTGGCCACGTGCTGTGGTCACCTTCGCACCCCCTCCAGCCTCTGTAGCTCAGTGGAGAGAGCGAGGGACTTCTAATCCCGAGGTCGCAGGTTCGAATCCTGCCAGGGGCGCTACACCGCAGGTGGCGAGCACGTGGGCCGATCTCTTCGGAGGTCGGCCCACGTGCTTGTGCAGTGGGTTCACTCAATCGGTCCAAATCTCCCGGTGGCGATGTTGTGGAGACTCGCGTGCGGGACAGGTATGACTCGGTAGTTGCCCGGTGACAGGTCATGTTCGATACGGCCTGCTGATCGAATCCGAGGACAGAGGACTCCGCGCCGCGGCGACACCACTGTGTCGGATGGTGGCCGCAGCAGACGATCCTGTCGCAGCAGTGAAGCGGTGGAGTGCGCTGACCGGCCGGGACACCACGACACGAGCGGACGAGCAGGGCTGACCGTCTCCCCGGCGTGAACGCGGCGGCCGGACCTGACCGTGGCCGAAGTTCCGCGTCGAGGTGGTCCCTGCCGGAGCCACTCGCGCCGATCGACCCGCTTGGCGGTCGATCACGTCCGGTGCGGTGACCGACGATGTCCACATGGACCCGTCCGACAGAGGCACGCACAACGAGGCCGCCGGAGGCGCGGAGAACGTTGTGCAGGTCGGCGAGGTGCAGGGCGGTGTGCACCTGTACCGCGGCCGGGGGTCGTCGTCGCCGCTGACGCCGCGCCAGCTGCCGGGCACGATTCCCAGCTTCATCGGCCGCGAAGCCGAGCTCGCCAAGCTCGACGGCCTGGCCGAACGGCGAACCGGCGGCCGCTCGGCGACGATCGGCATCGTCACCGGCTCGCCCGGGGTCGGGAAGACGGCGTTGGCCGTGCATTGGGCTCAGCGCGTGCGGAGTCGTTTTCCGGATGGGGACCTCTACTTCGACCTGCACGGCTACTCACCTGGGACGCCCTTCACCGCCGATGACGCCTTGTCGGCGTTCCTGCTGGCGCTCGACGTGCCCGGCAAGAAGGTCCCGCGCAGCGTGGAGGCGAAGTCGGCGCTGTTCCGGTCGATGCTGGACGACCGGCGGGTGCTGATCCTGCTCGACAACGTCACGCACCCGGACGACGTCAGGGCGCTGGTGCCCAGCACCCCGGAGTGCCTGCTGATCGTGACCAGCCGCAGCAGCCTGCCCGGTCTGGTGGCGCGCAACAGCGCTTATCGCATCACCCTCGACATGTTGCCGCCCGCCGACTCGACGGCCTTGCTGCGCGAGGTGATCGGGGCCGATCGCACCAGTGGGGAGCCCGGGGCGATCGACGAGCTGGCGGACCGGTGCGGGCACCTGCCGCTCGCGTTGCGCATCGCCGGCGAACGGGTCGCGGCGCACCCGTACCTGCGGCTGGGTGACCTGCTGGGGCAGCTCGCCTCCGAGGCGGACCGGCTCGACGTGCTCGAGGCGGACGGTGACGAGATGTCCGCCATCCGCGCCGTCTTCTCGTGGTCGTACCGGGCGCTGGCACCGGAGACGGCGCGGGTGTTCCGGATGCTCGGGCTGCATCCGGGGCCGACGTTCAGCGCGACCGCGACCGCCACGCTGACGGGCCACTCCGTCGTGGACATCCGGCGTCAGCTCGGCGCTCTCACGCACAGCTACCTCCTCATGGAGATCGGCCACGACCGCTACCGGTTCCACGACCTGTTGCGCGTCTACGCGAAGGAGCGCACGGACGAGGAGGAGTCGCAGCAGCAGCGCGAGAGGGCTGTGAAGAGCTTGCTCAACTGGTACCTCGCGTGTGCCGACTCCGCTGACCACGTGCTCACGCCTATGCGCAGGCGCATTCCGCTTCAGCCGTCGGTGAGCACGGCCGGTGTTCTGACGTTCCGCACGCACGGTGAAGCGCTGGAGTGGTGCGAGGCCGAGCGCATGAACCTGGTGTCCGCGGTGCACGCGGCACTGGCGGCGGACCTGCCCGAGGTGGCGTGCCGGCTTCCGTTGGCGCTGTGGGCGTTCTTCACGCTGCGCAAGCCGTGGGCCGACTGGATCGCGACCTACCAGGCGGGGCTCACCGCGGCGCAGCGCTGCGCCGACCGGTTCAGCGAGGCCTCCCTGCTCGCCGGGCTCGGGATCGCGCACCGCGACCTGCGCCGTTTCGAGGAGGCGTTGGCGTACCTGGGATCCGCGCTCGCGATCCGGCGCGAGATCGGCGACACCTGGGGCGAGGGGCAGGCGTTGATCAGCCTGGGCACCGCGCACCACGACCAGGCGCAGTTCACCGAGGCCATCCGGTGCTTCACCGAGGCGCTGGCGGTGTTCCGGCAGCTCGGTGACGAGTGGGGAGAGGCGCAGACCCTGCACTTCCTCGGTCTCACCGACCACGAGCTCGGCCGGTTCCGGGAGGCGCACGACCACCTCGACCGGGCCCTGGCCATCCGGCACGCGATCGGCTACCGCTACGGGGAAGCGGAGACGCTCGCCGGGCTCGGGCTCGTCTGCCAGCGGCTCTCCGGCAGCGGCGAGTCGATCCACTTCCTGCGGCAGTCGCTCGTGATCCGCCGGGAGATCGGGGACAGGTACGGCGAAGCGGCCACTTTGGACGACCTCGGCCGGGTCTGGCACGCCGAGGGCAGGACCGACGCGGCCCGGACGTGCTGGACCGACGCCTTGACCATCTTCAGCGAGCTGGGCGCGCCTCGTGCGGCCGAGGTCTACGGGCGGCTGCGCGACCTGCCGTGACGTTTGCGCGCCCACACCACCAGGCCCCGCTTCGTCAGCACCAGCGGCACCTGGGTGTGCTCGGCCAGGTCGACCGCTTTCCGTTCCGGCACATGCCTTCCGCGCAGGAACAACGCCACGGCGGCGCGGTTGGGCAACGTCATCGGCGGCGCGTTCCAGACCGTCAGCTCGTCGACCTCGAACAGCGGGTCGAGCAGGCCCGGCGCGTCCTCCGCGTCGAAGCTCGTCGGCTCGCCCCACCGCGGCAACGCCCACGCGAGCTCGGGGTCGTTCCACCGGCTCGACGTCGAGACCACGAGGACGCCGCCGGGCCGCAGCACCCTGGAGATCTCGGTCAGCGCCGCCGCCGGGTCGGTCACGTGGTGCAGCACCCACAACGCCGCCGCGGCGTCGAAGGCGTTGGCGCGGAACGGAAGGCTGAGCGCGTCCGCGCGCACCGCCGGCCCCGGCGCACGGGCCACGTGGTGCGCACGGTCCACCACGACGGCCGGCACGCTCCGGTCGAGCAGCAACCGGGCCAGGACGCCCGTCCCGCCGCCGACGTCGAGCGCCAGCGAGCAGCCCCGTGCGGCGATGCGCGCGGCGACACCGGCGTGGATGTCGCCGTCGCGGGAGAACAGGGAGGTCGAGAGCGCGTTGGCCTCGAACCGCCCCGGATCCGTGTCGTAGTCCGCGGGTACCGCGGAGCCGCGCGTCATCGTTCCAGTCTGGGCCAGCGCGCCGAGGCGGCGACACCTCTGGAAGCGCGAACCGGCCGGGCTAGGGTGCCGCGTGGACAAGACTCGGTTGGGCATCATCCTCGTGGCCGTCGTGCTGGTCGTGCAGACGCTGGCCGTGCTCGTGCGGAGTGCCGACGCGACGCTCACCGGGGTGGCGCTCGCCTTCAACGCGGTGGCCGCGATGTCGACGTTCCTGTTCGCGCGGCGGGGTGGGCGCGGCGCCTGGGTGGTCGCCGGGTGGTGCGCCGGGTTCTTCGGGTGGCACGTGGTGGGGCTGGGTGAGCTGGCCGGCTGGTGGACGACCGGGCTGGACGCGGCGTTCCTCGTGGCGTCGCGGTACCAGCTCTCGGTCGTCTACCAGGCGGTGATGGCGACGGCCTGCGGGTTCGCCGTGCACCTGCTGCTGCCGCGGCGTTAGCGCCAGGCGTCGAGGGCTCCGGCGACGTAGGTGTCGAAGTCGGTGGCCGGGCGGCCCAGCAGGCGGCTCACGTCGTCGGTCGTGGGGGCCAGCAGGCCCTTGCGCATGGCGTCGTACATGCCGTTCAGCTCGGCGGCTTCTTCTTCGGAGACGCCTTGGGACAACAGGCTTTCGCGGTACTCGTCCGGGGTCAGCCGGACCAGTTCCACGGTGCGGCCCAGTGCCGAGGAGATCTTCCGCACCGCCGTGTCGAACGTGATGGTGGCGGGGCCGGTGAGCTCGTAGGTCCGGCCGTGGTGGCCTCCGCCGGTGAGGACGAGGGCCGCCACGTCGGCGATGTCGTGGACGTCGACGAACGGCTCGGGGGTGTCGTCGACGGGCAGCGCGAGGCGGCCCGCGCGGATCCCGGGCTGCCACAGCTCCTCGGAGAAGTTCTGGGCGAAGTTGTTGGCGCGCAGGATCGTCCAGGGCACGTCGGACGCCCTCACGGCCTCCTCGGCCGCGTGCATCCCCGCGAACACGGTGCCCGGTATCTCGTCGAGTCCCCGGCCGGAGAGCAGCACCAGGTGGCGCACGCCCGCCGCCCGCGCCTGGTCGACGAACGGGGCCGCTGCGGCGGGGTCGTAGGGGGCGATGACGTACGCGGCGCTCACGCCGGACAGGGCGGGCCCCCAGGTCGACTCGTCGGACCAGTCGAAGCGCACGGCGCTGGAGCGGGACGCGGCGCGGACCCCGGCGCCGGACTTCTCGAGGGCGCGGACGACTCGGCGGCCCGTTTTCCCGGTGGCGCCCAGGACGAGGATCTCTTGTGTCATGGCTTCCACTGCACCGCGTTCGGGCGGCCGGGGACATGGGCGAGCGTTCGCCGCTGCTGTCCGATCGTCCCGGCCGTATCTTGGTGGGTATGGAGCCGTTCGACGAACTGTTGCGCGGGGTGCGCGCGGATGGCGCCGGGGTGCGCCGGGTCGAGGTGTCCGGGACGCGGGCGCAGCCCGGGCTCACCCTGTACGCCGTGGTGTCCGGCGAGATCGAGGTCCTGGGCAAGACCGCAGGCCCCGGGGACGTCCTGGTGGTGCGGGGTTCCGTGCCCGTGCGGGGGAACGCCACCGCGGTCAGCGGGACCTACGAGGTCATGGGGCCGGTGGCCCGCCGGCTGGCGGCGGTCCTGCCGGACGCGCTGGTGGCGCCGGGAACCGACGGGTGCGCGGAGTTCTACGGGACGCTCGGAACCGGCGAGACCGGCGTGGTGGCGGACCGGCTGCTCGACTGGATCATGGTCTGCGCGCTGCGGGAGTGGTTCGACCGCGAGCACGGCACGGGGTGGCTGGCCGCGCTCTCCGACGAGGTGGTCGGGCCGGTGCTGCGGGCGATGCACGAACGGCCGGCGGAGCCCTGGACGCTCGCGTCGCTCGCCGCCGAGGCCGGGGTGGCGCGGACGACGCTCGCCGGCCGGTTCGCGAAGCTGGTCGGCTCGCCGCCGCTGACGTACCTGACGGAGTGGCGCATGGCCGTGGCGGCGGACCTGCTGACCGAGTCGTCGGCGACGGTGGCCGCGGTGGCGCGGCGGGTCGGCTACGCGGACGCCTTCGGCTTCAGCGCCGCGTTCAAGCGCGTGCACGGGTTCAGCCCGAGCGAGTGCCGCAGCCGGTGCGCCGCGACCGCGTGACGGAGGAGATCGACGTCAGCCACGGGTGAGCACGCGGCCGAGCTGGTGGTCCACCAGCTCCTCGGCCGCCTCGGCGGAGACCTGGCCGATCAGCACCTGCAGCATCAGCCCGTCGACGAACGCCAGCAGCGCCGACGCGTCCCGCTCCGGGTCACCACCGGGACGCACCGCGCTGATCATCCCCGCGAGCCACGCGGCCATCTCGCCGCTGCCCCGGCGCAACGGCTCGCCCAGGCGCGGTTCCACCACCGCCTGAGCCAGGAACGCCGCGAGCACCGGAGCCTCCGCACGGGCCGCGGCGCTCAACGGCAGCAGCTCCAGCAGGACCGCCCGCAGGCACGCCGCCGGGTCGTCCGCGGAGATCGCGCCGAGACGCGCCGCGACGCGGTCGCTGATCAGCTCGAACGCGAACATGAGCAGGTCGTCCTTGGTCGCGAAGTAGTGCTGGACGCGCCCCATGGACACCCCCGCCTCGGCGGCCACGTGCCGCAGGCTCACCGCGTCCAGGCCCCGCTGCGCGATCAGCCGGCACACGGCGGCGCCGATCTCGCGCCTGCGCTCGTCGTGGTCGACCTGCTTCGGCATCCCCGTCTCCAATGCAATCGCATTGCATCCTAGCTCCACCCTGTTTTACGATGCGTTCGCATTGCAAAACGCCGGAGGGGGACGTCGTGCAGTTCTGGGACTTCGCCGCACTCACCTACTACCGCCTGCTCGACCGGTTCTCCGGGTCGCTCACCCGGCTCGCGCTCGAGCAGCTCGACCTGAGACCGGGCGAGGCGGTGCTGGACATCGGCTGCGGCACCGGAGCGCTGCTCCCGGCGCTCGCGGAAGCCGTCGGACCGCGGGGACGCGTGGTCGCCGTGGACCTCAGCCCGCGCATGGTCGCGGTCGCGAGGAAACGGGTGAAGCAGCCGCACGTCGAAGTGCGCCGGGCCGACGCGTGCACCGCCGACCACGGGGCCGGGCAGTTCGACGCGGCCGTGGCGCTTGGGGCGTTCAGCGCGATGCCGGACGTGGCGGCGGCCATCGCGAACGCCGCGGACGCGCTCAGGCCCGGCGGCCGGTTGTTCGTGTTCGACGTGCGGCTCGCCAAGAACACCCGCACGACGAGATTCCTGCGCACGGCCTACCGGATGATCGCGGGGTTCAGCGGGGCTGATGTCGTCACCGAGCTGAGGGCCGTGTTCGAGCGGGTGGAACCGGTCTTCGCGGTCGAGGGCGAGACGACGACCGTGGTCATGGCCAGGAAGGTCACGGGTACGGCCACCCGTTCGGCGTGCACACCTTCCCGTCCCGCGGGATGACGGCGCCCTGGGGCACGCCGCCGGTGATCCGGACGATCTCGTCGTTGGACACGCTGAACGTCTGCTGCATCATCACCGGCGCCGGGCCACCCGCCACCGCACACGGCTGGTGGCCCTGGCCGAACGCGTGACCGACCTCGTGGTTGACCAGGTAGTGCCGGTAGGAGGTCAGGTCCGGCAGGAAGGCGACGGCTCCGCGGAACCAGCGAGCGCCGTTCAGCACCACGAAACCGCCGTCGCGGCACGAGACGTCCACCGGGATCTCGAAACCGCAGACGGCGCGGGCGGTCTGCTGCGAAGCCAGCCTGATGCGCACCGAGGCCGGGCCGGAGACGCGCTGGACCGAGCGGGCGCCGCGGGCCGTCCAGCCGCGCGGGTCGGCGAGCGTGGCGTCCACGAACGACGCGAAGGCCTGCTCGTCGACCGTGATGCCGTCTTCCACCTCGACGGCGTAGGTGCGCAACGGTCCCGTGCCCACGACCGGCCCCGAACCCGGTACGACGTGGAACGTGCCTGCGCCCGCGACCGGGAAGTCCGGGCCGTCGGGCAGGTCCGAGCTGGACGCGTACACCCGCGGCGGCGAAGGCGGAGGGGGCGGCGCCGGAGAGGAGGACGGCGGGGAGGACGACGCCGGGACCGGCGCGGCGGACGACGAGGACGGCGGCGGCACCGGAGACGTCTCGCCCGCCGGCTGGGTCGCCGTCAGCAGCAGCGCCGTCAGTCCGACGGCCCCCAGGACCACATGCACCCTCATGGCGACGAGGCTCGCCGCAACTGATGAAGAACCTGTTTACATCCCGCTTGACTGTCGTGAAGGCCTGCATACTGCGTTCGTGTGCGCCCACATCCTCGTCGCCGAGGACAACGTCCACCAGGCGGAGCTCGTGCGCCGGTACCTGGAGCACGACGGGCACTCCGTGGTGGTCGTCCACGACGGACGGGCGGCGATCGACGAGACGCGGCGCCGCGACCCGGACCTGCTCGTGCTGGACGTGATGATGCCGCTGGTGGACGGCATCGACGTGATGCGCGCGGTCAGGGCCGAGTCGGACGTGCCGATCGTGCTGCTCACCGCGCGGTCCACTGAGGACGACGTGCTGCTCGGGTTCGACCTGGGCGCGGACGACTACATCACCAAACCGTTCCGGCCGCGGCAGATGGTCGCGCGGGTGCGGACGATCCTGCGGCGCACCGGACGCGCGCGCGAGACCGGCGCCGCGGTGCTCAAGGTCGGCGACCTCGTCGTGGACCCGATCCGGCACGAGGTGCGCGTCCGCGACGAACCGGTCAGCCTCACCCCCGCGGAGTTCCGCCTGCTGGCGAAGATGGCCGCGCAGCCGCACCGGGTGTTCACGCGCGAGCAACTGCTGGAGGACGGGTTCATCACCGCGCGCACGGTCGACGTGCACATGATGAAGCTGCGCCGCAAGATCGAGCGGGATCCGCGCCGGCCGGAACGGCTGCTCACCGTCTACGGCATCGGGTACAAGCTCACATGAACAGCCTGCTGGTCCGGTTCTTCCTGTTCTCACTGGTGATCGCGGCCTGCTCGATCGCCGTCACGGCGTGGCTCGCCAGCCAGGCGACGACCGGCACGATCCGGCAGGAGCAGGGCGAGGCGCTCGAAACGGACGCGCAGCTCGTCGACGAGCTGCTGGAGTACGCCGCCACGCACCGGAGCTGGGCGGACGCGAAGTCCGAAGTGGACGGAATCGCGCAGCGGTTCGGCCGCCGCATCGCGCTGACCGACCGCGACGGCAGGAAGCTGGCCGACACCGGCGACGAGAACGCGCCGGAGCTGCCCGTCACCCCGCGGGCGGTGATCGACCCGTTGAACGTCAACGGGAAGATCGACCCCAGGGCCGTCGGCCCCTTCAAGCTCACCGACGAGGAGTACCGCACGCTGCACGCCTACGCCGAGCAGCTCCGCGAGTGCAACGGCATGATCGAGCTCGTCGAGGCGCCGAACGGCAGGCCGCGGCTCGCCGACCTCAGGCCCGGTGAGTTCTCGATCTGGGAGGAGTGCCAGGTCGGCGACCGGCTGTACACGATCACCGCGACGGAGAAGGCGGCGTACGGGCAGTTGCAGCGGCTGTTCACCGAGTGCCTCGAGCGCCGAGGAGCGGACACGCGGCCCTTCGACAGGGCGCTGGGCCCGATGAGGATCGACTGGGAGGTCACGATCATCCGCGACGGCTCGCCGGAAGCGGTGGCGTGCATGGACAGCGCGCGCCGCGAGCAGTTGCGGCCGTTCGTCGCGGAGCCCGCGCAGCTGTTCCTCACCTCACCGACCGGCGGGGAGCCGGTGCCGATCGACCTGTCGACCACCGGCGCCACCCGGATCACACTGGTGGCACTGGGGATCCTCGCGCTCGCCGGGTTCGCGTCGTGGCTGACCGCGACCCAGCTCGTGCGTCCGATCCGAGCGCTCACCGCCGCCACGAAACGCACCGCGGAGGGCGACCGGACGGCGCGCGTGGACGGCGGCGCCGGCGAGATCGGCGAGCTGGCGCGGTCGTTCAACGCGATGTCCGAGAAGCTCGCCGAGACCGAACGGCAGCGGCAGGCCATGGTCAGCGACGTCGCGCACGAGCTGCGCACCCCGCTGGGCACCATCACCGGCTGGCTGGAGGCGACGCAGGACGGCCTGGCGGAGCCGGACCCGCACCTGATCGGCCTGCTGCTGGAGGAGTCCCTGCTGCTGCAACGGCTCGTGGACGACCTGCACGACCTCGCGCAGGCCGACGCGGGCACGTTGCGGCTGCACCCGGAGCCGATCGCGCTCGACGACGTGGTCGACCAGGTCGTCAACGCGCAGCGGAACCGCGAGGTGCTGCTGCGCGCGGAGACCACGCCGGTGCACGTCACCGCGGATCCGGTGCGGCTGCGCCAGGCCCTCGGCAACCTCGTCGCGAACGCCGTCCGCTACACCCCGCCGGACGGCGAGGTCGTCGTGCGCCTCTTCCAGGAGCGGGACACCGCCGTGCTGGAGGTGCGCGACACCGGCACCGGCATCGCGCCGGAGGACCTGCCGCACGTGTTCGACAGGTTCTGGCGCGCGGACAAGTCCCGCAGCCGCCGCACGGGCGGTAGCGGGCTCGGGCTCGCCATCACCCGGCACCTGGTGGAGGCGCACGGCGGCACGGTGTCGGTGACCAGCGCGCTCGGCCGGGGCTCGGTGTTCCGGATCGGCCTGCCGGCCGACTCCGGCGAGCCGGCACCGGCCGAGCGGACCTGACCGGCCACCGCCCGCCCGCTCAGCCGGCCAGGCCCAGCAGGTCCACGTTGATCATCCCGGCCGCTTGGGCGCCCTGCGCGGCGGCGACGATCACGATGGCCGCCGGGTCCGTGACGTTGCCCGCCGCGTAGACGCCGGGCACGCTCGTGCGGCCCTTCGCGTCCGTGCGCACGAACCTGCCGGCCGGGGTTTCCTCGGTCTCGGCACCCAACGCGAGCAGGAACTCGTCGCGCGGCTTCACCGGCGCCGAGTACACGAGCGCGTCGGCCGGGATGCGCTCGGCGCCGGAGATCACCGCGACCAGCCGGTCGTCCTGGACCTCGATGCCGTCCACCGACGGGACGTGGGTGACGTCGGCCGACCACTGCCGCAGGAGCGCGACCTTCGTCTCTTCGCCGAACACGGCGATCTTCTGGTCGCGGACCTCGTAGCCGTGGCAGTACGGGCAGCCGAAGACGTCCCGGCCCCAGCGGTCGCGCAGCAGCTCCGGCAGCTCGTCGACCAGGCCTGTCGCGAACAGCAGGCGCTCCGCCGTGACGGCGCGGTCGCTCAGCCGGACCTCGAAGCCGTCGCCGGTCCTCGTCACGTCCCGGACCACGTCGTGCACGATCTCGCCGCCGTAGCCCTCGACCTCGGCGCGACCGTGCTTGAGCAGTTCCAGCGGCGAGAACCCGTCGCGGGAGAGGTAGTTGTGCATGTGCGCGGCCGGCTTGTTGCGCGGCTCCGCGCTGTCGACCACGAGCACGCTTCGGCGCGCCCTGGTCAGCATCAGCGCCGCGCTCAGCCCGGCCGCTCCACCACCGATGATCACCACTTCGTAGTTCATGCCACGACTCTGCGTTCGACAGCCCGATTTTGGCAAAGTATGTTGCTGTTATGGCAACAACCGTGGGGCAACGGCTCGCCGCGCTGCGCGCCGAGCACGACTTGACGCTGGCGACCTTGTCCGAGCTGACCGGCATCTCGAAGTCGACGCTGTCGCGACTGGAGACCGACCAGCGCAAGCCGACGCTCGAGCTGCTGCTGCCCTTGTCGCGGACCTACCAGGTGACGCTCGACGACCTGGTGGGCGCGCCCGAGGTGGGCGACCCGCGCGTCACGATGAAACCGCGCGAGCTCACCCACGGCCGGATCGGCATCCCGCTGACCAGGTCGATCGGTCCGCTGCAGGCGTGGAAGATGGTCATCACGGCGACGGACCTGCACGAGCCGCAGGTGCACGAGGGCTACGAGTGGTTCTACGTGCTGAGCGGGCGGATCCGGCTGCGGCTCGGCGACAAGGAGGTCGTGCTGCGCGCGGGCGAGGTGGCGGAGTTCGACTGCCGCCAGCCGCACGCCCTGGGCAGCGCGGACGGCCGGCCGGCCGAGATCATCAGCCTGTTCGGCAAGCAGGGAGAACGCCTGCACACCCGCGCGGCGCCGCCGAACAGGCCATAGTGGGGGCATGTGCCGAAACATCCGGGTGCTCCACAACTTCGCACCGCCCGCGACGTCCGACGAGGTCCAAGCCGCCGCGCTGCAGTACGTGCGGAAGGTGAGCGGGGCCGCGAAACCGTCGGCGGCGAACCAGGCGGCGTTCGACCGGGCCGTGGCGGCGGTCGCGGCGGCGACGCAGGAACTGCTCGACGCGCTGGTGACCACCGCGCCACCGAAGGACCGCGAGGTCGAGGCGGCGAAGGCCAAGGCGCGGGCGGCGGAGCGCTACGGGCGTTAGTTCCGGACGCGGGTGTCGAGGTACATGCAGATGAGCTTGGCCGCGACGCCCGCGGAGCCGACGATGAACGCCTGGTCCGGCCCCAGCGTGACGGCGATGGCCCACAGCAGCAGGGCGATCAGCACGAGGATGACCGTCACCTGAGCCGCGTGCGGCCAGCGGCCGGGGTGGACCGGCCACCCGCCCCACCGCCGCGGCTGCGGGACCTCCACGTCACCCGCTCTACCGGGTGAACGCTCCGCCTGGACAGCCATCGCGCTCCCTCGCCGTGCTTCCTCCTGCCGGACGTCATTCTGCTGAGTTGATCTTCTACGGAGTGTTACTCCCGCTTGTCGTGCGGTGAGCGTTGGGTGGGCGTCGGCGAACGGCAGACGAACGGTCGACCTCGTGATCGGCCGCCGGTTCGTCACCGTCCGCTTACAGATTGAGGCCCACGTCGCAACTCTGGGTGCCACTCGATCGAGTGACAGCTTGACGCTGAGTAATCACTGCGCCGTTCGGCGTAGCGCCGTTTTTGTCAGACCCCTCGGCTAACGTCAGGTGAAGAGAGCGGTACGAGGGGAGAAAGCGTTGCCGGACAACAACGTCAGCGTCACCGCACTGTCGTTCACCGAGTACGTCATGAGCGGCCAGCGTGGACGCATCAACATCGTGTCGGAACAGCGGGGGATGTACCTGACCTCCGATCCCAAGGTGTGCGGGTTCTACAACCCGATCCGCGACGCCATGCGACGAGCGGTCAACTCGACCGAACCGGAGACCGAGCTCAAGAAGGCCATCATGAACGCCAACCGCACGGGCCAGCCGCGGGCGTTCGAGGAGATCGCCGCCGGCTTCCTGCCCTGGCTCGCGTCGGTCAAGGCGACCGGGGTGCCCGTGGAACCCGCCACCTACCGCGCGGGCGAGCTGACGCTGAAGGTCCGCCCGCACCTGGGGCTGCGCAAGAAGGACGGATCCACCTACGCGGTCCTCGTGCACGCCAAGGAGGTGCCGCTGACCAGGGAGGCGGCGAACGTCGGGCTGCGCATCCTGCAGCACACCATCTCCGACACGTTGCCGGGCGCCACGCCGATGGTGCTCGACGTGCGGCGTGGCAAGGCCTACCAGATGCCGGCGCGGACGAACCTCGGAAAGCTGGACGTGCTGATCGCGGCCGAGGCCATGGGGT
Organism: Lentzea xinjiangensis; assembly: GCF_900110955.1. Classification (GTDB taxonomy): domain Bacteria; phylum Actinomycetota; class Actinomycetes; order Mycobacteriales; family Pseudonocardiaceae; genus Lentzea; species Lentzea xinjiangensis. The sequence continues at coordinate 28,403 of NZ_FOFR01000025.1, forward strand.
ACGTGACGCACTGGAAGTTGTCGGGCCTGTTCGAGTCCGTGCGCGCTGTGTAGGGCACGGGACGACGCGGCCCGTCTGGGGGTCGGGCCGTGTCGTCCGGCACCGGACGAGGACGAGCACCTCGGTGTTCCTAGCAGGCCTTGAGCATCGCGCCCAGCGCGTCGTGCTCGGCCTGGTCCGCGGTCAGCCGGTAGGTGATCTTCACCGAGATCCAGTACCGGGCGTAGGTGCACCAGTAGGCCTGGGCCGGCGGCTTCCACTTCGCCGGGTCCTGATCACCCTTGGCGCGGTTGGACTTCGCGGTCACGGCGAGCAGCTGGACGCCGCTGAGGTCGTTGGCGAACGCCTTGCGCTGGTCGTCGGTCCACTTGTCCGCGCCGGACCGCCAAGCCTCGGCCAGCGGCACCATGTGGTCGATGTCGACGTCACCCGCGTCCTTGACCACCACGTTGTCGTAGACGCTGTTCCAGGTGCCGGAGACCGCCTTGCACTCCTGGTCCGACCGGACGTCGGCGCCCTGGCGCTGCAGCACGACCTCCCTGGTGTCGCAGGAGTTCCCCTGCGAGGACCAGTGCGGGAACCGGTCGCGGCTGTAGCCCGCCATCTTGCCCTCGGGCGCGATCGGCAGCGCGGCGAGATCGGCCGAGCCGGTCGGCGCGGCACCGGACGGCACGGGCGTCGACGGCGGGTTGTCCTGCGAGGACTGGAGTTCCGCCAGGTACCAGCCCAGTGCCACCAGCAGCACGAAGACGACCAGGGAGGTCACCGCGGCGCGATTCATGCGCCAATGATCGACCATGCCGGTCACGAGCCGATCACCCGGCCCGTGACCGGCCTTCCGGTCACGGGCGCGAGGTCAGGTACCCGCCCATGGTCTTGAAGTACTCGTGCGCCTCGAGCTCGGTGCCGTCGGCGGTGCGGACCTTCTTGACCAGCAACGCCTTGCTGCGTCCGCGCCGGGCCTCGGCACCGGCGACGACCGCCACGCCGTCCCCCTCGCGGTAGAAGATCCGGCCGGGGGTGCCGCCGTACACGGCCTCGGAGACGTCCGCCTCGATGATCTCCAGGCGCTGGCCGCGGTGGAAGCAGAACGCGCTCGGGTACGGCGCGCACTGCGCGCGCACCAGGCGGTCCAGCTCCTCGGCGGTCCAGGTGAAGTCGATGCGCAGGTCCTCCTCGGCGCGCTTGTGGAAGAAGGAGGCCTGCGAGCGGTCCTGCTTCACGAAGTCGGTGCGGCCCGAGGCGATCTCGGCCAGGCCGTCGACGGTGATCGGGCCGAAGAGCTCCAGGGTCTTCTCGAACAGGACGGCGGTCGTGTCGCGCGGGCCGACCGGGACCGAGCGCTGCAGCACGATGTCGCCCGCGTCGAGCGTGTCGTCCATCATGTGCGCCGTCACGCCGACTTCCTTCTCGTCGTTGATGAGCGCCCAGATCAACGGCGAGAAACCCGCGTACTTCGGCAGGAGCGAGTCGTGCACGTTCAACGTGCCGTGCTTGGGCAGCGTGAAGACCTGCGGCGGGATCCAGGTGCGCCAGTTGCAGGCGACGATGACGTCCGGATCGACGGCTTTGAGCTTGTCGAGGAGCTCCTGGTCCTCCGGGCGTTCGCGGATGACGACCTCGACGCCGTTCTCCCGTGCCAGGTCCTCGACCGAATCGCTCCAGATCTTCTCGTACGCGCCCTCACCCCGGGGGTGCGTCACCACCAGGACGACCTCGTGCTCGGACGCCAAAAGTGCCTGCAGGGTCCGGTGACCCCAGGTCTGGAACCCGAACATGACGACCCTCATCGGGGGTGTCCTCCTTCACTCCGGTGCGATACGGTCAGGCTAACCTAACTGATGGCTTGCCAAGGAAGCTTAGGCTTCCCTAAGTTAAGTGCTCATGCATCCGATCTACGACATCGTCGGCATCGGGTTCGGTCCCTCGAACCTGGCGCTCGCCATCGCTCTGACCGAGCACAACGAGCGGGCCGAAACCCCCGTCACCGCGGTGTTCCTGGAACGTCAGCAGACGTTCGGCTGGCATCGGGGCATGTTGCTCGACGACGCCACCATGCAGGTCTCGTTCCTCAAGGACCTGGTGACCATGAGGAACCCGGCCAGCGGCTTCTCGTTCCTGTGCTACCTCAAGGACCGCGGCCGGCTCGTCGACTTCGTCAACCACAAGAACCTGTTCCCGCTGCGCGCCGAGTTCCACGACTACTTCGAGTGGGCGGCGGCGCAGGTGGACGACCTGGTCGTCTACAACACCGAAGCCGTTGGCGTGGAAGCGATCCAGGACGACCTCTTCGAGGTGACAACGGCCACTGGTGACGTGTACCACGCCCGCAACCTCGTCTTCGCCACCGGACTGCGCCCGGCCGTGCCCGAGGGCATCGCGCTGTCGGACCGCGTCTGGCACAACAGCCAGTTCCTGCACCGCGTCGGCGAGCTGGAGAACCCCAAGCGGTGCGTCGTCGTGGGCGCGGGCCAGAGCGCCGCGGAGGCCGTGGCGTACCTGCACCGCGAGTTCCCCGGCGCCGAGGTGTGCTCGGTCTTCTCCCGCTACGGCTACAGCCCCGCCGACGACAGCTCGTTCGCGAACCGGATCTTCGACCCCGAGGCCGTCGACCACTACTACGACGCGCCGGACGCCGTGAAGCAGCAACTGATGGCGTACCACCGCAACACCAACTACTCGGTGGTCGACGTCGACCTCATCGCGCAGCTCTACCGCACCGCGTACCGGGAGAAGGTGCTGGGCGCCGAGCGGCTGAGGATGATGAACCTGACCAGGCTCGTCGCGGTCGAGGAGTCCTCCGGCGGTGCCCGCGCGGTGGTCCAGTCGCTCGTCACGGGTGAGCAGGAGTTCCTCGACGCCGACCTCGTGCTGCTCGCGACCGGCTACGACGAGGCCGCGCCGGCCCTCGGTTCGCTCGACGCGGCCTGTGCGCGTGACGACGCGGGCCGGCTGGTCGTGGGCCGCGACTACCGCCTCCAGACGTCGCTGCGCGGCGGCATCTACCTCCAGGGCGGCACCGAGCACTCGCACGGCATCACGTCGTCGCTGTTGTCCAACGTCGCGGTGCGCTCGGGTGAGATCCTGGCTTCCGTGCTGACCAACACTCCCGTGCCGGTCCTCGCGACCGCGTGAAACTCGACCTGAAGCTGACGGGCTGCCGGGCCATCACGATGGACCCGGCACGCCCCGCCGCGCACACGATCGGCATCTGGCAGGGCCGCATCGCCGGGCTGGACGAGCAGGTCGCGGACCTGCCCGCCGCCGAGACCACCGACCTGGGCAACGCCGTGGTGCTGCCCGGTTTCATCGACGCCCACACCCACCTCGCCTGGGCCGGCCGGCAGCGGCGGACCGTCGACGTGACCGGGCTGACCACCGTCGCCGAGGTGCTCGACCGCCTCGCGGGCGCCCCCGGCGAGGGCTGGATCGAGGCCTCCGGCTACGACCGGCGGATCTTGGACCGGCCGCTCACCGCCGCCGACCTCGACCCGGTCACCGGGGACCGGCCCCTCTACCTCGCGGACCTCTCCGGCCACGCCTGCGTGGTGAACTCCGCGGTGCTCAGGCAGCTCCCCGGCATCACCAGCGACGGCTGGCTCACCGAGAACGAGCAGCTCGCCGCCCGGTCGTTGCGGCTGCCGCACCCGATCGACGAGATCATCACCGACCTGCACGAGAGCGCGCGGCAGGCGCTGGCCGAGGGCGTGACGATGTGCGCGGAGGCGGGCATCGGCGCCGGCCTCATCGCGAGCAGCCCGCTGGAAGCCGCCGCGTACCAGCGCGCCCGGCTCCCGATCCGCGTGCAGCTCATGGTGTCCGCGCACGTGCTGCACCCCGTCGACGCCGAACCGGGCGACGGCATCCCGCGGGCGATCGACCTCGGCCTGCACACCGGGTTCGGCGACGACATGCTGTCGTTGGGAGCCATGAAGCTGTGGACCGACGGCGGCATGATCGCGCGCACGGCCGCGTTGTCCGAGCCGTACGCCGGGACCGCCAACACGGGTCAGCTGGCGGACACCGAGGAGTTCATGCGGGCGGCGATCGTCGACGGGCACCGCGCCGGCTGGCAGCTCGCGATCCACGCCATCGGCGACCGGGCGATCGACTTCACCCTGGACGCGGTGGCGGAGGCGCACCGGCAACGGCCGCGATCCGATGCCCGGCACCGGATCGAGCACTGCGGACTCGTCCGGCCGGACCAGCTCGACCGGATCGCCGCGCTCGGCCTGGTCCCGGTCGTCCAGCCGACGTTCCTCTTCGCCAACGGCGACGACTACAGCGAGATCATGGGCCCGCACCGGGCGCCCTGGATGTACCGCGGGCGGTCGTTCCTCGACCACGGCATCACCGTCGCGGGCAGCTCGGACCGGCCGGTCGCGGACGGAGCACCGTTGCGCGCCATCGAGTTCATGGTGCGGCGCCGGTCCTCCGGCGGCCGGGCGGTCGGGCCGGACGAGGCGATCAGCGTCGAGGAGGCGATCCGCGCGTACACGCTCGGCAGCGCCTACGCGTGCCGCAAGGAGCACGTGCTGGGCAGCCTCACTCCCGGCAAGCTCGCAGATCTCGTGGTGCTCGGCGACGACCCGCGCACGAGCGACGCGATCGCGGAGATCCCCGTGCTGGCCACCATGGTCGGCGGCACCCTCGTGCCGCGGCGCTGACCCGGCCCGGCGCTACCCCTCGGCGATCTTCTTGATCGCCGCCAGCCGCCGGTCCCACTGCGAGGCGAGGGACGCCATCCAGGTGGCGGTGGCGTCGAGCGCGCCGGACCGCACGGAGAAGTTGTTCTCCCGGCCGGCCCGTTCGGACGCCACCAGCCCGGCCTTCTCGAGCACGGCCAGGTGCTTCACGATCGCCTGCCGGCTCACCGGCAGCTCGGTCGCGAGCGCCGACGCCGACACCGGTCCCCTGGCCGCGACGAGGTCGAGCACCCGCCGGCGCATCGGGTCCGCGAGCGCGGCCAGCACGTCGCCGACGACATCAGTACTGGCTCGGCTCACTTCTCCAGGTACTCCCGCAGCTCGTCCGGTTCGCAGGCCCGGCCGGCGGCGTCGCCGGACGCGTGGCGCTCCTGCTCGCCGGGCGGCAGGCCGAGCCGCGTGAACCCGGGCTCGGCCTCCTCGATGATCGCACGCCCCGTGCCGTGCCCGGCCGAGGCCGGCGCGGCCCGGACCCGCTCCCGCGACGCGGTGCCCAGCACCTCGCGCTCGATCCGGTCCATCACCACCTCCTGCAACCGCACGGTTGCAGCAAGGCTACTGCAGGTGGAACGTGGCGGCCAGCGTCGTGAGCCGGTCGGTGATGTCGGCGTGGACGTTCGTGCGGCGGACCCAGTTCTGGCAGCCCGACGACGCCGACGGCGGCGCGCCGAGGGGCGAGACCGCGTCCGTGACGCCGTACTCCAGCCGGTAGGCGAGCACGGCGATGGCCGACTCGAGCCAGAACGACGGGTCCGGCGTGGGGATCTCCCCCAGCCCGACCCGGAACCACACGGGCATGCGCGCGTACTGCGCGAGCGCCGCGGAGATCCGCCGCGCGGCCGCGTCCTTGATCTCGCCGCGAGCCTTGTCGCCGGCGAGCACGGCCTCGGTGCGCCACTGCTCCCCCGCGGCGTCCTCGTCGGCCGCGAGCCGCTCGGCCGCCCGCTTCGCACTGGCCTCGTTCGCGTGGATCAGCCACTCCACCTGGCGGACCTCGTGCGAGAGCGCGTCCCGCTCGAACCGGGGCACCCGCCCACCGTCCAACCTGGACCGGGCTTCGTCGCGGCGGGCCTTGAGCCCGTCGTACTCGAGCACCTGCTGCCTCAGCTCGACCCGCGCGGGATCGGCGAGGACCTCCTGCTCCGCGTCCCACGCCCGGCGCAACGCCTCGACCAGCGGCGCGATGTCCCCGGTGACCGCGTCGAGGTCGGCGAGCGGACCGTCGCCCGCCCCGGACAGCCGCCGTTGCAGCACCGTCAACCGCGCGGTGACGCGTTCGAGCTCCGCCGAGAGCTGACCGACGTGACTGATCAGGGTGGCGACCTGCGGCTCGACCACGTCGAGCCGTTCCTTCTCCGTGGGCACCCGACCAGCGAACCGGACGCTGGGACCCCGGCAAAGCGGGTACCCGGCCGGTACACGCGTTCGAGGACGGGTTCCGCCCGGCCGAGGCAACCACCTTCACGCACCGTCACAGTGGGTGAACTGCGGAGAAACGAGGTATTACTAGTAAATGGCGACCTCTGTTACTGAGACCGAACGCAAGTACGAGGCACCATCGGACGCGAGTCTGCCGGACCTCACGGAGATCACCGGCGTGGCGACCGGCCCGGAAGAGTTCGACCTCGAAGCGACGTACTTCGACACCGGCGACTACCGGCTGGCCCGCGCCGGCGTGACGCTGCGCCGCCGGGTGGGCGGCGAGGACGAGGGCTGGCACCTCAAGCTCCCCGCGGGCGAGGACTCCCGCCAGGAGGTCCGCGTGCCGCTGGGCCGAGCCGTGAAGACCCCGCCCGAGGACCTCTCCTCGCTGGTCCGCGCCCACACCCGGGGCCAGGACCTCGCCCCGGTGGCCGAGATCAGGACCAACCGCCGCCGCTGGCAGCTCTCCAACGGCGACGGCGACATGCTCGCCGAGGTGGTCGACGACGTGGTCACCGCCCAGACCATGGGCTCCTCGACCACGACCTCCTCCTGGCGCGAGATCGAGGTGGAACTGGGCGAGCGCGGCGACCGCAAGCTCCTCGACACCGTCGAGCACCACCTCGGCGAGGCGGGCATCCACCCGTCGAAGTCGTCGTCGAAGCTCTCCCAGGTGATCGGCGTCAAGCGAGACGCCGTCCCCGCCGTGAGCAAGAAGTCGACCGCGGGCGAAGTGGTCCTCGCCTACCTCCACGAACAGCGAGCGGCCCTGCAGAACCAGGACCCCCGAGTCCGCCGCAACGAGGACGACGCCATCCACCAGATGCGCGTGGCCACCCGCCGCATGCGCTCGGCCCTCCAGGCCTTCGGCAAGATCGTCGACCGCGAGGCCACCCGCTCCCTGACCGACGAGCTGAAGTGGCTGGCCTCCGTCCTCGGCACGTCCCGCGACCTCGAAGTCCTCCGCATGCGCTTCGAAGACGCCCTGCACGCCCTCCCCCCGGAACTGGTCCTGGGCGACGTGGCAGCCCGGATGACGCGGTACTTCGCCCCGCTGGAAGCCAAGGCGCACAACGACTCCGTGGCGGCGCTGGACAGCAAGCGCTACTTCACCCTCCTGAACGACATCGACGCCCTGCTGACCAACCCCCCGTTCACGAAACAGGCCTCCGGCAAGGCGAAGGACGTCCTCCCGCGCCTGGTGGAGAAGGCCCGCCGCCGCCTGGACGAGCGAGTGCAGACCGCCCTGGCCACCGGCGACAGCGACGAGCCCCTGCACGAGGCCCGCAAGGCGGCCAAGCGCCTGCGCTACTCGTCCGAAGTGGCCGAACCGGCCCTGGGCAAACACGCCACGGCCTTGCGCCAGCGAGCCAAGGACGTCCAAACCCTCCTGGGCGAGCACCAGGACTCGGTGGTGGCCCGCCCGGTCCTGTTCGAACTGGGCAGGGGCGACGAGAACGGCTTCACCTTCGGCGTGCTGTACGGCAAAGAGGTGGAGCTGGCGCACAAGACGGAGGCAGAACTCCCGGCCCTGTGGCACAAGCTGGGCAAGGAACACCTCTAACCCGGGCTCCTCCGTCGAGCCCACCCCACCCCACAACCCCCGCGAAGCCGAAGGCAAGCGGCGAGGCCGAAGGCGAGCCGTCTTTCCCACACGAGGCGGGTGGCGTGGTCCCGTCACGAGTCGTGCCGGAGCTTTTGCCGCGCCCGGGGAGGAAGGGCCAGGTGGACACGCTTTTCGTCGACTTGACCCTCCTCCCCAGGTGTGGCTGCCTCTGGTGCGACTCGTGCCGGGACCACGCCACACCCCCGGACACGCACGCAACAGCAAGCCGTCCAACGCAACCCAGCGCCAACGAACCAAATTGGTCTATACCTAAAAGCTCCAAGGACCGCACAGGAGCACCAGGTGACCACACCTCAAGACCCAGCCACCCGCCTGCACGAACTAGTCCCCCACCCAGCACAACTACACCCAAAACCCGGCACGACCTTCACCCTCACCCCAGAAACCGAAATCCACATCACCACCGAATCAGCCCGCATCCCCGCTGAACTGCTGGCAGAGGTCCTCCGCCCCTCAACCGGCTACCGCCTCCCGATCACCACAGAGCCACCGCCGGGCCCGGCAGCCATAACCCTCCACCCGGACCCAGCCCGGAAAACCGGCCAGGAGGGCTACCACCTGGACATCACCGACTCCGAGGTGACGATCCGAGCAGCCACCACAGCAGGCCACTTCAACGCGGTGGCCACCCTGCGCCAGCTCCTCCCGCCGGAAGCGGAAGCCAGGACGGAGCAGGAGGTCTCCTGGACCATCCCGGGCGCCGGCATCCTCGACCACCCGCGCTACCGCCACCGCGGCGCGATGCTCGACGTCGCCCGGCACTTCTTCACCACGGACCAGGTCAAGCGCTACCTCGACCAGATCGCCGCGTTCAAGATCAACTACTTCCACCTCCACCTGACCGACGACCAGGGCTGGCGCCTGGAGATCAAGAGCTGGCCGGACCTCACGAGGATCGGCGGCAGCACCGAGGTCGGTGGCCGCACGGGCGACCTCTTCTACACCCAGGACGAGTACACCGACCTGGTCACCTACGCGCAGACCCGCGGCATCACCCTCATCCCCGAGCTCGACATGCCGGGCCACACCAACGCCGCCCGGGCGAGCTACGCCGAGCTGAACCGCGACGGCCAGAAACGCCCGCTCTACACCGGCACGGAGGTCGGCTTCTCCTCCCTGTGCATCGACGAGGACGTCACCTACGAGTTCGTCGAGGACGTGATCCGGGAGGTCGCCGCGCTCACGCCGGGCCCGTACCTCCACATCGGCGGCGACGAGGCGCTGTCGACGTCCGACGCGGACTACGAGACGTTCATGAGCCGGGTGCTGCCGATCGTGGCGAAGCACGGCAAGAGGGTCATCGGCTGGCACGAGTTCATCAAGACCACCGAGGACTCCGCGGCGATCCCGCAGTTCTGGAACACCACGACGTCCGACGCGACCGTGGCGGCGGCGGCCCGGCGGGGCAGCGAGGTGCTGATGTCCCCGGCCAACCGCGTCTACCTCGACATGAAGTACGACGAGAACACCGAGCTCGGCCTCGACTGGGCCGGGCACGTCGAGGTGCGGGACGCCTACGACTGGAACCCCGGCACCCACCTGGCGGGCGTGACCGAGGCGGACGTCCGGGGCGTCGAGGCTCCGCTGTGGACGGAGACCGTCCGCACCTCCGCCGAGGTCGAGCACCTGGCGTTCCCGCGCCTCGCCGTGGCGGCGGAGCTCGGCTGGGCGCCGGAGTCCGCCCACGACTGGGACCGGTTCAAGCGGGCGCTGGGCGCGCAGGGCCCGCGCTGGGAGGTCCGGGGCGTCCGCTTCCACCGGAGCCCGCAGGTGCCCTGGCAGGTCAGAAGTGACCCCGCCCGCGGTGGGAGTAGCTGACCAGCAGGTGCTTCACGCGACGGTACTCGGCGAGCACGGCGGTGTTCGCCGAGTACGCGTGGTAGTTGTTGACCCACACCCGCTCGGCGCGCAGCTCGTGGCCCAGGGTGTGCGCGAGCGCGATGTCGCGGCACCAGATGCCGGCGCCGAGCTGGGCGGTGGCCTCGTTCGCGATCTTCACCGCGTCGTCGCGGTCGTCGAACCTCGTCACCGACACGACCGGGCCGAGCACGTCGCCCGCGAACACCGACGAACGGTGGTCGCCTTCGAAGATCGTGGGCTGGACGTAGTGGCCGGAGGCCTCGCCACCGGTCACCAGCCGCGCGCCCTCGGCCTTGCCGCGCTCGATGTAGGCGAGCACTCGATCGCGTTGCGCGAGGGAGACGACAGCGCCGACCATCGTGTCGGTGTCGAGCGGGTCGCCCAGCCGGAGCTCTTGCGTGCGCACCGTCGCGAGGTGCAGCAACTGCTCGTAGACGGCCGTCTGGATCAGCGCGCGCGACGGGGCCGTGGAGATCTCGCCCTGGTTGGCCGCGAACATCGCGAAGCCCTCCAGCGCCTTGTCCAGGAAGCTGTCGCGCTGGGCGGTGACGTCGGAGAAGAAGATGTTCGGGCATCGACCGGACACGACCGGGTGGTCGGCGGATCCGGTGACCACGTTCACCACACCGGGTGGCAGCAGATCGGCGATCACGTCCATCAGCACGTGGATGGAGGCCGGCGTCTGCAGGGCGGGTTCCAGCACGACGGCGTTGCCGGCGGCGAGCGCGGGAGCGAGCACGCGGCCCGCGTTCACCAGCGGGGACGTCCACGACAGGCGTTCGTGGACCACGCCGAGCGGCTGGAACGAGCGGTAGTCGCAGGTGTCGTCGCCGAGCTGCTCGACCTGGCCCACCTCGGCGCGGATCACCGCCGCGAACTGGCGGAACTGCTCGATCAGCATCGGCACGTCGACGACCAGGGCCTCGCGCACGGGCTTGCCGTTGTCCCAGGTCTCGGCGACCGCGAGCTCGGTGGCGTGCTCCTCCACCCGGTCCGCGACCTCGACCAGGACCGTGGCGCGCTCTTGTGCCGTGGTGGTCCCCCACGCCCGTGCGGCACCGCTGGCCGCGTGCAGGGCACGTGCGCGGTCGGCGTCGGTGCCGCGGGCGACCTCGGTGAACACCTCGCCGGTGACCGGCGTGACGTTCTCGACGTACTCACCGGACACGGGCGCCACGTGGTCGCCGCCGATGAAGTGGTCGTACCTCGGCCGGTACGCGACCGCGCTGCCGGGCTGCCCCGGTGCCGCGTACTGCGTCATTCTCGACTCCCGCTGTTCTACGGCCCGCTGGACGACTGGGCTGGGGAAAATGAGAAAGTAGGCAGCCGAACGTTGCATGCTCGTTGCAAGCCGTGGATGGATTCAGTGGCCCACGACCCCGAACAACACGCGCTGTTGCTGAGTCGCGTCAGAGATGCCGTGTTGAGTGGTACTCGCACGGTGGTTTCGCCACGCTCGGTGATTTCCGCGTCGTGGCGACGGTCACTCGCGGCCAACGTGGATCCGGACCTGCACACCGCGCCGACCGTGTTCGCCGCCGACGAGCTTCCCGAGCTGCGCGAACGCCACCCGTTGCACTCGACGCTGCCGGTGCTGCGCGAGACCCTGCTCGGCTTCGCGGAAGAGGCCAAGCACATCATGATCGTCACGGACGCGCAGGGCCACATCCTGTGGTGCGAGGGCTCCAGGGACACCCGCGCGCACGCCGAGGAGGTCGGCCTGGCCGAGGGCACGCTCTGGTCGGAGGACGCGGCCGGGACGAACGGCATGGGCACCGCGCTGGCGGTGAACTCGGCCGTCACGGTGCACTCCGCGGAGCACCTGGTGCGGACCTACCACCACTGGACGTGCGCGGCGAGCCCGATCCGCGACCCGGACAGCGGCACGACCATCGGCGTGGTCGACCTCAGCGGTCCGATCGAGACCGTCCACCCCTCGATGATGGCCCTGGTGTCCGCCTCGGCCCGGCTCGCCGAGGCGGAGATGCTCGCCAGGATGCACGCCCGGGACGAGGAGCTCCGCGCGCGCAACATGCGGCACCTCATCGCGTTGCGCGGCGAGCCCGGCGCGCTGCTCAGCGCGACCGGCCGGGTGGTCGCGGTCGAGCCGTACGGTCTGCTGCCGTCGCGGGTGGACGTCTCCTGCGACCGCGTGCGGCTGCCGGACGGCCGCGAGGCGGTGCTGGAACCGCTCGCCCAGGGCTACCTGCTGCGCGTGCCGCGGCAACGCCACGTCCGGCGGAGCGTGCTGTCGCTGTCGTTCCTGCTGCCGGAGCCCAAGGTCGTGCTGGACGGGCGCGAGGTGCCGATCTCGTTGCGGCACGCCGAACTGCTGTGCGCGCTGACGTTGCACGGCAGGCTGTCCGCCGACCAGCTCGCGCTGCGGCTCTACGGGGAACGGGGCAACCCCACGACCGTGCGCGCCGAGCTGCACCGGCTGCGCGCCCAGCTCGGCACCGACGTGCTGGCGACCAGGCCCTACCGGCTCACCGCGGACGTCGAGGCGGACTTCCTCGCGGCGCGCGCCGCGATCGAGGACGGCGACGTGCCGCTGGCCGCCTCCCGGTACCGCGGCTCCCTGCTGCGCCGCTCCGAGGCTCCCTTCGTCCTGGCCGAACGGGAGGACCTCGCGACCGGCGTGCGCAAGGCCGTCCTGTCGCGTGGGGACGCCAACGCGCTGTGGACGTTCACCCAGACCGACTCCGGGGAGCACGACACCGAGGCGCTGGAGCAGCTCGTCCGGCTGCTGCCGGTGGACGACGTCCGGCGGGCCATCGCCCTGGCGCGGCTGCGGAGGCTCAGCCAGGAAGATTGACAAGACTCTCAGCAACTGAATATCTTCCTTGCTAAGAGACTTAGCAGGGAGAATGTCATGCGCGTACTCATCATCGGAGCGGGGACCGGTGGCCTGTGCCTGGCGCACGGGCTGAAGAAGGCCGGCGTGGACGTGGCGTTGTTCGAGCGCGACCGCACGCCGCGCAGCATGCTGATCGGCTACCGGGTCGGCATCAGCCCCGATGGCAGCAAAGCGCTGCACAGCTGCTTACCCGCGGACGTGTTCGCCGAGTTCGTCCGCACCACGGCGCGGCCACCGGTGCGGATCAACATGCGGACCGAGAAGTACCGCGAACTGCTGGTCGGCGACCTGCCGGAGGGTCTCGACGACAGCCGCAGCGAGAAGTCGGTCAGCCGGATCGCGATGCGCACGGCGTTGCTGCGCGGCCTCGACGACGTCGTCCGGTTCGACAAGTCGTTCACGCACTTCGCCCGCAACGACGATGGCACGGTCACCGCGTTCTTCGCCGACGGCACGTCCGAGACCGGCGACGTGCTGGTGGGCGCGGACGGCGCGCGGTCCAAGGTGCGCGAGCAGTACCTGCCGCACGCCAAGGTGGTCGACACCGGCATCACGTCGATCGCGGGCAAGCTGCCGCTGACCGAGGAGAACCTGAGGCTGCTGCCCCCGCTGGCCGACGGCGCCGTCACGCTGCTGTACGGCCCGCACGGCGAGTTCGTGATCATCCACGTGATGCGCTTCGACGGCACGGGGGTCGAGGACGACTACATCATGTGGGGATTCGCGGCCTCGCACGACAAGTTCCCGGACATGTCGGGCATGAGCCAGGCGGAACTCAAGCAGGTCGTGCTGAACCTGACCCCGAAGTTCCATCCGGACCTGCGCAGGCTCGTCGCGCTGGCCACGCCGGAGACCGTGTTCCGGATCAAGGTCCGCACGTCCGAGCGGCTGCGGCCGTGGCAGCCGAGCACCGTCACGCTGATCGGCGACTCGGTGCACCTCATGACGCCCGGCAGGGGCATCGGCGCGAACACGGCGTTGCGGGACGCGGAGCTGTTGTGCCGCAAGCTCGTCGAGGCGGACCGGGGCAAGGACGTGGTGCGGGCGATCACCGAGTACGAGCAGGAGATGATCGAGTACGGGTTCCGGGCCGTGGAGGCGTCGCGCGAGATGATGGACGGCACGGGCCTGGTGCACAAGCCCGTGATCGGCCGGATCGTCACGGCGTTCTCGCGGACGTTCCTGCGCGTGACCAACGCCGTGCCGCCGCTCAAGCGGAAGGTGCTGGCCGCGGACGCGGCGGAGCGTGATCACGTAAGTTCGGCGCATGAGGTTGTTCACGCCGGGTGAGGTCGTGGTGCGGCGTGAGGTGCTGCACGGCAAGGTCTGGTCGGAGATGCCGACCAGGGTGGTCGTCGACGAGCCGGGCCTGCTCGCCGTGTTCGTCGAACCGGGCACCCGGCTCACCTACCCCGACCACCACCACCCGCACCCGTGGGACAAGCCGGCGCGCGGGTTCTGGCGCGGGCACGGCAAGCTCATGCTGCACCGGCCGCGGGACGCCTACTCCGTCGACCTGTTCTGGAAGGGCGACGACCGGCAGTTCGGCAACTACTACCTGAACCTGCAGGCGCCCTACCGCCGCGTCGAGGACGGGTTCGAGACGCTCGACCACGCCCTGGACTACACGCTGGCGCCGGACGGCACGTGGGAGCAGCGCGACCTCGACGAGTTCGAGGAGCAGGTCGCGTCGGGCAAGTACTCGGCGCGGGAGGCCGAGGCGATCAGGGCGGAGGCCGTCGAGATCGAGAAGATGCTGGCCTCCGGCGAGATCTGGTGGGACACGGCCTGGGCGGACTGGCAACCCCCGGCGGTGTGGCGGTGAAGGTCCGCCCGCTGACGTTCGACACGCTCGTCGCCGAGATCGTCTCGCGCGTCGGCGCGATGCACGGCCGGGTGCGCGTGCTGGTCGACGGCGCTCCCGCCGCCGAACCCGGCAGGCTCGCGGACGCCGTGGTGGAACCGTTGCGCGCCCTGGGCCGCGCGGTGCGCCGCGTGTCCATTGAGGACTTCCTGCGGCCGGCGTCGGTGCGGCTGGAGCACGGCCGCACCGATTCCCACTCCTACCGGCACGACTGGTTCGACTTCGGCGGCTTGCAGCGCGAGGTCCTCGACCCCGCGGTGGACGGCAGGGTGCTGCCCTCGTTGTGGAACGCGGTCACCGACCGGGCCAGCCGCGCCGAGTACGTGGACGTGCCGGAGAACGGCGTCGTGGTCGTCGACGGCACGCTCATGCTGGACCGGTGGCTGCCGGCCGAGCTGACCGTGCACCTCTGGCTCTCCCCCGGCGCTCTGCGGCGCAAGACCACCGAGGAGTGGACGCTGCCCGCGTTCGACGACTACGAACCGGTCGCCGACCTCTTCGTCCGCTACGACCACCCGGAACGGCCAGGTCTGGTCGAGTCGTGAACCTCCGCTGCCCCCGCGGACATGAACGGGCAGAGAGGAGGGTCCGTGACCGACGAAGAGCTCTGGGGGCAGGTCCGGGCCGGCGGGAGCGAGGCGTTCGGGCGGCTGTTCGAACGCCACGCCCAAGCCGTGTTCGCCTACTGCCTGCGCCGCACCGGCACGTGGGCGGTGGCCGAGGACCTGGTGTCCGTGGTGTTCATGGAGACGTGGCGCAAACGCGCGTCAGTGACGGTTGAGGGGTCGTTGCTGCCGTGGCTGTACACCGTCGCGCTCGGCGTCACCCGCAACCACCACCGCGCCCGCACGCGCTACAAGACCGCACTGGGCAAGGTCCCGCCGCACCACGCCGACGACGACCACGCCGACGACGTGGCCCGGCGGGTGGACGCGGAGACCAGGACCAGGGCGGTCATCGCGGAGCTGGCGAAGCTGCCCGCCGGAGATCGGGAGGTGCTGGAGATGTCCGCGTGGTCGGACCTGACCCAGGCGCAGATCGCCGCGGTGCTCGGCATCCCGGTCGGCACGGTGAAGTCCCGGCTCGCTCGTGCGCAACGCACCGTGCGTGGCGCCCTGGTGGAGGAGGCACTGTGACCGTCAAGCCCGGCATCCCGCCGCTCGACCCGATGCGGGTGCAGGTCCGCAAGCACGCGCTGCTGAAAGAGATCAGCACGAAACCGTCCCGCCGGTGGTGGCGCTTCGCCGTGCCCGCGACCGCGCTGGCCGCGGCCGCCGTCGTCGGCGCGGTGCTGTGGACACCCACGCAGTCCGCCTACGCGTCGTGGACCGCCGAACCGCGGGCGCCCGGCCCGGACACCGAAACCAGGGTCGAGAGATGCCGCGAGCAGGTCGAGGAGATGGGAACCCGGTCCGAGATGCCCTTCGCCCCCGCGGAGGCGAAGGTCGTGGACCAGCGCGGCGACCTGACGCTCGTGCTGTTCGCCGGCCCGCAGAGCCGGCTGCTCTGCCTGGCCACACCGAACGGCCAACGCGTGACCGGCAGCGTCGACAGGAGTGGGGTGGAGCCGCTCGGCTCGGCACCGTTCCGCTTCACCGGCGTGGACGGCCAAAGGTCGAGCGACGGCACGGAGGCCAATCGCATGATGAGCGGCATGGTCGGTCCGCAGGTCGGGAAGATCCGCGTCGACACGGCGGACGGCAGGCGGGTGACAGCCACCATCGCCAACGGGTGGGTGGTCGCGTGGTGGCCGGGCTGGGCGGACGCGACGCTCATCACGCTGTACGACCACGCGGGCGACATTCTGAGCACTGAACGACCCGAGTTCGAGTAACGTCGTCGGCATGTGGCGGCCGGAGACCGAGCAGCGGGCGATGCTGGTGCTCGCGGTCTTCCTGCCCGCCCTCTACGCCTTCACGCTGGTGTCGTCCCCGGCCGAGGTCGTCGCGGCTGTGACCGCGCTCGCCGTGGCGTTGATCGTGGTCGTCGCGCTGGTGCCGCTCTCGGTGGCACCGGCGCGGTCGCTCGCGATCCGCGAACGAGCCCAGCGGACAGCACAACTGCGGCTGCGCAATCCCGACGCCGCAGGCAGGCCCCGTCCCCGAGCACCGGGATGCCGGACGTTCTGACACGTCCCGCACATCCCTCGACTCAAGACGGAGAAACCTCCCTTGTTCGCTGACCTGGGCGCTGCCCTGGCGAGCTTCGGCATGCCCGCGCTCGCCATCGTCGGATTCACCATCGTCGTGCGGCTCGCGCTGCACCCCTTCTACCGCGCGGCCGTGCGCGGTGAGAAGGCCAAGGCCAAGCTCGCCCCCGAGATCCAGAAGCTGCAGCAGAAGTACGGCAAGGACCTGGTGCGGTTCTCCGAGGAGTCGCAGAAGGTCTACCGGACCAACGGCGTGTCGATGTTCGCCGGCATGCTGCCGATGCTCGCGACCGTCCCGTTCTTCATGGTCATGTACCAGGTCGTCACAACGCCGAACCCGTTGCTGGACGGCACGTTGTTCGGCGTCTCGCTCGGCACGCACTTCACGAACGGCTTCGCGTGGGTGTTCTTCGTGCTGTTCGGGTTGCTGGCCTTGGTCGCCTACCTGACCGTGCGCTGGCAGCAGTCGCGGATGACGGCGACACCCGCGCCGGGGTTCATGACCGGGCTGATCAAGGTGCTGCCGTACGGGACGATCCTGGTGGCGGCCTACCTGCCGCTGGCGGCCGGGCTGTACCTGCTCACCACGACGACGTGGACGATCGCGGAACGGGCGCTGCTCTACCGCATCCTGAGCTGAAGCTGGGCGATCAGCCGGACGAGCGGGTCGTCGAGGTCGAGACCGCCGCTCTCCCTGGCCCGCTTGAGCCGGTACCGCAACGTGTTCGGGTGGACGTGCAGCCGTTCCGCGGCGGCCCGCACGTCGCCCAGCGCGTCGAGGTGGGCCAGCACCGACTTCGCGAGCTCCGGGTCGAGGGCGTCGATCCGGGGGTCGCGGATGCGCGGGTGCTCCCGCAGCAGCGCGAGGATCTCGCTCACCAGGACCTGTGGGCGGACGTCGGCGAGCGTCGCCACCTCGGCGTCGAGGTCGCGGGCCATCGCGTCCAGCACGCGTTCAGCCTCCTGCCGGGAGATCTGCGCGTCGTCCAGAGTGGACACGGTGGAGCCGACCGCGGCCTGGACCGAGGTGTGCAGGTGCCGCCGCGCCGTGGTGACGATCTCCCTCGTCAGGCTCAGCAGCTGGGCGTTCGGGGCGAGGTCCGGGAGCAGGACGTAGGTGCGGCCGCCGGACTCGCTCACGAGCGCGCTGCGCCGGTACGCCGCCGCGTGCACGGAGATGAGGCCGGTCATCTCGGCGCGGCGCAGCTCGTGCTCGCTGCGGTCGCCCTCCCCGCCCCTGAGCGCGAACACCACGACGGCGGCGGGTTTCCGCGGGTCGGCGCCGATCTGGCCGGCGACGGTGGCGGCGTCCATGCGGCCGGTGAGCAGTGCCGCGAGGAGGTTCTCGCGGAACCTCGACGTGGGTTGGTTGCGCTGCTGGATCAGGTGCGGGGCGGTGACGCGGGCGGCGCCGAGCAGAGCGCGTTCCGCCTGCTCGCTCAACGGCTGGTCGCCCTCCTGCACCCAGATCGTGCCGAGCGGCTGCGCGCCCGCGTGGATGCCGACGGCGATGCGGCGGCGGATGCCGAGCTCGGGGCGTTCGTCGATCCGCACGACCTCCTCCGAGGAGCGCAGGAGGTTGTAGACGCCCCACTCGCGCAGCATCTTCAGGTACGGCTCCGGGCCCTGGCGGCCGAGGATGGAGAGCCGGCGCAGCTCGTCGACCTCGTCGGACGAGCGGGAGTAGGCGAGGACGCGGCTCGCGGTGTCCTCGATGCTCACGATGCCGCCGGTCAGCGTGGCAATCGTTTGCGCGAGGGTGAACAGGTCGCCGAGGACCTCGCCGTCGTCCGTCGTGGTCGTGAGGACGCTCTTGGCGAGCGACTCCAGGTGACCCCAGCGGACCTCGGGCCGCACCTCGAGCAACGCCACGCCCGCGTCCGTTGCGGCCTGCTCGAGCGCCGGCGAGCTCTCCTTGACCGCGACGGCCGCGGCCTTCACCCGCCCGGCGGCCCTGATCAGCGGCAGCGCCGCCCTGCCGCGGGCGCCGATGACCAGGGCGAGGTCGCCCTGGGCGACGTCCGGCGGGTCGTCCGGATCCATGATCACGACGTCGCGCACCTCGACCTCCAGGCCGTGGGGCGCGACCTGAAGTTCCACCAGCGGATCGCCCAACGCGACCAACACGTGCCGCAGACTCATCGCACCCCCACTCTTGGGAACGCGGGGGCCCCGCGTTTCCTCCAGGGGCACGAAAGGGCCCCGCGTGCACTTCGGTGTTGGACGATCGTACATCTGACCTGGTGAATGTTGGCCGGTTGCACAACTGGTGCGCGGTCGCGCGGACCTACGGTGTGTGCACCGACGCTGATTCGAAGAGGAGTTGCGAGTGGACGCGGTCACCCAGGTTCCCGCCCCGGTCAACGAGCCGGTCCTGCAGTACGCCCCCGGCACCCCGGAGCGCGCCGAGCTGCAGGCCAAGCTGGCCGAGCTGCAGAAGGAGCCGCTCGAGCTGACGATGACCATCGGCGGCGAGCAGCGCATGGGTGGCGGCGAGCGGTTCGACGTCGTCCAGCCGCACAACCACCGCTCGGTCCTCGGCACGCTGGCCGGCGCGACCCAGCAGGACACGACCGACGCGCTGCGGGCCGCCCGCGAGGCCGCCCCGGCGTGGCGCGCGATGTCGTTCGACGACCGCGCGGCGATCCTGCTCCGCGCCGCCGAGCTGCTCGCGGGCCCGTGGCGGCAGACCCTCAACGCCGCCACGATGCTCGGCCAGTCGAAGACCGCGATCCAGGCCGAGATCGACTCCGCGTGCGAGCTGATCGACTTCTGGCGCTTCAACGTGCACTTCGCCCGCACCCTGCTGGCCGAGCAGCCGATCTCGTCCCCCGGCGTGTGGAACCGCACGGACCACCGCCCGCTCGAGGGCTTCGTCTACGCGATCACGCCGTTCAACTTCACCGCCATCGCCGGCAACCTCCCGACCGCGCCCGCGCTGATGGGCAACGTGGTGCTGTGGAAGCCGTCGCCGACCCAGTCGTTCGCCGCGCACCTCACCATGCGGCTGCTGGAAGAGGCGGGCATGCCGCCCGGCGTCATCAACCTGCTGCCCGGTGACGGCCTCGCCGTGTCCGAGGTGGCGCTGAGCTCCCCCGACCTCGCCGGCATCCACTTCACCGGCTCCACCGCGACGTTCCAGAAGCTGTGGGCGCAGGTCGGCGCGAACATCGCGAACTACCGCTCGTACCCGCGCATCGTCGGCGAGACCGGCGGCAAGGACTTCATCCTCGCCCACCCGTCGGCCGACCCCGACGTGCTGCGCGTCGCCATGATCCGCGGTGCTTTCGAGTACCAGGGCCAGAAGTGCTCCGCCGCGTCGCGCGCCTACGTGCCGCGGTCGGTGTGGCACAAGATCAAGGACCAGTTCCTGGCCGAGGTCGAGGCGCTGACCTACGGCGACGTCACCGACTTCTCGAACTTCGGCGGCGCGGTGATCGACCGCCGCTCGTTCGACAAGCTGTCGGGGGTGCTGCAGGCCGCGCGCGCCGACTCGTCGCTGGAGATCGCCGCCGGTGGCACCGCGGACGACTCGGACGGCTTCTTCGTCCGGCCGACCGTGCTGCTCGGCACCGACCCGACGAACTCCGTGTTCACCACCGAGTTCTTCGGCCCGGTGCTCGCCGTCCACGTCTTCGAGGACGCGGACTACCCCACCGTGCTCAAGCAGATGGAGAGCGCGGCGCCCTACGGCCTGACCGGCTCGATCATCGCCCGTGACCGCACCGCCGTGGCGCACGCGCAGGAGGAGCTGCGGTTCGCCGCCGGCAACTTCTACGTCAACGACAAGCCGACCGGTGCCGTCGTGGGCCAGCAGCCGTTCGGCGGCGGCCGCGCGTCCGGCACGAACGACAAGGCGGGGTCGGTCCACAACCTGCTCCGCTGGGTCAGCCCGCGCTCCATCAAGGAGACGTTCGCGGCGCCCACCTCCCACCTCCACCCGCACCAGGGCTAGATCCGGCCCACCCGTGACTGGTTCCCGCCGCCACCCGCGGCGGGAACCGGTCACGACCACACCCCGAGGACGTGAACCATGTTGCGCTCCAGCCTCCTCCTGGCGTCCCGCAGCGCGGGCGCCCGCAAGCTCGTCGAGTCGACGCCGCTGACCCGGCCCGTCGTCGAGCGGTTCGTCGCCGGCGCCGACGTCTCCTCCGCGATCCGCGCGACCGCCGAGGTGCTCGGCGACGGACGCCTCGTGACGCTCGACCACCTCGGTGAGGACACCGTCGAGCAGTCGCAGGCCGATGCCACCGTCGAGGCGTACCTGACGCTGCTGGCGCAACTGGAGTCGCACGGGCTGACGCGGGGCGCCGAGGTGTCGGTCAAGCTGTCCGCGGTCGGCCAGTCGCTGCCGGTGGACGGCGAGAAGATCGCGCTGGAGAACGCCCGGCGGATCTGCGCGGCGGCCGCCGTGGTCGGCACGACCGTGACGCTGGACATGGAGGACCACACCACCACGGACTCCACGCTGAGCATCCTGCGCGAGCTGCGGGTGGACTTCCCGTGGGTGGGCGCGGTCCTGCAGGCCTACCTCCGCCGCACCGAGCAGGACTGCCGCGATCTGGCGCACTCCGGTTCGCGCGTGCGGCTGTGCAAGGGCGCCTACCAGGAGCCCGCTTCCGTTGCGTACCAGGACAAGCACGACGTCGACCTGTCGTACGTGCGCTGCCTGAAGATCCTCATGGAGGGTCAGGGCTACCCGATGGTCGCCTCGCACGACCCGCGCCTGATCGCGATCGCCGCCGACCTTGCGTCCGCGCGCTCGAAGGACACCTACGAGTTCCAGATGCTGTACGGCATCCGGCCCGAGGAGCAGAAGCGCATCGCGGCCCAGGGCAACCGCATGCGCGTCTACGTCCCGTACGGCGACGAGTGGTACGGCTACTTCATGCGTCGTCTGGCGGAGCGTCCGGCCAACGTGGCGTTCTTCGCGCGGTCGCTGCTCACGACCAGCTGAGCGCTCGTTCCGCTTCCTCGACCGCCTCCAGGGCGAACTCCAGCTTGGCGTCGTCGCCCACCTCGCGTGCGATCCGCACCGCGCGGTGGGCGAGCTGGAGCGCCTTGGCGGGCTCGTGCCCCGACTCCGCGCACAGCCGGCCGTAGATCGTCAGCGCGTCGGCGTAGCCGGGCTGCCGGTCCAGGTCCAGCCCCGTCAGGTGCCACAGCACCACCGCGGCGTGCGCGGTGTTCCTCGCCTCGTCCTTGCGCTCGGCGCCACGCAGCCGGCACGCGTGCTGCTGGAGGGCCGCGGGGTACGCCGCCGGCGGCGTCTTCGCCATCAGCGCGCGCCACACGTCGACCGCGAGCTCGGACATCCGCAGCGCCCGGACGTGGTGGTCCGATTCGGACAGTGCACGGGCCGTGGACTGCAGGACCGGCGCCAGTTTCGCGCCGGAGAAGTCGACGAGCTGGGTCGGCAGGCGGTGGCAGAGGTCGAGGCACTCGTCGGCGGTGGCGAGCGCCCGGTCGTCGCGGGCGTGCAGGAGCTGCTGCTCGACCAGGGCCGCGAGCGCCATCGCGAGGTCCGCCTGGTTCCAGACGAGGTCCTCGGCGACCAGTTCCCGGTACACCTCGACGGCTTCCTGGGCCGCGTCGAGGTCGTCGGCGATCTCGGCCAGGGTGAGCAGCGCGGTGCCCAGCCCCTTGCGGTTCCCCGTCTCGCGCCACACCAGCACGGCCTCCCGCGCGGTCAGCTCGGCGTCCAGGCCCCCTGCCAGCTCGCGCAGCGCCCGGCTGTGCCGCGTCAGCGCGTCGGCGAGCTCGGCGCGGAACGTCTCGGGGTTCACGACGGCGAGCCGGCGCAGGAGGTCGATCGCTTCCCTGACCGTCTCGCTCGCGGCCTCCGCCCTGCCCAGGTCGAGGAGCAGGGTGGCGGCCGCGACGAGGTTGCGGGCGAACTCCGGTTCGAAGCGCGGGTCCTCGAGCGCGAGCACCCGCCAGTTCGCGACGGAGAGCTGCATCGAGTCGGCGGCGTGCTGCTTCTGCCCCTCGGCGAGGAACCGGCGGGCCAGCGCGGCGGCGACGCGGGCGAAGTCGGCGCGGAACAGCGCGGGGTGGTCCTTCGCGAGCTCCTGGTAGAGCAGGGTGGCGCGGCTGATGGCGGTCATCGCCGCCTCGTGGCGGCCCAGTGACTGGTAGCGGTAGCTGATCTGCTCCAGGGCGGAGGCGAGCTGCGGGGTGGTCTCCGGGTCGTCGAGCGCGATCTCGTGCCAGAGGGCGATCGCCTCCTCCGAGACGGTCAGCGCCTCCTCGCGCCGGTGCGCGTTGATCAGCCTCAGGCCCAGGTCCCCCAGCGCGTCCGCGAGCAGCGGGCGGTTCTCCGGGTCCTGCCGGACGAGCTCGCGGTAGCACCCGACCTCCTGCCGGGAGGCCTCGACGGACTCCTCGCGCAGACCGCACACCATCGTGCGGGCGCTGAGCACGCCGTACATCTCGGCGCGGTCGAGGGTGCTCTCGGCGCGTTCGACCAGCCGCCGGGTGAGCATCGACGGGATGGCGTCGACGGCGAAGCGCTCGTCGCGCAGGACGTGCCGGGCGATGTGGTCGAGAGTGGCGAACGACCCGATCTCCGCGGCGGTGCGGAGGCTGTCGCGGGCCATACCGGGCACGACCTCCGGGTCGGCGGCGATGAGCTCGTCGAGCCGCGGGCGCAGGTGCGGCCACCTCACCGCGGCACGGGCGAGCAGGTCGGGGTCCGGCGTGTCCGGGGTGGCCACCGCGAGGTGGTCCTCGGCGAGACGGCCCTGCTCCGGCCCGTCGCCGTCCTGGAGGAGCCGGCGGACGAGCTGCGTGCGGTTCACGTCGCACGGGTGGCCGCGCACCGCGGTCAGCGCGGCGAGGTGCAGGTCCAGGACGGTCTCCTGCGCGATGTTCGGCGGTGGCTCGTCCGGCGCGGCGACGGCGAGCCGCTCGGCGAAGTGCCGGCAGGCCAGGGCGAACGACTCGGCGCGGTCGGCGAGCGTCGGGGCCAGCGCGAGGTCGGTGACCTCGTGGTCGAAGTCCGCGACGCGCTGGCGGGTGGAGGACCACCACCAGCCCGTCGTCCTCGCCGCGAGCAGCACCCGCGTGCGCGCCGGTCCGTCGCGCAGCGTGTCCTGCAGCAGCCCGAAGACGGTCTCCCAGTCGAGGCGGTCGGCGTCGTCGACCAGCACCAGCCTGCCGTGGGCCTCGTCGTCCCAGTGCTCCTGCCGGAAGTGCCGGAGCAACCTGGTCTTGCCCGCGCCCGCCGGGGCGTGCACCAGCAGGGACGCCTGCGGCGCGGGACCGTCGCGCCAATGCGTGAGCAGTCGCAGTTCGGATTCCCTGCCGTGAAAGGGGACCACCTGGTGGGTGGGATCCAGCAGCACGGCGACGCTGGGTGCTCGGTCCACGGCTTCATACTCGGCCGACCGTCAGCCCAGCGACAGGAAGACCACACCATCGTGGGCTTTTCCGTTTTTCCTTCACTCCTTTGCTGTGCAGCTTGGAGATCCTCCCACCGCCCTGCGTCGGCCCGGGCTTTCAGCCTGGACTGAAAGTGTCAGACCCGACCGGCACAATCAGGGGCGTGCTGGTCGCCCTCGTCCCGGAAGCGGACGGCGCGGGCCGGTGGCAGGAGCTGCACGACGACGGGACACCGGCGGGTCCCGCGATGACGGCCTCGCCCCTGGCTCCCGCCGTCGCGGCGCTGGAGCGCGCCCACCGGCCGCGGTGGGTGTGGGCGGACACCGCGGAGGTCTACCCGGCGCTGCTGGCCTCCGGCGTGCGGGTCGACCGGTGCTGGGACGTGCACCTGACCGAGGCGTTGCTGCTCGGCGCCGAGGGCAGGCACCGGGAGCCGCGCGAGCTGCCGGCGGCGCTGGCCCGCGAGCTGGGGCTGCCCGCGCCGGCCGACGCCGGGCCGCGCAAGAAGGACGACGAGCTGACGCTCTTCGACCCGGAGCCGGTGGTGCTGCCGGGCGGCACGGACGAGCTGGCCGCCCTGTCCCTGGTCTACCGCGCCCAGCAGCGGAACCCGGCGCTGGGCCTGTTGATCGCGGCGGAGTCGGCGTCGGCGCTGGCGGCCGCGGAGATGACGCACCACGGCCTGCCGTGGCGGGAGGACGTGCACCTGCGGATCCTCGAGGAGGTGCTCGGGCCTCGTCCCGCGCCCGGCGCGCGGCCGAAGTTGTTGCAGGACTTGGCGGACCAGGTCCAGGAGGCGCTCGGCGGCCGCGAGCTCAACCCGGACGCGCCGGCCGGCATCGTGCGGGCGTTCGCCCGCGCGGGCATCGACGTGCCGTCCGCGCGGCGGTGGGTGCTGAAGAAGGTCGACCACCCCGCCGTGGCACCGTTGCTGGACTACAAGGAACGCGCACGGCTGTGGGTGGCGCACGGCTGGTCGTGGCTCGACACGTGGGTTTCCGACGGACGGTTCCGCCCCGACTACGTCGTCGGTGGTGTGGTGTCCGGTCGGTGGGCGTCGCGCGGCGGTGCGGCGCTGCAGATCCCCCGGCTGCTGCGCAGAGCCGTGGTGGCGGACGAGGGCTGGTGCCTCGTCGCGGCCGACGCCTCACAGCTCGAACCGCGCATCCTGGCCGCGCTGTCGGAGGACGCACGGCTGATGGAGGTCTGTGGCGACGACGACCTGTACGCGGCGCTGGCGGAGGACTCGTTCAAGGGCGAGCGCCCGCGCGCCAAGATCGCGATGCTGTCGGCGATGTACGGCGGCACGGCGGGCGAGGCCGGCCCGCTGCTCGCCGTGCTGCGCAAGAGGTTCCCCGTCGCCGTCGGCTACGTGGAGGCGGCGGCGCAGGCAGGCGAACAGGGCCGGATGGTGCGCACCCGGCTCGGCCGCACCTCACCCGCCCCCTCCCAGGCGTGGCAGGAACTGACCGGCGGCGCGGACGACGCGGGCGAGGTGTCGAGCTCGTCGCGGCGGGCGGCGCGCAACTGGGGCCGCTTCACCCGCAACTTCGTGGTGCAGGGCAGTGCGGCGGACTGGACGGCGGCGCTGCTGGGCGTGCTGCGCACCCGGTTGCCGGTGAACGCGCACCTGGTGTTCTTCCAGCACGACGAAGTGCTCGTGCACTGCCCCCGCGCGGACGCCGACGCCGTGATCGAGGCCATCGCCTCCGCCGGGCGCGAGGCGACCCGGTTGCTGTTCGGCGAGACGCCGGTGCGGTTCCCGATGAACGCGGTGCCCGTGGAGTGCTACGCGGACGCGAAGTAGGTCCACCCGGACGACTGGTCCTACCGCGGGCGGCGAGGTGTTCCGCCCGAAGCCGAACTGTGTCCAAACGAGACCGTTCAGGTCCTCGCACACGCTCCGGCGTTCGTCCGAACGGGCGCTTGTTCTTGCACCGTGAGAGCGCTCTCATAAATGGACTGCACCCGTGACAAGGAGGTCACTCGCGCATGAGGCAACGCCGCCGCATCCTCGCGGCCACGACAGCTCTTATTGCCGCGGTACCCCTGGCGATCGCCGCCATGTCCGCCAACGCTTCGATCCCACCCCCTGCCGCGGGATGGACGCAGGTGTGGGGTGACGACTTCAACGGCCCGAACGGATCGCTGCCGTCGAGCTCCAACTGGATCTTCGACCTCGGCCACGGCTACCCAGGCGGCCCCGCCAACTGGGGCACCGGCGAGATCCAGAACTACACGAACAGCACCAACAACATCAAACTCGACGGCTCCGGCAACCTGCGCATCACCGCGTTGAAGGACGGCGCGGGCAACTGGACGTCGTCGCGCATCGAGACGCAGCGCTCGAACTTCAAGCCGGCGCCCGGCGGCAAGCTCGCCATCGAGGGCCGCATCCAGATGCCGAACGTCACCGGCCAGGCCGCGCTGGGCTACTGGCCCGCGTTCTGGGCGCTGGGCTCGCCGTTCCGCGGCAACTACTGGAACTGGCCCGGCATCGGCGAGTTCGACGTGATGGAGAACGTCAACGGCATCAACTCCGTGTGGGGCGTGCTGCACTGCGACGTCGCTCCCGGCGGTGCCTGCAACGAGTTCACCGGCATCGGCAACTCGCGCGTGTGCCCCGGCGCCTCCTGCCAGTCGGCGTTCCACACGTACCGCTTCGAGTGGGACGACGCCGAGAAGAGCTTCAAGTGGTTCGTCGACGGCCAGCACTACCACACCGTCACGCAGGCTCAGCTCGGCGCGGGTGTGTGGGACCGCATGACCTCGCACGCCGGGTACTTCATCCTGCTGAACCTGGCGATGGGTGGCGCGTTCCCGAACGCGCTGAACAACAACCAGCCGACCCCTGTCGCGGCCACTCAGTCCGGGCATTCCATGGTCGTGGACTACGTGGCCGTCTACACGGCTGGTGGCGGTTCCACCACTCCCCCGACCACCACGACGACGTCGAACCCCGGCGGCGGGGGTTCCGCGTACAGCGAGCTGCAGGCCGAGAACGCCTCCGAGCGCTCCGGCGGCTCCGTCGCTCCGGCCGAGGGCGGCTCCGGCGTCCACCAGATCGCGAACGGCGGCTACCTCAAGTTCTCCGGCGTGAACTTCGGTTCCGGCCCGGCCCGGCAGTTCTACGCGCGCGTCGCCTCCGGTGCCGGCGGTGGCGTGAGCGGCCTGGTCGAGGTCCGCATCGGTTCCCGCACGGCGGCACCGGTGGGCTCGATCGCGGTGGGCAACACCGGGGGCTGGGACGCGTGGCGGACCATCCCCGCGAACATCTCGAACATCTCCGGCACCCACGACGTGTACATGACGTTCACCAGCGGGCAGCCGTCGCCTTACGTGAGCGTGAACTGGGTGAAGTTCGGGACCTGACCCCAGCTCGACGTGCCGGTGTGCCGGTCCGCTAGAATCTCGTCCGTTGGCACGGACGATTAGCTCAGCGGGAGAGCACTACCTTGACACGGTAGGGGTCACTGGTTCAATCCCAGTATCGTCCATCTGGCGCCGCGTTCTCCGGAACGCGGCGCCATTTGCTTTGATGGGCCCGTGTACGCCGAACGTCCCGCTCCCGCGGGTCTGGCCTGTCTCTGGACGCGCACCGCTGCGTCGGAGACCGTGCAGCGCGTCGTGCCGGACGGCTGCACCGATCTGATGTGGACTCCCGCGACCGGCGCGCTGTTCGTGGCCGGTCCGGACACGCGGGCGCAGCTCGCCAGGGTCGCGCCGGGCACGTTGTACGGGGTCCGGTTGCCGCCCGGCGCCTTCCCGTCGGTGTTCGGGGTGCCGGCCCACGCCGTGCGGGACCAGCGGGTGCCGCTGCCGGAGCTGGTGCCCGGTGCCCGGCTGACGTCGTTCTCGGACATGGTGGCGTTCTGCGCCTCGCGGGTGGTCGTCGACCCGGCGCTGGCCGCGACGGCGTCGTTGCTGCGATCTGCCGACGTGGCCTCGGCGGCGTGGGAGATCGGGCTCAGCTCCCGTCAGCTGCGGCGGCGGTGCCTGGACGCGTTCGGCTATCCGCCCAAGGTGCTGCAGCGGGTGCTGCGCTTCGACGCCGCGCTGCGCCTGGCGTGGCGCGGGCTGCCGTTCGCCGCCGTCGCCGCCGAGGCGGGCTACGCGGACCAGGCGCACCTGGCCCGCGAGGTGCGGGCGATGGCGGGCGTGCCGCTCGGTCAGCTGATCCGGCCGTGACGGCGGAGGGCCAGCAACGCCTCGACCGTGGCGATCGAGCGCCACTCGTAGCGGGCGATGGGCGTGAAGGCGGGGAAGGCCACGGTCCAGCCGCCGTCCTCCTGCTGGCCGCGTTCGAGCTCGTCGAGGTCCTCGCTCAGCTCGTCGTCGGTGAACCACCGGCGGGCGAGACCGGTGGGCGTCCGCGCGTACTCGTGCGGGTGCAGGCCCTCACCCTCCGCGTAGCCCTCGGTGCTCTGCTCCAGGTGCCCGAGCTTCGCGGCGGCCGGCTCGGCGCGGGCGCGGTCGGGCACCTCGTCCAGGAACATCACCGCGGCCCGCAGCTCGTACGGGTGGGTCCGGCCGAGTGCCTCGACCTGCTGCCAGCAGTACGCCGTGGCCCGGTCGAGCCAGGGGTGCGTGATCTTCAGGGCGTGCAGGGCGGCGGCGATCTGAGCGGTGAGGAGGAGTCCGCCCCGGTCGTCGGCGGTGACCCACGGCGCCATCGGGTGCCCCTTGGAGGTGGACATCCCGAACGGGACGCTGCCGTCGGGACAGGTCTTCTCCAGCCAGGCCAGCACCGGTTCGGCGGGTTCGGGGGCGTTGACCTCGACGAACATCTGCAACGCGCGCAGGGCGTGCAGCGGCTGGCTGGTGGGGCCGCGGTGGTCGGGCTCGAGTGCGTGGCCGTACCCGCCGTCGTCGTTGCGGTAGGCCAGCACCGCCTGGACCACCGCCTGGGCACTCCCGCCGTCGAAGGCGTGCTCGAACCAGCGTTGCTCCAGCGTGCGGGCGTTGAGCCAGAGGAAGTTCCTCGCGCGTTCGATCATGGCCCGAACCTATGCCGGTCGGCGTGCCGGGTCTTGAACGAATCGGCCATGTGACCTGATCTGCCGGTTCGTTCGCCTTCGAGGGGAACCGCGGCTGTGTAAAAATCCTCCAACAGGGGTGTGGACTTCTGAGGGGAGCTGGCTGAGATGCTGATGTTCGACGCACTCGTGCCGATCAAGGCTGCCGGAGCCGCGGCTGGTGCTGCTGCCGGAGCGGCCGCCGCGGCCGCGGGAGGCGGGACCACCAAGTTCAGCGTCGACCCCGACCAGGCCCAGAAGATGATCGACGGCCTGAAGCTCGCGGTCGAAAAGCTGACCGAGCTGCAGAAGCAGGGTCAGCTGTTGAAGCAGACGGGAGCGCCCGGTCCCGACCCCTACAGCGGCTACGCCACCCTCGCAATGCGCAAAGTCGCAGGTGACCAGCCCGGTGGCTACATCTGGGCCAACGACGCCGCCCAGAAGGCGCTGGAGCAGACGATCAAGAACATCGAGAAGGCTCTGGCCGAGTACCGGGGCACCGACGAGGCGGCGCAGACCGCACTGAAGGGCTGACACGACCTTGAAGCGCATGACCGCCCTGTTGACCGCTGTTCTCGCCGCCGGCGTCCTCGCCGGATGCTCGGAGAAGACCGGCGGAAACGCCGGCACGGGCGCTCCGACCAGTGGGGAACAGACGAGCAGCGCGCCCACGAGCACGGGCTCGTCCTCCGGTCTGAGCATCGCCAAGTTCGCGGACAAGCCGTGCGACATCCTCACCGCTGCTCAGGTGGCGACCCTCGGAACCGTGGCAGCAGGGAAGTCGGGCACCAACATCCTCGGCGCGGAATGCGAGTGGAAGGGCCAGGACGTCATCAAGAACTCCACGTACTCGGTCACCGTGACCGAGGACAAGGACGTGGAGGAGATGGTCGCCAACGTCAAGAGCAATCCGATCTTCCAGGACAAGCAGTCGAACGGCGTCCGGCTCGTCACCAACGACGGTTCGGACGGCACGCTGCACTGCTCGACCATCATCGGCGTGTCGAAGACGGACTCGGTGACCGTGTACGTCGCGATCGCCGCGGATGAGCGACCGGCGAAGCCCGCCTGTCCCGAGTCCGAGAAGGTCGCGGCGATGGTCATCGAAAACCTGAGGGGGTAGCGGGAATGGCTGGGGACGAGCCGAACATCGCTGGTTTCGCGGCGCTGCCCTTCGCGGGCGGCGAAACGGTCTACAAGTGGTTCGAGAAGGGCAAGGGGCCGAGCCAGAGCACCGCACCGACGGCGGACGCGTGGCGTGATCTGTCCGCCGGCCACGTGGACGTCTCACGGCTGATCGAGAAGGCCGTCAGCGACTCGGGCGCTTCCTGGGAAGGCGCCGCCGGTGATGCCGCGCGTGGCGCGACGTCACCACTCGCCACCTGGGCGGAGGTGACCGGGGAGTCCGCGGCGACCGCGGCGACCACGTCGGACACCGTCGGGCAGGCTTACGTCAACGCCAAGAACGCGATGTCCAAGCCGCCGGCCGTCCCGGACAAGCCGTTCCTCAACGACCTCGCGTTCTGGGAGACCGACTACGACGAGGCGGTCGAGAAGAACCAGCAGGTCAACGAGGCGAACATGCGGGCGTTCACGCAGTACGGCAACGCCGTCACCGCGAGCACGAACACCATGCCGACGTTCATCTCGCCCACGGCCACCGACGCGAGCCTCGAAGAGCAGAGCAGCGGCAAGGACCGGATCAACCACGTCGACCGGATGAACAACTCCGACGTCGGGTCGTCCAGCAGCAGTAGCAGCAGTAGCAGCAGCGGCACCAACGACGGCACGACGGGCACGTCCGGGTGGAAGCCGCCGTCGACCGGTGGTGGCGACACGACCAACCCGTCGTGGCTCGACCCCAACGACCCGCGCAACCAGCCGCCGGGCACGAACCCGAACGACCCGCGCAACCGGCCGCCCGGTGGCATCGACACCGGCATCCCGCCCGGCGGGCGGTGGGATCCCAACAACCCGAACGACCCGCGCAACCGCGGCCGGCTCGACCCCAACGACCCGCGCAACCGGCCCGGCGGGCCCAACGGCCCCGGTAGCGGCCGTGGCACCGGTGGGCCCGGTGGTGGCGGAGCGGGCGGCGGTCGCGGTGGCGGCGGCATGGGCGGTGGCGGCGGTGGCCTCGGTGGGGCCGCGGCGGCTCGTGGGGCCGGTGGGCTCGGTGGTCCCGGCGGCATGGGCAGCGGCTTCGGCGGCGCGGCCGGGGTGGCCGGTGGCGAGCAGGGTCGTGGTGGCGCCGGCGGCTTCGGGCCGAGCGGTGCCGGTGCGGCGGGTGCTGCCGGTCGCGCCGGCGCGGCGGGCCTGGGTGCGGCGGGCATGGGCGCCGGTGCCGGTCGTGGTGAGGGTGACGAGGACAAGGAGCACAAGGCCGCGTCCTACCTGCAGGAGACCGAGGACATCTTCGGCGACGGGACGATGGTGGCTCCGCCCGTCATCGGCGGTTAAGGGGGAATCGTGCTGCGGAGCAGGGTGGCCATCGGGGTCACGGCGCTCTACCAGGCCTGGCAGGCCGCCGGTCTGCCGTCGCTGCACCGTGCGCTGCTCACGCAGGTCGACTTCGACGAGGACCTCCTCGAGTCGGGCGACCTGAGCGAGCTCGAGCGGTTGCAGCGGTCGGCGTGGGCGCAGCTCGAGCAGTACGGGCTCGCGCGCGGCAACCAGGTCCACCCGGACCTGGTCAGCGCGCTGCGGCTCGTGGTCGAGGCCGGTGTGGAGTACTGGGCGTTCTTCAGCCTGAAGGACGGTCCGCAGCAGAGCGTGCTGGTCGTGACGAACGGCCAGGACGCGTTGCGGATCGTGCTCACGCCGGACAAGCAGTTCGTGCTTGAACCGGTCCGGCCGGACGAGGCGCCGCAGGCACTGGTCGGCGCGTTGCCGCCCGCGCCGGCGGGCAGGGGCACCCCGATCACGCTGCCGGAGGACGCGCTGAAGCCCAAGCGGCAGGTGCAGGAGGACACCGGCTCGTTCCTGCAGCAGAGCCGTCCGGCCAGCACGCCGAACGACCAGCTCGTCGCGCAGCTCAAGCAGATCATGGGCGAGCCGCGCACCGGCGGTGGCCAGGTCTACTCGGCCAAGCGCGACCACCTGGGCCGCAAGCAGCGCTGCATCGCCCCGCTCACCTACATCGACACGCCGAGCGGGCGGTACCTCGCGGCGAAGAGCGAGGGCTGGCTGCGGGTGCAGCCGGCCGACTTCGGCACCCTCGCCCGCATGACCGCGACGATGCCGTGACCGGCGGCGGCGCCGGGTCGCTGCCGCGGCCCGGCGCCCGCTGAGTCCTCAGGCGAACCGCAGCGCGTCCGGTCCGAGGTCGGCGGGGCTGCGGTGCCCCGAGAGCCCGAGCGTCAGGTCGAAGTCCGCGAGCAGGCCGCGCAGCACGTGCTGCACGCCGACCTGCCCGCCGTGGGCGAGCCCGTACGCGAAGGGCCGCCCGACCATCACCGCCTTGGCCCCCAGCGCCAGCGCCTTCACGACGTCCGCGCCGGTGCGGATGCCGGAGTCGAAGAGCACGTCGACCTGCTCCCCCACCGCCTCGACGATCGACGGCAGCACCTCCAGCGACCCCACCGCGCCGTCGACCTGGCGCCCGCCGTGGTTCGACACCACGACACCGTCCATTCCGAACTCGACGGCCTTGCGCGCGTCGTCCGCGTGCTGGATTCCTTTGAGGACGATCGGCCCGTTCCAGTGCTCGCGCAGGAACGCGAGCTGGTCCCACGACTTGTCGGTGCCGGTGAACATCTGCACCCACCGCAGGATGGCCATCGGCAGGTCGTCCTCCGGCGCCTTCTGCAGACCGGCGCGGAACGCCGGGTCGCTGAACGGGATCGCCGTGCCGACCCCGCGCAGGAACGGCAGGTACGCCTGGTCGAGGTCGTGCGGCCGCCACGCCAGCGTCCACGTGTCGAGCGTGACGACCAACGCGGTGTACCCGGCCTTGCGGGCCCGGTCCAGCAGCGACGCGCACACCTCCGGGTCGTTGGGCCAGTAGAGCTGGTACCAGCGCGGCCCGTCGCCGGAGGCCTCGGCGACCTCCTCGATGGTGTGCGAGGACGCCGTGGACAACACCATCGGCACGCCGAGCTCGGCCGCCGCCCGCGCGGTCGCCAGCTCGCCGTCCGGGTGCAGGATCGACTGCACGCCAACGGGTGCGAGCACCACCGGCGCCGGCAGCCGCGTGCCCAGCACGGTGACGCCGAGGTGCCGCTCGGTCGCGTTCGTCAGCATCCGCGGCACGATCCGCACGCGGTCGAACGCTTCCCGGTTCGCCCGCACGGTGGCGCCGGAGCCCGCGCCTCCCGCCACGTACCAGAACGGCCCCGGCCCGAGCCTGTCGCGCGCGGACTGCTCCAGCGCGTCCGGGTCGGTGGTGAACGGCGGCACCACGCCGCCGAGCCCCTGCAGGTAGATCTCGTTCTGGTACGCGGAGAAGGACGTCATGCGCCTACTCTGCTACGGATCAGGCGCGTGCGGCCACCGTGCGTTCGGCCGAAACCGCTCGGCGTGGCCAACGCGACTCCAGCCACAGTGCGACGGGAGCGGCGGTGACCACTGTGGACGCCGTGCCGGCCACCAGGCCGATCAGCAACGCCGTGGCGAAGTCGGCCAGCGACCCGTCGCCGAGCACCAGCAGCGCGGACAGCACGAAGAGCACGCCGATGCCGGTGTTCACGGTGCGCGGCACGGTCTGCACCACCGCGTCGGACACCACGTCCGGGTAGGAGGCCTTCAACCGGGACCCGCGCAACGAGCGCAAGCGGTCGAAGACCACCACGGAGTCGTTGACCGAGTAACCGATGACCGTCAGCAAAGCCGCCAGGAACACGCCGTCGGCCGTCTTGCCCAGCCACGCGAACACCCCGACCAGCACCAGGACGTCGCTGAGCAGCGCGGCGACGGTGGCGACGCCGAGCCGCCAGTCGAAGCGCACGGCCAGGTAGCCGAGCTGGGCCGCGACCGCGATGGCCAGGCCGATCACGGCGTTGCGGCGCAGCTCCGAGGACAGCGACGGACCGATCAGCTCGTTGCCGTCCTGGCGGGCGCCGCCGTCGACGGCCGAGGAGACGACCTGGCCGATCCGGGACGACTGAGCGTCGTCGATCGGGCCGGTGCGCAGGGAGACCTCGTTGCCCGACGAGGACACGACCACGTCGGAGAAGCCCGCGCCGGCCAGAGCGGCGCGCACGCGGCCGGCGTCGACGGACCCGCCCGCGGTGAAGTCGAGCATGCGACCGCCGGTGAACTCGACACCCAGGTTCAGGCCCCGCACGACCAGCCCCGCGACCGCGACCAGCACCACCGCACCGGCGCTGAGCAGCCACAGCGACGGACGGCGGTACAGCACGACGGACAACCGCTGCCGCACCCAGCCCAGCGTGTGCAGGCCGCTCAACCGGGGGCGCTTCGCCACGAACCGCGTGCCGAGCACCCAGACCACCAGCACGCGCGACAGCACCAAGGCGCTGAACATCGAGGCCAGCACACCGATGGTCAGCGTGACGCCGAAGCCCCTGACCGGGCCCGTGGCGAGCCAGAACAGCAGCCCGGCGGCGAGGAGCGTCGTCACGTTCGAGTCGGCGATCGCGCTGAGCGCGCCGCGGAAACCTCCCTCCGCGGCCCGGCGTAGGTGGGGTTTGCGCGCGTACTCCTCGCGGGCCCGTTCGAAGATCAGCACGTTCGCGTCGACGGCCATGCCGATGGCCAGCACGAAACCGGCGAGGCCGGGCAGAGTCAGCGTCGCGCCGACCGCCAGGAGCCCGGCGTAGGCGACCCCCGCGTACCCGGCGAGCGCGACGACGGCCAGCAACCCGGCGAGCCGGTAGGCGAAGACGAGGAACACCGAGGTCAGGGCGATGCCGATGATCGCGGCCCGCGCGCTGGCCTCGATGGCCTCTGCGCCGAGCGTCGCGCCGACGGTGCGCTGTTCGACCACCTCGACGGGCACGGGCAGCGCGCCGGAACGGATGACCAGGGCGAGCTCCTCCGCCTCCTCGGCGGAGAACCGGCCGGTGATCGTCGTGGCGCCGCCGGCCTGGCCCGCGCCGCAGGGCGTGTCGAGGCTGACCTCGGGTGCCGAGATGGGCTTGCCGTCCAGCACGAACGCGATCTGGCGGCCGGGGGTGCCGGACGGCTCGCAGGCCGCCTTGCCGGTGACCTCCTGCCACTTGCCGGGGGCGTCGCCCTGGAACTGGATGGTGACCACGAAGCCCGCGCCCTGCGGGTTGCGGACGGACTGCGCGTCCGAGATGCCCTCGCCGGTCAGGACGGTCTCGCCGTTGCGCTGGACGACGAGCTGGGCGGTGCGGCCGAGGACCTTGACGGCCTCTTCGGGGTCCTGGACGCCGGGCAGCTCGACGACGATGCGGTTCTCGCCGGAGCGGGCGATCACCGGCTCGGCGACGCCGAGCGCGTCGACGCGGCGGCGGAGCACTTCCAGCGAGCGGTCGGCCGCGTCGGAGTCGCCCCGGGCCTCGAGGACGATCTGGGTTCCCCCGCGCAGGTCGAGGCCCAGGCGGGGATCGGTGGTGAGCAACAGGAATGCGGAGGCGACGAGGACGCCGAGCGCTGCCAGAGCGCGCACGAGGAGTCCCCGTCGCGCGGTGTCGCGCGACATGGGTGGATGAAGCCTTCCGGGAGAAGGGTTGCCGAGGAACGGGGTTCAGCGACCGGAAGGCGGCGAGCGGTCCCGCTGCGGGGTCCAGCGGACCGTGTCGGGCGCGCGGTGCACGCGCCGGGCGAACGCGATGACGAAGCGGACGGGCAGCGCGGGCCTCGCGACCGGTGGCACGTCCATCGGCAACTGCGCCTGCGGCACCCGGGCCGCGTGGTGGTTGTGCGGCTTGGGCGCGGCGCCGGGCAGGTTGGCGGCGTCGTGGCCGTGCCGGACGACGGAACCGGAGGCGGGAGCGGGCGAGGCGGGCGAGGCGACGACGAACAGCTGCGTCAGGAACAGCAGGAACGCGAGCGCGACCGCGTTGCGACGCATCACCGCTTCCTGCCTCCCCCGACGTAGACGAGCGCTCCCCCCACGACAGCGCACAACCAGGAAAGCACAAGTGGCTGCATGGTGGTCGCCCCGAACAGCAGCGCGACCGTCCAGCCCACCAGGACGAGCGCGGACGCGGCGAGCAGCGACACCGTCACCGCGAGCTTGCGCAGGCCGAACAGCACCTTGACCGGGCGCAGGCGCAAAGCCACGACACCGCAGCACAGCACCAGCGCGCCGGTGAAGTACGCCAGGTAGGGCGTCGGCCGCGGCATACCGGCGATCAGGGCGAGCAGACCACCGCCGACCAGCAGCAACGAGAGCATCCGCAGCGCGCGCCACACCTGCGCCTTGTCCAGCTGCACCGGCGCGAGCGGCTTCGCGGACCGGCGCCGCCGCACCGTCGCGAGGTTCGCGCGGGAGTCGGCGTCGGACGGGTCGAGCTTGATCGCCGTGCGGTAGGCGTGCTCGGCGGTGCCCCAGTCGCGCATGCGCAGCGCCGCGTCGCCGAGCACCTGGAACGCCCGCGCCTCGGTGGGCGCGAGCTGGGAGGCGTGCAGGGCCGAGTCGAACGCCTCCACGCCACCCTCCGGCGAGCCGGCGAGCACCTCGGCGAGCACGACGTAGCACCGCCAGTCGCCGGGCTTGCGCCGCACGGACTCCCGCGCCGCGACCACCGCCTCCTGGTGCCGGCCGAGGTCGTTCAGCGCGAGCGCGGCCAGCCGCTGCGGCCAGGCCGGCTCGCCGTCGAGCACCATCGCGCGCTTGGCGGCGTCGAGCGCCTGGTCCGCCTCACCGAGGTCGAGGTGGGCGGCGGCGAGCCGGCACCACGCCCCGGCGTGCCGAGGGTTCGCGGCCACGAGGGGCCGCAGCAGGTCGATCGCCTGCCGCGGCTTCCCCGAGGCGGTGAGCTCGGCGGCGCGCAGGAGCACCGCGGTCATCGGCTCGGACACACCGCCCAGTGTGACAAAGCACCTCCGGCCCTCGAACGGGTGACCTCAGGCAGCGCCGAACCAGCGGGCGAGCTGGCCGTCGAGACTCCGCTGGTCCTCCCCCGCCCACGCCACGTGCCCGTCCGGCCGCAGCAGCACTGCCGGGGCGTCCAGCTCCTCGCTCACCTCGGCCAGGTGGTCGACGCGGTCGGAGAAGCCGCCGGGCGACAGCCGGCCGGTCTGGTCGAGCAGGACGCCGCGACCGGCGTGCATCCGGTCGTAGAGCCCGCCGCGCCGCAGCGCGAGGTCCCCGATCCGGCGGCCCACCAGGTCGTCGGAGGAGCCGAAGTCGTACCGGATCGAGATCGCGATGATCTTCTCGACCAGGTACCGGTTGACCTCCTCGAACCGCACCAGCTCCGTGAGCAGCCGCCGCACCGACCGCGGTCCCGGCTCGACCTTCATCAGCTCGATCTGGGCCCTGGTGTTGTCGAGCACCTCCGCGGCCACCGGATGCCGTTCGGCCTGGTAGGTGTCCAGGAGGTCCTCCGGTGCCCGGCCGCGCACCGCGGCCGCGAGCTTCCAGCCCAGGTTGAAGGCGTCCTGCAGGCCGAGGTTGAGCCCCTGGCCACCGGTCGGCGGGTGGACGTGCGCCGCGTCGCCCGCGAGGAGCACGCGGCCGGACCGGTAGCGCTCGGCCTGCCGGGTGGCGTCGCCGAAGCGGGACAGCCAGCGCGCCGAGTGCACCCCGAAGTCCGTGCCGGCGACCCGGCGCAGCTCGCGCCGGAAGTCGTCGAGCGTCGGCATGACCGCGCGGTCCTCCGCCACGTCGGAGGCGGGCACGACCACCCGGTACCGGCCGCCGCCGATCGGGCCGAGACCGAACCGCTTCTGCGTCTTGCGGACCTCGGTCATCACCGGCACGACCTCCTCGTGGGGCACGCCGATCTCCATCTCCCCCAGCAGCGTGTCCACCCGCGACGGCTCGCCGGGGAAGTCGATGCCGGCGAGCTTGCGCACGGTGCTGCGCCCGCCGTCGCAGCCGACCAGGTAGCGCGCCCGCACCGCGGTGCCGTCGGCCAGCTCGGCGGTCACGCCCTCGTCGTCCTGCGCGAGGCCCGTCACCGCGCTGCCGCGCCGGACCTCCGCACCGGTCTCCAGGGCGCGCTCGGTGAGCAGGCGCTCGGTGACCGGCTGCGGCAGGCCGAGGGTGTGCGGGTACTTGGTGTCGAGCCGTTGCGGCGCCGGCCTGTCGATGCCCGCGAAGAAGCCGGCGAGCGGGTGCTTCGTGCCCAGCGCCAGGAACCGGTCCACGATGCCGCGCTGGTCCAGGACCTCCAGGCTGCGCGCGTGCAGGCCGAGCGACCGCACCACCTGGTTCGGTTCCGGGTCCCGCTCCAGCACGACCACCCGCACGCCGTGCAACCGCAGCTCGCCGGCCAGCATCATGCCGGTCGGACCACCGCCGGCGATGATGACGTCGATCATGGACTTCCTCATTTCCCCAGGTGAGAGCCAGTGGCCGGGAAATGATGGACCGTACCTGGGGGCTTGCCGCAAGACCCGGGGTGCGCTATACGTTGAAGTGGGAGGAGAGCGCTGCCCGCCTCCCACCGCCGTCTCCGGGGGTTCGCGGCGTCACCGGTGAGCGCCCGTCAGCGCAGCAGCCCCGCTTCGTGGAGGTGGGCGAAGATGACGCGGTCGACGGGCGAGATCCGGTCCGCGTCAGCGGTGGTGAGCCACGCCAGCTCCTCGATCTCCGCCGACGCCACCGGTTCCCCCGCGAACGACGCGGTGTAGCAGGTCATCCGCACGGTCACCCCCGGCGAGCGGCCGTGCGCCTGCGCCTCGAACGTGCCGAGGTGCTCCGCCGACGCCGCGTCGATGTCGACCGACAGCTCCTCGCGGATCTCGCGCACGAGCGTCTCGACGTCGGACTCCCCCGGCTCGCGCTTGCCACCGGGCAGGTAGTAGGTGTCCTTGCCGGCTGACCTGGTGCCGAGCACCCGGCCGTCCACCAGGTGGATCCAGGCGACCTTGTCGATCATGCCGCCAGGTTAGGCGGACGCGAGCTCCTTGACCACGCGGTGCGCGTCGGCGAGCGACTCGACCGCGAGCTCGCGGAACTGGTGCAGCTGCGGGTTGACGTCGGCGAGCGTCAGCTCGGCGTGCACGAACTCGAGGTTCCGGTCGAGCCCGATCATCGACAGCACCGCCCGCAGGTACGGCTCCTGGAAGTCGAAGCCCTCGCGCGGCGTGCCCGGCTTGTACGAGCCGCCCCGCGCGGTCACGACGACGACGCGCTTGCCGCCCAGCTCGTAGGTGCCGTCCTCGCGCGGGAAGAACTCCCTGGTGGCGACCTGGTCGATCCAGGCCTTCAACGTCGACGGGATCGAGAAGTTGTACATCGGCGCGCCGATGAGGATCACGTCCGCCGCCCTGACTTCGGCGACCAGCTCGGCTTGGACGCCGTGCTCCGTGCCGTCCACGTGCGGGACCGGCGTCGCGTTGAGGTCCCGGTAGGTGTAGCCGCCCTCCGGGTTCGCGGACCGCCAGACGTCGGCGAACGACCCGGTGATCTCGCGGGTCACGGATCCTTCGCGGCGGATGCTCGAGTCGATGTGCAGCAGATTGGTCATGCCAAGAACATACGATCGAAGAACTTCCGAATCAAGACGTTCTCACTCAAGAACATCTGACCTGGGAGGTAGGATGGGTCACATGGAGGAGGAGCCGCAGCTGCACCACGCCTGCGCGGAGAAGTGGGACTTCAACTGGCTGCTGCACCGCGCGACCCAGCGGGTCGGTGCCGCGTTCGCCGAGGAGATCGCGAAGTTCGGCGTGTCCGTCCGCGGTCAGCTGATCCTCCAGACGCTCGCGAACGAGGAGGCCCAGCGCACCCAGCTCAAGCTCGGCGCCATGCTCGGCCTCGACAAGACGACGCTCACGAGCGAGCTCGACAAGCTGGAGCGAGCCGGCCTGGTCACCCGCGTCCCCGACCCGAACGACCGCCGGGTGCGCACCCCGGTGATCACCGACCGGGGCCGGGAGTTGCAGAAGCAGGCCGGGGACGCCCTCGCGGAGGTCGAACGCGCTTTCCGCGCGCGCTTCACGCACGAGGAGATGACGGTCATCCGCCAAGCGCTGATCGACCTCGCCAACAGCGAAACGCCCGTGCACGGCTCCTGCCTGTAGACCCGTGCACCGAATTCCCCCGACGAGTCCGGCAGCGGCAATCACAATGCGTTGCAGCAGCGCCATCGTCACCCCATCGAGTGACACTTTGCCTTGCGACCCACGACACTGACCGCGACCAGGCGCAACTACCCGGCAGACGGCGCGAATTCGTCGTCATGACCTTCGGTTCATCGCGTCTAATTGGTGCGAGCGCCGGAACCGCCGAGCCGGCGCGCCGGATGAGCTGGAGGAAGAAACCCGTGGGAGCCAAAGACGAGTGGCAGGTGAGCTGCCGCGACATCGCCTCGCGCCGACGGGACATGACGGTGTTCGTCAGCCAGGGGCACATCGTGATCACCGTGCCCCCGGGAGAAGCCGCTGTTCTCACCCCACTGGAAGTCGGCCGCCTGCGGGCCGCACTGCGCGATGCCGTCGTGAGCGCCTCCGACACCGAGACGTGACCGCCGTCACAGCGTTACCTACTCGCAAGTAGGTTAGTGGCAGAGTGGGGTGCATGGTGACCCGCGTGCTGCTGACCCTGGTCAAAGCCGGAGTGATCCGCCCGCTGGGCCCGCGCGGGCTCGCCGGGACCCTGCTCGGGTACCTCCAGTGGGACATCACGCTCGCGTGGGGCTACCGGACCGGCGCGGCCAGGCACCCGGACCGCGCGGCGATCATCGACGACGACGGCGTGCTCACGTACGCGGAGGTCGACGAGCGCACCAGCCGGCTCGCGCACGCCTTCCGCGCCGGGGAGCGCATCGGCCTGCTGTGCCGCAACCACCGCGGCTTCATCGAGACGATGACCGCCTGCACGAAGATCGGCGCCGACGCCGTCCTGCTCAACACCGGCCTGAGCGCCGGGCAGCTGGCGGCGGTCGCGCGGGACCAGCGGATCGACCGGATCGTCGCCGACCGCGAGTTCGCCGACGTCCTGCCCGACGTCCCGACCTTCTTCAGCGACGAGCTCGAGTCGCTCGTGCTCAACGGTCCCACGACTCCCCTCCCGCGCAGGCCGCCGCGCGGCCGGCTGATCATCCTCACCTCCGGCACGACCGGCGCGCCGAAGGGCGCCCGGCGGCCGGAGCCCGCGAGCCTCGCCCCCGCCGCCGCGCTGCTGTCGCGGATTCCGCTCAGGCACGGCGACGTCATCGCGATCACCTCCCCGCTGTTCCACGCCTGGGGCCTCGCCGCGTTCCAGCTCGGCCTCGTGCTCGGCGCCACCCTGGTGCTGCGCAGGAGGTTCGACCCCGAGCAGGCGCTCAGGGACGCCGAGCGGTGCACGGCGATGTTCGTCGTCCCCGTGATGCTGCAACGGATGCTGGAGGTGCCGCACCGCCCGAAGCTGCGGGTCATCGCCTCCAGCGGCTCGTCCCTGCCGCCGAAGGTCGCGAGCCGCACGCTCGAGGAGTTCGGCCCGGTGCTCTACAACCTCTACGGCTCGACGGAGGTGAGCTGGGCGAGCATCGCGACCCCGGAGGAGATGCTCGCCGAACCGGGAACCGCCGGGAAACCACCCCTCGGCACCCGTCTGGCCATTGTGGACGAACAAGGGAAACCGGTGGCGCCCGGCGAGATCGGCCGGATCTTCGTCGGCAACGGGATGCTCTTCGACGGCTACACCAACGGCACGAGCAAGGAGTCGCTGGACGGCCTGATGTCGACCGGCGACCTCGGCTACCTCAAGGACGGCCTGCTGTTCGTGGCGGGCCGGGACGACGAGATGATCGTCTCCGGTGGCGAGAACGTCTACCCGCGCGAGGTCGAGGACCTGCTCTCGGAACTGGACGGCGTCACGGAGGTGGCGGTGCTCGGCGTGCCGGACGACGAGTTCGGCCAGCGGCTCGCGGCCTACGTCGTCGGCGCGGAAACCCTGACGGCGGAACGCGTGCGCGAGCACGTGAAGGCCAACCTCGCGCGGTTCTCCGTCCCCCGCGACGTCTTCTTCGTCGACGAGCTGCCGCGCAACGCCGCCGGGAAAGTCGTGAAGAACCGGCTGCGCGAGCGGCAGTAGGCTCGCCCCCTGGTGAGGGGGCGAGGCACCGATGACGGTTCCCGGCAGGACGACGGACCCGCGGTCCAACGCCGTGCACAACCTGCGCGAGGCGCGCATCGCGCTGGACGAGGGCAGACCGGGCGAAGCCCTGGAGTTCGCCGAGAAGGCCGTTGCCGCGTTCACGTGGCTGGACGACGTCGCGGGTGTCGCGCAGGTCGTGCTGACGCAGTCGGTGGCGCTCGGCAAGCGCGGGCTGTGGCCGAGCGCGCTCGACACGATCGACCGGGTGCAGGAGATCGCGGCGGCGAACCGCCACATCGGACTCCAGGCGCGGTGCAGCTTCTCCCGCGCCGTGGTGGAGCTGCGGCTCGACTCGCGGGAGCGCAGCTTCCACTCGCTGTCCCGCGCGCTCGGCCTGGCCGAGCTGACCGGTGACAACGAGCTGATCGGCTCGGTGCTGTTCGAGCAGGCGAAGGTGATGCGCCTGCAGTACCACGAGCACTGCATGATCCGCACCGAGGAGAGCCGGTGCAGCCTCGACGGCGAGCCCTGCGTGCGCAAGCTGCGGCGCGCGGAGGCGTTGAGCGCGCAGGTGCGCGACCGGTGGAAGCAGGTCGGCGACCCGGTGCGGATGGCGATGGTCAACGTGCTGCTGACACACGTGCGCATCGATCTGGGTGAACTTGACCGCGCGCAGCGTAGCTGGCAGCGCGCTGACCAGTTGCTTGCCGGAAGGAACCGCCCGGTGGCTCGGGCGGAGGCGCTGATGGCGCGGGCGCGGCTCAGCGGGGCGCGAGGCCGGTACCCGGACCAGATCGCCCAGCTCACCCAGGCCGCCGAGCTCGCGATGAGCTGCCTGGCGCGCGAGGTCGCGGTGCACGCGCACCAGCAGCTCAGCGAGGCGCACGAGCGGTCCGGTGACTTCGAACGGGCGCTGCGGCACGCGCGGATCCAGCTTGAGCAGTACCGGTTGTGGGAGCTGCAGGAAGGCCGCGACCTGCTGCGGATGCGCGAGCACGACCTGTCGGCGCGGCTCGTGGAGCAGTTGGCGCACAGGCGTTTCGAGCCCAAGCGCGAGAACGCGGTGGTGCGCGTGCCGCAGAGCGGTGAGCTGCGCGAGACCGCCACCGCGGAACACACGAACACCCGGATCGCGTGCGCGTTGCGGGCCGGGCTCACCAAGCGCGGCATCGAGGTGCTGCGACTGGTCGCCGCCGGCGCCGGCACGGCGGTGGTCGCGGAGACGCTCGGCCTGTCCCCCAAGACCGTGCAGAACCACCTCCAGCGCATCTACGCCACCCTTGAGGTCAACGGCCGCGCCGGAGCCGTCGTCTGGTGGATGAACCTGACCGCCCCCGAGTCACCCGCTGTCAACTAGTTGACAACCGGCACCCGAGGCGTTGTCCGCATCGCCCGTTCGGCCGCTCGCCGCAGACGGGCTACTGCCGGTTTGCGGGTGTTCTACCCATCTTTCGGGCGGGAAATTGGGTGATGTGGCGGGTGACCCCTCTGTGTCATGCTCCGTTGACAAGGTGTCCAGTTAAGGAGCGAGAGCGGCCATGATCGGGCAACGCCGCCCGTGGCCGGCGTCTGCGCGCTCAGTGCCTGCGCAACGCGATGCGAGCCACGTCGCGCCACAGGAGCGGATCAACGCCCTCGGGGTTGATGTGCTCCAGCAGAGCGGCCAGTGCCGTGCGCGCGCCCGCGTCGCCGTCCTGGTCGATCTCGTCGGCCGCCCGCACCAGCAGCAGGTGGCACCGGAGCTGCTGCTCCGCGTCGAGCCGTCCCGTCGCGATCGCGCTCCGGGCGAGCTCCCGCGCCCGGCCGACCTCACCGTCGCGCAACGCGAGCTCCGCCCGCAGCGCGCGGGCGTGTGCGAGCAGCCCGTCCTGCTGCCGCATCGCCGCGGCCGTCGTCTCCACCGCGTCCAGCAACGACACGACGTCGTGGAGGTTCGCGCCGGGCGTCCGCAAGGCGATCGACGCGCCGGCCAGGCGGACGCGGCACCGGTACCCGGGATCGCCGTCGAAGTCGTCGAGCATCGACACGGCCTCGCGGATGCAGTGCCCGGCCTCGGTGCGGTCCCCCAGGCGGTCCGCCACCTTCGCGCGCGCCCACCACGTCGAGATGGCGAGCCGGTCGCGTCCGAGCCCCGGCAGCCGCGCCGAGAGCTGGTCCACCACCTGTTCGGCGTCGGCCAGCCTCCCGGCCGCGGTCAGTTCCGCGCACAACGCGATGAGCGCGCGGGTGTGGACGCGGCGCACCCGTTCGCCGTCACCACCGGCCAGCTCGACGGCCTCGCTCGCGGCCCGCACGGATTCGGCCGTCCGGCCGAGGCGCCGCAACGAG
The DNA here is from genome assembly GCF_900110955.1 of Lentzea xinjiangensis. GTDB lineage: Bacteria > Actinomycetota > Actinomycetes > Mycobacteriales > Pseudonocardiaceae > Lentzea > Lentzea xinjiangensis. Next base: position 72,740 of record NZ_FOFR01000025.1, read on the forward strand.
GATGCGCGCAGGATCTCCACGAGGGCGTCCACCGCCGGACCGGGAGACCACGACTTGCGCAACTTCGCCGCCGCCAGCAGCAGTCCCTCGTGGTCGCGCTGTCTCGCCAGCACCGCGAGGCGCGTCCAGCGCGCGCACCAGCCGAACATCTCCTCGTCCGCCCGCTTTCCCAGTGCCTCCAGCAGGTCGACGGCCAGGACCAGGTCGCCGTCGTGGTAGGCGAACAGCGCCTCGCACCACGCCAGCGCCTCGTCCTGCACCGCCGTGCGGTCCTCGTCGACGACCAGCTCGGAGGCGTCGACGCCGAGCACCTCGGCGAGCCTGCGCACGACCGCGGGCGACGGCACCCGTTCGCCGGACTCGAGCCGCGAGACGTAGCTCATGGACACCCCGGGGCAGGCGAGGTCCTTTTGCGACAGACCGCGTCGCAGCCGGACGGCCCGCAGCCGGGCGCCGAACCTCGTCAACGACTTCCTGCTCTCATCCACGGCCGCCACCTAACGAACGGAGCACCTCAATGAAGCTGAACACTATCGCCCGGACCATCGCCGCCGCGGTACTCGCCGTGGCCGCCCTGGCGATGCCGGTGGGCGCGGCTTCCGCCGACGACCCCGACGCGGGCTTCATGCCCCCGTACTGCGCGGCCCCCTGATCGCCGGGCCGACGAGGTGGTCCTGCCTCCCTCGCACGCGGGACCACCTCGCCGGCGGGGCGCCAATTGACACACCTGGCCACACCACCAGGCACGAGTGGTGCACCCTTGGGGGGTGACTCTGCAACTGCGCGCTCCTCGTCACCAGGTGAGTCCGAAGTCCGTCCTGCTGTGGACGATGCAGGCCGCCGTGTTCTGGCTCGTCCTCTTCGTGCCGCAGCTGATCGTGTTCCTGCTGGTGGACGAGCCGCCGACGTGGGAGCTGGCGCTCCTGGTCGCCACGCTGGTGATCGGGCTCGTGCACACCGCGGTCGAGCCGAGCTGGCGCTACCGCGTGCACCGCTGGGAGACCACGCCCGACGCCGTCTACACGCTCTCCGGCTGGCTGAGCCAGGAGTGGCGGGTCGCGCCGGTGTCGCGGATCCAGACCGTCGACACGAAGCGCGGGCCGTTCCAGCAGTTGCTCGGCCTGTCGACGGTCACGGTGACGACCGCGTCGGCGGCGGGCCCGGTGGAGATCGAGGGTCTGGACCAGGAGGTGGCGCGGCGGCTCGTGGAGGAGCTGACCAGCACCACGCAGGCGACGCCGGGTGATGCCACGTGAGCACCCCCGCCGAGGTGCCCGCGGGCCTGCCCGCCGCACCGGAGTTCACCGAGCCGCCCGCCCAGTGGCACCGCCTGCACGTGCGCATGCTGATCGTGCGGCCGCTCAACGAGGGCATCGCGATGCTGGTGCCCATCCTCGTCCTGCTGTTCACCGGCAACGGCGAGAAGTGGCGGCTCATCGCGAGCGGCGCGACGGTGGCGGTGATCCTCGTGGTCAGCTACCTCATCTGGCGCACCACCAGGTACCGCATCACCGACGAGCAGGTCGAGCTGCACACGGGGTTGTTGACCCGCAAGCAGCTCGCGGTGCCGCGCGATCGCATCAGGACGGTCGACCTCACCTCGAAGCCGGGCCACCGGGTGTTCGGGCTGTCGGCGGTGCGGATCGGCACCGGGCAGCAGGACGTTCCCGGCACCGACGGCCTGACGCTCGACGCGGTGACGCAGGAGGAGGCCGAACGGCTGCGGGTGCTGTTGCTGCAGAAGCAGGTCGCACCCCGGCCGGCGGGCGCGGAGCCCACCGGCGAAGCGCCGGAGGAACCGGCTCTGCCGGAGTCCGAGGTCATCTCGCGGCTCGACCTGAAGTGGCTGAAGTTCGCGCCGCTGTCCCTCTCGGGCCTGGTCGCCATCGGCGCCCTCTTCGGCGTGCTGTCCAACTACGCCGACGACCTCGGCCTGCACCCGGTGCAGGACCTGTGGGAGTGGCTGTTCGAGAACCCCAGCTTCACCCTGCTCGGCGTGTTCGCCGTCGGGCTGGTCGTGGCCGGGCTCGTGCTGTCGGTGCCGCTGTACCTGGTGCAGTTCTGGAACTACCGGCTGACCCGCGAGCCGGACGGGACCCTGCGGGTGCAACGGGGACTGCTCACCACGCGGTCCGTCTCCGTGGAGGAGCAGCGCCTGCGCGGTGTCGACATCCAGGAACCGCTGCTGGTCCGCGCGGGCAAGGGCGCGAAAGCCGTCGCGGTGACGACGGGTCTGGGCGCGAAGGGCGAGAGCAACCTGCTGCTGCCGCCCGCGCCGCTGTCCGTGGCGCACCAGGTGGCGCGGGACGTGCTGGAGGTCGAGGACGACCCGACGACGCTGGAGCTGCGCAAGCACCCGTTCGCCGCGCTGCGCCGCAGCATGTTCCGCCACGTCGTGCCGTGGGTGGTGATCGCGGTCGGCCTGGCGGTCTGGGCACCCTCCTGGGCGTGGCCCATCCCGGCGGCGATCATCCCGTTCGCGGCGCTGGCCGGCTGGGACAACTACCGCTCGCTCGGCAACGCCCTCGACGACCGCTACCTGGTGACGCGCAACAACTCCCTGGTGCGCAGCACGGTCGCGTTGCAGCGCACCGGGATCATCGGCTGGCGCATCCGGCGGTCGTTCTTCCAGCGCCGCAGCGGTCTGATGACGATCGGGGCGACCACCGCGGCGGGTGCGGGCATCTACCACGTGACCGACGTCGGCGAGTCCGACGGGCTGGCGCTCGCCGACGAGGCCGTGCCGGACCTGTTGCGGCCGTTCCTGGTCGACGAGTGAGTCAGTCCACTGTGGAGTCGCCGAGGTCTCAGGCCGAGCGGAACGCCTGGCGGTAGGCGCTCGGCGAGACCCCGATCGACGCCGCCAGCTGCTGCCGCAGCGCCGCGCCCGTCCCGAACCCCGAGTGCCGGGCGACCTGGTCGACCGGCAGGTCGGTGGACTCCAGCAGGTGCCGGGCCCGCTCGACGCGCTGCTGGGTCAGCCACTGGCCGGGGGACATGCCCGTTTCGGCGCGGAACCGGCGGGTGAAGGTGCGCACGCTCATCCGCACCTGCGCGGCCATCGCGGCGAGGTCGAGCGGTTCCTGGAGGCGTTCGGAGGCCCACTCGCGGGCGAGCGCGGTGGAGGTGTCCGGGTAGCTCGGCACCGGGCGGTCGACGAACTGGGACTGGCCGCCCTGCCGCCAGGCGGGGACGACGCAGTAGCGGGCGACCCAGTTCGCCGCCTCGCTGCCGTGGTCGGACCTGATGACGTGCAGGGACAGGTCGATGCCCGCGGCGACGCCCGCCGAGGTGAGGATGTCGCCGTCGTCGACGAACAGCACGTCCGGGTTGAGGCGCACCTTCGGGTACAGCGCGCGGAACTGGTCCGTGGTCTTCCAGTGCGTGGTCGCCGGCCTGCCGTCGAGCAGCCCGGCCGCCGCGAGCACGAACGCGCCCGTGCAGATCGACATGATCCGCGGCGCCTTCGTCGTCGTGAGGGCTTCCAGCACGGCCGGTTCGAGCCTGCCCTCCCGCGCCGGCGGGTAGTGGGTGCCCGGCACGAGCACCGTGTCCGCGTCCGCGAGCACCTCCAGCCCGTGCTCGGGTGCGATGGTGAAGCCGCCGGTGGTGGGGATCGGGCGGCGACCGGGCGAGCAGACGACGACCTCGTAGGCGCCCGGGAGCCGGGCGAACATGTGCGTGGCGGTGCCGATGTCGAACGCGACGGACTGTTCGAGCGCGAGGACGGCGATCCGGTGCATGGCCTGATTCTTTCACATGTTGGCCATCGGGCCACTGGTCGCCGGGTGCGCGATCACGGAGGCTGATCGCCGTGAGATTGCATTGGGCCTGGGTTGTCGCAGGTGTCTCGTTCATCGCCCTGGTGGGCGCCGCGTCGTTCCGCGCGGCTCCGAGTGCCTTGATCGAGCCGTTGCGGGCGGAGTTCGGCTGGACGACCGGTACGATCTCGCTCGCCATCTCGATCAACCTGCTGCTGTACGGGTTGACCGCGCCGTTCGCCGCCGCGCTGATGGACAGGTTCGGCGTGCGGGTCGTCGTGACCTTCGCGTTGACCATGGTCGCGCTCGGCAGCGGGCTGACGGTGTTCATGACCGCGTCCTGGCAGCTCGTGCTGCTGTGGGGTGTCGTCGTCGGTCTCGGTACCGGCTCGATGGCGCTGGCGTTCGTCGCGACGATCACCGGGCGGTGGTTCGTGCGGCACCGCGGCCTGGTCACGGGCGTGCTGACGGCGGGCGGCGCGGCCGGTCAGCTCGTGTTCCTGCCGACGGTGGCGTGGCTGTCCGAGTCCTACGGCTGGCGGCCCGCGTCCCTGGTGATCTGCATCGCCGCGCTGGCCGTCGTGCCGCTCGCGGCGTTCTTCCTGCGCGAGTACCCGCGCGACGTGGGCCTGCTGCCGCTCGGCGCGAGCGAGGACACTCCCCCGCCGCCGGCCGGTGGCGCGGCGCGCCGGGCGATCGGCGGCCTGCTCCAGGCCGCGAGGACCCGGCCGTTCTGGTTGCTGGCCGGTGGTTTCGCGATCTGCGGCGCGTCGACGAACGGGTTGGTGGGCACGCACTTCATCCCCGCCGCGCACGACCACGGCATGCCGACGACGACCGCGGCCGGGCTGCTCGCGCTCGTCGGCGTGTTCGACATCGTGGGCACGATCGTGTCCGGCTGGCTGACCGACAAGGTCGACTCGCGGCTGCTGCTGGCGGCCTACTACGCCCTGCGCGGTCTCTCGCTGATGCTGCTGCCCCAGCTCTTCAGCGAGTCGGCACACCCGTCGATGCTGGTGTTCATCATCTTCTACGGCCTGGACTGGGTCGCGACCGTGCCGCCGACCGTGGCGTTGTGCCGCCAGTACTTCGGCACGTCCGGCCCCGTCGTGTTCGGCTGGGTGTTCGCCGCGCACCAGCTCGGTGCCGCGCTGGCCGCGTCCGCCGCCGGACTCACGCGCGACCACCTGGGCAGCTACGACCTCGCCTGGTACGTCGCGGGCGGGCTCTGCATCGGCGCGGCCGTGCTCTCAGCGTCGCTTGCGCGAGGTCCCGAAGAGGCCCCGCGTGATCTCGCGCGCCAGGGCGCTGCCGGCTGACCGCAGGAACGACTTGACGGCGCTGTTGCCGAGCACCTTCTCGGCGAGCCCCGGTTCCTCCCGTTCCGGCGCAGGAGGTTCCGGGGCTCGTTCCTCTTGGGGCGGAACGACTTTCCGGAGCAACTGCTCGTAGGCCGACTCCCGATCGACGGTCTCCGCGTACTTGCGGTGGAGATCAGAGCCTTGGGCGGCCTGCCGGATCGCGTCGTCGCCGATCGTGTCCATCAACGACCGCGGCGCGCGCAGCCGGGTCCACGCGACCGGTGTCGGAGCACCCTTCTCGTTCAGCACCGTGATGACCGCCTCGCCGATGCCGAGCGACGTGAGCGCTTTCTCCAGGTCGTAGTGCGGCGTGGTCGGATACGTCTTCACCGTGCGCGCCAACGCTTTCTGGTCGTCCGGTGTGAACGCTCGCAGTGCGTGCTGAACGCGCGCGCCGAGCTGCGACAGCACGTCGCCGGGGATGTCCGTCGGGAGCTGCGTGCAGAAGAACACGCCGATTCCCTTGGACCGGATGAGCTTCACGGTCTGGGTGATCTGGCCGAGGAACGCCTTCGAGGCGTTCGAGAACAACAGATGTGCCTCGTCGAAGAAGAAGACGAGCTTGGGCTTCTCGACGTCGCCCTCCTCGGGCAGCGTCTCGAACAGCTCGGCCAGCAACCACATCAGGAACGTGGAGAACAACGCCGGGTCGCCCCGCAGCTCGGCCAGCTCGAGCAGGCTGATGACACCCTTGCCGTCGCGGTCGCGCATCAGGTCGGCCGGGTCCAGCTCCGGCTCGCCGAAGAACCTGTCGCCGCCCCGCGCCTCCAGGTTGACCAGGGCCCGCAGGATCACACCCGCCGTGGCGGCCGAGACGCCGCCGATGCCCTTGAGGTCCGCCTTGCCCTCGTCGCTCGTGAGGTGCTGGACGACGCCGCGCAGGTCCTTCGTGTCGAGCAGCGGGAGCCCCTTCGAGTCCGCCCAGTGGAAGACCAGGCCGAGCGTGGACTCCTGGGTGTCGTTCAGCCCCAGCACCTTCGACAGCAGGACCGGTCCGAAGCTCGTGACCGTGGCGCGCACCGGCACCCCGGCGCCGCCGGCGCCGAGCGACAGGAACTGCACCGGGTACGACCGCGGCTGCCAGTCGTCACCGGTGTCCGCGGCCCTGGACCTGGTCCGGTCGCTCTCCTCGCCCTGCCGCGACAGACCGGACAGATCGCCCTTCACGTCCGCCATCAGCACCGGCACGCCGTTGTCCGAGAGCTGTTCGGCGAGCAGCTGCAACGTCTTCGTCTTCCCGGTTCCCGTTGCGCCCGCGACGAGTCCGTGGCGGTTGACCACGGCCAGCGGGAGGCGGACGCGGGCGGCCGGGTCCACCGCCCCGCCGGCCAGCACGGTGCCGAGCTCGACAGCCGCGCCCTCGGACGCGTACCCGGCGGCGATCTCAGCGTGAGCCGTCATGCACGGGGAGCGTAACCAGGTTGCCGCACGCCGCCACTCGAAGTTGACGCTCCGCGCAGTAATGTTCCCGGGGTGATGGATCGTCTGGTGTGGATCGACTGCGAGATGACCGGACTCGACTTGGGCAAGGACGCTCTGATCGAGATCGCGGCACTGGTCACGGACGCCGAGCTGAACGTGCTCGGCGACGGCGTGGACGTTGTGATCCACGCGGATGACGAAGTGCTCGCCTCGATGCCGGATGTCGTCATGGAGATGCACGCCAAGTCGGGCCTGACCGAGGAGGTGCGCGCCTCCGCCGTGTCGCTGGAAGAGGCCGAGGCCGCCGTGCTGGCCTACATCAAGGAGTGGGTCCCCGACCCGCGGACCGCGCCGCTGGCCGGCAACTCCATCGCCACCGACCGCGGCTTCATCGCCCGCGACATGCCGGCGCTGGACGCCCACCTGCACTACCGCATGGTCGACGTGTCGTCGATCAAGGAGCTGTGCCGGCGCTGGTACCCGCGCATCTACTACGCGCAGCCGGGCAAGGGCCTCGCGCACCGCGCGCTCGCGGACATCGTCGAGTCGATCCGGGAGCTCGCGTACTACCGGCGGACGGCGTTCGTGCCGCAGCCGGGGCCGACGTCCGAACAGGCCCAGGCCGTGGCCGCTGAGCTGCTCAAGGACGTCAAGTGACCCCCTGATTTCTTTCTCGGTGGATGCCGTTGCTATGCTTTCCCCGCCGGTCACGGACCGGTGATGGTGGGTGTAGCTCAGCCGGTAGAGCACTGGGTTGTGATCCCAGGTGTCGCGGGTTCAAGTCCCGTCACTCACCCGGACAAGCCGGGTTGTGTTCGCAGAAAGCGCGGACACAACCCGGCTTCGTTGTGTTTTCTGGGGGCCGAGCCCCCCAGACCCCCGGACCCCCAGACGCGGAGCACAACCCATGACCACGCTCGTCGCCAAGGACCTCGCCGCCGGTCACGGTGATCGCGTCCTCTTCTCCGGTCTGGACCTCGTGGTCGCTCCCGGCGATGTGATCGGCTTGGTCGGCGTGAACGGCGCGGGCAAGTCGACGCTGCTGCGGACGCTGGCCGGGTTGATCCCGCCCGAGCAGGGCCGCGTGACGCTGAACCCGCCCGGCGCGAACGTGGGGCACCTGTCCCAGGAGCCGGAACGCCTCGAAGGCGAGACCGTCCGCGACTTCCTGGCCCGCCGGACGGGTGTCGCGCAGGCCCAGGCCGCGCTGGACGCCGCCACCGAGGCGCTGACCGCCGGGAACGACGAGGGCTACTCCGACGCGCTGGACCGCTGGCTCGCGCTGGGCGGCGCGGACCTGGAGGAACGCTCGCAGGAGGTCCTGGACGACATCGGCCTGACGGTGGGCCTGGACGCGTTGATGACCTCGCTGTCCGGCGGCCAGGCGGCCCGCGCGGGCATGGCGTCGTTGCTGCTGAGCCGCTACGACGTCCTCCTGCTCGACGAGCCGACCAACGACCTCGACCTCGACGGGCTGGAACGGCTCGAGAAGTTCGTCACCGGCCTGCGCACCGGCACCGTGCTCGTCTCGCACGACCGCGAGTTCCTGGCCCGCACGGTGACGAGCGTGCTGGAGCTCGACCTGCACCAGAACTCCGTGCGCCTGTACGGCGGCGGCTACGAGTCGTACCTCGAGGAACGGGCGCGGGCCCGTCAGCACGCCCGGGAGGAGTACGACGAGTTCGCCGACACGAAAGCCTCGTTGGAGGCCCGTGCGCGCATGCAGCGGGCGTGGATGGACAAGGGTGTGAAGAACGCCCGGCGCAAGGCGGGCGACAACGACAAGAACGCCCGCAAGTTCCGCGCCGACGCCACCGAGAAGCAGGCCTCGAAGGCCCGCCAGACCGACCGCATGATCGAACGCCTGGACGTCGTGGAGGAGCCCCGCAAGGAGTGGGAGCTGCGGATGGAGATCGCCGCGGCGCCCCGCTCCGGCGCTGTCGTGGCGTCCCTGCGGGCGGCGGTCGTCACCCGCGGCTCGTTCACGCTGGGCCCGGTGGACCTGCAGGTCGACTGGGCGGACCGGGTCGCGATCACCGGCGCGAACGGCGCGGGCAAGTCGACGCTGCTGGCCGCGTTGCTCGGCCGGGTGGAGCTGTCCTCCGGCTACGCGACCCTGGGCTCCGGCGTCGTGGTCGGCGAGGTGGACCAGGCGCGCGGGCTGTTCCTGGGCGAGCTGCCGCTGGTGGACGCGTTCCAGGAGGCCGTGCCGGAGATGACGCCCGCCGACGTGCGGACGTTGCTGGCGAAGTTCGGGCTGAAGGCGGCGCACGTGCTGCGTCCGGCGGCGTCGCTGTCACCGGGGGAGCGGACGAGGGCGGCGCTCGCGCTGCTGCAGGGCCGCGGCGTGAACCTGCTGGTGCTGGACGAGCCGACGAACCACCTCGACCTGGTCGCGATCGAGCAGCTCGAGCAGGCGCTCGAGCACTACGCCGGCACGTTGCTGCTGGTGACGCACGACCGGCGGATGCTAGAAGCGGTGCGGGTGAACCGCCACCTGACCGTCGACGGCGGCCAGGTGACGGCGTCCTGAGCTAGCGGTTGCCCTGCACCCAGGTCGACCACGGGACCTGCCAGTCGCCGAAGCCGTCCCACGACTCGAGCGGCGGGCCACCGGAGTTGGTGACGATGACGACGTCGCCCTGCCTGCTGGTGTCGAACACCCACTTGGCGTTCTCCGGCGAGAGGTTGAGGCAGCCGTGGCTCACGTTGCGGTGCCCCTGGTCGCCGATGGACCACGGCGCGCTGTGGAAGAAGATGCCGCTGTTGGACATGCGGTACGCCCAGTCGACCGGGGTGCGGTAGCCGCCGTTCTCCAGCGCCAGCCCGTACGTGGTCGAGTCCATGATCATGTGGGAGTGCTTCTCCATCAGCACGTAGGTGCCGGTGGGCGTGGCGTCGGCCGGCTTGCCCATCGAGGTCGGCATGGTCCGCACGACCTGCCCGTTGACCTTGGTGGTCACCTGGTGCGTCTGGCCGTCGGCGTAGTGGATGACCTCGTCGCCCACCGTGGTGGTGATGACGCGGTCCTCCTGGCCGTAGATGCCGTCACCGACGTGCTTGCCGTAGACCTTGATGTTCATCGTGATCTTGGTGCCCGGCTTCCAGAACTTCTCCGGACGCCAGTGCACCTCCTTCTTGTTGAACCAGTAGAAGGCGCCCTCCACCTTGGGCTCGGTGGTGATCTCCAGCATCTTCTCGGCCGCGACCTTGTCGGCCACCGGCTCGTCGAAGTAGAAGGCGAGCGGCTGCCCGACGCCGATCGTGGTGCCGTTCTGCGGGTTCGTCGACACGTAGGTGAGCGTGCGCGGCTTCACCGTGGTGAAGGTCGACTCCTTGGTCTGCGACTGGCCGTCCTCACCGGTGGCCGCGGCGACGAGCTTGTACGTCTTCGAGTACCCGAGCGGCTCGGTGTTGGTCCACTGCGTCGACTCGGGGTTCATCTTCCCCTCGACGGCCTTGCCGTCGGAGTTGAAGAGCTTGACGTCGGTCAGCTTCCCGTCGGCCGCCGTGGCGATGACCGGCAGCCCCGGCGACACGTCGGCCGCGCCGTTGTTCAGCGCCAGCGTCAGCGTGACCGGCTTGGGCGGAGGCGCGGCACTGGACGACTGGCCCCCGCCGCCTGCCGTGCTCGCACCGCCACCACCAGAACAGCCTGCGAGCAGAATCACAGCGACCCCCGCCGCGACCACCCCGCGACCGCGCCTGCCCCACATCCCCATCGACGCACTTCCGATCTGATCGTCACCGACTCCCGAGACTGCCTCCACGAAAGTGGCTGTGCCGTCCCCCGATCAGGTGACGGCACGAGGCCACCGAAAGTTGCCCGAGTGGCCGGATCGTTATCCGGCCGGTGCACCGCCAAACAGGCGCTGACCAGCCGATTGGGAGCCCGCCGAGAGCGTGTGCTAACGTTCTTCACGCCGGAACGGCAAGTGACCGGCACACAAACAAGCGCCGCTAGCTCAGTTGGTTAGAGCAGCTGACTCTTAATCAGCGGGTCCGGGGTTCGAGTCCCTGGCGGCGTACACCGGAGAAGCAGGCTGAGATTCGTCTCGGCCTGCTTCTCCGTTTTTCAGCCCCGATTTTCCAGCCGCTGGGTTTCCGCGGCCTGGTCTGTGCCGGCGTCACAGATCGCGCTTGCTCGTCCTGTCGCCCCGCACGTGCACATCGATGTCCATCAAGGCCGTCTCGGCTACGCCGCCCAATTTTGGATCCGCCCTCAGCCGTTCCAGCAGGGGGACGGTGACCTGCTCGTCGACGGCACGGTGCAGGCGAGCGACGTGCCCCAGGCAGACGACGGCGAGGTAGTGCAACTTCGCGGCACCAGGATCCCCGATGATGCCCAGGAGAACGCCTTCCAGCCACACCCCGTCGGGGTCGTAGTAGACCAGCGAGAGCAACGCGTCCGCTGCCTCGTACTCGTCGTCGCCGGTGACGATCGCCAGCACTTCGGCGCGCCAAGCGAGGTCCGGCTGCTCAGCCGACGTCAACGGATCCCGCCCCCGGCCTGCTTGGCGTAGCACTGGCGCACGGCCTGGCCCACCAGCGGCTCGCCGGCGGCGCAGTTCGCGTGCACGAGGAAGCGCAGGACGGCCCGGTCCGCGACCGCGACGACCCTGCGTCGTTCGTCGCTCTTGGCGCTGGTACCGGTGGCGGGCATGGCGCCAGTTAAACACGCGTCCTGTCAGCGCCCGAAAGCCACACGGCGCCCGTGGAGCGGAACTCGGCGGTGCGCGACCAACGCCTCTCGCACCGCCACCCGCTCGGGGACGCCCGCGGCATCACGTGATGCGTCCGGCGAGGTGAGATGATCCAGTCGGCGCCTTGCTCGGGAGCAACGGAACACACGGCGCCTGGGGAGAGCCATGACGGACCTGCACGACCTCTACCGCGACCTGCATCAGCACCCGGAACTGTCCTTTCAGGAGTTCCGCACCGCCGAGCTGCTGGCGGGCGCTCTGCGCCCCTCGGGCTTCGAAGTCACCACAGGCGTCGGCGGCACCGGCGTCGTCGGCGTGCTGCGCAACGGCGACGGACCGCTCGTGATGCTCAGGGCGGACATCGACGCCCTGCCGGTCGAGGAGAACACCGGCCTGCCGTACGCCTCGACCGTCCGCGGGACCACCGCCGACGGCGACGAGGTCCCGGTGGCCCACGCGTGCGGGCACGACATGCACGCCACGTGCCTGGCCGGCGCGGCCGCCCGCCTCGCGCAGACCCGCGAGGAGTGGTCGGGGACGTTGCTCGTGGTCTTCCAGCCGGCCGAGGAACTGGGTTCCGGTGCGCGGGCCATGGTCGAGGACGGGCTCTTCGACCGGTTCGGCACACCGGAGGTCGTGCTGGCCCAGCACGTCGGGCCGCTGCCCGCGGGGATGATCGCGTACGGCAGCGGGCCGGTGATGGCCGCGTCCAACTCGGTCACGGTGACGCTGTTCGGCCGCGGCGGCCACGGTTCAGCACCGGAGACCGCGATCGACCCGGTCCTGATGGCCGCCCATGCCGTCGTACGGCTGCAAGGCATCGTCTCGCGCGAGGTCTCCCCCGGCGAACGTGCCGTCGTCACCGTCGGACGGCTGCACGCCGGCACGAAGGAGAACGTCATCCCGGACACGGCCGAACTCGGCATCAGCATCCGGACGTTCAACGAGCACATGCGCGACGTCGTCCGCGCCGCCGTCGAACGGATTATCCGCGCCGAGGCAGCCGCGTCCGGGGCGCCCCGCGAGCCGGAGTTCGACTGGCACGGCGGCACACCGGTCCTGGTGTCCGATCCGGACGCGACGGCGAAGACGATGGCCGCGTTCACCGAGCACTTCGGCGGGGAGCGCCTGATCCCCGGCGCGGTGGTCAGCGCCAGCGAGGACGTCGGCGTGTTCGGCACGGCCGCGGGCGTTCCGACGGTGTTCTGGTTCTTCGGCGGCGTCGACTTCGCCACCCGCGAACCCGGTCGCCCGGTGGCGATGAACCACTCCCCCGAGTTCGCACCGGACATCGAGCCGACCCTGACCACCGGTGTCGAGGCGCTGGTCCTCGCCGCCAGGACGTGGTTCGCGCGCTGACCGGCCCCCGCACGGAGGTGACCCCCTCCCGAAAACCCGTTCGATGCCCTGTGCTAACGTTCTTCGTGTCGGAAACAGCAAGGCTCCGTCATGAACAAGCGCCGCTAGCTCAGTTGGTTAGAGCAGCTGACTCTTAATCAGCGGGTCCGGGGTTCGAGTCCCTGGCGGCGTACTCCGGAGAAGCAGGTCGAGATTCGTCTCGGCCTGCTTCTCTGTTTTCGGGCGTTCATCCGCATTCTTCGTTTCACCGCTCTGGCGGGCGGCGTTGTGTCGCACGCCATAGGCGTGTTGACGGTCGTAGCCCCCGTGCCACCATGCCGCGTGGCCGCTGAAATCACGTTCTTCCTCGCGCCGGACGACGCGACCGCCGCGGGAACGCGCTCATCCCGTCCAGGGCGAACACTCACCGGCGTGAACTGCACAGGTTTCGACCCGGACGACGCCGTCGTGGACTGGACGGCGTTCTTCGCGGGTCGGGTTCTTCGCGGCGCGGAACGACGCGACAGCGGGAAGTGGCCGCACTACGTGGCGGAGTTCCTCAACGACGGTGTCGGCGTGTTCGTCGTCTCCGCCGAGCTGGTCACCGCGCTCGCGGCGGCTGGACCGGACGAACTGCACCGGCTGGCGTCGTATTGGGGGGAACGGCTCATCGAGCAGAACGAGCACGAGCTGACCGCCGCGGAACAGCGGGCGGTGGTCGAGGACGTCGCCCGGCTGGCCCGTTCCGCCGGTGACCTCGGCCTCTACTGCCGGCAGTGGTGAGAAGGCGAACCTGCCACCGCGGGAGATGCCGGCGAGCCGGTGAGAATCGTTCACCCCTCTGAGTCCGAGTACTCCTCGGGCGCCACCGTGATCGCCGCGCCCCGGTAGAAGGATTCCCGCGGAACGTGCCTGCCGGTGCCCCGCACGTCCGGTGGCTGCACGTTGTAGGTCTCACCGTCGACGACGATCAGGTAGCCGAGGTAGTCGTCCTCTTCCGCGATCCCGAGGACGAACCCACTGGCTCCCTGAATCCCGAGTCCGGCAGTGCGATCCGTCTCGACGACGTCGACGACTTCGAAGAAACCCAGCTTGTCCATCAACGTGGAACCTTCCCGGGGAGTGACGTCGGCCTGCGCGGGAGAACACCCCAAGTCTGCACGTGTCCCCTGGTGGCTCAGCGCCTCGTCTCGTACCTGGTCAGCACCACCCCGCCGGGGAAGGTTCGCGTCTCCACCAGGTTCAGGTCCACCCAGTTGTCCACCGCGGTGAAGAACGGCAGGCCGCCGCCCACCAGGACCGGGTGGGTCACCAGGACGTACTCGTCGACCAGGCCGGCCCGCACAGCCGCCGCGGCCAGCGTCGCGCCGCCGATCTTCGCCGGGCCGCCGTCCCCGGCCAGGAGGCGGGTGATCTCGGTGACCGCGTCGCCGGTGACCAGGCGGGTGTTCCAGGCGACCTCGCCGATCGTCGAGGAGAACACCACCTTCGGCGTGTCCCGCCAGATGCGCGCGAACTCGATCTGCGCCGGCGTGGCGCCTGGCCGCTGGTCGCCGGTCGGCCAGTGGGAGCTCATCGCCTCCCACAGCCTGCGCCCGTACAGCGACAGGGTGATCTCCCGTTCGAGGTCGGTCCACCACTGGAACAGCTCGTCGCTCGCCTTGCCCCAGGTGATGTCGTCGCCGGGCCCGACGACGTAGCCGTCCAGGGTCACGTTCATGCCGAAGATCAGTTTGCGCATGGCGTCAGCCTCCCGTGAGCCGGTCTCCGGTGCACAGACCGGCGCGACGCGGGAAACTCATCGGCGCGCCCGCCGACGGCGGACGCGGAGAAGCAGGTCGAGACGAATCCCGACCTGCTTCTCCGGTGTCACACCGGTCTTCCCCGCGTCAGCGCTGCAGCGTCAGCAGGCCCGGCCGGTAGGGCAGGAGGCCGTAGTCTCCGCCGGAGTTGGGGTTGCGTCCCTGGTAGAGGAACTGGAGGTTGCACGGGTCGATGGTCTTGGTCTGGTCGGGGTTGGTGCGGATCAGGTCACCGTGGCTGATGTCGTTGGTCCAGGTGGCGCCGCTGTTGGCCTTGCCGGCGAAGGGGTTGCTCTCCGTGGCGGCCTGCGGGGTCCACGAACCGCCCAGGCTGCTGGACGTGAACGAGCGGAAGTAGCGCCCGTTGGCCCCCATCGCCTCGACGATCATGAGGTACTGGTTCTGGCCCTGGACCTTGTAGACCTCGACGCCCTCGAACAGGTTGGCCGTCGTGTCGCTCATGATCTGCGTCCAGGACGAGCCGAAGTTGCCGGGGAAGTTCCCGATGGGCATCGTGGCGCGGTAGATCTTGCCGTTGTCACCGGCGAAGAACAGGTACATGTTCGTGCCGTCACCGATGAGCGTCTGGTCGATGGGGCCGGTGCTGGAGCCGGGGATGCTTCCGGTGAAGAGCGGCTGCGGCGACGACCAGCCGTTCGCGTTGGTGGGGTCGTTCGACGTCCGGTAGCTGAAAGCGGTCGGGCCCCACTGGTAGGCGAGCACCCAGATGTTCTTCGGCGCGAAGTAGAACAGCGTGGACGCGACGGCTCCGGTGCTCATGCCGTTCTGGCTCGCCGACGCCATGTCGGACCAGTTCGTGAAGGTGCCGAAGTTCATCGAGCCCCACGTCGTCCCCGTGTCGTGCGTCGTCGCGTAGACCAGGTGCTTGCCGTTGTGCATGACGTGGGTGAAGTCCTTGAGCGAGACCCAGCCCTGCTTCGGCTGCGCCAGCGGGCCCGTCGACGACCAGCGGTAGGTCGACGGGAGCGAGCACGAGCCGGGCGGAGTGGTCGTCGTGGTGGTGGGACCCGTCCCTCCGCCGACGCGGACGAGCTGCCACTGCTGGTTGGTGCCGCCCCAGTCGCTGTACTGGACGACGTTGCCGCCGTCGGCGGTGGAGCCGCCCTGGACCTCGACGGCCTTGTTGCTGTTGCGGTTGACCAGGCGCACGTGGCCGCCGTCGGAGTCGGCGAGGCGGAACTGCTGGTTCGTGCCGTTGCTGTCGGCCCACTGGACGATGGCGGCGCCGTCGGCGGTGGAGAAGTTGTGGACGTCGAGGACCTTGCCCGACAGCCGTGACTTCAGCCGGTAGTAGCCGCCGCCGGAGTCGACGAACTGCCACTGCTGCTGGTTGCCGTCGTTGCGGGCCCACTGGGTGATGCGGGCGCCGTCGTTCGTGGCGAGGTTGTAGACGTCCAGCGCTTTGCCGCTGTTGCGGTTGACCAACACGTACCAGGCGTTGGTGTCGACGGTCGCCGCCGACACGGGCGCCGCGGTGAACGCCGCCACCAGACCGCCGAGCAGCACGGCGACGGCGGCGGTGATGCCGGCCATGCGGCGTTTGCGGGTGCGGCGGACGGCGGTGGGCAGGGAATGGCCTGATCCGGCCATGGGCGTGCTCCTCTTCGTCGAGGTCGGGGGGTAAACCGCGGCACGGGCAACGTTCGAACGACCGCTTGCGCCGAGTGGTCCATCGCGCGCCCTCTGAACGAACAGCGAATACGTCAGCGTCGCATGACCAAACTGTGGAGGACGATCTCCGCCTGGTCAAGACGCTACAAGAATGTTTCGCGCGGATACTCAGGCGAACACCCGGACGCATTCCGTGCTGCTAAAAGAATTGTTTTCTTTAGCTGTTGCGGACGTCTGCCGAACGCGGCCAAACGACCGAAGAAGGGGGCAGACCCACCCCGGGGAGGCGAGGCGGCCGACGCGTCTTCGCCGCGTCGAACGAGAACTGTTCGGGGCCTCGTCGAGTTCATCCGGTCCCGCCCGGCGGGTTTCACCTGATCACCCGTGGGGAAAGGGGAAACAGGGTTCTCCCTGGGACCGCCGCTTTTCGGGCGGGGTTCGTCGTGGGAACCGCCCGCCGGCACGGACAGCGGGGCGTCCGGGCGCGACCGGCACCGGGTGGATCCCGGCGAGGGCCGTCCGGCGGAGACGCGGAGGTGGGCGAGGTGGTGGACGGTCGGCGCTACCAGCGGCTCTGGCGGCTCGTCACCGCTCGCGCGCGCGGACGTGACTTCTCCGGCTGGGCGGGCGTCGTGTGCGTCGTCGCGGTGGAGGACGTCGGCGTCGACGGCGCGGCGATCTCCCTGCGCTCGTCGGGACGGGCCCAGGAGCTGGCCGCCGCCAGCGGGTCGTGGGCGCGCGGGCTCGAGGAGCTCCAGTACTCCGCCGGCGACGGTCCCGGCGTCGAGGCCTTCACCACGGCACGCCCGGTGTTCGTCACCGAACTGGACCGGGCCGGCCAGCGGTGGCCCGGTTTCCTGGACACCGCCACCGGCCTCGGGCTCGCGGCGGTGTTCTCGTTCCCGCTGCAGGCCGGTGCGGTCCGGCTCGGCACGCTCGACCTGTACCGGCGCGAGCCCGGCGCCCTGCCAGCCGACCGGCTGGCCGACGCCGCCGTGCTCGCCGACCTCGCCACCGGCGCGTTGCTGATCGACGCCGCGTCCGGGGAAGGCGCTTCGTGGGCCCAGGCGGATCTGCCCGGCCACTACGACGACGTCAACGTGGCGGCCGGCATGCTCGCCACCGCGCTGCGCATCAGCGTCGACGACGCCTTCCTGCGGCTGAGGGCACGCGCGTTCAGCTCCGGTGAGCCGTTGCTCGGCATCGCCCGCTCGGTGCTCGACCGCCGGTTGCGCCTCGACCTGTTCCTCGACTGATCCACTCCTCCCGGCGGCACGTGACCGGAGCACGAACGGGTCGTCCTTGCCACACGGGAGTAGCTTGGAGAGGCGGTGCGGCCTGCGACTGAGGCAGTGACCACTCCACGCGGTGACCGGCATGATCGCGGCCACGACCTTCACCAGCGCAGGGTCCACATTCCGGTTACCGTCGGGGAGCCGTGACGCGGCAGTGTCACCCCGGCACCGTTCACCTCTGCCGACGACGGCGAGGAAGGGGAACGTCTTTGACCACTGACAAGGCTGGCTGGACGGCCGACCGGGAGGCGTTCCGCGGAGGGCGGGAGCTCTCCGGCGGTGGTCCGCTGGCCGGACAGTTCGCCGAGCTCACGAGGGCGTTGCTGAACGCTCCGACGGTGGCCGACGTGCTCGACCAGGTCGTGACAGCGGCGCACCGGGTCATCCCCGGCGCCGACCTCGTCTCCATCACGCTCCGCACCGCCGACGATTGCTTCCACACGCCCGTGGTGACGAACGTGGTCGCGGCCGAACTGGACCGCATCCAGTACGAGACCGGTGAGGGACCCTGCGTCGAGGCCTCCAGGAACCCCGGCCCGGCCGAGATCCGCAGCGACGACCTGGCCACCGAGACCGCCTGGCCGCGGTTCGGTCCGGAAGCCGCCCGTCTGGGTTTCCACTCGGTGCTCTCGGTCGCCTTGGCGCCCAATGCCCGGCCACCGCGGTATTCAGGTGCGTTGAACGTCTACTCGCGACGGCCCGGCGCACTGGCGCCGGACGCGCACGAGCCCGCCCTGCTGCTGGCCACGCACGCCTCCCTCGCGCTGGCTGGCACCACGGCGGTCACGAGAGCCGATCTCACCGTCGCACAGCTGCACCGCGCCCTCGAGAGCCGCGACGTCATCGGGCAGGCCAAGGGCGTCCTGATGGCCAGACGGGGCATCGGCGCCGACGAAGCATTCGACGAGCTGCGCCGTGCCTCGCAGGACCTGAACATCAAGCTCACGGCCCTGGCGCGCCTCGTGACCGCGCGGAACGCCGAAGCTGATCTCCTGCCAGCCGATGACTGAGCGGACGCCGATCGCCCGGGGCTCCGACCCCTGGCGCGAGGCGGCGGCTCAGCGGATCACGGAGCGGTTGCGGCTGCGTGCCGGCCTGAGCGAAGGTGTGGGAATCCTCCAGGTGTGGAATGACTGCTGTCAGCAGGAAGCACGGGACCGGTTGCTCGCCTCCCACGGTCACGGCGGGCAGGATGCCGAGGCTGCGCGGATGATCGCGGTCGTCGACGCGGCCGCCGATGGCCGTGCCGATCCCGACGCGGGCTGGGACTGAGCCGACCCTGCCGACCGGAGAGGAAGATGTACCCCATGCAGAACGACGACTGGGCTCGGGACAAGGCGGAGTTCGCCGCCAGCCCGGTGCACGCTCCTCATCCGGCCGGCAACACCGACTCAAGCCCGCTGGGCCGGCAGTTCGCGCAGCTGACCGCGCTGCTGCTGAACGCCGACACGGTGGCGGAGGCGCTGGAACACGTGGTCCGGGCGACGTTCGCCGTGGTACCGGACGCCGACGTGGTCAGCGTGACACTGCGCTCGGCGGACGGCATCCTGCACACCCCGGTCGAGACCGACCCGATCGGGGCCGAGCTCGACCGGTTGCAGAACCGCTACGGCCACGGCCCCTGCCTGGAGGCCGCCCAGGAGGCCATGGCGTACAAGCACAGCGGTGATCTGGCCGGCGAACCCGCGTGGCCCCGGTTCGGCCCGGCGGCGGCGAAGCTCGGCTTCGCCTCCGTCCTGTCCACCTCGCTGGTGCCCGACGCCGTTCCGCCCCGCCTCTCCGGGGCGCTCAACATCTTCTCCCGGCAGCGGGGCAAGCTCGGCGACGACGTGGTCCGCGACCGCGCGCTGCTCCTCGCCACCCACGCCTCGCTGGCACTGGCCCACACCGAGGCGGTGCGGCTCGCGGAGCTGCAGGAAGCCCAGATGCGCCGGGCGGTCGACAGCCGGGACGTCATCGGGCAGGCCAAGGGCATCCTGATGCAGCGGCGCGGCATCGGCGCCGACGAGGCGTTCGACCTGCTGCGCCGCATGTCGCAGGACCTCAACGTCAAGCTCGCCGAACTCGCGCACACGCTCGCGGCCCGGCACACCGAGATCGACCTGCTCGGCGACTGACGCCACGTCCGGTCCGGGTCGCGACGCGGTCGGACCGGCTGAAGAACCGGCCAGCACCTCGACGTGCGGGGAGGCCTGGTGGCGGCCGGTGAGCAGGTCCGTGCGTCGGGCGTGCGCGTCTGCCGGAGTCGGGGTGACCTGAGGGGTTCTCGGTGACTTCATCGGGCGTGCACGGCCTTGTCGCCGCATCCAGGCATACTGCGCGAATGACACTCCGGCAGGCGACTGACTTCGCCCAGCTCTCCGCCCTGGTCAAGCAGGCCGGCCTGCTGGAACGGCGGCGCGGGTACTACGCCGCCAGGATCGGCGCGAACCTCGCCGTCTACGCGGCGGCATGGGTGGCGTTCGCGCTGCTCGGCGACTCGTGGTGGCAGCTCGTGGTGGCCGTCGTGCTGGCGGTGATGACGACGCAGCTCGCGTTCATCGGCCACGACGCCGGGCACAAGCAGATCTTCGCCTCGAAGCGGTGGAACCTGATCACCGGCTACGTCCACAGCGGACTCATCGGGGTCAGCCACGACTGGTGGGTCGGCAAGCACAACCGCCACCACGCCAACCCGAACCACGAGGACGAGGACCCGGACGTCGACATCTCGGTGCTGGCGTTCACGCAGCGGCAGGGTGAGGCGAAGCGCGGACCGCTGCGGTGGATCGCCTCGCACCAGGCGGCGCTGTTCTTCCCGCTGCTGCTGCTCGAAGGCTTCGCGCTGCACTGGCACTCGATCCGGCACTCCGGGCGCGAGCGGTTCCTCATGATCGCGAACGTCGTGGTGTACCTCGGCGTGGTCTTCTGGGTGCTCTCCCCCGTCTACGCCATCGCGTTCATCCTGGTGCACCAGGGCCTGTGGGGGCTCTACATGGGGTGTTCCTTCGCCCCCAACCACAAGGGGATGCCCGTGCTGAGCGCCGGGCACACGCTCGACTTCCTGCGCAAGCAGGTGCTGACCTCGCGCAACATCCGCGGCGGCTGGTTCGTGGACTTCCTGCTCGGCGGGCTGAACTACCAGATCGAGCACCACCTGTTCCCCAGCATGCCCCGGCCCGCGCTGCGGCACGCGCAGGTGATCGTGAGCGAGTTCTGCCACCGGCGCGGTGTTTCCTATGCGCAGTGCGGGTTGTTCCGCTCGTACGGCTACGTGCTGGAGCACCTGCACGAGGTCTCGGCGCCGCTGCGCAAAGCCGCGGTCTGATTCCCGCCAGACCTGGCCCGCGAACTCGGCCAGGCTGACGGCATGGGATCACTCGGAGGAAGAGCGGCTCTGGTGACCGGCGGCAGCCGGGGCATCAGAGCCGCGGTGGCCGCGAAGCTGACCGCGCTCGGCGCACATGTCGCGGTCACGTACCAGAACACCGAACCTCAAGGCGTCAAAGCGATCCGGGCCGACAGCTCCGACCCGGACGCCGTCGTCGCCGCCGTGGAGGAGACCGCCGCGGAGTTCGGCCGGCTCGACGTGCTGGTGAACAACGCGGCGGTGTTCCAGGTGGGACCGCTGGAGGAGCTCGGCCGGGACGAGTTCGACCACACGATGGCGGTCAACGTGCGAGCGCCGTTCCTCGCGGCACGAGCCGCCGTGAAACACATGCGGGACGGCGGCCGGATCATCAGCATCGGCAGCAACGTGGCGGTGCACGCGCCGTTTCCGGGCTTCGCGCTCTACTGCGCGAGCAAGACGGCGCTGGTCGGGATGACGAAAGGCCTCGCGCGGGACCTGGGGCCGCTGGGGATCACCGCGAACGTCGTCAACCCCGGTCCCACCGACACGGACATGAACCCCGCGGACGGGCCGCTGGCGGACACGATCCGCGGGCTGACCGCGCTGGGACGCTACGGCGAGCCGGCGGAGATCGCCGAACTGGTGGTGGCGCTGGCGGGGGACGCCGGTGCGTACGTCACCGGCGCGGTCATCAACGCCGACGGTGGGTTCACCGTCTGAACTACCCCCAGATGACCGGCAGGGCGTGCACTCCGTAGATGTTCATGTCGGTCTTGAGCTTGACCTCACCGGCGGGAACGGCCAGCCGCAACGTCGGGAAGCGGCGCAGCAACCCCTCGAAACCGGCGCGCATCTCGATGCGGGCCAGTTGCTGACCGAGGCACTGGTGAATGCCGTGACCGAACGACAGGTGGCCGCGCGCCTTGCGGTGCACGTCCAACGTGCCGGCGTCCTCGAAGCGCTCCGGGTCGTGGTTACCGGCCAGCAGCGACACGACGACGGTCGAACCCTCGCGGATGGTCTCCCCGTGGAACTCGATGTCCTCCGCCGCGTAGCGGAAGAAGACGTCGGCCACCGCGAGGTAGCGCAGCAGCTCCTCGACGGCGTTCGGGATCAGCTCCGGCGCCGACCGCAGCGCGGCCATCTGGTCCGGGTGCTCCAGCAGCGCGAACGTGCCCAGCGCCAGCATGTTCGCGGTCGTCTCGTGGCCCGCGAGCAGCAGGAGGAACGCGATGCCGGTCAGTTCCCCGATGCTGAGGTCCTCGTCGCGGGCCAGGTCGGACAGCAGGTCGTCGGCGGGCTCGGCGCGCTTGCCCGTGACGAGGCCGGACAGGTAGGTGCTCAGCGCCATGTAGACGGCGATCTTGTCCTCGAGGGTGATGTCCCGCTCCATGAACCTGGAGGAGTTCGACTGGAACGTCTCCCGGTCCGCGTACGGCACCCCGAGCAGCTCGCAGATCACCAGTGACGGCACCGGGAGCGCGAACTCGCGCACCAGGTCGACCGGCGGCGTGAGCTTCGCCAGCTCGTCGAGCTGCCGTTCGGTGATCTCGACGATGCCCTCTTCGAGCGCCTTCATCCGCTTGACGGTGAACGCGCCGGTGAGCTTGCGGCGCAACCGGGTGTGGTCCGGCGGGTCCATGCTGATGAACACCCCCGGTTCCGGCGGCGACGGTTCGGTCATCTCCGGCATGCCCGGCGTCGGGTACGGCACGTGCAGGACGCCGAGGTCCTGCCGCGAGCTGAACCTGGTGTCGGCGAGCACCTCGCGGACGGCGTCGTAGCCGGTGACGAGCCAGCCCTCGTGGCCGTCGGGGAAGAGCATCGGGCTGACCGGGCGCCGCGTGCGCAGCTCGGAGATCCGGCTGGGCGGGTGGAACGGGCTGACGTCGCGTTCGGTGGGAAGGCCTTGCTGCACCATCATCGTCTCCTTCAGCGAGTGGACTCGCGGTTGAACAGCTTCTTGGACCACAGGTAGCCGCCGATCCCGATGACGGCGCACCACCCCAGCGCGACGTAGCCGCTGTTGCCGATCGGCGTGCCCATGAGCAGGCCGCGCAGCGCGTCGATGAACGGGGTGAAGGGCTGGTACTCGGCGAACCAGCGCAGCACCGTCGGCATGGAGTCGGTCGGCACGAAACCGTTGCCGAAGAACGGGAGCAGGATCAGCGGCAGGCCGACGTTGCTGGAGCCCTCGACGGTCTTGCTCGCGAGGCCCAGCGCGGCGGACAGCCAGATGAGCGCGAACGCCATGCCCGCGAGCAGGCCGGCGAGCGCGAGCCACTCCAGCAGGCCCGCCCGCGGCCGGAACCCGATGGCCACCGCCACGCCGAAGACGAACGCCATGGCGAGGACCGTCTGGACCAGGCTGCCGACGACGTGTCCGGTGAGGACGGACACGCGGGCGATCTTCATGGTGCGGAACCGGTCGACGATGCCCTCGGTCATGTCCATCGCGATCGAGATGCTCGTCCCCTGCACCGCGGCCGTGATCGCCATCAGGAGGATCGTCGGCGTGACGTAGTCGAGGTACTCCGCGCGCCCGCCGGTCGCTCCGCCGATGCCCGCGCCGAGCGTGCCGCCGAAGACGTAGACGAACAGCAGCAGGAAGATGACCGGCATGAGCAGGAGCTGGAACGTCATCGACGGGTAGCGGGCCATCCGCTTCAGGTTGCGGCGCACCATCGTCGCCGAGTCGGTCAACACGTAGCTCATGGCCTGGCCACCTTGTCGGAGTTGCCCGTGAGGGCGAGGAAGACGTCGTCGAGGTCGGGGGTGTGCGTGCTGAACGAGTCGACGATGACGGAGTTCTCGTCGAGCCGGTCGAGCAGCGACTTGAGCGCGCTGACGCTGCCGTCGTTCGGCACGCGCAGGGCGAGCGACTCGCCGTCGCGGGAGGCGCCGCGCACCACACCGGTGGCGGCTTCGAGGTGCCGGGGATCGGTGAACTGCAGCAGGACGTGCCCGCCGGGGATGCGGCGCTTGAGCTCGTCCGCGGTCCCCTCGGCGACGATCCTGCCCTGGTCCAGCACCGCGATCCGGTCCGCGAGCTCGTCGGCCTCCTCGAGGTACTGGGTGGTGAGGAAGATCGTGACGCCGCTCGCCACGAGCTGCCGCACGATCTGCCACATCGCGCGGCGGCTGCGTGGGTCGAGGCCGGTGGTCGGCTCGTCCAGGAAGATCACCCGCGGCGACCCGACCAGGGTCATCGCGAGGTCGAGCCGGCGCCGCATGCCGCCGGAGTAGGCCGACGCCGGTTTGTCGGCCGCGTCGACGAGGTCGAACTGCCCCAGCAGGCCGTCGACCTTGCGCCTGCCCTCCTCGCGGCCGAGGTGGTGCAGGTCGGCCATCAGCTTCAGGTTCTCCCTGCCGGTCATCAGGTTGTCGACCGCCGAGAACTGGCCGGTGACACCGATGTCGGCACGGACGGCGTCGGGATCCCGCTCGACGTCGTGACCCGCGACCACCGCCGTGCCGCCGTCCGCGCGGATCAGCGTGGAGAGGATCTTGACCATGGTGGTCTTGCCGGCGCCGTTCGCCCCGAGCAGCGAGAAGACGGTGCCCTGCGGGACGGCCAGGTCGACGCCCTTGAGCACCTCGTGGTCGCCGTAGGACCGGCGCAGACCGGTCACCTCGATCGCGTTCATGGAGTTCCCCTCAGGCACGGCGGACGGTGATGTCGCCGAAGGACGTGTGGGCGGTGACCTTGACGGTCTCGGTGGAGCCGCCGGGGCCGTCGCTGCCCTCGAGCGCGCTGTGCACGCGGCCGAACCCGGTCTTGACGTCGAGCCACGCGGCGGTGCCCTCGGCGATCCCGACCTCGATGCTGCCCATCGCGGTGTTCATCGAGGCGGTGTCGCGCACGACCTCACCGATGAGGATCGAACCCATGGCGCTCCTGGCCTCCAGCAACGCGCCGACGCGTTCGGCCGAGATGTCGCCGTTGGCCGCGCGGACCCGCAGCTCACCCTCGACGGCGCCGATCTCGGTGTTGCCGTTGGAGTTCTTGACGGTCAGCGAGCCGGTCACCGAGCCGACGCGGACGTGCCCGCTGCCGGTCTTGACCTCGGCGTCGCCCGTGACGGCGCCGACGTGGACCTGCCCGGCGCCGGTGTCCACGCGCAGCGGGCCGGTGCGGTCGACGCGGATGTTCCCCGCCGACATGTCGATCTCGGTCTCCCCCAGGACACCGGCGGTGCGGGTGCTGCCCGCGGTGACGTCGGCGTCCACCTTGGACCCGGTCGGCAGCTCGACGACCACGTCGACCGACCTCGTCCTCTTGGAGAAGTCGAACGTCCGCTTCGGACCGCGGATGGTCAGCACCCCGTCGGCGTAGTCGACGCGGGTCTTCTGGGCCGCCTCGACGTCCGAGGAGTCCGACGGGTCCGACGGCCGCACGTCGACCGCGGTGTCGGCGCGGTCGCTCGCGATGACCTGCACGAAGCCCGAGTAGATGTCGAGCAGTACGGAAATCGGTTGCGGGGTCTCGAATTTTGGCATGGCTGTCCCCTCGGAAGGTGTCGGAGAACCGTCTCCGCAGGTGGGAGACGTGCGGTGGGAGGCGGTGGGTTAGCGGACCCAGCCGACGAAACGCTGCGAGGCGGGAACGCCGGTCGCGCGCGGTTCAGGGCCGCCCTCGCGCTTCGGGCTGAGCTGGGCCGAGGCGGCGCGCACGAGCCACGCGTTGACCGAGCGGCCCTCCTTGGCGGCCGCCTCGTCGATCGCCGCCTTGAGCTGTTCGGGCAGGCGGACGTTGATGCGCACCGTCGTGCCGTCCTCGAAGCCGGCCACCACGTCCTCGGCGGGCGGCGTGGCGACGGGCTCCGGCTCGGCGGCGGGCTGGTCGACCGGCCGCCGCGTCACGACGAACTTCGGGTCACGCCCCCGCAGCAGCACCTGCACCGAGTCCGGCGCCAGGTCCGCGGTGATCTCGTCGGCGGCGGCGGACAGCGCCTCGAGCAGCGCCAGCCGGATCGCCGACTCCATCGACACGGTCAGCCGCTCGACCAGTGCGCTCGCTTCCTCACCGCCGGTCTCGACGGCGGTCAGCAGTTCGCGACCGAGCGAAGCCACATACGGGGTCAGATCCATGGCACCACTATGGCACACAGTGGCGCCACCAGCAAGGCAATCTGGCTCAGTTTGGCACCATCTTGGCTCAGCGCAGGTCAGAGGCCTTGCGGGGGAAGACGCCGGAGAACGCGGCCAGCGTCGGCGCACCCTTCTGCCGGTCCAGCACGGCGAAGACGACGTGGTCGAAGTAGCGGTTGTCCCTCAGCGCGATCCGGAAGACCTCCGCCACCGCGGCCGGGTCGTTCCCGAACACCCCGCAGCCCCATGCGCCCAGCACGAGTCGGCGGTGGCCGTGCGCGGCGGCGACGTGCAGCACGCGGATGGCACGCCGCAGCAACGCGACGGGCACGCCCTCGGCGCGTTCGGGCTGGTTGCGCAGGATGGCGGCGCGGTTGGGCGCCGCGGCGGTCAGGAACGAGACCTCGTACGGCCGCGGGAGCAGCTCTCCCCCGTCGTCGCGGAACACCGGGACGCGGGGTGAGTGGATCACGCGGTCGCTGTAGGTGAGGTCCTCGTGCGCGCGGTGGTGGGCGTAGAAGCCGCCGGCGGCGCGCAGGCACGGGTAGAGCGCCGATGCCCGGGCGATGCTCTCCTCCTGCGCCTGCGCGCCGTTCAGGAAACCGCCGCCGGGGTTGCGGGCGGACGCGAAGTTCAGCGCGGCGACGTCACCGCCGAGACGGCGCGCCGCCTCCAGCGTGGACTCGGCGGTGACGTCGATCCGCGGTCCGGAGGTCTCCTCCGGCAGCGCCAGCACCTCGTCCGGGAGGTGCAGCCGGGTTCCCGCCACCGCGCGGGCGACGGCGTCGGCGAGGGAGACCTCGCCCGCGGCGGTGGAGTAGGAGCCCCGTTCGGAGATCGCGACGGTGTCGTGCGCTATCGCGCGCAGCCTGCTGCTCATGGTTCCCCGAGTCTGGCCGCGGTCCCAGGGGACGCCAAGCGAGTTAGATCCTCGCGTAGACCTCGGCGACCGCGGCGAACGCGGCCTTGGGCTCCCACGTCAGGTCGTCGTAGACCTTCACGACGCCGAAACCGGCCATGTCGAGGTCGCGGCTCGGGTCGTCCGGGCGGTGCGGGTAGTTGCCGAGCGCGAACAGGTACACGAACGCGCCGTCCACCCCTTCGGCCTCGAAGACCTCCAGCACCTCGCGCAGGTACGTGGCCTGCTCGGCCTCGTCGCGCACGTAGCCGTCCCTCACCCGGACCGGCCGCCCCGCGGGGTCGTGCTCGACGATCTCCATGCTGCGCGGCGCCACGGCACCCGACCCGCGCCAGGCGGCCGTGCCGAAGCCGGTGATCGCGACCGGCTTGCCCTGCGCCACGACGTCGCGGATGGCCGCCGCGTACACGTCAGCCACCTCGGCCGACCTGATCAGCTCGAACGACATGATGTCGAACAGGCTCCAGTCGACCCGTTCGAACGGGATGCAGGCGTAGGTGAGCCTGCCCCCGAAGTGCTCCTTCACCACGGCCACGGCTCGCACGAGGAACTCGTTGAGGCGGGCACTGGCCTCGGCCAGCCGTTCGGGTTCGCGCAGAACGCGGCTCAGCCGATCCATGACGTCGTCGCCGGGGATGAAGCCGGAGTTCATGATGCTGAGCTCGACGCCCGTCACGAACACGACCTCGGCGCCGGTCTCCCGCACCCGCTCCGCCCCTTGCGCACACTCGGCGAACAGGTCCAGGACCTCCGCCGGCGTCAGCTCCAGCGGGTACGGCGAGAACCAGACCTCGAGCCCCAGCCCGGCGGCGAGGTGAGCGGCCTGCTCCAGCCGCCGCGCGGAGCCGCCCACGAGGTGGACGGCGTTGCAGTGCAGGTCGTCGCGGATGACGGTCAGGTCCCGCCGGACCGCGTCCAGGTCGAACTCCTCCAGCGAGATCTCGCCGTTCCGGACGAAGCCGGTGTCGTACGCGATGCCCTTGGCGCGCATGGTTCCTCCCCATCTCTCGGTTGACCCGAGACTAGGGGCTAAAACTGCGCTCACGCAAGTTTGCGTGTTCGCAAGCTCGAACCAGAGGGCTGCCGTCAGGTCATGCTCCGATCACGTGCAGGGACGCCCACAGGGCCACGACCGCGCCGACCAGGGTGGCGGGCACGGCGAGCAGGCCGAGCCCGGTGAACTCCGGCAGGTTCACCTCGGTGTCGTGGTCGTGCACGATCCGCCGCCACAGCAACGTCGCGAGCGACCCGGCGTAGGTGAGGTTCGGGCCGAGGTTCACGCCCAGCAGCACCGCCAGCACCACGCCCGGCCCCACCGGCGCGGCCAGCGGCAGCAGCACGAGCACCGCCGGCAGGTTGTTGATCACGTTCGCGAGCACGGCCGCCACGGCCGCGACCCCCAGCAGCGCGAGCAGGGTGCCGCCGTTCGGCACGACGTGGGTGAGCAGCTCGTCGAGGCCGTTGTCGACGACCGCCCGCACCACGACCCCGAGCCCCAGCACGAACGCGAGGAACGGCAGCGAGGCCGCCCGCACGACCTGGAGCACGGTCGTCCGGCGCCGTGCGAGCGCACGGACCGCCATGACCGCGGCTCCCGCGAAGGCGGCCCACGCCGGGTCGATCCCGGTGGCCGACGCGACCACGAACCCGGCCAGCGTCAACCCCACCACCGTCAGCGCGAACACCGGCAGCGCACCGGAGGACCGCCCGGCGGGCGCGTGGGACGGCGCGTCGAGGTCCGCGCGGAAGAACCGTCGGAACACCACGTACTCGGCGACGATCGCCACGACCCACGGCAGCGCCATCAGCGCCGCGAACCGGGTGAAGCTCAGCCCGCTGGACGCGAACGCCAGCAGGTTCGTCAGGTTCGACACCGGCAGCAGCAACGACGCGCTGTTCGACAGATGCGTGCACGCGTAGACGTGCGGCTTCGGCCGTACGCCCAGTTGTGCCGCCGTGGCGAACACGACCGGTGTCAGCAACACGACCGTCGCATCCAGGCTCAACACCGCCGTCGTCACGGACGCCGTGACGAACACGCCACCCAGCAACCGCCGCGGCTGTCCGCCCGACGCCCGCGCCATCCAGTTGCCGCACGCCTGGAACAACCCCTCGTCGTCGCACAACCGCGCGAGCGCGAGGATGGCGGCCAGGAACCCGATCACGGGCCCCAGCCGCACCGCCTCGTCCACGGCGTGGTCGACGGGCAGCGCGCCGGCCAGCACGGCGAGGACGGCGGCCGGCACCGCCACGACCGCCTCCGGCCAGCCCCACGGCCGCACGACCGCGCAGACCAGCACAGCGACCAGCAACAACACCGACAGCGCCAGCACGGATCCTCCTGCGCCGGCGGAGCCCGGCTACCTCGTGGTCACCGCCGACTTTATGACCTGCCGGCTGCGGACCTCCGTGCCGCACCGGCGGCGGGGTACGACCTGTGAGCCCAGTGGGCACGCGACCGGTCGGCGGATCACCGTCCCCCACACCGGACACCCCTCTTCTCCCCCACCGCGGAGGTCTCCGTCCCGCCCGGCGAGCCGCTGCTCGCCGTCGACGGCGAGGCGGTCCACACAGGACCGTGACGCGGCGAGCGGACGGGAACGTCCGGCAGGCGGAAAGACAGGAGGCCGCCACCTGCGAAAGTAGGGTGATTCCCCTGCTCCGGTAGGTGATCCGGAGCACAACCCGGCAGTATCGTCAGCCAGGTGAGACGGGCCGGAGATCTGGCGCTGGTACTGCTCGTGGTGGCGCTGGGCGTCTGGCGCGAGTTCGCGCTGCCC
Source organism: Lentzea xinjiangensis (assembly GCF_900110955.1). Classification (GTDB taxonomy): domain Bacteria; phylum Actinomycetota; class Actinomycetes; order Mycobacteriales; family Pseudonocardiaceae; genus Lentzea; species Lentzea xinjiangensis. The sequence goes on from NZ_FOFR01000025.1 coordinate 102,175, forward strand.
GCCCCTCCCCGCCTCGTCGCCGCGCCCGCCGCGTTCTCCCTGGCGGTCCTCCTGCTCTCGGCGGCGGCGCTGTGGTGGCGGCGCACCCGTCCCGTGGCGTCGAGCCTGGTAATCGCTTTCCTCGCGCTGCTCACCCCGACCTGCGCCTCGGTCGTGTCCGCCTGCTCCGTCGCCGCGCACGCCACGAGGCACCGCTGGCTCGTGATCACCCACCCCGTGACGTGGTCGATCGGCGCGGGCCTGTGGGCGGCGCCGGACCTCGGCGACAACCTCACCGGTCCCGTCCTGATCGTGTTCGCCGGACTCGCCGGGCTGTACCTCGGGGCGCGGCGCGGGCTCGCCAGGGCGCTCGCCGACCGTGCCGAGCGGGAACGCGACCTGCTCGCCGAGCAGGCCCGCGCCGACGAGCGCACCAGGCTCGCCGCCGAGATGCACGACGTCGTGACGCACCGGCTGAACCTCATGGTGCTGCACGCCGGCGCGTTGCGGGTGGCGGCCCAGGACGACGGGGTGCGCACGGCAGCGGAGGAGCTGCGATCGGCGGGCCGCCAGGCGTTGGCCGAGCTGCGCGACCTCGTCGGCGTGCTGCGCACCGGCCGCACCCCGCGCATCCCCGACGTGCTGCCCGACCGCCTCTCTCGGCTGGTCGCCGACTCCGCCGCCACCGGCCTGGAGATCACCCTGGTCGAGCACGGCGACGCGGACACCATCTCCCCCGCCGTCCGGCGCACGATGTACCGGGTGGTCCAGGAGTCGCTGACGAACGTGCACAAGCACGCGCCGGGCGCCCACACCGAGATCACCATCCACTGCGGACCGAGCAGGGCCCGCGCGGTGATCCGCAACACCGCGCCGCAGGCCACCCTGGGCGCGGCGCTGCCAGCCTCCGGCTCCGGTCTCCTCGGCCTGCGCGGCCGCGTGGAGATGGTCGGCGGCACCCTCACCGCGGGCCCGACCGACGACGGGGGCTTCCAGGTGGACGCGGTACTGCCGGCGTTCGTGCGGACCTGACCCCGTCCTCGGCCGTTGCCACGCGCTCAGGCGGCCGTCGCTTCCCCGCTCATCTCGCGGCTGGTCGCCTTTCGCGTCCTCCTCTGGAAGAGGTCCAGCCTCCCGGCCGAGGCGTACAGCGCGAACGCCAGCACGAGGGAGTTCACACTGGACTGCCCGAACGGCAGCAACTCGCCCAGGACCGCCGAGGCCGGCCAGACGACCGCCGTGACGGGCACCCACGCCGGCGCCGACCTCGGCACGTTCGGCCGGGTGGAGATGATCTCGTTGTGCCACCGGCGCACGAGGTGGTACTCGGCGATCATGATCCCGGCGACGGGCGGGAACACCACCCCCAGCAGCACCAGGAAGTGGCTGAACTGGTGCACGATGCCCGCCGCGGCGAGGGAGCTGCCCGCGAGCCCGACCACGACCGTCACCTGGGCCCGGCTGATCCGCAGCGCGAACACGGCGTCGAAGAAGTTCACGAGCCCGAGCGAGGCCGAGTAGAGGTTCCAGTCGTTGATCTTCAGCACGGCCGTGACCACGACCAGCGCCCCGATCCAGCCGCCGGAGGAACCGATGACGCCCATGACGTCGGTGGTGCCGAGCCCGTGGGCGATGACCACCCCGGCGAGGCTGACGACCCACTCGCCGGCCGTGACGCCGAAGACCGTCTGCTTGACGACGTCCCACCCTGACCGGTTGAAGCGGGTCAGGTCCGGCGCGATCGCCGCACCGACGATGAAGCTCCCGATGACCAGCGTGATCGCGGTCGGCAGGCCGATCGCGGGCCCCGGCGCCGGACCGCTGACGGCGGCGCCGACATCGTTGACTTCGGCCAGCACGAGCCACAGGAGCAGCAGGAAGAACGCGGGCACCGTGACATACGCGGTCCACGCCATCCACCGCACGCCGCACGCCGCGATGACGGTGACGGCGAACCCGAAGACCAACGACCACACAGGCGCGGGCAGCACACCCGTGGCACCGGCCAGCGCCACCCCCACGAGGCCGGTCTGCACCCCGAACCACCCGGTGCAGGACAACGCGATCACCAGCCCGAGCACCGCCGACCCGGCGTGCCCGAACCCGGTCCACCGCGAGAGGATCGCGGTGGGCAGCCCTTCCCGCTGCCCGATCACGCCGACCGCCACCGCGATGACGTTGAGCAGCACCGCCCCGATCGTGAGCGCGGCGAACGCGTCCCAGAACCGCATGCCGAAGCCGAGCGTCGCGCCCAGCAGCAACTGGCTCAGCGCGGTCGTCTGCCCGAAGCGCTGGACCGCGACCGACACCCACCGGTGCCGCGCCCGGTCGGGGACACGGCTGAGAGCTTGATCATCACGCCCGGGAGGAGCGGTCACGATCGTCCCTTCGCCCTGTGATCGACAACCCGGACAGTAATCGTCGATTCACGATCGAGCTACAGACGACCCGCACAGCCGGGTGAATCACCACGGTGCAATTCGTACAGACCGCACTAATTCATCGCGAGGTTGATCCGCCGCCGGGCGAGCAACCGGGTGTGGTGCACATCCGTGCCGAAACCGAGCCCCGGCCGCCGCTCGAACCGGTCGTAGCTGCGGCTGAGCAGCCAGTGCGCCGCCTCCGGCGTGATCGACTCGAGCCGCACCTGCTCCTTGAGCCGCTCCAGCGCCTCGTCGACGTGCCGCGTCAGGAACGCGTGCCGGGTGGGGCTGCCGTTGATTTCGTCGATCATGAAAACCATGGCGTGCCGATCATCGCCGTACGCATAACCGCACAGCAGTGCCAAATATCCCGCGTCGATCGACCGGTCCCCGATCCAGCACTCCCCGAACGTCAGCCCGGCCAGGTCCCACCGCGGCGAGCGCTGCTCCCAGGCGGCGGCCCTGGCCCACTGCCCCGGCCGCCCCGGCAACAGGTGCCCGAGCGCCGTCAGCAACGCCCCGCTGCGCCGGCTCGGCACCTCCCTGAGGTGCCCGACCACGACCTCCCACAGCTCCTCGTTGCCGGCGAACGGCCCGGCGAACGCGCTGACCTGGAGCTCGACCTCGAGCGGATCGGTGAGCTGCGGCAACGGGCGCCCGGCATCCACCACCGCCTGCTGCATGGGGGTCAGCCTCGTCCGCACGGGCGGAGGCTAGCCCGAACGGAGCAGCCTTGCCTCGTCCGCAAACCACGCCACCTCCTGGTTCACCTCATCGAGTACCGGGGGCGCCGTTGCGAAGATCAGGGGCCCGCCGTGTCACCCGAAAGCTCTACAGCGACCCGCTACGGTGGGCCAGGTGACGACGTTCCCTCGTGTGCCGGCGGACCTGTTCCGCTTCACCACGACCGATCAAGCGGAGCTGCACACCGCGGTGCTGCGCGCGTTCGGCGTCGCCAACGAACGCCTCCAGACCACGCTCACCCTCGATGACGTGCAGCAACGGCTCCGGGACGTCGGCTGGTCCGAGCAGGTGACCCACGACGTGCTGACCGAGTCCGTGCACGCTCTCCGCCAATGGGGCCTGGTCGACGCGGCGCAGCACCGGTACGGGCTCACCAAGCTCGGCGAGGCGGCGCACGCGGGCATCCGGCACGCGCTGCACACCCTCACGAGCAGCGGGTCCCTGCAGACCGCCGTCCTCGACGCGATCGCGGACCGCCTCGACGAGCTCGCCACCGCCGACGACCGCCGCGCGTTCACCGCGTTGATGGAGCTCGAAGGCCACCTCGACGCCCTCGTCACCGGCACGACCCGGTTCAACGCGGACCTGCAACGGCTGCTGCGCGACGAGCGGGCCGACCTGGCCACGTTCCAGGACGTCAAGCGCACGACGATCACCTATCTGCGCGACTTCGTCAGCGAGCTCGACGCGCGCAAGCAGCGGATCCGCGACGCCATCGGCAAGATCGACGCCGCCGGGCTGCGGGAACGCGCGCGCAACGGCGCCGACCTCTACCAGGACGCGAACTGGCTCGGCGACCGGGCGGAGGCCTGGGACGACCTCAGGACCTGGTTCTTCGGCACCCCTCCGCGGGTCGACGAGCTGCAGGACGTGGCGCGGAAGGCGATCGTGCAGCTCCTGCGCGTCCTCGACCGCATCAGCGAGCAGCGCAGGCGGCCGACGAACACCGCGGCCGACTTCCGCGCGCTGGCCAGGTGGTTCGCGCGGACCGAGACCGAGGACGAGGCGCACGAGCTGTTCAACGCCGCGTTCGGGCTGTGGTCCGCGCGGCACGCCCACCTCGCGCACGCCGACGGCGAGCTGCTCCCGAGCGGCGAGCCGTGGCACAACACGCCGCCGGTGCCCGTGTCGCCGCAACTGCGCGCGACCGGCAAGCAGGAGCACATCGGCAGCACGGGCAAGGTGCGCAACGTCGAAGAGGTGCGCCGCAACCGCCGCGAGCAGGCGGAGAAGGAGCGCAAGGAGCTCGAACACGCCTGGGCGCAGATCCAGACCGACGGCGCGATCCGGATCTCCACGCTCACGAACCTCGACCACGACACGTTCCACCGGCTGATCGACCTGGTCGGCCGCGCGCTCGGCAGCGATCCGGACAGCACCGGCACGCGCACGGCCGGCACGACCGACGGCAGGATGCAGATCAATCTGCGCAACGCCCGCGGCTGGGCGACGATCACCACCCAGAAGGGCACGTTGAGCGGGCCCGACTACGTGATCGACGTGCAGAGCCGATGAGCAGGACCGGGAACCAGCTCGCCCGGCTGGAGAGCGAGGAGGTGGCGCGCGGCGTGCGGTTGCTGCTCGCCCGTCCGCTGCTCACGGCCGTGCACGACCATGACGGGTTCGATCTCATCAGAAGGCGCCGCGAACCGATCGTGAAGTGGTTCGACTACTACTGCGGCTGGCGTGTGCTCGTCGAACCACGCGCCGGATACGCGCGTCTGTTCAAGACGACGCAACGGCCTGATCGCACGCGGCCCCTGTTCGACCGGCGTCGCTACATGTTGCTGTGCTTGGTGTGCGCGGAGCTGGTGACGACTCCGACGACCACGGCCGAAGCGCTGACCACGCGCGTGCGGCAGGCCGCCGCGGCGGACGGGCTCCCGTCGTTCGACCTGGACCGGCGCAGCGACCGGTCCGCGTTGGCGGACGTGCTGGGCTTCCTGGAAGAACAGGGCGCCGTCGAGAACGACGATCCGCACGTCCGCGCCGACCCGATGCTCATCACGCGGTTGCTCGCCGCGCCCGCCCCGCCTTCCACTGTGGACAGCATCGAGGACCTCACGCGCGAGGCCCGTTACGAGAGCGCGCACCGCAGCCTGTGGCAACGGCACTCGGTGATGCGCCGGCTGGTCGACGATCCCGTGGTGTACCGGGACGAGCTGACCGCGGGCCAGCTCGCGTTCCTGACGTCCCCGAGCGGGCGCAAGATCGTCCAGACGGGCATCGGGCTCGCCGGGTGCACGCTGGAGGAACGCGCCGAGGGCTATCTCGTGGTCGACGCCGACGCGATCGCCACGGACACCAGGTTCCCGGACGACGACAGCAACGCGAAGGTCGCCGCGTTGTTGTTGCTCGACCGGTTGGCACAAGGTCCCGCACGGTTCGAGGACCTGGTCGAGGAAGCACGCGAGCTGCTCACGAAGTTCCGCACCTGGGCCAAGGCCTACCAATCCGACGGTGGGGCGGGCAGGCTCGCGGCGGACGGGCTCGAGCTGCTGGAGGCGTTCGGGCTCGCGCGCACGGAGAACGGCACCGTTCGCAGGCTGCCCGCGGCGGCCAGGTACGCGGTGGAGGAGCTGCATGACTGAGCGGTGGCAACCCAGCCGCGCCGGGATCATCAACGTCTGGCGCTACTACGACGAGATCTTCTCGTTCTACCAGGGCAGACTGCTGCTCAGGGGCCCGAACGGCACGGGCAAGTCGAAGGCCCTCGAACTGCTGCTGCCGTACCTCTTCGACGCGAACCTGCGCCCGCACCGGCTGTCGACGTTCGGCAGCGCGGACCGCACCATGCACTGGAACCTCATGGGCGAGGGCAACCAGGGCAGCACCCGCGTCGGGTACGTCTGGCTGGAGTTCCAGCACGGCTCCGAGTGGTTCACGTGCGGTGCGCGGTTGCAGGCCACCACGAACACGTCCAACGTCATCGCCACGTACTTCACCACGTCGCTGCGGGTCGGTGACCTGGCGCTGGTGAACGAGGCCGGGCGGCCGTTGACCAAGACGGATCTCATCGCCGCGATCGGTGACCACGGCGTCGTGCACGCCACACCGGCCGACTACCGCCACACCGTGCGGACGACGTTGTTCCCCGGCGTGAGCGAGCAGCGGTACGACTCGTTGATCACCGCTCTGCTGCAGCTGCGCACGCCGAAGCTGTCCGAACGGCTCGACCCGAGCGTGCTGTCGTCCTTGCTGTCCAAGGCGCTTCCGCCGTTGGACCAGTCCGATCTCACCGAGATCGCCGAGGGGTTCGAGCGGCTGGACCGTCAGCGCGAGGACCTGCGGCGGCTCGACGAGGAGATCGCCGCCGCGGAACGGCTCGCGGACGTGCAACGCGTTTACGCGCAGCGCGTGCTGGGTGCGGCGGCTCATGCGTTGTCGTCTTCTTCTGAGCAGCTCGAAGACGTGACGCGGGCCGCACGGATGAGCGAACGTCGTTACCAGCGTCAGATCACGCTGACCGACGAGGCTTTCGAGCAGCTCGCGGCGCTGGGGCGGGAGGCGAGCGCGGTCGACGCCGAGATCGCCGGCATCTCCGACCTGCCCGCCTACCAGGAGGGCAAGCAGCTCGACCTGCTGCGGCAACAGCTCTCCGCCGCGAACGCCCGCGCTGCGGAGGCGGCCGCGCACGCCGCGAAACTGCGCGCGCGTGCCGTCGCGGACGAGGAACAGGCGGCGCAGGCCAAGGCCGACGCGGCCGCGCGCGCCGACGACGTGCGGAATTCGGCGGCGCAGGCCCGTGCGGCCGCCGAGCTCGCGGGCATGCCGTCGGTCTTCGAGGAGATCGACGCGGGCACCGACGTGCGTGCGGGCCGTGAGCTGCTCACGGACGCAGTGGAGTCCCGTTCCGCGGAGATCAGTTCGCACATGCGTGCCGTCGCGGCATACGAGAGGGCTGTCGACGCACGAGACGCCGCGCGCCAACGGCTGGAAGAAACCCGTGACGAGCTCGAAGCCGCCACGGAAGCCGAGATAGCGGCGCAGTACCTGTTCGAGCAAGCGTTTGCGAAGTTCGGCGCGGACTTCGAGACCTGGATGCGCGGCTGCTCCGAGCTGCGCGTGTCCGAGCACTCCGAGGTCGCGGAAGCCGCTGCCCTCGCCCGCGAGGAGTTCAGCGCCATCGAGGCGCGGCTGCACGAGACGCGTACGGCGTTGAACGGCCAGCTCTCGCAGTACAACTCCATCCGCGAGAAGCTTGCCAATCAGGTCGACGTCCCGCCGCCCGCGCCGTACACGCGCGATGAGGGATACCGCCCTTCAGCCGCGGGCGCCCCTCTGTGGCGTCTCGTCGACTTCCGGCCCGGCACGCCACCGGACGTGTGCGCCTCGGTCGAGGCGGCGCTGGAGGCGTCGGGCCTGCTGGACGCGTGGGTGACGCCGGACAACTCGTTCGGCCTGTCCGACCAGGACCGCTTCGCCGAGCCGCTGCTCTCCGCCCCCGCACCCGGCCGCACGCTGCTGGAGGTGCTGGTCACCGACGACGAGCGCTGCTACCGCTTCCTGGAAGGCGTCGCGTTCGGCGAGACGGCCGCCGGCCACACCACCGCCATCGGCGCGGATGGCACGTGGCGCCTGGGCAACGCCCACGGTCGTTGGACCAAGTCCTTCCCCGCCTACATCGGCGCGGGCGCGCGCAAACGGGCCCGCGCGGGCCGCATCGCCGAGCTCACCGGCCTGATCGAGCAGCTCGCCACCGACCTGTCCGGTGTGGACGCCGCGCTGTCCCAGATCGCCGTGCGCCGCGCGACGCTGGCGGGCGAGCTGGCCCGGCAGCCGTCGACCGACCCGGTCGAGATCGCCGAGGACCAGCGCACGAAGGCCCAGCTCCGGTGCGCGGCCAGGAAAGACGCCGTGGCGGCCGCCACGCGCCGGGTGGCGGAGGCCGAGGCCGCGGTGGCCCGGCACTCCGTCGACGCCGACCTGCCCGATCTGGACGCCGTGGCGGCGTTCCGCGCCGCGGGCCACCGTTGGCTGGACGACCGCCACGACGCCTTCGCCGCCGAAGCGCTGTCGCACGACGCCCTGAGCCGCGCGTCGCTGAGCAGCTCACTCGCCGACGAGGCGGAGGAGACCGCCGCCGCCCGTCAGCAGGAAGCCACCGACCTCGCCATCACCCTCGACACCGTCGAGCGGTCCGCGGGCTCCGAGTTCCACGCCCTGGACCAGCAGCTGATCTCGTTGCGCGCCAAGGCGGTCACCCTGGCCGAGCAACGCGAACTGCTGCAGGACAAGCAGACCGCGCTGGCACGCGTGCTCGGCACGTTGGAGGAGAAGCGAAAGGTGGACAACGCGCGCGCCGCGGAAGCCACCACCGCCCACGAGGCGGCCGAGGCGCGCCACCGCCACCTCACCGGCGGCCACCTGCCGTCCGACGCAGGCGACGTGCCGGAGGGGTTCGTCGACCCGAGGCTGATCCGCGACGCCGAGTCCCGCCTGGGCGCGGCGGTGCACGAGGCGCAGCAACGGCTGGCCGGCCGCATCGACCTCTCCCTGGACCCCGACGACGACGTCACGGTGCTGACCGCGACCCTGGACGGCGAACGCATGGGCGCCCACGCCCTGCTGACCACGTTGCAGGCCGAACGCGACCGCATGCGCACGCACATCACCGACGGCGAACGCGACCTCTTCGACCAAACCCTCACCGGCGACACCCGCAGGCACATCGCCCAACGCATCCAGGGCGCCTCCGAACTCGTCGAGACCATGAACCAGCACCTGGAGCGCGTCCGGACCGCGTCGGGCATCCGCGTGCAGCTCGACTGGCAGGTGGACCCCCAGCTACCTCCGGGCACCCGAGAGGCCCGCGACCTGCTGCTTCGCTCGGACCTCAACGCCGCGGAACGCTCACTACTGCACCAGTTCTTTCGCGAGCGCGTTGAAGAGGCACGGGCCCACGACACCGCGATGGGCTGGGAACAACAACTCGCCCAGGTGCTCGACTACACGACGTGGCACCAGTTCGTGGTGAAGGTGGACCGCGGAGAAGGCTGGGTGCCGGTGACCAAACGCATCCACGGCGCGTTGTCCGGCGGTGAGAAGGCCATCGTGCTGCATCTCCCCCTCTTCGCCGCGGCCGCCGCCCACTACCACGCCACCCCGACCGCCCCGCGCCTGATCCTGCTGGACGAGGTCTTCGTGGGCGTCGACGCCACCAACCGCGGCCAGCTGCTGGAGCTGCTGGTCGACTTCGACCTGGACCTGGTGCTCACGTCGGACCACGAGTGGTGCGACTACCAGGAGCTGACCGGGATCGCGATCCACCAGCTCACGACCGGCACCGACGGGGACGACGCGGTGACGACGGTGCGCTTCACGTGGGACGGGCACAGCCTCAAGGTCGACGACTAGCTGCCGAGCTCCGCCAGCAGTGCCCGCTGCTCGCCGGTCAACGGAAATGCGGGGTTGTGCCGCGGGTAGATCTCCGCGGCGTCCCACAGCTCGGCGCGCACACTCGACGCGGTGACGGCCTTGCGGCCACGTGACTTGAGGTCGGCCACAACGGCCGCCGCGTCGAACAGGTACACGGCGTCGATGACCATGGGGCGCACCGTGTCACGTGAACTGGCCGCGGGTGCTTTCGGTCCCGCCAGCACGAGGTAGAGGTCCGGTCCTCCGTCCCGCAGATCCAGGACGCCTTCCTGCTTCAGGTACCACCTGACGCCGACCGTCCTGCCGTCGGGAAGCCTGCCGCCGATGGCCTTGGTCGCGCTTTTCTCCAGCTCCACGCCGAAAACCTGCGCCGCGATCCATCTGCCGATGTGCCAAGCCGTCGCGGGCCGCCCGATGAGCGCGGCCAGGTCGGCGTCGACGCGGTTGCGCATCCGAATGAGGCGAGCCATCTGCTTCATCGCGTCCATACCGCGTTGTCGTATCGACTGGCGCCCGGCGTTAGCCCCCGAGCGCCTCCGCCAGTTCGGCCCGGGCCGCGATCCCCAGCTTCGCGTAGGCGTTCGACAGGTGGTTGTCCACTGTCCGCACGGAGATGACCAGCGCCTCGGCGATCTCCTTGTTCGTCAGCCCCCGCGCCGCGAGGACCGCGATCTCCCGCTCCCGCCGGGTCAGCGGCGCCACCGCCATCCCCGCCAGCGCCGGTGTCCGCGCTCCCTCGCACAGCCCGGCCAACCGCCCGAACAGCGCGCGGTTCCCGGACTCCGCGGCCGCTTCCGCCGCCAGCAGCATGAACCCGGCCTGCTCGAACCGCGCGGCCACCTGCACCAACGCGGCGGAGTCCTTGCGCACCGATGCTTCCGCGTGTGCCGCGAACACCGGGACCAGCAGGCCGGTCGTCGTCGAGGCCAGCTCCCGCAACCGGTCCAGGGCTTCAGCCGCGTGTCCGAGGCGCACGGCCTCGTGCAGCAACAACGCCTCGGCGGCGAACTCACCGTGAGCACGGGCGTCGGCCGCCGCCTCGAACGGTGACGCTCCAGCCGCCCAGATCCTGGCGAACCACAGTCCGTGCCGGTACGGCCGTTGGCCTGGTGGGTTCAGTTCTTCCGCTTCGGCGAGCAGCGAGCGCGCGTCGTTGCCCAGCATCGACTCCACGTACGCGAGTTCGCACAACCGCACGAACGGCCGCACGGGCCGCACCTCTTGCAGCAACCGCCGAGCCTCCAGCAGCCGGCCACCTGCTCGTGCCAGTGCAGCCAGCGATACGGCCCAGGTGGTTCGCATGGTGTCCCACTCGGCCTTCTCCCGATATGCCTGCACGGCGAAACGTTCCGCACGGGCCAGATCGCCGTGCAGGGAGTACACGAACACTTCGGCCAACAGCGTCATCTCCGACCCCAGGCCGACGCCGGGGTTCGGCGGTATGACCGGGAACGGCCCCACGTAGCGTCCTTGGACCGCGTCGATCATCGCGAGGACCGTGGCTTGCTCCGGCGCGTCGTAGGAGAGCAGCGCACGCGCCTCGTCGTACTCGCCCGCGTCGAACAGCAGCACGGCTCGCGAGATGTCGTCGTCCACCATCCGCGCCGCCTCCTCGCTGCGCCCCAGGCCCCAGCCGAGGTTGAGGGCGCGCATGGCGCGCAGCTCGATCGGGTCGTCGTCGGTGGCGACCCTGGCGAAGATCTCCTCGGCCTCCTCCGCGCGATCGGTGAACACCAGCACCTGCCCCAACAGTTGCGCGGCCTCCAGACCACCACCGATGGACCATGCGGCGCGTGCGAGCCGTTCTGCCAGGACAACACCACCCGTCGCGATGGCGAGCCGAGCGGCCGTCACCAGTTCCGCCGGATCATCGGCTGTACCGCTGTCCAGACGTAGCAGGGCTACGCGCAACGGATCGTTGATCACTGAGGCCAGGTGGCGTTGATGGTTGCGCTTGCGCAGAGGAGGGCACTGCGCGCGCAACACCTCGCCATACAACGGATGTGCGAGTCTCAGCCCGTCAGACGTCACGGTGACAAGCCCGTCCAACGCCTCCGACGCCGCCAAGTCGAGCGGTTCGCCGAACGCGAGGAGTTCCAGCAGGCGCCGTTCCTCGTCGGGCACAGTGGCGAGGTGGGTCTCGACCAGCTCCACCAGCCGTGGCGACAGCGGTAACGAACCGTCCAACGACCAGACACCGCCGTGCGACACCCACGCCGCAGCGAAGTGCATCTCTCGCAGCAACAGCATGTTTCCGGCCGAGGTTGTCCACAGCCGGTCGGCCGTGACGCTGTCCACCACACCGCCGAGCACGGTCTCCAGCACTTCGACGACTGCGGCACGACCGAGCGGTTCGAGTTCGATGCGCGGCAGCAGCTCGTCCTTCCAGAGGGCCACCACTGGATCCGGTGCGAGTTCGCCTGACCGCAATGTCGCCACCACCACCGCCTCGCGGTGCTGTACAAGCTGGTGCAACAGGCCTGCCGTCGCGTCATCGACCAGATGGATGTCATCGACCACCACGACGCGACCGTGCAACGCGGCCCGTGCATGGGCCAACATCGCCAACGGAGAGGGGTCCACCGACGGCAAGAAAGGCGCCATCACGCCGAGCGGAATCGCCGACATGGCCGCCGTGGCACGCAACCGGACGTCGCACACCACCTCGTCCAGCAGCCGTGTCTTGCCCACCCCGGCAGGCCCCGCCACGATCAGCCCGGCACCCCGCACCGCACGCCGGACTGTGGCGAGCTCGGCGTCCCTCCCCACGAACGGCCACCCCACGCCCCCAGGCTAGGTGATCCGCGCCACAAATCTGGGTGATCCGCTACTCATGCCCGTGAACAGCGCGAACACCACCATCGACGCTATGAGCTTCTTCACCGACCCGACCCCGTACTTCGACGAGTGGCGCGCGATGGGCCCCGCGCTGATCGACACACCGGACGGCGCCAAGGCGTGGGTGATCAGCCGCTACGACGACGTCGTGCAGGCCCTCAGCCATCCGGACCTCAGCAGCGCCGTCATCCCGGGCGGAATGCTCAACCACACCGACCCGCCGGAACACACACGACTGCGCAAGCCCATCGCGCGCGCGTTCTCCACACGGCGCATGGAGGCGCTACGCCCGTGCATCGAGAAGATCGCCAACGATCTGCTCGACGAGTGGGAGACCGCGGACGAGGTCGATGTGATCAGCTCGTTCGCGCAGCCGTTGCCGATCACCGTCATCTGCGAACTGCTGGGCGTGCCCGAAGGGGACAGGGACGAGGTCCGCACGCTCACCGCGCAGCTCATGGCACCGGAGACCATGGCGGAGGCCTACGGCCGGTTCGCGCTGTACGTGCAGGGTCTGCTGGAGACCAAGGAGCCCGGTGACGACGTCATCACCGAGCTTCGCGACGAACCCAACCTCGTGCAGACCCTCGTGTTGCTCATCACAGCAGGCCACGAGACGACCGTGCAGCTCATCGGCAACGGTCTGCTCGCGCTGCTGCGCGCCCCCGCGGTGAAGCGGGCGCTGCTCGACAACCCGGTCCTGGTGCCGGACGCCGTCGAGGAGCTCCTGCGCTACGACGGGCCGTTCGCCTTGGGGGTGGGCCGCGTCGCCACCGCCGACGTGGTGGTCGGAGGTGTGATGATTCCGAAGTCTTCGCAGGTCACCGTCTCACTTGGCGCGGCGAACAGGGATCCGTCCCGGTTCCCCGATCCGGACGTGGTGCAGCTGGGCCGAGACCCCCACGTCACGTTCGGGCACGGGATCCACTACTGCGTGGGCGCGCGGTTGGCGCGAATCGAGGGCGAGATCGCGTTCGGAACGCTCCTCCGGCGTTTCCCGGAACTCGCGCTCGCCGCTGAGCCCGAGTGGCGGGAGACGTTCATCCGAGGCTTGGCGTCATTTCGCGTGCGGCCGAAGCCCTGACGGCCGCACGGGCCGCCGACAGGTCGTCGACGGCGTAAATCTCCGGGCAGGAGGCGATGACGAGGTCCTTGTCCGACGCGACGGTCAGCAAGGAAACTTTCTCAGTCAACGACTTGGCTTGCCGGACAACTCCCTTGGCATCGACGCGGATCAGGGTGACCCACGTCTCTGACCAGGGAAAGTCCGCGACGGCGCTGGATTTCCGCAGGCCTTCCACATCGAACTCGGCAAATCTAGGCATGACACCAAGATAACGAGTGCGGGTTGCGGAAAGGCAAAGATCACCCTTTCACCGCAATGCAGCCAGCAGATGAGACAGGTTGACACCAACGGCGTCGGCCAACCGGCGCACGACTTCCGGTGCGGGTGCCAACGGGTGGGTCTCGCGGGTGAACGGCAGGCCTTCACCACCCGAGAACTTGGATTGCGGCGTGACTGGCGCGAGGATCGGGTAGACGCGCCAGCGCGGCACCTTCGAGTCCGCCATGGCGAGCGTGTTCTCGTGCCACAGCATCACGGCGGATGACCGGATGTTGCGCGCGAGGACACATCCGTAGCCCGTCAGCGTGATCGCGCGTGCGGCCGCCCGCACGGGGTTGCGGAAGTCGCCGTCGACGACCCACACGCCGTTCATGACCTCCGCCGAGAGGCCCTCCGCCTCCAGGGCGGCCAGCGTTTCCGCGTGCTGGTCGTCCGCGGCCGCCGTGGCCAGTTCGACGACCTCCTGGACCTCTGACGCCGTCACCACGCGCGCGCCGGCCTCCGTGGAGGCGTGCAGGAGCCGTTCGATGTAGCGCTCCTCCGCATAGGCCGCCCACTCCTGTGCCTTGTCCCATGCCGACCGTGCGATGACATCGGCCTCGGAGCCGCCACGCAGACGTGCGTCCTGCAGCAACTGCGCGAGCACCACGGCGATGACAGAGCTCAACAGCCCGTCGTCACGGGACTCGTCGTTCTCGGGCACGAGAGAGACGACCAGGTCACGCAGATCGGCGCGCCAGCTCTCGTCGCCCGCCCACACGCCGATGGCGAGCAGGTTCAGGTAGTGGTCCGCGAGGGCCATCCGCACGAGCAACGGCTGAGAGCCCGCCTCACGTGCGTCACGGCGCGCGGTCGCCTTCACCTGCTGCCGTTCCGCGGGGTCCACCACGCTCACGCGGATCTTGTCGAGTTCGTCGAGGAAGTCGTCCCACCGGTCCTCCGAAAACCGGGCGAAGACGTCGTCCACCTGATACCTCCAGCTCACAGTCGAGCGACGGACTCGAGTACTCGTCTGGTACGCGCCACCTCGTGCGCGCGGAAGACCGCGGCGCCCGCCAACGCCGCGATCGCGGTCGCGACGAGGGTGCCCTCGACGCGCTCGTGCAGTTCCACGCCGAGGGTCTCCCCGACGAAGTCCTTGTTGGACAGGGCCATCAGCACCGGCCACCCGGTCGCCACCAGCTCGTCCGTGTGCCGCACCAGCGCAAGGCTGTGCCATGTGTTCTTGCCGAAGTCGTGTGTGGGGTCGATCAACACGCTCTTGCGGGGCACGCCGAGCGCGACCACCTTCTCCGCGTGCGCCGTCGTCTCCGCGATGACGTCCGCCACGATGTCGGGGTAACTAACCCTATGCGGACGCGTACGGGGTTTCACACCGCCGGTGTGCGAGCAGACGTAGCCGGCGCCGTACTCCGCGGCGACCTCGGCCAGCCCGGGGTCCGCGCCCGCCCACGTGTCGTTGAGCAGGTCGGCGCCGGCCTCGCAGGCGAGCCGCCCGACGTCCGCGCGCCACGTGTCGCTGCTGATGATGAGGTCCGGATAGGCGTCACGCACGCGGGCGATGAACGGCACGACGCGGCGCACTTCTTCGCGCGCGTCGACCAGCTCGCCGGGGCCTGCCTTCACTCCACCGATGTCGATGATGTCGGCGCCCTCGGCGACCACGCGGTGCACGGCCTCCATTGCGACGTCCTCGGCGTAGGTCGCGCCCTTGTCGTAGAACGAGTCCGGGGTGCGGTTGATGATCGCCATCACCAGCGCGTGGTCGCGGACGACGGTCCGGCCGCGGAACTGGAGTTCGATCACATCCCGTGTCTACCAGGTGGTCCCCGGCCTTGGCACATGGCGGACGTCTCATACTGCCTGACGTGGAACTGGTGAAAGCGGTCGACGCACTCTGGCAGCGGGGCTGGCTGCCGTACGACGTTCGCGAGATCGTGTCGCGTTCGCTCGACGAGTCGGCCACCTCTCTCGTGGTGGATGTGATCGCTTTGTCCTGTTCACCCCATGCCGAGGCGACGGTGCACCCGCGGTGGCGCAGTCAGCTCGACGAGATCGGCGCCACCGTGTGGTGGGAGGGGCCGCTGCTGGAGGCGTGGGCGACCCGCCACATCGAGACGCGGTCGTTCGCGGCTCGCACGGCCTCCGAGCTGTTGACGTTCCTCGGACGCTTGCCTTCGTTGCCGCGCATCCTGCCGTTGCCGGGCGACGGGCTGATGTCGGCCGTGCGCGCGGGCGTCGACCCGAAGGTCCTCAACCGCGTGCGGGGGCTGCTCGCGAAGGCGGAGTCGACGTCGTTCCCCGAGGAGGCCGAGGCGCTGTCGGCCAAGGCCCAGGAGCTGATGAACCGGCACGCGCTCGAACGGGCGATGCTCGACGCGGACCTGCCGGCGCAGGCCACCTCGCGGCGGATGTGGCTGGACAAGTCGTACTTCAAGGAGAAGTCGCAGCTCGTGCACGTCGTGGCGACGGCGTTCAGGTCGCGTGCGGTGGCCTACGACGGGTTCGGGTTCGTCGCGCTGGTGGGTGACGAGGTGGACCTGGAGAGCGTGGAGCTGCTGTCGACGTCTCTGCTCGTGCAGGCGACACGGGCGATGGTGGCTGCCGGTGGCCGTGCGGGCAAGGGCAGCGAGGCGCGCTCACGGCCGTTCCGCAAGTCGTTCCTGGTGGCCTTCGCGTCGCGGATCGGCGAACGGCTGACCGACGCGCCGGCCGCGCCGGACGAGCGGTTGCTGCCGGTGCTCGCCGATCGCAAGAAGGCCGTGGACACGCTGTTCGAGGAGATGTTCACGCAGACGCGCACCTCGCGCGTGACGGTGCGCTCGGCCGCCGGGTGGGGCGCGGGCCGCGCCGCCGCGGACGTCGCGGACATCGGCACCGGCCGCAGTTCCGTGACCTCGGGCTGACCCACCCCTTCGAGTGAACTCCTCTCCCCACCACGGCCGCCGGAGCCTCCCCGGCCGAAAAGAGTCAGACCCCCTCCCTACCGTCGACCCCATGACATCCACCTTCTACAACGAGACCAAGCTCGGCGAGGTCAACTACCGGCTGAGCGCGACGACGGACTCCGGCGACTCCCTGGTGCTGGACCTGCTGGGATCGCTCGACTCGGGCGAGGTGATCGCGGACGGCCGGCTTCGGATGCCGGTCGAGGGCGCCGCCACGGTCGGCAGACTCCTGTCCCGCGTCCTCGGCGCCCACACCCGCCTGCGCACCCGCCCGTCCCGCCACGCGAACGCCAACCAGCCCTGGACCGAGTCCCTCGACACCGAACTGCGCACCGCCTGGCTCACCCCGTCCGAGGACAGCGCGCCGAAGCTCATCAAGTCCCTGGCCGACTCCATGCAACGCTCCGCCACCGCCATCCGCGCCCGCCTCGCCAGGGTGGGCTGCGACCCGGACGTCCCCGGCCGCGAACTCTCGCCGACGGCCGCGATCCTGCTGGGGGCGAGCTCGGGGACCGGTCAGGGGAAGACCTGATCCGCCACACCCCGGTTCGGCAGGCCCCTGGAGCAGCGCACTGCTCTTCGGAGCCGCCATCGGCGGCCTGGGCCGCCTGGTGGTCCCGCGCGGGCAGCACCTCTCACTGACGGCGACCATCCTCGTGGGCATCGCCGGCGCCGGCGTGACCGTCCTGGCCAACCGCTCCAAGGCTGAACTCGCCCACTGACCCGCGTCGGGGTGGGGGCGGTCCTTGCCCGTTCCACCACAGGTCCGCAGACCCGAGCCGCACCGCCCTCCCGCGCCATCGCCGCGCCGGGACCACGGCGCAACCAACGGGTCCGCGCGACACGCGACCACCGCGACACGAGGGAATCAGCCCCGCAGCCAAGCAGCCTGTGCTGCAGCCGCCCCCGCTGGTACTCACAAAGAGGTCGCCAATCACTTCAGACTCCGACAGGAGTCGCGACGAAGCACGACCGAACGCCGTCGCACCCGTGCCGGAAGGCGACCCACATCCAGGTGTGGCACCGCCCCTGACAGCCGCCCGAGGACCGGTCCCCGGAACCCGGTCAGCGACCTGTGCTAGTCGCGCTTCAACGACAGGTAGGCCGGTCGCAGCAGGTCGACGAGGTTCGAGCGGCCCACGCTGATGGGCACGGCGTCGAGCTGGTCGAGCACCGCGTCCGCGCGCACCTCGGCGGTCGGGTCGCCGAGGGTGAGGCTCGTCGCGGTCTGCTTCTGCCAGAAGGTGTCCAGGCACCGGATGAGCGGCGGCGCCTCCTCCCTGGCCACGGCGGCACGGGTGGTGCCGCGCAGCGTGCGGAGGCGTTCGAGCAGGTCCTCGCGGCTTCGGCCGCGCCAGGCGAGGATCTCGAACGGGTCGTTGTCGAACGACTCGGCCAGCAGGTAGCAGGCCGCGGCCAGGTGCTTGCACGGGACTTCCCAGTCCGGGCAGGTGCAGTCCATCGTCAGCTCGCGCTGCGTGGCCGGGAAGAGCTGGAGGCCGAGGGAGGCGAACAGGGTCTCGATGTCGCTCGGCATCTCGCCGGCCAGCAGCTTGGCCGCGTACAGGGCCTTGCCGGCCAGGGCGTGTTCGATGCGCTGCCACTCCGGGGTGGTGAACGCCTTGATCGCGATGCGCACCTTGTAGGGGGTGGGGCGCGAGCCCTGCACCAGGGCGATGACCATGCTGGTGGACAGCGAGAGCGAGAGCACCTGGCCCTGGCGGGCGTAGGTGCGGCCGCGGGTCAGGCGGCCGCCCATGCCGAACGACTCGAGCACCTCGATGAAGCGGCGCGACCACCAGGTGGCGCCGATGTCGCCGCGCTTGCTCTTGGCCTTGAGGCCGTTGTCGACCTTGATGGTCTTGCCGTAGCGGGGCCGTTCGCCGGACCAGTGCTCACTCACCGACGGCCTCCCCCGACAGCGTCAGCAGGTCGCGCAGCTGGGCGGTGGACAGGTCGGTGAGCCAGTTCTCGCCCGCGCCCACCACGAGCTGGGCCAGTGCGCGCTTCTCCTCGATCATCGTGTCGATGCGTTCTTCGAGGGTGCCGATGCAGACGAACTTGCGCACCTGCACGTTGCGGCGCTGGCCGATGCGGAACGCGCGGTCGGTCGCCTGGTCCTCGACGGCGGGGTTCCACCAGCGGTCCAGGTGGATCACGTGGTTCGCGGCGGTGAGGTTGAGACCGGTGCCGCCCGCCTTGAGGGACAGCAGGAAGAGCGACGGGCCCTTGCTGTCCTGGAACCGTTCGACCATGCGGTCGCGGGTGGCCTTGTTCGTGCCGCCGTGCAGGAACACCACCTCGGTGTCGAAGCGGGCGGCCAGGTAGGGCACGAGCATGCTGCCGAACTCGGTGAACTGCGTGAAGCACAACGCCTTGTCGCCCTCGGCGAGCACTTCCTCCAGCACCTCCTCCAGGCGGGCGAGCTTGCCGGAGCGGCCGGCGACGCGGGAGCCGTCGCCGAGGAAGTGCGCCGGGTGGTTGCAGACCTGCTTGAGCTTGGACATGGTCGCGAGCACCAGTCCCTTGCGGCCGATGCCCTCGGCTTCCTCGATCTTCTCCAGCATGTCGTTCACGACGGCCTGGTAGAGCGAGGCCTGCTCGGTGGTGAGGTTGCAGAGCTGGCGCATCTCGACCTTGTCCGGCAGGTCGTCGATGATGCGCGGGTCGGTCTTCACGCGGCGCAGCACGAACGGGTTGGTGATCTTGCGCAGGCGGGCGGCGGCGTCCTGGTCGTTGTGGCGCTCCACCGGGACGGCGAACCGGGCGCGGAACGTGTTGATCGTGCCGAGGACGCCGGGGTTGGCGAAGTCCATGATCGACCACAGCTCGGCCAGGCGGTTCTCGACGGGCGTGCCGGTCAGCGCGACGCGGTGGCGTGCCTTGAGCCCGCGCACGGCCTGGGACTGGCGGGTCGCGCTGTTCTTGATGTTCTGCGCCTCGTCGAGCACGACGCGGTCCCAGGTGAGGTCGCCCAGGGCCTCGGCGTCGCGGGCGGCGAGCGCGTAGGTGGTGAGCACGAGGTCGTGGCTCTCGACGGCCTCGCGCAACGCGTCGCCGTCCAGCCGGTCCGCGCCGTGGTGCACGTGCACCGAGAGGTCCGGGGTGAACCGGGCCGCTTCGCGCTGCCAGTTGCCGACCACCGACATCGGGCAGATCAGCAACGTCGGAGGTCGCTTGCCGTGAGCGCGGTTGAGCGCTTCGAGGGCCAGCAGCTGCACGGTCTTGCCCAGGCCCATGTCGTCCGCCAGGCAGGCGCCCAGGCCGATCTTGTCGAGGAACGCGAGCCAGGCCAGGCCGCGCTGCTGGTACGGGCGCAGCCGGGCGCCGAAGCCCTCCGGCGGCTCGACCGGCTCGAGCTGCTCGTCCGCCTTGCCCGACAACAGGTCGCCGAGCCAGCCGTCCGCCTCGACCGAGGTGAGCGGCAGCGGCAGGCTCTCGTCCTCCTCGGTCAGTCCACTGTGGAGCATCACCTCGGCGGCGGTCATCTGCCCGCCGCCGCGCCGGAGGAACGCGAGCCCGGCGGCGAGCCGCTTCTGGTCGACCTGCACCCACTGGCCGCGCACCTTCACCAGCGGCACCTTGGCCCTGGCCAGCTCGGCGAGCTCGGCGTCGGTGAGCGTGTCCTCGCCGAGGGCGAGCTCCCACTTGTAGTCCACGATGGACTTCAGACCGATCTCGCTCTCCTTGGCGACGGTTCCGGCCGTGCCGCGGCTCTTCGTGGCGAGCTTCAGGCCGAGCCTCGTCCGCTGCTGCCACCACGACGGCAGCAGCACGCCGAACCCGGCCTGCGCCAGCACGGGCGCCGCCGACAGGAACCGGAAGGCGCCCTCCACCCCGACCTCCAGCTCGGCCGGGTGGGGTCCGCGCAACGCCTCGTCGAGGTCGGGGTGCAGCTTGCTCGCGCGTCCGAGATCGGCCAGCAGGTGTTCCTGCGGCGCCGGGATCCAGCGCCGCAGCACGCCGTCGTCCGCGAACCACACCTGGTGCGCGGGCACCAGGACACTCGGTTCGTCGACGGCCTGCAGCAGGAACTCCACCGCCCACTCGTCCGCGTCGCGCTGCTCCGGCGAGCGCAGCCGGAAGCACGTGCGCACCGGGCTTTCGTTGCCCGCGCTGTCCCGCCACCGGTCGAGTCGCTCGCGCAGCTCGTAGAGCTCGACCGGGTCCGCGTCGAACGCGGGCTCACCGGTGAGCGCGGCGAGCCACGACTCCGCCGTCGTCGCGCGGCCGCGGCGCTTCGGCGCGAGGTCCACGCCGTTCAGCCGGTCCCGCACCTGTTCGTCGACCGCGGCCGTGAGGGCCGCGCGCACCAGTTCGGCCGGGTCGCTGACGACCTCCTCGCACCGGCAGGCGGGCGGCATGGCGGCCTGCAGCGCCGCGAACCGCGCCGAGTCCGTGCCCGAGAGCACCGGCGCCCACCGCGCGACGGCCCGGTCCGGCGCGACCGACGGCAGCACGCGGCCGCGGTCGACGAGGTCGGCGGCGAACCCCGCCACGTCGAACACGAACCTGGCCGAGTCGCTCAGCCGCACCTCCGCGGCGAGCTCCGGTTTCGTGCCGGTCAACCGGACCGTGGGCACCCCCCACTGCCGCAGCTGCACCTTGCCGCGCTGCGCCCGTCCCGCCGCCAGCGGGTCGCGCACCAGCTCCGGCGAGGCCATCGGTCCCGACGAGTACGACGGCAGCAGCAGCGTCCGCGGGGTCGTTTTGAGGGTTTCCTGCCCGAGTGCGCCGGCCAGCGACTCGGCTGTCGCCGCGAACGGGTGGGGCGCGTCCCGCCTGGTGCTCTCACTGCGCGCGGGCAGCCCGGAGTCCTCGGCCCACAGCGCAAGAACGCCGTCGGTCGTGCACAGGCCATGCAGTACGAGCACCCCTGAACCCTATGTGCTCGAACCCCGTGTGCTCACATTGGCGCCATGGTCGAAGACTCCCCTGTCGTGCTGGACGGTCAGTCCCTCGGCGCCGACGACGTGGTGCGTGTCGCGAGGTATCACGCCCCGGTGGCACTGCACGCCGACGGACTCGCCCGCCTCGACGCGTCGTGGCGCGCCAGCCAGCGACTCGTGGTGCGACGACAGGTCTACGGCCGCACCACCGGCGTCGGCGCGAACCGCGACCAGATCGTCAGCACGGAGGGCTGGGCCGAGCACGGCCTGCGCCTG
This sequence comes from Lentzea xinjiangensis, assembly GCF_900110955.1. GTDB lineage: Bacteria > Actinomycetota > Actinomycetes > Mycobacteriales > Pseudonocardiaceae > Lentzea > Lentzea xinjiangensis. The sequence continues at coordinate 123,995 of NZ_FOFR01000025.1, forward strand.
CTGCGCAGCCACGCGGGCGGCCTGGGCGGCATGCTCCCCGAGGAACAGGTGCGCGCCATGATGGTCGTGCGCCTGAACCAGCTCCTCGCGGGTGGTGCCGGCGTGCGCGGGGCCGTGGCCGACGCGCTGCTCGACGCCCTGAACAGGGGCTGCTACCCCGGCGTCCACGAGTACGGCGCCATCGGCACCGGCGACCTGACCGCACTGGCCGAAACCGGCCTGACGCTGCTGGGCGAGCGCTTCTGGCTCGGCTCCACGCAGACGCCAGGGCCGATCGAGCTCGACTCGGGCGACGCGCTGGCGTTGATCAGCAGCAACGCCCTCACCATCGGCATCGCGGGCCTCGCCTGGCAGGACGCCCACCAGTTGCTGAAGGCCACCCACGTGGTCGCGGCCCTGTCCTTCCTCGCCGTCGACGGAGCCGTGGAGGCCTACGACGAACGCGTCCACCTGGGCCGCCCCCACCCCGGCCAGGTGGCGGTCGCCGCCGAGATGCGCCGCCTGCTGGCCGAACCGGCCCGCCCGCCGGCCCGCATCCAGGACCCGTTCGGCTACCGCTGCTTCCCGCAGGTCCACGGCCCGGCCGTGGACGCGGCCACCGACCTGGCCCGCGTCCTCGACGTCGAGTTCAACGCCGCCGCCGAGAACCCGCTGATCGTCGCCGACCACTTCGGCCAGGAGGACGACGCCGCCTACCACCACGGCGCCTTCCACAGCGCGTACCTCGGCCAGGCGCTGGACCGCCTGCGACTGTCGATGCTGCACACCGGTCACCTGTCGACGGCCCGCCTCGCCACGCTGGTGGAGCCGAACTTCACGGGCCTGCGCCCGTTCCTGGCAGAGGGCGTGCGCGGCAGCTCTGGCGTGATGATCCTCGAGTACAGCGCCAACTCGGCGCTGGCCGAGGTCCGCAGCCTCGCCGAACCCGCGAGCATCGGCAACGCCGTGGTGTCGCGCGGCCAGGAGGAGAACTCGAGCTTCGCCTTCCAGTCCGCGTCGCAGGCGCTGCGGTCGTTGAGCGCGTTCCGGCTCGTGCTGGCGTGTGAGGTGGTGGCGGCCGTTCGCGCTCTGCGGTTGCGGGGGATCGTGCCGGAGACGCCCGCGCTGCGCGCCGCCTTCGAGGCCGCCGAGTCGAAGCTCAACCCGGACATGGCGGATCGGCAGCTCAGCCCGGACGTGGAGGTGGCTTCGGGGTTGCTCGACGACTTCGCGGCCTGCTGAGGGGCGGGGTGTTGGAGGGGTGGGGTGAGTGGTTGGAGGGGTGAGAGCCGGAGGGGTCGGCGGGACTGAGAGGTCGGCGGGCGAGTCGTGGTGTGCGGCTGTCATGGGGAGCGCCGGGCGGGGGCGGTAGATCGGGGCGGCCCGGGAAGCCATGCGATGTGGGCAGACAGGACCGGCGGCGGGCGGAGCAGTGGCGCACGGAGTCGGCGGCGGCTGGAGTCGGCGATGGCTGGAGTCGGCGATGGCTGGAGTCGGCGATGGCTGGAGTCGGCGATGGCTGGAGTCGGCGATGGCTGGAGTCGGCGATGGCTGGACTCGGCGATGGCTGGAGTCGGCACGGCATGGGGAGACGTGCAGGGCAGCCGACGTACAGGACAGCCGATGCGCGGGGCAGCCGACGTACAGGCGGGCTGCGAGTCAGGCCTCGGAGCCGAGGGTGTCCAGAAGGCGGGCGGCTTGGG
>NZ_FOFR01000010.1 GCF_900110955.1 Lentzea xinjiangensis
ATGAGGTATCCCACTCTTCGTGAGTTAAGGCCCCCAGCTAGACCACTGGGTTGATAGGCCGGAGGTGGAAGACCGGTAACGGTTGGAGCTGACTGGTACTAATAGGCCGAGGACTTGTTACGAAGACGCTACGCATCCACTGTGCGGTTCTGGAAGAACAACCAGAACCGATCGAGCCCTGCCGCTGTGGCGGTTCGGGGTTTGGGTTGTGAATTCCATAGTGTTTCGGTGGTTATAGCGTTGGGGAAACACCCGGTCCCATTCCGAACCCGGTAGTTAAGCCCTTCTGCGCCGATGGTACTGCACTGGTTACGGTGTGGGAGAGTAGGTCGCCGCCGAACATAATTTGCCCTGCGGGTTGAGCGCCACAAGCGCTCCCCGCAGGGCTTTTTGCATGTGCCCGATCACCCGGCAGCGGCCGTCCGGGTGACGCCTCCGAGGCGAGCGGGTGATGCAGCTCAGGCACGGGTCGTTCGTCCCTACCGTGATCGCCATGAACGATCAGTGGGCAGGGGAGGCACCTTTGCGGTGGCGAGCGCGCAGGAGGCGGGGCAGGCACGCCCGCGAGCCCGCGCCGTCCTCGCAGTCGCTCCTGCCCGCAGTGCTCGGCGTCGTGCTGCTGGTGTGCCTGATCCTCCTCCTGCTGACGTACCTCTAGCGGGACTGCAGCGCGTCGAGCGCCACGGCCTGAGCGATCACGAGCCGGCGGTCGACGCCAGGATCCTGGATCGTGACCAGGTAGTGGTCCCTGAGCCAGGTCTTCTTGTCGACGCTGAACACGGGAGCGCCGTTCTCCGTGACGAAGTCGAAGTGATACCGCATGGGGAACGGCGCGTCTCCCACGACCGGGATCCACTGCCACAGCCGGCGGAAGCCCGCGAGCCACTTGGTGCGCTCCGCGCCGGTCGTCGCGCCCCAGCCCGGCTGCTCCAGGTGCCAGGTCGACCGCAGCAGCGACTAGGCGAAGTCCTTGCGGAACAACCCGATCCGCTGACCGCCGGCGTCGGTCACGTCGTAGCCGCCGCCCAGGTCGATCACCTTGCGGGCGTTGAACTCGAACAGCACCTCGTTCTTCGACGGATCGGTGTAGATCGTGACCCGCTCCTTGATCTTGAGCCGCTTCTGCTCGGCGAAGCCGACCAACCGGCCCGGCCGGCCGTTGTCGTCGACGAAGACCTCGTAGCGGTTGACCATGAACGTGACCTTCTGGTGCACGTGGAAGACGTGCACGTTCTGCAGACTCACAGCTCGCCTTTCTCGACGGGGACGGGCTTCAGGTCCCCCGTGGGGAACCGGCGTTCGTTGCGCTCGATCTTGGCGAACGCGGCCTCGACGAGGTCGACGCCGAGCTTGTCCGCCAGCCTGGTCAGGTAGTGCATCACGTCCGCGAGCTCGTCCCGGACGTTCCAGGCCAGTTGCGGGTCTTCCATCGCGTTCTTCGCCTCGTCCGGCGTGAGCCACTGGAAGAGGTCGGTGAGCTCGCCGACCTCCGCGGACAAGGCCATCACCAGGTTCTTCGGCGTGTGGTAGGTGTCCCAGTCGCGGGCGGCGGCGAACTCCCGCAGCGCATCCCTCAGGTCCACGAGGTCACGATCACTCATGCTCCACTGACTACCACGTGGACGAACGAGCAAGGATGGCGGCTGTCCGGGCATGGATCGTCCGTGTCAATGTTGATTGGCTTGAGTCATGTCAACGTTGAGCGAAATCAAGTCATCCACCATCCTCGTGCTCGGTGCCACCGGCAAGACCGGTCGCCGCGTCACCGACCTCCTGGGGTCCGCGGCCCGCCCGGCGTCGCGGTCGTCGGCCACGAGGTTCGACTGGTCTGCCCCGGAGACCTGGGAGCCGGCCCTCGCCGGTGCCACCGCCGTGTACGTGGTGCCGCCGGACAACCCCGCGCTGCTCGCCGAGTTCGTGCTGCGGGCCGTGCGGTCCGGTGTCACGCGGCTCGTGCTGCTGTCCATGCGCGGCGCACCCGACGACGACCCGTCCGAGGCGGCGATCAAGGGCTCGGGTGTCGAATGGACGATCCTGCGGCCGACCTGGTTCATGCAGAACTTCGACGAGGACCTGTTCGCGGCTCCCGTGCGGCAGGGCGAACTCGCCGTGCCCGCCGGTCAGGGCGTCCACCCGTTCATCGACGTGGCCGACATCGCCGAGGTCGCCGTCGCCGCGCTGACCCGTCCGGGCCACGCCGGCCGGACCTACGACCTGAGCGGACCGGAATCGCTGTCGTTCGCCGAGATGCTGGCCCGGATCGTCGCGGTCACCGGCACCCCCGTCGCCTACCGCGACATCAGCCCCGACGAGTTCTCCGCCTCGTTGCGCGGGCTCGGCTACCCGGACGAGATCGCCGACCTGGTCACTAAGTTGCTAGTGCGCATCCGCACCGGAGCCGAGGCGCACCTGTCCGACGGCGTGCAGCGGGTTCTCGGCCGGGAACCGAGGACGTTCGCGGACTACCTGGGCAGCAGCAAGTTCGCCTGAAGGCCGCGCGTGCCCTTGTTGGTGATGACCGCTTCGCAGAGCGCACGTCCCGTGTAGGCGCTCCACTCTTGCGCGATGTCGTAATAGCGCAATCCCATCGCGTAGTTGAGCTGGCCGACGCTTTCGCCTTCGAGCAGCACCTCGAGAGTGCGTTCGCCCGTGTGAGTCCCGTTGGTGATGCGGGACTCCCTCAGTTCGGCGATGACGTGGACGGGCGTGCGGCCGTCCACCACGCGGTGCAGCACGTGCTGATGCGCTTCTTCGCTCGTGACGGTGACCTGCTGCTCGGCGGGCATTGTCGACGCCGTGCCGAGGGCCTCGTGGTCGAGCATCAGCAGTCGAGGGGCGCCGAGGTGCAGGTGTACGCCGTAATGGCCCTGCTCGGCGCCCATGATGCGGGCCGGGCACGAACCGACCTCGCCGCGCTCGGCCAGTTCGAGCAGGAGCGGCCGGTAGTCGGCAACCTGGTCGCCGCGCAGGTAGCCGGCGGTGACCGCGGAGCCGTCGGCGCGCAGCAGGTCGACCCGCACGGCCCGGCGGTCGTGCCGGTCGTGCCGGTCGGTGGGCTCCGGCACCAGCACCGCCGTCGCGGGCACGCCCTCCTCGAGCAGGGGAACCGTCGAGTGCCTCGCGATCTCGGCGATGGCGTCCTGGTGCTGTGATTCGCCGACGACGGCGACCCGGCCCGCCGTGGACAGCCGGCGGAGACGAGAGCGGATGCGCACCGGAGTGAACTGTTCGGGCGTTCTGTGCTTCGCACCGGCGAACATCAACGCGAACAACGCGAGACCGATGACGAAGCCCAGCGGGCCGAAAGCAACGGTCAGAACCAGCGCGAGCACGGCGACGGAGATCAAGACTGCGGCGGGCGAAGGTTCGGTTCGTTGCTGCATCGTCATGGGGTGTCCTCACGACTCGGCGTCCCGTCACTCTCAGTGTCGGACATGCCGGACGATGCGTTTCAGAAATCGCCCGTTCGGGCTACAAAATGGACTGCAAATTGCGATCGGTAATCGGACGGTGACGCGAATCAGGGTCGTCGGGCCAACGGCGGCCGCGGTTTCTCTTCGGCGAGCTTCCGCGTGGTGCCGGAGAAGCCCATGCCCGTGCGGTGCCGCAGGAAATGCCGCCGAAGGCCATCCACAGGGCCGCGGACAGCAGGACGCGGGGACAGCAGCGTCAGTGCTCCAGGCCGGATCAGTGGACCAGGGTGAGGCGCGCGCGTCCTCGGGGGCCCGGTTCGCCGCCGCCCGGCAGGGCGGTCAGCACGAGGCCGAACACCAGCCCGTTGAGCTCCTCCAGGCCCAGGTTGAGCTCCTTGGCCACGTGCAGCGGTGTCGTGCCGTTCTCGCGGAGGACCTTGAACACCTTGGTGAGCAGCCGGGAGGTCTCCCGGCGGGTCATCCCGCCCGGCGCGGGGCTGTCCAGGTTCGCCTTCAGCGCGAACTGCTCCCTGGCCACGTGCCAATGCCGGTGATCAGTACCGTGCAGCTGCTTCTGCGGCATGAGGAACTCGGCGGCGAACCCGTGCGGTTCGTCGTGTCCGACCAGGACGGCAAGTTGAACGGCCGCGTCGAACCTCGCCTGCTCCGGCGTGGCCGTCGGGTTCAGGAAGACGTACGGGGTCCCGTTGTGCCAGCACGAGAACGCCGCTTGCTCGGCGCAGTCCACCGGCAGCGAGAACACCCGCACGCCGTGCGACTCCAGCAACTGCACCATGTTCGGCGCCGGTCCCAGGTCGAGCCGCCAGCCCTGGCGCGTCTTACCCGGTGACGTCCTGGGTGGCGGCAGGTCGGGCTGCGGCAGCACGAACAGGCGTTCCAGCCAGCCGTTGAACTCGATCGCCAGCTGAGCCGCCGCGGTGGCCTGCACCTTCTCCGGCGCGTGCCGCGGCACGAGCTGGGGCCTCGGCGGTTCCGGCGCGGTCAGGAAGGCAGCCGGGAACCCGAGCGCCCCGGCCAGCGACTCGACGGTGGCGGGCTGGGGACTGCGCAGCCCGCGCTCGTACTCACCGATGGCCCGCGCCTGCACCCCCGCCTTGCGCGCCAGCTCGGCTGCGCTGAGTCCGCGCCGGGTGCGGGCGAGCGTGAGTCGCGAGGGCGTGAGCATGATCCGGTCATTCTCACCGCTGCCGCGCCGCGATGCCAGGCGGGGTGGGACTGCTCGCCTCCGCGCTTTCCGCCCCTCGTCGTCAGCGACGCAGGGCGACCGGGAAGTCCACCTCCTCCGGACCGTCCGCAGTGGGGCCTTTGAGCTGCGGGAACTCCATCGACGGCAGTGGGATCCGGTGCGCCCACCGCTCGATCACCTGGTTTTGCGGGGTGGGCTCCGGCTGCGACACCTCCCGCAGCACCACGAGCCGGTCCTTGAGCTGCATCGGGTACGTGACGAGGAACCACAGCTTCAGCCCCTCGCTGCGCATGTTCTCGAACAGCGCGAACTGGTCGTGGTCGTTGTCGCGCATCATCGCCGCGATGGCGGGCCCCTTCGCGTAGTCGCTGCGCAACGGCGCTTCCGGCGAGCCCGTGGCCCTGTTGCCCTGGAGGGTGCCCAGCAGGATCGGCCGTGACGGGTGCCGGCTCAGGCCGGCGTTCCAGTGGTCGAGCCGCTGCCAGCCCTCGTCGGCGAGGAGCTGGCGGAGGGTGCCGACCCGGTGGATCCAGTCGAGCAGCCCCGCCGCGTTGGTGGGCCCGAACGGTGGCGAGGCGGCGCGGGCGTCGATGCCGGCGGCGACCGCGCGGTCCAGGACGGAAAGGCGCAGGCCCAGCTCGGCGAGCCGCTCGCCGGTGGTGGGGGTGAGCTTGCGGAATGCGGCGTTGGTCATGGGACCGACGGTAGCGACGGGGTCTGACAATTCCGGGACACCGCATTCCGGGACACGGCAACTCCGGGACACTGCGGGCGTGTACCGCTACGTCGGCCCGGGCCCAGCGCCTCTGGAGCGACCTTCAAGGTGATGCGTGGGGCCCCGCCGTGCCGGAGCCGGCGGTTCGCCGGGCGCTGCACCCGGCGTGGGGTGAGGTTCCCGGACGAAGATCGCCTTGTTCGTCGACGGGAGCTCCTGGCACTCATGCCCGAGCGAGGCCGGCTGCCGAAGGCCTACGAAGGCGAACCGGGAACGGGGGCGGGTGAAGCCGCCCGCTGGCCTGCTCACGCCGCCACCGGCGTGAGCAGGTGTAGCACGTCCCGCTCACCCAGCCGCTCCCGTGCCCACTCCACCACGGCGGTCTCCTGGGCGAACAGGACGATCTGCCGATCTCCCGACAACCGCAGCAGCAGGTCCAGCACCGCCCGAGTCCGCGCATCGTCGGCCTGCACGGTGACGTCGTCCAACAACAACGGACAGGATTCGGTGGCGAGGTGCTGAGCAAGCGCAACACGCAGCAGCAGGTAAACCTGCTCGGCGGTCCCCAGCGACAACCGCGAAGCCTGGTGCCACGTATCGGAGGAGGCGCACACCCGCACGGTCAAAGACACCGGGTCCACGGCAGCGTCCACATAGCGGCCATCGGTCACGAGAGGCAGCCACGTCCGGAGGGTGTCTTCCAGCGCCGGAGCGATGGTGCTGTGCACCTTCTCACGGGCGGCGGTCAGGTACCTCGACGCCAGGTCGACGGCCTCGGCCTCGGCGGTCACCTCGGCCAGGGCCGCGGCGGCGGCCTGCACGGCCTCCTCCGCGTCCGGGACGCTGGGCAGGCAGCGCGACAGTTCGGCGACGGTGGCGGCCAGTGCGTCGCGGGACGCGGCCAGTGCCGGGTCCACCGGGCCGCAGGCGGTGTGGCGGGAGGCGGCCTCCAGCAGCGTCGCGTGGTGGGTCTGCGCCGCGGAGAGCGTGGCCTCCAGGTCGTCCAACGTGCCTGCGGCCTGCAGGGTCTGCAGTTCGGCCCACGCGTTGCGCTCGTCCTCCGCCTCGCGCAGCAGGCGGTCCCAGCCGCGTTGCCACTCGGCGATCGCGCGCAGCAGGTCTTCCGGGCGTTCGCCGGTGCCGCCGATCGCGGTCACCGCCTCGCGCAGGAGGTCGACGGCCCGCGCCCGAGCGGCGGCGGCCTCGGCGACGGTGGCCTCGGCCAGCAGGCGGTCGGAGAGGGCTTGGGCCAGCAGGGGGCGTCGGGCGGCCAGCAGCGCCTGGCGGGCGCGAACCTTGCAGTCCGTCTCGTAGTCCACGAGCAGGTCCGGCAGCGGCATGCCGGGGTCGGTCCTGCCGCGGGCCGCCAGTTCCACCCGGACGGCCTTCTCGGTGCGCGCCACCTCGCAGAGCAGGTCCGCGTGGCCGGCTTCCCAGGCGGCGCGGTTGGCCAGGCGCCACAACGTCTCGCGGTCGGGCGGAACGGACAGCGAGGCGCACTCCGCGGCGGCGGCGTCGTGGACGCGGACGGCCTCCAGCGCCACGGCGCGCTGGCCCTCGGCCTCGGCCAGCCGGCGGTCCGCCGCGAACAGCCGGGCCCTGGCTCTCGTGGCGTCCGCGGCGCGGTCGGCGGCGAAGGTGACGGCGGCCTCGCGGGCGGGGGCGTTGTCGCGGCCGAGAGCGCCGACGAAGCCCGCCACGACCGCCGCCAGCAGGACGCCGACGGCGGGCAGCAGCTGGCCGGCCAGGAAGAGGAGCAGGCCCACCAGCGTCGTGAGGCAGCTCAGGGCCAGCAGTGCCGAGCGCAGCCACGGGTTCGGCGGCGCGATCTCCTGCACGTGCGCCGCCGCCACGTCGGCTTCCACCCGCGCTCGGGCCGCGGTGGCGGCGGCTTCGTCCTGCTGCCGGCGGGCGGTGTCCACCTCGATCGAGGCGGTGGTCAGGCGGGCGCCCGCGGCCGGGTCCAGGCGGGTGGCCAGGCCGCGCAGCACCGACGGTTCGGCGGACGTCGCGGGCGCTGGGCGGCGTTCGTCGTGCGCCGCGGCGATGGCGGACGCGGTCTCGTACGCCGTTGCCACCACTCTCAGCTCGTCGTCCACCGCGGTCTCGCCGACGGGGAAGTCCGGCAGGGCTTCCAGTTCGCCGCGCAGCGCCGACGCCGACGGGCCGGTCAGCACGCGCGGGGTCGGTGCGGCGCGCCACGCGGCCAGCGCGCGGTTGACCAGGTGGGTGAGCTCCTCCTGCGCGGCGAGGCCGGACGGGGCGGAGTCGCCGAAGCGCTCCTTCAGCTCCGTCAGCCGTGCCACGCGAGCGGACAGCGCTTCGAGCGACGCTGCGTGCTCCTGCACGGCGAGACGGGCCTCGGCCGCGGCGGCCAGCCGGGCGCGTGCGCCCAGGTCCAGGTAGCGGGCGTGTTCGCGGCGGGCCACGGCGAGGTCGGTCTCGGCCTCGCGCAAGCGGTTGCGGGCGTCGCGGACCGCGTCGGCCGGTGGGGTGAGGCGCTGCAACGCCTGCTCCACCGTGCCGTCGGTGCCCGCGGTGGCGGCGGCCCGGCGCAGGTGGTCCTGCAGGCCGCCGGCCACGTCCAGGACCGCCAGCAGCTGTGCCTGGTCCACGCAGGCGGTGGCGGCGAACGAGGCGCGGTCCAGCCCGATCCGGCGCGAGAGGTCCGGCGCCGAGTCGTCGGTCAGGTCGCGGTCCACGGACACGACCTCGCCGGAGGCGAGCGACACCACCGCCTTCACCCGCCAGGACTCGCCGTGCCACGGGCGGTGCCGCGACGACGGTTCACCGCACAACGCGGCGTGGATGGCGGCGTGCCACGACGACTTCGCGGACTCGTTCAGGCCCGCCACCACCGTCAGTCCCGGGGCGAGGGGCAACGTCCGGTCGTGCAGCGGCCCGAACGCGTGCGCGGTAACGGATTCGATCCTCATCGCTCCTCCAACGCCCGCAAGCCGGCGGACAGCACGCGGTCGCGCACCGCCGGGTCCAAGGAAGTGTCCGCGAGCACGTCGCGCACGAACTGACCGCGCACGGTCCGCTCCGCCGTGAGGGAGTTCAGGTCCGGCAACGACAACGCCGCTTCCGACTCCCGCCAGCCCAATGACCGAGACACGTCGAACACCTCGCGCGACACCGTGCCGTCGTCGTACACCGTGCACAGGACGGCTCCGCGCTCGCCGGTCTCGCCGGGCGTCAGCGGGGCCGGGTTGCCGGGGTAGGTGTGGCGGCCGGCGTGCTCCGGTGTGTGCACGTGTCCCAGGAACGCGTGGTCCAGGCCGGTGATCGCGACGTCCGCCGGTGCGGAACCGTGGTACAGGGCCAGGTTCACCCCGCCCCGGTTCACCGCGAAGCCGTCGAGGAGGTCGCGCGCCGGGCCGGGACCGACGTTCGCGGCACCCCACAGCGTGACGCCGTCGGTCAGCTCCACGGGCGTCAGCGCCTCGGCGGAGAACACGTGCACGTTCGGCGTCCAGTCGACCTGCCGGTAGACCGACTGCGGCCCGTACCGGTCGTCGTTGCCCGGCGCCAGGAACACCGGCAGCGAGCAGTCGAACGCCGACCGCAGGAACGCGGCCGTCGCAGGGGAGCAGCGGTCCTGCTCGTAGAGGTCGCCGGCGCACAGCACCGCGTCGGCGTCCGACTCCTGCGCGAGGTCGACGATGCGGCCCAGCGCGTCGCGCAACGCCCGGCGCCGCGCGGGACCGTCACTCGGGAAGCGCGCGTCCAGGTGCAGGTCCGCGAACAGCAGCAGTTTCACCGGTGCCTTCAGGTGAGGTCGATGGTGCCGGACAGGGTCAGGGTCGGTCGCAGGGCCGCGGCGACGGCCGCGGTGTCGGCGTGCCAGCCGCGCAGCTCCGCGACGGTCGGGCTCAGCTCGTAGCCGTGGTGCCGGATCGCGCGGCTCAGCGCGTGCCACAGCTGGGAGGCGTCGTGCGCCACGTCGGCGTCCACGTGGGACGGCAGGCTGATCAGCAGGGCGTGCACCGGCCGGTCGGTGTTCTCCGCGCCGCAAGCGCCGGCGACGGACCGTTCCACCGCGGTGCGCAGCAGCTCGGCGCAGCACCGGATCCGCACGCCGTCGAGCTGCTCCGGGCGCGCCAGCAGGCCCGCCACGCAGGTCAGCCGGTCCCGCACGTCCGAGGGGAGGCTCATCGCTGCAACCACCCCGCCAGCAGCTCGGTGTCGCGGATCAGCACGTCGAGGTCGCCGCAGTCACCGCCGACCCGGCACGCCCGCAGCAGCTCGACCGCCCAGCCGCCCACGACGTCCTCCAGGTGCGGCACCAGCTCCGCCGTCGCGGAGAGGTCGTCGAACACGGCCAGCGCGATCTTCTGCCTGGTCGTCAGCGCGCACTCCAGCGCGCGTTCGACCTCGGCGTGCGGCGTGCCGCGGCCGAGCCGCTCGCGCCGGAACCGGGCGTGCGAGGCCGCTTCCAGCGCCGCCCGGCAGCACGACGCCACCAGCTCGGCCCGCAACGCCTCCGGCAGGTCCTCGTCACCCCGCACCGCGCGGGCGTCGTCGAGGCACCGGCCGACCGGGTCGTCGGACGTCCGCACCCGCACGACGGAGCCCTCACCGCGGCAGACCTCCCGGACCGTCGCGGCCAACCGCAAGCGCCGCAACGCCTCCACGAGTCGTTCGTCGTGCGTGAAGACCACGACCTGGCGCGTCAGCGCGACGTCCGCGAGCACCTGCGCGAGACCGTCCACCTTGGACGGGTCCATCGCCTGCACGGGGTCGTCGACCACCACGAACCGGAACGGGCTCTCGTCCACCATCGCGCGCGGCAGGAACAGCGCGAGGCCCAGCGAGTGCAGCTCGCCCTGGCTCATCACCGCGAGCGCCGAGTTCGAGACGCCGTCGACCGACACGTCCAGCTCGACGTTGCGGGTGCCGCCGAGCCGCACCGCGCCGAACTCGACGTTGCTCTGCTGCCGCAACCGCTGCCAGATCCGCTGCGACTCCTTCGCGAACGGCGCGATGCGCTCGGACCGCAGCGTCGCCGCGGTCCCGCGGATCCAGTTCTCCGCCTCGGTCACGTCCGCGAGCACCTCGGCGTCCGCGAGCGCCTGCTGCGCCTGGGAATGCCACTCGAACAACGCGATCGCCATCGGCCGCCACATGAGGTCGAGCCGGTCGATCTGCTCGCGCGCCACGGACTTCAGCTGGTCCACCGCCGCGGCCAGCTCGGCGAAGCGGTCGAACAGCTCCCGGCGCAGCCGCACCGGGTCGTCGATCGAGGCGCAGTCCTGCCAGGCCTGCCACGCCTGCAGCGCGGTCGTGGTGTCGAGCACGTCCTGCGTCTCCAGCAGCACCTCCGGCGCCGGCTGGCACAGCGCCCGCGCGGCGGCGACCGCCACGTCCAGCCGGTCCGCGGCCTCGTGCAGCTCCCCGGCGGCCTTGGCGAGGTGCTCGGCGCGTTCCCCGGCCCTGGCGAGCCACAGGCCGTCGAGCCGGCCCAGCCCGCACACCGGGCACGACTCGTCGCCGCCGGACTCCTGGAGCTGGATCGCGAGCCGCAGGATCTCGCTGCACCGCAACGAGTCCTGCGCGTTGTCCGTCGCCACCGCGGTGACCGCGCCGAGCGCCTGGTCGAGCTGCTCGCGGCACCGGTCGACCTCGTCGCCGGGCGGCAGCACCAAGTCCACGACCCGGTGTAGCAGGCCCGTCCCGCCGCCGACGCCGGCGCCGAGCGCGAGGTCCGCGATCGCGTCGAGGTCGGGGGAGTCGCTGCCGAGCAGCTCCGCGGCGCGGCGGGCGCGGTCGTCCGGTGCCGCCGCCAGCTCCGCGCGCACCCGTTCCCGCCGGTCGTGGGGGCGGGCGACGACCTCGGCGAGGTGTTTGCGGTGCTCGGCGAGGGACTGCTGCGCCTCGGTGATCGCCTCCAGCCCGAGGAGGCGGTGCAACGCCTCGTAGAGGTCCTCCGGCTGGGCGTCGAGAACGGTGCCCAGCTCGCTGTAGGGCAGGAACGGCCGGTAGGTCTCCAGCGCGTCGCGCCACCTGTGCTCGTCGAACGGTTCGCCGTCCTGCGTCCACTCGCCCTGGGACAGCTCGTCCTCGGGCGCCCAGCGTCTTCGGATCGTCGTCCGGTCCGGCAGCGCTGCCTGCACGAGCTCCAGCTCGACGGCGGTGTCCCGGTGGTGCAGGTTGCGCCAGCCCTGCCGCCACACGTCGTGCCGCGCGCGGGTCCAGCGGGCGTTGTGGCCGGTCAGCGCCAGTTCCGCGGCTTCGGCGAAGCTCGACTTGCCCGAGCCGTTGCGGCCGGTGACGACGGTCAGTCCCGGCCCCGGCGCCAGCGGCAGGCGCGCCTCGGGACCGATGCCCCGGAACCCGCGCACCCGGATCTCCGACACGAAGATCCCCTGGCCGGGGCAGTCCACCGGTTCTCGCGGGGCGTCGTGGCGGGCGGGCGCGCCGGCGAGCGCGCGCTCCAGCGCCGCTTCGCCCAGGCACGCCGCGAGCACCAGGTCGGCCGCTCGTGGGCTGAGATCGTCTTCGGCCAGTCGCCCGGCCATCAGTTCGAGTAACCCGGCTTCACCCGCCACGGTCACATTTCCTCCAGCTGCCACCACTCGATAGGGCGGCAACCTAGGCAGCAAAAGTGACCTACTGGCGAGTACTCACACGATCGAGTGGTGTTACCTAGTGTGACCGAAGTAGTTCGCCGTCGTTATGGCCCCCACACCTGCAAGGCCCTGACCACGAAGTAGGCGTCCGGCACGTAGGTGCCGTGCTTGGGGTAGGTGGTGAACTCGGCCTCCGTCGAGCAGGTCTCGCGCTGGTAGACGGTCGCGTCCCTGCTCAGGCGGTTGACGAAGGACCTGCCGACGACGCTCAGCGGGATGCACTCGTCCGGGTTCGCGGACTCCAGGTCGAGGCGCTGCACGGCTCCCGTGTAGTCCGGTCCGGCCCACACGCAGAACTCGCCCTTGTCGCAGGACTTGTCACTCTGCGCCACGGCGATCCCACTGGAGGCGACCGCGCCCGCGGTGACCACCAGGGCGGCGATAAGGCTCTTCGTCGGCATGGGCGCACCTCCGTCGCGACGAGTGTGCGGCCATTCGGCTCACTCGGCCAGACGATCTTGGAGCGCCTTCGCGTCGCGCGGGGCGTAGGCCTTCGCGTCGTTGTCGAAGTAGACGAACACGTCGCCCTGCTCCGCCCAGCCGCGGACCTTCTCCGCCCACATGTCGAGGCCCTCGTCGGTGTAGCCGCTGACGTAGAGCTCGTCGTGCCCGTGCAGGCGCACGTAGACGAAGTCGCTGGTGACCTCTTCGATCAGCGGGTACTTGCCGGCGGCGTCCGCGACCACGAGCGCGATGTCGTGGCGCTTGAGCAGGTCGAGGAACTCCGGTGTCCGGTAGCTGTCGTGGCGGATCTCGAGGGCGTGGCGCATCGGCCGTTCGGCGTCCGTGGTGGTGTGGGCCGGGTCGACGCGGTGGTCGTGGCGCTCGGCGATCTTCGCGGCCTCGGTGGTGGTGCGGGGCAGGTGCTCGAAGAAGCCGGTGAGCAGCTCCGGGTCGTACTTCAGCGTGGGCGGGAGCTGCCAGAGGATCGGGCCGAGCTTCGGGCCCAGGGCGAGCACGCCGGACGCCAGGTAGTTCGAAAGCAGCTCGTCGCCGTCCTTGAGGCGCTTCATGTGCGTGATGAAGCGGCTGCCCTTGACCGCGAAGACGAAGTCGTCCGGCGTCTCCGCCGCCCACCTCTCGTAGCTCGACGGGCGTTGCAGCGAGTAGAACGAGCCGTTGATCTCGACCGAGCCGAGTTGCCGGCTCAGGTAGGACAGCTCGCGCTTCTGCGTGAGCCCCTCGGGGTAGAACTTGCCGCGCCAGGGCGGGTACACCCATCCCGAAGTGCCGATCCTGACCTCACCCATGTGGCTATCGTGGCACGGTGGACACCTACCTACAGCGCATCGGTGCCTCGCGCACGTCGTCGTTGGCCGAGCTGCACGAACGGCATCTGCTGAGTGTCCCGTTCGAGAACCTCGACACCCACATGGACACCCGGATCGTGCTGGAGGTCCCGTGGCTGCACGACAAGATCGTCGAACGGCGGCGGGGCGGGTTCTGCTACGAGCTCAACGGGTTGTTCGCGGAGTTGTTGCGGGACCTGGGGTACGAGGTGGACCTGCTCGCGGCGCGGGTGTACGGCGAGGAGCAGCGCCTCGGGCCGCCGTTCGACCACATGGCGTTGCTCGTGGACGGTGAGTGGCTGGCGGACGTCGGGTTCGGGTCGTTCTCGCTGCACCCGCTGTCGTGGACGTCGCGGGAGGACCAGCAGGACCCGTGCGGTGTGTTCCGGCTGCGCGACCACGGCGACGACGTGGACGTGCTGCACGACGGTTCACCCGCGTACCGGCTCGAACGCAGGCCCCGTGAGCTGGCGGAGTTCGTACCGGCCTGCTGGTGGCAGCAGACCGCGCCGGAGTCGCACTTCCGCAAGGGGCCGATGGCCACCCGCGCGCTGCCGGACGGGCGGATCACCGTGGCCGGTGCGAAGCTCGTGGTGACGGAGAACGGCCGCAAGACCTCGACTGACGTCGACGATCCCGCGGCCGCCCTCCTGGAGCACTTCGGGGTTCACTTCCGGCAGAGCAACGCGTCCGGCGTCCTGCGCCAGTTGTAGGCGACGCCGGCGATGTGCTCGTCCTGCGCGCATTGGCCCTTGTAGTGCCCGTTGGCCCAGTCGCCGCCCTGGTCCGGCCGGTTGTCACCCCGGTCGAACCACAGGACCCGCGTGCTGGTTCCCGTCGCGACGGGCGCGCAGACCAGCGTGAAGCTCGCGTACCCCACTGCGGCGTTTCCGCTGGGGCACTGGAGCTTCGTGTAGCCGGAGGCCCAGTCGTGGGTCACGTGCTGTTCGTTGGTGACCCTCGTGGCGCCGCTCCACTGCGGACCGCTGACGCACAGCCCGCGGTTGCCCGTGTGGCTGATGCCGACGAGCTTCTCGTTCTGCGGGCACGACTCCTTGAGGAGCATGTTCCACCGGGTCTCGTGCGGGACCTGACCGGTGCGGCCCGGTGCGGAGATCAGGCGGTTCCACGCGCCGGCCCGCCAGTCGTCACCGTCGTTGACGCCGACGCGGTTCCCGGCGGCGTCCCAGCGCAGCAACGCCCAGCTGTTGCCGGAGCGGTTGGTGTGGAAGCCGACGAGCGGCCAGTAGGCGAAGTCGGTGTCGTTGGCGATCAGCTGGTCGACGAAGCGCTCGAACCAGTCGCGCGCCTTCTGGTTCGACTCGTCGATGCCGCCGACGCCGAACTCGCTGACCCACAACGGCGCGGTGAAGTGCTTCTGCGCCTCGGTGATGAAGAAGGCCTGGCGTTGGAGGACGTCCGTGAGCTGCTGGGGCGTCAGGTCCTGGTAGCGCGGGTCGCTCGTCTCGCCGATTCCCGTGGCACCGCTGTGGTTCGGCCCGGTGTAGCCGTAGAAGTGGGCCGAGTACACGAGTTTGCCGGGGTTGGCGAGCGTGTGGCTGAGGAAGCGCGCCGGTTCCAGCGTCGGCCGCCCGTGCGCGAAGCCGTCGACGGGAATGCCGGTCCAGTTGATGCCCTCGACGATGACCAGCAGGTCCGGCGCGGTCCGCTGAATGCGGTCGGCGGCCTGCTGGGACGCCTTGTGCCAGTCGTGGTCGTTGCCCCGGCCCCAGTTCGGGTCGTCCCAGACGGTGCGGCGCACCTCGTTGTACAGGTCGGCGCCGACCACGCGCTTGTTCGACTTGTAGCGGTCGGCCATGAACGCCCAGTCGGTGATCCACTGGTCGGTGCTCTGGCTGGTGTTCCACCGCTCGTTGCCGTCGACGCCGCAGCACCAGCGCGAGGTGGTGGTGTGGTTGTTGAGGATGACGGCGAGGCCGTTGCGCGTCAGTTCCGCCACGACGGCGTCGTAGACCTCCAGCGGGCGCTTGCCGTTGAGGTGTGCGTCCTTCAACCCGGTGACCGGGGTGGTGTCCTTGATCATCTGGTTGGAGAACGGCAACCGGACGCTGTTGACGCCGATCTCCCGGAAGCCGCTGATGATCGTGGCCGTCGTCGCGCGGTCGAGGCCCAGGGGAACCTGGTCGGCCTTCTCGCCGGCGTGGTGGGTGGCGGGGTCGGTGATGTCACCGGAACCGGTCCAGGTGCCGCTCGCACCGTGCCAGTTGCCGGACTTGAGCTTGAAGCGGTCGCCGTGGGCGTCGACCACCCACCGGCCTCGGGTGCTCAAGGGGCCGGTCCAGGTCGCCTCCTCCGCATGGGCTTGCGCGGGAGCCACGACACTCGCGGCCAGGAGCAGGGGAGCCAAGACGCGAATCGTTCTCATATCCGAGCAGGCTAGTTGACGAGCAGGGCCGTACCTCAAATACTCGGATCCGAGCGATCGGAGCCGAGTGATGAAGAATCCGCTGGGGATGGCGGTGCTGGGGTTGTTGCTGGAGTCGCCCTTGCACCCGCATGCGATGGCCGCGACGTTGCGCGATCGTGGGATGGACCGCGCCTTCAAGGTGACGACGGGATCGCTGTACGACGTGGTGCGCGCGCTCGTGCGTGAGGGATGGATCGAGGCGCGCGAGACGGTGAAGGTGGGTGCGCGTCCGGAGCGGACGATCTACGGGCTCACCGCGGCGGGGCAGGAGGAGTTCACCCGCTGGGTCGACCGGCTGGTGCGCGAGCCGCAGGCGGAGTTCCCGAAGTTCCTGTCCGCGGTCAGCTACCTCGGCGCGCTCGGACCTGCCGGCGCGGTGGAGGCGTTGCGGGAGAGGGCGGACCGGCTGCGGGCGTCGGTGGAGGAGATCCGCCGCTCGCACGCCGCGGCGCTCGGGGAGGTGCCGCGGTTGTTCGTGATCGAGGCCGAGTACGCGGCCCGGATGACCGAGGCGGAACTGGCGTGGGTGGAGGAGGTCGCCGGCGAGATCGAGGCCGGTGGGCTCGCGTGGCCGGAGGAGGGGCGATGAGCGTGCTGGTGGCCGGTGCGGGACCGGCCGGGCTGATGGTGGCGGCCGAGCTCGCGCTGGCCGGCGTGGAGGTCACGATCGTCGACGCGGCCGCGCGCCGGTCGTCGCACCCCCGCGGGTTCACGCTGTCCGCGCGCAGCCTGGAGATCCTCGACCGGCGCGGGCTCGCCGAGCGGTTCCTCGCCGAGGGACCCGTTGTGCCGTACGGGATGTTCCTGCCGGGGGTGTTTCTCGATCTGTCCACTATGGACACCGATCACCCGTACACGCTCGGCATCGCGCAGAACCGGGTCGAGGAACTGCTGGAGGAGTGGCTCGCGGAACTCGGCGTGCGGGTCCGCTGGGGGTGCGAGGTCGTCGACTTCGCACAGGACCAGGACGGCGTCGACGTCCTCGTGGGGGACGAGCGGCGCCGCGTCTCGTACCTGGTCGGGTGCGATGGCAGCCGCAGCCACGTCCGCAAGCGCGCCGGGATCGCTTTTCCCGGTGTGGACGCGACTTCGTACGGGCTGGTCGCGGACGTCGAGGCCGACTACGACGCGCTCGCGACCGGTGAGGTGTTCGTGCTGCCGCGGCCGGGGTACGTGCGGATCGTGCTGGAAGAGCCGGAGCCGCGGCCCGGTCCCGTCACGATCGAGTACGTCCGGGAGCTGGTGAACTCCCGGTTCGGCCGGGAGGTGCCGCTGGGGAAACCGTTGTGGCTCAGCAGGTTCTCCGACGCCGCGCGGTAGGCGGAGCGGTACGTCCACGGCAGGGTGGTACTGGCGGGCGACGCCGCGCACGTCCACCCGCCGGCGGGGGCGGTCGGCGTCAACGTGGCGCTGGCGGACGCGATGAACCTCGGCTGGAAGCTGGCCGCGACCGTGCGCGGCCGGGCTCCCGAGGGCCTTCTGCAGACGTACCACGACGAACGGCATCCGGTGGGAGCACGCGTGTTGCGGACGACGCGCGCACAGTCGTTGCTGGGACGCGAAGAGCTCGCGCCGGTGCGGGACCTGCTCGCGGACCTGGCCGGCCAACAGCTCGCCGAGCTCGTCACCGGCGTCGACACCCGGTACGACCCGCGCATCCCCGGCGACCACCCGTTGCTCGGCAAGCTCGCGCCGAACCTCCCGGTGGTGGTCGACGGCACGTCCACGACGGTCGCGGAGCTGCTGCGTCCCGGACGGCCGGTGCTCGTCCCGGACTTCGGCGGGATGCTCATCCGGCCGGACGGTCACGTCGCGTGGGTGGCGGACCCGGAGACCCTCACCGCCGCGCTGGAGACGTGGACCGGGCCATGAGGCTCAACGCGTTGCGCGGTGCGGCGCCGTGCATGGTGTTGTCGAAGTAGACGTAGGTGTCGCGGTCCCAGTCGTGGATCTTCCGCGCCCACTCGTCGATCTGCTCGTCGTCGTACGAGCTGATGTAGAGCTCGTCGTGGCCGTGCAGGCGGATGTAGGCGAAATCGGCCGTCACAGCCTCGATGCACGGGAACGTCGGCGCGTCCGACACGACATGAGCGACGTTGTGCGCGCGCAGCAGGTCGAAGTAGGCGTCGGTGCGGAACGACTCGTGGCGTGGCTCGAAGGCGTGTCTGCCCGGCGGGAGCATGGCGAGGAAGTCCCCGACCAGGGCCGCGTCGAACCGCAGGCTCGGCGGTAGCTGCCAGATGACCGGCCCCTGCTTCGAGCCGAGCGCCAGCGTGTCGGTGAAGGTCTTGAGCACGTCCTCGACGTGGCGCAGGCGCTTGTTGTGGGTGACCAGCTTCGGCCCCTTGACGGCGAAGACGAAGCCTTCCGGCGTCTCGGCGGCCCACTTCCGGTAGTAGGCGGGCGGCTGGAGCCGGTAGAACGAGCTGTTGATCTCGATCGTGCCGACGTGCGAGGCGAGGTGGCTGAGCCAGAGCCGTTGCGGGACGCCCCGGTAGAAACCGTCGCGCCACTCGGGGTAGCGCCAGCCCGACGTGCCGATTCTGATCACGCCCCGGGGGTAGCCACGAGGGGCTGTAGCTACTCCGTAGCACATTTAGGTGGATTGAGCTACCTTGGTGGTATGCAGCGGCTCAAAGCCATCGGACAGCGCGAGCTCCGCAACGACAACGCGGAGATCATGCGGCGCGTCGAGGCCGGTGAGAGCTTCGTCGTGACCCGCAACAACAAGCCGGTCGCGCAGCTCTCCCCGTACCGCGCCGAGGCCGTCACCAAGCCGTCGCTCGGTGACGTGCAGGTGCTGTTCGGCACCCTGCCGTCGGTCGACGCGGACAGGTGGGACGCCGACCGGGCCGCGGCCGACGAGGTCTTCGGCGCGGACGACCCGGTGGAAGACCCGTGGCGGAGCTGAGCTGCCTGCTCGACACCTGCGTCCTGATCAGGCTCGAACGGGCGAACCTCGGCGAGTACGTCAACGCCAGGCCGTTCCTGAGCGCTGTCACGATCGCGGAGCTCGCGTTCGGGCTCGACACGGAGGACCCCGTCGAGCGCTTCGCCCGCTCGGAGCGCATGTACGCGGCGCTGCAGACGTTCGAGGTGCTGCCGTTCGGCGTGGAGGAGGCGAAGGTCTACGGGCAGATGGCCTCGCTGGTGCGGCGAGCGGGCCGGTCACCCCGCCCGCGCCGGATGGACCTGCAGATCGCGGCCACGGCGGCGGTCGCGCACATCCCGGTGCTGACGATGAACGTCAAGGACTTCAGGGACGTCGAACGGCTCGTGGAGGTCGTGCCGATCCGTCAGGCCTGAACGGCGCCGTGGAAGAAGAACTGCCCGAGCCCGACGGTGAACACGAGCACCCCGTACAGCGCGTGCTCGACCGACGCGGCCAGCAACGACCGCGTGCGGCGGTACCGGGTGGCGAAGATCCAGCCGCCCGCCGCGGACAGCACCACCGACACCCAGCTGCCGAAGACGATGTGCACGAACCCGAACGCCGCCGCGCTCGCCGCCACCGTCCAGCCGCCGAACGCCTGGCCGTAGCGCTCGAACAGGAACGCGCGGAACACCAGTTCCTGCGGGTAGACGCTGAGCAGCGGGTAGAACACCATGATCGCGAGCCACAGCAGCGGTTGTTCCTTCGGCAGCACGAACAGCCGGTCGGGGAGCAGGACCACCACCGCGATGACGGCCGCCACGGCGGTGACGGCCCACAGGGCCAGGATCGGCCGCATCCGGACGCCCTCCGGCCGCCAGAGCGAGCGGCGGTCGAACGTGGTGGAGCGCAGGAGGTACACCACGCTCGCGCCGCCCAGCACCAGCAGCACCGGGATCGGGTTCGTGCCGCGGGCCAGGAGGTTGTAGACCAGGGCGAGGCCGAAGAAGACGACGACGTACTCGGCCGTCAGGCGGGCCTTGCGCTTCGTGGTGATCGCGACGGGTGGCACGGCGGCGAGGGTAGGCGGCGAAGGTGAACCGAAACCGCCTTCCAGATCACCATCAGCCCTCCTGGCTGCCGCTCATGATCTTCCGAGGGCGCTGCTGCGGTTTCTTCCGCACGGCAGACGTCCCGCTCGCGGTGGCGCGGCGTGAGGGCGTCACGGCCGAGATGACCCGATCGAGACAGCGCGACTGCTAATGATTCGGGCTCGGATGCCGATACGGGACACATGACTGTCACGGACATCGCGACGTGGGGCACGGCTGACCACGTGCGGGCCGCACTCGAACGTCAGCTCGAAGGCGCGCTGGTAGAGGTCCCGAAAGACGACGAAGCACCCCGCTGGGCGTTCAGCGAGGCGTTGCGCCGGTCGTTGATGCTGCGCCAGAAGCACCCGTTCGACGTCGTCGCGCTCGGCCTGCCGGACCTGCTGCGCTACCGCGACCTGGTGGCCGGCTCCGAGGTGACGCTGCGGGCCACGAACATCGAGGCCTACTTCATCCGCCAGGACGGCTCGGCGGAGCAGTACCGGCCGGAAGCGGAGTGAAGCCCCGGCTCCGCCGAGGGAGCCGGGGCTTCGTGACACCAGCGATCAGGCGGGCACGGACGCCACGCCGGGCGCGAGGAACCGCTTGCCGGTCACCTTCTCCGAGATGCCGGTGCGGTCCAGGTACGGCGTGATGCCGCCCAGCCAGAACGGCCACCCGGCGCCCAGGAGCATGCACAGGTCGATGTCCTGCGCCTCCGCGACCACGCCCTCGTCGAGCATGATCCGGATCTCCTCGGCCAACGCCTCCAGCGCGCGCGTCTTGACCTCTTCACCGGTCAGGGGCGAGGAGCCGAACTCCCACAGCGCCTGGACCTCGGGGTCGACGGTCTGGTTGCCGGACGCGTCCCACTGCCAGACCGCGCCCTTGCCGGCGGCCACGAACTTCTTCATGTTCTCCGACACCGAGAAGCGGTCCGGGAACGCGCCGTGCATCGTCTCCGACACGTGCAGCGCGACGGCGGAGCCGACCAGCTGCAGCAGGATCATCGGCGACATCGGCAGGCCCAGCGGCTCGGTGGCCTTGTCGGCGACCTCGAACGGCGTGCCCTCGTCGACCGACTTGATGACCTCGCCCATGAAGCGGGTCAGCAGGCGGTTCACGACGAACGCGGGCGCGTCCTTCACCAGCACCGAGGACTTCTTGAGCTGCTTGCCGATCGCGAACGCCGTCGCCAGCGTGGCGTCGTCGGTCTGCTCGGCGCGCACGATCTCCAGCAGCGGCATGACCGCGACCGGGTTGAAGAAGTGGAAGCCCACGACCCGTTCGGGGTGCTTGAGCTTCGACGCCATGTCCGTGATGGACAGCGACGACGTGTTCGTGGCGAGGATCGCCTCGGCGGAGACGTGCTCCTCGACCTCGGCGAACACCTGCTGCTTCACGCCCAGGTCCTCGAACACGGCCTCGATGACGAAGTCGGCGTCGGCGAAGGCGGCCTTGTCCAGGGAACCGGACACGAGCGCCTTGAGGCGGTTGGCCTCGTCCGGCGAGATCCGGCCCTTGCCCGCGAGCTTGTCGACCTCGGCGTGCACGTAGCCGACGCCCTTGTCCACGCGCGCCTGGTCGATGTCGGTCAGCACGACCGGCACGTGCAGGCGGCGGAGGAACAGCAACGCCATCTGCGAGGCCATCAGGCCGGCGCCGACGACACCCACCTTGGTGACCTTGCGCGCCAGCGACTTGTCCGGCGCGCCGGCCGGGCGCTTCGCGCGCTTCTGCACCAGGTTGAACGAGTACAGGCCCGCGCGCAGCTCGTCGCTCATCACGAGGTCCGCGAGGCCCTCGGTCTCGGCGGCGTAGCCCTTCTCGAGGTCGTTCTCGCGCGCCAGCTCCAGCAGCTCCAGCGCCTTCGCCGCGCCGGGCGCCGCGCCCTTGGTCTTGCCGTGCACGATCGCCTTGGCGCGCGCGACGGCGGCGTCCCACGCCTCGCCGCGGTCGATCTCCTTGCGCGGCACCGCGATCTCACCGCGCACCACACCGGAGAGCCACAGCAGCGACTGCTCCAGGTAGTCGGCGGAGTCGAACAGCACGTCCGCGATGCCCAGCGCCAGAGCTTCCTTCGGCTTGAGCATCTTGTTCTGGTTCAACGCGTTCTCGAAGATCACCGTCACGGCGTCGTTGGCGCCGATCAGGTTCGGCAGGAGCTGCGTGCCGCCCCAGCCGGGGAACAGGCCCAGGAACACCTCGGGCAGCGCGATCGCGGCCGCGTTCGACGCGAGCGTGCGGTAGTGGCACGACAGCGCGAGCTCGAGGCCGCCGCCCATGACCGCGCCGTTGACGAAGGCGAAGGTCGGGATGTCCGAGTCGGTGAACTTCTTGAAGACGTCGTGGCCCAGCTTGCCGATCGCCACGCCCTGCGCGCGGTCGGAAGCCTTCTCCACGGCGGTCAGGTCCGCGCCGACGGCGAAGATGAACGGCTTGCCGGTCACCGCGATGGCGGCGGGCTTCGCCGCGTAGGCCTCGTCGAACGCCGCGCCGAGCGAGACGAGCGACTGCGGGCCGAACGTCGACGGGCGGGTGTGGTCCAGGCCGTTGTCGATCGTGATGAACGCGACCGGCTTGTCGAGGCCGGGGACGTCGATCAGACGCGTCTTGGCGTGGGTGACGACCTCGTCGGGGAAGATCGCCTTTGCTTCCTCAGCGGTGATGGTCACTTCTCGCCACTCCCCTGCTTCGAAGACCACAGTGGGTTCTCCCAGATAACGGTCCCGCCCATGCCGATGCCGATGCACATGGTGGTGAGGCCGTAACGGACGTCCGGACGCTCGGCGAACTGACGCGAGAGCTGCGTCATCAGCCGCACGCCGCTCGAGGCCAGCGGGTGACCGGTCGCGATGGCGCCGCCCCACTGGTTCACGCGCGGGTCGTCGTCGGCGATCTTGAAGTGGTCGAGGAACGCCAGCACCTGCACGGCGAACGCCTCGTTGATCTCGAACAGGCCGATGTCCTCGATGGACAGGCCCGCGCGGGACAGCGCGCGCTCGGTGGCGGGCACCGGGCCGACGCCCATGACCGACGGGTCGACGCCCTGGAACGCGTAGCCCACCAGGCGCATGCCGATCGGCAGGCCCAGCTCGCGGGCGGTCTCCTCCTCGGCCAGGATCGCGCCGGTCGCGCCGTCGTTCAGACCGGCCGCGTTGCCCGCGGTGACCCGGCCGTGCGGGCGGAACGGCGTCTTGAGCTTGGCGAGGTCCTCGACCGTGGTGCCGGGACGCGGCGGCTCGTCGGCCGTCGCGAGACCCCAGCCGTGCTCGGCGGACCGGGTCGCGACCGGCACCAGCTCGGGCCCGATCTTGCCCGCGGCCAGCGCGGCCGCGTACTTGGCCTGCGAGGCCGCGGCGTACGCGTCCGCGCGCTCCTTGGTGATCTCCGGGAACCTGTCGTGCAGGTTCTCCGCGGTCTGGCCCATGACCAGCGCGCTCGGGTCGACGATCTTGTCCGACAGGAAGCGCGGGTTCGGGTCGACGCCCTCGCCCATCGGGTGGCGGCCCATGTGCTCGACACCGCCCGCGATCACGACGTCGTACGCGCCGAACGCGATGCCGCTCGCCGCCGTGGTGACGGCGGTCATCGCGCCCGCGCACATGCGGTCGATCGCGTAGCCGGGCACCGACTTCGGCAGGCCCGCGAGCAGCGCCGCGGTCCGGCCGATCGTCAGGCCCTGGTCACCGGTCTGCGTGGTCGCGGCGATGGCGACCTCGTCAACGCGCTCCGGCGGCAGCTCGGGATGCCTGCGCAGCAGCTCACGGATGACCTTCACGACGAGGTCGTCGGCACGGGTCTCGGCGAAAATCCCCTTGGGGCCGGCCTTGCCGAACGGCGTGCGGACGCCGTCGACGAAGACCACGTTCCGAACGCGTGCCGGCGCTGCTGGTGCGGCCACGGCGTCTCCTCCACTTGTGGTGACAACTCTGTCCACTCCGGCAGGGGAGCGCGACGTCCCTACCGGTCGGTAATGCCAACTCTAGCCCTAGTTACTGGCCGGTAACCACAGTGGCACCCCTGTTGGTTGTGTCACACAGCTTGCGGATCACGAGGAACAGCGGCAACGCGACGGGTGCCAGCAGGATGGTGATCACCAGAACGGGTGCCACCACCAGCGGGTGGATGTCCAGCCGGCGCCCCTCCAGGTAGATCCAGCGGCCGACGAACAGGTCCCACGCGAGCATGTGCGCCCACACCAGCGCCGTGCCGGAGTCCGTGGCCAGGTACTCCGCCAGCGGGCCGAGCTCGGGCCTGGTCACCAGCGGCAGCACCTCGAACAGCTCCGGGACCAGCAGCACGACGTAGATCAAGGCAGGCGGCAGGACGATCAGATAGGACTCGGCGATCCTCCTCGTCCACGACCACTTCGGCGCGAAGATCATGAGCGCCCAGAACGGCGCGGCGACCAGGAACGTCAGGTCGAACAGGGTGGCGGTCATGCGGGAACGAGCTCCTTCTTCGGTTCACGCGCCCACACCAGGCCCAGTGCGGTCGCGACGACGATCCCGGTCAGCGCGAGCAACGTCGTGCTGTCCGGCTGGACGAGGGACTGGCCGCGCAACGCCTGCCAGGTCACGAGCAGGAAGATCCCCAGGAACGACCCGCTGAGCACCCAGGCGAGCCTGGTGTTCGCGCGCCGGCCGAGCAGTGCGATCAGCACTGGCAGCACCTGCAGCGCGTGCATGCCCACGAAGTGCCCGACCCGCAGGTCGCCGTGCTCGGTGCTCCACCCGGTGAGCGCCATGTAGGCGCCGCCGTCGGCCGCGCCGACGGTGTGCGAACCGAGGGTGTCGCCGTCGAGCGCCTGGCCGGGCTTCGGCCGCGTCATCAGGAATCCGACGCCGAGACCCAGGAACGAGATGACGAGCCCGAGCCGGATCGACCACGTCAGCGCGTCGTTCTCGATCTTCGTGCGCCACAGCAGGACCGCGACGATCGCGTGGGTCACCCACAGCACGACGATCGTCGAGCCCATGATCGAGAACAGCGCCGTGTCGAGCGGCGTCTCGAAGTTGAAGTGGCTGCGCTTGCCGCGCAGAACCTGACCGACGATCACGACCATCTCCAGCGCGC
Source organism: Lentzea xinjiangensis (assembly GCF_900110955.1). Lineage (GTDB taxonomy): Bacteria > Actinomycetota > Actinomycetes > Mycobacteriales > Pseudonocardiaceae > Lentzea > Lentzea xinjiangensis. Next base: position 24,727 of record NZ_FOFR01000010.1, read on the forward strand.
CGGCCGCCGTGAGGACGGTGCCTGCCCACCAGCCGAGCCGCTGGAACCTCTTCAGGTACGTGAGCAGCCACGCCAGCGTGAACGCGTAGACCGCGAGCGACACGGCGAACTTGAACGGCTTGAGCCAGATCGGCGAGTTGACCACCGTCCGGTCGTCGACCAGCAACCCGATGAGCGCGACCGGGATCAGCACGACCATCGACCAGCCGAAGACGACTAACGGCCGGTGCCACGTGCGAAGCATCTCTGAACCCCTAAATGGATAGCGGTACTCTCTACTATCCGGAAGTTACACTATCCGTATGCGTGTTGGCGAGCTTGCGAAGCGAAGCGGCGTCCCGGTGCCGACGATCAAGTACTACCTGCGCGAGGGCTTGCTGCCCGCCGGCGTGCTGACCAGCCCGAACCAGGCCCACTACGACGACGAGCACCTGCGCAGGCTCCGGCTGGTGCGCGCTCTGATGGAGGTCGGCGGCCTCTCCATCGCGTCGGTGCGCGAGGTCCTGGCCACCATCGACACCCGCGACGACTCACTGCACAGCAAGCTCGGCGCGGTGCAGGAGGCCATCAGCCAGCCGGGCTCGGTCGAGCTCGACCCGCTCGCCGTCGAGGACGTCCAGGGCTTCCTCCGGCGGCAGGGCGAGGAGGAGTGCGCCGACGTCACCGAGAGCAACGTGACCCACCTGCTCGCCGCCGCCCTGTCCGCGGCCCGCTCGGTCGGCCACGACCACTTCCAGGACCTCCTCGACCCCTACCTGGAAGGGCTGAAGATCATCGCGCAGGCCGACCTCGACTACATCGCGAGCCGGGGATCGCGCGACGACGTCATCGAGGCGATGGTCGTCGGCACCCTCATCGGCGACACCGTCATCAAGGCGGTGCGACGGCTCGCGCACGCCCAGGTGTCGCGCAAGGTGATCGGCGACAGCGTCGTCCCGGACGAGGGCTGAATGCCGGTCTCCACGTCGCCGCTGATGCGTTGGTCGTAGCTGTTCATCGCTGCCCTTGACCTGCGCTTTAGCAACAGCTCTTTTGACTTCGTCCGCAAACCACTCATTGCAAAGGCAGGTGCAGCAGCCAGCGGACCTCACCGTCGTGCCACTCGTCGCTGGGTGTGAGACCGGCGGAGGCGGCGACGGCGGCGGACGCGTGGTGGCCGGGGCGGATGTGCGCGAGCACGGCCCGGACCGGCTGGGTTCGCAGCCAGCCGACCAGACCTCGTGCCGCCTCGCGGGCGATGCCGCGGCCCTGCCACGGCGTGCCGACGACCCAGGCGATCTCGGCGACCCGGTCGGTGACGGTCGCCTGCACGGTGCCGGTGAGGCGGTCCTCGGCCCGCAGCCTGATCACCCAGTTCAGCCAGCGGACGGCCGGGTCGGGGGAGCCCGCCGCGAGCCGTTCGTAGCGGGCGAGGAGTGCATCGGGGGACAGCGGCGCGCCGCCGGTGAAGGTGTGCAGAGCGGGGTCCGAGAGCACACCGGCCATCTCCCCGGCGTGCTCGGCGCTCAGCGGGACCAGGTCCAGCCGATCGGTGCTGATGATCACGAATCGGCCCCTTGCAATGGGTCTTTTGCGGACGAAGTCCAAAGTCTCATTGCTGCTCGGCGGGTGGAAGGAGCTCTGCCTGCCGGTGCTGCGCGCCCTCGAACCCCGGCTCACCCTGGGCGCGCTCGTCGTCGTCGACGACATCGACCAGGACTCGATGGCCGGCTACCTCGCCTACGTGCGCGACCCGGCGAACGGGTACGTCAGCGTCGCGTTCTCGGTCGAGGACGGCATGGAGATCAGCTTTCGTGCCTGATCAGGCGCCGCCGCCCTTTGCAACAGGTCTTTTGCGGACGAAGTCCAAAGACTCGTTGCAAAGGGCGGCTCAGCGGTGGGTCGTGGTCAGGCGGCGGGTGGTGGTGCGGTCGCGGTGAGCGCCTTGGCCAGCGCTTCGAGGGTCAGCTCGATCTGCCACGACCGGGCCCCGCCCTCGCGCAGCACCGCGGCCACGGACTCGAGCGAGAGGTCGGCGGGCGGCTGCCAGCAGGTGCGGCGCACGAGGTCGGGCAGCAGCAGGTTCTCCACCGGGAGGGTGTTGGCCTCGGCGATGGCCGCCAGTGCCGTGCGGGCCGCTGCCAGCCGGGCCGCGGCGTCCGGGTCCTTGTCCGCCCACCGGTTGGGTGGGGGAGGACCGTCGTGCTGGCCGGCGGGCTCGGGGAGCTCCGACTTGCCGAGGGCGGCGGCCTTGCGCAGGGCGTTCATCCAGACACCCACCATGCGGCGCTGGGCTCGTCCGCGGAAGACGGGCAGCGAGAGCAGTTCCGCCTCCGAGGCGGGGTTGCGGGCTGCTGCCTCCATCAGGGCGGAGTCCGGGAGGACTCGGCCGGGGGCGATGTCGCGTTCGCGGGCCACGGCGTCGCGGGCTTCCCACAGCGATCGCACGAGGGCCAGTTGCCGCTGGTTGCGCACGCGGTGGATACCTGACGTGCGCCGCCAGGGGTCGGTGCGGGGGCGCGGCAACGGCGCCGTCCGCACCGCCTCGAACTCCTCGAGCGCCCAGGCGAGCTTGCCCTGGCGCTCCAGCTCGGCTTCGAGAACGTCGCGCAGCTGCACGAGCAGCTCCACGTCCAGAGCGGCGTACGTCAGCCAGTCGGCAGGAAGGGGGCGGCGCGACCAGTCGGCCGCGCCGTGCCCCTTCTCCAGCCGATAGCCGAGCAGTCGCTCGACCAGCGTGCCCAGTGCCACGCGTTCGAACCCAGCCAGCCTGCCCGCCAGCTCGGTGTCGAACAGCACGCCGGGTCGCAGCCCGAGCTCGGCGAGGCACGGCAGGTCCTGAGACGCTGCGTGCAACACCCACTCGGTGCCGTCCAGCGCCTGCACCAGCGGGTCGAGCCGTCCGCCTAGAGCGATCGGGTCGACCAACCACGTGCCGGCGCCCTCCCGGCGCAGTTGCACCAGATAGGCACGCTGTGAGTAGCGGTAGCCCGAGGCTCGCTCGGTGTCCACCGCGACCGGGCCCTTCGCCCCGGCGAGCGCGTCAGCGGCTCGCCGGAGCGCAGCAGGATCGGCGACCACGGGCGGGACCCCATCAGCAGGTTCCGTCAGCGGTACCGGATCTGGTCCGGTTGGTGCGGTTGGCTCGTCGGCGGGTACATCCACAGCGGATCACCCTACGACGATCGCACCACCCACAGGTGTTCTCGGCCGGTTCAGTGCTTCAAACCGGTATCTAACGGATCACGCCGGCACGCATGGCCAGCGCGACCATCTGAGCGCGATCCCCGGTGCCCAGCTTCCGGCCGATCCGCGACAGGTGAGACTTCACCGTCAACGCGGACAGGCTCAGAGCCTCGCCGATTTCCTTGTTGCTCTGGCCATCGGCGACCAGCTGGAGCACCTCGACCTCACGTGCGGAGAGTTCCCGCGGCGTGTTGTCGGTGCCCGGCACCCGAGTACCCGCTGCGAGTACTGGTGCCACGCTCGGATCTGCGTAAACGCCGCCATCGAGAACCCGGCGCACCCCGTCGGTGACCACCATCGGAGAGGCGGACTTCAGGAGGTACGCCTGGGCGCCCGCCTGGAAGGCCGACCTGACCGCGTAGGGGTCGTCGGAGGATGCGAGGACCACGATGCGGGGCCAGCCCTGGGCACGGAGTTCCGTGACCAGGTCGATGCCGGTGCCATCCGGCAGGCCCAGATCGAGGATCGCGAGGTCGCAGGGTCCGGTTGCAAGTGCCCGCGCCCGAGCCTCTGCCACCGATGCGGCCTCATGCACTGTCCCGGCTCCCATCTGGGTGAGCCGAGCTGATATCGCCTCCCTCAGCAGTGGGTGGTCGTCGACCACCAGCACTGAAAAAAGCTCTTCCCGCGGGTGCGGGACCATGTTCGCCGGCAACGAGCCGGCTGGCGTGGTACGAACGGCCTGACCTAAGCCGACGGCAGCCACGTCACTACCTCCCTGGAGTCGGTCGTGCCCCCCGACCGGCACCGGGACTTTCGCCCAATCAGCCGCGCCACTGATCGACCGAAAGTGGTGTCGTCTGGGGCAGCGTAGCCGCCCAAGCGGGTCTACGGGACGATCAATCGGGTATCTATCCCTATTGAGTTGTGACAGATGGACTCATCTGTCACACGATCGGATGACAACTGGATAGGGGGCGTAACGCGGACCCTTCCCAGAACGACATCTAGGAGTTGGTTGTGTCGAGCAGTTCCGGCCACGAGCGCGCCAGGGCGTTGCTGCGGCGCGTCCCCCTCGTCGACGGCCACAACGACCTGCCGTGGGCGCTGCGGGAGCTCGGCGGCGGAACGGGCGGGGACGTCCGCGAGACGGCTGCGAAGACCGATCTCACCGAACGTCATCCCAGCCTGCACACCGACATCGTGAAGATGCGCGAGGGCGGTCTGGGGATGCAGTTCTGGTCCGTCTGGATCCCCTGCCGGCTCGCCGGCGACGCGGCGGTGACCGCCGTGCTGGAGCAGGTCGAGCTGGTCCACGAGCTGGCCGAGCGGTACCCCGGGCACCTCGGCATCGCGACCACCGCGGCTGAAGCGGAAGAAGTTTTCGCGTCCGGGCGTGTCGCCTCCCTCATCGGCGCCGAGGGCGGGCACTCCATCAACTCCTCGCTCGGGGTCCTGCGCGCCCTGCGCCGCCTGGGCGTCCGGTACATGACGCTCACCCACAACGACAACACGCCGTGGGCGGACAGTGCCACTGACCAGCCAGAACACGGTGGCCTGACCGAGTTCGGCCGCGAGGTCGTCCGCGAGATGAACCGGATCGGCATGCTCGTGGACCTGAGCCACGTCGCGCCGAGCACGATGCACGCCGCGCTCGACACGAGTGTCAAGCCGGTCATCTTCAGCCACTCGTCGTGCCGCCACGTCGCGGACCACCCGCGCAACATCCCGGACGACGTCCTGGTCAAGCTGAAGGCCAACGGCGGTGTGGCCATGATCACATTCGTCCCGGACTTCGTGTCACCCCGTGTCGCTCGATGGGACGCAGCCCTTCGTGACGCGATGACCGCCGCCGGCCAGAAGCACGCCGACCTCGACGCCCGCGCGAAGTTCGTCGAGTCGTGGACCGGCGAGCCGAAGCCCGCCGTCACGATCGACGACGTCGTCACCCACCTGGAGCACGCCCGCGAGGTCGTCGGCATCGACCACCTCGGTCTCGGCGGCGACTACGACGGCGTGAAGGAGCTCCCGCGGGGGCTCGAGGACGTCTCGACCTACCCGAACCTGATCGGCGCGCTGCTGGACCGGGGCTGGTCGGAGGACGACTGCACCAAGCTCGCCGGCGCGAACGTCCTGCGCGTCCTGCGCGACGCGGACGGCTGACCCGCGCCGGTGGTCAGGAGCGCTGGCCGAACAGGGTGACGCCGACCGGGGGCAGCCCCACGGCGGTCGCCATCAGCTCGTAGAAGGCGGTGCCGTGCTCGGCGAGCTCCCCGTCGAGCGCGGTCCACGACGCGCGCAGCTCCAGGTCGTCCGTGCGGGCGGGGCCGGCGATGTCGCCGAACCGCGCCGACGACGTCTGCGTCACGGTGCCGCCCAGCGCGGTGAACCGGGCGGCCGACTGCTCCAGCGCCTCCGTCAGCCACGACCACCCGACCTCGGGCAGCAGCGGGTCCGAGGCGAGCTCGTGGTCCAGTTCGACGCGGACGTACGCCACGACGCGCAGCACACCGCCCCACGCCTCGTCGCCGTCCGGGTCGTGCAGCAGCACGAGCCTCCCGGTCGACAGCTCGTCCGACGGGCCGGTGACCTCCGCTGTCAGCGCGTACGCCCACGGCGCGAGCCGCTGCGGCGGGCGAACCTCGGTGAGTTCGATCTCGGGCCTGTGGCGAACCGACTTGAGCGTCCCCACCGCCCGGCGGAAGATTTCCGGCTCGGTCACACAACTGACTGTATGCCTCGCAAACCGACCGAGTGACGGCGGCACGCCGGGACGTGGGACCATGAATGGAGAAAAGAGAGAGATGACTTCACTGTGTCTGAATTTATGGCTCCCCTCCTCGTAGCCGCGACCGGCGGCACCCCGTCGCACACCCCCGTCTGGTTCATGCGGCAGGCGGGACGGTCGCTGCCCGAGTACCGGGCGCTGCGCCAGGGCACCGCGATGCTCGACGCGTGCATGGACCCGGAGATGGTCTGCGAGATCACCATGCAGCCCGTCCGGCGGCACGGCGTCGACGGCGCGATCCTCTTCTCCGACATCGTGGTGCCGCTCAAGGCCGCCGGTGTCGACCTCGACATCGTCGCGGGCACCGGTCCGGTCGTCGCGAAGCCGGTCAGGACGCTCGACGACGTGCGCGCCCTGCCCGAGCTGCACGCCGAGCAGGTCCAGCCCGTCGCGGACGCGATCGGGTTGCTGCTCAAGGAACTCCCGCGGGAAGTCGCGCTGATCGGGTTCGCCGGGGCGCCGTTCACGCTCGCCTCCTACCTCGTCGAGGGCGGGCCGAGCAAGAACCACGAGCGCACCAAGGCGCTCATGCACGGCAACCCGGAGCTGTGGCACGCGCTGCTCGCCAAGATCGCCGGCATCACGGCCGCCTTCCTGCACGCGCAGCTCGCCGCCGGCGTGCAGGCGGTCCAGCTCTTCGACTCGTGGGCGGGTGCCCTGTCCGAGCGCGACTACCGCGAGTTCGTCCTGCCGCACTCCCGGCGCGTGCTCGAGACGATCACGACGGTGCCGCGGATCCACTTCGGCGTCGGCACCGGCGAGCTGCTGCCCGCGATGCGCGAGGCCGGCGCGGACGTCGTCGGCGTCGACTGGCGGATCCCCCTCGACGTCGCGGTCGAGCGCCTGCGGAGGGCGAACCCGGATCTGCCGCAGCCGGTCGTGCAGGGCAACCTCGACCCGGCGCTGTTCTTCGCGGGCTTCGAGGCCGTCGAACGCGAGGTGCGCCGCATCCACGCCGAGGGCAAGGCCGCCGCCGGGCACATCTTCAACCTCGGCCACGGCGTGCTGCCGGACACCGATCCGGAGATCATCACCCGGACCGTCGAACTGATCCACAGCTTGTAATGCACGCCAGAGCGCCCCATGTCGCAGTTGTCGGGGGAGGCATCTCCGGGCTGGCCGCCGCGCACCGGTTGCGGGTGCTGCTCGGGCCCGGCGCGACCATCACCGTGATCGAGCAGTCCGACCGCCTCGGCGGGAAGCTGCGCACGACCGAGCTCGCCGGCGCGCGGTTCGACGTGGGCGCGGAGGCGTTCCTGCACCGCAAGCCCGAGGCGCAGGAGCTGATCGACGAGATCGGCCTGAGCGACGAGGTCGTGCACCCGACGGGCGTGAAGGCCTCGGTGCACGCGGCCGGGCGCACGCACCAGCTACCCGCGCACACCTTCATGGGAGTTCCGGCGAGCGTCGAGGCCGTGCGGCACCTGCTGTCGTCGGAGGGCGCGCTGCGGGTCGAGATGGAACCGACGCTGCCGCCGATCGACCTCGCGGGCGGTGACGTCGCCGTCGGCGCGCTGGTGAAGGACAGGTTCGGTCCCGAGGTCGCCGACCGCCTGGTCGGCCCGCTGCTGGGCGGCGTCTACGCGGGCCGCGCGGACGAGCTCGGCCTGCGCGCCACGATGCCGCAGATCGCGACGCTGCTGGACAAGGGCGCCGGCTCGCTGCTCGCGGCCGCCGCGACGATGATGCCCGCGCCGCCGCAGGCCCGCGCCACGCGACCGCCGGTGTTCGCGAGCCTGCGCAACGGTGTCTCCTCGCTCGTCGACCGGCTCGCCGAGGTCGCGAAGCCGGTCGTGCGGCTGGGCCTGCCGGTGCGGGTGCTGTCCTGGCAGGGTGGCGGCTGGCGGCTGGAGATCGGCTCCGCCGCGACGCCGGAGTACCTGGAGTGCGACGGCGTCGTGCTCGCCGTCCCCGCCCCGTCCGCGCGCAGGCTGCTGGCCGAGATCGCGCCGCAGGTGTCCGCCGCGTACGGCAAGGTCGAGGTCGCCTCGATGGCCGTCGTCGCGCTCGCGCTGCCGCCGGGCACCGCGCTGCCGGAGCGCTCCGGCATCCTCATCGCGGAGGGGGAGCGGTACAGCGACCGCATCACCCCGTTCACCGCCAAGGCGTTCACCTTCTCCACCCGCAAGTGGTCGCACTACGGCGAACCGGTCATCCTGCGCGGCTCGGTCGGGCGGCACGGCGAGACGGCGCTCCTGCAGCGCAGCGACGCCGATCTCGTCAAAGCCGTGCGCAACGACCTGCACGAGCTGACGGGGATCAAGGCCGCGCCGATCGACCACGTGGTGCAGCGCTGGGGTGGTGGCCTGCCGCAGTACGGCGTGGGCCACGTCGACCTCGTCGACGCGATCGAACGCGGCATCGGCGACGTGCCCGGCCTCGCCGTGGCGGGCGCGACGCTGCACGGTGTGGGCGTGCCCGCGTGCATCGCCACCGCCGACGCGGCCGCCGCCCGTGTCGCAGCACACCTGCTGGGCCGCGTTCGCCGCTAGAGCGCCCGTGCCAAGATGGACGCATGGCACGCCTGAACTACAACGAGCTCAACGACACCATCCGCTACACGATGTGGTCGGTGTTCCGGGTCGAGCCCGGCAAGCTGCCGGAGGACCGGTCGGCCGCGGCCGCCGAGACCCAGGACTACCTGGACGCGTTGGAGGGCAAGGGCGTCGTCGTCCGCGGTGTCTACGACCTGGCCGGTCTGCGCGCCGACGCGGACTTCATGATCTGGTGGCACGCCGAGGAGATCGAGCAGGTGCAGGCCGCCTACACCGGTTTCCGCCGCACCCCGCTCGGCAAGGTCTCGACGCCGGTCTGGTCGCAGGTCGCCCTGCACCGCCCGGCGGAGTTCAACCGCAGCCACATCCCCGCGTTCCTCGCGGGTGAGGAGGCGCGCAAGTACGTGTGCGTCTACCCGTTCGTGCGGTCCTACGAGTGGTACCTGCTGCCGGAGGAGGACCGCCGCAAGATGCTGGCGGACCACGGCAAGGAAGCCCGCGACTTCCCGGACGTGCGCGCGAACACCGTCGCGTCGTTCGCGCTCGGCGACTACGAGTGGCTGCTCGCGTTCGAGGCGGACGAGCTGCACCGCATCGTCGACCTCATGCGGCACCTGCGCGGCACCGAGGCGCGGCTGCACGTGCGAGAGGAAATCCCCTTCTACACGGGCACCCGCGTCCCGGCGGCCGAACTCGTCACCAACCTGCCCTAGCGGTCAGGCGCCGACCCGGTAGGCCCGGATCACGGTCACCTCGACGGTGTTGCCCCTGGCGTCCGTCGCGGTGGCCTTCAGCGAAGCCCACTGCGCGTTCGCCGGGGTGTAGATCAGCGCGCTGGTGCCGACGACACCCGCACGGCGCCACGACTTGCCGTCGTCGTACGAGTACTCGACGCCGGTGACGCGCACCTCGCCCGTGTCGCCCTGGGACTGCGTGAGCAACCCGACGCGCTGCAACGTGCCCGCGGGCACCGTGCCGTCGTCGTCGAGCTTCGGCGCGAACCGCACCACCGACAGCGGCAGGGCCTCCACCTGGTCGGGCTTGCCCTCGGACCGGAACGTCCACACCGCCGACACCTTGGTGCTGAACGCGAACTGCGAGCTCCGGTCGAGGCTCATCTCGGCGCGGAAGTCGCCCGGCGGCAGCGGCACGTCCTGGAACCTGCCGCCCGGCGTGGCCAGCTCGCCGAGCAGCACCCCGTTGCGGTACAGGGCCGTGCGCGCGCTGTCCGCGGTGGAGTCGCCCTGACCGCCGCTCGCATCGCTCACCAGCGGGACGCCGAGGTAGAGCTGCGAGCCGTGGCGCTGCGCGTACGGGTAGGGCGCTTCGGGCAACGCCGGTGAGAACACCGGCCTGTTCTCCCGCTCCCGGTAGGTCCTCCCCGCCGCGTAGGCGCGGTACCCGGAGATGATCTGCGCCTGGGCGCCGTGGGGGTGGGTGATCCGGACGTTCGACTGCCAGCGCATGCCCTCGGTCGTCACGTAGTCGACGACCTTGCCGTTCGCCGGCACCGGGTAGAGCGCCGTTCCGCCGTCCAGGCCGTGCACCGACGTCGGGAACTCTCCCTTCATGGACGTGCTGCCCGGCTCCAGGCCGTCGATGGTGGCCTCGACGCGGGCCAGCTCGTCCCTGCTCGGTGCACGGGACAGACCGCTCGGCAGGCTGCCGGCGATCGGGTAGGAGAGCCGGTAGTAGGTGCCGGCCTCGGCCGCGGAGCCGGCGTTCAGCGTCGTGAGCGACGACATCTCCTCCGGCGGGAGCGGTCCGCCGGTCTGGGCCACGCCGACGCCGTCGAAGCCGCCGAACATGATCAACCCGGAGGTGACCGTCTGGGTACCGCGCGTGCGGCGCCACAGCACCTCGCCGACCACGAAGTCACCGGTCGGCTCCGGCGCCAGCACCGACACCGGCCGCGCCAGCCGGGCGTCCTGGCTGACCGTCAGGTCGCCGGTCAGCTCCACGGTCGGCCGCACCAGCAGGTCGATGCCGTCGGGCGTGCTGATCGCCGAGTCGAGCACGTAGGTGCCCTTGGGTGCGCGGACCTTCACGTCGCCCGTGGCGGGCACCACCTGGAAGGTGTCGTTGTCGAGGCCGTCGACGAACGACAGCGAGTTCGGCGGGTCCTGCCCGTCGCGGCCGGTCAGGTCGATGGTGAGGGTGTAGCTCTCCACCTCGCGGTCGATGCCGACGAGCGTGCGCACGGTGTGCGGGCCGGACGTCGCGACGACCTCACCGGTGTAGGCGACGTCCCGCGTGCCGACGCGCGTGTCGCCCGTGACGCCGACCGACGCGCTGCCCTTGGCGGGGACCGTGACCTTCGAGGCGCTCAGCGAGAACATGCCCTGCGGCGCGCCGCCGGTGAGCCGCACGTCGAGCGTGATCGCCGCGTCGGTCGGGTTCGAGTAGGTGATCGGCTTGGTCACCGGCTTGTCGTCGTCGTGCGGCCACTCGTGGACGCCGAGGTTGACGGCGACGACGTCGGCGGTCAGCACCTGGTCGATCGCCTTGGCCACGTCGATGCGCCCGGCGCCCTGGTCGAACGCGCTCACCCCCGCCGCGGGCTTGGCCGTGGTCGCGAGCGCCGACTTGAGCTGCGCCGGTGTCCACTCCGGGTGCTGCTGGCGCAGCAGAGCCGCGGCGCCAGCCACGTGCGGTGCCGCCATGGACGTGCCGCTTGCCGCGATGTGCTCGCCGTTCGTGCCCGTTGCGGCGGCGACGATGTCCACGCCCGGTGCGGTCACCTCGGGCTTGAGCCCGCTGTCTCCCACACGAGGACCCTTGCTGGAGAACGGAGCCATCTCGTCGTCGCGGTCCACGGCGCCGACCGACAGCGCCGCCTCGGCCGTGCTGGGCGAGCTGACCGAGCCCTTCAGACCGGCGTTGCCCGCCGCGACGACGAACAACGCGCCGTACTGCGCCGTCAGGTCGTTGACCGCCTGCTCCAGCGGGTCGATCTCCGGGGTGTCGCGGCCGCCGAGACTGAGGTTGACGACCTGTGCGCCCTGCTCGGCGGCCCACCGCATGCCGTCGAGGATCCACGACTCCTGGCAGCCGAACTCGACGCAGACCTTGGCGTCGATCAGCTGCACGCCCGGTGCGACGCCGCCGTAGACGGGGCCGCGGCTCGCGACGGTGGAGCCGACGTGCGTGCCGTGGCCGACCTTGTCGGTGGCGTCCGGGTCGTCGGTGAAGTTCTTCTCCGCGATCTGCCGGCCGGCGAGGTCGGGGTGCTTCTCGTCCACGCCCGTGTCGACGATGGCGACCTTCACGCCCTCGCCGGTGATGCCGCGCCGGTGGGCGGCGGGTGCGCCGATCTGGGCGACGCTGCGGTCGAGGCTCGGCCTGCGGATGCCGTCGAGCCAGACCTTGTCCTCGGAGCCGCGCAGAGCGGTCCAGTCGGCCGAGGTCCGCGCGCCGAGCCTGGCCCGGCCGTCGACGATCAACGGCATCCGGTCCCGGTAGCCGAACTCGAGCAACGTGGTGACGTCGAAGAGCCTGCGGTCGAGCCGGCCCGCCGCCAGGGGCCCGAACGCGTCCTCGGGGACGACCGTGGTGTGCCTGTCGGCGCCGCGGTGCGTCTTGAACGCCATGCCCTCGCGGCCCTCGCCGGGCCGGATCGCGAGGACCAGCTCACCCGGTCCGAGCAGGACCTTGTCGCCGGTGACGAGGGTGACCTCGTCGACCGCCTCCCGCGGTGGGCCCGGTGGGGCGGCCGTCGCGACCGCCGACGGTGCCGCGGTCAGGGCGAGCGCCGTGAGAGCGCACAGCACTCCGGATTTTCCGCGCATTCGAATCCCCTCGTGGTTCGAATTCTGCGCGCTGTGGTCCGCGCAGGCCGGAAGGCCCTCCGCGGCAATGCGAGAGCAATGCGAAAAATCCCCCGACGCATTCGAACGTATCGAGGGTGTCCGGGGTCACACAGGGCTGAACGGGGGATTTCGGCCAGTCGGTCGTTCGCCCGTCAGTGCGACCGCCAAAACTTCCAGCGCGCCTTGCGGTGCGTCGGCAGCTCTCCGGCGGCGCGGCACCACTCGGCGAACGCGGCGGCGTCCTCGCGGGCACGTGAACCCGCGCGACGTGGGTGTTCGACGGCGTAAGCGTCGAAGAGCGGCCGGAACCGGTCGCCGAGCTCGTCGGCCACTGCGGGGCCGAGCACCCGGACGATGCCACGGCGTTTCGACAGCAACGCGCGTTTTTCGACGCCGAGGCGTTGTTCGTCGAACCCCGCCGGCGCCGGCCCGTTCGCGAGCAATGCGTGCAACAGTTCCGCCTGCTTCTCGGCCAGCCTTTCGCGGGCGGCCGACACCTCATTCTCGTCGATCATTTCAGCCTTGCCGACCGGTCACGACAGCGCGGATCGCGGCCAGCTCGGACGCGATTTCGGCGTCGGACGGGTAGTTGTCGTCGCGTTCCAGCAGAACGCCGGGAGGCGTGACGCGCGAGCACAGCTCGCCGAGCACTCCGAGCACCTCCGGCAGCACGGCGTGCGCGTGGGTGTCGTGGTAGACGTCGCCGTGGTCGACGCCGCCGGCCACGTGCACGTAGGCCAGGCGCTCCAGCGGGATCTCGTCGAGGAACCGCTCCGGGTCCGTGCCGATGTTGCGGGCGTTGGCGTAGAGGTTCGCGACGTCGACGAGCAGCCAGCAGTCCGTGCGCTCGACGAGCTCGGCGAGGAACTCGCCCTCGGACAGCTCGCCGTCCGGCCACTCGAGCAGCGCGGCGACGTTCTCCAGCGCGAGCGGCACCGGCAGGTTCCGCTGCGCCAGCTTGACGTTCGCGACGAGCACGTCGAGCGCGTCCCTGGTGCGCGGTACCGGCATCAGGTGGCCGGAGTCGAGCCCGCCCGCCCGGACGAAGCACACGTGGTCGCTGACCATCGGCGCGCCGACCGCCTCGGCGACCTCACCGAGGTGCTCGACCCGGCCGAGGTCGACCGGTTCCGCGCCGCCCAATGACAGCGACACGGCGTGGGGGAGCACCGGGATGCCCCGCTCCCGCAGCAGCACCACCGATTCCGGCAGGTGGCCGGCGTGGAGGTTCTCGGCGACGACCTCGACGAAGTCGACGCCGGGCAACCGTTCCACGGTCAGGTCGATCTCCGGGCGCCAGCCGATACCGACACCCAGCTCCGCGATTCCCGCCATCAGTCGCCTCCTCCTCCGCCGCCACAGCCTCCGCCGCCACCGCAGCTGCTGCCGCCGGACGAACAACTGCTGCCACTGCTACCACATCCGCTGCCGCAGCTGCTGCAGCTCGACACCGCCGCCCCCGCGCCGTCCGAAGTGGACTTCCGGTCCTTCTTGAGCTGGATCGTCCTGACCACGCTCCGGGGCAGCTCGAAGAGGTCGCCCACGGGGGTGCCCGCCACCTCGCCGCGGAAGCCGTGCAACGCCACCGCGAGCACCCGGTCGCTCGCCGCCGCCCGCGCCAGCTCCTCCTTGCCCGCCGTCGTGAGCGCGTTCCTGCCGAGGAGCCGGAGGGAGACCAGCACGAAGAACACCGTGCCGATGAGCAGCGCGGGCACGGCGATGCCGAGCACCGCCAGCAGTGCCGCCACCACGAGGTAGACCCACCACGACGCGCTGCGGCGGCGGGGCAGGCGCATCAGCCCGAGGCTCACCAGCAGGGTGCGCAGCAGCCGCATCTCCGAGTCGTGCGCGGCGGTCTCCACGACCGTGCCGAACCGGACCGCTGTCCGCACGTGCTCGAGAACGGACCTCTCGACGCCGGTGGCCGCGCCCTGGCCGTCGCGGTGCACGGCGGTGACGAGCCCGTCGCGGGACACCCGCACCAGACCGCGGTCGATCAGCCGGGCGAGCGCGGTCTCGGCGGCCCTGCCCGGTCCCGCCGCCAGGTAGCCGAGCTGTTCCGGGGACAGCCGCGGTCCCCGCCCGGTCGCCGGTGTTGTCATCGATCTCCCCCTCAGCTGCTGGAACTGCCGCAGCTGCTGCTGCTCGAACTGCTGCAACTGCTACTGCTGCTGCTGGAACTGCAACTGCTGCTCGAACAACTGCTGCTACTGGAACAACTCGACGAACTCGCGCAGTGGTGGCCGTAGTCGAGCGAGGAGCCGCACGCCCCACTGTGCGAAGTGGACCCTCGTGCCGGGCGGCTTCCGGTGGGGCGAAAACCCCGCAGCGCCACCGCTTCCGCGCCGCCCCGCCGGTTCCGCCACGCGTGGCGCACCACGGCCTTGCCGGGCGCCGTGAGCCGTCCCCGGTCCCGCAGCAGGAACGAGACGACCAGCAACGCGAGCGACAGCAGGAGCACCCACCCGTCGAGCACGATCGCCGCGACCGCCGAGGCGACGGCCAGCAGCACCAGCAGGACCCGCAGCGCGGTGACGCCGCCGCGGGGCCGTCCCCACTGATGGCGCACCACCCCGCGCACGATCAGGCTGTGGTGCAACGCGGCCATCTCCTGGCTCCCGGCCGCCAGCCCGACGAGCTGCCGGACCGGGCGGGCCGCGCCCCGCAGCGCCGCCAGGACCACCGCCTCGAGCGGGGTCGTGGCACCGTGGCCGTTCTGGTGGACGGCGGTCACGAGTCCCTCGCGGGACAGTCGCACGAGACCGCCGTCCGCCAGCCGGGCGAGAGCGGCTTCCACCGCCCTGCCCGGTCCCCCTGCCAGGAACCCGATCTCCTCCGCTGACCAGACGACCTGGTGCGGTGTCGAAGCCGTGGCCATCAGCACTCCCCTCACTGAGCCAGTGCGCCTTCGACGTGGGAGATCTACCCCCGGGTTCCTGGTGTTACCGGAAAAGAACCGGACGACGGTCAGCTGCCGCCGCCGCACCCGCCACCGCAGCCGCCGCCTCCGCCGCAGCTGCTCCCGCTCGAGCACGAGGAGCTCGTCGCCCCCGCGCCGTAACCGGTCCCGCTGTAGCCGGCGGCGCCGGGGGAGGAGGCGAGCAACGAGCTGCGCACCGCCAGGTCCGGGTAGACGGCGAGCCCTCCGAAGAGGACCAGCCCGGCCGCGCCCGCGTACGCCGCCTCGTCCGGCGCGGCCGACCGGCCGCGGGAGCCGCGGGCCTCGTCGAGGACGCGGTTGCCCTTGCCGGTGCGGATGTGCTTGCCGCGCCGCATGAGCAGGAAGATCAGCGCCCCCGTGAGGACGAGCTGCACCGACAGCCAGCCGATGGCCGCGCCGATCGCGATCCCGTTGACCCAGCGGGAGACCCCGATCGCGAGCAGCACCCACAGCGCGAGAGAACCTTTGCGCAGCGCGCTTTTCGCGACGTCCGGGTTGACCACCAGGCCCATGTCCTCAAGCCGCCGGCCGATCGCCGTGACGGCCTCGTCCGCGGCGAGAGCGGGGATCATCAGGCTGACGGTGCGGTTGGTGTAGCGCTGGCCGTCGGCGATGACGGCGCGGTCCACCGGGTTCGGCGAGTGCGCGGTGGACGTGACCTGAACGGTGCCGCGCCGGGAGGTGCGCAGCTCACCCGCGGTGAGCAGGCGTGCGATCGACGTCTCGACCACGCGCCGCGGACCGCCCGCGAGGAACGCGAGCTCGTCCATGTCCAGGGAGCGCACGGGCTGGGCGCTGTGCCCAGCCCGTGCGCGGACCCGGACGACGATCGCGACCAGCACGGCCAGTGCCAGCCCGATCCAGTACAGCTGAAGGAACTCCGGTCCGGACAACCCCCAAGGCCTCTGCATGCGACCCACCCCCTGACTGCCCCGAAATGCTTCGGTGGCGTCAATGGTGTGGTCCGGGCCACAGGGCCACAAGGCTTGTTGACGAAGCCTTAGGGTTGTCCTTCACCTGTCACTTCGTGACGATTCGCTCACTCTCGGTGGCTAGCTGGACGAGCCACCGTCGACTCCGCCGGAGCCTTCACCGTCAGTGCCCTTGCGGAAGATCATTAGGCCTCCCAGGTAGTTCCGGCCCTGCCGGCCGGACTCGGGGACCAGTCTCCTATTCGGACGGAACGAGTTTCAAGGAGACCGAGTTGATGCAGTACCGCTGGTCCGTCGGGGTGGGGTACCCCTCACCTTCGAAAACGTGCCCGAGGTGGCTGTGGCATGTGGCGCAGAGCACTTCGACGCGGGTCATGCCGAGGGTGCGGTCCTCGCGCAGGATGACCGAGTCACCGGCCAGGGGCGAGAAGAACGACGGCCAGCCGCAGTGCGAGTCGAACTTGGTGTCGCTGCGGAAGAGCTCGGCTCCGCAGGCGCGGCACTCGTAGACGCCCTCGGTCTTGGTCTCGGTGTACTCGCCCGTCCACGGGCGCTCGGTGCCTGCCTGCCGCAGCACCGCGTACTCGGCGGGGTTCAGCTGGGCGCGCCATTCCTCTTCGGAACGCACGACTTTGGGGGTGGCGCCGACAACAGGTTCCATGTCTCTTTATAACGCCGGCGGCGCCGTGGGGCTTCCCGGCGGCGCGGCGGCCGTAAGACTTCGGTGAGAAGTGGTCCCGGTCAGAAGATGACGGCGATGATGTCGCCGAGCGCGAACCAGATCGTGAGGAGCACGCCGAGCAGGATCAGGCCCACGACGATGACGGCGACGAGCCGCTGGTGCCCGGTGGTGCGGTTCGCCGAGTCGGCGAAGTCCTGCACGCCCTCCAGGTAGCCCTCGACGGTGTAGCCGGGGCGCTGGCGCTTCATCCGGTCGAGGTGCTCGGCGAACGCCTTCGTCTCGGGGTCGTGCGGGTCGAGGCCGATCAGTTCCTCCTCGAACTGCTCGCGCTCGTCCTTCGGTTCGCCCATAACCCCCAGCTTAGTGGCTGTGGCGGGCGGATCCAGGCTCGCCGTGCCCCGGCGGCGGGGCGCGAAGTCACCCGGCCAGCGCGAGCGCGGGCCTGACGGCGCCCACCGCGCGGCCGTGTCCGAGCACCGGCACCGTGGCGAGGTGTTCGACCTTGCTCACGTCCACCCCGAGCCGCTTGAGCACCGCGATGACGACGACGGCACGGGCGCGCGACGAGCCGTCGGCGATCTTCAGGGCCACGCCCTCCCCGGTGGGCAGG
The DNA here is from genome assembly GCF_900110955.1 of Lentzea xinjiangensis. GTDB lineage: Bacteria > Actinomycetota > Actinomycetes > Mycobacteriales > Pseudonocardiaceae > Lentzea > Lentzea xinjiangensis. Next base: position 42,149 of record NZ_FOFR01000010.1, read on the forward strand.
CCGACGGCGTAGACGCCCTCGGCGCCGTCCTTGGCGATGACGCCGGGCAGGGCGTCCATCAGCGCGGTGACGTCGCGCCCGGTGCCGCCCACCCACCGCGGGTGGGCGTTCATCGCGGCGGCCACGCGGTGCTCCAGCGTGCCCTCCGCGGCGGCGGCCAGGCGGCCGAACGCCCTGGCGAGGCCGGTGAGGCTGATGGCGAAGATCGGGGCGCCGCAGCCGTCGACGCCGACCTGGGCGACCGGCTCGCCGGCCACGTCCTCGACGGTCCGGCGGGTGGCGACCTGCAACGGGTGCGCCGGGTCGAGGTAGCCGGCGGTCGGCCAGCCGTTGACGACGCAGGTGGCGAGCATGGCGGCGTGCTTGCCGGAGCAGTTCATGTACTTCGGGGCGGGGGCCAGCCCGCCGGCGAGGTGCCGGGCGCGGGGCTCCTCGCCGAGCGGCAGGTCCGGGGTGCACTGCAGGGCGTCCTCGGTCAGGCCCGCCGACGCGAGGATGCGCAGAGCGCCTTCGACGTGGAAGTCCTCGCCCGAGTGCGAGGCGCAGGCCAGGGCGAGCAGCTCGCCGTCGAGGTCGAGGCCGGCGCGGAGCATCGCGAGGGCCTGGAGCGGCTTGTTCGAGGAGCGGGGGAACGCGACGTCGTCCGGCCGGCCGAAGGACAGCACGGCGGCGCCGGAGGGGTCGGTGGCCACGACCGAGCCGTGGTGCACGGACTCCAGGAAGTCGCCGCGCCAGACCTCTGCCACAACCTCGTGCCCCATGTCGCCCTCCCGCGGATCACCAAGACTGCCAACTGTCGACAGTTGACATGTTCGGTAGTTTAACGGAGGGACGGCCTGTGCCGTCCAGATCAGGAGACGAAGGTGACACCTCCGACCCCGCTGCACCTCAGCCTGGCCGGACAAGCCGTGGACGTCCTGCGCGAACAGGTGCTCACCGGGGAGATCCCCGCGGGCTCGCGGGTGAACGAGGTCGAGGTGGCGCACAAGCTCGGCATCAGCCGCGGCCCGCTGCGCGAGGCGATCCGGCACCTGGCCTCCGAGGGGCTGCTGACGCTCGTGCCGCACCGGGGCGCGTTCGTCCCCGGTGCCGACCCCGGTGACGTGAAGGCGCTGTTCGAGCTGCGCACCGCCCTGGAGTGCGCGGCGGCGGAGCTGGCGGCGTCCCGCCGCACCGACGTCGACCTGGTGCGGTTGCACGAGGTCTGCGCGGAGAGCCGGCGCAACTACAGGAGCGGGCAGCCGTTCCCGTACCGGCTGGACCTCGCGTTCCACCAGGCGCTCATCACCGCGGCCCGCAGCCCGCACATCGCCGAGCAGGTGCGGCTCGTGCAGCAGCGCGTGGTCCTGTTGCGCAGTGCGCTGGAGGACGACCCGCCGCACCAGCACGCGTCGATGGACGACCACGACGAGCTCGTCAAGGCGGTCGAGGACGGTGACGCGGCCAGGGCGTCGACCGTGATGCGCCGGCACCTCTCCAGGGTGTGCGCGCAGATGCTGACGAGCCTGAACCACTAGCTGCGTCGGTCGGCGCCCCGGCTGCCGGAAAGCGTTGCGGCGGGGTGCTCGGCCCCGTCAGCGCAGGACGGTGCTGAGGAACGCGTCCGCGTCGAACCGCTCGGTGCCGGGCGCCACGAGCCGGTAGGTGGCGTCGAGGAACTTGCGCAGCTTGCTCGCCGGCAGCCGGAAGACCGTCACGTGCTGGTCGGAGATCAGCTCCAGCAGCAGCGAGCGGCCCACGGGGCGCAACCGCACGTCGCCGTCCCCCGCGGGCGACGACAGGCCCTCGGCCAGCAGCGCCCTGCCCACGACCCAGGTCGCCACCGCGCCGCCGGAGTGGAACCTCATCGTCACCGCGAACGGGTCGTCGGCCTGGTAGATGAACTCGGTCTCCACCGGGGCGGTGGCGCCGTCCGGACGGACGAAGTCGAGGACGGTGCGTGTTGCGACCCGCATCGGGACTCCCTGAGTGTTCGCTTGCCTTCACCTGTTCTGACGTGCCGGACGGCTGATCGGTTCATCGCGGCTTGTCGCGGCGGCCGGGTGACCGGCTCTGGCGGGCGCTGTGCGAACGCGGCCGGTGCTCGGGCAGCGGGCGTCGACGGGGGCGGACCGGCGTGGGTGTGCGGATTTCAGCGGCTGCCCGCTCCGGACCACCGGAGCCGTCCGACGAGCACCTGCCTGCCGCCCGCGCTCGTGCGGAACTCCCCCGTGGGCCAGTGCTCGATCCGCAGCTCGTCGCCGGGCAGCACCGGTGCGGTGAACCGGACGTGCAGCTCGGTGAAGCGCTTGCCGCGCACGGTGATCCCGAGCGTGCACAGGCCGTGCAGGATCGGGCGGGCGAACCCCGCCCTCCTCGCGAACTCCGGGTCGTGGTGCATCGGGTTCACGTCGCCGGTCTCGCGGTAGCGCAGCGCCTGGTCCTGCGCGGTCAGGAAGTGGCCGACCTCGGGGGCCGTCGCGGGAACGGTGAACTCGCGCGTCCCACCGCGGTCACCGCCGAAGCCGCCCTCGCCCTTGACGAAGCACGACGAGCGGGTGCGCGCGAACTCCGACTCCCAGGTGCTGACGACCAGGGCGCCGGAGCCCTTGTCGTGGATGTCGGTGACGGTCCTGGTGACGACCGCGGAGCCCGCGACCGGGAACTCGCGGTGCAGCCACAGCGACTGCTCGGCGTGCAGCACCTGCGTCATGTCGGCGCCGGTCAGGCCGAGCTGCGGGCCGCCGTGCTGCAGCACCGGGATGGCGAACGCGGGGGAGTGGCCGCCGACCGCCGCCGCGTACACCTCGGCGTCGCCGGCCGACCAGGTGCGGACCTGTCGTTCGACGACGCCGAGGATGTCGTGGTGCAGCATTGCTCCACGATAGGACTAGCCGAGCGTGCCGCGGACGTTGGCGTGGCCCTTGAGCAGGTTGCGCGCAATGGTGCGGCGCTGGATCTCGTCGGTGCCCTCGTAGATGCGCAGCAGCCGCAGCTCGCGGTACCAGCGCTCGATCGGCAGCTCGCGGGTGTAGCCCATGCCGCCGTGGATCTGCAGGACCCGGTCGACGATCTCGTTGGCCTTGACGCCGCCGTAGAGCTTCGCGATCGACTGGGCCTGCCGCGAGTCCTGCTTCTGGTCGACGAGCCACGCGGCGTGCAGCACGAGCCAGCGCAGCGCCTCGATCTCGACCGCAGAGTCGGCGATCATCCACTGGATGGCCTGGTACTCGGCGATGGGCTGGCCGAACGTGACGCGGTTGCGGGCCTGCTCGATCGCCATCTCGACCAGCCGCTCGACGCTGCCGAGCGCGCGGGCGGGCAGCAGGTAGCGGCCCTGGCCGATCCACTGCATCGCGAGGTGGAAGCCCTTGCCGACCTCACCGAGGACGTTCTCCTCCGGCACCCGCACGTTGTCGAACACGAGCGCCGCGGGACCCCACTGGCCCATCGTCGGGATGGGCTCGGACTTCCAGCCCATGTCGCGGTCGACGAGGAAGCACGTGACGCCGCCGTCGGCGCCCTTCTCCTTGTCGGTCACCGCGAACACCATCACGAAGTCGGCCTCGTTGCCCTGCGTGATGAACGTCTTCTCACCGTTGATGACCCACTCGGCACCGTCCTTGACGGCGGACGTGCGGATGGCCTTGGCGTCGCTGCCGGCGCCGGGCTCGGTGATCGCGAAGCACGAGACGCGGTCGCCGGAGATCGTCGGCAGCAGGTAGCGCTGCTTCTGCTCCTCGTTGCCGTGGAAGAGGATGTTGTCCGCGTAGCCGCCGAACCGGAACGGCACGAAGCTGCGCCCCAGCTCGACCTCGAGGAGGGCGGCCATCACCGCGCTCAGCCCCATGCCGCCGTACTCCTGCGGCGTCAGCACACCGAAGAAGCCGGCCTGCTTGGCCTTGTCCTGCAACGCCTTGAGCTCGTCCTTGGGCAGCCCCGGCTGGCCCGCGCGCTCGCGGCGCAGCACCTCCGGCTCCAGCGGGACGATCTCCTTGCGCACGAAGGTCCGCACCCAGTCGCGGATCTCCTTCTGCTCTGCGTCGAGCGTGAAGTCCATTGCTTTCCCTTCAGACGAACGCGTTGATGCCCGTCAGCGCGCGACCGATGAGCAGTTTCTGAATCTGGCTGGTGCCCTCGTAGAGGGTGGTGACGCGGGCGTCCCGGAGGTACTTGCCCACCGGGTACTCGTCGATGTAGCCGTAGCCGCCGAAGACCTGGATGGCGTTGTTGGCGACCCTGACCGCGGCCTCGCTGGCGTAGAGCTTCGCCATCGACGCCTCGGTGCGGAACGGCAGGCCCCGGTCGGCGAGGTCGGCCACGCGCCAGGTGAGCAGGCGCGCGGCGTCGGTCTCCACGGCCATGTCCGCGAGGAGCTCCTGGACGAGCTGGAACCCCGCGATGGGCTTGCCGAACTGCTCGCGTTCCCCGGCGTACCGCAGCGCGGCCTCGAGCGCGCCCCGCGCGGCGCCGACGCAGCCCGCCGCGACGGACATGCGACCCTTGTCCAGTGCGCTCATGGCGAGCTTGAAGCCCTCGTCGCTCAGCAGGGCCTCCTGCGGCACCTCGACGTCGTCGAGGGTGATCTCGGCGGTGGCCTGGCCGCGCATGCCGAGCTTGCCCTTGATCTCGGTGGCGGTGAAGCCCTCGCTGCCGGTCGGGACCAGGAACGCGCTGACGCCCTTCGGCCCCGGCCCTCCGGTGCGGGCGAAGACCAGCGCGACGTCCGCCCACGTGCCGTTGGTGATGAAGACCTTGCGGCCGTTGATGCGGTAGCCGCCGGCCGTCCTGGTGGCCCTGGTGACGAGACTGCCGGCGTCGCTGCCGGTGCCGGGTTCGGTGAGGGCGAAGCAGCCGATCTGCTCGCCGCTGGTCAGGCCCGGCAGCCAGCGCTGCTTCTGCTCCTCGGTGCCGTGCGCGGCGATCGACTTGGCGACCAGGCCGAGCGAGACCGAGATGATCCCCCGGACGGCGGAGTCACCGCGGGCGATCTCCTCGAGCACCAGGCAGTAGGCGAGGTTGTCGCCGCCGGACCCGCCGTAGCGCTCGTCGACGCCCAGCCCGAGGAACCCGACCTCGCCGAGCGCCGGGACCAGGTCCCGGTCGATCGCCTCCTCGCGGTCCCAGCGCGTGGCGTGCGGGACCACGCGGTCGTCGGTGAAGCGCCGCGCCAGCTCCCTGAGCTGCCGGTGCTCGTCCGAAAGCGTCAGATCCACCGATCCTCCCCATTAACCGAACAGTGTTAGGTTAACTCACATGCCGCGGCCGAGCACCCCTCTGCTGAGCCCCGACCGCATCAGGTCGGTCGCCCTGGCCATCATCGACCGCGACGGGCTCGACGGCCTGTCCATGCGCAAGCTCGCCGCCGAGCTCGGCGTGCAGGCCGCGTCGCTCTACGGGCACGTCCGCACCAAGGACCAGCTGCTCAACGACGTCGCCGCGACGATCCTGTCGTCGGTCGACGTGTCCGGCTTCTCCTCAGGCTGGCGCGAGGGCCTGATCCGGTGCGCCCGCTCCTACCGGGAAGCGCTCTCGTCGCACCCGAACATCGTCCCGTTCCTCGCCTACGGCCCGGCCGGCCGGGAGGAGTCCCTGCGGCGGCTGGACATCCTGCACGGCGCGCTGGTCGACGCCGGCTGGTCGCGCCGCGAGGCCACGATGATCGCCGCGGGGTTGATGTACATCGTGTTCGGGTCGGCATTGAGCTCGTTCTCCAGCGGCTTCTCGTCCGATCCCGCCGACTACACCGGCCGCTACCCGCACCTCGACCGCGCCCACCTGCTGCCCGGCGTCGCCCGCGAGCTGGACCGCGACAGCTTCGAGCTGGCGCTCGCGGCGTTCGTCCGCGGCCTCTAGTGTTCGCCGCGTGGCTGCTGCGAAGTCGAAAGCGATCGAGCTCGAGGTCGGTGACCAGCTCGTGCGGGTGTCCAACCCGGACAAGCCGTACTTCCCCGCGCGGGGCATCACCAAGGGCCAGGTGGTCGAGTACTACCGCACGGTGGCGCCTGTCCTGCTGACGGTGCTGCGCGACCGCCCGGTGGTGCTGAAGCGGTTCGTCGACGGCGTCGAGGGCGAGGCGTTCTACCAGAAGCGCGTGCCCAAGGGCGCTCCTCCGTACGTGGAGACCGTGCAGGTGCGCTTCCCATCCGGCCGCCCCGCCGACGAGATCTGCCCGACCTCCGAGGCGGTCGTCGTGTGGGCCGCGAACCTCGGCACGTTCGACTTCCACCCCTGGCCGGTGCGGCGTCCCGACGTCGACCACCCGGACGAGCTGCGCATCGACCTCGACCCGCAGCCGGGCACGGACTTCTCCGACGCGGCCCGCGTCGCCGGGGTGCTGCGCGAGGTGCTCGCCGACGCGGGCCTGGTCGGCTACCCCAAGACCTCCGGCGGCCGCGGCATCCACGTCGCGGTCAGGATCCGCCCCTCCTGGGACTTCGTCGACGTCCGGCACGCGGTGATCGCCCTGGCCCGCGAGGTGGAGAAGCGGGCGCCGTCGCTCGCCACCTCGGCCTGGTGGAAGGAAGAACGCGGTTCCCGGGTCTTCATCGACTTCAACCAGGCCGCCCGCGACCGCACGATCGCCTCGGCGTGGTCGGTGCGGGGAACCCCGCGCGCGACCGTGTCGACCCCGGTGACGTGGGACGATCTGTCCACTGTGGACCCTGACGACTTCGACGTGCTGACCGTGCCGGAGTACCTGCGGGAGCGGGGCGACCCGCACGCGGGCCTGGACTCCGAGGCGTTCGGGATCGAGACGTTGCTGGAGTGGTACGCGGCCGATCCGCGCGGGGAGATGCCGTACCCGCCGGACTACCCGAAGATGCCGGGCGAGCCGGTGCGGGTGCAGCCGTCGCGCGCCCGCAAGCAGTAACAGCGGCCCGTCCGGCTTCGATCTTCCCGGCATGGTGGGGATCTCGGTCGTCAGCGCGCGGGTGCGGACGGCGATGGAAGAGCGGGTCGCCGGGTCGGAACAGCAGATGTCGGCCTCGGTGCGCCGGCGCCTGGTGGGCTACCTGCGCAGCAGCGACTGCGTCAGCCTGATCGAGCTCCTCTGCAACGTGGAGCACTCGTCACAGGCGGACAACCCCCGGCTCGCGGATCGTCGGCAGCTGCGCGAGGCCTTCCGCGAGGAGTTCGTCCGTGCCGTCCGGATCGACGTGGCGGAGTCGCGCGAGTTCGCCGCCGGCCTGTGGGCGGAAGCCGAGCGCGTGGTGCGCGAGCTCGCGGGGAAGGTGCCCGGCAGCGACAAGATCGTGATCAGGGCGACCGGGCCGGAGCGGCCGGTGCGGGAACGGCTCGCGCTCGCCATCGACGAGGCTCGGCACCGCGTGGCACTCGACATCGGGGTGGTGATCCGGCAGGCGACGGCTGCCGCGCACGAGCGCATGATCATGCCGCACTCCAAGGCGGACTACCGGTTCTTGATGGAGCAGATCTACGTGCCGCGCGTGGTCCAGGCGACCGGTCCGCGCGGTCTGCGGGAAACCCGGATCCACGAGACCGCGCTGACGGCGCGCAGGTTCGTGGTGGTGGGCAATCCCGGCGCCGGCAAAAGCACGTTCATCCGGCGTCTCGTGCACCGGGTCGCCGGCGATGACGACCGCGTGGTGCCGATGGTCTTGCTGCTGAAACAGCACCAGGCGTTGCGGGAGGACTTCGCCACGACCCTTGCGCGGGAGCTGCGGCCCTTGGTGCAGCGCGAAGTGCGAAGGCAGGAGATCGCGGACCTGTTCGACTCCGGTGCGGGGCTCGTCGTGTTCGACGGGCTCGACGAAGTGGGCGATGCGAACGAGCGCCGGACCGCGGTCGCCGCCATCGAAGCGTTCGCGGCCCGCTTCCCGTTGGCGCGCATAGTGGTCACTTGCCGCGAGGAGAGCTATCCGGTCGCGAGGCTCGATGGCGAGACGTTTCCCGTCTACCGGCTGCCTGACTTCGACCAGGCGCAGGTGGGGCTGTACGTGCACACGTGGTTCGAGCTGGTTCCGCACCACGCGCTGAGTTCGCAGTCGCGGGCGACGGCGTTCCTGCACGACAGCGAGCACGTCCACGACTTGAGATCCAACCCGTTGATGTTGTCGTTGTTATGCATGCTCTATCAGAACGAGGGATACATTCCGGAGAACACAGCGGACGTCTACCGGGAATGTGCCGAGCTGATGCTGGTGCGGTGGGACGCCGTCTCCCACGTGCCGTCGCTGATCAAGTCATCGGTCAAACTCGCGAAGATCCTCGTGCAGGAGCTTGCCCGCTACTTCTTCTTCGAGCTCGACGGCAGGGAAGCCGCTACGGAGAAGACGTTGCGGCGCCTCGTGGTCGCACACCTGGAAGCGCGGGAGGAAGAGGTCACCCGCACGTACCACCAGCAAGCGCAGGACTTCCTCGACTACTGCGCCGAGCGGGCATGGGTGCTCACCCAGGTCGACACGACGCCCGACGGTGAGCGGCTCTTCGGCTTCACCCATCGGACTTTCATGGAGTACTACACAGCCTGCCACGTTCTGCGCACGCACGAGAGCGCCGAAGAGCTCGTGGCCTGCCTGCTGCCGATGATCACGTCGGGCAAGAGCCACGTCGTGCCCTTGGTCGCGTTGCAGGTCTACGACATGAACCGGGCCGACGGCGGAGACACCTGCCTGCGGCTGTTCCTCGATGCGGCGGAGAACGGGCTCGGCCGATCGGCCGAAGTCGCGTTGATCATGTTCTGCCTGGGCTTCCTGGAGCACAACACCGCTCACCACGCGACCGTCGAGGCGTTGCTGGAACACGCCTTCGCACTGCTCGGTGCGACGGGCTCGCTCGAGCTGAGGGCGGTGCTGGTCAAGCTCAGAGGGTGGAGGAAAGCTCGTGTCGCGTCGGCGGCGCGGGCTGTCATCGCGCGCACGGCGGACCGCCGGGACGAGTTCGCCGACATCCGGCTCGGGGCTGGTCTGGTCGTGCGAGAACCCGCTGTGGCGTACGAGGTCGCGTTGGGGGAAGCACGGCACAACCTGGCGGACCCGGCACGCTTCGTCCTGCGGCACCGCAGGCGCACGCTGGTCTACGCCCTTCTTCCCGGAGACGGCACCGAGTACGTGGCCGGCCCGCTCATGCGGGCGTGCGGAGAGGGCGGGCGCCTCGCCATGATCGCCTTCGGCCCTTACCTCGTCGTGGGGTTGACCGATCTGCTCCCCATCCCCGCCTCGGTCGTGCCGAAGCTCGTGGCGAACCTCGTCACACCGATGCCGATCGACTGGTTCACCGGCCTGTTCTGCGTCATCGCCGCCGCGGCGTTCGAGGTGGGACTCGGTTGCCGGGTGTCCGGCGGGTTGTTCGACCCGCCGACCGGTTCTCGTCAGCGGCTCGGCGAGTACCTGCTGGCAGCGTGTCCGGACAGTGGCGGTCTGGAGGCGCTGCGCGGTTGCCTGCGGCGCTGGACGGCCGAGGAGATGTCGTTCGTCGACCTCACCCGCTGACTTGGTGGTGCGACGGGTGCCGAAGTGGAGCGCCGGTCGGGAGCCGTGCGCGTCGCACTTCTGCGGCGACCCGCGCCGGTGGCTGGACGGGGCGTGCTCGGCGAACCGCGCCTCCACCGGGCCGGTGAGTGAGCCAACCGGCTGGACCGGGACCGGATCGGGCTGCCGACCTCGTAGAATGGGGGAGGTGCGAGAGGAGGTCGCCATGGCCCAGCCCTATGTCGTGCGGTACGTCGGCGGTCCCCTCGACGGCCGGGTCGACTCGTTGCCGGCCACGCCGGAGGATCCGCGGCAGACCGTGACGTACGTGCACCTGCACAGCGGGCCGAAGATCGTGCACATCTACGACCTGTCGTACGCGGTCGAGTACGGGTGTGAATACCGGTTGCGCGCCGACGAGATCTGACCGCGAGGAGCGTGAGAGCGCTCTCATGGCGGTTCGACCGTGCTGATGATCTTGCTGACCACCCGGTGCCCGTAAATGTCGGGGGTGTAGGGCATGCTGGGGCACAGGTGTTCGAACGGTGGGGAGGCAGCGCGATGGCGAAGAAGAGCGGGCTGTCGGCGGAGGACGTCGACAACCTGCGCTCGCAGCTGGACGGAGGCACCCAGCCGCTGGTGTGGTTCACGGCGGCCGCGGTGGGCATGGAGGCCGGGAGGTCGGCGAAGCTGCTGGCGTTCACCGACCCGGAGGAGGGCGACTTCATCCAGGTCCGCCCGACCGGCTCGAAGGACGAGATGTCGTTCGGCCCGGCCGAGCTGACGCTCGAGAAGCCGCCGCCGCGCAAGAAGCCGGCGACGCCGCCGCCCGCACCGCCGGAGCCGCCGCGCGAGACCGAGATCATCCACCCCTACGTCCCGGAGGCGCCGGTGAAGCCCGTGGCCCCCAAGCCGAAACCCGCCGCGGCCGAGCCGGCGGCCGCCGCCAAGCCCGCGCGCAAGCCGTCGGCGAAGAACACGGCACCCGAGGTCACCGTCACGCTCGTGACGACGGGCGAGGGCGAGTGGGTCGTCGAGGTCCTGCAGGGCACCCGCAAGACGGTCCGCCCGACGCCGGTGCCGCCGGCCGCCGTGGCGCAGGCCGCGAAGCTGCTCGCCCCGGAGGTCGCCGAGATCGTCGAGGGCGTGCTGAACGCGGCGCGTGCTCAGCAGCTGGCCCGGGTGGAGCAGTTGCGCGCCGAACTGGAGGCAGCGCAGAAGGCCTTGGAAGAGCTGGGTGTGTAACGAGGTCACCGACCGCGACGCCTCGGGTGGTTGTGGCTGCGCGTTCGGGTGAGGGGGCTTCCCAGGTCTGGTGCCGGGGCGGACCGTGGGATGCGCGGAGGTCCCGCGCAGGTCCGGTTTGAAGTACGGGAGGCCCTGATGGGTACGTGTGGGTGCTGTTCCGGGTGCACGGGTCCCGGCTGCGGCTGCTGTTCGAGCTGCTGACACCGGATTCGGGTGGGGAGCCTCGCGTGGTCACCACGCGTAGCTCCCCACGCCGCGCATCGGGTCAGGGCGGGCAGACGGTGCCGTTCGACGGCACCTTGGCGTCGATCAGGTAGTCGCGCACCGCCGTGGTCGCACAACCGGACAGGCCCAGGGCCCCGTGCCCGCTGCCCTGCCACCCGATCAACGCGGACCCCGGCAGCCGCTGCGCCGTGTGCTCCGTGCCCGGTGCGGGCGTCGAGGGGTCGTTGGCGGTGCTCAGGACCACGATCGGCGGTGCGCTCTTGAGCGCGTCCAGCTTCTCGTCCTTGGGGGGCGGGAACGGGTTGCAGTGCAGCAGCCGGCGGGCGAACAGGGCGCCGAACATCGCGTACTTGCCCCGCCAGTCGGCGCTCAGCGCCTTCACCCGGTCCGGCGGGATGCGGGTGGCGGTGTCGTTGCAGCCGATCACCAGCCCCGCGTCGAAGCGCGGCGGGTTCTCGTCGAGGTCGTTCACCAGCGGGTCGATCAGGGCGAACAGTCCCGCGCCGTCGCCGGCGCGCGCCTTCACGACGGCGTCGGCGAGCGCGGGCCAGCGCGGGCGGTCGGCCAGGCCCGCCAGGATGGCGTTCAGGGCGGAGCCCGGGGTGAGGTCCACGTAGTCACCGCGGATGCGGGTCGTGCGCAGTTGCTGCAGGAGCGCCTGCACGTCCTCGCGGGGGTTCGCGAGCGCACAGCCGCGGAGCTTGCAGTCGCGGGCGAACGCCTCGAAGGTCGCCTCGGCCGCCGTGGCGCGGGACTCCAGGACGCCGACCTGGTCGAGCGCCGGGTCCGGGGCGCCGTCGAGGACGATGCGGCCGATGCGGGCCGGGTAGCGCTGGGCGTAGGTGGTGATGACGCGGGAGCCCTCGCCCAGGCCGATGGCGTTGAGGCGGTCGACGCCGAGGTAGTCGCGGAGCCGTTCGAGGTCGGCGGCGGCGCGCCACGAGTCGAACGCGGTCAGCCTGCCTTCGAGGTCGAGCACGCACTCCTGCGACGCCTCACCGGCCGCGACGACGAGGTTCGACTGCTCGGTCTCGGCCGGGTCGTGCTCGACGAGCTGCGCCCGCGTCGTCTGCGGCACGCACGACATGCCGTCCGAACGGCCCGTGCCGCGCCGGTCCACGCCGATGATCGTGTACGTGCTCAGGACGTCCTTCGGCAACGTCGCCGCGAGGCGGGCCGCCTTCATCGTGCCCGGCTCGCCGCCGGGGTCGTTGACCACGACCAGCGCGCTCTTGCCCGTGCCGACGCGCATCAGCGCGATGCCGATCGTGCCGCGCCCCGGCCGTCCCGGCGGGTCGAGCACGGCGGTCATGCGCGAGCACTCGTAGGTCAGGTCACCCTGGGGAACGCCGTCGCCGAGGCGGTCCTTCATCTGCTCGTTGCACGCCGACCAGGCCAGCGAGTCCTTGCGGTACTCGCTCAGCGGTGGCACTGGCTGCGGCCCTGCGAGCGCGCTCTGGTCGACGGGCTGGTTCTCCTCGCCCCTGACCGCGATCACCGGCCGGGTCGAAGGCCCCGCGCTGCACGCCGTCAGCACGCTCACTGCCAGTAGGGCCAAGGCAGCGCGACGCACAGAATTCCTCGCTCTCGTTCACACTCCGGGATGCTGAGACTCGCACGCGCAAGGTGAGAACAAGGTGAGAAGGTGCCCGTCGGGCCACCGGTGCTGTGCCCTGGCTCACTGCCAGGACCCGGTGCCGGTGCCGGAGGCCCTGGGTCAGGATGAGGACCATGGCTCACGCTGATCGGCTCCCCGTCGCGAGGCTCCTGGGCGGCATCCCGCCGACGGCGCTCGTCCTGCTCGGCATCGTGAGCGTGCAGGTGGGCGCGGCCGTCGCGAAGCAGCTCTTCGCGGTGGTGGGCGCGGCGGGCACGGTGACGTTGCGGCTGGTGGTCGCGGCGGTCGTGCTGGTCGCGCTCTGGCGTCCGTCGCTGCGGCTGGACCGCCGCACGCTGCTGGTCGTGCTGACCTACGGAGCGGTGCTCGCGACGATGAACCTCTGCTTCTACGCCGCGCTCGACCGCATCCCGCTCGGCGCGGCCGTGACGATCGAGTTCCTCGGCCCGCTGGCGGTGGCCGTCGCGGGCTCGCGGCGCTGGCTCGACGGCGTGTGGGTGCTGCTCGCGGGCGCCGGGGTCGTGCTGCTCACGCGCGTGCAGGGTGGTCTGCTGTGGACGGGTGTGCTGTTCGCGCTGGCCGCCGGCGCGTGCTGGGCGGCGTACATCCTGGTCACGGCCAAGCTCGGCAGCCGGACGAACGACGGCAAGGGGCTCGCGCTCGCGATGGTCGTCGGCGCGGTGATCGCGCTGCCGTTCGGCGTCTCCTCGGCCGGCACCGCGATCTTCGACCCCGTCGTGCTCGCCGCCGGGTTCGCGGTGGCGCTGATGTCGTCGGTGATCCCGTACTCGCTGGAGCTGGAGGCGCTGCGCCGGATGCCGCCACGCGTGTTCGGCATCCTCATGTCACTGGAACCGGCGGTGGCCGCGGTGGCCGGTCTGGTGCTGCTCGGCGAGCACCTCGCGCCGGCGCAGTGGGTCGCCGTGTGCTGCGTGGTCATCGCCTCCGTCGGCGCGACCCGGTCGGCCCGGCCCGACGTCTAGCGCGGCCGCAGCTCACCCCTGAGCACCGACGCCACGTCGTAGCGGGCCGGGACCTCCAGCTGGTCGTAGCGGCACGACAGCGGCTCGCGGTCCGGGCGCCACCGCGCGAACTGGCCGTTGTGCCGCAGCCGCACGGGCTGCTCGCCCTCGGTCTGGGTGTAGTGGATCTCCAGCACGCGTTCGGGGCGCAGTGCCACGTACTCGGCCTGCTTGCCGCGCCACCGGTTGATCTCGCCGGGGATCCGCTGGCCAGGCCGGGGGTTCGCCCACGGGTGGTCGCCGGAGTCGGTGATCAGCCCGGCCAGCTCGGTGGCCAGCTCCCGGCGCTCGGCCGCCTTGAACGAGCCGCAGACGCCGATGTGGTGCAGCAGGTCGTCCGAGTCGTAGACACCGAGCAGCAACGAGCCGACGGCCGTGCCGGGCTCGGTGTCCTTGTGCCAGCGCAGGCCCGCCACGACCACGTCGGCGGTGCGGGCGTGCTTGACCTTGACCATCGAGCGCTTGCCCGGCGTGTACGGGCCGTCCGCCGGCTTGCCCACCACGCCGTCCAGGCCCGCGCCCTCGAACAGCGTGAACCACTCCCCGGCCGTCTCGGCGGAGGTCGTCGCGGGCGTCACGTTCAGCCCGGCGAGCCGCAGCAGGGCCTCGCGCCGCGCGAGGGTCGGCGACTCCAGCAGCACCTCGGACCCCAGCGCCAGCAGGTCGAAGGCGACGAACGTGGCGGGCGTCGACTCCGACAGCAGCGCGACCCGCGAGGCGGCCGGGTGGATGCGCTCGGCCAGCGCGTCGAAGTCCAGCTCGTCGTTCTTGGCCACCACGAGCTCGCCGTCGACGACGACGCGGTCCGGCAGCACGTCGAGCATCGAGGCGGCGACCTCGGGGAAGTAGCGGTTGAGCGGCTTGCCGCTGCGCGACTGCAGCAGCACCTCGGCGCCGGAGCGGAACACCACGCAGCGGAAACCGTCCCACTTCGGCTCGAACAGCAGGTCGCCCGTGTCCGGTATGCCGTCCACCGCGGTCGCGAGCATCGGCTGCAGTGGCGGTGTCAGCGGGAGGTCCACGGGCACATACTGCCCTCTCAGCTGGAATTGCGCCGCAGGTACCGCAACAACAGCACGTCCTCCGCGCGCAGCACCGACGCGAGTGCCAGGTCCACCGGCGGCACCACCGGGCCGTGGGCGATCCGCGACGAGTCACCGACCGCGAGCATCGGCGACACCGTCAGGTTCAGCCCGTCGACCAGGCCTTCGGCGACCATCGCGCCGAACAGGCGCGGCCCGCCCTCGAGGTTGATCCGCCGCAGCCCGCGCGCCGCGAGCTCGGCCACCGCGATCCCCAGGTCGACCTCGGTGTCCCCGGCGATCACCACCTCGGCGGGCAGCGGCGGCAGCGGGGCGGCCGCGCAGGTGATCACGATCGGCGGCACCTCCGTGTCGGTGAACAGCGGCAGGTCCGGCGTCAGCGACCCCCGCGCCGTCACGACGGCGATCGGCAACGGTCGTTCGCGCCGCGCACCCCGGTAGCCCTCGATCAGCACTGTCGCCGCACCCACCACCACGACGTCGGCGAGCTCGCGGCCGAGCGTGTAGATCCGCTTGTCCGCCTCGGAGCCCAGGCCGGCGGACCGGCCGTCGACCGACACCGCACCGTCCACGCTGGACACGAAGTTCGCCGTCACCCAGGTGCGGTCCTCCGGGTACGCGTAGAGCGACTCCAGGGCTGTGTCGGTCATCTCAACGCCCGGTGAGGGCCACAACATCTGCACGAGCACATCCCATCACGCCGATAGGGTGCGGGCATGCGCTTGTCGGACCGGGATCCCCAGATCGGTGCGGACGAACTGGTCGAGGGCCTGGTGCCGCCACCGAGGTTCGACCACGTCAGCTTCGACAGCTACGTGCCCAACCCGGACGAGCCGAGCCAGGCCGCCGCGGTGCGGGCGGGCCGCCTGTTCGCCGAGCGGGTCGGCGTGCAGCGCAGGAAGTGGTCGCTGTTCGGCTCGCGGACCGAGGACGAGGGCAAACCCGGCCTCTACCTCGACGGCGGCTTCGGCGTCGGCAAGACCCACCTGCTCGCCTCGCTCTGGCACGCCGTGCCCGGTCCCAAGGCGTACGGCACGTTCGTCGAGCTGACCAACCTCGTCGGCGTCCTGACGTTCCCGGAGGCCGTGCAGCGCCTGAGCGGTCACAAGCTGCTCGCCATCGACGAGTTCGAGCTCGACGACCCCGGCGACACCATGCTGGTCACCCGCCTGATCAAGGAGCTGACCGCGCGGGGCGTGCACGTCGCGGCCACGTCCAACACGCTGCCGGACAAGCTCGGCGAGGGCCGGTTCGCCGCCGCCGACTTCCTGCGCGAGATCCAGTCGATGTCCTCGAAGTTCGACGTCGTGCGCGTCGACGGCCCGGACTACCGCCACCGCGGCCTGCCCGACGCGCCGGCGCCGATGTCGGCGGAGGAGCTCGAAGCCAAGGCCGCGGACACCCCGGGCTCGACCCTCGACGACTTCGACGAGCTGTGCAAGGCGCTCGCCCGCATCCACCCGTCGAAGTACGGCCGGCTCGTCGACGGCGTCACCGCGGTGCACCTCAGGGACGTCAAGCCGGCGCCGGACCAGTCGGTCGCGCTGCGGCTCGTGGCGTTCGGCGACCGCCTCTACGACCGCGACATCCCGGTCGCCGTGTCGGGGCGGCCGCTCGCGGAGCTGTTCACCGAGGAGATGCTCCGGGGCGGGTACCGGAAGAAGTACCTGCGCGCTGTCAGCCGATTGGTCGCGCTGTCGCGGGTTTGACTCCGGCGGCGTTCGAGTATCCACTGGTGACGAGTGGGAATGATGACGTCCCGACGTCTCCCGGAGGCCCCCATGCTGAGTGAAGCCGAGCGCCGCTCGCTCGAGGAGATCGAGCAGCGGTTGTTGGCGGACGAACCGAGACTCGCCCGCACGATGAACCGCCGGGTGCGACCCTGGCTGTTCTACGCCCTCCTGCTCGTCTTCGGCGGCCTCACGGTCCTGCTGACGGTGATCGGAGCGTTCGGCCCCGCCTTCCAGTGCATGCTGGTCACCGCCGGCGTCCTGCTCGTGCGCAAGTACCCGCTGCGGCTGCGGTAGCCCGGAAACTCACTGGCGCCGGAACCGGAGACCCCCGAGCATCTCCGGCGTGGGGTTTTGGGAGCGAACGGGCTCGCGTACTCCCTGCCCGACGGCAGGGAGCTGTTCCGCGACGTCTCGTTCAAGGTGAGCGGCGGGTCCGTGGTCGCGCTGGTCGGCGCTCGTGCGCGACCTGCTGCTCTCCGTCGCTCCCGCGGCGCTGCGCGAGGCCGCGCGTGAGCTCGACGACGCCGAGCTCGCGCTGATGGACACCGACGAAGCCGCCCAGATGCGCTACGCCAACGCCCTGACCGGCTACGGCGAGGCGGGCGGGTACGCGTCGAGGTGCTCTGGGACACCGTCACCGTCGCCGCGCTCGGCCTGCCCTACGACCGGGCGCGGTTCCGCGAGGTGCGCACGCTCTCCGGCGGTGAGCAGAAGCGGCTCGTCATCGAGGCCCTGCTGCGCGGCCACGAGCAGGTCCTGCTGCTCGACGAGCCGGACAACTACCTCGACGTCCCCGGCACGCCACGCACGTCGTCACCGTCGAGGTGCACTCCGCGTGGACGCATCCCGGCTCGTTCGCGACCTGGCACGCCGCCCGCGCCAAGCGCGTCGAGAAGCTGCGCGAAGAACACCGCCGCTGGGACGAGGAGCACGAACGCCTCAAGGAACTGGTCCGCACCCTCCAGCAGCAGGCGAAGTACTACGAGTCGATGGCGCCGAAGTACCGCGTGATGGCCGCCCGGCTCCAACGGTTCGAGGAAGCCGGTCCGCCGCCGGAGATCCCCGTCGACGAGAAGGTCACCCCGCGGCTCAGGGCGGCCGCACCGGCGTGCGCGCGATCACGTGCGAGGAGCTGGAGCTGACCGGGTTGATGAAGCCGTTCTCGCGGGAGATCTTCTTCGGGGACCGGGTCGCGGTGCTGGGCTCGAACGGCTCCGGCAAGAGCCACTTCCTGCGGCTGCTGGGCGGTGACGACGTGCGCACCACCGGCGCGTGGAAGCTCGGCGCCCGCGTGGTGCCCGGCCTGTTCGCGCAGACGCACGAGCACCCGGAGTGGATCGGCCGCACGCTCGTGGACGTCCTCTGGCACGGCGAGGGCGGACGGGCGGCAAGGACCGGGGCGCCGCGATGTCCGTGCTGAGCCGCTACGGCCTCGACCAGGCGGGCGACCAGCGGTTCGAGAACCTCTCCGGCGGGCAGCAGGCGAGGTTCCAGATCCTGCTGCTGGAGCTGTCGGGGGCGACGCTGCTGCTGCTCGACGAGCCGACGGACAACTTCGACCTCACCTCGGCGGAGGCGTTGCAGGACGCGCTGGACGACTTCGAGGGCACCGTCGTCGCGGTCACGCACGACAGGTGGTTCGCCAGGTCGTTCGACCGGTTCCTGCACTTCGGCGCGGACGGAATGGTGTCCGAAGTGGACGAACCGGTCTGGACCTAGCAGGCGGCAAAGCGTCCGAAGTGGACGCGAGCATCCGCGTGCCTAGAGCTCCCAGGACACGAAGGCGCCGTCGTCGACCGATCCGCCCGCCTTGCGGTAGGTGGCCTGGGCCGGCACGTCACCCGCGGCGGTGCCGGTCCACATCGCGTAGCAGCCCCGTTCCGCCGCGAGGGCCTTCAGCGCCTCCACCAGCGCCGTGCCGATGCCGCGGCGCAGGAACGCGTCGTCCACGCCCAGCTCGTAGAGGAACATCTCCGTGCCCTTGTCCGGGTGCGTGGTCTCCACCCCGGACACGAACCCGGCCGGCCGGTCGCCGACGTAGGCGATCAGCAGGTGGCTGTGGTCCTGCGCCAGGAACCGGGACGTCGCGTCGGGCCGCGGCGGCACGTCGAACAGGTGCGCGGCGGCGAACACGTCGTCGGGGGAGGAGGCGCGGCGGATCTTCACGACGTCAGGCTATGCAATCCCGCTGTTCATCTTCGTGCGCTAGAACCACTGGCGTGTCGGTCGACGCCTACTGCGAACGCCTCGGACCGGGCCTGTGGGCCGAGCCGCTCAACGCGCTGACGAACCTCGCGTTCCTCGTCGCGGCGTTGCTGCTGCTCAGGAGGCAGACCCCGGCCAGCCTGAGAGCGCTCCCGGTCCTGCTGGCGCTGGTCGGCCTCGCGAGCCTGAGCTTCCACACGTTCGCGACGGCGCTGACCGGTGCCCTCGACAGCGCGTTCATCGCGGTGTTCGTCCTGTACTACGTGGTGGTGTTCGCGCACCACTACCGGGGGATCCGCTGGTCACGGGCCTGGCTGGCGGCACCGGCGTTCGTCGTGTCCGCCGTCGCGGTGGGGCTGCTCGTGCGGGTCGGTCCGGGCATCTACCTGCCCGCGCTGCTCGCCCTGCTGGTCCTCGCGCCGCTCGCCGGCCGCGACTGGGCGTGGTTCGCGGGCGCGGCCGGGGTGTTCGCCGTCTCGCTCACGCTCAGGACGCTCGACGAACCGCTGTGCGGCAGCATCCCGAGCGGCACGCACTTCCTCTGGCACGTCCTCAACGCCGTCACGCTGTGGCTCGTGTCGGAGGCGGTCATTCGACGTGCGCGGGCAGCTTCCCGTTCTTGACGAGGCGGACGAGCTCGGCGTGGTCGGCCTCGGTCCGGTCGGCGTAGCCGAACGCGTACTTGGCGAACGCCTCGTCGAGGTCCTCGCCGCAGCCGTTCTGGAAGTAGCCCGCGAGCAGGCGCGGGTCGAGTGACCGGGTGTGGGCGCGGGCCAGCAGCGCGCCCGCGAACCGGCCGTAGTCGTCGAGGTCGTCGCGCTTGAGCGTGGTCGGGTCGATCTGGCCCTTGCGGTTGCGGAACTGCCGCACGATGAACGGACGGCCCTCGATCGTCGTCCAGCCCAGCAGGATGTCCGTCTCCGCCTGCACGAGCCGCGCGCCGTGCACGATCCGCTTGCCATCGTGCTTGGGCGGGTCGACGTCCAGGAACGGCTGCAGCGCCGACGCGCGCGCTTGCTTGGCCTGCAGCACCAGCGCCTCGTCACCGTTGCCGTGCAGCAGGACCAGGTAGTTGCGCAGGCCGACGCTGCCGGTGCCGACCACGCGGAACGCCACGTCCGAGACGCCGTAGCGCATGATCAGGTTGCGCCGCGACTCGCGCAGGCTGTCCACGTAGGACGGCAGCGCGGAGATCACCGCCTCCTGGGTCTCCTGCGTGACGTCCGTGAAGGTCGGCGGGTTGGTGATGAACCGCCACTTCTCGCCGTCGTGCGTGGTCCACTTCGCGGCGAAGCGGGCGCTGGTGTTCTTGCGCGACTTCTCCGCGGCCTTGGAGAAGTCGTTGAGCAGGTCGTCGGCCTTGACCTGCGAGAGCGTGGACTCGTCGCCCAGCGCGGACCACGAGTCCATGAACGGGATCTCGGCGAGGTGCTGGATCACGGTGCGGTACGCCCGCACGGCGTCCTCGGCGGCGTCACGGCACCCCTTGTCCGACACGCCGCCGACCCGGCCGGCGAGCACCAGCGAGGCGACGAGCCGCTTGAGGTCCCACTCCCACGGTCCGGGCAGCGTCTCGTCGAAGTCGTTGATGTCCATGACGATCTGGCCCTCGGCCGTGCCGTAGAGACCGAAGTTCGCCGCGTGCGCGTCACCGCAGAGCTGGGCGTGCAGGCCGGTCGCGCACCCGGCGGCGAGATCGCCCGCCTGGAGGCCGGCGGCGCCGCGGAAGAACGCGAACGGGTTGGCGAGCATCCGCCCGATCCGCAACGGGACCAGGTGCTCGAGCCTGTCCTCGTTGCTCGCGTGCACGTACTGCTCGACCGACGGCCGGTCCTGCGCGAGCGAGACGGCCCGGTGCGCCTTGAAGTCCACCGAGGACCGCAGGGCACGCCCCCGCGCGTAGACCTCCTCCGGCGCGGTCCACCTGCCCAGCGCCGCGGCGGCTTCAGCTCGCACCCGTTCACCCATAGGGGTCATGATGCCCGCGGCGGACGAACCAAGGGGCTCGTCCGCCGCATTTGTGACCTGGGTCGATGCGGAAATCACCCCAAACCGGGACGAACGACCTCCGCGATCGCCCGCACGCCCAGGTCGATCTCGTCCCGGGTGATGACCAGCGGGGGAGCGACGCGCAGCGTGGACGCGTGCGTCTCCTTGCACAGCACCCCGCGGGCCGAGAGCGCCTCGGAGGCGGCACGACCCACCGGGCCGCCGGGTGCGATCTCGACGCCGGCCCACAGCCCGCGTCCGCGCACCTCGGCCACACCGGCCCCGACGAGGTTGTTCAGCTCGGCGTGCAGGTGGGCGCCCAGTTCGCGGGAGCGCTCCTGGAACTCGCCGGTCTCCAGCAGCCGCACGACCGCGCGGCCGACGGCGCACGCCAGCGGGTTGCCGCCGAACGTCGACCCGTGCTCGCCCGGCTTCAGCACGCCCAGCACCGCGCGTGAGCCGACCACGGCGGACACCGGCAGGATGCCGCCGCCCAGCGCCTTGCCCAGCGTGTAGAGGTCGGCGCGCACACCCTCGTGGTCGAGCGCGAACAGCTCGCCGGTGCGCCCGAGACCGGACTGGATCTCGTCAGCGATCATCAGGACGTTGTGCTCGTCGCACAGG
Source organism: Lentzea xinjiangensis (assembly GCF_900110955.1). Taxonomy (GTDB): domain Bacteria; phylum Actinomycetota; class Actinomycetes; order Mycobacteriales; family Pseudonocardiaceae; genus Lentzea; species Lentzea xinjiangensis. The sequence continues at coordinate 63,269 of NZ_FOFR01000010.1, forward strand.
CGGCGGATCCCGGCCAGGTACCCGGCGGGCGGCACGACGACGCCGGCCTCGCCCTGGATCGGCTCGATCAGCACGGCGGCCGTGCGCGCCGAGAGCGCGGACTCGACCTCGTCGAGGCGGCCGTACTTCACGACCTTGAATCCGGGGGTGAACGGGCCGAAGTCGTTGCGCGCGGTCTCGTCGGTCGAGAAGGACACGATCGTGGTGGTGCGGCCGTGGAAGTTCGATCCGGCCACGATGATCTCGGCCGTGCCCTCCGGCACGCCCTTGACCCGGTAGGCCCACTTGCGGGCGACCTTGATCGCGGACTCCACGGCCTCGGCGCCGGAGTTCATCGCGAGCACCACCTCGGTGCCGGTCAGCGCCGCCAGCTCGCGGCAGAACAGGCCGAACTGGTCGTGGTGGAACGCGCGGCTGGTCAGCGTCACACGGCCGAGCTGCTCGACGGCGGCGGCCACGAGGGCGGGGTGGCGGTGCCCGAAGTTGAGCGACGAGTAGCCCGACAGGAAGTCCAGGTAGCGACGGCCTTCGACGTCGGTGACCCACGCGCCCTCGCCGTGCGAGATGACCACCGGCAGCGGGTGGTAGTTGTGGGTGCTCCACTCTTCGTCCAGGGCGACGTAGTCGGCGCCGGTGAGCTTCCTGGGTCCCGCGGTGTGGTGGGCAGCGATGGCGGTCATCCTCCAAGGCTAGGTGCGTGGACAAGCGAATTCAGCCGTCAACCGTTGCGTGGAACGTCAGTTCGTTGCGTAGATCGCTCAGCCAGCGGAGGTTTTGTGCACAACCGGCGGACCCCGCGGAGAATCGCTACGGTCTGATGAATGGCGAAGAAGTCGGTTCGTGATGCTCTGCGACTCGATGAGGTGGACCTCTCCACCCTCGACCCCGCCGGTCGTCCGATCGGGCCTGGGGACAAGCGTGAGGCGGCCGAGGACCTCGCCGCCACCGGGACCGAGCTGGACGCGTTGCAGGAGGCGCTCTACGCGGAGAACACCCGCTCGGTGCTGCTCGTGCTGCAGGGCATGGACACCTCGGGCAAGGGCGGTGTGGTCCGCCACGTCGTCGGCCTGGTGAACCCGCAGGGCGTGCACATCGCGTCGTTCAAGAAACCGACCGCCGCCGAACGGCGCCGGCACTTCCTGTGGCGGATCGAGAAGGCGCTGCCCGCGAAGGGCCGGATCGGCACGTTCGACCGCTCCCACTACGAGGACGTGCTGGTGCCGCGCGTCGAACGGCTGCTGACCGCCGCGCAGCTCCGCGAGCGCTACAAGGAGATCAACGCCTTCGAGCGGAAGCTGGCCGACAGCGGAGTCGCTCTCATCAAGTGCTTCCTGCACATCTCGCCGGAGGTGCAGAAGGAACGGCTGCTGGCCCGGCTGGACGACCCGAGGAAGAACTGGAAGTACAACCCGGCCGACATCGACGTGCGGTCGAAGTGGTCCAAGTACCAGGACGCGTACACGCAGGCGTTGAAGAACTGCTCCGACACGCCGTGGTACGCGGTGCCGTCCGACCGCAAGTGGTACCGCAACTGGGCGGTGAGCCGGCTGCTGCTGGAGACCTTGCGCGACATGAACCCGAAGTTCCCGCCGCCGGGCTTCGACCTCGAAGCCGAGAAGGCCCGGTTGATCAGCAACGACCCGTTGCGCTGAGCGCAATCTTGATCGCGCCTATTGCCTGGCTGTCATGATCTGAGCCAGTGTGGACCGCGCCGCCGTCGCAAGAAGATCACGGAGGTGCGGACGTGGGTGTGGACCGGCGACGTTTTCTCGGAGCCATGGGTGTGGGAGCGGGACTGCTGATGACCGGAGGAACCGCCGAGGCGGCTGCCGCGACGCGGAGAGTCTTCTTCGGCGCTTACACGACGTGGAGCGGCGGCGCGCAGGGCATCGGCGTCGGCACCTACGACACCGCGAACGGCCAGTTGGCGACGACCGGCGTCATCAAGGGCGTGGTCAACCCGTCCTTCGTCATCGAGTCGCGGGACGGCCGGTTCCTGTACGCGGTCAACGAGACCAGCGACGGCGAGGTCACCGCGATCGACGCGAGCACGCTCAAGGTGATCAACAAGCAGCCGACCGGCGGCGCGGACCCGTGCCACCTCACGCTCGACCTGGCCGGCAAGCACCTGATCACCGCCGACTACTCGTCGGGGTCGCTCAGCGTGTTCCCGCTCAGGCGGGACGGCGGCATCGGCGCGCGCACGCAGAAGGTGCAGCACGAGGGCTCGGGGCCGGACCCGGAACGCCAGGAGGGCCCGCACGCCCACCACATCGTCTTCGACCCGGCCGGCAGGTACGCGCTGGCGGTCGACCTGGGCGCCGACGCGGTGTTCGGGTACTCGTTCACCGGCGGGCGGCTCGACCTCGTCTCCACGGCGAAGCTCGCGCCCGGCGCCGGGCCGCGGCACATCGCCTTCCACCCGGACGGCAAGAGGGCGTACGTGGCGAACGAGCTGGACTCGACGATCGTCGCCTGCGCCTACGCGGACGGCCGGCTCACGCCGGGCCAGGTCCTCGAGACCGCTCCGCCCTCGGCCGTGCGCAACTACCCGGCCGAGGTGGTGGTCTCGGGTGACGGCAGGTTCGTCTACCTGTCGAACCGCGGCCACGACAGCGTGGCGCAGTTCGCGGTGGACGGCGCCGGGCTGGCGCTCGTCGGCCACACGCCGGTCGGCGGCAAGTACCCGCGGCACATCACGTTCGACCCGTCCGGCCGGTGGTTGTTCGCGGCCAACCAGAACTCGAACCTGGTGACGTCGTTCGCGGTGGACGCCGCCACGGGCAGGCTCACGCCGTCCGGGACGCCGCTGCGGACCGAGATCCCGGTCTGCGTGCTGCCCGTCCGGTCGCGCTGACGCCGCCTGGGTGCGCCCCCACCGGAATCCCGCTCGGCTTCCGGTGGGCGCTCGTGTGATCATGCGCGGGTGAGTTCTCTGAGGGAGGTCACGGCCACCCGGTACGTGACGCCGTTCCGCGAGGGCGGGTCGATGCCGGGTCTGGTCGAGGCCGACGACCTGGGTATGTACGTGGTCAAGTTCCGCGGCGCAGGACAGGGCGTGAAGGTGCTGGTCGCCGAGGTCGTCGTGGGCGAGCTCGCGCGGCGGCTGGGCTTCCGGGTACCGGAGATCGTCCTGGTCCACCTCGACCCCGAGCTGGCGCGCGCCGAACCCGACCAGGAGGTCCAGGAGCTGCTGCGGGCCAGCGGCGGCCTCAACCTCGGACTCGACTACCTGCCCGGCTCGTTCGACTTCAACCCGGTCGTGCGCGACCCCGGCGCGGAGCTCGCGACGAGGCTGCTGTGGCTGGACGCGCTGGTGCTCAACGTGGACCGGAGCTGGCGCAACCCGAACATGTTGCTGTGGCACCGCGAACCGTGGCTGATCGACCACGGCGCCGCGCTCTACTTCCACTACTCGTGGAGCGAGGAACGCCCGGCCACCAAGGACTACCGCTACGACGCCTCCGACCACGCGATGCTGCCCAGCGCGGGCCCCTTGTCCGAAGTGGACGGACCACTGGCGGCGAGGGTGACGCCGGAGCTGCTCGACGAGGTGCTCGCGCTCGTTCCCGACGAGTGGCTGGAGGGCGACCCGGCCGAGCTGCGGCAGCGCTACAAGGACTTCTTCACCCACCGCCTCGCCAACCGGGCCTGGGTCGACTCGCTGGAGGCCGCGCGTGCCGCACGTGTTTGAGTACGCGCTGCTGCGGGCGGTGCCGCGGCAGGAGCGGGGCGAGTTCATGAACGTCGGCGTCATCGTCTACTGCTCCGCGCTCGGTTTCCTGGCCGCCAGGACCCATGTGGACGGTGACCGGCTGCGGGCGCTGGACCCGCGGCTCGACGTCGAGGTGCTGGAGAGCTCGCTCGAACACCTCGCGAGCTCCTGCGCCGGTGCCGTCGGCGCCGGCCCGGTCAGCAGGACGACGGCCGGGCAGCGGTTCCGCTGGCTCACGGCGCCGCGCAGCACCATCGTGCAGACTTCGCCCGCGCACACGGGCTGGACCGAGGATCCGTCGGCCGAGGTCAACCGCCTGTTCGAGGCACTGGTGCTGCCGCCCCGGTAGGTTTCCTCGCAACCTGACGGGACGCGTCGCGTCCCTAGGTGCAAAGCGAAACTGATGCGATCGGGGTTGGCGACACATGAGCGCTGGGTATCACCACGGCTACCAGCAGCCGCGGCGGCCCATGCCGCCGCAGCGGCCGATGAGGAAGAAGAGGCGTCCCGGACGTGTCATCCTCGTGTTGCTGCTCGTCCTGGTGCTGGGTGCCGTCGGGTTCGGGTTCTACGTCGACTCGACGCTGACCCGGATCAGCGCGCTGTCGGACTACGAGGGCCGGCCCGCCGAGACACCGGGCACGACGTGGCTGCTCGTCGGTTCGGACGCGCGCGAAGGCCTCACGCAGGAGCAGAAGGACGCGCTCGCCACCGGTGACGCGGCAGGCCGGCGCACCGACACCATCATGATGCTGCACCTGCCGGACAACAGCGCCGCGAAGCCGGTGCTGGTGTCGATCCCGCGCGACTCGTACGTCCCGATTCCGGACAACGGCCGGAACAAGGTCAATGCGGCGTACGCGTTCGGCGGGCCGCAGTTGCTCGCGAGGACCGTCGAGGGCGCGACCGGTGTGCGGATCGACCACTACATGGAGATCGGCTTCGGCGGGTTCTCCGACATGGTCGACGCGGTCGGTGGCGTCGACGTCTGCCTGGAGCAGCCGATCAAGGACCCGCTGGCGGGCATCGACCTGCCCGCGGGATGCCAGGAGCTCGACGGGCCGCAGGCGCTCGGGTTCGTGCGGACCCGCGCGTTCGCGACCGCCGACCTGCAGCGCGTGCAGAACCAGCGGCAGTTCCTGTCGGCACTCTTCACCAAGGTCAAGAGCCCGGCCACGCTCGCGAACCCGTTCCGCGTCATCCCGCTGATGAACGCGGCGTCCGGCGCGGTGTCGGTCAACGAGGACGACCACGTCTGGCACCTGGCGAGCGTCGCGCTCGGCATGGGTGACGCGACGAGCGGCACGGTGCCGGTCGGTTCCACGCCGACGGTGCCCGGTGCGGGCTCGGTCGTGCAGTGGAACAAGGAGAAGGCCTCGCAGCTGTTCGACCTGATCAGCAAGGACCAGCCGGTGCCGGCAGAGCTGATCGCCCCGCCGAAGTAGCTAGGACTTGACGGGCTCGGCGGCGGGCTCCGAACCGGTCAGCCCGGCCTCCTGTGCGATCTCCCCGAGCTCGCGCAGGAGGCCGTCGTAGATGGGTGTTGCAGACATGGTGGTGCCCCCTTGTACTGATCTTCCCCCGTTCAGGTGACGGGAGCTTACGCCCCTATACCCACTCTTCTCGCGCCATATGCGCGCGAGACACTAAATGTTGGCTAAAGCCACCGGCTGACCAGGCGTTGTGTGGCGCCGCCACATGTCGGTCGCGATCCGTGACGCCTACCGTTTCCGGTCATGTCGAGTGTCACGGGTCACACCGCGCTGGTCACCGGAGCCGCGAGCGGCATCGGACTGGCCTGCGCCCGCGCGCTGGCCGCGCGGGGCGCGAAGGTCCACCTCGTCGACCGCGACCCCCGCGTCGTCCCGCTCGCCGAGGAGCTCGGCGGCGTCGGGCACGTCCTCGACCTGACCGCTCCGGTCGACGCGTTGCCCACCGAGGTCGACGTCCTCGTCAACAACGCCGGCGTGCAGCACGTCGCGCCCATCCACGAGTTCCCCGCCGAGCGCTTCTCGGCGATGGTCGAGCTGATGCTGGGGGCCGCGTTCCGGCTGACCCGGCACGTGCTGCCGCACATGTACGACCGCGGCTGGGGCCGGCTGGTCCACATCTCCAGCGTGCACGGGCTGCGCGCGTCCGCGTTCAAGTCGGCCTACGTCGCCGCGAAGCACGGCCTGGAGGGGTTCTCCAAGGTCGCCGCCCTCGAAGGCGCGCCGCACGGCGTGACGTCCAACTGCGTGGCGCCCGGCTACGTGCGCACCCCGTTGGTGGAGAAGCAGATCGCGGACCAGGCGCGGGTGCACGGCATCTCCGAGGACGACGTCTCGTCGCAGATCTTCCTCCAGCGCAGCGCCGTCAAACGGCTGATCGAGCCCTCGGAGGTCGCCGACGCCGTGGTGTGGCTGTGCGACAACAGTTTTGTCACAGGTACGTCGTTGGCCGTCGACGGCGGCTGGTCAGCTCAATGAGGAGTTGTCGATGATCAAGAAAGTGGTGGGCGCCTCGCTCATCGGGACAACGGTCGAGTGGTACGACTTCTTCCTTTACGGGTCGGCCGCGGCGCTGGTGTTCAACAAGCTGTTCTTCCCGACCGCGGACCCGCTGACGGGCACCCTGCTCGCGTTCACCACGTACGCGATCGGGTTCCTGGCACGGCCGCTCGGCGGCCTGGTCTTCGGCCACTACGGGGACCGGCTGGGGCGCAAGAAGCTGCTGGTGCTGTCGTTGCTGCTGATGGGCGGCGCGACGATGCTGATGGGTGTGCTGCCGACGTACGCGGCGGTCGGTGTCGCGGCGCCGCTGCTGCTCACGTTCCTGCGGCTGGTGCAGGGCTTCGCGCTCGGCGGCGAGTGGGGCGGTGCCGTGCTGATCGTGTCGGAGCACGGCGACCCGGCGCGGCGCGGGTTCTGGGCGTCGTGGCCGCAGGCCGGTGTGCCCTGCGGCAACCTGCTGGCGACCGCGGTGCTCGCGGTCCTCGCGGCGGTCCAGTCGGACGAGGACTTCCTCGCGTGGGGCTGGCGGATCCCGTTCCTGCTCTCGGGCCTGCTCGTGGTGATCGGCCTGTGGATCCGGCTCACCGTGTCCGAGTCGCCGGTCTTCCTCGCCGCCCAGAAGAAGGCGGCTGAGGAGATGGCGGCCCAGGGGAGGAGCCAGGAGCAGGAGAAGCCCCCTGTTCTGGTGCTGCTCAAGCACAACTGGCGCGAGGTGCTCATCGCGATGGGCGCGCGGTTCGCCGAGAACGTGTCGTACTACGTGATCACCGCGTTCATCCTGGTGTACCTGACGACCGGGCTGGGGTTGTCGAAGTCGGTGGGGCTCAACGCGGTGCTGATCGCGTCGGCCGTGCACCTGGTGACGATCCCGGTGTGGGGCCATCTGTCGGACAGGTTCGGGCGGCGGTCGATCTACCTCGTCGGCGCGGTCGGCATGGGCGGGTGGATCTTCGCCTTCTTCGCGCTGCTCGACACCAGGGACCCCGTGCTGATCACGCTGGGGACGACGGTCGGCCTCGTGCTGCACGGCGCGATGTACGGGCCGCAGGCGGCGTTCTTCTCGGAGCTGTTCGGCACGCGGGTGCGGTACTCCGGCGCGTCGATCGGCTACCAGCTCGCCTCGATCGCGGCGGGAGCGCTCGCCCCGTTGATCGCGACGGCCCTGCTGAAGGCGTACGGGACGTCCTTCCCGATCTCCGCGTACGTCGTGATCACGTGCGTGATCACCGTGGTCGCGGTCCTGCTGTCGCGCGAGACCCGTGGTGCGGACCTGGAGGACCGTGACAGGGTTGGGGTGTGACCCGACGGCGTGAGGCCGAGCTGGCGGCCTTGTTCGAGACCGCGTCCGAGCTCGCGGGCATGCGCGACCCGGACGCGGTCCTCCGCTCGATCGTGCGCAGGGCGCGGACGCTGCTCGGCACCGACGTGTCCTACCTGTCGATGAACGACCCGGCCGGCACCTACATGAGGGTGACGGACGGGTCGTTCTCGCCGCTGTTCCAGAAGGTGCGGCTCGGGCTCGGCGAGGGACTGGGCGGCCTGGTGGCGCAGACCGCGCGGCCGTACGCGACGTCGGACTACTTCGGCGACGCGCGGTTCAACCACACCAGGCCGATCGACTCGGCGGTGCGCGACGAGGGTCTGGTGGCGATCCTGGGCGTGCCGCTGAAGCTCGACTCGAAGGTCATCGGCGTGCTGTACGCGGCCGACCGGACCTCGCGGGAGTTCCCGCCGGAGGAGGTCGCGCTGCTGTCGTCGCTCGCCGACCACGCGGCCATCGCGATCGACACGGCGTCGTTGTTCGCGACGATCCAGTCGCACAACGAGGCCATGAAACGGGCAGAGGAGGCGCACGACCGGCTCACCGACCTGGTGCTGCGCGGCGGGTCCGCGGCCGAGGTGGCGGCGGCCGTGGGCGAGCTGCTCGGCGGGCCGGTCGAGGTGCTGGAGACCGTGCCGACGCAGGCGGTGCGGGCCAACGGGCGCGCCGTGCTGCTCGACGACGTGTGGATGTGCGCGGTGCTGGCCGGGTCCGAGCTGCTGGGCGGCATCACGCTCGCCGGCCGCCCCGACCTGTCCGACGTGGACCGGCGGCTGTTCGAGCGGTCGGCGGCGGTGACGGCGTTGCTGTTGCTGCTGCGCCGGACCGTGGCGGAGGCGGAGAACAAGGTCCGCGGCGAGCTGATCACCGACATCCTCGACGGCCGGGACGCCACCGGGCTGCTCGCGCGGGCGCGGCGGGTCGGGGTGGAGCTGTCCGAGCCGCACGTGGTCCTGGTGGCGGACGGCAACCTGCCAGGGGCGACGCACTACGCCTCTGTCCACAGAGGACTCGCCGGGTCGCGGGGCCGCGACGTCGTGCTGGCGTTGCCGTCGTCGTCCACGAGCGTCGCCCGGGAGGTGGCGAAGGCGCTGGACGCGACGGTCGGCGCCAGCGGCCCGGTCGCGGGACCGGTGGCGATCGCGGCGGCCTACGAACAGGCGCGGCGGTGCCTGAAGGCGTTGCGGCAGCTCGGGCGGGAGAAGGACGCCGCGACGATGGACGACCTCGGGTTCGTCGGCGTGCTGCTGGGCGACCGCGCGGACGTGTCCGGGTACGTGCGGTCGGTGCTCGGGCCGGTGCTGGACTACGACTCGGAGCGGGGCACGGAGCTGGTGCGCACGCTGGAGGTGTACTTCCGCTGCGGTGCCAACCTGAGCCGTGCCAAGGCGGAGCTGCACCTCCACGTCAACACGGTCACGCAACGGCTCGACCGGGTCTCGTCGCTGCTCGGCGACTGGCAGTCGCCGGACCGCGTGCTGGAGGTGCAGCTCGCCCTGCGCCTGCTCCGCCTGCAGGGGTAGGACCGCGCCCGTACGAGGTCGGCGGCGCGTTCCCGTTCAGGGGCCCGTGGACACCGCGGGCATGCTCGCGGCACGAACGCGTCGGTGGCCCGGCGCCTTCCAGCCCGATCAGCTCCGGGACACCGTCCACCCCGGCCCGATCGCGCACGTGGCCGGAGGCTGCCGCCCCGGGCCTCCCCGTTCGTCCGCCAGCGGAGGACTTCCGGGTGCCGCCGGTGGCGGCAGACCGTCACGACCGCCCCTACTTCAAGTTCCTGCGCATCCGCGTGAAGAGCCGGGCGTTGCTCATGGCGACGATGCCGACGACGTCCTCGCCGTCGTCCCCGTCCCGGTAGGTCGCGACGAACTTCCTGTCCTCGACGGACCCGTCCTCGATCCGGACGTCGTCCGTCGCCCGTCCGATGAACTGGATCCGCACGCCGTACTGGTCCGACCAGACGTAGCCGCCGTTGGTGTGCGTCGCGACGGTCTCGCCCGCGAGCAGGTTGCGCGTGGCCACGAGCGCCTGCTCGGTCGCCGAGGTCCAGTGCTCGGCGCGGATCCCCGCGCAGTTCGCGACGTCGCCGACGGCGACGATGTTCTTCACGTTCGTCACGCCGCCCGCGTCGCACACGACGCCGTTGTCGACCTTGACCGGTCCACCGGCGAGCCAGTCCGTCGCGGGTCGCACGCCGATGCCCGCGACGACGACGTCGGCGTCGACACGACGCCCGTCCGCGAGGTTGATCCCACCGTCAACGTTGATCGAGTCAACATTGACGCCCGTGATCAACGTTGATCCATGGTCGCTGTGCAGCTGTCCGCACGCGGCACCCATCTCCGCGCCGAGCACGCGCATGAGTGGCGCCGGGAGTGCCTCGACGACGGTGACGTCCTTGCCCAGAGCGCGCGCGCTCGACGCGATCTCGGCGCCGATGAACCCGGCGCCGATGACGCCGACGGTCTGAGCGCCGGCGAACGCCTCTCGGAGGGTGATCGCGTCGTCGAGCGTGCGCAGGACGTGCGCGCCGGGAATCGTGCGCGGGATGCCGCCCGTCGCGATGACGACGCCGTCCGCTTCGACCGTCGTGCCGTCGCCGAGCGCGATCTCCCGCGTGGAGAGCAGCCCGGTCGCCTGGGTGTGCAGCCGCCACTCGACGTCGAGTGCGTCGAGGTCCTCCTGGTTCGCGAGAGGTACCGCCTCGACCTTGCCGAGGAGGAAGTCCTTCGAGAGAGGAGGCCGGTCGTAGGGGAGATGGATCTCGTCTCCGATGACGACGAGCCGTCCGTCGTACCCCTGCTGGCGCAGTGCTTGCGCCGACCTCAGGCCGGCCAGTGATGCGCCGATGATCGCGATCGTCCTCACGCCACGTCCTTGTTCGCCTCGACATCGACATCGACCACTCCATCCTCCACGAGGACGGGGTAGGTCTTCACCGGTCTTTCGGCCGCCTTCGCGCCGGCAAGACGCCGAGCGCGTCGAGCGCGTCGAACGCGGCCCGACGAGAGTCCACGCGACCACCATCAAGCCGCAGGTCTTCGTGAACCTCGTGCCGGTGGTCGGAACGGGCCGTGACGTCACCCGCTCGGTCGAGCTGTCCCACCGGGTGAACGAACAGGACTTCGAAGCCCGTGAGCGATGCGGCCCGCGGCGGCGTCACATGCCTGCGCGCAGGGCGGGGTGCCGGTGCCGTCCGAGCACCACATCAGCGGTTTTCACGAATGCCTCGTCCGGAAACCGGAATCAGCCGACTAGGGGATCGACGCACCACCCCCGCATGCGAAAGCTTGCACGGATGATGGAGCAGACGGACTTCTTGCTCCCTGACGGGGAGCACGATCTCCTCCGGCGCATCCGGCAGCTTGCCGAGCGCGCGGAACGGACGGCGCACAACAGGTCCAACTTCGTGGGACCGCCGCCCTCGCAGGAGCACCTGGACATCCTCGCCGAGCTCAGGGCGCTCACCGAGGAGATGACGACGGCGAAGTCGACCGGTGCGGACCGGGCGGACAGGCGGGCCGAGGCGTTGCCCCGGCCCGCCAGACCCGCCGACGACCTCATCCCCAACGGATGACGGTCAGCGGCGCTGCCCGCGCACCATCTTGACCAGACCCTTCATCGACTCCTCCAGCCCGGAGCCGAACGGGTTGTCGTGCACCAGGTAGGTCCACGTCGAGCTCGGACGCTTCACCCCGGCGTCAGCGAGGTCGTAGCCGTCGTCGGTGATCTTGGCCGTCTCGTACTTCTCCGCGGCCAGCTCCCACGACTCCGGCACGATCTTGTTGAACGCCGGGATGGCCTCGCGGTGGAACTCGTCCAACGGGTTCTGCCGCGCCAGGGCGCGCAGGTGGATGCCCTCGCGCAGGTCCGACAGGAACGTCAGGTGGTGCGTCCACAGGTCGTCGAGGAAGAACAGCGTGATCTTGCGGGCGGCGTCGGCGGCCACCTCGTCGGACACGCCCTCCTTCTTCCCGAGCTTCTCGAACGCCGCGTCCGTGCGCAGCACGACGTCGCGGTGCCGGAGCAGCAGGTCGCGCTGGTGCTCGATCAGCTTGTTGTACCGCCACGTGTTGCGGTGGATCTCCAGGTTCACGCCCTCGGCGACGCGCTGCGCGTGCTCGAAGGTGTGCAGCAGGCCCTTGTCCCGCACCCGGCCGTCGGAGTCCACTTCGGACGGGTCCTCGGCGTCGGGCGCGTACTGGGTGATCAGCTCGTCGTGCATCGAGGAGAAGAACACCGAACCGCCGGGGTCGCCCTGGCGTCCCGCGCGGCCGCGCAGCTGGTCGTCCAGCCGCGACGACGAGTGGCGCCCGGTGCCGATCACGTACAGGCCGCCCAGCTCGGCGATCCGGTCGTGGTCCTCGCCCTCGTGGCCGCCGAGGCGGATGTCCGTGCCGCGGCCGGCCATCTGCGTGGAGACGGTGATGCGCCGGTAGGAGCCGGCGTCGGCGATGATCGACGCCTCCTCGGCGTCGTTCTTCGCGTTCAGCACCACGCACTCGAGGCCAGCGTCGCGCAGCTTGGAGGAGATCCGCTCGGACTCCGCGACGTCGAGCGTGCCGACGAGGATCGGCCGCCCGGTCTCGTGGACGGTCTTGATCTCCTCGACGATCGCGTCTTCCTTCTGCTCCAGCGTGGCGTAGAGGCGGAAGTGCTCGTCGGAGCGGATGTTCTCCTTGTTCGGCGGGATCACGAGCACCTCGAGCTCGTAGAACTCGCGCAGGGTCTCCGCCACGGCGACGGCGGTGCCGGTCATGCCGCAGCGCGTCGGGTAGCGCGACAGCAGCGCCTGCACCGTCATCGAGTCGAGGATCTCGCCCGACTCGGTCGTCTGCACGTTCTCCTTGGCCTCGACCGCGGCCTGCAGGCCGTCCGGCCACCGCTGCAGCTTCGCGACGCGGCCGCGGGTGTCGTTGATCAGGTGCACCTTGCCGTCGCGCACGATGTAGTCGACGTCGCGGTGCAGCAGCACCTGCGCGTGCAGGGCGACGTTCACCTTCGACAGCGTGGAGGTGACGTGCTCCTGCGAGTACAGGTCGATCTCGCCGAGCGCGCGCTCGACGGCCTCGGAGCCCGCGCCGGTGAGGAAGACGTTGCGCTCCTCGTCGTCGATCTCGTAGTGCAGGTTCTGCCGCAGGCGCTTCACCAGGTCCGCGATGACGGGGTCGGCGGCCTCCGCGCTGGTCGAGCCGGCGAGCACGAGCGGCACGCGGGCCTCGTCGACGAGCACCGAGTCGGCCTCGTCGATCAGCGCGACCTCCGGCTCCGGCACGATCAGGTCGTCGGGGCTCGTGACGATCCGGTCGCGCAGCACGTCGAAGCCGATCTCGCTGACCGGCGCGTACGTGACCTCGCACCGGTAGGCCTCGCGGCGCTCCTCGGCCTTCGAGCTGCCGTTGATCCACCCGACGGTGACGCCGAGCAGCCGGTACAGCGGTCCCATCCACTCCGCGTCGCGCTGGGCGAGGTAGTCGTTGACGCTGACCACGTGGACGCGCTTGCCCTTGATCGCGAACCCGGCGGCGGCCATCGCGCCCGCGAGCGTCTTGCCCTCACCGGTGGCCATCTCGACGACGAGCCCGCTGAGCATGCCCAGCGCGCCCAGCACCTGCACGTCGAACGGGCGCTGCCCGATCGCGCGCTCGGCGGCCTCGCGGGTGAGCGCCACGAGCTCGGTGTCGGTGCACCCCTCGCGCAGCTTGGCGGCGTGCGCCGTCAGCTCCTCGTCGCTGAACGCCGCGAACGTGTCAGCGTGTTTCTGCACGTCCTTGAGCAGTGCCTGGAACGGGGCGAGGTCAACCGACGCCGGTTTCTGCGCGAACCGACGCATCCGCTGCTTGAAGCGCGCCATGAGAGTGGTCACGACGCAGGAACGTACGGCATCGGCTCCGGGTTCCGCAGAGGTCTTGACTGTGAAGGCCCGATTCGTCCCTTGCGTCGGGCCTCCCCAGCCTCTGATCAGGCCCGTTCCGGCTGGTGGGTCTCCGGGAGCCGCAACACCGACACCAGCGTCACCACGCCCATGAGCAACAGGAACGCCGACACCGACATCGACGTCCCGGTCGCGCCGAGCAGCGCCGTCATGATGAACGGCGTGCCACCGCTGACCAGGATCGACGCGAGCTGGTAGGCGAGCGAGGCGCCCGAGTACCGCACGTGCGGCTCGAACAGCTCGCCCAGGTACGCGGCGATCGGCCCGTAGACGAGCGACGAGGCGATGCCGCCGACGGTCGTCGCCACGAACATCCACACCAGCGACCCGGTGTCGACCAGCAGGAAGTACGGGAACGCCCACACGATCATGCCGATCGTGCCCGCGACGATCAGCGGGCGGCGCCCGAGCCGGTCCGACGCGTGCCCCGCCCACAGGATGACCGGGATGCTCACCGCGGACGACAGCAGGCTGACGACCAGCACGGACTCGCGGGCGAGACCGAGCGTGGTGGTGGCGTAGGACAACACGCCCGCGATCGAGATGTAGAAGATCGCGTTGGAGGCGAACATCAGGCCCGCGCCGAACAGGATCGGCTTGCGGTGGGTCCGCATGACCTCCGTCAGCGGCGTCCTGGCGACGGGCGGGGCGGAGGCGCGGCGCTGCTGCAGCTCGCGGAAGACCGGGCTGTCCTCGACCTTGAGCTGGATGAAGAGCACCACCGGGAAGAGCAGCGCCGACGCGAGGAACGGCACGCGCCAGCCCCACGAGGCGAACGCCTCCGGGGACAGCGACGTCGTGGCCGAGATGAACGCGACGTTGCCCAGCAGCACGCCGATCGGGACGCCGGCCTGCCCGAACGTGCCCGCGAAGCCGCGCTTGCGCGGTCCCGCCGTCTCGGTGAGCAGCAGGACCACGCCACCCCACTGGCCGCCGACGGCGATGCCCTGCAGGAAGCGCAGCACGACCAGCAGGAGCGGCGCGCCGACGCCGAACGCCGCCGTGGTGGGCAGCACGCCGATCAGGAACGTCGCGGCCGCCATCATCGCCAGGCAGATGACCAGAGCGGGCTTGCGGCCGAACTTGTCGCCGACGTGGCCGAAGACCAGGCCGCCGACCGGGCGGGCGATGAAGCCCGCCCAGAACGTGCTGAACGACAGCAGCAGCGCCACGAGGGGCGTTGCCTCGGGGAAGAACAGCTTCGGGAACACCAGGGCCGCGGCGGTCGCGTAGATGAAGAAGTCGTACCACTCGAGGGACGAACCGACGAGTCCGGCTGCCATGAGCCTGCGCAAGGTCTTCTGTTCAGTCGGGGCGACACTGACCACAACTTCTCCTACCAGGTGTCGATGAACGGGCGTTTCTTCCCTTGGGACCGGGAAGCTGCGGGGGCGAGCGCCGTGGCGATCCAGCGACGGGTGTCGGCGGGGTCGACCACGTCGTCGATCTCGAAGACCGAGGCGACGTTCAGCGCTTTGCCGTGTTCGTAAGCCATCGCGACCATCCGGTCGTAGCGCTCCTTGCGTTCCGCGGGGTCCTCGATCGCGTCGAGCTCCCGTTTGAAGCCGAGCTTCACGGCGCCTTCGAGGCCCATCGGCCCGAACTCGCCGGTGGGCCAGGAGATGGCGAACTGCGGGACCTTCAGCGAGCCCGCGGCCATCGCCTGCGCGCCGAGGCCGTACGCCTTGCGCAGGACGACGAGTCCGAAGGGGACGGTGAGGTTGGCGCCCGTCACGACCATGCGGGTGAGGTGGCGGACGGTGGCGGTGCGTTCGGCGTCGGGACCGACCATGAACCCCGGCGTGTCGCACAGGGAGACGACGGGGAGGTCGAACGCGTCGGCCAGTTGCAGGAAGCGCGCGCACTTGTCGGCGGCGTCGGCGTCGATCGCGCCGCCCAGGACGGTGGGGTCGTTGGCGATCAGGGCGAGGGGACGGCCCTCGACGCGGACCAGCGCCGTGACGATCGCCTTGCCGAAGCCCTCGCGGAGCTCGAGGACCGAACCGGTGTCGGCGAGGGTCTCGATGACCGCGCGGATGTCATAGGCGCGAAGGCGGTTTTCGGGGACGGCGTGGCGGAGCAGCCGCTGGTCCGCGCACTTCCACGATACGGAATTGTCGGTGCTGTCTGGGAGAATTGTGTCAAGGGGTTCCCCCGACGGCGCGGGCGAAGGCTGCGCGCTCGCGCGGGGGACGCCTGCGGGAGCGTGGAAGTAGGAGAGGTACTTCTTCGCGACGGCCACGGCCTCCTCCTCGGAGGCCACCACGACGTCCACCACGCCGTTGGGCACCTGCACGTCCAGCGGGCCGATGTCCTCGGGGCGGAACACGCCCAGGCCGCCGCCCTCGATCATCGCCGGGCCGCCCACGCCGATGTTCGCGCCCTCGACGGCGATGATCACGTCGCACGTGCCGAGCAGTACCGCGTTGCCCGCGAAGCAGCGGCCCGCGACCACGCCGACGAGCGGGACTTGGCCGCTCAACGACGCGAACGCGTGGAACGAGCCGCAGTCCAGGCCGCTGACCATGCTGTGGTCGGTGTCGCCGGGACGGCCGCCGCCGCCCTCCGCGAACAGCACCACCGGCAGGTTCTCCTGCCGCGCCAGGGCGAACAACCTGTCCTTCTTCTGGTGGTTGCGCATGCCCTGCGTGCCGGCGAGCACGGCGTAGTCGTAGGACATCGCCACGATCCGTTGGCCGTTCACGACACCGATACCGGCCACCATGCCGTCGGCGGGCGTGCGTTCGATCAGCTCCTCCACCGGACGGCGCCGGCGTTGCGCGGCGATGGCCAGCCCGCCGTACTCGACGAACTCGGAGCAGAGGTCCGCGATGTTCTCCCGCGCGGTCCGGCCACCGGCGGCGTGCCGGCGCGCGGCCGCCTCGGGACGGTCGAAGTCGTGCCGCGCGAGCACCTCGGCCAGGTCCGGGCGGACGTGCCCGGGGTCTGCCCCGGCCTCCTCCTCGGCGGCCTCACCGGCGCCGGAGGCGAGCAGCTGCCCCTCTGCCACCGTGTCGCCCACCGCCACCAGCACGTCACCGGACACCCGCACGACGTGCTGCATCTTCATCGCTTCCAGCACCACGGAGCCGGACGAGACGGCCACGACGGTGCCGGCCAGCGGAGCCCGCATCCCGCTGGCCGGCTCCTCGGCCGCGAAGTCGGTGGTCGCGCCGATGATGTCGCGTTCCAGCAACGACTTCAGGAAGTCGAGGTTCGTGGAGACGCCCTCGACGCGGAACTCCCGCAACGCCCGCCGGGCCCGGTTCAGGGCGACGTCCAGGTCCTCGCCGTGGACCACGAGCTTCGCGAGCAGCCCGTCGTAGCGGGTGCCGACCCGGTAGCCCGCGTACCCGTGCGTGTCGACCCGGACGCCGGGCCCGGAGGGGATCGCGAACGCCGACAGGACGCCGCCGGAGGTCTGGTTCACCCGCACCTGCACCGCGGACCCGCGGTCGTGGGGCGTGAAGTCGACGTCGCCGCCCCAGGCGAGCAGGAGCTGGGTGCGCACGAGGTCCACGCCGGACACCATCTCGGTCACGGTGTGCTCGACCTGCAACCGCGGGTTGACCTCCAGGAACGCGAACGAGTCGCCGGCCACCAGGAACTCCACCGTGCCGACGCCGGTGTAGCCGGCGGCGGACGCGATGGCGGCGGCCGCCTCGTGCAACGCCTTGCGCAACGGCGGTTCCAGCAGGGGAGCGGGCGCGATCTCCACGACCTTCTGGTGCCGCACCTGCAGCGAGCAGTCGCGGTCGCCGATCACGGTCGTGCCGACGAGCTGCACCTCGATGTGCCGGGCGGAGGGCAGCAACCGCTCGAGGTAGACCTCGCCCACCCCGAACGCCGCCAGCGCCTCCGCCCGGCACGCCTCGACGGCGCTGTCGAGGTCCTCGGGCGCGTGGACCGCCCGCATGCCCTTGCCCCCGCCGCCGGCGACCGCCTTCACCATCACCGGGAACTCGCCGGGTGCCGCCTCCAGCACCGGCACGCCCAGCGACGCTGCCAGCGCGCGGGCCCGCACCTTGTCGCCGAGCAGGTCCAGGACCTCGGGCGAGGGGCCCACGAACGTCAGCCCGCGCTCGGCGCACGCCCGCGCGAACGAGGCGTTCTCCGCCAGGAACCCCCAGCCGGGGTGCACCGCCCGGCACCCCTCGGCCGCGTCCAGGAGCTGCTCGGCGTCCAGGTACGGCGAGTCCCCGCGCAGGGCGACGGCACGGTCCGCGAGCGTCACGTGCAGCGAGGAGGCGTCGTCCTCCGCGTACACCGCCACGGTGCGGATGCCCAGGTCGGCGGCCTCGCGCAGCACGCGAACGGCGACCTCACCCCGGTTGGCGACGAGCAGCACGGCAATCCTCCTGAGCGACCGCTTAGTATGTGACGGCCGTCGCATGTTGCCATCTCAGGTCAACGGAAGTCCATACGGAACCGATCGGGGAGGTGGGACGTCAACGGAACGCGTCGGCGCGAACCGGCGATGAAGTGGGCAGACTCCCCGCAAAGACGCGAAGGCTCCAGGAGGCCGCAGTGGTGTTCAAGAGGATGTTGCGCGCGTTCGGCGTGGGCGGGCCGACGGTCGACACGGTGCTGGCGAACCCGAACGTCCGGCCCGGCGAGGCGCTCTCCGGTGAGGTGCGGATCGCGGGCGGCGAGCACCCGGCCGAGATCGACCACGTCACGCTGGCGCTGCTCACCCGCGTCGAGGTCGAGAGCGGCGACAACGAGTACAACACCACGGTGGAGTTCCACAAGTTCTCCGTCGGGCAGCGGATCCTGGTGCAGCCCCGCCAGAACCTCTCGCTGCCGTTCCAGCTACCCGTGCCGTTCGAGTGCCCGCTCAACGTGGTCGGCGGTGTGCAGCTCGCCGGCATGCAGCTCGGCCTGCGCACCGAGCTCGAGGTGCGCGGCGCGGTCGACCCCGGTGACCTCGACCCGATCTGGGTGCACCCGCTGCCGTCGCAGGACGCGGTGCTGCAGGCGTTCGGGCAGATGGGCTTCCGCTTCACCAAGGCCGACAACGAGCGCGGCCGCATCCACGGCGTGCCGCAGCAGCTACCGTTCTACCAGGAGATCGAGTTCTACCCGCCGCCGCAGTTCGCCGGCCGCGTCAAGCAGGTCGAGCTGACGTTCGTCACGACGCCCGGCGAGCTGCACGTGGTCCTGGAGGCCGACAAGCGCGCCGGGCTGCTCCGCGCGGGTGGCGACGCCTACGGCCGGTTCGCCGTGTCGCACCACCAGGCGGCCGGCACCGACTGGACCGCGACGATCAACCAGTGGATGAGCCAGGTGAGCGGTAGCCGCTGGTAGGTCCCCGGGCTGCGGATCACGCCGGGTGACGGGATGATGTCCGCTGAGATCCCCGAGCGCATCGGGGAGTAGCGGAGGAGGCGTCCGTGACCATCGAGAGCATTCTCGGCGCACTCGTCATCGGCCTGGTCATCGGCCTGCTCGGCAAGCTGGTCGCGCCGGGCAGGCAGAACATCCCGCTGTGGCTGACGCTCGTCGTCGGCGTCGTGGCGGCGTTCCTCGGCTCCCTCGTCGCCGGCTGGTTCGGCGTGCAGGAGACCACCGGCTGGTTCGACTGGTGGGAGCTGCTCTTCCAGATCGTGCTGGCCGCGGTCGGCGTGTCGGTCGTGGCCGGCATGTACGGCCGCAGGTCGGTCCGCTAGACCCGGCTAGCCCGCCGGGCGGACCATCCTGAGGACGAGGTCGGCGTACAGCGCGCCGATCTCGTCCGGGGTCCGCCTGCCGCCCGGCTGGTACCAGCGGGCGACGTCGATGCACAGCGACAGGACGGCCAGCGTCGCGCCCTTGAGGTCGCCGACGTCGAACACGCCCTCGGCGACGCCGTCCGCGATGAACGACCGCATCCGCTGCTCGATCTGCCGGCGCAGCTCGGCGACCTCCGCGTGGTGCTCGGGGGTCAGTGCGCCCAGCTCGTACTGCACCACCCGCGCCGTCGTGTGGAACTCGGCGTGCCAGCCCGCGAACGCCGACACCGCGGTCCGCAACCGCTGCGCCGCGTCACCGCCCTCGATGCCGTTGAGCAGCGCGAGCGACGTCTCGTGGCCGAGCAGCGAGATGTTGAAGAGCAGCTCTTCCTTCGACCGGTAGTGGATGTAGACGGCCGCGGGGGACATTCCC
Organism: Lentzea xinjiangensis; assembly: GCF_900110955.1. Classification (GTDB taxonomy): domain Bacteria; phylum Actinomycetota; class Actinomycetes; order Mycobacteriales; family Pseudonocardiaceae; genus Lentzea; species Lentzea xinjiangensis. The sequence continues at coordinate 82,876 of NZ_FOFR01000010.1, forward strand.
GCGAGCGAAGCGATGTCACGGGTCGTCGTCGCGTGGTATCCCTTTTCCGCGAACGCGTGGGCGGCCGCGATGAGCATGCGGCGGGCGGCGTCCGGGGTGACCGCGCGCCAGGTCTCGTCGAGCAGCGCGAACTCGTCCAGTCCGGTCGTCGTCATCGGAGCGCTCCTCGCGTGTTGACAGGTGATGGATCGTACTGCACGCTAAGCGGGCGCTTAGCGCTAAGCAACCGCTTAGTATGGAGGTAGTCGTGCAGCGGACGCTGTTCACCGAGGATCACGTCGCGTTCCGGGAGTCGGCGAAGGCGTTCGTCGAGCGCACGATCACGCCGAACGTCGAGAAGTTCATCGAGCAGCGGGTGATCGACCGGGACGTGTGGCTCGAAGCGGGCCGCCAGGGGCTCCTCGGCCTCGAGATCCCGGAGGAGTACGGCGGCAGCGGCGCGAACGACTACCGGTTCAACACGGTGTTCGCCGAGGAGCTGTGCCGGGTCAACGCGGCCGTCGCGTCGAGCCTCGGCATCCACGGCGACGTCGTGGCGCCCTACCTCGTCGACCTGTGCACCGAGGATCAGAAGCAGCGCTGGCTGCCCGGCATGTGCACCGGCGAGATCAAGACCGGCATCGCGATGACCGAGCCCTCCGGCGGCTCCGACCTCGCGGCGCTGAAGACCACCGCCGTCCGCGACGGCGACGACTGGATCCTCAACGGCTCCAAGACGTTCATCACCAACGGCTACACCGCCGACCTGATCGTCGTCGCGGCGCGCACCGACCCCTCCAAGGGGGCGCGCGGCATCACGCTGTTCGCCGTCGAGACCGGCATGCCCGGCTTCGAGCGCGGCCGCAAGCTCGACAAGGTCGGCCAGCACCCGTCCGACACCGCGGAGCTCTTCTTCTCCGACGTCCGGCTGCCCGCCGCGAACATGATCGGCGACGAGGGCCAGGGCTTCATCTACATGATGGAGCGCCTGCCGCAGGAGCGGATCGGCGCCGCCATCTCGAACCTGGCGCACGCGCAGGGCATCTTCGACGAGACGCTCGAGTACGTGAAGGAGCGCAAGGCCTTCGGCCAGGCGATCGGCAAGTTCCAGCACAACAAGTTCCTGCTGTCCGAGCTGCGCACGAAGCTCGACGTCACCCAGGCGTTCGTCGACAACCTGACCATGCAGCACGTCAAGGGCGAACTGACCGCGGTCGAGGCGGCGCAGGCGAAGTACTGGAGCGCCGACATCGAGAACGAGGTCATCGACGCCTGCGTGCAGCTGCACGGCGGCTACGGCTACATGACCGAGTACCGCGTCGCGCGCGCGTGGATGGACGCCCGCGTCACGAAGATCTGGGCGGGCTCCAACGAGATCATGAAGGAACTCATCGGCCGCGATCTCGGCCTGTAAGGGGTGTGCTGTGGTTGAAGCCGTCGTCGTCTCCACCGCCCGGTCGCCGATCGGCCGTGCCCGCAAGGGTTCCCTGGTCTCGCTGCGCCCGGACGACCTCGCCGCGCAGGTGATCTCGGCGGCGCTGAAGGACCTCCCGGACACCGGGATCACCGACCTGCACCTGGGATGTGCCGAGCCGCAGGACGAGCACGGCCAGAACATCGCGCGCCGCGTGGCCGTGCAGCTCGGCTACGACACGCTGCCGGGCACGACGGTCAACCGGTTCTGCGCGTCGTCCGTGCAGACCGCGCGGATGGCGTTCCACGCCATCAAGGCGGGGGAGGGCCACGCGTTCATCTCCGCCGGTGTCGAGTGCGTGTCCCGCTACCTGCACTCCGGCACGCCCTCGTTCAACCCGCTGTTCGACGAGGCGCAGCAGCGCACCGCGGACACGGCGGCGTCCAACGCGCCGTGGACCGACCCGCGGCTGGACGGCAAGCTACCGGACTACTACATCTCGATGGGCCAGACCGCCGAGAACGTCGCGACGCGGCTCGGCATCTCGCGGCACGACCAGGACGAGTTCGGCGTGCGGTCGCAGAACCTCGCGGAGAAGGCGATCGCGGACGGGTTCTTCGCCCGCGAGATCACGCCGGTGGTGCTGCCCGACGGTTCCGTGGTGTCCGCCGACGACGGCCCGCGCGCCGGCGTCACCTACGAGGCCGTCTCGGCGCTGAAGCCGTCGTTCCGGCCGGGGGGAACGGTCACGCCCGGCAACTGCTGCCCGTTGAACGACGGCGCTGCCGCCGTGGTGATCATGAGCGACGTGCGGGCGCGGGAGCTGGGACTGACCCCGCTGGCGCGCATCGTGTCGACGGGGGTGTCCGGGCTGTCGCCGGAGATCATGGGCCTGGGCCCGGTCGAGGCCACCCGGCAGGCGCTGGCGCACGCCGGCATGTCCATTTCGGACATCGACCTGGTGGAGATCAACGAGGCGTTCGCGGTGCAGGTGCTCGGCAGCCAGCGCGAGCTGGGCATCGACATGGACCGGCTGAACGTGCACGGCGGCGCCATCGCCCTGGGGCACCCGTTCGGCTCGACCGGCGCGCGGATCATGACGACGCTGATCAACGGCATGCGGGCGCGCGACGCCCAGTTCGGGCTCGAGACGATGTGCGTCGGCGGCGGTCAGGGCATGGCGATCATCCTGGAAAGGCTTTCCTAGTGGGCATCCTCGACAAGTTCCGCCTGGACGGGAAGGTCGCGATCGTGACCGGGGCGTCCTCCGGCCTCGGCGTGGCGTTCGCGAAAGGGCTCGCGGAGGCCGGCGCGGACGTCGTCCTCGCGGCCCGCCGCGCGGACCGGCTGAAGGACACGGCGTCGCTGGTCGAAGCCGCCGGCCGGCGGGCCCTGGTCGTGCAGGCCGACGTGTCGAAGCCCGAGGACTGCCGCGAGGTCGCGCGGGCCGCCGCCGAGTTCGGCACGGTCTCGGTGCTGGTGAACAACGCGGGGGTCGCCTCGGCGGTGCCGGCCTCGCGGGAGACGCCCGAGGAGTTCCTCGGCGTCATGGACGTGAACCTCAACGGCGCGTACTGGATGGCGCAGGCCGCGGCCTCGGTCATGAAGTCCGGCGGCTCGATCATCAACATCTCCAGCGTGCTGGGCCTCGTGACCGGCGGTATCCCGCAGGCCGCGTACTCGGCGTCCAAGGCGGGCCTGCTCGGCCTCACGCGGGACCTGGCGCAGCAGTGGACCGGCCGCAAGGGCATCCGCGTCAACGCGATCTGCCCCGGCTTCTTCGCCTCGGAGATGACCGACCAGTACCCGCCGGGGTACCTGGAGAAGATGCGGGCGGCGCTGCCGGCCGGACGCGTCGGCGACCCCGAGGAGCTCGCCGCCGCCGTGGTCTTCCTGGCCTCCCCCGCCGGCGGGTACGTCACGGGCGAGACGCTGGTCGTCGATGGCGGCGCGGTCATCGTTTGACCGCTGGACGTGGTGGAGACGGCCAGCACGTGACAACGCTGGACCACGTGCTGGTCGTCGACGTCGAGTCGACGTGCCGGGAGGGATCGCCGCCGCCGGGAGAGGTCTCGGAGATCATCGAGATCGGCGTCTGCCCGCTCGAGGTGGGCTCCGGCCGCCGCGGTGAGCGGCGCAGCGTCCTGGTGCGGCCCGCGCGGCCGTCGGTCAGTCCTTTTTGCACTCGGCTGACGACCTTGACGCAGGCCGACGTCGACGGCGGCATCCCATTCGCCGAGGCCTGCGCCTTGCTGCGCAAGGAGTTCCGCTCGGATCGCCGGGTGTGGGCCTCGTACGGCGACTACGACCGCAGGATGTTCGAACGGCAGTGCGCGGACTTCGGCGTGAAGTACCCGTTCGGGCCGCGGCACATCAACGTCAAGACGCTGTTCGCCTTGGTGCACGCGCTGCCGCGCGAGATCGGCATGGCCGAAGCGGTGCGGCTCACCGGGCAGGAGCTCGACGGCACGCACCACCGCGGCCACGACGACGCGTTCACCATCGCCGGGCTGCTCAGAAAGTGATCACGTCGGCGGTGCCGGGGCTCGCCTCGCCCCGCAGCACGGCCCGCCACACGGCCACCAGCTCGTCCGGGCCCCGGTGCTCGGCGATGGCCACCCGGTCGCGGGCCTGCGCGGTGAAATCCCGCCAGGCCTCGCCGAACCGCCGGGCCAGGCCGTCGGACCCCCAGTCGGCGGTCCGCTCGCGCAGCCGCCGGGGCGCGGAGAAGAACTCGGTCCGCGGGTCGGACGGGGCCGCCTGGTGGGTGAGGCCGACCGAGATGTCCGCGACCAGGTCCGCGCCGAGGCGGTCGTGCAGCGCCGAACGCACCTCCTGGGAACCGCTGAAGTCCAGGTACACGCTCGGTTCGACGTCCACGGCGGCGTCATGGGGCAGCACGGTGTCGTAGAGGCCCAGGCCGGTCGTGAACTCCACGTTGCGGGGCGAGGTCAGGCCCACCAGCCGGACGCCGCTCCCGCGCAGGCACTGCGCCGTGCCGAACGCCGTCTTGCTGGAGGCGGAGGAGATCACCACGGTGCGGGCGCCGTGGAACCCGTTGTCCACCAGTTGGTCGGCGAGCAGGAACGACGTCAGGAACAGCGGCCGGTACAGCACCTGGAGGTCTTCCAGGTCCGGGTCGTAGGCGGGGTCGCCGCCCGTGACGAGGTAGCTGTTGTACGCGGCCGGCAGGTCGGCGCGGTGGTCCGCGGTGTCGGCGAAGCCGGCCGAGGTCAGCCTGGCGCGCACGACGAGGTGGCTCGCCATCGGCAGGTAGCCGTAGACGCGGGTGCCGGCGGGCAGAGCGTCCACAGTGGAGCCGATGACGTCGGCGAAGCCCCACAGCGGGATCACGCCCTGGCGAGGGCCGCCGGCGGGGAAGAAGTCCCAGTAGCCGAACTGATCGCCGATCACGCCGTAGGTGACGTTGTTGGCGGTGAGGCCGACGCGGTGCACGCGCAGCAGCACCTCGCAGTCGGACAGCTCGGACAGCTCGGGCAGCCGGTCGTGCAGGACTTCGGTTCGGGCGAGGTCGTCGCGGTCGACGACGACGGTCCAGCGGCTGTTCATTGCCTGGGATCCCCTCGGTCGGGAGGTACGCTCCGGTCGTGACCGTGCCTGAAAGACTGATCGACGCCGCCACCCGCCTGTTCGCGGAAAAGGGCTACGAGCGGGTCGCCGTGCAGGAGATCGTGGAGAGCGCCGGTGTCACCAAAGGCGCTATGTACCACTACTTCGGGTCGAAGGACGATCTGCTGCACGAGATCTACGGGCGGTTGCTGCGCTTGCAGACCGAACACCTGGAGAAGATCGCCGCGGCGGACGGGCCGGTCGTCAAGCGGCTGCGCGAAGCGGCGATCGACGTGATCGTCACGAGCATCGAGGACTTCGACGCCGCCAAGGTGTTCTTCCGCTCGATGAACCACCTCTCGGCCGACAAGCAGAGGGAGGTGCGGGCGGAGCGGCGGCGCTACCACGAGAAGTTCCGCGGCCTGGTCGAGGAGGGGCAGCGGGACGGCACCTTCCGCGCCGACGTGCCGGCCGACGTGGCCACGTACTACTTCTTCGGGTCGTTGCACCAGCTGGGCACCTGGTACCGCCCGGACGGGGACATCCCGGCCGGGCGGCTGGCTGAGCACTACGCGGACCTGCTGATCCACAGCCTCAAGGCCTGATCGTCAGCGTCATCGTCAGGGGACGATGACGCTGACGATCTCGGCCACGCACGCCGGCTTCTCGCTGCCCTCGATCTCGATGACGACCTTGGTCACGAGCTGCTTGCCCAGCGCGATGTCGGAGACGTCGAGCAGCTCGACCCCACCGCGCACCCTGGCGCCCACGAGCACCGGCTGCGGGAAGCGGACCTTGTTGCTGCCGTAGTTCACGCCCATCTTGATGTTCTTGACGGTGTAGACGTCGCGCACCAGGTACGGCACGAGCGACAGCGTCAGGTAGCCGTGCGCCACCGGTCCGCCGAACGGCCCCTGCTTCGCCTTCTCGACGTCGATGTGGATCCACTGGTGGTCCAGCGTCGCGTCGGCGAACAGGTTGACCTGCTCCTGCGTGATCTCGTGCCACTCGCCGAAACCGAGGTGCTCGCCCTTGGCCGCGACCAGCTCGTCGATGTTCTCGAAGGTGCGCATGCGTCAGTCCTTCGGTCCGCCGGCGACGTAGATGACCTGGCCGGACACGAACCCGGCGCCCTCGCTGACGAGGAACGACGCGGTGTGCGCGATGTCCTCCGGCTGGCCGACGCGCGCGACCGGGATCGTCTGCGCGGCACCGTTGACGAGGTCCTCGAACGAGATCTTCATGCGCTCGGCGGTCGCCTTGGTCATCTCGGTGGCGATGAAGCCGGGCGCGATCGCGTTGACCGTGACGCCGAACTTGCCGAGCTCGATCGCGAGGGTCTTGGTGAAGCCCTGCAGACCGGCCTTGGCGGCGGAGTAGTTGGCCTGGCCGCGGTTGCCGAGCGCGGAGGTGGAGCTGAGGTTGACGATGCGGCCGAAGCCTTCCTTCGTCTGGTAGGCCTGCACGGCCTTGCTCATCAGGAACGCGCCGCGCAGGTGCACGTTCATGACCGTGTCCCAGTCGCTCGCGGACATCTTGAACAGCAGGTTGTCCCGCAGCACGCCGGCGTTGTTGACCAGCACGGTCGGCGCGCCGAGCTCCTCGGCGACCTTCGCCACCGCGGCGTTGACCTGCTCCTCGTCGGCCACGTCGACCTTGAGGCCGACGGCGCGCCCACCGCCCGCGACGATCTTGTCGGCGCCCTCGAGCACACCCTGCTCATCGAGGTCGAGCAACGCGACGGCCAAGCCGTCCGCGGCGAGGCGCTGCGCGACGGCGGCACCGATTCCGCGAGCCGCGCCGGTGACGATGGCAACCCTGTCGGCCACGGGTCCTCCTTCGTTGGGGGATGGTGAGCTAAGCAAGCGCTTAGTAACGTACCCATCAGTCCGCTTGACGTCCAGCGCTGTGCGGACGACCATACCGACTGGTCGGAATGTGGCTATTCGAGGAGGCAGGTGCCCGTGGAACTCACCGGCAAGGTCGCGATCGTCACCGGCGGCTCCAACGGCATCGGCGCCGCGGCCGCCCGGCGGCTGGCCTCGCTCGGCGTGCGCGTCGTCGTGGCCGACGTCGACGCCGACCAGGGCAAGGTCGTCGCCGACGAGGTCGGTGGCGTGTTCGTGCGCTGCGACGTGACGGTGCCCGCGGACTCGGCCTCGGCTGTGGAGGTCGCCGTCCGCGAGTTCGGCGGGCTCGACATCGCGTTCCTCAACGCGGGCATCGGCACCGGCTGTTCGCTGGGCGAGGACTTCGACGTCGAGACGTACCGCCGCGCGATGGCCATCAACCTCGACGGTGTGGTCTACGGCGCGCACTACGCGTTGCCGGCGGTGCGGGAGCGTGGCGGGCAGATCATCGCCACGGCCTCGATGGCCGGTCTCATGCCGATGCCCGGCGACCCGATCTACGGCGCCAACAAGGCCGCCGTCGTCGCCCTGGTCCGCGCGCTCGGCGGCGCCTACCCGGACGTCCGGGTCAACGCGCTCTGCCCCGCGTTCGCCGACACGAACATCATCACGCCGCTGCGCTCGACGCTGGAGGACATCGGCATGCCGATCCTGCCGGTGTCGGCCGTGGTGGACACGTTCATGTCCATTGTGGAAGGTTCGGGGACCGGGGAGGCGTGGTTCGTCCAGTCCGGCCGCCCGTCCGAGCCGTTCGGCTTCCGCAACCCGCCCGGTCCGCGCGCCGCCGACGGTTCCCGTCTCGACGCCGCGTGCAAGGACCCCGTTTCGATCGCGCTCAAGGAGAGCTGACGTGCGTGCCATCCAGATCACCGAGTTCGGTGGACCCGAGGTGCTCCAGCAGGTGGAGCTGCCCGACCCGGTGGCGGGTGAGGGCGAGGTGCTGATCACCGTGTCCCGCGCCGGCCTCAACTACGCCGACACGCACCAGGCGGAGAACTCCTACCTCGCCCGCATGACCCTGCCGCTGGTGCCGGGCGGTGAGGTCGCCGGCACCACCCCGGACGGCCGCCGCGTCGTCGCGCTGACCAAGAACTCCGGCGGCTATGCGGAGAAAGCCGTCGCGCCCGCGCTGACGACCTTCGACGTGCCCGACGGCGTCGACGACCTGACCGCGCTCTCGATGGTCGTGCAGGGCGCCACGGCCTGGTTGCTGCTGCGGAAGTCGACGCACATGGAACCCGGCGAGTCGGTCGTCGTGCACGCCGCCGCCGGTGGCGTGGGAACGATCGCCGTCCAGCTCGCCAAGCTGTGGGGCGCCGGTCGCGTGATCGCCACCGCCTCGTCCGAGGACAAGCGGAAGCTGGCCCTGGACCTCGGCGCGGACGTGGCCGTGGACTCGCGCGCCGAGGACATGACCGCCGCGTTGATCGAAGCCAACTCCGGACGGCGGGTCGACGTCGTCCTGGACATGACCGGAGGGACGACCACTGATCAGTCGCTGGTGGCGCTGGCTCCGTTCGGGCGGCTTGCGTTTTATGGCATGGCCTCGCGGGAAAGGCCGAAGCCGGTTGACCTCGGGTCGCTGCTGGTGCACTCCACGGCCGTTGCGGGTATGTGGCTGCCCCACGCGTTGAAGATCCGTGACGCCGAGCACGGGACGCTGGCTCATCGGGCCATGGCCGAGCTGTTCTCGCTCGTGGTCGACGGGAAGTTGAAGGCTGTTCCCGGTGGGGAGTACGGGATGGGCGAGATTCGGCAGGCCCATGAGGATCTCCGGTCTCGCCGGACTGCCGGGAAGCTGGTGCTCGACCCGTCTCGGTGATTTCGGGGCTCCGCCCCGGACCCCGCCAATCTGATCCAGGACCGGCCGGCGCCGCGCGTCTTGCGGCTTTGCCGGTGCCTCGCGCCTTGCCGCTCCCTCCGACCTCGCGGAAGTGTCAGACCCGCCTTGTACGTTGGGTCGCGGGGGAGCCGAAATCCAAGGGGACCCCTGCGGGAGCTTGTAGGTACACGCCGAAGGGGCGGCCCGCGTCGTCGCGGGCCGCCCCTTCGGCGTGCAGCGGTCTTACTCGGAGAGCTCGGCGAGCTGGGCCTTCACCCTGGCCAGCTCGGCCTCCAGCTCCTCCATGCGGGTGCGGTGCTGGTCGCGTGCCGCCTCGAGCACCGACTCGATGCCGTCCGCGATGTCCTCGTGCAGCTCCTTGGCCGCCTTCGCCACGGCGATGGCGGGAATGACCAGGCCCGACACGACTCGCTGCGTGCCGTGGACCAGGTCGGCCTGCCACTCGCCCTCGGCGGTGCCGGTCACCGTGAGCGTGAGCTCGACGGTGCGGGTCTTCTTCGCCGTGCTCTTGGCGCGGGCGGGCTTCGGCTTCTCCGCCTTGGGCGTCTCCGCCTTGGGCATCTCGGGCTTGGGCGCGGGCGTCTCGGCCTTCGGCGCCTCGGCCGGCTTGGGAGCCTCGGCCTCGGGGGCCTTCGCCGGAGTCTCCTCCACGACGGTCTCCTCGACTGCCTGCACCTCGGTGAGCGTGTCCGACACGATCAGGTTTCCTCTCTCCGCAACGACGTGACCCCGCGCACAGACTAGAACACGTGTTCGATCAGACGTGAACGGGGTCAGCGCAGAGCCTAGTCAGTAGGGAGGGAGCTGCACGCGCCACTGCCGTTCGACGTCGAGGACGCCGGGGACGGAGAGCAGCGCCGGGATGGCGCGGACCTGCACGGTGCCGGTCACCACGCCCAGGGCCTCCAGGACCGTGTCGACGACCAGGCCCGCCTCCCGCAGGTCGTCGAGCACCTGCGGGAGGCTGTCCCCGGCCACGGAGACCATCACCTGGTCCACCGCGGAAGGCATCTACGGAGCCTGGACGAGTCCGGTGCCGATGTCGGTGGACGGCAGCGGGAGGCGCTGGGCCGTGCCCGCCAGGCGGGCCCACAGCTCGTAGCCCCTGGCGCCCGTCTTCTCCGCGATCAGCACCGCCACGCCGGCCACGTGCGGGGTGGCCATCGAGGTTCCGCGCAGGCGGCGGTACTTCTCCGGGAGCTTGAACGACGAGTGGACGTCCACGCCCGGCGCGCAGATGTCGATCTGACCGATCTTGTCGGCCGAGCCCGAGGAGAACGAGGCGATCGCGCGGTTCACGTCGATCGCCGCCACGGCGATGATGCTGGGGCAGCGCGCGGGGTGGCCCACCGGGGCGATCCGCGCCGGGCGCGAGGAGGCGTTGCCCGCCGCGGCGATGATCAGGGTGCCCTTCGCCATCGCGCGCTGGGCGACGGTCTCGTAGATCTGCGAGTACGGCGTGCCCGCGGGGACGTCGGCGCCCAGGGACATCGAGATGATCGCGCAGCCGTTCGCGACCGCCCAGTCGATGCCGCCGAGGATGCCGCCGTCGGAACCGGAGCCCGCGTTCGAGAGCACCTTGCCCGCGAAGATCTCCGCCTCGTGGGCCACGCCGTAGCCGGGCGGGGTGGCGGGCTTGCGCGGGCCCGCTGCCGTGCCGATGCAGTGCGTGCCGTGGCCGTGGCCGTCCTGCACGTCCTCGCCGGCGATGAACGACTTCGTGGTGATCGCGCGGCCGGTGAAGTCCGGGTGGTCCTTCTCCCAGCCGGTGTCGAGGACCGCGATCTTGACGCCCTTGCCGGTGGCCGTGCTGACGTCCGCGCCGACCGCCTGCAACCCCCAGGTCAGCACGGACTCGTCGGCGGCCTGGCCAGGTTCCTCCGGCTCCTCCGCCGGTGCGGCGTCGAAGGCGTGCACGACGCGTTCCGGTTCGACGATCTGCACCGGGCCGGGACGCTCGGCGGCGCCGTTCAGCCCGGCCAGCAGGGCCGGGTCGCCGGACACGACGGCGACGCCGAGCTGGGGGAACACCTGCAGGGTGTCCGACCCGATCTCGCCGGTGTTCGGGTCGAACCCGGCGATCGCACCGAGCTCGGCCAGTCCTTCCTCGATGGCGTCTTCCTGCAACAGCACCAGGAACCGGCCTGTGGTCTCCACTTCCGCGGGTTCGGTCATGACGATTCGCCCCTACTCTCCGTCCAAGCCCTACTAGAGAGTCGTCACACCGAGGCGGTCGTTTCAGGCCATTTGCCTTCTCCGCTGGAAGAATTCCCCGATCGGCTCAACGTACTTGGCCGCGATCGGCCCCAGGATCGCCATCAAGAGCACGTAGGCGGTCGCGAGCGCCGCCAGTTCGCCGGCCACCTGACCGGACGCCACGGCCAGACCGGCGATGACGATGGAGAACTCACCGCGCGCCACCAGTGCCGCGCCCGCACGCATGCGGCCCATCTTGCCGATGCCCTGCCTCCTGGCCGCCCACCAGCCCGTGACGACCTTCGTCGCCGTCGTGACGGCCGCCAGTGCCACGGCGATTCCCAGGACGGGTGGAATCGAGCGCGGGTCGGTGTTGAGCCCGAACACGACGAAGAACATCGCGGCGAACAGGTCGCGCAACGGCTCCAGCAACCGCGTCGCGTTCTCCGCCGTCGAGCCGGAGATCGCGATGCCGAGCAGGAACGCGCCGACCGCCGCCGACACCTGCAGCTCGGAGGCGACACCGGCCACGAGCAACGCCGAGCCGAGCAGCTTGAGCAGGAACACCTCGTGGTCCGGACTGTCCACAATGGCCGAGATGAACCGGCCGTACTTCAACGCCACCACCAGGACCACGGTGATCGCGAGCAACGAGATGCCCACCGACGTGAGCCCGCCCAGGAAGCTCACGCCCGACAGCACGGCGGTCAGCACCGGCAGGTACACGGCCATCGCGAGGTCTTCGAAGACGAGCACGGACAGCACGACCGGCGTCTCCCGGTTGCCCAGCCGGCCGAGGTCGCCGAGGACCTTCGCGACGATGCCCGACGACGAGATGTAGGTGACGCCCGCCATCGCGAGCGCGCCGACCGGGCCCCAGCCCAGCAGCAGCGCCGCGATCGCGCCCGGCGCCGCGTTCAGCACGAGGTCGAGCACGCCCGCCATCCACGAGCGCTTCAGGCCCGTGGTGAGCTCGGACGCCGAGTACTCGAGGCCGAGCAGCAGGAGCAGCAGCACCACGCCGATCTCGCTGGCGATGCGGGTGAACTCCTCGATGCCGTGCAGCGGCACGAAGCCGCCCACGCCGAAGCACAGACCGCCGATCAGGTAGAGCGGGATCGGCGAGATGCCCATCTTCCAGGCGACGCGGCCGAGCAGGCCGAGGCCGAAGAACACCGCGCCGAGCTGGATCATGGCCAGGGTTGTCTCATGCACAGTGCTTAACCGCCGTGGAGGATCTCGGCGGCGGCGTCGAGGCCTTCCGCGGTGCCGACGACGACCGCGAGGTCGCCGTTCTCGAAGAGGAAGTCGGGACCGGGCGACGGGTGCGCGTTGCCCGAGCGCACGACGGCGACGACGGACGCGCCCGTCCTCGTGCGCAGGGCGGTCTCACCGAGCGAGCGGTTCGCGAACGCCGTCACCGGCAGCTGGCGGGTCGTGATGCCCGTGATGTCGCGGTGCTCCTCGCGCAGGTGGGCGACGAGCTGCGGCGCGCCGAGCAGGCCCGCGAGCGTGTTCGCCTCCTCCGGTGAGAGCGGTATCGAGGCCGCGCAGGAGTCGGGATCCGACGCCTTGGAGAGGATGAGCTCGAACCGGCCGTCCCGGTAGGTGATCACGCCGACGCGGCGCCCGGCGCGGATCGTGAAGTCCTGGCGCGTACCGATGCCCGGCAGGGGCGTGATCTCTACGTTCACACAGATGATGATACGTGGATGTCATCGCTCGTAAGTCCCGTGCGGCGCGGGTGGGTGGTGCGCGAGCGCGTGCCCGGCCCCGACGTCGACGAGTTCGCCGAACCCGCCCAGGTGGTCGCGGCGCTCGCCAGAGCCCCGCACGGCACGTTGCTGGCCGTCCAGCACCCCCATCGCACGCCCGCCGCGCTGGCCGCGGGCACCGGCCTGCTCGAGGCGCTGCCGCACGCCCGCGCCGAGCTCTCGGCGTTGATCCGGCGGGCGTACCGCGAGGTCACCGACGTCGTCGCGCCCTACCGGGTGGACGGACCGGACGGGACGGCGTGCGGGCTGCTGTGCATGGTCGACCCGGACGGCATCGCGCACACCGAGGACGTCTACCCGGACGTGGTCGCCGAACGCGGAGAGGTGCTCGCCTCGCTGGGCGTCGCCACGAGCGCGGCGATGCTCATCCCCGTCACGCCTGACGACGTGCTCACCGGCCTGGTGCTCGGCATGACCGAGGAGCCCGCCGTGTCGCTCGTGGACTCCGGCGGGCGGCGGCACTGGGTCTGGCTCGTCGAACCGGGCGCGCGGCAGGACGCGTTCCTGGCGGCCGCGGGCGCGCACCCGTTGCTCGTGGCGGACGGCAACCACCGCGTGGCGGCGGCCAGGGCGGCCGGGCTGACCGGGTTGCTGGCGCTCGTCACGTCCGGGCCAGGGCTGCGGGTCGGGCCGATCCACCGCGCGGTCACGGGCACCGGGCTGACCACGTCCGACCTGGTGGCCGCGTGGGAACGGGCGGGACTGGCGGTGTCGGCCCTGCGGTACGTCGTCGACCCGGAACCGGGCGTGGTCGTGGTGCGGTGTCCCGACGAGGTGCTGCGGGTGGAGCTGCCCTCCGGGCGCGGTGCCGACCACGCCGTCGTGGAGTCGTTGCTGCTGGACGAGGCGCTGGGGCTGAACCCGGAGAGCCCGTGCGTGCGAGCGGTCGTGGACCCCGCCGTCGAGGCCGAGGCGGTGCTGCTCATCGCGCCGGTGCCGCTGCGGGAGGTGCTGGCGGGCACCAGGATGCCGCGCAAGAGCACGTACTTCACCCCCAAGCCGCGCAGCGGGCTGCTGCTGGCCGACCTGACCTCGTCGTGGAGCGGCGACGTCCTATGAGGACGCGCTAATGTCGGTCGCATGGCGGTGCGAGCGATCAGGGGAGCCACGCAGATCGACGCGGACTCGCGCGACCTGGTGCTGGAAGCCACGGCCGAGCTGGTGCGGGAGGTCCTGTCCCGCAACGCCCTGTCCCCGGACGACCTGATCAGTGTCGTCCTCACCGCCACACCGGACCTCGTGTCCGAGTTCCCCGCCTACGCCGCGCGCCTGGCGGGGCTGCAGGACGTGCCGCTGCTGTCCGCGACGGAGATCGCGGTGCCGGGCTCGATGCCGCGCGTGATCCGCCTGCTGGCCCACGTCGAGACGGACCTGCCGCGGTCGTCGGTCAAACACGTCTACCTGCGCGGGGCGGCGGCCCTGCGCACCGACCTCAACCACTGAACGCGGGCGGCAGCCGGCCGGCACCCGCCGCCGTGGCCGTCCCGCCTGCGGTGTGAGCGTCCGCACCAGGCACAATGAGCGGCGTGGGCGTCTCGGAGGGAGCTGTGGTGGGCCAGGGTCAGTTGCGCGGCGTGGTGGCACTCGACGGACCGTCCGGCACCGGCAAGTCCACCGTCGCGAAGCGCCTCGCGATGGCGCTGGACGCGCGTTACCTCGACACCGGCTCGATGTACCGGGCCGTCACGGTGGCGGTGCTGCGCGCCGGCGTCGACCCGGCCGACGAGGCCAAGGTCGCCGAGGTCGCGGACAACGCCGTGCTCGTGGTCGGCACCGACCCCGGCAAGCCGGGCATCACGCTCGACGGCGACGACGTGTCCGCCGAGATCCGCGGGCCCGAGGTGACGCTGGCGGTCTCGCCGGTGTCCGCGGCCAGGCACGTGCGCGACCTGCTGGTCGCGCAGCAGCGGGCGATCATCGCCGACGCCGTCGACCACGTCGGCGGCATCGTGGTCGAGGGCCGCGACATCGGCACGGTAGTGTCGCCCGACGCCCCGCTGAAGGTCTACCTGACGGCGTCGGCGGACGCGCGCGCGGCGCGCAGGACCAAGCAGGACAACGCAGCCGGTCGTTCGTCCACTGTGGACGCCGTGCTGAAGGACGTGCAGCGCCGCGACAACTACGACTCCTCGCGCGCGGTGTCGCCGTTGCGGCCCGCCGCCGACGCGGTCGAGGTCGACACCACCGAGCTGGACCTCGCGGGCACCGTGGACGCCCTGCTCGACCTGGTGCACCGGCGCGGGCTGAGGGTGACCGGGTGAGCCTTCCCGCCGGGAGCCTGCCGTGGCTCACCGATCTCGGCAGGTGGATCGCGCGCGGACCGTACGCCTGGCGGTTCCGGATTCGGGTGCACGGGCGCGACCGCGTACCCTTGAGCGGCGGCGTGGTCGTCGTCGCCAACCACAGCTCGATGGCTGATGGGCCGATCCTGTTCGGTGCGTTGCCCCGGCGCGTGACGTTCCTGATCAAGCAGGAGATGTTCCGAGGCGTCGTGGGCCACCTCCTGGGCAAGATCGGTCAGCTCCCCGTCAAGCGGGGCGAAGCCGACCGAACCGCGCTGACCAGCGCGTTGTCCGTGCTCAAGGCCGGCGGTGTGATCGGGGTCTTCCCCGAGGGCACGCGCGGCGAGGGCAGCGTGGCGAACGCGCAGAATGGCGCGGCGTGGCTCGCGAAGACGTCCGGCGCGATGGTGCTGCCGGTCGCCTGCCGCGGGACCTACCAGGCCAAGGGCTGGCGACCCGAGGTCGACGTGCTGATCGGTGAGCCGTTCCACCTCCCCGAGGGGAAGGGGCGAGCGGCCCTGGGCGTTGCCACCGAGCAGGTGCGCGATCGCCTGGCGACACTGGTCGCCGAACTCGATGGACTTCGTGTGAGTGAGGGAAGACGATGACGGACCTGGACGGCACCTGGGAGGACGAGGCCGACTGGTCAGCCTTCGACGACCTCGACGGCTCCGACGGCGACGAGGCGTCGCCACCGCAGCCGGTGCTCGCGGTGGTCGGACGGCCGAACGTCGGCAAGTCCACGCTGGTCAACCGCATCATCGGCCGCCGGGAGGCCGTGGTGCAGGACGTGCCCGGCGTGACCCGCGACCGCGTGGCCTACGACGCGCTGTGGAACGGCCGCAAGTTCACCGTGGTCGACACGGGCGGCTGGGAACCGGACGCGCAGGGCCTGCAGGCCGCCGTGGCCGCGCAGGCGGAGCTCGCGATGGCGACCGCCGACGTGATCCTCGTGGTGGTGGACGCGTCCGTGGGCGCGACGACCACCGAGGAGGCCGTCGCGAAGGTCCTGCGCCGCTCCAAGAAGCCGGTGATCCTCTGCGCGTCCAAGGTGGACGACGACCGCCTGATGGCCGACGTCGCGTCGCTGTGGTCGCTGGGCCTCGGCGAGCCGATCCCGGTGTCCGGCCTGCACGGCCGCGGCTCCGGCGACCTGCTCGACGTGATCCTGGCGAAGCTGCCGGCCACCCCGCGCGACGACTTCGGGGCCCGCAACGGCGGCCCGCGCCGCGTCGCACTCGTCGGCAAGCCGAACGTCGGCAAGTCGTCGCTGCTCAACCGCCTGACCGGCGAACAGCGCTCGGTCGTCGACTCGGTCGCGGGCACCACCGTCGACCCGGTCGACTCGCTGGTGGAGCTCGACGGCGAGATCTGGCGGTTCGTCGACACCGCCGGCCTGCGCAAGCGCGTCAAGTTCGAGAGCGGCGCCGAGTACTACGCCTCGCTGCGCACCAAGTCCGCGATCGAGACCGCCGAGGTCGCGGTCGTCCTGCTGGACGCGCACGAGCCGTTGTCCGAGCAGGACCTCCGCGTGCTCACGATGGTGGTCGAGTCGGGCCGCGCGTGCGTGCTCGCGTTCAACAAGTGGGACCTCGTCGACGAGGACCGCCGCAACGAGATGGTCCGCGAGCTCGAACGCGGCCTGGTGCGCGTGCCGTGGGCGGACAAGGTCAACATCTCCGCCCTGACCGGCCGCGCCGTGCACAAGCTCGCACCGGCCCTGCGCACCGCGCTGAACTCGTGGGACACCCGAGTCCCGACCGGCCGCCTCAACCAGTGGCTGTCGGACCTGATCTCCGCGACCCCGCCGCCGGTGCGCGGCGGCAAGCAGCCCAAGGTGCTGTTCGCGACCCAGGCCTCGACCCGCCCGCCGACGTTCGTGCTGTTCACGACCGGTTTCCTGGAGGCGGGCTACCGCCGGTTCATCGAGCGCAAGCTGCGCGAGGAGTTCGGCTTCGAAGGCAGCCCGGTCCGCATCTCCGTGCGCGTGCGCGAGAAGAAGAAGTCAGGCACTGCCAAAAAGTAGTTCTTCGGCACCACCTGGATGACCTATTTGCCCTTGGGCACGGCGTGCGGTTGGTTGGTCCGGTGGCCGTACGAGTGGTGCTAGCCGACGACGAGGCCCTGCTGCGGCGGGGCCTCAAGGTCCTCCTGGAAGCCGACGGGCGGGTGGAGGTGGTCGGCGAGGCGTCCGACGGCGCCGAACTGGTCGAAGTAGTCCTGGCCCACCTGCCCGACGTGGTGCTGGTCGACGTGCAGATGCCCGGCGTCGACGGCCTGGAGGCCGTGCGCCGCCTGCGCACGTGGGCCACCCCGCCCGCCATCGCCGTGCTGACCACGTTCGACCTGGACGATTACGTGGCGACGGCACTGGACCTGGGCGCCCAGGGCTTCCTGCTGAAAGACGCCGAACCCGAGGCCCTCGTCAGAGCCGTGGTCGACCTGGCGGCCGGCGGCGCGGTCCTCGACCCGCGCATCACCGTCCGCCTCCTCCCACGCCTGCGCGGCTTCCGGGCGAACCGCCAGCTCGACTCGTTGTCGGCCCGCGAGCGCCAGGTGCTGGAGCTGGTCGCCGGCGGCCGTTCGAACCACTCGATAGCCGAGGAGCTCTGCCTCTCCGAGGCCACCGTGAAGAGCTACGTCTCCACCGTCCTGACCAAGCTGGGCGTGGAGAACCGCGTCCAGGCGGCCCTGGTCGCCCACCAGGTCGGTGTGTGGTGAAACCGCTCCTGCGCGAAGTCCTCACCGTCGGCGTGACCACGGGAGTGGTCCTGCTGACCCAGGACCGCCCGTTCCCGTGGTCCCTGTGGACCGCCGTGGCGGCAGCCCTGCTGTTACCCGTGCGCCTGCGCTGGCCGTGGCTCGCATCGCTGCTGTGCATCCCCGCCGTGGCAGGCGGACCGGGCTGGGTCCCGGCCCTGGTCGCCCAGTACCACCTGGGCCGCAAGGAGAAGTCCATCCCGGTCCAGGTCTTCTGGGGCGGCTCGCTGACCGTCGCCTCCATCGCCCCGGTGGTGCTGACCGAGTCCATCCCCCTGGGCCCCTTCCTCCTCGCGACCGCGTTCGCCTTCGGCCTGGCCGCCGCCCCCACAGCCCTCGGCGCCCTCGTCACCACCCGCAAGGAACTGACCCGCTCGCTCTACGAAACCCGCAGAGCCCGAGCCGCGGAACTGGAAGCGCAGGAAACCTCCGCCCGTGCCGCGGAACGGGCCCGGATAGCCCGCGAGATCCACGACTCCGTGGGCCACCACGCCACCCTGATAGCCGTGGAGTCCGCCGCCCTGGCCGCCACCGCGACAGACCCGGCAGTCCGCGAGACCGCCCTGCGCTTGCGTTCCCTGGCAAAGGAATCCCTGTCGGAGATGCGAGCGGCCCTGGGCCTGCTGAACTCCGGCACGTCCTACCCGACAGTGCAGGAACTGGTGGACCGAGCCCGCGTGGCCGGCGTGTCCGTGACCCTCTCCGAAACAGGCGACGCACCCCTCTCGCCCGCGGTCTCCAGAGCACTGTTCCGAGTGGTCCAAGAAGCCCTGACGAACGTGACGAAACACGCCCCAGGCGCCGCCGTGACAGTCACCGTGGACAGAGCCTCACCCGTACGGGTCTCCGTGGTGAACGGCCCCAGCGAACTCCCGTCACTGGACGACCGCGGCGGCACGGGCCTGCACGGCCTGTCCGAACGAGTACGCCTGGCCGGAGGCGCCCTCACCACCTCCTACCGCGCCGACGGGGGCTTCAGCGTCAGCGCCGTCCTACCGTCCGGTAAGTCGAAGGTTGACGGACAAGACTCGACTTTCGGCGGTGGCGCCCGCGACACGGCCACCGCATAGTTGCGGGCGTCGGTCGAGGATCGGGGGATCGGTCGGACCGAGGGACGCGGGGACCCGAACTTCGGGTCCCCGCAACATCTCCGCAGCTCAGGGCCGGTTTCGGGGGTCCGTTTTTGATCTCTGTCTCCGGTGTTGTAGGATTCTTTCTGCACGCCGGGAGACCGGGAGTGTGGCCGGGACGTGGCGCAGTTTGGTAGCGCACTTGACTGGGGGTCAAGGGGTCGCAGGTTCAAATCCTGTCGTCCCGACGGTCGAAGTATGGCGAAAGCCTAGGTCAGGGCCTTGGATCACTACGGTGAGACAAGGCCCTGACTGCGTTTTGAGGGCCGTCATCTCACAATTTCTCACGAACGCTTGTACTGCTTGTTAGCCGAGCAACTCGTCCAGTTGGTTCGCGGCTTCTTTCAGGTGCTCGGCGTTGGGGTGGATGTAAACCCGCTTGGTGAAGCTCAGATCAGCGTGTCCCGCCCAAGCGCTGACAATGACGTCCGGGACGCCGGAGGTGGCCAGATAGGTCAGGCAGGCGTGCCGGGCGTCGTAGGGGCGAACCTTCCGGACCTTCGCCTGGGCCATCAGCTTGTAGATCGCCCGTCTGAACTTGTCCGTCTTCCACGCCGCGCCCAGTTCGTCGACGAGCACGAACCCTGAACGGTCGTAGGCGTCACCTGCCTTCATCGCCTCGCGCGCTTGGCGGGCTTTGAGGGCTTTCAAAGCGGCGTGCAGCGGCTTGGGTAGCGGCAATCTGCGCTTGCCCTTCTCGGACTTCGGCCCTTTCTCCTCGACTTCGCCGTCGACGAGCGTCCGGGTGAGTTCCACGGACAACGTCTCGGCTTCGAGATCGACGGCTGACCAGCGGAGTCCGCACACCTGGGCCGGGCGCATCCCGATCAGCGAAAGCAGGACCGGGGCGTGCAGTCTGTGGTCCCGGATCGCGGCGAGGAACTGTCTCACCTCCGTCTCACTCCAGGGCACTCGCTCAGCTGCAGCCGCTGCTGCCTTCCGGCGTGCCTCGCGGGGAATCTGGGTGTACTGGGCGACGTTCCGCACGACCAACTTCCGTCGCACCGCGACGTTCAGCGCGGCCCTGAAGCGGCCGAGAGTCAGCTGTACCGACCGGACGTCGAGTCCGCTGCCGACTTTGCCGCCGCGCTTGCGACCGGAAGTGAGCATCCAGCTCACCAAGCCGTCCACGTCTTCTTCGCTGAGCTGCTGAAGGCGCCGATGGCCGAGCCGTTCCCGCACCGGCAGAAGCGCGTCGGCGTAGTTCGAGGCCGTGGCTTTCTCGACATCGATCGTCGCCGACGTCAGCCAGGTGTCGAGCCACTCCGCGACGGTTATCTTGTCCGGCCCGACGAACGTTCCCTCGTCGGTCTGGTGCTTGATCTTCGCGTACTAGGCGCGGGCTTCCTTCCGAGTGTCGTAGGTCTTGGTCAGCTGCTTGCGCTTGCCGTCTGGATCACGCCCGACGTAGTTGGCGCCGAGCAGGTCGGCGGAGAAGCGGAGTTGGGCGAGGACGGCTTCGCGGGCCAGGCCGCCGCCGTAGGTGTGGTCCCACCCGGCGAACACGCGTGCCGCGGTGTGGATCTGCTCGATCTCGTTCTGGCCGACGCGGGCGGGGGCCACGGTGGGCTGGGCGCCTTCCAGCAGGGCGGCGACCGGGGCGAGCGCAAGGGAGCTGACGCCGAGGGCGGCGGTGCGCAGAAACTGCTTTCGGTCCACGGTCGCCAGCTTTACCACCGTGCGACGGCGATTGCTAAAGCCCAGTGCGGCGTCGCCGGATGCACCCAGGGTGACGCGCAGGGCCTCTTGGTAGAGCGCGCTCGGCCAGCGGATGTTGCCGCGTTCGAGCTTGCCGATGTAGTTGGCGTCCAGCTCCACCTTGCGTTGGTGGTGGTGCCAGACGTAGGCGTTGACCAGGTCCGCGAGTTCCTGCCGGGACAGGCACTCGTCAGGCTGGGTGGGCGAGGCGGTGCGTTCCCGCGCCCGCCGCAGCTGATCGTTTGCCGTGGACACTGGTCCTGCCTCCCGAGTGTGACCGGGGCCATCGTGGCAGGCATCGTGATCGGACGGGTACTGCTCCTCGGAAGGGGAGGATTGCAACCCTGCATCAGGGTGTGGCAGCGAGTTCCCCGACCTCAGCGGTGACATCGACGTACGGCACCTACCTCGGTGGAGCTCGAAGGGCAACCTGCCAGATGACCAGTGGCCTTGCGCCGAGGCGATCGTCGGCGAAATCGCGGAAGATTACGGCTTTGACAGGCAACCGGTGATCATCGTCAACCGCCGAGCGATCATGAAGTCGCCTACAAGAAACCTGATGGGGCGCAGATCAGCTTCGGCACCGCGGCCAACACGCCGCTGGACGTCCGGACCGGCTGCCACTTGAAGGCGCAGGTGCACCAGCGCGGAACGCCATCGCGGAAGTCTTGAGCTGTCGCTCACCTGGAGCGCACACCCGATCAGGCGCGGTACTGGACATTCGTTCAGCGGCTATCCCAGGTGACGCCTTCGGGGAACGGTGACGCGCGGAAGTTCGAATCGTCACCCATGTGGAAGAACAGTCGTCCAGAGAGGGTGCCGTCCAGGGCCTGGGCGGCCCAGCCTCGCCCGCACACCTGATCGCCTTCGTCGTCCCCATCCCAGCTGAACTCGACGAACGGTACGCCTTCACGCTCAACCCATCTGCAGTCCATGTCATGACGCGCAAGGACATGGCCCGTGGCAAGCCCGGTTGTGAGGGCTACCTCCGCGGCGCGGCTGCGCTCGGCCTGCCAATCAGCGAATGCGCTGTTTTCGAGGGCGGCATCATCGGAGTGAGTGCTGGTCTCGCAGCCAATCCCGCGCACCTGATCGGTGTCGGCATTGCCGCCCTGCGCACCGCCGCGCCTGTCGTCGTGCGCGACATGCGCGGCATTCGCTGGACCGGTGGCGGCCTGCACCTGCCGTACATCCTCAGGCGATCTTCAGTCGCATCCCAGGCTGGGAAGGGGTCGATTTGAATGGTTGCGTGCGAACCCTTGACCACGGAGTCGAGGTGTTATTTCAGCCCGGCTTCGGCCAATCTGTCGTGTCACACTATGGCGACCAGGCTCGGTCAAACACCTGTCGGCACCCAAGGGGTCGAACTCGAGTTCCAGAAGGTGCGGTGTGGTGGTATCCAGTTGGCGAGCCTGCTGGTGGTATTCGCTCTGTGCAGGTCCCCGACGGTCGGCGGTGAACGATCCATCCGGTGCTGGTGTCGGTTCGCACGGATTTGATGCGGGCTACTTCTTCGGGTGTTGCACGGCGTTGGTCATCACTGTCATCTCCGCTGACGGTGGAGCAGAGAGGTCGAGCGCGGTCCGCGCTAGCGGATCCGATCGGGAGTTGGCTTCGAGATCGAGCTGGGCGTCGAGGGAGATGGTGCGGGAGAGAGGCTCACGAGAGCACGCTTTCGTGACGGCCCAGCACCTCCCGGCGGCGACGGGCCGCGCAAATCTGCGCGGATGGCCGCGTTCCCGGTGCCCGAGACGGCGCCTCGCCGGGCCAGGCCGGGTGATCTGGGCCGGCAGGGATGACGCGGCCTCCGACAGGATCGAGTGGATACGCGCACTCATGCGCGGAGAAGGCAAGACCGACCTCGAAATCCTGCTGGTCAAGCTCGCCGCTTCCTGCCACCTGCAGGCCGGTCACCACGAAGAGGCCGTCAGCGCGGCGGCGACGGCCTACGAACACCACCTGCGTTCGGGAGGCAGCGACGACCTGCTGTACGACCTGATCATCCTCGGCAACGCCCACGTGGGTGACGGCTCTGCGGCGGAGCGTCCTTCGACGGGCACGAGGCGAACGACTTCGTCAGCACGGAATTCCGTGCTGACGAAGTCGTTGCGTGAGAGGGCGGGCATCAACAGCTCGATGTGCTTCAGGCCCTCTCGCACGCAACGAGAGCCTTCTCCGTTGCCGACGGTCAACCCGTGCCCGGTGCGGTCACGACAGCGGGTGTCATGCGGACCTGAGTACGTGCGTCCACGCCGGCACCCTGGGCCTGCGGCAGAAGTGGACGAACGCCGGCGGGAGGTTCGCCCACACCGTCCGTCCGGTCACGACCTCTTCGAACCGGTCCGCCAGCAACCCCTGCAGCCGTCTGGCGGGCGAGGCCCAGCGTGCGAACGTGTAGCCGAACGTCGTGAAGACCCCGTCGGGCGCAAGCGCGCCGGTGACCGCGTCCATGAGCCGGTCCTGCCGGCTTTCGGTGAACGCTGCCCACGGCAATCCGCTCACGATCACATCGGCTCGCCGGTGACCTCGCTGCGCCAGTACCTCGCCGAGGTCGAGAGCGTCGGCCACGGCGATGTCGACCGCCGGGTACTTGGCTGCCAGCAGTTCGGCGAAGCGGCCGTTGACCTCGACCGCGACGTGGTGACCCCGGCCCGCGAGCCGGTGCTGGACAGCGGCGGTGAACGCGCCGGTGCCGGGGCCGAGTTCCACGACCAAGGGGTCGCCTTCGCACGGCACGGGTGTGGTGATGAGCTCAGCCAGTTGCGCGCCACTGGGGGTGACCGCCGCGACACCGAGTGGAGCGCGGAGGAACTCTCGCAGGAATGCCGCCCGATGTCCGTTCGTCATCGCGCTGCCTGCTGTTCGGCCAGCACCCTGGACAGCCACTCGGTCCGGGTGAGGCGTGCCTGCGCCGAGAGCCGCGCCTTCGGGTACAGCGCGTCGAACCCGTGGAAGCCGCCCGCCCAGAGGTGCAGCTCGGCGTCGCCACCCGCCGCCCAGATGCGCGTGGCGTAGGCCACGGCCTCGTCGCGGAACACCTCCGCGGTGCCCGCGTCCACATAGGTCGGAGGCAGGCCGGACAGGTCTGCGGCCAAGGCCGGGGAGACGTAGCCGGGTACGGCGTCGTCCTCCAGCCCGCCGAGCAGCGACTGCCAGCCGAACTCGTTCTGCTCTCGTGTCCAGGTGCCGGGCCCTCCGGCGTACTGGAGGCTGGACGTGCTGTCGTTGCGATGGTCGAGCATGGGGCAGACCAGCACCTGGGCTGCGAGCGACGGCCCGCCGAGATCGCGTGCCATCTGGGCGACTCCTGCCGTGAGGCCGCCACCTGCGCTGATGCCCGCGATGATGATCCGGTTCGGGTCGATGCCCAGTTCGGTGGCGTGCTCGGCCACCCAGAGCAGGCCGCGGTAGCAGTCGTGAACCGGGTCAGTACCCGTGAACTCCGGTGCCAGCCGGTACTCCACGCTGACAACGGTGGCGTTGAAGAGGTCTAGCCACTCCAGTGGGATGTCGATCTGGGAGAAGCGGTCACCCATGACCATTCCGCCGCCGTGCATCCAGTAAACGCACGGTGCGGGGTGTGGACGGTGCGGACCCGTGGGGCTGAGGACCGAGATCGGAAGGCTGGTGCCGTCATGCCTGTCGATGTCGAAGTCACGCCGGTCGATGGCCTTGCCGGCGAGCAGCGGTTCCACCGGCGACCACGAGTACGGCCGGATCTGGTCGAGCACCTCGGAGTTGAGCTGGGGTGCCGACGGCAACTCGGCGAGGAGTGCGCCCAACTCGGGATCGAAGGGGGGACGTGCCAATGTCATCGGAACTCCGTCGGGTTGTGGGGGTGCGATCGCTGTTGCCCGAGCTCAGATGGCGGCCTTCCCTCCGACCGGGACCGCGTCGACGTACTCGGACTCGCCGTCGATCAGCTCTCCCAGTTGCGCCACCAGTTCCTGCGCCTCCGCGGTGGCGAAGAAGCTGTGGTGTGTCTCCTCGCTCGTCCAGCCTTCGGTGACGTGGATGACGTCGGGATTGGACGCGGAACGGCTGACGAGGAAGACGACGCAGTCCTCATTGGTCAGTGACGGCGACGCGAGCAGGAAGTCCACCACTTCGCCGCCCTTGCCGGGGTGTGCGGTCATGGTGGCGTGGAAGCCGTGGCCGATGGTCATCTGGCACTCTCCTTGGAAGCGGAATCGCTTGTGGTGAAGCCACTCTCGGCTGCTCCGGTGCGGTGGCGCATCTGTCATCCGACTCTGCGCAACCGGGGCGCCGGCGGCTGATGACCTAATGGTCATGAAGGAATCCCGGGGTTCCTTGATGGGCGCTGGAGACCCAGTGCGAGGAATGTCGACGACCACTCCGGTCCCGTAGCGGCCGTGGTTAGGTAATCTGACTGATGCGCTGGTCCCGCCACACGCCGCACCATCGAGGGTGTGATGTCATCAGGACGGGAACACCCTGCGGCGCGGTCCTCGGCGCCGGGCACCCGCGAGGTCCATGATCGTGCTCTGTTCGACCTGGATGACGGACCGGTCACTCCGTCGAATCGTGCTGACCTGTCCACGACCGCCCGGCTGCTCAACGCTTTGCTGGCGAGCATGGTCGTGTCCTCGTTGCAGTACGAGCAGCACGCGCTTGACATTCGCGCCCCGTCGGGCCGGTCACTCGCCGAGTTCCTCTTCTCCGGAGCCGAACGCGATCGTGGTGGCGCCAGGTTGGTCGCAGTCCGGCTGCGGCAGCTAGGTTCGACCGGCGAGTACGATCCGGAGCACCTCAGTGCGCGGACCAGAATTCCCTTCCGAGCCTTCCCTGATGGAGACCTGGCCGGCATCGTGAAGCAGAACCTCATCGGGGCGCGGATCTTGGTGCAGACCTTGCAGGAAGCGGTGCGCTGGATCGGCGACGCCGATCCCACCACTCGGCGACTGCTGGAACGGCTGCTGGAGGAGAAGGAGACGCAGGCCGAAGCACTCAGCGCCCAGGCTGCCGTTCAGCAGGCGGAGAGAGCGCGTCCCTGAGCCCCGCTCTCGAGGTGACACCGAGTTTGGGGAAGATCCGGTAAAGGTGCGCACCGACCGTCCGATGCGACAGGTAGAGGCGCTCAGCGATCTGCTTGTTGGTCAGGCCGCTCGCCGCCAGCTGTGCGATCTCGGCTTCCTGCGTGGTCAGCGGAGCCGGTTCGTCTTGCCGCTTGTGGGGCAATCGGTGTCCGGTGGCACGTAGTTCCGTCTCCGCTCTGGAGAGCCACGGTTGCGCCACCATGGCGGCGAACCCATCGCGCGCGGCTATGAGATGCCGGCGGGCACGCGTAGCTGACCGGGTGCGGCGCAGTTGCTCACCGAGCGCGAGCCGTACCCGTGAAAGGTCGAGCAGCCATCGGTCTCCTTCAGTTTTCTCCAGTACGAGTTCCAACCGGGACACCGCATCCGCGTCGTTGAAGACGAGGGCTTCGGCGCCGGCCTGGAGCAATGCCATCCGTGACGACAGGTCTCCTACCCCGGCCTTCCGCATCGCCGCGACGTGTGCCTTGGCTTCGGCCGTGCGTCCGGTTCGAACAGCTGCTTCGACCAGGTCGAACATGACCCATGTGCAGTGCGGGACGTGAGGTGCGAGCATGCCGGGCGGGCTCATCGCGGCGGCGTGCTCGAAGGCGGCGTCGTAGTTGCCCTGCCCCGCTGCGGCGAGGACTCGTGGGTGGTGAGCGAAGAGTGCGGCGGCAGCCACCCCGCGCGGCAACGCCCAGTGCGTGATCTCGTCGGCGAGCGCGTACGCCTCCTCGAACCGTCCCCGGCCTGCGGCGAGGATCGCGCGGTTGTACTGGAAGTACCAGGCGAAGAACGAGAACCCGCCGGTGTCACTGATCTGCTGTCCTTCTGCGGCGAGTTCCTCGCCCTCGTCCCATCGCCCCGTCAAGAAGTCATCGAGGCACAGGTGCATCAGCGCCCCGAGGTGCCGGCGCGGTGGCCCACCGTCACGTCCGTGGTGTACCAGGCGCCACGACGACGCCCTGCAGTCGCCGAGACGATCGAGGTACACCGAAGCTGTGCCGATCCGTACGACACGGGTCGGGTCGACGTCGTCGGTCAGTGTCTGCAGAACCGCGTCGATCTGCGGCAGAGCGGCCTTTCCGGTGCGGACCGGGTCTGCGAAGCTATCGCTCGCCAGCGCGAGAAGATCCGTCGGCCGCGGTTGAAGCCGCCGCAGCACCGCGAAGAACGGTTTCCAGTATTCGGGCGTGCTTCCGTACCAGCACAGCAACAGCAGCGTGTGCAGCGCCTCGATGAGTGCGGGGTTGTCGGTCCGGTAGCCGTGGTCGCCGGTCTCGATGGCACCTACGAGGAGACGGTGTGCAGTGCTCACGTCGCCGTCTCCGTTGATCATGAGGAAGGCAGCCGCGCCGGCCGCGTGCAAGGAGCCCACGTCCGCATCTCGTGCGTCGGTCAGCAGGACCTTGGCGTCGTCGATGGAGCCGATCGCTTCTGCGCCGATGTAGGCGGCTTCGGCGAGCCGTCGTCCCCGTTCCGCGTTCGTGGTGCTCAACTCGGCCGCGCGGACCAGGGCCGCTATGGCCGCGACTCCATCGCCGCGGCGCATCACACGATGTGCAGCATCGTCCAGGAGTGAAGCTACTGCCTCATCCGGGCCGGTGGCTGCGGCCGCGAGGTGCCAAGCGCGGCGCTCGGGGTCGGTGACGAGTGCGCCAGCGAGGGCGATGTGCGCATCACGACGCTCCTCATGGGTGGACATCGCCACGATCGCCGAGCGGATGAGCGGATGCCGGAACGCGATTCGGGCCGTCGCATCGTCCACCCGAACCAGCCGCGCGCGTTCCGCAGGAGCCAAATCGGCTGGGCTGGGCCGGTCGGTCAGCGCGGCTCGGAGCACCCGGACGTCGCCTGTGCCCTCGAAGGTCGCGAGCAACAGCACCTGCCGGGTGGCTTCGGGCAGTGTGGTGAGGCGTGCGGCGAAGACAGCTTGCAAGCGGTCGCTGAGAGGGACGATCTCGGACGGCGTTGCCGCGCTCTGCGCGGAACCCAGCAAGGTGGTCGGCAGTTCCATCAGCGCGAGCGGATTGCCCTGTGCGAGATCGAGCAGTCGACGCCGTATGCGTGCGGGCATCTGCGGCTGCCTGGAGTCGATCAGCTGACCGGCCGCCTCGTCGTCGAGCGGCGCCAGAACGTGCTCGGAGAGTCCTCGCAGGTCGAGGAAGCTCGCCGAGTCCGTTCTCAACGACGCCAGCAGTCCTGCTCTGCAGCCGTCCAGTCGCCGAGCGACGAAGCCGAGGACGACGGCGCTGGCACGGTCGATCCAGTGCACGTCGTCGACCACCAGTACCACCGGCGTTTCGCCTTCGAGCTCCCTGATGAGCAAGAGGACGGCATTGCAGACCAGGAGGACGTCGGCCGGCTCACCGGAACCGAAGCCGAGCGCTACCGACAGCGCCTCACGCGGACCGGCCGGCAGACGTTCGAGCATCGAGTAGACAGGCAACAGCAACTGGTTGAGGCAGGCGTAGCTGACGTCCGCCTCGAACTCCGATCCGGACGCCCGCAAGGTGCGTATCCCCTTTGAAACGGCGAGTTCCGCCGCAGCGCCCATCAGGGAGGACTTGCCGACTCCGGGCTCGCCGCGGATCAGCCGGACCCCGCCGGACCGTCGCACCCCGTCCAGGAACTCCGAGATCCACGCCAACTCGTCGTGGCGCCCGAACAGCCCGCAACCGGCCATCCTTGTCCCTCACGCTCTCGTTGTCGACTGGCTGAACGTCGAACCGTCGCAGGCAGACCGTCGCCGTCGTCCCAAATAGACTAGGAGCAGTACGCTTGATTCGAGGGAGCGGATCGGGAAGCTGGTGTCATCGGGCACGAGAGCATGGCTTATCGAGCAATCTCGCGCAGGTGGTTGACAAATCGGACCAAGGTCGTCGAACTGCGTGATGAACTCGAAGAGTGGCGCTCGACCGCGATCGTGCCGGTCGGGCCTCGCTTCTCACCTCGGCGCAGCATTCAGCCACCCGTCCCACGAGCGCAGAGGCCGGGGGGATTGGTGAGTGGATGCCGCACACGACTCTCTGCAACGCCGACGACTGCAGCTCGTCTTCGGCTGCCCCGTCACGTTCGGTGCCGCGGCCGACTGCGTGGTCTTCCCCGCCTGGTCTCTCGCGCTGCCCATCGCGACCCGCCGTGAACCGACCCGCGCGGTCGCGGTCGACGCGTGCCGGCGCCTCCTCACCGTCGGCGCCACCCGGCCGGAGATCGTCGTGCCGTCGAGACGCTGCTGAACCGGGACCTCCGCACGCCGCTGATCATGGCGGCCGCCACGGCGGAGCTCCACGTCACCGAACGGACTCTGCGTCGGCAGCTGACCGAGGCCGGGTGAGCGCTTCAACTCCATTCGCGACCGGGTGCGAGCCAGCACGCGCAGTTCCTGCCGCGGGAGTCGACGCCGACGATCGCGGCGATCGCGCACGAAACGGGCTTCAGCGATGCCTGCGGGTTCCGCCATTCCTGCATCCGCTGGACGGGCCAGACGCCGACCACGACACGACGAGCCCGCGCAATACCGCCACGAGCGTTGAGGTGATCCGCACCCCTGCGAGTCACCCGCACCAGTGCGGTCAAGTCCCGCGCAGGCGTTCAAGACCCTATGGGCGTCATGATCAGAGCGCCCTCGAACCCTGATCAACCGATGTCCGCGGTTGCGTCCCGGAACCGATGATCTGTTGTCCTTGACCGGTGACGCCGAGCGGCTGCTCCTGGCGGGAGTCAAGACCGCACTGCGTGACCCGGCCCGACGCTGAAAGACCCTCGACGACGAGATCCGATCCTCAGCAAGCAGACCGGGGCACTCGTGCGAGCCGCCGCTCCGGCCTGGTGAAGCTCCACGTGGTCGGTGTCGAGCTCGCCGGGCAGTTCCTCGTGACCGCGGGCGGCAATGCCGAACGCATCCACGGTGAAGCCGCCTTCGCAAACTCTGCGGCATCGCGCCACAACAACCGGCCAGCAGCGGACGCGCCACTGGCCGGCATCGGCCCAGCCGCAGCGGCGACCGCGCCCTCTACATCGTCACCATCGCCCGCATCCGCTGCCACCAGCCCACCCACGACTACGCCCAACGCCGCACCGCCGAAGACTTGAGCAAACGCGAGATCACCGTTGCCTCAAGCGCTACGTCGCCCGAGAGACCTACAACAACCTCCCGCTACCAACAACCCGATCAGAACCGGACGGCTGACTTCCGGCAGCAGCTTGACGAAAGTAGGAGCACAGAACGCTTCAACCGCACTCTGCAGACCGAGCGGGCCTACTACGAGGTCTTCGGCGACAATGCCGCCTGATCCGACGCGCTGGCGCCTCGGTTCGATCACTACAACACTGAACGTGCTTACATCAGACTTGATGGCTATCAGCTATCAGTCGAGTTCAGTCGCCAACCTCATGACCAAGTATGCCCGGAGTCAGACGGGAGACGGCGAGGAAGCCATCCGAATCAAGGTGGCAATGAAATTCAGGCATGACCCGCTTTGGTGGTCCGGTTGCCCAGGGGATCGGCGACAGCTACCACTTCTGAAGGCAGTCGACAAGATCTTCTTGGGTGATCTCGTAATCAGGACGTGTACCATTACCTAATGTGTAGATGACGCGCAGGCCGTCCGCTTCTGGAGTGATGCGGACGCCAGTCAGCTCAGACCGCACCAATGCGATCATGGGGATATTTTCGGGAAGAACTGCACCGTACATCTCGGTGTAGCCGATGCGGGCCGCTATGCGGGTCAGCTTCCTGAGAATTTTTCGGCCGATGCCGTGTCGTTGCCAGCGGTCCACGACTGCGACTGAGAACTCTGCGCGATCGAATGTTATTGCGATCAATCTGCCGACACCAACCGCTTGATTGCCCTGAAACGCACCTACTGCGACGTGGCGTACGCCATCGACATCGACCAGTTGGCCGCGTGCATAGGAGTCGAGCCGTGTCATATTCCTGTGGAAACGCAGGTATCGGCTCTCTGCCGACAACCCTTCGAACACTGCTTCGACGACTGCCGGTGCCGTCTTTCGGTTGAGTTCTTTGATGCGCATGGCCATCCTCTTGGCGGAGCTCGGATGTTGTGGTGATACCTCCTCAACGTGCTTGCGTGCGGTTGAACATTGCCGGATGCCGTAGTATTGCCCTTTTGGACGCCGAACGGCACACGGATAGCCCTCATGTGAGCGCGGCCGGAACGTCGTCGGAGGGCGAGCATCGCGAATCACGTGTTGTTCCCCTATGTCATTGATGCCGTCCCCCTGGTCGAGGCCGGAGCGGCTGGCGTCGAAGACGTTGACAACGGGGTCAAGAGCGAGGACCGCAACGGCAACGAAGGCATGACTGTCGCGAGCGCGTTGGCGTCGCGGCGCTGGCGTCCGCATCGGCGAGAATCGCAACTGGAAGATCAACGATCCTTGCCGCTCCGAGCACCTACTCGCAGCGCTGGGCGTCCGCGCCTGGCGAGGATCGCAATCACGGCACCTGGCGGTACCCTCAAGGCCGCGAGCGCTTCATCCACCTCGGAGCTCGACCCGACCCGGCGACGGTCGCGAAGCTCGTGTCACAGCTTCGAGGCCGCCTCGGGGTCGAGCCCATCCTCCGGGTTCTCGGTATCGCCTCTTCCACCTACTACGGCTGGGTCCGGCGCCAGGCAGACCCGTCACCGCGGCAGCGCCAGGACGAGGGCTGGTGGCCGGGAAACCGTTGTGGCTGTGGCACTCCAGCACCGTCCAGGGAGAAGTCACCGCAGCACAGGTGGACCGGTTGTGGCAGGCGTTCCTGCGCCGATTCGACCTGGAACACACGTTCCGGTTCTTCAGGCAGACCCTGGGCTGGCCCCGGCCCCGGCCCCGCATCCGCGACCCGCAGGCGGCGGATCGGTGGACCTGGCTGATGATCGCCGCCTACACCCAGCTCCGGTCCGGCCGGTCTCTGGTGGAGGATCGGCGCCGCCCCTGGAACGCGCACCGGCCACACCCGCCGGCTGTCCCCGGCCCGCGTCCGCCGTGGATTTCGTGCGATCCGACCGATGATCGCCTCGCCCACGAACGCGCCGAGGTCCTGCCGGCCAGGTCCGGAGGCCCAGCCGGGTCACGAAACCGGCTTCCGTCACAACACCATGAGCCCGGCAGGACCTCGACAACGGACATCAAAGATCGAAACTCAAGCTCAGAACTCCTGACTCAATGAGAGGTTGCGGAGTCGGCGCCAGCAGATGATGCCGCAGACCAGGCTGAGGAAGGCTTCGTGGATGTCGTCGCGGATCTCCCAGCGGGTCCGCAGGCGGCGGAACCAGTGCCGCAGTGCGAAGGTCTGCTCGACGACCCAGCGGTGACGCCCAGTCCGGAGCCGTGTTCGCTGCCGCGACGGGCGATCACAGGCGTGATGCCCTCGTCGCGCACCAGCGTGCGGTACTTGTCGTGGTCGTAGCCACGGTCGGCGTACAGCGCGTCGGGCCGGAACCGTGGCCGGCCGCGTTTGCCGCGCACCGGCGGGATCTGCTCGATCAGCGGCATAAGCTGGGTGACGTCATTGCGGTTCCCGCCGGTGAGCGAGACGGCCAGCGGGATGCCGTGTCCTTCGGTGATCAGGTGGTGCTTCGAGCCCGTTCTGGCGCGGTCGACCGGGCTCGCGCCCGTTTTGGGCCGCCTTTGAGCGCGCGGACGTGCGAGCCGTCGATCACCGCCCGCGACCGGTCCAGCGCATCCGCCGCGTTGAGTTCGGCCAGCAGATTCTCGTGCAGCCGCTGCCAGACCCCGGCCTGATGCCAGTCGCGCAGCCGCCGCCAGGCGGTCATCCCGGAGCCGAAGCCCAACTCCTGCGGCAGGAACTCCCACGGAATCCCGGTGTAGAGCACGAACAGGATGCCGCACAACACCTTGCGGTCATCCAGCCGCTTGCGCCCCGGATGGTCCGCACGACGCGGCACCACCGGGAGCAGCGGCTCGATCCGCGCCCACGACTCGTCGGACACGATCCAGGGAAGCCGCTCGCCCTTCCTCACATCGTGATCAACACATCGACGATCAAACTTGCTCCAAGATCATTCTGTTAGGAGTTCTTACTGCGTCCTCGCTGGTGCTGAGCCACATCGCGCGCAGTCGGGCTCGCGATCAGTTGATCTACCAGCCTGCAACCGATCACGCCGGACACGCAGCCGGTGGCCGCGGCGTGGACAAGTAGGACTGCGTTCGCTGCCTGGACGTGAGCCGCGCTGAATGTTCGACGGGCTGCCGTCATGTTGCATGCGGACAGCCCACGGGGCTCCTCGGATCTCGCCAGCTTCGGCCGGACGCTAGGAGCGCAATGTTTCGCATGGCGTTGCCCGATCTTGTCGTCGCACCAAAGGCCGGTCAGGCAGACCTCATCGAACTGCGACGACTGCACTTGACCGGCGGTGAACGCCGGACCCTGCGCCACAGCACCGCGTTGGTCGATCATTCAGCGCGTTGTACGCGCCCCACAGTGCTGTGGCGGGCGATCAGCCGGTGCGAGGCGCGTACCTCTATGCCGGGCAGTGGTTCCTTGTTGCCGATGCGCATGAGCAGCCTTTCCACCGCCGTCGTGGCGATGGCGTCCTTGTCCGGAGAGATGGTGCTGATCGCCGGGTTGGCATAGCGGCCTTCGTCGATGTCGTCGTAGCCGATCAGCGCAATGTCCTCGGGCACCCGCAACCCCCTTTCCAGCACCTCGTGCAACGCGCCGAGAGCCACCGTGTCGTTGTAGCCGAAAGCGGCGTCCGGCGGGTCGTCCCGGTCGAGCAGCGCTCGCATGGCGGCTGCACCGTCGGCACGGTTGAACCGGCGCGTCTGGACGATCAGCGACTCGTCCACCGGCAGACCGGCGTCCGCGTGGGCCTGCCGGTAGCCGAGGGTGCGCAACTGCGCCGCCTCGCCGGTCGGGTACGGCTGGTCGCCTATCGCGGCGATCCGACGTCTGCCCAGACCGATCAGATGCGCTGTGGCCTCACGGGACGCCTCGACGTCGTTGATGCCCACGTGGTCGAAGAAGGCGTTGGACGACCGCTCGCCGAGGAGGACGAGCGGAAACGTCGGGTCGCTCTCGGCCAGGTCCTCCTGCGCCAAGCCGAGCGGGCTGTAGATCATTCCGTCGAACAGGGCCGCCCGTGCGCCGCGCCGGATCAGTTCTCGCTCGTGGGTGGGATCGCCGTCGGTCTGGTCGATCAGCACGTGGTAGCCACGCTCGCGGGCCCTGGGGATGATCGCCTGCAGCAGTTCGGAGAAGTAGGGCACGTCCAGGAAGGGAACCACTACCGCGATCTGCCCTGACCGGCCGTTCGCCAGGTTGCGGGCCAGCACGTTGGGCCGGTAGCCCAGCTCCTTGATCGCCTTCTCGACCTTCTCGCGGGTGGGCTCGGTGACCGGTGCGTAGCCGTTGACCACGTTCGACACCGTGCGCGCGGACACCCCCGCGAGTTGGGCAACGTCACGCAGCGTGGCATCGCGCATCGGCTCACTCCGTCGGACCGGCGCGGCGGCCCACCGCTGCAGCGCTGCAAAGCAGTGTGCCTGCCGATCCTCGCCACGACAAGCCCAGCCCACCGAGGAGCGTGGAGCCTGGCGAGCCTCGAGCTCAAATGGCGTCAGATTGGGCCTTGCAGCGCAGCAAAAGGCGGGCCATAGTGCTTTGCAGCGCAGCAAGACCCATTGCCACGGTGGCAGCCTCGGTCGGTTCACTCGGCCCGCCAGCCCGTGGTGCAGCACCGCACAGACCTCAGGGGTCCTCGATTCGTGCCTCACGGGGTCGCCGCAATCCCGATCACTCACCGTGATGGCGATCGCGCATGCACTGACGCATGACGCGATGGAAAGGCGCTGATCATGCTCAGCACCAGATGGATCGCGAAACTCCGCGCAGGGCTCGTCGTCACCGGCTTGCTCGCCGTGGCCGCGTGCGGCGGAGCCGCCGACAACGCCGACGGGCCTGTGCGCGTGTCGGTCTGGGCCTGGTACCCGGAGTTCAAGGGCGTGGTCGACGCGTTCAACGCCTCCCACGAGGACATCCAGGTCGACTGGACCAACGTCGGCACCGGCCCTGACCAGTACGCCAAGCTCAAAACGGCGTTCACCGCCGGCAAGGGCGCACCGGACGTGGCGATGGTCGAGTTCCAGCAGATCCCGACGTTCGTCATCCTCGACGCGCTGGTGGACATGGGGCAGTACGGCGCCAATGACGACAAGAGCCTCTACGCCGAATGGGCGTGGAGCCAGGCCACCGACGGCGACAAGGTCTACGCCATCCCGGTGGACGGCGGACCGATGGCGCTGATGTACCGGAAGGACCTCTTCGACCAGCACGGCATCCCGGTGCCGACGACCTGGCAGGAGTACGCCGACGCGGCGGCGAAGATCAAGGCCGTCGACCCGAACGCCTATGTCGCGAGCTTCGGCAGTGACGGCGGATGGCTCAACGGGCTGATGTGGCAGGCGGGTTGCCGGCCGTACGGCTACTCGCAGGCCAAGGCCAAGGACCAGGTGAAGATCAACCTGACCGCGCCCGAGTGCGAGAAGGTCGTCAAGCTGTACGGCGACCTGGTGGACAAGGGCCTGATGGCCAAGGACAAGTTCTTCACCGCCGACGCCACCGCGGCGCTGGACTCCGGCAAGTACTGGACCTGGGCCGCGGCCGGCTGGACGCCGGGTTACGTGGCCGGCTCGCTCAAGAACACCGCGGGCAAGTGGGCGGTCGCGCCGATGCCGCAGTGGACCGCGGGCGCCGACGAGCAGGGCGACTGGGGCGGTTCGACGTTCACCGTGACCAAGCAGGCCAAGAACCCGCAGGCGGCGGCCACGGTGGCCCGCGAGTTGTTCGGCCGCTCGAAGACCGCGTGGGACATCGGGCTGAACAAGGCGTTCCTCTACCCGCTGGTGAAGGAGGTCGCGGCCGATCCGGCGTTCACCGGCAAGGCGTACGACTTCTTCAACGGTCAGAAGGTGAACGAGATCTTCGTGCCGGTGTCGGGAAAGCTGGGCGAGTTCCAGTACACGCCGTTCCAGGACTTCGTCTTCCAGGACCTCAACGACCGCGCCGCCGAGGCGATGTCGGGCAGCAGGCAGTGGAGCACGGTGCTGGGGGAGACGCAGAAGAACGTCGTCGCGTACGCCGAGAAGCAGGGCTTCAAGGTCAGCCGGTAGTGCCCCGAGGCCTGCCGCGGCTCGTAGTTCGCGGCAGGCCGACCACCCCAGTCCAGGAGGTCCCCCGTGACGCGGTCCATACCGATCACGGCACCCGCGGTCGACGACCTGCCGCCGTCTCCCCGTCCGGTCGAGAGCAAACCACGACGGAGACGGCGCCGGGTCACCGCGCACCCGGTGGCCGGAGCACTGTTCGTACTGCCGTTCTTCCTCGTCGTCGTCGCGTTCCTGATCGTGCCACTCGGCTACGCGTTCTGGCTCAGCCTGTCCAGCAAGAGCCTCGCGCTCGGCACCCGGTTCACCGGCATCGACAACTACGTGCGCGCGTTCACCGACCCTGTCCTGCTGGACGGCCTGTGGCGGGTCGTCCTCTTCGGACTGGTGCAGATCCCCGTCATGCTCGGCATCGCGCTGGCCGGAGCGTTGACGCTCGACGCCGTCACGACGAAGTTCGCCGTGGCGTTCCGGCTCATCGCGTTCATGCCCTACGCCGTGCCGGCCGTCGTCGGCGCGCTCATGTGGGGCTTTTTGTACAGCCGCACGTTCGGCCCGTTCGCGGACCTGCCGACGCTCCTCGGCGGCGACCCGATCGACTTCTTCAGCGCCTCGTTGCTGCTGGTGTCGCTCGGCAACATCGTGACCTGGGCGTGGACCGGCTACAACATGATCATCCTGTACTCGGCGTTGCAGGGCGTGCCGCGCGAGATGTACGAGTCCGCGGTCATCGACGGGGCGACGCCGGTGCAGATCGCGTTGCGGGTCAAGGTGCCCGCGATCAAGCAGGCCATCTCGCTGGCCGCGATCTTCACCGTCATCGGCACCATGCAGTTCTTCACCGAACCGCAGATCATGGCCCGGTTCGCGCCGCAGATCTCGGCCGGCTACACACCGAACCTCTACGCCTACAACCAGGCGTTCGCCTACTCGGACTTCAACTACTCGGCCGCACTCTCGTTCACGCTCGGTTTCGTGGTGTTCGTGGTGGCCTACGCGTTCGTGTTCGTCAACCGCAGGCGGGGAGCACGCTCATGACCAGCGGCGGAGCCAGCAACACGAGGGGAAAGACCTGGCTCCCGCATCTCCTGATGGGTGCGGGCATCCTGTACTTCCTGGTGCCGCTGCTCTGGGTGGTCATCGCGGCCACCAAGAGCCAGCCGGACCTGCTCGACAGCCCGGCGCTGTGGTTCGCCGAGTTCAACCTGGTGGAGAACATCGAGCAGCTGTTCAGCGAGGACGGCGGTGTCTACGGCGGTTGGCTGGTCAACACAGCGCTGTACGCGGGGCTCAGCGCTCTGGGCGCGACCGCACTCGCCGCCGCCGCGGGCTACGGACTGGCGCGGTTCTCGTTCATGGGCAAGAAGTTCTTCGAAACCGCGTTGCTCGGCATGATCATGGTGCCGGCCACCGCACTGGTGCTGCCGACGTACCTGATCCTGTCCGAACTCGGCATCGTCAACACCATGTGGGCGGTCGTCCTGCCATCGCTGCTCAGCCCGTTCGGCGCGTACCTGGTCCGCGTCTACGTGGACGAGAGCGTGCCGGTGGAGCTGATCGATGCCGCGCGCATCGACCGGGCGGGCGAGTTGCGCATCTTCTGGCAGATCGTGCTGCCCATGATGCGCCCCGCGCTCGTCACCGTCTTCCTGTTCACCCTGGTGGCGACGTGGAACAACTACTTCCTGCCGCTGGTGATGCTCAGCGACGCCGACCTCTACCCGCTGACCGTCGGGTTGACCACCTGGTTCAACACCGCACAGCAGGACGCCGGGAACCGGATGCTGTTCAACCTCGTCGTGACCGGCTCACTGCTGGCCATCGTCCCGCTCGTCGTCGCCTTCGTCCTGTTGCAGCGCTTCTGGCGCAGCGGGGCGGCGGCAGGCGCTGTGAAGTAGGAGAACCGTGCTCAACGCTTCCCTGGTCCTCAACCCCCACTACGTCATCGCGCCGGTGCGACGCCGGCTCTTCGGGTCGTTCGTCGAACACATGGGCCGCTGCGTCTACACCGGCATCTACGAGCCCGGCCACCCGACCGCCGACGAGGACGGTTTCCGCGGCGACGTGCTGGGACTGA
This sequence comes from Lentzea xinjiangensis, assembly GCF_900110955.1. GTDB lineage: Bacteria > Actinomycetota > Actinomycetes > Mycobacteriales > Pseudonocardiaceae > Lentzea > Lentzea xinjiangensis. The sequence goes on from NZ_FOFR01000010.1 coordinate 120,683, forward strand.
CCCGTGAGCTCGGGGTCGAGCTGGTCCGGTACCCCGGCGGCAACTTCGTGTCCGGCTACCGCTGGGAGGACGGTGTCGGCCCGGTCGCCGAGCGCCCGGTGCGCCGCGAACTCGCGTGGCACAGCCTCGAGACGAACGAGGTCGGCATCGACGAGTTCGTCCGCTGGGCACACAAGGCCGGCGTCGAGGTGATGTACGCGGTGAACCTCGGCACCCGCGGCGTCGCCGAAGCGCTCGACGTGCACGAGTACATGAACCACGAAGGCGGCACGCACCTGTCGGAGCTGCGCAGGGCGAACGGTTCCAAGGCACCCCACGGGGTGCAGATGTGGTGCCTTGGCAACGAGATGGACGGCCCGTGGCAGCTCGGCCACAAGACCGCCCACGAGTACGGACGGCTGGCCGCCGAAACGGCCCGCGCGTTGCGGCAGGCCGAACCGGGACTGGAACTGGTGGCGTGCGGCAGTTCGAACTCGGCCATGCCCACGTTCGGCGAGTGGGAGTCCACCGTGCTTGAGCTGACGTACGAGCAGGTGGATCACATCTCCCTGCACGCCTATTACGAGGTGCTCGACGGTGACGTGGACAGCTTCCTCGCCTCCGCGGTGGACATGGACCACTTCATCGACAGCGTCGTCGCCACGGCGGACGCGGTCGGCGCGCGGCTGAAGAGCGACAAGCGCATCACGTTGTCGTTCGACGAGTGGAACGTCTGGTACATGAAGCGGTTCCACGCCACGCCGCGCACCGAGTGGGAGGTCGCGCCGCGCGTCATCGAGGACCAGTACGACGTGAACGACGCGGTCGTCGTCGGCAACCTGCTGATGTCGCTGCTGCGGCACAGCGACCGGGTGGCCGTGGCGTGCCAGGCGCAGCTGGTCAACGTGATCGCGCCGATCCGCAGCGAGCCGGGCGGACCGGCGTGGCGCCAGACGATCTTCCACCCGTTCGCGTTGACCTCGCGGTTGGCGCGTGGGCAGGTGCTGCGGGTGGAGACGTCCTCGCCGACGTACTGGACCAAGCGCTTCGGTGACGTCCCCGTCGTGGACGCGGTCGCGACGCACGACGCGGAAACGGGCGGCACGGTGGTGTTCATGGTCAACCGGCATCAGTCCGAGCCGGTGGAACTCCGGGCGGATCTGGCCGCGTTCGGTGAGGTGATGGTGGCCGAGGCGTGGACCGTGCACGACGAGGACGGTGCGGCGACCAACACGGAAGCCGATCCGGACCGCGTCGTCCCGCGACCGCACAAGACCGGCATCACCGATGGCGACCTGCACGTCGTCCTGCCGCCCAGGTCCTGGACCGCCGTCCGCCTCACCGGCGGTCAGTAGCCGATGCGGAAGGTGGCGTCATGGCGGTCGGCCGCCGCCGACCCGGTCGAGATCGGGTCGATGCGCAGCGCGTAGCCGGAACCCCGGATGTGGCGGTCGGGGAAGTTGTGGGAGCAGAACGAGGTCCACGCCGAGTCGGCGAGTCCCGCGACGCGGTGGAAGGTGGCGTCGGCGGCGAAGGCCGAGCTGCCGTCGTTCACGGCCAGGACGAATGCGTAGTCGACGTGGCGCAGGTAGCGGTCGGGGTGGTTGAGCGAGCGGAACGAGATGGCCGCCGAGGACACCAGGCCCGGGACGAGCTGCCACATCGCGTCCTGGTACGGGTCGAACGGGTAGGGGTCGATGCGCGCGGCGTTGCCGGTGTGCCGGATGCTTGGCGTCGAGCGGCTGGCTGTACTGGGCCTTGGTCAGCGGCGGCCACGAGCCGGTGGCGATGTTGCCCGAGCGCCAGGCGCACAGCTCGCCGTTGACGGGGGAGAACGAGTCGCCCCACAGCCACCACTCGTTGCGGTCGTGGGCTTTGACCACGACCGGGGTCTCGATGCCGCCGTTCACCACGCCGGCGGTGTAGGTGCCCCGGTCGAAGCTGCGCGGGGTGAGGTGGAGGATCGGGCGCCGCAGAGGCGGCCGTCGCTGAAGCTCTTGTAGTACAGGTAGTTCGCGTAGAAGGCGTCGCGCCGCCGCTGTTGGCGGAGTAGAGGATGCCGTACTGGTTGCGCGAGGCGTCTCAGAACGCCTCCGGTGCCCACGTGTGAGTCGGCGTGGAGTGCATTTTCAGTCGTCGGTACCCGGTGAACGACCGCAGGTCGGCGGAGTCCCAGGCGTGGATGTACTGGTTCTGGCGGGTGAAGTCGGTGCCGGTCAGATCGGCGGCCAGCACGACGAACCCGCCGTTCTGCTTGCGCATGATGAACGGGTCCCGCTGACCCTTGGTACCCGCCGTGGGGGTGGCCACCGGGGTGCCCTGGTTGAGCGGCATCCAGTTCAGGTCGTCGGTGCTCACCGCCAGGGCCACCGCGGCCACCCCACCGGCGAGAGAAGTGCGTCGTCGCACCACTGGACGTCTCCTGTCCGGAGCGACGGAGATGGCCGGCGGCGAGGGCCGCCGGCCATCGGAGGGTGATCGATCAGGACGCGGGTTCGCCGGCCGGGGCGGCGAGCGGCGTGCCGAGGCGGACCGGAGTGCCGAAGTTCGGCGTGCCGTCGGCGTTCCAGGTGAACTTCTGCGCGCGGGTGGAGCGGTTCATGTCGCAGCCGCCCGAGGCGCTGTCGTTGGCGTGGTAGACGATCCAGTCCTCCGTGCCGTCGGGCGACTTGAAGAACCCGTTGTGGCCGGGGGCGAACACGCCGTTGCCGTCGTTGCGCTGGAACACCGGGTTGGGCGACTTCGTCCAATGCGACCGGTTGAGCGGGTCGGACCCGGTGAGGGTGAGCAGTCCCAGCTTGTAGTCCGGGCCCCAGCACGCACTGGCCGAGTACACGATCATCGTCTTCCCGTTGCGGTACAACGGCTCAGCGCCCTCGTTGACCGCCGCGGTCTGCCGTTCCCACGCCAGCGTCGGCTGGGAGATGGTGCGCCGCGCGCCGCTGAGCGTGTAGGGGTTCGACATCGGGGTGATGGTCAACGACTGGGTGCCGTCCATCGCACTGCCCATCAGGTACAGCTTGCCGCCGTGCTGGAGGATGCTCGGGTCCAGCTCCCAGGTGTTGCCCAGGTCGGCCTTGAAGCTGTAGGGCCCCATGGGGTCGGCACCGGAGGACTCCAGCACGTGCAGTCGTTGGGTGGGGTTGTAGTCCGGCACGTTCTGCCCGGCGACGTAGTACAAGTACCAGCGGCCGTTGAGGAGGTGGAACTCCGGCGCCCACATGTTGCAGCAGCCGTTCGGCCGGCCTGCCAGGTTGAAGATCACCTGGTCGGCGGCGCTCGACAGCCCGGCGAGGGTGCGCGATCGGCGCATGGTGATCGTGGAGTTCCACGTCGTCGTCGCCAGGTAGTAGTACCCGTTGTGGTGTTGCAGCCAGGGATCCGGACCGTTGCGCTTGATCGGGTTGGTGAACGTGCCCGCCGCCGGCGCGCCCAGCTTCACCAGCTGCCACTGCTGGTTCGCGCCGCCGGTGTCGGGCCACTGCACGACCCGCGCACCGTCGGCGGTGGACCACTCGTAGGTCTCCACGGCCTTGCCGCTGTTGCGGTTGAGCAGCCGCACGTACCCACCGGACGAGTCCGCGAGCTGGAACTGCTGACTGGTCGCGTTGCCGTCGGCCCATTGCACGAGGTCGGCGGCGTCGGCGGTCGAGCTGCCCGAGACCTGGAGGACCTTGTTGCTGTGTTTGGACCTCAGCCGGTAGTAGCCGCCACCGGAGTCGACGAACTGCCACTGCTGCCACGCCCCGTCGTTGCGCGTGTACTGCGAGATCCTGGCGCCGTCGTTGGTGGCGAGGTCGTAGACGTCCAAGGCCTTGCCGCTGTTGCGGTTGACCAGAACGTACGACGCGTTGATGTCCACTGTGGCCGCCGACACCGCCGGTGGCAGGGCGGAGGTGATCCCGCCGAGCAACGCGGTGGTGGTGGCCAGGACGAGGGTGGTCCGCCGTCGTCTGCGGCGGCTGGTGGTCGAGATCATGCTCTTCTCCCTGCGGGGCGCTGCGCGGGTGTCAGGTACGTGCATCAGTGGACGTAGGGCCAGCCGCCGGAGTCGATCGCCAGCAGGTTGACGCCGAGCAGGGACGCGCCGTTGTCCGCGTAGTAGTGGTAGACCAGCACGTCGCTGTCGCTGTCCGCCAGCACGTCCTGGTGCCCAGGGCCGTGGATGCTGCCCTGGCCGGCGAGGACCTCGGTACCACCGCCGGAGGTCAACGTCGTGCCGTTGCGGTCGACGTAAGGGCCGGTGACGCTGGCCGAGCGGCCGACCATGACGCGGTAGGTGCTGGAGGCGCCCTGGCAGCAGCGGTCGAACGAGACGAAGAGGTAGAAGTAGCTGCCGCGCTTGACGATGTTCGGCGCCTCGATCGCGCCGCCGTTGCGGCCGGCGATGGCGCGGATCGTGGAGTCCGAGCGCAGACCGGTCGACGAGTTGAGCGCGATCATCTTGATGCCGGACCAGAAGGAGCCGAAGCTCAGCCACCAGCGGCCCTGGTCGTCGACGACGAGGTCGGGGTCGATGGCGTTGAAGTTGTCGCTGGTGCGCGACTCGACGACCAAGCCGCGGTTGGTCCACGTGCCGGAGTTGCCACTGGAGCTCGTGGCCAGGAAGACCGCCGAGCGGTTGGAGCCGAAAGTCGAGGCCGAGTAGTACATCCAGTACTGGCCGTTGCGGTAGGAGATGTCCGGCGCCCAGAGGTTGCGGCTGTTCGCGGTGTAGGTGTCGGCCCACGGCGTGCCGCTGGGGAAGGCGGCGCCGGCGTTGCGGAACGCGGTGCGGTCGGTGGAGGTCTTGAGCGCGATTCCGTTGCCGGTGTGCGCGATCAGGTAGCTGCCGTCCGAGCGCTTGACGGCGCTCGGGTCGTGCACGCCGATGTCACCGGTGACCCGGCCTGGGGCGGGGTATGCCGCCGCCGCGGATGGTGTCATCGCGGCTGTGGCGGCCAAGGCCAGCAGCGGTATCAGAACGCGTTTCATCGATAAGACCACGATGTCCTCGATTTCTGGCGAGTGGTTGCGGCGGCGCGACTTGTTGCCGACTGGTGCAGTGCACGTGTCGGCTGATGGGTGTTGAGCGGGTGTCAGCGCGAGGGGCAGGACGTCCTGTGCCGGCGTGCTGATCTGCACAGTGCGAAGACGTCAGCTGCCCGGAAAGTCGTCTGCGTGCGTGAGCCCATGTCTCGCCTCCTCGCGAGCGGGAACCTGAGTGCACCACCGGTTGTGTTCCGGGCCACATCACCGAAGCGCTCTCAGCACGATAACGATGCCTGGCACACTCGACAAGGCCCTCTGTTATCGCTAACAGTGGTTGTTAAGTCGAATTTTTCGACCACACAAGTTTCGAATTGGCCTTGAACTGCTGGAACACGTGATCCATCCAAGGTGGAACAAGCCGACAACCCAGGGAAGTGTTAGCGATAACATCGGTCGGCGGCTGTGTCGTCAGGCGACGTGCAGATCTCTCATCCGCCACGAGACGCCGCAGGGTGGTCAGATGCTTGTGGAGAACGCCGAGGACTCGAAGCGTGCGACCGGGTTGCGGAACAGTGCCAAGGCGAGCGGGCTGAAGCCAGTCGGTGGGACGGGGTGTTGCAGCAGTTGACCGAGCGGCTGCTGGAGTCCGTCGAGCACGACTGTGCGCAGCGCGAGTCGTTCTAGGACGATGGCGACCAGCAGGACCACGATCGAAACTTGTTGCCACGAGTCGACTGGGTGCGGGGCCGTCCACTTGTGCCATGCATGGTCCGCAACCGGAGGGGAGTTCGGGCGTGGCTGTCCGCTTCGCGCGCTTGCCGCCGAGCAGGAGCGCCTGGTCGCTCGTGTCCGCCACCGAGTGGACCGACCCGGCCAGCATCCGTCGCGCACCACGCCGTCACCTCGGTGCGGATGCGCAAGGTCGCATAGCCGCTACGGCAGCATCACATCCGGCGGGATCTGCAGCGCGATGGTGATCAACGAGTGCACTCGCGTCGCGATGACCGCGAGCAGGCCCTGCATCTCCGGTGCGGCGACGTCCGCGGCCGTCTGGAGGGCCTGCAGGTCGACGTCGATGCGGTCCAGGATCGCCGCGACGTCGGAGGCTCGGGTGTTCAGCGCCGTGGAAATCTCCTCCAGGGGAACACCGTGGACTTCCAGACGTTGAACCAGGTGGATGCGATCCACATCGGCCTGGGCGTAGAGACGGTAGTTCGACGCGGTGCGCTGGGCAGGGCTGATCAGGCCCAACGTCGTGTAGTAGTCGACGGTGCGGATGCTGACGCCCGCTCGCGCGGCCAGTTCGCCGATCTTGAGCAACGCTTCGCTCACGTTCACCTCCTCCGAAAACCATACAGTGTCGCGTGCTACTGTGAGGTCATGTCTGAAGAAGCCGACATCGACGGCTGTAGTAGTACGCCGGGGCGAACCCGGCTGAACGTTCTCAACGCCGCGAGTGCGGCATGTTGATCCTCTCGGGCCTGCTGGCGATCGTGGCGCTCACCGCCGCCACCGGCTACTTCGTGGCCCAGGAGTTCGCGTACATGGCGGCCGACCGTGGTCGGCTGCAGCAGATGGCCGAGGACGGCGACAAGGCCGCCGAGCGTGCCTATCGCGTGACGCAGAAGCTCTCGTTCATGCTGTCCGGTGCCCAGTTCGGCATCACGGTGACGGCGCTGCTCGTCGGTTACGTGGCCGAGCCGCTGCTCGGTACCGGCCTCGCGAACCTGCTCGGGCTGCCCGAGTCGTTCGGCGTGCCGCTGGCGATGGCCGTGGCGCTGATCTTCGCCACCGTCGTGCAGATGGTTCTGGGCGAGCTGCTGCCGAAGAACCTCGCGATCGCGAAGCCCGAGGCGCTCGCCACGTGGCTGAGCTCGTCGACGCTGGTCTACCTCAAGATCGCCGGTCCGCTGATCCGGTTGTTCGACGCGGCGGCCAACAAGCTGCTGCGTTCCATCGGGATCGAGCCGGTGGAGGAGCTGCCGCAGGGCGCGACGCCGGAGGACCTCAAGCAGATCGTCGGCGACGCGGGGGAGCAGGGGCACCTCGACCCGGAGCTCGCCCAGCTGCTCGACCGGGGTCTCGGCTTCCGGGAGCTGGCGGCCGAGCAGGCGATGACGCCGCGGGTGAACGTGCACTGGGTCCGGTTCGACGAGCCCGCCTCACGCGTGGTGGAGCTGCTCGACACCGGTCACTCACGTTTTCCCGTGGTGGGCGACGACCTGGACGACATCCGCGGCGTCGTGGGCCTGGCCGAGGTGTTGACCCTCACCCCCGAACAGCGGCCTGCCACGCCGATCGGCGACATCGCCTCGCCCGCGCTCGTGGTGCCCGCGACGTTGCCGCTGCCGGCCGTGCTGGAACGGCTGCGCACGGAGCGCCGTCAGCTCGCCTGCGTGCTGGACGAGTTCGGCGGCTTCGCCGGGATCGTCTCGCTGGAAGACCTCGCCGAGGAACTCGTCGGCGAGATCCACGACGAGGACGACCTGTTCGAAGAAGTGGTCGAACGCCTCGACGACACCAAGTGGCAGGTCCCCGGACGCATGCGGCTGGACGAGGTCGAGGACACGACCGGCGTCGCGTTGCCGACGGATGACGCGTACGACACCGTTTCCGGCCTCGTGCTGCACCGGCTCGGCCGCACCGCCGAGGTGGGCGACGAGATCGAGCTGGACCACGTGACGGTGCTGGTCACCGCTGTGGCACGCAACGTGCCCGAGACCGTGGTCGTGACGTCACGAGTTCGGGAGGAGGCTCGATGAGCACCGGAATGTCTCTCGCGATCTCCTTCGTCCTGCTGGCGCTCAACGCCTTCTTCGTCGCCGCCGAGTTCGCGTTGATCGCGTCCAAGCGGCACCGGCTGGAGCAGGAGGCCGAGACGTCGCGTGCGGCGCGCGCCGCCGTCGCCGGCGTGCGCGAGCTGTCGCTGATGCTCGCGGGTGCCCAGCTCGGCATCACGCTGTGCACTCTCGGGCTCGGCGCGCTGGCCAAGCCGGCCGTCGCCGACCTGCTCGACCCGTTGCTGACGGCGGTGGGCCTGCCGGAGGGTGTCGCGTACGGCGTCGCGTTCGCGATCAGCCTGGTGCTGGTGGTCTTCCTGCACATGGTCGTGGGCGAGATGGCGCCGAAGTCCTGGGCGATCTCGCACCCCGAGAAGTCGGCGCTGATGCTGGCGCTGCCCTTCCGCGCGTTCGCGCACTCCGTTCGCTGGATCCTCGGTGGACTGAACTCGACGACGAACGGCCTGCTGCGCCTGATGAAGGTCGAGCCCCAGGACCAGTTGGCTCAGGCGCACCGGCCTGAGGACCTGCGGCTTCTGGTGCGGCAGTCCGCCGAGCACGGCCTCATCGGTGAGCACCAGCAACGACTGCTGACCCGCATGCTGCAGGTGCAGAAGACAACGCTGCGCGAGGTCATGGTGCCGATGGAGGAGACCTCCACTGTCACCGCGCACACCACGGCTCGCGAGATCGAGCGCCGCAGCCTCCAGTGTGGACGGTCACGCTTCCCGGTGACCGATCTGCGCGGTCGCTACGTCGGCCTGGTGCACATCCGCGAGGCCATGCGTGCCACGGCACGTGGCGAGGACCCGGACGCCCGCTCGTTGATGGGCCCCGTGCTCACGCTGGAAGCCGGAATGCCGGTGGCCGCGGCCGTCACCGCGATGAAGGCGGACCGCGCGCAACTCGCGCTCGTGTCCGATGCCGACCGCGTGGTCGGCATCGCGGCGCTGGAAGACCTGCTCGAAGAGCTCATCGGCGACTTCGACGACGAGACCGACGCACCGCGTGTCGCGGTGCGCCAGAACTAACTCACACCCAGTCCCCGCAGGAGGAGACTTGTTCAAACGGATGCTCAGCGCGTTCGGCGTCGGCGGCCCGTCCGTCGACACCGTGCTGGACTCGCCACACGCCGCGCCCGGCCAGGTCGTCACCGGGCAGGTGCGCATCCAGGGCGGCAGCGCGGACGCCGAGATCGGCCAGGTCGTGCTGTCTCTCGTCACCCGCGTCGAGGTCGAGCACGGCGACCACGAGTTCGGTGGTGTGTCGGAGTTCTTCCGCATGATCGTGCAGCAGGGCGTTCGCGTCCCCGCCGGTCAGCTGATCTCGATCCCGTTCCAGCTGCCGATGCCGTGGGAGACCCCGATCACCGCGGTCGGTGGCGGCCCGCTGCCCGGCATGACCGTCGGCGTGCGCACCGAGCTCGTGATCGCGGGCGCCCCCGACAAGGGCGACCTCGACCCGGTCCTGGTGCACCCGCTGCCGTCGCAGGACGCGGTGCTCAACGCGTTCGGGCAGCTCGGTTTCTCGTTCCGCAGCGCGGACGTCGAAGCCGGCCGCCTGCACGGCGTGCCGCAGGAGCTCGGCTTCTACCAGGAGATCGAGTTCTTCCCGCCGGCCCAGTTCGCGGGTGCCGTCCAGCAGGTCGAGCTGACGTTCGTGGCGAACCCGCACGAGCTCTACGTGATCCTGGAAGCCGACAAGCGCGGCGGCATGTTCTCCTCCGGTGGTGACGCGTTCGGTCACTTCCGTGCATCGCACCAGGAGGCCCAGGGCACCGACTGGGCGTCGGCCATCAACGGCTGGCTCACTCAGGTCGCTCAGCGCGGCGACGCGAACCCGGCGTTCGGCGGCGGGCACATGGGCCACAACCCGGCGTTCGGCGGCCAGCCCGGCTACGGCCACCAGCCCGGCTACGGCCACCAGCCCGGCTATGACCAGCACGGACACCACGGTGGTCATCACCGCAGCGGGCCCGGCATCGGTGGCGTGGTCGCCGCGGGTGCGGCGGGCGTCGTCGGTGGAATGGTCCTCGGTGAGGTCGTCGAGGAGGTCTTCGAGGACGGCGGCGACTTCGCCTTCGGCGAGGAGTGATCCACGGGTGCGGCAGGCGATCACCGCTTCCGATGGTCTTCGCCTGCCGCACCGCCACATCCGTGTCCTGGCCGAGAGCGCCAGGCCCCACCTGCGTCACAAGTGAAACGGCGGAGCAATGGCACCGACAACATTGAGCAGGCCACGTGACAACCGCAGGATTGCCGGCGTGTGCGCCGGGCTTGCCGCGAGGTGGGGGATGAAGCCGGGCACGGTCCGGCTGCTGTTCGTGCTTTCCTGCCTGTTGCCCGGCCCGCAGTTCGTCGTCTACCTCGTGCTGTGGGTGATCATGCCCAGCCGCTAGACGTGGCAGCAGACACGTGCGGCAGGCGTCCGCCTTACCAGGTCACGCTTGTCGCACCATTCTTCGTGAATGGAAGCCGCTGACAGGACGGTCGAACCGGTACAGCGGGGTGTCCGGGTACACCGGGTCGATCATGCGGCGAGCCGAGCGGATCCGGTCAAGATCAAGCCGCGTCCTGGGCACGCCGAGATCGTGTCCACAGGGTTCCGCCCTTGACCGCCGACATCACGTACCTGGCTGGCGTCCAGCTCGGAGTCGCGGGCTCGGAGTGTCACCACCTCGACAAGGCCGGAACTCATCCGAAGCTGCCCGTCGCGCTATGGGCTCGTTCGCAATCGCATCCGCTCAGCGGCACAACGCGATCAGCGGCACGACAGCGCAGTGAGCTGCTGCGTGCGTTTCGAGGAAGAGCCGCCGTCCCTTCTGCCGGCGATCAGGCGGCGGACGTCAGGTCGCGGCGGCCGGGGTGACGAGACCGGTTTCGTAGGCCAGGACGACGAGTTGGGCTCGGTCGCGGGCCTGTAATCTGGAAAATGTAGCCTGTCTTCACAGGCTTGATGTGGCGGCTGATGCGCTAACGGCGGCCTCCTCTAAGCTTAAGAGCAATGTCGACGAAATGCGCAGTGTCTCGGAGTTGGCGCTGGATGCGACAACCGTCAGACCTCCTGACCGGTTCGTGTATTTTCGCAATGGTGCGATAACGGGTGCGGTGCTGATGGCCATGGTCTTTGGATTTATATGGTATGTGGCTACGTACCCGGCTTGATTGCAAGCTCACATCACGGGAGACCATGTCCTCGTGCAGCCGCGCCGCACCCCGGCCTCGGTCCCGCGGCATGCCAGCTCTGACCTTTGGCTTCAATCGCGGGTGAGCGACGCGTTGCAGAGTTTCGGCACCCCACCGGGTTCCTTTCGCGGGTGGGAGAAAGGGTGCTCACTGGTCATGGCGGGTGCGGCTCAGCCCGTCGAGGAAGAAACCGAGTCCACGACGCCACCAGTCCCCGCCGAGGCGGATGGCTTGGGCGTTGAGCCAGATCAGCCGGCCGATGTCGGAAGGATCGGCGTCGGGCCGGAGTGATCCGTCTGCCTGTGCGGCGCGCATCAACGTCTCAGCCTGGGCGATGGCGCGCTCGTGGACGGAGCGCAGCTCACCGGCGTGGGGGTAGCGCAGGGCGACCACGTCGTTGAAGGCCGGATCGGCCGCCTGGACCTCGCCCAGGGCCGACACATAGCTTTCGAACCGCTCCCACGGTGTCGTTCCTGTGGTGGCCGCGATCGCGGCGTCGAGCTTCCTGGCCGCGATGTCGGAGACAGCGGCGTCCATCAGCCCTTCCCGGCTCCCGAACCGGTGATAGATCGTGCCGGCGCTGACGCCGGCACGGCGTGCGATGTCCTCCAAAGGCGCGTCCAGCCCGTGCTCGGCGAACGCCTCGGAGGCCGCCGCCCGGATGCGCTCGAGGTTCCGGCGTGCGTCTGCGCGCATCAGATCTCTTCTCCGGAATAACTTGACAGGCCATCAAGTTCTAGCTGGTGTCTCAAATTGAGAGTACCTCAAGATAGCCTCGGAGGATCCCATGACCGACTACGGTCACGAGCTCAGCTTCGGCGTCAGCGTCGATCCTGCCGCTCAGGGCTTGGAGCAGGCCTTCGCCCTGGCACGTCAGGCCGACGGCCTCGGCCTTGACCTGCTCGGCGTCCAGGACCACGCCTACCAGCCGACCCACCTCGACACCTGGACGTTGCTCACCTACCTCTCGGCCGCGACCGAGCGGATCTCGGTGATGACCGATGTCGCCGACCTCCAGCTCAGGCCGCCGGCGATGCTGGCCAAAGCCGCCTCCTCGCTGGCCATCCTCAACGGGGGTCGTGTGCAGCTGGGGGTTGGCGGCGGGCCGTTCCCCGACGCCATCGCGGGCATGGGAGCGCCACGACGTGAAGGCGGCGCCATGGTCGCGTACGCCGACATCTCGGTGGAGATCCTTCTCCAAGCCCTGCGCGGCGGACCGGTCCGGGCGGGCAACGAGGAGCTCGACGTCACCTACGTTGCGGGCCCGGCGTCGCGGCAGCGTCCCCAAGTGTGGCTAGGCGCCCAGAAGACACGCATGCTCAGACTGGTGGGCAGGCGTGCGGAGGGCTGGATCTCGCCGCTCAACATCTACGTGCCACCTGAGGACGTGCCCGAAAAACAGGGCATCATCGATGACGCCGCGCGCGCCGCCGGCCGCGATCCAGCCGACATCCGGCGCATCTACAACGTCATCGGCGCCATCACCGCCACCGGTGGGCAAACACGCAACACCGCTCAAGGGCTGATCAGCGATGTCGCCGGCTGGGTGGACTTCCTCACCAGCTCCGTGACCGAACTGGGTTTCGACACCTTCATCTTCTGGCCTGCAGGCGACGCCTCCACGTCGTTGGAAGCATTCGCACGTGAGGTCGCTCCCGCGGTTCGTGACCGTGTCGCGGAACAGAGGGCCTCCCGATGAGGACACAGCCCAGCGGACTGCTGACCGTGACACCTGCTGACGACGCCTACCGGCTGCTGCGCTCGACGTACACGACACGCCACTCACCGGCCGAGATCCTCCTGCCCGGCACAGCGGCCGAGGTGTCCGAGGCGGTCATGTACGCGGCGGCCACCGACCTTCCCGTCTCCGTGCGCAGTGGCGGTCACGGACTTTCCGGGACCTCGTCCAACGACGGCGGCATGGTGGTCGACCTGAGCAGGATGAACGCGGTCACCGTCCTGGACCGGGACACCCGCCTGGTCCGGGTGGGCGCGGGTGCGCGATGGGCAGAGGTGGCGTCCGCCCTCGCCCCGTACGAGCTCGCGATCAGCTCCGGCGACCACGGCAACGTCGGCGTCGGCGGCTTGGCCACTGCGGGTGGCCTGGGGTGGCTCGTGCGCATTTATGCCTGACGATCGATCACGTGCGCGCGGCGACCGTCGTGCTGCCCTCCGGCGAACTCGTCCGTGCCGACGCCTCGAACCCGGATCTGCTCTGGGCGGTTCGCGGCGCGGGTTCCTACGTCGGCGTGGTCACCGACTTCGACATCGAGGGCATGCACCTGCCTGGAATCCACGCCGGTCAGGTCGTCATCGAAATCGACGACGGCGGCGTGGCCTTGCGCCGGTGGTCCGAGTCCATGGCGAACGCACCCCGGGAACTCACGATGAGCGGCATTCTCACGACCGCCGAAGGAGGCCGGCCGGTGCTCGTCATGACCGCGGTTCTGGCAACGAGCGATCTCCGCGTCGCCGAAGCGGCCCTCGCACCTTGGACCGGGCAGAGTGGTGTGCATCGGGGCCTTCTCGGTCGTGGCCGGTATGCGGAGCTCGTGTCGCACAGCCACCTCCACCCCAATGTCGGGCAATAGCCGGCGACCACGACCAACGCCTTGCTGGGACGGCTCACCGAGGAATCCGCCCAGGCGTTGGTGGAAGTCGTCCGGCATCCGTCCCGGCCACTGGTCCAGGTCCGCGCCATCGGGGGAGCGGCCAACGACATCGCCCTCGAAGCCACGGCGTATGTCCATCGCGCCGCGGAGGTCCTCGTGACCGTCACGGCTTTTCCGCCCCAAGGCTCTCACGAGCTTCACGCGGCGACGCGTCCGCTCTGGGGCCATGCCATCGGCGCCTACCGGAATTTCGAGAGCCGGCCTTCGGCTGAGACTTTTGATCGCGCTTTCCCCGGCGCCACCGGCGAGCGCGTGCGGGACCTGGCCCAGAAGTACGACCCGGCCGGGATTTTGCGCCGCAGCCAGACGTAGGTGACCCGAGCGCCGCCACCGGCCTCCGGTCCCTCCTGGCCTGGTGCAACGCGTCGAATCTGCGCGAGAAAGGGGTGTCCGGCTCGCACAGCGCGTGGCCGTCGAACGTGCCGGAGCGGGGAACGGGCTGGCGTACGTGGCGTCGACCTGTGGCGAGTGGCAGAACGCCTGGGCGGGGGTCGGCGTGTGGATGGACATGTTCCGCGTCTCCGCGGGCTGAGAAGGCGTAGCGGGCCGACGGTAAAAGGTCGGGGCATGTGAACTCGTGAGTTCTTGTGCCCCGACCCCACCATTTACCTCTGTGCTACCGCGTCAGAGCCACGGCGGCGGCTTGATTGCGCTCATCGAGCCCTCCTCGTTTCGGGATTGTCAGTACCACCCAACATCCTCAAGTCCGCGGTTGCAACAGATTCGGTCGAAAGTGCAAGGGAAGATGTTCCAACGGTCACTTGTGTCGGCCCGGATGTCCAAATCCACGTCCTCCGCGACGTATCGTAATTCTGTTTCGTTGCGGTCGTCGGTGGGTGTAGTGAGTCGAATCACTTTTCGTGGGGTCTTGTCCGTCGAAGAATTCCGGGCGCTGTGGTTGGCCGAGTTGCTGTCCGTCACCGGTGACCAGTTCGCGCGGGTCGCGCTGGTGGTGCTGGTGTTCGATCGCACCGGCTCCGCTGCGATAGCGGGGCTGACCTACGCCTTGACGTTCGTTCCCGCCCTGGCCGGAACTCTGGCCCTGTCCCAGGTCGCCGATCAGCGTCCGCGCCGCCAGGTCGTCGTCTTCGTGGACGGTCTGCGGGCTCTCGTCGTCGCGGTCATGGTGATCCCAGGTGTCGACCTGGTCTGGCTGTGCGTGCTGGTGTCGGTCCTGTCCTTCGTGGGCGGGCCTTACAGCGCCGCACAACTCGCGCTTCTCCGTGACTTGCTCAGTGCGGAGCAGTACTCGGTGGGCATGTCCCTCCGGCAGATCACCGTCCAGGCGGCTCAGCTGGCGGGAGTCGCGACCGGAGGCCTTCTCTCCACCGCGTTGAGTCCCCAGTTCTGCCTGGCGGTCAACGCCTTCACGTTCGCCGCGTCCGCGCTGTTGCTGGGGACGCGCATCCGTTCACGTCCCGCTTCGGCACCGGCTTCATCCTCCGCTCGGTTCGTCGCGGACGGTGTCACGCTGGTGTGGAGCGATCCTCGACGCCGCGCGATATTCGTCATGACCTTCCTGGGCGTGTGCTACGTCGTCCCGGAAGGAATCGCCGTGTCTTATGTGAGCGAGATGGGACACGGAGCCGTTGTGGTCGGGTTGGTCCTGGCGAGCTGCAGTGCCGGTGCCGTGATCGGGCTGCCGATCTTCGTTCGTTTCGTGACACCGGACCGTCAGCGGGTCGCGCTTGCAGTCGTTTGCGTGGCTGTTGGCATCCCGCTGGTTCCGATCGCCCTGGTCGATGGGATTTTCGTTGCCATGGTGGCGTTTGCCGTCAGTGGCGCTCTGTGGGCCGCGCTGGTGGTCATGTCGGCGTCTTTCCTGGCGGAACTGCTGCCGGACGCTTCCCGGTCGAGGGGGATGGGGCTGGCTTCGTCCGCGAACGTTGCCGCGCAGGGAATGGGGATCGGGGTTTCGGGCTTGGCCGCCGAAGTCGTGAACCCGTCGTGGGTGATCGCGATCGCCGGCGCGGTTTCCGTTCCTTTGGCGTTGTGGCCAAGCTTGTCCTGGCTGAGGTCCACAGCTCCTCCGCGTTGATCCGCGGGCATGGGTGCGAGTTCGCGACGGAAGCCACTGCACTCCCACCGTTCAGTCACGTCCCGTTTTGACGGACATCTGAGATCAGGGGTTTTGCCCTTGGAGGATGTCCTTGTCAAGACCACGGGCTCGAACAAGCCCCGGCGTCCTCGTCGTGCGTTCACCCCGGAGTTCAAGGCGGAGATCGTCGAGCAGTGCCAAGCCGAGCGCGACGCTGGGAACCGCGACGACGGCGGGCTGAGCAGCGGCGAGAAGACCGAGCTGGCCGCGCTGCGGAGGGAGAACCGGCGGCTGCGCGAGGACGTGGGGATCCTCAAGCGTGCGTGCGAACTGCTCCAGGTCTCCCGGTCCGCCGATTACAACCAGCGCATGGCTCCTGCGCGAAGCCGGCCGGGCCGGGCGGGCGCCGAAACGGTGGCGTACCACCACGATCCCGGGCAGGGTTCACCGTTCGATGCCGACGAGATCCGTCAGTCGTTGAACGTCTGCTGACCGAGGACGCGGAGGAAGTCGAAGCTTTCCGCCGTGGTGGAGCCCGGCTGTGGCCGGAAGATCACCAGTCGGTGTCCGGTCGTGGTGCTGAGCACGATGTCACACTGCACCTCCAGTCGGCCCGCACGCGGGTGCAGGAGCGTCTTGGGCGTGGATCGCAGTGGCTGGACGTGCATGTCCTGCCAGTACCGGGCGAACTCCGCGCTGGCGCCGAGGAGGTCGTCCACCAGCCGCTGCGCGGTGCGGTCGGAGCCGAGCCGTGCGGTGGCGGCGCGGAGGTCGGCCGCGTACCCGCGGCCGATCTCCTCGTGCTCCTCGGGTGTGTTGAGTGCCCGCGAGCTCGGTTCCGTGAACCAGCGCCACGTGACGTTGGCCTCGCGACCCTCCAACCCGGTCCAGGGGCCGATGAGCGCGCGGCTCAACGGGTTCTGTGCCTGCACGGTGGTGAGGTCGTCGATGACGTGGGCGGGCACGGTGGTGAGCGCGTCCAGCAGGAACATCATCGAAGGGTCGACGTACCCGCCGCGCGCGGGGCGCGCGGGCGGCGGGTAGCCGGCCAGCCGGTAGAGGTAGTCGCGTTCGTCGACCGTCAGCCGCAGGGCGCGGGCCAGGTTGGCCAGCAGCGCCTCGGAGGGGTTCGATCCTCGGGAGCGCTCCAGGCGCTCGTAGTAGTCCACGGAGAGGTTCGCCAGCATCGCCACCTCCTCCCGCCGCAGGCCCGGTGTGCGCCTGCGGCCGCCGGGGACGAGCCCGACGTCCTCCGGGCGCATCGCTTCCCGCCGCGCGCGCAGGAAGCCACCGAGGTCGTTGTCCGCCATGAGCTGCCTTTCGACTGGGATCACTCCTGGATCGACGCCATCGCCTGGGGCGCGTAGCGCTGGCCGGCGACGGCGTCGGCGGGTACGGCCTCGTCGAGCTTCTTCAAGGTGACCTGGTCGAGGACGACGCCGGCTGCCGCGACATTCTGCTCGAGGTACGTCCGGCGCTTGGTGCCGGGGATCGCGGTCACGTGGTCACCTTGAGCCAAAACCCACGCCAGCGCCAGCTGACCCGCGGTGATTCCCAGTTCGTCCGCGACGGCTCGCACGCGCTCCACCAGCCGCAGGTTGTGCTGGAGGTTCTCGCCGGCGAACCGCGGCGCGGTGCGGCGGAAGTCGTTGTCCGGCAGGTCCTCGACGCCGCGCAGCCCGCCGGTGAGCAAGCCGCGGCCGAGCGGCGAGTAGGCGACGAAGCCGATGCCCAGTTCCCGGACGGTGTCCAGCACGCCGTTGGTCTCGACGGTGCGGGTGAACAGCGAGTACTCGGTCTGCACCGCCGAGAGGTGCGCGGTGGCGTGCGCGGCGCGGATCGATTCCGGCAGCGCTTCGCAGATGCCCAGGTACCGCACCTTGCCCGCGGCCACGAGCTCGCCGAGCGCCCCGAACGTCTCCTCGACGGGCACAGCCGGATCGACCCGGTGCTGGTAGTAGAGGTCGATGTAGTCGGTGCCCAGGCGGCGCAACGACCCGTCGACCGCGGTGCGCAGGTACTCAGGCCTTCCGTTGGGGCCGCCGACGATCCGCCCGGAGTCATCGAGGGTCAGCCCGCCGGACTTGGTGGCGACGACAACCTGGTCGCGGCGGCCGGCGAGGGCGCGACCGAGGAGCTCCTCGCCGCTGAACGGGCCGTACATGTCGGCGGTGTCGAACAGCGTGACACCCAGGTCGATGGCGCGGTGGACGGTCGCGACGGACTCGGCGTCGTCAGGGGTGCCGTACATCGCGGTCATGCCCATCGTGCCGAGGCCCTCGACGGAGGCCACCAGTCCACGGTTGCCGATGGCGTGCGGCTTCAAAGTCATTGATTTCCCTTTTCTGACCTGGTTGTCGGCGACGTCCGGCCGACTTGCAGAACCCAGTCTGCGGGTGATCCGCCCCGCCACGGGCGCCCTCCTCATCCCCGGTCCGGCAGGGCGACCCAGGACAGCCGGACCGTCGCTAGCGTCGGCATCGTCCACATCGGTCGCCGCCACGACGGCAGAAACGGTGGAAATCCTGATGAAGAGCGTTGTCGCTGCCGCATGCCTCACCACGGCCTTGGTCGCCTGTTCGCCGTCCGCCGGCCCACCCGCCACCGGTGGGCCGCCCGCCACCACCGCCGGGCTGGTGCCGGGACAGGTGACCGAGCTGGCCCGCGGCCTGCAGATGCCGTGGGGCCTGGCATTTCTCCCCGACGGAACGGCCCTGGTGTCCGGGCGGGTGTCCGGCGAGATCCACCGCATCCCGGGCGGCGGCGGCGAAGCGGCACTGGTCGGTTCCGTGCCGGGTGTCACCCAGAGCGCGGAAGGCGGCCTGCTCGGGCTGGCCACCTCGCCGGCGTTCGAGTCCGACCGCACCGTCTTCGCCTACGTGTCGTCGTCCCCGGCCAACCGGGTCGTCGCGCTGCGCATCGCCGAGGACTTCCAGTCGCTGCACCAGGAGCGGGTGGTGCTTGACGGCATCGGTACCGGCAACCGCCACCACGGCGGGCGCCTGCAGTTCGGCCCCGACGGCAACCTGTGGATCGGCACAGGTGACGCGTTCGACACCACGACCGCGCCGAATCGCGACTCGCTCAACGGCAAGGTCCTGCGCATCCGTCCGGATGGGACGGTCCCGCCGGACAACCCCTTCGGCACACCGGTCTTCAGCACCGGGCACCGCAACGTGCAGGGCATCGCGTTCGCCCAGGACGGCACGGCCTACGCCGCCGAACTCGGCCTGAACGCCTGGGACGAGCTCAACGTGCTGCGCGCGGGCGCCGACTACGGCTGGCCCGCGGCGGAGGGCCCGGACGGACGGGGAGGTGAGCGGCCGATCTTCGCGCTGCGGCCCACCGAGGCGTCGCCGTCGGGCATCGCGTACGCGGGAGGCGCGGTGTGGGCCGCGTGCCTGCGGGGCCAGCGGTTGTGGCGCCTGCCGGTGAACGGAAGCACTCGCGCCGGCGATCCAACCGCCCACCTGGTCGAGCAGTACGGCCGCCTGCGGGCCGTGCACGTCGCACCCGACGGCGCCCTGTGGATCACCACCTCCAACACCGACCGAACGACGCTCGGCGGAGTCGCCCCCACGAACGGCGACGACCGCGTCCTGCGCGTCGAGCTCGTCCCCGCCCGATGATCCCAGGGAGGATCGGCATGTCCGTCGTCCTGGTCACCGGAGCCGCCGACCACGAGGTCGCCGCCTATGCCGAACCAGACCCGCTCTTCGCGCGCAACGAAGAGGCGACCGCCGGGCTGTTCCCGCCTGGCGTCGTCCCCTGACCGGAAGGCGTCGCCCGCGAGATCCCCGAGTCCTCATCTTCCCGTTCTGCACAAGCCTTTCCATGCGGTCATCGCTGACACGAAGTCCATTGTGGATATAACAACGAGGCGGCTCGGCTGGCTCGTGAAAAGTTCGTGACCCGCACAGCGAGCTCCTCGTCCCTGCCCAGCACTGAACTTCTCTGGAGGAAACAATGTCCGAGCACGCCGTCGCCACACAGACCCGTCCGCGGTTCGTCATCTTCACCGTCATCGCGGGAGCCGTCGCTGCCGTGGCCGCGTTCACCGCCGACTCGCTCAGCTTCCCCGCCTGGGCGATGTTCGTCGGTTGGGTCGCCTGGTTCAGCCGTCCCGCCTCTCCCGTGCAGGGCCTGCACGCCATGGTTTGCCTCTGGCTGGGGCTGGTCCTGGCCGCAGCGGGCCAGCTCCTGGCCGGGGTACTGGCTCCGGTAACCGGTGCCGCGGCACTGCCACTGGCCGTCTTCGTTCTCGCGCTCGTCGTGGTGGGCCTGCGCACGACGCCGGTCCTGAACAACATGCTCGCCTGGTTCCTCGGCCTGATTGCGTTCTACGCCGCCCACTCCAACGAAATCGCTTCTACGCTGCTGAGCCTGGCGGCCGCCACCGCGATCGGAGCCGCGGCGGGATTCGCCTGCCAACGCCTTCAGCGCCAGTTCGCCTGAGTCCGAGGCCGGTGGCTGATCGCATTGCCGATCGCCACCGGCCGTCGACCCCGGCCGTCACCGGCGAACAGCGGGGCAGCCCCGTTGCGGACCGCGAC
Organism: Lentzea xinjiangensis; assembly: GCF_900110955.1. GTDB lineage: Bacteria > Actinomycetota > Actinomycetes > Mycobacteriales > Pseudonocardiaceae > Lentzea > Lentzea xinjiangensis. Next base: position 140,861 of record NZ_FOFR01000010.1, read on the forward strand.
CAAGCCGAACGCCCAGCCGCTCGCGCCCACCAGCACCGGTTGCACTACGTGCGGACACCTGTCCGATTCATGACCACCCACTACACCGCAGGGAAGAGATCAGTGGACATCTCACTCGAAGTGAACGGCCGCGCCGAACACCTCAGCATCGACCTCGGCGTGACGCTGCTCGACGCGCTGCGCGAGCGACTCGGAGTCACCGGGCCGAAGAAGGGCTGCGACCGTGGCCAGTGCGGGGCGTGCACGGTGCACGTCGGCGGCAGGCCCGTGCTTTCCTGCCTCACGCTCGCCGCCACCGTGACCAAGCCGGTCACCACCGTGGAAGGTCTGTCCACAACGGGCGAACTGCACCCCGTGCAGCGGGCCTTCGCCGACCAGGACGCCCTGCAGTGCGGGTTCTGCACGCCGGGACAGATCATGTCCGCGGTGGCGGCCGTCGAGCAGGACGTCGACGATGTCCGCGAGTTCATGTCGGGCAACCTCTGCCGCTGCTCGGCGTACCCGAACATCGTCAAGGCCGTCGAGCAGGCGAGGAGGGCCGATGCGACCCTTTGAGCTGGCCGCGCCGGCCACCGTCGGCGAGGCGACGGGCTCGACGGGCACCTTCCTGGCCGGCGGCACCACGCTCGTCGACCTGATGAAGCTCAACGTTGTGACACCGCATCGAGTACTGGACATCAACGGGCTCCCACTGCACGGCATCGACACCGGCGACGGGTTGCGCATCGGCGCGCTCGAACGAATGGCCGACATCGCCGCGCACCCCGGCGTCTACCCGGTGATCTCCCGGGCACTGCTGCTCAGCGCCTCCCAGCAACTGCGCAACATGGCCAGCATCGGCGGCAACCTGATGCAGCGCACCCGATGCACGTACTTCCGGGATGTGAGCATGCCGTGCAACCGGCGCGAGCCCGGCAGCGGCTGTCCCGCGACGACCGGCACGAACCGGATGCACGCCGTGTTCGGCACCAGCGGGTCGTGCGTCGCCACGCACGCCAGCGACGTCGCAGTAGCCCTTGCCGCGCTCGACGCGGAGGTCCGGCTCGCCGGTCCGGACGGCGAGCGGACCGTGCGGCTGACCGACTTCTACCGCACCCCGGCCGGCTCCCCCGAGATCGAGCACGACCTGCGCCAGGGTGAGCTGATCACCGAGATCGTCGTGCCGCGCCTGGACTGGGCCGGGCGGTCGACGTACGTGAAGGTGCGCGACCGCCAGTCCTACGAGTTCGCGCTCTGCTCGGCGGCGGTCGCCATGGACGTCCGCGACGGGATCGTCGCGGACGTCCGGGTAGCGGCGGGCGGCGTGGCCACCGTGCCCTGGCGACTGCCGTCCGTCGAGGCGGCGCTGCGCGGCAGGCCCGCGACGGAGGAGTCGTTCGCCGTGGCGGCGGCGCTCGCGACCGACGGCGCGAAGCCGCTGGCGGACAACGCTTTCAAGCTGTCGCTGCTACCGCGGACGATCGTCCGCGCCCTGCTCGAAGTCACCGAGAGGAGCCGCTGATGCCCGCACGGCTGGACGCACCGATGAAGGTCACCGGCGACGCGAAGTACGCGATGGACCACAACTTCCCCGGCATGGCCTACGGCTACGTCGTGGTCAGCACCATCGCGCACGGCGAGATCGAGAGCATGGACGTCACCGCGACCAAGAGCGCCCCAGGCGTGCTCGAGGTCTACTCTCCCTTCGACCCGCTCGCGCTGGGCCCGGTCTCGACGCCGATGTTCGGCGAAACCTGGGTTCCCCTGCGCGACAAGGAAGTCACTTACGCCGGGCAGCCGATCGGGTTCGTCGTGGCGGAGACGTTCGAGCAGGCTCGCGACGCCGCGATGCTGGTCGGGGTGTCCTACCGGGAACTGCCCGCGCTGACCTCACTGGTAGACGGGCTGGACACCGCAGTGGCCATGGCGCCTGGCCATGTGGACGAGCCGCCCGAGCTGACCGTGCTGGAGGAGGGCGTGTCCTCGATCGAGGAGGCGTTCGCCGCCAGCGCGGTGGTCGTCGACGCGACCTACCGCACCGCGGCACAGAACCACGTCCCGATGGAGCCGCACTCGGCCGTCGCCGTGTGGGAGGCGGGCGAGCTGACCGTCTACAGCGGAAACCAGGGCGCCCACCTGCCGGCCCTGGAGCTGAGCATGGCGCTGGGCCTGGAGCCGTCGGCGGTGCGGGTGGTGAACCCCTTCGTGGGCGGTGCCTTCGGCGGTAAGGGCCAAACCTCGGCACCCGCGTTCCTGGCCGCCGCCGCGTCCCGCAGGCTCGGCAGGCCGGTGAAGGCGTCGCTGACCCGGGAGCAGGTGTTCACGGCGACAGCGGGCCGTGCGGCGACAGTGCAGCAGATCACGCTGGGCGCGGATCGGGACGGCACGCTGATCGCGCTGCGGCACGACTCGTGGTGCAGCACCGACATCGCGGGGTCGTTCATCGAGCCGACCTCCCACGGCACGTCCCGCAAGTGGTACGCGACGCGGAACCTGGCGATCAGCCAGAAGATCGTGCCGCTGCACCTCCCGCCGACGACGTACATGCGGGCACCCGGTGAGGCGCCCGGCTCGTTCGCGCTGGAGAGCGCGATGGACGAGCTGGCCGAGGCACTCGGGATGGACCCGATCGAGCTGCGGCGGCGCAACAACTCGCTCGCCCCGCCCGGCAGGGACCTGCCGTGGTCGAGCAAGCACCTCGACGAGTGCTTTCGCATCGGTGCCGACCGGTTCGGCTGGGCCGGCCGGACCCCGGGCGGACGCGCCGACGGTGACTGGCTGGTGGGCATGGGCGTGGCGGTGGCGATGTTCCCGGCCCAGCGGTTCCCGGCGTCGGTCGGGATCACCCTGAACGCCGACGGCACGGTGGACGTCCAGACCGGCGGCGCGGACCCGGGAACCGGCCTGCTGACCGTGCTGTCCCTGGTGGGGGCCGAATCGCTCGACATCGCGGCGGACCGGATCCGGCCGCGGATCGGCGACTCGGCGCTGCCGCCCGGCGGCATGTCCGCGGGGTCGACCGCCACGGCCAGCGCGGGCACGGCGATCATGGCGGGCGCGGCCCAGGTGATCGGCGAACTGCTCACCCTGGCCGCGTCTCCGGGCGCGCCGTTCGCCGGCGAGGAGGTCACCTACGCCGACGGCCGTGTGCACGGCCAGGGCCACACGATGACCTTCGGCGAGGTGCTGCGCGCGACCGGCCGTCCGGGGCTCACCGCGGTCGGCTCCTCGGCGCCCGGCGAAGAGATGACGAAGCGCTCCTTCAGCTCGTTCGGCGCGCAGTTCGTCGAGGTCCGGGTGCACCGCCTGACCCGCGAGGCGCGGGTGTCGCGGATGCTCGGGGTGTTCGACGGCGGCCGGATCATCAACCACCAGACGGCGCGCAACCAGCTCATGGGCGGCATGATCTGGGGCGTGTCGGCCGCGCTGCACGAGGGCTTCGAGATCGGCGTGGGCGAGGTCCGCGGCCGTGTCGCCAACGCCGACCTCGCCGGCTACCTGATTCCGGTCAACGCCGACATCCCGGACATCGACGTGCACTTCGTGGAGTACCCGGACACCCTGCACAACGACCTCGGAGCGCGCGGCCTCGGCGAGATCGGCACGGTCGGCGTGGCGGCGGCGGTCGCCAACGCGATCCACAACGCCACCGGGATCCGGGTCCGGCACATCCCGATCCGGATCGAGGACCTGCTGGCCTGACGGGCGCTCATCCGCCAGGAGCGGACCAGACGAGCCGTCTGCGCGGGGGAGGAAGGACGCTCAGTCGTACAGGTCGTTCAGTCCGCCCCGGTCGCGGAAGAGGAACATCCACTCCGCGACGCGCAGCAGCGCGTCGTCCTCGGTGGCGTAGCGAACCGCCTGCAGACATGCGACCGAGATGCGTGTGCGGACGTCGTCGTAGCGCTCTGGATCCGGCCAACGCAGAAGGGCATCGGGCTGGGCGGCGTCGAGCGGTCGCACGACCAGTTCGGCGAAGAGCGGCGGCCTCTTCCGTGCGACCGCGGATCCGCGTTCAGGCACCGTGCGTCAACCACGTAACGCCCGGCGAGCTCCGCCTGCCGGGCGACGTAGCGCAGCAGCGAGGACTTGCCGATGCCGCCGGGCCATGGAGGTGTGCCACGACTGGAGCGAGACGCCGCGCGGTCGGTCCGGTCCAACCGCGGGCGGGGAGTGGTCCGGTGGTGGATGACGCGCGATCGCCGCGGGTGAGCGACCCGTTGCAGAGTTCCGGCACCCCGCAGGCGTGTACCACTCTGCCTCCCCCGGCGATGTGGACGAGCGCCCGGAGTGGTTCAGCGGTCTTGCCGCCGTCGGCCGGAGGACAACAGCCGCATCCCGTTGAGCGCCACGAGGACGGTGGATCCCTCGTGGCCCGCGACGCCGAGAGGGAGTGGCAGCGTCCCGAACAGGTCCCACGCCGACAGCACCACGATGAACGTTCCGGCGATCGCGAGGTTGGCGACCACGACGCGCCTGGCGCGGCGAGCCAGTGCCACCACCGCCGGGACCACGGTGAGATCGTCGCCGACCACCACGGCGTCAGCGGTGTCCACGGTGAGTGCGGAACCCCTGCGTCCCATAGCCATGCCCGCGTGTGCGGTCGCGAGAGCGGGCGCGTCGTTCACGCCGTCTCCGACGAACAGCACGTTGCCGCTCATCTCCCGAACGGCCCGCACCTTGTCCTGGGGCAGCAACTCCGCACGGACCTCGCTGATGCCGACGGCGGCCGCAACCCGGTGTGCCGCGGCGTGGTTGTCGCCCGTCAGCAGGACCGGGCTCCGTCCGATGAGGACGGTGAGGTCGTGCACGGCGTTGTGGCTTGACGACCGGATTCGGTCAGCGAGTTCGATGATCGCGACCTGACGGTCGTCCACGGCTACCTCGACTGCGGTGTTGTGCTGGGAGTCGTGTCGCCGCACGGCAATCGAATGCCCGGAGACCCGCGCAGTCACTCCCACGCCGGGTGTGGCCTGGAAGTCGCCGGCCGTCGGGAGCTGAAGCTGCCGCTGCCGTGCCTCGGCCACGATGGCCCGTCCGATCGGGTGCTCGCTGAACTGCTCGGCCGCCGCGGCCAGCACCAGCACCTCGTCCTCGTTCTGCCCGGTGACGATGCCGACGACCTGAGGCGTGCCTTCGGTGAGCGTGCCGGTCTTGTCGAACGCGACCGAGTCCACCGTGCCGAGCTGTTCCATGGCGACCGCGGACTTCACCAGCACACCGCGCTTGCCCGCGTTCGCGATCGCCGCCAGCAATGGAGGCATCGTGGCGAGCACGAGGGCGCACGGTGAAGCGACGATCATGAACGTCATCGCTCGCAGCAGCGTGGGTTCGAACGCCGCGCCGAACAGCAGGGGCACTGTGAACAACGCCAGCGTCGCGGCCACCACGCCGACCGAGTAGCGCTGTTCGACCTTCTCGATGAACAGCTGTGTCTTCGCCTTCGTGGCCGAGGCCTGCTCGACCATGACCACGATTCTGGCGATCACGGAGTCCTTCGGTTCGCGGCTGACTCGCACCCGCAGAACCCCGGTGCCGTTGAGCGAGCCCGCGAAGACCTCGTGTCCGTGTTGCTTCGGCACCGGCAGTGGTTCGCCGGTGATGGAGGCCTCGTCGACCTCGCTGTTCCCGTCGACCACCTCGCCGTCCGCGCCGATCCGCTCGCCGGGCCGCACGAGGATCTCGTCGCCGATCCGCAGCGTCTCCGCGTCCACCTCCCGTTCCCGGCTGTCCGGCAGGAGCAGGCACGCCCGCTGTGGTGCGAGATCGAGCAGGCCGCGCACCGAGTCGGCGGTGCGCTGGGTGAGCACGGCTTCGAGCGCACCGGACGTCGCGAAGATGACGATCAGCAGGCCGCCGTCGACGACCTGTCCGATGGAGGCGGCACCGATCGCCGCGACGATCATCAGCAGGTCGACGTCGAGCGTCCGCTCCCGCAGCGCCTTCAGCCCGGCGAGGGCGGGTTCCCAGCCGCCGGCGACGTAGCAGGCGAGCAGCAGCGTCCACCACGTCCACGGCGCCGCGCCCACGAGTTTCGCGCCGACGCCGAGCAGGAACAGGGCGGTGGCCGCGATCGCCCAGCGGACTTCCGTGATCGCGAACGGGGAACGGCTCGGAGCCGGTGTCCGGTGCGGGCTGTCGATGAGGAACGTCGAAGTCACCCCAGCACCATACAGGAACATCTGAAGACCTCTTCATGTGTTCACTGACTAGGATGCTGTCATGGGTCATGGAGCCGAGGGCAGGACTACACCGCCGGCGCAGCTGGACGCCGAGTCGGCGGCGACGGTGGCGGCCACCCTCCAGGCGCTCGCGACGCCGAGCCGCCTGCGGATCCTGACCCGGTTGCGGCACGGCGCCTGTTCGGTCGGTGAGCTCGCCGAGGCCGTGGAGATGGAGCAGTCCGCGGTGTCGCATCAGCTGCGGTTGTTGCGGGCGCTCAGCCTGGTGACCGGTACGCGCCAGGGTCGCAGCATCGTCTACAGCCTGTACGACAACCACGTCGCGATGCTGCTCGACGAGGCCGTCTACCACATCGAACACCTCGGTATCGGTGCCACCGACGATGTCGGGACCACCGCCTGATCGCAGCCGTGCACGGACTTGACGGGGAAGTGAGTTCGTGACAGGGCACGTGCGTGTCTTGAGACCTGAATATGACTATCATGTTCAAATGGTCAAGCGCACTCCGGTCACCGTGCTGTCCGGCTTCCTCGGCTCGGGCAAGACGACGTTGCTCAACCACGTGCTCGCCAACCGGGAAGGGCGGCGCGTGGCGGTGATCGTCAACGACATGAGCGAGATCAACATTGACGCCGCGCTGGTGGCGGGCCAGGGGAGCCTCGATCGCACGCAGGAGCGCCTGGTCGAGCTGACGAACGGCTGCATCTGCTGCACGTTGCGGGAGGACCTGCTCGACAGCGTCGGCGAGCTCGCGCGCTCGGGCCGGTTCGACACGATCCTGATCGAGTCCACGGGCATCTCGGAGCCGATGCCGGTGGCCGCGACCTTCGACTGGACGTTCGAGGACGGCACCAGCCTGTCCGACCACGCCCAGCTCGACACGATGGTCACCGTCGTGGACGCGGCGGGGTTCCTGCGCGAGCTGACCACCGGTGACCAGCTGGCCGAACGCGACATCGCCGCGGCGGAGGGGGACGAGCGCACGATCTCGGACCTGCTGGTCGACCAGGTCGAGTTCGCGGACCTGCTGGTCGTCAACAAGACGGACCTGGTGACCGAGGAGCAGCTCGCGACGCTCGACGCCGTGCTGCGCAGGATGAACCCCACCGCCCGGTTGCTGCACACCCGGCACGGCGTCGTCGACCTGGCCGAGGTGCTCGACACTGGCCGCTACGACCCGATCACCGCCGCACAGGCGCCTGGCTGGGCCCAGGAACTGGCGGGCACCGGCCACGTCCCGGAGACCGAGGAGTACGGCATCCGCTCGGTCGCGTTCCGCGCCTCGCGGCCGTTCCACCCGGCCCGGCTGGTGGCGGCGCTGGCCGACTGGGAAGGCGTGTTGCGCAGCAAGGGTTTCTGTCACATCGCCAGCCGCCCGGAGGTTCTCGCCGTGTGGTCGCAGGCAGGCCCGAACCTCACCCTGGAACCGGGGCAGCTGCTGGACGTTCCGCACGGCCACCAGGAGCTGGTCTTCATCGGTGTCGGCCTCGACCTCGACGAACCGCGCCGCCGCCTCGAGCCGGCGCTGCTGACCGACGAGGAGTTCGAGGCCGGTCCGGCGTACTGGCTCACGCTGGAGGACCCGCTGCCGGAGTGGGATCTCGCCGACCTGCACGAGCACGCCTGATGACCGGCCCGTCGACCGCGGACCCCGTCGCGGCCGAAGCGGTGTTCGCGCAGGCCGAGCTGGCATTCCTGGACGCGCTGCCGATCGCGGGCGTGGTGGCTGACGTCGGCCCCGGATCGGGCGCCGGCACGCTGCGGCTGGCCGAACGCGCCGGACGGGTCTACGCCGTCGACAACGACGAGGCGATGCTCGCTCTGGTGCGCGAGCGCGCTGAGCGGGCAGGGCTGGGCGACCGTGTGCGCACGGTGCTCCACGACCTCGACGACGGTCCCGTACCGCTGCCGGAACCCGTGTCGCTGATCTGGTCCGGTGCTTGCGTGCACCACGCGTTGTCCTGGCAGGACGCGGTGTCCGGGCTGGCCGGTCTGCTCGCGCCCGGCGGCCTGCTCGCACTCGGGGAGGGCGGCCTGCCCGCGCGTTGCCTGCCCTGGGACGTCGGCGTGGGCAGGCCGGGGCTGGAGGCTCGGCTCGACGCCGCGCACAACGAGTGGTTCACGGCGTGGTTCGAGGGCAGACCTGCGGTCGTGCGCGTGGCACGCGGATGGTCAGGCCTGTTGCGGTCCGCCGGACTCGAGCGGGTCACCAGCCGCAGCGTGCTGCTGGACTTGCCCGCCCCGCTCACCGAAGCGGAGCGAGAAGTCGTGCTCGCGGAGCTCACCGCACGGGTCGCACGAGCCCAGGCTTTTCTGGCCCAGGACGACCGCGTCGCGTGGAACAGCTTGCTCGACCGCACCTCACCGGTGTGGCTGGGCAACCGTGACGACCTGGCGCTGCTCACGGCCAGAACCATCCACATGGGACAGAGACGAGGCGGGCGGGGCTGACGACCGGAAGGCCGAGGTTCGCGGCGCGTTCGACGCGGCGGCGGACTTCGCAGCCCTGGGCCGCCACCTGCGGGAACCGATCGGCACGATGATGGCCGGGTGGTGCGCAAGCTCTCCCTGACGTCGCTGCGGCAGGAAGGCGTGGCAGAACTCGATGCGACCACCTCGATCGGCAGCGGCGCGGTCCCCGCTCGTCTGGAAATCGCTGCCCTCCGCTGCCGGCACGCCGACGGTCTGGCTGCTTCAGGTGAGGCGCTGCGGACGGTCGGGCCTGTAGGCGGTCCGGTCGTGCGGTTGCGCCGCTCGGGTGAACGGTCGAGATGCGGCATTCATGCGCATAACCTAATATGATGTTGCGCTGCGTGATGGCGCTAGGACATCCGGGTGGCATGAAGCCCCTGGGACATCGAAAGGGAGATTGCTCATGACCACGGCACACCTCGAACACACCGATCACGGCCACGCGCACGGTGAGGGGTGTGGCCATGTGGCGGTCCCGCACGGTGACCACGTGGACTACGCGCACGACGGTCACCTCCACCGAATGCACGACGGGCATTTCGACGAGTGCGAGCCGGCCGACCACCTTCCCCACTCCGATCACGACCACGCGCACGGTGAGGGGTGTGGCCATGTGGCAGTCCCGCACGGTGACCACGTGGACTACGCGCACGATGGACACCGCCACGCCGTTCATGGCGAGCACTACGACGAGCACTGACTCGCGCTGCTCATCGGGCAAGCCCGGACTCGGTGATCGGGTGTTGCGAGGGTTCTCCAGGTGAAGATCGAGGTCTGCCGCGCGCGACTGGGCGTGCGGCACCTGGTCAAAGGCTGGCGATCAGGTAGTACAGCGCGCTCAGGGTGACCGCGGCGGCGATGACGACAGCCGTGGCTCGGATCCACTGCTTGTTCACTTCTGCCTCCGTGCTTGGTGGTGGTCGCTGCGCTCATGGCCACTCGCTTGAAGTAGAGCACGCGTCGTCCGGCTCATGTTTCCCGGCTCCGCCGTGCCCTGCCGGTGCGGCTGCGTAGAGCCGGGCGCGTCGCTCTGCTCGGCATCGACCACGAGCGGCCCTGACCGTGCGACCGGCCGAACTCGGCGTCGTACCGGACATCGCGTGGTGATGAGCAGGTCGGCCGGAGGTCGTGCTGCCGAGTGTTGGGTCACCCCGGTCGTTTAAAACGACAATCATTGCCGTTAAGCTTCCCGCATGGGAGTCGAGCTCGTTCTGGTGGCCGGTCTGACGCAGCACGACGTGGCCGAGGAGATCTGGCGAGCGTTGCCCGGTGCGGTGCTGGTCCGCCACGATCTGCGTGATCTCACCGGGGGAGTGGTGCGCCGCTGGGTCGACGGCGAGCTGACCGTGCTGGAACTGGCACACGGCTGCGTGTCCTGCACGCTGCGCCTGGACCTGTTGCCGCTGCTGGAGAAACTGGGCGGCCGGGTGGTCGTCGACCTCGACCCGGCATTGGAGCCCGAAGCCGTCTGCTTCGCCCTGAGGGAGATCGACGCGCGCATCGAGGCGGTGGTCACCGTGGTCGACCGGGCGAACTGGCTGGCGGATGCCATCGGCGGGGACACGGTGGAGGACCGCGGTCTGGGCGCCGCCGCTGATGACGACCGCACGGTGGCGCAGGTCGTCGTGGGGCAGGCCGAGTTCGCCGACGCGCTCGTGCTGACCGGGCCCGGCGACGACGCGGTGCTGGACGCCGTGCTCGACCGGCTCAACCCCCGCGCACCCCGGACGGTCCGATCCGGGCTGGACGTGACCGCTCTGCTGGCCGCCATCCCGGACGACGCCCGCAGGGGCGGCTTCGACGACGGCTTCGGCACGCTGTTGCAAGGCCAGCCACCGCTGGAACCGGCAGGAGGTGTGTCGGTCGTCCACTTCACCGAACGACGCCCGTTCCACCCCGCGCGGCTGCACCAGGCCATCGACACGTTGCTCGACGGTGTGGTGCGCACGCGGGGCCGGGTGTGGCTGGCCAGCCAGCCGGACACCGCGCTGTGGCTGGAGTCCGCCGGCGGCGGCCTGAGCGTGGGCAACCTGGGGCCCTGGCTGGCGGCGGTGGAGGACTGGTCGGACGTCCCGCCGGACCGGTGCGCGATGGCTTCCGCGACCTGGCATCCGCGGTACGGCGATCGTTCCCAGGAGTTGGTGGTGATCACCGCGACCGCGTCGCCTGAGGAGATCACCGCCGCACTGCACGGCGCGCTGGTGACCGACGAGGAACTGGCGCTCGCCGACGAGCTGGAGTTCGTCGACCCGTTCGCCGAGTGGCACGACGAGATGGAGGGGTCGTGAACCAGGCCTTGCTGGCAGGAGGTGCGGAATGTGCGCCCGGCTCAGACCCCGGACCGACCACGAGCGCAGCATCGTGCGCGTGCTCGAATCCGACCGCAGATTCCTGACCGCCGCACAGGTCCGGGACCGGTTGACGGCGGCAGGCCGCCCCACCCGCCTGGCCACTGTGTACCAGTGCGCCAACCGGCTGGTCGCCGCCGGAGTCCTCGAGCGGTTGACCATCCGGTCGAGCGCGGCTGTCTACGGGCTCCGCCCGGCCTGCCGAAGCCGTCACCGCCTCATGTGTGCCGGGTGCGCGCTGGTCGTGAACGCGGACGACGGTGAAGTGGCCGAATGGGTCGCGAGAACAGCGGCTCTGCACGGCTTCACGGTCACCGACGATTCGGTGCTCTTGTCCGGGACCTGTGCGGCCTGCGCGGAACCTGGCCCGGAACAGTCGAACGTCGTCGAGTTGCCGGCAACGACCGGCGGTGGCACCGGTCGGAGCGCTCTGGACCTCACGGCTCGTATCGGCGAGGAGAGGACGGGATGAGCACACGTCGAGAAGACTCCAAGCCGAATCCGGCCGCCGGCTTCACGGCCGCCATCTGCGGCGCCTGCTCGGACGGGGAGCACGACCTCGAGCTCCTGCGTGAGGCGGTCCGCCGCAGCACGCACGGGATGTTGATGCGAATCGACTGTCCTCTTGGGACCATGTACTGCCACGGCAGGAAAGCGTCGGCGAGCGCAGGGCCGGTCATTCTGGTGCAGCCGTGCACCATCAGCCGTAGTCCCCTCGGGTCCGCTGTCATCGTCGGTCCGGTGCGGACCGCTGACGATCTCGCCGCTGTGGCGAGCTGGCTGGGAACCACTCCCATCGACGGGAGCGGGCTTCCGCCACGACTGCGAATGATCCAGCACTCGCGACAACAGTCCATTCGGAACTGACGTGTGGTCCTTCGCCGTCTCTTACTGCGGGTTCGGGCCGGCCGCGGCTGCTCGGGTCAGCTGGCGGATCTTGCGCCGGACGCGCCACAGAGCGACGAGGATCGCCGTGAGGAGCAGCAGGGCGCCCAGTGCGCTCCAGGGAATCGCCCAGATCGTGGTTCCGGCGGTGGCGGTCGTGACCGCGCCCGCGAGGTCCTGTCCTGCCGAAGCGACCGGTTCGGCTTCCCCGTGAACGGTGAGCGGGCCCAGCGGCCACACCCCGGTGAGAGTGCGGGTGAACGTGATGGCGCTGCCGGGGAGGAGCTCGGTCGCGGTGTCGCCGGTCCATCTCTTCCCGCCCAGCCCGAACAGGCCTTCCACGCGCACCGACGGGAGGACCGCGAGGCGGACGTTGCCGTCGTTGACGACGGTCCAGGTCACGTCGACCTCGCCGGGGGCCGCCGGGTTGGCTGTGCCCCGGTAGTGGGCGGCGGGCTGGTCGACGCGCAGGTCCGGGGTGACCGGGCCGGCGACGCGGACGTAGAGCCTGGCGCCGACGCGCCGTTCGACCTGGACCTGGGCGCTGGTGGTGAGGGCGGCGACCAGGCCGCCGACGTGGTCGCCGGGTTCGGCGTCTGGTGGCACGGTCATGCGGAACGGCACGACAGTGGTGGAGCGCGGCTTGAGAACGATCTTCGGCTGGGTGACGGAGATCCAGGTGCCCACGGACGGCGAGGGTTCGTCGCGGGCGAGCAGGTCGAAGCCACCGGTGGCGGTGTTGACGGCGTCAGCGGCGTAGAGGTCGACGGTCAGTTCACCCTCGCTCAGGTTGCGCACGGCGATGTGGTCGTCGTAGCGCATGCCGGGTTCGACGACGTAGTCGAACTGCGTGCGGCCGTTCGGCCCGCCGGCGTCGGCAGGGGCGACCGACCAGGTCAGCCTGCCGTCCTCCCGCGCGGGCTGAGCCGCTGCGGGCGTTGCGGAAACCAACGCGAGTGCGACGATCAGGATGGCGAGCGGTCTTCTCACGTGGTGCTCCGTGTGAACGGACGGGTGCGGGCGAGCCCGCACCCGTCCTGGTCCGATATCAGATCGCGGTCAGGATGAGCATCGCCTGGTAGGCGCCCGGCGCGGTCTCGACCGGAGCCTCCAGGGTCAGGCCGGCACCGAGCTGGGCGGTGCCACGGCCCGCGCCCGCCGAGGCGGCGGCGAGCTGCGACCACGTGGCCAGGCCGTTGCCGGTGGTGAAGCCGGAAGCGACCTGCGGCCCCGCGGTCACCGTCTGCCCGGCCGACGCGGAGAGCACGTTCGGCGTCCAGCCGAGGTACTTGCCGCCGAGCTGGCTGCCGTCGACCGTGGTGAACGCGCGCACCCGGCCGGACGCGGTCCAGCCGGGGTTGTCGGCGCGCGTGTCGGTCACCGTGATCGGCTTGAGCGCACCCGCCGCCGTGTACCGGTCGGCGGCCGGGTTGAGGGTCAGCGCGCCGAGGTCGACCTCGCGGTTCTCCGGGGCGACGCTGATGGCCAGCACGCCCTCCTCCGCGGACAGCGTGGTCGTGATGGTCGGGCCGTTGACCGGGTCGTTGCCGTGGTCGTCCACGACGATGACGGCCGGCTCGGACTCGGCGATCACCTTGTGGTCGTGGTTGTAGAGCACGGCCTTGACCTGCCGCCCGTTGTCGGCGGTGCGCACCACGAAGCCGTACTTCCCGCTGAACGCACCGGAGACGACGGACCATTCGATCGCGCCCGCCGCCTTGGTGAACCAGTGGTAGTGGTTCTCGTCGATGACGGGGTTCTGCACCGCGGTCAGCGCCGCGACGCCACCGGCGTGGTAGTGGGCCGACAGGCCGGTGATCGACAGCTTGGTCGTCGGCGTACCGGGCTCGGAGGGGAGCTCCTCACCGACGAAGAACGTGTAGGTCACCGGCGGGATCGTCACCGGGGTGCCGCCGGGTGGGGTCGCGGTGGCGCTGACGGTCAGCGCGTACTCGCCCCGCTCGGTGAAGCCCCAGTTGGCGTGCTCGTGCTCGGCGGCGCTGGTGAACGACTTCGGCCCGCCTTCCGCGGAGGCCAGGAACACGTTCGGCCCCTCCTCGCCGTTCTGCCACAGCGCGAACGCGCCGGGGCCCTGCAGCGAGTCCAGGGTGTAGGTCACCGACGTGCCGTCGGCCACGGCCGAGCTGTAGCCGAAGCCCGCGAACACCTGGCCGGGCTGGGAGTTCTGCGGCAGCACGTAGTAGGTCTCGCCCTGGCCCTTCCACCCCGGCAGGGTGGCGATCGAGGCGCTGACCGTGCGGGAGGCCACCGAAGGCTTGACGTGCACGGTCAACTCGCCGGGGGCGACGTTGCCGCTCCCGGTGTGCGCCGTGAGCACGTGGGCGGAGTTCTGGACGTCCACGTAGAACAGGTCGACGTGGCCGTCGGAGACGACCACCTCGTCCTGGGCCGAGGCGGTTCCGGCCAGGGGGCCTGCGATCAGCCCCAAGGCGGCGAGCGCCACGACGGCTGCCCGTGTCCTCGTTCTTGCCTTTGTTGCGGTCACTGCGTTCCTTGCCTTTCCTAGGGGACCGGAGAAGCGTTTTCAGCGCCGACGGCGGACGTCGGCGAGCGTGGCCAGGTTGGTGAGCAGGAAGCCGAGGGGGATCAACAGGACCGCGGCGACCACGAGGCCGGCGACGGCCGAGCCGTCGAGCCCGGTGGAGGCCAGGCCGGAAGGCAACGCGCACGCCTTGCCGTCGGCTGTGCGGCCCACCTGCTCCACGACTGGCGTACCCGTGCGTGCGGCCTTCGGGTCGCCCGGCCCGATGTGGAAGGCGAGCGTGCTCTTGGCATTGGCCGGACGGCCGTCGATGGAGCCACCGATGGAGAACGTCACCGAGTAGCTGCCGGGCTTGGTGAACGCCCACACCGCGTGCACGTGCACACCCGACTGTCCTACCGGGACGGTGGTGGCGCGGGGGAACCCGCCTACCGTGCCGAAGTAGCGGTCACCGACCCCGCCGAACGGGTCCTGTCCGTAAACGGCCAGTTCGCCAGGGCCGTCCACCTTGTCCAGGGTCAGCGTGATGCCGCTCTTCACGGAGGCGAGCACGGAGGGGTGCTGGGTGTTCCAGCCCAGCCACGGCACACCGGAGCGCTGCGTCAGCGGAATCGTCCACACCGGACCGGACCCCAGGAAGTCCAGGCCGGAGCCCGGCGGTGGGGTTGCCCGCGCGGCGTCGCCGAGGTGGAAGACGTAGCTCGCCGGGTCGCGGTAGGCCGGGGTGCCCCGGCGGTCGTCCTTGACCCGTGCGGAGAACGCGCCGCCCTCGACGACGGGTCCGAAGTCGAAGTGGCCGTCCGTGACGACCTCGACCTCGCCGGGCGGCACCGTGCTGGTCACCGGGGTGGGCACGCAGGCCTGCGTCGTCGCGGCCGCCGGTGGTGCGCCCTTCGGCGGCGCGGCCGTGGTGGTGCCAGGGGGAGTGGTCGCCGGAGCGGGCGGGGCGGTCGTGAGGACGGCCGCGCGGACGTCCAGGACCATCGGGCGCGCCGAGACCACGGTCGCCCCGCTCCCGTCGCGCACGTCGAAGCCGAGTTCGGCGCCGTGCAGGTCGAGACCGGCGGCCAGGGTCAGGACCGCGCCCGTTCCCCGCTCGGTGCCGGCTCCGGCCTTCCGCGTCCACCAGGTGACGGTGTGACCGGGGCGGTGCGGGGTGACGAGTGCGGTGGCCGTGATCGTTTCGCCCTGCGCGTAGGTGTCGCGGACTCCGGTCACCACCGCACCCGAGGGTGCCCCGGGGTTGGCCACGGGCGAGGACTGCGACCGTGCGAGGAGGTCGTCCGCCGCGGGGACGAATCGGGCGGTGAAGGCCAGCGCCTCGGCGTCTGCCGCCAGGGCAAGGCCCGCGGTGCCGTTGCTCAGCGGCTCGTGGGCGACGACCTCGTCCCGCGTCGAGGTGTGGCGCACGAACTCCACCCAGCCCCGGGGGACACCGCCGTCGATGCTCTGCGGCCCGCCGGTGACCGTGCTGCTCAACCTCAGGCCCGCCGGTGTTTCGGTGGCCGCCAGCGTCGTGGTCGTGGCCACCGCGTTGTGCGGTCCGACGACGACGGTGTACCGAGCGGGAGGTGAGATCAGACGCGCTCCTGAGACCGAGGTGGCGGATGCCTCGAACTCCAGCTCGTAGACGCCGGGTGCGGTGAACGCCCAGTTGGCGTGCGCGTGGGTGGGAACCGCGACGCGCGTCGTGCGCACGGCGGGGTCGTGGGAGCTGAAGACGCGCTCGGGGCCGTCGGTCCCGGAGACGTAGACCTCCATGCGACCCGGTCCGCGCGCCGCCCGCAGCGTGAGGTCGACAACGTTGTCCGCGAGCGCCCCGCGCGGCACCGACTCGGTGTTCCAGCCCGCCCACAGCACCTCCGGCTGAAAGGTCTGCGGGATCACGTGGATCGGCGTGCCGCCCGGCACGCCGAGAAAGCCGTAGGCGGGTGAGGAGGGCGCCGGCCGCTTGGCCGCGTCGGTGACGTTGAGCGTCGTGGCCGCCGGGTCGAACGGGCCGGCGTCGCCCTTGCCCTTGACGGTCAGAGCGCCGTTCTCCAGCAGGACGGTCGCCAGGTCGACGTGGCCACCGGCGATCACCTGCCGCTGCGGGGGAGCGGGCGCCGGGCCGGGCGCAGCCGCGGCAGCGGGAGCCGCGACCACGGCGACCACTGCCGCCACCACGGCGGCGGCCGCACCCCGTCGCTTCGGGTTCCGATCACCTGCGCGGATACGCATACCGCTCCCTCCGAGTGCCACGACCCGAACCTAAGTTAAATGATTGTCATTTTCAATAATGAGCCGAGACGGTCACGGTCGGGAAGGTCACAGCTCGTCGGCGGGGCTAGGTCGCGGTCTCGGCTCGGCGCCGCGGGGCGCGGGCGAGCAGGCCGTGCTTGGGTGCCAGGCCCCAGGCGGTGAGGAACACCGCGGTGAGGACGAGGACGATCGTGCCGCCGGTCGGGAAGTCCCACGACCACGACACGTACAGGCCGATCAGAGCGCAGGAGCCGCCGATCACAGGCGCGAGCACCATCATCACGGCGAGCCGGTCCGTCAGCAGGCGCGCGGTCGCCGCGGGTGTCACCAGGAGCGCGAGCACCAGGATGTTGCCGATGGTCTGCACCGAGATCACCACGGCGAGGGTGACCAGCACGTAGAGCACGATGTCGAGCCAGAACACCCGCAGGCCCGTGGCCCGTGCCATCTCCCTGTCGATGGTGACCGCGACGAACTCCTTGTGCAGCAGGAACACCGCGCCCAGCACGACGATGCCGGTGACCGCGACCGTGTACAGGTCCTCGTCCGGGATGCCGGTGATGGAGCCGAACAGGAACTGCTGCAGCGACCCGGCGTAGCCCGGCGCCTTGGAGATCACCACGATGCCCAGTGCGAACGCGGCCACGAAGAAGATCCCGATCACCGAGTCCTCGCGCAGCCGCCGGTTCTGGGAGAACACGGCGACGAGCACGGCGGTCGCCACTCCGGCGAGGGTGCCGCCGAGGATCAGGTTGCCCGACACCGCGAACGCGATGGCCAGTCCGGGGAACACCGCATGCGCGACCGCGTCGCCGATGAACGCCATTCCCCGCAGGACGACGTAGCAGCCCACGACACCGCAGACGATCGAGGACATGACCGCGACCAGGAGCGCCTTGGGCAGGAACGCGAGGTCCGGGTTGACCAGGTCGCGGAGGAAGTCGACGGGGGACATTCAGACCGCCTTGAGGATCTTGAGCAGCGGGCTGCCCTCGCTGACGCCGAAGGTGTCCATCCACGGTTTCTCGTCACGCAGCTGATCCGGCGGGCCCGCGGCGACGACCGTGCGGTTGAGCAGGACGAGCCGGTCGCAGGTGTAGAGCGCCCCCGGCAGGTCGTGGGTGGTGGTCAGCACGGCGTGGGAGTCCCTGGCCAGTGACAGCAACAGGTCCGAGAGCAGTTCCTGCGTCGGCATGTCCAGGCCGGTGAAGGGTTCGTCGAGCAACAGCGCCGACGGCTGGAGGGCCAGTGCCCTGGCCAGCAGGACGCGCTGGCGCTGCCCGCCGGACAGCTCGCCGACCGGGCGGGTCCGCAGGTCGGCCATGCGCACCCGGTCGAGGGCCTCGACCACCGCGCGCCAGTCCGCCGCACGTGGCCTGCGGAGCAGGCCGAGCCTCCCGGTGCGGCCGGTCATCACCACGCCCTCCACCGAGAGCGGGAAGTCCCAGGCGAACTCGTGCCGTTGCGGCACGTAGCCGAGGCCGGTGCCCGCGCGGCGCACCGGCTCCCCGTCCACCTCCACCTGACCAGCCTTCGGTTTCAGAAGACCCATCAGGCTGCGCAGCAGCGTGGTCTTGCCCGCGCCGTTCGGTCCGACGAGCCCGACCAGTTCACCCCGGTCGACGGTGAGGCCGACGTCGGTGAGCACCCGCCGTCCGCCCAGGTCCACGGCCAGTCCGCTCACCCGCAGCGCGTTCACCCGGACGTCCCCTGCCGCTTCGCCGCACGGCCGCGCACGATCACCACGACGACGAGCACCCCCAGCACGGCGACGGCCGCGATCAGCGCGATGACACCCCAGGGCGGTCCCGAACCACTGTCATCCCCGGAACTGTCCTCTTCGGACGCCGTCGTGGAAGGTGCTGCGCTCGCCGGTGTTCGCGGCGCGGCAGCCAGGGCCGCTTTGGTGTCGGTCGCGTCACCGACGGCGAAGCGCAGCGTCGCGGTGTTGCGCGTCTCCTTGCCGTCCACCAGCTTGGCGTGCGCCTCCACCTGGACGAAGTAGACGCCGGGAGTGGTGAAGACCCAGTTGGCGTGCGTGTGCGTGTTGGTGTCGACCCAGATGTCCTGGCGTTCGGCCTTGGTGGAGTCCCAGAGCACGTCGGCGGCGCCGAAGTTGCCGGCCTGCAGGTAGACGAACAGCTCGCCCGGGCCGTCGACACCGGTGAGGGTCAAGGTGACTCCGCGGTCGACGGTCTCCATCACCTCGGGGTCCTGGGTGTTCCAGCCCACCCAGGTCACCTCGGTGTTCTGCACCTGCGGCAGCACGTGCACCTTCGCGCCGGGCTTGCCGATGAAGGCGTACGCGGGGTTGTCCGGCACCGTGAGCAACGCCTTGTCCGACACCTGGAACACCGTGCGGTCCAGGTCCCGCCAGGCGGACTGCTCGCCGGTGTCGTCGTGCACCATCAGCTTCCACGCGCCGTTGACGTACCGAGGGCCGATGTCGACGTGGCCGCGTGCCAGCACGGCCTCGTCCACGGCGGTCCGCTGGTCGGGGGCGATGGTCTGGTCCGGCCCGTCGCTGGGTGGCTGCGCCAGGGCCGCGGCTGGCGCCAGCAGCGCCGCCACCACCAGCAGGGCGCTCGGCAGGGACCGTCTCATGTGCTCCTCTTTCATCAGCGCAGGCAGTCGCGCAGCGAGTCGGCGTTGAACCGCATCATCCGGACGTAGGTGGTGACCTCGCCGTCGAAGGTGTCGCCGTAGATCGGGCAGACCCGGATTCCTTGCTCCTCCGCGACCTGGGTGAGCGTCGACGAGCGGGCGGCCAGGTTGGGTTCGAGGAACACCGCGGGTACCGCGAGGTTGCGGATCGTCTCGGTGAGCTTGCGGCGATCGGCCAGGGACGGCTCGGTGGCGGGATTGGGGGTGACGAACCCGGCAATGCTCATGCCGTACGCCTGGGCGAGATAGCCGAACGCGTCGTGGGTGGTGATCAGATGACGGCGTGCCGCCGGAATCTCGTCGATCCGCGCGCGCACGTACCGGTCGAGCGCGTCGAGCTCGGCGAGATAGGCCTCGGTGTTGCGCCGGTACTCCCGCGCGCCCTCGGGATCCTCCGCGATCAGCGTGTCGCGGATGACCTGGGTGTAGGCCATGGCGTTGCGCACGTTCTGCCACAGGTGCGGATCGATCTCGCCGTGCACGTGCTTGCCGAGCACGGCTTGGGCGAGCTGGTAGACCCGCTCACCGGGACGGCCGAGGAACCCGAACCCGGCGGGGATCTCGCTCAGCGCCTTGCTCGGCACCACGACGACGGCGTCCGTGCCGGGCACGACCTGCTGCGCCTTCTCGCCGCCGCCCTGAGGGTCGTAGAGCGCGTAGACCTGCTCGCGGTCCACGTCGACGGTGAGGTCGGCGTGGCCGCGATCCACCTGCACGGGCCGGTCCGGCGGCTGCACGCCGACGGCGATGGTGAACTTCGACTCGCCGAGCGGCACCGGGCGCGACCGCTGGTCCACCCGCAGCCGCGCGGACAGTGTGACCTCGTAGAGGCCGGGTTTTGTGAACGCCCACGACATGTGCGTGTGCGCGTCGGCGGGCAGGACCGCGGTGTCGTCGCCGTACCCGTCGCCGGGGTTGAAGCCGTCGCTGGAGTCGAAGTAGACGTCGGCGTCACCGAACGACCCGGTGAGATAGCCGTAGACGTTCCCGGGACCGCTGGCGGCGGTCATGCTCACCAGGACCTCCGACGCGCGGTTCGCGCCGTGCGCCTTCCCGTCGCCCCTGGCCCGCAGCCCGAGCCACACGGTGTCGAGCGTGACGTCCTCGACCAGCGGGATGACCTCGGCGGCGTACTTGACGGCCTCCTCGGCCAACGAGACGTTCGCCGCCTCCGGCCGGAGGTTGGCATCCAGGGCTCTGATGACGGAGTGCTCCTCCAGCATCACGTAGTTGCTGAACGCCACGTCCGCGTACACCACGTTCCGCACGTCACGCAGGCTCGGTTCGTAGGAGTGCGGGTCGGCTCCATCGGGCACCAGTGAGGTGACGTTGACCCTCGACCCGCCGACGTTGCGCACGAGGTCCCGCAACAGACCGGTCGTGGCGACCACCTGCAACCGGCCGTCGCGGTCGCTCAGCGAGACAGGAGCGGTGCAGCCCGCGGTTCCCGCGATGACGATCAACCCGACCAGCAGGCGTCGGCGCAAGCCAGGGAGCACGTCGTCACGCCAATCTGTACCCGAAGTAGTTAATAACGATAACCATAATCATCAAGCTTGCTCGGAAGCCAGCCCTCGGCGGTTGTCGTGGTCCACACCACTCGGGTGCGGCACTCGGGAGTCGTTGCGCGGGGATGTGGTGGCTGGGCGGTCCCAGCCTCCACGTGGATCACGGCTGGACGGTGAAGACGTAGGTGCCGGCCGCTTCGAACGCCCAGTTGGCGTGGGCATGGGTGCGCACGGGGAGCATGCGGGAGGCGGGCGGCCGTTGCCGCTGTCGAACCACGCGGTCGGCGTACCGAAGGACCCCGTCGGGTAGACGCTGAAGGGGCTCGACGGCACCCGTGGCGCGGCTCGTCGGCACGGCGTTCAGCGTGAGGCGCTGCCGGTCCGGCCGACGTCGATCACGTCGGCGTGGCCGGAGGAGAGGGCCACCGCGGCGTGCGCGGTGCCTGTCGTGATCAGGACGAGCCCGGCGGCGGCGAGGCGGCGGTTCATCGGTTCGGCTTATCTGCTGACCACCGGTGGAGTCGCGGTCCTCGTTCGCGAGGACGCCCGCGCGCTCGGCGCGGCGGTCACGGACGCGGATGGCGGTGGCCAGGTCGTCGTAGACGCGGCGGAGGCGGTCGGGCTGGAGCCAGTGCAAGGCGGTGGTCGACACCGCCGCGTCCCATCCGCGGCCCGCGCCCACGCGTTCGGTACAGCCGGGCTCGGTGAGAAGCCAGTACTGGATGCTGATCTGCGTTTCCCGTCGTGCGACTTCGCGCTTCCTGGTCACGTCGTGTCGACACACAGCAGCCGGAACAGCTATGTGCTGCAAGCAAAACTCGATGACTCACGCACACGCGTCCGGCTCCCGCAGCGGTCGGTGAACGAATCGTCCGGTGCCGCGAAGTGGCGGCCCAGCGTGTCGAAGTCGCCGTCCTCGAGCCGGTGCGCCGGGCCCGGGCGTGCGCCTGCTGACCGCGCGGCAACTCCGGTCCTCGCTGCTTGATGGGCGGCTACTTGATCATGGCGAGGGCTCGCAGTGTCTCGTAGGAGCGTTGGATGAAGTTGCCACGCCGGGTGGCGCCGGCGTTGGTCAAGGCCACCAGCGCGGTGCGGGATTGAGGGCTGAATCCCACGAAGGTGGTGAACCCGCTGGTTCCGCCTGAGTGGAACAGCAGGTCGTGTTTCGGCCTTGCGCGGCGGAACCACAGGAGGCACAGGTCGTCGGCGTCTGCCAAGGGGATGCGAGGGCGGATGACGTCGGTCAGCGCAGAGGCCAGGGGTGTGGTGTCGGGAGCGAGGTGGGCGGCCAGGTAGGTCAGCATGTCGTGGGCGGTGGAGCGGAGTACTCCGGCTGCCGACAGGCCGGGGATGTGCCACGGTGGCAGTGCTCGGCCGTGCCGGTGGCCGACGGCTTGGGGCGTCGGGATGCCGCTGGTGGCGGTCAAGCCCAAGGGGCGCAGGACGCGTTGTTCGAGCAACTGCTCGAACGGGAGGCCGGCCGCTTCCGCGAGCAGCCAACCGAGCAGCCCTACGCCGAAGTTGGAGTAGTGGCATCGGGAACCCGGCGCCGAACGCAGCCGTACACGGGTCAGCGCGGCTCTGACCTCGGCCGGCCCGAGAGCCTGGTAGGGGTTGGAGAACCAGGTCGGCAGGATCCTGGGCATCGCCGTCAGTGGTACCTGCGGCAGGCCGGAGGTGTGAGTGGCGAGGTGCCCCAACGTGATCGGGGCCGGACGTCGCAGTCGCCATCCCGGCGGGAGGTGGTCGTCGACGGGGTCCTCGTAGCGAACTTCCCCCCGTCGCACCATGTCGGCCAGCAGCAACGCGGTGAAGGTCTTGGTGACCGACCCGATTTCGAACCGGGTTTCCGGTGTGATCGGTTGTGTTCGGTCCTTCGCGGTGAAGCCGGTTCCATGACAAGCTTTCCGGTCACCATGCATGACAGCCACCGCCGTACCGGTCGCATCGGGTGGCTCTCGGAGCAACCTCCGGATCAGCTCGCCGGAGACGACAGAGCCGACCGCGGTCATCGGCCGGCGCCCAGCAGTCGGGACACGGCCAACGTGCCGGCGACCACCGCGACGACAGTGGGGTGGCAGTGGTCCCAGAAGCGCTGGACGCGGTCGGTCTCCACGGGTTCGGCGTCGCGTGGCAGCAGGCCGTCGCTGTGCTGGACGGAGGCGAATCGCGTCCACATGTCGAGGTCGAATCGCGGTTCGGGCAGGCAGGCGTCCACGATCAGCAACTCGGCGACGAGGTCCCAGTCCCCTACCTCGGACCACACGTCCGTCCACACCGGCAGCCAGGTGCCGAGGTAGCCGGCGACGTCGGCCGGCAGGTCGTGGGGCCTGGCGCCCCAGTCGGTCACGTGGAAAACGGTGTGGGTCATGCTGTAAGCGGTGTCCCAGTCGATGGCCCAGGGGGGCGGTGTCGCGCCCAGCCAGGTCGCCCGCAGCAGCGATTCCCAGTCGTCATCGGTGGGTATGCCGCACATCCGGTAGGAGTTGGCCACCGCGAGCCGGCGGTTGGGGTAGACCTCGGGCAGTGAGCCGACCGCGGCGTTGTGGGTGACCAGCCGCTCGAGTTCCTCGTGGCGGTGGCCACCGTGGACGAAGTGGCAGTAGACCTCGATGGGATCGGTGAGCAGGCAGTTGCGCACCTGGCGTTCGTAGAGCAGGTTCCCCTCGCGCAACTGCCGCCAGGTGAAGTCGATCAGTTCGCGCGCGGCGCGCAGTTGCGCGGTGCCGCCGACCCCTTCCCGCAGCACCAGGGCCGCGGCCATTCCGATCTCGGCGACGGGCTTGTAGACGGTGTCGGGGTCTTCCGGCTCGACCGGGATGTCGGCCGGGAACACCTCGGCGTCCTGGTGGTCGTGCAGGTACGTCAGGCCCCGGTGAGCGACGTTGTGGGCGATCGAGGTAAGCGATGTCGTCATGCCGGTTCCATTCCGAGCAGTCGGCCGGCGATGGCCAGGTCGAGCGACAGCCGCGATCCGGTGCCGCCGTACAACCGGATGCGCTCGACGAGCAGGCCCGGATCCAGCAGTTGCCTCACGCCGCTGCTGCTCAACAACGCGATCCACCGGATCAGCCGTGCCGCGGTGACGAAGTCGCGACGCAGCATCGCCTGGGTTGCTCCTTGCGCGAGTGGACGTGCCCCGTCGAACATCGCCGCCGCGATCGGACCGCCGAGGCCTGGTAGCGCCAGCGGCGAGAGCTGCGCCGCGGTCGCCGACCACTCCTGCCAGCTCTTCCCGGGGCCGAGCAACGCCGTTGCCGTCTGCGGCACCGCCGTCGGGACAACGTCCGGTCCCGCGGGCGCCGGTTGGCCGGTGCGGGCCAGCAAGTGGCTCGTCGCCCAGTCCCGCCACGCCACGACCTGCTGTCGCGGGGTGGCGGCCTGCCCGGCAGGGGGGAAGACGGCGAAGGAGTGGGCGATGACCGCCGCGTCGTCGGGGTGCACGGGGCGGCCCAGCAGCAGGTGCGGAGCGAAGACGTCCGCTCCGATCAGCCGGACCGCCCCGAGCGCGGTCTTCGCGTCGGCACCGGTGTTCACGTAGTCGGCGAGCCCGATGTCCTGGGTGCCGTCCACGGCGTCGAGGACGCGGTCTGCGACCTCGGCCGCCGCGTCCGTCAGCGCCACTTGCAGTCGTTCACCGTTCACCGGTACCAACAGCCCTTCCACTCGGCTCCGCGGCTCGCCCCGCGGTCCGGGGCTGAAGCCCTGCTAGTGCTTGGGCTCCTTGGGCAGCGGGGGTGAGAGCTTGAGCTTGAGCAGCGCCAGCGCCTGGGGGATCTCGACGTAGCGCGGCGCGTCACTGACACCGGCTTCGGGCTCCACCATCAGCGCCTCCAACGCGCTCTGCTCCTCGGCGGCGGCCACCGCGGGAAGGAACGTGTGCTGAACAGACATCACAGCCTCCTTGATTCACCTGATATCGACGTGGAACGGACAGGTCAACGCGACCCGATCACCCGGATCGTCCGGTCAGACCGGAAGGAACAAGACGCTGCCGATGCTCAAGTTGTCGTTCATGTAGCCGTCCGGGACGGTCACGGAGTTCGGAGAGGTGCAATTCGCGTCGTCGTAGATGACGGCCGTGTACCCCGTCTCGTTCTTGAACGACCTTCGCGGTCCGTTGAGGTCGTAGCAGGTCCGCGGACCCCCCAGCAGGAAATTGAGCACCGGGGTGGGGTCGGGGCTCGTCACGTTGTGGACGCTTCCCTCGAAGAAGGGCTGCTCCCACGCGCAGAACGTCGGGGTGGTGGAACAACCCTGAGCGGCCACGGCCGACGGGGTCGCCACGGTCAGGGACAACAGGACCGATGCTGCCGCAGCGGCGGCGACGGCCCGCGGACTTCCCAGCAAACGCATTTGTTCTCCTTGTTCGAAAAGATGCAGCGCTCGTCCGGTGAAGGCAGCGAACGGCATTGAAGTGTTGCCCGACGGCTTCCCGTGAGGGCTGTCGTGGCATTTACCGGTCCTGGTCCTTCAATCTGTAGACGTCCGAGTGCCGACAAACACTCAAACGTTCACCCGATCGGCCCAATGAAACGACTGGCGTCATCGCAGAACGACTTTTGCGTGATTCGTTGCCGTGTCCATGGCCCATCGAGCAGACGGCGGGTCCGAGTTGCCACTCCTGCCGACCTGTGCGGTGCCCGCCCCTGCTCGGAGCGGCATATGAGACCCGTTGCTGCTGCCGATCGAGTGTGGATGCGCTGATCCAGCGGTGATCGCCGTGAGGACGCAGCGGCTCACGCGCTGTGCACGTGTGTGTGCCGCCTGGCATCGATGACCGACGTGGTGGTGATCGTCGGGTGCCCAGCGAAGCGGTGCCCCGGAACGGGCCTACCACGCGACGCAGTCGCCATGCCGGGTTAAACCTCCCGCTCTCGGGTTACCGCGATCGAGCTAATTGGATGGCGGAATGTCACACCTCCGCTACCGGTGACGATTTCCACTCACAAGGGCCGCCTCATACGCCATTCGCCGCATCGGGTGTGGTCCTCTCGTAGTAGCCACGACCTGCCAGAGCACCTGGGAACGCAGTGGATCGGGGAGGTTCGCGATGCAAGCGGAAGATCTGGCCCAGGCAGCGGAGCAGGCTGTGCGCCACTGCCGACGCGCCGGGCTGTCGCGTCAGGAAGCCGAGGACTGCGTCCAGGACGCCGTGGTGGCCCTGCTTGCCCGCCACGCCGAGAACCCCGACGCGCAACCGGTCACCGCGGTGCCGGCGTGGCTGGCCGTCACCGCCCGCCGCCGGTTCCTCGACCGGCTGCGCCACGCCGAGTGCGAACAGCGGGTCCTCGCCCGCCTGCACGCCCACACCCCGCCCGAAACGGATCCCGGTGACGTCCTCGCTGATCAAGCTTTGGCCGTCTGGCTGGCCCGTTCCCTGGAACGCCTGCCCCACAGCACCCAGCGCGTCTGCCGGATGATCGCCACCGGCGCCACCGTCACCGACACCGCCGGCCGACTCGGGATCACCCCCAGAGCCGTGCAGTCCCACCTCGCCCGAGCCCGCCTCCTGCTGCGCGCCCTCGCGGCCGGCGCCGCGGCCGTCCTGGCCGACACCGCCGTACGACTGGCACGCCCCGTGGTCGCCGCGGCGGCGACACCGGTGACCGCAGCGGCTATGACCGCCGCGGTCACCTTGCTGCCCCACCACGGCCCGCTGCCGGCGCACATCCCGCCGCAGAACCCGGCCGTCGCCGTCCACGTACCCACCACCGTCGCATCCGCCATCCAGCCCCGCACTACACGTGCGTTCCCGGTCGACCGGGATCACGACACACCGCAAGCCGGCACTGCACCGCCCGCCAACACCGTCGTCACTTCCGCACTCGGCGGCGCCGCCTCGCCGGTCGTGACCGATCCGACCCCGGCGACCGACGACTCGGGCTCGGGTGCCGACGCCACCCGGACCGCACCGGGCCAGGATCCGCTGTTCGACACAACCTCCACGCTCCCGCGTGCTCACCCGAGTTCGTCCCGTCCGTCAGGTCCGATCCGGTCTCGTTCGAATCCGACCGCAACCGACCGCGTCGAGACACCGCGCTCGATTCCGATGTCCGTCACCATCCCCGTGCGGACGGCCCCGATCGGAGTCCCTGCACCGCAAGGGGAACAACCCGCAAGGAACCTCCGGCACCCGAAGGCCCCGGCACACCACGCGGTCGGAACCTCGCGGCCGGAACGCCAAGGGGTCGATCGTTCGGTTCCGACGGACACAACGCATGAGCAACGCGGCACAGGCAGCATCAATCATGTTGCTTCAGGCACTCGATCTTGTGCTCGTAGGCAGGGAGTAACCGGCCTGGAGGCTTGTTGAGGCTCGGCTGGACGAGGATCAGGGCTCTGCGTCGCTTGTGCGCGTTCGAGCTCGAGTTGGCTTCGTCACGACCGCTGGTGCCGCTGTCGCGGAGGAACTGCACCACCGCTTCCCCGGCGGCCATGAACGCAGTGCTGCGTTCGAAGTGGCAGCCGACCGCACCTCGACGCGCACGGTCGGCTCCTACCGGCTTCCCCGCCACCTCGGCGCTTCGCGGACGCATCGTCGCCGCCGCCGTCGCGGTAGGTGCCTTCGCCGCGGCAGGTGCAGGTCAGACCATGCAAGCCGCGGCTGACGGCAGCAGTGACATCCAGCTCGCGAACCACACCGGCGGCGCCGCCACGTTCGACGGCGTGGGCGGCGACACCGCCTCGGCCCCCGATCTTCGCAATCGCCAGGACCGCCTCCGAAGGTTCCACCGAGGCCGCCAAGCTCGTTCGCAACCAGCAGCTCACCATCGAGCGCGAGGCCGTCAAGGCCGAGAAGAGGCGCCCCAAGTTCGTCCGCCCGGCCGTCGGTGAGTTCTCGTCCACCTACGGCGGTCGCTGGGGCACCATGCATTTCAGCATCGACATCGCCGGTCCCATCGGCACCCCGGTCCTCTCCGCCGCCGACGGCGTCGTGGTCGAGGCGGGTCACGCGTCCGGCTTCGGTCTCCGGGTCCGTGTCCCGCACGCCGACGGCACCGTCACCGTCTACGGCCACGTCGACACCTACTCCGTCCGCGCGGGCCAGCCGGTCAAGGCCGGTCGGCAGATCGCCCGCATGGGCAACCTCGGCTTCTCCACCGGCCCGCACCTGCACTTCGAGGTCTGGGAGCCGGGCGGCCGGAAAGTGAACCCGTTGGCGTGGCTCAACGAGCGCGGTGTGACCGTCTGATCCGGCTCTCTGATTCGGCTCCGCCCTCGTCCGGCTCGGATCTCGAAGAGCTGCCTGCGAACGTCGGGCAGCAACGTTGATGAATGGAAACGGCGAGATTCGCCGTTCGATCTGCACCAGTCGAGGAGCCCCATGTCCATGGTGTCCGCGCCCGTTCTTGTTACCGGCGCCACCGGTAAGCAAGGTGGTGCCACCGTCCGCGCGCTTCGTGCCGGTTCGTGCGCTCGTGCCCGACCCGGCCACGGACCGGGCCAAGGCCGTCGAGGCACTCGGTGTCGAGCTGGTCACCGGCGATCTGCACGACCGGGAATCGTTGGCCCGGGCAGCGGAGGGCCGTGCGCTTCACCGCCTGGCGCTCGCACGAGTGGTAAGCGGATCGCAAACACGGTGCTCCGCGGAGACGTTTCCGCCAGCTCGATCGCGCCTCTCCGGGCTGTGACGAGCTCAGCGGCTGGTGGACGGCGAAGCTTGAGCCGCTGCGACGCGGTCTGCGATGTGGTCGATGACCACGTTGACCGCGCGGCGGTACGGGGTGGCGTCTTGGTTCACCTGGGACAGGAGCATGCCGCCTTGGATCGCGGCCAGCAGTGCGACCGCGAGCGCCGAAACGTCCTCGTCGGCTCCGAGATCGCCGCGCTCGCGCATGCGAGTGAGCCCGGATTCGATCGCTGCTTGCCACGCGGCGAATCCCGTGGCCAGGCCGAGACGAGCTGAGGGGTCGATGTCCGACAGCTCGCTCGCCAGCGAGCCGATCTCACACCCTCCGGCGCAGTGCACCGCATCCAGGCGGACGGCGGCGCGTTCGCACCATTCACGCAGTGCGTCGATGCTGTCGAGGTGGTCGAGCAGAGGCCGCTGCTGTTCGAGCTTCACGGTGTTCTGGTACTCGATCACCGCCGCCGTGAGGCCCTTCTTGTCTCCGAAGTAGTGGTAGATCTGCGAGGCGCTCACCCGGGCACTGCGTTGCACGTCGGGGATGCTCGTACCGGCGACGCCTTGCTTGAACATCAGCTCGGCGGCGGCCTGCAGGATGCGGTCTCGCGTGCGACGGCCACCCTCCGTGCTCGCTGCCTTCGCCTGCGGCTCGACACCACTCGTCTTCATGGGCTCAGCCTATCCAGATTGGAATTGACTTTCCAATCTCGCGCTGCCTACGGTTGGAGTGTTCATTCCAAGATCATTTCCGTTCGCGATAGGTGACGCTCATGGCGCTCGACCCTCAGATCCAGGCCGTGCTCGACGACTTGGCCGCGACCCCCGCGCCTGCGGCCAACACCCTCACCGTGGCGGAGAACCGCGCCGCCGGCCTCGCTTTCGCCTCGTTCGCCGGTGACGTCGTCCCGATGCGCGAGGTTCGCGACATGACCTTCCGCAGCGGCGACCACGACGTCGCGGTCCGCATCTACACCTCCGAGGCGGTCCCGGCGGGCTCGCCCGCTCCGGTGACGGTGTTCTTCCACGGCGGCGGCTGGGTGTTCGGCGACCTCGACAGCCAGGACCACTTCGCCAGGGTCGTCGCGACGCGGTCGAAGACCATCGTCGTCTCCGTCGGCTACCGGCTGGCGCCGGAGCACCGGTTCCCGGCAGCCGTCGAGGACGCCTACGCGGCGCTGCGGTGGGTCGAGCAGAACGCGAGCGCCTTCGGTGCCGATCCGAAGCGCATCGCTCTGTTCGGCGAGAGCGCGGGAGGCAACCTCGCCGCCGTCACCGCGCAGGAAGCGAAGCGACGCGGCGGACCGGCCGTCACCTTCCAGGCTCTCGCCTATCCCGCGACCGACCGTTTCGACGACAGCGCATCGATGTACGACTACGCCGCCGGCCCTCTGCTGACGCGCCCTTGGCTCGAGTGGTTCTGGGGCGCCTACCTGAACACGCCCGACGAGGGCGCCGACCCCCGCGTCTCTCCGCTGCGCGCGGAGGACCTCACCGGGCTCCCGGCCGCGTTCATCGTCACCGCTGAGCTCGACCTGCTGCGCGACCAGGGCATCCGGTACGCCGACGCTCTCCGCGAGTCCGGAGTGCCGGTGGCGCACCGAGCGGTCCAGGGCGTGCCCCACGCATTCCTGTCCTTCACCCGCGACGTCCAGATCTCGCGCGACGTGCTGAACGAGGTCGGCGACGCCATCGGCGCGGCCTTCGCGTGAGGGGAAAGTTCCGATGCGAAAGCCCGACGACAGGAACCCCGCATTCGAGAAGACGGTTGCCGCCGGCGGATCCCCGGCAGTGGTGAATCCGGTCGCGGATCTCGGCGCCACGATGCCGGCGCCGGAGGAGGACTGGACCGACTCGATCTACTTCATCAGCCGGGTGAACTCCGGGGCCCGGCATAGGGCTCCTGGCGTCGTCATCAAAACGTCCGTGAAAGGAAGCGCATTATGGCTGTGACTGTCGCGGAGGAACCGTGGGAGAGCGCGGACGGCCTCAGGCTGCGCCGGGCCATGCAGACCGAGCTGGCCGCCCGGTACAACTTGCCTGACCGGGAAACCGAGCCGCCCACCGCCGAAACCGTCAGCGTGTTCCTCGTGGCGCGCGATTCGGGAGGCGACGCGACAGGCTGTGGCGCGCTGCGCCTGCTGGGCGACGGCAGAGCCGAGATCAAGCGGATGTACGTGGTCCCGGAGGCCCGCGGCACCGGCGTGGCGACCCGCATCCTGCGTGGGCTGGAGGACCACGCCCGGCGGCACGGGACCGGCTCGGTGGTGCTGTCGACCGGAGTGAAGCAGCCTGATGCGGTCCGGTTCTACGAGCGTGAGGGCTATCGCCCGATCGAAGGTTACGGACCGTACGCCGGCGAACCGCTGGCGAGGTGCTTCACCCTCGAACTCGGCTGAACGGGGGCACCCGCCGGCCGGTCTGGATCGCCGAACCGGACGCGGGTGCCTCGACGCCGTCAGGGACGAGAACCTATTCGGAGAACATGGTGAACGAGCGCATCTTGTCGAAGCGCTTGGCCGCGAGGTCCTCGAAGCTGATCAGGAAGCAGCCGTAGTGGACGTCGCTTTGCGTGTAGAACTGGGCGAGTGGCACCCAGTCCTGGATCAGCCGGTGCTCCTCCGTCTCGATCAGGGAGTAATCCCACGTCTCCGCACGATCGAGGCCGGCTTCAGGCCGGTTCTTGAGGTTCGCGGTCGCCATCTCGTGCCATGGGCTGTCGTTGCCGCCTATCTCCATGCAGTGCCCGCCGACGCGGATGGTGGACATCCTTTTGCCAGGCCCCGGCCAGAGACTGTCGACGATTTCACACAACTGGTCGAAGTGCTTCAGGTCGTCGAACAGTTGCTTCACGTAATCCGGCTGGAACTCCATTTCGAGCTCATCGGTTTCTCCCATCCAGTCCGGAAGATCCGCCTCGACCCACGCGGAAAGCTCGTGCTCGGGAATGAGCAGCGGCGTGCCGTCGATGTTCGTCCCTTCGAGTTCGGTTGGCAATGGCGCCACTGCTGTCTCCGTGCCGGTCGGGACGTACAGAACCCGCGCGTGCTCCGGCTGCTCGTCAGCGCTGAAGGGAGCCAGCACGTCTTCCTCGTGCTGCAGGAACAGCAGCAGTGAGCCGTCCGCCGGCAGGGGAAGACCTTCGGCCCGCGGAAGGGCCGCACAGTCGATGGAGGCGATGAACGGCAACGCGTACCCGTCCCCGTCGGTCGGCCATTCCGTGCCCACCGGTAACCGGGGCAGCCCTCCCTCCTGCCCGACAACCCTCTCGCCGGTGCGTGCGCCGCCCAGCCAGACGGCGAATCGGAGCTGATCCGCGAACTTGCCGATCTCGTCGTCCGGTATGCCCTGACTGATCGCCGCCTGGCGGAATTGCTCGTAACGGTCCATGGCGCTACATGATCGCATAGTAATGGGAGCTTTCTCTTTGTCAGGTCCGCGCTGGAGCGGGTGCTGCCTCTATGGCCGGAAAATGTGGTCGACGGGCAGTGCGGCCGACCTGGGACCCAGGAGCAAGCGGACGGAATCTTCGGCAGACGGATTTCGGTGACGTCAGCGATCAGGCAGTACCCGGCTGCCGGCGATGGTGAAGCCGATTGTCGCTCCGCCCCCGGCGCGGTTCCTGGCGAAGGTCGTTCCGCCGTGGGCTTCGGCGATGCCGGCCACGATGGCCAGGCCGAGACCGGAGCCGGGTAGTGATCGCGAGGTGTCCGCGCGGTAGAACCGGTCGAAGATCCTGCCGAGGTCATCAGTGCCGACACCGGGTCCGCGGTCCGACACGGCGATCGTGCCCGCGCGGACCTCGACGTCGATCGGGGCGGTGCCGCCGGTGTCGAACTTCGCGGCGTTCTCCAGCAGGTTGCCGACGGCGCGTTCCAGGGCGAGGCGCTGTCCGCGCACCCGTGTCCGGTCGGCGTCGATGGTGATCTGGCGTTCGGTCCGGCGCTGTGCCCGCGCGGCCGCGTTGCGGACGACTTCGGCGACTTCGACGTCGGTCTCCTCCTCGTCGGTCCCTCGGGCGAGTGCGAGGGCGATCAGTTCGTTGACGAGGTGGGAGAGCTCTCTGGTCTCTCCCTCGACGTCGGCGAGCAGGCGCGCGCGGGAGTCCGGCCCGAGCCGGTCGAGGTGGTGCAGCACGCTGGCGTTGGTGCGCAGGCTCGTCAGAGGGGTGCGGAGCTCGTGCGCTATGTCCTGGATCAGTCGTTCCTGCGCTTCCCGTGAGTCCGCGAGCCTGCGCAGCATGGTGTTGAACGACGACGAGAGCCGAGCCACCTCGTCCCGCCCGGCCACCGGGACCTCATCGGCGCCGAGCCCGGTGGCGCTGACGTTCTCGGCGATCGCGGTCAGCCGGACCAGCCGCCGGGTGATCCGGCGTGCGAGCACCCAGCCGAGGCCCGCGGCGACCGCGGTCACGAGCAGGGTGAGCACGGCGATCTCCTTGGCCATGCCGCTCATCACCTGCCGTGACTGGTTGACGTCGATCCCGACCTGCACCGCACCGGCACCGCCTCCCAGCGAGGTGGTCAGCACCCGGTAGGTGTCGTGCTGCACGATCACCTCCGCGGTGCTCGTGGAGCCACGCGCGGATCCGGTGGCGAGGGCGCGATCGGCGTCGCTGACCGGGAAGACCACGGCGCGCCCGCCGAGCGCTGTGACGCCGCCGCCAGGTTCGATGCGTTGCGCGGTCAGCGGCAGCGGCTGCTCCAGTCCCGCGTCGCCGATGACATCGCCGGCCGGGTCGTGCAGCACGCCGTGATGTCCGTCCATGATCGCGGCGGAGGCGGTGTGCAGGCCGCGGTTCACCTCACCGGTCACGCGCTCGACCCCGGAACGGAAGGCGAGCACGCCGACCACCCCCGCGGTGAGCGCGACGACGAGGGCGAAGGCGAGGGAGAGCCGGGTTCCGAGGTTCACGGGCGCCGCACCGTGTAGCCGATGCCGCGCACCGTGTGGATCACGGCGGAGGCGCCCGCCGCTGCCAGCTTGCGGCGCAGGTAGCCGACGTAGACCGCGAGGTTCTTCGAGTCCCCGCCGAAGTCGAAGCCCCAGATCTGCTCGTAGATCGACGTGTGGTCGAGCACGACGCCCTCGTTGCGCATGAGCAGTTCCAGCAGGTCGAACTCGGTCTTGCTCAAGTTCAGCTCGGTCGCGGCCCACCACGCGCGCCGGCTGGCGGGATCGAGCCGCAGCGCCCCGGCGGACAGGGCGCGGTCGTCGGTGTCCTCCGCCGGGACTGCCCTGCGCAGCAAGGCCCGCAGGCGGGCCAGCAGCTCGTCGAGCTCGAAGGGTTTGGGCAGGTAGTCGTCGGCGCCCGCGTCGAGGCCGGCGACCCGGTCGGAGGTCTCGACCCTCGCCGTGAGCATCAGCACCGGCACCCGGTCACCTTCGGCCCGCAGGAGCCGGACGACGCCGAGCCCGTCGAGGCCTGGCATGAGCACGTCGAGGATGAGGACGTCGAACTTCTCCCGGCGGATCCTGGTCACCGCCTTCACCCCGTCGTCGACGTCGACGACCGAATAGCCCTCCAGTTCCAGCGCGCGAACGAGCGACTCACGAATCGCACGGTCGTCATCGGCGATCAACACGGTGCACGTCATCCAGTTCCTTCTCCCGGCTCGGCCACTGTGGATGATTCTCGCCGAGCGACACGCCGCGCCACACGAAAGTTCGCCCTGAGAAGGGTAGGAGCTTGGTGAGAATCCACCGGTGAGGCGCCTTTCGCCATTGCCGCCGGGTGAGGGCGATTCCTAGATTCGGTCACGAGCGAGCACTTCTCCCGCTGGTCGCCGTGTGCTGCATCCCCTCACCGAAGGAGTTCCGTGGATACCACCATGAGCACCCACGCCCCGCCGGGCACTCCACCGCACACGCGCTGGAACCCGCGACTCGTCGGGCAGATCGCCGTGCTGCTCCTGGCGAACGTCGCGGCGGACTCGGTGATCGTCATGCCCCTGTTCGTCCTGCCGCAGGTGCTCGACCACTTCGACACCACCCAGTCCGCGTGGATCGGCTCCACCGCGATGCTCGCGGGGGCGATGTGGGCGCCGCTGTTCGGCAAGAGCGCCGACATCCACGGCAAACGCCGGATGCTGACCGTCGCGTTGCTCATCGCCTTCGGCGGTGCCGTGGTCTGCCTCGTCGCGCCCAACCTCTGGATCTTCGTGCTCGGGCGCCTGCTGCAAGGCGCCGCGGTGGCGGGGGTGTTCCTGACCGTCTCGCTCGTCCGGGACCTGTGCACACCACGGATCGCGATGCCCGCGGTGGGTGCGGTGACCACCTGTGCGGGCGTGGTGGGTATCGCCCTGACCACCAGCGTCGAGTCGCTCGTGGCGGAGTTCGGGTTCCGGGTCGTGTTCGTGGCCGCGGCGCTGGCCGCGGCCGTCGCGGTGACCTGCATCCGCGCCCTCGTCCCGGAGTCGCAGGTGAGGACGCCGGGGCGGGTCGACGTCGGGGGAACGCTCCTGCTCGGCGGAGGCGTCGTCGGGGTGCTCGGCTACATCAGCCTCGGATCGGACATCGGCTGGCTCAGCCCGCTCGCGCTCGCGCTGCTCGCCGCCGGCGTCGTGGCGCTGGCCCGGTGGTACCTGGTCTCGAGCCGCGTGCCCGAGCCGGTGATCGACATCAGGAACCTCGGCAGGCCGATGGTGCTCACCCTGCTCGTGGTCGTGCTCGCCACCGGTGCGGGGCAGAGCATGGACCAGTTGCTCAGCCTCATCGCCCAGGTCTCGTCGGACCGGGGACTCGGCTACGGGCTCGACGCGCAGGGCTCGCTCGCGCTGCTGTTCGGCTTGCCCGCCATCGCGATCATGGCGGGAGGACTGCTCTCGGGCTGGCTCGCGGCCCGCACCGACCCTGCCGTGGCCCTGACCGCGGGTGTCCTGGTGGGCACGGTGGGAGCCCTCGGCATGTTCCTCGGCGCGTCCTCTTTCCCCGTCGCCGTCCTCTTCGCCTTCCTGCTGAACCTGAGCATGGGGTCGCTGCTGGCCTCCGGGTTCAACATGGCGGCCGTCCTCACCGCACCACACCGCCAGGGCGTGACCGCGAGCATGGTCTCGGTCATGAGCGCGATCGGCTCGGTGGGGGTGAGCTTCGCCGGTGCGGCGGTCCTCTCCGCCACGCGCGTCACGGTCGACGGGACCACGGTCAACTCCGCCACAGGCGTGTACAGCTACATCGCAACCTCAGCCGGGTTGTTCGCGATCGCCGCTGTGCTCGCCTTCCTGCTGCTCGTCCACCGCCGTGCCGAGCGGCCACAAAGGACTGGCTGACGTGCCCGAGCAGTTCCCGGCCTCAGGGTTGACGGTCGTGCAGCCGATCGGGGTGGCCGCAATCGGCCTGACCACCGTCCCCGGAGTGGTCGCCGCTCTCACGTTGAACGCGCGTGTTCGTGCCGTGGCGTTCGCGTCGGTCGGTGGTGTCGCGTACGCGTATGTGTCGGTGCTGATATGCGTTGTGTCGCAGTCGGTGCAGCAGGGCGGCCTCGGCACCTTCCTCCTCGGCGCGGCCGCGCACCTGTCCCCGTGGACCGGCGCGGCGCTGATCGCCTGCGCGCTCGCCGCAGCCAGCGGTGTGTTCGCCCTCGCTCGTCACCCTCGGTTCGAACCCGGCGACGTCAACGCACTGGCCCAGCGCCTGCACACGCTCGTGCACGACGCACCGATGCGGGCCCGCATGGGCGCCGCCAGCAGCGAGATCATCTCCCGCCACACGCTCGCGGCGACCCCGGAACGCTTCGAAGGCCTCTACGCACGGGCGATGGGCCGCACCGCGCCCCTCATCGCGCTGGCGGCCTGAGCTCGATCCGCTGGGCACGCTCGTCGCTCCCAGACGATCAGTAACGGTGCGGGGGACCGTGCAACTCGTGCCATTCGCCGAGAGAAAAGCGATCTGCCTGTCCGTTGATTCAATCGTCAACGTCGAGTAATTCCGGTTTTTATCACCTTGATCTAGTTGAGGAGTTTCGGTGTCGCATACCAACCCAAGCCCGCTGAGCGTGAAGGTCCTGTCGGTTCATCAGCGCCTCGCCACGTCCGGCGCTCGCAGCGCACACGTTTTCCGGACTGATCGCGGATTGCACCTCGTTGTTCCCCAGTTGGCCGAAGATCTGCTGGATCGAGCCCCGGACATGAACGGTGGAGACGCCGACGTCGACGCTCTTCTCTACCGTTGGGAGGGAGCGCAGTTCGTCGAGGTGGACCGCCTGCCCTGTCCGAGCGGCGAAGACGCGCTGAGCTTCACCAGTGGCGGGAGGAACTACCTGGCGTTCGCCAACCTCCGCACCGGGAAGGGCCCGTACGAGACGGACGTGAACTCGCTCATCTACCGCGAGGACGAAGACGGGGAGTGGATCGTCGACGAGACGGTGCCCACCTTCGGAGCCAAGCAGTGGCACCACTTCTCGATCGGCGACCGCGAGTTCCTGGCGTTGGCCCAGGGGCTGACCATGCCTGGCCTCTCGCCCAAGGGCCACGGACGTTCGGTCATCTTCGAGCGCGTCGACGGGCGGTGGCGGGAGTTCCAGGTCCTGGGAGGGCGCTGGGGTTACAACTGGGACTACTTCCGCGTTGGCGGACATCATTTCCTGGCCTATGCGGACCAGGTCACGCCCAGTGTCGTGTACCGCTGGGACGGCGATTCCTTCATCCCCTACCAGACGTTCGCGGAGAAGTTCGGCCGGAGTTTCCTGCACTTCTCGCAGGACGGCGAGGAGTGGCTGGCCTTCGCGTGCATCAACGGTGACTCGACGCTCTACCGCTGGAACGGTGAGCTCTTCGAGCCGCACCAGTCACTCGGTGGACTCGGAGGCCGCGAGTTCGCACTCCACCGGCACGGCGACAAGCTGTTCCTCGTCCGCATCTGCTTCATCCAGGGAAGGCCTCCCGTGGCCAAGACCGATTTGATGTCGCAGCTGTACAGGTGGCACGACGGCAAGTTCGAGGTGGTCGAGGAGTTCCCCACCTTCGGCGGCACCGACGCGGGTTTCTTCGAGGCCGACGGCAGAACCTTCCTGGTCGTCGCCAACAGCCTCACCCCGGACGTGCGGTTCCGCCAGGACAGCATCGTCTACGAACTCTCACCCGACAACGCCTGACCCGAACCGACAAGGAGACTTCGATGCGCTACCAGCCCAACTCGCACTTCATGCGGTTGTTCGAGATGTTCACCTCCGCGCCGGACAGCATCGGCCAGAACCTGCAACGGCGACTGGGCGAGGCCCGTTCCGACTCCCCGCTGCTGCTGGCGACGGGCACCGACCTGGTGCTGTTCCCCGGTGGCGGACGCCCGCCCACGTCGGTCGACTTCAGGAAGGGCACCAGGGGGTTCTTCGAGATCACCGCGGTGTCGCACCTCGGCCTCGCGATCCCGTACCTGGCCCGGCTGCGCGAACTCGGCGACGCCGGCTGCAAGACCGCCGCCAGGGAGCTCATCGCGCAATGCCGCGTCGTCCAGGACTTCAACAGCGTCTCGTA
The DNA here is from genome assembly GCF_900110955.1 of Lentzea xinjiangensis. Taxonomy (GTDB): domain Bacteria; phylum Actinomycetota; class Actinomycetes; order Mycobacteriales; family Pseudonocardiaceae; genus Lentzea; species Lentzea xinjiangensis. The sequence continues at coordinate 178,741 of NZ_FOFR01000010.1, forward strand.
CTGGCGTGACGAGGTCGCGGTCACCGCGTGGCGGGGGCACGAGGAGAAGATCACCGATCTCGTCGACTACACCTGTGCGACCACCGCGGACTACTTGGAACGCGCGATCGAGAACCCGAAGCTCTTGGACTTCGAGTACCTGCGCGCGAACCTGCTCGAAGGCGACGGGCCGGACGCGGTACCGGTGCCGTTCAACGACATGATGGCGGCGACCTTCGCGCTCTCGGCCTTGGACTCGGTGCACCGGAGCCTGAAGTGGCTCCACGAGCAGTCCATCGACTGGGCCCGGCTGATGGTGATCGTCGCCGGTGGTGCCGGACGCCCGAGCGCCGGCCTGACCTGGCAGAGCAACAACGTGTGCCCGCTGCTGTACGAAGCGTCGGGCCACGAGCTCGACCCGGCCCGGCTGATCATCGCCCCGACCGCCCCGGCCGTCGAGCCCGAGCAGCTCGCCGACACCGAGTTCTGCGCCCGGGCCGAGGCGCAGTACCGCAAGTTCTGGTACGGCTGCCTGTCGTCGGTCGAGATGAGCCGTCTCCTGTGGCCGGACTACCCGGCTTTCGAGAAGAGGATCGACCAGGCACCCGTGGTGGACCCCGACACCGAGGTGGTCGACGCCATGCCGCGCGTCCGGTCGGTCCACGACAAGCGGGCCATCGTGACCAGGCTTCGCTACGTGATGGAAGACCCCGGCGCGCAGATCGCGACCGCCGGCATGCAGTTCGTGCTCGACCAGTTGAGCGCCAACGGAAACCGGCCTGAACTCGTCGAGCTTCCCGGCTTCACCGGCATCACCTACCCGGCCGGCTCGCGGGGGTAGCAGGGCGAGCGGTGAATGCTGCTCGCGCGTTGTCGCAACACCTCCCCCCGGACATCGTCGGTGGCGTGCCGACCAGCGCGAGTTCGGTGTTGAACGGGGATGTCCTCGACAAGTGCGACGTGCTTTCGGCAGTCGCGGCAACCTCGCCCGTGTCCGGGAAGGGGTGCCGAGCGGGCCGGCGTGATCAACCGGCCCGACCTCCCCCGCCCTTCCACGTGATGGCTGGCAGCGAAGGACGCCCGTGCTGCCACCGTCTGCTGTTCCCCAGTCCACTGTTGTACATGAGGAGTCGAAAGTGGAACACCCCGATCTGGCGGAGCTGGTTCTCGCCGAGGACGCGCAGGACATGCTCTTCCGCGATGCCCGCACAGCCACGGAGTTCCAGGACGTGCCGGTGTCGGACGCTCAGGTGCGGGCCATCTACGAACTGGTCAAGCACGGCCCGACCGCGATGAACCAGCAGCCGATGCGCGCTGTCCTCGTCCGATCCGAACCTGCGCGCGGGCGTCTGCTCGAGCACATCGTCGAGAACAACAACAAGGCCGAGACCCTGGCAGCGCCGTTGTCGGTTGTCATCGCCGCCGACTTGGACTTCCACCTCAGGTTCTCCGAAACCTTCCCGGTGCTGCCCAATGCCGAACAGGTGTACGCCGAGGCCAAGTCGGAGGTTCGCACCGCTTCGGCGGTCATGAACGCCCACATCCAGCTCGCCTACTTCATCATCGGCGTTCGCGCGGCCGGACTCGCTGCGGCGCCCGTCACCAGGTTCGACCACCAGGCTCTGGACGCGGACTTCTTTCCCGGCGGCAAGCTTCGAGCGGTGGCCGTGGTCAACGTGGGCGTGCCGGTCCCAGGTTCGCCCGGCTATCCGCGTCCACCTCGTCTTCAGTACGAAGACGTCTTCATCACCGCCTGATCTTCGCACTGCGCGGCGTTGTCCGGCCGGCCGTTCTCGGCGCGGCCAAGAACCTGTTCAGCGGCGAAGGACAGGCGGCGCTGACCGTGCGGCGGATCATGTTCGAGGTCGTTCTCGCCGAGCGAGGTCATGGCGATCAGCGTTGCAGCCGGGCTGCGAGCCCATCGAGGACGATGTCGAGGTGCCGCCCGAACCGTGCGTGGCGGTCATCGCGCAGGCGACCCACGGCCTTGATCAGATCGGCCCCCTCGCCCAGCCAGGCATCGCGTCCGACGGCTGAGTAGCGATCCGGGGCGGTCTCATCCGACTGCGCCCGCTCCTGTTCCTCGATGACGAAGCCGACGACGAACGCGGTGACCACGTCGAGAGCATCGTCGGCATCGACAAGGGTGAAGCCGGCCGCCATGAAGCGCGCGAGCCAGGCCTCCTTCGCCTTCACCACGTCCGGGTCGGACAGGCGCGTGCCGCTGAAGATCCGGGCCCCGTCCCGATGGCACAGGTATTCCGCGCGCAGGATGCGGCCGTACTCGGCGAGGCTGGCGCGCCAGCCGGCGTCAGGCGGGATCCTCGACAGCGCATCCGTGACGCGGCGCATGACGAACGTGCTCATCTCGTCGAGCAGTTCCTGTTTGTTGCGCACGTGCCAGTACAGCGCGGGTGCTTGCACGTCGAGCCTCGCAGCGAGCGCACGGACGGTGAGTGCGTCCATGCCCTTGTCGTTGAGCAGCTCGAGCGCTGCCGCCACGATCCGTTCCTTGTTGATGCCCTTTGCCACGATTGACACCTTAACAAAGTTCAGGCACCCTGGTTCCAGGCGAGTTGAACTTAGTTAAGGACTCGCGCCCGGTCCTGGATGCACGACCGGTCAGTGCGGCCAGCCACAGCTTCCGGAGTCGGCGGAACGGCTGTCGGTCAGGCGCTGGGCATCGCCTCCGCCATCGGAACAACCAGCTGGATCAGAAGAGGAAACACATCATGCAGAAGCGTGCGTTGGTCGTCGGTCTGGGAATCGCGGGCATGTCCGCGGCGATCGGGCTGCGCCGGGCGGGGTGGACGCCGGTGATCATCGAGCGGGCTGCCGAGCGTCGAACCGGGGGCTACTTCATCTTCCTGTTCCCGGAAGGCCGGCAGGCAGCCGCCGACCTGGGCATCGCCGACCACCTGCACACCCGCAACCCGGCGTGGAAGAAGGGTGGGAACACCTGGGCGCTGGATCGTCGCGGCAACCCGAAGCCGGAACTGGGGTTCCTGGACCAACCCGGTCCGGCGGCGGTGTTGCGTGGCGACATCGAGGCCGCGCTGTGGCGGAGCATCACCCACGATGGTGTTGCGGACCCGGTCGAGGTGCGGTTCGCCACCACCCCGATCGAGATCGTCCAGAGCGCCGACGGAGTGCAGGTCCTGCTCGAGAGCGCCGGTTCCGGCGCGCAGTACCGCGAGACGTTCGATCTCGTGGTCGGAGCGGACGGGTTGCGCTCGACCGTGCGCCGGATGGTGTTCGGCCCGGACGAGGACTACCTGACGGATTGGAACGCGATGGTGTGCGCCTTCCAGCTCAAGGAGCACGTGCCCTCGTTCGCTCCGACCGACACCGTCGTCGTCCCGCGCGCCAAGCGCGCGGCATGGGTGTTCGGATTCGCTGATCACGCGCCCACGACGCTGCTGACGTACCGGACCGACGACATCCAGAAGCAGTTCAGCGGGTCGCGGATCGAGCAGCTGCGGTCGGTCTACTCGGGAATGGACGATCCGGTGGTGCGTCACGTCCTGGACTCCCTGGAGGATGCCCCCGACGTCCTGTTCGACTCGGTCCACCAGGTGCAGATGTCGCGGTGGAGCTCGGGCCGGGTGGTCCTGCTCGGTGATGCGGCGTGGTGCCTGACCACCTACTCGGGTATGGGAGCCTCGGCCTCGTTGTGTGGAGGCGCTGCTCTCGGCAAGGCCGTGCAGGAGCACCCCGAGGATCTCGACGACGCCCTGAACGCGTGGGAGACCGGGCTTCGTCCGTTCATCACCGAGCAACAGCGCACCGCGAAGATCAAGCAGCAGAGGTTCGTTCCTTCGAGCAAGGCGGCAGCGGCGTTGCGCGCGTTCATCCTCGGTGTCGCCCGCAGGATCATTCACCGTCGGCTCGTCGCCGAGTCGTCTGGACATCCGGCTCCGGCCGTGTCCGGTACGGCTCGGTGACGACCTCCGCCGGAGCGTTGGCCGTGCTGTCCCGCGACACCGACCGGCACGGCGGTGACGGCCGCAGCTCTTCTCGCAGTCGGCACCCGGCGATCTGGACCGTTCGAGGCGGTTGCAGACCCGGCTCCACTCTGCCGGTTCGGAACACGAGCCTCGCGGCCCCGCCTCCGTGCGCGCACCACCGACGTCCATCCACTCAGGACAGTGGTGCGCCCGGCGGTCAGCGTGCAGCCCAGATCGGCGTCACGGCCGGTGTCGACGAGGCTGCCTGATCGGGAACAGTCGTCACTCGTCGGCGGGCCCTGCTACCGCCCATCGGAACGCTATCCGTTGCGGCCGTCCGCCGCCGACCAGTAGGAACCCCGCAACCACGCGATGAACAAGAGGACATCATGCTTCACTACGCCGTGTCTGCCTTCTCCGCAGCGCCCCGGGAAGCGGTTTGGGCGCTACTCGTCGATGCCGAGTCGTGGCCGCGGTGGTCGTCGCTGGGCGAGCTGGATCGAGAGCGCTCGGCGGACCTCGACCCGGCTGGCCGTGATCAGGTCGGAGCGGTTCGGGCATTCCGCAAGGGCAAGAACGTCAGCCGGGAGCAGATCACGGAACTCCAGGAACCGGCCTTGTTCACCTACGAAGCAGAGTTCCTGCCGATCATCCATGACTACCGGGCCCGAATCGAACTGAAGCCCACCGACGGTGGGACCCTCATCCACTGGCGGGGGCAGTACACCACGTCGTGGTGGTCGCGCTGGTTCACGCAGCGCTTCTTGCAGCGCCTCGTGCAGGGGCTGGCCGATGACCTCGCCGCGCACGCCGCCCAGCAGAACAGCCGTACGTGACGACAGCGATCGTGGCGGCGTGACGAGCGGCTGCTCGGCGAACTGCCTGCGGCGAGCTGCTGGACCTGTCCGCCCCCCGGTCGTCTCCAGCCATCTGCGGAGCCTGTTGCCGGGGCCGGGGCACGGCGGGCCGGGGCACGGCGGTCAAGCATCGAACTGGAGAGGCTCTTCCGCACGCCCGGCGCGAGCGGTCACTCATGGCTCCCGGCAAGGGCGTCCGCTCGATCGCAACGGAATCGACCGAGCAGGACGAGCCGGGCGTCGATCCGAGCCCTGGTGCGGCTCTGGTCTCCAGCCCTGGAACTCCCACCTGTGCTCAGCGTGGGCCGGGGCGGCGGTCGAGTGCGCGGCCCACGTCGCAGAACCAGGTGCCGGGACGGGCGGCGATCCGCGTGCGCGACGGTCCGGGACCGACCCCGACGCTCGCCTGGCCCGCACACGGGTGGGCGCTGTCCACCACGGCGACAGGTGGTCGAGTCCGATGACCACGGACACGAGCACTCCGGTCCCGAGGCCTCGCGGTGCACCCAACCCGATCGCCACGTCGAGCGCGCCCCGCCACGAGCGACCGGACCGCGCCGCGGACGGACCACCGCACAGGTCCGGCTACCCGTGGCGGGCCGCGACCGGCGTCCAGCGCAGGCTGTCGCCGTCCGCGACGACGTGTCCGGCCGTCGGTGGCGGAAAGTGCGTGCCCAGCACCAGGGTTGCGGTCCCGGCGAGGGAGGTGAGCAGGTCGCGGCGGGTGCGCTCCGCCAGTGCCGGGTCGATGTCGACGCAGCTGGTGATGTCCGGCCGCGGCACCTGGACCGGGTGGTGCACGCAGTCGCCGGTGATCAGCGCCGTCTGCCCGCCGCTGTCCAGGCGCACGGCGACGTGTCCCGGTGTGTGGCCGGGCGTCGGTACCAGCCGCACCCCTGGCGCCACCTCGGTGCCGTCCGCCGCGACGTCGACGAGGTCGAGCAGGCCCGTGTCCTCGACCGGCAGCACCGAGTCGCGGAACATCTGCCGGCGCGGTTCGTCCATCGCGAAGCCGGCCCAGAATTCCCGTTCCACCCGAGAGGTCACGTAACGCGCGTTCGGGAACGTGGGCACCCACGCGCCGTCGACCGCCCGCGTGTTCCAGCCCACGTGATCGGTGTGCAGGTGGGTGAGCACGACCAGGTCGACCGACTCGGGCGTGCAGCCCGCCTCGGCGAGCCGGTCCAGGTAGCCGGTGCGCAGGTCGTGCCACGCCGGGTTCGCGCGCTGCTTGCCGTTGCCGATCCCGGTGTCCACGAGGATGCGCAGCCCGCCCGCCGACACGGCGAAACTGTGGCTGGCCAGGCGCAGGACGCCGTCGTGCCCGGCGAAGTCGGGCCGGAGCCAGTCGTGCCGGAGGACGACGTCCGGGGTCGCCCCCGGCAGCAGCCAGGGACCGGTGGCGGGCGGCAGTACCACCTCGTCCACCCGCCGTACGGTGAACTCGCCGATGGTCCACTCCGGGACGGTCATACCTCTCCTCCTGCTAAAGCGATTCGTTTGCTTTAAGACACCGTAGGTCTTAACCTCGCTTAAAGCAAAGTCTTAGCTTTTGGAGGTGTTGATGTCCGTCCTCACCCCTGGGGAAGCGGCGCGCTGGGCCACCCGCGCCGGGTTGTCCCTGCCCGACGACCGCCACGCCCTCGTGGCAGCCACGGCCGACCAAGTCCACTCGGTCGTCTCCGTGCTGCGGGAGCTGGATTTCGGGAACACGGCGCCGTTCCGTGAGGGAGACACCGATGCGACCGCATGAGCTGACCCTCGCCGCGGCCTCGCGCGCCGTCGCGTCCCGCGAGCTGTCTCCTGTCGAGCTCCTCGACTCGGCGCTGGCGCGCCTGGAGGAGGTCGAACCCCGCCTCAACGCCTACGTCGCCGTGACCGCGGACCGGGCGCGGGCGGCGGCTCGCCGGGCCGAGCGGGAGATCGCCGCGGGTGAGCTCCGCGGTCCGCTGCACGGCATGCCGATGGGCCTCAAGGACATGATCGACGTCGCCGGCCTGCCGACCAGCGGCAGCTCGCGGGTCCGGGCCGGGCACCGCGCGGACGCCGACAGCGCGGTGGCGGCGCGCCTGGCCGACGCCGGCGCGGTGCTGGTGGGCAAGACCCACACGCACGAGTTCGCCTACGGACTGATCACCCCGCAGACCGCGAACGCGCACGACGCCGGGCGGATCGCCGGGGGCTCCAGTGGCGGCTCGGCCGTCGCCGTGGCGGCGGGCACGGCGGCCTTCGCGCTGGGGACCGACACCGGAGGTTCCATCCGCGTGCCCGCGGCGTTGAACGGGGTCGTCGGCCTCAAACCGACGTACGACCTGGTGCCGCGCGACGGCGTCGTTGCGCTGTCCTGGTCGCTGGACCACGTCGGTCCACTCGCCCGCACGGTCGAGGACGTCGCACTCGTCCTGCCCGCCCTGACCGGCGGGAATCCGGCCACTGTGGACGGAGAGCTGACCGGGCTGCGCGTGGGCGTGCCGTGCAACTACTACTTCGACCACGTGGACCCCGAGGTGGAAACCGTTGTGCGTCAGGCGATCGAACGGGTGGAGTCGTTGGGCGCCGTCCTCGTCGAGGTGGAGCTGCCGATGACGCGGTACGTCCAGGCGATCCAGTGGGGGCTGATGATCCCGGAGGCCACCGCTTCCCATGAACGGACGCTGCGCACGACGCCCGAGCTGTACGCGGCCGACGTCCGCGTGCTCCTCGAAGCCGGGGAGCTGCTGCCCGCCGGCGACTACCTGCGGGCCCGGCGGGCCCGCACGCTCCTGCGGCGCGAGTGGCTGCGCGTGCTGGAAGAAGTCGACGTGCTCGCTGCTCCCGCCGTTCCGATGACGGCTGTTCCAGTCGGACAGGAGACCGTCACCTGGCTGGACGGTGTGACGGAGAGCGTGTCCGACGCCTACGTCCGGTTGTCGGCGCCCGCCAACATCACCGGCGTGCCGGCGCTGACGGTGCCGGTGGGTGCCGACCGGGCCGGCCTGCCCATCGGGCTGCAGCTGCTCGGACGACCGCTGGCCGAGTCGCTCCTGCTGCGAGTGGGACATGCCTGCGAACAACGGGTCACGGTCACGGGAGCCTGAGGAGCTCCTCGGTGAGGGCACGCGCGCACCCGTCGAGGAGGGCCTCGCCCTTGACGGCCGTGGCGGTGCGCGCGTCCCCGGCGACGCCCGAGGGTGAGACGCGCTCGAACGGCGTCGGGTGGTACACCGCCGCCGGGTCCTCCGGCTGCAGCGCGATCGCGGGACCGACCGCCTGCGGCACGAGTTCCTGGCGCACCAGTTCCGGGAACGCGGCCAGCATCATGGACGTCTCGCCCTCGCAGGCGTGCATCAGCTGGCGCTGGGTTTCCAGCGTGCTCGCGAGCACTGCCGCCCCGGCGGTGAAGTAGCTGGTGACAGCGATGACTGTGCCCAGCTCGGCGGTCAGCTCGGTGGCCAGCGCGTGCAGGGCGGTCGCGTTGCCGCCGTGGCCGTTGACGAGCAGGATGCGCCGGAACCCGGCACGCAGCACCGAACGGCACAGGTCCCGCAGCAATGCGTGCAAAGTGGACAGTGACAACGTCAGCGTGCCGCCGAAGGCCATGTGGTGTTCGGCCAGTCCGCACCACGTCGACGGGGCCACGACCACCGGCACGCGCTCACTCGCCACCGCGGCAGCCCGCAGGCAGACCTCCGCGGCGAGGAAGTCGTCCACCCCGGTGGGCAGGTGGGCGCCGTGCTGCTCGGTCGACCCGACGGGCAACAACACGATCGCGTTCCTGGCCGCCAGGTCCCTCAGCTCCGGCGCGGTCAGACGGTTCCAGCGGTACTCGGACACAAGACCTCCTAAAGCTAAAAGTTAGCTTTAGGGAGCTTAGGTTGGCGTGACTCTTGAAGCAAGATTTTTGCTTTAAGGTGAGAGGATGAGTCGGAAGCCGATGGTGCGCCCCGGTGGCCGCAGCGCCAGGGTTCAGCAGGCGGTGCACGAGGCCGTCCGCGACCTGGAGGCCGAAGGCGGGCGCGAGACCCTGACCGTGCCCCAGATCGCGGCACGCGCAGGCGTCACCCCGTCGACGATCTACCGCCGCTGGGGCGACCTGCGTGAGCTGCTCTCCGACGTCGCGGTGGAGCGGCTGCGCCCGGAGACCCCGCCGGAGGACCGGGGCGGTCTTGCGGCCGACCTGGAGGCGTGGGCCGAGCAGTTCCTCGACGAGATGTCCTCGCCGCCGGGCCGCGCCTACATCCGCGACGCGCTGCTGGGCGACCCGGACGGGAGCAACGCCGGCCAGTGCTCGGCGTACGCGGCCGACCAGGTCGACGTGATCCTCGCCAGGGCGACGCAGCGGGGAGAGCCGGTGCCGGACGTGGAGACCGTGCTCGACAGCGTGGTGGCACCGATGATGTACCGCATCCTGTTCCGCCCCGGACCGCTCGAGCCCGCGTACGCGCGCCGGTTGGTGAGCAGCCTGCTCGGTTGAGCCGGTGACGACTTTTCGAGCGGCACAGGGTCTCGTCCACCGAGCGCAGTGCCCGAAACCAAACGAGCACGACATGTCCGGGAGCTGGAACGGGCGCCCGCGGCCGGACTCGCCAGGTAGGAGCATCTCAGCCCCCAAGGCTGGTTGAACCGAGCCGGTCCGCCCGCTGCCGTCGAGGCAGCGGGCGGACCGGTGCGCGATCAGGACGCGGTGCAGGTGAGGGTCGGGGGAGCCGCGGTTCCGGAGGCGACGAAACCGAACGTGGTGCTGGCGCCCGCGCCCACGGCGCCGTTGTGAGCGGCGTTGCGGGCGGTGACCGAGGACCCGCTCGTGGTCAGGGCCGCGTTCCACGAGGAGTTGATCCGCTCACCGTTGGAGAACGCCCAGCTCACCGCCCAGCCGGAGATCGCCGTCGCGCCGGCGGTCACGCGCCCTTCGACCTGGAAGCCACCGGACCACTGCGAGATCACCTGGAAGCTGGCCGAGCAGCCCGCCGAGGGGTTGCCGGTCGTGGTGGTGGTGGTGGTCGTGCTGGTCGGGGTGGTCGTGGTGCCGCCATCGGTGAAGTTCACGTCGCTGCACGCGTAGTAGCTCTGGTCGAGGTGGCTGGCCTGCCACACCGTGTACAGGACGTGGTGGCCGGTGCGGCCGGGCGCGTTGACCTCGACGGGCGTCCGGGTGCCCGTGGGGATCCTGCCCGTCTGGCCGACGAGCTCCAGGTCGCTCCACTTCAGGGCCTGGGTCTTGGGGTCGAAGCCCTGCTTGGTGGCGTAGACGCGGATGTAGTCGGCGCCGTGCGAGGACGTGTCGTTCAGGTTGAGGGTGAACCGGCTGGGCCGGTTCGGCCCGACCCATGCGCCGGGCTTGTCCATCGCGGCGTAGCGACCGTTGAAGGTCAGTCCGCCGCTGCACAGCTGTCCGTCGGGGATGGCTCCCTGGTGGTTGCCGGCGACGCCTTCGCGGAACAGGCCGTTCCAGTTGTACATCGCGGCCGGGTCGGCCTGCCACGCCTGGTAGCACATGGGGTCTTCGGTGGCCATCTGCTGCGACGGACCGTTGGGCCAGCGGTTGTAGCAGCCGTAGTGGCGCGACGGCGGGTCGCTGACCGCGCCGTGCGCCGAGGCGTTGCCCGCGCCGAAGGTGACCAGCACGGCCGCCAACAGGGTCAGGCAGGTGCCGAGGACCGTGAACGCCCGCCAGGCGGCGGCCTTGTCGCGGGCTGGCCGTGCCACTGCCGGGGTCCCCGGGACCCGGCGGTGTCGGTCGGGGACGTCTGCAAAGAAGCGAAGCATGTGTACCGCCAAATCTTCGTTGATCGACGATGGACTCTCGCGGGTGTCTCCGCCCGTTTCTGGGAGCGCTCCCAGATCGGTGTCAGTGTCAGGTCGTGCCACCTGGTCGGCATCTGCCATTCGGGTCATGGGACAGGAAAGTGGCGATAAAGCGGCCAGGTGGACCGAGTGCGTGGAGCGGATCGGCGGCTGCTCGTGAGGCCCTTCGGCCCTCGCGGGGCCGGTGCCCCTCATGCTCGACGCCGACGGCAGCCCGCACTCGACCCGGTCGCGCCGAGCGCTGCATCCCGCCGAACTGCTCGACCCCGCGTTCATCCCAGAGCCGCTAAATCTTCTTCTGGGCCAGGGGTTCTGCGCTGTTCGCCCATGTGCCGCGATCGGGCTGCTGGGTGCAGCGGAGCGAAATGAGTCCTTCACATGCCGTGTCCTGAACGTTACAGTTCTGGGAGCGCTCCCAGTTCCCTTCGCCGGTGTGGACCGCGAGGGAATGGAACTCCGACGCGGGTCGACGAGGACCCGCTCGCGAAGGAAGTGATGTGGATGACCGAGATCTCGTCCCGTCTGGATGCGCGTGCGAATGCGTTGCGGCCGTTGAGCATTCCCCTCCTCAGGGGGTCGCTCGGCCTGGTGTTCGCGTGGTTCGGCGCCCTCAAGTTGACCGGCACGACACCGGTGGCCGAGTTGGTCACCCGGACCGTCCCCTGGCTCGACGGAGGTGTGGTCGTGGTCGGGCTGGGGGCGGTCGAGGTGGTGTTGGGGATAGCCCTGGTCGTGGGTCGTCGGTTGCGCTGGGTGGCGCTGCTGGTCGTGCTCCACCTGTTCGGCACGTTCTTGACGCTGCTCATGCAACCGGCCGTCGCGTTCCAGACGGGAAATCCACTGTTGTTGACCATGACCGGTGAGTTCGTGGTCAAGAACCTGGTCTTGATCACCGCGGCCCTGGTGGTCATGTCAGCCGAGGTGCCTGTGCGGCAACGGGTGTCGTCGGCCGACGCCAACCAGCGGTGATCCCGGGTGCTGCGGGGCCCGATCGGCCCCGCAGCACCACCGCAAGGTCACGAGCGGCGGGCCGGGTGTGCGGCAACGCCGTCCAAGTAAGGGTTCAAGCCGAATGTCAAGTCGCCGCAGACTGGCCTGTCCCAACCGGGAGAAGGTGTGCGGCTCAGGTCTCCGGGTCCGCTGGACTCAGCGGAGCGCCGGTGCGCAGCCGGTGGACCAGGTCAGGGTTGGCCAGCGCCATCGCGCCGACCGCGATCACGTCGGCCGCGATCACGTCGGCCGCGATCACGTCGGCCGCGATCACGTCGGCCGCGATCACGTCGGCCGCGATCACGTCGGCCGCGATCACGTCGGCCGGCCCCGAGGTGGCGTCGCGGACCCGCGCGTCGAGGTTTGCTCCGGGCCGGTTGAGCAGGAACGCCGTAGGTCACAGCGATCGCAGTCCCGCACCAGATCCTCGTCACCGCCGTACACCACGTGCAGGTGGAAGAGTTTCACCTGGGCAAGAGCCCGAACCGGCGCCGGATGCAGCTCGGCGATGTCGTCCTCGGCGATGTCGTTGAACGGATTGCCGGGCGACAGGCGGGGCACCACCATGCGTGGTGGACTCCGGCGAGGACAGGTTGTTCTCGCGACGTGTGGCCGACGATGAGTCCGCAGGCCCCGTGGGTTCCTGCCGTGGTCGGGCGCACTGACGCTCACGCGCTGCGACCTGATGCGAACGGTTGCCCTGCCGAGGGTTTCAGCCCACGAGTCGGAACGTAGTGGACGTCGTCGACGCAGACGTCCTGCCGCGCGATTCGGCTCGTTCGCGCGGGCCGACGGTACGGCGAGGCCGTTCACGCTGCTGAACAGCGCGAACGGCCTCGCCGGACGATCAGGAGTGCGGGCAGGTGTCGCGGTACTCGGAGATCGCCGTCCCCCGCGGCGCGGGGCACAGGAACTGCTCGTACCGGGTGTCGTTGTCGATGAACCGCTTGAGCCACGCGATGCTGTACTTCGCGATCGTGGTGTTGGAGCTGTTCGGCGCGAAGTGGCTCGCGTTCGCCAGCTCCAGGTAGGCCTTGTCCAACGTGGACGGCAGGCCGGTGTAGAACCGCTCGGAGTGCGACGAGACCGGAGCGGTCGAGTCGTCCTCGGCGCCGATGATCAGGGTGGGCGTCTGCACGGTCGACCACGTCTTCGTGGTGTTCCAGGCCGTCAGCGGGACGGAGGCCTGCAGGCTCGGCCGGTCCTTGGTGGCCTCCAGCGCGCCACCGCCACCCATCGAGTGGCCCATGACGCCCAGCCGCGATGAGTCGATGCGGGTCCGCACGGAGCTGCTGGTGGTGAGGTAGTCCAGCGCGGCCAGCAGCTGGTCGCCGCGCGAGGCGGGCTGGTCGTACCGGGAGTTGGTGTCGATGATGAAGATGACGAAGCCCTGTGAGGCCAGGCGCGGGCCGAGCCACGAGAGGCTGGACTGGCTGGCCGTGTAGCCGGGCGAGACCGCGATGGCGCCGAACGTGCCCTCGGCGGTGCTGGTCGGGTAGTAGATCGTGCCGCCGCCGAAGCCGCGCACACTCACCGCCGACACCGTGGCCTGGCTGGTGGCGAACGGGCCGCGGGTGGCCTCGATGCTCGCGGTGGTCGGCGCCGGGCCGCGCTCGTAGGGGTTCTCGGCGGCCTCGGCGATCGAGCCGGACGTGGTGAGGGCGACCACCGCGGCGAAGACCAAGGCGTGGCGGGACAGGGGAGACCTCAGGGACATGGTGTGCTCTTCCCAGGTGGCAAGGACTTGGTGGAGAGAGTCCTCTGTGGACCATGCTTACAGCGGCAGAGTCTGGACCACTACCTACTCGCGGGTCAAGTAGTCGGCCCGAAAGAGGGCTTAATTCGAAAGAAATTCACATACCGGATCGGAAAGACCGACGCCGGCCGGAACTCCCGCGCCCGAAGCAGAAGGTCTGCGTCGAATCCGTCGAACTGTTCGAAGCCGGAGACTTTTCGAAACCCTTGGATAGTTCGCGTTCACAAAGTGTGTGGCAAAAGTCCACCGTGGTGCACTTGCCCGTTGGGCGATTTCGAGTGTCACAACGGTTCTTGACGAAGACTGTGACGCAGCTTACTGTCGTGAACGCTAACAATCTGAGGTGAGACAGAGAGTTTCGACCGCACGGTGCGGCAGGAGCTCGACCCGATTCACGCGATCGCCCGCATGCGGTGGCCCACCGGGGCGTGCCGTTTGTTCTCGCACATTTTGGAGAAGCGTCGTGAAACTCCGCTCGCTCCTGCTCCGCGCCGCCGCGATCTCGGCCCTTCTCACTGCCTGCACACCCGGCGGTGGAGGCGGCGGGGGAGGCGACGGCAAGTCCTTCGAGTTCTGGTCGTTCTCCGCCATCAACCAGAAGCTGACCGTCGACGCGTACCAGGCGAAGCGCCCGGACATCCGGATCAAGCTGACCGAGGTGGGCACCTCAACGGAGACCGCCCAGTCGCTGACCACGGCGCTGGCCGGCGGGAAGGTGCCGGACCTGGTGCTCATCCAGGGCGACAACCTGCCGCAGTTCGTGGAGCAGCCGCAGAACTTCGTGGACCTGAGGACGCTCGGCGCCGACGAGATCAAGGGCGACTACCTGGACTGGGTGTGGAAGCAGAGCGTCGCCAAGGACGGCGAGGTGCTGGGCATCCCGACCGACGTGGGCGGCATGGCCGTGGCTTACCGGACCGACCTGTTCGCCGCCGCCGGGCTGCCCACCGACCGGGAGGCCGTGAGCGCGCTGTGGCCGACGTGGGACGCGTTCATCGAGACGGGCAAGCGCTACAAGCAGGCCACCGGCAAGGCGTTCACCGACAACGCGGCGACGAGCGTCTTCTACCAGGCGGTCAACCAGGTCTCGGAGAAGTACCACAGCGCGGACCGCAAGCTGGTCTACGACACCAACCCGCAGGTGAAGGCCGCGTTCGACCTCGGCATCAAGGCGGCCACCGCGGGGATCACCTCCGGGCAGTCCTCGTTCGAGAGCGCGTGGAGCACCGGCATGGCGCAGGGCCAGTACGCGGCCGTGTCCGCGCCGTCGTGGATGCTCAACAGCATCCGCAGCACCGCCCCTGACACCAAGGGCAAGTGGGACATCGCGAAGATCCCTGGCGGCTCCGGCAACTGGGGCGGCAGCTACCTGGCCATCCCCAAGCGCGCGAAGAACCCGCAGGCCGCCTGGGAGTACGTCAAGGAGATGCAGTCGCCGCAGGGCCAGCTCGAGCACTTCGCCCGGGTCGGCGCGCTGCCCTCGACACCCTCGGTCTACCAGGACTCGAAGCTCACCGGCGAGAAGGACCCGTTCTTCTCCGGCGCGCCGACCGGCAAGATCTACACCGACTCGCTGCTCGGGCTCAAGCCGTTCTACATCGGCCCCGACAGCGCGGCCATCGGCCAGGAGTTCCTCAACGCCATCACCAACGTCGAGCAGAGCGGCGGGAACCCGGCCACGGCGTGGGACGACGCGCTGCGCAACATCAAGACCGCCATCGGCGAGTGACTGCCGTGACCGTCACGCTCTCCCCTCCGCTCGACACGGCGCCACCGCCGCCCAAGGCCCGCAAGACGATGGGCTTGGGCGAGCGGTTGTCGGCGTACGCCTACATCGCCCCGTTCTTCCTCATCTTCGGGGTGTTCGGGTTGTTCCCGTTCGCCTTCACGTTCTACGTGGCCCTGTTCGACTGGAACCCCATCGGCGACCAGGTGTTCATCGGTTTCGACAACTTCGTCCGGATGTTCGGCGATCCGCGGTTCTGGAACGCCGCCGGCAACACCGTGAGCATCTGGGCGCTGTCCACCGTGCCGCAGCTCCTGCTCGCGCTGGTGCTGGCGCACGTGCTCAACCACGCCCGGTTGCGGTTCGCGCTGTTCTTCCGGATGTCGGTGCTGGTCCCGTACATCACCTCGGTGGCGGCCACGGCGATCGTGTTCGTGCAACTGTTCGACCGGGACTACGGCCTGTTGAACTGGTTGCTCGGCTTCGTCGGCGTGGAGCCGATCGACTTCGTCCAGTCCACTTGGGGCAGTCACCTGCTGATCGCGACGATGGTGATGTGGCGGTGGTTCGGCTACACCACGCTGCTCTACCTCGCCTCGCTCCAGTCAGTGCCCCGGTCGGTGTTCGAGGCCGCGGCCATCGACGGCGCGGGCCCGTGGCAGCGCTTCCGCCACATCACCGTGCCCTCGCTGCGACCGGTGATCATCTTCACCGTGGTCACCTCGACCATCGGCGGCCTGCAGATCTTCACCGAACCGCTGCTGATCGCCTCGGGTGCGCCGCTCACGTGCGGGGCGGTGCGGCAGTGCCAGACGTTGACGCTGTTCCTGTACGAACAGGGCTTCGGGCAGTTCGAGTTCGGCTACGGCTCGGCGGTGGGCGTCGCCCTGTTCGTGATGGTCGTGGTGATCGCCGCGATCAACTACCTGCTGTCCACCCGGATCAAGGCGGACCGATGACGACCACCGCGCCGCGCCGCCGGCACCTCGACCGGGTTCGCTGGTGGACGTACCTGCTGCTGGTCCTGGCCACTGTCGCGTGCCTGTTCCCGCTGTACTGGATGTTCATCGTGGCCACCACGGACACCGCGACCGCGACGCGGATGCCGCCCGAGGTCGTGCCCGGCGGCAACTTCCTCCACCTCGCCGGCCTGGTCATGGAGACGGTGCCGTTCGTGCAGGCGCTGCTCAACAGCCTCGCCGTGGCCACGGCGATCGGCATCGGCCAGGCGGTGCTGTGCTCGCTGGCCGGGTTCGCCTTCGCCAAACTGCGCTTCCCCGGCCGCAACGCGCTGTTCCTGGTGGTGGTGCTGACCATGACCGTGCCGACGCAGCTCTCGGTCATCCCGCAGTACCTGATCATGTCCGAGCTGGGTTGGGTCGACACCCTCCAGGCGCTGATCGTGCCCGGCCTGGCCAGCGCGTTCGGCATCTTCTGGATGCGCCAGCACATCTCGGCCACCATCAGCGACGAGCTGATGCAGGCGGCCCGCATCGACGGCGCGAGCACCGGGCAGGTGTTCTGGCGCATCGCGTTCCCGATCGTGCGGCCGGCCGCGTTCGTCCTGGGCCTGTTCGGGTTCGTCACCGCGTGGAACGACTTCCTGTGGCCGTTCATCGTGCTCAAGTCACCCGAGCGCTACACCGCCCAGATCGCCATCAAGGCGCTGCAGAACAGCTACGACGTCGACCTGGGCCTGGCCATGTCCGGCTCGTTCCTGGCCACCGTCCCGCTGGTCGTGCTGTTCGTCCTGGTCGGCCGCCGCATGGTCGCCGGGATCCTCGAAGGCGCCTTCAAGGGCTGAAGCCCCCGCACACCAGGGAAAAACATGAACTCACCGAGCTCCGGCGCGCCGTTCTACGACAACCCCGTGATCCCCGGGTTCCACCCCGATCCCAGCGTGTGCCGCGTCGGCGAGGACTACTACCTGGTGTGCTCCAGCTTCGAGTACTTCCCGGGCGTGCCGATCTTCCACAGCCGCGACCTGGTGCACTGGCGGCAGATCGGCAACGTCCTCGACCGCCCGGCGCAGTTGCCGCTGCCGGTCGACGCCATGGCGTCCGACTGCATCTACGCCCCCACGATCCGGCACCACGGCGGCCGGTTCTGGATGATCACCACGAACGTGTCGCAAGGCGGCAACTTCCTCGTCATCGCCGAACGGCCAGAAGGCCCTTGGTCGGATCCGCTGTGGCTGGACCTGCCCGGCATCGACCCCGACCTGGCCTGGGACGACGAGGGCAACTGCTGGTGCGCCTTCGCCGGCGCCCACGGCCCCAGCTACTCCGGCGTGCAGATCACCCGCATCGATCCCGAGAGCGGGAAGGTGCTGGAGGGCCCGTTCCCCGCCTGGGCCGGCACCGGGTTGCAGTGGCCGGAGGCGCCCCACCTGTACCGCGTCGGCGAGTGGTGGTACCTGCTGATCGCCGAGGGCGGCACCGAACGCGGCCACACCGTGGCCATGGCGCGCGCCCGTTCGCCGCGCGGTCCGTGGGAGCCGGCGCCGGCCAACCCGATCCTGTCGCACCGCAGCACCGACCACCCGATCCAGAGCACCGGCCACGCCGACCTGGTCACCACACCGGACGGCGAGTGGTGGATGGTCCTGCTGGCCACCCGCCCGGCCGGGTACAGCCCCAAGTTCCACGTCCTGGGCCGGGAAACGTTCCTCACCCCCGTTCGGTGGGAGGACGGCTGGCCGCGCGTCGGACCCGTCAACCTGCGGGAGCGGGCGCCGGGCGCCCCGCGACCGCAGGAGCCGGCACCGCGGCGCGACGACTTCGACGCGCCGGAGCTGGAGCCCCGGCTGATCTCGCCGCGGTCGCGCCCGAACGGCTCGTGGTCGCTGACCGAGCGGCCGGGGTGGCTCGCCCTGCACGCCACCGGCGGCACGCTGGACCAGCCGGGCTGCACCTTCGCCGGCCGCCGCCAGCAGCACCCCGAGAGCCGGACCGCGGTGCTGCTGGACCACGGCGCCGGTCGCGCCGGCCTGTCGGTGCGCCTGGACGAGGGCCACCACTACGACCTGGAGGTGGCCGGCGGACAGGCGAGCGTGATCGCCCGCATCGGACCCCTGCGCCAAGTCGTGGCCACCCGCACCGTGCCGGCGGGCCCGGTGGTCCTCGTGATCAGCACCAGGTCCGCCCGGAAGTGGTCGGTGGGGGAGGAGAGGCGGTCGGGCCTCCACGTCGCCGCACCCGACTTCGTCGCCTTCCACGTCGGCACGGACCCCGAGCCGCTGGCCGAGCTCGACGGCAGGTACCTGTCCACGGAGGTCGCCACCGGGTTCACCGGCCGGGTGATCGGCATGTACGTCACCGAGGGCAGCGCGTGGTTCGACTGGTTCGACCACGGCCCGCTCGACGCACCCGGTCGCTCCTGACGACGGACCCGTGGCCAGTCACGGTGGACGAGTGGCGGCACCGTTCCTCATCGTCACCTCGGGTCCGGCGTGACTTCGATGACGTGCTTTCCCCGGACGCCGCCCGCTTCGAGCGCCGCGTGTGCCGCTGCGATGTCCGAGAGCTGGTGCACGGTGTCCACGACCGGGCGCACCTCGCCGTCTTCGGCCAGCCGCACGAGTTCGGTGAACAACTCGCGTTGTGGGTTGCCGCTGAAGAAACGGACTCTCCTGGAACCGTGCACAGTGGACGTCAGCAGGTAGCCGATGCTGCGGACGACGTGCGATGTGTCGAACGCGATGGCGACCATGCGGCCGGTTGGGGTCAACAACCGGCGGTACGCGGCGTGATCCGAGCCCACGGTGTCCAGCACGACGTCGAAGCGTTCAAGCTGCCCAGGCTGCGTCGTGCGGTAGTCGAAGACCTCGTCAGCGCCCAGATCGCGCACGAAGTCCAGGTTGGCCTTCCCGGCCAGGCCGGTCACGTGCGCGCCGAACGCCTTGCCGATCTGAACGGCCATGCTCCCGACACCTCCGCTGGCTCCGCGGACCAGCAGGCGTTCACCCGGCCGGAGATGAGCGACATCGCGCAGCGCGGTGATCGATGTGGTGCCCCCGCCCAGGATGGAAGCAGTCTCGGCAGACGTCAGGTTCCGCGGCTTCCGGGTGACCCGCTTCGGCTCGACGGTGACGTATTCCGCCGCACTTCCCCTTCGTCCGACCAGCTCGGTGGAGCGCGGCAGCACGCCACACACGAATTCGCCGTTCCGGACATCGGTGACCGAGCTGCCGACATCCACGACCTCGCCCACGAAGTCCATGCCGATGGCCTTGGGGAACCGGCGCCCCATCAACAGCCTCAGGCCTCCGGCGCGAGCGGCGAGCTCGCCACCGTTGACGGTCGTGGCGTGCACGCGCACCCTGATCTCTTTCGATGTGTGGCGCGGGATGGGCACCTTCGCCTCATACAGCACCGATGGCGGGCCATAGCGGTCGAAAAGCGCCGCACGCATCTCGCTCTCCGCCATCTGGTCATGGTCTACGGGGGGCATGAACAGCTCCTGTCGGACGATCGTCCAGTGTGGTCGCGATGGGATCGAGCCGGTCGCGAAGGCGGTGCGCGGGTGTCGTCTGCTACCAGGTGACCATGAGTTCGTGGAGGCCGAAGACGGCCGCGTCGTTCTTGAGCGTCTCGTTTGTGACCGGCTTGGCCAGTGCCAGTGTGGGAACCCGGCGGAACAGGGTGTCGAAGACGATCTCGAGCTCCGCTCTGGCGAGGTTCTGGCCCAGGCACTGGTGAGGGCCGTAGCCGAAGGCGACGTGGTGGCGGGCGCCGCGTTCGAGGTCCAAGTCGTCCGGGTGGTCGAACACCGCGGGGTCTCTGTTGGCGGCGTGGCCCAGAACCAGCACGCCTTCGCCCGCGCGGATCGTCACGCCGCCGATCTCGGAGTCCTCGACGCACAGCCGCGTCACCGCTATGTCGACGATGGTGAGGTATCGCAGCAGCTCCTCGACAGCACCAGGTGTCTTGGCCGGATCAGCGACGATCGTGGCGAGCTGGTCGGGGTTCTCCAGCAGGGCCAGAGTGCCGAGCGCGATCATGTTCGCGGTTGTCTCGTGTCCGGCGACCAGGAGCAGCAACGCTTCCGCGACCAATGACTCACGTCGGTAGCCGCCATCGGTCCTGCGCCGCTGGATCTGGCGGCTGAGCAGCTGTTCGTCCGGGTTGGTCTCCTTCGCGCCGATCAGCTCGTCCAGGTACGAGCTGATCGCACCGAATGCGGCTACCCGTTCCTCTGGCGGTGTTTCCCGCAGCAGGAACTTCGCCGAGTTGCGCTGGAACAAGTCCTGGTCGGCATGGGGAACGCCGAGGACGTCGCAGATGACCAGGGACGGCACCGGCAACGCCAGCGCGCGGACGAGGTCGGCCGGTTTCGGTCCGGCCAGCAGAGCGGCCACGTGCTCGTCGACGATTTGCTGGATCTGCGGCCGCAGCAGGTCCACGCGGCGAACCGTGAAGTCGCCGAGCACGGCGCGCCGAGCGTGTCCGTGCTCCGGCGGATCCATCATGATCATGGACTTCTCGTCGGACAGCCCACCTGGTGCGATGACGGGGAAGTCGGGGTGCAGGCGGTTCGAGCTGAACCGGCGGTCGGCCAGCACCCGCCGCACGTCCTCGTGGCGGGACACGACCCAGGCCCACCCGCCGAACGGCAGGTCGACCTTGACCACTCCGTGTTCCTCGCGGATCTCGCGGTACTCCGGCGGCGGAGCGAACGGACAGGAGCGCGAGAGCGGGAAAGCGTACCGATGCCGCCCGGTCACCGTCATTCGTCAATCTCCTCAACAGATCGATCTGTCTCGATGATGTGTTTCCCCGCGCACTCGCCAAGTCGGCTTCCGCCCACGGGAACTCCGGGTTCAGCGCTTGATCAGGTGGGCGGCCTCCTCGAGGTCGGTGTTGCGCATCGCGAATGCTTTGCCGTTCACACCGACCAGCCGCTGCACCGTGCCGGCCAGCGGTGAGCGCGCCAGGCGCAGCATCGCCGAGCGGAGTGCGGTCTCCGGCCGGTTGGCCGGAGTGAAGATCAACCGACCGCGCGATGCGAAGGTCTGGAAGTACTCCACGTAGGGACGTGTCGTCTTCTCCCACTCGACCAGCGCTCTCCCCGGATCTTCCGGGTAGCGGGTGAGCATCGTCCCGAGGAGCTCCGCGCCGGCGATCCCGTTGGACACGCCCATGCCCGCGTAGAGGGTGACGCACCACGCCGAGTCGCCGACGAGCACGACGCGGCCGCGATGCCAGGAGTCGAGGTGCACCTGTTCGACCGAGTCGAACAGGTACTGGTCGGTGTCTTCCAGGAACCGCACGGCCTGTTCCAGCGTCGCCCCCAGGGGCTCCGGCCCGTAGACCTCGCGGATGCGTTGAGCCGCCGGGACCGCGAACTCCGCGTCGACGTCGGTGGTCCGGTAGGAGAACAGCGCGGCCGGCGGCTGGTCCGTGAACGGGAACAGCCAGAAGGAGCGGCCGGGCTCGGCCAGGGTCGCCCCTTCACCCTGCGCGAGACCGGGAAGGTTCCCCGGGAGCTGGTAGGCCGCGATCATGTAGTTCAGCCGGCGCAGGTAGTCCTCATCCGGCCCGAACACCAGCTTGCGCACGGTGGAGCGCAGGCCGTCCGCCCCGATCACGAGGTCGAAGCGCTCGGTGTGCTCCGTCCCGTCCACCGCGTTGCGGGTGACGACCTCGACACCGCGGGCATGCTGGTGGATCACGACGGGGACGGTCGAGTAGCGGATCTCGACGCCTGGATCCAGCGCGGCGAACGCCGCCTGCTCCACATCGCCTCGCACCATGAGCGCCGGGCCTCCAGGCTGGTCCGAGAACCCCGTGGTCGGCCGCTTGTTGCCCTTCCGGTCCAGCTGGTAGGTGATCCCGTTCGCCGGGGTGCGGTCTTCGAGCCCGTGCGAGATCCCCAACCGTTGCGCCGCGTTGCGCCCCACGCCGAACAGGCCGATGAAGTAACCGCCCCTCCGCCGGCCCGGCGCCCTTTCGATCACGACTGGAGTCCAGCCCGCCTTCCTCAGCGCGATGGCTGCGGAGATGCCGCTGATCCCGAGGCCGACGACGAGGGCCTTGCGGGAGCCGTGGGAGGAAGTCATGCCACGATCGTATGACTAACTGACCACGTGCGTCATCTAGTCAGTTAGTGTTGTGGGTCACTATCGGAGCGTGGTGGGCTGATCAGTCGGGAGCTACGAATGTGGTAAGACGTGCCACGCCAGGGCGTCGCTTGCGTGGAGCGCCGCGAGATACGTCTGGCATCGGGCGGAATCGGAGTTGACGACACATGGCGACGCGTACGGGACGGAGTGCGGACAAGGTCGCGCGTATCCTCGGTTCCGCCGAGGAGCTCCTTCTGAAGCGCGGCTTCCGCGGAGTGACCATCGCCGACATCGCGGAACGCGCGCACGTCGGTAAGGGCACGGTTTACCTGTACTGGAGCACGAAGGAAGACGTCTTCCTCGAACTGCTCACCCGCGACGTCCTCACGCTCATCAACGGCTTCCGCGAGGCGGCGACGCGGAACCTCGAGCTCACCCTGCCGCACCGGCTCTGTCCGTACCTCGTCCGGTCCGCGCTCGAAAGGCCCCTGGTCCGGGCTCTGCAGGCGAACGACGCCGACGTGCTCGGCCTCGTCGTCGACCATCCCCGCAGTCAGGAGCTGGTCAAGCACCACGGGGCGCCGGCCCTGATCAAG
Source organism: Lentzea xinjiangensis (assembly GCF_900110955.1). GTDB lineage: Bacteria > Actinomycetota > Actinomycetes > Mycobacteriales > Pseudonocardiaceae > Lentzea > Lentzea xinjiangensis. The sequence continues at coordinate 201,439 of NZ_FOFR01000010.1, forward strand.
GCTCTTCTGCCGATCTGGCGCCGGCACGGCCTGGTTCGCACGGACTGGGAGCTGGGTGACCAGGCGTACGCGTTGCAGAGCCTTACTCTCGGGCACCTGGAAATCCAGGTGCGCAAGCACGTCAGCCCTGACACCACCATGCCGCCCGAGGATGTCCTCGCGGCTGCCGTGGCGGCACTGCTGGGTGTTGGGGGCGAAGCCGCGATGGACCTCGACGCCGTCGCCGCCGAGGTCCTTCAGGTGTTCACGACCTCGGCCGCCATCCTCGAAGGGGCGAACGCCTGAGTCGTCCCAGGTGGATCGTGGGCGGCGCGACCTTGCCGCCGAGGTTCCGCCGTCGTGGTGCCACGCCAGCGCGACACCGTTGACGGGGAATGCCTCGGACGCTCCGGCGGAGCTGGATCGTCCACAGTGGATCGTTCGGCCTTGAGGCCGTCGGCGCCTGCTGCGCTGCACCACTTGTCGAGGTGACGCGATCCTGGTCTGGTCCGGCCTGACGGCTATGTGGCGTGGGCAGGCACCGAGTCCGGTGAGCTCGTCGCGGCGTTGCGGGCTTGGTTCGGCCCCCCGTTGCGGCACATCTGACGGTTGCCGGTCCGGCGCGTGGCGGCGGAGAGGCCGGAGGAGCGCGCCGGAAAGCGGAGAGGCAGGCCGAGGCGAATCTCGACCTGCTTCTCCTGTTCGACGGGGGTCAGCCGCGGAGCGCGGTGCAGGAACGTTGCTCAGCTGCTGGGCGCAACGGCGGGTAGGTCGGCGCGCGCCATGAACTCCAGCATGGCTGCCGCGAGCTCGTCCGGCGCTTCCTGGGCGACGAGGTGGCCGGCCTCCGGCAGCCGCAACGAAGTGACCTCCGAAGTGGCGACACCGCGGAAGGTCTGCTCCGTGAGCGAGCCGCCGAAGGCGTCGACGGTGAGGACCGGAACGGACAGAGGGCTCGATGCCGCCAGCGCCTTGGTCGTGCCCTTGTCGGTGAAGATCTCCCGGTAGAGGACAGCGGTGCCGCTCCAGCCGTCGGTGCGGGCGTAGGTGCGGATGAACTCGTCGAGGTCGGCTTCGGTGACGGCTCCTTCCGCCGCCGTCATCACGGGGTAGGCCCAGTCGGCGATCATCCGCCGTTCGATGCCGGGCAGGAACCGCTCGGGAATCCCCGGGGCGCCGAGAAAACCGACGTGCCACGAGCCGCCGTTGTTGACGTCGGCCAGTGCCTCCAGGCCGAAACCGATCAGCGTCGTCTCCACCGCGGTCAGGCTGAGCACGTCGGCCGGGTGCGTGGCGGCGAGCCGGAAGCCGGTGTTCCCGCTGATGTCCTGGCAGGAGAGGTGAACCGGTCCGACGCCGAGGTGCTCGATCAGCCGGTGCAGGTCTTCGACGTAGGTGGCCGCGTCGATGCCGTCGCCCGCGGTGTCGGAGTCGCCGAACCCGCGCAGGTCGACGGCGAAGACCCGGTGGCTCCGCGCGAGAAGGGGGATCAGCTTGCGGAACGCCCACCACGTCTCGGGCCACCCGTGCACCAGCAGCACCGGAGAGCCGCCGGTTCCGGCCGAGACGTAGTGCAACCGAGTGCCGTTCACGGCAGCCACGTGGTGGGTGACCTCCGGGATGGTGGCACCGGCGGGGGAGATGACAGGCACGATCGGCTCCTCAAGTTGGACAGCCTGGCTGTCGAAATTTAGACAGCCAGGCTGTCGATGTCAAGGGTGCTTGCTAGACTTCCCCCGTGTCTCGATCCGGCGCCGACCTCGCTCTGCTCCTGCTCGGCGGGTTCCGCAACCTGGCTGACCGCGCCACCGACGAGCTGGCCAGGCGTGGCTACGAGGACGTCCGCACGGTGCACGACTTCGCGCTCACGGCGATCTTGGCGGGCGCCGACAGCGTCTCCGAACTGGGCCGGCGGCTGTTCATCACCAAGCAGTCCGCCGCGAAGATGGTCGCCGTCCTGGAGAAGCGCGGGTTCGTGAGTCGTGAGCCCGACCCGGTCGACCGCCGCCGGATGCGCCTGCTCGTCACCGAACGCGGGCTGGCCATGAGGCGTGAAGGTCAGGAGATCTTCGACAACATGCGCGAGCAGTGGGAGAAGCAGGTCGGCGCCGACACGCTGAACACCGTCGAGGACGCACTGCGCCGGCTGCTGGGCGACAACGTGGGGCGGCTCGACTCCCCAGGCTGGCTCATCAGGGACCTGCCCACCGACTCCTGAGGTGGACGTGCCTGGCCCGGGGATGAGTGCGCTGCCTGTCGGGTGGCCATCGGGCACGGTCTTGTGATGCCGGGACCTGTTGTCTTCGTGGCGAAGCGCCTCACAGGTCGTCGGCGTCCGCTCGTTCCCGCTCGACCGAGATCTCGAATCCCTGTGCGGAAAGCCGGTTGACGAGGTGATGACCCATCGCGACGGACGGTGTGAGCACGCCGCCGCGTGCCGTGAGGCGGTCGGTGGCCAGCGACAACGCGCTTTGACCCAGCATGGTCGAAGTCGCCGCGTAGCCCGGATCGGCCTTCGCCGCGACGGTGGCGGTGTATCGCGCGCCGGTGGAGGTGCGGGTGTGGACGGCGACCCGGAAGTGGCCGTTGCGCTGGAGTTCTTCCGACGGGCCGGAGCCGGGCGGCAGGATCCTGGTCATGACGGGTCGGGCGGATCGCGAGGTGAGGAGGAACTTCATCAGCGACAGGCCGGACTTGACCAAGACGGCCTTGGGGTACGCGACCGGCGACGTGCCGACACCCATGCCTTCGCGGTAGCGGAAGTGCTCGCCGTACCCGCCCGGGGTGAGCGAGTCGCTGCGGCGCACCAGCCTGCTGTTGAAGGGACCGCCGAGGGCGGGGGCGAGCCAGCGGCCGGTCAGGCGGTCTTTGAAGACGGCCCGGGGATCTTCGTCCCATGTAGACGTTTTTCTCGGGGTCGCGGCGAGTGCCCACGGATCCGCGATCGCGTCGCGGAGCGCGGGGTCGGCCTCGAGTGCGGCGGCGAGTGCGTGGTTGGAGTCCAAGTTTCCCGCGCTCATGCCACCCTTGAAGGATTCGAGGATGAGTACCGTGTCGGTCAGGCCGCCCTCGTCGTCGGCGCGCGCCCGGTCGGCGAGCAGGAAGGTCCCGATGTCGGAGGGGATCGCCTCGAAGCCGCATGCGTGGACGATGCGGGCGCCCGTCTCGACGGCGATGTCGTGCAGTTCGGCGATGCTGCGCCTGACGAACGGGACCTCGCCGCTCAGATCGGCGTAGGAGGTGCCCTGCCGGGCGCAGGCGAGGGCAAGCGGCAGGCCGTGGCGTCCGACGGTGGACGCGACCGCGCGGGTGGACGTCGCCAGTTCCTCGACCGCGTCGCCATCGCCGAGGTCCAGCGCGATCACGGGCCGCCGAACGCCGAGCTCGTCCCGCAAGGCCAGGAGTTTGTCCTCGTCCCGTCCCGCGAGCGCGATGTCGGCGCCGGGCGCCGCGGAGGCCAGGTGCTTCGCGGTGAGGCGTCCGACGAACCCGGTCGCCCCGTGCAGGACAACGTCGTGCCTGAGCCGGGAACTCGCCACCGGCTCGGCCGGCGATGCGCCGGGAAGGACTGACTCGTTCACGATGACCGCCTTGCCGGTGACGGGAGGGGAGTGGCCGAGGCGAGCGCCTGCGACCGGTGGAGGTGGGAGCGCCCGCGGCTGGGCGTGGCGGCGTCCGCGAGCGGCGACGAACCACACCGCCACCGCGGTGATGCACGCGGGAACCGAACCCAGCACGAGGTACCACGTGACGGGGTCGGGCAGAGGAGCGATCGCGGTGTCGTTCGCGGTCAGGTGCGTGCCGATCACCGCCGATGCCCACAAGGTTCTGGTGACACCGCCACGGGCGAGTGCACCGGACCACGTCCGGTGCTGAGCGCCCGCGGGGAGACCGCCGAGCGTCGACACCGCGGTGGCGAACACGTAGGCCGTCGTGCTGACACCGGCAGTGAGCCCGACGAGAGCACCTGCCAGGACTGGGCCGACGAGCAGCTCCCACACCTTTCGGGCTCGGCACATCTCCGCGAGGTACGGCTGGGCGCTGAGCAGAGCCCGCAACCCTTTGCTGCGCCGGGAGATGCGAGTGGGAGGCCTGGTGGCGCTCGCAGGGTGTTCGGACCTCGCGGGAACAGCGGTCATGGGGTCTAGCTCCTGGCCTGGTGATCAACGGGATAGAGCCATCGTGTCGAACACCGGCACGTCCATGACAGGTCAAAATGCACCTGTTCAACGCCAGATTGGTGCGTTGTGTGCGCACGTACGGCGTTAGAGTCCGTGCGTGTCTTGGACGTTGCCACAGGCCCGCATCCGAGCTCTCGTTCGTGCGGGAGCGGAAATAGCTCTCGACCAGCGCGAGGAGTGGTTGGACGAGCTCGGCGAGGCGGTCCTGCGAGGACCGAACATGGCGCCGGTCGCGGTCGATCCGGTGCTGGCGGCCTCGGCCAAGCGCACGATCCGGTCCAATCTCGTGCAGTGGGCGGCCTCGAACGTCCGCGATCCGGGAGCCTGGGTGGCCGCCAACCTGGCGGACGAGCTCGTCGACGTGGCCCGCGACCTGGTCCGCCGGGGCCTGAACGAGTCGTCGCTGGACGCCTACCGCGTCGGTCAGAGCATTGCGCTCCAACGGTGGACGGGCATCGCGTTCTCCCTGACCTCGGACCCGGGAGAACTGCGCGAGCTGCTCGACTTCTCGTACCGGTCGATCGCGACGTTCGTCGACGACACGGTCGGCGCCATCTCCGCGCAGATGCAGCGCGAGCGCGCGCATCTGACCAGTGGCACCCATGCCGAACGTCGCGAGGTCGTCGCGTTGCTGCTGGACGGTTCGCCCATCCCCCAACGGCGTGCGGAGGCACGGCTCGGATACCGCTTGGCAGGCGACCACACCGCCGCGATCGTGTGGAGCGACGACCGGTCGTCCGACCTCGCCGAGCTCGACCGGGCGGCGGAAGCTCTGACCGGGGACTCCGGGAACCCCGTCCGCTGACCGTGGTCGCGGACTCGGCGACCCGCTGGCTGTGGCTTCCCCGAGTTCCTGACATCGCCGGGATCGCCTCTGTCATCGCGCCGTCCGTGCGCATCGCCCTGGGGTCCCGCGGGGCCGGGCTCGACGGGTTCAGGCGGAGCCATTGGGAAGCGCTCACCACTCAACGGATGCTCGCCCAGTTCTCCGCGTCGCAGCAGGTCGCCACCCACGACGAGATCGAACTCGTTTCTCTCGTCACGCACGAGCCGGAGCGAGCCGAGCAGTTCGTCAGGCGCAGCCTCGGCGACCTGGAACACGCCTCGGCCGACATCCTCGACGCCGTCCGGACCTACATCGCCGAGGAGTGCAACGCCTCCAGAGCCGCCAGCCGCCTGTTCACCCACCGCAACACCGTGGTTCGCCGATTGGCTCGCGCCGACGAACTCCGCCCGATCCCCTTGGCGGACAACGTCTTGCGGGTCGGAGTGGCGCTGGAGATCATCCGGTGGCATGGACGCGGGTGAGTACACTGCGGTCCACAGGGGGTTTCAGACCCGCATGACCTCCGCACCGTACTTGGGCGAGTGGACGAAGCCGTGCCACCTGGTGGGCTCGAGCTCAGCGTGCACCGGCTGAAGGGTGAAGCGGGACAACACCGCGGCGAGGATGGAAACGCTGCGCTCGATCCCCAGCGCCTCACCGAGGCAACGCCTGATGCCGCCGCCGAAGGGCAGCCACTCGTGTGCGGGCCGCTTGCGACCGACGAACCGGTCGGGCCGGAACTCGCGGGGTGCTTCGTAGATCGACTCGTCGAGGTGCAGGGTCCGCGCGTTGACCGCGATGGTGACGTTCGCGGGAAAGCGGTGGGGGCCGAGCTCGCACTCCGAGTTGGTCACTCGCACCACCGCCAGCTGGTCGGGTGGGCAGAGCCTCAACGACTCCCGCACCGCACCTTCGAGCAGAGTCGTCGAGCCGGCCGCGAGTTCTTCGCGGACGGCCGCGAGCGCCGGCGGAGTGCGCAGGAGGAGGAGCAGCGTCCAGGCCGTTGTCGCCCCGGTCGTGTAGTAGCCGCCGAGGATCACCGCCTTGAGGTAGGAAACGGTGGCCCCGACTGGATCTTCGGGCATCCAGTCCGCCGTCTCGTCCAGCGCCATGCGGATCACACAGCGAGTTGTTCCGTTGTTGCCGCAGTCCTCATGTCGCAGCACTTCGGCATGCAGCAACCGGTCGAGGTCCGCCTCCGCGGAGGTGAACCTCGCCCTGGCGCGGGAGAACCGGCCGGCGATCCGCTCGGCGTTGCTGTCCAGCAGGAGCGGGTGGACGCCGGAGCTCACCCAACTGTGCCCAGCGGCAACCAGCTGGTCGCGCTCCGGGCCGGGGCGCACGTCCAGCCCGTCACCGAGCAGCGCCTCCAGCACGACGACCTCGATGAGATCGCGGAAGGAGAACGGCTCTCGCTCGGGCTTCGCGGAGAGCGCGCGGTCGAGCGAGTCGCGCAGCCGATCTTCGCCGATGCGCGCGGACAGCAGCATCTGCTTGAAGAACGCAAGCTGCTTTCGCCGCGCGGCAACGTGGGCGGCGCCATCGGTGGTGTTGATGGGATGCTGCCCGAGCATGTGCGCCAGGTTGCCGGGGATCGTCCTCATACCGATGGGGCCGCTGTCGCCGTACCGTGTGAACAGATCACGGACGACACGCTGATCGCTGGTCACGATGGTGCGGCCGAACGGGTACCAGCTCATCTCGAACGTCCGGCCGTGACGAGCGGTCATGCGCTCGAAGAACTCGTCAGGCCTGGCGAAGGACCACAGCGTCTGCACCGGTCCCGGCAACCGCACCCTGGGAATCGCCGAGATCTCCACGCCAGGAGGTGCCGGCGTTTCACGCGCGGGAAGAAGTGGACGAGACATTCGACTCTCCGGATTTCGTGGTGACATGGGCAGCAGGGCACGTCTTGGCCATCGTCTTGCTGATGACGAGAAAACGAGGCAGCGCCCTGCGCGTCTCGTCGCATGATCGGGCGAAACGGCCATCAGTTGCGGCGCGTTCACCGGACTCGGACGGGCCGTGGCTATCGTTCCGAGGCCCCGCTGGGCCATGAGCACACGGTGTTCAGGGTGAACCGCTGCCGGCTGCGGCTCGTCCCGCGACCCGGCTGGTGAGCCTCTCCCAGTTCCCGTGCGCGATCTTGTGGCGATCCTCTTCACCGAGGTGCGGATCCTCGAGGAACGCCCGTGCGGCGCCGCCGACCGTGGGGATGTAGGGGTAGTCGGTGGAGAACATGATCCGGTCGATCCCGACGAGGTCAATCGTCCACTTGAGATAGCGCGGCGAGAACATCCCGCTCGGCGTGTAGTGGACGTTCTCCCGCAGGTAGTCCATCACCGAGCGATCGAGTGGTGGTCGCATCGACCGGTCCAGCAGTGCGAGGCGCTCGGCGTAGAACAGCACGACCTCGCCCCAGTGCCCCACGATGATCTGCAGGTCCGGATACCGGTCGAAGACCCGCCCGTAGATCAGGCGCAACAGCTGGACGCCCGTCTCGTAGTGCCAGCCGATGCCGCCCCCGGCGAACATGAAGTCGGCCTCGTCGGTCCCGAGTCCCGCGTAGTAGGCCTGCTTGACGGAGTGCGGAGGCTCAGCCGGGTGGAGGTAGATGGGAGACCGCAGCGCTACCGCCGTCTCCCACAGCTCGTCGAACGCGGGGTGGTCGACGTTGCGGTCGCCGACGCGGCCGAACATGAAGCCGCCGCGGAACCCCATGTCCTCCACACCACGCCGCAACTCGGCCGCGGCGGCCGCGGGGTCCGGCGTGGGCAGGCTGACGAAACCCTGCAGCCGCTCGGGGTGCCGGGCGATCGCAGCCGCGATCCGGTCGTTGGCGTCGTGAGCCAGCCGGACGGCCTCGTCGGCCGGCAACGCCTCGAGCCCGGGCCCTGTCAGCGACAACACCTGCACGTCCACGCCCGCGTCGTCCATGTCGGCCAAGCGCCGCTCGGACAGGTCGGCGAGCTTGTCGAGCAGGTGTTCGCCGCCGAATGCCCGCGAGCGCGCGGTCCACGCCTGGGCCAGAGCCGGGGTGGAGACGTGCTCCTCGAGGCAGATGATCTTCATGCGGGTCCTCATCGATGGGTTTCGTGCGGTGCGGTGGTCGGTTCTCCGTGCACGACACGCTGAATATGAGGCCGGATCGACCGGTTGGGAAATACGCATTCGGCGCGCGGTCATCGCTGTTCGGCGATGTCCCGGAGGTCCGCGTGGTGACCCGGGGTCCGGGCGGCATCGCTGCCCGCCGATCGCCGGGCGGCCGATTCCTATCGCTCAAATGGAATTCGTGGGCGTATCAAGTGATTGATCGGCATAGATTCGTCAACGAAGTCGGACAGGGGAGTGAGGACGACATGGCCGGTGGAAGCTACCCCCACAGCTGGACCCGAGAGGGTTTTCTCGGCGATGCTGTGGTCACGCAGCGGCCGCATCCCATCATCGCGTACACCGAAGTCACCGGAGCGCACGCTCCCCGCCGCATCGACCTCACTGCGATCAAGGCGCTGGACGCGACGGACTCCGCCGAACTGCCCACGGTTTTCGCCCGCTCGCGAAATGAGCTGACGCTCGCGGTGTCGGCGCGAACTGAGCCGACCCCCTTCGTGTGGCGCAACGCCGAGTACGACGAAGTGCACTTCGTCCAGGAGGGCGAGTTCGACTACGTGACCGACTGGGGCACCCTGACGGCGAAGCCCGGTGACTTCGTGTTCCTCCCGCGGGCGGCGTCCTACCGGGTGGTCCCCACCACCACCTCGGCTCTGCGGGTCATCATCGAGACCCCCGAGGCGATCGCGCTGAACCCGCAGGCGGTCCCCGGGATGATCAACCCCGCGCGGTCCGTCAGCCGCCCGGACGCGACGCGCACGTCTGATGCGAGCGGCGAGACGACCCTGCTGATCAGAGCAGCGGACGGGATCACGCGGTTCACCATGCCCGAGGACCCGCTGGCGTTGACGGCGATCGTCTCCGGGCAGGCGCCGGTCTGGAAGGTCAACCTGGCGGAGGTGCAGCCGGTCACCTACCTGCCCCTCGGCGGCCCGCCGTCCCACTTCGCCGAGACCCCGACCAAGGACCTCCTCCTGTACACGATGAGCGCCCGCCCCGGCGGACGCCCGCCCCAGCACCACAACGCCGACTACGACGAGCTGGTGTTCTACTTCCGCGGACCGGGTCCCTACGGAGGACTCACCGAACCGGGGCTCGGGTTCTGGATTCCCAAGGCCGTCGCGCACTGGGGTCCTTCGGAGGACGTCGAAGGCGGTTACCTGGCTTGGTTGCTGGAGAGCGGCGGCACGATCAGGTTGACCCCGGAGGGGCTCGCGGCCAGTGAGCTGATGGAGACCAGCTACTTCCACCCGCTCAGGTCCGGCGGTTCCCCGGAACAGGCCGGCCCGCAGTCGCACCTCTCATGAGCTCCGGAGTCCCCGTCATGCCAGTCGCGATCACCGTCGCACCCACCGGACCTGTCGCCACGACAGCGGACAACCCGTCTCTCCCGACGACGCCGGAGGAGATCGCCGACGCCGTCGCCGAGGCGTACGTGGCCGGTGCGGCCGTGGCCCACATCCACCTGCGCGACGCTCGGCAACGGCCGACCGCCGATCTCGGGATCGGGCGCCGCGTGATGGAGCTGATCGCAGAGCGGAGCCCGATCCTCGTCCAGCTCTCGACCGGAGTCGGTCTCGACGTGCCGTTCGAAGAACGGGCCAGGCTCGTCGAGCTCCGGCCGCGGATGGCCACGCTGAACCCGTGCTCGATGTCGTTCGGCACCAGCCAGTTCCTGAACCCGCCCGACGGCGTGAGGCGGCTCGCCGCGAGCATGCGCGACCTCGGCGTCCTGCCGGAGCTGGAGATCTACGACACGGGTCACCTGGAGGCGTGCCTGCGGCTGCGCGACGAGGGCCTGCTGCCGGAGCGCCTTCAGTTCTCGATCGTCCTCGGCGTGCGCGGCGGGATGGCGGCCACGGCCGACAACCTGCTCATGATGGTGCGCCGGCTGCCCGCGGACGCGATCTGGCAGGTGATCGCGATCGGGCGGAGCAACCTCGAGCTGACGGCGATCGGTCTCGCCCTGGGCGGGAACGCCAGGGCGGGACTGGAGGACACCCTGCACCTGCGTCGTGGTGTCCTCGCCGACGGGAACCTGCCGCTGGTCGAGCGAACCGTCGCCCTGGCCCGCGACCTCGACCTCACGATCGCGGACGCGCGTGAGTTCGCGGCGGAGCTCGGTGTCACCGGTTCACCGGGCGTCGCTTGACGCCGACGGGTGCGGGAGGCGAGGTGACTCGGCCGTGGCGCCCTCGTCGACGAGACGCTGCAGGACGTCGGCGAGCCAGACGCGCAGCTGCGGGCCGGTGGCGGCAGCGATCGCACCCGTGTTCAGCATCCTGCGGGTCACGACGGTTCCGACGATGAAGGACTGGATCGCGTTCGCCGTGTCGACCGCCTGGTGGTCGGAGAAACCCCACGACATCAGCGCCTTGGTCAGCGGTCCGGTCGCTTCCTTCTCGAGGAAGTCGCCCAGTGCCGCCGGGCGGGACGAGGCCGAGCGCAGCAGGGCCAGCAGGGGATCGGCGTCGCCCTCCCGCTCCCAGCGGTCGACGATCCGATCGGCCAGCCGCTGTCCGAGGCTGTCGATGCTGCCCGGCAACGTCGACTCCAGGTTCAGCCGGGTTTCCATCGCGGCGAGGAACAAGCCCTCCTTGCCGCCGAAGTACCGGGTCACCAGGTTCGCCGAGAAGCCGGCAGCCTGGGCGATCTGGCTCACCGTGGTCGCCTCGTACCCGTTGCGCGCGAACAACGCGGCAGCGGCCTTCAGGAGCTGTTCCCGCGTCCCGGCCGCGTTCCGCGGCCGGGACGGCTGCTTGTCCTCCGTGGGTTTCGTGACAGCTCCCGAGATATGTGTATGGCCAGACACAACGGCGTGAGTCTACACATGCCTCCCGTCGGCCGACGCGTGCTCGCGCCCGTGCCGGCGAAGCGATGTGTACAAGCAAACACATAATGTGTATGGTCATACACAAGTTGGTCCGCCCGGTCTCAGCCGAAAGTCGAGGCACGTCGTCATGACCCACAGGAGCTACGCCATCCGCAACGTGAAGGTGTTCGATGGCGAATCAGCCATCGACGCCTCCACGGTGACCGTCTCGGACGGGGTGATCACCGACGTCGGCAACGGTTCCCCGCCGGCGGAGGCGACGGTGGTCGACGGTGCCGGTGGAACGCTGCTGCCGGGCCTCATCGACGCCCACGTCCACCCCGATGACGACGGCCTCGCCCAGGCGGTGCGGTTCGGTGTGACCACCGTCGTGGAGATGGGCGGAGCCCCGCGCAGCCAGGAGGACCGCGCCCGGATCGCCGGTGACGACCGGCTGGCCGACATCAGGTCGGCGGGTCTCCCGCTCACCGCCGTCTGCGGGCACCCGAACGAGCTGTTCGTCCCGATGGAGAAGCTCATCGGACCGGATGGCGGTCATCATCCCGAAGCGGCACCCATGCCCGGCCTCGCGAACCCCGACGAGCTCCCGGCGTTCATCGCCCAGCGAGTGCGGGAAGGTTCCGACTTCATCAAGCTCCTGGCGGAGGAAGGCACGGTGCTGAACGCGCCCGGTCTGCCGGAGCTCGGCGAGGACGTGTTCGCCGCCGCGGTCCGGGAAGCTCATGGCCACGGCAAGCTCGTCGTCGCCCACGCGCTCACCTACGACGCGACGGTGGCGATGCTGCGGGCCGGCGCCGACGGGCTGGCCCACCTCTTCCTCGACCGGGCGCCGACCGACGAGATCGTCGAGGCCATCGCACGGGCCGGCGTGTTCGTCATCCCCTGCCTGGTGCTGAACCGGTCCATCACGGGCACCACCGGCGAGGACCTGGCGGCCGACAGCCGCGTCTCCTCGCGCCTGAGCGAGGAATGGCTGCGAGCGCTGCGCAGCTCCTTCAGCACCTACCCCGAAGGGGACTACCGGTTCTCCCGGCAGACGGTGCAAGCGCTCTACCGCGCCGGCGTGCTGATCATCGCCGGGACCGACGCGGCGCGAGCCGAGGAGAAGCACGGCGGGCTGGCCCAGGGCGCGAGCCTGCACCACGAGCTGCAGCTCCTCGTCGAGGCGGGCCTGTCGAACGTCGAGGCGTTGCGCGCCGCGACGTCCCATCCCGCTCGGGTCTTCGGACTCGAGGACCGCGGTGTGATCCGGCGAGGGGCCAGGGCCGACCTGCTCCTGGTGGACGGTGACCCCACCGGCGTCATCTCCGACACCCTCGCGACGCGTGCCGTCTGGCGGCGAGGGGCGATGACCACGCCGCTGGCGACCGCGTGACGCCGCAACCCCACCACCGGAAGGAAGCACAATGACCACCGCACGCAACGTCGTGATCACCGGGGCGGCCGGCGGCATCAGCTCCGAGATCACCGACCGGTTCCTGCGCAACGGTGACACCGTTCTCGCCAGCGACCTGCACCAGGAGACGCTCGACGAGTGGCGCACCCGCTGGGACTCCGGCGCCCCGAACCCGTCGCTGCACACCTTCCCCGCCGATGTCGCCGACGAGGCGAGCCTGGCCGACCTGGTGGAAGCCGCGCGGGATCGGCTGGGCACCGTCGACGTCCTGATCAACGCCGCCGGGCACTTCCCCCAGACGCCCTTCGAGAAGATCTCGGGTGAGGAGTGGCGCCGGGTCGTCGAGGTCAACCTCAGCGGCACCTTCTACACCGTCCAGGCGCTTCTCCCGCTGATCAAGCGGAGCGAGCGCGGGCGCATCATCAACATCGGGTCCGGCGGGATGTTCTTCGGCGTCCCGAGGCAGGCGCACTACATCGCCTCGAAGGCCGGCGTCATGGGCCTGACCCGCGTCCTGGCCCGTGAGCTGGGCAACGACTACCCGATCACCGTCAACCTCGTCACCCCAGGGCTCGTCGTGACCCCCGCGGCTGCCGCGGTCCTGCCGGAGCCCTTGCTGGCGATGCAGCGCAACATGCGTTCCTTCCACCGCGACGAGGTCCCCGGCGACGTCGTCGGCTCGGTCTTCTTCCTCGCGTCCGACGACGCCGCTTTCATCACCGGCCAGACGCTGAACGTCGATGGCGGCCTCACCATGTGGTGATGGCGGCCGCACTCCCAAACCTGGAGGGGTCATGCCCAAGCTCTTGATCATCATTGGCAGCACGCGGCCGGGCCGGATCGGGTTGCCGGTGGCCACCTGGTTCTCGGAACTGGCGGCCGCGGACGGACGCTTCGACGTCCAGCTCGTCGACCTCGCCGAGCTCGCGCTTCCGTTCCTCGACGAGCCGGACCACCCCGGGCTGCGCAACTACACGACGCCGCACGCGCTCGAATGGAGTTCGATCGTCGACAGCGCCGATGCCGTCGTGCTCGTCACGGCCGAATACAACTTCGGTTACCCGGCCCCGCTGAAGAACGCACTCGACTACCTCTGTCACGAATGGCGGCACAAGCCTCTCGGTTTCGTCTCCTACGGTGGTGTCGCCGCCGGGACGCGAGCCGTCCAGCAGCTCCAGCAGGTGACCAGCGCTCTGCAGATGGTGACGGTCCGCACCTCGGTCCACATCCCGTTCGTCTACACCATGCTGGACGAAAACGGGCAACTGGTGGCCAACGCGCAGATGGACGCGGCGGCGACGTCGATGTTCGCCGAGCTGGAGGCGCTCAACGTGACGCTGGCGCCGGCGCGAGCGGTCAAGTGACTCCCGCGAGCCGCGCTTTCCCTTTCGGCGCTCAACAGCCGGAAGCAGATGACCGCGGCGGAGAGGAACTATTCGGGTGCCGCAGGTTCTGGGACGGCATCATCATGGGCCTCGGTCTCGCGCTGATGGAGGAGACCCGCTTCGACCGCGGAACGCGCGGATCATGAACGCGAGCCTGGCGGAGTACCACGTTCCCGTCCACCTGGACGTCCCGGAGATCGACGTCCTGTGGACCGGCGTCCCCGATCCGCACGCGCCCGCCGGTGCGCGGGGAGCCGGCGAGATCGGCATCACCGGGGTGGGCGCGGCGATCGCCCCCATCACCTTGGACAAGCTGTTGTGAAGCCAGGAACGGAGCTCGAACAGCAATGAGCGACTCACCGCGACCGTCTCGCCGAGGGAACCGCGTCCTGTCCGGGATGATCTGGATGGACGGCCTCGATCCCGCCGAGGGCGGCCACCCCGGCCTTCGGACAGGCGTGGTCGAGGAAGAGGACGGCGTCCGCATCGAGCGTGACGTGCCCGTGGTGCTCCGCGACGGCGTCACGGTCTACGTCGACATCTTCCGCCCGCCCCTCACGACGGACATCCCGGCGATCTTGACGCTGAGCCCTTACGGCAAGCACGCGCCGAAAGGCTTCCACCTGTTCCCTGGCGCCGGTGTGCCCGGCGACGTCATCTCCTCGCACACCGTCTGGGAGGGGCCCGACCCGATGTGGTGGGCCAAGCGCGGGTACGCGGTCGTCAACGCCGACTCCCGCGGCTCGTGGATGTCGGAGGGCGACCTCGTCGTGCTCAGCGAGCAGGAGGGCGAGGACGGCCACGACCTCGTCGAGTGGGTGGCGGAACGGCCGTGGTGCAACGGCAAGGTCGGCATGACGGGCGTCTCGTACCTCGCGGTCGTCCAGTGGCGCGTCGCCGCGACGCGGCCGCCGCACCTCGCGGCCATCAACCCGTGGGAAGGCTGGAGCGACTGCTACCGCGAGTACTTCTTCCACGGCGGCATTCCCGAGACCAAGTTCGTCCGGTTCACCCAGTGGTCCTGCCGGTGCGGGCCGGGGCGGGTCGAGGACCTGCCCGCGATGCACGAAGCCCATCTCCTGCTCGACGACTACAACCTGAGCAAGTCGGTCGCCGACCTCTCCGTCATCGACGTGCCCGCCTACTGCGTGACCGACTGGGGGGACCACGGCCTGCACACGCGGGGGACGATCGAAGCCTGGCGCGAGATCAGCTCCGAGCACCGGTGGCTCGAGGTCCACGGACGCAAGAAGTGGCAGTACTACTACCGCCCGGAGAGCTTGCGCCGCCAACTGGCGTTCTTCGACCACTTCCTCAAGGCCGCGGGCGACGAGGTCGGCACTTGGCCACCCGTGCGCATCGAGGTCCGCGAGCGCTACTACGAGGGAGTCGAGCGGGCCGAGAACGAATGGCCCCTGGCCCGCACCAGCTACCGCCGCTACGCACTGGACGCCCGCGAGGGCCGTCTCGTTCCCGGGGCGGCGCCGGTGGAAGCGGTGACCGACTACGACCCGGACGCCCCGGACGGACGAGCGGTGTTCGACCTCCGGTTCGACACCCGCACCGAGATCACCGGCCACGCGAAGCTGCGACTGTGGGTCGAGACCGACGAGGGTGACGACATGGACCTCTTCGTCGCCCTGCAGAAGCTCGACCGCGCCGGTCGCCAGGTGCACTTCCCGTACTGGTCCATGATGGACGATGGTCAGGTCGCACTGGGGTGGTTGCGCGCGAGCCACCGCGAGCTCGACGAGGAACGGTCCACCCCGTGGCAGCCACGGCTTCGCCACGAACGGCTGCTGCCGTTGCGGCCGGGGGAGCGCGAACCCGTCGAGATCGAGATCTGGCCGTCGTCGACGCTGTTCGAGGCAGGGGAGACGGTGCGGCTCGTCGTCCAGGGCCGGGAC
The DNA here is from genome assembly GCF_900110955.1 of Lentzea xinjiangensis. GTDB lineage: Bacteria > Actinomycetota > Actinomycetes > Mycobacteriales > Pseudonocardiaceae > Lentzea > Lentzea xinjiangensis. Next base: position 217,057 of record NZ_FOFR01000010.1, read on the forward strand.
GTCCACCGGTACGACATCGGGCCGGCGCAGGCGCACGAGCAGTCGGTCAACCGCGGCCGGCATCGCGTTCACACCGGCGGCACCGCCGACAGTCACCTGCTCCTGCCCGTCGTCCCCGGATGACCGCTACCCCAGCCGGGCGTCGTCGTGCGCGTCGAGCACCTTCCGGAGCAGCCGGACGAGCTGGGCCAGTTCGTCCGGTGAGAGGACGTCGAACAAGGAGGACCCGGCGGCCCGTGCGGCCTCGGTGATCCGCCGTTCGGCTTCGACGCTCTTGGCGGTGGCCGAGATCAGGACGCGCCTGCGGTCGTGCGCCTCGCGGCTGCGGGTGACGAAGCCGTCGCGTTCGAGGCGGTCGACGAAACCGACGACCTGGCTGCGGTCCACGTCGAGGCGGTCGGCGATCTCGTGCGAGGCCATCGGGCCGAAGTCGCGGAGGGCGACGAGGACGGCGTGCTGGTTGAGGCTCAGGCCGTGCTCGGCGAGGCTGCGCGTCAGGGTCCGCGTGGTGGCGCGCGCGACGTTCCCGGCCAGGTAGGAGGGGATGCCCAGGAGGGTCGGCGGGCGTACCGAGCCGGGGTTCACGTCCTCGGTCACGACGGGCGCCGTCCGGCCAGATGGGCACGGGTTCGTTCGACCAGCTGGGCGGGAAGGGACGGCAGCCGCCGATCGGCGCGGACGATGCTGACCACCGGCAGCGTGAGGCGGGCGTCGGTCACCGGGATCTCGCGCAAGGTCCCGGCCGCGAGCTCGTCCTGCACGCAGCACCGGAAGAGCAGGCACGCGGCGGTGCCGCTGCGGAGCACGCGTTTCATCGCCTCGGGGTGCCCCAGTTCCATCGCCACGTTCCGCGGGACGGTGCCGAACCCGGCCAGGAGGCCGTCGACGGCCTTGCGCGCCCGGCTCCCGGCCGGCGCGGTGACGAGGGGGAGCGCGGCGACGTCGGCCAGCGGCAACTGGCCGACGCCCGGAAACCCGTTGGCTGCCACCACGAGCGCGATCTCCTCCCGGCCGATCTCCTCGCACCGCAGATGAGGGTGCCCGTACTCCTCCTCCGCGATGACGATGCCCATGCCGCACTCACCGGACGCGACGGCGGCGAAGGCCGAGTCGGTGTCGGTGACGCTCATCGTGATGACCGCGCCGGGCCGGTCCTGGCCCATTTCGGCCAGGACCGCCGGCAGGAGGTAGCTGCCGGTCGTCATGCTGGCGGCCAGCACGAGCCGCTCGTTCTCGGCCGACGTCAGGTCTTCGAGGTGCCGCATGAGCTCTCGCGTCTCGGAGAGGGTCTCGCGCGCCCACCGGTACACCCGTTCGCCGGCCGCGGTCAGCTTCATCTTCTGACCGTCCCGGTAGAGCACCTGAACCCCGAGCCGCTCCTGCAGGGAACGCAGGTGCCCGGAGACCACCGACTGGGCGACCCAGAGGTGCTCGGCGGCCTTGGAGACCCCGTCCAGCTCGACGACGGAGCAGAACACCTCGAGCTTCTGCAGCGTGATGCGGTTGTCGTAGCGCAGGGGGGACCGGGCCTGCTCGGGTTCTCGTGTTCGCACAGTCATGTGGCATCCTCAATCATTGAGGGTATCAATGATTACATGCTCCGCTGTGACCTGCAAACACGAAGCCCGGCTACGGGTTCGCCGGTGCGGAGGTGCGCTCCGCGACGCGGCTCAACGTCTTGGGCGGGACCGGACCGCTCCTGGCTCCCCTGGTCGGGCACGGCGTGGCTCCAGCGGTGGACACCTGCGCGGTGAGGCGGCCGATGCCGGTGACCTCCAGGTCGATCCGGTCGCCGTCGAACACCTCCCCGACGCCCTCGGGGGTGCCCGTGGTGATGATGTCCCCCGGCAGGAGAGTCATCACCGAGGACGCGTAGGCGATCAGGCGGGGCAGCCCCCAGAGGAGATCGCTGAGATCGGCGCGCTGCCGGAGCACCCCGTTGACCCAGAGGTGGATCTGCAGCTCGTCGATCGGCGGGAGCTCGTCCGGTGTGACGATCGTGGGGCCGATCGGGGTGAACGTGTCGAACGACTTGCGCACGGACCGGTCCTCGCCGCCCCGCATCGTCATGTCCAGCAGGCACGTGTAGCCGAAGACGGCGTCGAGGGCCTCGGCCTCGGTCAGGTTCCGCGACACCCGGCCGATGACGGCGGCGAACTCGCCCTCCTGGTCGAACCTGCGGTCGTCGTAGGGCAGGCGGACCGTGCCGCCGTCGCCCAGCACGGAGCTGGGGGCCTTCAGGAAGACACCCAGCGAGTCGATGTGGGCGGCCTCGTTCATCTCCGCCTGGTGCGCCCGGTAGTTCACCGGTGCCGCGACGATCTTGGAGGGGTCCGGCACGACGGGCAGCGGCCGGACGTCGGCTCCGGCGACGACGGGCGCGCGGGCGAGCAGCGCGCCGAAGTCGCTCGTGGCGGCCGCGGTGATCAGCCTGCGCATCGGGCTGGTGTCCCCCGGTGGCAGGAAATCGGTCAGATCGCGCACATCCGCGGCGTCGGCGGCACCGACCCGCGGCCGGTTCGCGGCGTCGAGAAAAGACAGGTAGCGCATGGTCGCTCTCCGAACGTCAGGTCCTGGGGGTGGCGTCGATCCGCTCGGCGGCGTCCGGCGCCGAGCCGGCGGTCGCCTCCGGTGCGGGCGCGTAGAGCCAGTCGAGCTCGTCGTAGTCGTCCGCGGGGCGCCGGGCCAACAGCCTGTCGCGCAGCGCCAGCACGGTGGGATCGTCCGTGTGCCACAGCTCGCCCCAAGGCCGTGCGCTGGTCTGGCACCGCGCCGTCCGGGGAATGCGGACCTGCTCGAACTCCCGGTAAGCCCGGCGCAGGTCCACCACGCCGCCGTGGGTGTGGAGCCGGAAGCGGTGGCCGAGCTCGACGGCGTCCTCCAAGGCCTGGCAGGCACCCTGGCCGAGGTACTGCAACATCGGGTGAGCGGCGTCGCCGGTCAGCACCAGCGGGCCGTTGACCCAGGTCGTCGCGGGCTCGCGGTCGAACATCGCCCAATGCCGCGCGCGGCCGATCCGGGCCACCGCTTCGCGCACCGGCCGGCATGCGTCCTCGAAGGCCTCGTCGAGCTCGTCGTGGCCTCCCCACGTCCCCGGCTCCAGCCCGGGCCGGTACCGGCGACTGCGGAAGACCGCCACCTGGTTGTACAGCTCGCCGCGGCGGACCGGGTACTGCATGAGGTGCATCCCGGGGCCGACCCACAGCAGGACCGACGTGTCGTCGGCGGACCGGCCGGCTCGCTCCCGGGTGACGGTGCCGCGGTAGGCGACGTACCCGTTGCAGATGGTGTCGTCGTCGACGACGTGCCGGCGCAGTGCGGAATGCAGTCCGTCCGCGGCGATCACGGCCGCGGTCTCGTAGCGCGTGCCGTCGGTGCACACCACCGTCGCGCCGTCGGCGCGCAGGTCGACATCGGCGACCGTGCGGTTGTTCTCGAGCGTGATCAGGGGGTGTCTGCGGCAGTGCTCGACCAGCTTCTCGAGCAGGTCGTGCCGGTGCAGGACGAGGTAGGGATAGCCGTAGCGCCGGACGAACGCGGGTCCGAAGTCGAGCGTGGTCAGGCGCCGCCCGGTGCGTGCGTCCACCATCACCGCCCGCGCCGGTGCGACGGCGAGCGGCAAAATGTCCTCCAGGACCCCGAGGGCGTCGAGGGCGCGGCTGGCGTTGGGGCCGAACTGCAGGCCGGCCCCGATCTCGGCGAACTCGGGCGCCCGCTCGACGAGGTGAACGCGCTGACCGCTCCGGGCGAGGGAGAGCGCGGTGGCCAAGCCGCCGATGCCGCCGCCGACCACGAGTGCGGGGATGTCGCGGTGGCCGGTCACTCGCCCGCACCGGTCAGCTGTGCGGTCACTCCGCCGTTCCCGCCGGTGGTGAGGTTCTGCGTGCGCATCAGGCCGAGGGCCTCGAGCACGGGTGCGTCGCTGGTGCTGAAGACGTCGATCTCGGTGCCGGCGTGCACCGCCCACGGTGTCCAGGACGGAACGGCGAAGATGTCACCGGGCTCGGCGGCGAACCGCCGCGCCCCGATCCGGATCTCACCGGAGCCGTGCAGCACGCACAGCACGCGTCCGCCGGTCTGCCTGAGGGTGTCGGTCGCCATTCCCGCCGGGACACGGCTGATCTCGCACCGCATCGTCGGCATGACGTCGCCGCCGCGGACGGGATCGCTGTACCGGAGGGTGGCGTACCGCGACCCGGTGACGTCGAGCAGTGCGGCCAACGCGCGATCGGTGTCCGCCCAGCGGTAGGCGAGCAGCGGTGATCGGTGTTCGGGCAGGGCGGGGCCGTCCACGGGAACGAGCCCCGGACCCCCGCCGAACCACCTCTCGGAGGCCGAACGGGAGCCGGTCCGGCCGTCCTGCCCGTCCGGACCCTCCTCGAAGAACACGGCGTCCAGGGCGGAGACGATCGGGAGGTCGAGGACGTCCAGCCAGATCATCGGCCGGTCGCCGGGGTTGTGGTGCTCGTGGAAGGTCCAGCTCGGCGTCAGGATCAGGTCCCCGGCACCCATGTGCAGGGGGTCCCCGTCGACGACGGTCCAGACCCCCTCGCCCTCGACGACGAACCGCAGGGCTGAAGGCGTGTGCCGGTGAGCGGGCGCGACCTCGTTCCCCCGCAGGTGCTGAACGGCCGCCCACAGCGTCGGCACCGCGTAGGGCGCGCCGCCGAGCCCGGGGTTGCAGCAGGCGAGCACCCGGCGGTCGCCCCCGCGGTCGACGGGCACCAGATCACCGGCGCGCCGGCCCAGCTCGCGAAGCTCCCGGCCCGGCCACCGGAAGGGGATCGCCCGGGTCCGCGGTTCCTCGGTGAGCAGGCCGGACAGCTCCCACAACGGCTGCAACGACTGTTCGGCGAGCTGTGCGTACAGCCCGTCGAGCTCGTGATCGGCCGCACTGAACTGCCGTGTGGTCATCTTCCCTCCGCGCCATATAGTCCGTACACGTACTAATTTAAGGTCACTGTAGGTTGGCGTGTGAAGCATGACAAGGGAGGGCACAGCAGGGAGATCGAAGAGCGAGATCATCCGTATGCGGAACGAACTCGGCCGGTTGGCCCGTCAGGCTCCCGGCGGAACGTCGTCGTCGAAGGCGAGCGTCTTCAGCCCGTCGAGGAACGCGGCGCGTTCCGCGCTCGACCGGAGCGGTCGCAACAGGCGTTCCTGGACGCGCCGAACCGCGGGCGTGAACTCCGGCAGATCGTCGCGGACCAGGTCCGTGAGGCTGAGGAGGCGACGCCGTGCGTCCGCCGGGTCACGGGTGCGGGCGATCCAGCCTCGCTTCGCCAGCCGCGCGACGATGTCCGTCATGCTCGACTTGTCGAGCGACGCCAGCTCGCCGACGGTGCTCTGGTCGGCACCCTCCGGGCGGGCACCCAGCACGCTGAGCACCGCGTACTGGGGTGCTGTCAGCGCTCGGCCGACCTCCTCGCCCCACGCCGCCGTGTGCCTCTGCTGAGCGCGCCGGATGAGGTGCCCCGGCGTGCTTCCGAGAAGCAGGACCTCCTCCTCCGTCGACCCGGCGACCGGAGGCGCTCCGTCATAGGCGACCAGTTGCAGCGCCGCGAGAAACGCGGGGACGGCCTGCGGCGCGAGCGGCGCGAGCAGGCGCTCCTGGACGAGCCCGGCGCGCCGGGTGACTTCGCCGAGCGCTGTGCGGGCAACAGGAGTGAGGCGCAGCGACTTGCGGCGCCCGTCAGCGGGGTCCTTGGTGAACCGGAGCCAGCTCAGCTCTTCGAGCCGGGCGACGATGTCCGCCGTGCTGGACTTGTCCAGCGACGCGCGCCGGCCGACCTCTCGCTGATCCAGTCCGCCATCACCGCCGATGGCGCTGATCACCGCGTACTGCGGGCCCGTGATGGTGCCGTCGAACTCGCGGCTCCAGAGCTGGGTGTGGCGCTGCTGCACGCGGCGGATCAGATGGCCGGGCGTCTCCTCGAGGGCGAGGAGCAGGGTGCGGCCTCCTGTCGCCGCGAGATCCGGCACTGGAGCCACCCTCCGTTCGCCCGGCTGCTTGTGCGAAGCGGCCGCCTCCGCGTGCGGACGATAACACCGTCATGGCGATCCATCGTGTGCATGCCGTCTGTCGGGTCGGTCGCCGGGCTGTGAAACCGTGAGCCGCAGGTAGGACATCACTCCGCGGGCTCACCCTGATCCGGTTGCTCGGTTCCCGGTGCTCCGTTCGACCAGCCGGAAAGTATCGCGCGAAACGCCTGCTCGGCGAGCTTCCTGGCCCGCTCGTTGCCGACGGTGCCGAGGTGGCCGAGCGAGGCGATTCCGTACAGCGTCCCCCACACGATCTCGCAGGCCTCGTCGAAGTCGGTCAGCACCACATCGTGCTCGCTCGCCCAAGAGGCGAGTTGTTCTCTGAGGACTTCGGTGCCCGGTTCCGCCGCACGCCGGCGTTCGTCCGCATTCACCGTGGCGTCGTTCATGACCTGGAAGAGGTACGGGTGCTCACCGGCGAACCGGACGTACTCGGACGCCAGCCGCAGCATGCGCCGGTCGATGTCGGGCTCCCCGGAGGCGAGCCGGATGTCGTTCAGCAGAAGCTGGTAACCGCGCGTGACCAGCTCCAGCACGAGTTCGTCCTTGCCGGCGAAGTACTGGTAGACGATGGGTGCGGTGTACTCGATCTCAGTCGCGATGCGCCTGATGGTCAGAGCCGCCACCCCCTCGGACTCGAGGACGTGCAGCGCGGTTTCGATGATCCGTTCACGGGTGCGCGCTCGTTCGAGGGCCCGCCTCGTGCTCGTCGCCATGGTCGTCGCTCGCTTTCAGTGGAGTGCTCGCACCCTAGACGCCACCTTGACAAGGGTGTGAAACCATGCATAGTCTAACGACGTTAGAAGATCTAACGACGTTAGAAAATGAGGCGTGAGCAATGATCTACCACATCAACCGAGCCACCCTGAAGGCCACGGCGACGCCCGAGCAGATCGAGGTGGCGCTGGAGTCCTGGCGCAACCAGGGCCGGTCGAACCCCGCCGTCAAGTCGTTCGTGGTGGGCCGCGACCACGGAGGCGACTTCGAGTACAGCGCGGTGTTCGCCGTGGAGGACCTCGACGGGCTCTTCGCGTACCTGACGCATCCGTCGACTTACGAGTCCGACCGCATCGGGCTGCACCTGGCCGAGCGGCTCGACATCTTCGACATCAGCGATGACGACGACCCCGAGCTGAGCTCCAAGATCCAGGAGCTGCATCGGCGCCGCAACGAGCACAACCCCGAGGTCGCCGCGATGATCGCCGAAGTGCCGACCTTCGTCGGCGCGGGCCTGGAGGACTGACCGGCTCACCCCGGACGGTCGGCGATCGAGGCGTCGTGAACGCCCAGGAGCGTTCACGACGCCGAACGCGGTTCGACGAAACCGCGGGCTGCCCGATCGAAGTCCACTGAGGACTCTTGCGCGTCACGCGCGACGATCGCGCTTCACGAGGTCCTGCTCCCGCATCAATCCCGTAGGTCATCCTCCGCCGGTTCACACCTGTGAGCACAGGTGGCAAGTCAAGGAGTCACGATGAGCGTCACCTCCACCACCGAGATCGTCCTGCCGGGTGTCGTCGAGCCTGCCGGCCTGCGGGTCCGGGTCCGCGACCTGCCCGCACCGGAAGAGGGCCAGGTCGTCCTGCGCATGGACGCCACGGGCGTCTCGTTCGCCGAGCAGCAGATGCGGGTGGGCAAGTACTACGACCAGCCCGCATTTCCCTTCGTGCCCGGCTACGACGTGGTCGGCACGGTCGTGGGAACAGGGCCGGGCGTCGACCGCGAGCTGCACGGGAAGCGGTTCGCCGTGGTCACCAAGGTCGGTGGGTGGTCGAGCCGGCTGATCGTCGAGGCCGCGGACCTGGTGCCGGTGCCGGAAGGCCTCGACGCCGCCGTGGCCGTGGCCGTGGTCCTCAACGGCGTCACGGCGTGGCAGATGATGTACCGGGCCGCGAAGGTGAAGCGCGGCGACACCATCGTCGTGCTGGGTGCGAACGGCGGCGTCGGGTCGACGTTGGTGCAACTGGCCCGTCACGCCGGCATCAGGGTGATCGGCACGGCCTCGGCCCGCCACCACGACGCCGTCCGGGAGCTCGGCGCCATTCCCGTCGACTACCGCGACCCGGCCATGTACGACAAGATCCACGAACTCGCGCCCGACGGCGTAGATGCGGTGTTCGACCACGTAGGTGGCCCCACGGTGCAGGACTCCTGGCGACTGCTGCGCCGCGGTGGTGCGCTGATCAGCTACGGCTCGGCCGCGACGAAGAACGAGCCGGGAAACGCGTCGCTGCCGGTGCTCAAGGTGTTCGGCCGCCTGATGGTCTGGAACGCCCTGCCCAACGGCAGGCGCGCGAGCTTCTACAACTTCTGGGCCGGCAGGCGATTCCGCCCGGCCGGGTTCCGCGCCCGCCTCGCCGAGGACCTCACGCAGGTGCTGCGCCTGGTCGAGGCCGGTGTGCTGACGCCGCGCATCGCCGCGCGCTTCCCGTTGCCGGAGGCCTCTGCTGCGCTGGCGCTGGCGGAGTCGCGAACCGTGCTGGGCAAGGTCGTCATCGTCGCGGAACCGTGAACGGACCACGCCGCCAGGGGCCCCGGACGGGCCCGCGCAGCCTTGTGACAAGTGTGCTCGATTCGCTCATCTGACTTCCAGGAGATCCCCATGATCAACGTCGTTGCCGCTCGCGCCACAGCCGGCGCCCGAACCGGCGAAGTCGACAACCGGGCCGCCTACCTGGGCTTCGCATTCGCCTACGTCTTCGGCCACGGCGCCGCGTTGCTGTCCAAGGCGGACCTCGTCACCATGCCGTCGTGGTTGCCGATCGCGTTGTTGGCGACGGGCATCCTCACCGGAGTGACCTTCGCGATGACCGCGTCGCTGCGCGCCCAGCGGTTCGCCTCCGAAACGCGCCGACGAGCCGAGAAGCTCGTTGGCATGGCCTGGGTGACCGGTTTCACCGCGCTGGCCTTGGTGATCACCGGCTTGAGCACGGTGTTCGACAACCCGGACCTGCAAACCGTGCTCTGGCCCGCCGGTTCAGCCATCGTCGTGGGCCTGATCTACATCGCAGAGGGCGCCATCCGCGGCAACGTCCTGCACTACAACCTGGGCACCTGGCTCGCGCTGGTCGCCGCGGGCGCGCTGTTCGTCTCGGGGCCCGGCTTCTTCGGTGTGCTGACCGTGCTGGGCGGCGGTGCCTACCTGCTGGCAGCGTTCCTGGAGCGCCGTCGCCTGAGGACCCCTGCCAGGTAGAACTTCTACCGGCTGCGGCCCGAAGCGCATACCTGTGCGCGGCGGATCCTGTGTCACACCCACGCCCGACTCACCGCCCTGGCAGGCGTTCCTGCGCTGTTTCGACGCTCACCCGACGCGGCCGACCGCTGGACCTGGCTGCTGCTGACCGCCTGCACCCAGCTCCGTCTCGCCCGCGACCTCGCCATCGATCTGCGCCGCCCCTGGGAGGAACCCCGGCAGGACCAGCGGCTGAGCCCTTCACGACCCGCGAGGTGCCTGCCGAAACGGAGGCGGCGCCGACGTTGCCAGGATGAAGATCTGAGAAACCGATGCGAGGCAACGCCGAGGAAGGCTGCTGAACTCGTTCATCGACGTCTGACGGGCCGACGCGTGGTGAGTTGCGGCGCGGCCACCTTCAAGCCCCATGCGGCGAGTGCGATCAAAATGCCGATGCCGCCGAACGCGGAGCCCAGGTGGAGACCGGTGAGGGCCAGGAAGCTGCCGCCGATCATGCTCACTGTGGCGATCCTCTTGAGGCGACGGGTGTTCGTGTCCTCAGTGCCGCGGATCTTCTGCACGAACTCGGGATCGGTGTGCTCCAGAAAGCCCTCGAGTTCTTGGAGCGCTCGCTCTTCGCGGTCGTTCACCTCTCGGGCTCCCACAGCCACGTGGTGCGCTCGTACATGGTCTGGAAGCCCTGACGCTGCAAGTTGTGCAGCGAGGGGTTGTGTTCTCCGGGAGCCTCTGCGCCCGTCTCCGCCACAGCCCACCGGCAGCCGGCGGCTCGGGCGGCGCGCAGACGTGCGGTGATCAACGCTGACTGCGCGCCCCGCTGGCGGTGATCCGGCAGCGTCGCCCCACCGAACATGTCGGCGCAGTCGCCGTTGAACCACACACTTCCGACCGCGATGATCCGGTCGGACTGCCACACCGCGTACTGCTCCCAGCCGGGTGCGCCCACGCAGGCCTCGGCGACTTCGAGCATTCCGGGTTTCGCCAACCCGAACGTGTTGATCATGACCTCGGCGTACTCGCGGGCGTGCTCCGGCCCGACTCTGCCGACGTGCAGGCCGTTGTCCAGCCCTGCGAGGCCATCGGCGGCATCGAGTGCGGACTTCACCTCTGCGCCCAGCTTGACGAAGGTGGGTCCAGCGGTGAGGTCGTGCTCCTTGCAGATCGTCTGCCAGTCATCGGGCCGGAGGGGCGGCGCCACCATGAAAGCCGCCTGCGGCACGCCCTGTTCGCGGAAGAAGCCGATGAAGGCGGTGATGTCGTCCGTGCCGAGAGGTTCGCCGGTACCGACCCTGTTGACCATGAACGAGGGGAAGCCGGCGAGGGTCGTGCCCAGGGCGGCCCCGCGCCGCAGGGACGAGATTCCCATGGCCTCGCGGTGATCAGGCGACGAGCTGCCGCTCCACGCCGCATAGGCACCGACTTCCGTCATCTCGGCCAGGCCGGTGGGCACAGTGGTGGTCATCGAATCTCCCGGGATCACGTCGGCCGTCTCCAGACCTGATTACAGCGTTGACGGTGATCTACCTGTGCTGTGTGGCCCGAAAGGGCGAGCGATCATGGCAATTCGGGCTGGAGCTCGTCTGGAGCGGCGGACCTCTCCGCGGCCGGCATCGTCTCGGGAACCGGGTGGGGCTGCATCCAGTCCCTGGAGGCGAGCCACCGCGACCTGCTGGAGTACGGACCGGCTGGCGTGCAGGCCCGGTTCACGCCGATGGCGATGAACAACAACACGCCCGCCTGGATCGCCATCCGCCACGGGTTCGGCGGCCCCTGCGCGGTGACCACCAGCGCCTGCTGCTCCAGCGCGGACGCGCTGATCACCGCCCACCACATGATCACGTCCGGCGAAGCCGACCTGGTCATGGCCGGCGGGGCCGAAGCGCCGCTCACCCCGCACCTGCTGGCCGGCTTCGACCGGCTCGGCATTCTGTCGCGTGCCAACGACACACCCCAGGACGCGTGCCGGCCGTTCAGCAGCGAACGCACCGGAACCGTGTTGAGCGAGGGAGCCGGGTTCCTCGTGCTCGAGTCCGCCGCCCACGCCACCGCGCGGCGCGCGCGGCCCCTGGCGACTTTCGCGGGCTTCGGACGGTCCAGCGATGCCCACCACATGCTCCGCCTGCACCCGGAGGCCGCAGGTGCGGAGCGGGCGATCACCAGGGCGCTGCGCTCGGCAGGACTGCGCCCGGAGGACGTCGATCACGTCAATGCGCACGGCACGGGGACCCAGGGCAATGACGCGCACGAGGCCCTCGCCCTCGGCAAGGTGTTCGGGAACCGCGGGTCGCGTCCCGCCGTCGTGGGCACCAAGTCCCTGACCGGTCACGCCCTGGGCGCGGCCGGAGTGCTGGAGGCCATCGCAGCTGTCCAGGCGATCGTCCACAACGTGGTCCCACCCGCCCTCGGGGCCGCCCCGGTCGATCCGGAGCTGGACGTCGACGTCGTGATCGGTACCCCCAGGGAGACCGAGGTGCGTGCCGCGTTGAGCAACTCGTTCGCTTTCGGCGGTCACAACGCCGTCCTCGCCTTCACCCAGCCCGGATACGCGGCATGAGCGGGGAAGCGCGGTGACGGGAACGCTGCTCGGCGTGGTGCCGCGTCCCCCATCGCGCTCGCCGCACTGAGGCCGGAATGCTGCGGCCGGCCGCGAGGGGGACCGGTGGTGTGATCACCAACTGGCTCGCTCCTGGTGACGTGTGCCGCCGCCGTGCCTCGTCGGCTCGGCGGCGGCCACGGCGCAGCGCGATGTCGTCGAGTTGCCGGATGGTCGTTCGGCGTCGGCCGGGTGGTGGCGCCTGGGGGTGAGTCCAGGCGCCGTGGCGAGTTCGGTCAGCTCTCGGTGGGTTCCAGCAGGATCAGCGGCACGTCGCGGTTGCCGGCCTCGGCGGCACGGGCGCGGAAGTCGGCGAAGAACGGGTAGAGCTCGTCGGTGTAGGCCAGCCAGTCCGCCCGCTCCGCGCCTTCGGCCACCCTGGCGGTCATCAGCCGGCGAACGGGACCGTCCTGCAGTTGCACCGTCGGGTGCGCCACGAGGTTGTGGAACCAGCTCGGATTGCGGGCCTGGCCGCCGGCGGCCGCGCCGATGGCGTAGACGCCGTCGCGCTCGATGCGCATCAGGGCGACCTTGCGCAGCTTGCCCGAACGGGCGCCGCGCATGGTCACCACGACTACCGGGCCGCCTCCCATCGTCGCGCCTTCGCGGCCGTCGGTGCGCTCGTACAGCTCAACCTGTTCGCGGGTCATCGCGTCGGTGCTGGGGACGTACTCGCCGTCGAGCAGATCCTTCGTCATCTCAGAGAACTTCCTTTCATCGAGGGAGGTTTTCGCGCCGCCGTGGTTCACCGGTCTACCCTGATCACGGTCTTGCCGATGGTTCGGCCGCTCTCGGCGAGGGTGTGTGCCGTCTTCATCGTCTCGGCGGTCAGGCCGTCCAGCGTGGTGGTGACGATGGGGCGCAGCCGGCCCGCCGCGACGTCGTCCGCCGCCCTGGCGAGGATCCGGCCCTGGCTGCCGACGTCGCTGCCGGCCGCGATCCTGCTGAACACCATCTCGCTGTGCAGCGACAGCGACTTGCCCGTGACGGCTCCGAGGTCGAGGGGGCCTGCGAGGTCGATGGAGGCCAGGTGGCCGAAGGGGCGCAGCACCTCGACGATCGCTCCCAGGTGGCCGGTGGTGCCCGAGGTCGAGAACACCAGGTCGACGTGATCGATCCCCGCCGCGCGGAGCTGCCCGGCCAAGTCGCCGCGGTGGTCGACGACCAGGTCGGCGCCCATCGCCGTCGCCCACTCCCGCGACTCGGGCCGCGAGGCCGTGCTGATCACGAAGGCCGGTGTCATGGCCTTGAGCAGTTGCGTGGCCATCGACCCGACGCCGCCGGCTCCGCCGACGACGAGCACGCGGCTGACACCGGGCAGCAGCACGTCCTGGTCGCGGAACAGCGACTCCCAGGCCGTGAGGACACCGATGGGCAGCGACGCGGCGTCGGTGAACGCGAGCCGGTCCGGGATCTTGGCCACGACCCGGTGGTCGACCGCGACGCGCTCGGCCCAGCTGCCGTCGCGGGTGAAGTCGCCGGTGCCCATCACCCGGTCCCCGACCGCGAACCCGGTGGCCGCGGGCCCGGTCGCGGCGACGACCCCGGCGAACTCCCAGCCGAGTACGAGCCGCCCGCCGGGCTCGGCGCTGCGCGTCCGCCGGATCGAGGCTTCGCCCGGGTTGATGCCGATCGCACGGACCTCGACCAGCAGGTCACCGTCGCGCAGCCGAGGTTCGGCGACCTCGGTCAGGGTGATGGCGAACGCGTCGAGCGCGTGCGCTTCTTCGTAGGCGAGTGCTTTCACGGCTTCAGTCCTGCCTCAGGGCGTGCAGCGCCGAGAGCGGGCCGCCGACCTGCATGAGCCGGCCGCCGTCGCGCAGCGTCCCGGCGTCGACCGGCGCGAATCCGATGGTGTCGGCGACGGTGTGGAAATCCGCCTTGGCGGCCTCGTCGTCAACGGCGTAGAACAGCAGCTGCCGCCCTTCCGCGTGCCGGGGATCGGCGGCGATGTACTGGGCGTAAAGGGTGTTGAAGGCCTTGACCACGCGCGCACCCGGCGCGCGATCGGCCACGAACTCGCTCGCCGTCTCCACCCCGAGGTCGGCGACGGTCGGCCGCATCGACGCCAGGTTGTTGGTCGTGTCGACCAGGATGCGGCCGTCCCACTCGGGCAGCCCGGCCAGCGCGTCACCGACCTGTGGCCACCTCACGGCGAGGAAGACCATGTCGGCGGCAGCCGCTTCGGCGGCTGTTCCCGCGCTCGCGAGCGGCCCCAGCCGGGTCACGACGTCGAGCAGGGTGTCCGGGCCGCGGCTGTTGCTGAGCGTCACCTCGTGGCCGGCCGTCACGAGGTGGGCGGCGATCGCCTGTGCGACCGTCCCGGCGCCGATGGTTCCGAAGTTCATGACCGTCCCTCCAGCCTTCGATGACGTCCGTCATCATAAGCAATGATTGTAGGCATCATCATTAGCTGTCAAGCCGGGCTCCTCCGTGGACACTCGCTTTGATGATGGGTATCATCGGAAGGGATCTCGTCAGGAAGGTGGTGGACGTGCCCCGCATCACGCAGGAGCAGAAGCGGCTCAACCACGAGAAGATCGTCAACGCGGCCGGCGCGGGGTTCCGGCTGCGCGGCATCGACGGCATCGGCATCGAGGAGCTGATGAAGTCGGCCGGCATGACGCACGGCGGGTTCTACAACCACTTCGCCTCGAAGGACGACCTCGCGCTCGAAGTCCTCCGCCAGGGCTTCACCGACTCGCTCGCGGCGCTCGACGCCATCCGCGAGGCGCATCCGCGCTCGGCGCGCGCGGCCCTGCACGACATGGTTGACGAGTACGTCAACGCCGAGCACCGCGACCGACCCGAGATCGGCTGCGCCTCGGCCGCCTTCGCCACCGACGCCAGCCGCCACGGCGCCGCCGCCCAGGCCGAATACCGGCGCGGGCTCGACGGCTACTTCGCCGCCATCACCGACATGCTGCTCGACCACGCACGCCAGGCCGGCGCCGAACTCGCGCCCGCCGAAGCCCGCGAGCGCGCGGTGGCGATGTTCAGCCAGATGGTCGGCGCGCTGATCCTCTCCCGCGCGGTCGCCGACGCCGCCCCCGACCTGTCGGACGAGGTGCTGACGGTCAATCGGCGGCGGCTCAAGAAGCTGTGACCGTCCGGCGGGCGGTGTGGGTGTGAGTCACAACGACTCGGCCGAGCTGCACGGGGTCCGCGAGCGGATCAAGTTGCTTGGAGCAGCAGAACGAGGTCCTGCGCCGCGCGACTGCGCACCGGTCGCAGGCGAACCTGCCGGGAAAAGCTCTGCTCGCTCGTGACGGAGCTGGCCGCGGACGGTGTTCCGCAGCCGGTCGCAGCGACCTGGTTCGCGCCGCTCCGTGACGAACCGGACCCCTGCCATCTGCCACGACGTCGAGTCCGGCGGGGCCGCACCTTCCTCGTTGCCGGGTCAGGGTGCGGCCAACGGAAGGTCCATGATGCCGGTGGCTTGCGACCAGACACAGCGCCACGTGCCGCTGGCGGTGGTGTAGACGTCGGTGTGCCAGGCCTCGTGCCGCGGGATGTCCGCGCCGTCGACGGTGAGTTCGATGACGCACCGGTAGCGGAGGACGACGACGTCGGAGCCGACGATCGCGTCCACGTCGCCGGTCGGCCCCAATTCCCGGTAGACGACCCGCCCGGTGGTGAGGAGATCGAGGTACTCGGCCTTCGTCCACACGGTGCCGGTCGGGTTGCACAACCGGTACTCCGCGGCGTGCAAGCGGTCGTAGGTGGCGCGGTCCACGTCGAGGAGACATCGGATCCGCTCCTGCTCAGCCTCGATCACTTGGCTGGCCACGTCGTCGGTCATACCCGCTCCTGTTCACCCGTTCGGTCCCGGTCGGCGACATCTGCGCTCACAACCAGGTCAGAAGGCGTAGGGGTGGTCTCTCGCTGACGCCATCACGGTATCGGGGAGCCGGACCACATCCCGGCCGCCTTGGTGACCCTGCGGAACGCGCGGCGGACGTTGTGGGAGTCCAGCTCCTTGCCCGCCGGCGACGCGAATACAACGCCGTGTTCCTGCCATCTTCTGCTCGCGAGCGTGCGCTTGGCGTCTTGCTGTTCGAATGACGGCCGTCCTGACCGACCCTTCGCAGGTCGGCCTCCGCCTGATGACGCCCGAACTGGCCAAACGGCGCACGCCGTCTTGATTGGTCGTGGAATCCGCGTGGTCTCAAGGTGTCGACGGTCATGTCCTTAGGGTCACCGGATCAGGTTTTCTCTGGATCGGCGGACGTGGATCTGTTTTCCTCGGTCGACACCCGGCCTGTGCCGTGCTCGGGATCACGCTTTTTCCCTTGGTTGTGAGGACGCCGGTAGTCGGGTGTGGATCCAGAGTGCTTCTGGAATTCGGTGAAACGCTGAGCGTTGGCGGAAATGCAATTGGAGATGAATGCAATGCGGTTGCGGCCTGCACCTGGACAGGCTCTCGGGGCCGAGGTCACCGGGTTCGAGTTGGAGAACGCCTCCGCCGACGACCTGAAGACGCTGCGCGCGGGGATCTACGAGCACCAGTTGCTGTTGCTCAAGGAGCAGCACCTCGACCCGGCCGGCTTCATCGCGCTCGGCAAGGCGCTCGGTACGATCGAGACGTACTACGAGCCGATGTACCACCACCCGGAGCACCCGGAGATCTTCGTCTCCGGCAGCAAGCCGGGTGAGAACTTCAAGGGTGTGCCGCAGACCGGCAAGTTCTGGCACGCGGACTACTCGTTCATGCCGAACCCGTTCGGCATCACCATGACGTATCCGCAGATCGTGCCGACGACGCGCCGGGGCACCTACTACCTCGACATGGCGAAGGCCTTCGCGGATCTGCCGGAGTCGCTGCGGAACACCCTGCGCGGCACCAAGGTCGAACACAGCGCCCGGCGTTACGTGAAGATCCGGCCCTCGGACGTCTACAAGCCGATGCACGAGGTGCTCGCGGACATCGAGCGGACCACGCCCGCGGTTTACCACCCCACGGTGTTCCGCCACCCGGTCACGGGCGTTGAGGTCCTCTACGTCAGCGAGGCCGCGTCGTTCGGTTTCGTCGACCGGAACGGTGTCAGGCTGCCCGGCGAAATCCTGCAGGAGGTGCTGGAGCGCACCGGTCAGCTGGATCCGGAGTGCCGTGACCCGCGCATCCACCTTCAGACGTTCGTCAAGGGTGACCTGTTGATCTGGGACAACCGCGTGCTGGTGCACCGGGCGTTGCACAACCCGGCGCCGGAGCCCGCCCAGTCGTACCGCGTCACCGTGCACGATGACGAACCGTTCTTCGGCGTCGAAGACGGAAACGCGTGATGAAGGTGGTCGATCGGAACGACGTCGAACTCCTGTCACAGGTGCTGCGTCCCTACCGCGACGACTGTCGCTACCTCCAGGAGGCGTACGTCGTCGAAGGCGCTCAGGAGGTCACCGCGCGGGGCAGGTTCTCCATCGCGGAGTCCTGCTACATCGACTCCACCGGCCATTTCAACGCGGTCGAGTTCAACATCTGCTACAACCAGCTCGGGTACTTCCTCATCGCCAGCTGCGTCCAGCGAGAGCTGCTCGACGAGTTCGCCGCGTGGAGCATGGACGACTTCTGGGAGCGTCAGCTTTCCGACGTCCTGATCTACCGCTTCGCCAGCAAGTTCTCCCGGATGATCGACCCCGGTTCGTTCACGGGTGAGGTCACGTTCGCGAAGCCTGTGGTGCGCCGGAAACCGGGCAGGCCGCCGGTCATGATCATCGACACCGCGTGCTCGTTCTGGGATGACAACGGCGGTGCCGCCGCGGGCGAGGTCACCCTCGCCTTCACCCGCCTTCCTGGCTGACCAGCCAGGTCGATGGCCGCCACCTCTCGCATTCCCGTGGACGAAATGAGGAACAGTGTCAACAGCATGGGCCGGCTCGCCGCGGAGCCGGTTGGTCGAGCTCGTCCGCCGCACGGTTGCCGAGGTGCTCGGCTACGACTCGGCGGACGAGGTCGAGGTGGACGTCCCGTTCGGGGAACAGGGCGTGGACTCGTTGCTGGCATTGGACATCCGCGAGCGCATCGCCGCTGAGCTGGGCGTCGCGCTGCCGCCGACCATCGTGTTCGAGGCGCCTACACCGGCGTTGGCCGCGGAGTACCTCGACCGGGTGCTGAGCGAGGCCGGCAGTGATGACGACGTGGTCGTGGAGGTGGCTCCTGCCGCCGACGATCCGGTGGTCATCGTCGGCATGGCCTGCCGTCTGCCGGGAGGGATCGACACCGTCGAGGGCTTCTGGCAGCTCCTGCTCGACGAGGACGAGGTGATCGGTCCTCTGCCGGACGACCGGGGCTGGGACGTCGAAGGCACTTACGACCCCGACCCGGACACCCCCGGCTCGATCTACGTCCGCGGCGGTGGCTTCCTCCAGCGAGTGCAGGACTTCGACGCGGGCTTCTTCGGCATCTCACCTCGTGAGGCGATCGGCATGGATCCCCAGCAGCGGCTGCTGCTGGAGGTTTCGTGGGAGGCCCTGGAACGCGCGGGCATCGACCCGGTGTCGTTGCGGGGCACCGAGACCGGTGTGTACGCCGGGTTGTTCAGCTCTGGCTACGCGTCGGTGCTGGCGCCGGTGTTCGACGAGGTCGAGGGCTACCTCAGCATGGGCACCCTGACGGGGGTCGCGGCGGGCAGGGTCGCCTACGCCCTGGGGCTGCAAGGGCCGGCCATGTCCGTCGACACGGCGTGCTCCTCGTCGCTGGTCACGCTGCACCTGGCCGCCCAGGCGCTGCACGCCGGGGAGTGCGATGTCGCGCTCGCCGGCGGCGTGACCGTGCTGGCCGATCTCACCATGCACATCGAGTTCTGCCGCGAACGCGCGTTGTCGGTCGACGGTCGGTGCCGGCCGTTCGCTGAGGGAGCGGACGGGTTCGGGCCGTCCGAAGGTGCGGGAATGCTGGTGCTGCAACGGATGTCGGACGCCGTGCGGCAGAACCGCAAGGTGCTGGCCGTCGTGCGCGGCTCGGCGGTGAACCAGGACGGCGCTTCCAACGGTCTGTCCGCACCCAACGGCGCCGCACAACAACGCGTGATCCGCAAAGCGCTGCGCAACGCGAGCCTCGGCCCGGCCGATGTCGACATCATCGAGGCGCACGGGACGGGCACCCCGCTCGGCGACCCGATCGAGGCAGGCGCACTGCTCGCCACCTACGGTCGGCGGCCGGCCGATCAGCCCGCGCTGGTGGGATCCGCCAAGTCCAACGTCGGCCACACGCAGGCTGCGGCCGGTGTGGTCGGTGTGATCAAGGCTGTGCTGGCGATGCAACACGGCGTGGTGCCGCGCTCCCTGCACTCGGACACGCCCTCTTCCATGGTGGACTGGTCCGCGGGAGCGGTGACGCTGGCCGATCGGACCGTGGCGTGGCCGGACCGCGGCCGTGCACGGCGGGCGGCGGTTTCCGGGTTCGGTGTCAGCGGCACCAATGCGCACGTCATCCTCGAACAGGCACCGCAGGCCGCGCGATCCGCTGACGCCGCGGCCGACGGTCCTGCCGTGTGGACGTTCGCTGCGAAGTCCCCGTCCGCGTTGAGGGCTTACGCGGGCAAACTGCGCCACTTCGCCGAGAAGGTGGACGATCCGGCTGCGGCGGGCCGGGCGCTGGTGGAGAGCCGGAGCGCGTTCGCGCACCGCGCGGTGGTCTTCGCCGCCGACCGAGCCGAACTGGTGCGTGGCTTGGCCTCGGTGGCCGGCGGCGTGGCTGACTCGCGTGTGGTCGTCGGTCGCGTCCGCACAGGCCCGGGACCCGTGTTCGTCTTTCCCGGCCAGGGGGCGCAGTGGCCGGAGATGGCCCGTGACCTGCTGGCGTCCGCGCCGGTGTTCGCACGGTGGATCAGCGAGTGCGAGCGGGCTTTCGCCCCGTACGTGGACTGGTCGCTGACCGCCGCGTTGCGTGATGGTGTCGATCTCAGTCGCGTCGATGTCGTCCAGCCCGCGCTGTTCGCGGTGCTGGTCGGACTGGCTCGGCTTTGGGAGCACCACGGTGTGCTGCCGAGCGCGGTGGTCGGGCACTCGCAGGGGGAGATCGCGGCGGCCTACGTCGCGGGAGCGCTCACGCTCGACGACGCGGCCAGGGTGGTCACGTTGCGGAGCAGGGAGATCGTCGCCCTGACCGGGCTGGGTGGCATGGCGGCCGTGATGCTCGGCCGGGCCGAGGTGGAACATCGGCTGAGCCCGTACGGCGACGCACTGGCGCTGGCCGCGGTGAACGGTCCGGCGGCGATGGTCGTCTCCGGTGAGGTCGAGGCGCTGGAGAAGCTGCTCGCCGAGCTGACAGCCGACGGTGTGTGGAGCAGGCGCATCGACGTGGACTACGCGTCGCATTCCGCCGCCGTGGATGCCATCGAGGCCGAGGTCCGTGCGGTCCTGGCGCCGATCCGGCCGCAGAGCTCGAAGATCACCTTCGTCTCGACCGTCACCGCCGGGGCCGTCGACACCGAGGGGCTGGACGCCGGTTACTGGTACCGCAACCTGCGCTCTGCTGTGCGGTTCGAGGAGGCGATCGAGTTCCTGCGCGCGTCGGGGCACCGCAAGTTCGTCGAGATCAGCCCGCACCCCGTGCTGAGCACCGCGCTGAACCAGATCGACGACACGGCGTTCGTGATGCACTCCCAGCACCGGGAACGGACCACGCCGGCCGATTTCGCCATGCAGGTCGGCGTGGCCCACGCCAACGGGATCGACGTCGACTGGGCCACGTTGTTGCCGCCGTCGCCGGCCTCCTTCGTCGACCTGCCCACCTACCCGTTCGAACGCGCGGAGTACTGGCCGTCCGCTCCCGTGCGGCGGCGGATGGTCACCCCTGTGGTGACGAACGCGTTGACCGGGCAGACGATTCTCTCCGGCGTCATCGGGCTGTCCACACATCCGTGGCTCGCGGACCACGCGGTGCGCGATGTGGTCGTGTTCCCCGGCGCGGGGTTCGTCGACCTGGCGTTGCAGGCGGCACAGTCGGTGGGCCTCAGCGGGGTGGGGGAGTTCACCATCGCGGCACCTCTGGTGCTGGGCGAGGACACCCGTCACGAGCTCCAGGTGATCGTCGGCGCCGAGGCCGGGGACACCGTCGAGATCTGCGCACGCGCCGAGGGCGAGGTGGACCAGCCGTGGGTCCGTCATGCCGCGGGCGTCCTGATCGAAGCCGTGAGGAGCACCGAGTCCGCCGGGATGCGGCCGACAGGTGCGGAAACCGTTGACCTGCAGAGCCTCTACGGCGAGGCGGAACAGCACGGGTACCACTACGGGCCGGCGTTCCAGCGTCTGACCGGGGCCTGGCGAGACGGCGGGACGACGTACGCGAACGTCGCGCTTGATCCAAGCCAGGCCGGAGAAGCGCAATACCACGCGTTGCACCCCGCACTGCTCGATGCCTGCATGCACCCGATGGTGGCCACGACGGCGGAAACGGTCCTGCCGTTCTTGTGGGACGGTGTCCAGCTCCTCGCGTCCGCCGCCACCTCGTTGCACGTCCAGTTGCGGCAGGTCGCCGACGGCGAGCTCACTCTGGTCGCCACCGACCCGGACGGGCACCTCGTGCTGTCCGTCGACCGCCTCCTGGTCCGCCCGGTGGCGGCGGACGCGTTGTCCCGCGTGCCGGGCGGGCTGTTCGAGCTGGGCTGGGAACCGGTGGTGGGTCCGCTTCCCGCTCAGGCAGCACCGGTGCTGAACGTGAGCACAGATGAGAAAGCGCTGCCTCATCAGGACGTCGAGGCCGGCTCGGTCCTCGTGCTCACCTGCCCGCCGGCCGCGGGCCCGGTCGCCGACGAGGTGGAACGGATCACCGCGGACGTGTTGCGGGCGGTCCGGAACTGGCTCGCCGAGGACCGGTTCGCCGGCACGTCGCTCGTGGTGGCGACCGAGAACGCCGTCGACACGGGCGGAGATGTCGTGGCCGGGCTCGCCCACGCTCCCGTGTGGGGACTGGTCCGCAGCGCCCAGACCGAGCATCCGGACCGCACGATCGTCCTGCTCGACCTCGACGGCGTGACCCCGCTCGACGACGTCGTGCAGGAGGTCGTCGCCGCCGGAGCACCGCAGCTGGCGGTGCGCGGCGGCGATCTGCTGGCACCGAAGCTGATCCGGGCGAGCGCGCCTCGGCAGGAGCCGCTCGACCTCGACGGCACCGTGCTCATCACCGGCGGGTTGGGCACGCTGGGCACCCGTGTCGCGGCCCATCTCGTGCGGCAGCACGGGATCCGCCACCTCCTGCTCGTAGGCCGCCGAATGCCCGATGACGCGACGCTGATCGTCGATGAACTCGCGGAGCTGGGGGCGGAGGTGCGCGTCGCGACGTGCGATGTCGCTGATCGCGAGGCAGTGGCCGCTCTGCTCGACACCGTGCAGCCGCCGTTGTCCGGCGTGGTGCACACCGCGGGCGTGATCGACGACGGCATGCTCGCCGACCTCGACGCGGAGCGGCTTCACCGGGTCATGGCGCCGAAGGTGCGTGGCGCGTGGAACCTGCACGAGCTCACCGCCGAGGTGCCGTTGTTCGTGAGCTTCTCGTCGGCGTCGGGCGTGCTCGGATCTCCCGGGCAGGCGAACTACGCCGCGGCGAACACATTCCTCGACGCACTGGCTGCTCATCGCCGTGCGCTCGGGCAACACGGGCAATCGCTCGCGTGGGGGCTCTGGGACGAGGCGAGCGGCATGACGGGCCACCTCGACGAGGCGGCACTTCGACGGCTGCGCAGGCTCGGCGTGGTGCCGATGACGACCTCGTACGGCTTGGACCTGCTCGACGCGGCCATCGGCCGGTCCAGCGCGCTGACGGTGACCGCCCGCTTCGACCTCGCGGGTGCGGACAAGGAGACCGTTCCACCGTTGCTGCGCGGTCTCCTGCCCCGGACGGCGCTGCGTCGAGCCGCCACGGCCACCAAGCCCCCGGTGCCGTTGGCTTCGGTACCACCGCAGCAGCGCCGGACGGTCGTGTTGGAACTGGTTCGCGCGTCGATCGCGCAGATCTGCGGCTATCCGGCGATCGACGACGTGCCGGAGGACAAGGGACTGCGGGAACTGGGTGTCGACTCGCTGTCCGGCGTGGAGCTGCGCAACCGCCTCAACGCCGCGACAGGCCTGCACCTTCCGGTCACCCTCGTGTTCGACCACCCGACGCCCGCCGCGCTGGCCGACGGTGTGCTCCTCGCGCTGGACGGCGGACCGACGGCGCCGGACAGGCCGGAGACCGTTCGCGCAGCACCGCTGTTGACGGATGAGGAGCTCTTCGCGTTCGTCGACGACACGACCGTCGGGCGAGCCGATGGCTGACGTGGACGAGCTGCGGGGCTACCTCCAGCGGGCTGTCGCCGAGCTCCGCGAGACCCGCGCGGCGTTGCGGAGCCGGCACGAGCCGATCGTGGTGCTCGGCGCAAGCTGCCGGTACCCCGGCGGAGTCACGTCGGTGGAGGACCTGTGGCAGCTCGTGAGCGACGGACGGGACGCGATCTCGCCGCCGCCCGCCGAGCGCGGCTGGCCGTCCGACGCTCACGCCGGCGGCTACCTGGACGCGCTGACCGAGTTCGATCCCGCGTTCTTCGGTCTCACCGCGGACCAGGCGGTGGTGCTCGATCCTCAGCAGCGGCTGCTGCTGGAGACCTCGTGGGAGGCGATCACCGAGTCGGGCTTGGACCCCTCGGCGTTGCGCGGCAGCCGCACCGGGGTGTTCGTCGGCTCGATGTACAACGACTTCTACTACCACTGGCGTGACCGCCTGCCGCAGGAGCAGGGTGCTCACCTGGTGCTCGGGAGCTCGACCAGCATGACGGCCGGACGGCTGTCCTACACCTTCGGGTTCCACAGCGCCTCGGTCGCGGTCGACACCGCCTGCTCCTCCGGGGTGGTCGCGCTGCACCAAGCGGTGTCGGCGTTGCGCCGCAACGAGTGCGACCTCGCGCTGGTCGCCGGTGTGTCGATCGCGGCGTCGCCGGCGATGTTCGACTTCTCGCACAGCATGGACATGCTGTCGCCCAGCGCCAAGTGCCGATCTTTCGCGGACGGTGCCGACGGGTGGGCGTTGTCCGAAGGTGCCGCCACCGTTGTGCTGCAACGCCAGTCCGACCACGAACGCGGTGAGCTACCCGCCCTCGCGGTGATTCGCGGCGTCGCGGTCAACCACGTGGGTGGCGGTCCCGGCCTCGCCCTGCCCGCCACCGCGCCCCAGGTCCAGGTGATCGAGGCGGCGCTCGCGGACGCCGGCCTCACCGCCGAGGACGTCGACGTGGTCGAGGGGCACGGCACCGGTACGCCACTCGGTGACGCCGTCGAGGTCACCGCGCTGTCCAGGGCTTACGGTGCGCACCGTCCTGCCGACCGGCCGCTGTGGCTCGGCTCCCTCAAGTCCAACCTCGGCCACACCCAGGCCGCGGGTGGCCTGGGGGGACTGCTCAAGATGGCGATGGCGATGCGGCACGGCGTCATCCCGCAGTCGTTGCACGCGGACAACCCGTCACGGCACATCGACTGGGACAGGGCGAACATCCGGCTGGTGGACCGCTCGATCAGGTGGCCTGCCGAAGGCAGGCCGAGGCGGGCAGCGGTCTCGTCGTTCGGCATCAGCGGCACGAACACCCATGTGGTTCTCGAAGAACCCGCACCGGACGTCGCAGGGCGTCGCAGCAGCGTGGCCCGGCCTCGGTACCGGCGAGCCCGCTTCTGGCCTTCCGGCTCGGCACACCCAACGGAGAACGACCGATGAGCACAGCGACAACTCCATCGGCGGGAACACTGACCGCGCGGCTCGCCGCGGTCGCCGCCGAACGCCCCGATCACGTCGCCGTGATCTGCGGCGACGACCGCCGAACGTACGGAGTGCTGAGCGACCGCAGCCTCGGCATCGCCGCGGTGCTCAGCCGGCACGGCGTCACGTCGGGCACGCGAGTGGGGCTCCTCGGCCGAGACAGCCCTCTGCTGGTGGAACTGCTGTACGCCTGCGCGCACATCGGTGCGGTGCTCGTACCGGTCAGCGCGCGCTTCACCGTGCCGGAGGTCGAACACGTCCTGGACGACTCGACCGCTGACCTGCTCGTGGTGCAGGAGGAAAGCGCGGACCTGGCGAATCGGCTCACGACGGCCGCGACGGTGCTGCCCGCCGGTGAGTTCGACTCGGTGGACGTCGGCGTGGAGCTGCCGCCGGTGGCCGCCGAGCCGGACACCCCCGTCGTCCAGCTCTACACCAGCGGCACCACCGGCTCACCCAAAGGAGTCGTCCTCGCGCACCGCAGCTTCTTCGCCGTCGCTGACGCGCTGGAGGCGGCGGGCGAGGACTGGGTCGGGTTCCGGCCCGAGGACACCACGTTGCCGGGCGTGCCGTGCTGGCACGTCGGCGGCGTGTGGTGGGTGACGCAGACGCTCAACGCCGGTGCGACGCTCGTGCTGATGCCGGCCATCTCCGCCGCGGACATGCTGGGGCTCATCCGGCGGCATCGGGTCACCTACACGTGCGCACCGCCCGCGTTGCTCAGCATGCTGCTGGATCACGCGGAGGGCATCCAGGGCGCCTTCTCCAGCCTGCGCAAGGTCGTCTACGGCGCGGCGCCGATCGCGGAGTCGTTGCTGCTGCGCTGCCTCGACGAGATGGGCTGCGAGTTCGCGCAGATCTACGGCCTCACCGAGACCGGCAACACCGTCGCCTGCCTGCCGCCTTCCGCGCACCGCCCCGGCAGTCTCGTGCCCGGTGCGGCAGGTCGCCCTTACCCCGGCTTCGCCGTCAAGGTCGTGGACGCCGAAGGCCGCGAGGTGCCCGGCGGAGCCACCGGCGAGCTGTGCGTCCGCACCCCCGCCCGGATGATCGAGTACTGGCGCCGTCCCGAGGCCACCGCGAAGACGTTGCGGGACGGCTGGATCCACACCGGTGACGTCGGACACGTCGACGAGCACGGGTACATCCACCTCAGCGACCGGCTCAACGACACGATCATCCGAGCGGGCGAGAACATCTACCCCGCCGAGATCGAACGAGCGCTGCACGAGTCGCCGGCCGTCGCCGACGCCGCGGTGATCGGAATCCCCGACGACCGCTGGGGTGAGGCGGTGCTCGCGTTCGTGGTCGCGGCCGACGGTCACCGGCCGACCTCCCGCGAACTGCGCCGGTTCCTCACCGACCGGCTTGCCGACTTCAAGATCCCCACCAGGTTCGTGCTCACCGATGGCGTGCCGCGCAACAGCATCGGCAAGGTGCTTCGGCGTGAACTCCGCGAACCGTACTGGCTGGGCCGAGAACGGAATGTGAACTGAAGTGACCACCCCGCTGTTCGACCCCTACAACGCGAAGCTCGACGAGCCGTGGGAGCAGCTCGCCGCCGACCGGCAAGGCTGCCCCGTCGCGTACTCGCCACACCTCGACGCGGTTCAGATATCGTCCTACCAGGGGGTCAAGGAGTTCCTGGCCCAGCACCAGGACTACACAGGTACCTACAGCACGTTGTGGCCGCGCACCGAGCCGCTGCCGGTCGACGAGCAGGTGTTCTCCTCAGCCGACCAGCCCCGGCACACCCGTCAGCGCAAGCTGTTCGTCCGTGCGTTGTCCGCGTCCCGCATCGCCACGATGAGGCCGTTCAGCGAGAAACTGGTGAACCAGCTCGTCGACGACATCATCGAGGCAGGGGACACCTTCGCGCTCGGCCCGGACTTCGCGATGAAGGTCACGGCGGGACACGTCGCCGAGCTGCTGGACATCCCGGAGGCCGACCGGGAGCGGTTCGCCTACCTGTCCGGCCTTTTCGAGCGCAGCACGGCGGGGACCGGCGACGACGAGCTCATCGCGCAGATGGACGAGTGGCATCGGCAGCTCGCCGACGTGGTCGCCGAGCGCCGTGCCGCGGGCGAGGTCGACGACGACCTCATCACCAAGCTGTGCTTCGCCGAGGAGGACGGTGACCGGCTCACCGAGCTCGAGGTCGCGGCGCTGATCCGGGCGATGATCCGCGCGGGCAACACGACCACCGCCGCGACCATCATCAACACCGTGCACGCGCTGGAGTCCCACCCGGAGCAGAAGGCGCGCTACATCGGTGACATCGACGGTCTCACGACGTCGCTGGTGCAGGAAGGACTGCGCTACGACGGCCCGGTGCTCGGGCTGTGGCGGCGTTGCAGCCGCGACACGTCCGTCGCCGGGCATCCCTTGCCCGCCGGACAGCGCGTCTTCACCGTCACCGCCGCGGCGAACCACGACCCGGCGGTCTACGACCGCGCGGACGAGTTCGTGGTCGACCGCGACTGGCGGAACCTGCCCGGCCACCTGTCGTTCGGACACGGCATCCACCACTGCATCGGCATGAACCTCGCGTTCCTCGAATGCGAGGTCGCACTGTCCACCCTGTACCGCAGATTGCCCGGCCTGCGCCTGGACGAGGAGAGCACACCGGTCCAGGCGCCCGGCCCGGTCGTGCGCGGCTGGATCGGTGTGCGCATGCGCTACGACAGGGACGTGCTCGCGACCGGGACGAAAGGCGACTGACGATGGCCAACGTGGTGAAAGTCGACCACGACCTGTGCAGCGGCACCGGTCACTGCGCGGAGATCGCACCGAAGTTGTTCTCGATGAGCGACCGGCGGGCCTGGCCGGAGGAGAGGACCACCGAGCAGGCCGAGGACACCGAGCTGGCGCACCGGGCCGCGGACGGCTGCCCGTGGTTCGCGATCAGCGTTTCGGACAGCACCGACAACGAGGAGAACCAGTGAGCGACGTCAGGTTCCGGCCTTACACCGCCAAACCCGCGCAGCCGTGGGCCGACCTGGCGGCGGACCGAAACCGCTGCCCGGTGGCGCACAACCCGGAACTCGGCGCCGTCCAGGTCACCTCGTACGCCGGGGTGAAGGAGGTGCTGCGCGACCACGGCTCCTTCAGCAGCACCTACAGCAACCTGTGGCCGCTCGACGCGCCGCTGCCGGAGTACAAGCAGGTCCTGGGCGCAGCCGATCCACCGAGGCACACCCGCCAGCGCAAGCTGCTGGTACGAGCCATGTCCGCGTCGAAGGTGGCAGCCATGCGGCCGTTCAGCGAGAAGCTGGCTGATCAGCTCGTGGACGACATCATCGCCGCGGGCACTCGCTTCGACCTGATCAACTCCTACGCGCGCAGGGTCAGCGAGAGCCACGTCGCGGAACTGCTCGGCATCCCCGACGAGGACCGCGAGTCGTTCTCCCACATGGCGAAGCTCATGGAGCTCAGTGTCGAGGAACGCGAGTCGCACGGGTTCTCGGCGGAGCTGGACGGGATCATCGCCCGGATCGCCGATCTCGTACGGCGTCGCCGCGCGTCCGGCGGGACCGGCGACGACTTGATCACCCAGCTCTGCCTCGCCGAGGTGGACGGGGACCAGTTCGACGAGAACGAGATCGCGGCACTGATCCAGCTCCTGGCCGCCGCGGGCATCAGCACCACCCAGCAGGCCATCGGCAACCTCGTCGTCGCCCTGGAGAGGCACCCCGGCCAGCGGGACGCCTACCTCGCGGACATCGACGGGTTGACCGAGGCGGTGGTGGACGAAGGCCTGCGCTACGACGGTCCGGTGATGGGGTTGTGGCGCCGTTGCCTGGCGTCCGCCGAGGTCCAGGGCACCGAGGTGCGGGCGATGGACAAGACGCTGGTCGTCGTCGCGGCCGCGAACCACGACCCCGAAGTGTTCGCCGACCCGGAGGAGTTCCGCATCGACCGCGAGGACGCGGCTCAGCACCTCACGTTCGGCGCGGGAATCCACCTCTGCGTGGGGATGAACCTGGCGCGCCAGGAGGTCGGCACCGCTGTCGCCGCGCTGTACCGCCGCTTGCCCGGCCTGCGCTTGGTCAAGGGCGCCGACGAGCAGATCCCCGGACCGCTGGTGCGGAGCTGGCGGGTCATCGAGATGGAGTACGACCCGCCGGCGAGCTGATCTTCGGCCGCCGTCGGCACCACCAGGAGGGAACGTCGAAATGAGGGGCAGCGAAGCGCCGCGGCGGAACGTCGTCGTGGCGATCACCGGCGCGAGCGGCGCGGTCTTCGGAGTGCGGGTGCTGGAGCTGTTGCGGGGCCTGCCCGACGTCACGACCCACCTGGTGGTGTCCAAGGCGGGGATGCTCACCCTGCGCCAGGAATGCGATCTCGCGGTGGACGAGGTGAAGCGGCTCGCCGACGTCGTGCACCGCTCGGGGGAGATCGGCGCGACGATCGCGTCCGGGTCGTTCCCGGTCGAGGCCATGCTGGTCGCACCGTGCTCGATCAAGACCCTGTCCGCCATCGCGACGGGCTACACCGACGACCTCGTCGCGCGGGCCGCGGACGTGTGCCTCAAGGAGGGACGCCCGCTTCTGCTGATGGTCAGGGAAACGCCACTGCACCTCGGTCACCTGCGGTCGATGACGGCCGCGGCGGAAGCGGGCGCCATCATCGCGCCTCCCGTTCCCGCCTTCTACCAGCGGCCCGAGAGCCTTGCCGACCTGGTCGACCACACCGCACGGCGAGCGTTGGCCAGGGTGGGGCTGCGCGAGCTCGCCGCGCCCGCGTGGGACGGCGACGTGACCGGCGGGCGGCAGGCCTCACCTGGCCGGCGGCAACCCGGGTTCGTCGAGACGACGCATCGCAACGGATCGTTGAACGCGATCACCACGGAGAAAGTTTGACCATGCCCATCAAGGATCTGCGCGACTACCTCCACGCGCTCGAAGACCTCGGCGATCTCAGGAGGATCGCGGATCCGGTGGATCCCGACCTCGAGGCCGCCGCGATCACCCGGTACTCCACCGAGAACGAACTCCCCGCGCCGCTGTTCGAGAACCTGGCCGGTGTCGCCGCGGGCTTCCGCGTGTTCGGCGCTCCGGCTTCCCACTCGTCGTCGGCACGGCAGCGGTTCGCCCGCGTCAGCCTCGCGTTGGGACTTCCTCTGGACGCCACCGCCGCGCAGATCGTCGAGCACCTGGTGAAAGCGCGAACGCTGGCCCCGGTCAGGCCCAGGCTCGTCGCACGGGAAGATGCGCCGTGCAAGGAGAACGTGCTGTCCGGTGCTGACGCGTCTTTCGCGTCGTTCCCGATTCCCCGGCTGCATCTGCACGACGGTGGGCGGTACGTGAACTCGTGGGGTGTGGTGATCACCAAGACCCCGGACGGTAGCTGGACCAACTGGGCCATCACCCGCGTCATGCTGCTCGACGACCGCAGGATGGTGGGGCTGGTGCTCCCGTCCCAGCAACTCGGGCAGATCCACCGGATGTGGGCCGACATCGGGCAGCCCATGCCGTACGCACTGGTGCAGGGCGGACATCCCGGCGTTCCCTACGTGGGCGGCCTGCCCATCCCGCGAGGGGTGGACGAGTCCGGCTACCTCGGCGCGCTGCTCGGCGAACCCGTGGACCTGGTCGCCGCCGAGTCCGTGGACCTGGAGGTGCCCGCCACCGCAGAGGTCGTCATCGAGGGCACGGTGTCGCTGGAACGCACGGAGCAGGAGGGACCCTTCGGCGAGTACGCCGGGTTCATGTCGGCGGCGCGTTCGGCCCAGCCGGTGTTCTCCGTCGACGTCATCACCCACCGCGACGCCCCGATCTGGCCCATCGTGCCGGAAGGGCGTCCGGTCGACGAGACCCACCTGGTCTCCGGTGTCGGCCACTCGGCCCAGGTGACGGCCAACCTCACCGCCGCCGGGCTTCCGGTCACCATGGCGTGGCTGGTTCCCCGGACGGCGTCGCACTGGATGTTCGTCACGGTCGACGAGAACTGGCGCGACCGCATGCCGGGGGTCACCTCCGCGGAGCTTTGCCACCGGATCGGCGAAGTGCTCACCACCACCCCGTCCGGACGCATCGCGGCCGAGGTGTTCGTTGTGGACGATGACATCGATCCCGCGAACGACCGGGACGTGATGTGGGCGCTGGGTACCCGGTTCCACCCCAGCGGCAGACGGGAGGAGTGGCACGGCCCGATCCTGCCGTTGCTGGCGTCCTACTCGAACGAGGAGCGGCAGCGGGGTTCCGGCCCGGTGGTGGTTCGCGACGGGTTGCTGGCGGCGGCAGGTGAAGGCCGCCCCGTGGAGAGCTCCTTCGCGAACTCTTATCCGGAGGCGTACCGCGAACGCGCGAAAGCCGTCTACCAGAAGCAGAGCTGAGCGTACTGCGGCAGTACGCGGGCTTGTCGAACCCTGACCGCGTTCGCGGCGCGGGGATGTTTCCCGCCGAGCGCGGGTGGACTCGGCGGGTCACCGCGGGCTTGCACCGCTGTCCCGGTCGGACGTTCGCCGACCAGGGCGTCACGGATGGGCGTGCCGCTTGACCTGACCGCTCTGCATGACGAAGTCGACGTTCCCGGTGCAGTCGATGTCGTCGAAGGGGTTGCCGGGCATGGCGATGAGGTCGGCGAGCGCGCCGGGGCGGATGGTGCCGCGATCGGGGGTGGCGAGCAGCGCGGCGGCTTCGGAGGTGGCGGCGCGGAGTGCGCGCAGCGGGCTGATGCCGGTGGAGACCATGGCGGGGAACTCGCGCCAGTTGTCGCGGTGGGGCAGGACGCTGGCGTCGGAGCCGAACGCGATCCGGACCGCCGAGCGAGCGGGGTGGGCGGCGCGCTGGTGCATGCGGTCGGCGTGCGTGCGGAAGAGGTCCCTGAGGTGGTCTGCCTTGTCCGTCCAGAATTCGTCGTCGTCGAGGTGTCGCAGGCACTCGACGGTGACGACCTGGGTGGGGACGAGCCAGATGCCCTTGTCCGCGAGCGTGGTGAGCGCCGAGGGGGTGGCGAGTGAGGCGTGTTCGACGGAGCGGACGCCGGCGTGGGCGGCGCGCAGGACGCCTTCGTCGTTGAACGCGTGGACCGCGGTGGGTTTGCCGAGGTCGCGCGCGGTGGTGACGAGGGCGTCGACTTCGGCCTGGGAGTAGGTGACCAGCTCGGGGTCGTCGTGTTCGGAACCGAACCCGCCGGTGCCGGCGAACTTGATCCAGTCCGCGCCCAGTCGTGCTTCGGCGCGGACGGCGCGGATGACCTCGTCGACGCCGTCGGCGAGGGCGCCCACTTCGACGCCGAAGCGTTCGGCCAGTCCGGCGGACTTGTCGCCGTGTCCGCCTCTGCCGGAGATGATGCGTGGTGCCACCAGCATGCGCGGACCTTCGACGACCCCTTCCCGCTGCGCTTGCTTCAGGTCGACGGTGATGGACGGGGGCGCGCACCCGAGGTCACGCACCGTGGTGAAGCCGTTGTCCAGCAAGGTCCGCAACGCCGTCAGCGCCGCCAGGGTCTGTGCGCTGACAGAGGTGTCGGGTGGCAGGTCGGGCACGACGTGGACGTGGCAGTCGATGAACCCGGGAACCAGGGTGCGATCACCCAGGTCGATCACCTTCGCTCCCCGTGTCCGCGTCGGGGCGACGTCCTCGATGTGGCGTCCCCTGACGAGCACCGAGGTTCGTCCGGAAGGCCGGTCGGCGATCCCGTCCCAGAACCGGTCGGCCACCACGATCAGAGGGTTCGTCGCGATTGACATCCGTTGCCTTTCCCGTTCGCCGGCCACAGGCCGACGGGCTGGACGGCCACTCTTTTGCGGGATTGCGCACCCGAAAAGCGCAGGCTCGGTGGACGAATTACTGCTGACAGTGGGCTCCTGCGCTTGTTCGGGCGTCGATTCGGCTTACTTGCCGATCCTACCAATGCAAATGTGCATCGTGGCGGATTAGCGGTTTCCTGCGCGGGCATCCATGAATAAGGGATCTGCGCGATTGAATTCCGCGTGAAACCGAATTCGCATGAGGACCGGGGAGGGCGACGGATGGGTGGCGCGACGGCCGGGGACCAGCTATTGATCTTGGGCGAGGATTCACTCGACCCGCGAACGGCGGCCGCGGTCGCCTCCCGCGAGTTCCGCGGTGAGCTGCGGATGTCCGACCGCGCGGCGGAACGGGTTGACGGCGGTGCGGCGCTGCGCACCGGAGCCGTCGCGCGGACCGGTGACCGGTGAACGCCGGCGACACGGCTTCCAAGGCATCGGCCGCCCTGTCCGAGGGCGCCGGCGTGACGATGGGGGTGGAGGAGGAGTTCCTCCTGGTGAGCCGCGGCTCCCACCTGCCCGTCGGCGACGCCGCGGCGGTGGTGGCCGGGGTGGGTCCTGCGGACCTGGCCGGAGAGAGCCGCGCGGTGTGCGAGCTGTGGGACACCGAGGTCGAGGCGAGCACCGGGATCTGCTCCGACCTGGCGCAGGTGCGGGATCAGCTCACCCGCAACCGCGCCGCCCTGCGGCGTTCGGCCCGGGCCAGGGGAGTGGAGCTGGTCCCCGCGGGACACCCGCTGCTCGGCGCGGAGACCGCACCACCCCGGCGCGACGGCCACTACGGGTGGATGAGCGACACCTACGCCGGGGCCCTGGCCGACCAGGAGATCTGCGGCTGCCACGTCCACGTCGGGCTCGGCGACCGGGAGCTCGGCGTCGCCGTGCTCAACCACCTGGCGCCGTGGTTGCCGACCCTGCTGGCGCTCACCGCCAACTCACCCTTCCGCCGAGGGCGGGACACCGGGTTCCACAGCTGGCGGATGATGGTGCTGACCCGCCTGCCGTCCTCCGGCATCCCGCCGTGGTTCGGCTCGGCCGCCGAGTACGACGCCGACCTGGTCCGCCTGCGGGAGTGCGGGCTGCTGCCCCCCGGCCACGGCGGCCTGCGCCTGGCCCGCCTGTCCGACCACCTGCCCACCGTCGAGGTCCGGGTCGCCGACACCACGGCCACGATCGACGAGGTGGTGCTCTACGCCGCCTTGGTCCGCGGTCTCGTGCGTGCCGCGCTGGACGAGCTGGACGCCGGTCGGGAAGCCCGCCGTTGCGGTGACACCGTGCTCGGCGACGCGTTGTGGGCGGCCGCCCGGCACGGCCTCGACGGCCCGGCCGTCGACCCGTGGAGCGGCATGCGCACCTCACCGCACACGATGGCGTCCCGCCTGTACCGGCACACCGAGGACGCCCTGACCGCGACCGGCGACCTCGGCGAGGTCCGCACGCTGCTCCAAGCGCTGCTCACCAGCGGCAACGGAGCCATGCGGCAGCGCATCGCCGCCGCCCGGCACGGTGTGCCGGGTGCGCTCGACGTACTCGTCAGGGGCGCGGAAGAAGGCGGGACACCGCCATCGGCCGGATCGGTGACACCGCTCAGGAGGCGAGTGACGTGAACGACGCCCTGCTCGGGAAGCACCTGATCTACACCTACGACGCCGGGTGGCGGTACGAGTTGTACGTCAAGAACGCCACCAGCATCGACTACCGCATCCACAGCGGGCCCGTCGGTGGGCGGTGGGTCAAGGACCAGCCCGTGCACACCGCCCGCCTCGACTCCTGGGCGCACACCTGTCCTGGACCGAACCCACCGGCACGTCGGTCTCCCTGGTCGTCGACCTGGAGCACCGCCGGCTCCACGGCGTGATCTTCTTCCCCCGCTGGGTGCAGGACGACCCCGGCGCGACCGCGTGCTTCCAGAACGACCACCTCGACCGGATGACCGCCCTCCGCGACACCGGACCCACCTACCCCGTCGAAGTGGTCGACGAGACCGCGGAGATCACCTTCGTCGAACAGCGCGACACCGACGACGACACCGTCATCGATCGCGCACCCGAGGAACTGCCCGACGGGTACGCCGACCGCACGCGGTGAACCGGCCGCCTCAGGCGCGCCCACCGGTCAGGTCGGCGCAGAGCTGGTCGACGAGGTCGGTGGTGACGTGCGGCATGACGGACAGGTGTGCCCGCCCGTCCACGTCGAGCAGGTGCCAGGCGCTCATGACCTCCTCGTCGGGGCGGTCGAACAGCACGACGTTGCCACCGGGGAAGCGGGTCGGGTTGAGCCCCGCTTCCGCCAGGCGCCGGACCGCGTGCTCGGTGACCTCCAGGCAGTGCCGGACCCGTCCGGCGAGCCCGTCGCGCCCCAGCTCACGCAGCGCGTACCACAGCAACAGCGGGGACAGCGCGTCCCGGGAGCCTCCGATCGTGTCGTCGTCGCTGCCCACCGCCACCCCCGGCCTGCGGATCGCGTCCGCGTCCACCTCCCGCACGAGGATCGCGCTGCTGGGCAGGGGCGAGCCGATGATCTTGTGGCCGCTGATCGACACGCTGTCCGCGCCGTCGGGGAACGACCAGGGGCGGCGCGGCTGCCCGTACTCGGCGAGCGGCCCGCCGAACGCCGCGTCGGAGTGGACGAACACGTCGTCCACCCCCGCGGCGGAGGCGGCACGCCGGATCCCCGGGATGTCGTCGACAGCGCTGCGACTGGTGGTGCCGATGGTGGCGACCACGATCGCCGGCACGCCCCTGCTGCCGATCTCGTGCCCGAGCGCGGTGAGGTCCATCGCGCCGCGTTCGTCGACGTCCACAGCCACATGAGGCACGCGCAGGAGCCTCGCGATCTTCGGTATGGAGTAGTGCGCCTCCTGCGAGGCGAACAGCACGCCGTCCGGGTACCGCTCACGTGCCACGAAGGCCGCGAAGAGGTTCGCCTCCGTGCCGCCGTGCGCCAAGTGGCCGAACACCTCGCCCGGCAGTCCGCCGGCGAGTTCGATGAAGAACGCCGTGACCGCCTGTTCGAACGGTTTGGTGTCGAGCCCGTACTCGCTCGCCTGTCCCGGACTGCCCGCGTTGTTCAGGTGCATCGACAGGAACGGGGCCAACGGGCCGTAGTCGAATTCCAGGTTGACCGGAAAACCGGCCATGCGCCGCGAACGCTCTTGGACCGAAGTCGCGAAGCGGTGCAACAGATCGATGTCCGCGCGTCGGCGGGCGGCGCCGCGCACCGGGATCCGGAGTTCTTCCGGTGTGAACACGAAGACCACCTGTCGGATAGGGCATGCGGACCGTGTTCCATCATGCCGGGGAGACGGTGGTCGCCGTCAGTGCGAATTCGATGAAAGTCCGCTCGCACAGGCAGTTCACCGGTGCGCCGTCGAGAACTCCACCCGACCGGCCGAACGTCGGGCGGGTTGGAGTTGTGCCGTCGGCGTCGAGGACGAGGGGGCTGACCTCGGATGGGGATCAGGTCGCACGCGTTCGTGAGGCGCAGGCGACTCCGAGTGGATGGCCGCGCGCGTCACCTCTGCCCACCGATCACTCGGCAGGCGGGGAGATGGCATGACAAGGCGCAGGGGCTGGGGCCACGCCTGGTCCGCCGGATGGAGTGATCGGCGGTGGCGGGAGGTGACATGAAGTCGCGGGACGGCGAAGGGGGCGCTGTGCCGAAGGTTCGGCAGCATGCTCGGTCAGGGGGCGGGGTGCCTGAAGGCGGACATGCCGCTTGAGTTGTCCGTCAGACGGCCGATTCGCACTCGTTGGTCAATCCACTGAGGACTGCTCGGTGAGGTGTCGACGCGCGCCCGGCTTTGCTGCCGGGGGTCTCGTCCGGGTGGAACACGACCTCCGGCCCCTCTTGGCCCGGTGCCAGCGCGTCGAACCCGTGCAGGAACGGGGTGCCGACTCGCACAGCGCGTGGCCCGCCGTAGTCCACGACGACTCGCGCGTACGGGCCGCGCTTGCGAATTTCGGTGAGCAGACCCGTCAGGTCGCTGCTCGCCTGCGGCAGCTCGGCGAGGGTCGGCTCCGTCCTTATAGGACCGGGCTCCGATGTCGGCGTCATCACGCCGCAATGGTGCTCCAAGCATCGAGCCCGGTCTTGCCGAACGAGATGGACGGGTTGCTTCGAACGCGATGACCTGCGCCCTCCTCTCAAGGGCACAAGAATGGGCACTGCCGGGTCGCGATGTCGGTGTCAGTCCGCGATGCCTTGTCACGCACAACCGTCAGTTCGCCGAGGCGGCGGAATGCCAGGGGAAGAACATCGTGCCCGGACAGGCCGATCGGCACCTCCCGGTCTTGTCCCGTGGTGAGATCCAGCCCATGTTCAAGAGTGTTCTGCTCGTTTCCGCATTGCTCACCTCGACCGCGGCACCCGCCGCGGCGGAAGCACCCGTGCGCTTCCTCGGCGAACACGTGCTCCCGATGGGGCTCGAAGTCGATGGCAGTGCCGTCGGTGGCCTGTCCGGTCTCGACTACGACCACCGCACCCGCAAGTGGATCATCATCAGCGACGACCGGGTGGCGCCTCGGTTCTTCGAGGCCGACCTGTCGCGGGAGGGCGTGAGGTTCACCGGGGTTCGCACGCTCAACGCCGCCGACGGCCCCTATGCCCCGAGTGTCGTCGATCCCGAGGACGTGCGTGTCGACCGGTGGACCGGTGATGTCGTCTGGAGTCAGGAGGGCAACCGGACAGCGGACGTCCTGTCGGACCCGTTCGTCCAGTTCAACAAGCGTGACGGCGCTTTCCGCCGGACGTTGCCGTTGCCGGAGGACCTGAAGATGCGGCCCGAGTCCGGCCCGCGTGGCAACGCATCGCTCGAAGGGCTGACGTTCGCCGCGGGCGGCACTCGTGTGGTGTCCGCGGTCGAAGGTCCTCTGCTCCAGGACGGGCCGCCGGCGGACCAGCAGCGCGGTGCCGTCTCCAGGGTGGTCGTCCAGTCGCGGCAGGGCCGTGTCCTCGAGCAGTACCGCTACCAGCAGGAGCCTCTCTTCGCGCCGGGCGCGGACACCGGCGTCGTCGCGATCCTCGAGAAGAGCAACGGCGTCTACCTGGTGCTCGAACGGTCGTTCGCCCAGGGCGTGGGGAACAAGGTGCGGTTGTTCGAGGCCCGGCCGGACGGCTCGTCCCTGCGCAAGCGCCTGCTCGCCGACCTCGCCGACCTCCCGCTGTCCAAGGTGGACAACGTCGAGGGAATGGCATGGGGACCTGACGGCACGCTGTGGCTGGTCTCCGACAACAACTTCTCCTCGACGCAGATCACGCAGTTCATCGCGCTCGACGTCCGCTGAGTCCGGGCCGATCCGGCGAGCTGGACGAGTAGAGCGCGGTGGTGGGGCGGCAGGACGACGCTGCCGCCCTCCACGCGAACCTCCTCGAACGACTTCTGCCCGGCATCGGAGCACATGATCTCCAAGTCGCGCGGGTCACCCGCGACCGCCGGATGCGATGCCTGGGGCGCTGCCGCCGACTCAGCCGCGGTGGTGGCGGCCAGGTCACCGACAGCGCCCGCGTCTCGTCAACGACGTCCGGTGACGACCTGGTCGTAGGTCTCGACGCCGCGGAAACCGGCTTGTTCCAGCAACTTCACGGCTTCGTCGGTCGAGAGCGTGCCGCCGCCGGCGACGAGGTTGGACAGGTCGCTCTCGGACGCCAGTGCCATGACCAGGGCGCCGTCCGGTCGCAGCGAGCGGAAGACGCGGGGAAGCGCCTCCAGCAGCTCGCTTCGCGGGATGAACTGCTGCGGAAGCCAGGCGAGATCGTAGGCCTCGACGTCGGTGAGGGCCGAGACGGACTGGTCACGGATCTCGATGCGGTCGTCCAGGCCCGCTGCCGCGACGTCGATGCGGGCGACGTCGAGGGCAGCCGGGCTGATCTCCAGGCCGACGACGCGGAGCTCGGGCATCGTCCGGCAGAGCCGCATGGCGATCCCGCCGGAGCCCGTGCCGACGTCGAGGAAGTCGGTGGCCCGCTGGAGGACGTCGGGGCAGCAGCGTTCGATGATGCCGTGGGCGATCACACCGCTGGCCCGTCCCCGCCACCGGATGCGGTCGCGGTCGAGCTCGTTCCAGCCCGCGGGGGCACCTTCGGCGAAGCGGCTGATCCTGGCGAGCTGTTCGCGGACGTAGCCGCTCAGAGCGCTGACCGGGACGCCGGGTGGTGGGGCGGCGAGCAGGCGGGCGCTGGGGCGGAGGGGATCGGTCAGCAGCCAGCCGGTGTCGACCAGCAGTTGCTGGCTCAGGGCGGACAGCTCGTCGTCCGGGTCGGCCGCCCGGTGGAGGAGTCCTTGGTCGGCG
Source organism: Lentzea xinjiangensis (assembly GCF_900110955.1). Lineage (GTDB taxonomy): Bacteria > Actinomycetota > Actinomycetes > Mycobacteriales > Pseudonocardiaceae > Lentzea > Lentzea xinjiangensis. The sequence continues at coordinate 255,652 of NZ_FOFR01000010.1, forward strand.
AGCCGGCCGATCGCTCCGAGCGTCCAGAGCTGTGCGTTGAGGTCGTCGAATTCGCTCACGACCGGAAGGCGTAAACAGCGGCGGAACGATTCGTTCACAACCGCCAGCGCGGCGGGCCGCCAGGAGCGGGGTCGTAGCGGCACGCCAGGCCGGTGCGGATCGACGCACGCAGGTGTGCGGCGGCCAGCGGCGCCTGAACCGCCATCCGGTCCAGCGCGGAGAGCAGGGTGCGGGTGACGTTGACCCTGGCCCGCTCGGCTTCGGAGGACGCGGCTCTGGACCTGCCGCCGAGACCCGTGGCGCGACGCAGTTCGCCGACGATGAAGGCGTGCTCCGGGTCGTCGTCGGACAGCTGCGCGAGCCGCGTCCGGTAGGCGCGGAGTGCGGTCTCGTCCAGGAGCGGGGTGGTGGTGGCAGAGGTGAGCCCCGAGCCACCCGCGGCGAGGTCGAGGGCCTGGATCTCCCTTCCCGGTGCGGAAAGCAGCGCACGGAGGTAGTGCAGGCCACGACGGTCGCGCAGACGGGCGTGCTCGGCGTGGGTGGTCAGCAGCCAGTCCTCACCATCCCGCACCAGGCGCCAGTTGCCGGGCGACGGGTCATCCGGGGGAGGGGACAGTTCGGCGAGGGCCGCTTCGACGCGCTCCAGCACCGGCAACGCGCCTGCCTCGCTCGCCTGGACCGCCGCTGACCGCAGGTGGGCGACGGCGTCTTCGGTGCGGCCGAGCACGACCGCGAGCCGCCCCAGCCAGTAGGACACGGGCTCGCGCACGCTGGCGGCCCCCGCCCAGACGACGAGCCGGCCGGAGAAGGGCAGCAGACGCCGGTAGAGCACCTCCGCGACGTTCTCCTGACCAGTGGCCACGGCGACCGAGGCGAGGTCTGCCATCGCGGAGAGCCAGCGGGGACCGGTACCCGACAACACGGCGGGAAGAACGCGGCGGAGCTCCGCCGCGGCTTCGTCCACCCTGTCGAGCAGCACCAGCAGGCCGGCGGTGCTCGCTTCGTAGTAGTGGCCGGGAAACCTCCTGGCGAGGGTGGCGAAGTCGGTGACGCCTTCGGCGAGACGAGTCCGGTCGTCGGCCGCGACACCGATCATGCCCCCGAGCACGGAGCCGGCGAGCCGGTGGGTGTCGGGGACGCCCGTGCGGACGCCGACGGCGACGAACTCGTCCACCAGGTCGGCGGCCGTGTCGAAACGGCCGCGCAGCGCGGCGAGCACGGCCTGGCGGCTCAGCGCCATCACGACGTCCGGGCCGTCGGCCGCCGCCGACGCGGCGGCGTGGAACCGGCTGAGCACGGACTCGGCGGCGGTGACGCGGCCGAGCTCCATGAGACCGATGAACTGCCAGAACAAACCCTTGCGAGCCACCGCGCCGGAGGTCGCCAGTTCGGCGATCCGCTGGCCGGTGTCGATGCGGTCCTGCGCTCCGGCCGGGTCCCAGAGCGCGTGCAGCCGGGCATCGAGGACGTCCGGGCTCCGCGGATCCAGCCGCACCGCCTCCGCGACGAGCTCCCTTCTGCGGTCGTGGGAGGACGCGTCGTTCGCCAGCAGGCGGGCGAGCCTGGCGAGCAGGCGGCCGCGCACCGGCCCCGCCGTCCGGGAGACCGCCTGTTCCAGCAACCGGACGAGATCACCGTCGACCTCGAGGAACTCGTTCGCCGACGGGGCGCGCAACGCCATGTCCACAAGGGACCCGCCGAGTGCCGACAGCTCCATCGCCACTCCGGGAAGACCACGCGAGGCGGTCCACAACGCGAGCGAGGACGGCAGGACCTGATCGAGCTCCTCCGGGGTCAGACCGCGAAGGGCGACCTCCCTGCCGATGCCCAGTGACGTGCGAGCGGTGGCGACCACCACCGTCCTGGCCGCGCCGACCCGACCGGCCACGACCGACAGGAGCTCGACGCCACCCGCCCTGTCGACGTCGTCGACGACGATCAGCAGAGGATCCCTGCACACCAGCCGCCGAGCCACGTCGTCGAGCTCCAACGGTGTCGGCGAGGTGAACAGCGGGACCACGACGTCGTCCGGTACTCCTCGATCCCTCGCCAGCTGCGCCCACATGAGCGGTCCGCTCGCGCGCAGCACGGGAAAGCCGCGTGCGAGAGCGAGGTCGACCGCCGCATCGGCCAGGGACGTCGTCCCCGCGCCGTGCGGACCGGTGAGCACGATGACGTCTCCGTGCCCCGCTGATGCCCGGTCCAGCGCATGCGTCACCACGCGCAGTTCACACTCCCGGCCGATCAGCACGCTTCGACGCTACCTCGCCGCCGAGGACTCATGTGCCCGAAGGTCGGAGCGGTGCTGCCGTCAGCGTCCCAGCTCCGCGGCTCGCTTTTCTGTTGCCTCTCAGCACTTCTGACGACTTGTCCGCGGTGGAGCGGCGTTCTGATGCGTGCACCGCGGTGCACGAATACGGGCACCAAGGGGCATTCGGTTCACCGCCCGGCGGTGGGAAGCCGACCTGTGCGGGACGCTTGCGGTGGGAGTGGAGATCATTGGTTTCCGGCGCTGCGCATTGCTGGACGACCGAAGTCCGGTGACCGGATGTGGTCGCCGGCGCGACGAGGCCCGTTCAGTCCGAACTGGACTGAACGGGCCTTCGGCGTCGTGGCTGCCGGAAGGCGGCGTTGATCTTGCCGGAGAGTGCGCTCGGTCTCGCGTCCTGCTCGATCTGGGAGTTCAACCGGATCCACGACACGCTGCCCGGCCCCTCGTGGACGTGTGGCGGCTCGGTCGTACGACGTCTTGGCGCCGAGGTGGAAGCTGCGGTGTGCACGGATTCGTTGGCCGGGCGCTCTCTGTTCACGTTCACACAGACGCTTATCTGGCCGATATCTCACCGTCGATAGCTTCGCCTCGTTCGTACAAGATCAACCACGACGGAGAGGCGCAGCTGTGCGGAAGCGACATCGATCCATCAGGGTGCTGAGCACGGTGATGGCCACAGGGGCACTGCTCGGCCTCATCACGCCTGTGGCGGGGGCCGAGGAGGCGGGCGCCGGCCTGGACCGGTTCTACGACCAGCGGATCGCGTGGGCCCCGTGCGACCCACCGGTGCCACCCGGCGTCCCCGCCGACTTCTGGAAGGAGCAGTGGTCCGGAATGGACTGCGGCACGGTCCTCGTGCCCATGGACTACCGCGATCCAGGCGGTCGCATGCTCGAGATCACCGCGACCAGGATCAAGGCCAGGAACCCCGCGAAACGACAGGGTGCCCTGCTGACGAATCCCGGGGGACCCGGTGTCTCCGGCGCGTTCTTCCCCAAGGGGTTCGCCAAGCTCTCCGCCGTGGTGGAGAGCTTCGACATCATCGGGTTCAACCCCAGGGGCACGCGGTTCAGCAAGGACGAGCTGCGGTGCGAGGTTCCCGACCAGGCTCCTGAGCGGCCGACCCGGCCGACCGACGCGCAGCTGGCGGTGATCGCCGAACAGGCGCGTCAGCGGGAGCAGATGTGCCAGCGCGCGGGTGGTGAGCTGCGCAAGCACGTCAGCACCGCCAACACCGCACGGGACATGGACGTCATCCGTGCCGCGATGGGCGAGCGGAAGATCAACTACTTCGGCATGTCGTACGGCACCTACCTCGGCGCCGTCTACGGGAGTCTGTTCCCCGGCAAGCTCAACCGCAGCGTGCTCGACTCCTCCATGCACCCCGACTGGTCCTACTACGAAGCCAGCAAGACCCAGGCGATGTCCATCACCGCCAGCGTGCACGAGTGGATGGCCTGGGCCGCGCAACGCCATGGCACCTACGGGCTCGGCAGGACGGCGGACGAAGTCCGGGCAACGGTGGAGGAGCTGCGCGACCAGCTCGAGCGCACGCCGGTTCCCTGGGACGGCGGCCCACCGGAGGTCACCTCGGTCGACGGTGACGTGCTGGACCAGTGGATCCTCGGCATGCACGGCTCGAGCAGGCCAAGCTGGGACGTCCTCGGCAAACTGCTCATCCAGTTCCAGGAAGCGCTGAAGAACGGCGAGCTCTCACCGGACGCCGCCGCTGCGCTCAAGATCATGACGCAGGCCGCGGAGCCGGCGACCGCCATCGGCGTGTACGAAGCGGTGACCTGCGAACGGGACTGGCCCACGGATCTCAACCACTACTACCGGCAGATGAAGATCTTCCGCGAGAAGTACCCCTACGGCGAAGGAGCGATGTCCGCCGCGCCCACCCCGTGCACGTTCCGCAGCTTCACCCCGCCGGAGCGACCCGTGGACATCCAGCGCCGGGGCAACCCGCCCGGCCTGGTGCTGCAGGCCGAGTTCGACCCCGCGACGAAGTACGAGGGCGGCCCGGCGATGGCGAAGAAGCTCCGCAACCACTTGATCACCGTGGTGGACGATGGCAGCCACGGCGTCTACATCTCCAACGCCTGCGTGACTGCACGGGTTGACGAGTACCTCATCCACGGCACCCTCCCGCCCAAGGAATCCACCTGTGCGGGCGCACCACGACCGGACGTGCCGGCCGACGGACAACCGGCACGTTCCGGCAAGTCCGCCGGCTCGCCAGCCGGACAACTGGAAGCACTCGCCACCCGTCCGAAGCTGCCGCGCGGCTGACCGCGCAACCGGCTGTCCGCGCTGCCCCGCGGAGGAAGCCTCCGCGGGGCAGCGCGATGTCACTCGGTCGCCAGAGCGGCCACCGGGCTCACCCGTGCCGCCCGCCACGCCGGCAGCAACCCCGCCGCAGCCGCGATCACCACCAGCGCGGCCACGACGACCAGCAACTGTCCGAGCGGTAACGTCAGCGGCACCCCGAGGTCGAGCGCCGACACCGCGAGCCACGCGAACGGCACGCCCAGCACCAGCCCGAGGGCCGCTCCGATCGCTCCGTAGAGCCCGGCTTCGCTCGCGATCATCGTCCGCACGCCACCCCTGCTCAGGCCGAGCGCGCGGAGCAGACCGATCTCGCCGGTGCGTTCGTGCACGGAGAGCGCGGTCGTCGTCCCCACACCCACCACCGCGATCAGCACCGTCAGCCCGAGCAGTCCGAGCGCCACGGCCAGAAGGCCGGCGACCTGACCCGTCGCCTGGGTGCGGGCGTCGGCCAGCAGACTCACGTCGGTGCCGGGAACGAGCCGTCGCACGGCGTCGCGCGCCGTGATGAGGCCGGTTTCGCCGGAACCACGGGCGTTGGCGAGCACCACCGGAGCGGACGCGCCGAGGCGGTCCAGGTCGGTGGGGGAGAGCAGGGCCGCGCTGGCGAACGGGCCGTCCGCGGTCAGCACCGCCCGCACGGTCAACGACAGCGGGCCCAGCGACGCCCGCGAGCCGACACCGACGCCGAGCGAGTCCGCCGCCCACTGCGCCAGCACCACCTCGCCCGGCCGCGGTGCCTCGAGCAGCGACCGCAACACCGGCAGCGCGGCCGGGTCGAGGTCCACCGCGAGGCCGCTCATCGAGCCGATCGGCACCTCGGCGGTGCGGAACGCCGTCACGTCCACCAGCGCCGGATCACCCCGCAGCGCCGCGACCTGAGCTGCGTCCACTCCGGCGTCCGAACCGGACGCGATCAGGTCCGCGGGTGCCCGCATCGCGAGCTTGGCGTCGAGGTAGGCGGTCATGCCGCTGGTCCCGACGATCGTCGCCACGATCAACGCCACGCCCAGGGCGACCACGACCGACACACCTGCCGCCCGGCGCGGCGCGGCGCCCACGCCTCCGGTCGCGAGCGAACCGACCGTGCTGAACCGGCGCAGCGGCCAGCTCACCGCGGCCAGCACCGGCCGCACCACGACCGGACCGAGCGCGATCAACGCACCGAACGTCGCCATCGCCGCGAGCGCCAGCAGTGCCAGCCCGCTGTCCCCGTCCGGTTCGGTGGACGGCCACGAACCCACGAGAACCGCCACCGACCCGACCGCGGCAACGCCCAGCACCAGGCCGAGCACCAGCCGGTAGGCGCCGATCCGGCTCTCCGCCGACAACGTGCTGGACGTCCGGAACGCCTGCAAGGGCGCTGCCTTCGCGGCACCGAACGCAGGCGCTGTCACCGCCGCCACCGTCAACAGGACCGCACCGATCACCACGCCGATGCCCGCACCCACCGGAACGTCCGGCATCGGCAACGCCGTCCCCGCGGAGCGCGCGACCACCACGGCGAGGTAGCCGGCTCCCTGAGCTGCCACCACCCCGGCGACCCCCGCGACCAGCCCGACAACCGCGCCCTCGACGAGCAACGCCCGCACCAGCTGACCTGGTTGCGCCCCAACCGCGCGCAGCAACGCGAGTTGCCGCATCCGTTGCGCGAACACGATCCGGAACGTCGCCGTCGCCACCAGTGCCGCCGCCCCCACCGACACCACGACGAACATCGCGATCAGCTCGAAGACCCGGTCCATCTGCCGTGCCGCGTCCTTCACCTCGGCCGCCCGCGCCGCCGCACCGGACCGGATGCTCATCGGCACCGTCTGGCCAGGATCGACGACCTGCGACAGCCCGGACGTCAGTTGCCGGGCCGCCACGGGGGAGGCGGCCCGGATGTCGATGCGCGGGTACTCCGTGCCGCCCAGCGCCGCCGCCACGAAGTCCGGCGTGTACGCCCGCTCACCCGGATCGGCGGGTGCGTCGACCACCCCGGTCACCCGCACCTCGCCGGACTCCAGCGCGATCCGCGAGCCCGCGCTCACCGACAACCGGCCCGCGGTCCTGCTGTCGACCGCCACCTCGCCGTGCCCGGCCGGATACGCTCCGCTGACCAGCCGGATCCGCGACAACGGCCCGGATCCGGGATCGGACACCACGGTCAGGTGGCTGCGCTGCACCCCGCGCAACCGCACGGTCGACTCCACACGGCCGACTGCCTCCGCCACTCCTGGCGTCGCCCGCACCCGCGCCAACTGCTCGGCGCTGAACAGCGTGCCACCGCGAACCGACAGCACGACGTCGGTCGCCATCGGGGTCGTGCTCAACGCGTCCGCCGTCGCCCGCACCGCGATGTCACGTGCCAAGAACGCACCGAACACCAGGAAGCACGCCACCAGCACCGACAACCCGGTCAGCACCAACCGTCCCGGCCGCCGCCCGATGCCGCTGAGCTGCGTCCGGATCACCGCCGCGCTCATCGCGCGCCCGCCGGAGGCCGCAACGAACGAAGCTGGTCCGCCGACGGGTTCGGCAGGTCCGCGACGATCCGCCCGTCCGCCACCAGCACCGCCCGGTCCGCGCACGCGGCGGCCTCCGGGTCGTGGGTGACCATGACGACGGTCTGCCCGAAGGAGCGCACGGAGGTGCGCAGGAACCGCAGCACCTCCAGGCCGGAGCGGGAGTCGAGGTTGCCGGTCGGTTCGTCGGCGAACACCACCTCCGGCCGTGCGACCAGCGCCCGCGCCAGCGCGACCCGTTGCTGCTGACCGCCCGACAGCTCGGCCGGCCGGTGGTCCAGGCGGTCGGCGAGCCCCAGCACCTCGACCACGCCCGCCATCAGCTCCCGGTCGGCCCGGCGACCGGCCAGGTCGAGCGGCAGGGTGATGTTGCGGGCGGCGGTGAGCTGGGGGAGCAGGTTGAACGCCTGGAACACGAACCCGATCCGATCACGCCGAACCCCGGTCAGCTCGCGGTCGGACAACGCCGTGATGTCCACGCCCCCCACCAGCACTTGCCCTGACGTGACCGCGTCGAGACCGGCCAGGCAGTGCAGCAGCGACGACTTGCCGGAGCCGGACGGGCCCATGATCGCGGTGAAACCACCGCGTTCGAACCCCACGCTCACCCCGTCCAGCGCCCGCACGCCCGCGTCACCCTTGCCGTAGACCTTCACGAGGGCGCGCGCTTCTACCGCGAAAACCATGTCGCTTCCCGGTTTCAGTAGTCGTAGCGGGGGATGTTCAGCACGAGTTCGCCGCGGCAATGGCCTTGGGCGTTCGAGACCATGTCGTCGTAGTCCGCGCGGCTGGGGTTCGGCGCGCCGCCGGTGACCTCGTTGACCTGCCACATGATGAACCGGCCGACCTCGGTGCTGATGCCGTCGTTCTCGAACTGCTCGTACCGGATCTTGCGCAGCTCGACCTCCAGGGCCTGGGCCTGCGCGGGGTCGGACGGTACCTGCTTGGCGCGGTCGTAGAGCTGCTGGGCCAGCTCGCAGTCCTCTTTGGACGCCTGGGTCGGCCCGCGGGAGACCTGCCAGGCGTAGTGCACGCCGAACCCCACGCCGGCCACGATCACGATCGCGACGACGGCGAAAGCGGCGATCCGCAGTGTCTTCTTCCGGGTGTCCGAGCTCATCGAATTTCCTCCGTGCAGTGTGTTCAACGAGGACAATTCTTCTGCCGCGGACCCCGCGCCACATCGGCTCCAGGTCCAAGATCCAGACCACACCCGTCTAGTACCGTGGTACTGGTCCAGGGCGTTCCGGTTCGTCAGTTCGGCGGACGCACCAGCCCGGTCTCGTAGGCGAACACCACGGCGTGCACGCGGTCACGCAGTCCCAGCTTCATCAGCACCCGCCCGAAGTGGCTCTTCACCGTCGACTCCGACACGAACAGCCGTTCGGCGATCTCCTTGTTGGACAACCCCTCCGCGACCAGCCGCAACACCTCGAGCTCCCGCTCGGTGAGCACCTCGTAGCGCTTCTCGCCGCGGTTGTCCGGCGCGAGGTTGCCCGCGAACCGGTCCAGCAGCCGGCGCGTGACGCGCGGCGCCACCACGGACTCCCCGGCCGCGACGATCCGGATCGCGGACAACAGCTCGCCGGGCGGTGAGTTCTTCAGCAGGAAGGCGCTCGCCCCGGCCTGCAAAGCCGCGAACGCGTCCTCGTCGGTGTCGAACGTGGTCAGCGCCAGCACCTTCGGCGGCTGGTCGCGCTCCTGCAGGGCCCTGGTGGCCTCCACCCCGTCCATGACCGGCATCCGCAGGTCCATGACCACGACGTCGGCTTCGACCGACGCCAGCACCTCCAGCGCCCGCCGCCCGTCCCCGGCCTGCCCGACCACCTCCATGTCCGGCTGCGCGGACACCATCATGGCGAACCCGGCGCGGACCAGCTCCTGATCGTCCACCAGCACGATTCGGATCGTCATACCTGCTTGGCCCTCCTCGGCACCACCGCGTGCACCCGCCAGCCGGAACCGGCCACCGGACCCGCGGAGAACTGTCCGCTGTGCAACAGCACGCGCTCCCGCATGCCCACCAACCCGTTGCCGCCACTGGTCGAGCCGACGGCGGTACCGGCGCCGTCATCGGTGATCGACAACTCGACCCCGGTCTCGTCCGCCCGCACGTCGATCTCCGCCGACGCGCCCGGCCCGGCATGCCGCAGCACGTTCGTGAGGCCTTCCTGCACCAACCGGACGACCGTCAGCTCCTCGGCCGCACCGATCCCGTCCACGGCGACCCGCAGCCGCACGCCGACACCGGCCGACCGCGCCCGTTCGGCGAGCACCTCGAGCTGGTCCAGCCCGGTCCGCCGGGTGGGGTCCTCGTCGCCGGTCCGCAGCACGGCGACGATCCGGTGCATGTCCTCCAGCGCGTCCCGCCCGATGTCCCCGATCGTCCGCAGCGCCTCCTTGGCCTTGGCGGAGTCGCTGTCCACCACGAATGTCGCACCATCGGCCTGGACGATCATCACCGCCAGGCTGTGCGCCACGACGTCGTGCAACTCCCGCGCGATCGCGGCCCGCTCCGTCGCCGCGGCGAGCCGCACCAGGTGATCACGCTCGCGCTCGGCCGTGGCCGCCCGGTCCGCGTAGGCCGAGGCCGTGTCCTTCCGCTGCCGCAGCACCAGGCTGACCAGCCACACCACCGCGCACAACGCCACCACCAGACCGAGCACCACCGGGTCGTCCACCTTGGTCTCGACGGTGAACCACGCCAGCACCAGACCCGCCGCCATCACCGCGCCGGCGACATAGGCGTCGCGCAACGAGCTGTGGGTGATCACCGCGGCCATCGCGACGAGCACGGCGATGTCGTAAGGAGTGAGGTCTCGCACCACCAATAGCTGGACCACGGCCAGGGCCGACACCACCGCCATCGTGAGGACGGGGCGTCGGCGGCGCAGCAGCACCACCGCGGCCATGACCAGACCGATCAGCGCCGTGACCGGGTCGCTCAGGTACTGCAGCGCGAACGCGCCGATGAAGGCGGCGATCGCGAGGTCGAGCAGCAACCACCACCAGTGAGCGGGGAAGAGCGCTTCCATGCTGGTCCACAGTAGAGCGTTCGGGGCCGGGCGGTGCGCGCGGCGTGGTCCACCGCCGCTCACATCAACCGATCCGGGAATTCCCGATGGCCGTGATCCGCGATCGTGTCCGCCTCCCGCACGCCACGTCAGCCCGAGTCGCGCGGCGCCTCGGTCCGCCAGCCGAGCAGAATCGCGCGGAGTGCCTCTTCCGCGAGGTGGCAGGCGCGGTCGGTGCCGGTGTGGCCGAGCGAGGCGATGCCGTACAGCGTGCCCCAGATGATCTCGCACGCCTGGTCCGGATCGGCCAGGTCCACGCCGTGCGCGGCCGACCAGGCGGTCAGCAGGTCGCGGAGAGCGGCGATGGCCGGTTCGACGGCGCGCCGGCGTTCGTCCTCGTCGGCCACGGGGGCGTTCATGACCTGGTGGAGGTGCGGGTGTTCGCCGGCGAACCGGACGTACTCCGCCGCGACGCGCTTCATGCGCCGGTCCACGTCGCGTTCCTGCGCGGCGTGGCGCAACTCGGCCAGCAGCAGGCGGTGGCCGTGCGCGACCAGCTCCAGCAGCAGCGCGTCCTTGTTGGCGAAGTGCCGGTAGACGATGGGAGCGGAGTACTCGACGTCGGTGGCGATGCGCCGGATGGTGAGGGCCGCGACGCCTTCGTCCTCCAGGACGTGCAGCGCGGCCTCGATGATCCGCTGGTGGGTGTTCGCGCGTTCGCGGGCTCGTCTCGTGCTGGCCGGCATGCTCCGCCATTCCGCTTCCGGTGGTGTCCTCGAACACTGGTCGTCGCCCTTGACCGATCCGTCCGCGTGCAGCAGAGTTAACGACGTTAGAAAGTCTAACAGTGTTAGGTCCGGCTCGGCCGGATCGAGGAAGAGGGGTCTGTCGTGGCCAAGCACGTCGTTCTCGGCGCGGGTTCCATCGGGACCAACGTCGCCCGCCTGCTCGCCGGGCGTGGCGAGAGCGTCCGGATCGTCACCCGCAGCGGCTCCGGTCCCGAACACCCGCTGGTCGACCGGGTCGCCGCGGACGCGTCCGACCCGTCCCGCCTGACCGAGCTGGCCCGCGGCGCGGAGGTGATCTACCACTGCGTCAACCCGCCGTCGTACACGACGTGGGAACGACTGCTGCCGCCTCTGCAGACGGCGGCCATCGCCGCCGCGCGCGCCAACGACGCCATCCTGGCGTTGACCGGCGGCCTCTACGCCTACGGCCCGCAGCCCGGTGGCCGGATGGACGAGCACACCCCCATGACCGCTGCCGGGCGCAAAGGCCGGCTGCGCAGGCGCATGTGGGAACAGGCGCTCGCCGCCGGCATCCGCACGGTCGAGGTCCGCGGCTCCGACTTCATCGGCAAGGGCGCCAACGGCATCTACCCGTTGTTCATCAAGCCGGCCCTGGAGAAGGGAAGGCCGGCGTGGATCGCCGGCCACCTCGACGTGCCGCACTCCTTCACCGTCAACGGCGACATGGCTCGAGCCCTTGTCGCGCTGGCCGCAGACGATCGTGCGTGGGGCCGGGCCTGGCACGTGCCGTCACCGCCGGCCGTCACCATCCGCGACCTCGCGCGGCGTTATGCCGTCGCCGCGGGCAAATCGCCGCTCAAGCTGGTGCAGATGCCCCGCTTCGTGATGCGCGCGGCGGGGCTGGTCGTGCCGGCGGCCCGGGAGGTGGCCGAGATGGACTACCAGTGGTACGCGCCCTTCCACCTGGACGCGACGAAGACGGCCGAGACGTTCGGCCTGAGCGCCACCGACCTCGACACCGCCGTCCGCGACGAGGTCGGCTGAGCCGGTTCGCACTGTCTGGGAAGAGCCACCGTCGATGCGGAAGTCCCCGGTCGATCGGAACGCCATGCGGCGCGGACCCCTTGCGGGGGCCGATAACCTGCGTCCGGCGGAGGGACATCGGATTCCCTCGTTCCCCACGGGAGGATCTCCGATGGCACGACTCGGTCGCTCCGGCATCGAAGTGTTCCCGCTGGTGCTCGGCGGGAACACGTTCGGCTGGACCAGTGACGAGAAGGCTTCGCACCGGGTGCTGGACGCGTTCGTCGCGGGCGGGGGGGACTTCATCGACACCGCGGACAGCTACACCGCGGACGTGCCGGGCAATTCCGGTGGTGAGTCGGAGACGATCATCGGTTCCTGGCTGGCCGCCCGCGGGAACCGCGACAGCCTGGTCATCGGTACCAAGGTGAGCCGGCACCCCGCGTTCAAGGGTCTGGCCGCCGGCAACGTCACGGCGGCCCTGGAGGCCTCGCTGGTCCGGTTGGGAACCGATCACGTCGACGTCTACTACGCCCACTTCGACGACCCCAAGACCCCGCTCGCCGAAACCGCCGGAGCGTTCGACGCGCTGCACAAGGCGGGCAAGATCCGTGTGGTGGCCTTGTCGAACTACACCGCTCCGAGGATCAGGGAGTGGGTCGGCATCGCCCGCCGTGAGGGGTATGAGCCGCCGACGGTCGTGCAGCCGGACTACAACCTCGTGACGCGTCACCGCTACGAGCGTGAGATCGCTCCCGTGCTGGCCGAGGAGGGGATCGTGGCAGTGCCGTACTTCGCCCTGGCGAGCGGTTTCCTCACCGGCAAGTACCGCCGGATCGGCCCGTATCGCAAGGCGGTGCCGTACTTCGAGCTGATCGGCGCGTTCCTCACCGGCAAGAACCGCAGGAACAGGCAGGAGTTCGGGCAGATCGTCCGTCGTGTTCTCGCCGGCCGGTACTTCACCGAGGCGGGACTCGCTGTGGTCAAGGCGGTCGAGGACATCGCGTCCGCAAGGGGAGTCGAGATGTCGACGGTCGCGATCGCCTGGCTGCGCGGGCGTCCTGGTGTCGTCGCTCCGATCGCGAGCGCACGGACCGCCGACCAGCTCCCTGCCCTGCTGGCTTCGGCGGAGTTCGAGCTCACCGCGGACGAGACGGCCGTGCTGGACGAAGTTTCCGCACGGGTCAGGTAGACCCGGACGCGACCACTGCCGGGGTCGGAGATCCGGCCACCCCGCTGCTTGATTTTATCAAGGGTATGCTCAAGTATGTCGGGTGTCGGATCGATGACCGGACCGTGGTGAGGTGGCCGTGTTCGTTGCCGTGCTGGTACTCGGCTGTCTGCTGGCGGCGGTGTTGTTGTTCAGCGGAGCGCGCAAGGTCGCGGGCGGGCAGGCGGTCGCCGGCGAAGCCGCGCACCTCGGTGTCCCGCTGCGGGGGTACCGCCTGATCGGTGTCGTCGAAGCCGCTGCTGCCGCGGGGCTGCTGATCGGGCTGGCCTGGGCCGCGCTGGGGGTCGTTGCCGCCGCCGGAGTCGTCCTGCTGATGTGCGGTGCCGTGGTCTTCCACCTCCGGGCGGGCGACGCCGCCGGCCGGTGGGCACCTGCCGCTGTCCTGGCCGTGCTCGCGGTCGTCACGCTGCTGTTGCGCGTCGCGTCCGCTTAGCACCGGGGGAACGGCATGTCTGGCAAGAACGTCATTTCCGGCGGTCGGCGTGCGGCCCTGGCCGTCGTCGTGGTCATCGCCACGCTGGCTACCACCGCGCTCGGCCTCTACGGCTATCTGGTGTGGACACCCGCGCCCGCGGTTCCGGTCCTGTCCGGGCAGGTGTTCTCGACGAGCCTGGCCGTGGGCGACCGGGAGCGGTCCTACACCGCGTACGTTCCGGCGCGGCTCGCTCCGGGAGCGCCGCTGCTGGTCGTCCTGCACGGGTCCTTCGAGGACGGTGCGGCCATCCGCCGCAACACCGGGTACGGCTTCGACGTCCTCGCCGATCGCCACGGGTTCGCCGTCGCCTATCCCGACGGGTACGAGCAGGGCTGGAACGACTGCCGCCGGGTGGCTGCGACCCCCGCGCGGCGCGAGAACGTGGACGACGCCGGATTCGTCCGCGCACTGGTGGCGGATCTGCACGGACGCCACGGCGTCGACGACACGAGATTCTTCGCGGCCGGGTATTCCAACGGCGGCCAGATGGTGTTCCGGCTGGCGTCCGAGATGCCGGACCGCCTCGCGGGCATCGCCGCGGTCTCGGCCAACCTCCCCGTCGCCGAGGACAGCTCGTGCGCGCCGATGACCACCTCGGTGCCGGTGCTCACGATGGCGGGTACCGCCGATCCGATCTCACCGTTCCGGGGCGGTGAGGTCACCATCTTCGGCTTCTCGCCGCGCGGCCGCGTGATGTCCGCCGACGACACCGCGCGGACCTTCGTGCGAGTCAACGGGATGACCGGCGCACCCGTCGCCCGCGCGCTCGCCCACCGTGACGGGGCGACTGGCACCGTCGTGCGGGAGGCCGTCTACCGCGAGCCCGGCAAGGCCCCTGTCGTCCAGTACACGATCGAGGGCGGTGGTCATGTCATCCCGACTGAGCATCACCGCTACGCCAGGATCATGGGGCCGACCAGCCACGACCTCGACGCACCGACGGCGATCTGGGACTTCTTCGCGTCCGCCACGGGTATAGGCTGAGTTTCTCCTGGAGAAAGTCAAGGCAAGGCGGTCGGATGTCGCAGGAACTGGCAGCGTCGCTGCTCAACCAGACCATGTGGCTGGCAGGGCAGATCTCGGGCCGGATGCAGGAGGCGCTGGACCGGCTCGACCTGACCGGTCCGCTCGCCAACGTCCTCTGGCTCCTGCAACCGGACGCCGATCCGCTGTCGCTGCGCGCCATCGCGGGCCTGCTGCACTGCGACCCGTCGAACGTCACGCTGCTGAGCGCCAAGCTCGAGCAGCGGGGTCTGGCGGAGCGGCGTCCGCATCCTCGCGACGGACGCACTCGGACGTTGGTCCTGACCGAGGCGGGTGAAGAAGTTCGCGAACGGCTGCTCACCACCGTGATGAGGCATTCGCCTCTCGCCGGTCTGACGCTCGAGGAACAGGAGCAGCTGCACGCGTTGCTCGCCAAGGCGATCGACAACGCGTAGCGCCATCGGCCCGGACGCGTGCTCGAACGCTACCCGGAATCGCACGGCCCGTGAGGCTGTTGCTCGCCAGATAGGGTGGCGGCAGGCGTTCGGGACGCCTCCGGGGCCGCGGAAAGGGCTGAGCCCACCGATTTCAGGAGCGTGTACTCCGGCGAGTGCTCATCACCTCCTCGCGCGGCCTGCATTGCGGACCACAGGCCCGAACCAGGAGGTTGTGGTGCCCGTCATCCCTCTGCCGAACCGGCCCGGTGTCGAACAGCTGCGCGAGCGCGCCCGTGAACTGCACCGGGCGGTGCGCTCCGGACTTCCCCCGGCACTCGAGCTGGTCGCCGAACACGGCGGGCCGAGTGCGGCTGGAACGCCCGACCGATCGGGCGGCGCGGGAGAGCGCCGTGGTGGCGGACCTGACCTTCATCGTTCCCAACGCTTTCACGATCGACGAGACCGGCCTGCTGATGCGGCTCGACGACGCCAGCAAGGGCGTGTTGCTGCATCGGGACACCCTGCCCGGACGAGCGGAGGGCGTGGTCGACCGACCGGCTGCGATCGCCGGCGGGCACGCGCTGCAACGCCGGCGGCTGGCCGAGGTCCTCGCGGCGGCGGACACGCCGCCGGTCGTCGACGCGGACCAGTGGCTGCCCGGTGTTCAGGCAGAACTGCCGGACGGTCGGAACGGGTCAGCTCTCCTGCTGGTACGGCGGGTCTTCCACGACGGAGCCGGTCGCGTCGCGAACCACGACGCGATCCGTGACGCGGCCTCGTTCCCGCGGGGCGGGCGAGGTCAACCCGAGTGCCCCTGTTTGAGCGAGTGCTCAAAACTGCGTATTCTCCTGTTTGAGCACTCGCTCAAACAGGGGGAGAGGCATGACCAGACGTGTCGTCACCGCCGGTGCAGTGGTCACACTTCATCGAGGCCTGACGAGATCGGCGCCGGATGCCTGACTGGACGTACCACCCGTTGCGCGGTTTCGCCGCCACCCTGCTCGGCACCCGCCGATCCCAGCGCACCGCCCTCCGCTTCATCGGTGCGGTCGGTTCGCTTCCCGGTGGCGGCCGCTTGATCGCGCGGATGCTCGGCCACCGGCATCCACCTGCCCACCTGGCCGGTGATGTCCGCGGCATCCCGGTGCGCAGCCGGCTTGGCGCGGTCGTGCCGCCGTCCGTGGCACGGGACGCGATGCGCGCGTTGCCGCTCGTGGGCGCGGGATCGATCTGGGTGACACCGGTCAGCCTCGCCGACGTCCCCGCGATCCGCGAAGCTGCCGTGGGCAGGCGGGTTCCGCTGGTCGTGGGGTCCGACGCCCCGGAGGTGGCTGCCGCACTGGCCGCGGACGTCGACGCTATCGGCACGGTCGGCTCACCCGACGTCGTCTGCGTGACATCGTCATCGGTCAGTGCGGCCGTTGAAGCGCTGACCGACCCGTCCGCCGTGGTGCTGGCCACCCCCTCGGTGCTGGTCGAAGCGGGACCAGGCTGGTTCACGAGGGTGTTCGAGGCCGCCACCCCCACTTCATCGCCACCCCGTCACGTGGGCCTGGACCCCCGCAGGTGGCCCGCGTGGTGGTGGGGGCTGCTGGTCAGCCTCGGCATGATCGTCGCCGGGCTGGGGGCCGCCGCGATCACGCTCGGACCGGTGTTGCTGTGGTACGACCGCGACTTCCTCGGCATGGGGCTTGACGAGCTGCACGCCCTCAACCACCACTTGGTGCCCTTCCTGCGGCACGACCGGATCGCCATGGCCGGCACGATGATCGCCATCGGCGTGCTCTACGCGGGCCTCGCGGTGGGCGGCATCCGCCGAGGATGGGGGTGGGCACGGGAGGCATACCTCGCGTCGGGCTGGATCGGGTTTCCGTCGCTGCTCTACTTCCTCGGCTTCGGATTCCTCGAGCCACTCCACACCGCCGTGACGGTCATGCTGTTCCCGATGTTCCTGCTCGCCACCTGGCGCGCCCCGAATCGACCACAGTGGACGGTCATGCCGGACGGGCCGGAAGGCGAGCGGCGCAAGGCCCTGGTCGGTCAGCTGATGATGCTGTGCACCGGAGCCAGCCTGTTCATCGGCGGCGCGGTGGTGTCGGTCGTCGGCCTGACCGACGTGTTCGTACCCAGTGACCTGGTCTTCTTGAACGTCGAAGCGGACGCGCTGAGCCCTCGCCTGGTCTCGTTCATCGCACACGACCGCGCGGGTTTCGGTGGTGCGCTGATGGCAGCAGCGGTCGCGATCGTCCTGCTGAGCGCCTGGGGGTGGCGTCGCGGCGAGTCGTGGGTGTGGTGGTCACTCGCGGCGGCCGCGGTGTTCGGCTTCCTGCCCGCCGTTCTCGTGCACGGCGTCATCCACTACACCGACTTCCTCCACCTGGCACCGGTGTTCGCGGGCGTCGTGCTCACCGCGACCGCGTTGACCCTCGCGCGCCCGCACCTGTGCGCGCGCCTACGGTGACGACCATGGCTGACACCCGGCAACGGCTGATAGACGGCGCTATCGAGACGATCCGGCAGCACGGCATCGCCGGCACCTCGGCGCGGACGATCGCGGCCACCGCGGGCGTCAACCAGGCTCTCGTCTTCTACCACTTCGGCAGCGTGCACGAGCTGCTCGAAGCGGCGTGCCTGGCCGCCACCGAGGCGAGGGTGGCGCCGTTCCTCGAGCAGCTGAGCGAGATCACCACTCTGCGCCAGCTGCTGGAGGCGGGCAGGAACGTGCACACCGAGGAACGCTCGGCGGGCAACGTCAAGGTGCTCGCCCAGATGCTGGCGGGCGCCCAGGCCGATCCCCGCCTCGCCCGGACGACCGCGGCAGCGCTGAGCCTGTGGATCACACCGGTCGAGCAGGCACTGGACCGGCTGCTCGCCGGCTCTCCACTGGCCGAGCTCGTGGACACCGCCGGACTCGCACGCGCCGTGTGCGCGGGATTCGTCGGCCTCGAACTGTTCGACGGCATCGACCCCGCCGGCGCGAACCTGGCCCTTGACACCCTGGACAGCCTGGCGGTGCTGCTCGAGGTGGTCGAGGACCTCGGACCGGTGGCGCGTCGGGCGTTGCTCGGCAAGGTTCGCAGGGCGAGGAAGTAGTGCTGCACGGACGGAAAGCGGCCGGGAACTTCGGCCACGGTGGCATCGCTCCGGAGGCGACCGACCGCGTCCGTGAGCTGCCGGACGGGACCGGTACCGCCTGGCCTCGGCCTGATTTCGCTACCGGTCGTCCAGCTTCTTCTCTTCGCCGGTGTTCGACCTCGAGGAGCTGACCCCGCCGAGCATGTCGTCGAACCCGCGGGCTGCTTCGCGTTCTGCGGCCAGGTCCTCAGGGGAGGGCCGGTACCACTCGAGCCCGGTGCGGATCGTGAGCAGATCGACCACGTAGGCACTGATGTCCACCCGGTCGTACTCGACGTCGTCGCTGCCGTCCGGTGCGTAGAGGAAGCCCTCCTCGGCGACTCCACCGACGATTTTGGCCACCTTCTTGCCTCCGATTCCGACAACGCCGGAGATCGAGATCTTGAGGCCGAAGACGTGTGCGACCTCCGCGTACCACCGTTGGAATTCTCCTTCGGCGAACGTGCAGTTCAACGCCTGTCCGACGCGGGTGGCGACCTGGTCCAAGGCCTCGTCGGTGTCCACTCGGGCGTTGAAGGATATCTTCTGTCGCTTCATCGAACTCTTCCCGTGATGGTCGTCAAAGAGTGAAGTGCCTTGGTCGCACGGAAATCAGGGCGATGTTACCAGGGCTCCTCGGCGCGGAGGGCGATCGTGGAGTCCTCGATCCCGCGGACGTGCGGGAACTTCTCCTTGAGTGCCCTGCCTATCTGCTTGCCGAGGCGGACGAGGTCTTCCGGTTCCGTGTCGTCGGGCATGATCTTGCTGTCGTCGCTGTCCAGGTGCGGGTGCTCGGCGCGGACTTTCTCGAAGGTTTTCTTGTCGACCACGACGTAGAGGTCGACGTCGAAGTCGTACGGGTCGAAGCGGGTCTTTCCCTTGTGGGGACCGCGCAATCCGGTCCGCATGCTGCCGATGTACCCGATCTCCCGGCCGTGGTAGGTGAACCCGGAGAGGACTTCGTCGATCTTGGCCTGGGTCTCCCGGAACGACTTCTCCCAGGCCGCTGCGCCTTCCCGATCGAGGGTGCGCGCCAGGTTGCCGTCGGCCAGCGCCGGACGGCCGGTTCTGGCCGCGAAGTCCGAGAGGTCGTTCATGAGCTCGTCGGCGTCCGCTGTGAACCCCCGGATCACCTCCTCGGCCCGGTTTCCGGCCTGCGGGGGTGTGCGCTCGTCCGCCTTGTGCGGGAAGAGTTCCTTCCACAGCTTCTTGTACTTCTCGGCCTGGCCGGACTGGAGCTCGCGGATGCGGTCGGCGAACTCCGACTCGAAGCGCGCCCGGACTTCGGGATCGGCCACGTTGAGCATGTAGCTGCGGAAGTTGTCGATCGACGTCCAGGCGCGGCGGTACTCGGGGGCGCCGGGCAGGTCGACGCGCTGCCTGTCAGGTGCCGCCTCGGTCTCACCGTCGCGTTCGGACGCGCGGTCGTCGGCGCGGCCGGTCTGCATCTCCGGGCTTTGGCGCTCTGGTGCGCGGCCGGATTCGTCGGACTGCTTGGGCGTGGCCTCCTGCCGTGCCGGTTTCTCCGGGGTGATCGGGTTGTCGCCGCCGGGCGCCTTGCGCGGGAGGTCCGGTGCTTCGGGGTCGGGCAGGCTGTCCGGGTTGGCCGGGTCCTCGAACCGCGGCTCGCCTTCCTGGGTGCTGGGTGCTTCGCGGTCGGGCGGTCCGCCCGGTCGTCGTGGGGCTTCCGGCTTGCCCGGCGCCTTCGTTCCGGTGGTGTCCGGTTCGCGCGGGGTGGTGTCGGGGGCGTCCGGCTTGTCCCGGTCCGGCGACGTCCGCGGTGTTTCGGGCCTTTCGCGGTCGGGGGACCTGCGCTCCGGTTCGGGAGCCCGGCGGTCTGGTTCGGGAGCCCGGCGCTCCGGCTTGGGAGTCCGGCTGTCTGGTTCGGGAGCCCGGCGCTCCGGCTTGGGAGTCCGGCGGTCTGGTTCGGAAGCTCGCCGGTCCGGTTGCGTAGTACGTCGTTCCGGTTCTGTAGTACGTCGTTCCGGTTGTGTCCGGGGTTTCGCGGGGTCGCCGACCGCGCCGGGCCGGGACCTGGGTGCGGTGACGTCGTCGTCCGCATCTCGCGACGGCCGGTCGGTGGGACGGGAGGCAGGGGGAGCGTTGCGGTCGGCGGCGCGTGGGGTGGTGGGTGGAGCGGTGTTGTTGCCACTGCCTCGTGGTCGTGCCGCGTCCTCGCGCGGCCGGCCGGTGTTCGGTGTGCCGCCACCAGGTGTGCCGCCGGCTTGGCCGGTGCCGGACCTGGAAGAGTTCCCACCGCTCCGCGAGGGGCTCGGCGCGTCGGCATCGCCGCCGGCCGCGCGGAACGGCTTGGTGACCTTGCCCGGGTTCAGGAGTTCGGCGATGGCGGCGCCCGTGCTGGCTGCCGGAGCCTCCTTGAAGTCCTCCACCGCCTGCTGCACGCCCTCGACGGCTCTGTCCGCCGACCCCTGGGGATCGGTGACGACGTCGTTGACGGTTCCCGCGACGCCGTTGGCCACGTCGGCGGCGCCCTGCTCCAGCTCCCGCTGGGCCTGCAGGTCACCCTCGGCCGACCGGTCGAGCGTGTCCCAGGCGCCGAGGAGGGCCTGCGCCCCGTCGTGCGCCGCCCTGAGGGCGCCGGCCGCACCCCGCCGCGCGAGAGTCGCCGGGTCGGCGGCCTTGTTCGGGTCGTTCTTCTCCCGGTTGACCTCGTCCTCGGCCCACTGCCTGGCGCCGGCCAGGTGTTCTGCCACCCCTGCCTCGATCGCGTCCTCCCACTGGGCCAGGGACGACGGCGGGGGTGGTGGGGGAGGAGGAGCGGGTGCCGGGCGCGGCGCGGTCTTGGCAGCGAGGTCGCGGAGGCGTTCCAAGCGCCTGGCCTCCGTCTCCGCTTCCTGCGCGCGGCGCCGCGTCGTCTCCCACGCCCGCGGCGAACCGGTGGCACCGGCGTCGCGCAGCTTCGCCAGCCGATCGGCCTCGGCCCTGGCCGGGGCCGCCGCCCGCTCGATCTCCTGCCGCACCTCCAAGGCTCGCAGGCCGATGTGCGGGTTCTGCTTGGCCTGCGGCGCGGGGTTCTGCCGTCGCAGCGCCTGCAAGGTGGCGTCGGCCGCCCGCTGGGCGTTGGCCGCGGGCGTGGCCGCGGTTCCTCGTCCCTTCTTCGGGAGGGAGGTCGCCTGTCGCTGCCGCGCCAACTGCTGGGCCTCGGCCGCCCGCTGCTGCCGGGTCTCCCACGCCCGCGGTGAAATCGAGGTCGGCTGGTTCGCCAACGCCCTGGTCTGCCGCGCCCTGGTCTGCCGCGCCTTGTTCCGCACGGCCCCCTTCTGACTCGCCAGCCGTTCGGCGATGGTCGCAGGCGCGGCCGCGGACTGCCGCGGACCCGGACGGGGGGCGGCGTCCGGATTCGCCCGCAGCAACCGCGACCGGGCCTGCTCGCGTTCCTGCGCCGCACGACGCTCGCCGGCCGTCGCGGGCGCGGGCTTGGCGCCGGGCTGTCGAGCGGACCCGGGCAGCCGTTGAGCCAACGGGACACCGGCCGCCGGCTTGCGCGGCGCAGGCTTGTCCGGCCTGACCTCACGCGGCTTCGCAGCCGACGACCTCACACCCTGGCCGGTGGACATCGCCTTCGCCGGCTTCGCGGGTGATTGCTTCGAGGCGCGCGGTGGTGCCGGCTTCGGCACGGCCCTCGGTTTGGGCGCGGCCTTCACCACCGGCTTCGGCTTCTGCGCCTTCAACTTCGCGACCGGTTCCGGCGTCGGCTTCGCGACCGGCTTCGGCGCGGCGGTGGTTCTGGGCGTTGCCTTGGGCTCCAGCTCGGCCTTGGGCTTCGGCGCCACCTTCTGCGGTGCCGCCTTCTGCGGTGCCGCCTTCTTCGGGACGGCTTTCGGTTCGGGCGCGGCTTTCCTGGGCGTTGCCTTGGGCTTGGGCGCGGCCTTCTTGAGCGCTGCTTTGGGCTTGGGTGTCGCCTTTTTGAGCGCTGCCTTCGGTTTGGGCGCGGCCTTCTTCGGTGCGGACTTCGGCTTGGGCGCGGCTTTCGGCGGAGCGGCGCGCGTGCTCTTCGCGCTGGGCGGCTTCGGCGCGGCCTCTGCCTCATGACCACCACCGAGTGCGCCGAACGCCAGCGTCAGAAAACCACCCGACGCCGCGTAGAGCGCCGCTTTGCCCAACCTGCCCCCGTTTGACGACACGGCCGACAACCTCCTTCGAGACTGCTATCCGGTGGAACCGTCACACCAGCCGGCGCTTCCTGCGCTGGTGCAGCTCGATTCCGAGGGAACGACCCATGAGCCCGCCGAAGAGGCCGGCCGCGAGGCCACCTGCCAGGGCAGCCGGCAGCAGGTCGACGAACGCAGCCGGGATCGCCCCCGCCACCAGGGCCGCGGAGATCCCGCCGATGTTGCCCGCTTTGGCACTGCTCATCGGCTCACGCCGAGGCGGCTGGTAGTCGTGGTCCTCGTCGAGGTCCACGTCCCAGTCCTCGTCCTCCTCGTCGTCGTCGATGTCGTCCGGAGCCGAGTCCATTTCGGACTGCCACACGTCTCCCGGCACAACGACGTAGTAGGAGTCGTACGACGGGGTGGTGTCCTCGGTGAACTCGTCCTCCGCCGTGGAGGTTCCGTACTCGTCGAATGACAGTCGCTTGGTGGGCATGCCGCTCACCCGCTGTGCGCTGACGACGACACGGTGATGGTCACCTTCTTGCCGGACTTGTGCTTGCTGCTGTGCACCTTCAGCCGCTTCTCCATGTCCGGTGAGGTCTTCACCGTCAGCACGGGCTCCACCGGCGGCTTGGGCTTCTTCGCCTTCTTCTCCTCGTGCTTCTGCTTCTGGACCTTCTTGATCTCGTCCTTCTTCTTGTCGTAGTCCTTCTTCGCCTCGGTCAGCTGCTTCTCGGCGTGCTTGACCTTCTTCTTCGCCTCAGTCGCCTCGGACTTCGCCTTCTTCAGGGCCTCGTCCGTCGGCGAGGGCTTCTTGACCGGCTTCGGGGACGGCACGTGCAGGGAGACCTCCGCCTTGCCTCCCCCGCTCGCCTGCACCTGGGCGTGGGCCACCGGCGGTGCGGGCGGCTCCTCGGCCTGGACGGCGGCTACGGCCTGTCGCTTCAGCACCGGTTCCTGCACCGGTTTCTGCACAACGGGCTGCACCACGCGCGGCGCGGAGGGCTGTGCGACCGGACGTGCGCTGACCGGTGCGGCCGGCGGTTCCGGTGTGGTCGGCGGTTCCGGTGCGGCCGGTGCGGTCTCCGCCTGCGGAACGGGCACCGGCTTCGGTGCCTGGGGCGGGGTGGGCGCCGCCGGCTTGGGGGTGGCGGACGACGCCGGCTGAGCCGCCTGCCGCTGCTCCGGTTTGGGGTCGTCCGCCGCCAGCACGTTGACCGTCGACGCGCCGATCGCCGCCGTCATCAGTCCCGCGACGCCGTACAGCGCCGCTCGCTTCAGGTTGCTGCCGTTGCCCGACTCTTCCATGGCTCCTCGCTTCGGTTGACACCTGGCGAGGACGGTCACACCGAGCGGTGCAGAACGAGTGCACCGGTGGGCGGCCTGGCTGAACCGCTCCTGGACACCCCCGTCCTACGGTCGCCGATCGAGAGGTGAAGGAGGTGGCGGACATGCTGTTCCGCGTACTGGGACCGCTCGAAGTCGTCCACGTGGACGGCCGCAGGGCCGACATCCCGGCCGGGGCCGCGGAGCACGTCCTGAGCGCGTTGTTGTTGCGCCCCAACACGTGGGTGAGCGCGGACAGCCTCGCCGAAGCCGTGTGGCCCGACCGGACCTCACCGTCTCCTGCCAAGGAGCTGTGGCCGTACGTGCACGACCTGTGCAGGCGCACACCGCTGTTCGGCGAGACGTCGGCGCGCATCGAGAGCATGTGCGGCAGGCACCGGCTCAACATCGGCGAGGGCGAGCTGGACAGCATCGTGTTCGAACGGCTGGTCCACGACGGACGGGCCGTGCTGGCCACCGACCCGCAGACGGCGGCACGCTGCTTCCGCGCCGCGGCCGACCTGTGGCGGGGCACGCCGTTCGCGTCGCTGAACACCTACCACAGCCGGGCCGAGACCGAGCGGCTGACGCGGTTGCGCTGGGCGGCGCTGGACCACCTCGTGGACGCCCTGGTGGCGATGGACCACACCGCCGGCTCTGTGACGCTGCTCCAGGCGCTCACCGCGGAAGACCCGAAACGGGAACGCACCTGGCTGCGCCTGGTCGAGGTGCTGACCCACGCCGGCCGGCCGATCGAGGCCGCGGCCGCGTCCCGCAAGGCGGCCCGCGTGGCCGGCACGCCCTCCTGGGACGCGCGATGACCGGCGGAGACGACTTCGACCTGATCGGCACGGGTCCCGTGGCCACCGTCTACGGCGGCCTCTACCTGGCGCTGAAGGCGTACCCGCCGGTGGCCGAGCATGTGCTCGACGCGTTCGAACGCGAACGGACGGCACTGGCCCCGCTGTGCGCGGAGGCGCCGATCCTGCCCGTCGACGAGGTGGTGCGGCTCGGGGACGGCCAGCCCGCGCTGCAGATGGAGCTGTGCTCGGCGTCGCTGGCGGGACTGGTGGCGGACACCGGGAAGCTCCTGCAACCCGACGCGGTGGCGGTGGGCCACGCAGTCGCCACGGCCATCGCCGCGGCACACCGCCTCGGTGTCGTCCACGGTGGCCTGACGCCGCACAACGTGCTGTTCCACCCGTCCGGCGCGCCGGTGGTGGCGGACTTCGGCGTGGCACTGCGCCGCGCCTTCCCGCCGGCCGCTACCGAGTACACCGCGCCGGAGACCAGGCGCGACGGCACGATGGACGAGCGGTCCGACCTGTACGGGGTCGGCACCGTGCTGCACCTCGCCCTGACGGGCTTCCCGCCCGGCGGGGGAGCGCAGTGGCAGGACGGCCCCGCGGAACTGGTCAAGCTGGTGAACCGCCTGCTCGCCGAGGACCCCGCGGACCGCCCGTCGACGGTCGACGTCGTGGTCCGGCAACTGGCCGCACTGCTGGAGCCGCAGACCGCACCCGAACCCGAACCCGAACCGGCCGAGCCCGAGCCCGATGCCGAAGACCGCGGCACCGCGGCCGCTGAGCCCGCGAAGCGCGGACGGTTCCGCGTCCGGACCGTGGCCGGGGTCGCCGCTGCCGCCGCCGCGCTCGTCGCCTTGCCGGTTCTCGTCCACAACCAGCTGACCGGTCCACCCTCGGCGGCGTCCGCGCGACCGTCCACGACCGCGCCGAGCCCGGTCACCACGCCGGTCGCGCTCACGCTGGCCGACCCGGTCGACGGCGGGGCCCACGTCGACCTCGCCTGGCAGGCGCCGGACGGGTTCACGTTCGCCGTCGTCGTGGCGGCCGAGAAGCAGCAGCCGCGGGTGCTCATGGCCCACAACCGCTCGATGCGCGTTCCTGTGGAGAGCACGGGCAGGTACTGCTTCCTCGTCCAGGCCACCGACGGGGCGCGCGTGCTGGAAACCCCGCCCAAGCCGATCCGCGGGGCCACCTGCAAGGCCTGACGGGCTCTGTCATCAAATCCTCATGGTCGCCCTGTGACAGTTCCGGTCGTGATGGCAGGGGTAGCCGGAGGTGCGAAGGTGCTGTTCCGCGTGCTGGGACCGTTGGAGATGCGAGTACCGGGTGAGGACCGCCCGCGGCGGATCGCGCGCAAGCCCGCCGCGCTGCTGGTCACGCTGTTGATGCACAGGGGCGAGTGGGTGGACTGCGATCGGCTGGTGGAGGCGGTCTGGCCGGATCGGGTGCCGCCGCGGTCGGCGCTGTCGAACATCAAGAGCTACGTCTGGCAGATCCGCCACGAGCTGACGCCGGCGCCCGCCAGCGGGCCGAGGATCGAAGCGCGGGCGGGCGCGTACCGGCTGTGCGCGGATCCCGGCGAGGTGGACGTCGAGCACTTCCGGCGGTGCACCGGGGATGCGCGGGAGGCGATGGCGCGCGGGGACGCCGCCGAGGCGGTGCGCCACCTGGAGACCGCGCTGGCGCTGTGGCGTGGCAGGCCGTTCGCCGAGCTGCCGGACGAGGTCGTGGCACCGGTGGTGGCGGAGCTGGAGGAGCTGCGCTGGGAGGTCCGCGAGACGCTGGCGGACGCGCTGACCGCCGTGCGGCGCCACACCGAGGCGATCGCCTCGCTGCGCGAGCTGACCACCGCGGACCCGCTGCGCGAAGGACCGTGGGCACGGCTGGTGCTGGCCCTGGTCCGCGCGGGCCGCCGCAGCGAGGCCTTGGCGACGTACGAGGACGCGCGGCGCGTGCTCGCCGACGAGCTGGGCGTCGACCCCGGTCGAGCGCTGGCGGAAGCCCACCGGCAGGCCCTCGAGGAATCCGTGGTCCGGCGCGCCCGCTGCGACCTGCCCCGGGACGTGCCGGACTTCACCGGCCGCTCCCGCGACGTGGCGAAGCTGGTCCAGTCGAGCCGGTCCGCCACGGCCACCGTGCCGGTGGTCGTGGTCGACGGGATGCCGGGTGTCGGGAAGACCGCGCTCGCGGTGCACGCCGCCCACCGCATCGCCGGGGAGTTCCCGGACGGCCAGCTCTTCGTGGACCTCCGCTCGTCCGACGGCGAGCCGCTCGGCGCGGACGAGCTGCTGGCGCGGCTGCTGCGCGGCGCGGGCGTGCGCGACCTCCCGGACGCGGTCGCGGAACGAGCGGCGGCCTGGC
Organism: Lentzea xinjiangensis; assembly: GCF_900110955.1. GTDB lineage: Bacteria > Actinomycetota > Actinomycetes > Mycobacteriales > Pseudonocardiaceae > Lentzea > Lentzea xinjiangensis. The sequence continues at coordinate 282,394 of NZ_FOFR01000010.1, forward strand.
GCGCCCACCTGGCCGGCCGGCGCGTGCTGCTGGTCCTGGACGACGCGTCGAGCGGCGACCAGGTCCGCCCGCTGCTGCCCGGCAGCGCCGGCTGCATGGTCGTGATCACCACTCGCACCCGTGCGCTCCGCCTGGACGCGGTCGAGCCGGTGACGTTGCTGCCGCTGCCAGCGCCGCAGACCGCCGCCCTGTTCCGCGCCGCCGCGGGCACACCCGATGACGACGTCGTGCGGGAGGTGGTTCGCCGCACCGCCGGACTGCCCGCCGCCATCAGGGCGGCCGCGGCGCTCCACCGCACGCGTCCACAGTGGACTGCGCAGCGGTTCGCCGCCCGGCTCGGCGAGGAGACCACCCGCACCGCGGTCGCGTTGGTCGAGCCGGCCTACCGCGAGTTGGACGACCGCCAGCGCCGCCTGCTGCACGCGGTCGCTGCCGCGCCGGACGGCGGGCTGGACGCCCGCGGGACCGACCGCGTCCTGGAGTACCTGTTCGACCGCCACTTGGTCGTGGAACCGTCGTCGGGTCGCTATGCCGTTCATCCCGTGGTGCGCGACTACGCCCATCACGTGACACCGACGCTGCGCGAACTCACCGCTGTGTGAGCATGGACCGCGCCGAACCCGAAGCGGGGTGCGGATTTCTTCGTGCTGAGGCAATCCGCATCGGGCCCGGCGCCGAAGAGTTCCTGTAGGGCAGATCGTTTCGACCCCACAGGAGGAACGAACGATGACAGCGTTCAAGACCAAAGCGGCACGTGCGGCGGTTCCGGTGCTCGCGCTGGGGATGGCTCTCGCCTCACCCGCGGTGGCCTCGGCCCACGAGGGCGATCACGGCACCGGAGCCGGGCGCGACGACGGCACCACGGTGGCCACCGTGCAGCTCCGGCAGCTCAACCGGAGCGGAGCTTCCGGGCAGGGAGCCCTCGTCCTGCGCGGCAACCAGGTCGACATCGCCTTCCGGGTGCGCGGAGTGCTCGCCGACGCCCCGCACGCACAGCACATCCACATCGGCGCACAGGGGCGTTGCCCGTCCCAACGCGCCGACACCAGCGGTGACGGCATCGTCAACACCACCGAAGGCCATCCCTTCTACGGCCACATCGGCACCTCGCTGACGACGAGCGGCGACACCAGCCCCGCCAGCGGCCTGGCCGTCGACCGCTTCCCGGCGCCCGGCGGCACCTCCTACGACTACCGGCGCAGCATCACCGTGACCGCCGACGTCGCGAGCAACATCCGCAACGGCAAGGCGGTTCTGGTCGTGCACGGCATCGACCCGAACCGCAGCGGCGCCTACGACGGCAGCGCACCCAGCGACCTGGACCCGTCCCTGCCCCTGGAGGCCACCTCGCCGGCCGCCTGCGGCTCGTTCCGGACCTGGCAGGGCGGCCTGCTCGGCCTGGACCTGGACCTCGGCATCGACGTGGGTCTGGGCCTCGGTCGCCG
>NZ_FOFR01000003.1 GCF_900110955.1 Lentzea xinjiangensis
TTTCCCGGGCTTATCCCAGAGTACAGGGCAGGTTACCCACGTGTTACTCACCCGTTCGCCGCTCGTGTACCCCGAAGGGCCTTACCGCTCGACTTGCATGTGTTAAGCACGCCGCCAGCGTTCGTCCTGAGCCAGGATCAAACTCTCCAATAAGGATTGTGTGATCGCTCCAGACGGAATATGTCTGGCAATCTGGTCTATCTACTCAAAGGAATACCCCGACGAGGGGTATTCATATTACTGGCTGTGTTTCGGCACGCTGTTGAGTTCTCAAAGAACACGCGCTCATCATCACGATCCGCCACACGGCGATCGATCCGAGGCTGTGTCGTACTTAAGCTTGTGATTGAAACTTCCGACGCCCTTGGCCTCTGAGCTCAGACGAGCTACCGGCTGGGTCTTCGTCGTTTCCAGGTCACCCACTCTACCACAGTCCGTGGAAGCTTGGTTCGTGACCCTCGCCGCGCTCCGTTCCGGTGTTCCCGGCCCGTTCCGCGCTGGCAGAGAGAAAGTTACACGCACACCAACTCGGGGTCAAATCGGGGGCGCCGCAGCCACCCGCGGTCAAGAAACCGCAGGTCAGCAGCCCCATCCGGGACCCAGGAACACGCTATCGCAGGGCCGATCCCCTGCACACTGTGACCGCGATCACACCAGAAACGTCGAAGGCCGCCGGTCCCAGGCGGGACCGACGGCCTTCGCAGAGCCGAATGCGCAGATCAGAGGTCCACTTGCACGCCGGCGTTGTTGCGCTTGCCCCGGCGAAGCACCAACCACTCACCGTGCAGGAGGTCGGACGCCGCTGGCTTCCACTCCTCGGAGGTCACCTTCTCGTTGTTCACGTAGGCGCCGCCCTCGTTGACCGTGCGCCTCGCCGCGCCCCTGCTCTCCGCGAGCCCCGACGCGATCAGCAGGTCGACGATCGTCGGCTCGTCCGCCAGGCGCACCCGGCCCGTGGGCGCCTCGGCCAGCGCGGCCCGCAGCACCGGCGCGTCCAGGTCGCGCAGCTCGCCGCGGCCGAACAGCGCCGACGACGCGAGGATGACCTGCTGGGTCGCGCGCTCGCCGTGCACCAGGTCGGTGAACTCCTGCGCGAGCCGCTTCTGCGCCGTGCGCAGGTGCGGCCTCTCCGCGGTCTCCTTCTCCAGCTCGTCGAGCTCCTCGCGGGTGAGGAACGTGAACAGGCGCAGGTACCGCAGGACGTCGGCGTCGCCGACGTTCACGAAGTACTGGTACCAGGCGTACGGCGAGGTCATCTCCGGGTCGAGCCACACGTTGCCGCCACCGGTGGACTTGCCGAACTTGCGGCCCTCGGCGTCGGTCACCAGCGGCGCGGTCAGCGCGTGCACGTGCTTGCCCTCGACGCGGCGGATCAGGTCCACCCCGCCGACGATGTTGCCCCACTGGTCGGAGCCGCCGATCTGCAGCGCGGTGCCGTACTTGCGGTGCAGCTGCAGGTAGTCGTTCGACTGCAGCAGCAGGTAGCTGAACTCGGTGTACGACATGCCGTCGCCTTCGAGGCGGCGCTTCACGGTCTCGCGCGACAGCATCACGTTGATCGAGAAGTGCTTGCCGACGTCGCGCAGGAACTCCAGCGCGGTGACCTGGCCGGTCCAGTCGAGGTTGTTCTCCACGACCGCGCCCGTCGGCGACGAGTCGAACTCGACGAACCGCTCCAGCTGGCCGCGGATCCGCCCGGCCCACTCGGCGACGGTGTCGAGCGAGTTCATCGTCCGCTCACCGGTGTCGCGCGGGTCGCCGATCATGCCCGTGGCCCCGCCCGCCAGCACGATCGGCCGGTGGCCCGCCATCTGGAAGCGCTTGAGCATCAGCAGCGGGACCAGGTTGCCGGCGTGCAGCGACGGCGCCGTCGGGTCGAAACCGCAATAGAGGGTGAGCGGGCCGGCGTCCAGGTCCTTCCGGAGTGCGTCGAGGTCGGTGGACGTCGCGATCAGGCCGCGCCAGGACAGTTCGTCAAGGATGTGCTCGCTCACGGCACTCATTGTCGCCTACCAGCCCTAACGGGTTTCGACCCGGTGGCAGGACGGGTACGCCAACGCCATGACGGAGCCACGGGACGAGTTACGGCGGCCCACCCAGCGGATGCCGCGCGCGAACGAACCGGTCGTCGAGGAAGTCGTGGAACGCAACGACGACTACGGCAGGGTGCGCGCAGTGCGCGCTGTGTGTGCGTTGATCGATGTCGTGTGTTGGGCGTTCGCCATCGTGCTGTTGGTGCACATCTTCCTGGTCGTGGCGGACGCGAACGCGACCAACGGGTTCTTCCAGTTCGTCTCCGGCTGGGCCGGTGGTGTCACCCTCGGCCTGGACGGTCTCTTCACGCCGGCGAACCCGAAGGTGGCCGTGCTGTTCAACGAGGGCCTGGCCGCGGTGCTGTGGCTCGCCATCGGCGCGCTGCTGACTTCTCTGATCACGCGGCTGGCGCTGCCGGTGGGTCACCGGCATGCCTGGTACCGCAGGACCGTGCGTCCCTAAGACAATGCCGGGGTGCCGGAGTACGAGTTCGACGTCGCCCCGTCGTTCGCCGACGAGAACCGCGCCCAGGTCCACCAGGTCGTCCAGCGCCTGAAGGACCTGGGCGTCACGGTCTACTACGACGAAGACCAGCTGGTCGAGCGGTGGGGTCTCGACCTGGTTGAACACACCTCGGACACGTTCGGCAGACGTGTCCGGTACGTGCTGCCGTTCGTGTCGCGGCACTATGTCGGCGAACGGTGGGCGCGGCTGCAACGCCGGGTCGTGCAGGCCCGCGCCGTGGAGCAGCAGGCCGAGTTCCTGCTGCCGATCCGGATCGACGACACCGAGGTGCCCGGCCTCGTCGCAACGGTCGGCTACCTGGACTTGCGCGTGCACGACACGGAGACGATCGCGCAGGCCGTCGTGCAGAAGCTGGCGCAGCACCGTGCGGAGTTCACGGCCCACACGCCGATCACGCCCCAGTCGATCGCGGCACTCGCGCGGGAGAGGCCGCGCGGCTGGGAGTACCTGCTGTACGTGACCGTTGTGGCGCAAGGGCTCGCCGAGCTGGAACCGAAGTACCGGGAGCACTTCCTGCGGTACGCGCCGCGCAACGGGATCGTCGAGCACGGCTCCGGGATCCCGCTGATCCAGGACCGCAACGTGCTCCTGAACGAGATCATCAAGGTCGCGGTGGAGTCGGTGTTCACGCCGGCCTCCCAGGAGGCCGCGTTCGGGGCGCCGGGCAGGCAGGGCGATCCCGACCGGATCGTGCACCTCGGCGAGCTGTTCGTGCGGACGTTCGACGAGATCCTGGGGTGGGCGCGTGGGATCCACGGCACCAGCTACGCGGATGAACACGCACGTGCCGCGGCCCGCATCCAGGCGCGGTTCGCCGATCAGCAGCTACGGGCGATGTACGACGTGGTGCACGGTCTGCGCGAGGTGGCGGACACGCTGGTCGAACGGCTGACCGCCGGTGAGCAGATCAACATGACCGTACCGCTGGTGTTCGGGGTCGACCCGGCGCTGGAACGGGAGTTCACGGCAGCGGTGGGCAGGTTGTCACGCTGACCGGCGGCGCTTGCCGCCTCTCTTGTACGTCGACACGGCCGGGGAGTCGATCCAGAACCGCCACGGCACGTCCATCGCCACGGCCACGCCGACGCGCGGGCCGGACTGGATCGTGGTCGCCGGTTCCCCCGCGTACAGCCGCACGGGCGAGTCCGGCGACGTCAGGTCGAGGCCGTTCTGCGAGCGGTCCAGGCCCAGGACCTTGCACAGCCGTGCGGGCCCCTTGGCCAGTTCCGCCGCCGACCGCGCGGCAGGACGCCGGGAGAACGCGATGTCCTCACCCGACACCACTTCGCCCGCGCGCAGCAGCACGGCACCGGGAACGCCGTCGGTGAGCGACACGACGTTGGCGCAGAAGTGCATGCCGTAGACGAAGTAGACGTACAAGAAGCCGGCCGGGCCGAACATCACCTCGTTGCGCGGCGTCATGCCGCGGTAGCAGTGCGATGCCGGGTCGTCGCCGCCCCGGTACGCCTCCACCTCGACGACGCGCACCCGCACGCCGCCCGCTTCCAGGAACGAGCCGAGGAGGAGCCGGGCTGCGTCGACCGGGTCGACGGCCAGCTCCTCCCTGGTCAGCTGCCTAGAACTCACGGGCCGCCGCAGCTTGTGCCACCAGCGCGTCGAGCTGCTCGCGGACCCGAGAAGGGGCCGTGCCGCCGTGCGCGTCGCGCGAAGCGATCGAGCCCTCGACCGTCAGCACCGAGCGGACCTCGGGCGTCAGAGCGGGCGAGATCGCGGCGAACTCGGCATCGGTCAGCTCTTCCAGGCCGACGCCACGCGACTCCGCGGCACGCACGCACGCACCGGCCGCCTCGTGCGCCACGCGGAACGGGACGCCCTGGCGCACGAGCCACTCCGCGATGTCCGTGGCGAGCGTGAAACCGGCGGGGGCGAGCGAGGCCATGCGGCCGACGTCGAACCGGAGCGTGGCGACCATGCCCGCGAACGCCGGCAGCAGCAGCTCGAGCTGCTCGACCGAGTCGAACAGCGGCTCCTTGTCCTCCTGCAGGTCGCGGTTGTAGGCCAGCGGCTGGGCCTTGAGCGTCGCCAGCAGGCCCGCCAGGTTGCCGATCAGCCGGCCGGACTTGCCGCGCGCCAGCTCGGCCACGTCCGGGTTCTTCTTCTGCGGCATGATCGAGCTGCCGGTGGACCAGGCGTCGTCCAGCACCGCGAAGCGGAACTCGGCCGTGGTCCAGATGATGACTTCCTCGGCGATCCGGGAGAGGTTCACGCTGATCATCGCCAGCACGAACGCCATCTCGGCGGCGAAGTCGCGGGACGCGGTGCCGTCGATCGAGTTCTCGACCGGTGCGGAGAAGCCCAGCTCCGCGGCCACCTTCGCGGGGTCGAGGCCCAGCGACGACCCGGCCAGCGCGCCCGAGCCGTACGGGGAGAACGCGGCGCGCCTGTCCCAGTCGCGCAGGCGGTCGACGTCGCGGAGCAACGAGTGCGCGTGGGCGAGCAGGTGGTGCGAGAGCAGCACGGGCTGGGCGGACTGCAGGTGCGTGCGGCCCGGCATCACGGCGCCGAAGTGCGTCGAGGACTGCTCCGCGAGCGCGTCCACGACGTCGAGCACACCGGCGGCGACGCGGCGGGCGGCGTCGCGCAGCCACATGCGGAAGAGCGTCGCCACCTGGTCGTTGCGGGACCGGCCGGCGCGCAGCTTGCCCCCCAGCTCGACGCCGGCGCGGTCGATCAGGCCGCGCTCCAGGGCGGTGTGGACGTCCTCGTCCTCGAGCACCGGGGTGAAGGCGCCGGACTCGACGTCCACCAGCAGCTCGTCCAACGCCTTGTGCATGCCGGCGAGCTCGTCGTCGGTCAGCAGGCCCGCGGCGTGCAGCACACCGGCGTGCGCGCGCGACCCGGCGATGTCGTACGGCGCGAGCCGCCAGTCGAAGTGCGTCGACAGCGACAGCCGCGCCATCGCCTCGGCCGGTCCCGACTCGAACCGGCCACCCCACAAAGAGCTCATTGCTGCGCAACTTTCCGTTGGCCGGCTCTCAGCCGGCGAAGTCGTAGAGCGATTCTTCCGAACGGCAGACGAGGCCGACCACGCGACCCTCGTGCAGCGAGATGTCGACCTGCCCGGAACCCGGTCCCAGCGCCGCCCTGGCCACCCGCAGCGCCACCGACCCGAGGCTGGAGCGCACCACGCCGGCGCGGAAGTTGAGCTCGCGGACCGCCTCGGCGACGGAGACGGTCTCGCCGTCCACCGCCACCGGCACACCGGCGTCGAAGGTCAGGACGGCGTGGACGGGGTCATTCACCGACGGCCCCCGAGGCGAGCGCGGTGATCCGCTCGGCGAGCTCGGCGCCGGTCATCGGCTCGCGGGCCACGACCAGGATCGTGTCGTCGCCCGCGATTGTGCCGACGACCTCGTGCAGCGCGGCGCGGTCGAGCGCGGAGGCGAGGAACTGGGCGGCGCCCGGCGGAGTCCGCAGCACCGCGAGGTTGCCGGAGGAGTCCGTCGACACGAGCAGCTCGCCCAGCACCCGCACCAGCCGCGTGGTGCCGCCCTGGACGCCGCGCACCGGGCTGCCGTCCTCCGGGATGACGTAGACCGGCGCACCTCCGTCGGGACCGCGCAGCTTGACCGCGCCCAGCTCGTCGAGGTCGCGCGACAGCGTGGCCTGGGTGACCTCGATGCCCTCCGCCGCCAGCAGCTTCGCGAGCTCCGACTGGCTGCGGACGGCGCGCTGGCTGACCACCTCGACGATGCGGCCCTGCCGGGAGGTGCGGGTCATGACGACTGCTCCAGCAACCACACGAGCAACGCCTTCTGCGCGTGCAGCCGGTTCTCGGCCTCCTGCCACACCAGCGACTGCGGGCCGTCGAGCACCTCGTCGGTGATCTCCCAGCCGCGGTGCGCCGGCAGGCAGTGCAGGACGGTCGAGTCGGGCTTGCCGGTCGCGGCCAGCAGCTGGGCGTTGACCTGGTACGGCCGGAACGGGCCGACGCGGTCCTTGCCGTCGTTCTCCTGGCCCATCGACGTCCACGTGTCGGTGACCAGCACGTCCGCGCCGTCGACCGACTCGCGCGGGTCGTTGATCAACGCCACCGAGCCGCCGGTCTCGGCGGCGCGCTTCTTGGCGTCCTCGAGGAACTGCGGGTTCGGCACGAATGATGCCGGCGCGCCGATGCGGACGTGCATGCCGGCCGTGGCGCCGCCCAGCAGCAGTGAGTGCGCCATGTTGTTGGCGCCGTCGCCCAGGTACGTGAGCGTCAGACCGGCCAGCCGGCCGTAGCGGCGGCGGATCGTCTGCAGGTCAGCGAGCACCTGGCACGGGTGGAACTCGTCGGTCAGGGCGTTCACGACGGGAATCCGCGACACGGACGCCATCGCGTCGATGCGCGCCTGGGCGAACGTCCGCCACACCACGGCGTCGACGTAGCCGGACAGGATCCGCGAGGTGTCCTCGATCGTCTCCTCGCGGCCGAGCTGCATCGACCGGCCGTCGATGATCACCGGGTTGCCGCCGAGCTGGGCGATGCCGACCTCGAAGGACAGCCGGGTGCGCGTCGAGTTCTTCTCGAAGATCACCGCGACGGACTTGGGGCCCGCCAGCGGCTTCGCGGTGAACCGGTCGGCCTTGTAGGCGTCCGCGAGGTCGAGCACCGCCGACTGCTCGTCGGTGGTCAGGCTGTCGTCGCGCAGGAAGTGGCGGGGGCTCACGGCGTCTCCTCGAAGAACGTGGGGAGCGCGGCGACGAAGGCCTGCGCCTCGGAGGTCTCCAGCACGAGCGGCGGAGCGAGCCGCAGCACGTCGGGCTGGATGGGGTTGATCAGGTAGCCGGCCCGCTGCGCGGCCGCCGCGGCCTTCGCCGAGACCGCCTCGCGCAGCGTGATGCCGAGCAGCAGGCCGGCTCCCCGCACTCCGGAGATCGCGGGGTGGTGCAGTGCCTCCACGCCCGCGGCGATCTCCTTGCCCACGGACGCGGCGTGCTCCAGCAGGCCTTCCGCGGCGATCGTGTCGAGCACCGCGAGGGCGGCTGCGCAGCACACGGGGTTGCCGCCGAACGTGGTGCCGTGGTGACCCGGCTGGAACAGCTCGCCCGCGGCGCCGAAGCCGATCGTCACGCCGAGCGGCAGACCACCGCCGATGCCCTTGGCCAGCGTCATGACGTCCGGCACGATCCCGGCCTGCTGGAACGCGAACCAGGTGCCGAGGCGGCCGACGCCGGTCTGCACCTCGTCGAGGACCAGCAGCGCGCCGTGCCGGGACGTGATCCGGCGGGCCTCCTGCAGGTAGCCCTCCGGCGGCAGGACGACGCCCTGCTCGCCCTGGACCGGCTCGACGACGAACGCCGCGGTGTCGTCGTCGATCGCCGCTTCGAGAGCGGCCACGTCACCGAACGGGATGTGCGAGACACCGGGCAGGAGCGGTTCGAACGGCGTGCGCTTCGCGGGCTGGCCGGTCAGCGACAGCGCGCCCATCGTGCGGCCGTGGAACCCGCCGATCGTGGCGACGACCTTGGTGCGGCCGGTGCGACGCGACATCTTGAGCGCCGCCTCGTTCGCCTCGGCGCCGGAGTTGCAGAAGAAGACCTTGCCGGGCTCCCCCGCGAGGTCCAGCAGGCGTTCGGCCAGCTTGAGCGCGGGCTCGTTGACGTAGAGGTTCGAGGTGTGGCCGATCTTGGCGATCTGCGTCGTCACCGCCTCGACGACCTTCGGGTGCGCGTGCCCGAGCGCGTTCACGGCGATGCCGGTCAGCAGGTCGAGGTAGCGGTTGCCGTCGGTGTCCCAGACGTACGCGCCCTCACCGCGCTCCAGCGCTAGCTGAGGGGTGCCGTAGTTGTCCATCATGGACTGTTGCCACCGCGAGGTCATTCGTCCCCCAAGACCATCGTTCCGACACCTTCAGTGGTGAAGACTTCCAGCAGGACGCTGTGGGCCAGGCGCCCGTCGATCACGTGCGCCCGCGGGACGCCGCCGCGCACCGCGCGCAGGCAGGCCTCCATCTTCGGCACCATGCCGCTCTCCAGGCGCGGCAGCATCTCCTCCAGCTCGGAGGCGCGCACCTGGTCGAGCAGCGACGACCTGTCCGGCCAGTTGGCGTACAGACCCTCGACGTCGGTCAGCACGACGAGCTTCTCCGCGCCCAGCGCCACCGCCAGCGCACCGGCGGCGGTGTCCGCGTTCACGTTGTGCGGCACGCCGTGGACGTCCGGCGCGACGGTCGACACGACCGGGATCCGGCCGGCGCGGACGATGTCGAGCACCGCGTCCGGGTTGACCTCGGTGATGTCGCCGACGAGACCGATGTCGACCTCTTCGCCGTCCACCACGGCACCACGCCGGGTGGCCGTGAACAGGTGCGCGTCCTCGCCGGAGATGCCGACCGCGTACGGGCCGTGCTGGTTGATCAGACCGACGAGCTCGCGTCCGACCTGACCGACGAGAACCATCCGCACGACGTCCATGGCTTCCGGGGTCGTGACGCGCAGGCCGCCGCGGAACTCGCTGTGGATGCCGAGCCTGTCCAGCATCGACTTGATCTGCGGGCCACCGCCGTGCACGACGACCGGGCGCAGGCCGCACAGCCGCAGGAACACCATGTCCTCGGCGAAGGCCTTCTTCAGCTCGTCGTCGATCATGGCGTTGCCGCCGTACTTGACGACGACGAGCGCGCCGCGCAAACGCTCCAGCCACGGCAGCGCCTCGACGAGGACCGCCGCTTTTTCTTGTGCGTTCATGAGGAGTAGGCGCTGTTCTCTTCGACGTAGTCGTGCGACAGGTCCGTGGTCAGGACGGTGGCTTCCGCCTCACCGACGTTGAGGTCGATGACGATCTCGATCTCGCGCCCGCTCAGGTCCGCCTCCGACCGGTCGCGGTCGCGGGTGCCGTTGCGGTACAGCGAGACCCCGTTGATCAGGATCTGCAGCACGTCCGGGTCGATCTCGGCGTCGGCCCTGCCCAGCGCCATCGCGATGCGGCCCCAGTTCGGGTCGCTGCCGAACAACGCGGTCTTGACCAGGTTGTCCTCGGCGACGGTCCGTCCGATGTGGACGGCCTCGGCCTCGGTGGCCGCCTGCCGGACGGTGATGCTGATCTCCTTGGTCACGCCCTCCGCGTCGCCCTGGAGCTGCTTGACCAGGTCGGCGGAGACCTCGGTGAGCACCGCGACGAAGTCCTCGAACGAGGGCTCGACGCCGGACGCGCCGGAAGCCAGCACCAGCACCGTGTCGTTGGTGGACGTGCCGCCGTCGACGTCGAGGCGGTCGAACGTGCGGCCCGTCGCGGTGCGCAGGGCCCGGTCGAGCTGGTCGCCGGAGACCTTGGCGTCCGTGGTGATGACGGACAGCATCGTGGCCATGTTCGGCGCGAGCATGCCGGCGCCCTTCACGAACCCGCCGACCGACCAGCCCTGCCCGGAGTCCTGCCAGGACTGCTTGGGGCGCTTGTCGGTGGTCATCACGGCGGTGGCGGCGTTCAACCCGGCTTCCTGCGAGGAACCCAGCTCCTTGGCCGCCGCCTCGACGCCGGCCAGGACGTTGCCCATCGGCAGCCGCTCACCGATCAGGCCGGTGGAGCAGACCGCGACGTCGACGGCGCCGGTGCCGAGCACCTCGGCGACCTTCTCGGCGGTGGCGTGCGTGTCCTGGAAGCCCTCGGGGCCGGTGCACGCGTTGGCGCCGCCGGAGTTGAGCACGACCGCGGTGAGGCGGCGCGACCGCACGACCTGCTGCGACCACAGGACGGGCGCGGCCTTCACCTTGTTGGTGGTGAAGACACCCGCGGCGGCGTCGGCGGGACCGTCGTTGACGACGAGGGCGAGGTCGAGGGCGCCGGTCTGCTTGATGCCGGCGGCGATCCCGGCGGCCCGGAAGCCCTGGGGTCCGGTGACGCCCTTGTTGCGGTTCACGGAGCGACTCCAACGGTCGAGAGGCCGGACGTTTCCGGCAGGCCGAGAGCGAGGTTCATGCACTGGACGGCGGCACCCGCGGTGCCCTTGGCCAGGTTGTCGACGGCGGCCACGACCACGAGCCTGCCCAGGTCGGGGTCGACGGTGACCTGCAACTGGACGGCGTTAGAGCCGAGCACGGCGTTCGTCGCCGGCCAGAACCCCTCCGGCAGCAGGTGCACGAACGGCTCGTCCGCGTACGCCTTCTCGTAGACCTCGCGAACGTTTGCGCCGTCGTCTTCGAGCCGCGCCGTGCAGGTCGCGAGGATGCCACGCGACATCGGCGCCAGCACCGGCGTGAAGCTGACGCTGATCGGCCGGCCGGCCGCGGCGCTCAGGTTCTGGCTGATCTCCGGCGTGTGCCGGTGCGCGCCACCGACGCCGTACGCGCTGGCCGAGCCCATGACCTCGGAGCCGAGCAGGTTCGGCTTCAGCGACTTGCCCGCGCCCGACGTGCCGGAGACCGCGACGACGACGACCTCGTCCTCGATCAGGTCGACGGCCGGGGCCAGCGCGAGCGAGGACACCGTCGGGTAGCAGCCCGGAACGGCCACACGGCGCGCGCCCACGAGCCGCTCCCGCTGGCCGGGAAGCTCCGGCAGCCCGTACGGCCAGGTGCCCGCGTGTTCGCCGCCGTACCACCGCGTCCAGTCGTCAGCGCTGGTCAGCCGGTGGTCGGCACCGCAGTCGACCACCACGGTGTCGTCGCCGAGCTGCTCGGCGAGCGCGGCCGAGTGACCGTGCGGAAGTGCGAGGAACACCACGTCGTGCCCCTTGAGGGTCTCGGCTGTGGTGTCTTGTAGCCGGCGGTCCGCGAGTGGCAGGAGGTGCGGCTGGTGCTTGAGCAGCGCGTCGCCGGCACTGCTGTTGGCGGTCAGCGCGCCGATCTCGACGTCCGGATGACCCAGTAGCAGGCGGAGCAGCTCGCCACCCGCGTATCCGCTGGCGCCCGCGACCGCGATCCTCACTGTCATACGAATGATTATGCACAGTCGTGCAAACTCACTCAACAGAGTATGGCCACCTGTCCACGGGATCGAGCCACCCGGCGCTGGGAACCGGCCACCGCGGTCGACCATGATGATCAGCGTGGACGTGAAGGTGCGCGACGGGTTGTGGGCGGCGGGCGCCTTCCTGCTGGCGCTGGTCTCGCTGGTGGCGCCGCTGGGCAGGCCCGCCGAGTGGTGGCTGGTCGTGGCCTCCGCGGTGTGGGCGGGGGCGCTCGCGCCGCTGAGCGCGCGGTGGCCGAGGTGGGCGGTGCTGCTGACCACTCCCCTGCACGCGGTGAACAACCTGCTCGCGATCGCCCCGACCTCGCTCGTGGTCCTGCGCTCCGCCCGGAACATCCGCTCGCAACGGCAGCTGTGGGCGCTGGTGTCCGCCACCGCCGTGCTGCAGGCGGGGTTCGGCGGCCTGCATTCGTGGCGGGCGGGGGACAGCCTGTCCGAGTACCTGCTCGGCACGGCGTTCACCGTGGTGTTCCTGCTGCTCTTCCCCGCGGTCGCCGGTGCTCTCGTCGGGCACCGCAAGTCGTTGAGCCAGGTGCTGATGGAACGCAACGACTACCTGGAACACGCGCGCGCGTTGACCGCGAACACCGCGAGGTCCGACACACGGGCACACATCGCGAGCGAGATGCACGACATGCTCAGCCATCGGCTCAAGCAGCTGACCGCGCACGCGGACGCGTTGGAGCGGTCCGCCGCCGAGCAGGCTCCCGAACTGCGCGAACAGGTCGAGCTCATCCGCAAGACATCCGTGGTCGCGATGGACGAGCTGCGCGAGATCCTCGGCGTCCTCGGGAGCATCGAAGCCAGTGAGGACGCCGGAACTCGCCCGGACGTCGAACGACTCGTGGCGGCGTCTGCTGCTGCGGGTGTGTCCGTCGAGCTGTACTGGTCGGGCGATGATCTCGCCGACGCCGACGCACGCCTGCGAAGGGCGGTCCATCGGGTCGTGCGTGAAGCACTCACGAACGTGCACAAACATGCGCCATCGGCGCGCACCCGCGTCTCGATCCAGGTGGCCGACCGGGTTCGCGTCGAGGTGGTGAACGCCGCCAGCGCGGCACCGCGGGGCGGCGGCACCCGCCGCGGGCTCATCGGCCTGGAGGAACGCGTCGCGCTGATCGGCGGCTCGTTCACCGCGGGACCGGCCGCGGGCGGGTTCCGGGTCGTGGCCGACCTGCCGCTGCACCCGGTGGCCCAGGAGGAGGCGGACGCGGCGGGCGCGGTCGTGGAGGCGCCGCCGCCGATCACCGCCGAGGTCCTGACCACGCCCCGCGTGATCGGCGGCGGCTGCCTCGCCACCCTGGCCGTCGTCCCGGCGCTCGGCACGGCACTGGTCCTGCTGATCGTCGCGATCTTCAGCAGCGCCGACATGAGCAGGCAGGAGTTCGACGCGTTCCAGGTGTCCGTGACGGAGGAGTCCGACGTCACCGAGGCGCACGGCTTCGGCGTCACGTCGGGCAACGACGGGTGTTTCCGCTACCACGCGCGTGATGACGACGATCACGACTTCGAGCTCTGCTTCGACAAGACGGGCGTGTTGACCACGAAGAAGGAGATGGACCGATGAGGTTCGTCTGGCCGTTGATCGCGTTCCTGGCCGGCCTGACGCCGCTGCTCGCCCCGCTGGCCCCGGTCCCGCACTGGTCGCTGACCGTGCTCACCGCGCTGTGGGTCGCCGGGCTGGTGTGGCTCGCGCCGCGCAGGCCGGAGTGGTCGTTGCTGCTCACCGCCCCTCTCTTCGCGGTCAACAACCTCTGGGCGCAGGCCGCCACGGTGTTCGTGGTCTTCACCGCGGCCCGGCGCGTGCCCCGGCTCGGCCGGCTGTGGGCACTGCTCGGGGCGATGACGCTCCTGCAGACCGCCTTCAGCCTGGCGCAGCAGAGCAACCGCGAGCTGCCGCTGCAGGAGGCGCTGTTCGGCGCGGTCACCGGTTCGGTGTTCTTCGTGCTCTTCCCCGCCGTCTCCGGCATGCTGCTCGGCCGTCGCAGGCCGATGGTCCGGCTGTTGCAGGAGCGCAACGAGTACCTGGAACGCGCACGGGCCCTGACCGCCGCGTCGGCCCGTTCCGAGGAACGGGCGCACATCGCCGGCGAGATGCACGACATGCTCGGCCACCGGCTCAGCCTGATCTCCATCCACGCCGGGGCGCTGGAGCTCGCGACCGCCACCAAGGCCCCGCAGCTGCACGAGCAGGCCGAGCTGATCCGCACCACGTCGTCGCTCGCGATGGCCGAGCTGCGCGAGATCCTCGGCGTGCTGCGGACGAACCCCGAACCCGAGTCGCTCGACGAGGACACCGGCACGAGGTCCGACATCACCGCTCTGGTCGAGAGCTCGGTGCAGGCCGGCATCTCCGCCACCCTCGACTGGTCGGGCGACGACCTGCACGGCGCCGATCCCCGCACGCGACGCGCGGTGCACCGCGTGGTCCGCGAGGCGCTGACGAACGTCCACAAGCACGCCCCGCGCGCCCGCACGCGGGTGCAGGTCGCCGTCCAGGGCGGCCGGGCGCGGGTCCAGGTGCTGAACGGGCCGTCGTCCGGAGCTCCCGGCAAGGGCACCCGGCGCGGCCTGATCGGCCTGGAGGAACGCGTCGGCCTGCTCGGCGGCTCGTTCAGCGCCGGTGCGCCGGTCGAGGGCGGTTTCCGGGTGGCGGCGGACGTGCCGCTGCACCCGGCCGCGCAGGCGGAGCAGTCCGCGACCGACGTGCGGGAGGTGCCGCCACCGCTCGCGGCCGAGGTGCTGACCGTGCCGCGGGTACTGGGCGGCGGGTGCCTCGGGCTCCTCGCGCTGGTGCCGATCAGCGGCGCGCTGATCGTGCTGCTGGTCCTCGCGCTGCTCAGCCCGTCGCAGATGAACGCGCCGTACTTCGACTCGATGCGGGTGGGCGTCACGACCGAGGACGAGGTGATGGACCAGTTCGGCATCGGGCAGCCCGGGGCCGACGGGTGCTCGCGGTACCGGGCCTCGCACAACGCCGAGCTGCTCTACAAGGTGTGCTTCCGCGACGGCAAGTTGTCCTCGAAGGAGCAGGAGCGGCCGTAGGCTGCTCGGCGTGATCCGAGTCCTCATCGCCGATGACGAGACGTTGATGCGCGCCGGCATCCGGTTGATCCTGGAGAACGACCCGGAGATCACCGTGGTGGCGGAGGCGAGCGACGGCAGGGAGGCCGTCGAGCTCAGCCGCGCGCACGGCGTCGACGTGGCGTTGCTCGACATCCGCATGCCCGGCGGCGACGGTCTGCGAGCGGCCGAGCAGATCGCCGCGAGCACCAACGTCGTCATGCTCACGACGTTCGGCGAGGACTCCTACGTGGCCCAGGCGCTCAAGGTCGGCGCGACCGGGTTCCTGCTCAAGGACACCCCGCCGCAGGAGCTGATCAACGCCGTCCGCAAGGCCGCCAGGGGCGAGCCGATCCTCGCCCCGCAGATCACCAAGCGCCTGATCGAGAAGCACCTCACCGCACCGGACGACAGGTCGTCGGCGCGCCGCAAGATCGACGCGCTCACCGCCGCCGAACGGAGCGTGCTCGAGCTCGTGGGCGAAGGCCTGTCCAACACCGAGATCGGCGAGCAGCTCTTCATGGCGACCGGCACGGTGAAGGCGCACATCAGCCGGATCCTGCCCAAGCTGGGGTGCGCCAACCGCGTGCAGGCCGCCATCGTGGCCCACGACGCCGGGCTCACGAGGTCGTGAAGCGGTCCAGGGCGCGGATCTTGTTCGTGGCGTCCAGGGCGGCGACCTTGTACGCCTCGGACAGCGTCGGGTAGTTGAAGACCGTGTCGACGAGGTAGTCGACCGTGCCGCCGCAGCCCATGACGGCCTGGCCGATGTGCACGAGGTCCGTGGCGCCGGTGCCGAACACGTGCACGCCGAGGATCTTCCGGTCCACGGTGGACACCAGCAGCTTCAGCATGCCGTACGCGTCGCCGACGATCTGGCCGCGCGCGAGCTCGCGGTAGCGGGCGATGCCCACCTCGTAGGGAACGGCGGACGAAGTGAGCTCGGCTTCCGTGGCACCGCAGTAGGAGATCTCGGGAATCGTGTAGATGCCGATGGGCTGCAACGCGGTCAGCTCGTGCACCGGCTCGCCGAACGCGTGGTACGCGGCCAGCCGGCCCTGGTCCATCGACGTCGCGGCCAGCGCCGGGAAGCCGATCACGTCACCGACGGCGTAGATGTGCTCGACCGGCGTGCGGTAGTGCTCGTCGACGGACAGCCGGCCGCGGCGGTCGGCCTCCAGCCCCGCGGCGGCGAGGTCCAGCCGGTCCGTGCACCCCTGGCGGCCCGCCGAGTACATGACCGCGGCGGCCGGGATGCGCTTGCCGGAGGCGAGGGTCGTGATCGTGCCCGAGTTGGACACCGAGACGTCGACGACCTTCTCGTCGAACCGGAACGTGACGGCGAGGTCGCGCAGGTGGAACTTCAGCGACTCGACGATCTCCGGGTCGCAGAAGTCCAGCATCCGCTCGCGCTGCTCGACGACCGTGACGCGGGTGCCGAGGGCGGCGAACATCGACGCGTACTCGATGCCGATCACGCCGGCGCCCACGACGACCAGTGACGACGGGATCTCCTGCAGCGCGAAGACCTCGTCGGAGTCGAGGATCCGCTCCTCGTCGAAGTCCACCGCGGACGGACGGGCGGGTGTGGTGCCGGTCGCGATGACGATGTACTCGCCGCTGATCGTCACCCGGTCATTGCGATGACTGCCCTCCACCGCAACCGTGTGCTGGTCGACGAAACGCCCGAACCCGTTGAGCAGGTCGATGCCGTTGCGGTGCAACTGGGCGCGCACGACCTGGACCTCGCGGCCGATCACGTGCTGGGTGCGGGCCATCAGATCGGTGATCGTGATGTCGTGCTTGACCCGGTAGCTCGCGCCGTACACCTCGCGCTGGCTCATGCCCGTGAGGTACATGACGGCCTCGCGCAGCGTCTTCGACGGGATGGTGCCCGTGTTCGCGCAGACGCCCCCGACCATCTCCTGCTTGTCGATGATCGCCACGCGCTTGCCCAGCTTCGCACCCGCGATCGCCGCCTTCTGGCCGCCAGGGCCAGAGCCGATGACGATCAGGTCGTAGTCGTACGACGTCATGGTCAGCAGCCTACTTCGGCTGATCCGATTCCACGCCCGAACGGGGGATGAACCCGGCGGGCGGGCCGGAGGCGTCCGTGCTCAGCGGACTCCCGTCCTTGCCCCGCCGCCGAACGGCAGGACCAGGTCGAGCAGCCGGGCCCTGGCGCGGTACTCGGCGACGCGGTCGGCGAACGGCCGTCGCACGATCTCGTGCACGGCCTCCGCGGAGAGGCGCTCGTAGGCCGGGACCGTGTCGTTGCTCAGGAAGTCCCAGCGGGCCTCCCGGTCCGCGTAGTTGAACGCGGGCAGCGGGCCGCCGAACAGCGGCCGGTACTGCGCCGGGGTCCTGCCGCCCGGCACCGGCATCGGACCGGCCACCGTGATCGCGTACGTGATCACCTCGCCGGGCGGCAGCAGCCGGGACCGCATCCGGTCGAACTGCTCGGCGATCACCAGGTTCTGCTCGCGGGAGGAGAACTCCAGCACCGCCCGCGCCGGTTCGGCCCACGCCGCGGTGGTCTCCGCGTCGATGATCCCCGCGTCGCGCATCTCCTGCACGGCCGCGATCCCGCCGTGCAGGTAGGCCGCGTGCATCGCGCCCAGGTCCATGAAGATGTGCTTCTGCATCGACATCAGCATCGACGAGAACCAGCGCAGCTCCGGCACCGTGCCGAGGTCGAGCATGCCGGCGGCGAACGCGGGCGCGCCGATGTTCGCGAACCCCATCCACCTGAGCGTGCCGGGGTGCTCCAGGTAGAGCTTCGCGTAGAAGTCGTACACGGCGAAGATCACCGGTCGGTTGTGCTCGGCGCCGCGCTGCGGGTCCCAGTCGGCGAGCCGCACACCGGCGTCCTCGGCGGCGCGGACGATCCAGTACTGCCACAGCAACGCCTTGAACCTGGCCGGCGCGACGCCCTGCGCGCGGTAGGCGGTCAGGGCCTGCTCCAGCGACGCGCGGTCGTACGGCAGGTCGGGGTGGACTCCGCCCCGCTCCTCGCCGGCGGAGTTGACCAGCGGCAGGTCGAGGTAGTCCACCGCGTCCGCTTTGGTGGCGCCCATGCTGCCGAGCACGAGCGCCGCCACCACCATGAGCACGCGCATGAACGCGAACTGTATCCGGAACTCGCGCGTTTTCCGTTCACGATCACACCCGGTCAAGTGATGTTTTGCGGGTTCGTTAGCACTTTTCCCACGAATGGGGCCATCAATCTCAAAGGGCTACTCCTTCTGCCTATACCGTTTGGGTGTGGAACTTGAGGTTTCCTTGATCAAAGCGGTCCGAGCAGGACTCGAGGAACTCGCGGACCCGCGGAAAGCGCCGCAGATGCAGGCGTACATGAAGTCGGCGATGCCGTTCCTCGGAGTGCCGAAACCGCGCCGGGCGGCGTTGCTGAAGTCACTGCCCCGCGTTGATGACCCCGACGAGTGGCTCGACGCCGTGCGGACGTTGTGGCGCGAGGCCACCTATCGCGAGGAAAGGTATGTCGCACTCGCGCTGAGCGGTGATCGCCGCTTCCAGTCGGCCGGCCTGCTGCCGTGGTTCGACGAGATGATCGTGACCGGCGCGTGGTGGGACTACGTCGACGAGATCGCGTCGAAACTGGTGGGGCCGCTGCTGCGGTCGGCGCCCGGGGTCGTGCGGCCCCACGTGCTGCGGTGGTCTGCCGACGCGGACAGGTGGCGGCGGCGGACGTCGATCATCTGCCAGCTCGGGGCCAAGGGCGCGACCGACGTGGAGCTGCTGGCCGCGTGCGTCGACGCCAACGTGGACGATCCGGACTTCTTCCTGCGCAAGGGGATCGGGTGGGCGCTGCGGGAGTACGCGAAGACCGACCCCGGCTGGGTGCGGGCGTTCGTCGAGGCCCGGCCCGGGTTGTCGCCGTTGTCGCGGCGGGAGGCCCTCAAACACCTCTAGCGCGGGGGCGCTGTCGTCAGCTCACGGCAGTCCCGTTCAGTCGTGGGCGAACGCCCGGCCTGTCTCCTGGCAGGCTCGCTAGGCTTGATCGGCTCGCCTCCACCACCCCGTCCAGGAGGAACAGTGCACCGCCTCGCGGCCGGTCCAGCCCTGGCGCGGCTGGAATGGGTCCTCGACGGCCTGGACGGGAAACCCGGCTGGGGAGCTGACGCCTCCGACGTGCTCGCGGCCGCGTTCACCGCCGTCGTCACGCCCGAGAGGTACGTCGAGGTCACCCGCGGTCGCGCCGCCGGCTACGCGCCGGTCGTCGTGGTCGGTCTCGACGTCGGCGAGACCACCGCGCGGGCGCGGATCCGCCGTCACGACGGCACCGTTGACGTCGTGTCCTGCGTCGTCGAGGCGGCACCGCCGCACCGAATCGCCTCCACGTGGGTCGCCGGGCTGGTGCCTGCCGGTCTGACACCGCGGTTGCCGGTCGACTTCACCGACTACGACCTACCTCCGGTCGCCACGGGTGCCCGGCTGGTCGTGTTCTCCGGGGTGCCCGGCAGCGGGAAGAGCACCCTGGCCGACGCCGCGGGCGCCGAGCTGGGGATTCCGGTCTTCGCCACCGACTGGCTGCTCGGCGCGCTGACCCCGTTCGGCGGTCGCTACTTCGAGGCTCCGCTGGCGATGGCCGAAGAGCTGCTGACCACGCTCGCTCTGCGGCAGCTCCTCGCCGGGCAGTCCGCCATCCTCGACCATCCCACCGAACGGGTCGTGACCAGGGAGCGCTGGCGCAGCCTGGCACGCCGGGCCGGTGCGGAGTTCCGCGTGGTCGTGTGCCGGTGCTCCGACGAGGAAGTCCACCGCGACAGGCTCGAAGGCCGCAGCCGCGGAATCCCCGGCTGGCACAACGCCGGCGACTGGTCCACGGTGCGGCAGCGACTGGCGAACTTCCCCTCCTGGCACGGGGAGGCGCTCTCCGTGGACACCGTGCGACCACGTGAGCGGTCCCTCGCCGCGGTGATCCGGCACATCACCGCCTGACGTCCGTCAGCCGTGCTTCGCACGCCCCGAGTAGGTGAGCGGGAAGACGAGCTCGGCGCACTCGGCGGGAACGTCCGCGGCCACCTGGACCTTCATGACGACCTCGACCGCGCCACCGGCCGGGATCTCCACGATGTCCATCAGCGGCACCACGGTCAGCACGCCGGCGGGGCACCCGGCGACGCGTTGCCCGGTGGCGTCGAGCGGCTGGCCCGGAACCGCGGAGAGGCTCTCGACGATGATGGCGACGGGGTTCGGGTTCGACAGCCGCACCTCGCGCTTGCCCTCGGCGCCCGGCTTGAGCTCGACGGCCGCGCCGGAGATGTCGTTGATCTCGAACGGCTTGAGCTGCTGCGCGCCCGAGTCGCCGCTGCTCACCGAGTACGCCATCGCGGGTAGCTGCGGTTCCGGCCACGTCAGGTGCATCGCCGCCACGACCGCCGCGCCGACCATGAGAATCGTCAGCGACACGGCGATCTCGAGGCGCGGACCCAGACTACGCATGGCGCAACTCTCCAGAGTTGTTGCTCCAGGCGGTGGGTTCGCCTCTAGCTCCCCACCGGACCGGCGACCAGACTCGCCCGGTGGTTCATCGCTTCGCCCCTCGGCCCAGCGGGCCGCGTCAACAATCTTGGAGAAGCTTCACCTACTGCGCAAGCGTCCTACGGGCGCCGATTTCCCCTTGTAATGAGGGACTTTTGGCACCTTGACAGCGGTACAGGGTCACCACCTGCTGGTTTGGTCACCGCGGCCGATTCCTGGCATTCAGCCGATCGAGCGAATCCGCACCGGCAGTTTCGGCAGACCGACGCGCTGGGTCCCGGCACCGGGCGGCCGGTGCGGACCGCGAACGCGGGAAGGCCCGAGCTTCCCGGCGGAAACTCGGGCCTTCCCGGCACGACCGATCAGGCGCGCAGTGCCGCGCCCAGGCGTTCGCCGGCGGCGGTGACGGCCGAGTCACGGGCCGCGGTCGCCTCCTCCACCGTGAGCGTGCGGTCCGGCGCGCGGAAGCGCAGGGAGTACGCGAGCGACTTCTTGCCCTCGCCCACCTGCTCGCCCGCGTAGACGTCGAACAGGCGGATGTCCTCCAGCAGGTCGCCCGCGGACGCGCCGAGCACCTCCGTCACCGACTGCACCGGCACGGAGGCGTCGACGACGAGCGCGACGTCCAGCAGCACCGGCGGGTACGGCGACACGACGGGGGCCGGACGGCGGTCGTCCAGCGGCAGGGCGTCGAGGTCGAGCTCGAACGCCACGGTCCGCTTGGGCAGGCCCAGCGCCTCGACGACCTTCGGGTGCAGCTCACCGGCGTGGCCGACCGGCCAGTCGCCGACGCGCAGCTCGGCGCAGCGACCGGGGTGCCACGGCGGCAGGTCCGAGGCCACCACGCGCAACGTCACGCCGTAGGCCTGGCCGACGCGGCGGGCCGCCTCGACGGCGTCCGACCAGTCGGCGATGCGGCCCTTGCCCCACCAGCCGGACAGCTCGCGGTGGCCCGTGAGCACACCGGCGACGTGCAGCGGCTGCTGCGGCAGCGCGGCGAGCATCGAGGCCAGCTCGGCCTCGGTCGGGCGGCGGTCCACGCCGAGCGAGGGCACCGGGACCTGCTGCGCGCGCGGCAGCGTCACCTGGGCGACGTTGTAGAGGGCGACGTCGCGGGCCCCGCGGGCCAGGTTCCGCTGGAGCGTCTCCAGCAGGCCCGGCAGCAGGGTGGTGGCGAGGACGTTCTTGTCCGCCTCCAGCGGGTTCACCACGCTGACGGTGTTGCGCCGGACGTCGTTCCCGTCGAGACCGAACGCGTCGAACACCGACGGGTCGATGAACGGGAACGGCTTCACCTCGACGAAGCCGTCCTCGGCCAGCGTCCTCCACACCGCGCGGCGGCGGCGCTGCTGCTCGGTCAGGCCACGACCGGCGGGCGCGGACGGCAGCACCGAGGGAATCGTGTCGTAGCCCTCCAGCCGCAGCACCTCCTCCACCAGGTCGGCGGGCTGCACGAGGTCGGCGCGCCACGTCGGCGGCGTCGCGGTGACGATCGTCTGGCCGTCGTCCGAGGTGGTCACGGCGACCTGGCAGCCGATCTGGCCCAGCCGGCGAGCCGTGACACCACGCGCGTAGCGGACGCCCGCGACGCGGTCCGGCAGGTCGATCGGCATCGACACCGGCCGCGGCAGCGGCGCCGCGCCGACGTCGGTGCGGCCCGGCTTGATGGAGCCCTCGGCGTAGTGGTTGAGCAGCTTCGCGGCCCGCTCCAGCGCCACCGGCGCCAGCGCGGGGTCGACGGTGCGCTCGAAGCGCTTCGCGGCCTCGGACGGCAGCTTGTGCCGGCGGACCGTGCGCGCGATCGACGGCGGGTCCCAGTTCGCCGCCTCCAGCAGGATGTCCGAGGAGTCGTCCCGGACCTCCGTGGAGGCACCGCCCATGACACCGGCCAGCGAGATCACCCCGGAGTCGTCGGCGATCACGATGTCGTCGACGTCCAGCGCGCGGACCGAGTCGTCCAGCGTCGTGAGCTTCTCCCCCGCCAGCGCGCGGCGCACGGTCAGCGCACCGGACAACGACGAGGCGTCGAACGCGTGCAGCGGCTGGCCCAGCTCGAGCATCACGTAGTTGGTGACGTCGACCGGCAGCGAGATGGAGCGCATGCCGGCGAGCATCAGGCGGCGGCGCATCCACCACGGCGTGGGCGCGGTGGGGTCGACACCGGTCACCCGGCGCGCGACGAACCGCGGGCAGGCGGCGCGGTCCTCGACGATGACCGGCCAGGCCTCGCCCTCCGGCTCGGGGACCTCGACGGCGCCGGGGTCGCCGAACGGGACGTCCAGCGCGCAGGCGATCTCCCTGGCCAGCCCCCGGACCGAGAAGGCGTAACCGCGGTCCGGCGTCGGCGCGACCTCGATGACGCTGTCGTTGAGGCCCAGCAGCTCCATCGCGTCGTCGCCGGGCTGCGCGGTGCCGGTGGGCAGCACGAGGATGCCGGAGTGGTCGTCGCCGATGCCGAGCTCGTCGGCGGCGCAGATCATGCCCTGCGACACGCGGCCGTAGGTCTTGCGCTCGGAGATCGCGAAGCCACCGGGCAGGACGGCGCCGGGCAGCGCGACGACGACCGAGTCGCCCTCGACGAAGTTCGTGGCGCCGCAGATGATCTGGTTGACCTGCTCGGGACCGACCTCGACCTTGCAGTAGCGGATCGGCTTCTTGAACTCGGTGAGCTCCTCGATCTCGACGACGCGACCGGCGACGACCGGGCCGGTCACGGGACCGAGCGGGCTCACCTCCTCGACCTCGATGCCGATGCGGGTGAACGCCTCGGCGAGCTCGCCGGGCGTGGGGACTTCGTCGAAACCGAGGTGTTCGACCAGCCAGCTGACCGGGATGCGCATCCGGCTCAGGCCTCCGTTCCGAATGGCTGGGTGAAGCGGACGTCGCCCTCGACCATGTCGCGCATGTCGGGCAGGCCGTTGCGGAACTGCAGCGTCCGCTCGAGGCCCATGCCGAACGCGAAGCCGGAGTAGACGTCCGGGTCGACGCCGGTGGCGCGCAGCACGTTGGGGTTGACCATGCCGCAGCCGCCCCACTCGACCCAGCCGGCGCCGCCCTTGCGCTCCGGGAACCAGACGTCGACCTCGGCCGACGGCTCGGTGAACGGGAAGAACGAGGGGCGCAGGCGGGTCCTGGAGTCCTCGCCGAA
This sequence comes from Lentzea xinjiangensis, assembly GCF_900110955.1. GTDB lineage: Bacteria > Actinomycetota > Actinomycetes > Mycobacteriales > Pseudonocardiaceae > Lentzea > Lentzea xinjiangensis. Next base: position 23,184 of record NZ_FOFR01000003.1, read on the forward strand.
CATGGCGCGCGCGAACGCGTCGAGCGTGCCCTTGAGGTGGCCCATCGTCAGGCCCTTGTCGATCGCGAGGCCCTCGACCTGGTGGAACACCGGGGTGTGCGTCGCGTCGAGCTCGTCGGTGCGGAACGTGCGGCCGGGGCACACGACGTACACCGGCAGGTCGCGCTCCAGCAGCGTGCGGGCCTGCACGGGCGAGGTGTGCGTGCGCAGGACCAGCTGCGAGTCACCCGGCGCGATGTAGAACGTGTCCTGCATCGAGCGGGCCGGGTGGTCCTTGCCGAAGTTCAGCGCGTCGAAGTTGAACCACTCGGTCTCGAGCTCGGGGCCTTCGGCGATCTCGTAGCCCATGGCCACGAAGACGTCACCGATGCGCTCGGCGAGCGTGGTGATCGGGTGGCGCGCGCCGCGCGGGAAGCGGTCCCAAGGCAGCGTGACGTCGACGGACTCCTCGCGCAGCACCCGCTCGTCGCGTTCGGCCCGGAGCACGGCGTGGCGCTCCTCGAACGCGGTCTTGATCGCGGACTGCGCCTCGTTCACCCGCTTGCCCGCCTCGGCCTTGGCCTTGGGCGGCAGGGCGCCGATCTCGCGGCGGGCCAGCAGCACGGGCGACCGGTCACCGAGGTGGCCCGGCTTGACCGCGGCCAGTGCCTCCAGGTCGGCTGCTCCGGCGAACGCCTCGCGCGCCTTCTGCACGGCCGCGTCGAGGTGCTCGGCCGACAGCGCCGCGACCTGCTTCGGGTCGTACGGGTCGTTGGCTCCGGACATGGTTTGTGGACAGCTCCCAGTTTTGATCCACACAGCGGACCTCGGCAATGAACAGGCCGATCCTAGTCGGTGCGGTCCCGGCCGCTCCCGGCCGTTCCGCCACGACGCCGCGCCGGCCCCCGTTCCCGGTCGCGCCGCCGCCACCGGTCGACCAGTGGCGGAGCCGCGAGCAGCGCCCAGACCACCGGCAGCAGCCAGTTCCACGGCGATCCGAGCCGGTTGCCCACCAGCACCACGACCGTGGTGAGGAACACCAGCAGAGCGAGCCTGCCCGACCACACCGCCACGATTTCCCCCTCGGGACGTTCCTTCAAAGAGCGGCACCGGTCCCTGCCCCGTACCTAGGATGGGCGGCATCATGTCGCACACCTTCCGCGTCGACCTGCGCGGCATCATCGACCTGCTCAGCCACCACCTGTACAGCAGTCCGCGCGTCTACGTGCGGGAACTGCTGCAGAACGCCGTCGACGCGATCACGGCACGGCGTGAGCTCGACCCGTCCTGCCCCGCCGAGGTCACGATCACCTGCGGCCCCACGCTGACGATCACCGACACCGGTGTGGGGCTCACCGAGACCGAGGTGCACGAGCTGCTCTCGACGCTCGGCCGGACCTCGAAGCGCGACGAGCTGGGCTTCGCCCGCGAGGGGTTCCTCGGCCAGTTCGGCGTCGGCATGCTGTCGTGCTTCCTGGTCGCCTCCTCGGTGACGGTCGTCACGCGGTCCGCTCGCGGCGGCCCCGCCGTGCGGTGGGAGGCGGACTCGTCGGGCAACTACACCGTGTCGGCAGTGGACACAGTGGACACCGTGGACACAGTGGACACCGCGGGTGGTGTGCCGGTCGGCACGACGGTGGTGCTGACCGCTTCGCGCGGCAACGAGCACTGGCTCGAAGCGGACGTCGTCCGGCCGCTGGTGGGCGACTACGGCGACCTGCTGCCGGCCGTCGTGACGGTGGACGGCGCGCAGGTGACCCGCGGCGAACGGCCGTGGGACGACGAGGACGCGGACCTCTCCGGGTATTGCGAGCAGGTCTTCGGGTTCAGGCCCTTCGAGGCGATCCCGATCGAGGTCGAGGCCGCGGGGCTGACGGGCGTCGCGTTCGTGCTGCCCGAGGGCGTGCACCCCGGCACGCGCCAGACGCACCGGGTGTACCTCAAGCGGATGCTCGTCGGCGACAACGTCGAGGGACTGCTGCCGGACTGGGCCTACTTCGTGCGGTGCGTGGTCGACGCGTCCGCGGTCCGGCCGACGGCGTCACGCGAGTCGCTGTACCAGGACGAGATGCTGCTCGCGGTGCGCGAGGAGCTGGGCGAGCAGATCCGCGACTGGCTGATCAGGCTCGACGCGATCGAGCCGCGCCGCGCCGGTGAGCTGCTGGCCGCGCACCACCTGGGCATCAAGTCGCTCGCGCGCTCGGACGACGAGATGCTGCGGCTGGTCGAGCGCTGGCTGCCGTTCGAGACCACCGAGGGCGCGATCCCGTTGCGGCAGTTCAAGCGCAAGCACGGCGCGATCCTCTACATCCCGGACGTCGACGAGTTCCACCAGCTCGCGCCGGTCGCGGCCGCGCAGGGCCTCGGCCTGGTGAACGCGGGCTACGCCTACGACCTGGAGCTGCTGAACCGGCTCAGCGCGCTCGACGGTCCCGCTGTCGCCCGCCGGGTGGCCCCGTCGGAGCTGCTGGCGGCGCTGGCCGACCCGGAACCGGAGATCGAGGCGGCGCTGCGGCTGCGGTTGGCCGAGGGCGCGGCGGCACTGGACCGGCACGACTGCGACGCGGTGGTCCGCGACTTCGACCCGGTCTCGCTGCCCGCGCTGCTGATCAGCAACGCCGAGCAGCAGCGCAAGCTCGACACCGAGCAGACGGCGGAGGAGGTCACCGACCCGCTGTGGGCCGAGCTGCTGGGGCAGCTGACCGCCGGGTCGGACTCGTCGCGGCCGGAGCAGCTCGTGCTCAACTGCCGCAACCCGCTCGTGCAGCGGCTGGCGCGGCTGACCGACCCGTCGCTCGTGGAGCTGACGCTCGAATCTCTGTACGTGCACGCCGTCCTGCAGGCTCGGCGGGCGATGCGACCGAAGGACACGGCGGCGCTCAACCGCTCGTTCCTGGAACTGCTGGACCGCGCCGTTGGGGGTAAGTGAACATGGCCGACTTCACCGCCGAGGACGCCGAAAGAGCGTTCCTCGACGCGTACAACATGCCCACGGGCATGCCGAAGCACGAGGCGCTGGAACGGGCCGCGCGCATGGCCGACGCGCTCGGGCACCTGCCGCTCGGGGTGTCCTGCCGGATCGCGATGATCGACTCGGCGTACTACCTCGCGCGCTACGACCTGATGCTGGCGCCGTTCGCCTGGGCGCGGGCCGCGGAGGAGAAGGACCCGGAGGCGTTCAACGACTACGAGGTCCACTCGCTGAACTGGTCGCACAAGTGGGTCGCGACGGGCCTGCGCCGCGACCCCCGGTTCTCGCTGGAGCAGCTCCAGGCCGTGATCGGGCAGCTCGCCGACCGCTACGGGCGGCTGGGTTTCTCGGTGCAGCCCGTGCACGGTGCGCGCGCCGAGCACGCCTACCACGTCGGTGACCTGACGGGCCTCGCCGAACACCTGGGCCGCTACCTCGCCGCCGAGTCCGGTCCGATGGCGGACTGCGACGCGTGCGTCGTCGAGGAGCAGGTCTGGATGCTGGCGCGGCTCGGCAGGCACCAGGAGGCCGCCGCGCACGGCTGGGAGGGCCTGTCCGGCAACACCAACTGCAGCACCCAGCCGCAGGGCATCCTGACGGCGCTGCTGTGGCCGCTGCTGGAGATCGGCGACACCGAACGGGCGGCGCACGCGCACACGACCGCGTACCGGCTGATCAAGGACGACGAGATCACCTCGTACGTGCACGAGCACATCCGGTTCTGCGCGCTGACGGGCAACCTGGCGCGCGGCGAGGAGATCCTGCGCCGCTCGCTGCACAAGGTCGTCGCGACCCAGCTGCCGGCCGACGAGATGTCGTTCGCCGAGTGCGCCTCGGTCCTGCTGCGACGGCTTCCGGCCGGCACCGCGTTCGAGGTGCCGTCGGTCGGCTCGCTGACCGCGGCCGAGCTGCTCGACCGCCTGTCGGCGCGGGCGCTGGAGCTGGCCGGGGCCTTCGACCAGCGCAACGGCACGCCGGCGTGGACCGAGCGGGTGTCGAGGTCGCTCGAGCAGGAGGACTACCCCGCCGTCGAGCTGGCGGTCCCGGCCGCGCCGGTGACCGCTCCCGCCGAGGAGCCGCTCGTGTCCGGCGACCCCGTGGAGATCGCCGAGACGATGGTGGCGCTGTACGAGCAGGGCGACTTCGTGCAAGCGCGGCGGATGCTCGCCTCGCTGCCCGCCGACATGGACTCGTTGCTGCCGCCCGACCTCGCGGCGCACGCGCGCATCCGGCGGATGACGACCGGGCTGGTCCCGTTCGACCCCGCGGCGTTCGAGGAGCAGCTGACCGCGCTGCCCGCCGACCTCGCGCTGCGGTACCGGGCGCGGCTCGCGATCGGGCTGGAGGGTGGCCTGGAGACGGCCGAGCGGTGCCTGGCCGAGGCGGAGAGCGACCACACCCGGTCGGTCGCGGCGCTGGCGCTGGCCGAGCTGCTCGACGGCGAGCAGGCGCACGAGCGGGCGTCCGCGATGCTCGCGCTGGCGTCCTCCCTGGACGTTCCGGAGCTGCGCGGCAGGGTCGCCGTCGAGTCGGCGGAACACCGGGCGCGGCAGCAGGACCTCGACGGCGCGTACTCCGACGTCGTGGCGGTGCTGGCGGGCGAGCTGCCGCCGAGCGCCCGGTTCGAGGCCTACCGGCTGCGGCTGCGGCTGGAGACGTTGCTGGGCAAGGTGCCGGAGGCGATGGCGACGGCACGGGAGTTCGTGGCGGCGTTCCCGCTCCCGGAGGCCGCCGAGGCGCGCTGGTACCAGGTCGTGGCGATCCAGGAGCTGGACCAGGAGGCGGCCTGCCTTGGCGAGCTGAGGGAGGCCGTGGCGATCTCGCGCGTGCACCTCACCCCCGGCCACACCGCGCACTTCTGCTTCGCGCTGAGCGGCGGCTACGTGCAGGCGGACCGGTTCGTCGAGGCCGCCGAGGTGCTGGAGGAGTCGCTGCGCCTGCTCCAGGACGGCCAGGAGGACCTGCGGCTGCAGGTGGTGTTCCGGCTCGGGCAGGTGTGCCGCAAGCTGGGCGAGCTCCCGGCGGCCGAGCGCCACCTGCGCGAGGCGTCGGAGCTGCTGCCGCCCGAGGAGGCGGGGCGGCGGGCGTTCCTGCTCGACGCGCTGGCGTCCGTGCAGGGCAGGCTCGGCAAGGACGACGAGGCGACGGCGTCGTGGCGCGCGGCCGCCGCGCTGTGGCAGCAGGAGGGCGACCTCTCCGAGGCGATCGGCTCGCTGGTCGAGCTGGCCTCGAACCTGCCGGAGGACGAGATCACCGAGACGCGCGCGGCCGTCGACGAGGCCGAGGCGCTGCTGCCGTTGCTGGACGACCCGCGCGAGGTCACCCGGCGGCAGGCGGAGATCATCGCGATCCGCGCGTGGGTGCACGGCCAGGCCGGTGAGTTCGCGCTCGCGATGAAGCAGTACCGCGACGCCGAGGCCCTGGTGGTGTCGCTGGGCGACGAGGGCTGGCGGGTGTTCATCGTGCTGCGGGCCGCGCACGTGCTGCTCGACGCCGACGACGCGGAGGGCGCCGAGGCCGAGGCGCGCCGGGCGGCGAGCCTGCTGCCCGACGACGTCCAGGTCGGGAACGTGCTGTCGGTGCTCTCGGAAGCGTTGCGGCGGCAGAACAAGCCGTCCGGCACCGACCCGCTGGTGCGCGAGCTGACCGCGCGGCTGGACTAGTTCTGGAGGGTCGAGGTCGCCTTCTCGTAGGCGACCTCGAACGCCTCGTCCGCCGGCACCGCGACGTGCGGGACCACACCGACGCCCTCCCAGTTCGTTCCGGAGATCGGGTTGATCGCGCGGCCTCTGGGAACGGCGGACCTGAGGTGCGGGCCGACGCGGTAGCGGCCGCCGGGGTGGGCGCCGCCCCTGGTGGTCTCGCCGATCAGGGTGGCGCGCTCGTTCTGCCGCAGGTTGTAGCTCAGCTCCTCCGCGCCGGAGAACGTGCGGGCGCTGGTGAGGACGTAGACCGGCTTCGTGCCGCCGAACCGCGGGCCGGGGACGTGCGGGAGCGTCCAGAACTGCCGGGTCGTGTCCTCTGGACGGTCGTAGATGTCGTTGAGGTGCACGGGTTCGTCGAACAGGTAGCTGCAGATCAACGCGACCGTGTGCGGGTCGCCACCGCCGTTGTTCCGCAGGTCGATGATCAGCGCGTCGGTGTGCGCGATGAGGTTCATGGCGGCGGTGACGGCGGGGGTGGCGATCTCGGCGTCGTGCAGCAGGTTGAGCTCCAGCAGGCCGATGTTGCCCTTCAGCCGTTCGACCTTCCGCACGCCGAACGCGTCCAGCTCGGCTTCCCTCCGGTACGCCACCGGGTCCCAGGCCGACTCCTGGCCGGTCTCGGGAACCTCCTCGGCGCTGTGGAGAAGGCGGAGGTGCTTGTCGCCGTTGACGCTCTGCAGATCGGCGGTGACCCGTGCGGCGAACTCCTCATCGTCCACATCGGAGTAATCGCCCTCGGCCAGACGGGCGCGCAGGACTCGCGCGATCTCCTCGGCCGTGTCCGGGAACACGTAGTAGGAGGCGAGCTGGGAGCACAGGAGTTCGACCTCGGATTCGCGCACGGGCGCACAGTAGCCGCGCGCCCGTGACCCGTCAGCTCAATTCCGCTGGTCCCGCGCGGAGGCGTAGAGGCAGACGGCCGCGGCCGTCGCGAGGTTCAGGCTCTCGGCGGCGCCGTACAGCGGCACCTTGAGCGAGGTGTCGAGCTTCGCCACGACGTCGTCGGGCAGGCCGTGGGCCTCGCTGCCGAACACCCACGCCGTGGGCTGCGCGAGCTCGCCCCTGGCCGAGGCCTCGACGAGGTCGTCCTCCGCGTAGCCGTCGGCGGCCACGAGCCTCAGGCCCGCCCGGCGGCACGCGGCGAAGACCTCGTCCGCGTCGCGGGAGCGCGCGATCGGCAGGTGGAACAGCGAGCCGGTGGAGGCGCGCACGCACTTGCCGTTGTGCGGGTCGACCGCGTCGCCCGCGAAGATCACCGCGTCGGCGCCGGCCGCGTCGGCCACGCGCGTGACGGTACCCGCGTTGCCCGGGTCCGAGACGCCGTGGAGGACGGCGACGAGGCGCGGGGTGCCCCGCAGGGCCACTTCGAGCGGCTGCGGCACGGCGTCGCAGACCGCGACGAGGCCCTGGGGCGTCACGGTCTCCGACAGGGAGGCGGCGGCCTTGTCGGTCACCTCGCTGATCCGCACACCCGCGTCGGACGCGGTGCGGAGCAGGTCGGCGTTGCGTTCCGCGGCCGTCGCCGTGACGAAGAGCTCGTGCACCTCGCCGGTGCGCCAGGCCAGTGCCTCGCGCACGGCTTGGGCGCCCTCGACGAGGAAGCGGCCTGCCTTGTCACGGCCCTGGCGGCGGGTCAGGTGGCGCGCAGCAACGACCCGAGGCGTCCGTTCGGTGAACGGATCTGCCTCGGGTCGGTGTCCGCGGAGGTGCTGGCTCAGGCCTTGTCCCCGGCAGGAGCGTTCACGTCAGCCGGGAGCGCGCCACGGGCGATCTCGACGAGAGCCGCGAAGGCGGTGGCGTCGGTGACGGCGAGGTCCGCGAGGATCTTGCGGTCCACCTCGACGCCGCCGAGGCGCAGGCCCTGGATGAGGCGGTTGTAGGTCATGCCGTTCGCGCGGGCAGCGGCGTTGATGCGCTGGATCCACAGCTTGCGGAAGTCGCCCTTGCGCGCACGGCGGTCGCGGTACGCGTAGTTGAGCGAGTGGAGCACCTGCTCCTTGGCCTTGCGGTACAGCCTCGAGCGCTGACCGCGGTAGCCGCTGGCCAGCTCAAGGGTGGTACGGCGCTTCTTCTGGGCGTTCACAGCCCGCTTGACGCGTGCCACGGGTCCATCCTGTCGATCTCATGGGGGGCGGTGTTCGCCGGAGGTCCGGCACTGCCTCCCCCGAGTTAGCTAGGGGGGTCGAAGCGGGTCAGAGACCGAGCAGCTTCTTGATGCGCGGCGCGTCGTTGTCCGACACGACCGCGGTGCCGCTCATGCGACGCGTCACCTTGCTGGACTTCTTCTCCAGGATGTGGCGCTTGCCGGCCTTCTCCCGGAGGATCTTGCCGCTGCCGGTGACCTTGAACCGCTTCGAGGTCCCGCTGTGCGTCTTGTTCTTCGGCATTTCCGTCCTCGTCTCGTGCTACCCACCGGGTCGGGGGCGGGCATGCGTCCTTACACGTCGTCCGAAGCGGTCTCGTCCGCCTCGGGCGCGTCGTCCTGCTTGACCGGACGCGCCTTGACGTTCTTGTGCGGCGCCAACACCATGATCATGTTGCGGCCGTCCTGCTTGGGGTTCGACTCGACGAAGCCCAGCTCCGCGACGTCCTCCGCCAGCTTCTGCAACAACCGATAGCCGAGCTCGGGGCGCGACTGCTCGCGACCGCGGAACATGATGGTCACCTTGACCTTGTTCCCGTGCGAGAGGAAGCGGGCCACGTGGCCCTTCTTCGTCTGGTAGTCGTGCGGGTCGATCTTGGGGCGGAGCTTCTGCTCCTTGATGACCGTCAGCTGCTGGTTCCGACGAGACTCGCGAGCCTTCTGCGCCGTCTCGTACTTGAACTTGCCGTAGTCCATGAGCTTGCAGACCGGCGGGCGAGCCTGAGCGGCGACCTCGACGAGGTCGAGATCCGCTTCCTGCGCGAGTCGGAGCGCGTCCTCGATGCGAACGATCCCGACCTGCTCACCATTCGGCCCGACCAGACGAACTTCCGGCACCCGGATGCGGTCGTTGATGCGCGGCTCGGTGCTGACGGGTGCACCGCGGTTCGAGGGACTTGTCATTCACGTCCTTTGAGACTCGGTTGCGCCAAAGACAAGAGCCCCGTCGTCGATGTCGACGACAGGGCCCGCTTCCGACCGATCACATACCTGCCCGCCGGACACCCGCGTGTCCTGCTGTCAGGATGACCGGACCCGGCCACCTCTTGAGGCGGTGAACGCGGGTGGGAGCGGGGCTCCACTTGCCGCTCTCGCACTAACGAGAGCTGGTCGCGTCGGAAATAGTAGCAGACGCTCTTGTCAACCCCCGAATCGCGGCCCCGCGACGCCGTCTTGCTTGAATGGGCGGGTGACCGATCCGCTGGAAGACAGTGCCGACGAGGATGTCCGCGACCTGGGCGACGTGCCCAGCATCGAGGTCATCAGCCGGGCCGCCGTGATGCTGCTGTCCGCCGCCGCCGAACGCCTCGGCCTCGCCGACGCCGACCCCGACAACTCCCCGCGCCGCGACCTCGACGAGGCTCGTCGCCTGATCACCGGCCTGGCCGGCCTGGTGACGGCGACCTCGGAGTACCTCGGTCCGCACGCCGCGCCGCTCAAGGACGGTCTGCAGTCGGTGCAGCGCGCCTTCCGCGAGGCCTCCGCCGTGCCCGACGAGCCGGGCCAGGGCCCCGGCGAGAAGTACACCGGCCCCGTCTACTGACCGGCCCGGCACCCGCCGCGGCTACTGGTCGGCCCGGACGACGACCGGGTCCCACGGCTCCGCCCTGATCTGGAAGACCGCACTGGCCCGTTGCCCGGTCGCGGCCCGGAAGGTGATGGCGGAGCCGTTGTGCAGCGGCCCGACGTCGAGGTGCTCGGCCGGGGGCTCGTCGTACTGGGAGAGCCCGAGCACCCGGCTGCCCGGCACCACCGACACGGTGAGCTGCTCGATGACCGCCGGCCCGCCGAAGTAGCTCAGCCGGAACTCGTCGGGCGCGGCGGGCGTGATCGCGAAGGTCGGCATCCCCCGCCGCTGCCGTTCGGCGGCGAGCAGCTCGGTGACCTCGTTCACCTGGGCCGTCGCCTGCTGGGCCGTGAACTGCGCCTCGTCCGCGAGCATCCGGGCCGCGGTGGCCGCCTCCTCGGCTCTCGCGGCCGCCTTCCTGGCCTCCTCGGCCGCCGTCTTGGCCTGCAGCGCGCTGCTCGTGGCCTGTTCGACGGCCTTCCGCGCGGCGCCCGCCTCCTCCCGCGCCCGGTTCGCCGCCTCCTGGGCCCCGCTCGCGGCCGCCTGGGCGCCCTTCGCTTCGCGGGCCTGCCACAACGACACGGCCACCGCGCACATCGCCACGACCGCGGCGATCACGGAGACGGTGATCACGCCCTCACCCCCAGCGCCGCGAGCTGCCTTCTGGCCAGCTCGTCGATGACCTCGGTGTCCCCGGTGCGCCAGGCCACTGCGGGGTCCCCGGCGAACCTGGCCAGCTCGCGCGCGCTGAGCCCGGTGAGCGCCCTCAGCGCCAGCAGGTCCGGCTTGTCCCTGAGCCGCGCGGTGCTCCCGGCCCTGAGCGCGTACCGCAGCCGGACCGGCAGCCAGGTGACGAGCAGGAACAGCACCGGGACCACGACCAGTGCGGCCGCGAGCCAGAACGCGCTGTCCTCGACCACGCCGATCTGCGCGTGGCCCGCGCTGGTGAGGGTCTCGCCGGCCTTGGTGCCGTTGCCGAGCGCGCCCGCGAGGTCGTCACCGACCAGCGGCACGTCCCTGGCCTTGTTCGCGGCGTTGGTGAAGACGTCGCGGATGTCGCCACCCGCGTTGACCAAGCCGTCTCCCGGGGCCCGCAACCGGAGCACCCAGTCGTGGACGGTGGTGGCCACCCAGATCCACAGCGCCACCCAGCCGGCGGCGAGGAGGTCGGCGATCAGCTGACGCGTGAGCCTGACCGGTCTGTCCGCGTACCACTTCATGCGCGGATCGTGTCACAACGTCAACAGCGGCCCGGAATGCCGATGCGCACTCCGGACCGCCGTTGCTGCGAACAGATCAGTCGACGACGGCCAGCGCGTCGATCTCCACCAGCAGCCCGGCCGGGAGCCCGACGTACACGGTCGTCCGCGCCGGCGCCGGGTCCGTGACGAACTCGCCGTAGACCTCGTTCAGCTCCGCGAAGTGCGCGGTGTCGGTGAGGTAGACGCGGATCATCACGACGTCGTCGATCGACGCGCCACCGGCTGCGAGCACGGCGTTGAGGTTCGCGAACGTCTGACGCGTCTGCTCGGCGACGGTGGTGCCGACGATCTCACCGGAGGACGGGTCGAACGCGACCTGACCGGCCACCTGCAGGATGTTGCCCTTGCGCACACCCTGCGAGAAACGGGCCACCGGCTGCGGCGCGTCGGCGGTCTTGATCTCAACCTTGGACAACGGGAACTCCCTCATCTTGGAACATAACCGCATTCGACTGATGCAGCTTGGGCGGTGGCGAGCAGGTCGGGCAGGTGCGACAGCAGGCCGTCGTAGTCGAGCAGCACCTTCGGCACGGACATCGAGACGGCGGCGAGCACCTCGCCGCGCGCGCCCCTGATCGGGGCGGCGATGCAGTGGATGAAGTCCTCGTGCTCGGCGTTGTCGACGGCGTAGCCGTTGGCGCGCACGCGTTCCAGCTCCGCGAGGTAGGCCGCGGGACCGGTGATGGTGTTGGCCGTCAGGCGCGGGAACTCCATGCCCGCCACCACCTTCTGCAAGGCGGCGGGAGGCAGGTCGGCGAGCAGGATCTTCGCCACGGCCGTGCAGTGCAACGGGGCGCGGCGGCCGATGCGCGAGTACATGCGCATCTGGTGCGTCGACTCGTACTTGTCGATGTAGATGACCTCACCGTCCTCATAGGACGCGAGGTGGACGGTGTGCCCCAGGCGGGAGTTGAGCTCGCGCAACGCGGGTTCGGCGGCACGCCGCACGTCGCGTTCCTCCAGGGCGAGGTTCGCGAGGTCGAACAGGGCGGTGCCGAGGCGGTAGTGGTGCACGCCGTCGCGCTGCACGAAGCGGTGCGACTCCAGCGTGCGCAGCAGACGCAGGGCCGTCGACTTGTGCACACCGATCACGCCGGACAGCTCGTCCAGCGTCTTCGGGCCCGTCGCGAGCCGGCTCACCAGGGTGAGCGCGCGGTCGAGGCTCTGGCTCATCTACACCTCCAGGCGGGCGGACGCCCAGGTCCGCGGGTCGGCGTGCAGCAGCGGAGCCGTCACGTCGTCCGGCAGAGGATCCCCGACGTCCTCCGCGGTGAGCAAAGCGGACGCCGCCTGCAGGTGCCCGGCGCGCAGGCGGACCGACGGCGCCTGTCCCGCCAGGGTGGCCGCGAGGAAGCCCGCCGCGAACGCGTCGCCCGCGCCGACCGGTTCCACCACCTCGACCCGCAACGCCGGTTCGAAGTGCGCCTCCCCGTCCTCCAGCAGCGTGGCGCCGTCGGCTCCCTGCTTCACCACCAGCGACACCGGACCGGGCAGCAGCTCCCGCAGGCGCCGCGGGTCGCCGGTGCCCCACACGAGCTCCGCCTCGTCGGAACCCGCGAGCACGATGTCGGCCATGTCCGCGAGCTCGCGCAGCACGCGCGGGTCCCGGCCCGCCCACAGCGCGGGCCGCCAGTTCAGGTCGAACGAGATCCGGTAGCCGTGCCGCGGCCGGCGCAGCAGCTCGCGCAGCATCGCGAGGCACGAGTCGGACAGCGCGGCGGTGATCCCGCTGACGTGCACCAGGGCCACCTCGCCGAGGCCGAGCCGGTCGATCATCTCGAGGCCCATGCCGGACGCCGCCGAGCCGCGCCGGTAGTAGCGCACCGGGCTGCCGTGCGGCGAGGCCTCCTTCACGTAGAGGCCGGTCGGGCGCGTGGGGTCGACGCGCACCCGCGACACGTCCACGCCGAAACCCGCGACCGCGTCGAGCACCGCGAGGCCGAACGAGTCGTCGCCGACGGCGCTGACCCACGACGACGGCACGCCGAGACGGGTGAGGTGGCAGGCGACGTTGGACTCGGCGCCGCCCACGGCTCGATGCCAGGTGCGCACCAGATGCACGGGTCCGGGCTCTGCCGGAACCATCATCACCATGGTTTCGCCGAGACACACGACACCGCCGACGTGTTCGAACCGCATGCGTGCTCCAGGGGTGTTCGTTGACGGCGGCGCACCCGAATGCTACACACTCCAGCATCACATCGCGCAATGGGAGTTGCAAAATATGCAACAACTGATGGAGATGGACCTCTCGGCCGTCGCGGACATCAGGTCGGAACGGATCAGCTGGCGGTTCAAGGGCCTGCCCTCGAGCACGTTCGGCTCGACCATCGGCGAGGTCGCCGGCCAGGGGCTCGACCTCTTCGCCGACGAGTTCGTCGGCCCGCTCGTCGTGCTGGACGAGGACGCGTTGGCGCACAACCTCACGACGATGGCCACGTGGTGTGACGACCACGGCGTCAAGCTGGCGCCGCACGGCAAGACGACGATGGCGCCCCAGCTCTTCCAGCGGCAGGTCGAGCACGGCGTCTGGGGCATCACCGCGGCCAACGCCTCGCAGCTGCGGGTCTACCGGGCGTTCGGGGTCAGCCGGGTGCTGCTCGCGAACCAGCTGCTCGACCCCGCCGCACTGCGCTGGCTGGTCCGCGAGCTCGACGCGGACCCCGGCTTCGAGTTCAGCTGCTGGGCGGACTCCGAGGCCGGCGTCGCGATCATGAGCGAGGCGCTGCGGGAGCTCGGCGCGGCCCGGCCGGTCGACGTGCTGGTGGAGCTGGGCGCGCCCGGCGGGCGGACCGGCGCGCGCGACCTGGAGACGGCGCTGGCCGTCGCCCGCGCCGTGGACCGCAGCCCCGTGCTGCGCCTGGCGGGCGCCGGCGGCTACGAAGGCGCGCTGGCGCACGACGCGTCCGCGTCCTCGCAGTCCCTTGTGGACAGCTACCTGGCAGACCTGCGCACGCTCGTGCTGCGGCTGGCCGACGCCGGAATGCTCGACGAGCTGGACTCGGCGATCGTCACCGCGGGCGGCAGCGCGTACTTCGACCAGGTCGCCGCGACGCTGTCCCAGCCGTGGCCGGTGCCGGTGACCCCGGTGCTGCGCAGCGGCGCGTACATCACGCACGACGACGGCTTCTACCGCGGGATCTCGCCGTTCTCCCGGATCGGGGGCGTGCAGCCGTTCCGGCCGGCGCTGCGGGCGTGGGCGCAGGTGACCTCCCGGCCGCAGCGCGACCTGGCGCTGCTCACGATCGGCAAGCGCGACGCCTCGTTCGACGAGGGCCTGCCGGAGCCGCAGCTCCTGCGCCGGGGTGACGGCGCCATCGCCCCGCTGACCCAGGCGGAGGTGACGGCGCTGAACGACCAGCACGCGTTCCTGCGGCTCGGCCCGGAGGCCACGGTCCGGGTCGGCGACTGGGTCGGGCTGGGGCTTTCCCACCCGTGCACGGTGTTCGACAAGTGGCAGCTCATCCCGGTCGTGCGCGGCACGACCGTGGTCGACCTGATCCGCACCTACTTCTGAGAAGGAGCGTTCCGATGGACGACGTAGTCCTGCGCGGACCACTGATCGCCGACGGCACCGGCGCACCCGCCCACCGGGCGGATGTGGCGATCAAGGACGGCGTCATCTCGTCCATCGGGCACGGGCTCACGGGCACGCGGTCGATCGACGCGGACGGGCTGGTGCTCGCGCCGGGGTTCATCGACATGCACTCGCACTCCGACCTGCGGGTGCTCGCCGAGCCCGACCACCTGGCGAAGGTCTCGCAGGGCGTCACGACGGAGGTGCTCGGCCAGGACGGGCTCTCCTACGCGCCGGTCGACGACGAGGTGCTCGCCACGCTGCGGGGCCAGCTCGCCGGGTGGAACGACGACCCGCCCGGGTTCGACTGGAACTGGCGCTCGGTCGGCGAGTACCTCGACCGCCTCGACCAGGGCATCGCGGTCAACGCCGCGTACCTGGTGCCGCAGGGGACGCTGCGGATGCTCGTCGTCGGCTGGGACGACCGGCCGCCGACGGAGTCCGAGATGGACACGATGAGGACCGTTCTCGCGCAGTCGCTCGCCGAGGGCGCGATGGGCATGTCGTCCGGCCTCACCTACACGCCCGGCATGTACGCCGGCACCTCCGAGCTGGTGCAGCTCTGCGAGGTCGTCGGGCAGCACGGCGGGTTCTACAGCCCGCACCACCGCAGCTACGGCGCGGGCGCGCTGGAGGCGTACGCCGAGATGGTGGACGTCTCGAAACGGTCCGGGTGCGCTCTGCACCTCGCGCACGCCACGATGAACTTCCCGGTCAACAAGGGCAAGGCCCCCGAGCTGCTCGCCCTGCTGGACGACGCGATCGCCGAAGGCGCCGACATCTCCCTGGACACCTACCCGTACCTGCCGGGCGCGACCTACCTGAGCGCGCTGCTGCCGTCGTGGGCGACGGAGGGCGGTCCGGAGCGGGCGCTGGCCAGGCTGTCCGATGTGGACACCCGGGAGCGCATCCGCGCCGAGATCGAGGAGACCGGTTCGGACGGGTGCCACGGCGTCCCGGTCGACTGGGACACCATCGAGATCAACGGTGTCCGCGACGACCGCAACGCGCACCTGGTCGGCGCGAGCGTCCTCGCTTCCGCGCGCCGGCTCGGCCGGGCGCCCGCGGACCTCTACTTCGACGTGCTGGTCGACGAACGCCTGGGCACCTCCTGCCTCATGCACGTGGGCCACGAGGAGAACGTGCAGGCGATCATGAAGCACCCGGCGCACACGGGCGGCAGCGACGGCCTGCTCGTCGGCGACCGCCCGCACCCGCGCGCGTGGGGCACCTTCCCCCGCTACTTCGCGCGCTACGTCCGCGAGCTGGGCGTGCTGAGCCTGGAGGAGTGCGTCGAGCACCTCACCGGCCGCGCCGCCCGGCGCTTGCGGCTCACCGACCGGGGTCTGGTCCGCGAGGGCTACGCGGCAGACCTGGTGCTGTTCGACGCCGCGACGATCGCCGACACGGCGACGTTCGACGAGCCACGGCAGCAGGCCGCCGGCATCCCGTACGTGTTCTGCAACGGGGTGCCGGTGATCGACGACGGAACCGCCACCGGCGCATTGCCAGGCCATTCACTCAGGAGCCGCCCGTGATCGACTGGTTGCAACACTCAACAGGGGGCTTGCTCACCCTCGCCGTGGTCAGCATCGCGGTGCTGCTGCTTCTCATCATCAAGTTCAAGGTCGAGCCGTTCATCGCGCTGATCGTCGTCGCGCTGCTGGTGGCGCTGGCCGCGGGCGTGCCGACGGAGGCGCTGGTCGGGTCGGCGCAGAAGGCCTCGGACTCGTTGCTGGAGAAGGGCTTCGGCAGCATCCTCGGCCACATCGCCGCGATCATCGGCCTCGGCACCCTGCTGGGGGCGATCCTCGAGGCGTCCGGCGGCGCGCAGGTGCTGATGGACAAGCTGATGAGCGCGTTCGGCGAGAAGCGCGCGCCCGTCGCGATCGGCCTGGCCGGCCTGATCTTCGGCGTGCCGGTCTTCTTCGACATCGGCATCTTCGTGCTGGCGCCGCTGGTCTACGTGGCCGCCAAGCGCAGCGGCAAGTCGATCGTGCTGTTCAGCATGCCCCTGCTGGCGGGCCTCTCGGTCATGCACGCGTTCATGCCGCCCCACCCGGGACCGGTGGCGGCGGCCGGTCTGCTGGGGGTGTCACTCGGCTGGATCATCATCATGGGCATCGCGGTGGCGCTCCCGTCGTGGTTCGTCGGCGGTGTCCTGTACTCGTACTGGATCGGCAAGCGGATCACCGTCCCGGTGCCGGAGGAGATGCTGGTCGCGGCCGAGCAGGCGCGCGCGGAGAACGGCGACCGGGAACCCCCGTCGCTCGGGCTGGTGCTGTCGATCATCGGCCTGCCGCTGGTGCTGATCCTCGCCGGCACGTTCGGCTCGATCCTGCTGGCCAAGGGATCGCGGCTGTACTCGGTGGCGACGTTCTTCGGCACGCCCGCGGTGGCGCTGACGATCTCGGTGCTGCTCGCGTTCTGGCTGCTGGGCTTCCGGCGCGGCATGACGCGCGAGAAGGTCGCGGAGCTGTCCGGCGCCTCGCTGCGGCCGGTCGCGATGATCCTGCTCGTGGTCGGCGCCGGTGGCTTCTTCGGCGCGGTGCTGGCCGCGACCGGCATCGGCAAGACGCTGGCGGGCGAGCTGTCCGGCATCGGCCTGCCGGTGATCGCGCTGGCCTACGTCATCAGCTGCGTCATCCGCATCGCGCAGGGCTCGGCGACGGTCGCGATCGTGACGACAGCGGGCATCGTCGCACCGGTGCTCGCGGACCTCGGCTACTCGCAGCCGCAGCTCGCGCTGGTCGTCATGGCCATCGCGTCCGGTTCGATCATCGCCTCGCACGTCAACGACGGCGGGTTCTGGATCGTGTCGCGGTACTTCGGCCTGTCGGTCAAGGAGACGCTGCAGTCGTGGACCGTCCTGGAGACCATCCTCTCCGTGGTCGGTTTCGTGGTCGCCGCGGTGCTCAGCCTGGTCGTCTGACGGGCCGCGCCGGGACCAGCTCGGCGTGCGCGTGATCCCGGCGGTGGCGAGGTGCTCCTCGCCACCGCCGGGCGCGGATGAACCGCACGAGCCAGGACACAACCCAACAATTTCCAACGCTTGACATCGAAGTCCCCGCATCTGAGGATCGGCGCATTGTTCATTTGTGTTTGATGTGGACGGGGCCCGCATGAGCAACGCAGAGGTCGTGCACCTGCACGACGACACGTCGAGCATCGTGATCGCCCTCCAGGGCTCGAGCCTGCCGGTGGTGGCGCACTGGGGGCGGACGCTCGGTGACATCGGTCCCGAAGCGCTGCGCGCCTCGGCTCGTGCGGTGGAGTGGCCCATCCCCAACAACGCGCCGGACGTCCCGGTGACGCTCGCGCTGCTGCCCGACGCGGGTGCCGGGTACGCCGGTCGGCCCGGACTGCGCGGCCACCGCGGCGGCGAGCACTTCGCGCCCGCACTGGCGGTGACGTCGTTCTCCGGGGAGGACGGCTCGATCTTCCGGTACGTCGCCTCCGACGAGGCCGCGGAGCTGACCGTGACCGGCACCGTCGAACTGCTGCCGTCCGGCATGGTCCGCGTCCGGCACGTCGTCCGCAACGACGGGTCGACGCCGTACGCGCTGGAGGGCCTGGAAACCGCGCTCCCGATCCCGTCGCACGCCACCGAGCTGCTCGACTTCACCGGGCGGTGGAGCCGTGAGCGCGCACCGCAGCGGCAGACGCTGAACTACGGCTCCTGGGTCCGCGAGAGCCGCCACGGCCGCACCGGTCACGACGCGACCATCGGGCTGCTGGCCGGCACGCCGGGGTTCTCGTTCCGCCACGGCGAAGTGTGGGCGGTGCACGTGGCGTGGAGCGGGAACCACGTGACGTACGCCGAGAACCTGCCCGACGGCTCGCCCGTCCTGGGCGGGGGCGAGCTGCTGCTGCCGGGCGAGATCACGCTGGCGCCGGGCGAGGAGTACGAGTCGCCGTGGCTGTACGCGGCCTACTCGGCCGAAGGCGTCGACGGCATCAGCGCGGCGTTCCACCGGCACCTGCGGGAGCGCTCGTCGCGTCCCCGCCCGGTCGTGCTCAACACGTGGGAGGCCGTCTACTTCGACCACGACCTCGCCCGGCTGACGTCGCTGGCCGACACCGCCGCCGCCATGGGCGTGGAGCGCTTCGTGCTGGACGACGGCTGGTTCCGCCACCGCCGCGACGACACCGCCGGTCTGGGTGACTGGTACGTCGACGAGACGGTGTGGCCGGACGGCCTGACCCCGTTGATCAAGCACGTCCGCTCGCTGGGCATGGAGTTCGGCCTGTGGTTCGAGCCGGAGATGGTCAACCCCGACTCCGACCTCTACCGCGCCCACCCGGACTGGGCGCTCGGCCCGCGTCCCGGCGTGCTGCCGCCGCCGTCGCGCAACCAGCAGGTGTTGAACATCGCGCACCCCGAGGCCTACGCACACATCCTCGACCGCGTGTCGTCGGTGTTGGCGGACAACGACATCGCGTTCGTGAAGTGGGACCACAACCGCGATCTGATCAGCTCTCGCGTGCACGACCAGACCGCCGCGTTCTACCGGCTCCTCGACGACCTGCGGCTGCGGCACCCGCACGTGGAGATCGAGAGCTGCTCGTCCGGTGGCGGCCGGATCGACCTCGGCGTGCTCTCGCGCACCGACCGCGTGTGGACGTCGGACTGCAACGACGCGCTGGAGCGCCAGCTCATCCAGCGGTGGACCGGCGTCTTCCTCCCGCCGGAGCTGATGGGCGCGCACGTCGGCCCCACCAAGTCGCACACGACCGGACGCGTGCACGACCTTTCGTTCCGGGTCGCCACGGCGCTGTTCGGGCACTTCGGGATCGAGTGGGACATCAACTCGACCACCGAGGAGGAACGCGCCGGGCTGCGGGCCGCGATCGAGTACTACAAGGACGTGCGGTCGTTGGTGCACACCGGAACCGTCGTGCGTTCCGACCACCCCGACCCGGCGGCGTGGGTGCACGGGATCGTCGCGGCCGACCGGTCGGAGGCGTTGTTCTGCTACGCGCAGCTCACGACGTCGGTGCAGACCAAGCCACGGCGGGTGCGGCTGCCGGGGCTGGACCCGGCGCGGACGTACCGGCTGTCCTTCGACGCTCCGGCCGGCCGGCCGCGGCTCACCCAGCGGGACCCCGCGAGCTGGGACCCGCTGGAGCTGCCCGGTTCCGCGCTGTCGGAGGCCGGTGTCCAGCTACCGGTGCTCGAACCGGAGCAGGCACTGCTGATGCGCCTGCGGTAGCACGGAGAAAGCCCCGGCGGGAAGGTTCCCGCCGGGGCTCTCCTCTCCCCTGTCACCGGCCGGCGCGAGATCCGTCGGCCTTCGTCGCCCACCACTTCCCGCCAACGCCCTGCCCGTTGGCTTCACCGCAGACCTCGTCCCCCGCGAACAGGTACTGCGGCCACCCCGCGATGGTGAGCTGTTCCTTCCCGTCCCGCTCGATCGTCCCCACGAGCGAGGCGTCCACGCCCTGCACCTGGAAACCCTCGCTGACGAAAGCGGGCGGCCACTGCTCCGCGCACTCACCGGAGCAGGTGCTCGCAGGCGGGTCCGCGGAGTCGTCGTCGAAGCGGTAGAGCGTCATGCCGTCCTTGTCGGTCGCGACGACGCCCAGGTCCGCGACGGTCGCGCTGGTGAGCGCGACCGCCTTGTTCTGCTGCGCCTTCCTGCCGTCGGTGGCGGTGGCGAACCACCTCGGCACCGTGACGCCCTTGGCCTCGCCGGGCTTGTTGTCGTCCTGGAACGTGTACTGCGGCCAGCCCGCGACCGTGAGCTGCTTCTTGCCGTCCGCGCGCTCGACCGTGCCGAGCAGCGTGGGGTCGATGCCCTTCACACGAGGCTTCTCGCCCTCGACGACGACCGGTGGCCAGGCCGCGGCGCAGCCACCGTCGCAAGTGGACGCGGGAGGCTGGGCCGTGTCGCCGTCGAACCGGTAGAGCGTGAGGCCCGCGTTGTCGGTGAGCACCGCGCCGAGCCCCGTGACGACCCCGGTGCGGGCGGCGAGCTGCGTGCGCTCGCCGTTCCCGCCGGTGGCGAACCACTTGCCCTGCAGGCCCTGGCCCTTGGTCTCGCCGGGAGCGCTGTCCTTCGCGAAGCGGTACTGCGGCAGGCCGCCGACGGTGAGCTGGCGGCTGCCGTCCTGGCGCACGAAGCTGCCGACGAGCCCTCGGTCGACACCGGTCACCGCGAAGTTCTCGCCCTCGACGGTCGCCGGTGGCCACGACGCGGCACACTCACCGTCGCAAGTGGACTCGTTCGGCCGGTCGCCGTCGAAGCGGTAGAGGGTGAAGCCCTTGGCGTCGGTGACGATCGGACCCAGGTCCTGGATCTCCGCGACCTTCAGCGCCGCCACCACGCTTTCCTGCTGCTGCGCGACCGGCTTGCTCCCCGGGGCCCCGGCGCAGGCGGTGAGCGAGATCAACCCCAGCGCGACGATCGCGACGCTCCCGCGGACCATCTCCCACCTCCTGGCTCGTGCCCTCCGACGCCCATGACACGGACAGCGGGCCAGAACGGTTCACATCAATTTTTCAGAACATGGCCCGCTTCAGGGCGGGCACCGCCGACGCCGTCCTGAGCACGGTCCGGAACAGCGTTCGCGAGACCGGACCACCTTCGGCGAACTGCCTGGCAGCGCGCAGCGAGTCGCGCACGGCCGCGAACCCGTAGTCGTACATCTCCTCCTCGTACGCGGAGATGCCGTCAGCACCACTCTCGGCGAGCTTGCGCGCAAGTAGCTGCGCGTCCCGCAACGCGACGTTGGCGCCGATGCCGCGCATCGGCGTCATCGCGTGGATGGCGTCCCCGAGCAACGTGATGTTCGTGCTCTTCCACCGTTCGATGCGCTTCGACGACCTGATGCGCCACTGACTGACCGTCTCCGGATGCGACGACTCGACGATCCTGCGCAGCACCGGGCTCCACCCGGCGATCCTCCGCAGCACCGCGGCCTGCAGCCCTTCGCCGAGTTCGAGGTCCTTCGCCGCGTACGCCCACATCAGGTATGGACGCGTGTTGTCGAACAGCACACCGTCGTCGTCCGTGTAGCCCAGCCCGTCGTGCGCTGCGAGGAACATGCCGCACCGGCCGGTCGGAACGATCGAGTTGGCCCGGACGAGGAGGTTCCGGGGAACCCAGTCGTGCTCGTCCAGGAACAGCTTCCCCGCCACGGCGACCACGCCGACCTCCTCGGCGCCCGCATGCGGCAGGTACTGCCCGCGCACCCGGGAGCGGATGCCGTCGGCACCGACGAGGACGTCGCAGCCGGCCTTCGTGCCGTCCTCGAAGTGCAGGGTGATGGCGCCGTTCTGCTCGTAGCGCTCGAACCGCTTGCCGAACCGCACGTCGAGCCCGTCCAGCAGCACCTGCCGGAGCGTGATCCGGCTGGCCGAGTAGTGCTTCTCCTCGTCCGGGTCGAGCACGAGCAGGGGCTTGAGCTGTTCGGTCAGGAACCCGAACCCGTCCTCGCCGCTCCCCGCGCTCCGCTCGAACCGCTCCCAGTTCGCCGCGGGCAGGCACTCCTGCAGCGCGGCGGCGCCGTGCGGGTCGATGTGCACCCGGTAGCCCTGCAAGCGGTCCGTGCGCGAGAGATCTCGCTCGTACACCGTCACGTCCACGCCGGCCTTGCGCAGCCCGTGCGCCAGGCACAGCCCGCCGATTCCCCCACCCACCACAGCGATCCTCATGCCGAGAAGTTTCAACCGCTCGGTTGATTAAGTCAACCCGATGGTTGAAAAATGCGGTCGGCTACCGTGTCGCCGTGGATCAACGCCGTTCGCCCAGCGCCTCGGAACGCAAGCGCGACCCGGAACGCACGCGGGCCCGCATCCTGGAGGCGGCCGCGGCGGAGTTCGGCGCGAAGGGCTACGCGGCCACGCGCACGACGGACATCGCGGCGCGGGCGGGCGTGAACAAGCAGCTGATCTCGTACTACTTCGGCGGCAAGGAGGGCCTGTACAAGGAGCTGGCCACCGCCTGGCACGCCGAGGGCACCGCGATGGCGAGCGCCGAGCAGCCGCTGGAGGACGTGGTCAAGGCGTTCGTGATGACCACGGCGCACAACCGGGACCAGGGCAGGCTCTGGGCGTGGGCGAACCTGTCCGGCGAGACCCCACCGGTCGACGCGGAGTTCCTGCGGGGCCAGGTCGAGTTCCTCCGGGCGCGGCAGCAGGCGGGAGAGATCGCCGCGGACCTCGATCCGAACATGCTCCTGCTCGCCCTGATGGCGGCGGCCGCGGCGCCGTTGACGCTGGAGCAGACCGCGCGTCAGCTCGGCGGCGAGGACCCGAGCACCCCCGAGTTCGCCGAGAGGTACGCGGAGCAGCTCGCGCTACTGGTGCGGCACCTGCGCTGAGGTCAGGAGTCGCGGCTCGCGGCCTTGGCCTCGAGGACCTGCTTCAGGCCCTTGAAACCGCCGCGCATCATCATGTCGTGGTTGCCGCGGAAGAACGGCTTGGCGATCAGCACCAGCCGGCGCAGCAGCGCCTTGTTGACCACGACCTCCTGGTCGAACATCAGGTCGGTGCCGCCGTCACGGCCGGTGATCTCCCAGCCCGCATAGCCCTCGATGTCACCGGACAGCGTGGCGCGCAGCAACCCGGCCTGCTGGTTGCGGATGCTGTGCCTGACCTGCACGACGAGGTCGAAGGGCAGGAACGAACGGCACCGGAGCTCGCCGGTCTCGTCGTCGATTTTCGTCGCCGAACGGACCTCGTGCCACCACACCGGGTAGTTCGCGATGTCGGACAGCACCTCGTACACATCGGCCGGGCACGCGTCCACGTGCCACACGCTCCGGAAGCGATAGCGGTTGAGTGACACGGCCGTCATCATCCCGGATCACCGGTGGGAGTGACAGGTTATCGATAAAACTCACACCGGGACTGGAGATTCCCCGCCGCGTGTAATTCGGCTCCAGTGGGACTCGAGCGTCCCACCAGGCCGACCCGGTTCACTTGTCCACGAGCCCGGGAAGACGTTCCAGGGTTCGCAGCCAAGCGACTGCCGCGACGCGCCGGAGTGCCTGCTCCGACGAGTCGAGCGCCTCGACGAGGCTGAAGGAGTACGTGGTGGGCTCGCCGCGCGACGCCAGGAGGGCGCGCTCGCGGTGGGCCAGCGCGTCGAGTGGAATCATCACCCTGCTGCCGACACCTCCTCGTTCTCGAGCACCTGCAGCAAGAACTGCCCCGTGTAGCTCTTCTCGACCTGCGAGACCTGCTCGGGTGTGCCCTCTGCCACGACCATACCGCCGCCGGAGCCCCCTTCGGGACCCATGTCGACGATCCAGTCGGACGTCTTGATGACGTCGAGGTTGTGCTCGATGACGATGACGGTGTTCCCCTTGTCCACCAGGCCGTTGATCACGCCCAGCAGCTTGCGGATGTCCTCGAAGTGCAGACCCGTCGTGGGCTCGTCGAGGATGTAGACCGTCTTGCCGGTCGAGCGCTTCTGCAGCTCGGACGCGAGCTTCACGCGCTGCGCCTCACCACCGGACAGCGTGGGCGCCGGCTGGCCCAGCCGCACGTAGCCGAGCCCGACGTCGACCAGCGTCCGCAGGTGGCGGTGGATGGCGTTGATCGGCTCGAAGAACGTCGCTGCCTCCTCGATCGGCATGTCGAGGACCTCGGAGATCGTCTTGCCCTTGTAGTGCACCTCCAGCGTCTCGCGGTTGTACCGCGCGCCCTTGCACACCTCGCAGGGGACGTAGACGTCCGGGAGGAAGTTCATCTCGATCTTGATCGTGCCGTCGCCCGCGCACGCCTCGCAGCGGCCGCCCTTGACGTTGAACGAGAAGCGGCCCGGCTGGTAGCCGCGGACCTTCGCCTCGGTCGTCGCCGCGAACAGCTTGCGGACGTGGTCGAACACGCCGGTGTAGGTGGCCGGGTTCGACCGCGGGGTGCGGCCGATCGGCGACTGGTCGACCCGCACCAGCTTGTCGACCTCGTTCAGGCCGTTGATCCGGGTGTGCCTGCCGGGCACCTGGCGCGCGCCGTTGAGCTTGTTCGCGAGCACCGTGGCGAGGATGTCGTTGACCAGCGTCGACTTGCCCGAACCGGACACGCCCGTGACCGAGGTGAGCGTGCCGAGCGGGAACGACACGTCGATGCCGCGCAGGTTGTGCTCGCGCGCGCCGACGACCGTGAGCTGGCGCTTCTTGTCGATCTTGCGGCGCTTCGCCGGCATCGGGATCGACTTGCGCCCCGACAGGTACGCGCCGGTGATCGACTCCTTGTTCGTCAGCAGCTTCTTGTACGGGCCGCTGTGCACGACCTTGCCGCCGTGCTCACCGGCGCCGGGGCCGATGTCGACCACCCAGTCCGACGTGCGGATCGTGTCCTCGTCGTGCTCGACGACGATCAGCGTGTTGCCGAGGTCGCGCAGCCTCGTGAGCGTCTCGATCAGCCGGTGGTTGTCGCGCTGGTGCAGGCCGATCGACGGCTCGTCCAGCACGTACAGCACGCCGACCAGGCCGGAGCCGATCTGCGTGGCGAGCCTGATGCGCTGCGCCTCACCACCGGACAGCGTGCCGGACGCGCGGTCGAGCGAGAGGTAGTCGAGGCCGACGTCGAGCAGGAAGTGCAGGCGGGCCTGGATCTCCTTGAGCACCGCGCCCGCGATCATCGACTCGCGCTTGCCGAGCTTGAGCCCGTCGAGGAAGTCCGAGCACTCGGCGACGCTCATCGCGCAGACCTCGGCGATGGACTTGTCGCCCTTCTTGCCGTGGCGCAGGGTGACCGCGAGGATCTCCGGCTTGAGCCGCGTGCCCGCACACGCGGGGCACGGGACCTCGCGCATGTAGCCCTCGTACTTCTCCCGCATGTACTCGGACTCGGTCTGCTCCTGGCGCCGTTCGAGGAACGGGATCACGCCCTCGTAGTTGGCGTAGTAGGAGCGCTCGCGGCCGTAGCGGTTGCGGTAGCGGACGTGCACCTGCTCGTCGATGCCGTGCAGGATCGCCTTCTGCACCTTGGAGGGCAGCAGCCGCCACTGCTGGTCCATCCGGAAGCCGATGGTCTCGCCGAGCGACTGCAACAGCCTGGTGAAGTACTCGGCGGTCTGCCCGCCGGCCCACGGCGCGATGGCGCCCTCTTCGAGGGTCATCTCGTCGTCCGGGACCACGAGCTCCGGGTCGACCTCCTTGCGGACGCCGATGCCCGTGCAGACCGTGCACGCGCCGTACGGCGAGTTGAAGGAGAACGACCGCGGCTCCAGGTCCTCGATCGCGAGCGGGTGGCCGTTGGGGCACGCCAGGTTCTCGGAGAAGCCCCTGACCCGCTTCGGATCCGTCTCCGGCAGGTCGACGAACTCCAGCTCGACCAGGCCGTCGGCGAGGCGCAGCGCGGTCTCGACCGAGTCGGTGAGCCGCTGCTTGGACGACGCCTTGACGCTGAGGCGGTCGATGACGACCGCGATGTGGTGCTTCTCCTGCTTCTTGAGCTTCGGCACCTCGGCGAGCGGGTACACGACCCCGTCGACCTTGGCGCGCGAGTAGCCCTGCGTCTGCAGGTTCTGGAACAGGTCGAGGTACTCGCCCTTGCGGCCGCGGATGACCGGCGCGAGCACCTGGAACTTGGTGCCCTGCTCCATCGCGAGCACCTGGTCGACGATCTCCTGCGGCGTCTGCTTGCCGATCGGCTCACCGCACTGCGGGCAGTGGGGCTTGCCTGCGCGCGCGTAGAGCAGGCGCAGGTAGTCGTAGACCTCGGTGATGGTGCCCACGGTCGAGCGCGGGTTGCGGCTCGTCGACTTCTGGTCGATCGACACCGCTGGCGAGAGGCCCTCGATGAAGTCGACGTCCGGCTTGTCCATCTGGCCGAGGAACTGCCGCGCGTACGCCGAGAGCGACTCGACGTAGCGGCGCTGGCCCTCGGCGAAGATCGTGTCGAACGCGAGGCTCGACTTGCCGGAGCCGGACAGTCCCGTGAAGACGATCAAGCTGTCCCGCGGCAGGTCCAGGTCGACGCTGCGCAGGTTGTGCTCGCGAGCGCCGCGAACGACAAGACGGTCTGCCACTGGGATCCCTTCGGCTGTGGTTGGCGGGTCACTCACGCCACACTCTTCCGAACAAGCGTTCGAAGAGTACTCGCATCGTCGTGGAGGCTGCGACCGACCCGCGGACCATGCTAGGTCGCACCCCCGACAAAAACGGTTCCGGCCGCTGTCGCATTCCCCTGAGCTGCGTTTACTCATAGGCTGGTCACTTCGATGAGGAGCCTCAACGTCGGGGAGAGGCAGCACACATGACCTACACGCCGTCCACGCAGCACACTCCCGTCCCCGCCCCGCGAGGTGTGCCGGACCGGCACGTCAACGCGGTGCGCCAGGCGACGGACGTGCTGTACGAGGTCGTCGAGGAGCTGGACCGGACCTCCGTGCGCGGCCCGAGCCTGCTGCCCGGCTGGACCCGCGGGCACGTCGTCACCCACCTCGCCCGCAACGCGGACGCGCTGGTGAACCTCCTCACCTGGGCGCGGACCGGGGTCGAGCACCAGGCCTACACCTCCCGGGCGGACCGCGACGCCGACATCGAGGAGGGCGCCCGCCGGATCCTCCAGGTGATCAAGGCCGATCTCGACTCCGCCTGCCTGCGCTTCGACGCCGCGTGCCGCGAGATGCCCGCGCACTCGTGGCGCTCCGAGGTCACCATGCCCAAGGGCGCGGCGCTGCCCGCCTCGCAGGTGCCGCTGTTCCGGCTGCGCGAGGTGTGGATCCACCTCATCGACCTCGACTGCGGCATCGGGTTCGACGACCTGCCCGCCGACTTCGTCGAGGAGTTCCTCGACGACGCCGTCGAGCAGTTCGCGGGCAGGGTCGAGCCGTTCGGCATCGAGGCGACCCTGCCGGACGGCGGTCAGCGCAGCTGGGCGGTCAACGGCCCGGCGAGCCGCAGCTCGGTGAGCGGGTCGGCGACCGCCGTGCTGGGCTGGCTCACCGGCAGGACGGGTGGCACCGGCCTGCGCGGCGAGCTGCCGGACCTGCCCGACTGGCTCTGAGTCAGCAGCCGGTACGCGGGCTGCTCGACGAACCTCGTCATCGCCCAGCCGAGCACCAGTGCCGAGGTGAGGAAGCCGGCGAGCAGCCACCAGGACCGCAGCCCGGCGGCGTGCATGCGGTCCATCACCACGGTGCCGATCTGCTGGTGCACGAGGTAGACGCCGTACGAGATGCCGGCGAGCCACGTGACGGGCTTGGCGACCGGGGCGAAGAACACCCAATCGGGTCCAGCGGCCGCCGCGCACACCATCAGCAACAGCACGGCGAAACCGAGCGTCGATCCGTACTCGGTTGTGTGAACCGCCTGGGCCGTCAGGGTGGCGACGAGGAGCGCCGCCAGGTGCCGCGTTCCGAGCCGGTCCTCGTGCCAGAGCCAGATCGCGATGCCGGCGGCGAACAACTGCGCCCGGTGCAGCGCGAGACCGTTGTAGATCACGAAGAGCGCGTGCGAGTGGTCGAGCAACGTGCGCAGCAGCAGCGGCGTGACGATCAGCGCCCACAGGAAAACGCGGAGCTTGGCGCCCCGGAGGACCTTCACGAGCGCCGCGCCGGCGATGAAGGCCGCGAGCTGCACCGGCACGGTCCAGTACGCGAAGTCGACGATGTTGACGTCCGGGAACCACTGGTTGATCAGCAACAGGTTGTAGACGACGTCCCGGCCGTCGAGCTGGTTCCAGCCCTCGGGCGCGACCCACCGCTGCACGGCGTACGTCAGCAGCACGGCCGCCATGTACGCGGGGAGCAGGCGGGAGAGCCGTCTCCACAGGAACCGGCCGGGTCTGCCGCCGCCGAGCGAGGCGCAGGCGAAGAACGCGGAGACGACCATCAACGTGCTGGCGCCCATCGACATCGGGAAGGCGAACGGCAGCGGTCCGAGACCGGGGTGGCTGCTGACGCTGGTGAGCGTGGCGTGGTGGAGCAGCACGCACCCGATGGCGACGACGCGGAGGACGTCCCAGCTCACCCTGCGGGAACTGCCGGGCTTGTGTCGTTGCGCTGGAATCACGAGAGGCGGGGACCTGTTCGTTGGTTCGTTCGGCGTACTCGGTGACGCGGCGGTGATCCTTTATTACCCTATGAGTGCAACCTGTATGCAACCTGAAGGTGTGCGGGCCACCGCTTCGAGCGACTACCGTCTGCCACCGTGGACGTACTAGAGAACTACACCGGTCACGTCGATCCGAACGGCCCCGCGGCCCGCCGCACCCTGGACGCGCTGACCATCACGAAGATCTCCGTCGGCCCGATGGACAACAACGCCTACCTGCTCGTTTGCCGGTCCACGAACGAGGCGTTGCTCATCGACGCGGCCAACGACTACGAGCGCCTGTCCGACCTGCTCGGCCACATCCCGTCCCGCCCGCGCCTGCGCACGATCGTGACGACGCACCAGCACGCCGATCACTGGCAGGCGCTGGGAGCCCTGGCCGGCGCCCACGGCTCGAACACCGTCGCGCACGAGCTGGACGCGTCCGTCCTGCCCGTCCCGCCGGACGTCCTCGTCGACCACGGCGACACCATCAACGTGGGCGAAGTCCCGTTGTCGATCATCCACCTGCGGGGCCACACCCCCGGCTCCATCGCGGTCGTGTACGACGACCCGAACGGCCACCCGCACCTCTTCACCGGAGATTCACTCTTTCCGGGGGGCGTGGGGAAGACCACGTCGGCGGACAACTTCGCCTCGCTGATCAACGACGTGGAGGACCGCCTCTTCGCCGTCCTGCCCGACGACACGTGGTTCTACCCCGGTCACGGCGACGACTCGACGCTCGGCAAGGAGCGCCCCTCGCTGGCGGAGTGGCGCGCCCGCGGCTGGTGATCGTGGTCGACGGGGAGCCTGCCAACGCCGGCTCCCCGGCAACCTTGATCAGACCTCGATGATCGTGACCATGCTGTCGAGTCCTTTGAAGTCCTCGGCATTTCGCGTGTAAAGCGGCAATCCACGCGATGACGCGACAGCTGCGATCAGCAGATCCACCCGTCGAGGCTTCGGATTCCGGTTCGCCGCCATTGTGAGCGCGACCAGCGTGCCGTATCGGGCGGCTGCCTGACCGTCAAAGGGCAGTGGCTCGAAGTCCACTATCGCCGCGCCGAGCTTCTCGGTGCGCGCGGCCCTGGACGCGGCGTCCTTGGCCATCACTACGCCCTGGTGCAACTCGGCCACCGTGATCGCGGTGAGTTCAGGTATCTCCGGGAGCCCAGCCGGGTCCAGAAGACCGAGATCGATGTAGGCACACGTGTCGAGCACCCCGGATTCGGGACGTTCAGCCACGGCTGCGCTCCCACGGATCGAAGTCGCCCACGCGGTCCTCGTCACCGAAGAACTCATCGGCTTCTTGGCGCATGCGGACGTGATCGACCTGGGGCAGGGTCCTGTGTCGTTCGACAAGCTCCTCGGCCGTCAGCCGACGACGGCGAGGCAGGGGCCGGAGTTCGGCGACCTCAACGCCATTCCGCGTCACGTGGTACGTCTCTCCCGCCTCCACCGCGTCCATGACCGCGGCGGAGTGGTTGCGGAACTCCCGCTGACTGATGACCTTCACGAGCCAAGCGTAGCCCCGCGTAGCGCGTAGGGCTACACAGGCTGGACGTGTTCACCGCTCACGTGATTCACTCTTCCTGGGGGGTGTGGGGGAGACGACGTCGGCGGACAACTTCGCCTCGCTGATCAACGACGTGGAGGACCGCCTCTTCGCCGTCCTGCCCGACGACACGTGGTTCTACCCCGGTCACGGCGACGACTCGACGCTCGGCAAGGAGCGCCCTTCGCTGGCGGAGTGGCGCGCCCGCGGCTGGTGAGCCTGACCGCGACCACGTCGTCGAGCCCTGTGAGATCGTCGGCGTTTCGCGTGCAGAGCGGCATTCCTCGTGACGACGCGACTGCGGCGATCACCAGGTCCATCCGCCGGGGTTTCGGATTCCGGTTCGCCGCCATCGTCAGCGCGACGAGCCTGCCGTAGCGGGCGGCCGCCCGGGCATCGAACGGCAGTGGCTCGAAGCCGACGACCGCCGCGCCGAGTTCCTCGGTGCGAGCAGCCCTGGACGCGGCAACCTGGGCTAGCGCCACGCCCTGATGCAACTCAGCCACCGTGATCGCTGTGAGCTCGGGCATCTCCGGGAGCGCCGCCGGATCCAGCAGACCGAGGTCGATGTACGTGCTCGTGTCGAGCACACCCCGGACGCGGGCGCTCAGCCATGGCTGCGTTCTCAGGGGTCGGAGTCGCCCACGCGGTCTTCGTCGCCGAAGGACTCGTCGGCTTCCTGACGCCTGCGCGCGTGGTCGACCTTGGGCGGATTCCGGTGGCGTTCGGCGACTTCGACGCCATTGCGCGTCACGTGGTACGTCTCACGCGCCTCCACCGCGTCCATGACCGCTGCGGAGTGGTTGCGGAGCTCCGCGGTCTCGTCCGGCGCATCAGCCGCTGGCGTCCAGCAGGTCGAGGTACCCGGTGGTGGCGCGCCACAGCGCGTCCGAGTGGGGGGTGAGCTTGCCGGGGCTCCAGCGGCGGTCGGTGTAGGCCTGGTTGGCCGCCCGCAGCGCCGCCAGGCTGACCGCGAGCTCGTCGGCGATCCTGCGGCGCAGCTCCTCCGGCGACGGCGCGGCCTGGCGGACCAGCTCTGCCGTGCCGTCGCTCACCGCCACGAGCGCTTCCTCGTCGATGCCGCCGGCCGCGCTCCAGATCAACGTCGGCCGCTCGATGCGGTGGTTCCACACCGGCGCGTCCTTGGAGCGCCAGTGCGCCGCGAAGGGGTTGCGCGACAGCCGGGTGGCGTTCGCCCAGTGCTCGGCGCCGACCGGTTCGGACAGCCACGGCACCTCGTCCACCGGCAGGTCGGTGACCAGCGCCACCTCGATGGTCTCGACGTCGCGCGGCACGTCCAGCAGATCGCCGAAGACCCACAGCTCGACCACCTGGAACTTGTAGAACGAGGTCGGCAGGTCGGAGCACCTCTCGGCGAGCTCAGCCAGGTGGTGCACAGCGCGAGTCCATTTCACGAGGTGATCATGCCCGACCAGATCTCGGCCGCCCTGGCCCGGCTGGAGGAGGTGGAACCCGTGCTGTGCGCGTTCCACGAGGTCTTCCGCTCCTTCCCGCCGGTCGATCCCGCGTTGCCCCTGGCCGGTGTGCCCATCGCCGTGAAGCGCGGTGAGCGTCGCGGCCACCGGGAAGCGCTGGTGGCCATGGGCTGCGTTCCGATCGGACTGACCACCACGCCCGATGGGAGTACCCCGTGGCAGACGTGGGGGCGCAACTCTCGCGGCGTCACGCGCAACCCGTGGAACCTCGATCGCACGCCGGGCGGTTCGTCGGCCGGGTCGGCGGTGGCGGTGGCTTCGGGCGTCGTGCCGCTGGCCACGGGCGTCGACGGCGCCGGGTCGATCCGCGTCCCGGCGGCCTGGTGCGGCGTGTTCGGCCTGAAGACGACTTCGTCGCACCGGGCCGCGGTCGGGGTGTTCACCCGCGACCCCGCGTTGCTCGCGACCTACCTGGGCACTTCCGGGACCACCTCCCCCACCGCCGTGTGGTCGACGGACCTGGGCTTCGCGGCCGTGGACGACGACCAGGCCGAGATCGCCTGGCGGGCGGCGGCGCCGTTGCGCCCTCGCCCTGTCCCGCTGGTGCTCGACGACCCCGCTGACGACTGGTTCGCCGGCCGCTGCGGCCCCAACCCGGTGCTGGAGGAGCTGTTCGAGACCACCGACCTGCTGCTCACCCCGACGACGCCCGGTCCGCCGCACGGGCACGACGGGCCGGGCGATCGGATCAACACCGCGCTGACGTGGGCGTTCAACCTGAGCGGGCACCCGGCGATCAGCATCCCGGCTGGGTTCGATGCCGCCGGGCTGCCGGTGGGGGTGCAGGCCGTGGCGCGGCACGGCCGGGAAGCCGACCTGGTCGCGGCGGCGCGCTTGATCTCCGGTGCGGTGCAGGTCGCACCGTTCCCACCGTGACCCTCGTCGAGTGGAGCACCGAGCGTTGTGGCTGCGAAGGACCACCACCCGATCGAGTGATTTGAGTCCAATCCACCCCTCCGGGTGAAGCGCATGCGGTGTCCTCGTCCGTCGAGGAGGCACGGATGGGACGACGGATCGGTGGACCGGGAGGCGGCTCGGACCCCGGCGCGGGCAAGGCGGGCGCCGTGGTCGCCGCCGGGGTGCTGGCGGTGTCGGTGGCCGCCGGCAGCGGTGGCGGGCTGTCGCTCGGCGGAGGTGCGTCGACGACCGCCGCCGACTCCGCGGGGCTGAACATCACCAGGGCGAAGTCCGAGGGCAGGAAGTCCGCCCGCAACGGGGACGCGGACGGCGCGTGGCGCCAGGTGAACATGCGCACCCTCAAGCGCACGGCCAAACCCGCGGTGGAGTGCGTGTCGCACTCCTTCGGCCAGGTGCGGGACCACCTGACGCGCAACCCGTGCCGGTCGCTCGACCGGACGCTGTTCGCCGTCGGCGACGACCGGGGCAACGTCGCGGTCGTGTCGGTGGCGTGGGTCGGCTTCCGGACCCGGCGCGACGCGGGCGAGTTCAAGGAGCTGATCGACGTGCACGGCACCGGTGACATCACCCCGCTCGCCGCACCGCTGCTCGGCCTGGCGGACGTCCGCTTCACCGGACTGCACTACCGCTCGCGCTCCGACGGCGGCACCGTCGTGATCGCGGAGGCGGAGCCCGCGTCCGGCCGGGTGAGCGGTGAGGTGCTCGACGCCATGGCCGACATGGCGAGCTGGCTGCCCCGGTGAGGCTGCCGGACGCCGTCGGTAGCCTCATGACGCATGGAGGTCGAGATCTACACCGACGGCGCGTGCAGTCCCAATCCCGGTCCGGGTGGCTGGGGTGCCGTGTTGCGCTACGGCGAGCACGAGAAGGATCTGTACGGCGGTGACATCGGCCCCACGACGAACAACCGCATGGAGCTGATGGCGCCCATCGTGGCGTTGGAGAGTCTCAGCCGACCGTCCATCGTGAAGCTCTATACGGACAGCACTTATGTCCGCAACGGAATCACGTCCTGGGTGCACGGCTGGAAGACGAACGGCTGGCTCACGAAGGCCCGCGAGCCGGTCAAGAACGCCGATCTGTGGCGCCGCCTCGAAGAGGCCGCGAACAGGCACGAGGTCGAGTGGCACTGGGTGAAGGGGCACGCCGGCCACCCGGAGAACGAGCGCGCCGACCGCCTGGCCGTGCGCGGCGTCGAGGAAGTCACGGGGCGGGAAGTGCAGCAGCCCCAAGCGAAACCGAAGAAGGCCAAGCCGAGGCAACCGCGTGAGCTGACCGGCGAGCCGTGCGGCGCACCCACGAAGAATGGCACCCCCTGTCCGATCACGGCGGGGTCGAGCGGACTGTGCCACGTGCACGACCCGGTGCTGCAATGCGGTGCCGTCACGAAGAAGGGCTCGCCCTGCACGATCGCGACCGGCGGCGGCCGGTGCGAGTACCACCAGGACGCGTTGGAGTTGTTCGCCTGACCGCGGGACCGGCGTGGCGTCACCGCGTGGTGAAGCACCGGTTCTCGTCCATTGTGGATGTTCGCCCGGCCGGGTGGTTCCATCACCGATCGATGCGAACTCCGCTCTGACACGTGAAGTTCGGGTTAATCGGGGGCAGTTGCCGGCGAACCCGGAATTTCTGTCGGTGGGCGTGACTAGCGTGGCCGCATGGACATCGAGACACGTGGAGAGCAGCCCTACGCCGCCGTCAAGGCCACGGTGACGCCGGAGGCGTTCGGGACGATCGCCGACCGCTTCCCCGAGGTCATGCAGTGGCTGGCCGACCGCGAGTTACCGGTTCTCGGCGCGCCGTTCCTGCGGTACCTGCGCGTCACGGGCGAGGAGTTCGAGGTGGAGGCCGGGATCCCGACCATCGCCGGGGTCGTCGGCGACGGCGAGGTGTTCACCTCGACGCTGCCCGCCGGGCAGTACGTGGTGGCGCTGCACGAGGGCAGCCCGGACGGGCTGGCCGCCGTCACCGACCGGATCCTCGCCAAGACCGTGCGGTTCGACCGCGACGGCGACAGGTGGGGTGCCCGCGTCGAGACCTACTTCACCGACCCCGCCGTGGAGCCGGACCAGAGCAAGTGGGCCACGGAGGTCGCCATCCGCCTCGCCGACTGAGGTCGACACCTATATGCACTTCGAGCTATATTGCCACCATGGCATCTACGTTCGCCGTGCTGGCGGATCCGAGTCGCCGGGAGATCCTCGACCTGCTGCGTGAGCGGGAGCGGCCGGTCGGCTACCTCGTCGACCGGCTGACGCTCACCCAGCCGACCGTCTCGAAGCACCTCAGGGTGTTGCGCGAGGCCGGTCTCGTCGAGGTGCGCACCGACGCCCAACGGCGCTGGTACCGGCTCTCCCCCGGCCCACTGGCGGAGATCGACGCCTGGCTCGCGCCCTACCGGCGGTTGTGGAAGCAGAGCCTGGACGCACTGGAACGACGACTCGACGAGATCGAAGGGGACTGACCCGTGGACGTCGAACTGCGGATGATCGAGGGCAAGCCCGTCCTGCGCTTCGAGCGCGAACTGCGGCACTCGCCGGAGAAGGTCTGGCGGGTCGTCACCGATCCCGCCGAGATGAGGCACTGGTTCCCGGCCGAGGTCGAGGTCGACGGGCGGAAGATGCGCTTCACGTTCCCGGAGGCGGCGCCGGTCGACGCCGACGGCGGCGAGGGCGAGGTGCTCGAGTGCGACCCGCCCAGGGTGTTCGCCTTCCGCTGGATCGACGACGTGCTGCGCTTCGAGGTCCTGCCCCGCGACCAGGGCTGCCTGCTGGTGTTCACCGCGGTCGTCACGACCAGGCTGACCGCCGGCCGCGACGCCCCCGGCTGGATCACCTGCCTCGACGCGCTCGTGGCCCACGTCGACGGCGTGGAGTTCCAGGCGCCGCGGGACTGGCTGGCGCGCATCGAGCACTACGTGCGGGAGTTCGGCCTCGACGAGGGCACCGACGGGCCGGGCGGGGTCCGGTTCGTCCGCGACCTGGTCTGGACTCCGCTGGACGACGTCTGGCAGGTCCTCACCGAGGGCAGCGAGGACGGCGTGCCGACGCGCGCCGCGCACCCCGGACTGGAGCCGGGCCGGGTCGTGAGGTCCGACGCACCGCGCCTGCTGGAGTACGAGTGGCTCCAGGACGGTGAGCCCCGTGGTGTGGTGCGCTGGGAGTTCGACCACGTGCCGCTGCAAGGCACCACGGTCACGCTTCTGCAGGAGAACGCGCACGGCCCTGAGGCGCTCGCGGCCTGGCACGTGCACTTGGAGCTGTTCTTCGCGGCCACGCAGGGCGAGATCCGCTGCCCCTGGCCTTCCGACCGGGAAGAAGAACTGCGCAGGCGCTACGCCGGGAGCTGATCGGGCGTCGCGAAGCGGTCGACGCCGATGCCGCTGATCAGCAGCCGCTCCTTGCGGTTGCCGGTCAGCCGCCGCGTCCAGTCGACGAAACCGCCGTCGCCGATCTCCACGCCGTCGCGGTACACCTTGAAGCACAGGCCCTGGTAGTAGCCGGTGCGCCGCGACGGGTCGGTGGGCAGGTCACCCCGCACCGCCTCGAACCGCGGGTCGAGCACGGTGACGCGCACCTCGACGTCGCCGCACGCGGAACGCAGGAACGAGAGGTGCTCGGCGAAGTGCTCGCGCTCGAAGGCGAGCGAGCCGCGGTCCCGGCCGGCCGACACGGCGGCGAACAACGTGAAGTGCGCGAACCGCCCGGCACCGCCGAAGAGCTGGGCTCGCACCACGCGCTGCACGGCGGCGAGCCGCACGTCGCCAGGACCGGACTGCCTGCGCACGGCGGCTTCGAGCGCCAGCGCGTTGGTCGGGTCGGCCGCGACCTCGGTGCCGCGGATGGTCGACACCACGTTGTTCTGGTCCACCTCGGCCACGGCCGAGCACGTCCCCAGTGGCGCCACGGGCGCGAGTCCCAGCACGGAGAACGACGGCGGCAGCGCGGCCAGCAGCCGGTCCTCCGCCGCTCGCACCACCTCGAACGGCACCTCCGACGGCGCCACGAACCGGTCGGAACGGTACTGCCGCAACACGTCCGCCCCGGACAACGCGCCCGCCCGGCGTCGCATGAGCGCGAGCAGCACGCTGGTGAGGTCGCTGCCGGGCAACGCTGCGAGCCGGTCCAGCGCGTCCTCGCCGCCGATCGATCGCAGTACCCGCGCCAAGACACCCATGCCCACCATGATCCGCGTCCCGGCCAGAGGATTTCGGCGGCCGCGAGACCCGCGAAGGCGCCGGAACCACAACAGGAACTCGCGATCGACATTCCTCGAGCGTGGGCAGCTACCAGCACATCATTCGAGAAGGAGGGCGAAGAAAGCGCGACAGAAAGGATCAAGCCTCGCCGCGGAACCGCACCGAACCCCGCAGGGGCGCTATCGGTCCATGAACGGGTACCCGATGTCGGTCTTCCGCGAAAATGGCGACGGCCGGGATCAGGCGGCGGAGAGGACCTCGTAGCCGGCGCTGGTCAGCGCGGCGGGACCGGGGCAGGCACTGATCAGGCCCGCGGAGGTCAGCCGCGGTCCGACGAACTGGTCGGCGCAGCACAGGCCGTCGACGAGCAATGAGCTTCCGGTGATCTCGCAACGGCCGTCGGCGACGGCTCTGAGAACTGCGCGGTCCCGGTGTGTGAGCGGTGAGGTGGTCATTTTCTTCTCCTGACGGTGGAACGTCTACTCAGTGATACGTCGAAGAAGGCCCCCTCGGTTCGACACCTCCGTCGGAGAATTCCGCACGCACGCCCAGAAGGCGCACGGGACGGCTGAGCTCGAACCGCTCCAGCACGACCAGCGCGGCCGCCGCGAGCTCGGCCGCCGAGGACGTCGGCGCGGGCAGCTTCATCGCGCGCACGTTCGTGAAGAACGGCGCGAACCGCACCTTCACGCCCACGCGCACCGCCGGGCGTCCCTCGGCGGCCACGTCGAGCGCCACCCGGTGGGCCAGCGCCACGACCTCGCGCCGGATGTCCTCCGGTGCGGCGAGGTCCTGCTGGAAGGTCCTCTCGTGGCTTCGGGACTTCACGACCCACGGTGTCGCGCTCACGACCGTGTCGCCCGCACCCAGGGCGAGCGTCCGGTAGTACGGACCCATCCGCGGGCCG
Organism: Lentzea xinjiangensis; assembly: GCF_900110955.1. GTDB lineage: Bacteria > Actinomycetota > Actinomycetes > Mycobacteriales > Pseudonocardiaceae > Lentzea > Lentzea xinjiangensis. Next base: position 60,457 of record NZ_FOFR01000003.1, read on the forward strand.
AAGCGGGCCGCCAGCTCGTCGGCGGACGCGGCCGCCAGGTCCGTCACGGTCGCGATGCCCAGCTCGCGGAGCTTGCGCTCGGTCTTCGCGCCGATCCCCCACAGCGCGGACGTCGGCCGGTGGCCCATCACCTCGACCCAGTTCGCCCTGGTCAGCTCGAACACCCCGGCGGGCTTGCCGAAGCCGGTCGCGATCTTGGCGCGCAGCTTGTTGTCGCCGATGCCCACCGAGCAGTGCAGACCGGTCCCGGCCAGCACCGCCGCCTGCACCGAGCGGGCCAGCGCCACCGGATCGTCGACCGAGGCGCCCACGAACGCCTCGTCCCAGCCCATCACCTCGACGACGACGGGGAACGACCGCAGCACCGCCATGACGTCGGCCGACGCCGCCTCGTACAGCGCGTGGTCCGCCGGCAGGAACACCGCGTCCGGCAGCTTCCTGGCCGCGGTCCGCAGCGGCATCCCGGACCGCACGCCGAACTCGCGCGCCTCGTAGGAGGCGGTGGCCACGACGGCGCGTTCGGTGGGGTCGCCGTTGCCGCCCACGACGACCGGTCTGCCGCGCAGCGACGGATCGCGCAGGACCTCGACCGCCGCGATGAACTGGTCGAGGTCCACGTGCAGGACCCAGTCCGCCATGCTGGACAGTATGAGACGGTCCGCCGGAATCCTGCTCTTCAGACGAACCCCGCACCTCGAGGTGCTCCTCGGGCACATGGGCGGCCCGTTCTGGGCCCGCAAGGACGCCGGCGCGTGGTCCGTGCCGAAGGGCGAGCACACCGACGACGAGACGCCGGAGGACGCCGCGCGCCGCGAGTTCGAGGAGGAACTGGGGCTGCCGGTGCCGCCCGGTGAGCTGGTCCCGCTGGGCGAGGCCAAGGGCTCCGGGAAGGTCATCGCGGTCTGGGCGCTGGAGGGCGACCTCGACCCCGGGACGGTCGTCCCCGGCACGTTCGAGATGGAGTGGCCGCCGAAGTCCGGCCGGAAGAAGACGTTCCCGGAGGTCGACAGGGTCGCCTGGATGACCCTGGAGGAGGCGAGCGCGAAGATCGTCTCCGCGCAGCGCCCCTTCCTCGAACGGCTCAGCTCCAGATAGCGGCGACCCACTCCGGGTGGTCGATGAACGGGTTGCGGTTGCGCTGGAAGCTGTCGTAGATCACCTGGTTGCGCCGCTTCTCGAACGCGTCCGGCGGGTCCTGCTGGTGCCACTGCAGCAGGACCGGGAGCTTGCCGTGGTACGGCGCGGTGCCGTTGGACACCGAGTTGTTGAGTTCCAGGTTCGCGAAGCCGTCGGTGCCCTCGTAGCGCACGGCCATGTAGAAGAGCATGCGCGCGACGTCGCCCTTCACGGCGTTGCGCGGCTCCCACGAGTCGGCGTCGCCGTAGTTGCCCGGCGCTTCGGACCGTGCGGTGCCGCCGTTGTCGAAGTCCTTGTTGCCGCGGTCTGCGTTGACCGACACGTCCTCGGGCCGCAGGTGGTGGACGTCCGTGCCGGGACCGGTGGCGGTGCCGAAGTCACCGTGCGACTTGGCCCAGACGTGCTCGCGGTTCCAGTCGTCCGGGTCGCCGCCGTTCAGCGACTTCGACTGCGAACGGCCGCTGTAGAGCAGGATCACGTTCGCCGCGTTGGCCGGGTCCTGGTCGGTGAGCTTGAGCGCCTCCCAGACCTGGTCGTAGCTCAGCTTGGTCTGGTTGCGGATGATGCCGTGCAACGCCGTCTTCAGCGCCGGACCGGTCTTGCCGGCGGCCGCCGCGTAGTAGTCACCAACGGGTGGGGGCGCAGTGGTCGTGGTGGCGGTCGTGGTGGTGGTGGTGGTCGTGGGTGGCGTTGTTGTGCCAGCGAACGCGAAAGCCGTCGCCGAGGTGAGACCGGCGTGCGCGAAGTACGCGGTCAACGAGCCCGTCACGTCGATCTGCCTGCCCAGCAACGACGGGGTGGACCTCAGCCCCCACGACGTGCGGAACGCCGACGGGATCTGCACGTAGACCATGCGCGAGGTGCCGGTCTCGGCCGGGGAGTCGGCCAGCGCGAGCGCGTAGTCGTTCGGAAAACCCGAACGGATGACTGTGGTCGTGGCCGTGGGCTGACCGACGACGTACCCCCGGACGGTCGCCGACGCCCCGTTCTGCTGGCTGGCCGCCTGGGCAACGGTGAGCGGAGCTGCTGCGGAAGCGGCGGTCGACCCGTACAGGCCGACCGCCGCCAACAGACCGACGACTAATGCCAGTGGACTCCACCGCGCCATATGCCCTCCCCGATCGTGTGGATATTGAGCACACGATCGAGGCCCATGGTCAACGGGCGGTTAACGCGATGCCACGGCCTCAAGGCGTCACGGCACCAGGACGACCTTGCCGGTGGTGCGGCCCGACTCGACGAGCTCGTGGGCCTTCGCCGCCTCCGCGAGCGGCACGACGTGGTCGATCTGCACCTTGAGCTGCGGCAACGCGGCGAGGTCCGCGCCGGATGCGGTGACGTTCGCGAAGAGCTCGAACCGGACGCCGAGCGCGGCGGCTCGGTCAACGTCAAAACCCGGGTTGCCCGGGATGATCGACACGAGCACCCCGCCGGGCTTGAGCACTCGTGCGGACCGCTCGGCGTAGTCGCCGCCCACCGTGTCGAGCACCACGTCGACCGGGTCGATCTCGGTGAAGTCCCGGTGCCGGTAGTCGATGACCTCGTCCACGCCCAGGGAGCGCAGGAAGTCGTGCTTGGCCGCCGACGCCGTGCCGATCACGTGCGCGCCCCGCGCCTTGGCGATCTGCACCGCGACGTGCCCGACACCGCCGGCCGCCGCGTGGACGAGCACGCGCTGCCCCTCCGCCACGCCACCCCGGCCGACGAGCGCCTGCCAGGCCGTCAGCGCCACCATCGGCGCGGCACCGGCCTGCTCGACGGTCAGCCAGGAGGGCCGCGGCGCCAGATCGGCGGCCTCCGCCACGGCGTACTCGGCGTAGCCGCCACCGGTGCCGGGAAAGGTGAGCAGCCCGTACACCTCGTCACCGAGCGCGAACCCGCTGACGCCCTCGCCGAGCTGCTCGACGGTGCCCGCGAGGTCCCAGCCCAGTGTGAACGGCGGCTCGCCCAGCGCGGGGAACCCACCGCCGCGGATGTAGGTGTCGATCGGGTTCACACCGGCCGCGCCGATCTTGACCAGCACCTGGCCCGGTTCCGGCGCCGGGCGTTCGGCCTCGGCGACCTCCAGGACGGACGCGTCCCCCACTGCCTTCTGCGTGATGACTCGCATGATGATCCCCTTCGAAGTTCCGATGGGCACCATCTTGCAGTTAGCGCCAACTCTTGGAAAGTAGGCACTTCAGAGTGACTTGCTCTCCCTCAGAAACAGATCTCGGAGCAGCGAGATCTCCGCGCCGTGGTGGATCACCTCTCGGTTGATGTGCAACACCAGGGTCGCCATCGGCTCCTCCGCGAACGGCCCCTCCGCCGGTCCGACGGGAAGCGAGAGGTCGGCCTTGCGCGCGCCGGCCATCCAAGTCTCGTAGGCGTCGTCGAGCTGCTTGAGCGCCTCGTCCGCGGTCATCGCGTACCGCCAGGTCGAGTAGTCGGCCGGTGGGCCGCCGAAGTGCGACGCCGAGCGCATGGCGAACACGCCCACGGTGATGTGCGCCATCCGCCACGCGATGGTGGTGACCGGGACGGGCTGGGGCGCCGGGTGCTCCCAGTCGATCGCGTTGTCCCGCCGGATCGTCCAGACGTCGGGGACGGGCTCCCAGAAGTACTCGTCGTCGGTCAGCCCTTCCAGCCGCGGCCGCAGCTGCCTCCGCCAGTGCCAGTCGAGCTGGTCCGTCACCTGCTTGTTCCAGTCCATGCCGGTGACCGTACGACCGCTTGCGGACAACAACCGTCCTCAACGACCCGCGTCAGCGAGAACCGCACCGATAAACCGAGCGCTCGGTCTATTATTGCTGCCCATGACGACTGTGCAGGAGGCCGCGGCGGTCCGGTACGGCATCTGGGTGCTCTGCCCGGCCGTGGGAGCCGCGGCGGTGTGGGGGCTCAAGCTGGCGTCGGGCTGGGTCACGACGCTGGGCTGGTTCCCGTTCCAGGAAGTGTTCGAGCTGGTCACGGACATCCCCGAGCCGTGGGTGACGATCGCGGCGCTCGGCGTCGGCGCGGCCGCCGGGCTCGTGCTCGCGGCGTTGTGGGCCGCGGACATGCTGTCGGTCGACGTCTCCCCCGACCGCGTCGCGCTGCACAAGGACGACAAGAGGTTCGAGTTCGAGCGCCACCGGGTCGAGTCGGCGTTCACCGACGGCAAGCACCTGGTGCTGCTGTCGCCGAGCGGTGCCGAGCTGGCCAGGGAGAGGTCGGACCTCAGCCGCGACCGGCTGGAACGGGCGTTCACCTCGCAGGGCTACCGGTGGCGCGCCACGGACCCGTTCGCGAGCGAGTTCAGGATGTGGGTCGAGCATGCGCCCGAACTGCCGGCTGAGGTCAACGCGCTGTTCACGGCCCGCAGGAAGGCCATTGCGAAGTACGAGCACGAGGAGGCCGCAGAATTGGCTCGGGAGATCCGCAAACGCGGAGTCGCCGTGCGGGACGAGAAGAAGAGGCAGTACTACAGGTGCGAACGGTAGACCCGGCCAAGCACGCGGAGAAGAAGCGGCACATCACCGACACCGCGGCGGTCCTGTTCGCGCGGAAGGGGTTCGAGCGCACGACCGTCGCGGACATCTGCAAGGCCGCCGACATCAGCACGGGCAGCCTGTTCCACTACTTCCCCACCAAGCGGGCGATCTTCCGCGAGATCTTCGAGCAGGACGGCCAGGACAACGCGGAGGTGTTCGCCCGCGCCCGCGAGCTGAGCCCGTGGGACGGCGTCCTGCTGGTCGTCGACCACCTGTGCGCGCCCGCGCTGGACCGGTCGGTCGCCGGGCTGGTGCTGGAGGTCGTCGCGCAGGCGAGCCGGGACCAGGAGCTGTGGGACCTCCTCGCCCGCAACGAGCTGGTCGTGCGCGACGAGCTGGCCGCGTTGCTGCGGCAGGCCCACGACGCAGGCCAGATCGCCCTCCCCGTGAGCGCGCGGACGGCGGCGACCTGGGCGCAGGGGCTCGTCGACGGCCTCTTCGGCAGGCTGGTCGACCCGGACTTCGACGCGAACGAACAGGTGACGACCCTCCGGTTGATCCTTTCCGGATTCGTGGGTGCTCCCGCACCATGAGGGCATGGTCTACGACGTCGCCCGAGTCCGCGCCCACTTCCCCGCTCTGCGCGAGGGCGCCGCGCACTTCGACGGACCCGGCGGTGCGCAGGTGCCCGACGTCGTCGGCGAGGCCGTCCGCGAGGCGCTGACCTCGGCGGTGTCGAACCGCGGCTGGGTCACGGCCGCCGAACGCCGCGCCGAGGAGATCGTGCGGAGAGCGCGCGGCACGATGTCGGAGTTCCTCAACGCCGGCAGCATCGTGTTCGGCCGCAGCATGACCCAGCTCACCTACGACTTCTCCCGCACGCTCGCGAAGAACTGGCGGCCGGGTGACGAGATCGTCGTGACCAGGCTCGACCACGACGCCAACGTGCGGCCGTGGGTGCAGGCGGCCGAGGCGGCGCGGGCCACGGTGCGGTGGGCGCCGTTCGACCGGACGACCGGTGAGCTGCCCGTCAAGGCGGTGACGGACCTGCTGTCCGACCGCACCCGCGTCGTCGCGATCACGGCGGCGTCGAACCTGCTGGGCACGCGTCCGGACGTGGCGACGATCGCGGCGGCGGCACACGAGGCCGCGGCGTTCGTCTACGTCGACGGCGTGCACTACACACCGCACGTGCCGGTCGACGTCGAGGCGATGGGCGCGGACTTCTTCGTGTGCTCGCCGTACAAGTTCCTCGGCCCGCACCTCGGCGTGCTGGCGGCGGCGCCGGAGCTGCTGGAGACGTTGCGCCCGGACAAGCTGCTGCCGTCGACCAACGCCGTGCCGGAACGGTTCGAGCTGGGCACGTTGCCCTACGAGCTGCTGGCGGGCACGACCGCGGCGGTGGAGTTCATGCGGTCGCTGGACGGTCTGGAGGAGCACGAGCTCGCGTTGCGCGAGCGGATGGAGGACGGGCTGCGGGAGCTCGGCGTGCGCATCTACAGCAAGGCCTCGTCGCGCACGCCGACCGTGCTGTTCTCCGTCGACGGCCTGGAGCCGGCCGAGGTGTACCGCAGGCTCGGCGCCGAGGGCGTGAACGCGCCCGCCGGGCACTTCTACGCGATCGAGTGCTCGCGGTGGCTCGGCCTGGGCGACAAGGGCGCGGTGCGGGCGGGCATCGGCCCGTACACCGACGAGTCCGATGTGGACCGGTTGCTGAAGGCGGTGGCGCGGCTCAGGTGAACAGCACCAGCCCGACGTAGGCCAGCCCGGCGAAGACGCTGACGTTGAGCTTGCGGGTCACGCGCTCGCCGGGCTGCTCGGCGAGCAACGAGCGGGCTCGTGCCCACATCACCTTCTCGCCGGCCTGCCTGTCCGGCAGGTGCGGCGTCGTGAGCACGTCGCCGTGCGGGCCGAACGCGATCATGAGCTGTGGACCGCTCCTGCGGACGCCGTGCACCTGCGCCCACGGCACGCGGTACGTCCAGACGCCGGTGTAGAGCACGACCGAGCGGTGGTCCAGGCGCAGCATCGGCTGGAACCGCGTCACCGCCGACAGCACGCACTGCACGCCGATGAAACCGAGCACGAACAGGTCCGGGTAGTGCTTCATCGCGATCAGCGCACCGGCGGCGGCGAACAGCAGCAGCACGCCCTCGGTCCGCCGCCGGTCCCCCGGCCACACCGCGTGGGGCAGGTCGACCGGCGTGCCGGCGGTGACCGGTTCGCCCGGCAGGTGGGCACTGTGGACCGTGTGGCGCGAACGCACCCTGCTCAGCGTGCTGGTCGCGACGACCTCGCCCTCGACGAGCACCGCGACCTGGCCACCGTGGTGCCACTCCCCGGCGACGAGGACCTCCGGCGGGTCGAGCCGCACCGGCGGGTCCTCCTCGCCGCGCCACACCCGGCCGAACTGCTCGGTGTCGTGGTAGAGCGGCTCCTCCAGCCCGAGGTCGGCGAGCGTCGCGACGGTGGCGATGTTCTCCCCGTTGTGCCGCAACAGGACCCGCCGCGCGCCCACCGGGACCGCCTGCAGCCGGACCGCCTTCACCGGTCCGCTCCACAACGCGCGGCGGCGGCGTTCCCGCGCGGCAAGCATGACCGCGAGGAACACGGCCGCGCCACCGAGCGTGAGCCACCACGTGACGTCCTCGGGTTCGTTCGCCATCCGCACCCAGTCGCCGTCCGCCAGCACCGGGACCGCGTCGCCGACCTGGTAGCTCTCCGGCGCGAGCGGTTCGAAGCCGGCGCGTTGCCGGTCCGGCAGCTCCACCCAGACCTCGTAGGTGTTCTTGATCTCGACGACCTCGGCCTCGACCCGGCTGGCCCTCGCCTCGTGCTGCTCGATCTCACCGCTGGTGAGGTCGTACTGCACGAACGTCAGGAAGCCGAAGAGCACCAGCAGCACGGCGACCATCCGCAGAACTCCGCGTTGCGGCGGCACGTCCGGCAGCGAGACGAGCGTCGTTCCCGCCGCGTCGTGCTGGTCCGCGCGGGACCTGAGGGTCCACGCCGCCACCGCCGCGCACGCACCGGCGTGCAGTCCGAATGCGACGTTGGCCGTCGCACTGCCGTCGAGCGCGACGTCCAGCACGCCGAACAGCACGCCCATCCCGCAGCCGGTGAGCACCCGGCCGAACGCCAACAGCAACGGCGTGGCCAGCAACGGCACCACCGCGAGGGCGAACAGCGGATCCGGCACACACGGGTGCGCGGTCGTGCACGGCGCCTCGCCCCCGCTCGCGGCGAAGTAGAAGGCCACGATCCAGCCACCGACGAGCCCGACCTTGGTCACCCACCACGGAACCGCGGCCGCTTGCCAGCGCTGGACGTCCATGGCGCGGATCATGACACGACCGTTGCTCCGATCGGTGTGATTCCCGCGCAACGAAACGGGTATCCGCAGCTCACCAATCGAGGAGGTGCACGTGCTGGCATTAGCCGCCGCTGTGGCGTTCGGTCTCGCCCTGTTGTTCGACCTCGCCAACGTCTCGCTCGGTGACGTGGTCACCGGCAGCACTCTCGTGACCCTGGGCCTGCTGCTCACCGCCCTGCACCTCGCAGGCGTGGGTACGGGCAACCGTTCTTGGAGCCGACGCCGTGCCCGCAGGTGAAACAGTCAAAAGCCCCACCAGGTTGTCGAAGGGTGACTGGTGGGGTGTTCTCAAACGCACAGTCAAGGAGTTCAACGACGACAACCTGACGGACTGGGCAGCGGCGCTGACCTACTACGCGGTGCTGTCGCTGTTCCCCGGCATCATCGTGCTGACATCCGTGCTCGCCCTGCTCGGCGACACGACGACGCAGGAGCTGCTGAAGTACGTCGACCAGGTCGCCCCCGGTGAGGCCGGGGCGCTGGTCAAGTCGTCGATCCAGGAACTTCAGAAGAGTCAGAACGCCGCCAGCCTGCTCGGCATCGTCGGTCTGCTCACCGCGCTGTGGACCGCGTCGGGTTACCTCGGCGCGTTCATGCGGGCGTGCAACGCCGTCTACGACGTCGAGGAAGGCCGGCCGTTCTGGAAGACGGTGCCGCTGCGGCTGCTGCTGACGATCGGGTCGGTCGTGCTCGTGTCGCTCACGCTCGGCGCGCTCGTGCTGACGGGCGGGGTCGCGGACGCGGTCGGCAACGCGATCGGGCTCGGCGACACGGTCGTCACCGTGTGGGACATCGTGAAGTGGCCGGTCATCCTGCTGCTCGTGAGCCTGGCGTTCGCGGTCCTGTACTGGGCCGCGCCGAACGTCCGGCAGCCCGGCTTCCGCTGGGTCAGCCCCGGCAGCCTGCTCGCGATCGTGCTGTGGGTGCTCGCGACGGTCGGTTTCGCGCTCTACGTGGCGAACTTCGCGTCCTACAACAAGACCTACGGCTCACTCGGTGGTGTGATCGTCTTCCTGGTGTGGCTGTGGATCTCGAACATCGCCGTGCTGCTCGGCGCCGAGTTCGACGCGGAGCTGGAGCGCGGCAGGCGGATCGCGCAGGGCGAGAAGGACCCCTCACCCGAGCCGCGTGATCTCCCGGGGTAGCTCGGCCTCGACGGCGGTCCACACGCCGTCCGGCCCCGCTTCGACGCGCTCGCTCGTGTCGCCGGGGACGAGCACCCAGAGCTGGTCCCGCTGGGAGAGCCACACCACACCGATGCCGTCGGCGCGGGAGCTCGTCGCGTACTCGTAGGACTTGCGGAACACGTCACCGCCGTTGCGGTCGGTGACCCGCACCTCGCTGGAACTCTCGGCGTGCGCGACGAACTTCCCGCTCGGCGACTGCCTGGGCGCGCCGGGCCGGGCGAACCGGTCCTCGCCGTCGTCGGCGCAGCCGGTGAGCACGAGGAGCAGGGCGGCCAGCGCCGCCGGGGTCCTCATGACGGCTCGGGGCGGGAAACTCGGTGGGTCATACCGCCGAAGGTAGCTAGCGTGATCCGCCGTGTGGGACGTTCTCGAGGAATTTTACGACTCCGTGCCCCGACCGGGATCTCACGTCGAGGACCACGGCGAGCTGGTGCTGTTCGTCCAGGCGGGCGACGGCTACCCGTACTACGCGCGGCCGCGGTTCCCCGGTGGCCGGCCGGTGCTCGCCGACGTGGTGAGGATGCGGGAGCGGCAGCGCGAGCTCGGGGTGCCCGAGGCGTTCGAGTGGGTGCACGAGACCACGCCGGACCTGCTCGGCATCGCGGTGTCGGCCGGTTTGGAGGTGCTCCGGGCACCGCTGATGGTGCTCGATCCCGAGAGGTTGCCGCGGCCGCACCCGCACGTGCGCGTCCTCGCCACCCGGCCGGCCGAGGTGGCGGTGGTCGCGGAGCTCGCGTTCTCGTCACCGGGCACCGCACCGGGCCAGGCCGGCGTGGCGGAACGCGACGCCGCGCTGGCGGGCGCCGTCCCGGCGAGCACCCGGCACCGGCACGCGGTGGCCGACCTGCCGGGTGAGGGCGTGCTGGCGGTGGGCACCGCGCAGCGAGCGGGCGACGTCGTGGAGATCGCCGGGGTCGGCACGCTGCCGGTGGCACGGCGGCGCGGCCTCGGTGGCGCGGTCACCGCCGCACTGGCGCGCGACGCCCTGGAGCGGGGCGCGACGCTGGTGTTCCTGTCGGCGGGCAGCACGGAGATCGCGCGGGTCTACGAGCGCGTCGGGTTCCGCCACGCCGGCACGGCCTGCATCGCCTCGCCCGCCGAGTAGAAACGCGGTCAACGGCACCGCGGGCCGGCTCCGGCGGGCCGGCGGCGACGGCCCGTTCACCCCACTTCGCCTCACCAGGGCTCCGCAGCGACTATCCTGCGCGCGTGATCAAGGACTTCGGTGCCGGTGCCGCTCTGCTGCTGCGCGGGTTCAGGCTCGTGTTCAGCTCGCCCAAGCGCGTGCTCGTGGGGGCGCTGCCCGCGGTGATCACCGCCGCGCTGATGATCACCGGCTGGGTGCTGCTGTTCCTGCACATCGACTCGATCGCCGGGTGGCTCACCGGTTTCGCGGACTCGTGGAGCGAGACCGCGCGCAACGTCGTCGAGGTCGCCGTCGGGATCTCGGTGATCGCGGTGGTGCTCGGCCTGAGCGTGCTGCTGTTCACCGCGATCACGATCACGATCGGCGGGCCGTTCTACGAGTACATCGCCGAGGAGGTCGAGGACGAGCTCGGCGGCGTGCCGGAGGCGGAGCAGGTCGGCTGGTGGCGCGGGTTCCTGGTGGGGCTGCGCGGCACGGTCCTGCTGGTGGGCACGTCGATCCTGTTCGCGATCCCGTTGTTCCTCTGCGGCTTCATCCCGGTGGTCGGCCAGACGGTCGTGCCGGTGCTGGCGGTGTGCGTCAACGGCTACCTGCTCGGCATCGAGCTCACCGGCATCCCGTTCACCCGGCGCGGCCGGTCGTTCAAGCAGCGCAGGCAGATCCTCGCGACGCGCCGGGCGATGGTGCTCGGGTTCGCCGTGCCCGCGTACCTGCTCTGCCTGGTCCCGCTGGCCGCGCTGGTCGTGATCCCGGCGGCGATGGCAGGCGGCACGGTGCTGTCGCACCGCCTGCTCACCGGGGACCGCGCTACCGCGTGAACGGCAACCAGGCCTGCTGCGCCAGCCCGGCGCGGGCGTTGACCTGCACACCCGCCGCGGAGACCGACCACAGCTGGTCGCCGATCACGATGGTGCGCCGCTGATCGCCTCCGTGGTTCCGGCTCTGCGGTTCGGCGCTCTGCGGTTCGACGATCCGGCCCACGTCGAGCAACCGGTCGCCCTCCACGCGCAGCACCAGGGACGAGGCCTCGTAGGCCGTCCGGTTCCTCCACACGGGGACGACCAGCGTGCCGTCCTGCGGCCAGTAGAGGAACGCGTGCGGGTCGAACTGGGCCTCGGAGCTCGAGTTCGGCAGGTGGTGCTGCGCGAGCCGTTGCGGTGACGCGGGGTTGCCGACGTCGAACAACGACACCTGCGTCCCGGTGGTGCGGCCCCGCTCCGTGGCCTCCTGGCCCACCCCGATCAGCTTGCCGTCACCCGCCGGGTGCAGGTACGCGGAGAAGCCGGTGATCTTCAGCTCGCCCAGGACCCGGGGCCGCCCCGGATCGCTCAGGTCCAGCGTGTAGAGCGGGTCGGTCTGGCGGAACGTGACGACGTAGCCCATCTTGCCGATGAAGCGGACGCTGTAGATCCGCTCTCCCTTGCCGAGCCCGCCGACCTGGCCGACCTCTGTGAGCACGTTCCCATCGCGGCGCAACGTCGTGACGAAGCTCTCCGACCGCACCTGTTCCCGCGCTTCCGCGGGCGTCCGCCGGCAGCACCCCCTGCCGGTGCCGGTCGTCGTGGCGACGCGGAGGATCCCGTCGTGCTCGGACAACGAGTACTGGTTGAGCAGCGTGCCACCGACGTCGCCGGACGCGACGTGCTTCGGCGGTCCCGGCTGGCTGATGTCGAACTGGTGGATCGCCGTGGTGACCGGGCGCCGCACCGGTGGCCTGGTGGGGTGCTGGGGCAGCAGGCGGTGGTCGTCGGCGATGTAGAGGGTGCGGTCCGTGCCGTAGACGGTGTCGCCGTCGGCCACGACCGAGACCGGCTGACCGGTGCCGAGCCGGCCGGAGAGGTCGAACGTGAGCACGGTCAGCATCGAGGTCGCGCTCGGCGCGGACGGGCGGCTGACGTTCGCGCAGTCGAGGAGCGTCCCGCTCGACCGGGCGCCGTTCTCGGCCAGCTCGTAGCGCGGCAGCCACGACGTGATCGGCTCGCTCTGCAGGATCTCCCTGTTGCGGCGCAGGGCTCCCGCTTCGTTCGTCGTCCGGTCCGGGTGCACCCACTCGATGCGCGGCTGCGAGCGGACGACGACGCGGGCGGTGCCACCGATCTGACGCGCGTCGAGGTAGGAGCCGTCGATCTTCAGGCTGCCGATCTCCTTGAGCGCCCCGAGGTCGACGAGGACCAGCTCGGTGCCGGGCACGGGCGCGAACGACGGACGGCCGGAGGGCCGCGTCGGCTTCACGACCGGCACAGCGCTGTCGACGACCACCAGCGCGCGGTCACCGGCGACCAGCAACTGGCTCGCGCGGCGCTCACCGAGGTCGACGGTGCCGGTGATCGCCCGGCTCGCCACGTCGATCACGCGCAGCTCGCCACCGGCGATGGTGACGACGCGTTTTCCATCCGTCTTCACGATGTCGGGCTCGTCGACGCCCTGCTCGTGGACGTTCGTCGTCGAGTGCTCCCGTTGCTGCGCGGGCGGAGTCGCCGCCCCCATGTCGGACGCGCTCTTCTGCGCGACACCGGCACTCGTGTCGGCCGCCATGCCTTCGGCGAAGAGGAAGTTGCCGCCTCCGACACCGTAGGCGGTGACGTGCGGAGCCAGGGCGCGGCGCAGTTCCGCCACCGCGTTGTCGCACGAGTCGAAGGCGACGAGGCGCACCGGTCCGTGGCCGGCGACCGGCGGTGGCGCGAGGGTGTCGTCCCTCACCGCGGAGCTGACGCTCACTCCGGCGACCGCCAGCACGACGGAACCGGCCAACAGCTTTCTGCCGTTCATGCCACCAGGACGTAGGCGAGGCCGGGAAAGGTTGCTCCTCCCTGCCATTCGTTCCTGGACCCGCGCAGGTGCGGACGCGGCGTCGAGGGCGTCCGGGACCGGCCGGGGCGGTCCGCGTAGGCCATTCGGCCGTTCCCGCACGCGCGTGATTGGATCGAACGCGAACAATCCCGTTCCGGAAGGAAGTTCTGATGGCCCCCACGAAGCCTGAGGTCGACCCGCACGACGGCCCGGCGCCCGCCGACCTGCTGATCGAGGACATCACCGTCGGCGACGGTCCGGAGGCCACGGCCGGTCAGTTCGTGTCCGTGCACTACGTCGGTGTCTCGCACTCGACCGGTGAGCAGTTCGACGCCTCCTGGGACCGCGGCGAGGCGTTCCAGTTCCCCCTCGGTGGCGGTCGCGTCATCGCGGGCTGGGACCAGGGCGTCCAGGGCATGAAGGTCGGCGGCCGCCGCAAGCTGGTCATCCCGCCGCACCTCGGCTACGGCGCGCGCGGCGCCGGTGGCGTGATCAAGCCCAACGAGACGTTGATCTTCGTCGTCGACCTGCTCGGCGTGAACTAGAACGTCGGCACCAGCGGCGTTCCACTGACCCGTTCAGTGGAACGCCGCTGGTCTGCGCGGCCGATTTGACCCGAGGGTGGAACGAGATCGGATCCGGCTGCGTCATCCTTTGAGTCCGCCGCAGTTGGGGAAGGGAAGCACCGGTGCCCGAGGACATCGCCGGATCCGAGCAGATGCTCGCGAACTGGAACCAGAACATCCAGGAGCGCGCCGCCCGCTACCAGGAGATGGCGACGCGCGTGCAGGGGATGACGATCTCCGAGCGGTCGTCGGACGGTTCCATCGAGATCCTGGTCGGGTCCAACGGCATCCTGCAGAACCTCGTCATCGCCGAGTCGGCCGCCGGCAAGCGCATGTCCGAGATCAGCGGCGAGATCATGAAGCTGCTGCAACGCGCGCAGTCCCGGATCCCCGAGCTGCTGCAGGAGGCGATGGCCGAGACCATCGGCACGCAGGACGAGACCGCCAACGTGCTGTTCGCCGAAGCGAAGAAGAACTTCCCGGCCCCTCCCGCGGAGGAACCGACCCGCACGCCGTACGACCGCAACGAGATCAACTTCCGGGTCGAGGACGACGCGCCCCCACCCGCCAGGCCGACGCCGCCTCCGCCGCCTCGCCGCCGTCCGCGACCGGACGACGACGACGACTTCGGCGGGGAGTCCGTGCTCACCTGATCTTCCTGTCCGCTGCCCGAACTGAGGGGGTTCGATGACTTCCGGTGGTTTCCACGTCACCTCGGACGTGCTGGAAGCGCACGCCAAGGCCTTGGAGGGCCTGCAAGGGCGGTTGCAGGGGGCAGTGGACGCGGCGAACACCGTGTCGATGCCGACCGACGCGTACGGGATCATCTGCCAGCCGTTCCGCATGTTGCTCGACCCCGTTGAGCAGTGGGGCATGGATGCGTTGAAGGGCGTGTCGGAAGCGATGAGCGCCACCGCCAAGAAGGTCACCGAGACCGCGAAGCACTACCAAGAGGTCGAGGACCAGATCGCCAACACCCTGAAGGGCGGCTTCTGATGTCCTCACCGAACCCGCTGGTGGCGCAGGCCCCGGCCGAGCCGTCGGGCTTCTTCAACGCCGGCACCGGTGACAACGGCTGGGCGACCGGCTTCTCCATCGCCGACTCCGCGGTGGACGCCTACAAGGGCATCTCCGAGGGCAGCTGGATCGAGGGCGGCCTCGGCGTCGTCGGCCTGGCCGCCGACGCGGCGTCGATGGCGATCGACCCGTTCGGCACGCTGCTGTCCTCCGCGGCCTCGTTCCTGATGGAGCACATGCAGCCGCTGAAGGAAGCGCTGGACTGGCTCGCGGGCGACCCGCCCGTGATCGAGTCGTACTCGACGACGTGGGGCAACGTCTCGCAGGAGCTGGGCAAGGTCGCGGCCGACTACAAGGCGGCCGTCGACCAGACCACGTCGTGGACCGGCGCGGCCGGTGACGCCTACCGCGCCGCGGCCGGCGAGCAGCTCGACGCGTTGTCCGGCGCGGCGTCCGCCGCGGGCTCGGTCGGCACCGTCGTCGGCGTGATGGGCATGGTCGTCGGGTTCGTGCGCGAGATGGTGCGCGACCTCATCGCCGACCTGGTCGCGAAGCTGATCACGTGGGTGCTGGAGGCCGTCTTCACGCTCGGTTTCGGCACGCCGGTGATCGTGGCGCAGGCAGTGACGGCGATCTCGAAGTGGGCGGCCCGCATCGGCGAGCTGATCCAGAAGCTCATCAAGACGATCAAGAAGGTCTCGCCGCTGCTGGGCCGGCTGGTGGAGATCTTCACGAAGATCATGAAGGTCGTCGGCAAGCTGGTCGGCAAGGTGACCGGGCTCGACGTGATCTCGACGAAGTCCATCAAGCCCGGCGGGTTGATCCACCGCACCGACGTGCCGGACCTGACGCCTTCCGGTGGCCGCGGGGGCTCGCCGTCCTCGCCCGACGGCTCGCCCTCGTCGTCCACTCCGGACAGTTCGCCGTCGTCGCCGTCCTCGTCACCCTCGTCTTCGCCGTCCTCGTCGTCACCATCGTCACCGTCCTCTCCGGACAGTTCGCCTTCGTCGTCCTCACCGTCTTCGCCGTCGTCGTCTTCGCCGTCGTCGTCTTCGCCCGACGCGCCTTCGCCGTCGCGGACCCCGGACAGCTCGTCGCCGTCGTCCGCGGCTCCCTCGTCGGCGCGCACGCCGGACAGCTCCAGTCCCGACTCCCCGTCGCCGTCGCGGAACACGGACACCGCGTCGCCCCCGTCGGCGTCGCGGACTCCCGACAGCTCCGCGTCCCCTGGCCCGGGCTCGCCGCAGACCGGCGGCCCGTCCTCGACCCCGGACGCCCCGGCGCCCGCCCGCAACACGGGTCAGACCGTCCAGTCGTCGGTGGCTCCTCCGGAGGCCCCGTCCCGCCTGGACGCGCCGCAAGCCCCCGCCCGCACCCCGGACGGCTCCCCGTCCGCCACGCCGGCCCAGGCGGGCCCGGTGGGCGGTGGCGCGCCGAACGCGGGCGGCAACGCCCCGTCGTCGCCCGCGGCGGGCCGTCCGGCGACCGGAGGCCAGGGCTGGACCGGCACTCCGGGCAGCCGCGGCGACCTGGGCACGGGTGCCCCGGCCCCGCGCACCCCCGACACGTCCACCTCCGCGGCGCGGGCCGACGCCCCGGCCCGCCCGTCGGCGCCCTCCGCGCCGTCGATGCCCTCCGCGCCGTCCATGCCGTCGTCGCCGTCCATGCCGTCGTCGCCGTCGATGCCCTCGTCGCCTTCGGGTGGCATGCCTTCGGGTGGCATGCCTTCGGGTGGCGCTCCGTCCGGCGGAATGCCGCACGCGCCTTCGGCCGGCACCCCGCACAGCCCGTCGACCGGCGGCGCCCCGAACGCGGGCCGTCCCGACGCGACTCCCCCGAGCCGCGCCACGGCCCCTTCGGCAGCCGCCCCGCACGCCCCGTCAGCTCCGCACGCCCCGTCGGCACCGAACATGCCGCCGACGCACATCCCGTCCGCGGGAACGCCCCACGCTCCCTCGGCCCCGCACTCCCCCTCCGCGCCGAACGCTCCCCGCGCCGACGCCCCGATGCGCCCGCAGTCGTCCGCACCGAACGCGCCGCACACCGGCCCGTTCGGCGGACCCAACACGCCGCACGGCCCCAACACGCCCCACGGTGGCCCGAACGGCCCGATGCGTCCCGACGGGCCGCACGGCGGGACCACGCCGTCATCTCGTACCGACGTGCCGTCACGGCCTCACGCACCGCACAACGGTCCCTTCGTGCCTTCCCGCGCGGACGCGCCGAACGCACCTCACAGCCCGAACGCACCTCACGGTGGCCCCAACACGCCGCACGCGCCGAACGCTCCACACACCCCGAACTCGCCGTTCCGCCCGGACAACCCGCATGGCGGCCCGTCACGTCCGGACGCCCCGAACCGTCCGGACGCGCCGCACCGGCCCGACAGCCCGTCCCGCCCGGACGGCAGCGGACCCGGCAACCGCCCGGACGGAACACGCCCAGACGGCTCGCGTCCCGACGGCTCGCGTCCCGACGGCTCGCGCCCGCACACCCCGGACGGCGCTCGCCACCGCGGCCCCGACAGGGCCGAGGCGCCCCACCGCGCCGACACCGACGCGCCCCACCACACCCCGGACGGCGGCAAGCCGCACGACGGCACCCCGGACAAGCCGCACGACGGCGACCCCGGCAGCCCCGACCACCGCGACCACGACGCCCCGCCGGCGGACCGGCCGAGCCCGGAGGAGGCGCACGCCAGGCACGCGGAGTCCACTCCGGCCGGTGTGTCGCACCACGGCGGCGACAAGGACATGGGCGACCTGCCGCACCGGGTCCCCGAAGACCCGCGCTACTTCACCGCCGACGTCCACGTCACCCCGGACGGCCGGGCCCGCATCGGCGGCCACGACTACACCCCGGCCGAGTACGCGGACATGCTCCGCCGCGCCGGCTACGACGGCAGCAAGCCGATCCGCCTGATCGGCTGCGACGCGGGCAGCAACGACTTCGCCCAGCAGCTGTCCAAGCACCTCGACGCGCCGGTCCTCGCGCCCACCAAGCCCGCGTGGACCGACAGCCACGGCCGCGTCTTCACCAGCGATCCCGAGGTCCTCCCCGACGGCACCCGCCAGCCGAAGATCCCGCCGAACGGCGAGTGGGAGACCCACCACCCGGACGGCTCCAGGTCCAAGACCGGCGACGACGGCTTCGCGCCCGGCACGCACGACAAGGACAAGGACGTCGACCCGTCCGATGCCCGCGACCGCATGGCACAGCGGCACATCCCGGACGAGCCCGTCCACATCGAGACCCGCGATCCCAAGGCCTTGATGGAGGAGAAGCTCAACGACAAGGCCTACCGCGACAAGTACTACGACGGTCCGAACACGAACGGCGAGTACAGCCGCAAGAACGCCAACCAGGTCGACGCCAACGGCGACGACGTGCCGAAGATGGTGGAGAACCCGAAGGGCTCCGGCAACTTCGAGCCGTCCTCCGACGCCTACGTCCCGGCGAAGTTCCGCGACGACATGCCCGAGGTGAAGCACGAGGCCACCCCGGAGCAGAAGGCCGCCGCGAAGGACATCATCGAGCGGCGCGAGGCCTCGCTGGAACGCACGAAGACCGCCGAGGACGCCTACCAGAAGGAGATCGCGGGCGGCCGCGACGCCGCGGACGCGACGGTCGAAGAACGCCGCGCGGCGCACGCCGAACGCACCGACGTCGGCGAGGAGCTCGGCGAGCACGCGGCGGCGGACGCGGTGCGCGACACGTTCCCGCCGGAGAAGTTCGACGTCAAGCCCCTGCACGACCCGGACCTCAAGGGCTCCGGCCGCTTCGACCAGGTCTACGAGGTCCACAACAGGGAGACCGGCGAGACGCGCGTCGTCGTCGTCGAGGCGAAGGGCCCGAACGCCGACCTGGGCACCCGCAAGTTCGACGGCCAGAACTACCAGCAGGGCCACCCGAAGTACACCGAGAGCGTCATCCAGAACATGGCGAAGTACGGGACGGACGCCGAGAAGGAGCTGGCCAAGGACCTCTTGAAGGCGCACCGGCGCGGCGATCTGGACTACATGGTCGTCCAGGCGAAGGTCAACGGCAGCGGCCCGGCGGCCGAGTACGGTGGCTACACCCAGAAGCACTTCGACCAGAACGTCGAATAGCAGAGAGGACCGGTCTCGTGGTGACCGTCGCCAGGCACGAAATCGACGTCGCGAACGCGGAGTCGATGCTCAAGTTCTACGTCGAGCCCTTCGAGGACAAGATCGTGGGGATCGACCGGCGCCCGCACACGGTCCTGTCCTACATGCTCACCAACTCGCGCAACGAGGCCGCGTGCCACACGGTCCTGGACCCGGCCGCGGCCCGTGCCGAGACGTGGAACGCGGTGGCACTGGCGATGCAGGCCGGTGGGGCCATCTACGCGCTCACCGGCCGCACCGGGGGCGAGGTCGGTTTCCGGCTCGGCGACCAGGACTTCAGCCAGGCCGCCACCGGTCCGAAGACCACCGCCAACCCCGGTGACTGGCTCACCGCCATGTCGCTCGCGATGATCTGCCGGGAACGGCCGCGCATCGACGTCATCGCGGGCGTGCCGGCCGAGGCGCTGCGGGACTCCGGTGGTCAGGCCGACGAGTTCCAGTTCGACTGGGTGAAGACCCTGCAGCTCTACTGGCGCTCCGAGGACGGTCTGATCGACTCGCTGCTGCGCGCCATGCAGGGCGCGGACCCCGCGGCGGACACGATCGCGGGCCCGGAGATGGTCTCGCACGTGTTCTACCCGCCCATGGAGCTCTTCTACCTGCTGACGCAGCGGGAAGACGCGCGGTTCACCGAGTCGCTCACCAAGGCCCTGGAGCTCCACAAGGCCTACTGGACCGCGGACGCCGAGCGCGCCGCCGACCCGGAGGGCTTCGTCGCGTGGCGGGTCCTCGCCGTCGCGTGCCTCGCCAAGGACGCCGGCGTGGACATCACCGTCGAGTCCGGCTACCTGCCCCGGAACCTCCTCGACGGGACCTGGGTCGGCGAGAAGCAGCTCTGACGCGCATTCCACCTGCCGGGACACGCGTGCCCGGCCGGAGCACCACCCGGCGACATCGCGAGACGAGCGACCTTCTCCGGGACCGCGCTCGCGCACACCCCAGCGAGACGCGGCTTCTGTTGTGCCACAACGATCACGTACCCGGCCGGCAACGCGGTGCGACCGGGACCGCGGGACCGGGCGAGTACGGGGAGTAGCGCGAACGACGCTGGGTGTCCGACCGGCCCACGCCCGTCGGAGGCGCCCGATAAGATCAGCGAGGTTTGCACGGGACAGAGGGGCGAGGACCACATGAGCCAGCCGGTGACACCGCTGAGCGAGCAGGAACAGCAGCAGCTCGTGCGGCAGATCGGCCGTGCCATGCTGCCGGTCGTACCACAGGGCTGGCAGCGCATCCGGGCCGAGTACCGCGCGGCGGGCAGGCACATCGAGGTCGACCTGGCGTTCGCCGGACCCGATGGCCAGCTCCGCCCGGTGCGTCCGCCGATGGACGTGGTGCAGATGTTCGGCCAGCTGCGCGCGGGCATGTACCACCCGGACCGCGGCACGTGGCTGCACGCGCTGTACGAGATCGAGGCGCCGGCGGCGTTCACGGTCGACTTCAACGCCGAGGACGAGCCGCGCTGGCGCAACGCGCCGCCGCCCATCGGCTTCCGCGACGAGCTGCAGACGTTCCCGCGGCCCGACCAGCTGATCCCGGACTGGTGGCGCCAGCGCGTCGGCCTGCCGCCGCTGCCCGCGCCGGAGCCGGAGCCGCAGCAGGCGCACCAGCAGACCGGTGAGCTGCGCACCGCGCGCGTGTACGACGGCAAGAACGACGACGGCCGCATCATCGTCAACCGCCCGCCGATCGACCCGCAGCTCGTCGAGAGCCTGCTCGCCTACCTCGAGTCGGCGCCGGTGGTGCTCGCCGCGCGCAGCTACGACCTCGACGAGTTCTCGCAGGGCGGCGAGCAGGACGTGCCGCTCAACTTCCGCACCGACGGCACCTGGATCTGGGCCGGCGCCGTGCCGCACTACCTGCGCAAGTACGGCCTCCCGCCGGAGCCCGAGCTGGTGGCGCACGTGGTCGCGCGCGGTTTCCAGGTCGGCGAGGTCCCCGAGCAGACGCAGGACCGCGCGGTGCAGATCATCACGGGCCAGGGTCAGGGCTAGGGTTCCCGCCCGGGTCACACCGAACGGGGGTCTCCGGTTGCCGGTCCCGCCGGCAGCCGAGACGATCCGGCCATGCAACGGTGGTGGCTCTTCACGGCGCGCGGGGTGTTCGCCGTCCTGTTCGGTCTGGCCGCTCTCACCTGGCCGGACCTCACGCTGCTCGCGCTGGTCGTCCTGTGGGGTGTCTACGCGTTCACCGACGGCGCGATGACGCTCTACGCGACCCTCACCCACGAGGAGTGGCCGGCACGCTGGGTTCTCGGCCTCGCCGGGGTGCTCGGTGTCGTCACGGGACTGGTCGCGTTGTTCTGGCCGGGCGTCACCGCGACGGCGCTGCTCCTGCTCATCGCGGCGTGGGCGCTGGTCACGGGCGTGCTGCAGATCGCCGACGCCGTCCGCCTGCGCAGGGTGATGACGACCGAGTGGTTCTACGTCGTCACCGGCGCGCTGACGGTGCTGCTCGGCGTCCTCCTCGTCATGAACCCGGCCGCGGGCGCGATGGCGTTCGTGATCACCATCGGCGCGTTCGCGGTCCTCTGGGGTGTGGTGCTGGTGCTGTTCAGCCTGCGGCTGAGGCAGTTCGGCGGCGTTCTCGCACGGCCAGCACAGCCAGTGTGACCAGCACGGCGACCCCGGTGATGACGTAGAGGTTGCCGACCACCTGCTGCCACCAGTTCCAGTCCCGCTCGACGTCGTTGTCGCGCGGGAAGAGCCAGTGGGGTCCGGCCGCGAACACCGCCACGACCACCCACGACGCCCAGAGGCGGCGCAACGCGGGCCGTGCCAGCAGCACGAGGGCGGGCGCGATCCAGATCCAGTGGTGTCCCCACGACACCGGGGAGATCAGCAACCCGCCCAGCGCCACGACGAGGAACGCTTCGACGTCGCCGAGGCCCCTGCGCGCCGCCAGCCACCAGACGAGCCCCACGACCAGCAGCGACAGCCCGAGCCACACGGCGACCTGCGCGCCGTTCTCCAGGCCGAAGCGCGCCAGCGTGCCGCGCAGGGCCTGGTTCGACGCGTAGGTGAGACGCCCGACGCGGCTCGGGTCGAGCAGGGCGTGCGTCCAGTACTCCTTCGCGTCGGCGAACGAGATGACGAATCCCAGCAGCACGAAGAAGAAGAACGAGCCGATGGACACGAAGACGGGCTTCCACTGGCGTCGTGCCACGAAGTACAACGCGAAGAACGCCGGCGTCAGCTTGATCGCGGCCGCCAGGCCGATCAGCGCGCCCCGCGGCCACCAGCGCGTGCGTTCGAGCAGGCAGTCGGCCATCACCAGCACGCCCAGGAGCAGGTTGATCTGGCCGAACCACAGCGTCTCGCGCAGCGGGTCGAAGATCGACGACACCGCCGCGGCGCCCAGCCCCCACCTCACGGCCTCGGGACCCCGGCCGAGCACGCGGTGCGCCGCGATCAGGCACAGCCCGGTGAGCATCGCGAGGTTCGCCACCGCCACCGCGAAGATGGCGACACCCAGCGGGACGATCGCCAGCAGGCTGAACAGCACCGCGGCGATCGGCGGGTAGGTGAAGGGCAGGTCGGGGCCGCCGAGGGACTTCGCGAAACCCTCTGCGTAGAGGGGGATGTCCTGGAGCAGCGCCGCACCGCCGTTGCGGTAGACGCGCAGGTCGAGCGACCACCCCGGCGGGCGGAGCAGGACGTGGACGAGCGTGGCGACCATGACGGCGGCCCACGCCACCACGACCAGCTTGGTGGTGCGGTCCGGCTGCATCCGGGAATCGTATCCATCCGCCACATGAGGCCGACGTCACCGCTATGAACCACAAAAACTCACGTAGCGTCGCCGAGTGACCGCGCAACGTCAAAGATTTGCGCTTAAGCCATTCGTACGGCGCACAGATGCGCACGCTCAGGTTATTCTGTGCGCATGAGCCCCGCGCTGGAGACGGTGCTGGCCAAGGCCGGCCTGCAGGTGAGTCCCGACGAGTTCCTGGACCTCGTGACCGACGCCGCGCGCAGGCTCGCCCCACCGCACCCGGAGCCGGCCACCTACTTCACACCCGACCAGCAGACCGCGCTCGCCGACGTGGGCCTCGACCTGTCCCCGGCGAGCCCCGGCGACGCGAAGCCCCGCACCCGCACGGTCGTGGCGCACGCGGTGCTGCGCGACTCGGCGCTGACCGTCGCCGACGCCGCGCGTCAGCTCCAGGTCGACACGAGCCGCATCCGGCACCGCCTCGGCGTCGGCAGGCTCGTCGGCTGGAAGGACAGGGGGAGCTGGCGGCTGCCCGCGTGGCAGTTCGCGGGCAGCGGCGTGCTGCCGGGGCTGGAAACCGTGCTGGCGGAGATCCCGCCGGACCAACCGGCGCTGGTCGTCGCCGCGTTCATGACCAAGCTCCAGGAGGACCTGCTGGTCGACGGCATGCCCGCGACACCGCGCGACTGGCTCCTCGCAGGAGGAGATCCCCGCCGCGTCGCCGACCTGGTCTCCGTGCTCGGCACCCCCGCCTGAGCGCTCCCGAACACCCGACAGGACCCGAATGTCACGGCTTCCGCAGCCGCCTGCCCCTGCCGTGCTGCAAGCACAGCTGCGCCGCACCGAGGACGTCGTGGCGGTGCACCGGGCAACCCGCCTGGTACGCGTCTTCACGGCCAAGGGCTCCCACCCGCAGCGCTGGAACACCTTCCGCTACACGGGCCCGCTCCCCCACGCCCGCTTCGACGCGCAGCAACCGGCCGACGACGGCAGCCCGGTCCAGGACCACCAGAACGGCGTCCTCTACTTCGGCCTGTCCGTGCGCACGTCGATCGCCGAGGTCTTCCAGGCCACCTCGATCGTGGACCGCCGCACCCGCTCGCCGTTCCTGGTCGTCCTGCGGCCCCGGCGGACGTTGAGGCTGCTCGACCTGGGTGGGCTGTGGCCCACGCGCGTCGGTGCGTCGCAGGAGATCTCGACCGGCCCGAAGATCGTGACGCAGGCCTGGTCACGGGCCATCCGCGCGGCTCATCCGGAGCTGGACGGGCTGTGGTACCGGTCGTCGATGGACTCCGGCGACCCGGCGATCTGCCTGTGGGACCCGCCCGGCGCCTCCGGGTTGCCGGCCGCTCCGGACGTGCTGCTGCCACTGGACCATCCGGGTCTCGATCTGCCGTTGGCGCGCGTGTGCGAGGAGCTGAACTACACACTGCTCGGGTGAGCACGCACAACGAGATCAACGGGCCCGTGCACGGCACGGCGTTGCAGGTCGGAAGCCTGCACCAGCACGTCGAGCACCCGCGCGGACGAACGCCCGCGATCGCGTTCTACTACCCGTACATCCACGTTCGCGACGACACGTGGCTGAAGTACGCGGCGATGTACTGGCCGAAGATCACTCGCCTGGTACCGCGGGGGTACGAGACGGCGGACTCGCCGACCGCGCGCGAGTTCGTCCGAGCCGGGGTGCTCGCCCGGCTGCCGCGCGTGAGCGCCCTCGGCGGCCACTACAACGACTTCTTCCCGGCGGTCCTGTCCCGTGCGGCGGAGTTCCGCGCCCGCTACGGAGTCGCCCGGCGCGGAGCGTGGGTCTTCCGGGCCGCCCGGAGATCCAGGAGCATCTCAGCCGGGCCCGGCACCGACCCGAAGCTCACCTACCTGCACTACGACAAGCTCGACCCGGAGGTCATCGACCAGCTCATCGCCAAGGGGCTCGGCAAGAGCCACGGCAACAGCTGGCTCGGCATGCACCCCGACCTCGCTGCCGTCTACATGTGCCTGCTGGCCGACCACCTCGCCCGGCACGAGTCGCTGCACCCCCTGACCGACGAGGCGCTCCCGCACGACGCACTGCTGGAGCAGGACGCCAACCGCATCGCCGAGGTGCTGCTCGGCGTGCCGCCGCGTCCACGGCACCAGGACGCGACCCAGTCGTTCGTCACCGCCGCCGTGCACACCGTGGTACCCGACGGCCTCGCCGGCGTACCCGCCGAGAAGATCCTCGAACTGCGCGAATCGTTCCCCAAGGACTTCCGCCGCTTCCGCGAGCACGTCGGCGACCGCTTCACCGAGCTGAGGGCCGACTCGACGACCCGGCTGCACCTCGACGTCGCGCTGGACGACCTGGTGCGCGCCGAGCTCGCCGACCTGGAGGACAGGCTCCGCTCGGTCAAGCTCGTCCCGCGCCGCGTCCGCGTGTGGCTGAAGGCGGACCCGGTGCGGGAGTCACCTGTCGGCTGGCTGTTCAGGGCCGGTCAGGCCTTGAGGTAGCGGCCCCACCACTCCAGCACCGCGTCGAAGCGCTGCCTGCGGTGCCGCGGCTGCCCCGACCGGGTCAGCTCGTGCCCCTCACCCGGGAAGATCAGCATCTCCGCCTCGACGCCACGCCGCTTCAACGCCACGAACATGCGCTGGGCCTGCTCGAGCGGGCAGCGCCAGTCCTGCTCGGAGTGCACGACGGCGAACGGCAGGTTGATCTTCTCGGCGTAGGTCAGCGGCGACATCCGCTGCTGGGCCTCGGGATCGGTGCCGCAGTAGGCGTCGGTGAAGAAGTAGCCGATGTCCGACGAGCCGGAGAAGGAGTCCCACGCGTTGACTGCGCGTTCGCTCCAGGCCGCCTTGAAGCGCTCGCCGTGGTGCGCGGACAGCCACGACGTCATGAAGCCGCCGTACGAGCCGCCCATCACGCCGACGCGCTCGGCGTCGCAGTCCGGACGCGCGAGGGCGACGTCCAGCAGGGACAGCACGTCGTCCACGTCCACGGTGCCGAACCGGCCGACCACCGCCTGCCCGTGGGACTGGCCGTAGCCCGCGGAGCCGCGCGGGTTCGGCAGCACGACGGCGTACCCGGCCGAGGCGTAGACCTGGGCCTCGTCGTAGAAACCCCAGCTGTGGTACATGAACGGGCCGCCGTGCACCGCCAGGACCACGGGGTGCGGGCCGTCGCCGTCGGGCAGCACCAGCCAGCCGTGCACCGGGTAGCCGTCGGAGGCCGAGCCGGAGAGCTCCACGACCCGGCGGGCCGGCACCGACTGCAACGCCGTGCGCACACCGGTTCCGACGAACTCGACCTGGCCGGGGCTGTCCGGAGTGGACACGACGGCGACCACTGTGGACCCGTCGGTCGCGAACGAGCGCACCGCGGCACCGGCGCCCGCGAGCACCTCGCCGGGTCCGCCGTCGAACGGGATCCGGCGGAGCTCCAGCGCCCCGCGGTTGCGCACGACGAGCAGCACCCCGGCGGAGTCCGCCACGGGCTGCCCGGAAAGCCGTTCCACGTCAACGGTTTCCTCGTCGGTGAGCCGCACGGGGCCGGCACCGTCGAGCGACGACCGCCACAGGCCGTGGTTGCGCGCCACGGCGTCGATCCCGGTGAACTCGGTGCCCAGCCAGTACAGCGAGGAGCCGGCGACGAACGGCATGGAGACCTCGCCGGCGCCGCGCACCAGCAGCGACACCTCACCACCCGCGGCGGGCACGGTGCAGAGGTCGGAGTGCAGCGTCTCGACCGCGCCGAGATCGCGCGGTGTCACGAACACCAGCGTCTCGTCGTCGATCCACGCCGGGTCGGAGACGTCGAAGGAGCCGTCGGTCACCTCGGACACCACGCCGTCGAGGGTCACGACGTGCAGGCGCGGGCGGCGGTCGGCGAGGAACCCGACGTCGTCGACGCGGTAGTCCAGCCGCGTGATGCGGCGCGGCGCCTCGGCCTCGGGGCCGTCGTCGGTCGTGCCGTAGCGGCCGTGCTCCGGCACGCGGGCGACGAACGCGATCCGGGACGAGTCCGGCGACCACACGGGCGCGCCGGCGCCGAGCGGCAGGTCGGTCAGCTTGCGCGGCTCGCCGCCGTCCACCGGCATGACGTGGAGCTGCGGCTTGGCTTTTCCGCTGACGCGGAGGAAAGCGACCCACCGACCGTCGGGGGAAATGCGCTGCGCATTGTCGCGGTCACCGTGGGTCCACGGTGTCGTCGTGCCGTCGGGGAACACCCGGTGCAGGCCGCCCCGGTAGGTGTTCCGGTCGAGGTCGGGTGTGGTGATGCTGACCAGCACCAGGTCTCCGGACACGGCGACGGTGCCGGGCGTGGTGAGCAGCTGCAGGTCTTCTGGGCGCACGGCGTGGACGCTAACAGAACTTGTTAGCAAAGCTCAGAGTTGTTTGTTGACCGATCACAAAAATTGACTCGCGGCATAGATTTCCGCGTATGACGCGCATCGTGTTCTCTGGTGGCCGGGTCTTCACCGGCCGGACGACGGAGCCCGGCGACGTGGTGGTCGAGGGCGACCGCATCGTCGACGTGGGCATCGGGCTCGACGGCGACACCGTCGTCGACGCGACCGGCCACACGGTCCTGCCCGGGCTGTTCGACTGCCACGTGCACTTCATGCTCAGCGGCTCCGACCTGGTGCGGTCGCTGAACACGCCGTTCTCGCTGAGGTTCTACGAGGCGATCGGCAACATGAGGGCGACGCTGCGGTGCGGCATCACCACGGTCCGCGACGCGCTCGGCGCCGACCTGGGGGTCGCGGAGGCCGTCCGGCGCGGCCTGGTGCCGGGCCCGCGGATGCAGATCGCGATCAACATGGTGTCGCAGACCGGCGGCCACAACGACGACTGGATGCAGTGCGGCGCGCACATCTCGCCGCCGCTGCACCCCGGGCTGCCCGACACCGTCGCCGACGGTCCCGAGGAGCTGCGCAAGGTCGTCCGCACGCTGGTCCGGCACGGCGCCGACATCATCAAGATCGCGTCGAGCGGCGGCGTGCTGTCCCCGCGCAGCAACCCCCGGCACGCGCACTTCCGCGACGAGGAGATCGCGATGATCGTGCAGGAGGCGCGTGCCGCGGGCATCGCGGTCATGTCCCACGCGATGAGCGGCGACGGCATCCTCACGGCCGTGCGCAACGGCGTCCGCTCGATCGAGCACGGCGTGTTCCTCACCGACTCCGGCGTCGAGGCGATGCTGGAGAACGGCACCTGGCTCGTGCCGACGCTGATGGCGCCGCGCATGGTGCTCGACCAGGCAGCGGCCGGCGTGGCGATCTCGGACGTCATCCTGGAGAAGGCGAAGTCCGTTGTCGCCCAGCACTTCCAGTCGTTCCAGAAGGCGTACCGGGCCGGGGTGAAGATCGCGATGGGCA
Source organism: Lentzea xinjiangensis (assembly GCF_900110955.1). Lineage (GTDB taxonomy): Bacteria > Actinomycetota > Actinomycetes > Mycobacteriales > Pseudonocardiaceae > Lentzea > Lentzea xinjiangensis. The sequence goes on from NZ_FOFR01000003.1 coordinate 88,348, forward strand.
CCGACTCCGGGGTCGGCGCGCACGGCGACAACCTGACCGAGCTCACGCTGATGGCCGAGTACGGCATGTCGCCCGCCGAGGCGATCCACGCGACCACCAGGTCCGCCGCCGAGCTGATGGGGCTCGAGGACGAACTCGGCGAGCTCGCCCCTGGCAAGCTCGCCGATCTCGTTCTCGTGGAGGGTGACGCCGAGCAGCACGTGAAGGCCGGAACGCTGAAGCAGGCCATCCGCGCCGTCTACCAGAACGGCGTCTCCGTGCTCTGAGACGAACTGATTCCACTCGAGCGAACTCGGTTGATCCGTTCGAGGGAACATCGGCGGAAGAGGAGTTCAGCACCCGAAGTTCCAATACACAGTGGTCAGTTCCCGGCGATCCATCTCTTGAGCGCGTTCGATCGCCCGCCAGCTCCCACTGACCTGGAACAGGATCCATGAAGACAACCGACAGCGAATCCTCCTCAGGTCGGGGCAGCTCGGTGCTCCGGGAGCTGCTGTGGCTCGCCCCGACCATCGCCGTCACCGCGTTCGTGGTCGTGCTGGTCATGACGTCAGGTGATGCCGAGACCCTGGCCGCCGTGATCGGCATCGTCCTCGCCGTTCTCGGCATCGCGATTTCGTTCATCCTCTTCCGCCTGCAGTCGTCCACGCACGTCCGATCCTCGGCAGGTCGTCCCGCGGGGATCCGGTCGCACGTCCTTTCGTACACGACGTCAGCGGTGCTGGTCGCCCTGAGCACGATGTGGCCGTTCTCCGGCGATGACCCGGACCTCTACTTCGACCGCGACCAGTTGCGAGTCGCCATCAACGGCGAGCTCCCCGGCTGGAGCCTCGAGACGGGAGGGGAGAAGGAGGGGTTCGACATCGCTCTGGCCAAGCACATCCAGAAGGCCTACGGGATCAAGGAGATCAAGTGGGTCAAGGTGAGCCAGGCCCAGCGGGAGCACATGTGGGACGGGACCCAGAACACCGAAGAGGTCGATCTGGTGATTTCGGCGTTCTCCATCACCCCGGAACGACTCGCCATGTTCGACATGGCCGGCCCCTACTACCTCGACAAGTCCATGGCGCTCGCGAACGGTGACAAGCCGCAGGTCAAACGAGGAGAAATCCTGCGCGGGTGCGCGGTCGAGGGAACAACCGGCAAGCACAGGCTCGCCGATGTGCAGGCGCGCATCGGCAAAGACCTCGGCGCGATCATGTTCGTCGACGTCCCGGAGAAGCTGTCGACCTGTTACAAGGAGTTCTTCGACGACAGCGACACGAAGTACATCGCTTCGGACTGGAGCATCATCCGCGTCTTCAACCAGAACGCCACGATCGTCGAGGCCGACGCCGACCGCGTTCCGCTCGTGACCGTGTCGATGCCCGATGCGCAGGACTCCGCCCGGCAGGCTTACGGCGTCGCACTCCGGCAGAACCACCCGAACGTGTGCCGCGACCTCTCCGACAAGATCGCCGACTTCCTGAAGCACAGGTGGGACGACGAGTTCATGTCGACGCTCGGAACCAGGGGCTGCTGAAGGACTGGCACCGACCGGCCGCGGTCGATCCGAACTACTGCAACGTTCGCTGACGCGGAAGTGGCCCGCGTCCTAGGACACGGGCCACTTCGGGAGACCGGGCTAGTGGTGGGCGTCGGCGTCGGCACCGATGTGCTTGGCGGCTTCCGGGTGGCGCTTCACCTTGAGGAGGCTGGCGATCGTCGTGATCGCCAGCACGCCGATGATCACCGACAGCGAGACCTCGATGCCGATGGTCGGTACGTGGAACGGCTCGCCGCCGTTGAGGAACGGCAGGCTGTTGGTGTGCAGCGCTTCGAGGATCAGCTTCACGCCGATGAAGCCGAGGATCACCGACAGGCCGATCGACAGGTAGACGAGCTTCGCGAGCAGGCCGCCGAGCAGGAAGTACAGCTGGCGCAGGCCCATCAGCGCGAACGCGTTGGCCGTGAACACCAGGAACGGCTCCTTGGTGAGGCCGAAGATCGCGGGGATCGAGTCGAGCGCGAACAGCAGGTCGGTGGAGCCGATCGCGACCATCACGATGAACATCGGGGTCACGAAGCGCTTGCCGTCGATCTTGATGAACGACTTGGAGCCGTGGAAGTCGTTGGTCACCGGGAAAACCTTGCGCACCATGCGCAGCATCAGGTTCTCCTTGTACTCCTCCTCGTCGTCGTGGCTCTCCCGCGCCAGCTGCCAGCCGGTGTAGATGAGGAACGCGCCGAAGATGAAGAAGACCCAGCTGAACTTCGCGATGAGCGCCGCGCCGAGCGCGATGAAGATGCCGCGCATGACGAGCGCGAGCAGGATGCCGATCAGCAGCACCTTGTGCTGGTGGATCGCGGGCACCTTGAACGTCGTCATGATGATCAAGAAGATGAACAGGTTGTCGACGCTCAACGAGTACTCGGTGATGTACCCCGCGAAGAACTCCGTCGCGTACTGACCACCGGAGAAGTACCAGACACCGACGCCGAAGACGGCGGCCATGGCCACGTAGAAGGTCACCCAGCGGGCGGCTTCACCGATCGTCACCTCATGGGGCTTTCGATCGACGATCACGAGGTCCACGGCGAGCAGGACGAGCAGACCTGCGATCGTAGCGATCCACATCCATGCGGGGACGTTCACAACCCAACCTCCGGGACTTTTAGCGCACGCCAAATACACCCGGAGGTCTCCTCCGCCGCCGAGAGAAGCTCTCGAACGACCGACGGCACCGGAAGCTCCACGCCGAGCTCCGTACTGACGACACCGCCGCTTAGGGAGTACTCCCCTCCATCCTGCGTGAATATTGTGCTCCACGAGGGTCGGTCGGCGCCACACAGGGTGATCAGACCCACGCGACCAGGTGCAACGGGAATAAGAGGGGGCCGGCGGGGCATCGAGCCGCCGTTACCTGAAGCTCGGCTGAAGATCCACTCATGCTGAGACCACGGGCGGATCCCTCCCGGTCGTTCTCAGCGGAACTCGCCTATCGTCTGCGTTGTGTCCCGCCTCTCCCGCATTCGCGGCAGGTGGTCAATCCCCGCAGCGGTCGTCGTGCTCGCCCTCATCGCAGGTGGCGTGTACTTCACCCGTTCAGGCGACGACCCCGCGCCCGTGACGTTCAGAGAAGCGATCATCGACGCACCCGAGGGGCCCGACAGCCCGCAGACGGTGAACATCGAGACGCGCCTCTACCTCCCCCAGCAGACGCCCGCGCCCGCGATCATGCTCGCGCACGGTTTCGGCGGCAGCCTCCGCAGCGTGCACACCCAGGCGGAGGAGTTCGCCCGGCGCGGCTTCGTCGTCCTGACGTGGTCCGCTCGCGGTTTCGGCCGCAGCACCGGCCAGATCGCGCTGAACTCGCTCGACCGCGAGGTCCGCGACGCGCAGAAGCTGCTCGACTTCCTCGGCACACGTGACGAGGTGCAGAAGGACAGCGGCGGCGACCCGCGCGTCGGCGTGACAGGCGCGTCGTACGGCGGTGCGCTCTCGCTGCTGCTCGCGGGCGTCGACAAGCGCGTCGACACCCTTGTCCCCGTCATCACCTACAACGACCTCGCGCAGTCGCTGCTGCCGAACTCGGCCCTCGCGACACCGCGCTCGGACGCCACGCCGGCCGCGACCGCGTTCGGCGAGGACGGCATCTTCAAGCGGTCGTGGGCGGGCATCTTCTTCTCCGCGGGCATGACGTCGATCGACCTCTCCTCGCCCACCGGCGAGGCGCCCGAGATGGGCCAGACGGAGTCGAACCAGCCCGCCGTGCAGCAGCCGCCGGCCGGTGGCTCGGGCGCGCAGGGCCAGCAGCCGCCGACGCCGTCGCTGGGCGCGTGCGGCCGCTTCCGCCCGGAGGTGTGCACCGCCTACACCGAGGTCGCCACCACGGGCCGCGCCTCGCAGCAGACGCTCGACCTGCTGCGCAAGTCGTCCCCCGTCGCGGTGACCGACCGGATCAGCCAGCCGACGATGCTGGTGCAGGGCGAGCAGGACACCCTGTTCGGCCTCGACCAGTCCGACGCGACCGCGCGCCAGATCGCCGCGGCCGGCGGCAAGGTGAAGATGGTCTGGTACGCGGGCGGCCACGACGGCGGCAACCCCGGCACGTCCCTGCGCGGCGAGATCGCCGACTGGATGGCGTTCCACCTGCAGGGCAGGGGGACCGACCCCGGCACCGGCTTCGAGTACGCGGTGCAGGGCGCGTTCCGCTCGTCCGGCACGCCGTCGCTGCGCACCGTGGTCGCGCCGGCCTACCCCGGTCTGTCCCCCGGCTCGTCCGCCGAGCGCCGGACGCTCAAGCTGAACGGCCGCGAGCAGGTGGCGGTGAACCCCGCCGGCGGCAACCCGGCGGCGATCAGCAACCTGCCGGGCCTCGGTTCCGCTCTCTCCCGGTCGTCGGCGATCTCGTCGCGGCTGTCGATCGACCTGCCGGGCCAGGCCGCGGTGTTCACCTCCGACGCCCTGGAGTCGCAGCTGCTGCTCACGGGGTCGTCGACGGTGCGGCTGCGCGTCGCCCGCGGCGACCAGACCTCCGGCGAGGCGATCCTGTTCGCGAAGCTCTACGACGTGGCCGCCGACGGCTCGCGGGTGCTGCCGGGCTCGGCCGTCGCGCCGTTCCGCGTGGCGCTGCCGCCGGACGGCTCGGCCGCCGAGGTGACCGTGACGCTGCCGCCGGCCGTGCGGCCCGTCGAGAGCGAGCACAAGCTGGCTCTGGTCGTGTCGACGACGGACCAGGCGTTCGCGAACGCCGAACAGCCCGCCGCGTACCGCATCTCGCTGGCCTCCGACGAGATCTCGGTGCCGGTGGTGTCCGGCCGCAACGTGACGACGGGCTTCCCGACCGGGGCCCTGTGGGGCATCGTGGTCGCGCTGCTGGTGCTGATCGGCGCCGGCGTCGTCGCGATGTTCCGCCGCCGCCTCGCGCACGACTCGGACCCCGACCTGGCCGGCGTGCCGCTGGTCATCTCGAACCTGACCAAGTCCTACCCCGGTGGCCTGACCGCGGTGAAGGACCTGTCGTTCCGCGTGGAGCACGGCCAGGTCCTCGGCCTGCTCGGCCCGAACGGCGCGGGCAAGACGACGACCCTGCGCATGGTCATGGGCCTGATTCACCCGTCCGAGGGCCACATCCGGGTCTTCGGCCACAAGGTGACGCCGGGTGCGCCCGTGCTGTCGCGCATCGGTTCGTTCGTCGAGGGCTCCGGCTTCCTGCCGCACCTCTCCGGCGCCGCGAACCTGCGGCTGTACTGGGCGGCGACCGGACGTCCGCTGGAGGAGGCGCACGTCGAGGAGGCCCTGGAGATCGCGGGCCTCGGCGACGCGGTGCACCGCAGGGTGCGCACGTACAGCCAGGGCATGCGCCAGCGGCTGGCGATCGCGCAGGCCATGCTCGGCCTCCCGGACCTGCTGATCCTGGACGAGCCGACCAACGGGCTCGACCCGCCCCAGATCCACCAGATGCGCGAGGTCCTGCGCCGCTACGCCGCGGCCGGCCGCACGGTGCTGGTGTCGTCGCACCTGCTGGCCGAGGTGGAGCAGACCTGTTCGCACGTGGTCGTGATGCACAAGGGCCAGCTCGTCGCCGCGGGCGAGGTGGCCGACATCGCGGCGGGCGGCGGCGAGGCGACCTTCCGCGTCGACGCCCCGGCGAAGGCGGCCGACGTGCTGCGGGGCCTCGAAGGCGTGCACGACGTGCACGAGGACGAGGACGCCGTGCACGCGTCGCTGAACGGCGTCCCGCGCGCCGCCGCGCTGTCCGCTCTCGTGGCGGCCGGTGTGGCGGTGGACCAGGCGGGTCCGCGCCGCAGGCTGGAAGACGCGTTCCTGGAGCTGGTCGGTGAATGACTTCCTGATGGCAGCGGCGTCCGCCACGGCGGCGGGCGCCCCGGGCTCCGGCGCGCTCGAGGTGCTGGCCGGGGCCGGTCTCGACCTGACCGACGAAACCATCGCCGACGGAATCACCACCGGCGGGACCACCACCGGCGAGACGATGCAGGACGAGGAGGGCGGCGAATGACCGCCGGGCAGACTCCGAACACGGAAGAGCCGACGAGCGTGGAGCACGCTCCCGCAGGCGTCCCCTCCGAACCGGCGCACACGTCGCCCGCTCGGCAAGGGGGACCCCTGGTTCCATTCTCCCAGCCGGCACCGACAGTTCCCCACGGCGAGCGTCGCGAACGGACCGTTCACGACGGCGGTTCGCGCACGGCGAAGTCCGCCTACCCGGTGAAGACCGTCCTCACCGCGAACCCGAACCGCACGAAGGCCCCGGCCCGCGCGAAGACCCCGACCCGGCAGGAGGTGGACCGGTGAACGAGCACGACGTCCACACCGACCCCGGCGCGATCACCGAGCTCACCGACGCCGCCGCCCACCAGCGCACCGAGGTGGCCCAGGACGGTTCGGCGGCCGGCTACAAGGCGCGCCGCACCCTCCGCGTCGGCGTGGAGCTGCAACGGCAGGTCCGCCGCCGCAGGACCCAGTTCGTGCTGGGCTTCCTGGTGCTGCTGCCGTTCATCCTCGCGCTGAGCTTCGAGATCGGCCAGTCCGACCCGAACCGCCGCACCGGCGGCTTCGTGGACCTCGCGACCGCCAGCGGCATCAACTTCGTGGTGCTGACGCTGTTCGTGAGCGGCAGCTTCCTGCTGCCGATGATCGTGGCGCTGTTCTTCGGCGACACGATCGCGTCCGAGGCGTCCTGGTCGAGCCTCAAGTACCTGCTGGCCGCGCCGATCCCGCGCCACCGCCTGCTCCGGCAGAAGGCGATGGCGTCGGGCATCCTGAGCGTCTTCGCCCTGGCCCTGCTCCCGGCGGTGGCCCTGGGCGTCGGCGTCGCGTGGTACGGCGCGGGCGAGGTCGTGAGCCCGACCGGTGAGGCGGCCCCGTTCGCCGACGGCGTGCTCGGCATGGCGCTCGCCGTCTGCTACATCGCGATCAACCTGTTCTGGGTGGCGGGCCTTGCGCTGTTCCTGTCCGTGATTACCGACGCGCCGCTCGGCGCGGTCGGCGGCACGGTGCTGGTGTCGATCGTGTCGCAGATCCTCGACCAGATCGAGCCGCTCGGGGACCTGCGCAACTACCTGCCGACGCACTACGCGATGGCGTGGGCCGACCTGCTCTCGACCGACGTGGACTGGTCGGAGATGACCCGCGGAACGTTCTCCGCGCTCGTCTACGGCGGCATCTTCACGTTGCTCGCGGCGAGGCGGTTCAAGACCAAGGACATCACCAGCTAGTCGTCACTGGACGCAGAACTCGTTGCCCTCGGGGTCGAGCATGGTCACCCAGTGGCCCTTGCCGTCGTCGAACTCCTCCACCTTGGTGGCACCGAGGGCAACGAGCCGTTCCACCGCGCCGAGACCCGCGTTCACGTCCAGGTGGACGCGGTTCTTGGCCGTCTTGCCCTCCGGCACGCGCTGGAAGAAGAACCGCGGCCCCTTCCCCTCGGGATCGACGATCGCCGAGTAGTCGTTCACCGACTCGAAGGGGATGTTGTTCTTCACCGCGAAGTCCTCCCACGACTCGAAGCCGGGAGGCGGCGGCTGCACCACGTACCCGAGTGCCTGCGCCCAGAACTCGGCCAGCTTGCCGGGGTCCGCGGCGTCCATCGTGACCTGGATTCCGATTGCCATGCGGCAACCGTAGAGACCAATGCGGACAACCACTGTCCGGAGTAGCGTGCCGTCCCCATGCCACGTCCGGTGCACTTCGAGATCCACGCCGCAGGTCCCGATCGCGCGCGGCGGTTCTGCTCCGCCGTCTTCGGCTGGAAGATCGGGCGGTGGGGCGACCTCCCCTACTGGACCATCACCACCGGCGAGGACGACCAGCCGGGTGTGAACGGCGGCCTGCTCCCGCGCCGAGGCCCGGCTCCGGCGCCCGACGCACCGGTCCACGGCTACGTCGTGACGATCAGCGCGGCCGACATCGACGCCACGATCGCGGCCATCGACGTCAACGGCGGCACGGTGGCTCTGCCCAAGGACGAGGTGCCCGGCGTGGGTCTCCTCGCCTACTACAGGGACACCGAGGCCAACATCTTCGGCGTCCTGCAGCCGGCCGAGCGCTAGGCCGGCCGCTTCCGCCTGGGCAGGCGGGCGACGACGGCCTCGTAGGACCCGTCGACCAGCTCCACCAGGTCGTCGTCGGGCACCGATCCCTTGAGGGAGATGGTGTTCCACCCATAACGCCCGATGTACCCGCTGATCGCGACGTCCTCGGGGAAGCGCTCCCGCCACACCGCGGCAGCCTCACCGTCCACCCCGCACTTGAGCCCGACGGTGTGCGCATCGAGCCCGATGAAGGCGAACGCCTTGCCGCCGACCTTGCACACCAGCTCGGCCTCACCCCAGGGGTACGTCTCCTCCGCACCGGGTTTCCCGGCGCAGTAGGCGATCAGCTCGTCCAGTGTCACGACAGCGTCATCGCGCACCGAACACGGCGACGAACCGGCCGAGCAGCTCGGCGAACACCGCCCGCTCCTCGTCACTCCACTCGGCCATGGCGGCGGCACAAGCCGCCTGCCGAGCCCGGTGCAGCTCCGCTGAGGTGGCCCGCCCGCGAGGTGTGCGGACGAGCAGCACCCGCCGCCCGTCCGCCTTGTCCGCCACCCGCGACACCAGCCCGGAGTCGACGGCACTGGCGACGAGCTTGCTGGCACGGGGCTGATCGACGTGCAGAGCCGAAGCCACGCTGGAAACCGTCGCCTGCACACCGGCCCGTTCGGCTGTCTCCACGACGTCGAGCACGTCGAAGGCAGGAACGGCCAGCTCAGCGAGCGCCCGGCGTGACTGGCTGCGCCGCATGGCGATCAGCGCCTGCTCCACCGCAGCGAGGTGGGAGTCCACGTCCACCGTGAGATCATGGCGGCCCCGCGTCACGGATGAAGCTGTCAGCCGACATCTCACCCCAGAGGGCGATTTACGCGGATGAGGATTGCCTTTTCCGCACCACGGCGACACGCATCTCGGCGGTGGCGGAATCGAGCCGCCACCGCGAACGCAACAGCACCACGCACTCAACCGGCAATCCCGCCACCGGCGAACCCAGAACAGGTCACCTGACCCCGGCCGCGTCCATTCCCCGCAGCTCCTTCTTGAGGTCCTGGATCTCGTCCCGCAACCGGGCCGCGAGCTCGAACTGCAGATCCCGGGCCGCGTTCATCATCTGATCGGTCAGCGACTGCACCAGGTCGGCGAGCTCCGACCGAGCCATCCCTGCCCGCCCCTGGGCAGCGACGACCCCGGAGGACCGCCCGCTCTCCCCGGTGGCCCGCTTGCCCCGCGACTGGTTGCGCCCGGACCCGCCGACCGGGACCTCGTCCTCCGCCTCGGAGTACACGGCCTCGAGGATGTCGGTGATCTTCTTCCGCAACGGCTGCGGATCGATGCCCCGTTCGAGGTTGTAGGCGACCTGCTTCTCCCGGCGCCGGTTGGTCTCGTCGATGGCGTGCCGCATCGAGTCGGTGATCCGGTCCGCGTACATGTGGACCTCGCCCGACACGTTGCGCGCCGCACGGCCGATCGTCTGCACCAAGGAGGTGCCGGACCGCAGGAACCCCTCCTTGTCGGCGTCCAGGATCGCCACCAGCGACACCTCGGGGAGGTCGAGACCCTCCCGCAGCAGGTTGATGCCGATCAACACGTCGAACTCGCCGAGCCGCAGCTGCCGCAGCAGCTCGACGCGCCGCAGGGTGTCGACCTCGGAGTGCAGGTACCGGACCCGGATGCCCAGCTCCAGCAGGTAGTCGGTGAGGTCCTCGGCCATCTTCTTGGTCAGCGTCGTGACCAGCACGCGCTCGTCCCGCTCGGCGCGCTCGCGGATCGAGTGCACCAGGTCGTCGATCTGCCCCTCGGTCGGCTTCACCACGATCTCGGGGTCGACCAGGCCCGTCGGGCGGATGACCTGCTCGACGAACTCGCCGCCGGACTGCCCCAGCTCGTACGACCCCGGCGTGGCCGACAGGTAGACGACCTGGCCGATCCGGTCGGCGAACTCCTCCCATGTCAGCGGCCTGTTGTCCAACGCCGACGGCAACCGGAACCCGTGCTCCACGAGGTTGCGCTTGCGAGAGGCGTCGCCCTCGTACATGCCGCCGATCTGCGGGACCGTCACGTGCGACTCGTCGATCACCATCAGGAAGTCGTCGGGGAAGTAGTCGAGCAGCGTGGCCGGCGCCGTGCCGGGGGCACGGCCGTCGATGTGCCGCGAGTAGTTCTCGATGCCGTTGCAGAAGCCGACCTGGCGCATCATCTCGATGTCGTAGGACGTGCGCATGCGCAGCCGCTGGGCCTCCAGCAGCTTGCCCTGGCGCTCCATCTGGGCCAGCGTCGTCTCCAGCTCCGCCTCGATGTCGCGGATCGCCCGCTCCATGCGCTCCGGGCCCGCCACGTAGTGCGTCGCCGGGAAGATGCGCAGCTCGGACACCTCGCGCACCACGTCGCCCGTCAGGGGGTGCAGGTAGTACAGCTTGTCGATCTCGTCGCCGAAGAACTCGACGCGGACGGCGAGCTCCTCGTAGGACGGGATGATCTCGACCGTGTCGCCGCGCACCCGGAACGAGCCGCGGGTGAACGACATGTCGTTGCGGGTGTACTGCACGTCGACCAGCAGGCGCAGGAACGCGTCGCGGTCGACCTCCACCCCCGTCTCCAGCGGGATGGAGCGGTCGAGGTACGACTGGGGCGTACCCAGGCCGTAGATGCACGAGACCGAGGCGACCACGATGACGTCGCGCCGGGTCAGCAGCGACATGGTGGCGGAGTGGCGCAGCCGCTCGACGTCCTCGTTGATCGAGGAGTCCTTCTCGATGTACGTGTCCGTCTGCGGGATGTACGCCTCTGGCTGGTAGTAGTCGTAGTAGCTGACGAAGTACTCGACCGCGTTGTGCGGGAAGAGCTCCTTCAGCTCGTTGGCCAGCTGGGCGGCCAGGGTCTTGTTCGGCGCCATGACCAGGGTCGGGCGCTGCAGCCGCTCGACCAGCCACGCCGTGGTCGCCGACTTGCCCGTGCCGGTGGCGCCGAGCAGCACCACGTCGCGCTCACCGGAGCGCACGCGGCGCTCCAGCTCGTCGATGGCGGCCGGCTGGTCACCCGCCGGCTGGTACTCGCTGACCACGCGGAACTTGCCGTCGGTGCGGGCGATCTCGCCGACAGGGCGGTGCTCGGAGTGCGCCTTGACGGTGCTCTCCTCTGGCGGAAGCTCGGTTGCGAATGCCACGGGCACAACGTTACGCCGGAGGTCTGACAATTTCCGATCGCGCCTGGTCAGGAGCCTAGTCGCACGGACAGCAGTTGCAATCGCAATCGCAGTTCGGACCGCAGTCGCCGGGGTCGCAGCCGTCCCGCCGCTTGTCGCTCCACGGACCCGGGAACGGGTCGCGGCAGCAGAACTGGCAGGTCCCGCACATGTAGAGGAACGCGCCGCAGCCGGCGAAGCACCCGCGGGGCCGCGGCTGCCAGTTCAGCCGCGGATAGGCCCACAGCCCGCTGCCGGGATCGGACCAGCGCGGCTCGCCCGGCGGGTGGTCGTGCCGCCTGCGCTTGCCGAACACCCGGACGACCGACTCCTCCAGCTCGTGCACCAGCAGCTTGTGCACCAGCCGGGCGTCGGTGAACTCGACGTCGGCCAGCGCGAGCCGGATCCCCGCGACGGCGTCCCGGCACAGCCGGTGCGCCTCCTCGACGGATGTCCCGGTGGCGAGCAACGGGTTCCACGCGCCCGACGCGCGGTCCTCCTCCAGGTCCTCCACGGCGTCCAGGAGGTGCGCGACCCGCCCGAACAACCGGCCGACCTCGCGCAACGGCTCGGCGTTCGACGGCCTCCCGGCGATGAACGCGGTCTGCGCGACGGCGAACCCCGTCGCGGTCTCCGTCGGCTCGGTCACCGCGAGCACCGGGCTGCCGAGTCCCGCCGCCGCCTCCACGAGGGGCTGCCGCCGCACCGCGTCCACCATCACCGAGGCGTCGAACCCGAGGTCGGAGGCCGTGGTGAGGCCCTTGGCGGCCCAGCGCTGCGCGACCCTGCGCCCGGCCCACCCCATCCGGCCGGCCAGCCCGTCGCCGTCGTCCACGTGATCGTCGATCTTCAACGACGCCAGCACGAGCGACACGGAGGCCGCCAGCCGCGCACCCGCGCCGATGGCGACGTCCGCGGACCTCATGCCGCGCAACGCGCACGGGCCCGCCGTCCGCCGCGACACAGCGGACTGCGCCTCGACCGCGGCAGAGATCATCAGACCGTCGTAGTTGGTGACGAGACGCGACAGGTGACCGTGCTCGTCGCGCAACGACAGGCACATCCCGCACAGGTGGGCGAGCCACGCGGATCGCAGCTCAGCGCCCATCCTGTTGCGACAGGGGCGGATGATCCCGAACATGCGCGGAATCCTAAGTGGCCGGACGGCCCGGCGGTGGCAGTATCGCGGACGTGGCACACATCCATCCGCCGAAGATCGAGTACTTCGACCTGGACGCCAAGAGCAACACCGATCCGAAGGGATACCTGAGGAGCGTCGACGAGTTCCGGCTCACCCCGGCGGGCCTCTACATGTTCCGGCCGCTCGCGGGACATCCGAAGATCAGCCACTTCGAGAGCTGGTTCCTGCCGAAGCTCGGCCTCCGGGTCACCCGCCAGTCCTGGCACCCCGGCCACCGGCTCGACTTCGACTTCTACGTCGACGTCGTGGAGATCTCCGCGATCGGCAGCGTATGGCGTACGACCGACCTCTACCTCGACCTGATCGTGCGAACGGGTCGCAGCGTCAGCGTGCTGGACACCGACGAGCTGATCTCCGCGGTCCAGCACGGGTTGATCTCTCCGGAACGCGCGCAATGGGCGTTGGAAAACACCTACTCGGCGGTGTCCGGAATTTCAGCGCACGGTCACGATGTGGTGAGATGGCTCGCCTATTCGGGTTGCCCTACCACCTGGCGTTGATACACAGAGTGTAGTCGTCACCTGACCGTGACGTAACAAATCAGTCCGGCGTGTAACTGGGAGCAGTTATTTGACTACCCTCGGCGCCGTGGGAGCGGTCACTACACCTCAGCTGGTCGATGTCGTCGACACCATTTCGGGCGTGCGTGCATATTCGTCCGGTGGCACGCGGACACTCAGTTCGTGTCATGTCGAACGGTGGGGTCTGCGAATCGAGCATCCCACCCCGGAAGACCCCTTTTCCGACTCCGAGGTCACCTGGCTGATGCCCGAGCCGGGCCTGCGCCTCACGACCTACCGCGCCCGTTCCCGGCATTCCCGCAGCGGCCCGAGCATCCTGTCCGCGGTGCGGGTCGAGCACGACCACCGGCACTGGCACACCACGGACCTGCTGCTCGGCCTCGCGGTTCCCGGCGGCGCCACGCCCCGCATCGTGCGCACCGAGGAGTTCGCCGCCGCCGTCGCGGGCCGGGTGCTGCTGCCGGGTGACGCCGACCAGGCGCTGCGCACCGTCCACCGCGCCCTCGAAGAGCTGAGCAACGTCAACCACAACCTGACGTCGTGGCTGACGTGGCACGGCATCTACGACTCCTGGCCGCCCCTGTAGGCCTCGACCCGCTCGACGGCCGCCGCCATCCACGGCTCCTTCGCCTCGCCGTAGGCGGCGGAACCGGTGTCCGCCGCGAACCGCCGGGACAGCTCCAGCTTGAGCGCGGCGTACTCCTCGCGGGCCTCGGCGTCGTGCCGCAGCCAGTCGCGGAAGTCGACCGCCCACCGCCAGTTCGGCGCACCCCCGACCCGCAGGTGCAGGTTCACCCCCCGCCCCGGATCGGCACCGGCGTGCAGCCGCTTGCTCCAGTCGCCCTCGCCGCGCGGCGTGTCCAGGTACGGCCCCACGTACGGGAAGCCGGCCTGGGCCAGCACCTCCCGCAACGAGTCGGCCGTCTCCATGTCCTCGACGGCGAGCTGGAAGTCGAGGACGTCCTTGGCCGCGAGACCGGGCACGGCCGTCGAGCCGATGTGCTCGACGTGCCGCCCACCGGCCGCCGCGCTGATCCGCCGCGCGATCCGCCACGCCTGGGCGGGCCAGCTCTCGTCGTACGGCACGATGACCGGTGGCCCGGACGCATAGGTCCGCGTGCGCACGTTCTCCTCGAAAACCACCAGCCGGTCCCACAACGCCGTGACGTCCGGGACCTCGCCCGAGTTGTCGAGCCACACGTCCGCGACAGCCCGGCGCTGCTCGTCCGTGGCCTGCGCGGCGATCCGGTTCTCGGCGTCCTGCCGGTCCATGCCCCGGCTCGTGACGAGCCGCTCCAGCCGCGTGGCCGGGTCCGCGTACACCACGACCACGAGGTGGTAGGCCGCCGCGATGTCCCTCTCGACCAGCAGCGGGATGTCGTGCACGACGATCGCGTCCTCGGCCGCCTCCGCCATCCGCTGCCCGGTGAGCGCCCCGATGCGGGGGTGCGTGATCCCGTTGAGCGTCTGCCGGGCCTCCTCGGTCGCGAACGCCTTGGCCGCCAGCGCCGCCCGGTTCACCGTGCCGTCCTCGTGCAGGACGTCCTCGCCGAAGGCCCGCACGACCTCCGCGAGCCCTTCCGTGCCGGGCTCCAGCACCTCGCGCGCGAGCTTGTCCGCGTCGATGACGACGGCGCCGTTCGCCGCGAACAGCCGCGCGACCGTCGACTTGCCCGACCCGATCCCGCCGGTCAACCCCACCCTGAGCATGCCGGTCAGGTTAACCGGGCCGGTGCCGCCCGCCGGAGCGGCACCGCTAGACCGGCGGCGTCATCGAGTGCTGCGCGAGCACCGGGAGGATCGCGATGAGCCGGGCCTGGGGGATGAAGTTGTGCCGGTTGCGCACCACGAACGTCGACTTGCCGAGCGAGCCGACGAGCAGCTGCTCGTCCTTGCCCTCGACCAGCGTGCCCTTCTGCTTGCCGACGTCGACCTCGGTGATCTTCGACCCCGCCTGCCGCTCGGCCTCGACGCTCTCGGCGACCCGCGTCCGAGCCGTCGCCTCGTCCGTGTACGTGGCGAGCCCGATGACGATCTTCGCGTCCGGCAGGTTCTTCTTCTCGGGGATGCCGTAGTAGCAGTCGATCTTGCCCGTGCGGCCGATCCCCGGCTCCTTGACGCCGATGATGATCCGCGGCTCCCCCGGGACCTCCTGCCCCACCACGGCGTTCATCGTGTCGACGGGCACCACGAGCTCGCAGTCGTCCGGCAACGGCCGGTCGACCATCACCGGGACCTTCGACGCCGTGGTGTGCGGAGTGATCTTCGGAATCTGCGGCGGCGGCGCCTGCGGCTGCGGCACCGCCGCCGAGCAGGCCGAGCCGGCCGTCAACGCAACCGCGCTCAGCGCCACGAAGAACTTGTTCCCACGCATAGGTTTGCCAACCTACAAGACGGGCTCGGCCCTCCACCACAGAGTGAACGGATCGAGGCGCTCCCGCAAGCGCACCTGCCCCGCGACCGGGACCGCGACCCGGCGCGCACGACGAAGGCCCCCGCACCGATGAGGTGCGGGGGCCTTCGTCAGTCAGCTACCCGAAGGAGCGTCAGCGACTCACATGCCGCCCGACAGCTTCTCGCGGAGCGCCGCGAGCTGCTCGTCCGAAGCGAGCGTGCCACCGGACTGGGCCGGCGCGCCCGTCGAGGCGGAAGGAGCGTCGCCGCCCGAGGTGTAGTTGCCCGCACCCTCGGCCGTCGCCTCTTCCTCGGCCTCGGCGGCCTTGCGGATCTGCTTCATGTGGGCCTCGTAACGAGTGTGCGCCTCGGCGTACTGGCGCTCCCACTCCTCACGCTGCTTGTCGAAGCCGTCCTGCCACTCCTGGGTCTCCGGGTCGAAGCCCTCGGGGTAGATGTAGTTGCCCTGGTCGTCGTACTCGGCGGCCATGCCGTACTGGGTCGGGTCGAACTCGGTGTCGACCGTGAAGCCCTCGTTGGCCTGCTTGAGCGAGAGCGAGATGCGGCGACGGTCGAGGTCGATGTCGATGACCTTGACCATGACGTCGTCGCCGACCTGGACGACCTGCTCCGGGATCTCGACGTGGCGCTCGGCCAGCTCGGAGATGTGGACCAGGCCCTCGATGCCCTCGTCCACGCGGACGAACGCACCGAACGGAACCAGCTTGGTGACCTTGCCCGGCACGATCTGACCGATCGCGTGGGTGCGGGCGAACTGGCGCCACGGGTCTTCCTGGGTCGCCTTCAGCGACAGGGAGACGCGCTCGCGCTCCATGTCGACGTCGAGGACCTCGACCGTGACCTCCTGGCCGACCTCGACGACCTCGGACGGGTGGTCGATGTGCTTCCAGGACAGCTCCGAGACGTGGACGAGACCGTCGACGCCACCCAGGTCCACGAAGGCACCGAAGTTGACGATCGAGGACACGACGCCCTTGCGGACCTGGCCCTTCTGCAGCTGGTTGAGGAACTCGCTGCGGACCTCGGACTGGGTCTGCTCGAGCCACGCGCGGCGGGACAGGACCACGTTGTTGCGGTTCTTGTCCAGCTCGATGATCTTCGCCTCGAGCTCGCGGCCGACGTACGGCTGGAGGTCGCGGACGCGACGCATCTCGACGAGCGAGGCGGGGAGGAAGCCGCGGAGGCCGATGTCGAGGATGAGACCACCCTTGACGACCTCGATGACGGTGCCCTTGACGGGCTCGTCCTTCTCCTTGAGGGCCTCGATGGTGCCCCACGCGCGCTCGTACTGGGCGCGCTTCTTGGAGAGGATCAGGCGGCCTTCCTTGTCCTCCTTCTGGAGAACAAGAGCCTCGACCTCGTCACCGACGGAGACAACCTCGTTGGGGTCGACGTCGTGCTTGATCGACAGTTCGCGCGAGGGGATGACGCCCTCGGTCTTGTAGCCGATGTCGAGCAGGACCTCGTCCCGGTCGACCTTGACGATGGTTCCCTCAACGATGTCGCCGTCGTTGAAGTACTTGATCGTCTTGTCGATAGCAGCGAGGAAGTCCTCCTCCGTCCCGATGTCGTTGATCGCGACCTGCTTCGGCGCAGCGGCAACGGGGGCGGTGGTGGTGTCGGTGGACATTAGGTAGGTGGCTCCGGTACGGATTGGCAGTGATGGCTGGGTAGTGGTGCGCGCGCAGCGTCGCAGCGACCTGGAATCCCGAGCATTCTGGATCATGGGCAGGACTAACCCACTACGCACGCGATATCGTACGCGGCCGCCGGAGCCGCAAGCAAACCAGCCCCCTCGTGAAGGAGCAGTGTGTCCAACCAGCACGCGAGCGCGGAACAAGCGCTCGGCACGGCCGGCATCGTCAAGCGGGGTGCGGACGCCGCCGAGTCGCGCCTGGCGAACCGCATCTGGTGGGACGCGGACGCCGACGACTACCACGACACCCACGGCGACTTCCTGGGCGCGGCGGACTTCGTCTGGTGCCCGGAGGGCCTGCGCGAGGAGCAGAGCCGCTTCCTGGGCGAGGTCGCCGGCCGCAGCGTCCTCGAGGTCGGCTGCGGCAGCGCCCCGTGCGCCCGCTGGCTCAAGGCCAACGGCGCGGACGTCACCGCGTTCGACATCTCCGCGGGCATGCTCCGCCACGCCCGCGAGAACAACGCCAAGACCGGCGTCGCGGTCCCGCTCGTCCAGGCCAGCGCCGACCAGCTGCCGTTCCGCGACGACGCCTTCGACGCCGCCTGCTCGGCGTTCGGCGCGGTGCCGTTCGTGGCGGACGTCCGGGAGGTCTTCAGCGAGCTCGCCCGCGTGCTCAAGCCGGGCGCGAGGTGGGTCTTCGCGGTCAACCACCCGATGCGCTGGATCTTCCCGGACGACCCCGGCCCGCTCGGGCTCACGGTCACCCAGTCGTACTTCGACCGCACGCCCTACGTGGAGGTCGACGGCGACGGCCAGGCCACCTACGTCGAGCACCACCGCACGCTCGGCGACTACGTCCGCGCGCTCACGAGCACCGGGTTCGTCCTCGAAGACCTGGTCGAGCCGGAGTGGCCGCGGGGGCACGACCGGGTCTGGGGCCAGTGGAGCCCGCTGCGCGGCAAGCTCTTCCCCGGCACCGCGATCTTCCGCACCCGCCTGACGTCGTAATCTTCCTGCTCATGACCTCGGCACGCGGACTCGTGGCGGCCCAGTCAGCTCGTTTCGCGGCACTGGACCCGTTGCTCCCGCCCGCCGTCGAACCGCCGGCGGGCGGTCACGTCATCACGGCGGCGCTCGCGGACGGCACACGCGTCGCCGGGGTCATCAGCCATCAGAGCTTCGAGCCCCACACGATCACACGGCTGTGGTCAGCCGCGGAGGTGTGGGAGCTGCTGCCCCTCGTGGGCACCACACAAGGCATGGACGCGCTCCTCGCGCGGTGGCGCGCGCATCTCGACACGCAAGAGATAGGTGAAGACACGGCGTGCGTCGTGCATTGGCCGAGCCGTGACACG
Organism: Lentzea xinjiangensis; assembly: GCF_900110955.1. Taxonomy (GTDB): domain Bacteria; phylum Actinomycetota; class Actinomycetes; order Mycobacteriales; family Pseudonocardiaceae; genus Lentzea; species Lentzea xinjiangensis. The sequence continues at coordinate 106,697 of NZ_FOFR01000003.1, forward strand.
AAGGCCGCGCGCGCGTTCCTCGATCACGGCCTGGTGCCGCTGTCCGTGCTCGGCGTCCGGCTTCGCGCGCCGAACGCGAACGTGCCCCGCACGCTCACGATCCGCCGCGCCACCCCGCACGACCTCGAGACCGTGCTGGAGCTGTCGCTGGCGGAGCTGGAGTACTCGTCGCACGTCGGCTCCACCGTCGTCCGCCCGGAAGCGGCGGCGGTCAAACGACGGGCGCTCGCCGATCGCCTGGCCAACGCGAGCCCCATCTGGCTCGCCGAACGCGACGGCATCGCGGTGGCGCTCGCCGAGTGCGCGATCGTGTCGTCCGAACCGGGCACCAGCGCGGCCGTGCGGCTCCCCCGCGGCCGCTGGGGCTACGTGAACTGCGTCTCCGTGCTGCCGGGAGCCCGCGGCACCGGTATCGGCCAGCAGCTCGTCGCCCACGTCCACCAGGAGCTGCACCGGGCGGGTGCCGTCGGCACGTACCTCTACTACAACCCGCCGAACCCGTTGAGCAGCGTCTTCTGGCCCCGTCAGGGCTACCGCCCGCTCTGGACCGTCTGGGAAGTACGCCCCGCTTCCGCCCTCAGGTGAGCTCTGCCCGAGTTGCCGACGGCCGAAGTCTGCGCAAGAATTTGTACTGACCGGTCAGTTTAAACGGGAGGTAAAGGCCGTGGAGATCCACGCGCAGCGCGCAGGCGTCGACGGCGCACATGGTCCCCTGCTGCGCCCGACTTCGCTGGTCGTGAAGCCGGGCGAGCTGACGCTGGTCGCGGGCGAGCCCGGCTCCGGTCACACGGCGCTGGGCCTGGCGCTGTCCGGTCGCATGAAGCTCTCGACGGGCACGGTGTCGCCGGACGCGTGGACGTTGCGCCGGCGGGTCGTGCTGGTCGACGCCCCCGGGGTGACCGAGCCGGAGGAGGCGCTGAGCCTGGCCGCGGTCGTCGGCGAGGAGCTCGCGATGAACGGCATGCCCTCCGGCAAGAAGGCGGTCCACGACTGGTTGGTGGAGCACGCCGCCGACGAGCACGCGGCCAAGCGGTTCGAGCAGGTGCCGGCCGGGACGCGCTGCGCCGTCCTGCTCGAACTGGCGGCCGCGCGCCCCGGCGTCACGGCGCTCGTCCTCGACAGCCCCGACCGCTACCACCCCGACCCGCACGAGTGGTTCGACCTGGCGCATACCCACGTGACGCCCGAACGGGCCGTGGTCGTCCTGTGCTCGAACTCCTCCGCCCGCATCCTCGGCCTCCCGCACGCGCGCCTTGGTGAGGACGACGACACCAAGATGGAGATCACCGCATGAGCGCCCTGCGCATGGCTTTCAACGAACTGCGCCGGATCACCTCCGGCAGGCTCCCCAAGCTCGCCGTCCTGGCTCTGGCGCTGGTTCCGCTGCTGTACGCGTCGCTGTACCTGTACGCCAACAAGGACCCGTACGCGAACCTCGACCAGGTGCCCGCCGCGCTGGTCGTGCAGGACAGGGGCGCCCCGCAGAGCGGGAAGCCGGACCTCAACGCCGGCCGGGAGGTCTCGGACGAGCTGCTCACCGGCAAGAAGTTCAACTGGCAGGTCGTGCCGAGCGCCGCCGACGCCGACGAGGGCGTGCGCAAGGGCAGGTACATCTTCGCGCTGACGCTGCCGGAGGACTTCTCCGAGGCGCTCACGTCCACCGAGCAGAAGAAGCCGCGCCAGGGCGTGCTGACGCTGACGACCAACGACGCCAACAACTACCTGGGCAGCACGATCGCGAACCAGGTCGTGTCCGAGGTGCGCCGCGCGGTGACCGAGAAGGTCTCCAGGGAGGCCGCCGACCGGCTGTTGCTGGGCTTCTCCACGATCCGCCAGGAGACCACCAAGGCCGTCGAGGGCGCCACGCGGATCGCGGACGGCGGCGCCCGGCTGCGCGACAAGCTGACCGAGCTCGACAAGGGCGTGCAGCAGCTCTCGACCGGTGCCGCGACGGCCGCGTCCGGCGCGGCCCAGCTGCGGGACGGCACGCACGAGCTCCGCGCCCAGACCGCCCCGCTGCCCGAGGGCGCGAAGAAGGTCGCCGACGGCGCGCGCCAGGTCGCGGCCGGCAACGAGGCCGCGGCGGCCCAGGCCGAGGAGTACGCGAAGAAGGCGCAGGCGCTGGTCGGCGTGCTGGACCAGGCGAACGGCGACATCGCGGCCCGCCTGCGCGCGGCGGGGTTCACCGAGGACCAGGTCCAGCGCGTGCTGAGCACGATCGGCCAGGTCCGCAAGCCCGTCGACGACGCCAACGGCAAGGTCCAGGGCGCCGCGGGCGGCCTGCGCGCGCTCGCGACCGGCGCGGACCAGGTGGCCGACGGCGCCGAGCAGCTCTCCGCGAAGATGCCGGCCCTGGTCGGTGGCATCGCCCGGCTCGACGACGGCGCGACGAAGCTCGCCGGCGGCAACGCGCAGCTCCGCGACGGCCTCGGCACGGCGGCGCAGGGCACGCCGCAGCTGCGCGACGGCGCCGCCGAGCTCGCGACCGGGTCGGCGCAGCTTCGCGACGGCCTGTCCGGTGGCGTCGGCAAGATCCCGGACGCGGACGACCCGACGCGCGCCGCGATGGCCCAGGCGATCGGTGATCCGGTGGCGGTGCGCGGCCTGTCCCAGACGAAGGCCGCCACGTACGGCGCCGGGCTGGCCCCGTTCTTCCTCGGCCTGGCGACGTGGATCGGCGCGTTCGTGCTGTTCCTTCTGCTGCGACCGCTCTCACGCCGTGCGCTCGCCGCGGGCCAGTCGGCGTTGCGCGTCGCGTTGGGCGGCTGGTTGCCGGCCGCGCTGCTGGGCGTCGTGCAGGTGCTGGTCATGTTTTCGGTGGTGCGGTTCGTGGTGGACATCGAGCCGTCGAACCCCTTCGGCACGTTCGGGTTCCTCGTGCTCATGTCGCTGACGTTCGTGGCGATCCTGCACGCGCTGAACGCCGCGTTCGGCGCGGTGGGCAAGTTCCTCGGCCTGGTCCTGCTGATCCTGCAGCTGGTCAGCGCGGGTGGCACGTTCCCGTGGCAGACGATCCCGGTGCCGCTGTACCCGCTGCACTACGGCCTGCCGATGGGCTACGCGGTCGACGGTCTGCGGCACCTGATGTACGGCGGTGACCTGGGCAGCGTGCAGCGCGACGCTTTGATCCTTCTCGCCTGGCTGGTCGGAGCCCTAGCCTTGACGTCCGTGGCGGCCTACAAGCAGCGGGTGTGGACAGCGTCGAGGCTGAAGCCGGAGCTCGTGCTGTGAGCGCGCGGACGACGGCGACCAGGCAGAAGCTCTTCGACGCGGCGTTGAAGCTGGTCGGCGAACGGGGCGCGGCCTCGGTGACGGTCGACGAGATCGCCGCGGAGGCAGGTGTCGCCAAGGGCACGATCTACTACAACTTCGCCTCGAAGGACGCCCTGGTCGAGGCCCTGCTGCGACACGGCGTGGAGATCCTCGCGAGCCGGCTGCGGTCCGCCGAGGGCTCCGAGGACTCGCTGGAGGCCCTGGTCGACGAGATGCTCGGCTTCTGGGCCGAGTACCCGGCGTTCGGCCAGCTCCTGGTCTCCGAGCTGTGGCGGACGCCGGGCCAGTGGCACGGCACCCTCTCGCTGCTGCGCGACGACATCGTGTCGATCGTGCGCGGTCAGATGAAGCGCCTCTCCGACGCGGGCCGGCTCCCCGACGGCGTCGAGGTCGGCACGGCGTCGGCGGCGTTGTTCGGCACCCTGCTCGTGATCGCGCTGGACTGGCAGGTGTTCCAGCCCGAGCGGTCGCGGGCGGAGGTGCGCGAGTCGGTCATGCTGCTGGTGCGGGGGATGCGGTCGGCACGCTGACCGGCGCCTCGCCATCGCGGCGCCGACGTGTCGAACGACCGCTCAACGGGCGTCCTCGTGATGCAGAGAAGGCGGTCGTCCCTCCAACGCCCGTTCGACGGCCTCCAGCACCGCACGGCTCGTGCGGTGCGCGGCATCGTGGGCGAAGTGACCGAGCAGCACCTGCTGGGTGGGGTTCGGCAGCACCGGGTCCGGTACCGGCGCGCACGTGTGCACCTCCACCACCGGTGCGCCTTCTGCCAGAAGGGGCAGCACGGCGTTGAGCACGTTCACGCGATAGCTGCTGTGCACCCATGCCACGAGCAGGTTGACCACGTGGCCCTGCAACTCGTACTCGACCTCGGCAGCGAGCTCGTGCGGCTTGGTCCAGTCGGCCTTGACCCAGGTCGGCCGGTGTTCGCGGGAGATCGCCCGTGCCGCGCGGTCAGGTCCGCCGTCTGCCATCAGCGGCCGGGTCCGCGACGGCAGCACCACGTGCCAGCCCCTGGTCACGAGCTGCCGCGCGCAGCCGACGAGCATGCCGGTCCCGCCGAGCACCAGCGCCGTTCTCACCGGGCACGCTCCTCCCCGACCGAGGCCAGCGGCCCCGCCAGCCACCGCTCCACCTGCCGCTGCCCGCGCAGCCGCACGACCACGACCTCGTCGACCAGGGACAGCACCCTCGCCCGGTTGCGCCGGTAGCTCCGCCAGCCCCACCGCAGGATGTGCCCCGGGTCGGTGAACACCGACCACAGCGACGACTCCTGGTTACCGTTCCACAACTCCGCCCTGCTCGCGCGCCGTCTGACCGTGCGGCCGACGAGCCGGCTCATGACCGTCGTGAACGGATGATCGAGCCACACCACCATGTCCGCCCGTGCGAGCAGCAACGGCCGCACCGCGGCGTACTGGTACTCGGTGACCCAGTGGTCCTCTTCGGCGAACGCCAGGACGTCGGCGCGGAACTGCGCCCGGGGCGTCCACCCCGGGCCCCAGTAGAGGCTGTCCAGCTCGACCCTGCGCAGGTCGCGCCGCTGCGCGATGCGCAGGCAGAGCGTCGACTTGCCGGACCCGGCGTTCCCGGCGACGAGAACGCGCCGCGGCACGTGCGGCAGCGGATCGGCTGGTCCGAGCAACGGCATGGGCCGAGGCTAACGAAAACCCCATGATCACAACACAAAAGCGCAGGGCCCCCAGGTCAACCGGGGGCCCTGCGCCTGAAGCAAACGTCAGAGAGCGGTGACGTTCGTCGCCTGCGGGCCCTTCTGGCCCTGCGTGATGTCGAACGAGACCTTCTGGTTCTCCTCGAGGCTGCGGTAGCCGCCGCCGTTGAGGGCCGAGTAGTGGACGAAGACGTCAGCGCCGCCGTCCTCCGGGGCGATGAAGCCGAAGCCCTTTTCCGAGTTGAACCACTTGACGGTGCCGTTAGCCATTTACTGCTCCTTCAATGCTGAAGAGCGAACCGCACTTTACGGCCGCCCCGTGGTTGGTCGTGAGCCGACCACTCCCACCGCGAAGAGAAGGAGAGCGCTCGCAACTGAAGTTCGGCGAGCGTGAAATGACACGAACACAAAACTGCAACCGATGAGAGAGTCTACCGCACCTGGCCGCCAATTCAACCGGGATCGCGCCGCGGTTGTGCGAACCGCTGCTGCATGAGCGAGACCTGGAAGATCAACAAGCCCACCAGACCGGCCGCCACCAGCGCACACGCCGCCGACAGCGTTGAGAAGACGACGTACAGCGGCGTGTCGAGCAGCAGCGACTCGAGCACGTCGCTCAGCACCATCGCGAGGAACGCCCACTGCCACGGCCTGATCAACGGGCTCGCCACGCGCTGCTCGAACGGCACCTCGCGCTGCACCGGGTCGCTGGCCCTCCACACCTGCGACATCGTCCGCACGCCGTGCAGCGCGATCGCCTCGGCGTTGTGGGTGACGCCGCGGAACCAGAGCAGGAACGCCACGCCCGCGGGTACCACCAGCACGATGGCGAGGAAGCTCCACGACGACGAGCCGCCCCGCCAGTCGTTGATCGTGCCCCAGACCGACTCCGCGGCGACCAGGGCGATCAGGCTCACGCTCGCGCACCCGGTCAGCCGGACGTCCTTCAGGTCGATGTAGGTGTCCAACGCGCAAACCCCCGAACACAGCGGACTCGGCGGGAGACTACCGCCCGAAACCGCAGCCCAGCTCCTCGAAGGTCGCGATCTTCTCGGCCGCGCGCACGACGACCTCGTCGACGCCGTCCAGCACCACCCGCTCGCCCACGCGGCGGGCGGGCAGCAGGGGCACGTCCGCCTTGGCGCACTCCTCGACGACCGCCGTGAACGCCCGCGCGGCGGCCAGCGGAGCGAGGAGCGGCTCGCCGGTCTGGCGGTGCCGGATGAGGTTCTCCAGCAGGTCGACGGACGGTGCCACGGCCATGCGGTGATCGTTGACCGTCAGCTTGTCGTCGTCGTACCACCAGACGGCCTGCCCCAGCGTTCCGTGCACCAGAACGACCGGTGGCAACGATGTCGTGGCGCACAACGTCGTGGCGACCACGACCGGCGGCACGCCATCGGCCGTCACGCGGACACAGGCCGTGTCGTCCGCGGTGATCGAGTCACGGCACCGGAACAGCTCCAGCTCGACACCGATGTCCGACCGCTCCTCCACGTCGGCCAGCAGGAGGGCGTTCTGCAACGCGTGCGCGAACGGGTTCACCAGCGTTCCGTCCTCGCCCTGCCGGCCGGCCCACTCCGCGCGCTCGTAGTACGCGTCCGTGCGCACCCAACGGCCGGCGGCGCCGATGCCCGAGATGTCGCCCAACGCGCCGGAGCCGATCAACGAGCAGAGCCGCCGGTAGGAGCCTTTGCCCTGCGTTTGGAAGCCGACCTGGCACACCAGCCCGCGCTCGGCGGCCGCCGCGGTGATCTCGTCGAAGTCGGCGACCGACAGCACCGCGGGTTTCTCGACCAGCACGTCGCAGCCGAGCTCGAACGCCGACAGCACGAGGTCGCGGTGCGTCGACGGCGGCGAGGACACCACCACGACCTCGGGGTGGAGCTCCGCGGCCAGCTCGCGCAGGTCGGGATAGGACGGCACCGGCACGTCGACGCCCGCCACGTCGACCACGCCCACGAAGGTCGCGACGCCGTCGTGGCCCAGCCGCAGCAGGTTCCGCACGTGCCGTGCCCCGTGCCCGCGAGCCCCGACCAGCGCAACACGCATCGTCCCCACCCTTCCCGGGCACACCGGTGGCCACCGACGCGGTTCCCAGCATCAGCCGACGTGCGGCGAATATCAATGCACCGCGCCCACCGAGACACGTTCGCGACAGCATCCGCCCCGCTCAGCGCAGGTCGATCAGGTCGGCGACGCGCACCGGCCCCCCGGTCTCGAAGCTGCGGTTGGCGGCGAACCCGGTCAGCAGCGAGAGCACGCCGTCGCGGTGCGTCGCCCTGCGGCCCAGTGGGTCCTGCTGCCCGGCCGGTCCGTACAGCGCGTCGACCATGCGCTGGTCCGCGCCGCCGTGACCGTCCCCGCCGTGTTCGAGCGGGATCTCCTCCCGTCGCTCGAACAACCGCTGCACCGAGAGCGTCGCCCACCCCTGCTCCGGGTTGGCGCTCACGCCGTGCACGGCCGGGTGCTGGCCCGACACCCAGGAGTTCTCGACGACTTCGAGTTCGAGACGGCCCCTGCTGCCGTTGACCATCAGCCGGTAGCCCTCCCACGGCGAGTAGGCGGTGAGGTGGTAGGTCAGGTTCGCGCCGCTGGCGTAGCGGACGAGCACCGACATGTCGTCCTCAATGGACACGCCCGGAGCGAACGGGTTCTGGTCGCGGCGATAGCCGTCCTCGTGCCGTGCGTCGAGGTAGAGCTTCTTGAGCCAGGCGTCGCGCTCCAGGTCGATCGTGAACCGCTCGTCGTGCGAGTAGCCATGGCGCTTGCCGTTCTCCTCGCCGTAGAAGAACAACCGGCCGTGCGCGTACACGGTTTCCGGCACCGAGCCGACCCACCAGTTGAGCAGGTCGAAGTGGTGGGTCGCCTTGTGGACCATGAGTCCGCCGGAGTTGGCTTTGTCGCGGTGCCAGCGGCGGAAGTAGTCGGCGCCGTGCCGGGTGTCGAGCAGCCACTCGAAGTGCACGGACCCGATCTCGCCGACAGCACCGTCCGCGAGCAGCGCGCGCACCTTCTCGTGGATCGGGTTGTAGCGGTAGTTGAACGTGACCGTGACGTTGCCATCGTTGCGTTGCACCGCGTCGAGGATCTTGACCGCCGACGGCACGTCCGTCGTCATCGGCTTCTCCGTCACGACGTCGCGTCCGGCGTCGAGCGCCCCGACGATGTACGTGTCGTGGAACCGGTCGACGGTCGTCACCACGACGACGTCGACGCGCTGCTCGTCGAGCATCCTGCGGAAGCCAGCCGCGTCGTACGCGGGGACCGGCTCGACCCCCAGGCCGGCGAGCCGTTCGTTGTGGACGTCCATCCGGGTGCGGTTCACGTCGGCGAACGCGACGAGCTCACAGGTCTCCGCGTGCTCGACCGCGATGGCGCGGACGTGCCGCTCCGCCCGCGACCCCGTGCCGACCACCGCGTAGCGCCTGCGAGCCATCCCCGCCTCCCTGCACCCGTTCTCACACGTCGGCCGTCGCCGGAACGAAAGAACCGCCCGACGCCCGTGCGGACGTGGAGCGGTTCTCCGAGGCGATGCCGGGACTCAGCTGATCCCGCGGCCGCCGAGCAGCGCCCACTGGCTCCAGCCGGCCTTCTCCTTGTGGAAGCGGCGGATCAGCTTGCCGTCGTCGGTGCGGGCGAAGACCTCGACGGTCTTCGTCTGCGCGTGGTACATCGCGTTCGGCGCTTCGGCGACCTTGGTGGTGCCGAGCTTGGCCCACGGGGTCCAGCCGCTGCCGGTCGCGCGGGAGTGCTCGACGACCCCGCCCTCCCCGAGCTGGACGACGTCGATCGAACCGGTCGTCGCGTTGAACACGGCCGACGGCGCGCCGGTGCCCTTGCCGCCGAGCGACTTCCAGACGCCCGCCGCGTACTGCTCGACGCTGCCGGACGCGGTGCGCACGAAGACCTGGTCGACGGCGATGCTCGGATCGCTGACGACCTTCGGCCCACCCTGCTCCCGCCAGGTGGTGCCGTCCCACTTGACCAGCTCGTCGTTCGCGGACCGCGCGTAGACGTCCTGACCGGCGACGGCCGGGTTGCCCTGGATCCGGCGGTCGCCGAGCGGCGCCCACGTGTCCGTGAAGCGCAGCAGCAGGCCGTCCGCGCCACGCGCGAGGACCTCGACGGCCTTGGTCTGGTCGTTCCACCGCAGCACCGGCTCACCGGCGACGACCGTGTCGCCGAGCGCGAGCCACCTGCCGTCGACGCGGCGGTAGACCCGGTTGTCCGTGCCGCGCGCGAACACCTCGACGATCTTCGTCTCGGGGTTCACCAGCGCGACCGGGTCGCCGGCGAAGAGCTCGGGCCCGAGCTGCTGCCAGCCGCTCCAGCGGCTCGTCTTGTGGAAGGTCGTGATGATCGTGCCGTCCGCGGCGCGCGCGAAGACCTCGAGCTGCTGCTGGCCGGTGTTCGAGACCTGGGGGCCGGCGTTGACGATCGGCTTGTCCGTCACCGGGGTCTCGCTGACCGAACCGCTGCCGCCGGACTCGACCAGGTTGTTGTAGCGCAGCGGCACGTACCGGCGCGCGGTGCTCGCGCTCCAGACCCGCTGGACCGGCCTGCTGCCGTCGGGACCGGCCTGCTCGCGCACGATCGGCCGCGTCTTGGCCGCGTCGGCCCAGCCGATGAACAGCGCGACGTGGTTCTCGCGGTCGTTCAGCGCGTCGCCGGGGCGGAGGTCCTCCCAGTCGATGCGGTGCGCGACCTGCTCGAGGATGTGCGTGGTGTAGGAGATGCGCAGGCCCCAGGCCATCGAGACGAAGCCCGAGCAGTCCGTGCGGTAGGCGCCGTACTTGTTGCCGAAGCAGTCGCTCTGGCTGTAGGGCACCCGTGCGCTGACCCACGTGCGCGACCGCGCGAGGATCTCAGTGCGGGTGATCTTGGAGTTGGCCTCGTACGTGCCGCAGACCACTCCGCCCTCGGCGGCCGCCACCGCGACGTCGGGCATCGCCAGGGTCGAGCCGAACGTGATGGCCGCCGCGGCGATCGCCACCATCCCCCACGATTTCATGCCGGTCACCGTAGCAAGACGGTGTGAAGTTTTGGTCCGGTCGAAAGTTCCGCGTGCCGCTCATCCCGGGGTTTTTCGAGCCGGCGGTCAACCGTGAACGGCCGGTCACCTCCACATCCCCTGGAGGCTGCCGACGAGGTCGGCGTCGGTGATCCCGGCGGTCGCCCAGGCGAGCGGGTAGCTCAGTTGCACGGTGTCGGCCTCCCTGGTCAGCCTGACGCCGGGCAGCACCTGGCGCACGAGGGCGAGCATGGCCCGGTTGTCCGGCAGCACGTCGCCGTGCAGCCGCGCGACGCCCAGCCGGGCGGCGACCGCGGTCAGCTCCTCCAGCAGCCGGCGGCCGACACCGTGGCGCTGCCACAGGTCCACCACCGCGACCGCGATCTCCGCGTCGCACTCGCTCGTCTTGATCATCCGCGCGATCCCGACGGGGTCGCCGCCGATCCGGGCGCACACGGCCGCGTGGCGCTTGCCGTCCACGTCGGCCAGCGCCCGGCGGGCGGACCCGGTCAGCCGCGGCGTCGGTGAGTGGAACCGCAGGTAGCGGCTCCGCGCGGACAGTCCTTCGAACACCGCGTCGACAGCTTCTGGCGCGGTGTCGCGGTCAAGCTCGGTGACGCGCATCAGGACCCCCTGAGTTCGGAATCCGAACTGTAGCTGAGTTCGAAAAACGAACGCAAGGGATATCCTGGAGCCATGTCGTACGCGGACTTCGCCAGCCTCCCCTGCACCCTGAGCCGCCCCGCCGCGCTGCTGGGCGAGCGCTGGACGCTGCTGCTGCTCCGCCAGGTCTTCCTGGGGACCCGCCGCTTCGAGGACTTCCAGTCGACGATGGACATCTCGCGCAGCGTGCTGACGGACCGCCTCAACGTGCTGCTGCAGGAAGAGGTGCTCAAGCGCGTGCCGTACCAGCAGGACGGCCGGACGCGGTACGAGTACCGCCTCACCACCAAGGGCCGGGACCTGTACCCGGTGCTGATGGCGCTGCGCACGTGGGGCGAGAAGTGGATGGCCCCCGAGGAGGACGAGTCGTTCCACCTGCACCACCGCGACTGCGGCGGCGGTGTGCGCGCGAAGGTGGAGTGCACCGGCTGCGGCGCCGAGCTGACGGCTCGCGACGTCCAGGTGACGGCCAGGTCGTGACCTCGCGCCGGCGTGCCGTTCGCCCCGGAGGGGGAATCGCTGTCCAATGACGGCATGGACCGTCGTGACTTCCTCGTCGGAGCCGGGCTGCTCGCCGTCACGCCGACCGCCGCGTCGGCCGCGCAAGGGCTGGACTGGGGTGCCGTGCGCCGCGAGTTCCGGCTGGACCCGGCGCTGACCAACCTGGGGCTGTTCTACCTCGCGTCGAACCCGCACGAGGTGCGCGCCGCGGTCGAGGAGTTCAAGCGCAGGCTCGACGCCAACTCGCACGACCTGATGCCGGAGGAACGGCAGGCCGTCGCCGTCGCGCTCGGGCAGTACGTCGGCGGCGCGCCGGACGACGTCGCGTTCGTGCCGAACACGACGGTCGGGTTGTCGATCGTCTACGGCGGCCTGAAGCTCCGCGCGGGCCAGCAGGTGCTGCTCAGCGACCAGGACCACGCGTGGCACCGGCAGTCGGCCGAGCTCGCGGCACGACGGGCCGGTGCGGAGGTCAGGATCGGCACGCTCTTCGAGAACTCCGCGAAGGTCACCGAGGACGAGGTGGCGACACGGCTGCGCAACGCGATCACGCCGCAGACTCGTGCCGTCGGCATCACGTGGGTGCAGTCGAGCACTGGCGTGAAGATGCCGGTGCGGTCGTGCGCTCAGGTCGTCGCGGAAGCCAACAGAGGCCGCACACCGCAGGACCGTTGCCTCCTCGTCGTCGACGGCGTGCACGGCCTGGCGGCGGTCGACGACGACGCGGCGCGCCTGGGCGCGGACGTCTTCGTGGCCGGCACGCACAAGTGGCTGTTCGGGCCACGCGGCACCGGCATGGTGTGGGTGAACCCCGAGGTGAGCGACCAGCTCGCGCCGCTGCTGCCGAGCTTCGACAACCGCAGCGAGACGGCGTTGCTCGGTCCCGGCGGCTTCCACGCGTTCGAGCACCACTTCGCGGTGCAGGCGGCGGTGCGGTTCCACCAGCGCCTCGGCAGGGGCCGGGTGGCCGGCCGGATCACGGAGCTGGCCACGCGCTTCAAGGACGGCCTCGCCGAGACCCCCGGTGTCGTCGTCCACACGCCCCGCGACCCCGCGGCCTCCGCGGGCCTGGTGTGCTTCGACGTCACCGGGCTCGCCGGCGACGAGGTCGTGGCGCGGCTGGAGCCGAAGCGCATCCAGATCACCACGGCCGCCTACCGGATCCCGTACGCGCGGGCCGGCACGTCGATCCTCAACACGCCGGAGGAGATCGACAGGACGCTGGCGGAGATCCGCGCGCTCACCCGGTGAGGCGAGGCAGTTCCGCCGTCCCCGGCGGCCGGAGCTCCACGCTCGCCGGCTCCATCACGACCTGGGGCCGGTTCACCGCCTCGTGCGCGGCCCATCCGGCCGCGAGCGCCACGACGAGCATCCCCGCCGCGACGAACGGCGTGGCCGGAAGGCGCCGCTTCGGCTCCTCGCCCTGCTCGCGCGGCAGCGGGACCTGAACGGTGGGCTCGCCGGCCGACCGGGGTTCGAGCTGCTCGGCTTCGAGGAGCGCACCCGTCGCCGCGGCGCCGTCGGGCGCCCGCAGCACCGGGATCCCCAGGCGGGCCGAGATCTCCCTGGCCACCAGCGGAATCCGCGCCGACCCACCGACGAGCAGCACGACGTCCGGCAGGCCCGCGCCGGACACCACCCGTTCCAGCGCGTCGACGGCGTGCTCGACCACCGGCCGGATGATCGCCTCGAACCGCAGCCGGCTGAGCCGGAACTCGCGCGCCTCCCCGCTCGTCGCGATGTACGGGATCCGCACCTCCGGGTAGCTGCCGAGCAGCTCCTTCGCCTCGACGCAGCTCCGCACGAGCTCCGGGCTGTGCGTGCGGATCCGGTCGATGACGTGCTCCGCGACCAGGTCGTCGAGGTGGAAACCACCGCCGTCGACCCGTTCCGCCCACCCGGCCGGCAGGAACACGCCCTGCTTGCGCAGCACGGCGACCTCGCAGCCGGTGGCACCGAAGTCGACCACCGCGACCGTGCCGTGCTCCGGCATCCGCGCGTCCGCGTCGAACGCGATGGCGGCGGCGTGTGGCGCGGGCACGAACACCACGTCCGCGCGCCCCGCCTCGATCAGCTCGGCGCGGAGCTGATCGAGCTGTTCGTGCGACCAGCTCAGAGGATGCGTCAGCGCGACCCTGCCCGGCGGCTCCCCGTGCCGGGCGGCGAGGTCCTCGCAGACGTCGACGAGCTCCCTGGCCGTCGAGTGCCGGCGGCGCCGGCTGCTGGTGGTGACGCCGCGGGCGGTGGCGGCCGTGCTGCCTGCGGATCCGAGGTCGAGCCCAACGTGGTACGACATTTCGGGGTCCCCCTCACGGTGCGGACACCTACAACACGTACGTCTCGGCAGGCCCGGTTCATCCGGCTTGCCCGCGCACCCGCTGGCCGTGGATGGGCGGCGCCACGACGTGCGGAGTGCCGGCTGCCGTCGCGCCGGCTGCCGTTGAAGACGCCAAGAAGATCAACAAATGCGTTGACCTGCAATCAGGCCGAACCGACTTGCAGCGGCAGGCGCGGTTCACCCGGCTTGCCACACCGCCGGACATCCGCCGCTCGCGCCACCGATGCGCGCCCGCGTGCCCGCTGCCCGTACACGGGCGACACCACGCGTGCTCCTCCAACGAGGGCTGGGCCGGCTGGCGGCGGCATCCGGCCGAGCGCTGCGAGCTGCACGCCAACGGCGTGACCCCGTCACCCTGCGGCCACACCTCATGATCACCGCCGCACGAGCACCGCCGCACGAACACCGCCGCACGAACACTCCACCGCCCGTCCACACCGAGGCGCGGACGGGCGGCGGCGGTGGCTCGCGCTAGTGAGCCGCGTCGTCCCAGGAGCGGCCGACGCCGACCGAGACCTCCAGCGGCACCCGCAGCGGGTAGGCGTTGCCCATCTGGTCGCGCACGAGGGCCTCCACGGCCTCGCGCTCGCCCTCGGCGACTTCCAGGACCAGTTCGTCGTGGACCTGCAGCAGCATGCGCGAGCGCAGGCCGGACGACTCCAGTGCGCGGAAGACGCCGAGCATGGCCACCTTGATGATGTCGGCGGCGCTGCCCTGGATCGGGGCGTTGAGCGCCATGCGCTCGGCCATCTCGCGCCGCTGGCGGTTGTCGGAGGTGAGGTCCGGCAGGTAGCGGCGGCGGCCGAGGACCGTCTCGGTGTAGCCGTCCTTGCGGGCCTTCTCGACGATCTCGTTGAGGTAGTCGCGGACGCCGCCGAAGCGGGAGAAGTAGGCCTCCATCTGCTCGCGGGCCTCTTCGGTCGGGATGCGGAGCTGCTGCGACAGGCCGAACACCGACAGGCCGTACGCGAGACCGTACGACATCGCCTTGATGCGCCGGCGCATCTCGCCCGTCACCTCGGAGGTGGGGATCGAGAACGCCTGCGAGGCCACGTAGGTGTGCAGGTCCTCGCCGCTGTTGAACGCCGCGATCAGGCCCTCGTCGCCGGACAGCGTGGCCATGATGCGCATCTCGATCTGGCTGTAGTCCGCGGTCATCAGCTCCGCGTAGCCATCGCCGACGACGAACGCCTGCCGGATGCGGCGGCCCTCGTCCGTGCGGATCGGGATGTTCTGCAGGTTCGGGTCGGTCGAGGACAGCCGGCCCGTGGCGGCGATCGTCTGGTGGAACGTCGTGTGGATGCGGCCGTCGTCGGCCACCGACTTCAGCAGGCCGTCCACAGTGGACTTCAGGCGGGTGACGTCGCGGTGCGCGAGCAGGTGCTGCAGGAACGGGTGCTCGGTCTGCTCGTAGAGGTTCTGCAGCGCGTCGGCGTCGGTGGTGTAGCCGGTCTTGGTCTTCTTCGTCTTCGGCATCTTCAGCTCGTCGAAGAGGACCGCCTGCAGCTGCTTCGGGCTGCCGAGGTTGATCTCCTTGCCGATCACCGAGTACGCGTCCTGCGCGGCCTGCTTCACGCCCGCGGCGAAGTGCGCCTCCAGCTCGGACAGGTGCTCGACGTCGATGGCGATCCCGATGGCCTCCACCTCGTCGAGCACGTTCATCAGCGGCAGCTCGAGGTTCGCGAGCAGGTCGGCGCCGCCGATCGTCACCAGCTCGGTGTCGAGGCGGTCGGCGAGCTCGGCCACGGCACGCGCGCGCAGGATCGCGCCGGTGGCGATCTTCTGCGCTTCCTCGGACTCGTCGGAGAGCAGTGACAGCTGACCGTCGCCGGACTCCTCCGCCCGCAGCTCGCGCTTGAGGTAGCGCAGCGCCAGGTCGTCCAGGGCGAACGAGCGCTGGCCCGGCCGCACCAGGTAGGCGGCCAGGGCGGTGTCCGAGGTCAGGCCGCGCAGCTTCCACCCGCGAGCGCGCACGCGGCGCAGCGGCAGCTTCAGGTCGTGGCCCGCCTTGGCGACGCCCTCGTCCGCGAGCCACGCGGCCAGCGCCTGCTCGTCGGCCTCGTTGAGCTGCGTGACGTCGATGTACCCGCCCTCACCGTCGGCGGTGCACAGCGCGACGCCCTCCAGGTCGTTCGTGATGCGCAGCGCCACGCCGACGCGCGTGGAACGGGCGTTGTCGTCCAGCCACTTGCCCAGCGCGCCCGCGGGGATCGCGCCGCCGGAGACCTCGAAGCCCTCCTCGGCCTCCGGCTCCGCGGTCGTCAGCGTCTGGAAGAGGCGGTCGCGCAGCACCCGGAACTCGAGCTCGTCGAACAGCGCGTGCACGGCGTCGCGGTCCCACGCCTGGGCCTCGAGGCCGTCGATCGTGTAGGGCAGCTCGACGTCCTTGATCAGCTCGGTGAGCTGGCGGTTCATGATGATGTTCGCCAGGTTGCCGCGCAGCGCCTCGCCGACCTTGCCCGGCACCTCGTCGATGTGGTCGACCAGCTCGTTGAGCCCGCCGAACTGGTTGAGCAGCTTGATGATCGTCTTCGGGCCCACGCCCGGCGTGTTCGGCAGGTTGTCCGAGGAGTCGCCGCGCACCGCCGCGTAGTCGGCGTACTGGTCGGGCCGCACGCCGTGCTTCTCCTCGACGTACGCGGGCGTGAACCGGCCCATCTCCGAGACGCCCTTGACCGGGTACAGCACCGTCACCCGGTCGTTGACGAGCTGGAAGGCGTCGCGGTCGCCGGTGACGATCTGCACCTCGAAGCCCTGGGCCACCGCCTGGGTGGTCAGGGTCGCGATGATGTCGTCCGCCTCGTAGTTCTCCTTCTCCATCGTCGGGATGCGCAGCGTGGCCAGCACGTCCTGGATCAGGGAGACCTGGCTGCGGAACTCGTCCGGCGTCTTGGAGCGGCCCGCCTTGTACTCGGGGTACTGCTCGGAGCGGAAGGTCTTGCGCGACACGTCGAACGCCACGGCGACGTGCGTGGGCTTCTCGTCGCGCAGGATGTTGATCAACATGGACGTGAACCCGTACACGGCGTTCGTGACCTGGCCCGTCTTCGTCACGAAGTTCTCGGCGGGCAGGGCGTAGAACGCGCGGTAGGCCATCGAGTGACCGTCGATGAGCAGGAGCCGCTTCACGTCTGAGGAAGTCACGGGCCCGAGTCTAGGGTGGGGGTCTGACAGTTTCGCTCGAGCCCTGGAGCCTGTGTGACCGTCCACCTGCCAATCGAGTTCGCCGACGAGCAGCTGCACGTCCGGATGGGCATCGAAATCACCCGATGGGATGTCCAGGAGATGATCGGCACCATGCCGGTCAAGGGCAACCGCCAGCCGTTCGGCCTGCTCCACGGCGGCGCGAACGCCGTGCTCGCCGAGCAGCTCGGCTCCCTCGGGTCGGCGATGCACGCGGCGCAGTTCGACTCGATCGCGGTGGGGCTCGAGCTGTCCTGCACCCACCACCGAGCGGCGCGCGAGGGCCTCGTGACGGGCGTGGCCCGGCCGATCCACCTCGGCCGCAGCACGACGACGTACGAGATCGTCGTGACCGACGAGGACGGCAAGCGCACCTGCACCGCCCGCCTCACGTGCATCATCCGCCCGAAGCCGCCGGGCGCCTAGTACTGGGGTGAACCACACCCTCGTTCTGCGGTGAGCCCCAGTGTGCGACCAAGATCAGCGCGACATCGTTGGCCGCATGACCCTCACGACTCGGCTGACAGCAGCAGTCCTGTGCGGCGCGGTGGCCGCGGCCTCGGTCCCGGCCACCGCCTCGGCCCGCCCGGCTCGCGGCAGCCTCCTCGACGTCGTCCCGGTGTCCACGATGGACACCAACCAGCTCGTCACGTACCTGGGGGACCACGCCTTGGACGCCTCGCGCGTCCGCTTCGCCGTGGACGCGAAGCGCATCACCTACCGCACCGTCGACGCCTTCGGGAAACCGACGACGGCGAGCGCCCTGGTCGCCCTGCCTCGCACCGGGGGCAGAACGCCCCGGCAGGCCACCTGGCTGCACGGCACCACCGGCTACCGGGGCTCCGTGGCGTCGGTGGCGGACGGCAACGACAGAGCCGCCACCTACCTCTTCGCCGCCGCGGGCTACCTCACCACCGCGCCGGACTACCTGGGCCTGGGCACCGGCCCGGGCCACCACCCGTACGTCGACGCCCCGTCGACCGTCACCGCCTCGGTGGACGCCCTGCGCGCCACCCGTGAGCTCGCCGCCCGCCGAGGCCTCGTACCCGACCCGCGCGTCATGATCACCGGCCACTCGCAGGGTGGCCACGCCGCCATGGCGCTGGGCCAGGCCCTGCACCGCGGCGCCGACCCGCGCCTGGAGGTGGGCGCCCTCGCCCCGATCGGAGGTCCGTTCAAGCCGAGCCTGCTCGTGGCCAAGGCGATGGACGACGAGATCGCCAACGGCGTGGCGTACATGGCGTACTGGACGGTGGCCTGGAACCGCCTGCACCACCTCTACGACGACCCCGCCGAGGCCTTCCGCGACCCCTCGGTCGAGGCGCTCTTCGACGGCGACCACCGCAACGAGGACATCTTCCGGCACCTGCCGGCGACCATGGCGGAACTGCTGACCGAGTCCTACCTGGAGCGCGTCAAGCACCCCACGGGTGTCCTGCGCGCGAAGCTCCGCGAGGCGGACGGCTACTGCGACTGGCGCCCCGCGGTCCCGGTGACGATCTACTCCTCGGCGGGCGACCGCGACACGCTGCTCGAGACCTCCGCCCACTGCGACCAGCGCCTGAAGCGGCACCACGCCCGCAGCACGCTCGTGGACCTGGGCGCGGACGTGAACCACGGCAGGGCTGCCAAGCTGGCCTTGCCCCGGGTCCTGGCCGGCTTCGACCGCTCGTAGAACGGAAGCGGGGCGGAGGGAAAGTCCCCCGCCCCGCTCTCACCGCAGTTTCCTCAGTGCGACTCACCCAGGTACGCGTCGCGCACCCGCTGGTCGGCCAGCAGCGAGTGCCCCGGACCGTCCAGCGTGGTCTTGCCGAGGTCGATCACGTACCCGTGGTCGGACAGCGCGAGCGCGGCCAGGGCGTTCTGCTCCACCAGGAGGATGGTGGTGCCCAGCGACTGCAGCTCCCTGATGGTGTCGAAGATCCGCTGCGTCATGATCGGCGAGAGGCCCATCGAGGGCTCGTCGAGCATCAGCAGGCGGGGCTTGGACATCATGGCCCGGCCGATGGCCAGCATCTGCTGCTCACCACCGGAGAAGAGCCCGGCCTTGTTGTGCCGTCGCTCCCCCAGCACGGGGAACAGGTCGTACACGCGCTGCATGTCGGCCTGCACGCCGTCGTCCTTGCGGACGTACGCGCCGAGCTGGAGGTTCTCCTCCACGGTCATCCGCGGGAAGAGCCGGCGGCCCTCCGGCGAGTGCGAGATGCCCATGCCGAGGATGGCGTGGGCGGGCTCGTTGTGGATCGGCTTGCCCTGGAACAGGATCTCGCCCGACGCCGGCCGCAGCAGACCGGAGATGGTCCGCAGGGTCGTGGTCTTGCCCGCGCCGTTGGAGCCGATCAGCGACACGATCTGGCCGGCCTCGACGGTGAACGAGATGTCGCGGACGGCTTCGATGGCGCCGTAGGCGACCGAAAGGTTGCGGACTTCGAGCAGCGGGCTCATGCCTGCTCTCCCTTCGCGGCCTCGATGTCGTGCTCGACTTCCTCCGGCGGCTTGCCGAGGTAGGCCTCGACCACCCGCGGGTCCGCCCGCACGACCTCGGGGCTGCCCTCGACGAGCAGTTCGCCCTGCACGAGCACGGAGACCGAGTCGCACAGCCCGAAGATGAACTTGATGTCGTGCTCGATGACGACGACGGACACACCCGTCTCGCGGATGCGGAAGATCAGCTGCTGCGTCGCTTCCGTCTCCTGCGGGTTCATACCCGCCGTGGGCTCGTCCAGCAGCAGCACCGCCGGGTCCGTCGCCAACGCGCGCGCGATCTCGAGACGGCGCTGGTCGCCGTACGGGAGGTTGCGCGCGAGCTCGTCGTCCGGGCCGCGCAGGCCCACGAACTCGAGCAGCTCGCGCGAACGCTCGCGGGCCGCCTTCTCGCCGCGCTGGTAGGCCGGGCCGTGGAACAGCGAGG
This sequence comes from Lentzea xinjiangensis, assembly GCF_900110955.1. Lineage (GTDB taxonomy): Bacteria > Actinomycetota > Actinomycetes > Mycobacteriales > Pseudonocardiaceae > Lentzea > Lentzea xinjiangensis. The sequence continues at coordinate 126,252 of NZ_FOFR01000003.1, forward strand.
CCAGCGGGCCCTGCTTCATCCGCACGTGGCGGCCGACCAGCACGTTCTCCAGCACGGTCATGCTGGGGAACAGGCGGATGTTCTGGAACGTGCGAGCCACGCCCGCGTCCGTCACCTTCGCCGGGTCGCCGGGCAGGACGTTGCCCTTGAGCAGCACCTGGCCCGTCGTCGGCGTGTACAGGCCCGTGAGGCAGTTGAAGAACGTGGTCTTGCCGGCGCCGTTCGGGCCGATCAGACCGACGATCTTGCCTTCCTCGAGCGTCAGCGTGACGCCCTTCAACGCCTTGAGGCCACCGAAGACCATCGAGACGTCACGCGCTTCCAAAACCGGCGTGGTCACGCCTTCGCCTCCCTCGGTGCTCCGTGGACCTCGTCAACCGAAGCGCCACCCACGTCCTCGTCCGCGAGCTCCGCTCGCCGGTGCCGGTCGGGGATGAGCCCCTGCGGGCGGAACCGCATGATCAGGATCAGCGCGAGGCCGAAGATCATCAGGCGGTACTCCTCGAAGTCGCGCAGCTTCTCGGGCAGCACGAACAGCAGCGCGGCACCGAGGACGGCGCCGGGGATCGAGCCCATGCCGCCGAGGATGACCGCCGCGAGCAGCGTGATCGACTCCAGGAACTTGAACGACTCGTAGGACACCGTGCCGTTCTTGTGCGCGAACACCGCGCCCGCGAGACCCGCGAGCATGGCGCCGATGAGGAACGCCAGGATCTTCGCCTGACCGGTCCGGATGCCCATCGCGCGGGCCGCGTCCTCGTCCTCGCGGATCGCGATCCAGGCACGGCCGATGCGGCTGAACTTGAGGTTCGCGAACACCGCCATGGTGGCGGCGACGAGGAGGACGATCAGGACGTAGTACAGGACGCCGGCGGGCAGCTTCACCGCGCCGAACGACAGCTCGCGGTTGAACTCCTTGCCGAACAACGACAGCGCCGGGATGCCCGGGATGGCGTTGGAGCCGTTGGTGAGACCGCCGATGTCGTTCTGCGCGGAGCGGGTGAAGATCTCACCGAACGCCAGCGTCACGATCGCGAGGTAGTCACCGCGGACCCGCAGCGTCGGCGAGCCGACGATCGCGCCGAAGATGCCGGCGACGACCGCGGCGATCACCGCGGCGACCGGGAACGGCAGGTCGATGCCGAAGTTCGCGGCGGCCGCACCGGAGAAGTTCGCCGCCACGAGGGCGCCGATGCCCATGAACGCCACGTACCCGAGGTCGAGCAGACCCGCGAGACCGACGACGATGTTCAGGCCGATCGCGGTGGCGGCGTAGATGCCGATGTTCGCCGCGACCGTCATCCAGTACTCGTTGCCCGCGTCGGTGAACGGCAGCAGCAACGCGCACGCCGCCAGCACGATCACGCTGAAGACGCGGTGCTCCTCGGACAGCACCGAGAGCCAGCGGATGAACCCGACCCCGCTCAGGGCGCCGAGCACGCCACCGGCGAACCCGAGGAACGACAGGAAGATCGCACCCGCGTACGGGTTCGACGTGCCGACACCACCGGTCGTCAGCATCGCGGCGACGGTGAGCAGCACGGCCGCGAACGACACGAGCAGCACGAGGTAGGCGATCGGCGTGGACGGCTTGAACTTCCAGTCGCCCACCGGCCCGATGCCGATGCCGTAGCCGGCGAGGATGGCGAGCACACCGCCGACGAGACCGGCGATGCTGCCGAACGCGACCACGCCTTCCGCGGCCGTGATGGCGCCGAGGCCACCGCCCTTGACCGTGATGTACGCGCCGTTGATGAACGACACGACGGCGAGGCCCCAGCCGAGCGCCCGCACCACGCGACCACGGGACGGGATCGGCGCGAAGGCCGCGACCAGGACGAGGACGCCCAGCAGCAGCACGTGCCAGCGGAACCCGGTGACGGCGAACGGGGCGTCGAAGAACTGCAGCGTCGACTTGTCCGGCCAGTTGCCGTCGTTGAGGCTGAACGTGACCCAAGGCAGCAGCGCCGCCACGATGCCGAGCACACCGCCGACGACCGCGAGCGGCTTGGCGGCGGACGCGAGCGGGGAGCGCTTGCCGGCGGCAGTGGCGCCGGAAGGCGCAAGCACAGTGCTCTGGTTGCTCATGCGCGCACCCTTTCCGGCTCACCGAACAGACCCTGCGGGCGGAAGACGAGCACGAGGATCAGCACGACGAAGATCCACACGTAGTCGTACTGGGTACCGCCCGGCATGTACTGACCGGCCAGGGTCTTGATCAGACCGATGATGAACGCGCCGATGACGGCGCCGCGGATGCTGCCGACACCTCCCAGGACGGCCGCCGTGAAGGCGAAGATGCCGTTCTGGAAGCCCATGTCGATGTTGATGTTGCTCAGGAAGCCGCCGAACATGACGCCCGCGACACCCGCGAGCACGGCGCCGAAGACGAACGTCAGCACGATCACGCGGTCGGGGTTGACACCCATCAGCTTGGCGGTGTCGGGGTCCTGCGCGGTGGCGCGCATCGCCCGGCCCATCCGCGACCGGTTGATGTAGGTCTGCAGCAGGATCGACAGGCCGACCGACAGCACGATGAGCAGCACGCCGGTCCACGGCACGTTGACCGCGCCGAGCGAGAGGTTGCCCTCCGGGAACACCTTCGGGTACGGCAGGTTCGACGTGGCGTTGGGGTACCACACGCGCACGGCTTCCTGCAGGAACACGGACACGCCGAGCGCGGTGATCAGCGGCGCCAGCCGTGGCGCGTTGCGCAGCGGCCGGTAGGCGAACCGTTCCATGATCACGGCGACGAGGACCGCCACCGCGATGCCGCCGACGAACATGAGCGGCAGGGCCACGGCAGGCGACTTCTTGAGGTCGTCAGGAAGAAGCGTGAACGTGGCGAGGCCTCCGTACGAGGCCACCATGAAGACCTCGCCGTGGGCGAAGTTGATCAGCTGGATGATGCCGTACACCATCGTGTAACCGAGAGCGATCAGGGCGATCAACGACCCCTGCATGATCCCGTTCACCAGCTGTTGGAGCAGGACTGACACGACTACCTCCGTAGACGGCGGGGGCGAGCAAACAACGCCCGCCCCCGCCGTAGCTTCAATCAGTGATCAGTAGTCGTCAGCCGGTGAACTCGCCGGTCTGGACGTCCTTCCACTTCTCAGAGGTGACCGAGTAGACGGTCAGCACCTTGTTCGTGCTGTCGCCGTACTGGTCGAACTTGACCTCACCGGTGGCACCGGCGGCGCTGTAGGCGCCGACGTTGGTCAGCATCGCGTCGCGCTTCGACTCGTCCCAGGCAGCGCCGTCGACGGTCTTGGCCAGCGCACCGATGATCGCGTTCGCGGCGTCGTAGGAGAACGCACCGTACGCGGCGTAGTCCTCCTTGCCGAACTTCGCCTTGTAGGCGTCGACGAAGGCCTTGGCGGTGGCCAGGGACTCGGTCGGGGCGCCGACGGAGGTGGCGAGGTCGCCTTCCTTGCCGCCCAGCTCGATGAACTTCGGGTCGAAGATGCCGTCGCCGCCCATCAGCGGAACGTTGAGACCGGCGTCCTTCATCTGCTTGGACAGCGGGCCGGCGGCCGGGTACTCACCGCCGTAGTAGACGGCCTCCGGCGCGAGTGCCTTGATCTTGGCGATGACACCGGAGAAGTCGGTGTCCTTCTCGCCGACGGTCTCCTGGCCGACGATCTGGCCACCCTTCTTGGCGACCTGCTTCGACAGCTCGGCCGCGAGGCCGGCGCCGTAGGTCTTGCCGTCGGTGACGATCGCGATCTTCTTCTTGCCGGCCTTCTCGACCAGGTAGTTGGCCGCGTACGGGCCCTGCAGGTCGTCGGTGGCGCAGACGCGGAAGTAGTTGTCGAACTGGCGCTTCGGGGCGGTCAGGAAGTCATTGCCCCTGGTCAGCGACGGGTTCGTGTTCGCGGGCGACACCTGGGGGATCTTCTTGTCCCGCAGGATCGGCTGCACGGTCTGCGCGACCGACGAGTTCAGCGTGCCGACGACACCGACGACGTTCGGGTCGGTCGCGAGCTTCGTCGCGGCCTGGGCGCCCTTGGCGGGGTTGGCCTCGTCGTCCTGCGCGGAGACGGCCAGCTTGTAGCCCTTCACCGTGCACTTCTTGTTCGCCTCGTCCGCGGCGAGCTCGGCGGACTGCTTGATGCCCAGGCCGAGAGCGGACAGGTTGCCGGACAGCGGAGCGACCACACCGACGGTCAGAGTGCCCTTCGACGTGTCGCAGCTGCCCCCCGCGGTGCCGCCTTCTTCCTTGTTCGTGCCACAGGCTGCGACGACAAGCAGCGTGGCGCCGACAATCGCAGCGGACTTCACAGAGTGCTTACGCACGTGATGTCCCTCCTCTATCCCTGCTCCCGGCGACGCGAGTTCTCCGCGCACCGCTCCATCACCCTCTCCTGAGGGATGGCCGGAACCTAGGCGATGACTGTGACCGCAGTCATCAAAGCCAATGGGCTCGTGACCATAACGCAACTCGGCGTTATGTTTTGTTTAAGGAATGTCACATCCCGTAACCTCAGTTCACTCTTTGGACGGCTGCCATAACGTGGGCGTATGACTCCCCGTCGTCGGGTGATCGCGGCAGTGTGCACCGCCATCGTGCTCGCACTGGCGGTCCTGGCGCTGCGACAGACCGGCGACACGCCGCAAAACCCCAGCTCAACACCCGTTCGGCTGACTGAGTACGCCGCGGATTTCGTCAAGTTGCCGTCTCAATCGGCTGTGCCCGAACCACCGTCCTCCGTATGGAGCAGCGGAGGCAGGGTCCACTGGGCGCCCGTGGCCGGCGCCGCGGGGTACGAGGTGGCCGGCCGGCTCGTCGCGTCGCCAGAGGCGGCCGGCTCCGGACGGCCCGTCGTGCGGACCGTGGACGCGTTCGGCCGGCGCTCGGCACCTGTGCGGGCCGCGGAGCGCCCCGCTGACGACGGGTGGCGCCGAGCGGTCGACGGGTGGCTGGACGACTTCGACGACAGGTTCCTTGAGCGCCGCTACCACCTGAGCGGCCGCAGCGGGTGCGTGAAGCCCAGCCTGGCGCCTTCCGGCCGGCTCGTCCTCGACATGCCGTGCGGAAATGACACGGCCGTATTGCGCGCACGGACGCTGTTGCAGCTCAAGGACTCCGACGAACTCGGCCGGGTGGCCGTGGTGACGGACGCGGCCGGGCCCCGCGGGAAGCTCGTGCTCGACCTGGTTCCCGGCACGCCCGACCGCGTCGGACCCGTACCGCCCGCCGATGCGGTGCGGGTGGTGGTGGACGACTCCGTCTTGCCGGGCACACGCGGTGCGGGCGTTCCGCACCGGTTCGAGGTGGTGCTGACAAGCGGCGGTGTGCGCGTCCTGCAAGACGGCGCGCAGGTGGCCACGTCCGCTGTCGTGCCCCGGTGGCGCGAGGCGAGCGTGTCGATCAGCGTCACGCCGCCGCCCGCCTACCCCGGCCGCGTGGAGGTCGACGCGGTCGGCATCACCGGATCACCGCAGCCGGTGGCCGAGGTGACCGAGACGCTGCTGGTGGCGGGGACGTTGCGCGTGCTGGAGCCCGACGAGGAGGCGCCGGGCATCGGCGTGGCGCGCGCACCGTTGCGCGGAGCTCCCGGGGCGCGGTTGCGGGCGACGGTGCGCCTCGGCGACAGCGGCGACGTCAACGGGCTGGTCGCTCAGCTCGGCACGGCGCGGGTGCCGTTGCGGCCGGTGGTGAGCGGTTGGTCGGCAGCGCAGGACAGCGAGCTGACCGTCGAGGGGGACGTGCCCGCGTCGTTGCTCACCCTCGACGGACCGGACGCGCTGTCGCCGTTCGTGCTGCGCATGCCGGGCGCCTCGCAGGCCCAGGTCCTGGAGAGCTACCTGGAGGTGCCGGGCCGGTCGGAGGCCGCGCTGGAGGAGGCCCCGGCCGAGCCCGCGCCCGTTTTGCCCGTGATGACCGCTGAGCTCACCGCTGTGGGCCCGGACGACGCGACGCTGGTGGTCACCCTCGACGCCGCCGCCGCACGATCAGTGGCCCCGGTGGCGGGCTTTGAGGTGTACGTCGACAGCGGGCACGCCGCGACGTTGCCGATCCCCGGCGGGATCGGTGGCCGGCACGAGGTGGGGCTGTCCCTGAAGGGCAGCCACGACGTCGAAGTCCGCCTGCGCCCCGAGGATCCGGGGCGGCAGGCGGACTCGGTGTGGCTCGACCTCAGCCGAAGTTCTCGATGACGGCCTCCGCGACCGCCTTCATCGTCGTGCGGCGGTCCATGGCGGTGCGCTGCACCCACCTGAACGCCTCCGGCTCGCTCAGCCCCTGCTTGGTCATGAGGATGCCCTTGGCCCGCTCCACGACCTTGCGCGTCTCCAGGCGCTCGGTGAGGCCCGCGACCTCCTGCTCGAGAGCCGCGAGCTCGCTGAACCGGCTCATCGCCAGCTCGATCGCGGGCACCAGGTCCCGCTTGGCGAACGGCTTGACCAGGTAGGCCATCGCACCCGCGTCGCGGGCGCGTTCGACCAGGTCGCGCTGGCTGAACGCGGTGAGGATGACGACCGGCGCGATCCGGTTGCCCGCGATCTGCTGGGCCGCCTCGATCCCGTCGACCTTGGGCATCTTCACGTCCAGGATCACCAGGTCGGGGTTCAGCTCGGTCGCGAGCTTGACGGCCTCTTCACCATCCGCGGCCTCACCCGCCACGTCGTAGCCCTCTTCGCGCAACATCTCGACGAGGTCGAGGCGGATCAACGCCTCGTCCTCGGCGACCAGCACGCGGGGGGCCTTGCGCGTGGCTTCGGACTGGGCCTCGGCAGCCTGCTGGGTCACCGGGGTCCTCCTGACGATCGTTCCTGCGGGCGAAAGCGCAGTCTAGCGGTGGTCAGGCCGCTGATCGGGCTCAGCAGCCGTGACGGCAGACACGAACTCCTCCGGCCACGGATAGGTGCGCATGCCCTCCTCGACGTCCCTGGTGGGCGCGTCGATGCGGCGGAGCGCGATGTCGGCGGTGGTGCCGAAGTCCGGGTGGCGGAGCCGCTCGCGGACCTCGGCCTCGGCCGGGCCGCCGGCCCACTCCACGAACCAGGCCTCACCCATCGGCAGTGCTCGCAGCCAGCTCGCCTCATGCCACAGGTGTACCCGGCGCAGCAGCGCGCTCCCAGTGGCCGCTTGGGCGAGCTCCTCGTCGTTGCCGCCGCCGTCGGTGTGGCCGACGCCGCGGAACTCGTGCATCCAGCGCACGTACCGCATGCCCGCGTCCCAGGCGGCCTGGTCGACCCCGGCGAGCACGACCGCGGCGTCGCCGGTGGTCAGCTCGGCCGAGCGCCGGTGCTGCTCGTGCCGCAGACCGGCGACGCCCATGCCGAACCCGGCCTCGGTGCGCGGCAGCAGCTCGAAGAGCAGCGGTCCGAGAGCCCTGTCGCTCAGGTGCAGCCTGACGGTCTCCCCCGGTTCCACCGTCCGGAACGCGTGGGCGGGCCGGATGATGCTCGCGGGCGGCATCAGCTGGAGCACGCTGGCGGCGGTGCAGGCCGCGGCCAGCACCTTGGCCTCCAGCTGCCGCTGCGCCTCGGTGGCCGCGTCCGGCAGCAGCTCACCGCTCCGGACGGCGGGAACCGCTTGCGAGAGGTTTTCGCCCGTGTAGGTGCGCCGCAGGTCGGCGAGCTGGTCCGTGGTGGACAGACGTGCCATGACAGCAGTCCTCGTTTCCGCCGCCCGGCTCGGCACGACAAGGACGCATGCACGCGTCTACGTGGTCGGTTCGCTTCGGTGAGCAGGAGTTGCTGAACACTGCGGCGGAGAGTGCCGCTCGTCGCCGGGGAGCGGCTCCAGCCTCACGTCTGCTCGGACGCCACTGACCACGGTACCGGACCGGCGCACCCGGTTTTCAGTCCGCGCCCACGATCAGCCCGTACTTCACGTCGAAGTCCCGGCCACCGCCGGAGCCGCGGATCACCAGCTCGTGCTCACCGGACGGCGGCGGGTCGATCCAGGCGTACAGGCCGCAGCCGACGGAGTGGATCCGCCCGGCTTCCACGCCGAAGGGGTTGCCCGCGCGCGCCTCGTAGGTGAACGGTGTGGCGGGCACCCTCGTCAACGCCCGCGCGGAGCCGTTCACGAGGACCTCGCCCCGCGCGCTCCGCATGAAGTCCTCGCAACCGGTGACGTCACCGGCGACGTGCGCGACGGGCGCGAGCAGCGGCTTGTCGGCGGGCACCCGGCACTGCCGCTCGACCGGCCCGTTCCCGGGCGACCCGGCGAGCAGCCAGACCCTGGCGGGCTGCTCGCGCATGCAGAACCGCCCGGAGCCGTCGGTCACGGGGTTGGTGTCCGCGGGTTGCGAAGCCCACGTCCACCACAGCGCCAGGAGCTCGTCCGGCGCGAGCTCGTCCGGCGCGAGCTCGTCCGGCGCGAGCTCGTCCGGCGCGATTCCGTCCGAAGTGGACGTTTGCGTTCCGGGAGGCGGCACGGCGGTTCGCCCGCCACCGCCGCACCCGGCGAGCAGAACGACCAGCAGCAGCAGGACGTTCCTCACTCGTTCTCGCGTCCCTTGCGGCGTTGTTCCTCCGCGCGCTCACGGCAACGGCGCAGGAACTCCTCGTCGTCATCGGGGTTGGCAGGCCGGAACCGCCCCTGCCGGTCGTGTTCGGGGGCACGGCGCTCGGGCGCGCCGAAGCGCGCGCGTCCCGGCCTCACCGGACGCCCCGCGACGAACCACGCGATCGAGCCCACCACCGGGAAGAACAGCACCAGGAGGAGCCACGCCGTCTTCGGCAGGTTGCGCACCGAACCGTCGTCGGTCGTGATCACGTCGACGACCGCGAAGATCACCACGCCCAGCACCAGCACCCCGAACAGGCCACCGAAGTACAGCATCCCCGAACCCCCAGGTCGTGCGGTTGCCGAACATCGTGGCACAACCGGTCACCCCGCGAACACCGTTCAGGCGTGGCGCGGGTGGGGCTGAGCACCAGACCTGCCGCACGCCCGTTGCCGGTGCGGTGGGCGAGCCCTAGCGTCGGCCCATGCCACGGGGTGCCGAGAGTCTGCTGGACGTGCTGGCCGCGCACGACGTCCAGGTCGTGTTCGGCCTGCCCGGCGTGCACAACCTCGCCGTCTGGGAGGCGCTGCACCGGTTCCCCGGCATCCGCATGATCGGTGTCCGGCACGAGCAGACAGCGGTCTACGCGGCGGACGGCTACGCACGGGCCACGGGCAAGCTCGGCGTGGCGGTGGTGACCACCGGCCCCGGCGCGGCGAACACGCTCGGCGCCACCGGCGAGGCGTGGGCGTCGGGCAGTCCGGTGCTGGTGATCGCCACGGACATCCCGTCCACCCTGCGCCGGCCGGGCGTCCACCGGGGCGTGCTGCACGAGACGCGCGACCAGGCAGCCATGTTCGTGCCGGTCACCAAGGCGGCGTTCACCGTGCCGTCCGCGCGGGAGCTGGTCGCGTGCGCCGGCGACGCCGTGCAGCAGGCGACGCGGAGCCCGCACGGACCCGTTTACCTCGGCGTGCCAACCGATTTCCTGACCGACGAGGTCCCGCACCACCCGATCGCGAAGACCGGACAGGCCTGTCCCGTCCCGGATCTCACCGAGGCCGCGGACCTCGTCGCCCTGGCGGCGAGGCCGGTGATCTGGGCCGGTGGCGGGGCGGCGCGCTCGGGTGCCGGCCCCGCGGTGGCGGAGCTGGCGGCCAGGCTGCGAGCACCGGTCCTCACCACGTACGGCGCGCGCGGCCTGACCGACAGCCCTTATGTCGTACGGGGTCCGGTGCACGCGCCGCCCGTCGGGAAGCTGTGGGACGACGCGGACCTCGTGATCGCGATCGGCACCGACTTCGACGGCATGATGACGCAGAACTGGCTGCAGCCGAGGCCGCGGAGCCTGCTGGCCATCAACGTCGACGAGGCGGACGCGACCAAGAACTACCCCGCCGACGTCACCGTCGAAGGCGACGCCGCGGCGGTCACCGCGGCGCTGGCCGCCGAGGTGGGCGCCAAGGAGGCCGTCTTCGACGTCGGCGCGGTCAACGCCGAGGTGCGGGCGCTGGTGGAGGCCGACTCCCCCGAAGCCGTGACGCTGCTGGCAGCGCTGGAGGGCACCGACGCCACGATCGTCGCCGACATGTGCATCCCCGGCTACTGGATCGGTGGCTTCCACCACGTCACGAGACCACGCGGCCTCGCCTACCCGGTCGGCTGGGGCACGCTCGGCTTCGGGTTCCCGGCGGCGATCGGCGCGGCCGTGGAGCACCGGACAATCGCGGTGGTCGGCGACGGCGGTTTCCTCTTCGCGTGCGGCGACCTCGCGACGCTCAGGCAGGAGAACCTGCCCCTCACCATCGTCCTCGTCGACGACGGTGGCTACGGCATGCTCCGCTACGACCAGCGGATCGCGAACCACGCCATCAGCGGCGTGGACCTGACCAGACCCGACTTCGCGAAGCTGGCGGAGAGCTTCGGCATCCCCGCCGTCACCCTCGACGGCTTCGACGGCCTGAGGAACGCGCTGGCCGGCGCCAGGGGCCCCGCCGTGGTCGTGGTCAACGCGAGCCTGACACCGCCGATCACCACCTCACCCCGCTGGTACCGGAGAAACGCCACCTGATCAGGTGCCGGCTGGGTACGGTCCGTCCATGGGACGAGGGCTGGGGACAGTGCTCGCCGTGCAGGCGGTGGTGCTGACCGCGTTGTCCGGGCGGTACGGCTTCCACCGCGACGAGCTCTACTTCGTCGCCGCGGGCCGCCGTCCCGCGTGGGGCTACGTCGACCAGCCACCGATCACCCCGGTGCTCGCCCGCGCGTCCGTCGAGGTCTTCGGCGAGACCCCGGCCGGCCTTCGCGTGGTGGCAACGCTCCTCGCCCTGGCGACGACGGTCGTCGTCGCGCTGGTCGCGAAGGAGCTCGGCGGGGGTGAGGTGCTGGCGGCGGCCGCCTCGGCCACGTCGACCTTCGTTCTCGCGGTGGCCCACATGCTCTCCACCGCATCGGTCGACCTGCTGATCTGGGTGCTCGTCGGCTACTTCACCGTCAAGCTGCTCAAGACCGGGAACGGCCGCTGGTGGGCAGCCTTGGGCGCGACCGCCGGCGTGGGCATGGCGAACAAGTGGCTGTTGCTCCTGCTGTTGGCGGCACTGGCGATCGCGCTCGTGGCCGTGGGACCGCGCGACGTCCTGCGCACCTGGTGGCTTCCCGCCGGCGCGGCGCTGGGCCTGCTGATCGCCGCGCCGGTGCTGGCGTGGCAGGCGGTGCACGACTTCCCGCTGCTCGCGGTGGCCCGCGGCATCAGCGAAGACGACGGCGCCGAGAACCGCGTCCTCTTCCTGCCCATGCAGCTCGTGATGCTCTCCCCGGTGCTGGTGCCGGTGTGGGTGCTCGGTTTCCGCGAACTCTGGCGCTCCAGGACGTTGCGCTCGCTGGCCCTCGCCTACCCGGTCCTGTGCGTCCTCTGCCTGCTCACCGGCGGCAAGCCCTACTACGCCGTGCCGCTCCTGCTGGTCCTGGTGGCGGCGGGCGCCCGCCGGAGCGGGGACTGGCTCCTGCGCCGCAAAGCGGTCGGCGGCGTGCTCGTGGCCCTGAGCGTCATCCCGGCGGTCGTGGGTTCCCTGCCGGTCCTGCCGCCGGACGCGATCGGCCCGGTCCTCGCCATCAACCCGGAACAGGGCGAGCAGGTCGGCTGGGAGGAGCTCGCCGGGACGGTCGAGAAGGCCTGGCGGGAGAACGACCGCCCCGTCGTCATCACCCGCAACTACGGCCAAGCCGGCGCCATCGAGACCTACACCCCGATCCCCGTGTACTCGGGCCACATGTCCTTCTACGACTGGGGACCACCCCAGACCCCGGACAAGGACGTACTGCTCGTCGGCTTCAACACACCGCCGTTCACCGCTTGCAAGATCGTTGCGCAGTATCACAACGTCGTGGAGAACGAGGAAGACGGCACGGAGATATGGTCGTGCACGGCACCGGCGGAGCCGTGGGAAGACATCTGGCCGAAGTTGCGCCGTTACTACTGAAGTGCCACCCACCACTTAGGACAGTGGCATCTTCCCGCCCGGTCGTGGTTCCGCGCCACCGGGAGGACTGGCAAGATCCTCCGGTGACTCGAACCTGGCCCACGAACCGCGCCGAGGACGAAGCCGTGCTCGCCTGGCAGTTCCTCGACTTCCTCCGCAGGACCGCCGTGCTGAAGGTCGACGGCCTGACCCGTGACCAGGCCGCGGCCGCCCCGATCGCCACCTCCCCCGGGCTGACGGCGCTCGGCGTGCTCAAGCACCTCGTGGCGGTGGAGCGGTACTGGCTCTGCATCGCGGGCGCGGGTCTCGACCTGCCGTCGCTGTGGCAGGGCGACCCGGACCCGTCGTGGCACCTCACCGCCGACGACACCCCGGAGTCGCTGATCCAGGCGTACCGCGAGGAGTGGGAGAACGCCGAGGCGCTCAAGGAACGCGCGCCGGGCGACAGCGCCGCCGACGGCGGGTTCACCGTGCGGTGGATCCTCGCCCACGTGGCTCAGGAGACCGCCCGGCACGTCGGCCACCTGGACCTGCTCCGCGAGCTCGCGGACGGCCGGACCGGCGAGTAGCCCGCGTCGCCTGCGCCGACCGGCGCACCCCGTCAGATTTCGCCGGGCCACAGCGGGACGAGCGGTGCGACCACGCCGTCGAGGGCGTTGTCGACGATGGCGCCGGCCAGCGGCATCAACGTGGCGCGCGACCACAGCAAGCGATCGCGCAGGACCGGGAGCGCCAGTGCGGCCGCAGCCTGCTCGATCACCTCCTGGCGGTCGTGGTGCAGGCAGCCGGCCAGCGGCTCGGCGGCGCTGCCCACCCCGACGCCCGACCGCGCGAGCCGGCGGACGGCCGCCGCGGCCTGGGTGCGGACCCACCACTTCGAGTCGCGCAGGCGGCCGACGACCGGCGGGAGGGCGGCCGGGTCGGCGGTGTCGCCCAGGGCCGTGACGGCGATCTGGCGGCGGGTCGCGAACCAGTGCGTCACGTCCGGCGTGACGCGCTCGACCGGTTTCGCGCGCCGCAGCCTCGTGATGCCGTAGAGCCACATCCACGGGCTGCGGTACACCTCCTGGCCGAGCCACCGGCGGACCGGGCCGTCGGTCTCGGCGTAGAAGTGCCGCAGCGCGTAGTCCGGGTCGCGGTCCGGATCCCGCTCGGCGAGCACGCGGCAGAGCAGCGGGCGCACCGGTCCCGCGTCGTCGAGGGTGCCGAGGATGACCTCCTCGACGCCCGGCGCGTTGTCGTCGATCAGATGCCTGATGTGGGCGTGCTGTTCCGGCGAACCCCAGTCCCCGAGCCCAGCCAGCGCCCCATCGCTGCTGAGTTCCCCCATCCCGCCATCATGGCGCAGTGATGTGGCCGCCCACAGCGTTTCGGCACACTTCCCGGAGAGCGTTTACCGCGTCCCGCAGCAGCGGGTTCGCGTTCGCGGTGCGGTGGACGACGTGCACGTGCCTGCGCAAAGGCCGGTGCCGCAACGGCATGGCGTGCGTGCCGGGCAGCGCCCGGTAGCCGAGAGCGGGTACCAGCGCGACCCCCACACCCGCGGCCACGAGCGACTGCACGACCTCGTAGTCGTTGCTGCGAAAAGCGATCTTGGGAGCGAACCCCGCCGCCGCGCACAACCGGGTGAGGCACGTGGCGCCCGAGGTGCCGTCGCGGGAGGCGATCCAGCGTTCGGCCGCGAGGTCCTCGAGCCTGACGTCGTTCCTCGCGGCCGGGTGCCCCGCCTGCACCATGACCAGCAGGAACTCGTCCAGCAACGGCAGCACGGTCAGTTCCTGCGGCCACGTGCGCGGCACGAGGTCGTAGGCGTAGACCAGCGCGAGGTCGAGCTCGCCGGTCAGCACGAGCGGCAGCACGTCGTCCGGCTCGGCCTCGTCCAGGCGGATCTCGGCGTCCGGCCGTTCCGCCGACAGCTTCGCCAGCGCCTTCGGCACCACCCGCGAGCTCGCGGTGGGGAACGTGCCGAGCCGCAGGCGGCCCCGCACGCCCTGCACCATCGCCTTCACCTCGTGCTCGAAGCCGTCGAGCGCCGCGAGCAGCTCACCGCCGCGGTCGGCGATCAGCAGGGCGGCCCCGGTCGGCCTGATGGAGTGCGCCTCGCGTTCGAAGAGCGTCACGCCGACGGCGCGCTCGAACGCCGAGATCTGCTGCGAGACGGCCGACGACGTGTAGCCGAGCCGGCGCGCCGCCCCGGCGAACGAACCCGCCTTCACCACCTCGACCAGAGTGCGGAGATGAACCGGGTTGAGCACCAGCACAGCTTATGCTCGACTTCGCCAGGTTTCACCCTGCCGCCTCTGGTGCGCCCACCCGCCGAACACCAGGGTGGGGTGCATGCCCTACGTCTCCACGAACCCGTCGAACACCTCCGACGTGGTCATCGAGATCGAGCTCGGGACCAGCCGGACCTTCGTCGACGCGGCGCGGCGGGCGAAGGCGGCGCAGCGCGAGTGGGCCCGCGTTCCCGCACCCGTGCGCGGACAGGTCATCGGCAACATCGGCCGGCTCGTCGAGGCGAACTCCGAGCCGCTGGCGCAGCTCGTGACCCGCGAGATCGGCAAGCCGAACGCCGAGGCCCGCGGCGAGGTCCGGGAGATCGTGGACACCTGCGACTTCTTCGTCGGCGAGGGCAGGCGCCTCTACGGCCAGACCGTGCCGTCGGAGATGCCCGACAAGCAGCTCTTCACCTTCCGCAACCCGGTCGGGGTCGCGGCGGTCATCACCGCCGGCAACTTCCCGGTCGCCGTGCCGTCCTGGTACATCGTCCCGGCGCTGCTGTGCGGCAACTCGGTCGTGTGGAAGCCCGCCGAGTACTCCGCCGCGTCGGCCCACGCCTTCTACGACGTGTTCCAGGCAGCCGGCATCCCGGCCGGCGTCTTCGAGATCGTCTTCGCCGAGGGCTCGGAGACGTTCGACGGCCTGGAGCAGTCGCTGCGGCAGGGCCTCGTCGACAAGGTCGGCTTCACCGGGTCCAGCGAGGTCGGTGTGCGGATCGGCGAGCTCTGCGGGCGTCACCTCCAGACGCCGTGCCTGGAGCTGGGCGGCAAGAACCCGATGGTCGTCACCGAGGACGCCGACCTGGACCTCGCGGTGCAGGGCGCGCTGTTCGCCGGGTTCGGCTCCGCGGGTCAGCGCTGCACCTCGCTCGGCACGGCGATCGTGCACGAGTCGGTGTACGACGAGTTCCTGGCCCGGTTCGTCGAAGCCGTGTCCGGCGCCGCCGTGGGCGACCCGACCGGAGATGTCCTCTATGGACCGTTGCTGGACGAGAAGTTCGCGGTGGCGTACGAGAAGTACCTCGGCTGGATCGGGGAGCACCACTCGGTGCACGGCCCGACCGGCCGCATCACGAACTCCAGCCCGCGCAACGGCTTCACTGGCGAGAACGGCCTCTACTACCACCCCGCAATCGTTTCCGGTGTGCGTGCCGACGACGAGCTGTTCCTCCAGGAGACGTTCGGCCCGATCGTCGGCGTCATGAAGTACTCGGACCTGGACGAGGCGATCGAGCTCGGCAACAGGCCGGGCTACGGCCTGTCGTGCTCGATCTACACCACGGACCCGAACAAGGCCTTCCGGTTCCGCGCCGGCATCTCCGCCGGGATGGTGAGCGTCAACAACTCGACGTCCGGGGCCGAGGCGCACCTGCCGTTCGGCGGGAACGGCAAGAGCGGCAACGGCTCCCGGCAGTCGGGCGTGTGGGTGCTCGACCAGTTCACCCGCTGGCAGTCCATGAACTGGGACTACTCGGGGAAGCTGCAGAAAGCGCAGATGGACACTCTCGCGATCGAGGCCGACCTTGACTACCGGCTCGGCTGAGCTGCCTGGTCAGGCCGAGGTCGTCGTCATCGGCGGCGGGGTGATCGGCACATCCGTCGCTTTTCACCTCGCCGAGGCAGGCGTCCGGGATGTCGTTGTCGTGGAGCGGGATGAGCTGGGTTCCGGCTCCACCTGCAAGGCAGCAGGCGGAGTGCGCGCCCAGTTCTCCGACGAGCTCAACATCAGGCTCGGTGCCCGATCACTCGAAGCGTTCCAGCGCTTCGGGCAGCGTCCGGGGCAGGAGATCGATCTGCACCAGGTCGGCTACCTGTTCCTCCTCTCTTCCGACGAGCACGTGGCGGCGTTCGAGCGCAACGTCGACCTCCAGAACTCCCTCGGCGTGCGCAGTCGCATGCTGACTGCCGAAGAAGCACGGCGGATGTCGCCGTTGATCGAAACGGACGGCCTGCTCGCGGCGGCCTTCTCGCCTGACGACGGACACTGCACGCCGGAGTCCGTCGTACTCGGCTACGCCACCGCGGCCCGCCGATCCGGGGTCCGCTTCCACACCAGAACCACCGTGAGATCGATCGTACGGACGGGGTCCGACACTTTTCGCGTCGTGACCGACCGGGGCGCCGTCTCGACGGGAGCGGTGGTCTGCGCGGCCGGCGCCTGGTCCCGGTCGATCGGCGAGATGGTGGGCGTTGACCTGCCGGTTTCTCCCCTGCGGCGACAGGTCGTGTGCACCGCGCCGATGCCGGGGCCACCCGATCGGGTGGTGCCCTTCACCATCGACTTCGGCAGCACCTTCTACTTCCACCGCGAGGGTCGCGGGCTGCTGCTGGGCATGTCCGACCCCGACGAGACGCCGGGGTTCAAGCTGGACGTGTCGGACGCCTGGCTGCCGCGCCTGACCGAGGCGATCGGGAGACGGGCGCCGGCACTGCTGGACGTGGGCGTGCGCACCGGCTGGGCCGGTCTGTACGAGATGACGCCGGACCACAACGCGCTGATCGGCTCCGCCGGCCGGTTCTTCTACGCCACGGGCTTCTCCGGGCACGGTTTCCTACAGGGCCCGGCGGTCGGCGAGGTCGTCCGCGACCTGGTGCTGGACCGGGAGCCCTTCGTCGACGTCTCCGCCCTGGACGCCGCCCGCTTCGCCGCCGGCCGGGTGCGGCCCGAACTCAACTGCGTGTGAGGGGTGTGATGGACGTTCTCCAGCTCATGGACGAGTGGGGCCCCGAGAAGGTCGTCTGCGTGTCCGACCGGCGCACCGGCATGAGAGGCGTGCTCGTCATCGACAACACCGCGCGCGGCATGGGCAAGGGCGGCACGCGGATGAGCCCGCGCGTGACGGTCGCGGAGATCGCCCGCCTCGCGCGCGTGATGACGTGGAAGTGGGCCGGGGCCGACCTGTTCTTCGGCGGCGCCAAGGCGGGCATCCTGTTCGACCCGTCCTCCCCCGGCAAGGAGGCGGCGCTGCGGGCGTTCGCGCGCAAGCTCTCCAACGAGGTGCCGCGCGAGTACGTGCTCGGGCTCGACATGGGCCTCACCGAGCGGGACGCCGCGATCGTCCAGGACGAGCTGTCGGACCGCGGTGCCATGATGGGCGCACCGGCTCAGCTCGGCGGTCTTCCGTACGACGAGCTGGGCGTCACCGGGTTCGGCGTGGCCGAGGTGGCGGACGAGCTGATGGCACAGCACGGTTCGCTGCGCGGCAAGCGCGTCGCCATCCAGGGTTTCGGCGCGGTCGGTGCCGCGGCGGCGAGGCGGTTCGCCGAACTGGGCGCCGTCGTCGTCGCCGTGTCGTCGGTGCACGGGGCGCTGGTCGACCCCGCCGGGCTGGACGTCGCCCGGCTGCTGGAGCTGCGCGGCGAGTCCGGTGACCTCGCGGTCGCGGAGTACGGCGGCGTCCGCGAGCTCGGCACCGAGCTCCGGGTGCCGTGCGACGTGCTGGTGCCGGCGGCGCTGCAGGACGTGATCGACGCGGATCTCGCGGGTGAGCTCGACACCACCCTGGTGGTCGAGGGTGCGAACCTGCCGACGTCCGCCGCGGCGCAGGAGGTGCTGGCGCGGCGCGGGATCACGGTCGTGCCGGACTTCGTCGCGAACGCCGGTGGCGTGGTCGCGGCGGCGTTCGGGATGGACGCGCGGTACTCGCCGTTCCCGGTGGATCCCGCGACGGTGCTCGCCGCCGTGTCCTCGAAGCTGAGGGCGAACGCGGCGCACGTCGTCGCCGAGGCGGGGAGGCGGGGGGCGACGACCCACGTGGCCGCGCGCGAGCTGGCGCAGGACCGCGTGCTGGCCGCGATGAAGCTGCGGGGGCGGGTCGTATGAGCTCACTCGAAGGTGTGGTGATCGCGGACTTCGGCCGCGTGCTGGCGGCGCCGTACGCGACGATGGTGCTGGGCGACCTCGGCGCCGAGGTGGTCAAGGTCGAGCAGCCGGGCAGGGGCGACGAGACCCGCGCGTGGGGTCCGCCGCACCACGGTGACGAGGCGACGTACTTCCTGTCCGTCAACAGGAACAAGACGTCCGTGCAGATCGACCTGGCGACGGAGGCGGGCCGGGAGCGGGCGCGCGAGCTCATCGCGCGGGCGGACGTCGTCGTCGAGAACTTCACACCGGGCACCATGAAGAAGTTCGGGCTGGACTACGAGTCGTTGGGGCGTGACGACCTCGTCTACTGCTCGATCTCGGGGTTCGGCTCCGGCAAGGGCGCGGACCTGCCCGGCTACGACCTGCTCGTGCAGGCCGTGGGCGGGTTGATGAGCGTGACGGGACCCGGTCCGCACGCACCGGTGAAGACCGGTGTGGCGCTGGTCGACGTCCTCACGGGGTTGCACGCCTGCGTCGGCATCCTCGCGGCGTTGCGGCACCGCGAGGCGACCGGGCGGGGCCAGCTCGTCGAGCTGGACCTGCTGACGGTGCTGCTGTCGAGCATGGTGAACCAGAGCGCGGGCTTCACGCTGGCGGGTTCGGTGCCGAAGCCGATGGGCAACCGGCACCCGTCGATCGCGCCGTACGAGGTGTTCCCGACGGTGGACCAGCCGATCGTGCTCGCCGTGGGCAACGACCGGCAGTTCCGCCGGCTGTGCTCGGTGCTGGACGTGCCGGAGCTGGCGACGGATCCGCGGTTCGTCACGAACTCCGGCCGGGTCGAGCACGTCGACGAGCTCTTCGAGGTGCTCTCGGCGCGGCTGCGGACGCGCCCGGCGCAGCACTGGTTCGAGACGCTGACCCCGCTCGGCGTCCCGTGCGGGCCGGTGAACGACGTCGCACGGGCGTTCGCGCTGGCCGAATCGCTGGGCCTGCACCCCACGGCGACGATCGACGACATGACGCTCGTCGCGAACCCCATCCGCCTGTCGCGCACGCCGGTCACCTACCGGCTGCGCCCGCCGAAGCTGGAGCAGTGACGTGCCGGACCCGTTGCAGTTGCTGGACATCCCGTCGCTGCTCAGCGACGAGGAGCGCGCCATCCAGGCCACCGTCGCGGCGTTCCTGGCCGACCACGTCCGGCCGCACGTCGCGTCCTGGTTCGAGGAGGGCGTGCTGCCGCGTGAGCTGGCGCGGGAGCTCGGCAAGCTCGGCGTGCTCGGCATGCACCTGGAGGGCTACGGGTGCGCGGGCACGTCGGCGCTGGCGTACGGGCTCGCGTGCCTGGAGCTGGAGGCCGCGGACAGCGGGATCCGCAGCTTCGTGTCCGTGCAGGGCTCGCTGTCGATGTACTCGATCCGGCAGTACGGCTCGGAGGAGCAGAAGCAGGAGTGGCTGCCGCGGCTCGCCGCCGGTGAGGCGATCGGGTGCTTCGGGCTGACCGAGCCGGACTTCGGCTCCAACCCGTCCGGCATGCGCACCCACGCCGTGCGCGACGGTGCGGACTGGGTGCTCAACGGCGCGAAGACGTGGATCACCAACGGTGGCCTGGCGGACGTGGCGACCGTGTGGGCGAGGACGGAGGAGGGATTTCGAGGATTCCTGGTTCCTCGCGGCACGCCGGGATTTTCCACGCGGGACATCAAGAACAAGCTGTCGATGCGAGCGTCCGTCACCTCCGAACTGGTCCTGGAGGACGTGCGGCTGCCGGAAAGCGCGCGGCTGCCGCTGGCGACTTCGCTGCGCGCCCCGCTTTCGTGCCTCAACGAAGCGCGGTTCGGGATCGTGTTCGGTGCCGTGGGCGCCGCACGGGATTCGTTGCAGGCGGCGTTGGACTACGCGGGCACGCGCATCCAGTTCGACAAGCCGATCGCCGCGTTCCAGTTGACGCAGCGGAAGCTGGCGAGCATGTCCGTGCAGGTCAACACGGCGATGCTGCTGGCACTGCACCTCGCGCGCCTCAAGGAGGCCGGCACGCTCAAGCCGGAGCAGATCAGCGTCGGCAAGTACAACAACGTCGAGACGGCCATCGCGGTCGCCAGGGAAAGCCGGACGATCCTCGGCGCCAACGGCATCTCTTCGGAGTACTCGCCGTTGCGCCACGCGAACAACCTGGAATCAGTGCTGACTTACGAGGGCACTTCCGACATCCATTTGCTATCCATCGGCCACGCGTTGACCGGAATCGCCTCGTTCCGCTGATCGTCCGCCTTATTCTGCACCCCGCAAGGGGGTTCGCGGGTGGGAGGACGTTCTGCCGGAGGAGACAAGCAGCCGCAGTGACGCGCGCCGCAACCGCAAGCGATTGCTGGACGCCGCGACGCACGTCCTGCGGACTGAACCGACAACGGCGACGATGCAGTCGATCGCGCGCAAGGCAGCGCTTTCGCAGGCGACGGCGTATCGCCACTTCCCGTCCGTGGAAGCACTGGTGACGGCCTACCACGAGGCCGTCATGAGGTCGTTGGCCGAGCACGGCGAACGATCCCGCAAGAGAGGCAAGGATCTTTTCGAACACCAGGCCCTGCGCTGGGTGAAGATGCAGAGCCTGCACGGCCCGGTGATCGTGCGGTTCTGGTCCCAGCGCGGGTTCCTGGAGCGTCTGCAGTCCGCCGATGTCATGACGGTGCTGTCGTGCGCGGCGTGGGACCGGGCACTGCGCGGCGTGCTGATCGACCTGGCGCTGCCGGACACGTTGCTGCCCGTGGCGCGGTTGGTGCACAACGCGTTGTTCGACCCGAGAGCGATCATCGACCTGACGACCACCGCCGGACTACCTGACGAGCAGGTGGTCCGGCGGCTCTCGGACGCGTTCTACGGAGCGCTGACGGGATGGGGCAGGCCCTAGACGCCGAGCGGGAGCACCCACTTCAGCTCGGTGGTGCTGGCGGGCCGCCCGTCCTGCGGGTTCTCCCCCGCGATGCCACCGGCCGCGATCT
The DNA here is from genome assembly GCF_900110955.1 of Lentzea xinjiangensis. Lineage (GTDB taxonomy): Bacteria > Actinomycetota > Actinomycetes > Mycobacteriales > Pseudonocardiaceae > Lentzea > Lentzea xinjiangensis. The sequence goes on from NZ_FOFR01000003.1 coordinate 147,279, forward strand.
TGTCGAGGGTCTTGAGGCCCTCCGGGAGGATCTGGCCGAACACCGTGTAGTTCGGGCGCAGGATCGAGTCCGACTGCACCAGGAAGAACTGCGAGCCGTTCGTGTCCGGACCGGCGTTGGCCATCGCGAGCGTGCCGCGCGGGTAGACGCGGCGCTGGCCGGTGGGGTCGTTCGGCGCCGGCGGCAGATCGGTCGGCAGCTCGTCGGCGTACTTGTAGCCCGGGCCGCCCGCACCGGTGCCGGACGGGTCGCCGCACTGCAGCACCTTCAGCGTCGGGTACGCGGTGAGGCGGTGGCACTCGGTCTGGTGGTAGAAGCCGCGGTGCGCGAGGTGGATGAAGCTGTGCGTGGTGCACGGGGCTTTGCCGCGGTCGAGCACCAGCGGCACGTCGCCCTGGTTCGTCTTGACCTTCACCAGCACTTTCCCCTTGGTGAACCACGGGTCGCGCGGGATGGTCACCGGACGGGCGGCAGGGTCGTCCGGCGTCGCGGTGTAGCCGCAGTCCGGCCGGGCGGACTGCGCCTGCGGCTGCGCGGACGCGGTTCCGGTGGTGATGACCCCGGCGGCCAGCGCCGCCACCGCCAGGGAAGCTGCGATTCGCCTCATGCGCGATTCCTAGTGGAGCCGGTGGTGACCCGGCAAGGCTTGACCAATCACTCAGTTGTCGGTGTCTTCGGTGATCTCGTACTCGCAGACCGCCCGCGCGCCGGAGTTCGCGACCTCCTCCTCCTTCTCGACGCGGAGCTTGCAGGTCGCCTGCCCGCTCCGCGGCTGCACGATCAGCGTGATCCTGCCGAGCGCGTTGGCGAGCAGGGCGCGGTTGCGCAGCGGCAGGTCAACGGTCTCGGACTGCGCCGCGCCACCGGGGACGGTGAGCGTCACCTCGGCCTGGCCCGTGCCCTCGACGTCGTAGAACGCCTCGTAGGTGTAGCTCTTCTGGCCGCACGCGGCGAGCACCAGCACGGGAACCAGCAGGAGGAGTTTCTTCATGGCTCGGATTCTCGTGATGTCCTGCGAACGAGGCTTCTGTCCGCAGACTGGTTGTGGGTCCTACTTTCGGCCGACCAGCCGGGCTTCCCACGCCCAAGCGGCGATCTCGACGCGGTTGCGGGCGTCCAGTTTGGTCTGAACGCTCGCCAGATGCGTCTTCACCGTGCCGATGGAGATGAACAGTTCCTGCGCGATCTCCGCGTTCGTCTTGCCGATGGCCGCGAGTTTCACGACGTCGAGCTCACGCGCGGAGAGATTGTGCGGCCGTTGCGGTGCAGGCGCGTTCATGTGCTGCAACAGCCGGACAGTGATCGACGGGCTGATGAGCGCATCGCCCGTGACGGCCGCACGGATCGCTTCGACGAGCAGGTTCGGTCCGGCGTCTTTCAGCAAGAAGCCGCACGCGCCGTTCTTCAACGCCGTGTGCACGTACTCGTCATGGTCGAACGTCGTGCACACCACCACGCGGACGTCGTTCGCGATTTGCTTGAGCGCTTCCAGTCCGTCCATGCGCGGCATGCGGATGTCCATCAACGCCACGTCGGGCTTCGTGCGGCGTGCCTCGGACACCGCCTCGATGCCGTCCCGCGCCTCCGCCACGACCTCGATGTCGGGCTCCGCGTCCAGGATCATGCCGAACCCGGTGCGCACCATCGCCTGGTCGTCCGCGACGAGAACCCTGATCACGCCGTCGCCCTTCGCGTCGGGAGCGCGACGTCGACGACCCAGCCACCGTCGACGCCGGGCCCCGCCTTGATCCTGCCACCGAGCGCCTGCACGCGTTCGGTGAGTCCGATGAGGCCGAAACCGTGGCCCTGCCTCGCGGGCCTGCCGTCGTCGGCGACCTTGACGGTGACCCAGCCCGGCGCGGCCTGGATCCGGACGTCCACCTCGGTGGCCTCCGCGGCATGTTTCCTGATGTTGGTCAGCGCCTCCATCACCACCCGGTGCACCGAGCCCACCACCTCGAGCGGCAGATCCGCGGTGTCGCCGTGGACCTCGAGGGTCGCCCGTGGCTCGGCCTCGACCAGCGGCTCGATGTCGGCGATGCCCGTGACCGGCGCCACGGGCACGTCGTCGCGCAGCACGCCGACCATGCGCCGCATCGCGCTCATGGCCTCGCCGCCGGCCTCCTCGATGCGGCCGAGGGCCTGTTTCGCCCGTGCGGGGTCGCGTTCGACGATCCGGCTCGCTCCCTGGGCCAGCACGACCATGCCGGTGAGGTGGTGCCCCACGAAGTCGTGCAGGTCCCGCGCGAACTCGGCCCGCTGCTCGGCCTGGACGGCGGCCACCTGCTTCTCGCGGGCGTTGCCGAGCAGGCGGAGGTAGCCGGTGAGGGCGAGCACGGCGGTGGCGACGACCAGCAGGCCCATCGCGAGCGTCACCTCGGTGCTGCCCAGCGGGAACCGGACGGGCTGGGTGACCAGCGCGATGACGACCCAGCCGAGCAGCGGCGCGTCCCGCCACGACCTCGCCCGGTGCGCGGTGACCGCCAGCACGCCGGTCAGCGCCAGCGCCTCGGCCAGGCCGAACTCCTTGTCGAGCGGGTTGAGCACGGTGAACGTGACGCACGCTGTGGCGGCGAGAGCGGCCGCCACGCGGTGGGGGCGCAGCCAGGCGAGCGCGGGGAGCAGGACGCAGGCGAACGCGGCCCACCCCGTCCACGGGTAGAGGCCCGGCGAGTTGAACAGGCCGTAGTAGGCGTCCACGAACGCGGCGGCGACCAGTGCGGCGATCGCGCCGGACTTCCAGAGCATGACCACGACCTTATGCACCCGGTGGCGTGGCGCAGATCGGCCGAAAGGCAGAGGGGAGCCGTTCTCGGGACGGAGGTGCCCGGCCGGCACGGCGGACTTTGCTGACCACGTGAACAACTTCGCTTCCGCCGCGGTCGACCTCGTGAAGGTGTACGGCTCCGGTGACACCGCGGTCCGGGCACTCGACGGGGTGACGGCCGGCTTCCGGCCCGCCGCGTTCAGCGTGATCACGGGACCGTCCGGCTCCGGCAAGTCCACGCTGATGCACTGCCTCGCGGGCCTCGACACCGCCACCTCCGGCGCGGCGCTCCTCGGCGGGAAGGACCTGACCCGGCTGTCCGACCACGCGCTGACCCGCGTGCGCCGGGACCGGGTCGGGTTCGTGTTCCAGACGTTCAACCTGCTGCCGGCGCTGACCGCGGAGCAGAACGTCCTGCTGCCGGTGCAACTGGCCGGCCGCCGGCCCGATCGCGCCTGGTTCACGCAGCTCGTGGAGGTGCTGGGGCTGTCGGCACGACTCACACACCGGCCCTCGGAGCTGTCCGGCGGACAGCAGCAGCGGGTGGCCTTGGCGCGTGCGCTGGTCACGCGGCCCGAGGTCGTCTTCGCCGACGAACCGACCGGGAACCTGGACTCGCGGTCTTCCGCGGACGTGCTGAACCTGCTGCGGCAGGCCGTGCGGGACTTCGGTCAGACGATCGTGATGGTCACGCACGACGACCGCGCCGCCTCCTACGCCGACGCCGTGGTGCGGATGGCCGATGGACGTGTCGTCGAGGCGGTGGCCGCGTGAGGCGGTTCCTGCCCGTCCTGTCGATCATGATCGCGGCGTTCTTCGCCTACGCGACGGTGCTCGCCGAGGACGTCGCCGAACGCTCGCTCGCGGTGGGTGGCGCCCGGCTGGTCGAGGTGTTCGCGCTGCTCGGCGCCTTCGTCACGGTCGCCGTGATCGTGGCCGCGCTGGTTTCCACGTCGACGTTCCGGATCGTGTTCGCGCAGCGGGTGCGGGAGCTCGCGTTGCTGCGCGCCATCGGCGCCTCGCGGGCACGGCTGGCGCGGGGCCTGCTCGCCGAGGGAGCGCTGACCGGGTTGCTCGCCTCGGTCGCCGGGGTCGCGCTGGCGGCGGGCGCCGGACAGCTCGTGCCGCTGGCCGGGCTGGTGGCTCCGGGGTTCCCGCTCACGCCGGCGTTGATCGTCGTCCTCGGGTCGTTCGTGCTGACCACGCTCGCCGTGCTGGCGCCGGCGTGGTCCGCGGCCGCGGTGTCGCCGCTGGAGGCGCTGCGGACCTCGGCCGTGCAGGACGCCCAGAGCCGGATCGGCGGTCCGCGCTGGGTCATGGGTGTTCTGATGGCGTTGGGAGCGGGCGGGCTGCTGGTCAACGTCGCGGTCGATGGCCTGGCGACGAAACAACGCCCTTCCGGTGTGACGGAAGAACTGCTGCTGCGGACGACCATCAGCGGTGCGTTGGCGTTCGGTGCACTGATCACCCTCGGGCCCGCGTTGATCTCGCCGGTGCTTCGGTTGATCGGAATTCCGTTGCGGCGCAGCCCCGTCGGGTCGTTGGCGGTGAGCGGGGTGGGTGGTGCGCCACGCCGGGCTGCCTCGATCACCGCGGTGGTGGCGCTGGGGGTCAGCCTCGTCATCGCGACGCTGACGGGCGCGAACACGGCGCAGGGCTTGGGGAGGGCCGAGATGGCGAGCGCCTACCCGGCGGACCTGGAGTTCACCGGACCGGTCGACGTGCGGGCGTTGCAGGCGGCCGGGCTCACGGACGTCCTCCCGTACCGGCGCGCGGACATCACCGTCAACGGGTCGCTCACCATGCGCGGCACCGATCTCGACATGAGCGAGCTCCGCGTTCTGCCGGACTTCCGCGTCGACACCGGGTCCCTGTCCGGCATGGGGCCGCGCAAGATCATCCTGTCGACCCGGACGTCGAGCGCCCTCGGGCTCACCGCGGGTTCCGAGGCCGACGTCAACGGCGTGCGGATGACGGTGGCGGCGACGGTGTTCGGCGGTGTGCCGCTCGGCAGCGCGGTGCTGCACCCGTCCGATGTGGAGGGTGAACCGGCCGGCGCGCTCGCGAACGGCGCGAGGGACCGCGTGCCGGCCGGGTTCGAGGTCGAGTCGCTCAGCGAACGCCGGCTCGCGCAGGAGAACTGGTTCACCACGTTGGTGGCGATCGCGATCGGGCTGCTGTTCCTGACCGTGGTGATCGCCGTGGTGGGCGTGGGCTCGACCACGGCGTTGTCGGCACTCGAGCGGACCCGGGAGTCCGGGCTGCTGCGCGCGATCGGCCTGACCCGCTGGGAGCTCGGCCGCCTCATCACGACCGAAGCCGGCCTCTACGGACTCGTCGGCGCGGTGCTCGGGCTCGTCATCGGAATCCCCTACGCGTGGCTCGCGATCATCTCGCTCGGCGTCGAATGGCCGTTGCAGGTGCCCGTTGCCGCGGTCGCCGTGGTCGTGCTCGTCCTGACCGCGCTCACCGCGGGTGCGGGGCTGCTGCCCGCCCTCAGAGCCGCGAGGCTGAGCCCGGTGGCGGCACTTCACTCGATCCAGTGACGTGTATCGGATGCGGGACTGGGTAACCGGGGTCCATAGGGAGGTAATGCACTCATGGGCTTCGATGAGCTGAAGAACAAGGCCAAGGACCTGATCGGCCAGCACGGCGACAAGGTCGATCAGGGTGTGGACCGCGCGGGCCAGTTCGCCGACGAGAAGACCGGCGGGCAGCACAGCGAGCACATCGACAAGGGCGAGGACAAGCTCAAGGAAGGCCTTCGAAACTTCGGCGGCCAGCAGCAGTGACCTCGGGCCACCGGTAACGGGGAAGAGACAGCGGCCAGCGTGCTCTTAGGAGTGCGCTGGCCGCTGTCGTCCGCCATCACAACGATGGAACCTCAAGGCCGTGGCCCATACGCAGCGTGGGCATTCTGAGACTGCTCGTGCTGCTGGGTCGCATGTGAGTTAGCCGCTGCACCCACCGAACGTGGCGTTCCTCGGGCGGCGTTCCGAGTCACTTCCGCGATTCCCGCGACCCGGTTACCGTCGTTCGCCGGGATCACGGAGGTGGAAGTGGATCCGAGCGGGGTGACAAGAGCCGCGCGGCTGACCGCACTGGCCGCGTTGTGCCTGGTCACCGTGGTCCTGCTGCTCCCAGCCGCCATCAGCGTGAGCACCGGCGGAGCCGTGCCGGAGTTCTTCGGCCAGTTCGGTGAGTGGTTGTGGCCGGCTGTCGGCGTGATGGTGCTGGTCGCCGTCGGCCTGGTGGTCTGGGAGCGGGTCCGCGGCCACGAGACGAGCAGCCGCACCGCCGCCCTGGGCAGGGTCGAGTCGCGGGTGAAGGCCCTGCTCGCCTCCTCGCTGGCCGCGCAGACGCAGATCAAGCTCGGCGTGGTGCGGCAGCCGCGGCTCCACGTGCGGGTCGCGGGTGAGGAAGTTTCGTCTCCGGACCTGGAGGCCGTCTACGACCGCCTCGGTCACACCATGGTCCTGATCGGCCCGGTGGGCAGTGGGCGCTCGACGTTGCTGCGTGAACTGTGCCTGGTGCTGGTCGAACGTGCGCGCAACGATCCGCAGGCGCCGATTCCGGTCGTCGTGGATTTGGCGACGTGGCGCGCGTACGGCACGCGCAAGCCAACGGAGTTCACCGCGTGGCTGCTGCGCGAGATGAACCGGCGCTACGGCATCAGCCGCTCGGCCGGCACGATCTGGCTGCGCCGCGGGCGGGTGGCCGTCCTCATCGACGGCCTGGACGAGGTGCCGCGGGTCGACCGGGCGCACTGCGAGTCCGAGCTCGCGCCGTTCGCCTCGGTGGTGTGCTCGACGGGGCCGATCGAGAACCTGCCGTCGGTGTTCGTCGAGCCGTTGTCGCGTGGACAGGTGCTGGAGTACATCGCTTCGGTCAGCCCGCGTCTCGACAGCCTGGAGTCAGCTCTGACACCGGCGATCTGGGACCAGCTCGACTCGCCGCTGGCGCTGAACCTGGTGGCGCTGACCCACCTGGACAAACAGGTCGACACGATCGGCACCGACTTCGTGGGGTCTTTCGTCGTGGAACGGCTGTCCGGCCAACGCGGTGCAGGGCCCACGATCCGTGCGCTGAAGTTCCTCGCACGGCTGGACCGCCCGGACCTCGGCGCGCCCGTGCACATGCCTCACCGCCGTGAGTGGCTCCCGCTGCTGCCGACGCGTCCGTTGTGGTTGCTGTTCGTGCGCGCGGTACCTGCCGCATACGCCGGTGGGGTGTGCGCCGTGGCGTTCATGACGGGGCTGCGGCTTGGATTGTGGCCGGCTCTGGTTTTCGTGGTCGCGTCTTCCGCGTTGCTCGTGTTGGTGAACAAACTGCCGCACGTCTTCCATCCGCCCGGACGCGCGCACGGCATCATTACTGCTGCGCTCGCTTTCCTCGCCGGTGTGCTCGGCGGGCTGTTGGTCGGACTCGTCGGTCTGTGGCTCGGCGGTATCGGTATGCCGTGGCCGTACTTCGTCGCGTACGTGTTCGTGGTGGTGGCGTCCTTCTTCCTGGCCTTGGGCTTCGTGCCGGGCGACGCACCCGTGCCGTGGGCGGCGATGATCGCGGCCGCGCCGGGCGTGTCGATGATCTGGACCGGTCCCCACACCGTGCTGATGGGCATGGGTATCGGGTTCTCCGCAGGTGTAGCCGGTGGTGTGTTCGCGGCGGCCGTAGGACGTGTGTGGCGCACGGTACGCACAGCGCAGCACCAGAGGATGCGAGTCGGACGTCCGTGGTGGGTTCAGCCCGCCGTCCCACTTCTCGGCGCGGTCGGTCTGCTGGGCGGCTTGGGCACGTCGGGGTCGTGGGGCACCGCGCTGGGCGTCGCCTTGGGCTTGCTGGTGACACCGACCGCTGCCCGCGACTACGTCTGGCCGTTCGACGCGTTCGCCGAAGCAGCAGCCGAAGGCATCACCCGTCCCCTGTCGCTGGGCGAGTTGTCGTTCCGCCGCACGGCTCTGCTCCACCTGGCCCAGGACCGGCTGCTGCTCACCCGCGTCGACGGCGAGTACCGCTTCGCCCACGTGGCGCTCCGCGACCACCTGGCGTCCTGCGATCCGACAGCGCTGGTGCGGGCCACGCGCCGATGAACCTTCCCGGCCTGCTGGCCGTAGGCCTGACCGAGAGGTCGGGTGTTGTGGATGCGCTGGTCGAAGGGCTGGATCGCGGCCGCCGGGACGTTCTCGGTCGTCGCGGCCATCGGGGGTACGGCCTTCGCACTCGCCGGCTCGGGTGCTCCCCCGTCGCAGCCGGGAGTGGCGGGCAAGGAGGTCTGCGCGGGACAGCCGCCCAGGGCGGTGAGGTCCGGCGGACCGGCGGCCGTGACATCGGACCAGTTCCCGCTCGGAACCTCCCTGCGCGTCACGAACCTCGGCAACGGCCGGTCGATCACCGTGCCCGTCATCGGCACCGCGGCCGGCTGCGCGGTGCTGAACACCGCGGCCTTCGACTCGTTGGCCTTCGACTCGTCGCGTCCGGCGGGCCTGGGCAGAGGCGGGGCGGACAGCTCTCCCCGGCAGGTCCGGGTGGAGATCGTCGGCAACGCGCCCGCGCCCGTCCGGTCCTCCACGCCGAGGCTGCGGGCTTCCGGAGTCGTCGGGCAGGTCGTGTGCGACGGGACGACGGTCGGGGTGTCGGCCGTGGGTGGAGCGCCGGGAGCGTTCTCGTCGCAACTGCCGGTCGGGACCTCGGTCCGGGTGACCAACCTGGACAACGGACGGCAAACGACCGTGCGGATCGTCGGGGTAGGGCCAGCCTGCGTGCGGTTGAACAGCGCGGCGTTCGAGTCGGTCGCGGAACCGGGGAAGAACGTGATCGATCGGGTGCAGCTCGAAAAGGTGACTTGACGACGTACGCTGCTCCCCGGATTTGGGGGAGGGGACCGTGTTCCGTCGGTTTTTGATCTCGGCTGTCCTGCTGTCGGGATGCGCCGCGCAAGAAAGCGCACCTGCGCCGGTGGCCTCGCCTCCGCCGTCTTCGTCTTCGTCTTCGTCTTCGGCTTCGGTGGCGGATCAGTGGAACGCTCTCGCGCGACGAGCCGTGACGGCCTACGTCGCGAAAGAGGCGTTCGCCCCTGACGCCACGTGGACGAAGGACGAGCCGTCGGAACCCGGCGGCTACGAGCACGGAACGCCGGTGGTGGCCGAGGTGTGCGGCCGGGTCGAGCTCGGCTCCGGGTTCAAGGTGATGCGAACGCGCCGGTGGAGCGGGCAGACGATGGCCGTGCGGCAGCACGTGCACGCGTTGTCCGAGCAGAAAGCCGCGGACCTGGTCGAGCAGGTCAGGGCGAAGTCGCGCACCTGCACCACCTTCACGGCTATCGAGGGCAAGCCGCAGCGCGCCGTGACGCCGGACGCCGAGGTGCCCAGGCCGGACGGGCTCGACGACTTCTACGCCTACTGCGGCACGCTGCCCGACCTCCGGCCGGGAATGCACACGTGCGAGGCGTACCTGGCCTGGGGCGACCTGCTCGTCGTCGCCGGCGCCAACGCCGCCCACGGCGATCCCGCCGAGGCCCGGCGCAGCGCGTTGGAACAGCTCAAGGCCGTTGCTCCCGGAGTGGCGCTGGCGCTCGGCAGGGCTTGACCCGCAGGGTGGGCGCCCGGTCCGAGGATCGGCTCGTCGGCGGCAGCGGCTGTGGTGGCGGCTGTGGCGGCGGGCTGGCGAGGGTGGCGGGCATCGGTGGGCGGCACCGGCGGCGCGCGGCAGCGGTCGCGGGCAGCAGCGGTCGCGGGCGGGCGGCGACGACAGCGGCGGCGGCGGCGGTGGCGGCAGGCGACTGCGGCGGGCGGCGCCGGGCGACGGCAGCGGTGGCGGCAGCGGTGGCTCTGAGCGTCGCGAATGCATTGGCTGAGGGCTTGCCTGCTCCGGTCACTCGCGCACGGCCGGGCCGACCCCATCGACTCGGGAATCCGGTTCGGCCTCAGCGGCGGTGTGGCTCGGCGAGACCGCCCCACTGCCGCGACGCTCTGCTCGGTCCGGCTCGGCGCGAGCGCTGAGCCGGGACCGTCACCAGTCCATCGGCTCGTCGGGCTCCTCCGGCTCCGGCCACTCCTCCTCGGCCGAGCCGCTCGAGCCCCACGCCGCGCCGCCCTGGCTCGCGGTCTTCGGCTTGGGCTTGGCGGGGGCGGGCGTGGCGGGGGCGGGGGCGGGGGCGGGGGCGCCGCCGCTCGCCACCACTTCGAGGATCTGCTCGCCGTACTTGGTGAGCTTCGCCTGGCCCACGCCGCTCACGGCGCCCAGTGCCGCCAGCGAGCCGGGGCGGGATGCCGCGATGGCTTTCAGGGTGGCATCGTGGAAGATCACGTAGGCCGGGACGCCCTGCTCGCGGGCCTGCTGGGCGCGCCATTCGCGCAGCGTCTCGAAGAGCGGGGTGGCCTCGGCGGGGAGGTCGGGCTTCTGCTTGGCGGCGGCCGGGGTGGCGGTGCGCGTGGTCGAGCGGGCCGGGGTCGGGTCCTTGCGCAGCTTCACCTCGCGCTTGCGGCCGAGGACCTCGGAACTCGCCTCGGTGAGGACCAGGGTCGAGTACTCGCCCTCGACGGCGAGCAGGCCCTGGGCCAGCAGCTGGCGGACGACGCCTCGCCACTCGCCCTCGGTCAGGTCCTCGCCGAGGCCGAAGGTGCTGAGCTGGTCGTGGTCGAACTGGATGACCTTGGCGGTCTTGCGGCCCAGCAGGATGTCGATCACCTGGCCGGCACCGAACTTCTGGCCGCGCTCGTTGCGCAGGCGCCAGACCGTGGAGAGGACCTTCTGCGCCGCCACCGTGCCGTCCCACGACTCGGGCGGGGTCAGGCAGGTGTCGCAGTTCTCGCACGGGACGCCGGTCTGGCCGAAGTAGTCGAGGAGCATCGTGCGGCGGCACGTGATGGTCTCGCAGAGCGCCAGCATCGCGTCGAGGTGCGCCTGCGAGCGGCGGCGGAAGGCCAGGTCGCCTTCCGAGGACTCGATCATCTTGCGCTGCTGCACGACGTCGGACAGGCCGTAGGCGAGCCAGGCGGTGGACGGCAGGCCGTCGCGGCCCGCGCGGCCCGTCTCCTGGTAGTAGCCCTCGACGGACTTCGGCAGGTCGAGGTGGGCCACGAAGCGGACGTCCGGCTTGTCGATGCCCATGCCGAACGCGATCGTGGCGACCATGACCAGGCCGTCCTCCCGCAGGAACCGCGCCTGGTTGCGCTGGCGGACCGAGGCGTCGAGGCCCGCGTGGTAGGGCAGGGCCTGGACGCCGTTGGCCACCAGGAACTCCGCGGTCTTCTCCACGGAGGCGCGGGACAGGCAGTAGACGATGCCGGCGTCGCCGCTGTGCTCGGTGCGCAGCAGGTCGAGGAGCTGCTTCTTGGGTTCCTTCTTGGGGACGATGCGGTACTGGATGTTCGGGCGGTCGAAGCTCGAGACGAACTGGCGGCCCTCGGAGAGGTCGAGGCGCGTCAGGATCTCCTTGCGCGTGGCCTCCGTCGCGGTGGCCGTCAGCGCGATGCGCGGGACCTTCGGCCAACGCTCGTGCAGCTGCGTGAGCGAGAGGTAGTCCGGGCGGAAGTCGTGGCCCCACTGCGAGACGCAGTGCGCCTCGTCGATCGCGAACAGGGCGATCTCGCCCTGGTCGAGCAGGCGCAGCGTCGCCTCGGACGTGAGGCGCTCCGGCGCGAGGTACAGCAGGTCGAGCTCGCCGGCGACGAACTCCGCCTCGACCTGGCGGCGCTCGTCCCACGACAGCGAGGAGTTCAGGAAGCCGGCGCGCACGCCGAGAGCGCGCAGTGCGTCCACCTGGTCCTGCATCAGCGCGATGAGCGGGGAGACCACCACGCCCGTGCCCGGCCGGACCAGGGCGGGGACCTGGTAGCAGAGGGACTTGCCACCGCCGGTCGGCATGAGCACGAGCGCGTCGCCGCCCGCGATCACGTGCTCGACGATGGCGGCCTGCTCGCCGCGGAACTCGGGGTACCCGAAGACGCGCTGCAGGACCTGCAGCGCGTCTCCGAGAACGACACCGTCGGTTGAACCCATGCCGCCGATGCTAGCGAGCAGCACCGACAGTCCGGGTCGCTAGCCCAGTTCACTCCTCGTACCAGCGGAAACGCTGGTGGCGGTCGGCGCTGCGGCCGAGGCGGCCGGCACCGCGCCCTTCAGCGGGATCCGCACCGAGGTGTCCGCCAGGTCGACGGTCAGCCTCGGCAGCTGGCTCGGGCGCACGATCGCGCTCGAGTCCGTTCCGCCGATCAGCAGACCCAGCCGGTGCCCCGCGGGGATCACGTAGTCCGTTGTGGACAGTCGGAACGTGATGCGGTACTTGGTTCCCGGCGTGATCGTGCGCGTGACCGAGCGCGATTCGTAGTTCGCGAGGTCCGCCCACCCGCGCGCGACGATCTGCGCGTCGACGTTGCCCGCCGTCGTCTCCGTGTCGCGGTAACAGGCGTCATCGCCCGTGCGGCTCTCGCCCCAGCACGACTCCGTGGTCAGGGTCCGGATGCCTTCCCCGGTCCGCACCCGAGCAGGGCCGTAGTCGACGAGGTACGCCGTCAGGTGCGCGGTCGGCGTCGACGACGACACGCCCACGGTGATCGACGACGTGCCGGCGACGCGCAGGTCCGACGTCAGCGGCGCCGTGGAGTAGAGCACCCGGCCGGTGTTCGAGCCGGAGAGCCAGGTGGCCGGCGTGGCACTGCCGTTGTCGGTGAACGCCGCCGTGCCGGTGCCCGGTGCCGTGCCGAGTCCCGAAGAAGATGGACGCAGCACGGTGCCGACCGTGCCCGCGGGAGGCCACGTCTGGTCATCGACCCACTGGTCCGGGGCACGTTCCGAGGACACCTGAGCTTCGTTCTCGATGCCGTTCGGCACGTTCAGCAGCCAGCGGTCGAACCACCGGTGCAGTGTGGAGACCCACTCACCGCGGCGGAAGTCGAACGGGTCGACGTGCGCGGTCTGCGAGAACCACAGCTTCTTCGGAACCGATGCGGGCAGCGCGTCCCAGAACTGGCCGTACTGCAGCGTCTTCACGTTCAGATCGTTCTGCCCGTGGATCGCGAAGACCGACGCCTTCACGCGTGAGGCGTTGCGCACGAAGTCGCGTGCCTGCCACATGGCCGTGTAGTCGCCGTTGGCAGGAGACCCGTTCGTCATCTGCGAGCGCACGGCAGCACATCGCGAGCGAGCGTTGGAGTTCTCGAACTGCGAACCGAGCCCGGTCGGCGAGCTGTAGCTGTTGTACGCGACACCGTCCGAACGGAACCAGTCGTACCACGAGCTGATGGCCGCGATCGGCACGATCGTCTTGAGCCCGTCGATGCCGGTGGCCGCCACGCCGTTCGCGATCGACCCGTCCCACGACTTGCCGATCATGCCGACCGCGCCGGTCGACCACGAGGCGGACTTCGTCGCCGAGCCGGTCAGCGTCGTGTAGCCGGTGCGACGGCCGTTGAGCCAGTCGATCACGGCCGTGCCGGACGCGATCTCGGACTGGCCGCCGACGTCGACGCGGCCGCGCGACCGGTTCGTGCCGAGGAAGTCGACCAGCACGACGGCGTAGCCGCGCGGCACGAAGTAGTTGTCGTAGAAGAGCGGGAACTTGACCGGCACGCCGGCGGAGTCGTAGGTCTTGACCTCGCTCTCGTTGCCGCGGCCCGCGCTCTGGTAATAGGGACTGGCGTCCATGATCACGGGCACGCGCCCGGTCGTGGCCGGCCTGATGACGTCCGCGGCCACCCGGTCGCGGGTGCCGTCACCGTCGAGGTCGAGGCCGGAGTCGACGTAGACGGTCTCGCGGACCGCGTCGGCCAGGGAGTGGATCGGGGCGGACACGCCGCCGGACAGGGTGAACGCCGGTGTCGCCGCTGTGGCAGGGATGGGCGTCAGGGCCAAGGCCCCTGCTAACGCCACTACAACACGAACACGCTTCATGGAGATTCACGCTAAGGAGTGGCTTCATCACCCGTCAGAGCCGAAAGGCTTGATCCTCCGCTGTTGCGTCTGCTCAGCCTCCCGGCGAATATTCGACCCCGTGAGCTTCACCTTCGAACCCGGCCGCACCCGTGTCGTCTTCGGCCGCGGCACCGCCTCCTCCGTGCGCGCCGAGGTCGAGCGGCTCGGGGCGCACCGGGTGCTGCTGATCGCCCGGCACGGCGGGGACGAGGTGGCCGCAGCGCTCGGCCCGCTGCTCGCGGCCCGGTTCACCGGCGCTGCCATGCACACCCCGGTCGAGGTGACGGAGCGCGCGCTCACGTCGTTGCGCGAACACGGCGCAGACTGCGTGGTTTCGGTCGGCGGTGGATCGAGCACGGGACTGTCCAAAGCGCTTTCGGTGCGGGCCGGTGTGCCGCAGGTCGTCCTCCCGACGACCTACGCGGGCTCCGAGGTCACGCCGGTGCTCGGGGAGACGGCCGAGGGGCTGAAGAAGACGCGGCGCGACGCGACGATCCAACCGGACACGGTGATCTACGACGTCGACCTGACGCTGGACCTGCCGCTCGGCGTCACGGTGACAAGCGCGTTCAACGCTCTCGCGCACGCCATCGCCGCGAGAGGAAACGAGAACCCCTTGGTCGACGCCATCGCGACCAAGGCGATCGAGGGCGTTTTGCACGCTTTGAGCGGAGACCCGGTCAGCGTGGAGGCTCGAACCGAGCTGCTGTCGTCGGCGTGGTTGGCCGGGACATGCCTCGCGTCTGTCCCGATGGGACTGCACCACAAGCTCGCGCACGTCTTGGGCGGCTCGTTCGGGATGCCGCATGCCGCCACACACACGGCGTTGCTCTCATACACAGCGCCTGCGGATCTCGCCAAGCTCATCCACGACACGGCCACACGGTTCGGCTCGGCCACATCGTTGCGCGCGTTGGGGATGGCGGAGTCCGATTTGTCCCGCGCCGCAGAGATCGCCGAACACCCGGACGCCTTGCGGGTGTTGACCAACGCATGGCGCGACGCGTCATCGGGCTGACGCGTTGTCATTCTTCAGGCCGAAGTTCACACGTCTGAACTCAGACGAACATCCGATGTGGGGCCTGAAGGGTTCCTGAAGCATCGCGGCCATGCCCAGCCCGTTGGACCTGTCCGTGATAGCCGGGCCGATCCCCAGACCGCCACCGCGGCGGCGGTGCTCGCCCTGACGTGCCTGGCGGTCCGGCGGGAGCGGGCCTGGTGGGTCCGTACGCGATCACCGACCAGATCCGGTCGATCTCGGCGGAGTGGGTGGCGGACAAGGGCCTGCCCGAGATGGGCTTCACGCTGGGCGGCCTGGAGGAGCTGACCGGTGACGGCGTCCGCTGCCTGCTCGCCGTGGATGGCGACCGCACCGTGCACGGCATCACGAGCTGGCTGCCGGTGTACGCCGACGGCGAGGTCGTCGGGTGGACGCTCGACTTCATGCGCCGCCGCACGCACGGGTTCCGCGGCTCGATGGAGTTCCTGATCGCCTCGGCGGCACGGCAGCTCCAGGCCGAGGGCGCGCGGTTCCTGAGCCTGTCCGGGGCACCGCTCGCCCGGCTGGACCGCGGTGAGCGGCCGCGGGCGGTACAGCGCCTCCTCGACCTCACCGGGCAGGTCATGGAGCCGATCTACGGGTTCCGCTCGCTGTTCGCGTTCAAGTCGAAGTTCCAGCCGGAGTACCGGCCGATGTTCATGGCGTACCCGGACTCGGCCGCGCTGCCGCGCATCGCGAACGCGGTGAGCCGCGCCTACCTCACGCACCTCAACGCGCGCCAGGGGCTCCGGCTCGCGACGAAAATGATCATCCGCGCTCGTGGGCGTGCTGCACGCACGGCCGAACTCGATAGTCCGAAAGGGTGGTGAGGCAGTTCTCGCAGGCACTCCGGAGCACCGTTGCACGAAGATGCGCCGATGACCGTGCGGGACACTGGGCCTGCCCAGACGAAGACGTTCATCGGCCGGCGGGCGGTGCTCGCCGAGAGCGAGGCGCTGCTCGGTCGTGCCAGGCTGGTCACGCTCACCGGCCCCGCCGGCGCCGGCAAGACGCGCATCGCCGAGGAGATCGGGCGCGCCCTCGCGCGGTCGGAGGCGTTCCGGCACGGTGTCCGGGAGGTGCGGCTGGGCGACCTCCGGGACGCCGCGCTGCTGGCCCGCACGGTCGCGGCCGAGCTGCGGATCGTCGACAACGCGCGGGAGGCGGGTGCCGGCAGGCTCCTGGACGCGTTGTACGACAAGCACTTGCTGCTCGTCCTCGACAACTGCGACCACCTGCTGGAGGCGGTCCGGGATCTCGTGCACCACCTGCTGCGGGGTTGCAAGGGCCTGACGATCCTCACGACCTCGCGCGAGCAGCTCGGCGTCTACGGCGAGCACGTCCTCCCGGTGCCGCCCATGGCCGAGGACGCCGTCGAGCTGTTCGTCGCACGGGCGGCGGCGACACCGGCCGAGGGCGATCTCCCGGAGGTCGCGGCGTGGTGCCGGGCGGTGGGCGGGCTGCCGCTCGCGATCGAGCTCGTGGCCGCGCGGTTCGGCGAGATCCCGCTGGCGGACGTGCTCGGGCTGACCACTGTGCGGCAGGTGTGCGAGTGGTCCGCGCGGCACGGCACGGACCGGGAACGGCGGCTGTGGGCGGCGCTGTCGGTGTTCCCCGCGGACTTCGACCTGGCCGCGGCAGAAGCGGTCGGGGGCGCGGACGTGCCGGCGACGTTGTCCGCGCTGGTGCGCAAGTCGATCGTGGTGGCGACGACGAGCACGGTCACCGGACGCACTCGCTACCGCCTGCTGGACGCTGTGGCGGAGTTCGGGGCCGGTTTGCTCACGAGCGCAGACGAACCATTGCGACGGCACGTGCTGCACTACAGCTCGTTCGTCGACGAGGCGACCCGGTCGTGGTTCTCGCCGGACGAGGCGTTGTGGATGGGCAGGCTGTGGGAGGAGTGGCCGAACGTCCGCGCCGCCATCGGGCACGCGCTGGGAACCCCCGGCCTCGCCGAGACCGGCACGGTCATGGCGATGAACGTGCAGCGCACCCGGTTCACGGCGTCCGCGGGCCGGCTCGGGCAGGCACGGGACCTGCTCGCGGTGGCCCGCGAGGTGATCACCGAGGCACCGCTGCGCACGTCGTTGCTGGCGCACTGCGCGTACATGGCGCAGGCGCAAGGCGACATGGCGACGGCCATCCCGTTGATGAACCAGGCCCGCGCGTTGTCCCCGGCACCGGCGACCGACGTGCACCTGCTGATCGTCGAAGCCACACACCTCTTCTTCGTCGAGGGCTCCCCGGACTGCGTGCCGTTGTACACGCGCATCGTCGATCTGTGCCGCCAGTACGCGCCACCCGGCGACACGTACGTCACCGAGCTGATGCACGCGATGGCCACGTGCTTCCTGCTCGGCGCCGAGGCCGCGGACAAGGCCACGACCGGCCTGATCCGGCTGGGGGAGAGCAACGGCGTGGCCTGGTCGCACGCCTGGGGGCTGTGGAACCAGGGCCTGTACGAGCTGCTGCACGGCGACCCGGCGCAGGCGCACCCGCCGGCGGTGCGGGCGTTGAGGATCCAGCTCACGATCGGCGACGCGTGGGGACCGGCGTTCAGCCTCTGGCTGCTCGCCTGCGCGTGCGCCGAGATGGGCGCTTTCGACCGCGCGGCACGCCTGCTCGGTGCGCTGCGTTCGCAGGAACGGGTCTCGCGGATCTCGTTCGGCGGTATGAGCCCGTTCCGCACGGTGCTGGAACGCGCGGACCGGACCGTTCGCCGCGCGCTCGGCGACGACTACCCGGTGACCACGACGCTGGGCGCCGACCTGCGGCAGGAACAGGCGATGGAGTTCGCGCTCGAACCCGTGCCCGGCGCCGAACGGCGACCCGTCAGACCCGTGCTGCCGGGTGGGCTGACCCGGCAGGAGTTCACGATCGCCGGACTCGTCGCGGAAGGGCTCACGGCCAACCAGATCGGGGCGAGGCTGTTCATCTCACCGCGCACGGCGGACCGGCACGTGGTGAACATCCGCGCGAAGCTGGGCGTGCCGAGCAAGGCGGCGCTCGCGGCGTGGCACCGCTCGGCGTCCGGCGAACGCTAGCGCGCCTCGAAGGCGAGCTTCAGCCCCAGCGCGACGAAGACGGACGCGGTCAGGCGGTCGAGCAGAACCCGTTGCCGCAGCAGGAAGGCACGGGCCCGGCCGGCCACCACGACCAGGACCGGCAGCCACACCAGCCCCAGGCCCAGGTGCACGGCGACGAGCACCGCACCCCACCCCGGCTGACCGGCCGGCATGAACTGCGGCAGCAACGACAGGTAGAAGACGCCGACCTTCGGGTTGAGCAGGTTCGTCAGCAGGCCCACCCGCAACGACGCCCGCGCACCCGGCACCGGGCGCGAGTCCTCCAGCGCCACACCCCTGCGCGAGTTCCACAAAGCCTTCGCGCCCAGGTGAACCAGGTACGCCGCGCCGAGCCAGCGCACGACGTCGTAGGCGACCTCGGACGCGGTCAGCAGCGCCGTGAGACCGGCCAGACTCGCCACCGCCCACACCAGGCACCCCAGCGTGATGCCGAGAACGACGCCCATCGCCGCGCGCTTGCCGCTCAGCAACGCCGTGCGCAGCACCATCACCGTGTCCAGGCCCGGAGTGAGGACGGTGAGCAACGCGACGAGGGAGAAGCCCAGGAGGGCAGCGGTCGACATAGGTCCCATTCGAACACAGGTCAGCGCGCGTCCACGGCCGTTCTCACACCGAACGCGATCAGCGCGGAGGCGGACAGGCGGTCGAGCAGAACCCGTTGCCGCAACAGGAGAGCACGGGCCCGGCCGGCCGCCGTGACCAGCACCGGGAACCACAGCAGCCCGATGCCGAGGTGGATCGCCACGAGGACGCCACCCCACGCGGGCTGGCCGACGGGCAGGAACTGCGGCAGCAACGAGATGTAGAAGACCCCCGGCTTCGGGTTGAGCAGGTTCGTGAGCAGCCCGACCCGGACGGCCGCGCGCACCGAGGGCACCGGCGCGGGCTCGTCGACCTCGACCGGCCGCCGGGACTGCCACAACGCCTTCACACCCAGGTGGACCAGGTATGCCGCGCCGAGCCAGCGCACGACGTCGTAGGCCAGTTCGGACGCTTGCAGCAACGCCGTCAGACCGACCAGGCCCGCGGTCGCCCACACCAGGCACCCCAGCGTGCTGCCCACCACGACACCCATGGCGGCGCGGCGGCCCACCAGCAGTGCCGTGCGCAGCACCAGCAGGGTCTCCAGACCCGGCGTGATGACGGTCAGCAGCGCGACGAACGTGAAGCTCAGGAGCGCGGTGGTCGACATGACGCCATGAGAACACGGGAGGACGCCGCCGCCGGGAGAGTTAACACGGGCGTCACCGCACCTGTTTGACGTAGCGGTGCGCCGGAACCGGGATGGGCCCGTCCGGGTGGGGTGCCCGGTGCTCGAACAGGCCCTCGTCCACCCAGCCCCGCCGTTCGTAGAACCGGCGTGCCCGCTCGTTGCCCGCGACGACCGCGAGCCAGGCCCGCTCGTGGCCGCCGGCCGCCACCTCCCGCTCGGCCGCGCTCAGGAGCGCTGCCGCCACACCGGATCCGCGGTGGGCGGCGGCGACGTAGACCTGCTCGACCTCGTCCCCCACCACCATCACGAACCCGGCGATCTCGTCGCCGGCGAGCGCGACCGTGGTGTGCTCGGCGTGCTCCACCGCGCGCGGCTCGAAGGTCTCCTCCGGCCGGGCGTCGACGAGGCGCTGCGGCACGTTGCCGAGGTGCGCGTCGCACCAGCCGGGGTACCAGATCGCGGCCACCTCGGCGGCGTCCTCGACGGTCGCGCGCCTCAGCCGCACTAGCGGTGCCACGCCCGGACTCCCATCCGCCCGGTGCTGCCCAGGTCGATCAGGACTCCCCGCTCCGGCGACACCGGCCGCAACGACTGCCACGCGCCCCCCGGCCCGGCCGCGATGTCGGCGTGGCTGCCGACCTGCGGCGGGTCGACCGAGGTGTGCGTGTTCCGCCACAGGAACGCGCTCTTCGCCCGCTCCCCCGGCCGCACCGCCACCGGCTGCGGCGCGTCGTCGAAGCCCTCGACCGAGGCGATGCCGCCCGAGCCTTCGACGATCTCCACGGCCAACTGCCGCCACTGCTCGTCGAACAGCCTCACCTGCGGGTACCCGTTCAGGTGCACGGGCTCGGTACCGCAGTTCACCACTTCGACGTCCATCACCCGCAGGCCCGAAGCGGCCTCGGTGAAGCCGGTGGTGAACAGCAGACCGGCATCGCACGACGGTTCGCGCGACTCCGGCGTGATCAGCGAGACGGACCGCGCGTCCGGTGGTTCCGGGAGCGCCGCGACCTCCGGACGCGTCCCGCACGCCACCGAGCCCACGAGCGCAGCCAGCAACACGAGAATCCTGCCCCCAGTTCTCATGTCCGCAGATCTTGCCACAGGCGAGCGGGCTCCTCCGGTTTCCGCGACCGCGCCCATCACGGGCCTGGAGAGCCGGCGGGACCGGGTGCGGCTAGGTCAGCCGGTACCCGTGCGCGGGCCGGTTCGCCATGCCGTACCTGGGCTGCACCTCGGCCTTCCCGATCGTCACGAGGTGCTCCAGGTACCGG
The DNA here is from genome assembly GCF_900110955.1 of Lentzea xinjiangensis. Lineage (GTDB taxonomy): Bacteria > Actinomycetota > Actinomycetes > Mycobacteriales > Pseudonocardiaceae > Lentzea > Lentzea xinjiangensis. The sequence continues at coordinate 167,572 of NZ_FOFR01000003.1, forward strand.
CGGGCGCTCACCCGCGACAGTCCCGCCCGGTCGCCGACCTCCTGCGCCGAGAGGTCGGCCTCGCAGTCGCGCAACGCGTCGATCACCAGCCGCAGCGTCACCGCCGACAGGCCCTTGGGCATCGCCGGCGTGCGCGGCCGGTGGTGCATGAGCTGGTCGACCTCGTCCTGGTCGAGCACCTGCCCGAGCCGCTGCACCTCGGTGCGCTGGGCGAGGTACTCCCGCATCCGGTCGAGGAAGGCCGTGCGCGTGAACGGCTTCACCAGGTAGTTGTCCACGCCCCTGGACATGGCCTGCCGCACGGTCTCCCGTTCGCGCGCGGCCGTGACCGCGATGACGTCGACCGGCGGCCCGCTGCGGGCCCGCAACCGCGACAGCACCTCGAGGCCGGAGATGTCGGGCAGGTGGATGTCCAGCAGCACCAGGTCGGGGCGCAGCGTCTCCACGGCCCGCAGCGCCTCACCGCCGCGGTGCGCCTCGCCGACCACCTCGAACTCGGGCATCGCCTCCAGGAAGCCGCGGTGGATCGCGGCCACGGCGAAGTCGTCGTCGACAACGAGCGTCCGCACGCTCATCGGTTCCCCGTTTCCGGCAGCCACACGTCGAACGACGCGCCGCCGAGCTCCGAGTCGGTGATCGCCACCCGGCCGCTGCGCCGGGTGACCACCCTCGACACCAATGCGAGTCCTATCCCCCTGCCGTGGGCGCCCTGGGCGTCCTTCGAGCTCACGCCCAGGTCGAAGATCCGGCCGCGGTCCGCCTCGGCCACTCCCGGCCCGTCGTCGTCCACGACCACCCGCACCCCGGTCGCCGACGAGCGCACCAGCACGCGCACGATCCCCCCTGTCTCCACTGCGTCCACCGCGTTGTCCAGCAAATTGCCCAGCACGGTCAACGCGTCGTCGCCCGCGCGGGTGTCCACCGAGCTGTCCGGGTCCAGCCGAAGCTGGACCCCGCGTTCGTGCGCGGTCGAGGACTTGGCCAGCAGCAGGGCCGCCAGCGCCGGGTCCGCGTTCGCACCGTCGATGATGTCAGCGGTCACGGAGCCCGCGCCGCCGACCCGTTCGATGTAGGCCACGGCGTCGGCACCGCGGTCCAGGTCGAGCAGGCCACCGATGACGTGGAGGTGGTTGGAGAACTCGTGGGCCTGTGCGCGCAGCACCTCCGTGACGGTGCGCTGGCCGTCCAGCTCGCGCAGCGCGTCGTGCAGCTCGGTGCGGTCGCGCAACGTCAGCACCACGCCGACGGCGCGATCGTGCGTCTTCGCTGTCATCCGGTTGGCGACCAGCACCCGTTCCCCGGCCAGGACGAGCCGGTCCGCGACGTCGTCGTGGTCGCGCGCCAGGTCGAGCAGGCCGTCGTCGAGGACCTCCGCCGCCGGCCTGCCGCGCGGGTCCTCGACGAGCCCCAGCAGCCGCATCGCCTCGTCGTTGACCAGCGCCAGCCTCTCCCGGTCGTCGACGGCGACCACGCCCTCGCGGATGCCGTGCAGCATCGCGTCCCTGGTCTCCAGCAGTTGCGCGATCTCGGCGGGTTCGAGCCGGAACATGCGGCGGCGCACGTGCTGGGTGACCAGCGCCGCGCCCAGCACGCCGATGAGCGCGGCGGCGGCCAGCCAGCCGATCAGCTCCGGCAGGTCCTCGGCGAGGTCCGCGGACAACTGGCTCTCCAGGACGCCGACGGACGCCATCCCGATGATCCGCCCGTCCTCGGCCCGCACCGGCACCTTCGCGCGCAACGACGTGCCCAGGGTGCCGGTCTCGGTGCCGACGAAGACCTCGCCGGACAGGGCGGTGCTCGGGTCGGTGGAGACCCGTTCGCCGATGCGCTTGGGGTCGGGGTGGGCGTAGCGGACGCCTTGGCCGTCGGCGACGACCACGTACGTCACGTTGGACGCCTTGCGGATCACTTCGGCCAACGGCTGGATGGTCGCGGATGGGTCAACGGTGTCGAACGCCGCGATCACCGTCGGTAGCCGCGCCACGCTCTCCGCGACGGACAGCATCCTGTCCTTGTAGGCCTCGGTGATCCGGTCGCTCTGCAGTTTGGCTGCGAGCAGGCCGGCGGTGCAGGTGGTCATCAGCACGATGACCACCTGCAACGCCAGCAGCAAGGCGCCGAAGGAAACAGACCGGCGAAACATGGATGGCATTCTGACGTATCAACTGTGAATCAAGTCACGACCTAAACGACCAATACGCTTCTTACGACCGAACACTTACGTGTGCACCCACGCTTACCTAGCGTGCCCGCGCAACGTTCGCGTCGAAGCGAGGAGTTTCTGGATGGGTACGGGCTGGAGACGAGCAGTGGCGGTGGCCGCTGCCGGACTGGTGCTCGCGGGGTGTGGTCAGTCGGCCAAGAGCGCTGGTGGCGACTCCATCGCCAAGTTGGAGATCATGGCCCCCGCCGACCCCGGCGGTGGTTGGGACCAGACCGCCAGGGCGATGCAGGCGGCGGTGACCGGGGCCAAGCTCGTGAACTCCGTCCAGGTCAGCAACGTGGGTGGCGCCGGTGGCACGGTCGGCCTGCAGAAGCTCACCTCGGAACGCTCCGAGTCGTTCCTGATGATCACCGGCCTGGTCATGGTCGGCGCGGTGGAGACCAACGCGTCGCAGGCACGGCTGGAGGAGACGACCCCGATCGCCCGGCTGACCGCCGAGGACGAGGTGGTCGTGGTGCCGGCGGACTCGCCGTACAAGACGATCGCTGACCTGCTCAACGCGGTCAACGAGAAGGGCAAGGGGGTGTCGATCACCGGCGGCTCGGCCGGCGGCACCGACCACATCCTCGCCGGGATGCTGCTCAAGTCGAAGAACATCGAGTCGTCGAAGCTGAACTACGTGGCGCACTCCGGCGGCGGCGAGTCGCTGGCGGCCCTGCTCGGCAAGAAGGTCGACGCCGGCATCTCGGGCATCGGCGAGTACAAGGAGCAGATCAAGGCGGGCAAGCTGCGCGCGCTGGGCACCTCCGGGCCCAACCCGCACCCCGAGCTGAACGCGCCGACGTTCAAGGACCTCGGCGTCGAGCTGATCAACTGGCGCGGCGTCGTGGCTCCCGGCTCGATCTCCGCGGAGGCCAAGACCCGGCTGACCAGGCTCGTCACCGACATGCACGCCAGCCAGGCGTGGAAGGACGAGATGGCGAAGAAGGGCTGGACGGACACCTTCCTGACCGGCACCGAGTTCTCCACGTTCCTGTTCAAGGAGATCGGTCGCGTCAAGCCCGCACTGCAGGACATCGGGCTCGTGAAGTGATTGCCGAGAAGGTCGAGGAATACGCGTTCGGCGGTCTGGTCGCGGCGGTCGGGGTGTTCACCCTGGCCGACGCGACCACGATCGCCGCGCGCGACGAGAACGCCGTCGGGCCCCGCGCGTTCCCCTACGTCGTGGGCGCTCTGCTCGTGCTGGCCGGCCTGGCGGCGATCATCGCGACCGCGCGCGGCAAGCTCGGCCAGGCGGAGGAGGCCGAGGACGTCGACGCGGGGGTCCGCACCGACTGGGTCACCGTGGGCAAGCTGGTCGCGGTGCTCGTGGCGCACCTGGTGCTGATCGACGTCGTCGGCTGGCCGGTCGCCGCGACGCTGCTGTTCTTCGGTGCGGCGTGGTCGCTCGGCGCGGTCTGGTGGCGTGCGCTGCCGATCGCGGTGGTGCTGGCGCTCGTCGTGCAGGTGGTGTTCGCGACCGGCCTCGGGCTGTCGCTGCCCGCCGGGATCTTCGAAGGGGTGCCGTTCCTCGATGGATAGCATCACCGCCCTCCTGGAGGGTTTCGCGACCGCCGCACAGCCCGAGTACCTGCTGTACGCGCTGCTGGGCGTCACGCTCGGCACCGCGGTCGGCGTGCTGCCGGGCATCGGACCGGCGATGACCGTCGCGTTGCTGCTGCCGCTGACGTACTCGCTGGACCCGACGGCCGCGCTCATCATCTTCGCGGGCATCTACTACGGCGGGATGTACGGCGGTTCGACGACTTCCATCCTGCTGAACACGCCGGGTGAGTCGTCGTCCATCGTCACCGCCCTAGAGGGCAACAAGATGGCGAAGGCCGGACGTGGCGCGGCGGCGCTGGCCACGGCGGCGATCGGGTCGTTCGTGGCGGGCACGATCGCCACGGTGCTGCTCACGTTGCTGGCGCCGACGATCGCGGATCTGGCCGTGCAGCTTGGCCCGGCCGACTACGTGGCACTGATGGTGGTGGCGTTCACGACGGTGGCGGCACTGCTCGGCTCGTCGCCGGTGCGCGGGCTGGCCTCGCTGGGCCTCGGCCTGTTCATCGGCCTGGTCGGCACCGACACGCTGACCGGGCAGCAGCGCTTCACCCTCGGGGTGCCGACGCTGGCCGACGGCGTCGACGTGGTCGTGGTGGCGGTCGGCGTGTTCGCCGTCGGCGAGGCGCTGTACGTGGCATCGAGGCTGCGGCACGGGCCGATCGAGGTCATCCCCGTCGGTGGCAGGTGGATGACGGGCGAGTTCTGGAAGCGCTCGTGGAAGCCCTGGCTGCGCGGCACGCTCATCGGCTTCCCGATCGGCACCGTGCCGGCCGGTGGCGCGGACGTGTCGACGTTCCTGTCGTACGCGGCGGAGAAGAAGCTCTCGAAGCGGCCGGAGGAGTTCGGCAAGGGCGCGATCGAGGGCGTGGCGGGACCCGAGGCGGCGAACAACGCCGCCGCGGCCGGCGTCCTGGTGCCGTTGCTGACGCTGGGCCTGCCGACGACCGCGACCGCGGCGGTGATCGTGGCGGCGTTCCAGAGCTACGGCATCCAGCCGGGCCCGTTGCTGTTCACCAACAACTCGGCGATGGTGTGGGCGCTGATCGCGTCGCTGTACATCGGCAACGTGATGCTGCTCGTGCTGAACCTGCCGCTGGTGAAGATCTGGGTGAAGGTGCTGCGCATCCCGCGGCCCTACCTGTACGCGGGCATCCTGCTGTTCGCGGCGCTGGGCACCTACGCGGTGAACTTCGTCGTGGACGACCTGATCGTGCTGCTGGTGATCGGGGTGATCGGCTTCTTCATGCGGCGGCACGGCTACCCGGTCGCGCCGCTGGTCGTCGGCCTGATCCTCGGGCCGATGGCGGAGGAGCAGCTGCGGCGCACGCTGCAGATCAGCGAGGGCTCGCTCAGCGCGCTGGTCACCAGCCCGTTCGCGGCGGTCGCGTACAGCGTGCTCGTCGTGCTGCTGGCGGTGGCGTTCGTGCTGCGCTTGCGGCGCAAGAAGGAGGAGTCGCTGGTGTGACGCGCCGGCGGGTCCGGGGCCGTTCTGCTGGTAGCAGAACGGCCCTTTTCGTCGGCCGGGGTGCTGTCACCATGACGACATGGCGGAGATCCTGGACTTCAAGCGCACTCCCGAACCGTTGTGGCGTGAGGCCCTGGGCCGCAAGCTGCGCGAGACGAGGGAGGAGCGCGGCGACCGCCTCGTCGACGTCGCCGAACGGGCCGGCATCTCGGTGCAGTACCTGTCCGAGATCGAACGCGGCCGCAAGGAACCGTCGAGCGAGATGATCGCCGCCGTGACCGGGGCGCTGGGTGTCGACCTGGCCGACCTGCTGATCGGCATCGCCGGCCAGGTGCGCCACCACCACCCGGCGCGCAGCCACTTCCACACGTCCCGCCCCACCGGCCGCCCGTCGGGTCCGGTCCTGATGGCCGCCTAGGAGCGATGGCTAGGGCCGGTGGTCGAGCACCCGGTCGGCCAGTCCGTACTGGACGGCGCCGGGTGCGTCGAACACGCGGTCCCGGTCGGTGTCGTGGCGCAGCTCCTGCACGCTCCGGCCGGTGTGCCGGGCCAGGATCTCCTCGAGCTGCGTGCGCACCCGCACCACCTCGTCCGCCGCGAGGATGAGGTCCGGGATCGTGCCGCGTCCCTGCGCCGCCGGCTGGTGCAGCACGACCCTGGAGTGCGGCAGCACCGACCGGCGCCCTTCCGCCCCCGCCGCGAGCAGCACCGCGCCGGCCGCGACCGCCTGCCCCACGCACGTCGTCGCGACCGGCGCCTTGATGTAGCGGATGGTGTCGTACAGCGCGAGCATCGCCGACGGATCGCCGCCCTCGCAGTTGATGTAGAGGTTGATCTCCAGGTCCGGGTTGTCCGCCTCCAGGTGGAACAGCTGCGCGATCAGCGCGTTGGCGACGCCGGAGTCGATCCCGGTGCCCAGGTAGACGATCCGCTCGGACAGCAGGTGCGAGAAGACGTCCATGACCCGCTCGCCGCGAGCGTCCCGGGTGATGACGTTGGGAATGGTGTAGGTGCTCATGCGACGGCTCCCGCGTGCAGGCCCAGCTTGTGCATCCGGACGGGGACGACCTGGCCGAGGTCGCTGACGACGTGGTCGATGAACCCGTACTCGAGCGCCTGCGCGGTGGTGAACCACCGGTCGTGCAGCGAGTCGGTGAAGATCCGGTCGAACGGCTGCCCGGTGTCCTCGGCGATGAGCCCGAGCACGGTGTCCCTGGTGTGCCGCAGGTCGTCCGCCTGCACCTCGACCTCGACCGCCGAGCCGCCGATCCCGGAGCTCCCCTGGTGCATCAGGATCCGCGCGTGCGGCAGGGCGAACCGCTTGCCCCTGGTGCCCGCCGACAGCAGGAACTGCCCGGCGCTGCACGCGAGTCCCAGCGCCAGCGTCGCCACGTCGCACGGGACCAGCCGCATGACGTCGCGGATGGCCAGCATCGCGGGTACCGAACCACCCGGCGAGTGGATCCACAGCGCGATGTCCTGCCGCGGGTCCTCACTCGCGAGCGACAGCATCTGCGTGGCCAGCACCGTGCCGTTGTCGTCGTCGAGCGCGCCGTCGAGAATCAGCACCCGCTGACCGAAGAACCGTTCGCGCAGCCCAGGGCTGAACAGCTTCTCGTTGTTCGTCATGGCACCGACGATGCCGGGTCCGGCGGGGCCTTCGCCGTTTTCTCTGCTGTGGGCAGATCAGCTCACAGCAGGCGCGTGACGCCGGCCGGGACAGCGCGGCATCACGCGGTGCTCGGTTCGTGCCGCAAGGCGGACGGGAGGTCAGCCGTCGCCGCCGGGCGGCTGCGCGGGAGGAAAGCGGCGATGACCGAGGCGAGCAGCGCCGCCGCGGCGCCGATCACCAGGACGGTGGTGATCGCGGTCGGGTCCGGGACGACGTGTCCGCTCACCGTCGTGGTCGTGGCGGCGAGGAGCAGCCCCGTCACCGCGCCCGCGGCGGACGTGCCCAGCGACCGGCAGAGGTTGTTCAGGCCGTTGGCCGCCGCTGTCTGACCGGCCGGGACCGCGCTCATGATGAGCGAGGGCATCGCCCCGTAGGCGAGCCCGATACCGGATCCCACGAGGACGGTGCACAGCAGCAACTGCCAGAGCTCGGTGTGCAGCAGCGCCGCGAAGCCGTAGCTGCCCGCGAGAACAAGGGCACCGACCACGAGTGGCGTCTTTGGTCCGAAGTGGACGGTCAGCCTGGCCGACACCGGTGACATGGCGACCATGCACATCCCGCCGGGAGCCTGCAGGAGGCCGGCGACGAGCATCGACTCGCCGAACCCGTACCCCGCCGCCACGGGCATCTGCACCAACTGGGTGAACACCAGCGCGTTGGTCAGCATGGCGAAGCCGAAGACCAGCGAGGCGGTGTTGGTGAGCAGGACCTGCGGCCGGCGGCTCACCCGCAGGTCGACCAGCGGCTGCGGGGTGCGCAGCTCCCACGCACCGAACAGCACCAGCAGGGCGGCCGCGCCCGCGAACGATCCGAGGACGAGGCCGCCGGGCCACCCCTGGGCGCCGCCCCGGGAAACGGCGAGGAAGAGGCAGACCAGCGCGCCGGAGAGCAGCAGCGCCCCCAGCGGGTCGAACCGGCCGCCCGCCGGCCGCTCCGTACGGGGCACGACGAGCAGGACGAGCGCACCAGCCACGACGGCCAGCCCGCCCGCGGTCCAGAACAGCACCCGCCAGCCGGTGTGCTGCGCGAGCAACGCCGACAGCGGGATGCCCAGCGAGGCCCCCACGCCGAGCGAGGTGCTCATCACCGACGCCGCGGACGCCAGCCGGTGCGGGGGCAGGTGGTCGCGGAGGATGCTGATGCCCAGGGACACCACACCGGCGGCGGTGCCCTGCACGGCGCGACCGGTGACGAACCAGCCCAGCGAGGTGCTGAGCGCCACCACCGCGGAACCCGCGGCCAGGAACGTGAGGCAGAACAGCAGAACGCGCCGCTTGCCCCACATGTCGGCGAGCCGCCCGACGATCGGGATGGACACCGCCCCCGCGACCAACGTGGCCGTCACGGCCCACGAGGCGGTGTCGGGCGTCGCGTGCAGCAACGCCGGCAACCGGGGGAGCAAGGGGATGACGAAGGTCTGCTGCAACGACACCGTGATCCCCGCGAATGCGAGCACGACGATGAGCGCCCTCGGTGGCGACGTCACGGGTTCCGGCCGGCTCACGGGATCACTCCGCCGGCTTGTGAGCGGGGGTTGCGATGCCTTCGCCGGCATCCGCGGTCTTCGGGAGCAACCGCTTGCTGCTGCGCCGGAAGGCCCACACGATGACGACCACGACGAGCGCCGACAGCGGCGTGCCCATCGCGACGCGGGCGACCCCGAGCGCGCTGGTGTTGTCGTTGAGGTAGAGCCACTGCTGGAGGCCGAACCGGGCGCCCAGCACCCCGGCGGCGGCGAGGGTGGCGGCGATGTGGGCGCGCAGGACCTTCCGATCGGTCCGCCACGGGTGCTTGCCGCCGTGCACGAAGTTCCAGATGACGCCGGTGACCGGCCTGCGCAGCAGCACCGAGCCGAGGGTGATCACGAAGCCCGCCAGGTAGGCCCAGATCCCCACCATGAAGTAGTTCTTCGCCGACCCGGTCAGGGCCACGACCGCCGCGGCGATCGTGACACCGGCCAGGCTGCCGGCAGCGGAGATCCAGCGCTCGCCGCGCACGAGCCGGAACACCATCAGCCCGGCCCCCGCCAGCAGTGCGACGGTGAGCGTCACCGCCAACGGGAGGAAGAGGTTCGCTGTCACGAACACCACGACGGGGATGGCGGAGTAGACGAAGCCCATCCGCGTTCCCATGCGGGCGAGCAGCGCTTCCTCCCGGGTGGGAGCCGTGCCTGCGGGTGAGATCGTGTCGTCGTCGTCCATCGTGTCGTGCTGCTGCAACTCGGGCATGGTCGATTCGTCCTTTCCGGCGGTGTCCCGGCGTTGGCGGAGGAAGATCAGGAAGCGGCGGTCGCGCCATGCGCCGGCGTCCGGGCGAACGCGACGGCTTCGTCGAAGCAGGCGCCTTGAGCGATGAGCCGGCGGTACTTCATGACGTGGCGCTGCCCGTTCAGCGTGAGCACGCCGGTCAGGCGGTCGCCCTCGCGGTACAGCGCGACGAAGTGGTCACCGGCCGGGTCGCCGGAGACGATCTCGTGACCGTCGCCGCCGGCGACACCGGCGAACTGGATGCGCGAGCCGTACCAGTCCGACCAGAAGTACGGGACCGTCACGTAGGGCACGGCGTCCGCAGGTGACACCGCGTTGCGCGCGGCGAGCGCCCCCTGCTCGGCGGCAGCGGACCAGTGCTCCACCCGCATCGAGCGGTCGAACAGGCGGTTGTGCCAACGGGCTACGTCTCCCGCGGCGTACACACCGGGGGCGCCGGCGCGGAGGAACTCGTCGCAAACCACGCCGTCGGCCACGGGCAGTCCGCTACCGGCGAGCCAGCCGGTGCCGGGCACCGCTCCGACACCGACGACGACCAGATCGGCCTCGATCGCGGTGCCGTCGGTGAGGCGGACGCGCTCGACCCGGCCCGTGCCCTCCACCGCGGCCACGGCCTGGCCGCAGCGCAGCACGGTGCCGTTGCGCGTGTGCAGCGCCGACAGCCCGGCACCGAGGCCGGACCCGACGGACCGGACCAGCGGGGCCGGCAGCGCCTCCACGACCGTGGCCGGCAAGCCGCGCGCGCGGGCGGCCGAGGCGACCTCGGACCCGATGAAACCGGCCCCCACGACGACGGTGCGGGCACCTTCGTCGAGGGCACGGCGGACCGCGCGGGCATCGTCGAGCGTGCGCAGGACGTGCACACCCGCCAAGTTCTCGGTGCCCGGCAAGCCGCGGGCCACGGCGCCGGTGGCGATGACCAGCGCGTCGTAGGCCACCTCCGCGCCCCCGACGTGCACGATCCGGGCGTCCGGATCGAGTCCGGTGGCCGGGGCGTCGAGCAGGAGCTCCACGCCCAGCTCGTCGACGAGCTCCGCACGGCTGCGGAAGGTCACCGGGTCGGTCGAACCCCCTGGCGCCAGCAACTGCTTCGACAACGGCGGCCGGTCGTAGGGCAGGTGGGGCTCGTCGCCGATCAGGGTGACGCGGCCCGCGAACCCGGCCTTGCGCGCGGCCTCGACCGCACGCAGGCCGGCGAGCGAGGCGCCGACGACCACGAGCGAGTTCGGTCCGGTGTGGACGGTCGTGGCGCTCACGGCTCCAGCCTCAGCGCCAGGGCGGGGCACCCCTCGACGGCCGCGGTCACCTCGTCCAAGGCGCCTTCGGGCACCTCGGCGGACAGCACGACCAGCTCACCGTTGTCGTCCACCTCGAACACGGTGGGCGCGAAGGACTCGCAGATTCCGATACCGGTGCACCTGGCCCGGTCCAGGACGATCCTCATCGGACACCGGCCCTGTCGTCCGCGGCACCGAGGCGGACGTGCATGGTCCGGACACCGGGCACCATGGTGGACCGCATCCGCAGCACCTCACCGGTGAGCTCGATGCGGTCGAAGCGGGCCAGCAGCTCCTCGAAGAACACCCTGGCCTCGAGCCGGGCCAGCGACAGGCCCAGGCAGGCGTGCTCACCCGTGCCGAACGCCAGGTGCGGGTTGGGCCGGCGGGTGATGTCGAACTGCTCGGCGGTCTCGCCGAAGACGTCCTCGTCGCGGTTGGCGGCACCGTAGAGCAGCACGACCGCCTGCCCCTTCCTGATGGTCTTGCCGCGCAGCTCGACGTCCTCGGTGGCCCAGCGGGTCATGTGCGTGACCGGGGAGATGTGGCGCAGCATCTCCTCGATGGCGGCCGGGATCAGGCTCGGGTCGTCGACGAGCATCCGCAGCTGCTCAGGGTGGTTGATCAGGGCGATGGTGCCCAACGCGATCAGGTTGCGCGTGGTCTCGTTGCCGGCGACGAGCAACAGGTGCAGGAACGCCATGAGCTCGTCGTGGGACAGGCTCTCACCGTCGACCTCGGCGTCCATGAGGAGCGAGATGAGGTCGTTGGTGCGGTGCTGCTCGCGCAGGGCGATCAGCCGGCGGAAGTAGGTGGTCAGCGCCCCGAACGCCTCCTGAGAGCTCAGCTCGACGCCGGGGTCGGCCGAGCCGACGGAGGCGTCGGACCAGGCGCGGAACTGCTCCCAGTCCTCGGCCGGCGCCCCGAGCAGGTCCGCGATGATGCGGACCGGGACCTTCGCCACGAGCCCCTCGGCGTACTCCACCTCGATGCCCGGTTCCGCGGAGTCCAGCACACCGCGCACGATCTCGCGGACCTCGGGCTCCATCGCGTTGATGTGCTTCGGGGTGAAGCCCTTCGAGATCAGCGTGCGCATCGCCTTGTGCCGCGGCGGGTCGGTCGTGATGAGCATCGGGCGCGGGTCGGCCGTCCGGGGCTTGCCGTCGGGCATCAGCACCCCGTTCGCCGATGAGAACAGGTGCGGCCGTGAGCCGATGAACTTGACGTCCGCGTAGCGCGTGATGCCCCAGAACCCACCGTTGGCGCTGGTCCAGTGCACCGGGGAGTTGTGGCGCAGGTCCCGGTAGGCCGGTCCTGGGTCGCCGATGTAGAAGTCCGGCAGGTGCAGCGGGTAGTTCGGTTCCACGTGCGGTTTCCTTCCGTGGTGGCGCGAGTGGTGACGTGCTCCGGCATGGTCGTCAAGAGCGGCGACCGCGGTTCAGATAGGAGGCACAGTACACGCAATTTATGATGCGGTCTACACGCATCTTGGTGGCGGCCCGGCGCCGCCGGCCGAGTCGGCCGCGGATCGGGACCGGCGCGCGCGTACATTGCTTTGTGCGGCGAGGTACACGTGAATTCGCATCAGGGCACAGGTTGTTCCGGCCCCTGCCCCGCCGTCCTCGACGGGCCGGGACGGAGGAGAGCGGAGCAGGTCATGGCGCGCCAGACACTCGAGAACCAGGTCTTCGACGCGATGGCGTTGCTCACGCGGACCACGGAGGACTTCTTCGAGCGGACGGCCGGCGGCATCTCGCCGGGACTGCGCCGCGGCACCGCCTCACCGCTGTTCGTGCTGCACCGGACCGGACCACTGCGCGTGTCGCAGCTCGCCGAGGAGCTCGGCCTGGACCGGACGACGGTCACCCGCCACCTCGACGACCTGGAGTCCCGCGGCCTGGCGACCCGGCAGCCCGACGAGCGGGACCGGCGCGCGCTGGTGGCGAGCCTGACCCCGGCGGCCCAGGACTTCCTCGACGACATGCGGGTGCGCAACCGGGCGTTGATCCGGCGCATCTGCGCCGATTGGACGCCCGAGGAACGTGCGGTGTTCGGGCGGCTGCTGCCGCGCTTCGCCGTCGAGGGCGAGAAGGTGTTCGGCAGCGCGTCGCTGCCGGGAGCCGGGAAGTCCCAGGGCCGTGCACGGGGAACCGGCGGGGGCGCGTCCTCCGAACGGGAGCAGCCGCGCCGATGACCCGGTGTCGCGGGCCGCGACGACCACACGTCCCCGGCATCCGCCGGGGACGGCACCCCGGAAAGCACTCAGGCGGTCGCCGTTCACGTTTTCCGTGAACGGCGACCGCCTGGTCGAACGATGCCCCCGGTCCGGCTCCGACAGGAAGCACACGGACACAAGACCCACTCAACCGCGGGTGTCCTGGCCCAGCCCAACTAAGAAACCGCTGGTCATCGCAACACGCGTGCCGCTGATGATGGAGCGCGGTCGATGGCGGGAGACGGTCGGGCACGTCCACGAGCGAACGAGATCCTCCGGCGTGAATCCACGCCGGGCCCTGCGCCGAGGTTTCTTCTTGCCCATAGCTTCCAATATGGACATCCCATCCCGGGAACACACGCGTCCCTGATCTCAGGTGTCCGTCAAACGGGGCGAGCCGACGGCGGACGGCCCGGCGTCAGGTGGGACGTCGGGCCGTCCGCCTTCGTACGTGGGGGCGTGTCAGGCGTCGCTGTTGAGCATCGCGGCGGTCAGGACGTTGCCGCCGACGCCCCAGCCACCGTCCTCGACCTCGTCGACGAGCACGACCGTGGTCGGCCGGGCGCGTTCTCCGTAGATCTCGACGTACAGCTCGGTGGTTCGTTCGACGATCTTTTTCTTGTCCTCGGCGCTGATGGTGCCCGAAGGGACCTTGAAGTTGGCGAATGGCACAGGTGTTCTCCTCGTTGTTGTTCAGTGCGGTGTCAAACCAGGCCGCCGTTGGCGCGCAGGACCTGGCCGTTGACCCAGCGGCCCTCGGGACCGGTCAGGAAGGCGACGACGCCCGCGATGTCCTCCGGGGTGCCCAGTCGCTCCAGTGGCGGCGCCTTGGCCAGCGCCGCCACCTGTTCCTCGGTTTTGCCGTCCAGGAACAGCTCGGTGGCCGTCGGTCCGGGCGCGACCGCGTTGACGGTGATCCCACGTCCGCGCAGCTCGCGGGCGAGGATCAGGGTGATCGCCTCGACAGCGCCCTTGCTCGCGACGTACGCCCCGTAGCCGGGGAACTGCGTGCCCACCACGGAGGTCGAGAAGCTGACGAAGGCGCCGCCCGTGCGCAACCGTTGAGCGGCCTGCCGCGCGACGACGAAGGTGCCGCGGATGTTGACGCGGTGCAACCGGTCCAGCACGTCCAGGTCAAGCTCGGCGATGGGGGACAGGGCGAGGCGGCCCGCGGAGTTGACCACGACGTCAACGCCCCCGTACTCGGTTTCGGTGCGGTCGAACAGCTTCGCCACCGCGGTCTCGTCGGCCACGTCGGCGCGGACCGCGGTCGCGTTCCCACCCGCGGCGGTGATCGCGTGCACGGTCTCCGCCGCGGCGTCGTCGTCCCCGGCGTAGTTGACGACGACGGCCAGGCCGTCCGCGGCGAGTCTGCGGGCGACCGCCCGGCCGATACCGCGCGAACCCCCGGTGACGATGGCGACTCGTCCGACAGTGGGGTCGGTGTTTGTCATGTCTCCACCGTGCAGGACCGTGCGGACCGGTGACAGGGGACGCCGTCCCATGTGTCCGTGGCCCGTTCCGCTGCAGACTGGAGTACATGAACTCGATGAAGTACGCCGAGCTGGGCGCCTTCCTCCGCTCGCGGCGCGAGCGCATCCGCCCCGAGGAGGTCGGACTGGTCTCCGGGCCGCGGCGGCGCGTGCCGGGACTGCGCCGCGAGGAGGTCGCCCACCTCGCCGGGGCGTCGGCGGACTACTACAACGAGCTGGAACGCGGAGCCGGGGCGCAGCCGTCGGAACAGATGCTGGCGGCGCTGGCGCGTGCGTTGCGCCTGACCGCCGACGAGCGCGACCACCTCTACCACCTGGCCAACCGGCCGGTGCCGCGTGGCGGCGCGGGCTCGCACGTGCACCCCGGAATGCTCGACCTGCTCACCCGGCTGACCTCCACCCCCGCGCAGGTGATCACCGACCTGCACGTGACGCTCGTGCAGAACCCGCTCGCCATCGCGCTGCTCGGTGACCACTCCCGCTTCCGGGGCAAGGAAGCCAGCTTCGTGCACCGCTGGTTCACCGACCCCGAGGCGCGGCGGCTCTACCCCGAGGAGGACCACCCGACCCAGTCCAGGGCGTTCGCCGCCGACCTGCGGGCCGCCGCCGCACGCCGGGACGCCAAGGACACCGGGGCGAGCGAGCTCGTCGCCGAACTCCTCGACCGCTCCGCCGAGTTCGCCGGGCTGTGGGCAGAGCACGACGTGGCGTTCCGCCGCGACGACCGCAAGCGCATCGACCATCCCGTGCTCGGCCTGGTCGAGGTCAACTGCCTCACCCTGTTCAGCGAGGACGGTCGTCAGCGCCTGCTGTGGTTCACCCCCGCGCTGGGCACCGACAGCGTCGACAAACTGGAGCTGCTCGCTGTCATCGGCACCCAGGAGTTCACGCCGCACCCCGACTAGTCGTACTGCCCAGCGTGGTTGCGAACGGTCCGACACGTAGTCGGATTGGGGTTGTCCCCGGAGACCGGACACCGGATTTCATGCCGCGAGGGCGAGGCCATGACGATAGCTGATGCGGGTTTCGTGCGGGGTGCGGTAGCCGAGTGTCGAATGTAGACGGTCGTGGTTGTAGTAGCCCAGGTAGGCGGAAACATCCCGGCGGGCGTCGTCACGGGTGTCCTCGACCGCCGTGCCGATCTCGGTCTTGAGGGTGGCGAAGAACGACTCCGCGACGGCGTTATCGAAGCACGACCCGGCCCGTGCCACCGACGGCCGGATGCCGTGACCGGCGAGGGCGGAGCGGAACAGCCCGGAGGTGCTTGCCTTGCGACCCGCGGTCGGCGTGGAATCTGGTCGCAGGCTGCGCCCCTCCCGATCGCGATGAACCACCCCAATGTGGCTGCCGTCGACGGCCGGATCTACGTCATCGGCGGGCTGTCCGGCGGGGCGTCCTGGCAGGCGTTGCGCGACAGCTACGCCTACGACCCCCGAACGGACCGGTGAACCGAGATCGCCCCGATGCCCGAAGGCACCGAACGGGGCAGCGCCGCGATCGGCGTGCGCGGGATGAAGATCTACCTGGCAGGCGGCATGCGAACGCTGACGCCCGGCTCGGGCGGCCTGCAGGACACCGTGGACACCGTGTCGTCTTACGACGTCGTGACCGGCCGGTGGGAGACGCTGCCCAGCCTGCCCCAGGCACGTGACCACGTCGGCGGAGCCGTCGTGGGGAACACGTTCTACGTGCTCGGCGGCCGAGACCGCGGACAGGTGAACGTACGCGACACCGTCTACGCCTTCGACTTCCGCGACCGCCGGTGGACCGAGCGCGCCCCGATGCCGACCGCCCGAGGCGGCATCGCGTCCGCGCTCGTCGGCACCACGATCTACACGTTCGGCGGCGAGGGCAACCCCGCCGAGGGCTCGAACAGCGTCTTCGCCGAGAACGAGGCCTACGACACCACGCGCGACCGGTGGCAGCGGCTCACGCCGATGGCGGTGCCACGCCACGGCACGGCGGCCGTCGCGGTGGGCAGCACTATCGACATCCCCGGTGGCGGCACCGCGGGCGGCGGCAGCCCGGTCGACGTGAACGACGCCTACCGCCCCTGGCGGCGTTGAGCCCGGCGGTGCTTCGGGTGCCGCGGAGCGAACGCGGAGCGAACGCGCCCGCTCCGCGGCACGCTCGGACGAGGTTCCAGCAATTCAGCAGGGGGAACAGGCCTGAGCTGCAAAAATTCTTGATCAGTTAAGTGCCCCCGGTGCGACTCGAACGCACACTGGACGGATTTTGAGTCCGCTGCCTCTGCCGATTGGGCTACGGGGGCGTGGCGAGGTGAACTCTAGCGGATCTCCCCAGCGAGTTTCTCGTGGACCCCTACGACTTGACGAGGCGGCCGATCGCCGCCGACGCCTCCGCCAGCTTCTCCTCGGCCACCGGGCCGCCTTCGGCGACCGCCTGGGCCACACAATGCTTCAGGTGCTCGTCGAGCAAGCCCAGCGACACCGCCTGCAGCGCCTTCGTGGCGGCGCTGATCTGGGTGAGCACGTCGATGCAGTATTCGTCGTTCTCGACCATGCGCTGGAGGCCGCGGATCTGTCCCTCGATGCGGCGCAGTCGCTTGAGGTATGCGTCCTTGTCCGAGGTGTACCCGTGCATCGGCTCCTGACCTTCCCTACCCCTGGCGGGTATGTCGAGGATACCCGCACCGGATGGGGGCGCGTTATGTCCGGCGCTGCTCCGTCAGCGGGAATGTCGAAGCGTCCAGCAAGCCCAGCAACGGGACGAAGTGAGACCCACTAGCTCACATTTTGGACCCATAACACCCCTGTGGTTTACCGGGGAAATGACCCGACCGGGCGGTTGGGGTCACATTTTAGCGGCGAAAGGTTCGCCGTTTTTCGTCGTGTGGACTATGGTGTTGCCGGAGCACGCGGTTACGTCGAGGATCCGCGTGCTATGTGAGTACCCAACGGAGGAACAGTGGCACAGCAGACCGTCGTCCAACTCATCGACGACCTCGACGGCGGAGAAGCCGACGAGACCGTGACCTTCGCACTTGACGGTGTCGAGTACGCCATCGACCTGTCGAAGGGAAATGCGGAGCGGCTTCGTGAGTCGCTGGCGGACTTCGTCGCCAAGGCTCGTCGTGCGGGTGGCCGCAAGCAGCGCAAGGGCACCGGCAAGTCCACCGTGAAGGCCAGCGACAAGGCCGAGGCGCAGCGCATTCGTGACTGGGCTCGCGCGCAGGGGCACCAGATCTCGGACCGCGGTCGCATTCCGCAGAACCTGGTCGTGCAGTTCCAGGAAGCCCACGCCTCCTGACCTGCGCCAACAGCGAGGTTTTCCCACGCCGGCCGGTGTTCCGGCCGGCGTGTGGACCCGTCGGCGGCAAAGGCGTTCCGGTTCGTTCACACCATCCCCGGAACGTGGGATCAACGACCAGGAAAGTCCGCTCCGAACAGGCGCAACACCGCAGTGGCCTTGACCGCCGTCTCCTCGAATTCCTCGTCGGCGCCGGACAGCGAGATGACTGCTCCGCCGACACCGAAACTCACCTGGTCGCCGTTCGCGACCAGCGTTCGGATGACGATGCTGAAGTCGGCCGCTCCGTTGAGCGAGAAGTAACCGAGCGCTCCCGAGTACACCCCACGTGGACCGGCTTCCAAGCCATCGAGGATCTGCATGGTCCGGATCTTCGGCGCACCGGTCATCGAACCACCGGGAAACGCGGCTCGAACACAACGCACCGCGGAACTGCCGGGCCGGAGCCGGGCCCGCACGGTGCTCACCAATTGGTGCACGGTCGCGTAGGTCTCGACGTCGAACAACCGCGTCACCTCGACCGAGCCCACTTCCGCGCAGGTGCCGAGATCGTTGCGGACGAGGTCCACGATCATCAGGTTCTCCGCCCGGTCCTTGACCGAACGGGCCAGCGTTGTGCGCAACATCTCGTCGGCCGCCGGATCACCACCCCGGGGGCGCGTCCCCTTGATCGGGGATGACTCCACGACACCACTCCGGTCGATCCGGATAAATCGTTCGGGTGACGTGCTGAGCACGGACAGGTCACCGAAACGCAGCAACGCGCCGAACGGAACGGGATTTGCGGCGCGAAGCAGCCGATAAGTGTCCCACGGGTCGAGCGAGGCTCGCCACGTCATCATGTTCGTCAAGCAAGCCTCGTACGTCTCCCCCGCCGTGATCGCTTCCTGGCACGCGCTGATCAGCTTCAGGTAGTGCGCGCGGGGATGGCGCAACGTCACGCCGGACACGACAGGCTGTGAAGGTTCGGCCAAATGCCGCAGATCTGCCAGAACCGCCGAAACCTCGTCGAACCACGGGTCGTCGACCAACGACAGCAAATAGACGTGCTCATCAACGTGGTCGAAGACGACGGCACGGTCCGCGAACAGGAACGACGCGTCGGGCTGTTCCGCTCGGTGTGCGAAGTCGCCGCCGCACTCCGCCTTCAGCTCGTAACCGAGGTATCCGACCCATCCCAGCGCGAAGTCGAACGGCACGTCGGGCTGCTCCACACCCCACGATGAGAGGTCTTCGTCCAGCCAGGAAAAGAACGAAGGACACGGCAGACGTGCGCCGTCGAGCGTGAGCACCTGGTCGGGCACGGAGTACTGCGCAACGCGCGCGAGTGGCCCGGAGGCGTCCCCCATGAACGAGAAGCGGCCGCCGGAGCCGCTGTCCAGCCAGAACGCGGTCTGAGAAGCCCCGTAGAGAGCCGCGAACGCTTCCTCCGCGTCCGCGGCCACGTCGAGCTTCCGCACGTGCACAGGTCGCTTCTGGGGCTTCGGGCGAACCACCACCGGTTCGGGCACGGCGGCGGTCCGGGTGGGGGTCAGGGCGCCGAAGTTCGCGAGCATCTCGCGCCCGAAGTCCGTGCAGATCGACTCGGGGTGGAACTGGACGCCCCACGCCGGGCGGTCGAGAGCGCGCACACCCATCAGGACGGCGTCATCGCTCCACGCGATGGCCTCCAAAGAAGAAGGCAGCTCCGTGACCGCCAACGAGTGGTAGCGCACCACGTCGAACGGCGACGGCAGCCCGGCGAACAGGTCGGCGCCCGTGTGCGTGACCGGGGAAACGATCCCGTGACGAGGCTCGGGTGCGGGTCCCACGACGGCGCCGTACGACAGGCACAGCCCTTGGTGGCCGAGGCACACCCCCAGCAACGGGAGCTCGGCGTGCTCGATCACCGCCCGGCAGAGCCCGAAGTCGGCGGGGTTGCCGGGGCGGCCGGGGCCGGGCGAGATCACCACGTTGTCGAACGACCGCAGCGAGGCGAGCCGGAAGCGCGGGTCGTCGTTGTGGACGACCACGGGCGCGACCCCGTTGACCTCGGCCAGGTGCTGGAAGAGGTTGAACGTGAAGGAGTCGTAGTTGTCGATGAGCAGAGTCCGCATTGCGGACGGCACTCTACCTGGCAAAACACCCGATCGGAGGAACGAGGGAGGGCGGTCACGGACCGTGGCCGCCCTCGTGTCCCGGCGTGAGCTCAGCCGCTGACGCGGAACCGCGGGTCCGTCGCCAGCTCGGCCAGCTCCCGCTCGGTAAAGACGGGCCCGCCGAGCGCCGGGTGACCGCTGCCCCGGTACGCGTCGTCCTGGGCGATCGTCACGGTCGAGCCGTCCTGCGCCCGGTAGGTCGCCCACTTGTCGAGCTGGTCGCGCCCGCTCGGGTTGCTCAGCACGACGCCGACCCGGAGACCTCGGACGTCGTACACCTGGCAGGGGCCGCCCATGTTCCAGAACCCCCTGGCGAGCGCACACGGGTCAGCGGGCAGCGCCGGGTTCGGCGTGGACACCTCGACGAGCAGCCAGCCCACCCCGCCGTCCTTGCGCACCGGCGTCTGGGCCATGTACTCCCACACCTCGACGGCGTCACCGTGGTCGGACGCCACCTGTCCCCGGGTCCTCTGCAGGTCGTAGGTCTGACCGGACTCGCGGGACCTGAGCTGCGGTGCCTCGTACCCGGCCGGCACCACGCCCTTCAGCTCGCCGGGCAACCTCTGCGCCCGGTCGGTCTGCGGCCCGTTCGTGGCGGTGCGATCGGTCTGCCCGGCCGGCCACTCCGGTCCCCAGACCGACGACGGCAGGAGCTGCCCCGCCCCCTTCGCGAGCTGCCGGCCGAGACCGGGTTCAGCGCGAAGGCCGAGCCGACCCCGAACCCGATCACCAGCACATGCTCGAAAGCGTTCTTGAGGTCTTGTTCGTTCAACGAACCCTCTCCTGCCGTGAGAGCAGGCCGCGCAGCGCCTGCAGCCCCCGCGCGGCCTGGCTCTGACCGTTCCCTCCTAACACCGGAGAACAGCGGCCGTCTGCTCGACGGACATGTCCTCCCAGTACCGCAGGACGAGCACGCGCGCTGCTTCGGAGGCACCTTCGCCGGCGCCTCCAGCAGCACGATCCGTTCCTCGGGCCGGACCCCTGGCGGAGCAGCCGAGTCGGCGATGTCGTCGCTCGCCGACTCGAACCGGAACCACCCGCGCCGCCGCCCGGACAGGAACGTCCGCACCAGGTACAGCTTGGTGAAGGCCTGCCGCACGAGGTCCTCCGCGCGGTGCCAGTCCCCGCACGGCAGTTACGCCGTGCCGCGCATGGCGTCGGAACGCGCCGCGAAGTACTCCTGGAACGCGGCGTTCCGGTCACTCATCAGGTGTCCTCCTTCTGCGGTGCCGGGTCAGTCACGCCACCAGGGGCCTGGCAGGTTGCACGCACTTGCGGAAACGCATACTTGTGCCGTGATTTTCCTGTTGCTCCTCGGAGTTCCGACCGCCCTGGGCCATCTGTACCTGTGGCGCCGGCTGGTCGTGGACACGACGCGGCCGCGCACGCTCGGTCGCCGCATCGGCACGCTGGCGGTCATCGGCGCGTTCCTGGTGCTCATGAGCGCGCTGGTCGTCACGCGCCGGGTACCGCCGGAGTACGGGAAGTTCTTCGCCTGGCCGGGGTTCGTGTGGCTCGCCGTGCTGTTCTACCTGGTGATCGCGCTCGGGATCGCGGAGGTCCCGCGCCGGGTCCTGCTCAGGCGGGCCGGCGTCGCGCCGGTGGCCGCCGGCACCGGTTCCGAGCCCGCCGAACCGGCCGACGTCGTGCCGGACCCGTCGCGCCGGCTGTTCATCTCGCGGTCGGTCGCGATCGGCTCGGGCATCGCCGCCGGCGGCGTGGTCGGTTACGGCATGACGCAGGCGCTCGGCGACCCGAAGCTGCTGAACGTGCCGGTGGTGCTGGACAAGCTCCGGCCCTCGCTGTCGGGCTTCCGGATCGCGGTCGTGAGCGACATCCACCTCGGCCCGCTGCTCGGCCGCTCGCACACCGAGCGGATCGTGCGGATGATCAACGAGCAGGAGGCGGACCTCGTCGCGATCGTCGGCGACCTGGTGGACGGCACGGTCGCCGAGCTCGGCGAGGCGGCGGCGCCGCTGCGGGACCTCGTGTCCAAGCACGGCAGCTTCTTCGTGACGGGTAACCACGAGTACTTCTCCGGTCACGAGCAGTGGATCGCGGAGCTGGACAGGCTGGGCGTGAACCCGTTGCGCAACGAGGGGTTGACGGTCGCCGGCGGCATCGAGCTGGCCGGCGTGAACGACGTCACCGGCAAGGCCTACGCCGACGGACCGGACTTCGACCGCGCGCTGAGCGGCAGGAACCCCGACAACCCGCTCGTCCTGCTGGCACACCAGCCGGTGCAGGTCGGCGACGCCTCTTCACGCGGCGTCGACCTCCAGTTGTCCGGTCATACACACGGTGGACAGATGGTGCCGTTCAACTTCGTCGTGCCGGTGCAGCAACCCAGCGTCGCGGGGTTGTCGAAGGTGGACGACACGTGGCTGTACGTCAGTCGTGGCGCGGGTTTCTGGGGACCACCGGTGCGGGTGGGCGCGCCTCCGGACATCACGGTGGTCGAGCTGCGTTCTGCCGGGTAAGTCACACTCGCCGAACTGGATTGCGCACTTTCGCCATCCAGGCCGTAGAGTGGACGGCCGTGCCCGCGTACGGACCGCGAGGCGGATGAAGGGGGAACCCTGGGGAAATGACCGAGAGCTTCGCCGTTGACCGGCGTTACGAGGCAGAGGCTCGTATTCGGCGTTTCCTGGACCAGGAGAACCCGTCGACACCGTGTCTGGTGATCGACCTCGAGACCATCCGCGCGCGCTACCAGGCGATTCACGCGGCACTGCCGTCCGTCGACATCTTCTACGCCGTCAAGTCGAACCCCGAGCCGGACGTGGTCGGCACGCTCGTCGTGGAGGGCGCGCACTTCGACGTGGCGTCGCCGGCGGAGATCGACCTGTGCCTGGCCCGCGGTGCCGCACCGTCGTCCATCTCGTACAGCAACCCCATCAAGAAGGCCGCGGACATCGCGTACGCCTTCTCACGCGGGGTGCGCATGTTCGTGTCGGACAGCGAGCAGGACGTGCGGTTCGTCGCCGAGCACGCGCCCGGTTCGTCCGTCCTGGTGCGGATTCTCGTCCACGGCAAGGGTTCCACCTACCCGTTCGGCAACAAGTTCGGTTGCGATCCGGAGATGGCGACGGATCTCTTGCGGCTGGCGCACGGTTTGGGGCTCGTTCCTCTCGGCATCGCCTTCCACGCGGGCTCGCAGCAGTTGTCCGTGGACGGCTGGGACTCCGGCATCGCCGACGCCGCGATGATCGCGGCGAAGCTGCGCGCCGAAGGCATCGAGACGTCAACGGTGAACCTGGGCGGCGGGCTGCCGGCCGTGTACCAGGCCTCGACGCCGTCGCTCGACGCTTTCGCCGCCGCCATCGAGGCCTCGGTCACACGGCACTTCGGCGCCGCGCGTCCCCGTGTGATGATCGAGCCGGGCCGGGCGATCTCCGCCGAGGCCGGGATGATCCGCTCCTCCGTCGTGCTCGTGTCACGCAAGTCCTATTCGGACGAACGCCGCTGGGTGTACCTCGACATCGGCCGCTACCAGGGGCTCGCCGAGACCGAGGGCGAGGCGATCGCCTACCCGCTGCGCACCTCGCGCGACGGCGGCCCGGTGGGCCCGATCGTGCTGGCCGGCCCGACGTGCGACGCGGACGACGTGATCTACCAGCACACCCGCTACGACCTGCCGCTCGACCTGGAAGCCGGTGACCACGTGGACATCCTCCACGCGGGCGCCTACACCTCCTCCTATTCGTCCGTGTGCTTCAACGGCTTCCCGCCGCTGGCCACGTACTGCGTCTGAAGTCCGTTGCAATTCACATAGTTTGGAGTGATTGATGTCCGAAGCGCCCTGTCAGGCTGAGGAAACCGTCGGCCTGTTCGCGGGACAGCACGTACTTGCAGAGCTTTCGGGTGTGAGTGCCGATCTGCTCGACGACGAGCAGTTCTTGCGACACGCCCTCGGTGAGGTTCTCACGCAGGCCGACGCGACCGTGCTGGAGGTGATCTCCAAGAAGTTCGATCCCCAAGGAGTCACCGTGCTGGCCCTGCTGTCGGAGTCCCACGCCTCGATCCACACCTACCCCGAAGTGGGTTCGGTGTTCGTCGACGTGTTCACCTGCGGTACTCGTGCGAAACCCGCGCTCGCCGTCCAGCTACTCGCTGACGCCCTGGGCGCCGCTCACGTGAGCACGGACCTCGTCACTCGTGGCATCAAGGAGCACGCCGCGTGAACACCATCAACGAGCCGCTCGCCGACGGCATGACCCGCCACTGGCGCGTGGACGAGGTGCTGGTCGACACCAAGACCGACTTCCAGCACCTGGTGATCGCCCGCACGGCGCAGGGCGTGTCGCTCTTCTGCGACAACGACCGCCAGTCGACGGAGTTCAGCCAGCTGACCTACCACGAGGCCCTGATGGTGCCGGCGCTCCTGCTCGCCGACACCGTCGAGCGCGTGCTGGTCATCGGCTCCTCCGAGGGCGTCGTGTGCCAGATGGCCGTGCAGCACGGCGCGACGGTTGTCGACCACATCGACATCGACGAGCAGGCCGTGAAGCTGTGCGCGGAGCACCTGCCGTACGGCTACACGCTCGAAGAGCTGGCTCTCGCGGAGAAGGGCGAGGGTCCGATCCGCGTGCAGTACATCGACGGGTTCGAGTACATCCGCACGACGTCGGAGAAGTACGACATCGTGCTGGTGGACCTGCCTGACGAGCGCGAGGAGGAGGCGCAGCACAACCGCCTGTACGGCGCCGACTTCCTGCGCATGTGCAAGGCGCTGCTGCGTCCCGGCGGCGTCGTCGTCAACCAGTCCGGTTGCCAGACGATGTGGCGCAACACCACGCTGATCCGCTCGTGGCAGCGGTTCAACGAGGTGTTCGACACCGTCGCCTACTACGGCTCCGACGAGCACGAGTGGGCGTACCTGTTCGGACGCGCCGACGTCGTGGAGGACCCGACGGCGCTGATGGTCGAGCGGTTGGAGACGGCCGGCTACCAGCCGGAGTCGATCGACGACTTGGCGCTGGTGGGCAACAGCATCCCGCCCTACCGGGTGCGGCAGTCGCTGGCCTGAGCCGGGTTCGTGAGAGGGGCGTCTTCCTGCGGGAAGGCGCCCCTTTCCGCTGCCGGCCGCAGCTCCGCGAACAGGAGGCTCGAGTCTTCGCCGCTCAGGTTGGCGCCGTTGTTCAGGTAGGCAGCGGCATGGAAAGCGGGTCTGCTCCCCCAGCAACGCATCGGCCATCGCGTTCCGGGCGAGCACGACGTCCAGGTCGGAGGCGATCAGCGCGGGAAGACCGCGCAGCCCGGTCAGCAGCCTGAGGAGGCCGCGGCTGACGTGCCCGTCACCCCAGACGCGTGGCGGGGCGTGGTGGCCGGCGAGGCGCAACAGGTGGTCGCGCTCGTCGACCGTCAGCCGCAGCGCGCGAGCCAGCGCGGTGAGCACCGCGACCGGCGGTCGCGGGCCACGTCTCCAGCATGGTCCTCGTGCGGCGGGGCAACCAGGACTCGCCGATACCACCTTCCGGCCGGCCCCCGGCGTGCCGCGGGACCGGCCGGGCCGCCCCGGTCAGGCCAGGGCCTGTTTGAGGAAGTCGACCTGCAGGAGGAGCAGGTTCTCGGCGACCTGTTCCTGCGGGGTCATGTGCGTGACGCCCGAGAGCGGCAGCACCGTGTGGGGACGACCGGCGGCGAGCAGCGCGTTGGACAGGCGCAGCGTGTGCGCCGCCACCACGTTGTCGTCGGCCAGGCCGTGGATGATCATCAGCGGGCGGGAGAGCTTGTCCGCGTCGGCGATGAGGGAGTTCGAGTCGTAGACCTCGGGCTTGTCGTCGGGATGGCCGAGGTAGCGCTCGGTGTAGTGGGTGTCGTAGAGGCGCCAGTCGGTGACCGGGGCGCCCGCGATGCCCGCGTGGAAGACGTCCGGGCGGCGCAGGACGGCGAGGGCGCTCAGGTAGCCGCCGTAGGACCAGCCGCGGATCGCGACGCGCGTGAGGTCGAGGTCGGGCTCGACGGCGGCGGCCGCCTGCAGGGCGTCGACCTGGTCCTCCAGCGTGGCGCCGGCGAAGTCGTACGCGATGGCGCGCTCCCAGGCGAGGCCGCGGCCCGGGGTGCCGCGACCGTCCGCGACGACGACCGCGAACCCCTGGTCGGCGAGCCATTGCGAAGCGAGGAAGACGTTCTGGGCCGACATGACCCGTTGCGCGTGCGGGCCGCCGTACGGGTCCATCAGCACGGGCAGCTTGGTACCCGGCACGTGACCGGACGGCAGCAGCAGCGCGGCGCGGATGGACCGCTCCCCCAGGGTCAGCATGCGCGGTGCCGCCTTGAGCACCGGCGTCTCCGCGTACGACTCGATCTCGTGGTCGCCCACGGTGACCTTGGCGCCAAACCTGTCCAAAGTGGACGAGATGAGCACAACCGTGTCACCGCCCCGCAGGGCGGAGTGCACACCGTCCTCAGTGGACAGCCGCTCGGTCCGGGCGCCGACCGAGTAGACGTGCGTCTGGGTGGGGTCCTCCGCCGACGCCGCGACCAGGACGGAGTCGTCGGCGATGTCGAGCACCCGGCGCACCTGGAGGCCGCTGGTGAGGACGTCGTCGCCGACCTGCAGCGCGTACTCGTCGCCGGAGCCCACGATCCGCACGAGACGGCCGTCCGGCGTCCACGCCGGGGCGCCGTCGGTGACCTCGAGCCAGACCGGGTCGGTCTCGACGGCGATCTCGGTGACCGCGCCGGTGTCGGGGGCCAGCGCGTGGATCCGGCGGGTGCGCTGGTCGCGGGTCTGCGTCGTGATCAGCGGAGCTCCGCCGGACGACCAGTGCACGTCGTTGAGGTAGTCGAACTCCAGCAGCACCGGGACGAAGGTGGCGTCCAGCGACACCACGTGCAACGACACCGTGGCGTTGGCCGTGCCCGCCGCCGGGTAGGCGATCTCGGTGGCCGCCGTGCCGGGGTTCGCCGGGTCGGCGATGTACCAGCGCTGCACCGGCGAGTTGTTCACCCGCGCGGCGATGAGGCGCTTGCCGTCCGGCTCCCACCAGTAGCCGCGGTAGCGCGACATCTCCTCGGCCGCGATGAACTCGGCGAGACCGAACGTCACGTCCTCGCCGTCCGGCTCGGCGACGGCGAAGTCCTCACCCGAGCTGAGCTCGACCACCCGCAACGTGCCGCGCGAGACGTACGCCACGCGCTCACCCGTCGGGTCGACGCGCGGGTCGACGACACCGCCGCCGGTCGGCAGCTCACGAGCCTCGCCGTTGAGCAGGTCGACCACGAACAGCCGGCCGGACAGCGCGAACGACGCGACCTTCGCGTCCCGGGACAGGGCGTAGCCGACGATGCCCGCGCCCGACTCACGCGTGCGCTCGCGACGGGCCTTCTCCTCCGCCGGCAGGTCCTCCGGGTCGGTGAGCAGCGCCGCCGGGTCGGCGAGCAGCCTCTCGACGCCGGTGGCCGTGTTCAGCTCCCAGAGCCCGTTCGCACGACTCGTGGCCGTGGCCGGGCGCAGGAAGAAGACACGACCGCCGTCCGCCGACACCGCGAAGGTCCTCGGTGCGCCGACGGTGAACCGCTGGGTGCGCGCCTGTTGGCGCGGGAAGGAGATGTCGTTGCCCACCCGCCAACACTAACCCGCCCGCCCGCACCGGTGTGGCCGCGCGCGACACGCCTCACCTGCCGCGATCACCCCGCACCCCGGACCGGCTGCACCCGCCGGCGCCTCGATCGGCGAACGCGTCCGCGGCGCGCGCTCTTCCGCCCCGGACCCGAACCCCGATCCCCCGGCACCTTCCCGGCCGTCCCGGCCGACTGACCAGCGACGACCACCCCGCACCCCTCGCACGCCCCGGCTCCGCCGGACGTTCGAGACGGGACGAGGTTCGGTTCGTTTCTGAACCGGGACGCAACCGCGCCCGTATGGCTTCGATAGAGCGAACAGATGGACAAGGAGGACATGAGTGTGATCCGACGTAACCGCATTGCCATCGGGCTCGCCGCGGGACTGGCAGTTGTGCTGGGTCTGGGTGTCTGGAGCGCCACGGGCGGTGGCACGAGCTCCAAGCCGGTGGCACAGACCGAAACCGACCTGGGCGTCCTCGGTGACTACGGCGACGTGGGTCAGCCCCCGGTACTCCAGGAGCCCGCTCAGGCGCCCGAAACCCCTGTGCAGCAACAGGCACCGGAAACCCCGACCCCGGCTCCCGCCGCGCAGCCCCCTGCCGCGCAGCCCCCCGCCGCCGCCCCCGCCAGCTCGCTGAAGCTGGTCGGCAAGGCGGTCGACAAGATGGGCCTGGTCGTCCAGGACGGCGACGGCCGCACGATGTACCGCTTCGACAAGGACACCCCGAAGCCCGAAGGCAAGTCCAACTGCAACAACCAGTGCGCCGTGACCTGGCCGCCGCTCCTGTCGGACACGATCCCCCAGGTCGAGGGCATCGACTCGAAGCTGGTCTCGCTGATCACCCGCGCCGACGGCAAGAAGCAGGTCGCGATCGACGGCTGGGCGCTCTACGCCTACTCCCAGGACCCGAAGCCGGGCGCCTGGAAGGGCCAGGGCGTAGGCGGCACGTGGTTCGTGATCCAGCCGGACGGCAAGCGCAACGTCGAGTGCCTGCCCCCCGGCGTGACGGCACCGGCGGCGTAACCCCAAGTCTCCCGTTAGGACGGTCCATCTGAGACACACAACACCCTGACACGGTGAAGCCCCGGCCCTGGGGAAGGGGCCGGGGTTCCCGTCGTCTTCGCTCCAGGGTCGCACGAGGGGCGCCACCGACTCCGGTGGCGCCCCTCGTCGTTTCGCAGCAGCAGAGCACCGCTTCCGCCGCGATTCCGAAGCGCGGGCCGCCCCCGCGACGCCGACGGCGATGGCGATGGCGATGGCGATGGCGATGGCGATGGCGATGGCGATGGCGATGGCGATGGCGAGCCTCCTCCACGCGATGCCGAAGGCAAGCTCCGCGACGGCGAAGCCGAGCCCCGGCGATGCCGAGCCCCGGCGATGCCGAAGGCGAGCCGTCCGCAACACGACCTGGCGGTGTGGCTCCCCCGTCTAGCGCTCCGAAGCCTTTGCCGCGCCCGAGGGGTTAGGTCAAGTCGACACGCTTTTCGTCGACTTGACCTAACCCCTCGGGTGTGGCTGCCTCCGGTGCGCTGGACGGGGGAGCCACACCGCAGACGCACCCACCCACGCAACAGCACCCCGCCCAACCCAACAGGCGTGCCATCAGCCCACCCACGGCGCTGGCCGGCTCCTTCGGGAGTGCCGGGGGCCTGGGGGCAGCGCCCCCAACACCACCCACCCAAGCGCCACCCGCCAACGCAACAGGCAGCCACCCAAACCGACGCGCCCCAACCCACACACCGCCACCCCACCAAGGCAAGCGACCGCAGGCGTCCCCCCAAAACGAAGACCCCCTGAGCCCAAACGCTACTCAGGGGGTCCGACAAGATCACAAACGACAACCCAACCAGTCAGAGCGTCGGGTACAACGGGTGCTTGGCCGCCAGCACCTCAACCCGTGCCCGCAGCTCCTCCACAGCGGCCCCGGGCTTCAGGGCCTCGGCGATCACATCGGCGACCTCGGCGAAGTCGACCTCGCCGAACCCGCGGGTCGCGAGCGCCGGCGTGCCGATCCGCAGCCCGGAGGTGACCATCGGCGGGCGGGGGTCGTTGGGCACGGCGTTGCGGTTGACCGTGATCCCGATGCGGTGCAGCACGTCCTCGGCCTGCTTGCCGTCGAGCTCGGACGACACCAGGTCGACGAGCACCAGGTGCACGTCGGTGCCCCCGGTGAGCACCTTGACCCCGGCCGCGGCGACGTCGGCCTGGGACAGCCGGTCCGCGAGGATCCGGGCTCCTTCCAGGGTCCTGCGCTGGCGGTCGGCGAACTCGGGCGAGGCGGCGTGCTTGAACGCCACGGCCTTGGCCGCGATCACGTGCTCCAGCGGTCCGCCCTGCTGGCCGGGGAACACCGCGGAGTTGATCTTCTTGGCGATGTCGGCGTCGTTGGACAGGATCACGCCGCCGCGGGGCCCGCCCAGGGTCTTGTGCGTCGTGGTCGTCGTCACGTGCGCGTGCGGCACCGGTGACGGGTGCAGTCCCGCCGCCACCAAGCCGGCGAAGTGGGCCATGTCGACCATCAGGTAGGCCTCGACCGCGTCCGCGATGCGGCGGAACTCGGCGAAGTCGAGCTGGCGCGGGTACGCGGACCAGCCCGCCACGATCAGCTTCGGGCGGTGCTCCTCGGCCAGGCGCTCGACCTCGGCCATGTCGACGCGGCCGTCCGAGTCGGACACGTGGTACGGCACGACGTTGTAGAGCTTGCCGGAGAAGTTGATGCGCATGCCGTGGGTCAGGTGGCCGCCGTGCGCCAGGTCCAGGCCCAGGATCGTGTCACCGGGCTGGAGCAGGGCGAACATGGCGGCGGCGTTGGCCTGCGCGCCCGAGTGCGGCTGGACGTTCGCGAAGCCCGCGCCGAAGAGCGCCTTGATGCGCTCGATGGCCAGGCGCTCGATCACGTCGACGTGCTCACAGCCGCCGTAGTAGCGGCGGCCGGGGTAGCCCTCGGCGTACTTGTTGGTGAGCACCGAGCCCTGGGCCTGCAGGACCGAGACGGGCGTGAAGTTCTCGGACGCGATCATCTCGAGGGTGCCCTGCTGGCGCGCCAGCTCGGCGGCGACCGCCTCGGCCACCTCCGGGTCGTACTCCGCGAGGGAGGCGTTGAACTGGTCGGACATCTGGAGGATCTCCCTACTTGGCGCGCTTGTAGAACGGAAGTGCGACGACCTCGACCGGCTGCTTCTTGCCGCGGACGTCGACCAGCAGTGGGGTGCCCGGCTCCGAGCTCGCGCGGGTCACGTAGGCCATCGCCACCGAGTAGCCGAGCGTCGGGGACAGGGCGCCCGAGGTGACCTCGCCGACGACCTCGTCGCCGTTCAGCACCGCGTAGCCGTGGCGCGGGGCGCGGCGCTCCGGGGTCTTCAGTCCCACCAGGACCGAGTCCACACCGGACTCCGACACCTTCGCCAACGCGTCGCGGCCCACGAAGTCGCCCGGCTTGTCGAGCTTCACGACGCGGCCGAGACCGGCGTGGTACGGGGTCAGCGAGGTCGTGAGCTCGTTGCCGTACAACGGCATTCCGGCTTCGAGGCGCAACGTGTCGCGGCAGCCGAGACCGCACGGCTTGAGCTCGTGCGGCGAGCCCGCCTCGAGCAACGCGGCCCACACGGCCGAGGCGTCGGCGGGCGCGACGAAGAGCTCGAAGCCCTCCTCGCCGGTGTAGCCGGTGCGCGCGAGCAGGGTGTCGACGCCCGCGACCGTGGAGGGGTAAGACGCGTAGTACTTCACCGTCGCCAGGTCCGTCTCCGTCAGACCGGAGAGGATCTCGACCGACTTCGGGCCCTGGATCGCGATCAGCGCGTAGTCGGTGGACCTGTCCGCCACGGCGGTGTCGAAGCCGGCCGCGCGTTCCACCAGCGCCTCGGCCACCACGGTGGCGTTGGAGGCGTTCGCGACGACCATGAACTCCTCGTCGCCCAGGCGGTACACGATCAGGTCGTCGATCACACCGCCGTCGGCCTGCGTGATCATCGTGTAGCGCGCCTTGCCGACGGCCAGCGCCGAGATGTGGCCGACCAGCGCGTGGTCGAGCGCCTCGCCGGCCTGCGGGCCGGTCAGGACGATCTCGCCCATGTGCGTGAGGTCGAACAGGCCCGCGGTGGTGCGCACCGCGTGGTGCTCCGCGAGCTCGCTCGAGTAGCGCAGCGGCATCCGCCAGCCCGCGAAGTCGGTGAACATCGCGCCGAGCTGCTCGTGCTCGGCGTTCAGAGGCGTGAGGCGGGACATCAGAACGGTCCTCCAGGGTGCGCCGAAGAGCCGGACCAGGCCGGCTGAGGCATCAGAAGAATGACACGGTCCATCGGAGACTCCTCACCAGAGCGAGCCTCCCCCTCTGTCATGAGCCTGAGAGCTTCGCCACCGAAGTGACTTGCACCGTGGGCGAGGCTGATGAGCCTGCTTTCCAGAGTTGCCTTCGTCGTGCGGTATCTGTGCCTGAGAGATTCCGGGGAGGAGTTGCTCCTTCGGCGCCCCTTCGGGAGGGGTCTCTTCCGCGCGACATCGACGGCCGTGTTCAGTTGGTAGCCCCAGACGCTAGCAGGCCAAACGTCACAGCGGCACGCCCTGCGCGGTCTTCTCGACCACCTTGCGCTCGGCCCAGAACGACAGGAACGGGATCGTCCCGGCGACCAGCACGAGAGCGGTGCCCTTGATCGACCAGCGCAGCTTCAGCGCGAGGTCGACGGAAAGCACCAGGTAGATGGCGTAGAGGAAGCCGTGGACCGGGCCGACGACCTTCATCATCCCGCCCATGTCCGCGGCGTACTTGAGCACCATCGCCACGACCAGCAGGAGCAGGAAGACACCGACCACGTAAGCCATGACCCGGAACCGGGTCAACGCACCCTTCATCTGCCCGCCTTCGCTCAACGACCGTCCCGCGCGTTGAGGTCCGCGAGCATGCGGTTGTAGGCCGCGAGCTCCGCGTCTTCTTCGTCGTCGAAGTGCTCGACAGGCGCGGGTTTGACGGCGTCAACCGTAGCCACCGGCTCCGGAGCGGGCGCAACCGGATCCTCGTCACGGCGCTGACGCGCCAGACGGCGGAACCGCCACACCATGAAGAGGGGGAAGAGGCCGAAGAGCGGCCACTGGAGCACGTACCCGAGGTTCTGGAACGTGCCGCTGGCGGACTCGAAGCGCTGCCACTGCCAGTACGCGAGCCCACAACACGCGACGAGAGCGACCAGGCACAGAAACCCGATCAGGATCCGCTGGGGGGTAAGGAGGCCGCGCACGGCCTCCACACTACTTGGGTGGGGCCTCCGAGCTGGAGGCCGACCCGTTGGGGTGTGTGGGGGCTCGGCCCCCACCGGGCACGCGGTCCGAGCTGCGCAGAGCGCGTCCCGCGAGCATCCTGCTCCCGTCCGGGAGCAGCCTCACGCCACGCCGTCCCGGCGCTGCCTCTGCAGACGTGCGACGCACCACGCCGCGGCGGAGCCACGACGAAGGTGCTGGAGAACCGTCATCGGTCCCAGGCGCCGTCCGAGGTCGGCAGGGGTCAGACCCGCCGCGCGGTAGTCGAGCGCGCGCTGGTCCAACGGGCTGATGCCCGCGTCCCACCACTGCTCGGCCTCGGCGACGTCGCCCACCAGCTGCCAGTAGCTCGCCGCGGCGGCGAGCAACGCCTCGGGTGCCTCCGGCGCCCGCTTGCGCATCGCGGCCACGTAGGCCGGATCCGCCGACTCGACCTTGACCAAGCCACGCGACCCGCCCCTGCCGCCTCCCCGCTGCACGGGGATGCCGGGCGCCGCGGGGGGAGCCTCCGCGAGCCACGCGTTCTTGATCCGGTTCACCTCCTGCATCTCCGCGTCATCAGACCGTTCAGCCGCCCACTGCTTCAAGAGCTCGTGGACCCCGGAGTCCTCGACCATCCATGCCTCCTCGTCGGTCGGGGATCGGCCATTGCAGCGGAAGGTATTCGGTAGGTCTGACAATCGCCAGACCCTGAATCCCCAGAACACCCGTTACCAGTGCGTGATTGGCCTCATTCCACCCGTCCGGCTCAACGCGGAGGGCCGAGGATCACCGATCGTGACTAGACCGCGGGGGTCGCCGTGCCGAAGAGGCTCCGGACGAAGGTGATGATCGACTCGGCGCCCTGGCGCAGCCAGCCGAGCACCTGCTGCACCGCTGCCGCGGACTCTTCGGGCTGGGTGATCAGGAGGAACAGCACCAGCGCGACGCTCGCCAGCACTAGCACCTTCTTGAGGTTCACAGGTACCTCTCCGTCCATGTCGCTCACAGCTGAGGCGGCGGACCGCCGTGTCACCCGACATGCTCCCTCATTCACCCTTGCGATGAACAACGACCACGCCCAACGCACGCCAGGATCAACCGACGGCACACGCCTGCACGGCGCCCAATGTCACCCGAATGGCGGCTAAAGAGGTTCCTGTCCAGCGCCGATGTCCTGGGCACGAGGTGAACGCGGACTCCCTCGCATCCCACAGCTTGGACGGACCCCGGTGCACCCGGCCTCACCCGGATGCCGAACACCCGGCATCACGCTCCGTCACGCCGTCGTGGCGCATTTAATGCGCACCCGAACATTCATCCAATTACTCCAGACCGCCGCAGTTCCATAATTCGGGCGTCGGACACACCCATGTCGGCAAGCACTTCCCCGGTGTTCACCCCGGCGGAAACCGGCGGCACCGGAACGGCGGCCGGCGTGCGGCCGAACCGGGGAGCCGGCGCCGGGTGCGGCACGCCGCCGACGTCCACGAACGTGGCCCGCGCCGCGTTGTACGGGTGCCGCGCCGCCTCGGCGGGGGTCAGCACCGGCGCCAGACAGGCGTCCGTGCCGCGGGCGAGGTCCGCCCACTCGTCCCTGGTCCGGGTCTTCACCGCCGCCGCGATGCGTTCGCGCAGTTCAGGCCAGTTCGCCGGGTCGTTGCGCGAGGGGGCGTCCGCCAGGCCCAGCACCCGCACCAGATCGGCGTAGAACTTCTCCTCCAACGCGCCGATGGCCACGTACCGCCCGTCCGCGGCCTCGTAGACGTCGTAGAACGGCACACCGCCGTCGAGCATGTTCTCGCCCCGCCCGCCCGGCCACATGCCCGCGTTGCGCATCCCGTGCAGGAACGTCGTCAGCAGCGCCGCCCCGTCGACCATCGCCGCGTCGACGACCTGGCCGCGGCCGGAACGCTCGCGCTCGTACAGGGCGGCCAGCACGCCGAGGGCCAGCAGCAGCCCTCCGCCGCCGAAGTCGCCGAGGAGGTTCAACGGGAAGACCGGCGGTCCGCCGGCCCGCCCGAGGGGGTCCAGCGCGCCGGCGACGGCGATGTAGTTGATGTCGTGCCCGGCCCGGTCGGCGAGCGGCCCGTCCTGGCCCCACCCGGTCATGCGCCCGTAGACCAGGCGCGGGTTGCGGGCGAGGCACTGCGCCGGGCCGATGCCCAGCCGTTCGGTCACGCCCGGCCGGAAGCCCTCGACCAGCACGTCCGACCGCTCGACCAGGCCGAGCACCAGCTCGGCCCCCTCCGGCCTGCGGGTGTCGATCGCGATCGAGCGCCGGTTGCGGCCGAGGAAGTCGCCGGGAACGGTCGGGCTGCTGCCCGGCTTGTGCACCTGGACGACGTCGGCGCCGAGGTCGGCGAGCACCATGCAGCCGAACGGCGCGGGCGCGAGGCCCGCGAGCTCGACGACCCGCAGGCCGGTCAGCGGCCCGCTCACAGGGACCTCGCGATGATTTCCTTCATGATCTCGTTCGTGCCGCCGTAGATCCGCTGGACGCGGGCGTCGGACCAGGCGCGTGCGATCGGGTACTCGTTCATGTAGCCGTAGCCGCCGAAGAGCTGCACGCACTCGTCGACGACCTTGCCAAGCCGGTCGCTCGCCCACCACTTGGCCATGGCGGCGGTCGGCACGTCCAGCTCGCCCTTCAGGTGCTTCTCGACGCACTCGTCGATGAACGCCCTGGTCACCGCCGCCTCGGTGGCGCACTCGGCGAGCTTGAACCTGGTGTTCTGGAACTTCACCAGCTCCTTGCCGAACGCCGTGCGCTCCTTCACGTACTTCAGCGTCACGTCGACGGCGGCCTCGATGCCCGCGACGCAGCAGACGCCGATGATCAGGCGTTCCTGCGGAAGCTGCTGCATGAGCTGGACGAACCCGAGGCCCTCCTGCGCGCCGAGGAGGTTCGCGGCGGGCACCCGCACGTCGTCGAAGAACAGCTCGGCGGTGTCCTGGCCCTTCATGCCGACCTTGTCGAGCACGCGGCCGCGGCGGATGTCGTTCTCGACGACGAGCAGCGAGATGCCGGTGGCGCCCTGCGCCGGGTCGGTCTTCGCCACGACGATCACCAGGTCGGCCTGCACGCCGTTGGTGATGAACGTCTTCGAGCCGTTGATGACGTACTCGTCGCCGTCCCTGATGGCCTTCGTGCGGATGCCCTGCAGGTCCGAGCCGGCGCCGGGCTCGGTCATCGCGATGGCGCCGACGTACTCGCCGGACGCGAGCTTGGGCAGCCAGCGCCGCTTCTGCTCCTCGGTGCCGTAGGAGTTGAGGTAGTGCGCGACGATGCCGCTGTGGACGCTGTTGCCCCACGAACTGTCGCCGGCGCGTGCCTGTTCTTCGAGCAGCACGGCCTCGTGGGCGAACGTGCCGCCGCCGCCCCCGTACTCCTCGGGGATGCTCAGGCACAGCAGCCCGAGCTCACCGGCCTTGCGCCACAGGTCGCGGTCGACCTGCTTCTGCTGCGCGAAGCGTTCCTGGTGCGGCACGACCTCCTTCTCCATGAACGTGCGGGCGAGCTGGCGCAACTGGTCCAGGTCGCTGTCCATCCACCGCGATCGACGCTCTGCCATGCGGTCCACGAAACCACCGGGCGGTGGTCCGCACCATGACCGGCGCGCCAGGCCCTCACCCGAAAAACTGAGCGAAATTCCCACCCACATCGGACAGACTGCTCGGTATGCAGATTCACCGGGTCACGCCGGACGAGTGGCGGCTGTGGCGCGACGTCCGCCTGGAGGCGCTGGCGAGCGATCCCGCGGAGTTCGGGTCGGTGCTGGCGCGGGAGCAGGCGTACGGCGAGGACCTGTGGCGGGACCGCGTCGAGGACGGCCTCAAGGTCGTCGCGCTCGACCCCGGCCCCGTCGCCCTGGTCGCGGCCACCGGGAAGCCCGAGGGGCTGTACCTCTACTCGATGTGGGTGCGGGACTCGCACCGCGGCCGCGGCATCGGCGAGGCCCTGGTCGGGACCGTGCTCGCGTGGGCGGCCGAGGAGGGCTGGCGCATCGTGCGGCTGCGCGTCTGGGAGGACAACCTGCCGGCCAGGCGCCTCTACCGGAAGCTGGGGTTCGTCGAGGCGGAGGAACCCGAGCACATGGAGTTCCAGGTGAGCTAATCGGTCACCCCCCACGGTCATGGCCAGCTCCGGTGAGCGGGCCTAGCGTGGTGCCATGAGCGAAGCCTTGATCTTCGACGCGGTGCGCACGCCGCGCGGCAAGGGCAAGCGCGGGTCGCTGCACAGCGTCCGGCCCGTCGAGCTGGCCGCCGGTGTGCTGCGCGCGCTGTCCGAACGCAACTCCCTCGACACCTCCGCGGTGGACGACGTCGTGTTCGGCGTGGTGTCACCGCTCGGCGAGCAGGGCGGCGACATCGCGAGGGCCGCGGTGCTGGCCGCCGGGTGGGACCAGCGCCCGGCCGGTGTCCAGCTCAACCGCTTCTGCGCCTCCGGCCTCGAGTCGGTGAACCTCGCCGCGGCCAAGGTCGCCTCCGGGTTCGAGGACCTCGTGGTGGCCGGTGGCGTCGAGTCGATGTCGCGCGTGCCGATGGGGTCCGACGGTGGCGCGTGGGCGATCGACCCGCGGACGAACTTCGACCTCTCCTTCGTGCCGCAGGGCGTGTCGGCCGACCTCATCGCGACGCTGGAGGGCCACTCGCGCGCGGACGTCGACGCGTGGGCCGCCCGGTCGCACGCCCGCGCGTTCGAGGCGCAGAAGAACGGCTGGTTCGAGCGGTCCGTGGTGCCGGTCGTCGACCAGAACGGCACGGTGGTGCTCAAGGAGGACGAGACGATCCGCCCGGAGTCCACCGTGGAGTCGCTGGGCAAGCTCAAGCCCAGCTTCCAGTTCCACGGCGACCTCGGCTACGACACGGTGGCGATCGACCGCTACCCCACCGTCGAGCGCATCACCCACGTCCACACGCCCGGCAACTCGTCGCAGATCGTCGACGGCGCCGCGGCCATGCTGATCGGGTCCGCGGCGGCGGGCAAGGCGCTGGGCCTGACCCCGCGCGCCCGGATCGTGTCCGTGGCCGTGGTGGGCACCGAACCGACGATCATGCTGACCGGACCGGCGCCGTCCGCGCGCAAGGCGCTCGACCGGGCGGGGCTCTCGGTCGAGGACATCGACCTGTTCGAGGTCAACGAGGCGTTCTCGTCGGTCGTGCTGAAGTTCCTGCGCGACGTGGACGTCCCCGAGGACAAGGTCAACGTCAACGGCGGCGCCATCGCGCTGGGCCACCCGCTGGGCGCCACCGGCTGCATGATCCTGGGCACGCTGCTCGACGAGCTGGAGCGCCGGAACCTGCGCCGCGGCCTCGCCACGCTGTGCGTGGGCGGCGGCATGGGCATCGCGACGATCATCGAGAGGGTCTGACCGTGTCGAACAAGGGCGCGTTCCACTACGACAAGGACTCCGACGGCATCGTCACCCTGACGATGGACATGTCCGGCTCCGCCAACGTGATGAACGACGAGTACCGGGACTTGATGGGCGACGCCGTCTCGAAGCTCGAGGCCGACGACATCACCGGTGTGGTCATCACGTCCGCCAAGAAGACCTTCTTCGCAGGCGGCGACCTCAACGTGCTGATCGCGATCACGCCGGAGAACGCGGCTCAGGCGCTGGAGGGCGTCGAGGAGCTCAAGTCGCAGCTTCGGCGCCTGGAGAAGCTCGGCAAACCGGTCGTGGCGGCGATCGGCGGTTCGGCGCTGGGCGGCGGCTTCGAGATCGCGCTGGCCTCCCACCGGCGGATCGTGCTGAACGACAACGGCATCCGCGTCGGCCTGCCCGAGGTCACGCTGGGCCTGCTGCCCGGCGGCGGTGGCGTCACGCGCATGGTGCGGCTGCTGGGCGTGCAGAAGGCGTTGCCGTTGCTCATGGAGGGCAAGCAGCTGCGGCCGGAACGCGCGTTGCAGGCGGGCATCGTGGACCAGCTCGTCGACACGCGCGAGGAGCTGATCTCCGAGGCCCGCGCGTGGATCCTGGCGAACCCCGCTCCGGTGCAGCCGTGGGACGTGCCGGGCGCGGGCGTGCCGGACCTGAAGTTCGGCGACCCCGCGGGCTACGGCCTGCTCGCCGCCGCTCCCGCCGTGCTGAGCAAGAAGACGCACGGCGCCTACCCGGCGCCGCAGCGGATCATGGCGACGGCCGTCGAAGGTGCCTACGTCGACTTCGACACGGCGTTGAAGATCGAGGGCCGCTACTTCGTGGAGCTGGCCTCCGGCCAGGTCTCCAAGAACATGATCACCGCGTTCTGGTTCCACCTCAACGAGGTCAACGGCCGCGCGTCCGCCACCGGCCGCAAGGTCGCCAAGCTGGGTGTGCTGGGCGCGGGCATGATGGGCGCCGGGATCGCCGAGGTGTCGGCGAAGGCGGGCATCGAGGTGGTCCTGAAGGACGTGACCCGGGAAGCCGCCGAGAAGGGCGCCGCGGGACTGGCGGGCATCCGGCCGACCGCGTCCTACGACGACCTCG
The DNA here is from genome assembly GCF_900110955.1 of Lentzea xinjiangensis. Classification (GTDB taxonomy): domain Bacteria; phylum Actinomycetota; class Actinomycetes; order Mycobacteriales; family Pseudonocardiaceae; genus Lentzea; species Lentzea xinjiangensis. The sequence continues at coordinate 206,416 of NZ_FOFR01000003.1, forward strand.
CGGGCTGCGACCTGGTCATCGAGGCGGTGTTCGAGAACCGCGAGTTGAAGAACGAGGTGCTGCCCGCCGCCGAGGCGCGGGCGCTCCCGGACGCGGTGATCGCGTCCAACACCTCGACGCTGCCCATCACCGGCCTGGCTTCCGCGGTGACGGCGCCGGAGCGGTTCATCGGGCTGCACTTCTTCTCCCCCGTGCCGAAGATGCGGCTCGTGGAGATCATCCGCGGCGAGAAGACGTCGGAGGAGACGCTGCAACGCGCGCTCGACTACGTGCGGCAGATCGGGAAGACGCCGATCGTCGTCAACGACTCGCGCGGCTTCTACACCTCGCGGACGTTCGGCACGTACGTGATCGAGGCGATCACGATGCTGGCCGAGGGCGTGGCGCCGGCGTTCATCGAGAACGTCGCCAAGAAGGCCGGCATGGCCGTCGGACCGCTCGCGGTGTCGGACGAGGTGACGCTCTCGTTGCAGCTGAAGATCCACGACCAGACGCTCGCCGACGACCCGTCGCTCGTCTCGGAGAGCCCCGCCTACGACCTCATCCGCGAGATGGTGTCCCTGGGGCGCACCGGGAAGTCCGGCGGCGCCGGCTTCTACGAGTACCCCGAGGGCGGCAAGAAGTTCCTGTGGCCGGAGCTCACGGCCCGGTACGCGAAGGCCGACGCCGGTGTGTCCGAACAGGACGTCCGCGACCGGCTGCTGTTCGTGCAGGCGCTGGAGACCGTGCGGTGCCTGGACGAGGGCGTGCTGACGTCCGTGGCGGACGCGAACATCGGCTCGATCTTCGGTTTCGGCTTCGCGCCGTGGAGCGGCGGCACGCTGCAGTTCATCAACTCCTGCGGCGTCCAGGCGTTCGTCGAGCGGGCGGACTACCTCGCCGACACCTACGGCGAGCGGTTCCGCCCGCCGGCCTCGCTGCGGGAGCGCGACAGGTTCTAGGCGCGGTAGGAGCCGGGTGAGGACCCGGTCCACCGCTTGAAGGCCCGGTGGAAGGCGCTCGCCTCGGAGAACCCGAGGCGCAGCGCCAGCTCCTCCACCGACTCGCCGCCGCGCACCAGCGACGCCACCGCCTGGTCGCGCAGCAACTGCTCCCGCACCTCGCGGAACGACGTGCCCTCCGCGGCGAGCCTGCGGCGCAACGTCGGCGCCGACACCCCGAGCGCGGCCGCCACGGCCTCCAGCCCGGTCACCCCGCGCCCGAGCAACCGCCGCACGTGCGCGGCCGTGTCGGCGCCGTGGTCGCGGCGCGACAGCAGCTCCGCCGGCGAATGCCGCAGGAAGCGCAGCAACCCCGCCTCGTCCTGCACGACCGGCATGCGCAGGAACCTCCGGTCGAACCAGATCGCGGTGGCGGGCGCGTCGAAGCTCAGCGGGCAGCCGAAGATCAGGTGGTACTCGGCGGCGTGCGCGGGCTCCGGATAGCCGAACTCGGCACCCTGCAGGGGGATGCGGCGGCCGATGAGCCACGACGAGAAGCGGTGCCACAGCACGAGGAGCGACTCGGTGAGGAAGTGGTCGGGGTCGCCGGGGAGGTCGAGTGAGAAGCGCCCGTCGTCGAGCGCCAGGCGCAACGGCTGGTCGAAGAGCGCGTAGAAGGCGAGCCCGCGGCGCAGCGCCGACTCGAGGTCGGGGCAGTGCACGGCGAGCAGGCACATCATCGCGAACGTGCCGCGCTTCGACGGCCGGGGACCGAACCCCATGAACTCGTCGTCGAGGACTTCCCAGAGCGTCTGGATGAACCTCGTGTACTGGGCGGGCGTCACGCGCGCCCGGTCGTCGGCGAGCAGGCTCGCCGGAATGCCCGCTTCCCGCAGGACGGTGGACGGCTCCGGACACGCGCGCAGTGCCGCGCGCACGTAGTGGATCGCCACGGTCCGGGAGTGCACGAACAAGACTAGAACGCCAACGGCGGTGGCGCGGCTCCGGGGAGAGCAGGAGCCGCGCCACCGCCGCAGTGGGCCCACCCAGTGAGCCGTGCACCTCGCCAACGGGGCTTCCGCACGTCCATCGGCAAGGGACGATGTTGTGTCCGTGCACTTCACGCTATGTGGTCTAGACCAGGAAAGTCAATAGTGCCGGGAAGTGCGCCGGCCCCGGATTCTCAGACCCGTTCCAGCGGAGCCACGGCGAAGCCGGCCGAGAAGCGCTGGCACCAGATCACCACGCTCCGAATGCCCGCGACATCCACGCCCGCCGGAATTTCGTACACCTGGTCACCGCGGTTCCCCTTCAGCTTACCGAGGTTCGTGAATCCCTCGCCGAAAGTTTTCTCCGCCGAGCTCGAGGCGTGCGGCGAGAGGTAAACGTACAGGTCAGGGCCATCGCTGGTGTTCAGCGAGGCGAATTGGACCGAATGCCCGCCACCGGGCAGCGCGATGAGGCTCGCCCTACCCGTGGTCGTGTGCTCCAAAGAGCGCCACTCACCCGCAGCGACCTCTCGTGCCGTTTCCGCTACGGGCGCCGACGCACCGGACGACGTTGACTGAGCCGTCAATTGAGATGCCGACCGGTCCGCGGACGCCGGGACGAGCAGCGCTTCGTTCGTTTCGCGGACGGTGATCAGGCGCCACGGCTGGAAGAGGTACAACCCGACGCCGAGCGCGACGACCAGCACAACTGCGACGGGGATCAGGAATCGACGATTCGGCATACCGAAAATACTGGCCCGAACCGGACCGAAAAGAGCTTACGGAGTTGTTAGGGTCCCAGTCGTGGCGACGCAGGCGAGGATCGGCCAGGCCGTGCTCGGGGTCCTGATGGTCGGCTGCCCCCTGACGGGCCTGTTCCCCGGACCGGTCCCGCTGCTCTTCGCGATCGCCGCCATCGGCACCGCCAACGCCGCGTTCCCCCTCATGCGCACCTTCGGCTCCGCACTCCTGGGTGGCGTGGCGGCCTCCTCGATCGCCCTCTCGTCGGTCCCGTTCGTCACCTGCTCCACGGAGCGCTTCACCGAGGTGTTCACCTGCACGGGTGACGCTCCGACGTGGCACCTGACCGGAACCGTGCTGGTGGCAGGCCTTTCCGGGGCCAGTCTGGTGCTCGCCCGGATGACAGTTCAGTGGGAGCGACCACTCAACCGCGAACCCCGGGGCGCCGATAAGGCAGGCAGGTGAGCGTTCTCCTGCGACCGGTTTACCCGCTAATGTGCCGTGCAGCGTGATCGCCTGACTTCCAACCGTGAGCATTGAGGAGGACTGCTGTGCGCGCACTGTGGGCCGCAGGTGGTTCCGCCGTGCTCGGGTCCGCGTTGCTCGGAGTGCTGGTCGGCATGGCGATCCACGGCGTCGCCGGCGACGACCCGCTGAGCCGCACGCCCGACTCCACCTGGATCCAGTCCACGTCCAGCACCCCGCCGAGCTCGACGCCGAGCCCGGTCCCCAGCAGCAGCGACGCCCCGGTGACCTCCACCAGCTCGCCCCCGAGCACGCAGCAGCCCCCGAAGAGGACCACCCCGCCGCCGGCCGTGACGAACCCGGAACCGCCACCGCCACCCCCGACGTCGACGACGACGGTGCCGCCCTCCTCTGGCTGGCCGTGCAGCCCGCTGAACCCGCTGCCACCGCCGACCTGCAAGAACCAGGGCGACGGCAGGTAGGCCCTCCGCCGGCGCTGGACGGCTTCTCCGAAGTAGTGGTGGTGCTGGGGGCAGACCCCCGGCACCACCCGCTCAACCGCCGAGTGGCATCAAGCGGACTCCCGCCGCACCAGCACGGTGGGCAGCATCTCCTTCTTGGTCTTGACGGTCTCGTCCCTGAGCAGCTTCATCAGGTGCTCGACCATGTGCTTGACCTGCTCGTCGGAGTCCTGCCGGACGGAGGTCAGCGGCGGGGACGTGTGCTCGGCGATGGCGACGTGGTCGTCGAACCCGACCACCGCGACGTCCTCGGGCACCCGCTTCCCGGCCTCCTGCAGGGTCTCCAGCGCCCCGGCGGCCATGAGGTCGGAAGCGACGAACACGGCGTCCAGCGCCGGCACCTTGGCCAGCAGCGCCGCCATCGCCTTGCGCCCGCCCTCGCGGGTGAACCCGCCGTCCTCGGTGACCCGGGCGATCCCCTTGTCGTCCAGCGACAGGGCGGTCTTGAACCCGTTGAGCCGGTCGATGGCCGACAGCTCGTCCGCGGGCCCGGCGACGTGCACGATCTTCTTTCGCCCCAACGACTTCAGGTGTTCGGTGGCCAGCACGGCGCCACCCTCGTTGTCGTTGTCCACGAGGTGCATGCCCCGCAGCGAACCCCAGGGCTTGCCGGCGTAGACCACCGGCAGCGGCAGCTTCTTCACGATCGACACGAGCTGGTCGTTGCGGTGCGGCGCGAACACCAGGGCGCCGTCGACGTGCCCACCGGCCAGGAAGCGGTGCGCGCGGGCCTGGTCGTCGAGCGAGTGCACCAGCATGAGCACCATCTGCACGTCGGCGTCGGCCAGCGCACGGGCACCGGCACGGATCAGGCGGGCGAAGTGCGGGTCGTCGAAGATCTTGGGCTCCGGCTCGGAGAACACCACCGCGACGGCGCCCGTGCGACGTGTGACCAACGCGCGGGCTGCGCGGTTCGGCTGGTAGCCCAGGGCGTGGACGGCGGCGTTGACCGCTTCCAGTGCCTCGGGGCTGACCCGCGGGGACGCGTTCAGCACTCGTGACGCCGTGGCGCGGGAAACCCCAGCCCGCGCGGCAACGTCCTCCAGCGTCGGACGCGCGTGGTTGGACACGAGCACCACCACTCCTCGATGAAAACCTTTGAGTCGCAGGTCAGCTTAGCCGCAAGCGATCTCCGAGGAGGGTTTCCGCGCTGTTCACCGTGTTTTTTCGGCCGCGTCCGCCGTGATCGGCGTCTTCAGGGCACGCCCTCGCGGCGCGATCGAAACCCGGAGCAGTCCGTCCTCCCGGCGTGTCGTGGCGGGCAGGCCCGCTTTCGCGGCCGTGCGCACCAGGGCGGTCTCCGTCGGCAGGCACCACGCGACGAGCTCGGAGTAGCCGGCGGCGCGGGCGTCCGCCGCCAGTGCGCCGAGCAGGGCCGTGCCGACACCCCGGTGCTGCCACGCGTCTTCGACCAGCAGCGACACCTCGGCGCAGTCCGGTGTGCCGGTCTGGATGAGCTGGCCCAGTGCCACGACCCGGTCCGCGCACTGGGCGAGGACGGTGGTGCCGCGGGGCGGGTTGAGCAGGCGGTGCAGCCACCGGCGCGGCACCGTGCGCATGCCGGAGTGGTAGCGGTTGAACAACGTCCTCATGGAACAGCGGGCGTGCAGGTCGGCGACGGCGTCCTCGTCGGAGCTCCCGCCGGGGCGCAGGACCAGCGCCACACCGTCGTCGCTCAGCACTCCCCGCAGCGAGGGCGCCGGCGCGTCCACGACGTCGAGCAACGCCCGCGCCCGCGCCAGTTCCACCTGGGTGAACCCGGCCCAGCCGCGGCGGGCCGCCCACTGGCCGAGCTGGACCTGGCCGGCACCGGCCTCGCCGACCGTCACCGCGTCGGCGGCCAGCACCTGGCGCAGCGCGTCCGCCGTCTTCTCCGGATCGGTCAAGGCCGTCCTCGCGGCGCGCAACGCCGCCGTCGGTTCGTCCACGAGGTCCCGCAGGTCGGCGCCGGTGATACCGACGCTCTTGGCGCCCTCGCCGCGCACGGCCTCGACCAGGTCGGCGGGGAGGACGCCCTCGCCCGCCCGCACGACGATCTCGTCGAGCACTCCGCCGGGGACGGGGATCACGTGCAGCGCGAGGACGTTGCAGTCGGCCGCCGCCAGCCGGACGGTCACGCGCGCGAGCGCGCCGGGGCTGTCGCTGAGTTCGAAGCGCATGCGCCAGGTCGTCGTCATGCACCAAGAGTTCATGGAACTTGTTGCCGCGACGCGAACCACGCGTAAATCGATCGACATAGGGTTCGCGGTATGAGGAGAACTCTGGCCGCAGGCCTCACCCTGCTCACCGTCACCGCGCTGGCCACGCCCACCACCGCCGCCGCCGAGGAAGCGGCGAGCGGGAAGGGCCGGGGGATGGCCGCGTTGACCGGCTTCGCCTTCCTGCCGGCGCAGACCTTCGTCCCCGGCAGCGAACCGAGCGGCGCGGCACTGGGGACGACGCCGGTCAACGGCGTCACGCCGCCGTTCGCGGACCAGCCGGTCCAGGGTTTCAGCGGTCTCGTCCGCAACAGCGACGGCACCTTCGACGCCATCTCCGACAACGGGTACGGCACGAAGGCCAACAGCGCGGACTTCCTGCTGCGCATCCACCGCATCGCGCCCGACTTCGCGAAGAACACCGTCGACGTGCTCGGCGGCATCACGCTGACCGACCCGAACGGCCACATCCCGTTCCCGCTGACCAGGCCGGACCGGGTGATCACCGGTGCGGACATCGACATCGAGTCGGTCACCAGGGGAGCTGACGGCACCTACTGGATGGGCGACGAGTTCGGCCCGTACCTGCTGCACTTCGACCGCGCCGGGCGCCTGCTGGCACCGCCGGTGCCGCTGCCCGGCGTACGCGCGCCCGAGAACCCGGCCGGCAGCCCCAACCTGGGCGGCAGCAAGGGCTTCGAGGGGCTGACCCTCTCCCCCGACGGGAAGACGCTCAACGCGCTGCTGGAGGGCACCGTCGCCGGTGACGCGCCGGGCACGCTGCGGCTCAACGAGTTCGACGTCGCCGGCAACGCCTTCACCGGCAAGACGTGGCGCTACCGGCTGGAGGACCCGAACTTCGCGATCGGTGACGCCATCGCCGTCGACGCCAACCGGTTGCTCGTCATCGAACGCGACAGCGCCCAGGGCGCGGACGCGCTCGTCAAGCGCGTCTACCTCGCCGACAAGCGCGACCGCGACCGCGACGGCGTGCTCGACAAGACGATGGTCGCCGACCTGCTGAACCTCGCGAACCCGAAGCGCCTCGGCGGGCACGCGGACCCGTTCAGGTTCCCGTTCGTGACGATCGAGGACGTCACGATCCTCGACGACCGCACGATCGCCGTGCTCAACGACAACAACTTCCCGTCGTCGTCGGGCCGCACGCCGGGCAGGCCGGACGACAACGAGTTCATCACCGTCCGGCTCGCGGAGAACCTGCACGCCGACCCGCGCGTGCTGCGCAGGCGATAACCGAGAGAGCGCTCTCACCTGCGGCGCGGCCGTGCCCGCGGGTGAGAGCGCCGGACCCCCTCGGTCCCATGAGGTGCGTCAGACGGTGTAACCGTGGGCGGGAAGCCCGTTCTGCCGGATGATCCGGGAGAGCGTGACCGCGCTCTCCTTGACCGTGCGCTGCTGCGTCTCGAAGTCGACGTGCACGATCCCGAACCGCTGCGAGTACCCGGCCGCCCACTCGAAGTTGTCGAGCAGCGACCACGCGAGGTAGCCGCGGACGTCGGCGCCTTCCGCGATCGCCCTGTGCACCGCGCGGACGTGGTCCACCAGGTACTTCGTCCGCTGGACGTCCACGACGCGGCCCGCAGGGTCGACGACGTCGGGGAACGCGGACCCGTTCTCCGTGACCACGAGCGGCACCCCGCCCGCGTCGCGGGACAGCCGCACGAGCAGCTCGGTGAACGCGTCTGCGTTCTGCTCCCACCCGAAGCCGGTGAGCTCTCCCCGCGGCGGCTGCACAACCGCACCGCGCAGCCCCGCGTGCGGCCCGGCCGGCACGAAGCCGGGATCGGCCGGCGCGACCCTGGTCGGGCTGTAGTAGTTCACGCCGATCCAGTCGACCGGGGTCGCGATGGTCTCCATGTCACCGTCGCGGACCACGTTCGTCCAGTCGCCGAGCCACGCCGTGTCCTGCAGGACGTCGAGCGGGTAGCCGCGCCCGCAGACCGGGTCGAGCAGGATGCGGTTCTGCAGGCCGTCGACCTTGCGGACCGCTTCCCGCGACGCCTCCGAGTCGTCCTCGCCCCAGACCGTGCTGAAGTTGAGCACGATCGACAGCCGGTGCGACTCGGGCGCCTGCGCCCGCAACGCCTGCGTGGCCAGACCGTGCGCCAGCAGCAGGTGGTGCGCCGCCTCCAGGGACGCCACGGCGTCGGTGATGCCCGGCGCGTGGATCCCGTTGCCGTAGCCCAGGAACGCCGAGACCCACGGCTCGTTCAGCGTGGTCCAGGCCTGCACCCGGTCGCCGAGCCGGTCGTGCACGACGGTGGCGTACTCGGCGAAGCGGTAGGCCGTGTCGCGGTTGCGCCAGCCGCCGAAGTCCTCCAGCACCTGCGGCAGGTCCCAGTGGTACAGCGTGACCAGCGGCTGGATGTCCTTCTCCAGCAACGAGTCCACGAGCCGGTCGTAGAACGCGAGGCCGCGCTCCTCCACCGCGCCGCTGCCGGTGGGCTGAACGCGGGGCCAGGCGACGGAGAACCGGTACGCGGCGAGCCCGAGCGACGCCATGAGGTCCACATCGGACTGGTAGCGGTGGTAGTGGTCGCAGGCCGGGTCGCCCGTGTCGCCGGCCAGCACCTTGCCGGGCGTCGCCGCGAACGTGTCCCAGATCGAGGCGCCGCGACCGTCCGCGGTGGTCGCGCCCTCGATCTGGAACGCCGCGGTCGCGGCGCCCCACAGGAAGTCCGGCGGGAACGCCAGCACCTCGCGCCCGACCTCGACCTCCGAGTCGGTCGTCATACGTTCACTTCCCTCGTGGCTTGGTCGCTGCTGTGTGTCATCCCTTGACGGCGCCCTGCATGATGCCGCCGACGATCTGGCGGGACAGCAGGACGAAGATCGCGATCACCGGCAGCACCGCCAGCGTGGCGCCGGCGAGCATCAGCGAGTAGTCGGTGTAGTAGCCGCTGGCCAGCGTCGACAGCGCCACCTGGACGGTCGGGCTGTCGTTGGGGTCCAACACGATCAACGGCCAGAAGAAGTCGTTCCACGAGGTCATGAACGTGAACATGCCCAGCACCGCCGCCTGCGGCCGCACCGCGGGGAAACCGACGTGCCAGAACGTCCGCAGCACCGAGCACCCGTCGACGCGCGCCGCCTCGATCAGCTCGTACGGCACGGTCTCCTCGCAGGCCTGGCGCATCCAGAACACGGCGAACGACCCGATCAGCACCGGCACGATGACCGCCTGCAGCGTGCCGTACCAGTCGAGGTCCGACATCAGCATGTACAGCGGGATCACGCCGAGCTGCGTCGGCACCATCGCGGTCCCGAGCACGACCAGGAACAGCGAGTCGCGTCCCCGGAACCGCAGCCGCGCGAACGCGAAGCCCGCGAGCGTGCCCAGCACGACGTTCGAGATCGCCACGGTCGAGGCCACCACGAAGGAGTTCTGCATGGCGAGCCAGAAGTCGACGGTGTCGAAGACGCGGGTGACGTTCTCGACCAGGTTGCCACCGGGGACCAGCGGCGGGACCCTGTCGCCGAGGACGGAGTTGTCCTTCGACGCCACGATGAACGAGTAGTACAGCGGGAAGATCGACGCCGCGAGCACGGCGACCAGGAACCCGTAGAGCAGCGGTCCTGCCTTGGCGTTCTTCATCGAGCGATCACTCCTTGCCCGCGATGCGCCGCGTCAGCGTGAAGTTGACGATCGCGACCAGCAGGACGACCACGAACAGCATCCACGCGACCGTGGCCGCGTACCCGGCGTCGAACAACCGGAAGCCCTTCTCGTACATGTAGAGCACCAGCGTCTGGAACTGCCGGTCGGAGCCGCCGGTCGAGTTGTTCGCGGCGAACCCGGGGTCGAACAGCGCGGGCTCGGCGAACAGCTGCAGACCACCGATGGTCGACGTGACGACGGTGAACAGGATCGTCGGGCGGATCGACGGCACGGTGATCGACCAGAACATGCGCCAGCGCGACGCACCGTCCAAAGTGGCCGACTCGTACATGTCCCTGGGCACCGACTGCATGGCCGCCAAGTAGAGCAGCGCGTTGTAGCCGGTCCAGCGCCACATCACCATCGTGGACACCGCGAGGTGCGAGGCCCACGTCTCCGCGCGCCAGTCGACCGGGTCGATGCCGACGAGACCCAGCAGGAAGTTCACGATGCCGAAGTCGCGGCCGAAGAACTGCGCGAACACCAGTGCCACCGCGGCGACCGAGATGACGTTGGGCAGCAGCACACCGGCGCGCCAGAACGCGCTCCCGCGCAGGCCGCGGTCGAGCAGTGCCGCGAGGCCCAGTGCCGCGAGCAGCTGCGGCACCGTCGAGAGCACGAACAGGCTGAGCGTGTTGACCAGCGCGTTCCAGAACTTCGGGTCGCCGAACAGCTCGGCGTAGTTGGCGAGACCGACGAATCCCTGGTTGCCGTCGATCAGCTGCCACTCGTGCAGCGACACCCACGCCGTGTACAGCAACGGGTAGAGCCCGAAGATCCCGAACACCACGAAGAACGGCGCGATGATCAGGTACGGCGTGTACTTGGCGTCCCAGTGGCTCAGCCTGAAGCGCTTCGGTTCCTTGGAGGACGAGACCGAGACGGCCGGGGCCGCCTCGGTCTCCGTGCGGACAGCCGTCACTTGGCGGCGTCCGTCGCTTCCTTGAGCGCCTGCGTCCAGGCCTCGGCGGTGGACTGCTTGCCCTGCTCGACGCGGGTCAGCGCGGTGGCGAACACCGGTCCGACCTTCGAGTCCTTCGTGCCGCGGTAGGTCGGCTTGAGCGACTCGGCGGAGGTGGCGAAGATCTTGCCCACCGGAGCGGAGTTGAAGTACTCGTTGACCGTCGCCTGCACCTCGGCGTCCTGGTAGACCTTCGGCTGGCTCGGCAGGTTGCCGGTCTCCTTGAAGATCCGCTTCTGCTGCTCGGGCGCCGTCAGCCACTTGGCCAGCTCGTAGGCCTCCTTGGGGTGCTTGCCCTGCTTCGGGATCGCGAGGAACGAGCCGCCCCAGTTGCCGCCGCCACCGGGCGCCGTCGTCACGTCCCACTTCCCGGCCGCCGCGTCGCCGGCACCCGCCTTGATCAGCGCGAGCGCCCAGGCCGGGCAGGTGGTGGTGGCGAACGAGCCCTGCTTCAGCGCGACGTTCCACTCCTGGCTGAACGGTTCGAGGGCACCGGTCTGCTGCTTGACGCCCAGCGCCGCCGCCGTCTCGAAGGCCGTCTTGACCTTGTCGTTCTTCTCCGCGATGTACGAGTCGTCCTTCGCGAAGTAGCCCTCCTCGGTCTGGTCGAGGATGGCCTTGTAGACGTTGCGGCCGGTGTCGACGAACTTCACGTTCGGCGTGGCGGCCGTGAACTGGTCCGCGACCTTCGCGTAGTCGGCCCAGGTCGGCCACAGCTTCGCGACGGCCTCGCGGTCCGTCGGCAGCTTGGCCGCCTCGAACAGGTCGCGGCGGTAGCAGAGCCCGAGGCTGCCCATGTCCGTGCCCAGCCCCAGCACGAACTCACCGCCGTCGGCGGTGCCCTGGTTCCACTTCCAGGCCGCCCACTGGTCCTTCAGGTCCTTCGCCCCGTACTCGGCGAGGTTCACGAACTTGTCCTTGGAGGCGCGGAACTGCGAGACCACGCCCTCTTCGAGAGCGACGATGTCCGCGGCGCCACGGCCACCCGCGAGCTGGGTCGCGAGCTGCGTGTTGTGCTGCTCCATCTTGACCTTGCGCTGCTCGATCTTGAGGTTCGGGTGCGAGGCCTGGTACTCCTCGATGAGCTTGTCGTACCCGAAGTCGGAGAAGAGGCCCAGCGACAGCTCGATCTTGCCGTCGGCCCCGGAACTCCCGCCGCACCCGGCAGCCAGAACCATCACGAGGGTCGCAGCGACGCTGCCGACCAGCCTTGTGCTCATCCGTCCTCCTCGACGGCGCCGGTGTGGCGCAGCTAACTGTGGTGAGAGCGCTCTCACACTCAACCGGCGAGGCGCGGGTGTCAAGCGGTCGACATCGTTCCGTAACTTTGTCGAGGTAGGCAACAAAAACCTTCGCCCGATCGGTGAGCGTCTCAACCGGACCGGCCCCGGCCACCGGCGGGAACGACGAAGAGGGACGACCGGGCCCTCGCTCCGGTCGTCCCCCACCCCAGGTAGAGGGGGTTTCGCGCAGAAGATGACGCGTGTCCCCGAAATTTTTTCAGGTGGGTCCGCCGGACGCCGGACCCACCGCGCGCACAGCGGAGGCCCGGTGCCCCGACAGCACCGGACCTCCGCCGATCCCCCGGTCGTGCGGCCCCTGTTCCGCACGCCCGAACCCGTCCGGCCCCGCCCCCGACAGCGAGGGGCGGACGGGGTGTCCTACGCCTCCGCCATGCCCGCGACCACGGAGTTCCTGGCCGCCCGGCGAGCGGGGAGGGCCGCCGCGAGGACGGCCGCGACCACGGCCAGCCCGAGCATGATCCCGATCTGGCCGAACGGGACGGAGAAGCTGATCCGGAACTCCGCGTTGGAGATCGCCTCGACCAGCAGCCACCCGAACCCGGCGCCGAGCACCACCCCCACGACCGCGCCGATCAGCGCCATCAGGATCGACTCGACCACCAGCATCTGGCGCAACTGGCCTCTGGTGAGGCCGAGCGCCCGCAGCAGGGCCGACTCGCGGGTCCGCTCCAGCACCGACAGCGTGAGCGTGTTCGCGATGCCGAACAGGGCGATGACCAGCGCCAGTCCGACGAGCGCCCAGATGAACAGCAGGACCTGGTCGATCTGCGCGTTCAGCTCGGCCTTGGTCTCCGCCGCGGAGTTCAGCACCGCGACCGGCGACGAGGCGATGGCGCGCTCCAGGTTGGCGCGGGCCGCCGTGATGTCGGTGCCGGGCGCGAGCTTCACCAGCAGCTTCTGGTAGCCCTTCGGCCCGTCCACCGCCAGCCCCTGAGCGGAGCCGAGCGTCACGATGCCCGTGCCGAAGCCGTCGTCCTTGAGCAGCGAGACGACCTTGAAGTCCTTGCCGCCGAGCTGCACCGTCGACCCGACCGAGAGGCCCGCCTTCTTGGCGTCCTTCTCGCGCATCGCGATCTCGCCGTCCTTCACGGCGCCGAGAGGCCCGGTGGTCGTCTCCGCGCGGACCAGCGAGCCGATCGCGTCGGCCGGGTAGCCGGTCACGTAGGCGTACTCGAGCTGCGGCGACTCGGTGGACGCGGAGAGCTCCGGCGCGATCTTCGCGACGTCGTCCACCTTGGCGATCTCGTCGGCGAGCTTCTGGGTCAGCGGCTGGCTGTAGACGTTCGAGGTGATCTCGTAGTCGGCCGGGAACCGCTTGTCGACCTGCTGGTTCATCGTCTCGCGGCCACTGCCCGCCACGACCGTGACCATCGCGACGATGGTCACGCCGATCATCAGCGCCGCGGTGGTGGCGGCGGTGCGCTTGGGGTTGCGGCCCGCGTTGGCCGAGGCCAGCCTGGCCGGGACGCCGCGCAGCGCCTTGCCGAACAGCCGGTTGATCGGACCCACGTAGAGAGGGCCGAGGAACAGCACCGCGAGCAGCAGCACCATCGTGGCGCCACCGGTGATGAACAGCGCGGGTTCTTCCTTCTCCTGCTGCAGGCCGAAGTAGCCCGCGGCGCCGCCGACCAGCGCGATCAGCGTCGCGAGGACGATCCGGACCTTGCCGGTGCGGGCCACGTCGTCCTGGCTGTCCGGCTGCGAGCGCAGGGCGGCCACCGGGGCGACCTTCGTGGCGCGGCGTGCCGGCAGCACGGCCGAAAGCACCGTCACGACGACACCGACGCCGAAGCCGGCGGCGATCGTCACCCACGAGATCGGCAGGCGGATCTCGACGTCGTCCCCGCTGGGGCCGCCCACCGTGCTGATGAGGCCCTGCAGGCCCGCCGAGACGCCGAGTCCGCCGAGGATGCCCAGCACGGACGCCGCGAGGCCCATGAAGACCGCTTCGGCGAGCACGCTGCGGAACACCTGGCCGCGGTCCGCTCCGACGCAGCGCAGCAGCGCGAGCTCCTTCGTGCGCTGGGCGACGAGGATCGTGAAGGTGTTGTAGATGACCAGGCCCGCCACGATGAGCGAGATCGCGGCGAACGCGAGCAGGAAGGTCCTGATCTCGCCGGCGGCGTCGCCGACCTGCGCGAGCGTCTCCTGCGTGAGCTGCTCACCGGTCTGCACCGCGTAGCCGGTGCCGATGGCGGCCTTGATGTTGTCGACGAGTTGCTGCTGGGACACGCCGTCCTGGGCAACGGCCACGATCTCGTAGACGTGCTGCTTGGGGATGACCGTGCGCAGGCCCTCCGGCGACACCACGACGTGGTCGATGCCGGACGTCGAGATCTTGCTCGTACCCTGCTGGTAGGTGCCGACGACGGTGAACGCGCGCTCGGCGTTCTCCTCGTCGAGCAGCTTGAGCCGGTCCCCGACTTTGATCTTCGCGACCTGCGCCGTCTTGACGTCGATCGCGGCCTCGTCGGCCTTGACCGGGAACTTGCCGTCCTTCAGGTTGAAGTCGCGCAGCTTCTCGGTCGTCGGCAGCGGCTGCACCATCGCGTTGCGCGCCTTGCCGTCACTGCCGAGCAGCGCCGCGCTGCCGAACTCGCGGGCGTCCGCGCCGGCCACGCCCCGCGTCGAGCGGATCTTCTGCACGAACTCGGCGGGGATGCCGTTGTCGCGGTCCGGGCTGTTCTCCGACAGGTGCACCGCGGCGTCGACGTTGCGGGCGCTGCGGGCGAAGTTGTCCCTGGTCTGCGCCTCGACGGCGTCGCCGAGCACCAGCGTGCCCGTCACGAACGCGACGCCGAGCGCGATGGCGATGCTGGACAGCACCAGCCTCGCCGTGCGGGCCCGCAGGCCCGCGAGGATGGTCTTCAGCATCTACCTCACGCCCCCAGGTGCGTGAGGGCGTTCACGACGGACTCGGTGGTGGGCTGGTGGATCTCGCCGGCGAGGCGGCCGTCGGCGAGCAGCACCACGCGGTCGGCGTAGCTCGCGGCCACCGGGTCGTGCGTCACCATGATCACGGTCTGGCCCAGCTTGCGGACCGACATGCGCAGGAAGTCGAGGACCTCGGCGCCGCTGCGGGAGTCCAGGTTGCCGGTCGGCTCGTCGGCGAAGATCACCTCGGGCCGGGCGACGAGGGCGCGGGCACAGGCCACGCGCTGCTGCTGGCCGCCGGACAGCTCGGTCGGGCGGTGGGTGAGGCGGTCGCGCAGTCCGAGGACGTCGACGATCGTGTCGAACCACTGCTTGTCGGGCTTGCGGCCGGCGAGCTCGAGACCCAGCAGGATGTTCTGCTCGGCGGTCAGCGTCGGCAGCAGGTTGAAGGCCTGGAACACGAAGCCGACGCGGTCGCGGCGCAGCTTGGTGAGGTCCTTGTCGCTGAGCTTGGTGATCTCGGTCTGTCCGATGTGGATGGCTCCGCTGTCCACGGTGTCGAGTCCCGCGAGGCAGTGCATCAGGGTGGACTTGCCGGACCCGGACGGGCCCATGATCGCGGTGAACCGTCCGGCCTGGAACGCGACGTTGATGCCGTCCAGCGCCCTCACCGCGGTGTCGCCCTTGCCGTAGACCTTCACCAGGTTGTGGGCTGTCGCGGCGGTAGTGCCGACGGCTCCGACATCGGACACCAGT
Source organism: Lentzea xinjiangensis (assembly GCF_900110955.1). Classification (GTDB taxonomy): domain Bacteria; phylum Actinomycetota; class Actinomycetes; order Mycobacteriales; family Pseudonocardiaceae; genus Lentzea; species Lentzea xinjiangensis. Next base: position 221,824 of record NZ_FOFR01000003.1, read on the forward strand.
GCAGACATGTCGCTTGCCTTCCTCACAGGGGATGTTCCTTGCTGAGGAAGAAGCTAGGAGTCCGCCGGGTGCGCGGACATCAACTCGGCGACGCGTCGCGCATCAGCCTGAGGTATGACAACCGGCGCTATTCCAGCAGACCCCGGTCGTACGCGATGGCCACCGCCTCCGCCCGCCGGGACGCGCCCAGCTTCGCCATGATCCGGGAAAGGTGCACGGAGACCGTCTTCTCGCTGATGTAGAGCTCCTCGCCGACCTCGCGGTTCGTGCGCCCGGCGGCCACCAGCCCGAGCACCGCCCGTTCGCGCGGGGTGAAGAGGTCGGCCCGCTCCCGCACGGGTTCGTCCGCCCTGAGGGCGATCCGGGCCCGCTTGGCGCACGCCGCGACGGCCTCCGCGAGCGGCTTGGCGCCCAGCCCGGTCGCCACCTCACCGGCCAGGCGGAGCTGCTCGGCGGCCTCGTCGCGGCGATCCGCCCCGAGCAACGCCTCCGCGAGCCGCCACCGGCACAGCGCCTGCTCGAAGACCAGGCCGTAGCCGAACCCGTCGACGGCGGCCCGCCACAGCTCCGGGTCTCCGGCACCGGTCAGCCGGGACTCCTCGGCGAGCGCGCGGGCGAGCCACGCCCTGCCCTCCGGTCCGAGCTCGCCGGAGCGCGGGACGCCGTTCTTCGCGGTGAGCCTGACGTGCTCGGCCAGCTCGCGGCCGGACTCGACGGCGCGCTGCTCGGCCTCCGCGTCGCGTTTGCGGCGGGCCTTGGCCGCGAGGTCGGCGTACCCGGCGACGCCGACCGCGCCGATCCGGATGTCCGCGAGCACCCACGGCCCGCCGAGCTTGCCCGTCCACGCCAGCGCGTCCGCGACCCGTTCGACGGCGAGCTCCGGCCGGCCGCGCCACAGCGCGAGCTCACCGCCGGTGCCGCCGGTGATCAGTGCGATCTGGATGTCGCGGTGCCAGTCGTGGCGCAGCTTGGTGATCACGCGTTCGGACTCGGCCAGGTCGCCGCGCGAGACCGTGAGGTGCGTGCCCGCGGCGGCGAGACGCGCGTGGACCGTGGAGGACACGGACATGCCGGGCGGTTCGCTCGCCCACTCCGCGGCGGACCAGTCGCCGCAGTAGTAGTGCACGAGCACCTGCAGGATGCGGATCTCCAGGCCGAACGTGCTCCAGGTCAGGCCGGTCTCCTGGGCGCGCTCGCCCGCGAGGGTGTAGACGCGGGCGGCTTCGGCCAGCTCGCCCGAGTCGTAGTACATCAGGCCGAAGTAGTACCAGGCGCGCAGTTCGGTGTTGACCGCCCCGACCTCGCGCGCGCTCTCGATCGCCCGCTCGAAGTGCGTCCTCGCCTCGTCGTGCCGGCCCGCGTGGTCGTCGAGGATGCCGAGCGTGCCCAGCGCGTCCGCGACGGCACCGGGCGCGTTCGCCCGGCGGCCGTCCGCGATGGCCTGCTCGGCGAAGTCCCTGGCCTGCGCGTGCTTCCTCTGCTGGCGCAGCATCGACGCCATGCCGGCCAGCGTGCGGGCCCTGGTGGGACTCGGGTCCCGGTCGCGCACCAGCTCCCACGCCCCGGTCATCACCTCCTGGTGCTCGCGTTCGTTGCCGTCGAGGACCGCCAGCGCCTGCGAGAGCCGGAGCAGCACCTCCGCCTGCTCCTCCGGCGACTGGCCGTCGAGCGCGTCCTTGGCGCTGCGGCCGAACGCCACGGCTCGTTCCGGCTGCCCGGCCGTGCCCGCGACCCACGACGCCCGCCTCAGCAGCACGTACTCGTCCACATCGGACGGACGGTCCGCCGGCGCGACGGCGTTCCACAGGTTGAGCGCTTTCTCCAGGTGCTCCAACGACTCCGCGGGCGCGCCCGCCCGTTCGGACTCCTTGGCCGCCTTGATCGACGCCGTCAGCGCCTGCGCCAGGTCGTGGCTCTGGAAGGCGTGGTGGGCCAGTGCCGCGGCGGCGCCGCGCTCGTCGAGGTGCTCCGCCAGGTGCCGGGCGTAGGCGGCGTGCACCCGCACCCGTTCGCCGGGCAGCAGGTCGCCGTACACCGCTTCGCGCAGCAGCGCGTGGCGGAACATGTAGACCTCGTTGTCGTCCACGACTAGCAGGTGGTGCTGGACCAGCTCGCGCAACGCCGTGTCGAGCGCGACGTCCGCCATGCCCGCGACCTCGCGCAGCCGGTCGTGCCGCACCCGGCGGCCCCGCACCGAGGCGACCCGGACGACGTGCTGGGCCTCGGGGCTCAGCCGTTCCACGCGGCTGAGGAGCACGTCGGCGAGCGCGGAGGGCAGCGACCTGTCGTCGCACGTCGCCACCGCGATCAGTTCCTCGGCGAAGAACGCGTTGCCCTCCGACCGTTCCGCGACCTGCCGGACCACGTCCTGCGGCAGGTCGTCGGACAGCGCTTCGACGAACCGGCGCGCGTCCGCCGCGCTGAACGGCGAGAGGTCGAGGCGGTCGACGGCGGGCAGCCGGACCAGCTCGGAGAGCAGGGGGCGCAGCGGATGGCTGCGGTGCAGGTCGTCCGCGCGGTAGGTGCCGACGACCAGCAGGCGCTGGGAACGCAAGCGGGACAACAGGAACGACAGCAGGTACCGGGTCGAGGCGTCGGCCCAGTGCAGGTCCTCCACGACCAGCAGCACGCGCTGCCGTTCGGCGAGGTCGCCGAGCAGCCCGAGCACCGCGTCGAACAGCTGGAGCTGCCCCACGTCCTGCTCCGGCCTGCGGCCGGGGGTGAGGCTCGGCGCGATCATGCCGCCGGTGCCGGGCTCGCGTTCGGCGGGCAGCGCGAGCTGGGGCAGCATCATCGCGAGCGCCGGCCAGTTCGCCGTGTCCTCGAGAGGGCTGAGCGCCTCGGCGAACGGCAGGTACGGCAGACCGGTCTCGCCCGCGTCCAGGCACCGTCCCATGAGGACGAGGGTGTCGTCGGCGCTCGCCGCCAGCTCCTCGACCAGCCTCGTCTTGCCCACGCCCGCGTCACCGGCGAGCAGCACCGCCCCCGCGGTGCCGCGCCCGGCCTGCGCCAGCGCGGCGCGCAACCGGTTCAGCTCGCGGTCGCGCGCGACCAGGGGAATTCCGGAACCGAGGCGCGCCACGAGTGGCATGCTCGCACATGTCATGAGCCGGTGCCGCCGGGTTTCCGGGAGGTGCGGTGGATCACCCGCCCGGCCCGCGACGGCACCGGGCCGTCCGGCCGCCGCCCGCCGCACCGGGCGTTGCCGCACCGGCCGATCTCCGCTTCGACCGCCTCAGGGGTCCACTCCGCCATGACCACCACGGTCGTCCTGAGGCCCCACGTCCGGCATCGGACGATCACGCAGTCCCCGGCCAGGGACGCCCTCACCCCACCGGCCTGCCGCACCGGTGGCCGATCTCCACCCCGACAACCTCAAGGGCCCACTCCGCCACGACCACCACGGTCGCCCTGGAGCCCCACCCCGGCATCGGACGATCACGAAATCCCCCGGCCAGGGACGCCCTCACCCCACCGGGCGTTGCCGCACCAGTGGCCGATCTCCACCCCGACAACCTCAAGGGCCCACTCCGCCACGACCACCACGGTCGTCCTGAGGCCCCACGTCCGGCATCGGACGATCACGCAGTCCCCGGCCAGGGACGCCCTCACCCCACCGACACGGCTCGGGTCCTGGCCAGCCGGGCCCGCACACCGTCGGCCTCCGGCGCGCCCAGCTCGGTGAACAGGGCCAGCGCCCGCTGCCAGTGGGCCGCCGCCCCCGCGGCACCGAGCCGGTCGAACACCGCCGCCAGCCGGTCGTGCGCCAACGCCTGGTGGTACGGCGACACGGCGTCGCATGCCACCGCCAACGCCATCCTGGCCGACGACAGCGCGCCCTCCATGTCGCCCGTCTCCAGCAGGGCCGTGGAGAGGTCCACGTGGCACGCCGCCTCGCCGCACTGCTCGCCGACCTCGTGGTACATCCGCAGAGCGACGTGCAGCCACGGCATCGCGTCGTCGAAGCGTTGCGTCGTCAGGTACAGCAGGCCGAGGTGGTGGTGGGCGTTGGCCTCGGCCCACTTCGACCCGGCGACCCGCGAGATCTCCATGGCCTCGCGGTAGTGCGCCTCGGCCTCCTCGGCCCGCCCCAGGTCCTGGAGGGTGCCGGCGACCGTGGTGAGCGCTCGGGCCTGCTGGTGCACGTCCTCCTTGCGGCGGGCCACTTCCAGGGCACCGCGCTGGGCTTCCAGGGCCTCGTCGAAGCGTTCGGACTGCAGCAGGGCCACGCCCAGGTTGAACTGCATGACGAACCGCGCGTCGTCGTCGTTCAGCGCTGTCGCGGCCTGCAGCGCGGCTTCGGTGATGCGCAGGGAGGTCTCGCGCTCGGTCCGCAGCCACAGGTACCGCGACAACGTGTACGGCAGCTGCCAGGCGTGGACGTGCCAGCCGGACGCCGACGCGTGCTCGGTGGCGGCGATCAGGTTGGCGCGCTCGGCGTCGAACCACGCCATCGCGTCCGCGGCGCCGGACAGCGCCGGCACGTGGGCGGGGCGGTGCTCGGGCGCCACGAGGACGCTGCCGCGGTTGATCGGGAGCAGGCCGTCGGCCAGGTCCGAGCAGTGCAGGTAGTAGTCGAGCATGCGGCCGGTGGCGGCACGGCGTTCCGGTTCGGACAGCTCCCCCGCCAGCGTCTTGGTGTAGACGCGGACGATGTCGTGGGCGACGTGGCGGCCGGGTTCGCTGAGCGACAGCAGGTTCGCGGCCGTCAGGGCGTCCAGCGCGCGTTGGGCCTCGACCAGCGGGACGTCGCCCATCGCCGCCACGACGTGCGGGGTCAGGTCCGCGCCGGGGTGCAGGCCGATGATGGCCAGCAGCCGCGACGGCACGGCGGGCAACGCGCGGCGGGAAGCGTCCAGGGCGGCCCGCACGGTGCCCTCGCCGTCCTCCAGACCGAGCGCGGCCAGCCTGCCGTGCTCGTCCTGCAGCTCCTCGACCAGCTCGGCGACGGCGAGCCTCGGGGACACGGCGAGCCGGGCGGCGGCGATCCGCAACGCGAGCGGCAGGCCGTCGCACAGGGCGGCGAGCTGGCGCAGCGCGTGGGCCTCGACGTCCGAGCGGCCGGCGATGCGGCCCAGCACGTCGACGGCGGCGTCGGGGTCGAGCATGTCCAGCTCGATGAGCTTCGCCTCGACCTGCGCGACGAGACCGACCAGGCGGCGGCGCGACGTCACCACGACGCACGAGGGCGCGCCCGGCAGCAGCGGCAGCAGGTCGGCGGAGCTGCGGACGTTGTCGAGCATCACGAGCATGCGGCGGTCCGCGAGCAACGTCCGCAGCAACGCCGAGCGCTCGTCCACCGAGACGGGCGTGTCACCGGCCGGGACGCCCAGCGCGCGCAGGAACCGGTTGAGGACCTCGCCGATCTCCAGCGGCTCCCGGTTCGGGTCGTAGCCGTGCACGTCGACGTAGAGCTGGCCGTCCGGGAACTCCTCGCGCACCCGGTGCGCCCAGTGCAGCGCCAGGGCGGTCTTGCCCACGCCCGCCGGACCGGTCACCAGCAGCACCGGGCCGTCGTGGTCGCGCAGCACGGCGTCCATGCACGCCAGCTCGGCGGTGCGGCCGACCAGCGCGACGGGTGCGCGCGGGAGCTGCGCCGGGATCGTCCTCGGCGCGGGTTCCGCCGGGGTGGCCTGCTGCGGCACGCGGACCGGCGCTCGTTCCGGTTCGGGGCTGTCCCCCGCCAGCACGGCCTGGTGCACCCGGCGCAGCTCGGGACCGGGCTCGACACCGAGCTCGTCGATGAGCACGCGGCGGGCTTCGCGGTAGGCCGCCAGCGCCTCGGCCTGCCGGCCCGCCTGGACCAGCGCCCGCATCAGCAGCCCGTGACCGCGTTCGCGCAACGGGTGTTCGACGACCAACGCGCTCAGCTGCGAGACCAGCTCGGGGCCCTGCCCGATCGCGAGGCCCAGTTCGGCGCGTTCCTCCAGGACCGCCAGCCGGCGTTCCACGAGACGACCGCGTTCGACGTCGGCGAAGAGACCGGAGACGCCACCCAGCGGCTCGGCGCGGAACAGCGCCAGCGCGTCGTCCAGCTCGACCGCGGCTCCGGCGAGGTCCCCTGCCGCGCGCATCCGGTTCGCGAGCAGCACTTGGCGTTCGAACACGTCGAGGTCCAGAGCACCGGGCTCGACGCGCATCAGGTAGCCGTCGCCCACGGAGGTCAGCAGCTCGGCGGGAGCGCGGCGGGCGCGGGCGGGCTCCAGCGCCCGGCGCAACCCCGCGACATAGGTCTGGACCAAATTCACCGCGCTCGACGGCACGTTGTCGCCCCAGACGGCCTCGATGATCTGCCCGCGGCTCACCGGGCTGTTGCGCGCCAGCAGCAGCACCGCGAGGACGGCCCGCTGCTTCGCAGCACCGAGATCCACCTCTTGACCTGCGCGAACGACTCGGAGAAGGCCGAGAACCTCGAACCGCAGGGGTTCCTCGCCGTGCGTCACCGATCTGTCCTTCGCCTGTGGGCCACCTGGAGCTTGAAGATCACTTCAGTCGGGCTCCAGTCGTGCTGTAGAAGGCATTCTTACGCTTAGCGTGTCCAACCAACCACAGACGGCGAGATCAACGGAAACCGGAGATCGCCCGGCAGGAGCAGGTTGGACCGGACAGCGGAACACCCGCTGCTCCCCATGATCGACGTGGGTCGGCCGGCGTGCAAGGGGCATCCAGCCCGCGGCGGCGGAACGCCGGCCGACCCATGTCCCCTCGTGCGACGAGGCCCGGCTGGAAGTCTCCCAGCCGGGCCTCGTCGTCCACCTGCCGATCAGCTGACGAAAGAGTCCGTCTTCGCGGCGAGGAGGAAGGTCTCCCACCCGGTGCCGCCGAACTCCAGCCGCGCCCCGTCCGCGTTCTTGCTGTCGCGGACAGCCGCACCGCACGAGACGAGCGCGATCTCCACGCAGTCAGGACCACTGGCGGACGAACGGCTGCTCTTGCGCCAACTCAAGCTTTCCACTCTGTGCTCACTCCCGGTTTCGAGTCACGCGAGAGTGCGAGCGACTTCGGTGATCAGGGATGCAGACTCCGCCGGGTTGAGGGCGGTTCTCACCAGGCGCTCGTACACCTCGGCGTACCGACTGACGTCACTTGCCTGCTCCAAGTAGACGCCGCTTCTAGTGGTCTCGATGTACACCACGTCGGGGTCGAGCTGCTCGGGGAAGCTCAGGATGACGAACGGCCCGTCCATCGCAGCGTGACCACCGGCGCTGAACGGCACGACCTGCATCGTGACGTTCGGCATCGCACCTACATCGAGCAGACGCGCCATCTGGCAGCGCATCACCTCGACGCCGCCGACGAGCCTGCGCAGGGCGGCCTCGTCGATCACGACGTGCAGGCGCAACGGGTCGTCCTCGCTCAGCAGGGCCTGCCGAGCCTTGCGCAACCGGACCCGCCGGTCGATCTCCCGGCCGCTCGCGTCCGGCAGCACCCGGGAGATCAACGACCTCGTGTACGCCTCGCACTGCAGCAGGCCCGGGATCATCAGGCCTTGATAGGTCCTGATCGAGTCCGCGTCGGCCTCGTACCCCACGTAACGACCGGGCACGATGTCGCCGTACTCGTCCCACCACGCCTTGCGGCGGGCTTCCCTGGCCAGCTGGACCAGTTCACCGAGGGTGGCGGCGTCCGCACCGTAGGCGGCGAGCATGTCCCGCACGTCGCGCGGGCTCACCCCCACCCGCCCGGTCTCGATGCGGCTGATCTTCGAGGCGGAGCACTCCAGACGCTCCCCCACCTCGTCGATCGTCAGCTCGGCCGCTTCACGCAGGCGCCGCAGCTCGCTCACGAGCCGGCGCTTGCGCAGGGTCGGGCTGCTACCCCGCATGACGCCTCCTGGGTGGCATCCACACCTCCTGGTCGGTCTCAGTTTGAGAGCAAAGGAGCGCGTCGCAAAGGGACGTCATCCATTCGTGTACTGCAACTTGCAGATCGCAGGGAGCGCGCGACAGGCTGCATGCGTTGCTCACGCAAGGACTGGAGCTCTGAGCCTGATGGCCGTCACGGTGTTCAGCCAACTGGACAGGTCGCTGCACTCCCACCTGGCCACGCTCACCGACCTGGCCCAGCGCGGCGACGACCAGACCGCCCTCGTGCTCGCCAGGGTAGAGCTGCCGAAAGTGGTCGCGGTGGTCAAGGCGCTGCTGGACGAGCACCAGCCCGACGAGCACGGCCGGTGCGCCACCTGCAGGCGCGGCTGGTTCTCCCGGCGGATGCCCGCGCCGTGCCGTGCGTACCTCTCGGCGCAGCTGATCCTGACCGTGGTCGGGCAGGAGACTTCGCACGGCAAGCACCTGCGCTCGGTCGGCTGAACCGGGAAACCCGACAGTTCCTCGGAACTGTCACGACTTGGGCCGGCTCCGCACCCCCCGACCGGAGCCGGCCCTCCTTCGTCGTCACAGGGCGTGACGCCCGCAGCGAAGATCAACACGGTTGGCTGAAAGATCTGTCACAGCACCGGTTCCGCCGTCATCATGGTGGTCACGCGGCCCTGTCTCGACCCGATGCCTGTGCCGACACGGAGGTGTTCCCGTGCCGACCCCGCATGACCGCGCCGACGCGCTCGACGCCGTCCGGCCACGCCGGCTGCTGCCCTTAGAGCGCCCCTAGAGCGCTCCTCCACAACTCCCTCCCCGCCCTGTGCCCGTGCCGTCCTGCGCCGGTGCCACACAGGGCCATGGGTCATTCCAGGAAAAGGAACGTTGTCGTGAACCACCCGCAGAAGTCCGACGCCGGCGAGCACACCCCGCACGGCCCACCGCTGGTCCTCAGGCACGACGTGCCCGCGAGCTTCGTGCTGTTCCTCATCTCGATCCCGCTGTCGCTCGGCATCGCGCACGCCACCGGCGCACCGCTGATGGCCGGGATCATCTCGGCGATCATCGGCGGTGTGGTCGTCGGCGCGCTGAGCGGCGCGCCGTTGCAGATCAGCGGCCCGGGCACCGGGCTGGTGGTGGTCGTGGCCGGGCTGGTGGCGCAGTTCGGCTGGGCGGCCACCGCGGCGATCACCCTGGCCGCGGGTGTCCTCCAGATCGCGCTGGGGCTCACCGGGATCAGCCGGCTGGTGCTGTCGCTGTCGCCGTCGGTGGTGCACGGGATGCTCGCGGGCATCGGCATCTCCATCGCCGCCGGGCAGCTCGTGGTGGTGCTGGGCGGCACCGCCGAGTCGACCGTGCCCGCGAACCTCGCCCTGCTGCCCGCGCGGCTGGCCGGGTCGAACGTCGGCTCGCTCGCGGCCGGGGCGGTCGCGATCGGCGCTTTGCTGCTGTGGCCCCGGATTCCCCGCGTGTCGGTGGTGCCCGCGCCGTTGGTCGCCGTCGCCGCGGCCACGGCGCTCGCGCACGCGCTGCACCTCGACGTCGCCCGGGTCGACCTGCCGGACAGCCACGCGCTGGTGTTCCCGGAGATGCCGCGGGGCAGCACGGGCGCGGTGCTCTCCGCCGTCGTCGCCGTGGCGCTGATCGCGAGCATGGAGTCGTTGCTCTCGGCCGTCGCGACCGACCGGCTGCACGACGGGCCGCGCGCCCGGCTCGACAAGGAGCTCGTCGCGCAGGGCACCGGCAACGTGCTCGCGGGCGCGCTGGGCGGACTGCCGATCAGCGGCGGGCTCGCGCGCAGCTCCACCAACGTCGCCGCGGGCGCGAAGACCCGCTACAGCGCGATCCTGCAGGGCGTGTGGATCGCGGTGGCCGTGCTGGCGTTCAGCAGCGCGCTGGAGCTCATCCCGCTGCCCGCGCTCGCGGGCGTGCTGTTCGTCGTCGGGCTGAAGCTCGTGTCGCCCGCCAGGATGCGGACGCTGTGGAAGCACCGGGAGTTCCTGGTGTACGCGGCGACCGTGCTGGGCGTCGTCCTCTTCGGCCTGCTGGAGGGGGTGGCCGTCGGGCTGGCCATCGCGCTGCTGCGCGCGTTGTACCGGTTGACGCACTGCTCGGTGCGGGTCGAGGGCAACCGGGTGTGCGTGCGCGGATCGCTGGTGTTCCTGGGCGTCGGGCGGCTCGTGCGCGAGCTGCGGCGGTTGCCGCTGGGCCAGACCGTGGTGCTGGAGCTGCACATCGACTACCTCGACCACGCGTCCTACGAGGCGATCAACGACTGGCGCGAGGGCTACGAGCGGCTCGGCGGGCGCGTGCAGGTCGACGAGGTGCACGACACCTGGTACGACCGGGCGAGCCAGGGCGAACCGGGGCGGCACAAGACGTTGCCCGGTCCGCTGCCGCGCTGGTTCGCGCCGTGGTCGCACTGGCAGAGCTCGCCGGAAGCGGTGACGCTGCCCGCCCAGCGGTCCTCCGCCGAGAGCGATCCGATGATCCGGGGGATGCACGAGTTCGAGCGGCGCTCGGCGCCGCTGGTGCGGCCGTTCCTGCACGAGCTCGCGGTGCGGGGACAGCGGCCGCAGCAGCTCTTCATCACCTGCGCGGACTCCCGCGTGGTGCCCAACCTGATCACCACGTCCGGGCCGGGCGACCTCTTCTGCGTGCGCAACATCGGCAACCTGGTGCCGACGCCGGCGGCGGACGACAGGTCGGTCGGGGCGGCGATCGAGTACGCCGTCGGGATCCTGAACGTCAGCACGATCGTCGTGTGCGGGCACTCCGACTGCGGCGCGATGAAGGCGCTGGTGCAGGGCTCCGCCCCGCGCGGCTCGCACCTGCACTCGTGGCTGCGCAACGCGGATCCGTCGCTGATCCGGTTCCACGCGCCGGCGTCGTCCGGCTGCGCGGACCTGCCGGTGGCGGACCGGCTGGCCGTCGTGAACGTGGCGCAGCAGCTCGACAACCTGCTCGGCTACCCGAGCGTGCGGGAGGCGATCGCCGCGGGCACGCTGACGTTGAAGGGCATGTACTTCGACATCTCGAACGCCCGCGTCTACCTGGTCGACCCGGACCGCAACGGGCTGGACCCGGTGGGCTCACCGGCCTAGGAAGCACCGGAGCCGCCCCGGAATCCCAGGGCGGCTCCAGTGTCGTTCACGAGCGGCTAGCAGGTGCCGATCCAGGAGCACTCCACGTCGAAGCGTTCCTGCGCGGGCACCTTGGCGCGTTCCTGCGCCGGCGCCTTGCGCTGCTGCGGGACCGTCTGGACCTGGGGTGCCGCCACCTGGGCACCGCCGTCCGAGGCGAGGCGCACGGCGACCCTGTCCTCGATGGTCTTCGGGCTGTTGAACAGCAGCACGTTGTTCTGCACCAACGAGAACACGAGATCACGCCCGGCCTGCGTCCGCACGTAGCCGGACAGGGCCGAAACGCCGCTGAGCGATCCGGTCTTGGCCTTCACGTTGTTCGCGGCCGGGGTGTTCCTCATGCGGTTGACCAGCGTGCCGTCGACACCGGCGACCGGCAGCGACGCCTGCCACGTGGCGAACCACGGCTTCGTCTTCGCCTTGATCAGGATCGACGCCAGCGCGTCCGGCGAGAACTGGTCGAGCCGGGACATGCCGGAGCCGTCGAAGACCTCGACCGCGTTCGGGTCGACGCCGAGACCGGCCCACTTGGTGCTGAGCTGGTTGACGCCGTTGGTGAACGACCTGCCAGCCGACTTGACCAGCACCTCGGCCAGCATGTTGTTGCTGTCCTTCATCAGCGGCGTGATGAGCTGGCCCAGCGACTGCGACTGGTCCGACGCGACCACCGTCGCGCCGGAGGGAGCCGCCGACCTGCGGACGTCTCCGGTGAACTCGATCCCGTTCTCCCGCAACGCGTTGCGGAACACCGACGAGACCACCGACGTCGGGTCCTTCACCGTCGACAGCGCCACCGTCTCGGTGTTCGTCGAGCCGCTGACCCTGATGATGTTCGTTCCGTGGTCCCGCTCGACGCTGACCCCACCGCTGCCGGTGGTCGCCGTGCTCACCACGTGGACGACGTCGTTCGCCGGTTCGACCGTGGCGACGACCGGGGCACCCGCCGCGGCGCCCGGCTTGACGCGCACGAGCACCGTGCCGGCGCTGAACTTCGCGTCCGGCGACAGCGTCAGCGCGGAGGTCTCCGCGCTGTAGGAGTACGGCTCGTCGTCCCACGCCCAGCCGGAACCGTACGGCTGCGCGTCGAACGCGGTGCCGTCGAGGACCAGCGAGCCGCTGACCTTCGTGACACCGCTGTTCTTCAGCGCCGCCGCCAGCGCCGCGTACCTCGACCTGCTCATCGTCGGGTCGCCGCTGCCGCGCAGGACCAGGTCGCCCTGCAACGTGGAGCCGCTGCGGGCGCCGGAGGAGAGCAGCTCGGTCTTCCACCGGAAGTCCGGGCCGAGGAGGTCCAGCGCCGCCGCCGTCGTGAGGAGCTTCAGGTTCGAAGCGACCTGCTGGCGGCGGGAGCTCGTCCTGCTGTACACGACGTCGCCGGTGTTCGCGTCGCGCACGACCAGGCCGACGTCCGCGCCGGTGAGCGCGGGGTCGGCCAGGATCGTGTCGAGGTCGCGGGTGAGCGCCTCGTTGTCACCGGCGACCGCGCCGCCGCTCGACGTCAGGGTCAACCCCGCCGTCGCCGCGACGACCACCCCCAGAATTCGCAGTTTCACGCTTCCACCTCAGACCTGTCGCCCGACCACAAAGTGTGGAAGCTACCGGTCCTGTCGATGCGCCTGTACGTGTGTGCGCCGAAGAAGTCCCGCTGCCCCTGGACCAGGGCGGCCGGCAGGCGCTCCGAGCGGAGGCCGTCGTAGTAGGCCAGCGCGGACACGAACCCCGGCGTCGGCACGCCGGACTCCACCGCGCGGACCACGACACGCCGCCAGGCGGCCTCCGCGTTCTGCACCGCGTCGCGGAAGTAGGTGTCCACCAGCAGCGAGGCGAGGTCCGGGTTCGCGTCGTAGGCCTCGCGGATGCGGTTGAGGAAACGCGCGCGGATGATGCAGCCACCACGCCAGATCGTCGCCATCGCGCCGAGGTCGATGTTCCAGCCGAAGTTCTTCGACGCCTCGCGCATCATGTCGAAGCCCTGGGCGTACGCGACGACCTTCGACGCGTACAGCGCCTGGCGCACGTCCTCGACCAGTTCGGCGTCCGGCTTCGCGACGACCTCGCTGGCGCCGAACGCCTCGCGCACGGCCTTGCGCTGGTCGGTGTGGCCGCTCAGGCTGCGCGCGAACACGGCCTCGGCGATGCCGGTGACCGGCACGCCCAGCTCCAGCGCCTCCTGCACGGTCCAGCGGCCGGTGCCCTTCTGCTCCGCCGCGTCCTCGATGACCTGCACGAGCGGCGTGCCGTCGGCGTCGACGTGCTTGAGCACCTCGGCGGTGATCTCGACCAGGTACGACTCCAGGTCGCCCGAGTTCCACCGCGTGAAGACCTCGGAGATCTCGGCGGGCGTCTGGCCGCCGATGCGGCTCAGCAGGTCGTACGCCTCGGCGATGAGCTGCATGTCGGCGTACTCGATGCCGTTGTGGACCATCTTCACGAAGTGCCCGGCGCCATCCGGCCCGACGTGCACGCAGCACGGCTGACCGTCCACCTTGGCCGCGATCTCCTCGAAGACCGGACCGACGTGCTTGTACGACTCCGCGGGACCGCCCGGCATGATGCTGGGGCCGTTGAGCGCGCCCTCCTCGCCACCGGAGATACCGGCGCCGACGAACAGCAGCCCCTTCTCCTTCAGGGCGGCCTCACGGCGGCGCGTGTCGTTGAAGTGCGCGTTGCCGCCGTCGATGACCATGTCGCCGGGCTCCAGCAGCCCGCTCAGCTCGTCGATGACGGCATCGGTGGGGCCACCCGCCTTGACCATGATGATGATCTGGCGCGGCGTCTGCAGGCTGTCGACCAGCTCCTGCAGCGTCTCGGCGCCGACGAAGTCGCCCTCGTGGCCGTGCTCGTCGAGCAGGGCCTTCATCTTCGCGGGCGTCCGGTTGTGCACGGCCACCTTGAAACCGTGGCGCGCGAGGTTGCGCGCGAGGTTGCTGCCCATGGTGGCGAGACCGGTGACCGCGATACGTGCTTTGCCTTCCGTCATAGCGGACAGCCTGCCGTGTTCTTCGCCGTTCCGCGAGGTGTCACAGGGTGTTCTCATATTCCGTTTTGCCAGGTGAACCGCATCACTCCGCGGTACGTACAGCTAGGCGTAACTTGGCTTCATGACGGAATTCACGAGCGTGGGTCGCTCGGCGACCGACCGCGCCTCCCGCTACGGCTCGCAGCTGGTGAAGCACTTCACGCACAAGGACCTGGAGGGGTCCTGGGAGGACGGACGCGGTTTCGTCCGCTTCTCCCTCGGCCTGGCCGAGTTCACGGCTTCGGACGACGCGTTGGTCATGCGCGTGGTGTCGTCGTCGGAAGAGGACGTGGCCCGCTTGCGCGACGTCGTGGAACGGCACCTGGTCCGGTTCGGGACTCGCGACGAGCTGACCGTCACGTGGGACTCAGACAGCGAGAACTGACGCCGCCATCCCGATGAGAGCGGTCCCGCAGATCCGCTCGAACGTCGTGCGCACCCCCGGCCTGCTCAGCAGGCCGCCCAGCTGCCGCGCCGACGGCACGACGACGACCCAGAACGCCGCGAACACGCCGACGGTGACCGCGCTGAGCAACGCCGCCTGCGGGAGCGGCGCGGCGTGCGGGTCCATCGCCTGCGGGACGAGGCTCAGGAACGTGAGCATCACCTTGGGGTTCAACAGGTCGCACAGCAATCCACGAAGGAACGCGTTGCCCCTGGGCCGCTGCCCGGCGGCCGGCTTGCTCGCCGTCCGCAACGTCGTGAAGCCGATCCAGGCGAGGTAGAGCGCGCCGATCGCCTTGACCGCGAACAGCGCCGCCGGAGCCGCCGCCACGAGCGCGGAGAGGCCGACCGTCGCGAGCGTGGCGTGGACCAGCAACCCGGTCACCACCCCGAGCGCCGCCTGAACGCCCCGGCGCAGGCTGTGCACCGCGTTCCCCATGATCAGGACGAAGTCCGGTCCCGGCACGACCATGATCACCAGCAGAGCGGCCAGGAACGACGTCCACGCGATGTGCATGGCCGGATCGTCCGCCACTCGTTCGAGCTCGTTCCAGCAGGTCAGTACGATGTTCGGTCATGCGCGAACAAGCCGAACTGGATTCGGTCGACTGGCACATCCTGGAGGAGTTGCAGAACGACGCGACGCTGCCGAACAGGACCCTGGCGGAGATCGTCGGACTGGCGCCGTCGTCGTGCCTGCAGCGGGTCCGGCGGCTGCGCGAACTCGGCGTGATCACCGGCTGCCACGCCGTCGTCGACCCGGCGACCACCGGGCTGCCGCTGGAGGCCGTGATCTCGGTGAACGTGCGGCCGCACACCCGGCCGGTGGTGGCGGCGTTCCGCGCGTTCGTGATGGCGCAACCGGAGACGCGGTCGCTCTTCCACGTCTCCGGGCAGGCCGACTTCCTGATCCACATCGCGGTCGCGAACTCGACGCACCTGCAGGCGTTCCTGATGGACAAGATCGCGTCGCGGACCGAGGTGCGGAACCTGACCAGCTCGGTGGTGCTGGAACGGGTGGAGACGCGGGCCCTGACGCCGCCCGCGGGCCTACGGCCTACGCATCGGCGCCGGAAGGCTTGATCACCCGGATCAGCCCTTCCTGCACCACCGTCGCCACCAGCTCCCCGGCCCGCGTGAAGAACCGGCCGGTGGCCAGCCCCCGGTTCCCGGAAGCGGTCGGCGAGGTCGTGTCGTACAGCAGCCACTCGTCGGCCCGGAACGGCCGGTGGAACCACATCGCGTGGTCCAGCGAGGCGCCGAGGACCTTGTCCAGTCCCCAGTAGACGCCGTGCCGCGCCAGAACGCCGTCCAGCAGGGTCATGTCGGACGCGTAGGTCATGACGCAGAGCTGCAGCATCGGGTCGTCCGGCAGCTTGCCGTCGGCCTTCATCCACACCCGTGACGCCGCCTCACCCGGACCGTCCTCACGCGACTCCCACGGCGGTTCGGTCACGTAGCGGACGTCGATGGGGCGCGGGAAGTTCAGGTTCACCAGCGAGTAGCCGGCGACGGACTCGCCCCACGTCGGCAGGGACTCGGGATCGGGCACCGCGGGCATCTCCGAGGAGTGCTCGACGCCCTGCTCCTCCACCTGGAAGGACGCGGACAGCGAGAAGATCGCCTTGCCGTGCTGCACGGCGACGACGCGGCGGGTCGTGAACGAGCGGCCGTCGCGGATGCGGTCCACCTCGTAGACGATCGGCACGCGCGGGTCGCCGGGGCGGATGAAGTACGAGTGCAGCGAGTGCACCCGGCGTTCCACCGGGACGGTGCGGCCGGCGGCGACCAGGGCCTGGCCCGCCACCTGACCGCCGAAGACGCGCACCGGCGACTCGGCGGGCGAGACACCGCGGAAGATGTTCTCCTCGATGCGTTCCAGGTCGAGCAACGCGACCAGGTCGTCCACTGCGGATTGCCCGCTCAGGCCCGACGGGCTCTCGGCAGCGGCACGGGCGGCCTCAGTCACGGCAGAACTCTCCCTCTTGCACCTTCGTCGGACACGGCACCGGCCCCGCGCCCCTCACACCAAGTATGAGGGGCGCGGGGCCGGCATCACGACGTGTCAGGCTGAGAGACCAGCCACTACGCGTGGTCGTCCTCGCCCAGCCGGTGCACCCGGATGAGGTTCGTCGAACCGATGGTGCCGGGAGGCGAGCCGGCGACGACGACCATCAGGTCGCCCGCCTGGTAGCGGCCGATCTCCAGCATGGCCGTGTCGACCTGGCGGACCATCTCGTCGGTGGACTCCACCTTGGGCACGAGGAAGGTCTCGGTGCCCCACGTCAGCGACAGCTGCGAGCGCACCGCCGGCTCCGGCGTGAAGGCCAGCAGCGGCAGGTGCGTGTGCAGGCGCGCCAGGCGGCGGACCGTGTCGCCGGACTGTGTGAACGCGACCAGGGCCTTGGCGTTGAGGCGCTCGCCGATGTCGCGGGCCGCGTAGGAGATCACGCCGCGCTTGGTGCGCGGGACGTGCGTCAGCGGCGGCACGACGGTCGACTCGGTCTCGACGGCCTCGATGATGCGGCCCATGGTCTTGACCGACTCGATGGCGTAGCGGCCGACCGAGGTCTCACCCGAGAGCATCAGGGCGTCCGCACCGTCGAGCACCGCGTTCGCGACGTCGGACGTCTCGGCGCGGGTCGGGCGGGAGTTGGTGATCATCGAGTCGAGCATCTGGGTCGCGACGATGACCGGCTTGGCGTTCTCGCGGGCGATCTGGATCGCGCGCTTCTGCACCAGCGGCACGTGCTCGAGCGGCAGCTCGACGCCCAGGTCGCCGCGGGCGACCATGACGCCGTCGAAGGCCAGCACGATGGCCTCGAGGTTGTCGACGGCCTCCGGCTTCTCGATCTTCGCGATCACCGGGAGGCGCTTGCCGCCCGAGCGGTCCATCACCTGGTGGACCAGGTCGATGTCGGCGGGCGAGCGGACGAACGACAGTGCGATGAAGTCCACGCCCAGCGAGAGCGCGAACTCGAGGTCCTCGATGTCCTTCTCGGAGAGCGCGGGCACGGACACGTCCATGCCGGGCAGCGAGAGGCCCTTGTTGTTGCTGACGGGTCCACCCTCGGTGACCTCGCACACGACGTCGGAGCCCTCGACGTCGACGACCACGAGGCCGACCTTGCCGTCGTCCACGAGCAGGCGGTCGCCGACCTTGGCGTCCTTCGCGAGCTCCTTGTACGTCGTCGACACGCGGTCGTGCGTGCCCTCGACGTCCTCGACGGTGATGCGGACGATGTCGCCGGTGTTCCAGTCGACAGGACCCGCCGCGAACCGGCCGAGCCGGATCTTGGGGCCCTGGAGGTCGGCGAGGATGCCCACGGCGCGGCCGGACTCGTCGGCTGCCGCGCGGACCATGTCGTAGACCTGCTTGTGGTCGGCATGGCTGCCGTGGCTGAAGTTCATCCTGGCCACGTCCATACCGGCCGCTACCAGGTCGCGGATCTTGTCCGGCGTGCCAGTGGCGGGACCGAGGGTACAGACGATCTTTGCGCGTCGACTCACGTCTAGAGAGACTAGCCCTCCGTCCTGGACCGATCCCGAACTACTCCTCGGTAATGTTCTGCCAATGGGTCGAGTGCTGCCATTCGTGATCGCGGCGTTGCTCAGTGTCGTCGTTCTGTTCACCCCGGAGTCAGGTGTGCCGACCGCGCCGCCTGGTACGGACAAGGTCGTGCACGCGGCGTTGTTCGCGTTGCTCGCCCTCACCGGCCTTTACGCGAAGATTCCTCGCATTTTGCCGCTGCTGGTGGTCTACGCGGGTGTCTCGGAGGTGCTCCAGCAGGTCGTCACGCCGCTGCGGCGCAGCGGCGACGTGCTCGACGCGCTGGTGGACGTCGCCGGCATCGCGCTCGGCTGGGCTATCGCGACCTGGATTCGCTCACGCCGACGTGGTCCTCGCACCACGCGTTGAGGTCCCTGAGCTGCCGCCACGACTTGCGCACCCGGTCCAGGCACCCCGGCTCGTGCAGCACGTCGTCGGGCTCCCAGACCTTGCGCACGTAGATCGAGCGGTGCCGGAGCAGGTCGAGGTGCGGGTGGTCGTCGGCGAACCCGCGCGGCTTGGACCTCATCACGTCACCGGCCAGCCGCCAGCCCTGCTTCACCAGCTTGTCGACGATCCCGCGCAGCAGGACGCCGTGCGCGCCGACCGAGGCGCGGTAGCGGGCGAGCTGGTCAGGGGCCATGTGGAACGAGCCACCGCCGGTCATCAGGCCCTCGGGGCTGAGCTGCACGTAGTACGCGCCGCCGCCGCGTCCCTTCTCGATGACGCCGCCGCAATGCGTCTTGTACGGCGTCTTGTCCTTGGCGAACCGCACGTCGCGGTACGGCCGGAACACCTTCCCCTCGCCGAACTCCTTCTCCAGCGCGCGCAGCAGCGCCTCCATCGGCGCCCGCACGTCCCGCAGGTAAGTCTCCTTGTTGTCTTCCCAGTACGCCTTCGAGTTGTCCAGGACCAATCCGTCGTAGAAGTCGATGGCGTACTCGCCGAAACCGCTGAACGTCACCGCTTCAGCCTAGGCCGATCGCCCAAGCGCGTGAAAATTCGTTTGAGAACGCACAATCGGGACCATAATCCGGTGAATGCCTCGCCGTATCAACGCGCTCGCGACCTGGCTCCACCAACTCGAACCGGACGAGGTGACCGCGATCCTCGTGCATCGGCGTGACGTGGCGGACCGCTTCATCCGGACGTTGAAGGACCTCGCGACGCAGCTCACCGACGCGGACTCGGTGCGCGCCGCCGAGGACACGCTGGACCAGGGCGCGCTCGACGTCCTCGGCGCCATCGTGGCGCAGGGCGGCTCGGGCACCGTCGACACGGTGTGCGCCGAGCTGCGCTGCACGACCGCCGGCTTCGAACGGGCCTTCGCCGAGCTCGGCCGGCGGGCGCTGGCGTGGCCGGAGGGGCCGAGGCTCGTCGCGGTGAACTCGGTGCGCGCGAGCGGCGCGGCGACCGGACGGCTGACGCCGCGGCCCCAGGCCCCGGCCAAGCGCACGGCACCGGAGATCTCCCCCGTCGTGCCCGCGATGTCCACTGTGGACGGAGTGGCGCGCCTGCTGGCCTACTGCGACCAGGACAACTTCGACGCCCGCTACACCGGCGGTGTAGCGACGGTGGAGATCCGGCGGGTCGCCAGGGCGCTGCGGGTCGCCGACGGCGTGCTGCGGCTGTGGCTGGAGCTCGCGGCCGAGGCCCAGCTCGTCGGCGTGGACCGCTCGCGGCTGCTGCCGACGAGGCAGGGTGACGACTGGCTCGCCGCGCGGCCGGGCGCCCGGCTCGCGGCGCTGGTGAACGCGTGGCCGCGGATGGACTGGCGGCCGGAACCCGACCAGGCGCGGGCGGCGTTGCGCGACTACACCGGCTCGGCGGGGCTGGTGCTGCGGCGCAGCGCGTTGGAGAGCTTCTCGGCGCACGAGGCGTTCCTGGACATGGGTGAGCTGGTGGCGCAGCTCGTCTGGGAGCGTCCCGCGGTGCACGACGAGCGGGCGACGGCGGCGGTGATCGGCGAGATGGAGTCGCTGGGGCTCATGGCCGGCGGCGCCCTGACGCCGCTGGGCGTGGCGGTGCGGGAGAACGGTGACGTCGAGGCCGCCGCGGCCCTGCTCATGCCACCGGCGACGGAGAGGGCCCTGTTCCAGACCGACATGACCGCGGTGGTGACCGGGCTGCCCTCACCGGAGCTCAGCGCCACGCTGGACCTGGTGGCCGACCTGGAGGACAACGACACCGCACGGGTGTGGCGGCTGTCGGCGGGATCGGTGCGGCGCGCGCTGGACACGGGGTTGTCCGCGCAGGACGTGCTCGCGCGACTGGCAGCCGTGGCGGAGGCACCGCTGCCGCAGGTCGTCGAGCACCAGGTGCGGGACGTGGCGCGGCGGCACGGGCAGCTGACGGTGACGGACGTGGCGAGCTGCCTGCGGGCCACGGACTCGGCGCTGCTGCAGGAGATCGCCCGGTCCAAGCGGCTGGCGCCGCTCGAGCTGCGGTTCCTGGCGCCGACGGTGCTGGCGTCGGGCAAGCCGATGGCGGAGACGCTGGCGGCGTTGCGGCGGGCCGGGTACGCGCCGACCGGACTGGACGCGGGTGATCAGTCCATTGTGGAGAGTGTCGAGCGGCGCCGGGCGCCGGCGCGGGGCGAGCGCCGGCCGGAGAGCTGGTGGCGTACCGAGCTCGACGACCTGGAGCTCACCCAGCTCGCGGTCAGGCTGGTGGAGCAGGAACGGCCGACCGTCGGGCGGGGCGCCCCGCGGGCCGGCGCGGCGCGGATGCTGCGGGACCAGAACGTCGTCCTGTGCGACGAGGAGGTGCTGGTCCTCGCCTCCGCCCTGGTGGACGGGCAGCGCGTCGCGATCGAGTACGCGAGCGGCCCGCGCGAGCTGGAGTCGCACGTGATCATCCCGACCAAGCACCTGGAGGGCGTGTTGAGCGCCGACTGCGCGGACGGCACGAGCAGGGAGTTCGACATCGGGCACGTCCGCAAGGTCGCGCTGCCGGAATGAACAGCTGGTGAAGTTCCGGGAAGCGCGGTGATCACGTGCCGATACTGGCGATGTGCCCGATCCGTTTTCCGCCGGACTGCTGCTGGTGCTCGAGACCGCGCTGGAGCGCGTGCTGCTCGGTCTCTTCGACGTGGTGCACAAGGGGGCCAGGAACAAGAAGCGGCAGCGGGAGCTGACCCGGCCGGGTCCGCTGGTCGAGCGGGTCTCCGGCGAGCTCGCCCGGGGTGAGCTCAGCACCGTCGAGCAGCACGAGTGGCAGGCCGCGGTGGACGCGGTGCGCGAGTCGCTGGAAGCGGCGCTGCCGTTGCGCGAGGACGAGGCGCTGCGGGTGATGCTGACGCCCGAGTCGCTGCGCGCGTACGTGCTGACCAGGTCGGAGAAGATCCGGCGGGCGGCGGGCCTGTCCGACCACGCGACGGCCGTCCACGACGCGCTGCTGACGCGGGTCTGCGTCGCCGTGGTGGAGCTGGTGTGGTCGCAGCCGGAGTACGCGCGGCGGCTCGCCGTGGAGATGTTCCGGATCAGCCGGGCGACGGCCGATGCCGTGGCCCGCCTCGCCGACCGGCAGCAGGTGGCGCTGGCCTCGTCGCACCGGGACTTCGAGGACCGCTACGCCGACCAGGTCTCGCACTCGCTGGGCGGGCTGGAGCTCTTCGGCGTGTCGCGCGGGCGGGCGCCGCGGCGGCACTCGTTCGACACCTCGTACGTCTCGCTGGCGGTGGCACGGGTCGGCGACACCGACGAGCTGACCGGTGCCGGGCTGCCGGTGGCGGCGGCACTGGCGGACACGCCACGGGTGCTGATCCGGGGCGGCGCGGGCGCGGGCAAGACGACGTTCCTGCGCTGGCTCGCGATGAACGCGCTGGGCGAGACCCGGACCTCGGGCAACGAGTGGCTCGGGCTGGTGCCCTTCTTCGTACCGCTGCGGCAGTACGCGACGCTGCCGAAGCCGGAGGAGTTCATCTCGTCGACCGCCTCGATGATCGAGGAGGAGAAGCCGTCCGGGTGGGTCACCGCGCGGCTCAAGGAGGGACGTGCGCTCGTCCTGGTCGACGGCGTGGACGAGCTGGTGTCGGAGCGGCGCGAGGAGGCGCGCCAGTGGCTCTGCCGGCTGGTGAACGCCTACCCGCAGGCCAGGTACGCGATCACCACGCGCCCGGCGGCCGTGCCGGAGGACTGGCTGGAGGAGTGCGACTTCGCCGCGTTCGACCTGCTGCCGCTGAGCGACAAGGGCGTGCGCGACTTCGTCGAGGCCTGGCACACCGCGGCGCGCGACGAGCCGGGGCTCACCCGGGACGCGCGGGTGTGGCTGACCGACTGCGAGGCGCGGCTGCTGGCGACCCTGGGCAGGCGTCCCGACCTGCGGCGGCTCGCGTCGAGCCCGTTGCTGGCGGGGCTGTTGTGCGCGTTGCACCAGGACCGGAACATGCACCTGCCGCGCGATCGGCGGTCGCTGTACGAGGCCGCGCTGGACCTGCTGCTCGTGCGGTGGGACGAGGACCGCGGGCTCGCGCTGCCGTCGTTCTCCAAGGAGGAGCAGCTCGTCCTGCTGCAGCGGTTCGCGTACTCGCTGGTGCGCAACCGGGAGCTGACGGTGCCGCGCGAGGAGGCCGTGCACCGGCTCGGGAACGCGATGCGGGGGCTGAGGTCGCACGACATCGACCCGGACGAGGCGATGCAGCGCCTGCTCGAACGCGCGGGGCTGCTGCGCGAGGTGTCGTCCGAGCGGGTGCAGTTCGTGCACCGCACGTTCCGCGACTACCTGGCGGCCAAGGAGGTCGTCGACGCGGGCGACCTGAACCTGTTGGTGGACAGGGCACATCTCGACGAGTGGCATGACGTCGTGGTGATGGCGGTCGCCCACGCCCGGCCGCGCGAACGGGCTCGCGTGCTGATGGACCTGCTGGCGGGCAACGACGACACGCGCAAGGACGAGCGCGGGCGCGACAAGCTGCGGCTGCTCGCGCTGGCGTGCCTGGACCAGGCCGACGTGATCGAGCCGGAGACGGCGCGGGCGCAGGTCACGCAGGCCGCCGCCGCGCTGATCCCGCCGACGAGCTTCGCGCACGCCGACGCGCTGGCCGAGGCCGGCTCGTTCGTGGTCGACCTGCTGCCGGGACCGGAGGCCGCGGAGGAGGCCGCGTACGTCGTGCGGACGCTGGCCAACATCGGCGGCGACGGAGCGTGGGAGCGGCTGGCGGAGTTCGTGGCCGTGGACCACGCGATGGTCATCGACGAGCTGCTGCGGGCGTGGCGGAACACGCCGGACGCCGAGAAGTACGCCAGGAGCGTTCTGTCCAAAGTGGACTTCGGCGACCGCAGGGTCGACGTCCGCGGCTGGCACCGGATCCAGTTCATCATGCACCTGGAGAAGCTGCGGCACGTGCGGTGCATCGGAAACATCAACCCGCTCGACCCGCTGGGCGCGATGCCGTCGCTGCACCGGCTGGAGCTGTGGGAGAACGAGGTCATGCGCGACCTCTCGCCACTGGCCGGTTCCCGGTCACTCAAGGAGCTGCACCTGAGCCGGTGCCGGCCACTCGGGCGGATCGACCTGTCCCCGGTGAGGGACCTGGACGAGCTGCACCTGCACTTCAGCCGGGTCGAGCTGGCGTCGCTCGCGGGCGGGTCGCTGCGGCGGCTGCAGATCCGCGACTCCGGGACCGACGACGGGCTGGAGGCGTTGCCGGAGCTGCCCTCGTTGCGGGAGCTCGCGATCGACCACCGCCCGCCCTACCCGCTGACGGGGCTGCGGCGGTGGCCGACCATCACGACGCTGGAGGTCTTCGGCGTGCCCGCGCCGGACGACCTGCGCGCGCTGCCGGCGCTGGAGCACCTGGTCGTGCACCAGCCGGAGTCGGCGGCCCGGCTGGAGGAGCTGCGCGCACAACTGCCGGGCGTGCGCGTCACGACGTGACGCCGGACGAGCTGCGCACAACTGCCCGGCGTACACGTCACCACGTCACGCCGGACGAGCTGCGCGCACAACTGCCCGGCGTGCGCGTCACCACGTCACGCCGGACCGGCCGCGCCCACAACTGCCCGGCGTACACGTCACCACGTCACGCCGGACCGGCTGCGCCTCACCACCGGATGTCGGCGAGGCTCCCCAGCGGTTTGCGCTCCGACTCCTCGAACAACTGCACGGACGCGGTGTCGGCGGCGTGCAACTGCGCCGGGAAGGTGAAGCTCACCCGCTTCTCCAGCTCGGCCAGCGACACCTGGAACACGCGGAACTCGTCCAGGTCGAGCGCCTCCGCGAGGACGAGGTTCTGCGTGAGCAGGAACGCGCTGCACCGCAGCTCCCCGTTCACCACGAACGCGATCGCCTTGTAGAACTCGCGCGGGATCGCGACGCTGCGGAACACCCGGTCGTCGGCGTTGAACACCGGGCCGCCGTAGGCGCTGACCCTGAGGTTGTCCACGTCGACGTCGGCGAGCACCGCGTCCTCGAGCCGGCCCCAGAGCCCTTCCTTGGTGCTCTGGTTGAAGTCGTCCATCTGCGGCGTGATGTTCGTGAAGAAGAACGAGTCCTTGTTCGCCCGCTGCGCCTCCGCCTTCGGGCCCCAGCACAGGTCGGCGCGGCGGGCGAGGTGGCCGCGGTCGAGCCTGTTGTCGCGGTAGAGCTCGTCGCCGGTCTGGAACCCGGCGGGGACCCGCGGGTCCTTGACGAACGGGATGTTGGTGCGGCTCAACGCTTTCAGGTCGCCGCCGTCGATGTTCCACGCGACCCAGAGCGCGAACTTGCGCGACTTGCTCATGGCGAGCGAGAAGTGCGTGTAGTCGATCGTGGTCGAACCGTCGAGCTCCACCGCGTCGGCGGCCCCCGAGTCCGTCAGGACGGGGATCCCGGCCTCGACGCCGAGGAACTCCTCGTCAAAGCCGATCTTCACGGCTGTGCTGGTCATGTGTCGCCCCCTGTGGCTCATCTGCAGGGTCGACACATCTCACGGAGCCGTTAGCCGGGTACACCCGGACGGCCCAGTGTTCACCGGTTCTTCTCGATCTCGTTCCCGGTGGCGCCGCGGCCGCGGAGGCCGCGGCGCCACCGCGCTACCTGCCGACCAGCTCGACGGTCCTGCCCGCCCGGCGGGTCTCGTCGACCCACTGGTCGATGGCCTGCCCGCAGGCCTGGTCGAGGTGCCGGACCTCGCTCAGGTCCATCCGGACGTGCTCCCGGTCGACGCCGTCCAGCACGTCCAGCAGCCGCGGCAGCCGCAGGAAGGTCGCGTTGCCGCGCAGCTCGACCCCCTCCGGCGTGACCACGACCGACAGCCGCGACACGTCCCAGGCCGTCTTCACGACCGCGGCCAGCAGACCCACCACCGTGCCGGTCAGCAGGTCCGTGGCCACGATCAGCCCGGCGGTCAGCACGAGCACCGCGGCTTCGGTCCTGTCCGTGCGCCACAACGCGACGAGCTGCCGCAGGCCGAGCAGCTTCCACCCGGCGTGCACCAGCACCGCCGCCAGCACGGCGACCGGGATCAACGTCAGCAGCCCCGGCGCCAGCACCACGAACAGCAGCAGCCACACGCCGTGCAGGACCCTGGACGCCTTGGTGCGCGCACCCGCCGACACGTTGGTCGCGCTGCGCACGATCACGGCCGTCATGGGCAGCGCCCCGAGCAGGCCGCAGATCGTGTTGCCCACCCCCTGCGCGACCAGCTCGCGGTTGTAGCGCGTGCGTGGACGGTCGTGCATGCGGTCGACGGCGGCGGCGCTGAACATGCTCTCCGCCGAGGCGACCAGCGCGAACACCACCGCGGTGCCGACGACCCCGGTGTCCAGCAGCGAGAAGTCCGGCAGGTGCACGTCCGCCGACAGAGTGCCGACCACGATCCGGTCGACCTGCGCCGCGAAGACCGCGGCCAGCGCGGTGCAGACGACGACACCCACGAGCACGCCGGGCACGACCCTCAGCGGGGTCCGCTGCCACAGCAGCATGATCACGACGGTGAGCAGCGCGAGCGCCACCGCCACCGGGGACGCCACCACCGGCTCGAGCTGCCCGAGGATCAGCACCAGCCCGATGCCCGCGAGCATGCCCTGCACCACCGACGGCGAGATCGCGCGGAACCACCGCCCGCACCGGGCCAGGCCCAGCGCCACCTGCAGCAGACCGGCGCCGAGGACGATCACGCCCAGCGCCTGGATCCCGTGCCGGCCGACGGCGTCCGCCACCAGCACCGTCAGTCCGGCGGCCGGCCCGCTCACCTGCATCGTGCTGCCCGGCAGCAGGCCGACGACGATACCGCCGACCACGCCGGTCACGATGCCGAGTTCGGCCGGCACCCCGGAGGCCACCGCCACGCCCACGCACAGCGGCAGCGCCACGAGGAACACGACGATCGATGCGCCGAGATCGGCCCAATATTTCTTGATCACCGTGAGTCCCCTACAGCGGAAGGAAGGCGCGCTCGGCACACACGGAGACCCGGCCGGTCTCGATGTCGTAGAACCAGCCGTGGACGCGCAGCCGCCCGCTCGCCACCCTCTCGGCCACGAACGGGTAGGACAGCAGGACCTCCCGCTGCACCCGGACGTGCTCCTGCCCCTCCTCGCGCATGGCCGGGTCGGCGGCGTCGCGCGGTGCCCGCGGGCGCAGCCAGCCGCGCATCGCGGGCAGGTGGTCGATGCCGCCGCCGTGCAACGCCCCCACCGCGCCGCAGTGGGAGTGACCGCACACCACGATCTCGCTGACGCCGAGCTGGAGGACGGCGAACTCGATCGTGGCCATCTCGCTGGACGGCGCGGTGAGCGAGTACGGGGGGATGACGTTGCCCGCGGTGCGCAGCTCGAACAGCGAGCCGGGCTCGGCACCGGTGATCGCGGCGGTCACGATCCGCGAGTCGGCACACGTGATGAACATGGTGCTGGGCTGCTGACCTGCGGCGAGCTTTTGGCCGAGTTCACGGGAACGGGACTCGGCGTGTGCGCGGGCATGCTGAACAAAGCGATGGAAATCCATGGGAATCCCTCACTGCCTGGGAAGAAGTGTTCGGTTTGATCGGACGGCGGGGACCGATCAGTTTCTGAACACCTGCAGTGCGGGAGGTGTGCGCCACACCACCGCCGGCTCGGCCGCGGAGATCAGGGCGAGGCTCGGCATGGCATGCGGCGCGAACACCGTCACGTACGACGGCCTGGCCACGGCGGAAGCTCGCTCGGCCGAAGCCACGAGCAACCGCAGCCGGCTCGGCTCGCGCTCCTCGCGGGGCGCTTCCTCCTTGGGAGCCGAGGTCTTCGACTTCGGCGGCGGTGCGCCCAGCGACACGGAGGTGACGGCCGGTGCCAGCACAGCGCACAGGGCGATGACGACCGCGAGCAGAACGCTGCGCATGTTCACCCCCCGACCGAGTTGATCTACGACTACCAGTTTCGCTCGAAGTGGACAACCTGCGCGATGTACGAGACGAAGATCGCCCTCATCTCGCACAAGATTCACCCGAAAGTGATTCTGATTTCACGGAAACGTACGTATGCGGGGAGTGACCCTGCCGCGTTGCAGATGTGCCAATAAGTGGACAACCGGCCCCCGATCCCAGCGGGATCTGCACAATCGGTGACCGAATGCCAAAGGAGGCCGTCGTGGCAAGGGTGTTCATCAGCCACGCGACGCAGGACGTGGCGATCGCGACGCAGATCCGTGACTGGCTCGACGGTGACCACGAGACGTTCCTGGAGGTGCACCCCGAGGACGGGATCCGGGTCGGCGAGGCGTGGCGCGAACGGCTGCACCACGAGCTGCGCAAGGCCGACGCCGTGGTGTGCGTGATCAGCCAGGCCTCGGTCGCGTCGAGCTGGTGCAACGCCGAGGTCGCCATCGCGGACGCGCTGGGCTGCCTCCTGCTGCCCGTGCAGACCGAGGGCGTGATCCACCCGCTGATCGGCCACCTCAACCACATCCCGCACGCCACCGCGCGCGAGCACCTGCGGAACGCGCTGCGGCAGTTCGACGCCGGTGGCCGCACGCTCGCGAAGGACCAGGAGCCGTTCCCCGGCCTGGACGCGTTCACGACGTCGCTGAGCGCCGTGTTCTTCGGGCGCGACCAGGAGACCCGCGCGCTGGCCCGCCGGGTGCGCCGCGGCCCCGGCCTGCTCACCGTCGTCGGGCCGTCGGGCTGCGGCAAGTCGTCGCTGGTGAAGGCCGGGCTGCTGGCCCAGCTCGCGGACGACCCCCGCTGGCTCGTCATGCCGCCGTGGCTGCCGGGCAACGACCCGCTCGACGCGCTCGCCCGCGCGGTGCGCAAGACCGCCGGCCGCGTCGGCCTCGGCTGGAGCCTGCAGGAGACCAGGGACCGGCTCGTCGTCGACGGGCTGCGCGGAGTGGCCCGCGAGCTCGTCGACGACGACCGCAAGCTGCTGATCACCATCGACCAGGCGGAGGAGCTCTTCACCCGCGCCGGCGAGAAGGACCGCCAGGTCGTCGTGAGCCTGCTCAGGGACGCGCTCGGCGACAACGTGCGGGTGATCGCCACGCTGCGGTCGGAGTTCCTCGACGACCTGCGGACGTTGCCCGAGCTGAGCGGCGTGCACATCGCCGGGTACGTGCTGGCGCCGCTGGCCCGCGAGGTGCTCAACGTCGTGATCACCGGTCCCGCACGGGTCGCCGGGCTCAAGGTGCACCCCGAGCTCGTGGCGCAGCTCGTCGAGGACACCGCGAGCGGCGAGGCGCTGCCGTTGCTCGCGTTCACGCTGCAACACCTGGCGATGGGCGTGCCCAGGGGCGGCACGCTGTCGAGCGAGCGGTACGAGCACCTGGGCGGCGTGCACGGCGCACTGGCCCGCCACGCCGACGACGTCCTCGACAGCGCCGTCTCGGAGACCGGGCTGAGCAGGGAGGAGCTGCTCTCCCGGCTCGCGTCGCTCGCCACCCTCGACCACACCGGCAGGCCGACCCGCAAGCGCGTCACCATGGCCCAGCTCGACCCCGGCGCGCGGGAGGCGCTGGAGGTGTTCGTCCGGCACCGCCTGCTCACCGCGAGCGGCGACAAGCAGGGCCGCTGGATCGGGGTGGCGCACGAGGCGCTGTTCACCGAGTGGCGGCCGTTGCGCAACGCGATCGACGAACGCCAGATCGGCCTGCGCGCGGCCCAGTCGGTCGAGCTGGACGCCTCGCAGTGGACCGAGGGGCAGTGCGCGGACCACCTGCTGCTCAACGAGGACACCTTCGCCGCCATCGAACCGCTGGTGGCCGACGAGGACCTCTCCCCGGACGCCCGCCGGTTCCTCACCGCGAGCCGCGCCCGGATCGAGGTGCTGCGCGGGCAACGCCGCCGCGACCGGCGGCGCACGGTCAGCTGGCTGGCGGTGTTCCTCGTGGCGGCGATCGGCGCGGCGGGCCTCGCCGCGTTCCAGTGGCGCACCGCCAGCGACGAACGCGACACGGCGACGGCACGCGCACTCGTCGCCCAGGCGCAGGTCGCGCGGAACTCCTCACCGCAGCTCGCGTTGCGGCTCGGGCTGGCCGCGCACGACCTCGCGCCCAGCTCGGACACGAACATCGAGCTGGTCAACACGTTGCTGACCACGCGCTACGGCGGCTCGTTCGGTGAGACGGTGTCCGCTGTCGCGTTCGCTCCCACCGGGCACATGGCTGTCGTCGGCGGCACGGACGGCACCGCGAGCCTGTGGGACCTCACGGGCACACCCCGGTGGCTCGCCCGCGAGTCCGGCACCGGCGCGGCGGTCACCTCGGTGGCGCTGTCCCCCGGTCTCGCGGCGATCGGCAGCTCGGACGGCTCGGTGCTGCTGTGGGACACCGGGAACACGTCACGGCGCCACCGCCTGGCGTCCGGACCTCCGGTGACCTCGGTGGCGTTCGACCGGACCGGGACGCTGCTCGCGATCGGCCGCTCGGACGGCACCACCTCGCTGTGGTCGGCCGGTCCGCGCCCGGCGCGGCTCGGCGAGCCGTTCCAGCGCCAGGGCGCCGGGGTGTCGTCCGTGGCGTTCTCCGGGGCGAAGCTCGCCACCGGCAGCCACGACGGCACCGTGGTGGTGTGGGACATCGGCGATCCCGCGCGTCCCGTGCCGGGCGAGCCGCTGAGCGACGGCGTCGGCAAGGCCGTGTCGTCCGTGGCGTTCAACGGCGACGGAACGCTGCTGGCCGCCGGCGGGTCGGACGGCGTGACGACGTTGTGGGGCCTGGCCGGCCGGACGCACACGCGGCTCACCGGTCACATCGGCGTCGTCTCGTCGGTGGCGTTCTCGCCGGCGGCACCGGTGCTGGCGGCCGGCAGCCACGACGCCACCACGGTCCTGTGGGACCTCAGCTCGCCGGGGGAGCCTCGGCAGCTCGCCGACCCGCTGGTGGGCCAGCGGGGCGCGGTGTCCTCGCTCGCGTACTCCCCCGACGGGCTGCGGCTCGTCACCGGCAGCACCCACGGGCCGGCGATCGTGTGGGAGATGGCCGAACGGCCGCGCCGGATCGGGCTGCCGCTCACCGGGCACGGCATGCTCGTGAAGTCCCTCGCGTTCGAGGACGGCACCACGCTCGTCACGACCGGCTCGGACAACCGGCGGATCCGCTGGGACGTCGGCTACCCGCAGCAGCCCAGGAAGATCGACGAGAGCGCCGGGCCCTCGAAGCTGTACTCCCTGGCGCAGCACGGCGACGTGGACGCGATCCTGGGCGACCGCAACACCGTCCAGCTGTGGAACGTCAAGACCAGGACCCTGATCGCGACGCTCGCGGGGCACAACAACGGCATCAGCGCGGCGGCGTTCTCGGCCGACGGCAAGGTGTTCGCCGCGGGCAGCACCGACGGCACGACGATCCTGTGGAACGTCGCCGATCCCGACCACCCCCTGCCGATCGGCCAGCCGCTCGGGCAGAACAAGCAGGTCTCCGCGCTGGCGTTCGCCCCGGACGGCACGAAGCTCGCCGTCGGCACGTCGACCGGCGGCACGCTCGTCTGGGACGTCACCGACCCGAACCAGCCCCGCCAGGTCGGCCGCCGGCTCGACGGTCACCGGATGGCGGTGAACTCCGTGGCCTTCGCGCCCAGCGGAGCCGTCCTCGCCACCGCGGGCTCGGACGGCACCACCGTCCTGTGGGACATGGCCCTGCTCGACGACGCCGTCGCCCGCGCCTGCGCGGTGGCCGGAGGCGGCCTCAGCCACCTCGAGTGGCAGCAGTACCTCCCCGCACTGTCCTATCGCGACACCTGTTCAGGAGATCAGCGATGAACCGCCTCCTCCTCGCAGTGCTGCTCCTCGCCTCCTGCTCGGCGGCCCCGCCCGACGAGGCGCCCGAGCGGCAGGTCCTCGTGTTCAGCGGCACGCCCACCGCGAGCTCGATCACGACCCAGCAGATGTTCCTGCCGATCATCAACATGCTGCGCCGCGAGACCGGCGTGGAGATCCGCGTGCAGGAGTCGACCACCTACGACGCGCTCATCGACGGCATGCGTGACGGCTCGATCGACATCGGCGCGTTCGGCCCGCAGTCCTACGTCGTGGCCCGCGAGCGCGGCGCCCGCATCACCCCGGTGTCCGCGCAGGTCAAGGAGCAGGGCGCCACACCGTCGTACCGCGGCTACGGCATCGTCAGGGCCGGCTCCCCCGTCGGCTCGCTGGCCGACCTGCGCGGCCACCGCGTCTGCTACGCCGACCGCGTGTCCACGTCCGGGTTCCTCTTCCCGAGCGCCGCCCTGCGCGAAGCCGGGCTGGACCCGGTGCGCGACACCGTGCCGGTGTTCACCAGCGGCCACGAGGCGGCGGTGCTCGCCGTGGTGAACGAGCAGTGCGAGGCGGGCTTCGCGTTCGACGAGATGGTCGACCGCCACCTCGTGGAACGCGGCCAGATCCAGCCGGGCAGGTTGAAGAAGATCTGGACCTCCGAGCTGATCCCCGGCGCGCCGCTCGCCGTCGCGGACGACCTGCCGGAGCCGCTGCGGCAGCGGATCGTGGCCGCGCTGCAGACCAAGGCCACCGCGGACCACTTGCGCGCCAACGGTTTCTGCCAGGGCGAGTGCCCGGTGGGGGACGCGACGGCGTGGGGCTACGCGAAAGTCGACGACTCGGTCTACGAGCCGGTGCGGGCGGCGTGCCGGAAGGTCGGCTGGGACTCGTGCACGCCTGGCGCCTGATGCCGGGCTCGTCGTTCACCGGACCGCGCGCCGCCGGCGGGATCACGATCCCCCCGCGGGAAGGCGATCGCGGGAAAGGCGAACGCCCCGGCCGACGTCGTTGTCGGCCGGGGCGTCATGCTGCTCCCCGCTGGTCTGACGCCGTTGTCAGACCACAGCGAGCGGAAGCTGGTTCGGGATCACCGGCGAGGGCAGGTTCGAGGACCCCGTGAGGAACTTGTCCACGGCGTTGGCCACGGACCGGCCCTCCGCGATCGCCCACACCACGAGCGACGCGCCGCGGTGCGCGTCACCGCAGACGAACACGCCGGGAGCGGTCGTCTGCCAGTCGGAGCCGCACGAGATCGTGCCGCGTGTGGACAGCGAGATGTCCAGGTCTTCGAGCAGGCGCATGTGCTCGACGCCCTCGAAGCCGATCGCCAGCAGCACCATGTCCGCGGGCAGGACCTCGATCTCGTCGGACAGCGGAACCACGGAACGGCGGCCGGACGAGTCCTTCTCGACGCGCACCTGCTGCAGCTCGATGAAGCGCACGTGGCCGTCGTCATCGCCGACGAACCGCTTGACCGCCACGGTGAAGCGGCGTTCGCCCGCCTCCTCGTGCGCCGGATAGGTGCGCAGGATGTGCGGCCACACCGGCCACGGCGAGCGCTCGTCGTCGCGCACCGAGGGCGGCATCGGGTACTGGTCGAGCTGCGTCACCGACAACGCGCCCTGCCGGGTCGCGGTGCCGTAGCAGTCGGCCCCCGTGTCGCCACCGCCGATGACGATGACGTGCTTGCCCTCGGCCGAGATCTCCGACGGGCCGTCGCCCTCGCACGCGCGGTTCGCGGGCACGAGGTGGTCCATCGCGAGGTGCACGCCCTTGAGCTCGCGGCCGGGGGTGGTCTTGTCGTCCCTGCCGCGCAGCGCGCCCACGGCCAGCACGACCGCGTCGAACTCGGCCCGCAGCTGCTCGACGGTGATGTCGACGCCGACCTCGCAGCCCGTCACGAACTTCGTGCCCTCGCGGCGGAGCTGCGCCAGCCGGCGGTCGAGGACCTTCTTCTCCATCTTGAACTCGGGGATGCCGTACCGCAGCAGGCCACCGAGCCGGTCGTCCCGTTCGTACACGACGACCTCGTGGCCGGCCCTGGTGAGCTGCTGCGCCGCGGCCAGCCCGGCGGGACCGGAGCCGACGACGGCGACCCGCTTGCCGGAGGACACCGTCGCCTGGGCCGGCTGCACGTAGCCGTTCTCCCACGACACGTCCGCGATGGTCTCCTCGACCCGCTTGATCGCGACGGCGCCGCCCGCGTCGTGCGAGATCGCCAGCACGCAGGCCGCCTCGCACGGCGCCGGGCACAACCTGCCCGTGAACTCCGGGAAGTTGTTGGTGGCGTGCAGGCGTTCCGAGGCGAGCTCCCAGTCGCCGCGGCGCACCAGGTCGTTCCACTCGGGGATCAGGTTCCCGAGCGGGCAGCCCGCCGTTCCGCTGTGGCAGAAGGGAATGCCGCAGTCCATGCACCGCGTCGCCTGCGTGCGCACGGCGTTGTTCCGCTCCGCGGGATCCTGCTCGAGGTAGACCTCGTTCCAGTCCTGCAGGCGTTCCGACTTCGGGCGCTTCGGCGCGTCGGAACGGGAGTGCTTCAGAAAACCCTGTGGATCAGCCACGAGACGCCTCCATGACAGCCGCGTCAACATCCCGGCCCTCGGCGCGCGCGAGGCGCATGGCCTCGAGAACGCGCTGGTAGTCGCCGGGCATGACCTTCGTGAACGCACCGGCTCGCCGGGTCCAGTCACCGAGCAGCGACGCAGCCACCGCGGAACCGGTGAGCTGGTGGTGCCTGGTGACGGCGTCCTTGAGCCAACGCAGGTCCTCGGCGCTGAGGCGCTGCAGATTCACCATCTCCTGGTTCACCGACAACGGGTCCAGGTCGAGCACGTACGCGATACCGCCGGACATGCCGGCCGCGACGTTGCGCCCGGTCGGCCCGAGCACCACGGCCCGGCCACCGGTCATGTACTCGAACGCGTGGTCGCCCACGCCCTCCGCGACCAGCAACGCGCCGGAGTTGCGCACGCCGAAGCGTTCGCCGACGCGGCCGCGCAGGAACACCTCACCGGACGTGGCGCCGTAGCCGATCACGTTGCCCGCGATGACCTGGTCCTCGGCGCGGAAGGGCGCGTCGTCGTGCGGCCGGACGATGATCCGCCCGCCGGACAGGCCCTTGCCGACGTAGTCGTTCGCGTCGCCGACCATCTCGAGCGTGATGCCGCGCGGCAGGAACGCGCCGAGCGACTGGCCGGCGGACCCGGTCAGCTTCACCCGGATCGTGTCGTCCTCCAGGCCCTCGCCACCGAAGCGGCGGGTGACCTCGGCGCCGAGCAGGGTGCCGACCGTGCGGTTGACGTTGCGGACCGGCAGCTCCAGGGTGACCTGGTGCGCGTCCTCCAGCGCCGCCTCGGCGAGCTGGATCAGCGTGCGGTCGAGCGCCTTGTCCAGGCCGTGGTCCTGGTCGCGGACCTTGCGCTTCGCCGTCGGGCACGGCGTCTCCGGCACCTCGAACACCGGCTCGAGGTTCAGGCCCCCGGTCTTCCAGTGCTCGATCGCCTCGTCCTTGTCGAGCAGCTCGGCGTGGCCCACGGCCTCGTCGATCGTGCGGAACCCGAGCTCCGCCAGCAGCTCGCGGGCCTCCTGCGCCACGAACTCGAAGAAGTTCACGACGTGATCGGCCTGGCCGGTGTAGCGGGCGCGCAGGTCCGGGTTCTGCGTGGCGACGCCGACCGGGCACGTGTCCAGGTGGCAGACGCGCATCATCACGCAGCCCGCGACGATCAGCGGCGCCGTGGCGAAGCCGAACTCCTCCGCGCCCAGCAGCGCGGCGACCACGACGTCGCGGCCGGTGCGCATCGCACCGTCGACCTGGACGGTGATGCGGTCCCGCAAGCCGTTGAGCAGCAACGTCTGCTGGGTCTCGGCGAGGCCGATCTCCCACGGCGTGCCCGCGTGCTTGAGCGAGTTCATCGGCGAGGCCCCGGTGCCGCCGTCGTAACCGGAGATCAGCACGACGTCGGCGTGCGCCTTGGCGACACCCGCCGCGACCGTGCCCACACCGATCGACGAGACGAGCTTCACGTGCACCCGTGCCTGCTCGTTCGCGTTCTTCAGGTCGTGGATGAGCTGCGCCAGGTCCTCGATCGAGTAGATGTCGTGGTGCGGCGGCGGCGAGATCAGGCCGACACCCGGCGTGGAGTGCCGCGTGCGCGCCACCCACGGGTAGACCTTGAAGCCGGGCAGCTGGCCGCCCTCGCCGGGCTTCGCGCCCTGCGCCATCTTGATCTGGATGTCCGTGGCGTTCACGAGGTACTCGCTCGTGACGCCGAACCGTCCACTCGCGACCTGCTTGACCGCGGAACGCCGCGCCGGGTCGTACAGGCGCTCGCGGTCCTCGCCGCCCTCACCGCTGTTGGAACGGCCGCCGAGGCGGTTCATCGCGATGGCGAGGGTCTCGTGCGCCTCGGCCGAGATCGAGCCGTACGACATGGCGCCGGTGTTGAAGCGCTTGACGATCGAGCTGACCGGCTCGACCTCGTCGATCGGGATCGGCGTGCGGCCCTCGGTGCGGAACTTGAACAGGCCGCGCAACGTGCCGCCCTGCCGCGAGATGCGCTCGACCTCCGCCGTGTACCGGCGGAAGACGTCCTCCTTGCGCGTCTTCGTGGCGTGCTGGAGCAGGAACACCGTCTCCGGCGTGAACAGGTGCAGCTCGCCCTCGCGGCGGTAGGCGTACTCACCGCCGACCTCGAGCCTGCGGTGCGCGCGGTCGGTCGGGTTGTCCGGGTAGGCGCGGCGGTGGCGCAGCGCGACCTCCTCGGCGAGCACGTCCATGCCGGCGCCGCCGAGCTTGGACTGCGTGCCGGTGAAGTACTCGTCCAGCAGGTCGTTCGACAGGCCGACCGCCTCGAAGATCTGCGCCGCGGTGTAGGCGCCGACGGTCGAGATGCCCATCTTCGACATGATCTTCAGGACGCCCTTCACGAGCGCCTTGACGTAGTTGCGGATCGCCTTGTGCGCGGGCACGCCGGTGATGGCGCCCTGGCTGATCAGGTCCTCGATCGTCTCGAAGGCGAGGTACGGGTTCACCGCGGCGGCGCCGTAGCTCAGCAGGGCGGCGACGTGGTGGACCTCGCGGCAGTCGCCGGACTCGACGACGAGCGCGACGCGCAGGCGTTCCTTGGTGCGCACCAGGTGGTGGTGCACCGCGGAGACGAGCAGCAGCGACGGGATCGGCGCCATCCGGTGGTCGGAGTCGCGGTCGCTCAGCACCAGCGTGCGCGCGCCGTTCGCGATGGCCTCGGAGGCCTCGCGCCGGACGCGTTCGACCGCCGCGGCGAGCGCCTCGCCGCCACCGTCCACCTCGTACAGTCCGGAGAGGACGGTGCAGGCGAAGCCCGGCAGGTCGCCGTCGTCGTTGATGTGGATGAGCTTCGCGAGCTCGTCGTTGTCGATGACCGGGTAGTCGAGCGTCACGTGGCGGCACGAGACCGGGCCGGGGTCGAGCAGGTTCTGCTCGGGGCCCATCACGCGCGAGACCGACGTGACGATCTCCTCGCGGATCGCGTCCAGCGGCGGGTTCGTCACCTGCGCGAAGTTCTGCACGAAGTAGTCGTAGAGCAGCCGGGAGCGCTGGCTGAGCGCCGCGACCGGGGTGTCCGTGCCCATCGAGGCGAGCGGCTCGGCGCCCGTGACCGACATGGGCGTGAGCAGGATCCGCAGCTCCTCCTCGGTGTAGCCGAAGGTGAGCTGGCGGCGCACGACCGACTCGTGGCTCTGCACCACGTGCTCGCGGTCGGACAGGTCGGCGAGGTCGAGCAGGCCGGCGTGCAGCCACTCGTCGTAGGGCTGCTCGGAGGCCAGCCGCGACTTGAGCTCGTCGTCGTCGATGATCCGGCCCTCGGTGGTGTCCACCAGGAACATGCGGCCGGGCTGCAGGCGGCCCTTCGCGACGACCTGGTCGGACGGCACGTCGAGCACGCCGGTCTCGGACGCCAGCACGACGCGGCCGTCCGAGGTCTGCCACCAGCGGGCGGGGCGCAGGCCGTTGCGGTCGAGCACCGCGCCGACGATCTCGCCGTCGGTGAACGTGACGCAGGCGGGGCCGTCCCACGGCTCCATCAGGCTCGCGTGGAACTGGTAGAACGCGCGGCGCTTCGGGTCCATCGTGGCGTGGTTCTCCCACGCCTCCGGGATCATCATCAGCACCGCGTGCGGCAGGCTGCGGCCGCCGAGGTGCAGCAGCTCCAGCACCTCGTCGAAGCTCGCCGAGTCCGACCCGTCCGGGTCGCAGATCGGGAACAGGCGCGCGAGGTCACCGGGGATGAGATCGCTGTCCAGCAACGCTTCGCGAGCGCGCATGCGGTTGCGGTTGCCGCGCACGGTGTTGATCTCACCGTTGTGCGCGACGAACCGGAACGGGTGCGCGAGCGGCCACGAGGGGAACGTGTTCGTGGAGAACCGGCTGTGCACCAGCGCGATCGCCGTGAAGAGGCGCTCGTCGTGCAGGTCGGGGAAGAACGCCGGCAACTGCTCGGTCGTCAGCATTCCCTTGTAGACGATCGTGCGCGACGAGAGCGACGGGAAGTAGACGCTGCCCTCGTGCTCGACCCGCTTGCGCAGGCAGAAGGCCAGGCGGTCGAGCGCGATGCCCGCCTCGTCCCGGGTGCCCTTCACGAACAGCTGCGCGAAGTGCGGCGCGACCGACAGCGCGGTCGGGCCGACGCCGGCCGTCTCCGGGTCGACCGGCACGTCGCGCCAGCCGAGGACGACGAGGTTCTCCTCCTCGGCGATGCGCTCGATCTGCCGCATCGCGTCGGCGCGTTCTTCCGGCTCGAACGGGAGGAAGGCGATCCCCGCCGCGTACTGCCCGCGTTCCGGCAGGTCGAACCCGGCGACCGCGCGCAGGAACTCGTCCGGTAGCTGCAGGAGGATGCCCGCACCGTCACCCGAGGTGGGTTCGGCGCCGGCCGCGCCCCGGTGCTCCAGGTTCGCCAGCGCGGTCAGGGCATCGCTCACGATGCCGTGGGAACGCCTGCCCTGGATGTCGGCCACCATGGCGACACCACAGGCGTCGCGCTCGTCAGCGGGGTCGTAGAGACCCTGGGGGCCGGGGATGGCGGAGAAGATCACTGCGCAGACCTCCTTCGTCGTCCTCGCGTAAAGAACTGATGTCCCTCGTGCTCAGACCTCGTACCAACAGGTGGGAGCACGGGACGACGATGGCCCGCGTGTTGACGCGACTTTAACAGCCGCGAAACCCAGCGACACCCGCCAATGGGTGATCTAGGTCATGGATGTGTAACGATTCCTCGCTGAGGAGCGACATTGCGGCCAACGCCGGCGTTCGTCACGACCGATCCAGCGTAACCGAACGTTCAACTTCGGCCAGCCCGATGAGAGTTGCGTGACATTCCCGAGTTGGCAGTGCATCCACCGGGTGACCAACTCCGTTCGCTGGTCACCGGCCTGCCGTCCCAGTTAGCGGACGCTCACCTCGGCTACTTTGACCCGTGCGCGCACCGTCCATTCCGCGCCCCGAAGTTGTTCCCTGCCAAACGAGAACGAGGTCCCCTGCTCCCGGCACGCGGCGGGAGCGGGGGACCTCGGCATACGTGGAGGTCTGGTCACGTGGCCGGGGGCGCGCTGAGCCGCCCCCGGCCACGGACGCACTAGTGGGCCGCGACCGGCTCCTTCTTGTCCTCGCCCTCGCCGGTCTGCTGCGCCAGCAGGTCGTCGACGTCGACGAGGTCCGGGTTGTCGAGCACCTCGCGCAGGCGGTCCTTGTCGAGCGCCTTCTGCCAGGCGGCGACGACCAGGGAGCCCACGCCGTTGCCGATCACGTTGGTGATGGCGCGGGCCTCGGACATGAAGCGGTCGATGCCGACGATCAGCGCGA
The DNA here is from genome assembly GCF_900110955.1 of Lentzea xinjiangensis. Lineage (GTDB taxonomy): Bacteria > Actinomycetota > Actinomycetes > Mycobacteriales > Pseudonocardiaceae > Lentzea > Lentzea xinjiangensis. The sequence goes on from NZ_FOFR01000003.1 coordinate 260,782, forward strand.
TGCCGACCGCGGGGATGGCCGAGTGAGCCTCGAAGGCCTGCAGCGAGGCGGCCAGGGTGACCAGACCGGCGCCGGTGACACCCGCCGCGCCCTTCGACGCGATCAGCATGAACAGCAGCAGGCCGATCTGCACGCCGATCGACACGTCGTGGCCGGTGGCCTGGGCGATGAAGATCGCGCCCATGGTCAGGTAGATGCAGGTGCCGTCGAGGTTGAACGAGTAGCCGGTCGGGATGGTGAGCCCGACGACCGACTTCTGCGCGCCCGCCGCCTCGAGCTTGACCATCATCCGCGGCAGCACCGACTCGCTCGACGACGTGCCGAGCACGATCAGGATCTCGTCCTTGATGTAGCGCAGGAACTTCAGCAGGTTGAAGCCCGCGAACTTCGCCACCAGCCCGAGCACGACGACGATGAACACGATGCACGTGGCGTAGAACGAGCCCATCAGCCAGAGCAGCTTGCCGAGCACGCTGCCGCCGAACTTGCCGACGGTGTAGGCGATGCCGCCGAAGGCGCCGATCGGGGCGACGTACATGACGAGCTTGATGATGCCGAACATCACCTTGGACAGCGTCTCCATCGCGGAGACGACCTTGGCGCCGCGCTCACCCATGCCGGCCACCGCGACCGCCACCAGGATCGCGACGACGAGCACCTGGATCAGCTGGCCGTCGGTGAACGCGCTGACGAACGACTTCGGCACCAGGCTCAGGATGAAGCCGGTGACGCCGGTCTCCGCGCTCGCGGCGGACTTCAGCGTGGCGTCGGCCTGGCTCGCGTTCAGCGTGATCTCGCCGCCGTGGTGACCCGGCTGCACGATGTTCACGACGAGCAGGCCGATGGCGAGCGCCACCGTCGTCATCGCGGTGAAGTACAGGATGGTCCGCAGTGCGAGCCCGCCCGCCTTGGCGAGGTTCCCCAGCCCCGCGATGCCGACGATGATCGTCGCGAAGATGGTGGGCGCGATGACGACCTTGACGAGGTTGACGAACAGGTCGGCGAGCCACTTCATCTCGGACGCCTGTTTCGGGAACAGGAAGCCGACCGCCGCGCCGAGCACGATGGAGACCAGCACCCAGAAGTAGAGGTGCCTGTAGATCGGTTTGCGGCCTGTGGTGGTGGTCGCCACTGTTCCTCCTCGAACATCGCGTTGGGTAGGAGGGTGAGCCGCGCCACGCACCCCGACAAGGCGACGTCCGGAAACTTCAGACAGCCCTGACGTAACAGCTAGGCTTCGCCGGTGTCGCTCAGCCGTCGCACCCTTCTGGTAGGGGCCTCGTTCGCACTGGTGGGGTGCACCCCGCGCAGGGTCGAGGCACCCGCCGAGCTGGTGCTCGCGACCGGTCCGGAGGGCGCCGTCTTCCGCGAGGTCGGCGGAGCGCTGGCGGCCGCGCTGGCCGAGCAGTTCCCCGGCACGAAGGTGACCGCCATCCCGACCGCCGCGTCGGTGGAGAACCTGCAACTGCTGCGCTCCGGTCACGCGCAGCTCGCGCTGTCCTCTTTGGACCCGATCGACGACCCGCAGAGCGTCCGCGCGGTCGGCAGGCTCTACGACAGCTTCCTGCAGATCGCCGTGCCGGCGGCGTCGCCGATCCGGACCTTCGCCGACCTCGCCGGCAAGCGGATCTCGGTGGGGCCCACCGGCTCCGGCACGGAGTTCACCGCCAAGCGGATGCTGGAGTTCTTCCGCGTGTCCGCGGTGGACGAACGCATGGCGCACGCGGAGGCCTCACGCCGCGTCGCCGAGGGGTCACTCGACGCGATGCTGGCGCTGACCGGCATCCCGACGCCCGCGATCACCGACCTGGAGGGGGACGTGCGGCTGGTCGACATCCCCGCCGAGGCGGTGGCGCTGGCCGACGCGCACCCCGGCCCGTACATCCCGGCGACCATCCCCAGCACGACCTACGAGGGCGTGCCGCCGAACCGCACGTTCGCGGTGCCGAACCTGCTGCTGGCGCGCGAGTCGCTGAGCGCGGACGTGGTGGAGGTCGTGACGCGCACGGTGTTCACCGAGACGGCGCGGATCGTGGAGGGGCACCCGGAGGCGTCGCGGATCAACGTCCGCACCGGCATCGCCACCGGCCAGGTGCCGCTGCACGACGGCGCTACGCGCTGGTTCCGCTCCGTGAAGCGCTGAGGGAGATCTTCGCGTCCAGCCCGGGACCGGCGTCGTGCAGCGTGAGCGTGCCGCCCGCCGACTCGATGAGCTCGGCGCAGATCGCGAGGCCGAGCCCGGTGCCCGCGATGTTCTGGTGCTTGGTGGCGCGCCAGAACCGCTGCAGCGCCAGTTCCCGCTCCTCGTCGCCGAGACCGTCGCCGTCGTCGATGACGTGCAGCTCGCCGGGCTTGCCGGTGACGACGACCTCGCTCGCGCCGGCGAGCCGGATGGCGTTGCTGACGAGCTCGTCCAGCACGCTGCCCAGCCCGCCCGGCGGCTCCTGCATGGTGAGACCCGCCGGCACGTCGACCCGCAGCCGCACCCCGGCCATGCTCGCGAGCGCCTGCCAGCCCGGCCGGTGCGTGGCGAGGAGCTGGTCGATCTCGACGGGCTCGGTCCGCCGGGCGCTGTCGAGCCGCGTCGCCGCGAGGAGCGTGTCGAGCACGCGGCCCATCTCCTCGGCCTCGTCGACGGCGATCTGGTGGGCCTCCCTGCCGTGCTCGTCCCGCACGTGCGGTTCGAGGTTGTCGACGGCGAGCCGCAGGCTGGCCAGCGGGTTGCGGAGCTGGTGCGAGGCGTCGGCGACGAACGCCCTCTGCCGGTTCAGCGCCCTGCCGACCACGTCGACCATGGTGTTGAAGCTCTTCGCGAGCCTCCTGAGCTCCGGCGGCCCGCCCACCTCGTCCGCCCGCACGTCGAGGTTGCCCTGGGCGACCGCCGCGGTGGCCTCGTCGAGCCTGCTGACGGGCCGCAGCACCCACCGCGACATGGGCCAGGCGGCGGCGACCACGGCCAGCATCGGCGCGAGGCCCGCCAACGCCATGAGCCCCCACTGGCGCAGCACCTCGGTGCGCAGCCCGCGCGTCGGCGAGATGGTGACCACCGCGGCCACGACCTCGCTGTCCCGCCCGACCGGTTCGACGACGACCAGCGGCCCGGTGCGCCACGGCCAGCCCGTGTAGCCGGGCTCCGGCCGCACACCGCCGTTCAGCGCGGTGTTGAGCGCTCGCGTGACCTCGGGATCGGCACTCGGGTCGAACCCCTGCCGGGACGTCAGCACGATCCCCTTGTCGGCGCTGATGAGCGCGACGGGGATGTCGTAGAGGTGGTCGTAGCGCTGGATCTCCTGGCTGAGGGCCTCCAGCCGGCCGGACTGCAGCGCGCTCTCGCCGAGCGAGGCGAACCGGCTCGCGTCACCGAGGCGGTCGAGGTAGGTGGTCTGCGTCTCGCGCTGCACCACCGCGGACGCCAACGGGATGCCGAGCGCCGCGACCAGGGCGACGAGCAGCGGAACGGTGATGACGAGCAGTCGGCGGAGCATCAGCGGAGATTGTTCCGCACCGGCCTGTGGATGTCTTTCGGACGCTCGTCACGTGGCGAGCCGGTACCCCACACCCCGGACGGTCTCGATCTTGACGTGCTCGCCGAGCTTCCCCCGCAACGCCGCGATGTGCGTGTCCAGCGTCCGCGACGGCGCCTCCCAGTGCGCCTGCCAGACCTGGTCCACGATGAAGTCGCGGCTCACCACCTCGCCCGCCCGCGTCGCGAGCAGGGCGAGCAGGTCGAACTCCTTGCGGGTCAACGACAGCGGCACGCCGTCCAGCGTGACGGCCCGCGTCGACGCCGAGAGCCGCAGCGGGCCCACCCGCACCGGGCCGTCGCTCTCCGGACCGGCGCGGTGGGTGCGGGTGCGCCTCAGGACCGCCTCGATGCGCGCGAGCAGCTCGGACGTGCCGAACGGCTTCACCACGTAGTCGTCGGCGCCCGCGCGCAGGCCGAGCACGCGCTCGCGTTCCTCACCGCGGGCCGTCACCGTGATGACTGCGGTGCCCGGACGGTGCCGCAGCTCGCGCAGCACGTCCAGGCCGTCGCCATCGGGCAGACCGAGGTCGAGCAGCACCACGTCGGCGGGCGCGGCACGCAGCGCGTCGGCGGCCGTGGCCACCCGATGCACCTCGTAGCCGGCGTGCCGCAACGCGGTCAGCAGGCCCCTGGCCACCCGGTCGTCATCCTCGACGACGAGCACGCGCACAGATCACTCCGGTTTGACCGACTCCGGGGAGTTCTTCTTCTCGGCGCCTTCGTCGCTCGCCTCCACGACGTCGGCCTTCGCCGGGGCCTCCCCCTCGGCGGCTTCCACCGGCTCCGCGGTGCTCCGCAGCGCCGCGACGTCCTCACGCCCACCGCGGGACCGGGCGATGACGAAGTAGGCGACCGCGCCGAGGAAGACCACCGCCGACACGAACACGTTCACGCGCGTGCCGAAGACCAGCGTCGCCTCGTCGGTGCGCATCAGCTCGATCCAGAACCGACCGGCCGTGTACCCGGCGACGTAGAGCGCGAACACCCGCCCGTGGCCCAGCCGGAACTTCCGGTCCGCCCACACGATCAGCAGGGCGACACCGAGGTTCCACAGCAGCTCGTAGAGGAACGCCGGGTGCACGACCTGGATCGGCGTGTGGTCGATCGCGACGCCGGCCAGCGCGTCCTCACGCCCCTCCGGCGTGACGCGGCGGTAGATCTCCAGGCCCCACGGCAACGTCGTGTCGCCGCCGTAGAGCTCCTGGTTGAAGTAGTTGCCGAGCCGCCCGATGGCCTGCGCCACCACGATGCCGGGCGCGAGCGCGTCCGCCAGGGCGGGCAGCGGGATGCCCCTGCGCCGGCACGCGATCCACGCACCCACGCCACCCAGCGCGATGGCGCCCCAGATGCCGAGGCCACCGTTCCAGATCTCCAGCGCCGCGAGCGGGTCCTTGCCCGGCCCGAAGTACTTCTGGTTGTCCGTGATGACGTGGTAGAGCCGGCCGCCGACCAGGCCGAACGGCACCGCCCACACGGCGATGTCGGTGACCTCGCCCTTGATGCCGCCACGGGCGACCCAGCGGCGCTCACCCCACCAGATGGCGACGATGATGCCGGCGATGATGCACAGCGCGTAGGCCCTGATGGGGAGCGGACCGAGATACCAAACACCACGGTCTGGGCTCGGGATCGTGGCCAGGACGGCGTTCAACCCGTTCAACACGTCGACCACCGTACCGGTGAGCCCGTGCGCGGCTCGCCCGGACGCTCGATCGTTACCGAGCCCGGCGACCTTAGGGGCTTCGTGATCGCCGGCCCGAGATACTCGGACACGCCTGTGACGGACGCGCGGAAGGTCGGGCATGACGGTACTGGTGGTCGGCGGCGGTATCGGCGGCCTGGCGACGGCGCTCGGGCTCGCCAGGGCCGGGCAGCGCGTGACGGTCCTCGAGGCCGCGGCGGTGTTCGAGGAGGTCGGTGCGGGCATCCAGATCGGGCCCAACGGGTTCCGCATGCTCGACTCCCTGGGCGTGGGGGCGGTGGTGCGGTCGCGGGCCGTGCACGTCGACGAGCTGCGGCTGCGGTGCGGGATCTCCGGGCGCAAGATCGCCGGGCTGCCGCTCGACGAGGGTTTCCAGCGGCGGTTCGGGACGTACGCGGTGGTGCACCGCAACGACGTGCTCACGCCGTTGCTCGACGCCTGCCAGAACCACGAGCTCGTCGAGCTCCGGGTCAACAGCGGTGTCGAGGCCTACCGGCAGGACGCCGGCGGCGTCACGGCGGTGCTGCGGTCGGGTGATCCGGTGCGCGGTGCGGCGATGGTGGGTGCCGACGGACTGCGGTCCGCGGTGCGGCGGCAGCTCGTGGGCGACGGGGATCCACCGGTGTCCGGGCACACGACCTTCCGCGCCGTCATCCCCGCCCAGGACGTACCGCGCTCGTTGAAGGAGAACGTCGTCACGCTTTGGGCCGGACCGCGCTATCACGTCGTGTGGTACGTCATCGCCGGCGGGCGGTACGTGAACCTCGTGGCCACCACGGACAACGGCGCCACCGAGCCCATGACCGGCAAACCCGTCGAGCACGCCGAGGTGATGAAGCACTTCGAGCCGCTGTGCGACGACGCTGCGCGGATCATGGAGCTCGCCAACGAGTGGCGGGCGTGGGTGCTGTGCGACCGCCCGCCGATCCCGAACTGGCAGGACTCGCGCGTCGTGCTGCTCGGCGACGCCGCCCATCCCGTGTTGCAGTACGCCGCCCAGGGCGCCTGTCAGGCGTTGGAGGACGCCGTGTGCCTCTCCTCCGTGTTCAACTCCCGGGACGTGGTTGGCTCTTTTGCGCTGTATGCGTCCATGCGTCGCTCACGCACTGCGCGCGTCCACCACGCCTCACGGTTGATGGGTCGGGAGGTCTACCACCCAGCCGGTGGGGCTGCCGCGGCCCGTGACGCGATGTTCGCCTCGTGGACCCCTGCTGACCTGCACGAACGACTGGAGTGGCTCTACGGCTAGAACTTGATGGTGACCGGGAACGGCCGCTCGATCTCCAGGACGCCGTTCACGCTCCTCGCGATCTCGACGTACTGGGGACCCTGCAACTCCAGCAACGTCGCCTCGACGACGCGTGGCTCCGGGTCGACCATCAGGTAGTACGCGATGCCCGCCTTGGCGTACAGGCTGCGCTTCAGGCCTTCGTCGTTGAGCCGCGTGCTCGGTGAGAACACCTCACCGACGAGCACCACGTCGGAGACCGGGAACATGACTCCCGCTTCCCGGGGCGTCACGACCGTGAAGTCGGGGATCACCAGACGCCCGCTGGAGAGCAGGACGTTCAGCTCGATCGTGGTCTGGAGGTGGTCCGGGCAGGCGGCGCGCAAAGCGGCCGCGGCGTCGAACACCAGGTTCTGGTGCCGGTAGGACCCCAGCGGGCTCACGAGGAGCATCCCGTCGACGAGCTCGATGCGTTGGCTGTTGTCCTCGGGCAACGACAGGACGTCGTCGAGCGACCAAGGGCCCACGTGCCTCGGCAGCAGGTAGTCGGCTGGTGCCGCTTCTGCTGGAGCTGCCACAGGGCATCACCTCCGAAAACCGCCCGGCGAGTACCAGTGTGGCACGCCGGACGAGTGGCTGGCTGGTGCATGACGAGACGATCGCAGGTCAGACCGGCTCTCGGAGGGAGTTGTGCCCCGATCAGCCGCGGGTTCACTCGATCAGGCGTTCGATTTCCCGTCATCCTTTGGAGGAGCTCCAAGCGAGCAAGAGCCGCCCGGCCCGAAGGCCGAGCGGCTCGCAGGAGAACGGCGCCGGACGGTGAACGTCAGACGGTGGCGGCGGCCGAGCGCACGCCCTCGGCCAGGTCGGCGGCCAGAGCGCGGACCGCGCCCTCGCCCTCCGCCACCGCCGACACGAACGCGGATCCGACGATGACGCCGTCCGCGAACCCGGCGATCTCGGCGGCCTGCGCGCCGGACCGCACGCCCAGCCCGACGCCGACCGGGAGCGAGGTGTGCTCACGGACCCGTGCCACCAGCGCGGGGGCGGCGGAGGACACGACGTCACGAGCACCGGTCACGCCCATGACGGCGGTGGCGTACAGGAAGCCGGAGGACGCCTTCGCGGTCATCGCGATGCGCTCCTCGGTGGACGACGGCGCCACCAGGAAGGTGCGGTCCAGGCCGTGCGCGGCCGAAGCCGCCATCCAGTCGTCGGCCTCGTCCGGCACGAGGTCAGGGGTGATGATCCCGAGGCCACCGGCGGACGCGAGGTCGCGGGCGAACGCGTCCACGCCGTACCGCAGCACGGGGTTCCAGTACGTCATGACGACCGCGCGCCCGCCGGCCTCGGACACGGAGGAGACCACGTCGAACAGGTCGCGCACGCGGAAGCCCGCCGACAACGCCTGCTCGGCGGCGGCCTGGATGGTGGGGCCGTCCATCACCGGGTCGGAGAACGGCAGGCCGACCTCGACCAGGTCGCAGCCCGCCTCCACCATCGAGCGGAGGTGGTGCTGGGACCCGGAGATCGTCGGGTACCCCGCGGGCAGGTAGCCGATGAGAGCGGCACGCGACTCGGCGCGCGCGGTGGCGAAAACGTCTGCCAGCGACATCAGGCCCGACCCCCGTCAGCGAGGCCGAAGTACTCCACGGCCGTGTCCATGTCCTTGTCGCCGCGGCCGGAGAGGTTCACGACCAGCAGGCCGTCCTCACCGAGTGACGGACCGAGCTTCAGCGCGCCCGCGAGCGCGTGCGAGGACTCGATCGCCGGGATGATGCCCTCGGTGCGCGACAGCAGCGCGAACGCCTCCATCGCCTCGGCGTCGGTGACCGGGAAGTACTCGGCGCGGCCGATGTCCTTGAGGTGCGAGTGCTCAGGGCCGACGCCGGGGTAGTCGAGCCCGGCGGAGATCGAGTGGGCCTCGGTGATCTGGCCGTCCTCGTCCTGCATCACGTACGACATCGCGCCGTGCAGCGACCCGGGCGTGCCGGCGGTCAGCGTGGCGCCGTGGCTGCCGCTGTCCAGGCCGGAGCCGCCGGGCTCGATGCCGATCAGGCGGACGTCGGCGTCGTCGATGAAGCCGTGGAAGATGCCGATCGCGTTCGACCCGCCGCCGACGCAGGCGACGACGGCGTCGGGCAGGCGGCCCGCCTTCTCCAGGACCTGCTCGCGCGCCTCGATGCCGATCACGCGGTGGAAGTCGCGCACCAGCAGCGGGAACGGGTGGGGGCCCGCGGCCGTGCCGAGCAGGTAGTGCGTCTCGTCGACGTTGGTGACCCAGTCGCGCAACGCCTCGTTGATCGCGTCCTTCAGCGTGCGCGAGCCGGACTTGACCGGGATGACCTCGGCGCCGAGCAGGCGCATGCGGGCGACGTTCAGCGCCTGGCGCTCGGTGTCGACCTCGCCCATGTAGACGACGCAGTCCAGGCCCAGCAGCGCGCAGGCGGTGGCCGTCGCGACGCCGTGCTGGCCCGCGCCGGTCTCGGCGATCACGCGCTTCTTGCCCATGCGCTTGGTCAGCAGCGCCTGGCCGAGCACGTTGTTGATCTTGTGCGAGCCAGTGTGGTTCAGGTCCTCGCGCTTCAGGAAGACCCGCGTGCCGGCGTGCTCCGCGAACTTCGCGGCCTCCGTCAGCAGGGACGGACGGCCCGCGAAGTCCCTCAGCAGCCGCTGGAACTCGGCGACGAAGTCCGGGTCCAGCCGCGCCTTGTCGTACTCGGCCGCCAGCTCGTCCACCGCCGCGATCAGGGCCTCCGGGACGAACCGGCCACCCCACGGGCCGAAGTGGCCACGTGCGTCGGGATCGTGCGGCGTGGGCGTGAACTGGCCCATCGGGTAGCTCCTCTAGCGCTGTTATCGGCTGGGCCGGGGGCACGCGGGGTGCGAGCCGGCGGTCACCAGCTTGTTCACGGCGGCCTTGGGGTCGCCGCTGGTCACGAGGCTTTCACCGACGAGCACCGCGTCAGCGCCCGCACCGGCGTAAGCCATCAGGTCGCCGGGGCCGGTCACGCCCGATTCGGCGATTTTGATCGTCTCGAAGGGTAGTCCCGGAGCGATCCTGCCGAAAACGTCTTTGTCGACCTCCAGCGTGTGGAGGTTGCGCGCGTTCACCCCGATGACCGACGACCCCGCCTCCAGGGCGCGGTCGGCCTCCTCGGCCGTGTGCACCTCGACCAGGGCCGTCATGCCGAGCGACTCGACGCGGTCGAGCAGCGACACCAGCGCGTTCTGCTCCAGCGCGGCCACGATCAGCAGCACCAGGTCCGCGCCGTGCATGCGCGCCTCGTGCACCTGGTAGGGCGACACGATGAAGTCCTTGCGCAGCAACGGGATCTTGACCGCCCTGCGGACGGCGTCGAAGTCCGCCAGCGACCCGCCGAAGCGGCGCTGCTCGGTCAGCACGCTGATCACCGACGCGCCGCCGGCCTCGTACGAGGCCGCGAGCTCGGCCGGCTCCGGGATCTCCGCCAGCGCGCCCTTGGAGGGGCTGCGGCGCTTGACCTCGGCGATGACACCCACGTTCGGCCCGCGCAGCACCGACATCACATCGAGCGGAGGGGCAGCCTTGGCCGCGCGCTCCTTGACGACGTCGAAGGACAACTGAGCCTCGCGAGCGGCGAGATCCTCACGCACACCTTCGAGGATCGACTCGAGAACCGTCACAGTCTTGCTCCCCTTCCCGCTACGGGGATGCTAACCCCGGCGGAGTAACGCCTTCGCCACCGGGGGTTCGGTGTCCACGCAGCTAACCGAGGTCGTGCACGTGTCACATGCGTGAATGCGGATGAATGATCTTCACTCGTTCGAGGAATGTCCGCCGGGGGTCCTGTCGTCGGTGGGATCGTCGCCACGCTCCAAAGCGCGCCACATGTCGGTCTCGGGCTCGTGCGCACGAGCCTTCTGCCCGCCCACACCGATCTTCGGCATCCGGGCCCCGAGAGCCACCTGGAGCGCGCCGGAGCCCGCCACGAGCACGCCACCGGCGAGCGCGAGCCAGTGGCCGGAGAACGCGGCGGCGATGCCGACGACGACCAGCAGCGCGCCCAGGACCCGGCGCGCCGCGCCGCTCAGCGCGACGACCGCCGCGACGGACGCGAGGCAGAGCAGCGCGACCGGCACCGTTCCCGCGCCCCAGAAGGCACCCGCCGCGCCCACGAGCAGGAGCGCGGCGATCCACAGTGGACGGCTACCGGTCAACGGCCGGCGCCATCGTCTGCGCGGTGGCGATCGCGGCCAGCACCGCGCCCGCCTTGTTCAGGCACTCGTTGTCCTCGGCCAGCGGGTCCGAGTCCGCCACGATGCCGCCGCCTGCCTGCACGTACGCCACCCCGTCGCGGACGAGGGCCGTGCGGATGGCGATCGCGGTGTCCGCGTCGCCCGCGAAGTCGAAGTAGCCCACGACGCCGCCGTACAGGCCGCGCCGCGTGGGCTCCAGCTCCTCGATCAGCTCCATCGCGCGCGGCTTGGGCGCACCGGACAGCGTGCCGGCCGGGAAGCACGCGGCGACCGCGTCGTAGGCCGTCTTGCCCTCGGCCAGCTCACCGGTCACGGTCGACACGATGTGCATGACGTGGCTGTACCGCTCGACCTTGAAGAAGTCGACGACGTTCACCGAGCCCGGCTTGCAGACGCGGCCCAGGTCGTTGCGGCCGAGGTCGACGAGCATCAGGTGCTCGGCGCGTTCCTTGTGGTCGGCGAGGAGGTCCTTCTCGAGCAGGGCGTCCTCCTCCGGGTCCTCGCTGCGCCAGCGGGTGCCCGCGATGGGGTGCGTGGTCGCCTTGCCGTCGCGCACCGTGACCAGCGCCTCGGGGCTGCAGCCCACGATGTCGAAGCCGTCGAGGCGCAGCAGGTACATGTACGGGCTGGGGTTCGTCGTGCGCAGCACCCGGTAGACGTCGAGCGCGTCGGCCTCCGTCTCGATCTCGAACCGCTGCGACACGACGATCTGGAACGCCTCGCCCGCCCGGATGGCCTCCTTGGCCTTCTCGACGGCGGCGAAGTGCTCCGCCTGCGAGCGGCGGCGCCGGAACTCCGGCTTGGGCCGCGAGAAGACCGCGGCGGTCGGCGGCGCGGACGTGTGCAGCGCCGTCGTCATCTCGTCGAGGCGGCGCACCGCGTCCTCGTACGCCTCGTCGACGCGCTCCGGGGAGTCGTCCCAGTTGATGGCGTTCGCGATGAGCGTGACGGTGCCCTCGTGGTGGTCGAGCGCGGCCAGGTCCGTCGCGAGCAGCATGACCAGCTCGGGGAGCTTCAGGTCGTCCTCGGCGATGCTGGGCAGCCGCTCCAGCCGCCGCACGGCGTCGTAGCCGATGTAGCCGACCATGCCACCGGTCAACGGCGGGAGACCGGGCAGCGGGTCCGTGCGCAGCACCTCGATGGTCTCGCGCAGCGCCTGCATCGGGTCACCGCCGTCGGGCAGGCCGACCGGGCGCGTGCCCGTCCAGAACGCCTCGCCGCCGGTCGCCGTGAGGGCGGCCGAGGACCGCACGCCGATGAACGACCACCGCGACCAGGAGCGCCCGTTCTCCGCGGACTCGAACAGGAACGTGCCAGGCCGGTCCGCTCCGAGCTTGCGGTAGAGGCCGACCGGGGTCTCCGCGTCCGCGAGCAGCCTGCGCACCACCGGGATGACCCGGCGGTTGACCGCGAGTTCGCGGAACTCCTCACGCGTGGGGCTCACGGCCCCCAGACCAGCGGCGGCCACAGCCCCGATGACGCTCACCATGGTCGCATTGTTGCATAAATTCAACATGTGTTGAAATATGACCCGTGTGGAGCAAGTGAACCAGAAACGCCGAGGCCGCCGCGCCGCGGGCGAGGACACGCGGTCCGCGCTGATCGCCGCCGCGCGCGAGGCCTTCGTCGAGAAGGGCTACGACGGCGCGACCGTCCGCGCGATCGCCGCCAGGGCCGGCGTGGACGCCGCCATGGTCAACCACTGGTTCGGCGGCAAGGAGGGCCTGTTCGCCCAGTCGGTGCTGCAGCTCCCGTTCGACCCGTCCGAGATCCTCAAGCGCCTGCTCGACGGCCCGGTGGAGCAGGCGGGTGAACGCATCATCCGCACCTTCGTCACCGTCTGGGACGCGAACGGCGGCGGCACGTTCGCCGCGCTGATCCGCAGCGTCACCAGCCAGCAGGAGGTGGCGGACGCGCTGAAGTCGTTCTTCATCAACGCGATCTTCAAGAACCTGCTCGCCGCGATCGGCGCCGAGCAGCGGGAGCTGCGCGCCACCCTGTGCGCCACGCAGCTCGTCGGGCTCGGGATCGTCCGCTACGTGGTCCGCTTCGAACCGCTGGCCTCGACCGACCCCGACACCCTCGTGAAGGCGATCGCGCCGAACATGCAGCGCTACCTCACCGGCGAGATCGACAACTAGCCCCTCACGCGTCGGCGAGCAGCACCGTGGCGTCGAAGCACGTGCGGTCGCCCGTGTGGCAGGCGGCGCCCACCTGGTCGACGACCAGCAGCAGCGTGTCGCCGTCGCAGTCCAGCCGCACCTCGTGCACGTACTGGGTGTGGCCCGAGGTCTCGCCCTTCACCCACAGCTGCCGGCGGCTGCGCGAGTAGTAGGTCGCGCGGCGGGTCGTGAGGGTGCGGTGCAGGGCCTCGTCGTCCATCCAGGCCACCATGAGCACCTCGCCGGTGCCGCGCTGCTGGGCGACCGCGCACACCAGGCCGTCCGGGGTGCGCTTGAGCCGCGCTGAGACGGCGGGATCGAGCGGGCTGCTCAACGGGGTCCTCCCAGGTGTTCGCGAGCGGGTCCGGTGTTCAGCAGGACCACGCCGTAGAGGTGCACTGCGGCCAGCACGCCGGACGCGGCGCGGGTCCACGCCGGTCCGTCGGCCAGTGTGATCACGAGGTGCAGCAGCGCGACGAGGATGAACACGATCATCGCCGGGTAGTGCATGACGCGCATGCGCAACAACAACGCCGCGGCCACGGCCAATTCCACCGCTGCGGTGAACGACGGCAGCTTCAGCACGTCCGCGTCGCCCGTCGAGCGCCACAGGACCAGCCCCACCACCAGGAACACCAGTGCCCCGCCGAACGCGACCGCCGAGGCGACCCGCACCTCGACGGGCTTCACCGCACCACGACGCCCGCCTGGCGCAGGCCGTCCTTGACCTCGCCGATGCGGAGCTGCCCGAAGTGGAACACGCTGGCGGCCAGCACGGCGTCGGCGCCGGCGGCGACCGCCGGCGGGAAGTGGCCGACCGCGCCCGCGCCGCCGCTCGCGATGAGCGGCACGTCGACCTCGCGCCGCACCAGCTCGATGAGCTCGAGGTCGAACCCGGCCTTGGTGCCGTCGGCGTCCATCGAGTTCAGCAGGATCTCGCCGACGCCCAGCTCCTGACCGCGCGCCGACCACTCCACCGCGTCGATGCCGGTGCCGGTGCGGCCACCGTGCGTGGTGACCTCGAAGCCGGTGCCGCCGGGCAAGCGCCGGGCGTCGACCGAGAGCACGATGCACTGCGCGCCGTAGCGCTCCGAGCACTCCCGCAGCAGCTCCGGCCGGGCGATGGCGGCCGTGTTGAGGCTGACCTTGTCCGCGCCCGCGCGCAGCAGCTTGTCGACGTCCTCGGGGCTGCGCACGCCGCCACCGACCGTGAGCGGGATGAACACCTGCTCGGCAGTGCGGCGCACCACGTCGTACGTCGTCTCGCGGTCGCCGCTCGACGCCGTCACGTCGAGGAACGTCAGCTCGTCGGCGCCCTCGGCGTCGTACGCCCTGGCCAGCTCGACCGGATCGCCCGCGTCGACGAGGTTGGTGAAGTTCACGCCCTTCACCACCCGGCCGCGGTCGACGTCGAGACAGGGGATGACACGGACCGCGACGGACATGCGGGAAAGCCTACATAGGTGTCGTTCCCGCACGGCGCCGACCAGCCCGTCACCGCAGTTCGAGCAGCTCTCCCAGCCGCGCGGGCGCGATGGCGGTGCCGACGAAGTCGCCGGCACCGAAGTCGGCGCCCGCGTCGCGCCACCACCCGGCGATCTCGGCCGAGTCGATCCCGTCCACCGCGATCGCCACCCCTTCCTGGTGCAGCAGCGAAAGCAGCGTCGTCACGTGCGGTGCCCTGCCCGGCAACAGGCCGCGCCGAAGTCGCACGCAGGCCACCGGCAGGTCCTGCACGGCAGCCACCTCCCACGGCCCCAGCCCGAAGTCGTCGAGCATCGTGTAGACGCCCACACCCGCCAGCGTTGTCAGGTTGTCCACGGCGTCGCTTTCGGACAGGGCGCCCGCCGGCATGCTCAGCATCAGCCGGTGTGCTTCGAACCCGGTCTCGTCCAACGCCCGCTCGACGCGCCTGACCAGGGTCGCGTCGGTCGCCTGGTGCGCGGTCAGCCGCACGGCCAGCGGTCCGCCGGGCTGCCTGCCCCACCACCGCCGCACCTCGCCGCAGGCGAGCCGGAGCAGCCACTCCCCCAGCGCGAGGACGAGACCCGTCCGCTCGGCCAGCGCCGCGCACCTGCCGTGCGGCAGCGGTTCGGGCAAACCGGGGTGCTCCCAGCACAGCTCGGCCTCGACCGCCACCAGTACGTCGAGGCGCAGGCTCCGCACCGGCCGGTAGCGGACACCGATCTGGCCGCTCTCCCACGCACCGGGCATGACGACGGCGAGCGCCTGGTCGAGCCGGTCGTCCGCGGCCTGACCGGGGTGGAAGAGGCGCCACTGCCCACGCCCGGCCGACCTGGCCCTGCGCAGCGCCGAGCCTGCGGCGGACAACAGCTCCGCCGGATCGATGTCGTGCGGCGGCAGGTGCACGACCCCCGCGCTCACCGACACCGCGAGGCCGTTGCCGTCCACGTAGACCGGTTCGGCGAGGTGGGCACCGATCTCGTCCATGACGGCCGCGATGCCCGGCGTCTGCGAGGAGTTCTCCACGACTACCCCGAACTCGCCGTCGCCCAGCCGCGCCACCACCGCGCTCTCCCGCGCCATGATCGATTCCAACCGCTGCGCGGCGTGCCGCAGGAGCGCATCACCGGCGTGGCGACCCAGGGCGTCGCACACGAGGTCGAACCCGTCGAGGCCCAGGTGGAACAGCGTGATGCCGTGCCGCCGATCGGCTCCGCGCAGCACCGCTCCGAGGCGAGCGCTGAAGGCCGTCCGGTCCGGCAGCCCGGTGAGCGGGTCGTACCGCGGCTGCCCGCCGAACGCGTCCGGCGGCGGTTCCGGCTCCGTGTCACCCTCGATCACCACGATGTGGTGACCGGGCTCGTCCGCAGCACCGCGGAGCAGTGACACGGCGAGCGAGACCGGTACCGCCTCGCCACCCGCACCCGCCATCCGCAGCCTCTGCCGAAAACGGCCGGACGTGCCATCGCGCACTTGTGACAGCACGGCGCGGAGCGGTTCCATCGAGTCCGGTGCCGCGAGTTCGAGCAGCGACAGCCCGGCCAGCTCGTCCGGTCCGCGGCCGAGGACGTCGCCGACCGCCTCGTTCGCGCGCAGCAACCGTCCGTCCGGCCCGACGAGCAGAACTCCGCTCCTCGACGACATGACCACCTCGTCGAACCACGCCTCAGCGGTGCTCCTCGCCCTCGACCCCGCTCCGAGCTCGCTCTCCGGCGGCACAGCGCCGGGCACGCCGCTCAGCCGGTACGCCCACGTGCGTGCGAGCGCCTGCCGGGTTCCGCCGGCGTCCCGCGCACGATCGAACCCGGCGGCGGCCTCGCCGGCGTTCCCGGCACGGTCGAGGAGAGCGGCCAGCCCCGCCGCGGTGTCGAGCCGGACAGGCGCCGGATCCGCCTCGTGCGCGCGCCGGACCAGCTCGCGGGTGGCGTCGTGGTGACGATCGGTCATGATCGTTCGCCTCCTCGCATGTCGGTGAACCTGTCCGTCAGCGGCTTCACCAGCTTGAAGAACCGTTCGACCTGCGTGCGCACGGTCGACTCCGTGATGCCCACGGATCTCGCGATGTCGGCGTACTCGACCTCCTCGAGGAAGTACATGGTCACGACAACGCGCCGCCGAGGGGGTTGGCGGTCTATCAACTCCCTCACGGCGGAGAGCGCGGCGTGCTCGTCGAGCCGGTCGACCACGTCGTCCTCGAAGGAGACGGCGTCGAGGTCCTCGTCCAGCTCGGCGAGCCTCTGCCGGCGCCGGTACACGTCGCAGACCTTGTTGGCGGCGATTCCCACCACGTACTTGCGGTTGTCGTCCCGGAGGTGCGCCTGCCGCTTCGACCAGCACCGGAACATCTCCAGGTAGGCGTCCTGCACGGCGTCCGCCGCGAGGAACCGATCGCCCTTCGTCATGCGGCACACCGTGGCCATGACCTGTTCTGCCGTGCCCTCGTAGAACGCTCCGAACGTGGCCGAGTCACCGGCGGGCCGCTCGTGCGGCGGGCCGTGCGAAGGCGTGTGGCTCACGTCGCCGATCCACCTCGGCGCCCGCGTGACGACATGTCCACCGCTCGGTCCAGGGTCACCTCGATGACCGCCCCATCAGGATCTCGATCCACGACGCGGCCACCGGGGCCGAGATGCCGCACGACGTTCTCGATGCTCGTCCTCCGGGCCCGGTAGCGGTGCAGGGCGACGAGCTCGCGGACCAGGACGGAGACGACCGGCACCAGACCGAGTGCCACCATCCACGCGTTGCCCATCCGTGCCGCCCTTTCGCCGCGTCTCCATGAGGGGTCGCCGGAGAGGGCCCCGTTGTCTACAAGCCGGCGCGAAATAGTCGGTTCTCCTTCGGCGCGGCTAGGCTCATCGGTGTGATCACCGCACTGGGCGAGGGCAAGTACCTGCTGCTGACGACGTTCCGCAAGGACGGCACCCCGGTGCCCACCCCGGTCTGGGTGGTCGCGGGCCCCGGCGACGTGCTGCACGCCTGGAGCGCGAAGGACACCGGCAAGGTGAAGCGGATCCGGCGCAACGGCGACGTCGAGATCGGGGCGTGCGACGTGCGGGGCAACCCGAAGGGCGAGTCGGTCAAGGCGCGCGCACGGCTGTTGGACGACGACGCGAGCGACGAGGTCCGTTCGCGCATCGTGAAGAAGTACGGGCTGTTCGGCTGGATCACCGTGTTCGGCAGCAAGCTCCGGCGCGGCAGGACCGGAACGGTCGGTATCGAGATCACCGCGTCAACCTGAGGTTGACCACGTCCTCAACGTCAACCTAGAGTTGACGGGTGATCCAGTTGACCGATCTCATCGTCACGGTCGCCCGCGAGGCCGACGACTCCCTCGTGCGCCTCGCGAAGGCCGTCGAGATGAGCGGTCAGCTCAGCGAGCTCGGCGACCACCTCATCGGCCACTTCGTCGACGAGGCCCGCCGCGGCGGCGCGAGCTGGGCCGAGATCGGGGAGAGCCTCGGCGTCACCAAGCAGGCCGCACAGAAGCGGTTCGTGCCCAGGGAATCACCCGATCTGGGTGGCAAACCGACGATGGAGCGCTACACCCAGCGCTCCCGCCGGGTGATCGCGCTGGCGCGGCACCACGCGCGGTTCAGCGAGCGCATCGGCACCGAGCACCTGCTGCTGGGACTGCTCGACGAGTCGGGCGGCCTCGCGGCCAAGACGATCGCGAAGCTCGAGTCCGGCGACGGCAGCACGCGCATCGCCGTGCTCAACCGGCTGGAGAAGGAGCCCCGCCAACGGCCGGAGAAGCAGCCGTACTCGGCGCACTGCAAGAAGTCGCTCGAACTGGCCGTCCGCGAGGCGCTGCGGATGGGGCACATGTTCATCGGCACCGAGCACATCCTGCTCGGTGTGCTGCTCGCCGAGGACGGGACCGCGGCCGACGTGCTGCACAACACCGGTGTCACGCACGCGGCCGCGGCCGCTCACATCGAGAAGGTCGTCAACGGACCGCAGCGAGTGCTTCCGGGAGCGTGAAGGCGCCCGCGTACAGGGCCTTGCCGATGATCGAGCCCTCCACGCCGTCGCGCGCCAGCTTCGCCAGCGCGACCAGGTCGTCCACACTGGACACACCGCCGGACGCGATCACCGGCGCGTCGGTGCGGGCGCAGACCTCGCTGAGCAGCTCCAGGTTCGGGCCCTTCAACGTGCCGTCCTTCGACACGTCCGTCACGACGTAGCGCGCGCAGCCGTCGCGGTCGAGCCGGTCGAGGACCTCCCAGAGGTCGCCGCCGTCGGACGTCCAGCCGCGGCCCTTGACCCGGTGGCCCTGCTCGGTGATGCGGACGTCCAGCCCCACCGCGATCTTCTCGCCGTGGGCGGCGATGGCCTTCGCGCACCACTCCGGGTCCTCGAGCGCGGCCGTGCCGAGGTTCACGCGGGCGCAGCCGGTGGCCAGCGCGGCCTCCAGCGACGCGTCGTCGCGGATGCCGCCGGACAGCTCGACCTTCACGTCCAGCTCACCGACGACCCTGGCGACGAGCTCGCGGTTCGAGCCGCGGCCGAACGCCGCGTCGAGGTCGACGAGGTGGATCCACTCCGCTCCGTCGCGCTGCCACTGCAGGGCCGCGTCGAGCGGCTCACCGTAGTTGGTCTCGGTACCGGCTTCGCCCTGCACGAGCCGGACGGCACGACCGTCGGCCACGTCAACAGCGGGGAGGAGTGTGAACGTCACCCGAGCAGCCTAGCGTCCCGCCGAGCGGGCCCGGCCGGGTGCTCCCGGACGTCAGGACAGGCTGGTCAGCCAGTTCCGCAGCAGGTGCGCCCCGGCGTCGCCGGACTTCTCCGGGTGGAACTGGGTGGCCCACAGCGGCCCGTTCTCCACCGCCGCCACGAACTCGTCGCCGGCGTGGTCGGCCCACGTCACCAGCGGCGGCCTGATGTGGTCGGCGGCCTCCAGCTCCCACTTGCGCACGCCGTAGGAGTGCACGAAGTAGAACCGGGTGTCCTCGTCCAGGCCCGCGAAGAGCTTCGACCCCTCCGGCGCGCGGACGGTGTTCCAGCCCATGTGCGGCACGATCGGGGCTTCCAGCCGCTCGACGGTGCCGGGCCACTCGCCGCAGCCCTCGGTCAGCACGCCGTGCTCGATGCCGCGCTCGAACAGGATCTGCATGCCCACGCAGATGCCGAGCACGGGACGGCCGCCGGCGAGGCGCTCGCCGATGATGCGGGCGCCGCGCACCGAGTTGAGTCCCTCCATGCACGCCGCGTACGCGCCGACGCCGGGCACGACCAGCCCGTCGGCTTCGCGCGCGGCGTCGGGGTCCGACGTCACCTCGACATGGGCGCCGACCCGCTGAAGCGCGCGCTCGGCGGAGCGCAGGTTGCCGGAGCCATAGTCAAGTACGACGACACGTGCCACGACGTCCAGGTTAGTCGGTCGGGACCGCACCTTGCGTAACCGGTATGACCGGCAACACGGTGTTGATCGGTTTCGTGCGCACGAGCTGCCGCCTGAGCACCACCATGAGCCCGGCCGCCAGCACCACGAGCACACCGGCGACGACGTAGTACACAACCGCCGCGACGTTGAGCAGGACCGTGACCAGCGCCGTCAGCACGATCAGGGGGAAGACCAGCGCGAGCGGCCACTTCTTCGCGTGCGGAGCCTCGAGCGTCCGCAGCACGAAGTCGGCGCGGCCCTCCTCCGTGAGCTCGGCGACCTGCGCGACCTCCGGCAGCCCCGCCGCGCGGAAGAAGCCGGGGATCGCCCCGCCCGCGTTGTGGAAGTCGCGGATGCGTTCGAGCGCGCCCTTGCGGCTGGCCTGCGGGTGCAGCGCGGTGAGCTTGTCGATCGCGTCGAGCTGCCACTTCTCCTTCTCGCGCAGGTTGAGCAGGCTCGCGGTCGAGCGGTCGAAGACCTTGCCGGCGAGCCCCGACTGCTTGGCCTCGGCGGACAGCCGCAGCACGGCCTCGCGCGAGCCCCACATCGAGGCGCGGCCGAGCGCCGTCGTGAAGAGGTAGAGCAGGGCGGCGTCGCCGTTCCACACCGCCAGCGCGGCGCCACCGCCGATCTTGCGCACCCCGTTCGCCATGTACGCGGCCTCGCTGAGCTTGGTGGCCGGTGGGGGCAACAGCACCGTGCCGGACTGGACCGGGACGAGCGCCGCGGGGCCCACGTTGCCGCTGTGCATGGCCTGCTGCAGCTCGGCGGCGTTCAACGGGGTCCAGATCAGCATTCTCACGCGCAACATCATTCCTCGTCGGCCACGCGGGCCCTCCGCGGCCTCGCCGGAACGCGATCTCGTCCACATCGGACCTGCGGGGGACGGGCGAAGGGGCGCACGACCGGGCATCCCGCCCGGCCGTGCGCCCACCTCTCACACCGCGCGAGACGGTGCGCCGGTCCAGTCATCCCCCATGACCGCGAACATGTTTCTTCACCCCCTGAAGAAACTCCGCACAGCGCTCCCCAGCCCGACCACGTCGAGGTCGTGCGCCGCGTCATGGTCCTCGGCCGTGCCGTAGTTGCGGAGCTCTGCGTGTCGTTTGACGCCTGTAGAACGAATGCGGTGCGGGATTTGTTGCAGTGTCTCGGACACGAGATGAGAAGAAGTTCCTTCGAGATACGGCTCCACCACCATCACGTCGGCGTGGTCGGTCTCCTCCACCGCCCTGCGCAGTCCGTCCGAGTCGAACGGTCGGACCGTGGCCGCGTAGAGCACCGTGACGTCGGCGTTCTCGGAGTCGACCGCCTTGAGCACCCGGTCGAGCATCGGCCCGACGGCGAGCACGACACCGCGCTTGCCGTGACGCACCGCGGTGAACCCCTCACCCACCGGGTACGCCCTGGTGTTCTCGTGCAGCGAAAGCCTGACGTACACCCGGTTGTCGTCCTGCAACGCCTGCTCGAGCAGCGGGGCCACCTCGTCCGGGTGCCCCGGCACGTGGACGGTCCAGCCGGGCAGCGTGTCGAACAGCGCCACGTCGCCGGGCGACTGGTGGGTGCGCCCCCACACCGGGTCGTCGTAGGACGCACCGATGCTCACGAACACCGCGCCGACGTCCTGATGGCCGATGTCGAGCTTGATCTGCTCGTACGGCCGTTCGACCAGGAACGGCGCGTAGCTGTGCACGACCGGCCGCAGCCCGGTCAGCGCCAGCCCGCTCGCCACGCCCACCATCGTCTGCTCGCGGATCCCGACGTCCACGACGCGTTCGTTCTCCTGCGGGAACTCGTTGCTGGAGATCACCGCGGTGACCACGGCGATCCGCGGGTCTTGCGCGATCCCGTCGTTGACGGTCCGGACGAAGGCCTCCCGCATGGTCGTCATCAGTAGCTCCTCTCGACTTTGGCGACCACCGCGTACGGGCGGTCGTGCGGGGCGGACAGCGCGGCGAAGATCTCGTCGTGGTCGCGGCCGTCGACCTCGGCGGTCTGCCACCCCTCGACGGCGAACCGCCGGGCGATGCCGCCGGGCCAGCCGTGCATGGCGGACTGGTTGTCGATCACGATCGCGGTCAGGTTCGCGACCCCGAGCCGCGCCGCCACCGCGATCGCCTCGTGGTTGCTGCCCTCGTCCAGCTCACCGTCACCGACCAGCACGAACGTGCGGCCCCTGCTCTTGCCGATCCGCTGCCCGATGGCCGTTCCCACCGCGATCGGCAGCCCGTGCCCGAGCGAACCGCTGCTGATCTCCGCCCCGCGCACGAGCACCCGGTCGGGGTGCTGGCCGAGCGGACTGTCCCACGACGTCCAATCGTCCAAAGTGGACTCGTCGATGAACCCCTTCTCCGCGAGGACCGCGTAGTACGCCATCGGGCCGTGCCCCTTGGACAGCAGGAACCGGTCGCGGTCGGGGTGGTCGGCGGTGGCGGGCGTGACGTCGAGGACGCGGTCGTAGAGGACCCAGAGCACGTCGATCGTGGAGGCCGCCGCCCACTCGTGCTTCTCGTCCCCGGTCATCCTGGCGAAGAGTTCCGGTATCCGTTGCATGCCACCAACTGTTCAACCTCGACCATGCTGGAGGTCAAGCGGTTACCATGATCGGGTGAGCAAGCTGCCGGAAATGCTGACCATCGGCCAGGTCGCCGAACGCAGCGGCGTCCCCCACACGGCCCTGCGCTTCTACGAGGACAGGGGCCTGATCGCCTCCGTCCGCACAGCGGGCAACCAGCGGCGCTACCAGCGCTCGGTGCTGCGCCGCCTGGCCTTCATCCGCACCGCGCAACGCGTGGGCCTCAGCCTCGAGGACGTCCGCGACGCCCTGGCCCAGCTACCCGACAACCGCACGCCCACGAAGTCCGACTGGGAGCGCCTCTCCCGCTCGTGGAAGGCGGAGCTCGACGCCCGCATCGACGCCCTCTACCGGCTGCGCGACCGCCTCACCGGCTGCATCGGCTGCGGTTGCCTGTCCCTGCGGAGCTGCGCGTTGCAGAACATCGACGACGAGCAGGCCTCACACGGGCCGGGGGCGCCCCAGCTCAAGCCCGTCGTGGAAGGCGGCACCCTCTAGGAACTCCCGCAGGGCGCGCAGGAAGCCCTCCGGCTCGTCGACGTGCAGCATGTGCCCCGCCTCTTCCAGCACCACGGCGCGGGCTCGCGGGATCAGCTCCAGCGTCGGTTCGACCAGCGCGGCGGGGAACGTCATGTCCAGCCGCCCGTGCAGCAGGAGCACCGGGATGCCGAGGCCGGCGATCCGCCGCGCCGCGTCCGGAAGCCGCGGCGAGACCAGCGCCGGGAGCTGCCGCACCCACTCCGCGCCGAACCTGACCTCCTCCAGCCGCCGCAGGTAACCGGGCATCGCCGCCGGTCGCCGGACGTTGGCCTCGGCGGCGGCGAACGCCTCGGCCCGCACGCACTCCTCCGGCGACAGGTCCCGCCGTTGCCACGGGTCCTCCTGCCGCGCCAGGACCTCGTCGCGCCCGGCCCACCCCGCGAAGGCGTCCGGCGGCACCGGCAGCACGCTGCTGCCCGCCACGACCAGGCTGCGCACGCGCGACGGATGGGTGATCGCGAACCGCTGCGCCACCATGCCGCCGTAGGAGTGGCCCAGCACGTCCGCGCGCTCCACCTCGAACGCGTCCAGCACCCGCACGAGGTCCTCCACCACGCCATCGGGGTGGTACTCGGGCACCCGGCCCGACCGGCCGCAGCCGCGCAGGTCCGGCATCAGCAGGCGGCAGGCGACCCGGTCGAGCGGATCCCGCAGGTAGCTGTGGTCCCAGTCGGGGCCACCGTGGATCGCGAGCACCGTCCGCTCCCCCGGCCACTCCCGCCAGGCCACGAAGATCTCGGTCTCGGCCGGAACCACCCGTTCGCGCCACACAGACCCATCGAACCGCAAAACGGCTGGACAGGCTGTGGTTTGCTGGAGCCCGAATGGAAGACGAAAGAATGATCCGCCTCTCGAAGCGGATGTCCAAAGCGCTCCGGCACCAGCCGGAGCGCGTCGGCCTCACCCTGGACCCGGCCGGCTGGGTGCCGGTGGCCGACGTCCTGAACGCACTGGGCATCACGCCGGAAGACCTGCACGACGTGGTGGCGCGCAACGACAAGAAGCGCTTCACCATCGACGGCGACCGCATCCGCGCCAACCAGGGCCACAGCGTCGAGGTGGACCTCGGCCTGCCGACCGCGGTTCCGCCGGACCAGTTGTTCCACGGCACGGTCGCGCAGTTCCTCGACGACATCCTGCGCGACGGCCTGCGCCCCATGTCGCGTCACGACGTGCACCTCTCCCCCGACCGCGAGACCGCGCGCCGGGTCGGCGCCCGGCGCGGGCGGCCGTTGATCCTCACCGTCGACGCGAAGGCGATGCACGCGGACGGCCACGAGTTCCGGTTGAGCGCCAACGGGGTGTGGCTCACCGGGCACGTCCCGCCCGAGTACCTGGGCACCGCGTGAAACGCATCGTCGAGGCCGGCTACGACGCCATGGCGGAGCACTACCTCACGTGGTCCGCGGAGATCGCCGACGACCCGCGCCTGCACTACCTCGCGGAGTTCGAGACCCACCTGCCCGACCGGGCGAAGGTCCTCGACCTCGGTTGTGGCGCGGGCCTCCCGTGCAGCCGGGAGCTCGCCGAACGGCACGACGTGCTCGGCGTCGACCTGTCACAGCAGCAGATCGACCTCGCGCGCGCGAACGTGCCCAACGCGCGGTTCGAGAAGGCCGACATGACGGCGCTCGACTTCCCGGACGGCACGTTCGACGGAGTCACGGCGTTCTACTCGATCCTGCACGTGCCACGCGCCGAGCAGCCCGCGCTCATCGCGAAGATCGCGCGGTGGCTCACGCCCGGCGGCGTGTTCCTGGCGTCGCTCGGCACCGGCACGCCGGACACCACCGAGACCTGGCTCGGCGTCGAGATGTTCTTCGGCAGCAACACGCCCGACGTGAACCGGGAACTGCTCGCGGAGCACCTGGAGATCGTCGTGGACGACCTGGTGACGATGCACGAGCCGGACCCGGCCACGTTCCACTGGCTGCTCACCCGCAGGTGAGGTCGGCGGGCGGCGAGGTGCCCACGTACCGGCGCCATTCGTCCGCCGTCAGGCCACGGCCGGCGGACGCGCACGCCGAGCGCACCCAGTTCTCCTCGGACAGGTCCCACGCGGTGAGCGGCGAGTCGGAGATCGCCGTGACCACGCGCCGGTCGCCGTCGAACGCCACACCGATGCGCCCGAACCGGCCGCGCTGCTCGACCAGCGGCACCTGTCCGACGACCTCACCGGTGCCGAGGTCCGTGATCACCATCGCGTGGTCGCGGCGGAGCTGGGCGGCGAGGGTGGTGCTCGGGCCGGCGGCGATCCCCGGCAGGTAGCTGGGGTCGGTGGGCACGTCGCGGTGCGAGGTGCCCGCGGTGTCCCAGATCTCGATGGTGCCGTCGCGCTGGACGAGCAGGCTGTCGTCGGTGAACGCGACCGCGTCGGCGCGGCCGCCGAGTGAGCGGCGGGCACCGGTCGAGGTGTCGACCAGCTCGACGGAGTCCGGGGTGGCCACCGCGGCGGCGGAGGCGTCCGCGCTGATCGCGGCGAGGTGCCCGGCCGGCGGCCAGCCCGCGTGGTCGAGGCGGCGGCCGAGGGTGGTCGTGCGTTCCAGGGCGAGGTCGGGGCCGGAGAAGAGCTGCACGTCGCCCTGCTCGTTCACGGTGACGAGCCGGCTGTCGTCGGCGGCGGCGCGCAGGGCGACCAGGTGCTCGGCGACCACGTCGCCCTTCCACCGCACGGACCGCCGCAGTCCCGGCCGGGTGTCCCAGGTCTCGCCGATGCCCTCGGGCAGCGTCACGGCGTAGAGCTTGTCGCCGGTCGAGTTCCACGCCACCGGGCCGAACTCGCTGTCCGGGCCCACGGACTCCGACGACGACCCGACCGCCACGTCCGCACCCGCGGCGACGGCGACCCTGCCGTCCTCGACGGCGAGCCAGGGGGCGGGGCAGGCGTTGCACGACAGCGGCGAGCGGGTTCCCAGCTCGGAGGCCAGGCGGGTGTTGCGGGTGAGGTCCCACAGCACGAGCCGGTCGAGCGAGGCGGAGACCAGGCGGTCGGTGGAACCGAGGAACTCGACGAAGGTCGTGTCGCTGTTGCCGTCCAGTCGCGCGCGTTCACCGGCCGTCGGGCCGGTCATGTCGTAGACGTGGATCGTGCCGATGTCGGCCACGGCCGTGCGGGCGCCGTTGTCGCTGATCGCCACGTGGGACGGGTTGGGACGGCCATCGGGCAGCGCGACGTCCTGCGAGTCGTGGTCGAACGCGGGACGGTCGGTGCGCCACAACCTCGTCTCACCGTCGGCGGACCAGCCGAAGTGGTCGCCGTTCGCGGACAGGCCGATCCAGAACCCGTTGGCGGGCAGCACGTTGCCCTGTGCGGTGGCGAGGACCTCCATGCTCGCCGGGGACCGGCGCGTCCACTCGAAGTCGGTCAGCTCCAGCAGCGTCCCGTCGTCCGGGAGCCGCATCCCGAGCAACGGCCAGGCGGTCCCGTCCCGCTGCGCGCGGCGGTCCGTCCGTCCATCGTGGACGATCGACAGGAAGTGGCCCTCCCCGCCGTCGCGCGTGGTCGCGTGGACGGCGGTGAACCGGCCCGACGGCGACACCGCCACCAGCACGGACGACAGGTCCGCCGGAGTCTCGAACCGCCGCACGTCACCGGAGCGGGCGTCCCAGCGCACCGACGAGCCCGCGGAGGAGGCGGCGACCACCGCGCCGTCGGCGTTCACCGCCACCGCGGTCACCGGGCTCGACCCGACCTCCGTCTCGGCACGCGAACCCGCGGCGAGGTCGAGCCGCACCACCCTGCCGTCCTCGGTGCCGGCGACGGCGATCTTGCCGTCCGCCGACGCGGCGAGGGCGGACACCTCGCCGCCGACCTGCACGTACCGGTCGAGTTGCGGGCTGGCCGTCAACGCCTGGAAGAGCGCGGACCGGGTCTCGGCGTTCGGCTCGACCCGGTAGCCCTCGGCCGCGAGCACCTGGCTCAGCGCGAGGTCGGTGCGCAGGTTCGCCACCGCCGCCGACGCGAGTCCCCTCGCCGTCGCCGTGCGGGCCTGGGCGATGGCGTCGTCGCGCTGCGCCACCGCGATCAGCGCCGCGACCAGCACGGCCGCGGCCAGCACCGCCAGCGCCGTGACCGCGCCGCGCGCCAGCCGCATCGTGCGGCGGTGCTGGCGGACGTGCTCGCCGACCAGGTCGTCCTTCGGCACCCCGCGCACCGCGCTCGCGATGTCCGCGACGCACTCGCGCAGCCGCGGGTTCGACTCGTCGACGTTCTCCGCCGACCGCAACCACCGCAGGTCGACCCAGCGCGGCTCCTCGCCGAGCGCCCTGCGCACCCGCGGGGGCACCGACTGGGCGTACTCGCCCGAGGTGAGCACGACGAGGATCCGCTGGGCGGACCGGTGTTCCAGCCACCACTCCAGCTCGCGGTTGACCCACGTCGAGGCGGCGGCCTCCGGCGAGGCCATCAGGACCAGCCAGCGCGACCGGGCCAGGTGCTCCTCGATCGACGTCCACAGCCCGGGGCTCGCCGGCAGGGTCGCGTCGTCGAGGAACACCCGGGACGCGCGCGGCCGGTACCAGGGCTTGGCGAAGCGCTGCACACCGCGCTGCAGCGCCGGAGCGAGCACACCGTCGAGCGCTCTGTTGTACGAGATGAACGCGTCGAAGTCAGGCTCGCCCACGTGCTCGATTCTGGCGGTTCGGTCCTAGATGAGCCAGAGGACGGCGCCGCCCACCGCGAGCACGATCAGCACCAGCAGGATGACCGCCATCAGCCTGGCGGTCTTCCACGTCGCGTAGACGCCACCGGCCAGGAAACCCGCGAGGGCCAGCAGGCCGATGACGACGACCTCCTTCGGCATCTACAGCACGCCCTTGGTCGACGGGACGACGCCGGCGACGCGCGGGTCGGGTTCGACGGCCGCGCGCAGGGCCCGTGCGATCGCCTTGTACTCGGCCTCCGCGATGTGGTGCGGGTCGCGGCCGTACTCGACGCGCACGTGCAGCGCGATCTGGGCGTGGAAGGCCAGCGACTCGAAGACGTGCCGGTTGAGCACGAACGGGTAGTTGCCGCCGATCACGAACGAGTTGAACTGCTCCGGCTCGCCGCGGTGCACGGTGTACGGGCGGCCGGAGACGTCGACCGACGCGTGCGCGAGGGTCTCGTCCATCGGGATCCAGCAGTCGCCGAAGCGGCGGATGCCCTTCTTGTCCCCCAGCGCCTCGCGCAACGCCTGGCCCAGCACGATCGCGATGTCCTCCACGGAGTGGTGGGCGTCGATGTGCGTGTCACCGGTGGCGCGGACGACCAGGTCGAAGCTGCCGTGCACCCCGAACGCGGTGAGCATGTGGTCGTAGAACGGCACGCCGGTGCTGATCTCGACCTGACCGGTGCCGTCCAGGTCGATCTCGACGCGGACCGACGACTCCCTGGTGGTGCGCTCCACCTTGCCAACACGGCTCACCGGCCGACCTCCTTGCTGGCCGCGAGGAAGGCGTCGTTCTCCTCGGGCGTTCCGATGGTCACCCGCAGGTGACCCGCGATTCCGACGTCCCTGATGAGCACGCCGTGGTCCAAGTAGGACTTCCACACCGACCGTGCGTCCTCGAACCAGCCGAACAGCACGAAGTTCGCGTCCGATGGCACGACCTGGAAACCCAGCTCCGTCAACGCCGAGACGACCCGGTCGCGTTCGGCGGCGAGCCGCGCGACCGATCCCAGCGTCTCCGCGGCGTGCCGCAGCGAGGCCCGCGCGGCAGCCTGGGTCAGCTGCGACAGGTGGTAGGGCAGGCGGACCAGCTGCAACGCGTCGACCACCGCCGGAGCCGCCGCCAGGTAGCCCAGGCGTCCGCCGGCGAAGGCGAACGCCTTCGACATCGTGCGCGAGACGATGAGCCGCGAGCCGTACTCGTCGAGCAGCTTGATCGCGCTCTCCTGCGGGGAGAACTCCGCGTACGCCTCGTCGACGACGATCATGCCCGTGGTGGACGCGATCAGCAGGCGCAGGTCGTCGAGCGGGATCGACTGGCCCGTCGGGTTGTTCGGCGACGTCACGAAGACGACGTCCGGCCGCGTCTCGGCGATCACCGCGGCGGCCTTCTCCACGTCGAGCGAGAAGTCGGGGCGGCGCGGCGTCGGTGACCACTCGGTGCGGGTGCCGGCGGCGATGATCGGGTGCATCGAGTACGACGGCTCGAAGCCCAGCGCCACCCGGCCCGGTCCGCCGAACGCCTGCAGCACCTGCTGGAGGATCTCGTTGGACCCGTTGGCGGCCCAGACGTTCTCGGCCGTCAGCGGGACCGACGTGGCTTCGGTCAGGTAGGCCGCCAGGTCCTCGCGCAACGCCACCGCGTCGCGGTCCGGGTAGCGGTGCAGCTCACCGGCGATCTCCGCGACGGCCGCGACGACGTCCGCCGCGAGGGCGGGTGTCGGCGCGTACGGGTTTTCGTTGGTGTTCAGGCGGTACGGCACGTCGAGCTGCGGTGCGCCGTACGGCGTGCGGCCGCGCAGGTCCTCGCGCAGGGGCAGGTCCGACAACTCCACCCGCGCTCCCACCACGGGCTTCACCGGGGGAACCTCGCCGTGACGGCCTGCCCGTGCGCGGGCAGGTCCTCCGCGTTGGCCAGCGCGACGACCTTGTCCGCGACGTCGCGGAGCGCTTCCTCGGAGTAGTCGATCACGTGGATGCCGCGCAGGAACGTCTGCACGGACAGTCCCGACGAGTGCCGCGCGCAGCCGCCGGTGGGCAGCACGTGGTTCGAGCCGGCGCAGTAGTCGCCCAGCGACACCGGCGCGTAGGCGCCGACGAAGATGGCTCCGGCGGAACGGATCCGCGCGGCCACCCCGCGCGCGTCGCGCGTCTGGATCTCCAGGTGCTCGGCGGCGTAGGCGTCGACGACGCGGACGCCTTCGTCCACGGAGGACACCAGCACGGTGCCGGACTGCTTGCCGTTCAGCGCCGTGCGGATCCGTTCGACGTGCTTCGTCGCGCGGATCTGGCGCTCCAGCTCGGCGTCGACGGCGTCCGCGAGCTCCTCGGAGTCCGTCACCAGCACGGAGGCGGCCAGCGGGTCGTGCTCGGCCTGGCTGATCAGGTCGGCGGCCACGTGCACCGGGTCGGCCGACGAGTCGGCGAGGATCGCGATCTCCGTCGGTCCCGCCTCGGAGTCGATGCCGATCAGGCCGCGCAGCAGCCGCTTGGCCGCCGCCACGTAGATGTTGCCGGGGCCGGTGATGATGTCCACCGGGGCCAGCTCGCCGCCATCGGTGTCCACCCCGCCGTAGGCCATGAGCGCCAGCGCCTGCGCGCCACCCGCTGCCCACACCTCGTCGACGCCGAGCAGCGCGGCGGCTGCCAGGATCGTCGGGTGCGGCAGGCCGCCGAACTCGGCCTGCGGCGGCGAGCACACCACCAGCGACTCGACGCCGGCGATCTGGGCGGGCACGACGTTCATCACGACGGTCGACGGGTAGACGGCGAGACCGCCGGGCGCGTAGAGACCGACGCGCGAGACCGGCACCCACTTCTCGGTCACGGTGCCGCCGGGGACGACCTGCGTGGTCGTCTCGGTGCGGCGCTGGTCGGCGTGCACGCGCCTGGTGCGCGCGATCACCTCTTCCAGCGCCTCGCGCACGGCCGGGTCCAGCGAGGACAGCGCGGACGAGATCTCAGCGGCCGGCACGCGGACCGAGTCGGGGCGGACGCGGTCGAACTTCTCGGTGTACTCGAGCACGGCCTCGACACCGCGCGCCGCGACCGCCTCCACGACGGGACGCACGTGATGCAGCGCCGCGTCCACGTCCATCTCGGCGCGCGGCACGATGGCGCGCAACTGAGCGGGAGTCGTGGTGCGACCTCGCAGGTCGATGCGGCTGAGCATGTACCACAGCCTAGTAGCTGCGGAAATCTGTCAACGGTCACCCCGCTATCGGCGCTACTCAGCCTGTGACGCCACGGCCACGCTCGGTCGAGCACCACTCCGTCGCACACCCCTGCCGATGATGGAGGAACCATGTTCACCAAGCGCCGCGGCACGATCGCCGCAGTGCTCGGGTTCTGCCTGCCCGTGCTGGTCGCGGGCATGGCGGCACCCGGCAACGCCGACTCCGGCCGCTACCTGCTGGAGGTCACCGCCGACACGTCCGCCGAACGCACCCAGGTCGCCAGGACCGGTGTCGACGTGCTCGGAGCGACCAAGCTCACGACCGTGCAGGTCGTGGCCGACAAGGCCCAGTACCGCGCCCTGCAGGCGACCGGGCTGCCGATCACCTACGTCGGCGACTTCGAGCAGGAGCTCAAGAAGCTCGGCCAGGTCCAGTTCGCGGACCCGCAGCCCGGCCAGGTCGGCACGCAGGACTTCCCGTCCGGCTACACCGGCTACCACAACTTCGCGGAGACCACCGCGGAGCTGCAGCAGACCGTCCGCGACCACCCGGCGCTGGCCAGCCTGCGCAGCATCGGCAAGAGCTACCAGAACCGGGACATCTGGGCACTCAAGATCAGTGACAACGTGGCCTCCGACGAGAGCGAGCCGGAGGTGCTGTTCGTCTGCGGCCAGCACGCCCGCGAGCACCTGACCGTCGAGCAGTGCCTGCAGATCGCCAAGCGCTACACCGACAGCTACGCCACCCCGGCGGTCAAGAACCTCGTCGACAACCGCGAGGTCTGGATCGTCCCGATGATGAACCCGGACGGCGCCGAGTACGACATCGCCACCGGCTCGTTCCGCGGCTGGCGCAAGAACCGCCAGGGCAACGGCACCGACCTCAACCGCAACTGGGGCTACAAGTGGGGCTGCTGCGGCGGTTCGAGCGGCAGCAGCACGTCGGACACCTACCGCGGCACGGCGGCGTTCTCCGCTCCGGAGACCGCCCGCATCCGCGACTTCGTGAACTCGCGCGTGGTCGGTGGCAGCCAGCAGATCAAGACGTTCATCGACTTCCACTCGTACTCGGAGCTCGTGCTGTGGCCGTACGGCTACACGCAGGCGGACACGGACACGGGCCTCAACGCGGACGAGGCCCGCGCGTTCCAGACGCTCGGCAGGCAGATGGCCGCCACCAACGGCTACACGCCGGAGCAGGCGAGCGACCTGTACATCACCGACGGCAGCAGCGACGACTGGATGTGGGGCCAGCACAAGATCTGGGCGTACACCTTCGAGATGTACCCGGCCAGCGGCGGCGCCCTGAACGGCTTCTACCCGCGTGACACGGTCATCGCGGCGCAGACCGCCCGCAACGACCGCGCCGTCGACCTGCTGATGAGCTACTCGGACTGCGTGAAGCGGGTCATCGGGCAGACCTGCTGATCCTCTCCAGCGCCTGGTCGACCTCCTGGTCGGTGACGAAGTAGTGCGGTGAGGCCCGCACTACTTCGTCCAGGCCGCGCCGCGTCATGTCGATCAACGTCGACCCGCGCTGCGACACGGTGACGGCGACGTCCTCCCGCCAGAGCCGGTCCTTGAGCTCCGTCGCCGGCACCCGGTCGCTCGTGAACGTGACGATGCCGCACCGCCGTTCGCCGAGGTCGCGCACGGTGATCCCGTCGATCGCCGCGAGACCGTCGCGCAAGCGCGCCGCGCGGGCGGTGACCTCGGCCTCGATCACATCAGGACCCTTGGCCAGGGCGTACTTCGCGGCGGCGATCAGGCCCAGCCGGTCGGCCACGCTGAACTCCCACAGCTCGAACACCCGCGCGTCGTCCCGCGGCGCGAAGCGGCCGGGCGCGGTCCACTCGGCGGCGCTGTGGTCGAACAACCGCGGCCGCATCCTGCGCCGCGCGTCGTTCCGCACGACCAGCGCGCCCGTGCCGCGCGGCCCGCGCAGCCACTTGCGGCCGGTGCAGACCAGCACGTCGTAGTCGAGGTGGCGCAGGTCGAGCTGACCGGCCGACTGGCAGGCGTCGAGCAGCACCAGCGCACCCGCCTCACGGACCTTCGCGGTGATCTCGGCGACCGGGTTGACCAGGCCGCCGTTCGTGGGCACGTGCACGAGCGAGATCAGCTTGACCCGGTCGTCCAGGTCCAGCGCCTCGACGTCGACCTGCCCGTGCCGGTCGGACGGCATGACCTCGATCGTCGCGCCGGTCTCCTCCGCGCGGCGCAGCATCGGCACCGCGTTGCCGCCGTACTCGACCTCGGTGATGAGCACGCGGTCGCCCTCGCCCAGCACGACGGCGTCGAACGCGGTGAGCCACGACCGGGTCGCGCTGTCGGTGAACGCGACCTCGGACGGCTCGCACCCGAAGAGCTCGGCCAGCACGCCGTAGCCCGCCTCCACGTCATCATGCCGTTCCGCGGCGGCCCGGTAGCCGCCGATCTCGGTCTCCCGGCGGAGGTGGCCGACCACCTCGTCGACCACCTCGGCGGGCGGGATCGAGGAACCGGCGCTGTCCAGGAAGATCAGGTCGCTCACCGGCACCACTGTGCCACCCCGGACCGGCGACCCCGGCGGCATGGTTCACGCACCGCGAAAATAGGCTCGATCCCATGCTCGATTCCACGGTGGAGATCCCCTACGGCAAGCGCATGCGGCCGCGGTACGTGCGGTTCCTGATCATCACGGCGGTCGGGGTCGCGCTGGTCGCGCTCGGCCTGGACATCCCGTGGCTGCTCATCGCGCTGATCGTCCTGGGCGTGCTGAACACCGTCGTGTGCGTGGGCGCTCTCTACGTGCTGTACCGCCAGCCGCACACGATCTCCGCGGACGAGCTGCGGTTGCGGCAGCTCGGGTTCTTCGACTGGCGCATCCCGACCGCCGACCTCGGGGCGGCGCGGGTCGCCGAGCGGTCCCACCGGGGGCGGCGCAGCGTCGAGGTGATCGGCGACGCGCTCGTCGTCCAGTCGCTGACCAGGACGAACGTGTCCGTGCCGTTCCGCGAGCCGCAGCTCGTGGACCTC
Source organism: Lentzea xinjiangensis (assembly GCF_900110955.1). Taxonomy (GTDB): domain Bacteria; phylum Actinomycetota; class Actinomycetes; order Mycobacteriales; family Pseudonocardiaceae; genus Lentzea; species Lentzea xinjiangensis. The sequence goes on from NZ_FOFR01000003.1 coordinate 294,449, forward strand.
GGCAAGACCGGCGCGCGGCAGGTCGAGCGCGTCGAGTTCTGGGCGGACGACCCGGAGAAGGCAGTCCGCGACATCAACGCCCGGACCCTCTGACGGCTACTTGGGCTCCCACTTGTCGAGGTTCCACCACGGGCCCCAGGCCAGCGCGCCGTAGGAGTTCGGGTCGACCACGGGCTGGTAGCCGTTCCACGAGTCGCGCATCACGTACGCGTGCTCGGGGAAGACCAGCACCACCATCGACGGCGCGGCGACGAACGCCTGCTGGAAGAGCTTGTACGCCACCGCCCGCTGCGCCGGGTCGATGAGCTTGCGGCCGTTCTCGAGCGCCGCGTCGGCGGCGGGACCGCCCTGGCCGCGCAGGTCGTAGAGCATCAGGTCCGGGTCGAACGGCGAGCCCTCGCCGGCGAGCAGCGCGTCCTGGCCCACCCTCGGGCGGATCGCCTCCCACGACAGCCCGGCGAGCTGCACGTCCACGCCCACGGCCTTGGCGTCGGCCGCGAACGCCGCCGCGAGGTCCGCGCGCAGGGCGTCGCCGAGCGGGTACATCAGGGTGAAGCGGGCGGGCACGCCCTCGCGGACGCGGATGCCGTCCGCGCCGGGCACCCAGCCCCCCTCGTCGAGCCGGCGGGTGGCCTCCGCCTTGTCGAAGCGGAACTTCGCGGTCGGGTCGAACTCCTCGGCCAGCGCGTCGGGGACCGGCGTGTAGGCGACGGTCCCCCTGCCGTCGAGCAGGCTGTCGATCATGCCCTGGCGGTTCGTGGCGTAGTTGAGCGCGAGGCGGATGGCGGCGTTGCCGGTGACCGGGTGGGCCGCGGGCAGCGCGACGGCCCGGTAGTCGGCGCTGCGGTGGTACCGCACGAGCAGGTTGGAGCGGCCGCTGAACGGCTCCGCGATCTTGGGCGGCAGCACGGTGCCGTCGAACTCGCCGTCCTGCATGCGGCCGGCCCGCTGGTTGTCGTCGGTGACGAACACGATCGTCACCTTCTTGATCTTCGGGGCGCCGTCGAAGTAGCCGTCGTTGGCCGTCAGCAGCAGCCGGTCGCCCTTCTTCCAGTCGGTGACCCGGTAAGGGCCGGTGCCGACCGGCTGGCCGTCCGGGTTCGCCTGCTCGCTCGGCAGGACGCCGAGCACGAGCAGGTGCGGGAACGCGGCGTGCTGCTGGTTCAGCGCGAAGCGGACGGTCGACGGGTCGACCTGCTCGACGGCCTTGAGCGTGCCGAACCTGTCCTTGACGGGACTGCGCAGCGCCGCGGTGTAGGTGGCGACGACGTCCTCAGCGCCGAACGCGCTGCCGTCGGTGAACTTCACGTCGCCGCGCAGCCGCACGGTCCAGCTCAGCCCGTCGGCGGCCGGTTCGGGCAGGTCGGCGGCGAGCTGCGGGCGCAGCGAGCCGTCCTGGCGGTGTTCGACGAGGCCGTCGTAGATCTTCGACACGCCCTGCGCGCCGTAACCGAGCAGCGGGTTCAGCGTGACCGGCTCGTCCCGGTCGGCGAGCACGATCGACGTGCCGTTCGAGCCACCGTCCGGGTTCGGTGTGGCGGTCTCGGTGCAGCCCGCGACGGCCAGCAACACGACGAGAAGCAGTGGGGAACGCACGGGTGGGGACCCTACAGTGATCCTCATGCGCATCGCTGTGAGCCAGATCAGCTCGACGACCGATCCCCGGTCCAACCTGGAGCTCGTCCGCGACGCGGTGCGCCGGGCCGAGGGCGCGCGGGTCGTGCTGCTGCCCGAGGCGACGATGTGCCGCTTCGGCGTACCGCTGGGCCCGGTCGCGGAGCCGCTGGACGGGCCGTGGGCGTCCGCGGTGCGCGAGATCGCCGTCGAGCACGACGTCGTGGTGGTGGCGGGGATGTTCACGCCGGCCGGCGACCGGGTGACGAACACGCTGCTGGTGACGGGGCGGGACGTCCACCTCGGCTACGACAAGATCCACCTGTTCGACGCGTTCGGGTTCCAGGAGTCGCGCACGGTCGCGCCCGGCTCGGACGTGGTGACCTTCGAGGTCGACGGCGTCACGCTGGGTGTGGCGACGTGCTACGACCTCCGCTTCCCCGAGCTCTTCCGCGCTCTGGCCGACAAAGGCGCGTCGGCGGTGCTGGTCGGGGCCTCCTGGGGCGCGGGGCCGGGCAAGGAGGAGCAGTGGGAGCTGCTCGTGCGGGCCCGCGCCCTGGACTGCACCTCGTTCGTCGTGGCGTGCGGGCAGGCCTACCCCGGCGACCTGGGCTCCTCCGCGCCGACCGGCATCGGCTGCTCGACCGTCGCGGACCCGTTCGGCACCGTGCTGGCGCGGCTCTCCGCCCAGCCGGAGGTCGTGGTCGTCGACCTCGACCTCGCCGCGGTGGAGAAGGCCCGCGAGGTGCTGCCCGTGCTGGCGAACCGGCGGTTGCGCTGACCTGGCTTGACCTCCAGTCAGGTCGAGATCGCAGGATCGGGGTATGACACTTCCCGAACTGCCCTCGTTCGTCCGCGACCGCACTGACCTCGACGGCTTCACGCTCTACCGCACCGGCGGGACGGCCGGTGGGGACCGGACCGCCGGATGCGTCGTCCTGGTCACGATCGACACGGACGACGAAACGACCGCCAAGGCGTGGGTCGACTCGGTGTTCGTCGCTCTCGCGAGCGAGCCGAATCCGCATCCCGGCGGCATCTCCGCCGCGTTCCACATCCGGGACGACGGCAGGCAAGTGGTCAACTACGCCGAGTGGGCCAGCGCGCAGGACCACGCCGACGCGGTGTCCGACGGCAACGGGGTCGGCTCGGTCACCGCCGACTGGCGCCGGGTGCGGGACTTCCCCGGCGTCAGGCACGGCGGTTTCGCGCGGTACCGGCCGCGGGCGGAGGCCCAGCGCGGGTGACCCCGGTCCGGGGCCTTCGGTCAGCGGAGGTCGAGGCCCAGGTCCAGCGACGGCGACGAGTGCGTGAGCCCGCCCACCGCCAGGTAGTCCACACCCGTCTCGGCGTAGGCGCGGGCCACGTCGAGCGTGAGCCCGCCGGAGGCCTCCAGCCTGACGCCCTCCGGCCGCCTGGCGACGGCCAGCGCGCACTGCTCCGGCGTGAAGTTGTCCAGCAGCACCAGTTCCGCGCCTTCGGCGATCGCCTCGTCGAGCTGCTCCAGGCTGTCGACCTCGACCTCCATCAGCAGGTCCGGCGCGTGCGCGCGAGCCGCGCGGATCGCGGCGGCCACCGACCCGGCGGCGGCGACGTGGTTGTCCTTGATCAGGATCGCGTCGCCGAGGCCCATCCGGTGGTTGACCCCGCCACCGCACCGGACCGCGTACTTCTGCAGGAGCCGCAGGCCCGGCAACGTCTTGCGGCTGTCGCGGATCTTCGCGCCCGTGCCCTCGACGGCGTCGACCCAGCGGGCGGTCCGCGTGGCGATGCCGGACAGGTGGCAGACGAGGTTCAACGCCGTGCGCTCGACGGTGAGCAGGCCGCGGGTCCGGCCGGACAGCACGAGCGCGGGCTCGCCGGGAACCGCCTTGTCGCCGTCGCGGGCCTCGTGCAGCACCTCGACGTCGCCGAGGTAGCGCTGGAAAGCGGCCCTGGCGATCTCCACGCCGCACAGCACCCCGGCCGACCGGGGCGTGATCTCGGCGGTGGCGACGGCCTTCTCCGGCACCGTCGCGAGGGTCGTGGCGTCGAGGCCGTAGCGGAGGTCCTCTTCCAACGCGAGCTGGATGACGCGGTTCGCGTCCTCCCAGTCGATTTCGGTCATGCGACACCCTCTGCCAGAACAGGATCGGCCAGAACGGGATCGGCCAGCACGGGCTGACCGGTCGGGGTGAGCCGGACGAGCTGGGTGCGCTGCCACGACGGCGAGCGCTCGGTGAAGTCGGTGCGGACGTGGCAGCCGCGCGACTCGGTGCGCTGCTGCGCCGCCGCGATCAGGGCGCGGGCCGCCGTGGTCAGCGCCGCGTCCTCGACGAGCTCGCGCGACTCGAGCTGCTTGTCCACAGTGGACACGTCGAGCACCGAGCCGACGACCGCGAGGCCCTCGGCGTCACGGCCGATCGCGGCGTAGCGGGACATCACGCGCTGGAGCATGTCCCGGTCCGCCACGGGAGCCGTCGGCAGCACGGCGTCCACGGCACGGGCGGGCGCGATGAAGCCCACGGCGAGGTCCGCCGCCACGGCCTCGGCCGCGCGCGTGCCGCAGACCAGGCCTTCGAGCAAACTGTTGGAAGCCAGGCGGTTCGCGCCGTGCAAGCCCGTCCTCGCCACCTCGCCGACGGCGTACAGGCCGGTCACGCCCGTGCGGCCGTCAACGGACGACACCACGCCGCCGCAGGCGAAATGTGCCGCCGGGGCAACGGGAATCGGGTCGACAGCCGGGTCGACGCCCGCCGCCGCGCACGCCGCGTGCACGGTCGGGAAGCGGGTCGCCATGTCGTGCAACGCCGTCGCGTCCAGGAAGACGTGGTCATCCACGCCGCCGGGGCCCTGCGCCATGTGCCGGGTGATCGCCGCCGCCACGACGTCGCGCGGGGCGAGGTCCTCCAACGGGTGCACGCCCTTCATCACGCGCGCGCCGGTCGCGTCGACCAGCACGGCACCCTCGCCGCGCACGGCCTCCGTGACGAGCGGGCAGCGGCCCCTGGCACCGCGGCCGGTGTAGAGGACGGTCGGGTGGAACTGGATGAACTCGACGTCCGCCGCCACCGCGCCCGCCCGCAGGGCCAGCGCCAGGCCGTCGCCCGTCGCGACGGACGGGTTCGAGGTCGCCTGGTACATCTGACCGAGGCCACCGGTCGCGAGCAGCACGGCGGGCGCGGTGAGCACACCGGGCACGCCGTTGCCGTCGAGCACCAGCAGACCCGCGACCGCGCCGAGCGGCGTCTTGACCGCGTCGACCGCGACGTGGTTCTCCAGCAGGGGAACCCGTCCGTCCACAGTGGCCTTGAGCAGCGCGCGCTCGACCTCGGCGCCGGTCGCGTCGCCGCCGGCGTGCACGACGCGGAACGCGCTGTGGCCGCCTTCGCGGGTGCGTTCCAGCCGGCCGTCGGGCTTCGCGTCGAACACGGCGCCGCGGTCGCGGAGCCTGCGCACCGCCGCGGGACCGTCCGAGATGATCGTGGCGACCGCCGCGTCGTCGCAGAGGCCCGCGCCCGCCGTCAGGGTGTCCTCGACGTGCCGCGCGACCGAGTCGCCGGGGTCGTGCTGGTCCTCCATGACGACGGCGACGCCACCCTGGGCCCAGCGCGTGTTGCCGTCGTCGCCCGCGGCCTTCGTCACGACCAGGACGCGCAGACCCAGCTCACGAGCCCGCAGCGCGGCGGTCAGCCCCGCCACGCCCGTGCCGACCACGACCAGGTCGGCTCGCGCCTCCCAGCGCGCGGCCATCACTCACCGCCGCCGGGCTGGCCGATCTCGATCATGCGCTGCACGGCGCCCTGGGCGCGCTTGGCGGTCTCGAGGTCCACGTGCACCTCGTCCAGGCCGTCCCGCACGCACCGCAGCAGCGCGGCCGGCGTGATCATCTTCATGTAGGTGCACGACGCGCGGTCGTTGACGGCGCGGAAGTCGATCTCCGGGGCGGCCTTGCGGAGCTGGTGCAGCATGCCGACCTCGGTCGCGACGAGCACCTTGCGGGCGTTGGTCGACCGGGCCGCGGTGATCATGTCGCCGGTCGAGAGGATCTTGACCTTCTCCGCCGGCACGATGCCCTCGCCGCTCAGGTAGAGCGCGCTCGTGGCGCACCCGCACTCGGGGTGGATGAACAGGTCGGCGTCCGGGTTCGCGGCGGCGCGCTCGGCGAGCTCGGGACCGTTGATGCCGGCGTGCACGTGGCACTCACCGGCCCAGATGTGCAGGTTCTCGCGGCCGGTCTCCCGCTTGACGTGCGCGCCCAGGAACTGGTCCGGGCAGAACAGCACCTCGCGGTCGGCCGGGATCGACGCCACCACGTCGACCGCGTTCGACGACGTGCAGCAGATGTCGGTCTCGGCCTTCACCTCGGCGGTGGTGTTGACGTAGGACACGACGACCGCGCCGGGGTGCTGCGCCTTCCACTCGCGCAGCTGCGCACCGGTGATCGAGTCGGCGAGCGAGCACCCCGCGCGCTCGTCCGGGATGAGCACCGTCTTCTCCGGCGCCAGGATCTTCGCGGTCTCGGCCATGAAGTGCACGCCGCAGAAGATGATCGTCTGCGCGTCGGACCGCGCGGCGATCCGGCTCAGGGCGAGGGAGTCGCCGGTGTGGTGGGCGATGTCCTGGATCTCGGGCAGCTGGTAGTTGTGCGCCAGGATGACGGCGTCGCGCTCCTCGGCGAGCCGCAGCACCTCGTCCCGCCACGCGGCATCCGGCTCGACTCCGCCGAACACACCTGACGCGGTTCGCTCCACAGTTGCGGTAGCGACCATGACTGCCTCCTCGGTCCAGGTTTTCGCCTGGTGGTCGAAAACGTCGCCGATAGTATCAGCCGAGTGGCGGGCGTGGGGCATGAAGTTCTGGCAGCTGTGCTGCGGGTGAGAGGTGCGTCACTCCAGGTCATGCTGTGGGAGCGCGCTCGGGAGCCACACGCTCACCGCTGGTCGCTGCCGGGTGGCGGCCTGCGGGTGGACGAGGACGTGGAGACCTCCATCCGCCGCCAGCTCGCGGAAAAGGTCGACGTGCGACAGTTGTCACACGTAGAACAGCTCGCGGTCTTCAGCGCACCGGACCGGGTGCCGGGCCCGCGGGTGGTCGCGACGGCGTTCCTGGGACTGGTGCCTTCGGACGTGGACCCGGAGGTCCCGTCCGACACGTCCTGGCACTGCGTGGAGGAACTGCCCGCGATGGCGTTCGACCACGCCTCCATCGTGCACCGAGCACGGCACAGGCTGGGCTCGAAGCTCTCCTACACGAACCTCGGCTTCGCTTTGGCCCCACCGGAGTTCACCATCTCCCTGCTGCGCGACCACTACTCGGCGGCCCTGGGCTACCGCGTGTCCGCGACGAACCTCCAACGAGTCCTGTCCCGCCGCCTGCTGCTGGAACCCACCGGCGGCACAGCACCCCCCGGTCCGTCAGGAGGCCGCCCGGCGGCGCTGTTCCGGTTCAGCGCCAAGGGAATCAAGGTGACCGATCCGTTCGCCGTCCTGAGACCCCCAGGATCCGGCCGTCCGGCGGGCGGCAGTGCCAGCCCGTAACGTTGACCACGTGGCCGAGACGCTCCCCCTCTTCCCCCTGGGCACCGTGCTGTTGCCCGGCGCGTCTTTGCCGCTGCACATCTTCGAGCCCCGCTACCGCCAGCTCGTGGTGGACCTGATGACGGGATCCCTGTTCGGCCGCACCTTCGGCGTGGTCTGCATCAAGGAGGGCTGGGAGGTGGGCGCCGACAACGTCCACTCCTTGCAGGACATCGGCTGCTCAGCCGACCTCCTGGACGCCCGCCCCCTGCCGGAGGGCCGTTTCGACATCGTGACCAGGGGCGTCCGCCGCTTCCGCCTGCTCGAAGTGGACGCGACAACCGCCCCGTACCTGCTGGCCCACGTCGACTACCTCGACGACGCCCCGGTCCCCGAGGCGGCCAAGGAAGTCCTGCCCCTGCTGGAACGCGGAGCCCGCGCAGCACACGAGCGTTACTGCGACGCGGCGTGGCACCGCGAGGACTGGTCCTCCCCCGCCACCGACGTCGACCTGGGCGCCCTGTCCTACCTGCTGGCCGCCGACTGCCTGCTGCCGGTGGAGGACCGCCAACGCCTGCTGGAGGAACGGTCGCCGGCGCGACGCCTGCGCCTGGTCCGCCGGATGCTGCACCGGGAGACCGGAATCCTCAGCACGTTGAAGGCCGTCCCGGTACCGCTGACCGAGTTCGGCCACGTCCCGAACCCGAACTAGCCCACCGCAGGCAAGCCACGCGACGGCGAAGCCGAGCCACGCGAAGCCGAAGGCGAGCCGTCTTCCTCACACGAGGAGGGTGGCGTGGTCCCGTCACGAGTCGTGCCGAAGCCTTTGCCGCGCCTGGGGATGGGCGTGGCTGCCTCTGGTGCGACTCGTGCCGGGACCACGCCACACCCCAAACACGCACGCAACAGCGACACGGCCAACGCAACCCGACGCACCCTCCCGCAGCAGCACCGCAACCCCAAGACACCCCCACCCGGCCGAACCACCCACCCCACTCAGCCGGATCGTTGAATTGTGCCCTTGTGGGATTGTTGAACAATCCTTACTCTGAGTCCCACATCACACTCACCGAAGAACTCCTCCACCAAGCTGCGAGGTGTCCCATGAGCACGACCAAGACCGGCGAGGAGACCAGGACGCCGACCTGGTACCGCAGTCTCGGCCAAAAGGGCAGGCGCGCCTTCATAGGCGCGTTCGGCGGCTACGGGCTGGACTCGTACGACTACTGGGTCCTGCCCCTGAGCCTGGTCGCGATCACCGGCTACTTCGGCCTCACCAAGGCCGAAGCCGGCCTGCTGGGCACCAGCACGCTGCTCATGAGCGCCCTCGGTGGCGCGGTGGCGGGTGTCATGGCCGACCGGTTCGGCCGCTCCAGGACGCTGATCATCACGATCGCGGCCTACGCGTTCTTCACCGTTCTCTGCGGTTTCGCGACCGACTACGAGACCTTGCTGGTCTTCCGCGCCCTGCAGGGCCTGGGCTTCGGTGGCGAGTGGGCGGCCGGGGCGATCCTCGTGGCCGAGTACTGCAAGCCGCAGTACCGCGGGCGCACGGTCGCGTTCATCCAGAGCGCCTGGGCGGTGGGCTGGGGTCTGGCGGTCGTCGTCAACACGCTGGTGAGCTCGCTGGCCGACCCGGCGATCTCCTGGCGCATCATGTTCTGGACGGGGGCGCTGCCCGCGGTCCTCATCTTCTACGTGCGCCGCAACGTCGACGACGCACCGGAGGTCAAGGCGCAGCCCAAGGAGCGCGGCACCTTCCCCAAGATCTTCCGGAAGGGCGTGCTGAAGACGACGCTGTTCGCCTCGCTCCTCGCGACCGGCGTGCAGGGCGGCTACTACACGCTCGCGTTGTGGCTGCCCGCGTTCCTGCAGACCGAGCGGAAGCTCACGGTCATCGGCACCGGCGGGTACCTCGCGTTCCTCATCAGCGGCGCGTGGATCGGGTACGTCTGCGGCGGCTACCTCACAGACCACCTGGGGCGCAAGAAGACCTTCACGCTGTTCGCGGTGACCAGCGCGCTGCTGATCGTCGCTTACACGCAGATCCCCAACGGCGCCAACACGTTGGTGATGTTCCTGGGCTTCCCGCTCGGGTTCTGCATGTCGGCGATCTTCAGCGGGTTCGGCAGCTACCTGTCCGAGCTCTACCCGACGCGGCTGCGGGGAACCGGGCAGGGCTTCACCTACAACTTCGGCCGCGCGTTCGGCGCGGTGTTCCCCGGCCTGGTCGGGTTCATGGCCGACAGGCTGGGCATCGGCGGTGCCATGCTGTTCGGGGCGGCTGCGTACGGGATCGCGGTCATCGCGCTGCTCTGGCTGCCGGAGACGGTCAACAAGGAGCTGGAATGACGACAGCGGGCCAAGCGCCGGGACAGGCCCAGGCGAACCTGATCGCCATCCCGAAGGACTGGGCGTACGACTTCCTCCTCTTCACCCACCGCAACCCCAAGCCGTGTCCGGTGCTCGACGTGCTGGACGCCGGCGAGACGGTCAGCGCGCTCAAGCCGGACGCGGACGTGCGCACCCACGCGCCGCGCTACCGGATCTGGGAGCACGGCGAGCTCACGGCGGAACCGGAGAACGCGACCGACCACTGGCGCGACGACCTGGTGACGTTCCTGGTGGGGTGCAGCTTCACGTTCGAGACCGCGCTGGTGAACGCGGGCGTCCCGCTGCGGCACGTCGAGCAGCAGAGGAACGTCTCGATGTTCGTCACGGACATCCAGTGCCGGTCGGCGGGACGGCTGCACGGGCCGATGGTCGTGTCGATGCGGTGGATTCCCGAGTCGCTCGTGGACATCGCGCACAAGGTCACGGCGCTGATGCCGTCGGTGCACGGGTCCCCCGTCGGCGCCGGCGATCCGCGGATGCTCGGGATCGAGGACGTCCACCGGCCCGACTTCGGCGACGCCGTCACGCCGGAACCCGGTGACGTGCCGGTGTTCTGGGCGTGCGGGGTGACGCCGCAGGCGGTGCTGATGAAGTCCAAGCCGCCGTTCGCGATCACGCACGCGCCGGGGCAGATGTTCGTGACCGACATGCCCGACTTCGCCTACCGCGTCGGCTGACGCACCAAAGCGAGGTCACGGTGGGCGGTGCCTCAGCCGAGGCGCCGCCCCAGGTCGTCCAGGCCATTCCACGCCGTGCAGCAGCCGTAGGCCAGCGCGGCCGCGAGCGGCCACGCCAGAATTCCCCACCACGTCTCGAAAACAGGCGCGACGAGCACGGTGTCGTTCGGGTTGACCGTCGGCGGCATCGGATACCTGGCCGCCGCCAGCGAGCCGCCCAGCCACTGCGCGAACCAGGCCGCCGCGAACGAGCCCGCCGTCATCGCGAGCATCACGACCGGCCCGCGCCGCTGCCTCAGCAGCCACACCGCGATGCCGGTGACCGCACCCGCGCCGAGGCCGATCAGCACGAACACCATCAGCGCGTCGAGCCGGTGGTAGCTCTCCACCCCGACCGGGTAGAACTTGCCGTCCTGCGGCGAGACGATCTTGAGCTGCGCCGGGGCGAGCCACGACCACACGTACGCGGCGGGCAGCCCGAACGCGAACGTCGTGAGCAGCACCCCCAGGCTCGGCAGCAGGTCCCGCTTCACCACCACCTTCGGCCGGGGCCGGAGGTAGTAGTGGTAGACGTACGGCGGCTCCGGCACGGGTTCGACGCTGACCGGCGCTGCGTTCTCGTCCATTCGCGAGAGGTTACTACCGAGCCGAGGTGATCTCCCCGTGGCGGCTGCAGCGCGCCGCCCAGCCGTCCGGGGTCACCTGGACGACCATGCGGCGTGCGCATTCCGCGCAGTACCGCGGCGGGTCGATCATCGACAGGCGCTGACGGCAGAACGCGTGGTCGCCGTCAGCCTCGGCCTTGCCGCAGAAGGAACAGAACACGGTCATCCCAAGGGGTGTCACAGGGTCTGGCTCAACGCCTTGATCGGCATGGACAGCTCCTCGAGCATGTCGAGGTCCTGCTGCGCCGGGCGGCCGAGGTTGGTCAGGTAGTTGCCGACGATGATCGCGTTGATGCCGCCGAGCATGCCCTGCTTCGCGCCCAGGTCGCCGAACGTCAGCTCACGACCGCCGGCGAAGCGCAGGATCGTGCGGGGCAGCGCCAGCCGGAACGCGCCGACCGTGCGCAGCGCCTCGGCGCCCTCGACGACCGGGTAGTTCTCGTAGGGCGTGCCGGGGTTCGGGATGAGGAAGTTGAGCGGCACCTCGTCCGGCTCCAGCTCGGCGAGCTGCACGGCGAACTCCGCGCGCTGCGCCAGCGTCTCGCCCATGCCGATGATGCCGCCGCAGCAGACCTCCATGCCGGCGTCGCGGATCATCCGCAACGTGTCCCAGCGCTCCTCCCAGGAGTGCGTGGTGACGACGTTCGGGAAGTGCGAGCGGGCCGTCTCGAGGTTGTGGTTGTAGCGGTGCACGCCCATCGCCACGAGCTCGTCGACCTGCTCCTGCGTGAGCATGCCCAGCGAGCAGGCGATCTGGATGTCGTTGCCGTCCTCGCGGATGGCCTTGATGCCGTCGCGGACCTGCGAGAGCAGCCGCTTGTCCGGGCCGCGCACGGCCGCGACGATGCAGAACTCGGTCGCGCCGGTGTCGCGGGTCTGCCGCGCCGCGCGGACCAGGCCGGGGATGTCCAGCCACGCCGAGCGCACGGGCGAGGGGAACTGGCCGGACTGCGAGCAGAAGTGGCAGTCCTCCGGGCAGCCACCGGTCTTGAGCGAGACGATGCCCTCGACCTCGACCTCGGGACCGCACCAGCGCTCCCGCACCTCGTGGGCCAGCGCCAGCAGCTCGGGAATCCGGTCGTCGGCGAGTTCGAGGACCTTCAGGACCTGCTGTTCGGACAGTCCGACACCTCGTTCGAGCACCTGCTCACGAGCCTCGTCGAGCACGTCGATCTGTTCCGGAGCTGCGGTCACGGTCTCTCCTCCTCCTGTGGCCTGGCGAGCAGTCTGCCTCACTGGATCCTTCATCGTGGAGCGACGTAGGTCACTGGACCGCGAACTGAGCCGCGAACGTCTCCGGGTCGAACTCGCCCCCGAACCACGGTGAGAACGATCTCTTGGCGACAGCCAGGAAATCCACAGAACCGAGCTTCGTCACACCCTGGGGCAGCACGCCGAGCAGCGGAGCGCCCGCCGCCTCCGGCAGGTCGGCCAGGTTCGTGAGGCAGGCGAGGTCCGGGTGCGACGGCCAGCTGCCGACCACGACCCCGATCGACTCGAGGCCGCGGCGCTGCAACGCCTCCGCGGTCAGCGCCGTGGAGTTGAGGGTGCCGAGCCCGGCTTGGGCGACGATCAGCACGGGCGCGTTCACCGCCCACGCGATGTCGGCGAGCGTCGAGCCGCTCTCGTCGAACCGCACCAGCAGCCCGCCCGCGCCCTCGACCAGCACCAGGTCGTGGTCCCGGTCGAGCTCCGTCACGGCGGCGGCGACGTCGGCGGGGTGGATGGTGGCCATGCCCGCCCGCCTGGCCGCGGTGGCGGGCGCCAGCGGGTCGGGATATCTGACCAGCTCGCGGGTCGTCACGTCGCCCGCCAGCCGGGCCACCTCCGCCACGTCGCCCGGCTCGCCGGGCAGCAGACCGGTCTGGGCGGGTTTCAGCACCGCGACCCGCCTGCCCTCCGCCCTGGCCAGCGCCGCGATTCCCGCGGTGACGGCGGTTTTGCCGACCTCGGTCCCGGTTCCGGTGATCACCAGCACGCTCACGGATCCTCACCTTAGAGCGTGACCTACCGTGGCCACATGACTGAGCAACCGATCGTGATGTACGGCGCCGAGTGGTGCGGTGACTGCCGCCGGGCCAAGTCGTGGCTGACCCGCAACAACGTGCCGTTCACCTACGTCGACGTGGAGAACGACGACGCGGCGCGGGACAAGGCGGTCGAGATCTCCGGCCGCAGGCAGATCCCCGTCGTCGTGCTGCCGGGCGGCGAGTTCCTGGTCGAGCCGACCGACGCTCAGCTCGCGGCCGCGATCACGCCCTGACAGATGGCGGCGATGTCGTCGTCCGTGCTGATGAACGGCGGCATCGTGTAGACGAGGTCGCGGAACGGCCGCAGCCACACGCCCGCGTCCACCGCCGCTTTGGTGGCCCGTGCCATGTCCACGGGTTCGTGCAGTTGTACGACGCCGATAGCGCCCAGCACGCGCACGTCCTTCACACCGGGCAACGCGCGTGCGGGCGCGAGCCCTTCCCTCATGCCGTTCTCGATCCTGGCGACCTCGCGCTTCCAATTCTGCGACAGCAGCAGGTCGATCGACGCGAGCGAGACCGCCGAAGCCAGCGGGTTGCCCATGAACGTCGGCCCGTGCGCGAGCACGGGCACCTCGCCCTCGCTGATCCCGTCCGCCACCCGTGACGTGCACAGGGTGGCGGCCATCGACACGTAACCACCGGTCAGCGCCTTGCCGACGCACATCACGTCCGGGCTGACGTTCGCGTGGCCTGCGGCGAACAGCTCACCGGTGCGGCCGAAGCCCGTCGCGATCTCGTCGAACACGAGCAGCACGTCGTGGGTGTACGCGAGCTCGCGCAACACGTGCAGGTAGCGCGGGTCGTGGAACCGCATGCCGCCGGCGCCCTGCACGACCGGCTCGACGATGATCGCCGCCAGCTCGTCCGCGTGCTGCTCGACCAGGTCGGCGAGGTGCTGGACGTACGCGGTGTCCATCTCGGCCGGAGGCGCGTCCGCGAACACCTGCTCCGGCAGGATTCCACGCCACAGCGAATGCATCCCGCCCTGGGGATCGCACACGGACATCGGGTTGAACGTGTCCCCGTGGTAGCCGCCGCGCCACGTGAGCAGCCGGCGCTTCTCGTGCCGGTTCTGCGAACGCCAGTACTGCAGGCACATCTTGATCGCGACCTCGACCGACACCGAGCCGGAGTCGCACAGGAACACGTGCCGCAGCTCCGGAGGGGTGATCTCGACGAGCTTCGCGGCCAGCCGGATGGCGGGCTCGTGCGTGAGCCCGCCGAACATCACGTGGCTCATCCGGCCGAGCTGCTCGGTGACGGCCGCGTCCAGCACCGGGTGCCGGTAGCCGTGGATGGCCGCCCACCAGGACGACATGCCGTCGACGAGTTCGCGGCCGTCGGCGAGCCGGAGCCGGACGCCCGAAGCCGACTCGACGAGCAACGGCTCCTGGGTGCCCGGCATCGGGCCGTACGGGTGCCAGACGTGCGCCTGGTCGAGCTTCAGCAGGTCGTCCACCCGCCGAAGGTTATGCGAGGCGCACGGGCAGGGTGTGCAGGCCGTGGATCAGCGTGCTGTCCCTCCACGTCAACGTCGTCGGCTCCGCGGCGAGCGCCAGGTTGGGGAACCGCGCCAGCAGCTGGGTCATCGCCACGTCGAACTCCAGCCGGGCCAGCGGGGCGCCGAGGCAGAAGTGGATGCCGTGACCGAACGCGACGTGCCCCTGCGCGGACCGCGTCACGTCGAGCTGGTCGGGGTTCTCGTAGCGCTCAGGGTCCCGGTTGGCGGACGCGAGCGACACCACCACGATCTCGTCCGCCGGCACGGTCACGCCACCCAGCTCGACGGGCTCCTTGGTGTAGCGGAAGGTCGCGTGGTTGATCGGGCCTTCCAGCCGCAGGAACTCCTCGGCGCTCGCGGCGATCAGCTCGGGCTTGTCCTTGAGGATCTGGAGCTGGCCCGGGTTCTTCAGCAGCTGGAACACCGCGTTGCCGATGAGGTTGACCGTCGTCTCGTGGCCCGCCACCAGCAGGAGGAACGCCATCGACACGAGCTCTTCGGTGCTCAGCCGGTCACCGGACTCGGTCGCGTGGACGAGCGCGGAGAAGAAGGTGTCGTCGGGCTCAGCGGCCTGCACCTTGCTGACGTGCTGGTACAGGAAGCCCGCCATCGCCGCGCCGGCCGCCTGCACGTCCTCGGTCGTGCCGAAGGTCAGCAGCCGGTTCGTCCAGTCGCGGAACTCCTCGCGGTTGTCGATCGGGATGCCGAGCAGCTCGCAGATGACGGTGATGGGCAGCGGGAACGCGAACACCTCCAGCAGGTCGACCACGTCACCGTCGTTCAGCTTCGCGATCAGCTCGGCCGAGATCTCCTCCACGCGCGGGCGCATGAGCTCCACCCGGCGCGCGGTGAAGGCCTTGGTGACGAGCTTGCGCAGCCGGGTGTGGCCGGGCGGGTCCATGTTCAGCATGTGCTCGGAGAGCGATTCGTCGAGCGCGCGGCGCCCTTCGGGCGCGTGGATCTCCAGGAGGCGGCCGAGCTCGGCGGTGTCCTTGGCGAGCCTCGGGTCGGTCAGGGCGGTCTTCGCCTCGTCGTAGCGGGTCACGACCCAGACCTTGAGGCCGTGGGGGAGGCGGGTCTCGTGCACGGGCCCCTCGGCACGCAGGACCTCGTGCACTTCGTGCAGGTTGTGAACGTAGCCGTCGGGAAGCTGGGTGGGTGTCGTCACCTCACCCAGTAAACCCCGTTTACTCAAACCTGGCCACAATTTCTCGAATTGCCTGGTGCTTGTCGGCCGAAAGCCGACGAACACCAGGAATTCGGTCATTCACCCGGTGGAACCAGGTGCCGTCAACGCTGGATCGTGACGCCCCGGATGGTCTTGAGGTCGCCGAAGAGCGACGGCGTCGGTTGCACCCGGTAGTTGTCCACCACCAGCAGCTCCTTCGACTTGTCGCGCTTCTGGACCTCGAGGTGCACCGCGACGTGGCCCTCGTGCGACTTGAGCGTGATCTTCAGCTCCTCGATCAGCTCCGGTGTCAGCGTCTTGGTGTGCAGCCCGAGGACGAGCGGCGGGTCCGCGTCGGGGTTCATCTCCGCGTCGCTGATGTCGAGCGGGACGACACCGTCACCGAAGATCGCCATCTTGTCCTCGCGCCAGTTCACCCGCCCCTTCACGCACACGGCGGAGTCGAGCTCCAGGTCGTCGCGCAGGACCTCGTAGGCCTTGGGGAAGAACAGCACCTCGATCGAGGCGTCGAGGTCCTCGATGACGGTGATCGCCCAGGGCAGGCCGTTCTTGTTCACCCGCCGCTCGATCGACGAGATCATGCCCGAGACGATCAGCTCGCCCTCCTTGGGCGGGTCGTCGAGCACGACGGCGATCGGCCGTGGCGCGAACTTGCGCAGGATCCGCTCCGCGCCGTCGAGCGGGTGCGAGGACACGTACAGCCCCAGCATCTCCTTCTCGAGGCTCAGCATCTGCTTGCGCGGGTACTCGTCGGTGCCGAACTTGAGGTGCGCGAGCGGGGAGGAGCTGTCGTCCGGCTCGTCGCCGCTGTCGGCGCCGAACAGGTCGAACTGGCCCTCCGCCTCCTTGCGCTTGATCGGCACGACCGCGTCGACCGCGTCCTCGTGCACCTGGATCAGCGACAGGCGGGTGTGGCCGAACGAGTCGAACGCGCCCGCCTTGATCAGCGACTCGATCACGCGCTTGTTGCACACGACGAGCTCGGACTTGTCCATGAAGTCCGTGAAGGACGTGTACGCGCCCTTCTCCTTGCGGGTCTTGATGATCGACTCGACGACGTTGGCGCCGACGTTGCGGATCGCGCCGAGGCCGAAGCGGATGTCGGTGCCGACCGCGCTGAAGCGCAGCGCCGACTCGTTGACGTCCGGCGGGAGGACCTTGATGCCCAGGCGGCGGCACTCGGCGAGGTAGACCGCCGACTTGTCCTTGTTGTCGCCGACCGACGTGAGCAGGGCGGCCATGTACTCGGCGCGGAAGTTCGCCTTGAGGTAGGCCGTCCAGTACGAGATCAGGCCGTACGCGGCGGCGTGCGACTTGTTGAACGCGTACCCGGCGAACGGGAGGATCGTGTCCCACAGCGCCTGGATCGCCTCGTCGGAGAAGCCGCGCGGGTCGGCCCGCATGCCCGCCTGGAAGCCCTCGAACTCCTTGGCGAGGACCTCGGCCTTCTTCTTGCCCATCGCCTTGCGGAGCACGTCCGCGCGGCCCATGGAGTAGCCCGCGACCTCCTGGGCGATGAACATGATCTGCTCTTGGTAGACGATCAGGCCGTGCGTCTCGCCGAGGATCTCCTTGAGCGGTTCCTCGAGCTGCGGGTGGATCGGCTTGACCTCTTGCCGGCCGTTCTTGCGGTCCGCGTAGTCGTTGTGCGCGTTCACACCCATCGGGCCGGGCCGGTACAGCGCGCCGACGGCCACGATGTCCTCGAAGGTGGTCGGCTGCATCCTGCGCAGCAGGTCGCGCATCGGCCCGCCGTCGAGCTGGAACACGCCGAGGGTGTCACCGCGGCCGAGCAGCGCGTAGGTCTCCGGGTCGTCCAGCGTGAGCGTGTCGAAGTCCGGGATCGCGTCCTTGCCGCGGTTGGCCTCGATGTTCTCGATCGCGTCGCCCATCACCGTCAGGTTGCGCAGCCCGAGGAAGTCCATCTTCAGCAGGCCGATGTTCTCGCACGACGGGTAGTCCCAGCCGGTGATGAACGAGCCGTCGTCGCGGTACCACAGCGGGATGGACTCCGTCAGCGGGTCCTTCGACATGATCACCGCGCAGGCGTGCACACCGGCGTTGCGGATCAGGCCCTCGAGCCCGAGCGCGGTGTCGAAGATCTCCTTCACCTGCGCGTCGGACTCCAGGAGCGAGCGGACCTCGGCCGCCTCGCCGTAGCGCGGGTGGCTCTTGTTGATGATGCCGTTGAGCGGGATGTCCTTCGCCATGATCGGCGGCGGCAGCGCCTTGGAGATCTTGTCGGCGATCGCGAAGCCCGGCTGGCCGTGGTGCACGCGCGCCGAGTCCTTCAGCGCGGCCTTCGTCTTGATGGTGCCGAAGGTGATGACCTGGGCGACCTTGTCCGCGCCGTACTTCTCGCTCGCGTACCGGATCATCTCGCCCCGGCGGCGGTCGTCGAAGTCGATGTCGATGTCGGGCATGGCGGTGCGCTCGGGGTTGAGGAACCGCTCGAACAGCAGGCCGTGCGGGATCGGGTCGATGTTCGTGATGCCGAGCGCCCACGACACGCACGCGCCTGCCGCGGACCCGCGGCCGGGGCCGACGCGGATGCCGACGCTGCGGGCGTGGTTGATCAGGTCGGCGACGATGAGGAAGTACGCCGGGAAGCCCTTGTCGATGATGACCTGGGCCTCGAAGTCGCAGCGCTTGATGTACTCCTCCGGCACCTCCTGGCCGCGGAAGCGCCACTCCAGACCGCGCCTGATCTCCTTGCGGAACCAGGAGGCCTGGGTCTCGCCCTCGGGGACCTCGAAGTTCGGGATGCGGTCCTTGACGGTCCAGATGTCGTCGTAGGACTCGACCATCTCCGCGACCAGCAGCGTGTTGTCGCACGCCTCCGGCAGGTCCTTCCAGACCTGGCGCATCTCGTCGGCGGACTTGAGGTAGTAGCCGTCGCCGTCGAACTTGAACCGGTTCGGGTCGGTCAGCATCTTGCCCGACTGCACGCACAGCAGCGCGGAGTGCGTGTCCGCCTGGTCCTTGGTGACGTAGTGGCTGTCGTTGGTCGCGAGCGGCGGGATGCCGAGCTTCTTGCTGATCTCCAGCAGGCCGTCGCGGACCCGGCGCTCGATGTCGAGGCCGTGGTCCATGAGCTCGAGGAAGAAGTTCTCCTTGCCGAAGATCTCCTGGTAGTCGGCGGCGGCCTGGAGCGCCTCCCGCACGTGGCCGAGCCGCAGCCGGGTCTGCACCTCGCCGGACGGGCAGCCGGTCGTGGCGATGATGCCCTCGGCGTGCTGGGCGACGAGCTCGCGGTCCATGCGGGGCTTGTAGTAGTAGCCCGTCTTGCTGGCCTCGGTGTGCAGGCGGAACAGGTTCCGCAGCCCCGCCGCGTTCCTCGCCCACATCGTCATGTGGGTGTAGGCGCCCGCACCGGAGATGTCGTCGCCGCGCTGACCGGGGTCACCCCAGAACACCGGCTTCTTGTGCAGCCGGTTGTGCGGGGCGAGGTAGGCCTCGATGCCGATGATCGGCTTGATGCCGGTCTTGGTCGCCGTTTGGTAGAACTCGTCGGCGCCGTACATGTTGCCGTGGTCGCTCATGCCGACAGCGGTCATGCCGAGCCGCCCGGCCTCCTCGAACAGCGGGGCCACCTTGGCCGCACCGTCGAGCATCGAGTACTCGGTGTGCACGTGCAGGTGCACAAACGAGTCCGCCACGGTACCTCCAGGAGATCGAACGGACGCGTGGGAAGACGCGAAATCCGGATCCGCCAACCCTATCCCGCATCGGGCGGAACATCGCCACGGGCTCGCCGTGATCTCCGACCGGCCGGGTGGTGGCACGGAGATCGCGACCGCCGGGTAGCGTTCCAGTTCGTGGTGGCCCCTGATCCCGTAGACGCTCGTCTGCTCGCCGTTCTCGCCGAGCAGGGCCGCGCGGCCGTGCACGAGATCGCCCAGCGACTGGGCATGGACCCGCGCGAAGCCGCCATGCGCCTGATCACCCTCTCCGGCAGCGGCCTGCCCCTGCTCGTCGGCGTCGAATGCGATCCGAACGGCCTGCGCCGCGCCCTCGCGAACGCCGCCGCCTACGGCAACTACCTGGGCCCGCCCCCGTCGGGCTCGTACGCCGTGCACCAGAGCGGTCCCCACCAGGTGCAGCAGCCCTACGGGCCGCAGAACCCGATCAGCCAGCCGTTCCCGGCCCAGCCCCAGCCGCAGGCCACGTGGGGTCCGCCCCAGTCGGCCGGGTGGGTGCGCGCCGACCAGCCGCAGCCCAGAGCGGTCTCCAGGACCGGCAAGATCGGCACGGCGCTGGAGGCCGACAGCCTGGAGGGCGCCCGCCTGTCGATCCAGCTCGTCGAGTTCGTCGACCCGGCCGACTTCCTCTTCACGGCGGCCGGCTACAAGCTCGCCGACGGCGAACGGGCCGTCGTCGTCCACACCGAGGTGACGAACACCTCGCAGGTGCCGTACACCTCGCTGCCGGACATGTACCTCGTCCTGGTCACCAAGACCGGTGAGACCGTCACGAAGGCCCCGGTGTCGCTGTCGTCGAGGCCCGCGCACAAGCTCGGCGTGCAGCCGGGCGAGACCGCGGGCGGGCACACGGTCTTCGTGCTGCCGGACACTACCGACATCATCCAGGTGCGCTGGAGCGTCCGTCCCGAGGTGGACCTGAACACCCTGGTGTGGACGGTCGAGGACTAGGCGGTCCCGGCGAGGACGTCCAGCGCCGCGGCGTGCACGCCCGGCGCGGCGGCGAGGTACTCGGTCCCGGTCAGCTCCCACGGCGTGCCGTCGAGGCGGGTGACGACGCCGCCCGCTTCCTGGACGAGCAGCACGCCGGACGCGTGCGCACGCACTTGGTCGAACTGCCAGTGCAGGTCCATCCGTCCCGCGGCGACGTGGGCGAGCTGCTGGGTCACCGGCACCGAGATCCGGGCGTACAGGGCCTCCTTCGCCATCGCGGCGTAGGACGCGCCCACCCGGTCCGCCATCTCCGGTCCCTGCCCCGGCCGGGCCTGACCGGTGCCGGCCAGCGCGCCGTCCAGCGAGGTCGTGGCCGACACCGCCAGCCGGACGCCGTTGAGGAACGCGCCGCCGCCCTCGACCGCGGTGAAGGTCTCGTCGAACAACGGGAAGTGCACGACGGCGAGCACCGGGCGGCCGTCGCGGACGAGGCTCACCCCGATGTTCCAGTCGGCCATGCCCTGGACCGCGTTCATGTTGCCGCCCACCGGGTCCACCAGCCACCACTCGCCGGGGCCGAGCGGGCCGGAGCCGTGCTCGTCGTCGAGCCAGCTCGCGCTCGGGCGGATCTCGGCGAGCGCCGGCTCCAGCACGTCGGCGACGGCCGCGTCGTTGGCCTGGATGGCGGCGCGGAGCTCGGTGAGCCCAGGCGAGCGCGATTCGGTCGAGTACCGCTTCAGCATGCGCTCCCCCGCCCGGCGGACGGCGGCGGTGGTGGCGGCGAGCAGGTCCATGGAGTTCTCCGATTGATCAGGACGCATCTTCGCGTCGGTAGGGTTTACGACCATGCACGCGGACCTGAACCTGCTGACCGTGCTGGACGCCCTGCTCGAAGAGAGCAGCGTGATGGGGGCGGCCGAACGGCTGCACCTGTCGTCGCCCGCGGTGAGCCGCACGCTCGGCCGGATCAGGAAGGTGACCGGGGACGACATCCTGGTGCGGACGGGCCACTCGATGACGCCGACGCCGTACGCGCTGGGGATCAGGGAAGAGGTGCACCGGCTGGTGCGGCAGGCCAACGCCGTGCTCTCGCCGAGCCGTGAGCTCGACCTCGCCGAGCTCGACCGCACGTTCACCGTCCAGTGCCACGACGCGCTGACCTCGTCACTGGTGCCCGCGCTGGTCGCGAGGGTCGCCCGGCACGCGCCGCGGGTGCGGCTGCGCGTGCTGGCCGAGCACTCCGCCGACACCGACGACCTGCGGCACGGCCGGGTCGACCTGGAGCTGGGCGGCGGCACGCCCGAGCTCCCCGAGTTCCGGTCGGAGACGCTCGGCACCGACCCGCTCGCCGTGGTGATGCGGTCCGGCCACCCCTGCGCCGACCACCTCGACCTGCCCGCCTACGCGGCGCAACCGCACGTGGTGGTCTCGCGACGCGGCCGGTTCAGCGCGCCGATCGACGACCTGCTGGCCGGGGCCGGCCTGCACCGCAGGGTGGTCGCGACCGTGGCGACGGTCCACACCGCCCTGCAGATCGCGGCGACGAGCGACGCGCTCGTCACCACCACGACGATCCTCTGCCGGCCGTTGATCGAGGCGTTCGGGCTCGCCACCCAGCCGCTGCCCGCCGAGGCCACGGAGGCCGCGATCAACTGCAACTGGCACCAGCGCTACGACTCCGACCTCGCCCACGCCTGGCTGCGCGACCAGGTGCGGACCGTCCTCGCCGAGGTCCTAGGCGGCGAGGGGTAGGGCGACGGCGCCGGGGAAGCGCGGGGTCTCGGCCTCGTCCAGCATGGCCGCCGCCACCGTCTCCCGGCTGACGCTCGCGCGGAGGTCGAACGGCGGCGCGGCGTCCAGGCCGACCGTGCGCCGGTCCGGGCTCTCCGGCCCGTCCGCGAGCACTCCCGCGTGGAAGACCGTGCCGCCGGCGGCGAGCACGGTGGTGTCGGCCGCGACCTTGTCCGGCAGCCGGTCGCCCAGGTACCGCACCAGCACGGCCGCGCCCTCGCCGGCCGCCTCGGCGGACGGGCCCGTGCCGTAGGCGCCGAGCCAGATGATCCGCGCCGGTCCGGCGGCGACCACCGCCTTGGCGCCGTCCAACAGCACGCCGGGCACCTCGGTGCCGAGGCCGGAGAGCACGACGGAGCCGGCGTCGACGACCGCGGCGATGCCGGCCGGGTCGGACACGTCGCCGGCGACCTTGCGCAGGCTCGCGTGTTCGAGGCCGACGCGCTGGGGGTCGCGGGCGACCGCGGTGACGGTGTGGCCCCGTTCGAGGGCCTGCCGGGTGAGGGCGAGGCCGGTCCGGCCGGAGGCAGCGAGCACGATGAGGTTCATGCCGGAAACGCTAGGCAGGACACCGATTAACATCAAATGAAAGCTCGTCAACCGATGATTTACCCAGACGCAATCAGCCCTCGTCGCGCAGCTTCTCCAGCGCCGACGCCAGGTCCTCGGGGTACTCGGAGGTGAAGCTCACCCACTGCCCGTCCGCGGGGTGGTGGAAGCCGAGCTGGCGCGCGTGCAGCCACTGCCGCGTCACCCCGAGCCGCTTGGCCAGCGTCGGGTCGGCGCCATAGGTCAGGTCGCCCACGCACGGGTGGTGCAGCGCCGAGAAGTGCACACGGATCTGGTGCGTGCGCCCGGTCTCCAGGTGCACCTCGACGAGGGATGCCGCGCGGAACGCCTCCATCACCTCGTAGTGCGTGATGGACGGCTTGCCGGAGTTCATCACCGCGAACTTGTAGTCGTGCTTCGGGTGCCGGTCGATCGGCGCGTCGATGGTGCCCTTGATCGGGTCCGGGTGGCCCTGGACGATCGCGTGGTAGACCTTGTCGACGGTCCGCTCCTTGAAGGCGTGCTTGAGAGCCGAGTACGCCGACTCGGACTTCGCGACCACCATCACGCCGGTCGTGCCCACGTCGAGGCGGTGCACGACGCCCTGGCGCTCGGCGGCGCCCGAGGTGGCGACGCGGTGGCCGGCGGCGGCGAGCCCGCCCACCACGGTCGGCCCCGTCCAGCCCGGCGACGGGTGCACGGCGACACCGACGGGCTTGTCCACCACGATGATGTCGTCGTCCTCGTGGATCACGATCAAGCCCTCGACCGGGATGGCCTGGACGGTGACCGGCTGCGGCGGCGCCGGCAGCGTGATCTCGAGCATCGCCCCGGCGACCAGCCGGTCGGACCTGCCGGCGACCCGGCCGTCGATCAGCACGTCGTCGGCGTCGGCGATGGCCGCGACGACGGTGCGCGACAGGCCCAGGAGCTTGGCGAGGCCTGCGTCGACGCGCATGCCGTCCAGACCGTCGGGAATCGGCAGCGTTCGGTAACCGCTCACGCGGGGGCCTCGACCTTCTTCTGGCTGGGGGTGCGCCTCACGGCGTCGGGGTTCGGCGTTACACCAGCAACCGCGCCAGGCAGAACCCTCAATTTACCAGCAGCCGCTACTTCGGCTCCTGCAGCCCGGCCGGCTCCACCGGGACCGGGGAGTCCTTGTGGACCGTCCCGTCGTAGTCGTGCTGCATCAGCGCCAGCACGATGATCGTCACGCCACCGCCGACGATCGCCATGTCGGCGACGTTGAACACCGGCCACACGCGGCCGAAGGGGTCGAACAGCGACAGGAAGTCCACCACGTGCCCGCGCATCGGGCCCGGCTCGCGGAAGAGGCGGTCGGCGAGGTTGCCGACGGCGCCGCCCAGCACGAGGCCGAGGCCGACGGCCCAGCCCTGGGAGCGGAGGTTGCGCGAGATCCAGAGGATGAACCCGGCGACGCCGAACGCGATCAGCGCCAGGACCCACGTCCAGCCCTCGGCCAGCCCGAAGGCGGCGCCGGGGTTGCGGACGAACGTCAGGTACAGCGCGCCGCCGAACAGCTCGACCGGGTCGGCGTCCTCCAGGAACGCCACCGACAACACCTTGGTGAGCACGTCCAGGGCCAGCACGCCGCCCGCCAGCACCGCGAGCAGCCCGGTCCTCGGTTCCGGCAGCGAGCCGGTGATCGAGAACTCCTCCGCGTCGTCCTCCGCGTCGCCGTCCTTCGCGTCGCCGTGCTCCGCGTCGTCTTCCGCGGGCCTCCCGGGTGACGGCGCCGGCTCCCCCGCACCGGCGGACCCCTCCGGCCCGGCGGCGGGCTCCTCGGCCTTCTCCCGCTCGCTGCCCTGCGTCTCGGCAGGTTTCCCGGCGACCTCGGCGGAGACGTCCTCCGCGGCCTTGGGCTCGTCACTCACCAGGTCATTGTCCACGTACGGGACTACGCGAGGAACGGCGGCAGGGTTCGGCCGTCGTCCTCGGCGACCCAGCGACCGTCGCGCTGCGCGTAGGTCCACTTCGGACCTTCGGTGACGAGAGTGCGCAGTGCCGCGACCAAACGGTCCACGTGTTCGGCCGTCGTGCCGAGGCCGATCGACGCGCGCACGGCACGTTCCTCGTGCGAACCGGCCTGCTTGACCAGGCGGCCGACGACCACGTGCGCGCAGAACGCGCCGTCGCGCACACCGATGCCGTACTCGGCCGAGAGCGCCGCGGCGAGGAAGCCCGCGTCGAAGCCGGAGATCGTGAAGCTCACGACACCGACCTTGTCAGCGTCGGTCAGGATTGACAGCTCGCGGAAACCGGGAACCGCGCGCAGGCCCTCGCGCAGGCGCGTCAGCAGCTCCTGCTCGTGCGCGACGGTCTGCTCCCAGTGCCGCGACAGGATCTCGCAGGCGGAGGCCAGCGCGTGCACGCCGACGACGTTCGGGCTGCCGGCCTCGTGCCGCTCCGGCACCGCCGACCAGGCCACGCCGAGCCGGTCGCTGTGGTCGGTCACCTTCGCGGTCGCGCCGCCGCCGACCAGGTACGGCTGGGCCTGCTGCAACCAGTCCGCGCGGCCCACGAGCACGCCCGCGCCGAACGGCGCGTAGATCTTGTGCCCGGAGAACGCGACGTAGTCGACGCCCAGCTCACGGGCGTTGATCGGGCGGTGCGGGGCGAGCTGCGCGGCGTCGAGCGCGATCCGGGCCCCGTGCCGGCGGGCGACCTTCGCGAGCTCCGCGACCGGCCACAGCTCCCCCGTGACGTTGGACGCCCCGGTGACGATCACGAGCCGGGGACCGACCGGGGCGGCGGTCAAGGCCCGGTCCAGCGCGACGATCGCAGCGCCGGACGAAGAGGGTGCGGGGATCCGCTGGACGTTCGGCCCGCGCCAGGGCAGCAGCGCCGCGTGGTGCTCGCTGTCGAACAGCACGACGGCGGTGCCCTTGGGAACGCTGCGGGCCAGCAGGTTCAGCGAGTCCGTGGTGTTGCGGGTGAAGACGACGGTGTCGGAGGCGTGCGCGCCGACGAACTTGCGGACGCGGTCACGCGCCTGCTCGTAGACGCGGGTGGCGACCTGGGAGGCGAACCCGGCACCGCGGTGCACGCTCGCGTACCAGGGCAGCAGCTCGTCGACGGCGTCGCGCACCTCCCGCAGGCAGGGCGCGCTCGCCGCGTGGTCGAGGTTGGCGTAGGTGACGCGCTCCCCGGTGACCAGCGGCACGCGCAGGTCGGCGCCGACGACAGCGGGAACCGCCGTGGTAGCCGTGCTGGGGGTGATCGCGAGCGTCATCGAGATGCCTCCGGGGCCGGGGGGCCTTCACCGAGGCCCGCGCTTGACCGGCGCCCTGCGCGCCGGACCAGGTCCTCACCAAGGGCACCCCACCGCGGTAGGAGGGTTGCCGGCCAGCAAGCTTGGGCTTGACGCTGGCTCTCATGACCTGCCGATGACGTTAGCGCCAGCGGCACGGCTCCGTCGACAACCGATCACATGCTGAGAAGCCTCGGAGACCGACTATTCGCCGCTCTCGCCCTTCCACCTGGCGTAGCGACCGGCCCTGTCCACCGCGCGAACGCGCCGTTCAGCGGCCACGCGTGCCTCTTCCGTGGTGACGATGAGCAACTGGTCGTCGGTCTGCAGCCGGGTCGTCGGCTGTGGCGTGAAACTCTTCCCGCCGCGCACCACGAGGCTCACCGTGGCTCCCGTCGGCAGCCTCAGCTCGGACATGTAGACGCCGTGCAGCTTCGACCCGCGCTGGATGAGCACCTGCAGCAGCTCGGCGCCCAGCTCGTCGAGCGGCGAGGCGTCGACCTGGACCTCCTGCGGCTCGCCCGCGCGCACCAGGCCGAGCCGCCGCGCGAGGAACGGCAGCGTCGTGCCCTGCACCACCGTCAGCACGACGACCAGCACGAACACCGCGTCGACCAGTTCGCGCGCCCCCTCGACGCCCTGGATCAGCGGGATGAGCGCGAACACGATCGGCACCGCACCGCGCAGCCCCGACCAGGACAGGAACGCCTGCTCCCGCCACGGCACCTTGAACGGCAGCGAAGCGAGCACCACCGACAGCGGCCGCGCCACGAACGTCAGCACGACACCGGCGACCAGCGCCGGGAACAGCACGTCGAGCAACCGCGAGGGCGAGGCGTAGAGGCCGAGCAGGACGAACAGCCCGATCTGCGCGAGCCAGCCGAGGCCCTCGGCGAACGAGAGCGTGTCGGCGCGGTGCGGCAGGCGGGCGTTGCCGAGGACGAGCGCGGCGACGTAGGTGGCGAGGAACCCGGACGCGTGCACGAGATCGCCGGCGGTGTAGGCGATCACGCACACCGCCACGGTGGCGAGCGGGTACAGGCCGGTGGCGGGCAGCGCCGCGCGGCGCAGTCCGGCTCCGCCGAGAACTCCCAGCGCCACACCGACGAGCGCGCCCGCGGCCAGCTCGTAGACCACCAGCAGCGGCGCGGTCCACGAGATCCGGTCCGACGAGGCCAGCAGCACGACGGCGATGTAGACCGGCGCGTCGTTGAGGCCGGACTCCAGTTCGAGCGCGCCGGTGAGACGCGCTCCGACCCCCAGCGACCGCAGGACGCTGAACACCGCGGCCGCGTCCGTGGAGGAGAGCACCGCGCCCCACAGCAACGCCATCCGCCAGTCGAGGCCCAGCAGGTGGTGCAACGCCGTCGCGGTCACGGCGACGCTGACCGCGACGGCCACAGTGGACAGTGCGACCCCCAGCCACAGCGAGGACTTCACCGCCTGCCAGCGGGTCGTCAGCCCGCCCTCGGTCAGGATCAGCACCAGCGCCGCGATGCCCAGGGACTGCGTGAGGCCGGCGTCGTCGAACCGGATGCCGACCACGGACTCGCCGAGGAGCACGCCGATGCCGAGGTACAGCAACAACGAGGGCAGGCCGAGCCGGGTCGACACCCGCACCGCGATCACGGAGATCAGCAGTACGGCCGCGCCGATGCCCAGGACCACCGTGACGTCACCCACCTGGACCATTCTGGTTGATCACCACCGAATTGGACTAATCAGACGCGTCACAACAACCCACCGTTCGCATCTACCGGGTTCATGCACAGTGGAGCATGTTGATCAGTGGCTCAATCCCTACCCTGCACGGAGTTGAACCATGAGGATCCTGATCGCGCTGGCGGCCGCCTTGATGGCGACCGGAGCGACCACAGCACAGGCGGCCGCGCCGGCCGAGGCCGGCGCCCTGGCGGCCCCCGACATCAACGTCGCGAACGTGCAAGCACACCTCACCCAGTTCCAGTCGATCTCGGACGCCAACGGCGGCAACCGGGCGCACGGACGTCCGGGGTACCTGGCCTCGGTCAACTGGGTGAAGAGCAAGCTCGACGCGGCCGGCTTCGTGACGCGCGTCCAGTCGTTCAGCTACGGCGGCGCCACGGGCTACAACCTGATCGCGGACTACCCCGGCGGCGACGAGAACAACGTCGTCATGCTGGGCGGCCACCTCGACAGCGTCACCGCGGGCCCCGGCATCAACGACAACGGCACGGGCTCCGCGTCGATCCTGGAGGTCGCCCTCCAGATGAGGGCCACCGGTTTCGCGCCGACCAAGCACGTGCGGTTCGGCTGGTGGGGTGCCGAGGAGCGCGGCCTGATCGGCTCGACCCACTACGTGAACTCCCTGACGACCACCGACAGGTCGAAGATCAAGGCGTACCTGAACTTCGACATGACCGGCTCGCCGAACCCCGGCTACTTCGTCTACAGCGCCTCCGGTCAGCCCTCCGGATCGCTCGCCCTGCAGCAGCGGCTGCAGGCGGGATTCACGTCGCTCAACGTCCAGACCGAGCTGACCAGCGTCGGCGGCCGCTCCGACCACGCGGCGTTCGCCCGCGCGGCCATCCCGGTCGGCGGCACCTTCACCGGTGCCGAGGGCATCAAGACCGCGGCCCAGGCGCAGAAGTGGGGCGGCACGGCCGGCCAGGCCTACGACCGCTGCTACCACCGCTCCTGCGACACGCTCTCCAACGTCAGCGCCACGGCGCTCGACCGCAACGCCGACGTCATCGCCCACGCGTTGTGGGCGACCGCGGCCTGACCGGTCCTCCGGGTGAGCACCTGCCCGGCCTCGTCGAGCACCGGTTCGACGAGGCCGGGCAGGCTCGTCCCGGCCTGCCCTGCGTAGTGTCCCGAGCCGCTTCCCCGTGGCGTGCTGCGGGACCGGCGCCATCACCTCGCTCGCGGCGCCCACCCGCGGCGCCATGCAGCGGCGAGGCCGCCCTGGCCAGGGCTCCCGGCGCCACCTCGGTGCGGTCGTCGTGAGTTCTCCGCACCGCGCTTCCGCGTGCTCGACACGGGCACACCCGCGAGCTGGGCGTGCCCGTCGACCGCGTCCGGGAGCTGTGGCCGCGTGCCCAGCAAGCAGGAGTTCGACCGGATGTCGGCAGGTCGCTCGCCTCAGCTGCGGCTGATGCGGCGCGCCGGAATCAGCCCGCACCAGCCGCAACTCGTCCGAACCGGCGCGGGCCACCGACGCCCCGCCCAACCTGACCTGCCCGCGCACCACCGCCGACCGGCCGGGCCACGCCTTCGCCCCCGTGACCCCGACAAGCGGGGCCACCACGCGACGGCCCCACCTCCGGACGCGTCGAGCGCGGCTGATCAGACGTGGCCGAAGACCACGGCGACCGGCCGCGGTCTCACCCCGTGCAGCCGAGCAGGAGCGGCGTGCCCGGGTTGCCGCCGAGCGTGCCGTAGACGTCGCCCTCGTCCGTCACCGAGACGAACGACGTGCTGCCGGGCACCGCAACCGGCCGCTCCGGGTCCGCCCGCAGGGCCGTGTCCCCTCCCGCCGTCCTGCCCAGCAGGTGGCCGCGGGAGTTCACGGCCACCGCGTCCACCGCGCCGCACGGGGCCGCTGTCGGCAGACAACGGCCCCGTGCAACGGGGTTCGCACCCGGTCGAGCAGCGGCGGCTACGCCTTCGAGACGGCCACCTTCACCTTGAGGCCGTCGCCGACGGTGCCCTCCGCGACGCCTTCGCCGAACACCACCGACGTCGTCAACGTCTCCGCCCGCACGAACTCCAGGTGGGGCTCGACGGCGGACCGCACCGCGTCCGGCAGCTCCAGCGTCAGCGTGATCCGGTCGGACACGTCGAGCTGAGCGTCCTTGCGCGCCTGCTGCACCACGCGCACCAGGTCGCGCGCGACGCCCTCGGCCTCCAGCTCGGGCGTCAGGACGGTGTCGAGCACGACGACACCCGCACCGCCCGGCAGCGCCGCCGTGGCGGCCGGATCCGTTGCCACCAGGCGCTGTTCGTACTCGCCCTCGAACAGCTCGACGCCGGCGGCGACGACCTTGCCGTCCACTTCGGACCAGTCACCGGCCTTGACGGCCTTGATGACCTTCTGCACGTTCGGCCCGAGCCGCGGACCCGCCGCGCGGGCGTTCACGACGAGCTGGAACTGCCCGTAGGCGTCGACGTCCGTGGACAGCGACACCTCCTTGACGTTGACCTCGTCGCGCACGATCTCGGCGAAGTCCTCCAGCGATCCCGCGACCGGGGACGCCACGGTCAGGCGCGCCAGCGGAAGCCGCACGCGCAGCTTGTTCGCCTTGCGCAACGACAGCGCCGTCGAGCACACGTCCCGCACCTCGTCCATCGCCGCCACCAGCGCGTCGTCCGCCGGAAGGTCGGCCACGGCCGGGAAGTCGGTCAGGTGCACCGAACGCCCGCCGGTCAGCCCGCGCCACACGACCTCGGTGGTGTACGGCAGCAACGGCGCCGCCACGCGCGTGACGACCTCCAGCACGGTGTGCAGGGTGTCGATCGCGTCCTGCTCGCCGTCCCAGAACCGCTGCCGCGACCGCCGCACGTACCAGTTCGTCAGGACCTCCAGGTACTCGCGCACGAGCTGGCACGCGCCGGAGATGTCGTAGGCGTCCATCGCCGCCTGGACGTCGCGCACCAGGTCGTGCGTCTTCGCCAGCGCGTACCGGTCGAGCACGTGCGTCGAGCCGGTCCGCCAGGTGCCCTCCTTGCCGGAGGCGTTGGAGTACAGCGCGAGGAAGTACCAGGAGTTCCACAACGGCAGCACCGCCTGGCGCACCGCGTCCCTGATGCCGCGCTCGGTCACCACCAGGTCGCCGCCGCGCAGGATCGGCGACGCCATGAGGAACCACCTCATCGCGTCCGAGCCGTCGCGGTCGAAGACCTCGTTGACGTCCGGGTAGTTCTTCAGCGACTTGGACATCTTCTGGCCGTCGTCACCGAGGACGATGCCGTGCGCCACGCAGTCGCGGAACGCCGGCCGGTCGAACAGCGCCGTCGCGAGCACGTGCAGCGTGTAGAACCACCCGCGCGTCTGCCCGTTGTACTCGACGATGAAGTCGCCGGGGTAGTGGTTCTCGAACCACTCCGCGTTCTCGAACGGGTAGTGCACCTGCGCGAACGACATCGAGCCCGACTCGAACCAGCAGTCGAGCACGTCCGGCACGCGCCGCATCGTCGACTGACCGCTCGGGTCGTCCGGGTTCGGACGGGTCAGCTCGTCGATGAACGGCCGGTGCAGGTTGTCCGGGCGCACGCCGAAGTCGCGCTCCAGCTCGTCGAGCGACCCGTACACGTCCGTGCGCGGGAACTCGGGGTTGTCCGACACCCACACGGGCAGCGGCGAGCCCCAGTACCGGTTGCGCGAGATGTTCCAGTCGCGCGCGTTCTCGAGCCACTTGCCGAACTGGCCGTCCTTGATGTGGCCCGGCACCCAGTTGATCTGCTGGTTGAGCTCGACCATCCGGTCCTTGAACTGCGTCACGGCGACGAACCACGCCGACAGCGCGCGCTGGATCAGCGGGTTCGCGCACCGCCAGCAGTGCGGGTACGGGTGGTCGTAGGTCTCGTGGCGCAGCAGCAGGCCCGCGTCCTTCAGGTCGCGGATGATCAGCTTGTTCGCCTCGAAGACGTGCACGCCCTGGTACGGCGCGACCTCGGCGGTGAACTTGCCGTCCGGCCCGACCGGCACGACGACCTCGATGCCCGCCGCGTCCGTCACGACCTTGTCGTCCTCACCGAAAGCCGGCGCGATGTGGACGATGCCCGTGCCGTCGTCGGTGGTCACGTAGTCGGCGGCCAGCACCTGGTGCGCGTTCTCGCGGCCTGCGAAGAAGTCGAACGGCGGCCGGTACTTCCTGCCCACGAGGTCCGAGCCCTTGTACCGGGCGACGACCTCGGGCTCCTCGCCCAGCTCACGCGCGTACGCCGCGACACGGGCCTCGGCGAGCAGGTACTTCTCGCCGTCGACGTCCACCGTCACGTAGTCGACGTCCGGGTGCACGGCGGCGGCGAGGTTGCTCGGCAGCGTCCACGGCGTGGTCGTCCAGACCAGGGCCTTCTCGCCGGTCTCCAGGCGCAGCGCCACCGTGACGGCCGGGTCCTGCCGCTCGCGGTAGGCGTCGTCCATCTTGGTCTCGGTGTTGGACAGCGGCGTCTGGCAACGCCAGCAGTACCAGAGCACCCGGAAGCCCTCGTAGATCAAGCCCTTGTCCCACAAGGCCTTGAACGCCCACATGACGCTTTCCATGTAGTCGAGGTCGAGCGTCTTGTAGTCGTTGTCGAAGTCGACCCACCGCGCCTGCCGCGTCACGTAGTCGCGCCACTGGTCGGTGTACTGGAGCACGGACGTGCGGCACGCCTCGTTGAACTTCTCGATGCCGAGCTCGTCGATCTCGTGCTTCTGCGTGATGCCGAGCTGCTTCTCGGCCTCGTACTCGGCGGGCATGCCGTGCGTGTCCCAGCCGAACCGGCGCTCGACGTGCTTGCCGCGCATCGTCTGGTAGCGCGGCACCACGTCCTTGACGTACCCGGTCAGCAGGTGCCCGTAGTGCGGCAGGCCGTTGGCGAACGGCGGGCCGTCGTAGAAGACGAACTCGTTCGCGCCGTGCTCACCCGCCGGGTTGCGGTCGATGCTCGCCTGGAAGGTCTTGTCGTCCTTCCAGTACCCGAGCACGTCCTGCTCGAGGTTCGGAAAGGACGGCTGCGCCGGGACCTCGTTCGCTCCGGCCCTGGGGTAGGCCATCTCCACTGCTCCTCGCGGTCAGATGCGACACGCGAGGACGACCGCGCCGATGTGGCTCGGCGGGCCGCGGTACCACCCCGCTTGCTCACCCGTGCGCCTGCGCGGCACAGGACGAGCCTCTCGTTCTTCGGCTGTGACGGGCCGGTCCCGTCCGGTTCTACTGAGGCGCTCGCGCGCCCGTTCTTCCGGAGGCTCCCCGGTGATGGCCGGATCGGTGCCTGTGAGTACAGGGTACGGGTGCGCGCAAACCGTATGCTCGCCGGATGACGTTGACCATCGCGTTGTCGATCGTGCTGGCCGTGCTGTTCATCGCGACAGGTGCGGGCAAGCTGTTCGGGGCGAAGACGTCGATCGAGGCACGTGACCACTTCCGGATGAGCGGGACGCTCTGGCGGACCATCGGCGCTCTGGAGTGGGCGGGCGCCGCGGGCCTGGTCGCCGGCCTCGTCACGTGGGACTGGGTGGCGCACGCGGCCACCGTCGGGCTGGGGCTGCTGATGGTCGGCGCCACGGTCACCCGCCTGCGCTACGACTCGAAGCCGACCGGCGTCGTCGTGGACCTGGCGCTGCTGGCGTTGCTGATCACCCTGCTGTTCCTGGACCGGTGACGCTCGAGTTCCGCGTCCTCGGCGCCCTGGAGGTCCGGCGCGGAGCGGACCTCGTCGAGGTGGGCCACGCGCGTCAGCGCAGCGTGCTCGCGGTGCTGCTCGTCGACGTGAACCAGGTGGTCGGCGTCGAGCAGCTGCTGTCCAGGGTGTGGGGCGACGCGCCACCCCGCCAGGCCAGGGCCGCGCTCTACAGCTACCTGTCCCGCCTGCGCACGGCGCTCGGTGGCGTCCCGATCCGCCGCCGCTCCGGCGGGTACGTGCTGGAAACCGACCCGGCGACCATCGATCTGCACCGCTTCCACTCTCTCGTGGCACTCGGACGCCCCGCCGAAGCGCTCGCACTCGTGCGCGGCGAACCGTTCGAGGGCCTGCACGGCGAGTGGTTCGCCAATCTGCGCAAGACCCTGACTGGCGAGATCACCGCCGCCGAGCTGGACCACACCGACTCCCGCTTGGCCGCGGGCGAACACCGGTCCCTGATCGCCGAAATGACCGCGCGCACCACCGAACACCCGCTCGACGAACGGCTCGCGGGCCAGCTGATGCGAGCGCTGATCGGCGCCGGCCGCCGCTCCGACGCCCTGGCCCACTACGCGCGGCTGCGGCACCGGCTGGCGGACGAGCTCGGCCTCGACCCCGGCCCGGCACTGCGCGACCTCGCGGCGTCGCTGCACCGTCCACAGTGGAGCCCGCGCCGGATCCCCCTGGATCCTGCCGGTTTCGCAGGCGCGCCCGCGGCACTCGTCCCGGACAGCCCCATCGTCACGATCACCGGACCACCCGGCGCCGGCAAGACGCGGCTCGCCCTGCACTGGGCGCACGAGCACGCCGGCGACCACCCGGACGGGCGGCTGTTCGTGGACCTCACCGGCGCGGACCCGGCGGACGTCGTCCGCGAGTTCCTCCTCGTCCTGGGTACGAGCCAGGACGGCATCCCACCGGAACCACACGCGCAGACAGCGCTCTACCGCACGTTGCTGGCAGACCGCCGGATGCTGATCGTGCTCGACAACGCCGCCGACACAGCGCAGGTCGTGCCGTTGTTGCCGGGAACGCCGCTTTGCCGTGTCGTCGTGACGAGCCGTGAGCGACTACCGGGCCTTGTGACCGCCTACGGTGCGCAACCGGTCGTGCTCGGCTGAGGCATTCGCGGAGACGCTGCGGCTGCTTCGTTCATGCGCGACGCCCAGTACGGCGAGGTCGTAGCGGTACTCGCCCTCCCGGGCCACCACGGATCCCGGTTTCACCGCACGTTTCCAGGGTGCGACCAGGCGTTCGTCGGCCGGGAAGGACCGGGTCAGCCGGTGCGGCTCTTGCGGACCAGCACCGCGTCCGGCGTGCACAGGGCGCAAGGGGTGAACTGGAGCTGGCGTGCTTCCTGCACCGGGAGGCCCAGCGTGGGCCTCCCGGCGAGCCAGGAACACGAGCTCAGGTGGTACCGGGGCCGTTCGTCCAGCACCCGCACCTCATCCACCAGGTCGGCCACGACGAGCAGGTCCGCCGCGTCGGTGTCCTCTTCCGGTGGTTCCACGTCAGCGGGCGGCGTGTCGGCTTCTGCCGGCACCGCTACCCGTTGATCATCAGCTACAGCTTGTTGATCTACAATCTGCGCGTCGGCAGCGGGGTCCCCCGGCCGTCGTCGCCACCAGTCCCATGCGAGGACCAGGGCGGCGAGCGCGCTCGCGCCCACGGACGACCACGCCCAGATCGTGTTGGACGTGGTCAGCGCGGGTACGAGCAGGCCGAGGGCTGCCAGCACCAGAAGTAGAACTACGAAGAGCACCTAATGGACAGTAGTTCAGCCCGCTTCGGCGCGTGCGCCGAAGGAGTAGCCCTGGGAACGGCCCTCGGAGGGCGCGGCGGGGCCGCGGTCCTGGAGGTCGCGCAGGGACGACTCGAGCATCGTCTTCAGTCGCGTGCGGTACTCGCGCTCGAACGTCTGCAGCTTGTCGATCTGCTTCTCGAGCGTGTTCTTCTCCTGGGTGATGTTGCCCATCACCTCAGCGTGCTTGCGCTGCGCGTCGCGGTCGAGCGCGGTGGCCTTCTCACGGGCCTGCCGCTCGAGCGTCTCGGCGCGCGTGCGCGCGTCGTTCAGCATGGTCTCGGCGCGGGTGCGCGCCTCGTTGACCATCGTGTCGGCCTTGGCGCGCGCCTCGGACAGCAGCTGTTCCGACTTCGTGCGCGCCTCGGACAGCATGCCGTCCGCCTCGGCCTTGGCCTCACCGGTCAGCCGGTCCGCCATCTCCTGGGCGAGCCCCAGGACCTTCGCGGCCTGCACGTGGTGGTCGCCGCCACCACCGGGCGACGTCTGCTCCAGCACCGAGGGCGGCGGAACCGGCGCCAGGCGGCGCGGCTCCTCGACCGGCACTCGGCTCGTCATGGGGCCGGCGGAAGCCTTCGCACGCGCGTCGTCGAGGTCGGCGCGCGTGGTTTCGAGCTGCTGGTCGAGCTGCTCGACCTGCTGACGGAGGTCGTTGTTCTCCTCGATCAAGCGGGCCAGCTCGCCCTCAACCAGGTCGAGGAACGCGTCCACCTCGTCCTCGTTGTAGCCCCGCTTGCCAATCGGCGGCTTGCTGAACGCGACGTTGTGCACGTCAGCGGGGGTCAACGGCATCGGATCACCTCTCGCACTCCTGGGCTGCGGTCATCCCACGGTTCCCCGTCACCTGGGATCTGCGAATCGCATCAGAATGATAACGACCAGCCACAGCACAATAATCGATAGGTCCAGCCCGACGCCTCCGATCCGCACAGTCGGGATCACCCGACGGAGCGCGCGGACCGGTGGGTCGGTGACCGTGTAGACGGTCTCAAGCGTCACGGCTACGCCGCCCGCTGGGCGCCATTCCCTCGCGAACGTCCGCACCATCTCGACCACGACACGCGCGGTCAGGAACAGGGAGAACGCGAACAGGACGTAGAAGATGACGAGACGGATGGGGTCCACGGGTCAACTCTAACCGTGGTTCCCGAACCCGCCCTCGGCCAGCTTCCTGCGGTCCTCCGCCGTGACGTCAACGTTCGGCGGTGAGAGAAGGAACACCCTGCTGGTGATCTTGTCCATGGACCCGCGCAGAGCGAACGCGAGACCGGCCGAGAAGTCGACGAGGCGCTTGGCGTCCGCGTCGTCCATGTCGGTCAGGTTCAAGATCACCGGAGTGCCGTCGCGGTAGTGCTCCCCGATCGTGCGCGCCTCGCTGTAGCTGCGGGGATGCAGCGTGGTGATGCGCGCCATCGGGTTGCCCGCGGGCTCGGCGACGGGGCGCAGCCTGCTCACGGGCTCGCGCTGCGGATCGACGGCCAGCGCACCGTGGACCGGTGCGTCGGCGGGCCAGCGCCGCGTGCTCGAAGGGCTGCCGCCCCCGCGCCGCGTCTCCGGCTCGTAGTCGTCCGCCTCGTCGATGTCGGCCCGGTACCCGGAGCCCTGCAGCTCCGACCGGCCCGGCGTGAACACGCGGTTGCGCCGCGGGTAGGGGTCGTAGTCGTCGGCCTCGGCCGCGTACTCGGACCGGTAGTCGCCGTAGCGGCCGCGGTCGTCGTCGTAGCCGGGGTCGTCTGCGTACTCGGCGGGGACCATCCCGAAGTAGGCCTTCAGCTTGTGCAAAGCGCTCATTCCAGCCCCTCCTCGGCGGTTCCCCACTCTTAGGGACGGTGCGGACGGTCCCGAGGTTCCCGACAACCTACGGCGAGATTAGTCGCCGGCTCCCGAGCAACGCCGTTCCGACACGCACACAGGTGGATCCGTGCGAGATGGCATCTTCCAGGTCCGCACTCATTCCCGCTGACACACCGGTGGCAGTGGGATGATGATCACGTAGCCCTGATACCACCGAAGCCAACGCTTCAAACGCCCGCGAAGGCTCCATCGCCAGAGGTGCGACAGTCATCGCACCCCGGAGAACAAGATCACCCGATCGTGTGATCGCGCCAGCCAGTTCCGGCACGTCCGGTACGGGGCACCCACCGCGCGACGTGTCCCCGTCGATGCTGACCTGCAACAACACGTCGAGCTTCGTCCCCCGCGCGTGCGCCGCCGCGGCGAGCGCCTCGGCCAGCCGGACGCTGTCCACGGAGTCGACCTGATCGGCCCACCCGATGACGGATTTCACTTTGTTGCGCTGCAATCGCCCGACCATGTGCCAACGCGCCTCGGCCAAATGTCTCAATTGGCCGACCTTGGCACTCGCCTCTTGATCCCGGTTTTCCGCGAAGTTCCGCAGACCGAGGTCGTAAAGGATCTCCACATCACTGGCAGGCCAGGTTTTCGTCACCGCGAGCAACGTCACTTCCGACCGCTCCCGCCCGGCCGCCTCACACGCTTTCGCGATGCGCTCCTCGACCTCGTCGAGGTTCGCCCTCAGCTCCGCGCCCCGGTTCACGGCTCGACCCAAACGACCGAGGCGAGCCGCCCCGTCGGCGCCTCCCGGCGGTGGCTGAAGAGGTCCTTCTCCTCGAAGGTGCAGCGCGGGTCGACCCCGATCTTCCCGACCCCGGCACTGGCGAGCTGGTTCCACAACCCGGCCCGCAGGTCCAGCGAGGGCGTCCCCCGCCGCGACTTGGCCGCGCTCCCCGGCAGGTGCTTCTCCACGTCCCTCTGCATGTCGGCGGGCACCTCGTAGCACTCACCGCAGACGGCGGGCCCGAGCAACACCTCGACGCGCTCCAGCTCGGCCCCCAGCGCCATCATCGCCTTGAGCGCTTCCACCACAACCCCGACACGCGCGCCGACACGCCCGGCGTGCACAGCGCCGACCACTCCGGCTTCCTGGTCCCCCAGCAACACCGGCACGCAGTCAGCGGTCAACACCACAAGCCCGAGACCAGCCTGTTTCGTCACAACGGCATCAGTGGCCTCAAGCGCCTCGGCCTGCGGCCCGTCCACCGTGGCGACCGTCCGGCCGTGCACCTGCTCCATCCACACCAAACGATCAGGCGTCAGCCCAACCCCTTCGGCGAGCCGAACCCGGTTGGCCGCCACCGCCTCCTCGTCGTCCCCGACGTGATCGCCGAGGTTGAAGGACGCGTACGGCCCTTTGGACACGCCACCGGCGCGGGTGGTGACAACACGACGAATGCGCACCCTTACACCCTAGTTCTCACCTCCACCCCACCTCCGACTCCCCGGCCCGAAGCCAGGGCAGGGCCGCGACGGCGAAGCCGAGCCCCGGCGACGCCGAAGGCGAGCCGTCCAGCAACACGACCTGGCGGTGTGGCTCCCCCACCGCAGACGCACCCACCCACGCACCAGCACCCCGCCCAACCCAACAGGCATGCCGTCACCCACTCGCGGCGCTGGCCGGCTCCTTCGGGAGTGCCGGGGCCTGGGGGCAGAGCCCCCAGCACCACCCACCAACCGTCAGGCGGACATCGCAACCCGACCACCCACGAACCCACCGCCAGGCAACCCCGCGAACCGACGCGCCCAGAACAAGCCAACCCACACACCGCCACCACATCAGGCAAGCGACCGCAGGCGTCCCCCCACAACGAAGACCCCCTGAGCCCAAACGCTACTCAGGGGGTCCGACAAGATCACAAACGAGGAATCCTCACCGCCGCATGAACGGCGGCACGTCCACCTCGTCATCGGGGTCGTCCGTGACCGGCACCGGCCGGGAGGGCAGCGACCCGTTCTGCGACAGCGACCGTGGAACCGAGGGCACGTACCCGTTGCCCTGGGAAGGCGACGGCTGCGGCGGAACCGAGGTGGGCGGGTGAGCGGGCCGCCCGTCCCCCTGCCCGACGGGCTGCGACATCGGCTGCGAAACAGGCTGCGACACCGGTTGGGACACAGGCTGCGACACCGGCTGCGACACGGGCTGGGACACCGGCGCGACCGGCGGCGGAGCGACCGGAGGCGGCGTCGGAGCGGCGTGCGAGGGAGCCGCGGAAGCCGACGCGATCGTCCCCGAGGCCCGGGACGGCGAGGACAGCGCCGTCGGCTCCAGCTTCTTGTGCGTCGGCCCGCCGCTGTCGAAGCCGGCGGCTATCACCGTCACGCGGACCTCGTCGCCCAGCGAGTCGTCGATGACCGTACCGAAGATGATGTTCGCGTCCGGGTGCGCGGCCTCCTGGACCAGCGACGCGGACTCGTTGATCTCGAAGAGGCCCAGGTCGGATCCACCGGCGATGGAGAGCAGCACGCCGTGCGCGCCCTCCATCGAGGCTTCCAGCAGCGGCGAGTTGATCGCCTTCTGCGCGGCCTGCACCGCTCTGCCCTCACCGCGCGCCGAGCCGATGCCCATCAACGCCGAGCCCGCGCCGGACATGACCGACTTGACGTCGGCGAAGTCCAGGTTGATCAGACCGGGGGTGGTGATCAGGTCGGTGATGCCCTGGACACCGGAGAGCAGGACCTCGTCGGCCGAGCGGAACGCGTCCATCAGGCTGACGCCGATGTCACCGAGCTGGAGCAGCCGGTCGTTGGGGATGACGATGAGCGTGTCGCACTCGTTGCGCAGGGCCTGGATGCCGTCCTCGGCCTGCTTGGCGCGGCGCTTGCCCTCGAACGAGAACGGGCGCGTCACGACGCCGATGGTGAGCGCGCCGAGCTTGCGGGCGATCGAGGCCACCACCGGCGCGCCGCCGGTGCCCGTGCCGCCGCCCTCGCCGGCGGTCACGAAGACCATGTCGGCCCCCTTGAGGACCTCTTCGATCTCCTCGCGGTGGTCTTCGGCGGCCTTGTGCCCGACCTCGGGGTTCGCACCCGCGCCGAGGCCGCGCGTGAGCTCACGGCCGATGTCGAGCTTGACGTCGGCATCAGACATCAGCAGGGCCTGGGCATCGGTGTTCACCGCGATGAACTCGACGCCTTTGAGCCCGACCTCGATCATGCGGTTGACGGCGTTGACGCCGCCACCACCGATGCCGACGACCTTGATCACCGCGAGGTAGTTGTGCGGGGGCGTCATCGGATCCGCCTTCCTGATCGTGGTCCGTGCTGCGGTGCTGGGTGGTGATGCACCCGGATTGGAACTCCCGACCTCTGATCGAGGCCTGGAGTTATGTCAACCCCGTATGTTCCTGCTGGACGGTATGCACCGGCGGTGCGCCGGTCCAGCAGGCGCGCCGTATGGTCCCAACACTGTGCGCTACTACTCCCCGGTCGTGCCGTCAAGTAGTCCGCACGGCACTGTGCACGCCGCACCCCAAGCCTAGTCGGACCTCGAATCAGAGATCGTCTCGCCCATGCCTTCGTAGCCCGCACACCGTTTGAGGTGGTCCCGCACCGTTGTGCGGAGAATGCGGAGGAGGTGGGTGACGTCCGTCCCAACCAGGGTCTCACGCCGCGTGCAACTCGGCTTGTGTACTTCTTTCGGGTGAGAACGATCAACGCGGCTAATACCGCGCGGCCCGGTCCGATGAGCACGGTAGTCGTTCATCAACCAGGAGGCCCGTCTTGGCACCCGCACCCGCGTCCGTGCGTTCGCTCGTCATCGAGGCGATCGTGGTCGAACTCGTCACGAGCAGGCTGGGCAGCCTGCTGGTGCGGGCCGCGATGGCGCGG
Source organism: Lentzea xinjiangensis (assembly GCF_900110955.1). GTDB lineage: Bacteria > Actinomycetota > Actinomycetes > Mycobacteriales > Pseudonocardiaceae > Lentzea > Lentzea xinjiangensis. The sequence continues at coordinate 335,122 of NZ_FOFR01000003.1, forward strand.
CTGAGGCCGAACGGCTGACCGGGCGAGCCCTAGTAGACCCCCGTGTGTTCCCAGCCGACTCCCCGGTCCTCGCACCGGCGCCCCCGCCGGTTCCCCACCCCGTCACGGCCGCCGTCACCGCGCCCGTGAGACCTCCGCAGCCGTGAGACCTCCACGCCGGCACCACCATTGCCGGCGTGGACGCGTTCAGGAGATCGTGGCCAGGTCCGGAGACGACACGTCGTAGGTCGTGCCGGGCCGCGAGAGCAGCACGAGCAACACGGCCGCCTTGCGCGGCGTGTTCTCGGAACTGCCCCACTTGACCACGCGGTTCCCGCTCAGCGTCAGCTTCACGTCGGCGCCGGACGTCGCCGACACGAACAGCACGTCGGGCCGCAGCTTCTCCGGCAGGTCGTTCACGACCTCGACCACGGCGCGCGTCGCCGGGTCCGCGGGCGACGGCGCGGCGAGCACCAGCTCCGGCACGCCCGGCGCCGGCGTCGCCAGCACCGCGTAGTCCTTGCCGGTGGCGTCGACCAGGTGGAAGCCGTCGGGCAGCTTCACCGAGCCGACCGGGACGCGTTCGGTGATCAGCAGCCGGACCGTGCCGGGCAACTGGCGCTCGACCTCCACCGCGGCGACGCGCGGCAGGGCGGCGACGCGGTCGTGGACGCCGCGGAGGTCCAGGCGCACCAACGGTGATCCGGGAGCGATCGCCGCGGTCGAGCGCACCTCGTCCTCGGTCAGCGCCACGGAGCCGCGCACGTCGATCCGGCGCACGCCGACCAACGGCGTGAAGTACACGCAGTAGGTCAAGCCCACCACGGACAGCAACGTCAGCAGGGCGACCAGGCGGCGGCGCAGGATCACCCTGCGCCGTGCCCGGTACTCAGCGCTCCTCGGTCTCCGGTTCGCGGTGCGAACTCTCGTGGACCTGCCGCGAACCGGGGCGCTCACGCCTGCTCTTCGTTCATCAGCGCGCTGACGATCTCGGGGCCGAGCATCGTGACGTCGCCCGCGCCCATGGTCACCACCAGGTCGCCCTCGCGCACGAGCGACGCCACCAGCGCCGGCACGCGGTCGAACGAGGGCTCGTAGTGCACGGAAGCCGTGACCTGGTCGGCGATCAGCGCACCGGAGACACCCGGCTGCGGCTCCTCGCGGGCGCCGTACACGTCCAGCACGACCACCTCGTCCGCCAGCGACAACGCGGCGGCGAACTCCGTGGCGAACGCACGGGTGCGCGAATACAGGTGTGGCTGGAACACCACGACAACGCGTCCCGCCGCTGCGACCGGACGCGCGGCGCGCAACTGGGCGTCGACCTCGGTCGGGTGGTGCGCGTAGTCGTCGTAGACCGACACACCGCCGGCCCGGCCCTTGAACTCGAACCGCCGCCGCACGCCACCGAACGCCGCCAGGCCTTCGAGCAGCCCCGCCTGGTCCGCGCCGAGCTCCAGGCCGGCCAGCAGCGCGGCGACCGCGTTCAGCGCCATGTGCTCACCCGGCACCGCGACGCGCACCTCGACCGGCACGCCGTCGACCTCGACGGACGCCAGCCCGCCGCTCTCGAACGGCTTGTAGTCGACGATCTTCGCGTCCGCGGCGGTGCGCCCGTACTCGCGCACGCGGATCCCGCGCGCACGGGCCTCGGCGATCAGCCGGGCCGCACCGGGATCGTCCGCACACGACACCAGCACGCCGCCCGGCTCGATCCGGTCGAGGAACGAGTCGAAGACGGCCGTGTAGGCCTCAACGGTGCCGTGGTGGTCGAGATGGTCGGCCTCGACGTTCGTCACGACGGCGACCGACGGGGAGAAGAACAGGAACGAGCCGTCGGACTCGTCCGCCTCGGCCACGAACACGCCACCGGTGCCCTGGTGCGCGTTGGCGCCGGACTCGTTGAGGTCGCCGCCGATCGCGAACGACGGGTCCACCCGGCAGTGCTGCAACGCGACGGTCAGCATCGACGTCGTCGACGTCTTGCCGTGCGTTCCGGCAACGCACACGATGCGATGGTCTTCCATCAACGCCGCGAGCGCCTCGGCACGGCGCAGCACCGTGATGCCGCGCTCGCGAGCCGCCGCGTACTCCGGGTTCGACTCCTTGATCGCGGTCGAGACCACGACCTCGGTCGGCCCGCCGACGAGCTGGCCCAGGTTGGCCGCGTCGTGCCCGACGGCGACCCGCGCGCCCTGGGCGCGCAGCGCCAGCACGGTCCGCGAGTCCTTGGCGTCCGAACCGGACACCTGCGCGCCGCGCGCGAGGAGGATCCTGGCGATGCCGCTCATGCCGGCGCCGCCGATGCCGACGAGGTGAACGCGTTCGAGGCTCACTTCCCGGTCACCCCCAGCACCGTGCGGGCGAGGACCTCGTCCGCCTCGCGACGTCCCGTGCCGAGCGTCGCCGCGGACATCTGCGCCAACCGGTTGCGGTCCGCGACGAGCGGCACCACCAGCGACGCGACCTTCTGCGGCGTCAGCTCGGCGTCCGGCACCAGCAGGCCACCACCGGCGTTGACGACGGGACCGGCGTTGAGCGCCTGCTCGCCGTTGCCGATGGGCAGCGGGACGAACACGGCGGGCAGGCCGACCGCCGACACCTCGGCCACGGTCATCGCACCCGAGCGGCACAACACGGCGTCCGCGGCGGCGTAGGCGAGGTCCATCCGCTCCAGGTAGGGCACCGTCACGTACGCGGGCGCTCCCGGAACCTGTTGCACGGCAACGGTGTTCTTCGGGCCGTACGCGTGCAGCACACCGACGCCGGCGCGAGCGAACTCGGCGGCGACGGGCGCGACGGCCTCGTTGATCGAGCGCGCGCCCTGCGAGCCACCGAACACCAGCAGCGTCGGCGCGTGCGGGTCCAGGCCGAAGAACCGGCGGGCCTCGTCGCGCAGCGCGGCGCGGTTGAGGGTCGTGATCGAGTGGCGCAGCGGGATGCCGATGATCTGCGCGTCCGCCAGGCCGGAGTCCGGCACGGCCGCGGCGACGTGCTCGGCGAACTTGGCGCCGACCTTGTTCGCGAGCCCGGCCTTGGCGTTCGCCTCGTGCACCACGATCGGCACGCGGCCACGCGCGGCCAGGTACGCGGGCAGCGCCACGTAGCCGCCGAAGCCGACCACGACGTCCGCGCCGACGCGCTCCAGCACCTCACGGGTCTGCTTCACCGCGCCGCGCACGTTCAGCGGCAGCTTGAGCAGGTCGAGCGTGGGCTTGCGCGGCATCGGCACCGGCGGGATCAGCTCCAGCGGGTACCCGCGGGCCGGCACGATCTTGTTCTCCAGGCCGCGCGCGGTGCCGAGCGCGACGACGCGCGCGTCCGGCCGCAGCCGCATGACCGCGTCGGCCAGCGCCAGTGCCGGCTCGATGTGGCCGGCGGTGCCACCGCCCGCGACCACGACGCACGGACCACTGGGGGCAGGGTGCCCGGTCAAGACTTCCTCCGGTGTTGGTGTGCGGAGACTGCTGGGGCAGTCACATCAGTTGTAGCGACCGCGGCCACGGGTCGACCGGCCGAGCTCCGAACGGCTCTGGTTCACCCGCCGCGTTTCGCGGCGACGGTACTCCGAAGGCGGAGCGGACCGTCCAGCCATACGACGTTCGTCGACCACCGGAAGTTGCTGCGTCCGCCTGCCCGGTGCGCGCGGCGGGGTGGACGGGCGGACGGGCTTGCGCTTGGGCGGCGGCCGGTACGCCTCGGGCGCGGGCAGCCTGAGCAGCCCGCCGACCCGGCCGGGACCGAGCGAGCGCAGCGCCGACACGGCCTCCGGCTCGTGCCGGGCGCAGTTCGCGAGGATGCCGAACACGACCATGGTCGTGACGATCGACGTGCCGCCGGAGGAGATCATCGGCAGCGTGATGCCCGTGACGGGCAGCAGCCGCACGACGTAGCCGATGTTGATCGCGGCCTGCGCGACGAGCCACACCGTGAGCGTCGCGGACACGATCCTGATCCACGGGTCGGTGTTGCGCGAGGCGATCCGCAGCCCGACCCACGCGAGCCCGCCGAACAGCGCCAGCACCAGCGCGCACCCGACGAAGCCGAGCTCCTCGCCGATCACGGCGAAGATGAAGTCCGACTCGACGTTGGGCAGGTAGCGCCACTGCGAGCTGCCCTGCGCGAGGCCCCGGCCGAACAGGCCGCCCTCGGCGAGCGCGTACATGGCCTGCCGCGCCTGCAGACCGGCTCCCAGCGGGTCGGCCTCGGGGTTGAGGAACGTCGTCACGCGCTGCAACCGGTACGCGGCGCCGATCGCGAGCACGACGGCACCCACCACCGCGCCGCCGGCGATCACGCCGAACAACCGCATCGGCGCGCCCACGAACCACAGCAGGCTGATCAGCACCACGCCGAGCGTGATCGTGCCGCCGAGGTCGGGCTGCAGCATGACCAGCGCGAAGACCAGCATCGCGACCGGCACGACGGGCACCAGCAGGTGCCGGTACTGCGAGAGCAACGCGCGCTTGGTGACCAGGACGTGCGCGCCCCACAACGCCAGCGCGAGCTTCACGGCCTCGATCGGCTGGAACGAGATCGGCCCGACGGTGAACCACGAGCGGGCGCCACCGCGGACGTCGCCCAGCGGTGTCAGCACCAGCGCGAGCAGCACCACGCCGATGCCCATCGCGGCCGTGGACAGGTGCCGCAGCCGCCGCAGCGGGAACCGCAGCACCAGCCAGAACAGCACCGAGCCGATGCAGACGTAGATCAGCTGCTTCTGGAACACGCTGTAGGCCGACACGCCGGACGCGACCTGCCCCGGTGCCGACGCCGACAGCACCATCACCAGGCCGAGCACGGTGAGCATGCCGAAGATCGCGAGCAGGAGGTGGAAGTCGGCGAGCGGACGGCTCAGCCACGCGGTCATCCCGCCGCGCAACGACGCGACGCGGCCCGCTGGACGAACCTTCCGCTTGCTTCTCGGCTTGTCGGCGACGACGGTCACCAGATCATCGTCTCCTGTGTCAAGCGCTCGAACGGGGATTCCTGAGGCGTGTCGCGCCGCGAAACCTACCGATCACCCGTCAGCAGCCGGACGGCGTCGGTGAAGGCCTGCCCGCGGTGGGCGTAGTCGCGGAACATGTCCATCGACGCCGCCGCGGGTGCGAGCAGCACGGTGTCGCCGGGGTGCGCGAGGTCCTGCGCGGCCAGGACCGCGGTCCGCATCGGCTCCTCGTCGTCCGCGACGTCGAGCAGGCGCACCGGCACGTCCGGCGCGTGGCGCGCCAGCGCGTCCGCGATGACCTGCCGGTCCTGGCCGATCAGCACGGCGCCGCGCAGCCGGTGGGCCTCCGTCCGCACCATGTCGTCGACCGACGCGCCCTTGAGCAGGCCACCGGCGATCCAGACGACGCTGTCGAACGCCCGCAGCGACGCCACCGCGGCGTGCGGGTTCGTCGCCTTCGAGTCGTTGACGTACCGGACGTTCGCGCCGTCGACGGTGACGACGACGGCGCGGTGCGCGGCCGGTTCGAACGCCTCCAGGCCTTCGCGGACGGCTTCCGACGGCACGCCGTACGCACGCGCCAGCGCCGTGGCGGCGAGGGCGTCCGCGATGCCGGGCGGACCGGCCGGACGGATCTTCGCGACCTCGACCAACGGCTCGTCGTCGGCGAACGCGCGGTCGACGAGCCAGCCGCCGCGCACGCCGAGCTGGCCCTCCTGCGGCTCGTGCAGGGTGAAGCCGACCTGGTCACGGGCGGGCGAGGCCTCCAGCAGGTCCGCCACGAGGTCGTCGTCGAGCCAGCCGATCGCCACGTCACCGGTGAGGATCCCGGCCTTCGCCCTGGCGTAGGCGTCCATGCCGCCGTGCCAGTCGAGGTGGTCCTCCGCGAGGTTGAGCAGCGCGCCCGCCTGCGGCCGCACCGACGGCGCCCAGTGCAGCTGGAAGCTCGACAGCTCCACGGCGAGCACCCGGCGGCCGGCCAGCAGCGCGTCCACGACGGGCAGGCCGACGTTGCCGCAGGCCACGGCATCCGCACCGGCGGCCAGCAGGATCGACTCCAGCATGCCGACCGTCGTGGTCTTGCCGTTGGTGCCCGTGACCGCGAGCCAGACCGGCGGGTCGGCCAGCTCGGCCGCCATCCGCCAGGCCAGCTCGACCTCGCCGATCACCTCGATGCCCGCCGACGAGGCGGCCGCGAGCAGCGGGCTCGACGGCTGCCAGCCGGGGCTCGTGACGACGAGCGACGTGCCGGCCGGCGGCTGCACCAGACCCGCCACCAGCTCCACGCCTTCGAGCAGGGTCTCGAGCGCCGCCAGCCGTTCCCGCGACGAGTCCGTGACCACGACCTCGGCGCCCGCCGCGAGCAACGCCTCCGCGGCGGACCGGCCGGTCACTCCAGCACCGGCGACCAGCACCTTCGAACCGGCCAGCTTCGTCATCCCTAGAACCCGCCCGTCAGCCACTCGCTGTAGAAGACACCGAGCCCGAACATGCAGCAGATGCCGGCCATCAGCCAGAACCGGATGATGACCGTGGTCTCCGCCCAGCCGGCGAGCTCGAAGTGGTGGTGGAACGGCGCCATGCGGAACAGCCGCCGTCGTGAGGTGCGGAAGACCGCGACCTGCAGCGCCACCGACAGCGCCTCGACCACGAACAGACCACCGATGACGATCATCAGCAGCTCGGTGCGGGTCGCGATCGCGAGACCGGCGACGAGGCCGCCGAGCGCGAGCGAGCCGGTGTCACCCATGAAGATCTTGGCCGGGGCGGCGTTCCACCAGAGGAAGCCGATGCACCCCGCCATCGCCGCGGCGGCCACCACCGCCAGGTCCAGCGGGTCGCGCACGTCGTAGCAGCCGGACACGGCGTAGCTGGAGCAGTTGTAGCGGAACTGCCAGAACGAGATCACCACGTACGTGCCGAGCACCATCGCCGAGGAGCCGCCGGCGAGGCCGTCGAGGCCGTCGGTCAGGTTCACGGCGTTCGACCACGCGGCGACCATGCCGTAGCAGAAGACGATGAACCCGACGACGCCGAACGAGACCACGGTGATGTCGCGGACGAACGACAGGTTGACCGACGCGGGCGTCAGGCCGTCCTTGTTCGGGAACTGCAGCACCAGGATCGCGAACGTGATGGTCGCGATGAACTGGCCGACCAGCTTCGCCGTCTTGTTCAGGCCCAGGTTGCGGGCCTTGCGGATCTTGATGAAGTCGTCGAGGAAGCCGACGATGCCGAGCGACGTCGTCAGCATCAGCACGAGCAGGCCGGACGCCGTCGGGGTCTGCCCGGACGCCGAGGCCGACATCGAGTTCACCAGGTGCGTGCCGAGGTAGCCGGCCCACATCGCGACCAGGATGGCGAGGCCACCCATGGTCGGCGTGCCGCGCTTGGTCTTGTGGTGCTGCGGTCCGTCCTCGCGGATCTCCTGGCCGAAGCCCTGGCGGGAGAAGATCTTGATCAGGTAGGGCGTCAGCAGGATCGACACTGCCAGTGCGATCGCTGCCGCGATCAGGATGCTCTTCACTTGGTTCCTGCCTCCAGCAGGGCCTCGGCGATGCGCCACAGGCGGTAGGCGTTGGATGCCTTGACCAGCACTACGTCACCAGGCCGGACTTCCTTGCGCAGCAACGCGATGGCCGCGTCCGCGTCCGGCACCAGGACCGATTCGTCTCCCCAGGATCCTTCCAGGTGCGCGCCCTGGTGCATCGCGCGGGCCGCGTCACCGATGACGACGAGCTTGCTGATGTCGAGGCGCACCGCGAGGCGGCCGATCTCGTCGTGCTCGCGCACCGCGTCGTCGCCCAGCTCCGCCATCGGGCCGAGCACGGCCCAGCTGCGGCGGGCGGGCGTGGTGGCGCGCGAGATCGTCGCGAGCGCCTTCAGCGCCGCTCGCACCGAGTCCGGGTTCGCGTTGTACGCGTCGTCGATGACCGTGACGCCGTCGGCCCGGTCGGTGATCACCATGCGGTGGGCGGAGACCCGCTGCGCGCCACCGAGCCGGTGCGCGACCTCGGCGGGCGTGGCGCCCAGCTCCAGCGCGATCGCGGCGGCGACGAGCGCGTTGCCCACCTGGTGCGGGCCGTTCAGCGCGAGCTTGACGCGGGCGTCGCCCCGCGCGGTCTTCAGCGTGAAGCTCGCGCGGGCCTGCTCGTCCAGCTCGATGCCCTCGGCGCGGACGTCGGCGTCCGGGTGCTCGCCGACCAGGACGACCTTGGCCCTCGTGCGGCTCGCCATGCCCGCGACCAGCGGGTCGTCGGCGTTGAGGATGGCGACGCCGTCCTCGGGCAGCGCCTCGACCAGCTCGCCCTTGCCCCGCGCGATGCCCTCGCGCGAGCCGAACTCGCTCAGGTGCGCCGTGCCGACGTTGAGCACCGCGCCGAACTTCGGCGGGGCGATCTCGCAGAGGTGCGCGATGTGGCCGATGCCGCGGGCGGACAGCTCCAGCACGAGGAACCTGGTGTCCTCGCCGGACCGCAGCGCGGTCCACGGGTGGCCCAGCTCGTTGTTGAACGACTCCGGTGGTGCGATGACCTCGCCTACCGGCCGCAGCACCTGGGCGATGAGGTCCTTCGTGGACGTCTTGCCCGCGGAGCCGGTGATGCCGATGATCGTGAGGTCGGCCAGCCGGTCGGTGACGTGGCGGGCCAGCTTGGCCAGCGCCTCGAGCACCGCGGCGCCCTCGCCGGTCTTGTCGCCCGCGAGCACGTAGGCGTTGCTGTGCCTGGTGTCCACCGGCGGTGCGATCACCGCGGGGGCGTCGACCTCGTGGCCGGCCAGCACCCCGGCGGCGCCCGCCGCCACGGCCTGGGCGGCGAAGTCGTGCCCGTCCACCCGCTCACCGGGCAGCGCCAGGAAGAGGCCGCCCTCGGTGATCTTGCGGGTGTCGAACTCGACGGTGCCCGTGACCACCTGGCTGCCATCGGTTGCGTGCAGGCGTCCGCCGACGATCTTGGCGATCTCGGCGAGCGTGAGTGCGATCAACGGTGTGCCTCTCTGATCGCGGCGGTCAGCGTCTCGACGTCCGAGAACGGGTGGATCACGCCGGCGATCTCCTGTCCCGTCTCGTGTCCCTTGCCCGCCACGACGACGACGTCGCCGGGACCCGCCAGCTCGACGGCCTTGCGGATCGCGAGCCCGCGGTCGCCGATCTCCAGCACCTCGCCCCGGTCCGCGGCCGCGAGGGCGCCTTCGAGCATGGCGGCCCGGATGGAGGACGCGTCCTCGCTCCTCGGGTTGTCATCGGTGATGATCAACACTTCGGAGCGGCGCGCGGCCTCCTCGCCCATCAGCGGTCGCTTGGCCCGGTCGCGGTCGCCGCCGCAGCCGAGCACGACGATCACCCGGCCGTCGGTCTTGGCGCGCACGGCGTCCAGCGCGAGGGCGACGGCGGCGGGCTTGTGGGAGTAGTCGACGACGGCGGTGAAGTCCTGCCCCTCGTCGACGCGCTGCATGCGGCCGGGCACCTGGACGGTGCGCAGGCCCGCCGCGATGGCGTCGGCGCCGATGCCCTCCGCGTGCAGGCAGGCGATGGCCAGCAGCGCGTTGGCGACGTTGAAGCTGCCCGCCAGCGGCAGGTGGACCTCGATGTCGCCGTCCGGGCCGTGCGCGGTGAACGTCTGCTCGCCGGTCTGGCTCACGACGACGTCGCTCGCGGTCCAGTCGGCGGGCTTGGTGGTGGCGACGGTGACGGTGCCGGGCTTGACCAGGCGCGGGCCCCACTCGCCGTCGACGCAGACGATCTCCTTGCGCGCGCGGCCGTCGAAGAGCTGCGCCTTGACCTCGAAGTACTCCTCCATCGACGCGTGGAAGTCGAGGTGGTCCTGGCTGAGGTTGGTGAACGCGCCGACCTCGAACCCGGTGGCGGCGACGCGGCCCAGCTCGAGCGCGTGGCTCGACACCTCCATGGCCACGTCGGTGATGCCGCGCTCGGCCATGACGGCGAACAGCGCCTGCAGGTCCGGCGCCTCGGGCGTGGTGTGCGAGCTGTCGAGCTGCTCGTCGCCGATGCGGGTGCCGACCGTGCCGATGAGGCCCGTCCGCCTGCCGGCGGCCTTGAGCACGGACTCGATCATGTACGTGGTGGTCGTCTTGCCCGACGTGCCGGTGACGCCCCACAACCTGATCTTGGTCGACGGACGTCCGTAGACGTGCGCGGCGAGCAGGCCCACGACCTCGCGCGGCCGCGGGTGGATCAGCACGGGCACGTCCTTGAGCGCCTCGCGGGCGGCGCCGGCCTCGTCGGTGAGCACGGCGACGGCACCGTTGGCCAACGCCGTCTCGGCGAAGTCGGCACCGTGCGCACGCGCGCCGGGGAGCGCGGCGTAGAGGTCGCCGGGGACCACGTGTTGCGCACGCAGCGTCACGCCCGTCACCTGGACGTCGGCATGTGCTGGCCTGGTCAGGTGCACGTCGGCGACCGCGGCGAGAGCAGCCACGGAAGCAGGGCGGATGGCGTTGGGGCGGGGCGGGGCGGTCGCGACCTTGCCCTCGAGCTTGGCAGGCACGGGCAAGAGGCTACCGGCGTGCGCGCGACGGCCGGGCGGCGCGTTGGCAATCGGGTGATGATCAGCGCCGATACGCCGTTCGAGTGGCCGGGGCCCGCTGGTCCGGCGGGGCGAGCCCGTCCGGGCGCACAGGTTCCTGCCCGCTTTGTGACTTCCGGCCCTGTGAGCGGGTGTGCGGGCGCGGTGAGGTGGACGTGGGCAGGAGGCGGCGATGAGAACAGGCACGGCGGTACGACCCGGGAGGTTCTCCTTCTCGGCACCGGACTTCAGTCGTTCGGTGACGGTCGGGGTGGACGCCTCCGACTGCGCGTACCACGCTTTCGAGTGGGCGGCGCGCCACGCGTGGTCGTTGCGGACGGACCTCCAGGTCTACCTGGCGGACCCCGGCGACACGACGGTCCAGCGGGTCCTGGAACGGCTTCCCATGCTCACCGCGCACTTCCGCCCGAGCGGCGACGATCCGGTGGCCGCGCTGGTGAGGGCGTCGGACTCCAGCGGAACCTTGGTCTTGGGGTGCAAAGGCGAACAGCACCGCAGCCTGGGTCTGGGCTCCCTCGTCCTCCCGGTCTTGCGCCGCGCGCGGTGCGGCGTCGTGGTCGTCCGCGGCCGCCCCGGGGCGATCCGCGGCGAGTACGGCTGGATCACCGCCGCCGTCGGCGGGTGCGAGGACGCGGTCGTGCTGCGGCGCGCGGTCGAGCTCTGCCGCACCCGCCGCGCGTCCTTGAAGCTGCTGCACGTGCACCCGCCGGCCCAGCACGGCGCGTCCGTCCCCCGCGACGAGGCCGCCGTCCGCCGTGCCGTGCTGTTCCTGCGCACCACGGCTCCCGAACTGACGCCGGAGGTCGTCGTCGAGTCCCGGCATCCGCACGAGGCCCTGGCCGCGCTGGACTCCGACGTCGTCGTCGTGGGGCGCGGCGGGCAGCACGAGGGCGTCGGGTTGATCACGCGTGCGGCGCTCTACCACGCCTCGTGCCCCGTGCTGGTGGCCCGGACCGAACCGCGGGCCGACGACGGGACTCCCTAGGGAAGGGACGTCCGGCAGGACTTGCGCAGCACGGTGCCGGACGTGCCCGGCAGCGAGACGCTGCCGACGGAGTCGCCCTTCTCGTTCGTGTGGACGCCCGAGAGCGGCACGGTGACGGGCGCGCTGCCGGTCCTGTTCGCGTTGACGACCACGGTGCCGCAGGCGAACTCGCGCACGTGCACGTTCGTCGCGACCTCGTGGTGGTCTCCGAGGGGAGCGCCAAGGTCCCAGTCGTACTCGGCGCGCCACGGCGAGGCGTCGTCGTAGCGGTCGGTCTGCTCGATCTCGGAGATGGCCGCGCGCTCCCCCCTGGCCAGCAGGTAGCTCGCGAAGGCGTAGCGGAACGGCTGCTCGGCACCGCTGTGGTGGGGCTGCACCCAGGTGATCTTGCCCTTGGCCTCGTTCGCGGTGATCTCGGCGACCTGACGGCTCCAGCCCTGCGGGTACTCGGAGAGCAGGTCGTGGTCGCCGAAGGTCAGCCACCACTCGTCGAAGCCGCCGTCGAGGTGCTCGACGTAGCTGTCCCACGCGCCCTCGTGCAGGCGGGCGTTGGACAGGTTCGCCACGGTCTCGAGGCCGGCGGCGACGAACTTCTGCCTGGTGCCGGCGAGCAGGGAGAGGTAGGCGTCGCGCATCGCCGCGTCGGTCCGGTACGCCGCGGGGCAGACGCCGGGGTGGTAGGTGTCGCAGGCGAACAGGGCGTTGTCCATGAACACGCCGTCGAAGGCCTTGCTCGACGCGATCACGTTGTCGGCCCAGGCGTTCTGGTACTCGCGGTTGCCGACGTCCATCTGCCAATGGCCCGCGTAGCCGTCGTACTCGAGGCGGCGGCCGTCCGGGTCGAGCAGGAACCACGACGGATCGGCCGCGCAGTAACCGACGCCGGTGGGGAGGTCGGAATCGTCGACGCCGCCGGAACAGGCGTAGCTGCGCGTCGAGGAGAGGTCTTTGTAGACGAACGTCTGAATTTTCGGGTTCGCCGCCTTGAACTTCGCGGCAAGATCGGTTTCCCAGGCGTTCAGAACGACGTACGAACGCCGGCGCGCCTCGACCGTGATCATTTCATCGGACGCGGGCGTGCTGTTCATGTGCAGCCAGTAGGACTTCGTAGTCCATTCCTCCTCTTGGTTCTGAGCTGCGGGAACCGAGGTCACCGCCAGGACGCCCGCCAAGATCACATTTCCGATCGAAAGCACGCCGAACCCCATCTCGCCTTGCACTCAGGTTTCGAGAGCATTAGACGTGACGGATTGCGCTTTACTACGGGGAACTATTCACAGTAAACAATTGCAGGCGTGCGGTCGCGCCGCGAGGTGTCCCAAGTCACTTACTTCTGCAGCTGCACGTACGGCGTCTGCTCGGTCGACAGCGGGATCTGGAAGCGCTGGGTCAGGAAGGTCGCGATGTCGTGGAACAGCGGCGCGGCCGAGGTGCTGAACGGGGTGCCGCTCGGCGCGTCGAGCATGATGCCGACGACGTAGCGCGGGTTGTCGGCCGGGAGGATGCCGGCGAACGTGATCCAGTACTGCGACTGGGAGTAGCACTTGCAGGTCTGGTCGATCTGCTGCGCCGTGCCCGTCTTGCCGGCGATCTGGTAGCCGGGCAGCGCGGCCTGCCTGCCCGTCCCGCTCTGGTTCGGGTCGCGCGGGTCGGACTGGGTGACCGAGCGGAACATGTCGCGGACCGTCTTCGCGGTCTCCGGGGAGACGACGCGGACGCCCTCCGGGCGCTGCTTCTCCGAGCGGGCGCCCTCCTCGCCGATCTCCGCCCGGACCAGGCGCGGCGGGATGCGGAGGCCGTCGTTCGCGATGGCCTGGTACATGCCGGTCATCTGCAACAACGTCATCGACAGGCCCTGGCCGATGGGCAGGTTGCCGAAGGTCGAGCCGGACCACTGGCCCAGCGGCGGCACGACGCCCGCCTCCTCGGCGGGCACGCCGGACTGGGTGCGCTTGCCGAGGCCGAACTTCTGCAGCATCTCGGCGTAGCGCTCCTTGCCGACCTCCTGCGCGGCGAGCAGCGTGCCGACGTTCGACGACTTGGCGAAGACGCCGGTGAAGGACATGGGCACGGTCGGGTGGTTCCACGCGTCCCTGATGATGCGGTCCGCGACCTTGATCGACCCCGGCACCGACAGCACGTCGTCCGGCTTGAACAGGCCGTACTCGACGGCGGCCGCGGCGGTGACGATCTTGTTCACCGAGCCCGGCTCGAACAGCGAGCTGACCGCGCCGTTGCGCTTCTGGTCCTCGGAGGCCTTGCCGAACTCGGTCGGGTCGTAGGTCTTGTCGTTGGCCATCGCGACGATCTCGCCGGTGCGGCTGTCCAGCACGACGGCGGACGCGTTCTTCGCGCCCGACTTCGCGGCGTAGTCGGTGACCATCCGCTGCACGGCGTACTGGGTGTCGATGTCGATCGTCAGCTCGAGGCTCTTGCCCGGCGCGGGCTTCACGAGCTCGCGCTCGGTGTTCGGGATGACGAGCGTGTCGTCGCCGGACATCGTGTCGACCACGCGGCGGCCCATGCGGCCGGCCAGCACGTTGTCCTGGGCGTTCTCCAGGCCGAGGATGCCCTGGGTGGTGGGCGGCTTCTCGTCCTGGCGCCAGTTCGCCGCGCCGATGATGTTCGAGGCCAGGTCGCCGTTGGGGTAGATGCGCTTGGAGCGGTACTCCGAGCCGATCTCCGCCGGGTACTTCGCGACGATCTTCGCGGCCTTCTCCGGCTCCGCCTCGCTCACCAGGACCTCGTAGCTGATGTCCTTGACGAGCTGCTGGTAGACCGACTCCTCGTCGGTCTTCTCCCCGTTGACCTCCGGCCCGAGCGTCGAGGAGATGAACCTGGCCACCTCGCGCGAGTGGTCCTCGTAGGACAGCGGGTACTTCTCCGGGTCCTTCGCGCGGGCGTCGTCCCAGGTCTTGCGGGCCCGCTGCGGCAGGATGTACAGCGCCCGCACCTCGATCGAGAACGCGAGCTGGTTGCCGTTGCGGTCGAGGATCGAGCCGCGTTCGGCGGGGATGTTCTGGCGGGTGGTGCGCTGCTTCTGCGCCTGCGCCGACAGCTCCTCCGCCTGAATGCCCTGCACCTGCACGAGCTTCACGCCCGCGATGAGCAACGCGCCGATCAGCAGGATGCGGCCGACCGCGATGCGCAGCCTGCTGTTGTCACCGATGCGCGCGGCGGGGCGCGGGCCGCGCACCGACAACGGGCGGCGCGGCGCCCTGTTCTGCGGACCCGGCATCAGCCACCCGCCGGAGGAGCCGGAGGGTTCTGGCCCTGCTGCTGCTCACCGGCGGGCGGTGTCTGACCGGCGGGTGGCTCGGACGAGGGCGGCGGAGGCGGGGGCGGCGGCGTCGACTTGGTCGGCGCGCTCGGCTTGCCGAACTCCTCGATCGTGCCGTCCGGGTTCTGCCGCAGCCGCGCCGGGTTCGACGGCTCGACGAGCCCCATCTCGGTGGCCCGGCGCGCGAGGTCCGTCGGCGACTCGAGCAGCGCGACCTCCCGGCGGAGCTGCTCCATCCGCAACGTCAGCTTCTCCGCCTCGGACCTCGCCTCCTGCAGGCGGTAGGTGTCGGCGGCGGCCTGGGTCGAGAAGTACATGATCCCGGCGACGCCCGCGCCCAGCACGAGCATCACCAGCACGACGAACGGCGCCTTCGACACCTGCCTCTGCTGCGGTGCCGGGGTGCCGTTGCGCAGGTTGCGGTCGCGCTGGGCCCGCCGCGCGTACGCGCGCTCGGCTCCGGCGGAGCGCCGCCGGGCCTTGTCGCGCTCCCCGGTCCTGGCCCCGGCCTTGGCGGGGTCGCGGGGCGACGGCCCACCGACCCGTGCGGGTGCCGTCATCTCGGTTCTCCGATCCGTTCGGCCGCCCGCAGCCGCACCGGCGCCGCGCGCGGGTTGTCCTCGATCTCCTGCTCGGACGCGAGCTCCGCGCCCTTCGTCAGCAACCTGAGCTCCGGCCCGTGACCCGGCAGCTCCACCGGCAGTCCCGGCGGTGTTCTCGACTTCGCCAGCTCGGCGAACGCGTGCTTGACCATGCGGTCCTCGAGCGACTGGTACGACTCGACGACGATCCGGCCGCCCACGCCCAGCACGCCCAGGGCGGCGGGCAGCGCCAGCCGCAGCGACTCCAGCTCGCCGTTGACCTCGATCCGCAACGCCTGGAACGTGCGCTTGGCCGGATGGCCGCCCGTGCGCCGCGACGCCGCGGGCACCACGGCGTAGAGCAGCTCGACGAGCCGGCCGGAGTTGGTGAACGGCTCCTTCTCGCGCTCCTTGAGCACCGCGGAGGCGATCTTGCCCGCGAACCGCTCCTCGCCGTAGGTGGAGAGGACCCGCGCGAGGTCGCCGTGCGAGTAGGTGTTCAGCACGTCCGCCGCCGTCATGCCCGTGCCCTTGGACATCCGCATGTCGAGCGGCGCGTCCTTCGAGTAGGCGAACCCGCGCTCCTCCTCGTCGAGCTGCAACGAGGACACGCCGAGGTCCATCAGCACACCGTCCACGCGCGGATGGCCGAGGTCCCGCACGGCTTCGTCGATGTGGTCGTAGGTGACGTTGACGAGGTGAACGCGGTCGCCGTGGTGGGCGAGGCGCTTGCCGGCCATCTCGATGGCCTGCGGGTCGCGGTCGAGCCCGATCAGCGTGAGCTCCGGGTGGGCGCTCAGCAGCGCGTCGGAGTGGCCGCCCATGCCGAGCGTCGTGTCGACGACGACGGCGGGCTTGCCGGACAGCGCGGGGGCGAGGAGCTCCAGGACGCGGTCCAGCAGCACCGGAACGTGCCGCGGCTGATCCATCGTCCCTCGACTCCCCTGATGCGCGTGTCGGGTGACGTCAGGTCCCCGCCCGCCCGTCGAACCTGGCGCCGGGGAAGGTGCGCCAGGGCCGTAGTCGAGCGGACCGAGGCCTCACGGCACCCGAATCGCGTGTGGAACATCCGGCCTGTTGCTCGGCTGACCGCCATCAGAAGACGCCCGGTATGACCTCCTCGCGAGCCTCGGCGTAGCCGTCCTCGTGCTCCTCGAGGTAGGTCTGCCAGGCCGCCGCGTCCCAGATCTCGAGCCTGGTGAACGCGCCGACGACCACGCACTCCTTGGTCAGCCCGGCATACCGGCGCAGTTCCGGCGCGATCAGTACCCGACCCTGACCGTCCGGACGCTGCTCGTCCGTTCCTGCGAACAGGTAGCGCTGATAGGCGCGTACGGCGTCGTTGGTGAACGGCGCCTCGGCGACTTTCCTCGCCATCTGCTCGAACTCCGCTCGCGGGAACACGTACAGGCAGTGGTCCTGGCCCTTGGTGACCATCAGACCTCCCGCCAGTTCGTCCCGGAACTTCGCAGGCAGTGTCAGCCGACCCTTGTCGTCCAGGCGCGGGTAGTGAGTGCCGAGGAACATCGGCAACCACCTCCCTCGCCGGGCGGCAAGACCGGCAGTGGAGCCCCCGTCTGCCCCACCGGCCGCCACAGTACCCCACTTTTCACCACAGTCAACGCTGAAACAGGTGCTCACACACCTGCTTGCAACCTGTTTGCCCTGGTAGAAGCCGTGGGGCGACGTGGGGGGACGGTGGGGAGCGAGATCAGCCACCACCTTGCCGAGTGAGGGTTCAGCCCCGGTTCAGCACTCGAACGGCCTAGAAAATCCGGTCGAATCGCCGGGTTGGGACGGATCGGTGGGGGAACGTGGACACTGGTGGAGCGAACCCCGCTGTGGCCCGCACGTGTAGGGCACTTAGCCGTGGTTTGACACACTGCGTGAAACGCTCACACGTCCGTGTTCCGGACACGGCTGCTGGAGGTTCAGTGACACCGGGAAGCCCAAGCGCGAGCAACCACGCGCCGGTCGATCAGGTCCTCGGGGAGTTGCACGGCGCCGTCCAGCGGATCGCCGCCAACGTCGAACGGGTGCTCGTCGGCAAACCCGACGTGGTCCGGCTCGCCCTCGTGACACTGCTCGCCGAAGGGCACCTTCTGGTCGAGGACGTGCCGGGTGTCGGCAAGACCTCGCTCGCGAAAGCGCTGGCCCGCTCGATCGACTGCACCGTGAGCCGCGTGCAGTTCACGCCCGACCTGCTGCCGAGCGACATCACCGGTTCGTCGATCTACAACCGGCAGGAGAACGACTTCGAGTTCCGCCCCGGGCCGATCTTCGCGAACATCGTCGTGGGCGACGAGATCAACCGAGCCTCCCCGAAGACGCAGTCCGCGCTCCTGGAGTGCATGGAGGAGCACCAGGTCACGGTCGACGCGAACACCTACCCGCTGGGCTCGCCGTTCATGGTGATCGCGACGCAGAACCCGATCGAGATGGAGGGCACCTACGCCCTGCCGGAGGCGCAGCGGGACAGGTTCACCGCGCGCGTCTCGATCGGCTACCCCGACCCGGCCGCCGAGCTCGCGATGGTCGACGAGCACGCCGGCCACAACCCGCTCGACGACCTGCGGCCCGTCTCGGACGCGGCGCAGATCCTGCGGCTGATCGAGACCGTGCGCCGGGTGCACCTCTCCCCCGAGGTCCGCCGGTACGCCGTCGAACTGGTGTCCGCCACGCGCCGCCTGCCGGAGCTGCGACTGGGCGCGTCGCCGCGATCGACTCTGCACCTCGTGCGGGCCGCACGCGCGCAAGCCGCGCTCGCGGGCCGTGACTTCGTGGTGCCGGACGACATCCACGCGGTGTCGATCCCGGTGCTCGCCCACCGGCTCGTGATGACCGCGGAGGCGCAGGCCGCCCGCCGGTCACCCGCCGAGCTGATCAGGGTGCTGCTGCAACGGGTACCGGTGCCGACGGCGGCGCTGGACCCGAGTGCGGCGTTCGTCCGGAGCATGAACAACAACAACAACGCAGGGATGCCACGCTGACGATGCGCACCGCACTCTCCGGCCTGACCACGCGCGGAAGATGCTTGCTGGCCGCGGGTTTCGCCGCCGGGGTGTGCGCCGCGGTCCTGAACGAGCGCGACCTGCTGCGGGTCGCGGCCTTCGTGATCGCGCTGCCGCTGCTGGCCGCGTGGCTCGCGACGAGGGCCAGGGTGGGCTTGCACGCCGCCCGCTTCCTCGCGCCGGGCCGCGTGCCGGTCGGCGCGGCGGCCGAGGTGAAGCTCGACCTGCGCAGCACCGGCCGGTTGCCCACGGGCGGGCTGATGCTGGAGGACACCGTGCCGTACGCGCTGGGCGCGCGGCCGCGGTTCCTGGTGGAGCGCCTGCCGCGCAACACGCCCACTGCGCTGCGCTACCCGCTCAAGCCGGTGATGCGGGGCATCCAGCAGGTCGGGCCGCTGATGGCGCGGATCACCGACCCGTTCGGGCTGGCGGAGTTCGACCGCGAGCTCGCCGGCCGCTCCCGCCTGGTCGTGGTCCCGCGCGTCGTCCGGCTGGCGGGGCTGCCCGGCGGGTCCGGCATGGGCGCGGGCGACGACGGCTCGGTGCGGCTGCGGGCGGGCCAGGGCGAGGACGACGCGATCGTGCGGCAGTACCGCCAGGGCGACGACCTGCGGAAGGTCCACTGGCGGTCCACGGCCCGGCGCGACGAGCTGATGGTGCGCGTCGAGGAACGCCCGTGGCGCGGCGGCACGACCGTGCTGCTCGACCACCGGGTGCATGCGCACCGTGGCAGCGGACCGACGGCGTCGCTCGAATGGGCGATCTCGTTCGTGGCGTCGCTCTGCCTGCACCTGCACCACTTCGGCCACCAGGTGCGCCTGGTCTCCGAGGACGGGCGGGTGCTCGCGGGCGGTTCCGCCGACGGCGGGCACAGCGACCACGTGGTGCTGGACTCGCTCGCGGCGCTGCAGGCGTCGCACCGGCGGGAGCTGAGCGCGGGGATCGACCCCGGCGCCGGCCAGGAGGTCGTCGCGGTGCTCGGTGCCGTGTCCCCGGCGTCGGTCGAGGAGCTGATCCGGTACCGGCCGCGCGGCATGCGCAGCCTGGCCGTGCTGCTCGACGTGAACGCGTGGGCCGGTGGGTCGGACGCCTCCGCGCCCGACCCCGAGGACGCACGGCGGTTGCTGACCGGCGCGGGCTGGGGCGTTGTGATCGCGCGGCCCTCCGCGTCGATGCAGCAGGTGTGGCAGGAGTTGTGCGCCTCGGCGGGTAACCGGGGACCGTCGGTTCGCTCGGAGGTGGGCTGAGATGGGGACCCGTTCCGCCGCTCCCGCGAAGGGGGCGGAGCCCGAGTGGTTCACGTCGGCGACGCCGTGGATCGCGGCGCTGGCCGTGCTGTGCGCGTCGACCGCGCTCTCCGGCGTGATCGAGGGCGACCTGTGGCTCCTGCGCATCGGCGTGGTGATCGTCGCGATCACCGTGACCGGCGCGTTCCTGCGGGCGACCCGGCTCACCCCGCCGCTGGTCGCGATCGCCCAGGTCTTCGTGTTGCTGTGCCTGCTCACCGCGTTGCACACGCGGTCGGGCATCTTCCTGTTCCTCCCCGGCCCCGACGCGCTGAGCGAGCTGGGCGGCGTGCTCGCCGACTCCGTGACGCAGGTGCAGACCGGGGTGCCGCCGGTGCACGCGACACCGGCCATCCAGGCGCTCGTGGTGCTGGCGATCGGCTTGGTCGCGGTGCTGGTGGACACGCTCGCCGTCGCGGCGGGCGCGCCGGCGGCGTCCGGGCTGGTGCTGCTGTGCGTCTTCGCGGTGCCCGCGTCGCTGGCCGACGAGATGCTGCCGTTCTGGACGTTCGTACTGGGCGCGGCGGCGTTCGCGATGCTGCTCGCGGTGGACGGCCAGCACCGGCACGAGGCGTGGCGCGGCCGGCTCGGGTCCGGGTCGGCGAGCGGGTCCGGTGGCTCCGCGACCACGGTGGCGGGCATCGCGATGGTGATCGCGCTGGTCGTCGGCGCGGGCGTCACGATCGTCGGCACCGTCGGCAGGCTGCCCGGCGGCGGTTCCGGTGGTGGCGGCGGCAAGGGCGGCATCGGCCTGAGCGAGATGACGTCGTTGCGCGGCATGCTGAACCGCGGCAAGACCGCCGAGGTGTTCTACGTGCGCGGCCTGCCGGACCGGACGTACCTGCGGGCGACCACGCTCGCGAGGTACGTGCCGAACAAGGGCTGGGAGCGCGGCACCGACCCCGGCGGCCAGCCCGCGCGCGGCGAGCTCCCGTTGCAGCCGGGTGACCGCGGTGAGGGCAAGACGACGCGGATCAACATCGAGCCGCGCGACTGGAAGAGCTTCTGGCTGCCGACCTACGGCTCGGTCCGCCGCATCGACACCCCCGAGGACGACTACCGCTTCGACGCGAAGAAGGGCGTGATCTTCTCACAGCGGGAGCGCGAGCCGAAGCCCTACGAGATCGACACGGTGCTGTCGACGCCCACCAAGCAGGCGCTGCGCCTGGCGTCCGGCCAGAAGAACCTGGTCGACGGCGAGTACTACAAGTTCGAGGGCGTCGAGCAGGAGGTGGTCGACCTCGCGAACGAGGTCGTGAAGGACACCACCAACGACTTCGACAAGGCCGCGAAGCTGTCCGAGTTCTTCAACAGCCCCACCAGCGACTTCAAGTACGACCTCAAGACCCAGGGCGATGTCACCAAGGACGCGCTGACCGACTTCGTGACCAGGGGCAAGGTCGGCTACTGCGAGCAGTACGCCTCCGCGATGGCCGTCATGGCCCGCGTGGTCGGCCTTCCGTCGCGGGTCGCGATCGGCTTCACCGCCGGCGTCGAGGCCGCGGACAACACCCACCGCGTGATCAGCACCGACGACGCGCACGCGTGGGTCGAGATCTTCTTCCCGAACCACGGCTGGATGACCTTCGACCCCACCCCGGTCAGCGACGGCCGCGGGGTGATGCCGCCGTACATGCAGGAGAACCCGCAGGGCGAGGAGGAACAGCCGACCGCCGAGACGACGACCGAGTCCACGGCGCCGTCCGCGACCGGGTCGGTCCAGCAGTCCGCTTCACCCGACGGCGAGGAAGGCGACGACAGCGCCGTGCTGCAAGGCACGCCGGAGGACACGTCGAAGAACTGGATCCCGAACGCGCTGCTCGGTGCCTTCCTCCTCGCACTGGCCATGCAGCTGGTGTACCAGAGCCAGCTCAAACGCGAGAAGTCCCCGCTGACGCGGGAGGGGTATCCGATGGCCCCCGGGCTGATCCGCAAGGACTCCCCGACGGCGCTGCGGCGCTGGGGCGGGCT
This sequence comes from Lentzea xinjiangensis, assembly GCF_900110955.1. Taxonomy (GTDB): domain Bacteria; phylum Actinomycetota; class Actinomycetes; order Mycobacteriales; family Pseudonocardiaceae; genus Lentzea; species Lentzea xinjiangensis. The sequence goes on from NZ_FOFR01000003.1 coordinate 356,709, forward strand.
GGTCTCGGTCGCCCTGTGGGCGGCCGTGCTGCTGCTGGCCGTGGCATGGCTGTCGTACGTGCTCATGGCGGTCGTGCTGGCGCTGCTCGTCGCCACCACGCCCGCGGCGATCCGCGCGTTGCGGCGCCGCAACCGGTTGCGCGAGGTCGCGAAGCTCGGCCCGGGCGCCTCCACCGCGGCCTGGAGCGAGCTGATGGCCGAGTCGATCGACCGCGGCGCGCCCGTGCCCGCGGCCGAGACGATCAGGGCCGCCGCCCGCCGGTTGGCGCGCGAGCACAACCTGGACGACGCGGGCAAGAACGGCCTGCGGACGGTCATCGGGGCGATCGAGCGGTCCTGGTACAGCGCGAACCCCCTCGCCGACCCCGCGCTGCCCGCGGCACTGGCGGCGGTGCGGCAGTCGCTGCGGCAGAACGCCCCGCTGTCGCTGCGGGCGCGGCTGCTGCCGAAGTCGGTGCTGCGGCCGGCACCCGCGCCGGTGGCCGAGACGCCGGACCGGGAGCCCGTCCCGGTCTAGGAGGCTTCCCCCAGGTCCGCTCGACGAGAGTCACGGCCGGGAGTTCCGGAGGCGGTGCCGCCTCCGGAACCCTCGTACCGGGTGTGGTGCGGCGGTGCCGCCTCCGCAGCCCTCGGCCGCGCCTGTCGCGGCCGAGACTCGCGGGACCCGCTCTGGGCGCCTCCCGGCTGGTCCGGGAGCTGGCTGGGGCAAAGCGACGGGCCCGCTCCCCTCGGGGGGCGGGCCCGTTGTCGTAGGTCCGAAGGCTTACCGCTCCTCGTCGAAGCGACGACGGAAGCGCTCTTCCATCTTTTCGGAGAACGAGCTGCGGCTGCGCGCTGGCTTGCCGTCCTCCTGCGCGCCCTCGGCGACCTGGTCACCGCGACGCAACGTCGTCAGGGTGATGAGGACACCGAAGAACATGAGCAGGAAGCCGAAAACGCTCACCACGGGGATGCTGGCAATCGCGAGCTGCGGCAGCATCACGCCGGTGATCAGCGCGGCCACACCGACCACGAACAGCACGATGCCCTGTACACGGCGCCGCTTGGACGGCCGCCGCAACTTGGCGCCTCGTACGGTGGATGCGAACTTCGGGTCTTCGGCGTAGAGCGCGCGCTCGATCTGGTCGAGCAGTCGCTGCTCGTGCTCGGAGAGTGGCATCGTTCCTCCTCCGGCACAGCGGTCGCGGGCGCCGGGTGTTCTCGGTTTCCGCCGAACCCGGCGGACGACCCACCCTGGGGACGTCACCCTCCAGGATACGATCCGCGCGGCCCGGCGACTACCCAGTCGGCCCTCTCATACGGTCGGTTCTGTCACCATCATCCTCCTGGGGCAGCGGTGAGGCTGTCGTGAGGCACCTCCACAGCCCTTGTGGCCTTCCGTTCACACCGCGTTCGGCCGCGTGATCCGCCCGCGCAAGCCGCGCTTGCTCGGATCGACCGCATGACCGATCTCATCGTGAACGGCGACGCGGAGCAGGGCCTTCACGGCTGGTTGACCGTCGCGGGCGCTCCTGTCGTACTGCGGTACGACACGGGCCAGGGGTACCCGGGGCCTGGTGATCCGGGTCCGGCCCGGCGCGGCGCGGCGTTCTTCGGCGGTGGCGACACGCCCCTGAGCACTCTGCGACAGAGCGTGACGCTGCCGCGCCGCGCGTCTCAGTTCGCGATCTCCGCCTGGCTCGGCGGCTACGCCGCGCAGCAGGACGGCGCCCGCCTGTCCGTCGAGTTCCTGGACTCCGGCGGCACCCCGCGCGGTCTCGTCGTGCTCGGGCCGGTGACCGCGGAGGAGCGCTCCGGCCGCACCGGCCTCGTGGAGCGGTCCGCGCGCGGCACGGTGCCGCCGGGCAGCCGCACCGCCGTGGTGACGCTGCAGATGACCCGGTCCGGTGGTGGTACGTCGAACGACGGCTACGCGGACAACATCTCGTTCACGGTGGAGGCCCGCTGATGCTGAACCGACGTGATCTCCTGCGCGCCGCGGCCGCCGCCGGCGCTCTCGGCACGGTGTGGCCGTTGTCCGCGGGCTTGTCGCCCGCCGAGGCGCACGCGGCCGCGCTCGACCTCGGCGCGTCCTGGGACCCGGCGCCGTTCACCCTGGGCGTCGGGTCGGGGGACCCGTTGCCGGACAGCGTGGTGCTGTGGACGCGGCTCGCCCCGGAACCGCTCGCGTTCGAGCAGCCGCTGCCCGAGGTCGTCGAGGTCGAGTGGACCGTGGCGCTGGACCGCACGATGCGCTCGCGGATCGCGTCCGGCACCATCGCGGCGTCGAACCTGTTGGGGCACAGCGTGCACGTGCCCGTGCAGGGCCTGCGTCCCGGCCGCACCTACTACTACCAGTTCACGGCGCTCGGGAAGCGCAGCCGGGTCGGCCGTACGCGCACGGCCCCGGTCGGACCGGTGTCCAAGGTGCGGTTCGCGACGGCGAACTGCCAGGCGTTCCACGACGGCTTCTACGCGGCGCATCGCGGGATCGCCCGGGAGGACCTGGACTTCGTCGTGCACCTGGGCGACTACATCTACGAGCACGGCCAGGTCGGCGGCGCGCACGTGCGCGACCACGAGGGCCCGGCGGTGCTGTCCCTCGCGGACTACCGGCGGCGCCACGCGCTCTACAAGGGCGATCCCTCGTTGCGCGACGCCCACGCCGCGCACCCGTTCTTCCTCACGTGGGACGACCACGAGGTCGTGAACGACTACAGCGGCTCGGAGGGTTCGGCGCCGTTCGTGAAGCGCCGTGCGGCGGCCTACCAGGCCTGGTACGAGCACATGCCGATCCGTTCGGGCAGTGCGCTGGAACCGCAGATCCACCGGCGGCGGCAGTGGGGATCGCTCGTGGACCTCACCGTGCTGGACCTGCGGCAGTACCGCTCGGCGCAGAACATCGCCGGCGGCACGATCCTCGGCGCCGAGCAGAAGCAGTGGCTGCTGGACGGCATCTCCGGCGCGCGCGAGGCGTGGCAGGTGTGGCTCAACTCGATCATGCTGTCGCAGCTGGCACGCCAGGGCGGCGGCTACTACTTCACCGACCAGTGGGACGGCTTCCTCCAGGAACGCCGGGAGGTGCTCGGGCACGTGGCCGCCGAGGGGATGCAGGACCTCGTCGTGCTGACCGGCGACTGGCACTCGGCCTTCGTCGACGACATCCGGCCGGACTTCGACGACCTGTCCTCGCCGGTGATCGGCACGGAGTTCACCGCGCACTCGATCACCTCCGGGGCCTACTCGCCGGAGTGGAACGCGGTGAACGGACCGGTGATGGGAGCGGCCAACCCGCACCTGAAGTACTTCGAGGGCAACAGGTACGGCTACGACGTGTACGAGGTGACGCCGCGGCGCTTCACCACGCACATGCGGGTGATCGGTGACCGGCGGGACGCCGCCTCGCCGGTGACGACGCTGACGACGTTCCACGTCGACCGCGGGAAGGCCGGAAGCTACGAGGACCCGGCCACCGCCGGCTCTCCCGCGCAGTACCGGCGCCCGTGAGGCAGCGGTGTGCGGGCGGGACGCCTCCCGCCCGCACACCTCCCGCCCGCACACCTCCCGCCCGCACACCTCCCGCCCGCACACCTCCGGCCCGCACACCTCCGGCCGGCTCGCGATCCGGTAGGCGCGGGAGATCGTCACCGCACTCGCGCCACCCATCGCGTCGGTGGTCCTCGCGCGCAGTGAAGCGGGCTTCGCGCCCTTCGGGTGCCGCACGACCGCCTTCTGCACAGCGGCATTCTGCACAGCCGCCTTCTGGCCGGCCACCGGCACCGGCTTCCAGGTCACGCCGTCGTCGAACGACGCCTCGACGGGACGACGAACCACCTCTCCAGGCAGTCACATCTCCCTTCTCGACGTCGGTCACGACTCCACGTGGGTGGCTGGACACCATGGACGAAGCGTCGGACGACCAGGCTGCACAAGCGTTTCTGGCAACGGTGTGAGTCGGTGATCTGTGCGGCGGGATCGTCTCGGAGATCACGCGATCGTGCGTGGCGGTCACCCTGGACGGATTCCCCGCACGTCCGTTGGGAGCCGTGGGACGGTTGGACCTGTCGTGGGGTCAGCCCGCGACTTCGGCTGTGCGGGTCGGCGAACGGATGACCGCCGAGGCGGTGGCCGTCGACCTGGAAGCGGGCGAAGTCCGGCTGTCGATGGCCGCGACCGAGAACCCGGAACTCTGGGCGTTCTTGAAATCGCTGTCCCCTGGTCAGATCCTCTCCGGCGAAGTGGCGGCGATCGAGCGGTTCGGCGTGTTCGTGGCGCTCGACGACGGACCCCCGCACCCGGTGTTCCCCGGCGGTGGCTTCATCACCATCCCCGAGCTGTCCTGGCGACACCTCAACGATGTCTCCAACGTCGTGCGGGTAGGGCAGCGCGTCTCGCGCAAGATGCTTCAGTTCGACACGTCGAACGGCGAGGCGAGGCTGTCGCTGCGCGCGACGCAGCCGGACCCGTTCCACGTCTTCGCCGACCGCCTCACCACCGGCCGACGACTCCGGGGACGGGTGACCGAGTTGGCCGCGGTCGGAGCCTTCGTCGAGGTCGCCGACGGAGTCGAGGGACTCGTCCCCCTCGGCGAGCTCGACGAAAATCCCGTGACAGCACCGGAAGAGGTGGTTCAAGTCGGTGACGAAGTCTCCGTCCTCGTCACCGAGTTCGACCTGACGAAAGCATCGGACCATCCGCCGGAAACGTTCCGCCCGACGAGTCAGTCCGCGGAGCTGAGCCCACCGAGGCCCGGGGACTGAGCTGAGACGTCAGCGTTCCGTCTTCGAGGAGGCTCAGGGCACGACGGCTGCGGCCAGCGCGTCATGCAGGCTCGTCTGGTCGTTCTCCGGCAGGCCAGCCGCCACGGGCACCTGGTTCACCAGCACCGCGGATACCGAGCTGCGCTGCCTTGAGCGACATGGCCTTGCCGCTCACGCGCCCAGCACAGCCCGGCATGCGGAGGCCGCCCGCCACAGACACCGGCACAGCAATCAGTGCCCAGCTCAATCTCGTGGCACCACAGAGCATTGCCGCTCACGCCCCAGCACAACGCAAACGGCACCACCGTGTGCGAGGCGCTGGATGCGTTGCAGCGCCTGCAATTCAGCTGACCGTCAGCGGTACGCGGGACTGCGGTGCCGAAGCCGGGCGGCGGTTCATCACGGCCAGCTCCAACTGGCGTGCCGGCGACTCGCCCAGCAGGGTGCGGGCCAGGGTGGTGCCCTTGCGCGGAGCCAGGGCCAGCTCCGCGCGGAGGGCTTGCACGCCCACGAAGTGGATCGCCTCCTCGAGGATGGCTTTGGTGTCGGGGATCGAGCGGGTCCGGCGGATGGCGTCCACCGCCGCGCGTTCGAGGGGTGCCACGTGGAAGCCTCTGCGGAGTGCCGGTCTGGGGAGGCGGTCTGTTCGCTCCAGGCGCAGGGCGGCGTGACCCCAGGCCCGGCAGTGGCGTGGCGCGAGGACGTGGATCGCGTCCGCGGTGGGCAGGACCGATCTCATGCCGTGCAGGTACAGGGCGTCGAAGGCCGTCAGCATGGAGCGCTCGCCCGCGTGCAGGAGGGCTGCCTGCACCAGCTGTTCCCGGGAAGGACCGGCTCTGGACAGCAGGAAGATGCCGGGGAACAGGCGCTGCCATGGGCCGCCGGGGCGGGAGCGCTGGTCGATCAGCGCGGCGGACAGTCCTATGTGGAGCAGTGCGGCCACTGGGGCCACTCGGTGGACGAAGAGGGTGCCCAGGGCTTCGAGGTCGATGGGGTGGCGCATGGGTCAATGGTGCGCGGGAGGAGGGGGTGGGAGGTGGGGGCGCGGGAAAGTTGTGGACAACTCGCGGGTTGTGGACAGGTCGCGATCACTCGGGCTTCGGCTGCGGCTCCGCTGTCCTTTCCGCCCCTTCGCTCAGCAGGGAGGCCGGGCGGACGGCGAGCGAGCCGAAGCGGGATCGGGCCTGGTCAGCGGCTTGCTCCGCTTCGCGCCAGCCGCGTTCCGGGGCGTCGAAGATCAGTTGCTGGGCGGAGTCGGCGTTGTCAAGGCCCTCTATCCGGACGCCGATCAGGCGGACCGCGCCGGGTGGGACCTGGGTGTCCAGCAGCTCGGCCGCGGTGCGGTAGACCTCCTGGGTCACGTCGGTGGCGACCGGCAGGGTGCGGGAGCGGGTGATCGTGGTGAAGTCGGCGAAGCGGACTTTGATCGACACCGTCCGGCCGCGCAGGCCCTTCGCCCGCAGCGACCCCGTCGAGCGTTCCGACAGGCGCAGCAGCTCGCGGCGGAGCACGGCGCGGTCGAGGTGGTCGACCTCGAAGGTCTCCTCCGCGCCGATCGACTTCTCGCGCGAGGTCGGCACCACCGCGCGGTCGTCGACGCCCGAGGCCAGCGCGTGCAGGTGCTCCGCGAGGGCCACGCCGATCAGGCGGCGCAGCCGGGGCAGGGGTGTCGCGGCGACGTCGGCGACGGTGCCCAGTCCGAGTTCCTCCAGGCGCGCAGCGGTCTTCGCGCCCACGCCCCACAGAGCGGACACCGGCAACGGGTGGAGGAACTCCAGCACGGAAGAAGAAGGCACCACCATCATGCCGTCGGGCTTGCACATGCCGGAGGCGAGCTTCGCGAGGAACTTCGTCGGCGCCACACCGACCGAACAGGTCACGCCGTGATCAGCGAGAACGCGCGACCTGACCAGTTCCCCCACGCCGCCCGGCGTGAGGCCCAGCCGGCGCAGCGCCCCGCCGACGTCGAGGAACGCCTCGTCCAGCGACAGCGGCTCCACCAGCGGCGTGATGTCGCGGAAGATCGCCATGACTCCGCGCGACACCTCCTGGTAGAGGTCGAACTGCGGCGGCAGGTAGACGGCGTCGGGGATCAGGCGGCGGGCATGGGCGGTGGGCATCGCGGAACGCACGCCGTACTCACGGGCGAGGTAGTTCGCGGAGCACACGACACCGCGTCCGTTGACGCCGCCGACGACGACCGGCACGGAGGCGAGCTCAGGACGTTCGCGGATCTCCACCGACGCGTAGAAGGCGTCCATGTCGACGTGCAGCATCCGGCAGCCCGTGTCGTCAGGCCACACACCGTCACGTGCACGGAACCGGTCGACCAGGCCGCGTGGCAGGTTCGCACTGCGACCCATGAACACCCCTTTCGAACTCCCGTTCGAGTCAAATCCTACAGTTTGTACACACGCGTCGCGTTCTCCGACGCGATGAGTCGTGTGATGCGATGCGCGTCATCGTCGAGGAACGCCTCGCGGTGCATCCCATCGGCCAAGAAGTCGGACAACGCCTGCCGGAACATCAACGCGCCGAGGTAGTACAACTCGGGCAGACCGAACGCGTCGGTCGAGAACAGGAATTTGCCGTACGGCACGATCTCCAGCGCCTCGGCGAGGACGCGCGACGCCTGGTGCCCGAGCCCGTGCGTCGCCAGCCCGAGATCGCAGAACACGTGCGGGAACACCTGCGCGAGATACCCGGCCTGCCGGTGGAACGGGTAGTTGTGCAACAGCAGCACGGGCACGCCCAACGAAGCCGTGGCGCGCAGGAACGGCGTCAGCAACGACGGGTCGCAGCGGTGCAGATCGATGTCCGAGTCGCCGTAGCCGGCGTGGAACTGCAACGGCAGCCCGGCGTCCAGCGCCTCCCACGCCAGCCAAGCGATCACCACGGGGTCCGCCAACCGTCCCGAGCCCCACGCCGAGACCGCCCGCACGACGTCCGGGTCGGCGGGGCGCGCACCCGGCAGGTCGAGCCCGACCCGGTAGGCGGCGACGGATTTCGCCCCCACCGCCGACGAGGAAGCCAGCCGCGAGCGCACCTCGGCGAGGAAGCCCGACGGCGAGACCGACGGCCGCACCGACTCGGCCAGGTGCTCCAGCCGCACGATCTCGTGCGCGTCCGCTCCCGACGACGAGGCCAGCTCGGCGCCCGACAGCAGCCGTTCCGGCTGGAACCCGCCGTCCACCAGGAACGTGTGGATCCCCGACGCCATCAGGAAGGTCCGCGACACCTCGGTGATGTGCAGCGAGTTCCTCCGTTCGAGGTACTCCTCGGCCGAGGCGTGCCGGGGCAGGTCCAGCAGCGGAGCGCACCACCGCCGCACCGCGAAACCGACCGCCGAGTCGAAGAACGACCCGCCCAGCACGGAGACCTCGTCGGCTTCCAGCAACAACGACTCGAACTCCGCGCGTGTGCTGTCGGTGCGCAGCACACCGTGGCAGTGGTGGTCGATCAGCCCGGCTTCGGCGACGAACGGCAAGATGCCCATAACCTTACGATCGTGGACTCTGCGGAGCGGGACCAGCGGTTCGACCGGGCGACGGAGCTCTTCGACGGGCTCAACGCCAAGGGCGTGAGCGTGGTCGCGCTCACCTTCGTCGACAACAGCGGCATCGCGCGCACCAAGTCGGTGCCCCTGCGCAGGCTGGCGCACGCGGCGGCACACGGCGTCGGCGCGTCACCGGTGTTCGACGTCTTCCTCTTCGACGACTGGATCATCCAGGGCCGGTTCGCCGGCGGGCCGGTCGGCGACCTGAGGCTGCACCCCGACCTCGACCGCCTCACCGTGCTCGCGGGCCAGCCCGGCTGGGCGTGGGCGCCCGCGGACCGCCACTTCCAGAGCGGTGTCCCCTACCCGATGGACCAGCGCCTGCAGGCCCGCAAGGCCGTGCGGGCCCTCGCGGGTCAGGGCCTCGCCGCCAAGGCGGGTTTCGAGGTCGAGTGGTGCGTCGGCAGGCCGGACACCGACGACTGGGTGCCTGCGACCTCCGGCTCCGCGTACGGCCACGCGCGCCAGGTCGAGCTGTCCGACTACTGCGTCGACCTGCTCACCGCGCTGGACCGGCAGGACGTCGAGGTGCTCCAGTTCCACCCCGAGTACGCCGCCGGCCAGTTCGAGGTCTCGACCGCGCCCGAAGACCCCCTCGCGGCGGCGGACACCGCCGTGCTGGTCAAGGAGACCGTCCGCGCCGTCACGATCCGGCACGGCATGCGCCCGTCGTTCTCCCCCAAGGTCATCAACGGCGGTGTGGGCAACGGCGGCCACCTGCACTTCAGCCTCTGGCGCGACGGCGCGAACCTCTTCGAGGGTTTCCAGGACGAAGCCAGGCAGTTCACCGCGGGCGTGCTCAACCACATACGCGCGTTGTGCGCTGTCGGCTGTCCTTCTCTTGCGAGCTACCTCAGGCTCGTGCCGCACACATGGTCAGCACCGTTCGTGGCGTGGGGCGAAGAGAACCGCGAGACGGCGCTGCGCCTGGTCCGGGACAACCTGGAGATCAAGTGCTTCGACCTGACCGCGAATCCCTACCTCGTCGTCGCGGGCGTCGTCGCGGCGGGTCTGGACGGCATCGCGACGCGGGCGAGCCTGCCGGAGGGCCTCACCGTCGACCCGGCGCTGCTCGACGGCGTCCCGCGCCTGCCCACGTCCCTCCGGGAGGCCGTCGACGAGTTCGAGAAGGACGCCGTGCTCGTCGAGGCGTTCGGCAAGGAGCTCGCGGGCACGATCGCGGACGTGCGGCGCGGCGAGATGGAGCGGTACAAGGACGCCAGCGCCCAGGGGATCGCCAACGTCACCCGCTGGCGCCATTGATCTCCTTGCGCAGCTTCGCCAACGCGCGGTGCTGAGCGACCCGCACCGCGCCGGGCGTCGAGCCGACGGCCTCCGCCGTCTCCTCCGCCGACAGCCCGACCACCACGCGCAGCACGACGATCTCGCGCTGCTTCTCGGGCAGCACCCGCAGGAGCGCGGCCATCCGGTCGGACAGCTCGCCCTGCATCGCCCGCTGCTCCGGCCCGGCCGCGGTGTCCATCGACTCCGGCAGCTCCGGCACCGCCTCGGCGCGGTTGCGCGCGAAGCTGCGGAACGAGTCGGCGACCTTGTGCGCCGCGATGCCGTAGACGAACGCCAGGAACGGACGTCCCTGGTCGCGGTACGAAGGCAACGCCGTGAGCACGGCGAGGCAGACGTCCTGCGCGACGTCGTCCGCCGACGCGAACGAACCGACGCGCGCACGGCAGTACCGGACGACCAACGGCCGGATCGTGCCCAGCAGCCGTTCGATCGCCTGTCGATCACCGGCGACCGCGCGCGCAACGTGGTCATCAGCGGCTTCGGGCCGCCGTGAGTAGTAGGTGGGCGGAGGCGGGTCGACCGGTTCCCGTGCGCCGCCCCCGGTCCGCTCCACCAGCGCGTCGAGAGTGCCGCTCGGCGCGCTGACCGGCCCGCCGACGGACGAGCGCTGAACGGCGTCCGCAGGGACCTTGCGGTGCAGGCCGGGTGTGAAGTCCACGCAGATCACCGTTCCTCGTCTGGATGCCGACGCGCGGAGAGCCGCGCCCGCCGGATCCGTCCTTCGACCGCGCGCGGGGTGAGCCGCAGCAGCTCACCGATCTCCGCGTGCGAGTAGCCCTGGTCATGGAGGAAGAGCAACCGCCTGCTGTCCTCGCTCAACGCCGCGAAGGCCGCGTCGACCGCCTGCTGCTCGATGACCGCGTCCTCGGGGGTGCCCTCGGCCACCACGTTCTCGAGCGAGGCGAGGGTGTCCACCAGCCGCACGTCCTGCCAGCCGTTCACCCGCGTCTGCCAGCGCCGGTAGACGTTCGGGAACGCGAGCACGCAGGCGTTGACGAAGTACTCGGTCAACGGCAGCTCGTGGTCGACCGACCACTCCTTGCCGAGCAGTCCCCGGTCGCGGAAGTAGACGAACCCCTCGAACACCGCGTCGCTCGCCAGTTCCTCGGCCTCCTGCGGCGGGATGTCCTGCCGTTGCAGGTACCGCCCCTGCTGCCCGCAGCGGGAGAACATCGCTCCGGAGCTGACGAGGCGGGCGACGATCTGGAGACCACGCGCGAGGAGCTGGCGGTGGAACTGGTCCCAGAGCGGCCCGGACAGCCCCGACTCGCGGAAGTGCTGCACCAGCACCCCGTCGACGCGCAGCCGCTCGGCGGCAAGCGCTGAGTCCGAGCTTCCCATGCCCCCTGGTCCTTATGTCGGCGTCTTCCTGCCCATAGGTATGTCGTTTGGGTGCGTCCACCCCACGCACTCCACACGACTAGTCACAAATGCAAACGAATGTCACCCGATCGGGACACTCAGAGCGGTGATTTCCTTGCGAAGTCGTCCCAGAGCGCGGTGCTGGGCAACACGAACGGCACCCGGCGTCGACCCGACGGCCTCCGCGGTCTCCTCCGCCGACAGGCCCACGACGACGCGCAGCACGAGGATCTCCCGCTGCTTGCCGGGAAGGACGTGCAGCAGCCGCCCGAGGGTTCCGCTCAGCTCGTCCCGGAGCACGAACTCCTCGGGTCCGGCGCCCCGCACGGGCTGGTCGGGAACGTCGGCCATCGACTCCGCGCGGTTGCGGGCCAGCGCGCGGTGCGCGTCGGCGACCTTGTGCGCCGCGATGCCGTAGACGAACGCCAGGAAGGGCCGCCCCTGCTCCCGGTAGCTCGGCAACGCCTTCAGCACGGCCAGGCAGACGTCCTGAGCAACGTCGTCCGCGGTCGTCGCGGAACGGCCCACGCGAGCGCGGCAGTACTTCACCACCAGTGGCCTCAGGTAGCGGAGTAGCTGGTCAACTGCCCTGCGATCCCCGTCCACAGCGAGCTTGACCAGCTCCGCGGACAACGCCGAAGTCTCCATCCGAAACGTCCCCTCGTCTCCATCCCGGAGAGGAGACGTGCGGAGCGTCACTCCTTATGCGGAAAGTAGGGGGAACCTTCGAACGTCACCCGTTTGTTGCAACGCGCGGCGCGAATCACTGGGTATGGGGCGACCACGGCACGTAACCGAAACCGGCGCGTTCCGCCAATCCGGTGATTTCATGACTGGTAACCGAACCATGCCGTGTCTTGTCCACCACACCGCGCCGGTCAGATCAGCTCGTCGATCCCCACGGACGACCGCAGCTTGGCCAGGGCGCGGTGCTGAGCCACCCGCACGGCTCCCGGCGTCGAGCCGATCGCCTCGGCGGTCTCCTCCGCCGTCAGGCCGACCACGACCCGCAGCAGCAGGATCTCGCGCTGCTTGTCCGGCAGGCCTCGCAGCAACTGGCCCAGCCGCGCCGACAGCGACCCGAGCAGCGCGTTCTCCTCCGGGTCGACGGCCCGCGACGGCCCGTCCGGCACCTCGGCGACGGGCTCGGACCGGTTGCGCGCCGACACCCGGTGGGCGTCCGCGACCTTGTGCGAGGCGATGCCGTACACGAACGCCAGGAACGGTCTTCCCTGCTCGCGGTAGGTGGGCAACGCCGTCAGCACCGCCAGGCAGACCTCCTGCGCCACGTCGTCCGCCGACGCGTACGCGCGCTCGTTGCGTCCAACGCGCGCACGGCAGTACTTCGCCACGAGCGGGCGAACAGAGGCCAGCAACCGTTCGACGGCATGCCGGTCACCCGCGACGGCCTCGTTCACGAGCGAGGCCAGCAGGTCGGAACTCTCCATGGCGTTGGTCCCTACGTCGACAGCGGAGACTCTATCTTTCGCCGCAGACTCGTTTGGGACCACTTATCGGGACCAGGAACGTCCCGATTGCAAACGCTTCTCAGGCGGATCGGCGGGCGAGCACGTGCAGCCGGGCGGCCACGTCGCGCAGGGGAGACCGCGTGGCGGCGGCCAGTTCCAGCTCGGCGAGCGCGTCGGCGGCGCCAGGGTTCGCATCCAGCACGACACCGGGCACCAGCTCAGAAACTACGCCGTGACCTTGCAGGATTTCGACAGTGAGGCCGGACTCGACGACGAGTTCCTCCAGCCCGGCGACGTCGAAGCGGCGCTGCAACGGGTCGCGGGTGCCCGCGAGCTGGCCCGCGTCGTCGTCCAGCAACCTGCGCGCGTCCACGATCCGGCCCGCGATCGCGCGGTGCAGAATCGCCGCGAACTTGTTCGCGACCAGCACCGACACCGCCCCGCCCGGCGTGACGGCGGCGGCCAGCGCGGCCAGCGCGGCCGGTGCGTCGTCCACGACCTCCAGCAGGCCGTGCGCCAGCACCAGGTCCGCCTCACCGGCGGCGACGCCCAACGAGTCGGTGTCGCCCTGAACCGCGTCGATCGTCACACCGGCCTCGCGCGCACGGGTGTGCAGCGTGGCCAATGCGTTCGGTGAGGGCTCCACGACCTTGACCACGCACCCCGCCGCGGCGAGGGGCACAGCCCAGACACCACTGCCACCGCCGACGTCGAGCACACGCGGCGCTTCCCCACCCTTGCGGGCACGCACGGCGGCCAATTCGGCGTCGAGCACCCTGTGTACGGCGTCCGGTCGCATGGCACACAGAGTAGGAGACCCTAGAGTAGGTCTGTGCATACGGTGTCCGTGCTCAGCCTCAAGGGAGGCGTCGGCAAGACGACGGTGGTGCTCGGCCTCGCGTCGGCCGCCCTCCGCCGTGGCGTCCGCACGCTGGTGATCGACCTCGACCCGCAGTGCAACGCCACGTCGACGCTGGAGCCAGAGGAGTCCAAGGCCAGCATCTACGACGTCCTGCAGGACCCGTCCGAGGAGAACCTGGAGGAGGCGATCCGCCCGAGCAGGTGGGGCGACGGCATCGACGTGCTGTCCGGGTCCGAGGACGCCGAGCTGCTCAACCACCCCGATCCGAACGAGTCGCGGCTGCACCGGCTGAAGGACGCCTTGCGCACGTTGCGGGACATGTACGACGAGTTCCCGTACGACCTCGTGCTGCTCGACTGCCCGCCGTCGCTCGGCCAGCTGACCCGCTCGGCGCTGGTGGCGGCCGACCGCGCGCTGCTGGTCACCGAGCCCACGATGTTCGCGGTCGCGGGCGTGCAGCGGGCGTTCGAGGCGGTGCAGAACGAGCGCGAGCAGAACAACGCCGACCTGCAGCCGCTGGGCGTCGTGGTGAACCGGGTGCGGCCCCGCTCGCACGAGCACCAGTTCCGCATCGAGGAGCTGCGCGACATCTTCGGCCCGCTGGTGATGCCGGTGGCGCTGCCGGACCGGCTCGCGGTGCAGCAGGCGCAGGGCGCGTGCATGCCGATCCACGAGTGGGGCACACCAGGCGCGCGCGAGGTGGCGCTCGCGTTCAACCTGCTGCTCGCCCGCATCCAGCGCATCTCCCGCAGCCGGCGCCGGGCCGTGCACCACGACTTCGACGACGACGAGATCCAGGAAGCGGTGGATGCCTGAGGGCGACACCGTCTTCCTGGCGGGCAAGCGCATGCACGACGCGCTCGCCGGGAAGACGCTGCTGCGGGGAGAGCTGCGCCACCCCAGGCTGGCCACGATCGACCTGGCCGGCCTGGACGTGCTCGGCGTGCGCACCTACGGCAAGCACATGTTCACCCACTTCTCCGACGGCAACAGCCTGCGCAGCCACTTCCGGATGGACGGCGCGTGGCACCTCTACCGGCCGGGCGAGCGCTGGCGCCGTCCCGCGCACCAGGCCCGTGCGGTGTTCGAGGTGGACGACCGGCAGGCCATCGGATTCGCGTTGCACGACATGGAGTTCGTTCCCACCGTGCGCGAGGACGAACTCATCTCGCACCTCGGGCCTGATCTTCTCGCGGACGACTTCGACGCCGCTGAGGCCGTACGGCGGTTGACCGCGGATCCTTCGCGACCTATCGGGATCGCATTGCTGGACCAGCGGGTGATGGCCGGCGTCGGCAATCTCTACCGCGCGGAAGTGTGTTTCCTGTTGCGCGTTCTGCCGACGGCCCCGGTGTCGTCCGTGGACGCCTCGCGTGCGGTTGCGTTGTCGAGGAAGCTGTTGCAGGCCAACCAGTGGCGGCCCGAACAGTCCACGACGGGCGACCTGCGCGTGCAGCACTACGTTTTCGAGCGCACGGGCAGGCCTTGTTTGCGGTGCCGCACGAGAGTCCGATCGGGCGAGATGGACGGCAGATTCGTGTACTTCTGCCCGAAATGCCAGTCCGGTTGAACCGAGACGCCCTCCCGGCCGTGTCCTTCGACATGGCGGTAAATCTGGATGCGTTGCGCCCGGGCTTCACCGACGACCCGTACTCGGTGCTCAAAAGCCTGCGCGAGTCAGGTCCCGTGCACCGGGTCGAGACCCTCGGCGTGCCGATGTGGCTCGTGACCCGCCACGCCGACGTGCGCGCCGCGCTGGACAACCCCCTGCTGTCCTCGCACGGCTCCGCGCTCGCCGAACCGCTGCGCGGCCACCCGCACTTCGCGTCGTGGTGGTTCGGCGACCTGTCCGACCACATGATGAACAGCGACGCCCCGGACCACACCCGCCTGCGCCGCGCGGTGTCGAGCCAGCTCACGCCGCGCCGCATCGCCGCGCTGCGCCCGCGGATCGAGCAGCTCGCGACGTCGCTCGCCGACTCCTTCGCCGACTCGGGCCGGTGCGACCTGATCGCGGACTTCGCCGCGCCGCTGCCGATCGTCGTGATCATGGAGCTGCTCGGCGTCCCGGCCGTCGACCAGGAGAACTTCCGCTACTGGGCCGACGTGGTCACCGGCCTGCGCGACGGCGACGCGGCCTCGGCCCGCGAGGAGACCTCCGGCTACCTGCGCGACCTGGTCGTGCACAAGCGGACCTCCGGCGACGACGACCTGATCGGCGGGCTGGCCCGCGCGACCGGCGAGGCGGCCCTGACCGACGGCGAACTGGCGTCGCTGGCGTTCCTGCTGCTCGTGGCCGGTTACCCGACCGCCGTCGACCTGGTCGGCAACGGCATGCTCGCGTTGCTGCGCGACCCGGAGCAGCTCGAGCTGCTGCAACGCTCCTCGTCCCTGCTGCCCGGCGCGATCGAGGAGTTCCTGCGGTTCGACGGCCCGGCCTCGCACGTGCTGCGGTTCGCCTCGCGGCCGCTGGCGATCGGCGGCGTGCGGATCCCCGCCGGTGACGTGGTGCTGCTGTCGCTGGCCTCCGCCGAGCACGACAGCGCGCGCTACCCGCGGGCCGACCAGCTCAACATCGAACGGGCGGACCGCCAGCACCTCGCGTTCGGCCACGGCGTGCACTTCTGCCTCGGCGCGCCGCTGGCCAGGCTGGAGGGCGACGTGGCGTTCAGGACGCTGCTGGGGCGGTGTGCGGGGCTGGCCCTGGACACCTCGCGGCCGCTCGGCTGGCGGGTGTCGCTGGGCAGCCGGGGGCTGCGGACGTTGCCGGTGACGTTCCGGACGAGGCCCGGGCTGCCGCTGGACGAGCAGGCGACCACCAAGGTGCCGAAGCCGATGTGACGGCGGAGCTGCGACCAGGGGCACGCGGACGCTCTGAGCTGGCGCTATAGGGTGGTCGCGTGGTCTACAAGCAGGTGGTTCGCAGGGCGTTGTTCGGGATGCACGGCGGCGACGCGGAGCGGGTCCACGAGACCACGCTGAACGCGATGGCGCGGCTGAGCCCGCTGGCGCGGTTCGCCCGCGGTCAGAACAACCCCCGCACCGTCTTCGGCGTGCGCTTCCCCAACCCCGTCGGGCTCGCGGCGGGGCTCGACAAGGACGGGCGCGCGCTGCCGGCGTGGGCCGCGCTGGGCTTCGGCTTCGTCGAGGTCGGCACCGTCACCTGGCACGCGCAGCCGGGCAACCCGAAGCCGCGGCTGTTCCGCCTCCGCGAGGACGAGGCGATCATCAACCGGATGGGCTTCAACAACGCGGGCGCGCAAGCGCTTGCCGCCAAGCTCGCCAGGACGCCCCTGAAGGCGCCGCTGGGCATCAGCCTCGGCAAGTCCAAGGTCACCCCGGTCGAGGACGCCGTGCAGGACTACCTGAGCTCGCTGGACGCCCTGAAGGACCACGGCGACTACTACGCGATCAACGTCAGCTCCCCGAACACGCCCGGCCTGCGCAGCCTGCAGGACAAGGGGGCGCTGACCGAGCTCGTCCAGGCGCTCACGCGGGCCACGGACAAGCCGATGCTGGTCAAAATCGCGCCGGACCTCACCGACGACGCCGTCGCCGAGGTCATCCAGGTGTGCGTCGACAACGGCATCAAAGGGCTGATCGCCACGAACACCACGCTCAGCCGTGAGGGCCTCAGGAGCGTTCATCGGGGCGAGACCGGCGGTCTGAGCGGCAAGCCGCTCACCCGGCGGGCCAACGACGTGGTCCGGTTCATCACCCGGCACAGCGAGCTGCCGGTCATCGGCGTCGGTGGCATCGCGACCGCCGACGACGCCAAGCGCATGGTCGACGCGGGCGCGAGCCTGGTGCAGATCTACACCGGGTTCATCTACGAGGGACCGGGGCTCGTGTCGAGGATCAACCGCGCGCTGCGGTGAGCCGGTCCGGGGAGGACTGTCCAAGGCGGACCAGGAAACCCGCTCCGTGGAACGGGAACAGCGTCCGGTCCCGAGTGGAGTGCGGTCAGTTGTGCCGCGCGGCGCGCAGCCACCGCATCACCGGGTGGAGGATCACGACGAGCAGCGAGCCCCACACCATGCCGCCCATCTCCAGGTCGCCGATCTCGATGGTCAGGTCGCCGACGCCGGCCACCAGCGCCGCGCCGCCGACCATCGCGTTCGCCGGGTTCGCGAGGTCGACCCCGCGGTCCATCCAGATGCGGACGCCGATCAGCACGATCAGGCCGTAGAGCACCAGCGTACAACCGCCCAGCACGCCCGGCGGGATGGTGCCGAACAGCGCGATGGCCTTCGGGGAGAACGCGAGCGCCGCGGCGAACACACCGGCGAACGCGAACGCCGCCGTGGTGTAGATGCGCGTCACGGCCATCACGCCGATGTTCTCGGAGTACGTCGTGGTCCCGACGCCGCCGCCCAGGCCCGACAGCGCGGTCGACAGGCCGTTCGCGATGATCGCGTCCCCCGCGCTGCCGTCGAGGTTGCGCCCGGTCAGCGCGGCGACCGCCTTGACGTGCCCGACGACCTCCGCCACCAGCACGATCACCACCGGCAGCATGAGCAGCACGACGGACGGCCGGAGCTCCGGCTGGTGCAGTTGCGGCAGGCCCACCCACGCCGCGTCGCGCAGCGCGGTGATCCGGTCGGACGGCACGGCGCCGAACAGCAGTCCACCCGCCCAGACGCCGGCGAAGCCCACCAGGACCGAGAACCGGAACAGCAGGCCGCGGCCGAGGACGCCGGCCAGCAGGATCACGGCGGTCGTGCCGGCGGCCAGCAGCGGCTGCTCGGCGAAGTTCGAGGTGGACTGGTGCGAGAGGTTCAGGCCGATGATGATCACGACCGCGCCGGTGACGACCGGCGGCATGACCGACTCCAGCAGCCGCACGCCGAGCGCCTTGACCGCGATGCCGACGACGATCACCAGCAGGCCCGCGGCGACGACGCCGCCGAGCTGCGCGGAGACGCCCTGCTCGCGGGCCGCCACCAGCGGCGCCACGAAGGCGAAGGAGGAGCCCAGGTAGCTCGGGACGCGGTTCTTGGTGATCACGAGGAACAGCAGCGTGCCGAGGCCGGAGAACAGCAGCGTGGTGGCGACGGGAAGGCCGGTGGCGGTGGGGACCAGCACCGTCGCGCCGAACATGGCGACCAGGTGCTGCACTCCGAACCCGATGGTGAGCGGCCAGCTCACCCGTTCCTGGGGTGCGACGGTTTCACTGTCGGTGATCCGACCGTCCCCGTGCACGGTCCACAACGCCAACGCACTGCCTCCCGGCAATTCAGCCGGTCTTCCCGCGGACCGACCCCGGAATCCTGCCACGCCATGTAGTGGCCACGGCTAGATAACGGTCTGATAATCACACGATCGCCGTAAAGATCCCAGAGAGAACCGCCGAATAGACACACGCGATTACAGCGTGTGACAATCAGTGCGCCGAATAGCCTGATACGTCGCGCATCGCGGATGCGAGACCGGCCATGTGGTCCGTGGCGTCGTCCAGGACCGCGCGCGGATCCTGGAACTGGGTGCTGGCCGCGAGCGCCTTGCCCGCCTCCGCCACCAACGCACAGTAGCGGTCCACGCCGTCCGCCAGTTGGACCCTGAGCGCCCGCACGCCCTCGACCAACGGCGCGCGCTCCAGGGGCGGCGCAGTGTCCCGGGCGCGCTCGACCGCCTGGAGCTGTGCCGACACCGCGCGGATGGCCGTGGCGGCTTCCTGGGCGGTCTGCCGGGCGTGCTGGACGGACTCGGTCGGCATCGTGGTGAGCGCGGGCGAGTCGAGCTGGACGAGGAGGTCCCTCATCGCGTCCTCGGCCCTGTGCAGCTGCTCCATCGGGACGCGCGCGGCGGAGATGTGCGCGGGCAGCGGCGGCCGGGGCGGGGGCGGCGGCGACAACGCCAGCCGCTGCCGGGCGGCACCCAGCTCGCGCAGCTTGAAGCCGCTGCGGACGGCGAGCAGGCCGGGCACGGCCGCGCCGATGGTGCCGCCGACAGCGGCCCACGTGCCGAGCACGCCGGTGTAGCCGAAGACGGCGAGCGTGCCGAAGATCGTGATCAGCGCCAGCCAGAACGTGAGCACCGCGTTGGTGCGCTTGCGCTTGCGCTCGAGCTTGGCGACCGGGTCGTTCCACTTCTGCAGGCGGTACCGCGCCTGCTCGGCCAGCGGGTGGCCCTGGAGCGACACACCCAACTCGTTGACGACCTTGCGGACGATCTCGTTGTTGGGGCGGTTTCTCCAGGGCTCCATGATCACCTGCTGACTCCTCCTGCTCCCCCCGCGGCGAACGTCAGTTCTGGGCGGGCGGAACTTGCTGCTGCTGGGTCTTCTGCTCCTGCTGGACGCGCTGCGCGATCTCGGCCTGGATCTGCGCCGCGGCGCTGTTGCCCGCCGTCACCTGCGGCGGCGTGTTCGCCTGCCCGCCGTGCATGGACGCGCGGATCTGCTCGAGCCGCGACGAGCCGGCGAGCTGGGTGGTCGAGGCCTGCACCTCGAGCATGCGGCCCTGCACCGAGTTCTGGGCGAGCTCGGCGGAACCGATCGCGGTCGCGTAGCGCTTCTCGATCTTGTCGCGGACCTCTTCGAGCGATGGCACGTTGCCCGGCGCGGCCAGCTCGCTCATCTGGGTGAGCGACGCGGAGACCTGCTCCTGCATCTTGGCCTGCTCGAGCTGGCTGAGGAGCTTGGTGCGCTCCGCGAGCTTCTGCTGCAACATCATCGAGTTGCGCTCGACGGCCTGCTTGGCCTGCGCGGCCGCCTGCAGCGACTGGTCGTGCAGCGTCTTGAGGTCCTCGATGCCCTGCTCGGCCGTGACGAGCTGGGTGGCGAAGCCCTGCGCGGCGTTCTCGAACTGCGCGGCCTTCTGCTCGTCACCCTTCGACCGGGCCTCGTCGGCGAGCACGAGCGCCTGGCGGGCCGAGGCCTGCAGCTTCTCGACGTCGCCGAGCTGCCGGTTCAGCTTCATCTCCAACTGCCGCTGGTTGCCGATCACGGCCGCGGCCTGCTGAGAGAGCGCCTGGTGCTGACGCTGCGCCTCCTCGATGGCCTGCTGGATCTGCACCTTCGGGTCAGCGTGCTCGTCGATCTTGGACGAGAACGATGCCATCAGGTACTTCCAGAACTTCACGAACGGACTGGCCATCTCCTACGCCTGCCTTCTCGGTGCCGGTGTTGGATCCATCGTCTCAATTGTGCGTCGGCGGTTCCACCAACCTGGGGAGATATCCGGGAAGACCCCGACCTACCCCGGGACTTTGGAGTACACGCCTGACGACGTGCCAATCCTGCCCGCACCCGCGCCCCGGGACGCGGTGACCCAGCGTGCTGTGGCCAAGCCGTTGCCTGTCGCCCGGCACGCTGCCGTCGTTGTCAGTTGAACGTACGAGGGCACGGTGTTGTTGCAGACCGTCACGTGGCGGCGGCCACAACCCCTCCTCCCGCCGGGAACGCGGGGGCCCCGCGTTTCCTTGTGGGGAACGCGGGGCCCCCGCGTTCCCCGGCAGGAGGGCCAGGCAATGCAAGCGACCCCGCTCGTCGTACGGCGAGCGGGGTCGTGATCGACATGGGTGTGCTAAGCCGCGACGACTGCCTTGGGCGTCTCGCCGATCTTGCTCGTGAGGCGGTGGCTGAGCATCGGCTGCAGGCGCAGGTCGGACAGGTCGTCCGACAGCGTGGACGGCAGCAGGCGGCCACCCTCCAGCTTCCCGCGCTCCGCACGACCGTCGGGGACGGTGTCCGGCACCGTGTCCGGCGTCTGCTGGACGGCGCCGATGTCGGAGGCGACGTGGTGCAGCAGCTCGGACAAGGGCAGTTCCAACGCGTCACAGATGGCCGCGAGGAGTTCGCTGGACGCCTCTTTGCGGCCGCGCTCCACCTCGGACAGGTACCCCAGGCTCACGCGGGCGGTCCGAGAGACCTCGCGCAGCGTGCGGCGTTGGTTGGTGCGGGCATGGCGAAGCCGATCACCGATCGCCTCGCGCAGCAGCACGGTCATCGCGCGCCTCCTTCCGGCCGGCCGTGTCCCTACGTTACCGATCGACACCGACAACGGGCAGTGACTTCCGAACACGTCCGCCAAGGGCGAACGAACGGTTGGTCATCGTTTGTTCCCGTCCCCGGTCACCAGCAGGTAATCCGACAGCAGGACCAGCGCTTTTTCCACGGCTGTGAAACGCACCGCTTTCCGGTCGCCACTGAGAGTGACGGTCCGCACTGTGGACACTCCAGGCCCGCTCAAGCCGATGTGGACGGTCCCTGGAGCGGCTCCGTCCTGTGGATCGGGTCCGGCGACTCCCGTCAGCCCGATTCCCCAGTCCGCTCCGCACCGGTTCCTGGCACCCTCGGCGAGCTGGATCGCCACCTCGGGGTGCACGGCTCCGTGCTCGTCGAGCAACTGCCGGTCCACGCCCGCGAGCTCGTGCTTGAGCTCGGTCGCGTAGACGATCAACCCACCGCGGACCACGGCACTCGCCCCCGGTGTGTCGACGATCGTCGCGCACAGCAGACCCGCGGTCAGCGACTCGGCCGTGGCGACGGTTTCCTTCCTCGCTCTGAGCAGCTCGACCACGTTCGTCATGCGACGGCCCGATCCGCTCTCGCCTTCATCTTGAACGCTCGGACGACGTAGTCGATTCCCGTCACGACCGTGAGGACCAGCGCGACGAGCATGCTCGCCCACGCGAAGAGCTCCAGCACGTCGTTCTGCGGGAGCACGAACAGCCCGATGGCGATGACCTGCGCCAGCGTCTTGGCCTTGCCGCCGCGGCTCGCGGGGATGACGCTGTAGCGGATCACCCAGAACCGCAGCAGCGTGATGCCGACCTCGCGCACGGCGATGACGATCGTGATCCACCACGGCAGCACGTCGAGGATG
Source organism: Lentzea xinjiangensis (assembly GCF_900110955.1). Taxonomy (GTDB): domain Bacteria; phylum Actinomycetota; class Actinomycetes; order Mycobacteriales; family Pseudonocardiaceae; genus Lentzea; species Lentzea xinjiangensis. The sequence goes on from NZ_FOFR01000003.1 coordinate 378,830, forward strand.
CTCAGCCCGACCAGCGCCGAGCCGGTCAGGGCCTTGTCGGCGATCGGGTCGGCGATCTTGCCGAAGTCGGTGATCAGGCCGTGCTTGCGGGCGAGCGTGCCGTCGATGTGGTCGGTGAAGCTCGCGACGGCGAAGATCCCGAACGCGATGAGCCGCCACGTGGTGTCGAAGCCGCCCGCTTCGAACAGGGAGAACAGGAAGACCGGGACCAGAGCCAGCCTCGCCATGGTGAGGACGTTGGCGACGTTGAGCAGCGGGACCTTCCTGGCCTCGGTCATGTCCCCAGCACCTCGACGACCTCGACGACCAGGTCGACGCCCTCGGAGTCGACGACGCGGCAGCGGACCAGGTCACCGCGCCTGAGCTCGCCGGCGTCGAGCACGATGCACTCGCCGTCGACCTCGGGCGCCTGGTGCTCGGCCCTGCCGACGCAGTCGCTCTCGTCGTCCTCCTCGTGCTCGACCAGCACCACGACCTCGCTGCCGACCCGGTCCTCGGCGCGCTGGCTCGTGAGCTCCTCGACGAGGTTGCCGATCCGCTGGACGCGTTCGGCGATGGTGTCCGCGTCGAGCTTGCCGTCGAGCTCCTCGGCCTCGGTGCCGTCCTCGTCGGAGTAGCCGAAGATGCCGACCGCGTCGAGGCGCGCCTCGGTGAGGAACCGCTCCAGCTCCCGCAGGTCGTCCTCGGTCTCGCCGGGGAAGCCCACGATGAAGTTGCTGCGGATGCCCGCCTCCGGCGCGTGCTCGCGGATCTGCCACACGAGCTTGAGGAAGCTGTCGGTGTCGCCGAACCGGCGCATCCGCCGCAGCACCTTCTCGCTGGAGTGCTGGAACGACATGTCGAAGTAGTTCGCGACCTTCTCGGTCTTCGCGATGGCGGCCACCAGCGACGGCTTGGTCTCGGCCGGCTGCAGGTAGCTGACCCGCACGCGCTCGACGCCGGGGATGCTCGCGAGGCGCGGCAGCAGCTGCTCCAGGGCGCCCTGCTCGCGGGGCAGGTCCTTGCCGTAGCTCGTCGAGTTCTCGCTGACGAGGAACAGCTCCTTGACGCCGTTCTCGGCGAGCCACATCGCCTCGGCCACCACCTCGTCCGGGTGGCGGGACACGAACGCGCCGCGGAAGCTCGGGATGGCGCAGAAGCTGCACCGGCGGTCGCACCCGGAGGCGATCTTCAACGGGGCCACGGGGGCGTCGTCGAGGCGCTTGCGGGGCGTCTTGGTGGGGCCCCAGCCGTGCCCGGGCACCTGGACGTCGTTCTTGGCGTCCTGGCGCTGCACGGGCGTGATCGGCAGCAGCGTGCGGCGGTCGACCGGCACGTGTGACTCGACGGGCTTGCCGTGCAGCACGTCCTGGAGCCGCTCGGCCAGGTCGTTGTACTGGTCGAAGCCCAGCACGGCGGCCGCCTCCGGCAGGCTCTCGGCGAGCTCCTTGCCGTACCGCTCGGCCATGCACCCGACCGCGACCACCTTGGCCCCGGTGTCGGACGCGGCGAGCAGGGTGTCGACGGAGTCCTTCTTGGCCTGCTCGACGAAGCCGCACGTGTTGACGACGACGACGTCCGCGCCCTCGTCCACCAGCTCCCAGCCGCCCTCGCCGAGGCGTCCGGCGAGCTCTTCGGAGTCGACCTCGTTGCGGGCGCAGCCCAGGGTCAGCAGCGACACGCGTCGCGGAGTGGTGGGAGAAGACACGGCGCTCAGGGTAACCGGCCCAGCTCCCACACCTGGAATCGCGCTCTCGAGCCACCACGACCACCGCCGCCGGGCCGCACGAGGGCGCCGCTCATACTTGACCGTTGTGACCAGTGGGGTAGTCGTGCGGCGCGCCCGCACCAGCGACGTGCGCGCCATGAAGGCGTTGATCGACGGGTACGCGGGGAAGGTCCTGCTGGCCAAACCGCTGGTCACGCTGTACGAGGCGGTCCAGGAGTTCTGGGTGGCCGAACAGGGTGGCGAGCTGCTCGGCTGCGGGGCCCTGCACGTCATGTGGGAGGACCTCGCCGAGATCCGCAGCGTCGCCGTCTCCCCCCTCGCGCTCGGCCGGGGCGTGGGGCACCGGATCGTGGCGCAGCTCATCGCCACGGCCAGGGAGCTGCAGCTCGCGCGGATCTTCGTGCTCACGTTCGAGACCCAGTTCTTCGCCAAGCACGGTTTCGTCGAGATCGAGGGCACGCCGGTGAGCCCCGAGGTGTACGAGGAGATCATGCGGTCGGTGGACGAGGGCGTCGCCGAGTTCCTCGACCTGAGCTACGTGAAGCCCAACACGCTCGGCAACAGCCGGATGCTCCTGGAGCTGTAACTCTTCGAGTGAAAACTCGAAGAGTCTTGACTCGACTAACGGTGCGCGCCAGGATCGGTTCGTGCCCGAATCGCTCACCGTCGACGAGCTCGCCGCCCGGACCGGCCTGCCCAGCAGCACCATTCGCATGTACCAGACGAAGGGTGTGCTGCACGCGCCGCGACGGCAGGGGCGCGTGGCGTACTACGACGCCTCGCACGTCGAGCGGTTGACGCTGGTGCAGCGGTTGCAGCAGCGGGGGTTCTCGCTGCCGGCGATCGCCGAGCTGATCGCGGCGCGGGAGAAGGGCGAGTCGGTCGCCGCCGTCCTCGGCATGGGCGAGGCCGAGGGACCCGACGACTGGGTGCGGATCAAGGTGCGCGACATCAAGCACCTGATCCCGATGGGAGACGTCCAACCGCGACTCCTCCTCCGGGCTATGCGGTTGGGCTTGGTGCGGTGGAAGTACGGCTGGCCGCACGCGCGTCGCTGGGCGCTCGAGGCAGGCGGCAGGCTCGCCGGTCTGCGGGTGCCCAGCGACGACGTCATGGACAGCTTCACGCGCCTGCGCACGGCGACCGACGCGGTGGCGGCGGACTTCGTGCGGTTGTTCGAGCGGCAGTTCTGGCCCGAACTCGCCAGGAAGGCCGGTGACGAGAACCAGCTCGAGAACGTGCGGGCGTTGCTGGTCGAGCTGACGTACACGGCGGAGACCGCGGTGGTGGGGACGCTGCGGGAGTCGATCCGGGACGCGGCGGAGGAGTTCGCGGCCCGGCACGGGCTGCTGCCCAGCGACGACTACCAGCCCGCGTGGGCCGAGCAGCCGCTGCCGCCGATCGCCGAGAACCTCGTGGACCCGGCCGGGGACCTGCCGAGCGAGCAGGAGATCGAGAACTTCCTGAAGCGGGGGGACGACGATGAGCCTGGTCGCTGATCCCGCCTGGCGCGCCCAGGTGCGGGACGAAGGCCTCGTCGTGTACGCGGGGGCCGACCTCGCCTACCTGGTACCCGACCTGCCCGGGGCGGTGGCCGCGGCGCTGGCGGACCTGTTCGAGCCGGAGTCGAGGGGGCCGGCTCGGACGGTCGACGAGAACCGGTTGGCCGAACCGGTTCGCCGGCACCTGGCCCAGCTGAGGACCCTGGGCGCTCTCCGCCCGGCGGGGTTGCCCGTCGACGACGTCACGCCGGCGAGGGCCGGCACGCGCGTCGTCGGCGAGGCACCCGCCGGGCTGGTGGAGCGGTTGCCGCACGACGACGACCCGGAGCTGCTGCTCGTGGTGCGGACCACCGGCACGCTGACCGACCTGGTCGAGGTGGCGCGCGAGACGGAGGTCCCGCACCTGCTGCTGGACCTCGCGTACCACCACACCGCCGCGATCGGGCCCTTCGTGGTGCCCGGCTCCGGCGCGTGCCTGGCCTGCCTCGCGGTGCGGACGGGGCGGCGGTGGGGGGATCCGCCGCCCCCTCCGCGACCGGCGGCGCTCACCCGCGACTTCCCGATCTCGCTCGCGCTGCAAGCGCTCCAGAACATCCGCACCGGCTCGCTGGCACTGCTGGACGCGGTCGTGACCGTCGACCTCGACGAGTTCACGACGACGCGCGAGAGCGTGCTGCCCGCCGCCGGCTGCGAGGTCTGCCCGAAGGCCGAGTTCGGGCGCGTGCCACTTCCTTGGGGGGACCATGAGAGCGACGGCAGTCCGGTTACCTGACCAGTTCTCGCCCGGCGCGGCCGCGGCGAACGCCGCGACGCCCACCTGTTGCTGTTGTTGTTGCTGCTGCGCGGTTTCCTCGATCGGCGCGGCCGTGCACATCCCGGAAGCGCTGTACCGGGACACCCAGGAGCTGCCCGTACCGCGCAGCGCACTCGTCCTGCCCTCCGCCATCTTCCCGTTGCTCGTCTTGGTGCTGCCATTCCTCACGATGGGCCAGGTCTTCGGCCTGCACTGGGGCTGGTGGGCCGGCGGCTTCGCCCTCGCGCTGGGCTGGGCCGTCGTGGCCGGGTTCCTCGCGCGGTCGCCGAAGCCGTGGAGGAGCGCGGTCCGGCTGCTCGGCTGGGCGGTGCTGTGGTGCGCCGAGCCGTTCGTCGTGCTGCTCCCGCTGGGCGTGGTCGCCGAGTACACGCACATCTCCGTCGTCGCGGTGGTCTACCTCGGTGGCGCGGTGGCGTTCGGGTGCTGGCTCTTCCGGCGCCACCGGGGCGAGCGGTGAGGACCGTCGCGGAGGCGCTGGCCGAGCGCGCGGTCGGCTGGCGGCAGGGTGTGGTGGCACAGCTGCACCCCGTGCCGCGCAGTCTGTCCGATGTGGACGTCGAGGGCTGGGCCGCGGTGCCGGAGCCGTTCGCGACGGGTGGCACTTCCGGTGGCACGTCGAAGGTCGCGGCGATCGCCGAAGCGCTGGAACGCCACGCCGCCGCACGGGCGCCGCTGGAGATCGTCACCGACGGACCGTGCTGGCCGTTGGAACACTTCAGCCTGCACACGGTCGAGCAACGCGTGCACCCGAAATACCGCTACCGCAAGGGATACGTCGACACCCGGTACACGCGGGCCTGGACGTTGCCCGGCAACGAACCGATCCGCGTCCCCGCCGGACTCGTCAGCCTCGACGCTTCCCACGGGCTGCCCTCGACCTCGTCGGGACTCGCAGCCGGTCCGTCGACGACCAGCGCCCTGCTGCGGGCCACCCAGGAACTCGTGGAGCGCGACGCGTTCACGACGACCTGGCTGCATTCCCTCGCACCCCCGCGCTTCGCGGCGGACCTGCCGCACGGCGCCCTGGCCTTCGACCTGACACCCGCCTACAGCCCGCACCCGGTGGTCGCGGTCGCGGGATCGCTGCCGATCGCCGGCCGGCCGCGGCCGACGCTGGGCCTCGCCTGCCGGGCAACGGTCGCCGAGGCGCTGCGGAAGGCCTACGAGGAGTGGGCCCAGGGCACGGTGTTCATCGAGGTGTGGCTGGCGCGCAACGGCGACCGGCCCGTCGAGGAGGTCACCTGCTTCGACGAGCACGCGGTCCACTACGCGACGCACCCGGCGGAGTGGGACTCGCTGCCGTGGTTCGGCGGGGTCGAGGCCGCTCCTCCTCGCGACGCCGAGTCCCGCGGCACGAGCGGGGAGCTGACCGAACTGGTGCACGCGCTGGACAGGGCCGGCCTCCGGCTCGCCTACCGGGAGCTGACCACGCCGGAGCTGGCCGCGGTCGGCCTGCACTGCGTCCGCGTGCTGTCCCCCGACCTCGCGCCGCTGCACGCGGACCACCGCTGGCCGCACCTCGGCGGGCGCGCCCGCGAGCTCGGCTGGCGCTACCCGCACGCCTCGCCGGGCGTGTTCCCCAATCCCGCACCGCATCCGCTGGGGTGACGCCGATGTTCGACGACTTCTGGGCCGCCAGCCGCTTCTCACCGCTGCACCGGCGCCGGCTCGGCGAACGGCTGCGCGACCACCGGCCGCGGCCGGTGCTGGTCGACCCGCTGGAACTGCCCGCACCACCCCGGCCGCTGCCCAGGCCTCAGGACCGGCTGCAGAAGCTGTTCCGGGCGCGGAAGAGCACCAGGGAGTTCACCGACGAACCGGTGACGGACAAGCAACTCGGCGCCGTCCTGGGCGCGTTGCAGGACAACAGCTTCCCGTCGGCCGGCGGGCTGGGGCTGGTGCGCTGCTACGCGTTCACGAACGGGCGCGCGGTCCGCTACGACATCCGGCGGCACGCGGTGCAGGACATCGCCGCGGCACCGGCGAACCTCGCGGAGGTCCTCGGCACGGCCGGGGTGCCGCCGCTCGCCATTGTGCTCGTGCTGAAGGACGACGAGGCGTTCGAGAAGTACGGCGAACGCGCGGGCCGCTTCGGCCTGGTCGAGGCCGGCGCCGCGGCGCAGAGCATCTGCCTGCGCCTGGCGGAGCAGGGGCTCGGCGGCCACCTGCTCGGCGGCGTGGCCGACGACGCGGTGCTGCGCTCGCTCGGCCTGCCGCGGGAGCTGCGCGTGGCGACGGCGATCGCGTGCGGGCACATCATCACCTGACGTTCACCGGATCGTGTCTACCGGCGACAGTCGATCACCGGCTACAACGGGAGCGGGACTCTGCTCACAACCCGAGGAGCTCGCCATGTTGAAGACCCTGCGCTCGGCGTTCGTGGGTGCTGCCGCGTCCGCGGCTCTGATCTTCACCGGCGCCCCGGCGCACGCCGTGGACATCGTCGCGGTGACCGACGAGTACCTGTACGCCAAGTCCATCGGCGAGTTCACGGCACTGCGCGCGCAGCAGCCCCACGCCGCCGAGCTCGACTGGTCCTCCGACGGCTGCTCGTACTCGCCGGACAACCCCTTCGGGTTCAAGTTCCTGCCCACCTGCCACCGGCACGACTTCGGCTACCGCAACTACAAGCGCCAAAGCCGGTTCACCGAGGAGAACCGGCTGCGCATCGACGACAACTTCAAGTCCGACATGTACCACCAGTGCGGCGGCAACTGGGCGTGCAAGCGCACCGCCGACCTGTACTACGCCGCGGTGCGCGAGTTCGGCGGCAGCGGCTCCTCCACCGCCGCCACCCTCCACCAGGCCGGCCTCTGATCCCGCCTGACGGAGGGAACGCGGGGGCCCCGCGTTTCCTCCAGGGGAACGCGGGGCCCCCGCGTTCCCTCAGGAATCGTCGGTGGGGGCGCCGCCACGCATCAGGTGGATCACCGAGTCGAGTTCGTCCGGCTTGATCAGCACCTCGCGCGCCTTCGAGCCCTCGGACGGCCCGACCACCCCGCGGGTCTCCAGCAGGTCCATGAGGCGCCCCGCCTTCGCGAACCCGACGCGGAGCTTGCGCTGCAGCATCGACGTCGAGCCGAACTGCGACGTCACGATCAGCTCGGTCGCCTGCACCAGCAGTTCCAGGTCGTCGCCGATGTCGGCGTCGATCTCCTTCTTCTCGCCGGCCTTCTGCGACGTGACGCCGTCGGTGTACTCGGGCTGCGCCTGGTTCTTGGCGAAGTCGACGATCTGCGAGATCTCCTCGTCGCCGACGAACGCGCCCTGGATGCGCACCGGCTTCCCGGCGCCCATCGGCAGGTAGAGCCCGTCGCCCATGCCGATCAGCTTCTCGGCGCCCGGCTGGTCCAGGATGACCCGCGAGTCCGTCAGCGAGGACGTGGCGAACGCCAGGCGCGACGGCACGTTCGTCTTGATCAGGCCCGTGACGACGTCGACGGACGGCCGCTGGGTCGCGAGCACCAGGTGGATGCCCGCCGCACGCGCCTTCTGCGTGATGCGGACGATGGCGTCCTCGACGTCACGCGGCGCCGTCATCATCAGGTCGGCGAGCTCGTCGACGATCGCCATGATGTACGGGTACGGCCGGTAGACGCGCTCGGACCCCGGCGGCGCGGTGATCTCGCCGGACTTGACCTTGCGGTTGAAGTCGTCGATGTGGCGCACCCGGTTGACCTGCATGTCCTGGTAGCGCTGCTCCATCTCCTCCACGAGCCACGCCAGGGCGGCCGCCGCCTTCTTCGGCTGCGTGATGATCGGCGTGATCAGGTGCGGGATGCCCTCGTACGGCGTCAGCTCGACCATCTTCGGGTCGATGAGGATCATCCGGACCTCGTCCGGCGTGGCGCGGGTCAGCAGCGACACCAGCATCGAGTTCACGAACGACGACTTGCCGGAACCGGTGGAGCCCGCGACCAGCAGGTGCGGCATCTTCGTCAGGTTCGCGGTGACCATGTGACCCTCGATGTCCTTGCCGAGGCCGATCACCATCGGGTGCGTGTCCTTCAGCGTCGACGGCGCGCGCAGCACGTCGCCGAGGCGCACCATCTCGCGGTCGCTGTTCGGGACCTCGATGCCCACCGCGGACTTGCCGGGGATCGGCGCGAGCAACCGGACGTTGTCGGTCGCGACCGCGTAGGCGATGTTCTTGGTCAGCGCGGTGATCTTCTCGACCTTCACGCCGGGGCCGAGCTCGACCTCGTAGCGCGTGACCGTCGGGCCGCGGGTGAAGCCGGTGACCTGGGCGTCGATCGAGAACTGGTCCAGCACGCCGGTGATGGCCTCGATCATCTGGTCGTTGGCCTTGCTGCGGGCCTTCGGCGCGTCGCCGTCCTTGAGGATGTTCGGCGGCGGTAGCCGGTAGTCGCCCTCGACCGCGCGCACGGCCATGTCCGGGGCCTTCTTGGGCTCCTTGGCCGCGGGCTTGGCGGGCGCCGGTTCCGGCTCCTCCAGCGGGAGCTCGGCGGGCGGCTCCTCCAGCGGGAGCTCGGCGGGCGCGGCGGCCTGGCGGCGGCGCGACGGGCGGCGCAGCCGGACGGGCTTCGGCTCCTCGGGAGTCTCCTCCGCCTCGCCGGACGGCTGTTCGTCCCGGCTCGTGCCGGGGTGCAGCAGCGAGCGGATCCGTTCCGGCGCTTGGCGGATCGGTGTGTGCGTCACGACCAGCAGGCCGTACGCGAAGATCAGGAACAGCAACGGCCCGGCGACCCACGGCGTGAGCCCCTGGGCGAGGAACCCACCGGCCAGGTAGCCCAGCGCGCCACCGGCGTCGCGGCGGAGGAGCGGGTCCATCGGCAGGCCGCCGATGAGGTGGAACATGCCGAGCACACCGATCATCATCAGCAGCGAGCCGATGATGAGCCGCGGCCGCGCTTCCGGCTGCGGGTCCGTGCGCATCAAAGCGATGCCGATGGCGAGCAGCACGACCGGCACGATCACCGCGGGGAACCCGACGGAGCTGCGCACCGCGATGTCGACCCACCGGCCGACCGGTCCGCCCGCCTGCCACCACACACCGGTGCCGGTGATGAACGCGAGCGCGATCAGCAGCAGTCCCAGCCCGTCGCGGCGGTGCTCGGGATCGAGGTCCTTGGTGCGGCTGACGGTGCGCACGAGGCCGCCGACACCGCGTCCCAAAGCTCCCCACACGGCGCTGACAGCGCCACCGCTCTTGCGCGGAGCGGGCTTTCTGGACGCGGTGGACCGCGCCCGCGGCTTGGCTGGTGCTTTGCCGCGTGACGTGGTCTTTCTCGAAGTCCCTGTGCGCCCGGCCATGTGTATAAGGTAGTCCCTCGCGTCTCACCAGCCCCGCTGGCAACTGGGACGCGTGCGAAACCCCATGGTTCACTCAATCGGGCAAAGTGTCGTTCCGACACGCCGTACGCTGCCCCGCGTGTCCTCACCGCTCTTCTGGCGCGTGCTCATGGCGATCGACCGGGGCTTCATCGCGCTGACCGGCAAGCTCGAGGTGTCCGGTGACATCCCGCCGGAGCTGCTCGGCAAGCCGTTGCTGCTCGCGTCGAACCACATCGGCAACCTCGACCCGATGGTGCTCATCGCGGCCTGCCACCGGATCGGCGTCACCCCGCGCTTCATGCTCGCCGGCGGACTGCTCGACGCTCCCGTGCTCGGCCCGATCCTCAAGGCGTGCGGCCACCTGCGCGTCGACCGCAGGTCGGCGAACGTCGGCGAGGCGATGCACCGCGCCGTCGAGGCGTTGCGCAAGGGCGGCGACCCGATCGCCGTCTACCCCGAGGGCAAGATCACCCTGGACCCCGGCATGTGGCCGGAGCGCGGGAAGACCGGTGTCGCGCGCATGGCGCTGGGCGGCGGCATCCCGGTGGTCCCGATCAGCCAGTGGGGCGCCCACGAGGCCGTGTACTGGGGCAACCTCAGCGTCGGTGGCTGGCGGGATCTTCTGCCGTACCTGACGTCGTGGCTGTCCGCGGTCCGCAGGCGGCCGACGTTCAAGGTCCACTTCGGCAAGCCGGTCGAGCTGTCGGACCTGTCCGGCGAGACGATGGGCGACGCCCGGCGCGCGCACGAGCGGATCATGCGCGCCATCACCGAGGGCTTGGTGCCCCTGCGTCTCGACGAGCCGGACCTGCCGCGGTTCCACGACCCGACGCGGCCGACGACCGGCTCCTCCCCCTGGCGGCCCGCGTGATCGCGTGCACGATCACCGTGACGAGCATGAACAACGGCCTCGGGCCGCCCGTGTGAAGACTGATCGCCACATCGATCGCGGGAACGGCGAGTGCGACGACGAAGGTCACCGCGCTCGCCGTCGGCAGTTTCACCTTCGGGTCCGCCCACGGCGTGCGCCCCCACGGCTTGGCCACGCTCAGCCACGCCTGGAAGGCGATGGCGCTGATCATGAGCGCGGTGCCCACCGGCATCCACGCCGTGACGTGGCCGTCGGCGGCCGCTTCGAGGTTGCCGCTCAGGATGAAGATCCCGACGTAGAGCTGGACGACGGTGATCACGAACTTCACGAGCACCCACCAGTGCCGGAAGTAGCCCCACGGAGTCGTCGCGCTCAGCATCATGCCGCTGAACGCGCTGATGTTCGCCATGACCGCGAGCACCCGGTGGTCGAGGAACCGCGCCATCTTGAACGCGTTCACGTCACCGGTCTTCATGCCGTACAGCAGCAGGGCGAGCAGCGCCACGGCCTGGCTCATCCAGCCGACGGACGTGACGACGTGCAACCACACCAACAGGGTCCGAGCGCGCTTCTGCATGACATGTAGCTTGCCTACGTATCACGCGGCGCACATCGGGGATTTCCCCTTAGGCCGGCACCGGCCGCGAGACGAGGGCTCTGTTCACCGAGGAGCAGTGCTGTTCCGGTGTTCGGCTTCCAGGAGCGCGAGCAGGCCGGGGAACCTGCTCTCCACGTCCGTGCGCCGCAGGCGGATGCCCTTGCGGTTGCCGTAGTCGATCTCGGTGATGAGGCCCGCCTCGCGCAGGACCCGGAAGTGGTGGGTCTGGGTCTGCTTCGAGATCGGGAGAGCGAACGAGTTGCAGCCCCGCTCGCTGTCGGTGCGATCGGCGGCCAACTCCGTCATCACCGAACGACGGTGCTCGTCGGCGAGAGCGCGAAGCACCACGCCCAGTTCGAGCGCGTCGGCCTCTGGGCCGACCAGGTTCCTCCCGGCCACGGGCACCTCCCTCAGGTACGTATTGCATCGTACCTGAGGGCCGTGCTCTACTCGAGTACGAAATCGATCGTACCTAGGCGACCGGGAACGCGGTCACCGCTGCGCTGAGAGGTCCTGTCATGAAGAAGCCCGAGGTGCTGGTGGTCGGCGCCGGAGTCGCCGGGCCCGCGCTCGCGTACTGGCTCGCCCGGAGCGGGTACCGGCCGACCGTCGTCGAGCACGCCCGCGAGCTGCGCTCGGGTGGCAGCGCGGTGGTCGTGAAGGGGCCCGCGATACCGGTCGCCGAGCGCATGGGCATCCTTCCGGGGTTGCGCGAGCTCGCCACCCGCAACCGGTCGCTGACCCTGCTCGACCCGGACGGCGAACGAGTGCTGCGACTTCCCACCTCGCCGGAAGGCTCGCCGGCGGTCGAGGTGACCCGGGCCGACCTGTCCGAGGTGCTCCACCGGTCGGCGCGGGGCGAGGCCGAGTTCGTGTTCGACGACACGGTCACCGCGCTCGACCAGGACGAAGGCGGGGTCGACGTCACCTTCCGGCGGTCCGCGCCACGGCGTTTCGACTTGGTGGTCGGTGCCGACGGGATGCACTCCACCACGAGGCGCCTGGTGTTCGGGCCCGAGCGGCAGTTCGTGAGCGACCTGGGCCTCCACGGCGCCACCGTCCCGCTGCACCCCGATGCCGTCGACGACCCGAGCGAGCTGACCATGCTGACCGCGCCGAACCGGATGCTGGTCATCCACCCCTCGCGCACCACGCCGCTCGCGATCTTCACCTTCCGGGTCGCGCGGCCGGCGCCCCACGACCGCAAGAACACCGCTCTCCACAAGCGAACCGTGGCCGACGCGTACGCCGGCATGCGGTGGCGGACACCGGAGCTCGTGGCGGCGTACCTCGACCACCCGGCCCCGTACTTCGACCCCCTGACGACCGTCCGGATGCCCTCGTGGTCCCGCGGGCGGGTCGTACTGCTCGGGGACGCGGCGGCGGCCACAGCCCTGCTGGGCGACGGGTCCAGCATGGCGATGGCAGGAGCGCACGCCCTCGCGGAGGAACTCGCCTCCCACCACGGCGATCACACCCGCGCCTTCGCCACCTACGAGTCGCGGCTCCGCCGCGAGGTGCGACCGCGGCAGCGACGCGTCGGCCTGCTTTCCAGGCTCATGGTGCCCAGCACCATGGCAGGCCTCGTGGTGCGCAACGCGGTGGGCCGCGCGGTCGATCTCCCGCTCAGGCGAGCTCGTGCAGCCGCGCCCGCACCTCGGGCGTGAGGGGGTGGTCGTAGTCCTCGTAGATCGTCAGCGCTTCCAGCAGGTGCGTCCGCGCGACCTCCGGCTGCCCCGTGCTCATCTCCCCCAGGCCGTGCAGCGCCTCCGCGAGGCTCTTGCGGTCGCCGAGCACGCGCAGGAAGCCCAGGGCGTCCCGGAACGAGTCGCGCGCCTCGACGCGGTGCCCCAGCTTGGCCTGCGCCCAGCCGATGCTGACCAACGCCATCGCCTTGCCGTGCACCGCGCCGTGCGAGTCCATCACCTCGAAAGCCCTGCGCGCGGACGCCAGCGACTCCTCGTGCTGGCCGGCCGACCGCAGGATGTCGCTCAGGAACAACCGGGTGCCGCCTTCGCCGAACCAGGAGCCGACCTCGGCGTGCCGCTCCAGCGCCTCGCCGAACCTGTCGGCGGCGAGGTCGAACCGGCGCAGCCCGCCGTAGGCCATGCCGAGGCCGGTGAGGCTCCACGCCGCGCCGACGCGGTCGCCGATCTCGCGCCGGATGGCCAGCGCGCGGTCGAAGAGCTCCAGCGCGTCGGCGAAGCGCTGGCCGCGGAACGCCGCGAGCCCCTGACCGTGGATCGCCCACGCGCGTGCGGCCTGGTTGCCGTCACGGGCGGCGGCACGCTCGGCGACGCGGTAGGTGTCCGTCCACTCGTCCAGCGCGCTGGAGACGATGAAGTAGTTCCACAACGCCACCGGGATCTGCCACGCCGTGGGCGAGTGCTGGTCCTCGGCGAGCTTCGCCACCGCCGCCAGGTTCGCGGACTCCGCGCGGCACCAGGTGAAGGCCTCGTCGTGCGAGGCGAAGTCCTGTGTGGACAGTGGCGGCAGCAGGAAGGCCGGGTGGTCCGGCGGCCCGATGACGGTGCCCGCCGCGTTCGCCTTGTCGAAGTACCACCGCAGCAGGCGTTCCACGGCCTCGTCCCGGCTCGTGAACGACTCCTCGGTGGCGCTGAGCTCGGTCGCGTACAGGCGCAGCAGGTCGTGCAGGCGGAACCGGCCGCGCGCGACCTCCTCCACCATGTGCCCGCTCGCCAGCACGTCGAGCAGCGCCCGCGCCCGCGGCACCGGCACACCGGTCAGCGCGGCGACGGCGGCCAGGCCGATCTCCGCGCCGGGGTGCAGGCCGATCAGCCGGAACGTGCGGGCCGCATCGGGTTTGAGCGCCAGGTACGACCACGAGAACGCCGCGCGCACGGCCGTGTCCTCGTCATCGCCCGTCGCCAGCACGTTCAGCCTGTCGCGTTCGTCGGCGAGATCACCGGCCAGGTCGGCCAGGGTCAGGTGCGGCCGGGTCACCACCCGTTCCGCCGCGATCCGGATCGCCAGCGGCAGATGCCCGCACAGCTCCACGAGTTTCGCCGCGGCGGCGGGCTCGGCGGCGACGCGGTCGGCGCCCACCGCGGCGGTGAGCAGCGCCAGCCCCTCGTCGCGCGTCAGGGTCGACAACGTCATCGAGTGCGCGCCGTCGCGTGCGACGAGACCGCCGAGGTGGTTGCGCGAGGTCACCAGCACCATCGACGCCGAGCGCCCCGGCAGCAGCGGGCGGACCTGGTCCGCCAGCCGGGCGTTGTCCAGCAGCACGAGCACGCGCTTGTTCGCCAGGACGCTCCGGTACAGCGCGGACTTCGCCGGCAGGTCCTCCGGCACGCGTTCGGCCGGCACGCCGAGGCTCTGCAGGAGCTGGTGCAACGCGGCCGCGGGCCGCACCGGCGGTGCTGAGGCGTCGAACCCGCGCAGGTCGACGTGCAGCTGCCCGTCGGGGAACCGCGAAGCCACCTGGTGCGCGAACCGGACGGCCAGCGCGGTCTTGCCGACACCGCCGGTGCCCGTGATGGCGACCAGCACCGGCGAGTGGTCCACCGGCACCGCGTCCGCCAGCCGCGCGAGCTCCTTCTCCCGGCCGGTGAAGTCGCGGACCTCGTGCGGAAGCTGGACCGGGACCAGCGCGGGCGCGACGGGTTCCGGCTGCGGGTCCGGCAGGCCGACGAGGAGCTGCTCGTGCAGCCCGCGCAGCTCGGGGCCGGGCTCGATGCCGAGCTCCTCGACCAGCAGCCGCCGCAGGTCCGCGTACACCGCGAGAGCCTCCGCCTGCCTGCCGCCGCGGTAGAGCGCGGACATCAGCAGGCCGTACAGCCTCTCCCGCAACGGATGCGCGCTCACCAACGTCGTGAGCTCGGCCGCCACCTCCGCCTCACGCCCCAAGGACAACATCAACGCGGCACGTTGCTCCACCGCCGTGAGCCGCAACTCGGCCAAGCGCGCGCGTTCCACCGCCGCGAACGGGCCGGGCACGCCGTCCAGCGCGACGCCCCGCCACAGCCCCAACGCCCGGTCGAACGCGGCGACGGCCTCCGCGGGCCGGTCGCGCACCCGGCCGGCCTCGTCGAGGTACGTGCGGAACAGCGCCACGTCCGAGCTGTCCGGCGGGAGCTTCAACAGGTAGCCGGCGTCCGTGGACAGCAGCACGGAACTGGGCGCGCGCGAGGCCCTGCCCGGTTCGAAGAGCCGCCGCAGACCGGCGACGTAGGTGTGGATGCCGTTGTCCGCGCTGGCCGGCGGCTCATCGCCCCAGACCGCGTCGATCAGCTCACTGCGCGACACGACGTGGTTGGCCCGCAGGGCGAGGACCGCGAGCACAGCCCTCTGCCGCGGCGGACCGAGCGTGAGCTCCTCACCGTCCACCGTCGCGGCGAGCGCGCCCAGCAAGCTGACGCGCAACTCGTTCTGCACTTCCGGTCTCACTTCGTCGCTGTGCGCGGTTACCCGGCAACCTACCGTCAGTTTTCGTCCAGAAGCCATCCAGAGTCCGTGCAGAGACCTTCTCCACACTTCACATCAGGTGGATTGGGTCGAAATGAGGGGGCGGAGATGAACGCGGCCGAGGTCTTCGACACGCTCGGGCTGGAATACCAACGCGCTTGGTCGCACCAGCCCGCACTGCACGGCACCCTGGCGTGGTTCGCGGCGACGCAGCCGTCGGGCTCGCGCGTGCTCGACATCGGCTGCGGCACCGGCGTCCCGGTCGCCAGCACGCTCGCCAAGGCGGGCATGAAGGTCACCGGCATCGACGTCTCGCCCGTGATGGTCGACATCGCGACCACCCAGGTGCCCGACGCCGCGTTCCACCGGATCGACGTCCGCGACTTCGAGTCACCGGACGGCTCGTGGGACGTCATCTGCGCCGTCTTCTCGCTGCTGCAGATGTCGCAGGCCGAGATCGTCCAGGTCCTCGGCCGCGTCTCCGCGTGGCTGCGGCCGGGCGGCCACTTCTTCCTCGCCACCGTGCCGATCGACGTCGAGCGGATCACCCTGCCCTGGATGGGCCAGGAGATCGAGGTGTCGTCGTTCTCCGAGGAGGGCTTCGAGAAGCACCTCGCCGACGTCGGCCTGCGGGTGGTGCGCCGGAGCCGCCCGGTCTTCACGCCGTCGTTCCCCGGCGCCACACCCGAGGAGTCGCTGCACCTGGTGTGCCAGCGGTCCTAGTGCTGCTCAGCCAGCGCGCGACCGATGAAGTGCGCCGACAGCAAGGCGAAGATGTACGCCTGCAGCACCTGCACGAGCGCCTCCAGCAGGTACAGCGCTATCGCGAGCGCGAAACCCAGCGCCGACAGCGGTTTGAGGTAGATCGGCGCCTGCAGCAGCAGGAACTCGCTGCCGAGAGTGAACACGAGCACCAGCAGGTGGCCCGCGAACATCGCCGCGAACACCCGGATGGCGAGGTTCACGGGGTCGAAGAAGAACTTCAGGATGACCTCGGTCGGGATCAGCAGACCCCACAGCACCGGCTTCGGCACGTCCGGGATGACGAACTGGTTGCGCAGGTAGCCCTTGAGGCCGAACTTCCTGATGCCCACGTAGTGGTAGAGCGGGAAGATGATGATCAGCGCGACCGCCGCCGGGAAGCCGCTGTGCGTGAACGTCGGGAACTGCACGAGCGGGATCAGCCCGTAGAGGTTGTTCACCAGCACGAAGCAGAAGATGCTGACGATCAGCGGCACGTACGGCGCGAACTCCTTCGCGCCGATCTGCTCGCGGGCGATCGTGTTGCGGCCGAAGTCGTAGACCGACTCGGCGGCGAACTGCCAGCGCGACGGGACCAGCTTCAGGTTCCTGGTGGTGACCAGGAAGAACGTCAGGATGATGACGACCGACAGGACCAGCAGCACCTGCGGCTTGGTCGGCGCGAAGTCGAACGGCAGGCCGAACGGCTCGTGCCAGGTGAAGATCGGTGGAAGGAGAATGTCCTCTTGCCCGGTGGGCTGAAGACGTCGTTACCGGCCATTGGGCGAACCCCCTCGTCCATGGTCTGCAACCAGACTTTAGCGGACGAGGGCGACGCAGATCACAGCGGGGTCACGAAAAGGCAACGCCACCCATCGCGCCCTTCCAGCGGAGACCCGGATCCGCTGCCGTCCCCTCCGGAGGGGGAACGACAGCGTCCGGCTGCTCGGGCTAGACCGGGATGACGGTGGGCACGATCATCGGCCGGCGGCGGTAGGTCTCCGCCACCCAGCGCCCGACGACCCGCCGCACGGCCTGCGCGACGCGGTGCGTGTCGGTGATGCCCTCGGCCTCGGTCCGCGCCAGCTCCATCTCGACGAGCGGCACGACCTGGTCCAGCGCCTTGGGGTCGTCGGAGAACCCGCGCCCGGAGATCGTGGGCGCCGACACCGGACGGCCCGTCGTCGTGTCGATGGCGACGGAGATCGAGATGAACCCGCCCTCCCCCAGCACCAGGCGATCGGACAAAGTGGACTCACCGACGTCGCCGACGGACAGGCCGTCGACGTAGACGTGGCCGACCACCACGCGTCCGGACACGGTCGCCTTGCCGTCGACCAGGTCCACCACGACGCCGTCCTCGGCGATCACCACGTGGTCCTCGGCGACACCGGTGGCGACCGCGAGGGCCGCGTTGGCCCGCAGGTGCCTCCACTCGCCGTGCACCGGCATCACGTTCGACGGCCGGACGGCGTTGTACAGGAACAGGAGTTCGCCCGCCGGTGAGTGGCCGGAGACGTGGACCTTGGCGTTGCCCTGGTGCACCACGGTCGCGCCGAGCTTGGCGAGGCCGTTGACGACGTTGAAGACCGCGTTCTCGTTGCCGGGGATCAGCGACGACGCGAGGATCACCGTGTCGCCCTCGCGGATCGAGATCTGCCGGTGCTCGCCGCGGGCCATGCGCGACAACGCCGACAGCGGCTCGCCCTGCGACCCCGTCGACACGAAGAGGACCTCGTCCTCCTCCATCCGCATGGCCTCGTCGAGGTCGACGAACAGGCCGTCGGGCACGTTCAGGAAGCCCAGGTCCGAGGCGATGCCCATGTTGCGGACCATCGAGCGGCCCACGAACGCGACCTTGCGCTTGTACTGCACGGCGACGTCGAGCACCTGCTGCACGCGGTGCACGTGCGAGGCGAAGCACGCGACGATGACCCGCTGGTCCGCCTTGCGGATCACGTTCTCCAGCACCGGGCCGATCTCGCGCTCCGGCACCACGAACCCGGGCACCTCGGCGTTGGTCGAGTCGACCAGGAACAGGTCCACGCCCTCGTCGCCCAGGCGGGAGAAGCCGGCCAGGTCGGTCAGGCGGCCGTCGAGCGGGAGCTGGTCGAGCTTGATGTCACCGGTGTGCAGCACGAGCCCGGCCGAGGTCCTGATCGCCACGGCCAGCGCGTCCGGGATCGAGTGGTTGACCGCGAAGAACTCCAGCTCGAACGGCCCGAAAGCCGAGCGCTGGCCCTCCTTCACCTCGACCAGGTGCGGCGTCTGGCGGTGCTCCTTGCACTTCGCGGCGAGCAGCGCCAGCGTGAAGCGCGAGCCCACGACCGGCACGTCGGGACGCAGCTTGAGCAGGAACGGGACCGCGCCGATGTGGTCCTCGTGGCCGTGCGTCAGGACGATGGCGTCGATGTCGTCGAGCCGGTCCTCGATGGCGCGGAAGTCCGGCAGGATCAGGTCCACGCCGGGTTGGTCGTCTTCGGGGAAGAGCACGCCGCAGTCGACGACGAGCAGCCGGCCGGCGTGCTCGAAGACGGTCATGTTGCGGCCGACCTCGCCAATTCCGCCGAGTGCGACGACGCGGAGGCCGCCTTCCGGCAGTGCGGGTGGCAGTTCGGTCGATTGGGTCACGCGTTGACTCCCAGTTCGGCCGCGATGGCCTCGATGTCTTCGGCGGCGGCCGGCACCAGCGGCAGACGGGGTTCCCCCACGTCCAGTCCGCGCAGGCGCAGCGCAGCCTTCGTGTACGTCACGCCGGGAACCCGGCGGAAGGGTCGCAGCAGCGGCAGCAGCGACTCGTGGATCTCCTTCGCGCGCACCACGTCGCCCTCGGCGAACGCGTCGGCCATGTCGCGGAGGCGGTCCGCGGCGAGGTGGCCGATCACGCTCACGAACCCGACGGCGCCCACGGCGAGCCACGGCAGGTTCAGCGGGTCGTCGCCCGAGTAGTAGGCGAGATCGGTGTTCGCGATCACCCTGCTGCCCGCGTGCAGGTCGCCCTTGGCGTCCTTCACGGCCAGGATCCGCGGGTGTTCCGCCAGGCGCAGGATGGTGTCGACCTCGATCGGCACGACCGCGCGCGGCGGGATGTCGTAGAGCATCACCGGCAGCTCCGAGGCGTCGGCGATGGCGGTGAAGTGCGCGAGCAGGCCCTCCTGCGGCGGCCGCGAGTAGTACGGCGTCACGACCAGCGCGCCGTGCGCGCCCGCCTTCTCGGCCTGCTGCACCAGGTGGATGCTGTGCGCGGTGTCATACGTGCCCGCACCGGCGACGACGGTCGCCCGGTCGCCCACGGCCTCGACGACGGCCGTGATCAACGCCGCCTTCTCGCGGTCCGTCGTCGTGGGGCTCTCCCCGGTCGTGCCGTTCACGACCAGGCCGTCGTTGCCCAGGTCCACCAGGTGTTTCGCCAGCTCCTGCGCCTTGGCGAGGTCGACCTCGCCGCGCGAGTCGAACGGCGTGACCATGGCGGTGAGGACGCGGCCGAACGGGCGGTTCGGCGCGGCGTAGGGGCTACCGGGCATGCGCAGAAACTACCCGAGTTCAGACACTTCGGTTCAACGACCGCACGCGTTGCACCGCGTCGGCGTCGCCGCTGTACTCCACGACGGCCTCGTCCCGGCCGAACGCGAGCATCACGAGCTCGGCCACCTCGCCCGTGATCACCACGCCGTTCGCGCCCTGCTTGGCGACCACGTGCTCGCCGTCCGGGCGCACCAAAGTCACCCCGACGGGGGACGACTTGTACGTCATGCGCGCGGTGAACGGCAGCACCTTCCACAGCGTGGCCTCACGACGGGCGTCGTGGGGCCGCGGCTGCCAGCCCGGCCGCGCGCGTCGCACGTCCTCGTGGTGGACGAAGTACTCGGCGGTGTTGATCAGGTCGTCGACCGGCTGGATCCAGAACGGCGGCGTGCGCACCAGGTCGAGGAGCTCGCTCCACGCCTTGTGCGCGTAGTCCCGCTGGACCTTCTCCGTCCACTTCGCGAGGACGGGCACCACGATCCCCGGCGCGGTGTCCGGCCGCCGCTCGCGGATCGCGAGGTGCGCGGCGAGGTCCTTCGTCAGCCACGTGCCGCACAGCGTCGGCGCGTCCGGGCCCAGCTCGGTCATGAGGTCGACGAGCGCCTTGCGCTCGTCGCGGGCGAAACCCACGTTGAGTAGTCCTCCTGGTTCAGGCCTCGTTCGGCTGGTAGCAGCTGGTGAAGCCGTTCGGCTTCGCCGAGCTGCCGGCGAGCAGGGCCACGGTCTGCTCGCGGTTCAGGTTCTCCGGGTACCCCGGCCAGTCGGGTTCCTGTCCGTTGACGTGCAGTTCGTCGAGCCAGTAGCCGGACTGGCCCGAGATCTTGGCGAACTCCAGGTCGCAGCCCTTCACCCGCACGACGACCTCGATGGTCTTCTCCGAGGACTTCACCGTGCGCTTGCCGATCTTCTTGGACTTCTTCTCCTTCTCCGTGCTGGGCTCGCCGGGGTTGGCGAAGCCGGCGGCCTTGAGCTCGGAGACGAACTTGTCCTCGTTGTTCCCGCACGCCGACAGGGCGGCCGCACAGCCGAGGGCCAGCACGACCGGGAGGATCCTTCGCTTCACCGTTAGTTGTCCTTCTTCGCGCTGATGGTGCCGTCCAGCCGGCTGCCGTCCTTCTTGTTCGCCACGCAGTAGATCCGGCGCTGGGCGGTGTCGTTCTTGTCCTTCTGCCACGCCGAGCCGGTCGGGATCAGCGTGGTGAGCTTGAGGCTGTCGCCGTCCTTGACCCACCGCGACCTCAGCGTCAGCTCGCAGCGCGCGACGCCGAGGCTCGTCAGCGCCTCGGCACCGGGGTAGGCGGCGTCGGGCAGGGCCGAGGACACCGGCAGCGTCTCGACCGCGTCGAACACCTCGAAGTCGTGCGGCTTGTCGCACTCCTCGCGGGTGTCGGAGTCGAGCAGCTTCGTCGGCGCGACCTGGCCGTTGCCGCACACGTTCTCGGACAGGCCGAAGACGGGGACCTCGCCGCCCTCGCCGTAGGTCAGCGTGGCGCTGTCGCCGCCGCCCGGCGCCGTGAACCAGCTGTGCGCGTAGATGCCGCCGGTGAACGCGGCCGCGGCGATGGCGACGGCGCCGGCCAGCGCGAGGACGCGGGTGCGCTTCTTCTTCGCCGGGTCGGCCGGGGCGGCCTGCCGGTACTGCTGGGTCTGGACGGGCGGGATGCCGGTGGGCGGCGTCGGCTGGTTGCCGATGCTCGCGAGCATGGCGCGCGCCTGCGGGCCGGACAGCCGGGCGTTCGGGTCGGCGATCAGCAAGCCGGTGATCACGGCGCTGAGCACGCCGGTCGCGCGGGTCAGGCGCGGGGTCTCGCTCATGATCGCGTGCAGGGTCGAGGCCGTGGAGGAGCGCTCGAACGGGCTCCAGCCCTCGACGGCGTAGCAGAGCGTCGCGCCCAGCGCCCACAGGTCGGACGCGGGACCGGCCTCGTGGCCGTGGATGCGCTCCGGCGACATGTAGGCGGGTGAGCCGATGAGGCTGCCGCTGGTCGTGAGGCGGGGGTCGTCGACGGCCTGGGCGATGCCGAAGTCGGTGAGCTTGACCTTGCCGTCCGGGCGGACCATCAGGTTGCCCGGCTTCACGTCGCGGTGCACGATCCCGGCCGCGTGCGCGGTCTCCAGCGCGGACAACGCCTGCAGCGCGATGGACACGACCTGGTTCTGCGGCATCGGCCCGTGGGCGCTGATCAACGTCGACAGCGTCGCCGCCTCGACCAGCTCCATGATGATGTACGTCAGGCCGTTCTCGTTGATCGCGTCGTACACCGTCACGACAGCGGGGTCGTTGAGCTTGCCCGCGGTGCGCGCCTCACGCAGAGCGCGCTCTTCGAGCACACGGCGCTCCTCGTGCGCGATGCCCTCCGGCAGGTGCAGTTCCTTGATCGCGACATAGCGCCCGATGTGGCGGTCCTGGGCACGCCAGACGATGCCCATGCCACCGCGGCCGAGCTCGGCCATCAGGGCGTACCTGCCCGCGATGACGCGCGGTTCGACTGCCTGACTGTGCATCGTTCTCTCCTCGGGCGGACGTGCCGCCCAACCGGGACCGAGGGCGTTGACGGTACTTCAGACCCGCCACACGGGAGATCGGTTCCTACGCTTCCGGCGCTACAACCAGTTCGTGACCCGCGGAGCGCAACGCGACCACGGCGCGGCCGAGGTCCGCGTGCTTCACCAGGAGGTGGTCGGTGTCGTAAGTGGACAGCGCGAACAACGACACGCCCGCGGCGGCGAGCTCCCCCGCCAGGGCGGCCATGATGCCGGTGAGCGTGAACTCCAGCGGCCCGCGCACGGTGAGCAGCCGCCAGCCCCGCTCCTGGTCGCCGCCCGCGATGGCGAACGACGAGGGGGCGATGACCGACACCTCGTCCGAGGTCCTGGTCACGGACACCAGCACGCCGGTGAGGTCGAGCAAGCCGGTGGGGACGGGGGCCGCCGGCGCCAGGCGCGTGACGGTGTACTCGCCGGGACGGACGTCGACGATGAGCCGCTTCATGGCGTCAGCCTTCAACCACCAGCGGGCTCGAAGCAACTTCTGTGCCGTCCGGGAGTGTCGAGATGACGAAGTCGGCGAACGCGTTCGGCGCCGCTCCGGTCAGTTCCCGCAGGCACGCCACGGCGAGTTCGCGCAGTTCGACGTTGATGTGCTCGGTCGCCCGCATCGCGATGAAGTGCCGCCATGAGCGGTAGTTGCCCGTGACCACGATCTCGGTGCCTGTCGCGTTCGGCAGGACAGACCGTGCGATCTGCCGCGCGCGCCTGCCGTTGACGGTCTTCTCGAGGCTCTGCACCAGGTCCTCGTACGCCTTGAGGCTCGCCTCGGTCGCCGCGACGAACCTCGCGTGCAGCTCCGGGTCCCGGGCGATCAGGCCCGGCTCGACGACGTCGGTCGGGTCGGTGCGCTGGGAGAGCTGCGAGTACGAGAAGTGGCGGTGCCGGATCAGCTCGTGCGTGAGCGAACGCGGCAGTTCGGTCAGGTAGAGCGTGGCGCTGCCGTGCTCGAACGCGGCGAGGTGGCCGACGTCGAGCAGGTGGTGCAGGAACGTCGCGTTGGTGTTCGTCATCGGGTTCGAGCGGTCCCACGACTGGTAGCAGGCCCGCCCGGCGAACTCGACGAGCGCGGCGCCACCGTCCGCGTCGGTAGTCCACGGCACGTCGTCCGGCGGGATGAACTCGGTCCTCGCCACCAACCGCACTCTGGGCATGGCTCCGACATTAGTGCCGACACCACCCGGTGGTTGCACGACGCCGGAAGTGACGTCATAGTGATGTCATGGATCTGTCGCCGTACATCGCGTCACTGCGCGAAGACCTGGCGACGGCCGCTTCCGCGGGGGACGAGAACACCCGCCGAACGGCCGCCGCGTTGTCCGCAGCGCTCGAGCCAGCCGCGCGACTGGCGATCATGAACGCGCTGTCGGACCTGGCAGCGGAGGTCACCGCCTCCCTGGAGGGCCAGGTCGTGGAGGTTCGCCTGGCGGGCCGTGACGTCCAGGTGGTCGTCACGGGGTCGGCCGAACCCGAGCCGGAGCCCGCCCCGCGGCACGAGGTGCCGTTCGGTGATGCCACGGGTGACATCAGCCGCATCACCCTGCGCATGATCAACGAGCTGAAGTCGAAGGCCGAGGCCGCCGCGGCGGCGCAGGGCGTGTCGCTGAACTCGTTCATCCAGCAGGCCGTGGGTGGCGCGGTGCACGGCAAGCACAAGCAGCAGCACAAGGGGTGGAGCGGGCAGCCGGGCTCCGGTTCGCGCGTCCGCGGATGGGTGCAGGGGTGAGCGGGATGACCGAGTCGTCAGAGCCCACGGAGCCGGCGGGCGTCGTGCGCCAGCAGAGCTTCGAGTTCGCGGGTACCGCCGAGATCGACGTCTCGCTGCTCAGCGGCCGGGTGCAGGTGCACCTGGTCGACGGTCCGGGCGTGCACGTCGAGGTGCGGCACGACCCAGCGGCGGGCAGCTCGTGGACCGAAGGTCTGTCGAGCGTGCTCAGCTGGGTCAGCGGCCAGTTCGGCGCCGAGAAGGCGGCTCCCGCGCCCGGCCCGGAGGAGGCCGTCCGGGAGGCCCGCGTCGAGCTGCTGGGCAACCGCTTGCGCATCGAGTCGTCGAAGGCACTGCCCTTGCGCGCCGTGCCGCTCTCGGTGGTGGTGACCGCGCCCGTCGGTTCGCACGTGTCCTCACGGACGGGCGCGGCCGATGTCGTCGTGACGGGTGGCGCGGGCCGGTTGGACCTGAACACCGGAACGGGCACCGTGTCCGCGGACCGGGCGACCGGCGAGGCCAAGATCAACTCCGGGGCCGGCGCGGTCCGGCTCGGCACGATGCTCGCCTCGCTGAAGGCCAAGACGGGCAGCGGTGACGTCGAGGTGTCGTCGGTCGGCGGCACCACCACGCTGATCACCGGCACCGGCGACGTCTGGCTGGGCGCCGTGCAGGGCAACGTCCAGGTCCGCACCGGCAGCGGTGACCTCACCGTGGCCGACGCGGCCTCGGGGGAGATCCAGCTCGGCACCGGCTCCGGCAACATCCGGGTCGGCATCCGCCAGGGCACGCTCGCGCGGATCGACCTGGTGTCCACCTCCGGCACCGCGCGCAGCGACCTCGACGTCTCGTCGTCGCCGCTGGGTGACGCCGCGCTGACGGTCACCGGCCGCACGGGCAGCGGCAACGCGCTCGTGACCGCAGCCGTGAGCTGACCGGGGGGTCGGCGAGGAAGGCGACGTCCCCGGTCAGGGCTCCTGGAACGGCTTGGAGCCACCGGGGACGTCGGCCGGGAAGATCGGGCAGCGGACCTCGCCGGTCAGGAACTTCCTGATGAAGCTCGAGAAGCTGCCGTCGTAGGACCACCTCTGCCGCAGGTCCGTGATCACCACGGTCCACTCGTCCGGCTCGCCGCGGGTGTACCAGAGGCAGTGGTCGTTGTTCACCGTGATCCCCCACGGCAGCAGCCCCGGCGAATCGGGGTGCACGCGCAGGCCCGGCTGCCTGCGCAGGGCCCGCATCACCCTGGGCGCCTGCGACATCCAGTTCATGAACCCGGCACGGGCCGTGGGGTGCAGGATCCGGACGTACCCACCGACGATCAGCGGCGGGTACGCCTCCGCGAGGTGCACGTAGTCGGCCGGCAGGGCCGTGCCCGCGCGCGACGCGACGGCGGCCCAGTCAACCGGGTCAGGACGCCTCTCCGGCGCTCCCAGCAGGTCGATCCACTCGTCAGGCGGCACCGCTCACCTCCGTGACCCTCAAGCATCGCCTGCGGCACTCGGGACTCGGTTGTACCGCAGCCCGGCGATGACCAGTGAGACGACGGCGTCGAACTCCTCCTGGACGCGAGGACCCGTCCACTCCCGGGCGTGCGCCGGGTGGTGGAACCTGTTCGTCGCGTCCCACACCGCCTGCGCGGTCACGTCGACGTCGTCGGTCACGAACTCGTGGGTTTCCACTCCCGCCGAAATGATGCGCGTGAGCTGCCCCACCATGTGCCCGAGGTGGTACTCGACGATGTCGCTGCTCTCGTGGACGAGCGTCCGGAACGTGGCGAACAGCTCCTCGTCCTCGTGGTGCGCGCGGCGCTTCTCGTCGAAGAGCTTCTGCAACCAGGCCCTGAGCACCTCGGCGGCGGTGAGGCCCTCGCCGAACGCGGGGGTCATCTCCTCGTGGATCGCGGCGAGCCAGCGCTTCGTCACCGCTTCCCTGAGCGCGGCCTTGGTCGCGAAGTGGCGGTAGACGCTGCCGTGGCTGACCCCGAGCGCCTTGGCGACGTCCACCACCGTCGCCTTGGCCGGGCCGTACCTGCGCAGCACCTCTTCGGTCGCCGCGAGGATCGCCTCACCGGTCAACGCCTCCGCCACGTGCTCACCTCTCGCTGTCCAGCATGGCCATCTGCTGCGCCGGGTACCGCGTGCCCGCGGCGGCGCCGACCGGAACCACGGTGTCGATCTCCCGCAGCTCCTGCTCGGTGAACGTCACGTCGACGGCACCGATCGCCTCCTCCAGCCTCGCACGCTTGCTCGTGCCGACCAGAGGCACCACGTCCTCGCCGCGCGCGGCGACCCACGCGATCGCGAGCTGCGCGACCGTGACGCCCTTGTCCCGCGCGATCTCGCCGAGCTTCTCGACGAGCGCGGCGTTGTGGCGCAGGTTGTCGCCCTGGAACCGCGGGGTGTGGCCGCGCCAGTCGCCGGAGCTGATCGCGAGCGGCGTGGCGGAGATCAGGCCGCGGGACAGCACGCCGTAGGCGGTGATGCCGATGCCGAGCTCACGGGTCGTCCGCAGGATCTCCTTCTCCACACCGCGCTCCAGCAGGCCGTACTCGATCTGCAGGTCGGCGATGGGGTGCACGGCGTGGGCCCTGCGGATGGTCTCCGCACCGACCTCGCTCAGGCCGATGTGCCGCACGTGACCCTTCTCGACCTGCTCGGCGATGGCGCCGATGGTGTCCTCGATCGGCACGTCCGGGTCGAGCCGCGCCGGCCGGTAGACGTCGACGTGGTCGGTGCCGAGCCGCTGCAACGAGTACGCGAGCGAGTTGGCGACCGCGACCGGCCGGCCGTCGAACCCGAGGAAAGCTCCCTCGGCGTCGCGCATGGCACCGAACTTGACGCTGAGCAGCACCTCGTCCCGGCGGCCCCTGATCGCCTCGCTGATGAGCAGCTCGTTGTGGCCCTGGCCGTAGAAGTCACCGGTGTCGAGCAGCGTGACGCCCGCGTCGACGGCCGCGCGGACGGTCGCGATGCTCTCGTCCCGGTCCGCGGGGCCGTACGCGTTGGACATGCCCATGCAGCCGAGGCCGATGGCGGACACGACCGGGCCGGTGGCTCCGAGCTGGCGCTTCTGCATTGTCGAACCCCTTCGTCTCTCAGATGGCTCCAGCTTCTCGCATCAAGTGACAGATTTCAATATCTGTCAGCAGTCAGTTGTTCGCAGGATTGACAAAATACTTTTGAACGTTCAAAGTAGTTTTTGCGATGAGAGACGTGATCTACCTGGACCGGATGGAGCAGGCCGAGACCCTGCTCAAGCCGCAGCGCGTGGAGGTGCTGCGGCAGCTCGCCGCGCCGCGTTCGTGCACCGAGGTCGCCGAGGTGCTCGGCCAGACGCCGCAACGCGTGCACTACCACGTGAAGCAGCTCGTCAACGCCGGACTCGTCAGCCAGGTCGCCGAGCGCAGGGTGCGCGGCGTCCAGGAGGGCCTCTACCAGGCAGCGGCGCGCTCGTACTGGCTGTCACCGCGGCTCGTCGGCCGGATCGGGTCGCGCGACGAGCTGGCGCTGGGCCACCTCGTCGACCTCGCCGAGCAGGTGCAGGCCGACGTGGCGGCGCTGGACCGCTCGAGCGAGCTGCCGTCCGTGGGCGTGTCCGGCGAGATCCGGGTGCGGCCGGAGGAGCGCCGGCAGTTCCTCGCGGAGCTGCAAACGACGTTGCAGGACCTCTTCACCAAATACGGCGGCGCGGAGGGGGATGCGTTCCGCATCGCGCTCGCCTGCTACCCGAAAGGAGACGACCGGTGAGCACCGGAACTGTTCGCGTTCGCACGTCCGCGCCGGCCACGAGGGTCTACCAGGCCCTCACCACCGCCGGTGAGCTGCGGGTGTGGCTCGCCGAGCACGCCCACGTGGACCTGGAGCGCGGTGAGTACGAGTTCTGGGGGCGCTACACCCCGGACGGCGAACGCGGCCGGCAGGAGCTGCTGGGGGCCGACGGCACGGCGGTGCGCTTCTCGTGGTCGCTCTACGGCACCGAGTACACGGTCGAGCTCGGTGTGGAGCAGCGCGACGGCGAGACGCTCATCGCGGCGACGCAGTCCCCGTACCCGGACTGGGGCGTGGGTGAGGAGCGGGACGAGGTCGTCCAGACGTTCTGGCCGCTGGTGCTGGGCAACCTGGTCGACCACGTCGAGGGCCGGCCGGTGCTGGGGTTCTGCGACTTCACGACCCCCGAGCAGCGGTTCGAGTTCGAGATCGCGGCACCGCCGGCCGCCGTCGTCGACGCGCTGACCGACGCCGGCAAGTTCGCGCGGTGGTTCGGGGCCGGCATGGAGATCGAACCGCACGTCGGCGGCCGGTGGACCATGGGCAGCCTCGACGAGGACCCGAACCCCGCGAAGATCATCGCGCTCGACGAGGAGCGCTTCGCGTTGCGGTTCCCGGACGGGATGGTGACGTCCTGGGAGCTGAAGGGCTCGGACGGCAGGACGCGGCTCACGTTCGTGCAGAGCGGCTTCGACGCGGCGAACCCGCCCTACGGGTCGTGGACGGGCTGGCTCAGCGGGTTCGCGGACCTGCGCCGCATGCTGGAGCTGCCGGACTGGCGCCCGATGTGGCACTCCTACGACCTGCCCGGCCTGCCCCAGGGAGTGCTGTTCCCCCAGTGACCTGTCGTGCGGGAGCCGGCCCGGCTCTCGCACCGGCAGCTCCTAGAGCCAGGTCATGACCATGGCCGGCGAGGCCGCGAGGAAGCTGAACCGCGCGAAGCGGCCCACCATGCCGGTCACGATGAACATCAGCGTGGACATGCCCGCGAGCCCGGCGAGCACGCTCGTCGCCATGAACGGCGGCAAGCCCACCAGCGAGCTCACCGCGTGCGTGCCGGCCATCCAGTTCGGGTGGGCCTTGCACTTCACGTGGATCCAGTCGCCCCAGCGGTGCACCCGCGTGCCGGGGCCGAACCACCGGTGCCACCGCGACGGCTTGGCGCGCACCTTGCGCTTGCGGTGCAAGAACGCGGGCAGCTTGATGTCGCCGCGGGCCGCGTAGAAGTACAGCAGCTTGCCGAGCACCTGCGCCACGGCCACGACGAGGCCGACGAGGAAGCACGACACGCCGGGCCAGCGCGCACCGACACCCACCACGAACGCTTCCACGCTGATGAAGGGAACGAGCGCCGAGCCGAACGCGACCCCGAAGGTGAGGGCGACCAAGGCGAGCACCCGGCCGAGGTTACACAGATCTCAGTCGGCGAGCCGGACCTCCAGCGGACCGGAGAGCCGGACTTCGCGCAACGGACGCCCGCTCGCGTCCAGCGTGCGCACCGTCCCGTCACCGGTCCAGCCGAGTCGTTCGTAGAAGTTCCGCGACGCCTCGTCGGCTTCCGGCACCCAGGCGATCCCCCGCGTCGCGCCGGCTCCCGCGAGCCTGCGGACCGCCTCGGCGACCAGCCTCGTGCCGTGCCCGCGCCGCCCCCACCGCGGTTCGACGAGGACGCTGAGCAGGGCGGTGGTGTCCGCGTCCGGTGGCAGCGAACCGTCCGCTTTGGCCACTTCCTCGTCGGGAGCCTTGCTCGCCACGACGAACCCGACGGTGAAGTCGCCCTCGGTCGCGGCGAGAACCGCTCCCTGCCCGACCGCGAGCGCCCACGCGTCGTCGGTGTCGAGCGCGTCGAGCACCTCGGCGGGCAGCAGGCGGGCGTAGGCGAGCCGCCACGTCTCCCGGTGGATGCGGACGATCTCCGGGAGATCGGCAGCGGTGGCGGTGTGCACGCCGGCGTCGGCCATGAACGCACCTTATCGGCGCCGCGGTGCGGAACTGTCGGGGGTGCGTGGCAACATCGGCCCCGTGCAGAGGATGAGTGCGGACGTGGCACGCCGAATCGCGTTGGGCGCGCAGGGCTTCACCGACCCGAGGCCGTCCGCGGCCACGCGCAGGCACCTGCAACGAGTGCTGTCCCGCGTGCAGCTCCTGCAGATCGACTCGGTGAACGTGGCCGTGCGCGCGCACTACATGCCCCTGTTCTCCCGCCTGGGCGCCTACGACCCCGCCCTGCTGGACGAGGCCGCCTGGACCCACTCCGCCCGCAAGCCCCGCCTGCTCGTCGAGACGTGGGCCCACGAGGCGTCCCTGGTGCCGGTCGCCGACTGGCCGCTGTTCCACTCGGGCGCGAAGAAGCGCGGCTGGTGGCAGAACTACCAGACCATCCTCGACCGCTCGCCCCAGCTCGTCGACGAGGTGCTGGCCGCGGTGAAGGAGCTCGGCCCGATCGGCGCCGGCGCTCTGGAGAAGGCCCTGCTCGGCGAGTCCGGCCGCGCCAAGGGGCCGTGGTGGGACTGGTCCGAGGTCAAGCGCGTGTGCGAGGTCCTGTTCGGCGTCGGCGTCCTCACGACGGGGACGAGGCGCGCTTTCGAGCGGCTGTACGACCTGACCGAGCGCGTCATCCCCGCCGACGTCCTGGCCAGGAGGTGGACGCCGGAGGAAGGGGCCCGCGAGCTGGTGCTGCGTTCCGCCGTGGCGCTGGGGGTGGCGACCGAGCCCGACCTGCGCGACTACTACCGCCTCGATCCCCGGCGCTCGCAGGCCGCGGTGGCCTCCCTGGTCGAGGAGGGCCTGCTCGAACCGGTGTCCGTGGAGGGCTGGCGCGCCCCCGCCTACCGCCACGTCGAGGCGAAAGCGCCGCGCCGGGTGACCGGGCGGGCGTTGCTGTGCCCGTTCGACCCGTTGATCTGGGAGCGGGCGCGGACCGAGCGGATCTTCGGCTTCCGGTACCGCATCGAGATCTACGTGCCGGAGCCCCGGCGGGTGCACGGGTACTACGTGTTCCCGTTCCTGCTGGACGGACAGCTCGTGGGGCGCGTGGACATCAAGGCCGACCGGGCGGCGGGGGTGCTGCGGGTGCAGTCGGCGTGGGCCGAGGAGGGCGTGGACCGCGGGCGCGTCGCCGCCGAGCTCGCCGCGGAGCTGCGGCACATGGCCGACTGGCTGGGGCTCGAGGACGTGCTGGTGGTGCAGAAGGGCGATCTGGCGGCGGAGCTGGCCGCCGCTGCCGCTGTCGGCTGACCTGTGCCGCGCACGGATCCTCTGCGGAGCGGGAACCTCTGCGCTGCCGCTCTCGGCCGACCTGGGCCCGCGCAGGGGTCCCTTCGGAGCGGGAACTACTGCACTGCCGTTCTCGGCCGACCTGGCCGCGCAGGGGTCCCCTCGAAGCGAAAATCCTGCACTGCCGCCGCCAGCCGACCCAGGCCCGCGCAAGAGTCCTCTTGGAGCGGAAACCCCTGCATTGCCACCCTCGGCCGACCTGGGCCAGCACAGGGAATCTCGCGGAGCGGGAACACTGCGCTGCCGCCGCCAGCCGACCCAGGCCCGCGCAGGGATCCTCCGCGGAGCGGGAACCTCTGCGCTGCCGCTCTCGGCCGACCTAAGCCCGCGCAAGGATCCCCGCGAAGCAGGAACCACTGCGCTGCCGCCAGCCGACCCGGACCCGCGCAGGAACCCCCTCGAAAGCGGAAACCCCTGGAGCCCCACCAGGATCAGGAGTGCAGCTGGATGGCCTTCCGCATCGTCTCGCGCGCCCGTCCGCGGTCACCCGCGATGTCGTAGGCGTACGCGAGCCGGAACCAGGCCCGCCAGTCCTCCGGCGCGGCCTCGACCTCGGCCCGCCGCTGTTCGAACCACGAGTCGGCGGCGTCGCGGTCGACGCGGCCGGAAGGACGCCGGGGCAGGTGCGAGGTGTCGGGCAGCAGCCCGTCCGCGTCCAGCTCGCGGGCCATCTTCTCGGTCTCCCACCCGAACCGCAGGTTGGAGTACACGAGCCACACCCCGAGCAGCGGCAGGATCAGCACGCCCACGCCGAGCAGCACGCCGACGAGCTCACCGGTCCGCAGCAGGGCGACAGCACGACCGGTGAGCAGGACGAAGTACACCGCGAGGGCCGCGATCAGCAGCCCGACGGTGGCCCTGACCTTCACAGGTCCAGGTACTTGTCGAGGCCGACGGCCAGTCCTGGCCGCGACACGACCTCCCGCACGCCCAGCACGACACCCGGCATGAACGACGTGCGGTGCAACGAGTCCTGGCGGATCGTCAGGGTTTCGCTCTCCCCGCCGAACACGACCTCCTGGTGCGCGATCATCCCGGAGATCCGCAGCGAGTGGACCCGCACGCCGTCGACGACGGCCCCGCGTGCGCCCGGCTCCTCCTGGGTGGTCGCGTCGGGCATGGGGTCCATGCCCGCACGCGCCGCCGCGATCAGGCGCGCGGTGTGCGCCGCGGTGCCGGACGGGGCGTCGGCCTTGCGCGGGTGGTGCAGCTCGATGATCTCGGCCGACTCGTAGTAGCGGGCCGCGATCTCCGAGAAGCGCATCAGCAGCACGGCGCCGATGCCGAAGTTCGGCGCGACGAGCACGCCGACGGAGGGCCGGTCCGCCAGCAACCGCTCCACCGCCGCGAGCTTGTCGGCGTCGAAGCCGGAAGTGCCGACCACGCAATGGATTCCGGCGTCCACGCAGAACGCGAGGTTGTCCATCACCACGTCGGGATGCGTGAAGTCGACGACGACCTCGGCACGGGCGTCGACCAGGGCCGACAACGGGTCGTCGGCGTCGATGGCCGCGACGACCTCCATGTCCTTCGCGGCCTCGACCGCGCGGACCACCTCGGAACCCATGCGGCCCCGCGCGCCGAGAACTCCGACGCGAATCATGCAATCACCTCGTGTACCTGGTCCGGCAGATCGTCGGCGTGATCGTAAGGGCCGACCACCGCGGCGGCGACGGGACGGCGCAGCAGATCACGTGCGAGCAGCGCCACCTCCTCCGACGTCACGGCGTCGATCCGCGCCAGCGTGTCCTCGACGCTCAGGTGGTCGCCGTAGTTGAGCTCGGACTTGCCGATGCGCGACATCCGGGAGCTGGTGTCCTCCAGCCCGAGGACCAGCGCGCCGCGCAGCTGTCCCTTGCCGCGCGCCACCTCCGCCTCCGGCAGACCGCCCTTGGCGACGTCCACGAGCACCTCGCGGATCACGCCGGCGGTCTCGCCCAGGCGGTCCGGCTGGCAGCCCGCGTAGACGGCGAACGTGCCGGTGTCGGCGTACAGGCCGACCGACGAGTACACCTGGTACGCCAGGCCGCGCCGCTCGCGCACCTCCTGGAACAGCCGGGAGCTCATGCCACCGCCGACGGCCGCGTTCAGGACGTTCAACGCGAACCGGCGCTCGTCGTGGCGGTCCAGGCCGCGCATCCCGAGCATCAGGTGCGCCTGCTCGGTGTCGTCGGTGTGCAGCACCAGCTTGCGGGCGCCGGCGATGCGCGCGCGTCCCGCCCGTGGCGGCACCGCGCTGCCCTCCCGCGCCAGCCGGTCGCCGACCGCCTTGCGAACCAGGCGCATCACGTGCGTGTGCTCGATGTTGCCCGCGACCGAGAACACCATGCGCGGCAACGTGTAGCGCTTCTTGTAGAACGAGTAGAGGTTGTCGCGCTGCATGTCCTGGATGGACTTCTCGGTGCCCAGCACCGGACGTCCCAGCGCGTGCCCGCCGAACAACGCCTCGATGAACGCGTCGTGCAGCAGGTCCTCGGCGTCGTCATCGCGCATCGCGATCTCTTCGAGCACGACACCGCGTTCGGTCTCGAAGTCACGCGGGCCGCAGAGCGCCTCGAACACCACGTCGGACACGAGGTCGACCGCCAACGGCAGGTCCTCGTCGAGGACGTGCGCGTAGTAGCAGGTGTGCTCCTTGGCGGTGAACGCGTTCAGCTCGCCGCCGACCGCGTCGATCTCCTCGGCGATCGCCGCCGCGGAGCGCCGCGAGGTCCCCTTGAACAGCAGGTGTTCCAGGTAGTGCGCGGCACCCGCCACCTCTGGCCGTTCGTCACGGGACCCGACCTGCACCCACAGCCCGACCGAGGCGGACCGCACGCTGGGGATGCGCTCGGTGATGACCCGCAGGCCCGAGGGCAGCATGCTGCGCCGCACCTCGGACCCCGCGGACGTCTCGAGCACCTGCGTGCTGCCCGGTCGCTGGAGGTGCCCCACCCGTCCGGTACGCGGACGGCCGCGGGTGGGTGCACCCGCGGCCGTCACGTTGTCTGTCGCACTCACTGCGCGGGAGCCGCCTCAGCGGCCTCGGTGGCAGCGGGCGCCTCGTCGGACGCGGGCGCCGCCTCGGCGGCGTCCTCGTTCACGACCACCAGGCTGATCTTGCCGCGCTGGTCGATGTCGGCGATCTCGACGCGGAGCTTGTCGCCGACCTTGACGACGTCCTCCACCTTCGCGATGCGCTTGCCGTTGCCCAGCTTCGAGATGTGGACGAGGCCGTCCTTGCCGGGCAGCAGCGAGACGAACGCGCCGAACGCGGCCGTCTTCACCACGGTGCCCAGGAAGCGCTCGCCGACCTTCGGCAGCTGCGGGTTCGCGATCGCGTTGATCATGTCGATCGCGGCCTCGGCCGAGGGGCCGTCCGCCGCACCGACGTAGATCGTGCCGTCGTCCTCGATGGAGATGTCGGCACCGGTCTGCTCGGTGATCGAGTTGATCATCTTGCCCTTCGGGCCGATGACCTCGCCGATCTTGTCGGTCGGGATCTTGACCGACGTGACGCGCGGAGCGAAGGCGCTCATCTCGTCCGGGTCGGAGATGGCCTCGGCCATGACCTCCAGGATGGTGTAGCGCGCGTCGCGGGCCTGGCCCAGCGCCGACGCCAGCACCTCGGACGGGATGCCGTCGAGCTTCGTGTCGAGCTGCAGCGCCGTCACGAACTCCTTGGTGCCCGCGACCTTGAAGTCCATGTCGCCGAACGCGTCCTCGGCACCGAGGATGTCGGTCAGCGCCACGTAGCGGGTCTCGCCGTCGACCTCGTCGGAGACGAGGCCCATCGCGATGCCCGACACCGGGGCCTTCAGCGGGACACCGGCGTTGAGCAGCGACAGCGTCGACGCGCAGACCGAGCCCATCGAGGTGGAGCCGTTGGAGCCCAGCGCCTCGGAGACCTGGCGGATCGCGTACGGGAACTCGTCGCGCTTCGGGAGCACCGGCATGAGCGCGCGCTCGGCCAGTGCGCCGTGGCCGATCTCGCGGCGCTTCGGCGAACCCACGCGACCGGTCTCACCGGTCGAGTAGGGCGGGAAGTTGTAGTGGTGCAGGTAGCGCTTGTGCGTCTCGGGGGACAGCGAGTCGATCTGCTGCTCCATGCGCAGCATGTTCAGGGTGGTGACACCCAGGATCTGGGTCTCGCCGCGCTCGAACAGCGCCGAGCCGTGCGTCCTCGGGATCACGGCCACCTCGGCACCCAGGTCGCGGATGTCGGTGAGGCCGCGGCCGTCGATGCGGACGTTGTCGCGCAGGATCCGCTGGCGGACGAGCTTCTTGGTCAGCGAGCGGAACGCGGCGCCGACCTCCTTCTCGCGGCCCTCGAACTGCTCGGCCAGCTTGTCCAGCGTGGCGGCCTTGATCTCGTCGAGCTTGGTCTCGCGCTCGGCCTTGCCCGCGATGGTCAGCGCCTGGGCCAGCTCGCCGGAGGCGGCGGACTCGACGGCCTCGAACGCGTCGGCCTGGTAGGCCGGGTACGTCGGGTACTCACCGGTGGGCTTGGCGGCGACCTGCGCGAGCTGCGCCTGCGCCTCGCAGAGGACCTTGATGAACGGCTTGGCGGCCTCGAGACCCGCGGCCACGACCTCCTCGGTGGGGGCGACGGCGCCCTCGCCGATCAGGTCGATCACGTTCTCGGTGGCCTCCGCCTCGACCATCATGATCGCGACGTCGCCGGAGTCGACCACGCGGCCCGCGACGACCATGTCGAACACGGCCTTCTCGAGCTGCTCGTGCGTCGGGAACGCCACCCACTGGCCCTCGATCAGCGCCACGCGGACGCCACCGATCGGACCGGAGAACGGCAGGCCGGCGAGCTGCGTCGACGCGGACGCGGCGTTGATCGCCACGACGTCGTACAGGTCGGCCGGGTTCAGGCTCATGACCGTGATGACGACCTGGATCTCGTTGCGCAGACCGTCCACGAAGGACGGGCGCAGCGGACGGTCGATCAGGCGGCAGGTGAGGATGGCGTCCGTGCTCGGACGGCCCTCACGCCGGAAGAACGAGCCGGGGATGCGGCCCGCGGCGTACATGCGCTCCTCGACGTCCACCGTGAGGGGGAAGAAGTCGAAGTGCTCCTTGGGGTGCTTCGACGCCGTCGTGGCGGAAAGAAGCATCGTGTCGTCGTCCAGGTACGCGACCACGCTTCCGGCGGCCTGACGCGCGAGGCGCCCGGTCTCGAAACGGATGGTGCGCGAGCCGAACTTGCCGTTGTCGATAACGGCAGTCGCCTCGTGGACCTCGATGTCCGTCATTTACTTGTTACTCCTCGTCTTTTGGACTCCGCACACGCGATTTGACGAGGCCGGTCTTCGATCGAAGTCCCCTGGGGCGTTTCCACCAGGAGGCCACTACCGAGGACCGGCGCGGAAACTTGCTTCGCGCGACGCGGGTCCTGTTTCGTCCTCTTCGCAACCAGGAATCTGTATACACCTGGTTGTACGCCGAGGGGGAGTGACCGGCCGGTCACTCCCCCTCGGCAGATGTCACCTGCGCAGACCGAGGCGCTGGATCAGCGCGCGGTAGCGGTTGATGTCCACCTTGGTCAGGTAGTTCAGCAGACGGCGGCGACGGCCGACCATCAGCAGAAGACCACGGCGGGAGTGGTGGTCGTGCTTGTGCTGCTTGAGGTGCTCCGTGAGGTCCGCGATGCGCTTGCTCAGCAGGGCGACCTGCGCCTCGGTCGAGCCGGTGTCGCTGTCGTGCAGACCGTACTCACCGAGGATGGACTTCTTCTGATCCGTGGACAGTGCCACTGGGTGGTTCTCCTACTTGTTCAGGTCCGTGCGGCCCCGGGCCGCCGAATTGCTGGCCGGGGTAGCCGGTGCTGGCCGCCACGGACCGCAGCCAGACCCAACTCCGAAGGTTATCAGGCACGGCGCTCAGCGGCGCGCTGACGTGCGCAACCCCACCCGCGCGATGGGCGTGTAAACGCCGTCGGCGCTGCTCACGAGCACTGCCTCGGACGGCTGCCACGGACTGCTCTCGAAGGCCGGCATCGGCTGACCGCGGTAGCCGTACGACACCGTCAGGTGCGCCCGCCAATCGTCACCCGCGCCCGCCGCTCTTGCCAACCGATTCAGATCGCCGGCTATTCCGGCCCACAGGATCGTGCCGCGGAAGTCGCCGAAGTCCCTGAGCCGGATCTCGGGCACCTCGTGGCCCTCGAGGGCCCGGAAGCGCTCCTCGTCGGCGGTGTCACCGTGGAAGCAGAGCGTGATGTGCCACTTCTCCGGCTTCGTCCACTCCATCGCCGGAGCCCGGCCGAGGACGGCTCCGAGCTCGTCGACCACGTGCGGCGGAGGGTAGAGCGCGGTGAAGAACTTCACCTGCCCGCCACCCGGCCGGCCCTGCGCAGCAGCTCGGCGATGGCCGGGAAGTCCTCGGACAGCATGTCGGCGGCCTGCTGGAGCTCGGTGCGGTCGGCGATGCGGCGCAGCAGGGGGTACACGTTGTTCTCGTCGCCGTTGACCGGCAACGAGTCGCGGGACACCGTCGGCTTCGACTCGCGCACGTCGTCGAGCGCCCGCTGCAACGCCTCCGGCGCCCCGGTCGCCACGTCCGGCGTGAGCACCTTGCGCTCCAGCATGATCATCCGGGCGAGCACGGCCGGGTTGCCGATCTTGGCGCGGCGGCCGCTCATCACCTGGCTGAGCATCGGTGCGCTGATGCCCAGGACGTCGGCGAGCTGGGCCTGCGACACGTTGAAGGCGACGACCAGCCGGCGCACCCGGTCGCCCAGGGGCTCCCCGTACCACTCCCGTTGCAGGGCGAGGTTGCGCTGAACGATCTTGTGGTCCTCCACCTCGACCTCTCCCGTAGCCCGCGTTCTGACCTGCATCTTGCCAGCACAGAGGCCTTCGGATGCCCACTTCGGTCTTTCTGACGGTCACGAACCGCCCAGCAGTTCCCTCGTTCGGTCCACATCGCGGTGCATTTGTTCGAGCAGGGCCTCGACGGAGTCGTACTTCTCCATCTCGCGGAGCCTCTCGACGAAGTCCACGGCGACCCGCTGGCCGTAGTAGTCCTCGTCCACGTCCAGCACGAACGCCTCGACGCGGCGCTCCCGGCCGGAGAACGTCGGGTTCGTCCCGACGCTCACGGCCGCCTTGAGCCTCTTGCCCTTGGCGTCGGTGAACCAGCACGCGTAGATGCCGTCCGCCGGGACCGCCGCGAACTTGGGCGTCGACAGGTTGGCCGTCGGGAACCCGAGGTCCTTCCCGCGCCCGTCGCCCTTGACGACGATCCCCTCGAGCCGGTGCGGCCGGCCCAGCGCCTCCGCCGCCGCCTTCACGTCCCCGGCGTCGATGCACGCGCGGATGTAGGTCGACGAGTACGTCACCTCGTCAGCGGACACCAGATCAGCCCCCTCGGTCACGAATCCGAACCGCTGGCCGAGCCGGCTCAGCAACGCGACGTTACCGGCCGCCTTGTGCCCGAAGGTGAAGTTCTCCCCCACCACGACCGCCGCGGCGTGCAACTTCTCGACCAGCACCTCGTGCACGAACTCGTCCGCGGGCATCCGGGACGTCTCGAGGCTGAACGGCACCACGACGAAGTGGTCGACCCCCAGCTCCTCGACGAGCTCCGCCCGGCGGCGCAGCGTGGTGAGCTGCGCCGGGTGGCTGCCGGGGCGCACCACCTCGGAGGGGTGCGGGTCGAAGGTCATCAGCACGCCGGGCAGCCCGCGCTGCTCCGCGAGGGCCACGGCGCGGCCGATGAGGGCCTGGTGGCCTTTGTGGACGCCGTCGAACACGCCGATGGTCACTACGCAGCGGCCCCAGCCGCCAGGGAGGTGGTCGAGCCCACGCCAGCGTTGCACGGCGATCAGCCTACGACGGGTCCCGGCCGGAGTCCTCACCCAGCCGGGCTGAGCACGACCACGGGCTTGCACGCGTCGCCCTCGTCCTTGGCCAGCGCGATGACGTGGCCGTCGGGCCCGAACACCCCGTAGGTCCCCTCCAGCCCGCCCGCGCGCAGCCGCTGCCCGTGGGAGAGGGCCGACGCCTCCCGCGGGTCGATCTCCCGGCGCGGGAACGCCGTGGCGACCGCCGCGTCCAGGTCCAGCGACAGACCCGGGGTCTGCTCGAGCTGCTCCAGGGTCCGCGCCACGCGGAGGTCGAACGGACCGACCCGCGTGCGCCGCAACGCGCCGAGGTGCCCGCCCACGCCCAGCGCGGCACCGAGGTCTCGGGCCAGCGCGCGCACGTACGTGCCGGAGGAGCACTCGACCATCACGTCGAGCAGGACCTTGCCGTCCTCACGACGCGTGAACAGCACGTCGAAGCGATGCACCGTCACCGGCCGTGCGGGGATCTCGACCTGCTCCCCCGCACGCACCCGTGCGTAGGCGCGTTTGCCGTCGATCTTCACCGCGGACACGGCGGAGGGCACCTGCTGGATCGGCCCGGTCAGCTTCGCCACCTCGGCGGCGACGGCCTCGTCGGACACCCCGGAAGCGTCCTCAGTGGACAAGACCTCGCCCTCGGCGTCGTCCGTGGTGGTGGACGCGCCGAGCACGATGGTCGCGAGGTAGGCCTTGCTGTCGAGCGCGAGGTGGCCGAGGAGCTTCGTGGCGCGCTCGATGCCGAGCACGAGCACACCGGTCGCCATCGGGTCGAGCGTGCCGGCGTGCCCGACCTTGCGGGTGCCGAGGATCCTGCGCACCCGCGCCACCACGTCGTGCGAGGTCATGCCGTCCGGCTTGTCGACGACGACCAGGCCCGGTGCAACAGAGGGTTTCACGGCGGCAAATCCTAAGCGACGCGCAGAGCGTCCCAACGACGGCGCCGCAACTGCACCGGCACCGCCTCCCCGCGCTCCTCGGCGGCGAACACGGCAGCCCTCGCGCGCCGCCACCACACGAGCATCCGCCAGCCACCGACGGCGAGCACGAGAACGCAGGAGCTGAACGCCACCCGGAACGCCGCCTGCGGGCTGAGGACCCCCTCGACGAGGTCGAGCAACACGCCGACGCCCAGCGCGGCCACCGTCACCGCGAGGAAGCCCCCGACGTTGACCAGCCCGCTGGCCGTGGACTGCCGATGCGACGGGTTGTAGTCACGCGCCAATGCGAACGCCACGCCGGAGATGGGCCCACCGACCGTCAACACGAGGAACACCACGGCGATGACAGGCACCGGCACCCGTCCGCCCGGCCACAACAGCAGCAAACCCCACCCGGCGAGCGCGAAAGCCAGGAACCAGCCCGCGATGGGCATGCGCCACTCAGGGTTCCGCGAGAACAAAGCCCCCACGATCGGACTGGTCACAATCGCACCGATGACCAGCAATCCCAGCGTGGACGACGCCGCCTTGGCCGACATCCCCTGCGCCTGCACGAGGTACGGGTATCCCCACAACAGACCGATGACGGCAGGCGTGGACATGGTGCTGAAGTGCGCCCAGAACCCCAGCCGCGTCCCCGGCACGCCCCAGGCCTGCCGGACCTTCGGCCAGATCTTCCTGAACGGCACCGGCTCCGGCTTGGGCGCGGTGAAGTCGTCGGGCACGTCCCGCAACCGCAGGAACGCGACAACCGAGTACGCCGCCGTGACGCCACCGGCGACGAGGAACGCCCAGGTCCACCCGGCCGAACCGAGCAGGAGCGTCAACGGCACGGTGGCGACGAGGTTCCCCACACCGCCCAACGCCGCCGTGATCGCCACGACCAACGAGTACTGCCGCGGCGGGAAGTGCGCCGCCACGATGCGGATGACGCTGATGAACGTCATCGCGTCCCCCATGCCGAGCACGGCCCTGGCCACCAGCCCGAGCCCGTACGAGCCGGCAACGGCGAACAACACCTGACCGGTGCCCATGAGCAGGGCGGCCACGGTGAGAACCCGCCGCGGCCCGAACCGGTCGACGAGCAACCCGGTGGGAATCTGCATCAGGGCGTAGACCCCGATCTGCAACACGGTGAACACACCGAGCTGCGCGGGCCCGAGCCCGAACCGCTCACTGGCCTCCAGCCCGGCCACGCCCAGCGTGGTGCGGTGGAAGACGGCGGCGAAGTAGACGAGAACTGCGGTGGTCCAGATCAGCCACGAAGCTCGGGTGGCGCGATCGACCGACGGCAAGACGCACTCTCCCCAGGTCGGAAGCAGGCAACATTAGTTACATCGCCTAAGCAACCTTCTTGGTAACGATTTCATGCCGTGAGGTCGGCCACAGTGCCCCCACCAGGCGTCTCCCTTGCGTTCGCGGTGTGCCTGCTCACTACGCAGGCCCTACCGGACGACCCCCTCGACCGCCCACTCCCCGGACCGGGCCCGCCACACCACAGCCACCAACCGCAGGACCATGAACGCCGACAACCCGCTCCAAATCCCGATCAACCCCCACCCGAACGCGTGGGAAGCCCACACCAACGGCAAGAACCCGACCACCGCGGACCCCAGCGTCGCCGTCCGCATGAACTTCACGTCCCCGGCCCCCAGCAACACCCCGTCCAACGCGAACACCACCCCGGCGATCGGTTGCAGCGCGACGAAGAACCACCAGGCGTGCGGGATCTCGGCCAGCACCCCGGCGTCCGAGGTGAACGCGCGCGGCAGCACGGACACCAGCGCGGCGAACAGCACCCCGAGCCCCACACCGAAGACCAGCCCGTACCGCGTGATCTGCCAGGCGAGCCGCTCGGCCTGCCGCCGCCGAGAAGCTCCCAACGCGGCCCCCACCAACGACTGCGCGGCAATCGCCAGCGAATCCAGCACCAGCGCCAGGAACGTCCACAACTGCAACACGACCTGATGAGCCCCCACCGCGGCAATAGACGTCCGCGCCGCCACGGAAGCCGCACTGATGAAGCACGCCTGGAACGCCAAGCTCCGCAACACCAAATCACGCCCCATGCCAAGCTGCGCGCGCATGGCACTCCAATGCAGCCTCAACGGCACACGCTCCGCGAAGAGCGCCTTGATGAAGAGCCCAGCCGACAACACCTGCGCGACAACGTTGGCGATCGCCGACCCCTCAAGCCCCCACCCAGCGCCGTACACGAGCGCAGGGCACAACACCGCGCTGATGCCGTTGCCGATGAGGATGTACTTCAAAGGCCGCTTGGTGTCCTGCACGCCACGCATCCACCCGTTGCCGGCCATCGTGACGAGGATGAACGGCGCCCCGAACAACGCGATGCGCACCCAATCCACCGCCGCGTCCGCCACCGCGCCGGCCCCGGCGAGCAACTCCGCCAAGGGCCGCGCGAACACCTGCCCCAGCACCACCACCAGCACCCCGGCGGCCAGCGCCAGCCACGTGGCCTGCACCCCCTCCGCGACCGCGTCCCCCCGCCGCCCAGCCCCGTGCAACCGGGCCGTGCGAGCCGTCGTGCCGTAGGACAGGAACGTCAACTGCGTCGACACCTGCGTCAGCAACACCCCGCCAAGCGCCAACCCGGCCAACGGCAGCGCGCCCAAATGCCCGACCACCGCCGTGTCCACCAGCACGTACAGCGGCTCCGCTGCCAGCACCCCCAGCGCCGGCACCGCGAGCCCGATCACCCGCCGCGCGGGAACCCGTTCCTCCACGCACCGTAACCTAAGCCCCGGCGGGCTTCTTGCCAATGATTTGCGATTAGTGGCTCACTTCGCCGTGGGCTGCTGGGGCGCCGGCGATGTGGCGGGACCGGTCCAGACACGCGATTCAGCGGGTTCGCTCGCGGCCACGTGGTCCAGCGGGTCCGCTCGCGCCCACGTGACCCAGCGGATCCGCCCGCGTACACAACCCACTCGCGCGGACACTCTCGCATGCCCGCCCGGCGCCCCTGCCCCGAACTCACCCGCTCGACGCGCCACTTCGGTGCGTCCGCCCAACGCATCCGCCCACACGAGGCCATCCCGACGCGGCCATCCCAGCACGTCGGGTCCCCGGCACGGCCCCCGGCACGGCCACCTCCCGGCACGGCGACCCCGGCCCTGGCACGGCGATCCCAGCGAGACCGCGGCGGCCCAGCGCGCCTACGTCCCGCTCACCGGCGCAGCGAAGCGCCCCCACCCGAGCGCACCGGCTCAAGCGCCGCCAGCCACCCAGCGCCCCATCAACAGCCCACCCGTCCCAGCCCACCGCCCAGAGCGCAACCACCCACCGCCGGCAGCACCAGAACCCCCACCAGCCGCCACCAACGCCCTCAACCCTGTCCGCTCCCCCCGCGCTTCCTCGTATAGCGAGGGATCGGTAACAACGTTTCAGGACATGTTCGCCCTAACCTTCACCCGATCGAGCGACCCCAAGCTCCAACACCCCCAAGACCGAGCAGCCCAAGGCCGAGCAGCCCCCATGCCCGAACAGCCCTAAGACCGCTGAGGCAGCCCGAACACCTGCTCGCGCGCCACCGCGAGCGCGGAATGCAGAGCACCTGAGCGCACCGGGTTGGCGGTGATCTGCGCGAGCTGCACCGGGGTGCGCGGCACCACCAGCTCCAGCAGTTCCGCCGCCACCAGGTCGCACAGCGTCTCGCCGCCCGCCTGCGCCACGCTGCCGGACAGCAGCACCAGCTCCGGGTCGAGCACGCAGACCACGTTCGCCAGGCCCAGGGCGATCCTGCGCGCCAGGTCCGACAAGAACGCTCGTTCCCCGGTGCTCAGGGCGTGCGCGACGGCCTCCACGCCGGACGAGGCCGCGATGCCGTGCGTGGCGGCCAGCGCCATGATCGCTTCGTTGTCCACCTGGTCGCCGTAGCGGCCGCCGGGTATCTGCATCGAGTCGATTTCGCCCGCACCGCCTGTGACGCCGCGCAGCAGCACGCCGTTGACCACGACCGCG
This sequence comes from Lentzea xinjiangensis, assembly GCF_900110955.1. Classification (GTDB taxonomy): domain Bacteria; phylum Actinomycetota; class Actinomycetes; order Mycobacteriales; family Pseudonocardiaceae; genus Lentzea; species Lentzea xinjiangensis. The sequence goes on from NZ_FOFR01000003.1 coordinate 422,366, forward strand.
GACCCTATTTCGTCGGCCGGCCAGAAGAGCACGAAGTTCCGCACGCCCACCGCCTTGCCGGAGCTCATCTCCTCCAGCGCGGCGAGGTTGATGTCGTTCTCGATCGACACCGACGTGCCGAGCAGTTCGCGCAGCGTCGACGGCAGGTCGACGTCCACCAGGCCGGGCAGGTGCGGTGCGAAGCCGAGGTGGCCGGTGGCCGGGTCGACCGCACCCGGTGTTCCCACGACCACGTGCGACAACGCGTCCAGGCGGAGGCCGGCGAGGACCGCTGCCTTCTGCACCGTTTCGCGGAACGCCCGCAGCGTGTTGTCCTTGGGCATCGGCGCGCTGTGCTCGGCCAGCAGTGAGCCGGTGATGTCCGCGATGGCCACGTCGATCAGTTCCGGCGTCAGCGCCACCGCTGCCACGTGCCCGACGCCGCCGTTGACGGCCCACATCTGTGCGCGTGGACCGCGGCCACCGCCGCGCAAGCCGGTGCGGACGACCATGCCGTCCTCTTCCAGGCGTGCGAGCAGCTGGGCCGTGGCGGGTTTGGAGAGGCCGATGACCTCTTCCAGTTCGGCCCTCGTCATCGCGCCGCTGCGCAGCAACGTCTCGATGGCGGCCCGGTCGTTGATCTCCCGCAGCAGCCGCGGGCTTCCCGTCCTCGTCATGACCCCACCCGCTCCAGCGCGCCCTTCAGCGCGGCGACGACCTGGTCGGCGGCGCCGTCGAAGGTGAAGCCGGCGGCCAGGCGGTGGCCGCCACCGCCGAGTGCCTGCGCCACCTCGCGCACGTCGACCTGGCCCACCGCCCTCAGCGACACGGACCAGAAGCCGGGCCGCAGCTCCTTGAGCACCGCCGCCACTTCGGCCTCGGAGGCGGAACGGACCACGTCGATGACGCTTTCCACCTCTTCGCTGCGCACGTCACGTGCGTCGTCCACGCCCACCACCGCGTGCACGAGTCCCAGGCCGCCGGCGGCACTCTCGTCCAACTCGGCCTTGGCCAGCACGCGCGACAGCATTCCGAGGTAGGCGAAGGGATGCGCGTCCATCAACGGGCGCGTCACGCTGTACGCGTCGACGCCGGTCTCCAACAGCCGCGCCGCGGTCGAGTGCGCCGCCGGGCCGGCCTTGCGGAAGCCGCCGGTGTCGGTCACCAGCCCCGCGTAGAGGCACCGCGCGATGGGCTCGTCGATCTCGACGCCCATCTCGTCGAGCAGCCGCAGGGCGATGAGCGCGGTGGCCTCCGCGTGCTCGTCGATGCAGTGCAACGTCCCGTATCGCGTGTTCGACACATGGTGGTCCACCACGATGACAGGTCCTGTGCAGGCGGCGACGCGATCCTGCAACGGCCCCAGGCGTTGCAGGCTGCCGGTGTCCATGACCACGAGGAACTCCGGTGCCGCCGGCACCTCGTCGCGGTGCACCAGCAGGCCGGCCGTGTCCAGCGTCTTCAGGCTTTCGGGCACGACCTCGGGCTCGCCGAACGCCACGCGCACCGCCACCCCGCGCCGGTGCAGCGCGAGTCCCACCGCCAGCGCGCTTCCGAGCGTGTCCGCGTCGGGGTTGACGTGGCTCAGCAGGGTGACGTCACGGGCGTCGGCCAGTAACCGCGCGGCCTCGGCAAGGGTGGTGCTCAGGTCGTCTGCCACAGGGAGACGTTAGCCGCTCACCGCATCGACGCGCTGTAGGGCACCCTCGGACAGGACAGTTTCCATTCGATGACGAGAAGAGGGACCGTCCCAGTGTGGACGGTCCCTCTTGTTCAGTCCTCGTCCTCGTCTTCGCGAGGCGCCTTGTACGGATCGGCCTCACCGGCCGGAGAAGCCCCCACCGCCAGGCGAGCGACTTCGGCGTCGGCGGCCTGGGCCTTGGCCAGCAACTCGTCCATCTTCCGCGCCGTGTCCGGCACGGTGTCGGTCATGAACGTCAGCGTCGGCGTGAACCGGACCCCGGTCTGCTGGCCCACCATCGAGCGCAGCACGCCCTTGGCCTTCTCCAGAGCGGCGGCCGCCCCGGCGTAGTCGGGCTCGGTGTCCAGCCGCTCGCCCAGAACCGTGTAGTACACGGTGGCGTCGTGCAGGTCACCGGTCACCTTGGTGTCGGTGATCGTGACCCGCGCCAACCGCGGATCCTTGACCTCGTGCTCGAGTGCCGAGGCCACGATCTGCGAGATCCGCTTGGCGAGCTTGCGGGCACGTGCCGTGTCGGCCACGAGCCTCCCCTTCCTAGTCGTCCTCCGGCCCGACGAGACGCGTCCGGGCGGAGAGCAGTTCCAGTTCGGGTCGTCCTGCGACCAGCCTCTCACAGCCGGCCAGGACTTCCCTGACATGCGCCGCGTCACCGGAAACCGCGGCGACACCGATCAGCGCGCGCCGATGCAGGTCCTGGTGACCGGCCTCGGAAGCGGCGACCTCGAAGCGCTTGCGCAGCTCGGCCACGACAGGCCGCACCACCGAGCGCTTCTCCTTCAACGAGTGGACGTCGCCGAGTAGCAAGTCCAGTTCCAGAGCTCCCACGTACATGGGAAAGATCCTCCAGAGGAAAAGGGTGCGGAGCCAGCCGTTTTCACCGGCTCCGCACCCCCATCTCAACCGATCAGGCGCGCGGCTTCTCGCGCATCTCGAAGGTCTCGATGATGTCCTCGAGCTTGAGGTCGCTGTAGTTGCCGAGCGTGAGACCACACTCGAAACCTTCGCGGACCTCGGTGGCGTCGTCCTTGAACCGCTTGAGCGAGCTGATCGGGAGGTTCTCCGCGATCACCTTGCCGTCCCGGATCAGGCGAGCCCTGGCGTTGCGACGGATCTCGCCCGACAGGACCATGCAACCCGCGATCGTGCCGACCTTGGAGGACTTGAAGACGTCGCGGACCTCGGCGCGGCCGAGCTGGACCTCTTCGTACTCCGGCTTGAGGAGACCCTTGAGGGCCGCCTCGATCTCGTCGATCGCCTGGTAGATGACCGTGTAGTAGCGGACGTCCACGCCCTCGCGGTTCGCGAGCTCGGTCGCCTTGCCCTCGGCCCGGACGTTGAAGCCCAGGACGATGGCCGAACCGGCCACGGCGAGGTTGATGTCGCCTTCGGTGATGCCACCGACACCGCGGTGGATCACGCGCAGCTCGACGTCGTCGCCGACCTCGATCTTCATGAGCGCGTCCTCGAGGGCCTCGACGGTACCCGAGTTGTCACCCTTGATGATCAAGGTGAGAGCGCTGGTCTCCTTCAGCGCCGCATCCAGGTCTTCCAGGCTGACGCGCTTGCGCTTCGCCGCGTTGGCGGCGTTGCGGGTGCGGGCCTGGCGACGCTCGGCGATCTGGCGGGCGACGCGGTCCTCCTCGACGACGAGGAACGTGTCACCCGCACGCGGCACCGACGTCAGACCGATGACCTGCACCGGACGCGACGGGGTCGCGACGGTGACGTCGTCGCCGTGCTCGTCGACCATGCGGCGGACGCGACCGTACGCGTCACCCGCGACGATCGAGGAGCCCACGCGCAGCGAGCCGCGCTGGACCAGCACCGTGGCGACCGGACCGCGACCGCGGTCGAGGTGCGCCTCGATCGCGACGCCCTGGGCCTCCATGTCCGGGTTGGCCCGGAGGTCCAGCGACGCGTCGGCCGTCAACAGGATGGCCTCGAGGAGGCTGTCGATGTTGATGCCCTGCTTGGCCGAGATGTCGACGAACATCGTGTCGCCGCCGTACTCCTCGGCGACCAGGCCGTACTCGGTCAGCTGCTGGCGGATCTTGGAGGGGTTCGCCCCCTCCTTGTCGATCTTGTTCACCGCGACCACGATCGGCGCCTCTGCGGCCTGGGCGTGGTTGATCGCCTCGACCGTCTGCGGCATCACGCCGTCGTCGGCGGCGACGACGATGACCGCGATGTCGGTCGCGTTCGCACCACGGGCACGCATGGCGGTGAACGCCTCGTGACCGGGGGTGTCGATGAAGGTGATGAGCCGCGGGTTGCCCTCGAGCTCGGTCTGGACCTGGTAGGCACCGATGTGCTGGGTGATGCCACCGGCCTCGCCCTCGGCCACCTTCGCCTTGCGGATGGTGTCGAGGAGCCGCGTCTTACCGTGGTCGACGTGACCCATGACGGTCACGACCGGCGGGCGGACCTGCAGGTCGTCCTCGTCACCGGCGTCCTCGCCGTAGGTGATGTCGAACGTCTCGAGCAGCTCGCGGTCCTCCTCCTCGGGGGACACGACCTGCACGACGTAGTTCATCTCGGTGCCGAGCAGCTCCAAGATCTCGTCGGACACCGACTGGGTCGCCGTGACCATCTCGCCCAGGTGGAAGAGCACCTGCACGAGCGACGCCGGGTTGGCGTTGATCTTGTCGGCGAAGTCGGTCAGCGAGGCACCGCGCGGCAGGCGGATCGTCTCGCCCTGCCCCTTGGGCAGGCGGACGCCACCGACCGAAGGCGCCTGCATGTTGTCCATGTACTCCTGGCGCTTCTGCCGCTTGGACTTGCGTCCGCGACGCGCCGGACCACCCGGACGGCCGAAGGCACCGGCGGTACCGCCGCGACCGGCGCCGCCACCGCCACCGGGACGACCGCGGAAGCCGCCGCCACCGGCAGGGGCACCGCCACCTGCGCCGCCGCCACCACCGGGACGGAAGCCGCCACCGCCGCCACCGCCGCCACCGGGACGGAAGCCACCGCCGCCGCCACCGCCGCCACCGGGACGGAAGCCACCGCCACCGCCACCGCCGCCACCGCCGCCGCGGAAGCCGCCA
>NZ_FOFR01000017.1 GCF_900110955.1 Lentzea xinjiangensis
GCGCCGGTGGAGTTCGACTGGAACAAGGCCGCCGCGGCGCTGTCGCAGCCGGGCACGCCCGCCTTCGTGCTGGCCTCCGTCGACATCGCCATCGCGAACGTGGTTTCGCGCGTGGCCCACGAGGAGGCGGTGTCGGTGATGACCGCCATGGAGGACCACTCGCGGCAGATCGACTCGTCGGTGCCGGCCTTCACGCCGCCGTTCAACCCCAACACCGGCCAGGTCGAGGAACCGGTGATGATGAGGGCCCGCCTGGGTGCCACGCCCACGCTCGGCGGTGTGGACGGCTTGATGTCGACGCAGGCCGCGAGTGCCGGTGCCGTGGCCGCGCCTCCGGACGTCAACGGTGGTGCCGGAGCCGGTGGCGCCGCGGTGAACCAGCCCGCCGCGGCGGCCTACACCCCGTCCGCACCCGGTTACGCGGGTTCCGGCAGCGCTGGCGCGGGTGGCGGCGCGGGCTCCACCCCGGAAGTGCCCACCTACAACCCGGCCGGCACCAGCACCACCACCGCCGCCGCGACCTACACGCCGCAGGCACCCGGCCACACCGCGCCGGGCAACACGGGCAGCACGCACACCAGCGGCAGTGGTGGCAGCAACTACACGCCGCAGATGCCGGGATACACGCCGGGCACGGGTGCCGGTGGTTCGACGGCCAAGCCGGGCGGCGGCCAGTACACCCCGCAGATCCCGAAGCCCCCGGTGGTGGGCAGGGACATCGCGAACCCGAACTACACCCCGCAGAACCCCAGGGGCTTCACGCCCACCGCACCCGGCTACACCGGTCCGGGCGGCGGCGGTGCCGGAGGTGGTGCCGGTGCCGGTAGTGCCGGCGGTGCGGGCCTGAGGGGTGGTCCCATGCCGTTCACCCCCTCGATGGGAGCCGGTGGCGGTGCGTTCGGCGGCGCGGGTGGCGGTGGCGGTGCGTTCGGCGGCGGCGCGGGTGGCGGTGGCGGCGCGGGTGGAGCCGGTGGCGCGTTCGGTGGTGGCGCCGGTGGCGCGGGTGCCGGCGGCGCGATGCAGCCCGGTGGCTCGGCCGGTGTGCAGGGCCAGGCGGCCCGTCCCGGCATGATGGGCATGGCCGGTCCCGGCACGGCCGGTGTGGCCGGTGCCGGCATGGCCGGCGCCCCGATGGCTCCCGGTGCCGGTGGCAGGGGCGAGGACGACAAGGAACACCGCTCCGCCAGCTACATCATGGGCGGCGACCTGTTCGAGGTCCCCGGCGAGGACCTGCCCCCGTCGGTGATCGGCGCCGCGAAGCCCAAGAAGCAGAAGGAGTCGTGACCGGCGGGGTCAGTGCTCGTCGGCGGTGCTCAGGTGGAAGGCCACCCGGCCGGAGGCGATGCCGTTGACCTGCACCTCGATCTCGTGCTCACCGGGGTGGTAGGTCCGCGTCGTGATCCGGCGGAAGGAGTGCTTGCGGCTGAGGGTGAGCGATTCGCCGGGGTCGATCGCACGGGTCGTCAGCTTGAACACCTTGGGCGTGCGCGTGCCGTTGGCCTTGAGGTGGTGCACCACGTAGTCCACGGCCAGGTTCGCGGTGGACTCGCCCGTGTTGCTGAGGACGACCTGGAACGAGAGGTCCTCGCCGAGCGCCACCGACGTGCGGTCGAGCAGCGGGCCGCGCACGGACACCCCGGTGGCGGAGCCGAACCCCAGCAGCGCCAGCGCCCCGAGGTGGCCCTTCTTGACCAGCGTGCGCAGCCCGTGCCGGACGACGCGCCGGGTGTTGGCGTCCGGTGCCGCGAGCCAGCGCGTGGCCGTGGCGACGACGAGGTCCGGGTCGGCGCGGCTGAGGTCGTTGAGGTGGTTGGCGACCGAGCGCCGCACGTAGTCGCTCTCGTCGCGGTACAGCGCGTCCAGCACCGGCAGGGTCCTGTGTGGACTGTCCCGCAGCGCGCGGACGGCGCGAGCCCACGGCAGGTGCGGGCGGGTGCCCTCGCTGGCCAGTCGCCGCACGTGCTCGTCGGGGTGCCCGGTCCACGTGCGCACCACGGCGAGCGCCGTGTCGGGGTCTGCGGACAGCAGCGGGCGGATGGCGAACTCGGCGGTCAGCCGAGAGGTGAGCTCGGCGAGCAGGTGCAGGGCCGCGACGATCGCGGGCGGTGACTCGGCGAGCGCGCGAGCGGCCACCGCCTCCGTCACCGGCCACACCGGCCAGCCGGTCAGCTCCTCGTCCGGCAGGGCCGATCCGACGACCGCCGCCAGGCTCGCGAAGTCGCCGGGAAGATCGTCCAGCACCGCCCCCGCGAGCAGGTCGCAGCGTTCCCGGAGGCTCAGCCCGGCCAGTCCCGCGGCGGCACGGCGCAGGTGGTGCAGCGGCTTGCCCGGTGCGGCGCGAGCGATCACGGCGACCAGGCCGTCCGCCGCGGCGGGACCCAGGAGTTCATCGGCGGTGGGCATGGGGTCCTCCGGTAGCAGGGGTGGTAGCTGCGCTATAGGCTCCAATGTAGCGGATGGTGAGATCTGTTGACGCGGATGGCCGGCCTCGCCGCGGCGGGGCGAGTCACCCGATCGACCGCCTGACGCGAGAAAACAAGGGCTGCCCGAAGCACGGCGCTCCTGGCTGGATCATCCGCCCGTCGGCCAGTGAGGGGAGTTCGAGGGCGTCGAACCCGAGCGTCTCCACCAGTGCCGCCACGACTCCTCGCGCCGGTGCGTCGTCTCCCGCCACCGCGACCGAGAGGCGGTCGGGTGCGCCGGGAGGCCTCGCCGACGACTCCAGTTCCCCGTAGCCGATCTGGTTCAACGACTTGACCACTCGCGCGGAGCCCAGGAACTCCTGCACCACCTCGCTGCTCGTCCGCCCGGACTCGAAGTCGGCCACCCTCCCGTCGACCTCCGGCCAGTAGTTCATGGCGTCGACGACGACCCGGTCGGACAAGGCCTCCCGCGGCAGTTCGCGGTAGCGGTGCAGCGGAACGGTCAAGATCGTGACCTCCGCCGCGCGGCCCAGTTCGCCGGCGTCGGCGGCGATGGCGCCGGGAGCCATGAACTCCAGGACGAGCTCGAGTTCCGCGCGACTGCTCGTGGACGCGACTCCCACGCGGTGGCCGGCCTTGAGCGCCAAGCGGGCGATCGTCAGGCCGAGCCTGCCGCCGCCGATGATCCCCACGGCCGGGGAAGAAACTCCCGAATTCATCTGTTGAACATACTGTCTGATTTACAGATGGTTCAACCAGGGCGGGAGTGATCATGGAACTGGGTGTGGCGACGTTCGGCGACGCGGACGTCGATCCGGTGACCGGTGGCCGAGTCGCACAGGCGCAGGCGATCCGGAACATCGTGGAGGCGATCGAGCTGGCCGAGCAGGTGGGTCTCGACTGGTTCGGGATCGGCGAGCACCACACGCCGGAGTTCCCGGCCTCCTCGGCGGCGCCCGTCCTGGCGGCGGCAGCCATGAGAACGCGCAGGATCAAGCTGTCCAGCGCCGTGACCGTGCTGGGCACGGACGACCCGGTGCGCGTCTACGAGCAGTTCGCCACTGTCGACGCGCTGTCGCACGGACGTGCCGAGATCATCGCGGGGCGCGGCTCGTCAGTCGAGTCGTTCCCGTTGTTCGGCTACGACCTGACCGACTACGACCGGTTGTTCAGCGAGAAGCTGGAACTGCTGAAGGCCGTCAACGAGTCCGAGCACGTCGTGTGGAGCGGCACGACGCGGGCTCCGTTGAACGGGGAGTACATCCCGCCGCGTGCCGAACGCGGGCCGCTTCCCCTGTGGGTCGGGGTCGGCGGCTCGCCGGGGTCGGCGGTGCGCGCCGCCAAGCTCGGGCTCCCGCTGGCGACCGGTGTCCTCGGCGGTAGCGCGACCCGCAACGCGGCGCTCGTCGACCTGTACCGGCGTGCCGCCCAGGAGCTGGGCAACTCCCCGCAGCAGACGTTGGTGACCATCGGACAGCCGGGATTCCTCGCCGACGGAGGAAAACGGGCTCGCGAGGAGTGGTGGCCGCACTACGACCGGTTCATGCGCACGGTCGGCGCTCAGCGCGGGTGGCTGCCGCCCTCGCGCGAGTCCTACGACACCGGGGTCAAGCCCGGCGGCGCCTTGATGGTGGGTGGGCCCGAGGAGGTCGCGGAGCGGATCCTGGCCCTACACGCCCGTTACGGACACGTGCGGCACTACCTGCACATGGACTGGGGCGCACTGCCGCAGGCCGCACACCTGCGCGCGATCGAACTGTTCGGCACGAAGGTCGCGCCGATCGTGAAGGCCGAGCTCGGCGACACGTCCGTCGACGAGCTCGCGGGCAGGGTCACTGCTCGCCGATGACGGTCAGGCACGTCTCGAACGAGTGATCGCCTCTCGCCGCCGCGGCCTTGCCCAGCAGGCGCCGGAAGAGCTCCTGCTCGGCGGGGTCGAGCCCGGCCAGGACGATGCGCTCGGCTGCCGCGACCTGCTCGCAGAGGTCGCTGACCGCGGCACGACCGCGGGCTGTCGCCACGATCTGCCTCTGCCTGCGGTCCTGCGGGTTCACCCGGCGCTCGACGAAGCCCGCGGCGACCAGGTCGTCGATGAGGTAGGTCATGACCGTGCGGTCGAGGCCCAGCCGGTTCGCCAGCGCGAGCTGGCTCGGGCGCTCACCTCTGAGCACCTCGCGCATGGTCTCGTAGCCGCGAGCGCCGTGCGGGAACCCGCTCAGTGCGGGCGTGACCACCTCGCGGTAGGAACGGAGCAGCACGCCCAAGGCCAAGCCGACGTCATCGCCGTCGGCCTCGTCGTGCGTGGTCTTGCGAGTCCGGCTCACGTGGACCAGCGTACAAGGAGGCCGGCCGCACGTTTCCCGACGCGGGCCCAGGACCGGCGAAGGAGTTCGGCGAGCGGTCGCGGCCTCCGCGTCCACCGGCGCGGCTCGTCGGCCGGGTGAACCGGTTCCGGTGAACGTCAACAGCCACATCGCGCGGAACTCGGAACGAACGGCCTCTCGTGGAACGCGACTCGATCCGTTGCGCCGCCTGCCGCCAACCACGGAGGGGACCGGCGGAACACATTGTTTCGCACTTTCCGCGAACTTCGTTGCATTCCGGCGAATCCGCGATGTTCAGTGGTCGGGCGAACTCTTGCAGCGAGGAGGTGTGAATGGTTGCTCTCATGCCACCGCCGTGGAAGTGACGCGGTGGACGGCTGAAGTGTCAGGGGAACAGGTCAGGGCATGCATCTCGACTGGTTGGCATGCCCTGGCCTGTGCCATCGCACCGATCGTTGCGCGGGCTGCAACCGGGCGGCGATCGTCCCGGAAAACCGGCGAAGCTGTCCATATGAGACGGTGAGTCGAAGTGTGGTGCTCGTCCTCCCGGTGCGCTGAACTGCGCAAACCCGGGCTCGGGCCAGTGGTGGCTGCGTTTTTCGGCATCAGGATGTGGTCAGCTTGGTACGCTTGCCGCGCTGAAAGTTCAGCGGTTCCGCGGCTCCGCCGGTCCTGTGTGGATCGTCGTCCGGCGCGGATCGGAGAACCTGGTTCCGGCACTGGTCGCACGCGGACGACCGAAGTCGGCTCCACGATCCGAATGGCGCCGTGAGCAGAGCGTGCGAATTGAGTTGTTCAGCTGTGGCCGTTGTCCTGATGTCCGAGTGAGCTAGGAATGCTCCACATGATCAAGACTGTTCAACGTGCGCTGTCGCGCGCCATTGAGGCCGTTCTCATCCTCCTCGGTGTGATGATCTTCTTCTCCGACAACCGGGGTTGGATCACGTTGTGGGATGTTTTCGCCCTGATCTACCTGGGAATCCGCGTCGCGCGAGTCCGTGCCAGCAGGCGCGGGAAGCTGGGCGAGAACTGGTTGAGCCTGGCGCTCGGCCCCCGCGCGGGGCTGCTGTTCACCATTTTCACCAGCATCGCCGGTATCACCGCGGGCCTTTCCATCGTGATGGGTGTCGACGGCGGCGATGAGACCGCCGATCTGGTCAACAAGGTCATCGCGGTGCCCGCGGTGCTCCTGGCGTGGGCGATCCTGCACTTCGGTTACGCGGAGCGGTACGCGCAGGCCTACTACCGCGCGCTGCCCGAGCAGATCCTCGTCTTCCCGGGTTCTCCTGAGCCCACCTACGCGGACTTCGCGTACTTCGCCTTCACCGTGGGGACGACGTTCGCGGTCTCGGACGTCGACACGAACGGTTCGATCGTGCGCGTGCGGGTGCTCGCACACAGCGTGCTCGCATTCGTCTACAACACCGCGACGCTCGGCATCGCGATCGGGGTCGTGACCGGGGACTAGGTCGTGTTTCAAAGGTGGTGACCGGCGGCGTGTCGGTGCCGGAACGTGGCGAGATCTCCGGTAAGTGGGTTAGCGACCAAGCAAACCTGCAGTACCGGAGACCTCGTGGCCAGCGTAGCGGCAGCGGGGCGGGCCGACCTGACCGACGCGCAATGGGCGGTGCTGCAACCGCTGCTGCCCGTCGGGCGTAAACCGGGTCGCCCGCCGAAGTGGAGCAAAAGGCAGTTGATCGACGGCATCTGATGGCGGGTGCGCGTCGGTGCCCCGTGGCGCGACATCCCGCCCGACTACGGTCCCTGGCAGACCGTGTACGGATTGTTCCGCCGCTGGCAGCGGTCCGGAGTCTGGCAGCAGATTGTGACCGCGTTGCAGGCCCGTGCCGATGCCGACGGGCTGATCGTGTGGGACGTGTCAGTGGATTCCACCGTCATGCGGGCGCACCAGCACGCCGCCGGAGCACGGAAAAGGGGGATCTGCAGGTCGAACCGCCCGACACCCCGGCCGGCGGAACCGAGCCCGACGATCACGGGCTGGGCCGCTCACGCGGCGGCTGGACCAGCAAGCTGCACCTGGCCTGCGAGCAGGGCCGACGGCCGTTGTCGCTGCTGGTCACCGCCGGGCAGCGGGGCGACAGCCCGCAGTTCACGCCCGTGCTCGAGCAGATCTCGGTACCGCGCCTCGGCCCCGGCCGGGCACGAACCCGACCCGACCGGGTCCTGGCGGACAAGGCGTACAGCTCCCAGGCCAACCGGGCCTATCTACGGCAGCGGAAGATCAAGGCGACCATCGACCAGCCCCGTGACCAGGCCGCCCATCGCAAGGCCAAAGGCTCCGCAGGTGGGCGGCCACCGGCGATCGATCGGCAGGTCTACAAACAGCGCCACGCCGTCGAATGCGGTATCAGCATGCTCAAGCAACACCGCACGGTGGCTACCCGCTACGACAAACTCGCCCTCCGCTACCAGGCCACCATCCACGTCGCCGCCATCAACATCTGGCTACGCCACATCTAAAACACGACCTAGGTCCGGCCCGCTCCGCCATCGGAACACCGCCTCGCTCACCTTCCGGTGGGCGAGGCGGTGTTCGTCGGACCGGGGAGCGCCCAGCCGCTCACCACGTGATGTCCGGATGGCTCCGATGAACAGCACGTAGGTGCTGGAACCTTGTGCTCGTCCCGCTCGTTGCCGACCATGCCGGGGTGGGCCGCGGCGTCGGAGGGTCGGCAGTCGTTCGAGACCGTCCACATCGGAGCGGTATGCGAACAGCGAGGTCGGCATGGCTGACGTCCGGTGGGCCCGGATCCGCGGTCAGTTCGACGCCGCGGCGGCGGACTTCACCGGGTTGAGGCGCTGCCTGTGGGAGCCGATCGGTGCGGCGGCGGTGGTGGTCGCGAGGCCCGGGGCGGGTGACCGGGTCCTCGACGCCTGTTGCGGCACGGGCACTTCGGCGATCCCCGCCGCGCGGCTCGTCGGCCGGCACGGCCTGGTCGACGCGGTGGACCCGTCGGCTTCCATGATCGACGAGCTGTGGTGGCTGGCGAAGGACCTGCCCCAGCTGCGCGCTCGCCAGGCGGACGTGACCACCTGGACCTCCGGCGGCTACGACCTGGTCCAGTCGGCACTGGGCATCCTCTCCTTCCCCGATGTGGTGGCGGGGACGGAGCACCTGGTCGGCCTGGCGCGCCCCGGTGGGCGAGTGGTCCTGACGATCTGGCAGGACGGGGCGATGGCCGCGGCGGGCCGGCACCTCGGCCGTGCCGTCGGTGAGGGCGTGCCCGCCCCGCCGGCCGGGCAGACCGAGGGCATCGACCGAGCGGACGCGTACGCGAAGTGGTTGCGCGCACGCGGTCTCGTCGACGTCGAGGTGACGGTCAGCCCGCTCGCACTGGCGATGACCCCCGACGTGGCGTGGCTCGTGATCGTCGGCTCCGGGCTTCGCGAGGTGCTGGCGGAGGTGCCCGTGAGCGAGCTGGACGCCGTGCGCGAGCGCTACCTCGAGTCGATGCGCGGCGAAGGCCTGACCGAGCTCGACGCCACGACGTTGATCGGCAGCGGCCGCCGCCCCTGACCCCGGCGGGACAGCGCGGCGCTGGGCGGAGTCGGCGAACAGGGCCCGCATGGGAACGAAACAGGGGACGCGGGTGTCCTCCTGGCGGCGGGCCGGTCATCCGGCGCCGGGCGCGGGGTAGACCTGGACCACTTGACCGGTTCGACTGCTCGAAGATGTGGAAGACGAAGACGATGTGCCGCGCACGAGACACTGTTGCCGATGAGGTGCTCATCCGCCGGCTCTTCGAAGACCACGGCAGAGCGGTGCTGACGTACGCGACCCGGCTGTGCGAGGACAGAGCGGCAGCCGAGGACGTCGTGCAGGAGACGCTCCTGCGCGCGTGGCGCCGTCCGGGAGAGTTGCTCGGCAGCAAGGGAGCGGTGCGCGGCTGGCTCCTCGCGGTGGCGCACAGCGTCGTGACCGAGGGGCGGACCGCCGGCGGAGGCGGGGCGCGGCACGGCTTCTTCCACGAACATCTTTCCCTGGGAAGGTCCAATGCAGATTCGTCGTCGTCTCGCGGCTGAGAACTCGATCCTGGTCGAGACGCGGGACCACCCCGATGAGGAGTGGGCGGCCGGTGACGCGAGGACGGCGTTCGGTTTCGAGTCGCCCTTCGCCCCGTCCTGGGAGGCGGAGCGCGCTCTCGCCGACGGCGTGGCCGAGGGAGACCTCCTGCTGCCGTTCCAGCCGTTGTCGTTCCGCGACTTCATGTTGTACGAGCAGCACAACATCGACGCGGCCCGCGGGTACGTCGGGCGCTACCGGCGCGGTGTGGCGGGGCTGGCACGGGCCTACGAGGCCGTCACCCGCTCGGTCTTCCCGGCGTTTCGCCCCAAGCCCCTGTGGTACCGGCAACCGATCTACTACATGGGCAACGCCGCCACCATCGTGCCCAGTGGCACCGTGGTGCGCGCACCTGGTTACACAAAGGCGCTGGACTACGAGCTGGAGCTGGCGTTCGTGTTGCGCAGCCCGTTGCTCGACGCCTCTCCCGCAGAAGCCGAGCAGGCCATCGGCGCGTTCGTCGTCCTGTGCGACTTCAGCGCGCGAGACGTCCAGATCGCGGAGATGAACAGCGGCTTCGGACCGCAGAAGGCGAAGCACTTCCTGACCTCGCTGTCGAGCACGGCGGTGTCCGCCGCGGACGTCCTTCCACAGTGGACGAAGCTGCGGGCACGGGTGGAGATCAACGGGAAGACCGTGGCGAACCCGGACGCCGGCCGGTCCCGCTGGTCCCTCGGCGAGGTGCTGGCGCACGCTTCGGCGGGCGAGCGGCTCCACGCCGGCGAGCTGTTCGCGACCGGCACCTTCGTCGGTGGCTCCGGGATGGAGATCGGGCGCTGGCTGCAACCGGGGGACTACCTGCGCCTCGACATCGACGGCGTGGGCACGGTCGAGCACCGCATCCTCTGACGCCTCCGGTGCGAGCGCGTCACCACAAGGCAGTGTTCAAAGCAGTAGCAACGACGTCGGGGGAGCCCGTGCAGATCGGGTTCACGATGCCGCAGGCGGGTGCGGTCGCCTGGCAGGCACCGCGAGCGGCCGGGTACGCGCGCGAGGCCGAACAGCTCGGGTGATCTACCAGGCGGACGACGTCGACCACATGCTGGAGCAGGTCGGGGGCATCCTGTCGAACCGGCGCTAGCGGAGGGCCCGCGCGCCGGCCGTCCGGTCGCCGCCGAGCTGCCGGAGCAGGACGAGCGCCTCCTCGGAGGGCGAGCCGGCGACAGTCGTCCACACGATCAGCGACTGGTCCGGTGAGCGCGCGATCGACAGCGTCTGCTGCGTCACGGTCACCGTGCCGACGACGGGATGGCGCAGCTCGTAGGACGCGACGTCGCAGGGCGCCGCGCGGTGGTCGCCCCAGAGCGCGACGAACTCCGGGCTCTTCATCGTCAGCTCGCCGATGAGCTCGGCGAGCAGCGGGTCCCGCGGGTGCCTGCCGACGGTGATCCGCAGGTTGGCGACCACCGTGCGGGCCTTGCGCTTCCAGTCCGCGTACAGCTCCCGGCAGTGCGGGTCGAGGAACAGCATCCGGCTCGTGTTCGGCCGCCCCGCCGGGGTGTCCGGGCCGCGGAAGTCCAGGTGGCCCGCCAGCAGGGCGTGGCCGAGGGTGTTCCACGCCAGCACGTCCGTGCGACGGCCGAGCACCACGGCCGGCACGCCGTCCACGGCGCGCAGCAGGTCCCGCGTCTCGTCGGCGAGCTTCTCGGGCCGGGACCGGCGCGCGGGGAGCGTGCGGCGGCCGGCGTCGGCGAGCCGGGTGAGGTGCTCGCGTTCGTGGTCGTCGAGCAGCAGGGCGCGGGCGATCGCGTCGAGCACCTCGGCCGAGGCCCCGCGGGACAGCCCCTGCTCCAGCCTCGTGTAGTACGAGACGCTGACGCCCGCCAGTTCGGCCAGTTCCTCGCGCCGGAGCCCGGCCACCCGCCTGCGGGGACCGAGATCGCGCAGGCCGGCGTCCTCCGGCCGCAGCAGCGCGCGTCGGGCCTGGAGGAAGTCGCCGAGTGGGCCGGGTCCGTCCATGTTCCCAGTGTCCAGGGCGCGGCCGGTGCCCAGCCACACCCCGCGAGGGGTAGGACAACGCGGGAGTGGTTCGGGCGTGTCCGCGCGGCCAGGCTCGGTCCCGGCCGGACGCAGACCACGAACCGAGGGCGGAGCACATGCAGCAGGAACCCGACCAGATCGTCCTGGGCGATGTCACGATCACCCGAGTCGAGGAGTTCTACGGCTCGGTCGAGATGACCCCGGCCCAGTTCTTCCCGGACAGCTCCGGCGGCTCGTGGGACGAGCACCGCGGCTGGCTGGCGCCCGACTTCTGGAACCCGGGAACGGACGAGTGCCACGCGGCGGTCCAGTCCTGGCTGCTGCGCAGCGAGGGGCGCACCATCCTCGTCGACACCGGCGTGGGCAACCACAAGGACCGGCCGTACTCGCCGATCTGGAGCCGGCTGGACACGGACTACCTCGACCACCTCGCCGCCGCCGGCGTGCGGCCCGAGGACGTCGACGTCGTGGTCAACACGCACCTGCACGTCGACCACGTCGGCTGGAACACCCGGCTCGACGGCCGCGCCTGGGTGCCGACGTTCCCCAACGCCACGTACCTGATGACCCGGCGGGACTTCGAGTTCTGGGACCCGGCGGGTGAGCACAGGTCCGTGCTGGGCCGCGGGAACCAGAACGTCTTCGAGGACAGCGTCGCGCCGGTCCACGAGGCGGGGCTGACGCACCTGTGGGAGGGGTCGTACCGCATCGACGCGAACCTGCGGCTCGACCTCGCCCCTGGGCACACCCCCGGCTCGTCCGTGCTCGTCCTGGACTCCGGCGGTGATCGGGCCCTGTTCGTCGGGGACCTGCTGCACAGCCCGCTGCAGATCGTGGAGCCGGACGTCAACTCCTGCTTCTGCGAGGACCCGGCCGAGTCCAGGGCCACCCGGCACGAGCTGCTCGGCCGTGCCGCCGAGGACAGGGCACTCGTCTTCCCCGCGCACTTCGGCGGCCAGGGCGCCGCGGAGGTCGAGCGCACCGGGTCGAAGTTCTCGATCAAGCAGTGGGCGCCCTTCTCCCGCATCTCCTGACACCACAACCGAAACGGAGCGCTTCCCATGACCCGGCCCGCAGACCCGGTCGTCGAGACCCCGGCGGGCGCCGTGCGCGGCGTCCGCGACGACTCCGGTGAGTTCTACCGCGCCATCCCCTACGCGGCAGCGCCGATCGGCGCCCGCCGGTTCGCCCCGCCCGCGCCGCACCCCGGCTGGCCCGGCGTTCGCGACGGCACGCGCCCTCCTCCCACAGCGCCCCAACCGGTCCGCGACTTCGGCCGGCTCGACATGAGCCCCTACTTCGGACCGGGCTGGGTCCGGGGCGAGGAGTACCTGACCGTCGACGTCCGCACGCCCGCCGCCGACGACGGCAGGCGCCCCGTCATGGTCTTCGTGCACGGCGGTGGGTTCGTCACCGGCTCGGCCCGCGCCCCGCTCCACGACGGCAGCGCGTTCGCCCGCGACGGCATCGTCCTCGTGACGGTGAACTACCGCCTCGGCATCCCCGGTTTCCTCGACCTGGAGGGCGCCCCGGCCAACCGCGGGCTGCTCGACGTGCTCGCCGCGCTCGGCTGGGTGCGCGCCACCGTCGCCGCGTTCGGCGGCGACCCGGGCAACGTCACGGTTTTCGGCCAGTCCGCGGGCGCCACGCTCGTCGGAGCGCTGCTCGCGACGCCGGAGGCCACCGGCCTGTTCCGGCGGGCGATCATGCAGAGCGGAAGCGGCACCGGCGCCTTCACCACGGAACAGGCGCGCCGGGTCACCGCCGCGGCGGCCGCCGCGCTGGGCGTCGCGCCGACCGCCGAAGCGTTCGCCGCGATCCCGGACGAGCGCTTCCTCGAGATCTTGCCCGCACTGGCCGGGCTGGACCTGCGCACCGCCGGTGCCACGGACCCGCTGGCCGGCCTCAGCCCGTTCAGCCTGGTCCGCACGGTCCAGCCCGCCGACGGTCTCGCCGACGGCCCCGCCCGCGACGTCGACCTGCTGATCGGCACCAACACCGAGGAGGGCCACCTCTACGTCGTGCCGCGGGGCGACCTGGAGTCGTCCACGGAGGCAGACGTGCTCGCCGTCGCCGCCAGGGTGCACGCGGATCCGGAGGCCGAGGTCGCCGCGCTCCGCGCGGCACTGCCGGACGCGACACCGGGGGAGCTGCGTTCCGCGGTGCTCGGCAAGGCCCTGTTCGGGGCCGGTACCGAGCGCATGGCGCGCGCCCACGCGCAGATCTCGGGCGGCCGCACGCACGTCTACTCGTTCGGCTACCGCTCCACGGCCCTGAACGGACGGCTCGGCGCCGCCCACACCGTCGAACTGCCCTTCGTCTTCGACGTCGCCGACGAGCCCTGGCTGCACGGTGACACCGGCCTGCTCGGCCCCGGCCCCGTCCCGCCCGGCCTCGCGGCCGGGGTGCACGGCGCCTGGGTCGCGTTCGCCGGCACGGGGGAGCCGGGCTGGGCCGCGTACGACCCGCACCACCCCGTGGCGCGGGTGCTCGGGGCCGAACCCCGCTGAGCTCGCGCCGGGACTCACCCCGTCCCGGGCCGGCGTTGAATTCGGGTTACGTCAGCAATTCGGGCGGGTGCCACTCGTGCTGGCGACGTTGCCGCTCCAGATCCAGCCGAGCGTGCCGGAGGACCGGTCCCGCGCGTAGTACCAGAGGTTGCCGAGCTCGTTGAACTTCTTGCAGAAGATGTCGGCGGTGCCGGAGCGGTTGCTGTAGACGTCGCAGTTCTGGCCGGGACCGTTGCGATAGGGCTCGGAACCGATGGTCTGAAGCGTTCCGCCGTTTCCGTCGCGACCGTACTGAGGGCAGACAACCGCTGCTTGAGCCGGTGACGCACCGATGCCGACAGCGGAGGAAACCACCATCACCCCCACGGCCGTCATTCGCCCGAAGAGTGCTCTTTTCGACATTTGAATCTCCTTGCTGGTGTTTTTGGCGGAGATGAGGAGTTGTCCAACAAGAACACGGTGCTCTTCGGGCGGATACCGCCGGGTGAGTGACATCAATTCTTTTGATGGGTACGCATTAATACTCTGGGTGGTAGTCGCCGATGCGTTGACAACTGGTTTCGATTGTGAAACCGGAGTCAGTCGTCGCTCCGTCGCAACGAGTTGCCCGACGGCTGTAGCGCAACCGTGACAGGCCGGTCGAGGCACGCGGAAATCGTCCGGCCACGGTGAAGCGCACGGGCTCCTTTCCCTGTGGGCCCACGGAAAAGGGAGCAACACCTTGGCTGATGACGGAAAGATGAACCGGCGTTCGGCGCTGCGGGCCGCGGCCGTGCTGGCCGGTACCGCCGCGGCCGCGCCGCTGCTGCGCGAGCCGGCCGCGGCGCAGGCCGGTGCCGGCGGTGACGCCGACGCACTGTTCAAGGCCGGGAGGTTCGAGCAGGCCGGCCGCGCCTACGAGGAGATCCTCAGAGCGGACCCCGCGAACCTGCACGCCGCGCGCCGGCGCGGCCAGGTCGCGTTGCTGGGCAACAAGTTCCCCGACGCCGAGAAGTACCTCAAGATGGCGCTCCGGCTCGCGCCGGACGACAGGGACGCCCACAGGTTCCTGGGTGACTGCTACCTGAGGCAGGACGAGCTGGCCCTCTCCGTGCCCCACTGGCGGGCGATCGGCGACGAGACCCGCGCCACCTGGTTCGAGGCCGTCAGCGGTGAGCCGTACCGGATCCACGGCGACACCGCGCGCCTGCCGTGGCGGCAGATGGACCCGATGCCGCTGGTGGAGGTCTCGGTCAACAACGGACCGCCGAAGCGCTTCACGTTCTACACCGGCGCACCGTGGCTGAGCCTGTCCAAGTCGGTGGCCGCGGAAGCCGGGCTGGCTCCCGTGGCCAAGCAGAACATCGAGTTCCTCAACGGGCGGGTATGGCAGTACTTCGGGGTGCTGGACTCCCTCGCGCTGGGGGGCATGGAGCTGCGCAACATCCCCGTGAGCTGGTCCGAGTGGGAGTCGGGCGAAGAGGTGGAGACCGAACACGACGGCATGATCGGCATGTGGGTCTTCTACCACCTGCTGTCCACTTTCGACTACGCCGGCCGGTCGCTGGTCCTGCGCCGCAACACTCCCGACGCGGTCGCCGAGGTGCGCGCCGCCGCGGCACGGGTGGGCGCCCGGCCCCTGCCGATGTGGCTGGCCCGTGAGCACGGGCTGCACAGCCAGGGCAGCATCGCCGGCGCCATCGGCTCGGGCACGGCGGTGGTGGGCGTGCTGTTCGGCGGGCACAGCGAGGTCGCCGGAGTCGTGAACGGGGAAGCGGCCAGGAGGTTGCGGATCCGGCTCGACCACGACCGCCCGGTCGAGACCTTCTCCGGCAGCCACCCGGTCGTCACCTACCCGTGCTATCCCGAGGAGCTCCGCCTCGGCGACGCCACCGCCAACGGGGTCTACTGCTACACGAACCCGAACTCTCCGCTCGCTCCCAACGGGTTCGACGTGCCGGCCGCGTTCTTCCACAGCTTCCACAAACCCGGCAACGTCACCCTGGACTTCACCACCATGACCCTGTTCACCGCGCGCGGCCCCGCAGGCTGACACCGGCACCGCTGTTCCTCCTGACCGACGTGCTCGGGCCGCCCCGGCGGCTGGTCCTGCCTCGGCGGGACCAGCCGCTGCCGGCTCCGGCAGCGACCACTGGTTCGTCCACACCGTGCCCACTCGGTATTGACAGAGCTCGCATCTGCGCACAACCATGGAAGCGCTCTCATAACCGGTCTGGACCAGTTCTCGGAGCGGAGGGCCCCGACCGCCCTGAACCGGTCGGGGTTCTGCTGACGGAGCACCCCTGCACAAGGAGTCACATGCGTACGCGAACAAAGTGGTTGAGTGCGCTCGCCGTCCTGGCGGCGACCGCTTCGGCGGCCGTCGCGATCACACCGGTACAGGCGATCGGCCCCGACCTGCTGCCCCTCAACGTCACCAACAACAGCGGCCGGTCCGAGGCCGTGCACCTGTACGTCCTGGGCACCGACATCCGCAACGGGCGCCTCGGGTACGTCAACCAGGCGGGCGCGTTCACGCCGTGGTCGCCGGGCGGCAACCCGCCGACGCCCGCGCCGGACGTGTCGATCGCCGGTCCCGGTCTCGGCGGCACCACCACGTTGCGGGTGCCCCGGTTCATCTCCGGCCGCGTCTACATGTCGTTCGGCGAGAAGCTCAAGTTCTTCCTGACGCCCGACGGACTGGTGCAGCCGGCGCCGTGGGCGTCCGGCGACCCGAACAGCGGCATCCTGTTCGACTGGAGCGAGTTCACCTACAACGACGCCGGCCTGTGGCTCAACAGCTCCCAGGTGGACATGTTCGCCGTACCGCACGCCGTGACCGTGACGGGCGCGAGCGGTGCCACGAAGAAGACCGGTGAGCTCAAGTCCGGCGGGCGGGACGCGGTCATCAACGGCATCCGCAACCAGGCGGGCTGGGGCGGGTCGATCATGTCCCGCCCGGACGGCACCGTGCTGCGCGTGCTCGCGCCGGGCAAGGCCGCCGACGTCGGCAAGTTCGACCCCCACTACCTGGACTCCTACATCACCCAGGCGTGGAACGCCTACACGACCAAGACGCTCACCGTGCAGCCGTTCGGCGACCGGCCGGACGTGAAGTACTTCGGCCGCACCTCGGGCACCACGATGAACTTCACGAACTCCGCCGGACAGCAGGTGGCGTCATTCGCGAAGCCGTCCACGGCGAACGTCTGGGGTTGCGACGGCGCGCTGCACGCACCCAACGACCAGGTGGTCGGCCCGATCGCGCGCACCCTGTGCGCCGCCCTGCACCGCTCCACGCTGGGCCGCATCGACGTCCAGCCCGGCGGCGGTCCCGCGGACTTCTACCAGGGCGCGATCACCAACCACTACTCGCGGCTCGTGCACCAGAACATGGTGGACGGCAAGGCTTACGGGTTCGCGTTCGACGACGTGCAGGCGCAGGAGTCGCTGGTGCACGACGGCGACCCGCGTTCGGCGGGGATCATCCTCACCCCGTTCGGCGGCTCGGCGCCTCCGCCCGCGGCCGGCAGCATCGTCAGCGACTGGCACGGCAAGTGCATCGACGTGCCGAACTGGAACTTCGCCGACGGCCAGCGCCTGATCGTGTGGGACTGCACGGGCGGCACGAACCAGAAGTTCGAGTTCGTGGGCGGCACCATCCGCACGGAGAACAACAAGTGCGTGGACGTGGCGTGGGGCTCGACCGCGAACGGCGCGGCCGTGCAGCTCGCGACCTGTTCGGGGAACGCGGCTCAGCAGTTCGTGCTGTCCGGGGCGGGTGACCTGGTGAACCCGCAGGCGAACAAGTGCGTGGACATCGCCGAGTGGAACCCGAACAACGACGCGGTGCTGCACATGTGGGACTGCGTCGGCGGCGCCAACCAGAAGTGGCACCGCGGCTGACACCCGACGTGCGGCTGACGCCGGGGCGCCTCCGCGCCCCGGCGTTTTCCGTGTTCCTCGAAGACGGACGTGCTCGCTTCGTCAGTTCTCGGAAGGTGCTCGCGGCGTGATCGGCGGCTCCTGGAACAGGTTCGCCCAGCTCGGCTGGTCCACATGGGACGGAGCGGGCGGCACGTGCGGCTGGTGCGTCTCGGGGTGGCTGAACAGGTCGTTCGCCGCGTGCAAGGTCATGGGTGCTTCCGATCGCTTCCGGAACAGCTGTGGTGGTCCGCGTAATACCCACCGCCGTCCGGGTTCAACCGGGTACTTCCGCGCTCCGCGGAGCCTCCGCCGCCGCGCCGGGAGCCCGGCGCTACTGTGCGGCACAGGGAGGACGAGATGCCGAGTGGAGTGATCATCACCGGGGCGTCGCGGGGCGTCGGCCGCGCGACCGCCGTGGCTTTCGCCGAGCGGGGCCACCGGGTCGCCGTGCACTACGGCAACCGCCGTGAGGACGCCGAGGACACGGTGGCCCGGCTCGCCGGAGACGGGCACGCGGTGATCGGGGGCGACCTCGCCGATCCCGACGCCGCCCGTGACCTGGTCGCCGAGGCGGTGCGGGCCCTCGGCGCGGTGGACGTGCTGGTGAACAACGCCGGGGTCGCGCCGACCGACCGGAACCGGCACCGCCTCGGCGACACCGCGTGGGACGAGTGGACTGACGCGTGGCGGTCCATGTTCGCGGTGAACCTGATGGGCGCGGTGAACGTCACCTGGGCGGTGGCGCAGCACCTGATCGACCGCGGCGCACCGGGCAGCATCGTCAACGTCGGCTCGCGAGGTGCGTTCCGCGGGGAACCGGACTACCCCGCGTACGGGGCGAGCAAGGCGGCACTGCACGCTTTCGGGCAGTCGGCCGCGGTCGCGCTGGCGCCGCACGGGATCTCGGTCACCTCGGTCGCGCCGGGGTTCATCGCCACCGAACGGCAGGCCGGGAAGCTCGCCGGTGAGGAGGGCGACGCCGTGCGCGACCAGAGCCCGTTCGGCCGGGTCGGCACTCCGGAGGAGATCGCCGCCGCCATCGTGCACCTCGCCTCGCCGGAGGCGGCCTGGTCGTCCGGAACGGTCCTGGACCTGAACGGGGCGTCCTACCTGCGCACCTGACGCGGTCGCCCGTCCACGCCGATGACCGGCTGCCGGACTCACTCCCGGCCGGGGCGCGCCTTCGTCACGATGGCGCTCATCACGATCTCGAAGAGGCGCTCGGCGCGCGACTCGAGCCCCGGCTGGTCGCTGAGCCAGACGAGCGAGGACACCAGGGCGAACAGGTCGGCGCCGTCGAAGTCGGTGCGCGCCACGCCGGCCTCCTGGGCGCGGGAGAGCAGCCGCGCACCGGACCCGCGCATCGCCACGCAGGAGCTGTGGAGCGCCGATTCCGGGTCTTCGATCGCCTGCACCATCGCCGTCACGACGCCGCGGTAGTTCGTGCACACCGCGATGAAGTCGCGCAGCCACAGCACCAGCGCCTCGTCGGGCGGGTTCGAGGCCTCGACCTGGGCCGCCCGCTCGGTCAGCTCGTCGAAGCTGGTGCGGAGCAGGGCTTCGAGCAGCGCCTCGCGCGTCGGGAAGTGCCGCTGCACGGTGGCGAGCCCGACCCCGGCGCGGCGCGCGATGTCGCGCATCGACGCCTCGCTGCCGTGCTCGGTGATGACCGCGCCGGCGACGGCGAGCAGGCGGTCGTGGTTGGCCTTGGCGTCCGCCCTCATCTGCGCTCCTTGCCTATCCGAGTCACTGACCCGTATATTCGGGTCAGTGACTCGGAAAAACGGGTCCGTGACTCGGTTGAAGTTTACCCAGTGAGACGAGGAGAGAGCTGTGCTGCCGGAGACCATGAACGCGATCCGCCTGCACGACTACGGCGGCCCCGAGGTGCTGCGCTACGAGACGGCGCCCACGCCCGTGCCGGGGCCGGGACAGCTGCTGGTCCGGGTGCACGCGGTCGGCGTCAACCCTCCCGACTGGTACGCGCGTGAGGGGATGCCCGGTGTGCCGGACGAGCTGAAGCCGCCGGTCGAGCTGCCCCTGGTCCCGGGGACCGACGTCTCGGGCGTCGTCGCGGCGACCGGTGCCGGTGTCGAGGGCTTCGCCGTCGGCGACGAGGTGTTCGGCCTGCTGAACTTCCCGATCTCGCTGCAGGGCGGCGCCTACGCCGAGTACGTCGCCGCGGCGGCGACCGACTTCGCGCACAAGCCGGCCGGTGTCAGCCACGAGCACGCCGCGGCCGCGGCCATGTCGGGCCTGACGGCGTGGCAGTTCCTGATCGAGCTCGGCCACGACTTCCCCTCGCCGTTCCAGCGAGCCCCGCACCGGCCGATGGCGCTCGGCGCCGGGAGCACGGTCCTGGTCAACGGCGCCGCCGGCGGCGTCGGGCACCTCGCGCTGCAACTCGCCAAGTGGCGGGGCGCGCGGGTCGTCGCCGTCGCCTCCGGTGCCCACGAGGAGTTCCTGCGCCGGCTCGGCGCGGACGAGGTGATCGACTACACGAAGGACCGCCCCGAGGAGGTCGTCCGCGACGTCGACCTCGTCCTCGACTGCGTCGGCGGACCGCACAGCAGGCGCTTCCTCACGACGATCAAGCGCGGCGGCTCCCTCTACCCGGTCTACTTCGGCGAGTTCGACGACGAGGAGAACGCGAGGCTGGGCATCACGGTCACGGCCACGCAGGTCCGGTCGAGCGGCGCGCAGCTCGCCGAGATCGGCCGCCTGCTCGAGAACGGCACCCTCCGGGTCGCGATCGACAGCGCCTTCCCGCTGAAGGACGCCCGAGCCGCGCACGAGCGAGCCGCGCGGGGACACCTGCGGGGCAAGATCGTGCTCACCGTCGCATGAGCCCGGCGGAGCGGCTCGCCGTCCACGACACCCTGGCCCGCTACGCCTTCGCGCTCGACCGGCACGACCCGGCGGCACTGGAAGCCGTCCTGACCGCGGACGCGACCTGGACGTTCCACCTCCCCGGCCGGCCCGTCCTCGGCCCCGTCGCCGGCCGCGAGGCGGTCCTGGAGTTCGTGCGGACCGCGTGGGCCGCGGAAACCGGGCAGCGGCGACACCACCCGACCAACGTCGTCGTCCACGGCGCGGACGGCGAGACCGCGTCGGCGACCGCCTACCTGCTGCTGACGTCGGACGCGGCCGTGCTCACCACCGGCGTCCTCACCTTCCGGCTCGCCCGCACCGGAGGGGAGTGGCGGATCGCGGAGCTGGTCCTCGCCGCCGACGACGCTTCTGGGACACCGGCGGGGTCGGCCCTCCTGTCCACACCGTGGTCCGTGAGGCACCGCAGGTAGGGCGCCGTCAGCGCGTCTCGGTCCTCCGGAGTCATGTCCAGGCGCTCACCCAGGCGTTGCTGCTCGGGTGTGGCCGGCCCCGGCGTGCTGACCGGGCTGGACAGGGGCTGGACAGGGACGCCACCTCCGGGCCGCGGCTCTCCGGCACGTGCACCCGGGAACGCCGGGCGGCTACGACCCGAACTTCGTCCACCGCCCTTCGGAGACCACCTCGACGCAGCCGCCAACCACCTTGATCGCGGTCTGTTCGTCGATGGCGTAGGCCGGGCCGCCGATCTCCGCGGCCCACCGCTGGGCGTCGGCCAGGGTGTTCGTGGGGAAGGCGTCCAGGTGCGGGAAGATCGAGAAGTCGACGACGCCGAGGGTGCGGTCGTCCGGAGCCGCGGGCCACTCGACGAAGTACGTCCCGACGCGGGGCGTCATCACCATGCTGCCGGCACTCACCCCCACCCAGACCGTGTCGCCCAGCGACGGCAGCAGGCCGGCCAGCCCGGACTCCCGCAACCAGTGGCACAGGTACGTCGCGTCGCCGCCGTCGACCAAGAGCACGTCCGCCTCCCGGACCCAGGGAACCCACCGCCGCGCGCCGATGGTGGGCAGCGCGGTGAGCTCGAGGACACCGAGCGACGCCCAGCCCAGGCCGGAGAGGTGCCGTCCCGCGGGCTCGGCGGCCACGAACCCCCTGACCGAGGCCGGCCCGCACATCGGGTGACCCCACTGGGCCGTCGGGACGCAGAGGGCGTGGCACTCGGCGATCGGCTTGCCGAGGAGCTGCACGAGCGCCGAGTGGATGCTCGGGTTCGTGACGCCGCCTGAGGTGAGCAAGAGCTGCACGGTTGCCTCCGGAACGCGCGGAAGGTGGACGGGTCTGAAGACCGGGGGACGACCGGGGATTCATCGCCGTTCGCGCAACGGCGCGCGAGCCACCGCCCGTCAGCCTGGCCGGAAACGTCGGGGTTCACCCCTACCCCGAAGGTCTGGGGCCGGATCAGACCACGGGCCGATGTGCGCGCAGTGGCGGTTCCGGTGGAATTCCCGCACATCCGGATGTTCCTCCTGGGGAGAGCTCATGTCCTTCTTGACCGATGCCCTCGAAGGGCTGGCCGGTCTGCCGCAGCCCGCCGTGCTGGCCGTGACGGGCGCGTTGACGC
Source organism: Lentzea xinjiangensis (assembly GCF_900110955.1). Taxonomy (GTDB): domain Bacteria; phylum Actinomycetota; class Actinomycetes; order Mycobacteriales; family Pseudonocardiaceae; genus Lentzea; species Lentzea xinjiangensis. Next base: position 21,681 of record NZ_FOFR01000017.1, read on the forward strand.
TGGCGGAGTGCACGCTCGGCGTGGGTTTCCTCGCGCCGGGGGAGAGCGCCCTGCTGCTGGCCTCGACGACGGTGACGAGCGTGCCCAGGTTCCTGGCCATGTGGCTCGTGGTCTCGGTGTGCGCGATCGCAGGCGACAGCATCGGCTACTTCCTCGGCCGCCGTTTCGGCGACCGCCTGCGCGACAGCAGGCTCGTGCGCAAGGTGGGCCGGCAGCACTGGGACAAGGCGGCTGAGCTGTTGCGACGCCGGGGCGCGTGGGCGGTGTTCGTCGCCCGGTTCATGCCCGTCGTGCGGACCCTGGTCCCGGCGTCGGCGGGTGCGTCGAAGCTCGAGTACCACCGGTTCCTGCCCGCCTCGATCGCGGGCGCGGTGTGCTGGTCGGCGCTGCACATCGGCATCGGCTCCGCCGCGGGCGCCTCGGCGAAGTACGTCGAGTCCGCCTTCAACGGGGCGATGTGGGTCCTGCTCGGCGTCGCGGTGGTGATCGGCGTGGTCGTCGTGCTGCGCCGCCGCAAGCAGGCCGCGGTGGCCGAAGCCGCGGAACTCGAAGAAGTTGCCTGACCCCGCGCGTCACCGCTTCCGGTAGACCAGGCGGATGTTCTGCGGACCGGCCGAGGTGCGGCGGCGTTCGAAGAGCTCGTCCAGCAGGGCGACGACCGGCCGGCGGCGACGCCGGGTGAACACCGGGCGCCACAGGAACAGCACCAGCTCTCCTCCCGGCCGGAGCACCCGGTGCGCCTCGCGGATGGCCGCCAGGGGATCGGGCATCTCTTCCAGGCTGTAGCCGTAGAACAGGGTGTCGGCCCGGTCGTCGGCCAGCGGGAGCTTGCAGCCGTCACCGGCCACACAGGACATCCGCGCACCCGGCACGGCGTCGAGCTGGTGCCGCAGCGCTCGCATGGCCGACGGTGACGGATCGAGGGCGATCAGCGTGTTCTCCGCGCCCAGGTGGGTTTTGAGGGCCGTGGTGTAGAAACCGCCGCCGCTGCCGACCTCCAGGCAGACGCTCCCGGGGCGGCGGCTGATCACCCGCAGGTCGCGGCGGGGCAGGTCCCACCCGAGGACCATGCGCAGGACCGGGCTGCTGATCAGCCGGTACAGGCGGTCGGGCGTGCGCCACCCGCCGCTGACACCGGGGTGTGCCGTGCCGGTCTTGAGGTCAAGGTCGGTCATCGTCGTGTGATTCCTTCTTTTTGGGCAGCGCACGCGCCGCGGCGATCGCGGCGAGGACGAACAGGACGGCACCGACCACCAGTGCGGCCCGCAGGCCGGTCACGAACGCGGCACGGGCCAGTTCGAGCAGCCGGGAGCCTGCTTCGGACGGTAGTCCGGCGGCAGCGGCGGCCGCCTCGGTGAGGCCGTCCCGCGCCGGCGCTGCGGAGCCGGGAAGACCGGCCGCGTAGACCAGGGTGGCGATGCTGCCCAGAACCGTGACACCGAGCCCGGCCCCGAGCTCGTAGGCGGTCTCCTCGACAGCCGCCGCCGCGCCCGCCTGCTGCGCCGGTGTGGCGGCGAGCAGAGCGTCGGAGGCGGCGGTGAGCGAGATCGAGACGGCGAAGCCGGTCGCGGCCAGCACCGAACCGAGCAGCCACAGGTTCTCGGTCACCGTCAGGCCCGCGGCGGCGGCCGCCAGTGCCGCCGCGGCGACGACGAAACCGGCGACCGTCATCCGGCGGTTCCCGAACCGCTGCAACAACGGCCCGGCGACGACGCTGCCGATGACCGCCGAGACCATGACGAACATCAGCCGCAGCGCGGCGGGCATGGGTTGCAGCGCGAGCACGAGCTGGAGGTACTGGGCGAACAGCAGACCCAGGCCCACCAACGAGGTCAGCACCAGCAGGACGCTGCCGACCGCGACGCTGAACGCGCGGTCGCGGAACAACGTCACGTCGAGCAGCGGGACGCGGAGCTTCCGTTGGCGCCGGACGAACGCCACGAGGAACAGGCACCCGAACAACCCGGCAACCGGGCCGAGCACGAGCATCGTGCCGCCGTGCGGGGTCTGCTTGATCGCGAACGCCACCCCGATGACCCCCAGCGCGGCCAGCACCGCGCTGAGCACGTCCCACGGCCCTTCCGGCGGGTCCGCGGACTCCGGGATCAACCAGTACGTCAGCGGAACCGCCACGACCATCACCGGCACGTTGATCAGGAACGCGGCGTGCCACGAGAACGTCTGCACCAGGAAGCCGCCGAGCAGCGGCCCGAGCACAGCCCCCGAGCCGGCCACCCCGCTCCAGATGCCGATGGCCAACTGGCGTTCCGCGCGGTCGGGAAACGCCTGGCGCAACAGCGACAGCGTGGCCGGCATGATCATCGCGCCACCGACGCCGAGCACGGCCCGCGCGGCGATCAGCACCCCGACGCCGGGTGCCCACGCGCAGGCGAGCGAAGCCAGCCCGAACACGACGTACCCGAGGACCAGAACGCGACGCCGGCCGTAACGATCGCCCAACGTGCCGAAGGCGAGCAGCAGGGGCGCCGCGACCAGCGAGTAGACGGCGATGATCCACAGCTGCTCGGTGGACGTGGGCCGCAGGTCCTCCGCCAGCGCGGGCAAGGCCATGTGCAGCACGGTCGCGTCGACCGACACCAGCAGCAGGCTGGCGCACAAGATCGCCAGCACGAGCCAGCGCCTGCTCACCAGCACTCCGTGAGGAGGAGTCGTCACAACCGGTCGACCTTGCGCAGATGGCGGTACACGGCTCCACTGTGGCCGATCGCGGTCCGCGGCACCTCATACTTCGGGCGTTCGTGGATCATCCTGTGGTCGTAGAGGCGCAGCCCCGGCACGCCGGTCCTCCGACAGCCGAAAGCCGGCGTCGCCGACCCGCGCGGTGGCGTGGCGGGTGTCAGCCGGTCTCCTCGACCCGGCGGAACGGGGTGGTGCGGCTCTCGCCAGACCGATGTCGATACCGGGCGGATGGCAACCTCCTCGTTCTCCTGGAGGACCATCGTGCCATTCCGACCGGCCGGCTTCCGGCGGGCTGATCGACGACCGCGGCCCCGCGCCAGCCCGACGCGCAGGTCAGAGCGGTTGAGGCGACCGCGGCGAGCCGCGTTCGCACACCAGTTCGGCGTCCGCTTGGCCGAGCGGGTCTAATGCTTCCGGCGGAGTTCCGCGGGCGGCCTCGACCAAGGGAAGTGGTGGAAGTGGTGGAGATGACGGATCTGGTGCGGTCGTGGCGGGAGGAGATCTCCCGGCTCGACCCGCGGTTGCGGGAGCTGGTGATCACCGCGGACCACGGCGACTTCTGGCACCTGTCGTTCGACCTCGGGGAGGTGTCCCACGAGGCCATCTCCGGCGACCTGGAGACGTTCGCGTTCGTGGACGAGACGGGGTACTTCGAGGACGAGGTGCCCGCGGCCGGCGTGCCGCAGCGGGTGGTCCAGTTGTTCGCGTGAAGCAGGAGAACTACCCCGTCGGGACAGCCGGGGGCCGTCAACCAGGACGTGACGGCAGATCTGATCGTTGCTCGTGCTTTCGAGGAGATTCCCCGCAATAAGCTGAAGGTGGATCACGCGTCGCGGTTGAAGCCGGCTCGTGCCCAGAAGAAGCTCACGACGGTGATGCCCACGCACCAGATCGCCGCGATCAGTGCGCTGTTCCCGATCGGCGAACCGATCAGCAGCCCGCGCACGGTGTCGATCACCGGTGTGAACGGCTGGTACTCCGCGATCCACCTGATCACCCCCGGCATCGAGTCCGTCGGGACGAACGCGCTGCTCACCAGCGGCAGCAACTGGATCGGGAGGATCGCCGTGTTCGCGCCGGCCGGGCTCTTGGCCGAAGCGCCGAGCGCGACGGTCAGCCACGTCAGTGCGAACGCGAGCATGGTCAGCACACCGAGCGTCGCCACCCACTCGACCGGCGTCGCCGACGGGCGGAAACCCATCAGCAGCGCCACGGCGAGCACCAGCAGCACCGAGACCATGGTCCGCAGCACCCCGCCGATCACGTGCCCGATCAGCAGCGAGGCACGGGAGATGGGCATGGTGCGGAACCGGTTGATGATGCCCTCGGTCATGTCGACGCTGACGGTCACGGCCGTCGCGCCGCCGCCGTAGCAGACCGTCAGCAGAACCATCGACGGCGCGATGTAGTTCAGGTACCCCATCCGGCCGTCGGGCATCGTCGCCCCGAGCGCACCGCCGAGGATGTAGACGAACAGCAGCAGCAGGATCACCGGCGTCAGCAGCCCCGACACCAGCATCAGCGGGTAACGGACACCGTGCAGCAGGCTGCGCCGCAGCATGGTGGCCGAGTTGCTCGTGGACAGTGCCAGCGCGCTCATCGGGTAGCTCCTTGCGGGACGGTCTTGCGGTCGGTCAGTGCGAGGAACACGTCGTCGAGGTCCGGCGTGTGCACAGTCAGTTCCTCCGCCTCGACCGACGCGTCGTCGAGGCGGTCGAGCACGGTCCGCAGGGCGCGGACACCACCGTCGTTGGGCACCTTGAGCGTCAGCTCCTCGGTCTCCGGCAGCGGCACGGCGAGCGCGGCCGCGCCCGCCCGTAGCGCCTGCCCGTCGGCGAAGCGCAGCCGGATGTAGCTGCCGGGCACGCGCTGCTTGAGCTCGTCGGCCGTACCCTCGGCCACGAGCTTCCCGCCGTCCAGCACAGCGATCCGGTCGGCGAGCTCGTCGGCTTCCTCGAGGTACTGGGTGGTCAGGAAGATCGTCGTACCGCCGGCGACGAGGTCGCGGATGATCTGCCACATGGAGTGGCGGCTGCGCGGGTCGAGCCCCGTCGTCGGTTCGTCCAGGAAGATCAGGCTCGGTCCTCCGACGAGCGTCATCGCGAGGTCCAGCCGGCGCCTCATGCCGCCCGAGTAGGCGAGTGCCTTGACCTTCGCGGCGTCGACCAGGTCGAACTGCTCCAGCAGCCGGGTCGCGAGCGCACGGCCCTCCCGCTTGCCCAGGCGGTGCAGGTCCGCGACGAGCAGCAGGTTCTCCCAGCCGGTCAGCAGGTTGTCCACCGCCGCGAACTGGCCGGTGACGCTGATGGCCTTGCGCACCGCGTCGGGCTCGCGTGCCACGTCGTGACCCGCGACGCGCACCTCACCGCCATCCGCGCGGAGCAAAGTCGTGAGGATGTTGACCGCGGTCGTCTTGCCCGCGCCGTTCGGGCCGAGCAGGGAGAAGATCGTTCCGGCCGGGACCCGCAGGTCCACGCCGTCGAGCACTACCTTGTCGCCGTAGGACTTGCGCAAGCCGGTCGTCTCGATGGCGAACGGATGAGTGGACACGCCGCACTCCTTCCAGGAAGTCGGAATCGCGGCGCTCAGGCGCGCCGGATGTGGATGTTGCCGAACATCGTCTGAGCGCTGACCTTCACGGACTCGCCGGCGCCGGAAGGGCCTTCGGCGTCGTCGAGGTCGTTGCGCACGCCGCCCACCAAGGCGTTGAGGGCGAGCCACACCGAGCTGCCGTCGCGGACGCCGACGTTGAGCGAACCGCGTGCGGTCTCCACGACCACCGATCCGCGCACGACCTCGTCGATGCGGACGTCACCGTTGGAGGTCTTGATCTCCACGTCCGCGGCGGCCTCGCGCACCACGATGTCACCGTTGACGCCCTTGACCTTCAGGGTTCCGGTGACCACGCCGAGCGCGGTGGAACCGTTCAGGTTCTTGACGACCGCGGTGCCGAGGATGCGCGGGATGCGGATGTCGCCCTGGGCGGTGGTCACGTCGGCGTTGCCCGCCACGTGGCGAACGTCGACCATGCCGACCGCGGACTCCACCTCCAGCGCGTTGACCTCGTCCAGGTCGACGTCGCCCGCGGCGGTCTTGAACCGCAGGTCCCCCAGAGCTCCGGTGGCGCGCAGGTGGCCGAGCGCGGCGGTGCCGCGCACGGAGGAGCCCTCCGGCAGCTCGATGGCGACCTTGATGGCGCCGTAGCGCTGGTCGTCCGCCGGGCTGCCGCGCCCGAACAGCTTGCGCCGCCGCTTCGGCGACTTGATCAGGAGCTTGCCGTCGGAGTACTCGACCTGGGTCTGCTCCGCGGCCCTGATGTCGACCTCGTTCTCCGACGTGGGTGTCACCTCGACGACGGTGTCCGCCCGGTTGCCCGCGGTGATCCGCACGTCTGCGGCAACGAGGTCGAGTTTGACGGCGATCGGTTCTGCGGTGTTGAAGGTCGGCATGCGACTTCCCCCTTTGTGCGGTGCCGGGTGGCGAACGAGCGTTTCGGTCCGGACTACTGGGCCCAGCCGGTGTGGCCTTCGTTGATGCGCAGGCCGCCTGCCCTGCGGCGGCGGCGTTCTTCCAGTTCGACGGCGTTGGCGACGACCCGGACGAGCCACGCGTTGGCGGAGAGCCCCTCACGGCCAGCCGACTCGTCGACCCTCGTCTTGAGGCTCTCCGGCATGCGCAGGCTGATTCGTGCCGTGGGACCTTCGTCGGACAGGACTGCCGACGTCAGTGGCTCCTCCTCTGGCGTCGAAGTGGCGTCACCTCCAGGCTTTTCGGAGCGAGGTGGCGTCACCACGAAGTCCGGGTTGCCCGCCCGCAACCGCACATCGACGGAGCCGGGCCGCAGGTCTTCGGTGATCTCCTCCGCCGCGGTGGACAGGGCGTCCAGCAGGGTGAATCGGATCGCCGACTCCAGGGTCGCGGCGAACTGCCCGGTGGGCGACGTGGCGTCGGCCCCTTCTGTTTGGGCAGCCACCGCCAATGCTCGGCGGAGGCTCTCCACATATGACGAGAGGTCCATGACGCCAATCTAGCGCCAATCTGGCGTCATAACAACTCCCGTGGGGGCCGGAGTGGCGCTACATGACGCGCATGGCGGGTGCTGGGGTTAGAGGGCTGGTCTGTCAAGCGTGCTGTGTGGTCGTGGTGCCGGGCGTACGACATGTCGTTCGAGAGCAAACATATAGCCGGTCGATGCGGTGGCCAACCGAACAGGGCGGCGTTCCCGGAGATGGGCGCCGTGTCATTGTGGAGGTCGTGCAACCGGATGATCCTTTTTGGACAGTGGGGCCCGGCAACGCGAACGGCCTGCCGATGGAGTCCATCGACAGGCCGCTTGGCAGTCGTACCGGCGCAGACGCCGGAGTTCTTCCGCAGAACCGAACCGTCAGGATCGGCCGGGGATCACCGGACCCTCTGCCGGCAGGCTCGCCCGGTTCACGTTGCGGATCCTGGACCTGTCGAACGCGTACTGGTCGAGGATCTGGCCGTTGCGGATCCAGCGCTTGGTGCGGCCCACCAGGTAGATCCTGCCCGTTTCGTTCTCCCGGGCGAGGTACGACCCGGAGACCAAGGGCGCTCCGATGTCGATGACAGCGCCGCCGGACTGCAGTCCGGCCCAGTTCGCCCACAGGTTGAAGTAGGTCAGCTCGTCGGGGACGTGGTGCCGCACACCGTCGATCACCAGGTACACGGCCTTTTCGCCGGGGTTCTGGTAGCGGAACCCGTTGCAACCGCCGCACACCACCTGAGCAACCAGCTCGCCGGTCGGAGGCGCCGCGGCGGCCGATGCCGGTGCGTGGGGGGCGCCGATCAGGGACATCGCTGCGAGAAAAGCGAGTAACGACCGCGAAGACATTCGCATGAAGGACCCCTCGTTGGTCGGTCTTGGACCGGATTGGCTGCCGGGCACGGATCGGTTCCCTGGCCGATCGCGGTTCATCCGGCTGTCATGTCCTCCGAAGAGTGACCCTGTTGCTTCTCCAGCGGTCGCGGCATGTCCGGCATCCTGCGAATCGTGTCCCCCGTGACCCCGTAGTGGTCCAGGAACGCCTGCCGCAGGGTCTCGGCTGACCGCAGCCCGCACCGGCGTGCGATCACCGGGAGCGACAGTTCGCTGCTGCGCGCCAGGTGTGCCGCGGCCTCGGTCCGGACGGCACGCACGGCACGGGCCGGGGTGGTGCCGAGGTGGGTGGAGAACAGCCTGGTGAGGTGGCGTTTGCTGACTCCGGCCCGTGCCGCCAGCGCGGCGGAGCCCAAGTCCTCGGTGAGATGTGCGGCGATGTGGCCGAGCAGGTCGCGCACCAGCCGGTCGGCGGGCGGCGGCGCGGACAGGAACGTGCTGATCTGCGCCTGGTTGGCGGGACGGTGCAGGTAGGTCACCAGCTCGCGGGCGACGTTGCGCGCCAGCGTGGGACCGTGGTCGTCCTCGACCAACGCCAGGGTGAGGTCCAGCGCGCTGGACACCCCGGCCGAGGTGTAGATGTTGCCGTCCTGGACGTAGAGCGGAGCGAGGTCCACGGCGACCGAGGGGAAGGCCCCGGCGAGGACGTCCCCGTGGTTCCAGTGGGTGGTGACCCGTCTGCCGTCCAGCAGACCGGCGGCCGCCAGCACGAACGTGCCGGTGCACACCGACGCCACCCGGCGGCTGCGGCCGGCCAGCCGCCGCACCTGGACGAGCAGCCGCTCGTCGAACATCGCCTCTTTGGTGCCGGTCCCACCCACGACGACCAACGTGTCGATCTGCCCGGTCACCGCGGCCAGCCTCCGGCCGCCGGCGAGCACGATCCCCGACGAGGTGCGCGACCCGCGCCCGGAGGTCGTGGCCAGCTCGATGGCGTAGGGCGGTGCCGCGCCGAGCAGGTTGGCGTACTCCAGTGCTCCGCTGGGGCAGGCCACGTCGATGATCTGGGCGCCGTCGTAGGCGATGATCACAACCCGCCGCGCTCGGTCGTCTTCCACCCTGACAGGGAACCAAGACCGCGCAGCCGGGAGCGGCGTTTTCGGGTAGTTGACACCGCCGCGAGACGCCACGAGCCTCAAGTGACGTCAGGCAGCCGACCGGATGATCGCGGATCATTGCTTCCGCCGTCATTGGTGCAACCTGATCTCGGGTGATCTCCGTCCTTTTCTCGTGGAGCCCTGGCGTGCTCACCGAAGAAAGGATTGGCATGGACGTTCGTAGAAGCTTGATCCCGTTCTCCTGCGTCGTCATTGCCGCTGTGTTGGCGCTTGATTCGTGTGCGAGCAAAACAGACACGGCGCGGCAGGGCGGTCCGCTCGCCGTGCTCGACGACCCGGGGCGGGGTGAGTCGACGAGCCTGGGCGGCACCGGACGACTGCACGTCACCGAGCGGTGCGTGGAGCTGGAACCGGCCGAGACCGGCGCGCGCAAGCTGCTCGCCTGGCGGTCGGCCCAGGTCGAGTGGTCAGCGGGAACGATCCTCTTCACCACGGCCAACGGCGACGGGTTGACGATCAGGGCGGGGGACGCGGTGAGCGTCAGCGGTGAGGACCTCGTGGGTGACGAGCCGGTCGAGCGAGATCTCCGCTGGGTCGCGGAACCGGATCCGAGCTGTGCTCGCGACGTCTTCATCGTTCACGACGTGAGTCTGCTCGAGGCTCGTTGATACTCGTCCCATCGAACTAATTGTTTCCTGGCGGTGTGGTGCGGGCGCCGGAGATACATCCCGTTCGGCTGATTTTTCGGGGTCTTCGCGTGAACCGTAAGGCGGTACCTGTCGGCGATGTGCTCTGCCAAAGTTCCTCGCCGGGGATGTTCCTTTCTCGGTCGACTATTGGGAGTCGTCTTGAAGTATTCGAGGATTCCATTGGTAATCGCGTCGTGCGCGCTCGCCGGCACTGTCATCGCCGCACCGGCGGCTGCCGGTTCGCCGTCCGCGGGCGGCGGCACGGCGGTCGTCCACGGCGCAGCGGGGCCGGAGGCGTTGACCACCGACCTGGCACTGGTCGCCAGAGGCAGAGGCTGGACGGTCGAGGAGGCCGCCGCGCACCACGCGGTGGCCGAGGCGTTCGGCAAGGTGCAGCAGGAGGTGGCGGCCAAGTACCCGGACGCCTACGCGGGGGCGAAGCTGTCCGACAAGCCGGGCGGCGCTCCGACCCTCTACGTCAAGGGCAAGGCCGGCGACGACCTGCTGACGCGGGTCCGCGCCGCGGGCGTCGGTGCCGAGGTCGTCGACAACCGGCCGCACTCGTGGCTGGAGCTGGAGGAGCGGTCGGTCCGGCTCAACCACCGGCTGGCCGGCCTCGGCTTCCAGGACGTCGTCACGTCCTTCGACGAGACGACCTCGACGGTCGAAGCCGTGGTGACCAGGAGGCCGAACCTGCCTGCGAGGGCCGAGCAGGTCCTCTCCCGGCTGTCCGCTGAAGAGGTGCGGGACGTCCGGCTGACGATGACCGACGCGGACGTCGCGTCCGACGAGGCCGCGTTCGGCGGGATGGCGGTGCAGGACGACGGCGCCTTCGCGTGCACCAGCGGCTGGGCCGTGCAGACATCAGCTCCGGGACCACCGGCGTGACCACGGCCGGCCACTGCGACGGCGTCAACCAGATCGTCGAGCCCGGCGTGGGCACCCACACCCTGACCCACCAGGCGGAGCACCGCGGCGAGTGGGGTGACGTCGAGTGGAAGACCTCCACGCAGGTCGAGCCCGACGACTTCTACGCCACCGCGTCGGAGGTGCGGGACGTCGAGGCGGTGGAACCGCGTGCCTCGATCACCGTCGGCGAGTCGGTCTGCGTCTACGGGCGTTCCTCCAACTCGCGTGACTGCAGCGACACCGTGTTCCGCACGTCGATCTCCTGCACCAACAGCGGCGTGTTCAACGACCGTCTGGTGGCCATGAACGCCAAGCGCACCACCATCGGCGGCGACAGCGGCGGCGGGTGGTCGTTCAACTTCACGGCCTTCGGGTCGCACAAGGGTGGATGCAGCGTCGACGGCGTGACCCGCAACGCGTTCAGCGTCGCCGACCTCTACGACGAGGCGCTGGGCGTCCGCGTGCGCACGAGCTGAGCCCGTTCGGGGGCAGGGATGCCGGGACCGGACAGATCACTGGCCGGTCCCGGCACCTCCCGGTCCGGCGGGAGGAGTTCGGCCGATCAAGGCCGGTGGGCTGTCCGCGGACATCCGGGCAGACGCGGACTTCGGACGTTCAGAAGCCGCCGGGATAGGGTGAGAGCCAGTCGGCATGACGGCTTTTCGCGGCGTCGCGGTCGGCAGCCGTGGGCAGGAGGACGTCGGCGCCTCCGTCGTAGGGGTGGTGGATCCGGTCGAAGGTCAGGCTGGTGATCATCACTCCGGCGGTGAGGTAGTCGGCCACGGCGCGGAGCAGGTCGTCCACCAGACCACGTCGCCAGGGCACGCGGCTTGCGTGCAGGTGGGTGTAGGTGATGAAGTCCGGATCCGTCTCGTCCTCGTCGGTGCGCACGGACGTCCAGTGACACGCACCGGGATGCCAGCGTGAATGCTGCTCCGGCAGCGCCGGAGGCTCAGGGCCGTCCGACCAAGTGGCTGTGACGATCCGGACTTCCTGTCCGCGGAACAGTTCGTCCAGGACCGTGTTGTAGCGGTGGAGCACGATGTCGTACTCGGAGCTGTCACCGGGGTAGCGCTTGGATTCGGGCAGGCTGTGGAAGCGCACCCACCGGTCGCGGTAGACGTGCTTCAGGTCGTCGGCCAGCGGAGGGCACTCGGGCCACTGTTGTTGCCACAGCACCGACAGGTCGTCGAACACGTTGTTTCCCCAATGGATCGTGGACCTGCCGGATTCAGTCGACGAGGCTCGCTGAGCCTACGTACCGGGGCCGTCTGCGTGCAGTCCGTTTTCCACTGTCGTCGCCGTCCGCTCTCCCACCGCGTGATGGCGAGTTGCAGGAGCACCTGTGCGCGCAGCATCCGCGCGGGCGACCGGCGCAGCACGCGGTCGGCTTCGGTCAGCCACTGAGCGGCGGCGGTACCGCCGGTCGCGACGGCCACGGTGAGCAGCGCGCGGCCGATCACGGTCGGTGCGCCCCATTCCCGTGGCGGCCGAGACCGGTGTGCCGGAGCACCGGATCGAACCCTAACGACCGTTCTCGGACATCGGCCTGGACTCGGTCATGGGTATCGCCATTCGCGGGAAGCTGCAGCACAGCACCGGGATCGCGCTGCCCGCGGGCGTCCTCTCGACCCATCCGACGCCGGCGGCTTGATCAACGAGTGTGGAGCAGACTCGCCGGACCGCGTCTTGGCGCACTGCATGCCGTGCTCCCACCTGCTCCACTCAACGACGAACGGCCTGTCGATGGAAACCATCGACAGGCCGCACCCTTGTCTGCGTCCGACCCGCAGGTGACGACGGCGAGCGCCGCCGCCAGCGGCCCCAGCCTCCACAGTGGACTGACGAGTTTCGCCATCGTCTGAACGCCAGGCTCGAATCCGTCTCGTTCCGTCGTACCGCGGTCGTCATCTTCAGGAGGGAGGCGGTACGACGGTACTACTCGCGCTGCGGAGCGTTTTAACGCTCATCTCAGATTCGCTCGATAGGAAGTCGGCGTCATACAAGCGATGCAACACGCATGTAGGAGGCCAGTGAATGGCAGGCAACGCAGCGCCGTCCGGGGAAGCGCCGGCCGGTCGGTTGGCAGGCCGGTGGGTGCCGTGGTTGGTGATCGGCCTGTGGTTGGTGCTGACCGTGGTCATGGGGCCGTTGAGCGGAAAGCTGAGTTCGGTCACCACCGACAGCGCCGCGGACACCCTGCCGGCCAGCGCCGAGTCCACCAAGGTCGCGGTGCTGGAGGACAGTCTCCCCGGCGGGGACGACAACACGTTCGTCTTCGTGTACCACCGCGCCGGCGGCATGACCGACGCCGACCGCGCGACGGTCGAGCGCCACTACGACACCCTTGCCAAGCGGTACCCGCCGAAGGCGGTGACCCCGGTCGGCGAGGACGACGAGGGTCCACCGACGAACCCCTCCACCGACGGCAAGGCGATGATGTTCACCCTCGACGTGGGCAAGACCTACGGCGAACCGGAGGCCATCGTCGGTCCGTTGCGCGACGCCGCGAAGGACCGCCCCGCCGGCCTGGAACTCGACGTGACCGGCCCGGCCGCGGTCGACGGCGACATGGACGCCGTCTTCGACGGCATCGACCTGCAGGTCCTCCTCACCACCATCGTCGTCGTCACGCTCCTGCTCATCATCACCTACCGCAGCCCGGTGTTGTGGCTCATCCCGCTCGTGGCCGTGGGCGCGGCCGCACTGACCTCGATGGCGACCGTCTACCTGCTCGTCAAGGGCTTCGGCATCGTGGTCAACGACCAGAACTCGGCGCTGCTGACGATCCTGGTGTTCGGCGTCGGCACGGACTACGCGCTGTTGCTCATCGCCCGGTACCGGGAAGCACTGCACCACCACGAGAACGTCCGGGTCGCGATGGTCCACGCGCTGCGCGGCGCGGCGCCGGCCATCGTCGCGTCCGCGGCCACCGTGATCGCGGGCCTGCTCTGCCTGCTCGTCGCGGACCTGAACAGCACCAGGGGATTGGGCCCGATCGGCGCGGCCGGCATCCTGTGCGCGCTGGTGGCGATGCTGACGCTGTTCCCGGCGATCCTGGTGGTTCTCGGCAGGCGGATCTTCTGGCCGGCCATCCCGCGGTTCAGCACGACCGCGGAGGAGAAGCCGGGGCTGTGGGACAGGCTCGGCGCCACCATCAGCCGCCGCCGGTGGGTGGCGGCGCTCGGCTCGCTCGGAGTCCTGGGCGTGCTCGCCATCGGCCTCACGGGCAACACCGGCGCCCTGCGGGAGCAGGACCAGTTCGTGTCCGCGCCGGAGTCGGTCACCGGCTTCACCGTTCTCCGCCAGCACTTCCCGGAGCTCGGCGGCCAGCCGATGACGGTCTTCACGCGACCGGAGCACCAAGAGCGGGTGCTCGACGTCGTTGAAGGCACTCCCGGCGTGGCAATGGCCATGCCGGGCGAGACCAGCGGTGGCTGGGCCGACATCTCCGTGTTCCCGAAGGACGCGCCGGACACCGCCGCGGAGTACGACACGATCAAGCGGGTGCGCACCGCCGTGCACGCGGTGAGCGGGGCGGAGGCGATCGTCGGCGGGCCGAGCGCGGAGAACCTCGACACCGAGGTGACCGCCAGCCGTGACGAGAAGCTGGTGATCCCGTTGGTGCTCGCCGTCGTCCTGATCGTCCTCGCGCTGCTGCTCCGGGCGGTCGTGGCCCCGCTGGTCCTGATGGCCACCGTGGTCGTCTCGTTCGCGGCGGCCTACGGCGGCAGCGTGTTCGTCTTCGACACGGTCCTCGGGTTCCAGGGCGTCGACTACTCGGTGCCGCTGCTGGCGTTCCTGTTCCTGGTGGCGCTCGGTGTCGACTACAACATCTTCCTGGCCAGCCGGGCCCGGGAGGAGACCGTGCGCCTGGGCACCCGGCAGGGCATGCTCAAAGCCCTCTCCGCCACCGGTGGCGTCATCACCTCGGCAGGCCTGGTGCTGGCGGCCACGTTCGCCGTCCTCGTCACGCTCCCGCTGGTGATGCTGATCGAGGTCGGGTTCCTGGTCGCCTTCGGCGTGCTGCTCGACGCCCTGCTGGTGCGGTCGGTCCTGGTGCCCGCCCTCACCCTGCTGATCGGCCGGCGGATGTGGTGGCCGAGCCGGCTGTCCCGGCCGGTGGAGCCGCCGGACGGTCACCGGCCGCTCGCCGACGACGAGGAGCCCGCGCCGCAACGGTGAGCGAGATCCGGGACGGGCTCCAGGCCCGTCCCGGATCTTTTCCAGGCTCCCGCCGTGCCCCGTCCTGCGCCGTGCGGCCGGGACGGGTCAGCGCACCGCGGCGTCGTCCCCGGCGGTGAGCCGCGCGATCGAGGCGGCCGGGAGGTCGACCCGGAGCAACGCGCCACCGCGTGAGGAGCGGCCCACGGTGACCTGGCCGCCGTGGGCGTCGACGACCCGCTGCACGATCGACAGCCCCAGCCCGGATCCCGGCAACGCCCTGGCGCTGTCGGCGCGGTAGAACCGGTCGAACACCCGCGGCACGTCGGCGGCGTCGATGCCCGGCCCGGCGTCGTCGACCTCGAGCACCGCCGACGCGCCCTCGGTGCGGAGCCGGACCCGGACCGGCTGGTCTGCGGGGGACCACTTGCCGGCGTTGTCGACGAGGTTGAGCACCGCCCGCCGGAGCGCAGCGGGCCGCCCGCTCACCCACACGGAGGTCACGTCGAGCGCGACCTCGACGTCGGGCATGCGGGAGCACGCCTGGGTCGCGGCGGCCACCACCACGTCGGCGAGGTCGAGCAGTTCGGCGCTCTCGTCGCTGATGTCACCGCGCGCCAGGTCGGTCAGCTCGGCGGCGAGGGTGCTCAACTCGGCCACCTGGGCGCCGAGGTCGTTGAGCAGCCGGGTCCGGCTCTCGGAGGGCAGTGCGCTGTCCAGGGTGCCGCGCCGATCGAGCCGGATCAGCAGCTCGATGTTGAGGCGCAGGCTGGTGAGCGGGGTCTTGAGCTCGTGGGCGGCGTCCTCGGCGAGCAGCCGCTGGGCCTGGCGGGAGTCCCGGAGCGCGGCAAGCATGTCGTTGATCGACTGGATGAGCTGCCGGATCTCCCCACCGCCCTCGTCCGGGATGTCGGCGTCGAGATCCCGGGTGCGCGCGACACGCACCGCGGCGGCGGTCAGCCGGTCGATCGGTGCCAGCCCGGTCCGCGCCACGGCCCGCCCGACGAGGCCGCCGCACACCACGCAGAGCAGCCCGATCAGCAGCATGCCCAGCCCGAACCGGTTGATCGAGCTGTCGTCGGCGACGCGGGCCACCTGGACCGCCCCGCCGCCTGCCCGCAGCGTGTAGACGAAGTAGCCGTCGTCGTCGCTGTCGCCCGACTCCATCAGGTCGGCGGACGCGCCCCGCGCCACGCGCCCGGCGGCCTCGCTGACCGGGGGCAGCGCGGGTTGGCCGACCGGCGTCCGGGTCGAGCCGTCGGGCAGGACGACCCGCACCAGGCGACCGGAGCCGGGATACGGCGGTAGCTGGACCTGCGCCAGACCGGCGCGCTCCGCGTTCGCCGCCAGGACGCGGGAGTCGGCGCGCAACTGGTCCTCCGCGGTAGCCCGCAGCTCCCAGTCCAGCAGCTCGCTGGCCACCTGGAAGGCCATGAACACGCTGGCCGCGATGGCCGTCGCCGCGATCACCGTCAGCCTGGTCCGCAGGGACCGCCGATGCCACCACCGGCGCAGCCGACGCGGAGTAGCGGACCCGCTCACGGAGGAGTCTCCCGCAACGTGTACCCCAAGCCGCGCCGCGTGTAGATCAGTCGCGGCTCACCCCCGGCCTCCATCTTGCGGCGCAGGTAGCTCACGTACACCTGGAGGTTGTTGGAGGTGACGCTCATGTCGAAGCCCCAGATCGCCTCGAACAGCGCGCCTCGGGTCAACACCCTGGTCGCGTTGCGCACGAGGACCTCCAGCAGGAAGAACTCGGTCCGGGTCAGGTGCAGCGGCCGCCCGCCCCGCCACGCCTCGAACCTGTCGGGATCGACCCGGAGGTCGGCGAACGTCAGGATCTGCGACTCGTCGTCGCCCGGCGCGCGGCGGCGCAGCAACGCCCGGACCCTGGCCAGCAACTCCTCGGTGGCGAACGGCTTGGGCAGGTAGTCGTCGGCACCCGCGTCCAGCCCCGCGACCCGGTCGGAGACCTGGTCCCTGGCGGTCAGCATCAGCACCGGCAGATCCCGGCCCGCCGCCCGCAACCGCCGGCAGGTCTCCACCCCGCCGAGGCGGGGCATCATCACGTCGAGGATCAGCAGATCCGGTTCGTCGCCATCGATCCCGTCGAGCACGGCGAGACCGTTGGCGACGGTGCTGGTGTCGTAACCCTCGACCTGGAGCACCCGCTCCAACGACTCGCGGATGGCCGCCTCGTCATCCGCGATCATGATCCGCACGCCGGCCCGCCCCCTCCAGTCGATGCTTTTGCCGCTCATCGTCCTCGATCAACCTGAGGCCAGGATTAAAGCGTCGCCGCCGTGGTGCCCGCAGGCCGTGCCTGACGGATGCCGGGGTGCAAGGGGGAGGTTGGTGCCGCTACGGCCAGCGTGCCGTCAGCCGCCCGATCGCTCGCCACGGCCGAGCAGCCAGGACACCACAACGGCCACGACGGCGGCACACGCCATCGACACCAGGAAAACTGTTGATCCAAGCAGGAGATGTCCAGCAGGCCACCACCATGCGTGCGAATCGTCCTCGGACGTGAGCAGGTCGGTCGCTCGTCCAGCCGTACCGGGGACACGGCGCGACGACGGCAAAGAACCTCGGCTGCGTTCACCATGGCGGTGAGCGGGGGGCGAGCGCGTGGCTGACGTCGCTCGCGCACCTTGCGTCGCCCATCGCACGTTGCTCGACGGGAGGCAAGGGCGGATGGCCACTGATGGCGCCGTGTTGTCCTCACCCACGACCGTGCGACCGGCAGGAAGCCTCGATGGTGGTTGCCGGCCTCAGCTGTAAGCGATTCCCGCCGCCAGAAGTGCGGCGACGGGCACCGCGAAGCGGTCCGGAGGTCGCATGCGGTTCCCCTGAAGGGGTTGTGTGCGGGGGCCTGCGGAGAGCAGGAGCCAGCGGCCGTGGTCGCTCGGACACGCGCCTGTCCGGCAGACGTGGCGTCGGCTACTTCTTGCTCTTGCCTGGTGACTGCGGCTTGTCCTTCTGCTTCTTCGCATCTGTCCCCCCAGCCGGGGCGTGGGCGGCCGGGGGCCGCGCCACCTCCGGAACCGCTGGAACGGGGGTGGCGGTGCCCGCCTGGGCTGGCTGCCGGGCCGACGTCGTCACCGGTGCAGCGGTTTGGGGTGGTGTGGTGGACGTGAGGACCGCTGTGCTGGAGGACGTGGCGGCCGGGGGTGTGCTCGACGTGGGGGCCGAGTTCACCGGCTGGGCACCGGGTGCGATCACCCACGCGACGCTGACCGCGCCCAGCAGCGCCGTCGCCGACGCGAGGACCGCCTTGCGCGGCATCCGCGCCGACCGCGGCACCTCGACCGGAGCCGTTTTCGCGACGGGGGAGGAGGCCGGCCGGATGTCATCGGCGGGGTTCCCCGGCAGGGCGCGGGCGCAGCCGGCGGCGTCCGGCCGCTGATCGGGGGCGGAGGCGGTCATCGACGTCAGCAGGTCGACCAGGTCGACCGGCAGGTCCTCGGGGATGGCGGGGGAGCGGTGCAGGCGGGCGAGAGCAGCCTCGACCTCGCTGCCGGGGTACTCGCGGCGGGCGGTGAGGCATTCCAGCAGGACCAGCCCGAGGGCGTAGATGTCGGAGGGGTAGTCGACGTCGGTGCCGCGGACCTGCTCGGGAGCGAGGTAGGCGGCGGTGCCGACCATCTGGTCGGCGCGGGTCAGCCTGGTCGTGCCGGGCAGATGGGCCAAGCCGAAGTCGGCCAGGTACGGCCTGTCGTGGGCGTCGAGCAGGATGTTGGACGGCTTGACGTCGCGATGCACCACGCCCTGGGCGTGCACGTGAGCCAGGGCCTCGGCCAATTCCGCGCCCAACCGGCGCACCCGCTGGACCGGCAACGGGCCGCCAGCGATCTCCTCGCGCAGGGTGCGTCCCTCGACCAGCCGCATCACCAGGAAGGGCGTGTCATCTCCGGTACCGGCGTCGTGGACCGGCACCAAGCCGGGATGCGACAGCCCGGCCAGAGTGCGGACCTCGGCCTCGAACCGCCGCTTCGCCGTGTCGTCCCATCCTGGCCGGAAGACCTTGACCGCCACCTCACGATCCAGCACGGTGTCCTCGGCGCGGTACACCTCCGCCATTCCGCCGATGCCGATCGTGTCCAGCAACCGGTAGCGGCCCGCCAGCACACTGCCGTTAACTCTCGGTGACACCGCCACACCCTCCATCGTCCCGACGCGACACTTTTGGGTGCCCTGCCGTTGAGATGTGAAACACGAGGCGTTACGGCACACGTGTGGTCGAGGCCAGGGCTGTCGTGCCACTGCCGACGATGCGATTCGTGCATCCCTGCAGGATTCTGCTCCGGAACGACGTCGGGGTGTGATCGCGAGCATGCAGCCGTTGCGAGCGAGTTCGTCGGAACTGGCGGCCAGTGCGAGTGGCACGAGGCGCGTCACCGTTCGGTCGTCAGCCGTAGGCGAATTTCGTGTGACTCAAGCAAGTGGCTCACTGGCTGGCCGCCGACACCGACCTGTGGACCGGCACCACCTGGATCGTGGATTCCACTGGCGAAGAGGTCACCATTGCTCCATTGGTCGTCAATCCGCTGAACGGCGACTTTGTAGGTTTTGGTAGCCAGACTTCGCACAGATCCTGCGGGTTGGAGGAGATCTCTGCTCCCAGATTGCTCCCACGCAACGCGAAGAGCCTGCCGACTGAGATCGTCGGCAGCCTCTTTGACCTGGTAAGCGCACCGTGGGCGATACTGGGGTCGAACCAGTGACCTCTTCCATGTGAACTATGGCACTGATGCTGCGCTGACCTGCGAAAACTTGACTCTTGCAGGTCGGTGCAGGTCCGTTCAGGTCCATTGGGGACCATTCCGGCATGTGATCGGGCCGGTCGGTGTGCAACAGCGTGCACAGCGCACTTGAACAGGGGCAACAGACCTCATGTCGCGCTTCTGGCAGATGCTGCGCAATTCGTATGTCCAAAGTAGATTTTATGCGGTGTTTTGTCGGAATGCGACCAAGTTCCTTGACGTCCGGATAGAAGTTGCATACGTTCGAATGCGTCCGCGGTACGCGGGCCTGGGGGCCTGATGCGAGTGGGGCAGCCGATGCTGCCGGTTTGCGCCGTGTGGTGATGTCGTGCGCGGCTGTGCGTGCTTGCCTGTGCGTGTGCTTCCCAGGAACTGCTCTGTCGAGAGGGCGGCATGTCAACGCTTTACATCGCCAACAACCGCACTGAGGACATGGTCGGTGACCTGGCGGCGCAGACCGAGGAGGAGCGCAGGTTCGCCGGCGCGGGCGCCATGCGGATGGTGTGGTTCGCCAAGGACGACGACATCGTCGTGCTGCCGAGATTGCCGGAGCAGGCGTACCTGGACTACGTGACGTCGATGACGCGCACCCGCCTGTCCTCGCTGCGGCTGATCGTGCCGCCGCCTGGGGAGATCGGGGAGGACATCCTCTCGCCGGACCGGTTGCTGGACAGCGGTTTTCTGGCAGAGCTCCGGGACGCGGTGGCCGACCGGACCCTTGCGGAGATCGCACCGATCTACCCCGACGCGGCCGCGGTCGCGGTGGCCAGGACGCTCGGTGCGGAGGACGCGTTGCCCGGCGCCCGGTTCGCCGGCCAGGGCGGTACGACGATGATCAATAGCAAGGCCGTCTTCCGCGCGGTGGCCGCGGGCATCGACGCGCCGATCGCGCGCGGTGCGGTCGTCGCCAGCCACCGAGAGGCGGTCGCCGAGATCGAGCGGATCCTCGCCGACGGACACCCGGTGATCCTCAAGAAGGAGCACCAGGTGGGCGGCCTGGGCAACGAGGTGGTCAGCCGGACTGACGGAGTGCGGCCGGTCGGCGCGAGCCGAGTCGTTGTCGTGCCCGACCGCGCCGCGGTCGAGGCGTACGTCGAGGACCGCTGGAACTGGCTGACCGGAGACCGGCACGACCGGTTCGTCGTCGAGCGGTACATCGAGGGTTCGGTGTCGGTCTACGCCGAGTTTCTCGTCACCGACGACGGTGTCGAGCTGCTCGGTCAGGGCGAGATGACGATGTCGCCGGTGTTCTCGGGACTCGTCTCGCCCGCGCAGTCACTCTCCGGCCGCCAGGTCGCCGAACTCGAACAGGCGGGGCGGCGGATGTGCGAGCCGTTCCGCGACCTGGGCTACCGCGGGGTGCTCACTCCGGACGCGATCCTCACTCCGGACGGTGAGTTGCTGCTGAGCGAGACGAACGCCCGGATCAGCGGTTGCACCCATCTCTACCTCGCCATCGCGGAATGCCTCGGTGCGCGGGACAGGCTCGGCGACCGGGTGTTCCTCGAACAGGGTGGCTGGCGGGTTCCGTCGTTCGGCGCCGCGGTGGACCTGCTCGACAGGTCGGGGCTGGCGCTCGACCTGACCACGAGGACGGGAGTGGTGCTGGTGTGCGACATGAGCCGGCTGGATGGCACCGTCCGGTACTGCGTCGTGGCCGAGGACATCGCCTCGGCACGGCGGATGCAACAGGAACTCGCATCGCTTCCCGTGGCCGCAGCGGTCTGAGCCGGTCATGTCGATTTGTTCGACGACGGGATCATGCCTTCCTGCGTCGGTCCCTGGACGACGGCCTGCTCGTGTTGCGAGGCTTCCCGGTCGCCGCGGGCGGCCTGTCCCGGCACCGTCGGGTGAGGGCTCGGCCCGGCACGCGGCCACACCGGGACGCTGAATCCACGACGTGGTGCCCGTGCACGGTCGCAAACACGTCCAGGGCATTCTGGGCTCGGTGAAACTCGCCTTCCACAGGGAGAACGCGTTCCACGCCCACCGGCCGGACCACGTGTAGCTGCACCGCACTTCCGCTGATGTGCAGCATTAACCGCCGTATGGCGAGAAAAGTCATCACCGTGCCCGCCGACGGCGCGGCATTCGAGGTGTGAGGAGCAGTGCCTCGCGGTCGACCCTGATCAGCACGTGAACAGGCGCGTAGCGGATCGAGCGGGTGCTGTGGCACCACTGCACACCGTGCCGCGGCGGTCGAACAAAGCGTCACTCACAACCGTCGAAGGCAAAGCCGTGCCATAGCGCGAAACACGGCGAAAGTCAGCATGGCGCCTTGCGGATCTCTCAGGTAACTTAGCCGATATACGCGACCAGCCTGGGGGCTTGTGTGGACGCGCATGGGAAGACTCGGCCGTGGTGGATCAGTTGGTGCTGCGGGAGGATCCGGCAGTGTGCCGTGATTCGGAGCGGAAGAGATCAGACGGGATGATCTCTGTTTCGGATCATCCGACAACTCGGATGCCGGTGCGTCCTAAGTGGATGCAAAGCCGGGTCGGTCCCGTAGGCCGCTGAACCTGTCCTCCTAACGGGTCTCGAACATCGCGGTGCCGTCTGAGTTCTTTCTCGGCTGGCTGATTCCGGCTGGATTCCGGTGGTCTCGACACCTCTTGAGCAGCACATCGTGCTGCGTGAATGTAAAACGGCCATCATCGTTCTGGGGGAACTGTGAGTGAAAATGCGTCCGTCATCGGGCAGGCCGCACGTGCTCAACTCACTTCAGCGGCAGCGGCGCAGCTAGAACGCACAGCGATGGTACCGATATCGCAGCTGGTGCTGGAACGGTTCGTGAGGACGGAGGAGGAAAGCACCGAGCACGTCCACATGCTCGCGGTCCTCGGCGAGACCACCCCGCCGATCACGGTCCACCGCGCCACCATGCGGGTGATCGACGGTCTGCACCGGGTGCGGGCCGCGCTGTTGCGCGGCAGGGAATCCATCGAGGTCGTGTTCTTCACCGGGGACGAGCGGGACGCGTTCCTGCTCGCGGTGGAACTCAACGCGAAGCACGGCCTGCCCCTGTCCCGGGCGGACCGGGTGGCCGCGGCGACGAGGATCGTGGCGTCACATCCGGACTGGTCGGATCGGGCCATCGCGGCGCTCACCGGGGTCGGGGCCAGCACGGTCAGCGCGGTGCGCAGGCGGGTGACTGCGGGGGTGACGCAACCCCCGCCGAGGTTGGGCAAGGACGGCAGGGTGCGGCCGTTGAGCACCGCGGAGGGTCGGGTGTTCGCCGGGAGGTTGTTCCAGGAGCGTCCGGAGGCGAGTCTGCGTGAGGTCGCCAGGGAGGCCGGGATCTCGGTCGGCACCGCACGGGACGTGCGTCTGCGGCTCGCGTCCGGTGAGCACCCGGTGCCGCCGCGGCAGCGCTCGCCCGTCAGCCGCGAGGTCGAGGTGCCCGCCCCACGGACCGAAGCCACGGCGCTGGCACTTCCGGCAGATTTCCACGACGCGGTGCGCGCCCTCACACGCGACCCGGCGTTCCGGTTGTCCGAGAAGGGACGCGAGGTCCTGCGCCTGCTGGACGCGCACTCGAGGATCAGCGCCGACTGGTGCGCGCTCGTCGACAGCGTTCCCGCGCACGCCCGCGCAGTGGTGGCCGACATGGCCCGGATGTGCGCGCACTCGTGGAGCGCCTTCGCCGAGGTGGTCCAGCAACGTGAGCAGGCGTCGGGACGGTGATCGCGGCGCGGCTCAGGTCGTGAGGTCAGAACGACGACTCCGGTAGCTGTCCGTCCACGAGCGCGTGTCCCAGCGCCGTGCGCAGCGAGGTGACCTCCTTGCCACTGCGCCTGCTCACCACGAGCCCGGCAGCGCGCAGGGCGGACAGGTGCTGCGACACGGCGCCGCTGGTGATGGTGAGCAAGCTCGCCAGCTCGGACACCGTCCAGGGCCGGTCCAGCGTTCTCAGCAGGCGGGCGCGGGTCCGTCCGATGACGGCTTCGAGCGACCGGTCGGACGCCACTGCGGTGCGTTGCCAGAGCGAGCCGAATCCCCGCGCCGGATAGCACAAGGCGATCCGGTGAGGGGTGTACCGCAGGTAGACGTCGGGCCACAGGAAGGCCGACGGGATGAGCACCACGTCCCGATCGTGCGCGGACAACGTTTCCGCTTGCTCGGGGTCGCCGATCACCAGCGAGCCCGAACGCCAGCGCACCGAGTCGTGCAACCGTGGCGCCACGTGCGGCAGACCGAACTCGACGAGCTGCTTGCCGCGCCACTCGACGTCCCCTTCGAGAACACCGGCCAGGCGCGGCCAGATCGGGTCGATGATCAGCTTGTGGCACTCGGCCAGCACCTCGGCCAGCGCCGCGGCCGACTCCTCGGGGTGCTCGACGATCCGCAGCACGTCGGGCGGGAGCTTTCCGTCACCGAACGTTCCGGTGATGGAGTCGCGCACACGGCCGGCGGGTGTGGAGACGACGGCGGCGAGTTCGGTCTCCACCGGCACGGTGCGCAAGCCGGGTGTCACGATCAGGAACTCGGGCACGGTCGACGCCGTGGTGACGAGCCAGCGCAGCAGCCGGAAACGAGGTTCCCGGTCCAGCCGCACGAGCCGTTCACGCGCCCAGCCGGTCCACCTGTCGTGGGCGGCGCTCCGGTCCGGCCGGGACAGCAGGCGCAGACCCGCGACGGTCTCCCACAGCTGGGACACCGAGAACCGCAATCGTTCGGCCACGCCTCCCGCGAGCGCCACGGATTGCCGCATCGGTCCCCCAGACGCTTTAGTCGTGGCTAAATTGAACCGGTGGGCGAGCGCCGACGCAATCATGTAGCCCGTGGGGAACCAAACTTCCAGCGGGTCTCGGTGGCGTGATCTGCAAGGCGTGGCACTGGCCGCGTCCTGCGGTGAGGGCATGCTGCTGGCCGTTGTCCCGCTGCTCGCGGCGAGCATCACCAGCGATCCGCGTGCCGTGTCGCTCGCCACGATGGCGAGTCAGCTGCCGTGGGTGCTGTTGCCGTTGCTGGTCGGCGTCGTCATCGACCGGGTTCGCCGAGCGTCGTTGCTCGGACTCGCTCTGGCGGTGCAGGCGCTCGCCTGCGCGGTGATGGCGCTGGCGGTCCACGCCGGGATGTTGTCGCTGCCCGTCCTGATGGTGATCGCCTTCGTGCTGGTGGTCGGCCAGGTGATCACGGAGGGCACCAGGGGAGCGATGGTTCCGTCGGTGGTCTCCCCGGACGCTCTCGACGCGGCCAACTCGAGACTGCTCCTCATCGACGTCGGTGTGGTGCGCTTTCTCATCCCGCCGCTCGCGGGCTTCCTCGTGGTCTGGAGCCAGCCGGCGGTCGGGTGGATCGCCGCGTTGTTCACGGCGTTCGCGGTGCTGCTGTCGTTCCGGCTGCGTGCCGTCGACGGCGCCACCACCAAGCCGACCGGCCGGCCGCGCCCCTTGCGGGAGATCCGGGACGGGCTGCACTACCTCGTCGGGAACAGGCTGCTCAGGTCCATCACCGTCGCGGTGTCGGCCGCGTCGTTCGCGTGGTTCATGGGCTACGCCACGCTGGCGCTGTACGTCGAACAGATCCTGCACCTCGACGGCAGGGGCTACGGACTTCTCCTGGCCTGCACGGCGGTGGGGTTCGCCGGTGGTGCCGCGATGGCGAGCCGAGTCATCGCGAGGCTCGGCTATCCCGTGGCCATGCGTGTCGCGGTCACCGTCGAGATCGCCTGCAAGCTCCTCATAGGTGTCGTGCCCGCACACTGGTCCCTCGTGGCCGTGGTGCTCGTCGTGCACTCGGCGGCGACCTTCGTGTGGAACGTCGGATCCCAGTCCAGCAGGCAGCGGTACACGCCACCGGAGCTGCTGGGCCGGGTACTCACCAGCCACCGCGCCCTGTCCTGGGGCATGGCGCCGCTCGGTGCGGTGGCGGGTGGCCTCGTCGCCGGTGCACTGAGCCTCGAGTTCGTGTGGGTGGTCGCCGCGGCGATCCAGGCAGCCGGTGTCGCACTGGTGTGGCGGAACCTCTCGGCGGCCGGGTTCGAGAACGCCCGACTGGTCGCGGTGCCGGTGAACAACCCGGATTGAGGGTCCCGTGCTGACGACGCCAGGGAGGTCGTGCGGTGGCGATCACGGCCAGGGCGTGGGCGGCGATGCGGGTGGGTTCGGGCGGGGAGCGGTCCCTGTCCGGATGGTGCCGAGCAGAGCGTGGGTGGTGCTGAAGACAGGGCGCAGGCTACGACGAGCTGCCCGCTGCGGGCCCTTGCGCGGCGGGTGATGGTGCGGACCAGTTCGGTGGCGGTGAACCAGGCGGCGTGCTCCTGGGGGATCAGGTCCGGGGGTCCTGGGGCGCGGGATCGCCCCGGGTCGACCACGTCCTCGGGCGAGCCCACGACGTGGACCGTGGTGAACGTGGCGTTCTCCGTGGCGTCGTAGCCGTTCACCACGGTCATCGCCCGGTTTGCCTCCCCCGCACGTTCCGCGAGAACGGTGCCGCGAGCCTGCCGCACAGCAGGGTGTCACCGGTCGCCGACTCGGCGATCGAGTGGTTGACGTGGGCGCCAAGCCGTCGAGATCGCGGTTCACCGCGGTCGTGTTGCGCGTGACCGCGAATCCGATCTGCCCGTTGCCCTGCACTATGTGGTGCGGACTCCACAACGAGTTCATTGACCCCGGTATGAACCGATCCCAGATGTCCCACAGCCCAGTGTGGGTCATCAATCGCGATGGATCTAATTGATGTGTCTCGCACGCAAGTGACCACACAATGTAAACCCATCGACCGTAGCCGCGCTATCCGGCGCGTCAACCGGGCACCTGAACCAGTGGGGGAGAACGCGTCCGGCTGCATTGGTTTCATTGTGCGACTACCCGCGCCTGAATCCTTCGGCCTGAGTGGGTTCTCCGCTCATCCGGCGCCGCGTCATTCATTCCTGCGTCTGCCGGAAGCCTTCCGAGGACGTCAACGGTGAACCGGTTCCTGACCGTGCAACCGCGCGAAATGTGCGGTTGCACGGTCGTGCTCAGGCGGTGATCCGGCGAAGCGGCAGCCGGAACAGTCCCCTGGCGAGGAGGCCGGGACGCCACTCGAGCTGTTCCTCGGGCACGGCGAGCTCGTGGTCGCGCAACATCGGGCTGAGTCTGCGGAAAGCCGTGCGAGCTTCGGCACGTGCGAGTTGCGCCCCGAGGCAATAGTGGATTCCGTGTCCGAACCCGAGATGCCTGGACGCGTCTCTGGTGATGTTCAGCAGGTCGGGCGCGGGAAAGTGTTCGGGATCCCGGTTGGCCGCGGCGAGCGCGACCAGCACCGCGTCGCCTTGCCTGATCTCCGCCGCGCCGATTCGGAGATCGGTGATCGCCAGACGCCAGGTCGAGGTTTCGATGGGCCCGTCGTAGCGGATCAGTTCGTCGATCGCGCCGTCGACGAGGCCGGGATCGGCAGCGAGCCGGGCGAGTTGTTCCGGATTGCGCATCAGCGCGAGCGCGGCGTTTCCGATGAGGTTGACCGTGGTTTCGTGGCCGACCACGAGCAGCAGGAACGCCATGGACAGCAGCTCCGCGCTGGAGAGCCGGTCGCCGTCCTCGCTGACCGCCACGAGCTCGCTCAGCAGGTCGTCCGCGGGGGTGACCGCCTTCAGCCGGATCAGCTCGCTCAGGTAGGTCCGCAGCTCGTACCCCGCGGTGTCGCGCTGTTCCGCGCTGCCGCCGTTCGGCGACACGACGGCGGTGGACCAGGTGCGGAACTGTCCGCGATCGTCGTACGGCACGCCGAGCAGCTCGCAGATGACCGAGGTCGGCAGCAAGGAGGCGTAGTCCTCGACGAGGTCGAACTGCGCGCGACCGGTCAGGTCGTCCAGCAGGCCGTCCGAGATCTCCCGGATCCGCGGGCTCAGCGCGGAGATGCGGCGAACGGTGAAGGTCTTGTTGACCAGTTTGCGCAGTCTGCTGTGGTCCGGCGGATCGGAGGTCAGCAGGTGGTTGCCGAACGGCCGCTTCTCGCTCAGCAACGGGTTCGGGCCGCTCCTGAGATGTTCCGCCGCGAGCCCTGGGTCTTTTCCGAGCCGGTGGTCGGACATCGCGAGCCGTGCCTCGTCGTGGCCGGTGATGATCCAGAAACGAGTGCCGTTCGGCAATGCGACCAGCTGCACCGGACTGTTCGCGCGCAGTCGTGCGTAAGTTGGATGAGGATTCGCGACGAAGCTCGGATCAGCTGGATCGAGCTCGGTGATGGATGTGGGCGTCACCATGCGCAGGACCTGTCCCCCCAGGAATTAATGGCCCGTGTCGAGTGATCAGTCTACGAGCTTGGAGGTGTGTTTTGCGCCTGTGCAGTCAGCAGGGTTGAACAGGCCTTGACGGGTGTGAGGTGTCTAGGTTTCGCTGCATTTGATGTCGAGCGCAGGTGGGGGTAATGCGTCGTTCACGCGAATTCGCCGTTGTCGCCGGTGTGGGCGCGAGTTTGCCGAGCCGGCTGGTGACCAATGAAGAGCTGGCGTCCCGAATGGACACTTCGGATGAATGGATTACGACGCGAACCGGTATTCGGCAGCGATTCGTGGTGGAGCCGGGAGCGGCGACGTCGGACCTCGCGGTCGAGGCGGGTGCGCGTGCGTTGAAGTCGGCGGGGATGGCGGCGGTCGACGCCGTTCTGCTCGCCACGACGACGCCGGATCACCCGTGTCCGGCCACCGCGCCCTCCGTCGCCAGCCGGTTGGGCCTGACGGGCGTGCCCGCCTTCGACGTGAACGCGGTGTGCTCGGGATTCGTCTACGGGCTCGCCGTGGCGGACGGCCTGATCGCCTCGGGTGCCTTCGCCTCGGTGCTGTTGATCGGCGCGGACACGTTCTCGACGATCGTCGACGGCGATGATCGGGCGACCGTCTCGGTGTTCGGTGACGGCGCGGGCGCGTGCGTCCTCAGGGCGGGCCGGTCCGATGAACCGGGTGCCGTGCTCGGCGTCGAACTCGGCAGCGACGGCGGCTTGCGCGAACTGATCATCGTGCCGGACGGGGGTTCCCGGCAGCGGTCGGCCGGTGACTCCGCAGCGACGGTGAGCGGGAAGTACTTCTCGATGCAGGGCAAAGCCGTCTACAAGCACGCGGTGCGCCGGATGACCCAGGCGACGCTCGACGTGCTCGACCGCGTCGGCTGGTCTGTGCAGGACGTCGACCTGCTCGTCGGGCATCAGGCCAACAAACGCATTCTCGACACCGTGGTCGCCGGGCTCGGCATGCCAGCGGACCGGGCGCTGGTGAACGTGGACCGGGTGGGCAACACCGCGGCCGCGTCGATCCCGATCGCGTTGACGGACGGTGTGGCCTCCGGCGCGTTGCGAGAGGGCCGGAGAGTCGTGCTGACGGCGTTCGGAGGTGGCGCGAGCTGGGGTGCCGCCGCACTCGTGTGGCCGGACATCGCCGCGACGTGATCCGGATCATCCGCTCCGCGGCTGCGGCGGATTCGATGTGAACTCCTGTTGGGGGACTTGATGATGGACACTGTTCTGTTGCGGATCACGGAGCTCATCCGCGAGCTGCTGCCCGAGTACGAGGGCGAGATCGCGTTGTCCGCGAGGTTCCAGGAAGACCTCGGCATGGACTCGCTGAACATGGTCGACCTGCTCTCCGACGCCGAGACCGCGTTCGACCTGGAGATCCCGGACTCGAGGCTGGACAACCTGGACCGGGTCGAAGGGCTGGTCGAGTACATCGTCTCCGTGCTGCGGGAGGAGAGCGATGGCGCGGATGTCCGTTCCGCCTGAGGTCGACGACGTCGATCTCGAGGAGGTGAACCTCTTCGACCCGAACCTCTACGCCACGGGGGACCCGCACGCGATCTGGCGAGCGCTCCGCCTGCGCGATCCGGTGCGCTGGCAACAGCTCGACGACGGCCGCGGCTTCTGGTCGATCACCAGGTACGACCACGCGTGCCGGGTGCTGCGCGACCACGACCTGTTCACCTCCGAGGGCGGGAACCTGCTCTACACGCTCGGCAGCTGGGACCCCGCGGCGGGGAAGATGATGACCTCGATGGACCCGCCGGGGCACACCGAGCTGCGGGAGCCGCTGAACCACCTGCTGTCGCACCGCGAACTCGTCAGGCGCGAGGACCACATGCGCCGTGCCGTGCGCCGGTTCCTGCTGCCGTTGCTGGACGATTCGCCCTGGGATCTCGCCGAAGCGGGCATGAGCCTGCCGATGTCGTTCACGGGCCCGTTGCTCGGGGTGCCCGAGTCCGACTGGGCCGCGCTCGCGCGCACGAGTGTCGCGGCGATGGCTCCCGACGACCCCGAGTTCGGCGTGGGTGGCACGGAAGAGGCGATCGCGAAAGCCCACTTCGAGTTGTTCGAGTACTTCTCGGCGCTCGTGCACGACCGTGGCACCGAGCTGTCCGACGACCTCATCGGCTGTCTCATGGGAACGGAGATCGACGGGCGTGGGCTCACCCACGACGAGGTCGTCTACAACTGCTACAGCCTGTTGCTGGGCGCCAACGTCACCGCGCCGCACGTCGTCGCGACCACCGTGCTGGCGTTGATCGAGCAGCCGGCGGTTCAGGACGAGATCGCCGCGCGGCCGGAACTCGTGCCGTCCGCGGTGGAGGAAGCGCTGCGCTGGTCCTCGCCCGCGAACCACTTCATGCGTCACGCCGTGGACGACGTGACGCTGGGCGACGTTCGGATCCACGCGGGCGACCCGGTGGTGGCCTGGGTGGGGTCCGCGAACCGCGACGAGGAGGTCTTCGCCGACCCGTACACGTTCGACGTGGCCCGCAAACCCAACCGCCACCTCGCTTTCGGCTTCGGCCGGCACTACTGCGTGGGCGCGCCGATCGCCCGCATCGCACTGGGACTCGTCGTCAGCGAGCTCGTCGGGTTGGTGGAGCGGTTCGAGCTCGCCGGTCCGGTGGAGCGCATGCGCTCGAACTTCGTCGCCGGTGTCAAACACATGCCCGTCGTCGCCCACCTGCGCGCCGATGCCGCGCGGGTGCTGCGCGCCGAGACCCTCGAACCCGAATAGGACCGCGATGCCGAACTCGACCGCCGGCCACCCTCTCACCCCCGCACAGCTCGGTGTGTGGTTCGCACAGCAGATGGACCCGGCGAGCCCGATCTACAACATCGGCGAGTACCTGGAGATCACCGGTTCGGTCGATGTCGCCCTGTTCGAGGCTGCGATCCGCATCGCCGTCGACGAGACCGAGGCACTGCACGTCGGATTCGCCGACACCGACGACGGGCCCCGGCAGATCGTCCGGCCTCCTGGCGACTGGACCGTCGACGTGATCGACCTGCGCGGCGAGCCGGACCCGCGTGCCGCGGCGGTGCGGGTGATGCGGGCCGACCTGGGCCGGCCGGTCGACCTCATCGAGGACAGGTTGTTCGCCCAGATGGTCTTCGTCGCCGCCGATCGGGTGTTCTGGTACCAGCGCGCCCACCACGTCGTGCTGGACGCGTACGGCCTGATGCTCGTCGCGCGCAGGGTCAGCAACGTCTACACCGCGCTGGCGGCCGGCGAACCGCCCACCGCCGAGTTCTCGCGGCTGCCCGACCTGCTCGCCGACGAACAGGCGTTCCGCGAGTCGGGGCAGTGGGAACGCGACCGCAGGTTCTGGATGGAACGGCTGACAGGAGACGCCCGGCCGGTGAACCTCGCGGGTCGCTGGGCGGCGACCTCCCGAAGTTTTCTCCGGCACAGCACCACGATCGCGCCGGACCAGGCGGAGGTGCTCGCCGCGGCGGCCCGCCGCGCCAAGGTGAACTGGTCGCGGGTCGCGATCTCCGCAGTGGCCGCCTACGTGCACCGCATCACCGGATCGGCGGAAGTGCGGCTCGGTCTCCCGGTGCCCGCCCGGCTCGGCCCGGTGACCCGCCGGGTGCCCGGCATGGTGGCGAACGTCGCACCGCTGCGGTGCGCGGTCGCGTCGTCGACGAAGCTCGGTGAGCTGGTCGGCGAGGTGTCGCGCGAGGTGCTGCAGGTGTTGCGGCACCAGCGTTACCGCGCGGAGGACCTGCGTCGCGACCTCGGCCTGCTGGGCGAAGACCGCAGGTTGTACGGCCCGGTCGTCAACATCATGCAGTTCGACTACACCTTCACGTTCGGCGGTCTGCCGTGCGTCGCGCACAACCTCGCGACCGGGCCCATCGAGGACCTGTCGATCAACATCTACGAGCGTGGGTCCGGCGCGGGCCTGCAGGTCAACTTCGACGGCAACCCGGCGCTCTACCGCGCGGAAGACCTGGTGACGCACGGACGGCGGTTCACCACCCTGCTCACCGCGTTCGCCGAGAATCCGGACCAGTGCGTCGGCGACGTGGATCTGCTGACAGACGACGAGCGTCGGCAGGCGGCGCGGTGGAACGCCACCGGCCGGGTCGTTCCCGAGCTCGACGGCGACATCGCGGGCCGGTTCGCCGCACAGGTCGCCCGCAACCCGGACGCCGTGGCCGTCGATGCTGCGGGCACGCGGCTCACGTACCGGGACCTCGACCGGCGTGCCGACCTGCTCGCCCGCCGCCTGGCCGCTCTGGGCGTGGGCGCGGAAACACCGGTGGCGCTGCTGGTGGAGCGCTCGGCCGAGCTCGTGGTCGCGCTCATCGCGATCACGAAGGCCGGAGGTGTGCAGGCTCCGTTGCACAGCGGGTGGCCGGACCAGCGGCTCGCGCTGGTCGCCGCCGACGTCGGTGCCGCCGTCCTGCTCGTCGACCGGGCGAACGAACATCGGACGTTCGACCACGACATGCGCGTCGTGCCGGTGGAGGAAGAGCACGGCTCCGGCCCGGTCGAGACGGTCCACGTGCCCGCGGAGCCGGCACAACTGGCGTACGTCATGTACACCTCCGGTTCGACCGGAACACCGAAGGGTGTCGGTGTCACCCATCGGGACGTCCTCGCACTCGCGCTGGACCAGCGCTGGTCGCCGGACGACCACGAGCGCGTGCTGCACTACGCACCCCACGCCTTCGACGCCGCGACGTACGAGCTCTGGGTACCGCTGTTGAACGGGCACACCGTCGTGCTCGCGCCCGCGGGAAACCTCGACGCACCAGAACTGCGTCGCCTGGTGGCGGACAAGGGCGTTACCGGACTCTGGCTCACCGCCGGGCTGTTCGCCGAGCTGGCTGACTCCGATCCCTCGTGCTTCAGCGGTGTCCGGCACCTGATCACCGGTGGGGACGTCGTGTCGCCCGCCGCGGTGCGCGCGGTGCTCGGCGCCTGCCCGGGACTGGCGATCGCCAACGGGTACGGTCCGACGGAGACGACCACCTTTGCCCTGTACCACCGGATGACTGCTCAGTCCTCTGTTGGCACAACAGTGCCGGTCGGTCTGCCGTTGGACAACATGCGCGCACACGTGCTGGACGCACGGCTGCGCCCGGTGCCTCCCGGCGTGGTCGGCGAGCTCTACGTCTCCGGCGACGGGGTGGCGCGGGGCTATCTGAACCAGCCGGGCCGCACGGCCGAGCGGTTCGTGGCTGATCCGTTCGGCACCGGCGATCGCATGTACCGCACCGGTGACCTGGTTCGCCGGCGCGACGACGGGGTGATCGAGTTCGTCGGTCGCCACGACGACCAGGTGAAGATCCGCGGTTTCAGGGTCGAACTCGGTGACATCGAGAACGCGCTCGCCGGGCACGACAGCGTGGCACAGGCCGTCGTCGTGGTGCGCGAGCACCAGCCGGGAGACCGCCGGCTGGTCGCGTACGTCACGCTCGCAGGCGACGGTGCCGGCACAGTCGACGTCGAGGCGCTGCGTGAGCACCTCGCCGCGACACTGCCCGGCCACATGGTTCCCGCCGCCGTCGTCGTCCTGCCCAGGTTTCCGTTGACACTCAACGGAAAGATCGACCGCGCGAGCCTGCCCGCGCCCGACTTCGCCGCCGGTGCCGCCGGGAAGGCGCCCGTGACGCCGCGGGAGCGCGGTCTGGCAGCGTTGTTCGCCGAGGTGCTCGGACTGCCTTCGGTCGGTGTGGACGACGACTTCTTCAAGCTGGGCGGTCACTCGCTTCTCGCCACGCGCCTCATCAGCCGCATCCGCGCCGAGGAGGGGGTGGACCTCGGCATCAAGAGCCTCTTCGACACCCCGACCGTGGCCGGACTCGCGGCATCGCTCGACGCCGCCGGCGCGGTCGCGGACGACGACCGCCCGCCACTCGTCGCGCGCCGGCGGCCCGATCTGCTGCCGGTGTCGTTCGCGCAGCAACGGCTGTGGTTCCTGCACCGGTTGGAAGGTCCGAGCGCCACCTACAACATCCCGCTCGCGCTCCGGTTGTCCGGAACGCTGAACCGCGCCGCGCTGGAGCTGGCATTGCGGGACGTCGTCCTGCGGCACGAGAGTCTGCGCACGGTGTTCCCCGAGCACGGGGGGACTCCGGTCCAGTCGGTGTTGTCCGCGGCGGACGTCGTCGTCACGCTCAGCGCTTCGGAGTCCACCGAGGAGGCGCTGCCGGACGACCTGGTCGCGACGGCCCGGCGTCCGTTCGACATCTCCGCCGAGCTTCCGGTGCGCGGGCACCTCTTCGTCTTGGGGGAGCAGGAGCACGTGTTCCTGCTGTTGTTGCACCACATTGCGGGTGATGGGTGGTCGATGGCGCCGTTGGCGCGGGATTTGGCGTTGGCGTATGGGGCGCGGTGTGCGGGTGGTGTGCCGGGGTGGGGTGTGTTGCCGGTGCAGTACGCGGATTACGCGTTGTGGCAGCGTGAGTTGTTGGGGGAGGAGTCGGATCCGGGTAGCCGGGTGAGTCGTCAGCTGGAGTTCTGGCGGTCGGTGTTGGCGGGGTTGCCGGAGCAGATCGACCTGCCCACTGACCGGAGCCATCCCGCTGTCGCGGGTTTCCGCGGCGACAGCCTCGCCTATCGAATCGAACCCGAACTGCACCAGCGGTTGCTGAAGGTGGCTCGTGGTTGTGGTGCGAGTGTGTTCATGGTGTTGCAGGCGGGGTTGGCGGCGTTGTTGTCGCGGTTGGGTGCGGGTGTGGACGTGCCGATCGGGTCGCCGATCGCGGGCCGGACCGATGCGGCGCTGGACGATCTGGTCGGGTTCTTCGTGAACACGCTGGTGTTGCGCACGGATGTGTCGGGTGATCCGTCGTTCGCGGAGCTGGTGGAACGGGTGCGGGCGGCGGATCTTGCGGCGTACGCCAACCAGGACGTGCCGTTCGAGCGGCTGGTCGAGGTGCTCAACCCCACCCGGTCGCTGTCGCGCAACCCGCTCTTCCAGGTCATGCTCGGGTTCCAGAGCGTCACAGAGGAACTACCGGGACTGGGTGGCCTCACCACCGCGGTCGAGCCGGTGGATGCGTGTGTGGCGAAGTTCGACCTGTCGTTCAGCCTGCTCGAGCACCGAGGGATGGACAGCACACCGGACGGCATCGACGGGGTGGTCGAGTACCGCACCGATCTGTTCGAGGAGCTGACGGTGCGAACGCTGGTCCAGCGCTGGACGGCGTTGCTCGACCAGGCGGCCGGTGACTCCCGCCGGCGGGTGAGCCGGTTCGAGATCCTGGTCGGGGACGAGGAACGGCGTCTGCTGTCCGAGTGGAACGGGTCCGCAAGGGCCAGGCTCCACGCGGGAAGCACGGTGCAGCAACGGTTCGCGCGTCAGGCCGCCGCTACCCCCGATGCGATCGCGGTGTCCGCCGGAGGGGAGAGGATGACCTATCGCGAACTGGACGCCGCCGCGAACCGGCTCGCGCGAGTCCTGATCGGACTGGGGGTCCGAGCCGAGAGTCCGGTCGCCATCGTGGCGGACAGGTCGATCGGGCTCGTGGTCGGCACCCTGGCGATTCTCAAGGCGGGCGGCGTGTACGTGCCACTGCACCTCGGCCAACCGGACGAACGGCTCAACCTGGTGCTCGCCGACGTGCGGCCTGTGGTGGTCCTCGCCGACCGCACCACGCGGGCGCGCGTCGCGGACCAGACGGCGCCGGTGCTGCTCCTCGACGATCACGAGGCGGTCAGCGCCGCCGGTGCCGATGATCCGGCGGTGCCCGTTGCCGAGGAACAGCTGGCGTACGTCATGTACACCTCGGGGTCGAGCGGTACTCCCAAGGGCGTGGCGATCACCCACCGCGACGTGCTCGACCTCGCGCTCGACTCCTGCTGGCAACCGGAGAAACACGCACGGGTGCTGCTGCACGCGCCGCACGCCTTCGACATCTCCACCTACGAGTTGTGGGTGCCGTTGCTGACCGGTGGTCAGGTGGTCGTGGCACCTGCGGGTGACGTCGACGCACGGTTCCTGGAGCGGGTGATCGCGGACGAGGACCTCACCGCGGTGCACCTCACCGCGGGCCTCTTCCGGGTGATGGCGGAGGAGCAGCCGTCGATGTTCAAGGGATTGCGCGAGGTGCTCACCGGTGGCGACGTGGTGTCGTCGGCGGCGGTGCGGCGGGTGCTGGATCACTGCCCCGGTGTGGTGATCCGCCATCTGTACGGACCGACTGAGATCACGCTCTGCGCGACGCAGCACCCGGTGGCACGCGGACATCGGGAGAGCGATGTGCTGCCCATCGGCGTACCGCTGGACAACACGCGGGTCTACGTGCTGGACGCGACGCTGCGGCCGGTCCCGGCGGGGACACCGGGTGAGCTCTACATCGGCGGCGCCGGACTTGCCCGTGGTTACCACGGTCGTCCGGGGATGACCGCGGAACGCTTCGTCGCCGACCCGTTCGGCCTGCCGGGCGAAAGGCTGTACCGCACCGGTGACGTCGTGCGGTGGAACGCCGCCGGAGAACTGGTGTTCCTGGGCCGGTCCGACGAACAGGTCAAGATCCGCGGATTCCGCGTCGAGACGGCGGAGGCCGAGGCCGTGCTGGCCGGTCAGCACGACGTGGCGCAGGGCGTGGTCGTCGCGTGGTCCCGTAATCCTGGTGACACGCGGCTAGCGGGTTTCGTGGTTCCCGCTGCCCGTGCGGAGGTGCGGCCGGCGGAGCTGAGGAACAGGCTCGGCTCGGTGCTGCCCGACTACCTGGTGCCGGAGACGGTGACGGTGCTCGATCGGATTCCGTTGACCGTCAACGGAAAACTGGACCGCGAGAAGCTGGTCGAGCTGGCGGCCGAGGAGGTGGACGGGCAGGCACCGGACGGCACACCACCTCGTA
The DNA here is from genome assembly GCF_900110955.1 of Lentzea xinjiangensis. Taxonomy (GTDB): domain Bacteria; phylum Actinomycetota; class Actinomycetes; order Mycobacteriales; family Pseudonocardiaceae; genus Lentzea; species Lentzea xinjiangensis. The sequence goes on from NZ_FOFR01000017.1 coordinate 57,907, forward strand.
CCGCGCGGGAGAAGGCGTTGTGCGAGATCTTCGCCGAGGTTCTCGCCGTGCCGTCGGTCGGTGTCGACGACAACTTCTTCACGCTCGGCGGTCATTCACTGCTCGTGATCCAGGCGTGCGCGCGGATGAAGCGGGTGCTCGGCGTGGACGTCGCGCCACGTTCGCTGTTCATCGCGCCGACCGTCGCGTCGCTCGACGCGATGTTGTCGGACGGGCAGCACGACGACGGACTGGGCCGGATGCTGCCGCTGAGGCCGGGAGGTGAGCTCAGCCCGCTCTTCTGCGTGCACCCCGGCGGTGGTGTCGGCTGGAGCTACACCGGGCTGCTCACTCATCTCGAACCCGGCAGGCCCGTGCACGTGCTGCAGGCGGCGGGACTTCGGGCGGACGGACCGCTTCCCGGCAGCATCGAGGAGATGGCGGCGGAGTACGCCGAGCTGATTCGCGGCGTGCGCCCGCACGGTCCGTACCACCTGCTCGGCTGGTCCTTCGGCGGCCTGGTCGCACATGCCGTGGCGAAGCTCCTGCGCGACCAGGGTGAGGAGGTCGGACTGCTCGCCGTGCTCGACGCCTATCCCGGCGACCCCCGGTACGCGGCCGAACCCTCGGAGCAGGACGTGCTGGAGGCGGTGCGGCACGCCGCCGGTGTGGCCGCGCTGCCGGACGAGGAGCGCACGAGCGCGTTCCTCGCCGTGGCGGCCAACAACGTTCGGCTCGCCCGGTCCCACGTGGCCGGTCACTTCGACGGCGACCTTCTGCTCGTCACGGCCGAAGCCGATCGGACCGACCAGACTCCGGCGGCCGGTAGCTGGCGTGACCACGTCGGCCACATCGCGCATCACCCGCTCGCACACCGGCACGCGGACCTGACCGGGCCGCAGGCCCTGGCCGAGATCGGCCCGCTGGTGGCCGAACACCTGAGGAGGACGATCCCGTGACCAATCCGTTCGACGACCCGGACGCGCGCTTTCTCGTGCTGGTCAACAGCGAGGGCCAGCACTCGCTGTGGCCCGAGTTCGCCGACGTGCCCGCCGGCTGGGAGATCGCGCTCCCGGCGAACAGCCGGCAGGCATGTCTCGACCACGTCGAGCGCAGCTGGACCGACATGCGCCCCGCGAGCCTGGTCGCCGCGATGCGGCCGGCGGACTGATCGCACAACCAACACCTGGGGGAACTGTGAGCACAGCACTGTCCGGTCTCGGACTCGACCACGTCGAGTTCTACGTGACCGACGCCGAGGCCCGCGCGGCCGAACTCGCCGAGAGCTACGGGTTCCGCGTCGTCGCGCGCGGCCGAGCCGATGACCACCACTCGATAGCCATCGGTCAGGGCGAAATCCTCGTCCTGCTCACCGAGGCGACGAGCGACGACCACCCCGCGGCCGCCTACGTGCAGACGCACGGTGACGGGGTCGCCAACATCGCGCTGAGCACTTCGGACGCGAAGGCGGCGTATGAGGAAGCGGTCGCGAGGGGAGCGACCGCGGTTCTTGCGCCGACGGAACGCGCCGACACCGTGCACGCCACGATCCGGGCGTTCGGAGACGTTGTGCACACCTTCGTGCAGCGACCAGCCGGGGCGCGATCGCTTCCGGCGGGGCTGACCCCGGTGGAGGAGGACGCGCCCGGCGGCGGCACGGGACTCGGCAGGCTCGACCACTTCGCGGTGTGTCTTGAAGCAGGCCAGTTGCAACCGACCGTCGAGTTCTACGTCTCCGTGCTGGGGTTCAGCCAGACGTTCGAGGAACGCATCGTCGTCGGCAGGCAGGCGATGGACTCGAAGGTGGTGCAGTCGCCGTCCGGCGAGGTCGTGCTCACGCTGCTCGAACCCGACAGGGACCACGAAGCGGGGCAGATCGACGACTTCGTGAAGGAGAACGGCGGCTCGGGTGTGCAGCACATCGCCTTCACCACGTCCGACATCGTGCGTTCGGTCGGCGCGCTGCGGGAACGAGGGGTGGAGTTCCTGAAGACCCCGGCGGCCTACTACCGTCTGCTGCCCGAACGCGTCGAACTCGCGGCGCACGCCGTCGGTGAGCTGCGCGATCTGAACATCCTCGTCGACGAGGACCACGCGGGCCAGCTGTTCCAGATCTTCGCCAGGTCGACCCACCCGCGGCGGACGTTCTTCTTCGAGGTCATCGAACGGCTCGGTGCGCAGACCTTCGGCAGCGGCAACATCAAGGCGCTGTACGAGGCCGTCGAGCTGGAACGCACCAGGGGCTCATCGTGACCCCAGCCGCACTGTCCACAACAGACTTCGCTGACCGGGCGAAGTCCGTTGTGCCCGCAGAGGTGTGGGACTTCGTCGAAGGTGGTAGCGGAGCCGAGGTCACGCTGGCCGCGAACATCGAGGCGTTCGACTTGATCCGCGTCGTGCCGAGGGTGTTCTCCGGCGTCGCCAGCCCGGTCACGAACGCCACATTGCTCGGCACCGACGTGTCGGCACCGCTCGCCGTTGCACCCATGGCCTACCAACGGCTTCTTCATCCGGAAGGCGAACTGGCCTCCGCGCGGGCCGCCAAGTCCGCGGGTGTCCCGTTCACGGTGTCGACCTTCAGCAGCGTGTCGGTGGAGGATGTCGCCGCGACCGGTGCGCTGACCTGGTTCCAGCTGTACTGGTTCGCGGACCGGGCCGTCACCGCCGATCTCGTCGCGCGAGCCGAGGACGCCGGCTGCCGGACGCTCGTGCTGACCGCCGACCTGCCGAGGATGGGCAAGCGGCTGAGGGACATCCGCAACGGCTTCACGTTGCCCGCCGACGTCACGGCGGCGAACCTGCCTGAGACCGGGCGTTCCTCGGTCGTCGCCCGGCACACCGACCTGCTGGTGGACCCGGCGTTGTGTTGGGACGACCTCGCCTGGCTGCGGGCACGCACCCGGCTTCGACTGGTGGTGAAAGGAGTTCTGGATCCCGCCGACGCGAAGACCGCGGCCGGGGCCGGCGTTGATGCGATCGTGGTCTCCAATCACGGAGGCCGCCAGCTCGACGGCGCCGTGGCGAGCGCCGAGGCCCTCCAGGACGTCCTCGACGCGGTGGCCGGTCGGTGTGACGTGTTGCTGGACAGCGGCGTCCGATCCGGCCTGGACGTGTTGAAGGCGGTCGCGCTCGGCGCCGACGGGGTGCTGCTGGGCCGTCCCGTGCTCTGGGGGCTGGCAGCGGACGGACAACGGGGTGTGGCCGACGTGCTCGCGCTGGTGCGCGACGAGCTCGCGGACGCGATGACGTTGTCGGGTTGCCGGGACGTGGCGGCGATCCGCGGACTGCGGTGTCTCGTTCGGAGCGGAGGTCGTCGGTGAAACCGTTGGTGGTGGCGGATCTGCACGCCTCGCTCAGCGATCCGGTCCTGGAGTCGATGAACTTCCTCAACGAGGTCGCCGGTCGCTTCCGCGACGCGATCTCGTTCGCCGCCGGCCGGCCGACCGAGAAGTACTTCGAGATCGAGGACGTGGAACGGTGCCTGGCGCGGTTCCGGGAACACCTGGAGGTGAGCAAGGGGCTTGATCCGAGCCAGGTTCGCCGGTTGCTGCTCCAGTACGGACGCACCAAGGGGATCGTGCACGACCTGATCGCGACGAACCTGGCGGTGGACGAGGGCGTGGTCGTCGACCCGGAGGCCGTGGTCGTGACCGTGGGTTGCCAGGAAGCGATGTTCCTCGTTCTCCGCGCCCTTCGGGCGGATGAGCGCGATGTCGTGCTGGCCGTGTCACCGACCTACGTCGGCATAGCGGGGGCGGCCCAGCTGGTCGACATGCCGCTGCGGCCGGTGCGTTCCGGCGCCGGTGGCATCGACCTGGACCACCTCGCAGACCAAGTGCGCGGTGCTCGCGCGGCCGGTCGGCGCCCGCGGGCCGTGTACGTCGTGCCGGACTTCGCCAACCCGACCGGCACGAGCATGGACGTCAGGACGAGGCGCGCACTGCTCCGCCTCGCCGAAGAACTCGACTTCCTGGTGCTGGAGGACAACCCGTACGGCCTGTTCGGCGACCACGACGAGCGGCCGCCGACGCTCAAGGGGCTGGACGAGAACACACGTGTGGTCTATCTGGGCTCGCTGGCGAAGACCTGCTTCCCCGGTGCCCGGATCGGTTATGTGGTCGCCGACCAACCGGTGTCGGGCGGCGGGGTGCTGGCCGACGAGCTCTCGAAGATCAAGAGCATGACGACCGTCAACACCTCCCCGCTCGCACAGGCCGTCGTCGGCGGCAAGCTGCTTCAACACGACTACAGCCTCGTCGCGGCGACCAAGCGGGAGAGCGATGTCTACCGGCGCAACCGCCGCCTGCTGCTGGACGGGCTCGCCGAGCGGTTCCCCGGTGGGGAGCTTTCCTGGAACACACCCGCGGGCGGGTTCTTCGTGGTGGTCGACGTGCCCTTCGTGGCGGACGACCAAGCGCTGGAGCGGTCAGCGGGCGGACATCGGGTGTTGTGGACACCCATGAGCCACTTCTACCGCGGCTCGGGCGGCGAACATCAGCTGCGCCTGTCCTGCAGTGCGTTGGCGCCCGGCCAGATCGAGGAAGGGCTCAACCGGTTCCGCGCGTTCGCCGGCGAGCAGATCCGCGAGAGCGGTGTCGTTCGGTGATCATCCGAGGCCGTCGGCCGCGTTCGACTGCGAACAGCGCGCACTCGCACAGCGGCGGAACGCCGGCGAATGCACGCGGGAAGAGGGCTGAGCGATGCGGGCGGTGGTGATCCGTCGATTCGGCGGCGCCGGCGTGTTCGGCGTCGAGTCGGTACCGGAGCCAGCCGTCGCGGCGGGGGAGAGCCTGGTGGACGTGGCGGTCGCCGGTGTCAACTTCGCCGATCTGAGCCATCGGACCGGTGTTCCCGCGCGGCCGTTGCCCGCGGTGCTGGGGGCGGAGATCGCAGGTGTCCGCCGGTCCGACGGACGCCGGGTCGCCGCCCTGCTGCGCGAGGGCGGCGGATATGCGGAGGTCGCCGCGGTGCGGGACGCGCACGCCGTCGTGATCCCGGACGGGATCGACGACCTGCAGGCGGCCGCCCTGCTCGAGCAGGGCGGCACCGCGTACGCGGCGCTCACGGCGGCCGGCCGGATCCGGCCGGGGGAGAGCGTCGTCGTCACCGCGGCCGCGGGAGGAGTGGGACACCTCGCGGTCCAGGTGGCGAAGGCTCTGGGCGCGGGCCCGGTCGTCGGGATCGCGTCAACCGGGCCGAAGCGGGCGTTCGTCGCCTCGCTCGGTGCCGACGTCACGTTCGATCCGGCGTCACCCGGGCTGGCCGAGGAGGTGCGCGAGGCCACGCACGGTGGCGCAGACCTCGTCATCGACACCGTCGGAGGGCCGCTGATGAGGGCCGCGCTCCGATTTCTCCGTCCGTTCGGCAGGGTCGTGTCGGTGGGCTCGCGGTACCCCGGTCCCGACCAGCTGTCGATCGACGACGACCTGGGGGTGCCGTCCGTCGGCGTGTTCGGGTTCTGGATGCGGCACGTCATCGAGGACCGCGCGTTGTACGAGAAGGTCACGGGAGAGGTGTTCGGGATGGCGTTGCGGGGCGAGATCGTCGCCGCGGTCGATCGCGTGGTGACGATGCACGAGATCGGTGCGGCGCACGAGGCGATGGCCGCGCGGGAGACCACGGGCAAGGTGCTCGTCGACGTGCGCCGCACGTGGGCGGGTCAGTAGCGCTACTGGTCTCCGCTGTGTTCCCCGCTGTGTTCGCGCAGCGGAACCAGGAAGCTCCGTTCGAAGGTCAGCACCACGTCCCCCTTGGCGGTGGAACCGGTGGTACGCACCGTCACGATTCCCTGACCGGGTCTGCTGGCGGACGGCCGTTTGGCGATGATCTCGCTTTCGGCGTAGAGCGTGTCACCGGCGAAAACGGGGTGGTGCAGGCGAATCGAGTCCCAGCCGAGGTTGGCGACGGCCTGCCCGCTGGTGCTGCGCACGCTCATGCCGCTCACGATGCTCAACGTCACCAGGCTCGACACCAGCGGCCGGCCCCATTGAGTGGTCTCGCAGTGGGCAGCGTCGATGTGCAACGGTGACGTGTTCATGCAAAGCGTGCTCATCAGGACGTTGTCCATCTCGGTGACCGTCCGACCCGGCCGGTGCTCGAAGACCGCACCCACCACGAACCCCTCGTAGTCGAACCCCAGGAGTTCCCGGTACCTGTTGTCGCCGACACGCTCGTATCCGGTGGGCGCCGGACGTGGCTCGGTGGTCATGCGGTCAGCTCCCGGACGGCGGAAGCGAACTGGGTGATCTGGGTGTGCGCCAGGTCCGCCCTCACCATGATCCTGATGCCCGCGTGGCCGCGCGCCACGATCGGGAAGAAGACCGCGGAACTGTAGAAGCCGCGTTCGTACAGGCCGGCGGAGAGGGCGACCGCGAGGTCGGCGTCGCCGACCTCGACGAAGCGGATGTTCATGCCGTCGCCCGCGAACGGAGTGGGCAGCAGTTCGTCGAACAGGGCGACGTTGCTCCGCAGCTTTCGTTGCAGCTCACCGAGTTCGGGCGAGCGGTGGATCGCGGCGCTCGCCAGTGCCGCGCCGACGTCGGCCATCCCCATGTTCTGGGACCAGGCGATCGCTCCGGCGTGGCGCAGCAGGAAGTCCCTCAGCCGCGGGCTGTCCAGCAGCACGACGCCGCCCTTGGCGCCGAACGCCTTGTGCAGGCTCGCGACGATCACCGTCAGCGGGTTCGGCTCGATCCGCGAGCGCACGAAGCCCTCGCCGCGCTGTCCGACCGCGGAAAGAGAGTGCGAGTCGTCGAAGAACAGGAACAGGCCGTAGCGCTGCTGGAGTTCCAGCAGGCCTTCCAGCGCCGTCGTGCCACCCATCGAATACGCGCCGTCGGCGACGTAGGCGACGGACGGGTACTTGCGGCAGATGTCCTCGAGCTGGTTGAGGTCGTTGTGGTCGATGGTCAGCACCAGACTCTCGTCCGCGCACACCGGCTTCACATACGACATGCAGAAGTGGCTCATCTTGTCGAAAACCATGACCCGGGGACCATCCGGAGCGAGATGGCCGGAGGCGACCAGCGGCAGGATCCCCGAGGTGAGGGCGCTGCACGAGAGGCCGGCCAGCGCGGTGCCGCCGAACAGGTCGCCGAGCTCGTCCTCCAGGCGGGTCAGCATCGCGGGGCGCACGCGGGTCGTGGAGACCGAGAGCGCGGTGGAACCCTCTGCCCGCAACGCTTCGACCGCGCCTTCGATGACCGCCGGGTGACGGTTGAGCCCCAGGTACGAGCACGAGCACAGGTTCACGAACTCGTGTCCGCGGCCGGTGTCGACGAGCCGGTTGCCCGCGACCTCGACGTCGAGGTTGAGCAGGCCTTCGTCTGCGGCTGCCTGCCAGACGGGGTCGGCCAATGCGAGCATCTTCTCGTTGTTGCGGTATCGGCGAGGTCCCACGACCCCTGCCGCGGTGTGCACGCTCATGCCCATGCTTCTCCTTTGCCGGCGCTCCGCGACGCGGACTCGGCGGGTGGTTCGAACTCGTCAAGAAGTCGTTGTGCCGCATCGAAGAACGGCCGACCCGCCATCACCCCGTCCACGGACGTCACGGCACGGCCGTTCGCCTTGCCCGCCGTGACGATCCGTTGTGCCAGCGCGAGCACGTCCGCGTCCGGCGAGAAGGCGTCGTTGATCACGGGCACCTGGCCGGGGTGGATCGCCGCCTTGCCGCTGAAGCCCAGGTCCTTGGACAGCGGTGCCTCCCAGCGCAGAGCATCCAGGTCGGCGAACTCGAACACGGGCGAGTCGACCGCCTCGATGTTCGCCGCCCGCGCGCTGTTGACCACCCGTGCGCGCGCGGACAGCAGGCATTCCCATGTGCGCCGCGCCCCGACGGCGAACGAGTAGTCGGCGGCACCGAAGATCAGTGCGCGCAGGGATTCGGAGGCCTCGGCGATCGAGAGGGCGTTCTCCAACCCTCGCGGAGTCTCGATCACCGCACAGATCTCGAGATCCGCGCGGCCGCCACCGAGCACCTGCTCCACGATCTCGACGTCCCTGGCCGATTCGGCCTTCGGGACGACCACGATGTTCGGCCGCACCTCGTAGTCGAGCAACGCGACCAGATCCCGCAGCCCGTCTGGCTCGGTGACCGCGTTGACCCGCACCGCGCAACGGCGTGCCGCGGCCGACGGAGCGGAGAAGAACATGGCCGCGTCCCTGCGCGCGATCTCCTTGTCCGCGGCGGCGACCGAGTCCTCCAGATCCACCACGCAGATGTCTGCGCTGGACTGGTGGCACCTCCGGTACCGGTCCACCGCCGTCGCCGGAGTGAACAGCATCGATCGAAAATGCTTGGTGTACCTCATGAAGTTCCCCCCATAGCGTGCTACCGGACGTGCCGGCTTCTGCTCGCCGGTCCGAACCTAGCGCCGTTGTGCCCTGCGGGCCAACAAAACACCGCACTGAGGTTGGACGGTCCACATCCGACCATCGGTCGTTGTTGACACCGGTTCGGCGTGCTCGCTAGCTTCGGTGCACTGCTGCTCTTGGGGGAGGGCCTATGGAGATCATCCACACCATCAAGGAAGTTCTCGCGTCCGAGGTGTTCGTCGAGGTTCCGAAGGACCAGATGAATCCTGACGACAGCCTGCGCGACGCGTACGGGCTGGATTCGCTCGGCTTCGCGGAACTGCGGGTGCAGTGCGAGGACCGGTTCGGCATCACCATCCCGGACGACGAGTTCAACCCCGAGAACTTCGGCACGATCGCGAGCGTCGTGGCACTGGTGGAACGCCGGGTGTCGGCGCGGCAGGATCTCGCGAAGTCCGCCGAGAAGCGCTGAGCCATGACGGTTTCCCTCGGCGGCGCGGACCTGCGGAGTCTGCGGTTCGCGCAGGAACACCACCTCAACCACTACGGCCGTGCACGGTTGCCGTTCAGCAGCGTGCGCGCAAGTGGTGTCGAGATCGAGATGGCGGATCTGAGCCGTGACGGCGAACTGTTCTCGGTGATCGATGCCAGCGGTGGCTACGGCAGCGCGTGTCTGGGCGCGGGCCATCCCGCTGTCCGCGGTGCGCTCGATCGCGGCCTCGGCGAATCCGGTTACGTCACCGACGAGGTCGGCTCGCTGGAACGGGCGAGGTTGCTGGAGCGGCTGCTCGGCGCGGAAGGCCTGTGGCGGGACCACTTTCCCGAGGGCCGTTATCGTGTGAGCGGGCGGAACTCGGGTTCGGAAGGTGTCGAGCTCGCGTTGCGGCTGGTGCTGGAGTCGCGGTTCGACGGGCGGCGACTGCGGTACCGGCCCGAGCGCGCGCAGCGGGACACCATCCTGGTGTTCGAAGGTGCCTGGCACGGTTGGACCGACGGGTTGCTGCCCCTGCTCAACCGCAGGCACTACCGCGTCGGACTGCCCGGCCTGCCGACGGGTGAGGACGGTCTCCGCGTCGAACACGTTCCGTTCGGCGACGTGGCCCTGCTCCGGGACTTCTTCGCGGCCAACGCGCACCGGCTGCTCGCGGTGTTCGTGGAACCGGTGCAGGGAGACGCGGGGATTCTCCTGCCACCACCCGGCTACCTGCGCACCCTGGCTGATCTGTGCGTGCGGGACGAGGTTCTGCTCGTCGCCGACGAAGTCCTCACCTTCGCCAAGACCGGCCGGTTCTTCGCGATGGTCGACGAAGGCGCTCCCGTGCACACCGACATCACGGTCATCGGCAAGAGCCTCGGCATGGGAGCGCTCTCGACATCCATGGTCTTCGCGCGGAGCGAGCTGGGCGTGCGCGCCACCGGTGCCGTCGCCACGTCGGATCTGCGTCCGCTGACGTGCGCCGTGATCAACGACGGGCTGGCCCACATCGTCGCGGAAGGCCTGCTCGAACAGTCGAAAGCGGTGGGCGAGCACCTGTCGCACGCGTTGCGAACACGACTCGTGCGGCGGTTTCCGGAGATCTACGCGGAGAGCCGTGGTATCGGTGTGCTGCACGGCGTCGAGCTCACCGGCAAGGCCGCGGGCAAGCTCGGCGCGTTGCGCACGGAACTGGTCAGGGCGGGCGTCTACGTGGAGTTCATGGCCGGAGCTGGCCGGCGCTCGCACGGGCTGCGCTACGTGCACCCGGCAATGCGCATCGCGCCGCCGCTCGTGACCACTGCCGACCAAGCCGACCTGATCGTCGACCGGTTGTGCGCGGGAACCAGGGTGTTCGAGGACCTGTCGTGACGACGCCGGTTCCGGTGGCGTGGCGGCACCAGGTGGAGCACGTCGACACCGATGCCTCCGGAGTGGTGCACTTCTCCCGCTACGCGTCGCTGGTCGAGAGCGCGCTGCTGGACCTGCTCGAATCGACGGAACACGGCCTGGCCGCACTTGCCGCGCGGGAGATCGAACTCGTCGTCACCGAGCTGAAGATCGCCTACCGCGCCCCGGCCCGCTATCGCGACGTGCTCACCGCCGAGATCGGACTCGAGCACGTGGGCGGCACGCAGATCCGCGCGTGCGGATCGCTGTATCGCGCCGCTGACGGCGGTGAACGCACCGTACTCGTCGACGCACGCGTCTTCCTGGCGGCGGTGGAGCGGTCGAACGGGCGCCCCACCGCACTTCCCGCGCCCGTTCGCCAGGCCTGGAGAGGACTGACGGGACATGACTGACCAGCTCGTGGAAACCGCCCGCACACTCGGTTTCTCGGAGATCAAGCAGTGGTTGCGGCATCGCCACCCGATGATCTACATCGACCGGGTCACCGACTACGAGCCAGGAGTCCGGCTGGTGAGCGTGTTGTCGGTGTCCGGCGCGCTGGACTGCGTCGCGGGACACTTCCCCGACCGTGCGATCTTCCCCGGCAGCCACCTCATGCAGGCGTTCGCCCAGTCCGGGATCGTTCTGTACCAGTTGTCCACCTCCCGGCTGGACGATGACGAGATCACCCTGATCGGCTCGGTCAAGTCGCGGTTCACCAGGGTCGTCGTGCCCGGAGACCAGGTGTTCTTCGATGTCCGGGTGGACCGCCTGATGGGCAAGGCCTTCTTCTTCTCCGCGACGGCGCGGGTCGACGACCGGACGGTCGCCCTGTTCAAGGGAACGCTGACGAGGACGCCGGTGGCCGAGCTGGGCGCGCAACTGTGGTGACGACCCGGTCGTCGGCTCCGCCCGTGGTGACGGGCATGGCGTGGACGACCCCGCTGGGGACCGGACTGGACGACGTGTGGGCCGTTTTGCTGGCGGGCGGGTGCGGGGTCCGGCCGGTTCCCTCGCGGCACGCGTTGCGCACGACCGCCGCGGCGATGGTCGCTGCGCCACCCGCACCAGATCCGCCGGCGGAACGCCAGATCACCCTCACGGCAAGCACACTGGAGAGCGCGTTCGCGCACGCCGGTCTGACAGTCGGTGATCCGCGCGTGATGGTGGTGCTCGGTTCCAGCTACGCCGGAAACCTCGACGGAGCAGAGGGCACGGTCGACAGCTGGGCGACCAGTGCGGTCGAACGGCTCGGCCACCCGAACCCACCGGTGACCGTCGCCACGGCGTGTTCGGCGGGTTCGGACGCGCTCCTGATAGGTGCGGAGCTCATCCGTGCGGGCATCTGCGACATGTGCGTGTGCGGCGGCGCCGACGTCGTGACGCCCGCGAAACGGTTGGGGCACAGCGCGCTCGGCACGATGAGCACCGGCGAACTGCGCGCGTTCGACCAGCACCGCGACGGCATGGTGCTCGGCGAGGGCGCGGCTTTCGTGGTGCTGGAGTCCGAATCGTCCGCGGCAGCGCGCTCGGCGACGGTGCACGCGCGGCTCGCCGGGGCCGGCTCCGCCAACGACGCGAGCGGCCTCACCAGCCCGGACGAATCCGGGGACAGCATCGTTCTGGCGGTGGACAGGGCATTGCGGGGCAGCGGCCTCACGCCGGCGGACATCGCGGTGGTGAGTGCGCACGGATCGGGTACGTCGATGAACGACACGACGGAGGCCACGGCTCTGTCGCGGATCTTCACCGGCCTGCCTCCCGGGCCGCTCGTGTTCGGCACGAAGGGAGCGCTGGGCCACAGCCTCGGTGCCACCGGCGCGATCGAGGCGATCACCGTGATCCTCGCCTTGAGGGAGGGTGTGGTCCCGCCCGTGCTCGGACTTGCTGAGCCTATCGCCGTTCTCGTGCCGGAGGTGGCCGCCGGTGCGGCCCGCCCGTTCCGTGGTGCCGCCGGTGTCAGCCTCACCCTGGGTTTCGGCGGGTTCAACACCTGCCTGGTGTTCACCGGGACGCCGTGATGGATCCCGTGCTGGGACTGGGCTCGCTCATCGTCGTGGACCCCGCGGTGTTCGACCACAACGCGCCGTCGTTCTACGCGGACTCGGTCGCGTGGCTCGTCGCGGAGGCCGTGGACCGAGCGCTCGGGCAGGCCGGCGACCAGGTGGGCGAGGTGAGCGATGAGGTGGGCGTCGTCGTCATCAGCGAGGTCGCGACCACCGGCACGATGCACGCCATCGGCCTGGGCGCGGCGCGAGGACGCGTGTCACCGTTGCGCTTCGCCGGTGCCAACCCCGGTGTGCTGGCAGGCCTCACGTGCATCAGACGGCGGTTCCGCGGCCCCTCGCTGGTGTTGTCGACGAGTCCGGCGGCCGCACTCGGCGCCGGTGTAGCGGTGGTGCGCGGCTGGCTCGACTCGGCTGCCGCGCGGTACGTGGTGCTCGCCGCGCACTTCGTGACGGAAGCGGGGGAGCACGTGGTGAACTGCGCGATCGTCGGCGAAGGCAAGCCTGTCGACCTCTGCTCGGTGCTCCTGGCGTCGCCGCCGGAACGGTTGGAGGAGCGTGTGGTTTGTCCGCCGAGCTCGCGCTGACCAGGGACGTGGTCGAAGCATTTCTGTCGCGTGTGGACGATCCCGGCCACGACCGGCCAGTACTGGACGACGTCCTGGAGGACATGGCAACGCTCGGCTTGCCTGCCGGCGGTGTGGTGGTGCTGGCGTTGGCCAACGGAGCCGAACTGCTCAGCCACTACTTCGCGGTCCTGGTGTCGGGACTGGTGCCACTCGCCGTCTCGCCGGCGACACCGTCCGCGCGGCTCGCCGAACTGCTCCGCCGGGTCGGTGCGAAGGCGCTGATCACCAAACGGGCGCATGCCGCAGTGCGGGGCGTCGGGTCGGCGCGTCGCATCGGTTCGGCTCAGGTGATCGTGGTCGATCGCGGACCACACAGCGACGTGGCGCCAGGTGACGTTCTGATGCTCACCTCTGGCACGTCGGGGAGCTACAGCGCCTGTGTGCACCGGGTCGGTTCGCTGCTGCGCAATGCTTCTCGGCACGCACTATCAGTGGAGTTGCATCGCGATGACGTCGTGCTGGTCACGCTGCCGCTGCACTACTCGTACGCGATGGTCGCCCAAGTGTTCGCGGCGCTGGTTTCCGGAGCCGGTCTCGTGGTCACCGGGCCACCGTTCGCACCGCCCTCCTTCCTTTCCGTCCTGAAAGGACACCTCTGCACGTCGTCGTCGATCACGCCGACGATGGCGCGATCGCTGCTGGTGGCCGGAGATCGTCTGCCGCGGGTGTTGCGAGCGCTCACCGTGGGAGGCGACCAGATCAACGCGGACCACGTGCAGAGCTTGCTGGCGTTGCATCCGCAGGGTGAGCTCTACCTCACCTACGGCCTCACGGAGGCCGGCCCGCGCGTCTCCACGCTGGCCGCGCACGCGGAGCCGGCCCGGCGGCACTCGTCGGTGGGCCTGCCGATGCCGGGGGTGAGCGCGTCGATCCGGGACGGAGCGTCCGAGGGCGAACTGCTGGTCGAGTCCGACACGGTGCTGGTGTGCAAGATCGGAGCCGCGCAGCCCTTCGTACGGCCGGGTGTGATCGCGACCGGTGACGTGTTCTGGATCGACGACGGCTACCTGTACTTCCGCGGCCGGAAGTCCGACTTCGTGGTGGTCAGGGGTGAGAAGGTGTCGCTGACCACGGTACGGCAGGCGGCAGCCGCCGTTCCCGGGGTGCTGAGCTGCACACCTCGAGTGGAATCCACAGAGGACGGTGAGGTGCACCTGGATCTGGAGGTCGTCGTCGCGGACGGGGGAACGGACACCGCACGCCGGGTGCGCAGCGCGCTCGCCGCCTCGCTGCTGCCTGCGGAGCGGCCGAGGCGGATCGTCGTCAGTGTGGCTGATCCGATGGTGTTCCAGAAGTGACAGCGGCTTGTTCGGCAGCGTTCATCTCACGCCACACCGGGAACACGAAGACGGTGAGCGTCGCGGCGAGGTAGATCGTGCCGAGCAACGCGATCGTGCCGTGCAACCCGGCCGTGGTGACGAGAACACCCGCGGCAGCCGTGCCCACGGGCATTCCGAGCATGGCCCCGGCCGCCCCCGCACCCAGGACCCGGCCTCGCTTGTCCTCGGGAATGCGTTGGTACTCCACGGTCGTCATGATCGGGTTAATGGCGCCTCCGGCGATGCCTGCGGCGAACATCGTCACGATCAGGACGGGCAGTCCGGGCTCGGCGAGCAGCACGAAAAAACGAGGACACCCCATGAGGAGGTAGCAGATGGCGAAGGTCTGCCATCGGGGCAACCTGGGTCCCAGCCAGCCGAAGAGCGTCGCTCCGGCGAGTGCCCCTCCCGCGGGGAGACCGACGAGCAGGCCGAGCGCGACACTGCTGTGCAGGACCTCGCTCGCGTAGACCGGGAGGATGACGACCACGAGTGCGGCGTCCAGCAGGTTCGTGACCATGGTCATGATCACGAAGACCAGCACGAGCCGGTCTCCGCGCAGGGTGCGCAGCCCCTCGCCCAGTTCGGCGAGGTATCGACCGGTCGGCCGCTCCCGCGTCTCGTCGGGCCGCACGCAGAACCGCACCAGCGCGGCGCACAGCAGGAACGTCAGCGCGTCGACCACAAGCACCGGTGGCACACCGAGCCACACGATGAGCACACCGGCCAGTGGGCCACCGAGCATTCGTGCGCCGCGCGTGGCTCCCTCGTACGCACTCGCCGCCCGCTCCATGGGAGTGCTGGACCTGCTCACGATCGACGGCAGCAACGTCACCCTGCTCGCGTCGCCCGGTGCGCGGCTCAGGCCGAGCAGCAGTGCGAGAGCCACGATGTGCCACAACGCCAACAGGCCGAGGTGGTGCAGCACGGGGATCACCGCGACCGCCGCGAAAGCGACGACGTCCGCCGTGATCCCGGACCGCCGCGCGCCGAACCGGTCGATCAGTGGGCCGGACATCGCGGAGCTCAGAACGAGTCCGGCGGTTTCCGCGGTGGCCACCAGACCGGTCTGCACGGCACTGCCGGTCGTGTGCAGGACGAACCATGGGACGGCGAGGAACGTCATGGCGGTGCCACACGCCGAAATGGCGTTGGCGAGGACCAGGGCCGCGAGTTCGGCACGTGTTTTCGTGAGCACTTCATCCCCCCAGGTGACCGGCCTCGACGGCTGTTCGCCCGGCAGATGTTAGCGGGATCAGCCTGCGCGGAGCCGACGAAGCGTGCAACCGCAGAATCGATCACTTGAACACCGGAGGGGCAGGAAACCGCTGTCGGCATCCGCGCGTCGGTGATCGGAACGCTTGACGCCCAGTGCGAAGTTGCCTACGTTCGGCCGGGTCCGCGTCGCGCGGACTCCGGGGGCTCTGTTGCTGGTGACGCATTCCGTTGTGGCTGAGGGGTTTCGCCGTTCCCGTTGAGAAGTGCCGCCGGTGGCGGTGGTCTGCCGAACGGTGGGGGACACCTTCACGACGCGTCTCGGACACGATCCGGAGACCACTCCGTCGGGGGGATCGGCATGACGACGCTGTACATCAGCAACAACCGGACCGAGGACATGGTCGGCATCCTGTCGGCGCAGACCGAGGAAGAACGCGTGTCCGCCGGGATCGGTGCGCAGCGGATGGTGTGGTTCGCCGGCGACGGCGACGTGGTCGTGTTGCCGAGGATGCCGGAGGACGCGTTCCTCGACTACGTGATGTCGTTGCGGGGCATGCGGCGGTCGTCCTTGCGACTGGTCACTCCTCCGCCAGGAGAGCTGGGCGAGCACCTCCTGTCGCCGGATCGCTTGGAGGACAGCGGATTCCTGGCCGAACTGCGGAACGTGCTGGACGGGCGGGCACTGCGGGAGATCATTCCCGTCCACCCGGATCCTGCCGTCGTCGCCGTGGCGAGGGCACTGGGCGCGGAGGACAAGCTTCCTGGCGCCCGTTTCGCCGGCCAGAGCGGCACGACGCTGATCAACAGCAAGGCGGTGTTCCGTGCGGTCGCCGCGGGCATCGGCGTGCCGATCGCTCCGGGCGCGGTCGTGACGAACAGGAGAGACGCGGTGGAGGCGATCGAGAGCCTGCTCGCCGACGGGCACTCGGTGATCCTCAAGAAGGAGCATCAGATCGGTGGCCTGGGCAACGAGGTGGTCAGCCGGCGTGCGGGAGTCCGGCCGCTCGGCGCCAGTGAGGTCGTCCACGTCACCGACCGCGCCGCCGTCGAGGAGTACGTCGCGCGCCGGTGGAACTGGCTGACCGGTGACCGGCACGACCGGCTCGTCGTCGAGCGTTACTACGAGGACTCGGTCGCGCTCTACGGCGAGTACCTGATCACCGACGACGGGATCGAGCTGATCGGCAACGGCGAAATGATGATGTCGCCGGTGTTGTCCGGCATCATCCTGCCCGCGCAGCCGCCTTCGCCCGAACAGCTCGCCGAGCTTCTCCTACTGGGGCGGCGGATGTGCGAACCGTTCCGCGACATGGGTTATCGGGGCGTGCTTTCCCCGGACGCGATCCTCACGCCCGACGGTGAACTGCTGTTCACCGAGATGAACGCGAGGATCACCGGTTGCTCCCATCTCCACATCGCCATCGCCGAATGCGCCGGTGGCCGCGAGCGCCTGGGGGACCGGGTGGTTCTGGAACAGGGTGGCTGGCGGGTTCCGTCGTTCGGTGCCGCCGTGGACGTGCTCGACCGATCCGGTCTGGCGCTCGACCCGGCCACGCGAGCGGGCGTCGTGCTGGGGCTCGATCTGACCCGGTTGAACGGCACGGTCCGGTGCTGCTTCGTGGCAGAGGATCTTCCTGCGGCGCTGGAGATGCAGCGTCGGCTCGAGTCGTTGTCCGTGCCCGTCGCGGTCTGAAGCACAAGGCGGGCGCCGGGCCCGCTGAGGGGGGACGCAGTGCTGGTGAGAACTGTTGGCGAGTTGATCGGTGGTGACCGCGATGTCGCATGGGGCAACGGCTACAGCAGAAGACTGCTCCTCGCCGCCGACGGCCGTGGCTTCTCCATGACGGAAACCCTGGTGGCGCCGGGTACCAGCTCGATTCTGCGGTACGACAACCACTTCGAGGCGTGCTACTGCGTCGAGGGCCGGGGAGAGGTGATCGTCTACGGCGTTTCGTACCCGATCAGCGTCGGGACGATGTACGCGCCTGAGCGCGGTGAGACGCACCTGTTGCGTTCAATCGAAGGCATGCGGCTCATCTGCACGTTCAACCCGCCGTTGATCGGGCCGGAACGGCACGTCCTCACCGAGACTGAGGCCTCCACTTATTGAGACGGGCACATGCTACGCATGACCGCGACCGACCCGTCCGCGTCGTTCCCGTCGGATCTCGTCGAGCGCGAGTTCGACCAGAGCCAGCTGAACGCCGTGTGGCCGACCGACATCACGTATCTGTCCCGTGGTGAGGGCGAGATGTTTCCTGTGCGCGATACGGGACGGGCACTCCGCAGGGCGCTCGGCTACAGCGTAGCCGAGCACATCGGCGCCGACATGGTCACTGAGGTCATCGAGGCCGCGGTGGCCGCCTGCAGCGGTAACTGTTGACCGAGTCGATGAACGCCTTCCGCTGCACGCTCGGGATCAAGGTCATTGTCGTCCGGCCGATCCCGAGCGGGCCAATGGCTGTCCGGAGACCTCGTTCCCGCCCAGCCGCGGCTTCGGTTTCGGCGCGGTCGCCTACCCCACACGGGCGATCAAAGCGCCGCCGCTGGCCGGGACGGTCGAGCGGCGCGGGCGGCGTCCTGGACGCACGAGGAGTTCCTGGCGGCCGATGCAGCGCGAGGTCGCCGCCCGCGAGTCGCACGGCGGTGAGCGGCGCATCCGCGCGGCGCGGTTCCCGTCGCGCAAGTCCCTGGAAGAGTTCGGACTTCGACCACCAGCGCTCACCCGAACGCGAGACCATCACACATCTCGATGAAGACGGCGGATCTCCGCCTGGTCCTCCACGTGGAGCACTCCCTGCTGTCGACGAGGTTCGATCCACCCGTCGGTAGGAGGTCAGTTTCACGCGTTGCCGATATGCGAGCTCGATGAGACAGGAGCCCGGCAACGTGGCAGGACCCTTCTGGCCTGGACGGGGTCTCACCCGTTTACGCTTTGATCCCAGGTTCGACTCCAGTTGTGGCTCCGCCACGATCCCCATCGCACTCAGGCGTTGGCTCCGGCCATGATCGAGGCGCCGGACTGAACGCGCGCCGGGCGGACCTGGGCGGCCAGAGCGCCGGCGATGCTCCTTGCTGGTGAGCGCTTAGGCGATGACGAAGAGGCCACTTGCGATGCCGCAGTGGTGTACTTGCTGACCTGGGTGTACTTGCTGACCTGCAAATTCGAGAATCTCGGTGACAAGACTTCGGGCTGGTCCGGCGAGTTGGTGGGGAGCCCGTGCTCTCAATTTGCTCCCAACGCAACGCAAAGAACCTGCCGACGGGATCCTCCGACAAGTCCTCTGACCTGGTAAAACACGCTGTGGGCGATACTGGGATCGAATCAGTGACCTCTTCGGTGTGACTTATGGCACGGGTACCGCGCTGACCTGCAAGAACAACAATCTTGCAGGTCAGCGCGGGTCAGGCGGGGTCCATAGAGGACTGTTCCGGCATGTTCGACGCGCGGAGTTGCTCCCGATCTCCGCCCACTCCGTGCTCCCAGGCTCGCCGAGTACGACCTCCTTGCGTTCCCGTGGTGACCACAGATTCGCATCCGGTGAACGCCACTCCTCCGGATATCTCCGGCGGGCCGATCCGTGACGGGTGGGCCGCCAGGTGGGGTCGTCAGCCGTCGCTGCTGCGGGTGTGCGCTTCCCTCGCGAGTGCGACTTGCGTCTTTCCGGCCGTTCGGTCAACACGTCCGACGGGGTTGTGGAATCCTTTGGACCGAACGGTCGAGCGTGAGGTGGAGTGCTGGTGAAGACGCCCGAAGAGTGGATGCGGGACTTCGAGGCGAAGATCGCCGAGGCGCAGGCCAAGGCCGCCGCGGTCCAGGAAGGGCTGGCGCAGGCTGGTGGGTCCGCTTCGTCGAAGGACGGGTCGATCATCGTCAGCGTCGCGCCCAACGGGGCGTTGACCGGGCTCGAGCTGACCGCGGACGCCATGCGGAAGGCGCCGGGGCAGCTGTCCGGCGAGATCCTGGAGATCGCGCGCAAGGCGCAGCGCGGTGCGGCTGTGAAGGTCGCCGAGACGTTCGGTGCGGTGGAGGGGACCGGGTCCGAGACCTACCGCATGATCACCGAGTACCTGCCGCCGCCGGAGGAAGAGGAGCAGCCGAAGCCCGCGGGGTACGCGTTCAACGAGGAGTACGAGGAACGTGCCGCTGCGGCACCGCCTCCTCCTCCGCCTGTGCGTCGTCCCGCGCCTCGTCCTGACGACGACGAGGACTTCGGCGGCGACTCGATCTTCAAGAAGCACTGAGACCGGCTGGGGGAGCGGTGGCAGAGGAGAACAGCACGACCACGTGGTCCACCGGTGCGGGTGTGGTGGACAGCGTCGCGGGCTTCGTCGACTCGTTGACCTCGGAGTCCGAGGGCGAGGGGCCTGACGTCATCGACGTCGCGCTCGGTGGTGCCGGTGTGGTGGTGGACGTGGTCGCCACGATGGCGAACCCGTTGGGCATGCTGGCGTCGGCCGGTGTCGGGTGGCTCCTGGAGCACGTGGACTTCCTGCGCGAGCCGCTGGACGCGTTGCTGGGCAACCCCGACGAGATCAACGCGAACACCGACCAGCTCAAGCAGGCGGCTCTGCAGATGAAGGTGGTCGCGCAGGAGCACCGTGAGGACCTGCGTTCCGTCTCCGACTGGGAGGGGGAGGCGGGGGACGCGTTCAGGCGCGAGATGGAGCAGATGGCCGCCGAGTACGACGCGCTCGGCAAGACCATGGACGGCACCGCCGCGATCTACGCGTTGTCCGGCGCGCTCGTGTGCGAGCTGCGGTCGCTGGTGTTCGGCTGGATCTCCGACCTGATCGGTGAGCTGATCGCGAGCGCGCTCATCGCCGCGGCGTCGGCCGTGGTCACGCTGGGCAGCTCGATCGCCGCGTTCGCCGGGTACGCGGGCACCCGCGCGGCGATGATGGCGACCAAGATCGCGGGTCGGCTGTCGAAGCTGGCGTCCGCGATGGCGCGTTTCGGCGGGCGCATGGCGAAGCTGGCGGAGAAGATGGAAGGCCTGGTCAAGGGGCTTGAGCGGTTCGCGGAGTACGGCGGTTACGCCAAGACCGCGTACGACGCCGTCAAGCCCTACGACATGCCGCCTGCCAACGCCTGATGACCGGCCGAACTCGGGGGTCCTCCTCTCATCACACCGGTAGTTCGCACAGCGGCAACACACCGTCCTCGCCGCCTCCGTCCTCCTCGTCGCCTTCGCCGGGCGGTGTCGGCGGGCGCGGTACGCGGATGGACCCGGACGCCGTCGAGTCGCTCGGCGGCAAGATCGCCGGTCGAGGCGACCAAGTCAGGGCCGACGTCGCGAGCAAGCTGAACATCAACGCGACCTCGGGCAGCGCGGGTGTGTTCGGCCAGGTGGCGATGCAGCACGCCGACCGCGCGATCCAGACCGCGCGCGGCGGTGCGGAGAAGGCGGCCGAGGCCGCGGACAACGCCGGCACCAAGACCAGGGAGACCGCTCGCACCACGCGCGACACCGACCAGTCGGTGGCGTCGTCGATGAACCGCGTCCAGCCGAAGGCACCGGTTCAGGCTTCATCCAGCAGCTCCACGGCCGGCACCTCGTCGTCCTCGTCCTCTTCCGGGAACCGCGCTTCGGTGCCGCCGTCGCCGGGGAGCTCCGCGGGCAGCGGTTCCACGAGGACGCCCGCGCCCTCCGGGCCGTCGGTGAAGGTGTCCGACAAGCCCGGCGGGCCCGCGAACGCGCCCGGAGGCACACCGGTCAGGCCTTCGGCTGCCACGACGCCGGGTGGACCGGGTGGCCGGCCGTCCACGCCGGGGGTGAGCCCGTCCACCGCCGGTGGCACGCCGCCCGCGGGAGGTGGCGCCCCGCCCCGCCCGGCCGTGGGTCCCGGGACGGGCGGGGCGCCTCGGCCCGGTGGGACTGGGCTGGGGATGGCGCCTGCCGGTGGTCCGCCTGCCGGTCAGGGACGTGCGGCTGGTGGTCCGCCCGCGGGTGGCGCAGGGGCTGGTGGGCCGGGACGTCCTGCCGGTGGCCCGCCTGTGGGTGGGCCTGCGGCCGGTGGGGCGGCTGGTCAGGGACGGGTGCCTGCCGGTGGCCCGTCCTCGGGTGTGGCGGGGCGCGGGCCTGTCGGTGGTCCGCCCGTGAGTGGTTCGATGGGCGGACATGTGCCGTCGGGTGTGGCGGCCGGCGGGCCGGGGCGTGCGCCTGCTGGTGGTCCGCCGGCTGGGCCGGGACGTGCGCCTGGTGGTGGACCGCCCACCGGTGTCGTCGGGCCAGGACATGCGACTGCGGGTGGTCAAGGGCGCGGGCCCGCTGGTCCGCCCGCGCCTACGGCGGGTGGACCCGGCCGTGGACCTGCGGGTGGTCCGCCTGCGGGCGGTCCGGCGGCAGCCGGACACGGGCGTGGGCCGGCTGGTGGTCCACCCGTCGGCGGGCAGGGACCTGGCGGTCGAAGCCGTCCGCCCGGCGTGCCGCCGCACCAGCCCGGCGCGTCTGGTCCGGTGCCGCCCGCACAGCGCGGGCCTGGTCCGGTTCCCGGCGGGCCGGGGCGGGGCATGCCCTACCCCAACGGGCAGCACGGTCCTGGGCCCGCGGGGTTCGGGGCGGGTGGCCCCTACCCCGGTGGTCCCGGGCGCAACCCTCCTGTGCCCGGTGCGCCTCCCGGTCCGGGCGTGCGGCCCGGCATGCCGCCCGGTGGCCACGGTTCGCCTCCTGGTGCTCCCGGGATGCGGCCCGGGGGTCCTGGCGTTCCTCCGGGTGCGAGGCCTGGCGGTCCTGGTGTTCCGCCGGGCGGGCGCGGCATGGCGCCAGGTGGTCCTGGGATGCGTCCCGGCACGCCGCCGGGCGGGCCGGGCATGCACCCCGGCGTGCCCGGCTCGCCTGGTCCCCACCGTCCCGCCTGGTCCCCCCAGCAGACGCCGGGGATGCACGCGCCGCCTGCGCACCGTCAACCTGGGTACGGCAACGTACCGGTTGCACCGCAGGGGTTTCCGCCCGCGGCGGGGCCCCACCAAGGGGTGCCTGCCGGCGTCGGTCAGGACAGTGGTCCGCCTCTGGTGCACGAGGCCTACTCGGAGCCGCGGCCCGGGCCGGACGGCGAACCGCCCGTCGCCATGCGGCACGTCGACCCGTCGTACTACGGCGTGGACCCGGCGAAGGTCGTGCACCGAGACGTCCCCGGCTGGACGCGGGACGAGAACGCGCTCTATCGAGGTGACACGCGGTCGCCGGAGGAGATCAAGGCGGCGGGCGGGTTCGACGTCAAGGCGCCCGCCGAGAAGCCGGACCTGCTCCAGCACGTCCACGGGGACACCAACGGCTACGTCAGCACCACGTCCGACCAGCGCACGGCCGTCGAACGGGCGGGCACCGGCGAGGGCAAGGTCTACGTGGTCAAGGCGCCCGGCGGCATCATGACCGACGCGACGCTGGACAGCGTCGGCGATCACCGCCGCCGGTACTCCGAGAGCGAGACGCTCTTCCCCGGCGGCATCGACTGGCGGTACGTCGAGGGCTGGCACCAGGTTCGGCACGAGCCCGGGCAGGGGCTCGTGCTCGGGCCGTTCGTGCCGAACCCCGACTTCGTCGGGCACAAGAGCGGTTCCGACGGCACCACCGCGCAGTCGGACGGGGCACCGGACCCGGTGCGGCCGCGCGCCGAGGAGCAGCCGCCTCCTCGCCGGGAACCGGTGCCACCAGGGCAGAACGAGACACCGGCCAGATCCGAGGTGCCCGAGCGGCAGTCCGGGCCGACGCAGCCGGTGCCGCGGCCGGCGGACATGCCGCGGCCGTCCATCGCCGAGCGGCTCAACACCGCGCCGCCGACGCACCAGCCGGCGCAGGCGGTCGCGCCGACGCGCACGGAATCGCCGCCGGTGCACGATCGCCTGGACACGCAGGAACCTGGTCAACCGCGCCCCGAGCAGGACCGTCCGCAGCACGAGTCCGAGCGTCCGCACCGGGAACCGGACCGTCCGCAGCACGAGCCGGGGGCTCCGCGGCACGACGACGCGCCGTCTGAAAAGGACCGCGGCAGCCGCGAGGAGGAACTCCCGCAACGGCCGCAGAAGCCGCTCAGCGACCGCCTCGGCCCGCTCGGCGACGAGCTCGACGCGAACGTGCGCGACCACGTGCACACCACGCCGGCCGGTATGTCGATCTTCGACAGGTCGCAGGACCGCAACGAGTTCCACACGGCCAGGGAGCTGCCGCGGATCCCCGGGCAGTTCGTCGTCGACCTGCACGGCAGCGCGCACTCCGCACGCGTCGGCAGCTACCCGCTCACCCCGCGCGACGTCGCGGACATCATCCGCGCGAACCCCGACTACCGGGGCGACCCGATCACCCTCGTCGGGTGCGACACGGGTCGGCGGGACGACGGGTTCGCCGCCCGGCTCGCCCAGGAGCTCGGCGCGCCGGTGACCGCGCCGAACACGGACGCGTGGGTCGACTACAACGGCAACCTCTTCGCCACCAGGACGCAGGACAACGAGCGTCCCGGCTGGCCGCCCGACGGTGAGTGGCGCACGTTCGGGCCGGACGGCTCCCAGCAGATCCACGAAAGTCCCCACCCGCCAGGGCACACGCCCGAGTGGGGCGACGAGACGCCCGAGTTCGCGCCGGAGACCGCGGAACGGCGTGGCGAGCGGGAGGACGACTTCCGCGACATGCGCGACCACAACCGCGAGAAGCGCGAGGAAGGTCTGGACTCGGTCCGCGAGCTGACCGGCCGGAACCCGAGCACGGACGCCGAACGCCGGCCGCACGAGCGCACGCTGTCGACGGCGCGCTACCGCAGCGACCGCGACGGCGAGTTCGCCGACTTCTACAACTTCAGCGGCAAGCAGCACGACTGGAGTCCCGCGGCGGAGGCCCCGCAGCAGCCGCCGAAGAACGAGCGGCTCTTCGAGACGTCCAACGCGACGTCGTACGACCCGGAGAGCGGCGGTTGGCGCGACGGCGGCGGCACCCCGAGGGTCAACGACTCGGAACCGAAGATGTTCGAGGACCTCGCGCGCCACCAGCTCGCCGAGTACAGCGGCTTGTCCCGCAACGAGGTCGACACGGCACTGCGCGACGCCAACAAGACGGTCGACAAGCTCGACAAGGAAGACCCGAACTACTACCGCGACGGCTTCAAGGGCGAGGTGCAGCGCACGCAGGACCGCATGTCCCTCGCGATCGACGAGCTGAACAGGCGTGGCGCGGCACGGGCCGAGGCGAACGGCACGACGTACGCGCCGTTCTCCGCGGCGGACATCTCGGGCGATCTCCGCATGGTGGTCGACCTGCCGTCGGCCAAGCGCGACGGAACCCCGCCCGAGTTCCAGATCTGCATGTCGTGCCAGAAGATCATGCTCGCCTACGAGCGCATCTTCCCGAACATGCGCCTGGAGGTCGTCAACCGAGCTGGAGAGAGGCTTTACCCGCTGTGAACCAACCGACTGACAACCCCGGTGAGCGCATCGCCGCGATCTTCGAGCGCGTGTGCGCGAACGGTCTGCGGCGCGGGTCCGTGGCAGGCGCGTCCGACGACCAGATCGACCAGATGGCCGCGGAGCAGGGGGTGGACCGCGTTCCCGAGGCGGTGCGCGAGGTGTTGCGCATCATGGGTGTCCGATCAGGACTGTGGCTCGCGGGGACCGCGTTCGGGGTCGAGGCCATGACCGCCGAGCGCAAGCGGCACGTCGTCGCCACGCTCACGAACCTCGAGCACGAGCTGGCGGACCCGCGCGGCCTGCTCGCGCTGACGGCGCACCAGGGGTACGCGTACCACGTCGTCGACGGCGCCGACCTGGACCAGGACGACCCGCCAGTCTGGGACGTCGTGGAGGGCGACGGCGCGCGCAGGGCGTGGGACAGCGTCAGCGACTGGTTCGCGGGCACCGCGCCGAACGTCGCCGACCTGCGCGACATGCTGGAGATGATGGAGGAGATGGGCAAGCGGCCGCCGAAGTGGGCCGAGTTCGTCGAACCCCGCCGGTCGTGACCGTCTTTCCGTTGTGCGGCAAGGAGTGAAGCAGGTGCAGTTCGACATCGCGATCGACGGGGACAGGGCGTTCCGGATCGGCCCCGGCGCGGACGCGCCGGTCGAGACGCTGCTGGGCGCGGAGATCTGGCGCGTCACCGACGAGGGTGCGACGCTCACCGACCTGGACCCCTTGCAGGGCCACGTGAGCGACGAACGGCTGGTCGTCGTCCGTAAGCTGCCGCCGCTCCCCGGCGCGTGGCCGCAGTACCCGTCGCTGCCGCCCGGTGACGCGATGCCGCGCACGAACACCCCGATCCTCGACCGGGTGCAGGACGCTCTCGTCGCGCTCGCACCTGAGGGCTGGCAACAGGTCGAGCTCCACTGCCGTGCGCTCGGCCGCTGCATGGAATACGAGGCGACGGTCACCCTCGACGGCATCACCCGCGCGTGGGCGCCGCCCGCGATGGCCGGTCAGTGGCTGCACCGGTTCCGGGTGCGCGAGTTCCGCAACAGCCTCGGCACCTGGTTCACCGGCAGCTTCACGTTCGTCCGGGACGGCGAGACGACCCGCAGGTTCCTGATCGACGGCCCGCCGCAGTGGCGGATCGAGACGTCCGCGGAGACGCACGCGGCTGACGAACTGCGTCTCCTGCCCAGACGGCCGGAGGCGGTGCCGGACTGGATGTGGCACGCGGCCGGCAAGGCTCAGCAGAGGGGGCGCGTCCACGCCTGGGACCCGCCGCAGGAGACCACCCGGCTCGACCTGGCGCGCGCGTTCGACGTGATCGAGGACGGCAGGGGCGTCTGGTACCGGCCCATGGTCGGAGGCAGGGAAGCCGCTCTGCTGCTGCGCTACCTGGAGAGCGCGCCGGTCGTCCTGTCGTCGCGCGGCTCGGCGGCGGACCTCGTCACCGGCGAGGAGGAGGTCGTGCCGCTCGGCTACCAGACCGACGGCCGCTGGGTGTGGCCCGCGAGCGTGGTCTACCACTTGGACAAGCACGAGGTCCCGCCGCCGTTGGAACTGGTGGACCACATCCGCCAGCAGCGCTACGAGCCGCCCGTCGTCCCGGAGATCGCGAAGGCGCGCGCGGCGGCGCTCGCGATGGGCCGGCCGTTCAGCGAGCAGCAGGTCGAGGCAGCGCTCCGCAAGGCGCTGGAACCGCTCTGGCCGTTGATCACGCGTCTGCAGACCAGCCCGCGCTTCTACAGCCTGGACGGCCACCGCGAGCAGGCGTGGTGCCTGGTCCGCGACGGCGACTGGTACGAGGTCTACTGGGCCGATGAGGGGTTCAAGGAGAAGCGGGAGAGGTTCGCGGACGTCCGCAACGCGGTCGCCTACCTGGCGGGCCAGCTCGTCCTGAACCAGGACGCGCTCGGGTTCGAGCTCGATGAGGAACTGCCCGCGTGGCAGTCGCCGTTCCAGGTGATCTCCGAGCTGGACCCGTCGCTCGACACGATGACCGGTGTGCGGCTGACCCAGGTCGAGGACCTGTTCGTGCACCGCTACGGCGACCACGACGGCAACCTCGCCTACGAGAGCCCGATCGAGTCGGACCGCGAGCACCACCTCTACCGGCTCAAGGGCCCGTGGAAGCTGATCACCGCCGTCACCGCGGAGGGCGTCCGCGCCTACGTCCTGCCGAAGCCGTTCACCGAGTACCCGGATCACATCGACGACTTCACCCTGCACCCCGGCCTGCCCGAGATCACGGACTCGCTGCGGGAGCAGGCCCGCCGCCAGGTCCCCGACACCTGGCTGTGGTGCGCCGACCCCGAGGTCAACCCGAACTTCATCGACGGCATCCCGGACGCGACGCTGTTCGGCGCGTACGCGGTGGGCCCCGACGGTGAACTGACGGGCGAGACCTACCTGAATCCCCACTACCGCCCCGGTCCGCGACGGCGCGGTGTCCCCGAGCCCCTGGCGGACCTCGACGTGGTGCTGGGCTACGTCGCGGCCGGGTGGGCGCCGCAGCAGCGTCTGCTCACGGCGGCGCTGGAGGCCAACCTGATCGCGGAGACGGACGGGCAGGGCAACCTGCGCATGGGAACCACGGCGGGCGGGCGTCGGTTCGTGGCGGTGTGGTCGGCACCGGGGCACGTGCCCGCGGAGGTCGTGGCGCCGATGCAGACGACGGGGCGTGAGCTGGCCGCGGTGCTGGCGGGTGGGGTGCTGGTGATCAACCCCGGTGGGCAGCTCGGTGTGGAGTTGCCGGGTGACGACCTGATCGCCGCGCTGAACGCCTGAGCCGCGCCTCGTTCACGGTCTTGCGCAGGCAGCTCGGCGAGCAGCGCCCGCGACTGCGGGCGGAGGACAGGGCGTTGCTTTCCGCTCGTGCCTTCGGCCCGTGCGACGTCGCGTCGACTCCGGCTGCTGGTCGGGCCGGCTCACCTCAAGGCCGGCGACCCGCACGCCGCCCTGCCGGGCCTGCGACGATCGGTGCAGAGGGCGGTCACGCCACTGCTCCCACCGAACGGTCGGTCACCAGGGTCATCGGCCGTGCCAGCCGCGCGAACGGCGCGACCAGGCCCACCAGCGGCACCGGGGGCGTCTCATCGTCCGCTTCGGTCAGGTGCACCACCAGATCTCGACGCCGGAACACGGTGGTTCCACCGGAGACGACGGTGATACCGGCGAGCCGCCGGGCCAGTTCGCCGGCGTGCCCTGGCAGCGACTCGTACAGGACGGCCCTGCGCGGCAGCCGACCGGTGCGGCCGTTGCCGGACGCCACCCGCATCACGGCGGTCGCCAGGAACCGGCGGAAGCTCGCCTCGTCGGTCAGGTCGTGGTCGTGGACCAGGTGTGGCCGCAGCCGCTGCTCCATCGCCTGGATCTGGGGTTGCCCCGCCAGGTGCCGGACGGCGTCCGAAGGAGGGCAGGTGATGTCCACGACGCGCACCACGACGCGCCCCGCCATGAAGTCCGACGTGCGCTCCAGCAGCGCCCACCCCGTCTCCGGCCTGCACACGGCAAGGGCTGCGTACCCGGAGAGGATCTCGGCTACAACCGCCTCCGATCCGGCCCGCACCGGGAACGTCAACGCGTAGCGGTCCACGGTTCGACTTCCGGTCATCGTGACTGCGGGGAAGCCACCACAGTGACCACCGGGAGGCTGCTCGTTCATCGGAACAACACTTGGTCGACCACGGCCGGCAGGACGCCGGGATCGGGTGTGGCCGGGCTGCGCCACGCGATGAACCCGTCCGGACGGATCAGGACGGCGCCGTCGTCGGTGATGCCGTAGCGGCGGGTGAAGTCGCCGGTGGGGTCGTGCAGGGTGTCGCCGATGCGGTGGTGTTCGATCCGTGCGCCCGCGAGGGTTGCGGCCCGTTGCCAATCGTCGCCGTCGGGGCCGGCGACGAGAACCAGGTCGCGTCCCATGAGGTCGGTAGTGGACAGTGCGGTGCCGTTGTGCTCCAAGGTGATGTGAGGTGCGCGGCAGCCTGGTGCGGCGGTGGGGTGGTCGGGGTCTTCCACCGGGTGGGGAGTGGGGGTCCCGTCCGGGACGAAGGCGCCTTCGGGATAGGTGTAGCCGAACATCGTCGCCCGCTGGCGGATCGCGCTGTCGCGTGCGTCGCCTGGCTTGCCGTTGACCAGGCCGTACCGCTCGACGGTCAGTGCGGTGGTGTGCCGGGCCACGGGGAGGCGTTCGGTCTCGTAGGTGGCCAACAGGCCCGCGCCGGCCACACCGCGGTGGTGCAGGGCGATCTTCCACGCCAGGTTGAAGACGTCCTGGACGGCGGTCGCCACGCCGAAAGTGCCCACGGGCGGCATGACGTGGGCGGCGTCGCCGGCGATGAACGCCCGGCCGACGCGCATGAGGTGGGCGACCTGGCCGGAGATCTCCCACGGGGCCTCGGACACGTGGTCGATCACGATCGGCAGGTCGTCGACGCCGATGGCCGTGCGCAGCAGGTGCACGCACCGCTCCTCGGTGAAGTCCGCGACGTCGTCACCCGGCCGCAGGGAGACGGCGAACCGCCACCGCTTCGCGCCGTCGATGGACGTGAGGAACCCGTGCACGGCGGGGTTGCGCACGGTCAGCCCGACGATCTTGCGCCCGCGCAGCGGTTCACGGAGATCGGCGTCGAAGTAGATGTTGACCTTGCGCGCCAGGAGGTCTGAACCGTCCTGCCCGACGTCGAGCATGCGGCGGACAGGACTGTGCGCGCCGTCCGCCACGATGAGGTAGTCGGCACGAACACGCTCCTCACGCCCGGTGTGGTGGTCGCGCACCACCGCGACAATGCCGTCGGTCCTGTTGTCCACCGCCACCACCTCGTGGTGGTAGCGCACGTCCGCGCCGGTCTGGACGGCATGTGCGCGCAGCAGTGGTTCGAGCTGGTTCTGGTCGATCGCGGCCCACCGGCACGGGCTCAGCGAGTCCGGGCGGGTGTCGAGGCGGTTGGGCAGCCGCAGCAGTTCCGGGCCGGCCAGGGTTTCGGCGTGGGCGACGACGGTGTGGTCGGCGATCGGTGACCGCACCCGCTCGATGGTCTGCTCCAAGCCCACGGCGCGGTAGAGCTCCATCGTGCGCGGGTTGAGGGCGCGGGCCCTGGGAACGGTCGACGGTTCGGAGTGGCGCTCCACCAGCAGGGCCGGCAGGCCGTACCGGGCGAGGAACACGGCGGCGGACAGGCCGGTCACGCCCCCGCCCGCGATCAGCACCGGGATCTCAGACATGGCGCTCCCAGCGGTAGAACTCGTGCGCCATCGCGTCCTTGGGCTCGCGCCACGTGCCGGGGTCGTAGGCGGAGACGAACGGGCTCAAGTCCTGGCTGATCCGCCGGAACCGGGGGTCGTCGCGGTGCGCGGCCACCGCCTCCGCCAACGGGCGGTCGCTCTCCACCAGGTGCAGGTAGAGCTCGCCGAACCGGAACAGGCTGCGCGCCCGCACACCGAGCGCGGCGGGCAGGCCGGAGTGGCGGTCGGACTCGGCGAAGGCGGCGGCGACCTCGTCGGCGGCCTCGGGGACCATGCGGGCGACGATCAGGGTGCGGTGCACGCGACCTCCTCGACCTTGCGCTTGATCAGCGCCATCTGGACGCGGCTGTTGTCGTTGATGTGCTTGGTCATGGCGGCGTCGTCGACGGGGGCGTCGGGTTTCATCGCGAAGTCCTGCACCCAGCGCATGCGCACGCCCGTGTCGAGTTGTTCGTAGGTCCAGCGGATGTGCATCCGCTCGAACGGCCCCGTCTCGACGCGTCGGGCGGTGACGGTCCTGGTGGCCCGGTCCGCGACGCGTTCGGACACCCAGCTCCACACCCTGCCGGCCGCGTCCGGGTGCATGGTGAGGCGGAACAGCACGCGGTCGCCGTCGCGTTCGAGCACCTCGACCGAGGCGTACTCGCTGAACAGCTCCGGCCAGCGCTCGACGTCGTTGGTGCGTTCCCACACCAGCTCCATCGGCGCGTCGATGACGATCTCGTTCTCGGTGTGCCCGCTCATCCTCAGGCCCTCCCGGGCAGCAGGGCCAGCAGCTCGCGCGGCGACTGGTGCGGTCGCAGGTCGGCGTTCTTGGACACGCCGTGCTCGCGTTGCAGTTCGGCCAGCACGCCCATCAGGCCGAGGGAGTCCACGCCGAGGTCGTCGAAGGTGCGGTCGGGGTCGGTGATCTGCTCGCCGGTCACGGGAACCCCGGTGCACCGGCTGATCAACGCCGCCAGGTCGTCGGGGGAAAGTCGGGTGTCCACGTCACATACCTCCGCTGATCGGTGATTCCGGGTGGCGCAGCACGAGCGCCGAGTTCCCGCCGTACACACCGCGGGACAGCACCAGGACGGTGCGCAGGTCGACCGGGCGGGCGGCGCCGATGACCAGGTCGAGGTCGAACCGGCACTCGCGCACGCCCGGGGTGGGCGGCACGAGACCGTGTTCGAGGGCCAGCACCGCGGTGGCGACGTCGAGCACGGCCGCGGCGGAGTAGCTGCGCCCGTACCCGGCTTTGGGCGCGGTCACCGGCACTCGGCTCGCGCGCTCGCCCAGCAGCAGGCGCAACGCCTCGGCCTCGGCGGCGTCGGCGAGCGGGTCGGCCATCGCGTCGAGGAACACCGCGTCCACGTCGTCCGGGGTCAGACCCGCCTCGGCGAGCGCGCCCGCGGCGGCCCGCAGCAGTCCCTGCGCCGACCGGTCGAACCGCCGCCGACCGGTGTAGGTCGCGCCGTGCCCCGCCACCACCGCTTGCACGGTGGCCCCCCGGCGGTGCGCGGCGCCGGCGTTCTCCACGACGAGCATGGCGCCGCCCTCGGCCGGCGCGAACCCGCCGGCCCGCTTGGTGAACGGCTGGTAGGCCGTGGCCGGGTCGCCGGACGTGCTGAGCAGCCCCAGTCCGAGCTGGCAGCACATCGCGTACGGGCAGAACGGGGCTTCCGCGCCACCGACGAGCATGGCTCGCACGCCTCGTCGCAGCTCACCCCCGGCGGCGGCGAAGATGTCCAGGCCGCCCGCCTCGTCGGCGACCAGCACTCCGGACGGGCCGCGCAGGCCGTTGCCGATGGAGACCTGACCGGAGCACGCGGCGTAGAACCAGGCGATCGACTGGTAGGGGCCCACGTGCTCGGGTCCGTGCCGCCACAGCCGTTCGATCTCCCGCTGGCCGAACTCCACACCGCCGCTGTAGCCGGCTGTCATCACGCCGAACTCGAAGGGCTCCACCGCCGCCGGGTCCAGCGCGGCGTCGCGCAACGCCAGGTCGGCGGCGGCGAGGGCGAAGTGCGTGAACCGGTCGGTCTGCACGGTGATCCGCGGTTCGACCCACCCCGCCGGTTCGAACCCGGTCACCTCGCCCGCCACGGTGACCGGGTAGGGGTTGGGCTCGAGCCGCCCGATCGGCGCCAGCGCCAGGTGCCCATCGCGCACGGCGGGCCAGAACTCGCCGACCCCGAGACCGTTCGGGGCGATCACACCGACACCGGTCACGACGGGCGCGGAACCGGTGCGCGCGGGGCTCACGACCGCTCCGGTCTCGTCAGCACCACCGCGGACTGGAACCCGCCGAAGCCGCTGCCGACCGACAGCACCACGTCCAGCCGGCGCTCCCGGGCGGTGTGCGGCACGTAGTCCAGGTCGCACTCGGGGTCCGGTGTCTCCAGGTTGGCCGTCGGCGGGACCACACCGTGGACGAGGGCCAACGCGCAGGCGGCCAGTTCGATGGAGCCGATCGCCCCCAGCGAGTGGCCGATCATCGACTTGATCGAGCTGACCGGCACCTGGTGCGCTCGCTCACCCAGCAGCCGGTGGAACGCGGCGGTCTCGTGCCGGTCGTTCTGCCGGGTGCCCGAGCCGTGCGCGTTGACGTAGCCGATCTCGTCCGGCGCCACCCTGGCGTGGTCCAGCGCGCGCCGCGCGGCCTCGGCCATCTCGACGCCCTCCGTCGTCAGGCCGGTCATGTGGTGGGCGTTGCTGCGGGTGGCGAAGCCCGCGACCTGCGCCAGCACCTCGGCGCCCCGCCGACGGGCGTGGTCGAGCTCCTCCAGCACCAGCACGGCCGCGCCCTCCCCGAGCACGAACCCGTCCCGGTCGCGGTCGAACGGGCGAGCCGCGTGCGCGGGGTCGTCGTTGCGCGCCGAGGTCGCGCGAATCGCGTCGAAACAGGCCACCGTGATCGGCGAGATCGGGGACTCCGACGCCCCCGCCACCACCACGTCGGCCTGGCCGTCCTCGATGAGGCGGGCGCCGTGGCCCACGGCGTCCAGCCCGGCCGTGCACCCGCTGGACACCGTCCGCACCGGCCCGCAGGCGCCGACCCGGTCGGCGACCTCCGCGGCCAGCGTGGCGGGGGACAGGGCGCAGTGCAGGAACGGCGAGGCCGCGCCCGCGTCGACCACCCACTGCTGCCCGCGTTGCGAGGTGGCCACGTAGTCCTGCTCCAGCAGCGTCGTGCCCCCCACGGCGGAACCCATGCACACACCCAGCCGCCACGGGTCCGTGACGCCCACCTGCGCCTGTCGCCACGCCTCGTCGGCGGCGACGGAGGCGAACTGGACGTAGCGGTCCATCCGGGTGATCTCCGCGGTGGTCAGCCCCGCGTGCACCGGGTCGAAGTCGCACTCGGCGGCGATCCTCGACCGGAACCCGTCCGGGTCGAACAGGGTGATCGGCCGGGTGGCGGTGCGCCCGGAGGTGATCAGCTCCCAGAACGCCTTCGTCCCGATGCCGCCCGGTGCCACCACCCCCAGGCCGGTGACCGCCACCCGGCGCGTCACGACGCCTGCTCCGTGTCCACGTGCCCCAGATCCGGCCGGGGCGCCAGCGGGGACAGCTGGAACAGCACGCGTGCCGGTGACGTCCCGGTGTTGCGGAGGCGGTGCCGCATCCCGATCGGCACCAGGATCGCCTGGTTCGCGCCCACCTCGTGCGGCACGTCGTCCAGGTCCAGCACCACCGAGCCCTCCACGACGTAGAGGAACTCCTCGGAGTACGGGTGGTAGTGCTCGTTCACCTGTTCGCCAGGCCCGAGCAGCACGACACCCAAGAACCCGGAGGTGGCGCCGACCGTCGCCGGGCCGAGCAGGACGCGGATGTCGCCACCGCGGCGGGTGTTGGGCGCGACGTCGTCCGGGCTCATCGCGCGCTGGAGCTGGCCGGTCATGCCACCGCCCCCACCACTCGGTCGGTCACCAGCGACATCGGGCACGCCACGTCCACCAGCGGCGCGAGCCTGTCCGCGAGCGGCACGGCAGGCATGCCGTCCGAGGACTCCACCAGGTGCACGACCACGTCCCTTCGCCGGAACACCGTTGTGCCGCAACCGGAATCCGAGCCTTCGTCAGCGAGCAGCCGGGCCACCTCGCCGGCCTTGCCCGGCAACGCCCGGTAGAACGCCGCCGCACGGGGCAGGTGGCCGGAATGGCCGTTGCGGGAGGCGACCACCCGCATCACCGAGCCGGCCAGGAAACGCCGCCGGCCGTCGTCGTCGGACAGGTCGCGGTCCTGCACCAGGTGCGGCCGCAACCGCTGCTCCACGGCCTGGATCTGCGGCTGCGCGGCCAGGTGCCGGATCGCCTCCGCGGGCGGGCAGGTGATGTCCACGACCCGCACCACCACCGGTCCGACCATGAAAACCGACGTGCGGTCCAGCAGCGGGCGCGCGGCCTGCGGCCGGCCGGGCGGGGGCCCGGCGTAGCCGCCCAGGATCTCGGCCACAGCCGCCTCCGACCCCGGCCGCACCGGGAACGTCAACGCATAGCGGTTCACGACTTCACCTCCAGCAGTTGTCGATCGGTTCCGGCGTCCGGCGTGGTGGTCAGACGGACGTGGTAGCGCGAGGACTCGCGCGCCGTCGCGCACGCGACCAGCGGGGCCGCCAGCCGCCGGTGGTCGGCGCCGCGCTCCCACGCGTGGAAGTGCGCCGCGCTCGCCCACTCGCTGGTGATCACCCAGTCCTCGGGATCACCCTCCGACTGGCACAGCTGGTCACCGAGGTAACCCTCCACTTGCGACACCTGATGCCTGATCCGCCGGTAGGCGTCGAGGAAGCGGTCCTGGTCCGCGTCCGGCACGCGCAGGCGGAAGATCACCCGCAGCCGACCACGCCCGGACGCGTGGTGCTCCGCTGTCGACGCCATCTCGTCTCCTCCGGTTGTGCACAGGATGAACAGGCAGTTCGTGGTGACCGAGGGGTGATCCGCTCTGCGCGCCGACAAGGCCGGGGCCGGCCGATCGGTCGGCCATCACCCGATCGAGAGGGCGAAGCCCGGGACCAGGTCAGGAAGAACCTTCCGGGTAGGAGGCGATCCGGCAGGCGTGCGAAGCCACCGAGCGCCGCACACCCTCGTCGTGCAGCATCCGGCGGCACGTCCTGGCGTCGTCTTCCTCGCCCGTCTTCGCGATCTTGCACGCCTTGAGCACGTTGGCGTTCGCCTTGTACCCGTTCTCCATTACGTGGTCGATGCAGATCCCGGGATCGGCCTGAGCCGGCGGCCCCGTGAACGAGAACAGAACTGCGGCGGCGAACACCATGCCGGTCAGACCGGCCACACGAGGCAAACGTGACATCGGATCGTCCTCTCCTGACGCCGAACAAGGCGCTTCGCCACGCTCGGCCGGTCGTTGGTCGCCATCGAGTAACCCAGGATGCGTCCGACAAGCCGATCCGGCTCGCCCAACCCTCGATCGAGCGCAATGCCGCCCATCCGAAGGAGGAAGCCTCCCGCGGCGTGCGCGGCGTGTAGGCCGCCACCGCATCCCGTTACCCGATCGAGCACCGAATCCACTACTCGCTGAGGTTGTCTCCGA
This sequence comes from Lentzea xinjiangensis, assembly GCF_900110955.1. GTDB lineage: Bacteria > Actinomycetota > Actinomycetes > Mycobacteriales > Pseudonocardiaceae > Lentzea > Lentzea xinjiangensis. Next base: position 93,402 of record NZ_FOFR01000017.1, read on the forward strand.
TGGCAATGGACAGCCCACCGCATCGACACGTGCGGCAACCTCGCCCGCACCTTCGTCTCGCTGGTGTCGACGTGGTAGACGGGCGGAACACCGACGCCCTGCCTCCTGGCCGGACGCGTCGCGAATCGACCCTCACCACCGACGGCACGACGTGCCACGGCGGGACGGAACCCACGGGACGGACGACTTACACGAACTCTTCGGGACACCGCACGGTTTACCACTTCAACGAGGCGATGCAGCTTTCGAGCGTCGTCGACGCACTCGGCAACACGACCTCGAACGAATGGGACCGCTACGACCGGCGAAATGGGCAACCTCGTCGTACTCACCAGGCCGGACGGCACGCAGACGAGGAGCGCCTACAACGAGTGGGGTCAGCCGATCAGAGTGACCGGTCCCGGTGACCTGACCCGGCGAATCGACTACGACGAGCGCGGGAACGTCGTCGCCCTGACCGACCCGGCGGGCGCCGTCATCATGACGGAGCGGGACGCCCGCGGAACCGTCAGGCAGGTGGTCGATCCGACCGGAGCGATCCGCCGTGTCGTGAGCAACGCCGCCTGACTGCCCTTGATGCTGATCGGCCGGACGGCGCGACCACCCGGTACGTGCGGGACGCGTTCGGCCGGGTCAGCCAGGCCGTGGATCCCGCCGGGAACGTGCGGCGGATGACGTGGACCGTCGAGGGCCAGCTTCTCACGCACACCATGCCGGACGGCTCGGTCGAGCGGTGGAGGTACGACGGAGAGGGCAACGCCGTCGAGCACACCAACGCGATCGGCGGGGTCACGCGGATCGAGACCACGCACTTCGACCTCGTCGCGGCCGAGACGACGCCGGACGGGCGACACAGTGGCGCGCTTCGAGTACGACGCGGAGCAGCGGCTGGTTCGGGCCGCGAGCGACGACGTCCTGCTCGAGCTGGAACGGGACCCGGCCGGCCGCGTGGTCGCCGAGACCGTCAACGGCCGCACCGTGTGGTCCACGTACGACACGTTTGGCCGGCGCATCAGCCGGGTTATCCCGACGGGCGCAATCAGCCGGTGGGAGTACCACGACGCGGACCAGCCTGCTCGGCTGCACACGGCGGGCCGGGTCATCACGTTCGGCTACGACCCGGCGGGCCGGGAGATCGAGCGCCTGCTGGACACGGGCGTGGCGATGACGCAGACCTGGGACCGGAACAGCCGGCTGGTCTCGCAGGTCCTGCACAAGCCAGGGCAGCAGCGGGCCACGCAGCAAAGCACTTTCCGATACCGCGCGGACGGGTACACCAGTGCCGTGGCCGACGGCGTGACCGGGATGCGGCAGTACAACCTCGACCCGGTCGGGCGGGTCACAGCGGTGAACGGCAACGGGTGGCACGAGGCGTACACCTACGACGCGGCCGGCTGCATCACGTCTGCGGCGTCCCCGAGCGCGGACTCCCGCGGACCGAGGCAGTATGACGAGACGCTCGTACTGACCACGGGCGACATGCGGTTCTCCTACGATCCGCAGGGCCGGATGGTCATCCGGCAGAAGAAGCGCTTGTCCCGCAAGCCGGAAACCTGGCGCTACGAGTGGAACGCCGAAGACCGGCTGGCCGGTGTGACGACCCCGGACGGAACCCGTTGGCGCTACCTGTACGACCCGCTGGGCCGACGGGTCGCCAAGGAAAAGCTCGCTGCGGACGGCAGCACGACCGAACGCACCGACTTCACGTGGGACGGCCCGGTGCTCGCCGAACAGGTGCGTTCCGACGGCCGTGCGACGAGCTGGGACTTCGCGCCGGGCAGGTTCGAACCGGTAGCCCAGACCGAACGCCGGGCGACGTCCTCGCAGGAGTGGGTGGACGAGCAGTTCTACGCGATCGTCACCGACATCGTCGGCACACCGACAGAACTGGTCGACCCCGACGGGCAGATCGCGTGGCGGTCCCGGACGACCGCGTGGGGCGAGCAGATCGGCCGGCCACTCGGCGCCGCGCACACCCCGTTGCGTTCCCCAGGCCAGTACTTCAACGAAGAAACCGGGCTGCACTACAACTACGTGCGCTACTACGACCCGGCTTCCGGGCGCTTCACCTCCACCGACCCGCTTGGCATCAACGGCGGCGACGACTGCCACGCCTACGTGGTCAACCCCGGAACCTGGATCGACCCGTACGGCCTCGGCGGGGCGCTGCCGAGGAAGTGGTACAACCACAGCGACGGCTGGACCCTCGGCCTTGCCGTGTTCCCCATCGCCGGATCACACGATTTCGAGTTCCACGTTCACCGCAACGGCGAGGAGATCGGAGTCTGGGGCAGCGAAGGCTGGTTCCTGAAGCACCGCCTCAGCCGAATCCCGGATCCAGGCGAAGTACCGCCCCACATCGAGGGTAGGTTGAAGAACCTGTCCATCGACCTGCTGCGCAAGGGGGACAGGTTGCCGGAGAAGGGGTCAGCGGACGTCACCGGCGACAAGTGGAAGCGCCCACGCCTGTCGAACAAGTGTGAAACCTGATGAAGTACGTCCTCTTCCCCTACGACTACCGCCCGTACGAGGAGCACCTTCCGGAGTTCGTCGACCGGCTGCCCGAAGGCGCGCGCCGGTTCGCGACCGATCCGGACCACTACGACTTCTCCGCAGCGCGGTGCGTCAAGGATCTGCTGGTCGACCGGATCAACTACTTCGACGACTACCAGACCGTAGACGTGGAGATCGGCTTCCGGTTCGAGCCGCGACCGGGCCCGTATCCGCCGGCGTTGGTCATCCGGTACACCGATGCGCGGACCTTCTCCATCGATGTGGGTGAGCGCCAGCCGGCGGGTGTCCGGCTGGGCGACCTCGCGCTGGACGAGATCCTTCCCCATGAACACGGTATCAGCCACGAGCTCGCGTTCCACGCCGGCACCATCCTGGTGACAGCCAAGGACCTGAGCGCCACGTGGGACGACTCCGTCTTCTGAGCACCGCACAGCACGGCAGCAGTTCGATCGGGTCTGATCTCCCAGAGCCTCCAACGGACGGAAATGCGCGGACGACCCCTGCGGGATGACCTCAAAGGCAGACCTCAGTCGTACTCCATCGTCAGCGACGTGCGACAGCTGAACGCGTCGACGGTCCGCAACGCCTCGCCCTCACGGCGCGCCACCGGACCCCGATGGGGCGCACCGACCGGCTTCACTCGGTGAACATCGTACAAGAATGTATTTTGTCGAACCTCTTGGCAGCGAGGTCGTCCTCGTCGATCAGGAAACACCCGTAGTAGAACTCGCTCTCCGTGGAGAACTGGGCGAGCGGCACCCACTGCCGTACCAGCCGCTCCTCCTCTTCGTGCTCCAGGCGCCGCCACTCGTCCTGGGACATCTCGGGGTTCGCCCTGCGCTGCCCCTGCGCGTGGACCCCGGCCATCTGCGAGTGCGGGCTGTGCCCACTGCCGATGTTGCGGCAGTACCCGCCGAGTTGGAGCGTGCTGTGGTGGTTCGGCCTCTCCTCCGGCCAGAGCTGCTCGACGACCTCGCACAACTCGTCGAGGTGCTTCAGCGAGCCGAACAACTCCTTCACATCGGCCGTCGCGAACTGGACGTCCCGATCCTCGATCCACTCCGGCAACTCTGGCCGCACCCGCGCGACGATCCAGTGCTCGGGGATGAGGAACGGAATGGTCTCGTCCATGTAGGTCGACCTGGAGTCGTGGCCGGGCGGCGGCGCCGCCTCCTCGGTCTCCGTGCCCGCAGGAACGTACAGAACCCGCGAGTAGTCGGTAGTGGGGTACTCCTCGATGTCTTCCTCGTGGTGCAGGAAAAACAACAGCGACCCGTCCTCCGGCAGACCGAACCCCTCGGCCCGAGGAAGAGCCGCACAGTCGACAGACCCGATGAACGGCAACGGGAAGCTACCCCCCGGCCATTCCACGCCCACCGGTAACCGGGGAAGGCCGCCGACCTGACCGACGACTTCGCCCTCACCCGTGCTCAGCCAGGTCCAGACCCCGAACCGGATCAGCTCGGCGAACTTGCCGATCTCGTCCTCGGGAATGCCGCGATCGACTGCGGCACTGCGGAACTGCTCATAACGATCCATGACAGGGATGATCGCAGATCGTGTGACCGTTCTTGCAGAACGGTCCTATTGAGACGGAGCGGATTCCGCCACTCACCCCGATCCACTGCGGAGCCACGGAAGTGCTCGTATCGATCCATGCCGCGCGGCGTGCTCGCAAACGATGAACCCCTCCCGCCCGCCGAACACCGGCGGGCGCGCGGACACCGCCTTGGAACTCCTAACTCAATGAGAGGTCGCGGAGTCGGCGCCAGCAGATGATGCCGCAGGCCAGGCTGAGGAAGGCTTCGTGGATGTCGTCGCGGATCTCCCAGCGGATCCGCAGGCGACGGAACCAGTGCAGCAGCGCGAAGGTCTGCTCGACAACCCAGCGATACACGCCCAGACCGGAGCCGTGTTCACTGCCGCGGCGGGCGATCACGGGTGTGATGCCCTTGTCGTGCACCAGGGCGCGGTACTTGTCGTGGTCGTAGCCGCGGTCGGCGTACACCGCGTCGGGCGGGAACCGGGGCCGGCCGCGTTTGCCGCGCACCGGCGGGATCTGCTCGATCAGCGGCATAGGCTGGGTGACGTCGTTGCGGTTGCCGCCGGTGAGCGACACGGCCAGCGGGATGCCGTGCCCTTCGGTGATCAGATGGTGCTTCAAGCCGGTCCTGGCGCGATCGACCGGGCTCGCTCCCGTTTTGGGCCGCCCTTGAGAGCAGGCACGTGCGAGCCCTCGATCACCGCCCGCGACCAGTCCAGCGCGCCCGCGGCGTTGAGCTCGGCGAGCAGGTTCTCGTGCAGCCGCTGCCACACCCCGGCCTGATGCCAGTCCCGCAGCCGCCGCCAAGCGGTCATGCCCGAGCCGAAACCGAGCTCCTGGGGCAGGAACTCCCACGGGATATCGGTGTAGAGCACGAACAGGATGCCGCACAACACCTTGCGGTCATCCAGCCGCTTACGTCCCGGATGATCCGCGCGTCGCGACACCACCGGACGCAGCGGCTCGATCCGCCTGTGTGAACTATGGCGATGAGATCGCGCTGACTTCCAGGAACGCGACTCCTGCAGGCTGGTGCGGTTCCGTTCAGGTTCGTTGAGGACCGTTCTGGTGCGTCCAGCGCACGACGCTGCTCCCGATCCGCTTCCAGAGTGTGCTCCCACGGCTGACGTACTGCTTTCGTCGCCGCCATGAGCGTCCTGTGACGCAAGAGGAGAAGTCGGCCTGGGGGACTTCAGCCGTCTTCCCCTTCCCTCTCGTCGAGTATCTCGGTCCCGTTCCACACGAAGCGGGCGGTGGTCACGGCCTCTTCTCCGTCGCCACCCGTGATCAGCTGGTGGATCGCGATGCCGTCCAGTTCACGGTAGGTGCACCACTCGTGGTCGGAGGTGAGCACGAGGTCCAGGTCCAGTGCGGACAGCAACTCGAAGACCTGGCCGCGGTTGACTGTGTCGACGCCGACGAAGACCTCGTCCAGCAGGATGACCCGCGGTGCGCGGGCGACTGCCTGATAGTGGGCTGCCACGGCGGCGAACAAGGGTAGGTGCAGCGCGATCGCCTTCTCACCTCCGGAGAGCGCTCCGTGAAGTTTCTTGGTCAACGGCTGCCACCCCGTGCCATTCATGCGGTCGAGTTTCACCACGAACCGGTGCCAGGCGGTGTAGTCGAACACCTGACCCAGTTGCTGTTCCCAGCCTGCGGCGGACTCATCGGCCTTGGCCTGCTCGACGCGCTCGCGGAAGAATCGGTGCAGCGACTCGCGATCGGCCTCGCTCAACCGCACCGGATCTTTGAGCAGGAGGTCGCGTGCCGCCTTCGTGCCGGCCGGCAGGTCTGGTGAGACTTCCCACACCAGCCGCACCGCCACTTTGGACGCGGTGCGCACGCGCTCCAAGCGAGCGTTCATGCCGTCGACCAGTTCATGCGCCTGCCGTATTCGGGCGGCGAGGTGACGGCGAGTGTCGCCAGTGAGGGTTCGGTCGAACAGTTCGCGTTCTTGTGCGGTGATGTCCTTCCGGCTGCGCTCGGCGTCGGATCGGAGCCGATCGAACAGCGCCGACGCACCGATGCGCATTCCGTCCACCATTGCGGAGAAGACCTGGACGTCCTCGTCGGAGTCGAGTTCGAGATCGGCGCGACCGCCGAGCACCTCGCGGGACGCGTGCACCTCCTCGGCCAACCGATGTGCGGCGTCGCCGATGTTCTTCGGTGAGTGGGGGAGTGCTGGCCACGAGGCCGCGACCGTCCTCGCCGCGTCGAGAGCCGCCCGGACACCAGTGGACGTCGTGAGCGCCTCGGTGAACGCGGTCATGTCGTGCAAGCCGCTGTCCGCTGGGAAGCTGCCGTTCGCCAGGTGGCGGAAGCGATTTGCCGCCTGGTCGCGAACGCCGATGGCGCTGTCACGAACCTCCGCGTCGGTGGCGCGCCGGGTGGTCAGCTCGCCCAGCCGCTCGGCCAGGCCGCTGATCTCCTTGCGTGTCCTGCTCGCTCGCTGCTTGAGCTCGCCGAGCTCGACCCGCAGGGCTCCGAGCGCGTCGAGCACGCTCCGGTAGTCGACGCCGATGGTGCTCTCGACGGCGTCCAGCTCACTGTCCAGTCTGCTCGCGACGGCTTCGGCTTCGTCCGCCTCGTCCTCTCGCTGATCGGCGGCGAGCCGGGAGCGCTGTGCCTGCTCGGCGGTTCGGTCGGCTTCGCGACGCGCCGCGACCAGGGTGGCGTGCTCGTCGATCCACGCGTCAGCGGCGGCGCGGAAGGCGTTCACGGCATCCGCCACGGTGTCGAGCGCTTTTCGCTCCGCGGGCAGTCCGTGTTCGGCTGCGGCTGCGGTCAGCTCGCGCAGGGCGCGGTCCACGCGCTGCTCGCGCTTCGACAGGGTGTCCAGCGAACGCCGGACTATGCCATCGGCGGTGGAGACCGCCGCCTCCGCCCTGGTGAGCGCTTCCAGAGCCGCGTCCGCGTCGGCGTGGCTGGGCCGCGCGTCGCGATCGGCTTGGACGGCCGACCTGCGTGACGCAAGCGTTCGCAGTGCGGCGGTGTGCGTCTCGATCAGCCCCTCCGACGTGGTGATCCGCTCGCGCAGTTCGGTCAACCGGCGCTGCCTGGCCCGCTGCCGGGCGAGCGCGCCGATGTGCGCGGCCTCGTCCTTCTGCCACGTGCCGCGCAGGGTGCCCAAGCGCCAGCCGCCATCGGCGCCGATCGCCGCCGGGTGCCCCTCTGGTGGATGTTCGCCGAAGGCCACCTCGGCCAGCAGGCGGGTGACGACGCCAGTGGCCACGGGTGTGTCCGACTCGGGCACGAGGACCTCGGTGAGCGACCGGCCCGGCGCCACAAGTACGGAGCCGGGCACGGCGAACGTGTCGTGCCCGGTGATCGCACCGTCGTGGCCGACCCAGGCGTCCAACAGGCCCGACGCTTGAAGTGCGGCTTCCACCGACGCGCGGACCTCCTCGGGCACCGCGTCCGCAAAGCGGACCAGCCGCCACAGCGGCGCGCCGTTCATCCTTGCGCGGTCGGTGGTGCGGGTGTGTGGTGGCAGGGGAGGCAGGTCCTGTTCGGCAAGCAGCCGGCGGATCTCCTCGCGCAATGCGCCACGTTCACGTTCGGCGTCTGCCCGCGCCGTTTCGATCAGGGTCTCCTCCCTGGTGACGGCGTCCAGCACGCGCCCTGCGACGGTGTCGACCTGGGTCAGCACGGCGGTCTCCGCCGTGGCGAGGCCTGCCAGCACACCGGGCTCGGGGAAGATGAGTTCGCGGCAGCCCGCCGCCCACGTCACGATGGCGGCTTGCAGCTTCGCAAGCGCTTCATCGCGGCGGTCGCTCAGCACCGCGCGGCGTTCAGCGGCCTCCGCGAGTGCTTCCCTGGCCTCGTCCAGTGCCTGCTCCGCCTCCTCCCTGCCCGCGACGGCGACCCCGTGCTCCCTCAATGCGGCGCGCACGGCTCCCACCTGTTCGCCTCGGGCCTGCACCGCGGCGCGCAGCAGAGCCCGCGACCGCGAGGGATCGGCGAGGGTTCGAGCGATCTCCGCGTGGACGGAGGCCAGCCCGACGCGGGTGGCGTCGGTCGAGGCGACTTCGGCCAGCGCCGCGGTGGTCTCGGTCCGTGTCTCCGCATGCCTGGCGGCGATGTCCGCGGCCTCCACATCAGCCTGGGCGGTCTCGCGATGGCGGGTCGCGTCGGCGCGCCTCGTCGTTGCGGTCGCACGCGCCTGGCGGACCTGGGTTCGTAGCCGGTCGAGCTGTTCACCCTTCCGGTACGCCTCACTGCCGATCAGGCCTTGGACACGCCCTTCGGCTTCGATGATCCGCCGTTCCAGCTGATCCTCAAGCTCTTCGGCTTCTTCCTTGCGCCGCGCCGCACGTTCGTGCTCCTCGGCCGAGAGCTTCGCGGCCTCTGCCAGGTTGCCGAGCTCGGTCGTCGCGGAGATCAGCTTCGCTGCGGCGGCGCGCAGCACGCGCTGGGCGTACGCGCGTTGCCTTGCACTGAGGCGCTGCGCTGCTTCCACTTCCGCGTCCATGCGGTTGAGCTGTTCACGTTGCCGGTCCAGGCGTTCGAAGCCTTCGGCCAGATCGCTGATCTCCGCCTCGCCGAGCGGCGGCAGGGCCTTGGACAGCAGCGTGGACAGCAGCACGGGGTCGAGCCGCTGCGACAGCTTGGGCGTGCGGAGCTGGAGCAGGGCCGTGATGAGTGCGTCGTAGCGCTGTTCGCTCAAACCGGGGAACAGGGTCGAGCGCACGGTGGCGCGATAGTCCGCGGCGTTCTGGTGGAGGACCCCCTGCTCGCTGAGCGCGGCTTCCAGCGCCTTGGTGGTGAGGGGAGCGCCGTGCTGGTCAGTGAGCGAGAGGCCGTTCGGTACACCGATGCGGAGGTCGGTGGTGAAGTAGTCGGGGTGCACGGTGGTGGTGTGCTTGGTCGCGGCCAGCCGTGCGCCGCAGGAGAACCATCTGTCTTGCGAGCCGCTCGCCGCGGGGAAGCGGAACTCGAGCCACACGTAGCCGACCCTCGTGGTACCGGACGCGCCGTCTCCCATTAGGTTCCAGTGCATGGTGCGCTCGGAAGTGCCGAAGGTGGACAGCCGGTTGGCGCGCAGGTTTGCGTCGTACAGGAAGGGCAGGAGCAGCTCCAGCGCCTTCGACTTGCCGGTGCCGTTGGGGCCGCGTAGCAGCAACCGTCCTCTGTGGAACGTGAAGACCTCGTCGTAGTAGCGCCACACGTTCAGGATCCCGGCGCGTTCCGGTGTCCACCTGGCCACCGCCTCGCGCTCCGTGCTTGAGACGGCAATGGCGCTCGGCAGTTCGGTCACCGTCATGGCTCGTCCTCGACGTCGTCGGCGCTGGTTCGGGTCACCGCGTAGCGGGCGGCTGCGGGACGGGCTCGCACGACTCCACCGCTGACCCGGACGAGGCCGAACGCGACCAGCACGTCCAGCGCGTCGGTGACCAGTCGGCCGGGGCCGTTCTCGTCGCGATAACCCTTGGCCCACTTGGGGAATCGGCTCAGCAACGCGTCGGCCTCACCGCGCAGCTGTTCAACGGCGACTGGTCCGGACGCGGACGCGATCCCGTCCAGGAGCAGCAGGGCGGCGACCTTGGCGTTGCTCGAGTCGTCCGGGAACCGGCTGTCGGTGGCCAGGCCGTCCGGATCGACCAACATGAAACCCTCGGCACGTTCCTCCACCAGGAAGCCCGCCTGATCGGCGGCCCGGCGCAGCAGCTGGCCACCTGTCGGAGATTCCAAGTAGGCGAGTTCCGCAGGCGTCAGCTCGTCGCGGTGCACGACCGGGTCCTCGACGAGCCTGCGGAACACCGAGTGCCGCAGCCGCAGGTTGCGCCGCACGTCGGACACCTCGTCGTCGGTGTCGCCGTAACGCCGTTCGCGGGACAGCCTCGTCAGCAGCTCCGGGAAGCGCAGCGGGACCTCGTCGGCGGGTACCGCCACCTGCGAGGCGCCGACCGGGGCCGCCGGCAGTCGCATGAGCAGCGTGGCATCCACCCGGTAGAGGACCTTCGCTGCGGCGGAGTCCACGTACGCGTCGGTGGCGCCGTCCACCACCTCGACCGCGCCGAACGATTCCAGCAGGCGCAGCGCGTCGACGAACGCCATCCGCTCGGCGCGACTGGACGTGTCGAACCGTGGCACGGCCGGGTCCACAGCGCAGGCCTGTACGACGCGGTCCGCCAACAGCCCGATGGTGGTGACCGGAATCGCCAGCAGTTCGGCGGCCACCACGCACATCAGCGTGTACCGGCGGCGGTCGAACGGGGCACGGCTGGCGCGGTGCCGTCGTGCCGGACGGGTGGGATCGGTGGCGAGTCTGACCTTGGCCAGCCGCGCGTATCCCAAGCGCGGCTCGACCACGAGCGACCACCCGCAGTAGTAGTCGAACCACTTCTCGACCGGGTCCCGCCGCCTGCGCACGAGGTCGAAGGTCTCCGGTGCGCTCCTGGCGCTGATCAGCGGTGCCGCGAGGAGCAGGCGGATCGCCCGCGCGACCTCTTCGCGCTCGGCGATGACCAGCTGGTTCGCGAGGTTGCTCATCCGGTCTCAGCTTCCCTGGGCCGTGTCGTGCGGCCACCCTGTGTGCGGATCTCGACGTCGTAGTCCGGGCTGATGAACACCCCGCGCGGGCTCTGGATCACGGCGTGCTCCCGGTGCTCCCGCGGTGGAGTCAGTAAGATCTCCACCCGTCCGTCGCCTGTGGTGGCCCGGTGGACCCCGTGCTGGTCCGGTGCTGTGGCCAAGGCTCGTCCGAGCAACTCCAGCAGTCGTTCGAGCACCTCGTGCTCCAGTTGCGCGAACCGGGAGAGCCGGATGCCGCCTCCGGTGTCCAGCTGGTCCCAGGCGGCTTTCAGCGCGGCCCGCTCAGCGCGAGCCCGTTCGGCACGCACCGCCTTGACCTCCGCCACGTCGCGCACTCGCCCTGTGCGGCTGAACCGCTCCGTCCGGCCCGCACTGCGCAGGAGCGCGGACACCTCCACGGGCGGTGCCTCGGACCAGCCGGCGGACGAGCTGACCAGTTCGGGATCGGCGTGCGCGAGGTGGGCGTGCCGGGCCGAACCGAGGCCGAAAGCCGTGGTCCACAACAGGTGCAGGTCTTCCTCCGACGGCGCCGCGGCGAACCAGCGGGCCAGCTCGCGGAAGTCTGCCGCCGCACTGGTCGACCGGCGCCGGGACTCGGTGATCCGATCCAGGACCTGCAACAACGCGATGATCGCGCGTCGAGCGACCGCGAACAGCTGCTCGGCACGTGGCGTGCTGCCGTCTACCGGAAGGAACCACGCCCGCAATCCCTCCCACCTGGCCCGGCGCAGCTCCAGCCACGCCACGTCCGCACCGTCGCCTTCGGTGGGCGGGAGCTCTGCGCCGAGCAACGCCCGGTGGTGCAACAGAGGCACACCGTAGCCCTTGACCACGGCGATGCGACTGGCGATCGCGTGCGTGCGCTGCTCCAGGTTCGTGGTGAACTCCTGGAGGTAGGCCACGGTCGCCGCCTTGACCTCGCGGAAGGTGTCCTGGTCCGCGCCCTCGGTGCGCAGCAGGCGCTGGAGTTCGCCGTTGAACTGCTTCGTGTTGCCCCGCAGGGCTTCCAGATGACCTTCGAGTTCGACCAGCGTGCTGAAGACCCGGCGATCCGGCGCGGCGGGATCACTGAGGTGCACGGCCAGTTCAGCGAGCCGGTCCGCGATCGCGTCGAGCACGGCGGTCTGGAGTGCCCCGGTCGAGGCCAGCACGCCCATCGCGTGCACCACCCCGGCCAGTGCGGCCTCACCTCGTCTGGTCAGCGAGTACTGGATGTTGCGCCGCTCGTACTCGTCGGCGGTTCGATAGTTCTCGGCGTGGTTCTGGGTGACGTCGAGCAGCCCCCAGCCGCGCAGGCTGCCCAGAGCGTCGACGAGGTCCTGATCGTCGAGGGGGTCGAGCCAACCGACAGAACGAAGTCTCGACCGCACGTCGTCCAGCCCGAGAGCGGTCTCAAGCCGTTCGTTGGCCTCGCCGAACGCATGCAGGATCGCGACGTACAGCTCCGCCCGCTCGCCCGTGGTGAACCGGAACATCTCCGATGGCACGCGCATGGCAGCCAAGGCTTCCCCTCCCCTCAGTCGAGCACGCTACGGCAGACCACCGACAACCCGCCCGCGTTCCTGGATCTCGTCCAACAATCGACCAGTGACCCGCTCCTCCGGAACCGCCGACCCGTGCTCGCACATCGCGTTGGCCAGCCCGTCGTCCCAGGGCGCCTCGGTGATCCGTCCCACCGGCGTGCCGTCACCCAACGCCCGCAGGTAGTCCTCAGTTGCCATGCGCCAGGGCGTGGCGCCCGTGCGGGCGATCACGTGCGCGGCGATCCGCACGCCCTCACCGTCGAAGTCGCCGTGGTAGCGCAGCGCGGATCCTTCCGCGGCCAGCCCGCGCAGCAGGGCGATCACCGCGCTGTTGGGCCACCCCGACGTGCACACCATCGGCGGGCACGAGGGCCCGAGCCGGGCGACCGCCACCGCGAGCACGCTCGGGTTTTCGAAGACCCACACCTCCTGTGGCGAGCCGACGAACGAGGTGGCCCGCACCTGTGCCAACGTCAGGGCCGCGACGTGCCCCTCGTCCGCGCACACCCGCAGGACTTGGCCGCCGACACCGCTCAACCGCAGCCCGGCGGCCAAGACGACCGACGACAGTTCGTCCTCGACCACCCCGGCGCTCTCCCACAGCGCCCGACGCTCCTGAGCGTTCTTCGGCAGCTCCACGTCGTGCAACTCCGCCAGCGCCCGCAACACCAGCCCCGCGCCCCGCGTTCCCTCGTCCAGGGCGTGCGGATCACCGAGCAGGCTCTCCGCAAGCACTGGCAGAGGCACGCCCGCCGCAGGCAATGCGGCGAGGATTCTCAAAGCGCGATCGAGTTCCCTCCTGGTGCGCTCGACAGAACCGGCGACGAGTCCTGCGCGCCGAACGGACTCCACCCACCCCTTCAACGCCGGTTGGCTGGTAACCACGACATGGCTGTCCAGCCACGCCCACAGCTCGGAGCGGGAGGCATCGGCCAGCGCCCGCTGCCCGGCCCGGTCGTCCAGCGGGCCCAGCAGGGCCACGACAACCTCGCGCGCCCCGGCACCCACTGCGGACATCAGCAACTCGTCGAGCGCGGCCATCGACACCGTCACGTACTCGCCCGGCAGGCGATCAGTTCCCAGCAGATCGGCCACAGCCGACCGCTGCTCGTCGTCGAGAGGGCCGGCCTTCACCCGGCTGACCTGACGTCCAGACGACATCCGGTCGTGCACGGCCTTCCACAAGGGCATCAGGGCAGGCGACCCCAGCCGGTCCAACGCACGCATGATGCCAACCTTGGCAGAACCGCTCATCGGTCCGGCATGACGTGGCCGAGCTTGGAGTCAACCGGGTCGCGGTGGCTGCGATGTTGGTTCAGCTGCTCAGGTCATCACGCTGACCGGCTGAAGCGTCACTTTCCGTTAGATTCGGAGGGGTCGACGATCAACGTCTGGCGAGCTTGTGCTATGGGATTGCAATTCGCCGTGGCGTGGCAAAGGTGACAATACAAGGACAAAAACTTGTCAACTTTCTGCGCGGACGTTCGCAGTGCGTTGACGCCAATCGCTGGAGTAGCAATTGGCCAGCTCAACGTGGGTCGATGGTATGGGTGGATGGGTTCACGTTGTGCCTTGCCGCGTTCATCGCGCGTGTAACCAGTCGTTGGCGGGTCGGGCGAATTCAGTAAGCCCGATCATGTCTCGCCATTGGACTGTTCGGGCGTATTGATGCAGCTGCGGTTGCTCCACTTGGGTAATGTTGAGTGTTCACCTAACAGGTTGAGTTCCGCGCGATGTACAACTACTGACCGTGACAGGCGCCGTCGATGTGTCCAACGACTTCCGCAGGTGGCTCAGGTCGCTCGACGACGTGGATCTCGGCGCGGTCCTGATGTTGAGCGATCCGCTGCGTGCCGTTGCCAAGCTGCCTCATGGCACTGGGGGCATGCGGGCGCCGGTGCGTCGCGAGCTCCTGGCGGCGCGTGCATGGCTGGCGAGAGCCCAGGCGCATCAGCTCGTCCCGATCGCGGAGGCGGTGCTGTCTCCGGCTGCCGACCTCCTCGTGCACCACTTGTCGTTCAACGAGGCCCTGGTCGTCGACCCGACGAGAGAACAGCTTGGCGAGATGCTCGTCGCACTCGGGCGTCCTATCGGGAAGGTGGTGTTGTACGGACTCCTGCTCGGTGACGCACAGGCGACGCCGACCGCCACGCGGTATCGCGCCGAACTCGAGGGCGCCGTCGGAGGCGCGTCCAGGAAATCCTTGCCAGACCTCATTCTGAATGGAGATCACGACGTGACTGACCGCATTGGCAGAGCGGAGACCAGCGGTCGGCTCGTCGAGCTCGATCAGCAGTTGACCGCGTTCCGGAACTTCGCCGCCGAGACGTCGGCTTCCTTGCGTCAGCTGGCGGACGACGTCGAGCGCGGTGCGGTGGCGGTCCTGACCGCGCCCGTCAGCCAGTACAGCGAGCGGCGGGAACAGCTTCTGCGTGAACTGGATCTTCCTGAGGACGCGGTGTTCGCTGATGCCGAGGTGTGCCTGGAGAACCTGCGGCAGCTGGAGGCCGAACGGCAGCGTGAGAAGGAGTCGGTCGCTGCCCGCGTCGACGAGCTCAGCGAGCAGATTCGCGGGCTGGAGACCATCCTCGGCACGCTTTCCGAGGAGGCCAAGAGCGGGTTGATGGACAGCTTGGCCGTGCTCCGGAAGGAATACGCGGCGCTGACGTCCTCAGGCGCTTCCGACATTGAGAGTGACCCGGAGCCCAAGCCTCAGCTCGAGGCTGAGGCCGGTCCCCAACCCAAGCCGGACCCGCCGTCCGAGCCTCAGGAACCGTTGCAGGCTAACAAGACTCCGGAGCTGGCGCCGATCGCGGACGTTGTGCTCGAGAGTCGCCCTAGCGCGCTGGAGCACGAAGAGGTTCCGCAGCAGGACGAGTTCCTGCACGGCTGGGACGAAGGCGATCCGCCGCTCGCGGTCGACCTGACGCGCGCGGGCAGGCTCGGTGAGGCCTACTGGGTGACGGCGATGTCAGGGGAGTTCGACCGGCGGGTAGCCGCGCTGCGCTTCGCCGCGGCCGCCTACGCGGTCACGAGCAACGCCGAGGCCACCGCGGTGCTCGCCGCGCTGGATCTGGACGCGCAGGAGCTGAGCGCCGACACAGAGGCAGCGGTGGTGGTGACCACGGCCGTGCTCCGGGCCGGCCTGGTCGCGGGGTGGGGTCATCCACTGCTCGCCCAGATCGGCCCGGAGCTGACGTTGCCGGCGCCCTGGCAGACGTTGGTGGACACGTGCATCACGGCGGTGCGGCGCGAGTTCCGGGTCGACTTCGAGGTCGGGCTCGTACCGCCGGAGGAGGACGTGCACGAGGCACGTGCCGAGCTCGGCAGGCGGGCCGCGGTGCTCATGGAGGAGCTGCCCAGGCGCAAGAACAACTACCAGCGCGCCACGAGGGTGCTGCAGCGGCTCATGGTAAAGGGGCAGCCGCTGTCGAACGCACTTGAGGCGGTCCGTGCCTGGTCCGAGAACGCGTCGAACGGCCAGGCGGTGTCCGACGTGGCCGCCGAATTCGCTGTGCCCGGAGCGATCGACAGCATGATCAAGGCCGCCGATGCGGCGATGAGAACGCCCAAGCAGTCTCGCGTACCCATCGTGGCCACCGCGTTGCGCACGCTGCGCCGCTCCCTCGAAGAGGTAGGCGCGATTGTGCAGGAGGCGGACGCGGTACACCGCAGGTTGACCGCCGCCGAGTCCGACGACGCCGCGCTCGGTCAGAAGCTGCTCCACGCGGCCGCCGACGCGGGCTCCGCCGAGGTTCCTCCTGGGATGGTCGGCGCCGCCGTGTCACTGCTGCACAGGTGGTTGGAGACGACGACCAGTCCTGTCTGGACCGGTTTCGGGCCGGGCGATTCGCCCCTGTCCAGCGAGGCACCTGGTATCGCCGAGCCGAGCGCCGATGTGCTGCTGCCGCTGTCGGACCTGCCTCGCGACGCGCAGGGTCGGCCAGATCAAGACGATCCGCGCACGTCGGCGGTGCTGGCGCGGTTGAGCGAGCCGCTCGACCTGGATGCGGCGGTGCGGTCCTACTGCGAGGTCGGCGATCTCCGCAGTGCGCTTAGGGTGATCGAGCTGGCGGAGACCGGCTTCTGGCCTGGAAACCAGCTTGCCACGTCGGCTCGCGAGAATGTCGCCGCAGCGCGGGAGTCACTGGCGCGCAAGCATCGCGCAGACCTGATGAAGGCGCGTGAGCTGTTCGCCCGAGTGCGTACGCAGAACCTCTTGGACCAGGTCGAGGAGTCGACGGTCAGCGGCCGTCTGCTGACGCTCGGCGACGTGGCCGACAGCCGGTTCGACGAGGCCGCACGCCAAGTGAGTGATCTCGTCAGCGGCCTCGAAGCCAAGCAGCGTTCCTGGGTGGAGGAACTCCGCGCCGAACTCGCCGCGTTGGCGCTCTCCGACCAAGACCGTCAGCGGGTAGCCGGGTTGCTGGACGACGACGACACAGTGACCGCGGCGGAATTCCTGGCTTTCGTCAGGGAGGGCAAACCGCTGCCTGAGTACGCCGAGCTCACCGGTCAGGACCTCAAGGCGTTCACCGACGTCCTGGCCGATGGCGTCGCCCGCGGCCTGACGGCTCCGCAGACCGGCGCCACCCACTGGGCCAAGCTGATCGTGAAGGACGGTGAGCTGGCCGAGCTCGGTGCCGTGGGAGTGAAGGCGTGGGACTCGCTCACCGACAACCGCCAGCACAGCGGGGACCAGCTCCCGGTGGTGGTGAAGGACATCCTGCGCACGTTGGGACTGAACTCGTCGACCAGGCCGCGGGAGTACAACCAGCGGCAACGCCTCGGCTTCCGCAAGTTCCGCGTGCAGGCCGTGCCCAGCGACGGTTCCTACGTGTCGGTGCTCGGATCCGCCGCATCTGAGTACAACGTGATCGTGGTGACGGACGAACGTCGAGGACGGACCGTGCTTGACGTTCTCGGTCCGGAGGAGTCCGGCCGGGCCAACGTCGTCCTGTACCTGCATCCGATGGACATGGGCGCGCGACGTCAGCTCGCGGTGCATGCCGTCGGCACCTCGGCACAGGCGCTGGTAGTCGACCCCGCCGTGTTCAGCTGGGTCGCCGCGAAGGCGCCGGGGTCGTGGCGAGCCACTCAGCGCGTCACGTTGCCGTGGACGGCGCTCAACCCGTACACCCCGTTCGTCGCCGGTCTCGTTCCGCCCGAGGTGTTCGTGGGGCGTGCTAAGGAAATGGCGGAGGTGATCGACCCGCGCGGTGGGTTGTTCATCTACGGCGGACGCCAGCTCGGCAAGTCGGCGCTGCTGCGCCGGGTGGAGGCCACGTTCAACTCGGTTGACGACCAGCACGCCGTCTACCTGGACCTCAAGGGACGCGGAATCGGCGAGGCCGAGCCCGCCGGTCGCATCTGGCGCGAGCTCGTGCTCCTGCTCAAGGAGCGCGGTGTGCTGCAGTCCAAGGTGGCCGCCGAAGTCTCCGCCGATGACGTGGTCACGCAGATCCGAACCTGGCTCAACAACAAGCCCGGCAAGCGTTTGCTCCTGCTGGCAGACGAGGCCGATGCATTCCTCACCGCCGACTCTCGCGGTGTGCCGACGGCGGGCGGTGTCTCCACGTTCCCGAACGTGTTGCGGCTCAAGGAGCTCATGGAGTCCACAGAGCGGCGGTTCAAGGTCGTGTTCGCCGGTCTGCACCAGGTGCAGCGGTTCGGGCACCTGTCGAACGTCCCGCTGGCTCACGGTGGTCCCGATATCCTGGTTGGCCCGTTGGACGCGGCGGACGCTCGAAAGCTCGTCGCCGAGCCGCTCGCGGCCTTGGGCTACACGTTCGAACAGCCCGAGCTCGTCTGGCGACTGCTCGCGGCGACGAACTACCAGGCCAGCCTGATCCAGATCTTCTGCGAGGAACTGGTGCGCACGCTGCACAGCCGCGTCTCACAGATCCAGGACCTGCCGATGCAGATCAGGGAGAGCGATGTCGAAGCGGTCGCGGCGAGCGACCGGGTGCGGGCCCGGATCGCTGAACGGCTGCGCATCACGATCAACCTCGAGGATCGCTACCGGGTCCTGATGCTGATCATCGCGCTGGAAAGCCTCAAGGACTCGTTCGGTGCGGATTACGGCGCCGACGAGCTCCTCGAGCTGGCCAGGCTGTACTGGCCCGCAGGGTTCGACGACATGACGGTCACCCAGACCAGCATCCACCTCACCGAGATGGTGGGGCTCGGGTTGCTCATCCGGCTGTCGGGGCAGGACAGGTTCGCAGTGCGCAGCCCGAACGTGGTCAACATGCTCGGCACGAAGTCAGACCTGGAACGCGAGCTGGAGGAAACCGACTTCGACCTGCCCTACGAATACAACCCGCGCGACGCTCGTCGGCTGCTCCAGGTCGACGGCAACGAGGTGGACCGCAGGAGCCCGCTCACCGACGGGCAGCTGTCCGACCTGACCAGTTCGACCTCAGGGCTGTCCGTCGTAGTCGGGTCGGCGGCACTCGGTGTCGACCGAGTCGCTGAGGCTGTCAGCGACTACGCCAAAGTGCGCAGCCTGAACGTGGACATCTGCAAGATGGGGACCGACGTAACCAGGGCCTTGCAGGCCGCTTCGCGGCGCAGGCGGCCGACGGTCGTCGTCGCGGACCTGCGGGGTAAGTCACCTGCGGAGATTCGTCGTGCGGAGCAGCTGCTGACCGAGTCGTCCGTGGCGGCGGTGCTGGTGCTGGAGCGCGATGAAGCGGAGAAGCTCGGCGCCGAACCCGTACGGCTGGCTCGGTGGACGGTCGGCAGTCTGCGCAGCTGGCCGGAGTGCCCGTTCGACGTGGTCGAAGCAAGGACCAAGTTGATCGAGGCCACCGGTGGCTGGCCGGAGCTGGTGGAGGATCTGATCAGCACGGTGGTTCGGCGCGGGCGGACCCAGGCACAGGCGCTCGACATGGCGAGGCGCGGCACGGATGACCGCGACTGGGCCGCCAGGTTCCTCGACCAGGCGGATGTGAGCGCGGGTCTGCGAGACCGGATCGGCGTCTGGGTCGACTACTTCGATCCCGGCGACCTGGCCTCGCCGGCAGACGTCGCGGAAGCGTTGGAGATTGATCTCGCTCACGCTACCGCGCTTCTGGACGAGCTTGCGGAACTGGGAGTGCTCGACGAAGGCGCCAACGGCGTCTCCCTCGACCGGGTGGTCCACCGGTGCCTGGCGACGCTGCGCGGCACGCCGTGAGCAGGCAGGCGTGGGAACTGCCTTCACTACCAGGTCCGCGCGGCCATCTCGACGTCCTGTCGCGCGACTTGGACGACGGGTTCACCTGTGTGTGGGTGCTTCCGGACGAACTGGTCGACCGGGGAACGGCCGACGATCTCGTCGACATCGCCGGTGCGCGCGCCGACAGCGTCCGTGTCCAGGCGCCGCAACGGAGCAGGATGGTCGTGCCCGCGGTACACCGATGGCAGGCGCCTGAGGTCACGACGCTACCGGCATGGGCGCGCAACACCCTGGGACTCCTGGAGTTCGACGAGCCTCAGGATCCTTCGCCGATCGTGGCGGACCGTCCAGAGGAGACGGTAGTGGACAAGTTGCGCACGTTGTTCGACATCCCGCTGACCGGTGATCCGCTGGCCCGCCTCGTCCTGGACGAGAAGCTGTCCGGCAAGGTCGTCGTGCTTTGCGGCTGGGGCGGCTGGGACACCGCGGATCTCGGCGCATGCGTCAGCCGGTTCACCGCCCTGCTCAAGGAACACGGGCTCGCACCCGCCTCCAGACCGCGTCTGCTGGTCGCGGTCAGGGAGGACGACCTCCCGGCTTCCGTGCTGGAAAGAGCCGACCCGGTGACCACGAAGGTGCACTGGTGGTGGGACGTGTGCGGTCGGCTGGACACCGCGACCGTCGCTGCGTCGGTGCGCCGGCAATCTCCATGGCGGACGACGAAAGGCAAGGTGGCCATCCTCCGGCAGCAGGTCGCGACCGAGGTGTTGATCGAGGTCGCCGGACCGGACCTGCTGCTCGCTGAACACCTCGCCCGGTCCTGGAACGGCCAAGTCTCCACGCTCGCCGAGCAGATCGAGGCGCTGCCGTACGACGCCATCGATGACGTCCTCCCGGCGGAGATCGACGGCCGAACTGGGGGCGCTCGTCCCCCACAGGCGTTGAGAAGTGCCTGGCGCAAAGGCGTTGTGGACCGGTGGGACAGACGCATTCGGATCAGCCCCGCAGCCAAGTTGTCGTCCGCTGATCACGGCAACCTCGACACGTTGATTTGGCGCGGGCAGAGCCGTGCTCTCACACCTCTGGTGGACGGATGCCGCGCGCGTCTGGAGAAGGTGTTGCGGGACAATGCGTCCAAGTCGGTCATCGAGCTGTTGGAGCGAGGACAGGACACTCACGACTGGCGGCGCACCCGTTCCAGGCCGGGGACGTTGGAGCTGGGCGCGATGGCCTGGGCGGTCAGCAGCAGGCGGGCTCAGCTGTCCCGCCCGGATGCTGAGCTTCTGTTCTGCGCGCGGGATGTCCGCAACTCGTTGGCGCACTTGCGTCCGCTGACCGATGAGGAACTCGACCAGCTCGCTGCGGTGATGCCGGAAACGCTTTGGTGAGATGGGGGCATGTCCTTCGCACGGAGCGCTGATCCGTTTTCAGCGACTCGGGCACCTTCACCTTGATCGAGCACATCGCGAACCAGCGGTCACTTGTGATCTACGCCGGTGTAGGCGTCACGATCGAGATGCCAGACGTCAGTATGGGACTCGTCTGCACTTCGACGACTTTCGCTCGGCGCCGACGCACGGCAACGACTCACACCCGGACCGGCGAGGGCCCTATCACTAGCTGTGTGCCGCCCGGTCGCCGCGCATCTTGCCCAAGCTTGGGAAAGTCAGGGCTGATCGAACGAGCGCATCGAGCTATCGATGGTTCTGTAGTGAGCGCTTAGGTAACGGCGAAGCGCTCACAGTGCTCCAAAAGGATGTCGGTTCGCTGCCTGCGGATTTAAGAAGTCTCGGTGACGAGACTTCGGCCAAAACCGCAAGTTGATGGGGAGGTCCTGCTCCCAATTTGCTCCTACGCAACGCAAAGGGCCTGCCGACGAAGATCGTCGGCAGGCCCTTTGACCTGGTAAAACACACTGTGGGCGATACTGGGATCGAACCAGTGACCTCTTCGGCGTGAACGGATCCTGTTGGGTATCAGGCAGTTGCGCTGGTCTCGCTACGACGGGCCTGAGCTGCATGAACAGTCGTTTCAGGTCTCGCAGGTTCACTGGCGTCTCGCTGGTGGTAGCGCGTCTCAGCTACCAGTTTTACTACCAGTCTAGATTCCATGGGTTCCGACAGTGGGATGATTGGTTCGAAGCGCGAGTGTGCATCCCGATCTTGGGTCGCCTTCGGTGCGGCTTCGTCAAAGGTTCTGTGGGTGGCAGGTAATTGATTGAATTTCGACCTCAAATCCGCTGATGTGGACGGAATTCCTGAGCTGTCTACGGGTTGATGAAATATCTGAGCGGTGCAGATAGCCCTGCGGGCTAGTTGAGAAGGAGATATTCTCTTCAGGTAGAAGGAATCTGAGTTGTGTGAGTATCACGCGAAGCTACAGGATCATCAGTGTTTTCGAGGCGTGAGCCACTGGTTGATTGCCATCATGAAGGCTAATGAGCAGGTACGGCCATCCGGCGCCAAAGATGTCGCAGTCCGCTCCCAACATGCCCTTGCCGGGTGGAGGCAAGTTCTTCGAGGCGCACTACCGTTTCCTGTCTCCTCTTGTGTTGTCGCCTGGCAACGCTGGAGCCGAGTCGGCAATGGACTGGTCAAGCCACTACTTGTGGGAAGGTGAGAATGCGCCCGCTTAAGGCCGCGAACACCAATCCGCTGACCTGGGAGCGCCACCTGGCACGTTCTCGCGAGATCGATCACGTTCCGCGCGGCGACGCGAGATCGGCGGGATTCGGTAGTTCGAGGACGATGCCATTGCCGCGGTTCGTCCGCGGCACGAGCCGAGAGCCCTGCGACGAAACGTTCTCCTAGTCGTCGGCGGCGGTGCGGAGAAACTCGATCGCACGGCAACCTGGGACCATGATTCGGTGACCTTTGCTGACCACTTGGGTGAATCCGACCGCGCCTACCTGCTCCAGCAAGGCGTTCAGCGCGCGCTCGCCGCGGATGAGGTGCTGCTGCGGGAGGGAGATCCTCCAACCCACGTCCAGCTGATCATCTCCGGCTGCGTCAGGGTTTCTACGGTGCTCAGTGACGGCCGCGAAGTGGTTCTTGCACTTCGAGGGCCTGGCGACATCCTCGGAGAGTTGGCGGCTTTGCAGCGTGGTGAACGAGCGGCGTCGGTGCGCAGCATCGACCCGATCTCGTTCGTGCAGTGGAGTGCTGAGCGTTTCCTGGCTTGCGTTCACTCAAGGCCAGGTATCGCGATCGCGCTTGCGAAGGCCATCGCGGACCGTCTGCGTGATGCCGAGGCCGTACGTGTGGGCGCGGCCTCGCTCGACGTCAGCAAGCGGGTTGCGAGGTACCTCTTCGAGCTTGCCCGCGATCGCGGCAAGTCCGTCGCTGGGGGGATTGCGGTCGACGTACCGTTGAGCCAGGAAGACATCGCCGCGCACCTCGGCGTGTCTCGCCGTGCCGTTGTGCAAGCGATCACGATGTTACGAGGGCGGAACATCATCACCACCGGCCGGATGTACGTGGTTGTGCACCGTCCTGACATCCTCCAAAACCTCGGCCGACTCTGAGCACAAGTGCGCACTGCATGTGCGCACTTGTGCGCGGACCGGGTGCTGTCGAGCGCCGACGCTGGTCTTACACCGGCCGGTGCCCACTGCAACTCGGATCGTGAGGAGCGCGAAATGGAAAGTCACTTCTTCCTGGCACTGCTGGAGGTCGTTCTCGTGGTGCTGGCTGGCGGTGTGTTCAGCGCCGGGGTGTAAACAACCACGCCTGTGAGCTGAAACCCTTCTGAGGCAGGTCGATCTCGACACCGGTGAACTCGGCGGGCGTCAGTCCGCCGTAACCGTGGCTGATGACGTCTTCGTACAACGTGCGGGACGTGATCACGGCGTAGTCGGTATCGGGATCGGCCTTCAGCGCCTCGCGTAGGGGTGCGGAGTCGAGCAGGCGGTGCACGGCGATCGTGGAGGTGCCGACCCACCCGTTCGAACTGCGCACGAGCAGTCCGCGGTCGAACGCCAGCCGTAGGCGCAGTCTCGAGTGATCGCTCAGGCTGTGATTGGCCTCCTGCAACGCCTTCCTGAACCCCTCGAACAACCTGGGGACGATCTCGGACTCGTCGATGTCCGAGGGCAGTACTGCGAACTGGCTGTCCCCTTCGCCGTCGGTCACGACCGCGGACTCGTCGATACCGGCATGGGCCCGTGCCTCTCGCATGATTCCGAGGAAGCGTTCCTGCGCGAGCAGCGCTTCCGGGCCGCGGAATCTGCTGTACCGCTCGATGTCCGCGGCGATGCACAGCCTCACCCTGGCGCTGCTGTCCGGCGGAGAAGCTGACCGGCGCGGAGGCGCCCATGTGCCCTGCCGCGCGGGAAGGACCAGTTGGGCTGTCCACGGCGACGAGGTCGTGGTGTGAATGAGTCGTTTGCCGTTCCAGAAGAACGCGCGGTTCGCGAGTGACATGTCCATCTGGACCGTCAGCTCGACCCTGAGCGGCTCGTCGGCGGCCTGGACGACGACGCGGAACTCGTGCGGGCCTGCCGGCAGCTCATCATGGCTCAGGGTGCCGAGCTGACAACCTCGGGCGGACCCTGACAGATCGCACACCGACGTGGTCAGGCCAACGGGACCGTCAAGGTCGAACGCCGCGGGCGAGGGCGTTATCGCGCAGCGCACCAACGCTGTCCGTGGCTGCCGTCGCCGTGTGGGCGTGCCGAGCAGCATCGCGAAACGGATCGTCACCAGTCCGTCCTGCAGAGAGGTGCCGAGGAGCTGGAAGTCCACCGTGGAGATCTGCGTGGTTTTCCGTCCAGTGCTGGTTTCCCGGGTGGTCGTGAGTGTGCGCGTGTGCTGGACGCCGATCATCGGACCGGGGGGATGTCGTAGCGGATGCGCCTGTCTCCCACTAGATACGACGTTGTTGGAGTGAGGAGCGACCGACCGGCCCGGCCGTGCTGGATGTCGTCGGGTGTGGCAGCAATGACTGTGCGTGCGGCGGCATCGGCCGTCAGAGCCACGAGTTCGGTCCGCAACTTCAGTGTCTCCTTGTCCGCGCACATCAGATCGTAGACCTCGAGTTGCCGCCACTGGCGGTACCGCTGTCCCGGCACTGGGAGTAGTCCTTCCACGATCGTGCGCAGGTGTGCGAACCTCGTCGCCCGCACGGAGTGTGCAAGTCCCGGATACCCGATTTCGGTCAGCTCCTCGGACAGCTTGCGTCGCAGGCACTCCGAGGCGTCCTCGCGATATGCGCCGGTCGTGAACCAACGACGGAAGGAGGTCAGGGAGCGTGCCGGAAGCAGACCCCGAAGATCTGCACGCATGTCGGAGGAGCTTTGGGGCCATCTGTCAGCGCGGAATCCGAGACCGTCGAGCAGCTCGGCCGCCGGGCCGAAGTACTTGAACACCCCACCGGGCGGGCTGAAGGCTCCAGGTCGTGAACGCGCCTCGAACAGGACATATCGGTTGTCATCGCGCAGACGCAACAGCGCTGCGCACGAGATCCGCACCTGGCGCCGGTGCGGAGACTGTGCCACCGGGTCACCGAGCCTCGTGACCTCAACGGCTCGCGGCCACCAGGGCATCATCACCTCCCGCAGCGCTGGCCGACAGTGCGGTGCGCCCGAGGCCGGCGACCACGTCAACGGCCACCGCGGATGCGAGCATGAGCGCGGCTTCGCCGTCGCCCAAGCGTTCGTTCAGCCAGTCCTGGGCGTGGGCGGAGCAGTGTGGAACCTCGGTGATCATCGAGCTGACGGGATCCGAGCAGAAGTGTCGGCGCAGGGCGTCGAGCGCGGCATCGGACGGGTTCTCGCCCGCCCAGGTGCGAGTGGAGATCTCCAATATCGTCGCGTGGGCCTTCGAACGAAGCCGGCATTCCTCAGCGTCGTGCGATCCGCTGAGCGGCAACGGGCGGAGGCCGGAACCGGACGAGGTGGGTGCGGTCTTGCGCCCGATCGGCCGTTCCACGTAGTCGTGATACCAGCGCTTCTCGGTGCGCATGCACGTGAGCACGCGCTCCACCTCGGCGAGTACGACCCGAGGCGTGCTGCCCTCCCAGTCGCCGGTCGCCAGCGCCCGCTGCTCGCTCCACCTCGACAAGGGCCATACGCCACTGCTGGGGGCGTCGGGGACTCCTGCCCACTCCAGCACGCGAAGTGCGAGCGACACCAGCCACGGGTCGTTGCTCAACGCGTCGCAGAGCCAGCGCGGTGGTCGTGGCCGTTGCAGCGCACCGAGCTCGCCGCGCCGCCGACGGTGCCCGTCGATCGTGGCGGAGCGGGCCACCCCGCCGATCCACCTCTCCAGGTCGTCGATCCGGCCCGTCGCCCTGCGTCGCACGACGTCCAGCACCGCCGCGACGTCGTCGTGGAAACGGTCCAGGCAGTCCCCGTCCAGCAGCTTCACCGAGCGAGCGCACGCGGTGTGCCCGCGGCTGAACTCGGCCCTCCTGGTGATCCGGTCGAACACGATCGGCCAGACCAGGTCGTACACGGTGCGACTGAGCCCCTTGGGGCCGGTGAGCGCCTCCTCGGCGAGCGAGATGCTGAGCGAACCCGACCTCGCGAGGTCGAGCACCTCCGCTGCGGACACCCGCCGCGGCACCGGGTCCTGCTTGTACATGAGTAACTCCTCATCACCCAAATAGCCTCGATGAGGTGCATGCTGCCGTGTCCAGAGAGTCGTATCTGGACACGGACTTGCCACCTTTTGTTAGGTTTTTGGCCACGATTGGCCTTCGTCCAAGCGCTCTGTTGTCATTGCGGCGCGGACTGGAAGCCACGGCTGGACAGGAGATGGATGGAAGACTTCGAGGCGAAGCTGCGTGAGGAGATCGCCGGGTTGTGTCACGGCTGGGGGTTACAACGGAGTGACCTGCACAAGCGGATCGGTCCCGCGGTCGCGCGCTGGGCCGACGTGCCGCCGAACGCCACCGACGTATCGCGTCGCGTCAAACAGGCGGTACTGAGGCTGTTGCCGTACAACGCCAAAACGGATTCGGACGCGTTCGCGCTCTGCGTCGGTCTGGCCCTCCATGCGGAGTACAGCCATCGCACGTTGACCGCACGTCTTCAGGCAATGTCCGACCGCCTGCACGTGTCAACGCGGACGTTGCACCGTCGCATCAAAGGTGGCATCGCCGACCTGGCCGGGCAGGCCGCGGAGGAAATGGAGCCGGTCGACCCGCACCGAGGCTGGGCGGTGGAGGTGTTCCGCGCACTTGTCCTGCTGGACCGGCCCCAGCCAGAAGCCATCGAGGAACGCACCATCGTCGCCGTGGCCGACGGCCTGCGTCGCCTCGTGATCCGGTTCAGCGTGCCCCGCACCGGTCTTCTCCTGGACGAGGAACGCGACGTGGAGGTCGAGGTCCAGCACGGCGCCCTGCTCGTCGACCGCTACCGGGAGGGGCAGGGGCACTTCTGCTTCGAGCTGGAGCTGCCGGTCACGCTGAACAGGGGCGACAAGCACAGCTTCGCGATGGTCGTCAGGGTGACGGACGGCAAGCCGATCCGCGACTACTACACCTACACGCCACTGAACAGTTGCACGTCCTGCGAGATACACGTGCGGTTCGCGGCGGACCGCCTCCCCAAAGCTCTGTGGCGAATCGAGGAGGCGGTGCCGCGTGTGCTGGCCGACCTCGGTAAGACTGGGGCGGACGAGTTGCGGCTCGATGGCGTCGGCGAGATCTCGCAGCGGTTCACCCGGCTGCATCAGGGGTTCGGCTATGGCATCGGGTGGCGGTTCGGCTGAACGTCCTCCTCGTCGAGCGAGCGCAATGCGATCATGACCAGGTCGTGAGCGGACCGGTGGAGCGGGCCTTGCGCGGTCATGTGGGTGATCGTGGACTCCACAAGGCCTGGCCGGTCCAGGAGTGGCGTCAGCAGGGCCTGCGCTCCGGATGGGTGGGCGGTGACGATCGCCCAAGCCCAGTCGGCCACAGCGGCTGGGGCGGCTCCAGCCGGAGGACACGCCCGCACCAGTTGCTCGACTGCCTCGTCGCTGAACCGATGGCCGCGTCGGCGCGATGACGGAGGGCGGTTCGACAGCGCGGCGATAGCCAGCAGCACGGACTCGTCATCGCCGTCACACAGCAGAGCTTCGTGGTCCGCCGCAGTTCCGCCACATCGGGCGAGTGCCGTGCGCCACGGCCAGTACAACCGCTCGAACAGGTTCCGCTCGGTCAACGTGGTCGCGGCGGTCCAGGCGAGCCGGACGCCGCGCGGCTGGTCGGCGTCGAAGATCGCGCAGAGCAACGCCGACAGCCCTTCGAGCTCGTGGTGGCCAGCCACCACGAGCGCCGTGCGGAACAGGTCCTCCGCCACGGCGGCCTCGTCGGGACCTGTGGCTGCGGCCGCGATCAGCAGCCGGTCGTTCGACGTGCTGCCGCTTAGCGCGGCGAGGAGGTCAGGTGCGCGTTCCGGGGCGTCTCGCAGCAAGCGATGAGCTGCGGCGGCTGCGACGTCCGGCGAGTCCCCGAGAGCGTACGTCAACCACGATTCGGGCGCGTGCGGCCCGGTCAGCACCGATCGCACCACGCTCTGGCCTGCCGGTACGAAGCTGTCGAGCAGGGGCTCGATCTTGTGGCCGAGGTCGAACGCGAACCGCAGTCGCAGCGCGCGGTCGAAGGTGCCGGGCAGGAACATCGACAGGAGGGAAGCTCGTTCCTGCTGCAACTTGCGCATGTCCTGCACGGCGACGCACGTGCGAAGTTCACGTTCGATCTCGTCCAGGCGCTGGAGGCTACAAGCCTCGTAGGTGCGCTGGTACGAGTCCGGCAGCACGGTGCGAAGTGCGATCAACGTTGTGATGGCCTCGTGCACCACAGGCCAGGGACGGTCCCGGGTGACGAACTCGCCCACGACGAGCTCCAGTTTCGGTACCAGGCCGTATCGAATGGCCCGCAACGCGTCCTTGATCATTGCAGGAGAGTTTTCGTCGGCCAATACCCTCCGCACCACTGCGGCTAGGACCTCCGCCATGTGCTGGCGGGTCGGACCGGGAGGGTGTAGTTCTGTCTGCTCGATCAGCTGCGAGAGTGCGATGCGGCGTGGCTCCTCGAGAACACGCTGGTCTTCGATGAGCGAGACCAGCGGGCCGAGATCGCCGTGCAGGACCAGCGCGAGCGCGGCGAGCTCCCGCGATCCGGCCGCGCTCCCCGTGCTGTGCAAGATCGTCAGCTGTTTCGAGACGAAACGGCCCACGCAGTCGTGGGAACGGAGTCCGCTCGCTCCCAGCAACTGTCCTGCCAACACGGGCTCGCGTCCGGACAAGTCGTCCACCAGCAGTGCGATCGACTCGCGGGAAGCATCGGGAAGCGCCGCGAGCACATTGAGAACGGTATGCCAGCGGGCCTCATCCGTGTACTTCAGCACCAAAGTGGGCTCGCGCGAAGTCGCGCTCACGAGGGCGCGTGCGGCGAAGTAGTGGAGTGTTTGCTGGTCGACGAATCTGACCTGTTTGCCGTCGACCAGGACGATCCCCGCCTCGACGAGTACGTGGATGCCGTTCTCCGGCAGCCGGCCCGCGCCGGTAGAGAGCACGTTCAACGCCAGCTTCTCTGCGACCTCCGCTGCGGCCTGATCGTTCCCGAGTTGGGCGCGGAAAACCGCGTCCTGCAGCTCGTACGGGGACTCAGGCAGGTCGTTGTCGTTCAGGAAGGAGACGAGCCGGGTCAGCGGACCGAACCTGCCCAGGTGCACCGCCGCCCACATCGGGTCGTGCTCTCGCCTGACCAGCAGGCTTTCGACCTTCTCCCGGGACGTGACGTACCGATGCAGGTAGGTGCTGACCGCCTCCTCGTCGAGGTCGAGCAGCCGCACGGCCGCGAAGCCGTCCGGAACGGAGACCGCGTCATCGCAGCAGACGGCGATCCGGGTGAGAGGGAACCGGTGGTGCAACCTGGTGAGCCAGGCGGCCACGTCATGCGTGCCTTCACCTCTGTGGGCAGGGATGTCGTCGACGAACAGGTGGAGCGCTCCCACCGTCAAGTGTTCAAGTGTGACCGCGCCCTGCCCACAGGCCGCCTTCAGGACAGCGACGTCGCAAGGTGAAGCGAGGTCGAGGTCCTCCGCACTGATCAGCACCGGGACGCGCTCATCACCCCGCAGGGTCTGCTGCGCAACCTCACGGCACAGCGCGCGGAGAACGGTGGTCTTGCCGCTTTCCTTCGGCCCGACGATCGCGATGGCCGTGTGTTCACGTGCGAGGGTGGTCGCGGTGTCGCGGACGGCCGACTCGCCGCCCAGTTCCCCGGCCGGCGGGTCGACGAAGTTGAAGCGCAGCCGGGGATCGGCGAGCAGGCTTGTCGCGGGTGCCGTCCCGTGAGCCAGGACCAGTTGTGAGCACAGTGTTTCACGCGCGTCGTCCGCGTGCTCGTCGTCCCACAGCTCGAACGGGTCTTCGCACACCAGCCATTCGGTCACCACCCCCGCGGCGGCCGCCACGGCAGCCAGTTTCGCGTCCGACTGGAACTCTTCCCGGAACTTGATCGTGCGGTGGGCGGCTAGCAGCAGGTGCCCCAGGTGATCCCTTGACCAGTCAGGGCATGCCTCCGGTGGGTAGCAGGTCCGTGCCACGCGCCGGATGGCGAACAGCATTTGGAAAGCACCGACCTGCGTACCCGCCAGCATCGGCAGGCACCGCCGCTCGGCCTCCTCACCATCGGCGCCGAGGCACAGGAGCCTGCCGCCGAGCGCCAATACTCGCTGCAGATGGACCAACGAGGCGAAGCCCATGTCCGCGAACACCTCGCGGAGCAGTGACACCTCGAGCCAGCCGAAGTCGCCCTGCTGCGCGCGCTCATCCTCAACGTCCGCGTAGTCGATGACCGTGGTGTGGTCCGGGCCGACGACGATGTTGCAAGCGTTCAGATCTCCGTGGACCGCGGACAGGGCTCTGTCGGATGAGGTGGTGGTGAGGACGGGCGAGAGCGCTCCGAACGGGTCGGCGACGGTCGTGTCGCCGACCTGCCAGTGTTCGCCGGCCGGGTGGTCGACGCCCAGCGCCTTTCCGAGCGCGGCGCGGTGCCGCTCGCCGCGCACGCCGGTGATCGTTCCGCGAACCTCGGCGACAGAGCCGGACGACAGGAGCGGCGTGCCGTGGCACGAGATCCTGATGTCGTTGACCTCCAGTGTCGACGGGCCGACGACACGCAGGCCCAGCAGCACGATCCGCTCGCCTTCGCACAGGTCGCCCACTCCGCCGGTGAGCGAGCGGCGGAACACCGTGCTGTCTGCGATCGGGCCGGGATCGCTTTCCTGCCCGGCGTCGACGCGCAACTGCAGGATCGGTCCGAGGCTGCGGTTCAGTCCCTTGAGGTTCGATGGTGCGCGGTGCAGATCCACTCGGTCGTACAGCGTCGGTCGCATGCGCAACAGCGTCTGTTCGATCAAGGCCACCGTGTTTCCGATGCGGTCGGGGTCACGATGCGCCTCGGCCACGACTCGTTCGAGCGTGCGCACCGCCGCTCCTGGGGTTCCCGCGTGCTGGCTGGCGTGTCGGTAGACGATCGCTCCGAGTCTCTCCGGACAGGAGTCACCTGCGACGTCCGGCGTGGCGGCCTCGACAGGTGCGAACACCGACGTCGCCACGCCTTTGATGAGCTCGTGGCCGATCCACTCGCGGCGCAGTGTCGACGCCCGGTCGAGCTTGATCACGACGTAGGAGCGGCCTCTGTCGTTGTGCACCACGGCGCCGAAGGTGTGTCCGCCGCTACGTCCTTCGAACTGCTCGGTCACCTCGACGGCATGCACCGCGTAGGGCCAGTGTCCTGGGCTGACGCGGTCGGTGGGGATGCGCCGCACCTCGGTCTCGATCTGCTCCTGCACCAGCGGGTCGAGCGAGGCCGCGGCCCCGCTGAAGGTAACGTTCAGGCCGATCATCAGTTGTGGGTCTCCGAAGTT
The DNA here is from genome assembly GCF_900110955.1 of Lentzea xinjiangensis. Classification (GTDB taxonomy): domain Bacteria; phylum Actinomycetota; class Actinomycetes; order Mycobacteriales; family Pseudonocardiaceae; genus Lentzea; species Lentzea xinjiangensis. Next base: position 124,541 of record NZ_FOFR01000017.1, read on the forward strand.
GTTCCCCGTTCGCTCGGAACGGCACACAAGGAAGGACAGCGATGCCGGACCGCACGCCCGTCGCACTTAGCGAGCTGACCTGGCGGGAAGTTTGCGAAAGCTTCTCGTACTACCGGGAGTCGGCTACCCTGCACGGGCTCGACATCAGGTTCGTCACGCTCGCGTCCGCCTCGCCGGATCACGCGACCGTCGACGAGTGGTCGCGGCTGCGGAAAGAGCTCGACGAACGGGACGGCCTTCACGACGAACTCGTCGGCAAGTCTGGTGACGGCGTCCCGCGCCGGAAGGCGAGGGCAATGTCGGAAGGGGATCACAAGTGTCCCGTCGGCATCTGTGACCGCCTTGCTTTCGGGAACTTCACGGGAGAAGCGCCTCTCTGCGAGCTCACCGGAAAGCGGATGGCGGCGGAGCACACGGCTCAACTCGAGTCCTCTCAGTCTTCTTCGGACGCTGCCCGGTAGGACGGGTGGTCCTTGTCCGCGGCGACGGCCAGGTGCAGGGGAACCGGGAAGGACGTGCGGCCGTCCCACGACACAGGCTGCTGGCAGAGCCGGGCCGCGAGTGCGGCCAGCTGAACGGGGTCGAAGACGCCGCGGGAGACGACAGCGATCTCCGTCGCGGTGAATGAGTGCCAGGGTTTGTTCCTCAGGTGGGCCAGGTTGCCGGGCAGGCTCCACCGCGTGTGCTCCAGGCCGATCCGCCCGCCTGTCGTGTCGATCGATCGCGAGATGCGGGGGAACATCCACACCGGTTCGGCGGAGTCGGAGAGCCGGTAGACCTTCTGGCCCGGGGCGGCTGGTTTGTCCTCGTCCGCCGGACGGCGGCTGCCGTCGGCGGTCCTGGAAACGGGGCGGCCGATCTCGTCCAGGTCGTCGTTCAGCCGGACGATCGCGACGGGAACGTCGAGGCCGTCTCCCGGTAGCGCACCAGTGCCGAACGAGAGGTCGGCCAGGCCCGGCCAGATCGTGCGAGTCGCCACCGCGTCCACGAACAGCACCAACGGCGTGCCTGCCAGGTCGTCGCTCACGAGGGCCCGCAGCTGGTTTCCCACGATCTTCCGAGTGCGTGCGGCCTTCTCCTCGCTGCGCCCTAGTTCGGTGCTGCCGATCTGGCTGTGGTTGAAGTGCGCGATCCCGTGTGCCGCACGCTGCCAGTTCGTGCTCTCCCCGCTGGTGAAGTAAAGCCGCCACGGGAGATCGGCGTCCGTCCGCGCGTGCAACGCGACCATGGTCACCACCAACCGGGCCGGTTCCTTCTTCACCTGCTGCCTGCGGACGTGGAGGCCGACCAGGAGCGCGTCGCGGTCGAGCCGGAAGCCGAGGCCTTCCCGCGTGGTCGCGCGGAAGATGCGCTGGTCGACGATTCCGGCGCCGCGCAACAAGTCCAGCAACGCTGCCCGCGCGGCGTGCTTCTTGTTCGTCGCGGACGGGCGCTTCGTTCCCGCCGGGAGAGCGGGTGCGGTGGCGAGGAACTGGCTGGGAATCTTCCGGTGCGCCAACAACGTGCGCAGGTGCGGCTTGGCGTCGCCGGCGGGTACGGGCACATCGGGGTGGTATTTGGTCTCCAGCCAGGCCTCGACCAGGTGGTCTTCGTCCTGTTCGACGTCCAGCACGTCGTCGATCAGGGCGTTCCGGTTCGTCGGGCCGTGCTGCAGCAGCTCGGGGCACCAGCGGGCGACGACCTCGACGCCTTCGTCGAGAACCACCGGCGGATCCTTGGGCTCGAGCCGGATCGTCCTCCGGGCCAGCTCCGAGAGCGCGACCTCCATCCGGTCCCGTGCCTCCGTCGTGTCGTAGAGGCACATGATCGTCAACCGCTTGAACCCGGTAGAGTCCAGGGCGAGTGAGGACAGCCCCGAGCTGTCGGGCTTCTCCCGTTCAGGGACGACGATGCGCTTGTCGTGCGCGTAAGACAACGTCCGCAGGGCAGGCAGTTGTCCAACGAGGTGCTTGTGCAGCCGCAACATGAAACGTGCGCCGAGGCCTGGACCCACCGGCTGCCTGCCGACGGGGGCGATGGGCCGGTAGTCGCCGGGCTCTGCCGGGAGTTCCCGCGGAAGGTCCATCGTCTTCAGATCGCAGACCTCGAGGATCTTGGGAACGGCATCCTCGAGTTTCCTGGTCCACTGGCCGTCCTCCGTCTTGTGCGGCTTCAGCGGGAGATGCAGGACCGGCGCGCCCTGCACCCGTCGGTCGATCCACACGTTCTTGGTGCGATTCCAGGTGGAGGCGATCGGCGACGCAACGGCGGTGAAGCACAGCACGAAATCCTCTATGCCCGCCCTGGTGGTGAGCCGTGCCGACAGGCGGACCATGCCGCCTTTCACGCCGTACCCGTTCCGCAGCAGGTCGTTCTCGTGCCAGGCGAGCACCGAGCCGTCAGTGGCGAGCCGCAGCCTGATGGAGTCCTGACCGCTGATGGCGAGCCGCGTCCCGGACAGCCGGCGCATCACCTGCCAGGTGGCCACGCGGAACACCCAGCCCGGTGCCACCGGCACTGCGCCGTCCCGGAACACGACGTGCTCGGCCAGCGGTCGGGCGGCCTCGGGCGACGGCAGCAGGTCGGCAAGCGTTTGCTCGTCCGAGTCCTTGCGGACGTGGCGCTCCCAGGCAGCGACCGCGCTCGGCAGCTTGTCGTCGAACGGTTTGTCGGTGATGAGGAGCATGCGGTCGCCGCCCTCGATCTCCTCGGCGGACAGCTTGCTTGTTCCGAACAACCGCACCGGTTGGCCGGTCGCGGCCGTCAACCCGGTAGCGAGCGATGCGTACGGCTGCCGGCCTGGCCGTCCCGATGGCGTGGGGAGTGCGTCCCAGGCTTGGGAGAACTCCTCGGTGAGGGGGTAGACCGTCACGTCGCCGAGCAGGACTCGCAGCTCGGCGCGCGGGACGGGGTAGGACAGGGTGATCAGCATCGGTTCTCCGGGTTGTGCGCTGCCGTGCGGTCGGCAGAGGTGAGCTGTCCATGTTCGTCGGCGTACTTGAAGAGGGCCTCGAGAGTCTTGCCGTAGAGCCGTTCCACGAAGTCCAGCTCGCCGTCTGCCTGCCACGCCTTGCGCAGTAACTGCAGCAGGGTCGCGAGGTCGGCTTTGCCTCCCGCGTTGAGGAACGCGCCGTCGACGAGGTGCAGAGTTGCGGAAGTGCCACCGCGGCGGGCCCTGCCGATGAGCTGGATGGCGCCGTTGACGATCTCGGCAGCCACGCTCACCCGCACCTCTTCCGGTTGGGTCCGGAAGTAAGGGAGGCTCGAGGTGATGTCGTCGAAGAACCTGCCGGCCTCTTTGCGCCGCGCGGCCAGGACATCGAGGGGGTCGCCTGCGGGGTCGCCGTGCTCGCGCAGGGCCTTCGCCTGGATGTGGGCCAGGAGTTCAGCGGGTTCGTCGATCAGTGGGATCGGACGGACGACCAGCCACACCGAACCGAGCGCGGACCTGTCGGCGGACCCGATGATGTTGACGCCGCGCTGCACCCGCGCGAGAGGAGCGATCAGCACGTCCGCGCGCAGTTGCGGGAACCTGTCGAGCTGGTCCGCCGGCAGCACCTGCCAGGTGTTGTCAGGCGGATCCTCGTCGGCTTCCTGAGCGTTGTCCGGGCTGGGTCTGGTGGCCACACAGATCCGCCACGGCGTGGCACCTGCGGACACGAGCCCTTCAGCGATGTGCACCGCCGACTCGTAGGAGGTGGTAGCGAGCAGCACCCGCGCTCGGTCGTCGTTCTTCTCCTGCAGGCGCACCAGTTCTTTCTCCAGCTCGCGGACCCACAGCAGGCGCGCCAGCACGCGGGTGGCTTCGGCACGGTCGGGTCCGCTGCGGCCGGAGACCCTGATTGCCTCGTCACCGTCGAAGATCTGGGCCGCCTTGACCTCCACGTCGCTGCCGGGGGTGTCGTCGCGCACGTACCACCGCGGGCGTACGTGCACATGGTGCTGGGGTGCGCGCGGGAAGTACGCGGTCGCGGACAGCCCGACGACGATTCTGCGCACCCCGGTGTGCGCGAGGGCGGTGACGTCACCGATCCTCGGCACGTACACGTGAGGGTCCCCGCCGAACGCCGCGGTGCGCAGCCAAGCCGCGTTGACGTTCTCGGTGTCGAGGTACTCGGTGAAAGCGAAGACGAGCCTGCCCAGCGGACCTGTCGGCACCACACGCCAGCGGCCGTAGGTGCCGAGTGCGTCGGCGATCGCCTGCATGGACTCGACGCCGACATCGACGAGCTGGGAGCTGTTGTTCATCAGGCGGTGCAGGTGGAAGCGGATCTTCTCGAGCAACGCGCGCCGGATCATCAGGCTCACCACCCGTGCCCTGACGACGCCGTCGGCCACGACTCCGGGACGGGGTTTTCCGTCGGTCCCGCGCCGCTGCTTGGCGAGCAGGGCGTCGATCCGGGCACGCGCCCCGTTGACGTTACTCGCGCCGTTGCCCACGTCCACGACCGCGGACAGGTGGTGACGCAGGCCGCGCAGCAGCGCCGTGTCTCCCTTCCTCCTGCGGTTCCTGGTGTCGTACAGGCCTTCGAAGACGCGCAGCTGGTCGGGCGTGACCAGGGTGTCGTCCACTTCGAACAGCTGCGAGGTCAGCCATCTGTCCCATCGCCGAGGCACGATCCAGGCACGCTGGGGGACCCGGTAGGCCTTCGCGGTCCGCGCGGGACCGAGCCGGTCGTAGGCGAGGTGGCTGACGTAGATCTCGGAGAGGTAGCGCAGCACCGCGTGGGCGTCGCGGACGTTGGCGTCGACGTCCTCGCGCACCAGCCCGAATGCCCTGCCGAACTCCGAGTCGAAGCGCCGCAGCGGGGTGTCGGTGTGTCCCGCCTGGTCGAGCAGCAGGCCGCGGCCCGCCTGGTCGAGCGTTCCGTTCTGGAACGTGTCGACCTCGTCGATCACCACCACGTGGCTGCGACGCAGTAGGAGTTCCTCGACCGACAGGTGCTCAGTCGTGCCGAAGCCGTCGTCGACGGGGTACTGGAGGACACCCAGGTGGAAATTGCCGTGGGAGGTGATGACGACGCCTGCGGTGAGGGCCGCGCGGACCAGCTTGAACCTGTCGCACGACGCACGGAACGGGCAGGCGGCGAGCTGGCTTGGTTCGTCGCCGTGCGCGGGCCGTTTGAGCCAGCCGCAGGGCTCTCGTCCCGGCTGCCACGCGTCGACGGCGTCCTCGGTCGTGGTCGCGGCGAGCGCGCACCCGTAGCCGAGCTTGCGCCACAGCCACTCCTGGTTGACGCCGGTGGTCGCCTCGGCGATCTGGATCATCGACCGCGGTGACACCAGCGGGGTCACCGCGGTCGCGATCCCCAGTCGCTCGAACGAACACTCGACGAAGTGCGCGGCCTTCATCACGTCGGAGTTGTTGGGCAGTACGAAGGAGACCACGAGGCCGTGCTCCGCGGCCCAGCATGCGAAAACCTCGATCATCACCACGGACTTGCCGAAGCCCGTGTAGGCGAGCAGCTGGTTCAGCTCGCCGGCGGCCATGTCCAGCTCGACGATCTGGTTGCCGTGGTGGTCGCGGACCCGTTCCCGGAACCTGGCCACGGACTTCGACCGGTACTCCGTGGCGTGGACGCGGTCGAGCCGGTCGGCCACATCCGCGAGCCCGGCGAGCGGGACGCGCAGGTGTGGAAGTTCGGGGGCGTCAACGACGGCGGGAGGTGGTTGCGGTGCGCCTACGTGATGTGGCAGCAGGTCGTACCGAGCGTCGACGACGCGCCGGCCACCGGTCCGCAGCGTCGAGTGGTGGGGCCCTGGCCGTGCCTGCTCCCGGAATCTGGTCCTGCTCGACAGGTGCGTGTCGAGCAGATCGAGGCATCTGTCGACGTGCTCCGCAAGCGGCATGCCGGGCGAGACGACCACGATCCCCGACTCGTCGTAGCCCTCCGCAGGGCGACATCCCGGCAGCTCGCCGGACCTCAGCAGCCTGTCCAGCAACGGACCGCTCACCTCTGCGTTCGCCAGGTCGTTCGGACGGCGGCGGAGGAGCCTGCCGAACCTGCGGGCGTCCACTGGAGTCAACCCTGCCCACTCCGACCAGCTGTCCACGTGACCGTCGAGAACGAAGCAGACGTCCTTCCTGCGTGTGGTGCGCTCGGCGCCCCCGGCGGGTAGGTCGGTGGGCAGGTACGCCGCGGCCAAGGCGACCGCTGCCTCGATCACCTGTGGCAACACCGGGTCCTGGCGCTTCACGACGCCTCCCGCACGGCCCGCCGCACCCTGCGGAGCAGCTTCGACTCGGTGGTGACGCGCACACCTGGCAGCCGCGCGTCCAGTACTGGCTGTTCCTGGTGCTCATGGGTGCGAGGGAGCAGAACCGTGGCCCTGGGCGGTTTCTCGGCCAGATCGGTCAGCAGCCGGTCGATCGACCGGTACTCCTTCACGTCGAAGCCGAAGGGCTTGCCCGCGATCGTGACGAGGAGGTCGTAGCTGTCCAGTTGCGGCCACAGTGACACCTCCTGGCGGGAAGCGGTCTCCAGAACCTTCGCGAGTCGCAGCTCGGTCGCCCCTGGCACCACGATGAATCTCCACACCCCCGAATCGACGCATCTCACCCCCGACGCGGGCAGCGCCTCTGGCGCGGGCGGCACTTTCTCCTCGCCGTTCTTGACGAGCAGCCTGGGCGTGCCTCGGCCGCCGGCCACCTGGTAGAGCGCCCGATGCGGGCGGTAGCGGCAGCGCACGTTCTTGCCGGTCACGGCCATCGGGTAGCGGCACACGGGGCAGCCCCACCAGAACTCGTCGCCGCCGGAGGGGTACTTCTGATCGACGGAGAGGTCGGTGTACTCGACCCGGCACCGGGCACCGGTCGTGCGCAGTGCCTTCCTCAGCTCGTCGTCCTTCCCAGCGGGGAACTCGATCACGAACTTGCGTGCGCGGACGTAGGTCTTCTGGTCACCGGACTCCTTCAGCGCGCCGAATGCCTCGTGTTGGGTCTGGTCGGCCCTTGCCCTTGCCCACGATGGCAGCTCGCCCGGCCCTGTCAGGCGGCCGAGCAGTCCTGCGAACTCGACGGCGATGTCGTAGGCGTGGTCCGTGAGCCGGTCGTCGGAGAGCAGTTGCACGGCACCAAGGTGGTCATCGAGATTGGGCACGAACGACAGCAGGTGCCGCAGGGGTCGGTGCAACGCCTCAATCAGGGCGTACGGCGACGCGGGGGCCCGACCGGGACCGAGAGCCTCCATGATCACCCCGGTCATCCGGCAGATCTCCCGCATGGTGCGACGAGACCCGTCGGTCTCCGATCGGACGTGCGCGGCCCGCAGTGACGCCGCGACCACCCTGTCCTGACGGCGAAGCACATCGCCACGGCTGGTCAAGGAAGTGATCGTCATTCCGCCTCCCCGAGGTCGGGTCCGGTCAGGTCGCCTGGAGTCGTGTCTCCGGTGTCGTTCAGCCGATCGGGGCACCACCGGGACACCTCGCACCTACCGCACGCCCAGCCGGGCCGCGGCGCCCACTCGGTGTCCGCGTGCCAGGCGGCGGCGAGGTCGTGCACCACCTCGCGGGCTGCCTGCACGAGGCCAGGGTCTGCCGGATGGAACGTGGACTTGAAGGGACCGGCGGGCGTCAGGAGCTCGAGCTCCACCCTGGTGAGCGCGGGGTCGTCACCGAGCACTCTCTCGGCTGCCAGCACGACGGCCAGCGCGATCTGCGGGTATCTCCGCAGCAGGTCACGCTCGTGCTCCTGGGAAGTCGTCTTCGTCTCCCTGACCACGAGCACGTCGCCGTCGGTGTACACCAGGTCCGACTTCGCGTGGACGACGACGTCGGCGTCGGGGTCGTAGACCACTGTCGAGTGCTCGGGCCGAACGCCGGTGATCGTTGCCCCTGTTCTCAACGGACAGATCAGGGCGTGGTCACCGATGAGTTGCACGCCGAGCAGTGCACTGTCCCCCCTCACAGCCCATCTGCCCACGCTCCAGTCGTCGGGCGGACTTGGGGTCTCGCGAGGCCCGCAGGCCCGATCGGGTGAACGCCTGTGTGCGTGTTCGAGCCACTCGTGCACGGCTTGGCCGAGGCGGGCGGCCTCGTCGTACTCGGCCTCCTTCGGGTACGGCAGCCAGAGTTCGCGCAAGCGCGACTGCCTGGGGCACCTGTCGTGCTGCCTGCCGTTGGTGATGGAGAACGAACGAGCCCGCCTGGTCGTGTCCTGGATGCCCAGCAGTCCGGCCCGACGGGGCAGTGCGGGGCAGTCGCGGCGCAGGTAGCAACGCGCGCAGTCGTTGCCGGGACGAAACTCCCGGCCGTCCGCGATCGCTTTGATCGAAGGGAACGCCTCCGTGCGGAATGCGGCGCTGGCCTGGTTGCGGTCACCGTCGAACACGACGTTCCAGGAACCGTCGAGCAGTCCGATGTCGATCACCCGGATCCGGTCGACCTCGGTGGGGATCTTGCCGACCACGAGCGGTACGTCCCACTTGCCGCCGAGCACGGGCCGGCCGAAAGCGAGGACGTAGGCGGCGACGGCGGCCACGGCGGGGTCAGACCCGCGGTCTTCCAGAGACCCGGTGTGCATGATGCGAAGTTCGCGGATGCGGCCGTCCGCGCTCGCATAACGGCGCCCCTGGACGCGGAACTCCCGCAGCCCGCCCTGCTCGTACTGGATCGCCCATTCCCGCGACCACGGCGCCATCACCGCGCCCGGCACCGCCGGGAGCTCGGCGCTCGCCCGCAGGTACTGGCCGACGGCGTGCTCCGCCCACCTGAGCAGTCCTGAATCGCAGCGCCTGCCTTCCGCAGCCTGGTATTCCTGCTGAGCCCGGCCGGCGGAACGTCCGCGGAACTCGACGAGGTCGAGCACGCCGTCGACGGCGTGGTCGGTGTGCTGCACAGGTGCTTTGGCCTTGCGCAGGTTCGGTCGTGAGCAGATCGCCGGGCGCGCCCGCGACGCTCGCCACTGGGGGCAGCCGCGGGCGGGGTCACGCACGTCGCGGGCCGACATCCTGATCAACGCGGCGGCGTGCTCCGGCGCGTCCAGCCATGCCTGGTCACGCATGCGCCGAACCCTTCCGGCGTCCGGCTATTCTCGCGGCCTTCCCAGGGAAAGGGGTGGCGGGGGCGTGCTGGCGCAAGGTGAGGGTTCCTTCCACGGGCTGTTCGTCGGTCTCGCCCAATACCTGACGGACAGCACGCTGCCGCTGCGCTTCGCGCCGCACGACGCGGCGTCGTTGCGGGCCTTGTTCCTCGACAACCTTCCGGAGCACCTGCACGGTTCGTTGCGGCTGCTCACTGACGAATCCGCTGGTAGGAGAAGGATCGTCGAAGAGCTGCACCACCTCCGCGCCACCTGTTCGGACGAAGATGTGGTGGTGGTCACTTTTTCCGGCCATGGGACGAGCGCACACGAGCTGAACCTCTACGACGACGTGCTGCCGATGGCCGACCTGGTTGAGCTCGTCTCGGGCATCAAGGCGCGGCAGCTGCTGTTGGTCCTCGACTGCTGTTTCGCGGGCGGAGTGCTTGCCAAGGCGGTCGCGACGGACCGCGAGGGACCTGAGTCGGTCGAGTCCGTCGTGCGGGGACATCTGGGACGGGGCAGGTACGTGATCACCGCCTGTGGCGAGGACGAGGAGGCGATCGAGGACACCCGCGCCGGGCACGGGCTGCTCACCGGCCGGCTGCTGAGGGAGTTGCGCGCCGCGCCCGACGAGCCGAGGTCGTTGCACGACGTACTGCTGGCGGTGCGGCGCGCGGTGGTCAACCGCGCCATCGAGTGCGATGTGCTGCAAACGCCCATCGTGTTCGTGGAACCGGGCGAAGAGATGCTCTGGCCAGTGCTCCGCGCCGGTGAGCACTTCGCGGCAGCGGCCGGGGTGGAGGAGCCGCCACCTGCGACCTCGTCGCCGGACAGCCTGCTGGACCACGGCGTTCCTGCCGGCGTGCTCGATCGTTGGCGAGGCGAGATCCAGAAGCTGACGTCCGTGCAGATGCAGGCGGTGAACGACGCCGGTGTGCTGCGTGGCGGCAACGTGGTCGCGGTCTCGCCGACGTCGTCCGGCAAGACGCTGATCGGGGAAATGCTAGCCCTGAGCCTCGCGCGCGCGGGTGGCAAGACCGTGTTCCTCTTGCCCACCAGGGCACTCGTGAACGAGCAGTTCGAACGTTTCGTGGAGTTGTACGGCGAGGTCGGTCTCGGGGTGGTGCAGGCGACCGGTGAGTCGGGCGAGCGGGTGCCCGCGATCCTTGACGGCCGGTTCACGATCGCGGTGATGACGTACGAGACCTGCGTGAGCCTGGTGGTGAGTCGGCCGAGTCTGCTGGAGACGATCTCTGCGCTGGTCGTCGACGAAATCCAGACCATCGGCGACCCACACCGCGGTGCCGTGCTCGAGTTCCTGCTCACCGTGGCGCAGTCAGTGCCTGAGCAGCGCAGGCCGCAGATAGTCGGGCTGTCCGCTGTGCTTGGCGAGGACTACGGCGATCTCGACGGCTGGCTCGGGGCCAGAGGAGTGCTGAGTCGGGAGCGGCCGGTCCCGCTGGTCGAGGGCACGCTCGATCCGCACGGCCGCTACCGGTACCGCGATGCCGAAGGAAGGCAGGCGGAGGAGCAACTCGTCGACGAGTCTGACCTCGATCTGCCCAGTGTGGACGCTGTGGTGCGACGCGCGGTCCGGGAGGGCGAGCAGGTGATCATCTTCCACAACACCCGGTACCGCGCGCGCGTGCACGCCGACAAGTTGGCGGGGATGCTCGGGCTCCCACCTGCGGGCGTGGAGTTGCCTGCGGACGAGGAAATCAAAGCGCGGTCATTGCTGAACCGCTGTCTCAAGGGCGGTGTGGCTCTGCACAGCGCGGAGCTCGGCAAGGAGGAACGTCGTGCTGTCGAACGGGCTTTTCGCGCGCCTGGCAGCGGAATTCGCGTGATGGTGTCCACCACGACGCTGGCCGACGGCGTCAACCTGCCGGCGAGGACCGTGGTCGTGGCGGAGCTCTGGCACGAGGACGAGGACGGGACACGGCCGTACTCGCTGGGGAAGGTCCGCACAATGGTGGGCAGGGCGGGACGTCGCGGGCTGGCTTCGAGCGGTCGCGCGATCATCCTCGTGGGCAGTGACCGCGAGGCGGAGCAGGACGTCTGGGACCGCTACCTGCTCGCCGCACCGGAACGGTTGTGTTCGGTGCTGCTGGACGACTCCGAGCTCACCACGCTGTTGCTCCGGGTGATCGCCGTTCTGCGGGGCCCTGGCCGCAAACCTGGATGGACTGACGTCCTGGATTTCCTGGATCGGAGCTTCGCCGCGCACCGGATCCGCCTGGAGGAACCTAAGGGAGCGGTTCCACGGCGGCCGGTGCGGAAGGCGATCGACGAACTCATCGGGCTGGGGCTGGTCCACCGGCGGCCGGGCGAGCTCGAGCTCACCCCGCTGGGCGATGCAGTGAGCAGAGGCAGCCTCCGCGTCCAGTCGGTCAGCGATGTCGTGGACGTGCTGCGCACACTCGAGCCGCAGCAAGTGACCTCCGAAGTGCTGATCGCCCTGGCGCAGCTCACCGTCGAGCTCGATGCCGCCCCGAGGTTGGGCGGTGGCCGCAACCGTGCCAGGGCACAAGCGATGGTCAGCGCGCAGGTGCGGGAACTGGGTCTGCCGAAGTCCGTTGTGGACGCTGTGCTGCGCGGGCCTGGGGCGCTTGATCGCTCCCGGCGTGTGATCGCCTGTCTGAAATGGGCGCGCACCGTTCCTCTCCCGCAGATCGAGAGTTCGCTGGCACCGGCGGGGTCGGATGCGGGACCGGTGCGGCAGGTGGTGCTCAGGACTCGTGACGTCATCGAGACCATGGTCGGCATCGCCGCGCAGGTGCACCAGGAACTCGACCTGCGCGCTCTCTCGTTGCTCCCAGCACAGTTGGACTTCGGGGTCCCGCCAGGACTTGCGGCGGTGGCGCTGCACGCGGGCGGCCAGCTGACGCGTCAGCACTACCTCCGGCTGCTGTCCGGCGGGATCGGCACCTCGGCTGCAATTCTATCCTCAGATGACGACCTGCTGGCGGTGTTCGCAGGGCCGGGACTGGTGGCTGCGCTCAGAATCGCCGCGGAGCTGGCTGCGGAAACCGAGGCGGTGGGCGCCAGTTCAGTCGACGACATAGGCGCCTGCTCTCAAAGCAAGTCGGCCCTCGTGGCATATCTGAGGACATAAAGGTCCTTGAGTTGGGCTCCAGCGACTGCGGCAAGACGAGTCTTGACGCCTGGGCCACTGATCGGATGGCCGGGACCTGAAAGCGCTTCCCGAGGTCGTTGACCTGTGCTGCGCACGCGAGGCCGCCAAGGCTGCGGAGCTGAGGGCCGCTGGATGGAAGGTAGCGCGCACAACCTTGCAGCAATGTTGGACTGGCGCAGCTCTCATCGAGGGATAAGGCCAGTCTGCTCAATGCGGACCGTGCAAGAAGTTCATCGAGATTTATTAACTAGTGCAGGGGGCGCTGGCTGACCAGTGCGGACCTCAGGAACGCGCTTGCCTAAGGTGGCGCTGGCCCACTCAACGCACACATTCAGGATCCCGAACGGGACGTCGCCAAGACAGTGATTGGTCTGCTACAGCTGCCCTCGTCGACGGGGCCGAGGTGACGTGCGACGAGGCAAGTTTGCTACCACATTTACTACCGAAGCCCCGAGAGCGGAGAGCGATGGACACCGAGAGATCTTCCATGTGCCCAGGTCAGAGGCTTCGGTCGTAAGGATGATGCCGGAGCTGAACCTGGTGACCTCTTCGGTACTGGCGAATAGATCACGGGCTGGATGGGTGATAAGCCGTTGACCTGCGGGTTCGCAGTACGCAGACCTGAGGTTGGCGGGGCAGTTCTGCCTACGCACCGCAAACGGCCTGTCGATGGAATCCATCGACAGGCCGTCTGACTAGGTAAAACACGATGTGGGCGATACTGGGATCGAACCAGTGACCTCTTCGGTGTGAACGAAGCGCTCTCCCGCTGAGCTAAACGCCCGTGTTCTGTTGTGGTGCTGCCCCGCTCTCGCGGTGTGGCCATAGCTTACAACATCATCAACGAGAACCAAAAATCGGGCTCTGCAACCAGCTCCACTCGAGGCCGAACCAGCCTCCTACCAGCGCAAACACGTTGAGGAGGTAGCAGGTGACGAGCACGATGCCGCAGACACCGGCCATCACGAGGCCGCGGACCCAGGACGGCTGGCGCTTGAGCCACTCGACCCAGCGGTCGTAGTAGCGCTTCGCGAACTGCAGGACGCGGCCCGCCCACTCGAACTCCGTGGCGAGGATCGCGAGGCCCGCGAAGACCACGAGCCAGCCAGGGCCGGGGTACGGGATCATGATGACGCCCGCGACCAGCACCAGGCCGCCGATCACGCCCACGCCGATGCGGTAGGCCAGGTTCAGCGCCGGGTTGCGGTGGAACCAGTGGCGCCAGCCCTTGTGCTCGTCGGGCTTCACGTCGGGCTTGGTCATGTGCAGATCATCCTGGTGGGACTCAGGCGGGTGCAACCTGGCCTCCTGCCAGCACCTCGGAGGGTTTCGGCGGGGCTTGGCGGCCCGGTTCGAGCGACACCGCGAAGGTCGTGTGCTTGTGCGCTTGGGACGACCAGGCCAGCAGTCGCGGGTCGGTCGAGCCTGCTCGTACGTCGAACATCGCCAACGGTACCGGCGGTTCCGTGCTCGCACCCCAAACTACGTAGACGTGACCCGAGTCGTTCGGTTCGAGTTTCACCGGCATCACCGCGCCCGAGGTCGGGTTGGACAGCACCACGGCCACTTCGTCGCCGGTTTTGGTGCGCAGGACCGCCCTGTTCGTGGCCGGGTCGGCGGCCAGGGAGAGGGCTTTGTTCAGCTCGTCCGTGCGTGCCTGTGCGGCTGTGACGTCGTCTGAGAGCTGGTTCACGCGCACGCCCAGGTAGCTGCCGCCGACCAGGACGGCGAGGGCCGCCGCAGCCGCCAGCAGCGTGCGGCCGGTTCGGCGGCGGCTCTGCGGGTGGATCGGGTGGGGCGCCGCGTGGGTTGGGGGCTGTGGGGCGGGCACTTCCTGCGGGGTGTGCTCGATCTGTTCCAGCAGCCTCGCGCGCAGGTGGGGTGGTGGCTGCTCCTGGCGGACCGCGCCGCCGATGCCCGCGAGGACCTCCTGCGTCGACTCCACCGTGCGCCGGCACGCGGGGCAGGTCGGCAGGTGGTCGCGGACCAGTGCTTCCTCGTCCGGCTCCAGCGAGTGCATCGCCCAGCCGACGGCGAGCTCCTCGCGAGGGCACATCTCGCCGTTCACCGGTGGACTCCCGTCGTTTCGCCGGTCTCGCCGGCCCACAAGTTCCCCAACGTGCTTCTCAGGCGTCTGATCGCCGCGAACGTGCGCGATTTCACAGTTCCGAGCGGTACGCCCGTCAGCTTGGCCACTTCGCATTGCGTGTAGCCGCCGAGATAGGCGAGCGTGATGACTTGTCGCTGCTCCTCGGGCAATGTTCGCAAAGCCGCCCTGACCTCGGCGCTCACCACGCTCACCAACGCCTCGCGGTCCGAACCCTCGGCCGACGGTGAGACGTCTTCGGTCAGGGGAACAGTTCGACGGCGTTGGGTGTTCTCCTTACGTACGGCGTCCACCGCGCGGTGGTGAACCAGAGTCATCAGCCAGGTGCCGAAACCTCCGCGCGTGGGGTCGAACCTGGCGGGGTGCCGCCAGAGCGCGAGGAACGCCTCCTGGACCACGTCCTCGGCCAGTTCCGGGTCCACGCAGATGCGTCTGGCCAGCGAATACGCTGGTGTGCCGTACCTGTCGTACAGCTCGCCGAACGCCGGCCGATCGCCCTGTGCGAGCCTGTGCACGAGGTCGGAATCGGTCGGCCGGCCGTCGCGTGGCGCAACGGGTGGACCGGGCGAGTCAGCCACCAGAGATGTCCTCACGTCCAACATTCGCGCAACAGCCGGTACCGGGTTCAGGTTAGACCCAGCAAGATGGGACTCGCTGAACACCGGCTGGGGAGCGAGGAGGACACAGAGTGCGTGCAAACGGTCGCGTTACGCAGTCAAGATGACCCGATGGGGTGATCTGGGCCGGTATTGCGAGCGTTCCTCGCCACATGCACGTCACAACTAAGCTGCTCGGTCGTTTCATTGACCGGGAAGGGAGAAGAGGGTAACGACGATGCGCAACGATCACGTGACGCTCCGCTCGACAGCGGTCTTCGACCTGCTGGCGCCGAGGACCCCCGCGGTCCCGGTTCAGGTGGAGCTGCGATATGACACGAAGGACCCGTACGCGGTCGTCGCCGCGTTCCGCACCGGCCGCGCCGGTTGGGTCGAGTGGGTGTTCGCCCGCGACCTGCTCGCAGACGGTCTCATCGCCGACGCCGGCGACGGTGACGTCCGGATCCGCCCCGCTGCCGACGACCCCGAGGTCGTCGTCATCGAGCTGAGCTCGCCCTCCGGGCACGCCATGTTCGAGGCGTCCGCCCAGGAGCTCGCAGACTTCCTCGACCGCACCTATGACGTCGTGGTGCCGGGCAACGAGCACCTCTGGGTCAACGTCGACGAGGCGCTCACGCACCTCATCTCGAACGATCTGAGCTGAGTAACCCGAGGTAGGGGGCCCGCGAAGGCGGTGCGGGCACCCCCGGTGAAACCCGCTTGAACCCCTCGTATAAGGTTGTTCCAACATCACGAAGTCAGTGATGTACGCGGATGTAGCGCAGTTGGTAGCGCATCACCTTGCCAAGGTGAGGGTCGCGAGTTCGAGTCTCGTCATCCGCTCTGTGGGTCCTTCGTGGACTCATGCTCCTGGCGGAGTGGCCGAGTGGCTTAGGCAAGGGCCTGCAAAGCCCTGTACACGGGTTCGATTCCCGTCTCCGCCTCGGACGATTAGCTCAGCGGGAGAGCACTACCTTGACACGGTAGGGGTCACTGGTTCAATCCCAGTATCGTCCACTTCGGATCGCCAGTGGGGCCAGGTGCACAGCGCACCTGGCCCCACTGGCGTTTCCGGGCCGGCCGCTGGGATGCGTCAGGCTCAAGATCAGCCGATTTGGAAGTTCCGGGGACCGTCGGATAAAGTTCCTCTCGCACCACGGGAAACCGGGGGGCACGCGGATGTAGCGCAGTTGGTAGCGCATCACCTTGCCAAGGTGAGGGTCGCGAGTTCGAGTCTCGTCATCCGCTCGGACGATTAGCTCAGCGGGAGAGCACTACCTTGACACGGTAGGGGTCACTGGTTCAATCCCAGTATCGTCCACTCTTCGTCAGGAAGCCCTCGATCGGACACGATCGGGGGCTTCCTGCTGTACTGACTCTGGTCGGTGCGCGGTCCAGTTTTTGTCCAATTTATTGGTCGAAACAGCCGAAAATGCCCACTTTTTTGTCTTTTATCGCGCGTTGATCGCATCTACTGTTCAGTGTCGTGTCCGGCTACAAGTACGACTTCTTCATCAGCTACTGCCGATACGGCAGCGTGCAGAGATGGCTGCTGAACCATTTCCTCGACAAGCTCAGGGAATGTTTGGCCGACCAGTACGCGCCGACTCCCAAGGTGTACGTCGACCGGTCGATGGAACGGGCGTGCACTGGCCGTCGAACCTGCGGGACGCGCTGCGGCACAGCAAGATCATGATCCAGCTCCTCACGCCGCAGTACTACGAGTCGCGCTGGTGCATGGCCGAGCAGAACAGCATGCGGGCCAGGGAGCAGATGCTGGGCCTCGCCAGCCTGGAGGTCTCGCAGGGGCTGATCTACCCGATTCTCTACTCCGACTCCGAGAACTTCCCGATCGAGGAGAAAGAGCGTTCCTGGGTGGATTTCAAGGACGTGGCCCATCCGGATCCCGTTTATCAGCAGAGCCGGAAGTACCTCCGGTTTCACACACGCGTCAACAACTTGGCCGCGGACCTGGTGCGGCTCGCCAACCAGGTGCCGCCGTGGCGGTCGGACTGGCCTGACGTCGATCCACCGGAACCCCCGCTCATGCCGCCGCCGCAGATACCGAGGTTCTGACCATGGCTGGGACCGTCATCACCTTCTACTCCTACAAGGGCGGCGTCGGGCGCAGCTTCACCATGGCCAACATCGCGGTGCTGCTCGCCCGGTGGGGTTATCGGGTGCTGACGATCGACTGGGACCTGGAAGCTCCCGGTCTCCACCACTACTTCGCGCCGATCCTGCCGGAGGCACCTCGCGGGGGCGTGATCGATCTCGCGGACGACTTCCTCTCGGGCGCCAAGAGGCCCGCTCCGCACATTCTCAAGGCCGCCGTCGAAGGCAACGGCGCCCTCTCGCTGCTCGCAGCGGGGAAGATGGACCGCACCTACATGGGGCGGATGCAGTCGATCGACTGGGAAAGGCTGTACGAGCAGGGGTTCGCGAACTTCCTCGAGGTGTGCCGCGACATCTGGACCGCGGAGCACGACTTCGTCCTGATCGACAGCAGGACCGGCATCTCCGACATCGCGAGCATCTGCACCGCCCACCTGCCGGATCGTCTGGTCGTCGTCTTCACGGCCAACGACCAGAACCTCGACGAGGTCGTGGACATCACCCGGCGTGCCGATGACGCGAGAGACCGGATGCCTTACGACCGGCCTCGGCACACCGTGCTCCCCGTGCTGTCGCGCCTGGACAACCGGGTGGAGTACGAGCGCGCGGACATGTGGCAGCGCAAGTGCGCCAAGGCGGTCGCCCCGCTGTTCGAGAACTGGCTGGTCAAGAGCGTTCCGGAGAACCTCATGCTCCGGCACCTCACGGTGCCGTACGTCTCCTACTGGAGTTTCGGCGAGCAGCTGCCGGTGCTGGAAGAACCGGTCCCCTCCCCGGACCAGATCTCGTACGCGCTGGAGACCATCGCCGCGGTGATCGCGCAGGGGTTCGACCGGACCGACGTGCTGGAGGACAACCGCGACGCCTACGTCGCGGCCGCCCGCAACCACCACCGGGACTTCGACCTCGACCTCCTCGTGTCCAGTCCACGAACACTGTTGAGAGCCACCGAGGAACTCATCGTCGAACTGAACTCGCTCGGTGTGCGGGCCGAGCGTTCGGTGTCGGGCGACCCCGAGATCCTGCAGCGGACCGGCGTGCCGGCCGAGCACCTGTGCCTGCTGGTGGACGGCGAGGCCAGCCGGTGGCAGATCACCGAGGCAGAACGCTTCCTGCGGCACGCGATCGGCCCGGAAGGTGGCCAGCGGCAGCTCTTCTGCGTGCTGTCGAAGAACACGGACCGAGATCGGCTCCCGGGCTTCCTGCGCAACCTGCGGCGCCTGGAGCTCGGTTCGAGCCCGGCGCTGGTCGCGCGTCAGCTCCACACCCTCATCCAAGGCACCCCTGAGAACGAGTCGAACCACGACGCGTTGATGACGGCTGCGACCGCGTTGCGCGGTCTTCCGGAACAGATGCCCTACGCCGGCAGGTTCGCGCTCGTGCAGGAGACCGTGCGCGGCATGGCGGCGGCGCTCGACAGCGGTGACATGGAGCTGTTGCTCGACCACTCGGCCGATCTCGTGCTCATCAGCAAGACGCGCGGCAATGGCTCCCTGACCGCGATGCCACCTGAACTGCGAGCCGTGGTGGGTGCCCTGCTCGCCCGGATCGATCGACGACTCACCGCGTTCACCGATTGAGAGGCGGCGTGATGCCGGAGAAGTACGGGCCTGGCGCGAGAGCGGCACTGCTGCGGCTGATGCTGGAAAACCGGGCGATCCCCAACACCGAGCTGGTGAGCCAGTACAAGATCAGGCTCCAGCCCAAGGAACGGGAGGTGCTCAACTCCGACGGGCTCCTCCAGACGTCCAAAGAAGCCAGGCGGCTGGTGCACGAGATCACCGACAAGGGACGCGACTGGTGTCGGTCGGACCTGCGCGGAGGCGAGCCGCCGACGCGCTCGGGGCCGTTGGCTCGGGTGCATGCCGACGTTCTGCAGTTCGTCCTGAGGTTCCTCGATGAGCGAGGTCTCCTCACCGAGGCCTTCAGCGTCCGGGACCTCGAGTCGTTGATCCGGTCCGTCTACGAGGAACTGGCGGTCGAACCGCAGGACTGGATCCGGCTCGCGCGCATCCGGCCGCGGCTCAACGGCGCGGAGAAGGCCGAGGTCGACGAGACGCTGGTGAAGATGATGAAGACCGGGACCGTGCACCTGGCGCCCGAGTCCAACACCAAGGTGCTCACCGCGGAGGACCACGCCGCGGCCTTGCGGGTCGGTAGCGAGGACCTGCACCTCGTGGCCATGGAGGAGTCATGACCGCTCAGCTGCGCGAGGCGCTGGCGGCCTTGCGGTTCAACTCCGCCGAGACCCCGGACGACGTCTGGCGCACCTCGCCTTCGCACGTCGACGGTCTGCACACCAGGGCGGAGCACCGCATCAGGACCGCCATCGCGGACGCCAGGGACAGCGCCGGCTCCAACCCCATCGGGCTCGTCCTGCAGGGGCGCAAGGGCGTGGGGAAGACCCACCTGCTCGGCACGGTGCGCACCATGGTGCAGGAGACCGGCGGCTACTTCTTCCTGATCGAGATCACCTCCGCGCCGATGTTCTGGGACGACGTCGCCAACGCCATGCGCAGCGAGCTGCTCAGGACCGATGACAGCGGCGAGCTGCAGATCATCGTTCTGCTGCGGCAGCTCTGCCGCGGGGCCGACCTGCCGGAGGAGACCACCAGGGCGATCGTGAACGAGGCGTCGCTCACGCCCGAGCACCTGGGTGCTCTCGTCGACGGGCTGCGCAAGGTGGACCTGCGGATCGCGAACGAGTGCGAGGAGGTGATCCGTGCGCTGGTGCTGTACGCGTCCAAGCACTCGTCGATCGGCCGGAACTACCTCGAGGGACTGGACGACGAGGTGGGCGAGCGCCGTGAGTGGGGTCTGTCGGCCAAAACGAAGTCATCGCAACAGGTCGTGCGGGACATCTCACGCGTTCTCGCGATGACCGGTCCCTGCGTGATCGCGATCGACCAGCTGGACACCGTGGTCAACAAGACCCAGGACCTCATCGAGGACGACCTCAGTCCCGAGGAGGCGCGGGAGCTCGCGCTCATCTCGGACGGGTTGATGCAGCTGCGCGAGATCACCCGGCGGACGTTGACGATCGTCGCGTGCCTGCCCACGACGTGGACCAAGCTGCGCAAGGCCGCCAGCGACACGGTGGGCGACCGGTTCACGCTGACGCCGGTCCTAGGCGCCATCGCCGATCCCGAGGTCGCCAGGACGCTGGTGGAGAAGTGGCTCGCGGTGATCTACCGGAGCCACGGGATCACGCCTCCCCACCCGACCTGGCCGGTGGCGCCGGAAGCTTTCGGCGCCGACTGGCAGATGGAGACGCCGCGCACCTTGCTCAAGCGCGTCCACTCCCACGCGGAGGCCTGCCTGCACGGTGAGGTCCGCGAGCTGCGCTCGTTCCAGGAGCCGGAGCAGGAGGAGGTGCCCGCGCCGACGGTCTCGTTCACACCGCAGGCAGGTCCTGAACCGGACTACCTCGCCGAGCTCGACGTCAAGTTCCAGCGGTTGCGGGAGAAGGCGGCGCTCGCCGCCGCGGATGTCAGGCCGCACAACGAGGACGACGTGGTGCCGGCGTTGTTGCTGGCGGGACTGCGGTCATGGGTCACCGAGATCGGCAACGACGATCTGGCGTGGTACCCCGAGCCCCAGTCCCAGGACAACAGCCTGCACGCGAGCCTCCGGCACACCGTGGACGAAGAACGTGACGTCGAGGAGCGCTGGGTCTTCCGGCTCATCGCGAGCAGCCACGGCAACCGCGTGCTGCGCAGGTTGCGGGACGCGCGGGCGGCCGCCGAGGCCGGCCGCGGCCGGCACCTCGTCCTGATCCGCAACGGTTCCCAGGGCTGGACCGGCGCGAAGACCAGGGGCGAGGTCGCGGAGTTCGAGAAGCGCGGCGGCAAGAGCATCGACGTGTCCGATGACGACTTGCGCACGTTCATCGCGCTCAAGGAGATGTGGTCGTCGCAGACGCATCAGCTGCTCGCGTGGCTGGTGGCGCGCAAACCGGCCAGCAGCAGCACGTTCCTGAAGTCGATCCTGCCGGATCCGGCGAGGACCGGGAACAGGAGCGGACACCAGGAGACGCGCCCTCCGCCCGAGCCGAAGCCCGACGTCTCGCAGGCACAGCCGAAAAAGCAGGCACAGCAGGAAGCGCGGCCGGAAGAAGCGCAGCCGCAGGCGTCGGTGGAGAAGCCGGGGCAGGCCGCGCGGGCGGGTGAGATCGTGCTCGGGATGGACGGCGAGATCCGGATCCAGCTCGAGTCGTTGCGCAAACACGCGATCGTGTTCGCCGGGTCCGGTAGCGGCAAGACGGTGTTGTTGCGCCGGATCGTCGAAGAGTGTGCGTTGCAGGGGGTCTCGGCGATCGTGCTCGATCCCAACAACGACCTGGCGCGGCTCGGGGACGCGTGGCCCGTGCCGCCGGGGGAGTGGTTGCCGGGGGATCGGGACGCGGCTGCCGAGTACCTCGCGAACACCGAGGTCGTGGTGTGGACGCCGGGGCGGGCCAGTGGGCGGCCCTTGAGCTTTCACCCGTTGCCCGACTTCGCCGAGGTTCGGGGGGACGAGGACGAGTTCGGTGCGGCGATCGAGGCCGCGGTGGCTCGGCTGGTGCCTCATGCGCGCATTGCCAACGGGACGAAGTTCGCTGTTCGAGGGCGTGCTGTGCTCAAGGAGGCGTTGAAGCACTACGCGCGCAACGATCGGCGGGATCTCAACGGGTTCGTGGACCTGTTGGCCGAGTTGCCGGAGGGGGTCAGCAAGTTGTACTCCGCGGTGGCCACGGCGGCTGATCTCGCTGAGACGTTGCGGGCCGCGATGGTCAACGATCCGCTGCTGGGCGGGCAGGGCGAGCCCACGGATCCCGGGGTGTTGCTGACGCCGGCCGCGGGGAAGCGGGCGCGGGTTTCGGTGATCAGTTTCATCGGGTTGCCGTCCGACGAGCAGCGGCAGGGGTTCATCAGCCAGTTGCAGCTCGAGGTGTTCGCCTGGGTCAAGCGCAACCCGGCGGTGGACCGGCCGCTCGGGGGGCTGATGGTGATGGACGAGGCGCAGACGATCGCGCCTTCCGGGCAGGCCACCGCCAGTACGCAGACCACCATCCTGCTGGCCTCGCAGGCGCGCAAGTACGGGCTCGGGCTGCTGCTCGCGACGCAGGCGCCCAAGGGGGTGCACAACCAGGTCACCGGTAACGCCACCACGCAGTTCTTCGGGCGGCTGAACAGTCCTGCGCAGATCGCCGCGGCCACGGACATGGCGCGGGCCAAGGGGAGTTCGATCGCGGACATCTCGCGGCTCGAGCGCGGGCAGTTCTACGTCACCGGGGACACGTTCGGGTTCCGGCGGATGCGGGCGCCGCTGTGCCTGAGCCACCACCCGCCCAGTCCGCTGCGGCTGGAGGAGGTCGTCGACCGAGCGCGGCAGGGATGAGAAAGGGCGGTGCCTCGAGGGGCACCGCCCTTTTCGCGTGTCACGCGGTGGTGCTGAGCATGTCCTCGATCCGTTGCCACAGCGTGGAGAACTGCTCGGTGGAGCCGCCGAGGACGACGAAGTTCACGATGTCGTCGTTGACGCCGTCACGGCGCACTTCGAGTGCGTACACCGTGTCTTCCGCACGTTCGACGCGCACCGCGACCGTGGTGCCGCCCATGTGCATGGTGCCGGCGAGGCCGCGCTTCGCGAGCGCGGGTGAGGCCGCCGCGAACTGCTCGGCCAGCCGGCGCAGGGCGGCGTTCTGCTCGGCGTGGCCGCTGAACGGGGCCTGCCGGGCCGGCTGCTTGAGCGCGGTCACCAGGTCGGTCACGGGGACCCGGCCGCGGCCCGCCGTCTCGGCGGCCTCGACGCGGGCCACCAAGGTGTCGACCAGGTGCTCGTCCGCGCGTAGGAACGTCACGTGCGGCGACGACGCCGTGGTTTCGCCGGTGAGCACCGGCAGGACGTGCTCGTGGTCGCTGTCCACCTCACCCGCGGTGGACACGAACGGCACGAGGAAGCGCACTTCCGCCTGCGGCAGGTCGTTGCTCTCCAGCACGGTCAGACCGCGCTGACGGCACGCCTCGACCACCTCGTCGACCACGGCGCGCTGCTCCTCGGCGAACGACACGGCGATGTCGTAGCTCGTGGATTCGGTCACTCCAACCTCCCTGATGACTCCCCGGCCGGCGGCCGGGTGCGGGCAGGGTGCACTGCCGGTGTTGACCGGAAGTGGATCAGGAGTGGAGGTGTTGACCACCTCGGTGGGCAACGGGAAACACCTGGTTCCGCGCTTTTCGAAGACGAATGCTCGAAGGGAGCCCGCATCCGGCGGGCGAAATCCAGAAATGAAATCCGATTCCCTTCGGAGGGTTCGCCATGTCCAAAACCGTGTCCATTTTCGCTGCCGGTGTCACCACGCTGCTGACGGCCATCGCGGTCGCCGCTTCCGTTTCCGGCGGCGTCGCGGCCAACGCGGACGAGGCGCCGCCGCAGCCTCCCACCACGACCACCACCACGGAAACGCAGGACGGTGGCGGAAACCCCTGGCACGGGTGAGCTAGCCGCGAATGCGCGCCCCGGCCATTTCTCGAAACGGCCGGGGCGATTGCGGCACAACGGTGGGGATGGTGTACTCGGTGCACGCCGGAGCGGGAGGCGACCATGTCCGAAACTTTTGGTGAGTTGTTGCGCGCACACCGCGTCGCGGCGGGACTGTCGATGGGGCAGTTGGCCAAGCTGATCCACTACAGCAAGGGTTATCTGAGCAAGATCGAGAACGACCTGAAACCGCCGACGCCGACGGTGGCGCGGCTGTGCGACGGCGTGCTGGACGTCGGTGGCCGGCTCGTCGAGGCCGCCCTGCTCAACGGATCCCTGCGCAACGAACCCCCGCGCAACGAACCCCCGCGCAACGGGCCCCTGAGCAACGGTCAGGGGCTGGGGCGGCGCCGGGTGCTGGTGGCCGGGACGATGCTCGGCGTCGGGGCGCTCACCGGCGGTGGGCAGCGGCCGGTGCCGGACGAACAGGTGATCGCCGGGATGCGCACCTCGTTCGAGGAGCTGCGGGGCCTCGGGCTGCGCACCAGCCCGCGGGTGGTCCTCGAACCGCTGAAGGCCTTGCAGCAGGCGGTGCACGGGATGGCCAGGGAGGACACCGGACCGGTCGGCGTGCGGCTGCTGCGGCTCGCCGGGCGCATCGCCGAGTACACCGGCTGGATGTGCCAGGAGGCGGGTGACGAGCAGGGCGCGCTGTGGTGGACGAGGCACGCCTCCGAGCTCTCCCGCGCGGCGGGAGACCCGGACATCGCGAGCTACGCGTTCGTGCGGGAAGCCGGTCTCGCGCTCTACCGCCAGGACGCGGCCGCCACGATCAGCCTCGCGCAGCAGGCCCAGTGGATCGGCCGGGCCGGCTCACGGGTCCTCGCGCTGGCCGCGCGGCGGGAGGCGCAGGGACACGCGCTCGCGGGGGACAGGAGTGCCGCCGGACGCGCTTTCGACCTGGCGGCACAGCGGATGGAGTCCGTCCCGGCGGACAGCCCCTACCCGGCGCTCGGCCCGAGCGCTCCCGATCCGCTGGAACTGGCCAGGGGCTGGGCGTTGTCCGATCTCGGGCGCAACGCCGAGGCGGCGGCCTTGCTGGAGCGGCAGCTCGCCCTGGTGCCGGTGACGTCGCGCCGGAGCCGGGCCCGCTTCGGCACCAGGCGGTCGCTCGCCCACGCGTTGTCGGGCGAGGTCGACGAGAGCTGCCGCACGCTCGCCGAGGTCCTGGACGACGCGGCGCACGTCGACTCCGCGACGGTGCGGACCGGCCTGCGCCAGCTCGCCAGGACCCTGGGCCGGTGGCACAACCACGGTGCGGTGCGCGAGATCTACCCGGAGCTGAAGCGCCTGCTGGCTCACCGCTGAGCGCACGCGCAGGTCAGCGCCGCCCGTTCGGCCCGCACCTCCTCCGCCTCCGGCTGGCCGAGCTCGCGGAACACCGCCTCGGCGGTGTCCCAGTGCGCCACGGCGTCGGCGTGCATGCCCAGCGCGTGCATCGTGCGGGCGACGCCGATCTCGCCATGCGACCTGTGGGTGCGGTTGCCCGTGCCGGTCGCCATGTCGAGCAACGTCCGGTAGAGCTTCAGCGCCGCGTGCAGGTCACCGCGGTCGAACTCGGTGGCCGCCCGGTCGCGGTAGAGCCTCGCCTGCAGGTCCGCGTCGGCCAGCCCGGCGGCCGCCTTCGTCGCGAGGTCGTGGTGGTGCAGCGCTTCGGGAAGCCGTCCCGCGAGCCGGTGGGCGTCGGCGATGTTGGTCAACGCGTAGGCCGCCACGCACAGGTCGCCGAGCTCCAGCGCGATCTCGTGCGCCTCGAAGTGGTCGGGGATGGCCTCGTCGAGCATCCCGAGGTGCTGGCGAATCGCGCCGAGGTTGTTCACCGCGTGGGCGAGCCCCTGCAGGTGCCCGGCCTGGCGCAGGAGGACCACCGCCCTCTCCTGCTGCCGCATCGCCACCTCGTACCGGCGGTGCTGTTCGTTGAGGTAGCCGAGCATGCTGAGCGCGTGCCCCTGCCCGCGCAGGTCGGCGCACTGCTCGTACTTCGCCAGCGCGGCCTCGTAATGCCGCACCGCCTTGTCGTGGTCGCCGAGCTGCATGGCGGACACCGCGAGCGCGCACAGCGCCGCGGCCTCGCCGGGCACGTCGCCGAGCCGGGCGAAGCACCGCGACGCCTGCTCGGCGAAGCCGAGTGCCTCGGCGTGCCGGCCGCACCGGTCGTGCGCGGTGGAAAGGCGGACCAGCAGGTGCGCCCGGCCGTGGTCGCCGTCCGGCCGGACGGTGCTGACGACGTCGATCCAGTCCTCGAAGCGGTTCGTGGTGTTGAAGTGCCGCCAGATCAACGCGGCCAGGTGCCACGCGTGATCCGGACCCGCTAGCCGGATGGCGGCCATCAGGTTGTCGCGCTCGGCGGCGATCCACCCCACCGCCTCGTCCTCGCGCGTGAACCGCAGGCCGAGCGGGCTCTCCCGGTCCACCGGCGGCTGGACGGTGCGGTCGAACGGGTAGGCGGCGCTCCCCGCGTTCGCCAGGGTCACGAGGTAGAAGTCGAACAACCGCGCCAACGCCTCCTCGTCCGGAGGTCCGGCGGCGGCGAACTCCTTGACCGAGTCGAGCATCTGGTAGCGGTCCGGCGCGACTTCCTCGAGCAGGCAGACCTCGTGCAGGTCGTAGAGCAGCTTGCGGGTGTCGGCGACGTCGCGGCCGATGAGGGCCGCCGCGCCGACGAGGTCGACGTCGGGGCCCGGCAGGTGCCCGAACAGGCGGAAGACGTGCTGCTGGTCGTCGTCGAGCTGCCGGTAGGAGGCGTGGACCGCGGCGCCACCGTCCTGCCACGACCCGGTGTCGTCGAGCTGGCCGAGCAGGTGGTCCAGCGACCACCTGTCGTGCTTGCGCAGCAACGCCGCCGCGACGGTGATCGACACCGGCAGGTAGCCGCAGCGCTTCACCAGCCCCGCCACGTCCGCAGCCCTGCCCCGCACGCGGAACGGGCCGGTGAGCTTCTCGAACAGCGCCGACGCCTCCCGCGGCGGCAGCGGTGCCAGCCGCACGTGCTCGCCGATGTCCGGCTCGCCCATCTTCCTGCTCGTGACCAGGGCGAAGCAGTCGCGGGTCTCCGGCAGCAGCGGCCGGACCTGCTCGGGAGAAGCCGCGTTGTCCAGCACCACCAGCGTTTTCGTGCCGTAGAGCTGGGTCTGGTAGAGCGTTGCCTTGCGGCCCACCGTGTCGGGGATCTGCTCGGCGGGCACGCCCAGCTCCAGGAGCAGCTGGGTCAGCGCCTCCGAGACCGGCATCGGTGCGACGTTCGGCGTGAACCCGTTGAGGCGCACCAGGAGCTGCCCGTCCGGGAACCGGTGGCGCAGGCGGTGCGCCGCCTCCACGGCGAGGCCCGACTTGCCGACGCCGGGCGCGCCGCTGATCCACACCGCCCGCCGTTCGTCCGAGCCGGCGGCGGCGGCCTCGATCTCGGCCAGCTCGGCCGACCGGCCGGTGAACTTGCCGGGGCGGGAGGGCAGCGAGCTGACCGGTTCACCGCGCCGGGCGCGTTCCGCGAGGTTGCGCAGCACGGTTCCCGGTTCGATGCCGAACTCGGCGAGGGCGTCCGAGGCGGAGTCGAAGACCCGGATCGCGCCCGCCCGGTCGCCGCCGGCGATCAACGCGCGCATCAGGAGCTCGGCGTACTTCTGGTTGTCCGGCGAGGTGCGGACCGCGCGGCGCATCCGGTCCCGCGCCGACCGGTGGTCGCCCGTGACCAGTTCGAGGTCGGCCAGGTCACCGAGCGCGTCGTGGTAGCTCTCGTCGGGCACGATCACCTCGGCGCCACCGACCCGGTCGATGTCGATGTCCTCCAGGAACCGGCCGCGCCACAACGCCACCGCCTCGCGCAGCAGGTCGATGGCCCGGCGCTGGTCGTTGTCCTGCGAGGCCCGCGCGGCGGCCGAGCGCAGCCGGTCGAAGCGGACGGTGTCGACGTCCTCTTCCCGCACGCGCAGCACGTACCCGGTCGCGGTCGTCTCGATCGACGTGCCGGTGCCCTCGAACGCCTTGCGCAGCTTGTTGATGTAACCGCGGACCAGCGTCCTGCGCTCGGGGTTGTCGGGCCACACGACCTCGGTGAGCCGTTCGGGTGACACGGGCTTGTTCGCGTGCAACAGGAGCACGACGAGGATGAAGCGTTGTTGCTGGTCTCCCAACGGAACGGAGGTGTGGTCGTGCCACGCCTCCAGCGGACCCAGCATTCGAAATTCCACACTGCCTCCTCGGTGTCCGAGCGTGCGTCTGGGTGGAATGTCGCGCAACGGCCCGTTGACGTGTCAGCGAATCCGCTTTTTGTCCACGTTTGATCAACGCGATCCGGTAACGGTTCTTCGTAGCACTCTTTGTGGTGAGGGGAAGACGGATGGTTTCGGACGTGTTGCCGTGCTACCTGGTCTGCGACGTGTCGTTCTCGATGACCGACCACATCGACGAGGTGAACGCCGGAATGCGCGAGTTCCGCGGGGTGGTGCACTCGGATCGGCGGGCCGGCGCGGAGATTCGGCTCTGCGTGGTCGTCTTCGCGGAAAGACCGCTGGTCGTGCGGCCCCTGCTGCCCGCGCTCGACCCCGCGGAACCGGTCCGGCCGCGGCAGGAGCAGGGTTCCGACTTCGGCGCCGCTTTCACGCTCGTCCGGACCACCGTCGAGCGCGATGTGGGAGACCTGAAGGCGCAGGGGGTCCGGGTCCGCCGGCCGGTGCTGTTCTTCGTCTCCGACGGCAGGGCGACGGATCCGACCTGGCCCGCGGCCCTGGCGCGGCTCACCGCCACGGCGTCGTGCCCGGTGATGATCGCGTTCGGGCTCGGTGCCGTCGACCGGCGGGCGCTGGACCGGATCGGCACGTCGCGGGTCTTCCTCGGCCGCGACGGGGTGCGGCTCGGCATCGCGCTGGCTTCCTCGGTGGCGCGGACGGCTCAACGGCCGGAGCACATCTGACGGATCCACGGCGTGTCCACTTCTCGTCCACACGGTCGACGCAACCTGCCTCCGCCGCACGTGAGTGCGCAAGGGGAGGAGAGCGGAGATGACGACGAACCTGGTCCGCGAGCTGAAGACACTGCGCAAAGGACGGGGTGTGCACGCCGGGCGGATCGTGGACAAGGTGGGCCCCGCCCTGGCCGCCGCGTGCGGGATCACCGGCGCCGACGGGCCGGCGGCCGCCAGGCAGAAGCTCGTCACGAGGCTGACCGAGCTGGTCGAGCAGCTGCCGGAGGACCTCCAGCTCGCCGCGCGGGCGGCGTTCGGCCTCGCCCCGGAGATCCGGCACCCGCTCTACCAGGAGCGCGTCAACTGGGTGGCGATGGCGATCGACCGGGACGCCCGCACCGTGCGCCGCCGCGTCGACGAGGCGGTCGACCAGCTGGCCGACCTGGCGGCGACGACCACGCGGCGCGACGACGGCGGCTGGCACGTCGCGGAGCTGGTCGTGTCGGTCTCGCTGGACGAGGAGCAGCCGGAGGTGCTGGAGCGCTACCAGGTCGTCGCCGACCAGGACGGTGTGGAGTCGCTGGAGTTCGCCCCCGTGTTCCCGGCGCGCAGGCGGGACGTGGACGTGCATCTGCTGTACGGCGGCACGATGCAGGACCGGTCCGCGCCGGAACGTCCCTGCTTCGTGCTCTTCCCCGCCGAACCGCTCGCACGCGGCAAGGCCCACGAGTTCCTGGTCCGGTACCGCCTGCGCAACCGCGACGCGATGCATCCGTGCGTGCTGCACGTGCCCGAACGGCCGTGTGACGCCTTCGACCTGCGCCTGCGGTTCGGGCAGGACCGCAAGCGGATCGTGCGGACGTTCGACGGGGTGTTGCGGCGTTCCGGCGCCGAGCCGAACGGGCTGCAGCAGGCCGTGGACCGGGCGGGGGACCTCCACCTGCGGTTCCGGCGGCTGCTGCCCGGCCTGGTCTACGGCGCGCGGTGGGGCGAGTCGGTGGTGTGCTCGGCCCGGCGGGCGTCATGACCGGCGCGGCTCGTACCAGGTCTCGCCGACGGGGTCACCGGCCATGTTCCACGCCCACGCCTTCGTCGGCGTGATCCGGCAGTAGTGGCCGGGACCGACGAGACCCGCGCGGTGCACCGGGTCGTCCGCGGTGCCGTAGACGCGGATGGCGCGGGCGATGAACGGGGCGAACGAGACCAGGTCGTCGACCACCAGCGAGACCTGGCGGCGGCCCGCGGTGATGTTGCGGAACTTGCGGGTGGCGAGGACCTGCTCGCCCGCGCCGCCGACCCAGAAGCAGGCGCCGTCGTACTCGAACGCCACCGGGACGACGTCGGGCCCGCCGTCCTCGTTGACCGTGGCGAGGCGGGCCAGGGGCTGGGAGCGCAGGTAGGCGACCTCTTCTTCGGTGAACATGCCTCTACACGACCAGGGATCCGCGAATTCGACGTGCAGGCGCGCCGGGACCGCGGTGCGGCACCTGGGCGAAGCGCGGAAAGCGTTCACCGGCAACCGTTGCGACATCGAGAATTCACGGTTGGAGTCGAGAAGGTCTCAACCGGCGCGCCCGCCTTGACAACGAAAGCATCCCGCGCGAATCCTCCGCCTGTGCTGAAGCGAGGGAACGTCACCACGAAACTGATCGGTGTCAGCGCGTTGGTCCTGGCGGTGGCGGCCTGCGGCGCCCCGCCCGCCCAGGAGACGCAGTCCGGCGCCGCCGCGACCGCCAAGTCGGCGAGCGAGTTCGGTGGGATGGACAAGCTGGTCGAGGCCGCCAAGAAGGAGGGCAAGCTCAACGTCATCGCGCTGCCCCCGGACTGGGCGAACTACGGCGAGATCATCAAGGCCTTCGAGGCCAAGTACGGCATCGAGGTGGACTCCGCGCAGCCGGACGCCTCCAGCCAGGAGGAGATCAACGCCGCCAAGCAGCTCAAGGGCAACGACCGCGCCCCCGACGTGTTCGACCTCGGCCTGAACGTGGCGCTGGCCAACAAGGACATGTTCGCCCCGTACAAGGTCAGCACCTGGGACGACATCGCCGCGGAGCTCAAGGACGCGGACGGCGCCTACTACGGCGACTACGGCGGCTTCATGTCGATCGGCTACGACGCCGCGAAGGTGCCGGCGCCGGCGAGCGTCAAGGACCTGCTCAAGCCCGAGTACAAGGGCAAGGTCGCGCTCAACGGCGACCCGACGCAGGCCGGCGCCGCGTTCTCCGGCGTCATGATGGCCGCGCTCGGCAACGGCGGCTCCGCCGACGACATCGCTCCCGGTGTCGAGTTCTTCAAGCAGCTCAAGCAGGCCGGCAACTTCCAGCCGGTCGACCCGTCGCCCGCGACCATCGAGTCCGGCCAGACGCCCGTCGTCATCGACTGGGACTACACCAACGCCGCCCAGACCGAGAAGCTCAAGGGCAAGCTCGACTGGAGGGTCGTCGTCCCGGCCGAGGCGCAGATCGGCGCCTACTACAACCAGGCCGTCAACAAGGACGCGCCGCACCCCGCGGCCGCGCGCCTGTGGCAGGAGTTCCTCTACTCCGACGAGGGCCAGAACCTGTACCTGAAGGGCATGTCCCGCCCGGTCCGCCTGGACAAGATGGGGGACAGGGCGGACAAGGCCGCGAAGGACAAGCTGCCGAAGACCGACGGCAAGCAGGTGTTCCAGACGCAGGCGCAGGCCGACAAGGCCAAGGCCGTCCTCACCGCGACCTGGGCCCAGGCCATCGGATGACCAGCGTCGCTCCCGCAGCGACGACGCCCGGCGGTTCCACCGGGAAGACCGGTGGGGCCGCCGGTCGGCCATCCGCGGCCGCCTGGCTCGTCGCGGTGCCGTTCCTCGCGTTCGCCGGCACCTTCCTCGTCTACCCCACGGTGCTCGTGCTGGTCGGTGCCTTCCAGGACTCGAACGGCGCGTTCACGCTCGGCAACCTCGGCACGCTGTTCACCGGGGTCGTCTTCGACGCCTTCCTGCGCAGCATCGAGCTCTCCGCGCTCACCGCGGTCATCGGCGCGGTGTGCGGAGCGCTGCTCACGTGGGCCATCGCGGTCGGCAACCCGGACGGGGTGCTGCGCAGGGTCGTCGTCGCCGGGTCCGGCGTGCTCGCCCAGTTCGGCGGTGTGCCGCTCGCGTTCGCGTTCCTCGCGACGGTCGGCTTCGAAGGTCTCGTCACGAAGTTCCTGCGCGACAGCGCCGGCGTCGACCTGTTCGCCGGCAGCGCGTGGCTGTTCGAGCTGCCGGGCCTGACGCTGGTCTACACGTTCTTCCAGATCCCGTTGATGGTCATCGTGTTCCTGCCCGCGCTCGACGGGCTGCGCCCGCAGTGGCGCGAGGCGAACGCGAGCCTCGGCGGCACGAGCTGGACGTACTGGCGCCACGTCGGCGGGCCGATCCTCACGCCCCCGTTCCTCGGCGCGCTGCTGCTGTTGTTCGCCAACGCCTTCAGCGCCTACGCCACGGCCGCCGCGCTCGTCTCGCAGGGCAGTCCGATCGTGCCGCTGCAGATCCGCGGCTTCCTCACCGGCGAGGTCGTGCTCGGCCAGGAGAACCTCGGCAAGGCGCTGGGGCTCGGCATGGTGGTCGTCGTCAGCGTCGCGATGGGCGTGAACGTGCTGCTGCAGAGGAAGGTGGCCAAGTGGGTTCGCCGGTGAGGCGGCGCGTCCTGCGCGCGGTCGTCCTGCTCGTCCTCGGCGGCTACTTCGTCCTGCCGCTGGTCGCGATGGCGGAGTTCTCCACGCGCGGCAGGGCGGGGGAGCGCAGCCTCGAGTCGTGGACGTCCATCGTCGACGACGAAGGGCTGATGGAGGCCCTCGTCAACTCGCTGCTGCTGTCCGTCACGAGCGCGGTGCTGATGCTGGTGCTGCTCGTGCCGACGATGGCGTGGATCCGGCTGCGGCTTCCCCTGTTGCAGCGGCTCGTGGAGTTCCTGTGCCTGCTGCCGCTCGCGATCCCCGCGATCGTGCTGGTGGTCGGCATGGCACCGCTCTACGCGTGGGTGAACTACTTCCTCGGCGACTCACCGCTGACGCTGACCTTCGCCTACGCGGTCCTGGTGCTGCCGTTCGCCTACCGCGCGATCGACGCCGGTCTCGCCGCGATCGACCTGAAGACGCTCGCCGAAGCCGCGCGCAGCCTCGGCGCGTCGTGGTTCACGGTGCTGTGGAAGGTCGTCGTGCCGAACATCCGCGTCGCACTCATCGGCGCCTCGCTGCTGTCGGTCGCACTGGTGCTCGGCGAGTTCACCATCGCCTCGCTGCTCAACTTCGACACGTTGCAGGTGCAGGTCAACCTGCTCGGCAAGCGCAACGCGGGCGTGTCCATCGCGGTGTCGTTGCTGTGCCTGCTCTTCGCGTTCGTCCTCCTGTTCGCCCTCTCTCACGTCGGCAGGCGGCGCCGTCAGGCCGTCGCCGAAGAAGAAACCTCGCCGGGGAGCAACTGACACCATGGGCCACCTGGAACTCAAGGGACTGCGCAAGTCCTTCGGCGGCAACATCGCGCTCGACGGCCTCGACCTCGAGCTGGCCGAGGGCGAGCTGGTCAGCCTGCTCGGCCCGTCCGGCTGCGGCAAGACGACGGCGCTGCGCATCGTCGCGGGCTTCGAGACCGCCGACTCGGGCACGGTCACCGTGGGCGGCAGGGACATCACCCGGGTTCCCGCCAACAAGCGCGACATGGGCATGGTCTTCCAGGCCTACAGCCTCTTCCCGAACATGACCGCGGCGCAGAACGTCGCGTTCGGCCTCAAGCTGCGCAGGGGCGACGCCAAGCGGGCGGCCGAGCTGCTGGAACTCGTCGGCCTCGCCCACCTCGGTGGCCGCTACCCGCACCAGATGTCGGGTGGTCAGCAGCAACGCGTCGCGCTGGCGCGGGCTCTCGCGATCCAGCCGCGCGTGCTGCTGCTGGACGAGCCGCTGTCCGCCCTGGACGCCAAGGTCCGGGTGAGCCTGCGCGACGAGATCCGCCGCATCCAGACGGAACTCGGCATGACGACGCTGTTCGTCACGCACGACCAGGAGGAGGCGCTCGCCGTCTCCGACCGGGTCGGCGTCATGTCGCACGGACGGCTGGAGCAGCTCGACTCGCCGTCGGTCGTCTACCGGCAACCGGCGACGGCGTTCGTGGCGCAGTTCGTGGGCGTCACGAACTCGGTCGCTGCCAAGGCGGAGGGCCAGAGCGTCGTCGTCAACGGCGTCACCGTCCCGGCCGAGCACGACCAGCCGTCCGGCAGCGACGTCCGCGTCATCGTGCGGCCGGAGGACATCGGCGTCTCGGCGGACGGCGACGGTTCCGCTGGCAAGATCGTGGGCGATGTGCTGACCCACTCGTTCCTCGGGCCGGTCACGCGGATCTCCGTCCGGGTGGGCGAGCAGGTCCTGCGGGTCGACCAGCCGTCCAACCAGGCGGCGGCCTACCGGCCGGGCACGCGGGTCGCACTGGACCTCAGCCGCTCACGGATCATGGTGGTACCGGGATGAGATCAGGGAGCTCGTCGCGCGCGACACGGCGGATGCCCACCGGGTCGCGACGCCGCTGGAGCTGCTGTTCGACCTGAGCTTCGTGGTGGGTGGCGGTCGCCCAGGCCGCCGCCTCGCTGCACCACGCCGTGTCCTCGTCGTCGCGTCGGGCATCCCGGCCGTCTTCGAGGACCAGGACTACCGGATCGTCGGTGGCTACGTCGTCATCCGGTTCGCGATGGTCGCGCACTGGCTGCGGGCGTCGCGGGGCAACCCGGCGCACTGCGGCTGCCCCCGGCGCTACGCCGGTGGCAACGCCTTCATGCAGGTGCTCTGGGTGCTGCGGGTCGTCGTCGCGCCGCCGAGCCTGCAGATCCCGCTCTGGGTCCTCTTCATGATCGGCGAGCTGCTCGTGCCGGTCTGGGCGGAGCGCTCGGGCGCCACGACGTGGCACCCGCACCACATCACCGAACGGCACGGCCTCTTCACGCTCATCGTGCTCGGCGAGTCGATCCTGGCGGCGACGCTCGCGTTCCGGAAGGGCTTCGACAGCGGCGTGACCTCGTCTCGCTCGCCGCGGCCTCGCTGGTCATCGTGTTCTCGGTGTGGTGGGTCCACTTCGAGGCGCCGACCCACCTGCACTCGCTGAAGAAGGCGTTCCTGTGGGGCTACGCGCACCTGTTCGTCCTCGGCTCGATCGCGGCGCTCGGCGCGGGCCTCGCGGCCGGCGTCGGCTACGACCTGCACCTCTCGTACGCGCCGGGCACGACGGTCGCGGCGTTCACGACGGTGCCGCTCGCGGTCTTCTTCGTCTGCGTCCGGTACGTGCAGGGCTGCCCGGGCCAGTCCGGGCCGCGCAGGTACCTGCTGCCCCTCGGTGCGGCCGCCGTGCTCGCTGCGACGTTCGGACCAGCGCCGATCCGCGTCACGGCGGGTATCGCCGTGGTTGTCGTGGTCCTCACGCGACTGGTGCGATGATCAGTGCATGACCGGTGTTCGTGAACTTCGCCTAGTCGTCACCGCCGCCGACTACGACGAGGCCCTGCGCTTCTACCGCGACGTGCTCGGCCTCGAGCAACGGGCGGCGTTCGCGTCCGACGGCGGGCGGGTCACGATCCTCGAGGCCGGCCGGGCCACCCTGGAGATCACCGACCCGCCGCACGCGGAGTTCATCGACTCCGTCGAGGTCGGCAGGCGCGTCGCGGGCCACGTCCGGGTCGCGTTCGAGGTCGACGACTCCGCCGCCGCCACCCGCGCCCTGGAGGCCGCGGGGGCCGAGGTGATCGCGGAGCCCACGCGCACGCCGTGGAACTCGCTGAACGCCCGCCTCGCCGCGCCCGCCGGGCTGCAGCTGACCCTGTTCCAGGAGCTGGGCGAGTAGATGACGATCTCCGCTGCCGGTTACCGCGACCTCGCGAACCGGGACGTGCTGGCGTGCGCCGTGGTGACGGTCGCCGCGAAGCTGCCGATGTCCATGACGCCGCTGACGATGGTCTTCCTGACCAGGGAGCTGTCCGGCGGCTACGTCCTCGCGGCGTCGCTCACCGCGGTCTACGTGCTGGGCGAGGTCCTCGGCGCCGGGCTGTTCGGCCTGCTGCTCGACCCGACCAGGATGCGCGGGCAGCTCAGCGCCGGGCTGGTCGTCGGCGCGGCCGCGTTCACGACCCTGGCGCTGACCACGAACGTGACGGTGCTGGTGATCGCGGCGTTCGTCGCGGGCGCCGGGCCGTCGACGACACCGGGCGGGCTGCGCGCGATGCTGCTCGGACTGGTGCCGGACGCGTTGGTGCCCAAGGCGATGGGCTTCGACGCCATGATCACGCAGGTGGTGTGGGCGGTGGCGCCCGCGCTCGTCACCGTGCTGGCGCTCGGCGTCGACCACCGCGCGCCGGTCGTCGTCTCCGTGTCGTTGATCGTCGTGGCGGCGTGGCTCGTGTTCATCCTGCCGCGCGGGCACGTGACCTCCCGGTCCGGCACGGCGAAGGTGCGCGTGGTGGCGTCGGCGTGGCCGATCTACCTCGTCAGCGCGGCGGCGCTGACGCAGCTCGCCGTCGCGGAGCTGGTGCTGCCCGCGTTGCTCGAGCACCGGGGGATCGGCATCGGCTGGACCGGGCCGCTGCTCACCGGCTTCGCGGCGTGCAGCGCGCTGGGCGCGGTGCTGTACGGGCTGCGGCCGTGGCCGGGAACGTTCCGCACCCAGGGACTCGTGCTCCTCGTGGTGACGGCGACCTGCGTCGGCGCGGTCGCGTTGTTCCCGAACCTGCCCGGCATCGCGGGCGCGCTGCTCGCGGCGGGGTTGTTCCAGTCCGGCGTGCTCGTGACGCGGAGCCTGGCTTTGCGCGAACGGCTGCCGGTCGGCGCGCACGCGGCCGGGTTCTCGATGATGTACGCGGTGACTGGCGCGGGCTACGGCCTGACGGCCGTCGTCATCGCGTGGGCGCTGGAGGTGGGCTCACCCATCTGGGCGGTGCTCGGTGGTGTCGCGGTGACCCTGGCCCTGACAGCAGTCAGCGCGGCTGCCGAACGCCGGCAGCCGCGCTGAGCTGGAGCCGCTCCTACCCGCGGTAGAAGTTGCCCTGGGTCTGGACGTTCAGCTCGTCCGTGCGGAAGAGCTTCGCCACGAACGTGCGCGGGTCGCGCATGTCGATGACGTCGAAGCCGCGGCCCATCTCCGAGGAGTAGATGTAGCCGTTGTACCAGTACGTCGACCAGGTGCCGCCGCCGGCGCCACCGGGCATCGGGCCGTACTCGAAGAAGCCGATCTCACGCGGCTTGGCCGAGTTCGTGAAGTCCCACACCGAGACGCCGCCCTGGTACCAGGACTGGACCATGATGTCCTTGCCGGGAACCGGGATCAGCGAACCGTTGTGCGCGACGCAGTTCTCCGTGTCGCCCTGCATGCGCGGGATCTTGTAGTAGGACTTGAAGACCAGCTTGCGGTCCTTGCCCTTGCCCACGATGTCGTAGATGCCGTTGGCACCGCGGTTCGGGCCGATCTTCTCGTTGCAGGTCGCGGCGCCGCCGCCACCGAGCTCGTCGGTGAAGACGACCTTGGTGCCGCTGTTGTTGAACGTCGCCGAGTGCCAGAACGCGAAGTGCTCGTCGTCCTGGACCCGGTGGATCTCCTTCAGATTCTCCCGGTCGGAGATGTCCCAGAGGACGCCGTCACCCATGCACGCGCCGGCCGCGAGGTCGAGCTGCGGGTAGACGGTGATGTCGTGGCAACCGCTGGTGGCCGAGGTGTAGCCGGTCTCGATCGTGCCGGTGCGACCGGCGTTGCCGCCGTCCGGGAACACCACCGGAGCCTTGAGCAGCGACGCCGAGGCCGGACTCTTCACCGGGACCTTGACGATCGAGATCTTGTCGTGCGGCGGCTGGCAGTCCGGGAACGTGGCGCTGGGCGAGTAGGACGAGACGTAGAGGTAGACGCTCTTCTTGTCCTTGGCCGGCACCATCGTGTGGGTGTGCGATCCGCAGGCGGTCTCGACGGCGGCGACGTACTTGGGCGCCGACTTGTCGCTGATGTCGAAGACCTTGATGCCCTCCCAGGACGACTTCTCGGTCGCCGGCTGGGAGACGCTGCTGCAGGAGTTGTCGCTGCGCGACGAGTCGGTCGACAGGAACAGCAGGTTCCCGTACACCGAGATGTCGTTCTGCGAGCCGGGGCACAGCACCTGCGCCTTGATCGTCGGCTTCTTCGGGTTGCGGATGTCGTAGATGACGAAGCCGTTGTAGTTGCCGACGAACGCGTAGTTGTCCTGGAACGCGATGTCGGTCTGCGTCGAGTCGAGCGGAGCCTGCTTGGGCAGGGTCGCCACCCGCACCATGTTGCGGCTGCGGCTGATCTCGTTCTCGCCCGGGATGCCGCTGACCGCCTCGGCCTGCGCCTCGAGCTGAGCCTCGCTCAGGCCGGCGCCGTCGGGCGGCAGGTCGGGCTCGGCCAGGGCCGGTGCCGTCAACGTCGACAGCGTCAGCGCGAGCGCCCCCAGAATCGCCAACGGCGCTCTGCGCCGTCGTGCCGTTGCGCGTGAAGTCACAGCTGGACCCCCTCAGTCGGGTTGATGAGGGGGAGTATCACCCCTTCGCCTTGCTAAAGGCCAGCATCTTTCGGAGGGTATTCTTCGGGCATGCGTTCCGGGGTTGTGGTCATCGTGGCGGCGTTCGCCCTGTTGGCAGGCTGTACGTCCGAGCCGGCGACCGCGCCGCTCATCGCGCCGGACACTCCCGGCGGCTCCGCGCCCACCATCGCGCCCTCGGACGCCTCCGGCGTCGTGCCGCCACCGCCGAACGACGCCGACCGCGACTACGTGGCGATGATGATCGCCCACCACGAGCAGGCGCTCGCGATGACGCGGTTCGCGCCGGAACGCGCGCAGAACGAGACGGTGAAGGGCCTGGCGGAACGCATCCGGTTCAGCCAGGAACCGGAGATCGGCGCCATGAAGCAGTGGCAGCGCACCAACAACATCGTGGGCTCGCACGGCGATCACGGCTCGATGCCGGGCATGGCCACGCAGGAGCAGCTCAACGCGCTCGGCGCGGCGCGCGGCAAGGACTTCGACCGGATGTTCCTGGAGCTGATGATCAAGCACCACGAGGGTGCGCTGAAGATGGCGACGGACGTGCGCGGCGCCGGCAGCAACGTCCAGGTCGAGGAGATGGCCGACGACGTGATCGCCACGCAGACCGACGAGATCAACCGGATGAAGGCGCTGCTGCCCACTCTGTGAGACGCCGCCGGACGTCCTCGGCCGCGCGGTCGCCCAGGTGCTCGTAGATGGCCAGCGCGTACTGCCACGTGTGGCGGGCGCGTCCGGCCTCGCCCGCCGCGTGGTGGGTGTCGCCCAGGTTGACCAGCGTCTCGGCTTCGAGGACGAGGAACCCGGTGGCCCGGAACAGGTCCAGCGCGCGGTGGGAGGCGGCGATCGCGCCCCGCAGGTCGCCGAGGTGGCGCCGGGCGTGGGCGACGCTGTGCAACGCGGCCGCCTGGCCGTTGAGCGACCCCGTTCGCCGGTTCAGCTCCACCGCCCGCTCGCAGTGCTCGACCGCGGCCTGGTAGTCGCCCAGTTCCCCGCTGTACCAGCCGACCTGGTTCAGCGCCGGCCCGACGGCGACCGTGTCGCCGCTCTGCTCGGCGAGGGCCAGGGCTTCGCGGGCGGCGGCGAGTGCTTCGGGCAGGCGTCCCCGGTCGCCGTGCACCGCGGCGAGGACTTGGAGCATGTCGCCCTCCGAAGCGACGTCGCCGAGCTCCCGGTAGGCCTTGATCGCCTCGTCGAGCATGGCCACCGCTTCGTCCAGCCGGCCCGTGCGGCGATACGCGCGCGCCATGACGTGGCGGATGCGGGCGACGGTGTCCGCGTCGCCGATGCGATTGGCCGCCACCAGTGCGGTTTCGAGCACCGAGGTCCACTCGTGCCAGCGGCCCTTGCGGTCGAAGACGTTGGTCAAACTCCAGGCGAGCTGCCACGTGAGGACGTCGAGGCCGGCCTGCTCACCGGCCGGGACCAGGCCGGTCAGCACGTCGAGCTCGGCGTCGAACCACGCCCACGCGGCGGCCGCGTCATCGACTTCCTCGGGTTCCACCCCCGGCAGTGGACCGGCGAGCGTGAGCGGGGTCCGGAACGGTCCGACGGCCCTGTCGTGGACGCGGTGGGTGCTGTGCAGGTAGTGGTCGAGCAGGCGGTGCAGCGCGTCGAGTCGTTCTTCCTCGCTCGTCAGGCCGCGGGCGAAGAGGCGCACCAGGTCGTGCAAGTGGTAGCGCCGGTCGTCGGTCTGGGTCAGCAGGTGCGCGCCGGTCAGTTCGTCGAGCACGGACTGCGTGCTGCCGAGACTGACCGCCACGGCGGCGGTGAAGTCGGGACCAGGGTGCGCGCCCAGCAACCGGAACAGGCGGGCGGCCGGCTCGCTCAGCCGCCGGTAGGACCAGGAGAACGCGGCGCGCACGCTCGTGAGCTCGTCCCCGGTGTCGAGGAAGTCGAGCCTGGTCTGCTCGTCGGCGATCTCCTCCGCCAGCGCGGCGAGGGGGAGCTGGGCGTCGGCGGCCGCGCGGGCGGCGACGACGGACAGCGCGAGCGGCAGGCCGCCGCACAGCTCGACCAGGCGGACGAGGGCGTCCGGTTCGGCGGCGGCGCGGGCGGCGCCGACGCGTTCGGCGACCAGCGCGACGGCCTCGTCGTGGC
This sequence comes from Lentzea xinjiangensis, assembly GCF_900110955.1. Taxonomy (GTDB): domain Bacteria; phylum Actinomycetota; class Actinomycetes; order Mycobacteriales; family Pseudonocardiaceae; genus Lentzea; species Lentzea xinjiangensis. Next base: position 164,557 of record NZ_FOFR01000017.1, read on the forward strand.
CGAGCATGCCGAGGGGGAGTGACCGCGCCCCTTCGAGGTCGCCCATCCGGTCGCGGCTGGTGATCAGGACCCGGCAGCCGCCACCGCCGGGCAGCAGCGGCCGCACCTGGCCGGCGTCTCGCGCGTTGTCCAGCAGCAGCAACAGCTTCCTGGTGGAGAGCAGCTCCCGGTAGAGGCCGGCCTGCGCGGCCTCGTCCTGCGGGACCCGGCCGGGTGGCACGCCGAGCGCCGCGAGGAACCGCCGGATCACCTCCTGCGGGCGTGCCGGTTCGGCGGCGGGGTCGAACCCGCGGAGGTTGACGTAGAGCTGGCCCGCCGGGAACCGGTCGGCCGCGGTGTGCGCCCAGCGCACCGCCAGCGCGGTCTTGCCGACGCCGGCGGCGCCGCTGACCGCGGAGATGACCAGGGGGCCGGACGTGTCGTCGAGCACGGCCAGCTCGTGGTCGCGGCCGACGAACTGGGCGGGTGGCGCGGGGATCTGCCGCGGGACGGTCAGCTTCTGCTGCACCGCACGGCGTTCCTCGACGAGCGCGGACACCTCCGCGCGCACCCAGGCCGAGTCGACGCCGGCGAGCGCTGGGCCGCGCCAGAGCTCCAGCGCTTCGGCGTTGCGGCCCTGCGCGGCCAGCGCGCGGAACGTCAGCAGGTCGAGGTCCTGCGGCTCGGCGACGTAGCCGGCGCCCACCGTGCGCACGCAGCCGGCCTCGCCCAGCGCGACCCTGAGCCGGTTCATGAGCGTGCGCAACGCGCGGAGGTTGCCGCCGTCGCCCCACACGCGGGTGATCAGCTCGTCGGCGGTCACGACCTCGTTGGGGCGCAACAGCAACGCCGCGAGCAGTGCCTGGCAGAGCCCGCCGGGCACGGGAACCTCGCGTCCGTCCACCTCGACCGCGAGCGGGCCGAGCACCCGGAACCGCACTTCCCCCATGCGGGGGAGTATCGCCTACCGCTCGGTGCGCTGCAGTGGCAACACCATGTCCTCGGCGTGCTGGAACGTCTCGACGGCGTTGCCGGTGACGTGGCGGGCGATGCCGCGGTTGCGCTTGTGCGCCTCGCGGAACGAGTCGGAGGCGACCCAGGCGCGGAAGTGCTCCTCGGACTCGAACTCGTTGACCGACACGTACGGCTGGTCCTCGCGCGTCGGCTTGAGCAGCGTGCTGCGCAGCAGCCCGGGCACGCCGGGCAGGAACGTCCGCATGTTGTCCCGGAAGTGGGCCTCGAACTCCTCCGCCCGCTCGGTGGGGACGAACAGGCGGTTGGTCGCGATGAACATGCTGGCCTCCCGATTCCGACGCTCTGTCGGGAACTATTCCAACACACCGTCGGGAAAGCAAGCGCGATAAACTGCCCCGGTGCCGAGGATCAGCGCCGACACCGTCGCGGAGCACCGCGCCAACCGGTTGCGCGCCCTGCTGGACGCCGGGCGCGAGATCGTGGCGACCGAGGGAGCGGAGGCGCTGACGCTCGCGTCGCTCGCGAGACGCGTCGGGTTGTCGCGGCCGAGCCTGTACGAGTACTTCCGCTCGCGTGAGGAACTGGTCGCCGCGATCGTGTCCGACGCGCTGCCGGAGTGGGCGGACAAGCTGGAGGACGCGGTCAACCGCGCCTCGTCCGTGCCGGCGAAGATCGAGGCGTACCTGCGCACCGAGCTGGCGATCATCACCGACGGCAGTCACGGCGCGGTGGTCGCCCTGTCCGCGCACACGCTGCCGGACTCGTCGCGCGAGCAGATCAGGGCGGAGCACGAACGGTTGCTGGCGCCGCTGGTCGGTGTGTTCACGACGGCCGGGGTGCAGCGCGCACAGTTGCGGGCGATGCTCGTGCACGCCATGGTCGAGGCGACGTCGCGGATGATCACGCCCGGCCGCACCGAGCACAACGAGGCGGTCATCCAGACGCTCCTCGACCAGGTGGTGCACGGGCTGGACCAGCCCATCAGCTGAACGGCACCACCTCGCCGTCGCGCACCAGCTCGCCGTAGTGCTCCGGCTTGACGGGGTCGAACGCGAGGTCCAGCAACGCCTTGGCGGCCTGCGCCGGGCTGGGGGCGCCGCTGACGTCCCACCACAGCGCCGACGTCGGCGTGTTGATCATCCCGGGGCAGACGGCGGCGACCAGGACGCCGCGCGGCCGGTCGTGCTCGCGGCGCTGGGCGGCGAGCACCCGGACGGCGGCGACCTGGCCGACCTTCGACGGGATGTTCACGAACGCGGGCCACGCGCTGACGCGGCCCTGCTTCGTGGTGTCCCGCCAGCCGGCGATCCCGCGGTCGATCTCGTCCAATGTGGACGCGGTGGTGAACCGCCGGTGCAGCACCGGTGCCAGGTGGGCCAGCGTGCCGAGTGAGCTGGCGACGACGAGCAGCCTGCCGTTGTCGTTCAGCAGCGGTGCGAAGGCGCGCAGGAGCCTGGTGGTGCCGAAGTTGTTGGTCTCGGTGTAGTCGTCGATGATCTCGCGCGGGTTGTCGTCGGGACCGATGCGCATGACGGCGTTGCCGAAGACGATGTCGATACCGCCGTGCCGTTCTCCCACCTCCCGCGCGAGCCGTGCCGCCGAGCCGGGGGCGGCGACGTCCAGCAGCGCGCCGCGGACCTCCGCCCCGCCGCCGGGCACGGTCCGCACGGCGGCGGTGATCCGGCCGGCGTCGCGGCCGGTGAGGTAGACGGTGTCGGCGGGCCGCAGCCGTTGGGCGAGCCCTGCCGCCAGGGCGAGGCCGAGGCCCTGGGTGGCGCCGGTGACGAGTGCGACTGTCATGTCAGGCCTTCGCGAGGAGGGTTTCGGAGTACGTCCACAGGCGTGCGGCGTTGCCGGGGTCGAGGGCGTAGCGGGCGACACCGCGCATCGGCGGGGCTTCGTCGCGGCGGTCGACGGTCCGCGTTTCGGCGCAGTCGTCGAAGTAGCGGCCGCCGATGCCCCGCAACAGCGGCGAGGTGGCCACGAACACCGACGTCGCCGCGCCCTGCTCGACCGACTTGGTGATCGTCGGGTCGACGTCGCTCGGTCCGATGTGGCGCTGAAGGTTGGTGAGGATGGCGCCGGGCATGACGGCGTTCGCGGTGATGCCGTCATCCGCCCACCGACGCGTTGCCTCCACCGCGAACAGGACGTTCGCGGTCTTGCTCTGGCCGTAAGCGCCCCACGGTTCGTATCGGCGGAACGCGTAGTGGACGTCGTCGAAGACCACCGGCGAGAGCATGTGGCCCCGGGAGGTGACGGAGACGACGCGAGCGCCGCCGGCGGCCTTGAGCGCACCGTGCAGGCCCGTGGCCAGGGCGAAGTGGCCGAGGTGGTTGGTGGCGAACTGCCATTCCCAGCCCTGCTCGGTGTACCGCTCGGGGGTCGCCATCACGCCCGCGTTGGCGATGAGGACGTCGAGCGGGCCCCGCCAGCCGCGGGTGAAGTCCTCGACGGAGGACAGGTCGGTCAGGTCGAGCTTCGCGGTGTGGACGGTGCCGCCGATGCCGGCGGCGGTCTTCTCGCCCGCGGCGACGTCGCGGACGGCGAGGGTGACCTCGGCGCCGGCGCTCGCCAGCGCCCTGGCCGTCTCGACGCCGATGCCGGACGACGCGCCCGTCACGACCACGCGCTTGTCGGTGAGGTCGAGGCCTTCGACGACCTCGGCGGCGGTACTGCTGAACCCGAACTGCGTTTCGATCACGCCTTCGACGCTAGGCCTGCCGGGACCATGCGGGTAGCGAAAGTTCCGCAACTGGGGTATGCGTGACCATCATGGCCTTGAACGACGCGTCGCTGGTGGCGCTCCGGGTTTTCCGCGAGGTGGCCGAGCGTGGCACGTTGACGGCGGCCGCCACCGCGCTGGGCTACACCCAGTCGGCGGTGTCCAGGCAGGTCGCCGCTCTGGAACGGGCTGCCGGTGCCGTGCTGCTCGAACGACGTCACGACGGGGTACGGCTCACCGCGGCCGGTCGGCTCGTGTTGCGGCGGGCTGCCGTGGTGGTCGATCAGGTCGATGCGGGTGCGCGGGAACTCGCGGGACTGCCCGAGGAAGACACGAGCACGGTCAGGCTCGGCTGGTTCGCCACGGCCGGTGCCTGGCTCGTGCCGCAGGCGCTCACATCGTTGGCGCGCACGCATCCGTCGATCACGGTTGTCACGCGCGAGGGCAGCACACCGGCGTTGGTGCGCGCGCTGCGGGCCGGCACGCTGGACGCCGCGCTGATCGCGTCGTCGCCACCGTTCCGCGCGCCCGACGACGAGACCCCCGCACTCGCGGTGGACGTCCTCGCCGAGCGCAGCCTGCGCGTCGCCGTTCCCGCGACGCATCCGCTGGCCCGCGAGGACTTCGTGGAGGTCGACGACCTCCGGGGCCGGCGCTGGATCGCCGGGCCCGGCGACCAGCTCGTGATGGGTGTGTGGCCGGGACTCGGCGAACGGCCCGTTGTCGCGCACACCGCCCGCGACTGGCTGGCGAAGCTGCACCTGGTCGCCGCGGGCTTCGGCATCACGACCGTTCCCGCCGCGCTGGTGGCCGTCGTGCCCGCCGGTGTGCGCGTGCTCCCGGTGCGGGGCGGTCCCGCCGAACGCCGCCGCATCCTGCTCGCGCGGCTTCCCGGGCTTCTTCCTGAACCCGTCGCACGGCTCGCCGCGGCGCTGCGGGCCGCTGTCCTGGAGACGGAGCATCAACCGATCGGTTGATGCCGGTCCGACCGGCTGTTCGATGATCTCCGCCGCGCGCTGCTCGATCGTGGGGGCATGGCAATCATCGCAGTGCGCGACCTCGGCAAGAGGTACGGGCGGAAGGTCGCCGTGGACTCGGTGTCCTTCGAGGTGGCCGAGGGGGAGATCTTCGGTGTGCTGGGGCCGAACGGGGCCGGCAAGACGACGACCGTGGAGTGCGTGTCCGGGCTGCGCAGGCCGGACCGGGGCAGCGTGACCGTGCTGGGGCGGCCGCCCGCCGAGGTGCGGTCCGCCATCGGGGTGCAGCTGCAGTCCTCGGAGCTGCCGGAGCGGATGCGCGTCCGCGAGGCGCTCTCGCTGTTCTCCTCGTTCTACCCGGCGCCGGTCGACTGGTCGGAGCGGCTGGGGCTGTCGGCGCACCTGGGGGTGGAGTTCGGGCGGCTGTCCGGCGGGCTGAAGCAGCGGCTGTCGATCGCGCTGGCGCTGGCAGGGTCGCCGCGGGTCGCGATCCTCGACGAGCTGACGACGGGGCTCGACCCGCAGGCGCGGCGCGACACGTGGTCGGTGATCGAGGACGTGCGGTCGGCCGGCGTGACCGTCCTGCTGGTCACCCACTTCATGGAGGAGGCGGAACGGCTCTGCGACCGGGTGGCGGTGTTCCGCGACGGCCGGATCGCCGCGCTGGACACGCCCTCCGGTCTGGTGTCGCGGGTGGACGGTGCCACGCGGGTGCGGTTCGTCCCGTCCGCTCCGGTGGACCTCGCGGCGCTGCGGGCGCTGCCGGACGTCACCGACGTGACGACGGCAGGGCAGCAGATCGTCGTCAGCGGGTCGGAGGACCTCCTGCACGCGGTGACCTCCCTGCTGGCGCGCAGGCAGGTCGTGGCGCGCGGGCTTCGCGTCGACCAGGTCTCGCTGGACGACGCCTACGTCGAACTGACCGGGGGTAGTGGTGCTGAAGATCATTAAGGTGGAAGCCCGGCTGTTCGTCCGCGACCGGCTGAACTCGTTGTTCGCCGTGTTGTTCCCGACGCTGCTGTTGCTGGTGCTGGGGGCGGTTCCGGCGTTGCGCACACCCGCCGAGGAGTTCGGCGGACTGCGGTTCATCGACAGCTACCTGTCGTCGCTGGTCGTGTTCACGTTGGGGTTCATCGGTCTGCAGCGCGTGCCGACGGTTGTGGCGACCTATCGGGAGAAGGGCGTGTTACGTCGGCTGTCGACGACACCGATGCACCCGGCGCGGTTGCTGGCCGGGCAGATGGTGGTCAACTTCGTCGCGGCGATCTTGTCGGTGCTGTTGACCGTCGTGGTGGCGCACCTCGTGTTCGGCGTCGACCTGCCCCACCACCCGCTCGGCCTGGCAGGTGCCGTGGTCCTGGGCGGCGCCGGGACGTTCGCGCTGGGACTGGTGATCGCCGCGCTGGCCCCGAACGCGCGAGCGGCCGGTGGCTGGGCCACGGCGGTGTTCATGCTGCTGATGTTCTTCGGCGGCGTGTACCTGCCGCGGTTCATGCTGCCCCCGGCGATCCAGGCGATCGGTTCGTACGCGCCTCCTGGCGTGGAGGCGTTGCAGCAGGCGTGGCTGGGAACCGCTCCGGACTGGAGGCATCTCGCGATCATGGGACTGGTGGGTCTCGTGGCGGGTACGGTCGCGGCCAGGACGTTCCGCTGGGAGTAGCTCGTGGACATGGTCGTGCTGGACAGGTGGGAGCGCAGGCTCACGTTCCTCGCGCACGCGATCCCGTACTTCGTGCTGACCGCGACGACGGTGATCTACTCGATCTTCACCGCGCACTCGGCCTCGGAGCGCTGGGTCACCTACGGCCTGGTGGCGTTCGGCTACGCGTGGATGGCGTGGTGGTTCACGCTGCATCCCCAGTGGCGCAACCGCATGGGGCTCATGACCGTGTTCGTCGCCGGCTTGGTCGTGTTCTACGCGGTGCTGGGAATGCGCGAGCACTGGTTCGGCGCGGTGTCGTACGCGGTGTACGTCTACGCGAGCGAGGTCCTGCGCGGTCGCCGGATGTTCTTCGCCGTGGGCCTGACGGCCGTGCTGGCGACGCTGTCGTTGTTCGGCGGCTACCCGCCCGCCGAGGCGCGGCCCGCCTTCTGGCTGCTGATGATGGTGTTCGTGGTGGTGGCGTGCACGTTCACGTTCGTCGGGCACGTGACGACCGAACAGTCCCGTCAGCGCAAGGAGCTGCTCGAGGAGAACGAGGGCCTGCACGCCCAGCTCCTGGTGCAGGCGCACGAGGCGGGGGTGCAGGACGAGCGGCACCGGATGGCCGGAGAGATCCACGACACCCTCGCCCAAGGCCTGGCGGGCATCATCACGCAGCTGTCGGCGGCCTCGTCGTCCGACTGGGAGCGCCGCGTGGCGGTGGCCGCCGAGCTGGCCCGCGCGAACCTGGCGGAGGCCCGCCGCTCGGTGCACGCGCTGCGCCCGCCCGCGCTGGACTCCGCGGCCCTGCCGGAAGCCCTGGACGAGGTGGCGTCGGGCTGGTCGACGGTCAACGGCGTGCCGGTGTCGATGACGCTGACCGGCTCCGTCCGGGTGATGCACCCGGAGGTGGAGGTCGCCCTGCTGCGCACGGCCCAGGAGGCGCTGTCGAACGTGGCGAAGCACGCCGCGGCCTCCAGGGTCGGCCTGACCCTGTCGTACATGGAGGACGTCGTGACGCTGGACGTGCGCGACGACGGCGTGGGCTTCGACCTCACGCGGCCGTCCTCCGGCTTCGGGCTGCCCGCGATGAGGCACCGGGTGCACCGGCTGTCGGGGGCGTTGTCCGTGGAGTCCGAACCCGGCGCGGGGACGGCGATCTCGGCTCGGGTGCCGGCGTGACCGGCGTGACGGCCGGCCGGGCCGGCACCGGCGGGACGAGGAGGTGCGCGTGATCCGGCTGGTGATCGTCGACGACCACCCCGTGGTGCGCGACGGGTTGCGCGGCATGCTCGCCGCACCGGACTTCGAGGTCGTGGGCGAGGCCGCCTCCGGTGACGAGGCGGTGGCCGTCGTGACGGCGCTGGGACCCGACGTGGTGCTGATGGACCTGCGGATGCCCGGCTCCGACGGGCTGTCGGCGATCGAACGGCTGCGCGACCACCCGTGCCGGGTGCTGGTGCTCACGACCTACGACACGGACCGGGACGTCCTGCCGGCCATCAAGGCCGGTGCCACCGGCTACCTGTTGAAGGACACGCCGCGCGACGAGCTGCAGCGGGCCATCCGGGCCGCGCACGCGGGCGAGGCCGTGCTGTCGCCCGCGGTGGCGACCCGGTTGCTGGGGCAGGTCCGGGAGCCCGCGCTGGAACCGTTGTCGGCACGGGAGCTCGACGTGCTCGCGCTGGTGGCCAAGGGGTCCACGAACCGGGCGGTGGCGGCGGCGCTGTTCATCAGCGAGGCGACCGTGAAGACGCACCTGCTGCACGTCTACGCGAAGCTCGGGGTCTCGGACCGGGCTGCGGCCGTCGCGGTGGCGTACGAGCGCGGGCTGTTGCGCGGACGGCGGCGCTGAGGCCGCGGGTGTCGAGGGCCGCTGGTGTCGGAGCCGCGGGTGCTGAGGGCTGCGGGTGTCGGAGCCGCGGGTCTTGAGGGCCGCGCGTGTCGAGGGCCGCTGGTGTCGGAGCCGGGCGTGTCGAGGTCGCTGGCGTTGAGATCGTGGGTATCGAGACCGCTGGCGTTGAAGCCGCTGGTGTCGAGACCGCTGGCGTTCAGATCGCGGGTGCCGAGGCCGCTGACGTTCAGATCGCGGGTGCCGAGGCCGCTAACGTTGAAGCCACAGGCGCCGAGCCCGCAGAACATCCCCCGCGGCGGGACCATCACGGATGGTCCCGCCGCTTGCGGCAACTCCCCCTTGCCACTCCCTCACCCCTCGCGTTGTAGGAACTCCCGCCAGTCCCCGAGATACGAGATGTCCTGGATGTCACCCGATCGGAGCAGTGGCTCGACCACCGCGTCGCGCAGGACGGTGGCCAGCGCGGCGCTGCCGTCCGCCAGCTCGATGACGCCGATCTCCAGCTCCGGCGGCTCGGCCGGGAGGAGGTGGTCGCGCAGGACCGTGAGCGGCAGGTCGTACAGCTCACCCACCACCGCGGCCGAGCCCGACTCGTGCATCGCGGGGAACCTGCCCCGCACCGAGAAGTACCGGTACTTCGCCGCACTGCGCGCCCGGCACACCATCGGCGTGCCCTGCAACTGGCCGTGCAGCGGGCCGCCCCTCATGCCGCCGCCGTTGAGGAAGATCAGTGCCATGGCTCTCCAGGGGTCGGTGGACGGGCGTGGACAGGGAGAACAGCGGCAGGCCGGTGCCGCCGCAGCGGGTGGCCACGAGTTCGGCCGCGATCGACACCGCCGTCTCGGACGGGCTGCGGCCGCCGAGGTCGAGCCCCACCGGTGAGCGCAGGCGCGTCAGCTCCGCCGGGGGCACACCCGCCGCGCGGAGCCGGGAGAGGCGTTCGGCGTGCGTGCGCCGGGAGCCCAGGGCGCCGACGAAGGCCAGCGGCCTCGACAACGCCTCGGTCAGCACCGGGATGTCGAACTTCGGGTCGTGCGTCAGCACCACCACCGCCGTGCTCTCGTCGGTGTGGGTGGACGCGAGGTAGCGGTGCGGCCAGTCGACGACGACCTCGTGCGCCGCGGGGAAGCGGGCGGGCGTCGCGAAGATCGGGCGCGCGTCGCACACCGTCACGCGGTAGCCGAGGAAGCGGCCGATCTCGGCCACGGCGGCGGCGTGGTCGATCGCGCCGAACACCAGCAGCCGGGGAGGCGGCAGCCAGGACTCGGTGAACACGCGGCCCTCCGCCGCGAAGCGGACCGACAGCGGGTGTCCGTCCAGGGCGGCCCGCAGTGCCGCGCGCAGCGGGGGACTGTCCCGCTGCACCAGCACGTCCAACGAACCGCCGCACGTCAAACCGGCGGAGAACGCCGTGTCGTCGGAGCAGCCGAAGGTGGCGAGGGCGGGCCGGGACGTCTCCAGCACCGTGCGGGCCAGGTCGTAGACCTCGGCCTCCACGCAGCCGCCGGACACGCTGCCGATCACCTCGCCGGACGGGCCGACGGCCATCGCCGCGCCGGCGGGGCGGGGCGCGCTGCCGCGCACGGCCACCACCGAGGCGACCGCGAACCGGTCCCACGACAGCAAGGTCGGAGCGAGGTCGCGCATGGGAACCTCCGAGGTCGAGGAGCGGTCAGCCGATCAGGTCCACGCCGAAGTACACGGCGAACATCAGGGCGAGGCCGGTCATCAGCCAGCCGGGCCAGCGGCCCTTGCAGACGCGCAGCACGACGTAGGACACGAGGCCGGCGCCGATGCCGTTGGTGATCGAGTAGGTGAACGGGATGATCGCCACGGTCAGGAACACCGGGATGGTGAAGTCCGCGTCCTGCCACGGGATCCGGCGGATCTGCGTCATCATCAGGCCGCCGATCACCACCAGGGCCGGTGCCGCGGCCTGGGCGGGCACGACGGTGGCCAGCGGCGTGAAGAACAACGCCACCAGGAACAGGCCGCCGGTCACGAGCGAGGCCAGGCCGGTCCTGGCGCCTTCGCCGACGCCCGCGGCCGACTCCAGGAACACGGTGTTCGGCGCCGATCCCGTGACGCCACCGGCGATGGCGCCGGCGCCGTCGACCACCAGGATCCGGCCCATGCCCTCGACGCGGCCGTCACGGGTGAGGCCGGCCTCGTCCGCTACCGACGTGATGGTGCCCATGGCGTCGAAGAAACCGGACAGCACCAACGTGAACAGGAAGATCGTCGCGGCGAGCACGCCCGCCGAGGCGAACCCGCCGAGCAGGTCCACCCTGCCGAGCAGCCCGAAGTCGGGGGAGGCGACGACCGAGGACGGCAGCGAGGGCGTCACCAGGCCCCAGCCGCCGACCGCGAACACCGAGTTCACCACCACCGCCACGACCGTGGCCACCGCGATGCTGACCAGCACGGCACCAGGCACCCCGCGGGCCATCAGCACGATCATCAGCAGCAGGCCGAGGCAGAAGACCACGATCGGCCAGCCGCTCAGGTGGCCGTCGACGCCCATCCGCACCGGCACCGAGGAACCGGCCGCGTCCGGGGTGCGGGTCACGAAACCGGCGGAGACCAGCCCCACCAACGCGATGTAGAAGCCGATGCCCACGGTGATGGCGATCTTCAACGGCTCGGGGATCGCGGTGATGATCCGCTCGCGGAGACCGGAGGCGGCCATGACCACGATGCAGATGCCCTCCAGCACCACCAGGCCGAAGGCCTGCGCCCACGTCATGGCCGGCGCCATCTGGAAGGCCACCACGCCGTTGACGCCGAGGCCGGCGGCGACCGCCAGCGGCGCGTTGCCGACGAGTCCCATGAGGACGGTCATCACGCCGGCGGCCAGGGCGGTCGCCGTGGTGATCTCGGCGATCGTGAGCTTGGCGCCGGTGACGTCGGCGGACGCGCCGAGGATCAACGGGTTCAGCAGCACGATGTACGACATCGCGACGAACGTCGTGATACCACCGCGCACCTCGCGGGCGACGGTGCTGCCGCGGTCGGTGATGCGGAAGAACCGGTCCAACGGCGATGATTTCGGTCGGCTTCGCAACTGGGTCATGAGGGGACGGCCTTTCCCATGCCGGTGGGCGCGTTCCAACGCCGGAACGCGTTTGTGCGGTGCGAGCTCCGGCCAGCAGGTGGACTGGCTTGTGGCCGTCAGTAGTCGATGCGGGAGGGGAGCGACAGCCACGCGGTGAACGGGGCGTTGTCCTCGCCGGTGGAGATCCGGCGCACCGGCAGGTCCCATTCGTCGCGGGGCTTGCCGAAGAGCTCGTGGAACTCGCGGTCGTCGAACCCGGCCGCCGCCGCGTCGTGGCGGTCGGCGGCGTAGACGACCTCGTCGACCCGTGCCCACAGCGCCGCGGACAGGCACAGCGGGCACGGCTCGCACGAGGAGATCAGGGTGCAGCCGGTCAGCTTGAAGTCGCCGAGGGCCAGGCAGGCCGCGCGGATCGCGACGACCTCGGCGTGGGCGGTGGGGTCGAGCGTCTGCGTCACCTGGTTGACGCCGGTGGCGACGACCGCGCCGGCGCGGACGACCATCGCGCCGAACGGGCCACCTCCGGAGGCCACGTTGCGGGTGGCCAGGTCGATGGTGGCGAGCAGATGTGCGTTCACAGCGGGGAGCTCCAGAGGGGATCAGGTAACGGTGAGGTGTTCCGGGCGGACCGGGACGCGGGTGAGCGCCAGGCCGGTCGCCGCGCGGATCGCCGCCACGATCGCCGGGGTCGACGAGATGGTGGGCGGTTCGCCGACGCCGCGGATGCCGTACGGGGCGTGCGGGTCGGCGAGCTCGAGCACGTCGATGCTCATCGGCGGCATGTCGAGCACGGTGGGGATCAGGTAGTCGGTGAACGACGGGTTGCGCACCTTGCCGCCGGAGGTCTGGATCTCCTCCATCACCGCGAGGCCGAGGCCCTGGGCGGAGCCGCCCTGGATCTGGCCCACCACGGCCTGCGGGTTCAGCGCACGGCCCACGTCCTGCGCGCAGTCCAGGGCCACGACGCGGACCAGACCGAGCTCGACGTCCACGTCGACGACGGCGCGGTGCGCGGCGAAGCCGTACTGGACGTGCGCGTTGCCCTGCCCGGTCTCGGGGTCGATGGCCTCGGTCGCGCGGTGCCGCCACTCGGTCGTCTCGTCGATCACCTCGTCGCCGATGTCGGTGCGCCCCGCCAGGCGGTCGCGGACCAGGGCGCACGCGGCCTTCACCGCGCCGCCGGTCACGTAGGTCTGGCGCGAGGCCGACGTGGAGCCGCCGTTGCCGATCGTGGTGTCCATCGGCAGCACGGTCACGAGCTCGATGCCCAGCTCGGTCCGCACGATCTGCTGCATGATCGTCACCAGGCCCTGGCCGACCTCGCAGGCGGCGGTGTGCACGGCGGCGGCCAGCGAGCCGTTGACCATCGAGACCCGCACCCGCGCGGTCGAGTAGTCGTCGTAGCCCTCGGAGAAGCAGATGTTCTTGATGCCGACGGCGTAACCGACACCGCGGACCACGCCCTCGCCGTGCGTGGTGTTCGAGACACCACCGGGCAGCTCGCGCAGGTCCGACGACGTGCCGGCGGGCAAGGGCTTGTCCTGCACCAGCTTCAGCAGCTGCGCGACGGGCGCGGCGGAGTCGACCACCTGCCCGGTCGGCATCACCGAGCCCTCGGTCATCGCGTTGCGCACGCGGACGTCGACCGGTGACATGCCGAGCGCCTCGGCCAGCTTGTCCATTTGGGACTCGTAGGCGAAACCTGCTTGCACGGCACCGAATCCGCGCATCGCCCCGCACGGCGGGTTGTTCGTGTAAACGCCGTAGGCGTCAACGGTCACGTTGTCGACCTCGTACGGCCCCACGCCCAGAGTCGCCGCGTTGGCCACCACAGCGGGCGTCGAGGAGGCGTACGCGCCACCGTCGAGGTACATGCGAGCCCGGACGTAGACCAGCTTGCCGGTGCGGTCGGCGCCGTGCTCGTAGTACAGCACGGCGGGATGCCGGTGCACGTGGCCGTAGAACGACTCCTCGCGGTTGTAGACCATCTTCACCGGCTTGCCGGTGTGCAGGGCCAGCAGACAAGCGTGCACCTGCATCGACAGGTCCTCACGACCGCCGAACGCGCCACCGACGCCGGACAGCGTCAGCCGCACCTTCTCCTCCGGCAGGCCCAGCGCCGCGGCCACCTGCGAGCGGTCGACGTGCAGCCACTGCGTCGCGATGTACAGGTCGACCGAGCCGTCGTCGGCCGGCACCGCGAGCCCGGACTCCGGGCCGAGGAACGCCTGGTCCTGCATGCCGACCTCGTACCGCCCGGTGACGACGACCTCGGCCGCGACGTCCTGCGAGCCGCGCCGGATCGGCACGTGCCGCACCAGGTTCCCGCCGGGGTGCAGCGGGGTGTCGTCGGCGGCGGTCTCCATGTCCACGACGGGTTCCAGCACCTCGTAGCCCACGACGATCTTCTTCATCGCGCGCCGCGCGGTCTCGGGGTGGTCGGCACCGACCAGCGCGATCGGCTCGCCCTGGTAGCGCACGACGTCGACCGCGAGCACCGGCTGGTCCTTGTGCTCCAGCCCGTACAGGTTGCGTCCTGGCACGTCCGAGTGCGTCAGCACCGCGTACACGCCCGGCACCTGCAATGCCTCGGTGATGTCCACCGACGTGATGCGGGCGTACGGGTGCGGTGATCGCAGCGTCGCGCCCCAGATCATGTCCTCGTGCCACAGGTCGGACGCGTAGGCGAACTCGCCGCGCACCTTGAGGTTGCCGTCCGGGCGCTGCGGTGACGTCCCGATGCCACCCGAGACCGCGGAGGTGAGTTCGGCGGGAGTGAGGGTCATCGTGCTGCCTCCTGGAGCTTCCGGCCGGCCGCGGAGAGCTCGCGGGCCAGCTCGTCGGTCGACGCCGTCAGCAGGACGCCGTCCCGCACCACGACCTCACCGCCGACCACCAGCAGTTTCAACGGCGGGGGAGGGCCCAGCACGAGTGCCGCCACCGGGTCCGCGATGCCCGCGTGGTCCATCCCGGACAGGTCCCACACGGCGAGGTCAGCGACCTTGCCCGGCTCGATCGAGCCCAGCGCGTCGGCGCGGCCGAGCACCTGAGCGCCACCCATCGTGCCCATCCACAACGCCTTGCGGGCGTCCAGCGCGCCGGGGCCGCCGCGCTGACGGGCCTGGTACAACGCCGACCGCAGCTCGATCACCAGTCCACCGTCCTCGTTTGACGCCGCACCGTCGACGCCGAGGCCGACCGGAACCCCCGCGTCCAGCAGGTCGCGCACCGGCGCGATGCCGGTGCCCAGCCGCCCGTTGGACGTCGGGCAGTGCGCGGACCCGGTCGAGGTCGCCCCGAGCCGTTTCACCGCGTCGGAGTCGAGGTGCACGGTGTGCGCGAGCCACACGTCCGGGCCCAGCCAGCCGAGCTGCTCGGCGTACTCGGTCGGCGTGCACCCGTTCTCCGCCAGGCACTGCTCCTCCTCGTCCAGCGTCTCGGCGAGGTGCGTGTGCAGCCGGACGCCGTGCCGGCGGGCCAGCGCGGCGGCACCGGTCATCAGCTCCTTCGACACCGAGAACGGCGAACAGGGCCCCACGGCCACCCGGACCAGCGCGTCGTCGGCGGTGCAGTGGTGGGCGCCGATCGCCCGCTCGGTCGCGATCAGCGCGGCCTCGGTCTCCTCGACCAGGTTGTCCGGCGGCAGCCCGCCCCGCGACTCGCCCCTGTCCATCGACCCGCGGACGGCCTCCAGCCGGATCCCGATCCGCCGACCGGCCGACACCAGGGCGTCGAAGACGTCACCGCCTCCGGCCGGGAACACGTAGTGGTGGTCGGCGGCGAGCGTGCAGCCCGTCAACGCCAGCCTGGCGAGACCGGCGGACGCCGCCGCGTGGGTCACCGAGTCGTCGAGCCCGCGCCACACCGGGTACAGCGCGGTCAGCCACTCGAACAGCGTGGCGTCGGTCGCGAGCCCGCGTGTCGCCCACTGGTAGAGGTGGTGGTGCGTGTTGATCAGCCCGGGCGTGACCAGGCACGACGACGCGTCGACGTAGGTGTGCGCCTCGGCGGGCCTGGGCGCGGGACCCGCGCCGGCGGAGGAGATCCGCCCGCCGGCCACGACGACGTGACCGGACGCGTGCTCGGTCCCGGCCGAATCCACAGTGGACACCGCGCAGCGGTCGAGGACGATCATCGGCGCGCCGCCGCCAGCCGCACGGCGTCCAGGATCTTCTCGTAGCCCGTGCACCGGCACAGGTTGCCGGCCAAGGCCTCGCGGATCTCCGGGTCTGACGGGTCCGGCACGCGGCTGAGCAGGTCGTGCGCCTGCACGACGAGACCGGGCGTGCAGAAACCGCACTGCACCGCACCCGCCTCGACGAACGCCTCCTGCACGGGGTCGAGCCGGTCGCCCTCGGCGAGTCCTTCGACCGTGCGGACCTCGCGGTCCTGCACCTGCCCCGCCGCGACCAGGCACGCGCACACCGGCACGTCGTCCAGGTACACCGTGCACGAGCCGCACTCGCCCTGCTCGCAGGCGTTCTTCGAGCCGGGCAGCCCGAGGCGCTCGCGCAGCACGAACAGCAGCGACTCGCCCTCCCACACGTCGTCGGCCTGGCGCTGCTCGCCGTTGACCGTCACGTTCACGCGCATGACTGCTCACCGCCCCTGTTCTTCCGGCTGAGGAGTTCCTGCCAGGCCCAGCCCAGCGTCCTGCGGGCCATCACGGCCAAGGCGTGCTCGCGGTACGCCGCCGACCCGCGCACGTCGTCGATCGGCGACGCGGCGCGCGAGACCAGTTCCCCGAACTCGCGCTTCACCGAGTCCAGCAGCGGCTTCGGCGTCGCGAAGTCGAGCTCCGCGGCCAGGAACGCCTCGGCCTCGTGCGCCCGGCGCGGCGTGGGGGCGGCCGACCCGACGGCGGCGCCCACCCGGTTCTCGCCGGGGAACAACGAGATCGCGAACGAGCACACCGCGATCACCATGGCGTTGCGGGTGCCGACCTTGGCGAACTGCTGCGGCCCCGCGGCGGGCGCGAGGTGGACGGCCACGATGAGCTCGTCCGGCTCCAGCGCGTTCCGCTTGACGCCGAGGTAGAACTCGGTGGCCGGGATCATCCGCGGTCCGCGCGTGGAGGCCACCTCGATGACCGCGTCCGAGGCGAGCAGCACCGGGTGCGTGTCCCCGGCGGGGGAGGCCGCGCCGAGGTTGCCGCCGACCGTGCCCCGGTTGCGGATCTGCGGCGACCCGACCGTGCGCGCGGCCATGGCGAGACCCGGCAGCGCGGTGCCGAGCTCGTCGATGATCCGCGCGTACGGCACGGCGGCCCCGATCCGCAGGCCGTCCGACCACTGCCGCAGCTCGGGGACCCTGGTCAGGTCCAGCAGCGCGCCCGGCCTGCGGTGGTCGAAGTTCAGCTCCACCATGACGTCGGTGCCGCCCGCGATCGGCACGGCGTCGGGCCGGGAGGCCTTGAGCTCCAGCGCCTCCGCGAGCGTTTCCGGTCGAAGGAAGTCCATCGTCAGCTACCTCGGTAGGTGGAGTAGGCGAACGGCGACAGCAGCAACGGCACGTGGTAGTGCTGGGCCGGGTCGGCGTAGTCGAACGTGAGCACGACCTCGGGGAAGAACGGCGCGGCCTGGGAGGTGTCGAACACCAGCCGGTAGACGCCGGCCGCCAGGCCGTCACCCCACCCGGCGATCCGGCCGTCGGCGTCCGTCTCCGCGGTGGCCACCTCGGTCCCGTCGCGCCGCTGCAGCGACACGGCGATGCCGGCGAACGGCCTGCCGCGTGCCGCGTCCAGCACATGCGTGGAGATCGTCACTCGCCCTCCCATCTCGTTGTGATCCAGTACACAGACCCGGAGGCACACACCTCTACGGCCACGACACATGAATCGTCAGGCTCTCGCAGCCGGTAATTTGTGCTTTCCTACGAACGTCACCCGTTCTGGCAACGAATGGACGAAAGTGACCTCTCATGTTGCTGCTGCGGACGTTGCTGCGGATGCCGGAACTGCGCCTGAGCCTGCACACCGGTGAGGACCAGCTCGACCGCGCGGTCACCCGCGTGTACGGCACGGAGCTGCCCGATCCCAGCAGGTACCTCTCCGGCGGGGAGCTCGTGCTGTCCGGCCTGCTGTGGCACCACGGCCCGCAGGACTCCGAGACGTTCGTCCGCTCCCTCGCCGCGGCGCGCGTCGCCGGCCTGGCCGCCTCCGAGACCGAAGACCGCGCGCTGCCGGCCGACCTCGTCGACGCCTGCGAGCGCCACCACGTGCCGTTGCTGGAGGTGCCGGTCGACCTGTCGTTCGCGACCATCACCGAACGCGTGTCGGTGGAGCTGGTGGGCCTGTCGCGCCACCGACGGCTGTTGAGCGTCGTCGCGGAGGGTGCCGGCCTGCCCGCGCTGCTGCGGGCCGGAGCCCACGAGCTGGGCGCGCCGTGCTGGGTGCTCTCCACGACCGGCCGGGTCGTCGCGGGCGGCGAGCTTCCCGGCCGGGACGCGCTCGTCAGGGAGTTCCTGCAGGCCGACCGGCTGCCGAAGGCGGTGGGGGGCCTCACGCTCGTGCCCGTCTCCGACCGCGGCGGCTCCCGGCTGACGAGCTGGATCCTCGTCGTGGGCGGCGAAGCACCGCAGGAGGCCGCCACCGAGCTCGCGTCGCTGGCCGCGCTGGAACGCCTCCGCGAGGCCCAGGGCCGCCAGATCGAGAACCGCACGGCCGCACCCCTGGTCGCGGCCGTGCTGAGCGGCTCGGCCGACGTCGAGTCGCGGCTGGCGGCGGCGGGGCTGGAACGCGCGCGGCTGCGGGTGATCAGCGCGACGACGTCCGACCAGCGCACCGACCTCGCGGCGGCCGTGCTGGAGGAGGCGGTGCCCCAGGCGCTGGTGACGCCGGTCGGCGACACGGTGTACGCCGTCGCGAAGGCCGACGACTCGGTGCCCGACGACGTCCGCGAGGCGCTGCGGGTGATGGAACCGGGCCTCGGCTCGTCCCGGGTGCTCGTCGGCATCAGCTCACCGGTGGGATCGCGTGGGCTGCGTGGCGCCGCGGAGGAGGCTATGCATGCACGCCGTCTTGGCGAACGGCGTAGCGGCCGCACGTGTGTGGTGGCGGGCGAGGAGATCGCGCTGCACCAACTGCTGCTCGCGGGCGTGCCGGAGGAACTGCGGACGTCGTTGCGGCGCCGGCTCCTCGGGCCGGTGCTGGACTACGACGCCGAGCACGGGTCCGACCTCACGGGGACGTTGAAGGTGTTCCTGGACTGCTCCGGCTCGTGGACGGCCGCCGCCGCGAAGCTGCACGTGCACGTGAACACGTTGCGGTACCGGGTCGGGCGGGTCGAGGAGCTGCTCGGCGTGGACCTCGCGGAGTTCGAGGTGCGCGTGGACCTCTTCCTGGCCCTGCAGTCCGGGTAACCTCGGGGTGTGCCCTTCGACCTGGTGAAGGCGCTGCGCCGGCTGTGTCCCCGGAGCCTTCCGGGTCGCCCGCAGGTGTCCGGACATCGGCCGATCGAACGGATCGCGGCCGACCTCCGCCGTGTGCGGCGGTCGCTGGCCTGCTTCGAGCCGGGGACGTCGGCGGCCAAGAAGATCGGTGCCCGGCAGGCCTACGACGCGTTGCTCGTGCAGGCCTGCGCGGCGCTGGACGTCGAGCACCGGCTGCACGTCCTGCCCCAGGGCGTCGACCGCGAGGTGGAGCGGTTGCGGGTCGAGGAGTGCCTCCGGCGGCAGGGGTTGTCAGTCTGACGGCTGATGCGGGTCCGGCCTTGAGGCTGATGCCCGGGCATGCCCGCGTTTCCTACCGTTCCCGCCATGAAGACCGTTGCGGTGGTGGTGGGCCTGGTGCTGGCCGGGAGCGCCGGCTGCGCGGCGACGCCCAGCATTCGCGTGGTGGTCGAGGGAACGGGCACGACCGACCAGCTCACCTACACGTTCCCCGGTGAGCGGGAACGGACCTTGCGCAATCCCGACCTGCCGTTCGAACGCACGGGCGCGCGCGGGGGCCGGATCGCCATCAGGGTCGAAGGTGTGCACGGCGAACTCACGTGCAAGATCATCATCAACGGCCGCCAGGTGAAGACCGCCACGTCCACCACCGGGGCCGCGCTCACGTGCGATCACTCTATGGCCGTCTGATGCAAGACGGGGAAAGCCCGTAACTTCGACGTGTCGGGGAGGAGCGGGTGATGGGTGACGCACTTGCGGTGGCCACCACGGGGGCCGTCCGGATCAGGAACGACGTGCCGCCGCGGTTCCGGCCGCCCGCGCCGCCGCGGCACTTCGTGGGCCGCGACGCCGAGCTCGCGCGGATCAGGCCCGGCGTGACGCTGGTGCACGGGCCCGCAGGGGCGGGGAAGACCGCGCTGGCGCTCAAGTGGTTGCGGGAACGGGGATCCGGCAACCAGCTCTGCGTCGACCTGGCGACGGGTGACCTGGGCGCGCTGCTGCGGGCGTTCGGCCTCGAGCCCGACCCGCAGGACGAGAGCGCGGTGTTCCGCAGCCTCGTCACGCGGCGGCAGTTCACCCTGTTGCTGGACGGCGCGGACTCGGCCGAGCAGGTGACGCCCCTGCTGCCTGCGTCCGGGACGGTGCTCGTGACCAGCAGGAAGAAGCTCGGCATCGGCCAGGCGCAGGAGATCGAGGTCGAGCCGCCCGCCGACGACGAGCGGCTGCGGCACCTGCTCGACCTGTCCTATGTGGAGCTTCCGGAGCGGCAGGCGCGGCTCTACCGGTTGTGCGCCTGGCAGCCGGGCGCGTTCGGCGTGCCGGTGGCGGCGGCGATCGCCGGGGAGCCCGAGTGCGACGTCGAGGACGCGCTGGACGACCTGGTGGAGAAGTCGTTGCTGACCGAGGTCGGAGATTACGCGTTCAGGTTCCATGATCTCGTGCGCGCTCATGCGCGCACGAAGCGCTAATAATCCGGAAAAGCGCTACGGCCGTTTAACGGCATAGTTCTCCGTTCAACGGAGATCGTTGGCACTAAAGAGTTGTCCACACCGGTGGCCTCATTCGGGAATCCGAATCGGTCATATCCTTCGCGTCATGCCGAAGGATTTCCGGGCCACCGCGCTCGAACGCGCCATCGGGCGGCAGCTGGCCGGGTGGCGCGACGAGCGCGAGCTCAGCCTCGCCGAGGCCGGCCAGCGCGTGGGCTTCAGCAGCGCCAAGCTGTCCATGATGGAGAACGCGGTGCAGCCTTCCGCGCCGTTGGACATCATGGCGCTCGGGTACGTGTACAAGGTGCCGACTCCGGAATGGCAAGCCGTGGTGTCGAGGGCGCAGTACGCGGAACAAGTCCGCACGCGCGCACTCGGCGCCACGCCGAACTTCGATCCGGCCGCCGACTTCGCGAATCTCGTGTACGAGGCGACGGTGCTGCGCGTGTTCACGACGGATCTCGTGCCGGCCGTCTTCCAGCTCGCCGAGTACACCGACGCGGCGATGCAGACCGACGACCCGGTGCGCACCGCGCGGCTCGCGATGGTGCGGGAGGCCTGGTCGAGCAGGCTCAAGGACAGGGACCCGCTCGTGGTCCACGCGGTCTTCCCCGAGGCCGTGCTGCGGCAGGTGGTCGGCGGACCGCGGGTGATGAAGGCGCAGCTGCTGCACCTGATGGAGGTGAGCGAGCACCCGGTGGTGCGCGTCCAGGTCGTGCCGCACGGCGCCGGGGCCTACCCGGCGATGGGCTCACCGTTCACGTTGCTGGGGTTCCCGCGCCGCCAGCACAACGACGTGGCGTATCTGGAAACGTTCATCAAAGGCGAGTACGTCGAGGATCCCGGCCTCACCGAGCAGTGCGCGCAGCGGTTCGCGAGCCTGCAGGAGGTGGCCCTCGGCGCGGGGGAGTCGCTGGAGCTCATCGCCGAGGCCGCCGCTGAGCTGTAGAGATGTCGGCTTGCTGAGAAAACCGGGGTTCGGCCGCCGGCTGGACGAGGATCGAGGAGCACCCAACCCCGACAAGGAGGCGGCATGTACCGCAGATCCGGTGTCCTGCTCGCGGCAGTCCTGGGCCTCACGCTCACCGCCGCGGCGCCGGCCACCGCAGACGCGTCCCACCACTTCCCCACCGAGTTCTCCCTGCCCGACGGGTGGCAGCCGGAAGGCATCGCGATCAGCGGCACCAAGGCCTACTTCGGGTCGCGGGCCGACGGGTCGATCTACGCGGCGGACCTGCGCACCGGCCGGGGCCGGGTGCTCGCCGCCGGACCGGGCACGCCGTCGCTCGGCATGAAGGTCGACGCGCGCGGGCGGCTCTGGGTCGCGGGCGGCGTGGGCGGTGACGCCCGCGTCTACGACACCCGCTCCGGAGCGTTGCTGGCGAGGTTCCAGTTCGCGACCGCGGACACGTTCGTCAACGACGTCGTGCTGACCGCCAGGTCGGCGTGGTTCACCGATTCGCGCAAGGCGGTGCTGTACGAGGTGCCGCTGAGCCTGCGGCCGCACCGGACGCTCGACCTGACCGGCGACCTGGTCGTCACCCCCGGCGCGACGAACCTCAACGGCATCGTCACGGGTCTCGACGGCGGTCTGATCGTCGTGCAGAGCAACACCGGTCTGTTGTTCCAGGTCGACCCGCGCACCGGCAAAACGATCAGCATCGATTTGCAGGGCCGAACGCTCACCAATGGAGACGGTCTGTTGCGCGAGGGACGTCAGTTGTTCGTGGTGCAAAACAGGCTGAACAAAGTCGCGCGCTACACGCTGAGCGGTGATGGCGCGACTCTTGCCGCGGAACGCACGGACGCGCGGTTCGACGTTCCCACGACGGTTGCCGCGTTCGGCAAGCGCCTGTACCTGCCGAATGCCCGCTTCAGCACGCCGCCGACGCCGGAGACGACTTACAACGTCGTCGCCGTGGAACGCCCGTAGAAGGAGTGGCGAACTAGCCCGTACGGGGGTTCTTGCCTCGTGAGAACCCCCGAACCGGGTGTTGCTCCACTCACTCGACTGGGTAGCCTGCGACCCGCGTCCTGCGTGTGATCGCTGTCATTCGGTAACGACGATCTCCGCTTGTTACCGTATTGCAGCCGAAGGGGTGACTCGGGTTACCCGCAGCGCTGGCCGTGGGACAGGAGACCGTGAGAGCGCTGTGAACGACAGGAGCGGTTACGCGCCGACCAACTACCGGACCATTCGGTCGCGGTTGGCCGGTGTTGTGGTCGTGCCCAGCGTGGTGCTCCTGGTCATGTGGGCCGTTTTCTCCTCGTACATCCTTTTCGACGGTTTTTACATGCGTTCGATCGCGGTGAGCGTCAAGGACGCGATGATCCCGTCGGTCGAGGCGTTCGTCGGGCTGCAGAAGGAACGCCAGTTGAGCCTCGTGCTGCTGAGCGAGGCGGGCCGCGGGGACGCCGCCGAGCTGAACCGGCAGCAGGACGCCACCGACGGGTCGGTCCGCGAGATGGAGGACGCCCTCACCGTCCTCGCGGACGGCTCGCCCCAGGACGTCGTGGACCGGATCAACGCGATCGGCTCCGCGCTGGAGGAACTGCCGCGCCAGCGCTCGCAGGTCGAGGCCGGGACCGCGAACCCGCAGGCCGTCTACGACTACTACAACGGCCTCCTCGACGCGGGCGTGGCGTTGTTCGCCCGCCAGGCCCGGCTGGTGCCCGACGCGGAGGCGGGGCAGGGCAGCGTCGGCGCCGTGGCGATCTTCCAGGCCGCCGACCGGTTGTCCCGCGCCGCCACGATCGGCTCCCGCGGGCTGCTCAACGGCACGTTCACCCCGGCGGAGCGCGTCGAGTTCGCCCGCCTCGTCGGCGCCTACCACTCGGACGTCGACTCGACGATCCCGTTCGCGCTGGAGCAGCCGCGCGCGCGGTACGACGCGCTGCGGGCCAGCGCCGAGTACCGGACGCTGCTCGACCTCGAGAGCCGGATCGTCAACGCCGACCCGGCGGTCACCGACGGGCAGTGGCGCGCGGCGGTGGGCCCGGTGCACGAGAACCTCGTCGGGATCGCGGTCGGGCAGGCCGAGAACGCCGCCGCCCTGGGCCTGGAGAAGGCCGACAGCCGGATCACCGCGGTGCTGATCGGCAGCCTCGTCGCGCTGCTCGCGGTCGTCGTCGGCATCGTGCTGGCGCTGCGCATCTCGAACCGGCTGGTCAGCCGGGCGCTGGTCACGCGGCTCACGTCGTTGCGGGAGGACACGCTGCGCCTCGCGCAGGAACGGCTGCCGCACATCGTGGCGCGGCTGCGCGGCGGCGAGCAGGTGGACATCCACCGCGACATGCCGCCGCTGGACTACGGCAACGACGAGATCGGCCAGGTCGCGGACGCGTTCAACACTGCCCAGTACACCGCGGTCGCGGCCGCGGTGAAGGAGACGCAGGCCCGCGAGGGCGTGAACCGGGTCTTCCTCGACATCGCGCACCGCAACCAGGGGCTCGTGCACCGCCAGCTCAAGATCCTCGACAAGCTGGAGCGCGAGGAGGAGAACCCCGAGCAGCTCGACTCGCTGTTCCAGCTCGACCACCTGGCCACGAGGGCCCGCCGCAACGCGGAGAACCTGATCATCCTCGCCGGCGAGCAGCCGGGCAGGCAGTGGCGCAAGCCGGTGCGGCTGAGCGACGTCCTGCGCGCCGCGGTCGCCGAGACCGAGCAGTACGTGCGGGTCAGGGTCAACCCGGTCCCCGACCGCGCCTTGGTGGGCGTCGCGGTCGCCGACACCATCCACCTGCTCGCGGAGCTCGTCGACAACGCGACGGCGTTCTCGTCACCGCGGTCGGAGGTGGTCGTGCACTCCAACGCCGTGCCGCACGGCATCGTGATCGAGATCGAGGACCACGGCCTCGGCATGACCCAGGAGGAACGCCTCCAGGCCAACGCGAAGCTCTCCAACCCGCCGGACTTCGAGACGATGGCGTTCCGGGGGGAGTCCCGGCTGGGGCTCTTCGTCGTCGCCCGGCTCGCCGCGCGGCGGGGCATCAAGGTGGAGCTGCGCGACTCGCCCTACGGTGGCACTGTCGCGTTGTGCGTCCTGCCGCCGACCATCGTCGCCCCGCACACCGCCGCGGGCGACATCACCGAGACCACGCAGATGCCGGTGCGGTCGTTCCACGACCAGCGCCACGGCCACGTGGAGGAGCACCCGAGCTTCCCGGTGGCCGTACCGCGCGAGGTGCGCGCGGCGTTGACCGCCGGGGTGAACCCGCCGGCGCCCGCGGCCGTTCCAGCACCAGAGGCATCGGTGGACGAACCAACCCCCGCGGCACCTCCCCCGGACGGGAAGGCGCCTCTTCCCCGCAGGAAGAAGCGGCAGAACCTCGCGCCGCAGCTCGCGCGACCGGAGGAACCGGCCCACACCGAGCCGGTGAGCCGCGACAGGTCGGCCGAGCGGACCCGTGACGGGCTCGCCGCGTTCCAGCGCGGCACCCGTGACGCCCGGCTGACCGACGACTGGAGAGCAGAAGGAGCCCCCTCGTCATGAAGGACAACACCAGCCAGCACGGTGAACTGAACTGGTTGCTGGAGGACCTCATCCAGCGCGTGGTCGGCGCCCGTCACGCGGTCGTGCTGTCGGCGGACGGACTCCTGCTCGGCCGTTCGGCCGGGCTGTCCCGCGACGACTCCGAGCACCTGTCCGCGATGGCGTCGGCGTTCCAGTCGCTCGCCCGCGGCACCGGCCGGCACTTCGGCGGCGGAGCGGTGCGGCAGACCATCGTCGAGATGGAGCACGCCTACCTGTTCGTGACGGCGGCCGGTCACGGCGCCTGCCTCGCGCTGCTGGGCGAGGAGGACGCGGACATGGGTATGATCGCCTACGAGATGAACATGCTGGTCAAGCGAGTGGGCACGTACCTCTCCTCGGCTCCGCGCGCAGAAACGGCGACGGTGCCCTCGGCACGAGAGTCGCGCTGATGACCTCGCGCGAGGACTGGTGGTACGACGAGGCCGCGGGGCCGCTGGTGCGGCCCTACGCGATGGTGCGCGGCCGCACCCGGCCGAACGCGCCCGACCTGCACCTCGTCACGCAGGTCCGCGCTTCCTCGTTTGCGTCCGACCAGACGTCGCTGACGGTCGAACATCGCGAGATCATGTCCCTGTGCGCACGCCCGCTCTCGGTCGCCGAGGTCGCCGCTTACCTCGACGTCCCGCTCGTCGTGGTGAAGGTCCTGCTGTCGGACCTCATCGAGCGCGGCGACGTGCTCGTGCAGACCTCCACTCCCCAGATTCCCGACAGGGATCTCCTGCAGGCCGTACTGGATGGTGTTCGTGGGATCTGACGACCAGCTGACCGTGCCGACCGCGGTCAAGATCGTCATCGCGGGCGGGTTCGGCACCGGCAAGACCACCATGGTCGCGTCGGTGTCCGAGATCGCGCCGCTGAGGACCGAAGAGCTGCTCACCGAGGCCGGTGTGCACGTCGACGACCTCGTCGGCATCGAGGGCAAGGACACCACGACGGTCGCCTTGGACTTCGGGCGCATCACCATCAACACCAAGGTGGTGCTGTACCTGTTCGGCACGCCGGGGCAGAACCGCTTCTGGTTCATGTGGGACGAGCTCGCCACCGGTGCGATCGGCGCCGTGGTCCTGGTGGACACGCGGCGGCTCGACTCCTCGTTCCCCTCGATCGACTTCTTCGAGCACAGGGGCATCCCGTTCATCGTCGCCGTGAACTGCTTCGACGGGTCGCAGCTCTACACGGTGGACGAGGTCCGGCACGCGCTGGACCTCGACGAGGCGATCCCCGTGCTGCTGTGCGACGCGCGGGACCGGGAGTCGTCGAAGGCCGTGCTCGTGGGCCTGATCCAGCACTCGATGAACCGGCTGGCCGCGGTCTAGGTGTAGTGACTAATCAGGTTGTTGACGGCGTGTCGGGTTGAACATGGGAGGACCTCCGGGCGGAGTGGATGTGTCTGACGCATCCCATCGGCACACGGAGGTCCTCGCGTGCACAGTAACGCCCGCACCACGATCCATGCCCGCAGACTGATCGTGACCCGCCGCGCGGCCGGGTGGTCACCGGCGTGCATCGCCGAGCAGCTCGGTATCTCCCGTGCCACCGTGCACAAGTGGCTGGCCCGGCACCGCTGTGAAGGCGACGCGGGTCTGGCCGATCGCAGCTCACGTCCGCACCGCAGCCCCGCCCGCACACCGGTC
>NZ_FOFR01000024.1 GCF_900110955.1 Lentzea xinjiangensis
GCCTACCCGAGCCGCCGTGGCCTACCCGAGCCGCCGTGGCCTACCCGAGCCGCCGTGGCCTACCCGAGCCGCCGTGGCCTACCCGAGCCGCCGTGACCCACCGAGCCACCGTGACCCACCGAGCCACCGTCGCACGACCCCAAACCCAGCACAACACGATCCCACCGGCCACCGACGAACAACCCCGAGCACCTCGGAGCACGGCCCAGCACCGAAGCACACCTCAGTTACCGTGATCACGTGCACGAACCCGTGTGGAACGAGTGGCAGCGGCCAGGCCCCACCCCCGCCCAGCGACGGCGCGACGTCATCATCGCCGTGATCGTGGTGCTGTGCGCGGTCGAGGCCACCGTGCTGGTCAACAGCATGGGCGCCTTCGCGTTCGGCCAGGCGCCTGACCTGCGGGAGCAGGTCGCGTGGGTGTTCGCGCTGTCGTTGCCGCTGGTGGTGCGCCGCCGGTATCCGCTGGCCGTCATGCTCGTGGTGTCCGCGTTGTTCATCGCCGCGCAGTGGCGGCAGGTCGGCGACACCTTGGCGCCGTCCGCGATTCTGTTCCTCGCGATCTTCACCGTTGGTGCGTGGGAGCGGAATCGGGGTGTCGCGCGGTGGTCTCGCATCGGTGTCATCGTCGCGATGTTCCTGTGGCTCGGGTTTGGTCTTGTGCGCGCGTTGCTCGGTCCGAGAGAGGCCCTCAAGGGTGCAGAGGGGCCGTTGGACCGGACGCTCGCTTCCGTCCTGTATGGACTGGAGTTCAACATCTTCTTCTTCCTGTTCGCCTACGTGGCGGGCGAGATGGCCTGGACGGCGGCTCGTCGCCGGGCTCAGCTCGAGTTCCAGGCGGAGGAGCTGCGCCGGTCGCAGGAGCAGAACACCCGTGGTGCCATCGCGGCCGAACGCATGCGCATTGCCCGTGACCTCCATGACGTCGTGGCGCACCATGTGTCCGTGATGGGCATTCAGGCCGGCGCCGCGCGTCGCGTGCTTGACTCCGACCCTGCTCTGGCGCGCGACTCTTTGCAGACGGTCGAGCAGACCGCTCGCACCGCGATCAACGAGCTGCGCGGTCTGCTGGGGGTGTTGCGCGCGGACGCCGAGACCGGCTCGAAGGCGGCGCCCGGTCTGGACGACCTGCCGGAGCTCATCGAGAACGCCCGTGCCGCCGGGCTGGAGGTCTCGCACGGCGTGTACGGCTCGCCGCGGGACGTTCCCTCGGCTGTGGCGCTGTCCGCGTATCGCGTGGTGCAGGAGGCGTTGACCAACGTTGTGAAGCATGCTGCCGCACGGCACGTCGACGTGCGGGTGCGGTTCCTGGACAGCGCGCTGGAGGTGGAGATCGCCGACGACGGGCGTGGCGCCTCCGCTCCGGACGGGTCGGGGTTCGGGCTGGTCGGGATGCGTGAACGGCTGGCGGTGCACGGCGGTTCGCTGGAGGCGGGACCACGGCGTGGGGCGGGCTATCTCGTCCGTGCGTCGCTGCCTACGGTTGTGGAGGAGAAGGCGTGAGCTTGCGAGTCGTGCTGGCCGACGACCAGGACCTGGTCCGCGCCGGCTTCCGGGTCATCCTCGGCACCGAGCCGGGCATCGAGGTGGTCGGCGAGGCGGGCGACGGGCAGGAGGCCGTCGAGCTGGTGGAGTCGCTGCGCCCGGACGTCGTGCTGATGGACGTGCAGATGCCGCGCATGGACGGCCTCGAAGCCACCCGCCGCATCCTGTCCGCCGGCAACGGCACGCGGGTGGTCATCCTGACCACGTTCGACCGCGAGGACTACCTCTTCGAGGCGTTGCAGGCCGGCGCGAGCGGGTTCCTGCTGAAGAACGCCTCGCCGGAGGACCTCGTCGAGTCCGTGCGGGTGGTGGCCCGCGGCGACGCCCTGCTCTCGCCCGAGGTGACCAGGCGGGTGATCGCGCGGTTCAGCGCGGCCGGTGCCCGGGAGCGGACGCGGCCGCCCTCGTTGACCGACCGCGAGTTCGAGGTGCTGGTCGAGCTCGCGAAGGGCGCGTCCAACGCGGAGATCGCCGCCGCGTTGTTCCTGGGGGAGACCACGGTGAAGACGCACGTCTCGCGTGTGCTGACCAAGCTCGGGCTGCGCGACCGCACGCACGCGGTCGTTTTCGCCTACGAGCAGGGGATCGTCACGCCCGGTGGGTGAGACCTACGCAATCTGACGTATGCGGGATCAAAGCGTGAGCGGATGATGCGCGCGCTCGTGGTGGCGAGAGTAAGACGCGACACCACGAGCGAAGGAGCGCACCGCGATGACTACCACCACCCGCAAGCTCGGTGGCCGTGCCCGCAAGGCCGTGCTGCTGGTGCACGTCCTGTCGGCTGCCGCCTGGTTCGGCATCGACCTGGCGCTGGGCGTCCTCGTCGTCGTGGCACTGTCCACTCCGGACACCGGTACCGCCGCTGTCGCCATCCAGGCCGTGGACCTGTTCGCGATCTGGCCGATGCTCGGCGCCAGCGTCGTCTGCATGGCCTCGGGCGTCGTGCTCGGCGTGAGCGGCAAGTACGGGTTGGTCAGGTACTGGTGGGTCGCGACCAAGCTGGTCGTGAACGCCGGCATGTCGGTGCTGATCGCCTTCGCGCTGCGGCCCGCCGTGGCGGAGGCGGCGCGGATCGGCGCGCGGATGGCGGCGGGCGACCCGGCCGCGGTGATCCCCGCGGGCCTGCTGAACCCGGTCGTGGTCGCGCCGTCGCTGCTGCTGTTCGCCTACTTCCTGTCCGTGTTCAAGCCTTGGGGCCGCGTCCGCAAGTCAGCGCAGCCAGTCGAGCGCCAGCGCCGCGACCTCGTCCGGGCGGTCTAGGTGCAGGAAGTGCCCGGCGCCCGCCACGACCTCGACCCGCGAGCCGGGAGCGAGACCCGCGGCGGCGCCGGCGTAGTTGTCCGGCGTAATGCACCCGTCCTGCTCACCGGCCAGCACGAGCATCGGGACCGGCGCCGGTTTCTCGGACACCTTCGCGCGGTCGGCCAGCACGGGGTCGTGCAGCGACCGGTCGAAGTTCGCGCGGTAGAGCCGGAGCGCGCCGGCCCTGACCGCCGGGTCCGCGTACAGGGCCAGGACGTGCTCCGGAGCCTCCAGGCCCGGTGACCACGTGCGCCACAGGTAGCGGATCAGCGCCTCGTTCAGCAGCGCCTCGCCGACGCCGGGCACCTGGAACAGGAACACGTAGAAGAACCGCTGTTGCTGCGCGGGATCGTCGAAGATCGTGCCCAGGGTCGCCGGCGGCGGCACGGCCATCGTGATGACGCGCCGCACCCGCTCCGGCCACGCCGCCGCGAGCCGCCCGGCCACCCCCGCGCCGACGTCGTGCCCGATCACGTCGAGCGGCTCGTCGGACAACGCCGCGTTGACGGCGGCGGCGTCGGCGGCGAGCGTCAGGCCGTCGGCGAACCGCAGCCGGCCGAGCGTCGCCGGGTGGTGGCCGCGCAGGAACGGCGCGACGACGCGGCGGCCCGCGGCGACCAGCCGCTCGGCGAGGGGGCCGAACGACAGCGGGTGGTCCGGGAAGCCGTGCCAGCACACGACGAGCGGGCCCTCGCCCGCGGCCAGGGCCGGGAAGTCCAGCCGGTCGGTCCGGATGACGATCTCGTCGAACCGCATGAGGTCCTCCCGCATCACCTTCGCAACGCCGCTCCCACGGTAGGGGCACGCCGAGCGGCTCCGGTAGTCCGTCGTCCACCGGGGCCGCCGGCGCCCCCGGCCTACAGGTCCTGGGTGAGGTTCACCGGGTTCCCGTCCGGGTCGAACACGTGCGCGACGCGTTGCCCCCACGGCATGTCGTTGCTCGGCCCGAGCACGCGGCCGCCGGCGGCCTCGACCAGCGGCAGCACCGCGTCGACGTCGGGCACCCCGATGCTCAGCGTGATCCGCGGCGCGGCCGTGAGGTCCGCGGGCTCGGACACGAGCCCGAGCTCCGCGTCCCCGATCACCAGGGTCCGGTAGAACACCGGGCCGTCCGGCGGGTACGAGGACACCTCCCGCGCACCGAGGACCTGCGCGTAGAACGCCTGCACCCGGTCGAGGTGGGGCGTCACGATGATGGGCTGGATCGCCATGGACTCCTCCTAGTCGTCCACGGAGGTACGGGGCGCGGCCCCGGAACTCATCGGTGAACCGAAGATCGGCAGCAGCTCGGCGACGTTCAGGAACGTCGTGATGCCCGTGACCTGCCCGTCCCGCACGTCGAGCAGCACCAGCCCGAACGGCTGCTCCAGCCCCGGCCGCAGCTGCCAGTAGGCGGGCGAGCCGTTGGCCGTCACCGGCACCAGCCACGCCCCCGCGCAGGAGGAGTCCGGATCCAGCAGGGCCACCGAGATCGGCCCACGACCGCGCAGCCACCAGCGGAACGGCGGCATCGACAACGTGGCGTCCTCGTGCAGCAGGGCCACGAGCGCCCGCACGTCGTGCCGGTCGAACGCCTCGCAGTACCGGCTCAGCAACGCCCGCTGGACCGGGTCCGCGGGGTTCAGCGGCTCGCCGGGGTCGACGTCGCGCAACGTCGCACGGGCCCGTTGCAGCGCGCTGTTCACCGAGGCCTCCGAGACCGAGAGCAGACCGGCGACCTCGGCAGCCCGCCACGCCAGCACATCGCGCAGGATCAGCACGGCTCGCTGACGAGGGGGTAGGTGCTGCAGCGCCGCCACGAACGCCAGCCGGACCGTCTCCTTGCGGATGAGCGAGTCCTCCGGCAGCACCTTCGAGTCGGGCACGGGCTGCACGAACACGCGCTCGTGCAGGGGACCGCCGAGGTCGCCGCCGGCCGGTCCCAGGTCCACGGCCAGCGCGCGGCGCTGGGCACTGCGCTGCATGTCGATGCAGATGTTCGTGGCGATGCGGTAGACCCACGTCCGCAAGGTGGCGCGGGAGGAGTCGTAGGTGTCGTAGGCCTTCCACGCGCGCACAAGCGTTTCCTGCACGGCGTCCTCGGCTTCGAAGCCGGAGCCGAGCATGCGGTAGCAGTAGCCGGTCAGCTCGGTACGGAACGGCTCCAGGGCCTCGATCACGAACGCGACCCTACGCGGGCGGCGGGCCCGCCGCCCCCTCGTCCGCGGCACCGGCCGGACCAGGGCTTCTAAGTGGTTTCCCAGAAGACTCTCGTTACGTTTGAGGCGACGGCCATTCACGTCGGGACCCGGGAGCGCGACCTTGACCATCGCACAGCAACGCGTGACGCAGCACCCGCTGCTCGAGTTGACGACCGGCTTCATGCGCTTCAAGACGTTCGCCGCGGCGGTCGAGCTGGACGTGTTCACCAAGCTCGCGGGCGGCCGCGAAGTGACCCAGAGCGAGTTCGCCCAGCTCGTCGGACTGCAGGAACGCCCGGCGCGGCTGCTCCTGCCGGCACTGGTGGCGCTGGAGCTGCTGGAGAAGAACGGCGACACCTACCGCAACTCCGCTGTCGCGGAGGAGTTCCTGGTGAACGACAAGCCGTACTTCTTCGGCGGTTTCGTGCAGTTCTACAGCCACGCGATGTACAAGGGCTGGGAACACCTCGTCGGCGCTCTGCAGGCGAACACCCCGGTGCTCGCGGCACCGGACGGCGACACCGTGTTCGGCCCCGACGACTTCATGATCCGGTACTTCTGGGAGGCCATGCACGCGCTGGCCGGCTTCACCGGTCTGGCGCTGTCCGAGGCCTACGACTTCAGCGCCCACCGGCGCGTCCTCGACGTCGGCGGTGGCTCCGGCGGCATCCCGATCGAGCTGTGCCGCCGGGTGCCGGGGCTGACCGGAACGGTGTACGAGCTGGCGCACGTGTGCCCGATCGTCGAGGAGAAGGCCGCCGCGGCCGGGCTCGCCGGCGTGGTCGACGCCTGCGCCGGTGACTTCACCACCGACGACGCGCTGCCGTCCGGCTACGACGCCATGGTCCTCAGCCAGGTGCTGCACGTGCTGGACGAGGACAGCAGCCGCGCGCTGCTGAAGAAGTGCTACGACGCGCTGGAGCCGGGCGGCGCGGTGTTCATCTGCGAGCTGCTGCTCGACGCCGAGCGAACGGGTCCCGCTCCCGCCGCGCTGATGGGCCTCAACATGCTCATCGCGCACCCCGGCGGGGAGAACTACTCCGACCAGGAGTACCTGTCCTGGCTCGCCGGCGCCGGGTTCGTCGACCTCGAGGTCGTCCGGTTCGAGGCCGCCGGCGCGACCGGCGCGGTGATCGGCCGCAAGCCCGCGGGGAACTGACGTGGGTGACCGTTCGCCGACCACCCGAGTGCCCGTGCTGGTCGTCGGGGGAGGCGCGGCCGGTCTCACCGCGGCCGTCCTCCTCCACCAGCTCGGTGTCGAGTTCCTGCTGCTCAACTCCCGGGAAGCCGCTTCACGGCTGCCGCGCGCGCACGTGATCAACCAGCGCACCATGGAGGTCCTGGACGGCATCGGTGTCGCCGGCGAGGTGTACCGGCTCGGCACGCCCGCCGCGAACATGACGCACGTCGGCTGGTACACCGGCGTGAGCGGACGGCGGATCGGCGTGCAGGAGCTGTGGGGAGCGGGCGGGCACAACCCCGCGTGGGCCGCGGCCAGCCCGTGCCGCACGGCCAACCTGCCGCAGCACCTGCTGGAGGAACTGCTGCTGCGCGAGTGCCCGCCGGACCGCATCCGGTTCGGCCACCGCGTGACCGGTGTGTCGCAACAGGACGGTGGGGTCACCGTCGACGTCGTCGCGGGCACCTCGTCGTACACCGTCGAGGCGGACTACGTGCTGGCGTGCGACGGCGGCCGCACGATCGGACCGGCGCTCGGCATCCCCTCCGAGGGGGTCGAGGAGATCGCCCGCATGGTCAGCGTGCACTTCGAGGCCGACCTCTCCGGCGTGCTGGCCGACGACGAGGTGCTGATGCGCTGGCTCGTGCGGCCGGAGACCGGTGTCGGGGTCAGCCTGCTGCCACTGGGCCCGGACGAGTGGGGCACCCGCTCGCGCGAGTGGGTGCTGCACCTGAACGAGACGCCGGACACGCCTCTGTCGGACGAGGAGGCGCGGCGCGAGCTGTGCTCGGTGCTCGAGCTGCCCACTCCGCCGACCGTGCACCGCATCATGAGGTGGACGGTCGGCAGCACGGTGGCGGAGCGGTTCCGCGACGGCCGGGTGTTCCTGCTCGGCGACGCGGCCCACCGGCTGCCCCCGACCGGCGGGCTCGGCCTCAACTCCGCGGTGCAGGACGCGCACAACCTCGTCTGGAAGCTGGCCGCGGTGCTGCGCGGCGACGCGGGCGCCGAGCTGTTGGACACCTACGAGGACGAACGCAAACCGGTCGCCGCGGCGAACATCCACCAGGCGGTGCAGAACGCGATCGGTCACCTGCTCATCGTGCAGACGCTGGGCATGGGGCCGGAGAGCGATCCGGCCGAGAACGCCATCGCGCTGCGGCGGCTGGACAGCGGCCTGCCGGAGGACCGGGAGTTCCGCGACTCGGTGCGGCAGGCGTTCGCGGCGCAGGCGGGCGAGTTCGACGCGCTGAACCTGGAGTACGGCTACACCTACGCCTCGGCCGCCGTGGTGCCCGACGACTCGCCGGAGCCGGACAACCCCGACCCGGTGCGGGTCTACCGGCCCGGCACGCGGCCCGGTTCTCCGCTGCCGCACGCGTGGCTGGAGGACCCGCTGGGGGCCAGGGTGGCGCTCGGTTCGCTGGTGCGCCCGGGACGGTGGCTGCTCATCGCCGGTGAGGACGACGGCTGGACGGAGGCGGCGCGGGAGCTCGGCCTGCCGCTCGACGTCGTGCGGATCGGCCAGACCCGCGGTGACTACCTCGATCCGCGGTCGGCGTGGACGGCCGTGCGCGGCACGTCCGCGGGCGGTGCGGTGCTGGTGCGGCCGGACCGCGTGGTGGCGTGGCGGTGCGCGGATGCCGTGGCCGACCCCGCGGCCGCGTTGCGCGCGGCGTTCGACGCGGTGACGTGCCGGGACGTGGCCATCGCTCGATGAGGACGTCCCGGTCGCAGGTCGTGCCCCGCCGGAGCACGACCTGCGACCGCACGGACCGATGAGTTCGTGGCGAACGGTCCGTACACAAAGGCATGGCAGAAGAAGACATCAGAGCCGCGGTCCGGGCCGAACGACGCGACCAGGCAGACCTCCTCGCGCAGCTCACCGAGCGGCAGTGGGACGCCCCCAGTCTGTGCGCGGGCTGGCGGGTCAGGGAAGTCGTGGCGCACACGACGTTGCCGTACCGCTCGTCCGGAACGCGGGTACTCCTGGAGGTCCTGAAGTCGGCGGGCCGGTTCAACCACGCCGCCGACCGCATGGCCCGCGAAGACGCCCGAGAGCTCTCCGCGCACGACCTGGCCGCCGCGGTGAAGGCCAACGTCGACCACCCGTGGACGCCACCGGGCGGAGGCGCGGCCGGCGCCCTCTCGCACGACGTCATCCACGGCCTCGACATCACGGTCGCGCTCGGCCTGGACCGCCGGGTGCCGCACGAACGCCTGAAGCTCGTGCTGGACGCCATGAAACCGCGCAACGTCAAGTACTTCGGAACCGACCTCCGCGGCACGCGGCTCGAAGCGACCGACCTGGACTGGACGTTCGGCGAGGGCAGGCCGGTGCGCGGTCTCGCCCAGGACCTGCTGCTCCACGTCTGCGGACGGCGGCTGCCGCCGGGCAGGCTCAGCTGAGCTCTTCGCGAACGCGCGTCGTCGCCGCGATGGAGGTCGTGAGGAACCTGGCGACGACCTCCCGGTCCTGCCGGCTCATCCCGGCCCACGCGGCGGCGTACTCGCGGGCCAGCGGCTGGAAGAACCTCGCGGCGATCGCCTGCGCGTCGGCCAGCACCCGCAGCTCGACGCGGCGGCGGTCGCCGGGGTGGCGGTCGCGGGTCACGTGGCCCGCGCGTTCCAGGCGGTCCAGCACGGATGTCGTCGCGGAGGCGCTGAGGTTGAGCGCCTTCGCGAGCGCGCCGGGGGTCAGCGGCGAGCGCGCCGTCATGATCAGGTTCAGCGCTGTCATGTCCGTGGGGTGCAACCGGTGCGCAGCGCTGAAGATCTCGAGGAACCGGTTCGACTCCACCACCAGCGCGCGCAACAGCATGCTCAGGTCGTAGTCGGTTGCGTCGCTCACCCCACCAGCTTACAGTTCGGTCATCGAATCATTCGACGATCGAAGGAATAGCTGATGCGCGTCCTCGCGGGTGTCCTGCTCGTCGTCTGGCTGGCGCTGGGCGGCTTCACCGGGCCGTACGCGGGCAAGCTGTCGGAGGTCGCCGAGAACGACAGCAGCGCGTTCCTGCCCAACTCCGCCGAGTCGACGCAGGTCGCGGAACTGCAGAAGAAGTTCCAGACCACCAGCGCGATCCCGGCGATCGTCGTGGCCGAACGGCCCGGCGGGCTGACCGACGCCGACAGGAGGTTCCTCGCCGAGCGCGGCCGGGGCTTCCAGGCCTCGCCGGTGATCCCCGCCCCGAACGACGCCGAGGCCGCCCAGCTCGTCGTGCTGCTCGACCCGGCGCAGGAGGTCGGCGACTCGGTCGGGCAGCTGCGCGACGGGGCGCGCGGCGCGCCGGAGGGGCTGACGGTGCTGGTCACCGGGCCCGCGGCGCAGGCAGCGGACCTCGGCGAGGCGTTCGGCGGGATCGACGGCCTGCTGCTGGTCGTCGCGGGCGCGGTGGTCGCGTTGATCCTGCTCGTCGTCTACCGGAGCCCGTTGCTGCCCGTCGTCGTGCTGGTCTCCGCGGTGTTCGCCCTGGGCCTCGCCAGTTTCGTCGTGTACCTGCTGGCGAAGAACGACGTGCTGGCGCTCAACGGCCAAAGCCAGGGCATTCTCTCGATCCTCGTGTTCGGCGCGGCGACGGACTATGCGTTGCTGCTGGTGTCGAGGTTCCGCGAGGAACTGCGCGACACCGAGGACAAGGTCGCGGCGATCCGCGCGGCCTGGCGCGGCACCGTCGAGCCCATCGCCGCGTCGGCGGGCACGGTGGTCCTCGGCGTGCTGTGCCTGCTGTTCAGCGACCTCGACTCCAACAAGGGCTTGGGACCGGTCGCGGCCATCGGCATCGGCGCGGCGCTGCTCACGACCATGACGTTCCTGCCGGCGGCGCTCGCGTTGCCGGGGCGCGGCGCGTTCTGGCCGTTCTCGCCCGAGCTCGGGTCGGCGCACCCGGAGACGAGCGGGATCTGGGGCCGCACGGCGGACCTGGTGCGCCGCAGGCCGCGCGCGATCTGGGTCGTCACGACGCTCGTGCTGCTCGTGGGCGCCGCGTTCCTGCCGCAGCTCAAGGCCTCCGGCACGGCGCAGTCCGACGTGTTCCTGACCGAGGTCGAGTCCGTGGCGGGGCAGGAGGTGCTGTCGCGGCACTTCCCGGGCGGCACCGGGTCGCCGACCGTCATCGTCGCCGCCGAGGGCACGACCGCGGAGGTGCTGCGGAAGTCCGAGGTGGACGGTGTCGCGAACGTGCGGCCGACCGGCACCGCCGGCGGGCTGGTGCGCATCGAGGCCACGCTGGAGGACGCGCCGGACTCGGACGCCGCGGTGGCGACGGTGGAGCGCATCCGCGCGGCGGTGCACGGGACCGGTGACGCGAAGGTCGGCGGGCCGACCGCGACCCTGCTCGACACGAGGACGACCTCGGAGCACGACAGGTTGCTGATCATCCCGATCGTGCTGGTCGTGATCTTCCTGGTGCTGGCGCTGCTGCTGCGGTCGTTGCTGGCGCCGCTGCTGCTGATCGCGACGGTGGTGCTGTCGTTCGCGGCCACGATGGGCGTCTCGGCGCTGGTGTTCAACCACGTCCTCGGCTTCCCCGGTGCCGACCCGGTGGTGCCGCTGTTCGGGTTCGTGTTCCTGGTGGCGCTGGGCATCGACTACAACATCTTCCTGATGACCCGTGTCCGCGAGGAGACCCGGAGCCTGGGCACGGTGGAGGGAACGGTCCGTGGCCTGAGCCTCACCGGCGGCGTCATCACCTCGGCCGGTGTGGTGCTGGCGGCGACGTTCGCCGCACTCGCGGTGCTGCCGATCCTGTTCCTCACGCAGATCGCGTTCATCGTCGCGTTCGGTGTCCTGCTGGACACGTTGCTGGTGCGGTCGTTGCTCGTGCCGGCGCTGTCGGTGGACATCGGCGGCCGGATCTGGTGGCCGTCGAAGCTGAGGTGAGCCAGGATCTCCGGCATGACCTCCACGGCACGCCGGCTGAACCGCGCCACGCTCGACCGGCAGATGCTGCTGCGGCGTGAACGGGTCAGTGCGCTGACGGCCGTCGACCGGGTCGTGGCGATCCAGGCGCAGGAACCGGCGTCGCCGTACATCGCGCTGTGGAACCGGGTCGAGGGCTTCGACCCGGCCGAGCTGGACGAGGCGTTCGCGAGCGGGGCGGTCCGCAAGGCATCGCTCATGCGGATCACCCTGCACGCCGTGACGGCCGCGGACCACGCGGTGTTCCACCACGCGATGCTGCCCGCGCTCAGGGCGTCCCGGTTGTACGACAAGCGGTTCAAGGCGATGGACACCACCGTCGAACAAGCCGACGCGCTGCTGGAGCACGTGCTCGAGTTCGCCCGCACGCCCCGGCAGAAGGCGGAGATCGAGGAGCTGCTGCGCTCGCACGCCGGTGACGTCGGCGAGCCCGGCCTCTGGTGGGCGCTGCGCACCTACGGCGGGCTCGTGCACGCGCCGACGGGCGGCCCGTGGTCGTTCGGGCCGCGGCCGTCCTATGTGGCCGCGACGGCCGAACCGCGCGATCGGCTGGCGTGCCTGGCCGAGCTGCTGCGCCGCTACCTCAGCGCCTTCGGGCCCGCGACGGTGCCCGACATGAGCCAGTTCACCGCGCTGCCGCGCGCCTCGATCCGGGAAGCGCTGGAGCTGCTGGAGCTCGACCGGCACGGCGACCACCACGACCTCGCGGACCGGACGGTCCCGGACGAGGACACGCCGGCACCGCCGCGGCTGATGGCCATGTGGGACAGCACGCTGCTCGCCTACGCCGACCGCAGCCGGATCATCCCGGACCGGTACCGCAAAGCGGTCATCCGCGCCAACGGCGACACCCTGCCGACGGTCCTCGTCGACGGTCACGTCGCCGGGGTCTGGCGGCCGGCCGAGGACGGGAGCGTCGAGGTGACCGCCTTCCACGCCTTCGGCGAGGACCAGTGGGCCGGGCTCGCGGAGGAGGCCGCGGCGCTGCGCGAGTTCCTCGCCGAACGTGAACCGCAGGTCTACCGGCGGTACGCGCGGTGGTGGACGAACCTTCCCGCGCACGACGTCCGCGTCCTCTGACAGCGGTGACGCTCCGGGACCGGCTCATCGCCGCGATGAGCCCGACCGGATGAGACCCAGCTCTCCCCGGCCTCAAGAACGCGTAAAGGCCACCCGCGCACCCGTAAGGACGTCGTCAGGCACCCCCTGATCGGGCAGCCCCCTGATGCACGCTTCCGGACGTCATGAAGAACCGTGTCGTTGAAGGGAGCGGCGTCATGGCCGATCTGGCCTACGCGTTGCTGCTGATCGGGAGTTTCGTCGTGCTGGGCCTCACCGTGCGTGGTCTGGAGAGGTTGTGAGCACCGGCCTCGCGGCGAACGCCGTGGCGGGCCTGCTCGCCCTCCTGCTGATCGTCCACCTGGTCATCGCACTCGTCAGGCCGGAGAAGTTCTGATGTCCCCTCTCGTCGCCGGCCTGGTGCAGGTCGGCATCGTCTTCGCGGCCCTCGCGGTCGCGTACCGGCCCCTCGGCGACCACATGGCTCGCGTGTTCCGCGCGGAGAGCCACACGAAGCTCGAGAAAGCCGTCTACCGGTTCGCCCGGATCGACCCGGACGCCGAGCAGAAGTGGAGCACCTACGCCTACGGCGTGCTGGGCTTCTCGTTCGCCGGCATCGTGGTCCTGTACCTGGTCCAACGCGTGCAATCGGTGCTGCCGTTCGACTTCGGCCGCGGCAACGTCCAGCCGGGCATGGCGTTCAACACCGCCGTCAGCTTCGTGACCAACACGAACTGGCAGTCCTACGTGCCGGAAGCCGTGCTGGGCCACGCGGTCCAGATGATCGGCCTGACCGTGCAGAACTTCGTGTCGGCGGCGGTCGGCCTGGCCGTCGCGACCGCTCTGGTCCGCGGGTTCACCCGGAGCCGGACCGACCGGCTCGGCAACTTCTGGGTCGACCTCACCCGCGGCACCGTGCGCATCCTGCTGCCGATCGCCTTCGTCGGCGCGATCGTGCTCATCGCGTTCGGCGTCACGATGAGCCTCAAGTCCGGTGTGGACGTCGACGGGCAGATCGTGGCGAACGCCCCCGTGGCGAGCCAGGAGGCCATCAAGGAGCTCGGCACCAACGGCGGCGGTGTCCTCAACGCGAACTCGGCGCACCCGTTCGAGAACCCGGGCGAGTGGACGAACCTGATCGAGATCTTCCTGATCCTGCTCGTCCCGGTCTCGCTGACCCGCACGTTCGGCCGGCTCGTGGGCGACCGGAAGCAGGGTTACGTCCTGCTCGGTGTCATGGGCGTCATCTGGACGGCGATGCTCGCGGTCATCTGGACCGCCGAGGCGAACGGCCTGCGGCCGTTGGAGGGCAAGGAGCTCCGGTTCGGCGTCCCCGGCAGCGCGATCTTCGCCGACGCCACCACCGGCACGTCGACGGGCGCGGTCAACTCGTTGCACGACAGCTACACCGGGCTCGGTGGCGGCGCGGCGCTGCTGAACATGCTCTTCGGCGAGATGACCCCCGGCGGGGTCGGCACCGGGCTCTACAGCATCCTCGTGATGGCGGTCATCGCGATGTTCCTGGCGGGGCTGATGGTCGGCCGCACGCCGGAGTACCTGGGCAAGAAGCTGGGGCGCAAGGAGGTCACGGCCGCGGCGGTGTCGATCCTCGCGATGCCCGCGGTGCTCCTGGCCGGCGCCGGCGTCGCGGCGGTGCTGCCGAGCACGAGGGCCGCCCTCAACAACCCCGGGGCGCACGGGCTGACGGAGATCCTTTACGCCTACGCGTCGGCGTCGAACAACAACGGCAGCGCGTTCGCCGGGATCACGGTCACGAACGACTGGTTCCAGTCGTCGCTGGGCCTGTGCATGCTGTTCGGCCGGTTCGTCCCGATCATCGCGGTGCTGGCGCTGGCCGGATCCCTCGCGGCACAGCGGAAGGTGCCGGTCACGGCGGGCACGTTGCCCACCACCGGGCCGCTGTTCGCGAGCCTGCTCACCGGCGCGGTCGTGCTGGTCGCCGCGCTCACGTTCGTTCCCGCTCTCGCCCTCGGTCCCATCGCGGAGGCACTGCAGTGACCACGACGCTCCACCGGCCGGAGGCGGTCGCGCGGACCTCCGGGCCCCGGCTCGCCGACGCGTTCGGGGAGGCGGTGCGCAAGCTCCACCCGCGCCACCAGCTGCGCAGCCCCGTGATGTTCGTCGTCTGGGCGGGGTCGCTGCTCGTCACCGCCTTCGCCGCGATCGACCCGAGCGTCTTCACCGTCGCGGTCGCGCTGTGGCTGTGGCTCACGGTGTTCTTCGCGAACCTCGCGGAGGCCGTCGCGGAAGGGCGCGGCAAGGCGCAGGCGGACTCGCTGCGCAGGACCAAGGCGGACACCCCCGCCAGGAAGAGCACCGGCGAGGTCGTGCCCGGCACCGAGCTGCAGGTCGGTGACCTGGTCGTGGTCGAGGCCGGTGAGGTCATCCCCGGCGACGGCGACGTCGTCGAGGGCATCGCGACCGTCGACGAGTCGGCGATCACCGGCGAGTCCGCGCCGGTGATCCGCGAGTCCGGCGGCGACCGGTGCGCGGTCACCGGTGGCACGACGGTGTTGTCGGACCGGATCGTCGTCAAGATCACCACCAGGCCCGGCGAGTCCTTCGTGGACCGGATGATCGCGCTCGTGGAGGGCGCGCGGCGGCAGAAGACGCCGAACGAGATCGCGCTGACGATCCTGCTGTCCACGCTGACGATCATCTTCCTGCTCGCCGTGGTGGCGTTGCAGCCGTTCGCGATCTACTCCGGCGGCGAGCAGTCGGTCGTCGTGCTGACGGCGCTGCTGGTCTGCCTCATCCCCACGACGATCGGGGCGCTGCTGTCCGCGATCGGCATCGCGGGCATGGACCGGCTGGTGCGGCGCAACGTGCTCGCCACCTCCGGCAGGGCCGTCGAGGCCGCTGGCGACGTCGACGCGTTGCTGCTCGACAAGACCGGCACGATCACCTGGGGCAACCGGCGGGCGACCGAGTTCGTCCCGCTCGCCCCGGCCTCGCACGAGGAGCTCGTCGCGGCAGCCCGGCTGGCGAGCCTCGCCGACGACACACCCGAGGGGCGCAGCATCCTGGAGCTGGCGGGCGGCCCACCCGCGACCGAGCACGAGAAGACCGGCGAGTTCGTGCCGTTCACCGCGCAGACCCGCATGTCGGGCATCGACCTCGGGGACCGGGTGATCCGCAAGGGCGCCGCGTCCGCGTTCGAGCTGACCCGCACGGCCCGCGAGGTCGTCGACGGGATCAGCGCTCGCGGAGGCACCCCGCTCGTCGTGGCGGAGAACGGCCGGGTGCTCGGCGTCATCAGGCTCAGCGACGTGGTCAAGCCCGGTATGCGGGAGCGCTTCGCCGAGCTGCGCGCGATGGGCATCCGCACGGTCATGGTCACCGGCGACAACCCGTTGACCGCCAAGGCCATCGCGGACGAGGCGGGCGTCGACGACTTCCTCGCCGAGGCCAGGCCAGAGGACAAGCTCGCCCTGATCCGCCGGGAGCAGGAGGGCGGCAGGCTGGTGGCGATGACCGGTGACGGCACGAACGACGCGCCCGCACTGGCCCAGGCGGACGTCGGCGTCGCGATGAACACCGGCACGTCGGCCGCGAAGGAGGCCGGCAACATGGTCGACCTCGACTCGGACCCGACCAAGCTCATCGAGATCGTCGAGATCGGCAAGCAACTGCTGATCACCAGGGGCGCGCTCACGACGTTCTCCGTCGCGAACGACCTGGCGAAGTACTTCGCGATCCTGCCGGCCATGTTCGCGGCGATCTACCCGGCGCTCGACCGGCTCAACGTCATGCGCCTCGCGACGCCGCAGTCCGCGATCCTGTC
Organism: Lentzea xinjiangensis; assembly: GCF_900110955.1. Taxonomy (GTDB): domain Bacteria; phylum Actinomycetota; class Actinomycetes; order Mycobacteriales; family Pseudonocardiaceae; genus Lentzea; species Lentzea xinjiangensis. The sequence goes on from NZ_FOFR01000024.1 coordinate 15,993, forward strand.
GGCGGTCATCTTCAACGCGCTGATCATCGTCGTGCTGATCCCGCTGGCGCTCAGGGGCGTGCGCTACCGGCCGTCGAGCGCGTCGGCGCTGCTGCGGCGCAACCTGCTGGTCTACGGCCTGGGCGGCGTCGTGACGCCGTTCGCCGGGATCTGGCTGATCGACCTGCTCGTACGACTCGTCCCCGGGATCGGCTGACATGGACAACTTCGCGAAGCAGTCTTGGGCGGGTCTGCGGATCCTGCTCGCGTTCACGGTGCTCCTCGGGGTGCTGTACCCGCTGGCGGTGTGGGGCGTTTCGCGCCTGCCCGGCCTGCACGCCCGCGCCGAGGCGCGGGACACCGCACTCGTCGCCGTCCCCCGCGAGGGCGAGCGGTACTTCGCGCCGAGGCCGTCCGCCGCGACGCTGCCCGCGTCCGGCGGCTCGAACAAGGGCGAGCTGAACGAGGACTACACCCGGGTGGTCGCCGAGCGCCGCGCGGCGGTGGCGCACCGGGAGGGGGTGGGCGAGGACCGGGTGCCGCAGGACGCCGTCACGGCCTCGGCCTCCGGTCTCGACCCGCACATCAGCCCGGAGTACGCGGCGCTGCAGGTGCCCCGCGTGGCCCGCGCGTCCGGGCTGCCGGTCGAGCAGGTGCGCGCGCTGGTCGCCGCCCACACCCACGGCACCTTCACCACCACCGTCAACGTGACGGCGCTGAACCGCGCGATCGACGCGGCCGGTCGTTGACGGTCACCGGGAGAGCTCACGAGGAGAACGGATGACCTCCGTGCTGGTGGTCGACGACGAGCCGCAGATCGTCCGCGCGTTGCGGATCAACCTCAGCGCGCGGGGCTACGACGTGATGACGGCCTACGACGGCAAGTCCGCCCTGGCCGTCGCGGTGGAGGGCAAGCCGGACGTGGTCGTGCTCGACCTCGGCCTGCCCGACCTCGACGGCGTGGACGTGATCGCGGGCCTGCGCGGCTGGTCGACGATCCCGATCATCGTGCTGTCCGCCCGCACCGACTCCCCGGCCAAGGTCGAGGCGCTCGACGCGGGCGCCGACGACTACGTGACCAAGCCGTTCGGGATGGACGAGCTGCTGGCCCGGCTGCGCGCGGCGGTGCGGAGGGCCTCGGCGCGGGACGCGGGCGATCCGGTGGTCGAGACGGCGTCGTTCGTCGTGGACCTCGCGGCGAAGAAGGTGCGCCGCGACGGGCGCGAGGTCCACCTGACGCCCACCGAGTGGGGCCTGGTCGAGATCCTCGCGCGCAACCCGGGACGGCTGGTGTCGCAGAAGCAGCTGCTGCAGGAGGTCTGGGGCCCGATGCACGTCAACGAGTCCCAGTACCTGCGGGTCTACTTCGCCCAGTTGCGGCGCAAGCTGGAGGACGACCCCGCGCACCCGCGCCACCTCGTCACCGAACCGGGCATGGGGTACCGCTTCGAGCTGTGAGCGGGCGGCCGTGACCCACGGCACCGCGGTCGTCAGGATCGCGTCAAGGTGGGCGGCGCCGGTGTCAGGGTCTCGTCGCGGACCTGGGCACCGGCTCCCCGCGGGCGTGTGCTGGAGGCATGACGCTCGCGGAGTTGTTGCCCAGCACCGGATGTTCCGCCGAGCCGGTGCTGGAAGCGGGGCTGTGGCCGGACGGCACCCGGCTGGACGCCTCGGACCTGGTGATCGGTGGAGTTCCCGCCACCCGGCTCGCGGCCCGGTTCGGCACGCCCTGCCAGGTCCTCGACGAGCCGACGGTGCGGTCCAGGGCCGCCGCCTTCGTGCGGGCGCTGCCGGGGGCCGAGGTCGTGTTCGCCGGGAAGTCGTTGCCCTGCCCCGAGGTCTACCGCTGGATGGCCGCCGACGGCCTGTCGCTCGACGTGTCCTCCGCCGGCGAGCTGGCGCTGGCCCGCGCCGCCGTGTTCCCCGCACGCCGGATCATCATGCACGGCAACGTGAAGACCGCCGAGGACCTCAAAGCCGCGCTGGCGTACGGGGTGTCCCGCGTCGTCGTCGACTCGTTCGACGAGATCGCCCAGCTCGGCGCGCTGGCCCGGCACGGCCAGGAGGTCATGGTCCGGGTGACGCCGGGGGTGGACGCGCACACGCACGCGGCCGTGGCGACCGGTGTGGACGACCAGAAGTTCGGTTTCCCACTGGCTTCCGGCGCCGCCCTCGAAGCCGTCCGGCGCGTGGCCGGGCAGCCGTCGCTGCGCCTGGCCGGCCTGCACTGCCACATCGGCTCCCAGGTCCGGCACGTCGCGTCGTACGAGGAGACCGTGCGGCGCGTGGCCGGGCTGGTCGCGGCGTGCGGCACCCGCGTCGAGCAGCTCGACCTGGGCGGCGGGTTCTGCGCGCCGTACCTGCCGGGGGAGCCGTCGTTCGACCTCTTCGGCTTCGCGCACCGGGTCCGCGGCGCGCTGAACTACGAGTGCGCGGTGCGCCGGGTGCCCGTTCCGCGGCTCCTGGTCGAGCCGGGACGGTCGATCGTCGCGAACGCCGGGGTGACGCTGTACCGGGTCTGCGCGGTCAAGTACGGGGTGAACCGCACGTTCGTCGCCGTGGACGGCGGCATGAGCGACAACCCGCGGCCCGCCCTGTACGGCGCGAAGTACACCGTGCGACTGGTCGGCCGGGGCGGCAGGCCGCGGCCGGTGACGGTGGTCGGCAGGCACTGCGAGGCGGGCGACGTGCTGGCCGAGGACGTGCCGCTGCCCGCCGACGTGCACGCCGGTGACCTGCTCGCGGTCGCGGCGACGGGCGCCTACCACCACGCGCTGGCCTCCAACTACAACCAGGTCGGCCGGCCCCCGGTGATCGCGGTGCGGGACGGGGTGGCGCGGCCGGTCGTGCGCCGCGAGACCGAGGAGGACCTGCTGCGGCGCTACGTGTGACCGGTCCGCTCCGCGGCGGGGAACTCCTCGGACGGTTCGCGGGTCAGCGCCTCAGCAGCGCCTTGAGCTCCTCGATCGGCGTGCGGCTGAGCGCCGACCCGACGCCGCACGCCACCGCCCCGGCTTCGAGCCAGGCGGGCACGTCGGCGGGTGCCACCCCGCCGGTCGGCACCAACGGCGCGTGCGGCAGCACGGCCAGCACGTCCCGCACCCACCGCGGCGCGGGCGCCGGGAACACCTTCACCGCGTCCGCCCCGGCCTCCAACGCCCGCACGACCTCGGACACCGTCCCCGCTCCGGGCAGCACCGCGGCCCCGTACCGGTGACCCGCCCGGATCACCGCGGCCTCCAGGTTCGGTGCCACCAGGAACTGCGCGCCGGCCCGCACCGCCGCCACCGCGGAGGCCTCGTCCAGCACGGACCCGGCGCCGATGACGGCGGCGGGGTGGCGCGACCGCAGCTCGCGGATCGCGTCCAGCGCACCGGGGTTGGTCAAGGGCAGCTCCAGCGCCGTCAAACCCGCCTCCAGCAGCGGGACGGCGGCCCCGACCGCGGAGGAGGCGTCGGCGGTGCGGACGATCGCGATGATGCCCTGCCGCACGACCGCCCGGGTGATCTCGTAGCGGTAGCTCACGCCCGCCAGCGTAGTTCCGGTACGGCGAACGGCCGGCCGAGCGGTGGCCGGCAGGGCGTGCCAGCGGGCTGACAGCGGTGTGTGCGGCGGGTGCCAGCGGCTCCGGCGACCGTGGTCGTGCCGCACCCCGCGGCACGATCCACGGAGGAGCCCGAATGCACGTCACGATCATCGGTGCCGGACTGGGCGGACTCACGCTCGCCCGCGTGCTGCACGTCCACGGCATCCCGTCCACCGTCTACGAGGCGGAGGACTCACCGACGTCGCGGGCGCAGGGCGGAATGCTCGACATCCACGACTACAACGGGCAGATCGCCGTCGAGGCGGCCGGGCTGGTGGACGAGTTCCGCGGCCTGGTCCTGGAAGGGCGCCAGGCGCTGCGGGTCCTCGGCCAGGACGGCGCGGTGCTGCTTGACAAGGCCGACGACGGCACCGGCGGACGCCCCGAGGTCCAGCGCGCCGACCTGCGCCGGATGCTGCTCGACTCGCTCCCGGCGGGCACCGTCCGGTGGGGCCGCAAGGTGACCGGCGTCCGGGACCGCGTGGTGACGTTCGCCGACGGCGGCACCGTCGAAGCGGAACTGCTGGTCGGCGCGGACGGCGCGTGGTCGCGGGTGCGGCCGGTGCTCACCGGCGCCACACCGGAGTACACGGGCATGGCGTTCGTCGAGACCTACCTCCACCACGCCGACACCGCGCACCCGGCGGCCGCGAAAGCCGTGGGCGGTGGCTCCATGTTCGCCCCCGGCCGGGGCAAGGCGATCTTCGGGCACCGCGAGGCCGGTGACACCCTGCACGCCTACGTGGAGCTCAGCCGGCCGCTGGACTGGTTCGCGGGCATCGACGTCACGGACCCCGCGCGGGTCGCGGCCGAGTTCGCCGGCTGGGCGCCGGAGCTGACCGCGTTGATCACCGAGACCGACACCGTGCCGGTGCTGCGCCCGCACCACGCCCTCCCGCGGGGGCTGCGCTGGGACCGCGTGCCGGGCGTCACGCTGATCGGCGACGCCGCCCACCTCGCGGCACCCAACGGCGAGGGCGCCAACCTGGCCATGCTGGACGGCGCCGAGCTCGGCCAGGCGCTCGCGGCGCACGACGACGTCGAGGCCGCGCTGGGCTCCTACGAGCAGGCCATGTTCGTGCGCGCCGCGGAGACCGCCGCCGACGCCGAGGTGGTGCTGGAGAGCCTCTTCGGCGACGGCCCTCCGCAGCAGCTGCTCGACCTGCTCAGCGACTCGTAGACCCGCGGCAGCGGAACCGCCATGGGGCATTCCCGCCCACATGGCGGTTCGCCAGGCGTCTGGCGCGGTGAGCCCGCCGTCCTCGTACGCAGGCAATTCTTGCGGATGAGGCATAAGATCATGCGCATGACGCAAGAAGATGGCGACCTGGACGGCCTCGTGCGCAAGCGGATCCGCGCCCTGCGGGTCGCGCAGGGCTGGTCGCTCGACGAGCTCGCCACCCGCGCGCGGCTGAGCCCGTCGTCGCTCAGCCGCATCGAGAACGGTCAGCGGCGCCTCGCCCTGGACCAGCTCGTGACGCTCGCACGGGCGCTGGACACGTCAATGGACCAACTGGTCGAGACCGATACCGACGACGTGATCGTGAGCCCGATGATCGACGGTGCGCACGGCACCATGCGCTGGCCCATCAAGGCCGAGCCCGGCATGACCGTCATGCGCCAGCGGATGACGAACCCGCCGCCGGACAACCCCGCCTCGCTGCGCGCGCACGCGGGACGGGAGTGGCTGGTCGTGTTGTCCGGCGTGGCCGTGCTGCTGCTGGGCCACCGGCGGATCCGGGTGGAGACCAACCAGGCCGCCGAGTTCCCGACGATGCTGCCGCACGCGATCGGCACCGCGGGCGGGCCGTGCGAGGTCCTCGGCATCTTCGACCGCGAGGCCCGGCGCGGCCACAACGCGGACAAGAAGGGCTGATCCTTGCGCGGGCGGCAGCGTCCGGGCCGACCGTCTTGCCAAACACGCAAGGGTTCGTGCATCTCGCGCATGACGGACCTACGTTGGTCCCATGAGCCAACACGGACACGGCCATGGTCACGGACACGGCCACGGACATGCCGATCCCCAAGTCCAAGCGGAGATCCTCGACCTCGACGCGGAGGTCGTCGCCGAGCACACCGCGTCCATCGTCGACTGGCTGCCCGTCCCGGCTGCCCGTCAGGTCGTGGACCTGGGCAGCGGCACCGGCGCCGGGACGTTCGCCCTGCTGTCCCGCTTCCCCGAAGCGCACGTCACGGCCGTCGACGCCTCGGTGGAGCACCTGCGGCGGCTGCGGACCAGGGCGGGTGAGCTGGGTCTCGCCGACCGCGTCCACGCCGTCGTCGCCGACCTCGACTCCGACTGGCCGGATCTGGGCACGCCCGACCTGATGTGGGCATCGGCCTCCCTGCACCACATGGCCGATCCCGCCCGCGCCCTGCGGCAGGCCCACGACGTCCTGGCCCCCGGTGGCCTGCTGGCCGTCGTCGAGGTCTCCGGCATGCCGCGGTTCCTCCCGGACCACCTCCCCGAGAGCCGCCTGGAGGACCACCGCCACGACGAGCGCCTGCCCCACCGCGGCGCCGACTGGGGCGCCAAGCTGATCGAAGCCGGGTTCACCGTCGAGGGCGAACGCACCGTCACCGTCCACCTGGAACAGTCCGCCGCGGTGGAGCGCTACGCGGAGATGGTCTTGCGGCACGTGCTCGACCCGGAAACCCTCGGCCGCGTGCTGCGCCGCGACGACCTCTCGCTGCGCAGCGACCGCATCGTCTGGGCGGCGCGGAAATGACCTACGACGACTGGCGCGCGGCCAGGTGGGACGAGATCGCCGGCCAGGACGGCAAGGCGAAGGTCGTGGCCAAGGGCACCGTCGCCGGCGGGGAACCCCAGGTCCTGCCCGGCATCCCCGGCGAGTGGCGCGTCGACGACGGGGGAGCCCTCACGCTCACCGTCGGCGGCGGGAGGAGCGAGGTCGGCAGCACCTTCGACCTCCCCGGCGGGCTGCGGGGCTTCGCGGGCGGCGCGGACGGCCGCTACGGCGTGGTCGTCCTGGACCCGCGGGCGCCCGCGTGGTCGAGCCTGCGCGGCATCGACACCTACCCGCCGGACCCGGCCTGGGTCTTCGAGGGCCGGTTCCGCGCCGCACCGGACCGCCGCGTCGACGTGGAACACCTGACATCGCCGCGCACCACCAAGCCGGTCGACGCCCCTGCCGACCTCGTGGTCACGATCAACGGCACCGAGCACGTGCTGACCGTCCTGGAGACCATGCCGGGCCAGCGACTCGTCGTCTTCACCGACGAGACCAGCGGCGCCGGGACCCCGGACATCGGCCGCTGGCTCGTGCTGCCGCCGGCCGAACCCGGCACCGGGCTGGCGGTCGACTTCAACCGGGCCACGCTCTCGCACCACCACCTGGTCCCCGCCGTCTTCACCTGCCCGCTGGCCCCTCCCGGCAACCACCTCCCGATCCGAGTCGAAGCAGGAGAACGCGCACTCGTGCACGACCTCAAGGACAAGGCGACGACCTACCTGCGCCACCTCGAGAACCGGGCGTGGGACGACGCACGGGCGATGTGTTCGCAGGACGCCACCGTCTGGCACAACGACGGCAAGGGCGACTCGACGATCGACGAGAACATCGCGGGCATGGCAGCGCAGATCGGGTCCATCGAGTCGATGCGCTACGACGTCACCCGTCAGTTCGACCGGCCCGGCGAGGTCATGCGGCAGCACGTCGTGAACGTCGTCATGGAGGACGGCGCGGTGTTCGCGATCGACGCCGCCGTGTACTTCCGCTTCGAGAACGGCCTGATCACCCGGATCGAGGAGTACGCGAGCCTGCCCAGCCGGTAGGGGGCAGCGCGAAAGCTCCGAAGTGAACCGCCCGGCCGGGTGGGGCCGGTCGCCGCGAGCCTCACGATCGGGGGTGAAACGTTTCTGAGTCGATTCCTCGGGTACTGCTGTCGTGTCAACGAGCAGCCGTGAGGGGAAGTCGCATGACTCAGAACAACCGCCCAGCGGCGGCAAGGTGCGTTCTCGATGCGGTCGCGGACGCCGGTGGCGCCGAGCCGGCCGCGCTGGTGGGGGAGGTGCCGCAGTCGTGAAGGCGCTGACGTGGCAGGGCAACGAGCAGGTCGAGGTCGTCGACGTGCCGGACCCGCGCATCGAGGAACCGACCGACGCGATCATCCGGGTGACCTCGACCGCCATCTGCGGGTCGGACCTCCACCTGTACGGGGTGCTCGGGCCCTACCTCGAACCGGGCGACGTGCTCGGCCACGAGGCGATGGGCGTTGTGGAGGAGGTCGGTTCCGGTGCGCGCGGTCACCTGAAGGTGGGCGACCGGGTCGTGGTGCCGTTCAACATCTCCTGCGGTCACTGCTGGATGTGCGAGCGTGGGCTGTTCGCCCAGTGCGAGACGACGCAGGTGCGCGGTCAGGGCAAGGGCGCGAGCCTGTTCGGCTACACCTCGCTCTACGGCTCGGTGCCCGGTGGTCAGGCCGAGTACCTGCGCGTGCCGCAGGCCCAGTTCGGGCCGATCGTCATCCCCGACGGCACACCGGACGAGCAGTTCCTGTTCCTCTCCGACATCCTGCCGACCGCGTGGCAGGCCGTCCGCTACGCCGACGTGCCGCCCGGCGGCACCGTGGCGGTGCTCGGGCTCGGCCCGGTCGGGCAGTTCGCCGTCCGGATCGCGCGGCACCTCGGCGCCGGCCGCGTCATCGGCGTGGACCGGGTTCCCGAACGCCTCGCGCTGGCCGAGCGGCACGGCGCCGAGCCCGTCGACCTCGACCGGTTCGACGGTCCCGGCGAGCTGGCCGCCGCGTTGATCGACATGGTGGACGGCCGCGGCCCGGACGCCACCATCGACGCCGTCGGCATGGAGGCCCACGGCGGAGGCCTGGTCGCCGCGGCGCAGAAGGCCACCGGACTGCTGCCCGACGGTCTCGCCAGGAAGGTGACCGACAAGTTCGCCCTCGACCGCCTCGACGCCCTGCACGCCGCCATGAAGGGGGTGCGCCGCGGTGGCACGGTGTCGGTGTCCGGGGTGTACGGCGGTGAGCAGGACCCGATGCCGATGATGGAGATGTTCGACCGCGGCATCCAGCTCCGGATGGGCCAAGCCCACGTGCGCCGGTGGACCGACGAGATCCTGCCGCTGGTGCTCGACCCGGCAGATCCGCTCGGCACCCTGGACCTGACCACGCACCGGCTCCCGCTCGCCGAGGCCGCGCACGGCTACGAGATGTTCCGCGCCAAGAGCGACGGCTGCATCAAGGTCGTGTTGAGCCCATGACCGCCAGGGTGGTGCTGGTGACAGGTGCCAGCAGCGGGATCGGCCTGGCCACCGCCGTGGCGTTCGCCGCTCGGGGGGACGCCGTGGTGCTGGTCTCCCGCAGCGGCGAGGCGCTCGACACCGCGGAGAAGACCTGCCGGGCGGCCGGGGCCGCCGCGGTGGACGTCGTCGTCGACGACGTCGGCGATCCCGGTGGCGCCGGCCGGATCGTCGCGGAGGTGCTGGACCGGCACGGCCGCGTCGACGTCGTCGTGCACAGTGCGACGGTGATGGGGTACGGGACCGTGCAGGCGATGCCCGTAGAGGTGTTCAACACGGTCGTGGACACCGCGATCCACGGCACGCTGCACCTCGCCCAGGCGGTCCTGCCGGTGCTGCGCCGCCAGCACGCCGGAGTGTTCGTCGGGGTGAACTCGTTGCTCGGTTCGATCACCGTTCCGCAGATGGGTGCCTACTCCACGGCCAAGTGGGGCCAGCGCGCTCTATTGCGCACCCTGCAGCAAGAAACTCGTGATGAGCCAGGAGTGCACATCTGCATCGTGAGTCCTGGGAGCATCAACACGCCGGTGTACGACCAGGCCGCCAACTACACCGGTCGCGCGACACGGCCGCCGGTCCCGGTCCTGAGCCCGGACCGGGTCGCCGCCGCGATCGTCCGCGTGACCGGCCGTCCGCGGCGGCACGTCTCCGTGCCGGTCGGCCCGGCGAACCCCTTCATCATCACGGCGTTCCGCCTCCTGCCCGGCCTCTACGACCTGCTCGCCGGGCCTCTGTTCCGCCTCGCGGCGCTGACCGGGAAGACGGTCCCGCCGACACCGGGCAACGTCTTCCGACCGCACCCGGCCCTGGAGCAGACGCACGGCCGGTGGCCCGCCAAGCGGCGCAGGCGACCGGCGGCACCACGTCCGGCGGTGCGATAGCGCTGCAAATCGAATTCGACACATCCGATCAATGGTTGTCTTGACTGCACGACATGTCACTGTTACGACTGATCTCTGGGAGCGCTCCCAGGCAGGATGAACCTGCCAGCTACGAGCGCGAGGAAGGGAGATGGGGCATCTCGTCCGGCCGCACCGCCGACCCGGCCAGACATCCGAGGTGTCCTGGTCCCGGGACGAGATCAACCACAGGGAGATGTCATGACAGCACGTCGAGACCAACCCGAGGGTGGGAACTCCCAGCCGTTGCGTCGGCGGACCCTGCTGGCGGCGGGCGCCGCGTTACCGGTGCTGGCGGCGGGGACGCCCGCCGCGGCGGCCACCTCGGTGGTCGTCGAGCCGTCGAACGTGCAGCAGACGATCCTGGGCTTCGGCGGTATGAACCACACCGTCTGGATCAACGATCTCACCGCCGCCCAGCGCGAGACGGCGTTCGGCAACGGCGCGGGGCAGCTCGGGTTCACCGTGCTGCGCATCCCCGTCCACGAGGACCGCGCAAACTGGAGCCGCGAGGTCGCCACGGCCCGGCGCGCGGTCGAGCTCGGGGCCAAGGTCATCGCCTCGCCGTGGAACCCGCCCGCCTCGATGACCGAGAGCTTCTCCGGGGGCAGGCGGCTGCGGTACGCCTCCTACGGCGCCTATGCGCAGCACTTGAACGACTTCGTCGCCTTCATGGCGAACAACGGGGTGAACCTGTACGGGATCTCGATCCAGAACGAGCCGGACTACGCGCAGGAGTGGACGGCCTGGACGCCCGCCGAGATCGTCAGGTTCCTGCGCGAGAACGCGGGCTCGATCACGACCAGGGTCATCGCCCCCGAGTCGTTCCAGTACCGCAAGAACCTCTCCGACCCCATCCTCAACGACCCGGTCGCGCTGGCGAACGTGGACATCATCGGCGCGCACCTCTACGGCACCCAGCCCGCGGACTTCCCCTACCCGCTCTTCCGGCAGAAGGGCGCCGGCAAAGAGCTGTGGATGACCGAGGTCTACCACCCCAACAGCAGCGACTCCGCCGACCTGTGGCCGCAGGCGCTCGACGTGGGCGAGCACATCCACCGCGCGCTGGTGGACGGCCGGTTCCAGACCTATGTGTGGTGGTACATCCGCCGTTCTTACGGTCCGATGCGCGAGGACGGGCAGATCAGCAAGCGCGGCGCCAACATGGCCCACTTCTCGAAGTGGGTCCGCCCCGGCTTCTCGCGGATCACCGCCACCGCTAACCCGCAGTCGAACGTCTACATCTCGGCGTTCAGGAGCGGCGCCAGGATCGTGATCGTCGCCGTCAACAAGAACACGTCGCCGGTGGACCACGTGTTCACCATCCGGGACACCGGTTCGGCGACGGTCTCGACCTGGTTGACGAGCGCGAGCGCGACCCTCGCGCACTACAACGACTTCACCGTGTCCAACGGGTCCTTCAACGCTCAGCTGCCTGCCCGCAGCATCAGGACGTTCGTCCTGAACTGAGGCTGCCGTTCACCGGTGCCTTCGGGGGAGCGGTCGTCGGTCCTGCGTCACGCGGTTCGTGACACCGGTTGACGACACGTGGGAACCGTTGCCGTCACAACAGAAGAGCGCAGGACCCCGGTGCGGGGATCGGCCTACGGCTGATCAACCCCATCGGGGTCCTGCGCTGGACGGAGCACTCGGCGTGAGAACCCGGTCCCTCTGCCCGGAAGTCAGTCGCCGTCGAGGTGCAGTTCGTGCGCGTCGCGCGCCTGGCACCGCCGTGCGAGTCCGAGCACCTGGTCCAGGAGATCTCGCGTCTCCCGGTCGTCGTGCTCGGTGAGCTCGGCCTCCAGCTCGGAGATGAACTGGGGCATGTCGGCCCGGGTCAGGACCAGCGTCCTGCACGGGTCCACGCGGCCGAGCATCGGACGACGGCTCGTCGCGCACAGCCGGGAGAACCGGTCCAGCGGGTCCAGGACCATCTCCACGGGACGCACTTGGCGCCGCTTCGGGCTGGTGCCCTTCTGCTCCACGCTCATCAGCAAGACGTCGACGCCCACGTCAGTCCTCGGATTCGCCGTTCGGAAGTCCGGGCAAGTGTCGCGCACGGACGAGTGCCGACCCCGGCCGGGTGACGCGTTCCCGCCTCCGGGTCGCGCGCCTCGGAAGATTTCTCCGAACTCGTTGAACCGCTCTCCGTCTCACCACGTGTTCCCGCCGTCGAACGGGAAACAGGGGGACGGTCATGGCAGACGAGAAGACGGTGTTGATCGGCCGCAGCGGCCCGACGGTCCTGCTGCCGAAGCAGGGTGGCCAGGTCGTGCCGCTGCGCCGGACCGCGCCGCTGCGGGTGGACGTCGCGGGTGGCGGCCCGGTCGGCCTCGCGTTCGCCTGCACGCTGAAGTCGCTGCTCGGTGACGCCGTCTCGCTGCGCGTGCACGACCGGCGCTGGACGCGCCGCGGCGACCGGGTGGTGTGGCGCGGCGCCGCCGAGGGCAACAACCGGCGCGAGCAGGTCGTGACCTTGCAGAGCAACGTGTGGGCCGCGCTGCCCCAGGCCGTGCGGCAACGCCTCTTCGCGCCCGGCAAGTTCTCCGAGATGTGGCCGCTCGGCCCGGACTCCCCGGAGTCGAAGGGCCGGCCGCGCAACATCAAGATCCGCTGGATCGAGGACTGCCTGCTCGACATGGCGCAGGACGTCTACGGCATCGAGGTCGTGCCCGGCGCCTACACCCCGCCCGCGAAGTGGGACGGCCTGCACGTGCTCGCCATCGCCGACGGCGCCCGTTCCGCCACCCGCGACGCGCTGTCGGCGCACTTCGGCACCCCGAGCCGCGAACTGTTCTCGGTGGACGGTTCGCCGCTCGACGAGCGCGTGCTGGGGATCCGCGTCACCGCCAAGGTGCCCGACGAGCACACCGTGCCGCTCACGGTGGGGCAGAACAGGTTCCTCTTCAACTCGCTCGGCGGCGGCTTCATCAACATGCGCCTGACCGCCGAGGAGGCCTCCGAGATCGTCGCACTCGGCGAGAACGGCCCGGTGGCGTGCATCGGCCGGTTCGGTTGCTCCATGCGCCCCGCCGGCGGCCGCTTCGTCTGCGACCGCCACCGCGCGGTGTTCAAGCCGTCGGTCGACAAGCTGTCCTACCTGTGGCCGCGGATCCTCGACGGCCTGCGCTTCTTCGGCGTCGGCGTGGCGGACGTCGTGGGCATCAACTCGTTCACGCTGGGCATGCAGCAGATGTCGAAGTTCACCGCGCAGCTCGCGCCGTCGACGTTCGGCTTCCTGCTCGGCGACGCCGCCAACTCGCTGCACTTCTGGCCGGGCCGCGGCCTGAACACCGGCCTGAAGAGCGCCCTGTCGCTGGCCGTGACCCTGCAGGAGCGCCGGCGGGGCGAGTCCTTCCGCGCCGCCGACTTCGCCGCGCACGAGGGGATCATGCAGCAGCTCCAGTACCGCGAGAAGTCCCGCGCGTGGACCACCATGCTCATGCCCGACTCCGAGGGCGTGCCGCGCGGCATCGAGGACCGCATCCGCGAGGGCCTGCAGGGGCCGTTCGACCGCGCCGCCCTGGTGAAGACGTTGTTCGACCGGGTGCTGGGAATCAAGGAGCGGCTGGGCGACCGGATGGGCCCGCTGGCGCCGGACGAGTGGTACTACGGCCGCATCAACGCCATGGACACCCGCACGTTGAAGGTGATGGTGGAGTCCGGGGCGTGGATCACCCGCGAGATCGGCGGCGAGGAGGTCGAGGTGCCCTCCGCGGAGCCCGTGACGGTGCGCGAGCCCATGCGGCGGCGGGGGCTTTCCCTCGTGTCGTAGGCGGCGGACCAGGGGCCGCGGCGCTTCCCGGACCCGGCGACGGCGCCGGCGGGGGACGCGCGGGCCGGGTCGGCGCTGATCGCTCCAGGCCACGGGCGTCGCCGCTCCGCCCTGCTCCGACCGGAGTATCTTCTACCGGGAGACGCGCCGACAACACGCGTCCCGGCTCGATCCGGCCCAGGCCGGTTCCCACGCCGCGGGCGGGCACGTCGCGACCGGGTGATGTGTTGCCGCCTCGCGCCGGACCGGCGTTCGGGGCGGTGGTCGCACCGCAGGGGAGAGGTGGTTGAGGTGGCGCGCGAACGCAGGTCGGGGTTCGCCGGGCACGGGCGGGGCTTCGGGCCCCACGACCACGTGTGCTGGCGGTACCGCGACGAGCACGACTTCCACGACCGGGCCCGCGAGTTCCTGGCCGAGGGGCTGGCCCTCGGCTACCGGGTCTGCTACGTCGGCACCGGTGACCCGGACGTCCTGGTGGAGGACCTCGGCGGGATCGACGGGATCCACGAAGCGCTGGCGACCGGGGCGGCCCAGGTCGCCTCGCTGGACACCACCTACTCGGTCGGGGCAGTGGTCGAGCCCGCGACGCAGGTCAGGACCTATGCCGAGGCGACGGACGCGGCCCTGGCCGCCGGGTTCGCCGGGTTGCGCGTCGCGGCCGACTGCACCTCGCTGGTGCGCAGCCCGGAGCAGCTCGACGCCTTCTGCCGCTACGAGCACCGGATCGACCGGTACATGCTCGCCCGGCCGTTCTCGGCGATGTGCGCCTACGCCGCCGACGAGGTGGACGACCACGCGTTCGCGCAGCTGGCCTGCATGCACCCGAGCACGAACGCCTCCATCCCCGGCTTCCGGTTGCACGCGGCCGACGACCGCGCCACCGCCTTCGCGGGTGAGGTGGACCAGCTCAGCGAGGACCTGTTCACCCTCGCGCTGCACCGCGCCGACCTCCGTCCCCACGACGGGCGGCTGGTGTTCGACGCCACCGGCCTCACCTTCCTCGACCACCGCAACCTGCTGCGCCTGTCCCGGCACGCCGCCGACCGCGGTGCGTCGGTCGTGCTGCGCACCTCGTGGCCCGGCGTGTCCATCCTCGCGGACCTGCTCGAGCTCACCAACGTCCGAGTGGAGCGCGCCGCATGACGATCACCGACGTTCCCCCTCTGGGTGATTTCGTCCACCCCGCGGTGTTCTACGCCTCCGACGAGGAGTACCTGCGCCTGCTCGTGCCCTTCGTCCTGGAGGGGCTGGAGCGGGACCAGCCGGTCGCCGCCTCCGTGCCCGCCCGGCAGCTGCGGCTGCTGCGCGACGGCCTCGGCTCCGCCGCCGGCGACGTGCTGCTGCTCGACATGGAGGTCGAGGGCCGCAACCCCGGCCGGATCATCCCCGCCGTGCTGCGCCGGTTCGCCGACCGCCATCCCGGCAAGCACGTGCGCATCATCGGTGAGCCGATCTGGGCCGGCCGCACCGACGTCGAGTACCCGGCCTGCGCCCAGCACGAAGCCCTGATCAACCTCGCCTTCGCCGGGCGCGACGTGACCATCGCCTGTCCTTACGACACCGCCGCGCTCGACGAGCACGTCGTGGTCGACGCGCTGGCCACCCACCCGCTGGTGTGGGAGACCGGTGGCCGCTACGGCAGCGACCGCTACGCCCCCGGCGCCGTCGTCGACCGCTACAACCAGCCCTTCGCCGTCGCCCCGGACGCGGTCACGCTCCAGGTCGGCGCCTCCGTCGACGTCCGCGGCGCCCGCCGCTTCGCCACCGAGCACGCCGGCCGGCTCGGCCTGTCCGGGGCCAGGACCGCCGACCTCGCGCTGATCACCACGGAGCTCGTCGTCAACAGCCTCCGGCACGCCGGCGGCTCCTGCCTGCTGAGCATCTGGCAGGACGGCGGCTACCTCGTCTGCACGGTCCGCGACGACGGCCACCTCACCGATCCGCTCGCCGGGCGCCGCCCCGCCACCCTGGAGCAGTACGGCGGCCGCGGCCTGCTGCTCATCAACCAACTCGCCGACCTGGTGCGCGTCCACACCGCTCCGCACGGGACGACCACGCACGTCTTCCTGCGCCTCGCTCCTTGAGAGCTGTCGTCCGAGGCGGGAAGGAACAGGGGCGGGGATGCACCGTGCGAAGTCGTCGGCATCGACGACCCCAGCGCCACACGCCGGCGCCGGAGGGGCCGGCCCTGGTCCTCGCGGCCTGACGTTCAGCGTCTTGACCGGCGTGCGCGCGTGGCGGGACGACGCCGAACTCGACCTGGGCTCCCCTCAGCAGAAGCTCGCTCTGGCGGTCCTGCTGCTGGCGGACGGGCGAGTGGTACCCGTCACCGAGATGATCGCGGCGATGTGGGGCGAGGACGCCCCGCCGGCGGCACGCGGAACCGTGCGCACGTACGTCTACCGGTTGCGCCGGGTGCTCGGCCGGGACGAGTCCGGTGAGCCGGTGCCGACCTCGGCCGGGAACGGCTACCGGGTGCGGCTCGCGGCGGGGCGGGTGGACCTGGGGCGCTTCCTGGGCGCCGTGCGGGCCGCGGACACCGCGGCCGATCCGGAACGTCGTGCGGAGCTGCTGCGCACCGCGCTGGCGGAGTGGCGGGACCGGCCGCTGGCGGGCGTCGAGGGCGCGTGGGCGCGGCGGGAGCGGCGCCGTGTCGTGCGGCTGTGGGTCCAGGCCGCGGAGTCGTGGGCGGAGCTGGAGCTCGGCCGGGGTGGTCACGCCGGGGTGGTGGAGCGCCTGCGCGTGGTCGTGGAGGCGGAGCCGTTGCGGGAGCGGTCGCACGAGCTGCTGATGCGCGCTCTGCACCAGTCGGGTCGTCCCGCCGAAGCGCTCGCGGTGTACGAGCGGATCCGCGTGACGTTGCAGGACGAGCTGGGGGTGGATCCCGGCCCGGCGTTGCGGGAGTGGCACCGGCGGGTGGTGGGAGCCGGCCCGGCTCCACCGCCGGGTGCAGCCGCCGGACCGGTGCGGCCGACGCCGTTGCCGGCGCCGCTGGCGGTTTTCACCGGTCGTGAGCGCGAGCTGCGCGAGCTCGACGCACGGCTGGACGAGGGTTCCGCGCAGCCGGCGATCGTCGTGCACGGCACGGCGGGAGTGGGGAAGACGACGTTCGTCGTGCAGTGGGCGAACCGGATCGCGCCGCGGTTCCCCGACGGGCAGCTCTACGTGAACCTGCGGGGGTTCGACGCGGAGGGGGCGGTCCGGGAGCCCGCGGACGTGCTGCGCGAGCTGCTGGACGGGCTGGGGGTGGCGAAGGCGGGACGGCCGGACGGGGTGGACGGGCTCGTCGCGCTGTACCGCGGTGTGCTGGCCGGTCGCCGCGTCCTGGTGGTCCTGGACAACGCCAGGGACAGCGGGCAGGTGCTGCCCCTGCTGCCGGGCTCACCGCGGTGCCTGGTGGTCGTGACCAGCAGGTCGGCGCTGACCGGGCTGGTGGCGTCCACCGGCGCGCACATGATGGGGATGCGGCTGCTGGACATGCCGGAGTCGGTGGCGTTGCTGGCGCGCCGGCTCGGGGAGCGGCGGGTGGCGGCGGAGTCCGCGGCGGTGCGGTCGATCGCGGCGACCTGCGCACACCTGCCGCTGGCGCTCGCGGTGGCCAGCGCCAGGATCGCCACGAACCCGGCGCTGAGCCTCTCCGAGTTCTCCCGCGAGCTGGCCGAGCACGCGGAGCTCGGCTTGGACTTCCTCACCGGCGACGACCCGCGCAGCGACGTCCGTTCAGTGCTGTCGTGGTCGTACCGGGCGTTGAACCGGGAGGCGGCGAGGTTGTTCCGGCTCCTCGCGGTGCTGCCGCTGAGCCAGACCGGCACCGCCGCGGTCGCGAGCGTGGCCGGGCTGCCGCCGCCCCGCGCGCAGGTCCTGCTGCGCGAGCTGGTCGCGGTCGGCCTGCTCGTGGAGGACCGGCCGGGCAGGTTCAGCTGGCACGACCTGCTGCGCGACTACAGCGCCGAACTGCTCGCCGGCACCGGCGACGCCGACGAGCGGCAGGCCGCGCGCCGCAGGCTGCTCGACCACTACCTCGTGGTGACGCGCAGCGCGACCGTGGCGCTGTCGTCCGCCCGGGACGTGCCGGAGCTGCCGGAACTCGCGCCGGGGGTGTCACCCCGGCCCGTGTCCGGCGGCAGGGCGGCGCTGGAGGTGCTGACCTCGGAGCACGACACCCTGGTGGCCCTGGTCGACCTCGCCGCGGAGTCCGGCTTCGAGGCCCACTGCTGGCGGATCGCCTGGCACCTCCGCTTCTACCTGGACTGGAAGAGCCTGTGGAGCTCGATGACCAGGATCAACGAGGTCGCGCTGCGGGCCGCGGAGCGGATCGGCGACGACGTCGGTGCCGGTCACGCCCGGCGAGGTCTCGCCAGGGCGGCCTTCCGGACGGGCCGGCCGGAGCTCGCGGTGCGGCACCTGGACGCGGCGGTGGAGGCGTTGCGGTCGGGCCGGGACCGCCGCGCCCAGGCCTACGCGCACCTGCAGGCCTCGGCCAACCTCAGTGCCCTGGACCGGGTCGAGCTCGCACTCGCCCACGCCGAGCAGGCGAGCGCGATCTTCCGGGAGGTGGGACCGCGCGCAGCGCAGGGCACGGTCCTGATGCACGTCGCCTTCGCGAAGATGAGGTCGGGGGAGTACCGGGAGGCGATCGGCCTGATCGGCGAGATCTCCGGCTTCGAGGACGACAGCGCTCCGGTCGCCGAGCTCGTCTTCCGGCTGGACATGCTGAGCGACGCGCACGACCGCCTGGGTGAGCACGGGAAGTCGGTCGAGGTCCACGAGCGGGAGATCAGGATCCTCCGCGAGATGGAGATCTTCGACGACCACCACGCCGCCTTCCTCGACGAGAAGATCAGCCTGGCGATGTTCACGCTCGCCCGGTCCCTCTTCCTGGCGGGCCGGCCCGATCGAGCGGTGCCGGTGCAGCGGGAGGCGTTCGCGCGGCTGCGCAGCTTCCTCGCGGCGCCGAAGGCCGGGAGCGACTTCTGGGCGTCGGAGGGCGGCCGGGTCGACCGGCTGCTGGGCTCCATCGACCTCGTGCTGGCCGACGACCGGCCGGACGCGGTGTGG
The DNA here is from genome assembly GCF_900110955.1 of Lentzea xinjiangensis. Taxonomy (GTDB): domain Bacteria; phylum Actinomycetota; class Actinomycetes; order Mycobacteriales; family Pseudonocardiaceae; genus Lentzea; species Lentzea xinjiangensis. The sequence goes on from NZ_FOFR01000024.1 coordinate 34,569, forward strand.
TTCGTGGAGAGCGTCAGGGTCTTCGACTCCATCGCCACCGCCCTCGTGGACGGTGCCGGCGTCGTGACCGACATGGTCAACGTGCGCGACCGGAATCGGGCCGTGTGGCCTGAGACCCACCCCGGGGTGGCATAGGCGCACGGCGCTCCCGGATCGCTCGCGGCACATGCCCGGCCGAGCGCGCATGTCAACGTCAACGTTCCTCAGTGCTCGAAGCCGTGCACTCAAGTGCCTTGTGCTCTGAGCTGGGCTTTGGCCGCTTCCGCGCGTGTTCTGCTGCACCCGTTCGGAGAAGGCCCGGTCGAAGCGCGGCCGCGGCCGCCGTCGGGGACTGGCGCTTTCGGGTAATATCCAATATATTAGTTCCCATCAGGGGGCATCCGGCGGCAGACGCGCCGCCGGATGCACTGACCCACTCGACCCGTTCCGGCGACGCCGGCGCGGCATGCGGAAGGACAAGCCTCATGACCAGCAGCGGTCCGGAGATCAAGAACATCGTGCTGGTGCACGGCGCGTTCGCCGACGGTTCGGGGTGGCGAGGTGTGTACGACGAGCTGACCTCCAGGGGCTACCGGGTCACGATCGTGCAGAACCCGCTCACCTCGCTGGAGGACGACGTCGCGGCGACCACCCGCGTGCTCGACCTGCAGGACGGCCCGGCGGTCCTCGTCGGCCACTCCTGGGGCGGCACGGTCATCACCGAGGCGGGAGTGCACCCGAAGGTCGCCGGGCTGGTCTACGTGTCGGCGCTGGCGCCCGACGCGGGCGAGACGACAGCCCAGCAGTACGACGGGTTCGGCCCGACACCGGAGTTCGTCATCGACATCGGTGAGGACGGCTACGGCTTCATCAACCGCGACAAGTTCAAGGCCGGCTTCGCGGCGGACACCAGCGACGCCGACGCCGCGTTCCTCCGCGACACGCAGGTGCCCATCAACATGTCGGTCTTCTCGACGCCGGTGCAGAACGCCGCCTGGCGCGACAAGCCGAGCTGGGCCGTCATCGCGACCGATGACAAGGCGTTCGACCAGGCGATGCTGCAGCACATGGCCAAGCGCATCGGTGCGGAGATCACCGAGGTCGCGGCGAGCCACGCCGTGTACGCCACGCAGCCCGGCACCGTCGCCGACGTCATCGCCACCGCCGCGCGCAACGCCGCCGCCAACGGCTGACCACCGGCCGTCCCAGCCCCGGGCCGGCTCGCGCGCTCCGCGAGCCGGCCCGGTGTTCCCCCGATTTCCCCAGCTCCCGGAGTGTGACCCGCATGTCCGTCATGCCGTTCCAGGTGGCGTTGTGGATCGAGCTCCTCGCCGCGGGCCTGGGGGGTCTGCAGGGCGCCCTGTTCGCCGCGGGCGAGCGGCACCGCCGCATCGACGTGGTCGGCGTCGTCGTGATCGGCCTCGCCGTCTCGCTCGGGGGCAGCCTGCTGCGCGACATCGTGCTCAACCAGCCGCCCGTCGTGCTCTGGCGGAACTGGTACCTGGTGGTGGCGGGCGCCTCGGCGCTCCTCGGCATGGCGCTGCAACCGGTCCTCGCGCGGGTCGACTGGCTGATCACCGGCCTCGACGCGGTCGTCATGGGGCTGTTCGGCGCCATCGGGGCCTCGAAGGCGCTGTCGCTCGGCACCGGCGAAGCCGGGGCGCTGGTCGCCGGCATCATCGGGGCCATCGGCGGCGGGATGCTGCGCGACGTCATCCTGAGCCTGCCGATCTCCTTCCTGAGGGTCGGCACCCTGTACGCGGTCGCAGCCGGGGCCGGGGCCGGAGTGCTCGTCGTGCTCGTCGTGCTCGGCACACCGATTCCGGTCGCGGGTGTCGTCTGCGTGGTCGTGACCACGGTCCTGCGCCTGGCCGCGGTCCGCTTCGGCTGGACGTTCCCCGAACAGCGCGCGCTGAGGTCCCGGCAGACCTCGCGGTGAACCCGCCGGGCACCGGGGCCTTCGCCGGTCCCGGCGCCGGCTGTCCGAAGTGGACTCCTTCCGGCGTCACGACATCTCGGTGCGGTACTCCGCGGCCAGTGCCGTCGCCCGCCGCCGGCGCTCGGCCACCTCGTCGTCGGTGAGCCGCGGGGGAGGTGCGTCCTCGCTCGCGACCTCGTCGCCGACGCGCCGGAAGAACTCGTCCTGACCGGCGGGGGTGCACATGCAGAGCATCCGCGCCGGCGCGCCGGAGACGTTGCGGAAGTTGTGCGGGGCGTTGGCCGGGATGTTCACCGTGGACCCGGCCCTCGCGACGTGCTTCTCGCCGCGGAAGGTGAACTCGATCTCGCCGTCGAGGACGGTGAACATCTCCTCGAAGTCGTGCCGGTGCGGGGGAGGGCCGCCGCCGTCGGGCACGTGCATGTCGATCAGGCAGTACTGGCCGTTGGTCTGCTCGCCGGTGATGAGCACGGCGTAGGTGTCGCCGGCGAGCGACAGGTGGGTGATTCCGGGGTCGCCGGGACTGACCACCGTCAGCGACCGGGCCGGGTCGTCGTCCGGAATGGGGGCGTGCTCGTGGATCGTCATGCCGGTTTTCCTTCCTGGGCTGGTTCTCGGCCGGGTGGCCGAACGGCAGCGCGCTTAAGCGGACGATATCCTCCGCTATAGTAGTCGCAACAGGGAGGAGTCGGGATGGCGCTCGATCCGTTCGCCGCCGAGGGCACCGCGGTGCCGCTGATCGACCACCGGGTCGGCACGACGTCCCACCCGGGTGAGCGGTGAGCCGGGCTCCGCGCAAGGACGGCATCGCCAACCGCGAGAAGATCCTCGTGGCCGCCTTGCGCACGTTGCAGCGCGACATCACGGCACCGATGGCGGTGGTCGCGCAGGAGGCCGAAGTGGGCATCGGCACCCTGTACCGGCACTTCCGCGATCGGAACGCCTTGCTGGACGCCTTGCAGGTGCGCTCCATCGGCATGGTTCTGGTGCTGGTGGAGGACATCCTGGCGCGGGAGCTGTCCGGGCTCGACGCGGTGCGCGAGTTCCTCGTGCGCACGGTGCGGCACGGCGCCGAGCTCTTCCTGCCCTATCACGGTGCGCCGAAGACGAGCGATCCGGAATACCGGCGTCTCGACGAAAGCGTGTGGGACCGCGTGCGCGAGATGGTGGAGCGCGGCATCGCGGACAAGACCTTGCGCGCGGATCTGAGGGCGCACGACGTCATCGTCTTCGGTTCGCTGATCGCCGTGCCCCTTCCCGGAGTGGCTGACTGGCCCGTCGTGGCGGGCCGCCAGATCGACCTCTTCCTGACCGCGGCCCGCCGATCGCCGTGACGGTCCGCTCGCTGCCGGGCTGATCGCCGGTTTCATCGGTGCCCGAAGGGAATCCGGAATCGCGAACCGGGGCTGTTGCGTCTCGATTGGACTGTTGTGCGTGGTCGGCCCGCGATGTCCACGGTGGAAGAAAGCGCTTCCACGGATCTGCGATCATGTGGCGCCATGGATCGTCATGAGCAGTTCCGCAGTGCGGCAATCGATCGGGGCATCCCGGAGGAGGAGGCCGACAAGTTCGCCGACCACCTCCGGTTCGCGGTCTGGGCGGGCCCCGGCGGTGCCGGGGACGAGGTGGCCGGTCAGAGCGGAGGACTTCCCCGGTTACCGGTGGGCATGACGTGGCCGGGCGACGACTACCCGTTGCCGTTCATCGGCTCCGTCGACTGCGCGGCTCTTCCACGGGCCGAGGGGCTCGATCTGCCCGCGGACGGTTCGCTGCTGTTCTTCCTGCACCACGAGGAAGACATGGAAGAACACCCCACCAGTGAGTTCTCGCGCGTGCTGTACGTTCCGGCCGGCACGGAGACGGAGGTGGGGTCACCGCCACCCGGTCACGACACCAGGACGTTCTTCCACGAGAACATCCCGTTCCTCATCCCCGAGCGCCGGCTCACCGCGTGGGTGCGGCCGGTGCTGCCGGACTGGATCGAGGAGCGCGACGTCGAGTTCCAGGCGGACGCGGTGAAGCAGGTGTTCGGCGAACTGAAGCACATCGACCTGTTGTGCGACCTCGTCGACGACCTCTGGCCCGATCAGGACCGCTTCTGCACGTTGCGCATCGGCGGCTACTGCCGGGAGATCGGCGGCCAGAACAGCCCGTGGACGCAGATGGCGTTCGACAACCTCAGGAGCCTGCGGGCGGCGGATCCCGACATGGCGAGGGAGGAGCGGTTCCGCCTGCAGCGCGAGGAAGAGCACCGGCTGGTCCGGGACTGGGTGCCGCTCGCCCAGTTCCACACGACGAGCGAGGTCTACTACGGGTGCTTCCTGATCAGCTCCGCTGACCTCGCGGCGAAGCGCTTCGGCGAGATGCGTTCGTTCACCATGTTCACCGAATAGGGACTGTCACGCGGTCAAGCGCGTCCACCGGTGGAACCGGACGTCCGCCGGTGGACGTGCCCGAAGAGGCGAGCCGGAAGAGCCGAAACGGGCCGATTCGTCAGTGCTCCGGCCTAGTATGCGGAGCATGACCCGGTACGTGGACGAGGATCTGCGCGGCGCGGAGTTCCGCGAATGCGATCTGACCGGCGCACGCCTGATCGGCGTCGTCCTGCAGGACGTCGTGGTCGACGGGCTCGTCACCAACCTCGTGGTGAACGGGGTCGAGGTCACCGGGTACGTCGAGGCGGAGCTCGACCGGCGTCATCCGGTCCGGGTGCTGATCCGCTCCGAGGACCCCGCCGACCTGCGCGAGGCGGCGCGTCAGCTCCGTGCCGGCTGGGCCGCCACGATCGAGCGAATCCGCCGTGCGCCCGGCATCGAGCGCCGCAGCGTGAACGACGAGTGGTCGGCGGTGCAGACGTTGCGCCACCTGGTCTTCGTCCACGACTCGTGGTTCCGCCGCTGCTGCCTGGGGTCGGCGGAGCCGTTCACGCCGATGGGCATCGGGCCGGCGGTCGAGCCCTACCGGGGAGCGCACGGGCTCGACCTCTCGCTCGACCCGTCCCTCGACGAGGTCGTGAGCGTGCGGGACGCCCAGGCCGCCGAGCTGGAGGCCTGGCTCGACGAGGTCACCGCCGCGCAGCTCGCGGCACGGGCGCCGGTGCCCGACGACGACGTCTGGCCGCCGTACGCGAGGGGCCGCTCGGTGCGCCAGTGCCTCGGCACGGTGCTCAACGAGACCTTCGAGCACCACGGCTTCTGCGTCCGCGACCTCGACCTGGTCGAGGCGCGGGACGCCGAGCAGGGCGCTTCCGCCGACCACGGTTCGTGCACGCCGCGTCAAATTCACGCCACCTGACCGTGTGGGCACGACGACCCGATCAGACCTGCCCTGACGCGGTCCACCGTCCGATGCTGTGTTCCGGATGGATGTTCCCACTCACCAGGGAGATGTCGTGCCCCTCACCGACCTGCTCGCGGCCAAGATCAACCACGGTTTCGACCACCTCGACGTCGACGGTGACGGCCGGCTCACCGAGCAGGACCACGTCCTCATGGGCCGCCGTGCCGCGGAAGCGCTGGGCCACGCGCCCGGCTCGGCGGGGGAGCGGCGCATCCAGAACGCCTACGTCCGCATCTGGCGCGACCTGCACCAGCCGCACATCCCCGGCGGTGGTGAGGCCATCACCCGCGAGCAGTTCCTCGCCTCCACCGGGTCCCTCGCCGACGACCCGCAGGCCGCGCGCGACACCGTGGGCGCACTCGCGGAAGCCTTCCTGTCCGTGGCCGACGTCGATGCCGACGGTGGCGTGAGCCCGGCCGAGTTCCTGGTGTTCCAGCACGGGCACTTCCCCGGTCTCACGGAAGCGGAGTCGGCCGAGGCGTTCCGCCACCTCGACACCGACGGCGACGGGCACCTCTCGGCGGAAGAGTTCATCCAGGCGTGCGTGGACTTCTGGTCGAGCACCGACCCGGACGCCCCCGGCAACTGGTGGGCCGGGCGCCCGATGAGCTAGATCCAGCCGGAGCACGTCCGAGAACCTCGGGCCGCCATCCTGGGGCTATGACGGGGGATCGGGCTGCCGAGGCGGCTCGTCCCCGACCTCGCGCAGGCCCGCGGCGGTCGCCGCGATGAAGCGGTGCAGGGCCGGCCGGAAGGACGGGAACACCGCCGCGATCGCGGGCTCGCGGGCGTACAGCTCGGCCAGTGCCGCCGGCGGCCGCGTGATCGGGTGCAGCCTGCCGACGAACGCGCCGGCGGCGAAGACCACGGCCGCGCCCTGGCTCCCGGTCAGCTCCGGGCACGCGGCGACGATCCGGTCGCCGACTCGGGCGTACATGCCGATCGCCCACAGCTTGGAGGTGTGCAGCACCTCGATCGAGACGTTGTGCTCCAGCATGGTTTCCGCGTGGCTGACCAGGTCGCAGTACAGCGGCCGTTCGGCGAAGGAGTCCGCGAGCGCGGCGGCCATCCCGTCGATGCCCGACACGGCCGCCAGCCGGTCGCACACCGCGTCCGCCCACTCGGTACCGCCGCGCATGGTGAGCTGGAGGTAGATCTCCTCACGGGTGCCGAAGTAGCGCAGCACGTTCGACTTCACCAGCCCGACGGCCTTCGCGATGTCGCCGAGGCTGACCCCGGCCACGCCGGCGTCGAGGGCGAGGTCGCGAGCGGCGGCGAGAATCGCCTCCCGCCGCTGCTCCTTCTGCTCGGGCTGCCGGGCCCGACGGAACGACGCGTCCATGTGAGACGGCACCCTACCAGGCGCTCTTGTCTAAAGAACACCGTTCCTTCAGCGTGTGCCGTCTCGCCGAGGCCTTCAACGACAACGACCTCGACCGAGTCATGGGGGTTCTTCACCGACGACGCCGAGTACGAGCCGGGCGACGGCGCCCGGCACCGGGGCAAGGCCGCGATCCGCGCGGAGTTCGCGCCCCAGTTCGCCGGCAGGTACGGCGCGATGCGCTTCGACGTCCACGACAAGCTGGTCGACGAGCCGGGGCGCCGCGCGGCGATCCGGTGGGCGTGCCGGATCGACATCTCCTGGCCGCGTGGCCGCGGCGTCTCCCCGCTCCTGCGGCTGTTCGGGTTCCTGCGGTACGGCTCGCGGATGGTCTGGCAGGGGATGGACGTCTTCCACTTCGACGCCGGTGGTGCGATCACCGGCAAGTACTCGTACGCGGACTTCAAGATCCCGCCGATGAAGCGCGACCGCCAGGTGTGGGTCGCCGAACAATCCGCGTCGCAGGGAACCCCTTGCGGGAACCGGGGTTCGTTCAGGCGATCACGCCTGGGCGGGCCTGCGCGGCGAACCCGCCGCCCTGGGCGCCCGGCCTCCCCGTCGACGGTCTCATTTCGACCGCGGTGATGTGGCGGACCGGCCGGGAACAATCCGGTTCGTGGCAACGGGAACCGGCCGAAAGTACTAGGTGCCGTGGACATCGCGTCGAGAGTCCTGGTCGGATGGGGTCACCCGGATCCCTGTCGCGAAAGGACTGCCGTGCGCAGATCGACCGTCGCCGTGGTGCCCATGATCGTCACAACGCTCGTTCTCGCCGTCACGACCGTGCCGGTGAACGCCTCGACCGATCCGTTCGCGCGCTATGCCGGCCAGGAACTGTCCTGGGGCACATGCGCTTTCACCCCGGAGCCGGGGGCGTTACCGGCCCGGTGCGCGCTGATGACCGTGCCCAGGGACTGGGCGGCGCCCGATGCGGGCCGGGACATGGTGGTCTCGGTCAGCCGGGTCGCCGCGTCCGGTGAGCACTCCGGGTCGCTGCTGATCAACCCCGGCGGACCCGGTGTCCAGGGCACGTCCCTGCCCGGTGCGCTGGCCGCCGTCCAGCCCCAGCTCCACGAGAGCTACGCGCTGATCGGCATGGACCCGCGCGGCACCGGTCAGGAGGGCGGCACCGCGCCGGAGCGGCTGCCCGAGACGTGCGAGGTGCCCCTCGACCGCCTGTCGCAGCGCACCGACCTCGACGCGCGGGACCGTTCGGCCGGCAGCATCGCCGAGCACCTGAAGGCGCCACGCGCGACCGCGGAGGCGTGCCAGAGCGAGGCGCTCGCCCCGTTCCTCACGACCTGGCAGACCGCGCACGACGTGGAGCTGGTCCGGATCCTGCTCGGTGAGTCCACATTGGACTACCTGGGGTACTCCTACGGCACCTGGCTGGGCGCGAAGTACGCGTCGCTGTTCCCACGCGGCGCGGGCAAGGTGGTGCTGGACTCCAGCACGGACTTCCAGGGGCGCCTGCAGGCCGCGTTCGAGGCGTGGCCGCAGATCAACCAGCGGATGTTCGAGGGCTCGTTCCTGCCGTGGATGACGCGGCAGTTCCCGGCCGAGGTCGGTGCCACGACCGGGGAGGCCGCCGCGAACTGGGAGCGCGCCCGCCGGTTCTTCGCCGGCGCCGGTACCAGCCCCGACCTGTACGACGCGATCTTCACGGGCATGGGCTCGCCGACGCGCTGGGTGCTGGGGGCGCTGGTGTTCGTGCTGGGGGTGCGAGGCGCGAACGGCGAGGCCTCGGCAACGCTGACCGGGTCCGGCCTCGCGGCGCAGCTCGACGTCAGGTCCCGCGCGGAGTTCGGCGTGCCGCTCGAGGCGCTGACCCCGGCGGCGGTCGCGCGGGCGCTCGCCGACGACCCCGCGGACTACCGGCTCGTCCCGGCGACCCGCTACGCCGTGGCGTGCGGTGACCAGCCGACCCGGTCGGCGGCCTGGTACAAGCGGCTGTCCGACCGCCAGGGCCCGCGGTACCCGCTCTTCGGCTGGCAGTACGGCCTGAACGAACCGTGCGCGTTCTGGTCCGACGCCCCGCGCCAGGAGCTGCCGGTGCTGCCGGCGGAGGTGGCCGGCCGGGTGCTGGTCGTGCAGGGTGAGCTCGACCCGCAGACCGGGTACGAGCAGGCGAGGTCCGCGGTGCGCGCGGCGCCGGGCGTCAGCCTCGTGTCGGTGGCGGACAGCCCCTTCCACGGCCAGTACGCCTTCGAGGGCAACCCGTGCGTCGACGGCGTGGTGAACGTGTTCCTGCTGCGGAACTCGCGTCCCGGCAACGTCACCTGCCCCGGGATCCCGCTGCCGAACGAGACCGAGGTCCACCCGGTTCCCGGCCCGGTGCGGACCGCACCGGCCGCCGCGGTGACGGCCGCCCAGCCGCCGCTGCCCGCACTGCGCGAGTCGGTGCGGGCGAAGATTAGCGACGGCAACACGCCGCTCCGCTGACCGTTGCGCGGTCACGACGCTGATCGGAGAGGCCGTGCGGTGCAGACCGCACGGCCTCTCCCTCACGGGCTGACCGGCTCGGCCGCCGCCCAGGAACCGAGGGCGAACCCGTCACCCCGTCGCCGGACTTCCACCGCGCCCGCACCGGCGAAGTGCGCGGGGATGAGCAGTTCCCGTTCGTCGGCCGCGCGCTGGAGGATCCGGCGGCGGCTGGCCACCGCCTGGTCCGGCGCGAGGCAGGCGTTGCTGTTGCAGCAGGGGTGCAGGAGCTGGACCGGGCTGTGCACCAGGTCCCCGACGAAGACCGCCCGGTCGGTTCCGGACGCGAGCCGGAGTACGGAGGAACCGGGGGTGTGGCCGGGCGCGGACTCGAGGGCGAGGTGGTCGTCGATGCGGTGCGACCCGTCCCACAGCACGGCCTGCCCGGCGCGGTGGACGGGCGCGATGCTGTCCTCGTAGATCAGGCGGTCGACCTCCTGCACGCCGTTGCCGTACGCGTTGCGCGGACCGTAGTGGAAGTCGTCGGCCGCGGGGATGAGGTAGCGGGCGTTCGGGAACGCCGGTACCCATTCCCCGTCCGCGTCGACGGTGTTCCAGCCGACGTGATCGACGTGGAGGTGGGTGTTGACGACGACGTCGACGTCCCGCGGGTGCACGCCGGCTCCGGCCAGGAGACCGAGCAGGTCACTCCGGCGGTGGTGGAACGGCGGCATGCCGGGGCGCTCGCGTCCGTCGCCCACTCCTGTGTCGACGACGACGGTCCGGCCACCGCTGCGCAGCACCCACGTCTGCAACGCGAGCACCGCCCGGTCGCTGTCCGGTTCCCAGTGGTCCGGCGCCAGCCAGTCCCGGTTGTCCCTCCACACCTCGGCAGGTGCCTCCGGCACGATGCCGGAAGCGGGCGCGAACGGTGCTCGCCACTCCACGACCCTGATGACCTCGACATCCCCCAGCACCATGGTCTGCACGTGGTCGTCCTCGCTCGTCATGCCCCGACCCTAGGAACGGCCGGCCGGTCTTCTCAATGCGCGTCCGGCCCGTGGGGATACGCGTCCGTCTCACGAGCGGGCGGGCCGGATATCGTGCCGGGGTGGACGTGGTGGGCGACGCGATCTCCGCTGTGCGCCTCGGGCACCCCTCGTCCAGCCGGGTGCGGGCCGGCGGCAGGTGGTGCACGCGGCTCGACCCGTACGACGGCGCGGGTTTCCACGTCGTCCTGAGGGGCGGTTGCTGGCTGCTGCCCGACGGGGGCGCCCCGGTGCTCCTCGGCGTGGGTGACGCGGTGCTGCTGCCTCACGGCACCGGCCACGTGATCGCGGACTCCCCGCTCGACGAGGCGGTCGCGCGGGACCGGGCGGTGCCGTTCGGGCAGTGGCGCGGGGAGGCGGGAGAGCAGCCCGGCCGCGACCTGACGGAGGTGCTCTGCGGCAAGTACCGGCTCGACTGCAGCCGCATGCACCCGCTCATGAGCGAGCTGCCCGAGGTCGTCCGCGTGCGCAGCCGGGCGGGCGGCCACCACGGGCTCCGCGCCGCGATCGACCTGCTCGCCGGTGAGCTGGACGAGCGGCGGCCCGGCTCCCGCATCGCGCTCCCGAGCCTGCTCGACCTCCTCCTCGTCCACCTCATCCGCTCCTGGATGGCCGAGGCGACCGGCGGGACCTGGCCGCGGGTGCTGGGCGACCCGGTGACGGCCGCCGCACTGTGGGCGCTGCACGCCAACCCCGCCGCCCCGTGGAGCAACGACCGCCTGGCCGCGGCGGCGGGCGTCTCCCGCCCCACCCTGGCCCGCCGGTTCACCACCCTGGTCGGCCGCCCGCCGATGTCCTACCTCACGTGGTGGCGGCTGGTCCTCGCCGCCACCCACCTGCGCAGCACCTCGGCCACCCTGGCCACCGTCGCGGCACGGGTCGGCTACCGCAGTCCGTACGCGCTCTCCCACGCCTTCGAGAAGGAGTTCGGCATCACGCCGGGCAGGTACCGCGTCCAGGCCCTGGAGCGATCCGCCGGGCGGTGACCCGTCGCCGGGGACGCGGTGGGGACGTCCCGGACCCGCGGGTGATCACCGGCGCGACCGGGTCACCCTGCCGGGGGGCTGAGATCGATCTTCACCCGTTCCGGTGCGAACGTCGCCGCGACGAACCGGAGGGGGACCGGCACACTGGCACCGATCAGGTTGATCAACGTCGGATTCCACGGCACCCGAGCGGTTCCGGACCGGTGCCCTCGTCGTTCGGCCTCGTCGAGACCACCTGACCGGGCGTGCCCGCCCAGGTCGAACCGGATCACCCTGCGACGAAGATGGAGAGCACGTGCGCAGACGGCAGTTCCTCATGACCTCGGCGGTCGGGCTGACCACGACCGCCCTGCCCGTCGGGGTGGCCAGCGCCGCGGCAGCGGCCGAGGCCGGTGACGTGCGGGTCGTGCGCACCACCGTCGAGTACGCGGAAACGTTGCTGGGCACCGATGTCAGCGAACCCCGGCTGGGCTGGGTGCTCGCGGCCGGCGGCACCGGCGCGCGGCAGACCGCGTACGAGGTGGAGGTGGGCACCGCGCCCGGACGTGCCGACATGTGGCAGTCCGGTCGCGTCCCGTCGGACCGCACCACGGGAATCGCCTACGCCGGCGCGGCTCTCGCGCCCCGCACGCGCTACCACTGGCGGGTGCGGGTGTGGGACGGCGCGAACCGGCCGTCGGCGTGGAGCACGGACAGCTGGTGGGAGACCGCGCTGCTCGGCACGCCGTGGCAGGCCAGGTGGATCGGCGCGCCGGACAGGTTCATCGGCTTCGGCGGCGCTAGCTGGATCTGGTCGGACACCGCGCCGGCCGGGAGCCGGTGGTTCCGCGCTTCCCTCGACCTGCCCGCCGACGCCGAGCGCGTCCGGCTCGTCGCGACCGCGGACGACGACTTCACGTTGTACGTCAACGGATCCGAAGTGCTGCACGTGCCGGAGCAGGCCGACGCGTGGAAGGTCGGGCGGCACGCCGACGTCACGCGGCTGGCGGGCAGGCGGATCGTGCTGGCCGCACGCGCCACGAACCGGGCCGAGGGACATGCCGGGTTCCTGTTGCGACTCGTCGCGGACCTGCCCGGCGGACAGCGCGAGATCGTCACCGGGCCGGGCTGGAAGGTGGCCACCGAGGAGCAACCCGGCTGGCGGCAACCGGACTTCGACGACTCGTCGTGGACCGCGGCGACCGTGCTCCACCCCCTCGGGCAGGGCCCGTGGGGCGGGTACGTCGCGGTGGAGGAGCAGCCGGCGCCGTTGCTGCGCAGGGAGTTCGCGCTGAGCAAGCCGGTCGAGCGGGCCCGGTTGTACATCTCCGGTCTCGCCTACCACGAGACGGAGATCAACGGCCGCCGCGTCGGTGACCGGGTGCTGGATCCCGGGTTCACCGACTACGACAACACCGTCCTCTACGCGACGCACGACGTCACAGAGCTCGTGCGTCCGGGACGCAACGCGATCGGTGTGACGCTGGGCCGCGGTTTCTACGGCCTGAAGACGCCGACCACCTGGCAGTGGGAGCGGCCGCCGTGGCACGACGAGCCGAAGCTGCTGGCGCAGCTCGAGATCGACCACCCGGACGGCACGCGCACGACCCTGACGTCCGACGAGTCGTGGCGGCTGACCGACGGCCCGACGGTGTCGAACTCCCTCTACTGCGGGGAGACCTACGACGCCCGGCTCGCCCCGCGCGGCTGGACGAAACCGGGTTTCGACGACAGCGACTGGCGGGCCGCGCCCGTCCGGCCCGCCCCGAGGGGAGCGCTGAAAGCCCAGGAGCACGAACCGATCCGCGTGGTCGAGTCGGTCAAGCCGATCGCGCTCAAGTCACGCAAGCGTGGCGTGTTCGTGGCGGACATGGGGCGCACGATGGCGGGCTGGGTGCAGCTCACCGTCACCGCGCCCGCGGGCACGGTGGTGCGGCTCAAGTACGGCGAGACGCTGAACGCCGACGGCACCGTGCACGTGGAGAACGGGCTCGTCTTCAGCGGCCGCAGCCAGGTCGACGAGTACGTCTGCGCCGGCGGCACGGAGACGTGGGAGCCGAAGTTCTCCTACAAGGGCTTCCGCTACGTCGAGGTGACCGGCCTGAACTCCGCGCCGCGCCTGCTGGGCAGGGTCGTGCACTCGGACGTGCCGCGGGTGAGCAGGTTCCGCTGCTCGGAGCCGTTGTTCGAGCGCTACGACGCCGCGATGCGCCGGACCGTCGCCAACAACCTGCACGGCATCCCCACCGACACGCCCACCTACGAGAAGAACGGCTGGACCGGTGACGCCCAGGTCGGCACGCCGTCGATGCTCGCCGAGTTCGGCCTGGCCAAGTTCTTCACCAAGTGGCTCGGCGACCTCGCGGACAGCCAGGACGAAGCCGGTCGGCTGCCGGTGATCGTGCCGAGCAGCGGCTGGGGATACCTGGAACTGGAGCCCGCGCCGGAGTGGACGACGGTGTACCCGTTCGTGCTGCGCGAGATGTACCGCATCTACGGCGACGACCGGCTGCCCGCCCAGCACTGGCCGGTGCTCACCCGGTACCTGGACTGCGAGATCGGCAGGCTGCGCGACGGGCTCGCCGTCACGACGCTCGGCGACTGGCTGCCGCCGGAGTCCTTCGACGTCCCGCCGGAGGACCGGCGGCTCACCGCCACCGCCTACCTCTACCGGGCGTTGCTGCACGCCGCCGAGCTCGGTGACGTGATCGGCGCACCCGTGCAGCGGTACCGCGAGGTCGCCGCGAACCTGTTGGAGGCGTTCAACAAGACGTTCCTGGACGGCTACTACCGCACCGCCCAGGACCCGGGCTACCGACAGACGTCGAACGCGATCCCGCTGGCGTTCGGCATGGTGCCGGCCGGGTCCGTGCAGGAGGTCGCCGATCGGCTGGCCGCCGAGGTGCGGGCGAACGGCAACCACGTCAACGTCGGCTGTCTCGGCGCAAGTGTGTTGTTGCAGGCGTTGAGCGACCACGGCCACGCCGACGTCGCGCACGCCATGGCGACGGAGCGGTCGTACCCGAGCTGGGGCCACTGGTTCGAGAACGGCGCCGACACCATGTGGGAGATGTGGGACACCGGCACGCGCTCGCGCAACCACTACTTCAAGGGCACCGTCGTGCAGTGGCTGTACGAGCACGTGGCCGGGTTGCGACCGGGTGACGCGGGATACCGGACGTTCACCGTCAAACCGAACGCCACCCAGGGCGTCTCGTGGGCGCAGTTCGAGTTCGAGAGCGTGCGCGGACGCATCTCCGTGGACTGGGCCAAGGTCGACGGCGTGCTGCGCCTCACCGTCGAGGTGCCCGTGGGTTCCACGGCCGAGGTGCACCTACCGGGTTCGGGTGTGGTGACCGTGCCGCACGGACGGTGGAAGTTCAACGGCGCCACCGCCGTGCCCGTGTCCTAGAACCGCTCGACTTCCCACAAGTGTCGAACAACGTCGATTCGATCGTCTGCTCAGGAAATCGGTGCACGTGAAGGATGATCCGGCCGGGACCGCGGTGGTCCCGGCCGGATCAGCCGGACCCCGATCCGCGGCTCAGCCGCTGACGGAGGCCGAGAAGTTGTCGACCGCCAGGCCGACACCACCGTTCCACGGCTCGAACCCGGCCTGGATGCTGGTCAGGTACCAGGAGCTCGTGATCGCCCCGCGGTTGCGCACGTCGTTGATGAAGTCGAGCACGTTGAACGACCACGAGTTGATCGGTGACGGCGCGACGTAGGAGATGACGTTGTTGGAACCGTTGCTGCCGCGCCACACCTGCCAGCTGCGGCCACCGATGGTGGTCGTGCCGACGGCGCTGCCGATGGGCTGGATCGAGCCCTGGCGGTTGAACCAGATCATGATCTCCATCTGGTTCACGCCGTTGGTCTTCGGCGTGGGGTCGAGCCAGATGTCGTACGAGGCGTTGTAGGTGCCGCCCGCGTACCGGTAGTTGATCGACGAGGTGGCGCTGCGGATCCGGCTGACCTGCATCGGCAGGGTGGAGCCGGGGGAGCAGTTGGTGTAGTGGCAGCCGAGGAACACCGACGGGTACGACACCGGCGCCCCGTTGGTCGGGGCCGAGCCCTGCTGGCTGGTGATCTGGAAGCCGGAGGACGTGACGTTGATGCACTGCTGCGCCGAGGTGCCCCACCGGTTGTTCTGGACCACGTAACGGCCCTGGATGGTGGTCGACCCGTACTGGTCGCAGATGGTCACATCGGCGTGAGCCGGACCCGCTGTCGCGACGAACGTGCTCGCGACCAGCAGGCCGGCGGCGGCGACGGCACGGATGGTCCTTCGCATGATGACTCCTATGGCAGGTTCTGGGAGCGCTCCCAGAGTACCGGGGTGTCAACCGGCGGGCAGATCGCCGATGCCGGGCGTCGAACGACGAAACTCCGTTGTGCCGCAGCCGATCAAGCGCCCACCCGGTGCGGTGACGGTGCTCGGCGGCCCGCCGGGCGCTGGATGCGCACTCCGATCCCTTGGGCCACAAGGCGACATGCCGGGCGGACGGAGCCATCCGTGGTGGACGGAGCGGGTGATGACCGGTAGATGCCATGCGGTGGACGGGCGGACCGCGCGATCGTGACAATCGATCCGGTCGATTCGCTGTTCCCCGCCGGCGTCACCCACGTCGGCGCCGCCCACACCTCGCCGGGAGGAACGTGTGCCGGTCGGCAGCACCCCGAGCGTTCACCTGATCCACGTGGTGGAGGAGGAAGCCACCTGGCAGGGCCACTCGATGTCCTTCACCCTCCAACCGATCCCCGTGCGCCGGCCCGCTCGCGGCCGTGCCGAGGCGGCACTGGAATGCGCGAGGTGCGGACTGCCGGTGTGGCTGCGGATCAGGAGCGCGCGGGCCACGGTCCGGCGGCGCCGCGCATGGTTGTCCATGGCCTTGTTGTCGTGGGTGGTGGCGCCGTCCCCGCTCGTCGCCTGGGAGCTCGTGCCGCAGCTCATGTTCTCCCTGTCGAACGAGCAAACGCTTTCCGTGATCGGCGGCTCCTTGCTGCTGTTCTTCTTCGGCCTTTTCGCGCTCATCCGGTTCATGATCGAGGATGGCGTGCGCATGTCCGAGGGCGGCAGGCGGTGGCGTGCGGTGCGCGACGGGTGCCACGGGCTTCGGCGCGTCCCGCGGTAGGCGTGCGGACGATCCCGGCCACCGGCCTCCGGATCACACGCCGGCGACTGCGCCGGTCAGCCCCACGTCGACGATCTCGGCTTCATGCCGTTCGCGGGACCGGGGCGATGCCGCGCGGTCAGGACCCGCCGCGGCGCGGTGATCGTGCCGGTACCGCCGTGGCTGACGTGGGCGGTCCCGTGGCCGGGGAGGCGCAGGCCGTGGTCGCGCCACAGGCGGTGGCGGCGAAGCGCCGCCCACACGCCCCCGTTCCTCACCGGGCAAGGCACGAGCCTCGCACCCGTCGGAGCCTACGTGCGCGCCCGCGCCCTCGCCGACCACGATCACACCGAAGGCTTCGCCACCCCCTTCCCGCCACGGCCGGACATCCGGCCAGCTCGGCTCGTCCCGTCCGGGTTCGCGCCCACCAGGTGAGCCGCGTTCGCGGTTCACGCCACCGGCAACGCCGACCTGGTCGTGGCCTCCGTGACCGGTGTCCCCGGCGTGACGCCCGATCAGTCCTCCTCGGGCTCGCGCCGGGACAGCCGCACTTCCTCGATGTCGAGCTTGCGCTGCACGGTCCGCAGCACGATGTCGTCGATGGCCTGCTCGTCGCGCAGCCGCACCACGGTCGCCCTCTTGTGGGCGATCAGCTCCAGCCGCAGCGCGGTGTACTCCACCTCGGACCGCGCCACCTCCTCGTCGCCCGCCTCCTTGGCCCGCACGACCTCCAGGTGGTGCTCGTACTCGGCGCGCACGCGCTTGTAGACGACGTCGCTCACCCCGACCTTGCCGGCGAGCGCGGGCAGTGCCTCGTAGGCCTCCTCGGAGGCCGTCGTCTGGGCCAGCCGCAGCTCCTCGTCGAGCGCGGTGTCCTCCGGCAGCCGCGAGAACCGGATGACCGCCGGCAGCACGGCCGACTGCACGACCAGGGTCAGCACCACGACGCCGGACGTGATCAGGACGATCTCGTCGCGGAACGGGAAGGGCCCGCCGCCGGTCACCGCCTGCGGCACCGCCAGGGCCGCGGCCAGCGACACCGCCCCGCGGAACCCGGCGACCGAGGACACGAGCCGTTGCCGGGCGCCCATGCGCCGGAGTCGTTGCTGCGGACGGCGGTCGAGCGCCCGGATGACGTACGGCGTGGTGTAGCTCCAGAGCAGGCGGGTGCCCGTCACGGTCAACGCCACCAGCCCGATCGCGCCGAACGCGGCGAGGACCTCGGAGCCGTCCAGCGAGCGGACGGCGCTGTGGGCCTGGAGTCCGATCAGGACGAACAGGGCGCCGTTGAGGACGAACGTCGCGATGCCCCAGAACGCGTAGCTCACCTGCCGCGTGTCGGCGGGCACGATGCGCGGCCCGACCTGGGCGAGCGTCAGGCCGCACGTCACGACGGCGATCACGCCGGAGCCGTGGACCGTCTCGGCGAGCAGGAACGCGGCGAACGGCGTGAGGATGCTGACCACCGTCTCGTGCACGGGGTTGTCGAGTCGCTTGCGCACCTGCACGGCGAGCCAGGCGACGACCAGGCCGGCCACCGCGCCGCCGGCGTAGGACAGCAGCAGGCGCAGCCCCACCACGCCGGTGCTGAACTCCTGCTCGCCGATGGTGATCGAGACGGCGATCGCGTAGATGACGAGCGCCGTGCCGTCGTTGATCAGCGACTCGGCGCGCAGGATCGTGCCGGTGCGGCGGGGCAGGCCGCGTGCGATGGCGCTGACGGCGGTCGCGTCGGTGGGGGCCAGCGCGGCGCCGAGCACCCACGCCGGGCCCCAGCCGAGGCCGAGGGCGTGGGCGACGGCGGCCACCGCCGCGGCGGTGGCGAGGACGAGCAGCGTGCTGAGCAGCACGATCGGGCGCAGGTTGCTGCGGATCTCCCGCAGCGAGGTGGTGAGGCTCTCCCAGTAGAGCAGGGCCGGCAGGAAGATCAGCAGCATCGCCTCCGGGGGCAGGCTCACCGACTCCAGGGCCGGGACGAAACCGAGCACCGCGCCGAAGACGACGAGCAGGACCGGTGCGGCGACGCGCAACCGTCCGGACGCGACACTGGCCGCCAGGACGCAGACGCCCAGCACCACGACGAGTTCAAGACCGAGCATGCGCCCAAGATAGGCGGCTCACGCGCTCAGCGCGTCGTCCAGCTCGGCCAGCAGGCGCGACTTGGGGCGTGCTCCCACGATCTGCCTGATCGGCACGCCGTCGCGGAACAGCAGCATCGTCGGCAGTGACATGATCCGGTGGTCGCGAGCGGTCGCGGTGTTCTCGTCGGCGTTGATCTTCAGCACGGTGAGGTCGTCGCGCTCGCGGTCGATCTCGTCGAGCACGGGCGAGAGCAGGTGGCACGGCCCGCACCACTGCGCCCAGAACTCGACGAGCACCGTGCCGGTCCTCGTCTTCTCGCCGAAGGTGGCGTCGGTCAGCTGCACTGGAACTCCTTGGGGTCGGCCACGAGGCATGGGTCCTGGAAGGCGAGCCTGGCCAGCAGGAACTCCCGGACGGCGGTGAGCCGGTCCAGGCAGGCGTCCACCTCGGCGAGCTTGCGCCGGTAGACCTCCCGCGAGTCCGGGCACGAGTCGCCGGACTCGTGGCCCGCGCGCAGGCACGCCACGAACGGCCGGGTGTCCTCCAGCGACAGCCCGACCGCCTGCAGCGACTGGATCTCGCGCACGAGCCGCAGGTCGTGGTCGTCGTACTCGCGGTAACCGTTGGACGTGCGCTGCGCTTCCAGCAGCCCCTGGGACTCGTAGAAGCGCAGTGCGCGCGTGGTGGTGCCGGCTCGCTTGGCCAGTTCGCCGATCCTCATGCCCGGAACGCTAAACCTTGACGCGCGCGTCAAGGCAAGGTTCCCGGCCGGTGGGCGGGCTGGCGCCGGGGGATCACCTCGGACCCCGACGGTTGTTCACCACGTGGACGTCCTTGCCGGGGCGATCGTGCGCTCCCTAACGTGGGCCGCGTTCTGCAAGTGCTCTCATCGGAGCGCAGGGAAGGGAGGGCAGGAATGAGCTTCGCGTTGTTCCTGCCCTCCCGCAGGCACATCGACCAGGGGCGCGTCCGGCAGGCTCACCCCATTGTCCACAAAGGACGAACTTTCCGGCGCCCGCCCGAGAGCTGATCGAGGAGAGCGTCATGCGGTTCAGCATCACCATCGACACCGAGGACGAGAGCACCGCTCTGCGACTGCTCGGCGCGCTCGAGGACGTGGGTCTCGTGCACGCCCCCGAGGTGGTGGCCGGTGACTCGGACGTCCGGATCCTGCCGCACACGCGGCAGGTGCTGCTGCGAGGCCAACCCGTCGAGTTCACCCGGCTGGAGTTCGAGCTGCTGCTGCACCTGTGCACGCACCCCGACCGCGTGCACCGCCGCCGCGAGCTGCTGTCGGCGGTGTGGGGCATCGACGACGGCTACGGCGGCGCCCGCACGGTCGACGTGCACGTCCAGCGGGTGCGGCAGAAGCTCGCCGACGTGGCCGACGTGGTCCAGACGGTGCGCGGCGTCGGCTACCTGGTCGCCTCGAGCGGCCGGGTGCGGGTCGAGGGCACGTCGAACGTCGTGCGGCTGGCGGATCGCCGCGCCGGATGACCGGCGAGGTCCCCGGACGTCACCGAGGTCGCGGGGACGGTCGCGGCTCCGCTTGCGGACACGGCCCGGGCGCGGTGGCGGGCTTCACGCCGTCGTCCGGCGTGAAGCCCGCCACCGGTGTCCGGGAAGGGCTTGACCGTCAGGCCGTGACGCGGTGCATCGCGGTCAGCCACTCCTCCATGACCTCGGCGGTGAGGTGGGCGTCCTCCTTCACCATCGCCATGTGGTCGGTGGCCACGAGCCGGATGTCGTCGGCGGGCACGGCGACGTCCTGGTTCGTGGTGACGAGGTCCGTGCCCCGCACCTCGCGGTCGCAGCGGACGAGCAGCTTCGGCACCGTCGTGTGGATGCCGGTGTCGATGATGCGCGGGAACCAGTGCGCCATCGCGCTGAGCCGGGCGCTGTTCATGTTCACCGCGGGGGAGTCCATCGTGTTGAAGTAGTTGGTGGTGACGGACTCGAAGTCCATGCCCTCCCGGTTGTCGTAGTTGAGGCTCAGCGTGTCGAGCATGATCACGCCGTCGGCCTTGACGCCCCACGTCTCCTCGATCACCCCGGCCGCCAGGTAGGCGAGCGTGCCGCCGGAGGAGTGGCCGACGAGGACGAACGGGTCGCCGTCGCTCGCGTGCAGCACGGCTTCGGCCACCCACCGGTTGACCGCGGCGGAGTCCTTCGGCAACGGCTCCCCGGCGCCGAACCCGATCAGCGGCAGTGCGCTGACGTGCCGCTTGCCGCGCAGGTGCGCCGCGAGCCGCGCGTACATGTGCACGCCGGCCGTCGCGCCGGGAGCGCTGATGCAGATGAGCTTGGGCAGCTTCGGACCGTCGGCGAGCGTGACCGGCTCCGGCAGCTCGTCCAGCTCCGCGGGGGAGGAGAACATCGGGCGCAGGTTCGCGACGCCCTTGAGCATCTGCAGGCCCGCCGCGACGTTGCCCTTCGTGACTGCGTCCATGAACAGGCCGAACACCGTGTCCTCCGCGGCGACCTCGACGCCGTTGCCCGTGCTTCCCCCGCCGTGGAGGCTGCCGAGCTCGGTGACGAGGTGCCGGGCGAGGTTCGCCGGGGTCTTGTGGTCGAACACGACGGACCCGGCGAGCTTGAGGTTGAGCAGCTCGTTGAGCTGGTTGCGCAGCTCGACGGCGATGAGGCTGTCGAAGCCCAGCTCGAGGAAGTCCTTCTCCGGGTCGACCGCGCTCGCGTCGGGGTGGCCGAGCAGTGCCGCGCTGGTGCCGGTGACGAGGTCGCGGACCATGACCTCGCGGGCGGCCGCGTCGGCGTTGCGCAGCCGGTCCAGCACGGTGACGGCGGCCTTCTCCTGCGGCGCCTCGGTCGTGCCGCCGAACAGCTTGGAGACGGGGCCGCGCTGTGCCGCGACGTGGATCGGGACGAGCACCGGCCGGTGCTGCGCGAGTGCCGCGTCGAACAGCGCGAGACCCTGCTCGACGGCGAGCGGCGGCATGCCGGACCGGGACATCCGGTCCATCGCGGCCTGGCTCAGGCCCGCGGTCATGCCGGAGTCCTGCGCCCACGGCCCCCACGCGAGGCTCACGGTGTCAGGCCTGTTGTGCGCCAGGGCGTCGAGGTAGGAGTTGGCGGCCGCGTAGTTGCCCTGCCCCGCCGCGCCCATGACGCCCGAGACGGAGCTGTAGAGGACCAACGGTACGTCCGTGGCGTTGCGCAGATGCCAGGCCGCGTCGACCTTCGGCCTGAGGACGTTGGTGATGCTCTCCGGCGTGAGGGCGTCGATGAGCGCGTCTTCCAGCACACCGGCCGTGTGCACGATGGCCTGCAACGGCTGCTGTGCCGCCGAGAGCAACGACGTGACGTCGTCGGCCTTGGACACGTCCGCCGCGGCGATCGTGACCGTCGCGCCGTGCTCCTCGAGCTCCTCGCGGAGACCGGTCGCGCCGGGCGACTCCTCGCCGCGCCGGCTGGCGAGCAGCAGGTGCCGCACCCCGTGCCTGGTGACGAGGTGCTTGGCCAGTTCCGCGCCGAGCCCGCCGGTGCCACCGGTGATCAGGACCGTCTTGTCCGGGTCCCACGCGAACTCGTCGTCGCTGTGGGGCACCTCGTGCAGGCGCGGCACCGTCGTCCGCCCGTTGCGGACCCGGACCTGCGGCTCGTCCCAGGCGACGAGCTTCGGCAGCAGCGCCCCGGACACGTCCAGCCCGTCCGTGTCGAACAGCAGGAACCGGCCCGGGTTCTCCATCTGCGCACTGCGGACGAGCCCCCACACCGCCGCCGCGGTGAGGTCCTCGCTGTTGCCCGCGAACACGATGTGAGAGCTGTACTCGGCCGCTTCCTGCAGGATCGCGAGAACCCGCTGCGTCTGCGCGTGCGTGCTCTCCGGCGTGCCGTCGCCGCTGACGGCCACGATGAACACGTCCGGCGTCGTGCTCTTCGCCGCCTCCGCCAGCGTCTCGCCGTACCCGGTGACCGTCTGGCCGGCGCTGTAGAGCACGTGCGCGAGGTCGAACTCGTCCCCGCCGATGATGGCCCACCGCGCCGCCGCGATCGGGCTCGCCGTCACCGTGGCGTCGACCCACCGGAGCTCGTGCAGGGCGGGCTTGCTCTGCCTGGCCGGCCCGCTTGGCGCGGTGCCGCCCCTGGGCCAGTACCGCTGCGTGTCGAACGGGTAGGTGGGCAGCGCGATCTTGGCGCCCTTCCCGGTCCGCCAGCGGATGTCCGCGCCGCTGACGTAGAGGCGGGCCAGCGCGGTGACGACGGCCTTCTGCTCGGCCTTGTCCTTGCGCAGGGTGGGGATGCAGCCGTCGACCAGCGCGGACAGCACACCGGTC
Organism: Lentzea xinjiangensis; assembly: GCF_900110955.1. Lineage (GTDB taxonomy): Bacteria > Actinomycetota > Actinomycetes > Mycobacteriales > Pseudonocardiaceae > Lentzea > Lentzea xinjiangensis. Next base: position 57,133 of record NZ_FOFR01000024.1, read on the forward strand.
GGGCCGATCTCGACGAAGGTGGCGTCACCGATCCGGCCGACGTTGTCGGTGAACCGGACGGCGTCGCGGACGTGCGCGACCCAGAAGTCGGCCGTCGTCACGTCGCCGCCGGTGTGGATCGGGATGCGCGGGCGGTGGAAGGTGATCCCGGCGATGGCCTCGCGGAAGCCGGCCAGCATCGGCTCCATGAGGCGGGAGTGGAACGCGTGGCTGACCCGCAGCCGCTTGTGCTCCCAGTGGCGGGCGACGGCTTCGGCGGCCTCCTCGGGGCCGGCGACGACGACGTCGTGGGGGCCGTTGACGGCGGCGATGTCGACGTCGCCGGTCAGGTGCTCCCTGACCTGCTCCTCCGTGGCCTTCACCGCGAACATGGCGCCGGTCCGCGGCAGGGCCTGCATGAGCCGGGCGCGCTCGCTGACGAGCTTGGCGGCGTCCGCCACCGTGAGCACACCCGCGACGTGCGCGGCCGCGATCTCGCCGATGGAGTGGCCGGCGACGTGGTCGGGCTTGAAGCCGTAGCTCTCCAGCAGGCGGTAGAGGGCGACCTCCAGCGCGAACAGGGCGGGCTGGGTGTTGCCGGTCTCGTCGAGGGCGTCCTCGTCGTCGCCCCACATGACGTCCCGGACACCCAGGTGCCGGTCGACCTCGTCGAACGCGGTGCGGAAGACCTCCTCGGCCTCGTACAGCTCCCGGCCCATGCCGAGGCGCTGGGCGCCCTGGCCGCTGAAGAGGGCGGCGACGGGCTTGCGCCGGGTCTGGCCGCTCGCGATCGTGACGCCGTTGACGACGACGGCCCGGTGCTCGAAGCCCGTGGGCCTGGTGGTGAGCAGCGAGTGGCCGACGTCGGCCGGCTTGGCCCCGCCCGCGACGAGGGCGTTGACCTGCTCGATCCGGGACTGCAGGGCCTTGGCCGACTTCGCCGACACGACCAGGGGCGTCTCGTCAGCCGGGGCCGCGCCCGCGCCGAACCCGAAGGGGCACACCGCCGCGCCGTTCGGAATCGATCCCGACTGACCGGCCCCCTGGGGGGAGCGAGCCCCCACTCCCATCGTCCCAGCCGGGTCCGACAGTTGCGGGGCCTCGGTGCCGCCGTTCACTCCCGGCGATACCGGCGCCTCCTCGATGATCACGTGCGCGTTCGTGCCGGACACCCCGAAGGAGGAGATGCCGGCCCGGCGCGGCTTCTCGCCCCGCGGCCACGGCGCGGCCTCGGTCAGCAGCTCGATGTCGCCCGCGCTCCAGTCGACGTGCGAGGAGGGCTGCGAGACGTGCAGGGTCCGCGGCAGCGTCTCGTGCCGCAGCGCCATCACCATCTTGATCACGCCCGCCACGCCCGCGGCCGCCTGGGTGTGCCCGATGTTCGACTTCACCGCGCCCAGCCGCAGCGGGGACGACCGGTCGGCGCCGTAGGTCGCGAGCAGCGCCTGCGCCTCGATCGGGTCACCCAGCACGGTTCCGGTGCCGTGCGCCTCGACCGCGTCCACCTCGTTCGCGGTCAGTCCCGCCGAGGCCAGCGCGGCCGTGATCACGCGTCGCTGCGAGGGGCCGTTCGGTGCGGACAGGCCGTTGGACGCGCCATCCTGGTTGACCGCACTGCCCACCACCACGGCGAGCACGGGGTGACCGTTGCGCTGCGCGTCCGAGAGCTTCTCCACCAACAACACGCCGACGCCCTCGGACCAGCCGGTGCCATCGGCGTCGTCGGAGAAGGCCTTGCAACGGCCCGAAGCAGCCAGACCGCCCTGACGCGTGAAGCCGGCGAAGTTCGACGCCGTGGCCATGACCGTCACGCCACCCGCGACCGCCAGCGAGCACTCGCCGTTGCGCAGCGCTGCAGCGGCGAGGTGCAGACCGACCAACGATGACGAGCACGCCGTGTCGATGGTGACGGCCGGACCCTCGAAACCGAACGTGTACGAGATACGACCAGAGATGACGCTGGCGGCCGTGCCCATTCCGGCATGCCCCTCGACGTCTTCCTCCGACGCGATGAGCACGTGCCCGTAGTCCTGGCCGTTCGTGCCGATGAACACGCCCGTTTCGCTGCCACGCAACGATGACGGGTCGATGCCCGCACGTTCGATGGCCTCCCACGTCGTCTGCAGCAGCAGCCGTTGCTGTGGGTCCATCGCCAGGGCCTCGCGCGGTGAGATCCCGAAGAAACCGGGGTCGAACTCGGCCGCGTCGTACAGGAAACCGCCCTGCAGCGTCGCGCTCGTCCCGCCCGCCAGCGTGCCCAGGTCCCAGCCTCGGTCGGTCGGGAACCCGGTGATCGCGTCCCGGCCCTCGGCGACGAGGTCCCACAGGTCCTCCGGCGAGCGGACGTCGCCGGGGAAGCGGCACGCGATTCCGACGATCGCGACGGGCTCGTGGCGGCCCGACTCGACCTCCTCCAGGCGTTGACGCGTCTCGTGCAGGTCAGCCGTGACCCACTTGAGGTACTCAACGAGCTTCTCTTCGTTCGGCATCGCCGGAAACCTTCCTCGTGGTGGGTCAGCGCTCGGTGCGTCGGCCGAGCTCGTTGTCGATGAACGCGAACACGTCGTCCGCGGAGGCCTCGCTGAGCCGCTCGCGCGCGGTCTCCTGCTTGGTCGTGCCGCCGTACTGGGCGAGCAGCTTGCGCAGCCGCGCGGCGACGCCCGGCGTTCCCGCGGCGAGCGCGGCCTCGAGCTGGTCGAGCTCCGCGGTGAACGCGGGCCGCTCCTCCTGCGCGCCTGCCAGCAGCCCGTGCAGGTGCCCGGCCAGCTCGACGGGCGTCGGGTAGTCGAACACCAGCGTCGAGGCGAGCTTCAGCCCGGTCGCGGCCGCGATGCTGTTGCGCAGCTCGACCGCGGTCAGCGAGTCGAACCCGAGATCGCGGAACTGCTTGTCCGGCTCGACCTCCGCGGGCGAGGCGTGCCCGAGGACACCCGCCGCGTGCCCGCGCACCAGCTCGACGACGTGCCGCAGCCGGTCCTCGGCGGGCATCGCCGCGAGCGTCGTGGCGAAGTCGGCGCCGGCCGCGGCACCGGCGGTCCGCTTGCCGCCGCGGACCAGGCCGCGCAGCACCGCCGCCACCGGCCCGTCCGACCGGCCGCCGCTGATCCGCGCCGGCACCAGGAACGCCTCGTCGCGCGAGGTGGCGTCGTCGAACAGCCGCATGCCCTCCTCGACGCCCAGCGGCGGCATACCGCCGCGTCCCATGCGTTCCAGGGCCCCGTCCGCGAGATGCGCCGTCATGCCGCTCGACTGCGCCCACGGGCCCCAGGCGAGCGACGTGGCCGGCAGTCCCCGAGCCCGCCGGAACTCGGCGAGCGCGTCGAGGAAGGCGTTCGCCGCCGCGTAGTTGGCCTGGCCCGGCGCGCCGACGATGCCCGAGACCGACGAGTACAGCACGAACGCCGCGAGCTCCTGGTGCTTCGTGGCCTCGTGCAGGTTCCAGGCGCCGTCGACCTTGGGCCGCAGCACGGTGGCCAGCCGCTCCGGCGTGAGCGAGCTGACGATGCCGTCGTCCAGCACACCGGCCGTGTGGACCACCGCGGTCAGGGTGACGCCCTTGACGAGCTCCTCGACCGCCTCCCGGTCGGCGGTGTCGCAGGCCGCGATGGTGACGTCCGCCCCGTGCGCGGTCAGTTCGGCCTGGAGGGCAACGGCTTCCGGGGCGTCGCCGCCGCGGCGCGAGACCAGCAGCAGGCGCTTGACACCCCGTTCGGACACGAGGTGGCGCGCCAGCTCCGCGCCGAGGCCACCGGTGCCACCGGTGATCAGCACCGTGCCTTCCGGATCCCACCGCGTGGTCTCGGCCGTGTCGGTGACGCGGGCGAGCCGGGCGACGAGGACCTGCCCGTCCCGGATCCGCACCTGCGTCTCGCCGGCGTCGATCAGCCCGATCGGCAGCTCGGCCGAGTCGTCGGTGTCGACGAGCAGGAACCGTCCGGGGTTCTCCGACTGCGCCGACCTGACGAGACCCCACACCGTCGACGCCGCGAGGTCGTCGCCGCGCTTGACGAACACCGCCCGCTCGTCCCGCTGCACGATCTCCAGCGCCTGTGCCGCCAGCGCATGCGCTTGCGCGACGTAGTCGTCGCCACCGCTGATCGGCACGACGACCGCCTCGGCCTCGCCGTACCGCGGCGCGGGCACCCACTCCAGGCGGAACAGCGAGTCCTGCTGCTGTTGCGCGGCGAGCGGCGCACCCGTGACGACACTCCGCGCCGAGAAGACCGGTGCGCCTTGCGCGTCGACGGCGGCGACGGATCCGTCGAGGTGCCTGACCCGCAACGTCGACGCGCCGATGGCGTGCAGCGACAGGTCCCGCCACTCCAGCGGAACGTCGTCTGTGAGCATCGCCTGCTGGATCAGCCCGGGGTGCACGCCGTACTGGGCGGTGTCGGCGGCGTCGAGCGACACCTCGGCGAACGTGGCGTCGCCCAGCCGCCAGGTGGCCTCGCCGATCTCGGTGGCACCGGCCGGCGGCCACTCGGTGACCTTCCAGTCCGCCGCGTGCTCACCGTCCACCAGCACGCCGTGCGCCACGCGCACCCAGTCGTCGACCTGTCGCGTGTGGACGGTCAGCGGCCGCTTCCCGTCCTCCGGCGCGCCGACCGACACCTGCACCACGCCCGGCGTGAGCGGACCGGTGACGACCAGCTCCTCGACCAGCCCGCAGCCCACCTGGTCGGCCGCCCGGAACGCGATCTCCGCGAACGCCGCCTCCGGCTGGTGTTCGGTGAGCCGGTTCGTGAAGACCACCGCGTCCGACCCGGCGAGCGCCATCGCGGCGCCCAGCAGCGGGTGGTCCACCGGCCCGAGCCCGACCGCGGTGACGTCGCCGGTCTGCTTGCGCGGCGTCGGCCAGTAGCGGTCGTGCTGGAACGGGTACGTCGGCAGCTTGATCTTCCTGCGCGTGGCGAAGAACGGCCGCCAGTCGACCTCCACGCCCTGCACGAACAACCGGGCCAGCGCCGTCGTCCACGCCGTGACCTCGTCCTTGTCCTTGCGCAGGGCGGGAATCGCGCCGTCGACCAGCGCGCTCAGGACGCCGTCGGGCCCGATCTCGAGGAACGTCGCGTCGCCGATCGCGGCGACGTGGTCCGCGAACCGGACCGCGTCGCGCACGTGCCGCACCCAGTGCTCGGCGGTCGTGACGTCGCCGGACGCGACGACCGGGATCTTCGGCTGCTGGAACCGGATGCTCTTGATCGCCGTGCGGAAGTCGTCGAGCATCGGCTCCATCAGCGGGCTGTGGAACGCGTGGCTGACCCGGAGCCGCCGGTGCTCCCAGTTCCGCGCGATGGCCTCCGCCTCGGCCGCGTCGCCCGCGATGACCACCGCGTCCTCGCCGTTGACCGCGGCGATGCCGACGCGGTCGGTGAGGTGCGGCGCGACCTCGGCCTCACCGGCCCTGACGGCGAACATCGCGCCGGTGGCCGGCAGGGCCTGCATGAGGTTCGCCCTGGTCGTGACGAGCCGGGCGGCGTCCTCGAGGCTGAGCACGCCCGCGACGTGCGCGGCCGCGATCTCGCCGACCGAGTGCCCGGTGACGGTGTCGGCCCGCACGCCGAAGCTCTCCGCGAGCCGGTAGAGGGCGACCTCGATGGCGAACAGCGCGGGCTGCGTCCGGCTGGTGCTGTTCAGCGCCTCCTCGTCGGTGCCCCAGACGACGTCCCTGACCCCGAGGTACCTGTCGGCCTCGTCGAACGCCTCCGCGAACGCCGGGAACCGCTCGTACAGCTCACGGCCCATGCCGAGCCGCTGCGAGCCCTGACCGGAGAACAGGACGGCGAGCTTGCGCTTGACGACCTGGCCCCGCGCGATCTCGGCGCCGTCGAGCAGCACCGCGCGGTGGTCGAACCGCGACCGGTCCAGCAGCGAGAACCCGACCTCCTGGGCGCCGGCCCCGGTGCGCCGGACGAACTCCGCGAGGCGCTCGACCTGCGCGTCCACCGCGGCGGGCGACTTCGCCGACACGATGAACGGCACCTTGCCCACCTCCTCGGCCGTGTCCGCCGTGGGGTCCGTCGCGGGTGCGTTCGCCGGTGTGCCGGCGGCTTCCAGGATCACGTGGGCGTTCGTGCCGGAGATCCCGAACGACGACACGCCCGCCCGCCAGGGCCGGTCCACCTCGGGCCACGGCGTCGCCGACGTCAGCAGCGACACCGCTCCCGCGGACCAGTCCACGTGCGACGTCGGCTCCGTGACGTGCAGCGTGCGCGGCAGGACGCCGTGCCGCATCGCCATCACCATCTTGATCACCGACGCGACGCCCGACGCCGCCTGCGTGTGACCGATGTTCGACTTGAGCGACCCCAGCAGCAGCGGCTCGGAACGGTCCTGGCCGTAGGTGGCCAGGAGTGCCTGCGCCTCGATCGGGTCGCCCAGGGTCGTCCCGGTGCCGTGCGCCTCCACGGCGTCCACATCGGACACCGACAGCCCAGCGGCGGCGAGCGCCGCACGGATCACGCGCTGCTGCGACGGTCCGTTGGGAGCGGTCAGGCCGTTGGACGCGCCATCGGAGTTGACGGCGGAGCCGCGCACGACCGCGAGCACCTCGTGGCCGTTGGCCACTGCGTCGGACAGACGTTCCACCACGAGCACACCGACGCCCTCGGCCCATGCCGTGCCGTCAGCGGTGTCGGAGAATGCCTTGCAACGCCCGTCACGCGCAAGGCCGCCCTGCTGGCTGAACTCCATGAACGTGCCGGGCGACACCAACGTCTGCACGCCGCCCGCGAGCGCCAAGGTGCACTCACCGTTGCGCAGTGCGGACACCGCCATGTGCAGTGCCACCAGCGACGAGGAGCACGCCGTGTCGACCGTGATCGACGGTCCCTCCAGGCCCAGCACGTAGGAGAGGCGGCCGGACACCACGCTGGGCGAGGTGCCGGTGCTCGAGAAGCCCTCGCGCGCCTGCTCGGAGTTGATCACGAGCTGCCCGTACTCCAGGCCGCCGGCGCCGAGGAACACGCCGGTCCGGGAGCCGCGCAACGCGAGCGGGTCGAGGCCGCCGTGCTCCAGCGCCTCCCACGCGGTCTCCAGCACGAGGCGCTGGTTCGGGTCCATCGCGACCGCCTCGCGCGGCGAGATGCCGAAGAACGCCGGGTCGAAGTCCGCGATGCCGCGCAGGAACCCGCCGTGCCCGGTCACCGACTGGCCGTCGCCCTCGCCGACCACGTCGGTGTCCCAGCCGCGGTCGGTGGGGAAGCCGCTGATCGCGTCGCGCCCCGCCGCCACCAGGTCCCACAGCTCGTCGGCGTTCGTCACGTCACCGGGGAAGCGGCAGCCGATGCCGACGATCGCGATCGGTTCGTCGCTGACCGCGGCCGTGAACGTCTCGACCTGAGCGGCGCCGCCGAACAGCTCGGCCACCAGGTGGTCGGCGAGCGCCTGCGGGGTCGGGTAGTCGAACACGAGCGTCGCGGGCAGCGTCAGGCCCGTCGCCGCGTCGAGCCGGTTGCGCAGCTCGACCGACGTGAGCGAGTCGAACCCGAGCTGGCTGAACTCCAGGGCGGGGTCGATGGACGCCGCCGAGCCGTGGCCGAGCACCGCCGCCGCCTCGGTCCGCACGAGCTCGACGAGGCGCTCCGGGCTGATCTGCACCTCGGAGCGGTTCGCCGCGGTGCGCCGGCCGCCGCGCACGAGGTCGCGCAGCAGAGGCGGCACCATGCCGGTGGTGGTGCCGGTGATCACCCTGGCCGGCACGACCTGCGCCGCGTCGACGGTGACCGCCGCGTCGAAGAGCGCCAGGCCGAGCTCCAGCGAGATCGGCGGCATCGAGGACTTCTCCAGCCGTTCGAACGCCGCCGCGTCCATCTGCCCGGTCATGCCGACCTCGGACGTCCAGGCACCCCACGCCAGCGACACCGCGTGCAGGCCGAGGGAGCGCCGGTACTGCGCCAGCGCGTCGAGGAACGCGTTGCCCGCCGCGTAGTTGCCCTGACCGGCCGTGCCGAGCACACCGGACACCGACGAGTACAGGAAGAACTGCGCCTCCGGCACCAGCGTGTGCAGGTTCCAGGCGGCGTCCGCCTTGGGCCGCAGGACGTTCCGGAGCCGTTCGGGGGTCATCGCCGCGATCACGCCGTCGTCGAGCACACCGGCCGTGTGCACGACCGTGGTGACGTCGTGGCCGTTGAGGACGGCTGCCAGCGCATCGGCGTCGGCGGCGTCGCACGCCGCGATGGTGACGATCGCGCCGTGCGCGATGAGCTCGGCTTGCAGCTCCAACGCGCCGGGCGCGTCCAGTCCGCGGCGGCTCAGCAGCAACAGGCTCCGCGCGCCGGACGCGACCAGGTGCCGGGCCAGCTCCGCGCCCAGGCCACCGGTGCCGCCGGTGATCAGGACGGTGCCGGACCAGTCGACGGGCCGCGTCTCGTGCTCGCCGAGCCGCGCCAGCCGTCCGGCGTACGCGATGCCGTCGCGGACGACGAGCTGCTGCTCCTCGCTGAGCAGCATGCCGGGCGTGACGGAGCCGGTCTCGTCGAGGTCGATCAGCAGGAACCGGCCGGGGTTCTCCGCCTGCGCCGCCCGCACGAGACCCCAGACCGCCGCCGCGCCCAGGTCGGTGACCGGCTCCTGGGCGCCGCGGGTGACGAACACCGTGCGCTCGTCGGCGTTCTGCAGGACCTCCAGCACCTCGGTCGTGGCGCGGTGCGCGGCCTCGGCGTCGACGCCGCCGCGGACCTCCACGATCCGCGCGTCGATCCCGGTCGCCTCGCCGAGCTGGGCCGGCACCCAGTCGACCCGGAACAAGGCCTCCCGGACCCGCTGGTCCTGCGGGACTTCCGGCACATGGACGGTCAACGCGCGCACTGACAGCACCGGCTGGCCCTCGGAGTCAGCCGCCGCCACCTCGACCGAGTCACCGTGGCGCGTCAGCCGGACGCGCAGCCGCTCGGGCCCGATGGCGTGCAACGAGACGTCGCGCCACTCGAACGGCACGCCCTCGCCGAGCAGTTCGCCCGTTCCTTCGAGGGCCTGCGCCAGCAGCAGGGGGTGCACGCCGAAGGTCGCGGCGTCGTCCACGCCCTCGGGCAGCGCGACCTCGACGCCCTCGCCGGTGAACTCGGCGTGGAACGGCTCGGTCGCGAGCGTGCCGGTGGCGTGCTCGACCCACGTGTCGCCGTGCTGGGCGTGCACGCTCACCGCGCGCTTGCCGTCCTGCGGCGGTCCGACGCGCACCTGCACGGCGACGGCGTCACGGTCCGGCAGGTACAGCGGCACGGCGGTGGTCAGCCGTTCGACGCGGTCGCAGCCGACGAGGTCGCCGGCACGGATGACGAAGTCGAGGAAGCCGGTCGCCGGGAACGTCTCGCCGAGCCACGGGTGCGTCGACTTCGCGAGTCGTCCGCTCAGCACCAGCTCGTCCGTGCCCGCGACGGTGACCGCCGCGCCGAGGAGCGGGTGTCCGCCCGGCGCCAGGCCGTAGGCCGTGAGATCGCCGGTACGTCCGCCGACCGACGCCTTGGGCCAGAACCGCTCGTGCTCGAACGCGTACGTCGGGACATTGATCTGTACACCCGGCGTCAACACTTGAGTCAAGTCAACATTGATTCCGTCAACATGTACTTGACTGAGTGCGGTGATCAAGCTGTGCACTTCGGTGCGGTCGCGCCGCACCGTCGGCACGCCGTCGACCAGCGCCGACAGCACGCTGTCCGGCCCGACCTCGACGAAGCGCGTGACGCCCTTGCTCTTCAGCGCCTGGACGTTGTCGTGGAAGCGGACGGTGTCGCGGACGTGGCCGACCCAGTACTCGACCGTCGTGACGTCACCCGACGCGGTGATCGGGATCTGCGGCTGGTTGAAGGTGAGGCCAGAGATGGCGGCGCGGAAGTCGTCGAGCATCGGCTCCATCAGCGGGCTGTGGAACGCGTGGCTGACCCGGAGCCGCTTGTGCTTCCAGCGGGCCGCGACGGCCAGCACCTCCTCCTCGTCACCGGCGATGACGACGGAGTTCAGCGCGTTGACCGCGGCGATCCCGACCCGGCCGGTCAGGTGCGGCGCGACCTCGGCCTCGGTGGCCTGGACCGCGACCATCGCACCGCCCGCGGGCAGCGCCTGCATGAGCCGGGCGCGGGCCTGCACGAGCTCGGCCGCGTCGGCCAGGCTCAGCACCCCCGCGACGTGCGCCGCCGCGATCTCGCCGATGGAGTGGCCCGCGAGGTGGGCCGGCTTGATCCGGAACTCCTGCAACAGCCGGAACAGCGCCACCTCGACCGCGAACAGCGCGGGCTGGGCGTTGCCGGTCTGGTTCAGCAGGTCCTCGTCGTCGCCCCAGATGACGCTCCTGAGCCCGGGGTCGAAGTGGGCGAGCACCGCGTCGAACGCGTCCGCGAACGCGTCGAACCGCTCGTACAGCTCCCTGCCCATGCCGAGCCGCTGGGAGCCCTGCCCGGAGAACACGACCGCGAGCGTGTGGTCGCGGGCGATCCCGCTCGCGATCTCGACGCCGTCGAGCAGCACCGCGCGGTGGGCGAAGCGCGACCGCTTCGCCAGCGTGTGAGCCACGTCCACGGGGTTCGCGCCGCTGTCCACGAACGCCTTGACCCGCTCGACCTGGGAGTGCAGCGAGCCAGCGGACTTCGCCGACACGAGCAACGGCACGGCGTCCGCCGCCGGGCCGCCGCTCGGCACCTCCCGCGGGGACGGGTCCGGCGCTTCCAGGATCACGTGCGCGTTCGTGCCGGAGATGCCGAACGACGAGACGCCCGCGCGGCGCGGGCGGTCGACGGCGGGCCACTCGGTGGCCGAGGTCAGCAGCGAGACGGCGCCGGAGGACCAGTCGACGTGCGAGGACGGCGACGTGACGTGCAGCGTCCGGGGGAGCCGGCCGTGCTGCATCGCCAGCACCATCTTGATCACGCCGGCCGCGCCCGCCGCCGCCTGGGTGTGGCCGAGGTTCGACTTCACCGAGCCCAGCAGCAGCGGTTCGGTGCGGTTCTGGCCGTAGGTGGCGAGCAGGGCCTGCGCCTCGATCGGGTCGCCCAGCACGGTGCCGGTGCCGTGCGCCTCGACCGCGTCCACATCGGACGCCGACAGGCCGCCGGAGGCGAGCGCGGCGCGGATGACGCGTTGCTGGGAGGGACCGTTGGGGGCGGTGAGGCCGTTGGAGGCGCCGTCGGAGTTGAACGCCGAACCGCGGACCAGGGCCAGCACCGGGTGCCCCGCGGCGCGCGCGTCGGAGAGGCGTTCCACCACCAGCACCGCGACGCCCTCCGACCACACGGTGCCGTCGGCGGAGTCGGAGAACGCCTTGCACAGGCCGTCCTGGGCCAGCCCGCCCTGGCGGGAGAAGCCGGAGAACGACGTCGGCGTCGCCATCACCGTCACGCCGCCCGCCACGGCCAGCGAGCACTCGCCGCCGCGCAGGGACTGCGCCGCGAGGTGCAGCGCGACCAGGGCGGAGGAGCAGGCCGTGTCGACGGTGACGGCCGGGCCCTCGAGGCCCAGCGAGTAGGAGACCCGGCCCGAGATCACCGACGCGGCCAGGCCGGTGCCCGCGTGGCCTTCCAGGTCCTCGTTGGAGGCCATCACGACGTGCTGGTAGTCCTGCCCGTTGGTGCCGACGAAGACGCCGGTCCGCGAGCCGCGCAACGCGACCGGGTCGATGCCGGCGCGCTCGAACGCCTCCCACGAGGTTTCCAGCAGCAGCCGCTGCTGCGGGTCCATCGCGAGGGCTTCGCGGGGCGAGATGCCGAAGAAGGCGGCGTCGAAGTCCGCCGCGCCGGTGAGGAAGCCGCCGCGGATGGGTTCGGAGGTGTCCCAGCCGCGGTCCGCCGGGAAGGAGGTGATCACGTCCTCGCCGGCGACGAGCACGCGCCACAGGTCCTCCGGCGAGTCGATGCCGCCGGGGAAGTGGCACGCCATGCCGACGATCGCGACGTCATCGCCGTCCACCGTGGAGCGGACCTGCTCCTCGACGACGACGGAGGTGTCGCCGAGGAGCTCGTCGAGCAGGAACCCGGCGAGCGCCAGCGGGGTCGGGTAGTCGAAGACGAGGCTCGCGGGCAGCGCGAGACCCGTGATCGAGGACAGGTGGTTGCGCAGGTCGACCGCGGTCAGCGAGTCGAACCCGATGTCGCGGAACGCCTTGTCGGACGCGACCGCCTCCTTGCCCGCGTGCCCGAGCACCACGGCCGCGCGGGTGCGGACCAGGTCGAGCACCGGTTCCACGCGCTCGTCGGCGGGCAGCGTCCGCAGCGAGCGGCGGAACTCCGCCGCCGCGGAGTCGCTCTCGGCACGGGCGGCGGCGAGCTCGTCGAGCGCCTCGCGGGCGCCGGGCAGCTCCGACATCACCGGGCTCGGGCGCAGGCTCAGCAGCGCCATCAGCAGCTGCGGCGCGCGCAGGTCCGCGACGACGGCCGTCGCCGTGCCGCGCGCGACGAGGTGGCGCAGCGCGGTGATCGCGAGCACCGGGTCGAGCGACGTCGCGCCGACCTGCTTGATGTGCTCGGCGACGCGCGCGTCACCCGCCATGCCGTCGCCGTCCCAGGCACCCCACGCGATCGAGGTCGCGACGTGGCCAGCCTGGCGGCGCTGCTGGGCGATGGCGTCGAGCACCGAGTTCGCGGCGGCGTAGTTGCCCTGGCCCATGTTGCCGACCGAGCCGGCGACCGAGGAGAACAGCACGAACGCGTCGAGGTCCAGGTCGCGCGTCAGCTCGTCGAGCACGAACGCCGACATCACCTTCGACTCGAACACCGCGGTGAACGCGTCGGGCGTCAGGCTGTCGAACATCATGTCGTCGAGCACACCGGCCGCGTGCACGACCGCCTTGACGTCCGGGGTCAGCAGCTCCGCGACGGCCTCCCGGTCCGCCACGTCGCAGGCCACCACGACGGTCTCCGCGCCCAGCGCGGTGATCTCGTCGCGCAGGTCCGCCGCGCCGGGCGAGCCGAGACCGCGCCGGCTCACCAGGACGATCCTCCCGGCGCCGCGCCGGGCGAAGTCGCGGGCCAGGTGCGCGCCGAGGGCACCGGTACCGCCGGTGATCAGCACGGTGCCGGACGGCGTCCACTCCTCGCCGCTCGCCTGCGGCCCGACGACGACGCGCCTGCCGAACACGCCCGCCGGCCTGATCGCGACCTGGTCCTCGTCGGAGGTGAGCACGCTCGCGAACCGCTGCGCGACCCGCTCGTCGATCTCCTCCGGCAGGTCGACGAGACCGCCCCAGCGCTGCGGGTACTCCAGCGCCGCGACGCGTCCCAGACCCCACACGCCGGTCTGCCACGGCTGGGTGAGGGTGTCGTGACGCCCGGTCGAGACCGCGCCACGCGTGATGACCCACAACGGCGCGTTGATGTCGACATCACCCAACGCCTGCACCAGCGCCGTCGTGCCGACGACGGGCGCCAGTTCGTCGAGGTCGTCCAGTGCCAGCAACGAGATGACGCCGGTGTAGCGCTTCTGGGTGAACTCGACGAGCTGCCCGGTCATGTACTCGCGGTCGGCCCACGCCACCTCGAGCACCGTGACGTCGTCGCCGAGCGCGGTGAGCAGCGTGCGGAACCAGGGCTCCTCGGACAACGTCATCGGCACCGCGACGAACCACGAGCCCCGCGCCGGCTTCAGGCCGGTGAGGGGCGTCCACGACTCCTCGTGCAGCCACGAGTCCACAGTGGACTGCGCGGACCGCTTGCGCCGCCACGCCGACAGGCCGGGCAGCACCCCGGCCCAGGTCTCCGGGTCCATGTCGAGGGTCTCGGCGAGCCCGGCGGCGTCCTGCTGCTCGACGGCGGCCCAGAACTCGGCGTCGGCCGGGTCCTGGCCGGCCGCCGGGGCCTGCGCGATCTCCGGCCAGTAGCGCTCGTGCTGGAACGGGTAGGTGGGCAGGTCGATCGTGCGGCCCTCGACCCGCCAGTCGACCTGGACGCCGGTGACGTGCAGGCGGGCGAGCGCGGTCAGCCAGGCGACGGTCTCGTCCCGGTCGCGGCGCTGGGCGGGCACGGCGCCGGTGAGCCCGCTCAGCACGCCGTCGGGGCCGATCTCCAGGAACGCGGTGACGCCCTTGGCCTTCAGCGCCTGGACGTTGTCGTGGAAGCGGACGGTGTCGCGGACGTGGCTGACCCAGTACTCGGGGTCGGTGACGTCGCCGGTGGTCTGGAGGGGGATCTGCGGCGGGTGGAAGGTGAGGTCCGAGATGGCGGCGCGGAAGTCGTCGAGCATCGGCTCCATCAGCGGGCTGTGGAACGCGTGCGAGACCTTGAGGCGCGTGGACCTGCGGCCCTCGAACCGGTCGGCGATCCGCTGCGCCTCGGCTTCGTCGCCCGCGACGACGACGGAGTTCTCGGCGTTGACGGCGGCGATGGAGACGTTCGCGGTCAGGTGCGGGAGGACCTCGGCCTCGGTGGCCTCGATCGCGATCATCGCGCCGGTGGCCGGAAGCGCCTGCATCAGGTGGGCGCGCTCGCGGACCAGCTTCGCGGCGTCGGCGAGGCTCAGCACCCCGGCGACGTGGGCCGCGGCGATCTCGCCGACCGAGTGGCCGGCCAGGTGCTTCGGGGTGATGCCGGCGCTTTCGGCGAGGCGGTAGAGGGCGACCTCCACGGCGAACAGCGCGGGCTGGGCGTTGCCGGTCCGGTCGAGCGCGCCGGCGTCCTCACCCCACATGACGGGCTTGACGTCGAGGTGCTCGGCGACCTCGTCGAGCGCGGCCCGGAAGACCGGCTGGGTCTCGTAGAGCTCCTTGCCCATGCCGAGGCGTTGCGCGCCCTGCCCGCTGAACAGGACGGCGAGCGTCTGGGGCGACGCGACGCCTTCTGCCAGCGTCACGCCGTCGAGCAGCACGGCCCGGTGGTCGAACGTCACGCGGTGGTGCAGCAACGAGTAGGCGACGTCCTGCGGGTTCGCGCCGCTCGCCACGAGGGCGTTGATCCGGTCGATCTGGGCCTGGAGCGCGGCCGGGGACTTCGCCGACACCGCGAGCGGCACCGGGACCTGCTGCCCAGCCGTCTCCTGCCCAGCCGTCTCCTGCCCGGCCGCCTCCGGCCCGCCGGCCGGGATCGATTCCGACTGACCGGCCCCCAGGGGGACGCGGGCCCCCACTCCCATCGTCTCGGAGAGGTCCGACAGTTCCCGGGCGCTCGGGGCGGCCTCGATGATCACGTGGGCGTTGGTGCCCGACAGGCCGAACGACGAGATGCCCGCGCGGTTCGGCCGGTCGACCGAGGGCCACGGGGTGTTCTCGGTCAGCAGCGCCACGTTGCCCGCCGACCAGTCGACGTGCGAGGTCGGTTGCGTGACGTGCAGGGTCTTGGGCAGCACGCCGTTCTGCAGGGACAGCACGAGCTTGATCACGCCCGCGACGCCCGCGGCGGCCTGCGCGTGGGCGATGTTCGACTTGATGGAGCCCAGCAGCAGCGGTTCGGTGCGGTTCTGGCCGTAGGTGGCGATCAGGGCCTGGGCCTCGATCGGGTCGCCCAGCACGGTGCCGGTGCCGTGCGCCTCGACGGCGTCGACGTCCGAGGTGGACAGACCGGCGTTGGCGAGGGCCTGGCGGATCACGCGTTGCTGCGCCGGGCCGTTCGGGGCGGTGAGGCCGTTGGAGGCGCCGTCCTGGTTGATCGCCGAGCCGCGCACGACGGCCAGCACCCGGTGACCGGCCCGCAGGGCGTCGGACAGGCGCTCGACCACCAGCACGCCCACGCCCTCGGCCCAGCCGGTGCCGTTGGCGTCCTCGGAGAACGAGCGGCAGCGCGCGTCGCCGGCGAGGCCGCCCTGGGCGTTGAAGCCGGCGAAGCTCATCGGCGTCGACATCACGGTCACGCCGCCGACCAGCGCCATCGTGGACTCGCCGGAGCGCAGCGAGTTCACCGCCAGGTGCAGGGCGACCAGTGACGCCGAGCACGCGGTGTCGACGGTGAGCGCGGGGCCTTCCAGGCCGAAGGTGTAGGACAGGCGGCCCGAGATGACCGCGGACGACAGGCCGGTGGAGGCGTGCCCCTCGACCTCGTTGCGGGAGCGCAGGACCAGGTTCGTGTAGTCCTGGCCGTTGGTGCCGATGTAGACACCGGTCTTGGTGCCGCGCAACGTGGTCGCGTCGATGCCGGCGCGCTCGACGGCCTCCCACGCGACCTCCAGCAACTGGCGCTGCTGCGGGTCCATGGCCAGGGCCTCGCGCGGGGAGATGCCGAAGAAGCCCGCGTCGAACTGCGTGGCGCCGTGCAGGAAGCCGCCCTCGACGGTCCCGCCCATCGCCTCGGCCTCCCAGCCGCGGTCGCCGGGGAACGTCGTCACGCCGTCGCCGCCGGTGATCAGGAGCTGCCAGAGGTCCTCCGGCGAGTTCACGTCGCCGGGCAGGCGGCAGGCCATGCCGACGATCACGATCGGGTCGTCGTCCCCGGCGTGGCCGTGGGCCACCACGTCGTCGGCCAGGCCCTCGCCGGTCAGCTCGGCGAGCAGGTGTTCGGCGACGGCCTGCGGGGTCGGGTAGTCGAAGATCAGCGTGGCCGGCAGGGACAGGCCGGTGGCGAGCGCGAGGGCGTTGCGCAGCTCGATGGCGGTCAGCGAGTCGAAGCCGAGCGCGCGGAACTCCCGGTCCTCCGCCACGGCGTCGGCCTGGATGACCTTCGCGGCCTCCTCGCGGACGACTGCGACGACGAACGGCAGCCGTTCGGCCGCGGGCATGCCGCTCAGCTTCAGCGCGAGACCGCCGCTGCGGGCGTTCGACGCGGTGCGGCGGCCGGGCCGTGCGCGCTCGGGCACGAACGGCGCGACGAACGCCTCGTCGGACCGGATGGCGGCGTCGAACAGCGCCGGGTCCCAGGTGTCCATGGCCAGCGCCAGGCCCGGCAGGCCGAGGCCGCGGCGGTGGGCGGCGAGCGCGTCGAGGTAGCTGTTCGCGGCCGCGTGCGCTGCCTTGCCGACCGCGCCCACGACCTCGGCGACCGACGTCAGCACCACGAACGGCACGTCACCGCACAGCGTGTGCAGCAGCCACGCCGTGTCGGCCTTGGCCTGCAGCACGGCGTCGAGCCGGTCCGGGGTGAGGGCGCCGATCACGCCGTCGTCGTGCAGATCGGCGGTGTGCACGACCGCCGCCAGATCCTCCACCGAGGACAGGAGCTCGGGCAGGGCGTCCCAGTCGGTGACCGTGACGCACTCGCGCACGCCGGGGATCGCGAGGAGGTGGTCGACGATCTCGGGCGCGTCGCCCGTGACGAGGACCGTGCCGTCCCACGGGCGTTCGATGGCGGTGTGCCGGGGGACGCGCGCGAGCCGTCCGACGCGCACCTCGCCGTCGCGGACCACCGCCTGCGTCTCACCCAGCTCGAACAGCGAGGTGACGCCGTCGGGCAGGGACGACTCGACGTCGAGCAGCAGGAACCGGCCGGGGTGCTCGACCTGCGCGGACCGCACGAGGCCCCACACCGCCGCGGCCGCGACGTCGTCACCGGACACCGCGCCGCGCGTCACGAACACGAGCCGCGTCGACGTGAGCAGCGACTCCTGGATCAGCATCAAGGCCTGCTCGGCGACGAAGTGCGGGTCGTCGTCGCCGATGAGGGGCACCAGCACGGCACCCGGCAGGGAGTCGCCCGCCAGCGAGTCGACGACCCGGACACCGAGTCCGAAGACGTCTTCGCCCAGCACGGCGCAGTCGTTCTCGCCGTGCAGCTCGACCGGCACCCAGTCGAGCCGGGACAGCTCCGTGCGGTGCGTGCTCTCCAGGTGCCGGAACGCGACCACGGCGTCGAGCACCGCGGCCCCGTCGGCGTCGGCGGCGCGCAGGTGGACGCCACCGTCCTGGCCGGACAACCGGACGCGCAGCACCTCGGCGCCGGTGGCGTGCAGCGTGACGCCCCGCCAGTCGGCGGGCTCGCCCTCGACGTCCAGGAAGGACGCCGCGTGCAGGGCGGCGTCGAGCAGCGCGGGGTGGATGCCGAAGCCGGTGGCGTCACCGGTGAGCACGACCTCGGCGAAGATCTCGTCCCCGCGCCGCCAGACCGCGCGGAGGCTCTCGTCGTGGGAGCTGTCGACGACCTTGGCGCCCTTGGGCGGCCACACGTCGATGCCGGTCGGCCGCGTGCCCGTGCCGAGCGTGCCCTCGGCGTGCTTGACCCACTCCTGCTGGTCGAGGCGGGAGTGCAGGGTGAAGCGGCCGTCCGCGCCGACGTGGAGCTGCACCTGGGCCGACCCGCTGCCCGGCAGGTCGAGCGGCTCGACCGTGGTGAGCGACTCGACGGCGCCGTGCCCGGTGAGGTCGGCCGCCTTCAGCGCGAGCTCGACGAACCCGGCCGTCGGGAAGCGGGGCCACTGCGCACCGGACAGCGTGCCGGTGAGGATCAGCTCGCCCGACCCGGCGACGGTCATCGCGGCACCCAGCAGCGGGTGGCCGGCGGGGGACAGGCCGAGCCCGGTGGCGTCGCCGGTGCTGACCGAGACGGACGGCCAGTACGGGGCGTGGTCGAAGGCGTAGGTCGGCAGGTCGACGCGCTTGCCGCCGGGGTAGAACGGCAGCCAGTCGACCGGGGTGCCGCCGACGTGCAGGCGCGCGAGAGCGGTCTCGAACGCCTCGACCTCGTCGCGGTCGCGGCGGACGGCCGGGATGGCGCCCTCGACGAGCGCGGAGAGGACGCCGTCGGGGCCGACCTCCAGGAACGTCTTGGCGCCGAGCGCCTGGACGTTGTCGTGGAAGCGGACGGTGTCGCGGACGTGGCTGACCCAGTACTCGGGGTCGGTGACGTCGCCGGTGGTCTGGAGGGGGATCTGCGGCGGGTGGAAGGTGAGGTCCGAGATGGCGGCGCGGAAGTCGTCGAGCATCGGCTCCATCAGCGGGCTGTGGAACGCGTGGGAGACGCGGAGCCGCTTGTGCTTCCAGCGCTGGGCGACGGCCAGGGTGGCCTCCTCCTCGCCCGCGATGACGACGGACTCGGGGCCGTTGACGGCGGCGATGGCGACACCGGCGGTGAGGTGCGGGACGATGTCGGCCTCCGCGGCCTGGACGGCGATCATCGCGCCACCCGCAGGGAGCCGCTGCATGAGGCGGGCGCGCTCCTGGACGAGTGTCTTGGCGTCGTCGAGGCTGAGGACACCCGCGACGTGCGCGGCGGCGATCTCGCCGATGGAGTGGCCGGCGAGGTGGGCGGGTCGGACCCCGTGGTGCTCCAGCAGGCGGTAGAGGGCGACCTCGAACGCGAAGAGCGCAGGCTGGGCGTTGCCGGTCTGGTTGAGCAGCTCCTCGTCGTCGCCCCAGACGACCTGCCTGAGCTCGGGCGTGGTGCAGGCGTCGAAGGCCTCGGCGAAGACGGGGTGGCGCTCGTGCAGGGCCTTGCCCATGCCGAGGCGCTGGGCGCCCTGGCCGGTGAACAGCATCGCGAGCTCGGTGCGCCTGGCCTGGCCGGTGATCTCGGTGTCGCCGAGCAGGACGGCCCGGTGCTCGAACAGCGCGCGGGTGGTGACGAGGGAGTAGCCGATGTCGCGCGGGTCGCCGGGGAGGCCGCGGACGCGGTCGGCCTGGGCGCGCAGGGAGGTTTCGGACTTCGCCGAGACGACGAGCGGGACGGTGGCCGTGAGCGGCGGCGCGTCGGCTGCCGCCGCGGCCACCGGTTCGGGCGCGGCCTCGATGATCACGTGCGCGTTCGTGCCGGACACGCCGAACGAGGACACGGCGGCGCGGCGGGGACGATCGGACTCCGGCCACTCGCGGGCGGAGGTTACCAGGGAGACGTCGCCGGCGGACCAGTCCACGTGCGTCGACGGCTGCGACACGTGCAGGGTGGCGGGCACGATCCCGTGCCGCATCGCCTGGACCATCTTGATGATGCCGGCAACACCGGCGGCGGCCTGGGTGTGGCCGATGTTCGACTTGACCGACCCCAGCAGCAGCGGCGTCGGGCGGTCGGCGCCGTAGGTGGCCAGGAGGCTGCGGGCCTCGATCGGGTCGCCGAGCGGGGTGCCGGTGCCGTGGGCCTCGACGACGTCCACATCGGACGGTGCCAGGCCGGCGCGGTCGAGGGCGGCGCGGATGACGCGTTGCTGGGCACGGCCGTTCGGGGCGGTGAAGCCGTTGGAGGCACCGTCGGAGTTGACGGCCGACCCGCGCACCACGGCCAGCACGGGATAGCCCAAGGCCAGGGCGTCGGACAGGCGGGCCAGCACCAGCACGCCGACGCCCTCGGACCAGCCGGTGCCGTCGGCGTCGTCGGAGAAGGCCTTGCAGCGGCCGTCCCGCGCCAGACCGCCCTGGCGGGAGAACTCGACCAGGGAACCGGGGGTGCACATGACGTTCACGCCGCCGACCAGCGCCAGCGAGCACTCGCCGCCGCGCAGCGCGTTGACGGCGAGGTGCAGCGAGACCAGGGACGAGGAGCAGGCCGTGTCGACGGTCATCGTCGGGCCCTCGAAGCCGAAGGCGTAGGAGATGCGCCCGGACTCGGCGGAGGCCGCGATGCCGGTGCCGACGTCGCCCGTGGCGTCGTCGAGGCCGCGGATCAGCAGGTGCTCGTAGTCCTGGCCGTTGGTGCCCACGTAGACGCCGGTGCGGGAGCCGCGCAGCGAGGAGGGGTCGATGCCGGCGCGTTCCAGGGCTTCCCAGGAAACCTCGAGCAGCAGGCGCTGCTGCGGGTCCATCGTCACCGCTTCGCGCGGGGAGATGCCGAAGAAGGCCGGGTCGAAGTCGGCCAGGCCGTGCAGGAAGCCGCCTTGCACGGACACGCTGTTGCCGCGGGCGTCCACCCCGCTGCCGAGCAACGAGTCCACGTCCCAGCCGCGGTCGGCCGGGAAACCGGTGATGGCGTCCCTGCCGCTGGACACCAGCTCCCACAGGTCTTCCGGTGACGCGATCCCGGCGGGGAAGCGGCAGGCCATGCCGATGATCGCGACCGGTTCGGTCGCCGCGGATACCAGTTGCCGGTTGGCACGGCGTAGGCGATCGGCCTCTTTCATGGCCGCACGCAGCGCCTCGACAACCTTGTCACTGGAGTTGCTCATGCTTTGCGCTCCGTCAGTCCGAATCCGGCGGTGCTCCCCGTTCGCACATTCGAACAGCCCGACCAGTAGTGGAATCCACAGCTTCTGGACCACGGGGGTAACGGGGTTGCTCCGTGCGGAGGCCTGGTGTCGCGTCGGGACACGCGAACTCTGGGGGAGCTGCTAGATGTACGACGGCGTGTCGGGCGGGTCACTGGTGCGGGAGCTGATCCGCACGCGGTTCCCGCGCCGGGACGGCCTCCTGGCCGCCGTGCCCGAACCGCTGGAACCGGGCGAGCCCACCGAGATCCACCCCCGCCACTGGACGGTGGTGCGCAGGTTCGGCGGCGACCCGCGGCTGCTCGCCCTGTGGCAGGAGGTGCTCGACGCCCGCGGCCGTGCGCGGTTCCGGCGCGAGCTGGACGAGTTCGGCGACGCCGCGTGGGTGCGGGCGCGGGGCTGGGCGCTGGAGTTCGCCGTGTCGGCGTTGCCGTACTACCGCGACACCAACCCGTTGCGGGCCGGCAACGCCCGCCACACCTACGGCTGGATCGGGAAGCGACCGCTCCGCCACCGCCAGTGGCGGCCGGCCCGCAGGTGGTCGACGACGGCGCGCTGGAGCACCGTGCGGCGGGGCAGCTCGTCGAGCGGGGTGGTCAGGGTGCGGAACACGAAGCGCAGCACCTCGACGTCGGCGTCGATCCCCTCCGGCTCGGCGTAGGGCTCCAGCTCGAACCTCTGCTGGAAGCGGACGATGTTGGAGTCCGCGGGCAGGTACTCCAGCAGCTGCGGGTCGAGCAGCCACGAGCCGCAGGAGAACTCCGCGTACTCCTCGTCGGAGAAGTGCCGCGGGAAGAACGCGCGGGCTTCGTCGAGCGACGCGTCGACCGCCTGCGGCGTCAAGGGTCCCGAGTCGGGGATGTGCAGGCCGATCGTGGAGCCACCGCGGTGGTGCTGCAGCCGGCCGAGCTCGTAGACGCCTCCGCGGGAGTGCAGGGTGAGCCAGCTCTGCATGACCGGCCACCCCTCGCCGCGCATCCGCCGGTCGATCGCGAGGTTGCGGCCCAGGTCCGCCAGCGTTGCCCACGACACGGCGTCGGCGATGCCGTGGTCGCGGTGGTAGGTCCTGGCGTCGCCGACCAAGGCCAGGTACGCGTAGACGTAGAGGTGCCGCCAGGCGAGGCCCCGGGCACGCGGCAGCTCCGGGCCCGGTGGCAGCCAGTCGTGGCCACCGAGATCGGCGCGCACCAGGGCGGTCGAGCGGTCGAGCAGCCAGCGCAGCTCCTCCGTCCACAGTGGAGAGCCCGGGTCCGGCCAGCCCGCCATGACCTCGGCGGCGTCGTCCGGCCGCACCCCGAGCCGGTCGAGGAGGGCGGGCGCGTCGGCCTTCGCGGGCAGCGGAGCCGCCGGCCGGTCACCGGCGAGGCGGTGCACGCGCTCCACCTGTTCGACGGGAACTCCGAGCCGGGCGGCGGTGTTCTCCAGGTCCACGCCGCGATGCTACCGGCGCCGTCCACGCCGTTCGGCCGTGTAGTCCACTATGGACAGACGAGGCTTGTGGGCGTGAACGCTGCCGGGTGAGACGCCGTGTGCTCGGGGTGTCGAGATCGTTCCCGGCCCGCGGAGCCTCCTGGAGTGGATCGCCCGCGGGCGCGCCGGACCACCGGATGACCTCGCGGGCCGAGCGCCCGGCCGGGCGTGGCCGCTCGGCCCGAGGCCATAGCACACAGCGCCATCCGCGAACCGGCGTAATGCGCCCCGCCATCTGGGGTCATTCGTCAGGTTACGTAGATGAGAAAGTTTCACTACGCCTCTCGACGGCGCCTCCGATCTGTGCGTACGGTGACTGCGCACTAACTGTACCGGCCAGTAGTAACCCGAGCTGAATTCCTTTCTCCCCACCCTGCAGGGTGAGGAAGCGAGCGCAGTGAACATGTCGTCGGATCGAGAACGGGTGCTGTGCCTGAGTCCCTTCAGCACCCCCAACCCGGCCCTGGTGGTCGCCGCCGAACGCGCCGGCGCGCTCGGCGTGCTCGACCTCGGGCCCAACGCCGCGGCCGACCTCGCCCGCGTCACCGCGCGCCACGCCGGCGCGTTCGGCGTCCGGCTGCACGGGCCGTTGACCGTTCCTCTGCCCGAGACCGTCGACACCGTGGTCGTCGACCTCTGCCGAAACGATCCGGCAGAGCACCTTCTTCAGCACCCTGACCTGCGTGAACGTCGTATCCTGGCGGTGGTCACCTCGGTGGCCGAGGCCGTCGCGGCGATCGAGGCCGGTGCCGCCGGGCTGATCGCCAAGGGCGCCGAGGCTGGCGGCCGGGTCGGCGGTTCGCCCGCGTTCGTGGCGCTCCAGCAGGTGCTCGCGCTGACCGATCTGCCCGTTTGGGCGGCTGGATCGATCGGGCCGGACACGGCGGCCGCGGCGATCGCCGGCGGCGCGCGCGGCGTGGTGCTGGAAGGCCAGCTCACGCTCGTCGCGGAGGTGCGAAAACACATTTCCGGGGAAATTGTCAACGCGGTCCGCGTGATGGACGGCGCCGACACGGTGGTGAACGCCGGGTTGCGGGTGCATGTTCGTCAGAACACGCTCGAAATTGGTCAAGAAGGCGCGTTCGCCGAATTCAACCGCGTCTCGTTCGGTACCGCCGGAGGCCTCGTCGGCGCGATTCAGCGGGGGATTCGCGACAATCTCGCGCACGCGGGCGAGCACCGCCCGATCCGGGCCGGCGGGCCGTTCTGCGACCGCGTACCCGGCCTGCGCTACCCGATCGCCCAGGGCCCGATGACGCGGGTCAGCGACCAGCCGGCGTTCGCCGCGGCCGTCGCCGAGGGCGGCGCGCTGCCGTTCCTCGCGCTCGCGCTGATGGAGGGCGCGGCGGTGCGGGAGCTGCTGGACGAGACCGCCGGGAAGCTCGGCGACCGGCCCTGGGGCGTCGGCCTCCTCGGGTTCGCGCCACCGGACCTGCGGGCGCGGCAGCTCGAGGCGGTGCTCGCGGTCCGTCCGAAGTACGCGATCGTCGCCGGAGGCACTCCCGCGCAGGCGCAGCAGCTCGAGGACGCCGGCATCGAGGCGTTCCTGCACGCGCCGTCACCCGCCCTGCTGCGCCGGTTCCTCGACGAGGGCGCGCGCAAGTTCGTCTTCGAGGGCTCGGAGTGCGGTGGGCACACCGGGCCCAGGACCAGCTTCACCCTGTGGCAGCAGCAGATCGACGTGCTGCGCGGCCGCGGGAAGGAGCTCGGCGACGTCACCGCCCTGTTCGCGGGCGGCATCCACGACGCCCGGTCGGCCGCGATGATCTCCGCGATGACCGCGCCGCTCGCGGCACGGGGCGCGGCCATCGGCGTGCTGGTCGGCACGGCCTACCTGTTCACCGAGGAAGCCGTCGCGCACGGTGCGATCGAGCCGGTGTTCCAGCAGGTCGCCCTGGAGTGCGAGGACACCGCGCTGCTGGAGACCTCGCCCGGTCACGCGGTCCGGTGCGCCCGGACGTCCTACGTGGACACCTTCGAGCAGGCCCGCGCGGAGCTGGCCGGCCTGCCGAAGCAGGAGAGCTGGGAACGGCTCGAGCAGCTCAACCTCGGCCGGCTCCGGCTCGCCAGCCGCGGCCTCGTCCGCGGAGAGAGCGGTCTCACGGAGGTCGGCGAGGACGAGCAGCGCCGCGAGGGCATGTTCATGATCGGTCAGGTCGCCACCCTCCGGTCCGAACGCACCACGATCGCCCGGCTACACCAGGACATCGTCTCCGGTGTGCTGCCCGATGGCAGTGCCGAGGAGGCCGGGCCGCGGCCGCTGGACGTCGCCATCGTCGGCATGGCCGCGATCATGCCCGGTGCCCGCGACGTCGCCGAGTTCTGGGCGAACGTCCTCGCCGGCACCGACTCCATCACCGAGGTCCCGCCGGACCGCTGGTCGCCCGACCGCTACGGCAGCCCGTTCCGCTGGGGCGGCTTCCTGCCGCGCACGGCGTTCGACCCGCTCGCCTACGGCATCCCGCCCACCTCGCTGACCTCCGTCGAACCGGCGCAGCTCCTCGCGCTGGAGGTGTCGGCGCGGGCCCTGCGGGACGCGGGCTACGAGACCAGGGTCTTCGACCGCGAACGCACGTCGGTGATCTTCGGCGCGGAGGCCGGTGCCGACCTCGCCAACGCCTACACGGTCCGCAGCGCGTTGCCCGCCCTGGGCATCACCGGCCTCGACGACCACCTGCCCGCGCTCACCGAGGACTCGTTCCCCGGCGTGCTCGGCAACGTGATCGCGGGCCGCGTCGCGAACCGGCTCGACCTCGGCGGCGCGAACTACACCGTCGACGCCGCCTGCGCCTCCAGCCTCGCCGCGCTCGACGTGGCGTGCAAGGAGCTCGTCGGCGGCACCAGCGACATGGTCCTGTGCGGCGCGGTCGACCTGCACAACAGCGCGCACGACTACCAGATGTTCGCCTCGGTCAAGGCGTTGTCCGCGAAGGGCCGGTGCGCCACGTTCGACTCGGCGGCGGACGGCATCGCGCTCGGCGAGGGCGTGGCCTGCGTCGTGCTGAAGCGGCTGGCCGACGCCGAACGGGACGGCGACCGGGTCTACGCGGTGATCAAGGGCATCGGCGCGTCGAGCGACGGCCGGTCGCTGGGCCTCACCGCACCGCGCCCGGAGGGGCAGCAGCGCGCGTTGCGCAGGGCGTACGCCGCCGCGGGCGTGCCGGTCACCGAGGTCGGCCTGGTCGAGGCGCACGGCACCGGAACCGTGGTGGGCGACCGGACCGAGCTGGCCTCGCTCACCAAGATGTTCTCCGGCGTCGAGCCCGGCGCCTGCACGATCGGCTCGGTCAAGTCGCAGATCGGCCACACCAAGTGCGCGGCGGGCCTCGCCGGCGTGATCAAGGCGGCGCTGGCCGTGCACACCGGTGTGCGGCCCGGCACGTTGCACGTCAAGCAGCCCAACGCCTTCTGGGACGCCCGGACCAGCCCGTTCGCCTTCGGACACCGCACCTGGGCGAGCAGGAACCGGGTCGCGGGCGTGAGCGCGTTCGGCTTCGGCGGCACCAACTTCCACACCGTGCTCGCCGGCTACTCCGGCGCCGACGAGCCGCGCCACGGCCTGACGGTCTGGCCGGCCGAGCTGTTCCTGATCCGCGGCGAGGACCAGGCCGCCGCCCGGCGCGAAGCCGCCCGGCTGGCCGCGCTCGCCGACGATCGGACGCCGCTGCGCTCGCTGGCCGCGGCGTGCGGCACCGGCGGCACGGTCCAGGCGGCGTTCGTGGTCAGCGACCACGAGGGATTGCGCGCGGCGCTCGCGGACGTCGAGGCCTGGCGTTCGTCCGAGACGGTCCTGCTGCGCTCGGGGGAGCGCCCGAAGATCGCGTTCCTCTACCCCGGCCAGGGCAGCCAGCGACCGGGCATGCTGCTGGACCTCCTCACGGCCTTCCCACGGCTGCAGGACTTCGTGGACACCCGGTACGAGCGGGTGATGTACCCGCCAGCCGCGCTCACCGCCGAGGACATCGCGAGGCAGCGCGCGGAGATCACCGACACCCGCAACGCGCAGCCGGCGCTCGGCATCGCCGGGCTCATGGTCACCGCGCTGCTCGACTCCGTCGGTGTGCGGCCGGACCTGGCCGGTGGCCACAGCTACGGCGAACTGGTCGCGTTGTCGGCGGCCGGCGTCTTCGGGCCCGACGAGCTGCTCGACCTCAGCGCCGCACGGGCCGAGGCGATGCTGGACGCCGTCGGCGAGGACCCCGGCACCATGGCCGCGGTGTCCGCTCCACTGGCCGAGGTCGAGGCGTTGCTGCCGCCGGACGTCGTGGTGGCCAACCACAACGCGCCCGAGCAGGTCGTGATCTCCGGACCGACCGCGGCCGTGCACGACGCCGTGGCGGTCCTGGAGAACGCCGGGCTCACCGTGAAGAGCATCCCGGTCGCCGCCGCGTTCCACAGCCCGCTGATGGCGGGTGCCCGCGAGCGGTTCGCGGACCGGCTCGCCGCGGTGTCCCCGCGCGAGCCGCGGTTCCCGGTGTGGTCCAACGCGTCCGCGCGGCCGCACACCGACGTGCGGGAAGGACTGGCCGCGCAGCTCGCGGGCCGGGTGCGGTTCGTGGAGCAGGTCGAGTCGATGTACGAGGCCGGCGCGCGGATCTTCGTCGAGGCCGGGCCGGGCGGCGTGCTGACCTCGCTGGTGGGCAGGACCCTCGGCGACCGGCCGCACCAGGCGCTGCGCTGCGACGACCACGTGACGTTCCTGCGCACGCTCGCGGCGCTCGCGGTCGCCGGTGTCGAGGTGGACACCGCACCGCTGTTCGAGGACAGGGCCGAACCGGCGACGGCCGTGCCGCCGCGGCCCAGGTGGTACGTGGATGGAGGACTCGTGCGGGACGCGAACGGCGATGCCCTGCCCGGCGGGCTGCGGCCCGCGACGGAGTTCCCGACGCTGCGGGTGGGAGCGGGAGTGGGGCGCGACGAGCTCGTCGAGAAGTTCCTGGACGGCATGCGGGACGCCGTGAGCGCCCAGCGCGACGTCCTGCTGAGCTACCTCGGCACCGCGCCCGCGTCGCCGGCGCAGCCGGTCCGGCAGGTGATCGACCAGCCCGTCGTCGTGGCGGAGCCGGTGGTGGACCCGGTGGCCGGGCCGCGGGAGGACGTGGCCTCGGTCGTGCTGCGGACGATCAGCGCCCGCACGGGTTACCCGGCGGAGATGCTGCAGCCGGGGCTGGACCTGGAAGCGGACCTGTCGATCGACTCGATCAAGCGGACCGAGATCGTCGGTGAGCTCGTGGCCGAGCTGGGCGCCGCCGGGTCGGTGGACGAGCTCGCGCAGCTCAAGACCATCGAGGGCATTGTCGGCTGGTTCGGCTCGGCACCGGTGGCCGCGCCTGCCGGCAAGGACGTGCGGGCCGTCGTGCTGCGGACGATCAGCACGCGCACGGGCTACCCGGTCGAGGTGCTGCAGCCGGGCCTGGACCTCGAAGCTGACCTGTCGATCGACTCCATCAAGCGCGCGGAGATCGTCGGCGAGCTCGCCCAGGAGCTGGGGGCGACCGGCGCGGTCGACGAGCTGGCGCAGCTCAAGACGATCGACGGGATCGTGGAATGGTTCGGTGACACCTCGGCCCTCCCCGCCACGCCGGTCGCACCGGCCCTGCCCCTGGCGGGAGGGAAGCTCGTCCGGCTCGTCCCGCAGGTCGTGCCGTGCGAGCCGGCCGAACCGGCCGACCTCACCGGGAAGACCGTGCTCATCATCGACGACAACGGCATCGGCCTCGAGCTCGCCGACCTGCTCGAACGCCACACCGCCCGGCCGCGCGTCGAGCCGTCGTTCCCGGCCGACCTGACCGGCGTCGACGTCGTGGTCCGGCTCGGTGCCCGGCTGCCGGAGTCGTTCAGCGAGGTCAAGGCCTGCCTGACGAACGGCGTCGCGCTCGTCGTGGTGACCACCGGCGGCGGCACGTTCGGCTTCGACCACACCCCCGACGAGCTGCCGGCCGACATCGGCCTGCACGGCCTGGTCCGCACGGCCGCGCTCGAGTACCCGGACCTGGTCGTGCGCGCGGTCGACGTCAACCCCAAGGAGAGCCACCGCGACATCGCCACCGCGCTGCTCGCCGAGATCGGACCGGGACCGGCCGTCGTCGGCTACCACGCGGGTCGGCGCCAGGTGATCGAGGCTGTACCGGCGGAGCTCACCCCCGGCACCCTCGCTGACGGCAACCCGGGCCTCGACGCCGACAGCGTCGTGCTGCTGACCGGCGGCGCCCGCGGCATCACCGCGCTGGTGGCGGTGGAGCTCGCCGAGCGCACCGGTTGCCACGTCGAGCTGATCGGCCGCACGCCGATCGCGCAGGAGGACCACCGGCTCGCCGCGGCCACGACCGAGCCGGAGCTCGTCAGGGCGCTGTTCGAGCTGGGGGAGAAGGACGACGTCCCGGCCGCGGCACGCCGGGTGCTCGCCGGGCGCGAGGTGCGCCGGACGCTGGAACTGCTGCGCGCCAAGGCTTCCTCGGTGCGCTACCACCAGTGCGACGTCACCGACGCCGAGGCGGTGCGTGAGGTCCTCGGCGACATCAAGGCGAGGTTCGGGCGGCTCGACGGCGTCATCCACGGCGCGGGCGTGCTGGACGACAAGCTCATCGAGGCCAAGACCCAGGAGTCGTTCGACCGCGTCTGGGCCACGAAGGTCAACGCCGCCACGGTGTTCGACGAGGGCTTCCTGGTCCTGTTCGGCAGCGTCAGCGGCGTGTTCGGCAACCGCGGCCAGGCCGACTACTCGGCCGCCAACGACGCGCTCGACCGCATGGCGCGGTTCTGGGGCGGGCAACGACGGGTCGTCGCCGTCGACTGGGGCCCCTGGGCCGGTGCGGGCATGGCCGTCGGGCTCGCCGGCGAGTACGCGCGCCGCGGTGTCGCGCTGATCGAGCCGCGGCACGGCGTCGACGCGCTGCTCGCCGAGATCGCCGCCGGCCAGGACGTGCAGGTGGTCTACCGATGGGAGGCGTAGCGATCGTGGGGATCGGCGCCGTCTTCCCCGGCGCCCCCGACGCCCCGGCGTTCTGGCGCAACATCGCCGCGGGCGTCGACGCCATCGCGGAGATCCCGAGCGGCCGCTGGGACCCGGCCACCTACTACGACCGGAACAGCACCACCGGCGACCGGTTCTACTGCCGCCGCGGCGGGTTCGTCGACGACCTCGCCGAGTTCGACCCGACCAGGTTCGGCATCATGCCGTCCACCGTGGACGGTGCGGAGCCCGACCAGCTCCTCGCGCTCGCCACGGCGGCGGAGGCCATCGCGGACGCCGGCGGCGAAGCGGTGCTCCCGGCGAGGGACCGCGTCGGCGTGGTCGTCGGCCGCGGCGGCTACCTCACGCCCGGCTGCGCCCGCCTCGACCAGCGGGTCAGGCTCGCCGACGAGGTCGTGTCGGTCGTGCGGGACCTCTTCCCGTCCCTCGCCGGGGGCGACCTCGACGCGGTCCGCAGCGCCATCCGCGACAAGCTCGGCCCCGAGCAGCCGGAGTCGTCGATCGGCCTGGTGCCGAACCTCGCGGCGTCGCGCATCGCCAACCGCTTCGACCTGCGGGGCACCGCGTACACGGTGGACGCGGCCTGCGCGTCCGGCCTGGTCGCCGTCGAGCACGCGGTCCGCGAGCTGCGGGAGGGCCGCGCGGACGCCATGCTCGCCGGAGCCGTGCACGTCTGCCACCACCCGACGCTGTGGAGCGTCTTCACGCAGCTCCGGGCGCTGAGCCCGAGCGAGCGCATCCGGCCGTTCGACGCGAGCGCGGACGGCACGCTGCTGTCCGAGGGCGTCGGCATGGTCCTGTTGAAGCGCCTCGAAGACGTCGGCGACGAGCGGGTCTACGCGGTGATCCGCGGCGTCGGCACCGCGAGCGACGGCCGTGCGACGAGCATGATGACGCCGAACCCCGAGGGCCAGCTCCTCGCCGTGCGACGGGCCTGGGCCAACGCCGGTCTCGACCCGCGCGAGGACGGTCCGGGGCTGATCGAGGCGCACGGCACGGCCACCCCGGCCGGTGACGCCGCCGAGCTGCGGACGATGATCGCCGCGTTCGGCGGTGAGGGCGACGAGATCGGCATCGGCACCGTCAAGTCGATGATCGGCCACGCGATGCCCGCCGCCGGCATGGCCGGGCTGATCAAGGCCGCGCTCGCGTTGCACCACAACGTGCTGCCGCCCACCCTGCACGTCGAGCGGCCGCACAGCTCCTTGCGGGGCACCAGGTTCACGCCGGTCGCGGAAGCCCGCGCGTGGAGCGGGCCGCACCGCGCGGTCGTGAACGCGTTCGGGTTCGGCGGGATCAACGCCCACGCGGTGCTGGACGGCCACACGATCGCCAAGCCCCGCAAACAGGTCATGACGTTCGCCGCGGACACCGCGGAGGACCTGGCCAGGGCCCTCGAACAGCGCCGCACCTCCAGCGCCGACCGCGCGTTCCGCCTCGCCATCGGCAACCCGGACGAGCGCAAGCTCGAGCTCGCCGCCCGCGTGCTCGCCCGCGGCAAGGCCTGGCCGGGCCGCCACGACATCTGGTTCTCCCCGCAACCGCTGCTGACCGGCACCGACCAGGTCGCGTTCCTGTTCCCCGGCTTCGAGCGCGAGTTCGGCGGGGAGGTCGTCGGCCACGCGGTCAAGCTGCTGCAGGACGGCCGCCGCGAGGCGCGCGAGCTGATGGCGCTCGGCATCACCCCCGGCGCCCTCGCCGGGCACAGCATGGGCGAGTGGACCGCGATGGTCGTCGGCGGCATCTACCCGACGATCGACGAGTTCGTCGCCGCGCTCGGCCCCGGCGCCGTCGCGGTCGTCGACATCGCCTACGCCGCTCTGGGGTGCTCCGCCGGCACGGCCGAGCGGCACCTGGTCGACGGCGTGACGGTCAGCCACGACAACTGCCCGCACCAGTCGGTCATCTGTGGCCCGGCCGACCGCCTCGACCAGGTTCTCGCCACTCTCAAGGCCAACGGCGTGATGGCGCAGCTCATGCCGTTCCGCACCGGCTTCCACACCCCGGCGCTCACCCCGTACCTGGGGCGGGCCAAGGAGATGCTCGACCGGCTACCGGTCCGCGCCCCGGACGTCCCGGTGTGGTCGGCGAACTCGCTGGCACCGATGCGCGTGGACGAGGTGCGGGAGCTCGTCCTGCGCCACCTCGTCGAACCGGTGAGGTTCCGGCCGCTGCTCGAACGCCTGCACCGCGACGGCTTCCGCGCGTTCGTCCAGATCGGTCAGGGCAGCCTGACCGGGTTCGTCGGCGACACGCTGTCCGACCGCCCGCACCTCGCCGTGAACGCCGACATCGCGCCGGAGGCCCTGTGGGTCTTCGGGCTCAAGCGCGGCACGGCCCACCGGGTCCCGCTGCGGCTCGGCACGCCGAAGATCACCCTGGAGCCGCTCGGCGCCGAACCGGTGCTCGTCGCGGGCGACGGCCCGATGGCGGCCGCGGTCGGCAAGCTCCTCGCCCACACCACCGCCGTCGCGCGCGAGGTCGCGGGTGCGCTCCGGCCGAACGAGGCGGCGTTCACCCGCGAGTTCTCCTTGCGCACCATGCCCGAGCTCGTGGACCACTCCGTGTTCCCGCAACCGCCGGGCTGGCCGGACCTCGCCGACGGGTTCCCGATCGTGCCCGCGACCGGTCTGCTGGAGGTGTTCGCCGACGCCGCCCGCCGGCTCACCGGTGGCACCGTGCACGGCTTCGCCGGGGTCAGAGCGAAGCGCTGGTTGACGGCGCTGCCGGCGACGACGGCGCGGATCTCGGCTCGCGCGGAGAACCCGGCCAGGGTCGTCGTCAAGGTCGGCGACTACGCCGAGGGCGTCGTGCTGATGGCGCCGGTGCCCGCCGGGCTGTCCGGCGAGCGGCTGCGCGGTGTCCGCGCGGCGCCGGTGTCCGCCGGCGAGCTCTACCGGGACAACTGGATGTTCCACGGACCGGCGTTCGCGGGCGTCACGGAGATCAGCTGCCTGGCGGACAACGGGATCGCCGGTGTGCTGACCCCGCTGCCCGCGCCGGGAGCCCTGCTGGACAGCGCCGGGCAGTTGATCGGCCACTGGATGCAGGTCACGCACGCGGTCGACCAGACGGTGCTGCCGACCGGCATCGACCAGGTGTCGTTCCACGGACCGGCGCCCACCGGTGACGTCCGCTGCACGGCGTGGATCCGCGAGGTGACCGCCCAGACCATGGTCGCCGACGCCGAGCTGACCGCGGGCGGGCGGCTGTGGTGCCGGATCACCGGCTGGACCACCCGCCGGTTCACCACCGACGACCGGATCTGGCAGGTGAAGCTCCGGCCCGGCACCGAGATGCTGTCCACCAGGGACGGTGACCGGCTGCGGGTGCGGGAGAACTGGTCCGACAGCGCGACCAGGGACCTGATCATGCGCCGGTACCTGAACTCCGCCGAGCGGCAGCACTACGGCGGGCTGGACGTGCCGGCGCAGCGGGACTGGCTGCTGCGGGTGATCGCGGTGAAGGACGCCGTGCGCGCGTCGCTGTGGGACCGCGGGGCCGGGCCGGTCTACCCGGCGGAACTGACCGTGACCGCCGACGGGAAGGTGCGCGGCGCGTTCGCCGTGCCGCAGGTCGAAGTCGTATCCGGACAAGGCGAAGCCGCCGCCCGCGTGAGGACGGAGAAGTGATGGACGAGGTGCTGCAGCAGGTCGCCAAGATGATCGCCGAGGTGGTCGGGCCGGACTTCCTGCCGGTCGGGGAGATCACCCGCGACACCACGTTCAGCGACGACCTCGGGCTCGAGTCGATCGAGTTCGTGGCGCTGGCCGACAAGCTCAACGCCCATTACGGCGTCGACCTCGTGGCGTTCCTCGCCGACATGGACATCGACGAGATCATGGCGATGTCCGTGGGCCGGCTCGTCGACCACATCACGGCTCGTGTCTGACGTCCACGCCCGGGGGTTGCGCTTCCACGTGCAACGGCTCGGGCCGGCGGACCGGCCGGTCGTGGTGTTCGTGCACGGCCTGGTGATGGACAACCTGTCGAGCTTCTACTACACCCTCGCCGCACCGCTGGCGCAGGCCGGCTTCGGCACCGTGCTGTTCGACCTGCGCGGGCACGGCCTGTCCGAACGGCCGCCCGCCGGGTACACGCCGGAGGAGAGCGCGCTCGACCTGATCGCCGTGCTCGACGCGATCGGGGTGACCGCGCCCGTTCACCTGGTGGGCAACAGCTACGGCGGCGTGGTCGCGATGCACGCCGCGGTCGTGGCGCCCGAACGGGTCGGCGGTGTCGTGCTCGTCGAGTCCGCGGTCGGGGGAGTGGTCGGCGAGGCGTGGTTCGAGGACATCACGAACACGCTGACCGTCGCCGCCCTGGGGCTCGAGTTCGACCGCACGCAGGACCAGCTGATGGTGCTGGGGCAGCGCAAGGTCGCGAAGCTCGCGGTGAACGCCGACGCGTTGCTCAACGGCACCACGCTGATCGACGACCTCGGCTCCGCCGCGAAACTCGACCTCACCCAGGTGCGGTGCCCGGTGCTCGGCGTCTACGGCGCGGAGTCGGAGCTCATCGGCGCGGCGGCGGAGCTGCGCGAGCGGATCCCGTCCTGCCGGTTGCACGTGGTGCCCGGGCTGGGGCACACGGTGCTGCGCGAGGCCACGGCCGAGCTGCTCGGCGTGCTGCTGGACTGGTTGCCGTCATGAGCCGGTTCCTGTTCGTGGTGCCGCCGCTGACCGGCCACGTCAACCCGACCGCCTCCGTGGGCGGCGAGCTGCTGGCGCGCGGGCACGACGTCGCGTGGGTCGGCCACCCCGGCACGCTCGCGCCCCTGCTGCCGGACGGCGCGCTGGTCTTCCCGGCGATCGACGACCGGCTGGAAGCCGAGATCCGCGCGAAGCGGCAGCGGTGGCTCGCGTTGCGCGGGATGGCGGTGCTCAAGTTCTTCTGGGAGGAGTTCCTCATCCCGCTCGGGCACGCGATGGTGCCGGGCACCCGGTTCGCGGTGCGGGGCTTCCAGCCGGACGTGGTCGTCGCCGACCAGCAGGCGCTGGCGGGACCGCTGGTGGCGAAGAACGCCGGCCTGCCGTGGGTGACCTCGGCCAGCACCTCCGCCGAGCTGGTCAACCCGCTCAGGACGATGCCCAGGGTCGACGCCTGGGTGCGCGGGCTGCTGCACGGCTTCGCGGGCGGTGACATCCGGTTCTCGGACCGGCTCGTGCTGGTCTACAGCTCCAAGGCGCTCGTGACCGAGGAGGTCGGGGACGAGGTCGCGTTCGTCGGGCCGGCCCTGACCCACCGCGTCGAGCGGGTGGGCTTCCCGTGGGAGCGGCTGACCGGCGGGCGGCGGGTCCTCGTCTCCCTGGGCACGCTGAACGGCCCGGCGGGGGAACGGTTCCTCGGCCAGGTGCTCGACGCGGTCGCGGACCTCGACCTGCAGGTGGTCATGGTGGCGCCACCGCGGCCGGCGCCGCCGAACGTGCTGGTGCGACCGGCCGTGCCGCAGCTCGCGCTGATG
This sequence comes from Lentzea xinjiangensis, assembly GCF_900110955.1. GTDB lineage: Bacteria > Actinomycetota > Actinomycetes > Mycobacteriales > Pseudonocardiaceae > Lentzea > Lentzea xinjiangensis. The sequence continues at coordinate 91,989 of NZ_FOFR01000024.1, forward strand.
CCGCACCTGGACGCCGTCGTCACGCACGGCGGCCACAACACGGTGTGCGAGGCGCTGGCCCACGGGCTGCCGCTGGTCGTCGCACCGATCCGCGACGACCAGCCCACGGTGGCCGCCCAGGTGGTGGCGGCCGGGGCCGGCGTGCGGCTGACCTACTCGCGGGCGCGTGCCGCGGAGGTGCGGAGCGCACTGGAGTCCGTGCTGGACGAGCCGGAGTACGCGGCCGCGGCGGAGCTGGTGCGGGAGTCGTTCTCGGCGGCGGGCGGCGCGGGTGCCGCGGCCGACCTACTGGAGAAGGTGGTGGCCGGGTGACGCTCGCCGGAATGATCATCTCGGGACTGGTGGTGCTGGTCGTCCTGCTGGACGTCCTGCGCCTGCGTTCCCGCGCGGCCGGGCTGCGGGTGCTCGCGCCGGGCGCGGGCGAACACGCGCTGCTCACCGCGACCGGGGTGCGTCCACGGGGCTCGTGGGAGACCGACGACGACCTCGTGGACCTGGTACCGCCCGACCTTCCGGTGGTGGCCGCGCTGGACCTGCTCGGCGCGGTCGACCCGGCCCGGTACCGCGACGACCGGTGGGCGCGCGGGGTCAGCGCCGCGCAGGCCGTGCTGGTGCGCGAGGAGTACCGCGAGGACGTCGACCCGGACGACCCGACCGAGTTCGTCGCGTTCGTGCGGCGGGTCAAGGACCACGTGCACGCGCGGGCCGGCATCGCGGTCGCGCCGGGCCTCGAGGCCGGGCCGCACGACCTCGGCTACCGCGCGGCGACGTTGCGCCAGCTCGGCAAGCGGCCGTCGCTGTGGATCGCCGGCTCGGTCATCGGGTACGCGACCGTGGTGGCCGCCCTGGTCCTGGACTGGCGGTCGGGGCTCGTCGCGCTGGCCGCGTACTGGGCGCACCCGCTGCTGGTGTTCGCCGGAACGCCGCTGCGACCGCGCGACCTGTGGGTGCCGCGGCCGCTGCGCACGCCCTTCCTGTGGTTCGCCACGGCCGGGGGCAGGAAGTCCACGGCCGAACGTCGCCAGGCCCGGCACCTGGAGCAGGCCGCGCCCTGGTACGAGCAGAACCGCGGCCGCGACTTCCACGAGGACCGGCGCGAGACCTGCCCCTCCTGCGGCGGCTCCGACCTCCGGCGGTGGGTGACTGCCACGGACCTGGTGCAGCGCAAGCCCGGCACGTTCACGATGGACCGCTGCGTCCGATGTGGACACGTCTGGCAGAACCCGCGGCTGTCCGAGGAAGGTCTCGGCTTCTACTACCGCGACTTCTACGACGGTCTCGGCGAGACGTCGGCGGAGGCGGTGTTCTCCGGCAAGACCGAGCCGTACTACGGCCGGGCGCGCATGGTCGAGCCGTTCACGACACCCCGGCGGTGGCTCGACGTCGGCTCCGGCCACGCGCACTTCTGCCTGGGCGCCAAGGAGGTGCTGCCGGCGACGGTGTTCGACGGGCTCGACCAGGGCGCGGCCATCGAGGACGCGGCCAGGCTCGGGCGGATCGAGCGGGCCTACCGGGGCAGCTTCAAGGACTTCGCGGGCGAGCTCAGGGGCCGCTACGACGTGATCAGCATGCACCACTACCTCGAGCACGTGCGCGACCCGTGGGAGGAGCTCGACATCGCGGCGGACGTGCTGCCCGACGGCGGGTACCTGCTGATCGAGCTGCCGGACCCGGAGTGGCGGCTCGGGCGGCTGTTCGGTCGGTACTGGATGCCGTGGTTCCAGCCGCAGCACCAGCACATGATGCCGATCGGCAACCTGGAGTCCGCCCTCGCCGAGCGCGGACTGACCACAGTGGCCACCGAACGCGCGAAAGCCCACCTCTGCAACGACTTCACGCTCGCGCTGCTGCTGTTCCTCGGCAACGTCGCGCCGCGCACGCCCGCGCCGTGGCGCCCGGAGCGGGTCCGGCTGCGCAGGACCCGCAGCTTCCTGGTGTGGTCGCTGGGCATCCCGGCGTTCTTCGTCGCCGTGGCGCTGGACCAGACCGTGAACCGGTTCCTGGCGCGCCGCACCGGCACCGGCAACGCCTACCGGCTCCTGGCCAGGAAGACGTCGTCATGACCGACATCGCGGACCGGCCGGAGATCGCGCCGGAGCTGAGGCTGGTGCCGCACGCGTTCCGGCGCACCTTCGGCCGGCCCGCCGAGGGCGTCTGGTACGCGCCGGGGGTGCTGAACCTGCTCGGCGGCGCGGTGCGGGTGCCCGCCAAGTGGGGCGCGATCGTGGCGGGCGACCGGCGTGACGACGGCCGGCTCGAGCTGGTGTCGGTGAACCGGCCCGCCGAACGCGCCGTGCTGCCCTCGGACGAGCTCCCGCCGTGGGCGGCTCCGGTGGCCGGCAGCTCCGGCGGCGCCACGCTGATGTGCAGCGTCGACCTGCCGCGGGGCAGCGGCCTGTCCGCGGGGGAGGCACTGCGCACCGCTGTCGCGCTGGCGCTGCGGGACCTCGCGGGCGAGCGGTTCGACGAGCCGCCCGCGGTGGACCTCGACCTGCCCGGCCGGCGGCTGCTGGTGGTCGACACGCGGATCCGGCGCGCCGAGCCGCAGCGGGAACGCCCGTTCACCCCGGGGACCGGTGATCTCGGCGAGGAGCTGACGGCGTACCACCACGCCCAGGACCCGGATCCCGAGCAGGACGCGGTGGTGCGCGCGGCGCTCGCCGCCGGGGCGCACGGCGCGAGCACGCTGGTCGACCCGCCGGGCAGGCCCGCTGTCGCTCTCGTCGACGCCGACCTGGTCCCGGCGGTGAAGAAGGCGATCACGAGGGCGGTGGAGGTCCCTCCCCGCTACCTCACGATTGTCCCCCGTCCCCTCGGCGGCTTCGGCGTCGCCTAGAACTGCGGCTTGACCGTGAACTCCGCCCGGCGGAGGTCCTTCGAGCTCGGACCCACCAGGAGGACGAACTCGCCCGGCTCGACCACCCGGTTGCCGGCGGCGTCGACGATCGTGCAGGCGGCGACCGGGAGCTCCAGGGCGACCTCGACCGTCTCGCCCGGCGCCAGGTCGACCTGCCTGAACGTCTTGAGCTCCTTGTCCGCCCAGCTCACCGACGTGACGGCGTCGCTGACGTAGACCTGCACGGTCTCGCGCGCGGGCCGGGAGCCGGTGTTGGTCAGCGAGATGCACGCCTTGACGGTCTCGTCCGGGCGCAGCACCGCCGTCTCCACGTGCAGGTCGCCGTACTCGACGGTGGTGTACGACAGGCCCTCGCCGAACGCGAACGCCGGCTCCTGCGTGAGGTCGGCGTAGCGCGTGCCGTGCTGACCGCGGATCTGGTTGTAGTAGGTCGGCTGCTGGCCGGCGTGCGCCGCGAACGAGATCGGCAGCCGGCCGCTGGGCTCGACCAGGCCGTGCAGCACCTCGGCGATCGCGCGGCCGCCCTGCATGCCGGGGTTGGCGACCCACAGCAGCGCGGCGGCGTTGCGGGCCGACTCGGGCAGCACCAGCGGCTTGGAGGCGAGCAGCACGACGACCAGGGGCTTGCCGGTCGCGGCGAGCGCGTCCAGCAGGGCGATCTGGCCGCCGATCAGGTCGAGCGTGGCGGTGGAACGGCCCTCGCCGACCAGCTCGATGCGGTCGCCGACGACGGCCACCACGTAGTCGGCCGCCTCGGCCGCCGCGACGGCCTCGGCGATCAGGTCCGCGTCCGGCGGGCACGGCCGCACGATGGGCGGGCGCGGCTGGCCGTCCGGGAACGTGTCCCCGGCGGGGTCCGGCTCCAGCGTGAGGATGTCCGCGCCGCGCGCGTACGTGACCTCCTGCGACGACAGCTCGCGCAGGCCGTCGAGGACCGTGGTGATCATCTCGCGGGGGTGGCCGTTCGGCAGCCAGTCGGCCTGGCCGGACGAGCCGGCCCAGTCGCCGAGCTGGGTCTGGGCGTCGTCGGCGAGCGGGCCGACGACGGCGATCCGGCCCTCCGCCTTGCTGAACGGCAGCACGCCGTCGTTGCGCAGCAGCACCAGCGAACGGCGCGCGACCTGCAGGTTCAACGCCACGTGGTCGTCGTGGTTGATCATCACGCGCTGGCGCTCGGCGTCGGGCCTGCGCGGGTTCTCGAACAGGCCCAGGTCGAACTTGAGCGTCAGGATCCGGGTGACGGCGCGGTCGAGGTCGGACTCGGCCAGCAGGCCGTCCTCGACGGCCTGCAGAGCGCCCTCGAAGAACTGCGGGGTCGTCATGATCATGTCGTTGCCGGCCTTGACGGCGGCCGCGGCGGCGTGGGCGTAGTCGGGCTGCAGCTTCTGCTCCCAGACCATCCGCCCGACGTTGTCCCAGTCGGTGATCAGGGTGCCCCGGTAGCCCCACTCGCCGCGCAGGACCTCGTCGAGCAGCCACGAGTTGACCGTGATCGGGACGCCGTCGGTCGACTGGTAGCCGAGCATGAACGTCGCGCAGCCCTCGCGGGCGACCCGTTCGAACGGCGGCAGGAACCACGACCGCAGCTTGCGCCGCGACAGGTCGGCCTCGCTCGCGTCCCGGCCGCCCTGGGTCTCCGAGTAGCCGGCGAAGTGCTTGGCGGTCGCGAGGATCGCCGTCTCGTCGGCGAGGCCGTCGCCCTGGTAGCCGCGGACCATGGCCGCCGCGAGCTCACCGATCAGCACCGGGTCCTCGCCGAACGTCTCGTCGACGCGGCCCCAGCGCAGGTCGCGCGCGATGCACAGCACCGGGGAGAACGTCCAGTGCACGCCGGTCGCCGAGGCCTCCACCGCCGTGACCCGCGCGACCTGCTCGACGAGGTCCGGGTCCCAGGTGGCGGCCATGCCGAGCTGGGTGGGGAAGATCGTGGAGCCTTCGTAGAACGAGTGGCCGTGGATGCAGTCCTCGGCGATGAGCAGTGGCACCCTGAGCCGCGTCTGCGTGGTGAGGTCCTGCGCGCGCAGCACACGCTCGGGCGAAGTGTGCAGGATCGAGCCGACGTGCTTGCGCAGCACGTGGTCGTCCAGGTCCTCCCTCGAGTCCAGCTGCATCATCTGCCCGACCTTCTCGGGCAGTGTCATGCGGGCCAGGAGGTCGGCGACCCGCTCCGGGGTGGGCAGCGTGGAGTCGAGGTAGGGCACGTCGTCGCGATCCATGTGGTCTCCGAGAGGGCTCGTGCGGCGGCAGCGTCTATGGGAGCGCTCTCACAGTTCATAGCTGAAACCGGTACCGGGCGAAACCGGTTTCGGGATTTCCGGTACAAACGAATCGGTTGAGACACCCGAACGTGATAAACCGGCTGCCCCGTTCGGACAGCCGGTTCCGGTGTGCGGTCCAGGCGTCACGCCGCGCGATCGTCGTGCGGCGCGGAGGCGGCGGCGTTCAGCGGCCGGCCTTGCCCCCGTCCGGTGCGATGGCGAACCAGCGGTTGTCGGTGCCGTGCCCGGTGGCGTCGCCCGCCACCTCGTCGTCGACGTACCGGTAGACCGGCTTGCCGCCGATCGTGACCTGCTCCAGCCCGTCCGGCCGCCGCACCGTGCCGAGCAGCTCCGGGGCGAGCTCCGGCGCCTCGATCTCGCCGCCCTTGGCGAGCAACGGCGCCCACACCAGCGTGCACTCCGGTTCGAGGCAGGTCGACGCTGGCGGGTCGGTGCCGTCCTGGGTGGTGAAGTAGAGCGTGTAGTGGTCGCGGTCGGCGACCACGGGACCGACGGCGGGGGACTGCTCCACCCGCAGCGTCGCGATGTCACCCGGCAGCACCTGGACCGGGCCCGCGACCGGCCCGGCCGCGGCTTCGGGTTCCTCCGGCGCGGCGGTCTCCTCCGGCGGTGCGGAACACGCCCCGAGGCAGACGGCCAGTGCGACGACGGCGGCGAATCGGATCACGACCGGGACTACGGACGGTGGGCCCTGTCCGGTTCAGCGGGCGTCGTGGTGATCGGCATGGCCACCGGCCGCCGCCAGGACGGTGACAAGATCTTGTATAGGTTCTGTCGCATGAGCGAGGTGCGGGACCGGATCCTGGCCGCGGCGACCGAGCTGGTCGACAAGGCGGGCGTGGAAGGCGCGTCGATCCGTGACGTGTGCGCGGCGGCGAACGTGACACCACCGACGGTCTACCACCACTTCGGCGACAAGAAGGGCCTGCTCGACGCCGTCGTCGCGGTGGGGTTCGACCGGTACCTGCGGGAGAAGCGCGACCGGTCGCCGTCCGCCGACCCCGTCGAGGACCTGCGCCGCGGCTGGGACGGTCACGTCGAGTTCGGCCTGCGCAATCCGGCCCTCTACGGCCTGATGTACGGCGGTGCGCGGACGACCCAGCACCCCGCATCGCTGGAGGGCGAACGAATCCTGCGCCGGATCGTCACCCGGATCGGCGAGGCCGGACTGCTCACGATGCCGGTGGACGACGCCGTGCGCACCATCCACGCGGCCTCGGTCGGCACCACGATCCTGCTGATCGCGAACCCCGGCCTGGTGGAGCTGTCGGAGCGGACCAGGGAGGCGGTGTTCGGGTCGGTGCTCGTCGCGCAGGCCGGCGAGGCGGGCCTGGCGTCGGCGGCTCGCGTGCTGCTGGCGCAGGTGGCGCGCTCGGACGTGCCGCTGACGCCGGGGGAGCTCGGGCTCCTCCGGGAGCTGCTGGCCCGGCTCGCCGACGGGGCGTAGACCGCTCCCACCTCAGGAAGACCAGCTCGCTCGCGGCGCTGTCCGGCGGCCTCGTGGTGGTGCTGTCACGTGGTCTGGCTCGCGCGCTGGGGCCGGGTGATCGCCGCCAGCACGAACTCGCGGATCTCTGCGGCGATCTCGTCGGCGGCGAGTGGTGGCTCGTGCGCCTGCCACTCGCGCAGCAGCCCGGTGATCGCCCCCACCAGCGCGATCGCCGTCAGCCGGTAGGACCGCCGTGGCGCCGTTCCGGCGGCGGCGGCGCGAAGGGCCTCGGACTCGATGAACTCGGCCCACGTGCTCACCCACCGCACGTGCTGCCGCTCGATCTCCGCGTTCACCCCGACGGCCTCGACGTAGTTGAGCCGGGGAGCGCGCGGATCGGCGGTCACGGTGCGCACGAACACGTCCAGCAGCGTCGTGACCCTGCTCACGAGGTCCTCGGTCTCCAGCGCGGCGAGCGTCGAGCGGACCTCGGCGAACGCCGTGGCGTTGATGAGGTCGTGCAGCTCGCGCAGCAGCTCCTCCTTCGAGGCGAACTCCTCGTAGAAGGTGCGCGTGGAGACGCCGGCCTCACGGCACAGCTCGGAGATCCGGGTGGCGGCGAAGCCCGTGCCGGTGAACAGCGCCAGCCCCGCGCGCAGCAGCCTCGCCCGGCGCTGCGCCCTGCGCTGCTCGGGCGAGATACCGCCATAGGCACGTGCCACGGAGAGGTGCTCCCCACTGGTAACCGGGGTTGTCAGATTACTTCGGCGCAACCTCGGACGCGGTCAGGCGTCTAGACCTTTGCACGGACGATCAGCCGCCGGTCGCGCTCGGAACCAGTGCGGGGCAGCCGCCCGTGGCGTAGCCGGCGTGGTACTCGAAATGCCACTGCTCGTTTTCGTAGCGGCGGCACCAGCCGAGGGTGCCGCCGTTTTTCTCGACCCATTTCGCTGATTCGATCGGCTGCACGTCCACCGCGAATCCGATCACGTGCATCGACCGGTCCGGCGGGTTCAGCACGTACTTCGACGCGAGTTCCGCGCTGCCGAACTTCTCGACGGCCTCGTCGAACTCGGCCTGCTGTTGCCCGCGGCTGCGCTTGCCGTCGTTCAGGCACAGCTGAACGCCCTGCTCAGCGGCCTTGGCGCGCAACGAGAGCCAAGCCTGCAGAACCTCGGGGCGAAGCCCCTCCGGCTTTTCGTCGAAGTAGCGGGCGTCGATCGGGCACGGCGGACCGTCCGGTGGTCCCGGCACCTCCTCGACAATCGCGATCGGCTTTCCCGGCTGCCGGTCGAACACGAGCGTCAATCTGCCCAGGTATCCCAGCGCGCCGCCGGCGGAAACCACGAGTGTGACGATCAGCAGCACGCCGAACACGACGCGTCTGGAGGTCTTGGACATGATTCGGATAATACGTCGGCGGACGGGTATCTCTGTCAGCAACCCGTAACAGTCCCTCGGCAGCCGTGTCCCGGCGAACGTGGCGCACAACACATCCGTTCGGCCCAGTCGTGCTTTCGCAGGGCGCGCGAATGTGATCGGTGAACAGTTCCTGGCCCCTTTCGCGGCGCCGAAACGTGGTGGCAACATCTGCGGCGGCCGAGAACCGGCCCGATTTGCACCAGGTCTCAGGAGGACCGCTTTCATGTCCGCCCGCATTTTCACGTTCGTCGCACTCCTCGCTTCTGTTCTCACCTTCGCCGGCACCGCCCAGGCCGCTCCCGCCGCACCGGCGGGCACCGTTCTGGTCCTGACGGCGCAGTACTCCGAGTTCGACGGCAACGCCTTCAAGGCGACCGTCCTGACCTGCGACCGGGGTGACAGCCACCCGCTCAGGGCCCTCGCCTGCGCGACGCTGGCGGCCACCGGTGCCGACCTGGGGTCGATGCAGGCCGACGGCAGGGCCTGCACGCTGCACCACGCGCCGGTCGAAGTGTCGATGTCCGGTTTCTGGCGCGGTGCACCCGTGCACCAGGTGCACACTTATCCGAACTCGTGCGTCATGCTGGCGCACACCGGTGCCCTGTTCGATTTCTAGGAATCGAAAGGACACCGGCCATCAATGTGGAGCGGGGCGCGGCAGGGGCGCTCCGCTCCACATTTCTGCGCACCCGGAACGGTGTTGCGCCGAATGGCGGGTGGCCTGAGCGGTGTGCGAGGGTGAGATCATGGCCGCCACCTCGCGTTTCCCCCTGCTCTCCTGGACGACCATCGCCCCCGCGCTCGGCGTGCTGCTGCTCGTCCTGACGTGGGGACGGGAGCTCGCCCCCGTGCTCGTGGCGCTCGTCGCACTGGTCCTCGCCGGGACCGTGCTCGCCGCCGTGCACCACGCCGAGGTCGTGGCGCTGCGGGTCGGGGAGCCGTTCGGGTCGCTGGTCCTCGCGGTGGCGGTGACGATCATCGAGGTGGCCCTGATCGTCACGCTGATGGTGTCCGGCGGCCCCGAGGCGTCGTCACTGGCGCGCGACACCGTCTTCGCGGCGGTCATGATCACCACGAACGGCATCGTCGGCATCGCGCTGCTGCTCGGCGCGCTCAAGCACGGCACCACCCTGTTCAACGCCGAGGGCAGCGGCGGCGCGCTCGCCACGGTGATGACGCTGGCCGCGCTCACGCTGGTGCTGCCGACGTTCACCACCACCACGCCCGGCCCCGAGTTCTCCGGTCCGCAGCTCGCGTTCGCCGCGCTCGCGTCCCTCGCCCTGTACGGGTTGTTCGTCTTCACCCAGACCGTCCGCCACCGCGACTTCTTCCTCCCGGTCGACGAGGACGGCGTGATCGAGGCCGACGAGCACGCCGAGGCGCCGTCCGGGAAGGCCGCGCTCGCGTCGCTGGGCTTCCTGCTCGTCGCGCTGGTCGCGGTGGTGGGCCTCGCGAAGATCGAGTCACCCGCGATCGAGGCCGGCGTGCGGGCGGCCGGGTTCCCGCCGTCGTTCGTCGGTGTCGTGATCGCCCTGCTGGTGCTGCTGCCCGAGACCATCGCCGCCGCGCGCGCCGCCTTGCGCGACCGCATCCAGACGAGTCTCAACCTCGGCTACGGCTCGGCGATCGCGAGCATCGGCCTCACCATCCCGACGATCGCGCTGGCCACGATCTGGCTCGACGGCCCGCTGCTGCTCGGGCTCGGCTCGACGCAGATGATCCTGCTGCTGCTCACGGTCCTGGTCAGCGTGCTGACCGTGGTGCCGGGCCGCGCCACGAGGCTGCAGGGCGGTGTCCACCTGGTGCTGCTGGCGGCGTTCCTGTTCCTGGCCGTGAACCCGTAGCCCGGGCCACGACCCAGTCCGGTCCGGCGCGAAGCCATGACCCGAACGCCCTATTGCCCCGTTACGACGTTCGGCCCTACTTTGCGGTCACGCCGGTTACCACAAAGGGGTCCCACCGATGCAGCTCCGTGCCGTGCTCGCCGCCGTCCTGCTCCTGTTCGCCCTCGCTCCGCCGGCGCAGGCGGCCGCGCCGGGCGACCTGGTCAGCAGCCGGGAGGTGGCGTGGCACCCGGAACCGCTGAGACTGCTGCCCGCTCCGGTCAAGGCCTACGACATCCGCTACCGCTCGACCTCCGCGACGGGCACCGGCACCGTCGTGTCCGGCATGGTGCTGGTCTCGCCGCTGCCGTGGAACAACGGCCCGCGCCCGATCGTGGCGTACGCGATGGGCACGCAGGGCATGGCCGACCGCTGCGCGCCGTCGCAGCAGCTGCAGAACGGCACCGAGGTCGAGACGGCCTTCCTCGCGCAGGCGATGTTCAAGGGCTGGGCGGTCGCCGTCACCGACTACGAAGGCCTCGGCACGCCGGGGGACCACACCTACGCGGTTGCCCGCTCCGAAGGCCGCGCCCTGCTGGACGTGGCGCGGGCGGCGAGCGGCATCCCCGGTCTGTCCGCTGACGCCCCGGTCGGTGTTTTCGGCTACTCGCAGGGTGGTCAGGCCGCGTCGGCCGCCGCCGAGCAGTGGAAGTCCTACGCGCCTTCGGTGAACGTCGTCGGCGTGGCGGCGGGCGGTGTGCCGGCCGACCTGAACGCGGTCGCGAAGTTCAACGACGGCAACGCCGGTTCGGGCCTGGTCTTCGCGGCGGCGGCGGGATACGCCGCCGCCTACCCGGAGCTGCCGCTGGCGTCGGTGCTCAACGCCCGCGGCACCCAGGTCATCGACCGGATCCGCAACTCGTGCGTCGCCGAGATCGCCCTCGTGGCGCCGTTCACGCGGCTCGACTCGCTGACGACCCGGCCGAACGTCATCCAGGACCCGGTGTGGCAGCAACGGCTGGGGGAGAACGCGCTCGGTTCGGTCAGGCCCGCCGCGCCCGTGTACCTCTACCACGGCACGCTGGACGAGCTGATCCCGTTCGGCGTGGGGCAGGCGCTGCGGTCGCGGTGGTGCTCGCTGGGCGCCGACGTGCAGTGGACGCCGTTGCCGCTGCTCGGTCACGTCGCCGCGGTGAGCGCGTGGGGCTCGAACGCGATGAACTGGCTCGGCGAGCGGTTCGCCGGCAACACGACGCGCCCCAACTGCTGATCGCCCCGGCTGATCGCCCCGGCGGGGAGATCACTCCAGGAAGTCCGGCGGGGGGAACCTCCGCCGGAACGTGAAGCCGTCCGCCGTCGGCCCGTTCGCCCGCACCAGGTCGAGCTTGGCGAGCCCCTCCCCGACGGTGGGCCGGTAGCCCGCGGGCACCCACCACATCACGTCCGCCGCCGTCTCGGGGTCGAACCACCGGGCGCTCAGCTTGACCGCCTCGAGGTGGACACCGCTGAAGGTGAACTCCCACAACGCCTCGACGGACTCCCAGACGCTCATGTTGAACGCCTCGCGCCACGGATCGCGCCCGAGCGCGCGCAGGTCGGCCATGGCCTGCTCGGCCGACGGCCGCCACACGAACCCCGGGGCCCGGTGCGCGAGGTCGTTGACCGGGTCGATCCGGTTGGTGAACCCGCGCATCCGCGGGTGGTCGAACGACCACCGGCCGATCGTGATGTTGGCCTGTGCGAGCTGAAAATCCCCCATGCCCCACTCTGACATGATCAGCTCATGAAGTGCGTGGTGCTGGACGACTACCAGGGCGTGGCCCTCGCGGCCGCCGACTGGTCGGGCCTCGACGTGACGGTGCTGCGCGAGCACCTGGACGACCCGGCCGCCGCCCTGGCCGAGGCCGAGTGCGTCGTGATCATGCGCGAGCGGACCCCGTTCACCGCCGATCTCCTCGCCCGGCTGCCCCGGCTGCGGCTGCTCGTCACGAGCGGCATGCGCAACGCCGCGATCGACCTCGCCGCGGCCCGCGACCGCGGCGTCACGGTGTGCGGCACCGGCAGCGCCAAGACCCCGCCCACGGAGCTGACCTGGGCGCTGATCCTCGGCCTCGCTCGCAACCTGGTCGCCGAGAACGCGGCCTTCCGCGCCGGCGGCCCGTGGCAGAGCACCATCGGCGCCGACCTCGCCGGCCGCACCCTGGGCCTGCTCGGCTTCGGCCACCTCGGCCGGTCGGTCGGCCGCGTCGGCAAGGCGTTCGGCATGGACGTCGTCGCGTGGAGCCCGAACCTCACCGCCGACCGGACCGGGCCCGAGGGCGTCCGGCTGGCGTCCGGTCTGCACGAGCTGTTGTCGCAGAGCGACTTCGCCTCGATCCACGTCGTCCTGAGCGACCGCAGCCGCGGCCTGGTGGACGCGGCGGCCCTGGCGTGCCTGAAGCCGTCGGCGTTCCTGGTGAACACCTCGCGAGCGGCCGTTGTGGACGGTGCGGCACTGCTGGAGGTGCTGCGGGAGCGGCGGATCGCCGGTGCGGGTCTCGACGTGTTCGAGGTGGAGCCGCTGCCGCTGGACGACGAGCTGCGGAGGTTGCCGAACGTGCTCGCCACCCCGCACCTCGGGTACGTCACCGAGGAGAACTACCGCGTCTACTTCCGCGAGGCCGTGGAGGACATCCACGCCTTCCTGGCGGGAGCGCCGGTGCGCGAGCTGCGGTGACGACTCCGCACTCATCCCCGTGAATCGCGGGCAATGGCGCGGTTCTCCATACGTACTCGGAGAGGCAATGCCATCCGCACCTGGCCTGAAAGCGCATCTTTCGGTCTTTGGGGGTGCGCGCCGGCTACTGAGGGCAGGGCATCTCTCCACGGCGTCTGAGCTGCGGATGGGGTGGCCCGAGCGCCACTCCGGAAGTGCCTGCCGAACCTTAAGCGAATTTAAATCCACCATGATCCAGCCCGGTGTGAACCCCGTCCGTGACCTCCCCGTAGTCATCGGTACAACACCGATCGACCCCGAGGAGAGAATCGAATGGGCGCTCGACACCGCAAGCCCGCCATGATCGGCGCGGGCGCCACGCTCGCGGTCGCTGCTGTCGCCGGCGGCCTCTTCGCCTTCAGCGGCACCAACTCGAACGCGGCCGAGGACTGCGGCGGTCTGGACCAGGCGCTGCGGAACAACCTCGACTTCATCGCCGGGCAGCAGGCCAACCCCGACGCCCAGTCGGACGCCCGCATCGCGAACCGGCAGGCCGTCGTCACCCTCATCAACCAGCGGCGCGCGGCGGCCGGGTGCGGCGCCGACGTCCAGGCGCAGCCCGCGAAGGGCCAGGCCGCCACGTCCGGCGAGGACTGCGGCGGGCTGGACAAGGCGTTGCAGAACAACCTGAACTTCATCGCGGGGCAGAAGGCCAGCCCCGACGCGCAGTCCGAGGCCCGCATCGCGAACCGGCAGGCGGTGGTCGACCTCATCCAGCAGCGGCGCGCGGCGGCGGGCTGCGAGGGTGCGGGCAACGCCGACCAGGGCAACGCCGACCAGGGCCAGGGCAACCAGGGCCAGGCGACGGCCCAGCCCGCCCCGCAAGAGCCCGCGGCCGAGGAGGGCACCGGCGCCACCGGCCAGCAGGTCTGCGCCGGCTCGACCGTCACGCTGTCCGGCGAGGGCGGCGCGCCCGCCGCGTCGAGCGGCGAGTTCCCGATCGGCACCACGCTGAAGGTGACGAACTTGGACAACAACAAGTCCACCACCGTCAAGGTGGCGTCGGTGTCGGGTAGCTGCGCGCTGCTCAACAACGCCGCCTTCGAACAGGTTCGCGAGCCCGGCAAGTTCCTGATCCGCCGCGCGCGGATCGAGAAGATCGGCTGACGACCGTCCACAACGGACGGCCACTCCCGGTCAGGCGCGGGGGAGTGGCCGTCCGTCGTGCTGGCGGACCTGCTCCTGACCGCTGACGGGCGGTGGTCAGGAGCGGTCGCAGGTGGGATCTTGGTCTTCAGGTCGTCGACCCCGGAGTGAGCCAAGTGACCGAGAATGCCGTGCCGGCCGCACCCTCCGTCTTCCGGAACACGTCTTTCCTGCGCTTGTGGACGGGCACCACGGCGTCGGGTCTCGCGATGTGGGCGCTGCCGTTCGTCCTGGGCCTCGCGGTGCTCGAACGCTCGATCACGGCCGTCGAACTGGGCGTCGTGCTGGCCACCAGGACGGCGGGGTTCCTCGCCGCGGTCCCCGTCGCCGGTGTGCTCGCCGACCGGCACTCGCGCCGTGCCGTGGTCTTCTGGTCGTGCGTCACGGCCGGTGTCGCCACACCGATGATCGCGGTGGGCATGGGCAGGTCGCTGCTGCTGATGGCGGTGGCCGCCACGATCGTCGGAGCCGGGCAGGGCGCCTGCCGGCCCGCGTTCCAGGCGCTCGTGGCCGAGGTGGTGCCGGAGCAGGGGCGGCAGCAGGCCAACGCGGCCACCACGCTGGCGATCAGGGTGACCACGCTGGTCGCGCCGAGTCTCACCGCGCTCGCGTCACTGCTCCTGGACGCCCGCGCGCTGCTGGCGGTGACCGCCGTGGCCTGGCTGTGCGCCGCGCTCGTGCCGCCCAAGGGCTCGGCCGGGCAGCCGCGCCCCGCCATCGCGCGTACGGGCCTCGTCGCCGAGTTCGCCGACGGCATCCGGGAGGCCCGCCGCCACCCGTGGATGCTCGCCGGGCTCGGCGCGCTGACAGCGGTGATCGCCACCGGCTACTCGGCCACGGCCGTCCTGCTGCCGTTGATCAGCAGGGACCGCTACGGGACGGAGGCGGTGCTGGCGGCCGCCACGACCGCGCACACCCTCGGCGCCCTCGCGGGCGCGGTGCTGATCGCCCGCTGGCGGCCGCGCGCGGCGGGATGGGCGGCGCTGGCCGGGCTCGGCTGCTACGCCTCCATCCCGCTGGGCCTGCTGGTGCCGGTGCACCCGGTCGTGCTGGTCGGCGCGTACGCCGTGGCGGGGATCGGCATCGAGCTGTTCAACGTCCCGTGGTTCACCGCGATCCAGCGCGAGGTCGAACCGGCCAAGCTCGCCCGCGTGTCCTCTTTGGACTTCCTGCTGTCGTACGGCCTGGCACCGGTCGGTCTGGCCCTGATCGCGCCGGCGCTCGGCCGGTTCGGGGAGAGCGCCGTGCTCGCCGGCTGCGTCGCGGTCTGCCTCGCGGCTCCCGCCGCGGCGGCGCTGGTGCCGTCGTCGCGGGGGTTCCGCCGCACGCCGTGACCTACCAGCTCCAGCGGAACCCGCGCACGCCCGGCCGGACGTCCAGGGCCACGTCCAGCAACGTGCGGCCGGGGGCGACCGGAGAGCCGTCGGCGAGCTGCGCGACCGACGCCGGCGGGTCTCCCTCGAACGTCACCTCCAGCACGTACTCCCGCGCCGGCAGCCGGAACTTGCGCTCGTAGTCCGTCGCGGGCGGGCACGGTGGCTGGTTCACCAGCTCGTGCTCGATCACGACGCTCTCGCCGCGCAGCAGCGGCCGCCCGAACACCAGCTCCGCCACGAGCAACCCCTCGGCGGGGTCCGCGACGACCCGGCCGACCGTGCAGTTCTTCAACGCGGTGACCCGGGGCAACGGCCTGCCGGGCGCGTCGGCGTGCATGATCAGGACCCAGCGGTCGGGGCCGTTCATCGACGCCGACAGCACCTGCCGCGACCGGAAGCTCTTCGCGGCGCGATCCGCGCCGATCGTCACGAAGTCCTGCTGGCTCACCCGGATCAGCTGGTCGTCCCACTGGGTGTCGAGGTCGTGCAACACGTGCTCGACCGGCGAGGGCGACGGCCAGAACGCGGACATCGGCGCCGGCGCCTCGCGCAGCCACCGGCGGCGCGGGCGGGGCGGACCGAGCAGCTCCGACAGGTGACCCGGCGGCACCCGCAGGATGTGTTCCAGGTGGACGACGGCCTGCAGCGACTTCTGGCGCTCAGGCCGGCTGCGGCCCGTCTGCCAGTAGCTCAGCGTCGCGAGCGACACCGACACCCCGTTCTGGGACAGGTGCTCGCGCAGGCGCTCGAGACCGAGACCACGATTCGTGATCGCCGTCCGGAGCGCCTCCGCGAACTCGTCCACGCAGGTCACGCTAATCCATCCGCGCGTCCTGCTGTAGGGGCTGGTGCGGCCGGTAGGTGACCTGCCGCCCGTCGATCACCATCTCGATGTCGACCGTCTCCTCGAACGGCGGACCCATCGGCCGCAGCACGACCGGGGCCGCGCCGTTCTGGTGGATCCGCACGTTCACGCTCAACTGGGTCGCGATGAGGTGCGCGACCAGGTTGCGCGCGTTGCCCGCACCCGCGTTCTCCTTGGCGTCGGCCTGCATGTGCCAGTTGGCGTTCTCCACCAGCGCACCGGTCAGGTGACCCTGGTGCATCGGCTGGCTGACGGTGAAGTCGGCCACGGCCTTGGTCACCGCCTGGTGGCTAGCCGCGAGGTGCACCACCTGCCGGCGCAGCAGCGCCGGGTCGAGGTTCCTGGCCCGCGCGATCGAGGCGTAGAGGCCGTTCGGCGTCGTCGGCGGCGCGGGCCGGCGGGCCAGCACGTCCTCGTCCAGGAACCGCAACTGCCGCTGCGTGTAGCTGACGTGCTCGGGCGACACGCCCCCGGCGGCCTTCTGGCCGCCCTGGGCACCCGCCCCGGGGGCCGTCCCGTTCCTCCCGTTCCCGGACTGGGTCCGCATCTCGTTCGGCGGGGTCCACGTGTGCGTGGTCCGCCCGTTGGGCGGCGGCAGGAACGGCGCGTGCGAGCCGGTGGCCGGCCTCGGAGGTGTGCCGCCGCGGACCTGCTGCGGGACGGAGGAGTCCGGGGTGGCGGGGCGCGGCGAGCTCGCCTCGGCCTGCTGCGGGGGCAGCGGGGGCAGCGGCTTCTCGCTGACGCCTGCGGAGGCTTCCGCGGTGGCGTCGGTGCTGGGACGTGACGAGGTCGCTTCGGCTTCGCTCCTGTTGTTCTCCGCCGTGGTCGGTTCGGGGGAGTGGGCCGGTTCCGGTGTCGGGGGCAGCGGGGGTAGCGGCTTCTGGCTGACTTCTGCGGTGGCCTCGGTTTCGCTGCTGTTGTTCTCCGCCAGAGCCGGTTCGGGGGAGTGGACCGGCTGCGGTTCCTGGTTGGCCTCCGCGGAAGTCTCCGCGGTGGTGTTGTCGGTGGCGGGGTGCGCCGAGTTCGCTTCGGTTTCGCTGCTGTTGTTCTCCGCCACAGCCGGTTCGGGGGAGTGGACCGGCAGCGGTTCCTGGCTGACCTCCGCGGAAGTCTCCGCGGTGGTGTCGTCGGTGGCGGGGTGCGCCGAGGTGGCCTCGGTTTCGCTCCTGTTGCTCTCCGCCACAGCCGGTTCGGGGGAGTGGACCGGCAGCGGTTCCTGGCTGACCTCCGCGGAAGTCTCCGCGGTGGTGTCGTCGGTGGCGGGGTGCGCCGAGGTGGCCTCGGTTTCGCTCCTGTTGCTCTCCGCCACGGCCGGCTCAGGCGACTGGACCGGCAGCGGGGACTGGGGCGGCAGCGGCTTCTGGCTGACGTCCGCAGACACCTCCGCGGAGGTGTTCCCGGCGGATCGCGGCGTCGTGCCCTCGGCAGGCGGCGGCGTCGTGTCGCCAGCGGGCGGTGCCGTGCCCTCGGCGGGCGGCGGCGCCGTGTTGCCCGCAGGCGCTGCCGTGCCCTCGACGGGCGGTGCCGTGCCACCGGCGGGCGGCGCCGCCGGCGAGGCCGTGTTGAAGGAGTTGACCTCGCGGTCCACCTTGGCCTTCGCGTCCCACCACTGCTGCTGCTTGGCGTCCGCGGCTCGCCGGGCGTCGTCGAGCGCGGTCTCCGCGTCCTTGATCGCCTTCTGCGCGGTGGACTGCTCGGTCGCGAGCTGCCGGTGTGCGGTCTCGGCGGCGGCGCGGGCGGCCTCGGCCTCGGCCACGGCCTGCTGCTGCGCCTGGAGCGCGGCGCGGGTCTCGACGGCGGTCTTGCGCTGGGTGTCGAGGTCCGCGTGGGCTTCGGAGAGGCGCTGTTGGGCGTCGGTCAGCGCGGTGTGCGCCGCGTCGGCCTCCCGCCCGAGCCGGTCCAGCTCTGCCTTGGCGGCGCCGTTGATCTGGGCGTCGTCGAGGGCGTCCTTGGTCGCCAGCGCCTGCTGGCTGAGCGACGTGATCTCCGCCGTGAGGTCCTGGATCGCGGCACGGGTGCCGGCGACGTCCGTGACCGCGGTGTCGAACGCCTTCTGCAACACCGAAGCCTTCGCCTCGGCGTTCAGGTGGGTGTCGATGGCCGTGTTCAGCGCCGTCGCGGCGTCGCCCAGCGGCCTGTCGGTCCTCGCCAGCACGGCGGCTGCGGAGTTGATGGCGTCCTGGGCGTCGTGACGGGCCTTCTCGACCTTCTTCTCCGCCTCGCGCCAGTCGTCGGCCGCCTTCTTGACCTCCGCCTGGGCGTCCTTCAACGAGTCGCTGAACTGCTTGTCCAGCAACGTCTCGACCTCGGTGGCGGGCATGCGCACGCCGGCCGATCCGGGCACCGTCAGGTCGACGACGCCGGTCTTGCCGCCGATGGTGGCGACCACCCGGTACTCGACGTCGAACTGCACGAGACCGGTGCGGGGCGCGTCCTTGGGCTTGATGTTGCCGCCCTCGGCCTGCGAGGGGCCGCCGGAGACCGCGGCGGAGTCCTCGATCCCGTGCCGCAGCTCGACACCGCCGGTGCCGAAGTTGACGGTGTCCGCCGGGACGCCCTGCTTGACCGCCGCGCTGCCCTGCGCGAGACCGACCGTGACGTCGGCGGTGTCGGAGACCTTGGCCTCGCCGGAGGTCTCGGTGGTCTTCGTGGTCAGCGGGTTCTCGACCTTGACGCTGTCGCTGAGCGAACCGAGCTGCGGGTTCACCAGCTTCGCGTAGACCTTGACGTCGGCGTCCTGGCCGAACGTCAGCGCCGCTTCCTTGAGGCCGGGCACGTCCAGCGGGCCCGACAGCATCGACGGCAGGTGCGGTTGCAGGTTCTCCGGGCTCAGCGTGGAGAACAGGCTGTTGAGCGAGCCAGTGCCCTTGCCGGTCAGCCCCTTGCCCGCGCCCGCCTCCGCCATCGCCTTCACGGCGGCGTCACGCAGGTCCTTGGCGCCGCGCAGGTTCTCCACCGACGCGGTCGGCGGAAGCTGTGAGGCACGGCTGTCCTGCTGGAAGGCGAACGTCGCCTCCGCGGTGCCGAACTCGGTGCCGCGCTTGCTCGCCGCGGACATGTAGGGCTGCGGGTTCGCGGCACCCACGACCTTCTGGTTGTCCGCGTGCGTGCGGACCACCATCTCCTGCTTGCCGCTCTGGGCCTTCGCGACCTCCTTGCTGCCCTTCTCGACGACGAGCTCGAACTCGATCGGCACGGTGTACTGCGCCGCCGGCCCGCTGGCCGTCCTGGTGTGGCTGAACGCCTCGCTGGTCGAGGTCGTCACCGAACTGCTCGTGGCGGCGCCGACGTTCACGCCCACGCTGACGCCCGCGGTGCCAGAGACCTTCGGGTTCGCGCTGCCCGGCGAGGCCAGGCCCGGCGCGCGCAGGCCGATGCCCCAGCCGGTGCCGCGGCCCTGGCCGTCGCTGTCCTTGCGGGAGCCACCGGTGTTGTGGCTCATGTCGACGCCGTCGTTGACGACCTGGTCGAACTGGGGCGTGTCCGCCTTGGCCCGCAACGTGACCTGGTACGAGTCCTTGCCGAAGGTGCCCGGCTGGTGCACCAGCAGCGGCACCCCGCCGTCCAGGGCGCTGTCGATCATCGCCTTGACGCTGCTCGGCGAGTTGAGGTCGACGATGCGCTGCAGGTTGCTCATCGAGTCCTTGAGCACCGAGTCCGGGATCAGCGAGTCGCTGCCGAACTTCTTGGTGTTCTTGGCCAGTTCCGTCGTCAGCTCGTTGACCGCCTTGGAGAGGTCGGGGACCTTCTCCACGTTGGACAGACCCAGCGCGCCCGGCTCGTCGGCCGCCACCGTCGACGGCGGCGCCATCTTCGGGAAGTCCGGCTTGGGCACGTTCGGCGCCACCTTCGGCAGCGCTCCCAGCTCCCGCGCGACGTCCTCGGACACGCGCACGAACACCGACTTCGGCATGTCGACCTTGACGCCCTCGGCGTTCGGCGTGCCGCCGTGCACGAAGTTCCCGGCGCGGCTCTCACCGACGATCGTGAACTCGGCGTCGATCTGGACCAGCACGGTCCGCGCGTCGTCGGGCGTGGTCCTGCCGCGGTCGACGTTGCCGCCGATCTCGGTCGACTCGGTCTTGGTGTCCGACCACGGCGTCACCTTGCCGGTGACCGCGGCACCGCCGACCCCGCTGGTCTGCGACGGCGTGCCGGCGGGCGGCGGGGTCACGTTGGGGCGCACCGGGATGTTGACGCCCGCGGTGAGGTCGACGGACCGGCTGGTCGTGGACGACTCACCGGCCTTGTAGCCACCGCTGACGGAGTTGTCGGTGCCGGTGGTGTCCGAAATGGACACCAGCCTGGCTTCGCCCAGCTTCACCGACATGCCGATCGCGCCGGAGCGGTCGGTGACGCGGCGGTCGTACTTGAGGCCCTGCTCCTGCACGCCGGTCTCGATCAGCCGCTGCAGGTTCGCCTTGATGTTCTCCGGGGCGAACATCTTGTCGATCTGCGCACGTGACGCGGTGCCCGGCGTGGTCAGCGCCGAGTCGCCGCCGGCGGCGCGGTTGAGCGCGTCGATCGCCTGGTCCCGCAGGGCCGTCGTGTTCGCGACGGCCTCCACGTTCAGGAACTCCGGCGACTTCGGCCGGGCCTGCGCGGGGTTCAGCAGGTCCTTGACGGTCGGGGAGCCGTCGAGCTTCGTCGGCTTCGGCTCGCCCGGCTTGAAGCCGTCGCCGGGGTCGTTCTTGAGCGTCGAGCTGTCCGACACCCACAGGTTGACCTTGCCGTCGATCTTGTCGAGGCCCGCGCCCGTCCTGGCGACGGTCTTCACCTCCGGCGCGTGGAAACCGGGTGCGCCGGGCACGATGGTGCGCACCCACGTGCGGGGCCGGGTGAACGAGGTGATCTCGACCTCGAACTCCACGTCGCCCTGGAACACCTGGGCGTCCGCGCTGCCGGGGTTCGCCGACGTGCTCGACACGGCCGGTCCGGCCGACGTCTTGTCCGTCCACGAGTGCGAGTACGACACGCCGGCCTGCGGCATCGGGGTGAGCGTGGCGACGCCGGTCTTGACCGGGATGTTGACCCTGCCCTGCACGCCACCGGTCCAGCCCTTGGTGGTGCTGGTGTTGGCGTCGAGCTTCGGACCGGTCGTGGTGGAGTTGCTGACCGCGTGCGCGTCGGCCTGGCCGAGGTGCTTCGGGTTGGTCAGCTTCGCCTTGACCGTGACGTTGACGTAGGTGTTCGTCGTCTTGCCGGAGTTCTTGAGCTGCACCTGGACGCCCGGGCCGAGCAGGCTGTCCATGTTCGCCTTCAACGCGGCGGGGGACAGGCTCGCGGTCAGCTTGCGCTGGTTCGCGAGCTGCTCGGCGACGTCGCCGAAGCCCTGCCCCTTGCTGCTGCGCGGGTTCGCCTGCGGGTTGTTCCACTTCGGCAGGAACTTCTCGAAGCCGGGCAGCTCCCGCAGCTTGGCCTCGACCTGGCCCTGCACCTTGGTGGCGGGCGTGAACTCGCCGACCTTGGCGTTGCCGGCGGCGAGCGTGTCCGCGACGTACGGCGGGAGGTGCCGGGTGTCCGCGGTGGCCGGGTCGGTCGTCGTGTTCCTGGTGCCGTCGGGGGTGGGCAGACCCACCGCACCGGCCTCGTTGAGGCCCATGCGCACGTGGGAGGTCACTTCGACCTTGACCGGGGCACCGCTCGGGGTGCGGACCTCGACCTCGGCCGTCACCTCGTACAGACCGGTCTCGCCCTTCACACCGATGCCGGTCTTGTGGCTGCTGCTCGAGCCCGCGTTCACGCCCTCCGCGGTGCGCGCGGAGTACGACGCGGTGGCACCGACCGTGCCGCCGACCTGACCGGGGATGCCGATGTTGCCGCCGACTCCGGCGGTGACGTCGAACCCGGTCTTGGTGGACGCGGACACACTGCTGCCCCAGGCGGAGGTGTCCTTCAGGTCCAGCGCCGCGCCGTCGACCGTGCCGACGAGCTTCGCGTTCTTCAGCGTCGCGGTCATCTGCACCGCGGCGCCCTTGCTCGCGTGCGGGCTGATCAGGTCGGGCGAGGTGACGTAGCCACCGAGCATCGCGGGCAGGTTGTTGCGGATCGAGGTCGGGCTCAGGAAGTTCTGCAACGCCTCGCGGCCGGGCGCGCCGACCTTCGTGATCGACGGGTGCAGCTTCGCCGCGACGTCCGAGAACACCTTCGCGGAGTCCTTGACCACCACGGCTTCCGGCACCGCGTTCTCGACCTTCGTGCCCCACGCCGCGTCGGCGGGCGTCACGACGGCGGAGGACTTGCCCGAGTCGGTGATCTTGCTGAGGTCCGCCGGGATCTGCAGCGTGACGTCCGGACCGGTGCTCAGGGTGGCGAACTGCTTGGGGTTGCCGCTCGCGTCGGTCAGCGTGATCTCGTACGAGACCGGCACCGTGACCTTCTTCGAGCCGTCGTCCGACGACTTGATCGCGCGCTGCTCGGTGATGCTGTTCGTGGTCGCCTGCGACACCGCGGGCGTCGCCAGCGCGGCTTTGCCGCCCAGCGAGCCGTAGGGGCCCATCGCGACACCGGCCGTGGCCGAGGCACCGACGTCGTTGGACGTCGCGATGGTGTTCGTCGTCGTGGACGCCGCGGCGGCCTGGTAGTTCCGGTCGACCTTCGTGCCGACCGCGTCGGTGACGTTCGTGGCGGCGTCCGCGTGCATCTCCGCGCGGATGTTCGCCTCGAACCAGGCGTTGCCGATCTTGACCTGGAAGTTGCGGCCACCGTCGAGGAACGTCTCGAAGTCGTTCTCGATCGCACTCTTGATGCGGGCGGCGTCGTCGGGCTTGATGCCCTGGATCTCGCTCACGACGGCGTCGGCGCCGCGCACGTCCGTCGGCGTGATCGAGCCCAGCGCCTTGTTCTCCTGGAAGAAGCTCGGCAGGTTCGTGCCCGGCACCTGGCCGACCGGCTGCGGCGCCATCGTGGTCATGGGGATGACCGGGTTCGGCGTCGGCCTCGGCGGTGCGGGCCGCGTCGCCGGCTCCGGTTCCGGCCGGGTGTCGGCACCGGGCTCGGACCGGGTGTGCGTGTCGGTGCCCGGCTGGGGCTCGGTGTGGGTGCCGGGCTCGGACCGGGTGTGCGTGTCGGTGCCCGGCTGGGGCGTGGTCTGGGTGCTGGTCTCGGACCGCACCTGCGTGTCGGTGTCGGGCTTGGGCGGTGCGGGACGCGTGTCGGCGTCGGGCTTCGGCAGCGCCGGACGCGTGTCGGCCTGGTCGCCGTCGTCGTCGGCGCGGGACCTCGACTTGGGGTCGAGTTCGCCGACGGCCTCGCCCAGCACCTGGTAGCCCGTCGTGGTGCCGGGCGGGGTGTTGAGGTCTTTGTGGGGACGGTCCTGCTGGAAGGTGTTCGCGTCCTGGTCGAGGATCTTGTACGACCCGTACTCGGCGAGGTCGTCGAAGACCTCCTGGCGGAACGCGTCGCCGAGCACCGCGCCCTTGTCACCCAGCGGGCCGTTGCCGCCCAAGGGGAACGACTCGAAGCGCTCCTGCCACTGCTTCCGGTCCGCCGCGCGGTCGGTGTCCCAGACCTTCTCCCAGACGGCGTCCTTGAACGACGCCGGGTTGGCGGCGGCGTTGACCGTCTTGCCGAGGTTGGAGCTGTCGATCTCCTGGTGCATCGCGAACGCGTGCACGGCGGCGTCCGACCCCTTGTGACCGGTCAGGTACTGCTGGAGCTGGTGCTGCGCCGACACCAGCGACAGGCCGCCCTGCGTGTAGTCGATCAGCAGCACGTTCTTGCCGGGCGGCAGGTCACCGAGGAACTCGTCGAAGTGCTGGTTGAGCATGTCCTGCTGCTGCTCGGTCAGCGGCGGGAACTTGGGCTTGCCGTCGGGCCCGTTGTACGCCGGGGCGAGGATCGAGTCCGGGTCGGTGGGCGAAGGCCGGAAGTTCGACAACGGGATCGACACCGCGCCGTGGCCCTGGTTCTGCAACGCGGCCACCACGGCGGCAGGGCTGCGCCCCAGGCCCACGTAGGCGAACTTCTCCGGCGGGTACTTGTCGGTGATGTGGCCTGCCAGCTCGTTCACCGCGGTGACCACGTCCTGCTGGCCCTGGATGTGCGTGTCGCGGGCCACGCCCTCCAGCTCCGCGCGGAAGTCCGCGACGTTGTCGATGTCGTAGACCTCGGGCTGGCGGTTGCCGCCACCCAGGCCGGAGTCGTAGAGGATCTTCGTGATCGACTCTTCGATGCCGCTCTTCTGCGGCAGGGCGATCCCGTTGTTCGCAAGCCACTGCCTGGCCATGTACGGCGTCAGGCCGACGGTGGTGTTGTTGTCCACCCGGATGCCGACGAACTCCGAAGGCTTGTTCGGCCGGTGTTCGTACTTCCCGTCGACGAGCTGCCAGCTCGAGTCCTGCGACGCGCTGGCGGGCCGCAGGTCGTTGACGCGCTCCTCGATCGTCTTGTCGAGAGCGTCCTCGTACGCCGAGTCGCTGTCGCTGTCGCTGTCGGAGTTGCCGTCCGGGTCGCTGCCGGACTGCGGCTGGTTGTTCGCCGCGGTGCCGGTCGCCGGAGAGTTGGCCGGTGCGGGACGCGTCTCCACCTCGGCGTCCCCGTTCCGCCGCGCTTCGAGGACCTCCTGGGTGAAGTCCCGGAAGGCCTCGAGGTGGGCGGTGTTGTGCCCGCCCGCTCGCGCGTCCTGGATCTGCTGGTCGACGTGGCTCTGCACGGCCGCCAGGTCGGCGTCACCGAACTGGCGCCAGCCGGGCGCGTTCGGGTCGGCCGGCTGCTGCAGCGCGTACGCGGTGAGCGACGCGTCGCGGTTGCCGGTGAACCTGTCGACCCGGTCCTGCAACCGCTGGACGTCGCGGTCGGCCTGTTCCCGGCGGGTCGCCTGGTCGTCCAGCATCGTCTGGGTCTTGAGGGCGTCGGGCACCAGGTCCGCGGCGTCCCACCGGGTGCGGGCGGCCTCGGCCTTGGCCAGGTTCTGCTGGGCGAGCTGCGTCTGCTGGTCGTAGATCCAGGGAGGACCGGCGTTGCGGGAGATCTCGATCGCGTTCTGGATCGCGGCCGCCCGGTCCGGGCTGTTCGCGTAAGCCGGGTTCCGCTGCATCTCCCGCAGTGCCGCGCTGTCCAGGCCGTAGAGCGACGCCTCGAACGAGCGCGTCGGCGTGGCCTCTTGGACGGGGCCGAAGCCACCGGGGACGACGAGGTCCACGTCCGCGACAACGGGTCGCGCCGACGGGTCCTGCATGAACGGTCGCGGCTGCGGACGGGGCTCGGCCGCAGGAGCAGGCTCTCCCTGCTGGTTCTCGGCGTCGTCTTCGACGTCGTTCCCTGCGCGGTCCTGGACGTCGGTGTCCGGCTCGGCCGGCGGCACGTCGAGCCGGGGGGTGTCGTCCGAGCGCACCGATGCCGCGTCGTTCTGGTCGGCCGCGGGGTCGTTCGGGCGGAACGCGCGCTCGTCACCGACCCGGATGTCGATGACCGTGTCGAGCAGCCGGTCCAGCTCCGGGGTCGGCTGACCGGCGACGCGCGCGTCACCGATCAGCTTCGTGACGTGGTTCTCGATGTCCACGACGTCCTTGGGCGTCAAGGACTGCCAGCCGGGGGTGTTCGGGTCGGCCGGCAGGTTCAGCGCGAACGAGGTGAGCGCGTCGTTGCGGTCGCGCTGCAGCCTCTGCATCTCCTGGGTGAGCTGGTACTCGTGCTCCTGGAGGTGCCGCCGCTCCGCCTGGCGCTGGGCCTGGTCGGTGCGCATCAGCTCGGTCTTCCACGCGTCCGGCAGCACGTCGATGACGTTCTTCAGGTCACCGACCTGGCTGCGGGTGTCCCTGATCTCGGTCTCGAGGTCACGCAGGTGTTGCCCGATGCCGCCTTCCTTCTGCGCGATCTCCAGGTTGCGGGACATCTGCTGGATCTCTTGCAGGTGGAACGGGTCGTCGCGGTGCTGCGCGGCGAGGTCGTCGAGCTCGGCGGAGGACTTGCCGAACAGCGAAGCCTTGAACGCCGCGAACTCCTGCCGCAGGTTGATCTGGGGGCCGTCCGGCTGCGCGTCGGACTCGGACCGCGTGTCGGAGTCCGAGCGCGTGTCGGAGTCTGGGGTGTCCTGCGCTGCCTGGTTCTGCTGTTCCGCGCCTCGGGTGAGGGCGTCGCGAGCGTCCCTGGCCTCCTGGAGCTTGCTCTCGAAGTAGGCCTGGCGCTGTGCGGACTCACCGAGGTTCTTGCTGATCTGCTCCAGCCGCTCCAGCCTCGCGTTCATCTCCGCGATCTTGGCGAAGCGGTTGCTGTACGCGGGGTCGGTCACGAACGCGAGCTGCTGCTCGTTCTGCTTCACCACCGCCTCGGCTTCGGCGATCTTGCCGTCGAAGTCGTAGGAGCTGTAGTCCGGGCCGCTGCCGAACCAGCGGTTCATGAAGCCGTTGAAACCGGTGTGGTCCTCCTTGCCGTCGCGGTAGTCCTGCAACGCCTGCTTGGCCTTGTCGAGCTGGGCGGTCAACCCGTCCACGCCGTCGCGCATCACCTTGGACACCGCGGCGCGTGCGGCCGTCTCGTTCTGGAGCCGCGTCTGCAGCTCCTTGAGCTCCGTGGGGTTGAACCCGGCGTTCTCCGCGGCCGCGATCTCCTGCGCGAGGTGGGCTTCCAGCTTGGCGCGGTCGCCAGGGCCCAGCTTCGCGAGCCCGTCCGCGGTCGGGCCCGCCACGTAGGTGTCGACGGCGTAGGTCAGTGCCACCCTGGGGGCCGCTGCCCTCAGGTCGGCGACCTGCTTGTTGATGTTGTTGAGGAGGTCGGTGTCCGTCGCGATGTCCTGCTTGAGCCGCGCCTGGGCCGCGCGCTCCTGCTTCGTCTGGAGCGCTTCGGGCTTCCAGCTCGACCGGGACTTCGCGTCGCTGATCCGGCTCTCGAGCTTCGCCTGCTGTTCCAGCAGGTCGTTCATGAACACCTGCGGGCCGCCGGGGTGCGAGGCCGCGCGCTTGACGAGCTGGACGTTCTGCGCCGCGATGTAGAGGCCCTCGTCCTGACGGCCCTTGTAGAGGTCGCCGATGGTCTTGTGGACCTCCGCCGAGGACTTGCCCCCGAGCCAGGCCTCCATGCCGGCGCGGACTTCCTGCGGCGTCGGGCCACCCAGCGCGCCGAACGTGCCGTCCTGGGAGTTGATCTGCACCTGCGGAGCGCCCGCGGGGCCGTGGGTGGTCTGCACGCCGCCGGTGTCGACGACGAGCTGCACGCCCAGCGCCTGCGCGATGGTGTCGGGCAGGCGCGCACCGACGTGGGAGTCGGCCCAGGCCGGCGTCTGCAGACCCTTGGTGACGAGGTCGGCCGGTGTCGGCAGCGCGCCGTTCTCCTTCAGCTGCTGCGTGACGTGCTTGACCACGTCGACGTCGGCCGGCTTCATGCCGTCGGTGTCCAGGCCGGCGTTCACGACGTCCCAGCGCTTCGACGACCCGTTCGCGAGGTTGTTCGCGAGGTTCGCCCGCCACTGGTCGAGCTTGGCGTCGTCGGTGAGGCCGGGGGTCTTCGGCTCCAGGTCCGGGTGGTACTTCGCCAGCGTGTCCGGGTCGACCTTGCTCGCGACCCAGTTCGACAGGTCGTTCGGGGTCAGCCCGGGGTGGTTGTGGTTCTGCGGGTTCTGCCGGACGTCGGCGAGCACCGAGTCCACAGTGGTCTGCACGTCGCTGATGCCGACCAGCGGCGACGAGTTCGGGATGTCGACGTTCTGGAACGCCGCGCTGCGCAGCACCGACTCGACCAGACCGACCCTGTCCAGGTTCGGCAGGTGCGTCTGGTTGGGCCGGACCTCGGCGTCGGAGTCGACGCCGTTGTCGGCGCCGGGGAAGCTGCCGGGCAGGTTCGGCGTCTCCGACGTCGGGTCCGGCCTCGTCTGCATGTCCGGCTCGGCGTCCTGGGAGGTGCCGTCGGTGTCCCGTGTGGACGGCGCGGGCGCGGGGTTGCCGTCGGTGGCCGGCTTGGGAGTCCAGTCCGCGGGCGGCGGCACGGTCGCGGGGCCGGCCGGGTTGATCGTGGTGTCGGGCACCATGACCTGGCTGTTGGCCGTGCGCTCGATCAGCCACAGGTGCCGCGGCCTGATACCGGGGTCGGGCAGGTGGACGTCGGCGCCCATCATGCCGCCGTCGTTCTGGTGCACGCCCGTGTTCGTCTCGTGCTGCTGGAAGACGCGGCTCGAGTCCTTGTACTCGTCCGGGACGCCGAGGTAGTGCAGCGTCTCGTGCGCCAGGACCTCGGGGCTCGTCCCGGGGTTCCAGTGCTTCTGGTCGACGTTCGGGTTCTTCGGGTCGACCTTGATGCTGGTGTGCGCGTCGGCCTTGTTGTCGGTGAACTCGAGGTTGAGGTGGAACTGGTCGCCGCTCGGGAGCCGGAAACCCTGGTTCAGCAGGTTGTTGACGCCGTTGGTGGCGTTCTCCTTGACCTGCGCGATCGTCTCCGCGGTGACCTTGTCGGCAGGGTCGATGTGCACCTTGACGGTGTACTCCTGCACGAAGTTGCCCGGCGTCGTCTCGATGCGGCGCAGGTCGTAGTTGATCAGGCCCTTGTACGCCGTGATCTTCGACGGCGTGCTGTCCGTGCGGACGTCGCGCACGTCGAGGCCGACGGTCCGGACGTCGGTGTCGTTGCGGCGGTCGGCCCACGTGCTGCGGTCGGCCGGGTTGCTCGGGTTCGACCAGTCCGCGGTCTTCGCGGGGTCGTGGCGCCACGACTCGTCGGTGATGACGTCCTTGCCCTGGTGCGACTCCGGGGTCGGCGGAGTCATCCGCGGGGGCGCGCCACCGCTGCGGACCTGCTTCGGCCGGTCGGGCTTCGCGTCGGTGTTCCCGTCGGACTTCGCGCCCGGTGCCGGGGGTGCGGGCGGAGCGGGAGGTGCCGGGGGAGCGGGAGGTGCCGGGGGAGCGGGAGGTGCCGGGGGAGCGTCCTTGGCCGGTGTGGGGCGGTTGTCAGCCGTGGTGTTCTGCGCGGGCGCGTCGTTCTTGGCGGCCGTGTTCGTGTCGGTGTTCGACTCGGCGTTGGCGTCGGCGTTGGCGTCGGCGTTGCCGGTCGACGGCAGCGGGGGCGCGGAACGACCGCCGCTCTGCGAATCGCTGTCGGTGTTGCTGTCGTTGTCGCCGGTGCGCGGCTTCGCGTTGGGGTCGAGTTCCCGGATGGCGTCGCCCAGCACCTCGTAACCCGTCGTGGTGTTCGGGTCCGTGTCGTGCTCGCGGTGCGGGCGGTTCTGGTCGAACGTGTCCGGGTTCTGGTCGAGGATCTTGTAGGACCCGTACTCGGCGAGGTCGTCGAAGACCTCCTGGCGGAACGCGTCGCCGAGCACCGCGCCCTTGTCCCCCAGCGGACCGTTCGCGCCGACCGGGAACGCCTCGAAGCGCTCCTGCCACTGCTTCCGGTCCGCCGCGCGGTCGGTGTCCCAGACCTTCTCCCAGACGGCGTCCTTGAAGGATCCGGGATTCGCGGCGGCGTTGACCGTCTTGCCGAGGTTGGAGCTGTCGATCTCCTGGTGCATCGCGAACGCGTGCACGGCGGCGTCCGACCCCTTGTGACCGGTCAGGTACTGCTGGAGGTGGTGCTGCGCCGACACCAGCGACAGGCCGCCCTGCGTGTAGTCGATCAGCAGGACGTTCTTGCCGGGCGGCAGGTCGCCCAGGAACTCGTCGAAGTGCTGGTTGAGCATGTCCTGCTGCTGCTCGGTCAACGGTTTGACGTCGCCGCCGCGCGCCTCGTACGCCGGGGTGAGGATCGAGTCCGGGTCGGCGGGCGGCGGCCGGAAGTTCGACAGCGGGATGGACACCGCGTCGAGATCCCGGTTCTGCAGCGCGGCGACCACGCCGGCCGGGCTGCGACCCAGGCCGATGTAGGTGAACTTCTCCGGCGGGTACTTGTCGGTGATGTGGGTGGCGACCTCGTTCACCGAGCTGACGACGTCCTGCTGGCCCTGGATGTGCGTCTCGCGCGCCACACCCATCATCTCGCTGTGGAAGTCCGCGGCGCCGTCGATGTCGTAGACCTCGGGCTTGCGGTTGCCGCCACCCAGGTCGGCGTCGTAGAGCAGCGACGTGATCGCGTCGTTGACACCGCCCTTCGGCAGGTCGATGCCGCTGTCCTCCAGCCACTTCCGCGCCATGTACGGCGTCAGACCGGCCGTGGTGTCCGAGTCGATCCTGATGCCGACGAACTCCGACGGCTTGTTCGGCAGGTGCTTGAACCCCTCCGGGGTCATCTGCCAGCTCGAGTCGAGCTTCGGGTCCTCCGCGCGAAGGCTCTCCACGCGCTGCTCGACTTCGGTGAGCTCCGGGGCGTCCTCGTACACCGAATCGGTGTCGTTGTCCGACTCACTGTCCGAGTTGCTGTCGGAGTCGGCCGACGCCGGGGGAACGTCCGCGGGCGGCGCCGGGCGCGTGTCGACGTCGGGGTCGCCGGGGTTGGGCGTGTCGGCGTCCGGGTTCGGCGAGGTGTTCGCCGGGGGAACGTTCGCTTCCGCCTGGGGCGACGGCACGTTCGTGGGTGCCGTCGTGGAGTTGGGCGGGGGAGTGTTGGCCTGCGGGTTGCCGGCCTCGGAGCGAGGTGCCGGGGGGACGTCGGTCTCGGAGCGGGGCGACGGCGTGGTGTCGGGAGCAGGCGTGGTGTCGGGGGCAGGCGTGTTCGCCGGGGGAACGTTCGCTTCCGCCTGGGGCGACGGCACGTTCGTGGGTGCCGTCGCGGCGTTGGGCGGCGGCGTGTTCGCCTGTGGGTTGCCGGCCGGTGGCGTAGTGGTGGTCGGCGGGGTGTCGACCGGCGGTGCCGAGCGCGTCTGCGTCGGCGGGGTGTCGGCCTTGGGCTGCGGGGACGACGTCGTGTCCGCGTTGGGCGGCGGCGTGGTGGCCTGCGGGTTGCCGGCCGGTGGTGCGTCCGCACTGGACTGCTGCGGGGACGGCGTCGTGTCGGCGTTGGGCGCCGGGGGTGCCGAACGGGTGTTGTCCTTGGTGTCGCCGTCCCTGGAGCCGTCCTTGGGGTCGCTGCCCTTCGGGTCGCTGTCCTTGGTGTCGCCGTTCTTCGGGTCGGCGTCCCTGGAGCCGCCGTCCCGGGAGCCGTCCTTGGGGTCGCTGCCCCTGGTGTCGCCGTCCTTCGCGTTGTCCTTGCCGTTGCCCGAATCGGGGCTGTCGTCGTTGCCCTTGTCGTTGCCGTTGCTGTTGTCGGTGGTGTCCGGCGTCGGCTTGGGCCTGCCGTCCCCGACAGCGTCCTTCAGCACCTCGTAGGCCGGCGTGACGCCGGGTTGGGTGTTGTGGGCCTTGTGGGGGCGGTCCTGCTGGAAGGTGTCCGGGTTCTGGTCGAGGATCTTGTACGACCCGTACTCGGCGAGGTCGTCGAAGACCTCGAAGTGGAACGCATCGCCCAGCGGGTGCCGGAAGGGGATCCCGTGCGTCTCGATGCTGTCCCGGAAGTCCTGGCGCGCTTCCGCCCGGCCGGTGTCCACGTACTGCTCGTAGTAGCGCTGGAAGATCGACCCCGGCTGCGCTGCGGCGTTGATCGTGTCGTTGATGTCGCCGACGTTGGTCGCCTCGTGCACCGCGAACGCCTGCACGCGGGGGCCCGGACCGTTGTTGCTGGTCAGGTACTGCTGCAGTTCGTGCTGTGCGGACACCAGCGACAGGCCGCGCTGGGTGTAGTCGATCAGCAGGACGTTCTTGCCGGGGGGCAGGTCGCCCAGGAACTCGTCGAAGTGCTGGTTGAGCATGTCCTGCTGCTGCTCGGTCAGCGGCGGGACCTCGGGCGCGCCGGGTTTCGGCTTGTACGCCGGGGCGAGGATCGAGTCGGGGTCGGCGGGCGGCGGCCGGAAGTTCGACAGCGGGATGGACACCGCGTCGTGACCCTGGTTCTGCAGCGCGGCGACGATGGCAGCGGGACTGCGGCCCAGGCCGACGTAGGCGAACTGGTCCGGCGGGTACTTGTTGGTGATGTCGGTGGCGAGGTCGTTCACCGCGTCGAGGACGTTCTGCTGTGCCTGGATGTTCTGCTCGGCCGCGATGCCCATCATCTCGCTGTGGAAGTCCGCGGCGTTGTCGATGTCGTAGACCTCGGGCTTGCGGTTGCCACCGCCCAGGTTGGCGTCGTAGAGCAGCGGGTCGATCGCCCCTTCGACAGTGCTCCTCGGCGGCACGGTGATCCCGTTGTCCGCCAACCACTGCTTCGTCATGTACGGCGTCAGGCCGACCGAGGTGTTCTCGTCAACCCTGATGCGGATGAAGTCCGACGGCTTGTTCGGCCCGTGCACGTATGTGCCGGTTTCGTCCGGCCGGAAGCTCGAGTCCAGCTTCGGGTCCTGGGCCCGGTAGCTGTCGATCCGCTGCTCGACCGGCTGGAACTCGACGGCGTCCTCGTACACCGAGTCGGTGTCGCTGTCGTTGTCCGGGTTGTTGTTCGGGTTGTTGCCGGACCGCTGGCCCTGGTTGTTCGGCGAGGCCGGGTTCGGTGCGGGCGTGACGACCGGCGCCACGACGACGTCGGGCGTGGCGTTGGGGGTGGCCGTGGTGTTCGGGTTCGGCGCCGCCCCGGTGGGCGGCGGGGGCGACGGTCGCGTGCTGACGGGCGGGACGTCGGCGTTGGGGCCGTTCACCGGCGCGTTGACCGGTGCGTTGACCGGCGGGGCCGGACGCGTCTGCGCGGGCGGGGTGGTCGTGTCCGGCTTCGGGGACGGCGTGTTGGCGGGCGGCACGTTCGTCGCGGGGGTGGGCGACGGCGTGTTCGCCGGCGGGACGTTGGTGTTCGGCGCGGGAGCCGGTGCCGGGTTCGGCGTGGTGGCCGGCGCGACGTTGGACTCGGGCCGCGGCGACGGCACGGCGGCCGGCGGGGTGTTGGGGCTCGGCGTGTTGACCGGCGGAGCGGCCGGAGCCGGGCGCGTCTGGGCAGGCGGTGCGTCGGCCTTGGGCTGCTGCGGGGACGGCGTCGTCTCGGGCTTGGGCGACGTCGTGTTCGCGGGCGGCGGGGTGGTGGCCGCCGGCGGGTTCGCCGGAGGCGTGGCGACGTTCGGCGTCGGCGTCGGCGACGGCGCGTTGGCCGGCGGCACGTTGGCCGGCGGCACGTTCGGCGCAGGCGTGGGGCTCGGCGCGTTGGCCGGGGGAGCGGCCGGGGCCGGGCGCGTCTGGACCGGCGGCGGCGTGTCCGCCTTGGGCGTCTGGGCCGGCGGTGCCGTGTCCTGCTTGGGCGACTGGGTGTTCGCCGGCGGGGTGTTCGTCGAAGGCGTGGTGCCGGACGGCGGGTTGCTCGACGGAACGTTCGGCGACGGCGCGTTGACCGGCGGCGCGCTGACGGGCGGCGGTGCCGGTCGCGAAGACGCCGGAGGCGGCGTGTTGGCGGAGGGTGCGTTGGCCGGCGGGGTGTTGGCAGGCGGTGCCGCCGGAGCCGGCGGTGCCGGGCGCGTCTGGGCCGGGGGTGTCTGGGCCGGCGGCGGCGTGTTCGTGCTGGGCGCCGGGTTGCCGGGGGTGGTGGCGGGCGGCGCGGGCGGGGCCGGGCGCGTCTGCGCGGGCGAATCGGTGTTCGCGTTGGGCGTCGTGGTGCTCGGCTGCGGCGTCAGCGGCGTCGGCTTCGGAGCGGGCGGGGGCGTGGACGACGAGGTGCCGGGGGCCCTGGTGATCGTGTTGTCGGGGGTCGGGGCCTTGGGCGCGTCGAAGACGCCCTTGTTGGCGTTGCCGCCGGGGGCGACGAACTTGTTGCCGCCGCGTTCGCCACCGGTCGCGCCCGCGGGAGCGCCGGGGGCCATCGGCGGCGGGGCCATGCCCGGTGCCATGCCCGGCGCGGCACCGCCGCGCTGGCCGCCGGTCGCCGGCGGCGTGGCGTTCTGCGAACCGGGAGCCGTCACACCGGCGTTGGTGCCGGGAGTGGTCGCGCCGGGGCCGTTGTAGCCGGGAGCCGTCGGGGTGAACGCGGCGGGAGCCTTGCCACCACCGGCGCCAGGCGCACTACCGGGTGCGCTACTGGGCGTGCTGGCGGGCGTACCACCAGGCGTGCCGCCGGGCTTGGTGGAACCGCCGGGGTTGGTGGCACCGGGCGCGTTGTAGCCAGGCGCGGTGGGGGTGAACGGGGCGGGTGCCTTGGGGCCGCCCGCGCCGGTGGTGCTGCCGGGCTTGGTGGAGCCGCCGGGGTTGGTGGCGCCGGGTGCGTTGTAGCCAGGCGCCGTCGGGGTGAACGCGGCAGGGGCTTTGGCGCCGCCCGCGCCGGTGCTGCTGCCGGGCTTGGTGGAGCCGCCCGGGTTGGTCGCGCCAGGGGCGTTGTAGCCGGGCGCGGTGGGGGTGAACGAGGCGGGAGCCTTGGCGCCGCCGGGCGTGGTCGCGGCTCCGCCCTTGACGTTGGGGGTGTTGCCGACGGAGGGGCCGCCGGGGACGTTGCCGCCGGTGGGGGTGAAGCTCGCGGGTCCGCCCTTGACGTTCGGGGTGTTGCTGACGGACGGGCCGCCGGGGGTCTTGGCGCCGCCGGGCGTGGTCGTGGCCCCGCCCTTGATGTTCGGGGTGTTGCTGACGGAGGGGCCGCCGGGGACGTTGCCGCCCGTGGGGGTGAACCCGGCGCCGCCCTTCACCGGGTTCGGCGCGGCGGCCCTCGGCCCGCCGGCGGGGTTGTTGCCCGCCGTCGTGTTCACGCTGTTGGGTACCGGCTTGGCGTTCGTCGTCGGGTCGAGCGACTGGAAGTGCTTCTGCTGGTTCGTGTCCACCGAGACGGCGGTCTGGTGCGTGGCCTTGATCTTCGACTCGACGTCGGTGAACGCCTTGGCGCCCTTGTCGGCCTGCGCGACGGCGTTGTCGTTGGACGCGTTCAGCGCCGGCACGGCGAACAGCCCGATGGGGCCGAGCGCGTTGCCGCTGAAGTTCAGGCCGCGCAGGCCGCTCGAGATGCCCGAGAGCCGGGACCCCAGGTCACCCGCCTTGTTCTGCAACCCCTGCATGGAGTCGGGGTTCATGGAGAAACCGCTGTTGCCGGTGGGAGCGTTGCCGGTACCCGCGCTGGGTGACGGCGTGGAACCCGGGTTCGGCGCCGGGTTGGTGCTCGGTGCCGGAGCCGGCGCCGGGCTGGGATTGACGTTCCCCTTGGCCATGAGAGGCGATTCTCCAGTGCTGCGTCAGAACGAGGCGGGATCGGGATCCCGGCTGTCGGCTGGACTTACTCTGTCGGCCGTGCGGGACGTTCGCTGCTGACGGCCTGGCGGAGCGGCTGCGCCGCGCCACCGGCGGCCTGTCCGCCCGACTCGTAGGCCGTCGTCGGCTGGAGCTGTTCACTCGCGGTGAGCGGGTTGACGCTCTCGTAGACCTGCTGGGCCTCGAGGCGCGAGTACTCACGCGGCTGAGTCGGCTCAAGGGCCTCGTACGCGTGGGACATCTGCGTCCGCGCCATCGGCTCGTAGCCCGCCGACATCGGCTGGAGCGGCTCCGCGGCCGGCGTGGAGTCGCTGTAGTACATCTCCCGCGCCTGCATCGGCTGGACGTCGCCCACCGGAGCACCCGCGGTCATGCTGACGCCGGACACCATCGTGGAGTCCGATGCCGCCTCGACGCGCTGGAAGGCCTGGACCGGCTCGGCCGGCACGGCTTCGACGCGCTGGAACGCCTGCATCGGCTGGACCGCTTCGGTGCGCTGGAAGGCCTGGACCGGCTCGGCCGGCACGGCCTCGACGCGCTGGAACGCCTGCATCGGCTGGACGGCTTCGGTGCGCTGGAAGGCCTGGACCGGCTCGGCCGGCACGGCTTCGGCGCGCTGGAACGCCTGCATCGGCTGGACGGCTTCGGTGCGCTGGAAGGCCTGGACCGGCTCGGCTGCGTTCATCATGCGCAGCGCCTGCATGGGCTCCGCGGTTTCGCTGGTGCCGGTGCGCATGGTTGCCTGCATCGGCTCCAGAGGGCTCGACGCCAGGCGGGCTCGCATGGGCTCCGCGGTTTCGCTCGTGCCGGTGCGCATGGTTGCCTGCATCGGCTCCAGAGGGCTCGACGCCAGGCGAGCGCGCGTGGGCTCCGTGGTTTCGCCGGCACCTGTGCGCATGGCCATCTGCATCGGCTGGAGCTGCTCGCTGGACGCCGTCGCCATGCGCGGGGCGTTCGGCAGCGTCGCGGTGCTCTCGGCCTGGACGGTGCTGCCACTGCCAGTGCGCAGCGCCGCCGTCGCGGTGCCGTCCTGGGTGGACGCGCCACCGGGGGCGCTGCCCGAGGCTGCCCCGTCGACCGCCTTGTCGACCTTGTCCTGGGCCTTGTAGCCCTCGTAGCCGATCTCGGCGACGTCGGCGCCGCCCTCGAAGCGCTGCCAGCCCTTGCTGATCTTGGCCATGATGTCGTCGACGTCGCCGATGCGCTTCATCTGACGGCCGAGGGCGGCCACGACGCGGGCGACGCGGGAGGCGATGTTCGTGCCCAGCGCGACCGCCTTGCCGACCGCGAAGCCGCAGAAGATCGGGATCGAGGCACCGAACGTCGGGATCATG
Source organism: Lentzea xinjiangensis (assembly GCF_900110955.1). Lineage (GTDB taxonomy): Bacteria > Actinomycetota > Actinomycetes > Mycobacteriales > Pseudonocardiaceae > Lentzea > Lentzea xinjiangensis. Next base: position 128,306 of record NZ_FOFR01000024.1, read on the forward strand.
GCGGCGGCCGCGAGGAGCGCGCCACCGATCAGCGAACCGATCAGCTGGGAGATCAGGTCGCGGACGATGTCGCGCAGCACCGTGACCAGCATGCCCATGATCGCGACGATCTTGGCCTTGGTCTCGACGGCGCTCGCGAGGTCGTTGAGCTCCTGGTACATGGCGTCCATGGACGTCTTGAACCGCTCGGAGGACGTGCCGGTCCAGCCGTCGAACGTCGCGAGGCCGTTCTTGTGGTCCTCGGCCAGCGTCCGGAGCTCGACCGCCCGCGCCTTGTTGGCCTCGACGTTGGCCTGGATCTCCTCCGGGTTGCCCATCACCTGGTTGAGGGCGTCGCGCAGGAACGACACGTGCTCGATCAGCCAGCCGACACCGGCGCCGATGATGCTGCCCAGCGGGTCGATCGCGAGCATCACCGTGGCCGAGGCGGCACCGATCGCGTTGAACGTGATGTCGAGAGCCTTCTCGGTCTCCGACTCCGCGTCCTTGCTGATGCCGTCGATGAGACTGCCGTAGGCCTCGATGAACAGCGAGCCCTTGAGCTTGTTCTCCTCGGTGATGTTCATCCCGGGAGGAGACGCGATTGGAGTTTGTGGCGCTGTCATCGTTGTTCCTTACCAGGGCTGGTTGTCGTCGTCATCGTCGTCGGCGGCACGGGTCCGCCCGCGGACCGGCGGCGGCTGCGGGGCCGCCGGCCTGCTCACCGGCGGAGGAGCGGGAGCCGGTTCCGGCTCGTCGTCGACCTCGTCGTAGGTGTCCTCGACCTCCTCGACCTCGTCGTCGTCCTGCGGGATCGAGTCCGAGACCATCCGGTAGGCCTCGGTGCCCTCGCCGAGCGGCTTGAACAGCTCGAGCACCTGCTCCGCCGCCTGCTTCTGGGCACGGCGCGCGGTCTCCAGGATCAGGGCCGTGAGCCGGGGACCGCCCAGCTCCATCGCGCGGTGGCCCAGCTGGAGGTTCTGCAGGCCCCCGTTGGGGCCCACCGTCACCGTCACCGCTCCGTCCTTCGACGTCACGGTCGCGGAGGCCGCCGCGAAGTTCTCCGTGAGGTTCTCCGACTTCTGCTTCAGGTCGGCCAGTTTGGCCTCGTACTCTTCGACCCACTGATAAGGGTTCGCGGGATTCACACGGTCCTCCGGCGGCGGTGGTTCAACTGAGACGCGTCAATTCACGCGAGCACAGCGTCGATGCGGGTGGCGATGCGGTCGTTGTCGGTCGGCGAGAGGCTGAGCCAGCCGTCCGAGTTCACCATCAGGTAGCGGCCCTGGTGGGTGTCGAACCAGTTGATCACGACACCGGAGCGCCGCTGATCGCGGGTGACGCCGAACTGGCCACCCGCGACGCGGTTGGCCGCGAGCTCACCGAACTGCTTCGCGTCCTGGGGCGAGAGGCCGGCCTGCTGCAGGGCGTCGCGGTCGTCCGCGTCGTCCTCCGGCGGGGCCCAGAGGTCCTCGGAGCCGTTCTTCTCCTCGGCCTCCCGGATCGCGACGGCTTCCCGCAGCGTCTCCACCCGCACGTTCACCGCCGTGCCGGGACCGGGCTCACCGTCGGGCAGCACCCGCACGATCTCGCGGGCGATACCGGTCTCCCGGATGGTCAGCAGCCCCACCCGGTCGTCGTCGATGACCGCCAGCACGGCCCGGTCGCCGTTGGAGGCGGCCAGCGCCCGCACGGTCCGGTCGAGCCCGGCGACGGCGTCGACGGAGACCTTGTGGTCGTCCAGCAGCCGGAGGTGGTCCTCCAGCCGCTGGTTCCCGACCAGACCGCGCCGGCGCAGCTCGTCCAGCGTCTTCTCACGCAGCACCCGGCGGTCCTGCTCGGTGTCACCCTCGCTCGGCACGTCCAGCGGGTAGGGCATCCGGCCGAGCCGCAGCTCGTGCCACAGGACGTCGAACTCGCGAGGCGAGAGCAGGAACTCCGGCGTGATCACGACTGCTCGGGCCCCTTCTGCTTCTTCACCTTCGCGGCGCCGATCACCGAGGGGGGCAGGTTCTCGCCGGGGACCTCGAACAGGTCGCCGCCCATGATGTAGCTGGCGGAGCGGTGTTCCTTGTCCTCCTCGCCCCTGCCGCCGGCACCTGGAGCCATCGGGGCGCCGGCCATGCCGGCACCGGCCGCGGCCGCACCGCCGGGGCCGCCCATGCCCATCGGCATGCCGCCGCGCATCTGCTGACCCTGCACACCCGCCGAGCCGCCGGGCGCCATCGCACCGCCGGCGCCCGCACCACCGGCCGTGCCGCCGCCGAAACCACCACCGGCACCGCCGCCGGGGCCACCACCGGGGCCCATCGAGGGCGTGAACGGCATCGGGCCACCCTTCATGCCCGCGCCACCACCGCCGCCGGCACCCGCGCCACCACCGGCGCCGCCGCCCGCACCACCGGGACCGGCGTAGCCCGGCGCCGTCGGGGTGAAGGACTTGGGGTTCTGCGGCGTGTAGTTCGCGCCCTGCGGGGTGTAGTTCGGGTTGGCGATGTCCTTGCCGACCGTGGGCACCTTCGGGACCTGCGGCGTGTACTGGCTGCCGCCGCCCTTGTTGGTGGTGCCGCCGGTGGTCGTGCCGGGCGGGTAACCGCCCATCTGCGGGGTGTAGGTGCTGCTGCCACCACCGGAGCCGCTGGTGTACGTGCTGCCGGAGTTGGCGGCGGGGGAGTAGTTCGGCGCGGTCGGCGTGTACGCGGCCGACGTGGTCGTGCTGCCGGCGTTGTAGGCCGGCGCCTGCGGCGTGTAGCTGCCGCTGGCGTTCGCGCCGGTGGCCGTGGCGGCGGTGCCCGGGTAGCCGGGCGCCGACGGGTTGTAGGCCGCGGCGGCGGGCTGGTTCACTCCGGCGCCACCGGCCCCGGCGCCACCACCTGCACCAGCACCCGCACCTGCACCGACATTGGCATTGGCAGCCGCACCGGCTCCGGCACCACCGTTGACCTCCGGCGGCGCGGCCACGGCACCGGCACTCGCGGCCTGCGTCGACATCAAGCCGTCCACACCGCCGAGCGTGGGCGTGGCACCCAGGCGGGCCATCGCCATCACCGGTTCCTCGACCTGGCCGGTGTTGGGGTTGAACGGCGGTGTGAAGGCGGGCACCGACGAGTCGATCTGCCGGGAGTTGTTCTCCATGGCGGTCATGACCGTGATCGCCTGCTCGTGCGCGGCACGGGAGGCGGCGTTGGCGATGGCGATGTCGACGGAGGCCAGCACGAAGGCGGGCGTGCCCGGCTGCGACAGCGCCGCGGCGGCCTTGTTCCAGTCGAACTCCACCGGCGCGGGCATCTGCGCCCTGGCCGACTCCATCACCCGGCCCTGGTCGGCGACCTTCGTGCCGACGTCGACAGCGGTGCGCGCGGTCTCGTCGACCCAGTCGCCGAGCTTCTTCATCGCCTCGCGGGCGGCCTCGGCGGCGGCACCGGTCCACTTGGACTCCGACGCGGTGATCACCGAGTTGATGGTCCGCGACGCCTCGGTCAGCTCCGTGCCGTACTTGACCCAGTCGGAGCTGATCTGACCGGCCTGGCCGGGATCGTTGTTGTTGTGCACCGCGGCGTAGAGCTCGGGGTGCGATCGCGACGCCCAGTTCTGCGGGTCCGTCAGGACCGGGACGTTCTCGATTCGACCGGGGTCGGTCTCGGGGGGCATGACCGCCTCG
>NZ_FOFR01000015.1:0-149735 GCF_900110955.1 Lentzea xinjiangensis
GACGACCCGCCCGGCTTACCGCGTCAGACGCGGGAGCTGGTGCGTTCGGGCGGTCCGCATCAGACGGCCCGCCCGGCTTACCGCGCCAGAGCCGGGAGCTGATCCCGGTCAGCGGTCGTGGCGCTGTGCACGCCGTGCGGGCCGGAATGCTCCTATCCGGCACAACCCCATACCGGCGCAACCTCCATACCGGCGCAACCCCCCAGCGGCGCCCAGTGACCTCGCCACCACCGTCCAGACCGGACAACCCGCGCGGCCCACCACGCCGGAAGCCGAGCCGGTCAACGCCCTCGTGCTCCACAGGCCCAAGCGCTCCCTTCCGAACCGGACCGCCCCCGCCGCACCGCGAACAACGTCACCTCACACGCGGCATCACCTCCGTGGCCTCCGGATCGCCCTTCGAACGCTGGCGCAAGCGCGTGACGACGAAGAGCACAACGGCGGCACCGACGGCCACGAGCACGAGCTTCTGGAAGATCCCCGCGTAAGACTCGACGCGGTGCCAGTTCTCCCCCAGCAGGTAGCCCGCGCACACGAACACCGTGTTCCAGATCAGGCTGCCCAGGGTGGTGAGCACGAGGAACTTCGCCAGGTGCATGCGTTCCACGCCCGCGGGCAGGGAGATGAAGCTGCGGAACAGCGGCACCATCCGGCCCAGGAACACGGCTTTGGTGCCGTGGCGGGAGAACCACGCCTCCGTGCGGTCGAAGTCGGCGACGCGGACCAGCGGGATGCGGGCCACCAACCGGCGCGTGCGGTCGCGGCCGAGGAGCATGCCCGCGAAGTACACGACGACGGCGCCGGCCACGGAACCGAGCGTGGTCCAGAACAGGGCCGCCGGCAGGCTGAAGACGCCCCTGCTCGCGGAGAAGCCGGCCAGCGGCAGCACCAGTTCGCTCGGGATCGGCGGGAACAGGTTGTCGAGCCCCACGACGACGGCCGCGCCCACTCCTCCCAGCGACTCCATCAGGTCGACGGCCCACTCTGCCAGCATCGTTTTCCCCTTCACGGCAACGAGATCGGTCGGGTTCGACGCTAGGGGCGGGGAGGGGGGCGGACCATGAGGACGACCGTCGGGAATCGTGGGGGAAACCGCAGGGCGGTAGTGCGGGAAACCGCAATGCCGGGGCGGCGACCGCCCGTTACGGTGGCGAAGTGCACCAGGACGAGCAGCTCGGCGTGGGATCGTTGGTGCGCGGGTGGTTCCGGACGTTCTACGGGGTCCTGGTGGGGTCGTTCACGGCCCTGGCGGACCTGCCGGTCGCGGTGCTGGGCGTCGGCGTGGTCGGGATGACCGAGTTCGAGCTGCGGCGCATCGCGCGGTACGGCAGGCCGGCGCACGCCGACCCGCTGACGCCGCGCCGGTGCCGGCGCTACCTCGGCGCGCGGTGGCTGGTGGGCGGCATGGGGGCCGGTGTGGTCCTGATGCTCATGCTCTACCTGACCACGGCGCTGTCGATGCTCACGGCGTGGCTCTTCGACGGCAACTGGGGCCTGGTCAGGGACGGCGACGTGGTCGACACGCAGCTGATCGCCCTGGCCACGCTGCCGGGCACGCTGCTCATCTTCGTCACGCTCGCCGGCATCACCGGTGTGGCGGAGCTCGACCGGTGGCTGGCGACGACGATGCTCGGCCGCAGCCAGCAGGTCCTGCTGCGGCAGCGCGTGGCGGAGCTGACCAGCACGCGGGCCGAGGTGATCGAGGCGATCGACGACGAGCGCAGGCGCATCGAGCGCGACCTGCACGACGGCGTCCAGCAACGCCTCGTCGCGCTCGGCATGCTGATCGGCAGGGCGCGCCGCGCGAACGACGACGACCAGCTCCAGCAGCTCCTGCGTCAAGCCCACGAGACCGCGGGCGAGACCATCCACGAGCTCCGCGAGGTCGCGAGCCGCGTGTACCCCGCCGTGCTCGACGACTCGGGCCTCGGCACCGCGCTGGAGGTGCTGGCCGAGCGGTCGAGCGTGCGCGTGGAGATCAGCGACGAGCTCACGGACCCACCGGGCACCGCACTGGCGACGGTGATCTACTTCGTGGTGTCCGAGGCCGTCACCAACGCGGCCAAGCACGCCGACCCGTCCGTGGTCGAGATCTCCATGAAGGCGGTCCCCGGTGGCATCACCGTGCTGGTGCGCGACGACGGCGTGGGCGGCGCCGATCCCGCCGGCACCGGCCTGTCCGGTCTCGCGAGGAGGGTCAAGGCGGTGGACGGCGAGTTCGAGGTGACCAGCCCGCCCGGCGGTCCCACCACCATCAGTGCGAGGCTGCCGTGCGCGTGATCCTGGCCGAAGACTCGACACTGCTGCGCGAGGGCCTGATCCGCCTCCTCGCCGAGGAGGGCCACGACGTGGTGGCGGCCGTGGGCACCGCGCCGGAGCTGCTGAAGGCCACCGAGGAACACCGCCCGGACATCGTGGTCACCGACGTCCGCATGCCGCCCGACCACCGGGACGACGGCATGCGCGCCGCGCTCAAGATCCGCGAGCAGTGGCCGGACGTGAGCGTCCTGGTGCTCTCCCAGTACGTCGAGAACCGCTACGCCACCGAGCTGATCACCAGCACCGGCGGCAAGGTGGGCTACCTGCTCAAAGACCGGGTGGCCCAGGTCGACCAGTTCCTGGAAGCCCTGGACCGGGTGGCGCAGGGCGGTGCCGCGTTCGACCCCGAGGTCGTGCGCCGCCTGCTCACCAGGACCTCCCACGTCAACCCGCTGGAGACCCTGACCAAGCGCGAGAAGGACGTCCTCGAGCTGATGGCGCAGGGCCTCACGAACACCCGCATCTCCGAAACCCTGCACATCTCCCTGAGCGCCACCGAGAAGCACGCCAACTCGATCTTCGACAAGCTCGGCCTCACCGGCGAGTCCGGCCTGAGCCGGCGGGTGCTGGCCGTGGTCCGCTACCTCAGCGGCTGACCACGGGCAGCCGGGCACGGCACAAGCCCCCGAAGCAGCCGCCACCGGCGGCGTTTTCTGCGTTAAGTTCCCAGGGTGAGAACCTGGGCGGCAGTGCTCACGGTGGTGCTGGCGGCCGGGTGCACCGGTCCGCCGGCGCCGGAAGTGCCGCCCGCCGATCCGGGCCGCACGCCGGCGGAGCAGCTCGCGCCTCTCGCAGACCCGCGGCAGAAGTCCGGGCCCAGCACGGCGACGGTGGCCACCCCGGACGTCGTGCCGATCAGCCGCGACGTCCGGCCGGAGCTGCCCACGACCGTCACCGACGCGCAGGGCACCGAGGTCACGGTGACCAGCGTCGACCGCATCCTCGCGTTCGACGTGCACGGCACGCTCGGCGCCACGGTGTTCGGGCTGGGGCTGGGCGGCAGGATGGCCGGACGCGACACCTCGACCGGATTCCCCGCCGCCGCCCACCTCCCGCTCATCACGACGAACGGCCACCGGCTCGACGCCGACGTCATCGAAGGGCTGCGGCCGACCGTCGTCATCACCGACACCACGATCGGGCCGTGGGACGTCGTCCTGCGGCTCAGGAGCTCCGGCGTCCCCGTCGTGGTGACGGACTCGCGGCGCGCCGCCAACAACGTCGGCCCGCTGACCCAGCAGGTCGCGGACGCGCTCGGGGTTCCGGACGAGGGCCGCGCGCTCGCCCGGCGCACCACCGTCGAGATCGAGAAGGCCAAGATCGCGGCGCACCGGCTCGCGGGCGACGCCGCGCTGCGGATCGTCTTCCTCTACGTGCGCGGGCGGGCCGGGGTCGCGCAGGTGCTGGGCGCGGGCACCGGCGCGGACGAGCTGATCACCGCGGTCGGCGCGGTCGACGGGGCGGGTGAGGCCGGGATCGAGGGTGCGACGCCGATCGATCCGGAAGCGTTGGCGAGAGCCGCTCCGGACGTGGTCCTCGTGATGTCGGCGGGGCTCCGGTCCGTCGGCGGGGTCGAGGGCGTGACCCGGCTGCCGGGTGTCGCGGGGACGCCGGCCGGGCAGAAGCGCCGGGTCGTCGACATGAGCGACCACCAGGTGCTCGGCTTCGGGCCGCTGACCGCCTCCGTGATCGACGGCCTGGCCAGGGCGCTCTACACCTGAGCCGACGGTGGGTGCGCGGCAGGACTTCACCCGGTCGGGTGAGTTGATCATTATGATGGGCGGGTGCCCCTCAGACGCCGACCTCCTGCGCTGCTCGCTGCGCTCGCACTGCTCAGTGGGGTCACCGCGTGCACCGGCACCCCGGCCGGCGAGCCGGTGGGCAAGCCCGCCACCCCGCCGGTGCGGCAGGAACAGCAAGAGGTCAAGGCACCTCCGCGGGACAAGCTCAAGCTCACGGTCGAGAACGGCAGGCAGAGCGCCGGCACCGTCGTCGCGGGTGGCGGTGACGCCGTCTACAACTACGCGCCCGCCGTGATGCTCGACGGCGGCAAGGTCCGCACGTGGTGGTGCAGCCAGATGGACGTCGCGAAGCCCGACGGCGACGACATCCTCTACAGCGAGGGTCCGAGCGCGGACGGTCCGTTCACACCGGCGCACCCGGTGTTGTCGGGCAGCAGCACGAGCTTCGACGCGAAGCACACGTGCGACCCGTCGCTGATCAAGATCGGCGACACGTACTACATGTACTACACGGGCGCGGCACGGGACAACCACGCCAACGGCAGCTCGGTCGGCGTCGCGACCAGCAAGGACGGCGTGCACTGGACGCGGGCCAACGGCGGACAGGCGATCCTCGGCACGTCGAACGACATCATCCGCGAGAACACCTACGGCGCCGGGCAGCAGTCCGCCCTCTACCTCGACGGCTGGGTCTACCTGCTCTTCACCGACACCACCGGCTTCGCGGGCGCCACCAACGGCGCGGGCCAGTACGTCCTGCGCTCGCAGGACCCGCTGTTCACCACGGGTGTCGAGACGCTGAGCCCGCAGGGCTTCAAGCCCGTGCAGAAGACGACCGAGGCGCGCACCCGGTCCGTCGTCGAGGCGTTCAGCGCGGACTGGATGTGGATCGAGGCGGCGTCGGCGTTCGCCATCGCCCACTCCACCGGCGAGGGCACGACCTTCACCTTCTGGAACAAGGAGTTCACCCGCCACCCGTTCGACCCGGTGGTGATCCCCGGCGCCTGGAAGGAAGGCCCGGGCCTGGTGCGCACGCCGCAGGGGCACGCGCCGGTCCACCCCGGCGGTCCGTGCGACAAGGTCGCGCTGGACGTCCTGCGCGCCACCACCTCCGACGCCTCCGGTGCGCCGACGGGCATCAGCCACTTCGGCCTCGACGCGCTCGGCCTCCACGGCTGCGCCACGCCGGACGAGGCGAGCGTGCTCGACGGCTTCTCGGTGCCCTCCCCCGAGCGCACGGCCGACGTGGTCGTCGACGGCAAGGTCGTCCGGTTCGAACGCGGCTCGGCGGCGGCGAAGTTCGCCCGCGGCGTGATCGGCTGGCGGCCGAAGATCGTCGACTCGTTCCGGGTCGCGGTCGAGGTCCCGGCGGCCGTTCCGGCGGTGCTCGGACCGGACGGGCGGGCGGGGCTGCTGGTCGGCGACAAGCTGATGGTGATCAACTCGCTCGAGGTGGCGCTGTCCAACTCCTCCGAGGTCAGCGTCGTGACGCAGGAGCAGTGGGACCGCTACGAACGCCTGCTCGGCTGACCCCGTACCGTGCCCGTGTTCGAATCGGCCTTGGGGGATCGAGTGACGATGACCAGCGAACGACCGAAAGCTCTCGCGGACAGCGTGATCCCGTTACCGGTGGATCCCCCGCACGAACGCGCCTGGTTCGGCATGGTGGCCGCGTTCCTCGGCTCGGTGGCGTTCCTGCTGCTCATCCCCGCCGGCTGGGCGCGGCTCGACCACCTGTGGTCAGAGGACGGCGCCAAGTTCGCGGTCGGCGCCATGCGGTTCCCCGCGCTGGAGAACCTCGTCGAGCCCTACGGCGGCTACCTGCAGACGCTGCCGCGCCTGGTCGCCGAAGTGATCGCGTTGCTGCCGATCGAGTGGACCGCGGCCGCGTTCGCGGTCACCGCCGCGGTGCTGCGCGCGCTGATCGCGCTGATCGTGTTCGCGGGCTCCAAGGCCTACCTGCGGTCGACGCCGATGCGGTTCGCCTTGGCGGCACTGGTGATCGTGCTGCCGGTGGGCAACTCCGAGACGTTGAACAACATGTCGAACCTGCACTGGTTCCTGCTCTACGGCGCTTTCTGGGCGTTGTTGTGGCGCAACGCCCCACGCGTGCCGATCGCGTTGTTCGTGTTCCTCGCCGCCGTGTCGAGCCCCTTGGTCCTCTTCCTGGCCCCCATCGCGTTGACGCGCCTTGTCCTGCCGCGCAAGGAGGTGCCGATCGCGTTCCTCACCGGGCTGGTCGTGCAGGGCACGACGATGATCTTCGCGACCAGGACGGTGTACTCGCACGACGCGGTCGACCCGGTGCAGGTGCTGCTCGCGAGCCTGCTGCGGGTGCCGGTGGCCGCGTTCACCGGGTCCGAGCGGGTCGACGACTTCTACCCGGCGCTCGGCAACGCCGTGATCGTCGCGGCCCTGCTGGTCGCCGCGCTGCCGGTGGCGGCGGGGCTCAGGTTCGGCGACCGCGCCGGCCGGGCGCTGGCACTGGTCGCGGCCGCGTACAGCGCGGTCGTCATCGTCGCGTGCCTGGTGCTGAACTGGGCCGCGATCCTGCAGGTGCAGTACCACGAGGTCGTGATGGCCGGGCAGCGCTACAGCATCGCGCCGTGCCTGTTCCTGTTCACCGCGATCTTCGTGGGCCTCGACGCGACGCCCGCGCCTGCCTGGGGACGGGCGGTGGTGGGTGCGAGCCGCTACCTGATCGGCATCATCGTGGTGGTGAGCATCTTCTGGTACCTGCAGGAGTCCTCGCCGGTGCTCAAGGGCGTGCCGTGGGACGAGAGCGTCGCCAACGCCCGTGCGCAGTGCGCGGCGGGCGCACCGGAGGCGCGGCTGGAGCACGAGCCGAAGAACTGGTTCTTCGTCCTCCCGTGCACCTTGCTGAACTGAGTGTCGAAAACGTGGATCCCCGTTCGACGCAGTGGCATGACAACAACAAGAACCCGCAACCTCGACCAGTACGGCAACCCTCCCCTGCGGTGGAGCCAGGCGCAGGACCTCCTCGTCCGCGAGTCCGCCGCGAAGGAGGTGCCGTTCTTCCTGAACACCGTGCACCCCGGCGGCAGGCCGCACTCGGTGGGCATCGGCGCCATCTGGTTCGAGGACACCCTGTTCTTCGTGAGCGGACCGGGCACCCGCAAGTCGCGCAACCTCGCGGTCAACCCGGCCTGCACGGTGTCGGTGCGGCTGACGGGAATGGACCTCGTGCTGGAGGGTGACGCGCACCGGGTCACCGACGAGGCCACTCTGGACCGGGTGGCGGCGAGGTACCGCGAGACCGGCTGGCCCGCCGAACGCGAGGGCACGGCGTTCACCGCGCCCTACACCGCTCCCAGCGCGGGCCCGCCTCCCTGGCACGTCCACCGGATCTCGCTGCGCGCCGCCCACGCCGTCTCCACGGCGGAGTCCGGTGGGGCTACGCGGTGGACGTTCGGCTGAGGAAGTCGCGGTAGAAGTCGCGGAACGACCGGGCGGGCCTGCCCGTGACGTCCTGGACGGTCGTGGTCACCCGGTCCTCCGCGCCGCCGCGGATGTCCTCGTCGAGCCCGGCGAGCAGCGCCGCGTACTCCCGCGGCAACTCCGCGGCGAGCCGGTCGGTCATCTCCGCGGTGCTGACCGACCGGTGCCGGACCACCCGCCCGGTCAGGTCGGTGATGATCGCGGCGACCTCGGCGTAGCCGAGCGCCTCCGGGCCGGTGATCACGTGGTCGGTGTTGTGCGGCTCCGGATCGGTGAGCGCCCGCGCGGCCACGGCGGCGATGTCGGCGGCGTCGACGAACCCGACCCTGCCGTCACCGGTGGCCGTGACGATCTCGCCGGCGCGTACGCCCGCGGCGGGCGGGTGGTCACCGGTGAAGTTCTGCATGAACCACGACGGGCGCAGCACCGCCCACTCCGGCACCGCCCTGACCAGCGCCGGAAGAGCGCCGATCCCCGTGGCGGTCTCCGGCACCGCGGACGAGCTCAGCAGCACCACGCGCCGCACGTGCCGGGCCCTGGCCAGGAACGACTCGACGACCGGTGCCGGCTCGACAGCACCGATCGGCGGGATCAGGTAGACGCGGTCCACCCCGTCCAGCGCGCCGTCGAACGTCGACGGATCGTCCCAGTCGAACCGGACGTGGTCGTCCTGCCGCGGTTTCCGCGTGCCGACGCGGGCATCGGGCAGCAGGGGCGCCAGCAGGCCGCCGGTCGTGCCGGTGCCGCCGATGACCAGCGTGCTCACGCCCTCCACTCCTCGAGCAGGAGCGGGTTCCAGTAGTCGCGGTAGTTCACGATCTCGCCGTCGCGGGTCGTGATGACCACGATGTACGAGGACCGGTACGGCTCGCCGGTCGGCACCACGACACCCTCGGTCTCGAACTCGACGACGACGACGTCCGGGTCGGTGGTCCGGTGGACGACCTTCCGGGGGATGGCCTTGATGTCGAGCGTCTTCGCGTAGTCGCGCACGTAGTCCTCGATCGCGGGACGGCCCTCCAGCCTGGTGGGCCAGCCGTCCGGCGCGAACGGGAACTCCGCCACGCCGTCCTCGGCCCACAGGCCCGCGAAGCCGATCATGTCCTTGTCCAGCAGCAGTTGCAACGCCTTCTCGACGACGTCCACGGTATTCCTCCGATGAAATGGACGAGACGGTTCCGTCCCGTCCACAACACTAGGCGCGACGGGACCGTCTCGTCCAGTCCTATGATGAGCGCCATGACGAAGCGCACCCCGACCGGCGCCGCCGTCCTGCAGCCGCAGGTGACGCGGGCGATCACCGAGGCCGTGTTCGACGAGCTGGCCGAGCACGGGTACGGCCGGCTGTCGATGGAGGCGGTGGCCAAACGGGCGGAGGTCGGCAAAAGCGCGCTGTACCGGCGCTGGCCGTCCAAACAGGACATGGTGGTCGCGGCGCTGTCGGAGTTCTCCGTGCCACTGGCCGAAGTGCCGGACACCGGGTCGTTGCGCGGTGATCTGCTGGCCACCGTCACGGCCGTGCACGACTGGCTGACCCACCCGCGGTTCGCCACGATCCTGCCCGACCTCACCGCCGAGGCCGTCCGCAATCCCGCGCTGTCCGAGGCCATCGCGAAGACGATCGGCGTACCGAGGCGCGCTCTCGGCGCCGTGACGCTCCAGCGCGCGGTCGACCGGGGAGAGCTGCCGGCGGACCTGGACGTCGAGATCGCCCTCGACCTGGTCGCGGCCCCGGTCTACTGGCGGCTGTCCGTGCGCCGCGCCGAGATCGAACCCGACTACCTCGAACGGCTCGTCGAGCACCTCATGCGCGCACTTCAGTGCTGATAGCTGGGATAGTCGATGTACCCCCGGGGGCTCTGGAACCAGGTCTCGCGGTCGGTGCTGACGAGCGGCAGGCCCAGCCGGAACCGTTCGACGAGGTCGGGGTTGCCGAGGTAGGCGCGGCCGTAGCTGATCAGGTCGGCGCCGTTGGCGAGCCAGCGCTCCCCCTGCTCGCGCGTGCTCTCGTGCGGGCCGATCTGGCCGCCGGGGTTGAGGATGAACGTGGTCGGCCACGCCTTGCGCAACGCCATCAGCCGTTCATCGTCGACGGTCGCAAGAAGGTGCACGTACGCGATGTCCGGCAACGCCTTCAACAGCTCCGAGTAGAGCGCGGGCACGTTCTCCTCGACGATGCCCTGGATCTCTCCGCCGGGTGAGAGCCGGATGCCCACGCGCTCCGGCCCGATGGCGTCCGCCACCGCCCCGACCGCCTCGACGGCGAACCGGATGCGCCCGGTGATGGAGCCGCCGTAGCCGTCGGTGCGCCGGTTGGCGCTGGTCGACAGGAACTGCTGGATCAGGTAGCCGTTCGCGCCGTGCAGCTCGACGCCGTCGAAGCCCGCGTCGACAGCACGTCGTGCGGCGTCGGCGAACGCCTCGACCTGCTCGGCGACCTCCTGGGTCGTCAGCGCGCGGGGCACCGGCGCCGGCTTCAGGCCGGTCGGGGTGAACACGTCGGTGCCGGCCGCGATCGCCGACGGGCCGACGGGCTGGTGGCCCGCGACCTCGGCGTGGCCGATGCGGCCGCCGTGCATGAGCTGCGCGAAGATCCGGCCGCCGTTGACGTGCACGGCGTCCGTGACGACGCGCCAGGCCTCGACCTGCTCGTCGGTGTGGATGCCGGGCATCGACGGACCGGCCTGGCCGACGGCGTTGGGGTGCACGCCTTCGGTGACGATGAGACCGGCGGTGGCACGTTGGGCGTAGTAGGTGGCCGTCGCCGCGGTCGGCTTGCCGTCCACGGCCCTTGAGCGGGTCATCGGCGCCATGACGAGGCGGTTCGGCAGGGTGAGGTTTCCGAGCCGGTAGCTGGTGAGGAGCATGGAGCTAGGCTAGAAACCTGACATTAACGTCAGAGGCAGGCTTTGTGACGGAGGTCTCATGCGCATCGGAGAGCTGGCGGAACGCACCGGCGTGAGCGTGCGCGCGTTGCGCTACTACGAAGAGCAGGGGCTTCTCACCGCCGAACGCAGCGAAAGCGGACAACGGCACTACGGTGACACGGCGGTCGATCGGGTGCGGATGATCCAGCAGCTCTACGCCGCCGGGATCTCCAGTGCGTCGATCCTCGAAATGCTGCCGTGCATGGTGACCGGGCTGGCGACGCCGGAGGTGCTGGCGAAGCTGCACGGCCACCGTTCGTCGGTGGTGAAGCAGCTCGACGAGCTGCGGGAGACGCTGCTGCGGCTAGACACGGTGATCGCGGGCGCCTCCGCGACCTTCGAGTCCGGCGTGCCGAAGCCCTGTCCGCACGTCTGAGCGGACAGGGCCAGGCGCGCACGTCAGATCGTCGTGGCGTCGATCACGAACCGGTACCGCACGTCGCTCGACTGCACGCGGTCGTAGGCGGTGTTGATCTGGTCGGCGTCGATCAGCTCGATCTCCGCGCCCAGCCCGTGCTCCGCGCAGAAGTCCAGCATCTCCTGGGTCTCCGCGATGCCGCCGATCATCGAACCGGCGAGCGTCTTGCGGCCGCCGAGCAGCGCGAACAGGTTCAGCGAGATCGGCTCCTCCGGCGCGCCGACGTTCACGATCGCGCCGTCGGTCTTGAGCAGCCCGAGGTAGGCGCCGAAGTCGAGCGGCGCGGACACCGTGGACAGGACCACGTCGAACTCGCCCGCCAGCTCGGTGAACGTGGCCGGGTCGCCGGTCGAGCGGTAGTCGTGGGCGCCGAGCTTGAGCCCGTCGTCCTTCTTGCGCAACGACTGCGACAGCACCGTCACCTCGGCGCCGAGCGCGGCGGCGATCTTGACGCCCATGTGGCCGAGCCCGCCCAGGCCGACCACGGCGACCTTCTTGCCCGGCGCGACGCCCCAGTGCCGCAGCGGCGAGTAGACGGTGATGCCGGCGCACAGCAGCGGCGCGGCGACGTCCAGCGGGAGCGCGTCCGGGATCCGCACGACGTAGTTCTCGTCGACCACGATCTGCTTCGAGTAGCCGCCGTAGGTGACGTCGCCGTTCCGGTCGACGCCGTTGTAGGTCATCGTGTTGCCGTTGGCGCAGTACTGCTCCAGGCCGCGCAGGCAGAACTCGCACTCTCGGCACGAGTCGACCATGCAGCCGACGCCGACCCGGTCGCCGACGGCGTGCCGGGTCACCTCGGAACCGGCCGCGACGACCACGCCGGCGATCTCGTGGCCCGGCACCATCGGGAAGATCGCCTCTCCCCAGCCCTCGTTGACCTGGTGGATGTCCGAGTGGCAGATGCCGGCGAACCTGATGTCGATCAGGACGTCGTGCGGGCCGACCTCGCGGCGCTCGATCGTCGTGCGCTCCAGCGGTGCCTTCGGTGCGGGAGCGGCGTAGGCAGCGACGGTGCTCATCGGTGTCTCTCCTCGTGTCGTCGTCTCACCGGCAACACTGCCGGGGAGACCCCGCCCCACCCAGACACCTGGTTTTCGTACGTCCGCCGTGCCTACCACTGGCAGTAGCAGGCACGGCGCGACCGGCAAGGGGATACTCGGGGACATGACCGTCGATCCGCGCACCGAGCTGAGCGAGTTCCTGCGCAGCCGCCGGGCGCGGCTGTCCCCCGACGACGTGGGGCTGCCCCGGTACGGCCGCACCCGCCGGGTTCCCGGGCTGCGCCGCGAGGAGCTGGCGCAGCTCGCCGGCGTCTCGGTCGCGTACTACACGCGGCTCGAACAGGGCAACGGCCGCAACGTCTCGGACGAGGTCCTGGACTCGATCGCCAACGCCTTGCAGCTCGACGACGCGGAACGCACGCACCTGCGCAACCTCGCGGTGTGCCCGCACGGCAGCAAGAAGAAGAAAGCCGCCGACACGCGCATCCGACCGGCGCTGCACCACCTGCTCGACAACATCGGCGTACCCGCGTACATCGGCGGGCGGCGCTCGGACGTGCTCGCGTGGAACCCGATGGCCGCGGCGCTGTTCGGCGACTGGAGCGAGCTGCCGCCACGCGAGCGGAACTGGGCGCGGTTCATCTTCCTGCGACCCTCCTACCAGGACCTCTTCGTGAACTGGGAGAGCAAGGCCGCCGACGTCGTCGGGTTCCTGCGGATGGACGCGGGCTGCTACCCGAACGACCCCGAGCTGGCCGCCCTGGTGGGCGAGCTGTCGGTGAAGAGCGAGCCGTTCCGGCAGCTCTGGGCCAGGCACGACGTCAAGCAGAAGAGCTTCGGCACCAAAGCGGTGCGCCACCCGCTGGTCGGCGAGATGACGCTGGCCTACGAGTCGCTGAGGATGCCCGGCGAGCCCGACCTGCACCTGGTCACCTACCACGCCGAGCCGGGCACCGCGTCCGCCGAGGCGATGCAGCTGCTCGCGAGCTGGGGCAGGGACGCGACCTCGGCGGGGGCCTCCGCCAGGAGCCAGGCGTGAGGACACCGCGCCTGGAGATCGAGTACTGCACCCAGTGCCGGTGGCTGCTACGCGCCGGCTGGACCGCGCAGGAGCTGCTGACCACGTTCACCACCGAGCTGGGTGAGGTCGCGCTGATCCCCGGCACCGGCGGTGTGTTCGACGTCCGCCTCGACGGTGAGACGGTGTGGTCGCGCAAGGAGCAGGAGGGCTTCCCGGACCTCGCGGTGCTCAAGCAGCTGGTGCGCGACCGGGTGGCGCCGGACCGGTCGCTCGGCCACACCGATCGCAAGCACCCGTGACGCCTCGCTTCTGCCCGTCCTGACGAACGCCCGATCTCGCGTCCGTCATCCACATGGGACGGATCGCCCCGCCGCACGCCGGTGATCGCGTTGCGCGGCAACCGGAGCAGCGCGCCGAACCCGAGCGGCACCACTGTGGACGGACGGGCCACCGCCGGACCGCCGGTCCCAACCGGCGGAAATCCGTTGTGCCTCAAGGCGGTCCTGGTAGACCTCCACAGTCGGTGACCGGGCAGGTCGCTCCAGCGGGTTTCGAGCCAACGCTCGTACGGTCTTCAACCAACAAGACTCGTCGCACCCGCTCCTGCCGGCCGACCGCTTGGGGGATGTCTGAGATGTCGCACGAAGCTGAAGTGGACGGCGGCTGCCTTCCCGACCTGCTGCGCAAGCGGGTCGAAGAGCACCCCGATCGCACGGCCGTCGTCTTCGGTGAGGAGAGCATCACCTACGGCGAGCTCTTCGAGCAGAGCTCGGCCCTCGCCACGCACCTGCGGCGGCTCGGCATCGCCGCGGACGACTGCGTCGGCATGTTCGTGGAACCGTCGCTCGACCTCGTGATCGGCGCCTGGGGAATCCTCTGCGGCGGCGGCGCCTACCTGCCGCTCAGCCCCGAGTACCCGGAGGAGCGCCTCCGGTACATGATCGAGGACTCGCGCACGAAGGTCGTCGTCACCCAGCCCGCGCTCCGGCAGCGGCTCGCCGAGCTCGCGCCCAGCACCACCCGGATCATCACGCTCGACGACTGCGACGAGGCGTTCGACGACGGCTTCTCCCCTGCGCACGACAGCCTCGCGTACATCATCTACACCTCGGGCAGCACCGGCCGGCCCAAGGGCGTGATGATCGAGCACCGCAGCATCGTCAACCAGATGCAGTGGCTGCACGACGAGCACGGCATCGACGGCACGAAGCGCGTGGTGCAGAAGACGCCGATGAGCTTCGACGCGGCGCAGTGGGAGATCCTGGCCCCCGCCGTCGGCAGCACCGTGGTGATGGGCCGTCCCGGCATCTACCGCGACCCGGAGATGCTGATCGAGACCATGCGCGAGCACGGCGTCACGACGCTGCAGTGCGTGCCGACGCTGCTCCAGGCGTTGATCGACACCGAGGAGTTCCACACCGTCACGTCACTGCGGCAGGTCTTCAGCGGCGGCGAGGCGTTGTCCCGGACGCTCGCGCGGAGCTTCTTCGACACGATGCCCGGCAAGGCGCTGATCAACCTCTACGGCCCGACGGAGACGACGATCAACTCGTCCTCGCACGTGGTCGATCCCGCCGAGCTGGCCGAGGCGCCGAAGTCGATCTCGATCGGCCTGCCCGTCGCGAACACCACGTACCTGGTGCTCGACGCCGGCGGCGACCCCGTGACGCCCGGCGAGATCGGTGAGCTGCACATCGGCGGCGTCCAGGTCGCCCGCGGCTACCTGCACCAGCCGGAGCTCACGCAGGAGCGGTTCGCCAACGGCATGTTCCGCACCGGCGACCTCGTGACGCAGAACCTCGACGGCACCGTGCAGTTCGCCGGCCGCGCGGACAGCCAGGTCAAGCTGCGCGGCTACCGCGTCGAGCTGGACGAGATCCGGCTCGCGATCGAGACCCACGACTGGGTGCGCAACGCCGCGGTCATCGTGAAGTCCGACGAGCGCACGGGGTTCCAGAACCTCATCGCGTGCGTCGAGCTGAACCCCAAGGAAGCCGCCCTGATGGACCAGGGCAACGCGGGTGCGCACCACCAGTCGAAGGCGAGCCGCCTGCAGGTGCGCGCGCAGCTGTCGAACCCCGGCGTGCGCGACGACCTCGGCGACCGCCCGACGATCGAGCTGCCCGGCGAGGAAGCCTCCTGCCTGCAGCGCAAGGTCGTGTTCTCCCGGAAGTCCTACCGGTTCTACGAGGGCGGCCAGGTCACCGACGCCGACCTGGCCCGGCTGCTGGAGCGCAAGCCGATCGGCGCCGGCTCGCGGGAGCCGCAGACGGTCCGGTTCGCCGAGCTCGGCGAGATCCTGCGCTACTTCGGCGCGCACTTCAGCGACCAGCGGCTGCTGCCCAAGTACGGCTACGCCTCACCGGGTTCGCTCTACGCGACCCAGCTCTACCTGGAGCTGCACCACATCGCGGGCGTGCCGGCCGGGCTGTACTACTACCACCCCCTGCGCCACCAGCTCGTGCTGATCTCACCGGTGCGGGAAAGCGCAGAGCCGCGGGCGAAGCTGCACTTCATCGGGCACAAGGCCGCGATCGAGGCGGTGTACCTCAACAACATCCGGGAAGTGCTGGAGATCGAGACCGGCCACATGATCGGGCTCTTCGAGGAGGTCCTGCCGGGCTACGGCCTCGACGTCACCCCCTCCGCGCACACGCCGCGGACCAAGGACCTGCTCGACGTCCCCGAGGAGGACTACTACCTCGGCACGTTCGAGCTGTGCGCCTACACCGGTCCCCGCCAGGACGACGTCGAGGTCTACCTGCAGACGCACCCCGGCCGGGTCGCGAACCTGCCCGCCGGGATGTACCGCTACGCCGACGGCGAGTTCGAGCGGTTGTCCGACGAGCTGGTGCTGCGCAAGCACGTCATCGCGATCAACCAGGCGGTGTACGAGCGGGCGAGCTTCGGCGTCAGCGCCGTCGCCAGGTCGGCGGACCTCTGGCGGCGCTACATCGACCTCGGCCGGACCATGCACCGGTTGTCCGCCAACGACGTCGACCTCGGCTTCATGTCCTCCGGCTACAGCTCGAAGACCGACAACGACCTCCCGTCCGCCAAGCGCATCTGCGGGATCCTCAAGGACATCGGCGAGCAGGACGGGCCGTCGTACTTCTTCCTGGGCGGCAAGGTCTCCTACGAGCAGCGCCGCAGCCCCGGCATGAAGGAAGACATCGTCCACATGAAGGGCCCGGCCGAGCTGATCCGCGACGACCTGGTCAACTTCCTGCCGGACTACATGATCCCGAACAAGGTCGTGGTGCTCGACCGGCTCCCGGTCACGGCGAACGGCAAGATCGACGTGAAGGCCCTGGAGGCGTCGGACAAGACCGACGTCGACGACCAGGACCGGCCGTTCGTCGCTCCGCGCACCGTCACCGAGCGCCGCATCAGCGAGATGTGGAAGAAGCTGATGAAGCGCGAGACCGTCTCGACGCACGACGACTTCTTCGAGACCGGCGGCAACTCGCTGATCGCGGTGGGCCTGGTCAACCGGATCAACAAGGACTTCGGCACGAGCCTGCCGCTGCAGGTGCTCTTCGAGTCGCCGACGATCGAGCAGCTCTCCCGCCGCGTCGACGGCCTGCACGACGGCCCGGTCTCCCGCCTGGTCCCGTTGCAGCCCGGCGGTGACGGCGCACCGGTGTTCTGCTGGCCCGGTCTCGGCGGCTACCCGATGAACCTGCGCACGCTGGCAAGCCGGTCCGAGCGGCCGTTCTACGGCGTGCAGGCGCACGGCATCAACGAGGGTGAGACGCCGTACCGCACGATCCGCGAAATGGCCGCCGCCGACATCGAGGCCATCAAGGCGGTGCAGCCCGAGGGCCCGTACACGCTGTGGGGTTACTCCTTCGGCGCACGGGTCGCGTTCGAGACGGCCTACCAGCTCGAGCAGGCGGGCCACGAGGTCGCGAACCTGTACCTGATCGCGCCGGGGTCGCCGAAGGTGCGCTCGGAGCGGGCGAGCGACGAGGCCTCCTACGACAACAGCGCGTTCGTGACGATCCTGTTCTCGGTGTTCGCGGGCAGCATCACCGCCCCCGAGCTCACGCGGTGCCTGGAGGTCGCGAAGGACGAGGACAGCTTCGCGGCGTTCATCAGCAGCGAGTTCCGCGACCTCGACAGCGAGCTCGTGCGGCGGATCATCAAGATCGTCACGGAGACGTTCTCCTTCAAGTACACCTTCAGCGAGCTCGCCGAACGCACGATCACCGCGCCGCTCACCATCTTCAAGGCGCGCGGCGACGACTACTCGTTCATCGAGGGCAGCGAGGGCTTCTCGGTCACCGACCCGGTCGTCGTCGAGCTGGAGGCCGACCACTACAGCCTGCTGCGCGAGCCCGACGTCGACGAGCTGCTCGCGTCCATGAGCCGGCGCGACACCGTGGCGCGGGAAGCCGCCCGCGTGCCGGTGCTGCTGTCGGAGGAGCAGATGTCCGAGCTGATCGCCGCCGTCACCAAGGCCGTCACCCTCGCCATCTCGGGAGGCCAGTCGTGAGGAGCTTCCAGTGCCGCACGTGAACGTCAAGCACTTCCCCGCCCCGCTCGCGCAGGAGCGGGCGGCCGAGCTGGTCACGGCCATCACCGAGGCGGTGACCCGCGCGTTCGGCTGCGAGCCGGGCGTGGTGTCGATCGCCCTGGAGCCGGTGGACCCGCGGGCGTGGCAGGACGAGGTCTACGCGCCGGAGATCGTGGAACGCGGGCACCTGCTGCACAAGACCCCGAGCTACTGAGGCGCAGATGAACATCCCCCTGGTCTACAGCGAGGAAGTGGCCGAGGCGATCACGGCCGGGCAACCGGTCGTGGCGCTCGAGTCCAACGTCATCACGCACGGCCTGGACTACCCGGACAACGCCGAGACCGCCCGCCGGGTCGAGGACGCGGTCCGGGCGAGCGGCTCGGTGCCCGCCACCATCGGCGTCGACAACGGGCGGATCCTGGTCGGCCTCTCGGAGAACGACATCGAGAGGTTCGCGACCACACCGGGGGTGCCGAAGGTCAGCAGCCGGGACCTGCCGATCGTGCTGGCCCGCGGCGGGATGGGCGCCACGACCGTCGCGTCGTCGGTGATCGCCGCGGAGCTCGCGGGGCTGAGGTTCTTCTCCTCGGCGGGGATCGGCGGCGTGCACCGCGGCGCCGAACGCACGATGGACGTCTCGTCGGACCTGGTCCAGTTCACCAGGTCGAAGGTCGCGGTGGTCTGCGCCGGCGCGAAGAACGTCCTCGACCTCGGGCTCACCCTGGAGTTCCTGGAGACGCACTGCGTGCCCGTCGTGGCCTACCGGTCGGACGACTTCCCGGCGTTCTACTGCGTCTCCAGCGGCCTGCGCAGCCCGCACCGGGTGGACGACCCGCTCGAGCTCGCCCGCGCGATCGAGAACCACTGGGCGCTCGGCAACCCCGGCTCGTTCCTCGTCACGACGCCGACCAGGCCCGAGGACGCGATCGCCGGGGACGAGGTGGAGTCGGTGATCGCCGAGGCGGTCGCGCGCGCCGAACGCGACGGCGTGTCCGGGCAGGCGATCACGAAGTACCTCATGCGGGCCGTCGACCGCGCGACCGAGGGCCGCTCGGCGAAGGCCAACCAGGCGGTGCTCGTCAACACCGCCGGGGTCGCGGGTGAGCTGGCGGCCGCCCACGCGAAGGAGCTCAGCCGATGAACCGGTGCGTGATCTTCGACCTGGACGGCACGCTCGTCGACTCCCCACGCGGGATCGTCACGACGTTCGCCGCCGTCTTCGCCCAGCTCGACCTGCCCACGGCGGACTCCGGCTCGATCCGCGGCACCATCGGGCTCCCGCTGCCCGCGGCGTTCGCGAAGGTGCTCGGGACCGCCGAGGACGAGCCGGTGGTGGCGGCGTGCGTCGAGCTCTACCAGCCGACGTTCCGCAAGATCGTGCTGCCGACGGCGCCGCAGCTCGTGTTCCCCGGTGTGTTCGACGGGCTGCAGTCGTTGCGGGAGGACGGTTTCCTGCTGGCCGTCGCGACGAGCAAGTTCATCGCCAACGCCGAGGCGCTGCTCGTCGCGGCCGGCCTCCGCGAGGACTTCTCCGTCGTGGTCGGCGCGGACCAGGTCGCGAGGCCCAAGCCCGATCCCGAGTCCGGCTTCGTCGTCCTGGACAGGCTCGGCGTGGCACCGGGCAACGCGGTCATGGTCGGCGACACGACCCACGACGTGCTGATGGCCCACGGCGCCGGGATGGCGTCGATCGGCGTGACCTACGGCGTGCACACCGTGGACCAACTGCTCAGCGCCAACCCCACCTGGCTCGTCGACTCGTTCGCCGGTGTCGTGGCCGCCGTGAAGGAGTGCTCGTGATCTCGATCGACGCCTACCTGGAGAAGAACGTGCACGTGTTGCCGCAGACCGGCCAGTTGCGCGCGATGCACACGATCGTCCGAAACCGGGACACCTCCCGCGAGGACTTCGTCTTCTACAGCGAGCGGATCATCCGGCTGCTCGTCGAGGCGGGCCTGGACCTGCTGCCGTTCACCCCGCTCGACGTCACGACCTCGGTCGGCGCCACCTACCACGGGCTCGCGTTCGCCGGGAACCTCGTCGGCGTCCCGATCATCCGCGCGGGCGAGAGCATGGAGGCCGGGCTGCGGGCGCTCGTCAGGGGCGTGCGGATCGGCAAGGTCCTGATCCAGCGCGACAAGACCACCAAGCAGCCGAAGCTCTACTACGCGAACCTGCCGCGGGACATCGCGTCGCGGCACGTGCTGCTGCTCGACCCGATGCTCGCCACCGGCGGCACGGCCAACGCCGCGATCCAGGTGCTGGTCGACCGGGGCGTGCCGGAGGAGAACATCGTCTTCATCACCTTCATCACCGTGCCGGAGGGCATCGAGGCGGTCTGCTCGCGCTTCCCGCGGGTGCGGATCGTGACGTCGGCGATCGAGGAACGGCTCAACGACGACGCCTACATGCTGCCCGGCGTCGGCGACTTCGGCGATCGGTTCTTCGGCACCGAGAAGTGACGGGTGAGGACATGGCGGGCAACCGGCTGCTGGCCGACTCGGCGATCACGGCGCTGGCGCCGGCGATCTGGGGCAGCACCTACCTCGTGACCACCGAGCTGCTGCCACCCGACCGGCCCCTGCTCGCCGCGGTCGTCCGCGCGCTGCCGGCGGGCCTGGTCCTGGTGCTGTTCGGGCGGGTCCTGCCGAAGGGCGTCTGGTGGTGGCGCGCCCTGGTGCTCGGCACGCTCAACATCGGCGCGTTCTTCTTCCTGCTGTTCGTCGCCGCCTACCACCTGCCCGGCGGCGTCGCGGCGCTCGTCGGCTCGGTGCAGCCGGTGGTCGTGCTGGTGCTGGCGGCGGTGCTGCTCGGCGACCGGATCCGGCTCCCCCACGTGCTCGCCTGCCTCGCCGCCGCGGCCGGTGTCGCCCTGCTGGTGCTGCGGGCGACCGCGCGGCTGGACCTGGTCGGCGTGCTGGCCGCCCTCGGCGGCGCGGTGTGCATGGCGGCCGGCATCGTGCTCACGAAGCGCTGGCAGCGCCCGGTCAACGTGCTGCTGTTCACCGGCTGGCAGCTCACCGCGGGCGGCCTCGTGCTGCTGCCCGCGCTGCTGCTGGCCGAGGGCCTGCCGAGCACGATCACCGGCGCCAACGCGCTCGGCTTCGGCTACCTCGTCGTGCTCGGCTCGCTCTTCGGCTACTCGGTCTGGTTCCGCGGCACCGACCGGGTGCCCGCGATCGGGTTGTCGTTCCTCGGCTTCTTCAGCCCGATCGTGGCCACCGCCCTCGGCTACCTGTTCCTCGCGCAGACGCTCTCGCCGTGGCAGCTGCTGGGCGCGGCGGTGCTCATCGGCGCGATCGTGCTGGTGCAGCTGACACCGGCGAAGAAGCCGCTGCCCGCGCCGGGGCGCGAGCTTCAGCGCACGACGTCGTAGACGAGCTTCTGGATGCCGTTGGAGTACGACTCGCTCTCGACGACCTTCAGCATCTGCTTGTCCTTGTCGGTCTGGCTGAACAGCCGCTTGCCCGCGCCGAGCAGCACCGGGAAGACCAGCAGGTGATAGCGGTCGATCAGGCCCGCGTCGGAGAGGTTGCGGTTGAGCGTCGCGCTGCCGTGGATCGAGATCGGGCCGCCCTCGGTCTCCTTGAGCGCGGCCACGTCGTCCAGCGAGCGCAGGATGGTGATCTCGCCCCAGTTGTCGACGAGCTGGTCCTCCTGCAACGTGCTGGACACGACGTACTTCGGCATCGCGTTGTACTTCGGGAAGTAGTCCAGCGTCGGCCACACCGGGGAGAACGCCTCGTAGCTGACGCGGCCCATCATCATCGCCGCGGCTTCGTCCTGCTCACGGCCCTTGATCTCGTAGGCGGCCTCGTCGAACTCGATGTCCTTGAAGGTCCAGCCGGCGCTGCGGTGACCCGGTTCGCCGCCGGGCGCCTCCACAACACCGTCGAGCGAGACGAACGCGGTGGCGATCAGGGTGCGCATCTGGTTCTCCTTGGTGTCCGCGCTTGCTGTCATGAGTGCGTCGAACGGGAGATGCCGGGATCGACACCTCGCGCGGAGAGAGTTTCCGCCATGCGCACCGGTGGGCGCTGAACACCCCTCAGAGTCCAGCGTCCACCGGTATCGCCGGCGCCCGAGGGCGCTAGCCCTTCAGCCGGTCCCAGCCGAACCGCCGCAGCACGAGGACCAGGCCTGCCAGGACCATCAAGGCGTGCAACGTGATGCGCAGCGCATCCGGCATCTCCACGTGGTTCAGCGCGAACCAGCTCCGCGAGCCGCCGGCGAGGTTGTTGATCAGCCCGCCACCGCCCTGCACCAGCAGCACCACCGCGATCACTTCCATGACTCCCCCCAAATCAATACGAACGTAACGCTTTGACACCCGAACGGTAGCCTCCTCCCCTCTCGTGGTCAAATCAATGCGAACGTCTTGAAAAGGGGTGCGGGTGCGAGGCAGGGGAGCCGCTCACGACGAGCGGCGAGGCGCGATCCTGGAGGCGGTGTTCGCGATCGTCGACGCCGAGGGCACCCACCAGGTCAGCATCCGCCGCGTCGCCGAGCAGGCCGGCGTGTCCGTGGGGCGCGTCCAGCACTACTTCCCGAGCAAGGACGACCTGCTCACCGCCGCGTTCACCGCGATCAACGACCTGGGCGCCGCCCGCGTCCGGGCCAGGGTGTCCGCGAGCGCCGATCCGGCCGAGGCGCTCCTGACCGAGCTGATCCCGGCGACCGCCGAGGACCGCCGGTTGTACCGCGTGGCGCAGGCCTTCGAGGCGCACGCCCTCACCCGGCCCGAACTGGCCGCCCGGCTGCGCGAGAGCTACGACTCGCTGATCGCCGTGCTGACCGCGCTGGCCGGTCCGGCGGCGCGGGAACGGCTCGCGCTGGCCCTCGGTCTCGCCAACCTGACGCTCACCGGCAACCTCACACCGGAGGAAGCCCGCGCGATCGTCCGGTCAGGAATCGAGAAGCGCGGCTGAGGCCCTTCCTCCTACCGTTGCCCGCATCGGGTTCGACAACCGGGAGGAAGGGGAAGATGAGCGGCAGCAAGGGAATCCGGCGGTTCCACCGCGTGGTGAGCATGGTCTTCATGGCCACCGTCGTGTTCACCTCGGTCGCGTTGGCCGTGGACAGCCCGGCGGTGTGGGTGTCGTACGTGCCGCTGCCGCCGCTGTTCGTCCTGATGGGAACCGGCGTCTACATGTGGTTCCTGCCGATGATCGCCCGTCGCCGCGCTTCCCGGCGCGCCGCTGCCGCGTAGTGGCCGCGCTTCCGCGCTCCGTCCGGCAGGTCAGAGCCAGCCCCGGTCCCTGGCGGTGTTCGCGGCCTCGGACCGGTTGCGCGCTCCCAGCTTCGCCATCGCCGTGGACAGGTAGTTGCGGACCGTGCCCTCGGCGAGGTTGAGCCGGGCCGCGATGTCGGCGTTGCTCGCGCCGGTGGTGACCTCGCGCAGCAGCTCCCGCTCGCGCGGCGTGAGCGGGTCGGCGCTGTCCCACGCGGCCATCGCGAGCTCGGGCGCGACGACGCGTTCGCCGGCGTGCACCCGGCGCAACGCGGACACCAGCTCGGCGATCGGCGCGTCCTTGAGCACGTAACCCACCACCCCGGCGTTCATCGCGCGGCGCAGGTACCCGCCGCGGGCGAACGTGGTGATGATCAGGACCTTCGTGGAGCCGCCCAGGCGGCTGAGCTCCTGCGCGACGTCGAGACCGGTCCTGCCGGGCATCTCGATGTCGGTCAGCAGCACGTCGGGCCGGTGCAGGGCCACCGCCGCGAGGGCCTCGTCCCCGTCGCCCGCGGTCGCGACGACCGTGACGTCCGGCTGGAGGTCCAGCAGCTGGGCGAACGCGCCGCGCACCATCGCCTGGTCCTCCGCCAGCACGACCCTGATCACGTCGCCACCCGCAGCGGCACGGCGATCGTGACGGTCGTGCCCGCCGAACCGGTCCGCCGCACCAAACCTCCCAGCGCGGCGATGCGCTCGCGCATCCCGGTCAGGCCGTTGCCCTCCGGCGCCCGGCTGCCGACGCCGTCGTCGGCCACCACCAGCCGCAGCTCGCCGTCGCGAGCCTCGACCCCGATGCGGCACGTCCTCGCCCTGGCGTGCCGCGCGACGTTGGTCACGGCCTCCCGCAACGCGAGCGCCAGCTCGTGCTCGGTCGAGCCGACGATCACGAGGTCCGGGTCCCGCCGCACGACGACCTCGACGCCGAGGCTCGTCAACGCCGTCCGCGCGGCCTCCAGCTCGGTGTCGAGGCTCGCGCTGCGCCAGCCGGTCACGGCGTCGCGGATCTCCCCCAGCGCCGCGCGGGCGGTGCGCTCGATCTCCGCCGCCTCCTCGCGCGCCCGCGCCGGGTCCGCGGCGACCAGCTGGGCGCGCACGACGATCGCGGTCAGCGTGTGGCCGAGCAGGTCGTGCAGGTCGCGGGCGATGCGCTCGCGTTCGGCGAGGGTGGCCAGGTGCTCGACCCGCGCGGTGCGGATGCGCAGCTCCTCGGCGTCGCGTTCGCGTTCGGACCACTCCACCTGCAGGACGCCGACCAGCCACAGGAAGATCAGCGACGGCAGCAGCCCCCACAGCCGGTACGGCATCGGCACCGTCGACACCACCGCGAACACGCAGATCAACGCCGACAGGCCGAAGAACCACCGCATCGCCACACGTCGCGACTCCGCCAGCCCGGCGAACGCCGCCGCGTAGACGAAGAGCACCGCGGCCCCGGTGTTGAACGGCGTCACGAGCGCGCCGAGCACCACCGTCGGCACCAGGCACCACCGGCGGACCAGTTCCGGCCGCCGCCACGCCAGCACGTACATCGGGACGAAGGCCACGACCACCACGGCGACGAGCGCCCAGTCCACCCAGTCGGTGGCCGGGTCGAAGACCACCGACCACAGCAGGTTCCCGAGGTACAGCAGGTGGAACCAGCGGGAGGCACCGGCGACTTTTTTCATGACCGCGCATGACGATACGACACCGCGGCCAGTGCCGCGGCCACGATCGTCGTACCCAGCAACACGAGCGCGTGCGCGAGGGCGGGGGCACCGGTGAGCTGCGCGAGCGCCAGCCGGGCCAGGTGGTAGGTGGGCAGGAACCGCGCGACGTCGGCGAAGAACGCGGGCATGATCTCCAACGGCATCCACAGCCCGGACAGCACGGCCGACGGGATCAGGACCGCGTTGAGGACGGCGGCGGCAGCGCCCGTACCGACCTGGAACCCGATCGCGAGGCTCAGCAGGGCGAACGGCAACGCGCCGAGGAGCAACACGCCGAGGATCCGCAGCAGGGCGGGCACCGGCGCGTCAAGCGCACCGGTGATCGCGGCAGTCGCCGTCATCGCGACCAGCACGCCCGCCGCGTAGGGCAGCGACGCCACCACCTTCGCCGAGAGCGTCACGCCGATCGGCACCGCCGACACCTGCTTCGCCCGCAGCCAGCCGCGTTCCCGGTCGGCCGCCACCCCGATGCCGGGGTTCATCAGCACGACCGAGATCACGCCGAACGCGCCGAACGTCGTGAGCATCGTCGTGCCCGCCGACAACCCGCCGCTGCCGAGCTTTCCGAACAGCGACACGAAGAGCGCGAAGAACGCCACCGGCATGACGATGGAGAAGAACAGCGCGGCGGGCTCGCGGACGATCCCCCTCAGCTCGTCCGCGAGCTCGACACCGAAGACCTTCGCGTTCACGCCGCACCCCTCTCGACCAGACCGGCCACCGCCTCTGCCAGGCCCGCGCTCTCGACCCTCAGGTCCGCGAGACCGGGGTCCTCCGCGAGCAGCACCCGCAACAACGCCTCCGGCGCCCTGGTGCCCAGGTGGACGTGCTCGCCGTCGGCCCGCACCGACACCACGCCGGGCAGCGCCTCGAGCCGCGTGCGCCCCAACGCCGTCCGCGCGATCACCGTGCGATCGGGCAGCCGGGCCACCAGCTCGTCCGGCGTGCCGCTCGCCAGCACGCGTCCCCTGCCGAGCACCACCACGCGGTCGGCGACGGCCGACGACTCCTCGACGAGGTGTGTGGTGAGCAGCACGCCGGTCCCGCGCTCGCGCCGTTGGGCGAGCAACTGCCAGAACCTCCTGCGCGCGGTCAGGTCCAGGCCCGCGGTCGGTTCGTCGAGCACCAGCAGCCGCGGATCGGCGACCAGCGCCATGGCGAGCTGCAGCCGTTGCCTCTGACCGCCGGAGAGCTTCACCGCACGCCGCCCCGCCAGGTCGGTCAGGTCGAGCTCGGCGAGCACCGGTCCGGCGGCCGACCTCGGCACACCCGCACGCACCGCGGCCCCGGTGACCAGCTCACCCACCTTCAACGTGGTGGGGAACCCGAGCGACTGCTGCACCACCCCCAGCCGCCGCCGGGTCGCAGCGACACGGGGATCGCCGCCACAGACCCGGATCCGGCCCTCCTTCGCCGGCAGCAGCCCGACCACCAGGTTCACCAGTGTCGTCTTGCCCGCCCCGTTCGGCCCGAGCAACGCCACGCACTCCCCCGCGCCGACGTCGAGATCGACGCCGTCCAACGCTCGCGTGGCACCGTAGTCGTGCCGCGCCCCACGCACCTCGAGCACCGTTTCCATGGTGTTCAGCCTGCTCGGACCGGCCTTGCGGCAGTAGTGAGCCGCAGTCACCTCGTCGAGGTGACAATTGTCAGCGCGCCTGGTCGTAGGCTGGTCGTCACCAGTGGCGAACGGGAGGCCGGACGGTGGCGAACGCGGTGGCCGGCACGACGGTGACCGAGGTGATGGCCGAGCTGGCCGCGCTCGAAGACCCCAGGGCGCGCGCGGTCAACGAGAAGCAGGGCGACGACCACGGCGTGAACCTCGGCAAGCTGCGCGCGGTGGCCAAGCGCCTGAAGACCCAGCAGGACCTCGCGGTCGCGCTGTGGGCGACCGGTGACACCGCGGCCCGCCTGCTCGCCCTGCTGGTCTGCCGGCCCAAGGCGTTCACGCGCGACGAGCTGGACACCATGCTGCGCGAGGCCCGTCGCCCCAAGGTCCACGACTGGCTCGTGAACTACGTGGTGAAGAAGAGCGCCCACGCCGAGGACCTGCGCCGGGCGTGGTTCGCCGACCCGGACCCGGTGGTCGCGAGCGCTGGCTGGGCGCTCACCACCGACCGCGTCGCGAAGAAGCCGGACGGCCTGGACCTCTCCGGTCTGCTCGACGTCGTCGAACGGGAGATGAAGGACGCCGACGACCGCCTGCAGTGGGCGATGAACCACTGCCTGGCCCAGATCGGCATCGACCACCCCGCGCACCGCGCCCGCGCGATCGAGATCGGCGAGCGGCTGGAGGTGCTCAAGGACTACCCGACGCCGCCGAACTGCACCTCGCCGTTCGCTCCTGTGTGGATCACCGAGGTGGTGAGCAGGCGGGGGTGAGCTGGCTGGGATGAGTTGGGAGCGCTCTCGCAACGTTCAGCGCGTGTTCCCGTTCCCGTCAACCTCCGGTCCGATGTGGCCGGACATGCTGCGCGCATGGCCGAAAAGTCAGAGATCGGACGCCGCACGCTGCTGCAGGCCGCGTTCGCCGCGCCCGCCACCGCCGCGCTTCTCGGTGCCCCGTCCGCCGGTGCCGCCCCCGCCGCGGGCGACGGCGACCAGCGGTTCACGATCGCGGTCCTGCCGGACACCCAGTACCTCCTCGACGAGGGCGGCTCGGACCCCGAACCCGTCAGGGAGGCCCTGCGCGCGCTGGTGAGGCGGCGGCGCGAGGCGAACATCGTCTTCCTGGCGCACCTCGGCGACGTGACCGAGCACGGCACCGAGAAGGAGATGCGGACCGCCGACTCGGTGTTCGGCGCGATCGGCGGGCAGCTCCCGTACAGCGTGCTGGCCGGCAACCACGACGTGCCGGGCGGCACCGACGACCAGCGCGGCCCCACGCCGTACTCGCGGACGTTCGGGCCGGACAGGTTCGCGCGGATGAAGACGTTCGGCGGCGCCTCCCCCGGCGGCTACAACACCTTCCACGTGATCTCCGGCGGCGGCCGGGAGTGGCTGCTGCTCGCGCTCGACTGGCGGGTGTCGGACAAGGGGGTCGAGTGGGCGCAGGGCGTGCTGGACCGGCACCGGAACCTGCCGACGATCCTCACCACGCACGACCTCGTCGCCGGCAGCCCTCGCGCCGAGCTGTCCGGTCACGGCACCCACCTGTGGGAGAAGCTGATCCGGCGCAACGACCAGATCTTCCTCACGCTCAACGGGCACTACTGGCCGTCCGGGCGCACGACGCTGACCAACGACCACGGCAACCCCGTGCACCTGCACATCACGAACTACCAGGAGCGCTACTACGGCGGCGCCGGCATGGTCCGGTTCTACTCGTTCGACCTCGCGCGCAACGTGATCGACGTCGAGACGTTCTCACCGTGGCTGCTGACCAGGCGCGACACGCTGCCGGAGGCCGAGACCGCGCAGCTCAGCGGCGAGACCGACAGGTTCACCGTCGAGATCGACTTCCGCCGCCGGTTCGCCGCGTTCGCGCCGCCGGCGCTGCCCGCGCCCCGTCCCGCGAGGGCCGTGCTGACCAGGGACACCGTGGCGTACTGGCGGTTCGACACCGAGGGACTGCCTTCCGCGGCGGAGGGCGCGGTGGCGCCCGGCACGGTCGTGCGCGACCTCACCGGCAACGGCAACGACCTCACCGTGCAGCACCTGCACGCCAGCGCGCCCGACGTGCTGACGTGGTCGCGCGACCACCACGACGCCCAGCCCGCGCACGCCAGCCTGTCGTTCGCGGGCGGCAAGGGACCGGACCGCGGCGCGATCCTGCGCACGTCGCCCACCGCGGCGATCAACAGCGCGAAGTTCGAGTCCGGCTACACCATCGAGACGTTCCTCAAGCTGCCCAGCCCGTTCGCCGGCGACCACGCGTTCATGGGCGTGCTGAGCTGGGAGGGCCGCGCCGGTGACGCGGGCAAGCACAGCGGCTGGTCCGACGACGAGCCGACCTGCAGCCTGAACGTGTCCGGCGAGCGGTTCCTGCAGTTCGTCGTCTACCCCGTGCCCGGCGACGCCGACCCCACCTCGTGGAGCCACGCGATCCCGGTCGGGCGGTGGACCCACGTCGCGGTGGTCAACGACGGCCGCCGCACCACGATGTACGTCGACGGCGCCAAGATCGCGCGCAACGCCGCGGAGGAGTCCAGGGGCATCACCACCCAGGGCAAACCGTTCGTGATCGGCGCGACCCAGTTCGCGCTGCGGTACGGCCAGGGCTTCTACGGCGCGATCGGGGACACGCGCGTCGTCGGCAGGGCGTTGCGCCCGAACCAGTTCCTGACCGGCTGAGCTCAGCGGTCGAAGGTGGAGTGCTCCGGCGCCGGGGGCAGCTCGAGCAGCTGCCCCGCGACGTCGAGGAACTCGCCGCCGCACTGCCACAGCGCGTGGTCGGGGTCGACGACGAACGGGTCCGCCGGATCGACGTCCTCCTGACGCACGCGGTAGGCCAGCGCTTCCGACTCCGAGTACGCCAGCACCGTCTCGTTGGTGCCCCGCCACACCCGGCGGAACATGACCGCGTTGACGCACGTCATGCGGTCTCGCACCACGGACCGCTGAAACCCTCGCCGCAACAACACCTTCATGCATTCTTGGACGCTGTTCGCGTGATGTGCCAAGTCACCCTGCCCCTGCCGTTTTGAAGGGGACAATTCTGGCCACGTGCACGAGCACGACTCACCGGATGTCACTCGATCAGGTCAAGTGTTTGGGTCAGCTGCACAACGGCGGGTGGGTGCTTTCGTGCACGGTGCTCACCGAAGAAGACCGTTTCGGGCGATGGCCCCCGGCCCTCGCATGCGCGAGCCTCTGCCGGTGGTCGACATCCAGGCTCCCGATCCGCAGGCCCCGCTGTACGAGCGCGCCGCGACGCAGATCCCCGGTATCTCCGAGAAGGTGCTGGAGGCGTTCTTCGCCAGGTCAGCCGCCTACCGGCAGCTACCGCACCAGCTCGTCGACCGGGAGATCACCGAGGCGGTGAGCCGCAACCTCCAGGTCTTCCTGCGCGCCCTGCGCGAACAGCGGCCGCCGGCGCCGGAGGAGCTCGCCGACCAGATCGCCACGGCGGTGCGCCGGGCGCAGCAGGGCGTGCCGCTCGACGTCGTGCTGAGCACGTACCACGTCGCCGCGCACGTCGGGTGGATGGCGATGGCGGACGTCGCCGAGCAGGACGAGCTGGACGACCTGCTGGCGACCGTGCCCGCGCTGCTGCAGTACCTCAGCGTCGCGGTGCCCGCCGTCGCCGCCTCCTACCTCACCGAACAGCAGCAGCTGCACGCCGAACGCCGGGAAGCCGGCCGGGCGCTGGTGGCCGCGCTGCTGACCGGCAGGGAGGCCGAGCCGCTGGCCGAGCGGATCGGTCTCGACCTCGCGACCGACCACGTCGTGCTGGCCGTGCGGGTCGAGGCGCCGCCGTTGGCCGAGGCCGCGGACGCGAGGTTCGCCGCCCACGCGCTGGTGCGACGGCTGCGGGCGGAGCTCCCCAGGCACGCGCTCTCCGCCCTGGACCACGACGGCGGCACCGTGCTGCTGCCGACGACGGCCGAGAACCTGGAGCAGGAGCTGGCCGACGCCGCCGACCTGGTCCACCGGCTGCACACGGCCGCGGGCACCGGCCTGGTCGGCGGGATCGCCGCCGCACAGGGCCGTGCGGAGATCCCGGCCGCCGCCCGGCAGGCCGCCGACATCGCCGAGCTGGTCGCGCGGCTGCGCCGCCCGCCCGGCGCGTACGTGCTCGACGACGTCCTGCTCGAGTACCAGCTCTGCCGGCCAGGTCCCGGCCGGCAGCGCCTCGCGCTGGTGATGGACAAGCTGGCCGAGCACCCCGACCTGCTGCACACCCTGCGGGAGTTCCTCAACAGCGACCACAACCGCCACCGGACCGCCGAGAAGCTGCACCTGCACCGCAACACGCTGAACTACCGCCTGCGCCGGGTCACCGAGCTGACCGGCTACAACCCGGCCGACCCCGCGGACATCCGGCTGCTCGCCGCCTCGCTGATCGTCCACGACCTGCGGCCCTGAGCCCGGTGCGACGACGACGGGGTGGGCGGCCGGGCCTCCACAGCCCCGCCGCCCACCCCGGGCAGGTCACCTCTCCCGCGTGGCGATCAGTCGCCGTGCGGGTTCTGCATGGAGACGTGCACGTGGTCGTAGTGGCCACCGGTCACACCGCTGCCCGCGGTGTAGTCGCGCCAGCCCTCGGCCGAGCGGGCCACGCTCCAGATCTTGCCCTGCCAGATCACGTAGCGGACGTCGAGCTGCGACGCGTACTTCTGCAGCCAGCGGGCGAGCTTCCAGCCCTGCTCCTTCTGCGCCGCGGACGGGTGCGAGCCGATCGCGTTGGAGATCGTGCAGTCGAGCGCGTTGCCGGTGTTGTGGTTGCTCGTCGAGGGCTCGTAGCTGCGGTAGTCGCCGACCCAGCAGTCCTTCTCGCCGGTCAGCGCCCGGATCTGGTCGTCGACGTGCTGCGTGCGCTTGGTGGCCTGCGGCGCACGGGCGCTCGCCTCCGGGTGCGGGTTGGTGGCCGGGGCGCCGTAGGAGCCACCGGGAGGCGGCGTGCCGCCACCGTCACCGAGCTTGTGCGCGGCGTTCTCGTTCTTGAGGTCCGAGTTCAGGTTCGCCTTGGCACCCGCGGCGATCGTCTGCCGCGGACCGGCGTAACCGCTGTTGAAGTACACGGTGACCGAACCGCCGGTGCGGTTCCACACCGCGGCGGCGTTGTTCTTCACGCACAGGCCCTGACCGTTGCCCGCGCTCTTGAACTCGTAACAGCTCGGCTGGTCGTCTCCGTAGTCCGGAATCGACGTGTCGAAGTCGGAAACCGAACCCGCCTGATTGCTGTTGTAGTACAGGCAGAACTCGCCCGACTCGCACACACCGTTGCGCGCCGTCGCCGCGTTGGCCGCACCGGCACCGAAGGACGCGCTGATCAGCGCACCCATCAGCACCATGAAAACAGATTTCTTCAGCACCGTGAACCCTCGACTCGTGCAGGGAGAATTTCGTCTTGCCGAGAAGGATCACGACCGGCGCTGACGTTCCGCTGACACCGGCGGCAAGCGATGTGTCAGTGCGCGGAAGAGCGCGTCCGCGCCGCCGGGAAATCATCGACGCGCACCGACTGCGCGCGCGGGTACTTCCTGCCCTGAGCCGGCACGGGCGACCCGGTGAATGAGACCGGGGTGCCCGCGAGCAACAGCGTCAGCCCGTCCGGCAAATCGTCGCGGGAAACGAACCACGAACCGCCGCGCGTGTCCGTGATGAACCCGTGTGCCTGTCCCGACTTCCACGTGGCGACCGTGCCGCGCCTGCGCCCGCGCGGCGCCCCCACCGGTGAGGCCACCACCTCGCTGGACCGCACGAAAGCCCGCCGCAGCGGGTAGGCGGCGTCGTCACCGGGTGCGAACAACGCGTCGAACCCCGGCGTGAACGGCGTGGCCGCCCGCAGCGGAGCCGCGGTGCGCGGCGTCCAGGCCGGGGGCTTCTCGATCGTCCGCACGTCGACCACCGGCACCACGACGTGCACGCCCCGTGCCGCCAGCCTGGTCACGAGCGGGGCGAAGTCGGCGTCGCCGGTGAGCAGGACGACCCACTGCAGGGGCGCCGAGATCGCCCGGTCCCACGCCTCCAGGGCGAGGTGGACGTCGACGCCCTTCTCCTTGCCGCCGACCAGGGGCAGGTCGTGGCGCGTGATGCCGGCGGCGGTCAGCGCCGCGTCGAAGGACACGGCGGGCGTCTCGATGCGGCCGCGCGCGTAGTGCGCCTCAGCGACCACGCACTCGTCGAGCGGCCGTCCGGTCTCGGTGTGGACGAACCAGCGCAGGGCGTCGTGCAAGCCGTCGAGCGAGATCCGCGCCGCCCGCCGGTGCGCGGTGGCGTAGAAGTCGCTGAGGTACGCGAACCACGTGCCGTCGTAGAACACGCCGATGCGGACGATCTTCTCCACCCGACGGACATTACCTCCTGGCCTGGTCACGGCCGATGGGCGAGCACGCGGCGCGGGGCTCACATCGCCGCTTGCGACGCCACCAACCGGGTCATCTGCGCGGACGGCGCGACACCCAGCTCCCGGTGCAGGAGGGCCCGGTACTGCTGGTAGTGCCGCAGCGCGGACCCGCAGTTGCCCTGGGCGAGGTGGGCCGCGACCACCGTCCGGTGCGCGGTCTCCCGGACCGGGTCGATGGCGATCGCGGTGAACGCGGCCTCGAGCGCGGCCAGGTGCGCGCCCGCGGAGATGAACCGCTGGGCGATCGCCTCCAGCGCGTGCAGCCTGACCTGTTCCCACCGCCGCCGTTCCGGGGCCAGCCACTCCTCGGCCCAGTAGGGCAGCAGGTCCTGCGACAGGGCATCCACCAGGCCGTCCGCGACGCGTGGGCCGAGAGGGGCGGACGGGCCGACGACGAGGTGGGCGGCCTCGACCGCCCGGCAGAAGTCGACGGTCAGCGCGGGCGACAGCCGCAGCCGGTCCACCGAGGGCTCGACGACCGGCCGGTCCGTCGCCCGGCGCAGGTGCCACAGCGCCTGCCGGACGTTCGCGTTGGCGCGCTGCCTGCGACATCCCGGCCACAGCTGCTCCGCGGCGGCCTGCCTGCTCACCGCGTCGCCGTGGTGGATCGCGAGGAAGGCCAGCAACCGCTGCGCGCCCTTGGGCAGCACGACGTCCCCGGACCCGGTGAACAGCTCGAACCGGCCCAGCAGCACCAGCCGCTCTCCCCCGGTCCCGGTCCGTCTGCCGCCTTCGGACGCTTCGTTCATCGTGGTCCTTCCGGTTTCGCCTGCGGTGTTCCCGGGGCGACGAGCATCGCACCGGCCGCGTCTTCGGTGCGTCTCGCTCGCGCCTGCCCCGCCGTCGGCCGGACCGCCGGCGAACGGGCGCCGCTCAGTCGTGCGCGGGCTTGACTTCCGCGCCGGTGGTCACCCGGTGGGGAGCACGCGTCCACGGCGTGTCGTTGTTCCTCCCGGATCCACCGGGTGCCGGTAACGCCAATGGCCCAAGCGCACCCTTCCGGCCCAGTCCAACCCATCGAGTGACACGACAGGGGCCAAACGATCGGCCGACGGCGCCCCGCCCGCCACGACGACCCGCGGGAGACGCCGCCGCTGGAGGTTGTGCTCCGGGAGTCACGACGACCCCCGCCGACGACCGAGGAGCGCGACCATGCCCAACGGCCAGATGAAGAGCATCGACATCCAGATCGCCCCGGACGACCTTAAAGCCCTCAAGAAGAGCCATTACATGCTCTGCTTCGCGAAGAAGGTCAACGACACCTACAACGTGGTCTGGCAGTCAGCCGAGGACTACCTCGTCGACAACACGTTCTCGTGGCAGCCGCTCTACGAGCTCTTCGGCAGCAACGACTTCAAGGGCAACGATTGGGTGCACACCGCGACCAACAAGGTGCCGATCGGCCTGGGCTACGAGGCGGTCCTGAGCGAGGAAGGCTTGCTGGGCGACGCCTCGTCCGGCGGCCCGGCGACCGGGATCACGCTGGTCAACCACTACGGCTCGATCCACCCCGGGTTGTCCGCGTACTCGACGGGCGTCGACGGGCAGGGCAAGACGACCCCGATCTACGTGGCCGAGACACCGATCGTTCCGGGCAGCGACGTGCTGACGCCGATGGAGGTCGTGCAGGTGTGGTTCGAGCAGGACATCACGACGAGCACCATGTTCAGCTCGGCCAGGTCCAACGCCGTGGAGATCGACCTCACCGACGACAACACCGCGACCCGGCTCTACAGCAACGGCGGCTGGTCGACGCCGAGGTCCCGCGTGCTGTACACGGACCCGACGACGATCCTGACCATCATCGCGGCGCTGACCGGCGCCATCCTGCTCCAGGACCTCGTCTCGAAGATCACCTCGAAGCTCACCGGCGTCTACCGGGACGTCAAGGTGGACGTCAGCACGATGGGCGGGAACACCGTCAAGATCGAGTACCGCGAGCAGCCCGGCCTCACGGGCGCCCGGCTGGACCAGGTCCGGGTGCTGCTGCTCGGAAAGCTGGCGGTCGACCAGCTCACCGAGTTCACCCTGGAGTCGTTCGCCCAGCTGGGCGTCGGCTACAAGACGCTGAACGCGACAACAGACTGATCGCCGCGACGATCCGCTGAGGACGGCACTTCCGGTGGGGCCGCGGCGAACGGCGGCCCCACCGGAACACGTGGCGGATTCGCTTTGCCCCGCGACAACGCCAAATCCGCCGGATTTCCGCGTTCTGCCTGTTCAAATGCTCGGCCACCCCGGAACATCACAATTCCGACACCACCCGAAAGGGTGGTGTAACGGCTACATTCACACCATCGCGTGATCACCGATTTTGCCCATCCCGATCACCTGGATATGGTGCTGTCGGACTTGCGGCCGATGCGGTTCGTCGGCGCAATCTGTTCCGAGCAAATTACTCAAGGAGATTTTCGTGCTGAAGAAGGCAGGGGCGGCCGTCGCTATCGCGGGCGCTTTCCTCGGTTTTGGTTCCACGGCGATGGCCGACGCCCCGGAGCTGGACATCACGGAGCAGGTCGGCCTCGTCGACCTGGACGACTCCGAGGTCGTCAGCGACATCAACGCCTGCTTCATCGACGTCAACGTCATCGCGGTGCCGGTGCTGTCGGACAACGACAGCGGCCTGTGCGCCAACCCCGACGACGAGTGATGTGAAACGGCGCTCCCCGTGATCGCGCCGTTCTTGCAGTTGGGGCGGAGCCCCGGCCGGAATGCCGGGGTCCGCTCCCGCCTTTTCTCACACGTGCAGGTCAAACGACTGGTTCATGAGGAGCAATCATGCTGAAGAAGGCTGTGGCCGCGGCCGCCGTTGGCGCCGGTTTCCTGATGATGGGTTCGCCCGCGTTCGCGACGCAGGGCGACGCGATGAGCGACATGATGACGCTCGCCTCTGAGTACGACCACGACCACCAGGTCGGCCTGGTGAACATGGAGGACTCCGAGCTGCTCAGCGACATCAACGTCTGCCACATCGACGTCAACGTCATCGCTGTGCCGATCCTCTCGAACAACGACAGCGGTTCGTGCGTGAACCCGGACATCGACATCGACCACGAGCACGAGCACCACCACCACCACGAGGACGACGACGAGCGCTGACCCGCGCCGCCGTACCTCGCAGGGAATCACCGGAACCGGCTGACGCCTGTACCGGTGTGCTTGGAAGACGTGCATTGATCGTTGCGGCGGTGCACCGCCTGAAGTCGAGGCGGTGCACCGGCAAGCCCGTCGACGCAGTGGCTGACCGGTTGATTTCTTCGGGGGCCGGTACATCCGAAAATGCCGGACGGTGACGACGCCGTGAACCATCGACTTCGCCACGACGTCGCCACGCCCGACCGGCATTGTGGAGTTCGACCGGCGTGCCTGATCTCGTTGAAAAACGACAAGATGAGGTCGTTGTCGTGGCCGCGGAGGCACTCCTTCCGCCTCTGCGGCCACGATGACGATTGCGCCGGCACAAACCGGCCTGCTGGAAGACCACGCAAGCGCCCGGCCGGACTCCGGCCGGGCGCTTCGTCATGTGCGGGGAAAGCTCACCCCCGCCCGCGGACGGTTTCCATTTCGTTATCACAGATCACCCCATCAAGCGGTTTAAACCTGTCGTGACAAGATTTGTGATCTTTTCTCATCACCATTCTGTGCATGACCGCAACCCCGATCTTCGACGAGCTCTACGCCAAGTACGTGGCCGGCGCCCCCGCAAGGGCCGCGACGGTCCCGTGCCCGGCGGCCGCGGTGTCCGCGTCACACGAGGCTCGACGAGACCAGCCCGCGTCCCAGTACTCGGGGAGGCACCAGACACCGGAGTGGCCGAGCTGAGGCGCCACCGACCGGAAGCCGCGACGACACGCCCCTCACCGCCGTTCAGCCCAGCTCACGCCCTCTTCGCCAAAATCTGCACCACCTGGGCAGCGAAGTCGCACCGGTCGGTGTAGCGTGGTGTCCATCAGTCATGGTTCCGAAGTACCGTTCGCCCGTGATCACGTGTCACGGGCGTTTTGCTGTTCCGTGCCTCGGCGACCATGACCGATCCCCTTTGGCTCCGCATCGTGCGGTGCCGTTTGATGCTTGGAGTGCAACATGGCCACCGGAACCGTCAAGTGGTTCAACTCGGAAAAGGGCTTCGGCTTCATCGAACAGGACGGCGGTGGCGCCGACGTCTTCGTGCACTACTCGAACATCGCCGCCCAGGGCTACCGCGAGCTCCAGGAGGGCCAGAAGGTCTCCTTCGAGATCACGCAGGGCCAGAAGGGCCCGCAGGCGGAGAACGTCGTCCCCTCCTAGTACCCACCGCCGCCGGCACACCGGCGGCCCAGGAGGTACGAACCACCAGAGCCCGGCCGGCTGATCTCAACCGGCCGGGCTCTGTCGTCCCCGGAGCCCCTCAGCCCGCTTCTTCCCAGCCCGGTGCCCACGCGCTCAGCGTTGGCCTCCTGCTCGGGACTCAGGCATGCTCCACAAGACCTCTACCGGGAGCCTGGCCCCACGAAGTCCTCGACGTCGAATCGCAGTTCGTCGCCGCAGAACGTCATCCAGACGACGGAGTTGTCCCGCCCCGTGGCGATGAGCCTCATCTTGACGCGCTCCGCGAGGACGCGCCGGGTCCTCGCGGCTTGCGCCAGCCTCGTCGCGCGATGATCAAAGTCCGCACCGGACAGGAACGCGACGAGTTCGACCGGTTCAGGAAGAGCGAGCTGCTCGATCAGCACAGGGCTGGCGATGAAGTCTCCCACGTCGACCTCGACGTCGGCTGACATCCGCACCTTCGGAGGAAGTGCGCACAGCACACCCGGATAACCGTTGACATCGTGGTCGGTGCCGCCGAGTTCGAGAACGAGCTTCTCTTTGAGAAGTCTTCGATCCCTCGGCGGCCCCACGGGAACAAGCAGAACGTTGTTCGGCATCAGGATGTCACGAAGCGCGCTGACACGGTTTCCGCCCAGGAGGCTCTCTCCCCTCGGAAGTGCGTCCAACGGCGGAGAGGGAATCGACAGCCTGGTCGCCGCAAACTCGATGGCCGCCAACGCGGATTCAACCAGGGTGCCGACTACCTTCGCAATCGAGGTGGCGCGGACGACTTCAGCGGGCAGCTTGATGTCAACAGAAACAATCCGCCTTTTCCTGCCACCGTAGACGTACTCCAGGCCGGCCCCTTCCTCAGCTTCCACGCAAGTGAGGAAGAACGTGTCGCAGATCGACGTGGCATCGGCCCAATTCGGCCAGTCGATCAGGTCTTCCACCATGCCGTTGACAAGCAGGATGGCGTCCGCCCGGCAAGGACGGAACCAGTGGTCGTGCAGTCCTGCCCAGTGCGGCGACCGGGGAGAGTCGAGGTCGTCCCCCCAGATGATCATGACTCGTGGCGCCCGCTTCTTCTTCAGGCTTGCTCGCTCCTCAGGCACCGTGCTCCACAACCTCCGAGCGCCCGGCTACGCCAGCTCCACCGCCGCCGACACCGGGCTCCTACGGATTCTTGGCTCGACGCAAATCGACGCGCCAGAACAGGTAGTCGCCGATG
Source organism: Lentzea xinjiangensis (assembly GCF_900110955.1). Classification (GTDB taxonomy): domain Bacteria; phylum Actinomycetota; class Actinomycetes; order Mycobacteriales; family Pseudonocardiaceae; genus Lentzea; species Lentzea xinjiangensis. The sequence goes on from NZ_FOFR01000015.1 coordinate 37,888, forward strand.
AACACGACGACCGAGGGGACCAAAATCATCAACGCGTTCGTCCAACTCGGCCAGCCGACCACGGCAGCTCCGAGCACGCAGAGGATGGCGAAGGCAAGGAGGAAAAGCCTGCTCCGCCCAATCCTGTCGTTCTTCACCCACCAGACAGGAGATTCCATGTGATCCTTCCTCGCGACTGCCGGGAATTCTACTCACGTGGCTACCGCATCAACAATACATCGTCCGGACTGTGCAGCGGACCATTGCGTTGGATTGCTCCCCACTCACGGCCGGGGCAGCCCTCAGACCGCCCCGGCCGGCACCGAATCAAACGGGGTCGATCGTGAGATCGGTGACTTGGTCGTCCTCGATACCGAACACGAACGCGAAGGACAGCGGCCCGCCGGGAAAGTCCCCGTCCCCGGAGGCCACCAGCCGATCACCCTCGAACGAGATAGGCGTGATCACGATCTTGGGGTCGATCAGGTGCGCCTGGATCCACTCGCGGATCTCGGCCTCGCCGACGTAGGTCGTCCCGTCATCGCGCACGGTGGCCTCGTCGCCGAAGACCGCGGCCAGCGCGTTCACGTCGTGCGCGTTGGTGGCCGCGACGAAGTCGTCGACAGCCTTGGGAAGGGTGACGTTGTCCATTTCCGCTCTCCGGTCTCTCGGTTTCCAGGACGCAGGGCGCGTCCTGGCACGTCCTTGCAGCACCAACGGGACGGCCCATCCAGGGCCGAGCTTCTGGTAGCCGGTTCAGAAGTCCGCACTGCGCGAGAGCTTCTCGTTCGCGCGCAGCTCCGCGAGTGCGTTCTCGTGCATCGCGACAACGACGTCGTAGCCGGAGTTGCCGAGCACGATCCGGTGCGGCGGAACGGGTGCGTTCATCGCGCTGAGCACGGCCTGCACTCCGCGTTCGGGGTCGCCCGCCTGCTTGCCGTTCTGGTCCACGAACGCCGCCTTGACGTTCTCGACCAGCGGCACGTACGCGTCGACGGTCTCGTTGACGGGCTCGTCCTGGAAGCCGGCGTAGGCCTTGGTGCGGAACGCTCCCGGCTCCACGACGAGCACGCGCACACCGAACGGCTGCACTTCCTGGCGCAGCGTCTCCGAGAGTCCTTCGAGCGCGAACTTCGCCGCCGAGTAGTAGCCGAACCCCTCCGCGCCGACGAGGCCTGCCACCGACGACATGTTCACGATCCAGCCGTCGCCGCGTGCCCGCATCCCCGGCAGGACCGCGCGGACCACTTCGACCACGGCGAACAGGTTGAGGTCGAACGTGCGGCGGATCGTCTCGTCAGGGGTCCCCTCGACCGAGCCGAACCAGCCACGGCCCGCGTTGTTGACGAGCACGTCGATCCCGCCGAACCGCTCCTCCGCGGTCTTGACCGCCGCGCGCACCTGCTCGGCGTCGGTGACGTCGAGCTGGAGAACCAGCACGCGGTCGCCGTGCGGTTCAGCCCATTCCCGCAGTTCAGAGGGCCGACGGGCGGTCACCACCACCTGATCGCCCTGTGCCAGCGCAGCCTCGGCGTAGACCAGGCCGAACCCTCCGGGCGTTCCACCAGTGATGAACCAGGTCCTCATGGACTTCTCCTCTCGCTATAGCGCTCCACATGGCGCTATAGCCATCAATGTATCGCTACATGGACTACTGTAGCAAACATGCAGAACGCACGGGATCGGCTCCTGCTCGCCGCGGCGGAGTTGCTGGAGACCGGCGGCACGGTGTCCACGAGGGCGGTGTGCGAACGCGCCGGGGTGCAGGCGCCGACGCTGTACCACCACTTCGGCAGCAAGCAGGGCCTGATCGACGCCGTGGCGAACCACGGCTTCACCCAGTACACGGCGGTCGAGAGCTCCGGCGACCCCCTCGGCGACCTGCGCGAGGGCTGGGACCGGCACGTGCGGTTCGGGCTGGAGCACCCGTCGTTCTACGGCCTGCTCTACGGCCGCGCCGAACCGGGCAAGCCCTGCGCCGTCACCGCCCCCGCGCACGCCGCGCTGCGCGACCGGTTCACCGAGGCGGCCGCTCGAGGCCTGTTGAAGGTGCCCGCGGACGACGCCGCCGAGCAGGTGCTCGCGGCGAACGTCGGCATCACGCTGACGCTGATCTCCCAGCCGGACCCGGACTTCGGCCTGTCCGAACGGGTTCGCGAGGCCGCGCTCGCAGCCGTCCTGCACACGGCCCCGGCGGGCACGCCGAAGCGCGCGAGCACCGCACTCACCCTGCGCGCGCTGATCGCCGACGATCCGGGCGACCTCACGCCGGGCGAACGCGCGCTGCTCGCCGAACTGCTGGACCGCCTGGCCCGGTGATGCGCGGAGTGTTCTCCGATGGGCCGCTGCGCTACTTGATCACGCCGGGGCCGAAAGGAACCCATCGATCAACGTGATCGTCCACGCTGAACGGATGATCGTGCCGTCGTCCTCGCTCTGGTCGAACAGCGCGGGCTCGGTAAGCACGCACTGCCCGGCGCCAACGCACTTGCCGGTGTCCGCGAAGATCCTCAAGGCCCTGTTCTCATGAGGGGCGAAGCCGACGGTGTCATCACCCTCGTACTGGATGGGCTGCGCCGCCCGCCATGACAAGGTGCGACACGAGGTCGCAACGTTCGCGCCGGCGAGGTGCTTGGGTCTGATCCCTGGTGATGGTCCAGTCCGGCTTCGTTTTCGGCCGCTGGAAGCATTCCTCGGTGCGCCAACGAGTACCGGCGATCCAGGTTCATCGGCGCGCAGCTGCGGGCGAGCACCCTGCCGTGCCTGCCTGCCGTGCGACAGGAACACCACCCGGCTGTCCACAGTGGACGCATAACGAAAATCGCCTGCCTAACCTGTTCTCACAGGCCAGCGGGCGATTCGTGCACTGTATCAAATTGTGGAGCTGAGGGGACTCGAACCCCTGACCCTCACACTGCCAGTTTGGTCCACAGAGGACTCCTACCAGCTCAAACACTAGAACCGCAACAAGTCCAACGCAACTAGCCGCCGTTCAGCGCCGTTGAGTGCCGTTCGACGACGTTCAACTGCCTGCCCTGCTCCAGCTCCGCTCCAGCACGATCAGTGTGAGACTCAGCCCAGCAGTCGGCGCAGTTCGGCGATCTCCCCGCTGACCCCTACCGTCGAGCGGCTGGTCGTGAAGCCGATCTGCCCGTTTACCCTGATCATGTGTTGGTTGTCAGCGTTCACGTTGGTGTAGATCTTCCCGATCGAGGGCCGTTCGGCGAGCAGTGCCCGCAACATGTGCGCCTTGACCCACCGTCCGAGCCCCTTGCCGCGATACGCGGGTATCACGGCGGTGTCCTGCTGAACGGCCCACTCGGGATAGGCGGTGTAGAGGTCCATCTGCGTCAGTGCAACAACCTCACCTGTCGCCTCGGACACCGCGACCACCACCCGTTGCACGACGTTCCGCTCACGATGGCGAGCCTCGGCCTCGCGTACGCGCTCGGCCGTCCACTCCGCAAGCCTGTACTCGGAGTCGCCGGCAGGCGCATCGCGCATCACGTGCAGCGCGCGAGCGTACGAAGCCACCAGCTCATCAGGCGCGGCTCCCACCCACTCCGCCACCCTGAAACCGTCAGGAGCAGGCACCTCCCAGAGCGCCGGGGCGACATCGCGAATATCCAGCGTTTGCGCGATCGTCGACTTGGAGATGCGCATCCCCACCCCGACCGCCCACTGCGCCCCCGGTCCGCCCTTGGACAGTTCCCAGCCCTCCACGAGCTTCCTGCCACGCGCTTCAAGTTCCGGCAGCAACGCCATGAGCACCGCGGTCCCCACACCCTCACGCCGTCGCCGCGGTGCCACGGTGATCTCCGTAAGCGCTAGGTGCTCGTTCTCCTTCGGCGGGAAGTAGACGACGGCCTTGGCCACCAGCTCGCCATCACAACGCGCGATCCAGTACCCCCGAGGCCCCAAACTCGGGGCAAGCTGCCGCAGACTGGCCACCCAGTCGTCATAATCGAGCACCACCGGATCCGGGCGATCCAGACGCAGAGCGGCCACCGACAGCTCGTAGAGCGCTCTCAGGTCCGCCGGTGCGGCTTGATCAGCCTCGAACGGCTGGAGTTCGAACTTCCTGCTCATCTCTGATCCCCACACTCTCCCCGACACGACATGGAGGCACGCCACACGATCGCCAGCACGCCGATCATCACCAAACCAAAGACGGCCAAGCTCATCAGGAACACGATCCCGACGCGAAAGCCCGAACCGAGCACGAACGCCCACCACCGCGCACGCGCACCCTCTGGCGGCGAGTCGCCACTGCCATGCCCGCCCCGCAGTCACCGCGGCTGTCTCCGTGCCCTGGTGGTCGGACAGCAACCACTTCGGGCCCGAGATGGAGTTGCGCTGCGCCACGGTGCGGCCGTTGTGGCTGTAGTAGCGGGTCCACGACGGCGTCGTCGTGCCGGCCTCCAGGCGGATCTCCTGACCGAACACGTACAACGTGGTCGCCGAGGGCTCGACGATCTATGACCCTCACACCATTGGCGGGAGGGGTCGCATCGATCGTCCCAGCTAGGCGGCCAACCACCGAGTGGATTCGGGCAAATCCCGCTCCAGAACTGCTCCACAGGGTCACCGCAACACGATCAGCAGACGATCACCCAAGATCCACCCAGAACAGCAAAAATCCGCCTGACCAGCGAAAATCGCTCGATCAGACGGGTTCTACTTCAAGTGGAGCTGAGGGGACTCGAACCCCTGACCCTCACACTGCCAGTGGTCCGGCCTTTTCCCTCACCAGCGCAAACAGAGAATCAGCACGTCAGCCGGTGCCGTTCACCGCCGTTCGAGGCCGTCGCACGTCATTGGGCTCCGCCAGTTGCTCCAAATTTGCTCCACACACCCCAGTGTGAAACGGCGACAGGCACCGGCTCAACCGTCGAACACTCACCCCTCACGCGGTGCGAAACTCGAGCCGGACCCGCAACGCCACAGCCAGCCTCTCGGTCAACCGCAGACCCGGCCATGACACGCCGCCGTCCTCATCTCGCCTAGATCCTGGAGTCCGTGGATCATCCGAGCGTAGACGGTAGTTGCGTGTGCAAGGACTGCTGCCACTTCACACTTCGACCGGTCGGACGCAGGTTCAAGACATCCTGGTGTGCACTCTGATCTCGCATCTCGCCGCCGCACCTCGGCCCTCGCCCGTGGCTCGATCGCCGGATTGTCCTCGTCCAACCACGCGCGCACCGCAGCAGGCTGCTGTTCGTAGGTCCGGCGTGCCGGGCGTTGCGGAGCGAACGCGTGGCGGCGCAGCCACAAACCGACGCCCTGCTCGGTCATGTCCACACCGACGACAAGCCTGATCAGCTGACCACCGCCGGGCGGGTCCACAACGTGGCCGCCGATCAACAACTCCTCGGGCGTGTAGTCAGCCATCGCGCCGAACAGCGTGCCCCGATCCTCCGCGCTAATCAATTCGGCAAGGCCGGACGCCCCGTCGGTAGGTTCGCCACCAGGTGCCCACAGAGCGCTCGGAGACCCCGAACACCTCCGCTGCCCTTCCCCGCCACCACCCGCAACCGCAGAACCTTACGCTCCGCGGCGATAACCGATGCGAACCCTCGCCCCCCGATCACGATGATCAACTTATAGGAAGACGATAAACTGCAACTTAATGGAAATTCTTTCGCAATTCAACTCATCCACCGAGTCGTTGGATCTCCTTTTCGAGTTCACTGGTGGCATTTTGGATGAGAATTGTACTCTGCGCCAAATCGTCCCACGCTTGCTCCACTCGCGCAGCCAATGAATCATTGAACACAGGAACAATCACAGATTCCACATCCCAAGGATTCATATGATCCACAACACTGCCGAAAGAAAGCGCCTTGATCTGAGACTGCACTTGCGGGGTAGCTACAGCGAGCCAAAGCGCTCCGGGGCGAACATCACTATTTGGAACAAGGCGCATCACATCGTTACTGGCGAGCCATCTTTCCCGGTCCGCAGTTACAAGAGCTGGCCATGCCTGGCGCCCCTCCGAACGGCCGACAGCGCCAAAAACGGTGTAGCCAGAGCGAATTTCGTAATCGTCGGTATTCTTAAATGATCTATCTGACACGTATCGAAGATTGATTGGCTCCGGCTGCAAAAGCTGACGACCACTAACTATCGGACGCCCATAAACCTCCTCTACGTAGTACCGCTTATACCTGACTGGCAGTGCTGCCGTCGCAAGTGTGCCAAGACTTACACCTCCCGCTTTCAGAAGTTGCTGTTTCCCGTTACGGACCATCGGATGATAGTAACCAGCGTCAAGGCGATCCTCACATACTTGCGCTTGCATTGACCAGTGGGTCCACGTTGTACACTCAGAGATTGGATAGAGATTTTCAACCTCCTTGAGGGCCGCTTTTAGGGCAGTCCTACCCTGCTGCCTCAATAGGACAGAATCGCCGACAATGCTTCCTATCGCATCACTTACTTCAACCGGAAAGACAGGAACAGGAACTGCCTCAACATCCGATACAGTTAGATGATCGATGACAGAACCGCTCCGTCCGCGACGGATCAGAGCTTGACCCAATGAAGTCTTCAGGAAAGCAAGCAGCACTAGACGGTCACGCTCTTCTTCAACATGAATCCGTATCATGTCATCGGAGAGCGCAAACTGTGCGAGCACATCATCGGCGAGCGTGCAGGGGCCAAGGTTTCTACCTGAGCGCGTTTGCAGGATACTGCCAGTTTTGATACGGAAGGAGTCTATTTTTTTATTTCTAGGTACCGACACATGATCGGCTGCGGTCGGAATGTAGTCGAATACGTCATACGGACGCAAATAAGGCAACGAATCTTCGAGAGATTCCGCTCTGGCCAATGCGGTGCGGGCGGGCATCGAGACCGAGCCCATCGCACCGATGGTCGTCATCTTAACACCACGCTTACTTAGATGTTCAATTTGCTCCGAAGCTCCGACCGACGCATTCGAATAAAAATTGGCGTCGAGACGGTCGTAGATTTGGATTGATTTGGATTGAACAGTGGTGGCATTAAGTTTCATCGGTGTCTTCACAGACGCCCCTCAAGCCAATTCAAGTACTCCTGGGCGACGTCGGGAAGTTCATCGTCGACAAGGCGTTCCGCCGTTTTTACTTGGCGTAGGACTTCATTGCCTGTCTTCGGATCAATTTCCGCTACCGTATCGATGCGTTCAACAACGACGTCATCCCCGGTTTCCGTACGACGATAGAGAACATTACCTCGTTTATCATGGCCGATCGATCGGGTAACGGCCATAAAAATCGGATAGTCAAGCGCTCCATCGCTAGCGCGCTGACGCTCATCGTCCGAAAGACGTCGAAGCAGCACCATGCTAGTTTGCGTATCATTCTTTGGCTGAAAAAGCTCGCGCGCCATATCCACAACCGTAAGAATTTGGGTATTAATCATCATCCAATGGCGAACATACCCAAGCGCCGGGTTGTTCAAGATGCCATTCGGAATGACCATCGCCATACGGCCAGTCCCGGGCTTGAGCAACTGCACGCATCGTTCGATGAAGAGAATTTCCGGAGGCTGAGACTTCTGCAATACCGGTTCGCCGTTCGGACCTAGACGAATCTTCCATACACCGTCAGTGCGGTCCCACATCGCTGCGAGGTCGTACTGGCGCAAAATCTCTTCGTCCTCGATCAAGATGTTAGCTCCGAACGGTGGATTGGTCACCACCACGTCAAAGCTGCCTAGCTGGATCGATGCTGCGGCCTGCGGATCCCAAGAGTATGGATTCGCCAGAGTGTTTGCCTGGAAGAGCCCTCCCGAACCGTCATTATTCATAACCATGTTCATTTTAGCTGCACGCACGAGACTAGGGTTCAAATCTGCACCATGGACACAGCGTGAAAGATAGTCATTACGACGTGCCCATAGTTGTTGCCGCTCTGAATCCGTGCCGTCTGTTGGGTCTGCCCACTCAGCACGTTCATCAGCCTCGATGTAATCCAAAGCAGCATTCATAGCAGTAATCAGAAAGCCGCCAGTGCCACACGCTGGATCAATCAAACGTTCGTCCGGTTGAGGCTTGAGCATCGCTACTGCCATGCGGCATGCATTTCGAGGGGTAAAGAACTCACCCCGATCGCCGCGCAAATTACTTCCGACGATTTCTTCGTATGCCACCCCCTTTACATCTACAGGAGACGCGAGAAGCGAGAAGCCTTGCAATTGAGTTGCGACATACGCAACTACCGTAGGCTTAAGATCGATATCCCTATCAGCGCCGGAAAAAATCGTTGGATACTTTTTGACAACTTTTTCGGTAAAAACTCGCTGGATCCTCTTTTTGGCAGCTACTGCAGACGTCGCGGAAGTGCGCTCCGTTGCCGTGGCATAAAAGTCTAGAACCTTCGAGCGCTCATCTTCAATCTTACAGAAAATGAGTTTGAGCAACTCCCAGAAGGCCTCGGCTTTTTGTTTTCCTTCGGTGCCTGCGATATAGTTGTGGCATCGACGGAATGCAAAAAGGAGATTATCCGCTGTCGCCGGTTTGAGATCCTTCCTTTTAGGCCTTTGTGCGTCGGCCTCACTTTGTCCTGCGGCAGGAATCTCGACGATTTCTTCGATGCGAAAGCCGTGTTCCGCGATCCGCTTCGCGTAAAAAATCTGCTCGTCGCCATTAGTCCACATGCCGTACTGAGCGTTTAAACAAGCAGCCATGTACGACTTGAGTTGTTCTACACCTTCGGTTTTATTTCCCGGGTTCGTTCCCCGCTTTTTTGTCTCTACGAGGATCCATGCGTTTTCCTGCCTATGCTCGGACTGCGGGCGGAAAACTACAATATCAATCCTTCGACGTGACGAACCGACTTTGATTGCAAATTCCGGTTCGCAGTCACTTGCAGCGTACCGGTAGCCTCGCACAAGAGCTTTCTCGACATTCTGTCGGACATACTCTTCAGGCGTGTCTTTAAACAGTTTCCCGGTAAGGAAGTCGCTGACTTTGCCGTCCGGAACGGAAGTCGTACCGATCGTAACCGGCGCCGCGAACATCGGTAGAGTGTTCAGTGTCTTCATCCTCGGTGGGGTCTGCTCGGCACATGGTCCATGCGATAATCTAGCCACCTGAGGAGGTCGGGTTGTATCCGGCCCGCGGTGGACGGTGCACGAGTCTTATACCACACCTCTTCTTGAGGCGATCGCGTTGGGAGACGCCGTACCACTGCTAGAGGGCGATGCGCACGCCCACGTCCCGCGTGGCCGACGTCATGACGTCGGCCAGGACCTGGACACAGGGCTCTCACATGGAGCTGGAGGGCTTACAAGATCGACTGCCCGTCGGGACGGTCGCCGCGGCAGCCACCGCCGGACTGCTCAATCCCGACGCCGCTTGCCCAGCCCCGGCTGACGAGAGCTCGCTTCCGCTGCTACCCCAGTCGATACTACTTGTCGGTGGACGCTGTCCGGGCTACCCGACGTCTGGCCTCACGGTGAGATCGCTATCGGAGACGGGGCACCCGATGCGTTGTCTGATGGAGGCGGTACTACTCAACTGGCAGCTCCGCGCGGTCCCGGACGACTCGCCCGGTGCCACGCAGCCGCCCGAGAGACGCACAAGAACAGGCCAAGCCGCGCCGTGCGCAGCGACCACTGCCGCTCCCGCGATCAGTACGAGCAATTGCCCCCGAGGAAGTACGGGCCGGCGATCCCAACCGGAGGCGAGGGCAACGACAGCACTCGGCGCAGAATGGGCGTGCCAGGACAAGCCAACTGCAGGTTCGGGCACCAGACGCCCGCTGACGGCCTCACCGGACCACTCCGGCCATTGACCGCCAGCGCCGAACTTTGGCGACGGCCACGGCGACCAGAGAGTTCCTTTGCGGATCCACCCAGCCGGGTTAGTAAGAGCTGGAGCACACAGCTGACAACATTTCGTGCGGAGTGACCGCCTGCTCCAGATTTGCTCCAGCTCGGCCGCCGCAGTCCACAGTGGACGCAAGAGCAAGATCGCCCGCCACCTGCATTACCGCAGGTCAGCGGGCGAATCCGGTCCTACATTAAGTTGTGGAGCTGAGGGGACTCGAACCCCTGACCCTCACACTGCCAGAATGGCCCACAAAGGACTCCCACCAGCGGAAACGCAAGTGCCCCAGGAAATGCGGTGCCGTTGCGTGCCGTTCGGCGCCGTTTCGTGCCGTTCGGTGACGTTCAGCTCCTTGCCGTGCTCCAGTTTTGCTCCACCACGTTCAGTGTGAGACTCGCCCAAGGCAGCACGAAACGCCTGCAACCCAAGGGTTACAAAGCTCCGACACCAACGCGGGCAGTTCACCCCACCAGGCTACTCCCGCTGCCACCAAGGCGCGCTAACAAATCAGGGATACGGACAAATCAGGCCAGCAAGATTATTGCATTGCGCAAAGGTTATCTATTCGTTACCGGCGCAGACCGTGCAGTAGTGAGGCCCCAGCGGCCTGTCGGAGCCCGTCCACCCTGCCTGGTCGGCCTGAAGCCACAACAGGTCCCACACGAACATGCCGGTGGCACTGGTACGGCGCGACCGCCCGCACCCGTCGCACACCAGAATTGTTCCTGTCATGCCTTCATCGGCGGTGGGCATGCCTGTCACGACTGGTATGGCCTCTCATCATCCCGAGGCAGACGCCGGCCGTCTCTCGTCGACTGATGTCTGACCTTCCCCGGAAGCGCGCGAGCACGCGCCCACTACGGGTGTTCACCCGCGGCGACAAGCATGCCTGACGCGTGCATTGTGCAACCTTACGAACTCCTTTCGAAGGCATACATCTCAGCCGCAATGCGGTCACCATGACAACGTGGTAGAAGCAGCACCAGAAACCTACGAAGAAAAGCGGGACATGGACTTCTCCGTGCTGCTCGTGGACGACGACGAGCGCATCCGCCAGGCACTTGGCCTGGCCCTCGCGGACGAGGGCTTCGCCGTGGACGAGGCCGTCTCGGGCGAAGACGCGTTGAGCCGGCTCGACAACGGCTCTTTCGACGTCGTCCTGCTCGACCTCATGCTGCCCGGGGTGGACGGTCTGCAGGTCTGCAGAAGACTGCGTGCCCAGGGCGACCTGCCGATCATCATCGTGACGGCGCGCACCGACACGCCCGACGTCATCGCCGGGCTGGAAGCGGGCGCGGACGACTACGTGACCAAACCTCTGGTGGCGAGCGAGCTGGCCGCACGCATCCGAGCACTGTTGCGGCGCCGTGGCGGCACGCGGGAGAACCTCTCCTACCGCGTCGAGGACCTCGAGATCTGGCCTGACGAAGGCGTCGTCAAACGCGGCGGCGAGGAGATCCGGTTGACCCGCACCGAGTTCCGCCTGCTCGCCGAACTGGCCGGCGCCGGCGGGCGCATCGTCACCAGGGAGCAACTGTTGCAGCGGGTGTGGGGGTACGACTACTACGGCGACACCCGGCTGCTCGACGTGCACATCCGCAGACTGCGCACGAAGGTCGAGCACAACGCCGAAGATCCGGTGTTCGTGCTGACGGTGCGCGGTTCCGGTTACAAGATCGGCCCGCCGAGGTGATGGTGCCCCGCCTCTCCCTGCGATGGCGGGTGGCGGCCGCGCTCGGTCTCGGTTCAGTGCTCGTCACCAGCCTGCTGGCCATCGCGACGTGGAACCTGGCGTCGGACTACATGCTCCGGCAGCGCGTGCAGGCCACGACCCGTCAGGCGGAGGTCAACCTGCGCCTAGTCGAGGAGGCCGTCCGCACCAACTCGGACGGCCTGACCGAACTGCTGACCGGTCTCACCACCAACCCGGATTCGACGATCATGCTCTTCCACGGCGACGAGGTCCTGACGAGCGGACGGCAGGTCGATCCCGCCGTCGTTCCCGCCGAGCTGATCGTGATGGCACGCGACGGCACACCGGCAAGGCAACGCCTCCGGGCCGACGGCATCCCCGTCATCGCGGTGGCCCAGTCGCTGGCCGACGGGCAGGGCGTCTACGTCGAACTCTTCCAGCTCGTCCAGCTCGACCGCACCTTCCGCTTCCTCAGCGGCCTGCTGATCGCCGGAACGGTGCTCAGCGGCATGATCGGCGTAGGGCTCGGTTCATGGGCCAGCAGGCGCGCGTTGAGGCCGTTGACCGAGCTGACCGACGCCGCATCACGCATCGCCGGCGGCGATCTAAAGGCGCGGCTGCCGAGCCGGCGCGATCCCGATCTCGGGCCGCTGGCCAGCACGTTCAACACGACCGCCGACGCGTTGGAGCAACGCGTGCTGCGTGATGCCAGGTTCGCGGGCGACGTCAGCCACGAACTCCGCTCGCCCCTCACGACGATGGTCAACGCCGCCGCGGTGCTCCGGCGGCGGCAGGCGGAGCTGCCCGGCACGGCGGGCAAGGCACTCGGGCTGCTCACGTCCGAGGTCGACAGGTTCGCCCGCATGGTGGTCGACCTGATGGAGATCAGCCGAGCTGACCAGGACGGCGACAAGGAGGACTTCGAGCCGCTCGACGTCGGTGGCCTCGTGCACGGTGCCGCGGGTCTGCGGCTGGGCCAGGACGTCGAGGTCGTCGTCGAGCCCCCTCCCCCACTGGTGCTCGGCGACCGGCGCAGGCTCGACCGCGTCATCGGCAACCTCATCGAAAACGCCGAGCAGCACGCCGGAGGCGCTGTCCGGCTCGCCGTGCTCCACCAGGACGGCATCGTCCGGCTCGAGGTCGACGATGCTGGACCCGGTGTGCCTCGCGACATGAGGACCCAGGTGTTCGAACGCTTCACCCGTGGCACCAGAGCGGGCAGCCGGGGCGCCGACACCGGCAGTGGGCTCGGCCGCCTGGCGCTCGTCGCCGAACACGTCCGCCGCCATCACGGCAGGGTGTGGGTCGAGGACCGCCCCGGCGGTGGAGCGCGATTCGTCGTAGAGCTTCCGAAGGCCCTCTCATGAGAGTCGTCCTGGCCGCCGCCGCGTGCCTTTTGACCACCGCGTGCGGGGTGTCCACACAGGATGAACCGGAGCCGCTGGGCACCACGACCACGCGCAGCGAGGCACCCACGCCGGTAGTGACACAGCGGCGTCATTCGACACCCGTGACCACTTCACCAACCTCCAGCACGCCTGCTGCCTCGACGGCGCTCACGCCGTCACCCGGCGCAACGGGCAATCGTTAGGCACTCGTCAGGCGCAGAGGCCGACGAACCAGACACGATGGACGGAATCCGCCGGAAGGACCCCGTCTTGAGCCGAAGCCGTTCCATGCCCGCCGACGCGGACGCCGTTTTCGACGTCCTGTCCGACCTCGACAACATGACCGCCTGGTTGCCCGACTCCATCGAGGTCGAGCTGTCCGGCCCCAACCTCATCCGCCTGTGGTTGCCGGGCCTGCACGCCGATGTGGACGTCGAACGCCAGGTCACCATCGACTGGGAACGGTTGCGCATCACCTGGGGCAGCGAAACCACGACCAGTTGCAACGGCACCCTTCAGGTTCTGCGGCTGACCGCGGGCCGCAGCGCGGTCTGCGTGCGCCTGACCGGTCCGCCCGGAGCGTCGCGGAGCACGGTCGACACCTGGGTCGAGGCAGCGCTCGACGCCCTTGAAACCGTCGTAGCCGCCGAATGCCGCACAAAGCAGGCAGTACACCAACCGGCTCTGTGATCACAGCGCCGAAGTTGGGGTACAACAGTCGCATGACCCGGTCCAAGGTCGGCGCGAACGACGTCGACGCGCTCACCGACGCCGTGCTCACAGCTTCGCGCTTGCTGGTCGCCGTGTCCGCGCGCTCGCTCGCGGCGTTCGAGGAGACGCTTACCCTGCCGCAGTTCCGGATGCTCGTGGTCCTGGACAGCCGGGGAGCGATGAAGCTCAGCTCGTTGGCAGAGCTGCTGGACGTCAACCCGTCCACCGTGACACGCATGGTCGACCGCCTCGTGACGACCGGGATGGTCGCCCGCCAGCCCAACCCGGCAACACGCCGTGAGGTCGTGACCGAACTGACCGACGAAGGCCGCCGGGTCGTACGCGGCGTGACACGACGGCGCCGTGCGGCGATCGGGAAGATCGTCGCAAAGATGCCCGAGGACGAACGGCGAGGACTCGTCGATGCGCTGACCGCATTCACCGAAGCAGGCGGCGAGCCCGCGGTGACCACCGCTGATCTCGGCTGGATCTGACCAGTCAGCCCAGCCACCTCCACCGCGTCGACCGCGACCACCAGCGACACCAGCGCGACGGCGGCCCGGACCACCACCTGGTTGAACGGGACTCTCGGCGCCGTCGAAAACTGGATCAACAGCGCCTTCGATCCGGTGTCCCAGGCACTGTCGCTTTCGTCTTCGCCGAGATTTCCGTGTTCGGCCTTGAGTTTCCGTGGATCGTCGCCTGGTTGGTCACCGCCGCGACCATCTTCAGCGTCTACTTCGAATTCATCCAGTTCGGCGGGTTCGGGATGGCGCTGGGCCTCGTGCGCGGGAAGTACAGCAAGAAGGACGATCCCGGCGAGATCAAGCACTTCGAAGCCCTTACGTGCTCACCGTCGCGGTCGCTCTGTTCGCCCTGTCCACGCTGATCACCTGGGCGTACTACGGACAGGAGGCGTGGACCTACCTGTTCGGCAAGTCACGAGGCAGCGAACGCCTCTACCAGTTGATCTTCTGCCTGTTCATCGTCGCCGGGTCGGTGCTGCCCCTGGGCAGCGTGCTCAGCTTCGCCGACGCCGTGCTGTTCCTCCTCGCCCTGTTCAACATCATCGGCGTGTACCTGCTGGCGCCGGTGGTGAAACAGGAGTTGAGGAGTTCCCGGGACAAGATCGATCCCGGCGAGGTCCGGAAGAACGAGAACGCCAACTCCTGATCACGTCGGATGTCCGCGGACCCAGTAGTCCGCGAACATCCCTTCCTGGCCCTGCACACCAGGTTGTCTGGTCAGCTCACCGGATTCATCGCCTCTCGGCGCCGTCCGGTGCCGAGGTCGTCGTCGGCGTTCCGGACAGGCTGCGAGCGGTGTTGACGAGGCCGACGAGGCTGAACGCCTGTGGTGTGTTGCCGAGGTGCCGCCCGGTGGTCACGTCGTACTCCTCGCTGAGCAGCCCGACGTCGTTGCGCAGATCGAGCAGTCGCCGGAACAGCGCTTCGGCTTCGTCCACGCGTCCGATGCCGCACAGCGCATCAGCGAGCCAGAAGCTGCACGCCAGAAATACACCCTCCGAGCCGGGCAACCCGTCGACCCGGCCTTCGACCTCCGTGCGGTACCGCAGGATGAGCCCGTCCTCGGAAAGCTGCCGTTGAACCGCCTCGACGGTGCCGCGGACACGCGGATCGTGCCAGGGCAGGAATCCGACGCGGGGCAGGAGCAGCAAGGCCGCGTCGACCGCTCGTGAGCCGTAGTACTGGGTGAACGTGCCTTGTTCAACGTCGTAGCCGTGTTCACACACGTCGCGGTGGATGGTGTCCCGTACAGCGCGCCAGCGGTCGACTGGTCCGTCGAGGCCGTGGTGTTCGACGGTGTGCACGGCGCGGTCCAGGCCGACCCACGCCAATACTTTGGAGTGCACGAAGTGCCTTCGCGGTCCCCGGACCTCCCACAGGCCGTTGTCCGGCTCGGCCCAGTGCCCTTCGAGGTAGTCGAGCAGCGCCCGTTGGACGTCCCAGGCTGTGTCCATGACCGCGATTCCCGACTGCCGGGCGAGGTGCAGGCCTTCCAGGACCTCGCCCCAGACGTCGAGCTGGAGTTGATCCGCCGCGGCGTTGCCGATGCGCACGGGTGCCGACCCTGCATAGCCGGACAACCACGGCAATTCCTGTTCCGGCAACCTACGTGCGCCGTCGACGCTGTACATGATCTGAAGTTTCGCCGGGTCTCCCGCGACCGCCCGGACGAGCCATTCCCGCCACGCACGCGCCTCTTCCACGAAGCCGGTGCCGAGCAGCGCCTGCAGGGTGAAGGTTGCGTCGCGCAGCCAGCAGTAGCGGTAGTCCCAGTTGCGCGTGCCGCCCAGTTCCTCCGGAAGGGACGCGGTGGCCGCGGCGACGATTCCGCCCGTCGGGGCGTAGGTCAGCGCCTTCAGCAAGATCAGTGAGCGGCGCACTTCGCGATCCCACCTGCCCTCGTACCGGCAGCCGCTGATCCAGGTGCGCCAGTAGCGTTCGGTGTCTCGCAGGGCCTGCTCCGCGTCCACGGCCTGCGGTGTCGGGCAGTGAGAAGGTGCGTAGGTGAGCACGAACGGAATTCGCTGACCTGCGCGCACGGTGAACGCGGCACCTGAGCCGGTCTCGTCGAGGGAGACCGGGGTGTGCAGCCACACCGCGTCCGGACCGGCGATCGCGACGAGCTGGCCGTCGTGACGGCGCACCCAGGGCGCGACGTTGCCGTAGTCGAACCGCAGCCGCAGGTCCATGCGCATCGGCACGGAGCCGGAGATCCCCTCCACGATGCGCACCACGTCCGCGGCCTCGCCGCGCGGCGGCATGAAGTCGATCACCCGTGCGGTCCCGTCCGGTGTCTCCCACTCGGTCTCGAGAATCAGTGTTTCGTCCTGGTAGCGGCGGCGGGTGCACGGCGCGCCGTTCGCCGGCGCCAGCAGCCACCGGCCCGCGTCCGCGTCGTCGAGCAAGGCGGCGAAACAGGCGGGTGAGTCGAACCGCGGCAGGCACAGCCAGTCGATGCTGCCCCGCCGGTCGACCAGGGCCGCTGTCTGGAGGTCACCCAGGAGCGCGTAGTCCTCGATCGGCACGGCGGTCACGAGCCGGCTCCGTTCAGCTCGATGACGACCTTGACGTCCTCAGGGCCGGACTCGAACGCATCGGCGTAGCGGGTCAGCGGCACTCTGCGGGTGATCAGGGAGTCGAGCCAGGTCTCGTCGGCGGACGCCAGTGCGTCGGCGGCCTGCCGGTAGTGCCTGAGATTGGCGTTGACCGACCCGATCACGGCGTCGTTCTCGAGAACGAGCTCGCGGTTGATCGCCGCCGCGTCGAGCCGTATCGGGCGTCCGACGGACGAAACCCCGGTCAGGCACACGATCCCGTAGGCGGCGGTGTTGGCGAGCACGTCGAAGACGACCGTGCCGGCGCCGGTCGCCTCGACCACCACGTCCGGATGGACATGGGCTGCCACTGTCGCGGCGTCCTCGTGGTGGTAGGTCGCTCCCAGCTTGCGCACCAGATCGAGCTTCGGGCCCTCGGTCACGCGATCGAGCACGTGCACGTCGAGGCCCTGCTGGATGCCGAGCAGAGCGGCGAGCAGCCCGATCGGACCCGCTCCGGTGATCAGCGCACGTCGTGGTTCGAACCAGGCGCGCTCGCCGACACGACGGATCTGCTCCCAGGCCTTGGCCACGACGGAGGTGGGCTCCATCAGAACGCCGACCCGTTCCAGCGCAGGATCGATCTTCACGGCGTAGCCGGCTTCCACGCACCACAGTTCGCTCGCATACCCGTCGAGCTCCTTGATGCCGCGTTCGGTGTACTTGCCGTTGCGGCACATGTCGAACTCGTCGTGGGCACATGCACCACAGGGGACCGGGTCGGGACGGCGGACGACACCCACCACCAGATCCCCCGCGGAGAATCCGGCGCCGGGCCCGGCCGTGCGGACCCTGCCCAGCGACTCGTGCCCGATGACGAGGCGCTCGCGCTGCGGTGGTGACCAGCCGTACTCTCCGCGGACGATCTCCTTGTCCGTCCCGCACACGCCCAGGGCAAGTCCTTGCACCAGCAGCTCGTCACCGGTTGGTTCCGGATCTGGCACGTCGGTCAGTTCCAGGGTGTTCTGCTGGTTCGGTATGACCGTGATAGCGCGCATCAGCGGGGTTTGCCTTTCAGATCAGTGCACACCGGACATCAGTCGCCGGATGAACGGGCTGGCCACCGTGATCAGCACACCGAACGCCACCGCCGTGCCACCGATGATCGCGAAGTAGGTGGCCTCGTTGTCGACGCTGTAGAACGATGCGAGCGATCCCGCGGTGGCTGTGCCGAGCGCGATGGACAAGAAGTTCAGCGCCACCATCTGCGTGTGGAAGGCTTTGGGCGCCAGTTTCGTGGACAGCGACAACCCGACCGGCGACAACAACAGCTCCGCGATGCTGAACACCAGCAGGATGCCCACCAGCGCCAGCAACGGCGTCGTGTTGCCTCGTCCGCCCGCCATCGGCAGGAACATCAGGAACGCCAGGCCCATCAGCGTGGTGCCGAGAGCGAACTTGATCGGCGTGGACGGCTGCCGCGTACCCAGCTTGGTCCAGAGTGCGGCGAACACGCCCGCCAGCAGGATGATGAAGACGGGATTGATCGAGTTGGCCCACGCCACCGGCATCTGCCATCCGAACAGCGACCGGTCGAGCCGTTGGTCGACGTAGATCGCCACAACGGTGAACTGCTGCTGGAACAACGAGAAGAACACGAAGCTCGCCAAGAACATGGGCACGAAACTCCAGACCCTCCTGCGTTCCGTCGCGGTGATCCTCTCGCTGGAGAGGATCACCGCGAAGTAGGCGACAGCGGCGATCACGATGACGATGATCGTGACATTCGCCAGGTTGGCCAAGGTGATGACCTCGGTGAGCACCAGCACGACGACGGCGGTGATCGCCGCGACGGCCACGACGGCGGCCAACAGCCGTTTCGACGCGGGCAACGGGTTGGGTGCCGCACTCTCCTCGGGTGCGAAGTTCTTCCGCCCCACCGTGTACTGGATCAGCCCTGCGGCCATGCCGATCGCCGCCAGCCCGAACCCGTAGTGGAATCCGAGCTCCTTCTGCGCCAGGCCCGTCAGCAGAGGCCCGGCCAGCGCACCGAGGTTCACACCGAGGTAGAACAACGAGAAGCCGGCATCCCGGCGGGGATCGTCCCTGTCGTACAGCGAACCCACCAGCGAGGTGGCGTTCGCCTTGAGCCCGCCACTGCCGAGCGCGACCGCACACAACCCGACACCGACACCCGCGAAGCCCGGCAGCAGCGCGAGAGCTACATGACCGAACATGATCAGAACCGCGCTGTAGAACAGCACGCGTTCCGATCCGAGCAGTCGGTCGGCGGCCCAGGCACCGGCGATGGTCGACAGGTAGACCAGCCCGCCGTAGGCGCCGACGATGCTCGTCGCGGTGGCCTCCGACAGCCCGAGACCGCCCTCGGAGGCGGCGTAGTACAGGTAGATCGTGAGAATGCCTTGCATCCCGTAGAACGAGAACCGCTCCCACATCTCCACGCCGAAGAGGTTCGCCAACCCTCGCGGGTGACCGAAGAACGTCCTGCCCCTCGTGTCTCGGGAAACGCTCATCGCCGCGTCTCCGTCGAGGGGGCCGCCGGTCGGCTGACCGGCGGTGCACTGTCCGAAGCCGGGCATTGTCGTGGGTGCCTTGAGCCGACTGCTTCGGAGGCGACCTCCACCGGGACGTCGAGTGTGGTGCTGCCGGCTCGTTCGAACTCGAAGGTGACCGCGACATCAGTGCCCGCGCGCACCTCGCGGGTCAGGTCGATCATCTCCAGGTGGTAGGCCAGCAGTGCTCCGCTCAGCCGGGCAACCCCGCCGTCGGCCAGCAGTGGAAGACGCTCCACCGGCTCTGTGCTGCCGTCGCACTGGGTGTCCCAGTGCATCACGATGTCCTTGGCCGCATCGCTTCGGACGTCGATGAGCGCATCCGCTTTCCCGGCACGGTTGAACACCGCGAACTGCACGATCGGGTTGTCGCCCTGCTCGTAACCGTCCCCACCTGCTGGCGTGACGTGGATGTCGCGCAGCAGCACATCACCCACTTCGCCGTTGGCGCCGATCGTTCCGCTCTGCAGCACGCGCTGAGGTTCGCCGCACGAGGCGAGCACGAACATCAGCGTGACAACCGTGCCGATCAACAGCTTCATGCGATTGGCCTCCGTCTCAGCGCGTGCGGGCGGCGGTGGTGGCTTCGAGTTCGTGCCGTTGCCCTGTACGAACGACGGTCATCGTCACCTGCTGGCCTGGTTCAGTTGGGCGCAAGGCTCCGAGCAGGTCTTCGACCGTGCTCACCTGCGTCTCGTGGAACTGCACGAGCGGTGCCGACTTCGGACGGTCGTCCACACCGGTGCCGGGCGTGCAACCCGCCACCAGTGCGACGACGAGCGCAACAGCCGCGATCACCGCTATCACAGCCACTGCCGTCCGACGGGCCTGCTCGTTGTTCATCGTGCACCTCCGCCCGTTGGAGCGATCACGACCTTGTGTACGACTACCCGCCACCACGCCAGAGCACTTCGGAACGGCACAACGATCAGATAACCCGTCCCTGCCACTCGCCGCCTGAGCCGTCCACATCGGACGGTCGGTCACGGCTCCTCCGCTGACGCTTGCGGCGGTACCAGGCGACGAGCAGCGCGAGCACAAGCCCGGCGATCGTCAAGGCGACCAATGCGATGTACGCGTCGTTCGGGCCTCGGTTGATCGCCACGAAGAGCAGTCCCACCAGGAAGGCGAGCACCACCAACGCCGCGATGACCTTCGCCTTGACCAGGCTTCGGCCTGGGGGCAACTCGTCCGGCATCCTCGTTCGCCCTTCAGTTGAGAAACTCGACCGTCTCACGGCCGTTCGCCCTGCTGGATCTGGCGGTACCCGCGGTAGCGCCCAGCCCGGGGATCGACACACCGAAGTCGAAGGCCATTGCACCGGATAAGGCGTCCACCACTCCGTCACACAGACCTCGGTGAACTGGCAGGTACGTCGTTCAGCAGCAACGCCATTCCCGGGCAAGCCACGCTCGCGACGTTCGTGAACATGGCCAGACCACGCTGAACGAGTACCGCGACGGTCGGCTGTGACACCCCTGGAGGACGAGGGTTCACTCGATTGTGACCTGGGTGCCGAATCGAGCTCACCGAGTTCGGATTCCGTGCTGCGAGCCAAGGCTCAGGTGGCCCCTGCCGCAACCGGTGGCCGCCGGTTGCGGCAGCGACGAAGACAAAAGCTCAGGTCACGAGCAAGAGCAACATGGATCATGATGAAGCTCGTTCGCCGACTGATGCCGACCGGCCGCTGCCTCGCAGGCCTTGGCACCGGTGAACTGGAATCGCCGGTCGCCCCGGCTCACATGAAGCCGACCTCAGATCCGCGTGTTGTCGGCTCCCGGCCGGACCGGACCGACCTCGAGGAACGGACCATCGAGTGGCGGTGCGCACGCTGTGGCGGTGTGGCCGACGAACTCGGGTTCTGTGCCGTTCGGCGGGTAGACGCGCAAGCCGCCAGCCTGCACCTCTTCACAATCCGGTGTCTTCTGTGGCGCACTGGACAGGAACAGGGCCGCGGATGCCGTCGCGCCAGGCTCCAGGGTCACCACCGGCCCGTCGACGTGGCGCTGCGCCGGCAACCCGATCTGCTCGCCGCCCTGACCGGTTACGTAAGAGACACCGGGTGCACCGTGCAAAGTGCACGGCTGGCCGGTGGTGTTGGTGAAACGCAGCGGTACGTGGATGCCTTGCATGTCGTTGTTGCCAGGACCAAGGTGCACACGCAGCTCAGTGGTCAGGCACCGATTCGCGTTCTCGCCATCACGCAGGGCGTCGGCCTCCACCTCGCCGGAAGTGGTGGGTGTGCCGACCGGATCGCCTGCTGTGGCGCCGTCGCACGCGCTCGACACCGCGACTGCCAGGGACAACACGGCGGCCGACAATCCCTTTCGAGTAGATTTGCGAAACATTGGGGTCGCTCCCATCTTCGCTATCGGGTTCCCCTTCGGGCGTACCCGTTCGCCCGGTCAGCTCACGGCCCGTCAGCTCCTCGCAAGGTCGGACCACCCGATCGAGTTCGATACGGGTCAACCTCCGTCCGTGCGTTCCGTCCAGCAGGCAGGCGGCATCGTGGGCAGAAGTCTCTGGTAGGTCGGCGTGCACCCTCCGTCATCGCGTCGAGCCAAGCGAAAGCGGGCAACGTCCCGCGGTAGAAACCGCCAGTCGGACACAGCCCCAGGCCACTGGCTCTACCCGGTCGGGACGAAGCGCCGGACTGTTGTTGCCGGCGCCGTGTTGGCCCGTCCGCAGGTGCTGGCGCGCGCCTTGCCTGCTGTCCGATATTGGTGCGCTCGGCAAATCCGCGCCGACGAGCCACTCATGTTGCCGGGCATCACCCGTTCAGGTCGCGGCCCATCTGCGGACTTCACAGAAGTGGGTCACCGTTCCTTGCCGCAGTGCCTTCGTCGATTCGATCCACAGGGTTCCTGCAGGAGCACGGACCGAATCTTGCGATCTCCTGGCGAAGGTGGCGGCACGCCCCGCATCGTTCGCTTCGCTGCGCTTCGCCCGAGCGCGGCGGGGTAGACCTGAACATGTTCTTCGATTCATGGACCGGGCTGCTGCGCGTGGTGGTCGTGGGCGCGTGCGCCTACGCGGCGCTGGTGCTTCTGCTGCGACTCGCGGGCAAGCGAACCTTGGCCAAGATGAACGCTTTCGACTTGGTGGTGACGGTGGCTCTGGGCTCCACCCTGGCCACCGTCCTGCTCACTTCCAGCGTAGCGCTGGCGGAAGGTGTCCTGGCTTTGGCGCTGCTGATCTGCGCGCAGTTCGCCGTTGCCTGGACCTCGGTGCGCGTGCCACTGGTCCGCCGGGCGGTGAAGGCAACTCCGACCCTGCTGGTGTGGCGGGGCCG
This sequence comes from Lentzea xinjiangensis, assembly GCF_900110955.1. Classification (GTDB taxonomy): domain Bacteria; phylum Actinomycetota; class Actinomycetes; order Mycobacteriales; family Pseudonocardiaceae; genus Lentzea; species Lentzea xinjiangensis. Next base: position 60,399 of record NZ_FOFR01000015.1, read on the forward strand.
TCTACGCGCCGAGGTGCTGCGCGACCAACGCGTCAGCCACGCCGAGGTGCTCCAAGCCGTGCGGGCGCAAGGACAGGGCGGGCTCGACCAGGTGGTGGCTGTCGTCCTGGAGACCGATGGCAGCTTCAGCGTCATTCCCGTCAGCTCGGCGGGAAACCTCGATGCCCTCGAGAACGTGCCCGACGTGCCGCAGTCATGATCTGTCGCACCTGGACTGTCCCGACGACATGTCCGCACCGTTGTGTGGAACTCGTTCCGCGACCGGAGGGTTCGAGGCAGTGACCGTCATCGGCGGAAGTGAAGCTGCTGAAGTCCGGTCGGATCAGGACCAGGGCGTGATGGCCTGGAGCACCGCCTCGGTCAACGCCTCCGTGCGCAACCGCGTCACCTCCTGGTAGTCGGGATCGGCCACCATGCGACTGAACGCGGCCCGGTCCGGATAGCGCACGACGATCACCGCGTCCCAGCTCTGCCCTTCCTCGGCCAGCGGACGTACTCCGGCGAACGCCGCGTCGGCAGGTGAGGCGAGACTCCACGGTAGAGCGAGGTCTCAGCGCGGGCCGGATTCCACCGTCTGCGGGGACAGCACTGCCACCGGGCACGACGCGCTGTCGACCACCTCGTGGCTGACCGAGCCCATGAACGCCCGGCGGACCGCGCCCTTGTCGTGGCTGCCGACGACCAGCAGGGACGCCTCGGTAGATGCGGAGAGCAGGGCGTCCACCGCAGGGCCGCCGACGGACACCAATTGGTGCCGAACGCCGGGGTGTCGCTGTGCGCACGCGGCCAGCTCCGTGCCCACAGTGCCCCCCTCCCGCAGCACCGCCTCGTCGTGGGTCTCCACCGGCTCCACCATGGTGGTGGTCTCTCCGTCGGCAGCTTGCAAAACCACGACCTCGGCAGCGTGGCGGGCGGCGAACTCGAACGCGAACCGGAGAGCCCGCCCGCTGACCGGAGACCCGTCAACACCGACCACCACCGGTCCGTCGTCGTGCCGGCCGTCGACCGCGACCTCGTCTCGGACCACGACGACCGGCCACGGGCACGACCGCGCGAGTCGCTGCGCGGTGGACCCGAGCAGGAACTCGGCCACACCGCCGTGGTCGGAGTGGCCGACCACCACGAACACCACCCGGTCCGCAGCCAGGATCACCGCGTCCGCCGGATCACCCGAGAAGATCTCGGTGTGCACGTCCACGTCGGCCGTGTGGCGGCAGTGCTCGGCGAGCCCTTCGAGCATGTCCCGCGCCCATCGCCGCATCGGCTCCTCGGTGACGCCCGGTTCCATGACACCGATGCCTACTGGGGCGTGCAGATGTGCCTGGGTGTGGACGAGCCACTGCATGGCGTACACCAGCAGCAGCGGTTTATCGAGGACCGCCGCCTGTCGCGCCGCCCACTGGGCAGCCCGCTCCGACGGCTCCGTTCCGTCCACGCCGACGACAATCGCGCCATCGTTCGACACCTCCATGATCCTCCTTCTCGGTCGTCAGCTCGGCGGTGTGGTGGTCCCCCACGACGCGGGCACGTCCTGCCAGATATCTTGCGCGACCAGGAACTCCTCGTCGGCGTAGCTGCGGTAAGCGCCGTCGTCGAGCAGCCCGTACCGGTCGCGGTAGTCGGCCAGCCGGAACCGCTCCACGATGCCGCTCACCTGGATGACATCGCCCTTTCGAAGGGCGTCCGCGTTTTCGGCGGAGAGCACGAGCAGCGACTCGTCGCCGTACTCGCCGCCGTCGAGCACGAACGACTTCTTTCCGAGCACCTCGGTGACGACGGCGCTGACGATCACTTCGTCGCCAACGAACTGGTCGGAGCCGAAGTACTCGTGTTGTTCGGTCCCCGCGGCGCTCGTGGTCTGCCGCGCGGCGCTGTCGTCCTGGGCTGGCTCGTCGGCGCAGGCGACGGAGCTGAACAGCAACTGCGCTGACGCGCCCATCACGAGCGTCGCCGTGCCGGCACGTCCGGTTCGATCAGGACGCATGATGAATCCCTCCCGCCTCGACGTTGGGGGCCCGCAACGCTCAAATCCTGTTGCGGGTCTCCTCGACGCCGGGCGACTTGGCCACCACCAACGAACCGACCAGCGCGCACCCGGTACCCAGCAGCACGACGGCCGCATTGGTAACCAAGAAGCCGACCAGCAGCAGGACGGTGCCGAAAACAGCCAACGCCATCCACGGCCACACCAGTCGCCGCAGCGGCGACACGGTGCTCAACGCGGCGGCTAGCGCCGGGTCGGCCGCGGCCAACTCCTGCTCGATTCCGGCCAAGCGGCGCTCGTCGTCGTGCTCGGTCGTCCGGTCCACCTCTGGTCCCTCCTGTTCAGCGGTCGGCGGGCCAGCGCGGCCGATGCGATGACCGGTCTCAGCGGTGAGGTACTCCTCGTCGGTATAGGCGCCGCAGGAGAACTGCCGGACCGTACCGGTCGTCGTCACCGGCCGCCCTTCATCGAACTCCTGCTCGACGAGGTGGTCTCCGTTCGCGAAGTACCGGGTCTCGGCAGCTCTGGTGCTCGGCTGCTCCGTCGTGGCGTGCTCCACGGTCGTGGCCCTTGCGTCACCTTCGGTGATCGGTTGCCATCGTCGTCACGCATCTGGTCAACGCGACGGCCCATGCGAGAACCCGCCCGCCACGACGCCCCTGTGGATACATCGAGACATGATCCTTGCTTGCCCATGTTTTGTTCCGCTCGTGTCTTCTGCCGGGTTCCCGCAAACCGGCGCCGAAACCTTGCGACCACCTTTCACCTAAATCGGTGTCCCGACGGACCGGCCTGCACACGGGGGTACCGGCTCAGCGTCCGCTGTGTGCCGGAACGTCACTGCCGACGCTCGGTCGGCAGACCGATCTCCCCGACGTCCTAGCCGATGACGATGTCGCCGAGGCCGAGGTGGACGCGCAGCAGCCAGGCACTGCGCGGCGCTGTCAACACCGCACGAGAATCGACGCCTACGTGCCTTCGAGGTCGCGTGCCGCTGGGCACGGCGCAGTGGTCAGGACACCCCGTTTGGGTTGTTCTTGCGCAACATCGGTGACCGGTGTGCTCGCGGCCGGGCCCACGGCAGAACTCCCCTGAGCGCCTCCGCGCGGACGCGATACCCCAAGGCAATCGCAAGGTCACCAAACCGGTTGGCCGCCCGTTTGGCGGGTATCGCGAACCCGTGTCCCGTTCAGCACTCCCCGGCAGGCCGCCGGGAGAACTGGAGCCCTTCCGTGACGCTGGTGCTTGCCTTCGGTCTAGTGATGCTGGTCAGCGTCGCGTTGTCGGGGCTGGCGGCCCGCACGGTGCTGTCGACGGCACTGATGGTGCTCGCCGCCGGTGCGCTGCTGGGCCAGGGCGGGTTCGGCGTGGTCGAGATCCCCTCCGACAGCGGGTTCGTCTCGGCGCTGGCCGACCTGGCCCTGTTCACGGTGCTGTTCACCGACGGGCAGCGCGCCGGGTTGCCCGCGTTGCGCCAGGAGTGGCGCAGTTCGGGCAAGGCGCTGGGCATCGGCATGCCGCTGGCCATGATCGGCATCGCGGTGCCCGCCCACTACCTGGCCGGCCTGGACTGGGCCACCGCTTTCCTGCTGGGGGCGATCCTGTCCCCCACCGACCCGGTGTTCGCCTCCGCGATCGTGGGCCGCGAGGACGTGCCGCTGCGGTTGCGGCGCCTGCTCAACGTCGAGTCCGGTCTCAACGACGGTCTGGCCCTGCCGTTCGTGCTCCTCTTCCTGGCTGCGGCCTCACATGAGACCGCGCACCCCGGCGAGATCGCCCTGGAACTCGCCCTCGGCCTGGTCCTCGGCGTCGCGATACCCGGCCTTGTGGCGCTGGCGCTGCGGTTGCCGCTCCTGGGTGCCGAACCGCGCCTGCAGGCGCTCGGGCCGCTGTCGGTGGGCATCGTCGTCTACGCGGCAGCGGATCTGACCCACGCCAACCCCTACCTGGCCGCGTTCGCCGCCGGTTCCACCATCGCGACGCTCACCCCGACCGCCGCCGAGCGGTTCGAGCACTTCGGCGACCTGCTGTCGGAAACCACCAAGTTCGCCGCGCTGCTCGTCTTCGGCGCGCTGATCACCCCCGACAGGCTGTCCCACCTGAGCCTCGGTGACTGGCTGGTCCCGGTGGTGGCCATCCTGCTCGTACGACCGCTGTCGATCGCCGTGTCGCTGCTGCGCAGCAGGCTGAGCAAACGAGAACGCGCGGCTGCGGCGTGGTTCGGACCCAAGGGCTTCGCCTCGGTCGTCTACGGCCTGCTCGTCGTGCAGTCAGGCCTGCCCGAAGCCTCACACGTGTTCGACCTCGTCGCCGTCACCATCGCCCTGTCCATCGTCCTGCACTCCTCTTCAGACGTCCCGGTCGCCAAGGCCCTGCGCATCGAACCACCTGACAACCTGCCCGCAGGCGGACCGGACGAACCGGACGTCGGGCGCACCCCACCCGGTTGACCTGGTCGATCACCGGGCCCGGACCTTCGAGTAGAGCTCGCGGCCAGGGCTGGCGGTCAGGCCGAACACGACCGTGTTCGCCGCTACGACGAGCGTGACCGCAGCGAACAGACGTGGATCGGTCGCCCCTTCGTGAACGCTGTGGGCCAGGTAGAACAGGGCGCTGACGCCGATCGGGCCGAACCAGCCGACAAACAGCGCGTCGCGGCGTACGAGACGCAGCGGGCGGGCCAGCGCGAGGATGAACGGCAGGCGGCGCACCAGCAGGACCGCGAGAACGAAGGCGATCGCCGCAGGCCCGAAACCGGCCCAGTCCCGCCAGGGCAGTACCGCGCCGAGCACCAGGAACAGCGGCAGCACCGCGTAACGGTTGACCGCCTCGTCCACGGCGTCCTGCGGACTGCGGTCGCTCTCGGCGACCATGCGGTTGTAGGCGAGGCCTGCCACGAACACCGCCAGCACGCCGTCGGTACGGGCCAGCCGCGCGACGCCGAGAACCGCGACGGCGAGCAGCAGGGTGTACACCAACTTCGGTCCCTTGTCCAGGTCCCGCTGCCGGATGGCCGCCCGCAGCCCCCACCCGGCGGCCACGCCCATGAGCAGACCAATCGCCACACCTCCGACCACCTCCCACGCCACCCTGCCGACCGCGTCGCCGAGGCCGGTTGCGGGCAGCACGGCCGCCAGCGCCACACCGACCAGGGGCAGCGCCAACCCGTCGTTGGCGCCGCTCTCGCCGGTCAGCAGGGCGCGGAGGCGCCCAGGCAGGTCCCGCTCCGCCGGTTCACCGGTCACCACTGAAGCGGCCAGCACGGGATCGGTCGGGCACAAGCACGCGCCTACCAGCACGGCGAGCGCGAGCGGCAACCCCAGCAGCAGCGCCGCAGCACCGGCGGCGAGCGCCGCCAACGGCATCACCACGACCAACAGCAACACCAGGGGACGCACCAACTCGGACAACGCGTCCGCCGGAAAGCGCAGCGCGGCGGCCATCACCGAACCAGCCAGGAGCAGCCGAGCCCCCTCCAAGAGCAGCACGTCGCGCAACTCGGGCTCCAGCTCCAGCAGACCCAGCAACTGCGGACCGAGGACGACACCGAGAAGGAGAGCCGCCAGCGGCTCGCTGAACGGCAACCGATGCATGCTGCGGCTCACCAAGGCGAGCACCGCGCCCGCGGCACCGCCCACCGCGCACACGAGGTACAAGCCTTCCACCACCGCACCACCTCCCAGTCGATCACGGCCGCTATGCGGTTCCGGCCACCATGACGATGGTCGCCGTAGACGACGACGTCCGCGATTCGTGCGCCGCCGGCAAGTCGTCGCCGCGGAACGTGCGGGGCCTGAAGTCCGAACCCGCCTACTCGGTGACTTGCGCGGGTCGAACGACCGGTATCCGGCTCCAGCGCCCAGCAGATCGGCCGATGCACCGCGATGAACGCCTGGCTAGGGGGAGGAACCCACGATTTAAGGGAAGACGCATGAATGCCGTTCAGGCTCAAGCCTGCGAACTCGCGGCGAGCTCCGGCCGCTCCTATGAGAAGGTACTCCGGCTCGTCCATATCGAGCCAAAGACCTCTTCCTCACGGTCTGCTCGCCCAGCCGATGGGCGAAAGGGCATGGGCGACAATGCGGTTGCGCTACCTCTTGCGGCCCGAGGACTCCGTCCCGTGCGGCGGCTACTTGTTGGCCAATCTGATTGGGGTCCGGCTCCTCCACCGGATCACGATGACCTCGGCACCGCAGTTCGCTGCGGCACCGAGGTTGCTGTTCGTGGGATCGGGTCCGCGGCGGCACGTCCGGTCCACCAGAGGGGGTCACTGGATCGTGCGGACTGCTCGAGCCATCCGGCTGTGGCGCCTGGGCTGGTGGGTTACTTCGTGGTAGGGGCAATCCGCATCGGGCTCGGCACCGAACTCTTCCTGTAAGGCAGATCGTTTCGACCCGCAACAGGAAGGAACGAATGATGACGGCGTTCAAGACGAAGGCGGCACGTGCGGCGGTTCCGGCGCTCGCGCTAGGAATGGCTCTTGCCTCGCCCGCGGTGGCTTCGGCCCACGAGGGCGATCACGGCACCGGATCCGGGCGTGACGGTGGCACCGCGGTGGCCACCGTGCAGCTTCGGCAGCTCAACCACAGCGGAGCTTTCGGGCAGGGTGCTCTCGTGCTGCGCGGAAATCAGGTGGACATCGCCTTCCGGGTGCGTGGCGTGCTCGCCGACGCTCCGCACGCACAGCACATCCACATCGGCGCACAGGGCCGTTGCCCGTCGCAGCGCGCCGACACCAGCGGTGACGGCATCGTCAACACCACCGAGGGCCATCCCTTCTACGGCCACATCGGCACCTCGCTGACCACGAACGGCGACACCAGCCCCGGCAGCGGCCTGGCCGTCGACCGCTTCCCGACGCCCGACGGCACCTCCTACAACTACCGGCGCAGTATCACGGTGACCGCCGACGTCGCGAGCAACATCCGCAACGGCAAGGCAGTACTGGTCGTGCACGGCATCGACCCCAACCGCAGCGGCGCTTACGACGGCAGCGCGCCCAGCGACTTGGACCCGTCCCTGCCCCTGGAGGCCACCTCGCCGGCCGCCTGTGGCCCCTTCCAGACGCGGAACGGCGGCCTGCTCGGTCTGAACCTGGACCTGGGCATCGATCTGGGTTTGGGCCTCGGTCGCCGTTGACCTCCAAGCCACCCACGCACGGGAGCGCTTCTTCTTCCTCAGCGCGCTCTCACACTGACCCGTCTCGGGCGTCCTCCATCGGCGCCCGAGACGGGTCAGGGCGGCGACCAGGGTGTCGTCGATGCACGGTTAGAACCGGTGGCCGGTGTGGTTGAGGAGCGAGAATGGCGCGACCGGGCGATCTGAGACGGGAGCCGTTGATCACCGCAGCGGCGCTGTGGGCGTTGGGCAGTACCTGGTACCTGCTCTCGGAGGCCGTCGCGGCGTCCGCTTTTCCGAACTACAGCTATGCGCGCAACTACATCAGCGACCTCGGCGCCGTGCGGGAGGACGCCCTGGACGAGCGGTCGGTCGACTCGCCGCTGGCGGAGGTCATGAACCTCGGCTTCCTGCACCAAGGCCTGTTCTTCCTGCTCGGCGCGATGTTCGCGGCCCGGGCCCTGCCCGCCGGCCGGGGACGTTCGGCTTTCCTGGCACTGGCGGTCGTGCACGCGGGCGGCAACGTCCTGGTCGCCACCTTCCACAGCGGTCAGCAAGCGGCGGACGGCGGTACTGCCGCTCTCCACCCGGTCGGTGCGGTGATGGCGATCCTCGGCGGCAACCTCGCCACCCTGGCCGTAGCTCTTCTGCTTCGCCGGCACGCCGTAGCCCGCTTCACCCGGCTCGTCGGTTTCACGTTGAGCGGCATCGGCATCACCTCGCTGTTCGCACTCGGCGTCAACACTGCTGTTGGGAACCCCCTGCTGTTCGAGGACGGCACATGGGAACGCGGCTCCGTCTACGCGATCACCACCTGGCAACTCGTCGCCGCGGCGACCGTCTTCACCAAGAAGTGCTCCCGGACCGGCGAGGCTTCGGCTCCGAGGTAAAGCCATCGGTCCGTTCGGCACCCCACAGACCAATTGGGGGTGCCAGGCGATGTGCTCGAGCGACGGACTTCCTTCGACAGCCTTGCGCTGTCCTACAGCTAGTCGGGCCAGTCCGGGTCGGCACGGTGGTCAGCCGCCGCGTCGGAGCTCTTCCTCACCCGCGCGGCCTTCGTTATGCACTCCCCAGCGCTGTGCCCGGCGGAGTACGCCTCGAGTCCGACACCCAAACCTCCAGCTCCCTGTGCGCGGGCGACGCCGATGGCCTCGTGGAGGTCGGCGCTCAGGCGCATCCAATCGGCGATCCGGCGCGCGGTGGCACGCTGCGCTGGGCCGATTGCAGAGCTGGTCATGACTTCACAGTGCTCCAGGTTCGCGGGAAACGCGAGGCGAGGCAAGGAAGAGACGCCTCAACGATCCGTGCGGGACTGAACCGCAGATGCGCGGAAGCCCTTGCGAGCGGGCGCCAGGTCCGCCAGGGAGGAGCCCATCTGAGCGAGTCGGATCTGCGGCGCATGTCAATGGATGCGTTCGGCCGGCCCGTCGACCGCGGCACGGTGAGGAGACCGGGGCGAAGTAGAGCGATGTGGCGGCAGGTCCCTTGCTTGCCGAGGCCCACGGCCTGTTCAACATCATCGGTGGTGCGTAGCCGACGGTGAGCGTGCGCAGCTTCGAGGCGGTGTCGGGCCGCAGAACCGACCGCTGGCTGCACCGCAGCACCGCCGGCCTGCTCATCGGCCTCGGCTGGGCACAGACCCGCGACGACGGCCGGGCAGACGACCAGGAGTGGCCGGTGTCGCCGAGCGCCATTCCGGCCGGGTGAGTGTGCTTGGCGACGGCGAGCTGCCGCCCGGCCATGGATTCGTCACCTGCCGGCCGGCGTCGCCCACGAGGAGGACGCGGTGCGATGGCGGCTGCTGTACGAACCGGTCGTGCAGGACATCATCCGCCTGTTCAAGCCGAATGATCCCCATCCCGTCGACATGCTGCGCACCAGCCTGCAACGGCTGGCTCGCGACCTCGGCGCCGACGTGGACACCACCCGTGCCGCACTGACCGCCTTGGCACAGCGAGAGGACTTCACCGTCAGCGCCGACCCCGACCAGTTCACCGAGTATCACGTGTTCGAGATTCGTGTCGACTGGGACGTCTTCGCCCGCAGTCGCATCAGCGTTGGCCTCGACCTGCAGGAACACCCAGTGCCCTGAGCGGTCTCTCCCTCGATCAACGATGTCGCGCACGGGCCACGCGACGGAGCTGCCGCGCACGGCGCCGGCCACAGTTGGCGTCCCGCGCGGCAGAAGGCACGGATGCCCGAACCTAGCGAAACCGGGACTGCGCGTATCGCGCGCACGGGTCGGCCCGCACAGCCCCTTGCGCGAACTGGCCTCGCCGAGGCTGTGGCAGGGCGGTGGTGAGGGCCGGCACATCTTCTGCGCGCCGAAGCGTGCCGGCCCTCATGACGTTCGTATCGCGTCCACGACCATCGCGTTACCGCCCGATGCCGCGTTCATCGGCGGACCGGCAGTGACATGCTCTCCGCCGGTCCGCGTCGATCCGTTTGGCCGGTGTGATGGAGGCGGCCGCGGCGTCGCCGCGCGTTCGTCCCCAGGCGTGGTGCTCTCCGGATCGCGTGGTACCGGCCGGATGCCATAGGTGTTCATGCGAGCAGTTCCGCTTCACGTAGCTAGGTCAGCACGGTCACAGTCGCCGGAGTGAACGAGCCACCGGTCCACAACAGGGTGGCAAAGCGGATGGCGTCGCGGCGTCCTCGTGCGATCAGGCCCCAGCGGTTAACGGGCACGCGCCGTGGTCCGATACGGCCGGTATGAGTACCGAAATCAAGGCCCGGCTGGGAGTGCTGCGGCCACTGGCGACGGTGTTCCTCACCGTGGCGGTCACACACCTGACGCTGGCCGCGCACGACCGTGTGCTGTGGCCCGTCGTGTTCGCAGTTCTGGCCACCATGGCCGGGCTATACCTGGAATACCGCATTCACCGCGATCCACCGCACAGAGCTGATCAACCCGGTCTCTGGCTGCACATTCCGCTGCCACGCACCGCCGCCCCCGCCGCGCAATCGGCACCGTGGGATGGCAAGAGCTACCGTCCTACACAGCAGAATCGGTGGTGACGCGAGGGGATTTGATGCGCATGCAGGCCGGCCCGTACTGCACGGTCGCGGTGGAAACCGGCCGGAGTGACGGGGTGGGGGTGGTGCGGGTCGGTGGTGAGATCGACACGTCGACCACCGGTGATCTATGGGTTGTGGTGGAGGCAGAAACCGGGCGGGCGGCACGGGCGGTGGTCGTGGAGTTGTCAGAGGTGACGTTCTTCGGCTCGGCCGGGATTTCGCTGCTGATCCAGGCCCGGCAAGCGGCGCGCGATCACGGCATCGGTTTCGCCGTGGCCGCAGAGCAGACCACGGTGCTCAAACCACTGCGGATCGCCCAGATCGACGAGCTGCTCCCGGTTCGTGCGGATCTGGCTGGCGCTGTCGCCGCGGCCATGCCCTAGTGAATTCGGGTCTGTCGAAGGCTTCTCACCAGGGTAACAGCCTGACGGCCGGTCGCCGTCAGACGATGCCGTGCTCCAGCTCCGCCCAGACGACCTTGCCTGCAGCGCTGGTGGTGTGTCCCCAGTCGGCGGTCAGCGCCGCGACGAGCGCCATGCCGCGGCCGCGGGTATCGGCGATGCGGGACCGTCCGACCACCGGCGGATCGAGCGAGGTGTCCGTGACCTCCAGCCGCACCCGCACGCCCAGTACGAGCACCCTCAGCGAAACCGGCTGCTGCCCGTGATCGTAGGCGTTGCTGACCATCTCGGTGACCACGAGCAGTAGATCCTGCAACTGCTCAGCGCCGATATGCGGCACGGCGTCGGCTGCCCAGCGGCGGACCACCCGCACCTCCGGCCTATCAGCCAGATCCAGCTCAACCTCGTTATCAGCGCCGGGGGGCATCTCGTCCAGCACGGCGGTGCTCATCTGCGCATCGCGACACGCTCCCGGTGCTACCCCGCATGACACGGTGGACTGCCCTCAGCTACCCGACGCCGCAGTGTGGGCCATCAGCCAGGGACAGCATGGCACGCTACCACCGAGTCCGGCGGCACGGACCCACCCCCATGGCGGGGCAGCCGACCGAAAAGGCCCGCCGCTGAGTGTGGTGCGCCGCTGGGCCGCCAGGGGTGCTGCCGCCGCTGGGCGAGGATCTGTTGGCAATGTGCTGTTGGTGGTCAACGAGTTGGTCGCCAACGCCTACGACCACACCGGCGTGCTGGTGACCGACCATCGGGTGCGGGTCGAGGTCGAGGACAGCTCATCGGCACGGCCCGCGCCGGGCGGGCCGCAGCCGGCCGGCACGCACGGCCGCGGTCTGCTGCTGGTCGCGAGGCTGACCTCGGCGTGGGGCAGCACGCCGCACCCGCCGGGCGAGACGGTGTGGGCGCACCTGACCCGCGATGCGACCGTCCTGGAGTGCGAGCGGTGGTGAGCGGCGCGCACAGACGGCGCACGATCCGGTGCGCACGCGCACGACCGGCCCGGCCTTGCGAGATGGATACGACCAGCCCCGCGTCGGACAGCGTGATGGGCGATGGATGGGCGGTGTCGAAGCAGGAGACGGGGCGGCGACCGGCCCGCATGCTGCGAACGCGGGTGGGGCCGGGTTTGCGTGCGGGTGCCCGAGGTACTCCGAGCGGGTCGGTGCACACCGTTTTTTCGGGGAGTTGAGGCACGATGCCGTGGCGCGAGGCAACGGTCAGGGGCGCGACGGCGGGCGCGGTCGGGGTGTGGGCCATGGATGTGGTCACATGGGCGATGTACCGCAGGCAGGCCCCGGAGTTGCTGGAGCGGGAGAGGCGGGCCCGGGTCTTCGGTCTGGATGTCGCGCACGCCGCCGCGCGCCGTGTGGCGCGGATGGTGGGCAGCAGTGCCGCCCAGGAGCAGCCCAACGCGGCTGGCATCGCCGTGCATTATCTGCTGGGCATCGGCCCGGGGATGGCGTATGCGCATCTGCGTCGTCGTCACCCGCGGCTGGCGTGGGGCAAGGGCTCCGTGTGGGGGGCGGTGTTGTTCGTGGTCAACGATGAGATCGCCGCGCCGCTGGCCCGAGTCGCCGGCGGACCGGGGCGCTATCCCCGCCAGACGCACGTGCGAGGCCTGGTGGGGCATGTCATGCTCGGCGTGGCAACCCACCTGGTACTGGAGGCGTTGGACTCCGCCTCGAGATCGACCCTAGACCCGGATCCGATCCCGGACGCGACTCCGGACCAGACTGCGGATCCGGCTCCGGTTTCGGGCCGGTGAGGTGGCGGACCGGTCGGGCGTCCGGCACGTTTCGGGTCGTCACGGCGGACGCCCGCCGTGAAGTCCCTGACGGGCGGCAGCGACGAAACCCTTGGGCGGCTCGCTGATGCTGTCCGGCCGGTCTGCGGTCGTCGCGGCGGGGAAGACGAACTGGACGCGGCTGGCGCCGGCGGGGGGCGCGAGCACTCCTCCGGCCTACGCCCCGCCGTTTGGTGGACGGGTGTGACCCCCGCCCCGCATCGAAAGCGGGTCGAGAACGGGATCGGTGGACGGCGACCGCAGCCGGGCGCGGTGTTCGGTGATACGTCGGCCCAGGTCCTCGGCGCGGGCGGCCAGTGCGTCGAAATGATTCACCGGCCCGGTTCCGGACTCGTCCACCGGTTCACCCGCTGGATGGCCGCACGTCCTCGACCGCTGCCTCGAGCGCGCGGCCACCACCGGTCGGGTCCGGAACATCGGTCATGTAATTGCCATCCGTCACGGATCGGACATATCGGACGCTTGCCGTACCGACGATCCGAACCTTTGCATCCGGGCGAGGAGGACCTGAAACTGTGATCGCGGCCACGCTCGGCCGCCCAGTCAGTCCGAGTGCGGCATGTCCAGGGGTGTGTCGGGTGTCAGAGTGTGTTGGCGGTGGCGTAGGTGTCGCGGATGACGTGGCAACAGTCGCAGGCGGTGGCTTCGAGCCGGTCGCGATCGGTGATGGTGATGACGCCGCGGCGGTAGGTGATGCAGCCGTTGCGGGCAGGGAGGTGGCGACCTCGTTGACCGAGGCGCGGCGCACGGCCAGCATCTGCGCCAGAAACTCCTCGGGCAGCGGGAACCGGGCGGCGTGCATGCGGTCGGCCGTGGCCAGCAATCAAAAGGCGCAGCGCTGCCGGGTGTGGTGGCTGCGGTTGCAAGCGGCGTTGCGGGCCAGCTGGGGGAACACCGCCTGGATGTAACGCTGCAGCATCGCCTGCAGGGGGCCGCCGATCACTGCGGTCCACTCCCGGAGCACCCGCCGGGCATCCGCAGCGCCTGTCCGGGATCTGCACCGTGCATCGTTCAGGCGGTCCAGGACGGTGGCCGGAGACCGGTGTCGGGTCGCCTCGGCACGCAGGATATAGCGGGCCAGGGCGGCGACTTCGGCGGCCTCGGTGCCGTGCCTGCACACGTCGCCCATGACGCTGCACCACCGCTGCCCAGTGGTCTGGAACAGGTCGTAGAAGTCGCCTACGACGGTGTCGCCGTGCGCGGGCTGGTAGAAGGCCGCGGTTTCCAGGCCGGGTATCGGAGTCAGGAGCGGAGACAGAGGCTGTCCTGCAGGCTGCGTGTCAGTCCCGTGGCGGCGGCCAGCGCGGTGCGGGCGGCGGCCAGCGAGTGGCGCAGGTTGAGTTCGTTGGATACGGCGCGGGCCAGGACGGGCCACCGCGCATCGGCGTGGCCCGTCCGGTGCGGTGGGTCAGACTCGGGTGTGGCCGGGCTGGGCGCGGCGGCCCAGGGCCAGGCCGAGACCGAGCATGGCGATGGCCAGGAACAGGTGCAGCCAGTTGTCGGCGGTGTTGAGCGGCACGAAGTTGGCCGCGCTGTCCATGCCGATGAGCAGGCCGTAGATCCAGAGCACGACGTAGATGACGCCGCCACCGACGAGGTACAGGTACGCCCCGCGCACCGTGCGTGCCAGCACAAGCCCGGCGATGCCGAAGCCCAGGTGGACGATGTTGTGCAGTATGGAGACCTGGAAGAGGCCCAGCAGCTTGGCCTCGGAGTGGTGGCCCGCGAACATGAGCGTGTCGTAGTTGGTGGTCAGGCCGGGAATGAACCCGGCGATGCCGACGAGGGTGAACACCACGCCGAAAAGCAGGGCGACCATCTGCACCGGGGTGCGCGTGGTGTGTTCGGTCCGGGACATGTCGTCCTCCACTGACAGGTTCGGAACTGCTCTATTCGGCCGCGAATACCCGGCGTAGTAATGGACCAATCCCCGTACGGGGAATCGAATCGATACCGGTTTGCCGAAGCCAAGGCGTGAATACAGATCGCGTTTTGCGTCGACGCAGAACGGGCGGGATCGGCTGCCGCCCATCCCGCCCGTCGCCTGTTGGTGCGTTTACACCAGGTGGCCGGTCAGCGCGTCGGCGTGGCCGCCGTCGCCGGCCGGACCGGAGTTGCCCCCGGAGGTCCAGCTGGTGTTGTCGGCGTCACCGGTGGTGCCGGTGGAGCCGGTGTCACCGGAGTCGCCCGAGCCGACGATGGTCGTCGACTCCTGGTGCCGGGACCAGCCGTGGTTCCACGAGTTGTCGCCGTGGTTCCAGCGGTGGTTCCAGCCGCAGTTCTTGCCGTGGCCCCAGCCGCGGTTCCAGTGGTTCCACTTGCCGTGGTCGCCGTCGGTGTAGGTGACGGCGGTGTTGCCGCCGGTCGAGCCGCTGTCGCCCGAGTCGCCGGAGTTGCCAGTCGTGGCCTTGTTCGAGCTGGAGGCGTCGCCGCCGTTGCCCGAGTCGCCGCCGTTACCGCCAACGGCCTTGGCGTCGGTGTCGCTGGAGTTGCCCCGGTGGTGGCGGGAACCCTGCTGACCCTCGGCCCACGCCATCGCGTCGCCACCGTCACCGGCCGTACCGGAGTTGCCCCCGGAGGTCCGGCTGGTGTTGGTCGCGTCACCGGTCCTGCCCGTCGACCCGGTGTCACCCGAGTCACCTGAAGTCACCGTGGTGGTGGACTCGTCGGTGGTGCGGTCGCCTCGACCGTGGTGGTTCCACTGCTTGCCGCCCAGGTCGATCACGAACGCGGTGTTGCCGCCGGTCGAGCCGCTGTCGCCGGAGTCGCCGGAGTTGCCAGTCGTGGCCTTGTTCGAGCTGGAGGCGTCGCCGCCGTTGCCCGAGTCGCCGCCGTTACCGCCAACGGCCTTGGCGTCGGTGTCGCTGGAGTTGCCCCGGTGGTGGCGGGAACCCTGCTGACCCTCGGCCCACGCCATCGCGTCGCCACCGTCACCGGCCGTACCGGAGTTGCCCCCGGAGGTCCGGCTGGTGTTGGTCGCGTCACCGGTCCTGCCCGTCGACCCGGTGTCACCCGAGTCACCCGAGCTCACGTGCGTGGTGCACTCGGCCAGCACACACAGCCCGTAGGCGGAGTTACCGCCCGTGGAGCCGGAGTTGCCCGAGTTGCCGGAGTCGCCCGACCGGGCCTTGTTGGAGCTGGTCGCGTCGCCACCGTTACCCGAGGTGCCGCCGGAACCGGCCCGCGCGGCCGTGGAGGTGTCGCCGGAGCGGTGGTGGCCCCCGGTGCTGACCGTCCGCGCCGTGGCGTCGCCGCCGTCACCGGCCGTACCGGAGTTGCCCCCGGAGGTCCGGCTGGTGTTGGAGGCGTCACCGGTCCTGCCCGTCGACCCGGTGTCACCCGAGTCACCCGAGCTCACGTGCGTGGTGCACTCGGCCAGCACACACAGCCCGTAGGCGGAGTTACCGCCCGTGGAGCCGGAGTTGCCCGAGTTGCCGGAGTCGCCCGACCGGGCCTTGTTGGAGCTGGTCGCGTTGCCACCGTTACCCGAGGTGCCGCCGTTGCCGCCCACCGTGGTGGTGACAGTGTTGGTGACCGATCCGACCAGACCACCCAGGCCCAGCGGACCCTGCTCCGCCGTGTCGGCGCTCGCGACCGACTGTCCCAGCAGGACGAACCCGCCGGAGATCATCGCGGCCAACAAGCCGCGTTGGACGTACTTGCGCATCGAATTCCTTCTTCCCTTGAAGCTTTTGTTTCGTGCAGTGGTCAGCTCACGAAGGGAAGAACTCAGCTCGGGTGATGTCGCCCGAACACGTAACACCACGGCCGCATCAGCCACCGCTGCGCCGGGACCACGCGACCGCTGTCACGCATCCCGAGACCGTGGTGGCCGGGCAGTTCGGCCTGGCTTGGCGAACCGCCGGCGTTACCACCCGAGGATGCCGTGCCCGTCGCGCCGGCCAGAACCGCCGGGTCCTGCCCCGGTCCCACCGGGCCGCGACCGGGCTGGCCGTGCCACCGCGAATCCGCCGTGGCGTCGGACGTCCCGAACGTCGCAGGACTCTCGATCAACGTGGCCCACAGCGGACCGATGACCTCCACCGCGACGGGAACACCCGTCGTGGACGGTTCCACCGGTGACGAAGTTTCCGGTGGGACGATCACGACGGCATCGGGCCGGTCGACGACCGGAGCGGTCTGGACAGGAGCGGTCCGCGACGGGTCGACGCCCAGCGCCTCCGGGTCGAGACCCAGACCCTGCGCCACCGGCGTCACCACCGGCTCGGCCGAGCCCAGCAACGGCCCGGTCACCGGCGCCAACACCTCCAGCACCGGGGACAGGGGCTCGGTCACCGGCGTGAGCAAGGGAACTGTCACCGGCTCCACCGCCTCGACCACCGGCTCCACCACGGGAGCCACCACCTGCGACACACCCGACAACACCGGATCGGTCACCCCGGCGACCGGCGACACCACAGGCTCCAGAAGCCCACCGAGCAATCCCTTGCCCGAATCCGACCCGCCACGAATCTCCGACGAAGGCGACGAACGGTCGTCTTCGTCGGCATGCGCCGAACCCGCCGACGCCAGCGCCACCAATGCGCAACCGAGCAGGAAACCCACCAGCAGCAGCGAACGACGCAGCATCACGGACACGGAGCAGGAAACGCTTGAACAAGCTGTTCTCATGCAATCACCTCCCCTCTGCCAGGTATTCGATACCCCAACCGAGCCGGTTCACACGAAAGTGGAAGTTTCTTGTTCATGCAGCTCAAGAGGCATACCGAAAAGTAAACATAAATTTTTGCTTTATCACCGACAGCTACCATCACAAGACGGCGGAAACGATGCGTAACGATGCGACAAGGTCAATAGGCTGAACGGGTGGTGCTTGCGTCGTCGCGCCCAGTGGTCGATCTTCGCCCGGAAAGCTCGTCGGACAAGGTGGAAGGTGGTCAGGGCGAACGTCTTCCCGACCACGTCGACCAACTGCGAACGCCCGTCACTGAGGCCGACCACTCGGCGACCGACGGGGTCGGTCGCGTCGCGCTTCCTGTGCGAGAACGCCGGAAGGGCCAAGGCTGTTCGTTCAACCCAGCCGACTCCTTGCCGCGAGCAGTGGTCGCGAGCGACCCGGCGGGGCCAGGTCAAAGGCCAGGCTTCCGGCATCGTTGGCTCGCACGGGCGGCACTGGTACTCGCACGACGTGCCAGGAATGGTTTTCTTCCCGCAAGTGATGGCGTGCCTGCTCGATCGCGGAGACCTCACCGCATTCGTCTCACGGCTTCGGCCGTCATCAGCAGCGCCTTGGAGGGCACGCAGGCGGTGTTCACGCAGGTGCGTCAACCGTGCCGCGCTCGATCACCACGGTCCAGGCCGACAAGAGTAGGTCCGCTGCCGCACTCCCTTCACCGAACTGGCGCCGGTGGCCTTCACACAGACCGGTCGAGCGCCCTGACGGCCGGATCCAGAACGCCACGGCCGCGAACGCGGTGACGGTCGTTCTCGCACTGCCCGGCTGCCTCGGTCGCGGAGTGCCGGCGGGGCGAGATCGCCCGCGGGCTGATACTGGGCGGTTACGGCCGTCCAAGCGGGGAAATCCGGAGGACCAGCGGGATCGTGGTTCATATGCCGCGTGCCCCACAGCGGAGGTAAGTCCATGGCGACCACAGGCAATCCAAGCACGTCGTTCGACCCAGCACGCACGGCGGTGCTGGTGATCGATCCCGTTAACGATTTCCTGCACGAGGACGGCGCGGCGTGGGAGATGACGAAGTCGACGGTGAAGAAGAACGATGTCGTTGCGCAGTTGGCGCGGCTGGCCGATGGTGCACGAGCAGCGGGAGTCCCGGTGCTGTTCGGGCCCATGGCCTACACCGCCGAGGACTACGCCGATGAAGGGCTGCAGCGACGTAGCGGTGTCAATCGGCTGATGTTCGAGAACAGGATGTTCCTCGCCGGGTCGTTCGGGGCGGATTTCCACACGGACATCCAGCCCCAGCCCGGCGACATCATCCTGGCCCCCCACAAGGGGACTGATGTCATGCGGACGGATCTGCGCGACCACCTCGAACGACTCGGGACCGAGCACCTCGTCCTTGCCGGGATGACCGCGAACCTCTGCGTCGAGTCGACCGGCCGCCACGCCACCGAGCTGGGCTACGACGTCACGTTCCTCTCCGATGCGATCGGCGCGGAGAGCCTGGCCGCCTATGAGGCTTCGATTCATGTGAACTTCCCGCTCATCGGCAACGCCGTCCTCGAAGTCGCCGAGTTCCTCGCTGCGATAGCTCCGGAGACAACGGGCGCCCTGGGTGTCGAGCCGGGCGACACCGTGTACGGCTCGGACCGGGGGAAGATGGGCACCGTCGAGGAAGTCGTCGCGTCGGCCGACGGTGTGCCCGGATACCTCGTGGTGCAGCGCGGAGCCATCCTCGACCGGCAGCTGTACGTACCACTGGACGCCGTCACCCACCGCACCGGGAATGCGGCCTTCGTCAACATCCCCAAGCTGGTCGTGTCGAAACTCCCGTGGGATGAGCGGCCCACGGCCGAGGCCACCGCGGCCAAGATCGGCTCCCCCGCGAGCAAGGTGGATTC
Organism: Lentzea xinjiangensis; assembly: GCF_900110955.1. Lineage (GTDB taxonomy): Bacteria > Actinomycetota > Actinomycetes > Mycobacteriales > Pseudonocardiaceae > Lentzea > Lentzea xinjiangensis. The sequence continues at coordinate 79,279 of NZ_FOFR01000015.1, forward strand.
GCTTTACCGCACGCACGCTCCGACCGATGTCTGAATCAGCGCCTTTCAGGATCTTCGATGCTGAACCCGACCTCGATCTGCCAGTCTCCGGCGTAGCGGATCATGTCGAGCTGGTGCCGGGACGCTAGGGGCCCGCCCAGTCCCTGCAGCCAGCTCAGTGCGGATCCCTGGGGTCACTGGTGGTGGACCACACTGTGGACGAAGAGGCGCGGGGCGTGCCAGACGAGACCCCGCTTGGAAACCCGTGCCGGCACCGCGCGTCGCATGAGTGGGCTGAAGTACCGAGTGTCACCCGCATGAGCCAATGGCACCGAGAGGAATCGCCCGCCAGCGGCGCTGATCAGAGGCATCGCCAGCGGGTGTGCGGTTCCGGCGTGGCCGAGTCGGCGACGACTTTGTCTCAGCGGTCCTGTAAACCGGTGATGAGTCGGTGTTCGACCTTGGCGGCGGATGCGTGAGTGACTTGGCGTGTGGTCCGCTTGCGGGCGACACGGGCACGACCGAAATACCCACTGTGGCGGCAAGGGACTGCGCGGCTTGTCACGCGGCGGCGCGCCAGTTGCTGTCGATGTCGACAGGTGCGTTGATGACGGCCTTGTCCCAGCGTTCCTGGAGGCGTTGCAGCAGGCGTGCTTCGACGGCGGCGGCGACGTGGGAGTAGGTCTCCTGGACCTTGTCGGGCATGACGTGGCCGAGGCGGAGTGCCTGGGCGATTTCGGGGATGCCGTCGTCGATCATCCAGGTCTTGTGGCTGTGGCGGGTGCCGTGGAAGGTCAGGCCGGGTTTGACCGGGTGCAGCCGGATCCTGGGGTTGTCGACGTGGAGGTTGCCGTCGGCGGCGGGGCGCTGGGCGCGGCGGGCGAAGTTGCTGCGCCGCAGGAGGCCTCCGTCGGAGCCGATGAAGACGTGCGGGTGGTCGTGTGTGGCGAGGTGCACGCGCAGCAGTCGGACGTTGAACGGGACGAGGCTGATGGTGCGGGCGGAGGCTTCGGTCTTGGGCGGGCCGAGCCACAGCTTGCCGGAGGCGGATTCGTGCAGGGTGCCTGTGTCAGGGTCGATGACGATGAACCCGGTGTCGTCGTCGAACAGGTGCACGTTGTGCCGTTGCAGGCCAGTGAGTTCGCCCCAACGGGCTCCGGTCCATCCAGCGGTGACTTCCAGGATGGCGCCGCTGGGTCCGTAGCAGGCGGCGATCTGGTCGGCGACTCCGAGCAGTTCACCGGGTTCGGCCCAGACTTTCTTCTTCGGGCGGTGGGCGTGGCGTCGGCGGCCCCGGCGAGGTGGCCGGATGGGGTTTGCGGCGATGAGTTTTTCGTCGACCGCGTCGGACAGGATCAGTGACAGCAGCTTGGTGATGCCTTGCACCGTGACGGCGGACAGACGTGTGCGGAGCTCTTTCGCCCATGCTTGGATCTTGAGGTTCTTGAAGTCGGCGAAGGCGGTGTCGCCCCAGCGGGGTTCGATGTGTCTGCGCACGATGCTGCGGTAGTTCTCCTCGGTGCGCAGGTCGACGTCGATCGCTGCCCAGAAGTCGGGGAGGAACTCGCTGAGGGTGGTCTGGCCGGCGATCGGGTCGAGCCAGGTTCCTTTGCGCTGCTCGGATTTCATGTCGGTGATGTGGTCCTGCGCGGCTTGCTCGGTGGGGAATCCGGGGATCGAGCCGATGGTGTCGTCAGCGCGGCGGTAGCGGACGCGCCAGGTGTTGTCGCCGCATTGTTCTGCCCAGGCCATGTCGACCTCCTCCGATGTCGTGTGAGGGTCACGGATGTGACAAGCACATGGACGCTCGATGCTCCGAAAAGGGCAAGCGTTGACACACAAAAACTTCGGACAGCCCTAGGAGGTCGGCGTCGATGTCTTGAGGTCACCGGTGACGTCGAGGCGGTCGCGTCCGGGTGCGGGTGGTGCGTTGTGCGGACGCGACGATCGCTTCCAGATCGGCGTGGGAGAACCTCAGGTGCTTGCCGAGACGTGTGGACGGAATCCGGCGCTGCCCAGCCTGCTTACGCAGCCACGACTCCTTGACTGTAAGGATCACGGCGGCCTGCCCAGGGGTGTACAGCAGTTGTGCCACTGGTGGTTCGGGAAGTTCCTGTTGTGCCGTCACGGGTACCTGCGCGACGCCATCCTCGTGCCCGCGGCCCGTAACCGACTCACCAGCTGGTCGTGGTCGTCGCGAATCATCCGAATGCCCTTCGTTGACTCCGGAGTGCGCAATCATGCGCCGCCCGCAGGGCTCCCGGTCGAGTGCAGGACTGGCCGCCAAATGCTGTCTCGGAGTAGGACTGCGGTCGGATGAGGTCTGGGGCGCAGTGCGGTCATCGGCCTGGTCATGTGCGGTTATGTGCAGAGGCATGGCGGTCTCCGTTGTGTGGAGGTGGGGCTTGGCCGCGGGAAAGGTGTGTGCGCGGACCGTCGTCTGGCCGCAGGCGCTGCGTGGTCGCACCGAGCCGGCGCGTGCGGGCTTCGTATGTTGGCCGCAGCGCGCACGCGATCCATCGGCGTGTGTGGATGTCGGCAGGCAGTCCGACGGGTGGCAGAGCTCGTCGGTGCGCAAGGAACGCAGAAGGCGGGCGTGCCAGGCCATCACGAAGGACAGGCAGTTGGATTCGCCCTGGTGAGTAAGCGAACAGCCGGGGACATATCGGTCACGCAGACTCCACGATGCCGAGTCGCTGCTGCGGATCGCATCGGCATAGCGTCCCAAGCTCGCGGTGCCCGTGATCCACGGCGGTGACCGGCTCCCCTGACCGGCATGACCACGGCGAGCATCCATCGGGGTCGCCGTCCTCCTCCATGCTGTCCACGGCTGCGTCTGCCGACTCGGAGGTGATCAGCCGCAGGTGCTTCTTGCTCCTGGACTTGGGGGGAGCGTCGAGGTCGACTTGGTCCAGTGGAAGGCACGAGCGGTGCAGGAAGTACTGGCCGCGCAGCTCCTGCCCTTGCGTGGTGGCGTGCGGGTAGCCGTGGCGGATGGCGCGGTCGAACTCGATCGCTTCTGCCCAGCCGTCCGGGTCGTTGTCGCGCACCCAGCGCCAGCCCGCGTTGCCGTGGAACGGGCACCCGACACAGGCTGACTTCACGGTCTCCCCGAAGCCTCGTTCGGCGAGGAACTCCATGCACCGGGTCCGGTCGAAGTCGAGATCGATCAGCGGGAAGACGTTGCGCAGGAACCGTAGCCCGGAGTCCTTGGCGCGGGTGAACTCATCGGTGCTGATCCCGATGGCCTGCTCGGCATACACCCCTCGCGGCACCCGTCGCGGATGCGGATATCCCAACAGCTCCCGCGCGGCCTTCTTCAGCGGGGTGATCTTGTACTCCGCAGTGCATTGCCTTCTCGCGAGCCCTCGCGACCCATCGGGGTTGAGGGTGTGCAGGGGCATGGACACGAAGCGGTGCTTCGGGTCGAGGGCGTCGGCGCGGATGTTGCCGGCCGAGACCTGACGCACCGGGATGCCGTGTCGTTCGGCGTGCGCGGTCAGGCGGTCGAGGTTGGCGTACACGGCGCGCGGCTCCCAGCCGGTGTCGGCGAAAAGGGCGACGTCGAAGCGCTGGATCTCGCCCTCGCACGCCAGCAACAGCACGGTCGTGCTCTGCACGCCAGCGCCCAGGGACAGCAGTCGCAAGGCGGGGCCGGTGTCGGTGGCCTTCAGGCTCGTCGTGGTCATGCTGCGGTCACCTCCTGCCCGGCCGGCGGCCGGTGGTCGGTGTCGGTGGTGATGTCGAGAAGTTCGGCGAGGTCGGCCAGCAGGAGAGCCACCGCGTAGGCGGCTTGCTGGGGAACCACGCCGTTGCCCAGCGCGCGGAGCTGCGCAGTGCGGGGCAGGGAGAGGTCGGTGACCCAGCCTTCGGGCAGCCCCATGAGGTGCTCGACGAAGGCGGGCGCGAGGACCGGGCGGCCGTGGTTGCCGGGCTGGGTTGGGTGTGGTGTGGGGCGTCCCAGCACCGCTTCCCAGCGGCGGATCGCCGCCTCGTAGACACCCCAGTTCACCGGTGCCGACTCGCCGCCGGATGCCCGACGCGTCGTGCTGTCGGGGTCGGGAACCGCTACGAGATGTCGTCGGTCTCGCTGTCGTCGGCCCGGTGGTGTGCTGGCGGGGTGAGCAGGCGGATGACCGCCGAGGGCAGCATCAGGTCGCCCTTGGAGCCCCGCTGCGCCGGGCAGCCCTTCGTTCCATCCGTCGCTCGTGGCGTCGGCAGGAACGTCTCGGGGTCCACCAGCGGGAGCACCTGCTGTGACAACGGCGGCCGGAACCCCGCTCCGGCCCTGCGGCCCGCCGTGCCGGTGTCCGAGGCTCGCGGAGTCAGCAACAATCGAAGCCGGTCCAGCAGTGACGGGCCGCCCTGTCTGCTGGTGGCGCTGATGCCATTGGAGGAGCCGTCGTGCGCGGTCGGTGTCGGCAGCATCTGCGCCTCGTCGACTGTGGCCGGGCTCGCGCAGCCAGGCGAGCAGGAACACCCTTTCGCGGCGGTGCGGGGCGCCGACGTCGGCGGCGCGGATGCTATGCCAGAGCGCGTCATACCCCGCTTCGGCCAGGTCGCCGAGTACACGGTGGAGTCCTCCCCCGCGCCAGCGAAGCGCGGCGACGTTCTCCACGACGACGAGCGCGGGTCGTAGTAAGCGAAGGCCCGCCACGATGTCGGCCCACAGCCCACTGCGGACTCCCTTCTCGATGCCCGCGCGCTTCCCGGCGGCGGAGATGTCCTGGCAGGGGAACCCCGCGACGAGCACGTCGACCGGCTCGATGGAGAGCCAGTCGATGTGCCGCAGGTCGCCGAGGTTGGGGACGCCCGATGTCCGGGCGTCGAGGATCTGAGCGATGTGTGGGTCGGGGTCGGCGACCCAGGCGATTCGGCCGCCGCCGAGGGCGGCCAGCACGCCGAGATCGAGGCCGCCGTAACCGGTGCACAACGAGCCCACGACCGGACCGGACTCGGCGACAGGGCGAGTCCGCCGTCCCGGCCCCGGCGTCACCGCCGGAGCCGGGACGAGTGTGAGCGGACGGGCTGCCCGCTCACGGTGAGAGAGCGGTGAACGGCGTGTCATGCCGCCTGGCCTCGCTCACCCGCACCGTCATGCGCGGCGCTCGCGGCTCGCGGCGAGCGGTACTGCCCGAGGTCGACCACGTCTCCCGTTGACGTGCTGGCCGCGCTGCCGTCGGCGGACTTGTGCTGTGAGACATCCCCTGAGTTCATCTGCTCCGCGCTGCAGGTCAGGCAGCACCTGCTGGCCTGGACCTGGGCGGCAGCGCTGCGCTGGCCACCGTGGCGGCATGTTGACGAGATTTCAGGAATCATGAAACTATCCGATCTTGAGTGAAGCAGCTTCGGGTGGTGTGAAGACAGGGGGTGTGGGTTGGGCCTGTCCGTAGTGCGCGATCTTCGTGAGGTGCGATCACCGGCGAGTGCGGAGGAGTTGGCCGACTTCGAGGTCGACGCTATGGCCGGGTTCGTGCTCACGCGGGCATCGACGGGGTTGGCCGACACCACGATCCGCGGCGAGATCAGCAACGTGCAGCAGGTCCGGGACTGGTTCGGACGCCCGCTGTGGGAGATGGAACCCACCGACGCCGACACGTATTTCGGACGTGTGCTGCGGCAAGCGGCCGCGGGGACGCGGCACGCTCGGGCCGCCGCGCTGACGACCTACTTCGAGTACCTCCACGTCCGGCACGCGGTGGAACTGCACGCCATGACCGGCCGCGTGGTGGCGTGCCCGGTCGATGAGATGAACAGGCCGAAAGGCCGGAAAGACGCCCGACTGCGGATCCCGCCGCCGGCCGAGGAAATCGAGCGATTCTTCAGCGGCTGGGCCGCCGAGTTGGCCGCGTGCCGGAAGTTCGCGCCGACCGCCCGCAACTACGCGGCGGCCAGGTTGATGGCGGAGATCGGGCTGCGCGCCGGGGAGGTTCGTCAACTGGACCTGGCCGACGTGCGCTGGGAGTTGGGCAGGTTCGGCAAGATCCACGTCCGCTACGGCAAGGGAGCCCGGGGCTCCGGGCCCCGCGAGCGCATGGTGCCGTTGATCAACGACGCCGGGCGGACCTTGAAGTGGTACATCGAAGACATCTGGGGACTGTTCGACGACAATCACGAGCGGCCCGGCGCACCGCTGTTTCCCTCCGAACGCCGAACCGAGGGCTCCTCCTCGCGCCGCTTGGGCCCTGACACGCTGCGCTGCGCGGTGGCCGCCGCGACCCGAGCGCACCTGCCCGGCTGGGAGGGCCGACTGACCCCGCACGTGCTGCGGCACTTCTGCGCATCCCAGCTCTACCTCAACGGAATGGACCTGATCGCCATCCAGGAGACCCTGGGACACTCGTGGATCGCGACCACCATGCGCTACGTCCACGTGCACCGGGAACACGTCGAGCAGGCGTGGGTCACCGGTCAGCAGCGCGCGGCACAACGGGTGGAAGGACTGGTCTGAGTGCGTTGGAATCTCCGCCTGGCAGCGGCGAACCGCGGCATCTGGAAAGCCTCCGAGCTCCAACGCGCTCTGGCCGAGCACGGCCTGGAGATCTCGCTGGGCAAGATGTCCAACCTGTGGTCGGGCCAGCCGGCCTCGCTCAAGCTCGACGACCTCGACGTCATCTGTGTCGTGCTGGGCTGCGAGATCGGAGAGCTGCTCACTCCCGAACCGGACAAGGTCACCCGGCCTGTCGACACGCGTGAGCGGAACGCGGCCACAGGCTCGGCGCCGCAACCGGTGCGGGTCGTTCCCCGACGCCGTGACGGTCGTTCCCTGCCACCGGCGTGATCGATGGTGGCCAGGGACGGGACCGGGTCGAAGATCGCCCGGTCGGTGACCAGCTGTGCCGAGTGCCTGGCGTGGGGCCTGACGCATGCGCGCGGGGTCTGTCTTGCCTGCTACAACTTCGCGGCGCCTCGGTTCGGCCACCTGCCCGGCGAGTGCGGCGCCTGCCGGCGTGAAGTGCCGTTGAAGAACGGTTACTGCCGCCTGTGCTGGTTCCAGGCGCGCGAAGACCGGATCGTGACCGCGGTCGACGCGCGTTCGGCGGTGCTGATCGCACCGCACCTTCCCGCGGTGCGCAGCCACCAACTGTTCCTGGCCGGGATGACCCGACGTCGCGCCGTTGCCCGCACGAGCCCGCGTCGCCACGGCGCGAAAGGCCGTCCCCTCAAGGCCCCGCCCGCATCGGTGGCCCGACCGGACATGCGGTGGGAACAGCAGGTGCTGTTCGCCGACGAGGTGATCGCCCGCGACTACCGGCACGTCGGGATCGACCTGCGCCGCGCGCCCGCTCCGGACAACCCGTGGCTGGGCTGGGCGCTGCACCTCGCCCACACCGCGGCCGAGGCCCGCGGATGGGCCCCGGTCACCAGACGCGGGATGCAGCGCACCCTGGCCACCCTGCTGGCCGGTCACCACGACAGCGACCGGATCCGCGCCACCGACGTGCGCACGGTCGCGTCCCGGCACAGCGTGAACGTCGACTACGCCATCGCGATCCTCGACGCGATGGACGTGCTCACCGAGGACCGGCCGCAGGTCTTCGACACCTGGCTGGCCGCCAAACTCGACGGGATGGCTCCCGCCATCGGACACGAGGCGGGCCGGTGGGCCCGTGTCCTGCACGACGGCGGCCCGCGCGCCCTGCCCCGCAAGCCCGACACGGTCCGCGCCTACCTGCGGGCCGTGCGCCCCGCCCTGCTGGACTGGTCGACCCGCTACGACCATCTGCGCGAGGTGACCCGCGACGACGTCGTGGCCTGCCTGCGCCGGCTGCGCGGAGAACCCCGCGCGGGTGCCGTCACCGCGCTGCGGTCGCTGTTCGGCTGGGCCAGGCGCAGCGGCGTCGTCTTCCACAATCCCGCGACCAGGATCTCCATCGGCAGACGCGAACACCTGCTCTGGCAGCCGCTGTCCATCCAGGACATCGCCGAAGCAGTCGCCATGGCCACCACACCGCAAGCCCGCGTGTTCATCGCGATGGCCGCCGTGCACGCCGCTCGACCGCATCAGATCCGGGCCATGCAACTGCACGACGTCGACTTCGCGGATCGACATCTCACCATCGGCGGACGGCGACGGCCGCTCGACGACCTGACCCGCACCGTCCTTAACGACTGGCTGACCTACCGCGCGCAACGCTGGCCCGCCACCGCGAACCCACACCTGTTGATCAGCAAGGAAAGCGCACTGCGGCACGGACCGGTCAGTGCCGTGTGGATGCGGGACCTCCGTGGCCTGACCGCCACCCTCGAACGGCTGCGCATCGACCGGCAACTCGAGGAAGCGACGACCACCGGCCCCGATCCGCTGCACCTGGCCATGCTCTTCGGCATCTCCGAGACGACCGCGATCCGCTACGCCAACAACGCCCGCCAGCTTCTCGAGACTCCTCACGAAGCCGCCGCCTCGACTTCACCCGGAACCCGAGCCTCCCTGTGGCACACTGACCGCGACAGGCCCTCGGGTTCCCGCTGAACACCCTCGAGTTCCCTGGAACGCAAGGGAAACAGGGCGGTGCGGAAGACGAGGACGTCCTCGTGGGCGATCAGGTGCAGCGGCAGTCCGGCTTCGCGCTGCTTGCGGATGAAGTCGCGCTGGAAGAACGACCCGCGGGCCACGAGGTCGGTCTCGGCGGCGCGGGCGAGTAGCGCAACGTTGCGCTCGACGGGGATTAGGCCGGCCGCACGTCCGCACGCGAGGATCTGCGAGGGCAGGTCGATCAGCTCGGCGTGCTCGCGCCACGGCCGGATGGTGATGGCGATGTGCCCGCCGGACTTGAGGAAGGTGCGCAGCGCGGCGAGGATTCGGGTGAACCCGGCCAGCAGTCGGTGGTGGCCGATGTTGGCGAGGTTCCCGCGGTCGAGGGTGTTGCCGTAGAGGTGGTGGTACTTCTGCACTCCCGCGCCGGGCGAGACCGACACCTGCCCGTGGGTCGACGGACCGTAGGGCGGGGAGGTCACCACGAGCGCCGCCTGCCCGACGTATTCCGGCGGCAGGAGCGTCACGAGTTGGCGGGCGTCGCCGTGGAACACCCGTGCGTCGATCCCTTTCTCACCGCCGACGCCTTGCATCCGCGCGACGTCGAGATTTGCGTTCGCAACCTCGACCCAGTGGGGTTCGTACTCCACGCCGACCGCGCGGCGGCCGAGGCGGACGGCTTCGACGAGGGTGGTGCCGATGCCGCACATCGGGTCGAGCACCAGCTCGCCCGGCTTGGTGTAGTGGGCGACGGCGTGGCGGACGACCTCGGGCAGCATCTTGGCGGGGTGCGCGGTCGACTCGGGCGTGTACTTGTTCTTGCGCTGGGCGGCCGGCGAGGACTGCGCGGTCGTCCACACTGACACCGCGGACGGCTTCGCGCCGGTCTTCTGTCCACCGCTGTCCACAGAGTTGTCCACAGCAGTGGGTGAGGTGTCGAGCGCGGCGATGAGCGCGCGTGGGATGCGCTGGGTCTGCTCGTCGCTGACCGCTCCGGCGGTGGTCGCGGAGGACTCGGCGGCGGGCTGGTGGATAGCATCGTGCGTCACGGGCGTGCCTTCCTGGCGGTGCGGTCCGGGTGAGCGAGGGCGTCGTTCGGCGGTGTTCATCGGACGTCTTCGGGCTGCGAGACCGCGTCCGTGGGCGCACTCGGCGACGCCGCGGGCGTCGGCTGGTGGTCGTGCGGCTGGGCGAAGACGAGGACATCGGAGTGGATGCGCCGATGCGGCGCGGGCAGCCCGCGCACCGAGGCGCGGTGACGCGCACGCGCGTCACCGTCGTCAGTGTCGCGGTCACCGTGGACACCGTCGGAGTGCGCGTCGGAGTGGGTGTCGGCAAGGTGGAAACGGCCGTCGCGGACGGGCGTGTGCAGGGCGACGATGTGCTGGAGGTAGAGCAGGTCGGCGTTCTGGCCTGCGGTCACCACCGCGCCCGTCGGGTCGGTCAGCTCGCCCGACGTCCAGTCACAGTGCGTGAGCACGACGAGGATGCCGCCGACCCGGAGTCGCCGTGCCGCGTAGAGCGCGATGAGGTCGGCGGTGTTGCCGTGTCCGTGGTCGCCGGAGCGGTGCGGCGGCAGGCTGGCGATGATCAGGTCGGCGCTGCCAACGGGTTCGGTCACCGCGTCCGGGAAGGGCACCTCGACGGCGACTTCCGGTGCCGTGGGGATGGTCCCGGGTGCCGGGCCCACCCCGCCGACGAGGTCGGCCCAGAACGGGCGGGAAGCCGGGCCGGTCGACGTCGCGTCGACTGGCACTCGCTCGACGCGCGCGGCTCGGTCGAGGCGTTCGACGGCGGTGATGGTGTCGGCCAGTTCGGGGCCGAGCTCAGTTCCGGGGGCGTGGTCGATGACGCCGTCGGCACCGACCACGCCGAGCGTCGGGCGGGTGCGGTCGGGGATCGACCAGTCCAGCAGCACGACTCGTTCGGCGGGCTTGCTGAACGAGGTGACGATCCGCTCGACGAGGGCAGCGGGCCACGTGGCGTCGAGGTCGATCGGTGCCGAGCTGGCAGTCCAGACGGTCGCCGGGGTCGGGGTCGAGGCCGACCCGCGCGAGCGCGAGCGGCCGGTGCCCGCCGTGGACTTCGCGGGCTTGCCGGGGCTGACGCGGGTGGTGGTCGGAGCGGTCGGCCAGGGTCGGCGGTCGCCGCCCCGGTGACCGCCGGGGCGGGCCGGAGCCGGGTGGGTGGAGTCGGCGCGCCGTCGGGGCGAGCGGCGGGCGGAGCTGTCGGACTGGGTCACGGGTGTCCCTTCGCCAAACTGGGTGCGCCTGTCGGTGCAAGGCGCTGATGACACCCCTGAACTCCGAAATACAGCCCCTTTGGGGACACGCCCCGCCAACTTTTCTCAACCGGATTCCACGGTCGCGAATAGCCGGGAAAGGCTCGCGCGCACGTGTCCGCGCAGAGAGAGGCGGCGAGTCCAGAAGAAGGGGCCGAGCGCTTTTTCCGATCCTGGCGGAGATCGCGGACACTCCGGCCGGTCGCAGCGCGTGACGGCGCACTCACGGCTATGACCGAACTGGTACCGAACTAGTACCGGAAACCGCTTTTACCAGCTAGATGGGTATTACCGCACAAGTTGGTTGATCTTGATTCCACGTGCTCGGTGATCCATAAAGACGGCAGCAGCGGATCTTGTGTCACCTATGTCGCGGGCGTGGTGATCGCCGGTACCTCTGCGGTACTAGTTCGGTACCAGTTTGGTCATCGGTTGGTACTACCCGCCGTGGCGTCCTGGGCAAGTCGTTGATTCCGACTTGCTTTCGGGAGCCATTCCATGAGTTCACATGAGTCTATTCCGCGCTCCGGTTTCGAGCGCGACTCCATGCCGCTGGACGCGGCGAGGTCGGCGTTCGAGTGGTTGGTCGCCGGGCCGCATCCGGTGTCGGTGGACGGCCGGTTGTTCCCCGGTCTTCCGGCGCGCCGGGTGCCGCTGAACGAGCTGCGCGACCGGCTGCTGCGCCGCCGCTGCCCGCAGACGCTGCGGGACTCGGCGTGGGCACACCTGGTCCTGCTCGCCTGCACCGAAGGTGGCGCCTGGACCGTCGGCGCGGTCGGGGTCGCGCTGCCCGCGCTGACCTCCATCGCCGCCACCTTGTCGGCGCGCTTCGCCGGTGACCCGAGCGACATCCACGCCGCGGTGCTCGCCGGATTCGTCGCCGAGCTCGGCGAGATCGACCTGCGCCGCCCGCGCGTCATGCTGCGTCTGCGATGGGCCGCCTACCGCGCCGGCCACACCGCGGTACGCGAGGCGCTGGACGCGCCGGTGCCCTCGGGACACGGGTTCCGCCCGACGATTCCGCCGCCCCCGTGGGGCCACCCCGACTTCGTCCTCGCCCGCGCCGTCGCGGACGGTGCCATCACGTCCACCGAGGCCGAACTCATCGGCTCCACCCGGCTGGAAGGCGTGCCGCTGGCCGACGCCGCAGCCGAACGCAACCTCTCCTACCAAGCAGCGAAGAAGGCCCGCCAACGCGCCGAGCACCGCCTGGTCGCCTACCTGCTCGACAACACCGCCGACACCCCGCGCTCCGGTCCGCGCGAGGGCGACGTCGCAACCCAGGTGGCCGACGCGGTGACCATCACCGCCGCCGCCCAGCACTCGACCACCACCCTCTCGCTGTCACGCACTGTCACTGATCTGGCGACGCGCACGACAAAGAAAGTCGGCGACCGCGTGTCCCCGCAGGACCGATTTTCCGGAGTTCAGGGGTGCGGGAGGAAACCAGCCACCCCCGCACACACCACCTCTTCGCCCACGCCGTCGCGCGAGTCCACACAGCACTCGCCACAGCGGCCGTCGGGCACGACTCCGGGAGTGTCGCGATGCGCCTGACTCGTACCCCTGTCCGTCCTCACAACCACTGCCGGCCCGGTGACAACCGGCCCCACCGCCGGGTTGTCCTCCGCCGCCGCGAGGTAACCTCGCGGGCCCACACACCGACGTGCGCGGGCCCGCGGCGGTCGGCCAACGACGACAACACACCTCCGACCTATCACGGCCGTAGCAACTGCCGCCGCAGCATCCGCCGTCGCGTGCTGCTGGTCGCGGAACTGGTTGTGGTGGCGCTGCTGGCCTCCGGCGCGACGGCGTACGCCGACACGGTCGTGCTGGCGATCGCGGGCAGCGTCGACGAGGTCCTGACCAACATCCGCAACTGGCTGATGGGCATTCTCGCCGGGTTGGCGACGGTGTTCCTCACCATCGGCGGTGTCCGCCGCGTGTTCGGTGGCGGTGACCCCGGCGAGCAGGAGAAGTCCAAGGAGGCGTTCAAGGCGGCCGGGATCGGCTACGCCCTGGCCGCACTCGCACCACTGGTCGTGACGGTGCTCAAAGGCATCGTGGGGGCCTGATCGATGCGCCCGCCGAACAGGCCGGTCAGGTCTGCCCCACGCCGCACATCAGTCGGCCCCACCGTCGACTCACTGCACGACACAACGCCCACAGCGCGACGCGGATCGGTGTCGGCGGACCACCGGGAGATGCTCGCTCCTCCGGCCGTGGACACCCGGCGGACCCGCCGGATCGGAGGAGTTCTTCGCCTCCCGCGGAGCCGGGCGCTGGTGGCGTTGGCGGTGAGCCTGGTCGTCCTGTTGGGCGGCACCCTCGCCTCGGCGGTGTTCAGTCCGCACTCGGATACAGCGGTGGCCCCGGCCGCCGCGGCGCAGCCCGCGCCGCCGACCAACCAGCCGCCGCTTCCGATCCCGACTGTCGACCCAGACCCCTGTGGTCCGGGCTCGCCGCCGCTGCCGATCTGCACCCTGCCGACGCCGACCACTACGCCGACCACGACCTCGTCGACACCGTGCTCCGGTGAGGGCTGCATCCCTCAGCCCGGCACCACCACCGCGGCACCGACGAACCCCGGCACCAGGCAGCCCGGTCAGGGCGAGCAGACCGGAGACGACTGCGGCATCACCGACATCGGTGCCTGCGTCACCGAGGCCATCAACGCCTTCTTCCGGGGCATCGTCACCGAGGCGCTCAACCCGCTGCTGGACCTTTTGTCCAAGACGCTGCTGACCACGCCGATGCCGGACTCGCTGCCGCGCGTGGGCGAGCTGTGGGACAACTCCTGGCAGATCCTGCTCATCTCCTACGGCCTGCTCGTGCTCATCGCCGGAGTCATCGCGATGGGCTACCAAACCGTCCAGACCCGACACTCCATCAAGGAACTCGCACCGCGTCTGGTAGTCGGGTTCCTGGCCGGCGCCTTGAGCTTGTGGGTGGCGACCAAGGGCATCCAGATCGCCAACGCCGGCGCCGAGGCGATCATGGGCGGCGGGGTCGACGCGAGTTCCGCGGGCGAGACGCTGCGCAACCTCGTACTGAGCAGTCTCAACGGCAGCAACTGGATCACCTTCATCGGGATCGTTCTCGCCGGGTTGCTCGTCGCGCTGCTCATCACCTACGTGGTGCGGGTCGCGCTGACCATCATCCTCATCGCCGGGGCGCCATTGGCGTTGATGTTCCACGCTCTGCCCCAGACCGAGGGCATCGCCTACTGGTGGTGGAAAGCCTACGGCGGCTGTCTTGCGATCCAGCTCGGCCAGAGCCTGACGTTGATCACCGCGATGAAGGTGTTCCTCGCCCCCGGCGGGTTCACCATCTTCGGCCCGACCATGTCCGGGTTGGTCAACCTGCTGGTCGCGCTCGCGCTGATGTACATCCTGTTCAAGATCCCGTTCTGGGTGCTGTCCTCGGTGCGCGGCGGTGGCGGCCGGAGCGGTCTGATCGGGTCGCTGGTCAAGGGCTTCCTCGCCTACAAGACCTTCGGTCTGCTCGGCGGTGGCGGTGGCGGTGGCGGTGGCGGTGGCGGCAAGAGCCCGAAGTCTCGCCCCTCGGGCGGCGGCCGGGGCGGCAACGGCGGTGGAGGTTCCAGCGGCGGCAGCGGTTCGTCGAACCCGTACGCCAATGCGCGCACGACCGCGAACGGGCAGTACGTCCTGCCGCTGCCCGGTGTGCGCCGGACCCGCCCGACGGGCAAGCCCGCGCCGAAGCCCCAGTCCGGTCCGACTCCGACGTCCTCCGGTCCGCAGGGCCGGCAGCTGGCGCTGCCGTTGGGTGAGGACTGGCCGGAGAACAAGCCGGTGCTCGGCCGCGACGGTCAGTACCAGCTGCCCCTGGACGTCCAGCGCACGACGCCGCCACCAGCCTCACCCACCGGGACGGACACCAGTGGTCGTCGCACCCGTGCGGCCGGGGGCAAGCAGCTCGAGTTGCCGTTGGACCCCTACCGGGGCAACCGCCCGAACCGGTCCGGGCAGTACCCGCTGCCCCTGGACGGGGTGCGTCGAGTCCCGCGCCCGGCGAGTCCGCCGCCTCCACCGAGCCCGCGTCCGAGCGGGCGTCGGGTGGTCCAGCCGGAGTTGCCCTTCGACCCGTACAAGGGCAACCGGGCGAACCGCGGCGGCCAGTACCCGCTGCCGCTGGACGGCGTGCGCCGGACTCCGGCGCCCAAGCCCGCGCCCGCTCCGCCACCGCCGGCCTCGCCTCGCCCGTCCCCGCGCACGGGACAGCAGTTGCGGTTGCCGCTGGACCTGCCCAAGCCGGCCAAGCCGCCGACGACGCCGGTCGTCAGCTCACCACCGTCACCACCGCCGCCACCGGCGCGGCCACGTCCGAAGCCAGGAGGTAAGACCTCATGACCGCTCCCGTTCGTATCCCGGCCGATGTCGACATGCACGACCGTGTCCTCGGGCCGCTGACCGCACGCCAACTGGCCATCCTCGCCGCCGCCGGGGCGGTGCTATACCTGATCTGGGCGGTCACCCGTGCCTTCGTCCCGATCCCGGTGTTCCTGGCCTTCGCCGTCCCGGTCGGCGCGGCCTCGGCGATGCTCGCGCTGGGCAAGCGCGACGGGGTACCGATGGACAAGCTGCTCGTCGCCGCGATCCGGCAACGGGTCGCACCCCGCCACCGGGTCGCCGCGCCCGAGGGCGTGCGCCCCGCCCCTGCTTGGCTCACCCCGGACACCGACCGCACCGCACGCCAGACCGCCGGGCGCCTCAAGGGCGGAAAGGGCCGGACTGGACAGCCCGAGCAGGTGTCGCCCTCGGCGTTGCGGCTGCCGGCCGAGGCCGTGACCGAGACCGGTGTGGTCGACCTCGGCACGGACGGCCTGGCGGTGGTCGCGGTCGCCTCGACGGTGAACTTCGCGCTGCGGACCCCGAACGAGCAGGAAGCGCTCGTCGCGAGCTTCGGCCGCTACCTGCACTCGCTGACCGCCCCGGTGCAGGTGCTCGTGCGCACCGAACGCCTCGACCTCTCTGCCCAGATCGCCGAACTGCGCGAGCGGGCGGGTGGACTGCCGCACCCGGCATTGGAGGCCGCCGCGGTCGAGCACGCCGACTACCTGGTCCAGCTCGGGCAGCAGTCGGACCTGCTGCGTCGCCAGGTGCTGCTCGTGCTGCGCGAGCCGCTCGGCACAGCGGCGCCGACCGACGGCTTGGGCGGGCCCGGTCCGCTGGCGATGCTCGGGTCGATGGCGGGCAAGCGCCGCAAGCAGGCGGGCGGACAGGTCGACGCCGGTGCCCGCCGGGCCGCCGAGTCGCGTCTGGTGCGTCGTCTCGGCGAGGCGATCGAACTGCTGTCGCCGGCCGGGATCGTGGTCACCCCGCTCGACGCGGGGCAGGCCACGGCGGTGCTGGCCTCGGCGTGCAACCCCGACAGCCTCCTGCCGCCCTCGGCGGGGTTGGCCGGCGCGGACGAGGTCATCACCACCTCCGGCACAGACCTCACCGAGGACGACGTCGCCGACGACTTCGACGACGGCTCCTTCTTCGCGCACGCCACCACGGCGCCCAGCCGTACGCCGTCGGGACGGTCCGAGGACAGCGACGACGAGGACGACTGGGACTACGAGGACGACGACTACCCGGACGACTACGAGGACGAAAGGGGGCGGTCCTGATGGCCTCCCGCACATGCAAGACCCGGGGCAACCCGACCGCCCCGGCGGCCTCGTCGGCGGCTGCCGCGTTCACCCCCGACGCCCTGTCGGTGGCCGCGCGGCACCTGGAGGTCGGCGGCGAGTCGGTCTCCAGCTTCGCCGTGGTTGGGTTCCCGCGTGAGGTGCACCCCGGCTGGCTCGCGCCGCTGCTGACCTACCCCGGCCGTCTCGACGTCTCGGTACACATCGAGCCGATCGACCCGGCCACCGCCGCCTCGCGGTTGAAGAAGCAGCTCGCGAAGCTGGAGGCGGGGCGGCGGCACACCGCCGAGCACGGTCGCCTGCTCGACCCGCAGGTCGAGGCCGCCACCGAGGACGCCTACGACCTGTCCTCCCGCGTCGCCCGCGGAGAGGGAAAGCTGTTCCGGGTCGGGCTGTACCTGACGATCCACGCCGCCTCGGAGAAGGCGCTCACGGATGAAGTGGCCGCGCTGCGGTCGCTGTGCGCGTCGCTGTTGCTCGACGCCAAGCACACCACCTACCGGTCGCTGCAGGGCTGGGTGTCGACGCTGCCGATGGGCCTGGACCTCATCGGGATGCGCAGGACGTTCGACACCTCGGCGTTGGCGTCGGCGTTCCCGTTCACCAGCCCGGACTTGCCCGCTCCGGACCCGACCAGCGTGGCCGCGCCGTCCGGGGTGCTCTACGGCTACAACGTCGGCTCCCAGGGCTTGGTGCACTGGGACCGGTTCGGCGACGGGATGCATAACCACAACTCGGTGATCCTCGGCCGCTCCGGTGCGGGCAAGTCCTACCTGGTGAAGCTGGAGCTGCTGCGCAGCTTGTACCGGGGCGTCGAGATCGCGGTCGTCGACCCCGAGGACGAGTACGCCCGGCTGGCCGCCGCGGTCGGCGGCACCTACGTGCACCTCGGCGCGCGGGGTGTCCGGCTCAACCCGTTCGATCTGCCGATCCACACGCGTGCCGACGGTCGCCGCACCGCCCCGAAGGACGCGCTCGTGCGGCGGTCGCTGTTCCTGCACACCGTCATCGCCGTCCTCGTCGGTGGCGAGCTTGAGGCGGCGGAGCGGGCGGCGTTGGACCGGGCGATTGCCGCGACCTATCAGACCGTGGGCATCACCGCCGACGCTCGCACGTGGACCCGGCCGTCCCCGACGCTGCGGGTCTTGCGGGACCAGCTCGCGGGCGCCGGGCAGGCCGGCGACCGGGCCGCGGGCGAGCTGGCGGCGAGGCTTCATCCGTTCGTCGAGGGCGCGTTCAAGCAGCTGTTCGACGGGCCCAGCAGTGTCAACCCCGAAGGTCACCTCGTGGTGTTCAGCCTGCGCGACCTGCCCGACGAGTTGAAGGGCATCGGCACCCTGCTGACCCTGGACGCGGTGTGGCGGCGGGTGTCCAACCCGGCCATCCGCCGCCCGCGCCTGGTCGTGGTGGACGAGGCGTGGCTGCTGATGAAGGAGAAGTCTGGCGCTGAGTTCCTGTTCCGGATGGCCAAGGCGTCGCGCAAGCACTGGGCCGGGTTGACGGTGGCGACCCAGGACACCGCCGACGTGCTCGGCAGCGATCTGGGCAAGGCGGTCGTGGCGAACGCGGCGACCCAGATCCTGTTGCGGCAGGCGTCGCAGGCCATTGACGAGATCACCCAGACCTTCGACCTGTCCGCCGGGGAGCGCGCGTTCCTGCTCTCGGCCGACCGCGGTCAGGGCCTGCTGTCGGCCGGCACGCAGCGGGTGGCGTTTCAGAGCATCGCCTCGCCCACCGAACACTACCTGGTCACCAGCAACCCGGCCGAACTCGCCGCCTACGCCGACACCGTCGAACCGGTCGACGAGGCCGACGCCGCGTTCGTCGACCTGGGCTTCGACGGAGACGAGTTCGGCTCCGACTCCGACGACGACCAGGTCCACCTCGACGCCGCCTGAGCGCGCGCACCACCACCTCGTACGCACCTCTCCCGTGAAGGGATTCGTTCATGCTGCCCCGAACACTGACGTGGGTACCGCTTGCCCTCGACCAGCCACCGGAACTACCCCTCACTACAACGCGCCCGCACTCGACGGCCCCTGTCGCCGCCGGGTGGCTGGAGGACTACCTGCGCAATCCCGGCGGCGCGCTACTCGCGCTGCTGGCCCGGCTGCGGGACCTCGCCCTGGACTGGGGGCCGATCGCGGCGCCGGTCCTCGCGGTGCTCATCACCGGGATCGTGCTCGGTCGGCGGTGGTGGGCCCGGCGCTGCCACGAGCTGCTGCTGGCCGACGCCCGTCAGGTCACCGTGCTCGCCCCACCCCAGGTGGATCCCGCGGGCGGGGCGGCACTGTGGTCGAACCTGGTCGGGCTGCTGCGCCCTGGGTGGCGGCGGGCGTTCACCGGCCAGCCGCACGTGGCGTGCGAGTACGTCTTCTCCGAGGCAGGGGTCGCGATCCGGCTGTGGGTGCCCGGCCTCATCCCGCCCGGCCTGGTCGAACGCGCCGTAGAGGCGGCCTGGCCGGGCGCGCACACCCGCGTCGGCCCGGCCGAGCCACCCCTGCCGACACCGAACGAGGGGCAGCGGCGGCTGGTAGTCGCCGGCGAACTGAGGCTGGCCCGCCCCGAGGCGCTGCCCATCCGCAGCGACTTCGACGCCGACCCGATCCGCGCGTTGATCGGCGCGCCGATCGGGCTCGGACGTGAGGAGTACGCCTGTGTGCAGGTGCTGGCACGCCCGGTTACCGGCCGCCGCGTTCAGAAGGCGCGCCGCGCCGCCCGGCGGGTTCACACCCGCGGCTCTACCCGCCTGGTCGGGCGTCTGCTCGACGCGATCACCCCCGGCACGGGCAGCCGCTCGCGGCGTACGGCTTCCGCGTGGACGAAGACCGGGGCCTTGCACAGCGACCCGCAGACCTCGCTGGAATACGCGGCACAGAACCGCGCGATCGTCAGCAAGCAACGCGGCAGCCAGTTCGAGACAGTCATCCGCTATGCCGTGGCGACCCTGCTGCCCGCCGGTGCCGATGAGGCGGAGGTTCGCCGGGCGCGGGAGGTGGCCCGCGGACGGGCTCACGCCTTGGCGGCGTCGTTCGCCTCCTACACCGAGCACAATCACTACACACGTAACCGCATCCGCCACCCCGGCGCCGTGGTGGACTCCCGGCGGCTCGGGCGCGGCGACTTGTTGTCGGTGCCGGAGTTGGCGGCGATCGCGCACTTGCCCACCGACGAGGCCATCCCCGGCATCCAACGCGCTGGAGCCCGCGCCATCGCCCCGCCGCCTGGGATCGCAACGCCCGGCCCGGAGGCCAAGCCGATCGGGGTCACCGACACCGGCCATCAGCGCCCCGTCGCCCTGCGCGTGCCCGACGCCCGACACCACCTGCACGTCATCGGCGCGACCGGCTCGGGCAAGTCGACCCTGCTCGGCAACATGATCCTGGCCGATGCCGAGGCAGGCCGGGGGATCGTGCTCATCGACCCCAAGGGCGACCTCGTCACCGACGTCCTCTCGCGACTGCCCCGCTCCGCCGCGGACCGGGTGGTGATCTTCGACGCCGACAGCAAGTCCCGGCCGCCGTGCCTCAACCCCTTGGACGGCGGAGAGACCGACTTGACGGTGGACAACCTCGTCAGTGTGTTCCGGCGGGTGTACTCGGCGTTCTGGGGTCCGCGCACCGACGACGTGATGCGCGCCGCCTGCCTCACCCTGCGCAGCCAGGAAGGCGTCGCCACCCTGGCGGACCTGCCCAAGCTTCTGGCCGATGAGGCGTTCCGCAGCCGTGTCACCGCCGGGATCACCGACCCGGTGCTGCGCGGGTTCTGGGCCTGGTACGAGGAACTCACCAACTCCTCCCGCTCCCAGGTCATCAGCCCGCTGATGAACAAACTTCGTGCGTTCCTCCTGCGGCCCTTTGTTCGGGACGCGATCGCGGGCGGTCACTCCACAGTGGACATGAGTCAGGTCCTCGACGGCGGCATCTGTCTGGTGCGCATCCCCAAGGGTTCGCTGGGCGAGGAGACCACGCGGCTGGTCGGGTCGCTGGTGGTCGCCCGCACCTGGCAGGCCACCACGGGCCGGGCCCGCACCCCGCAACGGCAGCGCCGGGACGCGAGCCTGGTCATCGACGAGTGCCACAACTTCCTCAACCTCCCCTACCCCATCGAGGACATGCTCGCCGAGGCCCGCGGTTTCCGAGTCGCGATGACCCTGGCCCACCAGCACCTCGGCCAGCTCCCCCGCGAACTGCGCGAAGGCATGTCCACCAACGCCCGCTCGAAGATCTTCTTCAACGCCAGCCCCGAGGACTCACGCGAACTCTCCCGCCACACCGCACCCAGGTTGTCCGACCACGACCTCGCCCACCTCGGCGTCTACCACGCCGCCGTCCGCCTCGTGCTCAACGGCGAGGAAGCCCAGCCGTTCACCATGCTCACCCAACCCCTCCCGCCCGCCGTCCCCGGCAGGGCACGGGAGATCCGCGGTGTGGCGCGCCGCACGGCGCGGACCCGCGCGACCGAGGCCGCCACCGGCGGGCCCGCAACCGCCGGCACCAGGCCGCCACGCAGCTCGTCAGGTCCGGCCCGACCCGCCAACCGGAACGACTCCGTCGCGCGCCCGCGTAGCGCCGATCCCCGCCGCAACGGCTGACCGCCCGCTCTTCCGCTCGTTCACCCGCCCATCACGCCCCGGCGCGCTTCGCGCCGGGGCGGTTTCGCCCTGCCCACCCGGAGGTGCCCACCATGATCACCAATCCCACACGGCAGCGTGCTTTGCGCGGCCACAAGCCGACCCGGCCCACCCCGCGTGTCGCGAACACCGCCGAGCACCAGGCCGTGCTGGCGTGGCGGCTGACCCCGCGCGACAAGTGGATCTCCCGGATGCTCTGGGAGCACAAGGTCCTCACCGCCCACCAGATCACCGCGCTCGCCTTTCCCAGCTTCCGGTCCGGGCGGATGCGGCTGCGCGAGCTCTACCTGTGGGGCGTCGTCGACCGGTTCCAGCCTTTCGTGACCCTCGGGACCGCGCCCATGCACTACGTCCTGGCGCCCGCCGGCGCGGCCGTGCTCGCCGCCGAAGACGGCCTGGACATCAAGCAACTCGGCTACCGGCGCGACCGGGTCTTCGGCGTCGCCCACAGCCTGCGCCTGGCCCACACCGTCGGCGTCAACGAGTGGTTCACCGCCCTGGTCGACCGCGCCCGCAACCCCCACCCCAGCGAACAGGTCGAGCTGGCGGCGTGGTGGTCGGAGACCCGCTGCGCCCGCCACTTCGGCGACCTGATCAAACCCGACGGCTACGGCCGCTGGAGGTCAGGTGAACGGCAGGTCGAATGGTTCCTCGAGTACGACTTCGGCACCGAGCCGCTGAGCAAGCTCGCCGGGAAACTGGCCGGCTACGCCGCCCTCGCGCACGCCACCGGTATTACCACGCCGCTGTTGGTGTGGCTGCCGACCTCGCGGCGCGAGGCCGCCGCTCGGCGGCTGCTCGCGAAGGCGTGGCGTGAGCTCGACGACCGGCGCTCGGTGCCGATCGCCACCGCGGCGGCCGAGCTGCTCAATCCCGAAGCCGTGCACCCGAGCCCGGCCGACGAGGTCTGGCTGCCGCTCAACGCCCCTGCCGGAGCGTCCCGGCGAGCGCTGTCGGGGTTGCCCGATGCCTGGCCGCACGTGCCGCCACCGGTCACGCCCAACGAGGAGGCCCCGGCGGGTGCGGACTCGCCGCAGCCGATGTCGCCGCCGCCCTCGCCGATGCCGCCTACCTCGACCAGCTCACGGGCGTCGCGCGGGGCGGGCCGGCCGGGAAGGTGGTGAAAGGTGCTCGCCAAGATCGCTATCGGGGCCGCGGCCATCCTGCTGCTCATCCCTGTCATGATCGGCCAGAGCGTGAGTGCCGTGGTGGACGCACTGTTCGGCAGCTCCTCGAACACCACCATCGACTGCACGTCACCGATCTCCGACATCCCGCCCGAGTACTGCCTGCTCTACGTCGCCGCGGCCCCGGACTGTCCCGGCCTGGACTGGACGGTGCTCGCCGCGATCGGCAAGGTCGAGACCGACCACGGCCGTCTGAAGGCACCCGGCGTGACCGAGGGCGAGAACTTCGCCGGGGCCGGCGGGCCGATGCAGTTTCTCGCCCCGACCTTCAACGGCGTCATCGCCAAACACCAGATCCCGCCCGGCGGCGCGAGCCCGCCCTCGCGGTACAATCCCCACGACGCCATCCGCGCCGCGGCCTTCCTGCTCTGCGACGAAGGCGTCCGGCGAGGCGACCTGCGGGCGGCGATCTTCGCCTACAACCACGCCGACTGGTACGTCGACAAGGTCCTCAAGCAGGCCGGCAAATACGCCGAGGCCGCCGCGACCAGCGTCGGCAACGGCGACTGCAATGCCATCCAAGCCCCCAACTCCATCACCCTCGCCGCGATCAACTACGCCTGCGGACAGCGAGGGCTGCCCTACGTGTGGGGCGGCAACGGACCCGACGGCGGACACGCGGGCTTCGACTGCTCCGGACTGACCAAGGCCGCCTATGCCGCCGCCGGAGTGAACCTGCCCCGCACCGCCCAGACCCAGTACGACGCTGGCCCGCGCGTCCCGGCCGGGCAGCCGCTGTTGCCGGGTGACCTCGTCTTCTACGGCACCCCCGGCAACATCCACCACGTCGGTCTCTACATCGGCGGCGGACTCATGATCAACGCGCCGACCTTCGGCCAACCCGTGCAGATCGACAACTACCGCTACAACGGCGACGACTACGCCGGGGCGACCCGCCCGGCGGCCTCTATCGCGGGGTGAACGGCGCCGCGTCCTGCTTGGCACCACGTTGAGTCCCGCCTCGCCGCACGTATGGCGCCAGTGGAACGCCCCGCTCGTGGCGTCCGGCCACACCGTTCGCGACCGGCCGGGAAAATTCTCAGCGGGTAAGCCTGCGTGTCATCCGACGTGAGCGTTCAGTGCGTTTCCCTCCGAGCCGCGGGGTCGATCAGTAAGCTGGGCGTGCAGTGAGAGGAGTGTGATGAGTTACTCCACCCCCTTCCGGCGCGAAGACGATTCTTACCGCAAGAAGAGGAAAGAAGACACCTCGGTTGTCGCCCAAGCGCGGCAAGCAGCGGAGCAGCTCCCCACACCACCACCTAACGACGACACCGTCGTCTCACGGCCGCAACGCCAAGAGGAGCAGACGGCTGCGGCTGCGCCGCCCGTACTCGAACTTCTCCTGTACCACGAGGAAGAACGAGCAGCAGCGCGGGCCTCCGGCGATCTGCGGCTCGCATCCAGCGCACTCGTCGGGGTCGTCCGCGACCTCGACGAGTTGCTGGACGGCGTGGAGCGCTACCTGCGCCAGACCGGCCGCGGCAGGGCACGGCAGCGCGTGCGAGATGCCATGCCACATCTCGTTGCGATTTCTGCGATCGCCACTTTGCCCTTGGTGGAAGTAGGCGAGTTCCTCGACCTGCCACCCGACCGTGTCGAGGCCGTGCTGGCCTCGTTGACCCGGCACGGCGGCATCAGCCCCGCCCAACGGCAAAAAGCGCTGGAGCAGATCAGGTGGCTGCGCGGTCAGTTGCAGCAGGTGATGATCACCGAAGACCACTCGTTGCTCGATCGACTGCTGGCTTTCGTGTCCAAGTTCGTCCTGCTCGGGATCATCGCCCTTGCCTCGGCGGCCTCGGGCGCATTCGCCGTGGGTGAATCAGCGGTCAAGGAAGTCATCAAGACCGGGGTCGTCGCGCTGGTCGCCGCCGCCTTGCAGATGGGCGCCGACCGCGTACTGACAGAACATACTAAGCAGAGCCGGCACAACGCCGCACAAGAAGCACACGCTGCGCTGCTCTCGGAACTGTCCACGGCGAGCGCACTGTGGGAGACACCTGCCTACGACGGAGAGCACGTCGTCATACGTATGCGACTAGCAGTGCGCATGTGTGCCGTGCGGGTCGCATCGATCCCGTTGAAGTGGCAGAACAAGTGGCAGTACTGGGACTTGCTCGACGAGCTTGCTGCGGCACTGAACAAGGACACGCCGGACGGCCTGCGGGTTCAACTGCGGAGAATCACCACGCTGAGTCCACCCGCCTGAACGCCGGGAAGCCCCGCTAGTCGATCAATGACGCAAGCGCGCTGGTCCCCGAAGAGCTGCGTACGTCCTGATCTGCCACCGACTCAGTGGATCACTCAGGCGAGCAAGTGATCAGTCGCGTGGAAACACCAGGTCATGCGTTCACATTTCCTCATGTCCGCTCGGGATGTACAGGCAGCGTGAACGGTTCGGGTTCCCCCATGCCCGCACCGACCTTGGCGGCGAAGGGCTGGCCGTACGAGTCGACCAGCACGATCCGCTGGGTGAACAGCGGCGGCGAGACGGTATCGAGGGTGATGATGTTGTGGTCGCTGGCCAGCTCGAACAGCGCGTTCATCACCTCGCGGCTGGTGGTGCGGTCCGGGTCGGTCTCGATCGACAGGCCCTCGACCCGGATCTCCAGCAGCCGGTGCTGGGGCAGCACGGTGATGCGAGTGTGGACGTGGCTGGGAAGACCGCCGTCCTCGCGTAGCTCAGCGATGTCGGCGGACAGTGCCACAGCGATCGCCTCCAACCGGTAGCCGCGTTCGATCCCGACCCGCGCACCCCACACAACCTGCAGGTCCGCTGAGACGTCAGGTGCAGCCATGACGAGTCCTTCGTGAGTGAACGCCGTCAGACCGCCCACCCACAGTCGGGCGGTACGACAAGGCGTTGATGACTCGGAGTGATGTCGAGTGGTGCGCGGCTACCGGTCCCGCCGGGCGCGGAGGTCGGCGCGCAGGTCGGCCAGGAAGCGACCGTCGGAGGTGCGTCGCCACGCGCTCCAGCCGTGGTGGTGCTTGCCGCTCAAGGCGGTCGCGACGGCCGACGGCGTGGCGAAGACCCGCTCGCCGTCGGCGAGCAGGAAGGTGCCGTCGATCCGAAGCCGAGCGGTGTGGCGTACCTCGCCAGCGCAGCGTTCCCACACGAGTTCCTCGCCATAGGTCACCAGGTTGGCCGACATCAGGTCGCTCAGTACCGTGCCCGCCCAGCGCAGTGGCGAGGATCCGGGGCGTTCGGAGGTCAGCACCGCCTCCCGGCTGAGTGTCTCGGCGGCGTCGATGTAGAGGCGCATCGCGGCGGCGACCGTGGGCGCGAGGGTCCACGGCCAGCGCTCGTCCACTCCCGCCCAGCGTCCGATGAGCATCCATCGGCCTCGGTAGGCCAGCAGCACCTCCAGGTCGGCGACGTGGTGGTCGCCCGGCCTACCGAGGTCCTGCTCGGGTGCGAGTGGGCGGATAGGCGCCGCGGTCTCGCCGTGGCCGGCGCGCGGGTGTGGTGAGTTCGTTCAGGTCGGCCATTCGGTCAACCCCCTTGGCGCCAACGGTTGTGGTCGGGTCGACGTGTATGGACGCTTCGTGCGCGCGGAGGTGTCAACGCCCGTGGGCGGTACGGGCGCGAAGTGGACCGGTTTGCACTAACGACGTAACGCGACGCGGGGGTAGGTCCACAAGAGACAGCGGGTTTTTCGATGTACCGCTTGACTTCATGCGCCGAAGGAAGCGTCCATAGTCGTGCGGTCCGACACACCACCGGATGCGCACCGGGGGCCGCACCCGCTCCGGCCGGGGCATGACCCCCAACCCGAACCGTCACCACTGCGAGGTAGTCATGTCCACCAACCGCACCCTTCGAGCTGTCCCGAATCCGGCGACCGACCCGGCGAAGCCGCGCACGGAGACCGAGGAAAAGCTGTGGCAGGCACTCCGGGACAACCCCGGCGGCACTGCCTCCGCCCTGTCCACCGCCGCCGGAATCGGCAAGTCGACCGCACCCAAGATCCTCAACCGCTGGGAGAACGACGGCCTCGTCACACGCACCGCCGGGATTGCCGACGGCGGTTCGCGCCCGGCTGACCGCTGGTCCATCACCACGAAGTACGACCAGCCCACGGATGAGCAGCCCACGGATGAGCAGCCCACGGATGAGCAGCCCACGGATGAGCAGCCCACCGACGACCAGCAGACCGACCAGCCCACGGACGACCAGCCGGAGAGGCAGTCGGAGAAGTCTCAGCGGTTGGCACCGGGGGCGTTGCGCGGCATGGTCGAGGACTATCTGCGGGACAACTCGGGCGAGTTCAGTCCGAACGCGATCGGCAAGGCGTTGAACCGATCCTCCGGTGCGGTACACAACGCGCTGGAGAAGCTGGCCGAGAGCGGCTACATCGTGCGAACCAGTGACAAGCCGAAGAAGTACTCCCTCGCCGCGACGACTGCGGCGACAACGGAGTAGTCGTTCCCGGCGTCGGGCGGTCCATGTCGTCACGTGCCTCCAACGGATCATCGTTGGGGGCACGACAGCGTCCGGAAATAAGGGGTTTCGGGCTCCTGAGTAAGGGTCTCCGGGTGGCATGTCGCCCAGACGGGGACCTCCCGTTGGGACAGCCTAGCCTGGTGCTGTCATGGTGACGAAATCGTTGGCCTGTTTGATAGTTGATGACGCCGAAACAACCGATACTCTGTCGCGTGGCCAACTGTCTTGGTGCACTATCAGGCGAGCAGGTGCGGCGTGGGTTTGCAACGCGAGATCCACACCGGTTCGCGCCGCAGCGAGCAGGGAGCCCCTCGGAATGCTCGACCAATCTTCATCCGAAAGCACCCTGATAGCCGCTCTGGCTTCTCTCCGTCAGCGGAGACCGGCTAGCGCTGCTGGATGCGGATCGTGTTGCCCGCCGGATCGCGGAGAACGAAGTCCCGTACCCCCCAAGGTTGGTCCGTCGGCTCCTGCACCACTTCTGCATCGGTCGTCAGCACCGCCGCGAACACGATATCCACACCGTCTTCAGTGGACAGATAGATGACACCGCTGTCGCCACCTGCCTCCGCAAACGGCACCAGAACGACCGACGTGGCGAGAGGAGCAGACGGACCGACCTCAACCCAACGCTCCGTTCCGCTTCCTGCGCGAACACGGACTTCCCAGCCCAGAACATCGCGGTAGAACGTCACTGACGCATCAAGATCCCGGTACGGCAGAACGCATGCCCGAACCGTAACGCCAAGGCGAGCCGAGCTCGGTGGGAGCAGCGGAGCGGTGCCTCGGCGTCTGCCGTCCACCCGCCCCGGAGAGGCAGGGCCGACGACGCGTGCGACGGCACGCGGCGGTTCAGGCAACGGCATGGGTTCGGCGGCACGCAGGTCCGCTATCGCGGGCGGCTTCGGCGGATCACGAAGAGGGTCCTCGCGGTGCACGGCGTCTTCGATACGACTGAAATCGTCCCCCATGCCGCTGGATTATAGCCTGCGGTCTCGCGCGGTCAACCGCCGAATAGAAAAGATAGACAATGTTGACACCTCTGCGGCGTGTCGATAGCTTCAGAACATCGCAATCGTAAATCCGGGGGGGGACCTTGCGCAGACACAAGCGTGCATTCTTCGCAGCGGCCGGCTGTCTTACGGCGCTCGTCGCACTGACGCCAGCAGCCATGGCCTCATCTCCGAACAATCCCGAAAAATATGACAACGTGATGACCGGTCACGGAATCGACGGGGACGGGAATCCAGTTCGCTCACTTGCCGACGCTGAAAACGTGCAGAATTTCTGGACGCCGGAGCGAATGCGTCAGGCGAAGTCCCTGGACGGCGTCTTGGTCAATCGAGACGGTTCCACTGAAACCGTCGGGGCGGCACCTGCCGCCGCACAGCCGATCTCGTCCCCGCCTGTGGTGCCGCCGGAGATGACCACCGCGGGCCAGGTGTCCGACTCGGACTCTCCCGTAGTGGGAAGGATGTTCGCGCAGGATCCGACGAGCGGCGGCTACCTCCAGTGCTCAGCCTCCGTCGTAGGGGGAAGCAGCGGCAACGTCGTGCTGACGGCAGCACACTGCCTCTGGGACCCCGCAGCTAAGGTGCAGTACACCAACGTTGTCTTCGCACCTGGGTACCACGACGGAGTCGCGCCGTACGGCCTGTGGTCCCAGCGGGACTGGCTCTGGCACGTTCAATGGCACGACCACAACAAGTGGCACTACGACTACGGCTACATCGTGCTCTTCCCCCGGTCGGACGGCACCCGGATCGTCGACCGCGTCGGAGCACTGGGGTTCCGCGTCAACGAGGGTTCCTTCGAAAACATCGACGCCATGGGATACCCGGCACTAAGCCCTTATGACGGCGAACAGCAAAAGCGAGACAATGCGTACGCGGAGAAAGTCGACTTCGTCGTGGGCGCACCACCGGAGCTGGATGGATTTTTCGAGCGAATCGTCTCTGACTTCACCGGGGGATCGAGCGGCGGCCCCTGGGTAGCGGAATATTCGACTACGACGCGTGTCGGATGGGCGCAAGGTGTGATCAGCTTCAGCTTTTCCGGCGACCCTTACCAGTTCTCACCCTATTTCGACGACGAGACGTGGCGACTCTATGAGATGGCCGGACGGCTTCCGCTGTCGTGACTGAGAACGCTGGTGCACTTGAAGATCCAGGTGCACCAGCGTTTGCCGCCTGAAGGCCACGAACGACACCATCCCAGCCAGTGAGCCTCTCGATGCGGCTGCGCAGCTTGCGCCGTTGGCGGCACTGCGTTGCTTGTGATCAACCGAATGATCGCCGCCTGCAGCTGGACGGCGTAAAAGACGGTGATGGTTGGCCGCCGTGATCGAAGGCGGCCACCGCGCAGACTGATCGGATTGGCTTGCACTCCGGGTGGCCGGTGATTCGGGGGCGAGAGAGTGCCGACACCTCAGAGACGGGCTAACTTCGGGAAGTTCGCTCTCTGCACGATCCGCTAGGAGTCAGCGGAAGCACGATCGTCTGGTTAGTTCGAACCGCTGGAGGCGACGTTGTCCGGGCCTCCTTCGCGGCTTTGACGTGGCCTAGTGCGCCTGGCGGCATTGTCCTCGTCTCGATGACGACGTCGGCAGCGTTAACCGTCAAGATGTGCACGAGGTCCCGGCGGCAGCGTTCCGGTTCCCGTCTACGGCCCTGAAGGCCTCGGTGCCGCACGCCAATCCGGATTCCGGTTGGGCTGGCCGCCGAGCTGGTGACGGTCGTCGGGCCGGCGAACGCGTCGAGCTGGCCCGCCACCTCACAGCCCCAGAGCCATTCGTCAGTAGCATTCTGCGGCCGTTGCCGCGCACAGTGACCGACGGCATGTAATCGTCCTTTGACGACGAGTACGTCTCCCACGTTCGCGGCGTCGGCATCGACCACATGGCACCGCTGGCCGAGGCAACGACAGTGACGCTTCTGCGTGGGCACCGACGCGACACACGGCTACGCCAACTGCTTCGACCGGCCCACGAGCCAGCCGGAAGGTGACACTCGGGCTAGCTCGTTGGCAT
Source organism: Lentzea xinjiangensis (assembly GCF_900110955.1). Taxonomy (GTDB): domain Bacteria; phylum Actinomycetota; class Actinomycetes; order Mycobacteriales; family Pseudonocardiaceae; genus Lentzea; species Lentzea xinjiangensis. The sequence continues at coordinate 108,963 of NZ_FOFR01000015.1, forward strand.
GGGGCCAGCCCACGCCCCGGCGGGGCAGGCGCATCGGCACGGTGGGACGAGCAACACGGTCTGGGGCAGCAGGATTACGGGAATTCTTGCGTCGTCGCGCCGTGGCGCGTGGTCATGGCTGTCCTCCAGGTGGCAGGTTGCCGATCGGTGATGTCCGCGAGTCATGGCCTGGTGGTTCGAGGTCACTGGGATGGCCGAGTTGCGTCCCGGAGGCGCTGGTCGACCTCGTGCTTGGGCGCGGTGAGGATGGTGGTCAGCACGATGACGGCGGAGCCTTCGTCCAGCGGGCGGACGGGAGTGCCGTCGACGGCGAGGTCGTGGCCATCGGCGGTGACGATCCGCCAGTCCCGCTGGCGGATGCGGTCGGCGCAGTAGTAGCTGCCGACGAGTACACCGTCGCGGGTGACGGTGCCGTACAAGATCTGTTGCGCGTCGGCGGGGTCGTAGATGATCGAGGTCACCGCGCACCCGTTCTCGGTAAAGCTGCGCGCGACGATGTCGACCTCGGGCGCGTTGGGTGCGGTCATCGGCTTTCTCCCTCGGTGTCGTGTTGGGTGTCGTGCGGGTTGGTGAGGCACTGTCCGGCGGCGGTGGGCCATCCGGTGGCGGGGTCGCGCATGAGCGGGAGTGGGACCGAGGGCGGGTCGGCGGGTGCGCGCAGCCACGCCTTGATGTCCGGTGGTCCGATGTCCTCGGCGGGTTCGCGGGGGTTGCGTGGGTCAAGCGGCTCCCAGCGCACCCCGCCACCGACCGTGACGAACACGCCGCGAGCGCCGGGGTCGAATGCGACGATCCAACTGCTCATGTGGCTGGTCGCCCACGGCCACGGCCATCCGGTTTGGCGGGGGAAGGCCGTGCCGATGCCTTCGGCCTCCCACACGATGACGAGGTAGGCCACGGCCGCGCGGTAGGTGGTCTCGTCGGTCGCGGTCAGCGCGAGGCGTCCGGGCGGGACGCGCAGGAGGTTCTCGGGTTCGCACTCCCATTGCAGGGAGCCGAGCCACTCGGCGTCATGGCCGCGTCCCAGGTAGAAGTCGGTCTTGGTCGACATGCCTCAGCTCACCGCCCTTTGGCCGGCGCCTCGCGCCGCGGCCTCGCCGGCCAAGGGCAACTCCGCGAGCACGGTGGAGGTGGTGGTCATGCCGACCGCCCGAGGGCATCGGCGGCGATCGCGGGCAGGTAGCCGACCTGCTCACCGGTGCCGAGCCACACCACGGGCGAGTCGATGGGCCGGATACCCCACGACTCGGCGTCGTCGGGGGTGCACACCACCCGCGCGAGCATGTGCTCCATCGGGTAGCCGGGCTGGGCGGCGACCCGCAGCGGGGTGGCGGGGTCGTAGCCGGACAGGGCGGCGATCAGGTCGCCCACGGTCCGGGGGTGTTCGTGTGTCATGGCGGGTCACCTCGTGGGTTGGTGCGGGGATGGGTGGTCCGGGGCGGGGCGTCCCGCCCCGGACCGGTGGGGGCTAGCGGGCGGTCGCGCGGAGGGCGGCGGTGGCGGCGTGCCCGATGGCGCGGGCGGTGGCGGCGGGGTTGGTCAGCACGTGGACGGTGGACCCGTCGAGCGGGGCGTCGCTGGTGCTGGTGGTCAGCCACAGCACGGCGCACCCGGACGCGCGCAACCGGTCGAGTTTGCGCTGCCCGTCGATGCGGGGCTGGTAGCGGTAGTCGCCGTCGGACACGATGACCAGTAGTCGCGCCGCGCCGGGGCGGGACAGCCCGAGGGCACCGTCGAGGGCGTCCAGCGCGACCGGGATGTCCTCCCAGTTGTCGTTGGACTCGAACTCGGTGACCTCGGCGGGCAGGCGGCCGGGGTAGGTCAGCGGGCGCACGTGGTGCCCGAAGATCACGCTCGCGGTGTCGGTGGGCACCCTGGTGTGGCGGGCGGCGTTGGCCAGAATCCACGCCGCCGAGGCCACGTGCGCGCACGCCCACCGCATCGACCCGGACACGTCGCACGCCACCCCGACCCGCAACGGCGGCACGGTGACCGGGGTGCGAGTGGTGCGGGTGAACGGTTCGGCGGTCACCACCGCCCCGGCGGCACGTTGGGCCTCGGCGGCACGCACCCCGCGCATCCGCAACCGCCCCGGCGGGACCTCCGAGGTGGACCTCACCGCGACCCGTTCCCGGACCCCGGCGGTGTCCAACGCCCGCGCCAACACCCGCGCGGCGGTGCGCTCCTCCGGGGTGGGCGGGCGGGTCCCCGCGAGCCGGGTCGTCCCGGTGCGGGAACCACCAGCGGCGAACACCCGCCGCGCGGCCTTCTGCGCCTCCTTCTCGGCTGCGTCGGCCTTCGCCTTGTCGGCGGCGGCGACGGCGGCGGGGTCCTCGGGTGCCTTCTCCCGCGCCACCCTCGCTGCCACCCCGTTGAGCACGGCGGCGATCGCGTCCGCCAACGGCGACGGGTCGGCGGGGGCGTTGCCGCTACCGGTGCCGGGGGTGCCGCCGGACGGGTCGGGGGTGCCGGACGGGTCGGGTGCCGCCCCGGGGTCCGGGTCGGCGGGGGTGTTGGGGTCGGTGTCCGGGTCGGTGCCGAGGATCTCGCACCATTGCCGCCCGAGGGCGAGCATGGTCTCGCCGTCGTCGTCGGCGGTGCGCAACGCCGTGCGCCACACCGCCCGCAACTTGCCCAACGTGTCGGCCCCGAGCACGTCCTCGATGACACGGGCGACGGGGGCCACCTCGGTGCGGGTGAGGACCCCGCCGTCCGCGCGTCCCAGCAACAGGGCGGCGGTGTGCGCGGCGTGCGCCGGGGTCATCTGCGGGGCGGTGGCAGGGTCGGCGAACAGGTGCAGGTCGGCGGCGACGATGCCCTTCACACACGCCCGCAACCAGTGGCGGTCGTCCGGGCGGCGGCGGACTTGCGCGGCTTCCATGCGGGGCTCTTCCAGCAGCATGGCGGCGGCGACCACGCCGAGCGGGGCGTCGTCCGGGGGTTCCCAGGCGGTGTGTTTGGCGTGCCCGCACTCGTGGGTCAGGGCACCCCACGCCGGGGCGTAGCGGGGGCGGTCGGACAGGTTCGCGGGGTCCACGGTGGCGGGGTCCACCCCGAGGTGGTCGCCGTCGATCTCGATCAGCGCGCGGGCGGGGTAGAAACACGCCGGGGCACCCCCGCCCGCGCCGGGTGCGACGGTGACCAGGAGGTCGTCGCGGTCGGCGATGACCGGGACCTCGTCGGCGAAGGCAGCGGACAGGGACAGCCATTCGGGGCGGGCGGGGAACACGGAGGCACCGGTGGCGGTCGGGTCGGTGGTGAAGTGGGTGCTCACGGTTGCGGTCCTTTCGCGACGGTCGCGGTTCGGGGGTGGGTTGGGGTCAGGGTTTGGTGGTGATGCGGGCACCGAGGGCGAGCGGGGCGACGGTGCGCCCGAACGCGTCGCGCACGACGGCGGCGACGGTGGCGCGGTCCTCTTCCGGCGCGATGCCCACGAGGTTTCCGGCGGCGGCGTCGGTGCCCAACACGGCGGCGATCTTCTTGAACGCCAACAGCTCGCGCAGTTGTGGTGCCCACCCGACCTCGCCCCGTTCCTGCCGGGTGGCCAGGTTGCGCGCCACGCGCACCGCCTTCTTGTCCACGCCCAACTGGTCGGCGAGGTCGTAGTCGCTCGACACCTGAACCTGCACGGAGAACCGGGACGCCAGCGCGTCGGTGAGCACCGCGCCGTGCACGCCGGGGTTGTGTCCGGCGACCACGTAGAACCCCGGCGTGGCGTCCACGACCTCGCCGCCGTTGGCCTTGATCACGATCTGGCGGCGTCCGTCCATCGCGGGGTAGACCACGGCGAGCACGGTCGGCGGGATCAGCGTCGCGTCGTCGATGAACAGCGGCACCCCGTCACGCATCGCGCGGACCAGCGGACCGTGCACGAACACGAACTCGCCGTCCGGGGTTTTGGTGTAGTCGCCCACGAAGTCGGCGACCACGGTGTCCCCGTCGCCCTGAACCGTGATGCAGTCCGGGAACGCTGCCTCCACCACCGACGTCTTGCCCGTGCCGGGCGGTCCGTACATCAGGGCGGCGACCCCGGCGTCACGCAACCGCCGCAGCGCGGTCACGTCCGGCATCCCGGACAGCAACCGGGGGTGGTAGTCCATCCCGTTGGGGCGTTTCACCGGACCGGTGATCACGCCCGCCGACCCGGCGGCCGACCCGCCTGCACCCGCCGGGGCGGGCACGGGCGCGGCGGGCGGTGCGCTGGTGGTCGGTTTCGGGGTCTTCGGGCGGGACGTGCGCGGTGGGGCGGGGGTGATCGTGGGCGCGGCAGCCGACGCCGTGGTCGCGGTCGCCCGGTAGGCCAGTGGGGACGTGGAAGCGACCTCGGCCTCCCCCCGGTCCGCGAGCACTTTGCACGCGTTGCCGACCGCCCCGGATGACCGGTTCAGGGTGTGCGCGATGGTGCGCGGGGTGAGTTCGGTGCCCGCGTTGTCGGCGAGCACTTTGGCGACCATCGCGCGGAGTTCACCGTTGCCGAGCCGTTTCGGCGCGCCCGCCGGGGCGGTCGGCGTGGTGGTCGGTGCCGTGGCGGGCGGCGCGGCGGGCGGGGTGGGCGTGGTCATCGCGGGCGTTCCTTTCAGGTGTGCGGGGGCGGCGGGTCAGGCGGCGAGCGCGGACTCGGCGGCGGTCTGGTGCCGTTCGGCGTCGGTGTCCGCCGCTTCCGGGGTGGCGTGGTCCGCCGACCATCCGCAGTAGCAAAACGCGGTGGCGGTTCCGTCGTCATTCGTCACGGTGTCGGCGTAACACATAATTGGCTCCCATTTTCGACATGGCTCGCGCCGGGCGTGGTATTCGGTGTGGTTTCGGTTCCTCCGGCGACAATTCAATTATGACTCTGCGTCGCGCGTCATGCAATAGGTTTGGCAGCTCATTTTCAAGACTCTTTTCGATTGACGCCGTCGCCGCCATTCCGGAATCCCCACCCGGCGCGCGTGCTCGCGTTTCCGACCGAAATGCGACCACGTTTCCGCAGGTCAGAGCGTAACAAGCGGCGGGAGCTGACCAGAAAGCCAGAAGCCGGCAGCGCGCGTAGAATTCAAAGAGAAAGGGACGGGGAGATATCAGGAAGGGAGTAATCGAACCAAAAAGAAGGCAATAAGGAGGCGGGGACAACCGTGGAGCCGACACGGCAGGCAGCCGGCCACCAGCCCGCCCCGATGTGTTCACCGGCTTGTGGCCAAGCGAGTCTGGGATACCAGCGGATCCCCCTACAGGGCCCCTGACCCGCGTTTTCGCTGGCCGGAGGGGGTGGCGCTCTAACAGGATCCCCAACCTGATCCCCAATGTGATCCCCCGTATGAACCCCCAACGGAAGTGACCGTACGCGCTGTCGATCTCCATACTGACTACATAGAGTGACATCTCACCAGAGTTGAGCTGAGTAGGATTACGGTGGGCGACTTCGGCCGTTTGGCGTAACGTGGGAAGCTCGACACTCGTCGCCAGGGGAGGCGGAGGGTGAAGGAGCGGTCGCGCTGAGCAGGCGCGATCGCCTCGACGGCAGGCTCGGGGAAGGGCCTGCCGCAGGACGTGACGAGCGGGCGCGCAGTGGGGGCCCGGTCAGCGAGCACGGGGAGGCGCGGTGACGGAGCGAGATGACAGGGTCCTTCGTGGACTGTATGACCTGAAGAACCTTTTCGGGGACAAGTGGGTACCCGCCATCCTGGTGACACTCCGGGACGGCCCGCTGCGTCGGGTAGAGATTCTTTCCACGGTCAACTCGTATTCCATCGACGAGAATTGGACGGACAAACACGCTGTCCTGCACGATAGCATTCTGGCGCGCACATTGAAAAAGATGCGCGAACAGGGTCTCATCGTTCGCGAGAGTTGCGATAAGTCTTTTCCGCCGGAAGTCGCGTACTCGTTGACTCCGGCGGTCGCGGAGGTGTTGACGCTGGCAGAGCCTCTGATCGAATGGACTCGTGCGCATCCGGAATTGCTCTCGCAGGCGCAAGCGCACAGCCGTCACAGTGGTGCGGAGACGTCCATTCTCGATGATGTCGTCGATCTCGACTCCCCGACCGGGGCCGGTCGATTCCACTCCTCCGACCGTCGCCCTCGTGCCGGTGGCGCCGTCGGGTGACCCGGCGCCGCGCACGAGGCCGCCGGCGGGGTTCATCCCGCTCGGCTGTGCCCGCGGTCGGCTCGTCCCGGTTCGCCGGGGGCATCGTGGCGACGACGTAGCCGGTCGGCCAGGTCGACGGCCTGGTGCGTGGGCCGATCGTCGACCTCGGCAAGCCGTGTGGTGAGCAGGGTCAGGGTGCGCGGGATGGCGTCGAGCTGTCCGAGGCGTTCCTGCAGGCGCATGATGTCGCGGTAGATCAGCTCGTTGTGCGGGTCGAACGCACGCGCGATCTCGAGCAGGTCCAGCGTCTGCTGGGGGTCGTCCTCGACCAGGGCGCGGGCCAGTGCGGCGACGGCGTCGATGGCGTCGCGGCGGATGGCCTCGCGGGCGGTCTCGATCCAGTCGGTGGAAAGCCCGTCGGCCAGAGGGCCGGTGTAGCTGTCCACGATCCGCCGATACGCCTCGACCCGATCGGCGTCGGTGACGGCGGAGCGGCGGGCTGCCACGGCGGCGGCGAAGTGGTGGTAGTCGACCTCCACCAGGTCGGGATCCAGCCGGTAGCGGCCCTCACCGACCACCACGAGATCGGACAACACGTTGCCGGTTGCCGCGGCCAGAGCTCGACGTAGACGCGAGAGCGAGGTGTTCATCGCGTTGGTGGTCCGCTCCGGCGGGCTCGTGGCCCACAGGGCGGCGATGAGCGCCTCGCGGCTGGCGCCGTCGGGGTGCAGCGCCAGAAAGACCAGCAGTTCGCGCAGGCGGGGCTGGAACGCCGAGGTGATCTCGCGTTCGGCGGTGCCTCCGTCGGGTGTTGCCGGCGTGGGACGCCACCACACCCGTGGCGGCCCGAGCACGCTGACGCGCAGCGGCGCGGACGATGCCTCGCGCGCCTCGGCGGGGCCCTGTGGCTCGCTCCCCGTCGACAAGCCGTGCCGGTGGCCTTCACCGGCATTGTGGGCTGCTTCGTCAGTGTCGGAGCGAACAGGCTGGACGGGACGCAGCCGAAGACCCGGTGACGTCGCGGGCGCGGGCTCCGGCCGAAGGATCTCCAGCTCGCCGTCGCCTCGCCGGTCGTCATCGCCTGGGGCTGTCAACAGCTCCAGGTCCGTGTCGGCGACCGGCGCCTGGGTCGTGCCCTCGGCGAGCGTGTCCTCGGGCACCGCGTGTCCGGGATCGTGGGTGCTTGCGCCGCGGTCCACCACGGTGTCCAGGGGCTTGGCGGTGACGGCAACGGAATCGTCCACGACGACGTGAGGACGCGGCACGACAGCCGGATGCGGTTCGTCGACGGCGGTCTCGGTGAACTCGGGCTCGTCGCCGGGGTTGGCGTGGCGCAGCAGGTCCATCAGGTCGGCGAGGTGGTCGTCGCCCAGCTGGAATACACGCGCGCCGCGCAGCGGCTCGCCGAGGCCGGGGCTGGTGGTGGAGATGGTGCCGTCGTCGCGGACGTAGGCGCTCACCCCGGCGCTCCACTGGCCCAGCAGCAGCCCGGTCACGCCGACGGTTGAGCCGTTGTCCAACACCGCCTGCAGCCTGCGGGCCTGGCGGCCGGGTGCGCGGGCCGCCAGCACAACGGGCCCCCAGGGTTGACCGGTGGACGGGAGCTGACCGACCCGCACCAGCGTCTCGGATTCCAGCATGTCCAGTGCCGCGTCGAGGTCGGCTGCCACCCGTACACCCGCCGGCAGCGGTGCCTGCGCCACGCGCCTGCCGAACAGCGCCGCGAGGTCGTCGGCCGGCACGATGACCGTGGCCGGCCTGTGCGTAGTGGTGAAGGCCGTGCTGAGGATGGCCACGAGCAGCGCACGGACCGCGGCGGGGGCGCCCGCGCCGAGCAGGCCCAGGCCGTGCGCTGCGGCCAGGTCCACGGCGATCTCGCGGCCGTCCCGCACACCGACCGACAGAACCGGTGCTTCGTCGTCGGGAACGTCGGCGGCCTCGGCATGGGTGCCGAGGACGAGCGGCGGTGCCGGTGCGCGTGGTGGGCGCTCGCCCGGCCAGTCGAGGTCCACTTCGTCGTCGGCGCCGGTGTCGTCGTGGTCGGCACGCAGGTGTGCCAGCCGCAGCTGGTAGACCACCGGGGCGACGGGTAGGTCGCTGCGGTCGCCGCTACCGGGCTGATACCGGCGTCGATTGCGCCGCCGGGCCGCGACCAGAGCGGCGCTGACCGCCGCCGCCAGGCCGAGGCCGACGAACAGTTCCTCGCCCCAGCTGATCCCCGGCTCGCCCACCGCGTCGGTGCTCGGCGGCGCCTGGGTCGCCGGTGGAGCTTGAGTGGTCGGTGGGGCTTCGGTGGTGGCGGGTGGCTGGGTTGTGGAGGGGGTCGGTGTCGTCGTGCTGCTGGGCGGGGGCTCGGGTGGAGGGGGCGGAGTTTCTGGTGGTGGCACCGGGGCGGTGGTCGGTGGGGAGCTGACGGTGGCGTCGTCGGGCAGGGCCATCTCCTCGCCGGGGAAGATCAGGCCGGGGCGGGTGAAGGTGCCGCCATTCGGTTGTGGTTTGCCCTTGTTGAGTGCGTAGATCTCCGGCCAGCGGTTGCCGTCGCCGAGGGTGCGTTCCGACATCCGCCACAGCGAGTCGTACACGCCGGTGGCGGGGTTGTACGGCAGCACCACCGCGGATTTCGCGCGGCCGGGCTGCTGCTCCGCCACGCGGCTCGCGTCGTGGTGATACGGCGCGCTGTGGGCGACCGGTCGCACCCCGGTGAACTCCGCTTGTTCGGCGGGTGTGTTCCAGGCGGGAGCCGTCGCCACCACGTCAGCAGCGGCGCCGCCCGCAGCGGATGGGCTCATGGTGGGCAGGCCGGCGCGTTGACCGAGGATGGAGATCAGGACCGCGCCGACGAGCACGGCCGCGATCCGGTGCACCGGTCCGGCCGCGGACAGGTCGGGCATTCTGGCGTCGCGGGCGATCTCGACCGCGCAGCGGGCGACGTCGAGGGCGAAGAACGCCCACACCAGCCAGGTCAGGCAGGCGAGGAAGTCCAGCAGGAACGTGGTGGTCATCGGGCCGAGCAGGACACCCTGGACTTCCGCCCAGGAGGGCAGGTGGTCCGGCAGCGGCCAGCCGACGAAGTGCGTCAACGCCGACGGCAACCCGGCCAGCAGCGCGACCAGAACGGCAGCCGCCAGCAGTCCGCGCACCAGCAGTCCGAGCCCGCCGAGCACCCGCCCGGCACCGTGCCACGTCCGGCCTCGCGTTCGCGGTGGCCGACGCGGCTTGCGGCGGGGGCGATGCGGTGATGCGGCCATGACGTGCTCGTTTCCTCAGCAGACCTGGACGTGTTCGCTCGCCACGCCGTCACGCGACGGCGATGGGCCGGCGTCGTCGGCGAACCTTGGGTGCTGGGCGGTCGCGAGCACGGGTCAACTCGCCTGGGCCACGAGCCGCTCGGAGGTGTCCGGCCCTGTAGTGGTCGAACCCTCGCGTGAGTCGGGCGCCTGCCCCTGCGTCGGCGTCCTCGGCCCCGAAGCACGGCGCGTGTCACTCTGCGTGCCAGGCACGACTGCGGCTTTCCTGCGCTTGCCGCGGCCGGGCTTGTGCCCCGCGAGCCACCCGGTGAGGTCGGACGGTTTGAGGTCGGTGAACGCCGCCAGCTCGTCGACGTCGATGACGTCCTGGGCGTCGGCCACCACCTCGCCGAGCTCACGCTCCACCTCGGCGAGCTGGGCGACGATCTCGGCTCGGCGTTGGGCGAGCTCGCCGACCTGCTGCGCGGCGGCAGCCCGCCGTGCGCTGCGGGCGGTGTCGGCCTCCTCGACGCGCTGGCGGATCTCCTCGGGCGTTGCCATGGTGCTTCCCTTTCTCTGCGATGCGGTATTCACGGCGGGCGACAGTGTGGTCATGGATCGATCGCGGTCACCCCACGCTGCGGGTGTGCGCTGCCCTGCCCGTGCACTTGGAGCGACCCGATGCCGACCAGCCCGAGCAGCTGTGTGGTCTGCGAGGCGGTCACGGTGACCGTGACGGTGTCGCCGGAGACGGTCACCGTGCCGGAGGCGCCCTCGGCGGCCAGGTGCGCCTGGGCGTTGGCGACCGCCTGGGCGGGCACGAGCTGCACGGTGCCGTTGCCGCGGTAGGCGGTGAGGTCGATGGCCTGGGCACCGGCGCGTGCGGCGGCCTCGGCCTGGCCGTTGGCCCGCACCTTGGCGGCCAGTGCGAGGCCGCCGTCGAGGGTCAGGCCGGCCAAGGCGAGGATGCCGACGGTCAGCGCCAGGACGAACGCGGTCGCTCGGCCCTCGTCGGCGTGCCACCACCGCAACCGCATGCGCCACCAGGTCGCCCACCAGCTGCGCCGCGAGTGGCGGCCTCGGCGGGTCATGTCTGGCTCCCGGTGGTCAGGGTCGACCGCCACAGGTCCACAGGCTCCACAGACGTGGCCGACAAGGTCTTGCCGCCGGGCACACTGAGGATGAGCGCATCGCCGAAGTCGACGGCACAGGACACGGTCACGCTCACCGTGCCGCCGGGACGCAGGCCGCCGGTCGAGGTGCTCACCGACAGGGACGCGCAGGTCACCCCTGCCGAGGACAGCGCGCTCGCGGCGGTCGACTGGGCCGCGGCGGTCGCGGCCGTCGGGGTGCGTTCGATGCTGGCGGCGCGGGCCGCTTGGTGGGCGGCGTCATCGATGCGGATCCGCGCGTCCACCCCTCGGTCGATGACCACGCCGACGAAGACCAGCAGCATGACCAGGAACGGCGCGGCGATGGTGACTTCGGCGGCCACCGAGCCGTCATCAGCACGCCACCAGGCCGCCCACCCCCGCCGACCGGGACGCACGCGGCGGTGACGCCGTCCTGGGGCCGTGACGGGTGCACGGAGCGGCGGCGTCGTCCGTGATGGCATTGTCTGCGGTGTCATCGCGGGTCACCCGCTCGCCAGATCGGGGACGAACCGTTCGACGGGCCCGACGGCCTCGGCGTGCACGGGCAGGCTCAGGAACGGCACGACCGAGGTTGCGGTCCCGCTGACGCGCACCGACGCCGAGGCCGCTGTCCGGTCGGATGTGACGGCGGGGCCGGTGAGCGGGCCGCTCGCGAGCTGGTCGAGCAGTTGCTGCGCGCTGGACGTGCCGGCCGCGGCGGTCCCGTTCTGGGACCGTGCGACCGCGAGTCCCTGTGAGGCGGCGGCTTGGGCGATGTGGGTGGCGTGTGACCAGAGCGCGAACTGCACGATGGCCAGCAGCATCAGCAACAGCAGGGGTGTCGCGATGACCAGTTCCGCGCTGACCGACCCACGATCACCGCGCAGCGCTCGGCGGACTCGACACCATCCGGCACGAGTCGCTGGTGACCGCTTGCTGTGCTTGTGGCTCATGGGGATCACATGGTGATGCCGTTGGCCTTCTCGGTGACCTTCGCGACGACGATCGCGATCACCGCGAGCGCGGCCACGACCATCAGCGCGGTCACCAGGACGGTTTCGGTCGAGTAGCCGGCCTCCGGCTGGCGTCGCAGCTCCTCCCACCGTGCTTGTATCACTGTCCACAATGTCTCCACTTGTGTACGCATCGTGTTGTCCTCCCTTGTCGTTCGCGTTCGGTCGTTGTCCGCGCGAGATGTCACAGTCCATTGAGGACCTGCGTGAGTGCGGGGTAGGCGATGAAGGCCAGGAACCCGAGGAACAGCGCCATCACCGGCAGGCTCATGCGTTCGGTGGCGGCTTGGGCGTCACCTTCGGCCTCGGTGATCTGATGGGTTCGCAGGGCTCCGGCCTTGGCGGCCAGGGAGGTGCGGACCTTGGCGCCCTCGGTGCCGGCCAGGCTGACCGAGGCCGCGAGCTCGGCGAGCTCGGCCACGTCCAGTTCCTCGCCGAGCTGGCGCAAGGTCGCCCACGGGGTCGTGCGCGTGAGGCGAGCGGTGTCCAGGGCGCGGCGGATCTGCTCGAACGCCCACCCTCGTCCGATGTTCACCGAGTCGCCCAGCGCGCTGTCGACCCCGGCTCCCCCGGCCAGGGTGATCCACACCAGGTCCAGGTAGGCCGAGAGCGCGTGGCGGAACCCCGTGCGCAGCTTCGCGGCTTCGGAGCGGGCTTGCAGGTCCGGCAGGACGAACCCGACGGCCGCCAGGACGAGTCCGGCGATGATCGGGAACTCGAAGCCGGGGCCGAGACCGGCCACGGTGAGGACCACGGTCAGCAGGACGGGCAGAAGTAGCCCGGCGACGGTGAGCGTGGCTTTCTCCGCCAGGTGGGTCGAGGTCGAGCGGCCGATGACCGCCAGGTCCTTGGCCAGGCGCGGACCAGGGAGCCCCAATGCGCGCAGTGGTGCGACGGCGGGTCGGCCGAGCCGGACGGCCCAGCCGGTGTCGTCGATGGCGAGGATGGGTGCCGGAGCGGGTGGGGCGGTGGCGTGGGCCAGGACCGCGCCGAGGGCCGGTCGTGGCGGGAACAGGTAGACCGCCACGGCCCACAGGCCGATCCCGGATCCGATGCCCAGGGCGATGTGGGTGATCACGGCGTTCACTCCTGCCTCGCGGTCACGAGACCCCGTGCCGAGCTGGTCGCCGAGCCCTGGTCGGCAGTGGAGAGGAAGCGGCCGGGCTGGGCGACGCGGGCGATGCGGTTGAGCCACGCGAACCCGACGGCGAAGAGCCCTCCGATGCCCAGCAGCACGATCTGCCCGGCGGCGCTGTCGTAGGCGCTCATGTAGTGGCGGTTGAGCAGGACCACGGCGACGGCGAAGGCCAGGGTGGTGCCGACGATGACGCGCACCGAGGTGCGGGTGCGGGCGCGTCCGGCCTCGACGCGCATCCGCATCGAGGCTTGCCCGCGGGCGGCGTCGGCCAGCGAGCCGAGCAGATCGGCGAGCTGTCGGGTCTGTTGTTCGGCGGCCAGCAGCAGGGCGGCGATGACCAAATCCCCGACTGGGTCGTCCAGGCGTTCGCCGAGACGGCGCAACGCGGGCGCGAGCCGGTCGCCGTTCTCGATCCCGGCGGCGAGCTCCCCGACCTCGCCCCGGATCGCCGTCGGCGCCAGTGGCGCCGTGGCGAGGATGGCCTGCTCGAGCCCCGCGGCGGCCGACAGGGTGTCGCGGAGCATCTCGGTCCAGGTGGCGATGGCCTCGATCCGCGCGACCCGGCGTGCGTGCTCGGGGTCGCGGCCCAGCACCCGCGGGAGCGCCCAGGCGGCAAGGCCGGCCAGGACGGCGCCGACGACCCAGCCGGTGAGCAGACCGGTCACCACCCCGGCGGTCACGGCGATGGCGATCCGCAGGCTGCGGTGCTGGTCGACGGTCCCGGCCGCGCGGGTTCGGGTGCGGCGCTGACGCTGGGGGTCGGTGCCGCGCCAGCCGAGGACCACCAGCAGCAGGCCGAGCCCGGTACCGACGCCGAGCAGTGCCGCGGTGGCGGTGGTGGGGCTGAGGGTGATGTTCACGGCCCCCACCAGCCTTCGGGGTTCTCCAGCACGGCGGGGTCGAAGCCGACGTCGGCCAGGTCGTCGAGGGTGTCGCTGCGCAGCGCTCCGGCCACGGGACGGGCGCGGCGGTCGGGGCCGGGGCGGTAGACCTCGTTGGAGATCACCTGCGGGCCGTCGGCGCCGACGACCTCGCGGATCGAGGACACGACACGGGTGCGTCGGTCCTCGGCGCGGGCCAGGTGCACCACGAAGTGCACCGCCGAGGCAACCAGCAGATTCGTGGCCTCCAGCGGGAGCCGCTCGACGCCCTGGGCGGCGTAGGAGGCCAGGCGGGTGAAGGCGATCCGGGAGCTGGAGGCGTGCAGGGTGGCCATTGAGCCGTCGTTGCCCTGCGACATCGCGTTGCACATCGGGATGACCTCGGGACCGCGGATCTCACCGACGATCACCCGGTCCGGCGACATGCGCAGACCCCACCGCACCAGTTCGGCCTGGCTAATAGCGCCTTCGCCTTCGACGTTGGCTTCGCGGGCCTGGAAGGCGGTCACGTCGGCGTGGATGTCCGGATCGTGGTCCAGGCCGAGCTCGAAGGCGTCCTCGATGGTGACGATGCGCTCCAGCGGATCCATCTCGCTGGCCAACGCGCGCAGCAGCGTGGTCTTGCCCGCGCCGGTGCCGCCGGTGATCAGGACGTTCTTGCGGGCCTTGACCAGGGCTCGTAGGAACGCCTCCAAGCCGGGGTCCAGGGTGCCTCGGCGTCGGAGTTCGGGCAGGGTGACGGTGAGGTAGCCGTGGCGTCGGATCGACAGCGCGGTCACGCCCCCGGCGGTCAGGCCCATGACGGCGAACAACCGTTCACCGCCGGGGAGCTGGAGGTTGACCGCCGGGGAGCCCTGGTCGAACCGCCGCTCCTGGCTCGACGCGCGGGCGGCGAGCAGCCGGACCAGGTCGGTCAGCTCCTCGTTCGAGCCCGCGATGGGGGCGACGGGTGCGCGGCGGCCGTCGTTGTACTGGACGAAGACCCGATCGAAACGGTTGGCGTTGATCGTCTCCACGGTCGGGTCGTCCAGCAGCGGCTGGAGCCCGGCCATGCCGAACAGCTCGTTGACGACCTCCCCGACGACGCGCTGTTCGACCTCACGGGGCAGCAGCTGCCGGCCCGCGGCCAGCTCGTTCTCGGTGTGCACGCGCAGCGCCTCGTCGAGGATGCCGCGCGCCAGCTCACGCCGGGCCTCACGGCTCGCGGTCGTCCCGGTGCGGTCCTGCTGATCGGCAACCCGCTGCGGAAGCTCGGCGTTCAACCGCTTCCTCAGATGCTGCCGCAGCCGTGCCGTGGCGGCCGAGAGGTCAGCAGCGTCCTCGTCGCTGCTCCATCCCAGCGGTGGCACACCAGCGTCGTCGGGTGCGGCGCTGCTGAACGGGGCCGGTCCGGACGGCTGGTGGGGGCGCAGCGGAACCGGCGCCGGGTACTGGTTGGTCGGGTACGTCACGATGCCTGCCCTCCCTGCTGGTCGCGGTGGTCGCTTGCGGGGTTCGGTGCGGCGCGGACACCGTTGGGCGAGACCGCGCCGGGTGGCACACCAGGAATCGAGCGCAGGAGCGGAACCTGCGTCACCGGCTGAGGGGGCCGGGGCTGTGTTCGGCTGGCCGGTGTGCGCTCGCGGGTGGCGAGTTCGGTGGCGACCCGGTGGGCGAAGCGGCCCAGCGCCGAATGTGCGGGGCCGCTGCGCCCCCAGCGCAGCTTGTTCGGCCGTCCGCAGAGCACGGCCGCGCCGTTAGGGTCGTCGGGCACGCGCCCGAGGGGCGGCACGCCGAGTTCGCGGGCGACCTCGGCGGTGGAGTAGCCCTCGCCGACCAGCAGCAGCACGGGGTTGGGGCTCCAGCGGCCGACCGTGTGCAGCCGGCGCGGCAGGTGCGCGAGGTCGTCGGCGTGAGCTCGCGAGAGCAGCACGATCGCGTCGGAGGCGCGCACGATCGGCAGCGCGGGCGAGCCGGGGTCCACACGTCCGCAGTCGACGATGACCACCGTGCCCGGCTGGTTGGCCGCCGCGCGCAGCACCCCGAGCCCGGTGGTCGGGTCCGGAGCCAAGGCCAACAGCGCCGCGCGGGCCTGGTCTGCATCGGATGGGGCGCAGATCACCGGCAGGCCGCCGGGAAGCTGCTGGATGTGCCGCCACACCAGGTCGTCGTCGCCGCCACGGCGCGCGGCGGCGGCCAGGCTCACCAGGCCCGGTGTCGAGGACAGCGAGAACCGCAGGCCTAGATCACCGCCGGAAGGATCGGCCTCGGCCACCAGGGCGCGTGCCGGTGCGGGCCAGCGGGCGGCCAAGGCGACGGCGAGCGTGGTGGCTCCAGGTGAGCCTTTCAGGGACAGGACCGAGATCAACATCAGCGACCTCCAGCGGAGAGCATCACGATCGACAACTGACCGGCCGGCGCCGCGGCGACCTGGCGGGCGGCGGTCTCGGACAGCTGCACCGAGACCACGGTGTTCTGGTCGTTGGCCGGGGTGGTCACGCTGATCACCACGGCAGGCCAGACCGTGCCGCCATCGGCGGGCGGACTGGTCGCGGTTCCGGCCTGACCGGGGACGAACACCACCGACACCCGCGCTCCCGGCCCGACTTCTGCGGGAAACTGGCCCGGTTTGAGCGCGAGAGCGGCGATGGCCTGCCCGTCCGTGGGCAGCGCGGCGCCGCCGACGGCGTCCGGCGTCAGCAGCGCCCCGGCCGTCAAGCTGGTGGCCATCGGCCTGCCGACCACGGTGGCGGCCTGGTCCGCGCCGACGACGGCGACGCCGGGGTCGACCGCGACGTTGACCTGCCGCAGGTCCTGTGTGGTCAGCACGTGCCCAACCGGCACGCCGCGGGCCAGCGCGAGCACGGCTTGCCGATCTCCGGAGTTCAGCGAGATCAGCACGAAGCCGCCCACACAGGCCAGGATGAGTAGCACGCCGAGAAGCAGGTACGGAACGCTGCGGCGACGCCCTGTGGTGCGCAACCGCGAGGCGGAAAGCTTCTTGCCGTCGTTGACCCAGGGACCGTTGGCCATGCTCGCGGCTCGGTCGGTATCGGGCCGGATCGTGGTTTCGGTGCTCACGCCGGTACCTCCAAAAGGCATGCGGGTAGTGCGCCGCGTCGCCTGAGGGTTGTCAGCGAGCGGAACAGGTGGTCATCGCTTTGTGGGCTATGCGGAGATGCCTCGCCAGGAGGCAGTTGGCGCTGGTCAGCCGCCGCCGTTGTTGAGCGCCTGCGATTCCGCCACGCGGAAGGTCGCGGTGCCCGTTGTGGTCATGTCCGGGAACGTCCCGCCCTGCCCCGCACCGGACCAGGTCACCGTCCAGTACACGGTCGCCGTCACCGAGTACGCCAGCCCCGGCTGGCTCGCCGACGATCGGCGGTAGACGTGGCCGCAATCCGGCGACGGCGCCTTGGGATCCGTACCTGCCTTGTACGGCGTTCCGGCACCCGCGCAGGTGACGGTGGAGCCGTCGCCCATCGTCCAGATCACAGAAGTCGGCTTCGCGACCGCTGTCACCGACACGCCGGGAACCGAGGCGGTTGCCGAAGACTGTGACCACCCACCGGACAACCACAACCAAGTCGGCAACTGCACCAGCTGCACGCTGGACGGGCTGGCGGCGATGGACGGTGCGGGCAGTCGTAGCTGCCTACGTGCTATCTGAGCGAGCTGTTCCGGACTTACCGCAGGCGGTTGCGCGCCGGCTGGAATCCACACAGGGCCGTGGGAGTCGGGATCCTTGCCGTCGGGACTGCACAAGACCATGAACCAGCCGCCGGGCTCCTGGGGAGGCGCGCTCGGCGCGGCGTAGTCCACCGGCACGTGTCGGCAGCCGAAGTCACTTCCTGAGGGGTCAGTACCGTTGTTCGCGCCGGGTTGTGAGTGGTGTGGGTTGGTTGCCGGCCGGTTGGGCCGGTTTCCGGCAACGACGTTGCAGGCGGGTGAGGGAGCTTGGCCGCAAGTTGTGCCGCCCCAACCGTTGTCAGCGCGGACTGGCGCAGGCAGGCACGACAGAGCTGTGCTCAGCCCGGCCGCCGTGGCGATGAGAAGGCACCGCATGGCTCAACACGACCCTACGTCGTGCACGCCGTAGTCAGACACCTTCCACGATCCATCTGCCTGTTTCTCGACAATGGAATTGATCAGCTGCCGACCGCCCGGCCTGTCATCAGCCAAGGCTCCGTTGTCCTTGCGGTACTTCAGCCAGTTCGTCGAGTCGCCGCAGTCGGTGATGACGATCTTCTTCGGATCTTCCGCTGGTTCCATTGTGGACACTGACGGATTGAGGACCGGTTCGCCCTTGGTGATGATGCCTCTGTAGTTATCTCCATACAGACTCTGGGAGAGCTTGTTCAACGCGGTGCCCGTCGCGTGACGGCCCAGGTTGGCGGATTGCCAATCTGAGGTCCTCCCGGCAGCAGCGAAGTCGCGCCACATCTGCCGGTATGCGTTGATGGCCTTGTCGCGCGCCGTGTCGGTCAGAGCAATTGCGGAGGGCGATGACGGGGGTGTGTGAGTGCTGGTCGTACGTGTGACCGGCACGCTCTCACATGCACTGGTCATGACGACTGCGCCAGCAGTAGCCAGGAAGATCTTCATGAGCTTCACCGCGGCCTCCAGACCGAGAACATGAACGGTGGTGCCGAGGCAGACCCCGGAGGGCGAGCGGCAAGAACGCGTGACGCAGCGCCGCCAGTACCCGTGGGAATGACCTTGTCTCCTTCACTGAACAGCTGACACATCAGACGGCCTTCCTCACATCAACAGGATTGCGCAAACACACGCGAAGATGAGCGCCGGCCCGAAGGGGATCACCATTCCGCGCCGGTGGGCCCTCCTCACGCGCAGCACGCCGAACGTGACTGCACCAAGAGCAAGCGCCAGACAGAGTCCGACGATCACGTGCCTCCAGCTGAACCAGCCGAGGAAGAACGCGACCGTGGCCGACAGCGTGACGTCGCCAGCACCCCATCCGCCGTAGGACACCAACGCCATCGTCAGCGAGAACGCGAATACAGCCGCGAGCGCAACGACAGCTTGCAGCAAACGTCCGGCACCGTCCGGCAGGACGAGCGCAGCTGCGCTGAACTGCATCACACCACCGGTGAGCAGCACACCGACCAGGACCTGCGGAAGCCGGTGAGAAGCCCAGTCGATCAAGGAAAGCAGCAAGCCCATGATCACAAGCCATGACACTGCGCCCGCTACCGCAGGCTGTCGCTCTGCCACTTTCACCAGTGAGATGCCCAATAGCCCACTTGCCGCGAACGCCACCTTCCACTCGGCCGGAAGGATCCGGTTCCATATCAGCGGCTCGCGCAACGCCACACAAGCGCCGGCAGCGTTGACAACAGGGCCCGCAACGACACCGAGAAGGCCGTAGGTCAGCCAGAGCGACATCACTACTCCCTGATGAGTACTGAAGTTGAACCCGATGCGAGCGGTGAAGATCGCGGTCCGACCAGATGGCTTCTGCGTGCTTGGATTTGGGATTGACGGAACGGGTTGAGCGGCCCGTTGTCGTGTCCAAGCTCTGGACTGCTTGAGCCTGCCGTCCTCTATCCGCAGGTGGGGCTGATCTAGAAGTGCCGCGAACCCAGGGGCCGGTCCATGATCGAGGAGCTGGCGAGAACCACCAGTGAACCCGAGGCCACGCAAAGGCAGGAGCAGGACAGGAATGTGAACATCACGCTCTCCCACAGGTGCGCGCTCGAGAGGCAAGCGTGACCGGACGACACAGGGCGTCGTGATGTCATTGCGGGTGATGTCATTGCGGGTGACAGGAGGTCGCCGAGACATGTGGATCCCCGATCGCGTCCGAAGCCAGCCTGAGGCTGCCTCACCATTGCGTTCAGGGATCAGCTCGATAGCGACAAAGCCAACCCAATCGGAACTAGGCCGATTGGAGCATCGTAAGCGGTGACGTGAGTCACGTCAACCGCTGACAGCAGCCAAGATCATCACTTCGCGGATCGCCTTCGCCTGCGCCTCAGCAGGCGCCCTACAGCCGGCATCAGGTCCTGGTAGTGACCACCGACAAGGCGTGCGAGCACAGCCACCAAACGCGCGTCCGTCCCGACGAAGACGCGAGCGAGCCGCCGCTCCGCTCCTCTAAGGACAATCGACGCCGCCTCCTCCGGGTCAGTGCGCGCGACGCGGTTCTCGAAGCCGCGGATCACGGCGTCACGGTTCTCCCCCACCGCGAAGAGCCCGTTACGCACGATCGACGTTCGAACTCCTCCAGGGAACACGCACGTCACCGATACTCCGCTGCGAGCAGCCGCGAGCTCTTGGCGCAACGACTCACTGAAGCCGCGAACGGCGAACTTCGACGAGTTGTAAGCGGTGTACTTCGGCATTGAGACCAAGCCGAAAGCGCTCGAGAACGTCACGATCCGACCGTCCGCCGCGTTGGCGAGGTACGGAAGATGCGCCTTGACGGTGTGCATGAGTCCCCGCCAGTTCACGGCCATGACACGTTCGATGTCCGCGACGTCCGAGTCGAGCAGGCTGCCGCGATGGATGATCCCGGCAGCCGCGAACACGGAGTCGATGCCACCCAGCTCGGAGTTGGCCACGACCGCGGCAGCCTGCACCGCCTCCCAGTCGGTCACATCGACCACTTGTCTCAACACTCGAGCTCCGAGGGTCTCGCAGCTAAAGGTCACTTCCTCCAGAGCGCTGGCATCTCGATCGAGCAGTGACAGTCGAGCCCCACGCCGCGCGAGCTCAACCGCCAAGGCACGCCCAATCCCCGCCCCAGCGCCGGTGATCACTGCGACCTTGGCTTCGAAGCAGCTCAAGAACCAGTTCCTTCCACGCGGTCGACAACTCAGTCGACCTTCCCACCTTCAGGGGCGGTCAGGGTGACGAGTGCGGCGGTGGTGTGCTGATCAAGCGCCATGAGTGCAGCGGAGACGGAAACCTTCATCCAGCCCCCGTCCTCCGAGCGGAGCCGCAAGACACCCTCGGCACGTCCGCGCGACGCAAGGTCGTTGGACAGGCCCACCGCGCTGCGCAGGTCGTCCCGATGAATAGCGGGACGATGTGGCGCATCGAGGGTCCAGGCGACACCCGGCATGGGGTCGTCGAGCCACTTCAGCAACCGCATCGTGCGGAGGTCGACGATTGCACGCCAACGCCCAGGCGTCGCTTCGGCCGCGAGTACCTGTTGCGCGAGAAGGACCGGAATGGGCGGGGGCGCGGCCGGCACGCTGTCCGCCGGCCCGATGTCGTGCGTGATCCCCCGAACAATGAGCTCCACCCGGCCGTTGGGCGCCTCCACCTCAACGCAGCGGCACGCGAAGTGGACCGCACGCCGAACACCGTCGTCCCGGTTCACAGTCCACGTGGCCAGGTGCTCTGCACCCGCCTTCGCGTTGACGATGAGCGCCAGCGCCTTGGCCTCGTCCGAATTCGTCTGAAGCCGCTGGTAGGCGAAGAGCTCGGCCAGGTCATGCTCGTTGCGCCACCGGTCAGGCCGTGTCCCGTACAGCTGCAGCAGGTCGTCAGACCTGCTGCTGACGTGCCGGGTGAGGTTGATGTGCCAAGCGCCTGCGGGGTCACGTGCCGGCGGGTCTTCGTCGAGCGGTCCAACCCACACGTGGGCACCGTGGACCAAGCCGCCGTACGCGAGAAGCGGGTGCGCCATGACGCGGCGTTTGCCGGTGGTTGTTCGAGCTTCGATCGCCGCCCGCCCCTCGACCACGCGAGCGACCACGCCCAGCACATCTGGCAGAAAGGGGCCGCGTCCGAGAACAGATCGAATGGAAACCATGTTCTTCGGGTGGCTCCCGACCGCAAGCACGGTCGGCTCCCGACGAACGCCACCGAACGTCTCGACCAACAACCAGTCAGTTGCCACCGCCGTCCCCCCGGTCGAAGATTGCCCTGCTCAGCAGGCTATCTCCGCCGAGGCGGATGCGCTTGGAGCTTCTCCAAGGCTCTACGGAAGCGACACTTATCTCACCCAGTCGAGTGAACACTCGTTGGGCGGTACTTTAAGCCTCCAGCTCCTCGTGCAAACGCGCGAGCAATGCTTTGGATTCGGTTGCATCCAGGCTGGTCTCGTCGAGCAAGCCGATGATGCTGTCGTAACCCGCGATCGCCTCCTTACCCTCGACGAAGAGGCTGGAGTTGTCGGTCTCCACCCACACCAGCGGGGCGTAATTCTCGAAGGTCAGCGACGTGAAGGGTCCTGACAGTCCCGCATGCGCCCCGAGAGCCGTAGGAACAACTCGAACGTCGATGTTCGACCAACTTGCCATGAGGAGCAGGTGGAACAGTTGGCCGGCATGCACCTCCGCGCCACCGACCTTCAGGTGCAGCGCGGACTCGTGGAGGTAGAAGGTGCACTCCACGCGATTCCGCCAAAGCTCATCCTGCATGGCGAGTTGCGCCTGCACCCGGTCCTGCAGTTCATCAGTTGGCACCGTCGGAGACGCACTCAACACCGCGGACATGTAGTCGACAGTCTGGAGAAGCAGCGGAACCATGTGCGTCTGCCAGCCAACCAGCACCTTCGCGATTTTCAGGTTCTCGATGGCCGTTCGCGGCAGGATCGGCGAGCACCTGCCGTGCTCCTGCCACCAGCCCTTCTGATCGATCACCGGGTACAACGACAAGAGGTGACGCTGCTCGGCGGGGCTCACTCGGCACAGTCCGAGCAGCAGGGCGACTTCCAGCAGAGTCGCTCCGCCCCGCCCGTTGATGACGTTCGACAGCTTTGACTCGTGCCAGTCCAGCATCTCCGCGATCACACGCGCGGATAGTCCAGTCGCTTCGACAGCCGATCGAATCCCAGTACCGAGTTCGCGGCCGCGCGCGGTGGAATCCCTCTTCGGCATACCCTTACCCTCCTTGCACTGAGTGAGCGACTGGTCAGGCGACCTGCGTCCTGCGAGACCTCGTTCGCTGCAGCTCCGCTTTCGTCCTGCGAGCGAACGCATGAGCCAGAACAGCTCTCAGAACTGGATCGGCAACCCTCAACGAGTGGACTCGCGGGTCCACTTTGGAGTGATAAGCCGCGTGCACCACAAGATCGCTGGGGTCAGCGTCGTAAGCCTGAGCCAGCTCGGCGACGGTGATCAGGGTCGGCACGCCGTCTCCATGCTCGTACCTGCACAACGCCTCTGACGTCACCGATCTGACCTTCATCGCGACGTCTTCGAGACTCCAGCCGAGTTCGTTGCGGGCAGCACGCAGCGCTTTGCCAAGCGCCACCTCATACGGTTGCCGCTCCGGGTAGAGCCCAAGAGCTCGATCGACGTCAAGGCCACGTTCTGCTGTCAACTCTCTGAGAACGTCGTCATCTACGAGCTGCACTTTCAGGCGGGCACGGTCGGCCTTCTCGACCGGAAGATGGAAGAAGTCACTGGCGGGGAACACTTCCTGGTCCGTTCTGCGGCTCAGCACACCAGCCTTCACGAAACGGCGGAGCTGGTTGATCACGTCTTGCCCGTCGAGTTGTGCCAGCTCCAGGACCCGCGCCAGCTCCAACTCAGCGCCGACGCACTCGAGCATGACTGTCAGCACCACGCCTGCTTTTCGTTCCCACGTGAGGCGGCCGTCTGCCGACACCTTGTCGATCAACTTCATGATTCACCTCGAGGTCCAGGCGAGACGGACAGTCAGCAGCATCTGGCACGTTCGCGGCCAGGAAAGCCATCGGAACCGGCGGCACCTTGAACAACGCCCGTCCGCGTTCTGTCGATGCATTTCCACAAGGGCCAGCAACGATGCCGTCATGCGCGGAACGTCGTGCCGCCCCATCCAGAGGACCGAGTCCTCGTTGCCTTCGTTGGCGATCCTGTTGAGCTGCTCCAGTTCACGAACGAGCTCATCGCGCAGCGCTGCTTCGAGAACGCCGTTCGTCATGGCCGCGCTCCGCGAGCTCCGCCGGGCGCGGGCAGCTGAGGGCGCTTGGACCGTCCCGTCTTCTCGCGCCATCTGCTGTCGCACGCCGCACATTCCGGCCACAACCAGTCCGGGTACTTCGGCGGCTCGACGTTCGGAACGATCAGTTCGTCGCCGCACAGTGACTCGATCTGGGCGCCCGGCAGCACGGGGCGCCGAGGAACCGCATGACGCGCTCCGAGATACGGGAACCACCGAAATGGCTCCGGCGGCGTGAGACCGCTCAGATTCATCGGCACGCCTGCGGCCACGTGCGCTGTCACGGTCATGATCCCTCCCCTCCTGATGCGAACCTGTGGGCCAGGTCGACTAAACGAGGAGAGCGGCGCCCATGACCACGTCACAGACGCAACGCAGACGCCACACATGTGCAACACATGACCCGCTGAACAGGAAAAACAGCGACTGACCCGATCGGGTGAAAACACAAACCTTCTATCCAGAATCGCCATTCGTCGAATTTCGCGCGATAGGCTGACGATGATCAGCTGATACTTTCCGGGGGCACCAGTGGCCAGGTGGCGAAGCGCGTTCGCACTGCACCGCGAAGCCAAGGGCTTCACTCAGGAAGGACTCGCACGAGAGCTGGGAGTTGACCGGGTCACGGTCGGCCGCTGGGATCGGCTCGAGAACCCACCGGACCCGTTCATCCAGCCCCGGCTCGCCG
This sequence comes from Lentzea xinjiangensis, assembly GCF_900110955.1. Taxonomy (GTDB): domain Bacteria; phylum Actinomycetota; class Actinomycetes; order Mycobacteriales; family Pseudonocardiaceae; genus Lentzea; species Lentzea xinjiangensis. The sequence continues at coordinate 132,986 of NZ_FOFR01000015.1, forward strand.
CCGTCCTGGAAGTCACCTCCGCAGAACTGATCCAGCTTCTCCACCCAGCTCAGAAGCGGCCTTCGGCTCTTGCGGTTCCTCAGAAAGCTCGACGGTCGGGAGACGACGTCGTACAACGCATCCAGGGCGCCGCGCTGGCATTTCAAGAAACGGATCGACGCCTGGGTGGCGGCGTGCTGCTCCCGTCCGTTGAGCTGTACCTGAGCCAAGAGATCGCCCCGTACCTGCTCGACGCGCATGGCGGCGGCGCGGTGGCGGAAATTTTCTCGGCAGCAGCATCCATGACGGAGATCGCAGGCTGGATGACGCACGACAGCGGGCAGAACTCGCGTGCTCGCGCGTACTTCGAGCGCGCATTCCGTTTGGCCGTCGCCGCCGAGAACAACGCGCTGGCTGGCAACGTGTGCGCATCCATGTCGCATCTCGCCCTCGAGCTGCGCCAGCACACCGATGCACTGCGGATTGCGACTACGGGAATCACCAAGACGAGCCAGGCGGACGGCACTCTCCGACTCACCGCACGCCTGCACACGATGCGCGCCAGGGCGCTCGCGCTCACCGGCGAGAACCAGGCCTGTGCTCAGTCGCTCGACACCGCGGAGTCACTGCTCGACCGCGCGGCGAGCGAGAAGCCGGCTGATTGGATCGCCAATTTCGACGAGGCGTCTCTCGCCAGTGAGGCAGCCCAGTGCTTCCTCGACTTGGCCGAATATGCTGAGGCCGAGCAGCGCGCGGCCGCCGCGATCCGACTCCGCTCTGGCGACCGTGTTCGCAGCAGGGCGTTCGGCCAACTCACGATGGCGAACATTCTGATCGGCGCTGGACGGCTGGACGAAGCCGCCTCGTTCGGCAACGAGGTCTGCAAGGTGACGTCCTCGCTCAGCTCGACCCGTGTCCTTGATCAGCTGAACGATCTGGGGCGTACCTTGGCGTCGGCGCGCAGCGTGCCCGAGGTGGCTCATTTTCTGGCCACTCTGGGTGCGTTGAGCCATGTATCCGACGCTCAGGAAGGTCAAACTGCGACGTGGCCGGTCTGAAGGATGACGACGCCCGGTTCGCCTATCTCGCCGAAGGCAACGCAAAGCAGGCGCGCAAGCGGGTCGCCGCGGATGTTCTCCTCCGGGACCAGCGCGGGCACATCGTGTTGGTGAATCCGACTTACAAGGAGCACTGGGACCTGCCGGGCGGCATGGCCGAGAACAACGAGGCTCCACGCGCCGCGGCTGTGCGGGAGGTCGGCGAGGAGCTGGGCCTGTCCATCGAGCCGGGCCGGGTGCTCGTGCTGGACTGGATCGGCGCGCACGGTCCGTGGGACGACCAACTGCTCTTCATCTTCGACGGCGGCGTCTTGTCAGATGGCGACGCTGAACAGCTCGCTCCGCGCGATCCGGAGATCAGCGAGGTCGCTTTGGTACCGCTCCAGAAGGCACGTCAGCTACTGCGCGCCGACATGGCGGAACGGGTCGAACGTGCCTTTCAGGCGCTCGCCCGCAACACCACCGACTATGCAGAGGGTCCGTGGTGAAAGCCGCCTGGCTTCTTCATCAGCCAGGCCATACCGGACTCCATCCGAGAGCGATCAGCCGTTCAGGCTGATGGGCGTAGCGCTGAAGACACCGGTGAGGAGATCGTCAAACAGCGCCGGGAGCTGAGCCGGGAGCAGCTTGTCCGTGCACTGGCGGAGTTCGGCTGCCGACCACCAGCGCCGTTCGATCAGCCCGGCCTTTTCGTTCTCGGTTGGCTTGGGCGCGACCGTCGGCGCGGTGTCGGTGATGCGGCCGAGGAAGACGTGGTCCTCGCGGTGGTGGTCGCGGCCCTTGTAGTGGAAGCGAGATTCACGGATCCACAGCTTGCGTCCCAAGGACGGGATGACGATTCCCGTCTCCTCCGCTACCTCACGCAGTGCGGCGTCCTCCGGCTTTTCGCCCTCGTCGAGACCGCCACCGGGTAGCTCCCACCAGTGGTGGCCGCGGTCGTGCGGGTCGCAGGCGTGGATGAGCAGCACGCGGTTGCTGGCATCGAGCAGCAGCACTCGAGCACCGATGCGTGGAGTGGTGGCGGTGGTGGACATCCGGCGGGTGTTCCTCGCGGTCGGCTGACTGGGCGGCAGCCTGCGCAGGTCGTACCGGAGTTCAGAACAGGGTTGGCTCCGGCTCGTTGAGCGCGTCGACCGCCTTGGCGGGGTCAGACGTTAGCAGCGTCTGCTTCGCGCCCAGCGCCAGCGTGACGGCGAGTCCCGAATGATCCGTCAGACGGGACCCGTCGGCTGTGTTTTCTCTGGTCTCGTGGATGTATTCGCATCTCACAAGTTTCCGGGTGAGCGCGTGCGAGCCGTGGGCGTGGTCGTACCGGTATCCCAGTTCCGGGCGGCGTGCCCAGCTGTGCTCGACCTGGTCGGGGTGTAGGTACCGGAAGAGGTCGGCGAGGCCGTGCCGTTCGGTTAGGCCGGTGTAGAAGTCGTACTCGAACTGGGCGAACTGGCCGCGGTGAGGTGGCTGGTGGTTGGGTTCGAGCACGTTGAGGTCACCGAGCAGGAGCACCGGAGCGTTCGAGCTGGTGGTGTCGAGAGCTTTGTGGAACTGCTCGATCCAGGTCTTCTTGCGCTCGGTCTTCTCGAAGGTGGCATCGCGGGACGGCACGTACGCGCCCACGATTCGCAGCGGTCCGTCGTCGGTGTCGATGACGATGCCGGCCGCGCGCGCGGGCAAATAGTCCAGGGCGGCACCGAGTGGGTCCAGCGTGGTGGCGAGCTTGCTGACGATCATCACGCCGAGCTCGCCGGGTTCATGTGCGGGAAAGGTGACCGAGTATCCGCAGGCCTGGAAGGTCCTGGCCAGGAACTCGCTGCCGGCGGTGGCTTTGGTCTCGGTCAGGACCAGGACCTCTTCCGGACGGGCGGCGAGCCATCGCAGTTGGCGCTGCGCGCGCTCGATCGAAGGGGCGCCGACGTTGACGGTGAGCAGGTTCAGCGGCATACCGCGTTCTTCTCCTCGAGCACTCGGTGGATCAGCGACACGATCCTGGCAGCGATGGCGGCTGCGTCGTCGGTGGTGCAGTCCAGCGTTTCCACCAGCCACCCCTTGGCCTGCAGGTCCACGACGGCGTGGACGTAGAGCCCGGACTCCATGTCGCTGTTGTCATCAGCGCGTTCGAAGCGGCTGTGCCCGCCGCGTGTCCGGAGCCGGTGGTCGATCACGGCGGGGTCGCCGTTGAGGATGACAGAGAGGTCCGGCCGGTAGGCACCGTGGTTGAGCTGCCACACCGTCTCCGCGGAGAGACCATCGAGCCCTTGCAGGACGAGCGAAGAGGCGACGTAACGGTCGCAGATCACGACCTTGCCGTCGCGCAGCGCGGGTTTGATCTCGGTGTCGAGCTGGTGGTGCCGGTCGGCTGCGCACAAGCACGCCAGGGCCATGCCCCGATAGGTGTCGGTGCCATGTCGGGCGAGCTCGCCCAGGGGCGCACGTGATGGCTGGGCTGTAGCGTGCACCGGCACGCCTATCGCCGCCAATGCGTCGGTGACCAGCTTTGCGGCGGTGGACTTGCCGACGCCGCCAGGGCCGTCGAGGGTGATCAGCGTGCCGGGCAGACGTCGTGGCTCGTCGAAGGAGGCGGTCATACCGGCATCAACGGCAGCAACCGGCGTTCTCCCACGACCTCGTTCGAAGTGATGGTCGGGCACTGCTCGGCGTCGACATCGCCAACCCGGCCGCCGGCCGCGACCACGGCGGCCGGGCAGCCCTTACCGCAGCCGGCGTTCATCGAGCACGAGTCGCAGGTGCTGTTGGCGCCGACGTGATAGCGGTCGTGGAACCGGTAGCCGTCCAGGCGTTGTGCGATGTCCGGGTCGGTGAAGATGTTCCCGACGATGAACTCGCTGTCGGCATGCTGAGACGCCGGTGTTCTCGCGGCGAATACGAGGTATGGGCACACGGTGACCTCGCCCGGGGTGAACACATAGATGATCGTCCCCGCTTCGCAACCGGACAGCGGCTTTCCGGCGGAGTTGGGAAAGCGGATGTGCGCGATGTCGAGATCCGGCCCGTCGAACGGCGCGGTGAGCGTGTGGATCTCTTGCATGTGCAAGGTGGTCTTCGCGAGCCGGCTTTGTGACTTGACTCCGCGTCCCATGCTGCCCAGCGGGTTGAGAAGCACGTAGCGCGCCCCGTTCTCCCGCGCGAACTGGCACAGCTCAACGTACTCCTCGTTCTGTGCCAGCGAGTTCGGTGTGCAAAGCAAGCCTTGCAGGATGCCGGCTGCGCCGAGTTTCTTCACGGTGGCGACGGTGAGGTCGAAGCTGTCCCGGTCGCCGCGGAACTTGCCGTGCGAGTCCGCGGCGAACCCGTCGAGCGATACGTTGCAGTGCACCCCGAGGCCAGCGAGTTCGGTGATCTGCTGATCGTTCAAGGTGGTGGCGTTGGTGCAGATTCCGACGTCCATCCCGGCTTGGCGGAAGGCGTGCACGACGGCCATGAAGTCGGGATGGATCGTGGGCTCGCCGCCGGTGAGCGTGACCCGCTGAACGCGCGCTTCGCTCAGCTGTGGGACCACCTTGCCGACAATCTCTGTGAGTGGCATCTGTTTGCCGACGCGGGTCGCGGATACGAAGCAGTGCGCGCAGCGCAGGTTGCAATCCTCGTTGATCTGCACGAGGGCTTTCCGATGCGGGCTGTTCACTGTGGTCCGGAAGTAGCAGGACGTGGCGAACGCCTCGTCGGTGATGCTGCGAGCAGCGGTCATCGTGAACCTCCCATCCGCGGCAGTCGCGTCGCGATGCCGTCGGTGATTGAGAGCTGAATCAAGCCCTCAAGTAGATGTTCGGATGAACACTAGCTCGGCTTTAGATGTTCGAGTGGACATCTTTGGGACAGTTCCAGTACAACTGCGATCAGCGACAACTCAGCTGTCTGTACGGACAACAAGCACGTCAAAGCGGTTCCAGCCATAGACAACAGACCAAGGAGGCGATGGTGCCCGACATCAAAGATGAGGTCGATGCGGAGGGACTGCTGGCTACCCTGCTGGGCTGCCCACCGGAGATGCTCGACGTCAGCCTCGACCAGCTCCGGACCCTCGCTGTCGTGCACACCACCGGCACAGCACAGCGCGCAGCACGCGTTCTGGGCCGCGAACAGTCCAGCGTCCAGAAGCAGCTCGACAACCTGAACCGCGCCGCGACGCGACTGGTTGGCGAGGCGCTGGTGCTCAAACAGGGGCGCGGCAAGGACTTCCTGTTCACGCCGTCCGGCGAAGAGGTCGTCGCATTGGCGATTCAGACCTTGTCCTCGTGGACCGAAAGCCTGAACCGCAGCCGGCGCCGGCTCGGGTCCACAGTCACCTTCGGCACCACCGAGTTCACCGTCGAGTTCCTCGGTGCCGTGTGGCCCAGCCTGCGCGAGGACTTCGAACGCCGGGATATCCACCTCAACATCGAACACGTCCGCACGCGTGACCTCTGGCGGAAGCTGGACGCCAAGAAAGTCGACATGGTGTGCGGCAGTCTCGCAGCACAGCCCGGACGGCCTCCGGAACTCGAGTACGACTTCCTGGAGTGGCACCGCGAGCGCGTCGCCCTGCTCACCAACCTCAGCACTCGCGAACTGCCCGACACACCGGTGACTTCCGCCAAGCTCCCCAGTCTCCCCTTGCTCGCACCAACCGCCGGCCTGCTCGCCCAGTTCCTCGGCCGCTGGTACGGCCCCGACTACCGCGGCACGCTCGACGTCATCGCCGACATCGACTCCCTCAACTACGGCCTCAACCTGCTCAACACCAAGCTCCTGCACGGATGCATGCTCACCACCGAACGAGTCGCCGACGCGGTGCTCGAAGGACGCCTGCCCGGTCGCGGCCTACGCAAGATCGACCTCGCAGACGACTTCGACCCCGCGCTGGAAATCGTCACCGGCATCTTCGCCCGCCGAGGCGAGCGGGAGCGCTACGCCGCCGATCATCCCCTCAACCTGCTGTGGGAAGCGTTCGCGGTAGCGTCCCCGGCGAAAGCGTTCCCTGTCACTCTTCCAGGCTGATCTCAACCGCCACACACGTCTAACCGAACGTATGTGCGAACGCGATGATAGGTTCTCGCGTCATGGATCGGCAGCTTCTCGAACCGTCCCCAATGGACGGCAAGCTCACGTACAGGTACGACTCGACCGGCCATCAGGTCGCCCTCTTGCCGGCGAGGTGCAAGCTCGGACGGCACACCCTCGGCCACTCCCAGTTCCGCGCCGTTGTCCAAGACGGCGAGGCCACCATCAGCTGCCTGGCCTGCGCTACCGACGGCGCCGATCACTTCTGGCGGCTGACCGCCACGAGCCCCGCTCCTGCTCGCGCGGAACTTTCCGAGGAGCTCTACTTCGATCTTGCCCTCCAACGCGCACAACGAGCTGTCGCTCCGGCAGGCCGCCATGACGCTCCATAGTCCGTTCACCAAGTGGGACGGCGATGACGTGCATGGCAGGAGAGCCGTGCTCACCGGCGTCTCGGTCAGCCTCGACCGGTTGTTCCCTCGGAGGCCTGGCGCCGAGCGACACGTCATCGCGACCGGTCTCGATCTGACCGGCGAGGTGCGGGGACGAGTTCATGGCCGCTTTCCCAGCCTTGAAGGCGATTGGCTCGGCGTCGTCAACTACGAGATCAGCTACGCCGACGGTCGCCGAGCGCAACTTCATTTGGTCGACCAACTGGTTCCATTCCACGTATTGCGACCGCGGGAGTAGATCGTTCCGGGTCGCACAGTCAAGCCATTACCACCTGGCGTGGGGCGCGCAAACGCCCAGCGCTGCGGTGATGTGTCAGCGAGAAGGTCGAACTCCTGCTCGGTGTTGCGATCCTCGCTGCGCGCAGACGCCCAGCGCTGCACGTCCCTGCCGTACTCCGAGGCGAACGCGTCGACGTTGCGATCCTCGCTGGGCGCGGACGCCCAGCGCTGCGCAGACTCTCTCCGAGCGATCGACGCGATCCTCAGAGAGTTGCGATCCTCGCTGGGCGCGCGGACGCCCAGCGCTGCCCGCCGAGCGCCTGGCGCGCGATGCCAAGCCGGAGAAGTTGCGATCCTCGCTGGGCGCGGACGCCCAGCGCTGCCGTCAACCCGCGGGGCCGGTCGAAGGCGCCGCTCAAGTTGCGATCCTCGCTGGGCGCGGACGCCCAGCGCTGCGCCACCACCTCGACCATCTCGGCGACACCGCGGGTCTTGGTTGCGATCCTCGCTGGGCGCGGACGCCCAGCGCTGCTCGACGACGCCTGGGACAGCGCGCACCACAAGCGCGTTGCGATCCTCGCTGGGCGCGGACGCCCAGCGCTGCCCTGGATGACCAGGGAAAATCATCGTATCTACGCCTTCGAGTGAGGGCACGTGCTCGATGTGGACACGACACGCCACCTTCACGCTTCGGAACCTCCCGGCGTGTCGCACAACGCCTGTGGTTCCTAACCACAGCTGTGCCACTCTGCCTCATCCCACGGACACTCGGGCGCGGTCAGATGATCAAGGGACCCTCATGCGGAGGAGTCGCGGCGGCGCCGAGATGGCGGGCAGCGGCGAAGGTGCCGCGGTCGAGCTGATAGATGCGAATGGAGTCGGCGCTGGTGTCGATGATGCTGGTCAGGTCGGCTTCGAGTTGGAGTCGTTGTGCCGGGTTGCAAACGATTTCGAACACCGATTTCTGCACGCGATGCCCTCTGCCCTCGCACACCTTGGCGACCTGCCGGAGGCGTCGTTGGCCCTCGGGAGTGGTCGTCTCGACGTCGTAGGTGATCAGCAGTTCCATCAGGCGACCGTCCATGGCAGGTAGTCGTTGATGGATCCGCGTAGATGCCGGGCGAGCAGCCTGGCTTGGGTCAGCGGGAGCAACGCCGCGGGCACGGTCCGGCCGAGCCCGGTGTGCGGCCATTCTCGCTCACGCGCTGCGGACCACTGTTCCAGCATGAACTTGCGTCCTTCGTCGGTGAGCTGGACTGCACCTGTAGGCAAGGTCTGCGTGTACCGCGGCAGGACCTGTTTGCGGTTGACCAGTGTGAGGATCAGACGATCGACCAGCAGTGGCCTGAACTCCTCCATCATGTCCAGTGCCAAGGCCGGCTTTCCGGAGCGCACACCGTGCAGGAAGCCCAGGTACGGATCGAGGCCGACCTGCTCGAGCGCGCCGTGTACCGCCACGCGCAGCATGCCGTAGCCGGAGGAGAGCAGGCAGTTGACCGGGTCACGCGGCGGACGCCGAGTGCGTCCGGTCGCGATCCCGGGTGCGAGCAGGTCGATGCCCTGGAAGTAGTCGCGGGCGGCGCGTCCTTCGATGCCCAGCACTGTGTCCATGGTGCTCGCGGCGGCCAGGTCGGTGAGTGCGTCCGCATGCCGGTCTGCGAGCACGCGCAGGTCGGCTTGACGCTCGCCGGTCGCGTCGCGGGCCACGCGCAGGAGCAGTTGGCGATAATTGTGAAGCTTGCCGGCCACGAAGGCGCGGGCGACGCCGAGGCGGCGCTGCGGGTCGTCGTAGCAGCGGTACTGCGCCAAGCGCAGCATCGGATTGCCTGTCTGCGGACCGTGTGCGCGGGCCAGGAACTTGCCATTGCGGGTCAGCCAGGTGACAGATCGGCCGTCCGCGGCACAGCGGTGGATCAGGTCGCCGGAGACGTCCACACCGTTCCAGGCGACGACGTGATCGAGGCGCACGAGCGGGATCAGGTGCCGCCCCGGCCGGTCCGGGTGCGCGATGCGCACCGTGTCACCGTCCAGGTGCAGACTCGTTCCCGCGGTGGTGACGTACAGAGTGCGCAGCAGTTCAGTCATCCCACTCCCAGGTGGTTTCGGCACGTGGTTCGAACAGCGATGACGCCGCGTGGACGGGAACGTCGGGAAGGCAGCCGGGACGCAGCGAGCAACGGCGGCACCGCGTGCTGTACACCGGCGGCGGTAGCTCGCCCGACTCCAGCAGCTCGCGCACGGCGCTGACCTTGCTCCGCACGAGGTCGGCCAGGCCGTCGTCCACCACGACGACATGGCGGCGGCGGTCGCGGCCGGCGAACACCACGCCCGCCGGGACCTCGGCATCGAACATTTCGCGCAAGCACAGCACCTGTGCGGCGACTTGAACGTCAGCGGGACCGCCGGCCCGGTACGTCCCGGACTTGTGCTCGACCGGTGTGGGGCCGCCGGCACCGAACTCGACCACGTCGCAAACGCCGTGCATGCCGAGTTCGGTGCTCCACACCGGGAGTGATCGCCAGACCGGGTGCCCGCGCCGATCCTGGCCTGATCCGCCGCGGTCGACCGCGGCATGCGCGAGGTCGCCGCGCACGGTGTCGACGGTGGAGTCGAAGTACGCCTCAACGTGGATCAGCGCCGCTTGACGCGGGCAGTAGGCGTAGTGCTCCAACGCCGAGATCGGCACGCTGCGCGGGCCGTGCAGCGAGTCGTCGATCACTTCCGTTCCGCCTAGCTGATCAGTTTGGTCATGGTCACGCCGGCGGGAAGATCCGTCTCGTTCACCGTGACGTTGTAGTCGGTGAAGGCGCGGGGCGGTGTGTCGGTGCCGGGTTCGCGTCGGGTGATGGTGACGCGTTCGGTGAGTCGATGTGCTGGTGCGGCGCCGAAGGCGTCGGGGTGGCTGAAGACGTAGAGACCGCGGGGGGTGAGGGTGCCGCGGGTGGCGGAGCGGTCGTGGTCGAACATCATCTCAAGAGTGCGGTAGAGCAGCTCGAGGTCGGTGGAGTCCACGCCGGTGGCGTGGCCGCGGGCGGCGGAGTAGTAGAGCTCGGCCTTGTACAGACCGTAGGGGACGGTCCACTTGCCGCCCATCTCGGTGGTCTCGCCCTTGTCGATATCCTCCTGTTTGGTCTGGGTGACGCGGGTGATGGCGTGGTCTGCGGGGTAGACGGGGTCGATGCTGCGGGCCATGCTCAGCTGCAGCGGGCCGCGGACCTGGCCGAGTGCCTGGGTTTTACCGACCGATAGCACGGCGCCGAACAGGCGGATGTCGACGTAGCGGTCGCACAGCCACGCACGGGCCCGGTCCGCGTCGTCTTTGGTGATTTTGGTGCCGATCTTGAGTCCGGTCTCGGCGTAGGACTGTTCGAGGCGGGGATTCAGGGCGTGGCCGGCCTGCACGAAAATGCCGTAACGGGGGTTGTCGGCGGCGGCCAGGGCCAGGGTGTCGCGGATCTTGCGCTTGAGTGCGACATCGGTGACCAGGCCCTGCCCGCTCTCGTCGTCGGTGCGGGGACGGTTGCCCGCGTCCGGGTCACCGTTGGGGTTGCCGTCGGTGACGTCGAAGAGGAACACCATGTCGTGGCGGACGGACGGGTCGAGATGGGGGTGGACGCTGGTCATGCGTTGATCTCCTGGTCGAACTCGGCGGTGACGGGCTCGGTGGCCGGGGCCTCGGGGGCGGACAACTCCGGGGTGGACGTCTCGGTGGTGGTGGCGCGTGCGGCGGCGCGGTCGCGCAGGACGGCGAAGCGGTGGGCGCGCTGGTGGTGGTAGCCGAGCAGGAACAAGGCCTGCTGGGCGGGTGTGGTGCGGTGCGGGATGCCGTCGGCGGCATCGAACAGCCCGTAAAGGGTGGTGAGCTCGCGGCTGTGATTGACCGCGGCTCCCTTGCGCGCGCCGCGGAACTTGCGCAGCCAGGCATCGGCGAGCTTGCTGCCGGCGAGCAGGGCTGCGCGGGGATTGGTGATGGCGCCAGCGAGGTAGCGGTTGGCGTAGGTGGTGTTGATCTTGCCGTCGAAGGCGTCGTACTGCAGCGCGTCCAAGGCGGCGAACACGCGGCCGGCGACGTAGGCGGGGTTGGTGTTGGACTCGTCCAGTCCGGGCATCGGTGTCTCCGTGGTCAGGTGCGAGCGCAGCAGCATTAGCCGCAGCAACGCCGCGCGGGGTGTGTCCAAGCGCCCGTCGGTGCGGACACGGTTGAGCAGGTGGATCAGCAACGACGGAGGCAGCGTCGTCTTACGCAGCGCGGCGTTGAGCAGGTCGCGTTGCGCGGCATGGGGGTGTGCTGAACCTTTGGCGCCGATGAAGGCATAGCGGCGTTCGGTGCGCTGCCAGCGTCCGGTGACACGAACGAGCCGCTGCAGCGGCTGCCGCGCGGTCTCGTCCGGGTGCAGAGTGGCGATGTCGAGGTCGGCGAACCACTCCCCCACATTCTTTTCCACTGTGGACAGTGGCATCTCCAGCCAGTCGCGGACCACGACGCGGGCGACGTTGCCGCCCACGGTGAGCGCGCAGAACTTGTTCGTGTCCTTGATCTCGGGAGCGGTCTTGCCGTTGTGAATCGAGAAGATCAGCGCAGTGACCTGGCCGGGGTCGGCGTCGAGGATGAGCTTCATCGGGTTGCGTTTCGTGGGTTCGGTGGTCCACCAGGCCAGGCGGCTGTCCTGTCCGTTGTAGGAGGTGGTGTTGGCCGAGTCGAGCACACGCACTAGGCCGGCGGAGACGCCTTCGCCGCAGGGGATGCAGATCGGTGAGCAGGTCAGCTGGGAGGTCAGGTCGTAGCCGAAGACGCGTTCGTTGACGCTGACCAGCGCGGCGTCGTTGCTGGCGCCGGGCACGAGCCGCGCCGGCACCTTGCCGGGCAACGTATCCAGCAGCGGCCTGGTCTTCCCGCACACCAGACACAGCCCGTGGTTGCCGCCGCCTTTGCGGCGGGTGACCTCCGCGGTCCAGAACTCGCTCACCGACTCGGCCCGGTAGGCGGCAGTGGGACCGACAGTGATCAGCACCCGCTGTTTGGCGGTGGCCTCGGGATCGCGGCGCACACGAGCGGCCTCACCGGAACGGTAGAACCGGTCCAGCGCCTGGGCGATCGGGTCGTTTTGTCCCGCAGGGCTCTGAGCCCACTGCCGGGTGAGCGCAACGAACGCGTCGTGGCACTGCGCGACCCGCGCGGGCTTGCTGTCCGGGTCGGCCCAACCGAGAACATACTGCACGTCATCGGCGGCCAGGTTGGGCGCCACACCGACCGTCCGCGTCACCGCCGGCACGAAATGCTCGGCGCCACGCAGCTTACCCGCGGCATCCGGAGCGAGCAAGGACTCCAGGCCGTCGCCGGCGAGGGTACCGTCGGGGTTAAGGCGCAGTTCCCAGTCGAATCGCAGCATCCGGTGGAAGGGTTTGGCCGCAGGGTCCTGCTCGGCCTGCTTGACCAGCCGGTGCAGCAGCATCAGACGCCCTCCCCCGCCGCGATGCCCTTCTCGGGCACGCTCAGCACACCGTCGACGAGCTTGGCTTCGAACCAGGTAAACGACGCCGGTGTGGTGGAGTGGTCGACCGAGTGCAGCATGAGACCGAACTCCTCACTGTGCTGCCAGACCGGCCGATCGTCGGGGTCGCTGAAGAACGCGGTGAACTCCCGCACCCCCAGATACGGCTGGGAGAAGCAGCTGCCACGGGTGACGCGGCGGCGGAACTGGTCGCGGTAGGCGGCTTCCGGCTTGTCCGCCTTCTTGTCGAGCTCGACGTGGGCGTGGATGCGGTAGGCGACATCGCGCAGGCACACCGCGTTGCGCTGCACCCGGTTCGCGACGGTGTCCAGGCGCCGACGCCCGGACACGGCATCGGCCAGCGAGGCAATATCGGTGGTCTCGTTACGGCGCTGGGTGAACTGCTTGATCGGCGCCAGCACCTCGATCGACACCACCCGCCACCGGAACTGCGGCTTCCAGTAGATCGACTCCAGCACCCCGACCGCGGCCGACGGGGTCATCACCGGGTAGGACACCCGCTCGACCTTCAACTCCGGCCGCGTAAACAACGCCGCGTCGCCCCACACCTGCACCGCCACCGGCGGCGCACCCGACCGCGAACGCGGCAACAGCTCTGTACTCACCACACCGTCTCCTTGGCGATTTCGCCCTCGTCCAGCCCGACCTGTGCGTCGTAGTCGCCGCACCACTCCCACAGCTCGTCGTGGCCGGCCACGACCGGCCGGCACAACGCCCGCACCTGTGCTGACGAGGCCACGCTGCGCGGCAGCGGCACCATGTAGCCGCGCAGCTCCCGCAACAGCGCGCCCGCAGACCGTTCCTCCGCCCGCAGCTCGCTCAGCAGCCCTGCGGCGTGGCCCTGCTTGCCCCAGGTCGTCACGATCACCGTGACCGGGTCCTCGTCGATCATGCGGAACGCCAGCTTCCGATCCCGAGCGGAACCGACCCCGGCCACGTGCGGACCATCGGCCACGGCCCGGAAGTCGAGCTCCTCGCGGTTGGCCTGGATCACCGCACCGCGGCGCGCCTCGTCGACGTTGAGGCCCGTGTACAGGCGCCGGTAGTACTCCTCCAGCGCCACCGGGTCATCCGGATCCCGGCCCTCACCGAACAACCCGCGGGTCTTGCCCACCCCGGCCCGGTAGAACTCCGGCACCGGCGCGTCCTCGGCGTCGAACACCACCACTCGCCCCTTGTCGGGGAGCTTGCCTTCGCGGTTGGCGCGTCCTGCGGCCTGCTGCAGCGACTCCGCCGGTGCCAGCGCCCGGAACACCACAGGGAAGTCCAGGTCCACGCCCGCCTCGACCAGCTGGGTGGACACCACCAGCACCGGCTTCTTGCCCTTGAGCAGCCTGCGAATGCGCGTGAGCGTCCGTTCGCGGTGCCGCGGGCACATCCGCGTGGACAGGTGCACCACCTCGGCGCCGGGGCGGCGCTGCGCCACCAGCCGGTACAGCGTTCGGGCGTGAGCGACGGTGTTCACGATCGCCAGCGCCTGACGCTCATCGCAGATCTGCGCCGCGATGTCGTCCAGCGTCGGCTGCGGATCGAGCTGCCACTCATACCGCACCCGCTTGAGCCGGGCGAAGAGCTCCACCGGGTCATCGACCAGCGGCTGGATGTCCAAGGACTTCCACACCGCCAGGTGCTCGAAGCTCGGCTGGGTCGCCGAGGCCAGCAGCACCGTTGTGCCGAAATGCCGCGACAACACCCGCAGCGCGTCCAGGATCGGCACCAGCAGCGGCACCGGCAGCGCCTGCACCTCGTCCAGTACAACCACGGCGTTCGCCAGCCGATGCAGCTTGCGTGACCGCGCCGGCTTGCGGCCGAACAACGAGTCGAACAGCTGCACCGTCGTGGTCACCACGAACGGGGCGTCCCAGTTCTCCGCAGCCAGCCGCAACCTGCGCTCATCCAGCTCCGCATTCGAATGGTGCTCCAGCACCATATCCGCACCCAGCAGCCGCCGGTACACGCCCGCGTTCTGCTCGGTGATCGTCGTGAACGGCACCGCCACGACCACCCGCGCCTTGCCATGCCGCGCCGCGTGATGCAACGCGAAACCCGCCGCCGTCATCGTCTTGCCCGACCCCGTCGGCGCCGGCAACCGATACACACCCGGCTCCCCCGACGCCCGGCGCACCACATCGTCGTACAGTGCCGCCCGCACATCGTCCACATCAGACCCACCGCGGCCACGCAGCAGCACAGCGCGGTTGGCCTCGAACCGCCGCACCAGCTTCGCCATGTCCGCAGGCGGCGCGACCCTGGGCTGCGCGAGTCCGTCGGCGTGGGCGCCAGTGTCGAGATGGTCGGCGTCGACCAGCGCCGAGAACACCAGCCGGATCCCCATCTCCCCCAGCAGCATGGACTCGCCCCACGCCTCGGGCAGCAACGACGGCCCTTCAGCCAGAGCTCGGGCTTCCGGAACCTCGTCGAAGAACCGCTTCAGTGTGTTGCCGTCGTCAGGCTTGAATGACAGGCCCGCCAGGTCTTGGACATGCTTCAAGCCACCGTGATGCCCGAGTACCGCCATCGCCGCGGCCAGCGCGCGGTCGCGCACCAGCACAGCGCCCAGGTTCTTGTGGTTGATATCCACCCGGTCACCGGTTGCACTCACCACGACCAGTTTGTTCTGCCACGCACAGGCCGCCTTGCCGGCATCGTGCACCAGACCCAGCGCTGCGGCGAGATCACCGGCACCAAACACGTCCGCGAACCTGCGGGCCAACCTCGACGTCGACCGGACATGGTCCGCCAAAGAATGCCAGCGTCCGGTGACCTTGCTGGGACTATGCGCCCACACAAGCAAAACCCCTTCACATCGCCCGTCCCCCGACGAACGACGCGACCATAAAGACCCACACCGACAAAAACCGGCCGTTTCTCATCAGCCCTCAGCATCTACACCCTAATGTACCAATATTCCAACCTGGAAAGAATGTGGTGCTCCGGGGATTGCCCCGGAGCACCACGCCGGTCATGACGTGGGCACGCCACACACGGTTGAGATCCTCGCCTCTTCTCAAGCAGGCGCTGGCGACGAGTCTACTGCTACAGTTCCGTGTCTGGCGAGCCCAGCAAGCCCACCTTGCAAGATCGCTTACTGTCGCTATGATGGCTCGCGCCACAGGGAGCCGAAGCCGCACGTAGAGCATGCGAGAAGAGCTTCATCCTAAGAGCGCTGATGTCGTCAATGCCGCGACCTGCGACTTCAGCCGCAGTTTCCAGGTGGTCGCCAGGCAGGTGCGCATGCTGACCGCTCTGTTGGAATTTGCTTCTACGGGCCCAGGAATCACCATCGTGGCCATAGCCGGATCTTCCATCGCACCGTGCTTGATCGCATGGCTTGTGCTCCGCAAGCCGCCGGCAGGTAAGGACATATCAGTGACCCTGTTCGGTCGGGCCTTCAAGATGGACGTGAAGGATTCGAAGACCGAGACAACCGAACATCCTGAAACTCGCCCCGGACCGAAGGCCTCGAGACCGAGACGACGAGCGAACAGACGGCGCCGATGACCTGCAGATCGCGACGGTTGGGCAGTCTAAGGCTGCGCCTTCACCAGCAATGCTCCTCGAAGTCCAAGCTGCGGCGGCGGGACGATCTCAGTGCTTGCGGTGATGAAGCCGCGAAGGCAAAGCTCTGCAACCCACTGCTGTCCTGAAAGATTCACTTCCTGATCACGTGGTCTTGAGCGGTGGCGGCGCCGGGTTCGTCGTTGTGGGAAAACACCAGCAGTCCGCCGGGGACGAGCCGTCGCAGGACGAGGGGCAGCAGGACGGCCGGGTCGGTGAACCAGGTCGCGCCGAAGATCGAGATGATGACGTCGAAGTCGGCGTCGGTCTCTGTCAGGAAGTCCACGACGTCGCACGTGACGAACTGCAGTTCGGGACCGCGGCCCCACCTCTGCTCGGCGGCCGCCTGGCGTGAGGGTGCGATGTCCACCCCGGTGCAGCGGGCGCCGAGCGTGGCGAGGTGGGCGAGGTTGCAGCCCGAGCCGGATCCCAGTTCCAGGACCTGCTTGCCGCGGAGGTCGCCAAGAATGGTCTCGTCGGGACCGTGGTCGGGGTGGTCGAGGGCATCAAGGCCAACACGCTGCACGGTGATGACCTCCAGGCTTCAGGACTCACGGCCGACGGTCACGGTATCGAACTGTTCGAGGAAACTCAGCGCTGCACGCCCGCCTGGCCGCCATCGGCCACCATGATCGAATGCTGAATCGCAGCAGGCACATACGCTCAGCTTCGGCCTGCCACAGCTGCGGACCAGCACCACGAATCACAGGCTGCAGTTCCACGCGAGCGCGAGCGCTCGGCGCTGCGACTGCGCCCAGGTCCGCAGCCCGCTGGACGACGTGTTGTGATCCTCGCCAAGCGCGAACGCTCGGCGCTGCTCCTTGTGCCCGGCCGGCAGCTCCAGCTTCTTGATGTTGCGATCCCCGCTGAGCGCGAACGCCCAGCGCTGCCACATGTCCCTGATCCGCCAGTTCGGCCCGGCCGGGTTGCGATCCTCGCTGAGCGCGGACGCCCAGCGCTGCTTGATCTCCGTGTA
>NZ_FOFR01000015.1:150350-201944 GCF_900110955.1 Lentzea xinjiangensis
GTTGCGATCCTCGCTGAGCGCGGACGCTCAGCGCTGCCCTGGCTGACCAGGGGCAATCATCCTACGTACACCGTGATCTGACGCCATGTGATCGTTGTGAACATGACGCGCCGCCACCATAGTTCGGAACCTCCCGGTGTGTCGCACGACGCCTATGGTTCCCAACAAACGTCGCAATCCGGCGTGCTCCCCGCGCACACGGGGTGGTCACGGCAACTGCCGCGAGCGAAGTGCCGTCGATGCGACACGTCTCGCTCAGTGTCGTGGACAGCCATCAGCGCCGACACACCTCCTCACCCGCGCTGCGACGGCGCCAAGCTCGGCCAAACCGCGCCGCCGCCCAGAACAGTCAGAACGGGAACAGGTTGATGCCAGCGCTGTGACGCACGGTTGGACGGATTGCGCACCGGTCCAGGACGCCGCCCATGAACGCCTACTGCACCACGAAACCCGCGGGTCTAGGGACAACACACCTGCCACGACCCCTGCGACGGTCAACGGCCGACCAGAAGATCCCCGGCGAACTCCACCCGGATGGGGGACAGGCGCCTGGAGCAGGATCGTGACCCTATTTCACTGGATTCAGGCGCCTGCTCCAGTTTTGCTCCAGTTTGACCCGCCACCGTCCACAATGGATCAAAAACGAAGATCGCCCTCTGAACCTGTTTGCGCAGGTCAGCGGGCGATTCGTGTGCTGTATCCAATTGTGGAGCTGAGGGGACTCGAACCCCTGACCCTCACACTGCCAGTGTGATGCGCTACCAGCTGCGCCACAGCCCCTTGAAGGTCCACGTTCCCGGGAGGTTTCCCCGCCGTTCTCGTGTGGCAATACCGTACATCACCCCTGCCACAGGATGAAAATCGGGGGTATCCAAGCCGCATTCGGCCTGGTAGGACCGGGTGATGACCGCCGGAGCGCCGTTCGACCCGAAGATCGAGTGCATGGACCCCGAAGCCCGTCACGACCTGCAGGAACAGCGCCTGCGAGACCTCGTCGACCGGCTCCTGTCGACCGACAACCCGCAGGGCGCCAGGCTCAGGGAAATCGGAGTGATGCGCGGCACAGATGTGCGGCTCGACGAGATCCACCTGCTGCCGACGATCACCAAGCAGGACCTGTGGGACCACTACCCGTTCGGGCTGCGGATCGCGCCGGAGGAGGACGTCGTCTGCGTCCACGGGTCGTCCGGCACGGGTGGGCGGCCCACGCTCATCCCCTACACGGCCAACGACGTCGAGGTCTGGTCCGAGGTCATGGCCAGGGCGCTCAAGGGGGCCGGGGCCTCCAGCAGGTCCATCGTCCACAACGCGTACGGCTACGGGCTCTTCACCGGCGGGCTCGGGGTGCACCACGGTGGTCTCAAGCTCGGGGCCGCTGTCGTTCCCATGTCCGGCGGCATGACCGAGCGGCAGGTGCGGCTCATCCACGACCTGAGGCCCGACGTTCTCTGCTGCACGCCGTCGTACGCGTTGCGGCTGGCGGAGGACCTCGACCCGGACAACTCCATCGAGGTCGGCGTCTTCGGCGCCGAGCCGTGGACCGAGGAGATGCGGCGGGAGATCGAGGCCCGGCTCGGCATCAGGGCGTTGGACATCTACGGGCTGTCGGAGGTGATCGGCCCTGGTGTGGCATGTGAGTCCCTTGACTCCGAAGGGCTTCTCAACATCGCGGAGGACCACTTCTACCCCGAGACCGTGGACGGCGAACTCGTCTTCACCACGCTCACCAAGACCGGCATGCCGCTGCTCAGGTACCGCACGGGTGACGTGGCCACGTTGCACGGGCCGGCGGGGCAGCGGACGCTGCGGCGGATGAGCAAGCTCAAGGGGCGCAAGGACGACATGCTCGTCATCCGCGGGGTCAACGTGTTCCCGACGGAGATCGAGGCGGTCGTGCTCGAGCACGCGGGCCCGCACTACCTGATCGTCGAGGACCGCCGCACGCCGATCGCCCGGCTGCACGTGGCGGTGGAGTCCGCTGAGGACGTCGCGCCGAGGCTCACGACGAACCTCAGGGAACGCCTCGGCGTCACGTGCCAGGTGCACGTCCTCGCACCGGGGAGGCTGCCGCGCACCGAGGTCGGGAAAGCACAACGCCTGGCCCGGTGGACCCGGGGCCAGGCGCCGGTCGACGGTCTCAGCTAGTCAGGTCGTTCAGCCAGTTCTTGTTGTCCAGGTCGACGAGCTTGCCGCCGGAGGCCACGCTCGGCGTGCCGCGGAAGCGGCCGGTCTCCGCGTCGCGGAGCGCGGGGTCGTTGCTGGTCTTGGACATCAGCTCGTCGAGCTGCGCCTTGTAGTTCTGGTTCTGCACGCAGGACTCGAAGGTGGCGGACGTGACGCCGACCTCCTTGCCCAGCTTGATGAGCTGGTCCTTGGTGTAGCCCGCCTCGCCCTCCTCGGGCTGCGTGGCGAACAGGGCCGCGTGGAACGCGTTGAACTTGCCGTCGTCGGCCACGCACAGGGCGGCGTTGGCGGAGTCGGTCGAGTAGCCCTCGGGCTTCGAGAGGCGGTTCAGCATCGGCAGGACGTGGTAGCGGACCTTGACCTTGCCGTCCTCGACCGCCTTCTTGATGTCGGTGCCGTAGGTCTTCTCGAACGTGCCGCAGATCGGGCACAGGAAGTCCTCGTACACGTCGACCGTCACGGTGGCCGTGTCCTTGCCCACCAGCACGGTGCCGCCGTCGCGGACGGCGGGGGCCGAGATCACGTGGTCGGCCGGTGCCAGCGGGATCGCGGCGCCGGGCTGGGGGCCCGAGGACCTCGTCGACTGGAAGACGACGTAGCCGATGACGGCGACGGCCAGCACCGCGACTACCGCGACACCTGCGATGATCTTCGTCCGGTCCGAACCGCCGCCGGTGGTACGGGCCTGGGTCACCGCACGCGCGGCCTGCTTCTTCTTCCGCGCACTGCGCTCTGCTCCACCCACGGCGACGAGGGTAGCGAGCTGAACTGAAAGAAGGCTGAGCGGGCGATCACGCTTCCGGGTGGCGTGGTTTCCCGCCGACCCTCTCGCCGGTGGGGAGCTCGGCGCTCTCGTCGAGGCAGCCGCACTCGGGGGCGACGGCGGTGGCCGTGTGCTCCTCCTCGTGCGTGGGCAACGTCTCAGGGGCGACGAGCCAGAAGCCGACGGACAGCAGCAGCGCGGCGCCGGTGATCGCGAACGACGCCCCGAAGCCGAACGAGTCGGCCAGCAGGCCCGCGCACATCGGACCGATGATCGCGCCCAGGTCGCTCACCATCTGGAAGCCCGCGAGGACGGGGCCGCCCTTGCCGCGCGCGCCGATGACGTCCGCGACGACGGCGTTCTGCGGCGGGTTCAGCAGGCCCGCGCCCATGCCGGCGATCAGCGACGCCGCCATGAACGTCCACAGGTCGCCGGTGAAGCCCATCCAGATCGTCGCGAGACCGCTCACCACCAGGCCGACGATGGCGATCGGCTTGCGGCCGCGGCTGTCGGCGACCCTGCCGGACAGGAACAGCATCGCCGCGTTGCCGCCGGCGAACACCGACATCGAGATGCCGGCGACGGCCGGGCTGTGCTTGAGCCCCTCGATGACGAACACCGGCACCAGCGAGATCCGGACGCCGAACACCGCCCAGCCGTTCGCGAACCCGGACGCCAGGGCGGCCCGGTAGGCGCGGTGCCGCACGGCCTCGCGCACGGTCATGGGGATCTCGGTGTTGGTCCTGTCGATCTCCACCAGCGTCGAACGCCGCAGGAAGAACCACACCACGAACGCCGCGAGGCACAGCAACACGCCGTACGACACGAACGGCACCCACAGCCCGAACGGCACGAGGGCGGCGCCGACGATGGGGCCCGCGATGTTGCCGATCAGGAAGCCCGCCGCCCACATCCCGGACGCCCGCCCGCGCATCGGCGCCGGGGTGATCCGGATCAGCAGGCCGAGGGCCGCCACGGTGAACATCGTCGACCCGACGCCGGCGAGCGCCCGCCACGACAGCATCTCGGCGTAGCTCGACGCGAACCCGCACATCGCGGTGCCGACCGCGACGATGAGGATGCCGACGATGTAGACCTTCGGCTCGCCGAACCGGTTGACGAGCTTGCCGCTCATCGGCGCGAACGCCAGCCGGACGAACGCGAAAGCACTGATCAGAGCCGCGACCGCCGTGTGACCCACGCCGAACGAAGCCGCGTACACCGGCAGAACGGGTGCGACGATCCCGAACCCCACGGCGATGATGAAACTCGCCGCGACCAGAACCCACACCTCGACCGGCAACCGCTCGCGCACAAAGCCTCCCTTAGCCCTGCTAAGGATATGTCACGCGGCAACTAAGCAACTCAGTCGAGCAGCTCATCCACCCTGCGTACATACGCCGTCACCGGATACGCCGCGACGAACCCGCACGCCTCGGCGAACCGCTCTCCCGGGCCCTCGTCGACCTGGGAGGCGACCAGCGCCGCACCGGCGGAGCGCAAGGTCGCGACAGTGGACACCACCAGCGATCGCCCGACCCCGCGACGCCGCCGCGCCGGACGCACGACGCACTGCTCCACGAGGCCCACACCGCGTTCGGCGAACCCCGACGCGAACCCGCCGATGCGGTCGCCGTCGTCGGCCACCAGGAGCGTGCAGCGCGGGTCGTCCATCCGGTGCCCGAGCCAGCGGGACAGCCGTTCCCGGTTGCCGACCAGCTCGTCGGACAGCAGCTCGACGATGCCCGGCAGGTCGGCGTCGACCGCCCGCCGCACCCCCTCCACGCGGGCGGGGCCGCGGTGGACCACGGTCAGCAGCTCCTCGACCGCGTACCAGCCGGAGTCGTCGGCGATGCCCTCGATCTCGTCCACGGTCGTCGGCGACGCGTACACCACCGCCTCCGCCCGCCCCACCGCGGCGAACGTGTGCTCGAGCTGCAGCAGCGTCGAGGCGACCTCGACCGACGACCCGTCGAGCGCGCAGCCGAAGTTGCCGGACGGCAGCGGGTTCTCCCGGTTGATCACCACGGCCGCGGAGCCGACCCGCCCGACCTTGCCGTACCTGACCGCGCCGGACGCGAGCCGCGCGCCCTCCACCAGGATCGCGAGCGACCGCGACTGGTACGGGTCCAGCAGCTCCGGGTCGTCCGGATCGCGCAACGGGTCAACCAACTCGACGGCCCTTCCACGAAGCTCCTGGACGCAGTGCGCAGTCCAGCAGGAACACCCCGATCGTCGCCCACGACAGCGGCGCCAGCACGGCGGAGACCTGCGGCTGGCCCACGCGCCGCACGAACTCGCGGTGCGGCACGGCCTGCGCGAACCACGCGAGCCACGACCACGGCGACCGCCACCGCAGCACCGGGACCAGCCCGTACGCCAGGTGCAGCAGCCCGGCGACCACCAGCAGCGGACGCGCCCACACCCCGAACATCTCCCGGAACGTCGGCTGGATGCTCTTGCGCAACGACCGCCAGCAGTCCCCGAACGTGTCGATGCCCGAGGTCGTGAGCAGCGCGGAGGCGTCGACGAACCGCACGACCCCGCCGGCGTCCCTGAGCAGGGTCGCCAATCCGACGTCGTCCGCGCAGGTCCCGGCGAGCGCCTTCCAGCCGCCGGCCGCGTGGAACGCGGACCGCCGCACCAGCACGCAGTGCCCGACCGCGAGCGCCGTGGCGCCGCGGCCGTCCGGCGGCGAGCCCTCGAAGACCAGCGTGTTGAACGCCGGCAGCAGGAACCACCACGCCGGCCCGCTGCCGCGACCCGACGACGACACGAGGTCCGCGCCCAGCTCCGCCGCCGTCGCGACCAGCCTGCCCACCAGCTCGGGCGCGAACGTCACGTCCGCGTCCACGAACAGCAGCCACTCCTCGTCGCGGGCGCCCTGGACACCGAGGTGCATCGCGTGCGTCTTGCCCGCCCAGCCCTCGGCGGGACCGGACGACTCGACCACCTCGGCCCCCAGCGACCGGGCGACGGACGCCGTCGCGTCCCCGGAGGCGTCGTTCACCACCACGACGCGCACGCCAGGCCGTCCGACCAGACCGGGCAGCAACGAGGGCAGCGCGGCCTCCTCGTCGCGCGCCGGCACGACGACCAGCACGGACGCGGCCTCCGACGAAGCCGACAGCCTCGCCACGTGCTGCCACTGCGTCATGGTCCGCGCGGACCGCAACGCGGACACCAGTCCGGACACCACGCCCATCATCCCCATGTGCCCACCCTGACACACTCGACGGCGTGCACCTGCCCGATCTCCCGGTCAAGCCGGTCCTGCCCGAACTCCTCGAACAGCTCCGGCGGCACGGGGCGGCTGTGCTGGTCGCGCCACCGGGAACCGGCAAGACGACGCTGGTCCCGCTGGCCCTGCACGACGAGTTCGACGGCAAGGTCCTCGTCGCCGAGCCGCGCCGGATCGCCGCCCGAGCCGCCGCCGCGCGCATGGCGAGCCTGCTCGGCGAGCCGGTCGGCCACACCGTCGGCTACTCGGTCCGCGGTGACCGCAGGACCAGCGCCCACACCCGCGTCGAGGTCGTGACCAGCGGCCTGCTCGTGCGCAGGCTCCAGCACGACCAGGAGCTCGCCGGCGTCGGCACGGTCCTGCTCGACGAGTGCCACGAACGCCACCTCGACGCCGACCTGCTGCTCTCGCTCCTGCTGGACGCCAGGGCGGGTCTGCGTCCCGACCTGAAGCTCCTCGCCACGAGCGCGACCGTCGCCGCCCAGCGGCTCTCCGAGCTGCTCGGCGCCCCGGTCCTGCACACCGAGTCGCGGATGTTCCCGACGGAGATCACCTACGTCCCGCCCGCGCGCAACGAGCACGTCGAGAACACCGTCGCCAGAGCCGTCGCGAAGGCGTTGTCCGAAGTGGACGGCGACGTGCTCGCCTTCCTGCCCGGTGTCCGGGAGATCAACCGCACGGCGGCTCTGCTCGACGCGGACACCGTGGTCCTGCACGGCCAGCTCAGCGCCCAGACCCAGGACGCCGCGCTGCGGCCCGGCCACCGCCAGCGGGTGGTGCTCGCCACGAGCATCGCCGAGTCCAGCCTCACCGTCCCCGGTGTGCGGGCCGTGGTCGACGCGGGCCTGGCGCGCGTGCCGCGGGTCGACCACCGCAGGGGGCTCGCCGGTCTCGCCACGATCCGGGTCTCCCAGGCGGTCGCCGACCAGCGCGCCGGACGAGCGGGCCGGGAGGCCCCCGGCCGCGTCTACCGCTGCTGGCCCGAGCACGAGCACTCGACGCTCCCCCGCTACCCGGAACCGGAGATCAAGACCGCCGACCTCACCAGGCTCGCCCTGGAGCTCGCGGTGTGGGGCACCCCGGACGGCAGCGGCCTGAACTGGTGGGACGCCCCTCCCGAGGGCGCGCTCAAGGCGGCGCGGGAAACGCTCGGCGCCATCGGCGCGCTCGAACCCGGCCGCCGCGACCGCATCGCGAACGTCGGCCTGCACCCCCGTCTCGGCCGCGCCCTCATCGACGGCAGCGCCCTCGCGGGCAACCGGACCGCCGCCGAGGTCGTGGCGCTGCTCGACGACAGCGCCCACCCCGCCACGAACGACCTCGCGACCGCGTTGAAGTCCCCCGGCAAGTGGCGCCAGGAGGTCAAGAAGCTGGAGAAGCTCGGCACCGGCACGCCGGGCACCCACCCCGAGGGCCACGGCGACCCGGCGCTCGTCGTCGCACTCGCCTACCCGGAACGGCTGGCGAAACGCCGGTCCAAGAACAGCAACGTCTACCTGATGGCGAACGGCACGGCGGTCGAGCACACCGACTCGCACGCGAAGTGGCTGGCGGTCGCGATCGCCGACCGCGAACCGGGCAGCAAGCACGGCCGCATCCGCCTCGCCGCCCCCGCCGACGAAGAGCTCGCCGTCACCGCCGCCGCGGCCCTCGTGCACACGGTCGAGGACATCCGCTGGAACGGCGACGTCATCGCGAACCAGGTCCGCAAGCTCGGCGCGATCACCCTCGACGAGCGGCCGCTCAACGACCTCGCCAAGTCGCAGGAGGCGCTCCGCCTCGGCCTCGAGACCGAAGGCCTGGGCCTGCTCAAGTGGACCGACGCCGCCCAGCGGCTGCGCGAGCGCATGGCGTTCCTGCACAGGACCAGGGACTGGCCGAGCGTCGACGACGAGCACCTGATCCGCGCGATCGACCTGGGCAAGGCGCGCAAGCGCTCCGACCTGGCGAAGATCGACACAGTGGCCCTGCTCAGAAGCCTGCTGCCGTGGCCGGAGGGAGCGGAGTTCGACAAGCTCGCCCCGGAGCGCATCGGCCAGGGCAAGGTCGACTACACCCAGGACCAGCCGGTTCTCTCGGTCCGCATCCAGGACGCGATGAAGTGGGCCGACACACCGCAGATCGCGGGGGTCCCGGTGGTGGTGCACCTGCTCTCCCCCGCCGGCCGCCCCACCGCCGTGACGAGCGACCTCAGGTCGTTCTGGCGCAACGGCTACCTGAAGGTGCGCAGCGAGCTGAAGGGCAGGTACCCCAAGCACCACTGGCCCGAGCGCCCCTGGGACAGGAGCAGGTGACCACCGGTGGGCGGCAGCAGGTCCGCCGCGGACGTCGTCGAAGAGGAGCAGGCCAAGTGAGAAGGATCTGGGACGACGCGGTGCGCGTGCTCGGCGGCACGCCGGACGCGGGCGATCTGATGGAGCGCTACGCCGAGCCGCATCGCGCCTACCACAACACCTTCCACGTGGTCTCCGTCGTCCGCGACTCGTCGGCGCTGGCCGACGCCTTCGCGTTCACGACCGAGGAGCGCGCGGTCCTCGCGCTGGCCGCCTGCGCGCACGACGTGATCTACGACGGCGCACCGGGCGAGGACGAACGCGCGTCCGCCGCCTGGGCGCGCGAACGCCTGGCCGGGCTGGACGAACGGCACATCGCGCGGGTGGAGTCGCTGGTGCTGGCCACGATCACGCACTCGTCCGACGACCCGCTGGCGCACGTGCTGCTCGACGCCGACCTGGCGATCCTCGGCTCCGAACCGGAGCACTACGACCGCTACAGCTCCGCCGTGCGGCAGGAGTACGCGCGCTACGACGACCGGACGTGGCGGGCGGGCCGGGCGAAGGTGCTGAAAACCCTGCTCGACCGCGAGAACCTCTTCGTGACCGAGCCCGCGCGGCAGCTCTGGGACGCCGCCGCGCGGACCAACCTCCGGCGGGAGCTTCAGTCCTTGACGTGACCTTCGAGGCGGGCCTTCCGCACGCTGTAGCCGAAGTAGACGACGAACCCGAGCGCCATCCAGCCGAGGAACGCGATCCACGTGTCCAGTCCGAGGCTGAACATCATGTAGACGCAGAAAGCCAGCCCCAGCAACGGTGTGACCGGCGAGAACGGCACCCGGAAGCTGCGCTGGCGGTCCGGCTCGGTGCGCCGCAGGATGATCACCGCGACGTTGACCAGCCCGAACGCGAACAGCGTGCCGATGCTCGTCGCGTCCGCCAGCGACCCCAACGGCACCAGTGCGGCGAGCACGGCGATGAACAGGCCGACGACGACTGTGTTGGCGAACGGCACACCGGTGCGCGGGCTGAGCTTCGCGAAGATCGGCGGTACCAGCCCATCACGCGACATGGCGTACAGGATGCGCGTCTGTCCGTAGAGGACGGTCAGCACGACCGAGGTCGTGGCGACCACGGCGCCGACCGACAGCAGGATCGGCCAGATCGCGCCGTCGACGTTGTCCGTGAGCACCCGGCTCAGCGCGGCCTCCGTGCCCTCGAACGTCTGCCACGGCATCGCACCGACCGCGGCCAGCGCGACGGCGCAGTAGAGCGCGGTGATGACGACCAGGGACAGGATGATCGCGCGCGGCAGGTCGCGCTGCGGGTTCTCCGCCTCCTCACCGGCGGTCGAGGCGGCGTCGAACCCGATGTAGGAGAAGAACAACGTGGCCGCGCCGGCACTCATGCCGGCCAGCCCCAACGGG
The DNA here is from genome assembly GCF_900110955.1 of Lentzea xinjiangensis. Lineage (GTDB taxonomy): Bacteria > Actinomycetota > Actinomycetes > Mycobacteriales > Pseudonocardiaceae > Lentzea > Lentzea xinjiangensis. Next base: position 160,239 of record NZ_FOFR01000015.1, read on the forward strand.
AACAACGGCTGCAGGTTGCCCGCCTTGAACGCCGTGAACGCGACCGCGCAGAACATCAGCAACGCGCCGACCTTGACCCACACCAGGATCGTGTTCGTGCGCGCGCTTCCCCTGGCGCCGCCCAGCAGCACCAGCATCGAGAGGACCACCACCAGCACGGCCGGGATGTTGACGATCCCGCCCGCACCCGGCGGCTGGCTCAGCGCGTCCGGGATCCGCACGCCCAGCACGAGGTGCAGCAGCTCGTTGATGTACTGCCCCCACCCGACCGCGACGGCCGCGACCGAGACGCCGTACTCGAGGACGAGACACCACCCGCAGACCCAAGCGACGATCTCGCCGAGCGTGGCGTAGGTGTAGGAGTACGAGGAGCCGGACGCCGGGATGAGACCCGCGAGCTCGGCGTACGACAGCGCGGAGAACAAGGCGGTGATGCCGGCCAGCACGAACGACACCACGATCGCGGGACCGGCGAGCGGCACCGCCTCGCCCAGCACGACGAAGATGCCGGTGCCGAGCGTGGCGCCGATGCTGATCATGGTGAGGTGGCCGACACCCAAGGTGCGCTTGAGCTCGCTGCCCGGGTGGGTCAGCTGGTCGATCGGCTTGCGCCGCAACACCCGCGCCCCGATGCGCTGTTGGTTGCTCATCCGGTCAACTTAACGTTCCCCCGCTGACCTGGTGGCCGCCAACCGGGCGGAACGTGCGGCGGTATGTGTCCGGTGGCACACCGACGGTCCGGTGGAAGTGCCTGCGCAGCGTCGTGGCCGTGCCCATGCCGGACGCCTCGGCGATCATGTCCACGCTGTCGTCCGTCATCTCCAGCAGCTCCTGCGCGCGCCGGATCCGCTGGGAGTGCAACCACTGCAACGGCGTGGTGCCCGTCACGGACCTGAAGAGCCGGGTGAGGTGGCGCGAGCTCATGTGCGCCCGGCGCGCCAGGTCCTCGACGGTGATCCTCCGGTCGAGCCGCGCCGAGGCCCAGTCGAACAGCTCCGTGAGCGGATGCCCTTCAGCGGACGGCACGGGTGCCGGCACGAACTGCGCCTGCCCGCCGTCGCGATGCGGTGGCACGACGAGCCTGCGCGCCGCCGTGTTCGCGGTGGCGGTGCCGTGGTCGGCGCGGATCAGGTGCAGGCTCAGGTCGATCGCCGCCGCCTTGCCCGCGCTCGTGAGCACCCGGCCGTTGTCGACGTACAGCACGTCCGGGTCGACCCGGACTCGTGGATACCGCTGCGCCATCACGCCGGTGTGCGCCCAGTGCGTGGTCGCCCGCAGCCCGTCGAGCAGCCCCGCTTCGGCCAGCACGAACGCGCCGGTGCACAACGACACGATCCGCGCGCCCTTCTCGTGCGCCCTCCTGACGGCGCGGACGAGCTCCGGGGCGATCGGCTCGTCCACGTCCGCGATGCCGGGCACGACCACGGTGCCGGCCTGGTCGAGGCGGTCGAGGGGCAGGTCCGGCTCCAGCGTGAACCTGCCGGCGCGCACCGGCGCGTTGCCGCACACGACCACCCGGTAGTCGAGCTGGGGCGCGGTGAAGATCTCGTAGGCGGCAGCCAGCTCGAAGTGCAGCATCCCCTCGGTCACGGCGAACGCGAGCATGTCCGGAAGTGTACGCATCGTGTCGTTCCGGACACTGGCTCACCGCGCTCCCCGCGGCTTGGATAGTCCACATGGGACACAAGGTTGCGGTTTACGGAGCGTCCGGGCACACAGGTCGTTTCGTCTTGGCGGAGCTGGAGAAGCGCGGTTTCACACCGCTCCCCTTCGGCCGCGCCCAGGCGACGGCCGACGACCCCGCCGCCCTCGACCGGGCGCTGGCCGGGGCCGACGCCGTGATCAACACCGCCGGTCCGTTCGCCGTGACGGCTCTCCCGCTGATCGCCGCGGCCGAACGCGCCGGCCTCCCGTACGTCGACGTGGCCGCGGAGATCGAGGCGAACGCGGACACGTTCGCCCGTGGCGCCTCGGTGCCCGTCGTGCCCGCGATGGCGTTCTTCGGCGGCTTGGCGGACCTGCTGGTCACCGCCGCCATGACCGGCTGGACGACCGCCGACGAGGCGCACATCGCCTACGGCCTCAGCGGCTGGCAGCCCACGGCGGGCACGCTCACCGCGGGCGCGGTGTCCCGCGACCGCCGCGGCGGCCGGCGGGTCCGCTTCCACGACGGCGCGCTGGCGTACCACTCCGCCACCCCGGCGACCCTCACCTGGGACTTCGTCGGCGGCCCCCGCGAGGTGATCGGCGAGTTCTCGATGGCCGACGTCGTCACGATCCCCAGCCACCTGCCGATCCCCTCCGTCACCTCCTACATGTCGGCCGCCGCGGCCCAGGGCCTGCAGGAGGCCGCGCGACGGCGGGAGCCGGAGACCTTCGAGGTGGACGTGCGCGTGCGCCGGGCCGGTGAGGAGCGCCGGTGGACCGCCGGCGGACGTGACATCTACGGGGTGAGCGCGCCGTTGGCGGTCGAGGCGGTCGCACGCCTGCTCACCGGCCGCCACCGGGCCGCGGGAGTCGCCTCGGCGGGCGCGATGTTCGACGCGGCCGACTTCCTGCGGTCGCTGTCCGGCGTCATCTCAGTCAAGGACTGGTCCTGACGCCCACCCCTCGTGCCGCCGCCTCCAGCGCCCCCGCCGGGCACCCGCGGGTGCTGCCGAACTGCGCCCGGTACTCGTTGGGCGAGGCCCCGAACCGCGCCACGAACACCCGCTGCATGGTCTCGGTGCTGCCGAACCCGGCCAGCCGCGCCGCCTGCACCACCCCGTGCCCCGCGTCGAGCAACGCCTTGCGTGGTCCAGCCGGACCTGTCCACGAACCTCGCGGGCGTGGTGTCCAGCTCACTGGCGAACACGCGGGCCAGGCGCCGCACGCTGACCCGGCCCGTGCCGCGAGCGACCGCGGGCTGTGGCCGAGCGCGGGCTGCGCCGACACCAGGCCGACGACCTCCCGCACCGCCGGTGTGCGCGGCGCCCGCACCCGCAACGGCGCCGAGAACTGCGACTGACCACCGGGCCGTTGCATGAACATGACCAGGCCACGCGCGACGGTCCGGGCCAGATCGGCGCCGTAGTCGCGTTCGACCAGCGCCAGCGCGAGGTCCATGCCCGCCGTCACACCGGCCGAGGTGAGGACGTCGCCGTCCGCCACGAAGATCGCGTCGGGCAGCAGCGGCCAGGCCACGGCGCTGGTCGAGAAGGTCACCATCACCGGGACCCCACCGGCTCACCCTGGTCTTCCACATCGCCCAACCCCGCGACGACGACGGGGCCGCACCCGCCTTACCAGCGGATACGACCCCGAACGGTTCGTGCAATGACTGACTTGGTGGAGGTGCCGGGAATCGAACCCGGGTCCTGTGGCGGCTCATCAGGGCTTCTCCGTGCGCAGTCCGCTCTGCCTCTGCTCGGCCCCACCAGTCACGCGAACGAGCTGGTGTGACGGGCCCAGTCGCTGTGAGTGTCCCGAACAGTCCCCGCGACCGGGACTGCCGGTAAGCCCTCTAGCTGATGCCGGACACTAGGCCGAAGGCGCTCCTAGGCCGACAGCGTTGCTACTCGCCTCAGGCGGCGAGAGCGAACGCGCGCTTGTCGTTAGACTCGGCGCTTATTGGTTTGCGATGACGCTTGCGGTGGTCTCTCGCCTGCACCGGCACGCTTCCCCTGAATCAACGTCCACAGTCGAAACCGTTCACCCCCTCGTAGTGGTACGCATAGCATAACGATGGGCGCCAGCCAGTTCTTCCCGAGGCAGGTAGGGCTGTCCCCACCCCGGACCGCATAGCTAGCCACATGGTCCCTGACCAGCGGGAACGACACGATGGACGGCATGAGGAAACCGAACGCGCTCGCAGCCGGGTTCTACCTGCTGACCAACCTGGTGACCGGCATCTTCTGGTTCACCCTCTCCGTCGTGCTGACGGTGGTCGGGCTCGCGACATCGGTCCTGTGGGTCGGCCTGCCGATCCTCTGGCTCGCGATGAACGTGGTGCGGGGTGGCGCGACGGTGGAGCGGGCCTGGGTGCGGGCGGCGCTGGGCACGGACGTCCCCCGGCCGTACCGCGAGAAGGTGGACGGCACGCTCTGGCAGCGGTGGAAGCACCAGTTCACCGACCCGGCCACCTGGCGCGACTTCGGCTACCTGCTGCTGCTCCTGCCGGTGGGTGTCCTCGAGTTCGCCTTCGTCGTCGCGTTGTGGTCGGTCGTGGCGGCGCTCGTCGCGGCGCCGTTCTGGATCGGTCACGCGTCGTTCGCGGTCGTCGTGGGCGAGTTCTGGACCATCGACTCGTTCGCGTCGGCGCTGCCCGTCGCGGTGATGGGGCTGGCGCTGCTGCCGGTCGCGATCATCGGCACCAGGCGGCTCGGCGTGCTGCACGGCAAGTTCGCGCGCGCCATGCTCGGCCCGACGCGCGCCGACGCGCTCGCCATCGAGGCCGAACGGCTGCAGTCCAGCCGGGCGCGCGGGGTCGAGGCGGCCGAGGCGGAACGCCGGCGCATCGAACGCGACCTGCACGACGGCGCGCAGCAACGGCTCGTGGCGGTGGCGATGGGCCTCGGCCGGGCGAAGTCCAAGATGGACTCCGATCCGGAGGGGGCCGCCGTGCTCATCGCGGAGGCGCACGCGGACGCCAAGCTCGCCATCAAGGAGCTGCGCGACCTGGCCCGCGGCATCTACCCGTCCGTGCTGGGCGACCGCGGGCTCGACGCCGCGCTGTCCGCGCTGGCCGCGCGCCTGCCGATCGAGGTTGACCTGCAGGTCGACGTGGAGCCGCGGCCGCCGACGGCGGTGGAGAGCGCCGCGTACTTCACCGTCGGCGAGGCGCTCACGAACATCACCAAGCACTCCAACGGCACCAAGGCGACCGTGCGGGTCCAGCGGGTGGAGACGGGCGTGCTGGTGGAGGTCACCGACAACGGTCAGGGCGGCGCCGAGCTGAAGCCGGGCGGCGGGCTCGCCGGTTTGGCCGACCGGGCTGCCACGATCGACGGTGTGGTTGTCGTCGTCAGCCCCGCCGGTGGGCCGACCGTGATTCGAGCGGAGTTGCCGTGCGCGTGGTGATCGCCGAGGACTCGGTGCTGTTGAGGGAGGGCGTGCAGCGGCTGCTCGCCGACGTGGGCATCGAGACCGTCGCGGCCGTGGAGGACGGCGACGGGCTGCTCGACGCCGTCACCGAGCACCGGCCGGACCTGTGCGTGGTGGACGTGCGGATGCCGCCGACGTTCACCGACGAAGGGCTGCGGGCCGCCATCGAGGCCCGCCGCCGCCATCCCGGGCTTCCGGTCCTGGTGCTGTCGCAGTACGTGGAGGAGCGCTACGCCGTGGAGCTCCTCGCGGGCGGCGCGAGCGGGGTCGGCTACCTGCTCAAGGAACGGGTCGCGGACGTGAAGGAGTTCGTCGACGCGGTGCGCAGGGTCGCCGACGGCGGCACGAGCATCGACCACGAGGTGATCACGCAGCTCATGGTGCGCAGCAAGAAGAGCCCTGTCGACTCGTTGACGCCCCGCGAACGCGAGGTGCTCGGGCTGATGGCGCAGGGTTTGTCCAACACCGCCATCGCGGGCACGCTCGTCGTGTCCGACGGCGCCGTGGAGAAGCACGTCGGCAACATCTTCGCCAAGCTCGGCCTGGAGCCGTCGAACTCCGAGCACCGCCGCGTGCGCGCCGTCCTGGCCTACCTGGACAGCTGAAGCAGGCGGGCGCCGTTGTCGTGCAGGACCGCCCGTTCGGCGGCGGCGTCGAGGCCCCACGACCGGATGGCGTCGAGCTGCACCTCGTACGGGTACGGGATGTTCGGGAAGTCGCTCCCCAGCACCACCCTGTCGGCCAAGCCGGCGATCCGGGAGCTCCACCAGGCGGGCAGCGGCACGAGCTGCTCGGTGAACGGAGTGCCCACCATCGTGGTGTCGACGTGCACGTTCGGGTAGCGCTCGACCAGGTCCAGCGCGGCCGCGTAGTCGGGCATCCCGGCGTGCGCGACCACGGCGGTGAGCCGGGGGTGCTTCCGCAGCACGCCTTCGAAGACGTCGAGCCCGGTGAACTCGCCCGGTATCGGGCCGTTGCCGCAGTGCACCACCACCGGCACCCCGGCTTCGGCGAGCAGGCCCCAGACGCCGCCGAGCAGGTCGTCCCGCGGGTCGTAGCCGCCGACCTGGACGTGCGACTTGAAGCACCGCGCACCGGCTTCCAGCGCCTCGCGCACGTACTCCCCGGCGCCGGGTTCCGCGTAGAACGTGCCCGTGGGCACCGCCTCGGGCACGCGTGCGGCGAACCCGGCCACCCACTCGTTCAGCCACCGAGCCATGCCGGGCCTGTGCGGGTAGACCAGCGGCGCGAACGCGACGACGCCCAACTCCCGCAACGCGGTGAGCCGGGCGTCTTCGTCCGTGCGGTAGTGGATGTACCAGTCGATCCCGGACTCGCGGACGCGGTCGAAGTACGCCCACACCTTGTCCAGGACGTTCTGCGGCATGAAGTGGACGTGGACGTCCACCAGTGCCATCAGTAACGGCCCTTCAGCGCACGGCCGTGCGCCTTGGCGATCTCGCGGTTGGCGTCGCGCTTGGCGATGTCCTGGCGCTTGTCGTAGGCCTTCTTGCCCTTCGCGAGGGCGATCTCGACCTTGACGTAGCCGTCCTTGAAGTACATCTGCAGCGGGATGAGCGACAGACCGGACTCCTTGGTCTTGCCGATCAGCCGCTCGATCTCCGACTTGTGCAGCAGGAGCTTGCGCTTGCGCCGGACCTCGTGGTTCGTCCAGGTCCCCGCGACGTACTCCGGGATGTGCAACGCGTGCAACCAGATCTCGCCGTCGTCGACCTGGGCGAAGGCGTCCACGAGGGACGCCCGCCCCATGCGCAGGCTCTTCACCTCGGTGCCGACGAGCTGGATGCCCGCCTCGTAGGTGTCGAGAATGGCCCAGTCGTGCCGAGCCTTGCGGTTCGACGCGATGACCTTCTGCCCGCGTTCCTTGACCATGGCGACAACTTTACGTGGTCGGCAAAGTCGTTAAAGCCGCACGTAGAGGCGCAGCGTCACGTAGCCGGTGGTCGCCGAGATGACGATCGCGACGAGGAACAGCCACGGCGACACGAACAGGATGTCCAGGTACCCCGTCGGCGGGATGAGGCCCGACTCCGTGAGGTTCCTGGTGATCCGGTCGAGGAAGAACGCCTTGAACAGCACCAGGCCGGCGACCGCGGTGACCGCGCCGATGATGCCCGCGACGACCGCCTCGATGAGGAACGGGAGCTGCGTGTACCACCGGGTCGCGCCGACCAGGCGCATGATGCCGACCTCGACGCGCCGGGTGAACGCCGACACCTGGATGGTGTTGGAGATCAGCAGCAGCGCGGCGAACGCCTGGATGAGCGCGAGGATCAGGGCGACGTCGCGCAGACCGTTGAGCCCCTCGAAGAACCGCTCGAGGAACTTGCCCTGGTCGTCGACGGCCTTCACGCCCGGCTTGCCCTCGAAGGCCTGCCGGATGACGTCGGTGCGCTCCGGGTCCTCGAGCTTGACGCGGAACGTCGCCGGGATCGCCTCCGGCCGCGCGAGCTTGAGCAGCTCCGGCTGCGCCTCGAAGATGCGCTTGAAGCGCTCGAAGCCCTCGTCGCGGTTCTGGAACACCACGGTCTCGACGCCGGAGGTCTGCTCGAGCTGGGAGCGCAGCCCCGAGCAGGGCTGCTGCGTGCAGTCCTTGTCGTTGGCGCTGACGTCGTTGGTCAGCAGCACGGAGACCTCGAGCTTGCCCGCGTAGTTGGCCTGCATCTTGTCGACCATGCGGACGACGAGCAGGCCACCGCCGAGCAGCCCGAGCGAGATGGCGGTCGTGAGGATCATCGCGATCGTCATCGTGACGTTCCGGCGAAGTCCGGTGACGACCTCGCTGAACACGAAGCTGGTACGCATCGGGGGCGGGGTTCCTTGGGGGTCGGGGGTGAGGAGTGTCTAACGGCCGACGCCGTAGACACCGCGCGCGTCATCGCGGACGACCTTGCCGTACGACAGCTCCACCACGCGGCGGCGCATCGAGTCGACGATCCCGTGGTCGTGGGTGGCCATGATGACGGTCGTGCCGGTGCGGTTGATCCGCTCCAGCAGCAACATGATGTCCTGGCTCGTGTCGGGGTCCAGGTTTCCGGTCGGCTCGTCGGCGATCAGCACCAGCGGGCGGTTCACGAACGCGCGCGCGATGGCGACGCGCTGCTGCTCACCACCGGAGAGCTCGGTCGGGAACCGGTCCTCCTTGCCGTCGAGGCCCACGAGCTGCAGCACCTCGGGCACCACCTTCACGATGGTGTTGCGGGGCTTGCCGATGACCTCCAGCGCGAAAGCCACGTTCTCGGCGACCGTCTTCGTCGGCAGCAGGCGGAAGTCCTGGAACACGCAGCCGATGGACTGGCGCAGGCGGGGGACCCTGCGCCGCGACATCTTGGCGACGTCGAAGTTGGAGACGTAGACGCGTCCCCTGGTCGGCACCTCTTCGCGCAGCAGCAGGCGCAGGAAGGTCGACTTACCGGACCCGGAAGGCCCGATGAGGAACACGAACTCGCCCTTCTCCATCTCGACGGACACGTCGTCGAGCGCGGGGCGCGTGGAGGTCTTGTAGACCTTGGAAACGTGTTCGAGGCGAATCACGAGGCGCGAGTCTACTCATGTCCGGGGTAAAGCCCCCGTTCCGGTTAACTCCCGCCCCCGGAAAGGCGGTCGGCAACCTCAACACGCCGTGGTCGGGCCACCACTACCGGTGGACGCCAGTGCTCATTCGGACCACTGGGCACGTTCGGACCACTGGACGGTACCGGAGGAGTCAGTCCCACCGGTTGAAGAGCGCCTCGCCGACGGTGTGCGGACGCCAGTACCGCACATCGCGAACGTCGAGAAGGGGCCACTCCGCTGCCTGGAACGGTCGACGCAACTCCGCGGACGTGCGCACGCGCAAGCCCAGCTCGGAGAGCACGCTCAGGAGCGCCGCGTCATCGGCGAACACCAGTGGCTGCCGGTCGTGACCGACTGCGAGAGCCACGTCGCCGGCGTGCGAGCGCAGTACGGCGACCCCCGGCCGATGGTCGCCGTACTCGACGTGCGCGGCGTAGAAGTTCGGAGTGACTTCCGGCTCGCACCAGCGGGTGACCTCGCCACCGGCACGTCGCGCGGCCTCGTGCACGAGGCCGCGGAACTCGCCTACCCCTGCTGGGACTGCTTGCGCCACCGGATGCCGGCCTCGAGGAAGTCGTCGATCTCCCCGTCCAGCACCGCCGACGGGTTGCCGACCTCGTGCTCGGTCCGCAGGTCCTTCACCATCTGGTACGGGTGCAGCACGTAGGAGCGCATCTGGTTGCCCCAGCTCGAGCCGGAGTCCTTGAGCGCGTCCATCTTGGCCTGCTCCTCCTGGCGGCGCCGCTCGAGCAGCTTCGCCTGCAGGACGGCCATGGCCGTGGCCTTGTTCTGCAACTGCGAGCGCTCGTTCTGGCAGGAGACCACGATGCCGGTCGGGATGTGCGTGAGGCGCACCGCCGAGTCGGTCGTGTTGACGCCCTGGCCACCGGGACCGGAGGAGCGGTAGACGTCGACGCGCAGGTCCTTCTCGTCGATCTCGACGTGGTCGGTCTGCTCGACGACCGGCACGACCTCGACGCCGGCGAACGAGGTCTGGCGGCGGCCCTGGTTGTCGAACGGCGAAATGCGCACCAGGCGGTGCGTGCCCTGCTCGACGCTCAACGTGCCGTAGGCGTACGGGGCGGTGACGCGGAACGTCGCGGACTTGATGCCCGCCTCTTCCGCGTAGGAGGTGTCGAACACCTCGACGCCGTAGTTGTGGCGCTCGGCCCAGCGCGAGTACATGCGCAGCAGCATCTCGGCGAAGTCCGCGGCGTCGACGCCACCGGCCTCGGCGCGGATGGTGACCAGCGCGTTGCGCTCGTCGTACTCGCCCGACAGCAGCGTGCGGACTTCGAGGCCGGCGATCTCCCCGCGCAGCTTGGTCCGCTCGTTGTCTGCGTCGGCGTGGGCGTCCGCGTCCTCGGCTTCCTCGGCGAGCTCGTAGAGCAGCGGGAGGTCGTCCAGGCGTTCGCGCAGGCCGGTGACGCGGCGCAGCTCGCCCTGCTTGTGCGAGAGCTGGCTGGTGACCTTCTGCGCCTTCTCCTGGTCGTCCCAAAGGTCGGGGCGGGCCGCCTGCTCCTCGAGGTCCGCGACCTGGGCGCGCAGTCCATCGAGGTCCATCACCGCCTCGATGCTGGAAAGAGTGGCGGAGAGTTCCTTGATGTCTGCTTCGACGTCCGGGTTCACGGCAAAAGATTACGCCAGCACCGGTCGTTGTTCGCGACCGGTGCTTCGCTCGTGTTCCTCCGCGCGGTGGCCGTGGGCCGGCGTCGCACGCTTCCGGCACCCGGACGGGCGCCGGAAGCGGCCGGCGTCAGCCCGCGGCCACCGCTCTCACGCGGTGGGGATGGCGTCGAGCAGCTTCAGCACGGCCTTGGCGTGGGCCAGGCCGAACTCGGCCACCGCCTTGGCGTAGGGGTCCTCCGCCGACTTGGCGGCGCTGCGCGCGCTCTCCTGCTCCTGGCCGTACGTCGTGCGCGCGGTCGTGATCAGGGCCTCGCGCTGCTTCGCCGTCAGCGAGCCGGCGTGCACCAGGCGCAGGATGAGCGGGCTGCGCAGGTGGTCGGGGCCGGGCTCGGACAGCAGCCAGTTCTTGAAGGCCTTCTTGCCGGCCGCGGTCAGGACGTACTGCTGGCTGGACCGCGGTCCTTGCTTGCCGAGGCGCAGCAGGCCCTGGTCGGCCAGCGCGGGCAGCTCGCGGTACACCTGGCTGCGGGTCACGCTGAAGAACGCACCGAAGCGCTCTCCCGCCTCCGCCACCAACTGGCCACCGGTCTTGGGTCCGTCGTGCAGCAGCCCGAGCAGGGCGGCTGCGGTCGCATTCAGGTCTGACACAACGACAACGTTCCCACGTCTGGGGGAAGCTGTCCACAATGGTCAGCCGTTCTGTCCACTGTGGCTGATCACCGGGCTAGTCTGATGGGCCATGCGGAGCAACGAAAGTCTCGCTGAGTAAGCGGCAGTTTCCGCGCCTCACGCGTTTGGCCGCTTGACCGTCCGTGTCCATCCCGGATGGAAAAAGCCTTCGGCGGAAGCGAAAGCCTTCGGCCCTCACTCGATCGGCGGTACGGCTCTCACCGGCCGGAGCCACCCGAATGGACGGACGGGCGTCCTTCGTCGCACGACCCGGTGATGTGCGCTCCGGCCTCTTTCCTCGGCCCGCCGGACCGGGAAAATGATCACTGCCAGGCAGGCGTGGCAGGACACGGAGGTCGGGGATGTTGAAGAGCATCAAGTGGCTGGACCACAAGAAGGTCGCGGCGCACACGATGGCGTGGATGACCGGGGGCATCCCGGAGCAGGCCGGCAAGGACGAGTGCATGGTCTGCGGCAAGCAGATCCGCAAGCACCGCACCGTCAACGGGGAGGGCCGGATCTGCTCGAGCATGCTGTGCGCCCAGTACTGGGCCGAGAACATGACCTGAAAACATCAGCACAAAGCAGAAGGCCGGAGTCCGAGGACTCCGGCCTTCCGTCTAGTAGCGGGGACAGGATTTGAACCTGCGACCTCTGGGTTATGAGCCCAGCGAGCTACCGAGCTGCTCCACCCCGCGCCGCTTCTAGCTTGTCTTGCTGTCTTGCTGTCTTGCTGTTGTAAGGAGAACTCTACACCCTCCAAAAACCCCTTTTCCACCACCCCCCTCTAACCACGTTCCCCCAGGTCAGAAGCCTCTGGGAGACCGATGCGGCCAACAGGCCCCGCCGATGCCGAAGGCGAGGCGTCCTGGGGGTCCGGGGGCTTGCCCCCGGGGTGGGGCTTGGGGGCTCCGCCCCCAATACAATGCGAAAAAGCCCTGTCTGCGCATTCCGCAGACAGGGCTTTCCCAGCTTTGTAGCGGGGACAGGATTTGAACCTGCGACCTCTGGGTTATGAGCCCAGCGAGCTACCGAGCTGCTCCACCCCGCGTCGGTATGAACAGAACCTTACGCGGGGTGGAGCCGTTGATGCAAATCGTCAGGTCAGCCTGACGGTGTGGGGCTCGGCACAACGGACGACTGGCTCGCCGCGGGCGGTGCGGCGGGACCGGTGTTGTACTGCTTGAACCGCTTCCTCGCGTCGTCCAGACGTGCGTACGCCTGGCCGAGCTCGGCGAAGTTGCCGCTCTGGTTCGCCTTGGTGATGTCGTCCAGCGCCGCGCCGATGTCGTTGATCGCCTTCTGCAGTTCGGGGCTCAGCGACCCGTTGCCGACCGGCGGTGGCGTGGTCGACGGCGGCGTGGACGTCTGGCCGTTGCCGTTGTTGTTGCTCGGCGGCGGCACAACCGCGCCGGCACCGCTGAGCACCTGGTCCAGCGCCTCGTTCAGCGTGGACGCGTAGCCGACCCGGTCGCCGTACCAGACGAGCACCTTGGACAGCTGCGGGTACGACGTGTTGTTCGACGCGCGTTCGATGTAGACGGGTTCGACGTAGAGCAGCGCGCCGCCCACCGGGAGGGTGAGCAGGTTGCCGTAGACGACCGTCGTCTTCTGCTGCGCCAGCAGGTTGAGCTCGCGGCTGACGTTGTCGGACGTGAGGAACTGCGTCTGGATCTGCTGCGGGCCCTTCGCGTCCTGCGTCAGTTGCAGCACGCTGATCTTCCCGTAGTTGTCCGGGTCGGATCCCACGGAGACGTACGCCGCCATGAACTCCCGGTTCTCGCGGACCAGCGGGCTGGTGAGCTGGAAGCGCACCTTGCCGGGGTCGCCGGGGTCACCGGCGAGCACGTAGAAGGGCGGCTGGGCGTCCCTGCGCTTCGCGGCCGCGTCGCGCTGCGCGTCGGCCGAGGTCACGTTGTCGATCGTCGGGTCCTGCGCCGGGGCCCAGTAGGCGACACCGGAGTAGAAGTCCGACGGGGACGAGACGTGGTACTTCGACAGGATCTGCCGCTGCACCTTGAACAGGTCCTCGGGGTAGCGGAAGTGCTGGCGAAGCTGGTCGGAGATCTCGCTGCCCGGCTTGACCGTGCCGGGGAAGACGCCCATCCACGCCTTGAGGACCGGGTCCTTGTCGTCGATCTGGTACAGGTTCACCGTGCCGTCGTAGGCGTCCACAGTGGCCTTGACCGAGTTGCGGATGTAGTTGACGGGCTTGTTGACCTGCGAGATCACCACGCCGTCCGCGGTGAGCGAGTCGTTCGTCGCGTCACCGAGCTGCGTGCGCTGCGCGTACGGGTAGTTCTCCAGCGTGGTGTAGCCGTCGACGATCCAGGTGATGCGGCCGTTGACGACGGCGGGGTACGGGTCGCTGTCCACCGTGAGCCACGGCGCGACGGCCTGCACGCGGTCCCGCGGCGCGCGCTTGAACAGGATCTTCGACTCGTCCGCGATCGACTGGTTGAAGAGGATGTTCCGCTCGCCGTAGTAGGCGGCGAACGCCAGCTTGTTGAACAGGCTGCCGATCGGCACGCCGCCCGAGCCGGTGTAGGTGTAGGACTTCGCGTCCGTGTCGTACTCGGCGGCCGAGCCCTCCGGACGGCCACCGACGATCGAGTAGTCGGCCGGGCCGAACAGCTCGCCGTAGTACGTGCGGGGCTGGTCGACCTTGATGCCGTTCTCGGCGTTGCGGACCGCGCCGTCCGGGGCGACCTCACCGGCCTTGAACTCGGGGTAGCCGCCGTTGGTCTGGTCGGCGACCGCGTTGACCTTGTTCGCCTCGGCGTAGACGAAGCCGTTGCCGTGGGTGTAGATGAGGTGCTGGTTGATCCAGTCGCGCTGGCCCTGCGGCAGGCTGTCGAGCTTCAGCTCGCGGACGGCGACGATGTAGTCGCGCAGCCTTCCGTCCACTGTGTACCGGTCGACGTCGAGCTTGTTCGGGAACCCGTAGAACGGCCGCAGCTGCTGGAACTGCGTGAAGGTCCGCGAGAGCACGGCCGGGTCGAGCAGACGGATGTTGCCGAGCGTGGCCTGGTCGTTGGTCTTGATCTGGTCGTTGGTGATCGTCTGCTTGCCCTCGTAGGGCTTGGTCTCGACCTTGTCCTCGGTCAGCCCGAACGACTGCCTCGTCGCCGCGATGTTGCGCTTGATCGACTCGGCTTCCTTCTGGATGGCGTTCGGCTTGACCGAGAACTGCTCCAGCACCGCGGGCCACGCGGCGCCGACGAGCACGCTGGAGAGCACCAGCAGGACGGTCGCGATGGCGGGCAGCTGCACGTTGCGCATGAAGGCGCCCGCGAAGAAGGCGACCGCGCAGAACACCGCGATGCACAGCAGGATGAGCTTGGCCGGCAGCACCGCGTTGAGGTCGGTGTAGCTCGCGCCGACGAACTTCTCGTTCTCGTGCAGCAGCAGGGCGTACCGGTCGAAGAAGTACGCGACGGCCTTCAGCAGCACGAACGCGCCGGCAACGAGGGCCAGGTGCAGCCGCGCGGGACCGGAGAGCTGACCGCCGCGACCGGCCAGCCGGATGCCGCCGAACAGGTAGTGCGCGATGACCGCGCCGATGAACGAGACCGCGACCGTGATGAACAGCCACGACAGGAGCCACTCGTAGAACGGCAGCGTGAACGCGTAGAAGCCGATGTCGTGACCGAACTGCGGGTCGGTCACCCCGAACGGCTGGGCGTTGAGGAAGAGCTGGATCTGCTGCCAGTCGGCCTGCGCCGACGCGCCCGCGATGAGCCCGACGAACACCGGGATGCCGATCGCGAACAGCCGCATCCGCCGCATCACGACGGTGCGGTAGCGCGCCACCGGGTCGTCCGGGCCCGAGACCGGCACGAACACGGGCCGCGACCGGTAGGCGAGGTAGAGGTTGAGCGCGACGATGCCGCCGACCACGGCCCCGACGGCCACGAACAGCGCCAGGCGGGTGATCAGGACTGTGCTGTAGACGTTGCGGAAATTCACCTCGCCGAACCACAGCCAGTTCACGTAGGTGTCGAGCAGCCGCGATCCCGTGATGAGACCGAACAGGAGCACAACACCGACGACGAGCAGGATTCGGCTGCGTCGGGACAGTTTCGGCAGTCCGACTGGAGGCCGTGTGGCCACGAGGCACGCTCCTGGATCGCGGTAAATCGATACGTACGTTTAGTCCAACTCTACGGATGACGCCCTGGGTTCCCGCGGAGTCCGCGGTCTTACGATGACACGCGTGTCAGCGAGTGAAACGCCAGCGGTCATCCTCCCGACGGTCGCCCGCGAGGTCGAGGAGTTCGTAGCGGCAGGCGGCTGGGAGCAGCCACCGCAACTCTTCGCCCTCGTGGCCACCTCCGACCTGATCACCCAGCAGCCCGAGCTGCGGGCGCAGCTCGACCCGGAGTCGAGCCCGCTGACCCCGATCGCCCAGGACCCGCTGGAGGGCGATCTCGGTGACGCGCTGGCGGGCATCGAGTGGCCCCCGGCCGTGACCGGGTGCGCGCTGGCCCAGGAGATCGTGGTCCTGCCGCCGGAGGCGGAGACGGAGCTGAGCCACGGCGAGCTCGACGACGAGGCCGCCCGCAGGTTCGCCGCGGAGCACCCGGCGCGGCGCGAGGCGCGCCTGGTCGCCGCGGTGCTGCGCGACGGTTCGGTCTCCTGCGTGCTGCGGCTGCGCGGGACGGTCGAGGTGCCAGAGGAGGTCGTCGAGCACCCCGAGCTGGCGCCCAACCTCACCGACGCCCTGCTCGCCACGCTGCGGCCCTAGTCGTCACTCCCCCAGGCTGGCACAACCCCGGCACGAGACCGCGCCGGGGTTGTGAACTCGTTGTCCGTTGTTCGCGAGGAGCGGACAAGCCGCTCCTCGCGTCAGCAGCTCGGCGTGTCCCTGCCGGCGTTGAGCGCCTCCAGCGACGACACCGCGTCCTTCAGGTTCTCGACCTTGATCAGCTTGAGGTCGTCGGGGGCCTGCTGCTTCGCGTCCTGGCAGTTGGCGGAGGGCACCAGGAACGCCGACGCGCCCGCCTCCTTCGCGGCGACCATCTTGAACGCGATGCCGCCGATGGCCTTCACGGTGCCGTCGCCCGCGATCTCGCCGGTGCCCGCGATGGCCTTGCCGCCGTTCAGCTCACCCGGCGTCAGCTTGTCGACGATCGCGAGCGCGAAGATCAGGCCGGCCGACGGGCCGCCGACGTCGGACAGGCTGATCTTGATCTTGAACGGCACGTCGGCGCGGTCGACCGGCGAGATGCCGATGAAGCCGGCGGGGCGGCCGTCCTCGCGGGTGCCGAGGGTGAGCTGGGTCGACTTCGAGGTGCCGTCGGACTCGAAGGCCACCTCGACGGTGTCGCCCGGCTTGGTGTTCTCCAGGGCGGAGCTCACGTCGGCGGAGCTCTGCACCTGCTTGCCGTTGACCGAGATGATGCGGGCGCCGAGCGGGATGACGTTGTCCGCGGGGCTGCCCTTGGTGACCTGGTTCGCGATCACCTTGCCCGGATAGCCGAGGTAGTGCAGCGCGGCGACCTCGGCGGAGGTCTGCGACTCGCTGAACGCGAGCTCGTTGTTCTTCTGCACCTCCTCCTCCGACTCGCCGGGCTTGAAGAACTCCTCGCGCGGCGCGAGGGCGTAGCGGCCGGACAGCCACAGGCCGAGCGCGCCGAACAACGACACGTCGTCGGTGAGCGAGACCGTCGTCATGCGCAGGGTCCCGTTGGTGGGGAACGTGTTCTGGCCGTCCACCGCGACCACGTCGGTGTCCTTGACCTTGCCGAGCACGTCGTAGGTCGGGCCGGGGCCGAGCGCGACGTACGGGACTCTGGCGAAACCGCCGAGCAGTCCGAGTGCCGCCACCACGAGGAAGCTGACGACCAGCGTCCACGTCCGGCGGGTCAGTCCGCGCTCCCTCGGCGGGGGCGCGGGTGGGGATGCGGTCGTGACGGTTTCACTCACGGCTGAACAGCGTACGACCACGTGGATCCGCGTACGGTAGAGGTATGAGTGACGTGCCGTTCGGGTTCAGCCCGCACGACCCCGACGACAAGAGCGGGAAGCCGGGAGACAACCCGTTCGACTTCAACCAGCTGGGCAACATGCTGAGCCAGCTGGGCGCGATGCTGAGCAGCGCAGGGTCGTCGAGCGGGCCGGTCAACTACGACCTGGCCAAGCAGGTCGCGTTCCAGCAGCTGTCCTCGTCGACCACCACGATCGGGTTCGCCGCCGACCAGTCGAGCGCGGTGACCGACGCCGTGCACCTGGCCGAGATGTGGCTCGACCCGGTCACGTCGCTGCCCGCCGGCACCCGCACGACGCAGGCGTGGACGGCGCGCGACTGGATCGAGCGCACCATCCCGACCTGGCAGCGCCTGTGCGACCCGGTCGCCCAGCGCATGTCCGGCGCGTGGGTCGAGGCGATGCCCGCCGAGGCGAAGCAGGCGGCCGGTCCGCTGCTGTCGATGCTCGGCCAGATGGGCGGCATGGCGTTCGGCTCGCAGCTGGGCAACGCGCTGGCGCAGCTCGGCGCGGAGGTGCTCACCTCGACCGACGTCGGCCTGCCGCTCGGTCCCGAGGGCACCGCGGCGCTGCTGCCCGCGAACATCGAGAAGTTCACCGAGGGCCTGGAGCGCCCGGCGTCGGAGGTGATGGTCTTCCTCGCCGCCCGCGAGGCCGCGCACCAGCGCCTCTTCACGCACGTGCCGTGGCTGCGGCAGCGCCTGCTCGACACCGTCGAGGAGTTCGCCAGGGGCATCAAGGTCGACACGTCGGCCCTGGAGCAGCTCGCCGGCCAGATCGACCCGTCGAACCCGGCCTCCATCGAGGAGGCCATGAGCTCCGGCTTGCTCGAGCCGCAGACGACCCCCGAGCAGAAGGCGGCGCTGACCCGCCTGGAGACGCTGCTGGCCCTGGTCGAGGGCTGGGTGGACGTCGTGGTGGACGCCGCCGTCTCCGAACGCCTGCCCGGTGCTCCCGCGTTGCGCGAGACGCTGCGCCGCCGCCGTGCCTCCGGCGGGCCGGCCGAGCAGACGTTCGCGACCCTGGTGGGCCTGGAGCTGCGCCCCCGCCGCCTGCGTGCCGCCTCCGCGCTGTGGAAGCTCGTCGGCGACCGGCACGGTGTGGAGGTGCGCGACGGTGTGTGGGAGCACGCCGAGCTCATCCCGACCGCCGAGGACCTCGACGACCCGCTGGAGTTCGCCGAGCGCCTCGCGAACACGCGCAAGGCGCTGGAGGACCCGATCGCCGAGCTGGAGCGCACCATGCGCGAGGACGGCGGCAAGGGCCCCGGTGAGAGCGGCGAGCCCGGGCAGAGCTGACCGGCTGGTGGACGACGCGCCCGGCGAGGACCTTCCTCGCCGGGCGCGTCGCGTTCGGGCTCCTAGTCCTCGGAGATCCCCAGGCCTGCGGCGGCCGAGAGACCTTCCAGGTAGCCCATGGCCCGTTCGGTCTTCGGGTAGCGGTGAACCCACTCCCAGAAGTCCTTGCCGTGCCCTGGCACGAGCAGGTGCGCCAGTTCGTGCACCAGCACGTAGTCGAGCACCCACGGCGGCACGTCCCGCAGCCGCTCGGACACCCTGATCGTGCCCTCGCTCGGCGTGCAGGACGCCCAGCGCGTGCGCATGGGCGGCACCCAGCGCACGCTGACCGGATCGGCGAGCGAGTCCAGATACCGCGCCGACAGCTCGGCGCACCGCGCCATGAGCGCCTCGTCCGACGTTCGCGCAGGAGACTTCCT
Organism: Lentzea xinjiangensis; assembly: GCF_900110955.1. Lineage (GTDB taxonomy): Bacteria > Actinomycetota > Actinomycetes > Mycobacteriales > Pseudonocardiaceae > Lentzea > Lentzea xinjiangensis. The sequence goes on from NZ_FOFR01000015.1 coordinate 178,900, forward strand.
GCGCGTCTCGCTGCGCTGGAGGCGGCTCAACATCTCCGCCACCCAGTGCTTCTCTTCCCCCTTGGTCATCCGTGCCGGCAGAAGGACGACGACGGTGTCGCCCTCCCGGTACGCGCTGACCATGCGGCGGCGCCGGGAGCTCCGCCGCACCTCCACCCGCGGTTCGGCCATGCAGTCACCGTAAACGTCGGCACCGACAACCAGCCGCCCCCAACCGGCCGCAGGCAGGCACCCGGCGGGTGAAGTTCCACCGAACGGCGGCTGGACACGCGCGGGAACGACATGCGCGGCTTCACGGCCTCGCAGAGGTACCGTCGCGCCAAGGTCCCCGAGTGTGTCCGCACTCACAACTGCAAGGGAGGGGCTGTGGCCGAGACCTACAACGGCTACTGCGTCAAGTGTCGGGAGAAGCGCGACTTCGACGGCCAAGTCGAGGAAACCAACGGCCGGCGCATGGCGAAGGGCACCTGCCCTGTCTGCGGGACGAAGATGACGCGGATCCTCGGCAAGGCCAAGGTCTGACGTTTCCGCTGGCAGGGGGCCACGCCCCCTGCCAGGCTTCCACTGTGGACCCCAGACCTCGCGTGCGTGCAGGCCTCGCCGTGGTGCGCCGGGCCCCCGGCGTCGTGCAGATCGGCACCGATCCCAAGCACGCCGTGGTGATCGGCTCGCTGTCCGAGGCGCTGGTCGACGTGCTGCTCACCCTCGACGGCCGCCACACCGCCGCCGAGCTCGGCGAGAGGCTGGCGGAGCGGGGCGAGGACCCCGCCCAGTTGGGTGAAGTTCTCGCATCGCTCGACGAGGCCGGTCTGCTCGACACCGGCTTCCCCGCGACGGGCGCGGCGGTCGCCGTGCAGGGCGCCGGCCACCTCGCGCTGTCCATCACCTCGCTGCTGGCGGAGTCGAGCGTGCGCCTGGACCACCACGCCGACCTGGTCGTGCTCGCCGCCACGCTCGTCCCGGATCCGAACGTCGTGAACGCGCTCATGGCGTCCCGCACGCCGCATCTGGCCGTGCGCGTCCGTGAGGGCGTGGGCATCGTCGGACCGCTCGTCCTGCCGGGCCGGACGAGCTGCCTGAACTGCGCGGACCTGCACCGCACCGACCAGGACCCGGCGTGGCCCGTCATCGCGGCGCAACTGGTGGCCAAACCGGCTTCCTCGGACGTGTTGTTCGCATCGGGCACGGCCGCGCTGGCCGTGGCGCAGGTCCTGGAGTCGCTGGTCCACGTCCGCGGCCGCGCCCAGGCGCCGCCGCCAGTGGTCAACGCCACTGTCGAACTGGACCTGGTGGCGGGGGTTGCTGAGAGGCGGAGCTGGTATCCGCACCCTGACTGTCAGTGCTCCGCACATACCATGGCTGGGTGACCGAGATTCCGCGCAAGGCCGTGCAGCGCACCGCCAAGCTGGCGAGCCTCCCCCTCGGGGTGGCCGGCCGGGTGGTGGGCGGCTGGGGGAAGCGACTGACCGGACGCGCGGCCGACGAGGTCAACGCCGAGGTGACGGCCAAGACGGCGGAACAGGTCTTCGCGGTGCTCGGCCAGCTCAAGGGCGGAGCGATGAAGTTCGGCCAGGCCCTGAGCGTGTTCGAGGCCGCCGTTCCCGACGAGCTCGCGGCCCCGTACCGCGAGGCGCTGACGAAGCTGCAGACCGCGGCCCCGCCGATGCCCGCCCGCACGACGCACCGGGTGCTCGCCGAGCAGCTGGGCGCGTCCTGGGCGAAGCGCTTCCAGTCGTTCGACGACGACCCGGCCGCCTCGGCCTCCATCGGCCAGGTCCACCGCGCCGTGTGGCACGACGGCCGCGACGTGGCGGTGAAGGTCCAGTACCCCGGCGCCGACGAGGCGCTGCGCGCCGACCTGAAGCAGCTGCTGCGCTTCTCCCGGCTGTTGCAGGCGATCATGCCCGGCGCCGACGTGCGCCCCCTGCTGGAGGAGCTGCGCGACCGCTACCTCGAAGAGCTCGACTACCGCGACGAGGCCGCCAACCAGCGCACGTTCGCCAAGGCGTTCGAGAACGACCCGCACGTGCTGGTGCCCAGGGTGATCGCCTCGTCCCCCAAGGTCATGGTGACCGAGTGGACGTCGGGCACGCCGCTGTCGAAGATCATCCGCGAGGGCTCCGAGCAGGACCGCGACCGGGCGGGCCAGCTCCTGGCCGAGTTCCACTTCTCGGCCCCGTCGCGCTCGGGCCTGCTGCACGCAGACCCGCACCCCGGCAACTTCATGCTGGGCGACGACGGCCTGCTGCGCGTGATCGACTTCGGCGCGGTGGCCCGCCTCCCCGACGGGCTGCCCAAGACCCTGGGCCTGATGACCAGGCTCGCCCTTGACGGCCGCTCCGCCGACCTCGTCGAGCTGCTGCGCGCCGAGAACTTCATCCGCGAGGGCATGTCCCTCGACGGCGACGACGTGCTCGGCTACCTGGCCCCCTTCGTCGAGCCCCTGCGCACCGAGTCGTTCCACTTCACCCGCCGCTGGCTGCAGTCGCAGGCGGAACGGGTGGGCGACCTGCGCAGCCCGGACTCGCACACGGGCCGCTCCCTGAACCTGCCCCCGCAGTACCTGCTGATCCACCGCGTGACCCTGGGCGCGACGGGCATCCTCTGCCAGCTCGACGCCCACGTGCAGGCCCGCGAGATCGTCGCCCGCTGGCAGCCGGGATTCGACGACTGACTCGTCCGGGTGAACCTCCGCCGAGTTGTCCACAGGTTGGCGCTCAGCCCGCCCCAGCCCCCGCCCAGTCGGCCACGATGACCCCATGACCCTCATCGCGACCACCGCTGACCTGCGTGAATCCGGCCTCTCCCCGCGTGAGGTCCTCAGGCGCTGCGCCCCTCTCGGGCCCTGGCAGCAACTGCTGCCCGGCGTCGTGCTGCAGAAGCCGTCGCCCCCGAACCGGCTGGACCGGCTCCGAGCCGTCCTGTTCTTCCTCGGGCTCTCGTCCGTGATCACCGGCGCCGACGCGGTGGTGCGGCAGGGAGCCGCGGTCCCGCTCCCCCGGCACATCCACGTGCTCGCGGGGAAGAACGCGCGCCGGGCGCACCCGGGAATCCTCCTCGAACGCACCGGCCGAATGCCGGCCGTGGTGGAGAAGGACGGCCTGAGACTGGCCGCGCCGGCGCGAGCCGCCGTCGACATGGCGAGGCGGGAGACCAACCCCCAGGCGGTCGTGCAGATCCTCGACGCCGTGGTGGACGCCCGGTTGTGCTCGCCCGGCGACCTGCACGAGGAGCTGCGGCAGAGCAGCCGCCGAGGAACGGCGCTGGTCAGACAGGCCTTGCGCCACCTCTGCCCGACCTGACCGCCGCGCGCGGGGCGTTCTGGCGGTTGCGCCGGGCCGACGGCTTCGGGAGGTGCGGCGAAGCCGATCCGGTCTCACCGGTTCGCGCCGCGGGGCTTGGATCGGGCCTCGGTCAGGTCTCGGCTTGGACCGGTCGGCCGCTCACGCCTGCTGGGCGTCCTTGACCGGGCGCTCGCGTCGGCCCGCCGGACCTCGGTGGCTCCCGTTCTCGGCCACCAGTCAGTCGGTGCCACCGGCCCGCCCGAGCTTGGCAACTCCCGATGCCGCCGCATCGGTCCGTCGTGCGCCACGGTCCCGACCACACCAGTCACCCGATGCCACCGGGCTCGCCCGGCCCCGGTGGCTCCCGCCCCCGGTCGCATCAGTCCGCCGTGCCCCACGCCCCTTGACCACACCAATCAGCTCGCAGCATCAGCCCACTTGACTGTGGCACGTCCCGTCCCCGGCCACACCAGCCCGCCGTACCCCACGCCCCTTGACCACACCAATCAGCTCGCAGCATCAGCCCACTTGACTGTGGCACGTCCCGTCCCCGGCCACACCAGCCCGCCGTACCCCACGCCCCTTGACCACACCAAACACCCGGCACCACCAGCCCACCCAAACCCGGCACCACCCGTCCCCGGCCACACCAGCCCGCCGTACCCCACGCCCCTTGACCACACCAAACACCCGGCACCACCAGCCCACCCAAACCCGGCAACACCCGATCCCGGTCACACCGGCTCGCCGGGCCCCGTGCCACACCAATCACCCGTGCCACCGGCCCGCTCAACCCGGCAACACCCGCCCCGGTCGCATCAGTCCGGCGTGCCTACGCGCCCTTGACCACACCAATCACCCGGCACCACCGGCCCGCCCCCGGCAACTCTCGCCCCCAGGCCACACCAGTCCGCCGCGGCACCGCCCCCGGCCACCCAGCCGACACCACCGGCTCGCCCGACCTCACCCGAGCCAACCGGAAGACCGCGCCCATCGGACACCCCCGACCACAGCCGGCCTCATCCCGCTCACGAGCCCCCACCCATGAGCACTCACATACTCGACATGCCACCCCAGAACACGGAGGTGAGTCAGCGCCAGTACTCGTCCGGCAGCTTCCCCTCGATGTCCCGCACGTGCGCCTTCGCACAAACGTGGCAAAGCCACCGCACGGTCCCACCGGTCCGCTCAGAGGACCAAGCCAGGAACTCGAGGTCGGAAACGGAGGTGCGCAACCGCCCGCACCGGTGGCACGCCGTCACCGCCGCCGTCCCAGGTGGACGGTGTCGGTCTCCAGCAGGAACACGTCCTCCCTGGCTCCCACGAACTCGGAGTCGGACGGGTTGAGCAGCCGCCGCAGGGCTTCCCGGTCGGCCGGGTGCAGGTACGGCCCGGTGACCTCCGTCAGCCAGGCCAGCCGGTCGACGGCCCAGTCGCGCACGAGCTGCTTGGCCGGGGCCGGATGGTCGACGACGAAGCTGAAGGCGCTGATCTCGCCGAGGCCCGCGTCGGCCAGGGCCACGTTCCAGCCGACGGGCAGCCGGACGGAACCGGTCATGTTCTCGCGCATCGACACGAACCACGAGGCGCGGGCCGCGGCCAGGCGGTCCTGCAGGCCCGGCTCGCCGACGCCGAGGTCCCACGGGAGGAACCGCGTCTCCAGCCCTCCCTCGGCGAGGGCCAGCCAGCCGCCGGGGGCGAGGGCAGAGGCCAGGCGGCGGACACCGCGCAGTTGATCGGAGAGGTGGTGGATCACCCGCGAGCCCCAGACGAGCTCGACCGGGCCGGCGAAGGACAGCGGGTCCTCGGAGGCGAGATCGGCCAGCACGGGTTTCACCGACACGACGCCGTCGGCCTCGGCACGCGCGGCGGCGCAGGCCGCGTCGAGGAGTTCCGGGGTGGCGTCGACCAGGACGAGGACGCCGCCACCGTGCTCGCGCAGGGCCGAGACCAGCGGCACGCTCATCGAACCGGCACCGCAGCCCACGTCCATCACGACCGGTGAGTCCGGCAGCAACGAGACGAGCTTGCGGGCGACAACGGACAACGCCTCGGCCTGCAGCGAGCCGTAGCGCTTCATCGCGTGGAGGCGGGCGGACCAGTCGATCCCGTCGTGGGTGTGGTGCGGCACAAGGGGAACGGTACGGTCGAACGGCCGAGGCCGCCATCCACCTTCTCGTGGATGACGGCCTCAGCTCGAGACTGTCAGAGGTCGAAGCGAGCCGCTCTGCGCCCCGCCCATCGCGACAACCTGCGCCAACGTTGCGCTGCCGCGAGGCGGTTCGCCAGGCGTTGCTCTTCCGCGAACCTCTGGGCTTCTTGTATTCGTATTCGCACGAGTTCTTCATTCAGAGACATGGGTGTCAGGGCCTCGTTCAGGTAGGCGGGCATTGTGCTGTGGTTGATCTGCACGGTGCTCACGCTGCCGCCTCCGTCTTGTCAGCAGTGACAACAGCCGCGTCCTTGCGCGGACGGCCACGCGGCCGCTTCCGCGCGATGACGACACCGCGCTCGAAGATCTCTCCACCCCAGACACCCCACGGCTCGTGACGTGCGAGCGCGCCTGCGAGGCACTCCGCCAGCACCGGGCAGGTCCCGCAGAAGGACTTCGCCTTCTCCAGGTCGGCCGGCGCGTCAGCGAACCAGAGGTCGGGGTTGTGGGTGCGGCAGGGCAGGTCCAGCCCTTCCGCGAGGTCCGGAAGTGTCTCGCCGGTGAGCGGGACAGTCGCGGTCAACATCTGGGTTTTCTCCTTGTGTGGGGTACGCAGAAAACACGAAGGCCGCGGACTCTGTGCGAGTCCGCGGCCTTCGTGAGCCTGGTGGTCCTTCGACCCCTATGGGGTCGGCAGGAGCCTTCTCACTTGATGCGCGGACAGCGCATTCGTGTAGTTGGGAACGTCATCGACGGCCGGACGCAGGCGCGGCTGCTCGATGAACAGCCCGGTGCCGCATTCACGACCCAGCAACGCCACCGGCCGGTGGGCAGACTTCTGCCACACGGTCTGAGCGGCTGCGGACGTGCAGATGCCCTCGGGCATGGGGAGGGCGAGCGCGCGTGAAATGGTGAAGATCTTCACGGTGCACCTCCTCCAAGAGAGCTCTGTCGTCAAGAGAGAGCAGTAGTAGTTCTTCTTCCCCAGACGGGTCCTCCGGACCCGGCATGAGCAGGTTATGACCCCGTCCCACGGGCCCGCAACCTATTTAGGAAAACTTGTCCCGATCAGGTGGCGGGGTACCCGACACCGGCCCGGACCAGCCCCAACACGTCGTCGCCGAACTTGTCGAGCTTCGACGCGCCGATCCCGGAGATCGCCACCAGCCCCGCCGTGTCGGTGGGCCGCTGTTCGGCGATGGCCATGAGCGTCGCGTCGGTGAAGACGACGTACGCGGGCACCTTCAGCTCGCGCGCCCGCGCCGAACGCCACTGGCGCAGCGACTCGAGCAGTTCCTCGTCCACATCGGACGGACACGACCGGCACCGTCCCAGCTTCACCGCCTGCGCCTCGACCAGGGTCGCGGCGCACACCCGGCAGGTCGGCTTCTCCTTCTTCATCAGAGGAGGGCGCTGCGCGCCGGCGGATACACGGGCGGCCGGGTGGTTCTCCGGCACCAGGTTGTAGAGGAACCTCGAACGGCGGCGGTACTTGCGCCCACCGGCCGCGCGCGACAGCGCCCACGACAGCCAAAGGTGTTCACGCGCGCGAGTGACACCCACGTACAGAAGGCGGCGTTCTTCTTCGATCTTCGCCTCGTCGCCGTCGGCGTACTGGATCGGCATCGTGCCCTCGACCAGTCCGACGAGGAACACGGCGTCCCACTCGAGGCCCTTCGAGGCGTGCAGCGATGCCAGCGTCACGCCTTCGACCGTCGGCGGGTGCTGGGCCTCCGCCCGCACGTCGAGCTCGACGCAGAACCGCGGCAGGTCGGCCTCCGGCGCGGAGACGGCGAACTCCTCGGCCAGCTCGACCAGCGCGAGCAACGACTCCCAGCGCTCCCGCGCGGAGCCGCCGGTCGGCGGCTCGTCGGTGAGCCCGACGCGGGCCAGCACCGCGCGGACGACCTCCGGGAGGCTGCCGGACGTCTCGCCCGCCGTGCGCAACGCGATCATCGCCTGGCGCACCTCGGCGCGCTCGAAGAACCGCTCGCCACCGCGGACCAGGTAGGGGATGCCCAGCGAGGCGAGCGCCTGCTCGTACACCTCCGACTGCGCGTTGACGCGGTAGAGGACCGCGATCTCGGAGGCGGCGACCCCCTCGTCGAGCAGTGTCTTGACGCGACCGGCGACCGCGTCCGCCTCCGCCGGCTCGTCGTCGAACTCGTGGAACCGCGGCGGCGGTCCTTCGGGCCGTTGCCCGACCAGGTTGAGCCGCGAGCCGGCGGGACGCCCGCGCGCCCACTTGATGACGTCGTTGGCCAGGGCGACGACCTGGGGCGTCGACCGGTAGTCGCGTTCCAGCCGCACGACCACGGCCTCGGGGAACCGGCGCGCGAAGTTGAGCAGCGGCTGCGGCGAGGCGCCCGCGAAGGAGTAGATGGTCTGGTTCGCGTCGCCGACCACCGTCAGGTCGTCGCGGGCGCCGAGCCACGCGTCGAGCACGCGCTGCTGCAGCGGCGTCACGTCCTGGTACTCGTCGACGACGAAGCAGCGGTAGCGGTCGCGGAACTCCTGCGCGACCTCCGCGTTGTCCTCCAGCGCGCCCGCCGTGTAGAGCAGCAGGTCGTCGAAGTCGAGCAGCTGCGCCTCGTTCTTGAGCTGCTCGTAGGTCGCGTAGAGCTTCATGATCTGCTCGGCGGGCGCCGGGATGTCCCGCGCGGCGCGCGCGGCGGCCGCCGGGTAGTCCTCCGGCGTGAGCAGCGACGCCTTCGCCCACTCGATCTCGCTGGTGAGGTCGCGCAGCGCGTCCGCCTCGGTCGGCAGGCCCAGCCGGGACGCGGCGCGGCCGACGACGCGGATCTTCTGGTCGACGAGCTCCCAGCGCGGGCCGCCGATCACGCGCGGCCAGAAGTAGCGCAACTGGCGTGAGGCGGCGGCGTGGAACGTCACGGCCTGGGCGCCGTGCACGTCGAGTGAGCGCAAACGCGTGCGCATCTCACCCGCGGCGCGCTTGGTGAACGTGACGGCGAGGACCTGCGACGGGGCGACGTGACCGCGTTGGCACAGGTAGGCGATGCGATGGGTGATGGTCCGCGTCTTGCCGGTGCCGGCGCCCGCGAGCACGCACACCGGGCCGCGCGGCGCCTCGACCGCTGCGCGCTGTTCCGGATCGAGACCCTCCAGCAACGCGTCCATGCCCGGCAGTCTCGCAGACGGCCGATGCGAGTCTGATACCACCGCGCCGTATCCTGTCCTCATGGCTGGTAAGCAGGACAAGGCGGCTGCCAAGGAAGCGGCGAAGGTTCGCCGCGCGGCTTCACGCGAACGGCGCAAGCAGATCTTCGAGGCGTTCAAGATGCAGCGCCGCGAGGACAAGGCGCTCGTTCCGCTGATGCTGGGCGCGCTGCTCGGCGTCACCGCGATCGCCGTGGTCCTCGGCCTGGTCTTCGACGCGGTCTGGATGTTCGTGCCGCTGGGCGTCGCGATCGGCGCGCTGCTGGCCGTGATCATCTTCGGCCGCCGGGTGCAGAGCAACGTCTTCCGCAAGGCCGACGGCCAGCCGGGCGCGGGCGCGTGGGCGCTCGAGAACCTGCGCGGCCGCTGGCGCGTCACCCCCGCCGTCGCGGGCACCACCCAGCTCGACGCCGTGCACCGCGTGCTCGGCCGGCCGGGTGTGGTCCTGGTCGCCGAGGGCGCTCCGCAGCGGGTCAAGCCGCTGCTCGCGCAGGAGAAGAAGCGCATCGCGCGCGTCATCGGCGAGACGCCCATCTACGACTTCATCATCGGCACCGAGGCCGGCCAGGTCCCGCTGAAGAAGCTGCAGTCGACCCTGATGAAGCTGCCGCGCAACATCACGGCCGCCCAGGTCGACGCGCTCGAGACCCGTCTCGCCGCACTGTCCAGCCGCGGTGCCGCGCTGCCCAAGGGTCCGATGCCGCAGGGCGCCAAGATGCGCAACGTCCAGCGCACCCTGCGCCGCCGCTGAGGCGAGCTCCCACCACGCGAAAAGGCCCGCCGCACGAGTTGTGCGGCGGGCCTTTTCGCTGTTCACAGCCTTCTAGTGCGGCTACCGGACCTTGATGACGACCGTGCCGGCCGCCTTGTCGTGCAGGCACCGCCCGTCCGAGTCCCAGACCAGCGCCGGGATGAGCGGGAAGATGAGGACCGTGCGCAGCAGCGCGCGGGGCAGGTGCACGAACGCCTTGCCGTCGATGCGCGCCACCCGCAGCCCGAACAGCGCGTGCCCCGGCGTGAACCCGAAGAACGCCACCGCGACCACGGTGATGACGAACCAGACCAGCAGGCTCCAGTTGCGCGGCAGGTCGGGCTGGGTGAACACCGCGGCGACGCCCGCGGCGAGGAGGAAGTCGGCCAGGATGGCGAACGTGCGCCGCCCGATCGAGGCGATGGAGCCCGGCCCCTTCTCCGGGAAGCCGTGGCGCTCACCGCGCCAGCGCTGCCCGGTCCCGTCGTTCGAATCGTCACCCGGCGACAGCGCCGAGCTGGGTCCTGACAGCCACGAACCGGTCCACCTGCTCACTCCACCAGAGTAAGCCCGTGAACGCGGGGTGAGGATCGGCAGGTCGCCTTGCCGCCGTGGACCCGCCCGTTAACACTGGCGAAACATCCGAGTGACGGACGGGCAACACCGCCGACATACGGTCGCTCGCGATGACCAGCCGTTGTCCATAGTCAAGGAGTCGACGAGGGTGTTCAAGAATTCCGACGAGGTGCTGAAGTTCATCTCCGACGAGGGCGTCAAGTTCGTCGACGTGCGGTTCAGCGACCTGCCCGGCGTGATGCAGCACTTCACGCTGCCGGCCAAGGCGTTCGACGCCGACGCGATCGAAGAGGGTCTCGCCTTCGACGGCTCCTCAGTGCGTGGCTTCCAGTCCATCCACGAGTCGGACATGCTGCTGCTGCCCGACCTGTACACCGCGCGCCTGGACCCGTTCCGCATCGAGAAGACGCTGATCGTCAACTTCTTCGTGCACGACCCGTTCACGCGTGAGGCCTACAGCCGCGACCCGCGCAACATCGCGCGCAAGGCCGAGCAGTACATCACCGAGTCGGGCATCGCCGACACCGCGTACTTCGGTGCCGAGGCCGAGTTCTACATCTTCGACTCGGTCCAGTTCGACACCACCGCCAACGCCAGCTTCCACAAGATCGACGCGGTCTCCGGCTGGTGGAACACCGGCCGTGAGGAAGAGGGCGGCAACCTCGGCTACAAGGTCAAGTACAAGGGCGGCTACTTCCCGGTCACCCCGAACGACCACTACGCCGACCTGCGCGACCAGATGGTCCTCAACATGGAGGCCCAGGGCTTCACCGTCGAGCGCGCCCACCACGAGGTCGGCACCGGCGGCCAGGCCGAGATCAACTACAAGTTCAACACGCTGCTGCACGCCGCGGACGACCTGATGCTGTTCAAGTACATCATCAAGAACACGGCGTGGCAGGCCGGCAAGACCGTGACGTTCATGCCGAAGCCGCTGTTCGGCGACAACGGCTCGGGCATGCACACCCACCAGTCGCTGTGGAAGGACGGCGCGCCGCTGTTCCACGACGAGAGCGGCTACGCGGGCCTGTCCGACACCGCCCGCCACTACATCGGCGGCATCCTGCACCACGCGCCGTCGCTGCTGGCCTTCACCAACCCGACGGTGAACAGCTACCACCGCCTGGTCCCCGGCTACGAGGCCCCGGTCTCGCTGGTCTACTCGCAGCGCAACCGCTCGGCGTGCGTCCGCATCCCGATCACGGGCAACAACCCGAAGGCCAAGCGCATCGAGTTCCGCTGCCCCGACTCGTCCGGCAACCCGTACCTCGCCTTCTCGGCGATGGTCATGGCGGGCCTCGACGGCGTGAAGAACAAGATCGAGCCGCCGGCCCCGATCGACAAGGACCTCTACGAGCTCCCGCCCGAGGAGGCCCGCGACGTCAAGCAGGTCCCCGCGACGCTGGACGCCGTGCTCGACAACCTGGAGGCCGACCACGAGTTCCTGCTCGAGGGCGGCGTGTTCACGCCGGACGTGATCGACACCTGGATCTCGTACAAGCGCGAGCAGGAGATCGACCCGCTGCGGCTGCGCCCGAACCCCTACGAGTTCGCGCTCTACTACGACGTGTGATCGGCGCGGGGCTTTGACCAGGCGTTTCGCCGGTTGAAGCTCTGGTCGGGCCGTCTGATCGTGTGAGGCCGAGGGCCGGGTGACCAGTGGTCGCCCGGCCCTCGGCGCGTTTGTGCTGGACGAGCCGAGCCGTGCGACCGAAGACGGGACCAGGGTGGTCGCTCCACCTCGACGTAGGAGTCGTTCGTCCTGGAAGGCCCGGTGGACCTCCGCCGAGCCTTCCGGCTCCTGTAACGCCTGCTCCACCGACCGCGAAATACGCGGTGATGACAGCAGGGATCATCTGGGTTTTCGCGGCCACCGCCGACTCCTAGCGGAGCCTGCCCGAAACCCGCGGACCTCCTCCTCTACGGAGTGGTGCTCGCGCTGGCAGCGGGCCTCGTCGCCTTCTCGGTCCGCTTCTCCACAGGGCTCGCCCGGCTTCTCCTGCGCCGGCTGGACAGCAGGTCAGACGTGACGAACCAGGCCACGTGCGAGGTGCACGGCGACGTCATCCAGATCGGTGTCGTCCACGGGGACCTCACGATCCACCAGACGTGCCGGCGATGTCGCGGACACGTTTGAAAGGCCCGGCGGGATCACCCGCCGGGCCTTTCGGAGCTCACGCCGCGCTCGGCGGCCTCTCCGAGCCGATCAGCGTCACGCTGCACGAGACCCCTCTCACGCCCTCGCTGATCCGGACGTTGGAGACCAGCACGTCGGCCTGCCCGCCGGTCACCAGTTTGATCCGGGCGGCTCCCGCGTCGAGGGCCTCCGCGGCCGTTCCGGCGCCGGAGAACTGCCAGAGGCCGTCGGTGACCGTCTCGATCATGTCGACGCGATCCAGCTCGGCCGTGCTGCCGTTCGCGTAGACGAGCCGGGCGGGCCCTGAGTAGCTGAACATCATCTCTCCCTGCTTCGCCAACGCCTGGGAACACGCGTGGCGCGCGCGTTGGGTTCACGCGGCGGCCGAGGGTCTCGCCGGGCGGCGTCCGCCGAGCAGCGTGCGGCTCCCGCGTGGTAGAGCTGACCGGTGACGCAGTGGACGGTGCACGGCACCCGCAGGATGTACGAGTCGGAGTGGATGAGCGTCGACCTCGACGATGTCGAGGTGCCTCAGGGGGAACGGTTCGAGCACCACGTGCTGCGCCTGCCCTACCCCTCGACGGCGGTGGTGGTCGTCGAGGACGACCACGTGCTGCTCATGTGGCGCCACCGGTTCACGACCGATGCCTGGGGCTGGGAGATCCCGGCCGGGCGGCTCGAGGCGGGTGAGACGGCCGAGGACGCGGCGGTGCGGGAGACCGAGGAGGAGACCGGGTACAGGACGGAGGTCGAGCCGTTGGTCACCATCAACCCGTTGAACGGCATCAGCTCGCACGTCACGCACATCTTCGTCGGCTCCAACGCCGTCAAGACCGGTGAGCACGATCCCGCCGAGGCCGCCGAGGTGAGGTGGGTGCCGCTCGACGAGGTTCCCGCCATGATCCGAAAAGGACTGGTCCCGTGCGGGATCACGCTGGCGGCGCTCACCACCTACCTCACGCTGCGGACGACCTAGAGCGGACCTCCATCAGCGCCTCGCCGAGCAGGTTCAGGCCGAGCCACGACGCCGGGTCCGCGGCGCGCGGGTCGGACGCGGCCAGGCCGATGCCCCACACGCGGTCCTGCGGGCTCGCCTCGACCAGGACGCGGGAACCCGTGCTCAGCAAGTAGGAGCGCAGGGCCGGGTCCTGGCCGAACTTGGCCAGGTTCCCCTCGACCACGACCTCCAGCCGCGCCGCGGCCCACACCGGCTCCGAGAAGCCGGAGACCTCGCGGCCCAGGGCCTTCGCCTCGGCGGGCGTGCGGGCGGCGAGCACCCGCTCGGCGACGGCGTGGTCGTCGAACAGCAAGGCCTTGCGCCACATCATGTAGTGCTCGGCGGACGGGAACTCCCGTCCGTCGGCGACGAACGTGCACGGCCACCACTGCGACAGGCAGCCCTTGCCGATGCTCCCGTCGCGTTCGGGCTGGTGGCCCCAGAAGAACAGGTACTTCACGCGGCCACAGTAGGCGGCCTAGGCGCGGTAGTCCTCTTCCATTTCGCCGGGCTCGGGCATCTCCGGCTCGCGCCACTCCTCGGCCCGCGTCGGGCCGTTGGCGCGCAGCTCGTTCTCGACCTCCTTCTTCAGGTGGTCGTCCATCATGAAACCGTGTTGGTCACTTCCGCGCTGGGTCATGCACGAGACGTACCCCGCTCCGGCGGAAAATCACTTCGGCAGCGGGATCCCCGCCACGGTGATCGCGGCGCCCGTCGGGGCGAACTGGCCGGACACCGAGGAGAACGTCAGGGTGAGCGAGTTCACACCCGCGCCGACCTTCTCGTCGAGGACGACCGTGCCCGAGGCCGTGGTGCCCTGGGTGACGAGGCCTTCCCACTTGCTGCTCGACGCCGCGTAGGTCCGGTTCAGGTCGTCCAGGACCGCGATGCCGTCCACGGGCAGTGTCATCCTGGCCTGGGAGGCGTTCGTGGCCGTCACGAAGAGCTTCACCCGGCCGTTCGCGACCTCCACGCGGGTCACCTCGACGGTGAGCATGCCGCGCTGCTGCTTGAAGGATCCTGTCCGGACCTTCACCTCGGCCGACGGCTCTGTCGTCTCCAGTGCGGCGTCCGGAGTCTGGACGCCGTTCGACGTGGTCGTCGTGATGTTCACGTTGGGCTGGGCGGCGGAGTTCTCACCACTCAGTGCAAACTGGATCACACCCAGTAGTGCGAGCACCCCAGCCGCCACGCCCGCGATGGTGATCGCGGTCTTCGCTCCGCGCGTGACCCGACGATGCTGCATGACTTCCTCTGCTCGACCCCCGGTGACTTGCCCACAGCTCCCCCGCTGGGCGCGCCTAGTCTCATATCGATCGGGTGAAACGTCAATGCGCTAGTGTCCGCGCGTGTCCCAAGATGTCGCCGAATTCACGGCTCCGCAGCTGCTCACCACTCACATCGTCGACTCCGCGGCCGAGGCGCTCGAGGCGCTCCAGGCCGCTGACGTGCTCGATCTCGGTGTCCGCGTCTACAACCGCCTCGTCCCCGACGCCGACGACGCAGAGTCGTTGGAGGAGGAGTGGGTGGTCGAGGTCTACACCAGCGCTCCGGCTGTCGACCCCGACTCCGACGAGGACTGAGCAGTTCGGGTTCGGGGGCACTCCCGTTCCGGAATGCCCCCGAACCTGAAGAAATACCTGAAGATTTCAGACGGTCAGCACAACTTTTCCACGCACGTGCCCACCTTCGAGCAGTTTGTGCGCTTTCACGGCTTCCGCCAACGGAAATGTCTGCTGGACCTCGACGTGCAACGAGCCGGCCGCGACCAGGTCGGCCAGCCACTGGACCTGTTCGGCGTTCGGCCGCGCCCAGGTGTTGATCACGCCGTTCTCCAGCGCCCGCTGCCCATCCACAATGGACGTCATCCGCGCCCGGTCCCGCACCAGCCGCAACGACTGGTCGAACGCGAGGCCGCCGGCGTTGTCGATCACCACGTCCACCCGGCCGTCCCCGCCGACCAGCTCCGCCACCGCGTCGACCAGCGCGTCGCCGTAGGCGACCGGTTCGGCGCCCAGTGACCGCACGAACTCGTGGTTGCGCGGTGAGGCCGTGCCGATGACCTGCGCGGCGCCGAGCTCGCGGGCGATCTGCACCTGGAGGTGCCCGACGCCACCGGCCGCGGCGTGCACCAGCACGACATCGCCCTGGCCGGCGTGGACGGCCCTCAACGACTGCAGGGCGGTCAGTCCCGCCAGCGGCAGCGCGGCGGCGGTCACGAAGTCCACGGTGGACGGTTTGCGGGCGACCAGCCGGTCCGGCAGGGAGACCAGCTCGGCGTAGGTGCCGAACTGGACGTGGTCCTTGCGGGCGTAGGCGAGCACCTCGTCGCCCGGCCGCCAGTCCTGCACACCGGTGCCCACGGCCCGCACGACGCCCGCCACGTCCCAGCCGGGGATCAACGGCGTGTGGTGCGGCATCAGGCCCCGCAGGTACCCGGCTCTGACCTTGGCGTCCACCGGGTTCACCCCGGCCGCCCTCACCTCGACCAGCACCTGGTCGGGCCCCAGCAACGGGTCGGGGAGCTCCTGCAGCGACATGACGTCGGCGTCGCCGAACCGGGTAACCGCGATCGCTTTCACGATCCCTCACCGTAGAAGACCCGCTCGGCCACTGCACGTGCACGACGGGTGGTCCTGCGGTACTCCTCCAGGAACTCACCCGGATCGCCACCGGGCCGGTACCCCATCACCGACGCCACGGCGACGAGGTCGCGACCGGACGTCGGGAGCTGGTCGGACGCCTTGCCCCGCACCAGCGTCACGGCGTTGCGCGCGTGCGTCGCGAGGTTCCAGGCGGCCGTCAGCGACGCGGCGTCCTCCTCCGCGAGCAGGCCCGCCTCGACGGCGGCCGCCATCGCGGCCATTGTGGACGGTGTGCGCAGGCCGGGCACCGCGCCGGAATGTTGCAGCTGCAACAGTTGCACGGTCCACTCGACGTCCGCGAGCCCGCCGCGGCCGAGCTTGGTGTGCGTGCTCGGGTCGGCACCGCGCGGCAGCCGTTCGGCGTCGACGCGCGCCTTGATCCGCCGGATCTCGCGCACCGACGCCGCGTCCAGGCCGTCGGCCGGATACCGCAACGGCTCGATCAACGCCTCGAACTCGGCGCCGAGCGCCGCGTCGCCCGCGATGAACCGCGCCCGCAGCAGCGCCTGCTTCTCCCAGATCTCCGCCCACTGCCGGTAGTAGGCGCGGTAGGAGTCCAGCGTCCGCACCAGCGGCCCCTGGCGGCCCTCCGGGCGCAGGTCCGCGTCGACCTGCAGCGGCGGGTCGTGCGACGGCGCGCCGAGCAGGCGCCGGATGTTCTCCACGACACCGCTCGCCCACTTCGCCGCCTCGGCGTCGGTCACGCCCTCGAACGGCTTGCACACGAACAGCACGTCCGCGTCCGAGCTGTACCCGAGCTCGTGCCCGCCGAGCCGGCCCATGCCGATCACGGCCAGCGCGGCGGCGGGCTGACCGGACGCGCGCACCGCGGCGTCCAGTGCGCTTTGCAGCACGGCGACCCACACCTCGGACAGCGACACGCACACCGTCTCCAGCGGCATGAACCCCAGCAGGTCCGCCGCGGCGATCCGCAGCAGCTCGTGCCGCCGCAACGAGCGCGCGGCCGCGACCGCGCGCGTCAGGTCGCCGTAGCGGGAGACGGCGCTGCGCAGGGGGTTGCCGATCGAGTGCGGATCACGGCCGACCAACGCCTCCGTGTCCGCGAGCAGGCGCAGCACCTCCGGTGCGCGCACCAGCAGGTCCGGCACGAGCTTCGACGTGCCGAGCAGCACCGCGAGCCGTTCGACGACGGCGCCCTCGTCCCGCAGCAGCCGCAGGTACCAGGGGGTTTCGGCGAGCGCCTCGGACACCTTCCGGTAGGCCAGCAGACCGCCGTCGGGGTCCGGGGTGCCGGCGAACAGGTCCAGCAGCACCGGCAGCAGCGCGCCCTGGATGCGCGCACGCCGCGAAACGCCGTGCGTCAACGCCTGGATGTGCCGCAACGCGCCGTCGGGCGAGGTGTAGCCCAGGGCGGCGAGGCGGGCGACGGCCTCCTTGGTGGTGAGCCGCAACGCCTCGGTCGGCACGCCCGCGACGGACTGCAGCAGCGGCCGGTAGAAGAGCTTCTCGTGCAGCCTGCGGACCTGGCTCGCGTGCTTGCGGAACTCCGCGAGCAGCACCTGCCCCTCCGACTTCTGGCCGTCGGCCGCCAGACCGGCCGAACGCGCCAGCCACCGCAACGCCGCGTCGTCGTCGTCCGCGGGGAAGAGGTGCGTGCGCAGTAAACGCTGCAACTGGAGCCGGTGCTCCAACGTGCGCAGGAACCGGTACGAACGCCCGAAGTCCGCGGCATCGTTGCGCCCGATGTACCCGCCCTTGCCCAACGCGGCCAGCGCGGCCGTCGTCGCCTGGATGCGCAGTTCCTCGTCGGAACGACCGTGCACGAGCTGCAACAACTGCACGGCGAACTCGACGTCGCGCAGGCCACCGCGGCCGAGCTTCAGCTCCCGGTCGGCGAGCCCGGAAGGCACGTGGTCCTCGACGCGGCGGCGCATCGCCTGCACGTCCTCGACGAAGTTCTCGCGTTCGGCCGCCGTCCACACGTACGGCCGCACGGCGTCGATGTACGCCTGCCCCAGCTCGGCGTCGCCCGCGACCGGCCGCGCCTTCAGCAGCGCCTGGAACTCCCAGGTCCGGGCCCACTTCCGGTAGTAGGAGGCGTGCCCGTCGAGCGTGCGGACCAGCGCACCCGCCTTGCCCTCCGGCCGCAGCGCCGCGTCGACCTCGAAGCACGACTGGCCCGCGATCTGCATCACCGTGCTGGCCAGCCGCGTCGCGACACCCAGGTCGCCCTCGGCGACGAACACGACGTCGACGTCGCTCACGTAGTTCAGCTCGTTCGCGCCGCACTTGCCCATCGCGATCACCGCGAGCCGGCACCGGTCGGCGCCGGTCACGCGTTCGGAGGCAAGCAGCAACGACGTCCGTAGCGCGGACACGGCCAGATCCGACAGCTGTGCGGCCACGGTGTCGTACGGGACGTACGGGAGCGTCGGCTCGACGACGTGCGCCAGGTCGTTGGCCGCGATGAGCAGCAGCTTCGCCCGGTACTCGGTGCGCAGCACGTCGTCGTCCGCGAGCTCCAGCGACACGTCGACGTCGCCGGTGAGCGAACGCCACCGGCCGGGGTTGACGACGAGGAAGTCCGACAGCGCGGTGGACGAGCCCAGCACGGCGAGCAGCCGCCCCCGCACGACCTCGTCGTCGTGCAGCGCGGCGGACAGGGCGTCCCACTCGGCGACCTCGTGCAGCCGCTCCAGCCCGCGCAGGGCGAGGTCGGGATCGGGGCAGCGGGAGAGCGCCGCCAGTACCGGTTCCGAGCCGTCCGCGGGACGGCGGTCGCCCCACAGGCCGAGGCCGCGCAGCACTTCCTCGCTGCGCGGTCCGGTGAGGCCGAATCGTGCTGGTGACGCGTGGCGGACAGGTTCGCTCATCAGGAGCCAACCTAGTCCTCACACCGTCAGAAGACGATCAGGGAGAGCCCGTAGAGCACGACCGCGACGCACCCGGCGAAGCTCGCGTACGCGGGCACCTTCCTCTCGCCCGACAGCGCCCGGATGCCGAGCACGAACAGCGTCACGACGACCAGCGTGACGAGCAGCGTGGCGCCGAAGACCTGCAGCAGCGCTTCCCACTTGATCGTCATGCCGCCACCTTGTGCAGTTCGGCCTGCGCGGCCACCTCGTCGACGATGTGCTCGGGCTTCACGGGCTCGCGCCGCGACAGGATCCAGATGCCGATGGACACGACGGCGCCGATCACGGCGACCCCGATGACGCCCGCGGTGCCGCTCGACGCCCACTTGCCCGCGATGGCGCCGACGATGCCGGCGGCGGGCAGGGTGAGCAGCCACCCGGCGGCCATCTTGCCCATCGTCCCCCACCGCACGCCGTGGCGGTCGCGGCCGAGGCCGGAGCCCATGATGCCGCCCGACGCGACGTGCGTGGTGGACAGCGCGAAGCCGAGGTGCGACGACGCGAGGATCGCCGTGGCGGTCGAGGTCTGCGCCGCGAAGCCCTGCGCGGGCTCGATGGTCGTGAGGCCGCGGCCGAGGGTGTGCGTGATGCGCCAGCCGCCGAGGTACGTGCCGAGCGCGATCGCGACACCGGCGCTGACGATCACCCAGGTGGGTGGCGCCGAGCCGGGGGCGAGCGAGCCGGACGTGATCAGCGCCAGCGTGATGATGCCCATCGTCTTCTGCGCGTCGTTCGTGCCGTGCGCGAGCGAGACCAGCGACGCGGACGCGACCTGGCCGACCTTGAAGCCGGTGTGCGAGACGCGCGCGTCCGCCGCCTTCTTGAGCCGGTAGACGATGATCGTCGCCAGTGCCGCCACGATGCCCGCGACCAGCGGCGCCACGATGGCGGGCACGATCACCTTGTCGAGGACCTTGGCGAAGTGGATGGCGTCCACCCCGGAGGCGACCCACGCGGCGCCGATCAGCCCGCCGAACAACGCGTGCGACGAGCTCGACGGCAGACCGGCGTACCAGGTGACCAGGTTCCACATGATCGCGCCGATCAGCCCGCCGAAGATGATCGCCGGGGTGATCTTGGCGTCGTCGACGATCCCGCCGGAGATCGTCTTCGCGACCTCGACGGAGAGGAACGCGCCGACGAGGTTGAGCACCGCCGACAGCGCGACCGCCGTGCGCGGCTTGAGCGCACCGGTCGCGATGGAGGTGGCCATCGCGTTCGCCGTGTCGTGGAACCCGTTGGTGAAGTCGAATATGAGAGCAGTGACGACGACGATGATCACTACAAGAGCGGGATCCACTCTGATCCTCCGGCTGGATCGAACAAGGCCAACCAGAAGGTACCGGTAACGACGAGTGCCGGTGAACCTACGAAAGTTACGTCACACCAACGGGAGCGGTGTCCCCATTGGTCCCGCGGGCGCCAATTCGCCGCGCACGAGCTTCGCGAATCTCTGCACGAACGGGTGCCACACCTCTTCGAGGTCGCGGTGCGCTTCCTCCAGGAAGTCCTGGTCGAAGTGGCCGGCACGCGCGCAGGCCGCCTCATCGGGTGCCTTGGCCGCCCAGGCCTGAACGATCTCCGGAGTGGTCTCGATGTGGAACTGCAGCCCATATGCGCACGCGCCGACGCGAAACGCCTGATTCGGATACTTCGGCGAGGCCGCGAGGTGTTCCGCGCCCGGCGGCAGGAGGTGGACTTCGTCATGGTGGAACTGCACGACATCGGGCGTCCACGGCAGATCGGCGAACAACGGGTCTTTTCCGGCGCCATCTCGTTTGGCCACGAGCAGAATTCCGACCTCGGGTCCGTTCGGGCCACGCCGCACCTGTCCGCCGGTCGCCGCCGCGAGCAACTGGGCCCCGAGGCAGATCGCCAGCGTCGGCAGCCGCTTCGCCACGGCCTGGGAGAGCAGGCGCCGGACGTCGGCGAGCCACGGGTGCTCGAGGTCGTCGAGCGCGCCCATCTCGCCGCCGAGGCAGATGACGCCCTGGTAGCCGTCGAGGTCCGTCGGCGCGGGCTCCTCCTTCAGCGACACGAGGTGGAGCTCGACGCCGTCGGCCTCGAGCCAGTCGCCCAGCTTCGCCAGCGGGTCGGACGGCGAGGGCTGCAGGACGAGCAAACGCGGTGCGGTCACGCGGATGAGCCTATGTCGGCTCCGGTCAGCAATGACACGCGACCTGGGGAACGTCCGCCGCGACGACCTGATCGGACTCCACCGGGTAGCCCGCCTCCCGCCAGGCCGTGATGCCTCCGGAAAGCCGCTTCACCCGGTACCCGCGCCGCGCGAGGGCGAGCGCACCCTTGGTGGCGGCGTTGCACTGGAAGCTCTCGCAGTAGCAGATGTAGACGAGGCCGGGATCGAGGTCGAGCCGCTCGGGCAGGTCGCGGTACGGCAGGTTGATCGCACCGGGGATGCGTGCCCGCGCGAACGCCTCGGACGCACGGGTCTCGACGAGGACGTACCCCGCGGTGTTCCCGGCCAGCAGGTCCCGGTGGACGTCGTCGGGATCGGCCTCGAACGCCAGCTCGGCGGCGAAGTGGGCGGCCGCGGCGTGCGGGTCGGCGGCGGGGAAGCGCAACGCGTTCGTCATGCCCCTGATCCTGCTGAGGTACGGCCCGTTCGCACATGCGGAAGTCCAGGTGTTCGGCGCGTTCTCCTTATGATTTCCAGGTGGAGCTCGACGCCGTGGACTGGAAGATCCTGTCGCTGTTGCAGCAGGACGGGCGGATGTCGTTCACCGCTCTGGGCCGGGACGTCTCGCTGTCGGCCCCGGCGGTGACCGAGCGCGTGCGCCGCCTGCAGGCGCTGGGCGTGATCACGGGCTTCACCGCGGTGGTGTCGCCCGCCCGGCTGGGCCTGCCGATCGAGTCGATCGTGCGCGTGCGGGTCCGCTCACTGGACACGCCGCGGTTCCGGTCGCAGGTCCTGGTGCTGCCGCAGATCCTCGACGCCGACCACGTGACCGGCGACGACTGCTGGCTGCTGCGCGTCGTCTGCCGGTCGATGATCGAGCTGGAGGAACTCGTCGAGGTCATGCAGCGCTACGGCGACACGACCACGTCTCTCGTCTTCTCCTCGCACGTGCGCAACCGGCCGCTCACTCCCGAACTCTTCAACTAGGTGCTGCGAGCCCTCTACCGGTCGCGCTCCGGTGAGCGGGTCACCGCTTCCACCAGAACTCCGCCCAGTCGTCCAGTGGCCGGTAGCCGATGCGCTGGTAGATCGAGTTCGAGACCGGGTTGGTCAGGTCGGCGAAGAGGAGGACGTCGGTGGCCCCCTGGTCGAGGGCCCACTGGCTGATCATGGCGCTGACCGCGGCGCCGTAGCCGTGCCGGCGGTGCTCGGGCGGGGTGTAGACCGGGCCGATCCTGGTCATGCCGGCGTGCGGGACGCTCGCCACCGCCCAGGCGACCGGGGTGTCGTCGACCTGCCAGAGGGCGTGGCCGTTGCCGAGGCGCAGGGAGCCGCGCACGACCTCGGCCGGGTCCTCGTCCGGGGCCTCCGGGACCGCTTCCGCCTGGAAGGCCGCGCGCCAGGCGCCGAGGAGGCCGGCGTCGGCTTCGGTGGCCATGCGGCCGGAGCCGTCCACGGTCGGCGGGGCCAGGGTGTCCAGGCGGTACAGCCTGGTGGCCAGGGACTCGGTGAAGTCCTTGCCGGTCGCGGTGGCGAAGGCCGATGACCTTTCCCGCGGGCCGGTGACGCCGGGGGCGTCCGGGTCGACTTCGCTGACCAGTTCGGCTGCCAGGACCGCCGCCGCGAGGGGGAGGTCTGCCGCCTGGAAGGGCCAGGGAGGAGTGCGGATCAGCGATCCCACCAGCTCGCCGTTGTCGTGGAAGGTGATCAGCGTCGGGGGAAGTGCGGTGGCCGGCAGCCGCCGCACCCGGTCCAGAGAGGTGAGCGCCACCGTGTTGCGCACCGGATCGGCCGCGAGCCGATCGTGGGCGGTGGCGTCGAAGGACTCCAGGGTGGTGTGCACGACCGCGTCCATGGGTTCATCAGACCAGGCCCGGCAAGCGAAATCCGCCACCCGAGCCGGATGAGGGCATGCAAAAGGCCCCTGCGGGGAGCACTGGGTGCTCGACCCGCAGGGGCCTTCTGAAAGATTGTTCGGCGGCGACCTACTCTCCCACACCGTAACCAGTGCAGTACCATCGGCGCAGAAGGGCTTAACTACCGGGTTCGGAATGGGACCGGGTGTTTCCCCAACGCTATAACCACCGAAACACTATGGAATTCACAACCCAAACCCCGAACCGCCACAGCGGCAGGGCTCGATCGGTTCTGGTTGTTCTTCCAGAACCGCACAGTGGATGCGTAGCGTCTTCGTAACAAGTCCTCGGCCTATTAGTACCAGTCAGCTCCAACCGTTACCGGTCTTCCACCTCCGGCCTATCAACCCAGTGGTCTAGCTGGGGGCCTTAACTCACGAAGAGTGGGATACCTCAT
>NZ_FOFR01000033.1 GCF_900110955.1 Lentzea xinjiangensis
AACACCGGCACCCACTCCGGCCGGTCCGCACTGATCACCCGCTCCACACCAAGATCATCGATCGCGCCGAGACGGCGTTACGGGACAACCTTTAGGGGCACGCAAGGTCCCGGATCTACCTACCTACAGCTTCCAGTTGGAGGTCTGCGAGTTCCGCCAGCAGGAGAAATGCACCACATCGCTCATCCGGTTCTTTTGGAGGCAGGCACATCGCGCACTGTTTCGTGATGCACCCCGAGCTGCTCCGCCCGCCGACGGATCACCGGCTTCGGATCCAACTCCCGACACGGCAGGACCGCACGAGCCCTCAGCTCGTCGGCGTACTTCTTCGGCGCCGCCACGGACGACTCCCCTCAGGTCCTATCGGGCCATGCTCGGATGTCTCCGAGCTTCCGGGGAAACCTCACACCTCACTGCCGTTGCGATACCAGGCGGTCCTAGGCTCCTGACGTGGCCGACAGGGTCGTCGCCGGTCGGGACCAACGCGATGATCGGTGTCGACAGGCCATTGTCCACATAGGACTGGATCCGATCGCGGCAGGCTTCGGGCGCGCCGTGCACGATGAGGTCGTCCACCACCTCGTCGGGAATCATCTCGAGCGCCTCGCACCGGTCACCACGGTTCCAGGCGTCGTGCATCGGCTTGAGCACCTCTCCGCGGCCAAGCCAATTCTGGAACGCGGCATAGGCGGGCACAGTCAGGTACTCCGCGATGAGTCGCCGGCCGAGCCGACGCGCAAGCGCCCCGTCCGCGGTGGGACAGACGAAGACCCGGGCGACCAGTTCGACGCTCTGGCCGACTACTTCCCGTATTTGGCGCACGTCACCAGGAGCGAGCCAGTTGGTTATCACACCATCGGCTTCCTTCGCGGCCAACCGCAGCATTTCCGGCCTCAGGGCGGCGAGCGCGATGGGTGGCGGCGGATCGACCGCGTACTCCAAGCGGAAACCGCTGACGGAGAACGTCTCGTACGTCTCGGTCACCTTCTCGCCGCCCAACGCGGACCGCAGGAACAGCAGCGTGTCCCGGACCCTGCGGAGAGGGGTCGCGTACTCTCCTGCGTTCCACCGCTGCACGATCACCTGCGATGACGCGCCGATTCCCAACACGAACCGGCCGGGGGCCAGTCCCGCGAGCGTCGCCGCGTTCATCGCCAGGAGCGCCGGACCACGGGTGTACACGGATGCCACCGCGGTGCCCAGCCGCAGCTGCTCCGCCCACTGAGAGGCCAGCGCCAGTGGCGTGAAGGCGTCGGTGCCCGCCTTCTCGGACGTCCAGATGTCGGTGTACCCGAGGTCCGCAAGCTCCTCGACGATCCTCCGGTGTTGCGCGAGAGGGACCCCTGGCAAAGGAATGGTGATGCCCCACCGGCTCATGTGCGCTTGCTAGCCTGCGGGCGCCAGATCGGATACAGCGAAGGACCGCCTCGCAAGGTGATCGGCTCGCCCAGCCGCACCTGCCCGAGCCGCTCGTACAACGCCAGGTTGCGCAGGCAGCTGGCTTCGCCGTACACGCCCGCGTCCGCACCGTCAGCGAGGGCGAACTGAGCCTTCTTGAGCCTGGTCCCGAGCCCTTTGCCCTGCCGCCCTGGGACCGTCGAGAGGAAAGTGCCGTAGAGGTGCGGCGGTACATCTCGTGGATGGTTGTCGTTGAGCAGGTTCATGAAAGCCACCGCCCGCTCAGCCTGGTCACCCAGCCGTTCCGTCAGCTGCCTGATGATGTCGGCGTGGTCCTCCGCCGTGGGCAGGACAGACGGCGGGTAGAACAACGAGACGGCGCTGAAGTCGTCGACCTGGAGCGCGAGTCCGCCACCAGCGAACGTCGATTTTACGATCACGGTGAAGAAGTGCCGATTGGCGTCCGTGCGGCGTTCCGGGTCGGGGAAGATCCAGGAAAACACGGGGTCGTCGTAGAAGGCTCGGGTGTAGACGTCGACCAGGGATTCGGTCTGGTCTTCGTGAACCGTGTTGATCATCGGCACGGTGGTGGGTCCTCTCGATTCGCGACAAGGGGTCGGGATGATCATTTCTTCACCGCAGGAGTCCGGTGCGCCGCCGCGTGTCGCGCGATCTCCGCATGAGTGGCCCACCAGACTCCGGCATGGGCGGCGATGTGCGCCAGCAGCTCGTCCAGCACCTTGACACGTGAACGGTGCCCGATGATGTGCGGATGGAGCGCGAGGGTGAACAAGCCACCTTCGGCGTAGGCCGCGTCGAACTCGTCCTGCCAGATCCGCAGCACTTCACGCGGCGCCAAGACCTGCTTTCCCAAAGCGTCGTCAGGAAAGTAAGGGGCGTCATCCCGGATCCAGGACACCGGAATCTCGGTCACCCCGGTCGCCTCACCCCGGTGCAGGAGCTCGTAGGGCTGGTCGTCGGCCATCAGGGAGGAGTCGTATTCGAGTCCGAGTTCCCTGATGATCGGCAGCGTGTGCACGGTGAAGTCCCAATACGGCGTACGCAGACCCACCGGCCTGACACCGGTTGCCGCCTGCAGCCCGTCCGCGCTGCGCAGAGCCAGCTCCCGCTCCTGGTCCGCAGTCAGCTCGCCGCACTTCTCGTGGATCCAGCCGTGCAGCCCGATCTCGTGCCCGTCAGCTCGGACCGCCGCCAGCCCAGCGGGATCGAGCGCGGTGGAGACGACCGGGTAGAAGAACGTCGCAGGTGCGGAATGCCGGCGGAGGGTCTCGAGAACTCGAGGCAGGCCGACGCGCGCACCGTACTGGCCTTGCGACAGAAGACCAGGTCCCGTCTCACCGCGGGAAAGGGGAAGCGTCTCGTTGTCGACGTCGACCGAGATCGCGACGGCCACGCTTGCGTTCTGCGGCCAACTCTCCGGGGCCAGCCGGATACCCGCGTTCGTCTCGTCCACCACGGATCGCCATTGCGACTCCGACCACCCCCAAGGCGAAGAACCCGGATTTAGCATTTTTCAGAACCTTTCCCGATCAGGCTGCAAGAGCAACTACGAGTTCCAAGACTTTCGTCCGCCGGAGCGGCCATACGCAATCCAGTGCTCGGCCGGACTGATCAGTCCCATTGACGCGATGAGCGGAGCAGGCAAACTCCACCCCCTCGACAGCGCCACGCAGCCTCGATTCCACGAGCAACTCCATCAAGCTTTTTTACGCTCATCCACAGGCCATTTTCGGAGCCCAAAAGGATGCTTCGATCAACTTTCTTTTCCGCACTCAGATCTCCTACTCTAGTTTGAGCAGCGATGAGCGCCAATGAATCGTTCCAGCGTGCGGAACTCGCTTCGCGACATTCGCCCAGCTGGCTTGCGCGGCAATCTCCGCCGACACGCTAGAAGCCGAGGCACGGGCGCAGGAACACATCTGGCAGCACGGCGGGTTGTACACCAATGCACTGATGACACCGGCGTGTCAAGAATACTTTTCTCGCCAGGTCCGAGCCAAGTGCGGGCGTGACGTCCACGGCCGCACAACGTGGAGGTAATCGGCAAAACGAACATCATGCAATTGCTTCTCGGTCGGGTCTCAAGCCTCTGCAGAGAAGCACTCGAAGCAAGACGCCGAATGGATAAGCGTATCAACGTCGTTACGAGGTTCCGCCTGATCGCACAGGTGGTTCGAAAGACGAATCCCACACATGAACACCAGCACCGTCACGTCGCGACAGATCGAAGTTGTGAATCCCGCATACCCAGTGCGGCATGGTGCGCGAGCCGCCGGAGTTGTGGAGCCACCGCTCGCACGTCAAACCTGACGGAGGGACCGACCACTGTGATCACGACCGGCGGCGCGGCTCCGGAATCGCGCAGTGCGACAGCCAGGCTCGTCACCCCGAGCCGCCATTCGTTGATGTCCGCCGCAATGCCACTGGCCTGCGCCGATACCACTTCCCGCCGGAGCCGGCCCCTGTCCGTGATGGTGAACTCGGTGTAGCGGTGAAGCTCAAGATCTTGTTCTTCCTGGGTCCACGCGTGTGCCAGGAGCAGCTTGCCCGCAGCCGTGCAGTGCAGAGGCAGCGTGTCGCCGAGGTGGGTCGCGAACCCCGCAGTTCGGCTGCCGCACACCCGCTTGACGACACGCGCGACGCCTCCCGCACGCACGACCAGCAGAACCGGGTGTTTGACCGTTTCGTGAAGGTCGGTCAGATAAGGGAGGACGCGGTCGTAGACCCCAGGCTCGACGTCTGTGCCGGAGGACGACAAACCCGCAACCTTGACCGTCAACTCGTAGCGCCCGGCAGCGGTCTTGACGAAACCCTCATCACACAGAAAGCCCAACATCCGATGTGTCGTCGTCTTCGGCAGACCCGCCTTCCGCGCCAGCTCGGCAACGCCGACCTCGCCCTGACAGAGACTGAAGGCTTCCAAAACGGCGAGCACCTTCGCCGCAGCAGCCTTGCCCGCCACGGTGTCTCCGTCCGACTGGCGGGTATCGCCTCCGGGCTGCGAACCCGTGCAGGACGTGCTGATCGACAACACCGCCACCACCCTTCATCACCTCCTCGACGCGACCTGCGGAGGAGCAGTCACGACGGTATGGAATCTGGTTACGACGAACCTGTGGAACTCCGCAATCATCGGACCGAGTTCCACAGTGCGGTTTTCCGCAATCGCCGTGACAGACCCAGGAGCGGCGTCACCCGGATGGGTGACGCCGCTAGCGCCCAGGACAGCGAGGATCAGATCAATCTGCGGTGCAGCCACGATTTCCGGGAAACTGAATGACGCAGTCCCGCTCGCTTCAATTTTCACAACGCTTTGCGCTGATCGGGCGGAGGCGCGAACCCGACGAAGCCGCGTCATCAGGGATCTCAGTCGTGATTTTCGATCGCGCCGGTGGAGAGCACCGGTCGACACGGAGAAGAGCTCACTGCTGGACGTGGTCCGAAAGGTGTTCCGACTCCTGGCCACCTCATCGCAGCCTAACCGGGTCGCCGTACTCAGCAATCCGGCGCGCGACCCAGAACAATCTTCGCACGCAATTGAAACAGCACGGCAGCGCCCTGAACCTCACCACCGCCGGCACCGCGGTTTTCCATCGCACCCGGCCCTACCGGCGGCGAGCATCACCGATCGGACTGGGATCTCTCGGCGGTGCTGGCACGGTGGCCGTTGTCGACGTTCCCCTGCGTCGTGCACGCCTTGACACGAGCCGGGCATCGGCCCACCGTGCACAAAGATCATCTTCTGGTCACGGCAGTTCGGGACGTGTTCCCGCCCAGCCGTTCGAAGATTCCCGAAACAAGGCCGCACCCGCCACCGACTGATCACCGACCTGCAGTGCGACGACCATGCCGTTCCACAGGGCGGAATGACGCCTTGTTCCCCACCGGCGCGACAGCAATATTCGAACACAGCACACTCACGAGGGAGTTTTGTGAACCAGCAAAGCGCCGACCCGGTATTCCTCTTCGCCGGCCACGGCGGTTATCTTCCGGGTGGCCTGCACGAGTTCGCAGACGACTTCGCGGGGCTGCCCGCCGTACTGGAGCAGATCAACGCAGCGTCCACGGCCGCGGACGGACCTGAGGTAGCCGAGTTGCTCACCGACCGCACAGCCCCGACGCTCCAAAGCCTGGTCGAAGACAATCCCGGCAGACTCCACTTGGCGGTCTTCGCAACCGAGATCTGCCTGTACGACTTCTACACCCGTTGCTGCGGCCTGACGCCCGCTGTCCTGGTGGCACGTGTCCTACCCGTTCCACCACGCTCCGCTCGACGAGGCGGCAGCCCGGTTCTCCGCCGTGGTGGACGCGGTCACTTGTGCCGCGCCAAGCATCCCGGTCCACTCACCTTTGCTGAGTCAACTGGTCGTGCGGCTGGCGGATGTCCGCGAAGTGCTGGCATGTCACCTCGTGCGTACAGTCGCGTTCCTGGACTCCCTGCTGACGCTCGGAGCAGAGTGGCGCCACACCTACCTTGAATGCAGCGTCAAATCCGTGCTGGTGAAACTCGTGCGAGCTGCCCGCGGGGAGGCGCCCGTGAGCGTCCCGGCTTGAGCGAAACACGGCTGGTGCTGCTCCCGCTATGAGGCCTGCGCCTGCACTCGGTCCACCCCACCGCACTCCAGTCACCTGCGCCTCACAACGATGTGGACGCCCAGACCGCGTCTCTCCAACAGCCTGTCAAGCCTGTCGTTCATGACCCGCGACCGCCACTTCGCCACCGGTGAACGCTGAACCCCAGCTGCTGGAGCTCGCGTTTCTCGTTGCCCGAGCGCAATGAGCGCTGAGGCCTGACCGAGTCGCGCGTTGGAGTTCGAACGGACGCGTATTTCCAATCTCACTGAAATATTGGCGATCGATCTTCTCTTCACAATGCACCTCTGGAGGTCAAGGTATGACGCGCGTGGTCATGGCAGCGATTCCCTTTCCGGGGCATGTGAACCCGCTGCGCCCCATCGCCGCACACCTGGTGGCCAAGGGGTATGACGTCACCTTCGTCACCGGTACCAATCTGCGCGACGCGGTCCTCAGCACGGGCGCCGCCTTCCATCCGCTCAAGGGGCACGCCGACTACGACGGCCCGAACGTGTACCAGTCCTTCCCGCAGCTCACCTCGGTCGCGCCCGGGGTCGAGCAGATCGCCGTCTACCTCACCGAGGTACTGGCCAAGCCCATGCGGGAGCAGCACGAGGCGATCCAGGAAGTACTGGCGCAACAACCGGACACGCCCACGGTCGTGCTGCACGAGATGTACTTCAACGGGCTGTGGCCGATCCAGCTGGGCGCGCCGGGCATCCGACCCGCGCGGGCGATCGGTCTCGGTGTCACCGTACTTCCGCTGTACAGCGTGGACACGGCACCTTTCGGCATGGGTCTGCTGCCTGACGCGTCGCCAAGCGGACGGGAACGCAACGCTCGGCTCAACGCGGAGGTACGCGCGGCGTTCTCCTCCGCGCAACGCCTCGCCGAGCAACTGGTCCGCGACTGCGGTGGCACCGGCACACTGCCCTCTTACTTCGACGCCCAGGTCGTGGTAGCCGATGAATGCCTGCACCTGTCCATCCCCGCCATGGAGTACCCGCGCAGCGACCTCCCGAGTTCGGTTCGCTTCGTGGGCGTGCCTTGGGAGGAGGACCACCAGGACGTGCCACTGCCGCATTGGTGGGATGACGTGCTCAACGCCGAGAACGTGGTTCTCGTTTCGCAGGGGACGGTCAGCAATGACGACTACTCCGAACTGATGCTGCCCACGATCGAGGCTCTGGCAGGCCAGGACTGCCTGGTGATCGCCACCACCGGCGGCCGGCCGGTGAGCGACCTCGGTGATCTCCCGGACAACGTGCGTGCCGCCGAGTACATCCCGTACACGCAACTGCTCCCGCATGTTGACGTGTTCGTCAGCAACGGCGGATTCGGCGGGATGCAGATGGCTCTCAGCCGTGGTGTGCCACTCGTTCTGGCGGGCGAGACCGAAGAGAAGAAGGACTCCACCGCACACGCCGCGTGGACCGGCGCGGCCATCAACCTCGCGACGGGCAGGCCGCGCGCCTCCGACATCGGTGACGCGGTACGCGAGGTGCTGCGTGATGACACCTACCGCGCCGCCGCGCGACGGCTGCAAGCCGAGTACGCGGAGTACGACGCGCTTCGCACCATCACCGACATCGTCGAAACGGCTTGCAAAACACCGGCATCGCAGGGAACCGGCGCGATCGGCGACCTTCTCCACTCCTGAAGTGCGGTCTCGGGAAGCGTGCTCGCGGAACTGGTGCAACAGGTAAGAACCGCCCCAGCGGTGCTCGGCGGCCGAGTTCGCCGAGCACCGCGACCTTCCCGCAACTCAGATGAAGCGCCTCTCCCAACTCTCAGCAGAACGGCATGTGAAGATGCACATTTCGCGCACCAGCGAGCGTCAGCGGCGGAACTTGCTAGCGGAATTGCTTTCTGACGACAAGAAGCTGATCACGGCATTGGAGACAACGCTCACAGGAAGCGACGTGGTGGGCAATGTCGAGAACTTCGTCGGTGCGGTACCCGTACCTCTCGGGCTTTGCGGCCCCGTCCTGGTGAACGGACAACACGCCGTGGGCGAGTTCGTGGTTCCCATGGCGACGCTGGAGGGCACCTTGGTGGCCTCGTACAGCCGCGGTGCGAAAATGCTCAAGGCGTCGGGAGGCTGCGAAGTCGTCGTGACGGCCGACCGCTTCCTGCGGGGCATCCACTACCGAGTGGAGACCCTCCGCGAAGCGCAAGACCTGGTGATGTGGTGCCGAGCCCAGGAGCAGGTGCTTCTCGCCCAGGCGGAGAGCACCAGCGGTCATCTGCGTGCGCAGCGGCTCACCTACGAACACGTCGGCTGCACCGTACTGGTTTCAGTCGAATTCACCACCGGTGACGCAATGGGCAGCAACATGGCAAGCAAAGGGATAGCCGCGGTGTCGGAGCACATCGTTCAACACAGCGGCATCAAACTGGAAGAGTTCCTGCCGTACCCGGAGGACAAGAAACCCATTCCGGCACGCCTGAAAGGCAAGGCGGTGACCGCGCGGGCAATACTCTCGGCAGACGTCGTAGCTTCTCGAGGGCGAACGGATGTCCGGCGGCTGGATCGATACATCCAGGCTTACCGGAGCACGCTGGCACTGCACGGCAGCTCGTCGCTCAACATCCACGTCGTCAACGGCATGGCAAGCCTGTTCCAGGCGTTCGGGCAGGACATGGCGTACCTGGGTGAGTGCGCGAAAGGAATCGTGGACTCCCGCGTGACAAGCAGTGGCGACTTGGAGATCTCCCTGACGCTGCCCACGCTCATCGTGGGAACGGTCGGTGGCGGAACGGGTCTGCCGGCCTTTCAGGCCACCCTCGGCATGGTCGGCTGCGTCGGCACCGGCAAGGTGGCCAAGCTCGCCGAGATCATCGCTGCGGTGTTGCTGTCCGGCGAAGTCGGTTGCGCGGTCGCCCAATGCGCGAGCGAGTTCGTCTCCGCGCACGAGTCCCTTGGACGCAACAATCCGGACAAGCTGAACTGAGCCTTCTCGCTCGGTTCAGCTTGCTCGGAGTCACTGGTGACTGAGCGCGGCTGATCGGTAGGTCGCTGTCGAGTGCGGTGTGACCGCGTTCCGTGTTGTGGTGTTCAAGCCACTGCAGCGGTGCAGGTGCCGTGGACACGGTGAACGCGCGGCACGCCCTGCCCAGCGAACCAGGCGGCTGCGCAGAGCACGTGGTCGTCGACCGCGGCGTGCCGTGCCGGTACGGGTGAGACCCTGCGGGCGGGTACAGCGGTGCGGGCAGGGCCACAGCGCGGCTCTGTTCGCGGCGCCGCGACCCGTCCGTCCAGTTCGGCAGATGTGTGGAACGGTTTGCGGTGCGGTCGGCTCGATCGATCGGCCAAGCCCGCTGGGCCCTGCTCACGGAGTCGGCGCACCCCAGCGATGCGCGCCCTGCCGCGACACCGAGTTCCCCTCTGCGCAACCGGTCTGGCAGCGGCGATCCGTGAACCCAGGACCAGGCGTTCGTGCACGATCCGGCGGGCGTTGGTGTGTTCCATCGAGGCCTCCGGGTGCGGTGATGACTGACTTCTCGGTCACCACCGCACCCGGAGGCCTCATCCATGATCACGGCCACACACGGTCACCAACGTGTCAGCCCCGCGGCCGGCCTCCTCATCGGCGTGGCACGACTTCGAACTGGCCCATCATCGAGTGGGTCGCGTGGTCGAGGAAATGACAGTGGAACGGATAGCGGCCGAGGTGGGAGTCGAACGTGGCCTGGATGCGGACGACGTCTCCGGGGAACAGGCGGACGGTGTCCTTCGGGTACGAGTCGTAGGCGGGCTCGGGCTTGCCGTTCCGGTCGAGGACTCTGAACTGCACGAGATGCAGGTGCACCGTGTGCTGGATGCCGAGAGCGGCGTCGTCGTTCACGATCTCCCAGATCTCGGTCGAGCCGTGCTCGATCGTCGCGTCCACACGATTCGGGTCGAATCCTTTGTCGTTGATGACGAACTGGCCGCTCGCGAGGTCGAGCCGCAGGACGAATCGCCGGGTTTTCGTGGCCCTTCCTCGCAGCGGGTTGTTCGCCGGCCATCCCGGAATCTCTCTCCGCACCAACGGAATCCGTGTACGGGACCAGCTGGGGATGGCGATCTCCGGCTTGGACCACGAACCCTTGTCGCCGACCCGGAACTGCAGGATGTCCCGCTTGTTCTCGGAGAGGGCCGCGACGTTCTGCAGCGCGATGGCGGTGCCCGGCGGAACCGACCGGAAGTCCACCAGGACCTCGGCACGCTCCGCCGGCCAGACGTCGATCTCCTGCCGTACGGCGGGCACGCGCAGGAAGCCGCCGTCGGACGCGATTTGCAGGAAGGGCGCTCCGGTGGAGAGCCGGAACTTGAACATCTCCAGGTTCGAGCCGTTGATCAACCTGAGGCGGTACAGCTTCCGCTTGACCTCGAAGTAGGGCTGTGGCCGCCCGTTGACGAGAACCGTCGGCCGGTTCAGGAAGTCGTCAGGTACGAAGACGAGCTGGCCCTTGCTGTCGAACTTCGCGTCCCTGAGCATCAGGGGGACGTCGAATTCGCCACTGGGCAACGGAAGTACCGCGTCCACGGGATCCGACAGCAGATACGCGCCGGAAAGGCCGCGGTAGACCCGTTCGCCTTCGAGATGATGCGTGTGGTCGTGGTACCAGAGCGTGGCGGCCCGCTGGTCGTTCGGATACCGGTACACCCTGGACTGGCCGGGTGCGATCGGGTCCATCGGATGCCCGTCACTCGACGCCGGGACGTCAGCGCCGTGCAGATGCACCGTGGCAGGGCCGGGCAGGCCGTTGAGCTGCTTGATCACCACGGCGCGACCACGCTGGGCGCGGATGGTGGGGCCGGGAAAACCCCCATTGAAGGTGAGTGTCCTGGTCCGGATGCCGGGGAGGACCTCCAGTTCGGTCTCCGCGATCCGCATGTCGTAGAAATCGGTGTCCGCCGTGCTTCGCGTGGGCTTCAGCACCGGGGGGATCGACAACGGCAGCGAGAACGGCAGCACCTCCGGCGGGTCGTCAGAGAACGCGGATGCCAGTTGTTTCGTCGGAAAGATCAGGGCCGCGCCGACGACGGAACCGAGTTTGATCGCATCTCTTCTGTTCAGCACGTCGATCACCTTCGGGGATTCGGGAGGCGGTCCGCAGGTGCAGGACGACCGCGGCCAGCAGGGAGAGTACGAACGAGTACTGCAACACGGTGATCGCCGCGGACATCGTGTTACCTGGTGAAATCGCGTTGCCGACGGTCAGCCCTGCCAGAGGGATCGTCGCCGAGGCGCTGAGGACGGCCGACATCGCCGCGAAGACCAGCACAGCGGTGATGCGCCCCGCCACCGCCCACCGCCGGGTGGTGACCATGGCGAGCAGCACGCTCGCCATGGTCGCGTGCGCGGCGAGCATTGTGATGCCGGCGAAGTTGGGGACGGCGGACGCCACGATCGCAGGGGGTGGGGTGAGCGTCCCATCTGCTCCCGCGTGGTGTCCGGCATCGGCTGGAAGGAGCGACAGCGACCGCGGTCTCACGTCCAAATAGGACGACCAGTCCCGGATCTGCCAGGCCATGACCGCCGCGAGGGCGATCGCGAGCAGGACCAGTGGAGTCGTGGGCCAGGAACCGCCCGGTGACGACGGGGACGCGGGCCGGACTGCGACCTTTTCTTGCACAGAGCCACCTTCCCGCCCGCATCCTTCGGATCAGTACATCGTGTTCGGGTTGGCCGATGTCGGCGGAGTGGGCTCGATGACCACCCAGTGTTCCAGCAGTTTTCCGTCTCGGACGCGGTACAGGTCGGCGCCGACGCCGTTCTTCATGTCGAAGAGGTTCTCCAGGTGGACGAAGACCGCGACCAGATCGCCCTCGGCGACGACGGTCTTCACGTTCGCGCGGTAGTCCGGCTGCGCGGCGAACGCGTCGTGGATGAACTGCTGCAGCGCTCCGGACCCGTTCGGGACGTTCGGGAAGTGCTGGTAGTAGGGGTTGTCCCCGATGTAGCGGTCCAGTGCCTGGAGGCGGAGTTCGTCATCGGGCTGGTTGACGATCTCGACGAAGGCGGCTCGGGCGACGTGTTCGCTTTCGGCGTCCGTGGCGAACGGCAGCGACTTGGAGATCCTGGGCGAGCTGAGCGTGGAGAACATGTCGTTGCCCGTGCCCGGTGGCCGGACGGCCTCGTTGACTTCCCAGTGCTCGGCGATCTTGCCCTTGTCGAGGCGGAAGAGATTAATCTTGGCGACACCCGCGTCGCCGGCCTTTCCGACGAAGTGGCTGTGTGTCACGACCAGGTCGTTCTGGGCGATGGTCCGCTTCACGGTGTAGCGGAGGTCCGGATTCTGGTTCCGCAGGCCCGCGTGGTACGCGCGGAACGCGGCCCGGCCGTCGGCGATCGCGGGGTAGTGCTGGATGAGGTCGGGGCGCACCACATTGTCGAGGTGTCCGAAGTTCCCGCGGTTCAGCGCGGTGTAGAAGCCGAGGACGATCGCCCTGTTCACCCTTTCCTTCGGGGAGGCGATCGACTCGAACGCGCCCTGCTGGTGGGCCGGTGCGGCGGTGACGGCCGGGCTGACGGCGGCGGTCATCGTGACGGAGAGGATGATCGGCACGACCACACGTGAGCGGGTTCGGGATCGGTAAGTCCTTTTTGGCATCTGACTCCTCGATTTCTGCGATTGTCGAAAATGTGGCTGTGCTTGACAGACGGCAGCTCTCGGCGTGCTAGAGCCGCACGAGCACCTTGGTGGCCGTGCGCGCGGCCATCTCCTCGTAGCCGGACACGATGCCGTCCAGGGTCACCGCCCTGTCGAAGATCGAACCGGGATCGAGCGTGCCGGCCAGTACCCGTTCGACGAGTTCGGGAAGGTAGGCGCGGACCGGCGTGAGCCCGCCGGTGAGGGTGATGCCGCGGAGGAAGACCGGGGTCACGTCGCCGAGCGGCGGGCTGCCCATGACGCAAACGGTGCCGCCGGCCCGGCACAGCGCGAAAGCCGTGTTCTGCGTCTGGGGACCGCCACCGCACTCCACCACCACGTCGGCGCCGAGCCCCTGGGTGGCGGCGTGAACGAAATCGATGGACTCGGCGGCGCTTTCGGGTCCTCGAGCACGGAAGGTGTCGGTCGCACCGAAGTCGCGACCTTTGCTCAACCGCGTTTCGTGCCTGCCCACGAGGATGATCCGTCCGGCGCCCGCTTCCCGGGCCGCGAGGGCGGCGCAGATCCCGACCGGCCCGTCACCGAGGATGGCGACCGACGAGCCCGGCTCGACCCCGCCCGTCCGGACGGCGTGGAAGCCGGTCGCCATCGTGTCGGTGAGGGCGAGGAGCGAGGACAGCCGTTCGTCGTTCTGGTCCACCGGCACCGCCACCAGGTTGGCGTCGGCGAAGGGTACGCGGACCGCTTCGGCCTGTGCGCCGTCACCGTCCACACCGAACATACCGCCCGCGGCGCAGGCATTGTGCACACCGGCCTGACACGCGGAGCAGGTTCCGTCTGCGAAGTTGAACGGCGCGACGACCATCGTCCCGGGGCGGAGCGTGGAGACCTCGTTGCCGATGTCTTCGACCACGCCGACGAATTCGTGACCGCAGCGAGGGCCGGTGACCGGACCCGGAAGTCCGTTGTAGCCGTGCAGATCCGTGCCGCAGATCCCGGCGACGACAACGCGGACGACCGCGTCACCGGGTGCTTGGAGCACCGCGTCGGGAACCGTTTCCACGGTCAACTCGTGCTTTCCGTGCAAGATTGCAGCCTTCATGAGGACACCTCTCGTCGGCCCGATCTGATCGAATCCGGCCCTCCCGGTCCGACGGACGCGGAAAGCCGGACTCGCGGCAGCACGTCCTCCGTCCGGACGCACCGGCCGGCCGAGTGGTCCGCTGCGCCCGTGACGATGCCGACCAGCGCGGCCGCCGAGTCCTCGACCGCCGTGAAGCGCCCGGACTGCCGGGCCTTCACCGTCCACGCCAGGATGTCGTCTTCCCAGCGGTTCCCCGTCCGGCCGCGATCCAGGTGGGACCGGGTCATTCCGGCGTCGACGAGGCCCGGGTCGAACGCCACCGCCACCCGCGCGGATCCGGCCAGCTCGCCGGCCAGACTCGCGGTCACCGAGATCAACCCCGCCTTGGTGGCCGCGTAGGCGCTGGCGTGCGGCCAGCCGACCGTGCCCGCCTGGCTCACCACGTTCACCACGCGTCCGGTGAGCGTGGGCAGCACCGCCCGCGTCACCCGCACCGATCCGAAGAGCCCGACTTCGAACACCCGGCGCCACTCCGCCTCATTCACAGTCCACAACGGACCGATCGGGCCGGGAACACCCGCGTTGTTCACCAGCACGTCGAGGCCACCCAATTCGGCGACGGCCTGCTCGACTCCGCGAGCCACCGAATCTTCGTCCGTCACGTCGAGGCGCACCCAGGTCGCGGATCCACCGGCTCGCCGGATTCCGTCGACGGTCTCCGCCAAGTTGCTCCGGTCGCGGCCGGCGACTGCGACGGACAGCCCGGCGGCGGCCAGTGCCTCCGCGAACGTCCGTCCCAGCCCGCGGCCGCCGCCGGTAACCAGTACCCGCAGCGCCGGGGGCCGTACCCGCTTGCCCGTCGAGGAACGCGGGATCGCCCGCACCCGCTCGATGGCCCGCACCCGTTTGTGCGGTGCGACGCGGTCAGCGACGTAGGCGGTGATCTCCGCGAGGGGGACCGGCTCGGCCAGCACGACATAAGCCTTCGGGATTTCCCCGGCGACCGGGTCGGGCACGCCCGCGACGCAGGCTTCGGCCACCGCGGGGTGGCCGGTGACCACCTCTTCCAGCTCGACCGGCGAAACCTGGTGTCCCTTGTACTTGATCAGCGTCTTCGCCCGGCCGGTGATCCGCAGGAAGCCGTGCACGTCCCGGCTCACCAGGTCGCCGGTGCGCAGCCAGCCGTCCGCGTCCGCCGCCGCGCGGGCGATCTGCGGTCCACGCAGCCACAACTCGCCCGACTCCGCCTCGTCCCCGCCGGTGAACCGCACTTCCGTGCCCGGGACGAGCACGCCGGTGGAGCCGGGCGGGACCTCGACGCCGTCCGGGCTGAAGCTCACGCATCCCGCCTCGGTCATCCCGAAGCCCTGCACCACCGGGACACCGAGGGCCGCGGCGCAGCGGTCTGCGTCCACCGAGGGCAGCGGCGCACCACCGGAGACGACCAGCCGCAGCGACGGCAGCGGCTCCCCGGCCGCGCCGAGCTCGGTCACCACGCTCGGCACCAGGTACGCCAGCGACACGCCGTACTCGGTGACGTCGCGGGTGAAGTCGGCGGCCGAGAACGGGGTCGCGCCGATGACCAGGGTGGCGCCCGCCCGCAGCGCCGGATTCATCGCCATCTGCATTCCGTAGATGTGCCGCAGCGGCGGCACCGACAGGACGACGTCGTCGCCACGCACCCGGTGCAGGTGGGCGATCTGCCCGAGGTTGGCGGTCAGGTTGCGGTGCGACACCGGCACGAGCTTCGGCGCGCCCTGCGTGCCGCTGGAGCTCATCAGCACCGCCGTCCGGTCACCCCCGCGCGGAGACAGCGGCCGCGGTGGCGTGGCCACCGCCTCGTCCCACGACGTGCCGCTCGGTGTACGGGGGCCGACGCAGACGGTCGGCACCGCAACCTCCGGCGGCCCGAGGGCCGTTTCCGCGATCAGTGCCTTC
Organism: Lentzea xinjiangensis; assembly: GCF_900110955.1. Lineage (GTDB taxonomy): Bacteria > Actinomycetota > Actinomycetes > Mycobacteriales > Pseudonocardiaceae > Lentzea > Lentzea xinjiangensis. The sequence continues at coordinate 15,620 of NZ_FOFR01000033.1, forward strand.
GCACTGACTCCGTCGATCGCGGTGCGCCACCGCTCAGCGGTGTCCCGCGGGTCGAGCGCGAGCACCACCGCACCGGCCGCGAGGATTCCGTGGTAGGCCACCACGAACTCGCCGCTGTTCTCGGCCAGCACCACCACGGTGTCGTCATCGCCGACCCCCGACCGGCGCAACCAGGCCGCGAGCCCGGCTACGGCCGTGCGCAGCCGTCCGTACGTCCATTCGACGCGCCCTCCCCGCGAGTGGTCCACCACCGCGACCCGGTCCTCGTCCGTGGCGTCCGGCCGCAGGACGTAGTCACCGAGGTGCGCGTCGGCGGGTACCTCCCAGGCCACTGTCACGGGCGCACCAGCACTTCGGCGGCTTCCCGTCCGGCCATCGCCGCGAAGCCCGCACCGACGTCGCCGAGCAGCACGGTGCGCTCGAACAGCGGCGACGGGTCGATCAGCTGCGCAACCCTCACCGCTCCCCCAGGCTCTTCTTGCGGGCCAGGCTGAGCCCGTCCGCGACCGTCAGCAACACCGACTCGACGCGGTCGTCGTTGCGCACGTGTTCGTTGAACTCGCGGATGGCTCGGGCGTTGCCTTCCGCGTCGGGGGAAGCCGCCTCGCCGGCGTAGAGCACGTTGTCGGCCACGATCAAGCCGTTGGGGCGCAGCCGGGGCAGGAGTTCTTCCCAGTAGGTGAGGTAGCCGACCTTGTCGGCGTCGAGGAAGGCCAGGTCGATGAACGGCTCCTCGGGAAGGCCGCGCAGGGTTTCGGCGGCGGGCCCGAGCAGTGGTTCCACCCGCTCGGCGACACCGGCCCTGGTCCAGGCGGCGGTGGCGATGCCGGCCCAGCGGTCGGTCACGTCACAGGTGATCACCCGACCGGTCGGACCCACACCCTCGGCCAGCGCCAGCGTCGAGTACCCGGTGAACGTTCCCACTTCCACCGCGACGCGGGCGCCGGTCAGCCGGGCCAGCAACGTGAGCAGCGCACCCTGTTCCGGAGGCACCTGCATTTCGGCCACCTCGCCGAGGGCGAGCGTGGCGTCGATCAGGTCGCGCTGGACCTCGGTGAACGGTGGGAGCTGACCCCGGACGTAGTCGAGAACCTGCGGGGTGAGCAGCACCGCCTTGTCGGGCTGTTCCGCTGTTGTCGTCATGCGTTGGCTCCGTCCGCGAGAGCCGCCTCGGCGATCGGGACGAGGCGGCCGATGTGCATCGACAGGTCGGTCTGGAAGTGGTTGACCGCGTCGCGGTCGTAGGTCGCGTGCACCGGCCGCGCCGCGAGGTCCGCCAGCATCGCCGCCACCCGCGCCCGCAGAGCCGCGGTGAAGACGTGCGTGCAGACCGGGGCCCGGTCGACGAGGAAGAAGTCGTCGAGCAGCGCCTGCTCGTCCTCGGTGGGCGCCAGTTGGACGTCCCTCCCGGCGTCGCGCAGGAGCGACCCGCCGACCGGCACGAGCCGGGCGGCCACCGTCATGTGCACGAGGCGGTTGAACTTCACCGCCGTCTTCAGCGCCGACCCAGGTGCCGGCCGAGCTTCGGCGAGCAGCGCGGCGGCGTGGCGGTGGTCGCGCGCCCACGTCCCGCTCATCGCCGGGTGCCGCGCCGCCATCCGGGGCCGGATGACCGAGCGGTAGACCTCGGGGCGGCAGCTGCCCGAGTAGAGCAGCAACGCCGAGTAGGCGTCGTGCAGGACCGCGGCCTCGTCGAAGGCGCCGCGGCCGAGCGCGGCCGAAAGCAGCCGCCACACGCAGAAGGCGCCGTGGTGCCCGAGCAACCAGCGGTACCAGGCGATGTCGGTCTCGCTGTCGAGCGGCGGCGGGCCGACGGGTTCGTCGATGTCACCGGTGTGCCACGCACACGGGTCGAGCGGGTTCTGCGGTAGCGGAACGGTGAGTCGGGGCAGCGGCGAAACGCTCACGACACCACCTCCGCGACGTACTCGTCCAGCACATCGGCAGCCACGCGGATGTCCTCGTCGAGCGGGCGGTCGTGGGTGATCGGCGCGACCCGCTCGGCCAGCGCCGCGACCAGGGCCGCGCAGTGAGGCGCGGTTGGTTCGCGATCGCCGATGTGGGCGGCCTGGCGTACCGCGACGCCAAGGCATCCGTGCAGCAGCCGCAGGAGACGAGCCTGCTCGTAGGCGGTCAGCGCGGCTTGAGTGCCGAACGGGACGACGTCCTGGTTGTGCAGGTTGGTGGGAATGCTCTGCATCGCCGCGGGCGTGCACGCCCGGCGCATCGCCACGACGACCGACGTCGCCAGCACCTGCAAGCCCTGGATCGCGTGCTGCTTGCCCGGCTCGGCCGCGAGCATCGGGGGCCTCCCGCCGTTGCGGCCGGGGTCCACCAGCAGGTCGATCTGCCGCTCGGCGAGGTTGCCGACCTGGGTCATCGCCGAGGACAGCAGGTCGGCGGCGAAGGCGGCGGGCTGGCCGAAGAAGTTCCCGCCGTGCGCGACGAGGTCCTCGTCCGGGAAGAACAGGGGGTTGTCGCTGACCCCGCGAAGGTCGTCGGCGACGGTCCGGGCCGACCACCCGGCCGCCGACCGGGCTGCGCCGAGCAGCTGCGGCGTGCACCGGATGCTGTAGGGCTCCTGCAGTGGCCGCCCCGCCACCGGCGTGGTTCCTTCGAGCCACCACGACAGCTCACGGCCGACCGCTGCGGCCTCGGGGTGACCGAACGCCTCGAGCAGGGACGGCGCCAGGAACGCGGGCGCCGCACCGAGCAGGTCGGCCAGTGCCGCCGTCAGCGCGACCGCGGCTTTCAGGGAGCGTTGCGCCGAAAGCACGGCGAGACCGGCGGCCGCCGTCGTCACCGACGTACCGTTGACCAGCGCCAGCGCGTCCCGGCCGTCCAGCTCGAGCGGGGTCAGGCCCGCCGCGCGCAGGGCGTCGGTGGCGGGCATCCGGTCGCCGTCGAAGTAGGCGTACCCGTGTCCGCGCAGGCTCTGGACGGCGTGCGCCAGGGGAACCAGGTCCCCGCTGGCTCCGACCGAGCCCCAGGTCGGGATGACGGGAGCGAAGCCGGTGGCGAGCATCCGGCCCAGAGCATCCACTGTGGACAGAGATGCACCGGACAAGCCCCGGGCCAGGGACCGTGCGCGCACGAGCACCGACGCGCGGGCGACGGGGATCGGCAGGTCGGGCCCCTGGCCGACGGTGAGGTGCTGCAGCACGTTGTCGCACTGCGCGGTGCTGCTTTCCCGGCCGTCGAAGACGACCAGGGGGCCGAACCCCGTGGTGGCGCCGTACACCGGGCGTTCACACCGCGCCAGCGTCGCCTCGACGAAGCCCCGCCCGCGCTCGATGTCCGCGACGACGCTTGCGGACAACGAGATCCGGATCGGCCGGGCTGCGGCCTCCAAGTGGGTCAACTCCACGGGAGCCGAGAGATCGAGGGTGGTGGTCGTGGAATCGATCGGGCTCATCGTGTCATCGCCCCTAATTCGGCCGAAGTGGATTTGAAGCTCGTCATCAGCCAGGTCGGCGGTCCGTCCGAAGTGGCCGCGCTGTTCACCGGAGTTCGGACTGCCGGCAGCGAGCCGACGGACAACCGTCCGGCCCGGACATCGCGGCCGACCTGCGGCCCCCGACCAGCCGGCGCACCGACTGATCTGCGACCGCACCCGCCAGGTGGACCGGAGATCCGCCACCAGTTGCCGGCGTCCGTCCCATCTCGGAACGCGACCTCGACCTGTCCGCGTAACAATTTTCGCCGCAAGTATGCAGCGGTGAAGCCGTCGCACAACCGAGCGTTCCCCCTGTCGGAACGATGACGGCGATCTGCACCCGATCGGCTCACGGCGCTGACGAAGGTCGTCCACCCCACGGCCGCAAGCACTTGAGGCGAACCCACCGTCCACAAGCGACTGTCACGAGCGGCGTGACGGGGAGTCACGACGGGCCTGCTTGCCAGGTCCTCGATCATCTCGTCAGTCCTGTTCCACTCGGCTGATTCTTCAGGTGAGCCTAGGAACGGTGCGTCTGGTGTGACTCTGGATGTCCGCAGCGCTACTGCGGGTCCACAGTTCGGTCGCATCTCCGCGTTCCCGGCGCGGTCGACCGCACAGCGGTCCAGGCGTGGTGGGCAGCTACCTGGTGCTGGACCTGCTCGGTCCCCTGCCGCCGACCGCTTGGTCGCGGCCTCGTTCCTTGTGGACTTGTGGTTGCCCGCCGGAGTGTGCAGCAGGCGGGAACTCAGATGCCACAAGTGTTCCGAGAGCTGGAACGGCTCCAAGAGCGGGGCCGTTCCGGTGAGTGGAACGACGCGGGCACGCACCCGTTCGCTTCTTGAAGTCCCGGTACACGAGGCGACGCGGGCCGATCCACACCCCCAGAACAGCGGAGGGGCCATGACTCAGGCAGCAGAGAAGACAGTTCTGGACACCGGCAAGATGCTCACAACGGACATGCTTGAAGCGTCGTCGCGCCACATCGCCATCGCCCGGGACGACGACTTCGACCAGCGCGTGCGCGCGGCTTCCAGTTCGTGCAGGACACGCTGTCGGGTGGCAAACAGGTTACGGCGCGACGACGGGGTTCGGCCCCCTGGTCACCTTCGACGGCAGCGAGAACCAGGCCGCGCAGAGCGACAACGCCCTGCAGCACCTCGCCGCCGGGCAGGGGCGTGAGCTGCCGCCCGGGGTCGTGCGCGCGACGATGCTCGTGCGCACCTGGTCGCTGGCGCGCGGCGTCTCCGGCATCTCGCCGTCAGCGCTCGACGCGCTCTGCGCCGCGCTCGAGACCGACTTCACCCCCGTCGTGCCGGGCTTGAGGTGGCACGAGGATGGACGCCGCCGACGCGCTGGTCGCGGCCGGCCTGCGCCCCCTGAACCTGACAGGCTGAGACGGTCTGTCGATGGTCAACGGCACCTCGGTCACGAGCGCCGCGGCCGGGCTCGCCGTGGCGTCACTGCGGCTGTCCCACCAGATCGGGGTGCTGCTCACCGCGGCGCTGGCCGACCTGCCGGGTGCCGAACCGGCCTTCCTGGTCCCCCAGCTGCTCAACGCGTACGGCCGCCGCGGCCGTCGGCGCCACACTTCGAGCGCACCCGGAGGGGACGAGGCCGACCGGCGACCGGCCCCTGCAGGAGCCCTACAGCATCCGGTGCGTGCCGCACCTCATGGGCGCGGCGCTGTCGGCTCTCAACCGGGCGGCCGACGTGGTGGACCGCGATCTCAACGGTGTCAGCGACAACCCCCTGTTCTTCCCGGACGACGACGTGGTGGCTCACGGCGGCAACTTCTTCGGCCAGCCCGTCACGTTCGCGGGAGACCTGCTCTCGATGACCGCCACCCAGAATCGCGGAATTCCGCGGTGTCACTCGCGCCCAGGTGGCTCTGGCGTGGGTGGCGGGGCAGCCCGGCATCACCGCGCCGATCCTGGGAGTGACCAAGCCACACCACCTCACCGACGCGATCGCCGCCCTCGACCTCGAGCTGAGTTCCGCGGAACAGGTCCAGCTCACCGAGCACCACACCCCACGCTTCGCCACTGGCGTCAACCGGTCGCGCACGGGAGCGGCGCCCACGACGCCGTCCTGGGTCCGGCACGGCAGCGAGTCTCGGACATCCTCCTACCCCGAGGGATTCAGCAGAATCCCTCAGGGTGGTCCACATCTCGGCCACTGCCACGTCGGTGCGCCACTCCAGCACGAGCGCCGCCTGAACCGGACGACGAACAGGTTCCGCGGTTTTCAGCGCTCGTGGTGCGAGTACTGGGAATTCAACGCGCCGCCATCGTGGCGAGGTAGCGCGTCAGAGCCGCCGGCGTGGGGTGGGTCCAGAGGATGCCGGCGGGTAGCTCGATTCCGGTGCTCTGCTGCAGCTTTCCCCGAATGGCGATGCCCATGACCGAGTCCAGGCCGATGTCCGAAAACGGTCGTTCGGGTTCGATCCGGTGCTCCGGCACACCGGTTTCCGCCGCCACCACGCGTTGGATCACGGCCATCGCCGCGTCCAACACCTCGTCCGCAGGCAGTTCACGCAGGAGGGTGACCGGCTCCGTCGTCGGCCCTCCCCCGCCCGACCCGCCGTTCTGGGGATCACGAACGTGTTCGAACAGCGCGCGGCGTCCTCCTGGCGGCGGCGTGGTCGGCCTGACCACCAGCGCGTAGCCGTCGTCCGTGGTGTGCAGGCAGTTCCACACGCGCAGCGCCTCGGACGGGGTGATGTCGCCGAAGCCTTGGGCCACCATGCTTTGAAGTCCGTCAGCGGTGAGCTTGCCCATGCCCGTGTCACGCCAGACCGTCCAGGCGATCGAGGTCGTGTTCCCGCCTCGGTGCCGCCGGTGTGCGGCCAGGCCGTCCAGGAACGAGTTGGCCGCGGCGTAGGCGGTGCAGCCGGGCAACACGACCAGCGGCGCGGTAGAGGAGAACAGCACCATCTCGTCGATGCTGCCCGGCGGGAACAGCTCATGCAGTACCAACGCCCCGAGCACCTTGGCGTGCAGCGTCTCCCGAATCGACTCCTCGTCCAAGTCGTCCACCAGGCGACCGTGCACAGCTCCGGCCGTGTGGACCACGCCCCTGATGGGCGGCATGCGCAGGAAGTCGGGCGTCAGCACTGCTCGTGCGGCGTCGGCGTCGGTCACGTCGAGGGCCAGCGGGAGAACGCTCACCCCCTGGCTCTCGAGCTCCTCGACAACACCGATCGCGTGCCGGGTAGCGGCGTCGTGCCCTTCGTTCCAAGTGGACCGTGGAGGCAGTCCCCGCCGGCTGGTCAGGACCAGCCGGCGAGCGCCCCGTGAGGAGAGGTGCCGCGCCGCCTCCAGGCCGAGTGCCCCAAGACCGCCGGTCACCACGTAGGTGGCGTCAGGTCGCAGGGGCACCGGCGGGGTGTGAGCCCGGTCCGGGCGGGGCACGATGCGACCAGCGAGCAGCCCGCCGTTCTGGATGACCAGCCAGTCCTCCGCCGGGGGTTCGTGGAGGACTCGCGCCACCAGCTCGAACGCGGCGTCGTCGTCACCTCCCTCCAGATCCAGCACGCCACCGCGCAACTCCGGATGTTCGGAGGCGATCACCCGTGCGGCTCCCCATAGGGGTCGATGCGTGAGACCAGAAGAAATGTTGCAGGCCAACGCTTCCCGGGTGAGGACCCACAACCTGGTTCCCAGCCGGTCAGCCTCGACCACGGCCTGGGTCACGCGGGCGAGATCGGCCAGGTGGTGGACGGTCGCGTCGTACTCGTGTCCCGGTGCGGAGAACGGGGCCAGGTACACCACGTGGTGTGGTTCGTCGCCCGCGGGCAGCGAGATGTCCTGTGCGGCTTTGACGAGGGTGCACTTCAGGCCGGCCCGCACGAGGTGCTCCGCGAGCCGTTCCGCGGCCACCGAGGGTTCGGTCGAGACCAGCGTGACCGTGGCCGCAGGTGTCTCGACGGCCTGGACTTCCAGTGGCTGCCAGGACAGCCCGTGCAGGAAGATCCTCGGGTCGGCGAGCAACGTCTGGTCCGCGTCGAGAACGCCGAACCGGAGTCCGGTGACTCTGGCAGCCGACTGCCCGTCGGCCCCTCGCAGGTCCAGGTCGATGGTGTCGGCGGTGCCGCTGCGCAGGCGGGCGACCAGGTGGGCCGAGGACAGGGCAGGACCGGTCCACTCGACCGACTCGACGGAAGCGGGCATGCGGTGGATGCCCTGCCGGGCGAGCGGTAGCGAGGACAAGGTGGTGGCGGCATCGAGGATCACCGCCCAGTGGGATGCACGACCAGGCGTCGACACGGTCGCGTGCACCACGTCGTCATCGTGGCGGAGGTGGTCCACCTGCCAGTCGAAGGCCAGACCGGACACCCCGAGGGGCCGCAGCAGCTCGAGCACCCCATCAGCTCCACTGGGGAGCTTCGGGAGCACCGAGTCTTCGACCACCTCGGCCGAGTCGGCGCTCAGCGTGCCGGCTCCGCCGTCGCGAGCGGAGGTGTGCGTGGTCCAGGTCGTCTCCTCGGACGCCTCCTCCAGGCGGGAGGAGAGCACCGCCCTGCCGTCCTGGCACACGACCTGAACGGCGCGGTTCTGCTCGGCCGGCAGAGGTGTGCGCAGGACGACGTCGCGGAGATGACGCGGCCTGTCTGCTTCGCCCGTCATCGCGTCGGCGAGCGTGCAGAACAGCACGGAGGCAGGAACGATGTCCACGCCGTGCACGGTGTGCGGAGCGTCGTACGGCCTAGTCTCGGGCGAGAGGTTCGTCTGCCACACGGCCGAGGGCGGCGTGGTGGCCGCCGTCAGCCGGGAACCGAGCAAGGTGAAGGACCCCGGGTCGTGACCTCCTGCGCCCCGGTCCGCCGGTGCCTCGGGAAGCCAGTACCGGTTGTGCTGCCACGCCGTGCGCGGCAACGCGACCGCTACCGAGCGGGGCCAGTGGGCCCGCCAGTCGACCCGGACTCCGGCGCAGTGCAGCCTGCCCAGCTGTTCGGTCATCTCCGCGAGCACCGGCTGCTCACGACGCAACGAGTGCGCCGTGGTGACCGCCGGCACGGACAGCGATTCCGCGATCTGGGCGATGTTGTGGACGACGACGGGGTGCGGCGAGATCTCCAGGAAGTGGTGGTGTCCATCGTGGACCGCGGCTTCCACACCTGCCGCGAACCGCACCGGGCGTCTGAGGTTCTGCTGCCAGTAGCCGGCATCCCGCCGTGCGTCGGAACGCGGGTCGTCAAGAATCGTGCCGTACAGCCTCAAAGACGGTGCGCCGATCGACAGCCCCTGCACAGCGGCGCCGAGGTCGTCGAGGAGTTCGTCCATGTGCGAGCTGTGAAAGGCGACGTCGGAGGCCACTCGGCGAACCACGCGGCCCTCGTCGGCCAGCACGGCCGCGTACTCCTGCACCGCTGCCACGTCGCCCGCCAGCACGGACCACCCGCGGGCCGGTTCGATCGCCGCTGTCAGACCGGGCGTGCCCGCGAGACGATCCTCCAGCTCGTCGAACGGCACGTCGAGCAGGACCATGGCACCCCTGCCCGCCACGGTCTTGAGCAGGTTCGCGCGGCGGCAGGCGAATCGGGCGCCGTCTTCCGCGCTCCACACACCCGCGGTCACCGCCGCGGCGATCTCACCCATCGAGTGACCGAGTGCCGCCACCGGTTCGACGCCCCAGGACCGCCACACCTCGGCAAGACCCAGGTGCATGGCGAACAAAGTCGCCTGGATGCGGTCCGTCCGGGTGCAGTCCCCCTCTTCGAGTTCGTTGATCAGCGAGTACCCGGCCTCTTCGCGGAAGATCGGGTCGAGCCGCTCGCACAGGGCCGCGAACGGCTTGCTCGAGCGGAGCAGCTCACGTCCCATGCCCGCCCACTGCGAACCGTGCCCGGAGAAGACGAACACCGGCCCCGCAGCCTGGTCGGTCGCCCGGCCGTGCACGACTCCCGGCACCTTTCCGGTCGCGGACCACGCACGGAGGCGATCGACCGCCTCGCCGCGATCGGCGGCGAGCACGGCGGTCCGCCACGGCAGGTGCGACCTGTGCAGCGTCAGCGTGGCCGCCACCGCACTGACGTCCTGATCACCCGCCTCCAGCGCGTCCGCGAGCCTGCTCACCGTCGGCGCGAGCGCTTCCCGGGTGGCAGCGGACAGCACGAGCAGGGACGGGTCGTCGGTGACGCCTCGCTCGCCGTCCGGCTGCAGCGGGTCACCTTCCGCCAGGCAGACGTGCGCGATGGTGCCCCCGTACCCGAAGCTCGACACGCCGGCCAGCTTCGGCTTGCCGGGGACCTCGGGCCAGGCGGTCGGCTCGGCCACCACCTTGATCGACTGCTCTGCCTCGACTTCCGCATTGACGCCGTCGCGCGCTCCCACCGTGGGCGGCAGGACACCGGCGCGCATGGCCAGCACCGTCTTGATGATGCCGACCACTCCGGCACCCGCTTCGAGGTGCCCCACGTTGCCCTTCACCGATCCGATGAGTAGAGGCGAGTCCGGCGTCCGGCCGGCTCCGAGGACGGCCGCGGCCGCGGCCGCCTCCGTCGGATCACCGAGCGGCGTACCGGTGCCGTGCGCTTCCAGATAGTCCACATCGGACGGATCGATGCCGGCCGTCTCGTACACGGATCGGAGCATCTCCTGCTGCGCGATGCCGTTGGGCGCCATGATCCCGTTGGTGCGGCCGTCCTGCCGGACCGCGCTCGCACGGACGACGGCCAGGACGTTGTCTCCGTCGCGCCGGGCGTGGTCCAGCCTCTTGAGCACCACGACACCCGCACCCTCGCCTCGGCCGTACCCGTTGGCCGAAGCCGAGAACGGCTTGCTCCTGCCGTCGGCCGACAACGCTCCCGACGCCCCCAGCGACAGGGTCTGCGCGGGTGCGGCGATCAGGTTCACCCCGCCCGCGATCACGACGTCGCACTCCCCCGAGAGCAGCGCCTGCCGTCCGAAGTGGATCGCCGCGAGCGAGGACGAGCACGCGGAGTCCAGCGCCAGGCTCGGACCGCGCAGGTCGAGGAAGTACGACACCCGGTTCGCGACGGCGCAGTAAGCCCCGCCGATGCTGCTCCACGGACCGATCCTCTCGGGATCGTTCAGCAGCATCTGCCCGTACTCACCGCCACCCACGCCGATCAGCACGGCGGAGTTGCTGCCGGCGAGCGACAGGGGCGGAATTCCGGCGTGTTCGAGTGCTTCCCACACCACTTCCAGCACCAGGCGCTGCTGCGGGTCCATCAGGACAGCTTCTTTGGGTGTGACGCCGAAGAACTCGGCGTCGAAGTCCGCGGCGTTCTCCAGGTAGGCGGCGCGGCTGACTGCCCGGTTCACCGCGGCGACGGCAGCGGGACCGTGCGCCGGGTACGACGACCACCGATCGCGGGGAAGGTTCCCGACCTCACTGCGTGCCGCGATCAAGCGGGACCAGAAGTCCGCCGGTTCGCAGATCCCACCGGCCAGCCTCATGCCCAAACCCACGACGGCGACGTCGTTGCCGGGGTTGCCAACGTTCAAACGCGTCATTGCTACCTCACAGATTTCGGTCAGGCCGTCCAGTTGTCACGAGATCTCCCCGCCGGACCCGGGAGCCGGCCGCAGCGCGGATGCGGCTGGGCGATGAGGACGAGCGCGGCCCCGACCGCGGCGATCGGGGCCGTCACGCTCAGCTGGTGTCGCCGACGTCGGACGTCTCGCAACCGGAGATGCGGATGAGGACCCGGCCGTCCGCGCTCACCGCCTCCTAGGCAGGAAGATCGGCTCGGAGGACGGACAAGACACGATGATGATCCTTGCGGTGGAGCGGGAAAACGGGTTTCGGAGATGGTCAGGGCCGGCTCCGGACGAAGCCGGAACATCGCTTTGCCGACAGAATGTCGGTGGTGCGCACGCCGCCCCTTCACCGCGCCGGTGAATTCGGTGGGTACTACCGGTGAAGCCGATTCGAACTCGATTTTCGTCGCATCGGATAAGCTCCTGGAGCCGAGGTGGTGACTTCGTCCACACCGGCCAGGCCGATCCTGGGCCGGATCAGCACTCGCACGTCAACGACACTCTGCACGACGGCAGTTCTCCTCCGCCTCGACCACACTGCTGCGTCATCGCCGCGACCACGTTTCGCCTGGCGCAACGGAAATGGCGAGGACTGACCGGCCTGCAGTCTTCGCCGCATCCGCGTGGACGACACCCACGCGTCGTCCACCGACAATTCCTCGGGAGGTGCGACCTTCCGACTGGGACGTTAACGAGGCTAAACAGCTCCACGCCGACTGAACTGCGGAGGTCCGCAGTTCAGTCACCGACACCCGGCCGGCGCGGCGGTCACCAAGAGGCCGCAGGCGCTCACCAGCGCCAACGACACAGCCACGTCGGCACCCCGGAGGCGAAAGGGGCAGCTCACCCACCACAAAGGTGTGACGCAGATCGCCGATCGCCGATCAAGACACTACGGTTGTCCGCAGGGCAGACCCGCCCCGTCGGTGGTCACACCCGCCGACCACTTCATGCCGCGACCGACCGGCCGATCAGGCTGCCGAAGCGCCTTCGCTGTCACGTCCACACCAATCAACGAGCAGCGGCCAAGTCCTAGACACATCATAGGAAACAATGTTGACGGTGCATACCCTGTTCACCGATCGTACCCCGCGACGCCGTTTGTATGGACCCATGCGAATCCATGCCCGTTCCTTGCCCGACGGGGGCACTTCACGGTGATGTGTGACAAATCTCTGCGTGACTTACACCCAGGTGCGACGTTGTCAGCGGCCTGAACGGACACCCACCCCCTTCCCACCTGCAGACCCAGCTCCAACAAGTGTTTTCATCGCAAGAGGTCGAGAACTTGACCGGATGGGTACTCGTAACGTGGAATCGATAGGAAGCCGATATGAGCCGAATTGAGACAACGACCACCCGAATGGCTTAGTCGACAACTACGGAGCGCATAAATGGTCGCGGACGCCTACCAACATCCAGGCAGCAGTGCCGCCCTTGTGGGCCGCGGTGCGGAGTTGGAGCGCATCGTCGAGGCTCTCGAATCGGCGAAGGGCGCGACACCCTCCACGCTCGTGGTGGAGGGCACACCCGGTATCGGCAAGACCGCCCTCCTGGACGTGGCGTGCGAACTCGCCCACGAGCGGGGGTTCGTGGTCTGGCGTGCGAACGCCTCGCTGATGGAGCGGGAAATGCCCTTCGCCGTCGTCCAGCAGCTCTTCGACCGCCTGCGCGACGAACTGCCCCACTGCCGGAACGGCGAAGCCACACCGCACGAGCACGACCTCATCGCCGGGCACCTCACCGCCGAGGTGGACGCCTTCGACGAGCTCAAGGTCCACCGAGCAATTCGGGATCTTTACCGCCTCACGGCCGAGATCGCACAGTGCGCACCGCTCTGCCTGGTCATCGACGACGTGCAGTGGACGGACGTGCCGTCGCTGCGCTGGCTGAACTACCTCGTCCATCGCGTCGTCAAGCTCCCGATCGTGATGCTGATGACCCGCACACCCGGGATCCGGCCGACCGATTCCCTGCTGATCGCGGAGCTGGAGATCTACTCCGAGCGCATGAGGCTCGCGTTCTTCACCGCGCAGAACGTCGTGCAGCTCACCGAGCGAATGCTCGGGCGAACGCCGGACGTGGAGTTCGCCCAGGCCTTCATCGACGCCACCGGCGGCTGCCCCACGGTGACGCGTCACATCCTGGGTGTGATGCGGGAGCGATCGGTACCGCCGGACGAGAACGTCGCGAACGACTTGCTCCGCCCCGAATGCGAGAAACTCGGCCAGTCGCTGCTCGCACGGCTCAACCGCCAGTCACCCGAACTCGTCGAGCTCGCCAAGGCGATCGCGGTCGTGGAGCCGGCGGACCTGCCCCTCCTGACCGCCGTCATGGACATCAACAACGGCGAGGCCGCCGATCGAGTGCAGCAGTTGGAAGGGATGGGGGTGCTCACACCGGAGGGCAAACTGACGTTCGCGCACCGGGTGATCAAGAACACGATCGAGAGCGCGATCGGATACCGGGAGCGCGAGGAACTGCACGCCAAGGCCGCGCGCTTCCTGCACCACACGCGGGCACCCGCTTTTCTCGTGGCACGCCATGTCCTGCGAACGCCCTCCCAGCTGGGGGCTTGGGCGGTGCAGGCCCTGCGCGCCACCGCCGACACCGTGATCGCCGAGGGCGATGCCCGCTTCGGGGCACAGCTCCTCACCAGGGCTCTTGACGAGGAGCTCTCCGTCAAGCGGAGGAAGGACCTGCTGCTGCGGCTCGGCCTGGCCGAGACCTACTTCGACCCGCGGATGGCCGTGGTGCACCTCGAGGAGGGGATGATCGGGCTGGACGATCCGGAGGAGATCCTCGCGGCCGCTTGTCAGCTCGCGGAGATCCTCTACTTCGACGGTGCGTACGACAGCGCGAGCGAGGTGCTGCACCGGACCATGGCCGAGATCGGGCCGAAGATCCCCGCAGCTGTCGACGTGGTGCGCCTGTTGGAACGGATCACCGTGCCGTCCCGTGACCCGAGGGCCGTGCAGGTGGACTTGCGCCAGTTCGACGAGCAGGAGTGGCGCCGCGGTGACGAGCACGGCCGCCGGCTGGCGGGACTGATCGCCGAAGACACCAGCAACCAGGGCGTCGACCTGGCGCAGTGCCGCAAGGCCGCGCTCGCGGCGCTGTCCGGCGGTGCGACCGCCGTGCTGCAGCACCCGCAACGAATGTTCGGAGTGCTCAACGCCCTCATCCGCGCCGATGAGGCGGTGCTCGCGGTGCGCCACTGCGACGAGATCCTGCTCGAAGCTCATCGGCAAAGGCTGACGTTGATCGCCCTGCTCGGTCACTCGCTCCGGTCGCGGGCGCACCACCACCAAGGGTTCTACGCGGAGGCGGCCGCGGACGCGGAACTCGCGTTGTCCGCGGCGCGAACCGCGAAGCTCCCCCCTGACCACTTGGGACACGTCTACGCCGTCGACGCCTGGGTTCGCGCTCAGCTGGCGCTCGGGGACCTCGACGCAGCGGAGAACGCGCTTCAGCCGTTCGGCAGGTCCAGAGAACTGCCACGGAGTTGGCACCACACCGCTCTTCTGCACGCCAGGGGCGCTCTGCGCATGGAGCTCGGTGAGTGCGAGGGAGCGCTCGCCGACCAGCTCGAGTGCGGTGAGCGGTTCCTGGCCTGGGGCCGGCGCAGTCCGGCCGTGCGCCCCTGGCGGTCCTTCGCGGCGCTGGCGCACTTCCGGCTCGGACAAACAAAGCCTGCCCTCGACCTGGCGTTGCAGGAGCTGAAGCTGGCGCGGGAGTGGGGTGCGCCGACCGTGATCGGTCGTGCCCTGCTGACCGTGGGCATCGTGACCGGCGGCGCCGCCGCCGCTGCCCCGTGGCTGACCGAGGCCGACTCGGTGCTGCGCCGGTCGCCCGCGCGAATGCTGCACGCACAGGCACTGCTGGAACTCGCGGCCACACGGTGGGAGAAAGGCCAACGCGACGCCGCCCGGCAACACGTCGCGGAAGCGAAGGCACTGGGCGAGCAGTGCGGCGTCGTCGTGGAACCGAGAGAGCGGCTCGCCGGCTCGACCTCCGACGGCAGACCACGCACACCGGTCCAGCACTCCGTCGAACCGACGCACGTCGCGCCACCTGCCCCTCGACTCAGCGCGCTCGCGCTGACACCGCACGAGTGCCGCGTCGCCACTTTGGTGCTCGAAGGGAACTCGAACGACGAAATCGGGCACAAGCTGAACGTCTCGCGGCGCACCGTCGAGTTCCACCTCACGAACATCTACCGCAAGCTGGGCGTGCGTCGGCGAACCCAGCTGTCCTCCGCACTGGCGGGCTTCATCCCGCGGAGGTGACGTCCCGGGAAGCGGGCACACCGGGCACTGCGCTTCTCCGCAGTGCCCGGAACGTGTCACAGCGCGGCCCACGAGCCCGACATGTGCGTCCACAGGCGCAATTCCCCGGCTCGGAGAGCCGACGTGCTTCCGGAACCCGGCGTGACGCATCGGAGAGAACAGCCTCTCCCCCTGATCGCCGTCCTAGCATCACGGCCGCGCTGGGCTGGAATGCGGGCACCCGGCTGAACATCCGCGAGCACGACGGCCTGCTGGTCGTCACCGCCGACCCTGTGCCGCTCGAAAAGTCATCGCCGCAGTTCACGCGGCATACCTGTACTGGTTTACGGGGTGCGCAGTGGTCGACGGCGAAGGCTCTCGAGGTCATGTGCCGCTGCGAGGTGCTGTTGGATGCCTGGTGGTCGCTGGTCGCGGGCCTGATGAGGCCGGCGTGTCGCAATGGCAGCCTGACCTTGCGGACTCCGCAGTCACACACGGCCCTGAAATCTCCCCATCGTTGAAAATTGTCGGGAGACGATGGCAGAGAGCACTGATCGCCGAGCAGCTCCGAGTCGAGGCGCTTTCCGGCGCAATGCCGACCACTCTGCGCGGTGATGCGCGGGAGCGCTTGCTGCCGATCCTCGCCGACCTCTGCGATGCCACCCGTGAAGCCGTCCAGCTGTCCGTGCGCTGCGGCACCGTGGCGCGAGGCGCCGAACGCGTGCACGGCAGAGAGCTCGTGGACGTGCAGAGGTAAGGGATCGCCTTCGACCGCGGCGAGTGGTTCCCTGCCTCCCGGCGTCACCGCACCGGTGTGCGGGCCGGGCCGGATCTTGGTGGGAGCCATCTCCGTTGCCAGACTTACCGACCGGCTGAGCCGGATGCGATCACCCGACGCCTCGACCAAGCCGCCAGAACCGCCTCCCGTGAACTCCGCACCGTCAGGTTCGATGCCGCGATCCATGAACGGCGAGCTGAGCGAGCGAGATCGAGATTCGTCTCTCACTTTCATCAACTGCACATCAAATCCCGCAACCGCACACCACCGATGGAGTAGCACAACGCCTTTCTTATGGACCCGAACGACGACATCGATGAGTCCACCTCCCCTGGAATTGTCCATGTCGCAAGTGTGACGAACCTCGTCGTAACTTCCATCCCGGCACCACTTTGACGAAGATGGATCGAACTTAACCGACGCCACCTGCGGAATCAGCATGGGACAAGTCCACCTATTTCGACGGTTCGCAGGTGTCATCGCACGGGTACCCGTGCCGTGGAATTAAAAGGGCGGCCTGGACGCATCAAATCGATACCCGAATGGCCTAGCCCGACAATTACGGAGCACTCAAAATGGACGCCAACGCAAGTCAACGCCGGAATCTCCACAGCCGGGACACCCTCGTTGGCCGCGGCGCCGAGTTGAAACGGATCACTGAGGCCTTCGAATCAGCCGAGGCCGCGAGACCCTCCGCGATCCTGTTCGAAGGAGCCACCGGCATCGGCAAGACGACGCTGCTGGAGGCCGCGTGCACGATGGCACGCGAACGCGGGTTCGTGGTCTGCCGGGCCACGGCGTCGCCGATGGAGCGGGAGATGCCTTTCGCCGTCGTCCAGCAGCTCTTCGAGCACCTGCATCAGGAGCTGGCCCCCGACGGGGACCATGAAGCCGCGCCGCACGGCCACAACGTCATCGCCGGGCGTTTCGGCGACGAGGTGGACAACTTCGAGGAGATCCACGTCCACCAGGCGATCCGCGGCGTCTACCGCATCACGGCCGGTCTCGCGCAACGGGCACCCCTCTGCCTCGTCATCGATGACCTGCAATGGACGGACGTGCCCTCCCTGCGATGGCTCAACTACCTCGTCCACCGCGTTGTCAAGCTTCCGATCACGATTCTGCTGGGCCGCACGTCCGGCGTCCGGCCGACCGATCCGATCCTCGTCGCCGAGCTCGAGATCTACTCGGAGCGCGTGAAGCTCGGCGTTCTCACGACGCGGGACGTTGCGACTCTCACCGAGCAGGTGCTCGGACGTGTGCCACAGGAGAGGTTCACAGAAGCGCTCCTCCAGGCGACCAACGGCTGCCCCATGGTGTCAACCCAGATCCTGACCCTGATGCGGGAACAGTCAGTCGCGCCGGACGACCAAGCCGCGGACAACCTGATCACTCCCGATCCCGGGGAACTCGGCCGGTCCGTGCTCGCGCGGCTCAACCGCCAGTCACGCGAACTGGTCGAGATCGCCAAGGTGATCGCGGTCGTGGCACCGCCCGACCTGGAGCTCCTGGCCGCCGTCACCGACATGAACAGCGGCGCGGCCGCCGAGCAGGTGCGACAGCTCGAGGGGATGGGTGTGCTCGCGCCGGAAGGCAAGCTCACGTTCGCGCACTCGGTGCTCAAGGACGCGATCGAGAGCGCGGTCGGCTACGGCGAACAGGAGGAGCTGCATGCCGAAGCCGCACAGTTCCTGTACCAGACGCGAGCACCTTCTCCCCTCATCGCGCGTCATGTTCTGCGAACGTCCTCGCGTCTGGGCTCCTGGGCGGTGGACACGTTGCGGACCGCGGCCGACACGTTGATCACCGAGGGCGACCCGCGGTCAGGAGCCAAGCTTCTGGACAGGGCACTGCAGGAAGATCTCTCGGCCGTGCAACGGCGGGATCTGGTGCTGCGGCTCGGATGCGCGGAGGCCTACTTCGATCCCCGGACGGCGATGGTGCATCTCGAGGAGGGCTTGAGCGAACTGGACGACCCGGAGAGGGTCCTCGCGGTCGTGTGCAAGCTTTCCCAGATCCTGTACCTCGACGGCGCGTACGAGAAGGCCGACGAGATACTCCGCCGGACCACGGCCCAGATCGGGCCGAAGATTCCCGCGGCGATCGACATGTTGCACCTCCTGAGGAAACTCACCGTCCCGTCTCGAGATCCCCGAGCTCAGGACGTGGATCTCCATCAGTTCGACGAGCAGGAGTGGCGCCGTGGCGACCCGCGCGGCCGCAGACTGGCGGCGTTGATCGCCGAGGATGCCGGCAACCGGGGAGTGGACCTGCCGTTGTGCCGAAAGGCGGCCCTCGCGGCGATGTCGGCCGGCGCAGCCACCATCCTGCAACATCCGCAGCGACTCGTCGGGGTGCTCAACTCCCTCATACGCACCGACGACCTCGAACTCGTGATGCGCTACTGCAACGAGATCGTGCTCGAAGCACACCGGGAAGGACTGTCGTTGATCGAACTGCTCGGTCACACCGTTCGCTCCCGGGCGCATTACCACTGCGGGTCGTTCACCGCGGCCGTCGCGGACGCCAGGCTCGCCCTGTCGGCGGCGCGGAAGGCAAGACTGCCTCCGGACCACTTCGGCAACGTCTACGCCGTCGAGGCGCTCGTCCGCGCACAGCTGGTGCTCGGCGCCACCGACGCCGCGGAGCAGGCGCTCCTGCTGCTCGGCAGGTCCGAGGCACTGCCGCAGACCTGGCAGCACACCGTCCTCCTGCACGCCAGGGGCGAGTTGCGCATGGAGCGCGGCGACGCCGAAGGAGCTCTCGCCGACCATCTCGAATGTGGTGAGCGCCTGGAGTCCTGGGGCATGGGCAGTCCGGCTGTGCGTCCCTGGCGGTCTCACGCGGCGCTGGCCAGGCTCCGGCTCGGACAACGTCAGCCCGCGCTCGATCTGGCGCTGCAGGAGCTCGAACTGGCACGCGGGTGGGGCGCGCCGACCGTCATCGGCCGCGCGCTGCTGACCGTGGGCATCGTGACCGGTGGTGCGGCCGCCGCTCAGTGGCTGACCGAGGCCGATGCACTGCTGAGGAAGTCGCCGGCGCGGATGCTGCACGCACAAGTACTGCTGGAACTCGCCATCACGCGATGGGAGAAGGGACAGCACGACGCCGCGGGGCGACACCTCACAGAGGCGAGGATGCTCGGCGACCAGTGCGGGGTCGTCGTGGAGCCGGGGGAACGACTCGCGGGCATGGCGACCGGCATCCCGCAGGAAGCCCCAGTCCCGCAGTCCTCGGAACCGACGAAGGTCGTGCCGTCCGATCCCCGGACCAACGTGCTCTCCCTGACACCACACGAGTACCGCGTGGCCGGCCTGGTACTCGAAGGGAACTCGAACGACGAGATCGCGCACAAGTTGAACGTCTCCCGTCGCACGATCGAGTTCCACCTCACGAACATCTACCGCAAGCTCGGCGTGCGCCGCCGAACTCAGCTGTCCGCCGCGCTCGCGGGTTACGTCCCGCGGACGTGACCCTGTCGGGCAGAGCACACCGGGCACTGCGGTTCTCCGCAGTGTCCGGTGCCTCGTCCTGGCGCACAGTGGTCCTTGCCACCGGCCGCTCAGCATGCCGGCAAGCCACGTGCCGCAGGAGGAAACCCTTTGTCCAGTGCGGAGGTCGTGCACGGCCGCCCGGTCAAGAAGGCTTTCGAGCTGATCGAGCTGTTGTCCGGGTCGGGGGGAAGGACTCTCGCAGAACTGGCGCGCGCGTCCGGTCTGCCGAAGTCCTCCCTGCACCGGATGATGGACGCGTTGACCGGGTCGGGCCTCGTCCGGCGCACGTCGGGCGGGTACGAGCTCGGCGACGGCCTGTTCGACCTGATCGACGACAGTGCGCGGGCACGGGTCGACCGCGTGCTGAAGACCACGCTGACTCCGCACATCCTCGATCTGAGGGAGATTACGGGCGGTGTCGTCAGCACTGGAATCCTGTCAGGACCGCACGTCCGCCAGATCGACGTGCAGTACGACATGCGACACCTGCGTCTCGGGCAACGTGTGCCCACGATGCTTCCCGTGCACTGCACCGCGATAGGCCGCGCCCTGCGATCCCGCAACCCGGACGCCGTCGCGGTCGCGAACGGCGAGCTGTACGACGGCGTGATCTGCATCGCTGCTTCCCTGGCCGCCGACCACCGCCTCCCCCGCATGGCGATCGGTGTCTGGGGACCGGCGAAGACGCTCAACGTGGACTTCACCGTCGCCGCCCTCAAACGCACCGTCCGCACCATGCGTTCCGCCCTGCTGCGCTGCTCTCGTTCGACCGCATCCGTACTCGCTGATCTGGTGCGGGCAAACTGATCCGCTCGCCGCAGCCGCACCTCTCCGGCAGGCCGGCGAACGGGTGAACGCCCGTTTCAGGCCGGACGACGGCGGTGTGCCGAACGGAGCATTCCCGCAGTGCCCAATCGAAGGGAGCCGTGTTAGTGGATCCGCTGTCAGAGACCCGGAACGCACCAGGTGGTCCTCTGCGCAAGGCTCTCGCGTTGATCGAGGAGCTCGCCGGCGCCGATTGTGCGATGTCGCTGTCCGACCTCGCCCGGCGTTGTGGACAGCCCAAGTCGTCTGTCCACCGCGTGCTCGGTGTGCTGGCCGACCTGAACCTCGTGACCCCCTCCGAGGGCGGCTTCGTGCTCGGTGACCACCTCTTCGACATCACCCAGCACAGCGATCAAGCGAGGGCCGAACGACTGCGCCGCCTCTTCAACCCCCTCCTGATCGAGTTGCAGGACCGCACCCGCGGCGTCGTCGCCCTGGGCGTCCTCAGCGGGACCCAGGTTCGCTACGTCGAGCTGCTCTACCGCCATGACCTGACCGAGTACGTGCAACGCCAGCCGCTGCCGCACCCGGCCGCGAGCACGGCCACCGGACGCGCCCTGCTCGCGTTCAGGCCCGACCTCCCCGAGCGCATCGGCGAGTTCGCCGCGACGGCAAACGCCCGACCGGAGCAGCTGATGCTCGACCTGCGCACCGTGCGCAAGCGCGACATGGCGATCGTGACCAAGGACGCGGCGCACGGTGGTTCTGCGATGGCCGTGCCGGTGCGCATCGGCGGCCAGATGCCCTACGTGGCGATCGGCGTCGCCTGCCCCGGACAGCTCGACCTCCCGCGTACGACCATCGCGCTGCGCAGGGTCGCCACCATGGCGGCCGCCTTGGCCAGCACGCGACTCACCGGCATGACGAGTGATCGAGGAGCGAGCTGAGCACCGCGCGTCAGGCCACACCGGTCAGGACACGTGGTTCTTCGGCCTGAGCGGAACGCACCAGGTTCGTCAGCACGGCCTTCGCCCCGCACTCCACATAGATGTGGTGTCCCTGTGCTGACAACGTCCGCAGGGCATCGAGGAATCCAACCGGACTCACCAGGTGCCGGGCGAGGACCGCGCGGACGTCCGCCGGCCGTTCGACTCGCCGTCCCAGCACCGGTGAGTGGACGGGAGTTCGCGGCGCGTGACAGGTGACCGTGTCGACCACCGCGGCGAACAGCGAGGCGGCCTCGTCCAGCATCGCGTTGTGGAACGGGTAGGGCACGTGCAGCTCGGTCGCTTCGACGTTCGTCGCGGCGGCAAGATCTTTCAAACGCCGCAACGTTTCGGACGGACCTGACACGACGACCTGGTCCGCGCCGTTGTCGACCGCGAGCACGCCGCCGTGGCCGGCCAGCCCCTCGAGCAGGAGGCCGGCACGCTGTCGCCCGGTGCGCAGCTCGACCATGCCGCCTTTGGGCGCACCGGACTTCCGCAACGCCTCGTCCCGTGCGACGACCAGGCGGACGCCGTCCTCCAGCGACAGGCATCCGGCTGCGACGAGAGCGGCGAACTCGCCGAAACCGTGGCCCATCAGCAACGCCGGCGACAGACCCCAGCAGCGGGTGTAGATGTCGTGCACGCACATCTCGGTCGCGAACATCGCCAGGTGGAGCCTGCCCGGATCGTCGTCCACGAGGCTTCGCAGCGTCGGCGCTGTGCGGTCGGTGAGCAGGTCGGCGATACCGGGCCCGCCCGCGGCGCTGGAGGCGGCGTTGATCCGCTCCAGCACCGACGGGAGCCCCGCGAAGTCGTCCGTGAACTCGCGCAGTCCACCGGGCAGGTAGCCGCCGTGGCCGGGGAAGAGGAACACCGGCTGGTTCATGAGGTCCCACCTTGCTGCCGCAGCATGGACTCGATGTCGTCTTCAGGCGTCAGATAGCGGCCCGACAACGCATCCGCCGTACCGGAAGTCAGCAACACCAGCATCTCCGCAGCACGCTCTGGTGAGGCGAACCGCCCCTGGTCGCGCTGCTCGCTCAGCCAGTCGCGCATCTGGTCGCCCCACCTGTCACCGGTGGGCCCGAGGTCCATGGCCTGCTTCGTGATGCCCAGGTCGACCAGGCCGGGGTGGTAGCTGAACACCGACACACCGGTGCCGAGCAGCTCCGGGCCCAGGTTGTCCGCCACCTTGATCACGGCGGCCTTCGACACCGAGTACGACGACGCGCTCGGCCAGCGGTGCCTGCCCGCGGAGCTGACGATGTTGACGATGCGGCCCGCACCCCGCTCGACCATGCCGGGCAGCACGGAACGGCAGACCTTCAGGGTGCCGCGCAGGTTGACCTCCATGGCGCGCCACCACTCGTCCTCGTCGGTCTCCCACAACGGCCCCACCGGGCCTGCGACACCGGCGTTGTTGACCAGCACGTCCACCGAGCCGAACGTCTCGACGGCCCGGCGCACCACGGAGGCCACACCGGCCTCGTCCATGATGTCCGCGGTGTCGTGGACGACCTCGGCACCCAGCAGCCGCGCGGACTCCACGACCTCGGCCAGTGCCGCGCCGTTCCGCCCGGTCAGCACGAGGTTCGCGCCGGCGGACGCCATCGTCTCGGCGAACAACCGGCCCAGGCCACCGGTCGCACCGGTGATCAGGACGGTTTTGCCCGCCATCGACGTCGGAGCCAGCGTGGAGGCGGTGACGGTCGAAGTCGCCTCGCACCGGGTGCGCAGGTACTTGGCCAGGCTCTGCGGCGTCGGGTGGTCGAAGAGAGTCGTCAACGGGATCGAGATGCCGGAGGCCCGCTCCAGCTCGTTCCTCAGTTCCAGCGCGGTGAGCGAGTTCAAGCCCATCTGGAGCAAGGCGACGTCCGGCGACACGTCCTCGACGCGGTGGCCGAGCGCATCGGCGACCATGTCCGTGATCGCCGCGATGAGGTCGCCGTCGCCAAGACCGCTCAACCTGGGCTCGCTCGTGGTGACGCGGGCACGGGCCGAAGTGGACTCGCTGGCGGGCCGCGCGGACGCACCGGCCGGAGCCAGCCGCACCGGCAGGAGAACCGCCTCAGCGGACCCCAGCGCGTTGTCGAAGGCCGACAGAGCGTCCTCGGTCGCCAACGGGAGCACACCGCTGCGGGCGAGACGTCGCAGATCCACGTCGTTCAGATGAGCACCGAGCGCCCCCTGCTCTGCCCACAGCCCCCACGCGAGCGAGATGCCCGGCAGTCCGGCCGTGCGCCTGCGGCGGACGAGGGCGTCCACGCACGCGTTGGCCGCGGCGTAGTTCGCCTGGCCGGCGGTCCCCCACCAGCCCGCTGCGGAGGAGCAGACGACGAACCAGTCCAGGTCGTGGTCGCGGGTCAACTCGTCGAGGGCGGACACCGCGTCCACCTTCGAGGACAGCACCCGTTCGAAGTCCTCCGCGGTGAGACGCTCGAACACCGCGTCGGACGTCGTTCCGGCCGCGTGCACGACACCGCGCAGGTCCGAGATGCCCTTGAGCAGCACGGCGACCTGGTCGCGATCACCGGCGTCACAGGCCTCGACGGCCACGGAGGCGCCCAGATCGCGCAGTTCCGCGGCGATCGCCCGCATCTCGGGTGACTCCGCACCGCGACGGCTGACCAGCACGAGCCGGTCGACCCCGTGGTTCCGGACAGCGTGCCGAGCCAGCGTGGAGCCGACGACGCCACCGGCACCGGTGACCAGCAGGGTGCCACCCCGCCACGCCGGCACCGGACTGGCCGCCGCCTTGCGGAGCTGCGGGACGAACGGCCGGCCGTTCCTCACCACGACCTGGCGGTCGTCGGCGAGCACGACGTCCCCGTCGGTGTCGACCAACTGGATCCGGCCGGGGTGCTCGGTCTGCACGGACCGCAACAGGCCCCAGACCGCGCTCCGCACCGGGTCGCTCTCGACCTCGCTGCTCACCAGGACCAGCGGGTCGTCGTTCTCGTTCAGCCACCGCCGTGTGAAAGCACTGATCTCTTCCAGCGCCGAACGCACTCGGCCGGGCACGGAACTGCCCTCCGCGGCGGGTGACACGACGTCGTCCAGTCGCACGAAGGAGGCCGCGGGGACCGGGGTCGCCGGGACCCACTCGACCTGGTGCAGCACGTCGTTCGCCGCGAGGCTGACCGGCCGCGCGACCAACTCGTCCGCCGTGAACACGGGCTTGCCCCTGGTGTCCCAGGCGGACACCGACACCGCATCGGCACCGGTCTTCGTCATCCGCACGCGCAGCCCCGTGGCCCCACGGGTGTGCACCTGCGCCCCCCTCCACGCGAACGGCAACCGCGTGCCCGTGGTGTCCGCCAGCAGGTAGCCGACGGCAAGTGGGTGCAGCGCCGCGTCGAGCAGCGCCGGGTGCAGCACGTGCTCCCCCGCGGCAACGGGCAGGCGCACGTCCAGGAACAGCTCGTCATCCTTGCGCCACAACTTTTCGAGGCCGCGGAAGGCAGGACCGTAGACCAGGCCGCGATCGGCCAGCCGGTCGTGCAGCTCCGCGATCTCGACCGGCTCGGCACCGGCAGGGGGCCATTCGGCCAGCGTGGTGGGAGCCTCGGCTGGCGTCGTCACCCTGGCGCGGGCGTGCTCGGTCCACGGCGACTTCTCGGAAGCCCGCGCGAACAGCACGACAGAGCTCTCGCCGCGATCGTCCACTGTGGACAGGTGCATCTGCACCTCTGCCGGTGCGACGACGGGAGCGGTGAAGACGATCTCCTCGATCCGCTCGGCTCCCGTCCGCAGGACCATGTCCAGCAACGCGGTGCCGGGCACCACGACCTCACCGCCCACCTCGTGGTCGGCGAGCCAGCCCTGGCGCGCGGGCGACACGTGACTGGTGTGCACGGTGCCACCGGTCGCGAGGTCGACGATCGAGGTCTGGGACGCGGCGTTGGTGGCCGCGCTGCTGTCGATCCAGTAGCGGCGCCGCTGGAAAGCGTAGGTGGGCAACGGAACCGTGGTTCCCGAGCCGGCGAACGCAGCGACCAGGTCGACTTCGGCACCCGCCACGACGAGCGCCCCCAGAGCCGAGATCAGGCTTTCGCGGGTGGAGCAGGCCGCTCCGAGTTCCAACCGGGTGGCGGCCGGGTCCTCGGCTGTGGCCGTCCACCCCGCGGCGCTGGTGACATCGCGCGCCAGTGGGAACCGAGGCCGCTCGTAGGACAGGCTCTCGCCCTTGCTCAGGGCGGTGACGTGCCGCACGGCGTCCGGCAGGGACAGGAGACCGGCCACGTGCGCGGCGACGAGCTCGCCGGCGCCTTCGCCGTGCACCATGTCCGGCTTCACTCCCCAGGAGCGGACCAGCCGGAACTGCGCCACCTGCAACGCGAACAGCCCGGCGGGTCCGGTCGCCCGCAGGAGCTCCTCCCGCGGCCGACCGAACGCCTGGCAGACCTCGTCGAACACCTGCGCGAACACAGGATGCGCGTCGTAGAGGTCGCGTCCGATCACGGAAGGCGCCTCGCCGGAGAAGGAGAACTGCAGCGGAGCGGATCCGGCGACGCCAGTGGTGACCCCGGCCTCCTCCCCCGCCGCGACGGCGTCCAGGCCGGCGAGCTGCCCGCCCCGCACGAGCGCACGGTGCTTGAACCGCGTTCGCCTCGCCAGCGACACGGCCACATCGCCTGGGTGCAGCTCGGGATGGCGCATCAGGTGTTCGCGCAGACGCGCGGCCTGAAGTCGGAGTGCCTCAGCGGTTTCCGCGGACAGGACCCAGGGTGTCGACACGCGCTCGAACGGCGGCACCGGATCGGCAGCCGGTGCCTCCTCCAACACGACGTGTGCGTTGGCGCCGCTGATCGCGAACGCCGACACACCGGCGCGGCGGGGTTCGTCGCCGCGCGGCCACGCGGTCGCCTCGGTGACCAGGCGCACCGGACTGGTGGACCAGTCGATGAGCGGGGTGGGCTTGCTGATGTGCAGGGTGCGGGGCAGCACGCCGTGGCGCATGGCCTGCACCGTCTTGATCACGCCTGCCACCCCGGCCGCGGCCTGGGTGTGGCCGAAGTTGGACTTCAGCGACCCGAGCCACATCGGCCTGTCCCGGTCGCCTCCGTACACCGCGTCGAGCGCCTGGACCTCGATGGAGTCGCCCAGCGGCGTGCCGGTGCCGTGCGCCTCCACCGCGTCGATCTGGTCGCTGGTCAGCCCGGCGGACGCCAGGGCCGACCGGATGACCCGCTGCTGGGCGGGACCGCTCGGTGCGGTGAGCCCGCTGCTGGCGCCGTCGGAGTTCATCGCGGAACCGCGGACCACCGCGAGCACCGGGTGCCCGTTCGCCTGCGCGTCGGAGAGTCGTTCGAGCAGGAGCATTCCCGCACCTTCGCCCCACGCCACACCGTCCGCGTCAGCCGAGAACGGCTTGCAGCGGCCATCCGGTGACAGCGCGCGCTGCCGGCTGAACTCGGTGAACGAGCCCGGCGTGGCCATCACGGTCACGCCACCGGCGAGCGCCATCGAGCACTCGCCCGACCGCAACGCCTTGGCGGCCAGGTGCAGCGTCACGAGCGAGGACGAGCACGCGGTGTCGACGGTGAACGTCGGCCCCTCGAAGCCGAGCAGGTAGGAGATGCGCCCGGAGGCGACGCTGCCCGCGATGCCGATCGTGAGCTGACCTTCGACGTTGGACGGCGCGAGGTGCGACGGCGGCCCGTAGTCGTGGTACATCTCGCCCACGAACACGCCGACCTCACTGCCGCGCAACGCACGCGGGTCCAGGCCGCCGTGCTCCAGCGCCTCCCAGGAGGTCTCCAGCAGCAGCCGCTGCTGGGGATCCATCGCCAGCGCCTCCTTCGGCGCGATGCCGAAGAACGGTGCGTCGAAGTCGGCGACGCCGTCGAGGAAGCCACCTCGCCGGGTGTAGCTGTGACCGGACTTAGAGGGATCCGGGTCGTACAGCGACTCGAGGTCCCAGCCGCGGTCCTCGGGGAACTCGCTGGTGGCGTCGCGCTCGTCCATGAGGGCCTGCCAGAGGTCCTCGGGAGACCGGACGCCACCGGCGTAGCGGCACGCCATGCCGACGATGGCGATCGGTTCCTCCGCACGGTTCTTGACCGCGCGGAGTTCCTCCCTCGTCTCGAACAGGTCGACGGCCAGCTTCTTGACCGCGGACCGGAGCTTGTCGTCGTTGCTCATCAGGAGACTCCGAATTCGCGGTCGAGGAATGCCAGCAGTTCGTCGTCGGTGGACGACTCGAGGTCGTCGGCCAGGGAACTCGCCGCGGCCGCTTCTTCCACGACCGGCTCGGTGAGGTCGGCGCACAGCGTGCCGACCAGGTGCTCCGCCAGCGC
Organism: Lentzea xinjiangensis; assembly: GCF_900110955.1. Taxonomy (GTDB): domain Bacteria; phylum Actinomycetota; class Actinomycetes; order Mycobacteriales; family Pseudonocardiaceae; genus Lentzea; species Lentzea xinjiangensis. Next base: position 43,157 of record NZ_FOFR01000033.1, read on the forward strand.
CTTCGGCGACGAGTAGTCGAAGAGGGCCGTGGCGGGCAGCTTCAGCTTCGTCGCGGAGTTGAGGCGGTTGCGCAGTTCCAGCGCGGTGAGCGAGTCGAACCCGATCTCCATGAAGCCGCGCTGCGGTTCCACCGAGCCCGGCGTCGTGTGGCCGAGCACGGCACTGACGTGCTCGCGAACCACCGCCAGCACGATGTCGACGCGGTCCTCGGCGGGAGCCGCTGCCAGGGTCGCGGCCAGATCGGCGCGGTCAACCGCCACCGGCTTGGCCGCCTTCGCCGGCCTGGTGCGGACGAAGCCGCGCAGCACCGGGGCCGCCGTTCCGTCCTGCGGCACCGAGAACCGGGCCGGCACCAGGACCGCGGCGTCCGAGGCGACGGCGTCGTCGAACAGCCCCAGCCCTTCCTCGCCGCTGATCGGCACGACACCGAGGCGCAGCAACCGGTTCCGGTCGACGTCGCTCAGCCGGGCGGCCATGCCGCCGTCCTGCTCCGTGCCGGCCCACGGTCCCCAGGCCAACGACGTCGCGGGCAGTCCTGCCCCGTGACGCAGGTGCGCCAACGCGTCGAGGAACGTGTTCGCCGCCGCGTACGCCGCCTGTCCCGGCAGGCCGAGCAGGCCGGACGCCGAGGAGAACAGCACGAACGAGCGCAGGTCGCTGCCCTTGGTCAGCTCGTGCAGGTGCCAGGCGGCGTCGACCTTGGGACGCAGCACGGCGTCGACGCGCTCGGGCGTCAGGTCGCTGACGACACCGTCGTCGACGACGCCCGCCGCGTGCACTACCGCGGTGAGCGGGTGTTCCGCCGGGATCGCGGCCAGCACACCGGCCAGCGCGTCACGGTCGGCGGCGTCGCAGGCCGCGAAGGTCGCGGTGGCACCGAGTTCGGCGAGCTGGGCCTTCAGCTCGGCCGCACCGTCCGCGGCCTCGCCGCGCCTGCTCAGCAGGAGCAGGTGCCGGGCGTCGTGCCGCACCACGAGGTGGCGGGCCAGCAGACGCCCGAGGCCGCCGGAGCCACCGGTGATGAGGACGGTGCCCTCGGGGTCGAGGACCGTCCGGCCGGTACCGGGGTGGGCGTTGGTCAGCCGGGGCACGTGAACTCGTCCGTCGCGCACCGCCAGCTGCGGCTCGCCGGTGGCGACCGCGGCGGGAAGCACCCGCTGGAACGCCTCGTCGTCGGCACCGTCGACCAGCACGAAGCGGCCGGGGTGCTCCGACTGGGCGGACCTGATCAGGCCCCACACCGAAGCCGCCGCGACGTCGATCTGCTCGGAGAACACCGCATCGGTGGTGTGCAGGACGATTGAGCCGTCTGTCTCCTGCACGGTGCGCAGTGCGTGGTGCAGCACCTCGTGCGTCTCAGCGACGGGATCGGTGCCCGTCGTGCTGATCCGCACCACCGGCGGGACGTCACCGGCGGTGCCGGTCGGCACGGGCTGCCAGTCGAGCTGGTGCAGCAGGCCGCCTCGGGTGGAGGTGGACGCCCGAAGCTGCTCCGACGACACTGGGCGCAGGGTGATCGAGTCGACCGTCGCGACCGGGTTGCCCTCGGGATCGGTGATGTCGATGGCCATGGTGTCCGTGCCCTGCTGGGTCAGCCGGACGCGCACCGAGTTGACGCCAGTGGTGTGCAGCGTGACGCCGGACCAGGCGAACGGAACGCGCACCTGGTGCTCGGAGCCCGGCTCGGAGCCGACCGCGGCGAGCTGCAGCGTGGCGTCGAGCAACGCGGGGTGGATGCCGTAGGTGCTCAGGTCGGCGCCGTCGTGCAGGGAGACCTCGGCGTACCGGACGCCATCGCCCTGCCAGCCGGCCCTGATGCCGGTGAAGTACGGCCCGTACCCGAGTCCGGCCTCGGCCAGCCGCTCGTAGAAGCCCTCGATCGGGATGACCTCGGCGGCGGTCGGCGGCCACTCCACGTCGATCGGCCTCGGGGTCGCGGCGTCGGCCGCGAGAGCACCCGTGGCGTGGTGGATCCACTCACCGTGCGCTTCGTCGGTGAACCGGGAGTGGACGGTGAAGGCGCGCAGACCGGCCTCGTCGGCGGGCTCGACCACCAGCCGCAGCTGGCGGACGCGGCCCGGCTCGCCGGAGACGAACACGTGGTGGTTGATCTCGTCGATGCGGTTGTACCCGAGCTGACGCGCGGCCCACAGGGTCATGTCGACGAACGTGGTGCCGGGCAGGATCGGCTTGCCGTGCACGCAGTGGTCCGGCAACCAGTTCGGGATGTCGATGGCCAGCACACCGGTGAACACGGTCGTGCCGTCCGGCAGCTCGACGATGCTGCGCACCAGCGGGTGGTCGGACGCGTCCTGGCCGAAGGTGGTGGCCGCACCGGCGGGTGCCTGCGCGGCGGGCCAGAAGCGCTGGTGCTGGAACTGGTAGACGGGAAGGCCCTGCGGCGCTGCGGAACGCGCCGGGAAGAGCCGGTCCCACGCCACGTCGTGGCCGTTCGCGTGGATCTGGGCCAGCGCCGCGATCACGCTGACGTCCTCGGTGTGCCCCGGCATGCCGGTGGCGATGACGGTGCCGCCCGTGGCGGCTGCGGCAAGCGGCATCAGCACGGCGCTCGGACCGATCTCCACGAAGGTCGTGACACCGTCGTCGGCGAGCTGCCGGACGCCGTCGTGGAACCGCACGGCGCCGCGGGCGTGGCCGACCCAGTAGCGCGGGTCCGCCAGGTCCGCGGCCGTGACGGGACGGCCGGTGACGTTCGAGACCAGCGGGATGACCGGAGCGGAGTGCTCGATGGAGCGCACGACGTTCGCGAACTCGTCGAGCACCGGGTCCATCAGCGGCGAGTGGAAGGCATGACTGACCTTCAGCCGGGTCATCCGGCGGCCGTCGGCGCGGTACTTCTCCTCCAGGCGTGCCACCGCGTCCTCGGCACCGGAGAGCACGACCGAGCGCTCACCGTTGATCGCGGCGATCGAGACCTGGTCCTCCAGACCGGTCAGATCGATGTCGTCCTCGCCGGCCTGCACGGCGAGCATCGCACCGCCGGTGGGCAGGGCCTGCATGAGCCGCGCACGAGCGGATACGAGCTTGCAGGCGTCGGTCAGCGACAGCACGCCGGCCACGTGGGCAGCGGTGATCTCGCCGATCGAGTGGCCCATGACGTGGTCGGGGACCACGCCGAAGTCTTCGAGCAGCCGGTGGAGGGCGGTCTCGAACGCGAAGAGCGCGGGCTGGGTGAAGCCGGTCCGGTTCAGCATTTCGGCGTCGTCGCCGAACATCACGGCCTTGACGTCGACGTCGAGCTGCCCGCAGACCTCGTCGAGCGCCTTGGCGAAGACGGGGAACCTCTCGTAGAGGCCGGCGCCCATGCCCAGGCGCTGAGAACCCTGTCCGGAGAACAGGAACGCGAGCTTGCCGTCACGGCCGGCCGGCACGAGGCGTGCCAGTTTGTCCACGGCCTCCTCGCTGGTTGCGGCCGCGAAGCCTGCCCGGCGGGCGAAGTGCGTTCGCGTGGTGGCCAGCGCGGCGGCGATGTCGGTGAGCCCGGTCTCGGGGTGGCCGGTCAGGAACGCGCGCAGCTCGTCCGCCTGCGCCCGGAGCGCTTCGTCGGTCTTGGCCGACAGGACGAACGGCACGGCGGGAAGCGTCGTCTCCGTGGTGGACGGCGTCTGCTCGGGCGCCTCTTCGAGGATCAGGTGGGCGTTGGTGCCGCTGATGCCGAAGGACGACACGCCTGCGCGCCGGGGCTGGTCCGTCCGGGGCCAGGACACGTTGCCGGTCAGCAACGAGACCCCCGACCAGTCGACGTCCGGCGTCGGCCGGTCGACGTGCAGCGTGCGGGGAAGCTCGCTGTTGCGCAGTGCCTGCACCATCTTGATGACGCCACCGACGCCCGCGGCGGCCTGCGAGTGGCCGATGTTGGACTTGAGCGAGCCCAGCCACAGCGGATGCTCGCGGCGCTTGCCGTAGGTGGCTGCGAGGGCGCGCGCCTCGATCGGGTCACCGAGCGTGGTGCCCGTGCCGTGCGCTTCCACCACGTCCACGTCCGCCGTGGTCAGCCTGGCGTTCGCGCACGCCTGGCGGATCACCGCTTCCTGGGCGGGACCGCTGGGCGCGGTGAGACCGTTGCTGGCGCCGTCGGAGTTGATCGCGGAACCGCGGACGACCGCGTGCACGAAGTGGCCGTTGGCGATGGCGTCGCTGAGCCGCTCCAGCACCACGACTCCGACGCCCTCGCTCCACCCGGTGCCGTCGGCGGCTGCGGCGAAGGACTTGCACCGGCCGTCGGCCGCGAGGCCGCGCTGCCGGCTGAACTCGACGAAGGTGCCCGGCGTGGAGATCACCGTGGCGCCACCGGCCAGTGCGAGCCCGCACTCACCGGAGCGCAGGGAGTTCGCGGCCTCGTGGATGGCGACCAGGGACGAGGAACAGGCGGTGTCGATCGTGAGGGCCGGACCGCGCAGGCCGAGCGTGTAGGCGATGCGACCGGACGCGACGCTGGTGGCGTTGCCGGTGAGCAGATACCCCTCGGTCTCCTGCACCCCTCGGAGCAGCGACTCGTAGTCGTTGTGCACCGCGCCCACGAACACGCCGGTCTCGCTGCCGCGCAGCTCCTGGGGAACGAGTCCCGACCGTTCGAGCGCCTCCCAGGTGACCTCGACCAGCAGCCTCTGCTGGGGGTCCATCCCGAGGGCCTCGCGGGGGCTGATGCCGAAGAAGTCGGCGTCGAAGCCGGCCGCGTCGGCCAGGAAGCCACCGCTGCGGGTGCTGGTCGTGCCGGGCGTCTGGCCGTCCGGGTCGTAGCCGACGTCCCACCCGCGGTCGGAGGGGAACTCGCTGATCGCGTCACGGCCCTCGCGCACGAGGTCCCACAGGGCCTCCGGGCTCGCGACGTCACCGGGGTAGCGGCAGGCCATGCCGATGATCGCGATGGGCTCGTGGTTGCGGTCCTCGGCGGCCTTGAGCTGTTCGCGCGCCTGCCGGAGGTTGGTCGTCGCTCGCTTGAGGTACTCGCGGAGCTTGTTCTCGTCGGTCATCGGATGTCACTTTCTTCTGCTCGAACTGCGCTTCGTCAAACCCGAACGGGTCCGAGAGGACGAGGTCCGCGGTCCCGGCGTCACTGCGGCTGCGCTCGCGAGGGGCGCTTCCGATCGATTTGAGCGGCATCACATTCCGCAGTGACTCGGCAGGGGTGTGCCTCAAGGAAGTTAGAAGCTCCAAGCTCTCCGCCCGAAGCGCGCGTTCCGTTTTCCGGTACACCTGCGGTGAGACGCCCGACACAGCGGAATCTCAGTTCAGCAGCCGAGTGACGCAGAAGTTCCGAAAACCGGAACAGTCGTTCGCCATTGCGGCGCACTGTGGTCTTTCATCGATTCACACCGCTGCCCACAGATCCACGGGGGTCAATTGATGAACGCCGGTCAGCTCTACCCGCGCGAACCCATCGCCGTTGTGGGGATGGCGTGCCGAGCACCCGGCGCTCGCGATCTCCAGGACTTCTGGCGGCTGCTCCGGTCCGGTGAGGACGCCATCTCCGCCGTGCCGTCAGATCGCTGGGACACCGGAACCGCGCCGCAGAACGCGCGGTTCGGCGGCTTCGTGGACGACGTCGCGGGTTTCGACGCCGAGTTCTTCGGCATCTCGCCGCGTGAGGCCGCCGCGATGGATCCCCAGCAGCGCTTGGTCCTCGAGCTCTCCTGGACGGCGCTGGAGGACGCGGGCATCGTGCCCGCGACGCTGGCCGGCAGGAACGTCGGTGTGTTCGTCGGCGCGCTCCGGGACGACTACGCGATCCTCAGCCACACTGACGAGAGCACCATTTCCGGCACCACCATGACCGGAACCCAGCGCGCCGTCATCGCCAACCGCGTCTCCTACACGCTGGGCCTGCGCGGTCCCAGCATGACGGTCGACACCGCCCAGTCCTCCTCCCTGGTCGCGGTGCACCTGGCCGCCACCAGCGTGCGCGCCGGAGAGTCCGAACTCGCCATCGCCGCCGGGGTGAACCTGAACCTGCTGCGCGCCGGTGCCGTCACCGCGTCGCGGTTCGGCGGGCTGTCCGACGACGGACGGTGCTTCACCTTCGATGAACGCGCCAACGGCTTCGTGCGTGGTGAGGGCGCTGGTGTGGTGGTGCTGAAGCCGCTGGAGCGTGCGCTCGCGGACGGCGACCTGGTGCACTGCGTGCTCTTGGGCGGCGCGGTCAACAACGACGGCTCCACCGACGGCCTCACGGTGCCCAGTGCCGAAGCCCAGGCCGAGGTCGTGCGCGCGGCCTGTGCCGACGCCGGCGTGGCGCCCACCGGCCTCCAGTACGTCGAGCTGCACGGCTCGGGCACCCCGGTCGGTGACCCGCTGGAGGCGACGGCGCTGGGCGCGGTCCGCGCCGGGGCCGAACCTCTGCTCGTCGGCTCCGTCAAGACCAACATCGGTCACCTCGAAGGCGCCGGCGGCATCCTCGGTCTCATCAAGACCGCGCTGAGCCTGGAGCACGGGGTGATCCCGCCCAGCCTCAACCACGACCGCCCCAACCCGGCCATCCCGCTCACCGAACTCGGCCTGCGGGTGGTCACCACCACGGAACTCTGGCCGGAAGCCGACGCACGCCTCGCCGGCGTCAGCTCGTTCGGCATGGGCGGGACGAACTGCCACGTCGTTCTCGCCTCGGCCCCCACGCCCGCTCCGCCCGGACAGTCCGACGAGCAGATCGACGCCGTCCCGGTCCTGCTGTCGGGCCGGACGGAGCAAGCCCTGCGCGTCCAGGCCTCCCAGCTCGCCTCCTTCCTCGACGCCACGCCGGACGTCAGCCTCGCCGACATCGCCCGCGCCGCCGCCACCACCCGCACGTCCTTCCGGAACCGCGCCGTCACGATCGCCGCCACCCGTGAGGACCTGCTGCGGTCGCTGCACTCGGTCGCGGACGGGCTGCCCGACGGGCGGACGGTCGAGGGACAGGCCCGCACGCCCGGCAGGACGGTCTTCGTCTTCCCCGGCCAGGGGTCCCAGTGGGGCGGCATGGCGGCCGCACTCCTGGAGTCCTCGCCCGTGTTCCGCGCCAGGATCGACGAGTGCGCGCGGGCGCTGGCGCCGTTCACGGACTGGTCGCTGCACGACGTCCTGCGGGACGGAGAAGGACTCGACCGCGTCGACGTGGTCCAACCGGCGCTCTTCGCGGTCATGGTGTCGCTCGCCGCACTCTGGCAGTCCCTCGGCGTGTGTCCCGACGCGGTCGTGGGCCACTCCCAGGGCGAGATCGCCGCTGCCTGCGTGGCGGGTGCTCTGACACTCGAGGACGCGGCGAAGATCGTCGCTCTGCGGTCCCACGCTCTCACGGTGCTCGCCGGTACCGGCACGATGGCCGTGGTGGCGCTGCCCGAGGCTGAGGTCCGCTCACGACTCACCGAACGGCTCGAGGTCGCCGCGCTCAACAGCCCGACCTCCACCGTCGTGTGCGGCCCCATCGAGGACGTCGAGGCCTTCGTGGCGGCGTGCCGTCACGAAGGCGACCGGGCGCGCCGGATCGACGTCGACTACGCATCTCACTGCGCCGCAGTGGAAGCAGTGCGGGAGCAGCTGCTGCACGACCTGAGTGACATCACTGCTCGCGAACCGCGGATCGCGTTCTACTCCACCGTCACCGGGGAGCTGGTCTCGCGTGCGCTGGACGCCGGCTACTGGTACGACAACCTGCGCCGGCCCGTTCTGCTGGCTCCCACCGTCGCGACCTTGCTCGACGAAGGCCACTCGGTCTTCGTGGAGATCAGCCCGCACCCGGTCCTCACCGGTGCGGTGGCGGAGACAGCAGAGGCGGTCGGCGCCGAGCCGGTCGTCGCCGAGACCCTCCGCCGCGACGACGGGGGCTGGGTGCGCGTGCTCAGCTCCGCAGCTTCGTTGCACACCAACGGAATCGCGGTCGACTGGCAGCAGGCACTCCCCTCGGGGGCCAGGCTTCGGTTGCCCACCTACCCGTTCCAGCGACGTCCGTTCTGGCTCCAGAACTCCGGTGACCGCCCGGCGCCGTCAGCACCCGCGACGGTCATGGTGGAGCACGACGAGGTCGTTCCCGAGAAGCCCTCGACGAACGGACGACAGCTGCTCAGGCTCGTCCAGGCGCATACCGCGATCGTTCTCGGCCATGCGGACGCCGCCGCCGTCGACCCGGACCTGACCTTCAAGGAAATGGGTCTGGACTCGCGCATGGCCGTCGAACTCCGCGGCCGGCTCAACGACGCCACCGGCGCGAAGCTGCCTTCCGGAGCGGTCTACGACCACCCGAGTCCGTCCCAGCTGGCCGACGCCCTGCGCGTCCGGCTGAGCGGCGACAGCGCTCCCGCCACGACGGCACCCGTCACCGCGAAGGCCCAGGACGACGACCCGGTCGCCATCGTCGCGATGGCCTGCCGGCTACCCGGTGCCGACTCCCCGGAACAGCTGTGGCAGCTGCTGATCGAGGGAGCCGACCTGACGAGCGAGCTCCCGGACGACCGCGGCTGGAACCTGGACCACCCGGTGCGGATCGCCACGGCCCGCGGCGGTTTTCTGCACGGTGCGGGCAACTTCGACGCCGAGCTGTTCGGCATCTCGCCCCGTGAGGCCACCGCGATGGATCCCCAGCAGCGACTGCTGCTGGAACTGGCGTGGGAGGTCTTCGAACGGGCCGGCCTCGACGCGTCGTCGTTGCGCGGCAGCCGGACCGGCGTCTTCGCCGGGATGATGGCGCAGGACTACGGGCCGCGCATGCACGCCCCGTCCGAGGAGCTGGCCGGTCACCTGCTGACCGGTGGCGCCGCGAGCGTGGCCTCGGGCCGCATCTCCTACACCTTCGGGCTAAGAGGTCCTGCCATCACCCTGGACACCGCGTGCTCCTCCTCGCTGGTGGCCGTGCACACGGCCGCGCGGTCGATCCAGGCCGGCGAGTGCACACTCGCCCTCGCCGGTGGTGCGACGGTCATGGCCACCCCCGGCATGTTCGTGGAGTTCGAGAAGCAGGGTGGACTCGCCCCGGACGGCCGTTGCAAGCCGTTCTCCGCGAACGCCGACGGCACCGCGTGGGGTGAAGGTGCCGGCCTGCTGCTGTTGGAGCGGCTCTCTGAGGCGCGACGCAACGGGCACCCGGTGCTCGCCGTGCTCCGCGGTAGCGCCATCAACTCCGACGGCGCCAGCAACGGTCTCACCGCGCCCAACGGCCGCGCGCAGGTCGAGGTCGTCCGGGAGGCGCTGTCCGCTGCCGGGCTCTCCGCGAGCGACGTCGACGTGGTGGAGGCCCACGGCACCGGCACGGTGCTGGGCGACCCCATCGAGGCGCAGGCGTTGCTGGAGACCTACGGCGGTGCCCGGTCGGCCGAGAACCCGGTGTGGCTGGGGTCGCTGAAGTCGAACATCGGCCACGCCCAGGCGGCGGCCGGTGTCGCGGGCATGATCAAGATGGTGCTGGCCATGCGGAACGGCGTGCTTCCCCAGACGCTGCACGCATCGGAATCGACGGGACACGTCGACTGGTCCTCCGGTGCCCTGCGACTCCTCGACGAGGCGAAGTCGTGGCCCGCTGGCGCATCGCCGCGCCGTGCGGCTGTTTCGGCGTTCGGCATCAGCGGCACCAACGCCCACGTCATCATCGAAGAAGCAGACGCCGCACCCGCGGTGTCCGTTGTGGACGCTCCGGCGATCACCGCCTGGCCGGTGTCGGCCGCGACCCCGGCCGCGCTGCAGGCCCAGGCGACACAGCTGCACGAGTTCGCGAGCCGCCGGACCGACCTCTCCCCCGCCGTCATCGGCGCGGCGCTCGCACACAACAGGACGGCCCTGCGGGAACGCGCTGTCGTTCTGGGCGAGGGCACGACCGAGCTCCTGTCGGCGCTGACCGCGCTCGGCTCCGGCCAGCCGGCCGACGACGTGGTGCGCGGTCACACCACCACCGGTAGCACCGCGTTCCTGTTCTCCGGACAGGGAAGTCAGCGGATCGGCATGGGCGTCGCACTGGCCGAGGCGTACCCGGTGTTCGCCGATGCGCTGAAGGAGTGCTTCGCGCACCTCGACCCGGAACTGCCGCGGATCATCGCGGAGGACCCGGACCGGTTGAACCAGACGGAGTTCGCACAGCCGGCCCTGTTCGCCGTCGAAGTCGCGCTCCACCGCCTGCTGGACGACTGGGGCGTGACCCCCGACTTCCTCGCCGGCCACTCGATCGGTGAGATCGCGGTGGCGCACGTCGCCGGAGTGCTGTCCCTGCCGGACGCCTGTCGTCTGGTCACCGCACGCGGCCGGCTCATGCAGGCGCTACCCACCGGCGGCGTCATGGTCGCGGTGCGAGCCGCGGAGGCGGACGTCGCTCCCCTGCTCGACGGCGACGTGGCGATCGCGGCGATCAACGGCCCCGAGTCCCTGGTGCTGTCCGGCGCCGAGGACGCGGTTCTCGCCGTGGCGCGGCACTTCGGTTCGACGAAGCGCCTTGCCGTGAGCCACGCGTTCCACTCCCCGCTGATGACGCCGATGCTCGACGAGTTCCGGCGCGTCGCAAGCGAACTGACCTACTCCCCCGCACGCGTCCCGATCGTGTCCACGGTGACCGGTCAACTGATCACCGAGGACGATCTGCGCTCGGCGGAGTACTGGGTGCGGCACGCCGCGAACGCGGTGCGCTTCCACGACGCCGTCACGACTCTGGCCGCCGAGGGCGTTCGCACGTTCCTGGAGCTGGGCCCTGACGCGGTGCTCACCGCGCTCGGCTCCGCAGGCCTGGCGTCGGCGGACGAGTGCCTGTTCGCGCCACTGCTGCGCCGCGGACGCCCGGAAGCCCGCACGGTCGTCGCAGCGCTCGCCGTCGCTCACGTTCGCGGGCTCGAAGTGGACTGGGCGCGCGTGTGCGGCGTTGCGCGGACGCCGTCGATCGACTTGCCGACGTATCCCTTCCAGCGCGAGCGCTACTGGGCGGAGGCGGTCCAGCAGAGCGCTGCCGTTCCTGCCACGCGGGACTGGCGCTACCGGGTCGCCTGGAACTCCCTTCCCGCCGTCTCCCCCGCCCGGCCCGCGGGTACCTGGCTGCTCGTGGCTCACCTCGGCCACGGCCAGGCCTGGGTGCGCGCGCTGGCCGCCGGGTTGATCGCCTGCGGCGCGAGGGTCCACCAACTGCTCGTCGACGACCACCACGACCTCGCCGCACGGCTGCGTGCGATCGGTCGCGTCGACGGGACCATCTCCCTGCTCGGCCTGGCCGAGCACCAGGAGTCGGGTGTCTCCACCGGCCTCAGCTCGACGTTGACGCTCCTCAACGCGGTCGGCGACCTGCACGCTCCTCTCTGGCTCCTCACCGAGCAGGCGATGGGCACCTCGGCAGACGACCCGGTGCGCAACCCCGTGCAGGCACAGGTGTGGGGCCTGGGCCAGGTGGCGGCGCTGGAACAGCCCGAGTCCTGGGGCGGTCTCGTAGACCTGCCCGCCACCCCCGGTGCCGGTGCGGTCGACCGCCTGCTCGCCGTGCTGGCCGGACCGGCCGGCGAGGACCAGTTCGCGGTGCGCGATGCGGACGTACTGGTACGACGGGTCGTTCCCGCTCCGCAGCTGCGCCAGGATCCCGCCCGCCGGTGGCGTCCAGAAGGCACCGTCCTCATCACCGGCGGCACCGGTGCTCTCGGCGCACACCTGACCCGTTGGCTGGCGGCTGAAGGTGCCGAGCACGTCGTGCTGGCCAGCAGGCGAGGTGCGGCGCAGGAAGCGTTGCACGCGGACCTCGCCGCGCAGGGCGTCCGTCTGACGTCCGCAGCGTGCGACGTCACCGACAGCACCGCGGTCAAGGAGCTGATCTTCTCACTCGCGGCTGAAGGACACCCGGTGCGCACCGTGGTGCACGCGGCCGGGGTGAACGTGACCCAGCCGCTGACCGAGACGTCCGAGTCGGACCTCGCCACCGTGCTCGCTGCCAAGGTCGCCGGCGCTCAGGTGGTGGAGGACCTGCTCGTCACCGGTCAGATCGAGGAGGCGGTCCTGTTCTCCTCCGCCGCGGGAGTGTGGGGCGGCAACGGCCAGGGCGCGTACGCCGCGGCCAACGCCTGTCTCGACGCACTGGCCGATCGCCTGCGCTCGCAGGGACATCGTGCGACCTCGGTCGCATGGGGCATGTGGGCCGGCGACGGCATGGGCGCGGACGACACGCTCGCGACCAAGCTCGGCCGTTCCGGCATGCGCGCGCTGGCACCGGAACTGGCGCTGCAAGCCTTGCACGAGGCGCTCTCCGCCGATGAGTCGGCGTTGACCGTCGCGGACCTCGACCGCGACAAGTTCGCGTCGCTGTTCTCCTCCGCGCGCGAACGCCGCCTCTTCGACGAGTTCGTGGTCACGTCCGAAGTGGACTCCGCCGGTGATGTGACTCTGCGACAAGAACTGGCGGCCCTGCCCGCGGACAAGCGCCGCGGTCGCCTGCTGGATCTGGTGAAGAGCGAGGCCGCGGCCGTCCGGGGTCAGAACGACCCACAGGCGATCCCGTCCGACCAGGCGCTGCGCGATCTCGGCTTCGACTCGCTCATGTCGGTCGAGCTGCGCACCAGGCTCGCCGCGGCGACCGGCCTGACGCTGTCCAGGACTCTCGTGTTCGAGCACCCGAACGCCGAGGCGCTCGCCCGTCACCTGCACGAGGAACTGCGCGGTGAGGACGAGGACGTCCTGGCTGTCCTGAACCGGCTCGAGCCGGCGATGACCGCCGATCCCGATCTGCTGCCGGATGTGATCGAGCACCTGCAGGGGTTGCTCGCCCGTCTCGGCGGGCGGGAGCCCGCCTCGCCGGGCATCGAACTCGACGGCGCCACCGATGAGGAGCTCTTCGACCTCATCGACGGTGAGCTGCGGTTCGACTCCTCCGCGAACGGCCGAGTGTCCGAAGAGGAGCCCGGTGGTCTGTGACCACCTCCTCGCGACGGGGCCTGACTGTTCGCGAACTACGGACACGACTGGGCATGCAGGCCTTGCCTGCACGCCCAGTCGTGTTCGGCCGGACAATCACCTGTACCGCTCGAAAAGTCATCACTGCAGGTCAAGCTGCATATCGGCACTCGCTGATCATCCCACCTGGGATCCGCTTGCGGGCGGGTCGACAGCCGGAGCCGTCAAGATCATGCGCCGATCTGGGGTTCTCGAACGTCTGGCGGTAGCTGGTCGCGGCCCTGGTGCACACCGGTGAACCGATCACCCAGGCATGCTCGCGGATGGGAGAACCTCACCGCTCAGAGCAGCGATAACTTCCCGGGCGGCACAGCTTTCGTTTTGGCGCCGCCAGGGCTCGGCCGGAGCACGAACCGTTGTTGCGACAGATCGCGCCGCACCACAGGCCGCTGGTGACGCCGTGGCATCTGTCCAACGTACCTACTGAGCCCGGAGCTGCTCATGCGTTCGGACTCACGCACACTTCTCGTGATCCGTTCGCAGAACGGGCATGAACAGAGCCGCTGAGTTCGGTCAGCGGGCGTCCCGTCGCGGAAGTGTGGTGAGCCGTGACTTCAGCAGCGATGGACGACGCCGTCTCCTCCGGCGTGTGTGCGCCCAGGTCGAGTCCGAGGGGTGACCGCAACCGATCGAGTTGATCAGGTGTGACGCCGGCGTCGCGCAACAACAAGATGCGCTCCGCATGGATGCGACGCGAACCCATTGCCCCGACGTACGCCAGCGGCATCCGCCGGGCAAGGGTCAGCACTGGAATGTCGAATTCGGGGTCGTGGGTCAGAACGCACGACTGTACGTTCGTCCGTTTCAGTGCCCTCCAAGTAGCGGTGCGGCCAGTCGACGACCACCTCCGCGGACGGGAACCGTTTTCGGGTGGCGAAGGCGGGCCTCGGGTCGCAGACGGTGACCCGGTAGCCGAGGAATCTTCCCACCTCGCTGAGTGCTGCGGCGAAGTCGAGCGCGCCGAAGATCAGCATTCGGGGTGCCGGGGAGGTCACCTCGACCAGCACTTCCACAGGCTCGCCGGTGAGACAGTCGATTCAGCGGATCACGTCCGTGCCACGGCATGCGAGAGCGGCGCTTCGCCGAAGCCGCGGACGTCATGCGCACGAAGAAGAACGCCTGTTTCCTGTGGGTGTTCGAGGACCTGGTGGAGGGTGCCGACTTCGATCTGCTGGCCGCCGCGGCGGGTTCGAGTACGCGTTTCCCGGTACCGGAATGGCGGGAGACCTGCTGCCGATCCCGGAGCCTTCTCACCCGGAGCTGACGTTCGAGCGGGTGACGACCGACGAACAGCTGCTGGTGTACGCGGACATCAACTCACGCGCGTACGGGTTCGAGCTCGAGGACGGACGTGACTGCATCGCCGGTTCGGCGCTGTGGAAGAGCGAGGTGCACGCGTACCTGGGTCTTCGGCTGTTCATGGTCACGGCAGGTGCTCGGCTGGCCAGGGACGGTCAGCTCTTCAGCGCGCAGAACCGCATCGACGAGGTCGCCTCGAACCGATCCGGGGGTAGACCGGCGCTCAGCCGCCACCGCGGATCGGCCGGTCAGCGGTCTCGGGCGCGGCGAAGCCCGGCGCTGCCGCGGAGTTCGCGCCGCACGAGGTCCGCGACCGTCCCCCACTGGCTCGCCGGGAAGAAGTGGCCCCCTGGCAGCTCCTCCAGGGTGAAGGACCCGGTGGTGTACCGCGTCCACCCGCCCACGTTCGGCACGGACACGATCGGGTCGTCGGTGCCGGCCAGAGCGGTGATCGGCACGGTGATCGGCGGGGCGGGTGCGCATCGATAGGTCTCGATCGCCCGGTAGTCGTTGCGCACGACGGGTAGCACCATCGCGCGGAGCTCCGCGTTTCGCAGCACGCCCGGTTCGACGCCGCCCAACGACTCGATCTTCGTGATCAGGTCGTCGTCGGACATGAGGTGCGCGCCCGTGTCGCGTTGCAGATGTGGTGCCGCTCTGCCGGACACGAACAGGTGCGGGACTGGGGTGGACGCTGCCTGCAGCCGTCGCGCCACCTCGAACGCCACTACCGCGCCCATGCTGTGTCCGAACAGCGCCAGCGGCCGGCTGGTGTGCAGAACGGCGAACACCTGGTCCGCCAGCACGTGCAGGTCGTCCACCGGCCGGTCGCGGAGGCGGTCCAGGCGGCCTGGGTACTGGACGGAGGACAACCGCACCTCGCCGGCGAGTTCCGCGCTGAGCCTGCTGAACCACCCGGCGGAGCCGCCCGCGTACGGGAAGCACACCAGGTGTGGAGCTTCCTCGGGCGCGGCGTGGAACTTCCTCAACCAGCGGTCGCCCTGGGCGACGTTCGCCATGTTCTTCCTCTTCCGATCGGTTCGCCATGACGCCGAAGCGGTTGTCCTCGGACAAGTCCATCTCAGGTGGCAGGGACGTGCCAAGCCCCTGAGCGCAGGGAAAGGCCCAGGCCGCGCGGGTGGCGCGGTCCGGGCATTAGATCAGCCGCCGAGCAGGCGGCTCAGGTCGTCCTCCGGCGTCAGGTAGCTGCCGGACAACGCGTCCGCCTCACCGGTCACCAGCCGCACGAGCATCTCCGAGGAGTCTTCGGGCGTGGTGAACCGGCCGCCGTCGCGCTGGTCGGCCATCCACGCACCCACCCCGTCGACGTGGCGGTCGCCGGTCTTCCCGGCTTCCAGCTGCCTGCGGGTCAGACCGAGGTCGACCAGCCCGGGGTGGTAGTTGAGGACCGACACCCCGGTGCCCGCCAGCTCCGGCGCGAGGTTCTCGCCGAGCTTGATGGCGGCGGCCTTGGACACCGAGTAGCCGGAGACGTTGGGCCAGCGGTGCTTGCCCGCCGAGCTCACGACGTTGATCACCCGGCCGTGCCCGCGCTCCACCATGCCCGGCAACACCGCCGGCAGGCGCGCATGGTCCCGCGCAGGTTCACCTCCATCGTCTGTCACCAGTGGTCCTCGTCGACCTCCCACAGGGGGCCGGCCGGACCGCCGACACCGGCGTTGTTGATCAGCACGTCGACCTCGCACTCACCGGTGCGGATGCTCAGCGCGGCCAGGTGCACGGCGACCAGCGCGGACGACTGCGCGGAGTCGACGGTGAAGCTGGGGCCGCGCAGCCCCAGCGTGTAGGAGATCCGGTTGGCGATGAGACCGCAGCTCTGACCGGTGACCGCGTGGTGCCCGATCTCCTCGATCCCCTCGCGCTGCGCGAGGGTGGCGTAGTCGGAACCGAAGGCGCCCATGAACACACCGACCGGGTGCTCGTGCAAAGCGCCTGGGACGACGCCGGCATTCTCAAGCGCCTCCCACGCGAGCTCCAGCGCGAGCCGCTGCTGCGGATCCATGTCCGTGGCTTCGCGCGGGGAGATCCCGAAGAACGCCGCGTCGAACCGGTCGACCTCGTCGAGGTAGCCGCCCCAGCGGGAGCTCGGCCGGGCCGCGACAGGTCGGCGTCGTACAGGGCGTTCGCGTCCCACCGCGCGGGCGGGGTCTCGGTGATCGCACTCGCACCGGTGACGAGCAGTTCCCAGAAGGCCTCCGGGTTCGCCGCCCGGGGAAGGCGGCAGGACAGGCCGATGACGGCGATTCCATCCCGCGCGGCGGCAGCAGCGTGTTCGGGCGTGATCATGTGCGACTGAGTTCCTTCGATCGGCGGTGAAGTCGTGCGGAGGTGAAGTCCTGGCGCGGTTCGGTCATCGCCCCCCACAGCCAGGACTCGCCGCCTGAAATGCGACCCGCGAAATGAGAACGCTGCTTCATCGCCGAGATCAGGATTCGACGTAACGGGCGCGGAGATGGTCGAGGTAGGCGGTGGTGTCACGGTGCGGGTGGTCCTGAGCACCGCGGCGGTGCAGGTCGACGCTGCCGTCGGGGTGCAGGCGCAACGTGGTGGTGGCTCGCCGGACAGGCTCCGCCAGGCCCCTGTACGCGAGGTCCAGCACGGGCGTGCCGGGCGGGAACATCTCGAGGGCGTCGACGGTCGAGGCCACCGGCTGGTGGCCGGTGCGGTTCGCACTGCTCACGTAGAGGACCGGGAACGGCTCCAGCACTGGACGTACCGGCGGCCAGCGGGCGCCGAACAGCAACGCCCAGCCGTCCCTGGTGGCGGGCGCCAGCCAGTCGGGAACGCTGGGCGACATCGGCACGAGCAGGGTGACGTGCTCGTCGCCGAGCAGCCGGTGGGCCAGGGTGGCCGCGGCCGGCTCGAGCGTCGTCGCCGACATGATCTCGGTGACGACGTCGGGGCTGTGCGCCCACACCGCGACAGCCTGGTCGACCGGTCGGCCCTTGGCGGCGTTGACCGCTGTCGGGGTCGTGGCGGTGACGACGTGCGTGAGCGGGACGGGGTTCGGCAGCACCACCGCCTCGCCCCGGCCCAGAGCGTCTCGCACACCCTCGACGCCGACGATCACCGCTGCACCGCTCCAGCCCGCATTCCGTCGAGGTAGTGGGCGAACGCCTGGTCGTCCACCACCGCGTGGCCCTGCTGGTAGGCGCGGGACTTGACCCACGACATCGCGGTGCGCGCCCCGGTGACGTCCAGGTCGTGGCCCAGGCGGGCGGCGACGGCGGTGACGACACGGGCGCTGGCCAGGTGGGTCAGCACGATGCTCGGCGTGATACCGACCTGCTCCGGGTCGAAGGGCTGGAACAGCTCCGGGTGCACGAACGGGGTTCCGGTGGAAATCGTGCCGACACCGGTACCGACCACCGGGGTGGTCACGCCCAGCGGCACACCGGTCTCCTCGGCCACCGCCTGGGCCAGCACGGGCAGCCGGGTCAGGTCCGGGGGCGTGCTCCACGGGTCGGCGTCCTCTCCGAGCAGCGTCTTCGTCCGGTCGGCTCGGTACGCCAAGAGGAACAGGACCTGTTCGGTGGCCACCAGACCAGAGCGCTCCGCAACGCCCAACCACGAGGACGACACCACGCGCACTCCGCTTTGCAGTGCCGCCATCGTGTTGGCCAGCCCCAGACCGAGGTCGTTGTGCGCATGCGAAGCGAGCACGACGCCCTCGGACCGCGCGGCCGTGTACATAGCCGCAGCATCGGCGGGCAACTGGTCGCCGACCGTGTCCGCCAGGAACACCACACCCGCTCCCGCGTCCGTCAACTCCCGCGCCGCGTCCGCGAGCAGACCGTGATCGGCGCGCGACGCGTCGGCCAGGCACACGTCCACCGCGACCCCGGCACCGAGTGAGTCGGTCACGAGGGCGGCACCGGCGCGCACGGCCTGCGCGGCGGGCAGGTGCGTCATGACCTGCGACATGGCCTCCGACGCCGGAACGACGAGCATGACCCTCGCATGGGCGACGCCCTGCACCGAGGAGATCGCCTGTCGCACGTCCGCAGCCGTGCCCCGGCACACCGCGGCGGGGCTGACCGCGCCCTCGGCCTCCATGGCAACCCGGCGCACCGCCTCGAACTCCTCCTTGCAGACCGCGGGGAACCCTGCGGCGAACACGACGTGCCGCGGCCCGTCCTCACCGAAGATCGCACCCTGCTCCCGCGCCAGCCGTACCCGGAAGTCCGGGCTCATCAGCGTCTTGCCCTGCGCCCCGTCCCGCGCAGACTCCTCCCACAGCACGACCCGGCCGGCCAACGCCGACTCCCGCACCACATCCGACTCAGTCATCACTGCTCACCGTTGCCAATCCATCCGCGTCAACTTTGATATCCGCACGACTGTTCCGCGATGTTCTCCCGGAACTCCGTCCGTCCCCTGGTGGAGCTGATTCTGCGTGGATGTCCGTAGTGGAGCTCTTCACATCCATGCGACGAATTCTCTGGGCGTCGGCGCCTCGATCTTGAAGCGGATCGACCACCCGCACATCACGGAAAACCGCAACGACCAAACACCCGTCGCGACTGAACTGCGGCATCATCGACGAGTACAGCGTTTCACGTGGTATGCGACAGAACGGCGAGGACAGGATGACTTGCGGCGTCATCGCCGCACCTCTCGACCACGCCAGCCGCATCGCCCGGCAGAACGGCTGAGCACACCACTCGCGAGTCGTCCGCCGCGGCAACTCCTCAGAGGTGCGGCCACCTGTCGAACAGTGGCGTACACAATGCTAACCAGTTCTGCGTTGGCCCCACTGCGGAAGTCCGCAGTGCCAAAGGTGAATCCTGACGCCTGCGGTGATGACCGCGAGGACATGCCCTCCCGCCGGCGGCGGTGACGTCGAGAAACTCTCACCGGAAGACGAATGGACAGCCTCACTCCAGCCGCGGAAGCGTGACTCAGATCGCAGATCGACCAGCGAGGCGCTGCGGTTGTCCATGACGTCGGCAGGTCGCGTCGCTGAATGGATCCCTGATCACCTGGTGCTGCGGCCCGGCCACGGAGTTCATCGCCAACGCACACGACACGCACCCGGCCCGCTCCAGGTGGGACTCCGTGCTTTGTGCCCTTTGCCAGGCACGGGTATCAGTCCACGACACGTCGTCCGGCAAGCCTGTCGAGCGTCGGTCCAGACTGGACCACCGCGACGCGGCTACTGGTGGTCTCCACCCAGGCGGGACAACCCGCACTGCTCTCCACCAAGGGACCTGGAGTCAAGATGGTGACCCATGACACCAAGTTCAGGGAGGATCCACCGTTCCGGCGCTTCCACCTGTAGAACACATCGCGGGTGGTGCCGTAACAGCGACAGGTTGCGGCACGTCGCCGCTGACTTCCTCGGCGTGGCGCAGAACGACCAGGCGCCGGCCTGCCCGCGTGACCAGATCCTTCTCGCCTCACACGCTCTGGCATCCAGGCCTCCTCACCATCGGGAGCCCAGACGGTCAACACCCTCAGTCCGTTTTGGACCTGGCTCCAAAAGACCTGGACCCGCTCGCTGGCGTGGTCCGGCAGGTGCGGGTCGCCGCCGGAGCGGTGCACCATCTACAACCGGCATCTCCTGCCGGACTACGCACCGGCAGGAAGTCCCGATCGGACAGTCGGCGCACATCGTGGGTTGGCCCACCGCTCCCGGTTCACCCTGCGGCGACCACGAACTGCCCGTTGAGCACCGCAACTCAGCAGAAAACCTCATGGCCGACAACCCGTTCCCCGATCGGCTCCTGCGACCTTTCGGGGACGCAGCGTCGTCGCCAGTGCGACGACAGACCTCCGGAACACGTTCCGAGTGCCGGAACGCCAGCTTGTTCCGGGATGACCGACTCACCAGAGTTTCCCCAAGTGAATCCCGGTCCGCAGCGGTCGCCGGTACTTCCCGTCTTGCCAGTGCGAGCCCAGGTGTGCGGGTCGGTCGCAGGCGGTCGTCAGGGCTTCGTTCCGGAGCGGGAGAAACGCCACCTCACCATCCCGGCGACGCTGCCTCCCACCGACAGAACCAGTTCACGCCCGTGCTGACGCGACCACTGCAATCGGTGACCCTCGTCAGTCAATGGGTTCCGCCCCAGCAGGCGGTCATCACGATCGGAGCGTGACCTTGCGGATTCTTTTCACCGTTGCGAATTCACCGTCCCACATCCGGGCTCTGGTGCCGATCGTCAGGGCCGCCGAGGCTGCAGGGCACACGGTCAGTATCGCCACCGCCGCGACCTCCGCCGAGGACATCACCGCCTACGGGTTCGATCATCTGCCGGCGGGTCTCGACATCTTGGAGCTCGTAGCGCGGACGTTGAAGGAATCCGGTACGACGTTCGCAGAACTCACGGCGATGGAGAGGACGGTGGACTTCTTCATCGGCCCTCCGGCCGAGGCGATGGCCACGGACATCATCAACTCGGGGTGGAATCCTGATGTCATCGTCCGCAGCACGCTCGAGTTCGGCGGCGTGCTCGCCGCCGAAGTGCTGGGCGTGCCGCACGCCTCCGTCGCGATCGGTGGCGCGGTCAACGTGATCTCGCCGCCTGCCACGCTCGCTCCGCTGATGGCCCCGCTCCGCGCTTCGTTCGGCCTGCCGCCCGATCCCACCGGGGAGGCCAACTTCCGCCACCTGCACGCTTGCCTGATGCCCGAGAGCTACGATCCAGCAGAGGCCGGCGTACCCCGCTCCAAGTTCTACCGGCACGAGAACCCCGGCAGGCGGGGCGACGCCCTGCCGCCTGTTCTGGCACAGTTGCCCGCCGACAAGCCGTGGGTGTTCGCGAGCTTGGGCACGCTGGCCGCGTTCGCGTCGGACGGCCTCTCGCTGCTCAAATCCGTCGTCACGGCCTTGGCGCGACTCGACTGCGTCGCGGTGGTCAGCACAGGACGCGGCGTTGCGCACGAAGCGTTCGGCTCTCTTCCGTCCACAGTGGTCCTGGTCGAGTCGGTTCCCCAGCCGCTTCTGCTGGAGCGCTGCAATCTCTTCGTCACACACGCCGGTCACAACAGCGTCCGTGAAGCTATGCGAAGTAGCGTTCCGCTCGTCTGCATGCCCATGTTCTCAGAACAGCCGTACAACGCACGCAGGTGCGCGGAAGCCGGCGTCGGCGAGCAACTGCACACAGAAGCAGTGACGGCGGACGAGGTTCTGGCCGCCTGTCGGAAAGTTCTGGAGGACCCGCGATATCGGAGCAACGCTCGGCGGATCCACCGTGACATGCTCGCCCTGCCGCCACTCGAGACGTTCGTCGCTGACCTCCAGTCGTTGGTGAGCAACGAAAGCGGGCGTTCGAACGGTCGCTGAGCCTGTGTGGAATTTCGTCAGAGCCATTTGTTGATCGCGGCGATGTGGACGGTGGCCTCGCAGCGGATGGAGGGTTCGTCGTAGCGGTTGGCGAGCGCGCGGTGGCGTTCGAGCCGGTTGATGCCGCACTCCACGGCCCGACGCTGTTTGCAGGTCTCGGGTTCGAAGGCCGGTGGTCTGCCGCCTTCCGACCTCTTCGGACTTGCGGTGGACGTCGTGGCCGGTCTTGCTCGGGATGGTCGCCCGGATACCCCGGCGGCGCAGGTGTTCCCGATTGCCTTCAAGGTGTGGGCCTTGTCCGCCAGGGCACGATCCGGGCGATTCCTGGCCATGTCGTTCAGCCGCGGCACCTGGATTCCCCGTAGGACTGGGATGAACTGAGGATCGTCGCCCCCGTTGTCCGGCGATCAGCACGATCGACAACGGCTTCTGACCCTGCTCACAGCCCAGATGCAGCTTCGCGAGCGGCCCGGCGCGTGATCATCGGGGCTCGGCCCGCAGATCCCTTTCCGGGCATCCGCGGCATGCTGATGCGCTCACGTGATCGTGGAGTTCACGCTGACATCCCACGTGATCCGCCTGGACCAAGGTGCGCCGTGACGTGCCCCGTTCGTGGTCGACGGCTCGTGGATGAGCGTCGAGTGGCTTGCTCGACGAGCTGGGTGGACGCGGTCTGCGGGTGGCATCCCCTGGAGAGGAGCGCCCAAGGGTTGCCACCCGCAGACCGCTGGAGAGCGCGGGCGGCTCGCTGGCCACCGACGGTTGGCCAGGCCTCAGTAGGGGTATTGGGCGCGGCCCCGGTTGACCGAGATCCACTTCAGCGTCGTGAACGCGTCCAGGCTCCAGTCGCCGTTCATGCGGCCGAGGCCGGACTGCTTCTCACCGCCGAACGGGACGCCCGCCTCGTCGGCGATGGTCGAGTCGTTGACGTGGATCATGCCGGTGTGGATGCGCCTGGCCAGCTCGACGCCTTTGTCGAGGTCGCTGGTGTGGACCGCGCCCGACAGGCCGAAGCGGGTGTCGTTGGCGATCGCCACCGCCTCGTCCTCGGTGTCGAACGGCACCAGGCACGCGACCGGACCGAACAGCTCCTCCTGCATCACCGACATCTCGGGCGTGACGCCGGTCAGCACGGTCGGGTGGAAGAGCGTGCCGTCCACCTCGCCACGCAGCAGCACCCGAGCGCCCTCGGCGATGCCCTGTTCGACCTGCCCGGCCAGCCGGTCGACCTGCCGCTGGTTGATCAGCGGGCCGAGGATGGTGTCCGGGTCGCGCGGGTCGCCGACCGGCAGCGACTCGGCCTTCGCGACGTACCGGGAGGCGAACTCGTCGAACACCTCGCGGTGTACGAGGACCCGGCTGGCCGACATGCACACCTGGCCCTGGTGGGTGAAGCGGCTGAACACGGCCGCGTTCACCGCCACTTCGAGATCGGCGTCCGCCAGGACGATGAGGGCGCTGTTGCCGCCCAGCTCCAGGATCGGCTTCTTGAAGTTGCGGACCGCCACCTCGGCGACGTGCCGCCCCACCGCGTCCGAGCCGGTGAACGAGATGACACGCGGCACGGGGTGTTCGACGAAGGCGTCACCGATCACCGGGATCTCCGTGATCACGACGTTGAGCAGGCCGGCGGGCAGGCCGGCCGCCTCGAAGACCTCCGCGATCAGCGTGCCGCCGACGATCGGGGTGTCCTCGTGTGGCTTGAGCACCACACCGTTACCCGCCGCGAGCGCGGGCGCGACTGACTTCACGCCGAGGAAGAACGGGAAGTTGAACGGGCTGATGACCCCGACGACACCGACCGGCTCCCGGTAGACCCGGTTCTCCCGGTCGGGGCTGGGGGACGGAAGGATGCGCACGTCCATGCGCAGCGGGAAGGTGCCGGCCTCCTTGAGCATGTCCAACACGAGGCCGATCTCGAAGTGTGCCTTGAGCCGCGTACCCCCGAGCTCGTCGATGATGATGTCGACGATCTCCGGCGTGTGATCCTCGACGTAGGAGACCGCCCGCTCGAACACCGCCCGCTTGGTGTGGGGGCTCACCCTGTCCCACTCGGACCTGGCGCCCTCGGCGGCTCGATATGCCTCGTCGACGTCCGCGACGCTCGCGCAGTTGAACTCCGCGATGGTCGACCCGTCGAACGGGTTGCGGTCCACCAGAACCTTGTCCGTCGAACCGGTGCGCCATTCGCCGCCGATGAATTGCTTGTGGCGCCTGGTGCTCTGTTCGCCGTCGCGAGTGCTGTTCATGAGGTCTCCACGTCTCGGTGTACCGGGTGTTGCGTTGGCTTGTACGGGCTTCGTTGTGGTGGGGCGCCAGGCCGGGGGAACGCTGGCGCCGCACCACCGGGGTGCTCGTCGGTGGTGCGGACTGAGACGGGCTGGTCTGAGTCGCGGCTGAAGGAACGGCCGCACAGGCCAGCGGGAGGATGGTTCTTGCACCGGTTCCGCGGATCCTGGTGAAGCTGGGTTCTGGGCAGTGCTGGTGCTGAGCACCCATCCTGTGTGCTGTTCCCGCAGAACGAGTTCGAGCATGGCTGCGATCGCGCTCGCGATCAGGTGGCGAGTGGTTTCCTCGGCAGCGATCCGGGATAGCACCGCGTTCCAGAACCGCTCATGCGGTGTCAGTCGGCAGGCGTCGCCTCCGTGGACGAGGCGGTGAAGCAGATTCCGTTCACGCTCCGGACGGTCGGTGGCGCGAGCATCGAACATCGCACCCAGGTGTCGACCTGGGCCAGGTGGTCGATGGTGGGCTGCAGCAGGTCGTTGACCGCGTTGCAGCAGCGGTGAACCCGGTCTGTGCCTTCGACCGGGTAGCCGCAGAAGTCGTTGTTGGCGGCGTCGAGAACCTTGCGGATGCAGGAGCCGACCAGGTCCGCGCTCCCGGCCGGACGCAGCGCCTCCGCGTAGTTGGCGGCTGCTGCTTCGATTCTTCGAATCTGGCCTGCCGGTAGAGGACAAGGTTCCGTGAGGCTGCGAGATCGGTGACCAGGTGACGGTAGGTCTCGTCCAGGACCACTGACGCCGAGGGGCCGACCGCGTCGAGAAACCGGTTGAGGTCACGTTCCGAGATGAAGCCAGCCGTCGGGTGCGGATTGCCGATGAGTACCGCCGTGTTGCGTGTGCCGCAGCACGTGGCCATCTCGTGCAGGTCCTGCGCGCCGGCGAAAGTGAGCGGAACGGTGTGGCGAGACACACCGAGACATCGGGCAGCCTCGATGAACACCCCGTCACCGGAACCTGATGTGGTGACCCCGCGGTCCAACCACACCAGGTTCGTCCGCGACAGCACAGCCGCCGACACCGTCCCAGAGCCGGCCGAGACGACCACCTGCCTGGGCTGGACCTGGTGCCGGTGCGCGATCCGCTCAACAAGTCCGGCGGTCAGCGCTGTCGAGTGGCGGTGGGGGCGCGTCGAGCGCTTTCGGCGCCGCTACCCGCACCGAGTCGGGCGTGGACCATTTCGCTCGTGGAGTCCTTCCCGGCGGACGCGTTCTGAGGGCGATCGAGGCGGTGATCACGACCGCGACCCGGTTCCCGAGCAGGGCGCGTCAAATCCCATCACCCAGTCCGTGCGCTCAGGCCGCTTCGTGAGGTCGGCGCGGGGTTGAGTGGGGGTCGCGGCACGCAGCTGCTCGGCGACCGCGTCCAGGCCGTGGAGACTCTCGAGCGCCGCACGTCCCCGTCGCTCAGCGATCGGGAGCAGCTCAGGGAGCCTGGGGTTGTCGCAGAGCACCGAGGGCTGCGACCGGAACTCGTAAACGCGGCCGATGGGCTCCGACAGGCTCAGGTTCTGCACGGTGTGCGCGTACTCGCGCCCGGCCGGGATGGGAAGGAGGTCGCCGGAGTACTGCACGGCGTCGTGTTCGAGCTGCTCTCCGTGAAGGGTGAGTGCGCCCTCCGCGGGACATTCGGTGGGCAGCACGAGGACATGGGTCTCGGGGTGGTGGTGGGGATGAGCGAGGAAGGCGCCGGGCACGTCCAGTCCGCCGACGGAGAAACGCATCCCAGGCGTGTTGCCGCCAGGTCGTCCGTCGACGAGCGGCCGGATGCGATGTCCTTGCGGGGTGACGACGGGGGCGACTGACTCGAACGGGACCACGGCGCAGCGGCCAGGTGCGGGCGTCCAGTTCTTCCAGTGCTCGCGGGCGGCGTCGGCCTTGGCCGACGCCTGATGGTCGAGATCCGGTCGGGCCAGGTTGTCGGCGAGCAGGCTGCTGGTGGAGCGCACCACGTAGCCGGTGGCGCCTACGTGCTCGGACAGGACGTCGACGACGTAGGGCGTCCCCCGTGGGATTGTCAAAAGGTCCCCAGGCCACTGGACGGACCAGAAGCGCAGGTTTTCGCCGTGGTAGGTGAGGACTGGGCCGCCGGCGGTGAACAGCAGGACCGTGTCGCTGTCCGGGTGCTGCTGCGGGTCGCTGCGGAAGTTCGCCGGGAGTTCCAGCCCGCCGGCGGCCATGGAGAATCCGGGCACCGTGCCGTTGGCGCGTCCGTCGACGAGGACACGAATTTCCCTCCACCCGGGCACGGGCCTGGGGGCGACGGACTTGAACGGGATCGGACGGATGGGGGCCTGCAACGGCCGGACTGCGTCTGTCCTGTTTGGAGTGATCATCCTGGTCGGGTCCTCTCACGAGCCTTGAGCCGCGTTCTCCCGGCAGGAGTCGCTGTCCGGGGGCGAGCAGGTGGCGGCGTCATCGGGGAACCGCTCACCCGACCAGCACGCAACGCGTGCGGGAACTGGTTGCGGCGTCGGTGGTTGTGCCGGACGGCGCCGCCAGCTGTCCCGAGATGAGCTGGAAGTCGGTCGGCTTCACGTGGGTGGACCAGTTGCTGTCCCCGCGCGGCATTGATGTCCTGCGTTGACTTGTCCCCGAGCTGACGAAAGACTGCCCTGAACGCGTCCTCGAAGCACACCGACTACGTCTACCCAGCGACGATCCAGCCTGCAACCGTCCGTTCCGGAAGCCGGAACAGGACCGAATCCACCTCGCGAACAACCGCATCACCGCCGCCAGAACGGTGTTCAACACATGTGACGCGACCGTTCCAACGCGAATGAGCTGAGAACCTCTTCGTCAGGACGCCACTTTCCAGAGGTTCCGAAAGATCTGGTCACATCGACATCATGGCGTTGGGCCGTGTCCACAAAGTGCTGGCGCTCGAGTGGCGATTCGTCTCGTCACAGGCACAACACACCGCGGCCCGGAAGACGACCCGACAGACGGAAGCGACCGCCTTCGACCCCGCCGAGGACTTCCCCCTTCTGACCGCCGAGGCGACTCGGCTTCGCATCGTCGCCACAGACACTGTTCAGGCCATCTTCCGACTCGCCGACCACATAACAGCTCGCGCGCATCAGAGAGGCGTGGACAACCCGATCCAGCGGAGCCCATCGCCGCCAAGGCGGTTTCCCAAAGGCGGTGCTGCGACAGGGCGTAGGCGGTAGGCGCGTACTGAGGGCAATACTGCTCCACCTCATGGAGGTGAGCGAATTGCCGAAGATGAGCCTTCGGGTGCCGCAGCACTCGACCACGGCATGTCCCACCATGAACTGCTCGTTCCCTGGACGAGCTTTCCGCACCGTCACGTCCCGGACGACTGCACGGACGCGCTCAGCTGCGGCAGGCACCAGGAGGCTGTACACAGCAGCGTCGCCGCACCAGTCCCAGCAGGACCTCTGCCTCACATCTCCCAAGCCAGCAGGCCGAACTCAGGCTGCATCAGGTCGTTCCAGTACAGGTCGCGGTGCACCATTTCCCACTCGATCACCCTGCTGTCCACACGCTACTCAACCTGCTGTCGGATCGTTCGGAGGCGGTCCTGGCCGAACGCCCGCTCCAGCAACGGCAGGTCCGCGCCGAGCAGCCCGGTGAGGCGGCCGAGCGAGGTCAATCAGGAACTCCCGCTCACCGCCGGGCGGTGGGCTTCGTGCCGCGGATCCGCTTCGAGGTGCCTAGCGGGGCGGGGCGGCAGCTGATCGCGGCAGGCAAGGCCGTGCAGCTGGTCGAGCCGACGTCGCAGGGCGGTCCGGGGGTCGCGGTGCGGCCGCTGGCCGGGGCACCGATGCGGATGCGGCTGGTGTTCGCGTGGCGGCGGGAGCGGCTGACCTGGAGCCAGGCCAGCCGCGTGTTCGCCGACGTGCTGGGTGCGTACGCCGGCCAGGCCGCGGACAGCCCGGTGTTCCGACCCTGGTGGGAGGAGCGGGCCGCGGCGCTCACCTCCGCCGGGTGAAGCGCGCGCGAAGCACCGACGCGAGGGTGAGCATCTGCTCGGCGAGACGGTCGAACAACGCCGACTACGGCCGCGACTTCAAGCATGCCCTGCGCACTCCAGCGAGATGATGTTGCGCCAGGCCCGCAAAGGCGAGTCACCACGGCCTGGCGCACTACTGTTCAAGCCGCAGCACCAGACCATCGCGTCGATCAGTCAGACCCTCGAACGCCAGCTCGACCTGGACGCGGTGGACGCGCACCAGTCGGCGTCCCCATCAGGGTCCCGCGAAGCGTCCTCGCTCGACCACCGCGATCCGGCACAACGACAGGACTGACCAGCCCGTCGAACCCTCACTGATCGCCTACGGGCGGTGGCCGGGCATCACGCCCGGCCGACGCTACTCACCGCTCACTCGGGGACGTGTTCTCCCCGCACGCGCGTGATCCGGCTCGGCATCAGGGTCCTGAGGTTCAAGGCAGCTCGCGGAGCCAGTCTGGCCGTCGCCGAGTAAGTTCTCCCGGCGCCAGCTGAGATCCCGCCTCAACGGGCTGTCCTGGGCAAGATCGTGTCGCGAAAGCTGGGTGTTGGACAACTGCGTTCCAGGCAATGGAATGCCAGCTTTGAATCAGCCTGGCACCTATATAAGGTGGATCACATCCTTCAGGCGGTCGCGAGATACGCTGCTGGGTTAAATGTTTTCCTTCCTGAGTTCGACTACACGCCCCGGTGCGTGGCCGCCATTTCGAAGCTCCACTGCAGGAGCGGAAATGGAAGGCAATTTCACATGCCAGACGAAGGCAAGCCCGCCAGGTCGAACTGGAGGACGTTCCGCACCATGAAGTCCTCGTTTGCCTGTTCATCCGCCAACAACGGAGGTCGCCGGAGCATGCAGGGCTCTACTGTTTTGATCACCGGCGGCGCCAAGGGACTCGGTCGTTCGTTCAGCGAGGCTCTTGGCAGGGAGGGCGCAAGGGTGTTCATCACCGGGCGGGACACCATGGCGCTGGACGACACGGTCAAGGCGCTGACCGCGGACGGGATCGCGATTGAAGCGATTAGGGCCGACGTGGTGGACAGAGGCGCCATGCAGGCCGCTGTTGCACGGATCGTGGACGTCAGCGGACGCCTGGACGTGCTCGTCAACAATGCCGTCGATCCTGGTCCGGTCGGGCCGACCGCCGATGTCGACTTCGACGCTTGGTGGTACACCCAGCGGGTCAACGTGGCAGGACCGCTGGTCGCCGCACAGGCCGCACTGACGTTCATGAACCGCGTCGGTCGGGGCAGGATCATCAACCTCGTCAGCCCGGCTGGTGTTCATCGATGGCCGTACGCCACGGCGTATTCCGTGTCGAAGGCGGCGTTGCTCAAGCTCACTGAAAACCTGGCCGTCGAACTCGGCTCCACCGGCATCACCGTGTTCAGCTACAACCCCGGCTTTGTCGATGCAGGGCTCACCCGTACCGGCATCGAACTCGCGGAAAGCAGTGACAATCCCTGGCTGCGCCGGATCGGACGCTGGGCGGTCAAAGTCCGGGACGATGGCGACTTCACCCCCTTGGACGTCGCTGTGGGAACGCTTGTTCGCCTGGCGCGCGGCGACGCCGACGCGTGGTCGGGGCGAGTCATCAACGCCGACGACGACCTCGTTACCGTTGTCTCGGGCGGGGAACGCGTGCCCGGCTCCCCGGCCAATGGTCGGGAGTTCCGATGAGACAGACGCGCCGCCTGGGCAACAGCGAGCTGACCGTGTCTCCCATCGGATTGGGGACCTCGACCTGGGGCAGCTCGACCGATCACGCCGACGCGGCGGTCCAGCTGGCCACCTACATGGACGCAGGCGGGAACCTCGTGGACACCGCGGATGTCTACGGCGGTGGTCGCGCCGAGGAAATCATCGGTCGAATGCTCGCGGGCGGCCTGCCACGTGACTCCGTCGTCCTGGCCACCAAGTCCGCTGCAGTCATTAGTGACGGAAAGCCATCTGCGAATGCTTCTCGCAGCTACCTGCTGGCCGCGCTGGATGCCTCACTCGTTCGATTGCAGACCGATCATGTCGACTTGTGGCAGTTGCACGGGTGGGACCGGCGCGTCCCACTCGAGGAGACGCTCGACGCCATCGACGCTGCGATCAGCGCGGGGAAAGTGCGTCATGCTGGTGTCTGCAACTACGCAGGATGGCAGACCGCGGCTGCGGCCATGCTCCAGTCCGCGAAGGACAGCTGTCCGCTCACCAGCACGCAGGTCGAGTATTCGCTGCTCGAACGGGGCGTGGAGCGGGAAGTAGTGCCTGCGGCTGAACACCAGGGGTTGGGCATTCTTGCGTGGGCGCCTCTGGGCCGAGGTGTGCTGACCGGAAAGTACCGCTTTGGAGTACCACAAAAGCGCGCCAACAGCCGATTCTTCAAGTGGTACGTGGGAAGGCACCTCAATGATCGCGCGGCGAGAATCGTCGATGCCGTCGTCTCCGTCGCCGACGAACTCGACGTGACGCCAGTCGCCGTGTCTCTGGCGTGGGTTCGTGACCGGCCAGGTGTGGTGGCCGCGCTGGTTGGCGCACGGAGCAACGATCAGCTCAGGGAATCCTTGGCCACCGCGGATCTCCGCCTGCCTGAAGTACACCGCCAGCGACTCGACGAGATATCCCGGCCGTACATCGGCTACCCCGAAGCCAGCATCTGATCACAAAGCAGCGAAGGTCGTGACAATGGAGCAACGGCCGAAGTATCTCACCACTGCACAATTCACCGCTGATCCCTGCGGTGTGCTTGGCGAGTTGCGCGAGACGACGCCTGCTTGCCCCGTCGAGGTGAACGGCTTCCGGATGTGGGCCGTGACCAGGTATACGGATGTCCGACGTATCCTCTCTGATCCCGAAGCATGCAAGGACATCGTTCAGCACCGCAAGAAAATTGTGCCGCAGTCCCTTCTCCGACCCGAGCGCAGTGCCAGGCTCGCACCTGAGTCGCGACGGAGCTTGCTCGACCGCGACGGTCCCGAGCATCGAAGGCTACGTAGCCAGCTGGCCGGCGAGTTCAGCACGGCGCGGCTGAGCGGCGTGCTGCCGACAATCCAACGTACAGCTACTGCACTGCTCGACCGCCTTCCCATCGGTGAACCGGTCGACCTCGTTGCAGCCTACGCGCGACCCCTTGCCGCCACAGTACTGGCGGATCTCGTCGGCCTTCCCGAGCACGAACGTGACGAGTTTTCTGACTGGCAAATGTCTATGCTGACCGGTTCCAGCATCGCAGAAGTGGAAGCTGGCGCCCGGCGTCTGCACGAACTGGCGTTGCGTATGATCGAATTGAAGAGGCGCGAACCTGGAGACGACCTGTTCACTCGTTTGTTGCAGATTCATGATGACAAGGGCGGAATGGATGTCGAAGAGCTGGCTTCGACGTTCGTGGTGCTGTTGATCGGCGGTTCGGAGCCGGCGAGTGCCATCGGAAGTGGTCTCGCGCTGCTGCTCGACCGTCCGCGCCTCGTCGCACGCTTGGTGGCTTCACCCGAACTCTTCAGCCAAGCCGTCGAGGAAGTCGTACGCTACGAGTCGCCGTTCAAACTGCTCCCCCCTCGGTTCTTCGACAAGCCGGTGACCTTGGACTCCGTAACGATTCCGGCTGGTGAGCTGATCGTGACGGCCCCCAGCGCGGCGTGTCGTGACCCCCGCCAGTTCGCAGACCCCGATACCTTTGACATTGATCGTGACACGCGCGGGCACCTCGGGTTCGGCCACGGTCCGCATCGATGCCTAGGCGCCGAACTGGGCCGCCGGGAAACCGCGACCGCCTTGAGCACTTTCTTCACGCGATTCCCCCGTACTCGCCTCGCAGTTCGCACCGACGAGCTCGTCTGGCGTCCGGGTTCGTTCATGCGACGTCTCGACAGCTTGCCGGTGATCCTCGGCTGACCGGATGTGCACTCCCAGTTCCGCAGTCGCATGGACCCGCCACCGAGGTCGGCGTAGGCCGTGCCCCAGATCTGACCCCTCCGTCGGCGGTCGGACCGACCGGCGTGCGACCCGAACCGTGTACAAGCGAACACGAACTCCAAGTGGGTGACCCAGCAGACAGTCGTGCCAGGGGCCGGTCTGCAGTGCAGGCGCGAC
Source organism: Lentzea xinjiangensis (assembly GCF_900110955.1). Lineage (GTDB taxonomy): Bacteria > Actinomycetota > Actinomycetes > Mycobacteriales > Pseudonocardiaceae > Lentzea > Lentzea xinjiangensis. The sequence continues at coordinate 74,977 of NZ_FOFR01000033.1, forward strand.
GAACTGCGATGCCTGGGTCACGGGCGCGTACTTGGCGACGGCACGCCAGTATCGGGCCTGATCTCGCGGGGGGAAGAGCTCTGCGACCAGGCCGTCCACCGTGGGCGCCGCTCCGCCGGCGAGCGTGGCCGCAGCCACGGCGGCGAGTGCTGTGGCACGGCTGAAGTCGAGGGGGGTCGATCGCGCCACGGAGGTCGCCTTGTCGACTTCACCGGCCACGATCAGGGCGTTCACGAGTTCCTCGACACCTGTGGAGCGGTCGATCAAATCTTCGATCGACCGGACGAGGGACTCGGCACGGTCGAAGTCGCCGACCCTCAGGGCCGCTCTGATCAGGAACCAGATTCCGTTGCCGGACATCGGATCACTCGCCGCGGCGTGATCTCCGGCATCGAAGAGCGCGAGTGCGATCCCGATGATCGCCCTGGACCGCCAGAACGGATGACTGATCAAGCGCAGCAACAGGGTGGACGGTTCGAGGTCGCCGGTAGCCGCAGCAATCTGGACGACCAGTGAGCAAGCCTCCGATCTGGCGTGCCGCCGGCGAATCGAGGTGGCGATGCGCGCTGCTCGGTCCAGATGCCCCACGACGGCCACACGCGGACGACGTCTCGCAGGGCGTTTGCACGCAGGTGTTCGCTGTGGATCGCTATCGCGATGGCACGCGCCCGATCGGGATCACGCTCCGCTGTCGCGAGTGCGATCTCCGCATACGCGTGGGCGCGTAGACGGGTTTTGCGGATGCTCCGAACCAGCCGCTCCTTCCGGTCATCGGCCAGGCCTGTGTGCAGCCCGTCGGGAGGCACGAAACCAGGGCCTTGGGCACGGGCACGCCAGTCGAGGAGTGCAGCACGATCGACAGGGCGATGGTGATCGCCACCAGGTCGAACACGTGCTCACCGGTCGGAACACCCGGCCTGCACGACGAGAAGGCCGTAGACCACCGACGCGAAGCCCTTCGGGCCGAACCAGGCGGCGGCGGAACGTTCGCGTGCGGCCAGGGGTGTGCGCAGGAGCGAAATCATCATCGCGGCCGGGTGCACGAGGAAGATCGCGATGACTGCGACGGCCCAGTCCCCCACGCTCAGGTGCGAGAGGCGTTATCAGTGCGCCGAAGACGAGCAGCGTCGCGAACTTCATGATCTCGGACAGCAGGTCGCCGAAGTGCTCGAAGTGTTCGGCTGCAACTCGGTCCAGCGTCGTGATGGTCGAGCCCGCGGCGAACGCAGCGAGGTAGGGGTGGCGTGCGTCAGGTGCCAGGCCCTGAAGCACGGCCTTGAACCGCAACAGGTTCAGCATCACCAGCGGCCCTATGCGTGCCGAAAACTGCATGCACGCAGGTTAAGCGGAATGGTCGTACTCTCGGATGACTCCGCCGAGACGGTCCTGTCGGTCAATGGTGAGACGTTCAATCTGGCCGTGTTCAAGAGACAAGGCCGTGCCCGCAGGGGTACTTCAGCGGCGAGTGATCGGTGGGCGCGGTGCTCGTTGGAGTGCCGCTCGTACTCACGCAGCGCGTGCCACAGGTGGGGCCAATTTCAAGATCAGCGTGCGGTCCAACAGCTGCCCTGGCTGCTGCACAAAGCCGAAGCGCTGCTGCTTCTTGACGCGTCCCGACTGACTCATCGCTTTCGTGATGACCGGACGCAGTCCACCCCTGCCCATCCGGGCCAGGTCACACGCCCTGTCCCGGATGTCCGCACACACGTCGCCTGCGTCGGGCTGGACGGGCTGCGGCCCGGAGCCGGTGGGAGTTCCAGCCTCGCAGGGTCGCCTCGATCAACACCTCCGGCCACGAGCACGGGCTGGTCTACCCCCACGGGCGGGCCGGGTGGTCTGGCACGATGACGCCTCGCCGTTCTCGGCCTGTTCCGGCTTGGTCCCCGCCTCCACGTTGCCTGCGAACCGCGATGACCTTGCCGTACTCCGCATCGATGACCTCGTGCGCGGCCTGCCCACCCTGCGGACGCAGCATCTACCACGCCGCGAGCTGTACCTCGCCGTGGGCGGCGAGTCCTCGCTGGACGGCCACCTCGGAGATCTGCTCGGTGATGAAACCCTGGTAGTGGGCTGCTTCGATGCTCTCGACCTCCCAGCCGCCCGTGAACGTCTCGCGGATGACGTCGGCGTAGGCCTTGGCCGCGTCGGGATCTCCGTAGGCGCCGAAGCCGTGGAAGAGTGCCACGTCGACGACGGTGTCGGAGCCGCCGCGAGGAACGGGGGGTGTTCCGGGTGGAGCATGTTGGCCACCTCGAAGCGGGCCGCGGGACCGTGTGCCCGGTACGACGACCACCGATCGCGGGGAAGGTTCCCGACCTCGCTGCGCGCCGCGATCAAGCCGGCCCAGAAGTCCGCTGATTCACAGATGCCATCAGCCAACCGCAGGCCCAAACCCACGACGGCGACGTCGTTGTCAGGGCCGCCAAACTCGAACGCGTCATTGATGCCTCACAGATCTCGGACAGGCCCGTCCACATGGCACGGGAGCAAGCTTCGGTGATCAGTCCAAATGAGCCAGCGTGTCGGCTTCGCCGTGCTCGACGTGGTGGTGTGGTCAACCGCGAGAATCACGTCCGCCGCCCTGGGATCACTACCTGCGTTCACAAAGCGCGTTCTTGACCAGGTCGAAAGACGGGTCCTCGAGCGGCGTCGGCGGGGTGGACGACTCCTTCGGGATCACGGAGTCGGTGTTCATCGAGACGATGACACTGCGCTTGCCGTCGGGCGTGATCCCGTTGCGGGTCTGGAAGCCCTGGATGTCGCCCGCGTGTGACCAGTACCCGCCGCACGCGGTGGGAATCCAAGCGATGCCCAGTCCATAGCGCGCTTCCGGCCACACCGACTGCAGGCTCGGCGCCGGCACCGTCTTCTGCATCTCGGCCAGCTCCGCGGGAGCGAGGAGTTTGCCCGAGATCAAGGCTTGGAGGAAGACCAGCGCGTCGCCGGTGGTGCTGACCAGTTCGCCTGCCGCTTCGGCGTAGGACGGGTTCAGTTCGGTGACGTCGACGGGCTTTCCGAAGCGCAGCGGCTCCGCTGTGACGTCTTCCGGGAAGCGCTCGTACGCGGTCGCGTGGGGATGCGGCAGCACAGTCGAGTGTCCGGGGGTCGACGTGTTCCGCATGCCCAGGCGCTTGATGATCCGCTCGTCGACGGCGGCGCGCCAGTCCTGGCCGGTCACCTCGCCGATGATCATTCCGGCCAGCACGTAGTTGGTGTTGGAGTAGCTCCAACCGGCGCCGGGCGCGAAGGTGGGTGTCTGACGCATCGCGAGGGCGACGAGGTCTGCCGGGGAGTGCTTGTCGAACCGGTGTTGCCGGAAGTCGCTCTCGGTGAACACCGGCACACCGGCGATGTACTCGGGAACGCCGCTGGTGTGCTGGAGCAGCTGACGAATGGTGATCTTGCTGCCGTCGTTCCCGTTGCCGGTCACGACTCCGGGCAACCACTTCTCGACGGTGTCGTCGAGCGACAGGCGGTGTTCGCCGACGAGTTGGAGCAGCGTGGTCGCCACGAAGGTCTTGCTGAAGCTCGCGATGCGGAAGTGGGCGTCCCACGGGACCGGCGTCTTCGCGTCGGTATCGCCTTCTCCGCTGCGGACCTTCACGACACCGTTGGGCATGCGCAACTCGGTGAGAACGCCGGGGGTACCTTTCGACACCAGTGCGTCGGCATCTTTCTGCAAAGAGACCTGGGTCGCGTCGTTCCCGTCGTGCTCGGCGCCAGCCGGCGAACATCCGGTGCCGAACGAGATTGCGGCCAGCACTATCAGTGCGCTCGTTTTCGTCCTCATGGTCATCACCGTAAGAACTCATCGATGCGATGTCGTCATCCTTCTTGGTCGTCCGCCCTACCCTTCTGGTGGTAGGGCGGATCTCGTCTGTTTCTGGACAAGAATCCCCTGGTAGAGTCCAGCCGGTGCGCAAGCTTCTCCGACCGGCGTGGGCGGACCTTCTTCTCGCTCTGACGGCCACGGTCCTCACTCTGGCCAATCAAGTGGGATATTTCGGCGCCGATCTCACACTCGTGGATTTGTCGCTCGCAGCACTCACGGTGGCGCCGGTGGCGGTTCGTCATGTCGTGCCGGTAACGTCGTTGTGCGTAATTCTTGGTTCCACGGTCGCCTACGCGTTTCTCGGTTATGGCGCGGTGGGCAACAGAGGGCTCGGTGTGCTCATCGGCGTGTTCACAGTCGCCAACGTGCGTAGCTCACGGATCGCCGCGATCATGGCAGCGGCGTCTGCGTTCTGCCTGCTGGCGCCCGAATACGTCGGGGAGGCGACGCTGAAATGGCCGGAGGCCGTGCAGACCGCCTTGATCCTGTTCATTGCCTGGATGCTCGGCGAGAGCTCCAAGAAATGGGCCAGGCGTGCTGAGGAAGCAGCCGAGCGAGCGGGTCGCGCGGCCGCCGACGAACGCGTGCGGATCGCACGGGAGTTGCACGACATCGTCGCGCACCACATGTCCGTGATCTCTTTGCAGGCCGGGGTGGCTGAATACACCATCGCGTCCGATCCCGCTACGGCGCGTACCGCGATTTCAGCTGCCTCCGAGTCCTGCCGAGAAGGCTTGACCGAGATGCGTAGGCTGCTCGACGTGCTGCGGGTGGAGAACGAGAACGAATTCCCGGACGTGCAACTCGCGAGCCCGGGCCTCGACGCTCTCCCAGGTTTGGTGGAACGCACGCGCGACGCCGGCCTCACCGTCGCACTCGTGGTGAGGGGAACACCGCGCGCCTTGCCTCCTGGGCAGGACCTCTGCGCCTATCGCGTCGCGCAGGAGTCCCTGACCAACGTCCTCAAGCACGCGGGTCCCGCAGCCGTGGAGGTAGTGCTCGACTACCGTGCACACGAACTGATGTTGACCATCACCGATGACGGCGCGCCAAGACGTTCCAGCGCCAAGACGAAGTCGCACGGCATCCAGGGGATGCGCGAGCGCGCCGAACTCTACGGTGGCATCCTCGACGCCGGACACCACTCTCCCCGAGGGTTCCAGGTCGTGTTGCGCCTGCCGATTCCGGACGAGGCCTGATTTCCGACCGCAGACCGAATCCACGTGCTGGAGAGATGTGATGGCAATCCGCGTTCTGGTGGTCGACGACCAGTACCTCGTTCGCCACGCTCTCATGGCGTTGCTCAACGCCGCACCCGGCATCGAACCCGTCGGCGAGGCGTCAGACGGCGAGCGAGCTGTGGCATTGGTCGCCGATCTGGGGCCCGACGTCGTTCTCATGGACATCAAGATGCCGGTCATGGACGGGCTCAGCGCCACCCGGCGCATCCTCGCGATGCGTCCGGAAACCCAGGTCGTCGTGTTGACGACCTTCGACATCCCCGAGTACGTCTACACGGCGCTGACCGAGGGAGCCGCCGGGTTCATCATGAAGGACACACCTCCCGATCGGATCATCGCGGCGGTGCGCACGGTCGCGATAGGAGAGATGCTGATCTCACCGGCCATCACCCTGCGACTGATCCAGACCTACGCACAACGTCACCGCGTCGAGCTTCAGGCGAACACCCGCCTGCCGGAACTGACACCACGAGAAACCGAGATCCTGCGGCTGCTCGGAACCGGATCGACCAACGAGGGGATCGCGAACCAGCTCGCGATCAGCGAAGCAACGGTGAAAACACATGTGAAGCACACGATGCGGAAGTTGAACCTGACCACCCGCGCTCAGGCTGTCGTCGCGGCCTACGAGAGCGGACTGGTCGTTCCGGGCTCCGCAGCACACGGCGGCTGAAGCGACCGCCAGCATCCGCACCAAGTCCAGGGGGATGCTGCGTAGTCCTGTGTGGAGGATGTGTCACATCAGGTCCGAAGGGGACTTCCGCATCATACGAAACCGAACACCTATCCGATTGCCTTGATTAGCCCTTAAATACCCGGCGAGCTATCCATAGCCACTTGAACACGCAAATCACGCAAGCTTGCCACCGGCAGGTTGTGCGTGCCGAAAATGCGTCCTTGCAGGTTAAGTCACACAGCGTTCTCGTGGATGACTCCCCGAGAACGCTGTGTTGATCTAAGCTGAGGCTTTCGATGTGATCGGGTTCGAGAGGTTGGGGCAAAGTCCGCAGAGGGTGCTGCGCGTCGAGTGATCGGTGGGCGCGCGGCACTAAAGGTTGTCCCGTAACGCCGTCTCGGCGCGATCGATGATCTTGGTGTGGAGCGGGTGATCAGTGCGGACCGGCCGGAGTGGGTGCCGGTGTT
>NZ_FOFR01000013.1 GCF_900110955.1 Lentzea xinjiangensis
CGGAACAACCCGTACACGGTCTGCCAGGGACCGTAGTCGGGCGGGATGTCGCGCCACGGGGCACCGACGCGCACCCGCCATCGGATGCCGTCGATCAACTGCCTTTTGCTCCACTTCGGTGGGCGGCCCGGCTTGGCGCCGACGGGCAGCAGCGGCTGCAACACAGCCCACTGCGCGTCGGTCAGGTCGGCCCGCCCCGCTGCCGCTACGCTGGCCACGAGGTCTCCGGTACTGCAGGTTTGCTTGGTCGCTAACCCACTTACCGGAGACCTCGCCACGTTCCGGCACCGACACGCCGCCGATCACCTCACCTTTGAAACACGGGCTAGACCCAGCGCTTGACCTGGTCCCGTGGCCAGCCGGGATCGCCGTCGCGGGCGAACCCCGCCCAGGCCGCCGCGATGTCGCCGCGGAACATGTCCGGCACGTCGGCGCCGTGGTGCGCCGGTGTCCTGGCGTAGACCGAACGGAACGCGCGTCCGTGCTCGCCGGCGAGCCTGGTGGTCGGCCGCTGGAACAGTTCGGCGTCCTCGTCCTCGGTGTGGCACACCAGGAGGTCCACCCCGTACGGACCCACCAGCGGTGATCGCGGCAGCGTGTCGCCGTCCACGACCGGTTGGTAGTGCACGACCCCCGGTTCCCCGGCTCGTTGCACCTCCGCGGCTTCCTCCGGCGTGAAGAACCGGCCGGCCAGGCTGTGCGCGACCGCCCGGTGGAACAGCCCTCTCGCCAGGGGCATCACCATCAGGCTCGCGACCGTCTGCGCCCCGGACGACTGGCCGGCGACCGTGACGTTGCCCGGATCTCCGCCGTATCCGCGGATGTTGCGCCGGATCCACCGGAGCGCGGACACGACGTCGAGCAGCCCGCGGTTGTGCGGAAACCCCTCCACGACGCCGTACCCGTCCCGCGCCAGCCGGTAGTTGCAGCTCACGAACACCACGCCGTGGCTCGCGAGGACGTCGCCCGCGTACTCCGGCTGTGCCGACGAGCCGACGGTGTTCGCGCCGCCGTGGACCCACAGGAGCACCGGCGCCGGACCGCCCGCCGCCGTCCAGACGTTCAGGGTGTGGGCGTCGCCGAACCGACCTGCCGGCTCGCCGTCGCAGTCCACCGGCGGGCGGAGGCGCAGCGGGCCGACGGGCGGTTCGGCGTAGCGGATGCCGAGGTGGGCGGTCGGCACCGGCTCCCCACCGAATCGATTCCAGCTCACTTCCGCACACCGTACGCCGGTCCCGCGCTCCACCAGGACGTGCTCTGCCGGGCGCCGCTTCCGCACCGCCCTCGGCTGCCGAACGACCGCGCCCCACGGCGACGCCCCAGGTCAGCGGCGTCATCGCCGTTTGCGGGACGGGAGCCGCGGGATTCGTGACAATCGGAGGTCTGGGGGTGTGGCATGCCAAGACGAGAACGCCCGCTGGACGCGGGCGACAGCGCACTGCTCCGATTCGCCCGCGACCTGCGGTTGTTGCGGGAGAGGGCGGGTTCGCCGACCTATCGGGAGCTGAGTGCGGAGACGCACTACTCGCCGGCGGTCCTGTCGCAGGCCGCCGCGGGGCGGAGGTTGCCGAGCCTGCAGGTGACGCGCGCGTACGTGCGGGCCTGCGGCGGAGCCGAGGACGAGTGGGAGGAGCGCTGGCGCGAGGTCGCCGCCGAGCTGGAACCACCTGAGCCCGCCGCGGAACCCGGCACCTCGCCGTACGTGGGGCTGGCGGCGTTCCGGACCGAGGACGCCGAGCGGTTCTTCGGGCGGGAAGCGCTGATCCGGGAACTGGTGTCCCGCCTGGGCGAGCACCGCGTCGTGGTGGTCGTCGGCGCCTCGGGTTCGGGCAAGTCCTCGTTGCTGCGGGCCGGGCTGGTCCCGAGCTGGCCCGGCCCGGTCGTGCTGTTCACGCCGGGCGCGCACCCGCTGGAGGAGTGCGCGATCCACCTCGGCCGGTACGCGGGCGCGCCGACGGATCCGCCCGCGGAGGACAGCCGGTGGCTGCACCGCTCGGTGCGGCGGGTGGTGCCGGACACCACCGAGCTGGTGTTCGTGGTCGACCAGTTCGAAGAGGTCTTCACACTCTGCCGCGACCAGGGGGAACGGGTCCGCTTCATCGACCAGTTGCTGACGGCGGCGCGGGCAGGGAACAGCGGGTGCCGGGTCGTGCTCGGCGTGCGCGCGGACTTCTACGCCCACTGCACCACGCATCCCGATTTGGTCGAGGTGCTGCGCGACGGGCAGGTCACGGTCGGGCCGATGACGGCCGACGAGCTGCGGCTCGCCGTCGTGCAACCCGCGGTCCGCGCGAGGTGCACCGTCGAGACGGCGCTGGTGACGCGCATCGTCGCCGAGGCCTCCGGACAACCGGGGGTGTTGCCGCTGCTGTCCCACGCGCTGCTGGAGACGTGGCGGAGGAGGCGGGGCACCACGCTGACCCTGGCGGGGTACGAGGCCGCGGGCGGCGTCGAGCACGCGGTCGCGCACACCGCCGAGGCCGTCTTCGCGGATCTTCCGCCGAACGGCAGCGCATCGCCAAGCAGCTGTTCCTGCGCCTCTGCGCGCTCGGGCAGGGCACGGAGGACACCAAGCGCAGGGTGAGCCGCGCGGAGCTGGACTTCGCCGGTGAGGACACGCGGGCGGTGCTGGAGAGCCTGGCGGCGGCGCGCTTGGTCGTGCTGGACCGGGACGGCGTGGAGATCGCGCACGAGGCCCTCATCCGCTCGTGGCCGCGGCTGCGCGGGTGGCTCGCGGAGGACCGCGACGGGCTGCGCGTCCACCGCGGCATCACCGAGGCGACCGCGGAGTGGCTCGCGCTGCACCGCGATTCCGGTTCGCTCTACCGCGGCGTCCGGTTGCAGGTGGCACGGGAGTGGGCCGGTTCGGGGGCGTTGCTCAGCCCCGCCGAGCAGGACTTCCTGAGCTCGAGCGCCGCCGCGCACTCGGCGGAGCAGGCCGCGGCCCGGCGGCGGGCGCGGCGGCTGCGGCAGCTCCTCGGTGTGCTCACGGCGCTGCTCGTCGTGGCCGCCGGGACCCTCGGCTACGCGCTCGACGCCGGGCGGACCATCGCGGGGCAACGCAACGTCGCGCTGTCGCAGAAGGTCGCGGGAGAGGCCGCGTCGTTGCGCACCAGCGACTCGGGCCTCGCGGCCCAGCTCGGCCTGGCGGCCTTCCGGGTGGCGCCGACCGTCGAGGCGCGCAGCAGCCTGCTCAGCGCGGCGGCGGGCCCGGTCGCCACCCGGCTGCCCGGTCACGACGACATCGTCCAGGCGCTGGCGATCAGCGCCGACGGGCGGTTGCTGGCCTCGGTGGGCGCGGACCGCACCACGCGGCTGTGGGACATCGCCGACCCGCGCCACCCGGTCCAGCTCGCCGTGCTCACCGGGCACACCGGCACGGTCTGGTCGCTCGCGTTCCACCCGTCGGGCGAGGTGCTGGTCACCACGAGCGAGGACAGGACCGTCCGGCTGTGGGACATCACCGATCCGCGCCGCCCCGGTGAGATGAGGACGCTCACAGCACATGAACGCCCTGTCGTGTCGTCCGCGTTCACGTCGGACGGCGCTCTGCTGGCCACCGCGAGCATGGACCACACGGTTCGTCTGTGGGACTTCACCGATCCGCGCGGGGTCCGGGAGGCCGGGACCATCACCGGGCACACCGCGGCCGTCACCAAGGTCGTGTTCAGCCCGGGGGAACGCACGCTGGCGACATCCGGCTGGGACCGCACCATCCGGCTGTGGGACGTGGCTGATCCGCGTGCGCCGCGGGAGCTGACGAGGGTGGTCACCGCCACGGACAAGCCGGGGTCGCTGGCGCTCAGCCCGGACGGCGACGTCCTCGTGAGCGTCGGCGCGGACCACACGGTCCACCTGTGGAACGTCGCCGATCCGGTGCGCCCGGAGGAACTGGCGGCCTTCAAGGTCGATGCCGGCTCGGTGCACGCGGTCGCGTTCAGCCCCGACGGCCGCTCGCTGGCCACCACCGGCCTCGACCGCACGGTGCGGCTGTGGGACATCAGCACACCGCGCCGTCCGCACGAGCTGACGGTGCTGTCCGGTCACACCGGTCCGGTGCTGAGCGCGTGGTTCACCCCGGACGGCCGGACGCTGGCCACGGCCGGGTTCGACCGCGTGGTGCGCCTGTGGGACCTCCCCTGCCCGGTGCTCACCGGGCACGACTCCGCCGTCTACACCGTGGCGTTCAGCCCCGACGGCCGTTTCCTGGCCACCGGCAGCTACGACGGCACCGTGCGGCTGTGGGACGTCACCGACCCCCGGCGGCCCCGGCGGCTGGCCCTGTCGACCGTGCACACCGCCGCGATCAACTCGGTCGCCTTCAGCCCGGACAACAGGGTTCTCGCGACCGCGAGCCTCGACCGCACGGCTCGGTTGTGGGACCTGACCGATCCGCAGCGCCTCCACGAGCTCGCGGTGGTGAACGCGCACACCGAAGCGGTGCAGTCGGTCGCGTTCAGCCCGGACGGGACCGCGCTGGCCACCGGCAGCGCCGACCACTCGCTGCGGCTGTGGGACGTCACCAACACCCGGCAGCCGCGGCAGCTGGCGGTGCTGACCCAGGACACCGACCACGACAACGTCGAGTCCGTGGCGTTCAGCCCGGACGGGCGCACGCTGGCCGCGGGCACGACCGGGCGCGTCGTCCGGTTGTGGGACCTGACCGACCGGTCGCACCCGGCCGAGCTCCCGTCGCTGAAGGGGCACACCGACAGCATCAAATCGGTGGCGTTCAGCCCGGACGGGCACACCGTGGCCACCGGCAGCGGCGACCACACCGTCCGGCTGTGGAACCTCCTGGACCGGCGGCGCGGAGAGGAGATCGCGAGGTTCACCGAGCACACCGAGACCGTCCACGCGGTCGCGTTCAGCTCCGACGGCGGCACCCTCGCCACCGCCGGCGCCGACAACACCGCGCGGCTGTGGGACCTCCGCACCCCCGCGGCCCCCACCGAGCTGGCAGTCCTCAGTGGACACCCGACCCGGCTCTACGCGGTGGCGTTCCGCCCCGGCGACCGGGCGCTGGCCACCGGCGGCGAGGACCGCACGACCCGGCTCTGGGACACCGACACCGAGCGCGCGGCGAGCTGGGTCTGCGAGCACCTCCCGGCCCTCACCCCGGACCAGTGGGGTGAGCACTTCCCCGGGGTGGACTTCAGGTCGCCCTGCCCGCACCCAGGGTCGTGAACGACGGCCGGGCAGCCTTCCACGGGTTGCCCGGCCGTTGTTCACCTGCTCAGCACACCCAGACCCCGTCCGCGTTGTAGGCGTCGTCGACGTACGGCTTCTCCTGCACCGCGGTGGAACGTTCGACCTCCTGCCAGCTCGAGCCGGTCCAGTTCATGAAGATGGACACCGTGCCCTGCGGCTTGTAGTTCCGGTACGACCGGACCTTGTCGCTCCACCCCATGTCGCCGATGTTCACGAAGCCGCAGTTCTGGAGGTCCAGCTGACGTCCGGACACGCTGAAGTTGTGCGAGTCGTAGAGGCAGAGCCAGCCGCCCGTGCACGGTCCCGCTTCGCGGATGACGGCCTCGACCCCGTTGGCCAGCCGCACGGAGTTCGCCGAGGTCTGCTGGGCGCCGGGATTGGCGGCGATCAGCCGATCGAGTGTGGACCGGGTCACCGCCGGCGCGGCCTGCGTCGTCGTGGACGTCAACGCGGACATCGTGGCCACGGCCGCGAAGACGACGCCGAACTTGTTGACAGTTTTCACAATTCCCCCTTGCTCACGGTTTCTTCCTGGTGGTTGTCCGTCATCCGCGCAGCGATCGGGCGATCAGCCCGGACGGCACGGTGCCCTCGTCCCCTCCGTCGACGCAGAACCGCTGACCCGACCCGTCGAGGCCGGACGCGACGCACGCGTCATCGCCCTCCGGCTGCCTGTTGACGATCGTGCGGATGACCGCGGCAGGACCGGTCAGGTTGTGCCAGTTCTCGCTCTGCGCCACGAGAACCTGCCCCACGTCGCCGGTGTGGAAGCAGGCCGAGCCGTTCAGGCACCACTGCGCCGCGCTCGCGGGTGTCGCGGTCACCAGGGCGGCGATCCCCATCACCGCGGCCATCGATGTCTTCCTCATCCGTTCCTTCCCCCAAGTCAGCCGATCGGTTCGAGCAGCAGGTCGTCGACCTGCGCCCAGGTGTCCTGCCCGTCTCGCGCCCAGATGCCCGTGAAGACCTCGGCCCGCGGGTCGGTGGCGGTGAACTCGACCGAGAGCCGGCCGTAGGAGGGCAGCGAGCCGTACTCCTGTTCGGCGACAACGCCTCCACCACCAGGACGGCGCACGCCGAAGTAGCCGTCGCTCGTCGTGCCGGAGCTGCGCACCCAGCCGCTGAGCCGGTAGCGCGTGCCCGGCCGCACGACGACCTGCTGGAACAGGTCGTTCCAGCCGCTGGTGCTGCGGACCCAGCCGTTGTTCGCCCCCGTGCGCGCCAGCCCGAGCCCGTGGTCGACGCCGCCCTGCCCGGTGCTCCGCCACGCACCGGTGCGATGCTCGAAACCGCCTTCCTGCAAGGCGTTCCCGTCAGCGGGCACGCTGTCCAGACGCATCAGCCGGACGTGGTACGGGTCCCAGCGCGACATCGCGAAGTGCAGCACCGGGCTCGTGGCGCTGTCGGGGTGCAGGAACGAGCCGTAGAGCCCGGGGTGGTCCTTCCCGTCGGCGACCACCTGACCGCCGGTCCACGGTCCCGCGGGATCGGGTGCGGTGCGCGCCACGATGGCCGCGCGGTTCTCGTCGAGGTGCAGCGCGACCCACCGGCCGAGCGCGGAGTTGTACTGCACCGAGAGCTCGCCGACCTGACCCGACATCACCGGGACGGCGCTGCCGGGAGCGCCGGTCCGCCAGCCGGAGCCGGTCCAGTACTGGTACGCGGCGAGGTTCAGCACCTCGTGCTCCGGCACCCGGCTCACGTACGCGTCGCCGAGCCTGCCGTTCGGCGTGCCGAACAGGTGGACGTAGCCGTCCCGGCGCACCATCGCGCCGAGCTGGAACGCGCTGCCACCACCTCGGTTGGCCCACCGCGCGGTGTCCGGCTTCGCCCAGGTCCTCCCACCGTCGTCGGAGTGGGCGAGACCCGCGTAGTTGGTCGTCCAGGTGCCCGCGGGTCCCCAGCTTTGGACCGACATGTAGTGGAGGTAGTCCCGCGACCCGACCGCGACCGCCGCGGTCGGGATGACGGTCACCTCGGGCACCGACGGGTCGCCGGGCAGGATCTGCGCGGCGTGGCCGGGGCGGTCGGTGACCATCGAGTCGATGCTCAGCCCGTCGGCGAGGTGGTGGTCGGTCGAGTGCGCGAGCGTGTTGAACCGCCAGTCCGCGGTCTCCGGACCGGCCCCGTGCCCACCCCAGCCGGCGCCGTAGGTGTCGCCGAACGCGATCGCCACCCTGCCGCGGCTGTCCCGCCACATCACCCCCAGGTCGGTGGCGTGCACCGCGAAGCGGCCGGCCGTGTCGTTGACGTCGCCCGCACCCCGGCCCGCGATCAGGCCCACGTCGTGGGCGTGGCCCGGCGGGGGCACGACGAGCAGCAGTGCGGTCGTGGCGAGATGAGCAAGCACAGCACACCTTTCCGACTCGTGGCCGCGGCCTCGCCGCGCGCGGTGCGGCGAGGGTTGTCAGCGGTCGACATCCGGGTGGGGGAACGATGGCAGCGCGAAGAGCCCGGCCCCGGATCCGGCGGCGCCGATGCATGTCGATCCCGGACCGCGGCGGGGTGGGTCCGGCCGGGCGGTGAGCCAGGCTGCTACCCCCCGAAGCCGGTGGCGGCACGACGGTCGCCGCGCCTGGCACCGATGGCGTCGGCGGGACGTCTCAGGCGTGCCGCGGGCACTGCCCGCGTCCGGTTGCCGGGGAGGCACACCGGCGTCGTGCGAGCGGTCGCCTTCGCCCCGGCCGATCGCACTGCGGCCACCGCGGGTGGATCACGCGGCCTTCCTGTGGCCGCCGTTCCCGGCATCGCCGCCCTGCCGGGGTGCCCGTCCCCGGTGGGCGGGCACCCGGCCGGGGTCACGGCCGGCTGAACGCGTGCGTGTTACCGCCCTTGCCGCCGCAGTTCTCGCCGGCGGACTCCGGCGCGACCATGTCGTTCACGACCGTCATCTTGCCCGGGAAGCTGCGGTTCACCGGGTACACGACCTCGCTGAACGGCGACAGTTCCCTGGTCGGCGGGTACACGTACTGGCCGTTCGCACCCACCACCACGCGGTGGATGAGAATCCGGTAGGCGCTCCAGTTCTTGTACCGGACCTCGCTGACGTAGTTGTCGTTGCCCGCGGCATGGCCCCTGATCTCGACCCACACGGTGTCGTTCGGCCGGGGGTTGCAGGTGTGTTCGAAGATGCTGATCCCAGGGAAAGAACGTTCGAACACCGTCGCCTGCGCCGGCGCCGCGGACACCACCGCCGCCGAACCCGCCGCCAACACCGCCGCGGCCACCGAAATCCGTCGCCTCGCACCCATCGCCGTCCCCTCTCCGTTGCCGGCACCTCCGCAGGTGCCGACACCAGACCTACCGCGGCGACGTTGGTGACGATCGGTTCCCGCGACCGAACAACCAAAGTCCGATCAACCGGCGCGGAGCACTGATCAGGTCTGCGCGGGCACCTGGTGCGAGACCGGCAGCACGCGCAGGTTCGCCGCCGCGCGTTCCAGCTGCGAGAGCACGCTCGGCCGCAGGGCCGCGATCTCCTGGTCCGCCGCCGCGCCGGCCATCTCCTGCAACAGCACCTGCTGCGGGTGATCGCCCTCGGCCTCGGCCACCGCCAGCACCCGGAACGGCGTGCCGGGCGGGAAGAGCACGCGTTCCTCGGTCGCCACGGCGACGCGGTCCGCCACCTCGACCCGGCGGCCGGTGACCGACCACAGCAGGTACTCGGTGACGCCCTCGATGCGCTGGGCCGGGTTCGCGACGGCGTCCAGCAGCCCGTGCTCCACCAGCACGTCGCCGGTGCGGTAGCGGCGCGGGCCGGTAGGACCGTTGACGCCCCACACCGCCACCACACCGTTGTGCACGGGCAGGCGGTTGAGGCCCGACACGATGCACGCGACGTACGGCCGCAACCGGCCCAGGCGGCCCGTGCGGAGTGTCTCGACGACCATCTCCTCGTCCTGCGACACGCACGCGAGCAACGCCGTCAGGTCGGTGACCATGGCCTCGAACGCCGTCGGATCCTCCTCGGCGTCGGGGCGCTGGGCCAGCAAACGGCAAACCGTCGCCGCGTGCACGCCATACCGCTCACCGAGTGCCCTGCGGACCGTGTCGCGTTCCTTGTCCGAGCTGCTGTGGTCCGGCAGCACCGTCTCGCGCTCGCCGTTGGTCTCCGCCGGAACCTCCCACATGGCGAGCGGCTGCAACGGCAGCGGGCCGTCCACGCGGAACCTGACGGCCGCGGCATCCGGGTCGGAGGACGGGAAGGCCGCCTCGTCCGGATCGTCGAGCACGTGCGTCGTCACGGCTGCGATAGCGGGGTCCATGCTCGCGTAGGTGGGCCGCTCCGGTTCCGGTTCGGCCGGCGTGACCGGCGTGAAGAAACCGGTGCCGCCGTCCTTCGGCTCACGTGAGGACAACGCCTGCTTGGCCGCGCCCAACGCCGAGGCGATCTGCGCCGAAGCGATCTGCGCCGAGGCGATCTGCGCGGGGCTGGTCGCCGGAGCGGGCGGGGGTGGTGGCGGCGGTGCGGACACCTTCGAGTCGCAGAAGACGAGACGCAGCAGCTTGCGCACCTCGGGCTCCAGACGTTCCACGAGAGCAGCACCGTGCACTGCGACCGCACCGGGCGTCGTGCGCCCAGGCGTGCCCACGGTCAGACGTGCCCACTCCGGGTCAACAGGCTGAGAGCGCACCTCGGCCGCGTTGTACGGCTCGTCGTGCTCACGCACCCACAGGCCGGAAGGAACGACCTCCAGCACGACACCGTCGCCGAGCGAGAACACACCGGGCGACAGTTCGGCGAGTCCCGGCACCGGCGCGCGATAGCCGGACACCGCCGGGAAGGTCTCGTTCGGCGTGAACGTCACCTCGGTGACGAACGGGCGCCACGTCTGCTGTCCGCGCGGGTCGACCGCGATCACCGCGGGGCCGCCGGCGCGCAGGTTGCCGACCGGCAGGCCGGTGTACATCGCGATCGACTCGCCGAGCTGATCGGCGACCTGGCGTCCCAGCGACGCGTCCACCCCGTACGGGACGAGCCGCACGCGGGACCGGGCCGCCTGGGGCAGCGCGGTCAGCAGCCGGCACACCTCGTCGGTCGGGATCGCCGACTGGCCGGGGCCGCCGACGACGACCGTCAGCACGTTCTCCCGGCACGGCAGCGCCACGATCGGGCGCGAGTCCTGGGCGGCCGGGTCGAACGGCGGCTGCTGCGCGCGCAGCCAGAGCCCGGCGGGAATGGGTTCGGAGATGCCGATCTCGCCCGTCGGCCACGGCGAGTTCGGGTCCATCGCCTCCCACTGCGGCACCGGGAAGCGGCGGCCGAACGGCATCGGTGACGCGTTCGGCTGGAAGCGCACCCAGCTGCCGTAGCCCTGCGTGCCCACGACGAAGGCGGCGCCCGGAACCGTGGTCAGCACCCCGTCCGGCGCCACGACCTCGGTCTGGAGCTGCTCGGCCAGCCACTGAGCCGGCGCGGTGGGGCGCATCGAGCCCGCGTGCGAGACCGCGAGCCTGATCGGCCCGCGACCGCTCAGGGCGCTCACGACGTGCGGCCAGAACGTGGTCTGGTCGCCGCTCGGGAAGTCGACCACGACCACGGTCCGGCCGCGGTCGACCGGGAGCGTGCGGGCGAGACCCGTCGCGCCCTGGCCGGGACCTTCCGGCGCGGACACCACGAGCGTGGCGCCCACGAAGTTCGCCGCGAACGGCGTGCGCTGGGGCAGTGGCTCCGGCGGCGGCGCCGCTGCCGGGGGCTGCTCGGCGGGGTAGAGATCCTTGTCGTGGGCAGTGCTCGTGAACTGCTCCGGACTCTGGGTCTGCGATTGCTGGTCGCCATGGGCGGCGGCACGTCGGCCCATCAAGCGCCTGATCACCTCCGTGCCATCCCGTTCACTCGCCCTTTCGGCTTAAGCGGGCAACGGTCGTGCACGCTATCAAGACGCGCCGCACAGCTGTCACCCAGTCGGGTTATTTGATCTCATCCGATCGAGACCCACACGGCCCGCGCTCGTCCACACACACCGTGAGGTCCGATGATGGCGGATGCGGAGTACGCCTTGCGCCCCTCCCGGCCAAGTTCCCACGCGAGGAGCAAGTGGTCCACACCCAGCTCGACCGGCTGCTCGACCTGGGCGACGAACGTGCCCAGCACGAACGCGGGTCCTCCGTCGGGGGCGACGGGCTGCGCCGACGGGCAGTCCAGCGCGGCCCAGACGATCTCCGGCAGCACCGCGGCCCCGTCGTTGGGCAGCGCGCCGGCCGGCCGCCAGACGCCCGCCCACTCGGCGCGCCCGTCCAGCGGGCCCAGCAGCGCGCCGATGCCGTCCTCCCGGCCGGGACCGCACCCGAAGCACGTCGGGAACGGGTGCCGGTCGCGCCACGGCACCTTCGCGGCGGCCTCGCGCGCCTGGTCGAACGTCGGCGCGGGCGGCACCTCCAGGTCGAGCACGGCGGGTTCGGCCGACGCGACCACGACGTCGCCGTCGAGCAGCTGCCCGTCGCGGACCTGCATCTCGCGGTCCAGCGGCACGGGCTTGCGCAACCGGACGCTCACGGCCGGTGAGTCGACGTGCGCGGCGAGCAGGCCCGCCGAGTAGCCGCCGTTGCCCGACCCCGGCGGGCCGTTGAACCGGCTCCCGACCTTCATCACAGCGCCTCCGCGTAGACCCATTGCCCGTTCTCCCTGATGAACCTGCTGCGCTCGTGCACCACGCCCCCGACGTAGTGGGCGCGGAACTCGACGACCCCCTCGTTCTGCAGCAGGCCGCCGTTCTCCGTCGCCAGGACCTCGAGCTTCAGCCACCGGTCGGTCGGGTCGATCCCGGCACTCGAAGGCCGGTGCTTCGCGGCCCACGTCCGCAGCAGGTAGTCCTCATCGGACACGGCGAAAGCGCTGTAGCGCGACCGCATCAGCTGCTCGGCGGTGGCCGCCTTGCGGGCGCCGGAGTGCAGTGCGCCACAACAGTCCACATAGGACTGACCGGTCCCGCAGGGGCACAGTTTGGTGTTCACGCCGCCATTGTGCCTGGTGAACCCGTTAGAACCGATGTCGCACCTCATACGTACCCCCTGTCAGGACTGACTCGTGGGAGGCGGAGGAGGCAGACGTGAGCGTCGACGGCAGCACAGAGCTTTTACCCCTGCGCACGTGGTTCGGGCTGCGCTGGCGCGGCTACGACCGCGACGAGGTGGACGACTACGTCGCCGAGCTGGAAGCGGAGCTCCGCCTGGTCATCGCCGACCGCAACGCGTCGGAAGCCCGCGCGGAGGCCCTGGCCAGCCGGTTGGCGTCGATCCAGGAGGAGAACGCCGCCCTGCAGGACGGCCTGCACCGCATCTGCCTGACCCCGATCGACCCGAAGGGCCTGCCGGAACGGCTCGCCCGCATGGTCGCGCTGGCCGACGAGGAACGTCGCGAGGTCCTCAGGGACGCGCAGCTCAAGGCGTTGATGATCGTCGGCGAGGCCGAACAGCGCGCCCGCCGGCTCGACGAGGAGGCCGCGGCCGAGCGGGAGGAGATCCGCGAGGACTTCCGGCTCGCCATGTCGGCCCGCCGGGCGGAGGCCATGCGCGCACTCGCGGAACTGCGGAACGCGGCGCGCGACGAGGCGGACCGCATCGTCGCGGAAGCGAAGGTGCAGACCCTGAGGATCGAGTAGCGCGGATCAACCGGCGCGGACCGGCTGGCGCGGATCGACCGGGAAGACCGGGTGAGAGACCGGCGGGGTCGCGGTCACCGCGTCGTCGGCGCCTGGACACCGGTCGGGTGCGGGACCCGTCTCGCACGGGCCCCGCACCCGAGTTCAGCCGGCCCCGCCGGCTCGCGTCACTTCGTCGCGATCTTGTCGCCAGGCCTGATCAGGTCCGGGTTGGTCAGGTACTTGGCGTTCTTCGCCACCAGCGCCTGCCAGCCGCCTTCGACGCGCAGCCGCTCGGCGATGCCGCTGAGCGTGTCACCGGCCTTGATCTCGTAGTCACCGTCCGGGTTGCTCGTCGACGGCGCGGCGACGGGCACGACCCGCGACACGGCCTTCGTGGCTGCCGGGCTGTGCCGGTGGCGGATCGGCGGTGTGCCGCCGACGGCCGCGCGCCGTCCGCACGTCGGCCACGCCCCCAGTCCCTGAGTGCGCAGAACGCGTTCCGCGACGCGGATCTGCTCTTCACGGGAAGCCTGGTCGGCACGGCCGGAACCGCCGTGCGCCTGCCATGTCGACTGGCTGAACTGAAGTCCGCCGTAGTAGCCGTTGCCGGTGTTGATCGACCAGTTGCTCCCGCTCTCGCACTGGGCGATCCGGTCCCAGTCGACCGGTGCCGCGGCGGCGGCGATCGCGCCGCCCGTCGTGATGAGTGCCGTCGCGGAAACGGCGATGAGCACGGCGCGACTGGCGATGTTGCCACGGTGATGACGCATGACCCTTTTCGCACCCGCCTCGCTTCATCTGCTGTGAGCAGCGCCTGTCCGGCGGGGTCTTGGTCCGTGAACCTGGGGAGGGCAAGCCGCTGGACAGGTGAGCGGACGGCGAGCCCTGGTTGTGCGGCGGCCTGACGACCGCTGGCAGGAACGTAAGAACGCCGAACCGGTTCCGCACGCCCGGACGCGGACAAGACCACCCGATAGGTGACGATCGGAAAGTCCGCGTTTGGACGCGAAGAACGGCGCCGTTCTTTCAGCTCCGCCCCGTGGCCGCGGTCCCCTCCGGGGGGCTGAACGCACGCCGCACCGCCTCGGCGAGCGCCTGGCGCCGCCGCTCGTGGTCGGCTTCCGGATCGGCCTGCGTCGCGGTGTGGAAGAGGCTGGCGGGCGACCAGGTGAGTGCGAACATGGACACCATCGCCAGGACGTCCTCCGGCGCGAGCGCCGGATCGATCCGGCCCGCGCGCTGCATGTCGGAGATGGCCGCGAGCTTGCGCTCGGCCTGCTCGGGCATCGAGGTGACCAGGGCACCCGCGGGCACGCGTTCCAGCCTGGCCCAGGTGGCCAGCCGCACCAGGTTCGGCCTGGTCAGGCAGGCGTCGTAGAGGGCGAGGGCATAACCGGGGAGGTCGTCCGCGCTGAAGGGCACGACGTTGACGAGCTCGTCGGCCTGCTCCTGGAACACCGCGTCGAACAAGCGGTCCTTGTCCCCGAAGTAGGCGTAGAGCTGCGCCTTGTTCGCCTTCGCGTTCGCCGAGATGCGGTCGACCCTGGCGCCCGCGATGCCGTACGCCGCGAACTCCGCGGCCGCCGCGTCCAGCAGACGCCGCCTGGTGGCGTTCCCGTCCTTCATCGACCCATAGTAACCAACTCGTTGGTTTGTCCAGATCGCCACACTGTGCTTACCTGGAGTAGTAACTAACTAGTTTGTTTGAGGATGAGGAGCAAGAGCGTGCAGGTTCACGCATACGCGGCACTCGAAGCCGGCGGACCTCTCCGGTCCTACCAGTACGACAGCGGACCGCTGGGAGCGAACGAGGTCGACGTGCGCGTGACGCACGGCGGCATCTGCCACACCGACATCGGACTGATCGACGACGAGTGGGGCCTCTCCCGCTACCCCGCCGTGGCAGGGCACGAGGCCATCGGTGTCGTGCACGCCGTCGGCGACGCCGTCGACCAGGACGTCCTCCGGGTGGGCCAACGCGTCGGCGTCGGAGCCATCGCGGGATCCTGCTTCCACTGCGAATGGTGCCTCAGCGGCCGGACCAACCTCTGCCCCGCCAGGGACGACACCGTCCTGCGCGGCGACCGCGGCGGATTCGCCAGCCACGTGCGGGCGAGCGACTGGCGGCACGTCCACCCGATCCCGGACACCATCCCGTCGGAGCAGGCCGCCCCGCTGCTGTGCGCGGGAACGACCGTGTTCTCCCCACTGCTCGCCAACGGCGTCCTGCCCACCCACCGCACCGCCGTCGTCGGCATCGGCGGCCTCGGACACCTGGCCATCCAGTTCCTGGCCCGGTGGGGCTGCTCCGTCACCGCCATCTCGACGACACCCGCCAAACGCGACGACGCGGAACGCTTCGGCGCCACCGGCTTCATCGCCTCCGGCGAGCAGGGCGCCCTGCAAGCGGCCGCCGGCTCGTTCGACTTCGTGCTGTGCACCGTGTCCGCGGACCTGCCCTGGGACGACTACCTCGGAATCCTGCGCCCCCAAGGCACCCTGTGCGTCGTCGGCGTGCCACCGAACCCCATCGCGTTCTCACCGCTGAGCCTGCTACCCGCCGTGAAGTCCGTCGTCAGCGGCATCGTCGGATCCGCCTCGCACACCCGGCAGATGCTGGACTTCGCCGCCCGGCACGGCATCCGGGCCGAGGTGGAGACCTTCCCGGTCGCCGCCATCGACCAAGCCCTCGACCGCGTCCGCGAGGGAAGCACGCGCTACCGCGCCGTCGTCGAGTTCGACTGACGGTTCGCCGCCGGCGAGGCCTCGAACGCCCTCGCCGGCGGCGAACCCGCCGGCTCAGTTCCGCTCGACCAGGTGCCCGACCACGACCGGACCGGGATGCGCGTGCCCCGAGCCGTCCCGCCGCGGATCGACGTCCGGCAGCTCGACCGGCGACCCCTTCTCGTCCGCACCCGCGGGCCTGCTGCCGATCCACGCCAGCACCAGGTGCGTCTCACCCTTGAGGAACCGCTGCGACCGCACACCGCCCGTGGCACGACCCTTGGCCGGATACTCGCTGAACGGCGTGACCTTGACACTCTGCCCCGACGACGTGACGACCATCGGCTCACCGTGCTCGTCGTCGTCCGTGCGGATCGCCCCGAAGAACACCACCTGCGCGTCACCACTCAGGTTGATGCCCGCCATGCCGCCGCCCTTGAGGCCCTGCGGCCGCACCAGCTTCGCGTCGTAGCGCAACAACGACGAGTCGGAACTGACGAACGCGAGCGTCTCGCTGCCGTCCGTGAGCCACGTGCAGCCGACGACCTCGTCGCCGTCCTTGAGCGTGATCACCTCGAACTCGTCCGACCGCACCGGCCACTCCGGCGCGCAGATCTTGACCGTGCCGAGCTTCGTCCCGAGCGCGAGACCCGGAGAGTCCTTCGGATCGAGCGGCGCGATGCCGACGACCTTCTCCCCCTTCTGCAACGGCACCAGCTCACTGGCCGCCATGCCGCCCCGCAGGCTCACGGTCCCGCTCTGCTCCGGCAGCACCGGCAGCGGCAGCACGTCGGTCTTGAACGCCCGGCCCAGGTTCGTGATCAGCACGACCTGCCCGCGCGCGGTGGAGTGCACGGTCGCCGCGACGGCGTCGTGCTTCACCCGACCCGCCCGCCGCTTGCCCTCGGACACCTCCTCCGACTCGGCCGCGGTGCGCGCGACCAGCCCGGTGGCGCTGAGGATCACCTGGCACGGATCGTCCGCGACCTCCAGCGGCCCCGCGGGCTTCGACGCCGCCAGCACCTCCTTGAGGTCACCGTCGATCAAGCTCGTCCTGCGGTCACCGCCGAGCTCCTTCGCCACCGCCGCCAGCTCGGCCGAGACGAGCTTCTTCAGCACGCCCTCGTCCTCCAGGATCGCGGTGAGCTCCGCGATCTCCTTGGTGAGCTTGTCCTGCTCGGCCTCGAGCTCCAGCTTGTCGTAGCGGGTGAGGCGGCGCAGCGGTGTGTCGAGGATGTAGGAGGCCTGCACCTCCGACAGCTTGAACTGCTTCATCAGGCCGTCCTTGGCGGCAGCGGCGTTCTCGCTGCCCCGGATCAGCTTGATGACCTTGTCGATGTCGAGCAGGGCCTTGAGCAGACCCTCGACCAGGTGCAACCGCTCCTCGCGCTTGCGGCGCCGGAACTTCGTGCGCCGCGTGACGACCTCGTACCGGTGCCGCAGGAAGACCTCCAGCAGCTCCTTGAGGCCGAGCGTCTGCGGCTGCCCGTCGACCAGCACCAGGTTGTTGATGCCGAACGACTGCTCCATCGGCGTGAGCCGGTAGAGGTCCGCGAGCAACGCCTGCGGGTTCACCCCGACCTTGCACTCGATGACGAGCCGGATGCCGTTCTCGCGGTCGGTGAGGTCCTTGACGTCCGCGATGCCCGTGAGCCGCTTGGACTTGTTCACCTCGTCGGTGATCTTCTCGACGATCCGCTCCGAACCGACGCCGTACGGCAGCTCGGTGACCGTGATGGCCTGCCGCCCCCGGCTGCCCTCCAACGGCCCGATCTCGACCTTGGCGCGCATCCGCACCACGCCCCGGCCGGTCTCGTAGGCCTTCCTGACCTCGTCGAGACCCAGCAGGATGCCACCGGTCGGCAGGTCGGGCCCCGGCACGAACTCCATGAGCTTGTCGAGGTCGGCGTTCGGGTGGGTGATGAGCCACCGCGCCGCGCCCACGACCTCGCGCAGGTTGTGCGGGATCATGTTCGTGGCCATGCCCACCGCGATCCCGGACGTGCCGTTGACCAGCAGGTTCGGGAACGCCGCCGGCAACACCGTCGGTTCGTCGAGCGACCCGTCGTAGTTCGGCCGGAAGTCGATCGTGTCCTCGTTCAGCTCGCCGACGAGCTGCATGGCGACCGGGGACATCCGGCACTCGGTGTAGCGGCTCGCGGCCGGTCCGTCGTCCGGGCTGCCGAAGTTGCCGTGCCCGTCGATCAACGGCTCGTTGAGGCTGAAGTCCTGCGCGAGGCGGACCAACGCGTCGTAGATCGCCGTATCGCCGTGAGGATGAAATTTGCCCATTGTGTCCCCTACGACGCGTGATGACTTCACATACGCGTGCGTCGGCCGGTAACCGGCCTCGTGCATCGAGTAGAGGATGCGGCGGTGCACCGGCTTGAGGCCGTCCCGCGCGTCCGGCAGTGCCCGCGAGTGGATGACCGAGTACGCGTACTCCAGGTACGAGTCCTCGATCTCCGTCTTCAGCGAGTTGTCGAGCACCCTGGCGCCGGCCCGGTCGAACGCGGCGGGGTCGACCTTGGTCGTGGGTCCCTTGCGGCGTGCCATGACTTCGTAACTCCGTCTGTCCGTAGAAGGCTTAGAGGTCGATGGCCGACTGGTCGACCCGTGCGGCGGACTCGACGAGCCAGTTGCGCCGCGGCTCGACCTTCTCGCCCATCAGCAGTTCGAGTGCTTCCTCGGCTGCTTCGGCGTCGTCCATCGTGATGCGGCGGACCGAGCGGGTGGCCGGGTTCATCGTGGTCTCCCACAGCTCGTCGGCGTCCATCTCGCCGAGGCCCTTGAAACGCGGCACCGGCGTGACGACCTGCTTGCCGGCCTTCTCCAGCTGCGCGACCTTCTGCTCCATCTGCCGCTGGGTGAAGGTGAAGTGCGTTTCCGGGTTGCGCCCGCGCGTCATGACTTTGTGCAGCGGGGGCATGGCCGCGTAGAGGCGGCCGTCCTCGATGACCGGGCGCATGTACTTGGCGAACAGCGTGATCAGCAGCGTCCGGATGTGGCTGCCGTCGACGTCCGCGTCGGCCATCAGGATGACGCGGCCATAGCGCATCTGGGAGATGTCGAACGTGCGGCCGGTTCCGGCGCCGAGGACCTGGACGATGGAGGCGATCTCGGCGTTGCGAAGCGTGTCGGCCAGGGAGGCCTTCTGGACGTTGAGGATCTTGCCGCGCAACGGGAGCAGCGCCTGGTACTCGGAGACGCGTGCCATTCTGGCCGACCCGAGGGCGCTGTCGCCTTCCACGAGGAAGAGTTCGCTGCGCGACACGCCCGTGGTCCGGCAGTCGACGAGCTTGGCGGGCATCGCCGCGCCCTCCAGCGCCGTCTTGCGCCGCGCCGCGTCCTTCTGCTGCTTCTGGGTGAGCCGGACGCGGGAGGCGTCGACGACCTTCTGCAGGACGGTCTTGGCCTCGACCTTGGTCTTGCGGTCCTCGGTCCAGGCGCGGACCTGCCGGTCGACGATGCCCTGCAGGACCTTGGTGATGCCGGCGGTGGAGAGCTCGTCCTTGGTCTGCGAGGTGAACTGCGGTTCGGGGATGCGGACGTGGACGACGGCGGTCATGCCCTCCAGCACGTCGTCGAGGGTCGGCATCTCCTCCTTGGGCTTCAGCAGGCCGCGGGTCTTGGAGATGGCGTCCTGCACGGCCTTGAGGACGGCGCGGTCGAAGCCGCGGCGGTGGGTGCCGCCGTGCACGTTGCGGATGGTGTTGGTGAAGCACTCGACGGTGCGCTCGTAGCCGGTGCCCCAGCGCAGGGCCACCTCGACTTCGGCCTGGCGCTCCACTTTGGACCGCATCACGCCGTTCTCGTCGGCGGCGTTCTCGAAGTAGGTGCCGGAGCCTGTGATCACCAGGGTGCCCGAGACGGCCCGGTCGCCGGAGGGGGCGAGGAACTCGACCATGTCCGTCAGGCCGTTCGGGTAGTGGAAGACCTCTTCGGCGATCGTGTCTTCCAGCGCCGAGCGGAGGACGTAGGTGACGCCCGGCACGAGGAAGGCCGTGTTGCGCAGCTTCGTGCGGACCACCTCGACGTCGAGGGTGGCGCCGTTCTCGAAGTAGCGGGCGTCGTGCCAGTAGCGGATGGAGGTGCCGGTCGACTCGGAGCGCTTCATCTTGCCGACGACGTTCAGCCCGCTCTGGCGGGTGAACTTCGCCTTGGGGCCGGGGCCGTCGAAGACGCCGGGAACGCCGTGGGCGAACGACATCTCGTGCACCTTGCCGCCACGTCGGACCGTGACGTCGAAGCGGTGCGAGAGGGCGTTCACGGCGGAGGCGCCGACGCCGTGCAGGCCGCCGGAGGTCTTGTAGCCGGAGCCGCCGAACTTGCCGCCGGCGTGCAGCTTCGTCAGGACCAGTTCCACACCGGACAGACCGGACTTGGCGTGGACGTCGGTGGGGATGCCGCGGCCGTCGTCGTCGACCTGGACGCTGCCGTCCGCGTGCAGCGTGACCACGATCTTCGTGGCGTGGCCGGCCACGCCCTCGTCGGTCGAGTTGTCGACGATCTCGCTGAAGAGGTGGTTGATGCCCCGGCTGTCGGTGGACCCGATGTACATGCCGGGCCGCTTGCGGACGGCCTCCAGACCCTCGAGGTGCGTCAGGTCGTCGGCCCCGTACAGGGTCTCTGCGGTCACGGGTACTGCTCCCTGGATCGTGTGCGGACTGCCAGCAGGGTATCCGCACCGTCTGACAATTCTTAGCAGGACGCCCGTCTTGGAGGTGGGAACCGGCCTGGGTGGTGCGTCACCAGACCTGGGGTCGCGGGGCCCCGTGGCGGAATACCCGCATTTCAGGGCCGTGCCGACCGGCCGGGGCGTCGGGTGGCGGCGGTGCGATCCGGGGTCGGGGGCAGCGCGGAATCGGTGCTCTGGGGACGCGCGGAATCACCGCACGTCACGGCCTCGGCGGGCGCCGCCGGGTGGGTGGAGCGTGACGGTCGGCCACTGTGAGCGACCGGCGGGGGTGACCGCATGTGTGCGCGAATGTTCGGATCCGAACGGCCGTCTGCGCCGGGGAGCCGTCGCCGGACGCGCCTGCGGCGGGCCTCCGGCCGCGTCCGGACCGCGATCCCGAGCCGGGGACCGACCGCTCCGGAGGCACCGCCTGTCTGTCCGATGTGGACGATCGACGGACAGGGCGGGGGCCGAGGAACCGGCGGGCGCGAGGTTGCGCGCGAGACCGTTCCGAGACCTTCCCGAAACGGTCCCGTGAACCGCGATGAACGCCGGCACGTATGCCCCGGTGTCGGAAACGGACCGAGGGACGGAGTGATCGCGTGCGCCATGGTGTCGACTCGGGTCTTTTCCAGCAGACCGCGCACAGCCCGTCTTATTTCGAGCTGTCGAGGACCGGCGCCGGCGAGCTCGTCGACTTCTGCATCCCCTGCAACCCGTACTTCCCGACGCCGCAGATGTTCGAGGAGCTGGCGAAGAACCTCGAGTCCGTGCTGAAGTTCTACCCGAGCGACTCGGCCAAGATCGCGCAGCAGCTCAGCACCGTCCTGGGGCTCAACCCGGCCACGATCGCCATGTCGAACGGGTCGACCGAGCTCATCACGTGGATGGACCACATGTGGGTCCGCGACAGCATCGCGATCCCGATCCCCACCTTCGGCCGCTGGACCGACCAGCCGATGGAGAACGACAAGCGCGTCGACATGTTCCCGCTGCAGGAGAGCAACAACTTCGAGCTGGACGTCGACGAGTACATCAAGTTCATCCGCGCGCGGGGGTCGCGCACGGCGGTGGTCTGCAACCCGAACAACCCCGACGGCGGCTACCTGCCGCGCCGGGAGATCGTCCGGTTCATGGACGAGCTCGCCGACCTGGACCTGGTCGTGATCGACGAGTCGTTCATCGACTTCGTCGAGGTCGAGCGCGCGCCGTCGGTCGCGGCCGAGGCGTCGATCCGGCCCAACGTGGTCGTGCTGAAGAGCCTCGGCAAGAACTTCGGGCTGCACGGCATCCGGTTCGGCTACCTCGTCGCGAACCCCGGTCTGGCCGGCAAGATGCGGCGGACGCTGCCGAAGTGGAACCTCAACTCCCTCGCCGAGACCGTCGTGTTCATGCTCGCCGAGCACGAGGCGGAGTACGCGGAGAGCCTGCGGCTGCTGAGCCGCGACCGCTACCGGATGGGCGTGGAGCTCTCCCGCATCCCCGATCTGACCGTGTACTCGTCGCAGGCCAACTTCCTGCTGGTCAAGCTCGGCGGCGGCGTGGACGGCCGCGAGCTGCGCGACCACCTGCTGTCGCGGCACCAGGTCTTCATCCGCGAGTGCGGCAACAAGCTCGGCATGAGCAGCCGGTTCGCGCGCCTGGTGGTGCGGCCGGAGCACGACGTCGACCGGCTCGTCGAAGGAATCCGCGACTTCACCCAAGCGAGGTGGACCTCGGAGCACGCGAGCCACTCCGGCGAACCCTCGCTCCTCATGCACAGCGCCTGACCGTTCCCAGAGCATTCGAGAGCTCCCCGTCGAGAGGTCCCAGACGATGTCATCACCGCACGTCCTCAGCGGTCGGCGCGGCCAGGTGGCTGCGGCCGCGCTGGTCGGCGCGACACTGCTCAACGCGGCCATGTTCGGCGGCACCGGCGCGACCGCGTCCTCCCACCGCGAGGCTCCGCTCGTCGCGAGCAACCCGGCCGTGGACAACACCGACCTGTACGCGTTCGTCAGTCCTGACCACAAGGACACCGTGACGCTGGTCGGCAACTGGTTCCCGTTCCAGGAACCCAACGGCGGCCCGAACTTCTACCCGTGGGCCGAGGACGCGCAGTACGACTTCAACATCGACAACGACGGCGACGCGAAGGCCGACGTCATCCTCCGCTGGCAGTTCCGCAACGACGACCGGCGCAAGAACAACACTTTCCTGTACGCCAACGGCGTCGTGGACTCGCTCGACGACGAGAACCTGCTGTTCCGCCAGCGCTACGACATCGAGGCGATCTACGAGAACGGCCAGAAGGTCAAGCTCATCAGCAACGCCCCGGTCGCGCCGTCGCCGAACGGCGCGGCGGCGATGCCGGACTTCAAGAAGCTGCGCGACCAGGCGGTGCTGGCGCTGCCCGGCGGCGGCAAGGTCTACGTCGGACCGGCGGAGGACTCGTTCTTCCTCGACCTGCGGGTGTTCGACCTGCTCTACGGCGGCAACCTGAGCGAGGTCGGCCAGGACACGCTGCGCGGCTACAACGTCAACTCGATCGCGATCCAGCTGCCCAAGCAGGCGCTGGCGCTGAAGAACGACGCGCACCGCAACCCGAACATCGGTGTCTGGAGCACGACGCAGCGCCGCACGCTCAAGCTCTCGCCGGGCAAGGCGGAGCCGCAGGGCGACTTCGTGCAGGTCTCGCGCCTGGGCAACCCGCTGGTGAACGAGGTCGTGGCCCCGGCGGGCCTCAAGGACGCGTTCAACGGCCTGCGCCCGGACCAGGACGCGGGCGTGAAGGAGCTCGTCGACCGGGTCGTGAACCCGGAGCTGCCGAAGCTGATCGAGGGCATCTACAAGATCCCGGCGCCGCAGGGCCAGCGCGACGACCTGGCGGAGATCTTCCTGACCGGCATCACGAAGAAGCTCGGCGGGCAGATCAACGCCGACCTGAACTCGCAGATCAACAACGCCGACGCCGACAAGAACCGGTTCCGGCCGTCGGAGATGCTGCGGCTGAACATGATGATCGACCCGAACCCCAACCCGAACCGGCTCGGCCTGCTCGGCGGTGACCAGCAGGGCTTCCCCAACGGCCGGCGCCTCACCGACGACGTGGTCGACATCGGCATCCAGGCGTTCGAGGGCGCGGCGGCGACCGGCAAGCTCGTCGAGGCGCTCGCCGCCGGTGACAAGGTCGACGCGAACGACCAGCCGTTCGAGGCGAACTTCCCGTACCTGGCCCTGCCGCGCAACGGCACGGCGGTCAACGCGTCCGGCACCGAGGCGAACATCGCGGTCAACCCGGTCGGCAGGATCGCCAGCCTGGACCCGATGGCGATGACCACCGCGGTGGGCTCGGCGTTCGTGTTCGGCGCGGGCTTCTGGCTGTGGCGCAAGCGCCAGCAGCAGATCCGCAGGTACGGGTCGCACTCGAAGTGAGGTACCAGCAGCGGCAGGCCGTCGCGGTGGGTCTCCTGGTCACCGCGGTGCTTGTCCACTCAGCCGCCCCCGGTCCTGCCGGCAGCAGGGCCGGGGGCGAGCCCCCCGTTCCGGCTGTGGCGCAGCAGAACCGGATGCACCGCGTGGTGCACCAGCTCCAGCAGCGGTTGCACGCCGTGCCGCAGGACCAGGACTCCTGGGCGCAGCTCGGCGCGTCCTATGTGGAGCTGGCGCGCGTCACCGCCGACCCCTCCTACTACGCGAAGGCCGAGGGCGCGTTGAAGAACGCGGGCGACACGGGTCTCGCCGCGATCGGCATGGGCACGCTGGCCAACGCCCGCCACGACTTCCACGCCGCCCGCGACTGGGCGCGCAAGGCGATCACCGCGCTGCCGCGGTCGGCGGAGGCGCACGGCGTGCTCGCGGACGCGCTGACGCAGCTCGGCGACGACGCGGGCGCCCAGGACGCGGTGCAGCGGATGCTGGACCTGGAGCCCGGCACGGCGTCGTTCGCCCGCGCCTCCTTCCACTTCGAGCTCCACGGCGACGTCGACGGCGCCCGCGACGCCATGCACCGCGCGCTGGCCGCGGCCGCGACGCCCGAGGAGATCGCGTTCTGCCGTTACCGGCTGGGCGAACTCGCGTTCGACCACAACCGGCTCGACGACGCCGCGCAGCACTACCGGCAGGGACTGGCGGCGAGAGGAGACGACATGGCTCTCACTCAGGGCATGGCCAAGGTGGCGGCGGCACGGGGTGACGTCCCGGCGGCGCTCGACACCTACCGCGCGCTGGTGGCCCGCGCTCCCCTGCCCCAGTACCTCCAGGAGTACGCGGAGCTGCTGGAGGCGGGTGGCCGGCACGACGAGGCGGCCAGGCAGTACGAGGTCCTCACCGAGCAGCAGCGGCTGATGGAGGCGCAGGGTGCCTCCGACGACCTGGCCGCGGCCCTGCACGCCGCCGACCGCGGTGACGGCGTGCAGGCGTTGCGCCGCGCGGAAGCCGAGTGGAGCCGCCGGCAGAGCGTCTTCGTGGCCGACGCGATGGCCTGGGCGCTGCACGTGACCGGCCGTGACGCCGAGGCACTGGCCTTTTCCGACCGCGCGGTGTCGTTGGGCTGGCAGAACGCCACGTTCTCCTACCACCGCGGCATGATCCTGGCCGCGCTCGGCCGGGTCGCCGAGGCGCAGGAGGCGCTGGTGCGGGCGCTGCGGCTGAACGCGAACTTCTCCCCGTTGCAGGCGCTGAAGGCGGGCCGCAAGCTCGCCGAGCTGCGCGGCGGCCGGTGAGCCTGCCGGGCCGGGTCGTGCGGCCCGTCCTGGTGACCGCCCTGCTGCTCGCGGGCGTGTTCTTCCTCAACGGCGAGGCGTCCGGCCATCCGCTCGGCAACTTCAGCGTCAACCACCACCACGGGCTGCACCTGCACCCGGACCGCGTCGACCTGAGATCCGTGGTCGACGTGGCGGAGATCCCGACGCTGCAGGAGGACTTGCAGAACCGCGACGCGAGGCGGTGGTGCGGCGAGGTCGCCCGCACCGGCATCGCCGCGGTGGACGGGCGGCGGATCACCTGGACGCTCACCACCGCCACCAAGGAGCACCCCGTCGGCCAGGCCGACCTGCTCACCACGAGGCTGGTCTGCGAGCTCACGGCGAAGGTGGACCTGAGCCGGCCCGCGCGGCTCGAGTTCCGCGACGAGTCGAACAGCGACAGGGTCGGCTGGCGCGAGATCACCGCGGCCGGCACCGGGATCAGGCTGACGGACTCGCAGGTGCCGACCGAGAGCGTCAGCGACGAGCTGCGCGCCTACCCGGAGGACCTGCTCGGCAACCCGGTGGACGTCCGCTCGGTCGCGTTCGGCGCCGAGCCGGGCGGCGGGTCGGAGCCGCGGCGGGCCACCGGCTCGGCGATCGGGTCGTTGAGCGTCACGGCGGCCGCGTTGAACGACGTCCTGGGCAGCGACGACCTCACGCCGTGGCTCGGGTTCCTGGCTTTGCTGCTGTCGTTGGCGCTCGGCGCCTCCCACGCGGCGTTGCCCGGTCACGGCAAGACGCTGATCGCCGCCTATCTCGCCGGCCGTCAGGGCACGCCGAAGGACGCGTTCATCGTCGGTGCGTCGGTCACGGTCACGCACACCGGCGGTGTGCTGGTCCTCGGTCTGGTCATCAGCGCCTCCAGCGCGCTGGCGGGCGAGCAGGTGCTGCGCTGGCTCGGGCTGGTCAGCGGCGTGCTGATCGCGGTGATCGGCGTGCTGCTGTTGCGCTCCGCCATGACCAGGGAACCCGCCCTCGCCGGCGTCGGGCACGGGCAAGGCCACGGGCAAGGCCACGGGCATGGGCACGGCCACGGGCATGGGCACGGGCACGGGCATGGGCATGGCTACAGCCGGGCGAGCCTGATCGGCATGGGCGCGGCCAACGGCCTGGTCCCGTCGCCGTCCGCGCTGGTCGTCCTGCTCGGCGCGATGGCGCTGGGCCGGACGTGGTTCGGCGTGCTGCTGGTCCTCGGGTACGGCTTCGGCATGGCCGCCACGCTCACCGCGGTCGGACTGCTGCTCGTGAAGGCGCGGGAACGCGTCGAAAGAATTCTCGACGGCCGGGCCAGCCGCGTCCTGTCTCATCACGCACCTGTCGGCACAGCCGCGATGGTGATCGTCGTCGGCGCCTGGCTCGCATTGCAGGCCGTTTAATCACATCAATGTGAGAAGGGCCCGGATTCTGCCTGAATCCGGGCCCTTCGTCCGTTTCCGGTCTCACATGTCCGCCACCACGAACGCCTTGCCCTCCGCGTTCTCGACCAGGATCGACTTCACCTGGTCCGGCGGAACGCTCACCATGCCCCGCACGGTGGCGCCCTCGACCCTGCCCTTCTCGGACGAGGTCCACGCGAAGGCCTCGGTCTTCGTGCCGTCGGCGCCGATCACGACCAGCTTGCACTTCTGCGCGGCCGGCAGGCCGCTGATCTTGGCCGTCACCAGGTACCTGTCCTGCGACGACGGTGCGATCTCCGCCACCAGGCTGATCCCGCCGGTCGCGCTCGCCTCGCCCGTGCGCGGTGCCGCGATCGACGATCCAGGGGCCTGGTCCTGCATGAGCACCGCGGCACCTCCGAACGCGACCACCGCGGCCACCGCCGCGGCGGCGAGGTAGCCCGGCCAGCGCCGGGGCTTGGCGTGCTGCGGTTGCGGGAGCTCCTGCACCGGCAGCGGACTGGCTCTCGGGCGCTGGTCGGCCGCCCGCGGCTGCGGGATGACCGACTCCTGCCTGATCTGCCGCAGCACCCGCTGCAGCACCAGGTCCGACGGCTTGGGGAGGTCGTCCTCGAGCTCGTGCAGGAACGCCTCACGGGGCACCTCGTCGAGCGCCGTGCGGATCCGGTGGAAGTCGGCGACCTGCGCGCGGCAGGCCGGGCAACCCCTCAGGTGTTGTTCCACACCACGGCTCTCGTGCGCGTCCAGAACGCCGAGCGCGTAGCAGCCAAGGGTGACCGCGTCGTGCCCGCCAGCTGTCATACGACCTCCTCGTCGTCCCGATTTGCCCCCGCGGCGAAACGGTGTCACAAGGAAAACGGGCAGAAAGGAGTGGTCGGTTCAGCTCGCGACCGAGTTCATTCCGATTGCGCATAACAATGGCATTACGTCACTGCGCGACCGCGGTTCGCGACCTGCCTGAGCAGTGCTTTTCACTCGAACGGACGACTCAAGTCGTCGGCCCCGGCTACAGACACGTAGATCGACGAACTGCCGGTCGATCTTCGGCTTCGACGAACGCGGCGAGGCCGTCGAGAACGCGCGCGAGACCGAACTCGAACTCGTCCAGCGGACGGTCGAAGCCGCCCGAACCGTAGAGGTAGGTCATCATCGGCAGGCGTTCCGGCGTGAAGTGCTCCCACAGCGACTCGGTGCCGTTCCACCAGTCCTCCTCGGACACCCCGGTCTCCCGTTCGGCCTGCACGCGGTCCGCCATCGTGCGGCCCACGCCGTCGACGAACTGCGCGACCGTCGTCACCACCGCCACCACCTCCTCGGGACGCAGCCCCAGGCCGGCGACGACGGCGTACGCGGCGTCCTGCCGCGTCATGGCCTGCGGGCCCGGCATCCGGCGCGAGGTCGTGAGCTGCAGCATCCACGGGTGCGCGCGGTACATCGACCACATCTGCCGCGCGAAGAACTCCAGACCGGCCCGCCACGGCCCCTCCGGGGTGTGCTCGGTCTCGCCCCACACCGCGTCGACCATCAGGTCGAGCAGCTCCGACTTGCCCGGCACGTGTCGGTAGAGCGACATCGCCGTGCTGCCCAGCTCCTCGGCGACCCGGCGCATGGTGAGCGCGTCGACGCCCTCGGCGTCGGCGACCTTGATCGCCGCCTGGACCACCCGCGCCTGGCTCAGCGCCGCCCTGGGGCCCCTGGTCGGCTCGGGCTGCGGCTCCCACAACAGGCGCACGCTGCGGTCCCGGTCGCTCTGCTTCACCCGGCCCCTCCTCTTCACACCGCTTGCGGATCAATCCTAGAACCGTGTACAACGTACACTGAGTGTACAAAGTACGCAGTTCAGCCATGGGGGTGGAAGTCGTGGGACACGCGGTGCTCGCAGAAGGGCTGCGCAAGAGGTTCGGTGACAAGTGGGCGTTGGACGGTTTCGACCTGGCCGTGCCCGCCGGCACGGTGTGCGGGCTGCTGGGCCCGAACGGCGCCGGCAAGACGACGGCGGTGCGCATCCTGGCCACGTTGCTGCGCCTGGACGGCGGACGGGGTGAGGTCGCGGGCCACGACGTGGTGCGCGAAGCGCCCGCGGTGCGCCGGCGGGTCGCGCTGAACGGCCAGCAGTCCACAGTGGACGACGTGCTGACCGGCAGGGAGAACCTGGTCATGTGGGGGCGGCTCTACCACCTGTCGCGGCGGCAGGCGCGGGCCCGGGCGGACGAGCTGCTGGAGCAGTTCGGCCTCACCGACGCCGCGGACAAGCGCGCCAAGCAGTACTCGGGCGGTATGCGGCGCCGCCTTGACCTGGCGTCGAGCTTCATCACGCGGCCGTCGGTGCTGTTCCTCGACGAGCCGACCACCGGCCTCGACCCGCGCAACCGCGGCGAGGTGTGGCGGGAGGTGCGGCGGGTCGTCACCGGGGGGACGACGGTGCTGCTCACGACGCAGTACCTGGACGAGGCCGACCAGCTCGCCGACCAGGTCGTCGTGCTCGACAGCGGCCGCGTGGCCGCGCAGGGCACGCCGGAGCGGCTCAAGTCCACCCTCGGCGGCGACCGGATCGAGGTCGTCGTCCGCGACGCGGGCGACCTGCCGGTCGTGCGGGACGTGCTCGGGCCGGACGCCGAGGTGGACCCGGACGCGTTCCGGGTGAGCGCGGCCGTGGCGGACCGGGTGGCGGCGTTGACGCGGGTGACGTCGGCGCTGGCGTCGAAGGGCGTGGAGGCCGAGGACATCGTGCTGCGGCGGCCGACGCTGGACGAGGTCTTCCTCGCGATCACGGGGCACAAAGCGCAGGTGCGGGCGTGAACGCGCTGCGGTTCGCCGTCGTCGACTCGTGGGTCGTGGCCAAGCGGGACCTGGTCCACTGGGTGCGCGAACCGGTCAGGGTGTTCGCGAACCTCGCCTACCCGATCATCTCCGTGCTGATCTTCGGGCTGGTCTTCGGCAGCGCGATGACCGTCTTCGGCGGCGGAGACTACATCGCCTTCCTGCTGCCGGGCATGTTCGGCCAGACCATCGCGTTCGGCGTGGCCGCGACGATGATGACGGTGTCGATCGACGCCGACCGGGGCGTCACCGACAGGTTCCGCGCCTCGCCGATGTCGCAGACCGGCGTGGTGGCCGGGCGCAGCCTCGCCGACCTGGTGAACTCGTCGCTGGAGCTGCTGGTGCTGGCGTTGTGCGGCCTGGTGATCGGCTGGTCGTTCCACAACGGCCTGCCGAACGCACTGCTGGCGTTCGCGTTGTTCCTGTGGCTGCGGTTCGCGCTCGTGTGGATCGGCATCTACCTCGGTCTCCTGGTGCGACCGGAAGCGGCGTCCGCGTCGTGGATGTTCCTGTTCCCGCTGACGATGTTCGCGAACACCTTCGTCTCACCGGAGCTGATGCCGGGCTGGCTGCGCGTGGTGGCCGAGTGGAACCCGCTGTCCTCGACGGTGGCGGCGGCACGTGAGCTGTTCGGCAACCCCGGCGTCGGCGGCGACTCCTGGGCCGCGCAGAACTCGCTGCTACTGGCCGTGCTCTGGCCCGCGGTGTTCGTGGCGGTCTTCTGGCCGCTGTCGGTGCTGAAGTACCGCAACCTCAGCCGCTAGGAACTCGGTCCGGAACTGGTCGGCGAGCCACCTCGCCAGCAGCCGCCGCCAGTTCCGGACCCTGGCCAGCAGCTCCGGGCGCAGTGCCGGGTCGTCCTCCCACTCCCGCCAGTCCTCGCTCGCGAGCCAGCCGATGCAGCCCGCGATCCGGTGCAGCCGCAGCAGGTCCGGGTCGGGCCGGTCGCCGTACCCGTCCCAGAACGCTTGCGGCAGCACGGTTCCGTGCAGGTAGAGGTGTTCCTCGAAGGCGGCGAGCTCGTCGAGCGGGTTGCCCAGGCCGGGGTTGTCCCAGTCGATCAGCGTCGCTCTCCCGTCGCCGACGATGACGTTGTAGAGGTTGACGTCGTTGTGCAGCAGGCCGATGCGGTGGATCTTGCGGAACGCCTCGCCGATGCTGCGCCAGACCTCCGCGGACACCGGCAGCGCGTCGGCCAGCGTCCTGCCCTCGACGTACTCGACCAGCACGTCGCCGCGCCCGTTGCAGGCGAGGACCTCCGGCGCGCCGGGCACGACGAACTTCGGCAGGTCGCGGGCCACCTTCGGTTGCCGCAGCACGGCTTTGCGCCCGTCGGCGAGGACCACCAGGTGCAGGGCGTTGGTGAGCCCGTCGCCGTGGAGCGGCTCGACGCTCCTGGCGTTCTCCAGTTGCCGGAACACTCGCACTCCACAGGTCGCACTGGCCCGTCCGCTGCGCCGCGGCCGACGATGGCGCAGCCGGACTCCATTGTGAACGGCGGCGGCAAGGGCGTGCCAGGTGCCGTGCGGAAAAGGCAGGAGCCTTGGCCGCCGTCGCGTTCAGACAGTCGTCGCGGTCCGGGACAACAACCGCGCGGCCACCGCCGCCGGCAGGTACATCAGCACGCCGTACACCGCGGGCGGGACCGCCATCGTCTCGTCGTTCAGCACCGTCAGCGCCAGTGTGATCGCGATCGTGGCGTTGTGGATGCCGATCTCCATGGCGCTGGCTACCGCCTGGCTCCGGTCGACCTTGAACGCCTTGGGCACGTAGTACCCGATCAGCAGGCTCAGGACGCTGAGCAACAGCGCGACCGGCCCGAGCGTCGCGATGTTGTCGACGAGCTGCCGGTGGGCCTGCGCGACCGCCGCGATGATCACGAGCACCAGCACCACCACGGACGCGATCCGCACGGGGTCGTTCATCCGCAGCGCCCACGCCGCGAACCTCCTGCGCACCACCATGCCGATCGCGACCGGCACCAGCACGATCGCGAACACCTGCGCGAACTTCGCCGGCTGCAGGCCGACGTCGGCGTTGTCCGCCATGAAGTGCGCCATGCTGAGCCCGACCACCAGCGGCAGCGTGAAGACCGCGAGCACCGAGTTGATCGCGGTGAGCGTGATGTTGAGCGCCACGTCCCCGCCGGCCAGGTGGCTGAAGAGGTTCGCCGACGTGCCGCCGGGTGAGGCGACCAGCAGCATCATGCCGACGGCCAGCACGCCCTCCAGCCCGAACGCGAGCACCAGTCCCAGGCAGATCACCGGCAGCACCAAGACCTGGCAGACCAGCGCGATGACCGCGGCCTTCGGGTACTTCGCGACCCTGGCGAAGTCGGCGCCGGTGAGGGTGAGCCCGAGGCCGAACATGACGAGCGCGAGCGCCAGCGGCAGGAAGATCTGGACGACGAGCACGACGGCCTCCAGCGGATGTCCGGCTTGTGCCGGTTGATCTGATCGGACGATCCTGGCGTTACGCCGCCGCCAGTGGAATAGGCCAGGTGGCGGCAACGCCTCCTCCCGGGCCTCCGGGCGGAGGCACACTGGACGCGTGCAGATCGGCGTCTTCACCGCGGGCGACCTCGAACCGGCCGGGATCGTGGCACTGGCGGTCGCCGCCGAGGACGCGGGCTTCGACGTCTTCGCGGTCGGCGAGCACCACAACCCGCCCTACAACTCCTCCTCCCCCGCCACGCTCCTGGCGCACATCGCCGCGCGGACAACGCGGATCGGCCTCTCCACCGCCACCACGCTGATCACCACGAACCGGCCGGAGCGCCTCGCCGCCGAGTACGCCACGCTGCAGCTCCTCGCGCCCGGCCGGACCGACCTCGTGCTCGGGCGAGGCACCACGGCGAAGGTGTTCGGCTGGTTCGGCGAACAGGCCGAGTACGGCCTGCCGCGCACGATCGAGCACTACGAGGCGCTCAAAGCCCTGTGGCCCACCCGGCCCTACCTCTGGCACGCCTGCACCCGGTCGCCGGAGATCGCCGATCTGGCCGCGGCGCACGGCGACGGGTTGTTCGTGTTCGCGGGCCACGCCGGCCTGGTCGCGCGGTACCGCGACCAGGCGGCGAGCCCGAGGCTCGGCGTGCTGGCGACCGAGGACGAGCTCGACGTGGCACTGGGCCTGCGCCCCGACCGGCTGCTGGTGCACGCCAGGAACCCCGCTCACCTCCTCAGGATCACCAGCGCCACCACCAGGACGAGCACGCCCACGGCCGCCGCCGATCCGAGCACCCACAGCCCGTAGACCGCGAACGCCACGAACTCCGACCCGATCGCGGCCACCGACGTGACCGTCGCACGAGCGTCGGACCCGATCCGGTGCTGCAACTCCGTCTCCACGTGCACCAGCACGAACCGGTACAGCCCGTAGAAGAGTCCGACCAGGACGATGGCCGCCGGCACGGCCAGCACCGCCGCCGCGACCAGCACCGCGCCGGACGCGAACAGGACCCAGCCGCGCCACGGCAACCGGCCGGCGAGTGCGGCACCGGCGGCGCCCGTCAACGGCACGCCGATCGTCGCGAGCGGCACCCACACCGTCGGCACGTGCCAGTCGTGGGCGAGCAGCGTGAAGTACTCCTCGATCGCGTCGATCGCGTAGACCAGGGCGACCGCCAGCACGGCGCGCCGGACCGGAACGGCCTCGCGCAGACCGGTTCTCAGCGTGGCGAGGTAGCCGGGCTCGTCGTCGCCGCCGGACCCGCGTGGCGGCTCCGGGAACCGCGCCGCGATCACCGACGAGGCCAGGCACATCGCGACGGACACCCACCCGGCCAGCCGGTAGCCGCCGAGGGAGAACAGCGCGGTGGCCATGACCGCGACCGGGACCTGGGCGATCAGCTCGATGGTGTCGACGCGGGCGTTGAGCCGGCCGTAGCGGTCCTCGTCGCCGTTGGCCGCCAGCCCGTCGTAGAGCAGGGCCTCGAACGCACCCGACTGCAGCGTGCCGCCCAGCCCCCACAGCACGAAACCGGCGGCGAACCCCCAGAAGGACGGGAACAGCACCCAGGCCGCGTACCCGGCCGCCTGCAGCACACCGGAGGCGACCAGGCAGCCGCGCCGCGAGAAGCGGTCGGCCAGCGCGCCCGACGGCACCTCGAACACGACCGCCGTGAGGGACCAGATCGCGAGCAGCACCGAGATCCGGGCGTCCGACAGGCCGCTGTCGGCGAAGAGCAGCGCGTACAGCGCGTAGATCGGGATGAGGTGCGAGCACCACGCCCACGCCGTCGCGGTCCGGGAGAGATCAGTTGAAGATCAATGTCGTCGTCGCATGACATCAGGGTAAGCCGCCGGCGCCACTGGTTTAAGTGGCGCCGGCGGCTCGTGGTCGTTCAGAACCCTGCCGCGGTCAGAACCCTGCCGTGATCTTCGTGAACGCGAGCTCCTGCTGCGGGATGCCCGAGCAGTGCGCCGCGATCTGGCCGTCGCAGCCGCCGCGGTCGCGGTTCACCGACCAGAACGCGAGGCGTCCCAGCCCGTTCGACTTCGACCAGTCGCGGATCGCCGTCCAGTCGTCGGTGGTGGTGAGCTCGCTGTGGTCGGACAGGCCGTTCATGCCGGAGATGCCCACGTGCTTGAAGGCCTCGGCGTCGCTCCAGCCGAAGGTCGACTTGAGCTTGTTCTTCAGCCCCGTGGCCGCGCTGATGGTGTCAGTGCGGATGTTGGAGCTGTGGAAGTCGAACGGCATGATCGTGAACACGTCGATGTTCGCGTTCAGCGCCTTGGCCTGGTCGATCAGCCGGGCGCCGTAGAAGTTCGGCCCGGTGGTGCCGGTGCCGAACGTGACGATCGTCTGGATGCCGGGGTTGTTCTGCTTGACGATCTTCAGCGCCGTGAGGATGCGGTCCTGCACCGTCGTGTTCTCGAACTCGTCGGAGTTCTCGATGTCGATGTCGATCGCCTTGAGCCCGTAGGCGTTGATGACCTGCTGGTAGGCACCTGCCAGCGCCTCCGCCGTCGCGCAGTTCGGGCCGAGCTTGTTGCCGCTCCAGCCGCCGAAGGACGGCACGATGTCACCGCCCGCGGCGCGGATGGCGTTGATCGTCTGCTGGTCGACGCCACCGGTCAGCGGGCGCTGGCCGTCCCACGAGGGGGTGCAGCCGCCGCTGGACAGGACGAAC
Source organism: Lentzea xinjiangensis (assembly GCF_900110955.1). Classification (GTDB taxonomy): domain Bacteria; phylum Actinomycetota; class Actinomycetes; order Mycobacteriales; family Pseudonocardiaceae; genus Lentzea; species Lentzea xinjiangensis. The sequence goes on from NZ_FOFR01000013.1 coordinate 34,272, forward strand.
GCGAGCGTGAACCACTTGACGCCGGTCGAGGCCATGACCTGCGTGGCGCTCTGCGGGTTGCCCCAGCCCAGGTACAGGTAGGGCGCGCCGCGGCCGGTGCCGGGCACCGGCGGGTTCGACGTGGTCGTCGTGGTGGTGGTCGTGGTGGTCGTCGGCGGCTGCCCGCCGTCGCACGACCCGCCGTTGATCTTGCACCCGGTCGGGCTGCCGCCGGTGCCGCGCACGGTGAAGCCGAAGCTCACCGAGCCACCGACCGGCACGGTGCCGTTCCAGGTGTTGCGAACGGTGATGTTCTGCCCGTTCGCCGCGTAGCTGCCGTCCCAGAGCGACGCGATCGACTGCCCGCCCGGGAGCGTGAACTCGACCGTCCACGACGAGAGCGCGGAGCCACCGCTGTTGGAGATCGTGTACTTGGCCTCGTAACCGCTGCCCCAGTCCGACGTCTTGGTGAACGCCGCCGTCACACCCGTCGCGCCGCTCGCGGGAGCGGCGAGAACGCCTCCGACCACCGTGGCCATCGCCACCGCGGCGGTCAGGAGTTGCCAGCGGAACTTCTTCATGGTGCTCCATCCACGTGCAGGGGGTACGTGATGGCGAGCACGTTAACTGGTCTAAACCATTCGTTCAAGAGGATGAACCGGGCGCGATTCACCGCGCCAGAGCTTGAGGGAGCGCTCTCACGAGACTATGACCGGTCCGCCGTCCGCTCGTCCAGCAACTGCAACAACGCGTACGTGGTCTGCCGCTGCTCCTCCACGAGCTTGGTGAGCCACGACCCGAAGTACAGGAACCCGCCGACCCCGATCAGGCCGAGCCCGAGCATCCCGCCCGACACCAGGTACGGGACCTGCTCCCACACGTACCCGGTGTGCGCGACACCCCACCAGGCGAAGAGTATCGCCGCGACGCCGGCGGTCATCAGCATCGCGCCCACGAGGCCGAGCCCGCTGCGCATCCGGGCGCGGCGCCGGTCCTGGATGGTCATGGCTCACCCGTTGCGCAGGTCGGGGACACCGGTCGGGTGTCCGGAGGGACAGGGGGCGCCGCCCAGCAGGAAGGTGCCGAACGACTTCACCCCGAACGCGCCGGCCGCCGCGACACCGAGCCCGGCGAGGACCAGCAGCGCCGGCACTCCGGGGAAGCCGAGCACCGAGCCGGGCTTCGTCCGCGCGGACGCGACCGGGGCCACGGCCTTGGGCGGCGCGACCCCGGCCACCGGCGGCGATCCCGGCGAGGGTGCGAGCGGTGCCGCCGCCTCGCCGCCCGGCGGCACCGGTGCCGCGGGAGCCGGAGCGGGAGCGGCGTCCGGCGGTGTCGACGGCGCCGAAGCGGACGCGTTCGCCGCGGCCTCGGTGTCGCCGACGACCACCACCATCTTGCGCAACGGGTTGAGCAGCGGCACGAGTTCCTCGGGCAGCAACGGCGCCAGCACACCGTCCAGGATCCCGCCCAGGCCGAGCCCGGTCCGCAACGCGAGCACGTCGACGGTGAGCACGAGGCCACGGCTGGTGGAGGTGGCCGACGTCCCGTCGAGCTTCGTCGCGGCGGCCGGCCAGGTGAGCGTGATCCCCAGCGGTTCCAACACCTTCAGCAGCCCGTCCGGCGGTGCGCCGGGCGCCTCCACCGGGAACTTCTGCCCCAGCACGGTGATCTCGGCGACGGAGAACGCGCTCGTGCCGCTGCCCTTGCCGCCGTCGCTCACCGCGACCGACTCGAAGCGGACCCCGGACACCACGACCAGGCCCGCCAGCAACGAGATCGTCTGCACGGACGTCACCGCGGCAGAACGCGCCTCCGTCGCGCCGACCGCGCTGACGCTGCTGGACGTCACCCCGTCGGCGGTGAGCAGGAACGGCACCCCCTGCCGGGCGCCCGCCGAGGACTCGGCCCTGGCGGCGCCCGCCGTGGCCCTCATCCCCGGCTTGGACTCGTCGGCGGGACCACCGGGGTGCGCCGCGTTCGCCTGCACCGGGTAGGCGAAGCCGACGAGCTGCGGCAGCCCTGTGCCGACGGCCGCGCCCGGCCACAGCGAGCTCGCGACCGACCGGCCGATCGGGCCGGAGCCCAGCTCGGTCCGCGTGTAGGACAGGTGCACCTCGCCCTGCGGTTCCGCGGGCACCGGGATCAGGTCGCTGTGCAGCAGCACCGAGACCGGTGCCGCGCGGGCGGACAGGGTGAACCCGCCGATGTCGGCCGCCCGTGCGGGCGCCGGGCACAGCAGCAGGAGCAGCACGACGATCGCGTACCTCACGAGGTCCCTCCGAAGTAGGCGGAAGCCAGGTCCTCACCGGCGGTGATCTCCCCGTGCGCCATCACGACGACCTGGTCGGCGACGGCGGACGCGGTCTCGGCGAACTGCTCGACGACCAGCATCGTGACGCCGCTGCCCGCGAGCTCCCCGACCACCTCGTACAGCTCGGCTACGACCACCGGCGCGAGCCCCATCGACAGCTCGTCGACCACCAGCACGGCCGGGTCGGTGATCAGCGCGCGGGAGAACGCGAGCATCTGCTGCTCGCCGCCGGACATCGACCCGGCGAGCTGGCGGTGCCGCGCCTTGAGCTTCGGGAACCGCTCGTAGACCACGGCGGGATCACCGCGCATGAGCCGGAGGTTCTCCGCGACCGTGAGGTTCGGGAAGATCGCCCGGCCCTCCGGGATCGTGCACAGGCCCGCGCGCGCCAGCTCGTCGGGCGCGGCGTCGTTGACGTGCACCCCGCCCAGGTGGACGTGCCCTGCCGACGCCCGCAACTGTCCACTGAGGACTTTGACCAGGGTGGACTTGCCGGCGCCGTTCGGGCCGAGCAACGCGGTGACGGTGCCGCGCGGCACGTTCAGCGAGACGCCGCGCAGCACCTCGATCCGGCCGTACCCGGCGTGGACGTCCATCAGGTCGATCATCCGAGGTACGCCTCCCGGACACCCTCGTGGGCGCGCACGGCGGCCGGTGTCCCGGACACCAGCAGCCGGCCGAGGGTGAGCACGTGCACGGTGTCGCAGTAGCCCATCACGAGGTCCATGTCGTGCTCGACCAGCACGACCGAGCGGCCCTCCGCGCTCAGCTCGCGCAGCAGCGCGCCGAACGCGCCCGTTTCGGCGCGGTCGAGCCCCGACGACGGCTCGTCGAGCAGCAGCAGGCGCGGGTCGGTGGCGAGCGCGCGGGCCAGCTCCAGCAGCCGCGCGGCACCGGTCGGCACGGTGTCGGCCTGCTTCGCCGAGAACTCCGCGATGCCGACGCGCTCCAGCAGGCCCGCGGCCAGGTCCGGCGATCGGCGGCGGCTTTCCAGCGCCACCACGACGTTCTCCCACACGGTCAGCGAGCCGAACACCTCCAGCCGCTGGAACGTCCTCGCCACACCGAGCCTGGAGCGCTGGTGCGGCCCCTTGGCGGTGATGTCCTCGTCGTCGAGCAGGACCCGGCCCGCCGACGGCCTGCGCAGTCCGCTGACCACGTCGAACAACGTCGTCTTGCCCGCGCCGTTGGGCCCGATCAGCCCGGTGACGCCGGGCTCGACCACCAGCGAGACGTCGTCGACCGCGGTCACCTGGCCGAAGCGGACCGTCACGCCCTCCAGCCGCAGCGTGCTCATGCGCGCCGCCAGGACCACGCCCGGAACACCCAGCTCACCAGGCCGTTGGGATCGCGGGCGAGTCCCGCCGCCGCGACGCCGAGCAGCACGACCGCCACGCCCGCCAACGCCGGGAAACCGCTCTGCAGCACCGGGAGCAGCATCAGCAGCAGTCCGCCGAGCAGCGCGCCGGACACCGACGTCACCCCCGCGATCACGGCGAACAGCAGCAACGGCAGGTTGTTGAAGAGCTGGAAGTCGCTCGCCGCGACGGTTTCGCGCAGCTGCGCGAAGAGCCCGCCCGCCAGGCCCGCGATGGCCGCCGAGAGCGCGAACACGCCGACCCGGATCCAGCGCACGTTGACGCCGAGCGTCGCGCACGCCGCGGGGCTGTCCTTGACCGCGATCACCCGGCGCCCGAGCCGTCCGCGCCGCACCGCGAGAACGCCCATCCCGACCAGCGCGAACACCGCGGCGGCCAGCACGAGCTGACCGGTCGCGGACTCCACCAGCCGCGGCACCTGCAGGCTCCCCCGCACGCCGAACGCGATCGGCGACTGAAGCACGAGCTTGTCCATCAGCTGCGCGAACCCCAGCGTCGCGAGCGCCAGGTACAGCCCGCTCACCCGCAGCACCGTCACGGCGACCAGCGCGCCCACCAGGGCCGCCACCGCCGCGCCCAGCAGCAACGACCACGGCGACGACGAGCCCAGCCGCGCGACCGTCACCGCCCCCACGCCGACGAACGTGAACTGCCCGAGCGACACCACCCCGCCGTACCCGGTGAGCAGCACCATCGACAGCAGCACGATCCCGAACACGAGCCCCAGCGCGAGCTGCCCGGCCACCACCGGACCGGCCGGCAGCGCCAGCGCGAGGACCGCGCCCAGGAAGAGCACCGCGCCGACGCCGGTCGGCAACGCGCCGGGCACCGCCACCCCGCGCGACCCCCGCACGCCGCCGATCCGCAGCGGCGACTGCGGCATCGCGAGCAGCACGACGAACAGCAGCAACGCCGGGATCGCCGCCCGGAACGCGATCCAGAACGGCGAGGACGGCAGGTACGCGACGGCGTAGGACTGCACCAGCCCGAGCCCGAGCGCCCCCGCGAACGTCCACGGCAGGCTGCGCAGCCGCCCGACCAGCGCCGCGGTGTAGGCGGTGATCACCAGCAGCGTCATCGTCACGTAGTCGAGCTGCACGACCGGCGTGAGCAGGATGCCGCCCAGCGCGGCCAGCGCCGACCCGATCGCCCAGCTCAGCGCCGACAGCCGGTGCGGCCGCGTCCCGTACAGCGCCGCCAGCTCCGGCGCGTCGACGCAGGCCCGCATCGCGAGCCCGGTGCGCGTCCGGTTCAGCAGCGCGTAGAGCCCGCCCGCGACCAGCACCGCGCAGGCCAGCGTCACCAGGTCGTGCCCGCTGACGTAGGACTGCCCGAGGTGGACGCCGTGCTGGTCGAGGAACGGCCGCACGGGCCGCGCCCGCGGCGGCCAGACCACCTGGGCCACCCCGATCAACCCGACCAGCACGCCCACGCCCGCGACGAGCGTGATGCCGACCGGCGCACCCGCGAGCCTGCGCATCACGAAGCGTTCGACCACCAGCCCGAACAGCGGCGCGCACCCGCCGACCACCACCAGCAGCGCGAGCCACTGCGGCAGGCCGCGGTTCTCCGCGAGCTCCCAGTACAGGAACGCCATGACCATGCCGATCGCGCCGTGCCCGACGTTGAACACCTTGGAGGTGCTGTAGGTCAGCACGAGCCCGCCGGCGACCACGGCGTACGCCCCGCCCGTCACCAGGCCGAAGATCGTGTAGGCGAGCAGGGCGGTCATCCGCCCACCCCCGTGTCGACCAACGACCCGCACGAGTACCCGGACGCCGGCGCGAGCCTGCTCCACGCCCCGCCCTTCAGCCGCACCAGCGCCATGCAGGCGGAGGTCCGCTTGCCGCCGACGTCCTGTGGCGCGACCATCCCCTCCGCGGTGAAGTCGTGCACGTTCCTGATCGCGTCGATCATCGCCTTGCGGGTGAGCTGCGGCCCGACCTTCGCGGCGGTCTGGACGAACAGCCGGGCCGCGGCCCAGGCGAACATGCCGAAGTAGCTCGGCGCGGCGCCGGGTGCCACCCGCCCTAGCCACTGCCGGTACAGCGCCACCTGGGCGTTGGGCTCCTCGAACAGCGCGCCGTTGGTGTAGACGACGGTGCCGTCGACCGCCCCGCCGCCCTGCCGCACGTACTGCGGGTCGTAGGCGCTCGGGTCCGTGACGAACGCCTCCGGCGTGAACCCCTGCTGCCGCATGGCCTGCTGCAACCGCACCGCGTACTGCGCCGACCCGATCCAGTAGACGATCTTGGCGCCGGTTTCCTTGAGCTTCGCCACGTACGGCGCGTAGTTGACGTCCGTGATGTCGATGGCCTGCGAGTACACGAACTTGATGCCGCGCGCCTCCGCCGCCTTCTGCATGCTGCGGGCGTTCTGCGCGCTCGCGTCGGCGTTGAGGTAGAGGGAGGCCGCGTGGCCTGCGCCGCCGGGGAAGCTCGCCTTGACGAGGTCCGGTCCCGCCGACGACACCAGGTTCACGACGTTGGACGCGACCCCGAAGCTGACCGGCGTGCGCTGGCGTTGCGCCGTGACCGTCGAGGCCCGCAGGTCGGGGATCCCGCACCCGGCCGCCGCGGGCCCGCCGCCCTGGTCGAACGCCGACATCGACCCGACCAGCGCGAACGCCTGCTGGCAGGCCTGGGAGGTGGCCTGCTGGTCGCCACCGCTGTCCGTGCGCGAGTCGAACGACACGAGCTTGAGCTTGCGGCCGCAGACGGTGCCCTGGGTGGCGTTGAAGTACTCGACGAACGCCTTGGTCGCCTGCTGGGCCGACTGGAAGATGCCGGGCACCGGTCCGCTGATGTCGGAGATGTTGGCGATCGTGATCTCGCCCGCCGTGACGCCGGCGTCCGTGGCGCCCCCGGTGCCCTGGCAGGCCGCCGCGATGCTGCCGGGCGGGTTCGGCTGCCTGTTCGCCTGCTGGGGGTTGTTCGCGCCGGTCTGGCCGGCGGTGCCGGCGGTGCCATCGGTGCCGGCCACCGCGCCGTCCTCCGGCACCGCGCCCTGCTCCGTCGCCGTCCCGCCGCCCTGGGGCACGGCGAGAGCGGCGCGTTGCTCGTCGGTGAGCCTGCTCCCGCAGCCCGCGAGCACCGCGCAGACCGCCACCACGACCAGCGTTGTCCTGCGACGCATGCGGACCGACGCTAGGGCACTGCATCAATCCAGCCCGAATCGCCGGCCTGCGGTTTCACCCGTGTGGCCGACCGATTTTCTAGAACGCGTTCTATCTGCAAACAATGCGGCGCAACCGCGTCACCGGAGCGAGCTTCAGTCGTTTGACCAGGCTTTGCACAAGAGTCGGCCAAGCTGTGGACGAATGCTGATACAACACGTTCTCGGGACTGACCAGCTCGACTGGAACCGGTTCTCGGCCAGTTCCGGCCGTGGGTCAGCCGATCACAACGGCGGCAGCAGCTCCGGCCACCGCGGCTTGATCACGTCGCCGGACGACTCCCCGCGCAACCGCCGCAACACCCACGGCACGACGTGCTCCCGGGCCCACCGCAGGTCCTCCGACCGCCGGACCCGCCGGTCCACCAGCGGCGCCACCCCCAGCACGGTCCGGGTCAGCGCGTGCGACACGCCGAGCCCGTCGAGCACCGAGATCGCGACTTCGGTGTGCCCGAGCGAGTTGAGGTGCAGCCGGTCGGGAGACCACATGCGGCGGTCGCACAACTGCCGCATGCCCCACATGTCGACCAGGACGCACGAGTGTTCGGCGGCGATCGCGCGCACGTGCTCGTTGTAGATGGCCACGCGGCCGCGCATCTTGCGGAACACCGGGTCGTCCGCGCCGTCGACGCCGGTGAAGAGGATGACCTTCGCGCCGGCGTTGACCAGCCGTGCGACGGCCGCGCGGTAGCGGCGCATCAACGCGTCGATGTCCACCTTCGGCCGCATGAGGTCGTTCCCGCCCGCGTACAGGGAAACGAGGTCGGGCTTCATCGCCAGCGCGCGCTCGAACTGCTCGGCCAGCACCTGCGGCAGCAGCCGGCCGCGCACGGCCAGGTTGGCGTAGGTGAACTCGGGGTCGGCCGCGCCCAGCACCTCGGCGACGCGATCGGCCCAGCCCCGCACCCCGTTGGGACGACCGGGGTCGTCGTCGCCCACCCCCTCGGTGAACGAGTCCCCCAGCGCCACGAACCGCTTGCTCATGCTCAGGATTTTAGGTCGTTTCGATCAGGCCGTGGTTGCGCGGTTCCGGATAACGGTTCAATAACGCCGATGTCTCGAACTGAGGCGCGCTCCGGCCCGTGGCCGTACTCCAGTTCGTGCGACTCCCCATGGACTTGGCGATGCCGACGCGACTGCTGGTCGCGCTGGCCGGCTGCGCGCTGGCCGTGCTGATCGGCACCGGGAGCGCGACCGGCCAGCCGGCCACCACGCCGTCCACGCCCATCTCGACCCCGCCGCCGGGCAGCGGCGGCACGGGTGACGAGGTCGTGCAGACGCAGTGGGGACCGCTCGGACCCGCCGACCGGGACTTCATGAACCGGGTCAAGCAGGCCGGGCTGTGGGAGAAGCCGGCGGGCGACAAGGGCAAGGCCAAGCGGCCGGACCAGCCCAAGATCCAGGAAGCCTGCAAGCACCTCATCGAGGGGCACACGCTGCTGGACAACGTGGTGAACCGGGCGGGCGTCCTGCTCGGTCACACGTTGCCCACGGAGGCCTCCGAGGAGCAGAAGGGCTGGCTGGCCGAGATGGACGCGGCGAACGGCGACGAGTTCGACGTCGTCTTCGCCAACCGGCTGCGCGCGGCACACGGCAAGGTCTACGCCTACGCCGCGCAGATCCGGGCGGGCACCAAGAACGAGCTCATCCGCATCCTCTCCACCCAAGCGATGATCACCGTCTTCGACCACATGAAGGTGCTCGAGGAGACGGGCCGCGTCGACTTCGCCGGCCTGGAGTCACCGCAACCGCTCGCCCCGCCGACGGCGAACGCCGACGGCACCGCCGCACCGGACGCCGGTGGCGACCAGGCGGCCGAGCAGTCGGCGAACCCCACCGACGGTGTGATCCCGACCGTGCCGCAGGGCACCAGGTTCACCCGCACCGCGGAACAAGGGGTGTTCGGTGACAACAACGGCGTCTTCTTCGGGGCGATCGGCGTGCTCGCGCTCGCGCTGGTGGGGATGCGAATGATATCGCGATCCAAGAAAACACGGCGGAAATCTCGTTCGTACTGAGAAAAAACAAACACCCAGGTTCAAACCGAAGATAGCGGCCCATACCGCCGTCAGCTTCACCATGCCGTTTTATCGGACTACCACGAGGTGGCAAATGGCTATTCACCGGAGGAAATCCACGATCTGGCTCACGGCCGCCGCGGCCGCGATGGCCGTGGTCGCTGGCGGCGCCGCGGTGGTGGCCATCAGTTCTTCTGATGGCGCCGCGCTCGCCGACGGAGCGGACAAGAGCTTGTTCGTCGACATCACCAAGGTGAAGCCGAACGTCAAGAAACCGAAACCGGAGAACGACGCCACCACGGGTACGTTCACCGTGGACTGCGGCCGGAACGAGAACGGGCACTTCAACCCGGACAACTTCATCGCGCAGCCCGGCGTCCGCAACGGCGCCCAGCACCTGCACGACTACGTCGGCAACCTCTCCACGAACGCGGACTCGAACAACAAGTCGTTGCAACGGGCCGGGACGACCTGCAAGAACGGCGACAAGTCCGCCTACTTCTGGCCCGTCGTGCGCATCATCGACGAGGAGGAAGAGGCGGAGGCCGGCGAGGGCCAGGAGCAGGCGCCGCCGAAGAAGGACGACAAGGCGCAGCAGGAGAAGGACAAGGCGGACAAGGCCGCGCCGACCCTCGAGTGCCCCGATGTCGCCTCCCTGCTCCCGGAGGACGTGCCGGAGGCGGCCCAGGCGGAGATCGACCGCGAGCTCGAGAACATCGAGAAGGTCACCGGCGAGGCCGAGAAGAAGCTCGAGCAGACCAAGGCCCAGGACCGCGACAACGTCATCGTCGGCCCGACTCGCGAGAAGCGCGCCGCCATCCTCAACCGGATGATGCTGGCGTTCAGCCGCCAGGGCCGGCAGGCGCCCGACCTGAACCCGGCCGCTGCCTGCGCGGTGAAGGACCAGAACAACGCCGGCATCGACGACGGCAGCGAGAACAGCGACGCCGCCCAGGCCGAGGGCACCGAGAACAAGAAGAACCAGAACAACCCCGAGGAGAACGCGGAGAACGAGCTCGAGGGCAACGAGGGCGAGATCCAGCGCCCGGCCGTCGTCGACCTCACCTTCCGCGGCAGCCCGACCGGCAAGGTCGTCGCGATGCCCAAGTTCCTGCGCGTGCTCTACGGCGACGCCAAGGCCGGCCAGAACGGCCCGAAGAACGCCAAGGCCTCCTGGACCTGCACGGGCTTCGAGGACAAGGTCCTGATGGACAAGTACCCGATCTGCCCGCAGGGCTCGAAGGTCAAGCGCGTCCACGACTTCCCGAGCTGCTGGGACGGCAAGAACATCGACTCCGCGAACCACCGCGACCACATCGTGTTCCCCGACCAGAACGGCAAGTGCAAGCAGGGCTTCAAGGCCGTTCCGCAGCTCCGCATCTCGCTGACCTACGACATCCCGCTGGACGTCCAGAAGGACGGCCGCTACCTGGTCGACTCCTTCCCCGAGGAGGAGCACAACCCGCTCACCGACCACGACGACTTCGCGAACGTGATGTCGCAGAAGATCATGAACCGCCTGGTCAACTGCGTGAACACCGGCAAGAAGTGCCGCGAGTGACCCGTTGAGCACGCTGTTCAGGTAGTCGAGATCCCCCGGTGCACCTCCCGCGCACCGGGGGATTTCCTTTGCCCGGCGGGGAATCGTTCATCACCCTGAACCCCGTTCGGGCATGATTGACCACGAGGTACGGGCCGCTGACACTGGCGGCATGGTCATCCGTTCCTGCACGGTGCTGATCGCCCTGCTGGCCAGCCTGCTGGCACCGGTCGCCGGTTCCGCCGCCACCGCGGCACCGGCGACGTTCGCCCACCCCGGCGTCGTGGTCTCCCGCCCGCAACTGGACTTCATGCGCGCCAAGGTCCTCGCCGGCGCCCAGCCGTGGAAGCTCGCCTACGACCGCATGATGGCGTCGAAGTACGCCGACCTCAGCCGGACCCCGCGGCCACGCGCCGTCGTGGAGTGCGGTTCCTACTCGAACCCCAACCACGGCTGCACCGACGAGCGCGAGGACGCCATCGCCGCGTACACCCTGTCCCTCGCCTGGTACGTGACGCGCGACGACCGGTACGCGGCCAAGGCGATCCAGATCATGGACGCCTGGTCGGCGACCATCCGCGACCACACCGGCTCCAACGCCCCGTTGCAGACCGCGTGGTCGGCGAGCAGCTGGCCCAAGGCGGCGGAGATCATCAAGCACGTCCGCGGCAACTGGGCGGACAGCGCCAGGTTCGGCACCATGCTGCGCGACGTCTACCTGCCGGAGATCCAGAACGGCCGGGCGAAGACGACCGGCAACTGGGAGCTGAGCATGATGGAGGCCACGCTCGGCATCGCGGTGTTCCTGGAGGACCGCGCCGCGTACGACAAGGCGGTCGGCATCTTCCACACGCGCATCCAGGCGTTCATCTACCTGAGCACCGACGGCGCGCTGCCGAGGACACCGCCGGGCAGCGGCATCGACACCAGGGACGAGATCATCGCCTTCTGGCACAACCAGTCCACGTTCGTCGACGGTCTCGCGCAGGAGACCTGCCGGGACTTCGCGCACACCGCGTACGGGCTGAGCGCCGCCTCGCACTTCGCCGAGACCGCGCGGCACCAGGGCCAGGACGTCTGGGGCGAGATCCGCGAGCGGATGCGGCACGCGTGGGGCCTGCACACCAAGTACCAGAACGGCGAACCGGTGCCGTCGTGGCTGTGCGGCGGGAGCTACTCCCGCGAGCTCGGGCCGACCTCGGAGGTCAGCTTCACCGCCCTCAACACCCGGCTGGGCATCCCCATGCCGAGCACCCAGCGCTACACCGAGAGCCAGCGTCCACAGGGGACGGACAACCTCTTCACCGCCTGGGAGACGCTCACCCACGCGGCGAACCCGTCCTAGGAACGGCTAGCGTGCCCGCATGACCGAGACACCGGACGTGAAGCCACGCAGCCGCGACGTGACCGACGGCCTGGAGCGCACCGCCGCGCGCGGCATGCTCCGGGCCGTCGGCATGGGTGACGAGGACTGGGAGAAGCCGCAGATCGGCGTCGCCTCGTCGTGGAACGAGATCACGCCGTGCAACCTGTCGCTCGACCGCCTCGCGAAGGCCTCGAAGGACGGCGTGCACGCGGCGGGCGGGTACCCGCTCGAGTTCGGCACGATCTCCGTGTCGGACGGCATCTCGATGGGCCACGAGGGAATGCACTTCTCGCTGGTCTCGCGCGAGGTGATCGCCGACAGCGTCGAGACGGTGATGCAGGCCGAGCGCCTGGACGGCTCCGTGCTGCTGGCGGGCTGCGACAAGTCGTTGCCGGGCATGCTGATGGCCGCGGCACGGCTCGACCTCGCGAGCGTGTTCCTCTACGCGGGGTCGATCCTGCCCGGCCGCGTCACGCTGACCGACGGCACGGAGAAGGAAGTCACGATCATCGACGCGTTCGAGGCCGTCGGGGCCTGTGCGCGCGGGCTGATGAGCCGCGAGGACGTCGACCTGATCGAGCGCGCGATCTGCCCCGGCGAGGGCGCGTGCGGCGGCATGTACACGGCGAACACCATGGCGAGCGCGGCCGAGGCGCTGGGCATGTCGCTGCCCGGCAGCGCCGCTCCCCCGGCCACCGACCGCCGCCGCGACGGGTTCGCGCGCAGGTCCGGCCAGGCCGTGGTGGAGATGCTCAGGCGCGGCATCACCGCCCGGCAGATCATGACGCGCGAGGCGTTCGAGAACGCCATCGCCGTCGTCATGGCGTTCGGCGGCTCCACCAACGCCGTGCTGCACCTGCTCGCCATCGCGCACGAGGCCGGCGTCGAGCTCACCCTGGACGACTTCAGCCGCATCGGCGCGCGCGTGCCGCACCTGGCCGACGTGAAGCCGTTCGGACGGCACGTGATGACCGACGTCGACCGCATCGGCGGCGTGCCCGTGGTGATGAAGGCGCTGCTGGACGCCGGTCTGCTGCACGGCGACTGCCTCACCGTCACCGGGCGCACGGTCGCCGAGAACCTCGCCGACATCGCCCCGCCGGACCCGGACGGCCTCGTCCTGCGGGCGCTCGACCAGCCCATCCACCACACCGGCGGCATCACGATCCTGAAGGGCTCACTCGCCCCGGAGGGCGCCGTGGTCAAGTCCGCCGGCTTCGACTCCGACGTCTTCACCGGCACCGCGCGGGTGTTCGACCGCGAGCGCGCGGCGATGGACGCGCTGGAGGACGGCACGATCACCGCGGGCGACGTCGTGGTGATCCGCTACGAGGGTCCCAAGGGCGGGCCGGGCATGCGCGAGATGCTCGCCATCACCGCGGCGATCAAGGGCGCGGGCCTCGGCAAGGACGTCCTGCTGCTCACCGACGGCCGGTTCTCCGGCGGCACGACAGGGCTCTGCGTCGGGCACGTGGCACCGGAGGCGGTCGACGGCGGGCCCATCGCGTTCGTGCGCGACGGCGACCGGATCACGCTCAACGTCGCCGAGGGCACCCTCGACGTCGACGCCGACCTGGACAGCCGCCGCGAGGGCTGGGCGCCGCTGCCCCCGCGGTACGAACGCGGTGTGCTGGCCAAGTACGCGAAGCTGGTCGGCTCCGCCTCGCGCGGTGCCGTCTGCGACTGATCCGCGGCGGGTGGCCTCGGTGCCGGGTACCGGCGTCGAGGCCACCTCGTGCCGGGGTCGGGCGTCCGTTGCGCCGAGCCGGACGAAGAGCCGTCGACCCGCAGATCAGCGACTGACCGCCGGTGCCCCCGGCGAGCCCGGCCGCGGGTCCTCGGCCGGGAGCGGCCGCGGGGTGTCGCGCAGCCCGGCCGCCGAGCGGACGAGCGAGGCGAGTGCCGGGGAGTACCCGCCCGGCGGCCAGGCGAGCACCGTGGTGACCTCCGGCGCGTCGACGACGGGCACCGCGACGTGCTCCGGCCACTGCCAGGCGCGGCTGGAGGCGGGGATGACGAGCAGGGTCTTGCCGAGTGCCACGAGCTGGGCGAGCTGCGACTGCGTGCGCACCTCCGGTCCCGGCCCCTCGGGATAGGTCCCGTCGAGCCGCGGCCAGCGGGCGATCGGCAGGTCCGGCACGTGGCTCACCTCCGCCAGGGTGAGCCGGTCGTGTGCCGCGAGTGGATGCGCCGCGGGCACGATCGCGACCTGGCTCTCGACGTGGAGGTCCACGGTGTCGAAGCCGGCGAGGTCGTCGTACGGGCGGTGCATGAGCGCCACGTCGGCCTGCCCGTCGCGCAGCCGGTGCGCCTGTTCGCCGACCTCGCACAGGAGGACCTCGACCGGTGCCGCGCCGGGTTCGCCCGCCTGCGCGTCGAGGAGCCGGCGCAGCAGTTCGTGGGACGCCCCGGCCTTGGTCACGAGCACCAGCGGCCGGTCAGGGTTCCCCGCCCGCCGCGTCCTGCGCACGGCGGCGGCGACCGCGTCGAGCGCCGCCCTGGCCTCCCGCAGCAGCACCTCGCCGGCGGCGGTGAGCACCGCGCCGCGGCGGTCCCGGTCGAGCAGCCGCACGCCGAGCCGCCGCTCCAGCCGGTGGATCGCGCGCGAGAGCGGCGGCTGGGCGATCCCGAGCCGGGCGGCGGCGCGTCCGAAGTGGAGCTCCTCGGCGACGGCGACGAAGTACCTGAGCTCGCGGGTCTCGACGTCGTCCACCCGCGGGAGCCTACGCTGATACCCGGCGGGTATCACGGCTTACTGGATCGATCTTGGACGGCGGGCCGGCGGCACGCCGAGCATGGGTTCCGTGAAGGACACGAAGACCGCGCTGGTCACCGGCGCGAACAAGGGAATCGGCCACGCCATCGCACAGGGCCTGGGAGCGCTGGGCTTCACCGTGGCGGTGGGTGCCCGCGACGACATCAGGCGCAAGGAAGCCGTCGAGCGCCTGCACGCCGCGGGCGTCGACGCGTTCGGGGTCGCCCTGGACGTCACCTCCGACGAGAGCGCCGCCGCCGCCGCGGCGACCGTCGAGCAGACGGCCGGGCGGCTCGACGTGCTCGTCAACAACGCCGGGATCTCCGGTCCGGTCGGCGACGGGGCGCAGGACCCCACCACGCTCGACCTCGACGTCGTGCGCACCGTCCTCGACACGAACGTCAACGGCGTCGTCCGGGTGACGAACGCGGTGCTGCCGCTGCTGCGCCGCGCCGCCTCGCCGCGGATCGTCAACGTCTCGAGCACCATGGGCTCGCTGACGCTGCGGACCGGCCCGATCATGGCCGCCTACGCGCCGTCGAAGTCGATGCTCAACAGCATCACCGTCCAGTACGCGCGCGCGTTCGCCGACACGAACGTGATCGTGAACGCGTGCTGCCCCGGCTACGTCGCGACCGACTTCACCGGCTTCGCCGCGCCGCGGACTCCCGAGCAGGGCGCCGCGATCGCGATCCGGCTCGCGACCCTGCCGGACGACGGGCCCCGCGGCGGCTTCTTCGACGACGAGGGCGTCGTCCCCTGGTGAGCCGGCCGTCATCCGACCGGCTGAATTGCGGTGGGGGCACGGTCACCTGGTCAGAGGGCCCCCGGGAGAAATTCGCGGTGGCGGGTACTTCGCGCTGGCAAGCCGACAGCCAACGCGGAGGGACGGCACTGATGATCGATCAGACGCAAGTTGAGGCGTTGTACGACTGCGACGTGATCGACAACAAGGGCGAGAAGATCGGTTCGGTCAAGCAGGTGTGGCTCGAGGACGGCACCGGCGCACCGGTGTGGGCCGAGGTCAACTCGGGACTGCTCGGCATGAGGCAGAGCTTCGTCCCGATCCAGCAGGCGAAGATGGCGGACGGCACGATCACCGTCCCCATCGCCAAGGAACAGGTCGACGAGGCGCCGAGCGTGCACACCTTCGACGACCACATCTCCGACGAGGAGCAGGAGGCGCTCTACCGGCACTACGGGATGATCCCGCAGGCCAAGACCGGTGAGCACGACCGGCTCGACGGCGGGCAGGCCACCGGGCGGCACGGTGCGCGCGTCGAGCCCGACGCGGCCGAGGTGGTCCTCTCGGAGGAGAAGCTCGACGTCGGCACCCGCAACGTCGAGGCGGGCCGCGTGCGGCTGGTCAAGCGCACGGTCACCGAGCAGCGCAACGTCACCGTGCCGGTGACGCACGAGGAGGTCCGGATCGTCCGCGAGCCCGTGGAGGGCGGCACCGACCGCACGGGCAGGGCGTTCGCCGACGAGCAGGCCGAGGTCACGCTGCACCGCGAGGAACCGGTGGTGCAGAAGCGCGCCGAGGCCGTCGAACGGGTCCGCCTGGAGAAGGACGTGGTGACCGAGCAGCAGGGCGTCAGCGACGAGATCCGCAAGGAGCGCGTCGAGGTCGAGCGCGACGATGAACGCCGCTGAGAGCACACCGGCAGCACACCGGCGAGCCGCCCACCGCTTCCGCCGGTGGGCGGCTCGCTAGTACAGGCCGTCCAGCACGTCGGCGTAGCGCTTCTCGATCTCCCGGCGGCGGGGCTTCATCGACGCGGTCAGCAACCCGTCCTCGACGCTGAAGTCGTGCTCCAGCACCGCGAAGCGCTTGATCGTCTCGTGTCGCGCGAGCTGCGCGTTGACCGCGTCGATCGCGGTGCCGACCTCGGCCTCCGGGTCGGCGAGGTTCCGCGCGGTGTCCGGGTCGAGCGTCACGAGCGCCACGCAGTACTTCCGGCGGTCGCCGTGCACGATCACGTTGCTGATGTAGGGCGACGCCGCGTTGATCATGCTCTCGATCCGGGTGGGGGCCACGTACTTGCCGCCCGAGGTCTTGATCAGCTCCTTCTTGCGGTCGGTGATCGTCAACCGGCCCGCGTCGTCGAGCTCGCCGATGTCCCCGGTGTGCAGCCAGCCGCCGGTCAGCGCCTCGGCCGTGGCGTCGGGCCGGTTGTGGTAGCCGCGCATGACGCCGGGCCCGGAGAGCAGGACCTCGCCGTCCTCGGCGATCTTGACCTCCATGCCGGGGATCGGCGGGCCGACCGTGCCGATCTTGATCATGCCGGGCCGGTTGAAGAACGTCGCCGCGGACGACTCGGTGAGCCCGTAGCCCTCCAGGATCGGGAGGCCGGCCCGCGCGAAGAACTCCGCGATCTCCGCGGCCAGCGGTGCCGAGCCCGACACGAAGTACCGGATCCTGCCGCCCACGCGGTCGCGCAGCTTCCGGTACACCAGCCGGTCCGCGAGCCAGCGCGTGGCGGGCCCGTGCTCGCGGTCGGCCCACCGGAAGACCTTCTCGGTGAGCCCGCCCTTCTCCCGCGCCCCCGCCACGATCCTGCCGTGGATCTTCTCGAAGATGCGCGGCGCGGCGGCCACGATCGACGGCCGCAGCTCGCCGAGGTTGTCCACGATCCGCTCGACGCTGCCGTCGACGGCCGTCGGCACACCGGCGGCGATCATCGCCATCGTCAGCACCTTGCCGAACGCGTGCGACAGCGGCAGCCACAGGAAGTGCAGGTCCGTCGGGCGGAGGATGCCCAGCGACGCGATGGCCTCGGCCGTCGTGAGCCAGTTGTCGTGGGTGAGCTCGACGCCCTTGGGCGTGCCGGTCGTGCCGGAGGTGTAGATCAACGTCGCCAGGTCGCCGGGCCCGAGCTCGTCGACCAGCGCGTCGTAGTCGCCCCGGCCGCGCGGCACCGCGCCGAACCGCAGGACCTCCGCGCCGTCCGGCACGAGGCCGGCGTGCTCGTCGGTCTCGACGACCACGATCCGGCTGCCGGAGTCGCCGACGATGTGCGCGACCTCGGCCTCGGTGCTGTTCGGGTAGACGGTGGTCGTGGCGCCGCCGGCCGCGAGCACCGCGAGGTCGGTGACGATCCACTCGATGCAGGTGGCGCCCATCAACGCGACGCGGTCGCCCTTGCGCAGCCCGGCCGCCCGCAGCCCGAACGCCTCGGCGGCCACCCGTTCCTGCAGCTCGGCCCACGTGAGCGACACCCACCCACCGCCGTCGCGGTACCGCATCGCCTCGGCGTCGGGCGTGCGGGCGACCCGCTCGCGCAGCAGCCCGGGAATCGACAGCGCCATCGCTCTCCCCTTCTCTGGAGCATCGCTCCAGAGCGGTACTCTAACCGGCGTGGCCGACCGACGACAGTCCCTCCTCAACGCCGCGCTGAAGCTCGTCGAGGAAGGCGGTCTCGACGCCGTGACGATCGCGGCGCTGACCGAGCGGTCCGGCATGTCCAACGGCAGCATCTACCACCACTTCGGCAGCCGCGCCGGCGTCTTCGCCCAGCTCTACGCCGACAGCTACGCCCGCTGCGTGGCGGCGATGCTCCCCGCCCTCGACTCGCGCCCGCCGGGCGTGGCCGTGCGCGACCTGACGCTGCGCTACCTGGACTGGGTGATCGCGAACCCGAACCGCGCCCGCTTCCTCTACGCCGCACCCGACCACGCCGACCCGGTGGCGAAGCAGGCGGAGTTCGCGCCGGTCCTCGCGTGGTTCCTCGACCGGATGGCGTCCGGCGAGCTGTGTTCCATCCCGCCGTGGGCGTTGGAACCCGTGGCGATGGGCCCCGCGCACGAGTCGGTGCGCCGCTTCCTGCTGGGCGTCTTCGACCTGGACGCCGCAAGGGAACTGGTCGCCGACGCCGTGTGGTCGGTGCTGTCGCCGTAGAACACCTGTTCGATTATGCTGCGCTCATGCGCCAGGGATCACTGTTCGACCTGGAGGCGGAGCCGGCACTGGCCCCGCTCGCCCCGCGCCGCACGACGCTGTCCGCCGGCGCGTGGGTCGACGTGCAGCCGGGCTGGCTGTCCGGCGCCGACGCCCTGTTCGACGAGCTGGTCGACCGGGTGCCGTGGCGGGCGGAACGCCGCCAGATGTACGACACCGTGGTCGACGTGCCGCGCCTGCTCTGCTTCTACTCCGGCGCGCTGCCGTCCGACGTGCTGTCCTCCGCGCGTTCGATGCTGTCCGAGCACTACGAGGACGAACTGGGCGAGTCCTTCACCACCGCCGGGCTCTGCTACTACCGCGATGGGCGCGACTCCGTGGCGTGGCACGGCGACACGATCGGCCGCGGGCAGACGGAGGACACGATGGTGGCGATCCTGTCCGTCGGTGCGCCTCGGGCGTTGTTGCTGCGGCCTCGGGGCGGCGGTGAGGCGCACCGGTACGCGCTGGGGCATGGAGACCTGCTGGTGATGGGCGGGTCGTGCCAGCGGACGTGGGAGCACGCGATCCCGAAGACGTCGAAGGTCGTGGGGCCGCGCATCAGCGTCCAGTTCCGCCCGCACGGCGTGCGCTAGCTCAGCCGCCGGTGCGGAGTCCGGTGGCGACGAGCTCCTCTGACACCTCCCACACCCGCCGGGCCTCCTCCGTGCTGCACAGCCGGCTGTAGAGCTCCTGCTCAGCGGGCGGCCCGCCGAGGTGAGCGGGTCCGCTCGGCCCGTGGAAGACACCGGGTTCGGGAGACGTCGCGGCCAGAAGAGCCGGGAGCCCTGCCGACTCGACGGTGCCGACGACGACCCCGAGAGCCGACAGGAGGCGGATCAGCCGCACGCCGAGGGTGTCGGAGGCACGGGTGATCTCCGGCCGGGCGGCGAGCAGGCTGGTGGGCGCGATCCCGGGGTGGCAGAGGTTGCTCGTGATACCCCAGCCCTCCTCTGCGCTGCGCCGGGCGAGCTCCAGCCCGAACAGGCCGAGGGCGATCTTCGACTGGCTGTAGGCCTTCTGGCCGCTGTACGAGCGTTCCCAGTTGAGGTCGTCCCAGTTGATGGCGTTCTGGCTCGCGGCGATGCTGATCTGCGACGTGACGCGGGCGCGGCAGGCCTTCAGCAGCGGCAGCAGGCCCATGACCAGCGCGACGTGGCCGAGGTGGTTGGTGCCGAACTGCAGCTCGAACCCGTCCTCGGTGGTCTGCCGTCCGGGCGGGGTCATGACGCCCGCGTTGTTGACGAGGATGTGGACGGGCTTGTCCTCCCTCAGCAGTGCGGAGCTCAACGAGGCGACCGAGCGCAACGACGACAGGTCGAGCTCGCGCAGCGACACCTCGGCTCCGGGGACCTCGCGGCGGATCGCGGCGACGGCCGCGGCGCCCTTGGCGGGGTTGCGCACCGGCATGACGACCTCGGCACCGGCCGCGGCCAGCCGGCGTGCGATGCCGAGTCCCACCCCGTCGCTGGCGCCGGTGACGACGGCTCGTCTGCCGGACAGGTCCGGGATCTCGACGTCGAACTTCCTGCTGGCCATGGGCACTCCTCGGTTCGTCGTGGTGTTGTCCCCACAGTGGCCGGACGCGCCGGCGCTCATCCAGGACTCGACGATCCGTGGCTACGGCGGCGCACCGGCGTTAGAAAGGGACACGTGGCGATCGACAGAGCGGGACTGGCGGCGTTCCTGCGGCTGCGCAGGGAGGCGCTGCAACCGGAGGACATCGGGCTGCCGCGCGGACCGCGGCGCAGGACCAGCGGGTTGCGGCGCGAAGAGGTGGCCGCGCTGTGCAACATGTCCACCGACTACTACGCCCGGCTGGAACAGGAGCGCGGGCCGCACCCGTCCCCGGAGATGATCGCCGCGATCGCCCAGGGACTGCACCTGTCGCTGGACGAGCGCGACCACCTGTTCCGGCTCGCCGGGCACGGCGCGCCCGCCCGCGGCTGGGGCGGCGACCACGTCACGCCCGGCCTCGCGCGCATCTTCGACCGCCTGCACGACACCCCCGCCGAGATCGTCACCGAGCTCGGCGAGACCCTCCGCCAGACGCCGCTCGGGGTCGCGCTCACCGGTGACGCGAAGCGGTTCACCGGTCCGGCCCGCAGCATGGGCTACCGGTGGTTCACCGACCCGGCATCACGCGCCTTGTACGACCCCGCCGACCACGACTTCCTGGGCCGGATGTTCGCCTCCGGCCTGCGCGAGGCCGTGACGCGGCGCGGGCCTGGTTCCCGCGCCGCCCACTACGCCGACCTGCTCCTGGCACGGAGCGAGGAGTTCCGTGCCGTGTGGGACGCGCACGAGGTCGGCATCCGCCCGAACGAGGTCAAGCGCTTCGTCCACCCCTCGCTCGGGTCGCTGGAACTGCACTGCCAGACGCTGCTCGACCCCTTCCAGTCCCACTACCTGCTCGTCTACACCGCCACCCCTGGCAGCGAGAGCCACGAGAAGCTGCGGCTGCTGTCGGTCATCGGCACTCAGATCACGTCGACGAACACCGGGTTGGCGTAGAACCAGAGGTCGGCCCACGGGTCCGAGTTCGCGATCTCGTCGATCAGCGGGTCACCGGCGGAGGTCAGGCGCTTGCCGTCGCTGCCGCGCAGCCGCAGGTAGAACGACCGCTCGACGCCCTTGAACGTGTGCGTGAACCGGATCTTGCCCTTGCGCGGCACCTCGAAGGTCCTGGTGACGACCGTCTCCGGTGCCGAGAACACGTCGCGGTCGACGGCCGGGCCGGTGACCGGGCCGGAGATCAGGTCGACCTTGGCCAGGACCGGGACCGCACCGGCCCAGTTCGGCCCGGCGGCGCGGTCGATCTCGATCGTCACCTCGACGTCGCCGCCGCGGCGCACGAAGGTCCGGCCGCCCAGCGTCACGCCGCGCAGGTCGTCGCGCGAGCGCACGCGCAGCTCCAGGCCGTCGATCAGGCGGCCGTGCACCGTCAGGACCTTGCCCGCCTGCAGGCCGCGCATGACGTCCACGTAGGACCGCGAGCGCGCGCCCACGACGTTGGCGCCGTACTGGCCGGGGAAGAAGTCGCCGTAGCCGGTCTGCTTGACGCCCGAGTCGATCGGCGCGCCCTTCGAGCCCGTCGTGGCGTAGTCCTGCTTGCCCGGGGTGACGGTGTCGCCGAAGACCTGGTGCACGTCCGAGTTCGCCGTGATCCACCACGGGCGGCCCTCGGCGAGCATGGAATCCCACAGACCGCCGACCTTCGCGGTCATCCAGTCGAAACCGCCGTGGGTGCGGTAGGCCTCCATCGGGTAGCCGGGGAACGACTCGGGCAGCGGCGCGGCGATGTCGTAGAAGCCGCGCGCACGGCCGGGGCCGCCCGCGGACTTCGGGATGCCGGCGGCCTGGTGGCCGGGCGCGCCCTCCATGCCGACCGCGACGCCGGGGGCCGCGTCGCGCCAGCCGCGCAGCTCGTGCGGGCTGTCCACGCCGCGGCGGGCCGGGTGGTTCGCGAACATCAGGGCGATCTCGGTCCGTCCCGAGAGGACCTGCGCCTCCAGGTACCGCAGGGCGGCCAGGGCGAGGGGCTCGGTGTTGTTCGCGATGCGGCCGTCGTAGGCGAGCTCGAAGGCCCTGAGGATGTCGACGGTGTTCTTGCCGGGCGGCAGGAACACGGTGGCGTGCTCGGCGCCCGGGATGTTCCACTCGAGACCCTGGTAGACCAGCACGTCGCGCTGCGCGCGGCGGGCGCGCTCGATGTCCGGCGCGACCTGGTCGATCGAGAACTTCTGGTGCGCGGGACCGCCGTGGTCGGTGATCACGATCCAGTCGAGCCCGAACTCGCGGGCCTTCCGCGCCTGCTGCTCGACCGTGTACTGGCCGTCGTCGGAGTACTGCGTGTGGATGTGGTGGTCGCCGGAGTACCAGCGGTCACCGCCGCCCCACGGGTTGACGGGGACGTGCGCCCGCGCCGTGCCCGTTCCGGCGGCGGCGGCGACACCGGCGGCCCCGGCCGCGATGCCCAGGCCCGCGAGGAACCTGCGGCGCTCGACCGATGACGGGCGGTCGTCCTCGGGGTCGAGCCAGCTGCCCTCGACCGGCTCTACCTCGTGGTGGTGGTGGTGGTGCGCGTGATCACCGTGCGGGTGATCGTGTGAGTGGGACATGCGCAGATCTCAACCGGTCAACCTGTCGTGGGAAACGAACGGCGGATGAACGCTTGTGCCGGGAAGTTCATTCACACGGCGGACCGTCACACCGCCTGCACGGCGAGTAGTGCGAGGTCGTCGTGGTCGTCGCGGTCCAGCCACTTGAGCACGGCCTCCTGGCAGCGCCGCGCGATCTCCTCGGCCGGCAGCCCCTTGCACTCCTTCAGCACCGCCCGCAGCCGTTGTTCGCCGAACAGCTCGCTGCGGTTGGTGTGCGCGCGGGCCTCGGTGAACCCGTCGGAGTACAGCACCAGCGTGTCCCCCGGCGCCAGCGTGACCTGCTCGCTGGAGAACCGGACGTCGGAGAGGATGCCGACGATCGCTCCGGGCGCGCTCACGTCCTGCACGGTGCCGTCCGCCCGCAGGACCAGCGGTGCGGGGTGGCCGCCGGAGGCCAGCGAGAGGCTCACTCCCCCGTCCGCGAGCGGCACGAGCTGGCCGACGACGATCGTGGTGAAGAGCTTGGAACCGGTGGCGCGCAGCGAGGTGTTCAGCAGGTGCAGCAGCCGCACCGGGTTCGTCTCGACGAGCGAGAGCGCCTGCAGCGACTGCCGCACGCGTCCGCTGTGGACCGCGGCCTCCAGGCCGTGGCCGCAGACGTCGCCGAGCGCGAACGTCGCCGATCCGTCCGTGCGCGGGTGCACGTCGTAGAAGTCGCCACCGACCAGTGCGCGCTGGTGGGCGGGGATGAACACCGAGGCGAGCGAGACCCCGGGCACCTCGGGCAGCGGCAGCGGCAGCAGCGCCGAGCGCAACACGTCGATCATGCGCTGCTGCTCGGTCAGCTTCGACGACGACTCCAGGGCCACGGCGGCGTGCTTGCCGAACAACCGGACGCGCTCGACGTCGTGCGGCGCGAAATCGCCGCGCCGCAGCACGACCAGCGCGCCGCCCACGCCGAGCGGGACGGCCAGCCCGCAGCCGAAGTCCTCCGGCACGCCCCAGCCGCCTTCACCCAATGAGGTGATCTTCGTCATGGCCGAGGCGCCGGTCAGCACCTCCGACAGCACGGACGCCCGGCGCGGCGTGCGGGCGACCGTCGGCTCGCCGCCACCGCAGCGCCACCACTCCAGCCGGTCGCGCGTGGCGGGCACCACGGCGACGCAGTGCTCCCCCAGCAGCTCGGAGGCGAGCTGCACGATGTTCTTGAGCGTGGCCTCGCGCGACGTGCCGCCGGCGAGCCGCAGGTGGGCGTGGTCGAGCGCGGTGTCGGTGAAGTACCAGGCGCTCCAGCCGTCGCCGAGGTCGTGCTGGCGCCCGGTGGCGTGCACGGCGAACTGCTCACCGGGCACCAGCCCGGGGAAGCGGGCGGCGGCCGCGGCGTTGCGCACGCGCACCAGCCCCGCCGGGTCCACGACGAGGACGGCTTCGCGCAGCCCGTCCACCAGGCGCCGCCAGCCGTCCAGGTCGATGCCCACGACGCTGCTCATCCGCTGCTGTCCTGCGCAGACGGCCGGATCATCACGGCCTCCTGCGGGTCGTTTGCGTGCATCGCGGCATCAAGTTACCTCGCTCCCAACCTAACGTGGCAGGCTTGGTCGCGACCACCGAGGCACGGAGGCTTGGAGTGACCACGGCCAACGAAGAGACGGACGCGACCCTCGACCGGGTTCTCTCGGCGATGAAGGACCTGCGCGACGGCAACTTCCGCCGCAGGCTGGTGGTGCCGGGGAACGGGCCGGTCTCCGCGCTCGCGGACGTGTTCAACGAGATCGCGGACCGCAACCAGTGGCTCGCCGGCGAGCTCGGCCGGGTCCGGCAGGCGGTCGGCCAGGAGGGCAGGCTCACCGAACGGGTGGCGCCCGCGGGTGCGGCCGGTGGCTGGTCGATGATCGCCGACTCGGTGAACGGCCTGGTCGAGGACCTGATGCGGCCGACGACGGAGCTGAGCCGCGTGCTCGCCGCCGTGGCCGAGGGCGACCTGACCAAGCGCATGTCGGACCAGACGCTGCGCGGTGAGTTCGCCACGCTCGGCTCGACGGTGAACGGCCTGGTGGACCAGCTCTCGTCGTTCGCGGACGAGGTCACCCGCGTGGCGCGCGAGGTCGGCACCGACGGCCGCCTGGGCGGCCAGGCGAAGGTGCCCGGCGTGGCCGGCACGTGGCGCGACCTGACCGACAACGTCAACTCGATGGCGAACAACCTGACCAACCAGGTCCGCAACATCGCCCAGGTCGCGACCGCGGTGGCGAACGGCGACCTGACCCAGAAGATCACGGTGGACGTCTCCGGCGAGATGCTGGAGCTCAAGAACACCCTGAACACGATGGTCGACCAGCTCAGCTCGTTCGCCGACGAGGTCACCCGCGTCGCCCGCGAGGTCGGCACGGACGGCAAGCTCGGCGGCCAGGCGAAGGTCCCCGGTGTCGCGGGCACCTGGCGCGACCTGACCGACAACGTGAACTTCATGGCGGAGAACCTGACGACCCAGGTCCGCAACATCGCCCAGGTCACCACCGCCGTCGCGCAGGGCGACCTGACCCAGAAGATCACCGTCGACGCCCGCGGCGAGATCCTGGAGCTCAAGTCGACGATCAACACGATGGTCGACCAGCTCTCCGCCTTCGCCGACGAGGTCACCCGCGTCGCCCGCGAGGTCGGCTCGGACGGCCGGCTGGGCGGTCAGGCCCAGGTCCCCGGCGTCGCCGGCACCTGGCGCGACCTGACCGAGTCGGTGAACGTCATGGCGAACAACCTGACGACCCAGGTCCGCAACATCGCCCAGGTCACCACCGCCATCGCGCGCGGCGACCTGACCCAGAAGATCACGATCGACGCCCGCGGCGAGATCCTGGAGCTCAAGACCACGATCAACACGATGGTCGACCAGCTCTCCGCCTTCGCCGACGAGGCGACGCGCGTGGCGCGCGAGGTCGGCACCGAGGGCCGGCTGGGCGGCCAGGCCCAGGTGCCGGGCGTCGCCGGCACCTGGCGCGACCTGACCGACAACGTCAACTTCATGGCGAACAACCTGACCAACCAGGTCCGCAACATCGCGCACGTCGCGACGGCGGTGGCGAACGGCGACCTGTCGCAGAAGATCACCGTCGACGCGCGCGGCGAGATCCTGGAGCTCAAGTCGACGCTGAACACGATGGTCGACCAGCTCTCGTCGTTCGCGGAGGAGGTCACCCGCGTCGCCCGCGAGGTCGGCACCGACGGCCGCCTGGGCGGCCAGGCCCGCGTGCAGGGCGTCGCCGGCACCTGGAAGGACCTGACCGACAACGTCAACCTGATGGCGGACAACCTGACCAACCAGGTCCGCAACATCGCCGCCGTCGCCACCGCCGTCGCGAACGGCGACCTGTCGAAGAAGATCACCGTCGAGGCGAAGGGCGAGGTCGCGGCCCTGGCCGAGACCCTGAACGGCATGGTCGACACGCTGCGCGCGTTCGGCGACGAGGTCACGCGTGTGGCGCGCGAGGTCGGCACCGAGGGCATCCTCGGCGGCCAGGCGCGCGTCTCGGGTGTCGCGGGCACGTGGAAGGACCTCACCGACTCGGTGAACTTCATGGCGGACAACCTGACCAACCAGGTCCGCAACATCGCCCAGGTCACCACCGCGGTCGCGCAGGGCGACCTGTCGAAGAAGATCGACGTCTCGGCGCGTGGCGAGATCCTGGAGCTCAAGACCACGATCAACACGATGGTCGACCAGCTCAGCTCGTTCGCCGACGAGGTCACCCGCGTCGCCCGCGAGGTCGGCACCGAGGGCAAGCTGGGCGGCCAGGCCGAGGTCGACGGCGTGGCGGGCACGTGGTCGAAGCTGACCGACAACGTGAACCAGCTCGCCTCGAACCTCACCACCCAGGTACGCGCGATCGCCGCCGTCGCCACCGCCGTGACCGCGGGCGACCTGACCAGGCAGATCACCGTCGACGCGTCCGGCGAGCTCGCCGAGCTCAAGGACAACGTCAACCAGATGATCGCGAACCTGAAGGAGACGACCAGGGCCAACCGCGAGCAGTACTGGCTCAAGACCAACCTCGCGCGCCTCTCGGGCCTGATGCAGGGCCACCGCGACCTGCGCGCGCTGGCGTCGTTGATCATGAGCGAGCTGACGCCGCTGGTCAGCGCCCATCACGGCGCGTTCTTCCAGATCCAGGAGGACGACGACGCCGAGCAGACCCTGGAGCTCACGGCCTCGTACGGCTTCCGCCTGGACACCGCCCGCCTGACCCGCGTCGCGATGGGCGAGACGCTGGTGGGCCAGTCCGCGCTGGAGAAGAAGACGATCCTCGTCACCGACGTCCCCGGCAGCTACCTGACCGTGTCGTCCGCCCTGGGCGAGTCGGCGCCGGTCAACCTGGTGATCCTGCCGATCCTGTTCCAGGGCGAGACGCTCGGCGTGATCGAGCTGGCGTCGCTCAACGAGTTCACCGACGTCCACCTCGACCTCCTCGACCAGCTCAAGGAGGCCATCGGCGTCAACGTGAACACGATGCTCGCCAACTCCCGCACCGACGCCCTCCTCGTCGAGTCCCAGCGCCTCACGGCGGAGCTGCGGGCCGGTTCGGAGGAGCTCGAGGACCGGGCGCGCCAGCTCCAGACGGCGTCGAAGTACAAGTCCGAGTTCATGGCGAACATGTCCCACGAGCTGCGGACACCGCTCAACTCGCTGCTGATCCTGGCCAAGCTGCTCGCCGACAACCTCGACGGCAACCTCAACCCGAAGCAGGTCGAGTTCGCCCGCACGATCCACTCGTCCGGCTCGGACCTGCTGCAGCTCATCAACGACATCCTCGACCTCACCAAGGTCGAGGCCGGCCACATGACGCTGCACGAGGACCCGGTCCGCGTCGACGAGCTGGTCCGCTACGTCGAGACCCTCTGCCTGCCGCTGACCGCCGAGAAGAACCTCGAGTTCTCGGTCAAGGTGGACCCGGACGTCCCGGAGACCCTGCGCACCGACGAGCACCGCCTGCAGCAGATCCTGCGGAACCTGCTCTCCAACGCCGTCAAGTTCACCCACGACGGCGGCATCCGCCTGCACGTGCGCATGGACGACCCTTCGACCGTGGCGTTCGACGTGCACGACACGGGCATCGGCATTCCGGCCGAGAAGCTCGCCGTCATCTTCGAGGCGTTCCAACAGGCCGATGGCACCACGTCCCGCAAGTACGGCGGCACGGGCCTTGGCCTCTCCATCAGCCGTGAACTGGCTCAGCTCCTCAACGGCGCGCTGCGCGTGAGGTCCGAACCGGGGATCGGCTCGACGTTCACCCTCTGCCTGCCCCTGGGCAAGGAGGGCTCCGACCCCATCGTCCTGCCGGAACCGGCTCCGATCGTCGCCCCCGCCCCGGTCGTGCCCGCTTCCAGCTCAATGCGCTTCCATGGCGAGAAGGTGCTGGTCGTCGACGACGACCTGCGCAACGTCTTCGCTCTGACAAGCGTGCTGGAACTGCACGGCCTGGAAGCCATCTACGCCGACAACGGCATCACGGGTGTGCGCGCTCTGGAACAGTACGACGACGTGGCCATCGTCCTGATGGACATCATGATGCCGGAGCTGGACGGCAACGCCACGATCTCGGCCATCCGCGCCATGGAGCGCTACGCGGACCTCCCCGTCATCGCGGTCACCGCGAAGGCGATGAAGGGCGACCGCGAGAAGGCGCTGGCGTCGGGCGCGACCGACTACGTGACGAAGCCGGTGGACACCGAGCACCTGATCCGCTTGATCGCCTACTACCTGGGTGTGTCCTCCGAGGTCTGACCCGTCGCCACGGCGGGTGGTCGCCGGGGCGAGCACCCGCCGGAGCCCCGCACAGGCCCCTCGGAGCCCCTGGGCCTGGCTCCGGGGCGTCTCAGGTGATGTCTACGGAGCGGTGTCCACCGGCTCCTGCACAGCGGCGTCCACCGTCTCGTGCAAGCTCAGCACCTCGGCCACGTCGGCCAGTTCGAACAACCGCCGGACCGGGGCCTGGGTGGAGGCGATCCGCAACTGCCCCCCGGCCTCGGCCAGCCGCCGGTGCCAGTCCAGGACCAGGGCGAGCCCGGTCGAGTCCATGAACTGCAACCCCGACAGGTCCAGGACGGCGTGAGCACCGCTGACGTCCGAATCAAGCCGTGCGGACAGCACGGGGACGGTGTCGATGTCCAGCTCACCGGCGACGGCGAGCACTCGCCATCCCCGCTGGACCTCGCTGCCGACGTTGAGCTCCATCGTCGCCGTTCCTTCCGCCACGCCCGACTCGTGCGCCCCAAATCGTGCAGCACGAGGTCCGACCATGCGACCACCGGGGGGCTGAAAGATCCGAACGGGCCACCGGATGTGCGACGATGCGCCTTGTGTTGAACGACCCACTGGCTGAGGTGCGGGTGATTCTGACCGCCGAGGGCGGGTCTTGCGCGCGTGCACGCCGGGTGGTGCGCGATGCCGCGGCCTCCTGGGGGCTGTCCGAGGACCTCGCCGACGACGCGCAGCTCGTGGTGACCGAGCTCGTCTCGAACGGGATCGACCACGGCGAGGGGACGATCACGCTCACCGTGAGCAGGAAGTCCGGGGGCATGCTCGTCGAGGTGCACGACGAGTCGTCCGCGCAGCCCCAGGTGCGGCCCGTCGACACCAACTCGGCACGAGGACGGGGCATGCAGCTCGTGCAGGCGCTGAGCGTGCGCTGGGGCATCACGCCCGACGGCAACGGCAAAGTGGTCTGGGCGCAGTTGGAGGACTGAGAACCGGACGTGCCCCGCCGCGCCTCCTGGTCCCGGCCCGCGTCGAGCACCGCCTGATCTCGGCCGCCGCGCCTCCTGCTCCCGGCCCGTCGCGCACTGCCCGCTCGCGTCACACCGCCTGGTCCCGGCCCGCCACGCCCTCCGGGCCCAGGGCCCGGGAGGTGGGGTGCGGCCGGGCGGCACCCCACCGGAGGCCGGGCGAACGCCGGGTCTGCCGCGGCACGGGCCGGCGTCGCCGGAGGTCGCCACCGGGCGCACCGCCGTCGCGGGTGCCGGTGGCCACGATGCTCCCGGCCCTGGCGTTCCTACTGGGCGGCGAGCCGCGACGCGAGGAGGCGCTTGCCCTGCTCGGCGCCCTTCTGGCTCTCGGCCTGCGCCTTGCGGAAGAAGTCCGCCAGCTCGGTGTCGCCGTCGCGCTCGGCGTCGGCGATGTAGGTCTCGAGCCGCAGCGCGTTGTCGAGGCACGCCTCGGTGAACCAGAGGATGTTGTAGTCCTTGTCCTTCGTGCCTGTGACGTGACCGGTTTCCGTGGTCGACACGGTTCCTCCTCGTCTATCAGGGATGTCTATCAGGGATTTTCTTCTCCTTCGGCGTGTACCCGGCGTGGCTTGGCGAAAAACGGCTTTGCTTGTGGTGGCCGCGAGTAGGCGCGTACGGTCGAAGTGGACGGGAGCTCTCCATGAACCAGATTCGTCAAAGAACGACCTACATCCAGTCGATTCCGATCGTCGCGCTCACCGGAGAGATCGACGTGATGTCTTCCGCTCCGATCACCAGCACGCTCTTCGAGCTGCTCGGCAGCAAACCGCCCGCGCTGGTCGTCGACCTGCGGGAGGTCCGGTTCTTCGGGTCCGAGGGGATCCGCGCGCTGGTGCAGACCCAGAACCAGGCCGACCAGCTCGGCGTGAAGTTCGGCGTCGTCAGCGACACGAGGACCGTGTTGCGCCCCTTGGAGATGACGGCGGTCGACCGGCTCCTGCTGTTGTTCGCCGACGTCGACGACGCCGTCACCGCCCTACGCCGCTGAGTTCCGCCTCCCCCTGGCTCTTTCCACCAGGTCGAGCAGCAGGCCTTCCTTCGTCGACCACGGCGAGATGTCCACGACGTCGTGGCCTGAGGCCTGCATCAGGCCCTCCGCGACCACCGCGCCCGCCAGCGACTGCTGAGCCCGGTGGCGTGAGATCCCCGGCAGCGCCGCGCGTTCGCGCACCGACAGCTTCGCGAGCCGCGGGATCCACTTCTCCAGGTCCTTCAGCTTCAACTGGCGCTGCGCGTAGATGTCGGGGCGCGCTCCGGCGAGCCGGGCGAGCTGCTCGAAGACCTTCGAACAGCCGACGGCGCGAGCGGTCTCGTTGCGCGGGAAGGCGGCGAGCCGCTCGCGCACCACGGCCCGCATGTCCTGAACGGTCAAGCCGGCCCGCGTCAGCGTCCTGGCCCCCAGCGGCAGGGACACCGCGACCTCCGGCTCGGCGCCCGTGCCCGACGCCAGTTCCACGGTGCCACCGCCGACGTCCAGCACGACCATCGGACCGGCGCCCCAGCCGAACCAGTGCCGTGCCGCGGTGTACGACAGCCGTGCTTCTTCCTTGCCCGACAACACCTTCAGCTCGACGCCGGTGCGTCTGGCGACCTTGCGCATGACCTCGTCGGCGTTCGTGCAGTCGCGGACGGACGACGTGGCGAAGGGCAGGAACGGGACGTCGCCCGCCTTCTTGCGCGCGGCGAGCACCGCGGCGCACAGCGAGTCGATGCCGCCGGCGCTGATGGCGCCGTCCGGACCCAGTTCCCGGTCCAGCCGCAGCCGGACCTTGTGGGACAGCAACGGACGCAGCAAGTCTCGGTCCACGACAACCAGGTGTGCGCTGAAGCACCCGACGTCCAGAACTCCGACCGACATCCGTCACCTTCCTCCGCAAACGTCTTCTTTACCGCATCGTTGCCCGCAGCGGGGGCCCAAGCGCCCGAACGGCCAGATGTCGACCTGATGAGATGCGTTACAGTCGGCCGATGTCATTGGCGGAGATCCCTTCCCGGCTCGACCACGCCCTGAGCGGTGCGGACCGCGGCGTGATCGTCCTGACCGTGGACGGCCTCTCTTCGGACGTCGCCAAGCAGACCTGGTTGTCCGCCTCCCTCTCCACGCTCTCCTCGACGGTGCCCTCCACCTCCGCGACGGCGTTGCTGACGGCGTTGACCGGCGTGTCCGCCGATGTCCACCGCGTACCGGGAACGGTGTACCGCAACGGATCCGGCCTCGTGCACGCCATCAACGGGACGCCGGCGATCCCGGTGCTGCCGACCGTTCTGCAGCGGCACGGCGCCACCGTTCTCGCCAGGGAGCTCGACCTCCTCGAAGGCACCTGGGCACAGGCCCTCCTGCGGGGGTGCACGCGGGTACCCTCATCTCCGCGGCACAAACTCGCGGCCCAGGCGGAGGATCCGCCGCTGCTCGTCGCCAACGTCGTCGCCGATCTCGACAAGGCGCTGCCGGACTCCCGGTTCCTGTGGACCTACGTCAACGTCGAGGACCACGTGCGGAGCAACGGGTACGACGAATCGGTGCACGAGGCCATGCTCCGGCTCGACGCGCACGCGTCCCGGTGGGCGGCGGCGGGGTGGACCGTCGTGGCGCACTCCGACCACGGCCAGGTCGCCGTCGACCCCGACCCGGCGCTCGTCGAGGCCTGGGACGCGATCGTGCGCGAGGAGTGCGAGATCCCGTCCGGCGGCGCGGGCCGGACGAGGTGGCTCTACCCGAAGCCGGACCGCGTGGACGCCGTTTTCGACCGCGTGGCAACGGTTCTGGGCGCCACGGCGACCGTGCACCACGCCACCGACCTCGGCCTGCCCCAGCCGGAGACGGGCCCGGTCGTGGCGGTGGCCGCGTCGCCGGCGTTCCCGATCCCCGACCCGTCCGCGAAGTTCGAGCACGGGGGCCTGAGCCGGGACGAGATCGACGTGCCCTTCGCTGTCTGGCACGCCGCGCACTGAGCGTGGTTCGCAAGAAAACCGGTCCGCCACCGCACCCTTCGACGCGTGCCTCCGAACGGCCGGGAAACCGTTCATCCTTCTGCGGGTCCACACATCGGGACGAGCTTTCCCGCAGTCCGCGACCTGTTCATCCTCGTGAACATTCCTATT
This sequence comes from Lentzea xinjiangensis, assembly GCF_900110955.1. Lineage (GTDB taxonomy): Bacteria > Actinomycetota > Actinomycetes > Mycobacteriales > Pseudonocardiaceae > Lentzea > Lentzea xinjiangensis. The sequence continues at coordinate 66,716 of NZ_FOFR01000013.1, forward strand.
CGCACCGCCGAAATCCGGCAGGTTCACGTATCTGATCGATCAGCAGCGCCTTTACGCTGTTCAGCGCCCCGCGACAAGGGGAGGGATTAATTTTTGACGTTCCTTGTCAGGCCTTGATCAGATCTGGCAGTGTGGCGCCGGGCGCAAGGACACGAAAGGGACTGGACAGTCTCGTGAACCTGTCTCGACGCACCCTCCTGGCGTCTGCCGCGGCCACTCCCCTGCTCACCGGAACCGGGCTCGCACTCGGTGCGGGCGAAGCGGTCGCTTCGCCCGCCAAGCTGCGCGGCGCACTCGACTACGGCCTCGCCAAGCTGAAGGCGGTCGCACCGGGCATCACGTCGTTCCCGGAGATCACCCGGTTCGAGAAGTGGACCTACGTCGCCGACGGCGGCTGGGTCGGCGGTTTCTGGCCGGGCACGCTGTGGCTCGCCCACCTCGACAGCGGCGACGCGCGGTTCCGCGCGCTGGCCGAGGCCGCGAACGAGCGGCTGGCGCCGCGCCGGCTCGACCCCCGCGACCACGACCTGGGTTTCCTCTTCTCCCCCTCCTGGGTCACCGCCCACCGGCTCACCGGCGGCACCAGGTGGCGCGACGGCGCGATCGAGGCGGCGGCCACGCTGCTGCAGCGCTGGAACCCGGCCGGCAGGTTCCTCCGCGCGTGGGGCAGGCTCGGCACGCCGGACAACGCGGGCCGCGTCATCATCGACACGATGATGAACCTGGACCTGCTCGCGTTCGCCACCGAGCAGACCGGCGACCGCAGGTTCCTCGACATCGCGATCGCCCACGCCCGGACCACGCAGGCGCACTTCCTGCGCGCGGACGGCTCGACCCCGCACGTGTTCGACTTCGACCCGGACACCGGGGCGGCGGTCGGTCCCAACACGGTGCAGGGCTACAGCCCGACGTCGTGCTGGTCGCGCGGCCAGTCGTGGGGCATCTACGGCTTCACGACGATGTACCGCCGCACGGGCCTGCGCGAGTTCCGCGACACCGCGCGCAAGATGGCCGACTACGCGTTGTCCGTGCTGACCCCGGACAACGTGCCGGTGTGGGACTACCGGTCCCCGCTGGGCGCCCACGACGTCAAGGACTCGTCGGCGGGCGCGATCCTCGCCTGCGGACTGCTCGACCTCGCCAAGGCCACCGGTTCGGACCGCTACCGCGACCGGGCGCTGCAGATCCTCGACGGGCTGGTCGGCACGTGCCTCACCACCGCTTCGGCCCGCGCCGAGGCGGTCCTGGCCCGCGGCACCCGCAACCGCCCGGCCGAGGACGGCGTGGAGGTCTCGCTGCCCTACGGCGACTACTACCTGTTCGAGGCGATCCTGCGGGTGCTCAAGCCCGCGCAGATCGCCAAGGCCATCGGGCTGTAGCCCCGCCGCACGGCTGCCTTCACTGCTCGATCACGCGCGCCGTCGGCCCGTTCGTCCAGGTGGCTTCCAACCGGGACAACCGGCCGGCGGCGGTGCGGAAGTTCACCACCAGCGGCCCGCCGGGCTGTTCCACGGCCACCGACCACCCGTCCCCCGGGGTGGCGGACAACGCCTCCACCCCCGTCGGGCGGTACCGCACGACCACGTCACCGCCCCGGAGGTGGAAGGCGTGGACGTAGGAGCCGTCCGACTGCCATTCCCCCTGCGGGAGTTGAGCCGGGGTGGGACGCGCATCCGTACTACTGGGAGGAGCCGGAACGGACGAGCTGACCACGGGAGGCCTGGTGGACGTGGGCGTGACAGGCGGGGCAGGCGGCAGGCTGAGCGAGGGCCCCGCGTCGGGCACCGGGACGCTGATCGAGGTGACGGTCGGCATCGGCAGCACACCCGGACCTGCCGTGGCGTCCACCGCCGCCACGGGCGCCGGTGCCATCGCCGACCGGATGCCGAGCCAGGACAGGCCGATGGCGACCGCGGTCACCACCGCCCAGGCGGCCAGGTACCCGATCGACCGTCTCACCGCGAGGACCCTCCCCTAGCATGGCATCGGTACTGCTGGTCGAGGACGACCCGGTGGTGCGAGCGGCGGTCACGCGCGCTCTCACGGGCCAGGGCCACATCGTGCACGGTGTCGCGCTCGCGATCGAGGCCTTGCGCGAAGTCACCGCCACCGGCTACGACGTCGTGGTGCTCGACCTCGGGCTCCCCGACCTCGACGGCGGCGACGCGCTGCGGATGATCCGCGGCGTCACGAACACCCCGGTGGTGATCGCGACCGCTCGCGACGAGGAGGCGGAGATCATCCGCCTGCTCAACGCGGGCGCGGACGACTACCTCGTCAAACCGTTCTCCAGCGAGCACCTCGAGGCCCGCCTGCAGGCGGTGCTGCGGCGGGCCCGCGACAGCACGCAGCTCGTGGTCGGCGGCCTGGAGATCGACGTGAGCCTGCGCCGGGCCGTTGTGGACGGACGCGAGCTCTCGTTGACGCACAAGGAGTTCGAACTGCTCTCCTACCTCGCGGCCCGCTCGGGTGACGTGGTGCCGCGGGCCGAGATCCTCGCGAACCTGTGGCCGTCCACCCGCGACGACCAGACGCTCGACGTCCACCTCTCGTGGTTGCGGCGCAAGCTCGGCGAACGGGCCGCACAACCTCGCTACCTGCACACGGTGCGCGGCGTCGGCGTGCGTCTGGCCGCGCCGAGGTGAGGCGGTCACTGGTGCTGGTCGCTCTCGCGGCGACCAGCATGGTGGCGCTGGCGTTCCTCGTGCCGCTCGCGATCGTCGTGCGCAACGCCGCGTACGAGCGCGCGCTCGGCGAAGCCGAGAAGCAGGCCACCGCGCTCATCCCGGCACTGGTGATCACCACGAAGCCCCAGGAGATCCGCCAGGCCATCCGGAGCACCCAGTACGGCGCCCAGCAGCGGCTCGCCGTGCACCTCAACGCCCAGAACGGCACCTATGGCACCTCGCACATCACGGCGAAGGACCTGGCGCAGGCGCAGAACCTCGCGACGGCGTCCACGGTCGAACGGCCGGACGGCGTCGCCTACCTGCAACCGCTGGCCACCAGCGCGGACGGGATCGCGATCATCGAGGCGTTCGTGCCGCACGAGCAGCTCACCCGCGGCGTGATCGGCACCTGGTGGGCACTGGCCGGTGTCGCGGTCGGGCTGGTCGCGGGCTCGGTGCTGGTCGCCGACCGGCTGGGCGCGCGGGCCGTCGAGGCGACCAGGGCGCTGGCGGAGGGCGCACGCCGGATGGGCGCGGGTGACCTCTCGGTCCGCGTGCCCGTCACGGGACCGCCGGAGGTCGCGGAGGCCGGCAAGGCGTTCAACGCCATGGCCGAACGCGTCCGGCACCTGCTCGCCGCCGAACGGGAAGTGGTTGCCGACCTCTCGCACCGGCTGAGAACACCCCTCACGGCCCTGCTGCTGGACGCGGACGCCCTCGGACAGGGGTCGAGTGCGGACCGCATTCGCACGGCCGTTCAGGGGCTCGAGAGAGAGGTCGGCGAGATCATCAAGGCCGCCCGGTCCGGCCTGCGGGCGGACGACCGCGACACCGACGCGGCGAGCGTCGTCCGCGAGCGGCTGGTGTTCTGGTCCGCGCTCGCCGACGACCAGGACCGGCCGTGGACCGTGCGCGGCGCCGACAAGCCGGCCCACGTGCCGCTGGCCCGCACCGACCTCACCGCCGCCCTGGACGCCTTGCTGGGCAACGTCTTCCGCTACACCCCGGAGGGCACGCGGTTCGCCGTGGCACTGGTGCACCAGGCCGATCTGGTGGCACTCGTGGTCGAGGACGCGGGTGAGGGCATCGCGGACATCGCACGCGCGGTGCGCCGCGGCGCGAGCGGCGGCGGCTCCACCGGCCTGGGGCTCGACATCGCCCGCCGCGCCGCGGAGAGCACGGGCGGCTCCCTCCACGTCGACCGCGGGCCGCTGGGTGGCGCACGCGTGCAATTGAGGCTCCGGAGGCTTTAGGGCCCGAGCACGGGCCGGACGAGAACACCGCCGGCGGCGTGCGGACCGTGGGACGGGTCCGACGCCGCCGGCGGGCACCGGCCGGCTGCTGCGCACCGCTGCCGCACCACCGGGCTCCGAGCAGGAGGAGGAACCCGGTGAGCGGTGCGCGCTCGCCTTCCCACACCGGTGAAACGAGGTGGACCAGCCGGGGCTCTCGGCGCCAGGTGTGGGGACCGGCGTATTCGGGGAGGTCGGTGGATCTGTTCTTCGATCTGGCACGAAGTTAGCCGACCGCCGGGCGCCGCCAATCCACCGTTCAGACGATTAATCCGTCTTAAATATATTTAAGTCGCCGGTCGGCGGTTCACGTTCCGCGCATTTGGATCGGGAGAACCAGGCGGTACCGGATGTGACGATGACCACGCCGCCCGCGGCACGCGCGGTCCGGGCGACGGCCGACGGCGACCGGGACACCGGCACCACTCCCCGCCTGCGGCGCTGGGCCACCACGGTGACGGAATGCGCGAACACATCTACTCAGAGTGAGCGTGACGCCCTCTCACCGTAACCCACGCGTGACTTTTGACGGGTGAGTCAACCAGGCCATTGCTTCCTCCGTATACCCATGTAGATTCCGGCTCACCGCGACGGCCGTTCGAGTGACCGTCGTCGGATCGCGCGCCGCACGCGAAACGGAGGCAGCATGCAGGCGAACGCCCAGACCGCCCAGGTCGACGACCTGACACTCATCGCGGTGCCCACCGCGGTGAACTGCGCGGATCTGTTCGTGCGCTTCACACTCGGTGAGTGGCGCCTGCGCAACATGATCGGGGAGTGCTCGGCCGTCGCGTGCGCGCTGGTCGAGGCCGCGGTCGAGTCCGCGGACCCCAAGACCTCGCGGCTGATCACGCTGCGGCTGCGGCTGACCGGCGAGTACCTCGTCGTCGAGCTGGAGGCCGCGCGGTTCACGATGCCGCCGACCGCGCCGGATCTGCGCACGGGCGAGCTCCAGCTCGGCGGTGGCGTCAAGCTGATCTGGTGCGAGCTCCCGCTGCCGACCGGGGTGAACGCCACCGCGGTGCCGCTGCCCCGGCGCGAGAAGCGCCGCTCCCCCGCCGCCGAGGCGCTGGGTGACGAGCCGGACGTCGATCCCGAGCTCATCCAGCGCATCCTCTTCGGCCTCGGCGGGTCGATGGGCGGCGGACCCCAGCGGTAACCGGTTCCACGTCCAAAAGGCGCATCCCGACGTGGGTGCGCCTTTGTCGTGTGCACGTCCGGGAATTCAGCGAACCGGCATCCCGCGCATTCTTCGAATGCCGGAGAAACGTGTCGGCGCGAGCGCGCGAAAGGCCGGAGCCCCGGGAGAGAACGGGCTCCGGCCTGGCCGTGACGACGAGCGGGATCAGATGTTCTGGTTCGCGAAGCCCTTGGTCGCGATCTTCGACAGCATCGACTGCCACACCGACGAGCTGGTGTGCGGGTCGCCGGTCACGCCCAGGGCCGACTTGAGGCCGTTGAACGCGCTGGTCGTGTTCGGGCCCCAGATGCCGTCGATCGCGAGGCCGGCGCCGCGGAAGTTGTTGCACACGGCCTGGACGAACTTGGTGTCGGACTCGGAGTCCTTGACCGCGCGGACCGGCATGCCACCGAAGTCGGCGTGGATGTGGTCGGCGTGGTCGGCGTTGTACCAGCCGTCGAGCACGTAGCGGAACCGGCGCCGGCACACGGCTTCCGTCGCGAGGTAGCGCTTGCGGACCGACGCCGTGCCCGAGGCGTGGGCCTGGTCGAGCGGCGAGATCGTGGTGCCGCCGGACCAGCGGACGTGGTCGAGGTCCATCGCGGTGCCGGCGCCGTGCTGGCCCGGCTTGTCGACGTAGAAGCCCGCGGAGACGATGTAGCTGATCGAGCCGTAGCTCGACGACAGCGAGCGCAGGTCGCGGATCCAGGCGACGAGCGCGTTGTAGAACGCGTCGGTGGCCTGCCAGTTGCGCGCGGTGGTGTTGCCGCGGTTGGACCGCCAGTAGTAGACGGGCGTTCCATCGATCTTCTGGAACGTCATCATGGCCAGCGCGCCGACCTCGGCGGCCTTGATCTCGGCCTCGGTGTGCTGGTCGCCCGTCTTCGGGTCGGCTCCGGCGAGTCCGGGAGCGATGGTGGACAGACCGGCCAGACCGGCGACCGCCGCCGCGCCCGTGACGAAGCCGCGCCTGGTGACGTTGTTCTCGAACACCCCGGATCTCCCTCTGCGTTCTGGCCGGAGGGGACAGGGGGAAGGACCTGCCTCACCAACCGGCGCGAGGGAGTCTATGGATCTCGCCTGCCCCGGGGAATGCGGTCTGACCTGCGTTTTTCCTTTGCCTTTACCGCTGCGGCCGCCCGTGCCGGACGCGCCGCACGGGGTCAGCCGACCGAGCCGAGCACGCGGATCAGGTTCTTCTCCGTGTCGGTGCCGAGCTTCTCCAGCGCGAGCTTCGCCACCGGCGCCCCCAGCTTCGCCAGCCCGGTGAACTCGAGGTGGGCGCGGTAGGCGACCCTGGTGGTGCCGGGCGCCGTGGCGGCGGTGACCGAGATGTCGTCGGTCGCGGTCACGACGTCGTTGCGGCCGACGAACCGCAGGCCGTCCGGGTCGTCGCGGGTCAGCTCGTAGACCAGCTCGGTCTTGCGGCCGAGGAACGTCGACACGGTGCGCCAACGGGATCCGGCCCCGACCGGTCCCTCGTCGAGGCGCGTGCAGGTCACGGTGGCCGGGTCCCACTGCTCGGAGCGGGAGAAGTCGCGCAGGTACCCGATGACGCCCGCGGGCGAGGACGCGACGGTGAAGGTGCGCTCGACGTCGACGCCGGACGTCTGCTCTGCGGTGAACGCCTGCGGCGCGAGGCGGAGCCGGTAGCCGTCGAGGAGCTCGGCCTGGCTCTCGGCCCGGCGGGACAGCCGCTCCAGCCGCTCGGCGCCGAAGCCGGGCAGCCTGAGCAGCGTCCGCCACATCGCGGCGTTGCCCTCGATGCTCAGGCGCAGCCCCTCCAGCTCGAGGACGTCGCTCAGCGGCGAGCGGCCCAGCACCCGCCCGTTGAGCTTGAGCCGCCCCGCCTTCTCCGTCAGCCAGCCGATCGCGGCCTTGTGCGGCCGCGGCTCGACGCCGGCCTCGCGCATGACGTCGAGCAGCTCCTTGCGGTCGGACTCGATGTCGTCCGCGAGAGCACGCAGTTCGGGATGCGTGCGGCTGATGCGGCGGGCGAGCTCGGTGCCCGCCATCGCCCCCGCCAGGTGGTCGTTGAGGTAGATGCCCAGCAGCTGGGAGTTCACACGGGTGGGTTACCCCTGGTCAAACCTGGGGTCGGCCGGACCGAGCTGGTACCCCTGGTTCCACAACGTCTTGATGACGAGGCCGAGCGGCGCGATCCGCCGCCGCAGCCGCATGATGTGCAGGTGCAGGGCGTTGCTGGTGTCGCCGTCCTTGCCGGGCAGGCAGCGCAGCAGGCTCTCCCGGGTGGTCAGGGCGCGGAAGTGGCGCAGGAGCTCGGCGACCAGCGCTCGTTCGGTCGGTGAGAGCACCACCGACCGCGAGCGGAACCGGAGGATGCCGGACGCGTCCAGCTCCGGCACGGCGTAGCGGGCGGCGCGGGCCCGCAGCATCGCGATGCGCACGGCGAGGTCCTGGTGGGGCACCGGCGCGCGGACCCAGTCCTCGCGCAGGTCCGTGAGCACGGGTGCGGGCGCGTTCTTCTCCAGCACCAGCAGGCACAACGTGCCGTTGCGCTGGCACGCCTCCCTCGCCGCCGCCTCCCCGGGCCAGCGCACGACCTCGACGGGCAGTTGGTTCACCAGGTTCGACATCCGTCCACTTCCGCTTGTGCGCCACGGAGAGCACCGACCCAGCATTCGGCAGTCGTGGACGGTAGCGACGAGTGCTATTTCCGCTCTATCGCACGCGTCGGCTCCAGGATGATCGGCTGCGCACGCCTGCCCGTGACGATGTTCCAGGCCCACTGCGTCAGCACCGCGATCCGGTTGCGCCAGCCGACCAGGAACGCGATGTGCACGCCTGCCCACGCCACCTTGCCGATGAACCCCTTGAGACGCAGCTTCTTGATGTCCGCGACGGCGTCGCCGGGCGAGATCGTGGCCATCGTGCCGAGGTCGAGGTACTTGAACGGCTTGTGCGTCCTGCCCTCCAGGCGCGCCTTGATCACCTTCGCGACGTGGTGGCCCTCCTGGATCGCCGGCTCGGCGATGCCGGGCAGGTCGTCGAGGTTGGCCATGTCGCCGACCGCGAAGATGTCCTCGGTGACCGAGCAGTCCGCGGGGTTGACCAGGATCCGGCCCTTGCGGTCGGTCTCGGCGCCGGTCGCCTCGGCGAGCTCGCGCGACAACGCCGAGGCCTGCACGCCGGCCGCCCAGATGATCGTCCGCGCCTCGACGCGGTCCCCGTCCTTGGTGGTGAGGCCCTTGTCGTCGATCGACTCGACCATCGCGCCGGTCATCACGGTGACGCCGAGCCGTTCCAGCTTCCTGCGGGCGTGCTCGCGCAGCGGCGCCGAGAACGGGGGCAGCACGTGCGGCACCGCGTCGAGCAGCGTGATCTGGATGTCACGCGGGTCGATCTCCCGGAACTGCCCCTTCATCGCCCGCCGGGCCATGTCCGCGAGCTGCCCGGCCAGCTCGACGCCCGTCGGGCCCGCTCCGACCACCGCGAACGACAGCCACTGCTTGGGGTCGTCGGCCGACACCGCCGTCTCGAACGCCCTGAGCAGCCTCGACCGCAGGGTCACGGCCTGTTCGAGGGTCTTCATCGGCGGCGCCGACTCGGCCCAGTCGTCGTGCCCGAAGTAGCTGTCCCGCGCTCCCGCCGCCACGACCAGCGTGTCGTACCCGATCTCGCGCGACCGGCCGTCCGGCAGGTCGACGTGCACCAGCTTCGCGGTGGTGTCGAACCCGGTGACCTCGCCCAGCAGGACCCGCGCGTTCCGCTGCTTGCGCAGGATCGCCCGGAACGCCGGCGCGATGTCTCCCGCGGGCAGCAGCGCGGTGGCCACCTGGTAGAGCAGCGGCTGGAACAGGTGGTGGTTGGTGCGGTCGATCAGCGTGACCTCGACGTCGGCGCGCTTCAGGCCGCGCACGACGCCCAGGCCGCCGAAGCCACCACCGACGACGACTACTCGGTGCTTACCCATGCCGGTCGCATACCCACTGAACGCCGGGCATATCCGGGCGAGGACGCGCGGGCTGCGACCGGGTGACCTCCACGCGGCGCGAAGGGCGGGCCGAGGAGGCGGTGCACCGCCGGTGCCGCTCGTCACGCTCGGCTGACCACCGCATACCCGTCGTCACCGCCGGGTATCCGCCACCATGACCACCACCGCTGACCAGTCCCTGTGGCTCACCGCCCTGCCTGCGGAGCCGCGCCCGCCCCTGACCGGCGCGCACACCTTCGACGTGGCAGTGGTCGGCGGCGGCATCACCGGCCTCACGACCGCGTTGCTGCTCAAGCGCCGCGGCCTGTCCGTCGTGGTCCTGGAGGCGGGCCGGGTGGCGTCGGGCGTGTCGGGCAACAACACCGCCAAGGTCACCGCCCTGCAGTCCACGGTGTACTCCCAGATCCGGCGCAAGCACGGCCTCGCCGCCGCCACCGACTACGCCACGGCGTCCCAGGCTGCGGTGAACGAGGTGGCCGCCATCGCGGCACGCGAGAACATCGACTGCGACCTGCGCCGCTCCCCCGCCGTCACCTACGCCTACACCGAGGGCGAGGTGAGCGACGTCGACCACGAGCTGATCACCGCGCGCCAGGTCGGCCTGCCGGTGCGCGGCAACACCGACGTCGACCTGCCGTTCGAGGTGCACGCGGCGGTCCGGCTCGACGACCAGATCGCGCTGCACCCGGTGAAGTACCTGCGGGGCATCGCCGCGGCGGTCGAGGGCGACGGCTGCCGCATCCACGAGAACAGCCGCGTGCTCGACGTGAGCGGCAACCGCGTGTCCACGGAGGACGGCCACGTCGACGCCGAGAAGATCGTGATCGCCACGCACTACCCGACGCTCGACCGCGGGCTGTACTTCGCGCGTCTCGAGCTCACCCGCGCCTACTGCATCGCCGCGCGCGTGAAGAACCCGGCGCAGGCGCTCGCGATCAGCACCGGCAGTCCGTCGTGGTCCATCTCCGCGCACGAGGACAAGCTGGTCCTGGCCGGTCAGAGCCACGCGACCGGCAAGCCGGCCGTGGAGCCGTTCCGCCGGCTGGAGGACTTCGCGCGGAAGCACTGGCAGGTCGAGGAGATCACGCACCGCTGGTCGGCGCAGGACCCGACGTCCTACGACCACCTGCCGATGATCGGCAGCTACACGCCCGGCAACACCACCCTCTACACCGCCACCGGGTACATGAAGTGGGGACTGACCAGCGGCACCTTCGCCGCCTCGCTGCTCGCGGACCTCGTCACCGGCAAGCCGCACGAGCTGGCCGAGCGGTTCAGCCCGCACCGGTTGTCGTTGAAGTCGTTGCCGGATCTGGTGAAGAAGAACGCCGAGGTCGCGGTGCAGATGGTCGGGGACAGGATCATCCCCGCCGACGCCACCTCCAGCGAGACCCTGCCGCGCGGCCACGCCCACGTGATCCGCGACGGGCTGGGCAGGACCGGCGTCTACCGCGACGACGACGGGCAGTTGCACGGGGTGTCGATGCGCTGCACGCACCTCGGTTGCTTCGTGCGGTTCAACGCCGCCGAACGCAGCTGGGACTGCCCGTGCCACGGGTCGCGCTTCGACGTCGACGGCACGGTGCTGGAGGGGCCGGCGACGCGGCCCCTCCCCAGGAAGGAACCGCGCTAGCTCTTCGCCACCAGCGTGAGCACGTCGTAGCGGGCCACGGACTCGCCCTTCTGGTTCGCCACGTCGGCGTCCCAGCGCACCTCGCCGTACTCCTGGTCCTCGCGCGGCGTGATCTGCTTGACGGTCAGCGTCACCGTCAGCGCGTCGCCGGGGAACGTCGGCGTGAGGAACCGCAGGTTCTCCAGCCCGTAGTTGGCGAGGACCGGTCCGGGTTCCGGCGACACGAAGAGCCCGGCCGCGAACGACACCACCAGGTAGCCGTGCGCGACTCGCCCGCCGAAGAACGGGTTGGCGGCAGCGGCTTCCTCGTCCATGTGGGCGTAGAAGGTGTCGCCGGTGAACGACGCGAAGTGCTCGATGTCCTCCAGCGTCACCTCGCGCGGCCCGGCCACGACGGTGTCGCCGAGGCGCAGCTCCGCCAGCGTCTTGCGGAACGGGTGGACGTCCGGCTCGTGCCGCGGCGCGCCCTGCACCCAGCGGTTCGTGACGGCGGCCAACGTGCGCGGGCTGCCCTGTACGGCCGTGCGCTGCATGTGGTGCAGCACGCCTCGCATACCGCCCATCTCCTCACCGCCGCCGGCACGGCCGGGACCGCCGTGCACCAGCATCGGCAACGGAGACCCGTGCCCGGTCGACTCGGCGGCGTTCTCGCGGTCCAGCACCAGCAGCCGTCCGTGCCACGGCGCCACGCCGATCACGACGTCGCGCACGAAGTCCGTGTCGGCCGAGACGATCGACCCGACCAGCGAACCGGAACCGCGGGCCGCCAGCGCCACCGCGTCGTCGACCGTGTCGTACGGCATCAACGTCGACACCGGACCGAACGCCTCCACCTCGTGCGGCTGCACGGCGTCGGCCGGAGCGCGCAGCAGCACCGGTGACATGAACGCGCCGCGCTCGGCGTCGGCGTCCACCAGGGACAGCGCGCCGTCGCCGTGGACGACCGAGGCGCTCTCCCGCAACGCCTTCAGCGACCGGCGGACCTCCTCGCGCTGCTCCAGACCGGCCAGGGCGCCCATGCGGACCGACTTGTCGGCCGGGTTGCCGATCACCACCTCGGCGAGCTTCGCCGCCGTCGCCTCGGCCACCGCGTCGATCAGCGGGGCGGGCACCAGCGCGCGCCGGATCGCTGTGCACTTCTGCCCGGCCTTGGTGGTCATCTCGGTCACGAGCTGGTCGACGAACAGGTCGAACTCCGGCGTGCCCGCGACCGCGTCCGGCCCGAGGATGGAGCAGTTCAGCGAGTCCGCCTCGGCGTTGAACCGCACCGACGACCGGATCACGGCCTGGTGCGTGCGCAGGTGCTGGGCGGTCGACGCGGACCCGGTGAACCCGACCAGGTCCTGCGGGGTCAGGTGGTCGAGCAGGTCGCCGGCCGAACCGCACACGAACTGCAACGACCCCTCGGGCAGCAGCCCGGAGGCGAGCATCAGCTCGACCAGCTTCTCGGTCACGTACGCCGTCTGGGACGCCGGCTTGATCAGCGACGGCACCCCGGCGATGAACGCGGGCGCGAACTTCTCCAACGGCCCCCACATGGGGAAGTTGAAGGCGTTGATCTGGACGGCCACACCGCGCAACGGCGTGCAGATGTGCTGACCGGCGAACGTGCCGCCACGCCCCAACGGCTCCACCGCGCCGTCGATGTAGACCTTGTCGTTCGGCAGCTCGCGCTTCGCCTTGGACGCGTAGCCGAGCAGCACGCCGAAGCCACCGTCGACGTCGATCCACGAGTCGGAGCGAGTGGCGCCCGTGCGCGCGGACAACGCGTACAGCTCGGCCTTGTGCTCCTTGAGGTACAGCCCGAGAGCCTTCAGCAACTGCGCCCGCTGGTGGAACGTGAGCTCGCGCAACGCGGGCCCGCCGACTTCACGCCCGTACCGCAGCGCCGCACCCATGTCGATGCCCGCGGACGAGATGCGGGCGATCTCCTCACCCGTGACGGCGTCGTGCAACGGCGCGCCCTCCACGGATGGCGTGTGCCACCCACCCGACACGTAGCTGCGCAGCAAGCTCATCGAGCCAACCTCCTGGAGCGGGGGCCGACGGATCGTCATCGACCCTGAAGCGGGAAACACTCCCGTTCGAGGAGCTTTCACCGTGGTCGGCACCGTATCAGCCGGCGAGCGGACCCCGGCCGGCCTTCGCGGGCAGGTCGGTGCGGAGAACGCCGCCGCGAGGACTCCACGCTCGGCTCGTCCGGGCCAGGCGGGTGGACGCGAGCAGAGCACGGACGTTCGCGACGCGTCGCACGGTCGCAGCGGACGACCGCTGTCCGGGCCCTCCCCACTTGTTGACACATCAGCAAAATAAGCACAAGATCAGATAGACGTGACGACCGGTGCGGGAGGAGCGCGACAGGCCGTGGACGACCGGGGAACACGATCGGTTCTGGCCGGCCGGGACGAGGAGTCGCAGGTGCTGACGCGTCTCGTGGCGCAGGCACGCGCCGGCCGGGGCGGTGCGCTCGTCGTGGCCGGCGAGGCGGGCACCGGTGTGACGGCGCTGCTGGAGAACGCCTTGCCGACCGCGACGGACGTCCGGGTGCTGCGGGTGGTCGGCGCCGCCTCCGAGCGGAGGCTGCCCTTCGCCGCGCTGCACCGGCTCTGCGCGCCGCTGCGCGCGGAGGTGGACCGGCTGCCCGAGCCGTTGCGCTCGACGCTGCTCACCGTGCTGACCTGCCGGGGCGCCGACGTCGCCTTGGACGAGCAGATGGTCGGCGTGGCGCTGGTGGAGTTGCTGGCGCACGCCTCTGGTCGCACGCCGTTGGTGTGCGCGGCCGACGACTGGCGCTGGTGGGACGCACCGTCACGGCGCGTGCTGGCGTTCGCCGCGCGCCGGGTCGACAGCCTGCGCTGCGCGGTGGTGCTCGCCGTGCGCGATGGACGCGAGCACCTCGAACTGGACGGCCTGCCGCGCCTGCGGCTGGCCCCGCTGGGCGAGCGGGACGCCGCGGCCCTGCTGGACGCGCGGTGGCGCGGCCCGCTGGACCCCAGGGTGCGCGACCGGGTGGTGGTCGAGGCCCGCGGCAACCCCCGCGCCCTGGTGACACTGCCGCAGGCCGCCACCCCGGCGGCACTGGCCGGCGGCTGGGGCGCGGTGGAGGGCGTCCGCGTCGACGCGGACGCCGTGGACGAGTGGGCGCGCCGCAGCGCGGTGCTGCCGCGACCCGCCAGGGCGTTCCTGCTGATCGCCGCAACGGACTCGACCGGGGACCCGGCCCTGTTGTGGACCGCGGCGGCGAGCACCGGCGCCGAGCCCCCGGCGCCGGCCGGATTGGTGGAGGTGGGCGCGCGGGTGCGGTTCCCCCACTCCCTCGACCGCTGCGCGGTGTACCGGTCCGCGTCGCCCCGCGCCCGGCGGGCAGCGCACCGAGCGCTGGCCGAGGCCGCCGGCGCGAACGACGTCGAGCGGCGCGCGTGGCACCGGGCGGCCGCGGCCTCGACGCCGGACGAGGGGGTGGCCGCCGATCTGGCGTCGGCCGCCCACCTGGTCTGGGACCGCGGCGGCGCGGCGGCGCGGGCCGCGTTCCTGGAGCGCGCGGCGCACCTCACCCCCGACCGGGCAACGCGTGCGGCCCGTGCCGTGGAGGCCGCGGCGGCGCACTGCGACGCGGGTTCGTTCGACGCCGCCGCGGTCCTGCTGGGCACGGTCGGCCCCCACGGCGGCAAGCGCTGGGAGGAGGTGCGCGACCGCGCGACCCGCGCCCGGTCGGCGACCGACCGGCTGACCGGTCTCACCGGCCGCGAGCGCGATGTCGCCGTGCTCGTCGCCGCGGGGGCGACGAGCCGGGAGGTCGGCGAACGGCTGGTGCTGAGCACGCGCACGGTGGACGCCCACCTGCGCAGCATCTTCCGCAAGCTGGGCATCCGGTCACGTCGCGAACTCCGCGACCTGCACCCCTGAACGGGCGTGCTCCGGGGCACCGGCGGATCGGCCGGCTCCGCGGGGAGGAACGCGCCCCGCGGCGCCGACCGGGACTCGTCAGTCCTTCGCCTGGCCGAGCAGCTGGAACTCCCACGCCAGCGCCGCACCGAAGCTGCCCCCGTGGGCCATCATGATCTCCGCGACCCCCGGCACGGTGGCCTCCCGCGCCCAGTCGCGCTGCCACTCCCCGACGACCACCCCGGCGGTCAGCGGCACCACGCCCGCCTGCACCATGCGCTGCACGCCACGCTCGTGCGCCTCGGCGCTCGTGCCGCCGGAGGCGTCGGTGACGGCGAAGACCCGGTAGCCGTCGGCCAGGGCGTGGATCGCCGGGAACGCCACGCAGATCTCGGTCCACAGTCCCGCCAGGACCAGGTTGCGACGCCCGGTGGCGGCCACCGCGTCCACCACCCGCTGGTCCTCCCAGGTGTTGATGGTCGTGCGGTTGATCGGCACCTGGTCGGGGAAGACGTCCTGGACCTGCTGGAGGATGCGCCCGCCGCGCTCCTCCACCACGGTGGTCAGGATCGTCGGCACGTCGAACAGCTTCGCGGCCTTGGCCAGCAACGTGACGTTGTTGATCACCGCGACGGGGTCCGGGTGGGTGAGCCCGGCGAACTGGGCTCCCTGGTGGTCGATGAGCACCAGCACCGAGTCGTCCGGCGTGATGAGGGCGTCGAGCCCGGCGTAGCGGTCGTCGGCGACGGCCATGTGGTCCTCCTGGTCGATGATCGTTCTGCGCCCATGGTGTCGTCCGCCGAGGCGCCGTCACATCGGTAGGAACCGCCTATCCCGGGGGTGACGCCGATCACCTGGCCGCGCCGCACCGGTCATCCGCCGGAGCACGACGACCGCGACGACGAGCCGATGTTGACACATCAACAAAGCGCGCTATTGTTGATGTGTCAGCAAAAAGGGGCGCCGAGACCTCCGCCCGGAGAGCTCGCCACCCACGACTTCCAGGAGCAGGCCATGTCAACGCGCAACCTCGTTCTCGCCCTGCCGCTCGCGGCACTGACGATCTCGACGGGCGCAGGCGCCGCCGGGACGACCGCGGTCGCGGACACGACCACCGTCACGACCACCGCCACCGGGGGGCACACGTTCCCCCAGGACAACGGCCTGCGCCTGCGCGCCGCGCGCACCGGCGAGGTCCACCTGATCCTCGACGGCCGGAAACACCTGATCCCGAACCCGGAAACCCATCGCAACCTCTTCGGTGACGACCAGACGGTCCGGCTGGTCATCACGCTGGACAACATCGCCGGCAACGGCCCGTTGTCCGACGGCGCGCACCTGGCCAGGACCACCGATGACGACACGGTGTACCTGATCAGCAACGGCCTCAAGCGCGAGATCCTCCCCGCCGCACTGGACGAGTTCCGCTTCGACCGGCAGCGGATCCGCACCACCGCGCCGGAGGTCCTCCGCGACCTGCCCGCCGCGGCTCCGCTGACCGCGTGATGCCCCACCGGCGCCCGGGTGTGTCCACCTGGGCGCCATCCAGTCCCCGACACGTCGACACGCCAAGACAGCGCCGGCCGCGGGACGCGAGCGACGTGCTCAGTTGTTGATACATCAACAAGCTGACCGCTACTTTGTTGACACGCCAGCAAATCTTCCGAGAAGGTGGCGAACATGACCCGCATCGCGATCGTCCTGGGCAGCACGAGGCCCGGCCGGGACGGCGAGGCCGTGGCCAAGTGGGTGCACGGCATCGCACGCGATCGGGACGACGCCGAGTACGAGTTGGTCGACACCGCCGATTTCCGCCTGCCGCACCTGGACGAGGTCATTCCCCCGGCACTCGGCAGTACACCCGGCCCCACACCGGGGCGTGGGCGGACAAGATCGCCTCGTTCGAGGGGTACGTGTTCGTGACGCCGGAGTGCAACCACTCCACCTCGGGCGCGTTGAAGAACGCCATCGACTTCCTCCACCGCGAGTGGCACAACAAGGCGGCCGGTTTCGTCAGCTACGGCACCGCGGGCGGTACGCGGGCCGTCGAGCACCTGCGGCTCGTCATGGGCGAGCTCCAGGTGGCCGACGTGCGGAACCAGGTCGCCCTCTCGCTGTTCACCGACTTCGAGGACTTCAGCACCTTCCGGCCGGCCCCGCACCACACGGCCGCGGTCGGCGCGCTGCTGGACCAGGTGGTCGCCTGGAGCGCGGCGCTGGCTTCGCCCCGGACGGACGTCAAGGAGGTCGTGCGCCGCAACACCGAACAGGTGCAGTCGGGCGGCGACTCCGCCTTGTTCGAGGAGCTGTTCGCGGACGGCTTCGTCGACCACACCCCGCAGCCCGGCACCACTCCCGACAAGGACGGCGTGCGCGCGCTGTACCGCGCTCTGCGTTCGGCGTTCCCGGACTTCTCCGCGAAAATCCACTGGCAGACCGCCGAGGGCGACGTGGTGACCACCCACAAGACCTGCTCGGGCACCCACCTGGGCGAATTCCTCGGCATCGCGCCCACGGGCGAGCACGTCGAGTTCGAGACGGTCGACGCCATGCGCGTGCGGGAAGGCCGGATCACCGAGCACTGGGGCGTGGCGAACCAGTACTCCGTCCCGCGCCAGGTCGGCGTGCTGCCCGCCGCTGACCGATGAGCACCCGCGCCGGAGCTCACCCCACCCACCACCCGAGGAGAGAACGATGAAGGCGTTGGTCGCCCGCGCGTACGGTCCCCTGGAGGACCTGGAGATCGTCGACGTGCCCCGTCCCGTGCCCGGACCGGGGGAGCTGCTCGTCCGCGTCGAGGCCGCGGCGCTGAACCCCGTCGATGTCAAGCTGATCACCGGTGCCATGAAGGCCTTCGCGCCGATCACGCACCCGTTCGTGCCCGGCGTGGACGTCAGCGGCGTGGTCGAGTCCGTCGGGGCGGACGTCGAGCGGTTCGCCCCCGGTGACGCGGTGATCGCGTGGAACGGCATTCCCTCCGGGGCCTTCGCCGAGTACGCGCTCGTACGCGCCGACGACTCGGCGGCCGCACGCCCCGCCGGTCTGGACGCGCGCCGCGGCGCCGCCCTGCCCACGGCCGCGCTGACCGCGGCGGCCCTGCTGGACTTGGCGAAGCCCGCGCCCGGCTCGACGCTGCTGGTCGTCGGCGCGAGCGGCGGCATCGGCGGCTACGCCGTGCAGCTCGCCAAGCGCGCCGGTGCCACGGTGCTGGCCACCGGCAGCGGCGAGGACCGGGAGCGGCTCGGGCGGCTGGGCGCCGACGACGTGGTCGACTACCGCGCCGAAGACATCACCCGGTGGGTGCGGGACCGGTTCCCGCAGGGCGTCGACGCGGTGGTCGACCTGGTGGCCGCCGGACCCGGCCTGGCCTCCTCCGCCGCCGCGGCCAGGCACGGCGGCGTGCTGGTCTCCCCGCTGGGCGGCCCGCCCGCCTTCGACCGGGGTGTCACCGCCTCCTACACCGGGACCACCACGCCGGCCGGCCGCCTCGCCGAACTCGCCACCTTGGCCGCCGAGGGCGCGCTGCAGGTCGAGATCGCCGCGGAGTACCCGTTCGCTGAGGTCCGGCAGGCGCTGCTGGACTTCACCCGCCAGCACGTCCGCGGCAAGTTCGTCATCACCTCCTGACCGCCGACGAGGACGAGCCGAAGGGCGAGGCGGAGGTCGGGTCCGGTCAAGCCGGCACCGGGAGAACCGCCGTGATCGTGGCCGGACGCCACATCGCCCTCGGCGACCGTGGGGTGCACGGCTGGCGGTCGCTGATCGGCCCGTGGTCCTCCACCGACGACGGCCGGTGGCCCCGATGACCGGTGCGGCGCACGGCATCGCGCACGCGGAGGTGCCCGCACCGGGCATCTCCGCCCTGCACGGCGCGCAGGTGCGGGCGGCGCTGCCGGAAGAGCACCGCCCCGCGCCTTCCGGCACACCATGCGCCGCCGCCCGCGCTGCCGGGGCACCCACCCGCGACTTCCTCGGCAGCCTGACGGGAAGCGCCTCCCCTCGTCCACCCGCTGCCGAGCGCCGAGCTGGTCGTGGACCTCGGCGGGGTGCAGGCGGCGAGCCGGCCTGGCCTCGCTCAGCGCACCCGCGGTTCGACCCGGCCATCAGCGGCGCTGGTCCGGTGCGGATCCTCCTGCTCGGCAGCACGCCGTTCGCCGGGGAGATCGCCGCGTTCCGCGAGGCGCGGCAAGCCGGTCCCGGCGGTTCGGTGCGGCGTGCTGAACGGCTACCGGGGTTCGGTGCCCCGGCTGGCCGCGCCCGCCCCGCGCAGCGCCCCCACTCCGGCCCCCTGGGAGGGGTAGCGCCTCATCCCCGGACCGGATGCCCGCTCGTGACGGAGCTCCGGCCGAACCCGTTGATCGCGATCACCCAGCCGGCCGCGGGCAGCTCGGTCGGCGACAGGACCTCGTGCCGGTGCGGCCGCGACCCTGGCTCCGCGCGTCGGGCGGAGTGGTCATCGACGCGGCCGGTCAGAGGTGCTCTTTCGCGTCCTGCGCGAGTCGCGCGCCCAGCCTCTCGAACACCCGCGTGAGCGTCGCCCGCTCGCGGTCGGACAGCAGGTCGAAGGAGTACCGGCGCACGGTCTCGACATGCTCGGGAGCAGCGCCCTCGACGGCCTCCCGGCCGGAGTCGGTCAGCCGCACCATGAACCCCCTGGCGTCCTCGGCGCACTCCTCACGCGCCACGAGCCCGCGGTTCTGCATGCGCCGCACCTGGTGCGACAACCTGCTGCGGTCCCAGCCCACGGCCCGTCCGAGCTCCCGCATCCGCAGCACGCCGCCCTCGGCCTCCGACAACGGGGCCAATACCGCGTAGTCCGCCCCGGAGAGCCCGGCATCCCGCTCCAGTTGTCGCTCCATCGCCCGTTGGAGCTCGCCGCTCAGCACCCGGTACGCCCGCCACAACCGGGCCTCGTCCTCGTCGAGCCAGCGCGCTGCCATCCCCCCACGCCACCAGCTATGTTGACATATCATCAAAGCAAGTGTCCTGGACGGTGCCGCACGACTGCCGGCGCCAGGGCGGCGGTGGGACAGGATGGACGCATGAACATCACGGGCAACCGCTCGAAGCGGCGCATAGGGCACAACCTCGCGGTCGCCGCCGGACTGCTCGCCCTGACCGGTGCCGCGACATGGATCTTCCTGCACCCCCTCATGGGCGCCGCCGACCCGTCGACGGGCACTCGGACCGGGAACACGGCGGGAGTGATCGCCTGCGGTGCCGCGTTGGTCATGCTCACGGTCGGCGGGACCTTCTTCGTCCGCCCGCTGCTCGTGGCCCCGGCGGTGGCGCTCTCCTTCACCGCGGTGTGGACCTGGCTGGCCGCCACGAGTGACGACTCGGGCCTCTGGGCTGTCGGAGCGGTGCTCACGCTGATCGGGTCGGTCATCGGGACGGCTGTCGTCGCGACGGTCACCCACGCCGTCCGCGTGCGGTTCTCCCGCGGGTGAGAGCCGGCGGCGAGTCGATACCGCTCGTGGGCGGGACGACGACTCCCGCGCCCGGTCTTCCTCCGGCCCGGCGGCACGGGTACCGCTCGGGCATCGACCTCGGCACTGCCGCGTCGCAGGCTCGCTCTTCAGCCACCTTGCCGCCACCAAGCCGCTCCGGTGCCGTCGAATCCGCCCGAGGCCGCGCACCGATGTGCGGCCGGACCGCAAAGTCTTCGTCGACCCGGCGTGACCGCTTGCCAACCTCTCGACCGCCGCGCGGGCGTGATCACCCCGGCCAGGTGTGGTGATCACGCCGGAGGGTGCCACCGCGCACCGGGTGGTCCAGCGCGAGGACCTGGTGGCGCCGCGCTTCGACCGCGTGTTCACCACGTTCTTCCGGGACCCTGACCGCTCGGCGGGTCGCCCGCGGTGACGTGGCCTCCGCGTCCGCGGTGCCGCGCCTTCGGCGACCCGGCCGCAGTTCCACCCGTTGCCGTGCGTTCCGCGCGGGCAACGCACGAGCCGATCCGCGGGCGATCCCCGGCGACGGATCAGAGATAACTCACCCCGGTCAACCTCTCCGCCGCACCCCAAAGCCGCCTGCCGACTTCCGGATCGGCCGCTTCCCGGCTGAGCCGGGCCTCGGCGACCCGGCCGCGGATCTCCCCCAGCCCGGCTGGGCCGAAGAACTCGCCGCCGCGCAGCCCGGGATCGGTCGCCGCGCGCAGCTGCGGCAGCGCGCCCTGCTCCACGGGCTGGGTCGCGAGCAGGCCGGCCCGCGCGATCACCTCTCCGAGCCGGCCGCGGTGCTCCCAGGCGCGCGGGGTCAGGTTGGTGCGGGTGACACCGGGGTGGGCCAGGGTGCTGATGACCGGTGACCCGGCGGCGCGCAGCCTGCGGTCGAGCTCCAGGCCGAACACGGTGGTGGCGAGCTTCGACCGGCCGTAGGCGGTGGCGGCCCGGTAGCCGCGTTCGAACATCAGGTCGTCGAAGTCCAGGTGGGCTCCCCTGTGGGTGATCGAGCTGAGGTTGACCACCCTCGCCCCGCCCGCCGCGGTGAGGGCGTCCAGCAGCAGGCCGGTCAGCGCGAAGTGGCCCAGCAGGTTGGTGCCGAGCTGGAGCTCGAAGCCGTCGGCGGAGGTGCGGCGAGGCCCGAGCAGCACCACGCCGGCGTTGTTGACGAGCAGGTCGACCGCCGGGTGGTCGGCGGCCAGGCCCGCGGCGAAGGCGCGCACGGAGGCGAGGGACGCGAGGTCCAGCTCGCGCACCTCGGTGGAGCCCGCCATGCCGCGGGCGGCCTCCTCGCCCGCGGCGGTGTTGCGCACGGCCAGCACGACGTGCGCGCCGCGGCGGGCCAGCTCGGTGGCGGTGACGAGGCCGAGGCCGGAGTTCGCGCCGGTCACGACGGCGACTCGGCCGTTCTGGTCCGGGATGAGGTCGGTGGTCCATGCCGTCATCTGTGGCTCCTGGGGCGTGTCGGGGGTGTCGTCGGCGACGCTAGGAGCGCTCGGCGGGAACTCGGTCGTTCCCGGTTGCCCAGGTCTGGCAGACCTACCTTCGGCCACCGGCGCGACGGCACACTGGTGACATGGACAGCCCTCATCCGCACGCACGTGAGCTCGGGGAGTTCCTGCGCGCCCGCCGCGGCCGGCTGCGCCCGCACGACGTGGGACTCGAGCCGGGCGGCCGGCGCAAGGTCAGCGGGCTGCGGCGCGAGGAGCTCGCGCTGCTGGCCGGGCTGAGCACCGACTACTACCAGCGGGTGGAGCAGGGCCGGGACGTGCGCCCGTCCGACGACGTGCTGGACGCGATCGCCGGGGCGCTCGGCCTCGACGACGGAGAGCGCCGGCACCTGTTCACGCTGGCCCGCGCCGCCCGGCGGCCGGTGCCCGCGCGGGTGAACCGCGCCCCCGAACGCGTGCCGGACAGCACCCGGCGGCTGCTGCGGGTGATGGACACCCCCGCGCTCGTGCTCGGCAGGCACCTCGACCTGCTCGACTGGAACCCGGCGGCCGAGGCACTGCTCGGCTCACCGGAGGACTACTCGCCCGACCGCCTCAACATGCTGCTGCTGATGTTCGGCGACGCGCTCACCCCCGAGCGGAGCTGCCCGCACTGGGAGCAGCAGGCCTTGGACTACATCGGCATGATGCGCACCGCCGTCGCCGCGGACCCCACCCACCCGCGGGCCACCGCGATCGTCGGTGAGCTGAGCATCCGCAGCGCCGAGTTCCGCCGGCTGTGGGCCCGGCACGACGTGCGCGAGTCGGTCAGCGGTACGAAGACCTTCCACGTCCCCGAGGTGGGCGACATCACCCTGGACTGGGACACCTACCCCCTGCCGGGCAACCCGGGACCGGTCATGCTGATCTACACCGCGGAGGAGGGCAGCGCGGACGCCGACCGGCTGCGGCTCCTCACGTCGTTGCGCGCGACGCGCTCGCGAGGGTGACCTCCACGAGCTTGCCCGATCATCCTGCGAACGGAGAACATCGACGGCGTGGATGAACTGCGCGCGTTGCTCGCCAAGCACGCCCGGCCCGACCTGACCACGCCCATCGAGGACGTCCTGGTCTCCAGGACGACCGCGGGCGGTCCGCCGGTGCCGTCGATGACCGGCACGATCCTCGCGTTCGTCGCCCAGGGCCGCAAACGCATCGCGCTGGGCGACCGCGTCCACGACTACCGGGCCGGGCAGTACCTGGTGGCCTCGGTCGACCTGCCGATCACCGGCAACTACGTGGACGTCAGCCCGGCGGAGCCCGCGCTCGGCATCGGCCTGGTCCTGCGTCCGGACCAGGTCGCCGAACTGGTGCTGCGCAACGACCTGCCGAGGGAGACCCGCACCCCGGAGGGCCTGGCCGTCAGCGACGCCACCCCGGAGCTGGCCGACGCCGTGACGAGGCTCGCGCGGCTGCTGGACAGCCCGCGGGACGCACGGGCGCTCGCCCCGCTGGTCAAGCAGGAGATCCTGTGGCGGGTGATGACCGGCGAGCAGGGCGCCGCCGTCCGCCAGCTCGGGGTGCGGGACAGCGGGCTGAGCCACATCTCCAGGGCCGTGCGGTGGATCCGGGAGAACTACGCCGAGTCGTTCAAGGTGGAGAACGTCGCGCGGGTCGCGGGCATGAGCGAGTCGGCGTTCTACCGCAACTTCCAGGCCGTCACCGCGATGAGCCCGATCCAGTTCCAGAAGCAGATCCGGTTGCAGGAAGCCCGGTTGCTGCTCGCGACCAGCCGGGACGTGACCGGCGTGAGCCACCGCGTCGGCTACGACAGCCCGTCGCAGTTCAGCCGCGAGTACCGCCGCCAGTTCGGCACGACGCCGAGCCGCGACGCGACGCTCAGGCCGCGATCCGTTCTCTGACGGCCAGGTACACCGCGCGGACCTCCAGCGTCCGCTCGACCTTCTCGATCACGGGAGCGAAGAACTGGCGGCGGTGCTCGGCGTCGCTCATCGAGATGACCGCGAAGTACATGCTGCCGAACGCGGCGAACAGCGTCGCGTTGCGCAGCATCGCCGACGGCACACCGGGGACCACCGACTCCTTCGCCGGCGACCCGATCCACTGCTCGGCGACCTCCGGCGTGACCACGATCAGTCCCAGCACGACGAAGAACGAGAACAGCGCGAGCCCCACCACCGCCGCCTGCACGAGCTGGCGGATCGCGAGCACCACCAGCAGGTTGCGCAACTGCCGGCCGTTGAGCTTCTTGGCCTGCAACGGTTCCGCGATCTCCACACCGGACAGGGGCGTGCCCTTGCAGGCGAGCGCCAGCACCTCCGGCCGCAGGTCCTGCTCGACCCTGCCGATCTCGTCGCGCAGCCGGGCGGCCGCGGCGAGCACGGTGATCGCGGCGAACAGCAGCACGATCAGGCTGACCCGCGGCCACCTCAGCCGGTCCATCGCCTGCCACAGCTCGCCGGTGAAGAACAGGAACAGCGTCACGAACAGCATCGGCGGCAACGCCCTGCCGAGCAGGTGCACGCTGTTGCGCAGGTCTTGGATCGTGTGCCGGATAGCGGCTTTCAGCAACGCGCCCAGCCCGTAGGTGGTGGCCAGCATGGTGGCCACGAACGCGAGCCCGAAGAAGATGGCGAACCACACCAGGGCGCCCCACACCGAACCGGGTGCCGGGTCACCCGCCGGCGCGGTGACCCGGTTGTCGATGGCGAACTGCACCAACGGCGTGATCACCGGCATCGCCGCGTAGAGCACGAGCACCAGCACCGTCGCGCGCGGCGAGAAGCTCGGCATCCGCCGCACGAACACCGAGAGCAGCACCCACGCGAACACCGTCACCGCGACGACCACCCCGAGCAGCACCCACCGCGACAGCCCGGACGACTGCTGCAGCACGAGCCACGCGAGGCTGCCGGCCGCCACGAACGCCAGCGCGGGCAGCATCCGCGGCAGCACGTGCGAGCGGAAGCCGTAGCCCTCGATCATGGTCGGCGCACCCTGCCGGACGAACCACTGCTCGGTCCGCCGCACCACCTCCGAGGGAACCATGGCGTGGATCATGCCTCACCGCTCGAAGAACCGTGCCATCACGCTGAAGTAGTGCGTCGGGGCGATGCGCGCGAGCGCGTCGAACACGTAGGCGTCCGGTCCGACCAGGATCCGCGCCTTGCCCCGCTCGACGCCGCGGTGGATGATCTCGGCCGCCCTGTCCGCGGTGGTGAGCGCGATCTTGTCGAAGTCCGCGGCGAGCTGCTCCAGCGAGCGGCCCTTCCCGTCGGGATCGGTGTGGATGCGGGCGTTGCGGACGATGTTGGTCTTGATGCCGCCGGGGTGCACGGTGACGGCGGAGACGCCCGTGCCGCGCAGCTCCTGGCGCGGACGATGTTGGTCTTGATGCCGCCGGGGTGCACGGTGACGGCGGAGACGCCCGTGCCGCGCAGCTCCTGGCGCAGCGAGTCGGTGAAGCCGCGGACGGCGAACTTCGCGGCGCAGTAAGCGCTGTTCTTCGGGATGCCCAGCAGTCCGTAGACGCTGGAGGTGTTCACGACCACGCCGTAGTTCTGCTCGACGAGCTGCGGCAGGAACGCGCGCGTCCCGTTGACCACGCCCCAGTAGTTGATGTCGAACAGCCAGGAGTCGTCCTCCGGCACGGAGTTCAGCACGGTCGTGGAGGTGGCGACGCCCGCGTTGTTGAACACCGCCGCGAGCGGCAGGTCCAGCCAGGCCCGGACCTCCGCGGCGAACCGCCCCACGTCCTCCGCGTCCCGCACGTCGAGGACCCGGCTGAGCACCGGGCCTCTCAGCGACGCGGCGGTCTCGCCGAGACCCACCGCGTCGACGTCGGCGATGACCACCGGCGAGCCGAGCCGGGACAGCCGCTGGGCGAGGCTGCGGCCGATTCCCGACGCGGCTCCGGTGATCACGGCCGGGCGGCCCGCGATCTTGCGCATCATGTGGTGCTCCTGTCGTCGCGACGGCGGAGCCCACGTTAGCGGCGCAGCTCGGGGAACTGGTCGTCGCGCCACTCCCCCGCCTGCCCGCCGCCGTTCTCCTCGCGGACGCGCAGGTCGACGCGGCGGATCTTGCCGGACACGGTCTTGGGCAGCTCGATGAACTCCAGCCGCCGGATCCGCTGGAACGGCGCCAGGTTCTCCCGGGCGTGCCGCAGGATCTGCAGCGCCGTCTCGCGGTCCGGCTCCCAGCCCGCGCTCAGCGCCACGTAGGCCTTGGGCACCGCGAGCCGCAGCGGGTCCGGCGAGGGCACGACAGCGGCCTCCGTCACCGCCGGGTGCTCGATCAGCACGCTCTCCAGCTCGAACGGCGAGATCTTGTAGTCCGACGCCTTGAAGACGTCGTCGGTGCGGCCGATGTAGAACAGGTAGCCGTCCTCGTCGCGGCTCGCGATGTCACCGGTGTGGTAGTAGCCGCCGGCCATCGCCTCGGCGTTGCGCTCCTCGTCGCCGTAGTAGCCGACCATCAACGACATCGGCCGGTCCGCGAGGTCGACGCAGATCTCGCCCTCCTCGGCCGGCTCACCGGTGATCGGGTCGACGAGCACCACCGGAACGCCCTGCAACGGCCGCCCCATCGAGCCGGGTTTCACCTCCGCGCCGGGCACGTTGCCGACCGACAGCGTGGTCTCGGTCTGCCCGAAGCCGTCCCGCAGCGTGAGGCCCCACTGCTGCCGGACCTGGTCGACCACCTCGGGGTTGAGCGGCTCACCGGCGGCAACGACCTCGCGCAGCGCGCCCGGTCCGCCGCTGAGGTCGGCCTTGATCAGCATGCGCCAGACGGTGGGCGGCGCGCAGAACGTCGTGACGCCCCTGTCCCGGATCTGGCCGAGCAGCGCGGCGGCGTCGAACCGGGTGTAGTTGTGCAGGAAGATCGTCGCCTCGGCGATCCACGGCGCGAAGAAGCAGCTCCAGGCGTGCTTGGCCCAGCCGGGTGAGCTGATGTTGAGGTGCACGTCGCCCGGCCGCACGCCGATCCAGCGCATCGTCGTGAGGTGCCCGACCGGGTACGAGACCTGGGTGTGCTCGACGAGCTTCGGGCGGCTGGTCGTGCCGGAGGTGAAGTACAGCAGCAGCCTGTCGCCGGGACCGGTCCGCGGGTGCGGCAGCGGCCCGTCCGGCACGCCGGCCGTCTCGGCGAAGTCCAGCCACCCCGCCGCCGTGCCGCCGACGGCGATCAGCACGGTGCCCTCCGCCTTGGGCACGCCCTCGAACTTGGGGGCGTCCTCGGCGCGTGCGACGACGTGCCGCACGGCGCCGCGCGCGAGCCGGTCGGCGAGGTCGGAGGACCCGAGGGCGGTGGTGGTCGGCATGACCACCGCGCCGAGCTTCATCACCGCGAGCATCGACTCCCACAGCTCCACGCGGTTGCCGAGCATGATCAGCACGCTGTCGCCCCTGCCGACGCCGTGCGACGCGAGCCAGCGCGCGACGCGGTTGGACCGGCGGCGCATCTCGTCGTAGGAGTAGGCGCGCCCGGAGCCGTCCTCCTCCACGATGTGCAACGCCGTGGTGCCGTTGCCTTCGGCGATGACGTCGAACCAGTCGTGCGCCCAGTTGAAGCTGCCGGCGAAACTCGGCCAGCGGAATGACTCGGGGTCGGTGAGCATGAGATCGCGCGCGGCGCGGTAGGTGTCGTGAGCAGACATCGATGTCCTCCTTCGCTGGTGCAGAGGGTGGGGAGGACGGGCGACGCCGGGATACCCCCGGACGGGGGTGCACCCCTTTTCGAGGGTGCTCGCGTGGACGACACTGCACGGCGTGCTGCCAGACCGCTTCGAGGCGCTCCTGCCGCAACGCCTCGACATGCTCCGCCGGGCCACCGGCCTGCCCGTCGTGTTCGGCGGCGCCGTCACGCCCGGCCGTCCCTTGGTGCTGAGCAGCTTCTTCGGCACGCACGGCACGTCGTTGCACGGGTTGCGGGTCGGCACCGGCCGCGGCCTGGGCGGCACGGCGATCGCGATGGGCACGGCGGTCCGCGTGAACGACTACGCGGCGACCCGCGCGATCACGCACGAGTTCGACCAGATGGTGGTCGTCGACGAACGGCTGACGTCGGTGTTCGCCTACCCGGTGACGGTGCGCGGCACCGTGCGCGGCGTGCTCTACGGTGCCGTGCGCGGGCAGTCGACCGTCGGCGACCGGGCGATCAGGACGGCCGGCGTCATCGCACAGGGCTTCGCGGGGGACCTGGACATGCCTTCACTGCACACGCAAGCCGCTCTGCGCGAACTCGCGGAGGTCGCCAAGCTCGTCGGCGATCCGGTGCTGCGCGAGCGGCTCCGCAAGGTGCACCAGGACCTCGGTGGCGAGTCCCCGATCGCCGTGCCGACGGGGCTGACCCCGCGCGAGCTCGATGCGCTGCGGCTGGCCGCGGTCGGTGGATCGAACCGGGAGATCGCCGCCGAGCTCGGGCTGAGCACCGAGACCGTCAAGGCCTACCTCCGGGGCGCGATGCGCAAGCTGGGGGTGCACAACAGAACCGCCGCCGTCCACGCGGCGAGGTTGACGGGAGCGCTCTGAATGCCGTGGCAGCAGAAGGCCGTGATCGGCGTCGATCGGCTGTTGTACAGGCTGACCGGCGGCAGGGTCACCCTCGTCTCGTTCAGCGGGCAGACCGGCCTGACGCTGATCACCGTCGGCGCCAAGTCCGGTGCGCGGCGCGAGAACCAGGTCCAGTACGTGGCCGACGGTGCCTCGATGCTCGTCGTCGGTTCGAACTGGGGCAAGCCGCACCACCCCGCGTGGACCGCGAACCTGCTCAAGAACCCCGACGTCCGGGTGAACGTGCGCGGCGAGGTCCGCGACGTGCGGGCGGAGCTGCTCGCCGGGGCCGAGCGGGAAGCGGCCTGGCGCAAGATGGTGGCGGCGTGGCCCGCGTTCGAGGACTACGTCGAGCGGTCAGGGGGCCGCGAGCTGCGGGTCTTCCGCCTCACCCCGCGCTGAGCCGCACGCGGCCGCGGCGCCGGGCGCCGGCCTCACCTCGTCCTCCCGAGGTCGTCGAGGTACATCCGGACGAGCTGGTCGTAGGTCTCGTCGAGCCCTTCCGGCAGGCCGAACCCGCCGCTGGCCTCGATCGACGCGAAGCCGTGCACGATCACCCGCAGCCGTCGCGTGGCGTGGACCGCCTCCGAGCCCTCCAGGCCGTAGCCGCGCAACGTCGAGAGCATGACCTCCAGCAGCTTCCGGCCCGCGTGTGCCTGGAGTTCGTCGTGCAACGGGTCCACCGGCATGGCCGCGTAGCGCTTCGGGTGTTCTTTGACGTACGCCCGATGCGCGTGCATGAGCGCGGCGACGGCCTCGTCGCCCGCGAACCCGAGCACGGCACTCGTGAACCGGTCGGCCATCTCCTCCAGCACCCGCGCGCCCACGTGCCCGCGCAGCTCACCGAGGCTAGCGACGTGCTTGTACAGCGACGGCGTGGCCACACCGGTGCGGGCGGCGACGGCGGCGAGCGTCAGCCCCTCGATGCCGTGCTCGTCGACCAGGTCCAGTGCGGCGTCCACGACCTTGGCGGTGGTGAGACGTGGGCGAACAGCCATAACCGAAAAGCTAATGTGATTAGCTTGCGTTGTCAACGCGGACGCGCGGCCGCAGGTGGCGTGCCAGAGCGGCTCCGGCCGCCAGCACGACGAGCCCGCACACGCCGAGCCAGCCCAGCCGCGCGTAGGCCTGAACTCCCAGCCATGACCCCACCGCACCGCCGAGATAACCACACGTCATGTAGGCGGTGTTGAGGCGCCCGCGATGCGTGTCGCTCAACGCGTACATGCGCACCGTGTTCGCGACCATCCCGCACCGCATCGCCACGTCGAGCACGAGCGTGCCGGCCACCAACGCGACCAGGCCGCCGTGGCCACCGGCGGCCCCGGCCGCCAGCACGACCGCTGAGCCGATCACCGCGAGTACGCACACGAGGTTCACCGGGTCCGGCCCGCGCCGGTCGACGATCCGGCCGGCGAGCGGCGTCACGAACATCGTCGCGGCGTTGACGAGCGCCAGCAGCCCCACGGCCTGCGCGCCGTGACCGTAGAGCGGTCCGGTGAGCAGCAACGCGACGCTGCCCCACACCGCGCTGAACGCCCCGAAGATCGTGGCCTGGTACCAGCAGGACCGCCGCAGCTCGGGCTCGGTCCGCAGCAGCCGCAACGGTTCCAGCACGAGACCCGGGTAGGACCGCCGGGTGTGCGGCTCGGTGCGCGGCAGCGCCCGCCACAGCGCCACGGCCATCACGACCGAGAGCCCCGAGGCCACCAGGTACGGCGCCCGCCAGCCCAGCCACTCGCCGAGCACCCCGCCGGCCGTGCGGGCGAGCAGCATCCCGCCGATCGAGCCGGCGAGCACGGTCCCGCTCGCCACGCCCCGCCTCTCGGGGGACACCATCCCGGCGACCATCGGGCCGATGACCGGTGCGACGACCGTGGCCACGCCGGCCGCGACGCCCGCGGCGAACAGCGGCCCGAACGACGGCGCGAGACCCGCGGCCGCGAGCCCCAGCCCGGTGACCGCGAACAGCGTGGCGATCAGCGGCCGGTACGGCACCCGGTCCCCCAGCGGCACCAGCAGGAAGATCCCGCACGCGTACCCGATCTGAGCGGCGGTGACCACCAGCGCCGCCCGGTCGGGAGCAAGCAGGAGCCCCTCGGCGACCAGCGGGGTGATCGCCTGCGGGAAGTAGACGTTGCCGACCGCGACCCCGCAGGCGACCGCCGCGAGCCAGAGCATCCCTCGAGCCATGGTCTGAACCTGTAGCTCCCACCTCCCGCGTGCAACACGATTTTTCCGCCCCTGAACCCGCTGGTCAGCGGCTAGATCTCTTGAGAGCGCTCTCATAGGACAAAAAGATGAAAACGTTTACACGTTGACCGCCGGTCACGGCATGACAACACTTCCGAACCACTGGGCGCACAACCAACACCCGGAAAGGTCGGTTCGATGCCTCGACGCATCGGGACGGCCCTCGCCGCCGCCTTGATGGCGGCCGCGGGGATCACCGTCGCCACCACCACCCAAGCTCCCCCTGCCAATGCGGCGGTGATCTGGGCCGACGAGTTCAACGCCCCCGCCGGCACGGGTGTCGACGGTGGCAAGTGGCAAATGGAAGTGGGCAACAACAACGGCAACAACCGAGAGTCGCAGTGGTACCAGGCCGGTACCTCCAACGCTGCGCACGACGGCAACGGCAACCTCGTGATCACCGCCAAGCGCGAGAACCCCGGCAACTACCAGTGCTGGTACGGCCGTTGCGAGTACACCTCCGCCCGCATCAACACCGCGGGCAAGTTCACCAGCACCTACGGCCGGTTCGAAGCGCGGATGAAGATGCCGCGCGGCAAGGGAATCTGGCCGGCCTTCTGGATGCTGGGCGCCGACATCAACACCGGCAACCCGTGGCCGAACTCCGGTGAGATCGACATCATGGAGTTCCTGGGACACCAGACGAACACCGTGTACGGCACCATCCACGGTCCCGGCTACAGCGGTTCGGGCGGCCTCCTGCACCAGTACAACGGCCCGAACTTCTCCGACGGCTTCCACAACTTCGCCGTCGACTGGCGTCCGGGTGAGATCGTGTGGTCCGTCGACGGCCAGGTCTACGGCCGCAAGACGCCCGCCGACCTCGGTGGCCGCCAGTGGGTGTTCGACAAGCCGTTCTTCATCATCATCAACCTCGCGGTCGGTGGTGAGTGGCCCGGCTACCCGGACGGCAGCACCACGTTCCCGCAGCAGCTCCTGATCGACTGGGTCCGCGTCTCCAACGACAACCCGCCGCCCACCGGCGGCACGGAGATCCGCGGTATCGGCGGCAAGTGCGTCGACGTGGCGTGGGCGAACACCGCCAACGGCACGCCCGTTCAGGTCGTGGGCTGCAACGGCAACGCCGCGCAGAAGTGGAGCCGTCCCGGTGACGGCACCATCCGCGCGCTGGGCAAGTGCCTGGACGTCAACGGTGGCGGTGTCGCGAACGGCACGGTGGCCCAGCTCTGGGACTGCAACGGGTCGGCCGCACAGCAATGGGTCGTCACAGGTGCCAGGGACATAGTGAACCCCCAGGCGAACAAGTGCCTGGACACCGTCGGAGGCTCCTCGGCCGACGGCACCAGGCTCCACATCTGGGACTGCCTCGGCGTCGCCAGCCAGAAGTGGCAGGTATGACGTTTCTCCCGGCCGGCCGCGAGGCCTGACGGGAGAAGCACCGCGCTGGACGTGAACCCCCGCGGCGGAAGGGTTCGCGTCCAGCGCACTGTCACGCGAGCAGCCTCGCGACCGCCCAGTCCTGCACGGCCACCCCTACGGACTTGAACACGGTCCGGCCCTGCCGCAGCGGCGGGTTGTCCAGCGCCGCCCCGAGCTCCACCAGCGACTCCAGCCGCAGCACCCCGGAGTGCACCGCCCGGATGATCTCCCCGGCCTCGCTCAGCGCCGCCTCGACCTGGTCCACCACCACGACTTCCGCGGTCGCCAGCAGTTCTTGCGGCAGCTCCCGCATCACCGGCCGGTACGACCCGATCGCGTTGACGTGCACCCGTTCCTTGAGGGAGTCGCCCGAGAACAGGGGCATCGTCGACGCCGTGGCGCAGCACACCACGTCCGCCTCCCGGACCGCTTCGTCGGCGTCGGACGCGATGTCCACGACCGTGTCCGGCAGCTCGTCCTCCAGCCCCGCCAGCAACGCCTCGGCCTTTGCGGCGTCCCGGTTGAACACCACGAGCTTCTTCAACGGCCGCACCGCGTGCACGGCCCGCACCTGGTCCGCGGCCTGGGCGCCGGCCCCGATCAGGGCGAGGTGCGAGGCGTCCTCCTCGGCCAGCAGGTCCGTCGCCACCCCCACGACCGCGCCGGTCCGCAGGGTGGTGAGCGGCACCGCGTCCGTCACGAACTGCCCGTCCGGGTGCGAGTAGACGAGCGTGCCGGTGATGACCGGGTCCCGCTCGATCTCGATGCTGACCACCTTGACCGCCGTCGACCCGCTCGGCCGGTGGTGCGCCGCCATCACCAGCGACCGGCTCCCGCCGAACGCCTGGCGCGGCGGCAGGTCGAACTCCCCCGCCGTGAGCCCGATGAACGCGGCGCGGACGGCTTCGATCGCTGCGGGCATGCTCATGGTTCGGATGTTAACGACCGGTGCGCCGACGCCCTCGGGTGACGTTCGCGAGGAACGCGGCCCACGCGGCCGAGCCCACCTCGATGTGAGCGGCGGGCGCCTTGCTGTCCCGGATCCCGACGCCGGTGGCGACTTCGACGCAGTCACTCGCGTTCGCGCTGTGCGTGCTCTTGCGCCACTCGGCCATACACGTCTCCTCACCCGGCGATGTCCTCGATCAACCTCCTGGATTGTTCCTCGTCCAACGCCGTCCGGGCGAGTGATTCCACCACCGCGTCGTAGCTCTTGATCGGCAGCGGCGCCTCGATGATCAGACTCGCGTTCTCGCTCTCCACGAACACCACCGGCTCCACGTTGTGGAACCTCATCAACACGAACGGACCCGAGTGCCCCGCGTGTGCACCCAGCGACGTCGGAATCACCCTGATGACGACATATGTCCGTCTCGACACCTGGGCCAAATGCTTCAGTTGTGCACGCATCACCTCCTCACCGCCCACCGGTGTCCTCAGCACCGTTTCGTGGAGGTAGAACGTCGCCTTCAGGCTCGGCTGGAGTGCCTTCTTCCGCGCCGCGCGCGCCGCAACGCGTTCCTCCACCTCGTCTTCCGGAACATTGGCGTTCGCTTCGACAACAGCGCGCGTGTACTCGGGGATCTGCAACAACCCGTGCACCACCAAGGGCTGCCAGCTCACGAGCGTCTTCGCGGTGGCCTCGTGCCGGACGAGCGTGCGCGGCTGGATCGGCTCGGCGGCGCCGTGCTCTTGAAGCCACCCCTTGACGTTGGTGGCGCGAAACAGCGCGAGGAGGTGCTCGCGCTCCTCCGGTGGCGTCCGGCAGGTGCCCAGCAGCAGCGCCAGCTCCAGCTCCGTCGCGCCGCCCTTCCCGTTCACGAGGTCGGAGATCTTGGCCTCGTTCCAGCCGACGAGCTCGGCGACGGCGCGCGACGTCATGCCCGTGGCCGCGATGGCCGCGCGGAGGCCTTCCCCGAACTCACGACCTCTTGCGGTGGAGAATCTTTTCGGCATGGCGAGAACGGTAACGGCATTTCCGCGCACCCCGGAACGTTCGGCCACAACACAACCCCAAAGGGCGTTAGCTTGGAGCACCTCCAAGGCGCACAATAATTGTGTGAAGTTTCGTTGGGCGCCCCACGAGGGGCTGCGACACGCCATCCCCGACGAGCTGACCAGGGGGCAGCTCGTGGAGACACTGTGCGGCCATCCCTTTGTGCCGCACCAGGTCAGCCTGTGGCGCGACAAGAACATCTGGCCGACGTGCCGCGATTGCGACGGCGTCTGGCGCGAGAGCGAGGGGATCCTGCCATGGCCGCGGAAATCTTGACCGAAGACCTGCTGCGCATATCCCTTCAACGGCTCTCGCGTGAGGTGGTGAAGACTTATCCACAGTTCGGCGAGTTGCTCGCACAGAATATGTTGCGCACCTGCGGCCTGATTCCCGACGTCGAGCGCGCGGCGCGCTACCGGGAGCTGGGAACGCTTCTCACCGACCTCGGCCGGCTGTACCTGGCCGAGGCGGACATGCTGTCGACGGTGGACCTCCCACCCACCTGAACGCCGACGTCTGTCCGCGTTCGGAGGGCTAACGCGAGTTCTCATCGTCAGGAGGCGTCGGCGGCGGCGCCTCCCGGGACTCGCTCGGCGAGACTTCCCCCGCACCCGGCGAAGTCCTGCCCTCCACGTCGCGCTTGAACGCCTCGCCTTGCTCCTTGAGCCGGTCAGCCATCGCCTCAGCCCGGTCCTTGAACGCCTCGCCCTGCTCCTCGAGCCGGTCAGCCATCGCCTCAGCCTGGTCCTTGAACTCTTGCGACGCCGGGGAGGAGTCCTTCTCCGCCAGCCCCTTCTTCAGGCCGGCGACCCAGCCGTTCGCGATATTCTTCGCGGCCTCGAGCCCTCCGGATTTGTAGGCCTCCGCGAGCGACTCGCCGATCTTGCCCATCGCGCCGCTGTCGTTGAGCTGCCCGAACCCGTCCCACACCTTCGCCAGCATTTCACCGAAGAACTGCGTGAGGTAGTCGGCAGCAGCCTCCTTGTCCGCCTTTTCGCCCTTGTCTTCGTGATCGCCGCCATCCCCTCGGTCGCCACCGCCGCTTCCGCCACCGCCACCGTTGTCGCCGCCACCACCGCCACCGTTGTCCCCGCCGGCCGTGCTGTTCCGGGAGTCGCCCGGTCGCTCGCCGTTTGCGGTGGACCGCTCACCGGATGCAGCCGCTGCGGAGGACGAGCCCCGGTCTGGCGTCGTCGATCCGGAATCGTCGCTGGCCGACGCTTCCACAGCGTGGTTCACGTGGTCGGATGTGGCCGCGTCCGGGTTCTCCTGCTGGAGCGCCTCGGAGATCTCGTCGCCCGGATGTATCGGCGAGGCGTCGTCAACCGCCTGTGTCGGGTTCTCGACGCTCTCTCCGGGCCGATCCGGGGAGAGCTGGGAGGTCGTGTCCTTCGTCCGAGGCATCTCGACTGCTTCGGAGCCAGGACCGATTTCGCTCGAGGTTTGGTCAGAAGGAGCACCGGCGCCTGTCCCGTCCACCGACGCGGTCGCGGTGTTGCCGGACATCACATCCACCCGAACCGCCGTCGGCGAGACGCTCTGCTGGTCCGTCGCTGTCAGCAGGACCGCACCCGGCGACGGCTGGTCGGCTGCCTGCGTGAACCAGTTGCCGTCCCAGCGCGGGTCCTGCGGCCTGAGCTCGAGCTCCAGCTCTTCGGTGTCGCCCGAATCCTCAACCGGATCGGTGAGCTGCTCGGCGGGCGGCTGGGTGTCGTCCGGCTCAGTGCGGTCGCTGTCCTCCGACCCGGTCGCTTCGGCGCTGTCGTTCTCCGCCTGGTCGGCGTCGGCCTGATCCGCGTCGTCGTCAGCCTGCTCCCGCGCCGCGTCGTCCGCGTCAGCGCGATCGTCCTCGGCCCGCTGCTCTTCAGCTTCGACACGATCGTCCTCGGTCTCAGTCCGATCAACGTCGTCATCCGCACGATCAGCGTCATCCCCGGCCCGATCGGCATCGTCCTCAGCCTGCTGATCATCGATGTCGTCTCGATCGGCGTCTTCGACACGATCATCGTCCTCGGCCTGTTCCTCAGCCCTGGGATCGTCCTCGACCGGGTCGACAGGCTCGTCGTCATCGACCGGATCCTCATGATCTTCAACGACCGGATCGTCGTCGTCCACCGGTTGATCGTCATCAACCGGATCATCCCGCTCTGCGTCCGCAGCAGGTTCGTCCTCGTCCGCCGGGTCATCCGGCTGCTCGTCGGCAACCGGCTCGTCATCGTCGGCGGGCTCGTCATCATCCGCGGGGCCATCGTCGTCCACCGGATCGCCATCGTCCACCGGTTGATCGTCATCAACCGGACCATCCCGCTCTTCGTCCGCAGCAGGTTCGTCCTCGTCCACCGGATCATCCGGCTGCTCGTCAGCAACCGGCTGGTCATCGTCGGCTGGATCGTCATCGTCCACCGGATCGTCATCGTCCACCGGATCGTCATCCGCGACCTCGGCGTCAGACGCGTCGGGTTCGTCGTCGTCCACCGGATCGTCATGGGCGTCACCGGAATCGTCTGCAGACTCGGACGGCTCGGGGCCGTCGTCGTCCACCGGATCGTCAAAGCCTTCCGCAGAGGTGTCCGAGTCTTCCGCAGAGGTCGGTGGCGGCTCTTCCGGCGCCTCCGGCCCGGTGTCACTCGTCTCGTTCACAGACGTCCTCCGCAGGACCTCATCGGAGATCCTTTTGGTCCAGCCTCAGCACCGCGGCCGCCCGCCAGTTCAGGTTCAGGAAGCCGGTCGCCGCTTTGAACCGCTCCACCGGGTCCTTGTTGTTGCTCAGCCGGGCGATCGCAGTCTCCACCAGCGTCGGGCGCAAGGTCCCCAGCACCGTCTCGTCGCCGCCGCGCCAGTGGTCCGGGTGGGCGCGCAGGGCGGTCAACTGCTCGGCGGTGGTCGTGCCCTCGAGGTCGAGGCCGCGGGCGCGCCAAGCAGGCGTGTCCGGGTGCGGGGTGGGCAGGTCGGTTCGTTTCAGCGCCTGGTACACGTCGTACCAGCGGTAGCGGCCCGCTTGCCAACGCACGTCCGGCACCTTGCAGCCGTGTGGCAGGGTGTTGAGGGTGCGGGTGGCGCTCTCGGTCAGGTGCCGGATGAGGTCGTCGGCCGGATACCTCTTGGCGATGCCGGCGTAGCGACTGTCCACAGCGGACTGGACGCGGTGTGCGAGAGCACATTCCAGCGCCCGTGCGGAAAAGCGCGACCGCAACGACGAAACCCAGCCGGGGTCCGGTTCCGGAGCCGGTCGGCCGGTGAGGTGGGCGACCGTGAGCAGCTCGATCCACAACACGAAACGCTCGTCCTCGTCCGCGCTGTGCACCGCATCGCTGAGCTGGCCCAGAGTGCACGGTGTGACCGCGCACAGGGAACCGCACGCCGCGCTGCGCCGGCCGACCGCGGGTGAACGCGAGACCAGGTCGGCAGACTCACGCTCCTCGTTCAACGGCATCAGCAACCGCAACGGCCGGTCCATGCCGTCGGTGAACACCGCGGCGCGGCCTGGAGGCAGGGTCACGACGTGGCGGGACTGGGCCTCGCTCAGGTTCATCGTGGCACCGACGCTCTGCCGGTCGTCCTCGGCGGGCAGGCGGTGCAGGATCTTGCAGGCCGTGTTCTTCACGACGTCCGGGACGATCTTGCCTGGGATCTGCTCGGCCACGATGATGCCCTCGCCGTAAGCACGGATCTCGGCCAGCAGCGAGGTGAACAGCTCGACGGCGTGCGCGGCCGGGCTACCCGGTTCCACCCGCTTGAGCAACCGGTGCGCCTCTTCGAGCACCAGCACGTGCCGCAGGCCGCGCGCGCGGGCCCTGTGGTTCACGCGCAGGTGCTCGAAGATCCGGATCAGCACAGCGCCGATGAAGAACGCCTTGTCGGCGTCCGAACCGATGTCCTCGATCTCCAGCACGACGTTGCCCCGCAAGAGCTTCGCCACGTCGAGCGGGTGCCCGCCCTCGAAGAAGCGGCCGGGGGTGCCCAGGCGCAGCGAGCCGATCCGGACGTCGACGAACCCACGGACGTTGTCGGCGACCTCTTTGCCGTAGCCGATGCCCTTGACGACCTCCTTCGCGACCGTCTGCAGATCGCCGAGGCTCGGGTAGCGCGCGCTTCCGGCTCTGCCCCGGACCCCGCCGGTGACCGGGTCCCAGCCCTGGTCGGTGTAGCAGCGGGTCAGGGCTTGGGCCAGCACCTGCGGGAAAGGCTCGTCGGCCTCGAAAGCCGCCAGGAACAGCGCACGGACGTAGTCCATGTGCGTCTGCAGGGGGAAACCCTCAGCGGGTTCCAGCGGGTTCAGCCCGGCCGGGTAGGTCTCCGGGTCACCGGGCCGGATCACGGTGACGGCGCCGTCCTCGCCCAGGCGCCCTGCCATCGCGGCGTACTCGGCTTTGGCCGGTTCGATCACCAGCCACGGCACGCCCGCCTTGCCCAGTCCCTCCAGGAGGTGCCGGACGGTCTGGGACTTGCCGGAACCGGTGGCCCCCGCGACGAACGTGTGCCGGTTCAGGGTGTCGAGCGGGACCAGGTACTCGCCGACCGGCTGGTCGGCGTCGTCGAGCACCGTGCCCAGCGGCACGTCACCCTCGTTCTCCGGGGTGACGTCGAACAGCGGTGGCTCGATCACGCGGATGCCCGGCAGCTCGCGGCGCGGTGGGCGGGCCAGCGCGGCCACCAGCTCGGCGGTGGCGGAGAAGGGCGAGCTCAGTTCCGCGCCCTTGCCGTGGTCGTACCACACGTCCGCGAAGGCGCCGGCTTCGTCGCAGGGGGCCAGGACGTACGGCAACGCGTCGAGGTCGCTCGCGCCGCACAACAGCGCGGCCGCGGTGCGGGTGCTCACGTCGTCCGGGCCGCCGACCAGGACGTGCACCGACCACAGTCCGACCGCCTTGGCGCGGGCCAGTTCCCGGTAACGGGCCTCGGCGCGCACCAGTTCGACGCGGTCGGGCTCGGAGTTCTCCCGCTGCCGCAGCCGCGGCATCGTCGTTTCGAGGACCAGCAGCTCGCGTTCCACCGCCTCGGCCGCGAGCGGTTCCGCGACGACCAGCCAGACGAACTCACCGGGCAGATGGGTGACGTAGTCGTCGAAGCCGCCCCGCCCAGGGGCCTCGCCGCCCGCCTGTGGTGTCCACAGTGGGTCCGGGCCGCCCGCGCATCGGATCCACGAGGCGAGGCCCGCCCACCGCTCGGCGATCTCCGGAGTCGGTGCCGGGATGCCGAGACTGCCCGGCGGGTAGAGCAGGGGCACGTCCCGGGGACTACCGGGGATCGGGCGGGCGATCGGCGAGTCCGGACGTCCGCCGACGAGGATTCTCAGGCCGCGGCCGTCGCGCTCGCGTTCCCACGCGACGGCGAACGCCCCGTCGTCCCGGCCGCGAAGCCCCGCGTGCGCCGCGGTCAAGGCGGCGAACAACTGCGCCGGTGCGCGCCCGCCCGCTTCGTCGGGACGGTCGGTGACCGCCGCCAGGTCGTCGCCGCGAGGAGCCACGGTCATCCGGTGGAAGACGAAGCCGTCCAGCACCGTCTCAGGAGACCGGTGCATCGAGTGCCACCCGGTCGAGCATCACGATGCCGGGGTTGCAGTCGCCAGTGACGACCCTCCGCCCGGCGGGTCCGGTCTCGACCAGCACGAACGCCGTCGGCGCCAGGCCTTGCAGCGTCGTCGGCTCGACGTCGAACTCGTAGACGCGGGCAGCGGTGACCCCCTTGCTCTGCGACTCCGCCTCGGACTGGCTGCGGGTGTCGGACCAGTTCTGTTCCCTCGTCTCGGCGTTGCTCCTGGTCGTCGACCACGAGCTGCCGGACGACGAGGAGCTGCTGCCGTCACCGGAGAAGGAGCTGCTGGAGTGGCCGCCGTAGGTGTAGCCGCTGCTGCGGGTGCTGCTCTGCGAACCACCGTCGGTCGATGACGTGCCATGTGTGAAGGTCTGCCCCACCTGCACGGTCAGCTGTGACATCACGACCTTGAACCCACGCCCGATGAACTCCGCCGCGGCTGAGGCCTCCTCGCCGTTGCCGAGCTGCATCAACAGGGAGGCGGTGCCACCGGCGCCCAGCAGCTTGCGCAGGTCGTCGCGCAGGTGCTGGATGAGGAAGACCAGCCGGACGCCGGATCGCCGGGCCTGACGGGACATCGACTCGAGGGCCTCGAGCCCGATCTGGTCCGCACCCGCCACGACCAGCGTCTCCCGGCCGCTCGCCTGGCGGGAGCTCAGCTCCTGCAGTGTCCGGTGGAACACGACGTGGTTGAGGAACCGGTGGTGCCTGCCCGTCCGCGCTCTGGTCGCGATGACGGACAAGCCGCGCACCGGCCAGATGGCGTCGAAACGGGCCGGCTCGGCTTTCTCGCCCTCCCGCTCCGCTCGCGCCAGCACGCGCAGCTCACCTTCGAGGGCTTGCAGTTCGTTGCGGACCTGGTCGGTGTTGCCGACCGTGTCGACGTAGGAGTTCAGCTTGCGCAGCTCATCCGCGGCGAGCGTCTCGTCGGACCCGGCGTCGTAGACCCGCCGCAGCACCTGCAGTCCGGCGACCAGCTTGGCGAAGCTCACGGTGGTGAGCCTGTCCGCGATCGCCGACAGCAGGTCGATGTGCAGACCGCGCAGGTCGGCCGACATGGCCGAGCGGTTGAGGTTGTGCATGGAGTCGGCGATCACCTCGGCGAGCTCGACCGAGTCGAGACCGGCGAGCAGGCCGAGCCGGGCCAGGTCGCGGGGAGCCTCGCGGACGACGATCTCATGCCCCTGGCCGGCGGCGGCGTGGGCGAGGTTGTCGCCCACGGCCATGTCGGTGAAGTCGAGCAACATCATCGACGACCCGGACGCGAGCTGCGCGGCTCCGATCGTGGTGAGCAGGCTCGCCCAGCCGTCCTCCGTGCCGCCGAAGACGTCGATCCGGCTCGGCCTGGACGTCAGTCGCACCGGATGCCACAGCATCGCCGACTGGAACCTCTCGGCCTCGCGGCGGTTGTGCTCGTCGATCCGGCTCCGCCACCCGGCATAGGCCTCGTTGTACCGCTGCAGCGCGCCGTTGTACTGGCTGTCGTAGTTCCGCTTCATCACGCTGAACCGGCGCCTGGTGCGGATGAACGTCACCACGGACAACACGACGCCCAGGGCCAGGATGACGGACGTGGTCCACTCGACCAGCCCCGGCATCTTCTCCTGTGCCGGTTTGAGCACCGAGCCCGTCAGCGCGACGGCGAAGAACGTCACGACCAACCAGCCGATCAGCCCCAGCCAGGCCCTCTTGGCGCGCCGCTGGTGGAACATGAAGTCGTGCGGTGCGTACACCTGCTCGGCGACCGGTTCCCAGGCAGCCTCCGGGCTCACCGCGGGCGGCGCCGGAGGCGTGAACTCCCAGCCCCACCGCTCCCGGCCGTCGAACAGCCGGCTCCACATCTCGTTCGTACCGGCCACGACCACGTCCTGCCCTCGCACAAGCCCTCCCCGGCGCCATGAGGCCATCGAGCGTCACTGATTGTGCCGGACGGCCTACCGCGCTGTGACATAATCGCCCAGGTCGATCACCCACATTCGCGGGGGGGCGAGATGTCGGTCAGTTCACCGGGGCAGCCGCCGCACAACGGTCCGCAGGGGCCGAACCCACCGGCGTACCTGCAGTTGGCACCGGCTCCGCAGCACGAGCAGACAGCGCCGCAGCGCAACGGGTGGGCCGTCGCGTGCCTGATCTGCGGGCTGGTGGGAATTCTCGGCTTCCCCATTCTGCTGTGCTGGATCTTCGGCTGCGTGGCGCTCTTCCAGATCGCGCGAACCGGGCAGTCGGGCCGCCTGCTGGTGCGCCTCGGTGTCGCCGCGTCCGGCATCTGGATCCTGATCATCCTGGCCAAGGCCGCGGAGCTGACGCCCACGACCTGACCCGGATCAGCCCGCATCACCACTGCGGATGAAGGCACTCAGGCGCGTGACACGGACGGTCCGGCGGATTCACACCGGAGCGGTCTACATTGCGCGATGTGACGAGACGTGCACTTGTCGTGATCACCGCCGCGGCCCTGCTCGCGCCCGTTTCCCCTGCTCACGCCGACATCACCAGGCGCATCGAGACCGAGCGGACCGAGCGGCCCGTCGCTCCCGGCGTCACGCTCAGCTCGTTCGACTGGTACGAGCCGGGCGGGTCCGGGGGCTGGATCCGCGGCGACTCCCTGGCCGTCGACCTCACCAGGGCGCGGGTCGGGTACGTCGATCCCGGCACCGTCACGCGCGCCGTTCCCCTCTCGGAGCAGACCGGGAACGCCGTCGCGGCGGTCAACGGCGACTTCTTCGACATCGACAACTCGAACGCGCCGGAAGGCGTCGGCGTCCAGGACGGCCGGCTCAGGAAGTCCGGCCGGGGGCGGGCCGTCGGCATCGACGCGGCCGGCGTCGGCAGCGTGATGGAGACCTTCTTCGAAGGCACGCTCAACGGCACGCACAGGCTGACGCAGCTCAACAGCGCGCAGATCGACGTCGACGGCATAGGCGTCTTCAACTCGTTGTGGGGCGACTACAGCAGAGCGCACGCCACGCGGGGCGCGACCAACACGGCCGAAGTGATCGTGAAGGACGACGTCGTCGAGAAGGTCGGCGCCCCGAGCGCCGAACCTGTCCAGGGGTACGCGCTGGTCGGCCGGGACAGGGGCGCGGACGTGCTCAAGGCCCTCAAGCCCGGTGACCGGCTCGACGTCACCTACCGCAGCCGCACCAGCGACGGCAGCGAGCCGGTGACGGCCATCGGCGGGCGGCAACTGCTGGTCAGGGACGGCGAGAACGTCGCTCCGGCCGACGCGGCGCACCCGCGCACGGCGGTCGGGTTCTCCCGGGACGGCAGGAAGATGCACGTGCTGACCGTCGACGGGCGGCAGGGCCCGTTCCTGCTCGGCCTGAACCTCCGGGACCTCGCCGACGCCATGATCGAGCTCGGTGCGCACCACGCCCTGAACCTCGACGGCGGCGGCTCGTCGACCATGCTCGCCCGCGAGCCCGGCACGACCGGGCTGGAGCTGGTCAACACGCCGTCGGACGGCGCTGAGCGGCCGGTCCCCAACGGTCTCGCGCTCTACGCGCCGACCGGCACCGGCAGGCTGGTCGGGTTCGACCTGCGGGCCGCGGACGAGCGCGTCTTCCCCGGCCTGACGCGCCGGATGACCGTCCGGGGCCACGACGAGACGTACGGACCGGTCACCGACAACAGCCACCTCACGCGCGCGACGGGCGGATGGGCGATCGGGGACACCTTCCACGCCGGGTCCCGCCCGGGAAGGGCGACGTTCACCGCCTCCCGCGGCGGCACGTCCGCGACCACCGGCCTCACCGTGCTGGGCGAGCTCACCCGCCTCGCCCCGGAGAACCCCCGGATCAACCTGCACCTCGACGAGCGGAAACCGTTGCGGATCAACGGTTTCGACGCGAAGGGCTTCAGCGCGCCGATCGAGCGGGCCGACCTCGACCTGAGCTACGACCGCGCGGTCGTCGAGGTCACCCCGGACCTGCGGGTCAGGGCCCTGAAGGCCGGCGCGACCACGATCAGGGCGAGGGCCGGGGCCGCGGAGACCCACGTCGCGGTCACCGTCGGCGCCGAGGACGAGCTGGTCGCGGACTTCGACGACGCACCACAGTGGACGTTCGGATCCGCCAGGGCGACGGGCGCGGTCGCCCCCGAACCGCGCGGCCACACCGGCGGCGGGCTGAGGCTGAGCTACGACTTCACCCGGTCGACCGGCACGCGCACCGCCCACGCCGTCCCCCCGCGGCCGCTCCGGGTCGACGGCCGGCCCCTCTCGCTCGCCGCCCGGGTCCACGGCGCCGGCCGGGGCGAGTGGACAGCGTTCACCGTGACCGACTCGACCGGCCGGTCGCGGGCGCTCTACGGACCGCACATCACCTGGCACGGCTGGAAGCGGCTGGAGGTCCCGGTGCCGCCGGAGCTCGACTTCCCGGTCCAGGTCACCAGGTTCACCGTGGCCGAGACCGCGGCGGACCGGTCGTACACGGGCGAGGTGCTCCTCGACGACATCACCGCGCGCGTTCCGCCCGAGGTCGCCCTGCCGCCCACGCCGGAGCTGCGCGAGGAGGTGGTCGGACCGGCGGCGGGCTGGAAGTTCGCGGTCATGTCGGACGCCCAGTTCGTGGCCCGCGACCCCGGCAGCGACCTCGTCAGGTCAGCCCGGCGCACGTTCCGGGAGATCAGGTCCTCCGGCGCCGAGTTCGTCGTGGTCAACGGTGACCTCGTCGACGAGGCGTCACCGGAGGACCTGGCGTTCGCGAGGAGGGTCCTGACCGAGGAGCTCGGCGACCTCCCCTGGTACTACGTGCCGGGCAACCACGAGATCATGGGGCCGGGCACGATCGAGAACTTCCGCCGCGAGTTCGGCGCCACCCACCGCGCGTTCGACCACCGGGGCACGCGGTTCGTGCTGCTCGACTCGTCGACCGGAACGC
Source organism: Lentzea xinjiangensis (assembly GCF_900110955.1). Taxonomy (GTDB): domain Bacteria; phylum Actinomycetota; class Actinomycetes; order Mycobacteriales; family Pseudonocardiaceae; genus Lentzea; species Lentzea xinjiangensis. Next base: position 110,823 of record NZ_FOFR01000013.1, read on the forward strand.
TGCGGGGCGGCGGCTTCGACCAGGTGGAGATGCTCAGGACCGCGCTGCGGACGGCCGAGGGCCAGGTCGTCGTGATGGCGCACCACCCGACGCGCGACCCCGCGCCCGCGCGCACGAGCCAGCTCGCCGACCGGATGGAGGCCGCCTACCTGGAGGAGCTGCTGTCCGAACGCGACAAACCCACGGCGTTCGTCGCAGGGCACGCCGGCGGCTTCTTCGCGTCTACTGTGGACGGTGTGCCGCACGTCGTCAACGGCAACTCCGGCAAGGCCCCCGCCGAGGCCGGCGGGTTCACCGGCTGGACGCTCTTCGGCGTCACCGGCGGGGGCATCAGGGCCGAGGTCCGGCCCCACGTGGACTCGCTGGAGGTGCGGGTTCCGGCGGAGCTGGTGGCGGGCCGGGCGGAAACGGTTGCCGCGACGGTGAAACAAGGGCCGCGGACCCTCCCGGTGAGATATCCGATGAGCGTGGTGTGGGAGGGGTCACCCGGTCTGCACGTGGGCGAGAAGTCCGGCATCAGGCCGTGGCACGTCGCGTGGCTCGATCCCGGCACCGGGGGTCTCACCGCCATCAGGCCTGGTCAGGTCAAGATCTCGGCCACGGTGAACGGCGTGACGAGCAGCGCGGACGTGCGGGTGAGCGCGCGCGGAGCGGCCTGACCTGGTCTGGGTGAGTGCGGTGTCGGGCGGTGGGGGAAGATACTCGGCATGACCACCGCCGACAACGGTTTCGCCGACCTGGGGCTGCGGCCCGACATCCTCAACGCACTCACCACCCTGGGCTACGAGGAGCCGACGCCGATCCAAAGTGAAGCGATCCCGCCGCTGCTCGCCGGCAACGACCTGCTCGGGCAGGCCGCCACGGGCACGGGCAAGACGGCGGCGTTCGCGTTGCCACTGCTCGAACGCATCGCCGACCGGATCGGCAAGGGCGAGAAGCCCCTGGCGCTCGTGCTCGCCCCGACCCGCGAGCTCGCCGTGCAGGTGTCGGAGGCCGTGCACCGCTACGGCCGCCACCTGGGCACGCGCGTGCTGCCGATCTACGGCGGCCAGCCGATCGGCCGCCAGCTCCGCGAGCTGTCCCGCGGCGTCGACGTGGTGGTCGCGACCCCGGGCCGGGCGATCGACCACCTGCAGCGCGGCACCTTGCAGCTCGGCGACCTCCAGGTCGTCGTGCTCGACGAGGCCGACGAGATGCTCGACATGGGCTTCGCCGAGGACATCGACGCGATCCTCAACGAGACCCCGGCGCAGCGGCAGACCGTACTGTTCTCGGCCACGATGCCGCCGCGCATCGACCGCATGGCCAAGAGCCACCTGCGCGAGCCGGTGCTGATCCAGATCGAGCGCGAGAAGACCGAGCCCGGCGAAGCGCCGCGCGTCCGGCAGACCGCGTACCTGGTGCGCCGCGAGCACAAGCCCGCCGCGCTCGGCCGCGTGCTCGACGTCGAGTCGCCGACCGCGGCCGTCGTCTTCTGCCGCACGCGCGACGAGGTCGACCAGCTCACCGAGACGCTGAACGGCCGCGGCTACCGCGCCGAGTCGCTGCACGGCGGCATCAGCCAGGAGCAGCGCGACCGCGTGATGGCCCGCCTGCGCGGCGGCACCGCCGACCTGCTGGTGGCCACCGACGTCGCGGCCCGCGGCCTCGACATCGAGCAGCTCACCCACGTCGTGAACTACAACGTGCCTTCGGCGCCCGAGGCCTACACGCACCGCATCGGCCGCGTGGGCCGCGCCGGCCGCGAGGGCGTCGCGATCACCCTGGTCGAGCCGCGCGAGAACTCGATGCTCAAGACCATCGAGCGCGTCACCAAGACCAAGATCCCGGTCGAGAAGGTCCCGACGGTCGCCGACCTGCGCGCCCGCCAGCTCGAGCTGACCCGCTCCTCGCTGCACGAGTCGCTGCTGGAGGACGACCTGTCGCGGTTCCGCGTCGTCGTCGAGACGCTGGCCGACGAGTTCGACGTGATGGACATCGCGCTGGCCGCGGTGAAGCTCGCCCACGAGGCCTCCGGTGCCGCCGCCGACGAGGAGGAGATCCCGGAGGTGCGCCCGCGCGAGGACCGCCCGCGCCGGGACGGCGTCGCCGGTCCCCGCCGCGAACGCCGCGGCCCGTCGGAGGGCATGACGAGGCTGTTCCTGGGCGCCGGCCGCTCGTCCGGCATCCGGCCGCAGGACATCGTCGGCGCGATCACCGGCGAGACCGGCCTGAAGGGCCGCGACATCGGCGCGATCGAGATCGCCGACCGCTTCTCGCTGGTGGAGGTGCCGGGCCCGGCCGCGAACGACGTGATCGAGCAGCTCCGGGACGCCACGATCAAGGGCAAGCGCGTCACGATCCGCCGGGAGCGCCAGCCCCGCTAGCGAACAGCGCGGTGCCGCCCGTTCCGCGAGATCGGCGCGGGCGGCGCCGGGGCGTCCTGGTCGTGCCGGGTCGCGCGGGCGGCGCTGGGGCGCCTCCGGTCATGCCGGGTCACGCGGGCAGCGCCGAGGTGCCTCCGGCCGTGCCGGGTCACGCGGGCAGCGCCGAGGTGCCTCCGATCGTGCCGGGTCACGCGGGCGGCACCGAACCGCCCCAGTCGTACCGGGCCACACAGGCAGCGCCGAGGTGCCTCCGGCCATGCCGGCTCACACGGGCGGCACCGAACCGCCCCAGTCATACCGGGCCACACAGGCAGCGCCAAGACGCCTCCGATCACACCGGCTCACCCAGGCAGCGCCGAACCGCCCCAGTCGCTCCGACTCACGCGCGCAGCACCAAGCCGCCCCAACCACACCGGCCCACCCGCGCACCACCAAGCCGCCCCAACCAAACCGGCTCGCGCGTCTCCGGTCACACCGGCCCACGCCGACCCTTCCGCGCCTCGACCAGGAACCTCGTCGAAGTGCAGACGAACTCCCCGTGCTCCTGGATGTGCGCGTGCATGTCCAGGAGCCGGTCCCGGTAGGCCTCCACGGTGAACCCCGGCACCGTCCACAGCACCTTCCGCAGGAAGTGCACCACCGCGCCGACGTCGAAGAACGCCACCCGCAGCGACACCGGCTCCAGCCGCACCACCTCGAGCCCGGCGGCCTCCGCGGCGGCCCGGGCCGCCGCGGTGCCGCGTTCCTCGCCCACCACCTGCGGTCCCATCATGAAGTCGGTCAGCTCCCGGTTCGTCCCCGCCCCGATCTGCTGCGAGAAGTAGGTCCCGCCGGGCTTGAGCACCCGCGCGACCTCCTGCCACGGCGTCACCACCGGGTGCCGGCTGATCACGAGGTCGAACACCCCGGTGCGGAACGGCAGCGGCCCGCCGTCGGGTGCCCGCACGACGAACGGCAGGTTCCTGGCGGCCACGGCGGCGTTCGGCGGCCACGACTCGGTCGCGGCCAGCAGGGGCGGCAGGACGGGGGCGGAGGCCGTCACCTCTCCCCCACCGGTCTGCAGGTCCAGCGCGGAGGAGACGGCGGCGAGCTTCGCGGCGATCAGCGACGCGTAGCCCCACGGCGGGCGTTCCTCGGTGGCCCGGCCCTCGAACCAGGAGAAGTCCCAGCCCTCCAGAGGCACGGCCGCGCCCTCGGCCACCAGTTCCTCGAACGACTTCATGGCCTGATGCCACCACAGCGGTTCCGCCCGGGCCATCGGTTTACCGGTCTGCCGCGCGAACGGCGGCACCTGCCCACACGAGACTCCGCGTCCTTCAGTCTCGCGAAAAGCCGGGCAGGTGCCGCAAACAAGCACAACGACCGAACGGCCGCACGGTTACGCCCTAAGGCGTAAGTCGGCAGGGCCGTTCGGTCGACCGGGCCACCGCCCTCAGGCGCCGCGGTAGGTGCCGAAGCTCCAGCGGTTGCCCTCCGGGTCGGCGACGACGAAGCCGCGCGACCCGTAGTCCTCGTCGCGCAGCCCGCGGACCTCGGTCGCCCCGCGCGCCAGGCTGCGCGCGTGGACCTCGTCCGGCCGGTCCGTCACCACGTAGACGGATCCGGCGCCGGGTGTCGTCGCCACGGCCTCGCCGGTCGAGCGCACGGCGGACCCCAGCATCACGCCGCCGCCCTCCGGCCAGACGAGCTCGCAGTGCACGACCTCGCCCTCGGCCTCGCCGGGCACGACGAGGTGCTCGGCGAAACCGAAGGCCTCCACGAGGAAGCGGATCGCGGCGGGGGCGTCGCGGTAGGACAGCGTGGGCCAGCAGGTGGGTGCGGGTGTGGTCATGGCAGCGACTGTGCGCCCTGGCCCGCCCCGCCGCCTTGGACGAATGGAAGCTCGGTCGCGATCCACTCGGTCGGCGTGGCCCCGCACAGCGCCCGCCAGTCCCGGTTGAGGTGCGCCTGGTCGGCGTAGCCGCAGGCGGCGGCCACCTCGGTGAGCGTCGGCCTGCGCGGTCCGCGCAGCATCCGGTTCGCCCGCTCGAACCGCATGACCCTGCCCGCGACCTTCGGCGTCAGCCCGTACTCGGCGGCGAACCGCGCGCTCAGGTGCTGCCGGCTCCACCCGACCTCGGCGGCGATCCCGGCCACCGCAGCGCCCGCCGCGAGCCGCTGCCACGCCCACGCCACCTCGGGCCGCTGCCGCACCGGCCGCACCAGCCGGCTCAGCACCAGGTCGAGGTGGGCGAACCGGTCCGCCCACGTCCGCGCGGTCCGCAGCCGTTCGCGCAGCTCGCCGGCGGGCGCGTCCAGGTCGGTCAGCCCGACCGTCGTCCCGGAGAGCTCACCGGCGGGCCGGCCGAAGAACGCGCGCATGCCCAACGGCGTGAGGTCGCACTGGACACCGTGCTGGAACCCGTCGTGGCTGATCAGCACCGCCTCGTCGTGCAGGCCACCGCACAGCGCGGCGAAGCTGGCGCCCGGCAGGTCGACCGTGCCGTCCACCGTGACGACGAGGGTGAGCGAGCTCGACGGCAGCCCGCGGTGCACTCCCGGCCCGGACACGATCCGGTAGCCGGAGTACCGCGTCACGAACGGCCGCAGCCGCGGGTGCGGCAGGCCGGTGACGTGCTCGACGTCCACGTCGCGATGCTAGAACAACTCACCCAGCACGAGCAGTCCCGCGCCGATGGGCACCAGGTCGGAGCCGTACGACGTGACGCTCACGGCCACGTCCGGCATGGCCCGCAGGTACAGCTCCGGCGACCGGAGCACCTCACGTCCACTCAGGACGATCTGGTCGAGGTCCAGCAACTGCACCAGGTTCGCCACCGCGGTGGCGAGCACGCGCGCGGCCTCGACCCCCGTGGCGGCCGCGTGCACCGCCTCGACGCACCCCCGGCGGCCGCACACGCACAACGGCCCGTCGAGCTGGATGGTGGTGTGCCCGAACTCGCCCGCGCCCGACCGCGCGCCGCGGTGCAGCTCTCCGCCGAGCAGCAGCCCCACGCCCAGACCGGTGCCGACGAACACCACGGCCGCGTCCTCGAGCGGCCTGCGCCACGCCTCGGCGAGCACGGCCGCGTTGGTGTCCTTGTCGACCACGACCGGCAGCCCGAGCCGTTGCTCGGCCCGTGCCCGCAACGGCACCGCGGACCAGCCGGGCAGGCCGTGGGGCGACACCACCCCGTCGCGGAAGTCCAGCGGGCCGGCGATCCCGATGCCGAGCCCGAGGACCCGCTCCCCCGGTTCGACCGACGCCTCCAGCGCGGTCAAGACGTCCTCGGGGGTGAACATCGGGGCCAGCGGCACGACCGACGCCGACACCACCTCACCGGTCAGGCCGAGCCGCACGACCCGCAGCTCGTCCCGGTCGACGTAGGCCCCGTACGCGAAGGCGCCGCCGGGGGCGAGCCGCAGGGCCATGCGCGGCTTGCCCCGGCCACCGTCGCGCACCGCGCCGGTCTCCTCCAGCAGGCCGGCCGCGATGAGCCGCGCCACGATCTTCGAGACCGCCTGCGGGGTCAGTCCTGCCTGCTCGGCGATGGAAGCCCTGCTCAGGGCCCCTGAGCGGACCAGCCTGAGCACCGTCCGGTCGTTGTGCGAACGCAGTGAGGTGAGGTCCACGCTCGCAATTATTCAACAGCGTTGCTTTAATCGGAAGCATGACTCGAGTCGGACTTCTGGGCTACGGCATCGCGGGACGGGTGTTCCACGCCCCGCTCATCTCCTCGACGGAGGGCATGGACCTCGTCGCGATCGTCACGGGGAACCCGGAGCGGCAGGCGCAGGCCCGTGCCGCGCACCCCACCGCGGCGATCGTCACCGCGGACGAGCTGTTCGAGATCGACCTCGACCTGGTCGTCGTCGCCACCCCGAACCGCACGCACGCCGAGTACGCGCGGCGCGCGATCGGCAAGGGCGTCGCGGTCGTCGTCGACAAGCCGTTCGCGCCGACGTCGACCGAGGCGGCTGACCTGGTGGCCGCGGCGCGGGACGCGGGCGTGCCGCTCACCGTCTTCCAGAACCGCCGCTGGGACAGTGACTTCCTCACCGTCGCCGAGGTCGTCGGCAAGCTGGGCGAGGTCCGGCGGTTCGAGTCCCGCTACGAGCGCTGGACGCCGGAGGTCCGGGACAACTGGCGCGAGCTCGGCGCACCCGAGGAGGCGGGCGGCCTGCTGTACGACCTCGGCGCCCACCTCGTCGACCAGGCCCTGCTGCTCTTCGGGCCGGTCACGAGCGTCTACGCGCAGCTCGACCTGCGCCGTCCCGGCGTGCGGGTCGACGACGACGTGTTCGTGGCGCTGACGCACGAGAACGGTGTCCGCTCCCACCTGTGGGCCAACGCGCACGCGGCGAACCACGGCCCGCGGTTCCGCGTGCTCGGCAGCGAGGGCGCGTTCGTGGTCGACGGTCTGGACGAGCAGGAGGACGCGCTCGCCGCCGGCCACCGCCCCACCGAGGCCGGCTGGGGCCGCGAGAAGCGCACCGGGAGGCTCGGCGTCCTCGGCGAGGCGGTCGAGGTGCCCGTCGAACCCGGCGCGTACCAGACCTTCTACGCCGAGCTCCAGGCCGGCCGCGTCCCCGTCGACCCCTCGGACGCGGTGTCCGCGCTGCGGGTCATCGAGGCCGCCTTCACGTCCGCGCGCGAGAACCGGGTGGTGGAGCTGTGAACTCCGAGGAGCTCCTGGCCCAGGAGAGGCGCCTGCAGTTCACCCGCTTCGGCAACGACGTCGCGATCGAGCTCGGGCTGCACCTGCTCGCCGCCGCCCGCGAGCAGGGCCTGCCGATCGCGATCTCGGTCCAGCGCAACGGACACCGGCTCTTCCACGCCTCGCTGCCCGGCACCGCGCCGGACAACGACCGGTGGCTCGAGCGCAAGGCCCGCGTGGTCGACCGGTTCGGCCACAGCTCGTTCTACGTCGGCACCACCTTCCGCGAGAAGGGCACGACGTTCGAGGCGGACTCGCGCCTGGACCCCGACCTCTACGCCGCGCACGGCGGCGTCTTCCCCGTCATCCTGCGCGGCACCGGCCCGGTCGGCACGGTCGGCGTCTCCGGCCTGCCCCAGGCGGAGGACCACGCGTTCGTGGTGACCCAGCTCGAAGAGTTTCTCAACGCCCGCGAAGGGCAATAGCAGCAATGGCGCGCGACGCAAAACCGGCTTTCCGTGGCGATCACGCACCGAGGACCTCGACGATGTATTGAGGCACACCACTCCGAGTGGGTTTCACTCCACTCGCAGTGGTGTCGTATAGCATCCGATCCACCTCGGAAATGTGCACAATGGTGTGATCCCACTGAGCCGAACGAGTGGTCCCACCTGGACTTCGACGAATGCCGCCGAGTCACCCACCTGTTACCGCACAGGTCTTCGAGTAGGTCGATAGTTGTACGCTCCGTAGTACCAACCGGCTTAATCCACCCACCCGAATGTCGCCTTCTTGGCCCCTTCCCAGCTCTCAATCGCGAGAACTAACGTCATTTCCGGCGTTATCGGATTGGTCCATCAGCATTGAGATAGGTGGGTGCAGGTTGTGACTGTGACGGATTCTGACCTCGATGAGGGCCGTCAGCAGCTGAGTTTGGGCACGGCCGCCGCTCGTAATCTGGCCACGACCACCAAGTCCGTCCCGCAGATGCAGGGAATCACCTCCCGCTGGCTGCTGAAGGTGCTCCCCTGGGTCCAGGCGACGGGTGGCGCGTACCGGGTCAACCGCCGGCTCACCTACACGCTGGGCGACGGCCGCGTCTCGTTCACCAACACCGGCGCGGACATCCGCGTCATCCCGATGGAGCTCACCGAGCTCTCCCTGCTGAAGGGCTTCGACGACGAGGCCGTCCTCGCCACGCTCGCCGGCCGCTTCCGGCAGCAGGAGTTCGGCATCGGCGACGTGATCGTCGAGAAGGGCCGTCCGAAGGACACCGTCGTGCTGATCGCGCACGGCAAGGTCGACAAGATCGGCACCGGCAAGTACGGCGGCACCACCGTGCTCGGCAACCTCGCCGACGGCGAGTACTTCGGCGAGACCGTGCTGGCCGGGCCGCAGGGCGAGTGGGAGTACACCGCCAAGGCCGTCACCCCGGTCACCGTCCTCACGTTGTCCTGGCAGGACTTCGAGGCGCTCAACGGCGAGGCCGGCGGCCTGCGCGCCCACATCCAGCAGGCCTTCAACTGCCGCAACAAGCCCCAGGACGAGTACGGCGAGGCGGCGATCGACGTGGCCGCGGGCCACGACGGCGAGCCCGTGCTGCCCGGCACGTTCGTCGACTACGAGCTCTCGCCGCGCGAGTACGAGCTGAGCGTCGCGCAGACCGTGCTGCGGGTCCACACGCGCGTCGCGGACCTCTACAACCACCCGATGGACCAGGTCGAGCAGCAGTTGCGGCTCACGATCGAGGCCCTGCGCGAGCGCCAGGAGCACGAGATCGTCAACAACCGCTCGTTCGGCCTGCTGCACAACGCCGACCTCAAGCAGCGCATCCACACCCGGACCGGCCCGCCCACCCCGGACGACTTCGACGAGCTGCTGTCGATCGTGTGGAAGGACCCCGCCTACTTCCTCGCCCACCCGCGCACGATCGCCGCGTTCGGCCGCGAGCTCAACAAGCGCGGCGTCTACCCGCAGCACATCGACTTCGGCGGGCAGCAGGTGCCCGCGTGGCGCGGCATCCCGCTGCTGCCGTGCAACAAGATCCCGATCTCGGACACCCGCACGTCGTCGGTGATGCTGATCCGCACCGGCGAGCAGAACCAGGGCGTCATCGGCCTGCACCAGACCGGCATCCCGGACGAGTACCAGCCGGGCCTCTCGGTGCGGTTCATGGGCATCAACGACCAGGCGATCATCAACTACCTGGTCAGCGCCTACTACTCGGCCGCGATCATGGTGCCGGACGCGATCGGCGTGCTGGAGCACGTCGAGCTCGGCCGCGAGGGCTAGCCAGATGGCTGCTGGACGGCCGGCGTCCTTCACCATGCCGGAGTTCTACGTGCCGCACCCGGCGCGGATGAACCCCCACCTGGAACGCGCCCGCGCCCACTCGACGCAGTGGGCGCGGGACATGGGCATGCTCGGCACCGGGGTGTGGACCGAGGAGGTCCTCGCCGGTGACGACTACGGGTTCATGTGCGCGTGGACCCACCCGGACGCGCCCGCGGAGGTCCTCGACCTCATCACGGACTGGTACGTCTGGGTCTTCTACTTCGACGACGAGTTCTTCGCCGAGTTCAAGCAGTCCAAGGACGTGGCGGGGGCGAAGGCGTACCTGGACCGGTTGCCGGCGTTCATGCCGGTCAACGGCACGGACCCGGCGCCGGAGCCGCGCAACCCGACCGAGCGGGGTCTCGTCGACCTGTGGCGGCGGACGATTCCGCTGATGTCGCCGGACTGGCGGCGGCGGTTCACCACGAGCACCCACAACCTGCTGCTCGAGTGCATGTGGGAGATCAAGAACATCGAGAGCGGCACGGTGGCCAACCCGATCGAGTACATCGAGATGCGCCGCAAGGTCGGCGGCGCCCCGTGGTCGGCGAACCTGGTGGAGGTCTCCGAGGCGGCCGAGCTGCCCGCGTCCATCGCGGGCACCCGGCCGCTGCGGGTCCTCTCCGACACGTTCTCCGACGCGATCCACCTGCGCAACGACATCTTCTCGTACGAGCGGGAGGTGCTGCGGGAGGGCGAGAACTCCAACGGGGTGCTGGTGTTCGAGAAGTTCTTCGGCCACGACACGCAGACCGCGGTCGAGGCGGTGAACGCCCTGCTGACCTCGCGGCTGCACCAGTTCGAGAACACCGTCTTCACCGAGCTGCCGGTGCTGTTCGCCGAGAACGGCGTCGACCCGCTGGAGCGGGCCCGCGTGCTCAAGTACGTCAAGGGCCTGCAGGACTGGCAGTCCGGCGGGCACGAGTGGCACCTGCACGCCGGCCGCTACACGAAGGCCGAGGGCGGTGGCGCTGGCGCTGGCAACTCGGCGTTCTTCCGCACGATCCTGCGCGGGCCGACCGGCCTGGGCACGTCCGGCGCGTGGCCGGGGGTGTCGCGTGGTTGAGGTTCCCCCGTTCGAGATGCCGTTCGCGGCCCGGCTCTCGCCGCACGCCGACCGCGTCCGCCTGCACACCAGGACGTGGGCGCGGGACATGGGCATGTTCGACGGCATGCCCTGGACCGAAGCGCGCTACGACGCGGCGGACTACGGCGGGTTCGGGCCGCTGACCCACCCGACGCTCCCGCTCGCCGACCTGAAGCACGTCAACGACTGGCACACGTGGGGTTTCCACGTGAGCGACGTGTTCCGGGACCGCTTCCTCCGGCCGCGCGACGTCGCGGGCGGCAAGGCCTTCGTCGCCGAGCTGAGGTCGGTGCTGGCCGGCACCGCCGCGCCGGTGGGCCCGGCCGGCAGGGGACTCGCCGACCTGCTCTCCCGGTCCACCGTGGACGACGAGGACCGGCACCACCTCGGCGAGCACCTGGACGCATTGCTGTGGGAGCTGCACAACACGGCGCAGGGCCGGGTGCCCGACCCGGTGGACCTCGTGGAGATGCGGCGCCGCTCGATCGGCGCGGAGCTGTCCGCGAAGCTGCTGCGCGGGTCCGTCGGCGCCGAGCTGCCGCCGGAACTGCTGCGCAACAGCACGATGCGCGCGCTCGTCGACTCGTTCGGCGACGTCGCGGCGTTGCGCCAGGAGATCGTCGGGTTCGACCACGTCCACGCGACCGGGGCCAGCACCACCAGCGCGGTGCTCGCCGTGCGGCAGTTCTTCGACTGCGGGCTGGAGCAGGCGGTGTCGATCGTCGCCGACCTGATCTCCGCCCGGCTGCGGCAGATCGTCTCGATCATCGGCGAGCTGCCGGCCGTCGCGGCCGAGCACGACCTCGACGCGGAGGCGAGAGCCGGGCTGCACCGGTACGCCGAGGCGCTGAAGTCGTGGCTCGCCGGCGAGCTGCTGTGGACGCGGCGGTCCGGCCGGTTCAGCTCCTCCCCCACCCCCGTCAGAAGGCCGTTCCACCGGCCGGCAGGACTCGGCACGGCCGCGGTCCTCGTCAGTTCTCCCCGATGATGCAGATTGGCAGGATTCGCAGTGACTGTTACCGATCCGGGACTCGGGGTCGAGGACCAGCGGCTGAGCCTTTCCCGGGCCGCGGCGCGCAACCTCTCGTCGACCACCAAGTCCGCACCGCAGATGCAGGGGATCTCGCCCCGCTGGTTGCTGCGCATGCTGCCGTGGGTCGAGGCCAAGGGTGGTGCCTTCCGCGTCAACCGGCGGCTCACCTTCTCGATCGGTGACGGCCGCGTCACCTTCACGAGCGTCGGCTCCGAGGTGCGCCCGGTGCCGCAGGAGCTCGCGGAGTTCCCGTTGCTGCGCGGCTTCGAGGACGAGGACGCGCTCACCGCGCTGGCCAGCCGGTTCGAGCAGCGCGAGTACCAGCCGGGCGACGTGATCGCGGAACGCGGCGGCCCCGCCGACGAGATCGTCGTCATCGCGCACGGCAAGGTCGCGAAGACCGGCCGCGGTGAGTACGGCGCCGACGTGTCGCTCGGCACGGTCGCCGACGGCGAGCACTTCGGTGACAACGAGGTGCTGTCCGGCACCGAGTCGTCGTGGGAGTTCACCGCGCGTGCGCTCACGGCGACCACCGTCGTGGTGCTGTCCCGGGCGACGTTCCAGCAGCTCAACAGCCAGATCGAACCGCTGCGCACCCACATCGCCCAGCAGCTCGCGCACCCGACGAGCGCGCAGAACAAGCACGGCGAGGCGGAGATCGACATCGCCTCCGGTCACGACGGCGAGCCGCTGCTGCCCGGCACGTTCGTCGACTACGAGCTGCGGCCCCGCGAGTACGAGCTGTCGGTGGCGCAGACCATCGTGCGCGTCCACACGCGCGTGGCGGACCTCTACAGCCAGCCGATGGACCAGGTCGAGCACCAGTTGCGGCTGACGATCCAGGCCCTGCGCGAGCGCCAGGAGCACGAGCTCGTCAACAACCGGGAGTTCGGCCTGCTGCACAACGCCGATCTCAAGCAGCGGGTCAGCACCCGCTCCGGCCCGGTGACACCGGACGACATGGACGAGCTGATCTCGCGGCGCCGCAACACCAGGCTGATCCTCGCCCACCCCAAGGCGATCGCGGCGTTCGGCCGGCAGCTGTCCTCCCGGGGCCTGTACGCGCCGACCGTCGACCTGGAGGGGCAGCAGCTCCAGTCGTGGCGCGGTGTCCCGATCGCGCCGTGCGACAAGATCCCGGTCAGCAAGAACGGCACGACGTCGATCCTCGCGATGCGCCTGGGCGAGGAGAAGCAGGGCGTGATCGGCCTGCGCCAGACCGGTATCCCCGACGAGTACGAGCCCGGCCTCAACGTCCGGTTCATGGGCATCGACGAGCACGCGATGCTCAAGTACCTGGTGTCGACGTACTACTCGGCCGCGGTCCTGGTGCCGGACGCGCTGGGCGTGCTGGAGAACGTGGAGATCGGGCTCTAGCGATGACAGCGGAGATGTCCTCACGGACGACCGAACCGCTCGCCGCCGGCAGGCCGGCCGGCGAGGTGCTGGCGTGGAGCCGGAGCCTCGTGCTCCCGGCTCTGCGCAAGGCAGTCGACCAGTTGCCGCCGTCGGTGCGCGTGGTCGCCGAGTACCACCACGGGTGGCGCGACGAGTACGGCAACCCGGTGCTCGAGAACGGCGGCAAGGCGATCCGTCCCGCGTTGGCGCTGCTGGCGGCCGAAGCCGTCGGCGGCACCGCCTCCGCCGCCGTGCCGGCGGCGGTCGCGGTCGAGCTGATCCACAACTTCTCGCTGCTGCACGACGACGTGATGGACCGCGACACGACCCGGCGCCACCGGGCCACCGCGTGGACCGTGTTCGGGGTCAACGCGGCGATCCTGGCGGGTGATGCGTTGCAGGCGTTGGCCGTGGACGTGCTCGCGGCGTCCGGGCATCCGCGGGCGCTGGAGGCGATCCGGACGCTCGGTGACGCCACCGTGGAGCTGCTCGAGGGACAGGCGCTCGACCTCGACTTCGAGACGCGATCGGAGGTCGCGGTGTCCGAGGTCGAGCGGATGGCGCGCGCCAAGACCGGTGCGCTGCTCGGCGCGTCCACGGCTCTGGGCGCGCTGTACGGCGACGGCACCGACGAGCAGATCGAGGCCATGCGCAGCTACGGCACCGAGCTGGGGCTGGCGTTCCAGCACGTGGACGACCTGCTCGGCATCTGGGGCGACCTGGCGGTGACGGGCAAGGCCGCGCACTCGGACCTGGTGAACCGCAAGAAGTCCCTGCCGGTCGTGTACGCGCTGTCAGCCGGTGTGCCCGCGTCCGGCGAGCTGGGGGAGTTGTACTCCGGTTCTCAGGAAATGGACGCGGAAACGCTTGCGCGCGCGGCGGCCCTGGTCGCCGCGGCTGGTGGTCGGGCGTGGAGCCAGGCACAGGCCGACGAACTGCACACGCGCGCGCTGGTTCATCTGGGCGAGGCCTCCCCCTCCGCTCGTGCGGCGGTGGAGCTCGGCACGCTCGCCCAGCTGGTCACCCACCGAGACCACTGAAAGGGGCCCGATGACGGAACATCCGCCGCGCTCGGTGCTGCTCGCCTCACCCCGGTCGTTCTGCGCCGGGGTGGAGCGCGCCATCGAGATCGTGGAACGACTGCTCGACCAGCGCGGCGGTCCCGTCTACGTCCGCAAGCAGATCGTGCACAACGTCCACGTGGTCAGGTCGCTGGAGGCGCGCGGCGCCGTGTTCGTGGAGGAGCTGTCCGAGGTGCCTTTCGGTGCCACGGCGGTCTTCTCCGCACACGGCGTCTCCCCCGCCGTGCGCGCCGAGGCGCGCGCCCGGTCGCTGGACGTCCTGGACGCGACCTGTCCGCTGGTGACGAAGGTGCACTCCGAAGCACGGCGCTTCGCCGAGCGGGGCGACACCATCGTGCTGATCGGTCACGCCGGGCACGAGGAGGTCGAAGGCACGCTGGGTGAGGCTCCCGGCCGGATCGTCCTCGTCGAGACCGTGGAGGACGTCCTCACCCTGGAGATCACCGGTCCGGTGTCGTACCTGACGCAGACGACGCTGGCCGTGGACGAGACGGCCGAGGTGGTCGAGGCGTTGCGGCGCAAGTTCCCGCAGCTGCGTGGGCCGGGGTCCGACGACATCTGCTACGCGACCACGAACCGGCAGATCGCGATCCGCGAGGTCGCCGCGAAGTCGGACCTCGTCCTGGTCGTGGGTTCCAGGAACTCCTCCAACTCCGTGCGCATGGTCGAGCTGGCCGCCCGCACCGGCACCCCGGCCCACCTGATCGACGACGCCTCCGAGATCGACCCGGCGTGGCTCGCCGGCGTGTCGACGGTCGGGCTGTCGGCCGGCGCGTCGGCTCCGCCGGAACTGGTGGACGAGGTGGTGCGGGCGCTGGAGGCGTTCGGCTCGGTGTCCGTCTCGACGCACACGACCGCCACCGAGACCATCTCCTTCACGTTGCCGACGGCGGTGCGCAGTGCTGGCTGACATCGCCTCGCCCTCGGACGTCCGCGCGCTGTCCTCGTCCGAGCTGCGCGCGCTGGCCGCCGAGATCCGGGCGTTCCTCATCGCCAAGGTGCACCGGACCGGCGGGCACCTCGGACCGAACCTGGGCGCGGTCGAGCTGACCATCGCGGTGCACCGGGTCTTCGCCTCCCCCGTCGACGTCGTGCTGTTCGACACCGGCCACCAGTCGTACGTGCACAAGATGCTGACGGGCCGTTGCTCCGACTTCGACTCGCTGCGACAGGCCGGCGGCCTGTCCGGCTACCCGTCCGCGGCCGAGTCGGCGCACGACGTGATCGAGAACTCGCACGCCTCGACCGCACTGTCCTATGCGGACGGTCTGGCCAAGGCGTTCGAGCTGGGTGGTGCGGACCGGCGGGTGGTCGCCATCGTCGGTGACGGCGCGCTGACCGGCGGGATGTGCTGGGAGGCGTTGAACAACATCGGCGGGTCCGCACGGCCCGTCGTGGTGCTGTTGAACGACAACGGCCGCTCCTACGACGCGACCACGGGCGGGTTCGCGGCGTCGTTGCTCAACGGCTCGGCCCGCGGGCTGTTCGAGGCGCTGGGGCTCGCCTACATCGGTGAGGTCGACGGCCACGACGTGCACGCCGTGGAGAACGCCCTGTGGGAGGCCAAGGCCCTGGGCCGCCCGGTCGTCGTGCACTGCAAGACCGTGAAGGGCAAGGGGTACGAGCCCGCCGAGGCCGACGAGGCCGATCACATGCACGCGGTCGGCGTCTCCGGCGCGTCCACCGCGCGGACCTGGACCGACGCGTTCTCCGACGAGATCGTGGCGATCGGCGCGGAACGCCCGGACGTCGTCTGCCTGACCGCGGCGATGCTGGAACCGGTGGGACTGCGGCCCTTCGCGGCGCGGTTCCCGACGCGCGTGTTCGACGTCGGGATCGCCGAGCAGCACGCCGTGACGTCCGCCGCCGGCATGGCCATGGGCGGGCTGCACCCGGTCGTCGCCGTCTACGCGACGTTCCTCTCCCGCGCCTTCGACCAACTGCTGATGGACGTGGCGCTGCACCGGTTGCCGGTGACGTTCGTGCTGGACCGCGCCGGCGTGACGGGCCCGGACGGCGCGTCGCACCACGGCATGTGGGACGCCTCCGTGCTGCCGGTCGTGCCGGGCCTGCGGCTGGCCGCCCCGCGTGATCCGTTGTCGTTGGCCGCTTTGCTGCGCGAGGCCGTGAAGGTGTCCGACGGGCCGACGGTGGTGCGTTACCCGAAGGCGGCCGCCGGTCCCGACGTGCCCGCGGTGCGGCGCGTGAGCCACTTCGACGTGCTGCGCGAGGTGCCCGGCGCCGAGGTGCTGCTCGTCGCGGTCGGTCCGCTCGCCGGTCCGTGCCTGGCCGCGGCCGAGGAGCTCGCCTCGTACGACGTGCAGGTCGACGTGGTCGATCCGCGCTGGATCGCGCCGCTGGACCCGCACCTCGTCAAGTACAGCGGCCAGCACCGCCTGGTGCTCGCGGTGGAGGACACCACGGCGACGGGAGCGCTGGGAGCGCGCCTGGGCCAGGCCTTGACGGGGTCGGCCACGTGCGTCGCGACGTTCGCGCTGCCACCGCGCTTCCTGCCGCACGACTCCCGCGCCCGCATCCTGCGCGCGCACGGCCTGGACGCGGCAGGCATCACGACGAGCGTGCTGAAGCGCCTCGGCGTGAAGTGACGCACCAGCCGATCGCGAACGACAACGCGATCGCCCCCACCCCCACCACCGGCGCTTTGACCTCGGCCGGCAGGTCGAGCGGCCGCAGCGCGGTCGCGAGGCTCAGCAACACCGGTCCCTGCACGATGAACGCGACGTAGGCGGACCGCGCCAGCCCCTCGGCGAAGGGCCCCCGGCCGGCGAGCCTGCGTTGCGCGAGCCCGATGAGCCACACACTGCCCGCCACGACCAGAACCCCCTCGACGAGGGCGAGCACCGCCGCCTGCCACCTCCAGCCGCCGAGGAACGGTTCCGCGTTCGCGGCCAGGTCGAGCACTCCGAGGAACACCGCGGCGAGGGGAAGCACGGCGATCGTCGAGACGACGGCGGTGCGGGTCATCCGGTAGAGCTCGTCCGGCACCCGCTCCGCGAGCTTGCGCCCGCCGACCGCGCCGAGCAGGAACATGCCGAGGCACTGCGGCCACCACCACAGGTGCAGATCGCCGACCTGCCCGCTGCGCGCCGGGAACACCAGCCGCGTGAGGAAGGTCGTGCCGGCCACGACCACCGCCATCCCCACGAGGGTGCGCCCGGTGATGGCGCGCTCCCTGACCGGCGGCGCCAGCGCGACCGCGATGCTGAAGATCAGCAGCACCCCGACGAACCACAACGACCCGCTGTCGAGCAACGGCTGGCGGTGCGTGAAGGCGTGCCACCACGAGACCTGCCGCCCGGCCCCGTTGTAGGCGATCCACACGAACGTCGGCCAGACCACCACCGCGCTGACGACCCATGGCGTGCCGAGGCGGACCAGCCGTTCGATGACGAACCTCGCGGCACCTTTGCGTTCGATCGAGGAGGGCGTGAAGATCCCGGCCATGAAGTAGAAAGTGCCCATGAAGAACAACCCCGACGGCCCGATCACCGCGGCCAGCACCGTTTCCGCACTCGGGTGGAAGGTGACCTCGTTGACCTCGTCGTAGGCCCAGCCACCGATCGTGGCGTAGCCGAGCAGCGCGTGGCCGCCGATGACCCACGCCACCAGGATCACCTTCAGGTTGTCCACAGCGGACAATCGCACGGTTCCCATGGTCCGCTCCTCCCGGCGCTCACGCCAGCGTCCGTTCGCGGGCGGCTCGCGTTCCCCTGGGGGAGGGGCCGGTGGCGCGGTGGCGCGGGAAGAGTGCGCCGGGGCGCCGCGGCGCAAGCTGCTGTGGCTCGGGACGGGTGAGCTGGGCCGGTATGACGCGGGCTGTCGTGGCGCTGGAACAGCGAGCCCGGCCGACACGTCACGGGCCAGCGCGACGCAGGAACAGCGAGCCCGGCCGACACCACACAGGCCGACGCGCCGCAGGAGCAGCGAACCAGCCGACACGACACGGACCTACCGACGCAGGAACAGCCAGCCCGGCTGATACCGCACAGACCGCGATCCGACGCAGAAAGTGGAGCCGGACCGCCATGGCCGGGCGGCTGTGCCGCAGGCCGCCACACCGCAGGCCGCCACACCGCAGACCACCGCACCGCAGGCCACCGTGGCCCAAGCCGCCGCGCCACAAGCCCTCGTGGCCCAAGCCGCCAGACCGCGGGCCACCGCGCCACAGGCCACCGTGGCCCATCCGAGTCACCCGGTCCAGGCCACCGCGGGGCGCTCAGACCACAGCGGCGAGCCCCACACACTGCACCGCGGAGCCCCAGCCGCACAACCCGATCAGCGCGCCCTCAGCCACACCTCCCCCAGGACGCCCCCAGCCACACCTGTGCCCCGGGACGCCGTCAGCCGCGCCCCCAGGCGCCCCACTCCAACCGCAGCCGCGATCCCCGCCCTCTGCCGACCGCACCCACCGTCAGCACGCAAACGCAGCCGCACGGCTCAAGCCCCAACCGCAGCGCCCCGAACCCGACCGCTCAAGGCCGATCACCGGTGTACACGCCCAAAGCCCGGAACCGCAGGCCCGGCTCCGCGTACTCCTCGATCGCGTGCGCGATCCACCCCACGATCCGCGCGATGGCGAAGATGGCCTCACCGGCGTCCGGCGCCATCTTGAACATCACGCCGAGCTGGGCCAGCGCCAGGTCGATGTTGGGGAACGACTGCTGCTGGGTGGCGATCACCTTGTCCGCCACCAGCTCGCCGTGCTGGCGCAGCACGGTGAGCAGGTGGTCGGCGCGCGGGTCCCGCTCGCGGTAGACGTGGTGGCCGAAGCCGGGGATCGGGCGACCGGCGCGCAGGTGTTCGGCGATGGCGCCCATCGGGTCGGCTTCCGCCTGCTGCAGGAAGCGGTGGGCGAGGGTGCTCGCGGTGCCGTGCTTCTGGCCTTCGAGGGCGCCCAGGCCGGCGGACACCACGGCGTACGGGTGGGCTCTGGCGGAAGCGGCCACGCGGGCGGCCATGGTCGAGATGGCCAGGTCGTGGTCCGCCAGCAGGATCAGCGCCGTGTTCAGCACCTCGGGCTGAGCGGGCGCGAGCGAAAGGCGGGCCCACAGGCGGTCGGTGACGTCCATGCCCTGCGGGCGTTGCTGCAGGGGCAGGGACTCGACGACGTCGGCGATGAGGGCCTTGGCCGTCGTGATGGCTCGGGAGAGGTCGAAGCGGAGCGGATCGCCAGCGCCCGCCAGCGCTACCGCGACCCGGACGCGGTCGGTCAGCGTCGCGCTGTCGGGCAGGGCCATCCAGATCTCCTGGCCCTCGGGGAACTCGAGGCCGGTCGAGTCGATGCCGGTCCACAGCCAGTGGGCGACGTCCTCGAAGCGCTTGGTCGCGCTGAGCTGGACGGCGGAACGGCCGCGGTAGAACAGCCGATCGCTCTCCAGCAGGGAGATGCGGGTGCGGATGCGATCGGTCACAGCGGCCACTGCTCCGCGCGCACCAGTGCGCTGGGCCAGGGCCTCCACCTCGGCGACGGTGAACATGCTCTGGCGGTTCACCTTGGTGCTGGTCAACAGGCCGCGGCTGACATACGCGTATACCGTCGCCGGTTTGACGCCCAGGCGACGGGCGGCTTGATTCGTCGTCAACATTGATTCCATCAACGTTGACTGTACTCGACATGTTGACGGAGCCTGATGTGCATGTTGATTGATGCACCCAAAGGGCTTAAAGATGTCGTCGTCACCAGCACTCAGATCGGGGACGTGAACGGCGCCGCGGGCTACTACCACTACCGCGAGCACGACGCGATCGAGCTGGCCAGGACGCGGTCGTTCGAGGACGTGTGGTTCCTCTTCGCCGAGGGCCGGCTACCCGGCCCCGACGAGTCCGCGCTCTTCACCGCTCAGATCGCCGCGCAGAGACAGCTCCCGGCGTCGATCCGCGAGGTGCTGCCCGCCATCGCCCGGTCGGGGTGCACGGCGCTGGCGGGGCTGCGGACCGCGCTGTCGATGCTGCCGTCGCAACCGATGTGGGACGCGCCGATGAGCACCAGGAAGGCGGACGCGCTGCGGGTCAGCGCGATGACGCCGACGATCCTGGCCGCACTGCACAGGCTCAAGCTGGGACTTGATCCGGTCAACCCCAGGGTTGATCTGTCAACGTCGGCCAACTGGTTGCACATGGTGACCGGACAGGAGCCGTCGTCCTGGGCCAGCCGTGCCGTCGAGCAGTACTTGATCGCCACGATCGACCACGGGTTCAACGCGTCGACGTTCACCGCGCGCGTGGTCGCGTCCGCGGGAGCCGACGTGGTGTCGGCGGTGGCGGCCGCGATCGGCACGTTCTCCGGGCCGTTGCACGGAGGTGCGCCGGACCGGGCGCTGGAGGCCCTGGACCTCATCGGGACGCCGGACAACATCGACGCCTGGGTCCGGGAGCGCGTCGAGCGGGGCGACCGGATCATGGGCTTCGGCCACGCCGTCTACCGGACGGAGGACCCGCGGGCGCGCCTGCTCAGGGAGATCGCGCTCGAACGGCCGGCGGAGCTGACCGACTTCGCGGTCACCGTGGAGCGCAGGGTGACCGAGCTGCTCCAAGAGCTCAAGCCCGGCCGGCAGCTCTACGCGAACGTGGAGTTCTACGCGGGCGTGGTGATGGAGCTGTGCGGCATCCCGCGGGAGATGTTCACGCCGACGTTCGCGTGCAGCCGGGTGATCGGGTGGTGCGCCAACGCGCTCGAGCAGTCCGAGGACACGAAGATCATCCGCCCGGTCGCCCGGTACACGGGTCCGGCACCCAGGATCGGGTCGGCTCCGATCAAGTGAGGTACCGCAGGTCGTCGCGGACGCGCACGCGGTCGCGGTCGGTGACGTCGGTCGAGCCCGCCAGGCCCGCGGTGCGGTCGCGGTGCCGGTCGAGCCAGACGGAGAGGCCTGCTACTGCCAGAAGGATCGCCGCAAGAGTCATGTCACTGATTTTGCGGACAGCGATATCGAGCCAACAGTGGCAGGTCTGACGGTCGGCGCTAAAATCCTGCCATGCTTCGATCGGTGGCGGTTCCCCTCATCGACGGTGTCGCGCCGTTCGAGTTCGGCCTGCTCTGCGAGGTGTTCGGCGTCGACCGGACCGAGGAGGGCGTGCCGCTGATCGACTTCCGCGTGTGCGGTGAGCTCCCGAACGAGCCGGTGCCGACGGACATCCGGGGTGTCTCGATCACGCCGGAGCACGGGTTCGACGCGCTGCAGAGCGTCGACCTCGTCGCGCTGCCCGCCGCGCACGTGCGCGACCACTACCCGGAGAAGCTGGTCAAGGCCCTCCGGGAGACCAGCGCGACGCTGCTGAGCGTGTGCAGCGGGGCGTTCATCCTCGGCGCGGCCGGACTGCTCGACGACCGGCACTGCACCACGCACTGGCGCGAGGCCCGGCGCTTCCGGGAGCGCTTCCCCAGGGCCCGGCTCGACCCCGACGTGCTGTTCGTGGACGACGGCGACATCGTCACCAGCGCCGGCACGGCCGCGGGCATCGACGCCTGCCTGCACCTCGTCCGCCGGGAGCTCGGCACCAAGGTCGCCACCACCATCGCGCGCCGGATGGTGGTGCCGCCGCAGCGCGACGGCGGTCAGCGGCAGTTCGTGGAGCTGCCGATCCCGGAGTGCACCTCCGACAGCCTCGAACCGGTGCTGGAGCGGGTGCTCGACACGATCGCGGACAACCACACGGTCGCGTCCATGGCGAAGCTCGCCGTCATGTCCGAGCGGACGTTCGCGCGCAGGTTCGTCGCGGAGACGGGCACCACCCCGAACAAGTGGCTCTCGCTGCAACGGGTGCTCCACGCGCGCAGGCTGCTGGAGGAGACCGACCTGGACGTCGACGCGGTCGCCACCAGGTCAGGCTTCGGGACAGCCGCTCTCCTGCGGCACCACTTCCACCGCGTCGTCGGCGTCGCACCGAGCGACTACCGCCGCACATTCGCCTGTCGTTAGGCGCGTGAAGATCTTCTCCGAGATCTCCCGCAGCGACTCGACCTCGGCCTCGCCGAGCAGGTCGAACACCAGCTCGTGCACCGTCTCGGCGTGCGCGGGCGCGGCGGCCTCGATCGCCGCCCTGCCCGCGTCCGTCAGCACGACGAACGATCCGCGCCCGTCGCTGCCGCAGTTCTCCCTGCGCACCAGGCCGCGTTTCTCCATCCGGGCAACGTGGTGGGAGATGCGGCTCTTCTCCCAGTTCAGCAACCGGGCGAGCTCCAGCACGCGGACGCGTTCCTCCGCCGTGTCGGTGAGCTGCACCAGCACGGCGAAGTCGGCCATCGAGATCTCGGAGTCGGCCGACATCCGCCTGCTCAGATGCGCGTTCAGCTCCCCTTGCATGCGGACATAGGCACGCCACGCACGTTGCTGCTCGGGTTCCAACCATCGTGTCACCGGTCCAGCATACGGGAATAGTTGACACATCATCCAGGTTGCGGCAAAGTAGATGACACTTCAACCAGTCGAGCAACCCGAAGGACTGAGCACCATGACCACCGCCACGAACCTCTCCGAACTGACCGGCGACTACGTCATCGACGCTTCGCACTCCCGCATCGGCTTCGTCGCCCGCCACGCGATGGTCACGAAGGTCCGCGGTGCGTTCAACGAGTTCGACGGCAAGATCAAGATCGACGGTGACAAGCCGGAGAACACCACCGCCGAGGTGACCGTGAAGGTCGCGAGCATCGACACCCGCAACGCGCAGCGCGACGGTCACCTGACCACCAACGACTTCCTCGACGTCGAGACCTACCCGGAGATCAAGTTCGTCTCGACCTCCGCGAAGCAGGTCGACGAGGACAACTTCGAGATCACCGGTGACCTCACCATCAAGGACGTCACCAAGAGCATCACCATCCCGTTCGCCTTCGAGGGCGTGGCGATCGACCCGTTCGGCAACACCCGCGTGGGCTTCGAGGGCTCGCACACCATCAACCGCAAGGACTACGGCGTCACCTGGAACGCCGCGCTCGAGACCGGCGGTGTCCTGGTGAGCGAGAAGGTCGTCCTCGAGTTCGAGATCTCGGCGATCAAGCAGGCCTGACGACGGCCACCGGGCACGGGGCGTGGTGGATCAGGGCCTGCGAGGTCGACCCGAGCAGCATCCCGACGAAACCGCCACGCCCCCGTGAGCCCACCAGGAGGCCGGCCCGATCCCCCAGCTCGAGCAGCAGGGGGATCGGCCGCTCTCCCACCACGAGCTGGTCCACCACGACGTCCGGGTACTTCTCCAGCCACCCGGACATCCACGCGTTAAGCGACGACGACCGCTCGTCGACGTGGGCCATCGCCGCCACCAGCGGCACGCCGGCCACCGCCGCCTCCTCGAAGCCGAAGCCGATGGCCGCGTCCGAGTCAGGCGAAAGGTCGACGCCCACCACCACGCGTCCGTCATGCTGATGACCACGCACCACCACTACCGGGCATTCACCGTGCATCGACAGCGAAACTGCCGTTGAGCCGACCAACGCGCCGGTGAAGCTACCCAGTCCATGTGACCCCACCACTACTTCCCGTGCGCGTGCAGACTCCGCGAGCAACACGGGTGTGGGGTGTTCCATGCGCAAGTCGTGCTCCACGGGCACATCAGACGCTTCGGCCTTCGCCACCGCAACGGCCTGAGCGAGCCACATCCGTCCTTGGTCGTACATCGCCGACCGCAGCTCACGCGCCGATGAGATGACTCCGGGATATCCGCGCGTCGGTAACGTGTACGCGTGCACCAGTCGCAGTGGCACGGAATGCCGGGCGCAGGACCGCGCGGCCCACGCCACCGCGGCCAGGGAACCGTCGACTCCGACGACAACCGGAAGACCTCTCACCGCTCGAAAACAAGCCCGATCGTCGCAGTGGGCCGCGTGCCGTTGGTCCCCTTCGAGCAGGGACTTTGGGCTACCGTGAGGCGCATGGCGACGCGCGTCTTCCTCGTCGACGACCACGAGATCGTCCGCCGCGGGATCGCGGACCTGCTCGGCGAGGAGTCCGATCTCGAAGTGGTCGGCGACGCCGCGTCGGTCGCGGAGGCCCTGGCGAAGCTGCCGGGCGCCCAGGCCAACGTGGCGGTGCTCGACATCCGGCTGCCCGACGGCAACGGCATCGAGCTGTGCCGCGAGCTGCGCAGCCGGCTGCCCGCCCTGCAGTGCTTGATGCTGACGAGCTTCGCGGACGACGAGGCCCTGTTCGACGCGATCATGGCGGGCGCGTCCGGGTTCGTGCTCAAGCAGATCCTGGGCGCCGACCTGGTGAACGCCGTCCGCACGGTGGCGGCCGGTCAGTCCCTTCTGGACGCCCGGACGACCAGCGCGCTGCTGAGCCGCATCCGCCGCGAGCGCGAGGAGGGCGACCCGCTGCGCATCCTGAGCGAGCAGGAGCGCACGGTGCTCGACCTCATCGGCGAGGGCCTGACGAACCGGCAGATCGCCGAGCGGATGTTCCTCGCGGAGAAGACCGTCAAGAACTACGTCTCGCACCTGCTCGCGAAGCTCGGCATGCAGCGCCGCACGCAGGCCGCCGTGTTCGCGTCGCAGTTCCGCAGGGACAACGACAGGCACCGCTAGGCGCACCCGACCTCACCGGCGCTGTCGCGAACACGGTTTCACGGGCCCTGGAGCGGCACCCGCCAGACCAGGCGCGCGCCACCGCCGTCAGCCGCGCGGACCGCGAGCGTGCCGCCGAACTGCGCGGCGCGGTGGGCGAGGTTGCGCAGGCCGCTGCGCGAGACGTCGTCCGGGATGCCGACCCCGTTGTCCTGCACGGTGACCACCACGTCGTCACCCGCGTCGACCAGCACGGTCAGCTGGGTCGCCCCGGCGTGCCGCACGGCGTTGGTGACGGCCTCGCGCACCACCGCCTCGACGTGCTCGGCGAGCTCGGGCGGCACCGAGTTGTCGACGGTGCCCGACATCCGCACGGACGGCTTCAGGTGCGTCGACTCCGTCAGGCCCGCCACGAGGTCGAGCAGGCGGCGCCGCAACGACGTGTTGTCCGCGGAGTGCAGGTCGAAGATGGACGTGCGGATCTCCCGCACGGTCTCGTCGAGCTGCACCACCGCGGTCCGCAGCCGGCCCGCGATCTCGGGGTCGGTGATCCGGCGCATGGTCGCCTGCAGGGTCAGACCGGTGACGAAGAGCCGCTGGATCACGTGGTCGTGCAGGTCGCGCGCGATGCGGTCGCGATCCTCCAGCACGTCGAGGAGCCGCTGCGAGCGCTGCTGCTCCACGAACTCCAGCGCGACCGCCGCCTGGTCCGCGAACGACGCCAGCACCGGCACCTGGTCGGGCAGGAACCGCGACCCGCCGCTGCGGCGCAGCACGACGAGCGCGCCCGTGATCACGGGACCGGACCGCAGCGGCACCGCCAGCGCGGGCCCGAACGCCGTGCCCAGGTCGTCCACGAGCAGCGGAACGCCCGAACGCACCACCTCGTCGACGGCGGCGTTCGACGCGGTGAAGTCCTCGATCCGCGCGCCCGCGCTCGCCGCCACCGACAGCGGCACGTGGCGGCCGTCGCCGAGCGCGACGAGGGCGGAGTCGGCCTTCGTCAGCTCGACGGTCCGCTGGGTGACCAGGCGCAGCGCGTCCTCGCCCGACGCTCCGCCGAGCAGCTCGGAGTTGACCTCGGCGATGGCTTCCAGCCACCGCTCGCGCATCCGGGACCGCTCGAACAGCCGGGCGTTCTCGATCGCGATGCCGGCGGCCGCGGCCAGCGCCTGCAGGACGGCCTCGTCGTCCGCGGTGAACTCGGCGGCGTCGATTTTCTCGGTCATGTACAGGTTGCCGAACACCTCGTCGCGCACCCGCACGGGCACGCCCAGGAAGCTGTGCATCGGCGGGTGGTTCGCGGGGAAGCCGACCGACATCTCGTGCCGGGTCAAATCGCCCAGCCGCAGCGGGCTCGGGTCCTTGATGAGCAGCCCGAGCAGGCCCTTGCCCTCGGGCAGGTGTCCCATCGTCTGCCGGGTCTCGGCGTCGATCCCGACGTGCAGGAACTCCGACAGGTCGTCCCGCGTGCCGAGCACGCCGAGCGCACCGTACCGGGCGCCGACGAGGTCCACGGCGGCCTGGACGATGCGCAGCAACGTGGGTTCGAGCTCCAGCCCGGACGCCACCGCGAGCACCGCGCCGAGCAGCTCCTGCATGTGGTCGCGCGTCGTCACGATCTCGTCCATGCGGTCGCGGACCTCATCGAGCAGCTCGTCGAGGTCGCGGCGGCCGCGCGCTTCTGACACGCCGACTAGGTTCGCACACTTTCCGGCCACCGCACGGCCCTGGCAACAGAGGACCTTCGGCCGTGGCCGGACCGTCCCCGCGGCCGGACAGTGTGGGGCATGACCATCGCCGCACCGGGCTCACTCGGACTCGCGGGAGGAGACGTGTGCGGCGTACTGGCCCTCGCCAGGGCCGCCGCGCCCGGCGTCCGGTTCGAGGTGCGTCCCGAGCAGATCGAGCTGCACACCACCACTCCGCACAGCAGGGAGGCGCGCATCGCGTGCGGTGTCGCGCTGCTCAACGTCCGGCTGGCGTTGCAGAGCCACGGCATCCGGCCGCTCGTGACCCTGCTGCCGGGGCAGAGCGCCGCCGGGGCGGCCGTGGCGGTGCGGCTCGGCGGCTGCCAGGAGCCGGGCCCGGACGTGCTGGCGCTGCTGCACGCGTCGCGCGCGCCCCGGCGCGCCGGGGCGGCACCACCGGAGCCGGCCGCGTGGCGTGGGCTGCTGTCCCGCGCGGCCGAGGTGGAACGGGCCTGGCTGCACGTCGAGGACGACGAGCTGGTGCTGTGCACGTTCGCCCGTGGAGCGGCGGCGGAAATCCGTGCGGGACAGGCGATGCAGCGCGTCTTGCTGACGGCGGGCACGGCCGGGGTCGCGGTCTCCCCCGCCCAGGACCTGATGAGCCTGTCCGCGCTGCGCGCGGACCTCCGCCCGCGCCTGGGCAACGTGCTAGTGCCGCAGGTCGTGCTGCGGCTGGGCGCGGGTTAGCCCGTGCCCGTCCCCGTCGCGCGGGGGTCTGCGGACTCGCGGCGCGGGACGGGCACGGCACCACATGGACGCCGTCACCTCGAGAGCACCACCCTCCACAGCAGCCTGGCCAGCTCCGGGTGGCAGATGTCGTTGTGCGCGCCCGCGATCCCGTCGATCCGGCGGATCACCGACGAGCAGTCGACGTTGTGCACCTGCCCCCTGACCAGGTCGCCGGGAGAGCCGACCTGGTGCCCGTGCGCATAGGTGCCCTGCACACCGTGCGAGCCGATGGCGCCGTACTTCGGGTACTCGTCCAGGTCGACCTGCCGGCCCGAGCGCGCGGCCAGCGGGTAGAACCGGCCGATCGCGTGGTCGTGCCGCGAGGTCGTGACGATGATCGGCCCCGGCACGCGGCCGAGCACACCGCGGAAGTGACCGGAACCCGGTTCGCCGGGAAGCCGTTCGGCGAACGACCACAGCGACATCGCGCCCTGCACCAGCGTCAGCGACGCGGCGGGCACCACGTTCGCCACGGCGGTGGCGGTGATGCAGCCGAAGCTGTGGCCCACCAGGTGGATGCGCGCCGCCGGGGCGGCCTGGGCGACGTCGCGGGCGATCCTGGCCGCGCCGCTCTCGCCGAACACCCTGGCGCGGCGCTTCATCTTCCAGAACGTGAGGATCCGCAGCGGCGACAGGATCCCGCCCAGCGCCGGGTCCTCCAGGCACGCCCGGTAGAGCTGCTCGGCGTCGAACGCCATCCGGTCCTCGCCCGGCAGGTCGGGAACCGAGCTCTCCAGGTAGTCGTAGGCCTCCTTGACCGCGGCCGACATCCGGCACGGATGGCGTTGCGCGGCTTGGACGATCGTGCGCACCGCGGCGGTGCGGCCCGCACCGCCGCCGAGGCGCAGGGCCTGCGCCTTGACGAACTCCTCGCTGCGGACGTCCTCGTCGCCCCACGCCTTCGACGGCCAGTGCAGGCCGACGAGCAACGGCGTGAACCCGCCGGGAAGCCGGTGCGCCACCGCGCGTTCGGCGCGGCAGTCGGCCATCGTCCTGACCCACTGCCCGTACTGCCGCCGGGCAGCGGGCACGTCGCCGTTCCACCCGTGGATGAAGAAGAACACGTCGGTGACGCCGGCGCGGGCGTCGCTCACGACGTCCGCGCTGTCGCGCCCTCGCTCGTCGCCGGTCTCGTCGAAGCAGACGAGGTGATAGCTGATGTCGTGACCTGGCACGGATTCTCGGGACATCGCGGATCACCACCACACGAAAAATGCGCCTTGTTCCCGGGTTATCGGGTCCCCGGCGGTTCACGTGTAGGCCCGGCGATCAGGAAAACCCGTTCGGACCAGGCGATTCACCCCGGTTGCGCCGGTAGTGGCGGGCCGCGCGGACCCTGTTCCCGCACGACGGAGAACACCATTCCCGACGCGGGTGGTCCTTCACGAAGTACAGCACGCAACCCGGCGCATAACAGGCGCGCAACAGGACGCGGGCCTCACCGGTGAACAGCTCCACGGCCTCCGCGGCGATCGAGGCGCGTTCGCGGTCGGCGGGCGATCCCTCGCTTTCCTTGTGCCGCACCAGTTGCCCGTCGCGCACGGTCAGCTGCGGCCACGTGCGGGCGCTCTTCGCCGCACGGTTCACCTCGGCCACGGCCCGGTCCAGGTCACGATCACGCGCGACCGCACGCGTGTCCTCGGTGAGCACGCCGGCGAGATCGCGCAGCGCCTGCCGCAACGCGCGGAACGCCAGGAGGTCGTCCTCGCCGACCGGCACACCCAGGAAGTCGCGGAGGCCACCGACCGTGGTCAGGTCGTCGTGCACCTGCGACCGGTTGGCCCAGACGGTGTTCATCAGCAGGACCGGACGGGGCTCGTCGGGCGTCAGCACGTCTAACGGTAACACATGCTTGCATCCGTTAGACATCCGTTCTAACGTTTGTGGCGTCATGCAACCGTTGGAAGGATCGGCTGTGACCCTCCTGCCCCCGTTCGACGCCGACAGCGCCAAGCTGAAGGTGCGAGCCGCCCAGGACGCCTGGAACACCAGGGACCCGCGGCGCGTCGCCGCCGCCTACACACCCGACTCGGTGTGGCGCAACAGGTCGGAGTTCGTCCGCGGCACTGACGAGATCGTCGCCTTCCTGACCCGCAAGTGGGCGCGCGAGCACGAGTACGTGCTGCGCAAGTCGTTGTGGGCCTTCGGCGGCAACCGCATCGCCGTGCGCTTCCAGTACGAGTGGCACGACGACGAGGGCCAGTGGTGGCGCAGCTACGGCAACGAGAACTGGGAGTTCGCCGAGTCCGGCCTGATGTCTCGACGCGAGGCGAGCATCAACGACGTGAAGATCGCCGAGGCCGACCGGCGCATCGATCCCGCTTCCACCCACGACCTGCCGACGGAGTGACCATGCACGTCGAAGCGCTGTGGCGCTACCCGGTGAAGTCGCTGGGCGGCGAGCCGCTGGAGTCCGCCACGTTCACGAACGACGGAGTGGAGGGCGACCGGCTGGTGCACGTCCAGGGACCGCACGGTGTCCTGACCGGTCGCACGCGGTACGGGCTGCTCACCATTCCGGCCTCGACGGGACCCGACGGGCCGTTGGTGGACGGTCACCCGTGGGACAGCCGGCAGGCGCACGAGCGCGTGCTCCCGCACGGCGGCAAGCTGACCCGCTACGCCGGGCCGGAGCGCTTCGACGTGCTCAACGTCCTCGTCGCCACCGACGGCCAGGTGCGGGCGGCCGGCGTCGACGTGCGGCGGCTGCGGCCCAACATCCTGATCGGCGGCGTCGAGCCCGGCGAGGAGGACACCTGGCCGGGGCACGCCCTGGTGGCCGGCGACGTGGTGATCGGCATGTACCGGAAGCGGGCGCGGTGCGTCGTGACGACGATCGACCCCGACACCGGTGCGCAGGACCTCGACGTGCACCGCCGGATCCGGCGCGAGTTCGGTGGCGTGCTGTGCCTCGACAGCTGGGTGCTCCGGCCGGGTGTGGTGCACGTGGGCGACGCGGTGGAGGTGGTGCCGACCGACGAGCTCCCCGGCCACGTGGGCGGGTGGATCGTCGGCCGGCCCTACGCGGTCTAGATGTTGCGGCGGTACTGCCCGCCCACCTCGAAGAACGCCTCGGTGATCTGACCGAGCGTGCAGACGCGGGCGGCGTCCATCAGCACGGCGAACACGTTCTCGTTCGTCTGCGCCACCTCGCGCAGGCGGGCCAGCGCCTTCTGGGCCTCGTCGCGGTGTGCGGCCTGGAACGCGCGGGTCCGCTCGACCTGCGACTCCTTCTCCTCCTCGGTGGCGCGCGCGAGTTCGATCTTCACGACCTCGCGCTCGCCGCTCTCCGGCAGGAAGGTGTTGACGCCGATCAACGGCAGCGAGCCGTCGTGCTTGCGCTGCTCGTAGAGCATCGACTCGTCCTGGATGCGGCCGCGCTGGTAGCCGGTCTCCATCGCGCCGAGCACGCCACCGCGCTCGGAGATGCGGTCGAACTCCATCAGCACGGCCTCTTCGACGAGGTCGGTCAGCTCGTCGATGACGAACGAGCCCTGCAGCGGGTTCTCGTTCGCGGACAGGCCCCACTCCTTGTTGATGATCATCTGAATGGCCATCGCGCGGCGGACGGACGACTCCGTGGGAGTGGTGATCGCCTCATCGTAAGCGTTGGTGTGCAGGGAGTTGCAGTTGTCGTACAGAGCGCAGAGAGCCTGCAGCGTGGTGCGGATGTCGTTGAAGTCCATCTCCTGCGCGTGCAGCGAACGGCCCGACGTCTGCACGTGGTACTTGAACTTCTGCGAACGCTCGGAGGCGCCGTAGCGCTCGCGCATGGCCACCGCCCAGATCCGGCGCGCCACGCGGCCGATCACGCTGTACTCGGCGTCCATGCCGTTGGAGAAGAAGAAGCTCAGGTTCGGCGCGAAGTCGTCGATGTGCATGCCGCGCGCCAGGTACGACTCGACGTAGGTGAAGCCGTTGGCGAGCGTGAAGGCGAGCTGGCTGATCGGGTTCGCACCGGCCTCGGCGATGTGGTAGCCGGAGATCGACACCGAGTAGAAGTTGCGCACCTGCTGCTGGATGAACCACTCCTGGATGTCCGCCATCATGCGCAGCGAGAACTCCGTGGAGAAGATGCAGGTGTTCTGGCCCTGGTCCTCCTTGAGGATGTCGGCCTGGACCGTGCCGCGGACGTTGGCCAGCGCGAACGCCCTGAGCTCCGCGTACTCCTCCGCACCGGGCTCGCGGCCCTCGGCGGCCCTGAACTTCTCGACCTGCTGGTCGATCACGGTGTTCAGGAAGTAGGCGAGGATCGTCGGCGCCGGGCCGTTGATCGTCATCGACACCGAGGTGGTGGGCGCGACGAGGTCGAAGCCGTCGTAGAGCGCCTTCATGTCGTCGAGCGACGCGATGGAGACACCGGAGGTGCCGATCTTGCCGTAGACGTCCGGCGGGGTGTCCGGGTCACGGCCGTAGAGCGTCACCGAGTCGAACGCGGTCGACAGGCGCGTGGCCGGGTTGCCGCTCGACAGGTACTTGAACCGGCGGTTGGTGCGGAAGGCGTCGCCCTCCCCCGCGAACATGCGCGCCGGGTCCTCACCCTCGCGCTTGAACGGGAACACACCCGCGGTGTACGGGAAGAAACCCGGCAGGTTCTCCTTGCGCAGGAACCGCAGCAGCGAGCCCTCGTCGTCGTGGCGCGGCAGGCTCACCCGGCGGACCTGGTTGCCGGACAACGTCTCCCGCGTCAGCCTGGTGCGGATCTCCTTGTCCCGCACCTTGAACACGAGCTCGTCACCGGAGTACTGCTCGCGGGTGGACTCCCAGCCGGCCAGCAGGCCGGCGGTGTCGCGGTCGATCGCGCGCCCGGCCTCGTCCGCGAGCTCGGCGACGTCCGCGACGGCCTTGCCGGCCGCTTCGAGGGCCTTCTGCGCGGCGGTGAGGTGGGTGTGCGCGCGGACCGCCGCGACCTGCTCCTCGGTCTTGCGGTGGTAGTTCCTGATGGTGTCGGAGATGTCGCTGAGGTAGCGCGCCCGAGCGGCCGGCACGACCGTGGACGCACTCGTCGACGTCTTGCCGTGGACGGTGGCGAGAGAACCTTCTTCCACGTGCAGGCCGTGTTCCTTCAGGCCGTCCCGCAGGAACTGGTAGAGCGCGGTCACACCGTCGTCGTTGAACGTCGCGGCGGACGTGCCGAAGACCGGCATGTCCTCCCACTTGGCACCGAACGCCTCGCGGTTGCGGACCAACTGCCGCGCCACGTCCCGGCGCGCGTCCTCGGCACCGCGCCGCTCGAACTTGTTGATCGCCACCGCGTCGGCGTAGTCGAGCATGTCGATCTTCTCGAGCTGCGACGCGGCGCCGAACTCCGGCGTCATCACGTACAGCGAGAAGTCGACGAACGGCACGATCGCCGCGTCGCCCTGACCGATACCGGGCGTCTCGACGATGACCAGGTCCGCGCCAGACGCCTTGCACGCCACGATGGCCTGCTCCAGGCCGTCCGGGATCTCACTGCCCGCACGGCGCGTGGCCAGCGACCGGAAGAACACGCGGTCGCCGTCGAGGCAGTTCATCCGGATGCGGTCACCCAGCAGCGCGCCACCACCACGGCGGCGCGTCGGGTCGACGGCGAGCACGGCGATGCGCAGCTTGTCCTGCTGGTCCAGCCGGAAGCGGCGCACCAGCTCGTCGGTGAGCGACGACTTGCCCGAGCCACCGGTGCCGGTGATGCCCAGGACGGGCACCTTGCGGGCGGTGTGCAGCGGTTCCGCGGTCCCGGCCTCGATGTGCGTGATCGCGCGCGCCAAAGCCTCGTCCGCCCCCGTCAGCAGGGCGTCGTGGCTGAACGGCTCCGTGAGCGCGTGGTCGCACTCCTCGATCATCAGGTTGATCATCCTGGCCAGGCCGAGCCGCTGGCCGTCCTGCGGCGAGAAGATCCGCGCGACCCCGCGCGAGTGCAGCAGCTCGATCTCCTCGGGGACGATGACACCGCCACCGCCGCCGTAGACCCTGATGTGCCCGGCTCCGCGTTCGTTCAGCAGCTCGACCAGGTACGAGAAGTACTCGACGTGCCCGCCCTGGTAGGCGCTGATGGCGATGCCCTGCACGTCCTCCTGGATCGCCGCGCCGACGACCTCCGCCACCGACCGGTTGTGACCGAGGTGGATGACCTCCGCGCCCTGCGACTGCAGGATGCGCCGCATGATGTTGATCGCCGCGTCGTGGCCGTCGAACAGGCTGGACGCGGTCACGAAGCGGACCGGGTTCACCGGTCGGTGCAGCGTGCCGGGCGTCGACCCAGAAGAGGACAGCGTCATGGGAATAGTTTGACTTCCTACTATTGGACGTGCAACCGAGGGTGGCCCAGGTCTCTGTATCGAGCAGGAAGCGGGCTCGGGCCGAGGGTCGGCCCGGCGGGTGGAGTTCCGGTGGACAGCGGGCCGATGCCGCGGGCGCCGCGGTGCGCGAGGAGCGGACTCGCGCTCGCCGCTCAGAACAAGGTCAGCTCGGTCTGGGGCTCTGCCTTCGGCTGAGCGGGCACAACGGGCTGCGGCACGGGCTGCGTGGCGGGCTGCGGGACAAGCTGCTGCGTCGCAAGCTGGGTGGCGGACTGCGGGACAGGCTGCGCGGCGGACCGCGACACAAGCTGCGGCACGGGCTGCACGGCGGGCTGCAACACGGGCTGCGGCGCACACCGGGCGGTCGTGACGCTCCTCGCGAACCCGGCCAGCTCGTCAGCCGCCCCCGGCGCCGCCCGCCGCAGGTGGCCGAGGGCGCGGGCGAGCAGCAGCTCCGCCTGCTGCTCGCACCACCTCCGCCCGCCGGCCCGCTCGACGAGCGCCGCCCGTTCACGGGGTGACGCGTCGCCCGCGTAGACGTCCGTGCCGGCGTTGATCGCCGCCGCGACCGGGAGGGTGCGGCGGCGGTGCGCGAGGTCGTCGTAGAGCGGCCTGCCGCTGACGACGGCACCGCCCCAGATGGCCAGCACGTCGTCCACGTGCTTGCGCGCCAGGCCGATGTCGTCGCCGAACTCCCTGAAGTCGTCGGCCTGCGCACGGGTCGCGCCCGCGGCCAGCGCGCCGAGCTCGCACGCCGTCGCCGTCAGCGCGCTGTGCTTCGCCGCCGCGACGCCCAGGTGCTCCGCCAGGTCGACGTCGTCGCGCTCGTCCATGTCGAGCTCCTGGACGTAACCGTCCACAACGGACAGCAAAGCGGTGTTGAGGGCCACCACCTCCGGCTTGGTGAGCAGCGTGAAGGCGAGGGAGAGGAGCTCCTCGGCCGTGCCGACCGCCCTCTCGTCGCCGAACTCGACCCACGCGCTCGGCCGGTGGTTCCTGCTGACCGCGCGGGCCATGAGGTCGGCGTGGAGGTGTTCGTGCAGGTGCGCGAGCTCCAGCGCGACGGCGACCCGCACCGCGTCGGCGGCGTCGCCGATCGCCTCGGCGCAGAGCAGCGTGAGCGCGGCCGTGGTGAGGTCGTGTCCCGCGAGGCCGTACTCGGCCACCTCGCGGGTGCTGTCCGGCAGGCCGGCCAGCACGGCGCGCAGCGGCGGCTCGACCGCGGCACGGGTCCGCTCCGGCACGTCCCTCGGCGGCGCGGTCACGTCGATGCTCGTCATGCAGTCCTCCCAGACCTCGGGAACGACGCTAAACCCGCTGATCAGGTGCACGAGCGCGGATGCCACTGTCGTGTCGAAGAGGGGCACGATCCGGCGAGCCGGACTACGTTGATGTTGAACGGGTTGTCGTCACCGTCACCCGACCGTGATCATCGTTCTCCTGAGGGGCTGACCATGCGCTACACCAAGCTCGCCGGCATGGACGTGTCCGAGATCTGTCTCGGCATGATGAGCTACGGCGACCCGTCGCGGGGCAACCACCCGTGGTCGTTGCCGGAGGAGGAGTCGCGGCCGTTCATCAAGGCCGCGATCGAGGCCGGCATCAACTTCTTCGACACGGCGAACGTCTACTCCGCGGGGTCGTCGGAGGAGATCACCGGCCGCGCCCTGCGCGACTTCGCCCGGCGCGACGAGATCGTGCTCGCCACCAAGGTCCACGGTCGCATGAGCCCCGGCCGCAACGGCGCCGGGCTGTCCCGCAAGGCCATCTTCGCCGAGATCGACAACTCGTTGCGCCGGCTGGGCACCGACTACGTGGACCTCTACCAGATCCACCGCTTCGACGGCTCCGTTCCGCTCGAGGAGACCCTGGAAGCGCTGCACGACGTCGTCAAGTCCGGCAAGGCGCGCTACCTCGGCGCCTCGTCGATGTACGCGTGGCAGTTCGCGAAGGCGTTGTTCACCCAGCGCCAGAACGGCTGGACGCGGTTCGTGTCCATGCAGAACCACTACAACCTCCTCTACCGCGAGGAGGAGCGCGAGATGCTGCCACTGTGCGCGGACCAGGGCATCGCCGTGATCCCGTGGAGCCCGCTGGCGCGCGGCCGCCTGACCCGCGACTGGGACGCGACGACCGCCCGCACGGAGACCGACGAGTTCGGGGCGTCCCTGTACGTCGACTCCGACCGCGCGATCGTCGAGCAGGTAGCCGCGGTGGCCTCCGCCCGTGGCGTGTCACGCGCCCAGGTCGCGCTCGCGTGGCTGCTGCGCAACCCCGTCGTGACGGCGCCGATCATCGGCGTGACCAAGCCCGCGCAGCTCGACGACGCGGTGCGGGTCTTCGACCTGGAGCTGACCGACGACGAGGTGCGGCTCCTCGAGTCGGCCTACGAGCCGCACCGCATCGCCGGGCATTCCTAGCGCACGGCTGCTTCTTCGCGGAGCTGCGCCAACAGCTCGTTCTGCCCGGCCAGCAGCTCGGTCAGGATGCACCTGGCCGCTCTGAGCAGGTCGGCCACGTCGGCACCCGCGAGGGCGTACACCACGGTCGAGCCCTCGCGGGTCGCGGTGACGATCCCCGCCCTGCGCAGCACGGCGAGCTGCGCCGAGAGGTTCGAGGCCTCCACCTCGATCTCGGCGAGCAGCTCGCGCACGGCCATCGGCCCGTCCTGCAGCAGCTCCAGCACCCGGATGCGCACCGGGTGCCCGAGCATCCGGAAGAACTCGGCCTTGGCCTGGTGCAGCGCGACGGGCAACGGTCAGCCCACCCCGTGTTCCGCGGCGAGCCGCCGCAGGTTGGCGAGGTCGGCGCCGTGCACCTCGGCGGTGTAGGTGTCCTGCCGCTCGACGGCCTGGCGCACGGCTTCCTCCGCCTGCTCGATGCGGGCGAGGAGGTTGTCCCGGAACTCGTTCACGGCATCACGCCCTGTCGACTTGAAGAACTCTTCAAGCCGACGGTACTCGGGTGGCGGTGCACACGAAGACTCGCTGGACCGCAGACGTCGGACGAACATGGTTGAGCGTGCCGCAGAAGCGGACATAGACTCCTCCGCGTGCCGAATTTGCGGATCAGCGAGGCCGCCGCGCTGCTCGGGGTGAGCGACGACACCCTGCGCCGGTGGATCGACCAGGGGCGCCTGGAGCCCGTCGTGCTCGACAACGGGCGCAAGGGCGTCAGCGGGACCGAGCTGGCCGCGTTCGCCCAGAAGATGACCGAGACGGCCGAGCACGGTGCGACGGTGGCGGCTTCCGCGCGCAACCGGATGAGGGGCATCGTCACCCGCGTCCTCAAGGACGGCGTGATGGCGCAGGTCGACATGCAGGCCGGGCCGTTCCGCGTCACGTCGCTGATGAGCCGCGAGGCCGCGGACGAGCTCGGGCTGGAGGTGGGCAGCGTCGCCGTCGCCTCCATCAAGTCCACCCACGTCGTCGTCGAGATCCCGGAGGCCTGAGGTGAGGCGCGCACTCGCGGTGGCCGCGCTGCTGCTGGCCGGTTGCGGATCTCCGGCGGCCACCGGCCCCACGAAGATCACGGTGTTCGCGGCGGCGTCGCTCACCGAGGCGTTCACGACGCTCGGTGAGCGGTTCGAGGCGGCGAACCCCAGGATCGAGGTCGTGTTCAGCTTCGCCGGCAGCTCGGCGCTCGCGCGGCAGATCAACCAGGGCGCGCCCGCCGACGTGTTCGCGTCCGCGGCTCCGGCGAACATGGAACAGGTGACCGGCACCGGAGCGGTCACGGCGGCGCCGGTGACGTTCGCGCGGAACACGTTGCAGATCGCCGTGCCCAAGGGAAACCCCGCCGGGATCACCGGGATCGGGGACTTCGGCAGGGCCGGCCTGAAGATCGCGCTGTGCGCGGAGCAGGTGCCGTGCGGGGCGGCGGCCGCCGAGGTCTTCGAGGCCGCCGGGGTCACGGCGGCACCGGACACGGTGGAACAGGACGTGAAAGCCGTGCTCGCCAAGGTGTCGCTGGGCGAGGTCGACGCGGCGCTCGTCTACCGCACGGACGTGCGGTCCGGCAAGGACGTCGAGGGGCTGGACTTCGCGGAGGCCGCCCAGGCGGTCAACGACTACCCCATCGCGCCGCTGGCCAAGGCGTCCGACGCCGCCACCGCCCAGGCCTTCGTCGACCACGTGCTGTCACCGGAGGGGCGCGAGGTCCTGACCGCGGCCGGGTTCGCGGCGCCGTGAGGTCGAGGCTGCCCGTCGTCCTCGTCCTGCCCGCGGTCGTGGGACTGGCCTTCCTGCTCGTGCCGTTGGTCGGCCTGCTCGTCGAGGCCCCGTGGGGAACGCTGCCGGCGCAGCTCCTCAGCGCCGAGGTGGGTCAGGCCCTGCGGCTCTCGCTGGTCTGCGCGTCGCTCGCGACGCTCGTGTGCCTCGTGCTCGGCGTGCCCCTCGCGTGGCTGCTGGCGCGCGGCGACCTGCCGGGCCGGGGGGTGCTCCGCGCCCTGGTGACCGTGCCGCTGGTCCTGCCGCCGGTGGTCGGCGGGGTCGCGCTGCTGCTGGTGCTCGGGCGGCGCGGGCTCGCCGGGCAGTACCTCGACCAGTGGTTCGGGATCTCGCTGCCGTTCACCACGACGGGAGTCGTGCTCGCCGAGGCGTTCGTGGCGATGCCGTTCCTGGTCATCTCGGTCGAGGGCGCGCTCAGGGCCGCCGATCCGCGGTACGAGGAGGCGGCCGCGACGCTCGGCGCGTCGCGCTGGCTCACGTTCCGGCGCGTGACGCTGCCGGGCGTCATGCCGGGCGTGGTCGCGGGAACCGTGCTGTGCTGGGCCCGCGCGCTCGGCGAGTTCGGCGCGACGATCACGTTCGCGGGCAACTTCCCCGGCGAGACGACGACCATGCCGCTGGCCGTCTACCTCGCGCTGGAGACCGATCCGGATGCCGCGATCGTGCTCAGCATCGTGCTGCTGCTGGTCTCCGTCGGCGTGCTGGCGGGGTTGCGGGACAGGTGGATCCGCGCATGACCCTGCAGGCGGAGCTCCGGGTCCACCGCGACGGCTTCACCCTCGAACTGGACCTCGTCGTCGAGCAGGGCGAGGTCGTGGCGCTGCTCGGTCCCAACGGCGCCGGCAAGACCACCGCGTTGCGCGCCCTCGCCGGCCTGCTGCCGGGCAGCCGCGTCACCGCGGACGGGTCGAGCTGGGACGGTCTGCCCACCGAGAAGCGGCCGGTGGGCGTGGTCTTCCAGGACTACCTGCTCTTCGCGACCATGAGCGTGCTCGACAACGTCGCGTTCGGCCTGCGCGCCCGCGGCGCCCGCAAGGCCGAGGCCGATGCCGCCGCCCTGCGGTGGCTCACCCGCGTCGGGCTCGCCGAGTTCGCGAAGGCCAGGCCCCGCACGCTCTCCGGCGGCCAGGCCCAGCGCGTCGCCCTGGCCCGCGCCCTGGCCACCTCACCGGAGCTGCTGCTGCTCGACGAACCCCTGGCCGCACTGGACGCGAGCACCCGGCTGCGCCTGAGGTCGGAGCTGGGCAGGCACCTGCGGGACTACCCCGGTCACACGCTCCTGATCACCCACGACCCGTTGGACGCCATGGTCCTCGCCGACCGCCTCGTCATCGTGGAGAACGGCCGCGTGGTGCAGCAGGGCACGCCGCGCGAGGTCGTCCGGCAACCCCGCACCGACTACGTGGCCCACCTCGTCGGCCTGAACTTCTACCGGGGCGTGGCGGACGGGACCGAGGTGCGGCTCGACGGCGGTGGCACGCTCACCGTCGCGGAGCCCGCGCGAGGGCCGGTGCACGTGGTGTTCGCGCCGTCCGCGGTCAGCCTGTTCACCGAGAGGCCCGCCGGAAGCCCGCGCAACACCTGGCGGGCCGTCGTCGCCGGCGTCGAGCAGCACGCCCACACCACCCGCGTCGACCTCGACGGCTCCCCCGCCGTGTTCGCCGACGTCACCACCGCCACGGTCGCCGAGCTGCGGCTGCGACCCGGCGACCCGCTGTGGGTGTCGCTGAAGGCGACGGAGATCCACACCTACGCGCGGTGAGGCTCACACGAACGCGCTCTGCCCGGTGATCGCCTTGCCGACGATCAGCGTGTTCATCTCCCGCGTGCCCTCGAACGAGTAGATCGCCTCGGCGTCGGCGAAGAAGCGGGCCACGCCGTGGTCGAGCACGATGCCGTTGCCGCCGAAGATCTCCCGGCTCCAGGCGACGACCTCGCGCATCCTGGAGGTCACGAACGCCTTCGCGAGCGAGGAGTGCTCGTCCCGGAAGACGCCCGCGTCCTGCAGCCGGGCGAGCTGCACGAGCATGCCCCAGGAGGCGGTGATGTTGCCGAGCGACTTCACCAGCAGGTCCTGCACGAGCTGGAAGCCCGCGATCGGGCGGCCGAACTGCTCGCGCTGCCCGGCGTGGGCGAGGGCGAGCTCGTAGGCGCCGATCATCAGGCCGAGCGCCTGCCAGGCGACCCCGCCGCGGGTGGCGCGCAGGATCTCGGCGACGTCGCGGAACGAGTTCACCCGCTGCAACCGGTCGGCTTCCGGCACCCGGACGTCGGTGAGCGTGATCTCGGCGTTCTCCACGATCCGGAACGCGATCTTGCCCTCGATCTTCTCCGCGGCGAAGCCGGGCGTGCCCTTCTCGACGACGAAACCCTTGACCTGGTCGTCGTCGAGGTCGCGGGCCCACACGACCACGTAGTCGGCGAAGGTGGCGTTGCCGATCCACCTCTTCGCGCCGTTCAGCACCCACGCGTCGCCCTCGCGCCGGGCGGTGGTGCGCATGCCGCCCGCCACGTCGGACCCGCCCAGCGGCTCGGTCATCGCGAACGCGCCGATCTTGTCCATCGCGGCCATGGCCGGCAGCCAGCGGTCGCGCTGTTCGGGCGAGCCGCCCGAGTGGATCGAGTACATCGCGAGTCCGTTGTGGACGCCGAAGAAGGTCGCGACCGACGCGTCCGTGCGCGTCATCTCCATCGCCAGCATGCCGGTGAGCAGGTTGCTGACGGCGGCGGGGTGCTCGCCGTAGCCCTCGTAGGGCAGCGCGGTGAGGCCGGCGCCGCGGAACTTCGCGATCAGCTCGTGCGGGAACTCGCCCTTGGCCCAGTACTCGTTGACGAGCGGCTTGATCTCGGTGGTCATGAACTCGCGGGCGCCCAGCAGGATCTTGCGCTCGTCGTCGGCGAGCAGCGCCTCGTAGTCGTAGAAGTCGGCGGTCAGCCGGTCGTCGGGACGGTCCACGTCACTTCTCCTCCCATGCCGTCGGAAACGGCGAGCACCGAGTACGTGGAGGAGCCGCGGGCGTCTTCCACGGCCCTGATCAGCCGTCCGGGATCGCGCGGGAGCGGGTGCCGCACCCGCGGCGATCCGTCATGTCCGAGGATCGTCTCCGGCACGCACGCCGGAACCGTGATCTCCGCCTCAGCCGGTCGGGTGGTGGCCCACCGCTACCCGTCCAGGCCGGCCAGCCTGCGCGACGCCTCCGACTCGCCCCACCGGAACCCGATCCGCCGCGACAGCGCGGCGGCCTCGCCGTAGGAGGCCCTGGCGTCGTGTGGCCGTCCGGCCTGCTCGTGCACGATCC
Source organism: Lentzea xinjiangensis (assembly GCF_900110955.1). GTDB lineage: Bacteria > Actinomycetota > Actinomycetes > Mycobacteriales > Pseudonocardiaceae > Lentzea > Lentzea xinjiangensis. The sequence continues at coordinate 151,571 of NZ_FOFR01000013.1, forward strand.
CGCGGTCGAGCAGCACGCCCGCCTCGACCTGCCTGTCCCCCACCGAACGCGCGAGCCCCAACGCCTCCTCCGCGAGGCCGAGGGCCCGGTCCGCTGATCCGAGCCGGCGGTGGGCGTCGACCATGTTCACCAGCGCGTGCAGCTCGCCGGACCGGTCGCCGCACGCGCGCAACGTCGTCAGCGCTTCCCGGTAGCAGGCCAGGGCGGCGGGGAGGTCACCCAGCGCCGCGCGCACGAGACCGAGGTTCGTGCGCACGTGGGCGGCGCCCCGGGAGTCGGCGAGCTCCTCGCGCACCGACAGCGAGGCCTCCAGCGACGTGAGCGCCGCCGGCAGGTCGCGCCGGCGCCAGTGCGCGACGCCGAGGTTGTTGAGCGTCGCGGCTTCCAGCCGGCGGTCGTGCAGCCGCCGGGCCAGCGCCAGCGCCGCCGTCCAGTGCCGCTCGGCCTCGGCGAACCTCGACCCGCGCTCGCAGGCCGCCCCGAGCTCCTTCAGCGCCACCGCTTCCGCGCGCACGTCGCCCAGCGAGCGGGCGGCCTCCAGCGCGAGGGTGGTGAGCGCGACCCAGTCCGCCACCTCGCCGCGACGGCGGAAGTACCCGGACAGGGCGGCGGCGAACGCGATCGCGCCGGCCGGCGAGGCCTGGTGCGCGGCCGCGACCAGGTTCTCGCGCTCCTCGGCGAGCCAGACGTCGGCCGGGCTGCCGGCCAGGGCCTCCAGGTAGTGCCCGTGCAGGCGTTCCAGCGCCAGCGACCGTTCGGCGGACGACTCCACGGCACGGCAGCGTTCCCGCGCGAAGAGGCGCAACAGGCCGTGCAGGGCGAACCGGCCGGGCACCGGTTCCTCGACGAGGTGGGCGGCGACCAGCTCGGCGAGCGGCTCCTCGACGTCCGGCAGGCCGGTCAGCGCCCGTACCGCCGCGACCGCGACGTCGGGGCCGTCGAGGAGCCCGAGGAACCGGAAAACCCCCGCCACGGCCGGAGAACTCAGTTCGGCGTAGCTGACCTCGAACGCCGAGCGCACCGCCACGTCGCCGAGGCCCAGCTCACCGAGGCGGCGGGCCTCGGCTGCCAGGCGGGACGCGAGCAGCGAGCCGGTCCACTGTGGACTGGTGGTGAGCCGGGCGCCCGCGATCCGCAGCGCCAGGGGCAGTCCACCGCACCGGCGCGCGAGCTCCGCCGCGTCGTCGACCTGCCCGGCGACCGCCTCGAGCAGCGCGCCGGCCTCCTGCGGCGGCAGGGCCCCGAGCCGCACGTGCGAGGCGCCGGGCACCCCGGCGAGCGGGCGGCGTGACGTGATCAGCACGACCGAGCCGGGCCCCGTGGGCAGCAACCGCGTGACCTGTGCCGCGGTCGCGACGTCGTCCAGCACCACCAGCAACCTGCGCGAGGCGGTGAGCGAGCGGTAGCGCAGGGCGTCCTCGTCGCCGGGACGTTCGCCCAGGGCGCGCAGGAACTCACCCAGGACCCGGTCGGCGGCGCCGTCGGAGAGGCTGGCGTGGAGCCGGCCGTCCGGGAACCGGGGCGCGATCTCGTGGGCGGCGCGCACCGCCAGCGCGGACTTGCCGACGCCCGCCTGCCCGGTGATCACGCACACCGCGACACCGTCCCGCGCCACCCGCGCCTTGACGACCTCCAGTTCGCTGCCGCGGCCGGAGAACGCGGCCACGTCCGGCGGTAGCTGCCGGATCGCCGACACGCCAACGGGTTTGGCGCGCAGGAGCTCCGCCTGGAGCCTGCGCAGCGGCTCCCCCGGCTCGACGCCCAGCTCGTCGCGCAGCACCCGGTGGCACTCCCGGTAGGCCGCCAGCGCCTCGGCGGGCCGTCCCGCGCGCCGCAGCGCGAGCATCTGCAGCTCCCGCAGGCGTTCGTCCACCGGGTGCTCGCGCACCCACTCGCCGAGGTCCGCGACGATCCCGGCGTGCCGGCCGAGGTCCAGCTCCGCCTCGGCGCACTCGACGCGCGCGGCCAGCCGCAGCTCCTCCAGCCGGGCGGCGACCCCGCGCAGCAGCCCGGCCGCCGCGAGATCGGCCAGCGCGGGCCCGCGCCACAGCGCGAGCGCCTCCCGGTAGCGCCGCGGGCTGCGTTCCTCGCGGGCGAGGGCGAGCAGTTCGGTGAACCGGGCGAGGTCCAGCTCGGCGGGACCGGCCTCCACGAGGTAGCCGGGCGGGCGCGACACCAGCCGCGCCCCGACGACCTTGCGCAGCTGGTAGACGTAGACCTGGAGGTTCTTGAGCGCCGTCTTGGGCGGCGCGTCGTCCCACAGCGCGCTGATCAGCCGCTCGACCGGCACCACCCGGCCGGGCCGGGTGAGCAGCAGCGCGAGCACGGCCCGTTGCTGGGGCGGTCCGAGGCCCAGCCGCCCGCCGTCGTCGGCGTGGCACTCCACCGGCCCGAGCACCCGGAACTCCACAGCCGCGGATCGTAACCACCGCACGGGTACCGTTCCCGCTCGCGCCCCGGAGCCGGGTTCAGCGCCCGCCGAGCAGCCGGTCCAGCGACCTCCTGGCGCGGTGCGGCGCGGCGGGGTCCCGTTCGAGCTGCAGGAAGTGGTTGAGCGCCAGCATGACCCCGAGCAGGTCGTAGATCAGCTGGTCGACGTCGGTGTCCGGCGGCAGCTCGCCGAAGCTGACCGCGCGCCGGATGTGGATGCGCAGATCCCGGCGCCACAACGCGTTCATGCCGGCAAGCGCGTCCCGCACCGGCCCCCTCCGCCCGTCGAACTCGGCCGTCGCCGCGGTGAAGAAGCACCCGCCGGGCAGCACGTTGCGTTCGAGGTACGACACCCACGCCTCGCAGACCGCCCGCAGGTGCCGCAGCCCGGACGGTGCCTGCCTGACCCGCCCCGGCACCTCGCGCTGGAAGACCGCGGCCGCCTCGTCGACCACCGCGAGCTGGAGCGCCTCCTTGGTGCCGAAGTGCCCGAGCAGCCCGGCCTTGCTCATCCCCAGCTCGGCCGCGAGCCGGCCGATCGTCAGCCCCTCCAGCCCCTCCGCCGAAGCGATCCCGAGGCTGAGGTCGAGGATGCGCTGCCGCGTCTCACGGGCATCGGCGGCAGATCGGCGGGGACTCACGGACGCAGTGTACGACTCCTTTAACTACCGACCGATCGGTTGCTATATTCGCCGCGTCGTCGCCTGGCCGAAGGAGCACACCGTGTCCGGATCCCGTCTCGCAGCGCTGGGCCACCACCAGCCCGAACGCGTGCTGAGCAACGCCGACCTGGAGAAGGTGGTCGACACCGACGACGAGTGGATCCGCCAGCGCACCGGCATCTCGACCCGCCGCATCGCCTCCCCCACCGAGTCCGTCACCGACATGGCCGCCGAGGCCGCCGCCAAGGCCCTCGCCTCCTCCGGCCTGGCCCCGGCCGACATCGGCCAGGTCATCGTCGCCACCTGCTCGGCCGTGGACCGCTGCCCGTCGATCGCGGCCCAGGTCGCGGCCCGCCTGTCGATCCCGGCCGCGGTGTGCTTCGACCTCAACAACGCCTGCGCCGGCTTCTGCACCGCCCTCGCCACCGCCGACCACGCCATCCGGGCCGGCGCCACCCGGCACGCGCTGGTCATCGCCGCCGAGAAGATGTCGGACCTCACCGACTGGACCGACCGCTCGACCTGCATCCTGCTCGGCGACGGCGCCGGCGCCGCGGTGCTCAGCGCCGACGACAACGCCCTGGTCGGCCCCGTGGCCTGGGGCTCAGACCCGTCGCGGAGCAACGCCGTGCGGCTGGTGGACGAGTGGCAGCCGCGGTTCAGCCAGGAGGGCCAGTCGGTGTTCCGGTGGGCCACCAGCGAACTGCCCGCCATCGCGGCACAGGCCTGCGAACGCGCGGGCATCGCCACCACGGACCTCGCCGGAGTGGTCACGCACCAGGCGAACCTGCGCATCATCGAGGCCTTGACCCGCCGGCTCGACCTGCGCGACGACATCGTGATCGCGCGCGACGTCGTGGAGTCCGGCAACACCTCCGCGGCTTCGGTGCCGCTCGCGCTGTCGAAGATGGCGGAGCGCGGGGAGCTGCCGTCCGGGCGGCCCGTGCTGCTGTTCGCCTTCGGCGGCGGGCTCTCGTGGGCGGGCCAGGTCGTCACCTGCCCCTGACGGTCGCGCGGCCTCCGTCCCCGGCTGCGCCACAAGGTCGTAGCTCTCCGACGGCCGGACGCACGCGCTTGCGCACCTCGGCACACCTCCCGGCAGACCGGTGTGGCGGCTCGGGAGCCCACCGAGCCGCCACACCGCTGGTGACGCGCGAGAAGGAGGTTCGTCCTGCCGGCGCGGGAACGAGCGCATCGCCGCGTGACGTCATAGGTCCGCCACCTGGCCACGCGAGCGACGTCGGAGTTCGCCGTCCCCGCTTGCCCTGTGCCGGCAGGCACAACCTCCTCGACCTGGTTAGGGCCTCGCGCGTCCTCCGCCCACTCGCACCATCTCCGGCCTCGACCGCGAGTGCCGCCGCCGCTGCAATGGCGGGGACATCGACGACGAGACGGACGGGGGAACGGATGATGCGCGGGCGGCGACCGGTTCCGGCGTCGGGATCTGGGTGGTGGGCCGCACCTCCGGCACCTCGGCGGCGACGGGCTCCGGTTGCGTCCACACCGGACGGTTCGGGTCCACCACGTTCTGGCGGAAGAGCTCCGGGGTCTCGGTGATGATCTTGCCGGGTGATTCGAGGCCCACGATGCCGACGAGCTTGCCGTCGGCGATGAAGCCGGTCAGGCCGTTCACGTCCGTCGTGTCGGTACCCAGGACGGGCAGGCCGGCGCCTTGGACGCGCATGCCGTACTGCTCGGTCCAGAACCGCGGCACCGGCGTGTACGGCTTGGCGTGCGACCGGCCCACCAGCAGGTTCTCGGCGGCGGCCCGGCCTCCCTCGACGGCGTTGAGCCAGTGCTCGACCCGGCGCACGACGCCGTTGAAGCGCAGGTTGGGCCAGCGGGCCACGTCGCCGCAGGCCACGATGTTCTCGGCGCCGACCACGTGGTTGGTGGCGTCGCACAGCACGCCGTCCTCGATGACGAGGCCGGAGCCGCGCAGCCAGTCGACGGCCGGCGAGGCGCCGACGGCCAGGACCACGCAGGAGGCGAAGAAGACCTGGCCGTCGGACAGGTGGATGCCGATGCCTCCGGGCTGGCGCACCCAGTGCTTGATGCCGACGCCGGTGGCGAGCCGCACGCCGTGCTCGATGTGCGCCTCGGTGATCTTCTTGCCGATGGCGTCGCCGACGACGCCGCCCAGCAGTGCGGGCGAGCGGACGATCAGGGCCACGTCGCGGCCCATGTGCCGGACCGAGCAGGCCAGCTCGCAGCCGATGAACCCACCGCCGATGACGGCGACGAGGCCCTGCGACTGCCGGATGTTCTTGCGGATCGCGATCGCGTCGTCCAGCGTCCGCAGCACGTGCACCCGCGGGTCGTGGCGCGGGGCGCCCCCCATCGCCCTGGCGTCGACGCCGGTGGCGATGATCATGCCGTCGTACTTGATCTCCTCGCCGCCGGGCACCCAGACGGACTGCGTCTTCGGGTCCAGGTGCAGGGCCGGGGAGTTCAGCCGCCACTCGGCGTCGAGGTCGCCGGAGAACGACAGCAGCGAGTCGTCCGGGGTCCACTCACCCGTGATGATCTGCTTCGACAGGCACGGGCGGTGGTACGGCAGGTGGCGTTCGGCCGACAGGATCGTGATCTGCCCGTCGAAACCCATCTCCCGCAGCCGTTCCGCGGAACGGACTCCTCCGAGTCCGCCGCCGACGACCACGATCCGTTCGCTCACTTCACTCGCTCCCTGATCTCGATCGCGCGCATGGGGCACGCGCGGGCTGCCTGCCGAGCCTGGGCGAAGTGCTCCTCCGGCGGCCGGCGGTTGTAGGTCAGGCGGTTGTCCTCGATCAGCTTGAAGACATCCGGTGCCTCCGCCTGGCAGGTGCCGTAGCGGTGGCATTTCTCGTTGTTGACGCTCACGTCCATCGCGTCGCCCTCGCCGACGCCGGGTTCCTGGCCGCGTTCCGGGTCGAGCATGCCGATGCGGACCAGCACCTCCGGCGGCAGGAAGCGGGCCAGGGCCAGGGTCGCGGTCGGGACGAGGACGGTGAGGCCGGCCAGCCAGAGGACGGACAGGTTGCCGTTCGCGATGGCGCCGAACCAGGAGTGGACCACGGTGATGGCCACCGCGATGTAGGCGGTTTGGTGGAACCGCAGCCACTTGCGGTAGAAGACTTTGTGCCGCATGGAGGCCAATGCGGCGATCGCGAGCATGACCTCCAGGCCGAGGATGCCCAGCGCGTGCCGGAACAGACCGCCGTCGACGAACGGCAGGACGAGCTTGATGAAGCTGAAGGTGCCGTTCTGGATCAGCGTGAAGGCGAACGCGTGGATGGAGCCGAACGCGATCGCCAGCGAGGCGAGCACCATGTGCCCGTTCTTCAGGCCCTCACGGCCGGTGAGCTTCTCGGCCCACCCGGTCGCGATCAGCACACCCCAGGACAGGGTGGCGCACATCAGGACGTAAGCCAGCCTGGCGGAGATCTGGGCCATCTTCTTGACACCCGAGTCGAACTCGGACGCCTGGGCCACCAGGAGCGGAATCTGGCTCGACAACAACTCTTCCTCCGGTCAAGAACTATCTCGCGGGAACCCGCCCGGCCCTGCGGTGCAGGAGTGGACACATCAGGGCCGGGCGGGTGGGAACAGGTCCGCGTTGGAGTGCCTCCGACCTGGAACACCACCTCCGTTTCCCGTTGCGCAGAAGGGGTCTTGCGCACATCACCGCACCGCTCGTCGCGGGCGGAGCACTCGGAGCAGGAGGACCGTGAGAACGGCTCCCGCCGCGGTGACCGTGAGGATCACCCACATGTTCGGCCCCTCACCGGAGGCCAGGGTCGCGTTGACGATGCCGCCGGCGGGCACGGGCTCGGCGAAGGCGGAGTCCCCGGCCAGCCCGGTGCTCTCCAGCAACGTCATGTGCTTCATCACCACGTCGACGCCGGCCTGGGCGAACGGCCGGATGACGTCGTTGCGGGTCTGCGAGCGGACCTTCGACACGAACAGGAAGACCTGGCCGTGCGCGGCGCGCAGCCGGGCGACGAAGGCCTGGTCGAAGGCGTCTCCCTCGAGCGCGTTGATCTCCTCCATCCAGGACTGCTGCGCCGGGCTCGGCACGTCCGGGATGGTCACACCCAGCTGGGCGGCGGCCTTCTTCGTCGCCGCGTCCAGCATCATGTGGTCAAGCATGATCATCTTGCCGATCTGCTTGACCCTGGCGTTCGACGCCTTGGTGGCCGTCAGCTCGCCCATCGGCATCTCCCACAGGCCCGCCTGGCGAACCTTGACCAGCAGCTCGCGGTCGTTCGCGGTCAGCGGGCCGGAAGGGGTGTCCTGCACTCCACCGGTGTCCGCGGGCTGCGCCTGGGCAGCGGGGGTGGATCCGGCGAAGAGGAACAACATCGCCAAGACGGTGGCGAGGGCTCTGGTCATCGTCTTGATGTCCTCAGTTGTCCAGTGGAGGTCGGGGGTCGGTCGGGCAGGGCCGTCGGTTCCGGCGGCGGGCTCAGTAGCCCGGGGTGCCGGAAGCGGGCGCCGACGGCGGTGCCTGGCTCGCGCCCGAGCCGGGGGACGTGCTCGGCGCGCTGCTGCTCTTGCTGTTGTTCTGGGCTTTCCCGCCGGTGATCTTGGCTCCGTTGGGGGCGGTGACGAACCACACGCCGCCCTTTCCCTGCCCCTTCATGTCACCTGCCGTCTTGTCCTCGGCGTAGGTGTACTGCGGCCAGCCGGCGATGGTGAGCTGCTTGGTGCCGTCCGGCCTGGTCAGGGTTCCGATGCTGATCGGGTCCACCCCGGTCGCCATCGGCGCCTTGTCCGCGATCACCGGCTTCCAGGCCTTCGCGCACTCACCCTCGCAATTGGACTTCGACGGCTTCTGCACGTCCTTGTCGTAGCGGTAGAGCGGGAGCCCGTCGGCGTCGGTGACGAACCAGCCCATCTGGTCGGTGTTCGCGATGAAGATCATGTTCGCGCCGCTCAGATCGGCGGGATCCGCCTGCAAGCCGCCCGTCGCGGCCCCTCCGGGAGGGGTCGGGGCGCTGCCACACGCGGTGAGGCTGACAGCCAGTGCCGCCAGGGCGGTGATGGCGTGACCACGTCGCATCGGCAGTTCCTTTCTCGGCTTGGGTACCGAGGAGTACGGACACGATCCGGCAACGGTTCACGAACTTCATGAGGAATATTTGCCTCTCGACTTGAGACGGTTGATAGGGCAAGGATGTCCCCCGTGGCGCGGCATAGACGTCAACGTGAGTTAGACGAGCAATCACCAAGACCGGGATCTCTCGAGGAAGAGTTGATCCGTCGGCTGTACGAGGAATTCGGGAGTGCCCTGCTGGGACACTGCATGAGGTTGACGGGCCACGATCGACAGTGGGCCGAGGACATCGTGCAGGAGACCCTGGTCAGGGCATGGCGCAACGCCGAGAAGCTCGAGCGTGACCCCGTGCTCCTGCGGTCGTGGTTGTTCACGGTGGCAAGGCGGTTGGTCATCGACGACAGGCGCAAGAAGAGCGTCCGTCCGCAGGAGTTCGAACTGACCCCTTCGGACGAGTCGCCCTCCGGCAGTGAAGAGGACCGCACCCTCGCGGCGATCGTCGTGGCGGAGGCGATGAACGGTCTCTCGGAGGAGCACAGGGAGGCTATTCTCGAGACGTACCTGCGGGATCGCACCGTCGGTGAGGCCGCGGCGGCACTCGGTGTGCCACCGGGAACGGTCAAGTCCAGGGTGTACTACGCGCTCCGTGCGCTGCGGCGTGCGTTGCACGATCGGGGAGAGACGCGGTGACAACGGCACCAGATCACCTCGACGTCGCCGCCTACGTGCTCGGCATCCTCGATGCCGATGAGGTGGAGGCGTTCGAGAACCACCTGACCGAATGTCGGCGGTGCGCTCTTGACCTGCGCGACTTCGCGGTGGTGCCGGACCTCATCGACGAGGCCGACGCGGGCGGGATGCTGCGCGGAACGGCTCCGGAACGCCCGGACGGCAAGTCGGTGCGCGTGATGCTCGACGCCGTCGCGGCCCGCAGGAAGCGCAGGCGCTGGTTCGTCGCCCAGGGTGTCGCGGCCGCCGCCGCCGGCATCGTGGCGGTGACGGCCGTCGTCACGTCGCTGGTCGTGCGCGGCGGCGACGACAGCTCGAACCAGGCCGGTGGCACCACCACGACGACGTCGCAGACGCGGGTGGCGAACAACTCCCCCGACGCGTCGATGAAGGTGCAGCGGCAGGACCCGAACAGCGGTGTCTCGACGAAGATCACCGCCTCCGACGAGCCGTGGGGGACCTCGATGGACATCGAGGTCAGCGGCATGGCCGGCCCCAGCAGGGGCGCGCTCGTCGCCGTCGGGCGCGCGGGCCGCGTCGCCCAGGTCACCTCCTGGTACGCGCCCGAACCGGTGGCGGGGGACTCGAAGACGATCCGCCTCGCGGCGAACGTGGCCATGCGCTGGCACGAGATCGCGACGTTCCGGATCGTCGACGAGAACGGCAAGACCCTGCTCGAAGTCGTGGCTTCCTGACCTCTCCCGGACACCTGACCACTGCCCCCGCCGGATCCGTGAGATCCTGTGGGGGCAGTTGTCGTTTTCCGGGGAGGCTGTCCACGTGGCGATAGGCCCGTCCGCGGTCGAGCGCTGGCTCGATCTGTCCACAGAGGAGCTGCGTGCTCAGGTCAAGCAGCTCGTGTCCGCCCGGCTACCGGGTGATCACGCGGTGTGGCAGGCGATCCGGCGTCATCCCGCGCTGGTCCCGCGCATCCGCGGTGTCCTCTCCGGACTCGCGGCGACCGCGGCCGGGAGCAAGGACGAGGCCATGCAGAAGGTCTGGATCTCCACCGCGCGCGCCGCGCTGGACCAGGCCACGCCGGCTCCGGTGAAGACCGCGCGCAGGCCCGTGGTGAAGGAGGCCGAGGAACCAGAGCCCGTCATCGAGCTCAGGCAGCCCGAACCGCAGCCGAAGCAGGCGCACAAGCCCGCCCCGACGATGCTCTTCCAGGAGCCGAGTTAGATGGTCGTCTTCGGATCGCTCATCTCCCTGTCCGGTCTGCTGATCCTGTTGCTGCGCACCGCGTCGCTGGGCGGGCTCAGCCCGGCCGTCGTCGGGTGGGTGATGATCCCGCTCGGCCTGGTGTTCGCGGTGCTGGGCGTCCTGCGCAACCGCCGCAAGCGCGCGCAGCAGGGCCCCGGCCCGGTCGGCAACCCGATCCAGCGGGCGAAGGCCCTGCCGCGGCTGTTCAAGGCCTGGCGGGGCGGCCGGTACCCGGAGCTGCCGCGCAGCCGGGTGGCACTGTGGGCGGTCGCGCTGGTGTACCTGGTGTCGCCGATCGACCTCGTGCCGGAGCTGCTGCCGGTGATCGGGGTGACCGACGACGCCGGTGTCGTGGTGTGGCTGCTCAGCAGCCTCTCCCTGGCTTCAGGCTCCTACCTGCGCTGGGAGAAGGACCATCGCGACCCTGGTCGCGGGATCGAGTCCCCGTGAGGCCTCCTCGCGGATGATCCCGGCGAGGCCCGGCGAGACGTCGGTGACGACCCGGAACCCGAGACGTTCGTAGTACGGCGCGTTCCAGGGCACGTCCCGGAACGTCGTCAACGTCACAGCTCGCCCGGTCCGGGCGACGTGCTCGATCAACGCCGCGCCGATCCCCCGGCGGGCACTGGACGGATGGACGCTGACCTGGTGGATGTGCGTGGCGCCGTCGACATCACCGACGGCGATGAAGGCGACAGGAACGCCTTCGGCGCCTATGGCGACCCAAACCTCGTGGTCAGCGAGGTCTTCCAGGGACATCGGGGCGTCGTCGGCGATCTCCGGCAGGCCGGCGTCGCGGAACGGTTCACCGGACGCGACTTCGATCTCCTGGAGGTACGGCAGTTCGGCTGGTTGGGCGAGACGGATCAACACGCCCACCATCCTGGTAGGTCGAAAGCGAGCGGCGCAGCCTGATGACGTTAAAGTCCGAGCTGATGCGAACGAAGACCGTGCGCGTCCTCCTGGTCGAGGACGACGATGGAGACGCAGTGCTCGTCGAGGCACTGCTCGAAGAGGCGAACGCGCCCTTCATCCTGTCGCGCGCGCACACGCTCGCGGAGGCGGAGGAGAAGCTCGCCGACGCCGAGTGCGTGCTGCTCGACCTCGGCCTGCCCGACTCCCAGGGCCTCGACGGCCTGCACCGGCTGCTGAAGAAGCCGAACGCGCCCGCGATCCTGGTGCTGACCGGCCTCGACGACGAGCGCGAGGGCATAGACGCCGTCGCGACCGGCGCGGAGGACTACCTGATCAAGGGCCAGGTGGACGGCGAGCTGCTGCTGCGCGGCGTCCGGTACGCGGTCGAACGCCGCCGCGCCGAGGACGCCCAGCGGCTGTTGCGCGAGGCCGAGCTGATCGCCGCCGAACGGGCCCGCCTCGAACGCGGCCTGCTGCCTCCCCCGCTGCTGCAGAACTCGGACGTGAACCTCGAGGTCCGCTACCAGCCGGGCGGCCAGCGGATGCTGCTCGGCGGCGACTTCTACGACGCGGTCGGCATGCCGGACGGCACCGTGCACGCGATCATCGGCGACGTCTGCGGCCACGGCCCGGACGAGGCCGCGCTGGGCGTCTGCCTGCGGATCGCGTGGCGCGCGCTGGTCCTCGCCGGCGAGCCGCCCGACAAGGTGCTGCGGACGCTCGACCAGGTGCTGGTCGCCGAACGGCACGGCGCCGGCATCTTCACCACGGCGTGCATGGTCACTGTGGCACCGGACCGCAGGTCCGCGCGCTACTTCCTGGCCGGGCACCCCGAGCCGCTGCTGATCGCCGGCGGCAGGCTCGTGGACCTGCCCCCGTCGAAGGTCGGGGTGCCGCTCGGCGTGCTGCCCGACTACGGGTGGACCGGCGTGGACGTGCAGCTTCCGTCCGGCTGGTCGCTCGCCTGCTACACGGACGGGCTGATCGAGGGCAGGGTGCCCGACGACACCGACCGGCTCGGGGTGGAACGCCTGTCCGAGATCCTGCACAAGCACCTGAGGAACGGCCCGGACTGGATGGACGCCGTCATCGCGGAGGTGACCGAGCTCAACGGCGGGGCGCTCGACGACGACGTGGCCCTCCTGTTGCTGAAGGACGGAAAGTGACGCTGCCGCAAAGGCTGCCGGCGAGCCGCCTGCTCGCCGCCATCGTGGTGATCCTGCTGGCCATGACGGCGGTGGCCATCGCGTCGACCGTCGTCGCGCTGGACGGGCTGGGCAACGCCCGTGCGCGGTCCATCGAGCAGGTCGAACCGGCAGGGCGCCTCGCGAAGGACCTGAACCGCGCCCTGCTGGACGAGGAGACCGGCCTGCGCGGCTTCGTCCTGACCGGCGAGGACGAGTTCCTCAAGCCGTACCTGGACGGGCGGGCGGCCGAGGTGGAGTCCGCGGAGCGCGTGCGGGACCTCGTCGGCGACGTCAACGGCCGGGTGAGCCGGATCGAGGACCTGGCGCGGCAGTGGCGCTCCCAGTACGCGGAGCCGACGATCGTGGGCATCCGCCTGTCCGGGCCCGTCATCTCCCCCACCCGGGACATCGACCGCGGCAAGGTGCTGTTCGACCAGCTCCGCGCCGAGGTCGCGGCGTTGCAGACCGACATCGGCCAGCTGAGCACGACCGCGCGCGCGGAGCTGGACCACGCGGCGAGCATCGTGCTGTGGCTGGTCATCGGCATGGGCGTGATGCTGGTGACGGTGATCGGCGGACTCTCGCTGCTGCTGCACCGGCTGCTGATCGGCCCCCTGTCGAACCTCGCCGAGCAGGTCAGGCAGGTCGCGAACGGCGAGTTCGAGCGGGAGATCGACGCCCACGGGCCGCTCGAGACGGTCATGCTCGGCGAGGACGTGAACGCGATGCGCCGCCGCATCGTGCACGAGCTCGCGACGCTCGACGCGGCGAAGACGGACCTGCAGCGGTCCAACTCCGAGCTGGAGCAGTTCGCCTACGTCGCCTCGCACGACCTGCAGGAGCCGCTGCGCAAGGTCGCCTCGTTCTGCCAGCTCCTGCAACGCCGCTACGGCGGGCAGCTCGACGAGCGCGCCGACCAGTACATCAGCTTCGCCGTGGACGGCTCGAAGCGCATGCAGGTCCTGATCAACGACCTCCTGGCGTTCTCCAGGGTCGGCCGCATCACCCGCGAGCAGACCGTCGTCGACCTGGACGAACTCGTGCGCCAGGTGCTGGACAGCTTCTCCGAGCGGATCGAGGAGACCGGCGCGAGCGTCGTCGTCGGCGAGCTGCCCTCCGTGCTGGGTGAGGCGTCCCTGCTCAGCGCGGTGTTCCAGAACCTGATCAGCAACGCGCTCAAGTTCAGGGGCCCGGACGACCCCGTCGTCACCATCGACGCGGTCCGCGACGGCGACATGTGGAAGTTCGCGGTGCACGACAACGGCATCGGGATCGAGCCGGAGTACGCTGACCGGATCTTCGTCATCTTCCAGCGCCTGCACCCGAAGGACGCCTATCCGGGCACGGGCATCGGACTGGCGATGTGCCGGAAGATCGTCGAGTACCACGGCGGCACCATCTGGCTGAAGACCGATGTGGACTCCGGCACGAGTTTCGAGTTCACCCTCCCCGTGGTACCTGAGAGCGTCGCACAAGCTGAGGAAGTACATGTCTGAGTCACCGCTGAGCGTGATCGACGTCCTGCTCGTCGAGGACGATCCGGGCGATGCCCTGATGACGCAGGAGGCGTTCGAGCACCACAAGATCCGTAACACCCTGCACGTGGTGAAGGACGGGGTGGAAGCGATCGAGTTCCTGCGCCGCGAGGGTCAGTACGAGAACGCGCCGAGGCCGGGGCTGATCCTGCTGGACCTCAACCTGCCCCGCAAGGACGGCCGCGAGGTGCTCAGTGAGGTCAAGAACGACCCCGAGCTGCGGTCGATCCCCGTGGTGGTGCTGACGACGTCGGAGGCGGAGGAGGACATCCTGCGCAGCTACAGCCTGCACGCCAACGCGTACGTCACGAAGCCCGTCGACTTCGACCGGTTCATCGAGGTGGTTCGCCAGATCGACGACTTCTTCGTCACCGTGGTGAAGCTGCCCCGGTAGGACCGGCCGCGGCGATGACGGCCGCGCTGAAGTCCAGGCACGACCGGCAGATCTCCGCTTCGGCGCCCCGGTGCACCGGCTTCGTCTCGCCGCAGAACGAGCAGTCGCCGACCTCGCCGACCCCGGCCTGGGTCACGCAGGTGTCGCAGATCAGCGCGGCGGGCCCGGCCATCAGCTTGCCGGTCTCGTCGGCCGCGCGTCCGCAGAACCAGCAGCGCTCGGTCCGCTTGGACTGCTCGACGATCTGGTGCACGCGCTGATGGCTCATCTTCAGCGCCTCGGCGATCTCGCGCATCGACCCGCCCGCGCGGTGCAGCCGCAGCACGGTGTGATGGTAGACGGCCTTGGCGATGTCGGCCTGGCTCTGGGCGGTGGCCGCGGCGGTCCCCGCCTTGCGGGCCGCCGCCAGCAGTTCCTCGTCGAGGGTCATGGCGTCTAGGCTAACTAGACGCGTCTAGGGTGACTAGACACTCCGGTGGGGACAGCGTGCGGGCATCAGTCCAGGCTTCGCACGATCAACGGGTCGTCGTCGGCCTGCACGACCCATTCCTGGGACTCTCTGGGGTCCGGGAGAACGGGCGCCCAGAGCCCATCCCCACCCGGCCGGATGGTTCCGTTCGGCGCAGTCATGCCCTCTGGCTACCCGTTCGCGCCGAACGTATACCGGACAGCATCGTCGTAATGGCGTCCATGACGCGCGAGGTGGCCTCCTCCAGCACCTCCGCCGTCATCTCCAGGTCGTAGAGGTCGGACAGGTCCACGGGCGCGCCCGCGACCACCTCGACCCTCTTGCGCGGCAGCAACCTCGGCAGGACCGCGCCCCTGGGCAGCAGGTCCTGGGTCCCCCACTCGGCCACGGGCACCACGGGAACGCGGCTCTCCAGCGCCATCCGCGCCACGCCGGACTTGCCCTTCATCGGCCAGTTGCCGGGGTCGTCGGTGAAGGTGCCCTCGGGGAACACCATCACGCACTCCCCCGCCCGCAGCGCCTCCACGGCGGGCCGGAGCGCCTCCGAGGCCTTCACCGTGCCGCGTTCCACCGGGATGTGCCCTCCGGAGCGCATGGCCCAGCCGAAGACGGGCGTGCGCCACAGAGCGGCTTTCGCGAGCACCCGCGGCACGCGGTTCGACATGAGCGCGAACACGACGGCCGCGACGGAGTCCGCGTTCGACAGGTGGTTGAACGCGAGGATCACGCCGCCGTCGCCGGGAACGTGGTGCCGGCCGCGCACGCGCAGCCTGACGAACAGCACGACGAACGGCCACAGCAGGTCGATCACCAGCGAGAACCAGAACCCCCTGCCTCGGCGGGGCATCTTCCAGGTCCAGGCGGCCAGTTGCAGCGAGTTCACGTCTGGTATTCGAGCACGCCGGCGTTGTCCGTCCGGGTCAGTTCGCCACGTTCGACGAGAACGTCGAGGTGAGCGGCGGTCTCACCGACGGCCAGCACCTGGTTGAACATGTCGAGGTCGTCGAACCGGCGCTGGCGGCGGGTCCAGCCGATCTTGCGGGCGGTCTCGAACGCGCTGCCGGCCACGGCCTCGAGGATCTCCTCCAGGCGCTGTTCGTGGTGCCCGAGCAGCTCGTCGACGCGGGCGTGGGAGCTGTCGGTCACGGGCCCGTGCGCGGGCAGGAGCTTGAGGTCCGGGAGTTCGCGCGTGAGCCTGAGCGAGGTCATGTAGTCGCCCAGCGGCAGCTCCGGGCGCAACGGCTCGAAGCCGATCGACGGGGTGATGTGCGGGAGCACGTGGTCACCGGAGAAGAGCACCTTCGCGGTGTGGTCGACGAAGACCACGTGGCCGCGGGTGTGGCCGGGCGTGGGGACGACCTCCAGCCTGCGGTGCTCCAGGTCGATCGTGGTCGCGGTGAGCCACTCGTCCGGCTCCTCGTAGTCGCGCAGGGCGTCGTCGCGGTTGACGTGGTGCATGATCTTGATCCACGTCTCCGCCAGCTCCGCCGCGCCCCACTTGCGCAGGTCGGCGACGTGCTGGTCGTCCTTCCCGTGCAGCAGGTGCGTCAGCGAGGGCTGTTCGCCGAGCCCGAGCCCGATCTTGCTGCCGAACGTCCGGCGCAGCGACACGGCCATCGTGAAGTGGTCGCGGTGGACGTGCGTGACGAGGAACCTGCGGATGTCGCCGAAGTCCTTGCCCAGCGTGCCGAGGGCGGCTTCGAGCTGGTCGCGGGCCTCGTCGAGCGCCCAGCCCGAGTCGACCATGACGAGGCCGTCGCCGTCGGAGATGGCGTAGACGTTGACCGCGCGCAGCCCGTCGTTCGGCAGCGGCAGCGGGATCCGGTGCACACCCGGTGCCACCTCGAACGCGCCCGGTTCACTCCACAACGCCCGCTCACCTCGTTTGTTCGCGTCCGCAACTGGCTACCGGATGGTAACCCGGTACTCCGGATGCTTGTCGACGTACTTCGCCACGAACGGGCAAGTCGGTGACACCTTCACCCCACGCGCCTGGGCGTCGTCGAGCGCGAACTTCGCGAGCCGCCCACCGAGGCCTTGGCCGGCGTAGGCGTCGTCGACCTCGGTGTGCACGAGGGCGACGACGTCACCGACGGTCCGGTACTCCAGGAACCCGGCGAGCGCGCCGTCGACGTGGACCTCGTAGCGGCTCTGCGCCTCGTTGTTGGTGACCATGTCAACCATCTTGCACCGGACGGATGGAAAATGGCGGCCATGGACGTCTACCTGCTGATCCTGGGCGACCACCTGCCCAACCCGTGCACGGGCGAGGAGGTGCCCCAGGCGGACCGGCTGCGGGCGATGGTCGAGCAGGCGGTGGTGGCCGAGGAGGCGGGGTTCGCCGGGGTCGCGATCGGCGAGCACCACTTCACCCGCTACATCGTGTCCGCCCCCGAGCTGCTGCTCGCGGCCGTGGCGGCCCGCACGTCCACGTTGAAGCTCTCCACCGGCGTGACCCTGCTCGCCCACCGCGACCCGGTGCTCGTGGCCGAGGCGCTCGCGACGCTGGACGTGCTGTCGAACGGCCGTGCCGAGCTGATCGTGGCGCGCGGCGTCGACCAGCAGACCGACGCGGCGTTCGGCGTGCAGCCGGGCGAGCTGCGGGCGCGGTTCGAGGAGCACCTGCGGTTGCTGCTGAAGCTGCTGGAGGAGCCGTCGGTGAGCTGGGACGGCCGGTTCCGCGGCCAGCTGAGCGGGGTGACGACGACACCGCGGCCGGTGCAGACGCCACGGCCGGCGGTGTGGATCGGTTCCGGGTCCGCGGTGTCGGCGGACCTGGGCGCCGAGCTGGAGATGCCGCTGATGCTGCCCTCCACGCTGCGGGACCCGTCGATCTACGCGGACGTCGTCCGGCGGTACCGCGAGCGGTTCCCCGGCGGGCGCGTCGGCGTGCCGAGCCACGTGTTCGTGGCACCGGAGAACGCGCGCGAACGGTGGCGGCCGCACCTCGCCGAGTACGCGCGGTTCGCCGACCCGTGGCGCGGTGACGGCGACATCGACGTCGACGCGATCATGGACGGCGCGGCGGTGTGCGGAACGCCGGACGAGGTCGCGCACCGGCTCAACGAGCTGGCCGCGCACCTGTCCATCGACACGCACCTGGTGATGGTGGACATCGGCGGCATGCCCCACGAGTCGGTCATCGAGACGATCCGCCTGTTCGGCGCCGAGGTGATCCCGAAACTTGTTTAACGCCGTGGCCGCCGGGGGTTAACACAGGTCCGCGAGAATCGTCGTCGTGGGCATCACCGTCATCGGCATCACGCACCCCGGTCACGCCGGGGCGCTCCCCGGCGGGACGACCGTGCTGGTGCTGGCCGATGACGGAACGCACGCCGACGAGTTCCTCGACACCGACTTCCGGGCGCACCAGCTCGTGGTGCGCGCACACGGGCGCGGGTCGGCGTTCTTCGCGGTGGCGGACAAAGCCCTCGAGTTGGGTGCGAGCCGGGTCCTCTTCGGCGACTTCCGGGATGGCGCTCCGGACCTCGCCACCGAGGAGGACCCGGTGCTCGTCCTCGACTCCCCCCGCCTCATCGCGTTCAACGCGTCCTTCGCCGGGCGCATGTGCGCCTGGCCACGCCCGGCGAGCGCCTACGGCGACGGACTCGACACGTGGCTCACCGGCAACGCCGCGAAGGCGGGGCTGCGCGTCGTGCAGCCCGCCTGCCCTGGAATCCATTGAGGACTGATCTTCCTCCGAACGCGACGAAAGTCGGCGCGCTTTGTTCTCCGAATGCCGAAGACACTGCCGCAGCGGTGTTTTACGGTTCTCCCGCGGCCATCCGCTGATGCGCACGCACCGGAGCTGAGAGTTCTCTCAGCGTGTCCGGCCTGGGGTGGGGGCACACTGGTTTCAGGGTTCTCTCAGGGGAGAACCTGACCCGGCGGTGCGGCGGCGTCGCGGAAGATGGTGCGCACAACGGACCACAGAGGGGAACTGACAGGTGAGCGCGTCCGAAGGTGTCGCGGCCAGAGCCGTCGACGTGTGGAAGTCCTACGGGTCCGGCGATGCCGCCGTGACCGCGCTCGCGGGGGTGAGCGTCGAGCTGGAGCGGTCCAGGTTCACGGCGATCATGGGCCCGTCGGGGTCCGGCAAGTCGACGTTGATGCACTGCCTCGCGGGTCTCGACGACGTCACGCGGGGCGAGGTGTGGATCGGTGACACGCTGGTCACCGGGTTGAAGGACCGCGGTCTCACCGAGCTGCGGCGCGACAAGGTGGGGTTCATCTTCCAGCAGTTCAACCTGTTGCCGACGCTGACGGCGGAGGAGAACATCACGCTGCCGCTCGCCATCGGCGGCAAGAAGGTCGACAAGGCGTGGTTCGACGTCGTCATCGACACGGTGGGCCTGCGGGACAGGCTGACCCACCGGCCCACGCAGCTCTCGGGCGGCCAGCAGCAGCGCGTGGCGTGCGCGCGTGCTCTGGTGTCCCGGCCCGACGTCGTGTTCGCGGACGAGCCGACCGGCAACCTGGACTCGCAGTCCGGCGCCGAGGTGCTGGGGTTCCTGCAGCGGTCCGCCCGTGAGTTCGGGCAGACGATCGTGATGGTCACGCACGACCCCAACGCCGCGTCGTACGCCGACCGCGTCATCTTCCTCAAGGACGGTCACATCGTCCGCGAACTGCTGTCGCCGTCCGCGGAGGAGGTCCTCGAGACGATGAAGCACCTCGACGATGTCGCGGTGCCGCATGCTTAAGGCGACCCTCAAGAGCCTGCTCTCGCGCAAGCTCCGGCTGGTGCTGTCCGCTCTGGCGGTGGTGCTGGGCGTGATGTTCGTGTCCGGTTCGTTCGTGCTGACCGACACGCTCCAGCGGTCGTTCACCGACCTGTTCTCGTCGGCCTTCGCCAACGTGGACGTCTCGGTGTCGCCGAAGAAGGAGAAGGGCAAGCAGCCCGAACCCCTGACGCCTGCGGACATCTCCGAGGTGAAGGCGGTGCCGGGCGTGGCGTCGGCCGTCGGCGAGGTGGAGGGCTCCGCGCGACCGATCGGCAAGAACGGCAAGGTCATCACCACCTCGGGCTCGCCGCGGTTCGGCTTCAACTGGACGGGCGGCGGCCAGGAGAAGATCCGGGAGGGCAGGGCTCCGCAGGCCGAGGACGAGGTGGTCGTCGGCGGCTACCTCGCGTCCACCGGCGGTTTCCGGGTGGGCGACGACATCGCGCTGCTCACGCTGGAGCCGAAGAAGACCTTCAAGATCACCGGTGTCTACGAGTACGCGGGCGGCCGCGACTCGCTCGGCGGCGAGCTGTCGGTGGCGTTCACCGAGCCGGTGGCGCAGCAGTTGCTGCTGGGCAAGAAGGACGTCTACTCGTCCATCACTGTGACGGCGGCGAACGGTCAGTCGGACGAAGCCCTGCGCGATTCCGTCGCGGCCGCGCTGGGTTCCGGTTACGAGGTGAAGACCGGCGAGACGCTCGCGAAGGAGCAGGCCGACCAGATCAACGAGGGCCTGAAGTTCTTCAACTACGTGCTGCTCGGGTTCGCCGGCATCGCGTTGTTCGTCGGCATCTTCATCATCCTCAACACGTTCTCCATCATCGTCGCCCAGCGCACGCGTGAGCTCGCGCTGCTGCGGTCGATGGGCGCCTCCCGCGGCCAGGTCATCGGGTCCGTGGTGCTGGAGGCGCTGGTGATCGGCCTGATCGCGTCGGTCGTCGGTCTCGGCGCGGGGATCGGCGTCGGCGCGCTGCTGGCGACGATCTTCAGCTCGGTCGGCGGCACGAGCCTGCAGCTCGCGGGCATCGGCGTGCCGATGTCGGCGGTGATCTCGTCGTTCGCGGTCGGCATGGTCGTCACCGTGGTCGCGGCCGTCATGCCGGCCCTGCGGGCGTCGCGGATCGCGCCGGTCGCGGCGATGCGCGAGGCGGCCACGCCGGACCGGCCGCTGACGAAGATCACGATCATCGGCGCCCTGGTGGCCGCCGCCGGCGGCACCGCACTGGGCTTCGGCTTCAACTCCGCCTCGCTGCCGCTGGTCTTCGGCGGCATCCTCGTGGCGTTCGTCGGTGTCGCGCTGCTGACCCCGGTGCTGTCCAAGCCGATGGTGTCGCTGATCGGCCGGTTGCTGTCGTGGTCGATGCCGGGCCTGCTGGGCCGCAGGAACTCCGCCCGCAACCCGCGCAGGACCGCGATCACCGCGGCCGCGCTGATGGTCGGCATCTCACTGATCACCGGCGTGAGCGTGGTGCTGACGTCGGCGACCAAGTCGATCGAGAAGCTGGCCGCCGGTCAGCTGCAGACCGACCTGATCATCTCCGGCGAAGGCCAGGTGGAGGGCTCGCCCGCGACGTTCAAGCGGGAGGTGCTCGCCGAGGTCGAGAAGACCGACGGCGTCAGCTCGGCGTTCGGCTGGGCCTCCGACGGCGTGCTGCAGGGCGACGACCAGATGTTCGCGGTCGCCGTCACCGACGTGCCGGCGATGAGGACGATGTTCGCCCTCAAGCCGAAGTCCGGCGACATCGCGCCGCTGCGGGACGACCAGGTGGCGCTGCCGGAGGACCTCGCGGCCGAGAAGGGCTGGTCGGTCGGCAGCACGCTGACCCTGCAGCTCGCCAAGGGCGAGCCCCGCACGTTCACGGTCAGGTTCATCTGGGCCAAGACGCAGGTGCTGCAGGGCGCGCTCGTGCTGCCGGAGTCCGCGAGCAGCGGCTTCCGCTCCGACCGGATCGGCCAGGCCTTCGCGCAGGTGCGGCCGGGCGTGCCGGTGGCGGACGTGCAGAAGCGCGTCGAACCGCTGTTCGCGGACAACCCGGAGATCACCGTGCAGGACCGCAGCGCGTTCGTGAAGCAGACGACCTCGCAGTTCGACACGGTCCTGCTGATGATCCAGATCCTGCTGGCGCTGGCCATCCTGATCGCGGTCCTCGGCGTCATCAACACCCTGGCGCTGTCGGTGATCGAGCGGACCCGGGAGCTGGGCCTGCTGCGGGCCATCGGCATGCGGCGCAGCCAGGTGATGCGGATGATCACCGTCGAGTCGGTGGTGATCTCGGTGTTCGGCGCGGTGCTCGGTCTCGCGGTCGGCCTCGCGCTGGGCGTCGCCACCGTGCAGGCGCTCAAGGACCAGGGCATCTCGGAGCTCGGGTTCCCCTGGGTCACCATGGCCCAGTACCTGGTGGTGGCCGCGTTCGTCGGCGTGGTCGCGGCGATCCTGCCCGCGATCCGCGCCGCGCGCCTCAACGTGCTGGACGCGATCGCCTACGAATGAGGTTCCCCGAGGGGAACTGGACCACGCTGAGCAAGCGGGGCCGCCGACCGCCTCCCGGGCGGTTGGCGGCCCCGCTTCGCGAGTACGGCGCGTATTTCTTCGAGCGCCTCACCTCCCCCACGTCAGCGACGACGTTCGACGCCGGAGCGCTCGGCGCCACACCGGAGGAGGTGCGCGAGGTCCTCGGGTGACCACCAGGTGCTGTGCCAGGCCGTCGCGCGCTGGCACAGCACCCTCAGGTCGTCAGGCGTGCGGGCAGGTGTCCCGGTACGCCGAGATGAGCGTGTTCGGTGCGGGAGGCGGACACAGGAACTGGTCGTAGCGCAGGTCGTCGTCCACGAACCGCTTGAGCCACGACAGCGTGTACTTGCGCACGGTCACGTTGTCGCTGCGCGGGTCCGAGTGGTCGCCTCCGCGCAGCTCCAGGAACGCCTTGTCGGGCGCCGCCGTGATCGAGTTGTAGAACGGCGTGGAGTGCTGCGAGTTGGGGGCGGTGGGGTCGTTCTGGCCGCCGAGCACCAGGGTCGGGACCTGGACGGTGGACCAGTTCTTGGTGGTGTGCCAGCCGGCCATCGGGATCGAGGCCTGCAGGGCGGGCCGGGACGCGGAGGCGCGCAACGCCCCACCGCCACCCATGGAATGGCCCATCACGGCGAGCCGCGAGGCGTCGACGCGCGGGTTCGTGCGCACCACGTAGTCCAGCGCGGCCAGGAGCTGACGGCCTCGGCTGTCCGGGTCGTCGAGGCCGGACAGGGTGTTGATGGTGATCACCACGAACCCGTAGGACGCGAGCCGCGGGCCGAAGTGCGCGACGGACGTCTGGGTGGCGGTGAAGCCGGGTGAGACGGCGACCGCGCCGAAGGTGAGGTCGCTGGTCGGGGTGTAGACCGTGCCGCCGCCGAAGTTCGACTGGCGGGCGACGGCCGCGGACGTGACGGCGAAGGTGCCGCGGGAGGCTTCGACGGAGGCGGCCGTGGGTGCGGGGCCGCGTTCGTGGGGGTTGGCCGCCGCGGTGGCGACGGCCGGGGCGGTGGCAGGGATCAGCGCCAGGATGAGCGCCGCAAGCACTGTTTTGACGCGCACGACGAGTGACACCTCAATTGGTTGCAGGGGGTTACCAATTGCGACGGCGACCTCACGCTACCGTTCGGTAGCCAGGTGCGGGTTCGGCCACTCGGATGGTTGCCGAGACGTTTCGACGTTGTTCGACTGGGCGTCATCGAATTCGACCGGTTACCCAGCGCAGCAGTCCGGGACTTTGTCGTCCGGTCGGTCACCGCAGCGGCGGTATGCGGCGACTCGGATGGCGCACAAGGGTGATCACGTGCCCACTCGGAGACAGTTCCTCCTCCTGAGCTCCACGGCGGCCCTCACCGGCCTGCTGTCCGAGACTCCGGCGTCCGCGGCCGACATCGCTCAGCCGTACGCGTCCTACTGGCACCCGGCCACGATCCTCGACTGGGACCCGTCGACGGACCGGGACGCCAGGTACAACCGCAGCACCGTGCCGTTGGCGAGACGCGTCGTGCCGGCCCGGCCGGCCAACGGGCACGCGCGTTCCGGCGAGGCGCGGGTGCAGGCGCTGGTGGCGTACGCCCCGACGAGCGGCAACCCGGCACAGGGCTCGCTCGACATGCACTACTACGCCACGAACTACTGGCAGTACATCGATGAACTGGTGTTCTGGGGCGGTTCCGCCTCCGAGGGCCTGATCCTCGCGCCGAACCCGACCGTCACCGACGCCGCTCACCGCAACGGCGTGCGCGTGATCGGCAACGTCTTCCTCCCGCCCACGGCGTACGGCGGCCGGCTTCAGTGGGTCCGCGACTTCGTGCGGCGCGAGGGCGACAGGTTCCCCGTGGCGGACAAGATGGTCCAGGTCGCCCGGCACCACGGCTTCGACGGCTGGTTCCTCAACCAGGAGACCGCCGGCGGCGACGCCCGGCTCGCGAACGACATGCGCGACTTCGTCGTGTACCTGAAGAAGAGCGGACTGCGGGTCATCTGGTACGACGCGATGACCGACACCGGCAGCGTCTCGTGGCAGAACGCGCTGACCGCGCGGAACCGGATGTTCTTCGAGCAGTCCGACGAGATGTTCCTGAACTTCTGGTGGAGCGCGCAGGGGCTCGCGAGCTCGGCCGCCCTGGCGCGGCAGATGGGTCGCAGCCCGTACGACCTGGCGTCCGGTGTGGACGTCGAGTCCAACGGCTACAACACGAGCGTCGGGTGGGCGTCGGTGTTCCCCGAGGGCGCGCCGCACACGACCTCACTCGGCTTCTACCGTCCCGAGTGGACGTTCAAGTCGTCGGCGGGCCCCGCCGACTTCTACGCCAGGGACAACAGGTTCTGGGTCGGCCAGAACGGCGACCCGGCCGACACCACGACGACGGCGAGCTGGAAGGGCGTCGCGCACTACATCACCGAGCTGACGCCGATCACGTCGCTGCCCTTCGTCACGAACTTCAACACCGGTCACGGCAAGAAGTTCGCGGTCGGCGGCACCGTCCGGTCGGCCCTGGCGTGGAACAACCTGTCGTTGCAGGACGTGCTGCCGACGTGGCGGTGGAGCGTCACCGGCTCCGGCACGAAGGTCACGCCCTCGCTCGACTGGGACGACCCGTACGACGGCGGCACGGCGTTGAAGATCACCGGCACTCCCCAGTCCGCCAATGACGTCCGGCTGTTCGCGACATCGCTGAAGATCACCGGCGCGAGCCAGTTCGAGATCGTGCACCGCACCGGCACCGGTCCGTCGCGGTTGCAGGCGGTGCTGCGGTTCGGCACCACCGAGGCGGTGCTGGACCTCGGCGGCGTCAGCGGTGGGTGGCGGCGCAGCGCGTTCCCGCTCGCCGAGCACTCCGGCCAGACGCTCACCGAGATCTCCCTGCGGGTGCTGCCCGGCGGGGCCGTCACCGCGCTGATCGGCCGGATCGGCGTCACGAACCCGGTCCTGACCGCACCCGTGGCACCGGCGGACGTCCGGGTGGAGCAGGTGAGCCGCACCGGCACCGCGACGGTGTCGGCACGGCTCACCTGGACCCGTGCGCCGGGAGAGGTCCGGCAGTACCGCGTCTACAAAGCGGGCACCGAGCGGATCTTCCTCGGTGGCACGGCGAACGACGCGTACTTCGTGCCCGCGATCCCGCTGGCGAACGGCGAGACCGCGCAGATCGAGGTCGAGGCCGTCAGCGAGGCGTTCGACGTCTCGCCCCCGGCCCGGGTCTCGATCACTGGTACACCCTGACGTAGTCCAGCACCATGTCCTGCGGAAGCTGCGTCCCGGCCCCCGGCGGGCCGGGCCAGTCACCGCCCACCGCGTTGTTGATGATGATGAAGAACGGGTGGTCGAAGACCCAGGGCCCGCGGGTGGTCTCCAGCACGTTCCGGTCGACGGTGAAGAACCTGTTGCCGTCCACGCTGAACGTCATGTGGTTCGAGTCCCACTCGACCGCGAAGGTCCGGAACGCCGACGCCGCCGGCTGGCCGAGGTCGAGCGGCGACCCGTAGCCGCCCGCGCCGAAGTACTGGGGCGCGTGCAGCGTCGAGTAGACCCGGTTCGGCTCCTTGCCGACGTGCTCCATGATGTCGATCTCGCCGGTGTAGGGCCACGGCCTGCGCTGGTCGAAGAAGTCCGCGCCCAGCATCCAGAACGCCGGCCACAACCCCTGCGTCGACGACACCTTGATCCGCGCCTCGACCCGGCCGTAGGTGAAGGTGAACTTCCCGTACGTGTTCAGCCGTGCCGACGTGTACTGGCAGGTGGTGCTGCCGCTGACCGGGTCGACCGGGCACGCGCTGCCGGGCGTGACCTCCCGGCGTGCCTGCAGGACGAGGTTGCCGTTGCCGTCGTGCCGCGCGTTGTTGTTGTTCGTGTAGTACTGCAGCTCGTTGTTCACGCCCGGCCCGGTCTCCGCCTGCCACTTCGAGCCGTCCGGCCCGGTGCCGGCGGGGGCGTTGAACTCGTCGGACCACACCAGCCTGCCGGGGAACGACGGGTTCGGCGGCAGCGGCGGCGCGGGCGTCGGGTTGCCACCGGTGCCGTAGACCTGGAACTCCCACAGCGAGTAGCCGTAGCCGTTGGACCTGGCCGTGCCGAACATCCGCACGTACCGGCCGGTCCCGCTGACGGTCAGCGTCTCCTTGAACCCGCGGCCGCTCGTGGTCGAGTAGATCTGCCGCCAGTTCGCGTTGTCGTCGGAGACCTCCAGCCGGTAGGCGGTCGCGAAGGCCGGGTCCCACTGCAGGACGACCTTCGAGATCGTGGCCGGCGCGCCGAGGTCGACCGAGATCCAGCCGGGGTCGACCCAGCCGTTCGTCGGGCTGGTCGCCCAGCGGGTCGCGGGATCGCGGTCGAACGCTTTGGCCGGTGTGCACTGACCGCAGTTCGCGTCGTCCTGGAACGTCGACGCCGAGCCGGTCTTGCCGTACGAGAGCAGGGTTTCCGCGCCACCGGAGTCCCTGGTGCCGAACACCTGGAACTCCCACAGCGAGTAGCCGTACTGCGTGGCGCGCTGGGTCAGGTCGAGCCGGACGTACCGGCCGGTGCCCGCGACCGCGAGCGTCTCGGTCCCGCCGGGGCCGGAGGTCGTGCGGCGCAGCTCCTGCCAGGTGTTGCCGTCCTGGGAGATGCTGAGCGTGTACGCCCTGGCGCTCGCGGCCTCCCAGGCGAGCGTCACCTGGTCGACCCTGGCCGACGAGCCCAGGTCGATCTGGATCCACTGGGGGTCGCGGAACTCGCTGGACCAGCGGGTGCCCAGGTCACCGTCCACCGCGGCGGCCGCGGCGAACGCGGCGTTCTCACTGCTGGACGCGGTGACCGGGCGGTTCTGGGAGAGCAACGGGCCGGCGGCCTGCGCCGGCGTGATCGTGGCAGCGACGAGGGCCGCCGCGACGACGAGTGGGAGTCTTCCGCGTTGAAGCCTTCCTGACATGGGTGCTCCTGGGGCTGGAGAACAGGGCGACGATGCGAGAGAGCGCTCTCTGCGACAGGAGTTCAGAGCCGAGAGTCGGGGCACCGGGCGGCGGTGTCAAGAAAACCGGGACTTCTGAACGTTTCTTGCGGATTGACGCCCGATTACGACCTGCGCCATGCTCGAAGGGCGTGAGAGCGCTCTCCCAATCCTGCTGCGGAGAGGAATGCTTCAATGAAGAAGCCCCTGTTCCACCTGGCGACAATCCTCGCACTGGCCGCTGGAGTGCTGAGCATTCCCGTTGCGGCGCAAGCAGAACCGGTACGCGTTGCCGAGTTCCTCGCGGAGTGCCCGATCAGCCACCGGCTGCCGGACGACCCGATCGTCCTGCCGAACCTGCCCGGTGCCTCCCACTCGCACGACTTCTTCGGCAACCACTCGACGAACGCCCGCTCGACCCAGCAGACGCTGGAGGGACAGCGGGGCAACTGCAACCCGGCCGCGGACATCTCGTCGTACTGGGTGCCGACCCTGTACCGGGACAACACGGCGATCGCCCCGACCGGGGTCACGTTCTACTACCTCGGTGAGGGAGTGAACAACCCGGCGGCGATCCAGCCGACGCCGTACGGGCTGAAGATCGTGGCGGGCAACGCGAAGGCGACCGGTGACGCCGACAGCATCGCGCGGTGGTCCTGCCTGCACGCCGGGCACGTCGGCGCCTCCAAGAACTTCGTGCAGTGCCCGGCCGGCACGATGCTGGAGACCTACCTGGACTTCCCGCAGTGCTGGAACGGCCGCGACCTCGACTCGGCCGACCACAAGTCCCACATGTCCTACCCCGTCGCGGGTGGCTGCCCGTCGACCCACCCCGTCCCCGTGCCGAAGCTGCGCATGGTGCTCCGCTACCCGGTCAACGGTTCCACGGCCGGGCTCAGGCTGGCGTCGGGCACCGGGCAGACGATGCACGGCGACTTCTTCAACGTGTGGCCGCGCGCCGAGATGGAGCGCCGCGTCCGCAACTGCATCAACGTGGTGATCAAGTGCGATCACGCCGGCAACCACGGATGACAACGCTCCTGCTGGCAGGCCTTCTCGCGGCCTGCCAGCAGGCACCACCACACCCGCCACCACCCACGCCACCGCCGACGACGCAGTCGTCCGCCCAGAACGGTTACGGCGCAACGGAACGAGCTTTCGTGGAGCTGGCCATCGCCACCGACGAGCAGGCGCTCAAGCTGCTGCGGCTCACCGGTTCCGCCGAGCTCGTGGAGAACCGGAACGCGGAACTGGCCGCGCTCAGGGCGTTGCTCGACGCGCCGTACGTGAACCAGCACGCCGGGCACGACATGCCGGGCATGCCGACGGATGCGGAGATCCAGCTCGCGTCGACCAGCCAGGACGCGTTGCGCCAGTTCGTGCGCGCACACCTCACCGAGTCCCTCGAGGTCGTCCGCTCGGCGCGGACGGCGATCACCCACCCGCCCACCGCGGAGGTGGTGCGGCTGATGGAACGCCACCGCACGGCGGAACTGGCGGCCGGGTGAAGCGCGTGACACTGGAGGAGGTGGCCCGCGTGGCCGGCGTGTCGCGGGCGACGGCGTCGAGGGTCGTCAACGGCGCGTCGACCGTCGACGAGTCGCTCCGGCACGCCGTCGAGAAAGCCATCTCCAGCACGGGATACCTGCCGAACATCGCCGCGCGGTCGCTCGTCACGCGCAGGGCGGACGCGATCGGGCTCGTGCTGCCGGACGAGCGGCGCATGCTCGGCGACCCGCACCTCGCGAGCGTGGTCAGCGGTGTGACCCGCGTGGTCCGGCCGCTGGGCATCCAGCTCGTGCTGATGATGACCGGGCCCGGCACGCGCGAGCAGGCGCTGAGCGACCTGCGGTGCGGGCGGCTGGACGGCGTGATCCTCGTGCACACCGACCCGGCGGACCCGGTGCCGGGACGGCTGATCGCGGCCGGCTCGCCGGTCGTGCTGGCCGGCCGCCCGCTGGAGCCGATGCCGATCACGTACGTCGACGTGAACCAGACGGCGGGCGCCGCGCTCGCCGGGCGCCGACTGAAGGAGCTCGGCCGGCGGCGCATCGCCACGATCACCGGTCCGCAGGACACCCCCGCGGGCCAGGACCGGCTCCGGGGCTTCCTCGCCGAGGTGCCGGACGCGTGGGTCGTGCACGGCGACTTCACCCGGCAGTCCGGCGTGGCCGCGATGGAGCAGCTCATCGCGCTCTGCCCGGACGTCGACGGGGTCTTCATCGCCTCGGACCTCATGGCCAACGGCGCGATTCCCGTGCTGCACCGGCACGGCCGCAAGGTCCCCGACGACGTGGCGATCGTCGGGTTCGACGACAGCAGCGCCGCCCTGACGTGCGAGCCCGAGCTGACCACCGTCCGGCAGCCGATCGCCGACATGGCCGCGGAGATGGCGCGTCAGCTCCTGCGGCAGATCACCCAGCCCAGGGCGCCGGTGACGTCCGTGATCTTCGAGCCGTCCCTCGTGGTGCGCGACAGCGGCTGACGCGGCTCACGCCGAGCGGACCGTGATCCCGTTGCCGGACAACGAGAACCTCACACTTCTCCGTTCTCGTGCTGCTCGATGCGGCGGATGACGTCGGCGAGCGGGATGCCGATGGCACGCGCCTCCGCGACCATCGGGTCGACGACCTCGCCGAAGAAGGTCTTCCTGCCCCGTGCCCTCAGCACGTCGCGCGCCCGCGTGCTCACGAACATCCCGATGCCCCTCTTCTTGTAGAGCACCTGCTCGTCCACGAGCTGCTGGAAGGCCTTCGCCGCCGTGGCCGGGTTGATCCGGTAGCGGGCGGCGCACTGGTTCGTCGACATGACCCGCTCGTCCGCCTTCAACGCCCCGCTGAGCACGTCCGCCTTGATCCGCTCCGCGATCTGCCGGTAGATCGGGCTCCGGTCGTCGAACACGGCACACTTCCTCGGTTCGTTACTGATGTAATGAACCATAGCAGCGGCGGAGTACGATCGGCACGTGGTCGGGGTCGCGATCCTGTGCGCGGTGCTCGCCGCCGGGTGCAGCGCACTCGGCGCGCTGTGGCAGCACGCCGGCGTGCGGGAGATCCCGGAGCTGAAGCTCTCCTCGGCGCACCGCCTGGTCTCGTCACGCCGCTGGGTGCACGGCTTCCTGGTGCTGTTCGCGTGCGCGGTTCTCCAGGTCGTCGCGCTGGCGCTGGCCCCGGTCTCGGTGGTCGCGCCGCTGAACGCGCTGGCCATCCCGATCATCGCGGTGGCCAGGGCACGCCGGCCGACCGGCCTGCTCGCGGTGGCGGTGCTGGTCGCGACGGCCGGGATCGTGGCCTTCGTGTCCATCACCGCGGGCGAGGCGGTGCCGACCCAGGTCTCCCCGAAAGACGCGCTGCAGGCGGGCCAGCTGGTCGCCGCGGGCGTCCTGGTGTGCACGGTGTTCGCGACGTTCAGCACGGGCGTGCCGCGGGCGCTGGCGCTGGCCGTGGGCGCGGGTATCGCCTACGGCTTGGTCGCCGTGCTGGTCAGGGACGTCACGACGGCGCTGCCGTCGGTCGAGTGGGTGTCCCTCGGCGGGCTGGTCGTGGCGTTCCTCGCGGGGGCGTGGTTCATCCAGCTCGGCTACGCCGCGGGCCCGCCCGACCTGGTCGTGGCGGGCCAGACCGTCGTCAACCCGATCGTCGCGGCCTGGATCGGCATCGAGCTGCTCGGCGAGGGCACCGCGATGAGCGCGCTGACCCGGGCGGCCCTCGTGGTCAGCGCGATCGCCGCCGTCACGGGAACAGTCGTGCTGGCGCACTACTACCGCGCGAGGGTGAGCGCATGACCTTCGTCGTCACTACCGGCAGAAGCTCGCCCGTTGAACGTGCCGGGAGCCACGTACCGCGCCTACCGCGCGGGCGGGAACCCGACTCCCGGCCGCGCGGTGGGCGGGCGCACGTTCGAGGACTACCTCACCGGATGGAGGCCGGACGCAGATCCGTCCAGTTCTCCTCCACGTACGCCAGGCACGCCTCGCGGCTGTCCTCGCCGAAGACCTTGGTCCACCCCGCGGGCACCTCCGCGAACGTCGGCCACAGCGAGTGCTGCTGCTCTTCGTTGACGAGCACGAAGAACCGGCCCTGCGGGTCCTCGAACGGGTTGGTCATGACGGGTCCTTCCTCACGGAACTACTTGACTGCCTGAAGCTTCGACACCGGCTCGGCCGCCACCACCGGCCGCCGCAGGACCGAGTCGAGGATCTCGCCGACGCGCACCGCCGTGTTCGACAGCAGCGACGACGTGATGCCGTGCGTGTGCTCGGTACCGCCCTGGAGGTAGATCCCGCCGCGAACCGAGTCGTCGGTGACCACGCGGTAGTCCCGCGTCACCCGCAACCGCCCCAGCTCGTCGCGCTCGCAGCGCTCGGCGAGATCACCGAGCACCCGCAGCGGGTTGGCCGGCCGGTACCCGGTCGCGTACACGATCACGTCGGCGTCGACGGGCACCCGCCCACCGTCCGCGAGCGACTCGATCACGCACTTCCCGTCGGCGTTCACGTCGACGAGCCGGGACGTGTTGTGCAACGACAACCGCTGCCTGCCGAGGACCTTCTCCCGGTACACCCGCCGGTACAGCTCCTCGATGAGGTCCTGGTCGACCACACCGTAGTTGGTGTTGGCGTGGTACCCCATCAACCGCCGCTTGACCTCCTCCGGCGCACCGTAGAAGTCGTCCACCGCCGCGGGGTCGAAGATCCGGTTGGCGAACGCGCTGTCGTCGGCGGGGCTGTACCCGTACCGCGCGAAGACCCCGTGCACCTCGACCTCGGGGAACCGGTCGTGGAAGAAGGCCACCGCCTCGGCCGCACTCTGCCCGGCCCCGACCACGACGACGTGCCGGGGGTTGCACAACCCCTCCACGCGGTGCAGCAGGTCCTTGTTGTGCCAGATCCGCTCCCCGGGCTCGATCCCCACCGGCAGGTTCGCCTCCAGCCCGGTGGCCAGCACGAGGTTGCGAGCCCGGACCTTCCCCTCACCGGCGGTGAACTCGAACCCGTCCTCGTCGGCACGGACCTCCGACACCTCGGCCCCGTACGACACGTGGTGCGCGACCCGCTCCGCCGCCCACTCGAAGTAGTCGTGGAACTCCCTGCGCAGCGGGAAGAGGTTCTTGTGGTTGACGAAGTCGACGAGCCGCCCACGATCCCGCAGGTAGCACAGGAAGCTGAACGAACTGGTGGGGTTGCGCAGCGTGACGAGATCCTTGAGGAACGACACCTGCATGGTCGCGTCCTCGAGCAACATCCCCCGATGCCACCCGAACCGGGGCTGCCTCTCGAAGAACCGCGCCCGCACGGGCAGCGGATGCTCCTCCACGGCGATCGCGAGAGCGAGGTTGGACGGCCCGAAGCCGACTCCGGCCAGGTCTAACACCGGTTCCATCGCGATCCTCTCCTGGCACTCCCGAGCAGCGTAAAGTAACCCTAACTTAACTAAGGCATGCCTTAGCTAGTGCATTCGGACGTGATCTACGCCGCTGAAGCGGGAGAACGCCCGTACGCGAGCCCTTCACGAGCACCGCTCAGGTCACCCACACCCCCCATGACCGCTCAACAACCACCAGGACGGACCCCCACGGCCCCCTCATCTCACGCGAGGCCGAAGGCGAGCCGTCTTTCCCACACGGGGCGGGTGGCCCAAAAACCCACGCAACAGCAAGCCGCCCACACCAACAGGCGTGCCATCAGCCTGAGAGCGACGCCGGCCGGTCCTGGATCGGATTGGCGGGGTCCGGGGCGGAGCCCCGAAAACGCCCCGCAACAGAACCCCTACCCCCGGAACCGACTGATCAACTCCCGGTACCACTGCGCACTACGCTTCAAAGTCCGCACCTGGGTCTCGTAATCGACCCGGACGAGCCCGAACCGCTTGGCGTACCCGTACCCCCACTCGAAGTTGTCCATCAACGACCAGGCCAGGTACCCCCGCACATCGGCCCCGGCCCGCACCGCGGCCGCGACAGCGGCGATGTGCGAGGACAGGTAGTCCACGCGATCGGTGTCGGCCACGTACCCGTCCTCGACGGACAGGTCGTCGAAGGCGGCACCGTTCTCGGTGATCACCATCGGCACGCCGTAGTCCTGCTGGAGCCGGACCAGCAGCCGGGTGAACCCCTCCGGCACGATCTCCCAGCCCATCGCGGTCGCCGGGCGTCCCTGCGGCACCACCTCGGGCACGGCCGGGTCGTCGGAGGCCTTCAGGACGTGCGAGGTGTAGTAGTTGACGCCCACCACGTCCAGCGGCGTCGAGATGACCGCCAGGTCGCCGGAGCGGACGGGGATCTCGGCGCCGCGCTCGGCGATGTCGGCGAGCACGTCCTCCGGGTAGCGGCCGTGCACCAGCGGGTCGAGGTAGATCCGGGTGCCCAGGCCGTCGGCGCGGCGTGCCGCGTCGACATCGCGCGGGTCGTCGGAGGCGGGCGTGTGGACGCCCATGTTCAGCGTGATGCCCAGGGACGCCACGCCGAGGGAGCGCAGCACCTGCCCGGCCAGCCCGTGGGCCAGGAGCAGGTGGTGCACGGCCCGCACGGCCTCGCCGAAGTTCTTGCGGCCTGGCGCGTGGCGGCCGGTGTCGTACCCGAGCATCGCCGAGCACCACGGCTCGTTCAGCGTCGTCCACGTCGGCACGCGGTCACCCAGCGCGTCGTGCACCAGCTCCGCGTACTCGGCGAACCGGTGGGCGGTGTCGCGGTGCGGCCACCCGCCGGCGTCCTCCAGCTCCTGCGGCAGGTCCCAGTGGTACAGCGTCAGCCAGGGGTCGATCCCCTTCTCCAGCAACGCGTCCACGAGCCGGGAGTAGAAGTCGATCCCCTTGCGGTTCACCGGCCCGCGCCCACCGGGCTGGACCCGCGGCCACGACACGGAGAAGCGGTACTTGTCCACGCCCAGGCGGGCGATCATCGCCACGTCCGCGGGCATGCGGTGGTAGTGGTCGCAGGCCACGTCGCCGTTCTCGCCGTTGGCGACAGCGCCGGGACGGCGGCAGAACGTGTCCCAGATGGACGGTGTCCGGCCGTCCTCGTCGTGGGCACCCTCGATCTGGTACGCCGACGTGGCGACGCCCCAGAAGAAGTCCGGGGGCAGGCCCTCGGTCACCTCAGACACGCGCTCCCTCCAACCAGCACGCCACGCGGCGGCTCGCCTCGACGGAGTCGAGGGGCGGCATCCGCTCGCCGCAGACGTCCATCGCGTGCGGGCACCGCGGGTGGAACGGACAGCCGGTCGGCATCGAGCGCAGGTCCGGCGGTGAGCCGGGGATGCCGCGCAGCTCCCTGCGCGGGCCGCGCAGCGCCGGGAACGACGACAGCAGGCCCTGGCTGTACGGGTGCTTGGCGGCGCGGTAGATCTCCGCCGCCGGCGCCTCCTCGACCACCCGGCCGCCGTACATGATCGCGATGCGGTCGGAGAACTCGACCAGCAGCGAGATGTCGTGCGTGATGAAGATGACCGAGAATCCCAGCGTCTCGCGCAGCCTCATCATCTGGCCGAGGATCTGCCGCTGCACCACCACGTCCAGCGCCGTGGTCGGCTCGTCCATGATGACGATCTCGGGCTCCAGCGCGAGCGCCATCGCGATCATCACGCGCTGCCGCATGCCGCCGGAGAGCTGGTGCGGGTAGGCCCCCAGCCGGTCGACCGGGATGCCGACCAGCGACAGCAGCTCGCGGCCGCGGGCGGTGCGAGCGGCCCTGGCCATCGCCGGCCGGTGGGTGCGCAGCACGTCGTCGATCTGCGTGCCGACCGAGATCACCGGGTTCAGGGCGTTCATCGCGCCCTGGAACACGATCGCGATCTCGTTCCAGCGCAGCCCCCGCAACTGCCGTTCGGTGAGCGAGAGCAGGTCCTGCCCCTTGAACAGCACCTGGCCGGACGGCACGTGCCCCGGCGGTTGCAGCAGGCGGGTCGCGGCGTAGGCCAGCGTCGACTTGCCGCTGCCGCTCTCCCCCGCGAGGCCGAGCACCTCGCCCGCGTTGAGGGACAGCGTGACGTCGTGCACGGCCCGCAGCGTTCCGTAGTCCACCGAGAGATCGCGGATCTCCAGCACCGGGCTCATGCGCGCACCTTCCGCAGCCGTGGATTCGCGTACTCGTCGATCCCGAAGTTGATCAGGGCCAGTGCCGTGCCGAGCAGGGCGATGCACAGGCCGGCGGGGACGAACCACCACCATGCGCCCTGGCCGAGCGCCTGGTTGCTCTGCGCCCAGAACAGGATCGTTCCCCAGTTCCAGGTTGACAGCGACACGACGCCGACGAACGACAGGGTGATCTGCAGCATGACCGCGAAGATCACCGTGCCGACGAAGCCGGACGCGATCACCGCCGTCAGGTTGGGCAGCACCTCGAACACGATGATGCGCCAGGTCCGCTCACCGGACGCCCGCGCGGCCTCCACGAAGTCGCGCCGCCGCAACGACATCGTCTGCGCCCGCAGGACCCGCGCACCCCACGCCCACGCGGTCAGCGAGATCACCGCCGCGATCAGCACGGTGTCCGCCGACGGCAGCATCGACGCCACGATGATGATCAGCGGCAGCGCCGGGATGACCAGGAAGACGTTGGACAGCATGGACAACGCCTCGTCGGCGGCGCCACCGAGGAACCCGGCGGTCACCCCGACCAGGATCGACAGGAAGGTCGCGAGCACACCGCAGACCAGCCCGACGACCATCACCCCCCTGGTGCCGACGAGCACCTGGGAGAAGATGTCCTGCCCGGTCATGGTCGTGCCGAACCAGTGCGCGCCCGAGGGCGGCGACAGCAGGTCGTCGCCCATCGCGGACGGGTCGTACGGCGCTATCCACTCGCCGATCACCGCGATCAGCGTGAAGAAGGCCAGCACCCCGAGGCCCAGCTTCGTCTTGAAGTTCACGAGCGGATCACCCCTCCCGTCGCGTGCGCGGGTCGAGCAGCAGGTAGCCGATGTCCGCGAGCAGGTTCGCCACCAGCACGGCCAGGGTGATCACCAGGAACACGCCCTGCATCAGCGGGTAGTCCTTCGCCCCGATGCCCTGGAACAGCACGTACCCCAGGCCCGGGTAGGAGAAGACCATCTCCACCAGCAGCGCGCCGCCGACGATGAACCCGAGCGACAGCGCGAAACCGGAGATCGACGGCAGCACGGCGTTGCGCGCGGCGTAGGCGAACATGATCCGCCGCTGCGAGAGGCCCTTGGCCTTCGCGAC
This sequence comes from Lentzea xinjiangensis, assembly GCF_900110955.1. Classification (GTDB taxonomy): domain Bacteria; phylum Actinomycetota; class Actinomycetes; order Mycobacteriales; family Pseudonocardiaceae; genus Lentzea; species Lentzea xinjiangensis. Next base: position 187,479 of record NZ_FOFR01000013.1, read on the forward strand.
GAGCACGTAGTCCTCCGCCGTCACGGTCACCATCATGTTGCGCATGCCCAGGATCCAGCCCGCCACCGAGCTCACGACGATCGTGACGCCGGGCAGGACGGCGTGCTCCAGGACGCTGCCGATGAACTCGCCGGAGAACTCCGGCACGAGCCCGGCCGCGTACCCGCCGGACGCCGGCAGCAGCGGCCACGTCACGGAGAACACCGAGATCGCGATCAGCCCGAGCCAGAAGTACGGGATCGACGACAGGAACGTCGTCACCGGGATCAGCGAGTCCAGCCACGAACCACGGCGCCACCCCGCGTAGACGCCCAGCAGGGTGCCGAGCAGGAACGCGATGACCGTCGTGACGCCGACCAGGCCGAGCGTCCACGGCAGCGACTGCGAGAGCACGTCGGCGACCGGCGTCGGGAAGAACGTGAACGACAGCCCGAGGTCACCGCGCAGCAGCGCGGCCCAGTAGTCCACGTACTGGGCCCAGATCGACTTCTGCTCGTCGAGTCCGAACAGGACGTACAGCGAGGCCATGGCGTCGCTGTTCAGCCTGCCGCCCAGCTTGGTGATCATCGCCTGCACCGGGTCGCCCGGCAGCAGGCGCGGCAGCAGGAAGTTCATCGTGATCGCCGCCCACAGGGTGACCAGGTAGAACAGCGCACGGCGCAGCAGGAACGTCATACCGCCTCCACGTAGAGCCAGCACGCCGCCCAGTGCCCCGAGGAGTCGATCTCGGTGCGCGGTGGCGCGTCGGTCCAGCACCGGGACTGCACCTTCGGGCACCGCGGCGCGAACCGGCAGCCCGCGGAGACCTCGCCGGTCTCCTCCGGCGGCGCGTCCAGCGCGATCACCGACCGCTCCGGGTCGGGCGCGGACTCGATCAGCAACTGCGTGTACGGGTGCGCCGGCCGCTGCGTCACGGTCTCGCTGTCGCCGCCCTCGACGATCTGCCCGCCGTACATCACGAACGTCTCGTCCGCGAAGTAGCGCGCCGACGCGATGTCGTGGGTGATGTAGAGGACCGCGAGCTTGAGCCGTTCCTTGAGGTCCAGCAGGAGGTTCAGCACACCGAGCCGGATGGAGACGTCCAGCATGGACACCGGCTCGTCGGCGAGCAGCACCTCGGGGTGGGCGGCCAGCGCCCGCGCGATGGCGACGCGCTGCCGCTGGCCGCCCGACAGCTCGTACGGGTACCGCGAGGCGAAGTCGGCGGGAAGGTTCACCCGCTCCAGCAGCTGCTCCACCGTCTCCGGCCGCTTGTGGATCTTCAGCGGCCGGGTCAGGTGGTAGCGGATGGTGTGGACCGGGTTGAGCGACGCGAACGGGTCCTGGAACACCATCTGGACCTTGCGCCGGTACTCCCGGACCCGCCGCACCTTCTCGCCGTCGAGCAGGATCTCACCCGAGGTGGGCTCGACCAGCCGCGCCAGCAGCTTCGCCACCGTCGACTTGCCCGATCCCGACTCGCCGACGAGGGCGGTCACGCGCCCACGGCGCAGGACGATGGAGACGTCCTGCACCGCGCGCACGCGCTTGTAGGTCTTGACCAGACCTTTCGCTTCCAGCGCGACCTCGTTCATCTACGACCCCGCGGGCTTCAGCTTCATGACGATCTGCAGGGCGTTGGGCAGGGTCGCCTGCGGCGGACCGTACGGGTCCTCCTCCGACGGCCAGCCGACCCAGTGCTTCGTGCTGTACTCCGCGCCGATCGGACCCGCGGAGGTCGGGATCATCGGCACCTGCTCGACCATGATCTTCTGCAGCACGGCGAGGTTCTTGGCGCGCGTGGCGTCGTCGGCGGCGTTGGCGTACTCCGCCAGCGCCGCGGTGGCCTCCGGGTTGTTGTAGCGGCCGAAGTTCACCGCCGCGGTCTGCCCGACCGGCTTGATCTCGGCCGCGTCCATGATGTTCTGGTACATCTCGTACGGCGTCGCGCCGGTGTTGGTCCAGCGCAGCGAGCCCTGGAACACGCCGTTCGCGAAGTCGGTGGTCCACGCGTCCGCGGTCTGCGTGCGCACGGTCGCCTCGATGCCGATCTTCTTCAGGTCGCTCTTGATGATGTCGAGCACCGTCAGGTAGTCCGACCAGCCGGACGGGTTGGTCAGCTCGATCGTGACGGGCTTGCCGCCGGGCGCCTTGAGCACGTCGCCCTCGAAGGTGAAGCCGGCCGCGGTGAGCTTCTGCTTCGCCCCGTCGACGTCGATCTTGAAGCGCGCGTCCCTGTACTCCGGCGCGAGGAAGCTCTCACCGGCGGGAAGCGGCATGCCGGTCGGCGACTCGAGCTTCGGGAACAGGCGCGCCTCGCCGCGGACGAAGATCGCCTCGCGGTCGATCACGTCGCTCATCGCCGAGCGCAGCGCCGCGTTGTCGAACGGCGCGATCGTGGTGTTCAGCCACAGGCCGTGGATGCCGAGGCCGGCCGGGAACCAGATCTTGTGGTGCGCCGGGTCCTTGTCCACGTACAGCTTCTGGTAGTCCGGGATGAAGACGTAGGACCACTGGCTCGCACCCGACGCCAGCGCGGTGGTCTGCGCCGTGTTGTCGTTGTACGAGGTGTACTGGATCTCCGGGACCTTGGGCAGCTCCTGCCAGTACTCGGCGCGCCGCGCGATCGTGACGGTCTGCGAGGTGAACGACTTGAGCTGGTACGGACCGGTGCCGACCGGGTTCGGGTTCGTGTAGGTCGTCGGGTCCGGCACGGTGCCCCAGATGTGCTGGGGCACGACCATCGCGCTGATGACCTTGTTGCGGTTCACGAACTGCGGCGAGGGGAACGTGACCTCGACCTTGCCGTCCGGCGTCGCCGTCGCGGCCTCGACCTTGAGCGAGTCGCGGTTGTTGAGCGCGGGCCACTTCTTGAGGATCTCGTACGAGAAGGCGACGTCGGCGGCCGTCAGCGGCTTGCCGTCGGACCACTTCACGTTCTCCCGGAGCGTGAAGGTGACCTTCTTGTAGTTGTCGGTCCAGTCCCACTTCGTCGCGAGCCACGGCACGGGGTCCTGCGCCGGGCGGGTGTTGTTGACGAACGCGAGCGGCTCGTAGATCTGGTAGCGGTAACCGAGGGAACCCGCCGCCGACGTGGGCAGGAACGGGTTGTGGTTCTCGGTCAGCGGCCCGTTGGGCATGCCCACGGTCAGCACCCCGGAAGCCTTGGTGGCGCCACCAGAGGAGCAACCGGTCGCCGCGAGCGCCAGTGCCAACGCGACGATGACTGTTCTGCGCATGGGGGAGTCTCCCGATACGACGGTCGCATGAGAGCGCTCTCTCATGCGTACGGCGAACTAGCCAGACCGCGTGCGGTCCGGCCGGTTCGTTCAGTTGTGGTGGGTCAGGGCGCGGATTCGCGCACGATCAACGAGGTCGGCAGCACCAGCGGGTGGTCGGGCATCGGCTGTCCCTCGAGCGTGGAGAGCAGCATCCGCGCGGCGGCGGCGCCCATCTCCTGCAGCGGCTGGCGGATCGTCGTCAGCCGGGGTTCGGTGTGTCCCGCGAGCGGGACGTCGTCGAAACCGACCACGGACACGTCACCGGGGACGGTCCTGCCGGATTCACGCAGCGCCCGCAGCACACCGACCGCCGAGAGGTCGTTCTGCGCGAACACGGCGTCGAACGGGATGCCACTGGCGACGAGCTTGTCCACGGCCACTTCACCGCCTTCCTGGGTGAAGTCGCCGTCGACGACCAGATCCGGGTGCAGCGTCAGGCCCGCTTCGGCCAGGGCGAGCCGGAACCCGTCCAGCCGCGCCTGGGTGCACCCGAAGTGCGGTGGGCCGGTGACGACGGCGAACCTGCGGCGGCCCGCCGCGACGAGGTGCCTCGCGACGTCCGCGCCTCCCTGCCGGTTCGTCGTCGTCACCGAGGGGAACTCCGGGTGCGAGCCGCGGTCGTCGATCATGACGACCGGCAGCCCCGCCCGGTAGAGCGTGGAGATGTAGTGCAGGGCGTCCGGTGGCTCGACCACCAGCAGCCCGTCGAAAGCGTTGGCGGACACGTGGTTCGCGAACTGGTTGAGCGACTCCGGCCCGCGGTTCAGCGTGTGGAGCAGCAGTCCGTAGCCGTCGGCTTCGAGCGTGTCGACGATGCCCTGCAGGACCTCGCCCATCCACGGCCACGTGAGAGACGGCGCGAGCATGGCGACCGTGCGGGTGCGACCCCGCGCGAGACCGACGGCACGGGCGCTGGGCACGTAGCCGATCTCGTCGATGACCTTCCGGACGCGTTGCGCCGTGGAGGCGTCCACGTCCGGCTTTCCGTTCAGCACACGTGACACGGTCGCTTTGGACACCTGGGCGCGTTGGGCGACCTCTGCGATCGTGACACGCATGCCGAACTTCCTTCCGCCGCCTCTGGAACCGGTTCCGTAACCGGTTCCGCTGAGGTGTGACGGAGTCAACAGCCTGACGTGAGCATTAGTCAAGACTCCTGCCGGAACTTCGTGGGAGCGTTTCCACGGCTGCTCACATCGCCGCAGCTAGAGCCCGCCGGACGAGCGCGGAAGCGCCGTGGGGGCACAGTTCGAGCGATCTCCCGGACATGGTTCCGGCTAGGCCGAACAGAGCATCGATCCCGTCTCGATTGATCCTGCACAATCGCTGTCATGGGGGTTGTCACAGCGGTCAGCCGCAATGAGGAGTACACGTTCACCAAACCGGTGCGCGAGAGCATCACCCTGCTCGCCGGTCTCGGTGTCGACGGCGACGTCCACCAGGGCGTCACCGTGAAGCACCGGTCGCGCGTCGCGAAGGACCCGACAGCGCCGAACCTGCGCCAGGTGCACCTGATCCACGCCGAGCTCCTCGACGAGCTGCGCGGCAAAGGTCACGACGTCGAGCCGGGCGCCATCGGCGAGAACATCACCACGCGGGGCGTCGACCTGCTCGGCCTGCCCACGGGAACGTTGTTGCACCTGGGTCCCGACGCCGTCGTCGAGGTGACCGGGCTGCGCAACCCGTGCGTGCAGATCAACCGGTTCTCCCGAGGTCTGTTGAAGGAGGTCGCCGGCCGGGGTCCCGGCGGCGAGCTCGTCCGGCGCGCGGGGATCATGTCGATCGTGCTCACCGGTGGCGTCGTGCGTCCCGGCGACGAGATCCGGGTCGAGCCGCCGGCCGGACCGCACCGGCCCCTGGCTCCCGTCTAACCGTTGCCGAAGTGGTCGTCGAGGATGACCGAGATCGTGCGGGGCGCCTCGACGACCGCCAGGTGCGCCGCGTCGCCGACGACGTAGAGCTCAGAGGACGGCAGCTCGTCCGCGAGCTGCCGGGCGAACTCCGGCGGTGCCGCCTGGTCCTGCGCCGCCGCGATCACCACGGTGGGCGCTTCGATCTTCGCGAGGTCCGGCCGCAGGTCCATGTCCCGGATCGCCCCGGCGCACCCGATGTAGGACGGCACGTCGACCTCCAGCAGCCGGGCGCGGAAGCGCGCGGCCACGGCCGGGGAGAACGCCGGGGTGAACCAGCGCGAGACGATCGAGTCCGCGAGGGGTTCCATCCCGCGCGTGCTCAGCACCTCGATCCGCTCGTCCCAGAGCGACTTGTCCGGGTACCACGCGGTCGTGCACATCAGCGCGAGGCGTGAGATCCGGTCGGTGTGCGCGGCGAGCCACATGCCGACCATGCCGCCGAGGGACACGCCGCAGTAGTACACGTGCCGCAATTCCAAGTGGTCCAACAACTCCAGGACATCGGCCGCCAGGTCCTCGATGGCGAAGGGGCCGGGAACGGGCGCGCTGGCGCCGTGCCCGCGGTGGTCGAAGCGCAGCAGGCGGAAGGGCAGCGAGAACTCGCGCCACAGCTCGGTGGTCGTGCCGAGCGCGTTGCCGAGCACCAGCACCGGCGCGTCCTGCGGCCCGGTCAGCGTGTAGTGGCCGATCACGGCGTCACCTCCTCGCTCTGCCCCGACAACGGCGAGTCTGCCCGGGGTTTCCCCCGCCCGCACGCCGGGGCCGCGGCGGGGCGCACTCCGACGGGCTCACCCGGTCGGGTGACGGCGCACCGGCCTGGAGGAGCTCGGAACCACCGGGCTGGCCCCCGCTGAAACACTGTTGCCAGGAGCAGAATGAGGAGTTGCCCTGAGCCACCGACCCACCGGGAAGCCGATGAACTCCGCCGCGCCGTTCGCACACGAAGCCCTGTTCTACCGGGACGAGGACGAGTTCCTCACCGGTACGGCCGAGTTCGTCGCGGAGGGCGTGCAGAACGGCGAGCCCGTGCTGGTGGCGGTCAGGGAGAGGAGCATCGGCCTGCTCCGCGCACGCCTGGGCGCGCACGCCGACCAGGTGCACTTCATCGACATGACCGAGGCGGGCCGCAACCCCGGCCGGATCATCCCCGGCGTGCTGATGGCGTTCAGCGCGAGCACCGAGCACCGGTTCCGCGTGGTCGGCGAGCCGGTGTGGCCCGGCCGCACCGAGCTCGAGTACCCGGCGTGCGTCCAGCACGAGGCGCTGATCAACACGGCGTTCGAGGGACGGCGGGGCGTCGTCCTCTGCCCGTACGACGCGGGGACCTTGCCCGGTCACGTGCTGGAGAACGCGCGGCGCACCCACCCGGTCGTGATCGAGGGCGGCCGGCGGTTGCCGAGCGAGCGCTACACCGACCCGTCCGGCCTCGCGCACATCTACAACGTCCCGCTACCGCCCCCGCCCGCCACCGCGGAGGAGCACTCGTTCTCCGTCAGCACGCTCGCGCACATGCGCAGGGTCGTGGCGGCGTACGCGCACTGGCTGCGCCGCGAACAGGTCGAGGACCTCGTGCTCGCGGTGAACGAGCTGGCGACGAACAGCATCCTGCACGCGTCGGGCCGCGGGGTGCTGCGGTTGTGGCGCGAGGGGAACACCGTCGTGGCCGAGGTGAGCGACTCCGGCAAGGGCTTCCCGCCCTCGTTCACCGGCCTGTCCGGCTTCGGGATCGTGATGGTGAACCTGCTGTGTGACCTGGTTCGCACTCACACGAGTCACACCGGTACCACCGTTCGAGTGTACTTGGGGCGGTAGGGAGTCGCCGCCATCTCACCGCAATGCGGGCGACACGCGGACCTGGTTGCCTGGCACCCCTATGACAGACCACCTCTCCCCCCTCGACATCGCCTTCCTCGCCATGGAGGGCAACGCGAACCCGTTGCACCTCGGCGCCGTCGCGACCTTCGCGCCCGCCACCGCGGTGCACCCGGCTCGCATCGCCTCCGTGCTGTGCGAACGGGCGCAGGAGATCCCGCGCCTGCGCCAGCGGGCGCGCACCTCGTTGCTGGGCGGCGCGCGCTGGGTGGAGGATCCCGGCTTCGCACCGGAGGACCACGTCTTCACGCACCACGTGCGCGGCAGGGAGCGGTTCACCACCCTGGTGTCCCACCTCATGGCGCAGCCGCTGGACCTCGCGCGGCCGCCGTGGGAGCTGCACGTGGTCACGGGGCTCGCGGGTGGACGGTTCGCGGTCGTGGCGAAGCTGCACCACTCGTTGTGCGACGGCATGAAGGCGGTCGCGTTGGGGCTGCGGCTCTTCGACGACTCACGACTGTCCATTCCGGACTCGCCGAAGCCGGTGCAGAGGTCCGTGGTCCCGTCCCTGCGCGGGATCAGGGACACGATCGGCATCGCCTCGTCGGTGCTGCTGAACACCCGTCCGCCGACGTTGCACTCGCCGGTGCTGACGGCGTCCACCCGGCCGCGCCGCGTGGTGATGTCGCGGCTGGACCTCGCGGACGTGCACCGGATCCGGCGCACCCACGGCGGCACGGTGAACGACGTGCTGCTCGCCCTGGTGACGGGTGCGTTGCGGCACTGGCTCTCCGCGCACGACAGCGCGGGCTCCTCCTCGGTCGTGCGCGCCCTGATCCCGGTCAACCAGCGCTCGCGCTCCGGCGACGCGGCACGGGGCAACCAGATCTCCGGTTTCCTGGTCTCGCTGCCGGTCGGCTCGGCGGACCCGGCCGACCGGCTGCGGAAGATCCGCGCGCAGATGGAGGCGGCGAAGGCCGCGGGTCCCGACCGCGGTGCCGGCGCGCTGCCCCTGCTCGCCGACAAGGTGCCACCGCTCGTGCACCGCCTGGCCGCGCCGGTGATGGGCCGCTGCGCCCCGCTGCTGTTCGACACGCTGGTGACGTCGGTGCCGCTGCCGTCCGTGCCGCTGTCCCTCGACGGCGCCGCGCTGTGCGAGATGTACCCGGTGGCTCCCGTCGCCCCAGGACACGCCGTGGGCATCGCGCTGTCGGTCTACCGCTCGTCCGTGCACGTCTGCCTGAACACCAACCAGACGTGGATGTCGGACGCGCACTGGCTCGACGGCGTGCTGCGACGCGAGGTGGCGTCCCTCCAGGACACTCGCGAGCTGGTGGGTTTGCCGAGGTAGGGGCGCGGGCAAACCTGCTCCATGAGCAACACCCTGGTCCTCGACGTGGACGGCACCCTGGTCGACACCAACTACCACCACACGGTCGCGTGGCTGCGCGCCTTCCGCGGCATCGACGTCACCGTGCCCGCCTGGCGCGTGCACCGCGCCATCGGCATGGGCGGCGACAGGCTGGTGGCCGCGGTGGCGGGCGACAAGGTCGAGCAGGACCACGGCGACGAGCTGCGCGCCGCGTGGGAGCGCCACTTCGACGAGGTGCTGGACGAGATCCAGCCCTTCGAGGGCGCCCACCGCCTGGTCCGCGCCGCGACCGGCCTCGGTCTCACCGTGGTGCTCGCGAGCTCGGGCAAGCGCAAGCACATCGAGCACTACCTGAAGCTCATCGACCCCGGCGACGTCGCCTGGACCTCCTCCGACGACGTCGAGTCCAGCAAGCCGGCGCCGGACCTCATCCAGGTGGCGCTGAGCCAGGTCGACAGCACGCGCGCGGTCGTGGTGGGCGACTCGGTGTGGGACTGCGAGGCCGCCGGACGGGCCGGGCTGCCGTCGATCGGACTGCTGACCGGCGGGGTGAGCGAGGACGAGCTGATCGACCGCGGGGCGTCCGCGGTGTACCCGGACCTGGACTCGCTGCGGGCGGAGCTGTCGGACCTGCCGTTCGCCGACGTGACCGAGTCCGGCGCCTGAGGGCTCCCGGCCCGTACCGCGTGACGGCCCTTCCCCGGACGGTGCGCGCCTACGGCTTGGGAACCCGCGTCTGGCCCGGCGCCTCCGAGGCCTTCCCCTTGTCCTCCTTGCCGGGCCGAGCCGTGGCGGCAGGCGGCGTGCCACCGTCAGCGGACGGGGCGGTCGCCGCCGAGCCGGAGAGGTCTGCCCCCGGCTGCGGCGCCCCCGGCGCGTCCGGCGCCTGCCCCTGGGGCACCTGACCGTCCGGCACCGGTGCGTCCGGTGCCGAGGACACGTCCGGGGCACCCGGCGTGTGGACCACGGTCACCGTCGACGGCGTCACCGTGACCACCTGCGTCCGCGCGTCCGGCGTCACCGGCTGGTCCGCGGCGGGAGCCTCGTCCCGGCCGAGGTTCGCCACCGCCGCCGCCAGCGCCGTCACGGCCACCGCGGCCGCCGCCGTGATCGCCAGGCGCTTGCCGCGTCGCGGGCGCGGCACCTCCGCTTCCGGCGCCGCGGCCGCGTCGGGCAGCAACGCGGGCAGCCCGCGGCTCGCCTCGTGGGCCGCGATCAGCGACCGGGCGCACTGCGCGGCCGTCGGGCGGCGAGCCGGGTCCATGTCCGTCATCGCGGCCAGCAGCGAGAGCCAGGCCTGCGGCAGGCCGACCGGCATCCGCGGCGGGCGGGCGAGGCGGGCCAGGGCGGCCTCGGCGTCGCCGCCGGGGTACTCGGTCCGGCCGGTCAGGCACTCGAGCAGCACCAGGCCGAGCGAGTAGATGTCCGCCGCCGGGCCGACGTCCGTGCCGCGCACCTGTTCCGGTGACAGGTAGCCGGCGGTGCCGACCAGGATGCCGGACGTGGTCACCCGCGTCACGTCGGCCACCAGCGCGAGGCCGAAGTCGGCCAGGTAGGCTTGCTTCTCCTCGTCGTCGAGGAGGATGTTCGACGGCTTGATGTCGCGGTGCACGACGCCCAGGCCGTGCACGTGGTCGAGCACCGAGGCGATCTGGCCGCCGATCCGCGCGACGAACCGGGGCGGCAGCGGCTCGCGCATGCGCTGGCGCAGCGTGCCGCCGGTGATCTCACGCATCACGAAGTACGGGCGGCGCGACAGCGACCCGGTCGCGTACACCGGGATGATGCCGGGGCAGTCCAGCGCCGTCAGCATCGAGGCCTCGCGCTGCAGGCGCAGTTCGTCGTCGGGCAGGCCGGGGCCGGTGAAGATCTTGATCGCCACCGAGGACGTCGTGGAGCGGTCGTAGGCGCGGTAGACCTCGGACATGCCACCGGATCCGAGCAGCGAGCCGATCACGTAGCGGTCGTCGACCACCGCCCCGGTCAGGTCGCCGTCCCAAGGTGCGCTCATGGGCCTCCACTCGTAGCGCGGCAAACCTAACTGTTCGCGTGGAATCCCGGCTACCCAGGACACCCCCGGTATCACACCACGATGAGCTCGGCTTCGATCTTCCGGAGCACCGCCTCGTCCCGCTCGAGCTGCTCGGCGTCGGTCGTCGCGAGCACCACGCGGCCCAGCGAGGTCCGCAGGTCCTGGGTGCGCGGAACCGTCGACCCCTCGCGGTACGGCAGCACGGCGCGGTGCCAGGTCGGCAGGAGCGAGGCCAGCTCGTCGAAGCGGATCGCGTTGCACAGCTCGCCGGCGGCGGGTGATGAGAGGTACACGGTCTTCACGTGCAGGTGCCGCGAGTAGCGGCCCACGGAGGTGTCACCGTCCACGCGGTGACGCACCATCCGGGTGATCTGGCTCTCCCGCGTGCCGAGCAACGCCAGCTCCTGCCGCTCCGCGCCCGCCAGCCCGGCGCTGACCTCGACCAAGAGCGGCCCGTCGGCGGTGATCACGACCTCGGCGTGCGCGGGACCGTTGCGCACGCCGGTCGCGTCGAGCACCTGGCGCACGAAGGCGAGGAGCACGTCGACGACCCGGTCGTCCGCGCTGACGAGCGTGTTCGACAGGTGGACGTCGGTCTGGCCTCCCTTGGCGCGGCGCCAGACCGCGGCCAGGCCGTGCCGGCCGTCCACCGAGTAGGTGTCGACCTCGTACCCGGTGCCCACCGCGATCTCCCGGACGAGCACCTTGCGGTTCCTCGACCCCCGGACGCGCCTGAGAGACCGGAGGAACTCGGCCCGCCAGTCGCCGCCCGGCTGCACCACGACCACGTCGCCGGTGCCGCCCGCCCGCGGTTCCAGCGCGATCGGCGTGCCCTCCAGCCCCTCGCGGCGCAGCCAGGCCGCCACCTCGTCGGCCGAGTCCGAGCTGATCCGGCGCAGGTGCGGCACGCCGGCGGTGCGCAGGGCCACGGCCGTCTGCCACTTGTCGCGGCGCGCGGACGACAGCGCCAGGACGTTCGACCGGCCCGGCACGATCAGCTCCGACAACGTCTCCGCGGCCTCGACGCCGGTCTCGGTGCCCGGCACGACGGCGATCGGGTCGTGCGCAGCCAGCTTCCCGGCGAGCTCGTCGAGGTCGGTCAGGACGTGGACCTCGCGGTAGCCGGCCGGGTTCCACGTCCTCGACGGCCCCGCGGGTGGCTGCGGGCTGGTCAGCACCGCGATCGCCTCGACACCACGCCGGGCGAACGCGGGCGCGATGCCCCTGCCCGCCGCGTACGGGTCCACGACGACGATGCTGCGTTCCACAACCGCTCCCGAAGATGCAGGTCCCTGCCGGACGAGGGGCACAACCGCGCGGGTGCGACCGGTCATTCCTGTCTCGATTGGGTCGAGACGACCGTCACTCGAAGCGCAGCCTGGCGTAGACGGGCGCGGTCACCAGGCAGCCGGCCGACGCCCGCCACACCCGCGAGAGCCGGGTGCGCAGGTCGGTGCCGCCGCTCAGGGCCTGCGCCACGAACTGCAACCCGAGCAGCTCCGCCACGAACTGCTCGGCCGTGTGCCGCACGTTCACCTCGGGCCTCAGCTCACCGCGCTCGCGCGCCAGCGACAGCAGGTCGCGCACCACCGCGACCCAGCCGATCACCTGCGCCGCCGCCGCGACGTCGAAGAACACGGCCTCGCGCAACAGCTTCGCGCTCACCCGCACGGTGAGGTCGGTCTCGAGCCTGCTGACGAACTCGAACGACATCGCGATCAACGCCTGGATCGGTGACGTCTCGACGGCGAGCTGTTCGTCGCGCAACCGGTGCCACAGCAGCGACTGCTCCTCGATGATCGCGACCCCGAGCGCCTCCTTCGAGCGGAAGTGGCAGTACAGCGCTCCTTTCGACACATCGGCCCGCGCACACACGGCGGTGAGGCTGGAGCCGGCGAACCCGTCGCGGTCGAACACCTCGGCGGCCGCCCGCAGGAGCCTGGCCCGCGTGTGCGTCGCCCTCTCGCGTTGGACGCTCATGCCCCGGTCCGCGCCGCGCCGGTCGCGACGGCCGCGGCCAGCGTGTCCGGCATCTGCCAGTACTGCTCGATCTCCCCCAGGTGCACCGAGAACACCCCGGCGAAGCGCATCTCCACCTGCGCGTCCGTGGCGAGGACCCGCCAGCGGGCCGCGCCGACCACCGCCGCGTCCGCCCCGTCGACGATGACCTGCCGCACCGAGAGCCGCTCCAGCCCGAACGTCGCGAACAGGGTCAGGAACTGCGACTCGACCTCGCGCCGGGTGCGCGGGCCGGACGACCAGCGGACGCCGTTCGGGTCGGGCGCCTCCCATTCCACGGTCGGTGCGCACAACCGCGCGATGCCCGATGCGTCCTGGGCCGCCAACCTCGCCAGGAACACCTGCACCACTTCGACCGTCGAGAGCATTTCCTCCACCTTCACATCCCGGTCATTGCCTTCGCAAGATCAGGTCTTGCTCACACTAACCAGCCGCACCCATTGCGAGTGCGCACACCCCATTGGCCCAGTTGCGTTTCACCCGAACATCCGATCGGCCGATTCCGGTAGTACGCGAAGTTTCAACGACCGCCGGTATCACCGCAATGCACGGACCGAACCACGCGGTTCTGCGGCAAGGTGGAAGGCACACCAGCCATCTCACCGAAACGGAGCAGAACCGTGCTCAAGGCAGCCCCCCAAGCCCACGAGCACCAGGACACCCCGCCGATCACAACCTTGATTCCCCAGGCACGGCGAGAGCAGGGCCTCACCCAGCGCGACCTCGCGGACCTGTTGTGCGAGATCTCACAAAACGACAGCGTCACCCGTGAAGAAGTGTCGAGGTGGGAACGCGGAAAACGCATTCCCGGCCCCTACTGGCGCGCCTGGATCAGTGCCGCGCTCGATGTGCCGCACGCCGAGATCGACCGGGCGGCCGTAGTCGAACGCGAGTCGCGCAGGACACGTGGCGAGGACCACTCCGTGAATACTCCGTGATAGCCACCGGCGTGTTCGGGGAACAATTCCGCCTCCCGGCGAAAACGAGTCCCGGAATTCGCGGGCCGATCACCAGCCAGGAAGCGTCCCGGCCGAACCCCCTCACCGGCCGGGGCGCTTCCGCCCGGAACGCGCGGTCGCGGGAGCACCGCGGTGCCGCTACCGCGGTGACAGCTGCCGCACAGGCTGCTCACAGGGAACGACCGCAGTCTGGTTGCCATGACGGACAACCACGACCGCGGCCTCCAGTACGACCTCGCCACGCTCATCGGCCGCAGGCGGGCGTTGTCGCTGATCGGCGGCGCGGGCCTCACCCTCGTGGCGTGCGCCCCGTCGACCACGACGAGCCCGAACAGCACGACAAACCCGGCCGGCACGACGAGCCCGGCCGGCGGCGCACCGCTGGACGCGATTCCCGAGGAGACCGCCGGCCCCTATCCCGGTGACGGCTCCAACGGCCCGAACGCGCTCACGCAGAGCGGGATCGTGCGCTCGGACATCCGGTCGAGCTTCGGCTCCTCGACCCGCACGGCCGAAGGCGTGGCGCTGACCATCGAGCTGACGGTCCAGCACTTCGACGGCAAGCCTTACGCAGGAGCCGCCGTGTACCTGTGGCACTGCGACATCAACGGCGACTACTCGATGTACTCCGACCGCGTGAAGGACGAGAACTTCCTGCGCGGCGTGCAGGAGGCCGGTCCGGCCGGGGAGCTGAGGTTCGTCAGCGTCTTCCCCGGCGCCTACGCGGGGCGCTGGCCGCACGTCCACTTCGAGGTCTACCCGAGCCTCGCCGAGGCCACCGCCGCGGGCAGCAAGATCACGACCTCGCAGCTCGCGCTGCCGGAGACGACGTGCAAGGAGGTCTACGGCACGGCCGGCTACACGCGCAGCGTGCAGAACATGTCGCGGACGTCCCTCAAGCAGGACGCGGTGTTCCGCGACGGCGTCGACCGGCAGATGGCGACCGTGTCGGGCGACGCCGCCTCCGGCTACACCGCCTCACTGACCTTCGCGGTGCAGGGCTAGCCACAGCTCCGCGCGCAGGCCGGGCGAGTCGAGCGACCGGCCCAGTGCCTCCTCGGCCTTGCGCACCCGGTTGCGCACCGTGTGCCGGTGCACGCCGAGCCGGGCCGCCGCCGGGTCCCACGCGCCGTGGTGCGCGAGCCAGACCCGCACCGTCTCGCGCGTCTCCGCGTCGAGCGGCCGGAGCAGGGCCTCGGCGAACCCGTCCGGGAGCCGCACGTTCCCGGCCAGGTCCTCGAACCGCCGGACGCCGGCCTGCTGCGCCTGCCGGGCCTCGCGATAGCCGCGCGCCACCTCCGAAGCGTCCACTTCGGACGAAGCGAACCCGTCGGACTCCTGCGCCAGCACGACGATCCGGCCGTCGTGCTCGGCCCAGAAGCCGGTGGCGGGCGGTTCCTCGGCGAGGAACACCCGGAACCGCTCCGGCAGGCCGTCGACACCGAGCCCGGCCAGCAGCAGGCGGAACTGGCCCGACCGCAGCTCGCGCCGGGCGGCGTCGACGGCGTCGTTGCGGGCGAGCGCGAGGGTGAGCAGCGAGGCCGCGGTGTTGACGATGCCGACGTCCGCGGCGTCCAGGGGCGTGGACGTGCCGACCGCCAGCACTCCCCTGGCCCGGCTGCCGAGCACCTGCAGGAACACGTGGTCGCCCCCGGCCTCGAACGCCGCGCTGGCGAGCCCGCCCGCCGTCCGCAGCCTGGCCACCCCGGCGGTGAGGTCCGGCACGAGGCGGGGGTTGTGCGCGTGCACCGGCTCGCCCGCCGCGTCGAGCAGGACGACCCACCCGCCGACCCACCGGCCCAGCCGGCGGACCACGCCCGCGGTACCGGCGCGGACCGCGGCGCCGGTGAGCGCCCGCTGGGCCTCGCTGGTCCTGGTCAGCGCGGCGTACTCGTCGGCGGCGAGCGCCTTCGACACCGCCTTGCTGATCGCGATGAACGGCACCTCGCGCGGCACCTCGACGAGCCCCAGCCCCGCCTCGGCGGCGGCCGCCACCAGCCGCGCGGGCACGACGTCGTGCCCCAGCCCGGTGCCGAACCCGAGCCCGACCACCCCCGCCCGCACGAGCCGCCGCACGTAGCCGGGCCCCGTGCCGGCCAGTCCGGTCGTGAGCAGCAGCTCGCCGCCCTCCAGGAACGGGGTGGGGTCGGCCAGCTCCGTGCCGTGCACCCAGGCGACCGGCTTCGACACGTCCCCGGCCAGCACCGGCAGTCCCAGCGAGCGGGCGAGGTCGTGCAGCGTGATGGGCATCCGCCAGTTTGTACAACCTCCAGCTCCGGGATCGCCACTTCGCCCACTGCGCATGATCGCGATGAGGGCCATGCTGGGGACATGACCCGACCGCTGCCCGGAAACCGGCTGGTGACCGCGATCCCCGGCCCGAGATCACTGGAGCTCCAGGCGCGGCGCACGGCTGCCGTCGCCGCGGGAGTCGGCTCGGTCCTGCCCGTCCACGTCGACTCCGCGGCCGACGGCCTGCTCGTCGACGTCGACGGCAACCAGCTCATCGACCTCGGCTCCGGCATCGCCGTCACGGGCGTCGGCAACCCCGCGCCCGCGGTGGCCGAGGCGGTGCACGCCCAGATCGACAGGTTCAGCCACACCTGCTTCATGGTCACGCCGTACGAGAGCTACGTGGAGGTCTGCGAGGAGCTCAACCGGCTCACCCCCGGCCCGCACGAGAAGCGGTCGGTCCTCGTCAACTCCGGCGCCGAGGCCGTGGAGAACGCGGTCAAGATCGCCCGGCACGTCACGGGCAGGCAGGCCGTCGTGGTGTTCGACCACGGCTACCACGGCCGCACGAACCTCACGATGGCGCTGACCGCCAAGAACATGCCGTACAAGCACAGGTTCGGGCCGTTCGCGCCCGAGGTCTACCGGGTGCCCGGCTCCTACCCGCTGCACGACGGCCTCACCGGCGCCGAAGCCGCGCGGCGCGCCGTCGAGGCGATCGAGAAGCAGGTCGGCGCGGACAACACCGCCGCGGTCGTGGTCGAGCCGATCCAGGGCGAGGGCGGGTTCGTCGTGCCGGCCGGGGGCTTCCTGCCCGCGCTGGCCGGCTGGTGCCGCGAGCGCGGTGTGCTGTTCGTCGCCGACGAGATCCAGACCGGCTTCTGCCGCACGGGCGCGTGGTTCGCCGCCGACCACGAGGCCGTGGTGCCGGACCTGGTCGCCACGGCCAAGGGCATCGCGGGCGGACTGCCGCTGGGCGCCGTCACGGGCCGCGCGGAGATCATGGACGCCGTGCACACCGGCGGGCTCGGCGGCACTTATGGCGGCAACCCCGTGGCGTGTGCGGCAGCCCTCGGCGCCATCCGCACCATGCGCGAGCGCGACCTCAACGCCGCCGCGCGTCGCATCGAGGAGACCGTGCTCGGCCGGCTCAAGGCCGTGGCCGGGAGGACCGGCCTCATCGCCGAGATCCGCGGCCGTGGCGCGATGCTGGCGATCGAGTTCACCGAACGCACGCCCGATGTGGCGTCTCGCGTCGCGAAAGCGTGCCACGAACAGGGTGTCGTCGTGCTGACGTGCGGCACTTACGGCAACGTGATCCGTCTGCTTCCCCCGTTGGTCATCCCCGCCGGCCTGCTCGCCGAAGGCCTCGACGTGCTCGAAGGAGCCCTGCTCGCATGATCGCGTTCCACACCCCGGAAGACGTCGAGAACGCCGTCGCCAAGGCGGCCGCGGTCGCCCCCGATCTGGCCGCGCTGCCCGCGCACCGCCGTGCCAGCGCCTTGGACCACGTGTCGCGGCGCCTGGCCGAGCGCGCCGAGGAGTTCGCGCAGGCCATCAACGACGACTCCGGCAAGCCGCTCAAGTGGGCGCGGGCCGAGGTGACCCGCGCGATCTCCACGTTCCGCTGGGCGGCCGAGGAGGCCCGCCGGTTCTCCGGCGAGCTGCAGCGCCTCGACACCGACCCCTCCGCGGAGGGCCGCCTCGCCCTGCTGCGCCGGGTGCCCCGCGGCCCGGTGCTGGGCATCGCGCCGTTCAACTTCCCGCTGAACCTGGTGGCGCACAAGGTGGCGCCGGCTCTCGCGGTCGGCGCGCCGATCGTGCTGAAGCCCGCTCCCGCCACCCCGAAGGCCGCGTTCCTGCTCGGCGACCTGCTGGCGGAGACCGACCTGCCGGACGGCGCGTGGTCCGTGCTGCACCTGTCCAACGAGGACACCGCGCGCCTGGTCGAGGACCCGCGCCTGCCGGTGGTCTCGTTCACCGGCTCCGGCCCGGTCGGCTGGGGCATCAAGGACCGCGTGCCGCGCAAGCACGTCACCCTCGAGCTCGGCGGCAACGCGGCGGCGATCGTCGCTCCCGACTGGCCGGACCTCGAGTTCGCGGCGCAGCGCATCGCCACGTTCGCGATGTACCAGGCCGGCCAGTCGTGCATCTCGGTGCAACGCCTCTACGTGCACACCGACGTCTACGACGCGCTCGCGGAAGCCGTGGTGCGGCACGTGCGGGAGCTCGACGTGGCCGGCGACGTCGGCCCGTTGATCAACGAGGCCGCCGCCGAGCGCGTGGAGGCGTGGGTCGGCGAGGCGTCCGCGACCGTGCTCACCGGTGGCACCCGCGACGGCCTGGTCTACGCGCCCACCGTGCTGGCCGACGTGCCGGAGGACGCGAAGGTCAGCACCGAGGAGGTGTTCGGCCCCGTCGTGACGCTGACCAGGGTGGCGGGCGTGGAAGAGGCGTTCGACCGCGTCAACGCCTCGCGCTACGGCCTGCAGGCGGGCTTGTTCACCACCGACGTGCGACTGGCTTTCCGTGCCGCGCAACGGCTCCAGGTGGGCGGCGTGATCGTCGGCGACGTGCCGAGCTACCGCGCGGACCAGATGCCCTACGGCGGTGTGAAGGAGTCCGGTGTCGGCCGCGAGGGCCTGCGCGCGGCGATGGAAGACCTCACCGAGCCGCGCGTGCTGGTCCTGACCGGCCTGGAACTCTGAGCGGCCTGGAACTCCGACCGGCCTGGAACTCTGGCCGGCTCGGAACTCCGACCCGTCCACCGCGCGGACGAGCTCCGGTGTACCCGACCCGGCGTGCCGGAGATCCTGCCCGCCGAGCGCTCAGGTAGGACGGACCTCGACGACACGCCGGAAACCCGATGAGAAGAACTTCACCCCAGATTGACTGACCACGTTCGGAAACGACACTCCAGCCGCGAGGGAGCCTCTTCTGACGGCTCCCCCATGCGGCCGATGAGTGCTCTAGTCGTAACCGCGAACGTGGCCGTCCTCGTCGGCGAGAATCTCGTAGCGGTCCATGTCAAGCTCCCTTCCGTAGTGGCTGACGTCACAAACGTAGAGGCTTCCCGGCGTCCTGTGGAGTGAATTTGCAGCGCAACCGGGGTACTCGCCGCTAACCCAAGGGGGTCGTAGGGGGTACCCCAGCGCACGCCGCGAAGCAGCGGAAATCGTTCCCGTGAGGGGTGTTCACCGCAGTCCGGCGGTCTCCGTCACGGCGCGCAGCGCGGCCACGACAGCCGAGAACGGCGGCAGGAACGGCCGCTCCGCGGGCGCCGCTCCCAGCCACGCCACCGGGCCGCGGTCGATGCGCGACGGCGGCAGCGGCACCAGCGTCCCCAGCCGGTGCGTGAGCGCTCCCCTGGCCCGCAACCGGATCAGGTTCACCTGGGAGGCTTCGTCCGCGGACTCCGTGAGGATGAGCCACCGCCGCGAGGGCCCCGGCAGCACCACCACCGGACCGCCGAGCATCCGGACGGACAGGTAGTGCTGCACCTCCCCGCCGATCCCCGCGGCCATCTCCACGGCGGAGACGTGGTGATCAGTGGTCAGCAGCAGCCGGTTCTCCGAGCGGAGGACCAGCCACCCCCAGTCCGAGTAGCGCTCGAGCGCATTCGAGAACGTGTCGAGCCGCGGCAATGTCCCGGAAGGCAAAACTCCCCGGGGTGAAGCTCCCTTAGGCGAGTTCATCGATCTCACCCTCACTTGTTTTCCGAGCGGTGTAACTCCGATCACACGATTTGACTCTCCGTCGCCATGAACTCACTATCGGGCCGCCATCGGCACACTCGAACGGGGCTGGAGAGAGTGACTCACCTGCGGGAACGGCATGTCACCATGATCGCGCTGGGAGGCGTGATCGGAGCGGGTCTGTTCGTCGGGACCGGCGCGGGCATCGCGCTGGCCGGCCCGGCGGTGCTCATCTCCTTCGGCCTCGCCGGGACACTGGCGCTGCTCGTCATGCGCATGCTCGGTGAAATGACCGCGGAACACCCCAGTGGCGGCGCTTTCTCGGTGCACGCCGAAAAGGCGATCGGGCCGTGGGCGGGTTTCACGGTCGGCTGGACGTACTGGTGCACCGTGGGCGTGGTGCTGGCCGTCGAGGCGACCGGCGCCGCGAAGATCGCCGCGGGATGGCTCCCCGGCGTGCCGCAGTGGGCCTGGGTCCTGCTCTTCATGGCGGTGCTCACCGCAGTGAACCTCGCGAACGTCCGCAACTTCGGCGAGTTCGAGTTCTGGTTCGCCGGTCTCAAGATCGCGGCCATCGTCCTCTTCCTGCTCCTCGGCGCGGCCGCGGTCCTCGGCGTCCTGCCGGGCGTCGCCTCCCCCGGCCTCACCCACCTCCGCGACTTCCTCCCCCACGGCTGGGGCGGCGTCGTCGCCGGGTTCATGGCGGTGGTCTTCGCGTTCGGCGGACTGGAGGTCGTCACGATCGCCGCCGCCGACGCCGAGAACCCGGCGCAGGCCGTCAAGAACGCCGTCCGCACCTCGATGACGCGGCTGCTCGTGTTCTACCTCGGCTCGCTGGCCGTGGTCGTGACCCTGTTGCCGTGGAACGACTCCGAGGTCGGCGCCAGCCCGTACGTCGCGGTGCTGAACCGGCTCGGGATCCCCGCGGCCGGGCAGATCATGAACGTCGTGATCTTCGTGGCGCTGCTCAGCGCCATCAACGCCACCCTCTACGGCGCCGCCCGCATGCTCAGCTCGCTCGCCGAACGCGGTGAAGCCCCGAAGTCCCTGCTGAGGAAGAACAACGGGGTTCCGCGCAACGCCGTGCTGGCCTCGACGGCGTTCGGGTTCTTCTCCGTGCTGCTCAACTACCTGTGGCCGGAGACGGTCTTCCTGCTGCTGCTCAACGCGGTCGGCTCCGCGCTGCTCGTCGTCTGGGCGTTCATCGCCGTCTCCCAGATCAGGCTGCGCCGCACCACTCCCGCCCCGGCGGTGCCGATGTGGGGCTTCCCGTACCTCTCGTGGCTGGCGCTGGCGGCGATCGCGGCAATCGTGGTGCTGATGCTCAGCGACGAGCAGGCCCGCGCCCAGATCGTGTCCACGGGCGTGCTCGTCGCCGTAATCGCGGCGCTGGGACTCGCGAGGTCCGCCCTGCGCCGGCGACGCGTGCCCGAACGCCCCTGACGCCCTCACCGGCGGTCAACCGACGACGTTCTTGAGCCGGTAGGCCCGGTACTTGCTGTCCGGCTCCAGGCCGTACGTGAGCGGGCGGTGGTCGGTGCCGTGGCCGCCGCGCTGCTCGTAGGCCATGTACTCCGAGCGGTCGTCCTTGGTCCACCGCTCGAAGATCACGACGTGCCGGAAGTCCGCGCCGGGCTCGTCCACCGAGTCGATGAGGAGGTCACCGGGCCGCAGGTCGGCGATCGCCAGCGGAATCGTGTACTCCTCCGTCACCAGGGCCTCGGTGTTCGGCCCTCCCAGCGGATTCTCCTTCTCCAGTTTCGCGGCCATCGAGACGAAACCCGAGCAATCCTGGCGATACCCGTCGTGCCAGTACAGCTCCATGCTGTACGGGACCTGGGTGCCGTTGTTCGCGGTCAGCCACGTCTCCGCGCGCTGCAGCAGCTCCGCCCTGCTGACCTGCTCTGTTGCCGGTGCCGCGGACACCGGTGCCGCGCCGGCGAGCACCAGTGCGAGGAATGCCGAGAACACCACCGAAATGACTTTCATCATTTTCCCCGTTCCGAGAAGAGCGAATCCCGTGCATATGACGGAACACGAGCCGGAAGGAGGAGTCAACGGTTTACCCGGCACGCTGCGGGGTAGATCGACTCATTTTTCGCTCAGCCGGGTGACACCGCGGAATGCGCGGTTTCGCTCCTCGGCGAGCGCGATGTCCTAGGCCGACCGGCTCTGCGGGGCCAGCACCTCGTTGATGGTGTCGAGCGAGATGCCGAGCGCGCCCGCGAGCGCGGCGATGGTGAAGAACGACGGCGTGGGAGCGCGTCCCGTCTCGATCTTGCGCACGGTCTCCGCCGACAACCCGGCACGGGCCGCGATCTCGACCATGCTCTCGTCACCGCGGGCGTCCCGCAGGAGCTGACCGAGCCGCCTGCCGCGCTCCCGTTCCAGGGACGTCAGAGGGATGCGCACCATGCCTGCGGATTCTACGCGAACCAGGCGGCCCTGGTGACGTGAGAAAAGTCCGTTGCGACGCCGGCCGATCCCGACATAGGTTCGAAGTACACAAGAGAGGAGGTGGTCCGAAGTTGTATAGCTACGGGACTCGTGAGGTGGCTGTCCGCTAGGACCAGCCCTCGGTGACGCCTAGCGCAAACCCAGGCAGCCACCCGACCCCCGGACTTCGAGCGCTGGTCCCGCTCGGCCCGTTCACGCGGGAGTCGTCCGGGGGTTGTCCCTTTTCCGGACTTCCGCCTCGTCGGGCCTTCTGCCTCGTCAGGCCTTCTGCCTCGTCAGGCCTTCTGGACGGCCTTGAGGTCCGCCACGAACCCGGCGAACGCCTCGCGGTAGTTCTCCGCCCGCACCACCGACGACGGGTGCACCGTCACCCCGACGCGCAGCCCGTCGTGCTCCAGCACCTCGCCGCGGTGCCCGGTGAGCTTGAACGACGGCCCCAGCACCGCCTTGGCCGCCACAGCCCCCAGGCAGACGACCAGCCGCGGCTTGACGAGGCGGATCTCCTCCCGCAGCCACGGGAAGCACGCCACGACCTCGGACCGCCGGGGCTGCTGGTGGATCCTGCGCTTGCCGCGCTCGGTGAACCGGAAGTGCTTCACCGCGTTGGTCAGGTAGGTCTTGTCCCGGTCGATCCCGGCTTCCGCCAGCGCCTTGTCCAGCAACCGGCCGGCCGGGCCGACGAACACGTGCCCCTCGGTGTCCTCGCGGTCGCCGGGGCACTCCCCGACCAGCATCAGCCGCGCGGGCACCGGCCCCTCGCCGAACACGGTCTGCGTCGCGTCGCGGAAGAGGTCGCAGCCGCGACAGCCGGCCGCCGCCGAACGCAACGCCGCCCAGTCCTCCCCCGAAGGGACGAACTGGGCGGCGGAAGCACTCTTACTTGTCCGAGCGGAAGGCATCCTTGACCTTCTCGCCGGCCTGCTTCAAAGAACCCTTGGCGCGCTCGGCGCGGCCCTCGGCCTGCCACTGCTCGTTGTCCGTGGCGTCGCCGACTGCTTCCTTCGCGCGGCCCTTGAGCTCCTCGGCCTTGTTGCTGAACTTGTCGTCGGCACCCATGGATCAGGCTCCTTCACTAGTGGTCAGCTACAGGGATCGGTTACCCGGCGAGCACCGCCTGAAACAGTTGATAAGGTGATCACTCGCGGTTGAGAACCCAGCCGCAAGCCGATGTGACGGCTTGCCCTGGGTGTGCCCGCCCTTCGCAATGCAGCTCCAGAGCACCGTCGTCACACCGGCATGCCGCTGTGACATGACGACGTGAAAGGAGCCGGCGGTGTCGTCCGCGAGAATCACCGCCCTCGAAGCCGAGGTGGCAGGGCTGCGCAAAGCTCTGGTATCCCGGACTGTCATCGGGCAGGCCTCTGGCCTGATCGCCGCACGCAAACCCTGCACACCCCAGCAGGCGTTCCAGCTGCTGGTGCACATCTCCCAGCACCACAACATCAAGCTGCACGTCGCGGCCGACCGCCTGGTCACCGCGTTCGTGCACGCGCACCTGGGTCGACCCGTCGACCTGGCCGACCAGATGCTGTGGGATCACGTCGACGCAACGACCGCGAACGACTCCGGTGAGAGCGATGACGGATTCGCAGAGGAGGTCAGCAGCACGTCTCCCTGAGGCAGCGGGACGGGGGTCGTGCCGAGGTTCACCACCACGCGGGTAGTCCCGCGGTGCAGCACGAAGCACTCCCCGTCCTGCTCCACGACGAACCTGTCCAGCCGCGGGTCGGCCAGCTCAGGGCGGGAGCGCCGCAACGCGATCAGCGCGCGGTAGGTCTCCAGCACCTCCGCGTGCCCGGCCTCGGTCACCTCGTCCCAGCGCAACCGCGAGTTCTCCACCGTCTGCGGCGACATCGGGTCAGGAACCTCCGACTCCCCCCAGCCGTGCTTCGCGAACTCCCGCCGCCTGCCGGTCCGCACGGCCTCGGCCAGCCCCTGGTCCGGGAAGGACGCGAAGAACTGCCACGGCGTGCTCGCCGCCCACTCCTCCCCCATGAAGATCATGGGGGTGTACGGCGAGCAGAGCACGATCGCCGCCCCGCACAGCAACCTCCCCGTCGACACCGTCGCCGTCAGCCGGTCGCCGGCCGCGCGGTTGCCGATCTGGTCGTGGTTCTGCGTGTAGGCCAGGAACCGGTAGCCCGGGATCAGCGCCGTGTCGACCGGCTTGCCGTGGTGCTTCTCCCGGAACGACGACCACGTGCCCGCGTGGAAGAACACCTTCTCCAGCGTGTTCTTCACCGCGCCCGGTGCCGCGAAGTCCTCGTAATAGCCGAACGTCTCGCCCGTCAGCGCCACGTGCAGGCAGTGGTGCAGGTCGTCGGCCCACTGGGCGTGCAGGCCGTAACCGCCGCCTTCGCGCGCGGTCACCAGCCTGGCGTCGTTCAGGTCGGACTCGGCGATCAGCGTGAGCGGGCGGCCCGCGCTCGCGGACAGCGCGTCCACCTCGATCGCCAGCTCCTCGAGCACGTGCACCGCGCGCTGGTCCGCGAGCGCGTGCACGGCGTCGAGCCGCAGCCCGTCGACGTGGAAGTCCCGCAGCCACTGCAGCGCGTTGTCGATCACGTACCGGCGCACCTCGTCGGAGCCCGGCCCGTCGAGGTTGAGGCCGGGACCCCACTCGTTGCGACCGGCGAAGTACGGCCCGAACTTGTCGAGGTACGCGCCGGACGGTCCGAGGTGGTTGTAGACGACGTCCAGCAGCACGGCGAGACCGCGCGCGTGGCAGGCGTCGACGAACCGCTTGAACCCGTCCGGCCCGCCGTAGGGCTCGTGCACGGCGCCCCACAGGACTCCGTCGTAACCCCAGCCCTCCACGCCGTCGAAGCTGTTGACCGGCATGACCTCGACGAACGTGACGCCGAGGTCGACGAGGTGGTCGAGCT
The DNA here is from genome assembly GCF_900110955.1 of Lentzea xinjiangensis. Lineage (GTDB taxonomy): Bacteria > Actinomycetota > Actinomycetes > Mycobacteriales > Pseudonocardiaceae > Lentzea > Lentzea xinjiangensis. The sequence continues at coordinate 212,115 of NZ_FOFR01000013.1, forward strand.
TGCCGATGGCCGCGTCGAACGTGCCCTCCGGCGTGAACGTGCCGATGTGCAGCTCGTAGATCACGCCACCCGGCAGCGCCCGCCCGGTCCACCCGCCGTCGGTCCACTCGAACGAGTGCCGGTAGACGCGGGACGCCTCGTGCACCCCGTTCGGCTGCCACAGCGACCGCGGGTCCGGGTACGCCTCACCCTCGATGACGAAGGCGTAGTCCGTTCCCTCCGGCGAGCCGGCGGCCGGGTCGATCTCGGCGGAGTACCACCAGTCGCCGTCGCGCTTCATCTCGTGGTCGGCGCCGTCGACGCGCACGTGCACCGACTCGGGCGTCGGCGCCCACACCGAAAAGATCACTGGTCCCCCCGCACGAGCAGTGCCACCGGATAGCGGTCGAGCAACGACGACAGGTCCTCGGCCGCCGGCCGCCCGGTGAGCACGTCCGTCCACCCCGGACCCGCCGGCAGCGGCAGAACCGTGTCCTGCCAGCCCTTGCGCGCCAGCCCGACCGGCAGCCTCGTCGCCACCGTGATCACGCCGGACCGCTCGAACGCGAGCACGTGCCCGGCGGCCGGGCCCTCGGCGCGCAACGGCCGGTAGCCGTGCAGCCCGCGCTTGCGGACGTGCAGGGCCTTGTGCACGACGAGCAGCTTCGCCGCGCCCGAGTCGTCGACCTCCGGCAGCCAGCCGGACTCGATGCGCGCCAGCAGCTCGCGGCGCACCTCGTAGTCGACCGGCCGGCGGTTGTCCGGGTCGACCAGCGAGAAGTCCCACAGCTCGGTGCCCTGGTACACGTCCGGCACGCCCGGCGCGGTGAGCTGGACCAGCTTCTGCCCCAGCGCGTTCGACCAGCCGGGGGCCTTGATCCGCTCGGCGAACGCGGCGACCTCCGGGGCGTTCAGCGCCTTCGCTGGCCACGCGGCCACCTCGGCGTCGAACTCCTCGTCGCGGTCGACCCACGACGTCCTGATCTTGGCCTCGCGCGACGCCTTCTCGAGGTACTGGCCGAGCCGGTCCTCGGTGATGGGCCACGCTCCGACCAGCGACTGCCACGCCAGCCGGTTCAGCGTCGGCTCGGAGATGCCGTGCTGCTCGCTCATCGCGGACTCGAACGCCAGGTACTCGTCCGGGATCTCCGCCAGCACGGCGAGGCGTGCGCGCACGTCCTCCGAGCGCTTGGTGTCGTGCGTCGACAACGCGGTCATCGCGGCCGGTTCGCCCGACTCGCGGGCCGCCGCACGCTGGTGGAACTCCTCGACCGGAAGGCCGAACCGGTCCGGGGAGCCTCCGACCTCGTTGAGCGCCACGAAGTTCGTGTACCGGTAGAACGCCGTGTCCTCGGTGCCCTTCGCGACGACCATGCCGGAGGTCTGCTGGATCCTCGTCGCCAGTTCGCCGTGCGGGTCGGCGCGGACCTGCTCGTCCAGCGCGCGCACGGCGGGCGACTTGCTCAGCCGGACCGCGGCCTCCCAGTGCGCCATGCCTTCCGGCAGGTACGAGCGGTACACCGGGAAGTTGACCATGACCTCGGCGACGGCGGCGCACGCGTCCTCGAAGTCCACCCCCTGTACGAGCCGGGCGATCCGGCGCACCTCGGCCACCAGGATCGAGTCGGCCACCTGCCGGCGCGACGCCTGCTCGACCTCGTGGAAGCTCTCCGTGCCGGTCCTCGCGGTGAACGCGTCGGTGGGCGCGATGAAGACGCCGCAGATCTCGCGCAGCGCGTCGTAGCCCGTCGTGCCGTCGACCGGCCAGCTCTGCGGCAGCGACTCGTCCGGGCCGAGGATCTTCTCCACGACCAGCCAGCCGTCGAAGTGCTCGCGCAGCCGCCGGAAGTAGCCGCCGGGGTCGGCCAGGCCGTCCGGGTGGTCGATGCGCAACCCCGTGACGCCCCAGGAGAGCACCTCGCGGTGGGTCGCCTCGAACACCTCCGGATCCTCGACCCGCACCGCCGCGAGCTCGGTGATGTCGAAGAACCGCCGGTAGTTCAGCTCGGTGTTGCCGCGCCGCCAGTTCACCCGCTGGTAGTGCTCGTGGACCTCGGGATCGGCGTCCTCGGCGAGCACGGGCAGCAGCACCTTGCCCGACGACCAGTCGATGTCGAAGTACCGGGCGTACGGCGAGTCCCGGCCTCGTTCGAGGACGTCCTCCCACCACGGGTTGGGCACGACCATGTGGTTCGGCACGATGTCGACGACCAGGCCGAGGCCGAGCGCGGTCAGCCGTTCCTGCAGCGCGACCCGGCCCTCGTCGCCGCCCAGCTCGGGCCGCGCCCTGGTCGGGTCGACGACGTCGTAGCCGTGCGTCGAGCCCTCCCGCGCGTCGAGCATCGGCGAGGCGTAGAGCGCGCCGACGCCCAGCCGCGCCAGGTAGTCGGCGACGGCGGCCGCGTCGGCGAAGGTGAAGGACGGGGTGAACTGCACGCGGTAGGTCGAGGACGGCGCGCCCATCAGCCCATCCTCTGCAGCACGACGAGCGACCGCGCGGTGAGGTTGAGCTGCCCGGACGCGGCGATCGGCTTCGAGCCGGTGCCGACCTCACCGGTCGCCGTGTCGACCACCACGGTCCACTCGGGACCGTACTCGGAGTCGGGCAGAGTCACCTGGATGTCCTCGTGGTGCGCGTTGAACGCCATCAGGAACGAGTCGTCGACCACCCGCATGCCCCGCGAGTCGAGGTCGGGCATGCCCTCGCCGTTGAGGAAGATGACGATGCACTTGCCGAAGTCGTCTTCCCAGTTCTGCTCGGTCATCTCCTCGCCGGACGGGGTGAACCAGGCGATGTCGCGCAGCTCCTCGCCCTTGCGGATCGGCCGGCCCGCGAAGAACCGCCGGCGCCGGAACACCGGGTGCGCCTTGCGGAACGCCGTCAGCGCGGAGGTGAACTCGACGAGCTCGGCGTTGGCCTCGACCAGCGACCAGTCGACCCAGGAGACCTCGTTGTCCTGGCAGTAGACGTTGTTGTTGCCGTTCTGCGTGCGGCCGAACTCGTCGCCGTGCAGGATCATCGGCACGCCCTGCGACAACAGCAACGTCGCCATCAGGTTGCGCCGCTGCCGCGCCCGCAGCGCGAGCACTTCCTCGTCGTCCGTCGGCCCCTCGACGCCGCAGTTCCAGGAGCGGTTGTGGCTCTCGCCGTCCTGGTTGTCCTCGCCGTTGGCCTCGTTGTGCTTCTCGTTGTACGACACCAGGTCGTTGAGCGTGAAGCCGTCGTGCGCCGTCACGAAGTTGATCGACGCGTACGGCCGGCGCCCGTCGTCCTGGTAGAGGTCGGACGAGCCGGTGATGCGCGAGGCGAACTCGCCCATCGTCGCCGGTTCACCGCGCCAGAAGTCGCGGACCGTGTCGCGGAACTTGCCGTTCCACTCCGTCCACAGCGGAGGGAAGTTGCCGACCTGGTAGCCACCGGGACCGACGTCCCACGGCTCCGCGATCAGCTTGACCTGCGACACCACCGGGTCCTGCTGCACGACCTCGAAGAAGGTCGACAGCCTGTCGACGTCGTAGAACTCGCGCGCCAGCGTGGCCGCGAGGTCGAACCGGAAGCCGTCGACGCGCATCTCGGTGACCCAGTAGCGCAACGAGTCCATGATGAGCTGCAGCGTGTGCGGCGTGCGCACGTTCAGCGAGTTGCCGGTGCCCGTGTAGTCCATGTAGAACTTCGGGTCGTCCTCGACCAGGCGGTAGTACGCCTCGTTGTCGATACCGCGCATCGACAGCGTCGGGCCGAGGTGGTTGCCCTCCGCCGTGTGGTTGTAGACGACGTCGAGGATGACCTCGATGCCCGCCTGGTGCAGGGCCCTGACCATGCCCTTGAACTCCTGCACCTGGTTCAGCGGCATCGCCGCGTAGCCGTCGTGCGGGGCGAAGAACCCGATCGTGTTGTAGCCCCAGTAGTTGCTGAGCCTGCGCTCGGCCAGCGTGTGGTCGCTGACGAACTGGTGCACCGGCATCAGCTCGACCGCCGTGACGCCGAGCTTGGTCAGGTGGTCGATCATCACCGGGTGCGCGAGGCCCGCGTAGGTGCCCCGCAGCTTCGGCGGGATCTCCGGGTGGTCGATCGTGAGGCCGCGCACGTGGGCCTCGTAGATCACCGTCTCGTTGTACGGCGTCCTCGGGTACCTGTCGTTCGTCCAGTCGAAGAACGGGTTGACCACGACGGACTTGGGCACGTACGGCGCCGAGTCGGCGTCGTTGCGCTCGTCCGGCGAGCCGAACTTGTACCCGTACAACGCCTCGTCCCACGACAGGCCGTTCGAGATGGCCTTCGCGTACGGGTCGATGAGCAGCTTGTTGGGGTTGCACCTGAGCCCTCGCGAGGGGTCGTGCGGGCCGTGCACGCGATATCCGTACAGCTGGCCCGGTCCCACCCCCAGCAGGTAACCGTGGTGGACGAAGCCGTCCACCTCGGGCAGCCGCACGCGGGTCTCGGTGCCGTCGTCGTCGAAGAGGCAGAGCTCCACGTACTCGGCGACTTCGGAGAACAGGGCGAAATTCGTGCCTACGCCGTCATAACCAGCGCCCAGCGGATAGGGCCTTCCAGGCCAGGGTCGCACGATGCTCCTCACAAGCTGGCAGCTACCGACATGACCGTATCCGACTGGCACCGGTGCGGCATCGGACCGGCGGACCAGGGGGACGGGGCCACGATCTGATTACTACCCCGCCGCCGCGTTTTGTACGCCGGCAAACGCCGAACCCAGGTCGTGCCCGGAAAACCGGTGGTCTGGTGGACGATCACACCCGAAACCCTACGAGCGGACACCGACAGAACCGGGCCCGCTACAGCGAGGTTCTCACGAGAGTGGGAGCGGCTTAGATCGAACGTGTGATCGTCACGGACCGGTAGCTACCGCCTGCAGTCACACTCCTTCGTGCGCCAGCACCAGCTGTCCGCGCGCGGCCATGAGCAGCGTGCGGGCTTCCTGGATCTCGCAGTACTTCAGGTGTTCGCACGCGGCCTCCGCGCACGCCAGCGCGTGCTGGAGGGCGGTGTTGTCCTCCGCGGGACCTGCGTCCCGCAGCGCGTCGCGCAGCGCCTCCTCCGCGCGCCGTGCCCCGGCCACCGGGTCGCCGAGCGCTGCCGGTCTCACCGAGGCGAGGGCCTGCTCGACGGCCAGTTCGAGTACGTCGGTTGGTGTCCGCGTGCTCACGGCTGAGCTCATCTGGTACGCCACCTCCAAGGGTTCGTCGTCCGCCGCCGGGTGACCGGCCTTACAGTACTCCGCACGCGCGTGACCTGCTGTTGCGCAAAAGTTTCATCTTCCGCGGGCGCGCAGCGGCCGCGTGATGTCCCGGACCCGGGGGAAGAAGTCGTCCAGCGCCACGGGCAGGGGGATCCGCCAGTTCGGGTGCTCGTCGATCGTGCCCGGCACGTTGGGCTGCCGGGTGTCCAGCAGAGCGTCCTGGGGTGAAGTCAGGACCAACGCGCAGGGTGCCTGCGCGAGCAGTTCGTGGGCGCCCGCGACCCGGTCGGCGGCGTCGATGCCCTCCTGGCGCATCAGCTCGTCGAAGTCGGGGCCGTCGGGGCCCGCGAAGAACGTGGCCGCGGTGGGCAGGTCGTGCGTGGAGATGCTGGCCATCGCCTTCGGGTTCCACTGCGCGGGCGGGATGAGCGGGTGGCCCTCGGCGTAGTAGTCGCGCTGGAAGTACAGCACGGCACTGGTCAGCATGCCGTTCTCCTGCAACGTCTTCGTGACGACGGGCTCGACCGTGCCGAGGTCCTCGCCAACGACGACCGCGCCGGCCCGGTAGGCCTCCAGCGCCAGCACGCCCAGCATGGCGTCGGCGTCGTAGTAGACGTAGGTGCCGCGCGACGGCGGCTCGCCCGGCGGGATCCACCACAGCCGCCACAGGCCGGCGACGTGATCGATCCGGATGCCGTCGGCGTGCTGGAGCACGCTGCGCAGCACCTGCCGGAACGGCCGGTAGCCGGTCTCGGCGAGCGTGTCAGGGCGCCACGGCGGCAGGCCCCAGTCCTGGCCGTCCGCGCTGAACGCGTCCGGCGGTGCGCCGACGGTGACGTCGATGGCGAACGCCTCGGGGTCGGCGAACGTGTCCGCACCACCAGGCGCGACGCCGACCGGCAGGTCGTGGATGACGCCGACGGCCATGCCCGCCTCGTGCGCGGCGAGCCGGACGTCCTGCAACTGGCGGGTGCACAGGTGCTGAAGCCAGGCGTGGAACGCGACCCGCTCCCGCGGCGGCTCCGCGCGCTCGGCCGGCCACTCCCGCCAGTCCGCGCCGTGGACCTCCGCCAGCGCGCAGTAGGTGGCGAACCTCTCCAGCTCGGCGTCCATCTCGACGTCGCCGCCGGGGAAGAGCAGCTCCAGCGCCTGCTTCTTGGCGTCCCAGACGGCGTCGTAGTCGATCAGGTCCTGGTTCTGCGGGCGCAGGTCGCGGATGATCTGCCGGGTGCGCGGGCAGGCCTGCAGGAACTCGGCCGTGTCGGTGATCCGCAGGTAGAGGGGGTTCGCGAAGCGCCGGCTCGTCGGCGAGTAGGGCGAGCGCTCGACCGGGTGGGTCAGGCTGGGCGCCTGCACCGGGTTGACCAGAACCACGCCGGCGTCGAGCTCGAGGCTGCTGCGCCGGGCGATCGTCGCGAGGTCGGCGAAGTCGCCCATCCCCCACGACTCCTTCGAGCGCGCGGCGTAGAGCTGCAGCATCCAGCCCCAGGTCCGCGGGACGTCCGGCAGCGTCCTGGGCGCGACGGCCAGGGTGACGGTCTGGTCCGCCGTCACGATCCGGTGCCAGCCGAGCGGCAGCGAGTCCGGCAGGTGCCGTTCGGTCTCGACGCTCGTGCCGTCTTCCAGCTCGATCGTGGCGGGGCCGCGCAGGTCGTACGTCTCGTACTCGCGGACGACGATCGTGGGCGGCAGCGTCCTGGCGGCACGGCGCTGCTCGACCTCGGCGAGCGCGCGGGCGACGGAGTCCTCTGTGGACGCGTCGACGCCGAACTGGGCGAGCACCTTGACGACGACCTCGGTGTCGACGACGACTTCCTGCTGGTCCGCGTTCTCGTACCGAGTGGCGACACCCCAGGCGTCCGCCAACCTCGCCAATTGCTCCACGACTACAAGCTATGTCACAGCTCGGGCGGCATTACCAGAGCAAATGGTCCCTGGTCACCCGAAGGGTGCAGGCCAGTTGGGACACGAAAACCGGATGCATTCCATCAAACATCCGATGCCTAGCCGGGAATGGTCACCACCGCTTCGAGCTCGACCAGCAAGCCGGGCCCGAACAACGCCGCGACCTGAACGAGTGCGCGACGGGGTTGTGCAGTTCGCCGAGTGCGGGGCGCTGGACCTCGTCCCGCACATCCCGAATGGTTCGCACCTTCGAGGCGTCGAGCACGAACCAGGTGAACTCCACGACATCCGACCAGTTCGCGCCAAACCTCCGGATGACGTGATGAATCTTGCTCATCACGTGCCGCGTCTGCGCGGCCGAATCGTCCACGCCGACAACGCATCCGGCGGTGGCGGCCACCTGCCCGGTGACCGCCACCGCGGACGGCTCGGTCAGGCGCTTTCAGGTGAGCACGCGGTCACCCCGCTGTGCGGACCGGTCCGCTCGAGTTCCTCACGACCAGCCGCAGCGGGTGCTCGACCGGCTCGATCTGCCCGCCCCTGATCAGCGTCAGCAGGTCGGCGACCGCCCGCTCCCCCTGTTCCTTGGCCGCTCCCTCGACCGCGGTCAGCCCGACCACGCGGGTGAGCTCCTGCCCGTCGAGCGACACGATCGACACCTCGTCGGGCACCGCGCGCCCGTCGCGCTGCACGCGCAGGTAGATGCCCAGCGCGGCGGCGCCGTTCGAGCTGATCACGGCGGTGGGCAGCCGTTCGCCGTCGAGCAGCACGTCGACCACCTGCTCGCCGCCGTCGACGGTGGGCGAGCACCACACCGTCCACTCGGGACGCACGTCCAGCCCGGCCGAGGCCAGGATCTCGTCGTAGGACTCGTCCACCCCGTCGGACAGCACCAGCGCCACGTCGCGGTGCCCCAGCTCCAGCAGGTGCGCGACGGCGGTCCGCAGCGCACGCCGCAGGTCGGTGTCGTCGACCGCGATGTGCGGGACCTCCAGCGACTCGAGCGCCGCCTGCTCAGCGCCGCTGAGGGACATCGACAGCAGCAGCACGCCGTCGACGCGGCGGCCCAGCGGCAGCTCGTCGAAGAACTTCGCGCGTGCGCCGGGCTCGGCGAGGACGTAGAGCAGCACGTCGTAGCCCGCCTGCCGCAGCGCGCCCTCCGCGCCGGCCAGCACCGGGCTGACCTCGGACGTCAGCACCGCGATCGCGTACCGGCGGCCACCGGCCAAAGAGGAGGCGTCGCGCGCGATGGCGTACTTCATCCGCCGCGCGACCTCGCTGACGTGCTGCCTGGTGGCCTCGGACACGCCCGGTTCGCCGCGCAGGGCACGCGATACGGTCGCGGCGGACACCCCCGCGGCCTTCGCCACATCGGACATGCTGGTCACGGCCCGAGCGTATTGGAGATCCATGAAGCCAGGCGACCTCGCCCCCGACTTCACGCTGCCCGACCAGGACGGCACCGACCGCACACTCTCCACGCTGCTCGAGAGCGGACCGGTCGTGCTGTTCTTCTACCCCGGCGCGATGACGTCCGGCTGCACGGCCGAGAGCTGCCACTTCCGCGACCTCGCCGCCGAGTTCGCGCAGGCGGGGGCGCAGCGGGTCGGCATCTCGATGGACGACGTGGCGAAGCAGAAGCAGTTCGCCGAGGTGAACGGCTTCGACTACCCGCTGCTCTCCGACGCCGGGGGCGAGGTCGCGCAGCGGTACGGCGTGCGGCGGCGGTTCGGGCCGACCCCGCTCAAGCGGCACACGTTCGTGATCGGCACCGGCCGCGAGGTCATCGAGGTGATCAAGAGCGAGTTCTCCATGACCGCGCACGCGGACAAGGCCCTGGCGGCGCTGCGGCGCCCGTGACCTCGGCACCCCCGGCTGGCCGTCCTCCCCGCTACCGCAGGCCGGCCAGCACGAAGTCCGCGATCTCCCCCGCGAGCCGGGCAGGGGTCTTCTCCCCGTCGGGCCGGTACCACATGGGTAGCTGGTTCACGACGCCGAACGCGATCCGCACGACCGTGTCCGCGGGCACGGCCGAGCTGAAGTCACCGTCCGCCTGGCCCTTCTCGATCACCGCGAGGAACGTCTCGTGGTAGCGGCGGCGCTCGGCGCGGAAGTCGGTCATCCGCTCCTCGCCGAGCCGGTGCAGCTCGCGGACGAAGACGGCCGTCTCGTCGACCCGTTCGGCGGTCGAGACGACGAGCGACACCAGGATCTCGCGCACCGTCTCGGCCACGGGCAGGCCGAGGCCGATGATCCGGTCCATGTCGGCGGACTGGGCGGTGATGAGCAGCCGGTAGATCTCGAAGAGCAGGTCGTCCTTCGAGCGGAAGTAGTGGTACAGCGCGCCCTTGGTCACCTCGGCGGCCGCGACGATCTCCTGCACCGACGTCGCGTCGTAGCCCTGCGCCGCGAACAGGCGCACGGCCGCGTCGATGATCTTCTGCTCGGTCGCGCCGGGCACGGTCAGCCCTTCGGCGCCAGCGCGCGCACCTGCTCGACCTGGTCACCGCCGGTCGGAAGCAGGGCGATGATGGGCGTGTCCACGCCCTGCGCCTGGTACTCGGCAACGCGCGCACGGCACTCGTCGACCGGTCCGTGCACGACGAGCGCGTCCACGACCTCGTCCGGGATGGACTTCGACGCGGCCTTGCGGTCGCCGGCCGCCCACGCCTCGTGCATCGGGCGCAGCGCCTCGCCGCGGCCCAGCCAGTCGTGGAACGCCGCGTACGCGGGAACGGTCAGGTAGGTGCTGATGAGCATGCGCCCCAGTGCCCGCGCCGCGTCGGCGTCCTCGGTCGGGCAGACGAAGATCCGCGCGGCCAGCTCGGACTCCGCGCCGAGCTCCTCGCGCACCTTCGGCACGTCGGAGGCGGCGAGCCAGTTGGTGATCGCTCCGTCGGCCTCGCGACCGGCCAGGCGCAGCATGTTCGGTCGCAGCGCCGCGAGCATGATCGGCACCTTCGCGGCGGGCGGGCGCTCCAGCTTGAAGCCCTTGACGGAGAACGTGTCGTAGTCGGCGCTGACCTTCTCGCCGGCCAGCGCGGCCTTCAGGAAGCGCAGCGTGTCGCGGGTCCGCTTGAACGGCTCGGTGAACGGGATCGCGTTCCAGCGCTCGACGATCGCGGGCGAGGACGAGCCGATGCCCAGCACGAACCGGCCGCCGGTCACCTCGGCGAGCGTCGCCGCGGTCATCGCCAGCGTGGCGGGCCCGCGCGTGTAGACGGGCGCGATGGCCGGGCCGAAGCGCAGTTCGCCGGACCACTGGGCGGCGAGCGCCAGCGGCGTGAACGCGTCCGTGCCGGTCGTCTCGGCCGACCACACGTCCGTGTAGCCGAGCCCGGCGAGCTCGGACACCAGCGCGCGGTGCTCCAGCACCGGCACGCCGATCAGCGGCAGCGTGATTCCCCATCGAGCCATGAACGCCTCCAGGTCAGCGACTTGGAGGACACCCTACCGACCGGTCGGTATGCCCACAACCGCACTCCTGGGCGGACCTACTTCTTCCGCGCCACGGTCATGCCGTCCGCGATCGGCACCAGCACCGACTCCACCCGCGGGTCGTTCAGCACGAAGGTGTTGAACGCGTCGATGGCGGCGGCGTTGCCCTCCGGCTCCTCGGCTGCGGCTTCCCCGCCGTAAAGGGTGTTGTCGGCGAGCAGCAGGCCGCCTTGGCGGACCCGCGGCACGAGCAGGTCCCAATAGCGGGCGTACCCGGCCTTGTCCGCGTCGATGAAGACCAGGTCGACGACCGGTTCCTCCGGCAGGTCCGCGAGCGTCTGCGCGGCCGCGCCGAGGCGCAGGTCGATCCGGTCCCGCACCCCGGCCGCCTGCCACGCCTCCTCGGCGATCGTCGTCCACTCGGCGGAGACGTCGCAGGTGATGACCTTGCCGTGCGGCGGGAGCGCCAGCGCGAACGCGAGCGTGGAGTACCCGGTGTAGGTGCCCACCTCGACCACGGTCCGCGCGCCGATCAGCTTGGCCAGCAGGGACAGCAGCACGGCCTGCTCGTGCGGGATCTGCATCTCCGCCGAGGCGCCGAGCCCGGCGGTGCGGGCGATCAGCTTCTCCTGCGCGGCGGTGGGTCTGCCCGCCTGTCTGCGCACGTAGCGGTAGATCTGCGGGGTCATGACCACGGTCTTGAAGTCGTTCACGCGCGGTCCTCTCTCATAGTCGGGTGAGCAACCTCCTGAGTGTGTCGCGGTACTCGGGTCGCAGCGGGTGTTTCGCGAGGTCATGACCGATCGCGGACAGAACGGCGGCGCGGTGGGCGCGATAGCGGCTGACGCACGCGTTCTCCCGGCTGACGAGGAAGAACTCGTCGAACCGCGCGCGCTCGGCGTCGGTGGTGGGCACGCGGGCCCGTCCCGACTCGCGCAGCAGCGAGGCGCCGCCGGGCACGAGCCGGCGCATGACCTCCACGTGGGCGGCCAGGTTCGCCTTGCTCGCGGCGGTGAGCGGCGCGGCCGCCACCGGCCCCAGCGCCGCGCGGGCCCGGCGCAGCAGGTCGGGCAGTGGTTCGTAGTCACGTGCCCACCGCCCGCTGAACGCCGGGTCGAAAGCCGCCATCATCGGCCTGATGACGTCCTCGTACACCTCGCGCGAACAACTGCCCGAATAAGCGAGCATCACCGTGTACGCGTCATATCCCAGCGCAGCGAGATGCGTCGATTGCGAATTGCGCTCGCGTATTACCCGGTCGAGTGAAGAGGCGATGAACCTCCACACCAGGAATGCGCCGTGGTGGCCGAGAAACCACCGGTGCACGGCGCGCTCCACTGGGTCCTCGGGGGTGCTGATGTCGATCGGGATGTCATGACAACCGTTCGCGCACGGAATGAGGTCCGCGCCGGGTGACGGCATGCGCAGAACGGGCAGACCGACTCGGGTGTGCCCCCACGCGGGCGGGCAGACCGGAGCGCTCACCGCGCACCCTCCACTTCGGACCCGATGACGTCGAGGAGGTCCGCGATCGTGCCGAGCGCGGTGTCGAGCGGCCGGTCCTCCACGATCGGCGGTACCTCGGCGGCGATGCGGTCGAACACCTCCGCGAGCAACGGCGCCTGCGGGCGGCGCGCGCCGACGTGCACGGCCTGGCGCAGGCCGAGCGCGACCGCGGCGTGCAGGTAGCGCAGCAACCGCGCCTGGTCCAGCGCCGTCAGCGCGGCCTGCGTACCCAGCGGGACGACGTCCTGGTTGTGCAGGTTCGTCGGCAGGCTCTGCATCGAGGCGGGCGTGGCGGCGCGGCGCATCGAGGCGAGCGTCGCGGTCGCGCCGAGCTGCACGCCCTGGATCGCGTGGTGCTGGCCGGGCTGCGGGCTGAGCATCGGCGGCAGACCGTTGGTGCGGTGGGGGTCGACCAGCAGGTCGAGCTGGCGTTCGGCCAGGTTGCCGAGCTGCACCAGGGCGACGTTGAGCTGATCGGCCGCGAAGGCGCTGGGCTGGCCGAAGAAGTTGCCGCCGTGGACGACCTCCCCGGTCTCCGGGAAGAACAACGGGTTGTCGCTCACCCCGTTGAGGTCGCGGCGCACGACCTCCTCCGCGTGCCGCACGCTGGTGCCGGCCGCGCCGATCAGCTGTGGCGTGCACCGGATGCTGTAGGACTCCTGCAACGGGCGCGCGCCGGACGGCGTGCTGCCCGCGAGCCAGGTGCGCAGGGAGGCACCGGTGTCCGCGACGTCCGGGTGCCCGAACGCGGCCAGCAGCCCGACGGACGTGAACTCCTGGCCGCAGCCGAGCACGTCGGTCAGCAGAGCGGACAGCAGCTCCGCGATGTGGCGCGCCCGGATCGCCTGCGCGACAGCGAGTCCGAGCGCCGCGGACGTCACCGAGGTGCCGTTGACCACCGCGAGCGCATCGCGCCCGTCGAGCCGCAGCGTCGTCAGGCCCGCCTTGTCCAGGGCCTCGCCCGCGGGCATGAGCTGCCCGCGGAAGAACGCGTCGCCGTTGCCGCGCAACGCGTGCGCGACGTAGGCCAGCGGCTGGAGGTCACCGCTCGCACCGAGCGAGCCCAGCCGGGGCACCGCGGGCGCGAACTCGGTGCCCAGCATGGCGATCAGGGACGTCACGACCTCTTCCGAGACACCGGAACGCCCCTGGGCCAAGGAGAACAACCGCGCCAGCACGGCCGCGCGGGCGACGGCGGGCGGCAGCAGCTCACCGTGCCCGACGATGAGGTGGAAGATCGTGTTGTCGTTCTGGGCAGCGCTGTCCGCACGGCCCGCGAACTCGACCATCGGGCCGAAACCCGTTGTGACGCCGTAGATCGCGCGGCCGGTGCCGTTGAAGCCGAGCACGAACCGGCGGCAGCGCGCCACCCGCTCCCGCACGTCGTCCGGCAGTTCCACGCGGAGTGGACTTCTGGCCAGCTCGAGGTCCGCGGGATCGAGAGCAGAGGCCAGGTTCAGGGCAGCAGAGGAAGTTCCGACAGGCACGACGCCTCCTGGGGACTGGGGGGCCTCTCGCGACGATCCCCGTTGACCTGTCAACGAGAAAGGGCCTAACGCACTACGAGAAGATGTATCTCGTCCTCGTTCACACGCGTGGCCGTACTTGTTACCCGTTGACAGTGAAGACGTTTTCAGGCATCCGCCGGCGTGACCAGGCCACCGGAGAGGTGGTCGAACTCCCCGCGCACGATTCGGGCCAGGAGATCGGCGGACTGCTCCACCGGGGTGAACTTTCCGCCGGCGCGCTGGCTTCTGACCCAGCGCGCGATCCGTTGCACGTGCGGATCGTCGGAACAGGTGCCGGCACCACGGCGCATCAAACCGATGTCGACCATTCCCGGGTCGTAGCTCAGCACGGCGATCGGGCGGTCCTTCAGCTCGATCGCGAGGTTCTCGGTCAGCTTGACCACGGCCGCCTTCGACACCGAGTACGCCGTGACGTAGGGCCATCGGTGCACGCCCGCGTTGCTGACCACGTTGATGATCCGGCCGCGCGTCATCGCGCGGATCGCGGCGTTGGCGGCGGACGCGGTGCCGCGCAGGTTGACCTCGACCGCGTGCCACCACTCGGTCTCGTCGACCTGCCAGGTCGGCCCGACCGGTCCGCCGAGCGCGCCGTTGTTGACCAGCACGTCGATCCCGCCGAGGTGCTCGATCACCTTCGGCGTCGCGCGGGGGTCGGCGAGGTCCGCGACGTGCGTCTCGACGTCCACCCCCGCGGCCCTGAGCTCGGCCCGCGCGAGGCCGAGCGCCCGCTCGTCGCGGCCGGTGAGGACGAGCTGGTGGCCCTGTGCGCCGAGGACCTCGCTGAACGCCCTGCCCAGCCCCTTGGCGCCGCCGGTGATCAGGACCTTCACGCGGCACCGCCCTCGGGCGGCCGGCGCGGGACCTCCCCGGCGGCACGGCTCGAGGGCTCCGCCGGCACGGGACTGCGGTGGATCACTGGCTCGACTCCCCGTTCCCACGTCGCCGGGCCCGGTGCCGGACGACGTGAACGGAGACTATCGCCACTCTTCGTGGCTGTTCGACTACTTTTCGAAACGTTCCAGGCGCTAGAGCGTCACGCCGCGGGCCGCGAGCCAGCCCACCGGGTTGACCTTCTGCCCACCGTCGGCCCACACCTCGAAGTGCAGGTGGGGTCCGGTCGACTGGCCGCGGTTGCCGATCGTCGCGATCTGCTGCCCGGCCTTGACCGCCGCGCCCTGCGGCACGTCGATGGTGTTCATGTGCCCATAGACGGTGATCGTGCCGTCCGCGTGCTGCACGCGAACCCACAGCCCGAACCCGGACGCGGGCCCCGCCTCGACGACGGTGCCGTCCATGACGGCGACGATCGGCGTGCCGATGGCGTTCGCGATGTCGACGCCGTTGTGGCTGGTGCCCCAGCGAGCGCCGAACCCGGACGTGAACGACCCCTCGGCGGGCCGGACGCACTGGGGCCGCTTCGCCTCTTCCTCAGCCGCGATCCGCGCCCGCTCGGCCGCGATCCGCGCCTGCTCGGCCGCGACACGCGCCTGCTCGGCCTCCTGGCGCTTGGCGTACGCGCCCTCCGCGGACCTCAGCGCCTCGCGGACGTGGAACTGCGCCTGGATCTGCTCGGCCTGCAACAGCTTGCGCGTCTCGGCGCTGGTGTCCAGCGAGTGGATCGTCTGCGGCTCCTGCGGCTGCGCGGTCATCGCCGCGGCCAGGTTCTTGGTCGCCGCGATGGGGACGATGCGGTCGACCGGCGAGACCGTGGTCATCGCCTGGGCGAAACCGGCGCCGGCGAGGGCGCCCGCGGCGACCACCGCCGCAACGGCCTTCTTGCGGTCCAGGTCCACTCTGGTGATCACGTCGACCAGGGGGCCCTTCGCTCGATGCCGTGCCAAAACTGCCTCCATGCACTCGGGGGAGTTCGGCTAACCGCGCTTCGCCTGGCATCGGGGGGCCTGGCTGCGGGCTTCGGGGGCCCGGTGGTGGACTGGACCGCTTCGGGAGGCGTTCCGTGTCCTTGCAGTTATCGAACCGTGACATGCGGCGCAGAACGTAACCTCGCGTCACGGCCAGAGGCAAGCGAAGTGGGCGTTCGGGTGATTAGGCCCACTGTTTGTCACTCTGCGTAGCTGATCAGTTCAGGGCTCGGTTACCTCGGTTTGGACCAATCCCCGTCTTAGCGTTTGTACTGGTCAGTCGCTTTATCGTGAAAGGTTTCGCGGGGCAGGTGAGGGTTGGGTTTGGGGCCGTTGGATTTTCAGGGCTGACTCGCTGCGATGGGCGGCCCGTTGGTTGCTCTGTTGCGGTGGCGCGGGCCGGCTCGCGGTGGCGCGGCGCAGGAGGCGGCTCGCTCGGGCGCCGGTTCCGGCGAATGGGTCACCGGCGCGGTTGGGGGCGCCCGGCGTGGCCGCTCTCCGGACTGACTTGTCGCGTCAGGTGTCCTGACGCACTGCTCCGGACCACTGCCGTCGAGAGCGAAGATCACCGGAAGTGTCGGACCTGCGGACTAAGTTGGGTCGCGGGGGGCCCGAAACCCGAGGGGACCCCTGCGTCAGCCTGCGGCGCTGTCGAACGCACGTGCCCCGAGGCGGTGCCCCCACTCCACCGGCACCGACGAAGGCGGTGACCCGACTCCCCCGGCACCACCACCGAAGGCCGTGACCCCCGCTCCACCGCCACCACCGAAGGCGGTGACCCCCGCTCCACAGCACAAGGCCGCCGGACGCACTCGGCGTCCGACGGCCCACGCTTCGACCTGCCTCACCAGACCAGGCCTGGTGTCACCCGGTCCGACTTACCTGTACCTCGCGGCGGCGGGCGGCAGCGGTGCCACCGGCAGCCCCTCGTGGATCACCTTCATCGCGTTGAACCACGTCGGCGCGGCGACCTGGCCACCGAACACGCCCTGCGAGCTGCCGGGGCAGAAGCGGATCGGGTTCGCGCAGATCACCTCGGGGCGGTTGCCGTCGGCGTAGGTCATGACGGCGCCCGCGTACTGCGGGGTCGCGGCCATGAAGGCGACCGACTTGTGCTCCTCGGTGGTGCCGGTCTTGCCGATGGCCGGGCGGTTCCAGCCGGAGGCGGAGGCCGCGGTGGCCGCCGTGCCCGAGCCGGTGGTGTCCTGGGACATGCCCTGGGCCAGGGAGTTGGCCAGGTCGGGCTCCACGGCCTGCTCGCACCGCGCTTCCTTGAGCGGCATTTCCTTGCCGTAGCGGTCGAGGACCTTCTCGACCGGCGACGGCGGGCACCAGGTGCCGCTGGAGACGATGGTCGCGGCGACGTTGGCCAGCTCCAGGACGCTGGTGGCGCCGGGGCCGAGGGTGTAGGAGCCCGCGTTGTTCTGCTTCGTCCAGTCGCCCTGGGACGGGCCGTTGGACTTGTCGCTCTTCAGCGGCTCGCCGGCGCGGTTCACGCCCTGCAGGGTCTCGCGCATGCCCAGGCGGTAGGCCATGTCGACGACGCTGTGGAGGCCCGTCTGCTCCTGCAGGATCACGAAGCCCGTGTTCGGGGACTGCGCGAGGGCCTGGGTCAGCGTCATCTTCTCGCCGTACTTGCCCGCGTTCTCGACCTTCCACGGCGCGCCGCCGTTCGGGTAGACGCGCGAGTAGTAAACGGCGGGGACGTCGATCGACCTGTCGATGCCCGTGATGTTCTTCTCCAGGGCCGCGGCGGCGGTGAAGACCTTGTTCACCGAGCCGGGGCCGAACGGGAGCACCTCGGCGGGCACGGGGCGGGCGACCTGGCCGAGCTCGGCCTTGTTGCCGTAGTCGCGGGAGGCGACGAGGGCGCGCACGCGGTGCTTGTCCTTGCCCGGCTCGACGACGGACATGACGTTCGAGATGCCGTCCTGGGTCTTCGGCACCTGCTGCTCGGCCGACTGCTTCGCGGCCCTGGTGGCCTTCGGGTCGAGCGTGGTCTTGATGGTCAGGCCGCCGCGCTGCAGCTCCTTGTTCGTGATGCCCGCCTGGCGCAGGTAGTCGAGCAGGTAGGAGCAGAAGAAGCCGTAGATCGGGCCGTCACCGGCGCCGACGCAGCCCTTGGGCAGGATCTGCAGGTCCTCGACGACGCCCAGCGGCGCGGCCTTGTACTCCTCGGCCTTCTTCTCCGCCTCGGCCTGGTCGGTGCCGAACGCGCCGTTCTCGCGCATCTTGTCGATGACGACGTTGCGACGCTCCAGCGCCTTCTCCGGTGCGGCGCCGGGGTTGAGCGACGACGGGCGGTTCGCGATCGCGGCCAGCAGCGCGGCCTGCGGGACGGTCAGCTTGTCGGCGGTCGTCTTGAAGTAGGCCTTGGCCGCGGCACCGACGCCGTAGGTCTGGTTGCCCAGCGGCACGATGTTGAGGTAGCCGGTGAGGATCTCTTCCTTCGTCATCTGCTGCTCGAGCTGCAGCGCCACGCGCGCCTCGCGCATCTTCCGGCCGATGGTCGCCTCGGTGGCCTTCTCCCAGGCCGCCTGCTCGTTGTCGGCGCCGAGCACGAACGCCATGTAGTTCTTCACGTACTGCTGCGTGAGCGTCGACGCGCCCTGCGTCGCGCCACCGTCCACACCGGCCTTGGCGGCGGCACGGGCGATGCCCTGCCAGTCGACGCCCTGGTGGTCGTAGAAGCGCTTGTCCTCGATCGCGAGGATCGCGGCCTTCATCGTGTCCGAGATCTGCTGCGACTCCAGCGGAACCCGGTACTGGTCGTACAGGTAGGCGATCGGCTCGCCGTTCATGTCCTGAATCGTCGTGAC
This sequence comes from Lentzea xinjiangensis, assembly GCF_900110955.1. Classification (GTDB taxonomy): domain Bacteria; phylum Actinomycetota; class Actinomycetes; order Mycobacteriales; family Pseudonocardiaceae; genus Lentzea; species Lentzea xinjiangensis. Next base: position 230,351 of record NZ_FOFR01000013.1, read on the forward strand.
GAGTGGCAGCTCACCCTTCGCGAGATCTCCCGACGTCTGGTCGACGGTGTCGGCCGCGCGGTTGGACGCGAGACCGAGACCTCCGACGAACGGGAACACCATCGCGGCGAGGAGCACACCCGCCGTCAGGCACAACCCCAGCAACTTGACCAAGCCTGACGCGCGTGCGGCGAACAACCCGCGACTCCTTCCGGACAAACCCCAGAGATTCCCTACGTATTAAGTCGCGCGAGAGGCCCGTGAGGTTGCGTCCGCTGATCGACTGCTTTCAACCTACCGGAGCAACCGCAGGCCGATCGTCGGGCTGGCCCTGCGCACCTCGACGCCCGCGTGGTCGGGCAGCACGTCGTCGAGGAACCCGTAGCGCGACAGTTCTTCATCGGGCCGCCTGCTCACCGTCCGCCACCAGACCGCGATGTCGCCCCAGCCGGGAGCCGACAGCGAACCGCCGAAGTGCTGCACGGACAGCGCGGCGCACAGGTTCGCGAAACGCACCCGGTGCTCCAGCGGCCACGCGGCCAGAGTGCCCATCACGAACCCCGCGCCAAACACGTCTCCCGCACCAGTCGCGTCGAGCTGCGCGACGTTGAGCCCCGGCACGTCCACGCATTCGCCGGTGGCGCTGTCGACCGCGACCGCTCCCCCGCCTCCCCGTGTGACGACCACCACCGGCACGTGCTCGGCGAGCTTGCGCGCCGCCGCCTCCGGGGTGTCGGTGCGCGTGTACCCCTGCGCCTCCACATGATTCGGGAGGAACACGTCATAACCGTCAAGGCGTCGCAACAGCTCCGGCGACCACGCGCCGGTGCGGTCCCAGCCGATGTCGGCGAAGAGCTTCGCGCCGTTGTCCTTCGCCGTGCGGACCCATTGCTCGTCCTCGGCTTGGATGTGCACGAAGCACGCCCTCGCCGAGGGCGGTGGGTTGAAGAGATCGTCCGCGATCACCGGCGCCTTGTGCCCGTGCGTGACCATCGAACGGTCGCGTTCCATCGCCATGGAGACGGTCACCGGCGAGTGCCAGCCGTAGAACCGGCGGCAGTAGGACAGGTCGACGCCCTCCTGGTCGGCCAGCACGTCCCAGCAGAAGTCGCCGTACGCGTCCTCGCCGAACGCCGCCGCCAGCGCGGTCTTGAGCTCCAGCCGGCGCAACGCCACCGCGAGGTTCGCGATCCCGCCGGGGCACGACCCGAGCCCGTCGGCCCACACCTCGGTTCCCGCGGCCGGTGGGCGGGGCAGGCCGGTGAAGATGATGTCGAGGAAGACGGTGCCCGTCAGCAGAACGTCGTAGTCGGGATCAGCCATGCGTGAACTTTGCCACCCCGACCGGGCGGTCATGCGTTAGAAACGACGGTCATGGGGGTTCCGCTCAGGAAAAACGTCCAGTTCCAGCTGTTGTGGTCCGGCGGAGCCGTCTCGCAGCTCGGTACCGCGGTCACCGCGCTCGCGGCACCGCTGCTGATCATCGCGCTCACCGGGTCGCCGTTCTGGGCCGGCGTGGTCGCCGGGGCGCGGGCGACCGCGATGATCGTCGCGCTGGTGCCGGCCGGGGTGCAGGTCGACCGCTGGGACCGCAGGGCCGTGCTGGTGTGGAGCCAGGTGGTCCAGGCGGGCGCCGCGGCCGCGCTGGCCGCCGCGGTCCTCACCGGCCGCGCCCACATCGCCGTCTTCCTCGTGCTGGCGGCCGTCGACGGGGTGTGCACGGCGTTCTCCACCCCCGCGCGCACGACCGCGATCCAGGCCGTGGTGCCGAAGGAGCAGCTCAGGACCGCCTACGCGCAGGAGGAGGCGCGCGGCCACGCGGCACGGGTCGCCGGGCCACCGCTGGGCGCGCTCCTGATGGCCGCCGGACGGGCGGTGCCCTTCGTCGTCGATGCGATCACGTTCGCCGTGGCGGCAGTCTGCGCGTGGTTCGCCAAGATCCCTGCGCGGACTGAACAACGCCCACGCCAGAAGATGCGGCACGACGTCAAGGAAGCGGGCGCCTGGCTCTGGCGGCAGAAGGGCCTGCGCAACCTCACCGGTGTGTTCCTGGTGCTCAACCTGCTCGGCGGTGCCACGCTGCTGCCGGTGATCGTGCTGGTGGGCGAACGCGGTGGCACGGCGCTCGACACCGGCGTGGTGTTCGCGGGCATCGGCGTGGGCGGGGTCCTCGGATCGCTGCTCGCCGTCCGGGTCACGCTCGCTCCCGGCAAGCTGATCGTCGTGGTGCTCGTGGTCTTCGGGCTGTGCACCACCGCGATGGCACTGCCGTTCGGTGTCTTCTGGCCGTTCGTGCCTCTGGCGGTCACGGCCGTCGTCACGCCGTTGATCAACGTGGTGGTCTCCGCGCTGTACACCGAAATGGTCCCCGAGGACATGATGGGCCGCCTGGACGGCATCACGACCTTGGCCAGCCGGGTGCTGACCCCGCTCGCGCCGGTGCTCGGAGGGTTCCTGGCGAGCCTGACCGGCGGTGGCGCGGCGTTGCTCGTGCTCGGGGCGCTGGTGCTGGTCACCGCCGTGGCCGCGAGGTTCTCGGACCTCGCTAGCCCTCTTCCGCGATCATCTCCCGCATCCGGGTGAGCGCGCGGTGCTGGGCCACGCGCACGGCGCCCGGCGTCGACCCGACGGCCAGCGCGACCTCCTCGGCGGACAGGCCGACGGCCACCCGCAGCACGAGGATCTCGCGCTGGCGTGGCGGCAGCTTGTGCAGCAACCGGGAGACCTGCGCCATCATCTCGCCGTTGACGGCGTGCTGCTCCGGGCCGTCCTCGAGCGACGGGCAGTCCGGCAGCTCCGGCACGACCTCGGCGCGGTTGCGGACGGCGCGGCGGCGGGCGTCGGCGACCTTGTGCGCGGCGATGCCGTAGACGAAGGCCAGGAACGAGCCCGGCTCGTAGCGGTACTTGGACAGCGCGCCGACCACCGCCACGCAGACCTCCTGCGCGATGTCCTCGGCTGACACGAGCGTGCGTTCGCGGCCACCGACCCGCGCGCGGCAGTAGCGCACGATCAGCGGCTGGATCCGGCCGAGCAGGTGCTCGACCGCCCGTCTCTCCCCGTCCAGGGCGGCGTCGACGAGATCGGTGAACTCGGCTTCGGCGAGCCACTGGCTGGAGACCGGCGCCCGGCGCACCCGGCGGCGCACGGGCGCTGGCGAGTTCCTGGCCCCCACGTCTTCTGCGGGCGAGAGGACCGCGACACCGCCACCGGACCGCACGGCTGTGGTCTGCACCATCCCGCGACCTCCTCCACTACAGCGACACTAGGGGCTTCACTGAAGTAGAGAACGCAGCGAGCCGTTTGATACCGCCTGCTTGCAAGAGGACCACGAAGTCCAGCCGGGTGGGGGAAGCAGCACCCTTCCGGGGGAGAACGTGGTCCGAATGGCCCAGTCCGGGAGCGACCTCAGCGGCGCGACGCCGCCAACGGCACGTCGAGGCCACGCGGCGAGGCCTCCCGCATGGCCTTCGCGATGTCCGGCGCCATCGGCCGGAGCCCGAGCTCTCCGTGGACGAAGTCGACGACGAGCCGCGTCCAGTCCCCCGCCCGCCTGAGCATCGCGTGGCCGTCGCCCACGACCGAGAACCGCGCGACCCGGTCCGTCACGGTCTTCGCCTGCCGCGCGAACCACAGCGACCTGGCGGGGTCGGTCGTCCGCTCCCGGTCGCCGTGGGCGATCAGCAACGACCTGCCCCTGAGCTGCTCGAACGGCTCGCCGGGCACGATCCACGGCGCGAGCGCGCACACCGCGATGACGCTCGGGTGGCCGGCGACCCGCACCGCGGCCCGGCCTCCCATCGAGTGCCCGACGAGCACGACCGGTGCTCCCGGGCGAACCCCGGCGATCTCGTCCAACGCCCACCGCGCGTCCTCCACCGGGTCGAGGACGGGCGCGTTCCAGCCGCGCACCCGGTAGCGCAGGTTCCAGACCTCGACACCGGGTGCGCGCAACGCGCGGGCCACGGGAACCATCCGCAGGTACGCGAGGTTGTGACGCCGGACGGGTTCGGTGCCGCGCTCCCGGCCGCCGTGCAGCACGAGCACGACGGCGTTCGTACCGGCCGGCGGTTTCAGCACGTCGACATGCGGATGCACGCCCGTTGTTCGTGACGACACGGCTTTCGGCTCACCCCTTGGGAGTCGGGTCACATCATGGACGAACTGCGGGCGTACCCGGCTACATCTGCACGGGACGTCTCGCGGGAACTCAAGCAGTAGGGTTCGCACCCGTGATCGAGCACCTCAGCATCAAGACCGCGACCGGCACCTTCGACGCCATCGCGGCCGGCCCCGAGGACGGCCGCCCGGTGTTGCTGCTGCACGGTTTTCCCGAGGCCGCCATCGAGTGGGAGCACCAGGTGGCGGTGCTCGGCGTGAACGGCTTCCGCGCCGTCGCCCCCGACCAGCGCGGCTACTCCCCCGGCGTGCGGCCGGAGCAGGCGTCCGAGTACTCGGTGACGCACCTGGTCGGTGACGTGATCGCGATGGCGGACGCGCTCGGCTGGTCCACCTTCGACCTCGTCGGCCACGACTGGGGCGGCGCCGTCGCCTGGTGGACGGCGATCGAGCACCCGGACCGGCTGCGGACGCTGTCGGTGTTCTCCACCCCGCACCCCGCGGCGCTGAAGACCGCGCTGCAGACCGACGAGGAACAGCGGATGCGGTCGCAGTACATGCTCGACTGGCGCGAGCGCAGCACCGAGAAGCGGATGCTCGACAACAACGCGCACGCGCTGCGGCAGATGTTCGAGTACCGGGTGCGGCAGTCGCACGTCGACGAGTACGTCCAGCGCCTGAGCGAGCCGGGCGCGCTCACCGCCGCCCTCAACTGGTACCGCGCGGGCAAGCCGCAGGGCGCGGCGGACGCGGTGGGCGTCAAGACCATGTACGTGTGGAGCACCGAGGACGTGGCGTTCGGGTCGGTGGCCGCGTTCGAGACCGAGAAGTGGTGCACGGGCGCGTACCGGTTCGAGATGGTCGAGGACGTGAGCCACTGGATTCCCGAGGAGGTGCCGGAGGCGACGAGCTCACTTCTCCTCGAGCACCTCGCCTAAACCCGTTTTCCGCTTGCGGCAACTGCCGGAAGCGGAAGCCGTTTCGCCTGGTCACCGGTTCGGTCCTCTCGTTACGTTCGGTTTGCGCGCGCTGACCGAAGATCCCCTCAAGGAGAGGTGCGAACCATGTACGAGACCCCGCAGCTGATCGACCTCGGCTCGTTCGAAGCGCAGACGGGCCTGCTCGGCAGGTCGGGCAACGACCGGCTGATCCTCAGCAAGAACTGACGCGACACCACCGCGCAGCCGATGCCTGACCAAGGCTCGCAGGGTCATGGCGAGGCGCACTTCGTGGTCCTACCCGACCACGAGGCCGCGCTCGCCGTGGCCCGTCGCACTGGTGCGCCGAAGACGCTCACCCACGCGTCGGGACGTCCGTGGCTCGTCGGCCGCTGGAGCGACGACGAGATCACCGCCGCGGCGGTGGGCGACGTGCGGCTGGCGGTGATCGGCTGGTGCCCGGTCAGCGCCGTGGAGCTGGAACGCGCGGCCTTCGGGTTGCGCGACCTCGCCCACCTCGACGAGCTCGCGAGGACGCTCGCGGGCAGCTTCCACCTCGTCGCCTCGCTGGGCGGGCGGTGCCGGGTCCAGGGCACGGCGTCCGGGCTGCGGCTGGTGTTCCACCGCAGGATCGGCGGTGTCGTCGTCGCGGCCGACCGGGCCGACGTGCTGGGCGGGGCGCCGCTCGACGAGCAGAGCCTCGCCGTGCGGTTGCTGTTCCCCACGCCGCACCCGTTGCTGGAGCGGACGATGTGGCGCGGCGTGGAGTGCGTGCCGCCGGGAAGCGCACTGCTGCTGGACGGCGACCGCGCACGGACGACCCGGTGGTGGCACGCACCGGAACCGGTGCGCGGCCTCGCCGAGTCCGCTCCCCTGATCGCGGACGCTCTCACGCGGGCCGTCGACGTGCGCACGCGCCGGGGCGGGACCGTCGCGTGCGACCTGTCCGGTGGGCTCGACTCCACGTCGATCACGTTCCTCGCGGCCCGCTCGCCGGCGCGGGTGGTGGCCAGCACGTGGCCCTCGCTCGACCCGGTCGACGAGGACGTCGCGTGGGCGCGGCGGGCGGCGGCGCACCTGCCCGCGGTCGAGCACGTCGTGTGGCCGGCCGAACGGATCCCGCTGGTGTACGAGAACCTGCTGGGAGTGGACGACCCGATGGACGAGCCGACCATCGGGGTGATGGACCGCCAGCGGTTGCTCGAAGACCTGAACGGCTTGGCGGACAAGGGCTGCCGGGTCCGGCTGACCGGCATCGGCGGTGACCACGTCGCCTGGTGCTCCGAGGCGCACTACCACTCGCTGCTGCGCAGCCGGCCGTTGTTCGCGCTCCGCCAGCTCCGGGCCTTCCGGGCGTTGTTCCACTGGCCGCTGCGGCCGATGATCGCGGCGCTGGCCGACTCGCGGTCCTACCGGGCGTGGCTCGCGGACGAGGCGGACGACCTCCGCGCCGGACGGGAGCCGACCGTGACCGGGATGCTCAGCTGGGGCAGCGGGCCGCGCCTGTTCGACTGGGTGACCCCCGAGGCGCACGCGCTCGCCCGCGACGCGCTGCGGGAGGCCGCGCGGACAGCGGAGCCGCTGGGGCGCACCCGAGGTGAGCACGGTGATCTGGAGCCCATCCTGTCCTCCTGCCGGATCATCCGGCAGTGGGAGCAGATGAGCGCGCGTGCCGGGCTGCCGATCCAGTCGCCGTTCCTGGACGACCGGGTGATCGAGGCCTGCCTCTCGGTGCGGCCGGCGCAGCGCGTGACGCCGTGGCGCTACAAGCCCGTGCTCACCGAGGCGATGCGCGGGATCGTGCCGGACGACTGCCTGGCGCGCACGAACAAGGCGCAGGCGTCGCTGGAGGCCTCCGCGGGTCTGCGCCGGCACCGCGGTGACCTCGTCGAGCTGTGGGAGGGCTCGAAGCTCGCCGAGCTCGGGCTGGTCGACCGGCGCAGGCTGACCGAGCTCGCGCTGCGGCCGGACACCCCCGAACTGCGCTCGGCGATCTTGTACTCGACGATCGGCTGCGAGGTGTGGCTGCGCAGCCTCGACCAGGGAGCGGACCATGCGGCTGCGCGATGACATCTCGGTGGCGGACACCGACTACGGCCAGGTGCTGCTCGACGAGCGCACCGGGCACTACTGGCAGCTCAACCCGACCGGCGTGGTCGTGGTGCGGGCCTTGCTCGACGGGGCCGACGAGGACGCCGCCGTCACCGCGCTGACCTCCGCCTACGACGTCGACGAGGCGCGGGCGCGCGAGGACGTGTCGGTGCTGGTGGCGGGGTTGCGCACGGCCGGGCTGGTGACGGCGTGACCACCCCGAGCTCGCTGACCCGCCCGGCCGGTGTCCCGTTCGGCCGCCGGGTCGCCGCCCGGCTCGCGGTCGCCGTCGCGATCCCGCTGGCGAAGCTCACCCCGCGCCGGCTGCGCCAGGTGCTCGGTGTCCTGCGCCGCGGTGCCCGGCCCGCCGGCTACGAGAGCGCCAAGGCGGCGCGGGACGCGGTGCTCGCGGTGAGCCTGCGCTGCCTCGGCCCGCAGGGGTGCCTGCCGAGGTCCGTGGCCGTGGTGGTGCTGAGCCGGATGTCCGGCACCTGGCCGACGTGGTGCGCCGGCGTCCGGGTCATGCCACCGTTCGGGGCGCACGCGTGGGTCGAGGCGGACGGCGTGCCGGTCGACGAGAACGTGCCCGCGCAGTACTTCCGGCCGCTGATGACGGTATGAGAACGCTCGACCTGTTCCGGCTGGCCTCCGGGCACGTTCGCCCGCTCGCGGTGGCCGTCACGGCGACGCTGGTGGCGGCCGGGCTCGGTCTGCTGCAACCGCAGTTGCTGCGCCAGGCCGTCGACGCGGCCTCGACGGCTTCCGTGCCGTGGGAGCTGCCCGTGGCGATGGCGGCGTTGTTCGCGGTGCAGGCGTGCGTCGACGGCGTCGGGCTGTTCCTGTTGGAGCGCACGGGAGAACGGGTCGTTCTCGGCGTGCGCCGCCGGCTCGTGGCGCGGCTGCTCCGGTTGCGCATGAAGGAGTTCGACGAGCACCGGGTCGGCGACCTGATGTCGCGGGTCGGCACCGACACGACGGTGCTGCGCGAGGTGGTCTCCACCGCGTCGGTCCAGCTCATCACCGGCACGCTCACCGGCGCGGGCACCGTCGTGCTGATGCTGCTGATCGACCCGGTGCTGTTCGCGTGGGTCATGGGGACGGTCGTCGTCGCGGCCCTGGTCGTGTACTCGCTGCTCGGCAGGCTGCGGGCGGCGGGTGAGCAGATGCAGCGCGGGGTCGGTGACATGACAGCCGACCTGGAGCGCGCGCTCGGAGCGTTGCGCACCGTGCGCGCCTGCCGCGCCGAGGAACGCGAGGAGGAACTGATCGGGCGGCGCGCCGAGCAGGCGTGTGCCGCCGGCGTGCGGGCCGCGCGGATCACGTCCGTGATGAGCCCGGCCGTCGAGCTGGCCATGCGCGGCTCGCTGCTCGTCGTGCTGCTGGTCGGTGGCACGCGGGTGGCGAAGGACGCGGCGTCGGTCGGCGACCTGATGGCGTTCCTGCTCTACGCCACCTACCTGGTGATCCCCTTCACCTCGGTGCTGCAGGGCGTCGGGCTGCTGCAGAAGGGCATGGGCGCCCTCGGCAGGGTCGCCGAGGCGCAGTCGTTGCCCGTGGAGGACGCCTCGGGTGACGCGGTGCCCCGGCGGACCCCGCTCGCCCTCGAGTTCCGCGACGTCTGGTTCCGCTACCGCGACCGCCCCGTGCTGCGCGGTGTGTCGTTCACCGTCGAGCCGCGCTCGCACGTCGCCCTGGCCGGGCTGTCCGGTGCCGGCAAGTCGACGCTGTTCTCCCTGATCGAGCGGTTCTACGAGCCCGCTTCGGGCGCGCTGCTGGCAAACGGCGTGGACATCCGGACGTTTTCCCGCCACCAATGGCGTGGCCGAATCGCACTGGTCGACCAGGACTCGCCGGTGCTCAACGGCACGCTGCGGGACAATCTCCGGTACGCGGCGCCGGACGCGTCCGACCACGATCTTCGCGAGGTGCTGGAACTGGCCAACATCGGCGAACTCGTGGCGCGGCTGCCCGCCGGCCTGGACACCCCGCTCGGCGAACGCGGACGCGCGTTGTCCGGTGGGGAACGTCAGCGCATCGCACTGGCCAGAGCCCTGCTCACCCGCCCTGAGCTGCTCCTTCTCGACGAACCGACAGCGCACCTCGACCCGGTGAACGAGCGGGCGCTGCACCGGGCGATCCGGCAGGCGACCCGGGAGTGCGCATTGCTGGTCATCGCGCACCGGTTGTCGACAATTCGCGAGGCCGACCGTGTCGTGGTATTGCACGCGGGTGAGGTGATCGCGCAGGGAACGCATGACGAGCTGCTGGCCATCAATGATTTCTATGGCAAACTCACCACCGGTGAATTTGTCGACAATTCAAAGTCGTTCGACGTCGAAACATCGCCTGGATGGAGCTAGAACAACCGATACGACAAATGCCAGCATGATGACTCCAGTCGGACCACGGGAGAAAGGCGAGTCGTTGCGACGATCTCCAGCAGTCGGCACCGAATTCGTCGAGCTTCTGCACGACCGCACCGCCGCCATGCGCGTGTTGGAGAACCTCCTGGTTCGCTGCACGTCCGTACGCGTCGTGCTGTCGAGCCGGGGTGGTCTCGACAGCGCTCTCCTCGACCTGGCGACCGCCACCGAACGCGGACGCCTGCTGCTCGACCCCACCGTCGCCCGGCACCTGGGGCCACGGCACCGGATGTCGGTCCGGGTGCTCGCCAAGCCCTCCCGGTGCATGCTCGTCTTCGACGACCGCAGCGCGGTGCTGCCGCTCGCCGCGGACGACCTCAACGTGGGCGCGATGCTGCTGCGCAACCCGCTCGCCACCACGTACGGCGACCTCTTCGAGCTCATGTGGTCGGACGCCCGCGCACCGCAGGGCGGACCCGACGAGACAGGTCTGTCGAGCCGGGAGGCGGAGATCGTCGAACTGCTGCTGGAGGGTGCCACCGACCACCAGGTCGCCGCCCGGCTCGGCATGAGCAGCCGCACGGTGCGCGCCGTGGTGGCCCAGCTGCAACAGCGGTACGGCACCCGGTCGCGGATGGCGCTGGGCTTCCAGCTCGCGCGCGTGACCGGTTAGCCCGCGCAGGGCGGTCCTCGTCGTGAACGCGCGGTCCGGACGCGATAGGTTCGGGGCATGCGCGTGGCCGGCCTCCTGCTAGCTGCGGGGGCCGGTCGCCGGTTCGGCACCCCGAAAGCCCTCGTGTCGCTGAACGGCGAGCTGTTCGCCGACTCGGCGGCCGCACTGCTGAAAGCCGCCGGCTGCGACCCGGTCGTCGTCGTGCTCGGCGCGCGGGCAGGCGAAGTGCGGGCCAAGGCCCGCTTGGACGGCGTCCGGGTGGTCGACAACCCCGACTGGGAAACCGGGATGGGCTCGTCGCTGCGGACGGGTCTGCGCGCGGTGGGCATCGTCGACGCGGTCGTGGTGCTGCCCGTGGACACACCGGGCGTCACCGTCGCCGCCCTGCGCCGGGTGATGGCGCTCGCCGAGCCGAAAGCCCTGGCGCGGGCCGTCTACGACGGCGTGGTGGGGCACCCGGTGCTGATCGGCTCGGACCACTTCCCCGGCGTGGTGGCCTCGGCGGCGGGCGACCAGGGCGCGCGGGACTACCTGCGGGCGAACACCGTCCGCCACGTCGACTGCGCCGACGTGGCGGACGGTGCCGACGTGGACCGCCCCGAGGACCTGCCGGGTCACCCGGCCGCGCCCTAAGGACGCACGTGCACGGCCGCGCGGGCGCACCCGGCGGCCACGACGAGCAGCGCCAGCGCCGCCCACGCCGGCCACAGCTCGGAGTAGGTCACCGCCAGTGCGATGTGCGTGGCACCCGCGGCCGCGAACACCGCCGTCAAAGCCACCCAGGTGTAGAACCGCCCTCTGGTCAAACCCACCCCCGTCCGCCGCGCGCAGTTGTCCTCGCATCGCGCGTATCGGGGTTCGTGGCGCTCGGGTTACTGGTGACGCCCCCGGCGATCCGGTACTACTGACCCGCATGACGACCGACACCGTGACCGGGTCCGACTACGGCACCCTCGTGCGCACGCACCTGACCCGCGTCGAACAGCACAACGCGGCCGCGCTCGACGACGTGGCCGAGCTCGTGCTCGCCGCCGTCCAGGCGGACGGGACCATCCTCACCGCGGGCGCGGGGCACTCGCTCGCAGCGGTCGCCGAGACCTTCTACCGGGCAGGCGGCCTCGCCTGCGTCCGCCCGGTCTACCACCCCGAGCTGCTGCCGATGCACGGCGCGATCAGCAGCACCTCCGCCGAACGCCGGTCGGGTCTCGCGAGCGAGGTCCTGCGCGAAGCCGGCCTGGCGCCGCACGACGTGCTCTTCGTCTTCTCGACCTCGGGCGTCAACCACTACCCGGTCGAGCTCGCCCAGGAGGCCGCCGGTTCCGGCTGCCCGGTGGTGGCGGTCACCTCCGCCGCCTCCAGCGCCCAGGCACCCCGCCGGGCCGGCGTGACGCTGGCCGAGGTCGCGACCGTGGTCCTCGACAACCTCGTCCCGCCCGGCGACTCCACCTACCCGCCGCAGGCCCCGATCACCGCGGCCATCTCCACCATCGCCACGGCGTTCCTGTGGAACCTGCTGATGGTCCGCCTCGTCGACAAGGCGGCCGAGACCGGTGTGCAACTGCCGTTGTGGCGCAGCGCGAACGTCGAGGGCGGCGACGCTGCCAACGCCGACCTGCTCAGGCACTACCAAACCCGCATCCCGCAGCTCGGATGACGGCGAACCGCGGGGCGGCCGAGCTGTCCCGCGTTAGTCTCCCACCGGGGAACACGGAGATCCGGGGGGATTTTGACGATGGTGGAGCCGAGAACTCGTAAGTGGATCTTGGTCGGCGGCGCGCTCGCCACGGCGACGACAGTCGGGGTGGCGGGCGCGATGCTCTGGGGCGGTGGATCGGCCGGGTCGAGCGAGCGGCCCGTGACCGTCGAGACACCGGCGCAGGTGGCCCAGTCGTTCGTGAACAAGGCGTTCTCCGCCGACACCGCGTCGGCCGCCGCGGCGACCGACGCGCCACCGGTGGCGGCACCGGCCCTGACCGCCACCAGGACGGGCATGGGCACGTCGGCCTACCAGGCCCGCCTGGCCGCGGTGCAGCCGCCGAAACCCGACGCGACCACGGCGGAGATCGCCGCCTCCGTGACCTGGACGATGCCGAACTCGGCTTTGCTGAAGTACGACGTGACCATCCCGATGCGCCGCGTCGACGGCGCCTGGAAGGTCCGCTGGACACCGGCGGTCATCCACCCGCAGCTGACCGAAGGCGCGTCCCTGACCTACCGCAAGGCCGTGGCCGACGGCGCTCTGCTGGGCCGCGACGGCAGTCCGCTGGTCCAGGGCACGATTCCCGCCGGCCTGCTCACCACGATCACCGGCCAGGTGGGAGACCTGAAGGGCACCGACGGCTGGGAGGTGGGCATCGCCTCCGGTACCGCCTTCACCGCGCTGGACGGCAAGAAGCCGGAAGCCGGCGAGAAGATCACCGTCACCATCGACCCGGCCCGCCAGGCAGCGGCCCAGGCCGCGGTGGACGGCCTGCCCCGGGGAGCGGCGATCGTCGCCGTCGAGGCCTCCACGAGCGAGATCCTCGCCGTGGCGCAGAACAGGGCGCTGTCCGGCACCAACCCGTTCGTGGGCCGCTACGTCCCCGGCTCGACGATGAAGATCGTGACCGCGGCCGCCGCCCTGAACGCGGGCCTGACCCGGCCCGACACCGCCCTGCCGTGCCCCGCCACGGCGACGATCGGCACCCGCCGCATCAGCAACGCCGACTTCGGCCACGCCAGCCTGCCGTTCCACACGGCCTTCGCCCTGTCGTGCAACACGACCTTCGGCGAGCTGGGCGCCAAGCTCCCGCCCAACGCCCTGCCGGACATGGCGAAGCGCTTCGGCCTGGGCGCCGACTGGACGATCGCCGGCGCGGACACGAACACCGGCAAGGTCCCACCGGCGACGGGCGACCAGCAGGTGGAGAACAGCATCGGCCAGGGCAACGTGGTGGCGAGCCCGTTCGGCATGGCCCTGGTGGCCGCCACCGTCGTCTCCGGCAAGCAGCCCACGCCGACGCTGCTGCGCGGCAAACCACCGGTCCCCAACGACGTGGCGGCGGGCCCTCCGGCATCGGTGCTCGGGCCGCTGCGGGCGATGATGCGCGAGGTGGTCACCGCCGGAACGGCCAGGCAACTGGCGGGAATCCCCGGCCTGGCGGGCAAGACCGGCACCGCGGAGGCGGGCGGCGGCGCCGAGCACGGCTGGTTCGTCGGCTACCAGGGCAACGTGGCGTTCGCCGTCTTCGTGGAGAACGCGGGGTCGTCGCAGAGCGCGCTGAACGCGACGGCCGCCTTCCTCAAGCGCTGAACCGCCGCTCTCGTGGGGACGTCTTGGGTTTCTGTCCGCTCGCCCTGAGGTTGCCGTGGACGTCGGGTAGGCGGGCCTCGACCGTGGCTTCAGTGGTGAAGGCCGCGGCGCCGGCTCGCGCGGTGGCGCCGCACAACTTCGTCGTGCGGCACGTCTTGGGGTTGCCGTGGACGTCGTTGTCGTGCTTGGCGAGCACGAGCGCCCCGCCGTCGGTCAACTCCCCATGGTCGCCGTCATGCCGTCCGTCCAGGCATGCGCAGGAACGCAAGCACAACGTCGGGCTGCCGACGCTTCCCGTGCACGAAGGCCAGCCGCTCGCCCTGGCATGCGCAGGTACACAACCACGACCCCTAGGCTGCCGGCACAGCCCGCCACCAGCGAGTTCCGCCTCACACGCCACGACCGGCCGCGCCGACTGCCCTCGACGCGCGCGGATCCACGACCACGACGCCGAGCTGCCGACACAGCCCGGCCAGCACGCTCCGCCTCACGCGCCCACAACCGTCCCGGCTCCCGCACCGGCGACCAGTCACGGCTCAGGCGCCCATCGCACAGGCGCCAACCCCGGGTCAGCTCCTGCCCGCGACCTCGGCGCGCTCGCTGAACTTCGGCGTCGGGAACACGCCGACCACCGGCGGCTCGGCGAACTGGGTGTTGTAGAGGTCCGCGTAGCGCCCCCCGGCGGCCATCAGCTCGGTGTGGGTGCCGCGTTCGACGATCTCGCCGTGCTCCAGCACCAGGATCTGGTCGGCGTTGCGCACGGTCGACAGGCGGTGCGCGATCACCAGGGCGGTCCGGCCGTCCAGCGCCTCGGTCAGCGCCTCCTGCACGGCGACCTCGGACTCCGAGTCCAGGTGTGCGGTGGCCTCGTCGAGGATCACGACGCGCGGTTTGGCCAGCAGCAGGCGGGCGATCGTCAACCGCTGGCGCTCGCCGCCGCTCAGCCGGTAGCCGCGTTCGCCGACCACGGTGTCGAGCTGGTCCGGCAGCGACGTCACCAGGTCGAGCAGCCGGGCGCGGCGCAACGCGTCCCACAGCTCGTCGTCGTCGGCGTCCGGTGCGGCGTAGGTCAGGTTCGCGCGGATCGTGTCGTGGAACAGGTGCCCGTCCTGGGTCACCACGCCCACCGTCGCGCGCAGCGAGTCGAACGAGAGGTCGCGAACGTCCACTCCGGACAGCCGGACGGCGCCGGAGTCCACGTCGTACAGGCGCGGGACGAGCGAGGCCATGGTCGACTTGCCGGCGCCGGACGAGCCGACGATCGCGACCAGCTGCCCGGCTCCCGCCTGGAAGCTGATGCCGTGCAGCACCTCCTCGCCGCCGCGGGTGTCCAAAGTGGCCACCGACTCCAGCGAGGCGAGCGACACCTTCTCCGCGGACGGGTAGGCGAAGCGCACGTCGTCGAACTCCACCGACACCGCGCCGGGAGGCACCGTGCGCGGGTTCTCGCGCTCCTCGATCATCGGCTTCAGGTCGAGCACCTCGAAGACCCGCTCGAACGACACCAGCGCCGTCATCACGTCGACGCGGGCGTTGGCCAGCGCCGTCAGCGGCGCGTACAGGCGGGTCAGCAACAGCGCCAGCGACACCACGGTGCCGGCGGCCAGGTGCCCGGTCAGCGCCAGGTACCCGCCCAGCCCGTACACCAACGCCTGGGCCAGCGCGGACACCAGCGTCAGCCCGGTCATGAACCACCGGGTGGCCATCGCGGTGCGGATGCCGATGTCGCGGACCTGCGCGGCCTTCTCCGAGAACTCCTGCTCCTCGCGGGCCGGCCGCCCGAAGAGCTTCACGAGCGTCGCGCCCGGCGCCGAGAACCGCTCGGTGGACTGCGTGACCATCGACGCGTTCAGCGTGGAGGCCTCGCGCTGCATCTCCGCCATCCGGCGGCCCATCCGCTTGGCGGGCAGCACGAAGACGGGGAGCAGGACCAGCGCGAGCGCCGTGACCTGCCACGACAGCGTGAACATCACGGCGAGCGACAGCGCCAGCTGGATGATGTTCGTGACGAAGCCCGACAGGGTGGAGGTGAAGGCGCGCTGCGCGCCGATCACGTCGTTGTTCAGCCGCGAGACCAGCGCGCCGGTGCGGGTGCGCGTGAAGAACGCGACGGGCATCTTCTGCACGTGCCCGAACACGGCGCGGCGGAGGTCGTAGATCAGGCCTTCACCGATGCGCGTGGACTGCCACCGCTCGACGACACCAAGACCGGCGTCGACCACGGCGACCAGCGCGATCACCACCGCGAGCCACACCACGACGGACGGCACCGAGCCGCGCACGATCGCGTCGACCACGCGGCCCGCCAGCAGCGGCGTCGTCACCGCCAGGACGGACGAGACCACCGTCAGCAGCAGGAACACCACCAGCTTCGCCCGGTGCGGCCGGGCGAACGCCAGCACCCGCCGGAAAGTGCCCCGGCGCACCTTCGAAGGCGCGTCCGAGGTCACCCCCATCATGAATCGCCAAGAGCTGTAGCCGTCCACGCTGACTAGAACAGCACAGCGGTCTGACAATTCCTTCGCGCGCGGCTGGAAGGCGGAAAAGTTCAGCTTTGAGCGGAAAGAGCCGCGAGAGAACGCAGCCGGCGCAGCTGAGCGGCCCGCTCCAGCGCGAGCTGCGCCTGCGGCTCCGGCCCGTCGGCCGCCGCCGCGATCAGCGCCAGCGTCTCCGAGACGGCGCCCGGCAGCGGCTTCAGCACGGCGGCCACGAGCTCCTCGACCGCGGCGTCCAGCCCGTCCAGGGGCACGACGGAGTTCGCGAGGCCGATCCGCAGCGACTCCTCGGCCGACACGCGGCGGGAAGTCACGCACAGCTCGGCCGCGCGCGAGTACCCCACGAGGCGCACCAGGGGCAGCGTCCCGCCGAGGTCGGGCACCAGGCCCAGCCCGGTCTCGGCCATGCAGAAACGCGCGTCCTCGGCGAGCACGCGGAAGTCGCACGCCAGCGCCAACTGGAAGCCCGCGCCGATGGCATGCCCCTGCACCGCGGCGATCGTCACCCGTGCCGGGTCGCTCAACCAGGTGAACCCCGCCTGGTAGGAGGCGATCTTCGCGTCCGCCTCCTCGGCGGAGAGCGAGAGCATCCCCGGCAGGCCACCGGGCTCACCGTCGACGGGCTCACCGGTGAACATGCGCCGGTCCAGCCCCGCCGAGAAGGCGCGGCCGGAGCCCCGGACGACCACGACTCGGACGTCCGGGT
Source organism: Lentzea xinjiangensis (assembly GCF_900110955.1). GTDB lineage: Bacteria > Actinomycetota > Actinomycetes > Mycobacteriales > Pseudonocardiaceae > Lentzea > Lentzea xinjiangensis. Next base: position 247,007 of record NZ_FOFR01000013.1, read on the forward strand.
CCAGCTGCTCGCCGATGTGCCGCAACGCCTGCCAGGTGGCAGGCGTCTGCGCGTTGAGCACGTCGGGACGATCGAGCGTGATCGTGGCGACCGGACCGGCGATGGCGAGCCGGATGCCACCGCGGTCGAGCACACCAGCGTCGATCGAGGGCACTGGCATGTCATTACCTCCGGCGGACTAGAAGCTAGTTACCGGAGAGTAGCAGTCTGGGTTGTGGCTACTTCTTCTTCGTCCGGGTGGCGCCACCGCGACCGCGCAGCGTGACGCCGGATTCCGACAGAACCCGGTGCACGAAGCCGTAGGAACGCCCGGTGCTCTCAGCCAAAGCCCGGATGCTCGCGCCCTTTTCGTACTTCTTCTTCAGGTCAGCGGCCAGCTTGTCCCGCGTGGCGCCGGTGATCCGGGCACCCTTCTTCAGGTCAGCCACCTCGTCCCGCCTTCCGTACGAGCAGGTCGGGCCGTTCTACGGCCCCTGTCGTCGCAATGATCGAACAGGATCCGGCAGAACGCCAGGTGATCAAGCAAAGAGATCGCCGAACGGTCGATTCGATCACGCTCAGTTGATCACAGAACGCGCTCGGTAATCCTTTGAGGTGTGGAGATCACGCCAGCTGCACGAGGTCGAGGTAGTCCTCCGACCAGTGGTCCTCGGTGCCGTCGGGCAGCAGGATCACCCGCTCGGGCTCCAGCGCCTCGACCGCGCCGGGGTCGTGCGTCACGAGCACGACAGCGCCTTCGTAGCGCCGCAGCGCGTCGAGGACCTGTTCGCGGGACGCCGGGTCGAGGTTGTTCGTCGGCTCGTCGAGCAGCAGCACGTTCGCGGCCGACGACACCAGGCCGGCGAGCGCCAGCCGGGTCTTCTCGCCGCCGGACAACGTGCCGGCGGGCTGGTCGAGCTGCTCGCCGCTGAACAGGAACGTGCCGAGCAACGACCGCAGCCGCTGCTCCTGCTCGTCCGGCGCCATGTGCCGGATGTTCTCCCACACCGACGCCGTGTGGTCGAGCGTCTCGTGCTCCTGCGCGAAGTAGCCGATCTTCAGGCCGTGACCGGGCACGACCTTGCCGGCGTCGGCCTTCTCGCTGCCGCCCAGCAACCGCAGCAGCGTCGTCTTGCCGGCGCCGTTGAAACCGAGCACGACGACGCGGGAACCCTTGTCGATCGCGAGGTCCACGCCGGTGAAGATCTCCAGCGAGCCGTAGGACTTGCTCAGGCCCTCCGCCATCAACGGCGTTTTGCCGCACGGGGCGGGCGACGGGAAGCTGATCTTCGCGACCTTGTCGCTCTGGCGCACGTCGTCGAGGCCGTCGAGCAGCTTCTGGGCGCGCTTCGCCATGTTCTGCGCCGCAACGGCCTTCGTGGCCTTCGCACCCATCTTGGCGGCCTGCGTCATCAGCGCACCGGCCTTCTTCTCGGCGTTGGCGCGCTCACGGCGACGGCGCTTCTCGTCCGTGGCACGGGCTTCGAGGTACTTCTTCCAGCCGAGGTTGTAGATGTCGACCTCGCCGCGCATCGCGTCGAGGAACCACACCTTGTTCACGACGTCGTCGAGCAGCTCGACGTCGTGGGAGATCACGACGAGACCGCCGTCGTGCGACTTGAGGAAGCCGCGCAGCCACGTGATCGAGTCGGCGTCGAGGTGGTTGGTCGGCTCGTCGATCAGCAGGATCGTGCTCGACTTCGCGCCGACACCGGCCTCGGAGGCGGCGAACAGGATCCGCGCCAGCTCGACGCGGCGGCGCTGACCACCGGAGAGCGTGCTCAGCGGCTGGGCGAGCACGCGGTCGGGCAGGCCGAGGTTCGAGCAGATCCGGGCGGCCTCGGACTCGGCGGCGTACCCGCCGAGCGCGGAGAAGCGCTCCTCGAGCTTGCCGTAGCGGGTGACGGCGGTGTCGAGCTCGTCGGGGTCGACCAGCTCGGCCATCTTCGACTGGGCCTTCTCCATGTCCCGGAGCAGCTGGTCGAGTCCGCGGGCAGAGAGCACGCGGTCCTTGGCGATGACGGAGAGGTCACCCTCGCGGGGGTCCTGCGGCAGGTAGCCGAGCTCGCCCTTGCGCGTGATCGTGCCGGCGTAGGGCTGGCCCTCACCGGCGAGAACGCGCAGGGAGGTGGTCTTGCCGGCACCGTTGCGGCCGACGAGGCCGATGCGGTCGCCGGGCTGGACGCGAAGGTTGGCGCCGCTCACGAGAATGCGTGAGCCCGCGCGCAACTCCATGTCGGTTGCGGTGATCAAGAAGAACTCCGGGGTGAGTGGGATCCGGGTACGGCCTCAAGGAAGACAGCCCCAAGGAAGACGGCAGGGGCGGCACGTACACAGCGGCCTACTCGAGGAGGATCACGCGAATCATCCTACGGGATCGCGACCACCGAATTCCCCACCTGTGGCCGGACGCATAGATTTGCCGACCATGAGTGAAGACTTCTCGGGCAAGGCGGCGCTGGTCACCGGCGCGTCCCGCGGCATCGGCCTCGGCATCGCACGCGAGCTGCTCTCCCGCGGCGCGGCCGTCACCATCACCGGCCGCAAGGCCGACCAGCTCGCGGAGGCGGCCGAGCAGCTCAGGGCCGGCACGGGCGGCCGCGTTCTCGCGGTGCCGGGCAACGCGGGTGACGACGCGTCCCGCGAGGAGGCCGTGGCGCGCACGGTCGAGGAGTTCGGCAGCATCGACGTGCTGGTCAACAACACCGGCATCAACCCGCAGTTCGGTTTCCTGATGGACGCCGACCTCGCCGCCGTGCGGAAGATCTTCGACGTCAACGTCGTGGCGGCGCTCGGTTTCACGCAGCTCGCGTGGAAGGCGTGGATGAGCGAGCACGGCGGCGCGGTGGTGAACATCGCCTCGATCGGCGGCCTGCGCTCCACCGGCGTGATCGGCGCGTACGGCGCGTCCAAGGCGGCGCTGATCCGCCTCACCGAGGAGCTGGCGTGGCAGCTCGGCCCGAAGGTGCGCGTGAACGCCGTCGCGCCCGCCGTGGTGAAGACCAAGTTCGCCGAGGCGTTGTGGAGCGGTCGCGAGGAGGAGGCGCAGCAGCAGTACCCGATGAAGCGCCTCGGCACGCCGGAGGACGTCGCCTCGCTCGTGGCCTTCCTGTGCTCGGACAGCGCTTCGTGGATCACCGGCGAGACCGTGCGCGTCGACGGCGGCCTGCTCGCCACGGGCACCGCGGGCTGAGCCGCCCCGGGCAGGTCGCATCGGCAGGCTCGCCCCAAGCATCGGAGCAGCTCTCCGGTGCAGCTCTCCGGTGCAGATCGCGGTCAGGGCCGAGTGCCGAGGTCGAGCGACAGCACGATCTCGCCGTCCTCGTCGACCTCCCCGGTCGGCACGAACCCGTAGCGGCGGTAGAACGGCTCGGGGCAGCCCTCCCCCGGCACGTAGCTGGTGAGCAGCGTGGTGGCACCGTCCGCGCACAGCAGCGCAACGACCTCGTCCAGGATCGCGGTGCCGTAGCCGCGGCCCTGCCGCCCCGCCCCCACGAGCAGCCGCCACAGGAAGTAGGGGCCGAGGACGCCGGGCCGGGGTGTCGCGTTCCAGCTCAGCATGACGAAACCGACCGGCTCGTCGCCGTCGTAGGCGGCGCGCAGCCACGGGTTGGCCTCGGGACGTGCCTGCGCGTGCCGGAAGGACGCCTCGACGGACGCGACGAACCGCTCCTGCGCGGGGTGCACCCGCACGGCGATCACCGCGTCGCGGTTGGCGTCCGTGATCTCGGCGAGGCGGATGTGTGCGGTCATGCCGGGATTGTGCCGTTCAGCGCGGGGAACGCGGGGGCATCGTGGTCGACTGACCGGCAGGAGTGGGTGTAGTGCTGGGCAAGTCCGTACTGGGCGGCGTGCCCGGAGGCGCGCCGGTGCCGGAGAGCGGCGGAGGGGACGGCACCGTCGTCGGCGTCGCCTCCACGGAGGTCTCCGGCGGTGAGGTCGTCGGCAGCGAGGTCGGCGGCGGAGCCACCGACGTGGCCGGGGAGGGCGGTGCCAGCGGATCCGGAGGCGTCGCGACCGGCAGCACGGCCAGCGCCACGGCCACGACGCCCGCGGTCGCGAGCCCGCTGCCCGCCACCGCGACGGTGCGCCGCCTCGACCGCACGGCCCGGCCGCGCTGGATCACCTCCGCCGCCGTGACGGCACGCGGCGGCGCCTCTTCGCCGTGCAGAGCGGAGAAAGTCGCCCTCAGGTCGTCTTCGCGAACCATCACACCTCCAGCCTCAGATGATCGAACTCCGGTCCCAGCCTGCGGCGCAACGTCTCCAGCCCCTTGCTGCTCTGGGACTTGACGGTGCCCGTCGAGCACTTCAGCGCCGCCGCGGTGTCCTCGACGCTGAGATCGTGCCAATAGCGCAGCACGAGGACAGCGCGCTGCCGTGCGGGCACGGCGGTGAGCGCCTGCCACACCACGAGCCTGTCCTCCGCCCCTGCTGCGGAGGACAGGCCCTCGGGAGGTGCGTCGGTGAGCTTCTCCCTGCGCCAGCGCACTTTGCGGCGTTCGGCGAGGAACGTCCGCACGACGATCTGACGCAGGTACGGTTCGAGCCCCGACCGGTCACCCAGCTTCGGACCGGCCAGGTACAGCTTCAAGAACGCCGACTGCATGACGTCCTCCGCCTCGTGCCAGTTGCCGCACAGCAGGAACGCCGTGAAGCGCATCGAGTCGGCGCACCGGTCGAAGCAGTCGGTGAACTCGGCCTCCCAGTTCAGCGGGGACTCCTCACCCGGCGGTGGTCGGCGAGACCGGCGGCGTCGTCGCGGGCGGCGTCCACGTCGTGGGCGTCGGCAACGGCGTCGGCAGGATCGTCGGCGGCAGCGGCGGAGTGGTCATCGGCGGGCTCGTCGCCGGCGGGCCCGGGACGAGCGGGGTCGTCGCGGGCGGGCTCTGGACGGGCGGGGTCGTCGGCGGCAGTTCCGGCCGCACGGACGTCGACGGCGCCGCGGTCGTGGACGGAACGCCCGGCGGAGTCGTCGGGAGGGATGCCGGCGGCACCGGGGCCGAGGTCGTCGGCGGCTGCTCGGGCGTCGTGCCGCCGCTCAGGGCCAGGGCTGCCGGCACCGCGATGCCGACGGCCCCCAGCGCGACCGCACCGGCCACGATCACCATTCGTTTGCGCACTTGCGACTCCAGCGAGGTCGGTGGCGCCAGGATCAGGCGCCCTCACCCGTATCCATGCGGCCGGCCTCCGGTCCGGTTGCCCCTGTGTCCTGGATCACGATCTCCACGCACCGGGCTCGCCGCGCCGCCTCGTCCAGCACCGCGCGCCGGGGTTCCGGGACGTCCAGGACCCGTTCCTCCGCCAGCGCGAAGACGGCTGCGAGCCTGCGGTCGTCACGCAGCACGTCGAGCGCCTGCCGGTCGCCGCCGAGCACGACGCCGTCCAGCCGGGCGAGCCGCGGGACCAGCAGGCGGGCCACGTCGTCCGCGGCGGCCTGGAGAGCGACGCGGGCCTGTCCCTCCCTGCGCCGGGCGAACCGCTGCTGCGACCAGCCGCCGGCCCTGATGCGGCCGTGCACCTGCTTGCGGTCCGTGGCCGACACCTCGACCCGGCCGCCGAACGCCACGCCGACGCTGTGGCCGCCGAGCCGCACCAGGACGAGGCCGATGCGGCGGGGCTCGGCCAGCCGGCGCACCACCTCGTCCACCGACGTGCCGCCGCGCGTGGCGAAGCGCGCGGTCGCGCCGTCCGCGGCGGTGATGCCGACGGCCGTGTCCGTGACCTGGACCCGCACCGGTCCGTGCCGGTCGGCGAACCTGCCGATCCACCCCTGGACGCGCTCCGGCTCGACCTCGACGGCCCGCCCGCCGGGCACCTGCCGCACCCGGCTCATCCGGCCACCGCCCGCACCGGCGCACCGGACCCGGCCGCCGAGGCCCGCAGGCCGAGGTCATCCACCGTGCACACACTAGAACCACGCCGACACTGGGCGTGAACGCACACGGAAGTTACCGATCGGTTCGATTTGCTTGACAGATGGGTCTCGAAAGCGTGAACTCATCAACCGTATGGATTAACCATTGACTCCATCCGGCTCCGACCAGCGATGTTCACGGGCGGGTAGGGTCACTGAGGCGTGATCTTATGACAGCGGGGAGTCACCATGACGACTGCTGCCGGTCGACCAGCACTGAACGTTGACGACACAGACTCAACGGGCCACGGCAGCCTTACGCAGCTCTTGACGACGGGACCGTTCCCGGAGGCGTTGAGGGCCGCGATCAAGGCCAGCCGACTCAGTCTCGACCGCATCCAGCACAGGTTGGCACTGCGCGGCGTCACCATCAGCGTCGCGACGCTCAGCTACTGGCAGTCAGGCCGGCGAAGGCCTGAACGCCCCGAGTCGCTGGAGGCGCTGCGGCACCTCGAGTCGGTCCTGGGCGTGCCCCAGTCGGGTCTGTCGGCGCTGCTCGGACCGCCTCGGCCCCGAGGTCGCCGATGCCGGCCGACGACGATGATGCCGATCGACGCCCTCTGGGCGCGCCGGGAACGGGTCGCGAACCTGCTCTCGAAGGTCGACACGTCCTCCGACCTGAAGCTCGGCAGGATCAGCCAGCACGACCGCATCGAGATCTCTGCCGACGGCGGGCAGAAATCCGTGTGGGTGCGGCAGATCCTCCGCGCGGAACAGGACGGCCCCGACCGCTGGGCGCTCGTGTTCGAGACCGAGGAGTCGGACGTGCTCCCCGAGATCGTGAACGTGCGCAACTGCCACCTCGGCCGCATCGCCCGTGACCACGAGGCCAACATCATGGTCGCGGAGATGATGTTCGAACGGCCGCTGGCCCGCGGCGAGACCCTCATCATGGAGTACCAGCTGGTGTTCCCCGAGGGCCACGCACCGAAGGGCAACAACACGTTCGCGCGCAAGTTCCGCCTGCCGGTGCGCGAGTACGTGATCGAGGTCCGCTTCGACGAGACGAACCTGCCCTCGCGCGTGCAGCAGTACAGCGTGCCCGCCGGGGACGAGACGCCCTCGCGGCGGCGCAACCTGACCCTGGACTCGGGCGGCGGCGTGCACGCCGTGGCACTCGGGTTCGGGCCGGGTGTGTTCGGCATCCGCTGGGAGTGGCCGAACCGCTAGTCCTCGCTCGGTCGTGAGGGGCGCTTCCCGGTTCGGGAGGCGCCCCTCACGTCGTTGCGGGCCAGGCCGGAGCCCGGTACCGAGCAGGCCCCGGCACCCGTGGAGGGTGCCGGGGCCTGGTCGAACGGTCAGCCCGTCAGCGGGCTCACACCCAGCCGGCGACGTGCAGCGTCACCGCGCGGATGGAACCGCGGTCGGAGCCCACCACGTCGGCCACCTTGAACACCCAGTTGCCGTCCACCCCGTCCGCGGTCAGCGCGGACAGCGGCTGGTTCGGCTTCCAGGAGCCGGTGAACGGCGCGTCGCCGCTCTGCGCCGACGAGAACGCCCGCGTCGCCGAGTCGTCGAACACGGCCTGGCAGATGTTCGCGCCGGTGCCGCCCGTCCGCGAGAACAGCGTCACGGACTTGCCCGACGGCGAGGTCAGCGTGCCGACCAGGTCGCCGACGAAGGTGTGGTCGATGCCGACCGTCGGGGAGCCCTCCGTCGCCGAGCAGGCCGAGCCGTCGACCGAGAACTTCAGGTTCGACGCCGCGCCGACCCCCGTCACGGGCAGCGTGATCAAGACGCCGGTCTGGTCGTTGTCCGGGATGGCGACCGCGTCACCGCTGTAGGCGAACGTCTTGAACTCGCGGGACGGCTCCCCCACCCGGTAGGTGAACGAGGCGGTCGTCGGCGACGTCGTGCCCGCGTAGGTCACGCGTGCGTCGAGGCGCACCGCCGAACCGAGACCGGCCGAGGCCGGGACGGTCACCTTGTAGGTGTTGGACACCGTCTGGCCGACGTCGATGTTGCCGTAGTACTTCGACCGCGGCGCGATGGTCACCCCGGCGGTCGGGCTCGACAGCACCACGGAGGTCGACGCGGCCGCGCCGTCACCGTTGTTGGACACCGGCACCGTCACCGTGGCGGTGGTGCCCGGCTTGAGGAAGGCGCTTCCGTCCGCGTCGTTCACGATCGTCGGGCGTTCCGCGCGGGCCAGCGCCTGGGGCGACGCGCCGGTGTAGGCGAGAGCCTTGTCCGCCATCACGATGCCGGCGCCGGTGCGGTTGTCCACACCGGACTCGACGATGTCGGTCGCCGTGACGACGAGGGCTTCCCTGATCTCGGCGGGCGACAGCGTCGGGTTGCCGGACAGGATCAGGCCGGCGATGGCAGCGGCGTTCGGAGCCGAGGCGGACGTGCCGAAGAACGGCGCGAAGCCCGGCACCGACGTGGTCACGCCGTCGGCCGCCGTGATGTCCGGCTTCTGCCGGGTCTCGGCGAGCGGCGTGCCGTCGGGCGCGAAGAACGTCCTGCGCGGCCCGTCGGAGGTGAAGCGCTCCGGCTTCTGCGTGCCGTCGAAGGCGTTCGGGTACGGGCCCTTGGGGTTGGCCGGGTCGCCGGGCTCGAGGTCGAACGGCAGCGCCTGCCCGGCGGGAGCGGCCGCGACCGAGATGGCGCCCTTGGCCGCGGAGTGACCGCGGGTCGTGCCCGGCGTCACGAACTTCTTCAGGCCGTCGTTGGAGTCGGCGAACCTGCCACCGAACAGCGACAACGCGAAGTACTTGTCCTCACCGCGGAACTTCACGACCGCGAGGCGCGTGCCCGTGGACGTGCTCGGCGTGTTGAGGCGCTCGTACGGGTCCTGCGCGCCGTCCTGGTTGTTCTGGCTGAAGGTGACAACGTTGCCCTGGGCGTTGACCAGGTACAGGTCGTAGTCGTTGAACGACTGGCCGAGCGGGTCGGCCCAGTGCAGCGTCACCGGCGTGTCGCCCGAGTAGTTCGACAGCGGGTTGAACAACTGCTTCGAGTTGGCGTCCGGGTTGAAGTCGTGGGCGGTGCCGGCGAACTTGCCGACGCCCACCCCGGAGTCGACGAACTGGCCCTCGTAGTGACCGGAGGTGCCGTCCACGACGTTGCCCTGGTTGCCGGCGCTGGAGAAGTAGACAGCGCCGTCCGCGGCGACCGCGTCCACGGCACGCGCGATGATGCCGTCCTGGAACGGCGACTCGTTGAAGTAGATGACGTCGTCAACGATGACATCGCAGCCGAGGTCGAACCTCAGCTTCTTGATGTTGTCCGCGAAGCTCGCGTCACCGTTGAACGCCGTGGCGAAGCCGAGCTCCGCGTTCGGCGCGAGGTCGTGCAGGATCTCGAGCATCGCGGTGCCCTCGTCACCGGAGCCGGCCTGGCCCGGCACGATGTCGACGGCGGGCAGCTCACCCGCGGCCTGCGACACGGCCAGCGAGGTCACGCCGTCCGACAGCGCGCAGAGCTTCACGCCGACACCGGTCACGTGGAACGACGCGCGCGCGGCTTCGGCGTTGTGCGCCTTGTCGCTCTCGGCGACCTTGGTCGCCCGGACCGAAAGCTGCTTCTCGGCGAGCCGGCGCTCGACCTCGCGCGCCTTGTCCTCTTTGGAGGGGGCTTGCCTGCGGTTCTTGTTGTCCCGCTTGTTCTTGACGTCCTGCGTCATCGCGTCACTGCCGGGCTCGACGCGGGCGACGTCGGAGCGGCCGGCGATCTCCGCGATCTTCGCGACCGGCACCTCGGCGCGCACGGTGCGGTGCTCCGGCGACACGGCGCGAATCTGCCCGCCCGCCGCGCGGACAGCGTTGACCAGGTCCTCGGAGTACTGCTTGGCGCGGATGTCGACGAGGGTGGTGGACTGCGGCGTCACGGCCACGCCGGTCTGCACCTGCGGAAGGGCGCTGCTCGTCCCCACCTGGCCCCGCTTGCGCGCCTCCACGACGAGTGCGCTGTCCACTTTGGACTCAGCAGGGGTGAGCGACTTCTTGATGCCCTGCAGCGTGGCGATCTGCGCCGCAGTGCGGTCGGTGATGGTCTTCGACGCCTTGACCGGATCCGCGGACGCCGGTGTCACAGCGGTGAGTGCGGCCAGGAGAACTGCGGTACCTGCGGTGACTAAGGTCGTGCCTCTTCGAGATCGGCGCACAGGGTCTCTCCCCCGAACGTTGGCGTGCCCCCGAGCACGCGGCCTGCGGCCGGGTGATTCCGGCCGAGGCGTCAACGTATGGCGCACGACTGATCACAGTCAGCATCCGATCGGGCTAGTTCCCACTGAGCAGACGCGATCACACTTCACAGAACAAACGCGTCAGTCCACAATTGACCGGTTCGCCCGGAAAGGGCCTCCAGCAGTGCGGCCGCCTGGTTGTCGGTGAGCGACGCGACGAAGTCGACGACCGCCCGCCCCCGAGCCAGCCCCCTGATGACGTCCGGACCGACGGGCACCTCCCCGATCGGGCCGACCAGGGTCGACGGGTCCGTCCGGGCGAGCGCGGCGTACTCCGCCTCCGCCAGCTCGACGAGGTCGTGCAGCCGGCGCGGCAGGCGATCCGCCTCGGTCCTGTCCGTCACCCACTGCTCCAGCGCGTCGACCAACGAGCTGAGCAGCCGAGCCTGACCACGCTGGTGCAACGCGAGATCGGGCCGCAGCAACACGAACCGCCGATGCACGAACTTCAGCACCTGCACCTCGTGCCACTGCGCCACCGCGAGCACCACGTGCCCGGACCGCGGCGTCGGCTCCTCGATCACACCGACCGCGTCGACGAGCCTGCGCGTCCACCGCGCGCTGAAACCCGCGACCGCCTGCTCGGCCTCGACCGACCCGTCGAACGGCACCGCCAGCAACCCGTCGACGAGCTCCTTGCCGACCTTGCGCACCGCCTGCGCGAACGCCTCGTCGCTCATCATCCAGGAGTCCTTCAGGTGCATGCGCCGGCGCAACGTCTCCAGCGACCGCCCCGGCATCCGGATCTCCGCGCTGAGCTCGGCGTCGCTGAGCCCCGCGAGGTCGAGCGCCTGCGCCTGCCACGTCCCCAGCTCGGCCGCGACCGTCGCGTGCTGCAACACCCCGACGCGGTGGAAGTCCTCCAGGTCGTGGATCGCGTAGGCGATGTCGTCCGCGGTGTCCATGACGCTCGCCTCGACCGTCTGCTGCCACGACTCGATGCGCCCGTCGAAGGGCTCCCTGGCCTGGCGCAGGTCGTTCATCTCCGTGACGTAGGCGGAGAACTTCGAGCTACCGGTCCCCGGCATGTCCTCCGGCTCGGCCGCACCACGCGGCGCCACCGGCAGGTCGAGCGGCTGGTGACGGGTCCACGGGTACTTGAGCATCGCCGCCCGCACCGCGACGGTCAGGTCCAGCCCGAGCGCCTTGGGCCCGCGCACGTCCGTGGTCGTGACGATCCGGAACGACTGCGCGTTGCCCTCGAACCCGTCCGGCAACCCGAACCGGTGCCGTGCGAGCCGGTCCAGCACCTGCTCGCCGAGGTGGCCGAACGGCGGGTGTCCGAGGTCGTGCGCGAGTGCCGCCGCTTCCACGACGTCGGGGTCGCATCCGCCGAGCTTCTCGAGCACCGCGGTCAGCTCGGGCCGGGTGGTCAGGCGTTCCGCGATGGCACGTGCCGCTTGGGCGACCTTGAGGCTGTGGGTGAGGCGGTTGTGCACGAGCAGTCCTGACCCGGTGGAGCTGACCACCTGGGTGACGCCGCCGAGCCTCGCGAAGAACGGTGAGCTCGCCACCCGGTCGCGGTCGACGCGGAACGGGTTCGTGGCGAGATCGGCTGTCCTGCCGACGCCGGCTGACCGACGTGCGGTGCGTTGCTCGTTGTGCATGGCAAAGAAGGTACCTCGCAGTCACGAGCCTCCGGCGCCCCACGCGTCTTCCTCATTGCGCGGCGAAGATGACCATGAGTTTGTGACACCTCCCTGGCGATGTGTTGATTAACAGAGGGGGCAGGGCCCTGGATCAGGACAGTGTTCACCCGGTTGAGTGAGTGCTGGTGTGTTGTTCGGCGCCGGCAAGCGGTCGGGTCCCGGAGCGATCAGTTGACGCTGCGGCTCGTGGGGTGGGACGTGCCGATGCCCACCTGTGCCGATCAGCTGATCGGGTAGCCGATTTCGGCGACGAGGTCTTTGACGGCGGCGAGGGTGGTGGCGGGGTTGAGCGCTGTCACCACTTCCGCGGTCAGCGGCTGTCCGGAATAGACGTGCCACACCGGCTCGAGGGCGAGCGACTTCTCGTAGTAGTCCTGCGCCCACTCCCGGAACGCCTCCGGTGTGCGATCGGTCAGCAGTGCGAACAGCCAGTCGGCCCCGTCGGGATCCGGCTCTCCGTCCGGGAACGCGATGTCACCGTGCCTCCAGGCCGTGTCACCGTGCTCGCGCCACAGACACACCGTGACGGACGGCGTGTCGAACTCATCGGCGAACGCCGGCTCCTTCACGCACTCCTGGAACACCTCCGGCACGGAGTCGAGCACACCGGGCCACGGCTTCCCGTCGTCGGTGCTGTAAGGACTCATCGACGACTCATGGTCGAAACCGCGCACGTAGGCACCGGCGGCCGTGAAAACGATGGAGTACTCGTTGCCTGCGCCGTCCCACATAGAAGCCATCTGCTCACCAGGCGCCCATTCGGCGTCGTAGAGGTGATAGCGCTCCTCGCTGTCAGGATCCAGCAAGACGTCCAGTGTGGCCAGCGCACGGCACGTTGCGCGCAGTTCCGAGATGGCGGGCAGACAACGAGCAACGTCGTAGACAGTCACGCTGGCATTCAAGCAGGAAACTTGTACACCGGGGTCCCAACGGCGTGACTTTGCCGGCAAAGCAGAAAGCCCCTGAGGGGAGCGCTTGTGGCGCTCGACCCTCAGGGGCTCCTGAAAGATTGTCCGGCGGCGACCTACTCTCCCACACCGTAACCAGTGCAGTACCATCGGCGCAGAAGGGCTTAACTACCGGGTTCGGAATGGGACCGGGTGTTTCCCCAACGCTATAACCACCGAAACACTATGGAATTCACAACCCAAACCCCGAACCGCCACAGCGGCAGGGCTCGATCGGTTCTGGTTGTTCTTCCAGAACCGCACAGTGGATGCGTAGCGTCTTCGTAACAAGTCCTCGGCCTATTAGTACCAGTCAGCTCCAACCGTTACCGGTCTTCCACCTCCGGCCTATCAACCCAGTGGTCTAGCTGGGGGCCTTAACTCACGAAGAGTGGGATACCTCATCTTGGAACGAGCTTCCCGCTTAGATGCCTTCAGCGGTTATCCCTTCCGAACGTAGC
>NZ_FOFR01000028.1 GCF_900110955.1 Lentzea xinjiangensis
GCTCGGGTAGGCCACGGCGGCTCGGGTAGGCCACGGCGGCTCGGGTAGGCCACGGCGGCTCGGGTAGGCCACGGCGGCTCGGGTAGGCCACGGCGATGCGGATGGGCGACGGTGGCCCAGGTGTACGACAACAGGCTCGCATGGGCAACGGCGGCTTCGGGTCCGCGACAGCGGCTTAGGTGCGCGACAGCGTCCTCTCCCGGACGACGGAGCCTCGCCTGGGCGATAGCGGCTCAAGTTCCCGACGGCGGCTTGCGTAAGCGACGTCAGGCTCAAGTGGGGCAACGGCGGCGACTCAGGTGGGGCAACGGCGGCTCGCGCACACGACAGCGGCCCGCGTACACAGCGCCGTACCCAAAGCCCCGACAACCAGCGCTTCAGCAACACCGTCGCGGACCGCGACACTCGCTTGTGGATGGACGCGATCTCGACCCGCTCGACCCACTCCGGCGGTACGCGCGACCACACGGGCTGACCACGGCCTGCGGTCTCCCTCCGCACGCCGCTGACAGCACGGACCTCTGCACCACACCTTGCTGCATGCGGCCGTCGGGGACGGCCCGGTTCCGCTGCCCGACCGAGCGCCGTCCACCGCCACGCCGGGCACCCCACCAACGGACCCGTCCGCAGCCCAAGTCGAGGCGACGCCGAGCAGACGCGCCGAGCAGACGCTCAGGGTCATCCGCGCTGCGCGACGGCCACAAGAAGACGGCCGGCTCTGCGTACCACCAGCTCCGCGCGGCTAGCGACAGCCGCAGGCGCCGACGGCGCTACAGCCGAAGCAGCGAGCCGATCGTCGAAGCAAGCCGGCAACACCTCACCGTGACCGAACGACCACCGCGGTCCCCACCGTGACCGAACGACCACCGCGGTCCCCACTGCTCCCCCGCGCGATTCCTCCTGACGCAACGCGGCAACCTCCGATTCGGTTCCCGCTCTGTCCACAGGCTAGCCGAATCCGGATAACCCCAGCTCACAGCCTCGCCAGCCTGTGGACAACTCGCGATCAAGAACCTCACGACCCCGGCCCCGCAACGCCGGCCAGATCCCGAGGCCACCCCAGCACCACTGTCAGAGCTGGTTGACCCGGACCAGGTTCCCCGCCGGATCCCGGAACGCGCAGTCCCGAACCCCCCAAGGCTGGTCCTCCGGCTCCTGCAGCACCTCACCCTCCCCCTCCGCCTCGACCCAGGCCCTGGCCCGGTCGAACGTGCCCTGCAGGTCCTTCGAGGCGAGCGAGAGCGCCGTGTAGACGCCCTTGGCCATGAGCACGGCGATGGTGCGGCGTTCCTCTTCGCTCACGCCGGGGTCGGCGGCGGGTGGGTGCAGGACGACCGAGGTGTCCGGCTGGGCGGGTGGGCCCACGGTGATCCAGCGCATGGTGCCCTGGCCCACGTCCTGGCGGACCTCGAAGCCCAGTGCGTCGCGGAAGAAGCGCAGGGACTTCTCGGGGTCGTCGGCCGGCAGGAACGCGGCGGCGATGATGACTGACATGGCGGTCAACCTAATCGGCGGGACCGGTTGCCGCTTCTCGATTCCTGATCGGCCTCAGCACGGCCTTGGCCAGGCAGTTGGGGATGCCCTGGCCGTCGGTGGCCGCCTGTTTGCGGTACTGGCTCGGTGACATGCCGACCAGTTCGGAGAAGCGGGTGCTGAACGTGCCGAGCGAGGTGCAGCCGACTTCGAAGCAGACGTCGGTGACGGACAGGTCGCCTCGGCGCAGCAGCGCCATGGCGCGTTCGATGCGGCGGGTCATCAGGTAGCTGTAGGGCGACTCGCCGAAGGCCGCGCGGAAGGCGCGGGAGAGGTGGCCCGCGGACAGGTGGACGCCGCGGGCCAGTGCGGCCACGTCGAGCGGCTGGCGGTACTCGCGGTCGATGCGGTCGCGGACCTTGCGGAGCAGGACCAGCTCCTGCAGGCGCGGGTCTTCGGCGGTCACGGCTGCCAGCGTAAAGCCCGGACCTGACGAAGTCCTGACACGGCTGCCGCAGGGATCGGCCGCCGGTTCTGCTCCTTCGAGGCTGCACGGCTGGATAGCGTGTCGTCCTGTGGTGGGAATTCATGCTGGGGCGATGCTGACGCCGGGTTTTCGCGAGTTCCTGGCGCCGTGGGTGGCGCGGCAGCCGTGGTACCGGGGCACGGGGGTGCCGGCTCTGACGCCGGTCGGGTTCTTCCGCTTCGAGGATCCCGCCGGTGAGGTCGGCGTCGAGACGCACCTCGTGGCGGGCGGAGGGGTGCTCTACCAGGTCCCGATGACCTACCGGGGTGCTCCCCTGGCGGAGGTGGGGCCGGACGCGCTGGTCGCCACCGCCGAGCACAGCGTGCTGGGCACCCGGTGGATCTACGACGCCGAGGCCGATCCGGTGTGGCGCGCGTGCGTGCTGGACCTGGTGCGCACCGGAGGAGCTTCCGAGCCGGGCGGCCGCAAGGGCGTGGGGCCTGCTCTGGCGCGGGGCGAGCGGCTCGCGCCGGGACCGTGGCCGCGCGAGGTGCGGGTGGAGCTGGTGCGGGTGCTGGGGCCGGGGTCTCCCGGTCCGGCGCCGGGCTTCGCCGGGCTGCTGGTGGGGGCCTGGTGTCCCGATGGGCCGGACACGTCCCCGGTCAGCGGATGCCTCGCCATCGTCAAGGCGGTCAGCCGGAGTTCCGCGACCTGAGCGCAGGGCGTGCGCTCACGCGTGGAGGCCTCGCCGCGGTGGGTTCCGGTGCGGTGATCGGATCCACCCCGACGAGGCCTCCACGTTCATGGCGCTGTCAGGTCACGCGAGCCGCGGACGCGACTTCACGGCGCTCTGCTCAGCAGGCGCCCTGGTCGCGCCAGACGCCCCACTCACCGGTGGTGCCGGGCTCCTCGCCCTGCGTCCACCACTGGGCGCGCCACTTGCGGCTGTTGTGCGCCACCTCGTTGCCGTTGTTGTAGACCTTGGTCCGCTCCCACGCCGGCACCGAGCACGCCGGCGGAGTGGTCGTCGTGGTCGTCGCGGTCGTCGTGGTCGTGGTCGTGGAGGTCGGCGGGTTGCCGCCGCCGACGCGCGGGTGGTCGGCCGTGATCGCGTAGGACTGGCCGCCGAAGGTGAACACGAAGTTCGACGGCGTCGAGATCGGCAGCTGGTAGCTGACGGTGACCTCGATCGACGCGCCCGGAGCGAGCGACTGCCACGACGGCAGGGTGAGCTCCGCCTTGTGGAAGTCGCCCTTCAGGCCGCCCGCGTTGGGGCCGCTGTGTCCCTTCGACACGATCCGCAGCCCGAAGCCGGACTGGTCGGCCATGCTGCCGGGTGCGCTGGTGCCGTAGTCGAACGCGATCTTCGTGCCGCCGGGGATGGTCACCTGGGAGCGGTTGGTGAACTTGATCTTCGGCGTGATCGGGTAGTTGTTGTCGCCCAACGCGAAGCCGTGGACGTCCACGTCGACCGCCAGCGCCTGCGCCTGCGGGGCCGACGCCTTCGACGCCCCGTAGGGCGCGGCGCCGTTGAGGCCGGCGTCGATCGTCGACAGCAGCGTGTCGCCGATGAAGTACTCGTTCTTCGCGGAGTCGAAGCGGTAGTCGCCGGCGAGCTCCCAGATCATGATGCCGCCGAGGCCCTTGTCCCGCACGTACTTGGCCTTCTCGGCCATGGACTGCTCGGTCTCGGTGGAGAGGAACACCTTCTTGGTGTCGTTCCACAGCCACGGGGACTTCAGCGTCGAGTCGTAGTGCGGCGCGTACGTGCCGGTGAGACGGTCGGCCGGGTCGTTGACGGGGTCGAGGCCGTACTGGGAGCTGTACGAGCCGGTGATCTTCGCTTCGAGGTTCTTGGTGTGCCACAACGGGTTCACGCCGGACGGCACTTCGGCGCCGCCCGCGGTGACGTCGTGCCAGAGGTTGTCGACGCCGGACGCGCCGTTGCCGCACGGCGTGGTCGAGCCGACGGCCGAGCCGGTGCCGGGCGGGCACTTCGACTGGTCGGGCAGCGCGGCCTTGCCCCACAACCCGTTGGTGCCGCCGGTGACGCCCTGCCAGCCGCGGGAGTAGAACGGCACGCCGATGTTGATGCGCCCGGCCTGCATCGCGCCGCGGTAGTAGTGGTACGCCCAGTCGGTGTTCAGGTAACCCATGCCCTCGTACTGCGGCGCTGTGTAGACGCCGCCGGCCGCGAGCTCACCGTCCTTGCCGTCGTCGTAGAGCGCGGCGTTCGGGCCGACGAAGTGGTTCCACGAGCCGTGCAGGTCGTAGCTCATGACGTTGAGGTAGTCGAGGTACTTGACGACCTGGTAGGTCTCCTGGCCGCGCAGCAGCCAGCCGGAGGCCGGCACGGCGGCGGTCAGCAGGTAGTGCTTGCCGTCGGCGGCGCCCGCGCGGTCGAGCTTCTCGCGCAGCGTCTTCATGATCGCCTGGTAGCCGGCCCACAGCGTGCCGCGGTTGGCGTTGGAGATCCAGAAGTCGTCGGGGTTGCCGGCGTGGTTGTTCGACGTCGCGTACTCGTAGTCGATGTCGGCGCCGTTGAAGCCGTACTGGCGCAGGAAGGCGACGACGCTGTCGGCGAACGTGTCGATCGCCGCCTGGTTCTGGCCGAGCTTGTAGAAGCCGCCCGAGGCGTTGCGCGTGCCGTCGGGGTTGGGGAAGCCACCCGTCTCCGCCCAGCCGCCGACGGAGATCAGCGTCTTGACGCCGGGGTGCTGCTTCTTGAACTTCGTGAGCTGGTTGAAGTGCCCCTTGTAGGGCAGCGACGGGTCCATCTCGGCGCCGGGCACGCCCGGCCACTCCATGCCGGTGGACGCGTTGTTCGCGCCGGCCGCGCCGACCGAGATCTTGTTCTGGGCGTCGATGTGCGCGAACGCGTAGTTGAGGTGCGTGACCTTGGTCCAGGGGATGTCCTTGGCGAGGTACCCCGGCTGGCCGTTCTTGCCGGTGCGCCAGCTGGTGAAGTACCCGATCACCCGGCGGGACTTCTCCCCCATCGTCTCGCGGCCGGCGGTGTCGTAGACGGTGCAGTAGGGCACCTCGACACCCGGCGTGCGGTACAGCCCGTCCGGGCGGCAGTCCTCGTGGGCCGCGGCGGCGGTCGGGGCGTTGGTCACGGCTATCACGGTCCCGGCTAGCAGGGCTAGCACCGGGACCACTCTGGCGAGCAGGCGCAAGGGAGGGACCTCCTGGCTGGGGCGGCGGCCCACTGCCAGAACCGTAAAATGGTCCAGACCTTTACGTCAAGGCTTCGGCGCCGAGGACCGCAGGTCCGCCACTGACACCAGGTGTCAGTGGTACCGATCTAGGTTCCCGTCATGAGCGAGAACGACTTCGACTTCCTCCACGGCACCTGGCACGTGGCCAACCGCAAAATCGCCGACATCGCCGGGCGCGGCGCCGAGTGGGTCGAGTTCGACGCGCGGGCCGAGGTCCGGCCGGTGCTGGGCGGCGCGGCGAACGTCGACACGATCCGCGCCGCCGGCTGGGAGGGCATGACCCTGCGGCAGTACGACCCGGCCGACGGCGTCTGGCGCATCTGGTGGGCTTCGAGCCGTGCCCCCGGCAAGCTCGACCCGCCACTGGAGGGCCGGTTCACCGGCGGGCACGGCGTGTTCTCCGGCGACGACGTGGTGGGCGGGCAGGCGGTGCGGGTCCGCTTCGACTGGACGGCCGGCGACGCGCCCGTCTGGCGGCAGCAGTTCTCCCACGACGGCGGTCAGACCTGGGAGGAGAACTGGGTCATGCGCTTCACCCGCGCCTAGCCCGTCAGTGGTGGTGGTGCTGGTGGACGACCGCGTGGCCCTTCCCGCGCGCGATCATCCAGCGGTTCACCGGCACCGTCACCACGAACGCGACGGCCAGCGCGAACGCCAGCGCCGCCCAGAACACCCAGTTCGCCAGGCCCGCGTCCATGGCGCCCGGCACGAGCAGCATCACCGCGTTGTCGACGACCTCCATCACCGCGATCGAGACGGTGTCCGCCGCGAGCGCCACGCCGACGGCCGCTCTGAACGCGAGGCCCGACTTCAGCACCGGCCGGATCGTCAGCGCGTAGCCGAACACGAACGCGAGCGCCACGGCGAGCGCGATCGTGGCGAGGTCGCTCCAGCCCAGCGCCGTGCCGATGACCATGCCGAGCACCTCGCCGATCGCACAGCCGGTGAGGCAGTGCAGCGTCGCCGAGATCGCCTGCCTGGTCAGGCTCACAGGTGCGTGGTTCATCTCGTCCTCCTTCCGAGGTCGAGCCGACCATACCCCCAGGGGGTATCCGGTGCAAGGCGTCGTCCCCCGTCTGAGCACCCCGCTTCGTGGGGCCGGACCGAAGTGGACGCCGGTCAGTTGACCTGGGTCAGTTGACCTGGGTCAGGGCGAGGCCGCCCGCCATCAGCGTCGCGCAGGCCAGGCCGTGCACGACGGGGTTGCGGACGAGCAGCGCCACGAACTCCCGCAGGAACGCGCTGGGCACGAAGTACCACGCCGTCGGCGCGCCGATCACCTGCAACCGCAGGCCCTGCTTGCGCGAGAGCACGGCGGTGCGGAAGACGTGGTAGTTGTTCGTGACGGCGACGACCCGGCCGTTGAGGCCGCGTTCGGCGAGCAAAGCCTTGCTGTAGCGGAGGTTCTCCTCGGTCGTGGTCGCCTGGTCCTCGAGCACGACGTCCTCGGCGGGCACACCGGCGGCGAGCAGGTACTCCCGCATCGCGAACGCCTCGGAGACCTCCTCGTCGGCGCCCCGCCCGCCCGACACGACGATCACCGGTGACCGCCCCGCCTCGCGGTCGCGCCGGTAGAGCCGCAACGCGCGGTCGAGCCGGTTCGCGAGCAGCGGCGGCACGCTGGACCCGACGAGCCCGGCGCCGAGCACCACGATGCCGTCGAAGCCGTGGCGGCGGCCGGTGCGGCCGTAGATGACCGAGTAGAGCAGCAGGCTGACGAACAGGAAGGCGATGTAGGCCGACACCAGGAACAGCCCGATCGCGCTGCCGCGGATCCAGTCGCTGGGCTGGCTGATGCCCCAGGCGAAGTAGACCATCTCGCCGAGCAGGGCGAGGCCCGCGAGCAGCGACAGCAGGTTGCCGAGCGACCTGCCCTCCCTGCGGAGCATGACCAGTCCGTTGGCCAGCAACGCGAGCGGGAGGAGCATCAGGCCGAGCACGGCGAGCACGAACGCGAGCAGCAGCGGCAGGCTCACCGCCGGGTTGTCCTGCCCGGCCTCGGCCAGCAGGAGCAGCAGCATCACCAGCGAGACGCCGAGCCAGACGGCGTTGCTCAGCCTGCGGCGGTCACGCACCACCCCGTAGCAGAAGAACGTGGCGGGGATGAGGAAGAGCAGGGCGGCGAGCACCGGCCAAGGGTAGTACCGGCGATCAGCCGGTGCTCTCGGGCTCCGGAGCGGGCTTCGGGCGCGGCCTCAACCGCACCGCGCCCGTCGTCAGGTCGAGCGGACCGGTCTCCTCGTAGTCCTCACCGGTACCGGCGTCCGCGGCCTCGCTGCGGACCTTGCGGCCCGGGAACAACTCACCCAACTGTCCCATGCCCGCGAGGCTACCCTCAGAACACGGCGATGAGCAGCACGATCACGGCGATCGCGATGAGGATGGGGATCAGCGCGCCGGTCGCGGGCCTGCGGTAGTGGCTGCGGACCGTCGTGGTGCGGAAGAAGCTGAACGGCGCGCTGCGGCGGTGACGGCGAACCCAGGGCATCTCGTCCTCCTGACAGTGGCTGTTAGCGCGGGGATACCCCGTCGCGGAGCCGGCGCAGTACTCCAGCCAGCCCAACCTCCGCCATCCGCCGATCACCGACGTCGTTGCCGTGCAGGACCTCGTGCCACGGCCCGAGCCGGTGCCAGACCAGCGCCCGCTCCCGCAGCTCGTCGGTCACCCCGTAAGCCGACGCGACCGCGTCGGCGAACTCCGGTGGTGCCGAGTGCAACGCCCAGGCCAGGTCGACGGCCGCGTCCCCGACGTGGAGGTCACCGAAGTCGATCACCCCGGTCAGCACGCCGTCGCGCCCGAGCACGTGCTCGGGGCCGATGTCGCCGTGGACGAGCGTGTCCGCGGGCAGCCCGCCGAGCGCGGCGAGCAGCCCCTCGCCGCCGGGCGCGTGCGGGAGGACCTCCTCGCGGAACCGCTGCACCGGGAGTGCCGCCGGTCCCACGCCTCGTCGCCCGGCTTCGGCCACGGGTGCCGCGTGCAGGGCCCGCAGGAACTCGCCGAGCTGCCGGCCCTGCGTCGCGGTCGGCGTGGTGACCTCGTCGCCCGGGACCAGTTCGTGACGCACCACGAGCGGGTTCCCGGAGGCGATCACCGGGATCGGGACGGGCAGCGGCAGCCTCGGGGCGAGCCACGGCATGACCACCGTCTCGCGCCGGAGCTGCGGCTCCACCGCGGGGCGGCGCGGGCGGCGTTCGACCCAGTGGCCGGCCACCAGGACGGCGGTGGTGTCCCAGCCCTCTCCGAGGTAGGTCATGGCTCCAGTGTCGTCAGCACTCCTAAGATCGGGAACCGTGCCCGGCGACGATCTGTGGACCACTGTTCGCTGCGAGCGCGTCGTCCTGGCGGTCGTCCGCACCGTCACCACCGCGACCCGGCTGCTCGACGTGCTCGAACTGGTGCGCGGTGACCCGCGGGTGCAGGTCGTGTTCACGTTCGAGCGCTCCTCGGCGTTCACCGCGGGCGTCACGAAGTTCATCGAGGACAACGGCGGTCACGTGCTGCCGTGGGACGAGGCCGTCCGCGGGACTTTCGACCTCGCGATCTCCGCCAGCGAGAACGGCGCCCTGCACGAGCTGAGCGCACCGTTGCTGCTCCTCCCCCACGGCGCGGGCCACCACAAGTACGCCAAGGGCACGCGCAGGATCTCGGGGTACCGCTTCGGCTCCTCGCCCCGCGCGATCGTCCTCTCGCACCGCTCCCAGCTCGACCAGCTCGCCGCCGCGTTCCCGGCCGCACTGCCGCGAGCCGTGGTGGCCCGCGACGTCTGCCTCGACCGGCTGAGGGCGAGCCTGCCCCACCGCGCCCGGTACCGCCGCGCGCTGGGCAACACGGGGCAACGGCTGGTCGTGCTCAGCTCGACCTGGGGCAGGGCGTCGGCATTCGGCCGGGCCCCCGGGCTGGCCCTGGAACTGCTGGCCGCGCTGCCGCGCGACGAGTACCAGGTCGCGCTCGTGCTGCATCCCAACATCTGGTTCGCGCACAGCAGGTTCGCCGTGCGCGGCTGGCTCGGGGCCGCGATGGACGCCGGTCTTCTCGTCATCCCGCCGGAGGAGGGCTGGCGGGCGGCGCTCGTCGCGGCCGACCTGCTCATCGGCGACCACGGGTCGGTGAGCCTCTACGCCGCCGCCATCGGCCTGCCGGTGCTGCTGGCCGCGTTCGGGTCGGCGGAAGTCGTCGAGGACACCCCGATGGCCTCGCTCGGCGCCCGGGCTCCCCGGCTCGGGCACGGGCCGCTGCTCGGCCAGGTCCAGGCCGCGTCGAGGCAGGACACCGCGCCGTTGCGGGCCATCGCGGACGAGGTGTTCGCCGGGGACGCGCCCGGTCTGCGATCGGTGCTGTACTCGCTGATCGAGCTCGACCCCGGTGGCGCTCCGGCTCCCGCCGGTCACGTCGGCGATCCGGTGCCGGAGACCCGGCACGTCGGGGCGCACCGCGTGATCATCACGGCTCTGGATGACAAAACCGTTGGGATGCAACGCTTCTCTGCCTCGTTGCCGGAAACCGGTGCGGCAGATCAGCACATCGCGGCCGACGAGGACTGCTTCGACGCGGCCCTCGTCCGCGGGGCCGCGGTGATCCTCGGCGTCACCGACGACTTCGAAGAGTGGGCCGGGCGGGTGTTCGCCGAGCACCCCGCCGCTCGCGTCGCCGCGGCCGGCGATCTGGTCCTGCACCGCGACTGGGACGGCCCGCGCCGGGTCACGGGTGGCCTCGCGCTCGCGGCGTCCGCGGTGTGCGCCGGATATCCGCAGGTCGACGGATCGTGCACGGTCGTGCTGGGTGACCGCGAGGTGCCGGTGCACCTCACCGGCTGAGTCGTCGCGAGGCAGAATTCGCCCATGACCGCCACCGTCTCCGCCAGGCTGCTCTCGCTGCTCGGCACCTTCGACACCAGCCACCGCCGCCAGACGCTCAGCGGCATCGCGCGGCGCAGCGGGTTGCCGATCAGCACCGCGCACCGGTTGCTGGCCGAGCTGGAGACGTGGGGCGCGGTGCGGCGGGTGGAGTCCGGCGAGTACGTGATCGGGCGGCGGATCTGGCGGCTCGGGCTGCTGGCGGCGGGTGAGGTCGACCTGAGCCGGGTCGCGGAACCGTTCCTGCACGACCTGCACGCCGCGACCAGGGCCGTGGTGCACCTGGCGGTGCGGGAGGGCACCGAGGTCCTCTACCTCGACCGGGTGTCCGGGCACGCCTCGGTGCCGATTGTGAGCACCACGGGCAGTCGGCTGCCCTTGCATTCGACCGGGGTCGGGAAGGTGTTGCTCGCGCACGCGCCGTCGGAGGTGCAGGAGGAGGTGTTGGCGCACGGGCTGACGCGGGTCACGGCGTACACGGTCACGGAGCCTGGACGGCTGCGGGCGCAGTTGCACCGCATTCGGCGGGACGGGTACGCGCAGACGTTCGAGGAGATGACACTCGGGGCGTGCAGTGTGGCGGTGCCGGTCGAGGTGGACGGGCACGTGGTCGCGGCGCTGGGGATCGTGGTGCCGGACCTGCGCAACGTGCGGGTGCGGCTGGTCGCGGCGTTGCAGGTGGCGGCGCGCGGGATCGGCCGGTCGCTCGGGCCCGGTTTCCACCCACCGGAAGCCGGGGTTGGATGAGCGCGCCGCGTGCCGTTTGACTCTCCCACCGTGGCAAGCGAAATTCGTCAGCTCTTCATCGGCGGTGGGAGTGTTCCGGCGCTCGACGGCCGCACGACCGTTGACCTCAACCCCTACACGGGCGAGGCGTACGCCGTGGTCGCCGCCGGCGGCGCTGCGGACGTCACCCGTGCCGTCGACGCGGCGCAGGATGCCTTCGCGGAGTGGTCGGCGTCCTCGCCGTCGGCCCGGCGGCGGGTCCTGCTCAAGGCGGCGGACGTGCTCGAGGCCAGGGCGGCCGAGGTCGTCGCACTGATGGCGCACGAGGTCGGCGGTGTCGGCGGGTGGGCCGGGTTCAACGTCGCGCTGGCGGCCAACGTGCTGCGCGAGGCGGCCGCCGCGGTCACCCAGCCCGTCGGGGAGGTGCTGACGACGGAGACGCCGGGGCAGCTCTCGCTCGCGGTCCGGGAGCCACTCGGGGTCGTCGCGGCGTTCTCGCCGTGGAACGCGCCGGTCATCCTCGGCGTGCGGGCGGTCGCCGCGCCGATCGCCGCCGGGAACACCGTCGTGCTCAAGCCCAGCGAGGACGCGCCGATCTCGGCCGGGCTGCTGATCGCCGACGTGCTGCACGAGGCCGGGTTGCCGGCGGGGGTGCTCAACGTCGTGACGAACGCGCCGGAGGACGCCGCCGGCGTCGCGGAGGCGCTGGTCACCGACCCGCGGGTGCGGGCGGTGAACTTCACCGGGTCCACCGGGGTCGGGCGGATCATCGGCACGCTCGCGGCGCGGCACCTCAAGCCCGCCGTGCTGGAGCTCGGCGGCAAGAACTCGTTGCTGGTCCTCGACGACGCCGATCTCGACCACGCCGTCGACGCGGCGACGTTCGGGGCCTTCCACAACGCCGGGCAGATCTGCATGTCGACCGACCGCGTGCTGGTGCACCGGTCGGTGGCCGAGGAGTTCACGGCGAAGCTCGCCGCCAAGGTCTCGTCGCTGCCGCACGGCGACCCGTCCGATCCCGGCACCGTGATCGGGCCGGTGATCAACCAGCGCTCCGCCGACCGCGTCCGGGACCTGGTCACCGAGGCGGTCGGCCAAGGCGCGACCGTGCGGGCTGGCGGTGCCGGGAGTGCGACCGTGCTGGACGGCGTGACGCCGCGGATGCGCATCTTCCGGGAGGAGATCTTCGGGCCGGCTGTGATCGTCGTTCCCGTCGCGGACGACGACGAGGCCGTGGCCGTCGCGAACGACACCGAGCACGGCCTCACCGCGGGCATCATGACCGAGGACTCACGGCGGGGCCTCGCTCTCGCGCAACGCATCCGCACCGGCATCGTGCACGTCGGCAACCAGACCGTGGACGACGAGCCGCAGGCGCCGTTCGGTGGCGTGAAGGCCAGCGGGTACGGCAGGTTCGGCGGCCGGTGGGGCATCGAGGCGTTCTCCGCGACGCGCTGGGTGACGGTGGCGAGCCGGCCCGGCCACTTCCCGTTCTAGCCCCGCACTCGATCCGGACGACCGGAAGACGAAGCGGACCCCCGGCGGCGGCCGGGGGTCCGCAGCAGACGAACGACGATCAGTGGCCCGCGGCCAGCTCCGCAGCCAGCCTGTCGTCACCGCTCTGCTCCTTGAGCGGCTTCTCCTTGATGAACACCACCGCCAGCAGCGCGAGCACCGCGAACGGCACGCCCACCAGGAAGATCTCCGCGGTCGCCGTCGCGTAGATCTCGGCGATCACGGCCTTGACCTCCGGCGGCAGCACCGAGATGTCCGGCACCTGGTGAGCACCGGCGTCGCCGCCGCCCAGCGCGCCGAACTTCTCGGCCGTGAGCGACGAGACCTTGTTGGCCAGCACCGCGCCCAGCGCCGACACGCCGATCGCACCGCCGAGCGAGCGGAAGAACGTCAGCGTGGACGTGGTGGCGCCGAGGTCCTTGGCCGGCACGTCGTTCTGCGCGGCCAGCACGAGGTTCTGCATCATCAGGCCGACGCCGACGCCGAGCACGAACATGTGCACGGACACCATGAACACCGTGGTCTGGGCGGTGATCGTGGACAGCAGCAGCATGCCGCCGACCATGACCACGCCACCGGAGACCAGGAAGGCCTTCCACTTGCCGAACTTCGTGATCAGCTGACCGGCCACCGTGGACGAGATGAGCAGGCCGAAGATCAGCGGCAGGCCCAGCAGACCGGCCTGGGTCGGCGTCTTGCCGAGCGAGAGCTGGAAGTACTGCGAGAGGAACACCGTGCCGCCGAACATCGCGACACCCACCAGTGCGCTGGCGACGGTCGTCAGCGAGACGGTGCGGTTGCGGAAGATCGACAGCGGCACGATCGGGTCGTGCGCCGTGGCCTCGACGCGGACGGCGGCGACCAGCAGCAGGACTCCGAGCGACACGAGGCCCGCGGTCCAGCCCGACCACCAGGCGAACTTCTGGCCGGCGAGCGAGGACCAGATGAGCAGCGTCGAGACACCGGACACGATCAGGAACGCGCCCAGGTAGTCGATCTTGGTGTCCTCCTTGCGCACGACCGGCAGGCGCAGGGTGCGCTGGAGCATGTAGATCGCGGCGAGGGTGAACGGGATGCCGATGAAGAAGCACCAGCGCCAGCCGAGCCACGAGGTGTCGACGAGCACACCGCCGATCAGCGGGCCCGCGACGGTGCCGACGCCGAACACC
This sequence comes from Lentzea xinjiangensis, assembly GCF_900110955.1. Taxonomy (GTDB): domain Bacteria; phylum Actinomycetota; class Actinomycetes; order Mycobacteriales; family Pseudonocardiaceae; genus Lentzea; species Lentzea xinjiangensis. The sequence continues at coordinate 13,425 of NZ_FOFR01000028.1, forward strand.
GCGCCGAACATGCCGGAGTACTTGCCGAGCTCCCGCGGCGGGATCATCGCGGCCATCACGATGGTCGCGAGCGCCGTGACGCCACCGGCGCCCAGGCCCTGCACCACGCGGCTGACGATGAGCATCTCGACGTTCTGGGAGAAGCCCGCGATCAGCGACCCCACCACGAACAGGCTGAGCGACGCCTGGATCAGCAGCTTGCGGCTGTAGAGGTCGGCGAGCTTGCCCCACAACGGCACGGTCGCGGTCATGGCGAGCAGCTCGGCCGTCACGATCCACGCGAAGATCGACTGCGAGCCCTTCAGCTCGGCGACGATCCGCGGCAGGGCGTTCGACACGACGGTGCTGGCCAGGATCGAGACGAACATGCCGAGCATCAGGCCCCACATGGCCTGGACGACGTCGCGTTTGCTGTGGACCGGTGTCGCTTCTGCTTGCGCTGTCATGAGGTTCCCCCTTCGTGGTGGTGCGGCGGCACGTGAGCCAGCCCGGCGGCGAACAGCTCGAGCGCCTCGCCGACCAGCGACCCGAGCGCGACGTCGTCGTCGAGCGCCCAGCGGGTGACCGCGCAGCGGAACGCCGCGCTCCCGGCGGCGACCAGCAGCCGCGGGTACAGGTGCGACTCGGGGAGTCCCGCCCGGCGCGCGACCGCGTCCGCGAGCAGCTGCTCGGACTCCGCGCTGCTGGCGAACGCGCGGACCAGCAGGTCCGGCCGCTGCATCAGGACGTCCTTGCGCAGCAGCCACAGGTCGCGCGCGCTGTTCAGCTCGTCGGTGATCTCGGCGAGCACCGACCGCCGGTACGCCTCGAACGGCGTGACCTCGTCCCCGGCGGCGAGGATGCGCTCGGCCATGCGCGGGCCCGCCTCGGGGTCCGCGCCGATCAGCGCCTCGTCCTTGCTCGCGAAGTAGTTGAAGAAGGTGCGCACCGAGACGTCGGCCTCGGCGGCGATCTCCTCCACGGTGACGTGGTCGTAGCCCCTCTCGGCGGAGAGGCGCAGGGTCGCCCGCTCGAGCGCGGCACGCGTGCGGCGCTTCTTGCGGTCGCGCAGGCTCTCCCCCGGCTGGTTCACGACGCCAGGGTACGGATTTTTTTGCAGTCACTGCAAGTTTGCAGCGTGTGAACTGCGCCTCTCCGGGAACGGCTACGACCAGGGCGTCTCCGGCCGCCGGCCATGACAACGTCGTGCCGCACCCCGTCGCCCATGCCCACGGCACCACGGACGGGCGGGCTTCCGGCTCAGGCGTTGCCGTCGAACAGGCCGGTGACCGAGCCGTCCTCGAACACCTCCTGGATCGCGCGCGCCAGCAGCGGGGCGATGCCGAGCACCGCCATCCCGGGGAACCGCCGCTCGTGCGGGATCGGCAGCGCGTCGGTGAGGACCACCTCGCGCGCTTCGCTCGCGACGAGCCGCTCGCACGCGTCACCGGACAGCACGCCGTGCGTGGCGACGAGGACGACGTCCTTGGCGCCCTGTTCCAGCAGCTCCCGCGCCGCCGTCGTGCTCGCCAAGGCCGTGTCGATCATGTCGTCGACCACCACGCACATCCGGCCCGCGACGTCGCCGACGACCCGGTTCGCCGTGACCTCGTTGGGACGCAGGGAATCGCGGGTCTTGTGCAGGAACGCGATCGGGCAGCCGCCGAGGAGGTCCGCCCACTTCTCGGCGAGCCGGGTGCGACCGGCGTCCGGCGAGACGATCGTGAGGCCCTCACCGCGGTACCTCGCGCGGACGTGGCCGGTGAGCAGCCACATGGCGTGCAGGTGGTCGACCGGGCCGTCGAAGAACCCCTGCGCCTGCGCGGTGTGCAGGTCGACGGTGACGATCCGGTCCGCGCCGGCGGTCTTGAGCAGGCCGGCGACGAGCCGTGCCGACACGGGCTCGCGCCCGGCGTACTTGCGGTCCTGCCGCGCGTACGGGAACGCCGGGACGACAGCGGTGATGCGCTTGGCCGAGGCCCGCTTCGCCGCGTCGACCATCAGCAGGAGCTCCACCAGCCGGTCGTTGACGGGCGCGCTGTGGCTTTGCACGACGAACGCGTCCGCGCCGCGCACGGACTCCTCGAACCGGACGAAGACCTCCCCGTTCGCGAAGTCGTACGCGGCCTGCGGGGTCACCGCGACGCCGAGCTCCTCCGCGACGGACCGCGCCAGCTCCGGGTGCCCCCTGCCGGTGAGCAGGACGAGCTCCCGCGTGGCGACACCGGTTCTGCCGCTGACCATCGTCACGCTCCCCCTCCGCCCGGCGAGAAGACCCGATCGTTCAGCATTGCCGCGAGAACACGCAAACAGCACGTCCGCCGACGGGAATTCGCCGTCACCGTCCATTCGGATTAACCCCATCGAGGCCACCCACAGGTGGCCCTGTACCAGGGGCGGAGCTGCACGCTCGGTAAAGGTCGAGGCCACTGCATTCACCTCTTGGGGTATGTCGAGTGTGATTTCTTGATCGACGCGCCTGAAGCCTCTATGACCGTGCCTACTCTCCTCGCATGCCGGAAACCCAGGAGACGCCCGGACCGACACCGCAAGCCCCACCCACGAGCCCGATCGTGATGAACACCCCCATCCACGACCAGATCGCCGACCGGCTGGGAGTGCGCCAGAAGCAGCTACGGCCGGATTGACCTCCGATCGGCCGGACCCGTCTTTCGGCGGTCGACGAGCCCTACCCCGGACGGGTAGGAATGGCCCCTCTGCGAACCGGAGGGGGAGTTCGTCAATGCGTTTCACCGCACTGGCCGCCGCGGCCGCGCTCGTGATCACCGGCACGGCCGCCGCACAGGCCTCGGGAGGTGCCGCGGTCCCGAGGATCGCCTGGGCGGCGTGCGGACCGGAACACCCCGGCTTCGAGTGCGCCTCGGTGCGGGTGCCGCTCGACCACGACGACCCGCGTGGCGCCACCACCACCGTGGCGCTGGCGCGCAAGCCCGCGACCGACCGGGCGCGCCGGATCGGCTCGCTGTTCCTCAACCCCGGCGGGCCCGGTGGTTCCGGCGTCGGCTTCGCCCTGCGCGCCGGCGACGCGCTGTCGGCCAACCTGCACGGCCGGTTCGACATCGTCGGGTTCGACCCGCGCGGCGTCGGCAGGTCCGACCCGCTGCACTGCTTCGCCGACGAGGCCGAGCGGGACGAGTTCTTCGCGGGTGTCCCCGCCTTCCCGTACCAGGCGGAGCAGGAGCGGCCGTTCTTCCACAAGTACCGGTCGCTGGGCCCGGAGTGCCGCGACGACCAGAGGATCGCGCGGCACATGAGCACCGCGGACGTCGCACGGGACATGGACCTGCTGCGCCGCGCCGTCGGTGACCGGAAGATCAGCTACCTGGGCTTCTCGTACGGCTCGTTCCTCGGCACCACCTACGCGAACCTGTTCCCGGACAACATCCGCGCGCTCGTCGTCGACGGCGTGCTCGACCCCGAGCTGTGGTCGAGCGGCCGCCAGGTCGAGTCCGACCGGATCGCCACCGCGGAGGAGTTCCGCGAGTTCCTCCGCACCTGCGAGGAGGCGGCGTGCGCCTTCGGGCCGCGGCCGCAGGAGCGCTGGACCGCACTGCTCGGCTCGGTGCGCGCCCGGCCGATCCGGCTCGGTGACCAGACCTACACCTACGACGCCGTGATCGCCGCGGCGATCGGCGCCATGTACTCGCCGGACGACTGGCCGGCCGCCGCCGAGCTCTTCGACCGGCTCTCCGACGCCGCGGCCGGGCTCGCCACCCCGGGGGTGTCCGCCGCGGCGGAACCGGACTACCCCAACGGGTTCGACGCCTACAACGGCAACGTGTGCGCGGACATCGAGTTCCCCCGCGACTTCCGCTCGTACCAGGCGATCTCCCGTTACGCCGCAGCCGGTTCGGAGTTCGGCCCGGCGTGGTGGTGGGGCAACGCGGCCTGCGCGGACTGGCCGGTCAACCCCGACCGCCACACCGGTGGCTGGCGCACCCGCACCAGCGCGCCGGTTCTGGTGGTGGGCAACCACTTCGACGGCATCACCGACTTCCGCGGCGCGCAGGCCGTGAACCGGCAGCTCGCGGGAAGCCGTCTGCTGGCTTATGCGGGTTGGGGACACTCGGCGTACGGCCTGAGCAAGTGCGCGACCGACCACACGAACGCCTACCTGCTCAACGGAACACTGCCGCCGGTCGGCACGGTGTGCCCGGCGAACCCGAACCCGTTCCTGCCCGGCGTGGCGGCCGCCGAGCCGTTGTTCACGCCCGCGCGGAGGTGACGCCGGGAGCCAGCTCCCGGACCAGCTCCAGCGCCGCACGCGCGGGGTCGTCGCCGAACCGGCTGCCGAACGCGTCGTGCACGCGCCACCCCGCGTGGGTGAGCGCACGCCAGCGGCCCAGGTGCGCTGATGCCCCGTCCGGGTGCGGGCGCGTCTCCACCGCCACGGCCTCGTCCTTCTCGCCGACGACGAGGTCCACCCTCCACCGCCCCACCGGGTAGCCCGTGCGCACGGTCAGCCCGGCGGTCCTCAGCTCCTCGGCGAGCCGGGCGGTCCAGGCGTCGCCGGGTTCGGCGCCGGCGGTCTCGGTGGGCGCGGTTCCGGCGTGCCGCAGGTACTCGCCGGCCAGGCCGGGCGGCCGCGGCACCGACGTGATCACGTGCACGTGCCGGCGGGCGCGGGTGGTGAGCACCGCGAACAGGTTGCGGTCGTTCACGAACCGCCACGCGCCCGGCTTGGCGTCGGCGGCGAGGCTGATCACGACCTCGTCGAACTCGCTGCCCTGCACGCCGTGCACCGTGCCGACGCGGACACCACCGGCGGTGATCTCGTCCAGCGCCAGCTCTTCCAGCAGCGCTGCCTCCACGGCGTCGGCCTGCGCGCGGAACGGCGTCACGACACCGATCGACCGCACGCCCGCCGCGATCCGTTGCCGCACATGGGCGAGCACGGCGTCGACCTCGGTCCGGTTGACGCCCGTCCGCGTCCGTTCCCCGGCGACGTGCTCGGTGTCGATGCAGTCGGCGTCCGCGATCGCCGGGTGCGTGGTCAGCAGCGCCATCCTGCCCTCGTAGAACTTCTCGGCGGCGAACCCGATGAGGTGCGGCGCGCAGCGGTGGTGCTCGTCGAGCCAGTGCACGCCCGCGGTCGCGGCCGCCGCGTCGAACAGGCTCACCTTCGGCACGTCCAGCCGGTCGCGCAGCTCCGGTACGCCCTCCGCCTCCACCGCCGCTCGCACGGTCTCCTCGCTCACGAACGACACGTGGCGGAGCTGCCGCGGGTCACCGCCGATCACCGCGGAACGCCCGCGCAGCAGGGCGGGCGCGGCCAGCGGCTGGTCGACGTGACTGGCCTCGTCGACGACCACGAGGTCGAACATGCCCGGCACCGGCGGCAGGATGTCCTCCACATCGGACAGCGTGCCGACCCACAGCGGCAGTGCCGCCACGAGATCCGCGCTGTCGACCTCCGCCAGCCCGCGCCGCCGGGCCGCCCGACCTGACCTCAGCGCCTTCGCCAGCGCCGCCACCGCGCGGCGCGCGCCCGGTCCCCTGCGGCTGACCGCGTGCTCCGCGAGCCAGGCGGCCGTCGCCGCGCGGCTCGCTTCGTCCTGCTCGGCCAGCAACGACCGCAGCTCGCCGAACGCCGTCCCGCCGCTCGCCCCGAGCCGGACGGCGGCCGCGGTCTGCTCGGCCGCGAGCACCGCGGCGGTCAGGTCTTCCGGGGAGGCCTCGTGCGCTCCGGTGTGCTTGCGGACCTTGTTCAGCGCCCGGCGCGTGCGCAGTCCACTGAGGAACCCAGTGCGCGGCTGGAGGAGTTCCTTCAGCCGAGGGAAATCCACGCCCGCGTCGAACGCTTTGGGTGCCACCGCGCGATGCATGGCCATCAACGCCTGGTGTCTCACGGCCTCCGCGGCGAGCATTTCGTCGTTCAGCGCCGACACGACCGCAGTCTCGATCCGTGCGACAGCCGCGGCCGCCGCGCTCCGGGCTCTCCGCAGTTCCTCCAGCCGGTCGTGCTCGGCGGTGGCGTCGAGTCCGTCGCTCAGCTCACGTGCCATCTCCTGGCGCAGCTCGGAGTCGCCGAACAGCACCGGCACCGGGCCACCCGCCCGGCGCAGCGCGGCGCCGAGCACGTCGGCGGCGTTGCGCGTGCGGCTCGCGAGCAGCACGGACTTCCCCGCCGCCACCGCGTCGAGTGCGAGCGCGGCCAGGGTGTGGGTCTTGCCGGAGCCCGGCGGCCCGCCGACGACGGTGATCCGTGCACGGCGTGCGTGCTCGACGGCTCGTCGCTGGCTGTGGCTGAGCGGCAACGGCGAGCTGATCGGCTCGTCCGGGCCGGCGGGTTCCGCGCCGGCTCCGTACAGGGCGGCGAGGGCGGTGTCCTCGACGCCGGCCGACGCCGCCCACTCGTACAGCGCCGCGCCCTGCTCGGTCGTCACGACGGCCTCACCCGCGTGCAGCCCCGCGCCCACCGCCACGACCAGTTCATCGCCGGAGATCAGGGGCCAGGGGTCCGCGCGGACGACCGGGACGTCCGCGAAGCCGGCGAGCCGCAGCGTCTCGGTGATCCACTCCTCGGTCGGCGTGAGCGCGGCCTCCCGCTCGGCGGCCTTCGTCCAGTCGCCGACCAACGGGAACACGCCCGCGTCACCGGCGACGTGGAAGGCGTAGCCGGACCCGATCCCCTTGTGCAGCCGGACGGGACGGGAGACCAACGGCAGGCACACGCGCCGGCGCCGGCCCTCGACCTGCGCGGGCCCGGTGAGGAACGCCCAGCCCAGCCGCAGCAGCCGGTCCTCCCGGTGCAGGGCGTCGAACGCGGCCAGGCGCGCGGCCTGCTCCCGCGCCTGCTTCGGCGCGCTCCACGTGACCGGTTGCCACTGCTCGCCGTCCTGCTGCGCGGTGATGGCCCGCCACGACGGCTCGTGATCACCGAGCCACAGCAGACCGGCCGCCTTGGTGAGGTCGAGCTGCACCTTCCGCGGCTGCTCCGCGGCGCTCAACCGGGCGAGGGTGCGCAGGACGGCCGGAACGTTCACGGCGTACATCGTGCCATCAGGACAGATGCCACGATGTACGCCGCTCACAACAGGATCAGAGCGTCAGGCTCCACGTGTCGATGGTGCCGACATCGGTGGTGGCCGCGTCACGGACCCTGAGGTTCCAGGTGCCGTTGCGCGTCTCCGACGACAGGTTGACGGTGTAGGTCTGGTCGATGTTGTCGGCGCTGCCTCCCGACCGGTTGCTCAGCGAGTAGGCCGACCCGTCCGGTGCCACCAGGTCGACGACCAGGTCACCGCGGTAGGTGTGCTTGATGTGCACCTCGACCTTGGCGGTGGCCGACGCGGTGCCGGTGCAGCCCGCGACGGTGATCGAGCTCGTCACCGTCGAGTTGTCCGGGATCGCGACGTCCGTGCCGTTGGTCTGGGTGGCGCACGACGCCGCGCCGACCGTCCACGTGAACGAGGTGCTGCCCGAACCGCCCGCGGACGCGGTGGCCGTGGCGGTCACGGTGTAGGCGCCCGCGACCGAGGCGGTGCCGGTGACGAGCCCGGACGCGGAGATCGAGAGACCGGTCGGCAGACCGGTGGCCGTCCACGTGTACGGCGCGGTGCCGCCGGACGCGGACAGCTGCAGGTTCACCGTGCCGTTGAGCGCCGTCGTCTGGTTGCCGGGGTTGGTCACCGAGACGCCGGGGACACCGCCGGTGCCGGTGCGCAGCAGGAGGTTCGCCGAGTTGGCACCGGGGTTGGTGACCTTGCCGGGGGTGGCCTGGGCGAGGATCGCGGCGTGCACCTCGGCCGGGGTCTTGGCCGGGTGGTCCGCGAGGTGCAGCGCGGCCGCGCCGGCGACGTGCGGGGACGCCATCGACGTGCCGCTCATCGTGGCCGAGCCGGTGTTGCTGCTGTGGGACGCGGACACGATGTCCTGCCCCGGTGCGAACAGGTCGCTGCAGGTGCCGAAGCTCGAGAAGGACGCGCGGGCGTCCGTGCGGGCGGTCGCCATGACGTTGATCGTCTCGGTGACGCGCTGCGGTGAGTACTTGCAGGAGTCGTCGTTGAAGTTGCCCGCCGCCACGACGTAGGTGACGCCGCCGCGGATGGACGCGCGGACGGCGTCGTCCAGCACGCGGCTCGGTTCGTTCGCGGTCCCGGTGTAGAGGCTCATGTTCGCCACGGCCGGGAGGACCGCGTTCGCGGTGACCCAGTCGACGCCCGCCGCCTCGGTGGCGACGGAGCCGCCGCCGGCGCAGTTGAGCACGCGGACGGCCTTGAGCTTGACGTTCTTCGCCACGCCGTAGGCCGCGCCGCCGACGGTGCCCGCCACGTGCGTGCCGTGGCCCTGGCAGTCCTTGCCGTTGCGGCCGTCGGTGAACGCGTCGAAGCCGAACGACGCCCGCCCGCCGAAGTCGGCGTGGTCGTAGTTGATGCCGGTGTCGATCACGTACGCGGTGACGTTCGCGGCGCCGGTGCTGTAGCTGTACTTGCTGTTCAGCGGCAGGTCGGCCTGGTCGACCCGGTCGAGCCCCCACGACGGCGGGTTGAGCTGGTCGGCCAGGACCTGCACCGTCCGGTCCTGCTCCACGTAGGCCACCGACGGGTCGGCGGCGAGGCGCTTGGCCTGCTGCTTCGACATGGTGGCCGAGAAGCCCTTGAACGCGGCCCGGTAGGTGAAGCCGACCTTGCCGCCGTAGCGCCCGAGCAGGCCGTCGGCACGGCCGCCGACCTCGGACCGCGCCACGGCGTTGTCCTTGAGCACCACGATGTAGCTGTCCTGGACGGCGTTCGGCGCGCTCTCCGCGACGATCGGGCCCTCCGGTTGTGCGGCGACAGTCTGTGGGAGCGCTAACACCGATCCCATGGCGGCGATCGCCGCCACACCGAGCGTGCGCAGGGTGCGTTGTCCCATCACTGCTCCTTGATCGCAGGGAACCGCGTGTGAACGCGGGCCGGCCCTCGACGGCCCAACAGATGCGTTCACACGCGGTTGCGAAACAGCGGTAGCCCGCCGATCAGCGGACGTGATGAGTCTTTAGTTGGGACAACGCTCTCTACAAGCGACTTTCGTACTGTTGTCAGCCGGCGAGCGCGAAGAGCTCGTCTTGCTGACCGGACTGCTTGAGCACCGCGAGCGACTGCTTCTCGAGCTGGCGGATCCGCTCGCGGGTCAGGCCGAGCTCCTCCGCGACCTCCTGGAGGGTGCGCTCACGCCCGTCCTCCAGGCCGAACCGCAGGCGCATGATCCGGCCCTGGCGTTCGGGCAGGACGTCCAACAGGGACCGCACGCCCTCGGTGAACTCCTGGCGTTCCACGAGGTCCGGTGCCGAGACGCCGTCGGTGTCCTGGATCAGGTCGCCCAGCACCGAGTCGCCCTCGTCGCCGACCGGCGTCTCCAGCGACACGCACGTGCGCGCGGCGTCGCGCAGGTCCTGGACCCGGCCCACCGAGCACTTCGCCTCGGCGGCGATCTCCTCGACGGTCGCCTCGCGGCCGAACTGCGCGGAGAGCTTCTGCCCGATCTTCTTGAGCTTGTTGACCTCCTCCACGACGTGGACCGGGAGGCGGACCGTGCGGGTCTGTTCGGCCAGACCCCGCTCGATCGCCTGACGGATCCACCACATCGCGTAGGTGGAGAACTTGTAGCCCTTGGCGTAGTCGAACTTCTCGACCGCCCGGATCAGGCCGAGGTTGCCCTCCTGCACGACGTCCAGGAACGGCAGCCCGCGGAACGAGTGCTTCTTCGCGACCGACACGACCAGGCGCAGGTTCGCGCGGATCATGTGGTCCTTGGCGCGCTCGCCGTCGGCGACGACCCGGCGCAGCAGCCTGGCGTCGCCGCGGGTGGCACCGGTCCGCAGCAGGTGGGCGGCGTAGACGCCCGCCTCGATGCGCTTGGCCAGGTCGACCTCCTCCGACGCGGTGAGCAGCGGCGTGCCGCCGACATCGCGCAGGTACTGGCCGACCAGGTCCGCGTCCTGCTGTCCGGACGCGCGGTTCTTCAGATCTGCAGGCATGACAAATCCCCCCGTTTCCGTTGGCAGGAGTGGCAGCCGAACTGGCTGCACTGGGTGTAACGGTTCAGAAGGCCTGGTCATTCCGCGGGGCGCGTTGTGACCTCAGCCTCACCCGCGTGACGGCGTGGTGCTCCACGGCCAGCACCTCGATCCTCCAGCCGGAGACCTCCACCACGTCACCCGGTTCTTCGGGGATGCGGCCGAGGACCAGCAGCACCAGGCCGGCGATCGTGGCGTACGGGCCGGGCGGGGCGTCCTTCAGCTCGACGCCGACATCCGCCAGGTCGTGGACCGGGAACGTGCCGGGCAGCTCGATCGAGCCGTCCGGCTCGGCCCGCACCGCCACCACGTCGGCGTCGGTCTCGTCGTAGATCTCACCGACGATCTCCTCGAGCAGGTCCTCCAGAGTCACGATGCCGCCGACCGCGCCGTGCTCGTCGACCACCAGCGCCATCTGCTCGTGCTCTGCTTTCATTCGGCGCAACGCGTCCGTGACGCGCACCGAGTCCGGCAGCACCATCGGGGTGCGTGCCACGTCCGCGAGCGCCACCGCGTCGTCGAGCAGATCGCGCAGGTTCACCACGCCGATCACGTCGTCGAGGTGACCGTCCTTGGTCACGGGTGCTCGCGAATGTCCGGACTTGGCCAAGACTTCCCGCGCGGTGGCGGTGTCCAAACCTGATTCGAGGACGGTGACGAGCCGGCGCGGTACCAGGACCTCGCGCAGCTTGCGCTCGTGGATCTCCAGCGCACCGGTCATGATGGTGCGCTGCTCGGCGTTCAGATGTTGTTGCACCTCAACGAGATCGCGCAGCTCCTCGGCCGACATCTGCTCCTCGTCGGCGTCCGGGTCACCGCCGAGGACCCGCACCACGAGATCGGTCGCCTTGCTGAGCAGCCACACCACCGGACGTGACACGATCGACAGGAAGTCCAGCGGCCGCGCGATGATCTTCGACCAGCGCACCGCGTACTGCATCGCGAGGCGCTTGGGCGCCAGTTCCCCGAAGACCAGCGTGAAGAACGTGAGAACGATCGTCACCAGCGCGATCGCGACACCGCTCGCCGCGCCGCCGAGGAAGCTCAGCAACGGCACGAGAGGCTGCGCGAGCGACACCGCCGCCGTCGCCGACGCGAGGAACCCGGAGAGCGTGATCCCGATCTGCACGGTCGCGAAGTACCGGTTCGGATCCCTGGCCAGCCGGACGAGCGCGTGGCGCCCTTCCCGCTCCAGGGATCGGAGCTGTCCTTCCCGCAGGGACACCAACGCCATCTCGCTGCCCGCGAACGTCGCGTTGAGCAGCACCAGCACCGCGACGAGCGCGAGGTCCAAGCCAAAGCCATCCACACGTTTGGGGTAGCACGCACAGTGGTATTTCGCACCCTGACGGCCATCTTGAGCAGCCAGGAAGGCCTCAGTCGAACGAGGGTGGATGGAGATGGACACTCCCGAGGTGCTCAGCGCCCCCGAGAGGACCCGGTACCCCCTGCCGGACCAGCCGGACCTGGCGGCGTTGCGGGTGTGGGCCACGGAGCTGCTGAGCGATCTCTCCGAGGACGTCCAGCTCGACGTTCAACTGGTGTGCACAGAACTGGCCAGCAACGCCTACGAGCACGCTGAGGGACCGAGAGCTGTACGGGTGCAACGACATACCGATTTCGTCCGGGTGGAGGTCGACGACCACACACCGGCGGAACTGCCGAACCTGGGCGAGTCACGGCTCGGCGACTCACGAGGTCGCGGCCTCCTGCTGATCGCCCAGCTCTCCCGGTGCTGGGGCACCCTCGGCTTCACCGGCGGCAAGACCGTGTGGGCTGAGATCACCAGCTAGCGATCGGCGCCAGGTGATCGAACACCCGGCTCGTCCGGGCGTTTCGCACAGCAAAGTCATGACACCGCACGGATGGGTCTTGCCGGGCGTTTCCCCGACGCTCGATGCATGACGACGACAGTTTCTCCGGCGGTCCGGCCGCTGGTGCGCCACGGAGCCGAGATGCTCGTGGCGATGCTCATCGGGATGGCGCTGCTCGGGCCCCTGTGGCAGCCCGAACGGGTCGAGTTCGCGGCACTGTGGATGGCGGTGTCGATGTCCGTGCCGATGGCGTTGTGGATGCGCTACCGCGGTCACGGCCGAATCCTCGAAATGTGCGCGGCGATGTTCGTGCCGTACCTCGTGCTGCTCGTGCCGTACTGGTTCGGTGTGCTGGACGGCCACGCGGTGAAGATGGGCGGGCATCTGCTGATGCTGCCCGCCATGGTCGCCGTGCTGGTCCGGTACCGGCACGAGCACGGAACCCCGAGCACCCATCCGGTGATCCGGGCGTTGGGTGACCGCTGGCCGATGGCCATCGCGTTGGCGGCATCGTTCGGTTTCTGGCAGACACCTGTCATTCCGCCTGTCTGGACGCTGCTGCTGTGCCAGGCCGCTTACCTGGTCTGGGGCCGGCGGGCGCCGCGGCGGCAGCTCGCGGTCCTCGGGGTCTACGTGGTGCTCGCGGCGGCCGTGGTCGTGGTGTCCCCGGACCTCGGGGTGCTGCTGATCGCTCTCGGATGGGGTGCGCACGCCGGGTGGGACCTCGTGCACCACCTGCGCAACGCCGTCGTGCCGCGCTGGTGGTCGGAGTTCTGCGGGGTGTTCGACCTCGTCGTGGCCGTCACGATCCTGCTGGCGTGGTTCTAGGCTGATGGCGGTGAACGACCTTCCGCACACCGCGCTGCGCGGCACGCTGCACCTGCTGTGGGTGAGCTGCCTGGTCACGCCGCTGGTCGCGGTGCTGCGCGAGCCGTCAGCGATGCGCTGGGCCGGGGTTCTCGGCCTGCTCGTGCTGGCCGTCGCCTACGCGCTGACGCTGCGGGGTGGCCGGATCCGGTGGCTGGTGGCGGCGACGCTCGTGTCGATCCCGCTGGTGGCACCGGCCGGTCCCGACGAGATGTGGACGTGGGCGTGGATCGGCGGCTGCTCCGCCGGCTTCGCCGCACTGCTGCTGACCGGCGCCTGGCGCTGGATCGCGGCGGTCGGCGCGGTCGCGCTCGCCGGGGTGGTGGGCTTCTTCGTCGACCGCGACCACACGACGTACCAGATGGTGGCGGCCGCGGTCGGCGCGACGATCATCGCGATGGCCGGGCTGCCGCTGTGGTTCGCGGGACTCCTCGAACAGGCGCGGGCCGGCCGCGAGGCGCGGGCGGAGCTCGCGGTGAGCGAGGAACGGCTGCGGTTCGCCCGCGACGTCCACGACCTGCTGGGCCACCGGCTGACCGTGATCGCGCTGAAGGCCGAGCTCGCCGGGCGGCTGGCCGCGACCGATCCCGAGCGCTCGGCCGACGAGGCGTTCGAGGCACAACGGCTCGCGTCCTCGGCCCTGGAGGAGGTGCGCGAGGCCGTGCACGGCTACCGCGCGGTGAGCCTGCCCGAGCAGTTGGAGGCCGTGCGGAACGTGCTGCGGGAGGCCGGGATCCGGTGCACGGTCTCGGACGTTCCGGTGCACGGCGAACGGGCCACGCAGCTCGCGCTCGCGTTGCGGGAGGCGTGCACGAACGTCCTGCGGCACAGCCACGCGACGTGGTGCATGATCGACGTCGCTGTCGCCGAGGAGGAGGTCCGGATGACCGTCACGAACGACGGCACCGAGAAGCCGCCGGGTGAGGGCAACGGGATCAGGGGCATGGGCGAACGGCTGGCCGGGCTCGGCGGCCAGGTGTCCACCAACAGGTCCGGCGACGTGTTCACGCTCCAGGTCGTGGTGCCCGCGTGATCAGGGTGCTGCTGGCCGACGACGAGGAGCTGATCCGCGACGCGCTCGCGGCGCTGCTGGACCTGGAGCCGGACCTCGAGGTGGTGGCCCGCGCCGGTGACGGCAGGGCCGCCGTCGAGGCCGCGCGGGCCCACCGCCCGGACGTCGCCGTGGTCGACCTGCAGATGCCCCTCCTGGACGGCCTGGAGGTGACCGAGGAACTGGCGCGCGCACTGCCGTCGTGCGCGGTGGTGATCCTGACCGGCCGCGGCCGCCCGCCGCACCTGCAACAGGCTCTGCACGCGGGGGCGAGGGGCTTCCTGCCCAAGGGCTCCCCCGGCGGCACGCTCGCCGACGTGATCCGCCGCGTGCACGCCGGAGGCCGCTGGGTGGACCCGGCCCTGGCCGCCGACGCGCTGGCCGCACCGCCGTGCCCGCTCACCCGGCGCGAGCTGGAGGTGCTGCGGCTCAGCGAGTTCGGCACACCGGTCGCGGAGATCGCGGCCCGCACGTCGCTGTCCGCCGGGACGGTGCGCAACCACCTGTCGGCCGCGGTGGCCAAGCTCGGCGTCGCCGGCCGCGCCGAGGCGTTCCGGCTCGCGCACTCGCACGGCTGGCTCTGAGCACCCGTTGCCGCACGACTGCGGGTGTGGCGTCGCGTGCTGGGGCTTGTGGCTGGGTGAGCAGGACGAACGTGAGTCGGCGGTGCTCCGGAACAGCTCAGCGCTCCCACGCCGTCAAAGGCCGCGCCGGGGCGTTCCGGCTCGCGCACTCGCACGGTTGGCTCCAGCGGCCCGTCACCACACGATCGCGGGCGCGACATCGCACACCGCGAGCTCACGGCCGCGTGAGCAGGTCGAAGGCGTGCCGGCGATGTTCCGCGAACAGCTCCAGCGCCCTCCCGGCGTCGCCCAGCCGCAACGCCGCCACCAGGTCCCGGTGCTCGTCCCGGATCTGCTCCAGGTACCCGTCGGTGCTCACGTTCACCCTGGTGATCAGGAACAGGTGCACCTGCGACCGGATCGCCTGCCATGCCTGGACCAGCCGCGAGTGGCCGGCCGCCGCGTACACCGCGTCGTGGAACGCGATGTCGCAGCGCACCATCTCGTGCGGCGTCGAGGCCCGTTCCATGGCCAGCGCGGCCGCCGAAATCGCGTCCAGCGACGCGCCGGAAGCGACGACCCGTTCGACCGCCAGGGCCTCCAGCGCGCCGCGCAGGCTGTCCAGCTCCGCCACGTCCTGAAGGGACAGCACGGCCACCGTGGCGCCGCGGTGCCACTCGGCCCGGACCAGGCCCTCCTGCTCCAGCACGCGCAGCGCGTCGCGGACGGGGCCGCGGCTGACCCGCAGCGCCTCGGACAGCTCCACCTCGCGCAAGGCGCTGCCGGGCGGGTAGCGGCCGTCGAAGATCGCCTCGCGGATCACGTCCGCCACCTCGCTGCCCAAACTCCGCCGTCGCGCCGGACCCACCGTCATGGACTCGATGTTAACGAGGAGACAATTTGTAGGAATGTTAACATTGGCGATGTTAACATTCGGTCATGCCTGAGATCCCCCGCTTCCACCTCGCCATGCCCGTCGACGACCTCGCCGCCGCCCGCCGCTTCTACGGCGAGACGCTCGGCCTCGAACAGGGCCGCAGCTCCGACACCTGGATCGACTGGAACCTGCACGGCCACCAGTTCGTCACGCACCTCGCGCCGAGGGTCGAGCGGGTCCACAACCCCGTCGACGGGCACGACGTGCCGGTCCCCCACTTCGGGCTGGTCCTGGCGGTCGAGGAGTTCCAGGCCCTCGCGGCGAAGCTCACCGAGGCCGGCACGGCGTTCGTCATCGAGCCGTACGTGCGGTTCAAGGGCGAGCCCGGCGAGCAGTGGACGATGTTCCTGCTGGACCCGGCGGGCAACGCGCTCGAGTTCAAGGCCTTCGCCGACGACGCGCAGGTGTTCGCGGTCTGAAAGCCGGGAGAATCTTGCACGGTGCGCAAGTTTCGGTAGCGTGGGGGTGACGCCGAGCCACGACCCGATCACATCGGGTCAGACAGGGAGAGGCCATGACCACGGCCGAACGGCAGCGCAACGCGCAGGAGCTCATCCGTCCGCAACTGCCAGCCGAGCTCACCGAGAAGCGCGCCGGGTGCCCGTTCGACCCGGCCGCCGGGCTGACCGAGCTGAGCGAGCGCGGGCGGATCCACCGGATCGAGCACAACGGCGACACCGTCTGGCTCGTCACGGGACATGACGAGGCACGGGCGGTGCTCGCCGATCCGGCGATGAGCGCGGACCGGATCAACAGCCCCAGGGCCAGGGCCCTGATCTCGCCCGAGCTGCACGCCGAGATGTTCCCGCCGGAGCGGCGGGCCGGGTCGTTCATCTTCATGGACGCCCCCGAGCACACCCGCATCCGCAAGATGCTCACCGGGCAGTTCACCGTGCGCCGGATGCGCGACCTGACGCCGCGCATCCACGAGATCGTCACCACCCACCTCGACGCGATGGTCGAGAAGGGGCCACCCGCCGACCTCGTGCAGGACTTCGCGCTGCCGGTGCCGTCGCTGGTGATCTGCGAGCTGCTCGGCGTCGACTACGGCGACCGCGAGGAGTTCCAGCGCCGCACGGCCACCCTGCTCAGCCTCACCACCACGGTCGACGAGCAGATCAGGAACAGCGCCGAGCTGCGGCGGTTCATGCAGTCGCTGGTCCGCGAGAAGCAGCGCAACCCCGGGGACGACCTGCTCTCCGGGCTCGTCCGCGACACCGACCTCACCGCGAACGAGCTCGGGGGCATCGCGAACCTGCTGCTCATCGCGGGACACGAGACGACGGCGAACATGCTGGCGCTCGGCACGTTCGCGCTGCTGGAGCACCCGGAGGAGCTCGCCAAGCTCCAGCGGGACCCCGAGCTCGTCGACAACGCCGTCGAGGAGCTGCTGCGCTACCTGTCGATCATCAGCATGGGCGTCTCGCGGCACGCCAAGCAGGACGTCACGATCGGCGGTGCCACGATCCGCGCCGGGGAGACCGTCGTGGTGTCGGTTCCCGCGGTGAACCGCGACGAGAGCCAGTACGACAACCCGCACGAGCTGCTCGTCGACCGGCCGCGCGGTCACCACGTGGCGTTCGGGCACGGCATCCACCAGTGCCTCGGCCAGCAGCTCGCACGGGTGGAGATGGTCGTCGGCTTCACCGAGCTGCTGCGCAGGCTGCCGTCGCTGCGGCTCGCCGTGCCCGCGGACGAGGTGCCGCTGCGGACCGACATGTCGATCTACGGCGTGCACCGGCTCCCGGTCACCTGGTGATGCCGCCGCCGAGCTGGTCGATCATGCGCTCGATCAGCTCGGCGGCGGTGTAGCGCGAGGAGGCCGCCGGCGTGTCCAGCCACCACTGCACGACCGCGCGCAACGACGTGAGGATCATCGAGGCCGCCATGGCCGGGTACGGGTCGACCGAGGCGTCCACCCCGGACCGCGCCGAGATCGCCGCGGCCAGCTCCTGCTCGCGAGCGGAGTAGGCGGCGAACACGTGCGGCAGCAGCGCCGGGTGCCGGCGCAGCTCCCGCAGCTTCCGCAGCCGGTCGAGGTCGACGTGCTCCTGGTAGAGGGAGTGCAGCGCCTCCCGCACCGCGACGGGCACGGGCTCGCCGGGAGGCCGGGCGGCGAACTCCCGCACGAACGTCTCGGCGGCCAGCGTGTCCCCGGCCATCACCGCCTCCTCCTTCGAGGAGAAGTAGTTGAAGAAGGTCCGCAGCGACACCCCGGCCGCCCGCGCGATCTGCTCGACCGTCACGCCGTCCAGGCCGTGCTCGACGCACATGCTCCAGGCGGCGTCACCCAACGCCTCCCTGGTCGCCGCCTTCTTGCGTTCACGCAGGCCCGTCATGGCGGACAGCGTAGGCCGTACCGGAAATTGGTCCAGACCTTGCCACGCTGGTGAGCACCTCACTACGTTCCGTGAGATCGCTCTCACAGACCTACGGAGGACCGGGTGCGTCTACTCGGAGTCGTCGTGCTGGCCGGCGCCCTGCTCACCGCGGGCGGGGCCCAGGCCGCGCCCGCGCGTGCGGCAGCACCAGCGCCCACCATCACCCTGATCACCGGCGACCAGGTGCTCACCGGGCACCGCGCGGTCAGACCGGCCCCCGGCCGCGAGCACGTCGTGTTCACCACCTACACCGCCGGGGGCCACGAGTACGTGGTGCCGGGCGACGCCATGCCGATGATCGCGGAGGGCCGCCTCGACGAGCGCCTCTTCGACGTCACCGAGCTCGCCACCTACGGCGGTGCCCTGCCCGTCATCGCCACCTACCCCGAGGGCACCGTCAGCGCGCAGTCCGGCCTCCCGCTGCGCAGCATCAACGGCGTGGCGTTCGACGCCGCGAAGACGCCGCTCGCCGGTGGCCTCGCCACGACGAGCGCGGCGAGGATCTGGCTCGACGCCCGGCGCCGGGTGAGCCTCGACCGCAGCGTCGCCCAGATCAACGCCCCCGCCGCCCACGCGGCCGGCCTCACCGGCAAGGACGTCACGGTCGCCGTCCTCGACACCGGCGTCGACCACACGCATCCCGACCTCGCCGACCGCGAGATCGCCGAGCGCAACTTCACGACCTCGCCGGACAACGGCGACCACCACGGCCACGGCACGCACGTGGCGTCGATCATCGCGGGCACCGGCGCGCGGAGCGGCGGCAAGTACCGCGGGGTGGCGCCGGACGCGCGCATCCTCGACGTGAAGGTGCTGGGCGACAACGGTTCCGGCCAGGACAGCGGGATCATCGCCGGGATGGAGTGGGCGGTCGAGCAGGGCGCCCAGATCGTCAACCTCAGCCTCGGCGGCGTCGACACGCCTGCGGTCGAGCCGCTCGAGGAAGCGGTCAACCGCCTGTCCGCCGAGAAGGGCACGCTGTTCGTGGTCGCCGCGGGCAACAGCGGTCCCGGCTCCCGCACCGTCTCCTCCCCCGGCTCGGCCGCGGCGGCCCTGACCGTCGGCGCCGTCGACCACGAGGACCGGATCGCGGAGTTCTCGAGCCGCGGCCCGACCCAGACCGGCGCGCTCAAGCCGGATCTCACCGCGCCGGGTGTCGGCATCGTCGCCGCGCGGCACTCCGACGGCAGGATCGGCCCGCCGGTCGCCGACGGCTACACCGCGCTCGACGGCACCTCGATGGCGACCCCGCACGTGGCGGGCGCGGCGGCACTCCTGCGCCAGCAGCACCCCGGGCTGGGCGGTGCCGCGCTCAAGGCCCGCCTCACCGGCAGCGCCACGCCCCACGAGCGGCTGACGCCGTTCGACCAGGGCACCGGTCGCGTCGACGTCGCCAAGCTGATCAAGCAGAACGTGACGTCGGCGCCGACCGGCATCAGCTTCGGCTCCCACCGGTGGCCGCACACCGGCGATCCCGCGCTGACCGAGGAGATCACCTACTCCAACGCGGGCTCCGAGCCGGTCACGCTCGACCTCACGACCGAGGCGAACGGCGACCTCTTCAGCGTCCGGCCCACCCGGCTCACCGTGCCCGCCGGCGGCACCGCGACCGCCACGGTCACCGCGGACGTCGCGAAGCAGCCGGACGGGGGCGTCTTCGGCGGCGCGGTCGTCGCGAACGGCCTGCGCACCGCGGTGGTCGCCGACCTGGAGCGGGAGAGCTACGACGTCACGATCACCGGGACCGACCGGACCGGCGCCAAGGCGTCCTCGACGTTCGCCTTCCTGATCGACGTCGGCACCGGCGCCCGCGTCTGGCCGGACAGCGCGACCGGCGTCGCCCGGCTCGCCAAGGGACGCTACCTGCTGTCCGGCAGCGTGATGTCGTCCGGCAGCACCTACACCCACGACTCGATCAGCTACCCGAACCTGACCGTCACCGGTCCCACGACGATCGATCTCGACGCCCGGCAGGCCAGGCCGGTGCGGCTGACGCTGCCGGTCCCCGCACGGCTCTCGCTGCTGCAGACCGGTTTCGAACGGGTCGTCGGCGGCACCCGGTACACCATCGGCACCTTCTCGGTCGGCGGCGCGGTCGACCACCTCGGCCTCGCGAGCCTCGGCCCCGACTCGGCCGAGGTCACCGGCAAGACCGCGACCTTCTGGACGGCGGGCCGGGACTTCTACGGACTCGCCTGGTACCGGGCGGGATCGGCTCCCAGCGGCCTGACCAAGACGATCGCGCGCGAGGACCTCGCCGCGGTGGAGGTCGACATGCCGGCGTTGCGCGAAGGCCAGACCGCGTCCATCGGCCACACCTCCGCGCCCGCGGGCAGGGCCGACTGGGGCTGGGGCTCGCTCGACGAGCTGCCACCCGGCCCGCGCACCGAGTACTACGGGGGCGAGGGCGGCGACTGGTCGCGCAGGGTCAACCTGTTCGACCCGACCGGCAACGTCGGCGCGCTCGTCGGCCCGCTCAAGCACTACCGGCCGGGCCGGTCGTACGTGGAACCGCTCAACCGCGCGGTGTTCGGCCCGGCGCTGCCCGAGACGCGGGACGTCCCCCACACGTTCCGCACGGGTGACTTCGTCCGCGTCACCGTCCCGCTGTACGGCGACAACGCGGGCAACGAGGGCTACGGGCCCGTCACCGGGGCCAGGACCACGCTGTACCGCGACAACACCGAGGTCGTGACGACGGCCGAGCCGGGCTGGGCACTGGCCGACGTCCGGCCGGGTGCCGCGGACTACCGCCTGGAGGTGACGGCGACCCGCGACAACCCGCTGAGCACCGAGGTGTCCGGCGTCTGGACGTTCCGCAGCGACACCACGGCGGAGCGGACCGCGCTGCCGCTGTCGGTCATCCGCTTCACCCCGCAGCTCGACGACGACGGCTACGCCCGCGCGGGCCAGGTGCTCGGGGTGCCGGTCGCCACGCAGTCGCAGGCGGGCTCGGTGCGGGTCACGTCCGTCGAGGTCTCCTACGACGGTGGCAGCACGTGGCGCCCCACGCCGATCAGGGCCAACCGGGTGCTGCTCGCCCACCCGCGGGACGCGGAGTCGGTCTCCCTGCGCGCCAAGGCGTCCGGCGACGGCCAGACCGTGGAGCAGACGATCGTCAACGCCTACCGGCTGCGCTGAGCGGTGAAGTAGCCCGCGTGCTCGCGCGCCCAGGAGGCGAACGAGCGCGCGGGCCTTCCCAGCACCTCCTCGACCGTCGGCACCACCGTGCGTCCCTCGGCGGGCATGTCCCGCCTCCACGACAGCAGCGCGTCCACCACCTCGGCGGGCCGCCCGGCCGCGAGCATCTCCGCCCGCGCCTCCGCCTCGGACTGCTCGACGTACCTGATCTCCCGGCCGGTGGCCGCGCTGAGGGCCGCCACCTGGTCCGGCACGGTGAGGGCCTCCGGTCCGGTCAGCGGGTACGTGCGGCCGCCGTGCCCACCCCTCACGAGCACGGCGGCCGTCACCGCGCCGATGTCGCCTTCGTGCACGAGGGCGCTCCGCGCGTGGGCGAACGGCTCACGCACCTCTCCCCTGTCGCGCACCGACTCGGCCCAGACCAGCGCGTTCGACATGAAGTCCATCGGCCGCAGCACCGTCCACTCGAGCGAGCCGGCCGTGACCGCCTCCTCCAGCGGGCTCCGGTACCCGCTCCACAGCACGGTGACCCGCCGGACCCCGGCCCGCTCCGCCCGCTCGAGCAGGTCCGGTCCGCGCAGCAGCGGCGCGTAGTCGGCGCCGGCGTTGGAGAGCAGGTGCATCGCCGTCACGCCGTCGAACGGGATCGTCTCCGGCCTGGTCAGGTCGCCCTCGACGACCTCGACCCCGGCCGGGAGCCGTGCCGCGGCGGCGTTCCTGGTGACGGCACGCACCGGTTGCCCCAGTGCGAGCAGCTCGCGCACCACCTGCCGACCGGCGTTGCCGGTCGCTCCCGTCACGAGAACCGTCATGGACCCGACGCTAGAACCTCCAGCAAGGTGGAGATCAAGCCCTCCGGCGCGGAGCCGGGACACAGGCCGGCTCCGCTGAACCGAGCCAGCCGGACGCCCGGGATCGCCGGAACTTGCGCAAGCCTTGCGGAAGCGCCGCAACGCCGCCGCAAGCCCGTGCAAGCGGGTCCACCGAAATCCGGCTGGCTCGACGAAGCCGTTCGGGAACGAACCTCCTGCCGACCGCCACAGCCTGCCGCTGGTGACCGCCCCTCGACCCACGCCGGAACCGTTCGGAGACCCACTCGGCCACCCGTCTTTCCTGTTCAGAGCACTCTGTCGCAAATTTGCGCAATCACGTCGACATATTGCGGTAATCTGCTGGGCACTTCTACGGTGAGGCGCACCACACCCCCTCGCGTCCCCACCGAGAAGGGCCAAGCACGCCATGTCATCGACGACACGCGCTCGCTCCCTGCTAGCCCCGACAATCGTGCTGATCACTGCCGCGGCCACCCTGACGACCTCCCCCGCCGCGCAAGCCGCACCCGTGAGCCTCGACCTGCGCGAGCAGACCCGCATCGACCAGGTGACGCTCACCGCGCCGCGCAACAGCACCGAAACCTTCGCCGTGCAGACGAGCCTCGACGGCAGAGGCTGGTCGACGCTGGTCGCGGAGCGACCACACGCCTTCCAGGACGGCAAGGTGTCGTTCCAGGTCGACCCGACGCTGGTCCGGCACGTCCGCGCCACCAGGACCACGGCCAGGCTCGAGGTCCGCGAGGCCGCCGCGAGCGCGCTGCTGCGGGCGAGCTACAGCGCCAGCAGCAGCACCCAGGACTACGGCGCCGGCAACGCCGGTGACGGCAACCAGGCCACGTACTGGGAGAGCGCGAACAACGCGTTCCCGCAGTGGATCCAGGCCGACCTCGGCGCCGCGCTGAAAGCCGACCGCGTGGTGCTGAAGCTCCCGGCGGCCGGGTGGGGCGCCCGCACCCAGACCCTGGCCGTCCAGGGCAGCACCGACGGCAGCACCTTCACCGACCTCGTGGCGAGCAGGGGGTACGAGTTCACCCCGGCCTCGAACAACACCGTCACCATCGGCTTCACCGCGGCCACCACGCGGTACGTCCGGCTGCGGATCACCGGGAACACCGCCTGGCCGGCCGGCCAGATCAGCGAGTTCGAGGTCCAGGGCCCGACCGGTGGTGACGCGCAGGCGCCGTCCGCACCCGCCGGCCTCGCCCTCACCCAGCCGCAGGCCGGGCAGATCCGGCTGACCTGGACCGGCAGCGCCGACAACGTCGGCGTCACCGGCTACGACGTCTACGCCAACGGCAGCCTGCGCACCACCGTCACCGGCACCACCTACACCGACACCCAGCCCGACGGCCTGCGGGTGACCTATCACGTGGTCGCGAAGGACGCGGCGGGCAACCAGTCGCCGGCCAGCAACTCCGTCACGCGGGAGGGCGCCACCGGCACGAACCTCGCGCAGGGCAGGCCCGTCATCGCGTCCGGGCACGTGCACACGTTCGTCCCGGCCAACGCCAACGACGGGAACCTGGGCAGCTACTGGGAGTCCAACGGCCTGCCCGGCACGCTGACCGTCCAGCTCGGATCGAACGCCGACGTCAGCTCCGTCGCCGTCAAGCTCAACCCCGACCCGGCGTGGGGCGCGCGCACGCAGCACGTCGAGGTCCTCGGCCGCGAGCAGAACGCCACCGGCTTCACGAGCCTCGTCGCCGGCCGCGACTACCGCTGGGACCCGGCGAACGACAACAGCGTCACGATCACCGCGAGCGGGCGCGTCGCCGACGTCCAGCTCCGGTTCACGTCCAACACCGGTGCTCCCGGCGCCCAGGTGGCGGAGGTCCAGGTGTTCGGCACCCCTGCCCCGAACCCCGACCTCACCGTCACCGGCACGTCGTTCACGCCCACGAGCCCGGTCGAGACCGACCGGATCACGGTGAACGCCACCGTCCGCAACGCGGGCACCGCGGCCGCCACGGCCACCGACGTGACGTTCTTCCTCGGCACCACCGCGGTCGGCACCGCCCAGGTCGACGCGCTCGCGGCCGGTGCGCAGGCGAACGTCGGCACGACGATCCCCGCACGGCCGGAAGGCTCCTACGAGTACACGGCCAAGGTCGACGAGACCAAGAGGGTCGCGGAGCAGAACGAGACCAACAACACCCGCGTCCACCCGGACCGGCTCGTCGTCACGCCGGTGCCGAGCTCCGACCTGGTGGCCGTGCCGTCCTGGTCGCCGAGCAACCCCGGCAACGGCCAGAACACCACGTTCAGCGTCGCCATCCGGAACCAGGGCAGCGTCGGCAGCGCGGCCGGAGCGCACGGGATCACGGTCACGATCCTCAACGCCAACGGTCAGACCGTCCGCACGCTGACCGGCAGCCACAACGGCACGATCAACGCCGGTGCGACGACGGCCGCGGTCAGCCTCGGCACCTGGCAGGCCGCCGACGGCCGGTACACGGTCCGCACGACGATCGCGAACGACGACAACGAGATCCCGGCCAAGCAGGCCAACAACACCAGCGAGCAGTCCCTGTTCATCGGCCGCGGGGCGAGCGTCCCGTGGCAGCACGTCGAGGCCGAGGACGCCGTCGCCGGTGGCGGCGCGCAGGTCCTGAGTCCGAACAGGACGATCGGTGACCTCGCCGGCGAGGCGTCCGGCCGCCGTGCCGTCACGCTGACCGGCACCGGCCAGTCGGTCGAGTTCACCACGTCCGGCCCGGCCAACACCCTCGTCACCCGGTTCTCCATCCCCGACAGCTCCGGTGGCGGTGGTATCACCTCGAACCTCAACGTCTACGTCAACGGCCAGTTCCACAAGCCGATCGACCTGACGTCGAGGTACATCTGGCTCTACGGCAACGAGGCAGAACCGGGCAACTCACCGGGAGCCGGCGGTCCGCGCCACATCTACGACGAGGCGAACGTCATGCTCGACCAGACGTTCCCGGCGGGCACGAAGATCAAGCTGCAGAAGGACGCGGCCAACACCACGAACTACGCGATCGACTTCGTGAACTTCGAACAGGTGACGGCCGCGGGGAACCCTGACGCCGCGCGGTACGCGGTGCCCGCCGGGTTCACCCACCAGGACGTGCAAAGCGCGCTCGACCGCGTGCGCATGGACACGACGGGCAACTTGGTCGGCGTCTACCTGCCCGCGGGCACCTACCAGACGGCGCAGAAGTTCACCGTCTACGGCAAGCCGATCCGGGTGGTCGGTGCCGGTCCCTGGTTCACCCGGTTCCAGGCCCCGGCCAACCAGGAGAACACCGACATCGGCTTCGACGCCCAGTCGTCCGCGAGCGGCTCCACGTTCAGCGGTTTCGCGGTGTTCGGCAACTACACCACGCGCATCAACGGGCCGGGCAAGGTCTTCAACTTCACCGGCGTGCAGAACATGACCATCGAGAACATCTGGGTCGAGCACATGGTGTGCATGTTCTGGGGCACCAACGTCGACAACACCGTCATCAGGGACAGCCGCGTCCGGAACCTCTTCGCCGACGCCATCAACCTGACGAACGGCTCGGCGGGCAACCGGATCGCGAACATCGAGGCCCGCTCGACCGGTGACGACGCGTTCGCGCTGTTCGCCGCCACCGACGCCGGGGGAACCGGCCAGCAGGGCAACGTCCTGGAGAACCTCACGGCGCTGACCCCCTGGCGTGCGGCCGGTGTCGCGGTCTACGGCGGCAAGAACAACACGGTCCGCAACATCTACGTCGCGGACACGCTCACCTACTCCGCGGTGACGATCAGCTCGCTCGACTTCGGCTACCCGATGGAGGACTTCGGGCCGGACCCGACGACCTTCAGCGGGCTCACGCTCGTGCGGTCCGGCGGCCACTTCTGGGGCGCGCAGACCTTCGGCGCGATCTGGATGTTCTCGGCGTCCAAGAAGTACACCGCGATCCGGGTGAACGACGTCGAGATCATCGACCCGACGTACAGCGGGATCATGTTCCAGACCAAGTACAACGGCGGTCCCGAGAACACCTTCCAGGACACGGTGCTCACCAACGTGAGCATCTCGGGTGCCCGCAAGAGCGGCGACGAGTTCGACGCCAAGTCCGGGTTCGGGTTGTGGGCCAACGAGATGCCGGAGCAGGGCCAGGGCCCCGCGGTCGGCGAGGTCACGTTCAACGGCCTCAGGTTCAGCAACAACCACCAGGACATCAGGAACACCACCTCCACCTTCAAGATCGTCATCAACAACTGACACCCCTGCCGCGAAGGACAGTTCAATGAAGAACACGCTAGTGAGGCGTGCGATGAGCGCTGCCTTGGTCAGCGCACTCGCACTGGTCGGATTGACACCCACGGCGGGAGCAGCGGTCGCCCGGCTGTCCGCGAACCTGACCGCGTCGAGCAGCAACGGCGCGTACGGCGCCGGGAACGTCGGCGACGGCAACCAGGGCAGCTACTGGGAGAGCGCGAACGGCGCGTTCCCCCAGTGGATCCAGGCCGACCTGGGTGCCGCGAAGAGCGTCAGCAAGGTCGTGCTGCGCCTGCCCTCGGACTGGGAGCAGCGCACGCAGACCCTCGCCGTGCAGGGGAGTTCGAACGGAGCGCAGTTCAGCGACATCGCCGGGTCGAGCGGCCGGGTGTTCTCGCCCGGCTCGAACAACACGGTGACACTGGACTTCGCGGCCACCAGCGCCCGGTACGTGCGCGTCACGGTCACCGCGAACACGGGCTGGCAGGCCGCCCAGCTCAGCGAGTTCGAGGTGCACGGCGAGCCCGGTTCGGCCGACCCGCCGCCCGGTGACGACCTCGCGGCGGGCAAACCCGTGGAGGAGTCCGGGCACGTGCACGACTTCGTGCCGGGCAACGCCGTCGACGGCAACACCGGCTCGTACTGGGAGTCCAGCGGGCTTCCCGGTCACCTGACCGCGAAGCTCGGTTCGAACGCGGACCTCACCTCGGTCGTCGTGAAGCTCAACCCCGATTCGGCATGGGGTGCGCGCACGCAGAACTTCGAGGTGCTGGGCCGTGAGGCGAGCGCGACCGCGTTCGCCACCCTGAAAGCACGGGCGGACTACCGGTTCGACCCGGCCACGGGCAACACCGTGACGATCCCCGTCACCGGCCGGGCGTCGGACGTGCGGCTGCACTTCTACTCGAACACCGGCGCGCCCGGTGGCCAGGTCGCCGAGTTCCAGGTGTTCGGCGCCACCGCTCCGGCTCCCGACCTGACCGTCACCAACCTGACGTGGACCCCGCAGAACCCGAGCGAGGCCGACGCGATCAGGCTCACGGCGACCGTGCGCAACGGCGGCACCGTCGCGTCCGGCGCGAGCACGCTGACCGTCGCGCTCGGCGGCACCGCCGCGGGCACCGCCCAGGTGGGCGCGCTCGCCGCCGGTGCCACCGCCACCGTCGCCGTGGACGCCGGACGGCGCGGTGCCGGGTCGTACGCGGCCTCGGCCACCGTGGACCCCGCCAACCAGGTCGCGGAGACCAACGAGGGCAACAACACCTTCACCTCCGGCTCTCCCCTGGTCGTCGGCCAGGCACCGGGACCGGACCTCCAGATCACCGGCGTCACGCCGAACCCGTCGAGCCCGGCGGCGGGCCAGCAGGTGACGTTCGCGGTGTCGGTGAACAACCGCGGCACCTCCGCGGCGGGCGCTTCGGTGACCCGTGTGGTCGTCGGCGGCAGCACGCTCAACGCCAGCACCGGAGCCGTCAACGCCGGTCAGACCGCAACGGTCAACGTCGGTCCCTGGACCGCCACCAACGGCGGTGCCACCGCCACCGCCACGGCGGACGCGACGAACCAGGTCGCGGAGACCAACGAGAACAACAACACCGCCACCCGGTCCATCGTGGTCGGACGCGGCGCGGCGGTGCCGTTCACGACCTACGAGGCGGAGTCCGGCCGCTACCAGGGCCAACTGCTGGAGGCGGACGCGAAGCGCACGTTCGGGCACACCAACTTCGGCTCCGAGTCCTCGGGCCGCAAGTCGGTGCGGCTGGACGCGCAGGGCCAGTTCGTCGAGATCACCTCGACGGTCAGCACGAACTCGATCGTCGTGCGCAACTCCATCCCGGACGCGGCAGGTGGCGGCGGCCAGGAAGCGACGATCAGCCTGTACGCCAACGACCAGTTCGTGCAGAAGCTGACGCTGTCCTCGCGGCACAGCTGGCTCTACGGCACCTGCGACGAGCCGGAGTGCCTCACCAACCGGCCGGGTGGCGACGCCCGCAGGCTGTTCGACGAGTCCTCGGCGTTGCTCGCGAACAGCTACCCGGCTGGCACCCGCTTCAAGCTCCAGCGCGACTCCGGTGACAGCGCGCAGTTCTACGTGATCGACCTGGTCGACCTGGAGCAGGTCGCGCCGGCCGCGCAGAAGCCCGCGGACTGCGTCTCGATCACGCAGTACGGTGCCACGGCGAACGACCAGACCGACGACGCGGACGCGATCCAGCGGGCCGTGACGGCGGACCAGAACGGGGAGATCCCCTGCGTCTGGATCCCGGAAGGCCGGTTCCGGCAGGAGAAGAAGGTCCTGACCCAGTTCGGCAGCGGCGGCTACAACCAGGTCGGCATCCGCAACGTCACGATCCGCGGTGCCGGCATGTGGCACTCGCAGCTGTTCTCGCTGATCCAGCCGCAGGACGCGGGCACGATCAACCACCCGCACGAGGGCAACTTCGGGTTCGACATCGACGACAACACGCAGATCTCCGACATCGCGATCTTCGGTTCCGGCCGGATCCGCGGCGGTGACGGCAACGCCGAGGGCGGCGTCGGTCTCAACGGCCGGTTCGGCAAGAACACGAAGATCACGAACGTGTGGATCGAGCACGCCAACGTCGGCGTCTGGGTCGGCCGCGACTACGCGAACCTGCCCGACCGCTGGAACCCCGGTGACGGCCTGCAGTTCAGCGGCATGCGCATCCGCGACACGTACGCCGACGGCATCAACTTCACCAACGGCACGCGCAACTCGACCGTCTACAACTCGTCGTTCCGCACCACGGGCGACGACGCGCTGGCGGTGTGGGCGTCGAAGCACGTGAAGGACCAGAACGTGGACGTCGGCAGCGGCAGCGCGTTCCTCAACAACACGATCTCGTTGCCGTGGCGAGCCAACGGCATCGCGATCTACGGCGGGTCGAACAACCGGGCGGAGAACAACATCGTCTCCGACACCGCCAACTACCCGGGCATCATGCTGGCGACCGACCACGACCCGCTGCCCTTCGGCGGTACGACGTTGCTCGCCAACAACGCCCTGCACCGCACCGGTGGCGCGTTCTGGAACGAGGCGCAGGAGTTCGGCGCCATCACGCTGTTCTCGGACAACCTGCCGATCCCCGGTGTCGTCATCCGCGACACCGAGATCCTGGACTCCACGTTCGACGGGATCCAGTTCAAGGGCGGCGGCACCGGGATGCCCGGCGTGCAGATCACCAACGTGCGCATCGACAGGTCCAACAACGGTTCCGGCATCCTCGCGATGGCCCAGGCGAAGGGCTCGGCGCGGCTGACGAACGTCACGATCACCAACTCCAGGGACGGCGACATCACCGTGGAGCCGGGTTCCCAGTTCGTCATCAACTAGCGGATCACCTTTCGAACCACCTCCTGCCGGGTAAGCCCCCGGCAGGAGGTGGTTTCCCATGTCCACGGTCGTTGTGGGGTTCGACGGCTCCGAGCAGGCGCGCCGGGCGGTGCTCTGGGGCGCGGAGGAAGCCGGGCGCACCGGGGCGGACCTGCGGGTGGTGCACGCCGTGCGCGCACCGCTGCCGGAGCCGGTCTTCACCCCGATGTCGGTCCCGGTCCGCGAGTTCGTGTCCGAGGAGACGCTGTCCCGTGCCGCGGAGGACGAGCTCGCCGGGCTCGCGCGGGAGCTCCGCGCGGCCCGGCCGGACCTGCGGCTGGAGACCCGCGTGCGGGTCGGACGGGCGGCGGACGTCCTCGCCGGCGAGCCCGGTGACGTCCTGGTGCTCGGCTCGTCCGGCCGCACCGGCATCGCCGGGATGGTCCTGGGTTCCACCACCGCCGAGCTGGTGGCGGCCGGCGGCCGTCCGGTCGTCGTCACCCGCACCGGTCCGCTGGACGGCCGGGTCGTCGTCGGCGTCGACGGCTCGGACATCTCCGCCGAAGCCATCGCCCACGCCTTCTCCTACGCCGAACGCCACGGCCGTCAACTGCTGGCGGTCCACGCGTTCAACGACGCCGGCTGGGCCGAGCTGCCCGAGCAGGACGTCGACCACGTCCGCGCGGATCTGGCGAAGCTGCTCGACGACCAGCTCGCCCCGCACCGCTCCCGCCATCCCGGCGTGCACGTGGCGCAAGAGGTCGCGTTCAACGCACCGGCACACGCGTTGCTCCAAGCAGCCGATGGCGCCGCACTCCTCGTCGTAGGCAGTCACGGCCGTGGGGCGGTGAAGCGTGCGATCCTGGGTTCCACGAGCCACGCTGTGCTCCACCACGCGCCGTGCACCGTCGCGGTGGTCCATCGGAGGTGACGTGAGATGCGCGGGTTGGCAGCCGTGGTGTTGTGCCTGGTCCTGACGAGCTGTGCCGATCAAGCACCGCCACAAGGTCCCGCGTCGGGCACTCAGCTGCCCGTCGCACCTCCTGGCACGTCCGCACCCGCGCCGCTGCCGCCTTCCTCCGCTGCGCTCACCACGACGCCGTCACGGGTGCCGGGCCAGGGCGAGACGACGGTGCGGGGCACGGTGTCGGCGGGCGCCGAGTCCGGCTGCCTCCTGCTCGCCACCGGCACCGCCCAGTACCTGCTGCTCGGCGCCGACCCCGCGATCGCGGTGGCCGGCGCCGTGGTGGAGGTGAGCGGGAGGGCCGAGCCCGGTGCGACGACGACCTGCCAGCAGGGCACGCCGTTCCACGTCACCGGGACCCGGCGCGGTTAGTCGCCCAGGGCCGCGCGGAGGAAGCCGGTGGCCTGGGTGATCGCGGCCTCGGCGGCGTGCGTGCCGCGCAACGCGTTGAGCATCACGAAGTCGTGGATGGCGCCCGCGTAGCGGACGGCGGTGACGGGCACGCCGGCCTCGCGCAGCTTGTCGGCGTAGGCCTCGCCCTCGTCGCGCAGCACGTCGGCCTCCGCGGTGATCACCAGCGCCTGCGGCAGCCCTTCGAGCTGCTCCCTGGTGGCGCGCAGCGGCGACGCGGTGATCTCGGCGCGCTCCAGCGGGTTCGTCGTGTACTGGTCCCAGAACCACTGCATGCCGTCGCGGCGCAGGAAGTACCCCTCGGCGAACTGCAGGTACGAGTCGGTGTCGAAGTTCGCGTCGGTCACCGGGTAGAAGAGCACCTGGGCCTTGAGCGGGACGTCACCGCGTTCCTTGGCCTGCAGGGTGAGAGCCGCGGCCATGTTGCCGCCGACCGAGTCACCGGCGACCGCGATGCGCGATGCGTCGAGGCCGTGCTCCTCGCCGTCGGTGACGATCCACCGCGCGGTGGCGTAGTTCTGGTCGATGGCGACCGGGTAGCGGGCCTCCGGCGAGAGCGAGTACTCGGGGAACACCACCGCGGCACCCGCGCCGACGGCCAGCTCGCGCACCAGGCGGTCGTGTGTGTGGGCGTTGCCGAACACCCAGCCCGCGCCGTGGATGTAGAGGATGACCGGGAGCTGCCCGGTGGCACCGGCCGGCTTGACCACGCGGACCCTGAAGCCGTCGAGCTCCACCCACTGCTCGTCGATCGCGGGCTTGTCGACCTCGCCCGACTGCGCCTCGTCGACGGCCTTGCGGCCCTCGTCCGGCGTGAGCTCGAACAGGAACGGCGGCTTCGCGGTGGCGGCGGCGAACTCGGCGGCGGCGGGCTCGAGAACTGGGCGCTTCATGGCTTCCTCCTGGCGGTCCGGGGTGCTGCCATAAAGCTAGTACACGATTAAATCGTGCACAATGTAATCACGGACTCATCATGCCCGGGAATAGCTCGACCGCCCCCTCGAAGCAGCCCGCGACCAACCCTGCCACGAGCCGAGCCTCCCGCGCCGCTCCAAGGCCTCACCGAGGGCGGCCGTGATCGCGGCCGGTGCGCCGCTTCGCCACCGGCCGGCTGGCCGGCGGCGCGACTCGCCATGGGGCGAAGGCGAGCCCGGCGCTGGCACGCCCGCGACCGCCTTCGACCCTGGCCTCACCACCGCGGCGGGTGCCGGGATCATCAGCTGACGGTGAAGCCGGCCGTCGCCCCGGTGAAGCCCGTGATCTTGCCGGTCCAGCCGCTCTTCTCGTCTCCGTGGTGCACGATCCGGTAGGTCCCCGCGGGGGTGTCCGCCGGGATCTGCCAGGTGGTCGTGGCGTTCGAGAAGGCGATGCCGACCCGTTCCCACCGGTAGCGCGTGGACCAGTCGCCGTCGTCGGCGACGCGCACCCACTGACCGTTCACCTGCCGCTGCACCTCCAGGAAGGTGTGGTTGCGATGCAGGTTGTTCTTGGGGTGCCCGGTGACGAACACGGCCGTGACGGTCTCACCGCGCGCGTAGGACGACTTGGGCGACGAGACCACGTCGCCGTACTTCTTGTCCGCGGGCTTGTCGTCGAGCACGACGCCGGTCTGCAGGTTGATGTCGGTGAACGGCGGCTTGCCCGGCGTGGGACCGGCGGGCAGCGCGGACCCGGTCCGCATCGATGCCGCGAGCTTGCCGAACTCCTGCTGGTAGGCGGGCGTGGTGTTGCGGCCGAACAGCGTGGAGCCGCCCTCGTACTGCTGCGAGTCGTACTCCTCCGGCGTGGTGACGTACTGGCTGTAGTCGTTGGCGTAGCCCTGGATCAGCACGTTCCGCACCGGCACGCCCAGCTCCTGCGCCACCGACCTGCGGATGCGCAGGCCCGCGGTGATCGTGACCTCCCCCGGCACGGCGACGAGGTGCAGCTGCCCGATCCGGACGAGCTGCAGCGGCAGGACGTTCGGCGTCGCGGCGACCAGGCCCGTCGGCACCAGGGAGGCCTTGGGAAACTGGCAGTCCCGCAGCCATTGCGGCACCTCCACGCCGAGGGGCTCGAAGAGCTTCTTCAGCGGCGACTGCATGCCCTCGGAGAAGCCGGGGATGGCCGGACCGTCCTCGACGCTGCCCGCGATCGTCGACGCGCCGACGACACCGGAGCAGGTCGTGCCGGGCTTGCCGTCGGTGGTGTAGCGGCCGTCGACCTGCACGGTCGACATGTCCACGAACCGCATCCGGTGGTCGACGCCGCCCGAGACCTCGGCCTGCGGACCGCGGTAGACCTCCTGCGCCTTGCGGTTCTGCCGCTCGCCGATGAGGCGGGCGTTCTCCCACTCGTCCTCGGTGGGACCGGAACCGGGTTTCAGGTTGAGGTTCGGCGACATGTCGCCCGCGTTGGTGTTCGGGAACGCCGCGACGAAGCCGGGCGCGTCGTCCAGGTAGCGCACGCCTTCGTCGTCGTGCTCCCACTGGTAGGCGGCGTAGCCCTTGTTGTCCGGCGTGATCAGCGTGTTGGCGTTGGTGACCGAGGTGTTGTGCGTGGCGAACCAGCTGATCGCGCCGACGTCGGCCCCCGACCGCCGGAACTTCAGCACGGTCATCTGCGGGTCGATGCCCTGCGGGAAGAACCCCCTGTCCGGGTTGCGGTCGAACGCGGCGCGCGACCGGTTGACGCTCGCGTTGGTGAGCTCGCCGAAGCCGAGGCTGATCGAACCGGGCGCGAGGTCCTCGTGCGCTTCGACGACCGACTCGGTGATGCCGTCGACCACCGCGGCCAGCGCCTGCGGCTGCATGCCGAGGATCGAGAGGTTGTAGGCGAGGTTGTGCGAGTAGCCGCCGGGGCCGCTGTGCGTGTGCGTGGCCGAGAGCAGCAGGTTCTCGCGCGTGTAGGTGGTGCCGTACCTGGCCCGCAGCTTGTCCAGGACGCCCTCCTGGACCGCGCGGAAGATCATCGCGAGGTCGGCGTTGACGTAGGCGACCCGCTTGTTCGTCTCGCGGTCGACGACGACGTAGGCCCGTGACCGCAGCCGCTGGTGGATGCCCGTCGTCTTCTGGTCGAACTTCGAGTAGCCCATCATGCCGTTCTCGGCGGCCGGGCCGGTGACGTCGGAGATGCCGCGGCCGACGAGGTAGGGCTCGGGTTCCGCCCAGGCGAACGGACCGCTGACCAGCACCGCACCGGCCAGCGCGGCAACGACCGTCAAGACTGTGGTCCGCATCGACACCCCCGCTAAGTGAATTGGATTCACATTTCAGGACGAACGGTAGGTGACCCAGACCACTGAGAGCAAGTGACTGCGAGTGCGTTCGCCGTGACGACGAGCGAGATTCCCGCCCAGTGGTGGAGCTCGAGCCGCTCGCCGAGCACCACCAGCCCGGCCAGTGCCGCGAGCACCGGGTGCACGCTCATGGCCAGCCCGAACAGGCGCGCGGGCACCTTCCGCAGCGCGATGACGTCGACGGCATACGGGACGACGCTGCAGAACACGCCCGCGCCGATCGCGTACAGGATCGCCGTGCCGGTCAGTTTCCCGTGCAGCACCAGCAGCACGGCCACCGGGACGTAGAGCACCGCCGACATCGCCGTGGCCACCGCGGGCGCTTGCAGACCGGGCAGCCGCGCGCCTACCAGCCGGTTGAGCAGGATGTACGCGGCCCAGCACGCCGCCGCGAGCAGGCCGAGCCCGACCCCGAGGTAGTCGCTGCTGGGACCCGGCAGCACCAGCACGTACACCCCCACGGCCGCGAGCAGCACGAACAGGACGTCCCGCCGGCCGCGCGAACCGGCCAGCGCGACGCCGAGCGGCCCGAGGACCTCCAGCGTGACGGCGAGACCGAGGCCGATGCGGTCGATCGCCACGTAGAGGCTGAGGTTCATGGTGGCGAACACCAGGCCCAGCGCGATCGTCGGCCACCACTGCGCCCTGGTGAACGTGCGCGGGTCCGGCCGGGCCACCGGCAGCAACACCGCGGCGGCCACGAATTGGCGCACCGCCACGACACCGGCCGGGCCGATGGCGCCGAACGCGTGGGCGCCCACGGCGGCGCCGAGCTGGTTGCTGGCCGCGCTCGCGGTGATCGTCGCGAATCCACCGATGCTCTTCACGCGGCCCAGCCTGCGATCCCGGGATCGATACGAGAAATGCATGAGCCGCGACAGTCATACGCTGAACGCATGGATCTCCGGCAGGTGCGCGCGTTCGTCGCGGTCGTGGACGCGGGCACGTTCACCGACGCGGCAAGGGAACTGGGGCTGACCCAGGCGTCGGTGTCGCGCTCGGTCGCCGGGCTGGAGGCCGCGCTGGGCGTGCGCCTGCTGCAACGGTCGACCCGCCACGTCGCGCTCACCGCGGTGGGCACCCAGGTGCTCGCGACCGCCCGGCGGGTGCTGGACGAGGTCGCGCACCTGCACCGGATCGCCGCGCAGTCGCTGACCGAGCTGCGGATCGGCTACGCCTGGGCGGCGCTGGGCAAGCACACCCGGCGGGTGCAGAAGGCCTGGGCCGCGGCGCACCCCGGCCTGCCGCTGGTGTTCGTCCAGTCGAACACGCCCACCGCGGGCCTCGCGGACGGCGCGGCCGACGTCGCGGTCGTGCGCAAGGCTCTCGACGACCCGCGGTTCGAGACGGCGCTGCTCGGCACCGAACGGCGCTACGGCGTGGTCGCGACGGACAACCCGTTGGCGCGCAAGCGTTCGCTGCGACTCGCCGACCTCACCCGGTACTCGCTGGCGGTGGACGACCGCACCGGGACGACCACGCTGGACCTCTGGCAGCCGGGCACGGCGCCCGCCGTCGTACGCAACACGCGCAGCGTCGACGAGTGGCTCACCCTGATCGCGGCGGGCCAGGCCGTCGGCATGACGTCGGAGGCCACCGCGAGCCTCAACCCGCGCCCCGGCGTGGCCTACCGCGCCGTGGTGGACGCGCCGCCGATCGCCGTGTGGCTCGCGTGGTGGAAGGACCAGCCGCCGCAGCACCTGAACGACCTGATCACGCTCGCGTGCGACGCCTATCGAGTGTGAGGAAACGCCTCCGGAGCAGGCGAATGAGTGGAAGGTTCTCCCCTCCTGCCCGTCCGGGAGCGCACTTACGGTGACTGAGGGCACACCGAAGGGGGACCGAAGTCATGGACGGGCTCATGCAGCCTCGGCCGCTCACCATCGCGCACGTCCTGGAGCGGGCCGAGCGGCTCTACGCGCACAAGCAGGTCGTCACGGCCGGCGTCGAGAGGGTCACCTTCGCCGGCGTGGCCGGGCAGACCCGGCGCCTCGCCACCGCGCTCGACTCCCTCGGCGTCCCGGCAGGCGCCCGCGTCGCCACGTTCGCCACCAACACCCGGCGCCACCTCGAGCTGTACCTCGCGGTGCCGGTCACGAAGCGGGTGCTGCACTCGATCAACATCCGGCTCTCCGCCGAGCACCTCGAGTACGTCGTCAACCACGCCGGGGACGACGTGGTCTTCGTCGACCGGGGGCTGTTCCCCCGGATCTGGCCGAGCGCCGCCCGGATGCCGCGGGTGCGGCACTGGGTGGTGCTGCCCGACGACAGCGGCGCGGAGATCCCGGCCGACCCCCGCGTCCTGGACTACGACGAGCTGGTCGCCGCCGCCGATCCGTTCGCGGGCTCGTTCGAGGACTCGTTCACGCTCGCGGAGGAGAACCTCGCCTCGGGGCTGTGCTACACCTCCGGCACGACCGGACCGCCCAAGGGCGTGCTCTACAGCCACCGCTCGACGGTCCTGCACTGCCTGGGAACGCTCGCGGCCGGTTTCATCGGTCTCAGCGAGAGCGACGTCGTCATGCCGATCGTGCCCATGTTCCACGCCAACGCCTGGGGTCTGCCCTACGGCGCGATGATGGCGGGCGCCTCGCTGGTCCTCCCCGGCCCGTCCGCGGAACCGGACCACCTGCTGCGGTTGATGGAGTCCGAGCGGGTCACCGTCGCCGGCGCCGTGCCGACGGTGTGGACGAGCCTCGTGCCCGGCCTGCGCTCCCACGACCTCGGCGCCACCCGGTTCCTGCTCGGCGGTGGCTCCGCGATCGCCCCGGCGCTGTCCGAGACCTACCGCGCCGCGCTCGGCGTGCCCATCACCCACTCCTGGGGGATGACGGAGATCAGCCCGGTCGGGACCATCGGCGGCACCCGCACCCAGCACCGGGACGCCTCCGCCGAGCACCGGGTCGCCGTGCGGGCCTCCCAGGGCCAGCCCCTGCCGCTCGTGACCCTGCGGATCGCCGACGTCGAGACGGGCGAGGAGCTGCCGCGCGACGGCCGGGCGGTCGGCGAGCTGCAGGTGGCGGGGCCCTGGGTGGCGGGCGGCTACTTCCAGGTGGACGCGGACGACCGCTTCACCACCGACGGCTGGCTGCGCACCGGCGACCTCGCCACCATCGACGGCGACGGCTACCTGCGGCTCGTGGACCGGATGAAGGACCTGATCAAGTCGGGGGGCGAGTGGATCTCCTCGGTCGAGCTGGAGGCCGCCCTCGTCTCGCACCCCGACGTCGTCGAGGCCGCCGTGATCGCCCGCCCGGACCCGCGGTGGGTGGAGCGGCCCGTCGCCTACGTCGTCCTGCGCGACGGCAGCACCGCCACGGGCGAGGAGCTCCTGCGGCACATCACGCCGATGGTGGCCAAGTGGTGGCTGCCCGACGAGGTCGTCTTCATGACCGCGCTGCCCAAGACGGGCACCGGCAAGCTCTCGAAGACCGAACTGCGGGCTTCGGCGCGTGTCGCCCAGGCCTGGAACTGACGTCTGCGCCGGAGCGGGTGCCGCCGCCGAAGCCCGCGCCCGCGCCGGAGCGGGGGTGGCGGTGGCGGTGGCGGTGGCCCAAGGCGTGTCCCGGGAGTCCATTCGACGAAAGTCACGCACGAGAGTTCCGGGGGCGGTGCCGCCGCAACGCCTGTCGTACCGGACGTATTCGGGTGCCGCGGCGATGCCGCCCCCAAGCCCGCGCCGGAACCGGGGGCAACGGCGGCCTAGTCGCCGATGCGGGCGCCCACGGCCTCCAGCGCGTCCGTGACCGGCTGGAAGAACGTCACCCCGCCACCGCGGCAGTCGCCGCTGCCGCCCGAGGTCAGCCCGAGCGCGTCGCCGTTGCGGGCGAACAGCGGTCCGCCGCTGTCACCGCCCTCCGCGCAGACGGTCGTCTGGATCAGCCCGGTCACCGTGCCCTCCGGGTAGTTCACCGTGGCGTTCAGGCCGGTGACGCGTCCGGAGCGCAGTCCGGTGGTGCTGCCCATCCGCTGCACCTGCCTGCCGACCTGTGCTTCCGCCGCGCGCTCGATGCGCACGGTGCGGCCGTTGCCGGTGTCGACCTCGCTGGGCGCATCGGCGCCGCGGTCGTTGTAGGTGAGCAGCGCGAAGTCGCCGTTGCCGGGGAACGTCGACTCGGTCACGGTGGCCGCGGGCCTGCCACCGGCGGCGAGCGAGAACTGCCGTCCGGCGGCCGTGCAGTGGCCCGCGGTGAGGAAGCCGGGGCGCCCGTCGCCGGTGACGACGTTGAAGCCGAGCGAGCAGCGGTTGCGGCCCGCGAAGATGGCGTCACCGCCTTCGGCGAACAGGCGGAACGTGCCGGGAGCGCGCTGCAACCGCACTCCGGATCCCATCGCCTCCACCGTGTCCACCAGGGTGTCCCAGCGCGCACCTGTCACCGTGCCGTCCGCCGTGACCAGGACCTCGTCGGTCGCCGGGTCGACGGCCCAGGCGGTGCCCGGTGCCGAGGCCTTCTGCCGCAGCACGGCGGTGGCGTCGGCGGACGACGTGCGCTCGTCCTGCGCCGCCTGGCTCGCGGTGAAGGTCGTGGCGGTGATCGCCGCCGCCAGCAGCCCGACCGCCGCCGCGATCACCCTGCTCCTGCGGCCGTCCTGGTGGTGCGCGCCCATGTGGTGCCCTCTCGTGCTGTCGCGGTCGAGCCGGCTGAGTTCCGCTCCTGTCCGGGTGTACGTGCGGCGAGCCGGCTCGGTTGAGGCGGGT
The DNA here is from genome assembly GCF_900110955.1 of Lentzea xinjiangensis. Lineage (GTDB taxonomy): Bacteria > Actinomycetota > Actinomycetes > Mycobacteriales > Pseudonocardiaceae > Lentzea > Lentzea xinjiangensis. The sequence continues at coordinate 51,910 of NZ_FOFR01000028.1, forward strand.
TCACCGCAACGGGTGCGATCCCGACCGATCCAACGGCGCTCCCGCTCCGAACGTCAGGAGTCAACGCTCCAGGAGAGGACCCCGAGATGCCGAAGCGCGAGCGGTCGCTGCAGAGCCTTCCGCCCGACGCCGGGCCCACCGCAGAGCCGACGGCCGACGACCTGCTGGCCCTGGTGGCACGAGGCGACGAGGCCGCGTTCGAGCGCCTCTACGACGTCGTGTCCGGCGCGGTGTTCGGCCTGATCAGGCGCGTCCTGCGGGACCAGGCGCAGTCGGAGGAGGTCTTCCAGGAGGTGATGCTCGAGGTGTGGCGGACCGCGACCAGGTTCGACCCCGGCAGGGGCAGCGCCAACACCTGGATCATGACGATGACGCACCGGCGCGCCGTCGACCGGGTCCGGTCCGCGCAGGCGGCGACCCACCGCGAGGAGCACGTGGCGCGGCTCGACCCCGCCCGGCCGTTCGACGAGGTGAGCGAACAGGTCTCCGGCCGGCTCGAGCAACGGCAGGTGCGCCGCTGCCTGAGCTTCCTGACCGGCCTGCAGCGCGAGTCCGTGCTGCTCGCCTACTACCAGGGGTACTCGTACCCGGAGGTCGCGAGCCTGCTGGGCATCCCGCTCGGCACGGTGAAGACGAGGATGCGCGACGGCCTGATCCGGCTCCGCGACTGCATGGGGGTGACCGGATGAGAACCACCTCAGCGGACCTGCACACGCTCACCGGCGCCTACGCCGTGAACGCGTTGACCGACACCGAACGCGCGGCGTTCGAGACGCACCTCCTCCGCTGTGAGAGCTGCGCGACGGAGGTCGCCGAGCTCACGGCCACGGCCACCCGCCTGGGCCTGGCGGTCGAGTTCGCGCCGCCACCCCAGCTGCGCGCACGGGTGCTCGCCGCCGCGGCCGAGACCCGGCAGCTCTCCCCGCACACCCCGCGGCTGCCCCGCGCGCGTGGCTGGGGCCGCGCGGGCGGGCTGCTCGCCGCGGCGTGCCTGGTCGCCGTCGCCTTCGTGACGGTGCAGCGCACGGGTTCCGACGACGACCGGCTGGCGCAGCTGTCCAGCCAGTACGGCAGGTTCTCCGACCTGCTGTCCACACCGGACGCCCGGCTCGTCACCGCCACCGGTGCCGGCGGCGCCACCGGCACCGCGGTCGTCTCCCCCAGCCGCGACGAGCTGCTGTTCCTCAGCAGGGACCTGCCTGCGCTGCCCGGCGACCGCGTCTACCAGCTGTGGCTGATCGACGCCCACGGTCCTCGCGGCGCCGGGGTGCTCGCCTCCCCCACGGCGCCGCACGTCACGGACGGCGTGTCGGGCGCCCAGAAGGCCGCGCTCACCGTCGAACCCGCGGGCGGGTCGCAGGACCCGACCAGCGATCCCGTGGTGGTGATCGCGCTGACCTGACGGGTGGGTCAGAGGGCCTTGGAGAAGTGGAACGCCGGGATGACGTACCCGGCGCCGAGGTAGAGCCGGTGGGCGCCGTGGCGCTGGGTCCCCGAGTCCAGGTGGACCCCCGCGCAGCCGAGCCGGCGGGCCTCCTCGTCGACCCAGCGCAGCAGGGCGGCGGCGTGGCCCTGCCTGCGGGCGGACGGCAGCGTGCTCAGGTCGTCGACGTGGAGGTGCGGTCCGGCGTGGAGGTTGGTGATCCGCCGGAACCCCGCCACCGCGGCGACCCGGCCGTCCGCGCCGAACGAGGCGGCGAGCCGGTAGCCCTCCCGCCGCTGGACGCGCACCAGCTCGACGAACTCGTCGACGGAGGCCAGGTGCGGGCGGAGCTCGCGGAGCGCGTCGTAGGCCAGCGCGGTGTCGTCGCCGGTCAGCTCGGTGACGGTGCTGGTGCCGACGGTGCTGGCGGTGCTGGCGGTGGTGTGCTGAGTCGTCACGACGACGATGCTCGTCGCGCAAGTGGCCTCTCGGAAGACCCAGTTCACCGGTAAACCGGACGGCCACCTGAGCGGGAACCCCAGCACGTCTCCGCCGCCCCCGTGTTGCTAGTTTCCCGCGGTAGTTGTCCCCTCGGAAACGAGCCTCATGATCGACGTGTTGCCGACGGTGCTCACCGTCCTCGCGCTGGCGGGCGCCGCCTGGTCGGTGGTGCTGGTCGTGCGCGACCAGGCGCTGCTGCCGCTCACGACCGCGAACCGCGGCCTGCTGGGCCTGCTCGCTGTTCTCGAAGCCGGTCTGCTGGCGCAGGCCGTGATCGGGGTCGTGCGGATGCTCGGCCTGGACCGGGAGATCGACCGGCTGTCGTTCGCCGGCTACCTCGCGGGACCCGTCGTGATCATCCCGGTCGCGGTGGTCTGGGCTGCGGGCGAGCGCACCCGCTGGAGCGGCGGCGTGCTGGCGGTGGCGTGCCTCAGCGTGCCGGTCATGATCGTGCGGCTCGGGCAGATCTGGGCCGGGCATGCGTGACGCGGCGACCCGCCAGGGACCCGGCCGGATGCTGATCGCCGTCTACGGGATCTTCGCGCTCGCCGCGACCTCGCGGTCCGCGGTGCAGCTCGCCACGCGGTTCGACCAGGCGCCGGTGGCGTACCTGCTGTCGGCGTTGGCCGCCGTCGTGTACGTGCTGGCGACCGTCGCACTGGCCCGCGGCTCGCACCGGGTGGCGCTCGTCGCGTGCGGGGTCGAGCTGGCCGGGGTGGTCGTGGTCGGGCTGGTCAGCCTCCTCGTGCCGCGGGCGTTCCCGGACGCGACGGTGTGGTCGTCGTTCGGCATCGGCTACGGGTTCATCCCGCTCGTGCTGCCCGTGCTCGGGTTGCTGTGGTTGCGCAGGACGGCGTGACGGCCTGACGCCCGCGCGATCGAGGACGAGCGAGCGCCGGCTCAGCAGCAGTGCTGCCCCCGCCACGCCTCGCGCCCCTCCCGCACCGCCACGACGGCGATCACGAGAGCCGCCAGCGGGTCCGCCCACCACCAGCCGAACAGGCTGTTGACCACCAGTCCCACCAGCAGCACACCGGACAGGTAGGTGCACAGCAACGTCTGCTTCGAGTCGGCCACCGCGCTCGCCGACCCGAGCTCGCGTCCCGCCCTGCGCTGGGCGTGGGACAGGGCCGGCATCACCAGCAGCGAGACCGCGGCGAGCACGATGCCGGCCGTCGAGTGGCCCGCCCGGTCGCCCTGCACCAGCGACAACCCGGACTCGACCGCCACGTACGCCGCCAGCGCGAAGAACGACACCGCGATGACCTTGAGCGCCGTGCGTTCGCGCCTCTCCGGGTCGCTCCCGGAGAACTGCCAGGCCACGGCCGCCGCCGACGCCACCTCGATCACCGAGTCGAGGCCGAAGCCGATCAGGGCCGTGGAGCCGGCGACCGAGCCCGCCGCGAGGGCAATGACCGCCTCGACGACGTTGTAGGTGATCGTCACGGCCACGAGCAGCCGGATGCGGCGCCGGAGCAGCAGCGCGCGCCCGTCCGGGACGACCGGTGTGCAGCAGGCGTCACCCATCGACGCACTCCACGCCCGGCTCGACGGCGAGCACGACGTCCAGGAGCTCGCCCAGCGCCCGCCGGAGGTGCCGGTCGGCCAGCTCGTACCGCACCTGCCTGCCCTGGTGGGCGGCCACGACCAGGCCGCAGCCCCGCAGGCACGACAGGTGGTTGGAGACGTTCGACCTGGTCAGCTCCAGCTTCTCGGCGAGCCGCGCGGGGTAGCCGGGGCCGTCGAGCAACGCCACGAGGATCCGGCAGCGCGTCGGGTCGGCCAGCGCGCGGCCGAGCCGGGCGAGCGCCGACTCCCTCGTCTCACAGGTCAGCATGCGCTGAACTGTACAGCGCTCACTGAACGATCAGGCGCGGCACCACCTTCACGTACACGACCATGCCGACGACCTCCACCAGCGTCTGCGTCACCACGACCGCGGCGGCGAGGTCGCCGGGCACCGCCAGCGCCAGGGGCAGCACGACCAGCGAGTTCCGCGTGGCGCCGGTGAACACGATCGCGCGCCCCGACGCGACGTCCAGCCGGAAAGCGCGGGCGACGGCCAGCCCCGCGAAGGCCATCACCACCAGGAAGACCACGTAGACCGGCACCACCCGCGCGACCTGCGGCAGGTCGCCGCCGAGCCGGGGCACCTGCGAGGCCACCACCGCGAACAGGGTCGCGGCCATCAACGGCACCATCGTCGTGCTCATGACCTCGGTGAGCCGGGTCCGCCGCTGGGTGAGCCACGCCAGGGCCAGCGGCAGCACGACCAGCACCACGAACGCCTGGACGAACGGCCCCGGCTCGACGACGTCCGCGAGACCGGGCCCGAGGAGGAGCAGCAGGTAGCCGGGCAGCAGGACCACCTGCGCGATCAGCAGCAGCGGCGTCGCCGCGAGCAGGCGCCGGCTGTCCCCGCCGGCCAGCCCGCTGAAGACGATCACGTAGTCCACGCACGGGCTGAGCAGGACCAGCAGCACGCCCAGCCGCACGGCCCGGTCCGCGGGCAGGACGGCGGTCATCGCGGCCACCAGCAGCGGGACCACCGCGAAGTTCACCACCAGCGCGGCCGCCAGGAACCGGCCCGCCCGCAGCGACCGCCCGAGCTCGGCGACGGGGACCTGGAGGAAGGTGACGTAGAGCAGGACGGCCAGCAGGGGGTTGATGGCGTGTTCGAGCCACGGCGCCGCGGCCGGCACGGCCCACCCCGCTGCCCCGCCGGCGGTCAGCGCGCCGAGGTAGACGGCGACCTGATGGCGTTCCATACCCGCGACGACGCCCGGCAACAGCGACCTCCTGATCAGATCGTCAGGACGATAACCGCCGTCGACCGGCGCCGAACGGCGCCGGGCGCGACGGTGTGGGCGAGCACACGGCCAGGTCGCCGCGACCCACGGCCGTCGCCGCACGCGACTGTCCGGAATGGCCGGTCACGCCAACGAGCACGTGCCGCCCCAACCGGTCACAACGCGGCCAGGAGCGCGGCCATCCTCTCCTCCAGCAGCGGCCGGATCTCGTCGCCCGTGAAGATCCACGGCCGGCGCGCCCGCATCCCGGCCAGCACCACCTCCCCGACGTCGTCGATTCCGGGGCCGCCGCGCAGGAACGCCTCGACCGCCGGCACGAGGCCGGCGGGCACCGCCACGTCCTCGCCCCACGACCGCGTGTTGCCGACGATGCCGGTGTCGACCGGGCCGGGGCACAGCACGCTGACGTCGACGCCGTGGCCCGCCACGGCCTGCCGCAGCGACTCGGACAGCCCCACCACCGCGAACTTGGTCGTCACGTACAGCACGCCCGCGTCGGGCACGAGCCCGGCGCCCGACGCGGTGTTCACGATGTAGCCCGCCCTCCGCTCCAGCATGCGCGGCAGGAACGTCTGGACGCCGTTGATCACGCCGTTGAGGTTCACGCCCAGGGCGAGGTCCCACTTGTCGTAGCTCAGCTCACGTGCGGCGGCGTACGGCACGATGCCGGCGTTGTTGAACAGCAGGTCGACAGGACCCAGTTCGCTCTCCACCTCCTCGGCGGCCTTCGCGAACGCGTCGCGGTCGCGCACGTCCAGGCCGTACGTCCTGACGACCACCTCCCGCGCCAGCTCCTCGGCGCTGCGGGCCAGCGCGGCCTCGTCGACGTCGGCCAGCACGAGGGTCACGCCCCGCTTGGCCAACGCGCGGGCGATGCCCAGCCCGATGCCCTGCGCGCCGCCGGTGATGAAGGCGACCGATCCCGTCCAGTCCCGCATGGGACCACCTCTCTATGTTGGCCTGATGACACTATGCTGACTGACACAGTAGCCTGGTCGGCATGCCTCTTCTGCCGGACGAAGAACTCTTGGCGGCGAAAACCCGGGCTCCGCTGACCTTCCGCCAGGTGGTGTCCGCGGGCGGCCGCGCCACGCTCGGGGTCCTGGTGGGCCTCCAGCTCCTCGACAGCGTCGACAACGTGCTGCTCGTCGTCTTCGCGCCGGAGATCCGCGACTCGCTCGGCATCAGCACCGGGGCGGTCGCCGTGATCGGCGCGCTGGCCGGGCTGATGGTGGCCGTCGCCGCGCTCCCCCTCGGCCTGCTGGGCGACCGGCACCGGCGCACCACCGTCGCGGGCGTGTGCACGCTCGTCTGGGCCGCGGCGGCGGCGCTGCTCGGACTGGTCCAGCACGTCTGGCAGGCGGTCGCGATCCGCGTCCTCGCGGGCATCGGCAAGGCCAACGAGGGACCTGTCCAGTCCGCGCTGCTGGTCGACGCCTACCCGCCTGCGGGCCACGGCCGGGTGCTCGGCCTGCACCGCGCCGGCCAGCCCCTGGGCATCGTGACGGGGCCGCTGCTCGCGGCCGCCTTCGCGGCGCTGGTCCCGGAGGAGCACGAGCCGTGGCGGTGGGCGTTCGCGTTCCTCGCGGTACCGGCGCTGCTGCTCGGCGTGGCCGCGTTGCGCCTGCCCGAACCGGCGCGGGCGCGGTCGGTCCCGTCACCGCGAGGTGCGCTGGCGAGCCTCGTGAAGATCCGCACGGTCGTGCTGGTGGTCATCGCGCTCAGCGCGTTCGGGGTGTGCGTGACGACGGTGCCGACCTTCCTCAGCGCCGTCCTCGGGGACGACCTCGGGCAGGGTGCCGCGGCCCGTGGTGTGATCACGTCCGTGTGCGCGGTGGGCGGACTGGCCGGCGCGGCGCTCGGCGGCGCGCTCAGCGACCGCTTGTTCCGGCGCAGCCCACGGGCGTGCGTCCACCTGGCGGCGGTGGCGCTCCCCTTGCTGGGCATCGGGTTCGCCGTGCAGGCGCACGCGCCGGACGTCGCCACCTACGTCGTCGTCGGGACGGTCACCCAGGGCATGACCTTCGCGGCGATCATCCCGCTCAGCCTGGTCGTGGCCGCGGTGACGCCGGAGCACGTCCGCGCGACGGCGTTCGGGCTGACCGGCGTCTTCGTGGCGCTCGTCGGCGGGCTCGGTGGCGCGCTGGTCACCGAGGTGGCCGAGTCGTTGTGGGGTCAGCGGACGGCGATCGCCGTCGTCGCGCCGGTGTCCGCGGTCCTCGCCGGGATCGTCCTGGTCTTCGCCGCGCGGCACGTGGTCCGCGACTTCGCGCGCGCGGGCGATCTACGATGACCGCCGTGAACTCCCCGGGACAGCGCCGGATCGACGAGATCGGTGACGAGAGCCGGCGCCGCATCCTGGACGCGGCGGAAGAGCTCTTCGCCGAGCGCGGGGTCGACCGCACGTCCTTCGTGGACATCGCCAAGCGGTCCGGCATCAGCCGCGGCTCGATCCCGTGGCACTTCAAGAACAAGGACGGCCTCGTGATGGCCGTGGTCGAGCGCGTGATCGAACGGACCTGGCCCGCCGAGCGCTACCGGTCGGTCCCGTCGCTCGCCGAGGTGTTCACCGAGACCGCCGGCTTCCTGCGCTCGGGCAGCTCGGCGCTGGTGTTCATGATCCTGGTCGAGGCCCTCGGCGAGCGCGGGGTCGTGCAGGAGCAGTACCGGGAGTTCTTCTCGCGGCGGCGCGAGGGCATCGAGGTCCTCCTGCGCCTCAGGCGCCCCGAGGGCGCCGACCCCGAGCGGGCGGCCGGGCAGGAGCGTTCCGCGGCCGTGGCGCTGAACGGCGCGCTCCTCGGCATCCACCTGCAGAAGCTCGTCGACCCGGACAACGTCGACCTCGACGCCGCACTGGTGTCGATCGCGACCATGTTCGACCGCAACCTGGCCGACGTCTGGGACACCGGCCAGGTGTGATGTCCGTGGACATCACACCTGGCCGGGCTACGGCCTGCGGAAGATCGTGATCGAGTGGCCGACCCGGTCGACCGGCGTGCTGCCGGCGAGCAACGCCTTGAGGCGGTCGTCGGCCTTGGCGATCGCGGTGTCGGACACGACGAGCACCCCGCGCACCCGCTCCGGCGGCACCTCGCGCGGGTCCTCGGCGTGGATGCCGTAGTGCTCCGGCACTCCGGCTCCTTTGTGGACGAACCAGATGCGCTCGCCGCGGTGGCGTTCGAGCCGTTGCGCCAGCCTGCCCAGGTCCTGGCCCCAGTCCACGTTCGAGTCGTGCAGGTGCAGGTGGGTCTTCGCCGTGCCGCCGAAAGCCTCGTTGGAGTACGGCAGGTAGTACGGGAAAGTCCGCAGCGAACTGACCGCGACCAGCGCCACGGCCACGAACGCCCAGCGCCGGCGCACGAGCACGACACTCGCCGCCGCGACCGCCAGGAACATCGGCACGAAGATCGCGTACCGCACACCGAGGTCGCGGTTGCCCGTCATGGCCACGGCCAGGAGCACGGCCGCCGGCAAAAGCACGTACAGCGCTTCCTGGCGCAACCGGCTGAGCATGACGGCCACTCCGGCCGCCCAGAGCACGAGCGCGCCCAGCGGTGTCTTCACCAGCAGCGCGGCCGGCAGGTAGTACCACCGCGATCCCTCGTAGTGGGTGCCGAAGAGGTACCCGCCCCAGACCCGGTCCTCCAAGCCGAGCTGCAGGCGCACTCCCTCCAGGTACAGCTCGGCGAACGGCAGCGACGGGTGCACGGCGGCATAGGACGCCCACACCACGGCGACCGCGGTCAACGCCATCAGGACCACGGGCCTGCCGCGGCGACCGGCGTGCCAGGCCAGGAACACCACCACCGGGACCACGGCGAGGGTGTTCACCTTCGTCGCGAGAGCCGCGCCCAGGGCGAGCCCCGCGAGCGGCAGGTAGCGGGGGTTGCCCCTGGCCCGCCGCACGAGCCAGGCCGACGTCAGCGCGAACCCGGCCGCGGGCACGTCGAGCGTGGCCAGCGATCCGTGCGCGATGAGGTCCGGTGAGAACGCGTACAGGGCGAGCGCCACGAGCCCGCCCGCGGTGCCGGTGAGGTCGCGGGCGAACAGGAGGACCACGAGCCCGAACACCAGCGTGAGGACGATGACCGGCAACCTGGCCAGCAGGAGCAGCTTCCCGGGGTCGTTGCCCGACTCGTACAGCACGTGCCTGCCGAACGCCGTCTGGTCGCCGGTGAAGTCCTCGGCGAAGCGCACGTCCGCGAACGCCAGCCCGGCCGCCACGACCAGCTTGCCCAGCGGCGGGTGCTCCCGGTTGTACCGGAGGTCGTGCTCCCCCGGGTAGACCGCGGCGGCGCCCACGTAGACGGGCTCGTCGACCGTCGGGGTCTGCTCGACGGCCGTGGTGACCATCGCGATCGCCATCTGGGCGAGCAGCACGACCGCGGTCAGCGCGAACAGCCACCGCCTCCCCCGGCCCGCCACCGGTGGCGGGACCTCGGGGGCGGTGCGCGGCGACGCGGTGGCGGGTGACAACCGGGCGGTCCTCCCACGGATGCGGACGAGCCCCATGTTCCGGGAACGGGATGCCCGCCGAATCGGTTGTCACGCCATCGGGGTGAAAACGGCTTCTCCGCGCCGTGGACCAGGGTTGGCCTGCGCCGATGTCGTGGGAAGAGGTGGACCGGATCGCCGTGGAGACCGGGTTCTCCGGTGTGGTCCACGTCGACCGCGCGGGCGAGGTCGAGCTCGCGAACGGTGACGGCGGCATCCACACCACCGCCGGTGACCTGGCGAAGTTCTGGCGTGCGCTGTTCGCGAGCGACCGACGTGCCCGCGAGCGGGTACGTGTTCGACGCGGTGACAGGCAGCTCCGCCACGGTCGCGCTGCCGGGAACACCGTCCGGCACGTCCGGCTGCGGTTCACCGCCGACACGGGCTGGCCGGCGGACAGCTCTCCGGGCTGTGCCCGCACACCTGAGCCGAACTCGCCGGATGGAGCCTTGAAAACTGAAACGTGTTCTAGTTAGGCTACCGGCATGATCGCCACAGCGGTGTGGGGAACGGGGAACGTCGGGCGCGCCGCCATCCGGGCCGTCGAAGCCCATCCGGCACTGAAGCTGACGGCCGTGGTCGTCCACGACCAGGAGAAGGCCGGCCGGGACGCGGGTGATCTCGCCGGACTGGAGCACGAGCTCGGAATCGCGGCCACCACCGACATCGGCGCGGTGCTGGCCGCGAGCCCGCGGGCCGTGGTGTACGCCGCGTCCGGCGACGTCCGGCCCGACGACGCCCTCGCCGACATCACCAGGGCCATCCGGGCGGGCGCGGTGGTCGTGACGCCGTCGCTGTACGCGCTCTACGACCACCGCAGCGCTCCGCCGGAACTACGGGAACCGGTTCTAGCGGCGGTCGCCGAGGGCGGCGGCTCCCTCTTCGTCTCCGGCGTCGACCCCGGCTGGGGCAACGACGTGCTGCCGTTGCTGATCAGCGGACTGGGCAGCCGGATCGACGCGGTCCGCTGCCAGGAGATCTTCGACTACTCCACCTACGACCAGCCCGACGCGGTGCGGTGGCTGATCGGGTTCGGGCAGCCGCTCGACTACCAGGCGCCCATGCTCATGCCGGCGGTGCCGACGATGGTGTGGGGCGGCCAGATCCGGCTGATGGCCAGAGCGCTCGGCGTCGAGGTCGACGAGATCCGCGAGACCGTCGACCGCCGTGCCCTCGACGACACCGTGACGACCAGGACGATGGGCGAGTTCGGGGCGGGCACCCAGGGCGCGGTCCGGTTCGAGGTGCAGGGCATCGTCGGCGGTGAGCCGCTGATCGTCGTCGAACACGTCACGCGCATCCACGCTTCGTGCGCGACGGACTGGCCGTTGCCGCCGTCCGGCGACGGCGCGCACAAGGTGATCATCGAGGGCCGCCCGCGCATCGAGGTCTCGGTCGAGGCCGACGACGAGGGCGAGAACCGTTCCGCCGGCGGCAACGCGACCGCGGCCGGCCGGCTCGTCAACGCCATCGACTGGCTCGCCGCGGCGGAGCCCGGCCTCTACGACGCGCTCGACGTCCCGTTGCGGCCCGCGATCGGCAAGCTCGGAAGGAGCCCGCGGTGAACATCGACATCCCCGAGGGCAAGGACCCCATCGGCTACGTGTGGGGCGAGATGGTGCCGGGCATCGGCACCGCCGCGGCGGCCATGTCCCTCGCGGTGTACCAGCACACCACGCTGGGGCTGCGCGAGTTCGAGGCGGCCCGCCTGCGGATCGCCCAGATCAACGGGTGCCTGTTCTGCCTCGACTGGCGCACCGAACGGGACGGGCGGAAGGTCGAGGACGACTTCCCCGACGCGGTGACCCGGTGGCGCACCACCGACGCCCTCGACGACCGCGCGCGGCTGGCCGCCGAGTACGCCGAGCGGTACGCACTGGATCACCACGGTCTCGACGAGGAGTTCTGGTCCCGCATGGCCGCGCACTACAGCCAGGTGGAGATCGTGGAGCTGACCATGAGCATCGGGGCGTGGCTCGCGTTCGGCAGGCTGAACCGCGTGCTGGGACTCGACGCGATGTGCGTGCTGCCGAAGATCTGACCGCCGGGCGGTCCACCGCGGACCGTCCTCAGAGGTCGGTGGCGATGATCCGCTCGATGTTCCGCTCGGCCAGCGCGGTGATCGTGACGAACGGGTTCACGACGGTGGTGCCGGGGATCAGCGACCCGTCGATCACGTACAGACCGGGATGGCCGTGCAGGCGCCCGTGGTTGTCGGTGGCCTTGCCGAGCACCGCGCCCCCGAGCGGGTGGTACGTGAGGTGGTCGCCCCAGATCTTGTAGGCGCCGAAGAGGTCGGTCCGGTAGATCGTCCCCTCCTTCGCGTTGATCCTGTCGAAGATGCTCTTCGCGGCGTTGATCGACACCTGCTTCCACGCCGTCTGCCAGCTCAGCTCGACCTTGCCCGCGGCGGCGTTCCAGGTGAACTGGGCGCGGTTCGGCGTCTTCGTGATGGACAGGTAGAACGACGCGTAGGTCTCGATCCCGGTCGGCAGCGGGGCCACCTCCGCGAACGCGCCGCCCGCAGCCCAGTTGTCGATGCCCAGGGTCGGGATGGACGACTGCAGCCGGCCGGTCGGGTCCCACAGGTGGTTGGCGCGGCCGCACATCACGTTGCCGTTGTCGCCCCAGCCCTTGCCGACCTCGCCGTTCAGGTTCGGCAGCGCCCCGGTGGCCTTCAACCTCACCAGCAGCTTGCTCGTGCCGACGCTGCCGGCCGCGAAGAACACCTTGGCCGCGGTGACCTGCTTGGTGGCGACGACGTCCCCGGTGGTGTTGAGCTGCTCCATCGTGACCGCGTACCCGCCCGAGGCCGGCGCGACCGAGACGACCCGGTGCAGCGGCGAGATCGTGACGCGGCCGGTCGCCCTGACCTTCGCGAGGTAGGTCTTCTGCAGCGACTTCTTGCCGTGGTTGTTGCCGTAGAGGATCTCCCCCGCCAGCGCCGACTTCGGGACGGTCCCCGCCGCCTCCTGCTCCATGTAGTCCCAGTCGTACACGGTCGGCACGAAGACGTGCGGGAAGCCGGACCGCTGCGCGTGCTTGCGGCCCACCCTGGCGTACTGGTAGGCCTCGGTGGTGTCGAACCAGTCCGGGTCGACCAGCCCGGCACCGAGCTCGGAGTTGGCGCGCGGGTAGTAGTTGCCGTACATCTCGTCGGGGTTGACCGTCGGCAGCACCTCGCCGAACAGCTCACGCCGGGGCATGACCGCCATGCCGCCGTTGACGAGCGACCCGCCACCGACCCCGCGTCCCTGGTAGACGGTGATGCCGGCGAAGTCCTCGGCGTCGAGGACGCCGGTGTACCGGGGGACCGCCCGGTCGATCGGGAACCCCAGGAAGTTGCTCAGCGGCTGCTTGGTCCTCGTGCGCAACCAGAAGGACCGCTGGTCGGGGTTGGTCGTGTTGGCGAAGACCTTGCCGTCGGCGCCGGGGGTGTCCCACGCCATGCCCATCTCGACCATGTGGACGTCGACGCCCGCCTGGGCCAGCCGCAGCGCCGCGACCGAACCGCCGTAGCCGGTGCCGATGACCAGGGCCGGGACGACGGCCGCATCGGCGATGGGCGTGGCCGCTCGCGCCGCCGGGGCCGCGGCACCGAGGGCGACAGCGCCAATAATAGAACCTGTTCCAGTGATGAACGTGCGTCGAGAGGGACCCGGTAAACCGTTGCCACACGTCGTTGTGTGCTCCATGTGATCTTCCTCACTATCAGCGCATGAGAACAAGTTATACCTGCGAAGGCAGGTCAAGTCACTACCCGGCCGTTCCGGTTCAGCCTCGGAGCGGCACAGGTGACGACCCCGGCAGCGCGGCCCGGCACACCCGGAGGGGCCATCTGGACCGCTGAGCACGACCCGGACGGCCCCGTGAGCGGTGACAGCTCTTTCGACGAGAGCTTCAGTCCTTTGTGGATTCGCCTGTCGACGGACCGGACGGGGCACCGTCCTCGGCAGACGTTCCGGCCCACACCGGCTCGGCATGCCCGCCGGCACGTCGTGCGACACGGTTGGCACCCCGGTGATGGGCGAACCGGTGATGGGCGAACCGCGGCAGGCCGCAACCTCGGTCGCGAGCCGCCATCGTCGGCGAACGGCGCATGTCGCGCTACGCCGAGTGGAGTCTTGATCGCTCCACTTCCGCACGCCAGGGTGGGGGAGTTCAGCGCCCTGAACACCTCGGAAGCCGACGGCGTCAGACGAGGAGCGCGATGCGGAAACGCTCGACAGTCATCCCCCTATTGGCACTGGTCACACTTGCCCTGCCCGCACCGGCGACGGCCCAGCCGACGAACACGGTCATCTCCGGGCAGGCCAGGTTCCAGGTCCTCTCCCCCACCCTGGTCAGAACCGAGTACGCGGGAGACCGCAACTTCGAGAACGCGGCCTCTTACAACGTTGTAAACCGGACGGGCTTCCCCCGGACGGCTTATCGGTCACGCGTCGAGGACGGATGGCTGACCATCACGACCTCGGCCATGACCCTGCGCTACCGCGTGGGCTCCGGCCCGTTCCGCGCGGACAACCTCGAGCTCAGGACAGGTGGCACGACCGCGTCCCCGTGGCGGCGGGTGGTCTGTGCGACCGGTCAGCTCTGCGAGGCCGAGGAGCAGCACCGGGAGGGGATGCTCATCGCGGCCGACCACCCCGGGCACACCGGCTCGGGCTTCGTCGCCGGCTTCTCCTACACCAACCACGCGGTCACGGCGACCGTGCGCGCCACCAGTGCGGGCAGGCACCAGGTGGCCGTGCGGTACGCGAACGGGCGTGGCGGCGACGGCAAGCACGAGGGCCGCACGCTCAGCCTGAGCGTCGACGGGCGGGCCGCCCAGCAGATCACGTTGCCCGCGACCGCGGACTGGGGCGACTGGCGGCAGGTCGTCACGGAGGTCGACCTCCCGGCCGGTGAGCACCGCGTCGCGCTCACCCGGACTGCCGCCGACTCGGGCAATGTCAACGTTGACAGCCTGGCTCTGCTCACCCCCGGCCAGCCGTACCCGAGCACCAGGGCGACGGACGACTGCCGGTTCGGCACGAGCTGCGAGGCCGAGAACGGCCTGCTCAGCGGACCGGCCAAGATCGCGGAGGACCACGCGGGGTTCGCGGGCACCGGGTTCGTCGCCGAGATGGCCGGTGGCACGCGGCTCAGCCAGCGCGTGACCAGCGTTCCCACCGCCGGCACCTACCCGGTGGTGCTGCGGTACGCCAACGGTGTCGGCGGTGACGGCAAGCACGAACCGCGGACCGTCCTGCTGAACGGGCAGGCGGTCACGCTGCCGGTGACGGCGAACTGGGCGACCTGGGCCACCGCGACGGCACAGGTCCCGCTGCCCGCGGGCACCTCCGACCTCACGGTCACGTGCCCGGACACCGGCTGCCACGTCAACCTGGACACCATCGGGCTTAACACGTCGACGCAGCACCTGGCGCTCGGCGGGTACCGGCGCTCGCTGGACGGCTACACGGGCACCAACGGCGATCCCCGCCTGTACCCCGGCCTGCTGCACCGCGACGGCTGGTACCTGCTCGACGACACGGGTTCCGCGCTCGCCAACGCCACGCCGCGGCCCGACCGGGGCGCGCAGCCGTACCAGGACGGGTACGTGTTCGGCTACGGCCAGGACTACAAGACCGCGCTGGGCGACCTCGCGACGCTGACCGGCGGGCCGAAGCTGTTGCCGCGCTGGGCCTACGGCGTCTGGTACTCCCAGTACATGGACAGGACCGCCGCGGACTACCGCGACCGGATCCTGCCGGCGTTCCGCCAGCACGGGGTACCGCTGGACGTGCTGGTGGTCGACACCGACTTCAAGGCGCACAACCTCTGGAACGGCTGGCGGATGGACCAGTCGAAGTTCCCGGACCCGCAGGGGTTCCTGGACTGGGCGCACGGGGAGGGCCTGCACAGCACGCTCAACATCCACCCGAGCATCCAGGGCAGCGACCCGGACTTCCCGCGCGCGCAGGCGACGGCGAAGGGCAAGCTGGCCAAGGGTTCCTGCAACGACTGCTACGTCTTCGACTGGGGCGACCCCGACCAGCTGCGGGCGTACCTGGAGCTGCACCGGAACATGCCCACCGACTTCTGGTGGCTCGACTGGTGCTGCGACGGTTCCGGTTCCTCGCTGCGCGGCGTCACGCCGGACACGTGGATCAACGAGCAGTACTCGAAGCTGCAGGGCGGGTTCGCGTTCTCCCGCGGGTTCGGGTCGCTGCAGGCGGGCGGCTACAGCGGCTCCGGGCCGCTGCCGACCGGGCCGTGGGCCGAGAAGCGCCACACCCTGCACTTCACCGGCGACACCTCGTCGACGTGGGGCGCGATGAAGGGGACCATCGGCTACACCTCGGCCGAGGGCGTGGCGACGGGAATGGCCTCGATCAGCCACGACATCGGCGGCCACAACGACACCACGGGCCTGCGCGGGTCGGAGACCTACCTCGACAACGGCCAGCTCCGCTACACCACCAAGCTGCCGGACGACCTGTACGCGCGGTGGGTGCAGCTCGGCGCGTTCCAGCCCATCACCCGCCTGCACAGCAACCACGGCGACCGGTTGCCGTGGCAGTACGGACCGGCCGCGCAGGCGTCGGCGACGAAGTTCCTCAACCTGCGCGAACGCCTGGTGCCGTACATCTACACGCTGGCGGAGGAGGCGAACCGCACCGGCGTGCCGCTGGTGCGCCCCGCCTACCTGGAGCACCCCGGCAGCCCGGAGGCGTACTCCACTGTGGACACGCAGTTCCTGCTCGGGCCGGACGTGCTGGTCGCGCCGATCACCACGCCGGGCGAGGTCGGCGAGACGAGGGTCTGGTTCCCGCCGGGCGAGTGGACCGACTACTTCACCGGCCGCACCTACCAGGGCAACACCTGGGCGACCGTCAGCGCGGGCTGGGACACCATGCCGGTGTTCCTGCGCGCGGGCGGCTTGCTGGTGGAGCGCACGAACAACGTGGCCAACGACGTCCAGAACGCCACCGACGAGCTGACCGTGCACGTGACGGCCGGCGCGAAGGGCGAGTTCACGCTCTACGAGGACAACGAGCGCAAGCTGGCGGCGCGCACCCGGATCACCCAGGACCGCGACACCGTGACGGTGCACCCGGCCAAGGGCTGGTTCCCGGGCAAGGTGTCCAAACGGGACTGGACGGTCGTCGTGCACGAGGCGGACGGCTCGACCCGCACCGTCAAGGCATCGGGCAAGTCGGCGCACCAACGGGTGGTGATCAGTCTTCGGGCACCCAGGTGAGCAGCCGCACCTTGGCCACCGTGCGCACGTGCTTGCGCATGGCTGAGGCGGCTTTCCTCGCATCGCCCGCGGCGATCGCCTCGTAGATCGCCGTGTGCTGCGCCAGCGACCGGGACGGGCGACCCGGCTGGCGCAGCGACTCGTTCCGGCTCTCGGTGATCTGGCCGGCGATGGTCTTCATGAAGTCCGCGAGCAGCGAGCTGTGCGCGGCGGCGGTGACGGCGGCGTGGAAGCGCCTGTCGCCCTCCACGCCGAAGCCGCCCTCGGCGATCTCGGCCTCCATGAGGACCAGAGCCCGCCGGATGTCCTCCAGCTCGGCGTCGGTGCGGCGTTCGGCGGCGAGTTCGGCGAGCTTGGTCTCGAGCGCCTCGCGCGCCTCCAGCACCTCCGGGAGGCGCTTGCGGCGTTCGACGAGCTGCTCGACCGGCTCGACGTCGAGGGTGTCCCGGACGAGGTAGGTGCCACCGCCGTGCCGCGCTTCGACGAGGCCCTGGACCTCCAGCACCACGATCGCCTGCTTCACCGACGCGCGGCTCACGCCGAGGCTCGCGGCGAGGTCGCGTTCGGCGGGCAGCTTGTCCCCGGCGCTCAGACCGGCCTCGCCCACGTACGCGCGCAGGCGTTCGAGCACCTGCTCGTAGAGGCGGGACTTGACCATCGGCCGCAGTGCCTCGGACATCGGCCCAGGATAACCGGTCAAGTGGCTCAGCCACTAGGCCACCTCTTGACAGCCGGTGGACACCGGGCGGAAAGTGGCTGAGCCACTTGGCCACTGCCCTGCGAGAGCCCCAACGACGGGAGCCCTGCATGTCCGCGGAACTCATCTCGATACTCGTGCTGGTCGTGGTGTTCGTGATCGCCACGACCCGGTCGATCAACATGGGCGCGCTCGCGTTCGCGGCGGCCTTCGGGGTCGGCACGCTGGTCGCGGACATGAAGACCGACGACATCTTCAAGGGCTTCCCCGGCTCGCTGTTCGTCGTGCTGGTCGGCGTGACCTTCCTGTTCGCCATCGCGCGGGCGAACGGCACCACCGACTGGTTGGTGCACCAGGCGATCCGGCTGGTGGGCGGGCGGATCGCGCTGATGCCGTGGGTGATGTTCGCGATCACCGGGGTGCTGACCGCGATCGGCGCGGTGAGCCCGGCGGCGGTCGCGATCGTCGCGCCGATCGCGATGGGGTTCGCCGCCAGGTACCGGATCAGCCCGCTGCTGATGGGCGTCATGGTGGTGCACGGCGCGCAGGCGGGCGGGTTCTCCCCCATCAGCATCTACGGCACGATCGTGAACGGCATCGTGGCCAAGGAGGGGTTGCCGGGCAACGAGATCGTGCTGTTCCTGGCCAGTCTCGTGGTCAACCTGCTGATCGCCGCCGTGGTGTTCGCGGTGTTCGGCGGGATGAAGCTCGCGCGGCAGCCGGTGCAGGCGCCCGCGCTGGTCGGCGGCGGTGACGCCGAGGCCGGGCGGGCCGGCGGGACGGGCGGCGGCGCCGGTGTCACCACGGCCGGCGGACCCGGCCGTGACGTCGCCGAGGCCGAGGAGCGGATCGCCCTCACCGCGCCCCGTGCCGCCACCCTCGCCGGCCTGGTCGCGCTCGTCGTGGCGGCGCTGGGGTTCGACCTCGACGTCGGCCTCGCCGCGATCAGCGTCGCGGTGCTGCTGAGCGTGGTGTGGCCGGAGACGAGCAAGCAGGCGATCACCCAGATCACCTGGCCGACGGTGCTGCTGATCTGCGGCATCCTCACCTACGTCGCCGTGCTGCAGACGATGGGCACGATCAAGTGGGCGGGCGACTCGGTGGCGGGTGTCGGCGCCCCGCTGCTCGCGGCCCTGCTGATCTGCTACATCGGCGCGATCGTGTCGGCGTTCGCCTCGTCGGTCGGCATCATGGGCGCGTTGATCCCGTTGGCCGTGCCCTTCCTGCTGCAGGGCGAGGTCAGCGCGGTCGGGCTCATCGCGGCGCTCGCGGTGTCGGCGACGGTGGTCGACGTGAGCCCGTTCTCCACCAACGGCGCGCTGGTGCTGGCCGGTGCGCAGGACGTCGACCGCGACAAGTTCTTCAAGCAGCTCATGGTCTACGGCGGGATCATGGTCGCGGCGGCGCCGCCGCTGGTCTGGCTCGCCCTCGTCGTCCCCGGAATCCGGTGAGCACATGTTCCCCCTGCGGTCGAACCGCGTCGCCCTCCGCTTCGGCGACCACACCCTGACCCACGCCGAGCTGGCGGCCTGCGCCGGAGCACTGGCGCGGCGGCTGCACGGGCTGCCTCGTGTCGCCGTCTGGGCGACACCGACCATCGAGACGTGCGTCGGCGTCGTCGCCGCGTTGCTCGCCGGGGTGCCCGCCGTGCCGCTCAACCCCAAGGTCGGCGAACGCGAGCTCGCGCACATCGTCGCGGACAGCGCACCGGCCGCCGTGCTCGCGGCGCCCGGCACGCCGTTGCCGGAAGGTCTGCACCAGGTGCCGCGCGAGGACGTCACGCTCGACGGTGACGACGCGGCCGGGTTCACCGACCCCGGCGACGAGGCGCCTGCCCTGATCGTCTACACCTCCGGCACCACCGGCTCCCCCAAGGGCGTGGTGCTGCCCCGCCGCGCGATCGTGTCCACTTTGGACGCCGTGGCGCAGGCCTGGCAGTGGACTGACGAGGACGTGCTGGTGCACGCGTTGCCGTTGTTCCACGTGCACGGCCTGATCCTCGGCGTGCTGGGGCCGTTGCGGCGCGGCGGCACGCTGCACCACCTGGGCAAGTTCTCCACCGAGCAGGTCGCGCGGGCGCTGTCCGGGGACGGCACGATGATGTTCGGCGTGCCGACGATGTACCACCGCGTCGCCGAGGAGGTCGGCGACAACCCGGAGCTCGCCGAGGCGTTGCGGCGGGCGCGGTTGCTGGTGTCGGGCTCGGCGGCGTTGCCGGTGCGCGACCACGAGCGGATCGCCGCGGCGACCGGGCAGCGGGTCGTCGAGCGGTACGGCATGACCGAGACGCTGATGAACACGAGCGTGCGCGCGGACGGCGACCGCCGGCCCGGCGCGGTCGGCGTGCCGCTGCCGGGCGTCGAGGTGCGGCTCGTCGACGACAGCGGCGCGGAGCTGGACGACACCGGCGCGGTGGGCGAGATCCAGGTCCGCGGGCCGAACCTCTTCACCGAGTACCTGAACCGGCCCGACGCGACCGCCGAGGCGTTCGCGGACGGCTGGTTCCGCACCGGTGACGTCGGCACCCGCGACGCGGACGGCTACTACCGCATCGTCGGCCGCAAGGCCACGGACATCATCAAGAGCGGCGGCTACAAGATCGGCGCCGGGGAGATCGAGAACGCGCTGCTGGAGCACCCGGCGGTGGCCGAGGCGGCGGTGACCGGCGAGCCGGACGACGACCTCGGCGAGCGGATCGTCGCCTGGGTGGTGCCCGCCGGGGCGGCGCCGTCCGCCGACGAGCTCGCGGGCCACGTCGCGCGGCTGCTCACCCCGCACAAGCGGCCGCGGGTGGTGCGGTTCGTCGAGTCGTTGCCGCGCAACGACATGGGCAAGGTGATGAAGCGTGCCCTCCGCACGTGAGCCGGCTCGCGCGCTGGTCGCACGGCTCGCGCCGGTCTTCACCGAGTTCCCCGGCGCCGCCCGTCCGGCGGCGGTGGACGGACCGCTGGCCTGGCCGGGCTACGGCGGCCAGCTCGCACGGGCGGAGGAGCTGACCGGGGAACGCGAGTCCGTCGTGTGCGGGCTCGCGGAGATCGGTGGCGTCACCGCGGTCGTGGTGGCGTTCGAGTTCGGGTTCCTGGGAGGGTCGCTGGGCACCCGCACCGGCGCCCTCGTCGAGCAGGCGTTCACCAGGGCGCGCGAGCTGGGCGTGCCGGTCGTGTCGCTGGTCGCGACCGGTGGCAGCCGGATGCAGGAGGGCACGCTCGCGCTGATGCAGCTACCCCGCATCGCCCGGCAGATCGCGTTGACCCGCGAGGCGGGGCTGCCGCACATCGCCGTCCTGCGCGATCCCACCACCGGCGGCGGCTGGGCCACCCTCGGCGCGGGCGCGGACGTCGTGCTCGGCCTGCGCGGCGCCCAGGTCGGGTTCGCCGGGTCGCGGGTGCGCCCGCCGGGCTACTCGGTCACGCACCAGTTCGCGGCCGGTCTGGTCGACCAGCTCGTGCCCCCGGAGGAGCTGCGCCCGCGGCTGGAGCGGTGGTTGCGGCTGCTCACCACACCGCTGACCGGGCCGGCGGCGGTGCCACCGGCGCTGGGCTCGGCGACGCTGCCGGAGACCGGCTGGGACGCGGTGCACCGGGCCCGCGCGCCGGGACGCCCTCGCGCCACCCAGTACCTCGCGGCCTACTTCGACTGGCACGAGCCGATCAGCGGCGACCGCGCCGGCGGCGTGGATCCCGGTGTGCTGTGCGGGTTCGGGCACCGCGGCGGCGTGACGGTCGCCTACGCCGCCCAGGACGGCACGGCCACCAGGCCGGCCGGGTTCCGCACGGCGGCCCGCCTGGTCCGGCTGGCCGACCGGCTCGGCGTCCCGGTGCTGACGCTCGTGGACACGCCGGGCGCTGCCAACGACGCGGCGGCCGAGAAGGCGGGCGCGGGCGCGGCGATCGCGGACATGTTCACCGCGGTCGCCGAGGCACGCGTGCCGGTGACGACCCTGCTGATCGGCGAGGGCGGATCCGGTGGCGCGCTGGCGTTCGCGGCGCCGGACCGGATGTGGGCGGCACCGGACAGCTACCTCGCGGTGATCTCACCCGAGCTGGCGGCGGCCATCCTGAAACGGGACCCGGCGCAGGCCAGGCGGACGGCGGACGAGCTGCGGCTGCGGCCGCAGGACTTGGTCGAGCTGGGCGTCGCCCGCGGGATCGCCCGGTTCGACCGGCCGGTGGACCAGGCGACCGTCGGGTAGCCGGCCAGCGGGTAACCGGCCGGCGGGTAACCGGCCGGCGGGTAACCGGCCGGCGGGTAGCGGACGCGATCACAACACCGAAGCGGCGATCGACCTTTCCCGGGTTCCTCCAGTCGGCCGGTGCCCGCGCGCCCGGCGGGCGTGGGCCGGCCCGTCACCCACGCCGGGCGGAACCGGCTGGGCCGACCTGTGCCCGCACCGCCCGCGGCTCGTCCGAGCCAGGGCGGGCGCGGCGGCCGGGCTCGGCGCCGTCACCGCCGACGCCGACCGAACGGGGACGCGGCCGGGCTGACCGGCCCGGCGGTCTCGCCCCGCGCCGGCTGGTCGGCGTGGATGTGCGTGCGCATTCCCTGCGGGTCGAACAGGATCACCAGCTCGACCGCGCCGCCGTCCGCGCTGCCCAGCCAGTGCGGTGACGACGTGTCGAACTCGGCCGCCTCCCCCGGCGGCAGCGTGAGGTCGAGGTCGTCGAGCACGAGCCGCAGCCGTCCGTTGAGGACGTACAGCCACTCGAAGCCGTCGTGGGTCTTCAGCGCCGGTTCGAGCGGTTCCTTCGTGGCCGGGATGAGCATCTTGAACGCCTGCACGCCGCCCGGCCGCCGGGACAGCGGCACGAACGTCATTCCGAACCGGTGGATCGGCGTCAGGTGGATGCGGGGGTCGCCGGTGCGCGGGGCGCCGACGAGGTCGTCCAGCGGCACGTCGTAGGTGCGCGCCAGCGGGAGCAGCAGCTCCAGCGTCGCGCGGCGCTGCCCGCTCTCCAGGCGGGACAGGGTGCTCTCCGAGATGCCCGTGGTCGTGGACAGCTCAGCGAGCGTGATGCCGCGATGACGGCGCAGCGCGCGCAGGCGTGGTCCGACGGCGTCCAGCACTTCTTCCGTTTCGCGGTGCACGTCCAGGATCTTGCCAGGACGGCAAATTTTCGTGCCAGACCGGCGGCCGACGAACGACGCTGATCGGCATGAAACGCCTCGTACTCGCTCTGCTCCTGCTGATCACGGCCTGCGCGACCACGGAGGAAACCTCGCCGCACGCGGCCGCCACCCAGCACGACCCGGCGTTCCAGAGCACGTTCCGGCACGAGTTCGCCGACGTCGACGGCGTCCGGCTGCACTACGTGGCCGGTGGCAGCGGCAGCCCGGTCGTGCTGCTGCACGGCTGGCCGCAGACCTGGTACGGCTGGTGGCCGATCATGCCCGCGCTCGCCGAACACCACACCGTCTACGCCGTCGACCTGCCGGGCCTGGGCGACAGCTCCGGCACGCCGACGGGCTACGACAAGGCCACGCTCGCGCGGTACGTCCACGGACTGACCAGCCGGCTCGGCCTCAGGCAGCCCTCGATCATCGGCCACGACCTCGGCGCCGCCGTCGCGTTCCAGTACGCGAGCCAGTTCCCCGCCGACACCGCCCGCCTCGGCTACCTCGACCTGCCGCTGCCCGGCCCCGCGATCGACGCGCGCACGTATCGCGCGCTGAGCTGGCACATCGCGTTCCACTCGCAGCGCCGGGTCCCGGAGGCGCTCGTCGACGACGACGTCCGCGAGTACCTGGAGCTGTTCTACCCGCAGGTCTCCCACCAGGGCACGGCGTTCGGCGGCACCTCGACGAAGTCCCCGTTCAGCGACGCCGAGGTCGACGAGTACGCACGCACCTACCGCAACGCGCTGACGAACGGCTTCGAGCTGTACCGCACACTCGACCAGGACGTCCGCGACACCGAGGCCGCGCGGCCGGTCACCGCACCGACGCTGGTCATGGCAGCGGAAGGGCAGGCCGAGGCCATCCGCGCCACGGCCGCCCCGCGGATGACGAACATCGTCCGGGCGGTGGACGTGCCGGGCGCCGGGCACTGGCTCGTCGAGGAGAACCCCGGGTTCGTCACCGCGGAGCTGGTGCGCTTCCTCAGCTCATGACCGGGAGGTGGTACGCCCACGGCGCCGCCTCCTCGAGCTGGGCCGCGAGCCGGATCAGCAGCGACTCGCCCGCGAGCGGCGCGACGAACTGCACGCCGAGCGGCAGGCCGTCCGCGGTCCGGTGCAGGGGCAGCGAGATCGCGGGCCGGCCGGTGATGTTCGCGAGCTGCGTGTACGGCACCCAGCCGAGGTTGTCCCTGATCATGTCGTCGACGACCTTGGTGTGCCGCAGGAACCGGGCCGTGCGGGTCCGCAGCAGCACGTCGGTCGCGCGCCGCAGCGACACCGGCAGGTCGAACGCGCCGATCTTCGGCGGCGGCGTGGCCAGGGTCGGCGTCAGCAGCAGGTCGTAGGACTCGAAGAAGGCGCTCAGGCGGCGGGTGTGCTCGTGCCGCCGGTGCACGGCGTCCACGTACTCAACGCTGCTCGTGGCCCGTCCCAGCGCGGCCATGAGCAGCGTGTCGCGTTCGAACGCGGCGTCCGGCGCCTTGGTCAGGCGCCGGGCGTCCGCCACCTTCCACGCGAGGCTGACGAACCACGTGAGCAGGAAGTCCTTGGCGAGCGCGGCGTCGTCGAACGGCGCCCGCGGCAGCTCCTCGACGTGGTGGCCGAGGCCGGTCAGCACCCGGACCGCGTTCTCCACCGCCCTGACGGCTTCGGGATGCGGGTCCGGGGTGATCGCGGACGGGACGCGGAAGCCGATCCTCAGCTTCCCGACCGGGGCGCCGGCGCAGGAGGCGAACGAGGAGCCCGGCATCGCGGGCGAGTACGGCCCGGACGGCTCGCCGCCGCAGATCACGTCGAGCATCGCGGCCGTGTCGCGCACGGTCCGGGACACGACGCCCTGCACCGCCGCGCCGTGCATCATCTCGGCGGACTCCGGGCCGAACGGCGTGAGCCCGCGGCCCGGCTTGAGCCCCACGAGCCCGCAGCAGGCCGCCGGGATCCGGGTCGAGCCACCGCCGTCGTTCGCGCCGGCGCACGGCACGATCCCGGCGGCGACCGCGGCCGCCGACCCGCCGGAGGAACCGCCGGGCGTCCGGCTGAGGTCCCACGGGTTGCGCGCGGGACCCCACGCGACCGACTCGCTGATCGCCTTCGCGCCGAACTCCGGCAGGTTCGTCTTGCCGAAGATGACCAGACCGGCGTCGAGCCAGCGCCGCACGACGGTCGAGTGCTCGGTGGCGCGATGCGCCATCAGCGACCGGGAGCCGTTCGAGGTCGGCAGGCCCGCGTAGTCCTGGCCGAGGTCCTTGATCAGGAACGGCACGCCGGCGAACGGCCCGGTGAGGTCGTCCGACGGCTCGGCGGGCACGTCCCGGACGATCGCGTTGAGCTTCGGGTTCACCGCTTCGGCGCGTTCCCGCGCCACGGCGAGCAGTTCGGCCGCGGACACCTGCCTGTCCGCGACGAGCCGGGCCAGCCCGGTCGCGTCGTACTTCCGGTACTCGTCGAAGTCCACGCGATCAACGTAGCTGTTCACCCGTCCGAGGGACGGCGCCACGGCCACAGGCCGGCATCGTCCAGGTGCGACGGAAGGGAGATCGCGGGTACCCCGGCGAGGTTCGCCCACGGCGGGTAGCACTGTGAGTACCGGGTGAGCAGATGCCTGCAATCCGGCGGCCCGATCACCAGGGTGCCGCCGCCCACGGAGTACGCGAACCACCCGCCACCGCCGGCTCAGCGCCCGCTGGCCGACGCCACGAGCCCCAGCTCCTTCACGGCCGCGCGCACCCCGACCTCCAGGGCGTCCCGCATCACGCGCGGACGTCGTTCCGTGCGGCCGATCCGCGCGCTGCCGAGCGGTGGGCGGATCTGCAGGCAGGCGGGGTGCGACGCGAGGGCCTCCTCCTCCTGGGCCCAGCCCTCCACGCGCCGCAGCCAGGGCTCGGCCGCTCCCGGGGCGTACCGGGCGAACCAGCGCGACAGCACCAGGCGCTCGCCGCGCGACGGGGGCACCGCGATCTCGTCCTCCCGGCGGGTGCGCAGGGCGACGACGTGGGTGGCGCCCTGGGCTAGCGCCGTCCGCACCGGGACCATCTCGGTGAGCCCGGCGTCGACGTACGGGCGGCCGTCGATCACGACCGGCTCGCCGGCGAGCAGCGGCATGGCCGTCGACGCCCGCAGCGCGGCCTGCAGGCTCGCCTGGTCGCGCACGTGGGCGTGCAGGTCGGCGGGCTCACCGGTGAGGGCGTCCGTGGCCATCGGGTGGAACTCGACGGGGTTGTCGAGGATCTCCTGGAAGCCCATGGGCACGACCTGCGTGTAGACGGTGTGGATGAGGTGCTGGGTGTCGATGACCGGCCGTCTGCCGAACGCGCGCCTCGGGTCGATGGTGGTGCGCATGACGGCCGGGTCCCACCACGCGTGCTTGCTGCTGCCCGCCCGCCCGCACAGCAGCCAGGCCGCGTTCAGGGACCCCGCCGAGCTGCCGTAGACGGCGTCGAACGCCGGCAGCAGGCCGAGCTCCTCGATCGCGACGGTCATGCCGCTCGAGTAGACGCCGCGCGAACTGCCCCCTTCGACCAGCAGCACCAGGCGTGCGCCGTCGTCCCGTTGCCCCGGCTTGCTCCCCCGCCGCGTGCGTTCGCGCAACAACTCCAAAGTGCTCACCACACCGAGTGAACCTGGGTCGGCTCGTCCCCGCTATTGGTTTGTGACGGGTGCTAACGTGGCTGACGAGATCAACGCCTCCTAAGAGGAGCTCGCACGCGGCCTGGCTGGGCGTGGCGCGCGAGAAGCTCGACCGGGCCGAGCGGCCGTTCGAAGAGGACCAGAAGATCAGCCTGGAGCTGCCGCGGACCGCCGTCCCGGCGGGCCGCACGCTCTTCCTGGGCACCGGTGTCCGGGTGCGGGACCTGTTCGACGGCGCGGACCTCGCGATCCGGGGCCGGAGCGCATCGCGCTCGCCGCCCCGAACGGCGCGGGCAAGGCGACGTTGCTGCTCGTGCTGGCCGGGCGGTTCCAGGCGGCGGGGGTGCGGCGCCGGCCCGGCCTGCTCGACCAGGACGCCACGTTCGCCAAGCCCCGGCTCACCGCGCGGGGCACCTACGGCCGCGCGCTCGGCGCCGACCGGGTCGCGGAGGTGCCGCTGAAGTCGTTGGGACTGCTGCACCGGCGGGACCTCGGCAAGCCGGTCGGGACGTTGCCGGTGGGCCAGCAGCGGCGGCTCGCGCTCGCGCCGCCGGTGGCGTCACCGCCTGAGCTGTTGCTGCTGGACGAGCCGACCAACCACCTCTCGCCCGCGTTGTGCGACGAGCTGGAGGACGCGTTCGGCGCGGGGCCGGGGGCGATCGTGGTCGCGAGCCACGACCGGTGGCTGCGCGGGCGCTGGGCCGGTGCGGAGATCACCCTGGCGCGGTGAGACCCGGCCCGGTTCGCCGGACCACGTCGAGAACCCGCCGGCGGCTTCGACACCTCCGTGCAAGGACCACGCCAACCACGGAGGACTGATCATGACCGGACAGCCGCCCATCGTCGACCTCGCCACCTGGCAGACGGCCCGCGACGAACTCCTGGTCCGCGAGAAGGCCCACACCCGCGAGGGCGACGCGATCGCCGCGGCCCGCCGCCGCCTGCCGATGGTCGAGTTCGACGGCAAGACCGAGGTCGTCGGTGCCGATGGCCCGGTCCCCTTCATCGACCTCTTCCAGGGCCGCGACGAGCTGGTCGTCTACAAGCACATGTGGTACGACGGCGCGCCGCACCAGGGGCAGTGCGAGGGCTGCACCACCGTGCCGTGGCACTTCGACACCGCCGCCTACCTCAACGTCCGCGGGGTCTCCTTCGCGTTCCTGACCACGGGAGCCTGGGACGAGGTGGCCGCGTTCGTCGAGTTCATGGGCTACGAGCAGCCGTGGTACTCGGTGCGCGGCGTGGACGGACCGGCCGGTGGCGACATGGGCTACCTGACCAGCTACCTGCGCGACGGCGACCGCACGTTCCTCACCTACTCGACGACGGGCCGCGGGATCGAGGGCGTCGTCGGGTCGTTCGGGCTCCTGGACATGACGGTGCGCGGACGCGGTGAGGCGTGGGAGGACCGCCCCGAGGGCTGGCCGGAGGCGCGGCCCGCGGGCTGGTTCTGGCGGACGGACGCGGACGGCAACCCGACCTGGGACGAGACGAGCCGGCCAGCGCCGCAGTGGACCCGGCCGGGAGCGACACCGGTGCGGACGCTGGGACGGCAGAGCCACTGCCACTGATCGGCGGGGGTAGATGCGGTGGTGAGGCGCGGCGCTGTGTGATCGGACGCACGCGCCGCGCTTGCTCCCGCGATGCGCATCGCGGGAGTCGTGCGGTGCGTTGCGTGATCAGCGGGGAGCCGGGGCGGTGGCGCCCTCACCGAGGCGCGAACGCCGTAGCCAGCACGCGGCGCCGGAGGTCGAAAGCCGGTAGCACGCTCCGCGCCTCCTCCTGCAACGAGCGGATCGCGGGGTCGTCCGGCGCGTCGACGGCGAGCACCTCCTCCCACATCCGCTTCTCGACCGCCTGCCACGCCGGTCTCTCCACCACGTCGACGCCGACGAACCCGGCCTGCGGGAGCTGCGCGGCGAAGTCCATCCGGAGCAACCGCGCCGAAAGGCGCTCGTCGCGGCGGACGACCGGTTCCCAGCACGTGATGACGAGCCGCCCGCCGGGGACGAGCACCCGCCGGCACTCCCGCAGCGCTTCCACCGTCGGGTCGGCGAACTGCATCGCGTCGACGACGAGGACGGCGTCGGCCGACGCGGTCTCCAGGCCTGTCTCCGTCAAGGTCCCCACCCGGAACTCGGCTCCGGACTCGCGTGTCCGCGCACGTTCGCGGGCCTGCTCGATGGCGACCGCGGAGAAGTCGACGCCGACGAGCCGGCACCCGGTGCGCCGCGCGATCTCCAGGCCGTAGCCGCCGCGGCCGCAGGCCAGGTCCAGCAGGACCTGGCCGGGCCGCAGGTCCAGGAGTGCGACGACCTCGTCCAGGCCGGCACCGTCCAGCAGGCTGGTGGACCGCAGGTCCGGCGGCAGGCCGAGCACGCGCCGGACGAGGTCGTCGGCGACGGGTGACTCGGATCGGTCGGTGTACCAGCGGTCGAAGTGCGCTGCGCTCATCACCCTTCCGACCATCCCAGATGATCAGGCGAGTTCGGACGGATCGGCTGTGGCGCGTGCGGACCCGTGCCATGATCGGGACCGGTACCTGCTGACCGCCGGGGGGACATCAGGGTGCTGACGCTCTGTTCTGAACCGAACGCCCTGCGCACCGCCTGCACTGCTGCTGAACTCGATCGGACCAAAGTATGACGGCGCGTTAGGCCCCAGGTATGACGACGCGTGACCGGCACCGTCATTATTGTCCGTTCCGGCGGTCATCAGGCAGCCGCACCACCCCCCTTTCCGCCGAAGGGAACTCCGCCTCATGAGGGACGTCATGCAGTCAGCGACAGACGTCCGGTCCCGTGTGACCGGATGGATGGGGCGGAGGTTGCTCGCGCACCTCAGCAAGACCGGGTTCGACCTCGGGTCGTCGTGGTTCGTGCCCTCCCGCGTGCTGGCGCCGCTGCGCCGCAACGGGTTGGACCCCGTGCCGGAGCTGGCGCGGATGCAGGCGAACGGGCCGATCACGCGGCTGCCGCTGCCGGTCACCGTGTGGCTCGTGACGGGGTACGAGGCGTCGAAGCAGGTGCTGGTGGACGCCGAGGCGTTCAGCAACGACTTCGGCCACCTCCGGGAGCTGGGGTTGTTCGCGGACGAGGCGCCGGGCGGGCTCGGGTTCAGCGACCCGCCGGAGCACACGCGGCTGCGCAAGGTGCTGACGCCGGAGTTCACCATGCGGCGGCTCTCGCGGCTCGTCCCGCGCATCGAGGCCATCGTCGCGGACCAGCTCGACCTGATGTCCATGAAGGACGGCCCGGTCGACCTCGTCGAGCACTTCGCGATGACCGTTCCGGCGCTCACGATCTGCGAGCTGCTGGGCGTGCCCGCGAGCGAGCGCGAGGAGTTCCAGCGGCGCAGCGTCTCGCGCTTCGACCTGGGCGGCGCCGCCACGGCGTCGCTGTCGGCCGTGTCCGAGTCGATCGTCTACTTCCGGGAGCTGGTGCGCGCCCAGCGGCAGGCGCCGACCGACGGGCTGCTCGGCGAGCTGGTGCGCAAGCACGGTGACGAGCTGGGCGACGACGAGCTGGCCGGTCTGGCCGACGGGCTGCTCACCGGCGGGTTCGAGACGACGGCCAGCATGATCTCGCTCGGCACGCTCGCGATGCTGCGCGACCCGAGCCTGCGCGACCAGGCGCTGGGCGGCGACAAGGCCGTGAACGGGCTGGTCGACGAGCTGCTGCGGCACCTCAGCGTGGTGCAGGTGGCGTTCCTGCGCATCGCCCGCCGGGACGTCGACGTCGCCGGGACGAGGGTGAAGGCGGGTGACATCGTCGCGTGCTCGCTGTCGCAGGCGAACCGCGACCCGAGCGCCTACGCCGGCCCGGACGACATCTGCCCCGAGCGCGCGGCGGGTCAGCACCTCGCGTTCGGCTACGGCGCGCACCGCTGCATCGGGGCCGAGCTCGCGAAGATGGAGCTGCGGATCGCCTACCCGGCACTCGTCGAGCGGTTCCCCGAGATGCGCCTCGCCGTCGCGCCCGGCGACCTGTCGTTCCGCAAGCTCTCGATCGTCTACGGGCTGCACTCGCTGCCGGTCCACCTCGGCCGGCAGCCCAGTCCGATCCAGCAGGTGCTATGACGGAGTCGGGTGGGGGATGACCTGATACACCCAACTTCTCCGCTGCCGGAGTTGAGGGTCGATCCCTCATGCCTTCGTCCTCGCGCTCGAACAGTCTCTTACCTACCAACGCATTCCGCGAACGGAAGGTAGAGACCATGATCCGCAACGCCGTCATCGCCGCCGCCACCCTCTCGACCGTCGCACTGCCCGCCGTCGCCGCGGCCGACCCGGTCATCGGTCAGCCGGTGCCCTGCGTGAAGGTCGTCGACCTCGCGGGCTCCGACTTCTCGGTGAAGCAGTGCGGGGTCAGCGACGTCGACCAGCACCGCGCGGGCCTGGAGAACAACGGTGGCTCGCACTGCGGACCGTCCTCGCTCTACAACGTGCTGCACTACTGGGGGCACGAGAAGAACGCGCCGGTCGGCTGGCTGACCACGAAGGTCAAGGACCTCGATCCGAAGGACCCGGCCGACTACACCGTCGTGGGCAACTCGATCTGGCGGATCGGCGTCGACGCGAAGTACACCAGCAAGGGCACGAACCTCACGAACCTGCGCGCCGCGTGGACCGTCGCGACCAAGCCCGCCCGTGACGCGGGCTGGAGCACCGCGACCGAGGGCGTCAACACGCACGGCGCCGCGGACTTCGGTGGCGACATGGCGAAGAAGCTGGCGCGCGGGCCGCTGCAGGTGGTCTACGGCCGGTACTCGGCCGGGCCGCAGAACAGCCTGCAGCGCGGCGGTGGCCACATCGTCACGGTGACCGCGGTCGAGGGGTCGTTCAACGGCAACACCGTGCAGGTCCGTTACATGGACCCCGCTCGTGCGGCGGACCACGGGGTCGGCGACTACCTGAAGACGCAGTCCGACTACGCGACCGTCAACGCGACGCTGACCAAGAAGCCGGTCTACGAGTACATCCCCGTGACCGACAACCCGGACACCGACACCGACGAGAGCCTCACGCCGGGCACCTACCGCTGGGTGACCCGCTGGCAGCTCACGCTGCCCGGCTCGACCTCGACCACCACGGCGCTGGTCGAGGCCTTCAACTGGTTCGACATGGCTCCGCCCGTCGGCTGACCGGTCGGGACGGCGGGAAGGGCCACCTGGTTCCCGGTGGCCCTTCCCGGCGTGTCACGCCTGTGTGCCGATCGTGTCGATGGGCTTGCCGCGCAACGACAACCGCGTGGACACGGCGATCGACACCACGCCGAGCACCGCCGCTCCGGCGAGCACGCCCAGGTACACCAGGACACCTCCGGCGGGCAGCGGGCTGCCGGTCAGGCCGATCGCCAGCACCGCCAGCGGGACCGCCGCCACCGCCGTGCCCAGCACCGCGGCGAGCCCGACCGTCACCACCGCCTCCGCCCGCATCATCCGGACCACCTGCCGGCGTCCGGTGCCGACGAGGCGCAGCAGGGCGAACTCGCGGCGCCGTGCCGCCGTGGACATCACCAGCGTGTTCGACACCGAGATCGCCACGTATCCGAGGATCACGCCGACCGCGACGAGGTTCAGCAGGAACTGGGTCCGCTGGTCGCCCTGCTCCTGCGCGGCCACCCGGTCCTCGACCCGCAGTCCGGGATACCGGCTCGTCAGCTCGCGCAGCGCCGTCACGTCCGCGGAGTCCACGAGCACCGCGCTGTCCATCGCGGCCGTGGTGTGGGCACGGGCGTCGGCCGCGGCCAGCACGTAGTCGCCGAACGCGAGGTCGTGCTCGTAGGTCGCGACCACCCGCAGGCGAGCGGGTTGCCCGTCGGCGAACCAGAACTCGACGGTGTCCCCGACCTCCTTGCCCTCCCACGAGGCGTGCCCGGCGCTGAGCGCCACGGTCCCGGCGGTGAGGTCGGCGAGCCGGCCGGAGGTGACGCCGAGGTCGACCGTGCCTCCGGCGGAGGCGTCGAGCCCGCTGGCCGCCCGGCGCTGCACCTCGACGCCGTCACCGGTCTCGGTCGCGGTGATCACCTGCGTGCGCACCAGCGAGGTCGCGGTCGCACCGGGGATCTCGCGCGCGGCCGCGGAGATCTCGACCGGCACACCCGTCCCGCCGGTGATCACGTGGTCGGCGGTGATGGACCGCGTCGTCTCCTGCTGCACGGCCGCGGTGAACGTCGTCTGGCTGTAGAAGTTCACCACGGCGAACCCGATCGCGAGCATCAACGGCGTGATGGCCGCCGCCAGCCGCCGCGAGTTCTTCCGCACGTTCGCCGCGGCGAGGTACCCGCTCACCCCGGCGGTGCGGCCGAGCACCGGCGCGATCAGCCGCACCGCCGCACCGACCACGCGCGGCCCGACGAGCGAAAGACCGGTGATCAGCACCAGCGCCGCCAGCACCGACATCGCCGCGCCGAGCTGCCCGCGCAGGAACAACGGCGTCGTCGTGGCGGCGAGGCCGGCGCCCAGCAGCACCCAGCCGATCGCCAGCCGGACCCTCCCGGCGTCGCGCCGCTGCACCGCGGCCTCCCCCAGCGCCTCGACGGGGCTGATCGACGACGGCCGCCGCGACGCGCTCCACGCCGCGATCCGTGCCGCGGCGACCCCGATCAGCAGTGCCGCGACGAGCGGGATGGGGCTGATCGTGAGGGCGAAGTCGGCCGGCACCACCCCGATCTTCGCGAACGCGTCGCGCAGGCCGTTGCTCACGGCGATGCCCAGCAGGCTGCCGAGTACGCCGGCGACCGCGGAGACCACCGTCGTCTCGACGCCGATCAGCTTGCGGACCTGCCGCGGCGTGGCGCCGACCGCGCGCAGCAGGGCGAACTCGCGGCGGCGTTGCTCGACACCCAGTGCGAGCGTGCTGGCCACGACGAAGATCGCGACGAGCACCGCGTACCCGCCGAACGAGCCTGCCAGGATCGCGAGGATCGACTTGGTCTGGCTGACGTCGTCGAACTCGGCCGCGCTGCGGTCGGCGCCGGTCGACACCGTGACGTGGTCCGCGGCCAGGACGCCTTCCAGCCGGCCGGCGAGGTCGTGGGCGCCGGGTTCGGCCAGCACGCCGATGGCGGTGACCCGGTCCGGACGCCCCGCGA
Source organism: Lentzea xinjiangensis (assembly GCF_900110955.1). Taxonomy (GTDB): domain Bacteria; phylum Actinomycetota; class Actinomycetes; order Mycobacteriales; family Pseudonocardiaceae; genus Lentzea; species Lentzea xinjiangensis. The sequence goes on from NZ_FOFR01000028.1 coordinate 84,916, forward strand.
GACCGGAGGCCTCTGCCTCGCTGAAGAACACCGCCGCCTGCCGCGGGATGTCCGCGGTGGCCGCGATCCCGCTGACGCGGTAGGTGACGGGAGCCGAGCGGGTCGTGATCCGCACCTCACCACCCGCCCACGTGTTCGCCTTCGCCGCGAGCGCCGAGTCGAGCACCACCTCGCCGGCGGCCTCCGGCGCGCGGCCTTCCTGGAGCGTGAACGGCGCCAGCACGGCGGACTGCCAGTTGTGGCCGAGCGACGGCCTGTCCGCGAGCGGCTGCCCGTCCTGGCCCACGACCACGGCGGGGAACGTCTGCTCGGGAACCGCGGCCCGCACACCGGGCACCGCCGCGATCTTGCCCACCAGCGCGGCCGGGATCGCCGGCTGCTCCGCCGCGTGCTCGAACGCGAGGACGTCCCCACCGGGCGGCCGCACGGTCCGGTCGCCGCTGACCACCACGTCGGTGGCCGCGTACCGCTGCGTCGGCACGCCACCGCGGAAGCCGGACTCCATCAGGATCCCGCAGGCGGCGACGAGCGCGGTGCCGCACAGGACGGCGACGAAAGCGCCGATGAACCCGCTGGTGCGGGCTTTGACGGTCTGCCAGGCGAGGCTCAGCACGGCCCACCACTCCCCTTCGTCCCGTGCGAACGCCCCGCGAGGGGCCGCGCGCTGCTCGTGCTCGCCGCCGGGGCGTGCACCGGCCTGATCCCGCTTCCCGCCAGTTCCCGCGACCTGGCCGCGCTGCCTCTCCCCGAGCCCGTCGCTCTCCCGGCCTCCGGTTCCGGCCCGCTCACGGACGACCCCGCGCTACCCGTCGGCCTGACCACCCGCTCCACCGCTCCCCGCGGCCTCCTCGTGCGCACATCCGCACCACCTCTCCGCGAGCCGCGCCGGTCCCCCGGCCCGGTCCCCCGACCCGGTCCGCTGCCCGCACGCCCCACCGCGCTCACCACTCGCCCAGGTGGGTCATCCGCTCAGCCACCCGCTCCGGCGTGGGTCCGACCAGTTCCCCGGCCAGCCGCCCGTCCGCCAGGAACAGCACGCTGTGCGCCGCCGAGGCGGCGACCGGGTCGTGGGTGACCATCAGCACCGTCTGGCCCATCTCGTCCACGATCGACCGGAGCAGCGCGAGCACCTGGTGCGCGGTCCGCGAGTCCAGCGCCCCGGTCGGCTCGTCCGCGAGGACGACCTCGGGCCGTGCCACCAGGGCGCGGGCGATCGCCACCCGTTGCTGCTGTCCCCCCGACAGCTCCGACGGGTGCCGGTCCAGCCGTCCGTCCAGGCCCACCCGGCCGACGACCTCGCGCAGCCAGTCCCGGTCCGCGGTGCGGCCGGCCAGGCGCAGCGGCAGGGTGATGTTCTGCTCGGCGGTCAGCGACGGCAGCAGGTTGTAGGCCTGGAAGACGAACCCGATCCGGTCGCGGCGCACCTTCGTCAGCGCCGCCTCCTTCAGCTCACCCAGGTCGGTGTCGCCGAGCAGCACGCGGCCGGACGTCGGCCGGTCCATGCCCGACGCGCAGTGCAGGAACGTGCTCTTGCCCGAGCCGGAAGGTCCCATCACCGCGGTGAAGGTCCCCTGCCGGATGCCGGCGGTGACCTCGTCCAACGCCGTCACCGCCGCACCGCCCGAGCCGTACACCTTCCGCACCGCCTGCAACGACAGCGCGTCTGCCCTCATCACGTTCTCCTTGGTCCGCAACGGCTTTCGACCAAGAACGTAGGTTCCGGGCACCCCCGGGAACGATCACGCAGGCTGCCCACGACGAGGTGGAGCACGCTCCACCCCCGGACGCGGTTCGTCGGGACGGACAGATCGGCGAGGCCAGATTCGTCGGGCGCGACGAGGTGTCGGCAGGGGCGCCGAACCTAGGTTGTCGAGTGACCGGAGTCACGTCTACGTGGATGAGGCGCGGATGTCCAAGCTCAACGAGATCAGCGACTGGCTGCAGGAGAACCTGCCTCGACTGGTGGCCGAGCACGACGTGCCCGGTGCGGTGGCGGCCGTCATCGCGGGCGGCGAGGTCGTCGAGGCCGCGGCGGGCGTGCTCAACAAGAACACCGGCGTCGAGACGACGACCGACTCGCTGTTCCAGGTCGGGTCGATCACGAAGGTCTGGACCGCGACCCTGGTGATGCAGCTCGCCGACGAAGGGCTGCTGGACATCGACGCGCCCGTGCGCGACTACCTGCCCGAGTTCCGCATCGCCGACGAGGACGCCGCCGCCCGGATCACGGTGCGGCAGCTGCTGAACCACACGGCGGGCTTCGAGGGCGACCTGTTCACCGACACCGGCCGCGGTGACGACTGCGTGGAGAAGTACGTGGCCACGCTGCACGACACGCCGCAGCTCTTCGCGCCCGGCGAGATGTTCAGCTACAACAACGCGGGCTACGTCGTGCTCGGGCGGGTCGTGGAGGCCCTGCGCGGCAAGCCCTACGACCGCTGCCTGCACGAGCACCTCTTCACGCCGCTCGGTCTCACCCGCGCCGCCACGAGCGCCGACGAGGCGATCATGTTCCGCGCCGCCGTCGGGCACCTCACGCCGGACGAGGACGCGGGCCCGCAGGTGGCGCCGGTCTGGTCGCTGGTGCGGTCGAACGCCCCGGCCGGCTCGATGCTCGCGATGAGCGCCCGCGACCTGCTCGCGTTCGCGCGGATGCACATGGAGGACGGCGCGGGCGTGCTGTCGCCGGCGAGCGCCCGCGCCATGCGCGAAACCCAGGTGCGCGTGCCCGATCTCGCGCTGATGGGCGACGCCTGGGGGCTGGGCTGGGAGCTGTTCCACTATCCACAGGGGACGGTCATCGGCCACGACGGCGGCACGATCGGGCAGAACGCCTTCCTGCGGCTGGTCCCCGAGCGGGGTGTCGCCGTCGCGCTGCTCACCAACGGCGGCAAGACGATCGACCTCTACCAGGCGGTCTTCCGGCACGTGCTGCGCGAGCTGACCGGCGTCGAGCTGCCCGCGATGCCCCAGCCCGCCGCCGAGCCGGACCGCGTCGACGGCGAGCGGTTCACCGGCGTGTACGTGTCGTCGGTCGCCGAGCGCGTGGTGACGCAGGACGAGGACGGCCGGATCTGGATGGAGCTCGTGCCCAAGGGGATCATGGCCGAGGTGAGCCCGGAGTCCGCGGGCAGGACCGAGCTGGTGCCGTGGCGGGACAACACGCTCGTCGCCGCCGAACCGGTGCACGGGGTCCACCTGCCGCACGCCTTCGTCGGGGACGACGGCCACGGCAGGGCGCTCTACCTGCACACCGGCCGGGCGGACCGCCGGGTGGCCCGGTGATCGGCGCGGCCTTCGCCGAGGCGGGGATGGAGGGGGCCGTCCACGCCCGCGAGGTGGGCGCCGGGGACGGTCCGCCGGGCGCCTTCGGTGCGGACGAGACCCGGCGGACGCGCGTCACGTCCCGCCACCGCGCCGGCCAAGCCCCGGTGGACGCCGTGCTCGCGGATGCCGGCGCCGACGAGGCGCTCGCCGGCCGGGCGCGGGACCAGGTCCGGAAGATGTCCATTGTGGACCCGGAACGCACCACCCCCTCGACGCCGGGGGAGATCACCGCGCTGCCCGACGCGATCCGGACCGACCGCGACGAGGCCGGCGTCGTCCCCCACCCCGACGGCCGAGGCCACGCCGTCGCGGTGTTCACCCGCTCGCAGTCGCCCGACCTCCGGCACCCCGCCGTCGACGCGGTGATCGGCCGCGCCGGACGCCTCGCCGTCGACCACCTCCGGAGCACATCATGAAACGCGCGGTAGCACTGTTCTCGGCAGCTCTCGTCCTGGCCGGGTGCGGATCCTCGGCGAACCCGGGGTCCGGGAGCCAGGACCTGGCCGACGGCAAGACGTTCACGATGTCGATCGGCGCGGATCCCGGTTCCCTGGACCCCGCCCTCACCGTCCTGGCGGCGGCGCGCTCGGTCGGCCGGTTCCTCTACGGCAGGCTGATCGAACGCACCTCCTCCGGCGAGATCGTCGCCGGGCTCGCCGAGAAGTGGGAGGCCACGACCACCACGGCGACCTTCACCCTGCGGGAAGGCATCACGTGCGCCGACGGCGCGCCGCTCACCGCGGAGGACGTCGCGGCGAACATCAGGTTCGTCGGCGACCCGCAGAACAAGTCCCCGCTGGCCGGGATCCAGGTCACCCCCGGCACGACGGCGACGGCGGACGCCGCGGCCCGCACGGTCACCGTGACCAGCGGCGCGCCGGACGCGTTCCTGCTGACCAACGCCGGCACGTTGCCGATCGTGTGCGCCAAGGGCATGGCCGACCGCTCGTTGCTCGCCAAGGGCGAGCAGGGCACCGGCATGTTCACGATCACCGAGATCGTGCCGAACGACCACTACACGCTCACCCGGCGCAAGGACTTCGCGTGGGGTCCCGGCGACTGGCAGCGCGACCAGCCGGGCCTGCCGGACCGGGTCGTCATCCGGGTGATCGCGAACGAGACGACCGCGGTGAACCTGCTGCTGTCCGGTCAGCTCACCGCCGCCACGGTGGCGGGCCCCGACCAGGAACGCCTGTTCGCGCAAAAGCTCGCCCACGTCGACTCGGCCACACCGTTGGGAACGCTGACCTTCAACCAGGCCGACGGTCATCCCGGCAAGGACCCGGTGGTGCGGCGCGCGCTGGTCCAGGCGCTCGACCTGGCGCAGGTCGGCAAGGTGCTGACCAACGGCAAGGGCAAGCCGTCGCAGAGCCTCGTGACGGTCCAGCCCCGCCCGTGCACCGGCGACAACGTCGGTCCGAACCTGCCGGGCTTCGACAAGGCCGCCGCGGCCGCCGCGCTCGACGGCGCCGGCTGGCGGGCCGGACCCGACGGCACGCGGACCAAGGACGGCGCGGTGCTGTCGGTCAAGCTGCTCCAGCCGACCGTCGTCGGCCCGACCCTCACCGCGACCGCCGAGCTGATCCAGCAGGCGTGGCAGCAGGCCGGCGTGCGGGTGGAGATCGCGCCCGCCGACGCGGCCGGTATCAACCAGACGTTGTTCGGCACGGGCGCGTGGGACGTGTCGATGGTGCCGCTGACCCTCTCGCTGCCGAGCCAGCTCGTGTCGTTCGCGTCCGGCCCGGTGCCGCCGCAGGGCGTGAACTTCAGCCACATCACCAACGCCGAGTTCGAGGCGGAGTCGAAGCAGGCCGCGTCGATGGCCGGCGCGGCGGGCTGCGAGCACTGGAACAAGGCCGAGGCCGCGCTGGTCGAGGACGCCAGTCTCGTGCCCTACTTCGACGCGGTGGTGCCCACCTTCGTCAAGGGCGCGAAGTTCACGATCAGCGACAGCATCGACCCGGCGTCGATCCGGATGCTCGCCTCATGACCACCGCGGTGCGGGTGCGGGGCGGCGGCACCTGGCTGCCCTTCGCCCGGCGGCGGGCCGTGCGGTTCCTGACCTCGCTGTGGGTGTTGGTGACGGCGGCGTTCCTGATGATCCACCTCATCCCCGGCGACCCGGTCCGCGAGTCGCTCGGGCTCTCCGCGCCCCCGGAGGTCGTCGCCGCGCGCCGCGCGGCGCTGGGCCTCGAGGACCCGTTGCCCGTGCAGTACTGGCACTACCTGACCGGCCTGTTCCGCGGTGAGCTGGGCACCTCGCTGATCAGCGGGACACCGGTGGCGGACCTGATCGGCGACCGGCTGCCCGCGACCGCGCAGCTCGCGGTGCTGGCGTTCCTCGTCGTGGTCGTCGTGGCGGTGCCCGTCGGTGTCCTGATGGCGGTGCTCACCAAGGGCGGCCGCCGCCGCGGCGCGGAGCTGGCGTTCACCTCCACGAGCGTGGTGCTCGCCGCGATCCCGGAGTTCCTGCTGGCGGTGGGGCTGGTGGGCCTCTTCGCCGTGCAGCTGGGCGCGTTCCCGGTGGCGGGCAACGACGCCGCCGGTTCGTGGGTGCTGCCCGTGCTGGCGCTCGCGATCGGGCCGGCCGCGGTGCTCGGGCGGATCGTCCGGGTCGAGCTGCTCGCCGTGCTGGGCAACGACTTCGTGCGCACGGCCAGGGCGAAGCGGCTGCCGGCCCGGCTGGTGTACCTGCGGCACGCGCTGCCGAACGCCGTCACCGCGACGCTGACGCTCGGCGGCATGCTGCTCGGCGCGCTCGTCGCCGGCACCGTGCTGGTGGAGAACGTGTTCGCGTGGCCGGGGCTCGGCTCGACGATCGTCGGCTCGATCCAGCAGAAGGACTACCCGGCGGTGCAGGGCATCGTGCTCGTCTACGGCGCCGGGGTGCTGCTGGTCAACCTGGTCGTCGACGTGGTGCTCGCGCTGCTCGACCCCCGTTCGACGATCAGGGAGGCCTGATGGGCAGGCGAGGCGTTCTCCGCGCGGCGGCCGGACCGGCGCCGGTCGCCACCCCGCGCGACCGGACGGGCGTGGTGCGCACGGTCCTGCGCTCCCCCGTGGGCGCCACCTCCGCCGTGCTGCTCTGCCTGCTGGTGGCGCTGGCCGTCTTCGCCCCGCTGCTGTGGGGTGACCGGGCCGCGGCGATCGACACCGACGCCCTGCAGCAGGGCCCGTCCCCGGCGCACCTGCTCGGCACCGACCAGCTCGGCCGTGACATCTTCTTCCGCGTCCTGGTCGCCACCAGGCTGACGATCGGCCTCGCCCTGCTCGCCACGGTGATCGGCGTGGCCGCCGGCCTGGTCCTCGGTTCGGCGCCGTCGGTGCTGCCCCGGTGGGCAGGCCGCGTCGTGACCTCGGCGGTGAACATCGCGGTGGCGTTCCCCGGACTGCTGCTGGCGCTGTTCTTCGCCGTCATCTTCGGCACCGGGACGATCGGCGCGGTCCTCGCCATCGCGTTCGCGATCACCCCGTCGTTCGCCCGGCTCACCCAGACCCTCACCGCGTCGGTCGCCGGCCGCGACTTCATCGCGGCGGCACGGGTGTGCGGGGTGGGCAGGTTCCGCCTGCTGACCCGGCACGTCCTGCCGAACATCGCCGAGCCGCTGGTCATCAACTCGACCCTGGCCGCGGGCTCCGCCCTCACCGCGTTCGCCGGCCTGTCCTTCCTGGGCATCGGCGTGCAGGCCCCCTCCTACGACTGGGGAAGGCTGCTCGGCGAAGGCCTCAACCGCATCTACCTCTCGCCCGCGCCCGCGCTCGGACCGGCGGTCGCCGTCGTCGTGGCCGGCCTCGCGTTCAACCTCTTCGGCGAGGCGGCCGCGTCCGCCGCCGGCCGCCGGCCGCAGCCGGTCAGGAGGACACCACCGGCACCGGAGTCCATTGTGGACGACAGCGGGGGTGGCCTGCTGACCGTGCGGAACCTGCGCGTGACGTTCCCCGGCGGCATCTCGCCGGTGCGCGGGGTGTCCTTCACCGTCCACGAGGGAGAGATGATCGGTGTGGTCGGCGAGTCCGGCTCGGGCAAGAGCCTCACCGCGCTGGCCGTGTCCCGGCTGGTCGAGCACCCCGGCGAGGTCACCGCCGACCGGCTGGAGTTCGACGGCAGGCCACTGGCCGCGACGCCGGACCGCGAGCTGGGCACGAAGCTCGCGATGGTCTTCCAGGACCCGATGACCTCGTTCAACCCGACGCGCCGCATCGGCAGGCAGCTCGCCGAGGTGTCCGAGGTGCACCAGGGGATGTCGCGCCGCGACGCGTTGGCCAAGGCCGTCGACCGGTTGCGCGCCGTGCGGATCCCGGAGCCGGAGCGCAGGGCCGGGCAGTACCCGCACGAGTTCTCCGGCGGCATGCGGCAGCGGGCGATGATCGCGATGGGGTTGATGGGCGAGCCGCGGCTGGTGATCGCCGACGAGCCCACCACCGCGCTCGACGTCACGGTGCAGCGCGAGGTGCTCAGGCTGCTCGCGCGGATCAGGGCGGAGCGGACGGCCGGAGTCCTGCTGATCAGCCACGACATCACGGTGGTCGCGCAGACCTGCGACCGCGTGCTCGTGATGTATGCGGGGCGGATCGTCGAGGAGCTGCCGACCGCCGAGCTGTTCACCGCCGCGCGGCACCCGTACACGACCGCGCTGCTGGCCGCGGTCCCCGACCTCGACACGGATCGGGACGCGCCGCTCGCGGTGATCCCCGGCCGGCCTCCCGAGCCGGGCGAGATCGGGCCGGGGTGCCCGTTCGCGCCGCGCTGCCCGCTCGCCGGGGACCGGTGCCGGACCGAGGAGCCCGAGCTCACCGCGATGGCCGACGGGCACCGGGTCGCGTGCTGGCGGTCGGAGAGCGAGCTGACGCTGGCCGCCACCGGCGGGCCGCGATGAGCGAACCGAGGTCCGGCGGCCGGACCCCCCGCCACCCCGCGCACCGGCGGCCACCCGGCCGCCCGAACCCCATCACCACCGGAGGCACCCGATGAGCGAGCTGCGGTTCGACGCCGTCAGCGTCCGCTACGGCCACCACCTCGCCGTCGACGACGTGAGCCTGACCGTCCCGTCGGGACAGGTCGTCGGGCTGGTCGGCGAGTCGGGCTCCGGCAAGTCCACGCTCGCCGCCACCGCCGTCGGCCTGGTGCCCGCCACCGCGGGCCGGGTGCTGGTGGACGGTGCGGAGAACCACCTCCGCAAGGTCCAGATGGTGTTCCAGGACCCGTACTCCTCGCTCGACCCGAGGATGAGCATCGGCGGCTCGATCGCCGAGGCCATGCCCAGGGGCACCGACCGGCGCGCCGAGGTCGCCCGCCTGCTCGAGCTGGTGAACCTCGACCCCGGCCGGGCCACCGCGCTGCCGTCGCGGCTCTCCGGCGGGCAGCGGCAGCGCGTCGCGCTCGCCAGGGCGCTCGCCGGGCGGCCGGAGGTGGTCATCGCCGACGAGATCACGTCCGCGCTCGACGTGTCGGTGCAGGGGGCCGTGCTGAACCTGGTGCGCGACCTCCAGCGGCAGCTCGGCCTGTCGATGCTGTTCATCTCGCACAACCTCGCCGTCGTGCGCTACGTGAGCGACCGGATCGCGGTCATGAAGAGCGGCCGGATCGTCGAAGAGGGGCCGGCCGAGCGGGTGCTCGCCGCCCCCGAGCACCCGTACACGCGCGAGCTGCTCGCGGCCGCGCCGAGGCGGCACACCAGGCTGGAGGCTTCATGACCGGCGATCTGCACGCGCGCAGCGTCGTCGCGGACACGCACAACGACCTGCTCGACGCCATCGCGCACCGCCCGGCCGAGCAGTGGGTGCCGCACTTCCGCGAGCGCTGGCTCCCGCAACTCCAGGCCGGAGGGGTGAACCTGCAGGTGCTGCCGGTGTTCGTCGACGACGTCTTCCGGCCGGAGGGCGCGCTGCGGCGGACGCTGCGGATGATCGAGGCCGCGCACCGCATCGCCGAGGGCAACCCGGACACCGTCGCGCTGTGCCGCACCGGCGCCGAGATCGACGCCGCGCTGGCCGGTGACCGCATCGCGCTCGTGCTCGCGCTGGAGAGCGCCCCGGGCGTCGGCGAGGACGTGGAGCTGTTCGAGACCCTGTTCCGGCTCGGCGTGCGGATCGCGTCGCTCGCGCACTTCGGCCGCACCGCGCTGGCCGACGGCAGCGGCGAGGACGCGACCGGCGGCAGGCTCACGCGGGCCGGTGTCGCCGCGGTGGCCGAGATGGAACGCCTCGGCATGATCTTCGACGTCAGCCACCTGAGCGCGGCGGGCGTCGAGCACGTGCTGGAGCTCGCGACCCGTCCGGTGATGGCGACCCACTCGTCGGCACGGGCGTTGCGCGACCACCACCGCAATCTCACCGACGAGCAGCTGAAGGGCATCGCCGCCAACGGCGGTGTGGTGTGCGTGAACTTCTTCGCGCCGTTCCTGCACGAGACCGACTTCGGCATCGACCGGCTGATCGACCACATCGAGCACATCGCCGGCGTCATGGGCGTGCGGCACGTCGGCCTCGGCCCGGACTTCGTCGAGGAAGTCCTGCGGGACGTCACCCCGCCGTGCTGCGAGGTCCAGTTCATCGAGGGCGTGCCCGTCGACCGGTTCCTGCCCGGCCTGGAGGGTCCGGCGGGACTGCCGCTCGTCACCGAGGCGCTGCGGCGGCGCGGCTGGCCCGACGACGACATCGCCCTGGTGCTGGGGCAGAACGTGCTCGACCTGTTCCGTTCCGAGCTGACGAGGGGACCCGCATCGTGACCACCACCGAGGACCTGTACGACTGCGCGCTGCCCGAGCAGCCCGTCCTCTCGCCGGACGGGACCGAGATCGTCTACGTCCTGCGCACCACCGACCGCGAGGGCGACCGCGACGTCCGCGCGCTGTGGCGGGTCCGCGGCGGCAAGGCGGAGCAGCTCACCAGGGGCACCGCCGACGTGGCGCCGGCCTTCTCGCCCGGCGGCGGCGAGATCGCGTTCCTGCGCGCCCAGGACGGCCCGGCGCAGCTGTGGCTGCTGCCCGCCGGCGGGGGCGAGCCCGAGCAGCTCACGAAGCTGCCGCTCGGTGCCGGCGCGCCGGTGTGGAGCGAGGACGGGACCCGGCTCGCGTTCTCCGCGCCCGTCGACATCGCGGACGCCACCGCACCGGTCGTCGCCGACCGCCTCGACTACAAGGCCGACGGGTCCGGGTACCTGCGCAGCGTCCGTTCCCACCTGCACGTGCTGGACCTGGCGAGCCGCGAGGTGCGCCAGGTGACCACCGGCGACTGGCACGCCGGAACGCCCGCCTGGTCGCCGGACGGGACCCGGCTCGCCTTCCCGGCGGCGCGGGACCGGGACTCCGACCTCACCTTCCGCGTGCCGGTGCACGTCGTCGACGCGGACGGCCGTGCGGAACCACGGGTCGCCGGGCTTGCCGACGGGCAGGCCGCGACCGTCGCGTGGACCCCGCGGGGCCTGCTGGTCACCGGGCGGACCACCGCGGACGCCGGGCACCTCGACCTGCTGCACCTGACGCCGGACGGCGAGGTGCGCAACCTCTCGGCGGCGCTCGACCGGAACGTGATGCCCGGCATGGCCGGCTATCCCGGCGGGCTGCCGGCGCTGTCCGGGAGCACCGTCCTGTTCTGCGCCCGCGACCGGGGCTGCACCCAGCTCTACTCCGCGGACCTCGACGGCGACGAGCCGCGGCTCGTCATGGGCGGCGACTCCCGGGTCGTGGCGGGGCTCTCCGTCGCCGGCGGCGTCGCGGCCATCGTCCTCGGCACGGCCACCTCGTACGGCGAGATCGCCACCGTCGACCTGGACACCGGGACGGTGACCGTCCACACCGAACACAACAACCCCGACCTGCTGGTCCGCGAGGAACGCGAGTTCACCGTCTCGGACGGCACCGTCGTGCACGGCTGGCTGGTCCGCGACCCGGAGCGCACCGGCCCGGCGCCGCTGCTGCTGGACGTCCACGGCGGCCCGCACAACGCCTGGAACGGAGCCGCCGACCCGGTCCACCTCTACCACCAGGTGCTGGCGCGGCAGGGCTGGACGGTGCTGGTCCTCAACCCGCGCGGCAGCGACGGGTACGGCGAGGCGTTCTACCGCGCGGCGCTCGGCGCGTGGGGCAAGGCCGACGCCGGGGACTTCCTGGAGCCGATCGACCAGCTCGTGGCCGAGGAGATCGCCGACCCTGACCGGCTCGCCGTCACCGGGTACAGCTACGGCGGCTACATGACCTGCTACCTGACCAGCCGCGACACCAGGTTCGCCGCCGCCGTCGCCGGTGGGGTGGTGAGCGACCTGAGCAGCATGGCGGGCACCTCCGACGGCGGGCACTACCTGACCGAGCTGGAGCTCGGCGGCCCCGGCGAGCACCTCGCCGAGCTGTCCCCGCTCACGCTCGTCGACCAGGTCCGCACGCCGACGCTCATCTACCAGGGCGCCGCGGACGACAGGTGCCCGGTGGGCCAGGCCGAGCAGTGGTTCACCGCGCTGCGCCGGAACTCGGTGCCCGCCCGGCTCGTGCTCTACCCCGGCGAGTCGCACCTGTTCGTCCTCGACGGCAAGCCGTCGCACCGCGAGGACTTCAACCGCCGGGTCGTCGACTGGGTGTGCGAACACGCGACCGGGCGCAAGCCGCTCGACGCGGAGCACTGGCAGCGCAGGCTTTCCGCGCTCGCGAAGAAGCACGGCGTGCCCGGCGCGGTGCTCGGCGTCCTGTACCGGGGCGAGGTCGTCCAGGCGCACCACGGCGTGCTGAACACGGCGACCGGCGTCGAGGTCACCGACGACTCGATCTTCCAGATCGGCTCGATCGGCAAGGTGTGGACCTCGACGGTCGTGATGCAGCTCGTCGACGAGGGACTGCTCGACCTCGACGCGCCGATCGCCGACGTGCTGCCCGAGCTGAGGCTGAAGGACCCGGTCGTCGGGCAGAAGGTGACCATGCGCCACCTGCTCACGCACACCAGCGGCATCGACGGCGACGTCTTCACCGACACCGGCCGCGGCGACGACTGCCTTCAGCGCTACACCGAGCTGCTCGCCGACGCGGCGCAGAACCACCCGCTCGGCGCGACGTTCTCCTACAGCAACGCCGGTTTCGTGCTCGCCGGCCGGGTGGTCGAGAAGCTCACCGGCAAGACCTGGGACGCGGCGATGCGCGAGAAGCTCTTCACCCCGCTCGGGCTCACCCGCACCGGCACGTTGCCGGAGGAGGCGTTGCTGCACCGCGCCGCCGTCGGCCACGTCACCCGGCAGGACGACGAGCTCGAACCCGCGCCGGTGTGGCAGCTACCGCGTTCGCTCGGGCCGGCCGGGACGATCTTCTCCACCGCCGCGGACGTGCTCGCGTTCGCCAGGGCGCACCTCGACGGCGGGCTGGCGCCGGACGGCACGCGGGTGCTGTCCGAGGAGTCCGCCGCCGCGATGACCGAGAAGCAAACCGACGTGCCCGACCCGCACGTGCTGGGCGACTCGTGGGGTCTCGGCTGGATCCGGTTCGGCTGGGACGGGCATCGGCTGATCGGCCACGACGGCAACACGATCGGGCAGTCCTCGTTCCTGCGGCTGCTGCCGGAGCAGGGGCTCGCGGTCACGTTGCTGACCAACGGCGGCCAGGCGCGCGAGGTGTACCTGGAGCTGTACCGGGAGATCTTCGCCGAGCTGGCCGGGGTCGCCATGCCGCGCCCGGTCGAACCGGCCGCCGAACCGCCGGTCGTCGACTGCGCGCGCTACGCCGGCACGTACGAGCGCGCCTCGTCCCGCCTCGACATCACCGAGGGCGAGAACGGGCTGCGGCTGAAGATGACGGTGACCGGTCCCCTGGCCGGGCTCGTCCCCGACCCACCGGAGGTCGACCTCGTGCCGATCGACGACACGCTGTTCGTCTGCCGGATGGCGGAGAATGAGAGCTGGACGTCCGTAGTGTTCTACGCGCTCCCCACCGGGGAGAAGTACGTGCACATGGGTGTCCGCGCCACGCCGAAGGTGTCCTGATGACTCTGCTCGCCGACATCGAGCGGCTCGTGACCTGCGAGTCGCCGTCCACCGACCTGGCGGCCGTCGCGCGCAGCGCGGACGTCACCGCCGAGGTGGGCTCCGCGCTGCTGGGCGCGCCACCGGACCGGATCGTGCTCGACGGCCGCACGCACCTGCGGTGGCGTCTGGGATCCGGGCCGCGCAAGGTGTTGCTGCTCGGCCACCACGACACGGTGTGGCCGATCGGGACGCTCGCGCGGATCCCGTTCGAGGTGCGCGACGGGGTGCTGCGCGGGCCGGGCTGCTTCGACATGAAGACCGGCGTCGCGATGATCTTCCACGCCGTCGCGGCACTCGGTTCCCCGGACGGCGTCACGGTTCTCGTCACCGGTGACGAGGAGATCGGCTCGCCGTCGTCGCGCGGGCTGATCGAGACCGAGGCCCGGGAGCACTCGGCCGTGCTCGTCACCGAGGGGTCCGCGGACGGCGGAGCGCTCAAGACGGAGCGCAAGGGCACGTCCATGTACGAGGTGGCGCTGCACGGCCGCGCCGCCCACGCCGGGCTCGAACCCGAACGCGGCGTGAGCGCGACGGTCGAGGCGGCGCACCAGGTCCTGGCCGTCTCGGCGCTGACCGACCTCGCCGCCGGCACCACCGTCACACCGACCGTGCTCACCTCCGGGACCACGACGAACACCGTTCCCGCGCAAGCGCGGTTCTCGGTGGACGTGCGGGTGCGCAACCTCGCGGAGCAGGTGCGCGTGGACAGGGCGATGCACGCGCTGCGGCCGGTGCTCGACGGGGCGCGGGTCGAGGTGACCGGTGGCCCCAACCGCGCGCCGATGGAGCTGTCCGCGTCCGCCGGGCTGTTCGAGCTGGCGTGCGGACTGGCCGGCTTCGAGCTGGCCCAGGCAGCGGTCGGCGGCGCGTCCGACGGCAACTTCACCGCGGGCGTGGGAGTCCCGACGCTCGACGGCCTCGGCGCCGTGGGCGGCGGGGCGCACGCCGAGAGCGAGCACGTGCTGGTGTCCGAACTGGCGCCGCGCACGACGCTGCTCGCGGCGCTGGTGAAGGAGCTGACATGACGCTGGTGACGCGGAACGTGGTGGTCCGGCAGCTCACCGAGTTCGCCGAACTCGTCGCCACCCAGCGGTTGTACGAATCGATCTGGCGGCCGACCGGCGACGGCGGCGCTCCCCCGGTCACCGCGGAGCTGCTGCGGGCGATGACCAAGGCGGGCAGCTATGTCGCGGGCGCGTTCGACGGCGACGAGCTGGTGGGCGCCTGCATCGGGTTCTGCTCGCCGCCCGCCGCGGGCGCGCTGCACAGCCACATCGCCGGGGTGGCGGCGGGCATGCGCGGCCGCAACGTCGGCTACGCGCTGAAGCTCGACCAGCGCGAGTGGGCGCTCGCCAGGGGCCTCACCGAGGTCACCTGGACGTTCGACCCGCTGGTGCGCCGCAACGCCCACTTCAACCTGGCCAAGCTCGCCGCCGACGCGACCGAGTACCTGCCCGACTTCTACGGCAGCATGCACGACGACATCAACGGCGGCGGGGAGACCGACCGGCTGCTGGTCCGCTGGCGCGTCGACGCGCCGCAGGTCGCCGCCGCGTGCGCCGGCCACCCGCGGGTCGTGACCGCCACGGGCGTCGTGGGCCTCGGGATCTCCGACGACGGCCTGCCGCTGCGCGGCAGCGGCACCGGCAGCACCGTGCTCGTCGCGGTGCCGCCGGACATCGAGGCGCTGCGGGCCACGAACCCGGCCGCGGCCAACGAGTGGCGCTACGCCGTGCGCGACGTGCTCGGCGGCCTGCTCGCCGCGGGCGCCCGTGTCACCGGGTTCGACAGGTCCGGCTGGTACGTCGTCGAGAGGAACGGTGGGTCGTGAAGCTGTCCGGGGTGGAGATCCGCTGGGTCGAGATGCCGCTGAGGTCGCCGTTCCGCACGTCGTTCGGCACCCAGACCGTGCGCGAGTTGCTGCTGCTGCGCGCCGTCACGGACGAGGGCGAAGGCTGGGGCGAGTGCGTCGCGATGGCCGACCCGGTGTACTCGTCGGAGTACCTGGAGGGCTGCGCGGACGTGCTGCGGCGGTTCCTGGTGCCGGCGCTGTCGGGCCGGGTCGACGGCGTGTCGGTCGCGCCCCGGCTGGCCCGCTTCCGCGGGCACCGGATGGCCAAGGGCGCGTTGGAGATGGCTGTGCTGGACGCGGAACTGCGCGCGCGTGGCGTGTCGTTCGCTCGCGAGCTGGGCGCGACGCGTGACCGCGTGCCGTGCGGGGTGTCGGTGGGGATCATGAACTCGATCCCGGAACTGCTCGACGCGGTGGACGGCTACCTCGGCGAGGGCTACGTCCGGATCAAGCTGAAGATCGAGCCCGGCTGGGACGTCGAACCGGTGCGGGCCGTGCGCGAGCGGTTCGGCGACGACGTGCTGCTCCAGGTCGACGCGAACACCGCCTACACCCTCGGCGACGCCCGGCACCTCGCCCGGCTGGACCCGTTCGACCTGCTGCTGATCGAACAGCCGCTGGACGAGGAGGAGCTGCTCGCCCACGCCGAGCTGGCGAAGGTGGTGCGCACCCCGATCTGCCTCGACGAGTCGATCACCTCGGCCCGGTCCGCCGCCGACGCGATCAAGCTCGGCGCCTGCCAGGTCGTCAACGTCAAACCGGGCAGGGTCGGCGGCTACCTGGAGGCGAGGCGCATCCACGACGTCTGCGCCGCCCACGGCATCGCCTTGTGGTGCGGCGGAATGCTGGAGACCGGCATCGGGCGCGCCGCGAACGTGGCGCTGGCGGCACTGCCGGGATGCACTCTGCCGGGCGACACGTCGGCCTCCGACCGCTACTACCTGACGGACGTGACCGAGCCGTTCGTGCTCGACGACGG
The DNA here is from genome assembly GCF_900110955.1 of Lentzea xinjiangensis. GTDB lineage: Bacteria > Actinomycetota > Actinomycetes > Mycobacteriales > Pseudonocardiaceae > Lentzea > Lentzea xinjiangensis. The sequence goes on from NZ_FOFR01000028.1 coordinate 101,074, forward strand.
GCATCTGGCGGTGCCCACCGGGCCGGGGCTCGGGGTGACGCCGCTGGCGGACGCGCTCGACGCGGTGACGGTGAAGACGGAGTGGGTTCCGGTGGGGGCCGGTTGAGCGGCGCGGGGCTCGGGTGGTTCGGGGCTGGGCGGCGCGGGCTGAGGTGGTCCGGGCTGAGGTGGTCCGGGCTGAGGTGGTCCGGGCTGAGGTGGTTCGGGCCGGGTGGTTCGGGCCGGGTGGTTCGGGCCGGGTGGTTCGGGCCGGGCGGTTCGGGCCGGGCGGTTCGGGCCGGGCGGTTCGGGCCGGGCGGCGCAGGGCTTGGGTGGTCCGGGCTGAGCGGTCCGGGCTGAGCGGTCCGGGCTGAGCGGTCCGGACTGAGCGGTCCGGACTGAGCGGTCCGGACTGAGCGGTCCGGACTGAGCGGTCCGGACTGAGCGGTCCGGACTGAGCGGTCCGGGCTGATCCGGGCGGGTCCGGATCCGAGCCGGGGCTGGGCGGACCTGGGCCGGGCGGACCTGGGCTGGGCGGGCGGTCTGGGCCTGGGCGGATCGTGGCTGGGCGGATCTGGGTCCGGGCCGATTTGCGTCCGGGCCGGTTTG
>NZ_FOFR01000030.1 GCF_900110955.1 Lentzea xinjiangensis
CCGTCCGGTGCGGGGTCGGTGTCGGGCATGGCCGCCGACCCGGTGGCCGTGGCCGCGAGCAACAACCCGCTGCTCACGACGCTGGTCAGTGCCGTGTCCGGGAAGCTGAACCCGAAGGTGAACCTGGTCTCGACCCTCAACGGTGCCGAGTTCACGGTCTTCGCGCCGGTCGACTCGGCGTTCGCGAAGATCGACGCCGCGACGATCGAGAAGCTCAAGACCGACGACGCGCTGCTGACCAAGATCCTGACCTACCACGTCGTGCCCGGCCAGATCGCCCCGGACAAGATCGCCGGTGACCAGAAGACCGTGCAGACCGGCACCGTGAAGGTCTCCGGCTCCGGCGACGCGCTGAAGGCCAACGACGCCAACGTGATCTGCGGCGGCGTGAAGACCGCCAACGCCACCGTGTACCTCATCGACTCGGTCCTGATGCCCGCCTGACATCTCCAGGGCAGCAGCACCGGGACTCCGGGAACCGCGATGTGCTTGCGGTTCCCGGAGTTTCACGTCCGCCGCTGCCCTCCCGGCCCCGGCGCGGGCCGAAAGATGTGTCGCGGCCCGTCCGCCGTGGTAGCCGGGGGCATCACAAGCCGAAGCGGAGGAGAACGATGAGCGACACGACCACTGTGGACCGCTTGCGCACGGTGCTGGCCGACGTGGCCTATCCGGCGGACAAGGGGCAGCTGGTGGACCACGCCTCGCGCAACAACGCCGACGAGGACACGGTGCACGCCCTGCACTCCATCCCTGATCGGCCGTACGAGTCGTTCGACGAGGTGCTCAGCGTGGTCGCTGTCGACCAGAGCCGGGAAGCGTGATCGCTCGCCGCGGTCTCACCGGGACCGCGGCGCCATCTGCCGGGTGCCGATGGCCCCGAGGAGGTCGAGCTCGCCGCGGGCGTCGGTTCCGGGGCGTGGCGTGTAGAAGACCACCACGCGAAGGTTGGAGCCCTGCGTGGTGAGGGTGTCGGAGTCCAGGTCGATCTCACCCACTTCCGGGTGTTCGACGACCTTGTGGCCGCTCTGGTGCTGGGCGACCGACCGCTTGGCCCACAGCTCCCGAAACCGCGGGTTGGGCTCGAGCGCAACATACTGCTGCGGCAGTTCGAGGACGAACGCGGCCGGGCGGGACGACGAGGCCGATGCCGTGCGCAGGGCGAACCCCCAGTACGGCCTGGCCACGACTGTCTTCACCGGTGACCCGGTGCAGGCTCGCCGGGTCGGCCGCCGGATCCAGGCCGGCGGGAGGTGGATCGACACCTGGGGGCTGCTCAGCGAGCAGTTCGAGCAGGTGGGCGTCAAGGGCAGCGGCTACGGCCACCTGTGCGGCCTGGAAGCCGTCGAGGAGTTCCAGTTCCTGAAGGTCTACGCCGAGATGGACTACGCAGTGGCCCACGGCTGAGCACGCCGGTCCGACGGTCGTCGGCACGACGACAGCGTCCGTGCGGGCGACCGTCCGGCGCATCACCGGGATGGACGGTCGCGGGCTGGCAGAATTCGTTCGGTGACCAACAGCTTCACCGGGCACAGCAACGGCCCGGTGTTCCAGGCCCGCGACGTGCACGGTGATGTGCTGTTCGCGGGTTCCGCGCCGCGCGCCCTCGCCGGGCTGCCGCAGGCCACCGGAACGTTCGTCGGCCGCGACGAGGAACTCCGCCTGCTGCGCGACGTCCGTTGCGCCGTGGTGTCCGGTCTCGCGGGCGTCGGCAAGACCCAGCTGGTGCTGCACGCCGCACGCCGGGCCGAACGCCCCGGCGGTGAGCTGTTCGTCGACCTGCGGGGCTACGACGAGGACTCGGTGGTCGGTCCGGCTGAGGCCCTGGACAAGTTCCTGCGCGACCTGGGGGTGGCGGGCGAGCACATCCCGCCGGGAACCGACCAGCGCGCCGGGCTCTACCGGTCGGTGCTGGCCAGAGCCGAGCCCATGGTGATCGTGCTAGACAATGCCTCGTCCACGGCCCAGGTGGCGCCGCTGCTGCCCGGTACCTCCGCCCACCGGGTGCTGATCACCAGCAGGAACGTGCTGGTGGGGTTGGACGACGCCGAACCCGTCGTGCTCGGCACCCTCGCCGACGCCCACGCCGCCGAGCTCGTCGGCGACCCGGACCTCGCTGCCCTGTGCGGCAACCTCCCGCTCGCGCTCCGGATCATGGCGGCGCTGCGCAAGCACCACCCCGAGGTCGACTGGGTGGCGGAGCTGCGCCGGACCGACCCGCTTGAGGTGCTCGACGACGGGGACACCCGCAGCGTCGACGCGGCGTTCGACCTGTCGTACCGCTTCCTGGCCGCGGACGAACGGAGGCTGTTCCGCCTGCTGGCACTCCACCCCGGTGACGAGATCGCCGAGGAGGGCGCGCGAGCGCTCGCCGGCCTGCCGCCTGCCCGCACGGGCGCGCTGCTGCGCCGGCTGGTGCGGGCGCACCTGCTCGAACGCGGGCAGGCTCCGGGCACCTACCGCTTCCACGACCTGGTCCGGCTGCACGCGCGGCGGTGCCTCGCCGACGAGACCGCGACGACGGTCGCGACGCGGCGGTCACCCGCGTTCTCCACCACTACCTCGCCGAGGCGGAGACCGGGTACCGCGCGTTGGGCTCGATGGAGGACGACGGCGGCGACGTCCGCGACTGGGTCCGGGCGCGGTCGCGGCTGGACCGGATCAGGCCGGCTCTCGTCGCGGCCGTGGCGGTGGCCGCGGACCTGGGCCGGCACGACGCGGTCTGCCACTTCGCGCTGATGCTGAGCGGGTACCTCTTCCACCGGCGGCGGTGGCACGACCAGGTCGCGGTCACCGAGCTCGGTCTGCGGTCGGCACTCGTGCTGGGGGTCCGGTCCCGGGTGGGCCCGATGCACGAGACGCTCGGCCGGGCGCTCTGCGGGCTCAACGAGCACGACCGGGCGAAGCACCACCTCGCGGAGGCCCTCGCGATCGGCCGGGCGTGCGGCGACAGGTCCGCGGAGGCCAGGGTGTGGAAGCTGCTGGGAACGGTGCACACGCGATGCCGGGAGTTCGGCGACGCCATGGGCTGCTTCCGGCAGGCGTTGTCGATCAGCGACGAGCTGGGCGACCCGGTGTCCCGCGCGCACACCGAGTCGGAGATCGCCAGGACGTACCTCGCGGCGGGCGACCTCGGCGCGGCGGCCGCCGTCTACGAGAGCCAGCTCCCGTTCTACCGGCAGGTGGGCGCGGTGACGATCGAAGCGTTCGTGCTGAACCAGCTCGGCACCGTCCACGCGATGCTCGGCGACTTCGACGAAGCCCTGCGACGGCTCCGGGAGGCGCAGGTGGTCAGCCGGAGTCTCGACGACGAGTACGCCGTGGCCGCCGCCGCGCTCCGGATCGGCACGGTGCACCTCCAACTGGGGCAGGTCCGCGAGGCGAAGGCCGCCTTCCACTGCGCGCTGAAGGGCTTCGAGGCCGGCGGAGCAACGGACCGGGAACTGCGAAACCTGCTGGCCCAGCTCGAAGACGGGCCGCGCTGAACCTCCTCTGACCGCACGCGCTTCGAGCCTGTCGCTTCCGGCCGCAGGTCCGGATCTGTGGGTTGGTTGTCCTTGAGGACCTGTCGCTTCCTCGCGAGACTTCGGTGGTGGCAGATGTGGACCGGCGCGATGTCGTCGTCGTGGTGTGCGCGGGTGTGGTGCTGCTCGACCTCGCCGGGCCCGTCCAGGTCCTGACCGGCGCGGGCGGCTACCGGTTGCGCCTCGCCTCGCTCGACGGTCACGCGGTGCTCTCGGACACGGGGGTGGTGCTGAACGTCGACTGTGCACTGTCCGATGTGGATGGACCGGTGGACACGGTCGTCGTTCCAGGGCCGCCGCCGAGCCTGCCCGACCGGTTCCCCCCGGCGCTGATCGCCGGGATCGCCCGGCTCGGCGGTGCCGCACGCCGCGTCGCCTCGGTGTGCACCGGTGCGTTCCTGCTGGCCGAGGCGGGGCTGCTCGCCGGGAGGCAGGCGACGACGCACTGGTCGATGTGCGCCGAGCTGGCCGCGCGGTTCCCCGACGTCGCCGTGCGGCCGAACGCCATCCACGTGCGCGACGGCCGGGTGGTGACCTCGGCGGGCGTGACCGCCGGCATCGACATGGCCCTCGCGCTCGTCGAGGAGGACCGGGGCGCGGACGTCGCCAGGAACATCGCGCGGCACCTCGTCGTGTTCCTGCAACGTCCCGGCGGCCAGTCCCAGTTCAGCGCGTGGGGCGACGTTCCGGCGCCGCGCACCCCAGCACTGCGCGCCGTGCTCGACACGGTCGCGGCCGAGCCCGCGGCCGATCACTCCCTGGCCGGGATGGCCGCCAGGGCGATGGTGAGCGAGCGCCACCTGACCCGCCTGTTCCGGCGCGAGCTCGGGATCACGCCCGGCCAGTACGTCACCAGGGTCCGCGTCGAGGCGGCCCGCACCCTGCTCGAGTCGAGCGACGCCGGCGTGGAGGTCGTGGCCCGCCGGTGCGGCTGGGGGTCCGACGAGACCATGCGTCGCGTCTTCCTCCAGGTCCTCGGCACCACCCCCACCGAATACCGGCACCGCTTCACCCGCCTCGTGGAGGAGAAGATCTGATGACCCGTCCCGTTTCCCGCCGTGCCGTGCTGGGCGGCGCCGCGGCCGCCGCCGGAGTCGTGCTCGGCGGACCCGCCGCCGGCGCGAGCCAGGCCGACCTGTCCCTTCCCGCCACCCGCCTGGCGCGGCGCGCCCACGAGCTGGTGGCCCGGACGCACCAACCGTTCCTGCACAACCACAGCGTGCGCAGCTTCCTGTTCGCCCGCGCGGCCGCCGACCGGCAGGGCAGGCGCCCGGACGCGGACTACGACGCCGAGCTGGTGTTCCTCATCTGCGTGCTGCACGACATGGGGCTGACCGACGAGGGGAACACCGACCAGCGGTTCGAGGTCGCCGGCGCCGACCTCGCCGCGCGGTTCCTGGAAGAACAGGGCCTGACCGACCGGCGGGTGGACACGGTGTGGGAAGCCATCGCCCTGCACACCTCCCCGCAGGTGCACGAGTCCCCGGTGTTCCGGCGCCGCCGTCCCGCCGAGATCGGCATCGCGCTGACCGGGATCGGCATCGACGTGCTCGGCGTCGGCGCCGACCGGCTCCCGCCGGGCTTCGCCGACCGCGTCCACGCGCGCCATCCCCGCCTCGGCGGCAGCCGCGCCCTCACCGAGGCCATCCTCGGCCAGGCCCTCGCCAACCCCCGCAAGGCGCCCCCGATGACGCTCCCCGGCGAGATCCTCCACCAGCGCCATCCGTCGTTGCCCTACCGGACCTGGGACATGACCCTCGACGCGAGCACCTGGGCGGACTGACGACGCCGGTCCGGCGTCGTGGTGTCCTGGGGGGCGAATCAGGCGGAGGTCAGGGGGAACCCTGATGGCAGGGCGTGCGGCCGCGGGCAGGCTGGAGGCGTCAAGGGGACATCCGCAGTTCGAGGAGAGTCATGAGCGAATCCAGGTCCGAGTCCGCCCGCACCGCCGTCGACTCCGTGGTCGACGCCGTTCGCGGACTGGTCGACGAGGGCATCAACCGTCGTGTCGTCGTCCGCGACAGCAAGGACGACGTGGTGCTGGAGGTGCCGGTGGCTCTGGGGTTGGTCGCGGCGCTGGCCGCGCCGGTGGCCACGACGATCGGCGCCGGTGTCGCGCTGGTCGGCAAGTGCGACATCAAGCTCGAGAACCGCCGGCGGGCCGGCGCCCAGCCCGTGCGGACGGCCGACACCGACCAGGTGTAGCCACCGGCGGGCGTCACCGACCGGCGACGCCTGGTCCGGTGGAGCGCTCGCACCCCGGCGGGTGACACCGCCGGGGTGCGGTCACCGGTCAGCCGGTCGGCTCGCCCGATGGCGCGGCCAGCGGGGTGCCCAGCCGGACCGGGGTGCCGAAGTCGGGCGTTCCGTCGGCTTTCCAGCCGAACTTCTGCGCGCGGGTGGACCGGTTCATGTCGCAGCCGCCCGAGGCGCTGTCGTTGGCGTGGTAGACGATCCAGTCCTCGGTGCCGTCGGGCGACTTGAAGAAGCCGTTGTGGCCGGGGGCGAACACGCCGTTGCCGTCGTTGCGCTGGAACACCGGGTCCGGCGACTTCGTCCAGTGCGACCGGTTGAGCGGATCGGACCCGGTGAGGGTGAGCAGGCCGAGCTTGTAGTCCGGGCCCCAGCAGGCGCTGGCCGAGTAGACGATCATGACGCGGCCGTTGCGGTACAACGGTTCCGCGCCCTCGTTGACCGCTCCCGTCTGCCGTTCCCACGCCAGCGTGGGCTGCGAGATCGTGCGGCGCGCGCCGCTGGTCGTGTACGGGTTGGCCAGCGGGGTGATGGTCAGGCTCTGGGTGCCGTCCATCGCGCTGCCCATCAGGTAGAGCTTGCCGTTGTGCTGCAGGATGCTCGGGTCCAGCTCCCAGGTGGAGCCGAGATCGGCCTTGAACGCGTACGGGCCCATCGGATCGGTGCCCGCGCTCTCCAGCACGTGCAGGCGCTGGGTGGGGTTGTAGTCCGGGACGTTCCGCCCGGCCACGTAGTACAGGTACCAGCGGCCGTTCAGCAGGTGGAACTCCGGCGCCCACATGTTGCAGCACCCGTCGGGCCGGCCGGACAGGTCGAAGATCACGGTGTCCGGGGCGCTCGCCAGACCGGCCAGCGTGCGGGACCGGCGCATGGTGATCGTCGAGTTCCAGGTCGTCGTGGCCAGGTAGTAGTAGCCGTTGTGGTGCTGCAGCCACGGGTCGGGACCGTTGCGCTTGATCGGGTTGGTGAACGTGCCGGGCGTGCTCGATCCCACCCGGACGAGCTGCCACTGCTGGTTGAGGCCCCCGGTGTCGGGCCACTGGATGACCTGGGCGCCGTCGGCGGTCGAGAAGTCCAGGACGTCGAGGGCCTTGCCGCTGGCGCGGTTGACCAGGCGGACGTGGCCGCCGTCGGAGTCGGCCAGCCGGAACTGCTGGCCGGTGCGGCCCGCGTCGGTGGTCTGCACGAGGCCGGTCCGGTCGGCGGTGGAGGGGAAGTCCAGCACCTTGCCGCTGTGCCGGGACCTCAGCCGGTAGTAGCCGCCGCCGGAGTCCACGAACTGCCACTGCTGCCAGGCGCCGTCGTTGCGCGACCACTGCACGATCGGCGCTCCGTCGTTCGTGGCGAGGTTGTACACGTCCAACGCCTTGCCGCTGTTGCGGTTCACCAGAACGTAGGACGCGCTGGTGTCCACTGTGGCCGCCAGTACCGGGTGCGGTGACGCCACCGCGGTCGTGCCCACCACCACGGCGGTGGCGAGCAAGGCGTTGATGCGCTTGAGGATTGCCTTCGTCACGTGTCTTCTCCCTGCCTCGGCTTCCCTTCCCGCGTGGACGTCATTCCAGCACGAACGTCGCGTCCGCCCGTCCCTGCGCATCGGTCACCGCCTGCACGTGGAGCAGGCCGTTGACGTGCCGGATGTAGCGTCCGGGGAGGTTGGCCGATTCGAACGACACCGCCGAGCCGGCCGCGAGCCCCGCGCGCTGCGAGAAGCTGGCGTCACCGCGGAACAGCGCCGTGCCGTCGTTGCGCTCGACCCACAGCTCGGAGTTGCGGTGGCGCAGGTGGTAGCCGGGGAAGTTGGTCGACTCCAGCGACACCGTGCCGCCGCCCGCCAGTCCCGGCACCACCTTGAACTGCGAGTCGGCGAGCGGGGACACGGCGGCTTCCAGCTTCGCGCGGTACTCCCAGTGCCGCACGAAGCGGTCGGCGGCGTTGTAGGACCTGAGCCGGACCGGGGTGGCGCCGTCCGGCACCGGGATGCCGAAGTCCGGTGTGCCGTCGGCCTTGTAGTAGACCTTCTGCACGCGCGTGCGGCGGTTCGGGTCGTTGAGCGGGTCACCGCTGATGTCGCGGTAGTTGCGGTCGTGGTAGACCATGACGTCGCTTTGACCGTCCTCGGACACCGTGAACGAGTTGTGCCCGGGCCCGTACTGGCCGGTCGCGGCGCTGCTGCTGAACACCGGGGTGGGGCTCTTGGTCCACGACGCCGCGTTGAGCGGGTCCGCCGACGCCGGGGCGGTCAGCATGCCCAGGCAGTAGTTCGCGTCGGTCGCGCTGGCCGAGTAGGTCAGGAAGATCTTCCCGTTGCGCTGCAGCACCGCCGGTCCCTCCGCCACCTTGTACCCGCGGGTCTCCCAGGCCAGCGCCGGCACCGTGAGCCGGGTGACCGGGCCGGTGATCGTCCACGGGTTCGCGCCCATGCGGGCGATGTAGAGGTTGGAGTTCGTGGCGATGCCCGGTTCCTGCTGCGCCCACGTCAGGTACCGCACGCCGTTGTGCGCGAACGTGGACGCGTCCAGTGCGAAGGTGTCCCACGGGGTCGTGATGCGGCCGCGTTCGGTCCACGTGCCGGTCAGCGGGTTGGCGCTCGACGTCTCCAGCACGTACATCCGGATGCGCCAGATGTCGTCACTGCGCCCGGCGGCGAAGTACACGTACCACTTGCCATTGATGAAGTGGATCTCCGGCGCCCAGATGTGCGCGCCCATCTCACCGCTCGAGTGCTTGCGCCAGATGACGGTTTCCGGCGCCGAGGCCAGACCCTGGATCGTGGTCGCGCGGCGCAGGACGATCCGGTCGTACTCCGGGACGGTCGCGGTGAAGTAGTAGAACCCGTCGGTGTGCTTGACGATGTGGGGGTCGGCGCGCTGCTCCGCTATCGGGTTCGTGTACCGCACCGCGGGTGTGGCGGCCGCGTGCGGTGCGGGCAGACCGAGGACGCAGGTGACGGCGACCAGCAGGAGCACGGCCGCGCGGTGGAGGGCTGCCTTCATCGACTGTCCTTTCAGGCCAGTGGTGCGGAGGCGGTGAACGCCGGGGGAGGCTCTCAGACCACGCGTGGCCAGCCGGCTGAGTCGTAGGCCAGGCGGTTGATGCCCAGCAACGCCGCGCCGTTGCCGGCGTAGTAGTGGTAGACGATCAGGTCGCCGTCGGTGTCGGCGAGCACGGCCTGGTGCCCCGGCCCGTGGACGCTCCCGTGCCCGGCGAGCACCTCGGTGCCACCACCCGAGTTCATCGGCACGCCGTTGCGGTCGAGGTAGGGGCCCGTGATGCTGGTGGAGCGGCCCACCATCACCCGGTAGGTGCTCGTCGCGCCGCGGCAGCACAGGTCGAACGACACGTACTGGTAGTAGTGCTGGCCGCGCTTGACGATGAACGGCGCCTCGATCGCGCCGCCGCCCCGCCCGGCGATGGCGGTGATGCCGCTGCCGAGCCGCAGGCCCGTGGCGGGATCGAGCTGGATCATCTTGAGCCCCGACCAGAACGAGCCGAAGCTCAGCCACCAGCGGCCCTGGTCGTCCACCGCCAGGTTCGGGTCGATGGCGTTGAAGTCGTCGGCCGTGCGCGACTCGATCACCAGGCCGCGGTGGGTCCAGCTACCGGAAGCGCCGGTGGGGCTCGTGGCCAGGAAGATCGCCGAGCGGTTGGAGCCGAACGTGGACGCCGAGTAGTACAGGTGGTAGCGACCGTCGCGGTAGGAGATGTCCGGTGCCCACAGGTTCCGGCCGCCGCCGGTGTAGGCCGTGGACCACGGTGCGCCGCCGGGGAACACCGTGCCCGCGTTGCGGAACGCGACGCGGTCGGTGGACGTCTTCAGCGCGAGGTTGTCGCCGGTGTGCACCAGCAGGTAGCTCCCGTCGGGCCGCTTGACCACGGCCGGGTCGTGCACGTGGACGTCGCCGGTGACGCGGCCGGGGTCCGGGTAGGCGGCGGCCGCCGCGGACGGGGCGACGAAGAGCGCTGCCACGGCCACGAGCGCGGAGATTCGAGCGAACGACATTGATGCCTCCGTTGGCAACCGATGACTGTTATCGCTAACAAATCTTGCTGTGCGCCGACCGCGCACCTTCCGCGATCTCGATGGTCGGTCGTGGCTGTGAACGTTCTCAGGACACCGTAACGCGATGTTTTCCCGCCTGACAAGAGTCCGTCGCACCGTCGGGCAAGGCAATAGTGAACGTTCACATATGTGGCCAAGCCGGGCGATCGGTACCGCCGTCGATTCGACACCGCGTTCGACGTTTTCGCGTCGAAGAGGAATCGACACGGGGAGGCGGCGTCGGGTTCCTCCGCACCGCTCACCCCTTGGTCCAGCCGCGCAACGCTGCTGTCCCAGCGCGCAACGCCGATGTCGCCGAGTTCGGCGAGCGGCCAAGCTGACCGCATGAGCAGGTTGAGCCCCGAGCAGATCGCGCAGCACGCCCGCGCCGCCGGATTCCACGGCCAAGGCCTCACGATCGCGGTCGCCGTCGCCCTCGCGGAGTCCAACGGGGACCCCCGCGCACACAACAACAAGCCGCCGGACGACTCCTACGGCCTTTGGCAGATCAACATGCTGGGTGCGATGGGCCCCGAGCGGCGCAGGCAGTACGGGCTCGACTCGAACCGGGAGCTGTTCGACCCGCGCGTCAACGCCGAGGTGGCCAACTCGCTCTCCGGGGACGGCAGGTCGTGGACACCGTGGACGACCTACACCAGTGGCGCCTACCGGAAGTACCTCGACGTCGCGCGCCGGGCGGCACGGGGCACGACCGGCGGGACACCACCGCGGCGGGCGGGGTCCGGTGGCGACGGGTTCGCGGTGGATCCCGCCGCGCTGGACCGCTACGCCCGGCGCGGCAAGGACATCGCGGACGACCTCGCGTCGATCGGCACCCGGCACGTGCGCCAGGTAGGGGAGATCGCCGGCGACAGCTTCGGGCGGATCGGCAAGGAGACCGGGTTCGCCTCGGCGCTGGAGGCGTTCGGAGCCGCGCTGCACCGGCAGGTCGACGGCGTCGGCCGCAACGCCGACCGCCTGGCGCGCTCGACCGGGCGCCTGGCGCGGGCCTACCGCGACCAGGACGACGTGATCGCCGACCACCTCGGGCGAGGGTGACGTGGACACACGGGCGATCGCGCTCCAGTTCGCCAAAAGGATGGTCGGGCACCGCAACGCGCTGGCGGGCAAGGCCGACGACGCGATGCGCGTGCAGTTCGCGTTGCACCAGGCGGGCAGCGCGCTGGAGGACCAGCAGGACGCCGTGCGCCAGGCCGCGGGCAAGGCGCTCGGCCACTGGGACGGCGCGACCTCGGAGCAGTTCGAACGGCGGTCCGATCGGCTGGTCGCGCAGATCCGGGCGACGGCGACCATCAGCACCGAGGCCGAGAAGGTGGTGGCGGGCGCGAGCAGTGCGCTGGTCACCGGTCACACGGCCGCGCAACGGCTGATCGACGAGTACGTGGCCAAGGCCGCGGCGTTGCTCGACGCCGGTGTCGCGAGTGGATCGCGGGCCGCGCTGCTGAAGGCGGTGGCCGCCGCGGCCGATCTCGAACCGCGGTACACGCGGGAGTCGGTGCGCAACGTGCGGCTGGTCAAGGCCGAACTGGCCGAGGCGAAGCGGAAGCTCCGCGCGCTGGAGAGGAAGATCGAGGACGACGGCGTCGCCGACCCCCGGGTGGCACAACGTCGCGGCGGCGGTGGCGCGACCAGACCGTCCGGTGCGCGAGCGCGCAAGATCGTCTCCGCCGCCCGCGGCGAGATCGGCACGCGGGAGAGCCCGCCGGGCAGCAACCGGAACCCTTACGGGCCAACGACCTACTGGTGCTCGTCGTTCGCCACGGCGATGTGGCGCAAGGCCGGTGTGGACATCCCGGTCCTGCCGTTCACCGGCGACGTCTACCGCTGGGGACAGCGGCACGGCAAGGCCTACGGCAACGGCGATCTCCGGCAGAACGTGCGACCGGGCGACGTGCTGCTGTTCGGCACCGGGCCGCAGAGCCCGGCCACCAGCAAGCACATCGGCATCGTCGAGAAGGTCGACGGCGACACGGTCACGCTGATCGAGGGCAACTCCGGTGACCGGGTGCGCCGCAACACCCATCAGCTCAGCAGCACGAAGTTCTACGGAGGAGTGCACCCGTGATCACCGGACACGCGCACCACGGCACGGGCACCGCGGTCGAGGTCGGCGTGGGTGGCGGGATGCGCGCCATCACGCTGACCGAGCGGTCGATGCGGCTCGGGCGCGCCGCGCTGGCGGACGAGATCCTCACCCTGGTGCGGATCGCCACCGCGCGGGCGAACGAGCGCGCCAGGCACTCGCTCGGCGACGAGCACCTGGAGGCGCTCGGCATCCACGCCGACACCGAGCTGACCGAGGAGATCGAGTCCACCACACCCGAGAGCTGGATGGTCCGATGACGCACGTGCCGCCGACCGTCGAGGAGATGCTGGCGGAAGACGAAGAACGCGAACCGCTCGGCACACGTGCGGCACTGGACGCGATCACCCGTACCGTCCGCGAGGACGACGTGGTGGTGACGGTCGACCTGCACGGCAAGCTGGTCGGGCTCGACCTGGGTGAGCGCGCGATGGGGTTGCGGCCCGCCGCGCTGGCGGCCCGCCTGAACCGGCTCACCGCCGTCGCCGCCGAGGCCGCGCTGGCCGCGGGCGCCGAGGTGCTGGCGGCGGTGCTGGACGAACCGGCCGCGGCGGAGCTCGGCCTGTCCTAACCGGCGTCGGCCACCATCTCGGTGAGGCGCCGGGTGAGCCAGGCCAGGTCGGCCGGGACCACCCGGACCCACTGCTCGTCGCGGACGTCCTCGGTCGTGATGACGTACCGGCCGGCCTCCGTGTCCGACCAGGTGAGCACCGGCGAACGCCCCCGGCCGCCGGTCACGGCGAGCTGCCCGGCGCCGAGCCGGCCCGCCTGCGCGATGGTGATCAGCGGGCGCATCGCGCTGCCGCGCACCCCCGCGCCGGCCAGCGCCCGTTCCAGCGCGTCGTAGCCGTGCTCCGCGTAGCCCCGCAGCGCCGCCGAGTACGCCGGCCGCGGCAGCCGAACCTGCTCACCGGGACCGGCCGGGCGCTCACCGAGCACCTTCGCCACCGCTCGCACCAGATCCTCCCGCGCGATGGGTTCGAGCGCCAGCTCCTCGTTGTTGAGCACGGCGAGCACGCCCCGGCTGCCCCGCACCGCGGCGAGCACCCGCCACGGCTGTTCCCCGAACACCAGCGCGTCGACGGACACCGTGTGGTGGCGGAGGATCCCGAACAGCTCCTCCAGCTCGGGAACGACGTCGTCGTGCTCGTCGACCAGACCGGCGCGCGCCAGCGTCGCGAGCACCTCGGCGCCCAGCCGGTCCCGGTCGGCCTCGGTGGCGCCGTGGGACGGCACGTCGAGCGCCGCGGGCGGGTCACCGAAGCCGAGGTCCTCCCACACCAGGTCGAACTCCAGGTGGGACAGGACGACCGCGCCGGTCGCCGGTGAACGCCGTGCCATGAGTACTCCCGTGGTTAGTCTTGACCGCGTGCAGCACGACGCGGAAGTGGCGAACGGTGTGCTGGTCGTGCGCGCTTCCGGTGCGGCGGCGGCGAAAGCCGCCCTGACCGGCTCGCCGCCGGGACGGGCACCCGAGTCCATCCAGTTGCTGATGCGGTGCCCGGTGCACCGCTCGCTGCCGGAGGACACCCACGTGTTCGGCGACTGCTCGCTGCACGTGCTGCCCGTCGGCGCCGTCATGCTGACCGTGCCGGAAGCCAGGCTGTCGACGGGTTTCAGCGACCTGCGCCCGCTGATGTTCCAGCCCGTCGAGGTGAGTGCCGGCCTGCGCAACGCGTTCTCCGGCGCGGTGGGCCACGTCATCGCCGCGCGTGACGTGCTGGACCCCGCCGGCGTGGCGCACCACCTCCTCGGGCTGGCGGAGCTGGTGCTGCGCAGCGCCCTGCGCGAGAAGCTGCGACGTGCCGACATCGCCACCGAGCACCGGCGCGCCGCGCTCGCGCACATCCGCGCGCACCTCGGCGAGCCGTCCCTGACACCGGGCCACGTCGCCAAGGCGCTGAACATCTCGCTGCGCCGCCTGTACCAGGTGTTCGAAGGCGAGCAGAACGTCGCCGAGCGCATCAGGACGATGCGCATCGAGCGGGCGAAAGCGCTGCTGGCCGATCCGGCGAAGGCCGGCCGCGGCGTCGGCGAGATCTCCCGCGACTGCGGGTTCGTCAGTGCGACGCACTTCTCCCGGGCCTTCCGCGCGCTGGTGGGGCAGCCGCCGACCGAGTACCGCCGCCACGCTCTGCCGAGGTGAACTCCACGCCGTTGACGAACCGCCCGGCGATGCCCGAAAGCTCCAGCCAGCCGCGCCCGGTGGGGGAGTGCAGGGTGAACACGGCGATCCTCGGGTGCGCGGGATCGGGCACGACGATCTGGAGCTGCGCACCGACACCGTCGGCCGGTACCCGTTCGACGATCACCGCCGGATAGCCGTTGCCGGTCGTGCCGCTGGTCATCTCCTTGATGCCGGGGCCACCGGCGTCGGCGAGGTGGAAGCACAGCTCCTCGGCGGCTTCCTCGGTGAGCGCGCGCTCCACCGCGACCAGACCGGCCACCAGGACCGCCGGGTCGGCGCCGGGGTGCTCGACGATCGCCACGACGCCGGCGTCGTGGCGCAGGGCCAGCTCGGCGGCCTGCGTCGCCGCGACCTCCAGACCGGGATCGCGCGCCCCGTCCGGGCCGCGCAGCCGCCGCAGCACCGACAACAGCTCGGCGGACGTCGCCTCGACCGAGCTCACGGGAACCGGGATGACGCCCCGCACCGGCGTGAGTCTCACCGCTCACCGAGTGCCGAGGCGAAGGCAGCCGCCCCACCGGCGGGGGTGCCGGCGGTGCGGGGTGGGCTGAGCAGCGTTCCGGCCAGCGCGCTGCCCAACGCCGAGTAGCCGGTCAGGGCGCGGACGACGCCACCGAACACCTCCTCGCGGCTCGGCACGCGCCCGGCCGCTTCGACGCCCCCGGTGACGAGCCGGCGCAACCGCTCCGCGACCCGGCGGGCGGCGCTGCGGTGGTCGGCTTCCAGGTCTCGCGCGCCCGCCAGCACGCCGTCGAGCTCGCGGCGCAGCCCGTCCAGCCGCGCCGTCGCCGCCGCGTGCTCCGGTCCGCCGCGAAAGGACGCGAGGACCACGGCGTTGTCCGCGTCCTCGATGTCGCGCCGCAGCTCCCGTGCGCGTCTGTCGAGCTCTTCCGCCCTGCGCTGGTTCGCCAGCACCGTTCCCGCCCAGTCGTCCAACGTGTCCGCGGCCGCGCTCATGGTGCGCCGGGCCGTGTCGAGTTCGTCGCGCATCTCCGCCAGCCGCGCCGCGAACGCCTCCGCCGCGGCACCTTCCCACCCGGCGGGCGGTCCCGGGACCTCGACCTGGTGGCGGCAGCGCTCACCCGCCGCGGCGACGGCGCGCGCGTCACCCGGCACCGGGTCGAAACCGAGGCCCCGGTAGTCACTCATGGCGCAGCTCCTCGGCGTCGAGGTAGGCCGCACCGGCCGACCGGAGTTCGCCCGCGGCTTCGGCGAGCCCGTCCCGCAGCGCGGCCATCCTGTCCGCCCACGACCGCATCAGCTCGTCGGCGGCTGCCGTGACGCCCGGTCCCAGATCTCCGCCGGCACCCCCACCGAGCGCGGCGGCCACCGCGCCGGTCTCGGCGGCCGTGTCGTCCAGCCGCTCCGCCGTCACGCGCACGGCGGCGACGTCGACGGCGTACCCGTCGCTCATCCGCCCAGCACGGGCGGCGCACCCGGCGGGATGTCGTCCAGGAGGTCCATCTTCTCCGCGTACCGGTTGGGGTGGTGCCGTTCCTCGTCCCGGCCGGCACCGGCCGGCGGCGGCATCATGCCGTATCCCGGTCCACCGGGCACGCCCGTCGCGCCGCGGCCGCTCAGGCCCGCCGCCGTGGCGCGACCGGTCTGCTGGCCGAGCACACCCGTGGCGCCACCCGGCGTTCCCGGTCCCGCACTGCCTGGTACTGCACTGCCTGGTACTGCGCTGCCGGGTCCCGCACTGCCTGGTCCGGCACTGCCCAGAACGGCGCTGCCCGGAGCGCCCGACGTGGCGCCACCGAAGACGCCCGGCGTGGCGCCATGGACGCCGTTGGTGCCGCCGGTGGGACCGAAGGCGGAAACCGTTGTGCTGTCGGTGTTGTCAGCGCCCGGCGGGCGGACGTCCGGCACCGGTACCCGCTCCGGCGGCCGGGGCGCCGCTTCCGGCCCCGGCTCCGGCAGGGGTATGGGCCTGGCCGGCGGCGGCGGTGGGGTGACCGGGCCGGGTGGCTGCGCGGTCGCCGGCGCCGTGTCGAACACCGGAAGGGTGCCGCGCGTGCTCCTGCTCTCGTTCTCGTAGACCTGCATGACGGCCACCGCCTCGGCCTTGGCGTTGCGCGCCTCGAGCTTGGTCGGCATGTGGTCGTCGGTCAGCTGCTCGAGCAGGTGCAGGCCCTGCGGCCCGTCGACCACCTTGACGTCGTACCCCTCCTTGAAGTGCCGCTCGGCCCAGTAGTGCACGGGTTCCGGCAGCCGCCGCTTGGTCTCCTGGAGCACCGTCGTGTAGGTCTCCAGTCCGGCGGCGACCTTCTCCGCGGAGTCGCCGACCGCCTCGCCCCACGAGGTCAGCGCCGACGCCGCCTGGGCGGCCAGCTCCGCGGAGGGGCCGCGCCACGACCCGGTGAGCCTGTTGACCACGTCCTGCACCGAGCGGGACGTGCCGCGCAGCTTGGGCGCGAGGTCCTGCCACTGGCCGCTGCGCACGGACATGCCCGGCAGGTCCGCCGAGTGCACCATGTCCCACATCTGCTGGTGCGTGTACGCCTCCCAGCGGATGGTCCCGGAGTCGAACGCGTCCTCGCGCAGGTTCGCGCGGCGTTGTGCCCTGAGCCTCTTCTGGCGCCGGACCTGCTTCGCGGTGGGCCGGTGCTCCTCGGTGAAGTAGCCCTTGTCCCGGCTGCTCATGCCTGCCCCTCGAACGCCGCGGCGGTGTTCTCGTCCACGGCCGCGTGCGTCTTCTTCACGTTCTCCAGCGCGTCGATCACCAGGTCGAGCTGCTGCACGTAGGACTGCAGCGCGGCCCGGACGCCGCCCTCGACGTCCCTGGCGCGCAGGCCGAACGCCTTGCGCATCTGCACCGCGACCGGCCCCTTGCCGTCGGGCAGCGGCGCGGCCAGGACCGCGCTGTCCGCCAGGTGCCCCGCCAGTTCGTCGCGGCGCCGGTGGAGGTGCCTGATCGCCTGGTCGAAGTCGGCGGGGTCGACCTCGATGCGGTCGGCGCCGGTCGTGGGAACGCCGACCAGGCCGATGCCGGACACCGGCCCCACGACCTCCGCGGCGCGCCCGTCCCGCAGCGCCTCCTTCAGGCGTTCGGCCTCGTCCCTGCTGTCCACCCTGACCACGGGCGCACGCTCCCTCGTTTCGACGGCTCGCGGACATACTGGTCGGCCGGGGTCGTGAGATCCAGTACCCGGTGCACGCAGGGACACGAGAGGTGCGCCCCTGGGCAAGATCGCCCCGCCGGACGTGCCGGGCTCACCGGTCCGCGGCGACCGGCGGGCCCGCGATCCCGGCGAGCCGCAGCCGGGTCTCGTCCGCGCTGCCGGGCACGGCGGTCATGATCACGAGCTTGATCTCGGAGTCGCCGTCGGTCAGCACGTCGCAGTCCACCTCGACCGGCCCCACCGAGGGGTGCTCGATCGTCTTGTGGTCCTCGCGGTGAGCGGCCACCGCGCCGGTCGCCCACAGCTCGGCGAAGCGCGCGTTGCCCGCCCTCAGCTCGCCGATCAGCTCTGCCAGGCGCGCGTCGCGGGGGAAGCGGCCGGTGGCGCGGCGCAGGTCGGACACGATGACGGCATCGGTGGCG
The DNA here is from genome assembly GCF_900110955.1 of Lentzea xinjiangensis. GTDB lineage: Bacteria > Actinomycetota > Actinomycetes > Mycobacteriales > Pseudonocardiaceae > Lentzea > Lentzea xinjiangensis. The sequence continues at coordinate 17,653 of NZ_FOFR01000030.1, forward strand.
TCAGTGTCCCGTTCGGACACGGGCCACCGCGCGAGGCGCGGGGGACCGGCGTCGAGGGGGAACCTGTCGCGGGCGAAGTTGCGCAGCCGCGGAGGCGACGGCGAGGGATCGCCCAGCAGCGCGGCCCAGCTGCGGTTCCACCAGATCAGGTGCCAGTCCGCCGCGAACACGGCGACCGCGACGTCCCCGAGCCGGCTGAGCACGCGGTGCACGCCGGGCGGGATGTGGTCGGAGATCGTTCCGTCCGCCGGAGGGACGAGGCCCGCCAGCCGGTGCAGGTGGTCCCGCTCGGCGGAGGACAGCTGCAGGGCACGCGCCAGTGCGGCCACGACCTGCGCCGACGGCGTGGTGGCGCGTCCCTGCTCCAGGCGGACGACGTAGTCGACCGACACGCCGGCGAGGTCGGCCAGCTCCTCGCGGCGCAGCCCGGTCGCGCGGCGTGCCCTGCCGACCGGCAGTGCCGCGGCCGCCGGGGGCAGCCGGTCCCGCCAGGTGCGGATCATCGCGCCCAGCCCGGCCCCGGATGTCGTGGTCATGACCCCATCCTGAGGCATCTCCGGCCGCCAGGGTGTCCTCGACGGTGGTACTGCCGGTCCCACCGTCGAGGCGTCCCTGGCCGGGCCTCGGCGGAGGACGAACCATGGCCGCATGACGATCACCTTCATCACCGGGGCCGGCAAGGGCCTCGGCCGCGAGACCGCCCGCCGCCTCGCCGAGCTCGGCCACACCGTGCTGGTCGGGGCCCGCGACCCCGAGCAGGGCGAGGAGGCAGCCGCCGCGCTCGGCGCGCGGTTCGTCCGCATCGACGTGACCGACGACGCGTCCGTCGCCGCCGCGGCCGCCGACGTCGCCGAGCACGAGGGCTCGATCGACGTCCTGGTCAACAACGCCGGCGTCGCCGGCCCCGGCGGTGAGGCCGGCACCCTCACCGGTGCCGACGCCCTCGGCGTCTTCGACGTCAACGTCGCCGGGGTGGTCAGGACGACCACCGCGTTCCTGCCGCTGCTGCGCCGATCACCGGACCCGGTCATCGTCAACGTCAGCAGCGGGATGGGCTCGCTCGCCCACACCCACGACCCGTCCAGGGCGGAGTCGTCGGCCATCGCGCCGCTCTACGCCGCCTCGAAGGCGGCGCTCACGATGCTGACCACCCAGTACGCCAAAGCGCTGCCGGACATCCGCGTCAACGCCGCCGATCCCGGCTACACGGCGACCGACCTCAACGGGCACAGCGGTCCCCAGACCGTCACCGAGGGCACGGACGCGGTCGTCGGCCTCGCGACCGAGGGGCCCGGCTCCGGCTCCGGGCGCTTCGTCGACCGGAACGGCGAGATCGCCTGGTCCTGACCTCGGTGCGGCTCGCCGGGCGTCAGGCCAGGTGCACGCCCAGCCCGGTCGCGCCCGGCGCCACCTCCGGCCGCAGCACGAGGTCGTCGCCGTAGTCCCCGCCGTTCTGCCTCCGGTACGGGATCGGCTCGGTGACCGGGATCGCGAGCAGGCGCTCACGCAGCACCACGGCCGCCTGCTCGCCCTCCCGCGGCGTGAACCGGTCGGCTCCGGAGATCACCACCGGCGGGAGCACCTCGGCGCCCGCGTAGAACAACGTGCCGTGCTGCAACGGGAACAGCAGCTCGTCGACGGCTCCGTGGATGCCGCGCCCGCCGTAGAGCCACGCCGGTCCGCCCGTGGTCACCACGGCCAGTGCGCGCTTTCCGGCGAGGAACCCGTCTCCGTAGCCGACCCACTCGCCGTCAGGGCCGCGCAGACCATAGGCGTAGCCCTGCAGCCACACCCTGTCGAACCAGCCCTTGAGGATGGCGGGCATCCCGAACCACCACATCGGGAACTGGACGACGATCGTGTCCGCCCGGTCGATCTTCTCCTGCTCGGCGCGGATGTCCGTGCCCAGCGCGCCGCTCTCGAAAGCCCGCTTCGCGGCCGCAGCGACCCGGAACCGCTCCGCCGGGTCGTGGGCGTAGCCGTGCGCGTCGACGACGGGGTTCCAGCCCATCGCGTAGAGGTCGGACACCTCGACCTCGTGGCCGTCGCCGCGTAGCGCCCGTTGTCCCTCCGCGGCGAGGAAGCCGTTCAACGAGCGGGGTTCCGGGTGGGCCAGGATCCACAAAACGTTCATGACGCCGATCCTGGAGCGGCGTGACCGCCGCGACGACTGGCCTGATGGACAACATGTGCGAGGATCGAGCCATGACCGCTTTTGCGGGCGACGGCCGGCACCGCGTGGCCGTTCTCGCCCGCGACGGGGTGCTCCCGTTCGAGCTCAGCATCGTCCACCGGATCTTCGGCCAGGCCCGCACGGCCGCCGGCGCCGCGCTGTACGAGGTGGTGACCTGCGCACCGGTGCCCGGCGAGATCCGCACCGACGCCGACTTCACCCTCGCCGTCACCCATGGACCCGAGGCACTGGCCGAGGCGCAGACCGTCGTCGTTCCGGGATCGGCGGCCGACCACCAGCCCTGGGACGGGCCGCTCGACCCGCCGCTGGCCGCCGCGCTGGCGCGGATCCGCCCCGGCACGCGGATCGCGTCGATCTGCACCGGCGCGTTCGTGCTGGCCGCCGCGGGACTGCTCGCCGGACGCCGGGTGAGCACGCACTGGCGCTCGTCCGCACGAGCCAGGGAACGCTTCCCCGACGTCACGTTCGACCTCGACGTCCTCTACACCGATGATGACGGCGTCCTCACCTCGGCCGGTGCGGCGGCGGGCATCGACCTGTGCCTGCACGTGGTCCGCACCGACCACGGCGCCGCGGTCGCGAACGAGGTCGCCCGCGGCACCGTCGTCCCGCCACACCGAGAGGGCGGGCAGGCCCAGTACCTGCACCGGCCGATGCCCGAACCCCGGACCTCCTCGACCGGCAGGGCCCGCGAATGGGCGCTGGCGAACCTGCACCGGCCCGTCACCCTGCGGGAGCTGGCTGCCAGGGAAGCCACGAGCACGCGGACGTTCACCCGGCGCTTCCGCGACGAGATCGGCACCTCGCCGGGCCGGTGGCTCGTCCGGCAGCGCGTGGAGCGCGCCTGCGCCCTCCTGGAGCGCACCGACCTGCTCATCGACGAGATCGCCGTCGCCGCCGGGTTCGGCACCGCCGGGTCGATGCGCCTGCACCTGCGGGCCGAACTGGGCGTCTCGCCCAGCGCCTACCGCGCCACGTTCCGCGGCCGGGACCGATAGGCGGGCTTCGAATCCCTGGCTTGAGCGGGGTTTCCGGCGGCGCGCCCGGCCACGCGCTGGTCCGTCATCCCGCGGTCGTGCGCCGAGCCGGTCCGCGGAACGAGCGGCGATAGGCGCTGGGTGCCACCCCGACCGTCCGGGTGAACTGGGCGCGGAAGTTGCTGTCCGTGGGGAAGCCGGTGGCCCGCGCGATCTGCCCGACGCCCTGGTCGGTGCCTTCCAGGAGTTCCTGGGCGTGCCGGAGGCGGACGCCGGTCAGCCACGCGATCGGGCTCTGGCGCAGCTCGTCGGCGAAGCGGCGGTTGAGGGTGCGCACGCTGACCCGTGCCTCGGCCGCGATCTCCGCCAGCGTGAGCGGCCGGTGGGCGTGGCGCTCGATCCAGTCGAGCAGCGGGGCCAGGGAGGGGGAGGACCCCGCCGGCCGCTCCTGCCGGATGAACTGCGCCTGGCCGCCGTCGCGGTGGACCGACGCCACGGCCAGCCGGGCGGCCGCCGCGGCGACCGCGACACCGTGGTCGCGCTCGACCAGGTGCAGGCACAGGTCCAGCCCGGCGGCCGCGCCGGCCGAGGTGACGACCTGGCCGTTGTCGATGTAGAGCACGGACGGGTCCACGCGGATCGACGGGTACCGGCGGGCGAGCGCGTCGGCCGCGCGCCAGTGCGTCGTGGCGGCGAGCCCGTCCAGCATTCCCGCCTCGGCCAGCACGAAGGCTCCCACGCAGATGGAGGCGATCCGGGTGCCCCGGCCGGCGGCCGTCCGCAGAGCGGTGAGCACGGCGGGCGGCACCGGGGCGTCCGCGGTGTTCCGGCCGGGAACGACCACGGTGCCGGCGCAGGCGAGAGCGTCGAGCCCCGCGTCGGTCGTCACCCGGATGGGACCGGCCTGGACCGTGGGCGACGATCCGCACACGACCACCTCGTAGGCGGGGCTTCCGTCGGGCAGCAGCGCGCGACCGAACACTTCGACCGGCGTGGCGAGGTCGAACGCGATCGTGTCGGGCAGGGCGAGCACGGCGACCACGTGTGGCCGGATACAGGCGGAAGGTGGCACGCAGGCCAGTGTTGCGCAACGGGCGCGCGGATGACGATGTGACCATGGCACCGATCGCACAATTCGTGCTCTTCGAGGGGTTCGACCCCCTGGACGTCATAGCGCCCTTCGAAGTGCTGGCGGCCAGCGAGCGCATCGAGCCCGAGCTGGTCGCCCTCGGCGGGCCGGGCCCGGTCGTGTCCGGCACGCCGGGGCTCTCGCTGACCGCCACCGCCGCGCTCGACCCGTCCCGCCCCGGCTACCTCCTCGTTCCCGGCGCCTCCGGCCCGGTCGACGACATCCCGCAGGTCCTGTCCGGCTTCGCGCAGAGCGACGCGATGCCGTTGCTCCGCAAGGCCCTGGACAACCCGGAGATCACCGTGGCGGCGGTCTGCGGCGGCTCGCTCGCACTGGCCATGGCGGGCTTGCTCGAGGACAGGAACGCGGTCACGCACGTCCTCGGCATGCCGTTGCTGGAGGCGACCGGCACCAGGGCGGTCGAGGCCCGCGTGGTCGACGACGGCGACTTCCTGTCCTGCGGTGGCGTCACCTCAGGTCTCGACCTCGCGCTGCACCTGCTCGACCGGGACTTCGGGCCGGACGTGGCGCTGGGCGTGGAGAAGCTCTTCGAGTACGAGCGGCGGGGGACGGTGTGGCGCGCGTGAGCGAGATCGTGGGCGACTGGGACGTCGCCATCGCCACCCCGATAGGCACGTTGCACGCCCGGTACGTCTTCAGCGGCGACGGGCAGGCGCTCACCGGCACGGCCACGGGCGCCGGCGACGAGGTGGAGCTGCTCGACCTCACCGCCGCCGGTGCGCGGGTCACCTGGCGGCAGCGGGTGCGCAAGCCGATCCGGCTCAACCTCGACTTCGACGTCACCGTCGACGGCGACACCTTCGAGGGGTGTTCGCGCGCCGGCCGGCTGCCCCGCTCGAAGGTCACCGCGACGCGGGTGCCCCGGGACGCCTGAGCGATCCGGGCGGTACCAGGACGACCTCGCCCCGGTGTGCTGACTCCGCACACCGGGCCGCCGTGGGCCTGTTGTCGTGCCCGGACTGCGGCTCACGCCACCGGCACCCTGGACCGCGACCGCAGGACCGCGGCCAACCCGACCGCGACCAGGCCCGCTGCCACGACGAACGTCCACCGCGTGCCCCGCGCCACCTGCTCGGCCGCGGCCGCCGTGACGTCGCCGGTGCCGGCGGCCCGGGTGAAGATCGCGCCCATCAGCGAGGCGCCGCTCATCAGGCCGAGGTTGCGCGACAAGGTCAGCATGCCCGACACGAGACCGCGGTCGCGGGCCGGGACGTCCTTCATCACGCCGGTGTTGTTGGCCGCCTGGAAGACCGCGTACGACGCGGTGATCACGACCAGCGGCAGCACGTACCCCGCGACGCCCGCCGCGGGCGGCAGGAATGCCAGCACCAGCGCCCCGCCGGCGATCCCGGTCAGCCCCGCGACGACCATCGCGCGGGTGCCGAAGCGGTCCGTGGCCCGGCCGGCCGGGACCCCGGTCAACGCCGACACGGCCGGTCCCGCCGACATCACCGCGCCCACCAGCACCGGCGTCAGGCCCAACACCCCGGACAGGTGGAACGGACCGACGACCAGGGTGGTCATCATGACCGCCGAGACCAGCGCGCTCGTGCTCAGGCCTGTCGCCAAACCCTTGTCCCGCAACACTTCCCGCAGTGCCGCGCCTGTGCGCCCGGAGGCCGGGCGCGGCGGCGGCGCGGGCAGCACCCGGTGCGCCAGCACCACCGCGACCACCCCGAGCGGCACCACGGCCAGGAAGATCGCCCGCCACCCCGACACCGCGATCAGCAGCCCGCCCAACGCCGGACCGGTCGCCGTGCCGATCGCCGACATCGTCCCCAACAGCCCCATCGCGCTGCCGGTGCGGTCCTTCGGCACCGTCTCGCCGACGAACGCCACGGTCAGCGCCATCATGCAGGCCGCGCCCACCCCCTGCAGCGCCCGGCCGGCCACCAGCAGCGGCAGGCTCGGCGCCAGGCCGCACAGCAGCGTCGCGGCGGTGAACACGGCGGCGCCACCCACCAGCAGCCGGCGCCGCCCGAACAGGTCACCCAACCGGCCCATCACCACCACCAGCGCGGTGGTGGTCAGCAGGTAGGCGATCACCACCCACTGCACGGCCGGGAAGGACGCGCCGAACGCGGAGGACAGGGTCGGCAGGGCGACGGTGGCGATGCTGATGCCCAGCGACGGCAACAACATGGACAGCGAGAGGGCGGTGAGCGCGGCAGCGGGTGATCTCATGCCCGGAACGTAAGTCCGCCACACCCCTGGCGGAAGGCGCACAGATCGCAACGCACCTGTGCACCGGACGCCAGGTATCGTCGCCCCGGTGGCCCGCCCCGACCTGAACCTGCTCGTCACCCTCGACGTCCTGCTCGAAGAGGGCAGCGTGACCCGCGCCGGCCGTCGCCTGGCGCTGAGCCCGTCGGCGATGAGCCGAGCCCTGGCCCGGCTGCGCCGCGCCACCGGCGACCCCCTGCTCGTCAAGGCGGGCCGCGGCCTGGTCCCGACTCCGCGTGCCCTGGAACTGCGCGACCGCGTCCGCGTCCTGGTCCGGGAGGCCGAGGACGTCCTGAGCCCGGCCCACCGCCTCGACCTCACCACCCTGTCGCGCACCTTCACCCTCCGCGGCAGCGACGGCTTCGTGGAGGCGTTCGGTCCCCGCCTGGTCGCCAGGGTCGGCGCGGCGGCCCCCGGCGTGCGGCTGCGGTTCCTGCGCAAGACCAGCAAGGACACCGCGCCGCTGCGCGACACCGTCGACCTGGACACGGCGGTGGTCGAAGACCCGCTGCCACCGGACGTCCTGGCGACACCCCTGTTCTCCGACACCTTCGTCGGCGTCGTGCGCCCCGAACACCCGCTGGCCGGCGGCCCTGTCACCACCGACCGCTACGCCGCCGCGCGGCACGTCAACGTCTCCCGCCGCGGCCTCACCGAAGGCCTGGTCGACGAGGCGTTGCACCCGGCTGGAGCGCGCCGCGACGTGGTGACCGTGGTCGACGGGTTCGCCGCGGCCGTGGCGCTGGCCTCGGGGTCGGACCTGGTCGCGACCGTCCCGGACCGCCACACCGCCGCGCTGCGCGAGGGCCTGCACACCTTCACCCTCCCGTTCCCGCCGCCGCAGGTGACGGTCTCCCTGCTCTGGCACACCCGCCTGCACGCCGACCCGGCCCACCAGTGGCTGCGCGCCGCGGTCCAGGACGTGTGCCACGAGACCGGCGACCGCTGAGACCCGCCGCTCGGATCCGGAGTCTCAGGTCTCACCGCGCGAACGAGCACGGGTGTGCGCACGTTCGCCTTGCAGCCCGAGCAGCGCGAGCACCTCCACCGGCGCCCCGTCGGCGGCACCGAACCAGTGCGGGACCTGGGTGTCGAACTCGGCCGCTTCTCCCGGGCTGAGGACGAGTTCCTCGTCGGCGAGGAGCAGGCGCAGCCGTCCGTTGAGGACGTACAGCCACTCGTAGCCCACGTGGCTGTTCTGTTCGCCCGCTGCGCCGTCCGGGTTGCCGGGAAGGACCATCTTGTAGGCCTGGAGGCCGCCGGGACGGCGGGTGAGCGGTATCAGCGTCTTGCCGTCGCGGACGACCGGGCGCAGGTGGATCCGGGGGTTGCCGGTCAGGGGAGCGCCGACGAGCTCGTCGAGGGTGACCCGGTGGGCGGCGGCCAGCACGAGGGTCTGCGCGAGGCTGGGAAGCCGGTGCCCCGACTCGATCCTGGACAGCGTGCTGACCGCGATGCCGGTCGTCGAGGCCAGGTCGACGAGCCTGGTACCGCTTCTGCGCCGCAGCGCGCGAAGGCGCGCCGCCACCGACTCCAGCGCCGGTCGGGGATCGAAACCCATGGCCGGAGTTTGACAGATCGGCAAACCGGCTGGGGTTCCACGACGGCCACAGCGCACGCTCGGGTCCGACGGCCCGGGACGATCACCCGGCCGCTCGCAATTTTCATCGAGCAGGAGCTGAACATGACTTCGCGATTGGACGGGCGCACCGCCCTCGTGACGGGTTCGACGAGCGGCATCGGGCGTGCCACCGCATCCGCCCTCGCCCGCCGCGGCGCGCACGTCATCGTCTCGGGACGGGACCACAGCCGCGGGCTGGACGCCGTCGAGGCGGTGCGGGCCGCCGGAAGCACCGCTGCGTTCATCGCCGCCGACTTGACTTCGCGTGCCGGCGCGCGGTCGCTGGCCGAGCGGGCGCGCGACGTCACCGGGCGGGTGGACATCCTCGTCAACAACGCGGGCATCTTCACGTTCGGACCGACGACCAGCCGCGCCGAGTCCGACATCGACGACCTCTACGGCGTCAACCTCAAGGCGCCCTTCTTCCTGGTCCAGGAACTCGTCCCGCAGATGGTCGAGCGCGGCGGGGGAGCGGTGGTCAACGTCCTCACCGGGGCAGCGCACCGCGGTTCGACCGCGGCGGGCCTGTACGGCTCCAGCAAGGCGGCCCTCCTGCTGCTCACCAAGGCGTGGGCGGCGGAGTTCGGCCCCTCCGGCGTCCGCGTGAACGCCGTCAGCCCCGGGATGATCCGGACGGAGGGAACCGACGACGGCGCCGGGCTCGACAGCATCGCCGCCACCATCCCGTCGCGCCGGATCGGTGATCCCCACGAGGTGGCGGCAGCCGTGGCGTTCCTGGCGTCCGAGGAGGCGAGCTACATCCACGGAGCGGTCCTGCCGGTGGACGGCGGGGCGACCGCCGCGTGAGGTCCGGCGCCGCCGGGCCCCGGCCCCGCAGGAAGGGGCACTTCTTCCTGCGGGGCCAGGCCCGATGGTCGCCTGCCTCCGGGCTAACCGTCGACGACCACGTCCTCTTGGCAGATGACCTGCGCGAAGCCGCGTCGCAGCTGGCCGAGGCACATCAGGGCCGTCTCGTGCTGGGCCTGGGGGTCGGCTACCCGCACCAGGCGGCGGCCACCGGCCGCGAGTTCGGCCGTCCGCTCGCGACGGTGCTGGACGAGAACAAGTTGCTCGTCGTCGGGCTGCGTGTCCGCGAAGAAGCCCCCGCCCGCCCTCGCGAACCGGCCGGTCCCGAGCTGACCGACATCAACGTGCCCCGCCGCGTCGGCACTGATCACGGCCCCTATCATTGCCCGACAACCCTTTCAGCGGCGGCGTCACGTCACGGCGCTCCAGATGACCGATGCACCCGAGGCGGACGGCTTCCGCCAGGACCACCTGCGTTGTCTGCTCAACCGATGGGATCCGATCGGAGTCGCCGACCTCGTCGACGACGAGTACGACTGTCTGCTCACTCCGCTCCGGGACAAGCTCATCCACGGTGCCACTCGGGCGTCGCTGTCGGAGTACCTGTGGTGTGAGATTCGGGATCACTTCGGTCTCGATCCCGAACTGTGCGGCATCGACGCGTTCGCTGAGCACTTGCTCGCGTTGGCGGCCAGGTCTCCGGACTGCGATCACCGAGTCGAAGCCCCAGGTCAGGAGATCGAGTAGCCGACGAGTTCCGTTTGCGTAGCGCGGGACGGCAACCTGTTCGACAGGTGCCCGCGCTGGGGGTGCGGGCACCACGGGTTCGACGTACAGGGTGACCGGGCAGGCCGGTGGTGAGGATCGTGGTCGTGTCGATGAATCAGAGCCGAGCCGAGGTCCGGTCCCTCGACCTGGGTGATCCGCTCGCTGCACAGTCCCGGGCCGCCCAAGCGCCGAGTAGCCGATCAATGTTGATCGAGTAGCGCGTGTTGGCAACCTCATCGGCGGATGCCCGCGCTAGGGGTGCGGGCATCCGCCGACGTCACTTCGCGTGCGGCACGCACTCCGAGCCGATTCGCCGAGCCAGCGCCACTTCTGGTGGGCCAAGCCGAGTTGCACTTCGATGGCGGGGTACGCGGAGCAACCAAATTGGTAGGTTCGATTGAAAGCGTGCATGGCATAACGCTGGTTGTGCGGTGTGGGGCGACCGGCCGATGGAGAGGCGCTGGGGTGGAGCGGAGCGGGGAAGGGCTGAGCCGAGCACAGGCGGCTGGTGAGTGGCTGACCGAGGCGCTGCCGGACCTGGTGGCCGAGTGCGGGGTCGTCGGTGCGCAGGCGGCGGTGCTGGTGGACGGGGAGATCGTCGACGCGGCCGCTGGAGTGCTCAACCTGACAACCTGTGCGCGGGCGACTCCCGACGCCATGTTCCAGATCGGCTCCATCACCAAGGTCTGGACCGCGACGCTGGTCGTGCAGCTGGTGAACGAGGGACTGGTCGACCTCGACCGGCCGGTGTGCGAGTACCTGGACGGGTTCCGGCTCGCTGATCAGGTCGCGGGGAAGACGGTCACGCCCAGGCAGCTCCTGTCCCACACGGGTGGGTTCGACGGAGACCTGTGGACCGACACCGGGCGGAACGAGGACGTGCTGCAGAAGTACGTCGAGACGCTTTCCTCCGCCGCGCAGTTCTCCGCACCCGGTGAACGTTTCTCGTACTGCAACAGCGGTTATGTCGTGCTCGGCAGGCTCGTGGAGGTTCTGCGGGGCAAGCCGTACAACACCGTGCTGCGAGAACGGCTGGTTGATCCGCTGGGGTTGGCCGACGTTGCGACGTGCATAGAGGAAGCGATCCTGGGCCGGCCCGCGGTGGGGCACGAGCGTGCGCGGCCGGATGCTCCTCTCGAGCGGGTGAAGAAGTGGTCGCTCGTCCCTTCGACGGCGCCCGCCGGCGCGATGCTCGCGATGAGCGCGCGGGATCTGCTCGGCTTCGTCCGGCACCACCTGTCGACGGACCAGTACGACGCGATGCGAGAACCCCATGCCGAGGTGGCCGAACCCGGGCTGATCGACGGGCATTGGGGCCTCGGCTGGTCGATCCCGGACTACGGTGGGCCGGTCGTGCTGGGGCACAGCGGTCACACGATGGGACAACGGGCGTTCCTGCGGGTCGTGCCTGCCGCGGGTGTCGCCGTGGCGTTGCTCACCAACGGTGGGGACGTGTACCCGATGTTCAGCCGCGTGTTCGACCACTTGTTGCACGAGCTGGCAGGTCTGCGGCAGCCGAGTCTTCCCGTGCCACCGGCGAGTCCGCGACCGGTCGACGCCCGCAGGGCTGCCGGCACCTATCGTTGTTCTTTGGGCGATTGGGTGGTGCGCGTGGATGCCGATGGCCGTACGTGGCTCCGCGTTCTGCTGAAGAGCCGGTCATCAGAGCAGGACGACGAAGCCGAGCTGGTCGCGTTGAACGACGATGCGCTGATCACCTTGGTCCCGCAGGAAGGCAGGCATGAGATCTACGGGTTGGGTGACGCCGATGCTGCCGGCCGTGCGAAGTTCCTGCGCTATTCAGGACGCGTCTTCGTCCGCGACGACCTGATCGGAGCGGCGGAGCCGATCAGCGCGTCGAGTGCTGCCGGCGCCCCGTGACGGAGTCGTGCATCCGCGGCAGGAAGCCGGCGCGTCGACGCCGCTGGCGCTCGTCATGACTCGGTAGTGCGGAGTGGTTCGTGTGCGTGCCCCTTCCGGACGGCACGGTCCGCCCAATGTGATGTTCCGGGCAGAACGAATGGCGGAAGCACGGGATCTGTACGCCAGGGCAGATCGGCTGCTGTCCGAGTCGGAGGACACCCGCCTCCGCTCCGCAGTCGTGAACAACCTCGGCGTGGTCTGCCGGGAGATCGGCGAATTCGACTCGGCGCTCGACCACCTGCGCCGTGCGCTCGCGATGCCAGGGCACTCGCTGCGGGATGGCCTGATCACCGAGATAGCTGTCGGTGTCACGCTGAACTCCCGCGGCGAACACCAGGCGGCGCTGGACACGTTCGAACGCGTGCTCGGCCTGCCGTCTGCGGACAGGTTCGGTTACGGGCGAAGCTGCGGCGTTGACGGGCATGTCGGGCGTCCATCGGCTGCTGGGGAACATCACCGCAGCGGTGGACCACGGTCGCCGGGGCTGAAAGCGGCGCTGAAGTCCGGATTCCCTGAACCGGAGTGCGAGGCGTTGACGCCGAAGCGGCCAGGGAGTTCTGGGAACGGGCTGTCGACACCTACCCGGCCGGCCTGATCTGCGTCGGCTACGCCCGCGCCCACTTGGACGTGCCTGAAAGCAGCCGAGCGTCGTGCTACCGCTGCAAAACCGTCTGACTCGCGGACGAGCACCTGATGAGCGTTATCTGAGCAGTGCGAGACGGCAATCTGTTTGGTTGCCTATGTCGAATCAGCTGTCTTGACAGGACATCGCTTTCGATGACTATCCTTTCAGGATAGCTCTGGGGGTGTGGTGCTTGCGGCTCTGCGGATTCGTGACTTCAGGCTGCTCTGGTTCGCTCGGCTGATCAGCCTGCTCGGGTCGTGGCTGCTTGTGGTCGCCATCCCGGCGTACGTCCTGCAGCTGACCGGTTCGCTCGCGGCCACAGGCTTGACACTGGCCGCCGAGTTTCTGCCGCCTGTCCTGCTGGGGCCAGTCGCGGGCGTGCTCGCCGACCGCTGGGACCGGCGCAAGCTGATGATCGCGACGGACGTGCTGCGAGCGCTCGCTGTCGCCCTGCTGCTGCTCGTGCGGGATCCCGGCGACGTGTGGCTGGTCTACTTGGCCCTGGTGGCGGAGAGTGTGGGCACGGTGCTCTTCCGCCCGGCCGCGCAGGCGCACACTCCGGTGGTCGTCGGTACCGGCCCGGCCCTCACGAGTGCGAACTCGCTCAACGCGATCACCGACGGCACGGTGCGCCTGGTCGGTGCTCCTCTGGGCGGTGCGTTGTTCGGGGTCGCTGGGTTAGGAGCGTTGGTGTGGATCGATCTCGCGACCTATTTGATGTCCGCACTCGCGATCGTGATGACTGCCCGGTTGGGTGCCGCTGATGCGCGCGAGGAGGGAAGCTCCGGCCGGTTCTTCGCCCAGCTTCGTGAAGGCGTCATCTTCCTCCGCACCGAACGATCGGCCGCGTGGCTGCTCGCGGTGGTGACGGTGTTCCTGGCCGCGAACGCGTCGTTGTCCGCACTGCTGGTGCCGTTCGGCGTGCGGGTGTTGGGCGGCAGCATGCAGACCGGTCTGCTGATGTCCGGACTCGGTGCCGGCTTCCTGGTCGGGGCGCCCCTGATCCGGCGGCTGGTCGATCGGATGCCGCCTGCCTACCTGCTCGGTGGCGCACTGATGGCGACGGGAACGGCGTTCGTGCTGCTCTTCCTCTCCCGATCGCTCGTTGCCGCCCTGCCCGCCGCGGTGCTGATCGGCGTCGTCGGCTCGGCGGCACTGGTCACCGCACAGACGGCGTTGCAGCGCATCACACCGAACGCGGTGCTGGGCAGGGTGAGCGCAGTGCAGTTCACCGGTGAGGCACTTGCAACGTTTCTCGGTGCGATTGCCGGTCCAGCGATCGCGGAGGCGGTGTCGCTGGATTTCGCCGCCTACCTGGCCTGTGGCGTTACGGTCCTCAGCGGGCTGATGGCCCTGGTTCTGCTGCCGAGGACCCGTGTCGTGACAGCGCCGCCATGACCGGTGGCACTTTCGAGCCCCGAACATCGACTGAGCCACCAAGTTCGACGACCGACCGTGGTGCCTGCGTTGGTGCGGCTGCGTTGAGCCCGCACCCGGAAGCGATCGAGAGGCAGAATCCCTTGTCCCAGAACAACCTGGACGCGCTCGCTGTGACGCCGAAGACCGGTGACGAGCCGTTCACGCAGCAGGGCCGGGCCATCGGTGCGAACCTCCGCGGCTTCTGGAGCTGGGCCTGCTCCGACCTCGTCGGCAACGCGATGCGCGGCGTGCTCGCCGAGTACATCGTCGGGCTGGCGCTGGGATGCGTCGGCAGCGGCACGCGTCTGGAATGGGATGCCACCGACCTGCGGACCGGTGAAGGCCTGCGAGTGGAGGTGAAGTCGTCGGCCTACCTGCAGAGCTGGAAGCAGGAGCGGCTGTCGGCGATCTCCTTCGACATCAGACCGGCTCTCGGCTGGGACGCCACGACGAACACCAACGCCACTGAACGCGCACGACAAGCCGACGTCTACGTCTTCTGCGTCCTCACGTCCACCGACAAGGCAGCGGTGGACCCGCTCGACGTCGACCAGTGGGACTTCTACGTCATGTCCACGAACCGGCTCAACGCCGCAGTCGGGGAACAGAAGACGATCGCTCTCGGAAGCCTGCTACGGCATACCCCCGCCAAGTGCTCGTTCGCCGAACTTGCAGCATGCATCGAGGCGGAGGTGAACCGCGAGCAGGCGCACGGATAGCCAGAGCCAGGATTCTCCGTCCAAGTAGCCGCACGCCGGAGGTTCGCGGAACAACATCGAGTCACTCGTTCAGCGCTGGCCCGGACGGACCGAGAAGGCCGGAACATCAGCCGGGTGTTCGAATCCCGTCCGCTGGCCTCTCCTGGCTGGCCGCCCACGACGCCAGCAGGGCGAGGCCGTCCGCGGTCACCGTGCCGGCGGCCGCGGTGTAGACGGTCAGGAGCAAGCCCGGATCGGCGGGCAGCTCCATCGCCTCGACGTCCAGGTCGAGCCGGCCCACCACCGGGTGGTGCAGGCGCTTGCGTCCGGACCGGTGGAGCCGGACGTCCTGAGACGCCCACCGCTGCCGGAACAGCTCACTGCTCGTCGCCAGCTCACCGACCAGGGCTATCAGCTCCTCGTCGTGCGGGTTGCGGCCGGCCTCCATGCGCAGCTTGGCCGCCACGTCGCAGACGATCCGGTCGTAGTCGACGAAGAACGTTCTTGCCGCCTGAGTGTCCAGGTACACGAACCGGGCGATGTTCGCCGGTCGTCGCGGGTCGGCCAGCACCGGTGAGAACAGCGCGCGGGCAAGGTGGTTCGTGGCCAGCACGTCATAACGGCCGTTGCAGATCCAAGCCGGCGCATCGGTGATGGCCTCGAGCACCTGCTGAAGTGCCGGACGCACCGTCACGGCAGGTCGCCGGCGGCGTCGGCCGCCGGGCGCCCTGGACTGCCGCGCGAGGTGGAACAGGTGATCGCGCTCGGCCTCGTCGAGTTTCAAGGCGGAAGCCACCGCGTCGATCACGCCGTCGGAGGCGCCGGCGAGGCTGCCGCGCTCCATGCGCACGTAGTAGTCGACCGACACCCCCGCCAGCAGGGCCACCTCTTCGCGACGCAGGCCCTTGACCCGGCGGTTACCGCCGTAAGCGGGCAGTCCGGCCTGCTCGGGTGTGATCCGCGCGCGGCGCGAGCTCAGGAACTCCTTGATCTCGGTGCGCAGATCGATCGTGGCCATCTCGTCACCGTAGGCCTTGTCCACGGGCGAAGGGAGGTCCTGCTGGTACCCCCCGGACGGTCACGTACCCGATGCGGTCGTCGCGATGCCGCCGTCCACCGGGACGACGGCGCCCGTGAGGTAGGCCCCGGCCCGGCTGGCGAGGAACACGGCGATACCCGCCATGTCGTCGTCGCGGCCGAGCCGGCGCAGAGGGGCCTTCGCCGCGATCCTGTCGCCGATGGCTTCGAGCGTGGACGCCATCATCTGCGACGGGGACGGTCCCGGTGCCACCGCGTTCACCGTGACGTGCTGTGGGCCCAGCTCTCGGGCGAGCACCCTGGTGAGCTGGTGGAGTCCCGCCTTGCTGGCCGCGTACGAGTAGTTGGGCGAGTCGGCGACGTGGATGGCGGCGATGCTGCCGATGTTGATGACCCGCGCGGGATCATCGGCGGTGCCCGCCCTGCGAAGTGCGGGGAGCAGCGCCTGCACCAGCCAGAACGGCGACTTGAGGTTGAGGTCGGTCACGGTGTCCCAGGCCTCGTCGGGGAACGTCTCCAGCGGCTCGCGCCACATCGCTCCCGCGTTGTTGACGAGGACGTCCAGGCGATCCGAGCCGGCCGCGACAAGATCAGCGAGGCGCCGGCACTCGTCGTGCCTGGACAGGTCGGCGGGAATCGCTCGAACGTCGCCGAATTCGGACAGCACCCGCTGTGCCTCCGCGCACGCGTCGGCGTCGCGTGAGCTGATGACGACACGGGCGCCCGCCTGGAGAAGGCCGCGCGCTATCATCATCCCAATTCCTCTGGTGCCGCCGGTGACAAGTGCGTGCTTCCCGCTCAGGTCGAAAAGATCTGCATGAGTGGTGAACTGGTTTTCCGTCATCGTTGTGCGCGCCTTTCGTGAACCCGTTGCTTCTGCCTTGTGGCGGGAGCCGGCTCATGAAGATTCGCAGGCGTCCCGAACTTCCGGGAGACCCTGGTGATCCAGGTACTGCGAAAGCCCCCTTCGGTCCTGCGGCAGCTTCACGTCGGATGACCTGATGACAGGTTGCTGCTCGTTCGGCCATTCCGGTGGACGGGTAATTCAGCTCGCGGTGCTCCATATGAGTGGTCCGGCCGCAACGCAAAGACACATTTCTCCCGGTCTGTCGAGACTGTCGGGGCGAGACGACATTTGGGTCTCGTAACCACGCTCAGGGGGAATAGTGGTGAAAAGAAGATCAGTTCTGATGTCTGTTGCGCTTTCGGCGGTAGCGACCGTTCTGTTCGCCTCGGCCGCTTCGGCCGAGCCTGTGGACAACGCGGGGCAGAAGGACCAACTCACGTACAAGGTCGTTCCCTACGTCATCACCGATCCGCATCTGGTGAAGAACCCGCAGCTCATCCTGGACGAACTGGCCAAGCGCGGAGATCTGTCCGGGCTGGGCATCTCGCCGGCCGACGGCGGCCCGTCGAAGATCCACGGGCGGGCGGCTGTCGCGGAGCCGCGCAGCTACGTCGTGGACTCGTCGCGTTTCCCGCGGGGCAGTCTCCCGTCCGATCGCTACGACTACGCCGAGTTCAGCGAGTGCACCGCGAGCGGCAGCGAGGCGTACAACGACGAGGGGTGGATCAAGAACCGCTACTCGTACTGCCAGAACCACGTCATCGTGATGCCGGCGTACGTGTGCGGTCTGTTCCCGCCGAGCTGCCGTCAGGTCGGCACGTACATGTCGGTGAACACCATGATCGGCTACGGCAAGCAGGAGGGCTGGGACTTCCAGGGCCTTCCCGAGTGGCGGTTCGCGGACTTCTACCTCGACGTCAACGTCCTGCAGGCGACCGGCCCGTTCGCCGACCCCCGCGCCACGATGGAGGCGGAGATCGAGTGCGACGGTGACTACCCGGGGCAGCCGCCGTCGGGGGTGGACCCCGACAACGCCTGCGTCCCCGGTGGGCGGGACGTCACGGAGCGGCCTATCTCCGAGTGGCGGGTGAACAGGGGAGCGGACTTCGACATCGGCTCCGAGGGAGTCGCCCCGGCGGCGGACAAGGGTGAGCAGATCGCGGTGGGGGAGTTCTACTTCGACTACGACTTCGACCTGCCCGGCGCGTGGGTGCAGCTCTTCGACCCGGAAAGCCCCGCGGGCGGGATGCGCTTCGACTCCGCCTGGTACAACCAGCAGTCCACCAAGGGCAGTGTCTTCGACCGGGCGACGCCGGGGTTCTCCTTCACCAAGTCCGATCCGGACGTGGCCGGTGCCGCGGTGCACATCGAGGAGGCGCGCGCCAACCCCGCCGCCACCGTGCCCACCAAGCCCGACAAGGTCCTCCACGGTGCCACGCCGAGCGACCCGCTGCACCGGTTGCCGCGCGCGAAGAGCGAGGGACACCGCGTGCGGGCCGATCACAACCGGGACGTCTCGACCAACTTCTGCGACACCGTGGCGATGCCGCCGAAACCGCCGACCGGCGGCCCGTACGACTGCGACGAGTACGCCCTCGCTTCCACCTACGAGGGAGCCGCGCAGTTCTACCACGACGAACAACCGCAGAACGAGCTCAACTACTCGGTCCGCTGGGTGAACTCGGAGCAGAACCAGGAAGCGGGCAGGCGCATCGGCAGGTGGTACGAGAATGACCGCATTCTCGACCGCGAGGCGTTCTTCATCCCCATTCGACCGTAGATCCACCGGGGGCGCGGTGTGCCGCACCGCGCCCCCGTGGCCCACAAGAGGTGGCGACCATGTCCCCCGGCAAGCTGAGCGACCACCAGGCGGAAGTAGCTGTCAACCGGCGCCTGCTCGGTCTGTTCGACGACGCGTCGCTGGCGGAGCCCAACCCCGTACTGCCTCTGCGCGTCGGGGACTGGGTCAGCACCAGCCGCGGCAAAGTGCTCATGGAGGCCGACGTGGACGTCATCACCGCCACGCTGCACGTCGAGGTCTGGGACGCGCCCCTCCCCGACGACGACACCTGGCCCCGGACCAAGACCGTGCCCATGGTGCTCGAGTCGGGGAACCTGTCCGTGGACGAGATCGAGCACGGCACTCGTTCCCTCGGCATCCGGGTACCGGCTCCGGGGCTGTGGCAGGCCCGGCTGTCGTGGCGCACCGAAGACTCACGCCACGCCACGGTGCGCGTGCAGTTCTGGCCGGTCTCGGGGCGAGCGGGCACTCCGAACTCGTCCTGAGCCGAACGGGTCGCCCACTCGGGATCTCCACCCGCCTCATCGGCGGGCCGATACCGCTGAGGTGACCGAGTTCCTTCAGCAGCGGCGTGGCGAGGCCGACGTCCTCCTCCCACGCACCGGCGACACCCTGGACGGGGCCACCGCCGGCCAGGTTCGTGAGCTTGCCCGGCACGAGTTCGTGCGCCCCCTCGACCGCGCAGGCCGGCCCTCCGAACTGCCCGGCACGCCGCCCGTGCAGGAGTGGCTCGCGTGATGGTCTTCGACGAGCGGCCCGCTGGTGCGGCTCCGCGTTGCGTGCAACGGACCCTGGTCTTCGTCGGCCTGCCCGTGGTGCCCGCGTCGATCGTGGTGTCCGCCGCGGCCACGCACCTGGTCCAGCCGGAACTCGGCGGCGGGCCGATCACCGCAGCGTTGATGTACGCGCTGCTGGTGGCGGTGCACCTCCTCATGGCGCAGCTGGTCTACCTGTACGCCGCCACTGCCCGGCAGCGGCGACGGCGGCGCGTTCGCCGCCTCCTGTACTTGATCGCGGCGTTCGTCTTCTTGTTCGACGGCTGCTCGGTGCTGGCCGCCGGCCAGGGCATCGTCGCGTTCGCGGCGGCGGGGATCGGGGGCGCGCTGGGACCGTTCTTCCTGGCCGCACTCCTGTGCGAGGAGACCGGCATCTGGCTCCGGCGCAGAGACGCCCTCGACGCCGCGCCCGCCGCGACGTCGCCTTGATGTCCGCGTCGGCGGGTTTCGCGTTGCGCCATGAGCACTGAGCCGTCACCGTGGGGGTGGTCGGTTTCCGAGGCGGTGGTGATGACGGGGGTCATGCGGGTGCCGGCGGCGTCGGGCGGACGCTGCTGGATGTGCGGCATGCCGGCCGTCTCGGGAGAGAAGCTCCCCGGTCGCCGGCACAGGGTCCGGCTGCTGTGCAAGCGTCACGACGTCCTGGTCTTCGGCGGTGCTCGCGACACACCCGGCTCTTCTTCCGGTGACGACGCACCGTCC
The DNA here is from genome assembly GCF_900110955.1 of Lentzea xinjiangensis. GTDB lineage: Bacteria > Actinomycetota > Actinomycetes > Mycobacteriales > Pseudonocardiaceae > Lentzea > Lentzea xinjiangensis. Next base: position 37,222 of record NZ_FOFR01000030.1, read on the forward strand.
AGCCGCAAGTAGCTCAAATGCACGTGGAGTTCGGCGTACGGCCGAGTAGTCACGCAGATCATCAAGCGCTGACCAAATGAGGTGGAATTCCTTCCGGAAACGAATGAATTCCACCTCATTTCTCTTGTGTATCATTCCGGCGATCCGATCGGCGGCGAGGGAGCCGTCGGTTGTGGCGCCGTAGTTCCATTGTCTCTGAATATGCGTTGACACGGCGAGTTCACGGCCTGCAGGTGACTTTGGAGGCCTTTTGTTGTCGCGCAGGTTTCATGCAGCGCGCACGCCGATGGCGGTGTGCGTCGTGACGTTCGTGCTCGCCCTGTTTCCGCTGACCAACGTGCAGACGTTCTACTTCTGGGACGACAGCGCGGCCGTGTTCGTACCGGGTTGGCACCACATCGGCACCGAACTGCTGGCCGGACGCTTCCCGGTGCTGTCACCGGACATGTGGCCGGGCGGCAACATCGCCGCCGAGGCGCAGCTCAGCCTGTGGAATCCCATCATGCTGGCCAACTACGTGGTCGTCGCGCTGATGCCCGACCTCGCGGTGGCCGCGACGATGGTCAAGCTCGAGTTCATGGTGCTGATGGGCACTGGGCGTCTATTTGTTGTGCCGCGAGTACGGCGCACGCCGGGTGCCGTCGGCGGCGGTCGCCGTGCTGCTGCCGTTCGCGGGCTTCACGCTGTACTTCGACGCCTCCGGGTGGGCGATCAGCATGATCTCCTTCGCCTGGGTTCCGCATTTGTGGTGGGCCGCCCGCAAATGCGCCGACAGCAGGCTGACCCCGGTGGTGCCGGCGTTCTTCGGAATCATGGGGATGACCTGCGGCAGCCCGTACGGCGCCCTGGGCGTCGTCGCGGTGATCGCCGCCTTGCTCGTCGAACGGGTGGCGCAGCGCGGCTGGTCGTCGTGCCTGCGGCTGCTGCTGGTCGCTTCGGCCGTCGCGATGACCGCCGTGGTCGTCTTCATCCCGCTCGTGCTCGCCGGTGAGGTGTCGTTCCGCGGTGACCGGTCGATCTCCAACAGCGGTTTCATGGTCGCCGCGCTCGGCGACCTGCTCAACCTCAGTTCGCCGACTTACACGCCGGAAGAGGCGTCCGTCAACAACCTCCGCCTCGCGGCCCGTACGCGTTCCTCGGCTGGTTCGTCCTGCCGCTGCTGCCGTGGCTGCGGTGGTCGGCCGTGCGCGAGAACCTGCGGGCGAGGTCAGCGCTCTTCGTGTTCGGCGCCGCCTACGCACTCTTCGCCACCGGAAGAGCCAGATCTGGCTCTTCCGGTGGCCGATGCGTGTCGTGGACTACGTGTACCTGCCGGTGTGCGTGGTCGTAGCGCTCGCGCTCTCGGCGGGCCTGAACACCGACAGGGTGCGTCACCGGGCGGCCGTCACCGCGGTTCTGATCGGCGTGCAGGCCGTGCTCGCGTTCTCGGCCACGCCCGAGCACGTCCTGCACCACGTCACGGCGGCCGTGTTGCTCCTGTGCCTGTCCGCGGCCGCGGTGTACGTGGCGATGCGCCGGGAACGACTGCTGCCCGCCCTGCTGGTGCTCGGCACGGCCGTCGTGCTCTTCGCCCAACTGAGCTGGTATCCCGTCAACGGGGCGTTCACCGCCTACCGGTTGCCGCACGACGTCCGCGAGCTGCGGGAGCGGTTCGCCCGCTACGAGGGCAACACGTTCACCGTGTCGGCCGCGTGGCCGGGAGATCCAGACGCCCATCCCGACGAGCTCTGGCGCGACGTCCTGGTCGGCAACGTGTACGAGGTCGCCGGGGTCAGGAGCCTCAACTCCTACACCGGCATCGGGTACGCGCAGTTCAACGACGGCCTGTGCATGACCCCGAGCGGCGCCACCTGTCCCGACGCGTTCCGGCGCCTGTTCGCGGTCGACCCAGGGACCGGTGTGCCGGTCGCGGACCTGCTGCGCGTTGAGAACGTCCTGGTGCGCAACGGTTTCGTACCGGACGGCATCGACGAACCTCCTGCGGGCTGGCGGGTGCTGTCCCGCGGTGAGCACGCGACAGCGTTCCGCCGCGACGCGTCGCCGCCGTGGCCGGACGGCCGGGTGTCGTGGACGTCGCCAGGCCTGGAAGTGGTCGCGGACCGCCGGGAGCCGAAGCGCCCGGAAGAGGAGATCCGCTACCGGGGCGAGGGCACGGTGATGCTCGCCGCCCTCGCATGGCCCGGCACGACCGCCGCGGTGGACGGACGGGAGGTGCCCGTGCGACGCGGCCCGATGGGCGTGATCACCATCGACCTGCCGCGAGCCGACCAGGCCGCGACGCTGCGGATCGGCTTTCGCGGCCTGGCTTCTCCTACGGGGTCCCGTTGCTCGCCGGCGGTGTGCTGCTCGCCTTGGTGCACGGCTTGGCGTACCGGGCCAGGAACAGCAGGCGAAACGCCGTAGCCGCTGCATCCGGCGGCGGCGCGCCGACGGCCGGCGACCACGACGTCGAGGCGATCTCCCGCGACCACCTGGACGCGGTGAACACCTGCCCGAGCGACACCGGCGCTGATGACCGCTCACGTGACCGCCCAACTTTCCAGGCCAGGGCGAAACATCGCAACCGCCGGAACCCGTGGCTATCCTGACGCGATGATCCTGGGGGAAGGGGCATCCGCGGTTCTCGCTGTCATCCCGAGTCCGACTCAGGGCGTGTGGTACCTCGGACCGATCCCGCTGCGCGCCTACGCGATCTGCATCATCGCCGGCATCCTCGTCGCCGTGTGGCTCACCGAACGCCGGTGGGTCCAGCGCGGCGGCAGGCCCGGTGCCGTCATGGACATCGCGACCTGGGCGATCCCGTTCGGGATCGTCGGCGGGCGGCTCTACCACGTCGTCACGTCCTGGCAGCCGTACTTCGGTCCCGACGGCGACCCGGTCAGGGCCCTGCACGTCTGGGAAGGCGGCATGGGCGTCTGGGGCGCCATCGCCCTCGGCGCGCTCGGTGCCTGGATCGGTGCCAGGCGGGCCGGGGTGCGACTGCCGCCGATGGCCGATGCGGCGGCACCGGGCATCGCGCTGGGGCAAGGGATCGGCCGCCTCGGCAACTGGTTCAACAACGAGGTGCACGGCGGTCCGACAGATCTGCCGTGGGCACTGCGGATCCACGAGTGGGACCAGTCGGCGGGGCGTGCCGTCCTGGGCCCGGACGGTCAGCCCGTCGTGCTCGGCACGTTCCACCCGGCGTTCCTCTACGAGCTGCTGTGGAACCTCGGCGTGGCAGCGGTGGTGATCTGGGCGGACCGCCGGTTCCGGCTCGGTCACGGCCGCGCGTTCGGGCTCTACGTGGCCCTCTACACGGCGGGCCGGCTGTGGATCGAGGTGCTCCGGGTCGATCCGGCGAACGAGGTTCTCGGGCTGCGGCTGAACATCTGGACGTCCGTGCTCCTCGGGCTGGGAGCGGTGGTGTTCATCGTGCTGTCGGCGCGCCGGCGTCCCGGCCGCGACGGGGCGACGGTCCGCGAGCGCGTGGATTCGTTGTGACACGGCATAGTCCGCGTTGGTGACCGATGTTCCCGATCCACCACGAAGGGGCCGGTGCCCTGGTTAGCATTCGGTCATGCCCACCGCTGTGATCACCGGTGCTACCTCGGGCATCGGGCTGGAGTTCGCACATCAGCTCGCGGCAAGGGGAAACGCGGTCGTGCTCGTCGCGCGGACCGGGAGCCGGCTGCGGAAGCTGGCCACGGAGATCGAAGCGGCGCACGGCGTCAAGACCGAGGTGCTCGTCGCGGACCTGGCGGACCGGACCGACGTCGACCGGGTCGCCGATGCGGCCCGGACAGCCGACACGGTGGTGAACAGCGCCGGATTCGGGCTGCGGCAACGCTTCCTGGACAACGACCTCGCCGTCGAGGAGGAGATGTTCGAGGTCATGTGCCGAGCGGTCCTCGCCGTCTGCCACGCCGCGGGCAGGGGCATGCGGGACAGGGGAGGGGGCCGGATCATCAACGTGTCCAGTGTGGCCGGGTGGCTCGCCTCCGGCACCTACTCGGCCGCCAAGTCCTGGGTCACCGTGTTCAGCGAGAGCCTCTCCGGCGAGTTCGCCGCATCGGGCGTCTCCGTCACCGCGCTGTGCCCCGGTCCCGTCCGCACCGAGTTCCACGAACGCGCCGGGATCCCGGCCGGGGAGATCCCCGCACGGGCCTGGCTCGGCGCCGCGCGGGTCGTGCGGACGTGCTTGCGCGACACGGACAGGGGCAAGGTCCTCTCGGTACCGGGGCCGCTGTACAAGGGGATCGTGCTCGCCGCGCGCTGGATGCCCAGGCGGCTGCTGCGGCGCGGCGGAACCGCCGTCGCGAAGGCACGCCGGGCATGACCACCGCGCTGATCACCGGTGCCACGTCGGGCATCGGGCTGGAGTTCGCGCACCAGCTCGGCGCGCGCGGCCACCACCTCGTCGTCGTCTCGCCGGAGGCCGACCGCCTCGACCAGGTCTGCGCCGAGCTTGCCTCGTCGTACGGCGTCGAGACCGAGGCCTTGCTCGCCGACCTGTCGGTGCGCGAGGACGTGGCACGTGTCGCCGAACGTGCGCGCACCGTGGACGTCGTGGTCAACAACGCCGGGTTCGGGCTGCGGAAGTGGTTCCTGGACAACGAGCGCGCCGACGAGGAGGCCCTGCTCGACGTGCTGTGCCGGGCGGTGCTGGTCGTGAGCCACGCCGCCGGGCGGGCCATGCGGTAGCGGGGCGAGGGCACGATCGTCAACGTGGCCAGCGTCGCGGGCTGGGTCGCGGGAGGGACGTACTCGGCGGCCAAGTCGTGGGTCATCGCGTTCAGCGAGAGCCTGGCCACCGAGCTCGCCGGCACCGGTGTCACCGTGACGGTGCTCTGCCCCGGGCTGGTGCGCACGGAGTTCCACCGGCGGTCCCGGATCAGCATCGACAAGCCCGACGCGCTGTGGCTCGACGCGCGCAAGGTGGTGCGCGACTGCCTGCGGGACGTCGGCAAGGGCAAGGTGATCTCCGTGCCGGGCCTGATCTACAAAGGACTGGCGTGGCTCGCCAGAGTCAGCCCGCGCGGGTTCGTGCGCAGCGGCGGGAAGCTCACCGCGCATCGCCCGCCCCTGCGGTGACACTGGAGGATCGATGAGTTCTGGGGGACACGACGGCAAGGCCGCCCGTGCCGTCGCGGCGCTGAGCGGCGCGTGCGCCCAGTACCGGGTCGCGGTGATCGGCGCGTGGGTCCTGCTCGTGCTGGCGCTCGTGACGGCGGCCGGGGTGCTCGGCACGCCGACGGACAACGACGTGAGCCTGCCGGGCACCGACGCCCAGCTCGTGCGCGACCTGACGACGTCACCGGACGCCGCCGGCTCCACCTCGGGGCTCGTCATCGTGGTGGCGCCCGACGGACAACGGCTTCTGCAGGACGCGCTGGCGGCGACGGCGGACTCGCTGCGGCGGGCCGGGCACGTGACGACGGTGAAGCCGCCCGCGAAGCAGGAGGGCTCGCTGTCCGGCGACGAGCGCACCGGCTGGTTCACCGTCGGCCTCGACGTCCGCAGGGCCGAACTCACCAAACCGATGGCGCGCGCGGTCGTCCAAGCCGCCTCGCCCGCCGCGGACGCCGGTCTGCGGGTGCTGCCCGGTGGGGGAGCGATCGAAGCGCAGGCCGCGCCATGCGGAGTGGCGGAGCTGATGGCCGCTGGTCCAGGTTCGGAATGTCACTTCGCCGACCAGTTCAGGTCGCACCCAGTTCGCGGTGCGAGCGTGCTCACGCGGCACTGGGCCGTCGAAGGGGTTGATCGAGGTGGTGAGCGCAGGCGCAGGCGCAGGCGCAGGTCTCGCAGGACCTGTCCCGACATTCCGGTTCCGACGCGGCCGACGTAGAGCAGGCGGCCCTGCTCATCGTGTGCGCCGAGCAGCAACGAGCCGAGCGTCGAGGCCCGTCCACCGCTGCCGGGTGTCCAGCCGCCGATCACCACTTCCTGGCTGTTCCACAAGGGGCACTTGATCCACGAGCGTGACCGTACGCCGGGCATGTAGGTGCTGTCGGCGCGTTTGTACATCGCACCTTCGAGGCCGTACTGGCGGGCCACCTCGAGCGGCACCGTGGGATCGGTATCGGGAAAGGCCGGTGGCACCTGCACCGCGGGGTCGATACCGGGCAGATGCAGGTCGACGAGCATCTGCCGGCGCACGAGGTAGGGCACATCGAGCAAGGACTGGCCGTCGAGGTGCAGCAGGTCGAACACGTAGTACTGCACCGGCGCCTTACTTCTGGCCCACTGTGTCGCCGGTCCACGGCGGTGCCGCCGCAGCTCGAAGTGGGGACGGCCGTCGCGGCCGACCGCGACGATCTCGCCGTCGAGCACCACGCTGTGGGAGCCGCACACCCGGCTGAGCGCTTCGAGCTCCGGGAACTGCGCGAGCAAGGGGTTGTCGTTGCGCGAGGCTGCGCAGCCCACGACGTGGGGATTCGTGATGCCGGTGATGGTGTTGCCCTCGAGGGTGCCGATCCACAAAGGACCGAGGTCGCGTTCGCGTTCGGTGCCTACGCGCAGCCAGCGGCGGGTGCCGTCACCGGTGACGGCACCCGCGACCGGTAGTGCCACCCGTAGACCCGGCCGGCCGGTGATTGTGAGGCTGAACCGCGCGGCCGCCGCGCGCAGGGTGCCGTTCAACTCCTCCCGTGACGGTGCGATGCTCACATCCTCGGTGGGGGTCAGTATTTCCAGGTGGTGCCGGTGCCGCGGTACTGCTCGACCGGGATCGGGTCGACTCCGTCGCGCATCCGATCGGTGTACAGCAGGCCGTGCAGGTGATCGACCTCGTGGCGTACGAGGCGAGCAACACCGCGGTGGAAGACGGTGATCTTCGTGTCGCCGTCGATGGTGGTGTGCTCGACGTGGATGACGTGCGTACAGGGGACCTGGCCGCGGACGTCGAAGAAGGACAGGCACCCCTCGTACTGCTCGTCGACCTCGCCGGCGGACTCGATGATGGTCGGGTTGAACAGGGTGATCGTCTCGCCGTCGGGGGTACGCACGATGGCGGCGGCTCGGTCGATGCCGATCTGGGGTGCGGCGATGCCCATGCCCTTACCGAACGTGTGCGCTTGGGCCACGCGCTCGGCCGCGGAGTGGAGTTCGGAGACCACGCGGCGGGCGTCCTCGGCCTCAGCCGGGAGATCGAAGCGGCGGGCGATGCGGCGCAGCGCGGGGTCGCTGTCCTGCACGATGCCGAGTGCGGCCATGACGTCGCGGGGCGAGGCCGCGGGTCCGCGCGAGGTGGTTCGGCTGCGGAAGTGCCATTCGAGCCGGTAACGGGCGTGCAGTGGGGGGTCCTCGCAGGACCAGGAGAAGGTGTGCCTCTCGCCGGTGTCGGTGCGGGTGATCGCGGTGGCGAACGGCATGGCCTGTGCGGTCATCGAGGTGTGCAGGCCCCAGACCGAGGTCGCGAGGTCGGCGGGGAAGTCCAGGCAGACCGACAGGGTGCGGGTGGGCAGCCGCACGGCGCGCTGGAACCAGTTGCCCCAGTGCGCTTCGCTGACGGTGTACTCGTACTCGATCCAGCACGCCTCGCCTGGGTACAGCGGAAAGTGCCCGTGCTCGCCGGCGAAGAGCAGCCACACCTCTTTGAACGCGTCGCGGTCGTGGTGAGCGGTCCAGTCCATCGGGTTGGGGCGGCCGCGGCCGTGCCAGGCGTGCAGGTTGATCTCGTCCCAGGTCAGCGGGTTCTCGCTGTAGAGCTGGTTGGACCGTTCCGGGTCACCGGGATAGCGGTCGACGGAGATGCGGATCAGGTAGCGGCTGATCGGCTCGCTGCCGTGGTTGACCAGCCGGCGGCGCTGGGTGAGGCGGTAGACGCCGTCGTCATAGCGCAGCGTCGCGTCGTCGTGGTCGACCAGCAGCCCACCGGTGCCGGACTGCTGGTCGACCAGCGGTGGTGCGGGCGGCCGGGTGCGAGCGGGACGGTGGGCCTCGAAGTCGCGGAACGCGGCGTGCAGGGCACCGCCGGCGCGCAGCGCGGCCTCGGCGTGCGCGGCGAACGCCTCGGAGGGCCGCTCGGCGCCGGAGAGCACCTTGGACACGTACGAGGGGTGGTACTCCATGGCCTTGGCCAGGGCGGCGCGGGACAAGCCGCGTACGTCGCGCCAGCGTTCGAGCTCGGCGGCGAACACGTTCACCCCACCGTCGGAGTCTCCGTTCGAGTCTGCGTCCGCGGTGGCCGGGGTGGTGCCGGCCGCCGTGACGGCGGGCTGCTCGGCCGGGGTACCGGGTCCGGTCGTGCCCGTCGTCATCGCGCCTCCATCAGAGTTCGGTGGACCGTGAGTGTGCGTGAACGCACCGTGAGTCACGTCTCAGCCTAGAGGCACACCTGCCCGGCGCGGTGTTCTGGATCTGCCCAGCATCCGATCACGGGACGAGGACGCAATGTATCGCTCGACGTTCCCCACCACCCCGCACCGCGAGGCATATCTGCGCACCGGCCGGATCATTTCCGGCGGCGAGACCGTGCAGGACATGGTGACCCGCATCGTCACCGCGCTGGAACTGGCCGATGCCCGGTTCGATCCGGCCGGAGCGGAGGCGTTCGGCGAGCGGCTCGGTTGGGCGATGGACACCGAACGGATCGTGTTCTCCCCCTCGATCATGACCAACGCCGGCCGCAGTGCGGATCGGCCGCCGGCAGCGTGCACGGTCGACCTGCGCGGCGACCTCGCCGAGGTCAAGACGATCGTGGACGGCTACCACCAGGCCGGGATGGGCACAGGGTTCCTCCTCGACGGCCTCGACGACCCGGTCGGCGTGCTGCGCTACCTCAACGACATCGCCGTGGCCAGCGCGAACTGCGGAGACGGCCTGGTCGGGAACATGGCGATCCTGTCGCTGGACCACCCGCGCGCCGAGGACTTCATCGGCTGCAAGATCGGCGCCGATGCCCGCGGCGAGGCGTGGAAGTTCACCATTGCCCTGCAGGTCACCGACGCGCAGATGCGGGCCGCGCTGAGCGCGCCTGGGCGGGAACGGCAGTTGCTGATCGCCGCGGCCGAGGCCGCGCACGCGTGCGCCGATCCGGGTCTGCTGTTCGCCGACCGGCTTGGCGACGGCAACCCGACACCGCGGGACGGTGCGTACGTCCGCACCGCTCCGTGCGCGGAGGTTGGTCTGGTGGCCGGGGAGACCTGCCAGTTCGGCTACCTCAACCTGGGCCGATTCCACACCGGCGGCGGCACCATCCCGGTCGACCTGGACGCGCTGGCCGATACGACCCGCACACTGGTCCGGGCCTTGGACGACGCGATCGCGGCCAGCCTCCAGCGCTACCCCAATCCGTTGTCCGCTCAGGTGATGGGCGTCAACCGCAAGATCGGCGTCGGCGTGTGCGGCCTGGCCGACCTGCTGCTGGCCGCCGGACTTCCGTACGACAGCGCCGAGGCCCGGCGGCTGACGCAGGAGGTCCTGGCCCTGGTCAACTACACCTCGAAACTCGCCTCCGCCGAACTCGCCCGCGACCGCGGCGCCTGCCCTGCGGTGGGCGGCGGCCGGTCGCGCTACGCGCAGCCGGCGTTCCTGCGGCGCTTCGCCGAACTCGGCACCACCACCGTGACCCGCGGCGACTGGAACGCCCTGGCCGCCCGGATCGCCCAGACCGGGCTGCTGCGCAACTCCTGCACGGTCGCTGTGCCGCCGACCGGCCGGTCCGCCCCGGTGGTCGGCGCCTCGACCGGGATCGAGCCGTTGGTGCGGCTGTCGGGCGACCAGCCCGGCCACCGGCGAGCCGCAGTCGTCGCCGCGCTGCAGCACGCCGGCCGCACCGACGTGCTCGGGTTCGTCGACACCTGCGGCCGCCTGCCCGCCGACCCCACCCTGCCCGAGCGGCTGCGGGTGCTGCTGGCCACCGCCACCCAGATCAGCCCGGCCGGGCACCTGGCCATGGCCGCCGCCGTGCAGGCCTGCGTCGACGAGCCGGTGTCCGCGACCGTCCCCCTGCCCGGCACCGCCCGTGCGATCGACGTCTACGACATCTTCGCCACCGCGTTCGAGCTCGGCTGCAAGGGCATCACGGTGTCCCGACCCGCTACTCACTCTCCGTACAACACCAGCGTCGTTTCTGTAGCGTCTGGTGCACATGCCGCGATGCCCGCGGTGCTGCGACCGCTGCCGTCAGCGTGTCCGCTGCCGCCCGCGGCAAGCCCGAACTAGCCGGAAGGCCCCGTACCGCACATGACCGCCGACATGACCACCCACGCACAACAGCTGCGTCACTGCTTGGTCGACACGCTGGCTCAAGGCCTGACCCGGCGTGGCCTCACCCTGCCCGCGGACATCGAGCGCGCTCTGCGCACCGTGCCTCGGGACAAGTTCGTGCCCGAGATCTCGCTGGAACAGGCGTACGCCGACACCGCGGTGGTGACCAAGCGACGCCAGGACGGCACGGGCATCAGCTCGGTGTCCGCGCCGAACATGATCACGGACATGCTGGTGCAGGCCCACGGCACGCGTGGCCTGGCGGGCGCACACGTGCTGGAGATCGGCAGTGGCGGCTACAACGCCGCGTTGCTGCGCGAACTGGTGGGCGAGTCCGGCAGCGTGACCACCGTCGACATCGACCCGGAGGTCACCGATCGCGCGCGCCGGTGCCTGGACGCCGCCGGCTACCGAGATGTCACGGTCATGTGCGCGGACGCCGAGTACGCCGTCGAAGACGGCCGCCGCTACGACCTGATCATCGTCACCGTCGGCGCCTGGGACATCCCACCGGCGTGGATCCGGCAGCTGACCGACAGCGGCGTCCTGGTTGTCCCGCTGCGCACCTACGGCACCACTCGATCCTGGGAGCTGCGACGCAGCGGGGACCGGCTGATCAGCCTCGGCAACATGCTCGCCGGATTCGTGCCGATGCAGGGGGCAGGCCAGCGCGAAGGCCGGAGCATTGCCCTGCACGAGCACGTCAGCCTGTGGCTCAACGAGATCGACCAGCAGGAGTTTGACGGCAGCCACCTGGACGGCGTGTTCGCGCACGAGCGCTGCGAGATTGCCAGCGGTGTGATCGTGCCCGGCGGCAGGCGTTCCGCGGACCTCGACCTGTGGCTGGCAACCCGGCTGCCGGGCTTCGCGATGATGATCTCCCAGCAGGCGGCGATCACGAGCGGGCTGGTCGGCCCGGCGTCACCGTTCGGCACTCCCGCCCTCGCGCACGGCGCGAGCCTGGCCTATCGCGGGCGGCTGCGGCCGTTGAGCGATACCGAGTTCGAGTACGTCGTCTACGGCCACGGCCCCGAGGCCGACCAGGCTGCCAGGCAGATGGCGGATCAGATCCGCGCCTGGGATACCGCAGGCCGACCGGCCCCCACGCTCCACGTGACGCCGATCGACGCACCTGATCATCAGCTCCCGGAAGGACAGGTGCTCACCAAGCGGCACAGCCGCTTGGTGTTCGCGTGGACCTGAAAGAACCGCTCTCTCCGGCGCGGCCTCGTTCAGACGAACCGACGCCAGCCCGGAACTTCGTGGAAGGAATCCCATGAGCCCCACCGATTTCACGCTGAATGTCACCCTCGTGGACGCGGGCGCGTCGCCCAGCGCGCCGACCGGTGACTGCACGGATGACAACTGCGGCTCCGGCAACACCGCCAGCGACGCCTGCGTGACCAACGGCTGATCTTCCGGCGTTCTCGATGGCCCGGTTCCGCGCGGGGACCGGGCCCGCCACGTGAAGGGGAAGGGGAACCCGATGCAGCGCTTCTACGACGTGCTGGACGCGGCGCTGATCAGAGCCACGACGATCCCGAACGAGATCGACCTTCCGCCGTGGCCGGACCTCGAGGCCGAGGACGTCACCGGCTGGACCGACTGGCTGCGGCGGCTGTGGCGCATCACCGAGTTCGCGGCCGCAGTGCACCACGCGTCACCGGTGCTGTCGGCCGCAGTGCACAAGACGCTCGATTCCCCGGGCCGTCCTGTCGCATCATCGCGCGAGCTGCGCAGGGTGGTCGACGCTGTCTCACGGTATCTGCTGCGGTGGCAGAGCCGCGCCACCCCGTACGGCCGGTTCGCCGGGGTCGCACCCGTGCGGCTTGCCGCACCGGCCGCAGTCCGGTGGGGAACAGACCACCAGGTGCGGTTGCAGCCGGACGCGCTGGCACTGCACGACCAGATCCGCGCGCTGGAAGCCCGGCTTGCGGTGCTGCGCAAGGCCAACGTCGTCACCAACAGCCTGGGGTTCGCTCGCGGGTCGCGCTGGGTCGTCCCGGCCGCGGCCACCCCGGAGACCGGGACCGGCGCATCGTTGTGCGATGTCGAAATCGAACTGACCGCACCGGTACGGCTGGCGATCGACACCGGCCGCCGCCCCGTGCCGTTCGCCGAGCTCACCGCGAGCCTCGCCGCCACCGCCCCGCAGGCCGACACCCTCGTCATCGAGACGATGCTGGCCGGGCTCGTCGCGCACAGTGTGCTGATCTCGTCGATCCGGCCCGCGATGACCACGACCGACCCCGCCGGCCACCTCGCCCGCTTCACCGCCGACGCCCCTCGTGCGACCGCGCCGCCGGCGGCTGCGCTCCGGCTCGACTGCGCGGTCTGTCTGCCGGACGCGGTGCTGCGGGAAGCCGAGTACGCAGCCTTGATCCTGGCCCGCATCGCCCCGCCGGTGAGCGGTTGGGCGGCCTATCACCAGGACTTCCTGGAGCGCTACGGTCCCCACACAGCAGTACCGGTGCGGGAGGTGGTCAGCGGATCAGGGCTCGGTTATCCCGCCGGCTACCGGGGTTCACATCGCCATGAGGCGCGCGATCTCGGCACGCGTGCTGTGACCCTGCTCACGATCGCCCAGCGCGCGGCCCTGCAGCGTCATCACGAAGTCGTCTTGGGCGACACCCTGATCACGCGTCTGACCGGCGAGCAGCGGCAACCGGTCCCGCACACCGAACTGCGATTCCACCTCGCCGCCCCGACCCCCGGAGATCTGGATCGCGGCGACTTCACCCTCTGGATCAGCGCTGCCGCCCGGCATGCCGGCGTCACCGCGGGCCGTTTTCTGCACCTGTTCGACCCGGCCGAACGCGAGCGGTTCCAGCGCGCCTATACCCACCTGCCCACGCAGCTGCCGGATGCCCTCATCGCCCAGATGTCCGTACCGCCCCTGGCGCCGCGAATGACCGCCGTCGCCCAGGTTCCCGAGATCCTCCCGGTCCTGACGTTGGGGGAGTACCGCGACACCGCCGAGCACGGCGAGGTCATCGAGGTGGACGATCTCGCGGTGGTCGCCGACGCCCACCGCATGTGGCTGGTGTCGCTGTCGCGGGACCGTCCCGTCGAACCGCTGCTGCTCAACGCAGTCGACCTGGCCGGCGGCCAGCAGCCACTGGCTCGCTTCCTCACCGAGATCTCCACCGCACGCTGCGCCCCGTGCCGCCCGGTCACCTGGGGAGCGCTGGCCCGTGACCTGCCCTTCCTGCCGCGCCTGCGACACGGACGATCGATCCTGCACCCGGCACGCTGGCGCGTGGAGGCCTCCGAGCTGCCCCCGAGCACGGCGTCGCACCGCGAGTGGCGCGCGGGCTGGGAACAGCTGCGCGGCACTTACCGCATCCCTGCACAGGTGTTCCTCGGAGCCGCCGACACCCGCGTCCGCCTGGACCTCGACGAGCCGGCGCACCTGACGCTGCTGCGCCGCCACCTCGCCCGTCACGCCACGGCGATCCTGACCGAACCCGGCGACCCCGCGGGATGGCTGCACGGACGCGCTCACGAGGTGATGCTGACGCTGGCACGCACACCGGCCGAGCAACCGACGCCGTGGCCACGGCAGCGGGTGGCCACAGCGAGCACCACCGCGCACCAGCCGGGCCGGTCACGCTGGCTCTACGCCAAGCTCTACGGCCGCGTCGACGACATCCTGCACCAGGTTCCCGCCCTCGGTGACGCCTACAGCCCGGCCTCGTGGTTCATCCGCTACCACAACCCCGCGCCTCACCTGCGGCTGCGGCTGGCCCTGCGCGACGACAACGAGTTCGCGTGCACCGCACGCCGGCTGGGCGTGTGGGCCGACCGGCTGCGCGACGCCGGCGTGCTGGCCGACTACACCCTCGACACCTACCGGCCCGAACCCCGATTCGGCACCGGCGCCACACTGGCCGCCGCCGAGGCCGTGTTCGCCGCCGACTCCCGCACTGTGCTCACCCACCTGCACCTCGACCCGGTCGCGCGCACCGCCGCCGGCATGATCGCCATCACGGCCGGATTCGCCGACAACGGCCTCACCTGGCTGCTCGAGCACGTCGACCACCACGGCCACCGACCGGCAGACCGCGTCGCGCAGCACCGCGACACCGTCATCGACACCGCCCGCCACCGCGACACCGCCCTGCAGACCGCGCTCGCTCGCTACCGCACCCTCGCCCAGGCCAACGGCCTCGACACCGACCAAGTGCTGACAGACCTGCTACACCTGCACCACGCACGCTCCATCGGCCCCGACCTCACCTCCGAGCGGTACTGCCTACGGCTGGCCCGTACCGCCGCCAAGACCATGCTGCTGCGGGACGCGTCATGAGCACCGGGCAGTCACTCAGCGGCGGCGCCGCAGGGATCGCGCTCCTGCGGCTCGAACAGGCACACACCGGCGCCGCCGGCTGGGACTCGGCGCACACCGCACTGCTGCAGGCCACCGCCGGCGCTGTGAGCAGCGCGGTGGACACCGGCCTGTTCTACGGCGCGCCGGCGCTGTCGTTCGTCCTGCACGCCGCGCGCGATCTCCCTGACCTGCGGCACGCCAGGGAGACCGTCGACACGGCGACCGCCGCGATCACCCGAACACGGCTGGCACAGGCCCACAAGCGCATCGACCGGCACCGTCGACCGGCGATCACCGAGTACGACCTCATCAGCGGACTGACCGGGCTCGGGGTCACCGCCCGCCGCAGCGGCAACCACGACCTGCTCCGCCAAATCCTCCAGTACCTCGTGCGGCTGACCGAACCGCTCGACGGCCTGCCCGGCTGGTGGACCCTGCACAGCCACCAGCGCAACAAGCCCGCGCCCGCGGGCGGCCACTCCAACCACGGCATGGCACACGGCATCACCGGACCACTGACACTGCTGGCACTCACGCACCTCGACGGCATCCACGTCACCGGCCAGACCGCCGCCATCGCCCGGATCTGCGACTGGCTCGACACCTGGGAGCAACACCACAACGGCCGCGACCGCTGGTGGCCCAAAACCATCACCCTCGCCGAACTCGACTCCGCAACCCCTCACCAGACAGGCCCGCACCAACCCTCGTGGTGCTACGGCACTCCAGGGATCACACGCGCACTGCACGCCGCGGCACGGGCAATGGACGATCACCTCCGCCAGCAGACCGCCGAGCAGGCCCTCTCCGACTGCCTCGCCGACCCGGCCCAACTCGGCCGTCTCACCGGCAGGACCCTCTGCCACGGCACCGGCGGCCTGCTGATCACCGCGCGCCGCATCGCCGCCGACGCACGCGGACACATCGACCTCACCCCGGCCCTGACGCACCATCAGCACACCCCGGCACCGGCCGACGAACCGCCCGGCTTCCTCACCGGCGCCGCCGGCGCAACCCTGGCCCATCTCGCGACCAACGTCACCTCATGGGACGCCTGCCTGCTGCTGAGCTGACCGAAAGGCCACCCGTGCAGACCACCCTCTGGACACAGCGCAACCTCACGTTCCCCGGCGCCAGCGCCGAAGAACGGGAACGCCACGCCGTCGCACACCTCTCCCAGGCCCTTACAGAACTACGCGAGCGCGGCCTGACCCTCAGGTGGTGGTTCGTCCGCAAAGGCGCCTGGCGGATCCGCTACCAACTCACGGACTCAGCCACCGACCTCCGCGAGCGCGGGCTGACCACCAGGTGGCCAGTCCGCAAGGACATCTGGCGGTTCCTCCACTCAATCACGGGCTCCGCAATCGGCTTCCTCCACGATCCGGTGCATCCCGCCCTCACCGCAGGACTCCCATGGACTCGTGACATTTACGAACCCGAGACGCATGCCTTCGGCGGCCCCGAGAGCATGGCCCTCGCCCACGAACTCTTCTGCCGGGACAGCAGCTTTCTGCTCCCTTATCTCGCCACCGATCCGGCCGACAGGCGCGAGCGATCCCTCGTTCTGTTCACCGCGCTGATGCGCGCGGCAGGCCTCGATACCAACGAGCAAGGCGACGTCTGGGCACAAGTCGCCCAGTACCGCCCCGCAGCCTCAACCGAATCGGTTGACCCGCACACGTGGGCCGCCTTCACAGCGGACGTCGGCCACCTGCTCCGAGGAACACCCCGCGCCGGCACCGTCGATCCAAACTGGCTCGTCGCGTTCACCCACACCGGCAACTCACTCAAAAGCCTTCGAGAACAGGGACTACTCACCCGCGGTATCCGGGCGATCGTCACCCTCCACGTCATCTTCGCCTGGAACCGACTCGGCCTGACGGCACCGACGCAAGCCAGCCTCGCCACCGCGGCGAAGGAAGCGATCTTCGGCGCAGCACCCGGTACCAACGCAGTGCTCACATGAACCATGCCGTCAAGATCAGATGCGATGTCGATCGCGCTCGGACCACGCGCCACAATGGACGCCCACCCGATCGGTATCCATGAAGATCGGCGGCACTTGCACTGCCTGATTGCCCGGCAGTGCGAGGTCCGACCCCGCACTGCCGAGCGGGCACTTCGAACGGATCGCCGCGGCCCTGCGTGACTTCGTCCAGGTCCGTTAGACCCTCGACTTCGTGGGTGCGCTGCCTGCCATGTGGTCGAGACGGGACATGCGCAACATCGGCATCCTCGCCGGTCTGCTCCGAGGCGAGGAGGTCTCGATGCCGCTGAGCACGATGGTCTGCCACCAGATCAGCACCGCCGAGGATGCGCAGGCCTAACTCGACCACGTCGGGACCGGCCACTACCCCCGGATCGACTTCATGCTCGAACTCATGGGCTGGTCGCTGCCCGTCGGCGAGGTGCAGATCTCCGTCGGCGAGGTGCAGATCTCCGTCGACCCGCTGTTCGTGGCCTTCTCCAGCGCCAGGATCACCAACGCCGCCGAAGTCGCGGCCGCCCTGGCTGCCGGCGATCAGCTCGTACCCGTCGACGTCAGCCCCGCTCCCGGCTCCACCGTGCTCGGGCGCCGCACACCCTTCCCCGCGGCTGACGGCAACCGCTGCTGAGAACTACGCGCACCGAACCGTCGAACAGCGGATCGCAGGGACGGTGGTGGCACGCAACTCCGCCCGCAGCCCAACGACCCGGTCGAACTGGTGGTCTGGGACTAAGAGTTCCTAACAGATAAACGGGCGTGTCGTGTAGGGGAACAGCGGTTCCAGTCGAGCCCGCAGCTCATCCGTCAAGACCGGTGCTGAGCGGCCGCGTCCACCTCAGTTCCCAGGCTGCTGCGGCATCGTCACCGGCCGGCCGTTGTAGTGACCGCCCAAGCAGGTCAGCTTGTCCGGGGCGCTCCCCGAGATGGGCACCGGGAGGCCCCCACCGACCAGGCACTGCACCACCGAGATCTCCGCCGGCTCGGGACCCGGCTGAGCCATCGCCGGGCCGGCGACGCCCACCACCGCGGCGGCCGCCAGCGCGACCGCCGCCGGAACCGTCCTCATCGTCCGTCGCATCGCGACACTCCTATCTTCGACTGCACTCCCCTGACGCACCTTGCCTACCCGGACGGATCCGGAAGACCCGCTGCATCACCCTTCCGAGCGATCGGAACTATTCCCTTCGGGAGCCGGGCTGCCACCGAGCAGCCGGAACCACACCCGTATAGCACCTGTCGATCGGCAGTCGTTTCCGCCCTGGATCGCGTGTACTGCGCGGCACCACCGGGAGCAGCGGCTCGATCCGCTGCCACAGATCGTCCGAGACGATCCACGGCGGCAACTAGGTTCCCGCCTCACCTGGCAAATCGCTCTTGTACCATGATCTGTCTCAAGTCTGCGCCACGGCCTGTCCCGGCAGGAGTGTCATTTCTTCCGGTACTGCCGCACCATGTGCTCGTGAACGAGCAACTCGTGGCGGCGCTCGCTGAGGCCGAGGAACCGTTCCGGACGCTCGTGGACGACTCAGGCTGGGTGCACGCGTCTGTGGAGGGGCTGGTGCTCGATCTCGGTCGGTGGTGGGACGCCGGCTCCGATCTTCGGCTGGATCAGCAGAGCGCGTACAGCGTCGCCGCGAGCGAGGCCGCCCGGACCGAGGGCGGCGTGTACGTCGAGGGGTACCTCTGGCGCGACGGCCAGGCGGCGCCCGCGGCGTGGTGCGGGGTCGGCGAGAAGGTCGTGTACGGGCCACGCGCCGACGCCTATCTCGGCGTGCCGCTCTCACCCCGTTTCTGCCGGCGGGTGCAGCAGCGCAACGGCACGGCGCCGGTGCTGATGAGTCGGCACCCGAACCTGTTGCCGCTGCTCACCCGCGGGCTGCCGCCGGGCGCGGTGCTGGCCGGCGGCCGCCTGGGACCGCGCCACCGGTGAAGACGACCGGCCGGCAGTCCGGCACGCAGGCCTCGGCCGCGGCCCGTTGCCGGGCAGGGTCGTAACGCTGGAGCCGCCGCGCCCGAAGGTACGAATGCCGGTCCGGGACCCCTCGTCCCAACGAACTCTTCCCGGACCGGCACTCACCAGCGGCGGCCGCGCCGAACTGCGTCACGCACCTCGGCCCGCACTTCTCGCCGACCTGCGCGATCAGCCCGCCGCCAGGACCATGACGGCCATGACAGATCGGATTCTGGGCGCGCTCGCAGACTTCCACGACATGGACGGCCAGGCCCGCAACCTCGCGGACCTGGTGCTGGAGCACCTCGGCCCGACGGCCGTCGACCACGACGTCGAGGCGATCTCCCGCGACTACCTGGACGCGGTGAACACCCGCCTGAGCGACACCGGCCTGAGCGTCGACGAGAACGGCGACGTGCTCGCGGACGGGTTCGTCGACGACGATCCGCGCGAGCTCATCGACGACGCGCTGTTCAGGGCGGACCTCCAGTCGATCTGCGAGCGGCACCGGCGCTGATCACGACGTCGGCGGCGAGGCCTTCGCTGCGGGCGGCGGGTCGGCGTGTTGCACACCGCGACGTTCCGGCAACGTACAGGCATGACCACTGCTGAACCCGCGCCTCCGTCTCGCCGGCGCCCCACCCTGGACAAGCCGCGCCCGGCCAGCCCGCAGCCGGGACCCGACGAGCAGCTGCCGTGGGCCGTGCCGGTGCTCGGCCTGGTGGCTCTGGTGATCATCGCCGGCGGGGCGTTGTGGGCGACGCTGGACTGGCTTGAGCGCATCGCCGCGGTGAAGGTGGATCCGAGCACAGCGATCAACGGCAAGGACTATGTCACCGCCAAGCTCGACGCCGTGAAAATCGCGTTGAGCGTCGTGGCCGGCGGCGGCGCGCTGTTCGCGCTGTACCTCGCGGTGCGCCGCCAGCGCACCGCGGAGCGGGACCTGCGCGCGCGGCTGGACGCCCAGACTCATACCGAAGACGACGCACGGGCCCGTCGCGTGACCGAGCTCTTCACCAAAGCCGCCGACCAGCTCGGTTCCGACAAGGCACCGGTGCGGCTGGCCGCCCTGTACGCCTTGGAACGGCTCGGTCAGGACAACCGCGACCAACGCGCCACGATCGCCAGCCTGTGGTGCGCCTACCTGCGCATGCCGTACGCCCCAGCACCGGCGGCCCTCACCCCACAGCCTGCGGTCACTCACCCGGCGGGAGGAGTGCCCCGGCCGCTGCTGCGTGGCCCGCGTCGACGCGCCGGAATTCACCGCCCCGACCCCTCGGCACAGCCCGACCCGATGGCCGTGGACGTCGAGGCGCTGCTGGAACGCGACGTGCGCCTGTCCGTGCAACGCCTGCTCGCGAAACACCTCCTCACACGCCCGGATGGCCAGCACGTCCTCGACTATTGGCCAGAGATCCCCGGCCTCGACCTCACCGAAGCAACCCTGATCAACTTTGACCTGAGCCACTGTTCCGTGCCCTCCATCAGCATGGATGGTGCCACCTTCACCGGCACCACCCTGTTCGCCGGAACGACCTTTACCCACAACGCCTCGTTCGTCGGCGCGACCTTCACCCGCGGCGCCTTGTTCGCGGACGCGACCTTCACCCGCGACGCCACGTTCACCGGCGCGACCTTCGCCCACGACACCTCGTTCGGCTCCGCGACCTTCGCCCGCGACGCCTTGTTCGGCTCCGCGACCTTCGCCCAGGACGCGTTGTTCGGCGGCGCGACCTTCGCCGGTAGTGCCCGGTTCAGCCGCGTGACCTTCACCGGCGGCGCCGAGTTCAGCACCGCGACTTTTACCAGGACCGCCTGGTTCAGCCACACGACCTTCGCCCGCGACGCCCGGTTCTCTGGCGCCATCTTCACTGGGGACGTCGAATTCGGCGGCGCGATGTTTACCGGCGTCGCCGCGTTCGCAGGAGCGACGTTTACCGGCACCACCCGGTTCAGCCGCGTGACTTTCACCCGCGTCACCTCGTTCATCGGCGCGACCTTCAGCGGCACCACGTGGTTCGCCAAAGCGACCTTCACCGGCGACACCACGTTCGCCAGTGCGACCTTCGCCATCGACACCTGGTTCAACCACGCCGTGTTCGCCTCAACAGCCAGATGTCTATCGGCTCGGGTCCGGCTGCCTATGGAGCGCCCGCCCCAACAACTTCCGCCCCAAGGCGGCGCCTGGCCACAAGGCTGGGCATGTGTCGCTGCCGAACCGGCGGATGAGGACGCCCAGTGGGGGTGGCTGCTTCCGGTGCCGGTGGTCTTGAGCCAGGTCACGGACCTGTCGTGAGTCCAAGCGGCTCTATCCGGTCGGCGAGCACGCTGACCGCACCGCCGGCGCGCTCGACGACGCCACGCGCGAGCAGCGCGGAGCTACGTTTGGCGATCTGGCCGTAGCGGTTCCAGGCGCCGGCGCTGACGATGACGTTGAGCATGCCGGTCTCGTCCTCGAGGTTGAGGAACGTGGTGCCGCCCGCACTCGGCGGGCGTTGGCGGTGGGTGAGCGCGCCGCCGACGAGGACGCGGGTGCCGTGCGCAACGTGGGCCAGCGCCGAGATCGGCAGGGCGTCGAGGGTGGCAAGGTGGTGGCGGACGAGTTCGATGGGGTGGGTGTTGGGGCTGATGCCGGTGGCCCACAGGTCCGCGCACACCAGGTCCCAGGTGCTCATGCCCGGCAGCGCCGGCGCCGTGTCGCCGATGGTGGTGGTGTTGGGGAGCTGGTTGGCGTGTTCGCGGGCGGGCAGGGCGACGTTCCACAGCGCGGTGCGCCGGTCGCCACCGGCGAGCTCGGCGAGCGCGCCGGCGGTCGCAAGGGCTTCCAGTTGGGGTTCGGTGAGGCGGGTGCGGCGGCCGAGGTCGGCGAGGTCGCGGAAGGGGCCGTGGGCGAGCCGGTCGTCGACGACCTGCTGGGCGACGTCGGCGCCGAGACCGCGGACGCCGGCGAGGCCGAGCCGGACCGCGCGGCCGCCGGCGCTGCCGGCGTGGGGTTCGAGGATGGGGTGGGCGAGGCTGCGGGTGATGTCGGGGCCGAGGGTGATGACGCCGTGGCGGCGGCCGTCGGCGACCAGCGACTCCGGGCTGTAGAAGCCCATCGGCTGTGCCCGTAGCAAGCCGGCGAGGAACGCGGCGGGGTAGTAGAACTTCAAGTACGCGCTGCTGAACACGTGGTGCGCGAACGACAGTGAGTGGCTCATATGCGACATCACTTGAGTTCGTGGGTCTTCGTGCGGAAGCGGAGGGGCCGTTTCCGTCTGGACCAGGGCGTACAGCGAGTTCCACGATGGAGCACCCCGCTGTGATCGTTTTTCAGGATCTCTGAAAAGATCACTTTCAATCTGAGGTTCCTCGGGCTGGGTGAAGGTGAGGTGTCGGTTGGTGCTGGCTGTGGTGCGCAATCTGCGTGAGCGTCGTACCGCGCTGTCGGCGGAGGAGCTGCTCGACTTCGAGACCGACGTGATGGCCGGGTTCGTGCTGGCACGGGCGTCGGCGGGGCTGGCGGACGGCACGATCCGCAACGACGTGTCGAACCTGGAGCAGGTACGCGCCTGGTTCGACCAGCCGTTGTGGGAGATGCAGCCGACCGACGCCGACAAGTACTTCGGCCAGGTCATCCGCCATGCCGCCAAGGGCACACGGCTGGCCCGCGCACAGTCGATGCTCACCTACTTCGCGTTCCTCGAGCTACGGCACAAGGCGGAGATCCACCAGCTCACCGGCCGGGTGGTCGAGTGCCCGGTCGACGAGATGAACCGGCCGCGCGGCAACAAGCAAGCCGCGCTGCGCATCCCGCCGACCGCGGCCGAACTGGGTGTGTTGTTCAGCGGGTGGCGCGGCGAGCTGATCACCTGCCGCAAGTACGCGCCGATGGCACGTAACTACACCGCGGCGAAGCTGATGTCGCTGGTCGGCTTGCGGGTCAACGAGGTCCGCTGCCTAGACCTGGATGACGTGAAGTGGCACCTGGGCCGGTTCGGCAAGCTGCACGTGCGGCTGGGCAAGGGAACTCGTGGCAGCGGCCCGCGCGAGCGGATGGTGCCGCTGATCAACGGCGCCGACGTGCTGCTGCGCTGGTTCATCGAGGACGTGTGGGGCCTGTTCGACGACGACCACACCCGGCCCGGCGCCCCGTTGTTCCCCTCGGAGCGGCACAACCGCGACGGCACCGCCTGCCGCGTCGGCGACGACGCGCTGCGCGCCGGCCTGGCCGCTGCGACGGCGGCGCACCTGCCGGGCTGGGCGGACAAGCTCACGCCGCACGTGCTGCGGCACTTCTGCGCCAGCGATCTGTACTTGTCCGGTGTGGACCTGTTATCGATCCAGGAGATTCTCGGGCATGCCTGGGTGGCTACGACGATGAAGTACATCCATATCCACCGCACTCGCATCGAGGACGCCGTGCTCGCTGGGCAGCAGCGCGCTGCCCAGCGGCTGGAAGGACTAGTGCCATGAAGTGGAACCTGCGGCTGGCCGCCGCTCAGCGCGGCATCTGGAAGGCCAGCGAGTTGCAGCGGATGCTGGCCGAACGCGGTCTGGTGATCTCGGTGGGCAAGATGTCGGGCCTGTGGTCGGGCAACCCGGTCAGCATCAAACTGTCCGATCTGGACGCGCTGTGCGCGGTGCTCGACTGCGGGATCGAGGACATCATGAGTCCTGAGCCGGGGACGTTCGCCTTGCCCGGCACGCAAGCCGAATCGCAGGCGGCCACCGGCGGAGTACGCCCGGAGGTCACGCCCAAGCGCCGAGACGGTCGATCGCTGCCCCCGGCATGAGCACCTGGTCCGACGATCGCCCGGTCGGCACGTGCAACGGATGCCTGGCCTGGGGACATCTCTTCGCGCGGCGATTCTGCGTCGCCTGTTACCTGCATGACAGCAAGTCCCCGCGTGGACGCTGCCGCGGCTGCCGTCGTATGTCCGCGCTCAAGCAGCGACGCTGCCGGCTGTGCTGGGACCACGCGCGCACTCAGGCGCATCTGTCCGGCAACCGGAACATCACCGCAGTGCACCTGATCGCCGAAGTTCATGCCCCGCAACTGTTTCTCGCCAACTTCATCTCGATGATGCGGCGGCCAGGCTGCTCAAGCCGCTCGCGCACCAGCACACACGGACGCGCCGTGCGGGATGCGTTGCCACCGGCCGAGCAGTCACCCGACGCGCCACCCTCACCAGCGGATGGGCAACTCTGCCTGTTCCGGATCTGCGAGCTCGGCGCGGTCGTCTACGACGATGACCGGCACCAACCCACTGCCAGTCATCAAGCGCTGACCACGGCCCTGGACCTTCTCCCGCACCTGAGCGAGATCAACGGCTGGAGCACGACCTCTGCTGCCAACACCCGCCGCGCCTTGGCGATCATGCTCGCCGGCTACGCCGAGGGCGACCGTCTCACCCACACACGACTGCTCGCCGCGCTGCGCAGGCCAGACCGGCGCCTGTCCACCGAACGAACTGTCCAGGTCCTCGAGCGGATGGGCATCTACGTCGATGACCGGCGTCATCGCGTTGACGCGAACCTGGAGGCCAAGCTGCGCGGCCTCACACCGGAATCGCTGCCGAGACCACACGCTGGATTCGCGAGCTCGTTGACGGCGGGCCGCGTCGGGCTCCGCGCAGCAAACAGACCGCTCTGCGCTACCTGCATGCGGTTCGCCCCGCACTGCTGGAATGGTCACAACGCTACGACAGCCTGCGCGAAGTCACCCGTGACGATGCCCTGTCCCACATCGAGCTCTACTCCGGCAACTCGCGCCAGCAACTGACAGTCGCACTGCGCTCCGTGTTCAGCATGGCCAAGAAAGCCGGTGCTATCTTCCGTGATCCCACCAGCCGCATCCGTGTCGGCGCAGCCGTCGCCGGCACCCTGCAACCGCTGCCCGACGCGGAGATCCGGCAAACCGTCGCAGCGGCAGTCCGACCAGCCGACCCGCTGATCATTGCGCTGGCCACCATTCACGCCGCCCGCGGCCACACCATCCGCACGGCCCTGCTGGACGATGTCGACCTGGGGAACCGAAGAATCACCCTCGGCGGCCGGGTCCAACCTCTCGATGAGTTGACCCATCGAGCGCTGCTCAGCTGGCTCGACTATCGCCGCACCACCTGGACCACGACGCCCAACCCGCACCTGCTCATCAACATCCGCACTGCCTCCACCACCGCGCAGGTCAGCCACTCCTGGCTCAGCGACGCCATCCGCGGGCTGCCCGCCAACCTGGAGCGACTACGCATGGAACGACACCTCGAAGAGGCGATCACCCACCGCGCCGACCCTCTCCACCTCGCAGCGGTGTTTGGCGTCGACGAGAAAACCGCGCTGCGCTACGCCAGGCACCGCACCCAATCAGCCGGCTGCCCAGCGGCCGCTCACGCCGGTGAACCGCACGTCATCGCCCGACCTGGGCATCGTGACGGCCGGCATCCAGTCAGCCGATAGGAGAAGTCCTCGAGATCAGCGGGACGTGCGGATGGATTCGGTGTCGAATTGGTTCCACCGCCAAGCGATGCTGGGGATGGGCGGCGGTGTGAGGTTCAAGCCGGGCAGGGGCCGGTCGGTCACGGCGAGTGCTTGGGCGATCATGGCGTAGCAGGGATTGTTGTCGTGCCAGGTGAGGACGTTGCGATGCCGTTGCCGGCGTCGCCGAGGACCCGCGCCAGTGCCGGACTGGCGTGACGCAGGAGTTGCTGGCGCAAAGCGACGACGAGCAGCATCGTGCGGTTCCACAACTCGATCGCCTCGACGGCCGCCTGTTGCGGTGCGCACAGTGCAGGTGCTGCATCAGCACAGTGATCAGGTTGGTGTGCTGGGCGCCGGTCCCGTCAAGTGTCTGCAACGGGTTCAAGGATTTGTCGTATTACTTCAGGTATTCTTTGGGGAAGTGGTGCCGGATCCACTTTTCGGCCCACTGAAATTCTTTGTCGTTATTGATATGCATGGAGTAGGCCAGGGTTTCATCGGGCATATAGGCAGCGAGTGTACGACTGCCCGGTGTCCAATCCTGGGGTATTCTCCCGCCTGGAAATTGTGCCTTCCAGTGTTCTTCTACGCTGGAGCGGCTGCTCCCGTCGAGATGAGATAATTTTTCCAGATTGCAGTAGTACTGCTGACACCAGGTGTCACGGGCGACTTCGTACCTGCTGCGTTCAAGCGTGGTAAAGGCCGGATCCTTCATCAGTCCACCCAGTCGTCGACCCCATTCCGGGCGAGTGTGGGGGGAGCTTTCGGGAAAAAGCGTGGTGAAGGTGATGCGACTGTCACTGGGCAAGCACAGGGCACCTTCAAAACGCTCCTGATAGGCCTTGCGCGTGTACGCGGTGAAGTCCGCGTTCTTGTAGTTCAACAGACGTTCCCGGTCATGTTGCAGACGTGAGACGTCCAGGATCTGGTGGGCCCTATTGGGAGCGAGCATCAGTGCGAGCCCTCCGAGGGTACGGCCCACGTCGGCGACGAAACGCTGCTGGCTGCCCGCATCCGGCGGCAGCGTCCACCTGAAGGCTCCGAGGTGGTAGTCGGAAACGGCAGAGTTTGCGAGTAGCTCGTCCACGAGGACTTTGCGCACCTCGTCGAGAAGCTTTTTCGTGTCGACCAGGCGCAGCGTTCGATCGAGGTGTTGGCGGTCCGGCTCGGTCAACGAGATTTTTTCGCAGTAGTGGTCTACGACCTGTTTCAGTTCCCGGTCGTCCGCCCAGGTCATGTCGAGGACCCCGTCACCGCGGCGGTCAGCAACAACGCCAGTTGCTGGGCGATGTTCCGGTTCTCCTGCGCGACCTCACCCTCCCATCGGTACGGGATGGTTCCTTCGCGGTCGTTGCACAGGGCCGACAGGGTGCCGCTGAAGGTGTGCATGGTGCGGTCGAACCTCGCCTGACCCCACAGGTAGAAGCCGGTGTTCCGGCACGCTGCCGTGGCGACCGAGCGCAGGTCGAAGTCCAGCACCAGAGTGCCGCGCTCGTCGTGGAACTCGGACCAGGCGGTGATCTCCTCTGTCTCCAGCCGGACCTCGGTTTGCGCGCCGTCGGGGCCGTTGGTGAAGCTGATCGCAAGCAGGAGTCCAGGGACGAGTTCGTCACTTCCCCTATGGCCGGCGCGGCTGGTTGTGTACCGGACCGCCTCCGGTTGCGGCGGTGTCACGAGCCCGCCGTCCCCAACAGCGTCTTGGTGTCGGATTTGTGTGCGTCCTGCTTCGGATCGGGCAGTGCATCCACGAAAGGCTTTCCGTGGTTCTTCATGAAGTCGTCCATCGGATTCCGCGGCGTGGTGGTGAACCACTGAATAATCGCCATGACGATACCGGCGATGGCCAGGACGAACCCGATGATCGGCAGCGCCAATCCTGCCACGAACAGTGAGGCGATCGCCACGACGGCACCGAGGAAGGCGACGGCGAAGTTGAGCGAAGCCCAAAGCGTGTCTATCGGACGGCCGTTCTTGATGGCGTCCAGGAGGTCGACGAACGCCACGACGGTGAGAGCCACGGCCACTGCGGCGCCGAGGATCTTCATCACGCCCGACAGCACACTCTTGGCGAAGAGCACCTCGAACATCGTACCCTTGCCGACCTGCTTCAGCAGCGGCTCAAGGGCCTTGGCCGCAGGAGTGATCCAGTCCTTGGCTTTGGTGATCTGAGCCGCCAGCGCTCCGATTCCTTCCAGCGCCTCGATTTTACCGAACCACCCGGAAAGCTTGCTGAGCACCCCGAGTTTGCGTGCGATGTGCGCGGTACCCTTGTAGGCGTCCTTGACGGCCTTGAAAGCTTGGAGCCCCAATTCGGTGGCACTGATCACCGCTTTGGCGCGTTCCTGGGTAGTCATGGACTTCCAGTCAGCCTTGGTGAGCGCTGTCACCGTCTGGTAGACGCTTCCTACCCACAGCAGCGGGAAACTCAGTTTGCCGGCCATGGCCAGCTTCGGGTACTTCTTGCCGATCGTGTTCGCCCAGCTGCCCTCGACCGCCTTGGCCTGGTCGAACCTGTTGGCGACGTTGCCGTGGGAGACGATGAGCTGCGCGATGTCGCCGACGACAGCCATCTCGTTCTTGGCCAAGAACTCGAGTGCCGCTTTCGCTTCGATGGCGGACATCGTGTCGAGTTGGATGGTACCGTCCTTGATCTTTTCCAGGTACACTTTGAGCGCGTTCGGCAACCAGTCCTTCACCAGGTTGATGTCACCACTGCGCGCATCGGCACTGGTCTTTCCCACCAGCACGGCGGTGACACGCTCGTAGTAAGTCTTGGCCGTTGCGCCCGTCGGATCCAGCGTCGCGAGCAGCAGTCCGTTCTTCTTGATCACCCGCAAAGCGGCATCCCTGGCGGTTTGGATGTGGTAGCTGTTGAACAGCTGGGTAAAATTCGTGCCGGTCGTCAACCGCTGCAACGCCTTCTGCGCCCAGGCATTGCCGTCATCGGCGATGTAGTCTTGCAGCTTTGGCCTGACGGCGAGATACGCCTCCCGGTACAGACCTTGGTGCTGGATGTTGAACTCCGGCTTCTGCGCGATACCCGCGCTGAAGTAGTTGTCCAGCTTCAACGCCTGCTGCTGCGAAAGTTTCACCGTGCAGCCGGAGTGCTGGTTGAACGATTTCGTGAGATAAGCGCAGCCGAACTCGCGGTAGAAGGCTTCACCTTTCTTGGCGAGCGCCTCCTGCTCCGTGTTCAAGGTCGGCGCCGAGGTCAGCAGGAAGTCCTTGAGCCACCCCTTTTCGGGTTCCTGCCGGCCCATCGCCCACTTCATGTTGCGCATCAACTTGTCGTTGATCAGTTCGCTGACGACGTCCTTGCCGCCGTCGATGGCGTCGGGCGGCGTGAGGGTCACCAGGTTCTCGACCGCCAGCCCTGAGTAGACGCCCATTTGCACGTCGTCGTCCACTTGCGTGGTCAGGGCGGACAGGACGACCTGCGGAACGCCGCGGATCGGCAGGTTGTCGGCGCGCTGCTCGGGCACTCGGCGTGGTGTGGCCTCCCACAGCCACACCTTGTCCGTTGCGGCAGCAGTGCCACAGGTGGCCCGCACTGCTCCGACACCCTTGCCGTACTGCTCCGCGATCGGGAACTTCAACTCGGCCTCGCGGTAGAAGCCCGGGTCGCTCTCGATCAGCGCTGAGCACTCCTCGGAGCTGGTCGAGATCGTCACGACGAAATTGTTGCCTTCGATCGACTGTGTCGAGTTCGACAGCTCCTGGAACTCCCCCTTGGCGTCGGTCAACTCGATCTTGGCGTAGATCGTGCCGGAATCGTCGTAGTCACTGCTCAGGCGCAGGACCCTGCCCGTGGTCCACTGGTCGGCCGGCACGGTCTTGGGGTCGGTGCCCTTGGCGTGTGGCGAGACGGTGATCCTGGTGTCGTACACGGCCGGCGGCGGCAGCGTGCCGTGCACGCTGAGCCGCACGGCGTCGTCCGCGCTCGTACCGATGCTGATGTCGCCGCTCACGGTCAACCCGTCGTCCAGGAACCGCAGGACACCCGCGCTGAAATGCCCCTCGAACTCCTGCGTCCAGGTCACGAAGTCCTTGTCCCAGCAGGCGGTGCTGATCGGCACCTCGCCGAGGTACAGCTCGCTGCCGCGCAGCGCGAGCTGCTCCATGCCGGGAATCCTGCGGTAGTCATCGCCGTTGTCGGTGTCGGCGAGCAGGTGGTAGACGGTATCGATTCCGCCGATCGGGCGCAGCGCGGCGGTGTCGCCCGCAGACTGGGTGGTGGTGGTGGTCATGTCGGACCTCTGTCTCCCCGGTCGGCGTCGACCGGTATGGGCTGGACTGGTGCGTGTGGGGGATTATCAGCAGGTGCTGCTGTTCCAAGTCAGTTCGCGGTAACCGTCGCCAACCCAGTAGCTACCCGACCACCGGTAGCACTTGATGAAGTCCTGCGAGCCCGGTGACCGGGCGACCTTGAGGGAAATGTCGACGACTTGCCACTTGTCGTTCCAGAAACCGGCGTCGTAGTGGATCCGCACGCGGTCCCAGGCGGCGTCCTCGGTGGCGTCACATGATCCCTGGCGGTAGGAACTCTCTCCCGATCGCCCGTTCTGGATCTCGGATCCCGACCACTGCCCGGTTTTGAAGGTCTCGTCGTTGCCGGCCTTGCCCAGTCCCACCCAGTCCACGAGGTTGCCTCCGGCGCCAGAGTCCGTGCCGGTTCGGATCCACCACTTCCCGTAGCAAATGTCGGCCTGATCCATCGATGGAACATCGACGGCAGCGGAGGCGGAAGCAGGGACCGCCGGCACGCACCCGAAGACGGCGGCGACCATGAGAGCACTGATTCTTCGCATGAAATCCACTTTCTCCGGGCCAGCGCCCATCCGCTAGAGCCATCACACGACCGCACGACGAGATACCGCTTACGCGTGATTGCCATCGCTGCCGAGGTCACGCGGATCACGCGTTGTCGATCACCGCCGATACCGAAGAAGATTCACTAACCAGCCGCTACCACCGCAATTCCCGTGCAAGTGCCAGGATGTGTAGAATTATTCGCAATCCGAAACCTTTACCCCTGGTCGATACCCTGTTTCACCCCGTTAGTGAACATGGGACCAACCGCACACGGACCGCTAGATCAATCGGGTTCTTCGGCTCTTCAGCGGGGGATCACGAGCGCGACGATGTGTCGTCGCTGCAGACGGTCACCGTGCGGGCGACACGGACATGCCCTGCCATTGGATCTGTCCGGATCGCGGCCTGTCCTTCGCGGCGAAGGCCAACGACATGGCCACCACGCCGCCCTGCCCGATTGCTCCGCCCAGCGGCGATCGCAGTGGCAGGTGGAACACAACAGGTTCACTGTCACCCCCGTCGCTGACGTGCCCGCGCAAGGTTCGCCAGGACGGGACACACTCCTCGCCACCGCGATCGAAGACGGTAATGTGAGTTGCCATCGAACCCACGGGTCGAGCCCTTGTCCTCACTGGAACGGCCCCTCGGGTTCCCTGCAAAGAACCTTCACTCTCGCTGAACTCACGGGAGTCGCGGGAAGCCGTAGCCGGAGAAGGCCTTGACCTGGGTGTAGATCTTGTCGGCGACCGGGCCGCGGATTCCGTTGCGTGCCATGCCTTCGTAGAACCGGGCGCGTAGTTGCTCCATTTTGGACTCGCTGCGTTTGGAGCCCATCGCGCGGCGCAGTTCGTCGGCTTCGGCGGGGGTGAACCCGGCGACGTCGATGGCGATCTGCATGACCTGTTCCTGGAACAGCGGCACGCCGAGCGTGCGGTCCAGGGCGTTCGCGAGCAGCGGGTGGTCGTGCTTCCAGGCGGCGCCGTTGCGGCGGGCGATGTAGGGGTGCACGGAGCCGCCCTGGATCGGGCCCGGCCGGATCAGCCCGACCTGCACGGCCAGGTCCCAGAAGGTGCGGGGCCGCACGCGGGGTAGCGCGCCCATCTGCGCGCGGCTCTCCACCTGGAACACCCCGACGGTGCCGCCGGCGCAGAGCATGTCGTAGACGGCCGGGTCGTCGAGGTCGAGGTGGGCCAGGTCGACCTGCACGCCGTGGTGCTCGGCGACCAGGTCGACGGTGTAGTGGATGGCGGAGAGCATGCCCAGGCCGAGCAGGTCGAACTTGACCAGGCCGATCGTGGAGCAGTCGTCCTTGTCCCATTGCAGCACGGTCCGGCCCGGCATGCGGGCCTGCTCGACCGGCACGATCTGCGAGACCGGCCGGTCGGCGATGACCATGCCGCCGGAGTGGATGCCCAGGTGCCGCGGGAAGCCTTCGATCTGCCCGGCGAGCTCGAGCACGGCCTGCGGGATGTCGGGGTGGGACTCGGCGCCGAGCGGGGTCCAGGCGTCGATCTGCTTGGACCAGGCGTTCTGCTGGCCGGGGGAGTGCCCGAGGGCGCGGGCCATGTCACGCACCGCGGAGCGGGCGCGGTAGGTGATGACGTTGGCGACCTGCGCGGCGTGGTGGCGGCCGTGCTTGTCGTAGACGTACTGGATGACCTCCTCGCGGCGGTCGGACTCGATGTCGATGTCGATGTCAGGAGGCCCGTCGCCCCGCGCCGGGCTGAGGAACCGCTCGAACAGCAGGGCCCAGCGCACGGGGTCGACGTTGGTGATGGCGAGGGCGTAGCAGACCGCGGAGTTCGCGGCCGAGCCGCGGCCCTGGCAGTGGATGCCGCGCTCGTGGCAGAGCCGGACGAGGTCGTGCACCACGAGGAAGTAGCCGGAGAACCCGAGCTGCTCGATGATCGCCAGCTCGTGGTCGATCTGCGCCCAGGCCGCCGGGTTGGTCTCGCGCGGCCCGTAGCGGTCTTCGGCGCCGCGGTAGGTGAGCTCGCGCAGCCAGCTGGCTTCGGTGTGGCCGGGCGGCACGTCGAACGGCGGCAGCGACGGCGCCACCAGCGCCAGGTCGAACGTGCACTCCATGCCGAGCGCGGCGGCGTTGGGGACCGCGGCCGGGTACCGGCGGAACCGGTGGCGCATCTCCGCGCCGCTGCGCAGAAACGCCGCCGGCGCCGGAGGCAGCCAGCCGGCCATCTCATCCAACGACGACCGCGCCCGCACCGCCGCCATCGCCGCGGCCAGCCGCCCCCGCGCTGGAGTGGCGTAGTGCACCTGGTTGCTCGCCACCACCGGAACGCGGGCGCGTTCGGCCATCGCGACCAGCACGTCGTTGCGGCGGCTCTCACCGGGCAGGCCGTGGTCGACGAGCTCCACCGCGACGTGTGCGCGGCCGTAGACGTCGATCAGGCCGAGCAGCGCCTCCCACTCGCCGGCCGTGTCGCCGGCGTCGAGCGCGCGGCGGACCGCGCCCTTGCGGCAGCCGGTCAGCACCAGCACCTGGCCGGCGAGCTCGTCGGCGACCCCGGCCAGGTCGTAGACCGGCCGGCCCTTCTCGGCCCCGTCGCGCAGGCAGGCTGCGCTGATCACCCGGCACAGCGCCCGGTAGCCGTCCAGGCCGCGGGCCAGCGCCAGCAGGTGCGTGCCCGCCGGATCCGGCACCCCGGCCTGCGGCGCGGCCAGCCCGAGGCTGAGCTCGGCGCCGTAGAGGGTGTGCACGCCCAGCTCGCGCGCGGTCTCGGCCAAGCGCACCACGCCGTACATGCCGTCGTGGTCGGTCAGCGCGATCGCGTCCAGCTCCAGCCGTACTGCCTGCTCGACCAGCTCCTCCGGCGAGGACGCCCCGTCCAGCCACGAGTAGCTTGAGTGCACGTGCAGCTCGGCGTACGGCACGCGCCGCGAGGGCAGCTCACGGGCGATCGGGCGGTCACGCAGATCCTGCGGCGGCACGTAGCCGCCGCGCGTGCGCGACCACGCGGCCGTGCCCTCGGCCAGCTCGGTATGCCGGCGCATCGCGTCGGACGAGTCCGGGGTGGACGTCATGCGGGCAGGCCTCCCACGAAGCAGCACGAAGCGCTGAGGGGAAGTCAGCCGCGACTCGACCAAACGGTCGAACGCGTGTGCGATTCTGCGTGAGCAGCGGCGGCGCGTCAAACGCACGGCTGCTTGCGGCGAGGCGCCCTCTCCGTCACATGAGCGAGCTAGTCGTCACCGTTCAGGTCATGGCGCCGCGTAGAGGAGAGCGTCCCGGTGCTCTTCGAGGTACGACATGCGGTGATACAACTGGGATTTCGAAGTGTGTGCGAGCTCTACACTCGGTCCTCGTCACTTCAACGTGTGGTGGTTGTCCGATGAAGGAAGGCTTCAGTCAGGCCGCGTACAATGCGGCTTACCGCCAGCTCGCCGACGCGTTCTACAACGGTGACATCAGCCAGACAGCAGAAGCGATCGTCGATGAGCTCCAGGATCGACAACGACAACATGGAATGAGCTACCTTCTGCGGCTGGCTCAGTCGTTCGACGGTCGAAGCGACCTTGTTCGTGCGATCGTGCTCGCTGGACTCGATGGGTCGGCAGCGGCGTTCGGCGCGGTTGACCCAGCGGTGGCCGCAGCGGCGAAGGAGCTGCTGCGATGTGAGGTGCAGCAGGCGGAAGCATAGCTAGCCTCCAGCCGCTGATCCTCAGAGCTGATGGTGCAGTCGGCGCTGTCGCCGCTGCCGAGGCGGTCTTCACCGGCGCCACAGTGATGACGGGAGCTGCGGCGGAATCCGCCGAGCCGTGTGGCCGACAGGATGGACGGTGGACAATCAGCGCCAGGGGGCTGCGGTACCTCGCTCGATCCAGCTCGTGAGGGCTGCAACCCTGCGTGTGCAGGAAGACGCTTCACTGTTCGCGTTACTCCTCGAAACTTCAGGCCTCGGTGTAGGCGTTCTGGCGGACGGTGCCTTCGGTGGGCCGGTCGGGGTGGCCTTCGGGCAGCCAGCGCAGCCGTTCGTTGTGCTGGGCGCGCAGCGGGTCGGGCGGGAGGAAACCGGCCGGGAACGGCACGCCGTGGTGCCCTGCGGTGATCACGGCCCGGTAGACCCGTTTGCCCTGGTGGTGTGGCGACTGCTCGGTGTACCCGACGATCTGCTCGCCGTGGCGGACCGTGACCTCGCCGGTCGCCTCGGGGGCGGCCGGGGTGCCGCGCACCACGGTCAGCCCCATGCCCGGCCAGTCGGCGGCGGACCCGCCGAGAAGCGCGTCGAGCTCGGCCGCGCTGAGGATGGTGTTCGTCATGGGGGCAGCCTGCCAGGCGGTACCGACAATTCCAGCCGGTGCCGCCGCGGGTAGATCGATCACGGGCGGCCGCCGCCGAACTCCACGTCTTCGGGCTGGATCAGCGGGTAGCCGTGCTGCCGCAGCGCGGCCAGGACGGCCTCGACCTCTTTCTCCCGCCGCTCGAGGATGTCGTCTTCGCGGTTCCACTCGACTCGCGCTTCGATGACAGCGCGTTCGGCGGGGATGTTGACCCACCCGTTCCACCGTTCGGTGTCCAGCCCGGCATCCTGGGCCTCCCGCACGGCCACCACCACGTTGACCTGGGCTTCGAAAAAGCGCGCGGCGGCGGCCTTCGTCTCGGTGTAGGCCTCGTTCGCCCGGCGGTTGGCGTCTTGGAGATCGGAGAGGCGGCGCGTGAGTGCCGGTTCTTCGGTGAGGTGGGTCCAGCTGCTCAGTCCGAGGGCCTTGCCCAGCGCGACCGCCTCGCTGATCTTGACCGGCCGTTGGCCACGCTCGATCTTCCAGATGGTGGCCTGGGTGAACCCGAAGCCGCGCTCGCTCATGCGCTGGGCCAGCTCGTCCTGGCTCACCCCGCGCTGCTCGCGGAACTGCCGCAGGTTGACCGCGACGTTGCGATCGATGTCCGGCCCTTCCGGGGGCACGTCGCTCATGGCTTCACTCCAAAACAGTGTTAGTCGGCAATCCAAATCGTAGTCTACTCTCTAAAGGAGTCGCCCCCCACGTCATTTTGGAGTCGGAAGCATGGAGACCGCCACGAACGCCCAGTGCGCACTCGAGAAGACCGTGCAGGATCTGCGTGAACAGCTCGACCACAACACCCGGACTCTGGCCTTCCTTCCCCCCGGCTCGGTCACCTACGACCGGCTCGTCGACCGCGTCGAGCACCAGACCGCCCAGCTCCTCGCCTACGAGGATCGGCTCGACAGGCAGCGGCGCGCCGCCGAGCGCGCGGCGCTGCAACGCCACCGGCGCCAGCAGCAGAACGAGACCCTGCTCGGCGGTGGCCTGTTCATCGCCATCGGCGCCGTCATCACCTACACGGGCTGGGGAACCTGGTGGCTCGTCCTGGCCGTCCTCTTCATCGCAGCCGGGCTGCTCGCCCTGGTCGCCGACGACGTCTGACCACATGTGGGACACGTCGAGCCGGGCCGGCGGCGACCACATGCACATCCGGTCCACAAGCTTGTGCCGCGGCGACCGGATACCGACCACCGAAGCAGCCGCGGCGCGATGATCAAGTCTGCGGCCCAGCGGTATCGTTGTCGCGTTGTGTTCCCCGCTGGCGCGGGGGTGTTGCTGCAGCGCCGGTCCTCGCGGACTGGCGAGGATCGCTTTCCGCTGCCGGCCCAGTCGGCTCGCAGGGTGGCTGCGGCACGCCCTGACCTGCTGAGCGAAGAGGACACCATGCCCGACACACCCGCCACCGACGTGATCGGCCGCGTTGACGCGCTGCTCAAGGAAAGCCGCCGCCGCTACCCCGACGCACTCGCCACCGCCGGCCGCTTGCGCGAATCCCAGCACGGGCGGCAGCTGTCGTGGCCGTCGTGGTGCTGGCCGCCGATGGCCGGCTTCCACGCCTACCTCACCGGCAAGGGCGTGTTCCCGGCGCTCGAGCTCGGCCGGGTCACCGCGCTCACGCTGTGGCGGCTCGGCCGCGGCGTGTACGTGCCCGACACAGAGGTCGCCGACAACGCCGCCGGCACCCTGCACGCCACGACCTCCGGCGGTGCCGCGGCGTGGGATCGCGCTGTGCTGCTGCGAGTGCAGGACTGGGCGCGGCTTCCCGAGTGGTGCTGCTATCTGAGCTTTCCCAGCGGATTCGAGCGCCGCGAGGACGTCGACGCGGTGCTCGCGCCGGCCGGGGTGTTCGTACACCTGGAGCACGACCACAACACCGGCAGGCCCGAACTGCGCCTGCTGCTCGACATCGACGGCACCTGGGACAACCTGATTCCCATCCCGGTCTACCTCGACCGGCCGACTCTCGGCGCGGCGCTCGCCGACGCCGGAGCCGTCACCCAGGCAGTCCAAGCCGGGCACATCGGCGCCGACGTCCGTTCCCTGGCCGGACCGACGCGCACCGACGCCGTGAGTGGCTTGATCGCCTGGAACGTCCTGCCGCTGGCCTTGAGCCTGATCGACCCCGACGCCCGGTTTGCCGGCCCCACCTCACCCGGAACCGTGCCGGCACCGGCCCAGCGCCACGCGGGCGGATTGTGGAAGCCCGCGCCGGCGACAACGCAGTGGAACATCACCTACCGCTCGCCCGGCCCGCATCTGAAGCTGGTCCCCACGATGTAGCTGCCCGCACGACGAGGATCGCGGTCACGCGGCATGTCCCGACGCTGCCCGCGGCGGCCTCGCAACGCGCCGAGCTCGGGGCACCTCCGCATCAGCAACACGGACGGCGTCGAGCACCCATCCGGTGGCGGCCGCTGCTCGCTATCGCGGTGCCCGCGCACCGGGCGGTACGGTGTGCCCATGTCCGAGCAGGATCCCGAACCGTCGACGGTGGTGTGGCGCGAACTGCCGAACTGGCATGCGCGCAGCATGGCCGCGGGCTTTCAGGCCCTGCGGGATCTCTTCGGCGGCGAGCCTTCCGAGCGCGCCCGCGCGGTCGTGCAACGAGAGTTGTACCGCGAGCAGGTCGAGATCCCCCCACGCGCGGCGGGCTGACAAGGTTGGACGGAGTCGAAGGCTGGGTGCTCGACACCTCGGCCGTGGAATGGTTCGCGGCCGGCAAGGATTACGCGCACGCCGTGGTTTTCGAGTCGATGCGGCACATCACGCCCCTGCTCGTCCCCTCCACCGTTCTGGCCCTGGCCTACGCGCGGATTCCCGAGCCCGCCCACCACGCGATCGACGTCCTCATGGGCTTGCCGATCGTCGACCTCCACGACATCGACAAAACCACGGCCAAGAGCATCGGCGCCCTGCTGGCCGCGCCCATCGACAAGGACGAGGCCCACGGGCTCGCCGCGATGGCGGCCGCGCACACCGTCGTCGCCGCCCGCGTGCGGGACTGGGCGGTCATCAGCGACAGCACCGCGCACCTGCACGCGTTCGAGGGCACGAAGGTCGACGTCAAGCTGCTCCGCGACGACTTCTGATCCCGCAGTTCCCCCGATCCGGCAGCTACGGCGTGACAAGCCAGGCCTCGGTCAGGTCATCTCACCGGCGTGAGCAGACAGCGCAACACCCGGCACGGCGATCCTTGTTTCGGTCACACGGCGCGGGCGACGAGAAGGCCGCGCTGCACCACCTCGCCAAGGGCGCGCCCATCGCGGTGAGCACCGGCGATGACCGTCGCCTCGGCAGCCGGACGGGGTTGAGCCGGAACTGGTGGTGCAGCGGCGGATCACAGGCGTCGTCCGACGCCGGCGTACAGGCCGTCCTGCCCGGTGTCGTGCACGTCGGCCAGCCCGCCGCCGGGCCGCCAGCTTGAGGTCGTCACCAGGCCCGGCTCGACGAGCTCGTAGCCGGTGAACAGCTGCAGCACCTCCTCGCGCGTGCGCGGGAAAACGTTGTCGCGGGAGGACTTCATCGTGCGGATGATCTGCTCGCCGCGGATGGCGGTGAAGTCGTCGGTGAGGTGGGTGAGAGCGAGGTAGCTGCCGGGTGCCAGCGCGTCGCGGTAGCGGGCGAACAGGCCCGCGGGGTCGGCGCCGGGAGGGATGTAGTGGCCGATGGTGATGGCCAGCAGTCCGACCGGCTGGCCGAAGTCGAGCAGCCGGCGGGTCGGCTCGGCGTCGAGCACGTCGTCGGGGCGGGTGATGTCGGCGTCGACGATGTCGGCGTTGTCGTTGTCGGCCAACAGCAGCTCGCTGTGCGCGACGGCGACCGGTTCGTAGTCGACGTAGACCACCCGTGCATCCGGCACGGCGTCCTGGGCGATCTCGTGGACGTTGCCCACGGTCGGGATGCCCGAGCCCAGGTCGAGGAACTGGCGCACCCCCGCGTCGAGCATGAACAGCACCGCCCGGCGCAGGAACGCCCGATTCTGCTGGGCGATGCGTTGCACCCCCGGCTGCACGGCTTTGATCCTTTCCGCCAGCTCACGGTCGGCGGCGAAGTTGTGGCCCCCGCCGAGCAGGAAGTCGTAGGCCCTGGCGGCGCTGGCGATGTTCGGATCCACCCCAGCGAGCAGCAGCTTCTCCGCTGCCTCGTCCCGGGAGGTCACCGGCCCTCTCCGGAAGTGAAGACGCCGGGCCGGGTGAGGTGATCGAACTCCGATGAGGTGTGCACGCGACTGACCTAGCCCCTCGACGCCAGCCGGTCAACTGGGCCTCGATGGTGTCACCCGATCGCGCCAGTGCCAGGGGGCACCGGGGGACCGGTACATGACGGCGCCGGCCCCTGCGCGGCAGCACCGCACGTCGGTGTCCCGGGCAGCTCGAAGCCCTCGCCCCTGCCGGCGCGCTGATCTGCTTCGGCCGTCCCCGTCGCGGCGTCGTCGTGCGCAGGTGCTGGTTGACGATGCGCTGATCGGGCGGGCGCGCGACTACGAGATGGCGCGCCATCTCACCGAGCGGTCGCCACTGCGCAGTGACCGGATGCGGACCCGTAGCTGGTCTGCGGCCGCGGGTTTGCCGGGTGCGAGCCGCAGGTAGGACGACAGTGAGTGCAGTTCGGTGATGTCGCGCAGTACCGTCCACCCCGGCCAGGCGGTGAGGTCGTAGCCGTGGGCGGTGAGAAGGCGTTCACGCTCGGCTTGTGGGGTGTGGAAGTGGTCGGGCAGCGCGCCGACGAGGTCGAGCTCTCGAGGGCCCAGGCACACCTCGTCG
This sequence comes from Lentzea xinjiangensis, assembly GCF_900110955.1. Lineage (GTDB taxonomy): Bacteria > Actinomycetota > Actinomycetes > Mycobacteriales > Pseudonocardiaceae > Lentzea > Lentzea xinjiangensis. The sequence continues at coordinate 76,017 of NZ_FOFR01000030.1, forward strand.
AAGTCGATCAGGCGCCACCCGTCGTCGAAGGCCACGTTTTCGGTGTGCGCGTCGGCGTGGACGAGCCCGGTGCCCAGCGGGAAGTCCATGCCGTCGAATCGTGAGGTCAGCTCGTCCGCCCGGTGTGTAAGCCAGGCGCGGTCGTCGTGGGAGAGCACCGGCGCTGTGCGTTGCGCGTCCGTGTCGATCGCGTCCCGCAGGCGGGTCAGCGGCTGATACCGGCGCACGGGGACCGGGGGTGCCGGTAGTGCGTGCAGCGCGCGCAGCAGGTTGGCGAGGTCGGCGATCGCGGGGTCTCTCGGCGGTGGCCGGAACGGCCAGAACGTGGCCACCGCGGTGTCGAGCAGGACCGGCTGCGCCCCCGGCGGCAGGGGCGAGCGCGACGGAGCCCGGCTGGTCGGCGAGCCATCGGGTCACCGCGATGACGGTGTGCGCCCGGTCCTGGCGCAGTGGCGTGGCCGGCGCGAGCCGGGCCACGAGGTTTTCGTGCGGCAGCAGGTACACGGCGTTGGACCGGGCGTGCAGCAGACGGGCGTCGACGCCGAACTCGGCGCACGCCCGGCGCAGGTCCGCAACGCCGGGCAGCGTCGTGTCCGCCCCGGCCGGGGTCATGCGGCCACCGTCACGTTGTCGATGCGGCGGCACAGGTCGGCGACCTCGGGTGTGTGCGCGAAGGCCGCCGCGGTCCGGCAGAGGTCCTTGAGCCTGGCGTAGGCGCGCTGCGATGACAGTCTGGTGATGGCGGTGATCGCCTTGTCGCCGGTGGCGACGGCGGCGTCGAGGTCGCCGGCGAGGAGGTACGAGCCGGCCAGGCCGGGCAGGTTGACGGGGCTGGACCGGGCGTAGTCGGATCCGTAGCCGTCGATGGCCGCGCGCAGGTGCTCGATCGCGTGCTCGGCGAAGCGCTGGTGCGGCCGGGCCTGCCGGAACTGGCTGCGGGACAGCAGGAACAGGCCGTGTCCCTGCTGGGCTGCGATCTCGGCGGGGGACGACGTGCGCTGCCCAGGGGGAGCGGTCGCGGCGTCGATGTCGGGATAGCTCTGCTATGCCTGATCCAGAGCTCGGCCGCGCCGAGGACGGTGTACGTCATGGGGGCAGCCTGCCAGGCAGTATCGACAATTCCAGCCGGTGCCGCCGCGGGCAGGCCGATCACGGGCGGCCGCCGCCGAACTCCACGTCTTCGGGCTGGATCAGCGGGTAGCGTGCCGCCGCAGCCTGTCGGGTTCGAGGATGAGCACGCTCTTGTGATCCACCCGTAGCCAACCGCGCCGGGTGAACACCGACAGCGCCTTGTTCACCGCATCGAGGGTGGCGCCGATGTGATCGGCCAGTTCCTCCGGGGTCAAATCGTGCTGGACCCGCAGCACCCCGTCTTCTGTGTGGCCGAACTGGGCCGCCAGCTGGAGCAGCGACTTGGCCACACGGCTGGGCACATCAGTGAGGACCAGGTCTGTCAGCGTGGAGTACGTCCGCCGTACCTGCCGGGCCAGCGAACTCAGCATGTGCTCAGCGAACTCGGGGCGGGTGCTGATCCGCTCGCGCACTGCGGCGCGGTGGATGCTGACGGCCCGTACCTCGGTCAGCGCGGTCGCGGTCGCTGCCTGCGGGCCGGGATCGAACAGCGACAGCTCGCCGAACATGTCGGACGGCCCGAGGATCGTCAGCAGGATCTCCCTGTCGTGTGCGCGTGCGTACAGATCGAGCTTCACCTTGCCGGATCGGATGATGTAGAGCCGGTCGCCCCACCTGTCGTGCCCGAAGATCACGTGGCGGCGCGGAAAACTGACCTCCTGTCCGTGGGAGGCAGCGAGGTCGGCAAGGCCCAGGATGTTCTCCCAAGCAGGGTGAGCATGGTCATCCGGTTCCACGTGAGGCACTCGCAATTGCAGGCTTGATCACCAGGTCATTGAGCCGATCACTTGATCGGCGCCGGGTTTTCGATGCGGGATCAGGGCCGGGGAGTCGTGTTCGCCACCTGTGCTCGTGGCGGTTTCCACGGCCTGCCGCCGCAGCCCCGAGCCGCTGCCAGCTGACGTGCCTGCTCAAGAGCACGCTCGGTCACGACGGGGTCCATGCCGAGTGCGCCGGCCAGTTTGCCTACCTCGTCTTCCGTGGGTGGTCGCCGTGTGCCGTTCTCGATGTACTCGATCCTCTTGCGGCCGATGCCCGTGCGGCGTCCTGCCTCGACCCGGGTCATCCCGGCCTTGTCGCGGTGTTGCCGGATTACGGCGCAGAGCTCCTCAAGGGCCTGCTGAGTCTCCGGGTCACGCCTGACACGGGACGCCGGGGTCTCGATCGTGTCGCTGGCGTCCTGCAACTGGCTCATCAAGGTCCGGAGCCGTTCGGTCGCGGTGCGATCCATGCGCAGCGCATCAGCGAGGTGGTACAGGTCGGCTTGCTGGGCCCACAGTGTGCCGTTTTCGATCTTGGCAACCTTGGACTGGCTGATCCCCGCGCGGCGTCCTGCCTCGGCGCCGCTGATCTTGGCTTTCAGGCGGCACTCGCGGAGGTGACCGCCGAGCTCGTCGAGGATGCGTTGGATGTCAGGTGGACGGGCCATTGGTTCGTCTGGTCCATGTCGACTCGAAAACTCGTGCTGATCACGCCGCATCCGTGGTGGCGGCAGAACATGTGTGCGTATCCGAGTGCCCCGTAGGTGGTTCGGCGCGCCGCCGAGCGAGCGTCGACGACGCGCCGAACCATGACCACCCTGAACTCAGGGTGGTCATGGGCGCGTGACGTGGCTTCGCCGCGTGCCGGGTACTTCTAGCCGACGCGCGTCAGTTCCCGCTGCATCGGCGCGGTGGTGGTGATCTTGATGCTCGGGTGCGGGATCGGGCCACCCTGTGCGGCGGTGAGCGGAAGGTCGTGAGCGATCTCGCCCCTGCGCACCGCGTTGATCCACGAGGAGATCGGGGCGATGCTGGTGCTCACGTCGGGGCTTTCACCGCAGTCGACGTTGGCACCGCGGCTGATCACCCCCACGACCAGGTCCCGGCCAGGCTTCTCCTCGACGACCGGTCCGCCGGAGTCGCCGTTGCACGCGCCCTTGCCGGGACCGTTGCTGCGGCGAGGGTTGTTGGTGCACATGTCGGTGCTGGAGATCTCCGCGCTGGCACAGGCCTGCTGCTGCAGGACCGTGGTGCGCAACTGGTACGCCGTCGTGGGTGAGGCCGCCGACGAGTTGGAGGTCCGGCCGAATCCGACGAGCGAGACTTTCGAGCCCGGCCGCGGCTCGGTGGTGGCCACGGTGGCGCCCCGGACCTGGACCGGGGTGGCCAGCCGGATCATCGCGGCGTCGCCGGCGCCCTTCTTCTCGACCGGGGCCTCGCCGCCGGGAATCCACTCCCAGCCGGGGAAGACGACGATCTCCGTGACCGGCACCGGGGCCACCTGCGTGCGGTCGAGCGAGCCCGCCCGCACCTGGTAGGCCTTGGCCTGCACCGGAATCCAGACCGGCGAGCCGTTGATCCGCTCGCTGAACAACGCGGCTTTCGCCTGCGCGATGCCCGTCGGCAGGTTCGTAACGCAGTGCGCGGCCAGCAGGCCCCACTGCACCCAGCCCGGCCGCTTCTCGTCCTCGAGCATGGTCGCGGTGCAGGTCAGGTGGTCGTCACGGTAGTAGTCCTGCGCGTCGTACTCGACAGCCACGAGCCCGTCGGTGAGCCGGGTCGCCTGCCCACCGCCGACGACCTGGGTATCGACATCACCCGAGGGCGCCGGCGTCGTGACCGAGACCTCACCGGTGGGCGAGGTCGCGGCGACCTGACCAGTAGCCGCCGGGGCGACTCCGATCATGAGCATGATCGCTGCGAACACCGCGATGAAACCACGCCGAATGTTGGTTTCCAAGACGGAACTTTCCTCCTATCGGTTGCGCTGTAAACAATCCGGAGTCCCATGCGGTCATCCGGAGCTTCATGAGCGAGCGCGTGCCGCTGTCGCGCAGACACGTTCTCGCTGACCTGTAACGGGTTCTCGGCTGACCACCAGCGGTCCTGTGTAGCCGGTCGACTGCGGTGCGGGCGTCGGCGCGGCGCGCTTGCCTGCCAGTCGCACCCTGCGCCAGGACCGGTCTTTCCGGTCCGGATCCCATCCGCCGCAACGCCAACCTGACGCGAACTCGCAGACGACGCAGTGCGGGTCGGTGTCGTGTCTGGTGACGCAGGGAAGGGAGGTCTGCGCCACCACACATCACCACCGCAGGCGCCCGCAACGGTGACCGCCGGCTCCAGCGCGACGTCGCATCGCGCCGGGCAGCAGCACAGGATTCGTCACGGGCGGGTCCATTCATGACTGAGGATGAGGTGGGGGTCTGGTCACGTGGGTCGCGGTATTCCCAGGCCGCCGCGCGTTCGGCGAGTGCCTCGTCCAAAGGCTCAGGTCTCCTTGTTGGTGGGACCTAGCCCGCTACGACCTCGTCAACGGCACACGCGTTCGAGGTGTCCAGCGGAGGTGAGCGAGTTCGTCGCACAGGCTGGCGTGGCGAGCCGGCGGTGCGAGGAAGTCTGAGAACGAGCGTCTGCGACGCCGGTCGTTGCGGCGGGGACGATCAAGACCAGTGGTGTCACGGTCGGACGGGTGACCGGCGCAATGTCGGATGCCGCGGTAGCGAGGATGGGCAGCACGGCGACCGGTGTGGCCAGCGCGAGGCCTGCGGCGGCAGCAAGTCCTCTGGTGAGGGCGTTCATGCGGTGGGGGTCCTTCGTTGATGCCCACCCTGCGGGGGTGGGAGGGTGTGATGCTCGAGCTGAGTCGGCGCGCGCTGTCGATCACCTGGCATCCGCCACACGTGGCCGCTGAGTGCGAGCGCGCCGGCGGGGCGTCAGGTGCCGGATCGACGTGGCGGCCGGAGCGACTTGACGTGGCCATGCGTGCATTCGACGTAGCCGCAGCGGATCCGGTAGACGGCGCACCAGTGCTCGCCGGGGTGGTTGTGGGAGAACTGGACGGGTGGTCGTGGCTGGGCGTGTGGGTGTGGGGCCGCGATTGTGGCGGTGGTCATAGGGCGCCGCCTGAGGCCGTGTTCGTTGCGGCCGGGCCGGTGTGGGTGTGTTTCCAGCCGCGGTGACGCCACCACCGGTTGTCCAGCAGCGAGCCGACGACGACGAACGCCACAAGCGCCAGCAACGCGTTGACGTTAAGGTCTGCCATCAGGTTGTAGGCGATGTGGCCCAGGACGATGCCGGGCAGGCTTCGGGTGTGGCGCCAGCACAGCACGGTCAGGTAGACGGGGATGACCAGGACGAGTGCCCGCAATCCGTAGTGCAGGTGGTAGGAGAGATGGACCGCGACCACCAAGACAGCGCCGATACCGGACCCGACCCACGTCCGGCCGCCGCGACGGCGGACGTGCTCGAGGATGACGCATATCAGGACGGTCGCGATGACCTCCTCGCAGAACCCTGAGCCGATCGACCTCAGTGTTTCCAGCCAGCCTGGCCATACCGCTTGGGCACCGGTCCACGGCTGCAGCGACGGCCAGGCCAGTTCCGCAGCCCGAACCACGATGAACCCGATGATGGCGGCCGGGCAGACGAGCCGGAGGTAGTAGCCGAAGGCGGCGATGTGGTCGCGTGGTGTCGTGCGCTCGTCCAGGCCCATCGCCTGTCGCCCGCCGATGCTGTGCAGGCAGACGAGCACGAGCACGGCGAGCAGCATGAGGAACACCACGCGCTTGGCTTCGCCGATCGGGGTCACGTCAAAACGCAGCAGCGTCGGCGGTAGCGGCAGATGCAGACCGGTGCTGTCGTTGAAGAGGCTGAAGGACCGGTTCCACACTTCGCTGAAGAACAGCGTGGCGGGGATCCCCGCCATCATGACCCAGGCGCTGCGCTGCCGGGTCCATGTGATCGGTGCGGGGTGGGCCGGCGTGGCGGTGCCGGGGTAGAGCAGGCCGGTGACGCCGCGCTTCCAGGGCGGCTCAGCGGTGGCGGGCGGTGTGCGGGAGTCGCTGCTCACGTGGATATCTCGTCTCGCATGGGTGTGGTGGTGATGGTGGGTGAGTGGACCGGGTGGCGGCGCGATGCGGCACGAGGGGGATCGCGCCGCCACCCGGCTGCCGCGACCGCTGCCGCACCAAGCGCGGGTGCGCTGGTGTGTCGTCGGTGCACGGCGACCGCCTCGACTTACCGGGGGTGTCGGGCGGTCCGATCGGGTGGCTAGGTCGAGCCCTTGGCGGGCGCCTGGGCCATGCCGACCGCAGCAGCGGGGGCGGCGGCGAGCATGACCGCGGCGGCGACGGCCACGACGATGGCCGTCCGGTACCAGGACGTGACTGTCACAGCGGCTGAATCCAGTTCGTTTTTCGGTGCCGCGCCGAGGACGGGGGGGTGGGCGGCGCGTGTGGTCAGGTCGGTGAGGTGGTCGTCTCGGGGCACCGGCACCGGCACCGGCACCGGCACCGGCACCGGCACCGGCGCCGGCACCGCGCGGGGCCCGTGACGTGTCCGGTCCTGTGTGGCCGGTGGCGGGTGGTGGCGCAGCAAGGAGGCGTGCGGTGCTGCGCCACCACCCAGGCCACCGCGCAGACCTCGCGGATCGAAAACGCGTGGTCGCGCGGTGGCACCCCCAGACTCGGCTCCGATTGCCGCCGGGCCGAGGTCGGTGGCCGCGGTGTCGCACACGGCGGCGGGTCGCTCGAGTCATCGCCTGGCTTCGGTTGCGCTGGTGATGGCGTGCGACGCCACAGCGGATGGCCGTTCTCATCCGCCTGCTCCAGCTGCGAACGGGGTGGTGCGCACGTCCGGCGTGAGGTGCTCTCCGAACAAGCCCACCAGTTTCGTGACTTCGTAGCCGACCACACCGAGGTCGGCGTCCGGGCCGGCGAGTACACCGATGCTGCTGCCGTCTGCGACGGAGTTGACCAGCAGGAAGCCTCGTTCCATCTCCACGACGCATTGGCGGGTGGTGCCTGCGTCGAAGCACTTCGCCGCGCCTTGGGCCAGGCTCACCAGACCGGAGATCACCGCGGCCAGCTGGTCAGCACGATCCTTCGGCAGGCGCCGTGATCGCGCCACGAGCAGGCCGTCCGCGCTCAGGACGATGGCGTGCGAGACCCGCGCTGTGCGGGTGACGAAGTCGTCCAGTGGCCAGTTCCAGCCTGCGGCTGCCGTGGTCATGTCTGCTGTGGTCATCGGTCGGTCACCTCGGTGGTGGCGATGGGGGGCGTCGGCGTGCCGGCTTCGTCGCGCGCTCGCTGCACGCCGCGCTGAAGGCTCCCCAGGTGCCGCCGTGTCCGCTCGGGGTCGGCCGTAGGCGTGACTGCGGAGTCCGGCGCGGCTGGTGAACCAGGTACGAGGCGGGCTTTGGGAGTGCGTTTGGGCAAGCCGCTGCCCGGCTGCTCGTCGAGCGTGGCGCCGGCCAGAATGGCGTTCGCCGCATCCCATCCGGGGTCTCCCGGCGCGCTCCAGCTGGTGACAGTCGCGGCACGGAGTCCCCTGCGTAGCTCGTAGAGCGCAGCAGGCCCGGCGCCACTACCGCGGGAACGCGTGGAGGCGGCATCGGCCGCTGTCGTCCTCATACCATCGGGACCGGCCGGTTTCGGAACAGCGCCCTGGTCGGGGGTGAACCACTCGGACAACTCCGCAATCGGCTCGAGCCGCTCGGTGGTGGCGTCAGAGTCGGCTGCATGGCCGTCGACTGGTGAGGCTGGGCTGTCGGTGACGTGTCCTGACACGCTCCGCCGAGCCGGTGGAGTCGGCCTGGGCAGCTGTGTGGTGTGTGCTTCGTCCCCGGGCTGGGCGTGCCCCTCGTGGTCAGAGGGCTGGACGAGCTCTGCCTCGCCGGCAGCCGCGACGAGCTGTGGCTGTGGATTGGCGGTTGCGTGCAGGGCGGGTAGTACGGGCGGCTGTGCGTCGGCGAGCAAGGTGACCGGCACGGCGACTCGCGCGGTGATGCCTCCGTCGAGGGTGCCGCCGGCCCGCAGTGAGACGGGGATGCCGTGTCGCTGCGCAAGGCGGGCGACCACGTGCAGTCCCATGCGTTCGGCTGCCTTGACGTCCAGGTCGGGAGGCGCGGCCAGAAACTGGTTGTATTGCCGGATAAGGTCCTCGGGCATGCCCATACCGGTGTCGTGAACCTCGATGACGAGGTGGCGTCGGCGGCGGTCGAGGTCACCGCGCAGGGTGACCTTCGTCGGCGGCTCGGACATGACGGTGGCGTTGTCGAGCAGTTCCGCCAGCAGGTGCACGAGGTCCTTGGCGACGTGTCCGAGGACCGCCACCTCGGCCTTCGCCTCGGTGTCCACGCGGGTGTACTGCTCGATCTCGGAGACCGCGGCGTAGAGCACCTCGTGTAGCGCGACCGGGCGAGCCAGCCGTGTGCCCAGTCCTGCGCCGGAGAGCACCAGGAGATTCTCCGAGTTGCGGCGCATGCGGGTCGCCAGATGATCCAGCTCGAACAGCCGCGCGAGCCGGTCGGGATCCTGTTCGTCGCGCTCCAGCACGTCGATCCCGGCGAGCAGATGTTCGAGGAGGGTCTGCGAACGCCGGGCAAGGCTGACGAGCACCGCGTTGACGTTGTCACGCAGGTGAGCGCGCTGGGCGGCGAGGTGCACGGCCGCGAAGAGGACCGTCTCGAAAGCGCGCGCCAGCTGACCGGTCTCTTCGCGGGAGTGGATCGGTACCGTCAGGATCTCGTCGTCGACCACATCAAAGGGATCCCGGTGGTCAAGGATGCGTTCGATCGCTTCGGGCAGGTCGTGCTTGGCCACGCGCAGAGCGGTGTGCCGCAGGACCCTCAGCGGCCGAAGAATGGTGCGGGCCATCAGCACGGCCACCGCGAACGCGATCAGCAGCACCGCGACGATTCCCGCGCTGACTTCCCACGTCGTCTGCCGAGCTGAGGTGGCCAGAGCATTGGTTGTGGCTCCCGCGCCGGCAGCGACCTCGTTGCGGACTGCGGTGATGCGGCCGGCCGTGGCCGCCCCGGTGCGCGCAGCAGCGGCGGCATCCACGCTGATCGGCCGGTTCGCGCCGGACTGGACGAGCGCCAGCTGAACCAGCCGGCTGCGTTCGTCCACCTCGGCACCACTGACCACGTCCTGGTACCGCTGCCGCAACTGCGGTCCCGCGGCAGCGGTGAACTCGCCGATCGCGGCGTCGAACCGGGACTGAGCCGCCCGCAGCAGGTTGGCTTGCTGCGGCGGAAGATCACGGCTGTAGGCGGCGGCGACCAGGATCGCGTTCTGCGTGCTCAGGTGTTCCTGCGCGGCGCCAAGAGCCTGCAGCGCCGCCACATCGGAGCCGACCGGCAGTGTGCTGACGCTGTCGGCCGTGCTGCGGCCCATCCACACGAGCCCGTCCAGGATCTGGCCGTAGCGCGCAAGCGCGGAGACATCCGGATACCGCGTCTGCTGCACCGTCCGACGCAGCCCGTCCAGCCCGTCCAACTCGGTCAACGCCTTGTCCGCGCTGGCCGCCACGGCCGTGTTCAGCTGCTCCGGCGCACGAACGGCTGCACGCAAGGCGGCATGCGCAGCATCAACCCGCTGCACCGCCTCGACCAGCGAGGCGCTGTCCTTGCGGCCACTGTGAATAAAGCCCATGACGGCACTGCGCTCGGCCTGCAGCGCGTCGGTCACTTCCCAGCCACGGGCGCACACCTCAAGAGCGTGTTGTGCTCTGACGAGATCGCCGTAGGTGCTCTCCTGCGCCACGATCCGGTTGCCGGCCAGCCAGAACACGGCGAGGGCCAGCGGCACCATCACCACAACGAGCTTGGTGCGTACGCGCCAGTTCGCCATCGTCGGCGGCCGCCAGGGAAACACCATGGTCAGCGGACCTCGTCGCGGGCTGGCACAGCCTGAATGTGCGCGAACTGGTCACGCCAGCCGTGCCGACGTGATTCCAGCCAGCCGCCTGACCTCACCTGGTGCTCCACAGAGCCGGACGGTGCACCTTCGTACGCTGAGATTGTTTCTTTCATGCCGCAGTGTGATCCCTACTGGCTCGACGCCATACGAGCGGCACATTCCACGCTCGTAATCCCTGTCGTTGATGGCACGAAGGATCTTGGGCCGACACAGGCAAAAAAGAAAGGCTTTGAATGGGGACACTTTATGGGGGCATTTATGGATGCCCCCTCGCCAGAGGCATCGTCATTGACGGTGGCGTGCCGTAATGGGACAGCATGACTCGAGGAGCTGTATGCACCCTGGTACAGGGACCTGACCCGCGCAGCTACGGAGGTCGGGTGTGGTGCCGGGCTCGAAGCGTCACCGTTGCCGCTGGGCCACCCAAACAAGGACGACCGCTCCTATCGGAGGGGGCACTGCCAACGGACGCAACACCGCTATTCGGCGCAGACTCGTGCCCAGCGACGGCATCGATGACGTCATCGTTTATCCAGCACGAGGCACGATGGACGGCGGCTTGCGCACGACGCCCAGGCCGACGTCCGCATACAACTCTGTAGCCCGGCGAGGCCGGTCCGTTTCGTTCGATCGCGATGAGGGGCCAGATGTGACTCGGTCCGAGGGCCGGTCAGGGGATATTGGTCCAGCCGGACCATGGGCGGGGACCGAGATCGCCGCGAAGGCAGGCGAGCCGGTGCCTGGCCTGATGCTGCTGGCGGGGATCTTCGGCGGCTATCTGGACAGCGAACAGGGCCAGACGGAGCTCACGGATATCGCGTAGCACCGGATAGCCCTGCCAGCCGGTCACGTCGAGCCCGTACGTGCAGCAGAATTCCTGGTATTGCCGTTCGGGCAGGGTGCCGGTGGTCGCGTGACTGATGGCGGTGTGCAGCAGATCCCACTCGGGTGGTCCGACGGCGACCTGCTCGAGGTCCAGCACGAGCAGGGAGCCGTCCTGGGTTCGTGCGATGTTCCCCGGCCAGGCGTCGCCGTGCACCACGCACTGCGGCCGGCCGGCGGGCAGAGCCGTGTACCGGGCCATCAGCTCGGCCAGGTGGCTGCGGAGGAAATCGCGGTCGCCGTCAGCTGTGCCGCTCGCGTTCTCGATGACGTCCGCGAGTCCTTCGAACGGGTCGAGCCTCGGCAGCTCGAATTCGGGAACGGGCAGCGTGTGCAGCGCGCGCAGGACGGTGGCGAGTTCGACACGGTTGGCGTTGTCGTGCGGCGGCAGCTCGTGCCAGAAGGTCACCGCATGTCCCCGGACCATGATCGGCTGGTCGATGTCGTCGATCGGCCGTACCGCAGGCACCCCCATGCTGGCCAGCCAGTGGGCGACGTCGATCTCCTTACGGGCGACCGCGTACCGGTCGACGCGGGCGATGCGGGCGATCACCGCCCTGTCTAGCCGGTAGATCGCGTTGTGGCCCAACCGGATGAGATGCGCATCGTTGCCGCTGGCTCCCGCATGGGCGGCCGCGGCCAGCACGACAGGGCGCAAGGTGTCCGCATTCACTGGGCCAAGACTAGTGCGCCGTTTTCTAGCGCGCCGATCATCTAACGCGCCAATCCATTCGCGGCGACGGGCACCAGCGTACGGATCCGTCCGTGCAGTTCGGCCACGTCAGGGTTACCGGTGCGACGCCCCGCGAGCCTGCCCAGATCCAGCATGGTGCCATCGATACGGGCCGACCGGATGGATGCAGCGTCCTTAACGGCCGAGATGCCCATAGCGGCGCCCTCCTGGAGCTCGCCGGTGGCCAGTAACATGCCCGCCAGCCGCAGCCGACAGAAGGTGCGCGCCCTGACGTACTGCTCCGGATGAAGAGTGATGGCGGTGGTCAACCGCTTCGCGGCCTCGACGCCGCCGACACCGTGCCCAGCCAGGTCCGACAAGGCGTGTCCGGTTTCGCCGTGGTGCTCGGCCTCGTCGTAGTATGCGGCGTAGCCGACGGCACCCGTGGCAGCACCGAAAGCATCATCAGCTTTGGCTACCGCCTCGACGGTTTCCCGGACCAGACCCAACTTGGCCAGCGCCCGCGCGTAGACGGCGAACACCACCGCCCGCTCAGTCGGCGTGAGCCGATCCAAGCGCACCATGGCGAACTCGATGTGAGTGCGGGCCGTCTCGGCGTCCCCCTGCCAGAACGCCTGACGCGCCATCAAGGTGTAGATGCTGGCGCGCAGGCTCCAGTCCTCAACCTCCTGCGCGCAGTCCTTGCTGAACATGAACAGCTTCGTGGCGTCGTCGTACTCCTTGGCGTCAAATTTCATGAACGCCGCTATCTGCGCCAGACGTCCCACCGCTGAGTACAAGTCCCTGCGGTACTTGCTCGGGCAGGGGACATCGAGCAAACGCGCGGCAAAGTGGACCCGGTCGAGCGCAACCTGGCGCAGCACACCGCCGCCGTGGCTGGCGTCCCAGAGCCGGAACAAGTCGGTGGCCTCACGAATCTCCCTGATGTCACCAGGGCTGACCACAGCGGGCAGATCCACCGTCGGCAGACGTTGTGCCGTGGCCGGGACATGCAGCGTGTCACCAACATAGGTTGGGGTGTGACGGACACCGCTCACCATGACGACACTGTCTGCGGCGGCGTCGGGAGCTCTGCGCTGACTGCGGGGAGCGAACCCAAGGTCGGCGTCACGCTCGACCCGCAGAACGGCACGCAGCGCCTCACGGCGCACGGCGTGCGGCCATCGTACGGCCTGACGCTCCAACCGGGCCAGATCCCTCGGCCCGAGCAGATGGGCGCGGCCGCCTTCCGGGTGGTGCTCTTGGATGTACTGGTTGACGAGTGCGGTGACCTCGGCTGCACTCATCACCTCGCCAGGCTTCACCTCCGAGGGCAGCCGCATGCGTGCGGCCCGAAGGGGCAACTCGGGCATTGTCCGGCTCTTTCGTATGCGTGTATTCAAGCGGTTACATAAGGTAGCGCGTTAGGGGGCACGCGCAAGGGGGCAGATAAAAATGCCCCCGAAAAATGCCCCTCCGCTCGGGCTTCCGCAGCTGCCTTTGACTTCGGGATGATCACGGCCTGTCATTCGCCGTTGTTTCGAGGGGTTGGTTCGCCGTGCCCGGTTCACTGCGTTTTCGTGGCCATCGTCGCAGGCTGGCCGGGGCGCTAGCCGCGGCGTTCATGATGCTGAGCGTGAGCTCCTGCGGCCTGCTGAACGGGACGCCCGGCTCGGACTCGCATTCCGCGTCGCAGGGTGATCTGGAGAAGAGCCGGATCACGATCGGCATTCTGGCCACAGTGGACAACGCGCCGGTCCGGCTGGCCGAGAAGCGGGGCTTCTTCGCGCAGGAGGGGCTCGGCGTCGAGGTGAAGGTGTACGGGTCGGGTCCGGAGGCGTTGACCGCGGTCGGTGGCGGCTCGCTGGACATCTGCCTGATCAATTACGTCAGCTTCTTCCACGCGGCGGCGAACCGGTCGGTGGACGGCCGGATCGTGTTCGACGCCTACCAGGGCACGCAGGACTCGCTGGTGCTCGTGGCCAAGCCCGAATCGAACATCCGCGAGCCCAAGGACTTGGCGGGCAAGAAGGTCTCCGTGCACGCCAGCGGCAACATCAACGAGCTGTTGGTGCGGGAGTTGCTGCGCAACAATGGCCTGGAGCCCGGTGCGGCGGCGTACGTGCCGGTGAAGTTTCCCGACATCCAGGCCGCGCTGGGCAGTGGCCAGATCCAGGCCGGCGTGCTCGTGGAGCCTTACATTTCGCGCGCCGCGCAGGAGCTCGGTGCCAAACCGGTTCTGCCGCTGATCACCGGGCCGACCGCGGACATGCCGCTGAGCGGCTACGTCGCACAGACGCAGTTCACCCAGGACAACCCGAAGACGGTCGCGGCGTTCCAGCGCGCGATGAAGAAGGCGAACCAGCTCGCCGACACCGATCGGCGTGCGCTCGCCGAGGTGCTGCCGGATCTGACGAAGGTGCCCGCGGAGTCGGTGCCGTCGCTGTCGCTGGGCCGGTTCCCGACCTCGCTCGACCCGGCCCGGCTGCAGCGCGTCATCGCCCTCATGCGCGCGAACGGAGCGATGCCGGGCAAGGACTTGAGTGCCGACCAGCTCATCGTGCCGACCGCAGGCTAGGACCCGATGACCGCTGCTACCGCGCTGCGCGCCGTGACCGGCCTGGCCGGTGTGCTGGCCGCGTGGGAGGCCTTGAGCAGGTCAGGCCTGGTCGACCGTGCCTTCGTTCCCCCGCCCAGCACGGTGACGCTCGCGCTGGGCGATCTGGTGACCGACCGGGAGTTCCTGCGCCACGCGGTGTCCACCGGCCTGTCCTGGATGATCGCCGTCTTGGCCGCGGCGGTGCTCGGCGTGACGCTCGGCCTGCTGCTGGGGTACCTGCCGGTGCTGCGGTGGGTGCTGCAGCCGCTGGTGGAGGTGCTGCGGCCGCTGCCCAGCGTCGCGCTGATCCCGCTGGTGATCGTGCTGCTGGGCAGTGACGCCCAGACCAAGATCAGCCTGGCGGTGTTCGCGGCGACCTGGCCGATCCTGATCAGCACGCTGCACGCACTCGACGAGATCGAACCGCGCCTGGTGGACATCACCCGGATCTTCCACATCCCGCGCCGGCAGCGGCTGCTGTGGCACGTGCTGCCCAGCATCGCGCCGGTCGTGCTGACCGGGATCCGGCTGTCGGCTGCGATCGCGCTGATCGTGCTGGTCGGAACCGAGTTCCTGGCCGGCGGCGGCGTCGGGATCGGCCAGGCCGCCTACCTGTGGGGCTCCTCGGCCGGGCGCATGGACCTCGTGCTCGCCGTGACCGTCCTGGCCGCCACCGCGAACTGCGCGGTCGACCTCGCGCTGAGCGCCGCGCAGCAGCGGTGGATGCCCTGGGCGTCGCGAGGTGCCACCGCATGAGGCTTCCCGACCGCGCGCGGTGGCTCTCCGCGTTGCGCCCGGTGGCCCTGGCCGCGGGCTGGATCGCGGTGTGGCAGCTCGTCACCACCGCCGCCGGACACCCCTACTTTCCCGGCCCGGTGCGCATCGCCGAGGCGGCCGGGCAGCTGTGGCTGTCCGGCCCGCCCTCGCGGCTGTGGCTGGGCGACACGGTCACCGCCGACATCGTGCCGAGCCTGGCCCGGATGCTCGGCGGCTGGGCCGGCGCGGGACTGCTCGGCGTGGCCTTGGGGTTGTGGCTGGGCCGCTGCCCGAGGGCGTTCGCCTACGCGCGTGTGCCGATCGCTCTCGCCCGCGCGGTGCCGCAGCCGCTGCTCGTGCCCGTCTTCCTGGTCATCCTCGGCCTGACCACCACCATGGAGGTGGTCACGATCATCACCGGAGTGATCTGGCCGGTGCTGCTCAACACCCTCGACGGCGCCCGCGCCATCACCCCCGAGCTCACCGACACCATGCGCGCCTTCCGGCTGAGCCGGGCGCGGTGGGTGCTCTGGATCGTCATCCCCGCCGCCGCACCACGGATCTTCGCCGGCCTGAGGATCAGCCTGGCCATCGCGCTGATCCTCATGGTCATCTCCGAGCTCGTGGGCAGCACCAGCGGCATCGGCTACCAGCTCAACCTCTCCCGCAGCACCTTCGCGCTGCCGCAGATGTGGGCGTGGATCTGCCTGATCGGCGCGCTGGGCTACACCCTGCACCTGCTGCTGCAGCGCACCCAGCGCCACCTGCTCGCCTGGCAGCACCACGACACCGAGCGCCGAGGACCGGCACGATGACCATCCCTGCGCTGACCGTGACCGACGTCGGCCACACCTACGACGCCCAGCCGACGCTGGAGGATGTCTCCTTCACCGTCGCCGAGGGGGAGATGCTGTGCGTGGTCGGCCCGTCCGGCTGCGGCAAGACCACCCTGCTGCGCATCCTCGCCGGTCTGCAGCCCCCGACCCGCGGCCGCGTCGAGGTCGCCGGCCAGCCGGTCACCGACCTCGACCGCGGCATCGCCGTCGTGCTGCAGGACTACCACCGCTCACTGCCGCCCTGGCTACGCGTCGCCGACACCGTCGCCCTGCCCCTGCTCGACACCGGACTGGACAAAACCGAACGCACGCAACGGGTCCGCGACGCACTCACCTCGGTAGGCCTGTCCGATGTGGACCGCAAGCGGCCGGCGCAGCTCTCCGGCGGCATGCAGCAGCGGGTGGCGCTGGCCCGCGCGCTCGCGACCCGGCCCGCCATCCTGCTGCTGGACGAGCCGTTCGCCTCCGTCGACGCCCAGACCCGCTTCGAACTCGAAGACCTGCTGCTGCGCGTCCGCCACCAGCACGCCGTCACCACCGTACTGGTCACCCACGACCTCGACGAAGCCGCATACCTCGGCGACCGCGTACTGACCCTCTCCCGCGGCCCCGCCACCACCGTCCACAGCACCCTCACCGTGGACCTGCCCGCACCACGCCACCAAATCCGCACCCGCGAGTCCGCCGCCTTCGTCGCCCTGCGCGCCGAGCTCGCCGCCGATCTCACCGCGACGCTGGCACCCGCAGGCGCCTCGGCTGACCCCCACGAATCCAGGAGTACACCCGTGCCGACCGTCCGCGACGCCGTCCACGACTTCCTGCGCGCCCAGGACATGACCACCGTGTTCGGCAATCCCGGCTCGACCGAACTCGGCTTCCTCGCACCGTGGCCGATCGACTTCCGGTACGTGCTCGCCCTCGAGGAAGGCGCCGCCACGGCGATGGCGGACGGCTACGCGCAGATCACCAGCGGCCCGGTGCTGGTCAACCTGCACTCCGCCGCCGGCATCGGCAACGCCATGGGTGCCATCATCACCGCCCACCACAACCGGACGCCGCTCGTCGTGCTCGCGGGCCAGCAAGCCCGCGCGATGCTGCCGCACGACCCGTTCCTGGCCAACCTCGACCCCACCGGCCTCGGCGGCACCTACTTCAAGCAGGCCTGCCAGCCTGCTCGCGCGCAGGACGTGCCCGAGACCCTCGCGCGCGCCGTGCAGATCGCGACCCAGCCACCCTGCGGGCCGGTGCTGCTGTCCGTGCCGGCCGATGACTGGGCCGCGCCCGCCTCACCGGTAGGCGACCGGCCACGGCCAGCGCCCTGCGGCCCGGACCCGACAGCGGTGCGGGAACTCGTCGACGTGCTCGGGCGCAGCTCGCGCACCGCGTTCGTCGTCGGCGCGGCCGCGGACCAGGAGGGCGCCGTCCCGGCACTGGTCACGCTCGTCGACCGGCTGGGCCCCGACGTGTGGGCAGCACCGCTGTCGCACCGCTGCAGCTTCCCCGAGAATCACCCACGCTTCGCCGGACACCTCGCCGCATCCGAAGGGCCGCTGACCGCCGCGCTGACCGGCTACGACGCGATCGTCGTGCTCGGCGCGCCCGCGTTCACCTACCACGTGCCCACGCAGGCACAACACGCGCTGTCGAGGCTCTTCGTGGTCAGCGACGACCCCCAAATCCTGGCCCGCACCCCTGCTGACGCCATCGGCATCCACACCAGCCTCGCGCTCGGTATCGACAGCCTGATCACCGCGACCGCGTCCTGGACACCCGTGCCGCCACCGCCCCAGCGCACACCCACGCCAGCACCACCGCAAAGCGAGACGATCACCGCCGCACAGGTACTCGCCACGCTCGCCGAACTCCTGCCCGCCGACGCCGTGGTGGTCGAGGAAATCCCCAGCCACCGCACCGAGCTGCACCGGCATCTGCCGATCACGCACACCGACGCCGGATTCCTGACCACCGGCGGCGGCGTACTGGGCTACAGCGTCCCGGCCGCCGTCGGCGCCGCGCTGGCCGCACCCACCCGCCGCATCGTGGCCCTGGTCGGCGACGGCTCCCTGATGTACCGGCCCCAAGCGCTGTGGACCGCAGCCCAGCAGCACACACCGATCACCATCATCGTGCTGGACAACAGCGGGTACGGCGCCCTGCACGCCATGGCGGCCGACGCAGGCGCACACGGCGTTCCCGGCCTCGACATCAACGGCCTCGACTTCGTCGGGCTCGCGCAGAGCATGGGCTGCCACGCCTTCAGCGTGACGGCCCCGGCCGCGCTGCGTGACGCGTTGACGGACGCGCTTCACGCCACCGCGCCCACACTGGTCCACATCTACGTGGAACCCAGTCACCAGCCACTCCGCAACCCACCGCCACGACCGGCATCGCCTGCGCAGCCCGGTGCAGCGCGCGGCGGGGAGACGAGCTGTTGACCGATCACCACGGACGAACCTCGCAGAATCCGAACGCACGCCCGGCCACCGCGTCACGTTTCGCGATCCCCGTCAGACAGGCGGCGAACCTTGCCTACGAGTTTGACCACCGGCTGACCGTGCGCCACGCGCCACTGCTGTCCGGGCAATGGCTCGTGCTGGCCCAGTGCACGTGCCGAGCTGTCACATCCGACACGGTGCAGGGCCTTGTCGACGACGAACGCGTCCTGCGCCGGCTCGCGTGCCGGAACCAGGCTGTACGAGTCGAGCGCAGCTTCTTCAACGCGCAAAGGCCAGACACCGCCCTCATCGAGCGGTTGAGCGGCGAGCCGCAGGTCATTCGGCCGCACGGCCGGGCGTGGACAGATTTCCACGAACAAACCGACCCGCGCATGGTCACCTTCGATGCACGGCTGCACCGGCTGCCCAGCACTCACCAGATGCTGGCGGCGGGGGTGGCGCTCACCAGCGGTGGGTGGGTCCGCGTAAGCCGTGTCAGGGGCGCCGACCACCATGAAAGAGTTGCGCAAGTTCAGGCTGTGGTCGCGGCGCTGGCGATGTTCCCACACAGCTCCGGCGTCACCCTGCTGTGCCCATCAGGGACCGTGGCCAGCGTCGTGCGCGCTGCACAGCAGCGCTACAAAGCCAGCCAGTACAGGTGGATGCCCGCGCCGCTCTCCACCTCACTCGCGTCCTATGTGGACAGACGCGAGGTGCGCGTCGTGGAACGGCCGCGAGCGTCGACCGCGCTGATGCGCACCGCGACCACGCTGGTCGACGACTGCGGTGAGGAGAACTGGGACGCCGCTACGTCACCACTGCTGGATTGGGTGCAAACCGCGGGAATACCGGTGACAAACCGCGAATGCACCGTACCGCGCCCTGTCGAAAAACGCAGGCCACGCCGCGGACGCTTCCGTTAGCGCCGATTGGAAGTGAAGTACTCAACCCGATGTTGGCCGCCGCTGGCCGATGTCTAGCTGATCAGTCGCAATGACCCCGCCACCTCATGACCCGAAGAGAGCTACATGAGTATGCAAGCCCGTGACTGCTGACCGTGTCGATGGTCGCCCCACCCGCGCGACGGGCACCTGCGTCCTCACCTGTCGCGTCCAAGACACGGGCACCGTCGGGGGACGGCTGCCCGGTGGTGCACGACGGCAAGCGGCGTCGAGGATCGGGAACCTCGGCTAAGCCCTGCCGTCGTGTGGCGTCGACCTGACGCCGGCGGGACGTGCCCAGTCCGCTCCTGCTGGGCACGTCCCGCTCACCGAAATTTCGGCCGGTGAGGGCGCCGTGCGGAAGGCGGGCGTGAGCCACACACCGCGAACAACAGAGCTGCCGAAGCACTCGCGCGAAGCGCTATAGACGACCTCGGATGAAGGATTATCGCCCGCGCAGGCACACCGCAGGAGGCAGCCACGCTGACAACCTCCACCAATCCGCCGAACTGCACGAACAACCAAGGCCACCATGTGTAAGTCCGGTCGTCTTCCTCACCTGAGAGCAGCAGAGAACCACGCCATGGGGTTTCTCCAGGGGCCGACCAGCGTTCGGATTGTTCCAGGTTTGGGTCTGCTGCACGAGTAGGTGACAGTTGTAGTCACGCAGCCTGGCTGGCTGGCGTGGTCATGATTGCTTCGTATTCGACGGGGGTCAACCGGCCGAGGCCGGTTTGGCGTCGTCGGCGGTGGTAGGTGCGCTCGATCCAGGTGACGATCGCGATCCGCAGTTCCTCGCGAGTGTTCCAGGTACGCCGGTCGAGAACGTTGTTCTGCAGCAACGCGAAGAAGCTCTCCATCGCGGCGTTGTCGCCCGCCGCGCCGACCCGGCCCATCGACCCGGTCAAGCCGTGACGAGCGAGCGCGCGGACGAACTTTCTTGATCGGAATTGCGATCCGCGGTCGGTGTGGACCAC
>NZ_FOFR01000036.1 GCF_900110955.1 Lentzea xinjiangensis
CCAGGAAATTCGTCCGCGCGCTCGCTCGTCACGGCTTGACCGGGTCGATGGGCCGGGTCGGCGCGGCGGGCGACAACGCCGCGATGGAGAGCTTCTTCGCGTTGCTGCAGAACAACGTTCTCGACCGGCGTACCTGGAACACTCGCGAGGAACTGCGGATCGCGATCGTGACCTGGATCGAGCGCACCTACCACCGCCGTCGACGCCAGGCTGCCCTCGGCAGGTTGACCCCGATCGAGTACGAGGTAATCATGACCACGCCAGCCAGCCGGGCTGCGTGACTACAACTGTCACCTACTCGTGCAGCAGACCCCGGTGACTGAATGCGGTCAGCTCGCTTCGCACGACCTCTACCAGCGGATTAGCGACCCGGTACCTGTCCGGTACCCGATCGGTCACCGGCACAAAAGCCATCTGAAGACCGCCGAGAAATCGCGCGTCCCGCACAGGATCTGGATTCGGAGTTCAGGGGTGTCAATCACCGCCTGCCGATCAGGCGGCATCCCCGAATCTGGAGGATCCGTGACGCGTCTCGGCGATTCTCGAAGCACCGATGGGACGGCACGCCGTCCTGGCACGCGGCCACCTGCAGCACCGGCCGACGACAACCGCAGGCCCTACCCGACCGCACCCAACGTCAGCAGGGTCAGCCCGGCCCGGCCGACGAGGCACTCGCCCTCACCTACGACGAGTCCGACACCAGCGACCGTGTGGGCTTGCGGTCCTGTCCAAGTTCCGCTCGATGAGGACTGGCCGGTGCCGCTGGTCGAGAAGTTGATCTGCGCCTTCAGCCGTCCGCGGGACCAAGTCGTTGTTCTGCCTTGGCCGGGGAGTTCAAGCTCTACGACGGCAGCGATCGAAGCCGCGAACGACCTCGGCCGTCGGACGAACTTCGAGTCCGATGTGGAGCTGGGACTGGCTGCAATCGCTGACTTGGTTGTCACCAGCACGCCACCTCAACAGACCGGCGCGGAGCTCGCGGACCAGGTCGTGCTCGCTGCGGCACGCCTGCTCCGAGTCGGCGGCATCTTCGTGGCGCTGACCCACAACGACTCGGCCGGCGGAGAGCTGATCGACCGCACCGGCCAGCTCGTCACCAGCGCCCAGCACGCCGATCTGCTCTATCTCCAGCACATCGTCGCCGTGCACGCCCCGATCCACAGCGGCCGGTTCCAAGTCGACCTCAACGACCACGACGCAGAAGAACTTCGTCGCGCACGACACCGCGCCGCGGTACGCGGCATTCCCTCTCCACACCTGCGGATCCACTCGGACGTACTGGTGTTCGCTCAGCCGCACGACCACGCCGCTCGACCGCTCGCGGCCGCACAGGCTGTCATCGAAACGGGGGTCACTCGATGAACAACGAACTCCCGATGTCGGTGTGGGCGACAGCCCAGACCGCGCCCTCGACCCAGCGGAAGAACCGCTACACCCGCGAGTCGACCGCCCATCCCGCGAAGATGCTGCCCGACGTCGCGCGCTACGCCATCGCGCACTACACCAAGCCAGGCGACCTCGTGCTGGACCCGATGTGCGGCATCGGCACAACGGTCGTAGAAGCCGTCCATCTAGGACGGCGAGCAGTGGGCATCGAGTACGAGCCGCACTGGGTCACCGTCGCCAACAACAACCTGGCCCTCGCGACCGAGCACGGCATCGACCACGACGGCCAGGTGTTCCACGGCGATGCTCGCCAGCTGTCCACGCTGTTGCCCGCCGAACTGCGCGGCGAGGCCGCACTGGTCGTGACCTCACCGCCGTACGGACCATCAACGCACGGCAGGGTGGCAGTGGCACCGGGCGAAGGTATTCAAAAGTACTTCCACCAATACGGCAGCACGCTCGACCGCGGCAACCTCGCCAACATCGGACACCACCGGTTGCTCAGCGGCTTCACCCGCATCCTCACCGCGCTCGCCGAGTTCATGCGCCCCGGCGGACACATCGCCATCACGGTCCGACCGTGGCGCGAACACGCCGAGCTCATCGACCTGCCCTCCCAGATCCTCACCTGCGGCCGCAACGCAGGCCTCATCCCGGTGGAACGGTGCGTCGCCCTGCTCGCACGGGTGGCCGAGCACGACTTCGTCGCCCGCGGTTCGTTCTTCCAGCGCGACTTCCTCCGCAAGCAGCGCGAGGCCGGTCTCCCCCTCCACCTCATCGCACACGAAGACGTCCTCGTCTTCCGCACACCACTTCGTCCGTCCCGCACTGCGGCAGTCGAAGCGCGTGCCGCATGAGCACGCGCACCGCATCGGACCTGTCCGTCAGGTCCAGCCCTGGTCCGGTGCTGGGTTCGCTCTGCACCGGCTACGGCGGCTTGGACCTCGGCGTGCTGGCTGCCTTCGGCGGCGGTCGCATCGCGTGGTGCGCCGACCCCGACCCGCAGGTTCAAGAGGTCCTTGCCGCCCGCATGCCGGGCGTGCCGAACCTCGGCGACCTTCGCCTCGTCGACTGGACGACGGTCGCCCCCGTCGACGCTCTCGCTGTCGGGTTTCCCTGCCAGGAGATTTCCGCCGCTGGACAACGCAAGGGCATCACGGAGGGAACGCGCAGTGGAGTGTGGATTGACATCGTGGCGTGCATTCGCGTTCTACGACCGCAGTTCGTCATCGTGGAGAACGTCGCCGCACTCCGCTGGAGAAACGGCGGACTTCACCGTGTTCTCGGGGACTTGGCCGAGGCAGGGTATGACGCGGTCTGGCGCAGCGTTCGCGCCTCCGACGTCGACGCGCCGCACCGCCGCGAACGCGTCTTCTTGCTCGCCTGGCCCGCTGTTTCCGACACCGCAGGCGCGCGACGGCGACAACCGCGGTCCCGCCGATCCCACTCGACGCCGTGCCCTGGGTCGCCAGGTGAGTCTGCACGACGTCGTCAACGCGACGCTTGTAGCGGGCCGACGAGTGCCAAGATCCAGGCGCAGGTCGACGCTGTCATCCAAGGCCGCTCGCCCAGTACTCCGCCACCCTCGCGCACGAGCTGGCGCGTCTACTCCGACGTCGTAGGCCGATGGGAGCACTCAACAGGTCGTGCCACACCACACCCGACCGTCCCTGGTACACACGGCGGCCCGGTGCTGTCTCCCGCATTCGTCGAGCACCTCATGGGCCTACGACCTGGATGGGTCACCGACGTTCCGCTGCTCCGCG
This sequence comes from Lentzea xinjiangensis, assembly GCF_900110955.1. GTDB lineage: Bacteria > Actinomycetota > Actinomycetes > Mycobacteriales > Pseudonocardiaceae > Lentzea > Lentzea xinjiangensis. The sequence goes on from NZ_FOFR01000036.1 coordinate 3,153, forward strand.
TTGACCACCTGCGCATCCTCGGCAACGGTGTTGTCCCGCACCAAGCCGCCCACGCCGTCACGACACTGCTCGAAGACTTCCACGAAGCTATGCACGCGTCAGCCCGAGGACGTGTGGCATGAACCTCGTCGAAGCTCTGGCCGAGAATTTGGCCGCCGGCCCCGCCAGCCGCGCCATGCGTTCACCTCGGATCGCCGGACTCCCGGTTGCCCGACCCCCCGAGCGAGGCCAACGGAGTTTCTCGCGCTACGCGTTCACGACCATCGACGGCCGCGGTCGTCTCGGCGACAGGTCGTTGGTCCGGCTGCTCAACTGGCCGCCGGGCACCTCGCTGAAGCCGACCGTGCTAAACGACCAGGTCATCGTGCTCAGTCGTTCCCCCGGCACCGCGACCGTCACGAAGCTCGGCCACGTCCGGCTACCGGCAGCCATCCGGCACCGCTGTCAGCTACGCACGGGCGACGGCCTTCTGCTCACAACCTCTGCCGCCCGTGACCTCCTGGTCGTCTGCACGACCTCAGCGCTCGACGAGGCGCTCGTCGCGTTCGCGCGCGAAGAGTCGTCGTGAACGACATCGACCTCGAGGCGGTGCGAGTCCTGCTCAACCGCCTCGGGGTCCGGCCCGAACAACTGCTCGACCAACCAGCACCGACCCCGATGCCGAGCATCCGCGAGTATGTCGGGCGCGTGGCCAAGGCCGTGCCCGCCGGCACGCTGCGCGTCTACGAGACGTACTGGAACCGCATCGTCGACGAGTGGGGCGACCGGCCGCTCGACGAGCCCACACCGCTGGACATCAAGCAGCTCGCCGAGCGAACCAAGGCAGACGCCATCGTCCGCAAGAACTCCCGCGGCGGCCGCTCAGCAGCCGAGCACCTCATCGCGGCGGCCCGCTGCGTCTACCAGCACGCGATCGCGGACCGCCTGATGTCCGAAAGCGACAACCCGGCACGACGCGTCGCCAAACCTCGCCGCCTCGCCAACACCCGCCGGGCGCTTCCCGACAACCGGCTCCGGGAGATCAATGAAGTCGCTGGGGCGACGGGCAACGATCCCGAGCTCGACCTCGTCCTGCTCCGCTTCCACACCGAGACCGCCGCACGTCGCGGCGGCGCACTCGCGCTCCGACGATGCGACCTGGACCCCGAGCAATGTCTGGTCAGGCTCCTCGAGAAGGGCGACACCGTGCGATGGCAACCGGTCTCGCCAACGCTGATGAGACACCTCCTCGTGCTGGGCGAACAGCGAGGCGCTGTCGGCAGCGAGCAGCTTCTGCGCTACCGCAACGGCGACCCGATCACCAGGCGCCGCTACGACTACCTATGGCAACGGCTCGGCAAACACCTGCCATGGGTGGCAACGCAGCAAGTGAGCACTCACTGGATTCGCTACACCACGCTGACATGGGTCGAGCGACACTTCGGCTACGCCGTCGCGCGGGCGTTCGCCGGACACTTCGGCAAGAGCGACGCCGGCGCCGCGACCACCTACGTCCGAGCCACCCTCGACGAAGTCGCCACCGCGCTCGCCGCACTCACAGACGAGGAGCACCCGCTGGCGGTCACTGGCCCAACGGAAGGCCCATCCGGCACGCGCTGACCAGATTGGACAGACCTCGAACACGCCACACGCATCCAATCGAACATATGTACGAATGCACTGATAGGTTCTCCCGTCATGGATTGGCAGCTTCTCAAACCGTCCCAAATGGACGGCACGCTCACCTTCAGGTACGACACGACTGGGCAACCGGTGGCCCTCTTGCCAGCGAGGTGCAAGCTCGGGCGACACACCCTCGGCCACTCGCAGTTCCGAGCAGTCGTGCACGACGGTGAGGTTCACATCAGCTGCCTGGCTTGCGCCAACAGCGGCGCCGATCACTTCTGGCGGCTGGCCGCCACGGCACCCGCTCCTGACCGTGCCGAACTGTGCGAGGAGCTGTACAACGAGCTCGCTCTCGGCCGCGCGCAGCGAGCGTTGTCCACGGCACGCGTCGATGACGCTCACTAGTCCGTTCACCGTCTGGGAAGGCGACGATGTCCATGGCCGAAGGGCCGTACTCACCGGGGTCGGTATTCGGCTGGACAGGCTGTTCGCCCGTGCGCCCGGCGCGGCCAGGCATGTCATTCCGACCGGCCTCGACCTCACCGGCGAAGTGCAAGGCCGACTCCACGGGCGCTTTCCCGGTGTGGAAGGTGACTGGCTCGGCGTCGTGAACTACGAGATCGGCTATGCCGACGGGCGCCGTGAAAAGCTGCACTTGGTGGACCAGCTCGTTCCGTTTCACGTGCTACGTAAGCGCGAGTAGGCAGAGGGTAGAGGTCAACCGCCTGAACCCCATGGCGGTCGCCCGTGTTGAGCCAGATGTAAGGCCAGGCTGCTTGCCCGGTAGCGGCGGTTGCCGATGCCAATCGATCGGCGGCTTGTCGTGGCGGTTGGCCGAGGCGAAGTGTTTCCTGGTCATGAGCGGGTCGGCCACTGGCAGATGCGGCAGGGCTTGCGCTCCGCGACGGAAACGAGCCTCACCCGGCCTTGAAGGATGAATGGCGCGCACTACCGGGTGACGCCGAACCCCGATGTCATCGTCCGCAGCACGCTCGAGTTCGGCGGCGTGCTCGCCGCCGAAGTGCTCGGCGTGCCGCGCGCCTCCGTCGCGATCGGAGGCGCGATCAACGTGATCTCGCCCCCTTCCACGCTCGCTCCGCTGATGGCCCCGCTCCGCGCCTCGTTCGGCCTGCCGCCCGATCCCACCGGGGAGGCCAACTTCCGCCACCTGCACGCCTGCCTGATGCCCGAGACCTACGACGCGGCAGAGGCGGCCGTTCCCCACTCCAGGTTCTACCGGCACGAGAACCCCGGCAGGCGGGGCGACGCCCTGCCGCCCGCTCTGGCGGAGTTGCCCACCGACAAGCCGTGGGTGTTCGCGAGCTTGGGCACGCTGGCCGCGTTCGCGTCAGACGGCCTTTCCCTGCTCAAATCCGTCGTCACGGCCTTGGCACGACTGGACTGCGTCGCAGTGGTCAGCACAGGACGCGACGTGGCGCACGAAGTGTTCGGCGCCCTGCCGTCCACTGTGGTGGAGTCGGTTCCCAGCCGCTTCTGCTGGAGTGCTGCGATCTCTTCATCACGCACGCCGGTCACAACAGCGTCCGTGAAGCGATGCGCTGTGGCGTTCCGCTCGTCTGCACGCCGATGTTCTCGGAACAGCCGTACAACGCACGCAGGTGTGTGGAAGCCGGCGTCGGCGAGCAGCTGCACACCGAAACCATGACGGCCGACGACGTTCTGGCCGCCTGCCGGAAAGTCCTGGAGGACCCGCGGTACCGGAGCAACGCCAGGCGAATCCGCCGCGACATGCTCGCCCTGCCACCACTCGAGACGTTCATCGACGACCTCCAGTCGTTGGTGGGAAGCGGACTTCCGAACGGCGGCTAGCCGGCGGCCACCACGCCTGCCGGCACGAGGAAGCGCGACACGCTGCGCAGCTTCTCCCGCGTCTCCTCCAGTTCCCGTTCGGGGGTGGACTGGGCGACGATGCCCGCGCCCGCTCGCAGCCAGGTGCTGCCATCGCGGCAGAACACGCTGCGCAGGACGAGGGCAGCGTCGATGGCGCCGTCCGGATCGACGATCAGCACGGCGCCGCTGTAGAGGCCGCGTGGCTGCGTCTCGGCCCGCCGGATCAGCTCGCAGGCGGGTGCCTTCGGGACACCGGACGCCGTGACCGCCGGGAAGAGCGCGGCGAACGCGTCCCAGCCGGTGCGACCCGGTGCCAGTGAACCCGTGAGCTGGGAGGCGAGGTGCTGCACGCTGCCGCGTTCCTTCACGCCCATGAACTCTTCGACACGGACGGTCGACGGCGTGCACACGGTGGACAGTTCGACCGCCGCCACACGCACCGAGATCGCGTGTTCGAAAACCTCCTTCGAGTCGCGGTAGAGCTCGTCACGCCGTGCCTGGTCGGCGTCGTGGTCGCCGAGGAAGGCGCGCGTGCCGGCCAGCGGCTGGGTGACCACCTCGCGTCCGGAACTCACGCTCATCACGATCTCCGGACTGAACCCCAGCGCCCGCCAGCCGTGCAGGCGCAGCAGGAACGAGCGTGCCGGGCTGTTGGCAAGCCGGCCGGTGAGGTAGGTCGTGGGCATGTCGATGTCCTCGGGTACCGGTACCACCCGGGAGAGGATCACCTTGTCGAGCGCACCGGAGCGGATCTCCGCGATGGCCGCCGCGACCGCCTCCCGGTAGCTCTCAGCGTCGTGGCCGTCCACGTCGACTTTGACGCGCGTCTCCACCGGCTCGATTCCGCCGGTCAGCACCGCATCGGCGAGCCGCGTCTCCAGCGCGTCCAGGTCGGCCGCGGTGAGCGCGCGCAGCAGGGCGGTGCCGTTTTCGACGCGCACCTCACGCCTCGGGATCATCAAGGTGACCGCGCCGGACTCCGGCACGTCTTCCATTCCGTGCAACGCATAGGACAGTTCGAAGGTGGCCCAGCCGTAAGCGCGCCAGTCCTCGACGTCGACCTCCGCGAGCCGGGAGGCGATCGCCGGCAGCGGTTCGCCCGCCCGTGTGGTCACGGTCGCGTGGGCGCCTTCACCCCAGCAGATCGATCCCTGGTTCTCGTAGAGCACGTTGTCCTCGGTCGACGTGCCCGCGAGCGCAGTGGCCACGCGAAGAGGATCGACCGGCAACGCGACCTGACGTTCCCAATACTGCACTGTGGTTCTCCAAGGTTTGGCCGGTTCTGCCAGCCGGGTGCACGGGCCCGGTCACGAACGGGCCGCGTTCGTGCGGCAGGTGCTTGCGCGGGCGGGGATGAGGAAGGGCGCGGCATCGACGCGGAGCCGGTTGCGCTGCGGGTCCATCAGGACCGCTTCTTTCGGTGTGACGCCGAAGAACTCGGCGTCGAAGTCCGCGGCGTTCTCCAGGTAGGCGGCGCGGCTGACTGCCCGGTTCACCGCGGCGACGGCAGCGGGACCGTGTGCCGGGTACGACGACCACCGGTCGCGGGGAAGGTCTCCGACCTCACTGCGTGCCGCGATCAAGCCGGCCCAGAAATCCGCCGGTTCGCAGATGCCACCGACCAACCGCAGTCCCAGATCCACGACGGCGACGTCGTTGTCCGGGCTACCAGAACTCAAACGCGTCATTGCTACCTCACAGATCTCGGCCAAGCCGCCTCCACCTCACGGGATCTCCCAGCCAGCTCCAGGAGCCGGCCGCAGCGCGGATGCGGCCGGCCGATGATGACGAGCGCGGAGCCCACCGGCACGACGACATCAGCCGCCGGGCCGGTGGGGCTGGGCATCCGGTTCGGGCCGGATTCCGCGAGGGCCCCGATCGCGGTGATCGGGGCCGTCACGCTCAGCTGGTGTCGCCGACGTCGAACGTCTCGCAACCGGAGATGCGGATGAGGACCCGGCCGTCCGCGCTCACCGCCTCCTCGACGTTCGCGTCGTCGACGTGGATGAGCCGGATGCCGTCCGGGTGGGACTTGCTCACCTCCGCGTCGCTTCCGGTCGTGAAGAACTCGATGCGGTCGATGAACCGGGGTACCGCGACGAGGTGGACGCCGTTGCCGTCGGTGCGCAGCAAGCGGGTCCGGGCCAGCGCGTCCAGCATCACCGTGGGGACCGGCGGGTTCTCCAGGAGTGCGTGGTCCGCTTGGGTGCCGGGCGGGACCAGCACCCATCGGGAACTGGTGCCGTCCGGGCCTTCCCTGCCGTCGGTGCTCGCGCGGTAGACCCCTCGCAGGACCACGGCACTGTCCTCGCGGTAGTAGGGATCTTCCGACGGCCGGTCGGTGACGACGTCCCGGGCGGGCGGAGGCACCGGGAGGTTGCCCAGCACCACGTGGCACGCGAAGTGCTCGCGGTCCGCGCGCAGCACCCGGCCTCGCCGGTCCACCACGTCGCTGGTGATCCGGACGTGCACGCGGTCCGGACCGTCCGGCCGCGCGGTCACCCGGTAGGGGTTGTCCGGCCCGGCCTTCGGCGCGACGAACGCCGAGAACCGCAGGTTCTCCAGGGTGCGGACGGGCAAGCCAGGAACCACCGCCGTCGCCGCTTCGGCCGCGATGGTGGCCAGTCCGGTGCCGTGCATGGTCGGTTTGCCGTTCACCGTGTGGTCGACCAGGAAACCCGCAGTGCGCTCACCGAGGTCCAGCAGCCACTGGGTGGCAGCACGCGTGATGCGGTGCGGGGTGTCGAGCATCCACCGGGTGCGTTCCGGCACCGGGTGCACGAAGCCGGGGAACTGCTCGCCGAACGTCGCGCGTTCCTTCGCGTTGAGGAACGCCACCAGCGGCTGGGCGACCGAGGGCGTGCTCAGCTCGGCGGCCAGGTGCCGGACGCCCTCGGCAGGGGCGAGCGGAGCCATGATCCCCGCTCGTTCGTTGTTGCCCTGCATCAGCTCCGACCCGCCCATGCCGATCTCCGCCCAGATCGGCCAGATCAGCGTGCGCTCGTCCGCGCCGCGGACCAGCGCCGCCTGGCGGGCCGCGCCGTGGAGGAAGTCGTTGCCGGGCGCGTAGTCGGTCTCGCCCGGCAGTCCCACGAGGCCTGCCACCGAGCCGAAGTTGCACCACTGGGCGGGCTGGGCGGTGCCGAACGCGGCCTTGAGGTTGCGGTAGCCGTCGACCTTGACCCCGCGGATGTGCCGCAGCCCGTTGACCGTCAGCCGGGCGATGTCGCCGCCGTTGTGCAGGCCGGCGCCGTGCACGAGCAGGTCGACGTCCGGGGTGACCTGCCGGATCGCCTCGACGGTCGAGCGGACGGCCTCGGCGTCGGTGAGGTCGCAGGTGAGGTAGTCGACCGCGTCCTGTCCGCAGAGCGCACGCAGTTCCCGCAGGTTCCGCTGCGACTCGCGGGCGTTGAGCAGGCGGTCGAACCGGGCCATGACCTCTCGCACCGTGGCACCGGGGGTGCGGGCGCGTTCGGTCTTGAGGAAGTTCGCCCGCAGGCCGGGGAGCTGCTCGTCGCCGGCGTCCAGCAGCTCCTCCGGCACGTCCTGCAGCCGGGACGACCCCAGCAGCCACAACCGCAGCGGCGTGCGCGCGGCCAGTTCCTTGGCGCAGGCGGCGGTGATCCCCCGCGCGCCGCCGGTGATCACGACCACCGATCCCGGTCGCAACGGCGACACGTTCGAGCTCAGGTCGAGCGGCGCGGGCACCAGCTTGGTGCGCAACCGCACACCGTCGTGGTGCAGCACCGCCGGATAGCCGCGGTACCCGGCCAGCTCCCGGTTCAGGGTGTCCCAGCCGCCGGTCTCAGAGCTGATCACCACGGCCAGCCGCGCTTCGCGGAGGTCCCAGGCGAGGCTGCTGACGATGCCGGTGAACAGGCCGGTGGAGGAGTGCGGGACACCGCTGCGCAGTTCGTCGACGAGATGCACCCCGAGGGAGCCACCGGCGTCGATCCGGTCGCGGCACGACTTCGCCGCGAGGAACAGCGCTTCGTGTGCGCGGAGAGTTTCCTCCTCCACGATGTCACCGGGTGCCGCCGCGCCGGTGGAGGCGAAGAGGCGGATGTGGCTGAACCGGCCCGCGCCCGTCGCGGCGTCGGGGAACTGGGCTTCGACCGGTGCGCTTTCGTCCAGCACGTGGACGTGGGCACCGGACTCCCGCACGCGTGCGGGTACCGACTCCTCGCATCCGGGCTGCACCACGACGAGCCAGTCCGGCCCGGGAGCGGTGGTCCACTCGGCGTCGGGAGCCGGTTCTTCGACGTAGGTGCAGACGTAGCGCTCGTTGCGCGGCGCCGGCCGGGTGGCCCGGTGCGGTGTCAGGACGATCCCCGGCGCCGAAGGGCCGCCGGCGACCACGCGGGGAGCCTCGCCCAGCCGGTCGAGCTCGCCGATGAGGTCACACGCGCCGTTGGCTCCGAGATAGTCCACCGGCCGTGGGGCTCGGGCTTCGGTACCCCCGGTGGCGACCGAGATCTCGCAGAGCACGGGCCACCCGGCGGCCGCCGCGGTGTTCTCCCGCGCCAGGGCGAACAGGAAAGCCCCTTCGCCGAGAGGACCGCGACCAAGCAGAGCACGCAGTTCGTCGGTGCTGTTGCCGTTGAGGCTGAGCACGAGCGCCAGGTCCAGCGTTCCGCCGCGGAGGTGCCGCACCGCCGTCTGGACCGCGTGCGCGGTGGAGTCCGGTCCGGCGTCGGCGAGCTGCACCGCGCCGTTGAGGTTGTGGCGGTTGGCGATGCGCGACGCGATGACGTTGCCCATCAGCCCGGGCTGGGTGTCCGGAGTGGACTCGGGGGTTCCCGCCCGCACCGTGTGGCCCGCGGCTCGCGCGGCCTCCGCGTACTCGTGCGGGTCGAGCCCGCCCGGCGTCACGTCGAGCAGGTCGTCGGCGTAGCAGCGCAGCGCCGACTGGTACCAGGACAAGGTCGGCCCGTAGTGCGCGGCGACGACACCGGTGGTCTCCTCGCGCCCCTCCCACAGGTGCCCGTGCTCGGCCAGGAAGCGTTCGGCCACGTCCAACGCCATCAGCTGGGTGCGGTCGACGGCGTCCGACACCGCGGCGGGCAGCCTGCTCACCTTCCACTGCGGCGCCGGGTAGGGCAGGGGGAAGCCGGTGTCGTCAGCGGGCGCTCGCCCGTCGCCCAGGCGCGCCGCCACTTCGGCCGAGGTCGGTGCGCCCGGCAGGTGGGCACTCCACGCGACCAGAACGATCCGGTCGTCCTTCGCCGGGGGCCGCGCGGCGGGTGCGGACTCGCCCGGACCGGGCTCGTCAGCCAGCAGCAGGTGCCCGTTCGTCCCGCCGAACCCGAACCCGGACACGCCGACCAGGCGCGGTCCGGCGGGCAGCGGCGTGTCCCGCGTGGGAACGGTGACGTGCTCCGCGGTCGCCGCCGCACCGGGTTGTGGCCGCTGGGCGGGGACCACGCCGTGGCGCAGGGCGAGCAGCGCGTGGATCACCGACACCGCGCCCGCGGCCCACCCCGTGTGCCCGATCAGGGACTTGTTGCTGGTGCACAGCACTTCCTCGCCGGCCGCCGACTCGTTCAGCGCGGCGAGCTCGACCTCGTCACCGGCTCGGGTGCCGGTGCCGTGCCCGACCACCCAGACCGGGTGGCGCTCCTGTCCGTGCCCGGCGCGTGCGATCGCCAGTTCCTGCCCGCGGCGGTTGGGAGCGGCGATGGCCTTGCCCCGGCCGTCGGCCGCGGCGCCGAACCCCGCCAATACGCCGAGCACCTGCTGGCCGTCGCGCCGGGCGTCAGCCAGCCGGCGCAGTGCCACCACCGCCGCGCCGTCGGAGAAGAGCGTGCCGTCGGCGGAACCGTCGAACGCGTTGACCGCTCCCCGGTGGCTGAGGCCGCCGAGCTTGCTGAACAGCACGTTGAACCGCGGGGTGACCATGAAGTAGCCGCCGCACAACGCCAGGTCGGTGCTGCCTTCCCGCAGTGCCGCCACGCCAAGGTCGATGGCGTAGAGCGACGAGGAGCACGCGGTGTCCACGACCGTGACGGGCGTGGTGTCGGGCAGCAGGCCGCGCACGGCGTTGCGCACGACCCCGTCCGGCAGGTGGTCCTCGGGGCTGCCCGCGGCCAGCCGGTAGCGCTCCCGCAGCACCGAGCGCAGCCGTTCCGCGTCCGGGCCCGACGGCGAGGGCCAGTTCTCGGCGAGCAGGCGGGCGTACCCCTCGACGACCATGGCCTGCTCGAAGTGCTGGTCGCCGTCGGAACAGGCGCCGATGAACAGCGAGGAACGGGACGACGGCCCGTCCGGCAACGCCTGCTCCAGGGCGCGACGCAGCCAGGACGACGACAGGCTGGCGTCGGGAGCGACGTCCTCGTGCCGTCCCATCCGGACGAAACCCGCTGTGCGCGCGTACGTGCGGTCGCGATCGCCCGGATCGCCGGCCCAGAAGGTGTCCTGCGGATAGCGGTCCCCCGGTTCGCTGAACGCGGGCTCGCCGGTGCGCAGCAGTTCCCAGAACTGCTCGGGCGACTCCGCGCCGGGGACGACCAGCCCCATGCCGACGACGGCGATGGCGCCGTCGTCCTCCGCACGGTCAGGGGTGTTCCCGGCCGCGCGGCCGGAGGTGCGGACGGGCACACCGTTGGACGCGCGTACGGGCGCGCTGCCGGAAGCAGGTGCGGACACGCGGTCAGCGGCACCCGCGGACGCGCTGTCCGCCGGCACACCGGGCTCGACGAGCGCCGCGGCCGGGCGAGCGGCACCGCCCCACGTGCCCCCGGCGCGGATCAGCGCGCCTCCCAGGCGGATCCCGCCGTCGTTGACGACGTTCTCCCCCGTCATCCAGGACGCTTCCGGCGACGCGAGGAAGGCCACGAGCTTCGCGTGCTCCTCCACGGTGCCCAGCCGGCCGAGCGGGGTGCCCGCGACCGTCGCCTCCAGCACCTCTTCACTGCGGGGGAACAGCTCCACGGTCTTGCTGACCAGCATGCCGGCGGAGGCCATGTTCACGCGGACGCCGTGCGGACCGAACTCCACGGCGAGGTACTTCGTCAGCTGCTCCAGGGCGCCCTTGCACACGGCAACGCAGCTGTAGTTGTCGATGACGACGCTGGTGCCGATCGAACCCAGGTTCACGATCGCGCCGCCGCGTTCCTTCATGAGCGGGAACGCGGCACGACAACAACGGCGGGGACCGTGGACGTTCGTGTCGATCGCCCTCTCCCAGTCGCGGTCGGTGAGCACGTGGCCGGGCTCGAAGACGCCGCGCGCGGCGTTGTTGACCAGCACGTCGAGCCGGCCGTGCCGGCGCGCGACCTCGGAGAACATCTCCTCGACCGCGTCCTGCTTGGCCACGCTCGCCCGCAGGTGCTCCGCGGAACCGCCTTCCGCGAGGATGTCCGCGACGGTCTGCCGCGCCGCGTCGATGTCGTGGAACCAGTTCACGATCACATGGCCACCGCCGCGGGCCAGTTCGCGTGCGATGGCCCGGCCCTGTCCCTTGGACCCTCCCGTCACCAGGCAGATGCGATCGGCGAAAGCGCCTGCACGGGGACTGTTCACGCCCTCACCCGCCCGGCGCCGAGTTCGGTGAGCAGACCGGCGATCGACTCCAGGGTGGTGTAGTCGGTGATCCGGATGTCGGCCTCGGGGAGGTCGTACTTCTGCCGAGCCCGCTGGAGCAGCTCGGTCTGCCGGATGGAGTCGATGCCGAGGTCCGCCTCGAGCTCGATGTCGGCTTCGAACACCTCTTCCGGGTAACCGACAGCGGAGGCGTACAGGGTGCGCAGCTCGTCCACCAGACCTGTGACGTCCCCGGCGCCGGAAGGCGAGGGTTCAACGGGTGTGGGTTCCGTCGTGCGAACGGGAGCCACGGCCTGCTCCACCCGCGGTGCGGTCGGCCGTGCCTGCTCGACCGGTGGCACGTCCGTTCCCGAACTCGCGGCCGGCGACGCGGACGTTCCGGCACTCACGACCGGTGGCGCGGCCGTCCAGGAGCTCGCGGCCGGCACCGCGTCCGTCCCGGCCTCCGTGCTGGAGAACGCGGCGAAGACGCCGCGCAGTTCGTCGAACGTCCGGCGCTGCCGCAACGGCGCCGCGGTCCGCACTCCGGGCAGGTTCGCGTTCACGAGATCGGTCAGGGCGCAGCGGGCGCCGCACTCGAGGAAGTGGGTGAACCCGTCACCCCGCACCGACACCAGCGCCGGCAGGAAGCCGACCTCCCGTTCGAGGTGGCTGGTGAGGATCTCGCGGCCGTCCTGCTCCGACTCGACGTGACGGCCCAGCACGGGCGAGTACATGGGCACCCTCGGAGCGCGCACCCGGACGCCGGCCACGTCGGCTTCGAACAGCCGGTTCGCCTCCCCCAGCAGCCGGTTGTGGAACGGGTACGGGACGCGCAGACGGGTCGCCTCGATCCCGAGCAGGCCCGCCAGCGCCGTCAGCCGGTCCAGCGACTCGTGCGGACCCGACACCACGACCTGGTCGTAGCCGTTGTGGGCCGCGACCGCGAGGCCGCGGTCGGCCAGGGAGCCGACGACGGCGTCCGCCCGCTGCCGTCCGACGCGCAACGCGACCATTCCTCCCTCGGTGTCGCCCGCGGCGCGCAGCGCGCGGTCCCTGGCGATCACCAGCCTCACCCCGTCCGCCAAATCCAGGGCTCCCGCGGCGGTCAATGCCGCGAACTCACCGAAGCTGTGGCCGATCACCAGGCCCGGCGTGACGCTGGCGAGGTCGCGCGCGAGGTCGCGGACGGCCAGTTCGGTGGCGAAGATGGCCAGGCTGAGGGCGGGCACGTCACTGGCCAGCAGGGTGTCCAGCGACGGCGCGTCCGCACCCTCCAGCAGACCGGAGATCGTGGGCCCGCCGTACCGGAGCGACAGTGCGTCCACCTGTCCGACAACGGCCGGCAGTGCACGGCCGGCGCACACGCGCGAAAGGCAACCGGGCAGGTACCCGCCCTGTCCTGGGAACAGGAAGACCGGCTCGGCGGAAGACGAATGAGACACGATGATGATCCTCACGATGGAGCGGGAAACGGGTTTCGGAGCACCGGGGGAAGGCAGGGGCCGGCTCCGGGAGAAGCCGGGACATCGCTTGGCCGACAGAATGGCAGTCGTGCACGCGCCGCCACGACCACGCGTTCCGGACAGCGGACCGCGCCCCTTCGCGCAGTCAGCGCCGATTATTCTCCCGGCAGCCAGTGCCGTCGCAGGCGACAACGCGGACGGAGGTCCCGGCAACCGGTGCGCACCTGCCGAAAGCCAGTGATCACTGTCACCAGCCTTTTGTCGTCATCTCTTGTGGCCCGCGCGACCACCACCCGGCGCCGGGCTCCTTCTCCACCATCCTCTGAAGAGGACGAAATCGAGATTGAACAGCTTCGCGGCGATCGACGGCGGAAGTCCGCAGTCCGATCGCCGGACCCGGACGGCCGGCTCAGCTCGCCGCGTGGGAGTGAGCACATCGCCGATCGCGTAGCAGGACACTACGGTTGTCCACAGCCGGGACCTGCCGCTTCACTGGTCCGCCCATCCAACCGACACACCACAGGAGAAACGCGGATGATGCGTTCCGCCATTCGACGAACGCACCCGCAGCGCATTCGAACGGGCCCGTACGAATGCACTGGGCGGCGTCACCCCGTGGCAAATGAGATCAATCTCGCGGTCTTGCACGTCCCGTGCGGCGTTTCCGCCCGCTCACGTGCACCAGGCCGTTCCCACGTGCGGATTCAGCCCACGAAAATATTCGCGACACACCGAGGATCAAGAACTTGACTGCACGGACACCCGTGCCCTGGAATCGACAGGAAGCCGATACGGAACCATTTGGAACAACGACCACCCGATTGGCTTAGTTGACAACTACGGAGCGCACAAATGGTCGCCGACGCACACCAGCACTCAGGCAGCGGTGCCGTCCTCGTTGGTCGCGGTGCGGAGTGAGAACGCATCGCCGAAGCTCTCGAATCGGCGAAACGCGCGATCCCGTCTACGCTCCTGGTCGAGGGCGCGCCAGGGATCGGCAAAACCGCACTGCTGGACGTGGCGTGCGAACTCGCCCACGAGCGCGGGTTCGTGGTGTGCCGGGCGAAGGCCTCGCTGATGGAGCGGGAAATGCCCTTCGCCGTGGTCCAGCAGCTCTTCGAACGGCGCCTGCGCGGCCAGGACGGTGGAGCCGCCTGACGGGCACGACCTCGTCTCCCGGCACCTCACCGCCGATGCGGGTGAGAACAGCGAGTTCCAGTCCCACCGGTCGATAGGGGACGTCTTCCGCTTCACGGCGGAGTGCGCCCAGCGCGCGCCGCTGTGTCTGGCCGTCGACGACGTGCAGTAGGCGGACGTGCAGTCGTTGCGCTGGCTGAACTACCTCGTGTACCGGGTCGTCAAGCTCCCGGTCGTGATCCTCGTTACGCGCACCCCCTGGATCCTGGCGACCGACCCCCTGCTGATCGCGGAGCTGGAGATCTACTCCGAACGGATGAAGCTCGCGTTCTTCACCTCGTCCGACGTCCCGCAGCTCACCGAGAGGATGCTCGGGCGGACGCCGGACGAGAAGTTCACCCAGGCCTTCGTCGACGCCACCGGTGGCTGTCCCACGGTGACGCGGCACATCTTGGGGGTGATGCGGGAACGATCGGTACCGCCGGAGGCGGACGTCGCGAACGACCCGCTGCGCCCCGGATGCGAGAAGCTCGGTCAGTCGCTGCTCGCACGGCTCAACCGTGTGCCGCTCGAAAGTCATCGATGCAGCTCACGCAGCGTACCTGTACTCGTTGATCACCCCACCGAGTATCCGGGTGCGTAGTGGTCGACGACGAAGGCTGTCGAGGTCACGCGCCGCTGCGAGGTGCTGTTGGATGCCTGGTGGTCGCTGGTCCCGTGCCTGGTGAGGCCGGTGCTCGTTGTAATGCGCCTCAAAACCTGCTGGCGTTGATCCGGCCCCAGGGCGAGCAACACCACGATCGTCAGCGCGGCGAGTACCCGGTTGAGCATTCTGTGCTGCTGCGGCCTCATCGGCACTCCAGCACTTGGTCCGTGCGGCACCGAGGCGCGTTCGCGCCGCCGACGACCCGGAACGATGTGCCGCTATCCGGCACAGTCAGCCGGCCGGTCTGCCGTCGTGGTGCAGTTCTTGCAACGCCGACCGTTGACGACAGGATGCACCGTTGCCGGTGAGGTGAGGTGAACCTGATCAGGACTCGCACGTCGAGTGTGCGCTTGCGAGCGTGGATCACCGACGTAGGTGGTCCGGTTAGGAGGTCTGTGACAGACGTCGTGCGCAGAGCCAGTCGGTGGCAGAGCGATCGTCGCTAAGCTCGCACTGCTGTTGCTGGATGCGATCGAAAAGATCTTGGCCGCCCATGACGAAGAGGCAGGATGATCAGAACGCCCGTCGAGATCATGATTCCGCGCTGGGAAAGGGCGAACTCCTCGCTCGCGCGGTGAGATATCGGCAACAGGCAATCGAGCGTGTTTCCGCAACAGCAAGGACCGGCTGGCTGCGCTTGCCCGAGAGGTTGAGAACGCGGGGTCGCGTGCGTTCATCCGGTGCCGTAGCGGGTCGCCAGGCCCCCGCGACGAGCTGAAGCGCCTCGATCTCCCCTTCGGCGGTGAACCTGCGGGGTTCGGTGCTCCCGACGTGCACCACTCCGGGCAGCTCACCCTCGGCGATCATCGGCTCACTTCACCCTGCGGCGCTCAGGTGCTGCGTCGCCAGAACGAAGAGCTGGTCGAGGTAGGCGTTCCCGGTGGGTTCCGTCAGCGGCCACCAGACGAAGTCGTCATGCGTGCTGTCGACCTGTGGCCGGGCGTCGTGTTCGGCGTTGGCGAGAAAGGTGACGTTGACGGTGTGGGTGGGAGAGTCGCCGTGCGCTGAGGCCTCGAAGACGGTGGAGAAGGTTCCCAGCACACCGCGCAAGGTCAGGCTCAGCCCGGACTCCTGCTCGGCCGTGCGCAACGCGGCCTCGGCGAGTTGCTCGCCCTTGCGCATGCGGCCACCTTGCAGCCACAACGAACCTGCCTGAGGTTCCTGGCGGCGGCGGGTGAGCAGCGCCTCGCCGACGCGGACGACGAGCGTGTCCACGCAGACGACGGGCATCCTTTCCAGGATCTCGCGGTACAGCTGCTCCGGTACCCAGGCTTGTCCTTCAGCACCGCGGCCGTCACGCCAGTCGAGCGCGGATAGAGCGGGCAGTGCCTCCGACTGCACGGAATTGAGCGGTCCAGCCATCGTCCTCCGCCTTCCAGCGATGATCACGGCCGCGTCCGGACTCGCATTCCGGACCGGCCGCCGCCTTGAGCATATTCCCGCAGGAAGGTAGGGGCCGACTGCGCGATGGGCCAGCCCTCGTTCCGTACGCTGGAATCAATTCTGCTCCGCCGGACTCGTGCATAACCCGTTCCGCGAGGCGGAACGGGTTATGCACGGACGATGCCGGCTGACGCATACTCGCTTCCTCCGACCGGCACCGCGGTGCCGGGGACAGTTCTCCCGGTCATCGAGAAATCTCGTCAGCGGCTGCCACGAAAAACACCGCAGCCCGATCTCACGAATGGAGATCCCTCATGCCCCAGCAGGAATTCTGGCGCGGTAAGCGAGTGCTGGTCACCGGCGGCTGCTCGTTCATCGGATCACACCTGGTGGAGCATTTGGTCGGTGCCGGTGCCAAGGTGCGCGTCGCCGACGACCTCAGTTCAGGACGCCTGGAGAACCTCAGCGCTGTTCCGGAGTCCGCCTGGGAGTTCGTGGAGGGCGACCTCTGCGATCCGCGGCTCGCCGCCGAGGTGGTGCGCGGCATCGACGTCGTCTTCCACCTCGCCGCGATCCACGGGGGACGGGGGTTCATCGAGCTGCACCAAGCCGCGTGCTCGCGCAACTTCGTCCTGGACGGGGTGGTCTCCCAGGCGGCGGTCGACGCGGGGGTGGAGAACTTCGTCTTCGCTTCCTCCGGCTGCGTGTACCCGGTCGATCTGCAGGCCGACGTGAACGAGGAGGTCCGGCTCACCGAATCCCAGGTGGGGCCGCCGTTCCACGCGGACGGGATCTACGGCTGGGCCAAGCTCATGACGGAACAGCGGCTCGCCGCGCTCCACAGCGAACTCGGGTTCCCGTCGGTGTCGTGCCGCCTGTTCACGGTCTACGGCGAGCGTTGCCCGGAGAGTCATGCCCTGACCGCCATGGTGGGCCGGGCGTTCATCCAGCAGAAGCCCTTCGAGGTCTGGGGTGACGGGACCCAGATCCGCAACTGGACCTACGTCACGGACATCGTGCGCGGCTTGGTCCTCGCCGGAGAACGCGTCCACGACGGCAGCGCGATCAACCTCGGTACCGAGGAGCCGATCCAGGTCAAGGAAGCGGCCAGGATGATCCTGGAGTTCACCGGCCAGGCCGACACGGAGATCAAGCCGCTGCCGGACAAACCGACCGGCCCCTACAACCGGGTCGCGTCCGCTGCCATGGCGGCCGAGCGGCTCGGCTGGACGCCCGAGGTGCCGTTCCACACCGGCCTCAAGAGGCTCGCCGAATGGTACTTCGAGTCGCGCCAGGCGGAGCGGATGACGACGGACGAGTTTGCCGAGCGGCTGACCACGAGGTAGTGATGACCGACGCACCGCGGTTGACACCAGGCCCGGAAACCACAACCGGAGAACACCGGGGCACGGCGTGGTCCAACTGGAGCGGGGCGGTCCGCGGCATCGCGGACCGCCTCCTCGCTCCCGGCACCACGGAACAGCTGCGCGAGATCGTGCTCGACGACACCGCACGTGCCCGCGGCATCAGCGTGGTGGGGTCGGGGCACTCCTACGCGAACCTCGTCGCGCCGTCCGGCCGGACACTGATCGACCTGCGTGAGCACCGGGGCGTCGTCGCCATCGATCCGTTGGCCATGACGGTCACGGTGAAGGCAGGCACGACGATGCGCGAACTGAACCGGGAACTCGCCGCGGCGGGCTTCGCGTTGCCGAACCAGAGCGCGATCGACGAACAGACCGTCGGCGGTGTCGTGGCCACAGCCACTCATGGAAGCAGCCCCAGGCATGGCACGCTCTCCAGTCACGTCGTGTCGGCGCGGATCCTGACCGCGGACGGTCAGGTGCGCGCGATCACGCAGGACGACCCGGAGCTCGACGGCGTCCGCGTGCACCTGGGCTGTCTCGGCGTGGTCTTGGACCTCACCTTCGCCGTCGTGCCCGGCCACAGGCTGCGCAAAGTCGTTCTCCGCAGGCCGCTGACCGATGTCCTGGCCGGTCTCGACGAGTTCCGGGAAGTCCACTTCGGTGGCTTCTGGTGGTACCCGCACACCTCCCAGGCGATCGTCTGGGAGGCCGCGCCGACGAACGAGCCACCCACCCCGTCGCCGGGACCGCCCGGTGCGCTGCTCTCCGCGCTGTGCAACAACTCCTGGCCGCCGCGGGTGGCGGGCGCCGCGCACTACGCGGCCGCCCTGGCGGCCGGCCGGGGCGGTGCGCAGGTCATGCGCTGCGACGACGCTCTCCTGCACCACCTCCCACCACCCGTGCAGGGCACCGAGTACAGCGTCCCGTTCGAACGAGCGGCCGACGCGATCCGTGCCCTGGTCCGGGAGGTACGCCGAGGCGGGTTGCGCGTCAGCGCCCCGGTGGACGTCCGCTTCACCGCCGCGGACACCGCCTGGCTCAGTCCGAGCAGGCAGTTCACCACCTGTCACATCGGCGTGACACACGCCGTGTCAGCGCGGGATCCCGAGGGGTGGATCGCACCGCTTCGCGCCGTGGACTCGGTGCTGTGGGAGTTCGAAGGCCGCCCGCACTGGGCCAAGGTCCACTTCAGGACAGGCCAGGAGCTGGCCGCGCGCTACCCGGAGTGGGACCGGTTCCAGGAACTGCGCAGAGCCTGGGACCCCGACGGTGTCTTCCTCGGAAGTCATCTTCGAGAGCTCTTCGAACGCTGACCCCTTCGAGAGGCGAAAGCCCATGGCGATCAAGTTCGGCTACCACACCTGGTCCTACTCCAGCTTCGGCAGCTGGGTCCCCGCGTACACCCTGGACGAGACCATCAAGCGGCTGGCCCGGATCGGCTACGACGGCATCGAGCTCGGCGCCGCCGCACCCCATGCCTATCCGCCGTACCTGAGCCAGGCCAGACGGCGCGAGGTGCGCAGCCTGCTCGACGACCACGGCATCGAGGTCTCGGGCATCGGCCCGGCGCCTTCCGGGGGACCCGGCTACAACCCGAGTTCTCCCGTTGTCGAAGAACGCGAAGCGACTGTGGAGCACTACCGCGCGATCAGCGAATTGTGCGCCGAGTGGGGCGCCGGATCGATGGTCTACCTACCTGGATGGACCGTGTTCGGCACCCGGCGGCGGCAAGCATGGGCGTGGTCGCGCGAATGCCTGGCCCAGGTGGCCGACGACGCGGCGCAGTACGGCCTCACCGTGGTGATCGAGCCGCTCGCGGAGAACTCGAACCTGTGTGAGAGCGGCGAGGACGCCATGGAGCTGATGGAGGACATCGGGCGGTCGAACGTGAAGGTGATGTTCGACTGCAACCACGTCCGCTACCGGCGGGAGTCGCTCACCGACCACGTCCACCTGATGGGTGCGGACCTGCACCAGGTCCACATCGCCGACACGACGGCCACGCAGACGCGGTTGCCGGCAGGCCAAGGGGACGAAGACTGGGAAGGCCTGGCCGACGCCCTGCTCGACACGGGCTTCGACGGTTATCTCACGGCCGAGACGGGGTTCCACCGCCGCGGCATCGCCCCCGACCACGACGCGCGGGCCGGGCTCAGCTTCCTCAAGCCGCTGGTCGAACGAAAGTGCGCCGAACGCGCCGCCGCGACGAACCTCAACCCCTGAACCGCGGCCCCGCCGCCCAGCAACTCGATCGGAAGGTACCGGCACGATGGAGACAGTCGCCCTGCACACCAGGCTCAAGCCGGGCAAGGAAGCCGCCTACGAGGCCGCGCACGCCCGGATTCCCGACGACCTCGACGCGGCGCTGCGTGCGGCGGGCGTGCGTTCGTGGCGGATCTGGCGCAGCGGTCTCGACCTGTTCCACGTCGTCGAGGTGGACGACTACGCGGCCATGATGGAACAGATGCACGGACACCCGGCCGACATCCCGTGGCAGAAGAAGATGGACGAGTTCCTCGACGCTCCACTCGACTACGACTCGGGCCGCTCGGACGCGAAGTTCGTGTGGGAGCTGCCGTGATCAACGGACTCGGCCTCGGCGGGTCCGCACTGGGAAACCTGTACCGTGCCGTGTCCGAAGTGGACGCCCGTGCCACCACCGACGCCGCGTGGCGAGCCGGTGTCCGGTACTTCGACACCGCTCCGCACTACGGCCTCGGCCTGTCGGAACGGAGGCTCGGGGCAGCGCTGGCGGATCGGCCCCGTTCGGAGTTCGTCATCTCGACCAAGGTCGGCAGGCTGCTGCAGCCCTGCGACAGCGGCGGCGACGACCTGGCTAACGGCTTCGCGGTGCCTGCGACCCAGCGCCGGGTGTGGGACTTCAGCGCGGACGGGGTGCGCCGGTCGCTGGAGGCCTCGCTGGCCCGGCTCGGCCTGGACCGGATCGACCTCGTCTACGTCCACGACCCGGACGACCACTGCGAGCAGGCCCTCCGCGAGGCGTTGCCGGCCTTGGCGGAGCTGAAGGCCCAGGGCGTGATCCGCTGGATCGGCGTGGGTGTGAACCGGTGGCAGGTGGCCGAGCGGTTCGTGCCGGAGTTCCCCCTGGACCACGTCATGCTGGCCGGCCGGTACACGTTGCTGGAACACGCCACGACGGCGGATTTCCTCGCGAGGTGTTCGGAACGGGGCATTTCCGTTGTGGCAGCCGGTGTCTTCAACTCCGGACTGCTGGCCCGCCGCGAGGTCCCGGCTGACGCGACGCACGACTACACGAGGGCACCGGCCGCGCTGGTCGAACGCGCCCGCAGGATCGCCGAGATCTGCCGGCGGCACGGAGTCCCGCTCCCGCAGGCGGCGCTGCACTTCCCGTTCGGCCACCCGGCGGTGCGGGCCATCGCGGTCGGTGCCCGGTCGGCCGCGGAGGCCACCGAGAACGCCGCGATGGCCGCCGCCGAGGTGCCCGCCGGCGTCTGGTCCGACCTGCGCGCCGAAAACCTGCTCTCCTCGAACGTTCCCGTACCGCTGCCGCGGGGCGACGAGAAGGCAGCGCGCTGATGTTCTTCGGTCTTCGTCTGGGTGCACCGATGGGTGAGCTGCAGGGCAACCCACGCGGAGGACCGCGAGCTGGCGGCTGCCGCAGGAGTCGACGGCGGCGGGCGCGGCACACCGGGCGGCCGTGTTCAGAGAAAGGAAGGCATCCAGCGCTTCGAGCTCAGGCTCGCGGCTGGTGAACCCAGGCACGTCAGCGGGCAGCTGATGAGGTACTACAACTACTGAAGACTGATGTAAGTACACATCGCCATGAATATCCGGGCCCGCACCACGTTCTCCGCCTCGTGCGTGCCAAAAACTATGTCCGAGCGGGTCAAGGTGCATGACGATCGTCGTGGATGACTAAGCCGAGAAGATCATGTCGGTCTATGATGAAGCGTCCGATCAGAGTGGGTACGACAGGCTGAGGCCGATCCGCAGGGGTGCAGCGCCAGCGAGCGATCGGTGGGCTCGGCGCTCGCTGTAGTGCCGCTCGTACTCACACAGCGCCTGCCGCAGATGGGCCTGATTCCAGATCAGAGCGCGGTCCAACGGGTCGCCACGAAATTTCTTGCTCCAGTCGATACAACCCAGCGGCGAAAGATTTATTAGTGTCCACTGGCCCTCTATACTGGATTCGAGCTATTCAATGGTGCATGAACACACAAACGGCGCACCCTTGCTACACGTGGGAGGCCAAGTCCCTCGGACATTCTCTTACCCCCACGGGATTCCCCAGAATCCCGTGGGGTAATTCATATTTCGGACACTTTTACGTCAGCACACCAATCCAACGCGAGCGCCGGTTGAACTGGACGACGAGCAGGTTCCATGGTTTCCAGCATTAGTGGTGCGGATCGAATTTCAAGACGGTGGTCGTCATAGTGAATCTGCAGGCGTTGCTCGCGGACTTGATCGACCAACTCCTCGCCCACACCTTCCTGCACAGGCCCAGCGGTGTGCGTGCCGAAAACTGCATCCGTGCTGGTCAAACGGCGCGGTGATACTCGTGGATGACTCCACCAAGACGGTCACATCGATCGACGGTGAGGCGTTTGATCTGATCGGGCTCGAGAGGCTGCGGCCGGGCCCTTAAGGGTGCTGCGGCGGCGAGTGATCGGTGGGTTCGGTGTCCGTTGTAGTGCCGCTCGTACTCGCGCAGCACGTGGTGTAGGTGTGTCTGATTCCAGATCAACGTGCGGTCCAGCGGTTCGCCGCGGACTGTCTTCACCCAGCGCCCGATGATGGAGTTCATGCGGGGCATCCGGACACCGGTCAGCACCGTAGCGGTTCCCGCGGTGTCGAGGATCTGTCGATCAACCCGGGGTATTTGGCGTATCGATCACGGACAAGGAATCTGATCTGCGCAAGGTGTCCGCTGTCTTCGAGGTCCATGAGGTTGCGGATAGCCTGGGTAACCCAGGCGTGGGTGGGGTGTGCGGTGGCGCCGAGGATAGGCACACGCCTGTCGGCATGGTGGATGGCGGCGAGAATGTATTGGCGCTGCCCTGTGAGCGTGACAGTTTCGACGAAGTCCATCGCCAGGATCGCCTCTGCCTGCGAACGCAAGAAGTCAGCCCAGGTAACGGTTGTCCGGCGTGGAGCTGGATCGACGCCGGCAGTCTTGAGGATCTCCCACACCGTCGAGGCAGCGATCGCGATCCCGAGAAGCGTGAGTTCGCCGTGGATGCGTCGATATCCCCGTGAGGGGTTCTCGGTTCCCAGGCGCAGGACGAGACGGCGGATCGAATCGACAGTGCGCGGACGTCCAGGCTCTCGGTTCATACTCCTACGGACATGGCGGCACTTCATCAGATCGCGATGCCACCTCGGCACTGTATCCGGGCTGACCAGCAGCCGGAGCCGGCGCAACGTCGCGCGGGCCACGGGCACGAGCAGGGCTGCGAGCAACGCCCTGTCTTCAGGCCGCCATCGTGGCGCTGATCGCCGAGTTGCCGGTGCACGACCGCGAAGGCCGAGCCGGAGCCGACGCCGTGGGGCACCGGCCTTTGCCGGAGTACCGGCGTTTCGCCGGGCACCAGTTTTGGCTCCGCCGACACTCGGGCGTACCAGTCGGGTTCCTGAGCCAGCAGCACAGCCAGTCCGGTGAGAGCCGGACGAGGTGCCACCGTGCCACCGACGACTACACCGATGAGATTGGACAGCACGTCCTTGCGCGAGATCCGGCCAGCGCGTTCGGCCTGGTGCAAGTGAGCAATCAGGCCCTTCCGGCGGGTTCCGCACCTTCCCGACATCACATCGCTGAAGAAGCTCGCTGCTCTGGCCAGAGCTTCCCGGGCCTCGTCCCGGTCGGTGCCCGTGAAGGCTTCGCGGTGGTGTCACCGAGGATGCCCGTTCGAGAAGACTTCGGCGGAGCCGAAGTCCGGAGTGCCGGAGGCACACTCGGCGCAGCACGGCAACACTTCCTCCGAAACTGCCGCATCGCGCAACGGGAGCATCTCTTCCTCCGGTTGAATCTCATGAACACCGAACCCGAAAACATCGCTAACAATTTGAAAGCCGGTAGCCAAAGATGTCGACACACTCAGCGACTCGAAGGTTGTCGATATGTTCATCTCGGTTACTGCGACCCTAGGCGCGCGATCAGAGCTCGAACAACCCCCTGTCCCAAACGTCGAGACGATCGCCGACCCCACGCTGAAACTCGGGAGATCGAGCACGTCCGGATGACACCACGGCTGACGATCCGAAGCACCGAAACGATTGGACGGGGACTCATCGATTCTCAAGAGCGAGAACTGCTTTACTCTCTTCCCCCGTTTACCGGCCTTAGCTGGGTGTCCAACAGAACCGTTGGCGTGCAACAGCTTCCGAGTATCAAGACAGAGATGTCCGCACATACGACAGGCCCGACGTCGACATCGCCGTCATATCGATGATGAACCGCCGACTGGAACCACAGGGTAGCTTCATCTGGATGTGCGTCCATTTCCGTCTCTTTCCGGGCTGAGAATCAGCAACGCTCGACAACGAGCGCGGTCGCGGTGAACCCCGCGCCGAGGCCAATTAGCAGCGCGCAACCACCGATGGTCAGCCTGTCGAGGCGAAGGAGGTCGTCGAGGTTGGCGATTGTGTCACCTGCACCGAGGTGACCCGTGGTGTCTCCGAACAACACAAGGCGGTCACGCGCGGCTTCGGGGAGCACGGGAAGCACGGTGTACCCGATCGTTTGCAGGCGCAGTCGCGGGGCGCAGACGACCTGAATGCGATCGGCGTCATGCAGATCCGCGTCGGACAGCGCCTGCTGCACCGCCGTGGCGACGGTGGCACGGATTTCCTCGGCGGTCGTCCGGAACTCGAGCAAGGAGACGCTGTTGTCGAGTGCGGGTGGGAGCGGCCGGAAGGGGTGGAAACGGGGGAAGGCGCTCTCCAGTCGGGGGTTGCCGGCCCGGGCGATGGCCAGCACGGCCAGCGGTCCCCGGTCGCGATGCAGGAGCGCGGCGGTGCCCCCGTCGCCCAGCACGACCTCGGGCGCGGTGCGCCAGCGGTCGTAAGGCAGGTCGCGGGTGTTGGTGCCGGTGCACGCGAGAGCATGGTGGGTGTCGGGTTCGGTGAGCAGGGTGGTGATGGCGGCGTGCAGCGCCGCGTCGCCGCCGCTCGACATCTGACTCACACCGACAGCGACGGCGTGAGTGGTTCCCAGCGCGGCGGCAAGCCGGTGTGCCGGGGACGCGGGTTCCTCGTCAGCCGCGGACATGCCCGCGTAAGCGAGGAAATCGACCTCCTCCGGCGTGATCCCGGTGGTGGAGAGCACGTCTCGACAGGCGGTCAGGCCGAGTTGCCACGCCTGCTGCCCGTCGGCGACCGCGACCTCGTGGCAGGGAGCCGACCGGGCGTCGATGTCGCTGAGCGCACCCGCCGTGACCGCATCAGCGGCGCGGTCCCGTCCTGCAGGCAGCCATGTCGTGGCCGCAGAGATCCGCACTCGTCCGGAGACCCTCATGCGGGCGCGCCGTCTAGGTTGACGGGCATCGACTCCAGCCTGCGGTCGAACACCATGTCACTCCAGCACAGCTCGCGCGGGTCGACGGCGAGCCGCAGTCGCGGGAAGCGGAGGAACAACGAGCGGACCGCGACGGTGATCTCCATGCGAGCCAGCGGCGCGCCGATGCAGCGGTGCACGCCGCTGCCGAACGCCAGGTGGGTGGGCGCACCATCGCGGTGAGGACGGACCTCGTCGGGATCGTCGTAGGCACGAGGGTCTCGGTTGGCGGCGGCGAGCGACAGCAGCACGGTCGCGTCCTTCGGGATGACGACGTCGCCGATGTGAATGTCGGCGGTGGCGAACCGCCAGCTGACGAACTGGAACGGCGGGTGGTGACGCAGCAGCTCCTCCACGATCCGCGCGGTGGATGCCTCGCTGCCCAGGACGTCAGCACGCAGGTCCGGCCGGGTGCTGAGCGTGGCGGCGCCGTGGGCGATGGCGGTCGCAGTGGTGGGTGGTCCTCCCACGAACAGCGCCACGACCGTACTGAGCAGGTCGCGAACGCCGACGGACTCCGACCGGGCAAGCAGCATGGAAATTAAGTCCTCGCCGGGGTCGCGCCTGCGATGTTCGATCGTTGCAAGGACGAGATCGACCAGCTCGTGATACCAGCCGATCATCTCGGGACTGTCGGTGGGCTTGCTGGACAGCAGCTCACGCAGCAGCGCGGCAGCCATTGGAGTGTCCGCCGGGCGCAGGCCGAGCACGGTGCTGATCACTGCAACAGGGACCTGGTTGGCGAAGGCGGTCATCAGGTTGACCGGGCCGCCACCTGCGGCGGCACCCTGGCGGTCGAGGTGGTCGAGCTGCTCGTGCACGATGCGGTCGACGGTCGCGCGCCAGCGCCCCACGGCACCGCTGGAAAGTTCGGCGTTGACCAACGACCGCAGTCTGCGATGCTCGTCTCCATCGGTGTTGAGCATGTGCCGCCCCGTGGAGGTGAGGATGTCCTCGGGAACGCGCCGTCCGCCGAACTTGTGCTCAGGGGAGCTCAGCAGCCGGGGGTCGACAGCGAGCCGCTCGTCACGCAGGCAGGCCCGCACATCGTCATACCTGGTCACGAGCCAGATCGGGAACCCGTTGGGTAGCTGCACCTGCTGCACGGACGCGGATTCACGCAGTCGCGCGTAGTAGGCGGTGTTGGTGTCGTCGTCAGGCAGAAAGACCAGGGCAGGCAGGCTCATGACCGGTCCCTCTTCGCATCCGTGGTCCTGGCGGACTCGACCAGTGCCGCGAGCTGCGCGACCGTCCGTGCAGTCACCAGGTCGTCCTCGCTGAGCTTGACGCGGCTCATGCTCTCCACGGCGGTGATCGCGTCCATCAGTCGCAGCGAGTCGACATTCGGCAGGTAGGCGAGCCGGTCATCCGGCGCCAGCTGGTCGGCGGGGATTTCCAGCACCCTGGCGAGCTGCTGGATCACCACAGTCAGTGCTGAGGGCTCGTTGTCGTGTACCAGTTCGGTCATGCCGCGGTCTCCCCTCCGATTTGGTGGTGCGGGCTCGGTGTCGTGCGCCTGTGCGGTCATGCCGCGGTCTCGTCTCCGAACAGCCGACGGCGGAGCTCGTCGCGCTTCCACTTGCCGCTGGTGGTGCGGGGCAGCCAGCGGCGGTCGACGGTGCGCACGTCGGCATCGGTGATGCCGAGGCGTTCGCTGACGGCCCGCCGCACGCCCTCGGCCACCGCCGCCCGGTCGGTTTCGACGGTTTCCACGACCACGATCACTCGCTCTCTCTCCTGATCGGCCACCGCGACGCAGTGGCGCTGGTAGACGCCCGGCACGTGCCGGGCGACGTGTTCGACCTCCTCGGCGTGGACGTTGCGGCCTCGCACGATGATCATGTTCTTGTGCCTGCCCGCGACGTGCACCTCCCCGCGCAGCAGGAAGCCCCGGTCGCCGGTGCGCAGCCAGCCGTCGTCCAGGGCGCTGGAGACGGCCGCGGGATCATCGGTGAGGTAGGTGTCCATGAGGCTGGGGCCGCGCACCTGGAGTTCGCCGACGCCGGCCTCGGGCAGGACGGTGCCTACGGCGTCGACGACCCTGACTTCGGTGCCGGGCAGCGGGGGGCCCTGCGACACGATCGTCCAGCCGGATTCCTCGGTGACGGGGACGACCCGGCCGTCAGTGGCCGCAGCCCGGTCGAGCGTGACGGTACGAGGTGCCAGACCCGGCAGATCGATGGTGATGCCGGCGCAGTACTCGGCCATGCCGTAAGCCGGGGTCATCGCGCTGGCCGGCAGTCCGTGGCGGCCCAGGACCTCGGTGACGGCGTGGACTGTGGCCGGGGAGACCGGCTCACCGCCGTTGAGCGCCAGGCGCCAGCGTCCGAGGTCGAGTCCATCGGGGTTGGCGGTGCGGGCAGCCTCGGCCAGCCGGTCGTAGGCGAAGTTCGGTCCTGTGCAGATCGTGACGCCGTTCTCACCGAGGTAGCGCAGCGCGTCCACCGGGCGCCGGATGAACGTCGCCGGTGAGACGAGATGGGTGTCGAACCCGGCGCACAGCGAGATCAGCAGACCGATCATGCCGAAGTCGTGGAACAGCGGCAGCCACTGGTAGCCGACGTCGGCGGGGGTGAGTTCGCAGCGCGCGACCGGGGCGAGGACGCCGTTGAGGACGGCGCGGTGGGACAGCACGACGCCCTGCGGCCGGGCGGTGGTACCGGAGGTGAACTGCACGACGGCGCGATCATCCGGGCCGGGGGTGTGCGTGGTCGGGACGCGGGTGGTCGGCGCGCACCGGTCGGCGTTGACGATGCGCAGTCCAGGGCAACGGCGCAGTAGCGGGTCGAGCGCGGCGGCGAAGAGATCACCGGTCACGAGGTGCCGGATGCCGACGGTGCGGATGAACGCGGCGATGTCGTCGGCGACGCTGTCGACGTCGTGGGCGACGGCGGGCAGCGGTAGCACGCTGGCGGCGGCGCCGATCGTGAGCACGCCGAGCAGAGCCGGCGGGAAGGAGGGAGTAGCGGGCAGCAGCACGCCGACCACCTCACCGGGTTCGGCGCCGGCGGCGAGCAGTGCGGCGGCGACGCCGTTGGCGCGGGGGCCGAGTTCGGCACGGGTCAGGACGGCCGTGGACTCCGGGAAGATCATCCGACCGCGGTCGCCCGGTGCGCAGGTGATTGCGTCCACGAGCGTGCCGGAAATGTCGATCGCCATGCGTTGTCCCTGTTGTCGCGGTGTAGTGGGCTGGCTGTGCAACTGACGCTGGCTGGTGACAGGCTGAACCTGGGTCTTCTGCAGCAGCCTCTCCTGGGGAGTTTGTCCACCGAGACCGGCGTGAGATCGGTGGTAGTTGTAGTAGTCCTCCCTCTCCTCGACCTTCCCGTTGAGCCCGCGTGGCAGGGCGGATGTGGATGTACCCGATTCCCTGGTCCAGGACGTGCCCGTGGAACTGGGTCTGGAACTCCGCCCCATTGACGGCCTGGATCTTCTCGACCTGGAATTGCAGTCGTGACAGCACGAGCGCAGGAACTGGTTGCGGTCTTCTGGCCGGAGCGCGGGCAGATCCGCAGAATCCGCTTCTCGTAACGTTTCCAGCGCTTCTGGCGGCAGTACTCCCCTGCCTTGAAACTAGCCTTGACCTGTCCGCGCAACAATCATCGCCGCCAGTGCAGCGGTGAAGCCGTCGCACAACCGAGCATTCCTCCTGCCGGAACACTGACGACAACCTGTCGCCGATCGGCACACGACACCGACAAGTGACGTCCACACCATGGCCGCAAACATTTGACGCATCCGCACTGTCCACAAGCGACTAGCACGACGCCGGGAGTGGTGAGTTCAACCGCCACCGTTCCACGTGACGAAACGGTGAGCCATGCCCGCGCACGACCGTGCCCACTTCGACCCGAGAGGCCCAGGGCAAAGCCGCGCACCGGACCAGCAGACGCCGGTCGTCTCCGAACAGGAGGCGGTCGGCGCGACAGGAGGCCATGACGAGGCCTGCTTGCCAACTCCTCGATCATCTCGTCAGTCCTGTTCCACTCGGCTCATCCCTCAGGTGAGCCTAGGAACAGAGCGCCATGGTGTGACTGCGGATAACCGCAACGCCGCTGCGGATCCACATGTCGGTCGCACCCGCGGGTTGCCGGTTGCTCGGAGGTGCGATCACCCTCCGACCAGGACGCAAACGAAGCTGAACAGCTCAGTCGACCGAACTGCGGAAGTCCGCAGTTCGGTCACCGAGACCCGGACACCCGCGGCGATCACCTGGAAGATGTGGACGCTCACCAGCAGTCAGATCGCCCAGGTCAACCTGTGGGGTGCCAAAACGCGGTCCGGTGGGTCTGACCTTCGTATCAGGCCGCCGCAGGTTCGTACTCGTTGATCAAGCCGCCGCATACGTGCCTGCAACGTACGGATCTGCAGCCGGGCTCTGCAATGGGGTGGTCAGGTTGCGGCGGGGTGTGGTGCCGCGCTTGATGTGATCGTCGGTGGTTGTAGTGGGACAGGTAGCGGCTCAGCACTGACCGGAGGTGACGCTCATTGATGATGAGCAGCCGGTCTGCGAGCTCGCGTCTGACGGTGCCGACAAACCGCTCCGCGTAGCAGTTCGCCCGCAGACACCGCGGCGGGATCTTCACGACGTCGATCCCGGCGTCAGCGAGAACGACAGCGAACGACATCGTGAACTGGCCGACTCTGTCACGAACCAGGAATCGAAGTCGCTGCCCCGGTCATCCAGCCTCATAAGGAGGTTACGAGCGTGCTGTGTGGTCCAGCGCCCGTCAGGGTTGGCGGTGGTGCCGAGGATGTGGACGTAGCGAGTGCCGACCTCCATCACGAAGAACACCTACACGCGTTTCAAGGTGACAGTGCAATCTACGTGGAAGAAAGCGCACGCCAGCATGCTCGCCGCTTGCGCACGCAGGAACCGCAGCCACGACGTGTCGGTGTCCCGGGTCGGCGACGGCGTACCGCAGTCGTTTCAATACGCGGCGGACAGTTGACGCAGCGGCGCGGTGGCCGAGCTTGAGCAGTTCACCGTGGATACGGCGGTAACCCCAGCTGGCGTTCTCCCGCGCCATCCGCTCGACATGGCGGCGCTTCATCAAGTCGCGGTGCCACCTCAACACCGTATCCGGGCTGACCAGCAGCCGGAACCGACGCAACGTCGCACGGGCGAGGGGCATGAGCAAGGCTGCGAGCAACGCCCTGTCCTCAGGCTGCAACCGTGCACGCTGATCTCCGAGTTGCCGGCGCAGGACTGCGAGTTGATGGCGCAGAGCGAGAATCTCGACGTCCTTCTCACGATCAGTCATGCGCGAGAGCCACAGCGCGGCACAGGCGTGGGAGACGGCCCGACAGGTGAACCGGACCAGCACGGCCGCGATCGTGCCGGATGATGACTGCTACCAACCGACGCCTGCTGACCTGCATGGACGTATTTCCCGGCACGCACAACGTGGTCCTCGGTCGACGTCGCCGCGAGCGTGGCGGCCACACGAAGAGGATCGGCCGACAACGCGACCTGACGCTCCGAGTACCTCACTGCAATTCTCCTCGATCGGGCTGGTTCCAGCAGCCGAGCACATAGACCTGGTCGCGGGACAACGCCCGGTTCGCGGTCACGGCGGAAGGTCCAGTGTGTCTCGACATCGCCGAGGTCGATTCGCTCCGCCTCGTCGCAAACCTCGTTCACCGCGACAGCGCGCTGGTGCACCCGCCAGGACCGCAGCTGCGTTCGTCTCCCGGACATTCGATGTGACTGCCCAAAGCCCTGCTTCTGCAATGCGCGGGCGACGCCCCCGTGCGGGACCGCCTCCTGCACGACCGTGGTCGTGACCGTCGTAGCTCCCGCTCGCTCGGCTCCGGCCAGCCTTCTGGCCAGAACGGTCAGGTTGATCGCGTGCGCCGTGCTGACTCAGACCGGGGCCGGGTTGTCCACCCACAGCCGCACGGGGCCGCGGAAGCACGCGTTCTCGTGATATCGCAAGACTTCGTCGTCCGCGAGCCGCAGATGTGGCAGGCGTGCCGTCAGCTCCTCCAGCATGACCCGCATTTCCAGCCGAGCCAGCGGAGCACCGAAGCAGGCGTGGATTCCCCTGCCGAAAGTGAGGTGCTGCTGGGAGTTGGACCGGTGGACGTCGAACTGGTCCGGGTCGGGAAACCGCACCGGGTCGTGATTCGCGGAACCGATGAGGAGGAGGAGCTTGGCGCCCGCCGGGACGTCGACCCCGCCGATGTTGACCTGCCTGGTGGTGATCTTGCGCCAGGTGTGCAGACTCGGGTCGAAGCGCAGACCCTCCTCGATCGCGTTCGGGATCAGCGAGGGGTCGGCGCAGATCGCCTCCCACTGTTCTCGGTGCGTGAGGAGCCGCTGCACCGTGCTCGACGACGCGTTGGTCGTGGTCTCGTGGCCGGCGAAGCTCACCGCGTGGATGACGTTGACGATCTCCTCGACCGACAACGCGGTGGGATCCGCGAGGTGCGAACGGAGCAGGTCACTGGTGAAGTCGTCCTGCAGATCTTCCTTGCGCGCAGCAACGAAGTCCGTGCAGTACTGCCAGTATTCGACCATTCTTCCCGCGATCCGGACCTGCTCGTCCGTTGTGGACCGTCCCCAGGTGAAGGCCATGCGGTTGAGAGCCAGCGCTTTGAGCGCTTCCCAGTCCGGCTCGGGGAAGCCGATCAAGCTGAATACGATCTTGGCGGGCAGTGGTGCCGTCAACTCGTGCACCAGGTCGAACCGTGATCGCGAGGCGATGCTGTCGAGCAGTTCGGTGGTGTAGGCGCGGATGACCGGTTCGAGTCCTGCGACCCTCCGGGCGGAGAACGCCTTGACGTTGAAGGCGCGGACCCTGGTGTGCTTGGGCGGGTCGCAGTTCGAGACGGTCGGGGTGGCGTGGAACCCGGCGTCGAGGATCTCCTTCGCTTCCTCCGCGAGCGGGTAGAAGGGGACCTGGGTGATCGCACCGGAGAAGCTCTCGTGATCCGTGAGGATTCGCTTGACGTCCTCGTGCCTGGTGACCGGCCACATGTCGAGTTGCGGCTCGTAGAAGACCGGGCTTTCCTCGCGCAGGGTGGCGAGCGCCGGGTACGGGTCCGCGATGTAGTCGGGAGCCAGCGGATCGAATCGCCCCTGCACAGGGCAACGGCCCGTGCTGCTGTTCAGCATTTCATCTCCACGAATTTGACTAAGTGAACCGGAAGCTCAGAGGAACAACCGTTGAGGTGCCCTCACAGTCGCCTGCCGAGCATCTCGGCCTCCCGGATCGACGTGAGCATGGTCCCCGGCGCATACGCGTCCCCGATGACGTGGACGGGTACTCCGCTCGCCGACAACGGACGCGACAGCTCGTCGAGCGGCTGGCGGGGAGTCGACCAGGTGAACAGGGCCACATCATCGATCTCGGTGAGCTGCCCGGTGAAGACGTTCGCACAGCGCAGCACATGGTCCTTGTACAACAACGGTTCGGCCGACAACTCGATGCGCACGCCCGCCTCGTGCAGTCGCCGGTAGACGCCCAGGCGGCTCACGTACGGCACCGCGTCGCCCAGGGACGTCCGGGGCGTCATGAGCACCACGTCGCGGTAACGCCGCGCCAAGAGGTCGGCGACCGCGTAAGTCCCGGCCGAGTGGTCGAAATCGAACAGCACCGCTGTGCCGTCGTCAGTTCCGACGTCATCGCGGACCAGGTAGTCCCGCACGCTGACGCCCTCCTCGCTGTGGGCGCCAAGGGTGGGCGGTCGCATCATGTGCGCTCCGGTGGCGAGGACGACGACGTCGGGACCAGTCGCGAGGACCATCTCCTCCGTCACGTGCGCACTTTGCTCGACGCGCACGCCGTTGCGCTCCACCAACCACCGCTGGTGGTTCAGGATGGCGGCGATGTCAGCCCGTCCCGGCAACAGCGACTCCATCCTCGCCTTACCGCCGAGGTGTGGTCCGGCCAGCAAGGTCACCCGGTGCCCCTGTTCGGACGCCGCCGCGGCGGCCCGAAGACCTGCCACACCGGCGCCGACCACGGTGACCTCGCGTTTCCTCGTCGACTTGCGGACCCGGCGGGCGGCTTCACCATCGGTGCCGAGGTCAGGGTTGACCACACAAGCGATCGTGCGCCCACTGGTGACCTCCGCCCAGCAGACGTTGCAGTAGATGCACGGCCGCACCTCCCGCTCGCGGCCCGCGCGCACCTTGGCCGGGAACCCGGGATCGGCCACCAGCAGGCGTCCCAGGCCAACCAGGTCGCCGATCCCGTCCCGGACCACGGCCTCGGCTTCGGCGGCAGAGGTGACGCGGCCGAACGCCAGGACCGGGAGGCTCACCGCTGCCCTGAGATCCCGCTGGATCCCGAGATACGGGCCAGGCGGGTAGTGCATGTCGGGCACGTGGTCGCCGAAGCTGAGCGAGGAGTTGCCCTGGCCGAACGCGAGGTAGTCCGGCGGTGTCTCCTGGCTGACCCGATTCGCGATGCGGGCCGACTCCTCCGCGGTGATGCCTCCCTCGACCAACTCGTCACCCGGCATTTTCAAGCCCAGCAGGAAGTCCGTCCCGCACACCGACCGGATGCCGGCCAGGATCTCGCGCAGGAACCTGGTCCGCCCGTCCAGGTCGCCGCCGTACTCGTCCTGTCTGGTGTTCGACCACGGCGACAGGAACTGCGTGATCAGGTGACCGTGCGCCGCGTGCACCTCGACGCCGGAGAATCCCGCACGCTGCAGGACAGCGGCAGAAGCCACGAACGCCTCAGCGATCATCCGGACCTCCGACGTG
The DNA here is from genome assembly GCF_900110955.1 of Lentzea xinjiangensis. Taxonomy (GTDB): domain Bacteria; phylum Actinomycetota; class Actinomycetes; order Mycobacteriales; family Pseudonocardiaceae; genus Lentzea; species Lentzea xinjiangensis. The sequence continues at coordinate 36,445 of NZ_FOFR01000036.1, forward strand.
GACATCACGTGCGGAACCGTCCAGCTGTAAGGGTCCGGCAGGGGCGACACCCCGATCGAACTGTTCGCCACAGGACCTCGCACCTGCTGTCTGCCCGAGTGCAGGAGCTGACCGACCATCCGGCAGTCGTGCTCTTCGACCGCGGCTGCGATGCGCCCGAACCCCGTGAGGTTGGCGGGTTCGTACGCCGCGAGACCCGTCTGCGGGGGCACTGAGCTCGGGTGGACGAACAGCCCCTCGGAGACCACCATCGCCGAACCACCGGCCGCGCGCTCGGCGTAGAAGGTGACCGTGCGATCAGTCACCAGCCCCTGACGCGCGTAGTTGTTCATGACCGCCGGGAACACGATCCGGTTCTTCAACCGTGCGTTGCCCACCTTCAGCAGAGAGAACAGGTGTGGATATCGGTCCTGCTCCCCGGTGGTCACGCCCGGATGCCTTCGCCCGCCGCGGAGACGATTTCGCGCAGCTCGCGGCCGATCTTGCCGATGTCCGGCTCGGCCCCGTCGAACAGCGCGCCGCCGTCGGCGTCCACGAAGATGGTGTTGATCTGGTCGCGGTGGATCGCCCGCAGAGGTGCGGCGTAAGGCGACATCGCGTGGATCGCGGTCTCCTGCCGGCTGGCCTCGCCGACGGCGAGGATCGTGATGCTGCCGTCAAAACCGCTCGGGGGGTCGTAGGTGAGCATCGCCGAAAGGTTCGCCTTGTAAATGGCCATCCGGTTGCGAAAGACATCGAGGTCCATCCCGGACAACAGGTCGTGCTCGTCGACGTAACGCACGACGAACTCGACCTGTGCGTCTTCGTCGAGGTCGTTCAACTCGTCCCACGGCAGGTCGATCCGCACCGCCAGCAGGCGTTCGATGATGTAGACGTAGTCCATGATCGCCCGCTGCTGCAACGAGGCGTCGTCGACCGGCAACTCCTTCCAGGGGCGGTTGAAGTTCGGCATCAGGTGCAGGACGAGGCCAGTCCGTTCTCCCTGCTCGTGGAGCTGGCGGGCCGTCTCGTACGCCGGCAATCCGCCCATGCAGTTCCCCGCGACGTAGTAAGGGCCCTCCGGCTGGACGCGGCGCATCTGGCGAATGCCGTGCGCGGCCAGCTCCGCGACCGTGCGGTAAGGCGCCTGCTCACCTTCCATGCCGGGAGTCTGCAACGCGTACACGCCCCAGGCCTCGGGGATGTGGGGCAGGTAGTTGTTCATGTAACTCACGCTGCCGTCCGTGGCCGGGTAGATGAACAGGATCGGGCCGCCCTCCCGCAGCACCTTGACGTTCGACCCCTCCAGGTTGAGCAGCCGGTCGTTCCCGATGTTCTTGTTCTCCAGCAGCCGCATCAGCGCCAGCCGCTTGGTGTCGGACAGCTGGTGGAGCCGGTCGGTCGTGTTCATCACTGTCTCCTGGTTCGCTGGTTCGTCAGTTGAGGCCGTCGAGCAGGCGGGCGACTTCCTCGTCGGACATCGACTCGAGCTGGTCAAGTGCCGCGCTGATGGCGAGGTCGTCCTGCACGCTGCGAGTCAGGTCGTCGTCGATCCGCGCGGCGAGTGCCGTCACCGTGGGGTTGGCGAAGAGGTTCTGCAGCTCCACCCGCACACCGAAGCGCTCCTCGACCTGGAACAGCGCCCTGGTGGCCAGCAAGGAGTGCCCGCCCAGGTCGAAGAAGCTGTCGTGCCTGCCGACCCCGGTCCGGCCGAGGAGGTCGCCGTAGATCTTCGCGACGAACGTCTCGGTCTCGCCGACCGGCGGTTCGTACGGGGTGTCGGCCGGAGTCGACTCGGGGACGAGCAAAGAAAGCGCCTTGCGGTCGATCTTGCCGTTAGGAGTCATCGGGAGCATCGTGTGCATGACGAAGCGCTGCGGCACCATGTAAGCGGGAAGAACGGGAGCGAGCAGGTCACGTAGCTGACCCGCGGACACGGTGTCGCCGTCATGCGCGGCTACGTGGGCTACGAGCACGCCGTCCGCTGCAAGGATGACTGCGGCGTCGACGACTGCGGGGTGCCGGCGCAGCGCGTGTTCGACCTCGGCTGCCTCGACGCGGTGACCGCGCACCTTGAGTTGCTGGTCGGTCCTGCCCAAGAAGGTCAAGGTGCCGTCTGCCAGCTCGCGGACCAGGTCACCGGTGCGGTAGACGCGCTCAGGCGCATCGGTCACCTCTGCCAGGTCCGCGAATCGCTGCTCGGTCTCCTCCGGCCGGTTCAGGTAGCTGTTCGCGACGCCCTCACCCGCGATGCACAGCTCGCCCGGCACTCCGGGTGGCACGAGCAGGCCGCGTCCGTTGACGACGTAGAACCGAGTGTTCTCGATCGGCTCGCCGATGCGGACCGGATCAGTCGCGTCGACCTTCCAGCGGGCGGACCAGATCGTCGTCTCGGTTGGCCCGTAAAGGTTCCACACCTCCTTGCACCCGCCCAGAAGCTGGTCGGCGAGGTCGCGGCTCATGGCCTCCCCGCCGCACAGCGCGGTGAGCCGGGAGAGCCCCTCCCAGCCGGAGTCGAACAGCATCCGCCACGTGGAAGGGGTCGCCTGCATGATCGTGGCACCACTGGTGTCCAGCAGGTCGGCCAGGCGAGCCGGATCCGTCGCCTCTTCCAGAGTGGCGACGACGACCGTCGCACCGGCGACCAGCGGGAGCAGGAGCTCCAGCAGCGAGATGTCGAACGACAAGCTGGTCACCGCGAGGAACACGTCGTCCTGCCGGATTCCCGGTTTCACCGCCAACGCGTGCAGCAGGTTCAGCAGGTTGTCGTGCCTCACCTCGACACCCTTGGGCCGGCCTGTCGACCCGGACGTGTGCAGCACGTAGGCGGGACTGCTGGAGGCGGGCGGCTCAAGTGGCCTGTCAGGCGTCGCGCCCGGTGACCCGTCGACCAGCAGCGGTTGGACATGTTCGGGCAGGCAGGCGGCGACGTCCGATCGCGTGATCGCCAAGGACATCCCGGTGTCCTCGACGATCCAGGCCATCCGCTCGTCGGGCAGGTCGGTGGCCAGCGGAACGAAGACCGCGCCCGCGCGCACCGCCGCCAGCACCGCCACCACCATTTCGGGGCCGCGTTCCAAGAAGATCCCGACTCGCCGGTCACGGCCTCCCGCGGCATCGATTCGACGGGCCAATGCCGATACCGCGTGGTCGAGCTCCGCGTAGCTGAACTCGCAGCCGTTGCAGATGACGGCGATGCGCTCGGGGTCGGACTCGGCCCATCCCGCCACGAGCCGGTCGACCGTCGTGTCCCGTGTGTGGTCCGACGCGGTGCTGTTGCGCCTCCGGAGGTTTCGGCGCTCCAGCTCGGACATCAGGGAGACATCGCCGATCGGAAGGTCTGGGGAGCTGATCAGCGACGCGGCAAGATGCTGCCAACGACGAGCCATGGCCTCGATCGTCGATTGCTCGAACAGTGCCGTGTCGTAGTAGAAGCTCCCCAGTAGTCCCCGTTCGTCGACGTCGGGGTGGAAGTGCAGTTCGAGGTCGAACTGGACGCTGCCGGTGTCGAACGGGCGCAGCTCGGCCGTGGCATCGGGCAGCCTCAGCGGGTGGAACGCGTCCTGGAAGGCGAAGAACGCCTGGAACAGCGGGCTGCGGCTGAGGTCCCGGCTTCCAGCCACCTCGCTCACCAGCTTCTCGTATGAGTAGTTCTGGTGGTCCCAGGCATCAGCGCACACGGCGGCGGTTCTGCGCACCAGCTCGCGGAAACTCAGCTCGGGTGACAGGCCGACACGCAACACCAGGGTGCTGACGAAGCATCCGGCGGTCCGCTCGAATTCCGAGTCCAGCCGGTTGGCGTACGGCGTGCCGATCGAGATGTCCTCGCGCTCGGTGTAGTGCCACAGCAGCACGAGGTAGACGGCGAGCAGCGTGACGAACCGGGTTGCCGCTTCCTCTTTGCCGAACTCCGTCAGCCCGGCGGTCAGCTCTGGTCGCAGGACGAAGTCGACCCGCGCGCCGACGTGGCCGCGCTGGGGCGGGCGCGGGTGGTCCAGCGGCAGTTCCAGCGGGGTGTTCCCCGACAACGCACCCACCCAGTGGTCCAGGTTCCTGGCGGAGGCGGGACTGTCGGCGTGTGTGCGTTCCCACTCGGCGTAGTCGGTGTAGTCCAAGCCCACGACCGCGGCCGGATCGCTCTCGCCACTGAGGATCTCAGCGATCTCCCGCACGACGAGCCCGGTGGTCCACCCGTCGGCGATCAGGTGGTGCAGGGTCAGCCCCCACACGTGTTCCCGTGCCCCGGTTCGCACGAGCATCGAACGCATCAACGGGCCACGAGCGAGGTCGAACGGCGCGATCAGGGCGGCCCGCAGTTCCCGGTCGACCCCCTCGCGAGTGGCGCCGAGGAGATCGGCACTCCTCAGCACGGGTTTCGACTCCGGCTCGATGAACTGGACCGGCACTCCCCCGATCTCCTCGAAGGTCGCCCGCAGACCGGGGTGGCGGTGCCAGACGGTCTCCAGTGCGGTGGCGAGCGCCGACGCGTCGACCGGACCCTCGATCCGGTAGGTGACGGTGAACGTGTACGCCACTCCCGTCGGGTCGAGCCTGTTGAGGAACCAGATGCGATCCTGCACACCGGTCAGTCGACAGGCCGAGCGCCCGCCGAGCAGGTCCAGGAGCTCGGACTTGTGCTCTTTCACCGCATCCCGCTCGGCGGGGTCGAGGATTCCCGGAACCGCCCGCAGTCGTAGCCGGTCTCCGGCCGGCGTCAGCTGCACGCCCCGCCTCAGGAGTTCCACCAGTGAGGTCATCGCGTTCACAGCTCCATCAAGTCCATCGCTCCCACGACCGTCGCGGCGCCGGGCGCCGTCTGGCCGGTGTCCACCAACGCCTGTGCCTCAGCCGCGAGCGCGGAGATTCCGTCCGCCCGCAACACTCGTGAGACCGGGAGCGCCACGGTCAGATCACGCAGCACCAGGTTGCGAAGTTCCATCGCCATCAAGGAAGTCATGCCCAGCTTGCTGAGCTGGACGTCCCGCTGGATCTCGTCCTGCCGCAGGCGCAGCACCCACGCCACCCGGTTGGCCAGCCGGTCCTCGAAGGCCGCACCGTCGTCGGCGCTACCCGCAGCCTCCTGGTGGACGACTTCTTCCGGCTCGGGGTACGAGCGGTCATCGACTGCGCTCGTGATCTCCCGTCGAACGGCGGGGGCACGGTCGAGCCAGTACCGCTCACGCTGCCAGGGGTAGGTGGGCAGCGGGACCGTACGGCCACCGACGGGCTGCACACGATCCCAGTCGATCTCGCACCCCGACGTGTACAGCGCCGCAACGGCCTCCAGCAGGCCCGTCCGCTCACCCCGCTTCTTGTGCGCCCTGGCGATCGTGGTGGCCGTCACACCGACCGAGTGCAATGTCGCGTCGATCGCCGGGCCGAGCACGGCGTGCGGGCTGATCTCCAGGAACACCTGGTGTCCTTGCTCGGCGAGCAGAGCGACGGCCGGCCCGAACATCACCGGTTCACGCAGGTTCCGCAACCAGTACGACGTCCCCAGCTCCTCGCCCGCGCGCATCGTGCCGGTAACGCTGGAGCAGAACGGCACCGAGGTCGCGGAGGGCCAGACTCCGCGCAGTCCGGCGCGGAGTTCGCCGAGCAGCGGCTCCACCTGGCTGCTGTGCCCGGCCACGTCGACGACCATGCGCCGTGCGAACACCTTCGTGCGCTCGAGCTCGCTCAGCACCTCTTCGACCGCCTCGGGATTGCCTGCCAGCAGCGTCGAGGACGGACTGTTGCTCGCTGCGATCTCGATCCGGCCGTCCCATCGGCTGACGAGCTCCCGCGCCTCCTGGAGGCCGAGCTCGACCAGCGCCATCGCGCCCTGCCCGCGGATCGACGCGAGGAGCGCGCTCCGGCGGCAGATCACCAGTGCGGCGTCATCGAGGGACAGTGCGCCGGCAGCATGTGCCGCCGCGATCTCACCCATGCTCTGACCCACGACCGCGTCCGGTTCGACGCCCCAGGACCTCCACAGGGCTGTCAGCGCGACCTCCATCGCGAACAGGGCGGGCTGTACCTCCTCGATCAGCGCGATGTCCGCTTTTCCGCTCTCCCGCCGCAAGAACTCGAGGACGGAGAACCCGCTGATCCGTCGGATGGCCGCATCGCAGTCTTCGAGTGCGTCCCTGAACACCGGCTCCGTCGCGGCGAGCTCCAGGCCCATCCCCGACCACGCGGCGCCGTGCCCGGGGAAGACGAACACGACGGACGGTTTTTTCCACGTCGGCGCCAATGGCCGTTCTGCGGCTCTTTCGAGTGCATCGGCCAGTTCGGTCCGCGAAGCACCCACGACGGCCAGTCGTCGCGCGTGCGAAGAGCGACGGGCCGCCGTGTAGCCGATGTCCCCGAGGTCCGCCGCGGTCCGCACGACCTCGGCGAGTTCGGCGGCTCCCTTGGTGAGTGCGACCGGAGTGTGCGCGGACAGGGGCAGGACCACTGGCTCCTGCCCCTGTCCATCCAGTGCGTGCCGGTGTTCCCCGGGCTCTCGACCGGCCCGAGAGTGCACACGTGACCAATTCACGTCCTGCCCCTGGCAGTAGAGGTGGCCCAGGGAGTCGAGCAGCACCGGGCGGCTCGGCTCAGCGCGCCGGGCGGACGGCAGCACGTGACCTTCACGACCGGCCTCCGCCAGGCACTGCGTCACGTTGTGCACAAGGAGCGGATGCGGGTTCACGTCGATGAATTCGCGGTGCCCCTCGGCGACGAGCAGCCGCACCACCTCCGCGAAGAGGACCGGCTCGCGCAGGTTGTCACACCAGTAGTCGGCGTCCAGTTCGTTGCCGGCCAGCAGCCGGCCGGCGACCGTGGAGTAGAAGGGGATGACACCGAGATGTGGACGCACGCCGCTCAGCGCCGATCGCAGCTCGGGCAGCAGAGGATCCATCTGTGGTGAGTGCGACGCGTAGTCCACCTGGATCGGCCGCAGGGTGATCCCCGACCGCCCGAGTTCGGACGAGAGGTCCTGCATCGCGTCAGCCGCTCCGGAGATCACCGTTGCGGCGGGACCGCTGCTGACGGCGATCGATATCTCGTCCGCGCGGGTCGCGATCAACCGGCGGACCTGCTCGGCCGGCAGCTCGATCACGGCCATCGTGCCCGAGCCGGACGCGGCGCCGTGCACGATCGTGCTGCGGATGCAGACGATCCGCACCGCGTCCTCCAGGCTCAGGCACCCCGCCACGTGGGCTGCCGCGATTTCACCCAGGCTCTGCCCCACGACGGCACCGGGATGCACTCCCCAGGAGCGCCACAGAGCGGCGAGGGCGACCTGCACGGCGAAGATCGCCGGCTGAACCAGCCTCAGATCCTCCAGCCAGGCAGGATCGTCTGCGAGCAACACGTCCAGAACCGACACGTCGAGATAGGAGCGCATCGCGCGGTCGCAGCGCTGCAACGAGGCCAGGAAGGCCGGCTCGGACAGCAGGTCCCTACCCATGCCGAGCCACTGCGATCCCTGACCGGCGAACAGGAACACCGGCTTGCCGCGATCCGCTTCCACCAGGCCGGCGACCGTGCCGGGCAGGGGATGGCCGTCGAGGTGCGCAGTGAGCCGCCTCGCCAGATCGGCGTGGTCCTCCGCGGTGATCGCCAGCCGCCGCCTCTCCCCGACTCCCCGGGCCACGGCATCGGAGCGCAGCGCCGGCATCGTCGCACCGGATCGCCCGCACGCCGCGAGCAGCTCTGTCGCCGCAGCGCGAAGCCCGTCCTCGTCACTGGCCGAGAGCGGCACCAGGTGCGACCCGCCCGTGCCTGTTTCTTGAAGGACGACGTGGCAGTTGGTACCGCCGAAACCGAAGGCGCTCACCCCGGCGAGCCCGGGACGGTTCCGCCGTGGCCACGGCGTGCGTTCCGAAGCGACCCGCAACCGCAGGCTGTCGAAGTCGATGTGCGGGTTCGGGGTCTCGAAGTGCAAGCTCGCCGGGATGGAACGGTTGCACAGTGACAGGACGGTTTTGATGAAGCCCGCCATTCCCGCGGCCGCTTCGAGGTGACCGATGTTGGTCTTCGCCGAGCCGAGCACCAGTGGACGGTCGGCCGGGCGCCCTGCCCCGAGCACCGTACCCAGCGCTCCCGCCTCGATCGGGTCGCCGAGCATCGTCCCGGTGCCGTGCGCCTCGACGTAGTCGACGTGCGCGGGGTCGATCCCGGCGTTGGCGTAGGCGTCGCGCAAGACATCCACCTGCGCGGCCGGACTGGGTGCGGTCATGCCGTTGCTGAAGCCGTCGTTGTTGATCGCACTGCCCCGGATGACGCAGTAGACGGGATTGCCGTCGGCCAGTGCGCGGGACAACGGTTTGAGCACCACCACGCCACCGCCCTCACCCCGCACGTACCCGTTCGCCCTGCTGTCGAACGCCTTGCACCGCCCATCCGGCGCCATCGCGCCGAACCGCTCCATCGCCACCATGCTGTCCAGCGCGAGGATCAGGTTGACCCCGCCGACCAGTGCGAGAGACGACTCGCCGAGCAGGAGGCTCTGCCGTGCCTGGTGGATGGCGACCAACGCGGACGAACAAGCGGTGTTCAGGGTGATGGCGGGTCCCCGCAGCCCGAGGAAGTAGGAGACCCTGGCGGGGATGATGCTGAGGTCCTGACCCGTCGCGGTGTGCTGAGTGATCCCAGCGATGTCACCCGCGGCCAACTGGGCGTAGTCGTGCCACATGGCTCCGAAGAAAACGGCGGTCCGGGTGTCCCGGAGGCTGTGGGGCGCGATACCCGCGTCGTCGAGGGCCTCCCACGACAGTTCCATCGCCAGCCGCTGCTGCGGGTCCATCTCGGCCGCCTCACGCGGCGAGATGCCGAAGAACTGCGGATCGAAACCATCGACCTGGTCCAGAAAACCACCACGCCAGCCGTCGGCACGGCCGTCCACCGCAGAGGTCTCGACCTGAGCTGTGTCGGCGTGCCAACGCCGCGGCGGCGCGCTGGTGATGGCGTCCACCCCGTTCGACAGCAGCGACCAGTAGGCGTCGAGGTCACCGGCCCCTGGGAACCGGCAGGACATGCCGACAACGGCGATGGGGTCGTCGGTGCTGATGCCGCGCGTGGTCGGAGCCGGAGCCGGGCGCGGCTCCTCAGGCTGCACCGCGCCGCTCACCGCCTGGGCAAGTGATCTGATGGTGGGGTTTTCCCACATCATCGTGGGTCGAAGTTGCCTGCCTAGTTCGGCCTCGAGTTCCGCCAAAAGGCGGACCAAGCGCACCGAATCGAGCTGGTATCGATTGAACCGTTCGTCCACGTCGACAAAGCGAGCAGGAGTGCCTGTGAGCTCCGAAAGACGTTCCTTGAGCCACTCTTCGACCGCAGTGGCGGAAAATTTCAAGTCGAACGACATCGCTTGCTTCCTTAGCTCTCGATGAGTCGCAGACACTTCCCCACGTGATCCACACTGGAAGTGGATCACGGTCCAGTCAACGAACCGTCCCGAGGACCGGAACGCGGCAGTGCGATTCACGACATCGTTCCGACCGACCGTGAGCGCGACTGGCAGTTCCGCCGAAACCGCGTCCTCGACCAGACCCTGCACACAGTCATCTGACAAAAGAGGCGATCTCCGGGTAAGCAGTCGTCTTCAGACGGGACGGAGGCCGGCGACGTGCGCTGACGGACGCAGAGTTCACCAGATGGTTGTGAGGTGGAATTCGATCGCGCCGGGTCACGAAGAGCTTTCGCGCGATCTCGTCGTTTGAGCACCGCGATGATTGGGCTTGCCGATCGATGTTCACCTGATGCCAGAAGGGAGCCGCTACCGACCTAAAGGTTGTCCCGTAATGATCAAGAGTTTTGGCGGGGCAAGGGGGTGACAGCGGTGTCGCCTGCGGCCGGTGGTCGTTCAGCCGGTCATGGCCAGGTTGCGCATCTGGGCGATGCCTCGGGTGGCGTGCCAGACGCCGTCGCGTTTGCGGCGGCAGTTGCGCAGGATGTTCCAGGACTTCATGTGTGCCAAGGCGTGCTCGACTCGTGCGCGGATGCTCTTGTGGACGGTGTTGAGGTCTTGTTTCCATTGCGGCAGCGGCGGTTGGTCCTTGCGGGGTTTGCGGTAGGGCATGATCACCTCGGGGTTGCCCTGGTA
>NZ_FOFR01000031.1 GCF_900110955.1 Lentzea xinjiangensis
GCCGGTGGCCGCCCACCCGCCTTCGATCCGGTGACCTACAAACGCCGCAACGTCGTCGAACGCTGCTTCAACCGGCTCAAGCAGTTCCGCGCGATCGCCACCCGCTACGACAAGACCGCCTTGTCCTACCAAGCCATGATCGACCTGGCCACCCTCACCCTCTGGCTTTGAGGACGGGCCCTAGCGGACACGGGTGGCCGACCGTCCTGTCCGGAGGGCAGAACACGAGGTAAGGACAGGCAAACCGGGCCGCACGGGCTTCTCTTCCCGCGCGTGGCGTGGTGGGCTCGGAACACATCCCTGGTACGGGGCGAACCTGGGACGCCGGAATCCACGTGGTGACCGGTTCCCGCACGGAGGATGCGATGGACGTGCGGTCCGATGGCGAGACGGGTGGCCCCGGTCGCGGCTCCCCGCCGGAGCAGTTCGCCGGCGACCTGTTCCTCCAGCTCGCCCGACGCGGGTGGCTGGTCCTGGAACCCGCCCAGGCCGAGGGTGTGATCGGCGAGCTCGAGCGGACCCTGGACGAGGTGCGGTCGCGGCTGCGCAAGCTGGAACTGTCGCGCAAACTGCGCGACGCGTCCGGGGGCCACGTCGCGCCCGACGTGGACCAGCTCGTGGTCGACGCGGTGTTCGCCGGGCAGATCAACTCCGACAGCTGGGAACGGGCGCTGGTCGAACTGCCCAAGTACATCGAGGCCCTGCGGATCGCGGGGCGTAACTCCGGGCGTTCGCGGTGACCTCCCCGGGACCGGCTGCGCAGGAGCCGGCGCTGCCGGGACCGTCCGTCGCCGGGCTCGACCTGGCCACGCTCGACCTGCGCGTCGAGCTGGCGGCCGCGGGCGCCGAGCTGCACCACCACCTCCTGCGCGGCGACCGTGAGGTGGCCGACCTGCTCGGCGCCTGGATCGACGCGCTGCTGGACGAGTGGAACCGCCGCCGCGGCTGACCCGCCCCTTCGGGCAGTTCTGGCGGTGAGAACGGGAACCACCGGCCGCTCCGGCCCGTTGCCGTGCCGCCGCTGTCCCGATGGGTGACCTGATCGTCACGCGGAGAGGGGCGCGTGATGGGACGGCGAACGGGTCGGTCGCTCGGGTCGCTGTGGGTGGTGCCGGCCCTGGTGGCGACCGCGTGCGGCGGAGCGGACGGGAAGCCGCGGATCACCGTGGCGACCTTCGGGGAGTTCGGCTACGGGCCCGCTGTTCGAGGAGTACGAGCGGTTGCACCCGGAGGTCGACGTGGTCGGCCGGGTCCCCGACTTCGAGTCGCACCACAAGGGGCTGATCACCAGCCTGGCCATTGGGAGCGGCGCGGCCGACGTCGTCGAGGTGGAGGAGCAGTACGCACCGCGCGTCCGCCAGTCCGAGGACAAGGTCGCCGACCTGGGCCGGTTCGGGGCGCGCGAGCTGCGTGACCGCTGGGCGCGGTGGAAACCGCGCTGGTCGTCTCGTGGACCCAGGACTGGAACGTGGCCACCAACCAGGACACCTTCGCCACGATCACCTGCCCGGCGTGGATGCTCGCGCAGATCAAGGAGAACGGTGGAACGACTTCTTCTGGCCACTGGTGGTGCTCGACCCCAACGAGACACCGTGCAGGTGGCGCTGTCGCGCCTGGCCGGCGGCTACTACACCGACTACCCGCTCGTGCTCACCGGGTCGGTGCTGGGGACACTGCCGGTCGTAGTGCTCTTCGTGCTGCTGGCCAGGCGCATCGTGGGCGCGGTCAACGGCTGATCCGCGGCTGCCGGTCGGCGGACGACCGGCGACCGGAGTCCACCGCGGACCGTCACCCCCGCGGCATGTCCGCGAGCGCGCCGCTGACGTTGAGCAGCTGCAGGCAGTTCGGCGCCTGCCGGCCGCTGGCAGGCGTGCCCGGCCGGGCACAGGCGACGGTCGCGCTCACCGTGCTGTTCTCCGGCACGTCGATCGGCGTCACCCAGTGGTAGTCCTGGTTGCGGAAGGTCTCCAGCGCGATCGTGGTCACCGTGCGTTCGCCGAAGGCGATGGTCAGCACGCCCTCGTCACCCTGGTGGTTGGCCAGCACGAGGTCGGTGACGCGGAAGACCTTCCCCGCGGGCACGACGTAGGTGCCGGTGCCCTGGCCGCCGGTGTTGGTGCGGACTTCGATGGTGCTGGAGCTCTGCTCGCCGCCACCGGCGTCGCGCTGCCCCTGCTGCCCCTGCTGGTGCTGACCGCTCGGGGGCTGATCGCCGCCCGGTTGCTGCCCCTGCGACGGCTGGTCCTGGGCAGCGGCGGCCTGCTGCTTGCCGACCTCCACCAGTTCCTCGGCTCGGCCGTCGGTGGCCTCCCTGGCTGCGCTCTGCACCGCGGGGCGCACCAGCATGAGCCACGCCAGCAGCAGCGCCAGCAACAGTGCCAGCAGCGCCAGCAACCACTTGGGGAACACCGGGAGCTGGAGCAGTTCGCCTTCCAGCTCCTCGGCCTGCGTGGCCTCGCCGGAGGCGGGGAGCACCCCGGCGGTCGAGGTCGCGGTCAGCCGCACCGGCCAGGCCAGCGGTGAACCGAACCACAGCACCTTGCCGACGCGCGCCCGCACCGGCAGCTCCACCCGCATCCCGGGGTCCACGGCCGTGGGCTCGGCGGGCACGGTGACGCGCAGCTGGTCGTCGGACTCGGCCGCGACCAAGGCCACGTTGATCGGGGTGTTGCCGTCGTTGTGCACCTCGACGTGGAAACGCGCGCTGCGCCACGCCCGGCGGCGTTCGGGCACCAACTCGGCGCGCTGCTGGAGGAACGGCTCGACGACGACCGTGGTCTCGGAGACCACCATCGACTCGGGGCGCTCCGCCGGCAGGACGCGCACGCCCAGCGGTATTTCGCCCGCACGCACCTCCGGCGACCTCGGGGGTCGCAACAGGACGGTCACCTGCTCGGACGTGCCGGGGTACAACGAGAGCCGCGCGGGCTCGACCGAGGTCCACGGTGCGCACTCGCCCACCACCTCGAACTCGTACGCCTCGACTATGTCGCTGTCGTTGCGCACCGTCAGCTTCGTGCTCGCCTCCGAACCGGGCATGACTGCCACGGTCGGGAGACCGAATTCGGTCGTTGTGCTCACCGGTCGAACGGTAGGCAGGGCGGAACCCGTTGGGGCAGGGAGAAAAGGGCACTTCGGGGGCAAACAAGTGCACTGGTGGCCGCTGCGCCCGCCCAGGCTCGGTCCAGGTGCGCAGGATGGCGGTACGAGGATCGCCGAGGCGGTCTGGTTCTCGCCAGGGGAGGCAGTCATGACGAGGATCCCGGTCGCGGTGTACGCCGAGGACCCGGTCCTGCGCACAGGCGTGACGCACCAGTTGCGCCCGCGCCCGGAGGTCGAGGTGCTCGACCGGCAGGACCACGAGCGCGCGGCGGTGGCACTGGTCGTGGTGGACGTCGTGGACCAGGCGGCGGCATCGCTGCTGCGGCGGTTGCGGCGTTCGTCGGGCACGCGCACGGGTGTCGTGGTCGGCCGCTTCGACCAGGACGCCCTGCAGACCACGATCGACTGCGGGGTCGCGGCGGTGGTCCGCCGCGCGGAGGCGGACCAGGACCGCCTGGTGGCCACCGTGGTCGCGCTGCACAAGGGCGAGGCGGTGCTGCCGGGCGACCTGCTGGGCCGGCTGCTGGACCACGTGGGCCGGTTGCAGCGCAGCGTGCTCGACCCGAACGGGCCGACACTGTCCACTTTGACCCCTCGGGAGGCGAACATGCTGCGCCTGATCTCCGAGGGGTGCGACACCGCCGAGATCGCCACGCGGATGTCGTTCTCCGAGCGCACGGTGAAGAACGTGCTGCACGAGGTGACCACTCGCCTCCAGCTGCGCAACCGTGCCCACGCAGTGGGCTACGTGATGCGCCACGGCCTCATCTGAGCACCGCCCGGACCCCGTTGCCCCAACAGCCCACGGGTCTTCCCCGACCCTGCCCGACCGGACCTCCCCGGCGCACGCCGCTCGCGGCGACGATCGCTGGCGACAGGTCCGTGACCGGAGGTGGAACCTTGTCCAGAAGGGCGCGTACCCGCACCCTCGCCGCGCTCGCGGCGGTCGTGATGGCGTGCGGGGTGACCGTGGTGGTGCGTGACATCACCGGCGTGCCGGAAGCGGCTGCCCAGCCAGGGGATCCGGTGACCGGCCGCATCGCCTTCGCGGGCACCGAGCACCGCAGCCTCGGCCATGCGGCTGACCCGCAGCCGAACCAGCTCGGCCCGACCACGCCCCTGATGGGCGAGGGACCCGCCCACTACGACGACCACGTGTCCGCCCGCGGCGGCCTGGTGGTGTTCACCAGCCTGCGCGACGAGCCCCGGCCCCAGGTGTACCTGCGCGATGCCGGCGGTGGAGTGCGCGTGCTGACCAAGGGCCACGACGCGGCGCACCCGCAGTTGTCGCCCGACCTGCGGACCGTGGTGTTCGGCTCGCGCGGCGACCTGTGGCTGGTCGGCGTGGACGGCGGCGAACCGCGGCAGCTGACCGGCACCGGCTCCGACGAGTCGTGGCCGGCGTTCTCCCCGGACGGCACGCAGGTCGCCTTCTCCGGCGACCGCGACGGCAGCCGGGAGATCTACCGGATGCCGGTGGCGGGCGGAGCGGTCACCAGGGTGACGAACGAGCCGAACGGCGACGCCGGCGAGCCCGCGTGGAACCCGGTCGACGGCCGCATCGCCTACACGCTGTGGACAGGCGACGTGCCGCAGGTGCGCGTGCTGACCGGCACCGGCGTCGGCACCCCGCTGCTGGGCGGTGACCAGGCCGCGTGGCGCGGTCACTGGCCCGCGTGGCTGCCCGACGGTTCGCGCCTGCTGTTCCTGAGCCTGGACCAGGTCTGCAGCTGCCCGGCCGACCCGAACGCGGTGAAGGTCTACCGCGCCGACACGACTCCTGGCCTGCCGCTCACCGCGCCGCCCGACCTGTTGCTGGGCGAGAACCGGCACCTGAGTTCGCCGAGCTGGCAGGTCGACGGCTCCGGGCCGCGGCTGCTGGTCTCCCGCACCAGCGCCCCGACCTGGTTCACCGCCACCCTCCAGGACATCCGCCCCGACGGCTCCGACCCGCGTGACCTCGGCGTGACCGTGCTGCGCGAGGACCCCGAGGCGGTCAACGACCCGAACCTGCTGTTCCGGCCACGACCTGGGTTCGACCCCTGGGCGACCCGCCAGTCGTACTCGCCGGACGGGCGGCAGATCCTGCTGAGCCGGTTCGAGGACGAGGGCGACCGCCGGGTGCAGCGCCTGTGGCTGGTCGACGCGGACGGGGGCAACCCGCGCCGGGTGCCCGTCGCCGACCGGCAGCCCGCCGACTGGGAGTTCGACGCGGGCTTCTCGCCCGACGGCCGGTTCATCGCCTTCGCCCGCCGCTCTCCCGGAGGGGTGCGCCCCGACGGCGGCCAGAGCCGGATCGTCGTGGTCGACGCCGCCACGGGCGCCGTGGCCGGTGCGCTGCGACCGCCGCCGGAGGTCTCGGACGAGGAGGACACCCAGCCCGCGTGGTCGCCGGACGGGACCACGCTCGCGTTCACCCGCGGCATCGTCAGCGACGGGCCCACCGGAGAGGTCCGCGACAACCACATCTGGACCGCCCGCGCCGGGACGCTGGACCAGCAGCGCGACCTGAGCGCGCTGGTGTGCGGCAGCGACTGCCCGGTGACCGACGACAGCCCGGCGTTCAGCCCGGACGGGCGCGAACTGGTGTTCAACCGCGAGTTCGACGGCTTGCTGCGGGCGAGGCTGACCGGTCAGGGCTGCGAGGTGCTGCTCGGCGGCGGCTCGTGCGCGGCGCCGGTGACCAACCCCGCCGGCCCGTTCCAGCCGCGTGACGCCGCGTACGCGCCGGACGGCCGGATCGCGCTGACCACCCGGCGGGCGGGCGACGCCCGGTCACCGGAGGAACTGGCGGTGCTCGACCCCGGCACCAGGACCCTGAACCGGATCGCCACCCGCCTGCCCGGCAGGCAGAAGGAGCCCACGTGGCAGCAGTCGGTCGACCTCGCGGTGGCAGCGCCGCCGACGGCGTCGGTCGACGTGGACCGCACCGTCCCGATCCCGGTGACCGTGCTCAACCGCGGCCCGGCGAGCTCGCCGGGCACCGCATTGACGGTGGCCGTGCCCACCGGGCTGCGCCTGGCCGGGCTGCGCACGTCGGGCGGAACGTGCGTGGTCGAGGAGCTGCGGTGCGACCTCGGCGTGGTGGCCGCCGGCACGCCGGTCGAGGTGGTGGCCGACGTGGTGGGCGTGGTGACCGGGGTGCACCGGCTGGACTGGTCGGTGGCCGGCACGGTGCTCGACGTGCTGCCGTCGGACAACGCGGACGACACCGTGCTGACTGTCGGCGAGCCGCCCACCACCACCACACCGACCGTGCTGCCGCCGCCCCCGCCCGTTTCGCCGGCCGGCCCCGCGCTGGCAGTCACGGTGCAGCCCGACCCGTCCTACGTGGGCGGCCGGGCGGTGGTGACCTACACCGTGCGCAACGGCGGCGGTTCCCTGGCCACCGGGCTGCGGCTGGACTTCCTGCTGCCCGCGCAGGTGCCGGTCGCGGCACTGCCGCCGGGATGCGCGCCGACGAGCTGCGTGCTGCCCGACCTCGTGGTGGGTGCCACCCAGGTCGTGCAGGTGGTGCTCGCGCCCAACGCGGCGGTGCGGGCCGAGGTGCGTGGCGTGCTGCGGACCACCGGCACCGACGCGACCCCGGACGACAACACCGCGGCCGCACCGATGACGGTGCTCCATCCGAGGATCGTGGCCGTGCCGCCGATCGGCGAGCCGGGGTTCGTCACGTCGGTGCGCGGCGAGGACTTCCCGCCCGGCGTCCCGGTCCGGCTGACCTGGACGCCCGGCATCACCGCCTCCGCCGCGCCGGCGCTCCCGCGCGCGGACGGCCGGTTCACCGCGCAGCTGCTGATCCTGACCAAGGACCAGACCGGGCCCCGCACGATCACCGCGACCGGCCCCGGCTTCCGCCCCGCCACCACGCCGTTCCTGGTCGTGGCGGGGTCCATCGGGCCGCCGGACATGGTGGCGCGCAGGTGAACCCGGCGACGAGGAGGAGGTGCCCGTGATCCACGAGGTGGACGAGGCGATCCGGCGGATGCTGACCGCCGCCGGTGTGCCCGGCGGCGGGGGAGAGCTGTCGTTCGACGCGCCGACCAAGGACTGGGCCGCGCGGCGCAACGCCCCGACGGTCAACGTGTTCCTGTACGACATCCGCGAGGACGTGATGCGCCGCCACGCGGGTGGCGTCGAGAGCTACGACGACGAGGGCGTGCTGATCGGCTGGCGCGGCCCCGCGCGGTGGTTCGAGCTGGCCTACCTGGTCACGGCGTGGACCAACAGGCCGCAGGACGAGCACCGGCTGCTGTCGGAGGTGCTGGCATCTCTGGTGCGCGTGGAGCGGATGGCCGACGAGTGGCTGACCGGGACGCTGGCGGAGCTGGGCCTGGGGGTCATCCTGAACTCGGCCCAGCCGCCGGACGGGCGGGCGACCTCGGAGATGTGGTCGGCGCTGGGCGGCGAGCTGAAGCCGTCCATCGACCTGAAGGTCATCGCGCCGCTGGCGGGCGAGTGGACCAAGGCCGGGCCACCGGTCACCGAGGGCGTGGTGCTGGAGACGGCGGCGCAGTCCGGCGAGCGTTCACGCCGGTTGCGCTACGAGGGGCCGGCCACCGCCGAGGGCGACGGCTTCGCGGTGACCAGGCCCAAGCCGGTACCGGGTCCGCGGCGGCGACGCGGAGGGGCGATCCGATGACCGAGGTGAGCGACCGGGTGGTCGTCGATCCGGTGCGGGGAGCCGCGTCACCCCATGACGCGGACCTGGTGCACCTGTGGGCGCGGTTGAGCGCCGTCGAGGCGCGGGTGAGGCGTGCGGTGGCGGCGCGTCAGGCCACCGATCACGCGCCGGACGACCCGTTTCGCGGTCTGTACCTCACTGCCGAGATGGTCCAGGGGGTGCTGGAGGCGCCGCGGCAACCGCCGCTCCAGTCGACCGAGCCGGACTCCTCGGCCGCGCCAGGACTGCGGATCGCCGTGCTCGCCCGTGACTTCGGCCTGGCACCGGTCGACGTGGAGTTCCTGCTCGTGGCGCTGGCGCCGGACGTGGACGCGCGCTTCGAACGGCTCTACGGCTACCTCAACGACGACATCACGCGCCGCCGGGCGACCGTGGGGCTGGCGCTCCAGCTGTGCGGAGAACCGGCCGCCGGTCCTGGGCGGTTCCGCTTCGGCGCCACCGCGCCCCTGGTCGCCGGTGGACTGGTGGAGGTGCAGGACCCGACGGCGCCCATGCTGTCCAGGGCGCTGCGCGTGCCCGACCGGGTGGTGGCCCACCTGCTCGGGGACGACACACCCGATCCGGTGGTGACCGGACTCGCGCGGGTTGTGGCTCGCGCCGGCACCCCGGTGGCGGAACTGCCGGAACGCCTCGGCGCGGGACTGCTCGCCGGGGTCACGCCGGTGCACCTGCACGACACAGGCGGGGATGCGGGCCCGACGGCGGTCGCGGCACTGGCCGCCGCCGGCCTGGGGGCGGTGGTGCTCGACGTGGTGGCGCTGGCCGACCGGGAGCACCCGGAGCTCTCCGCGGTGATCCGCGAGGCGCGGTTGCGCGGCGCGGGCGTCGTGCTCGGCCCGCTGGAGCCGCTGGCGCCCGACCGGGTGCGGTTGCTGCGCGAGCTGGTCGCGCTCGCCGGCGACCTGCCGGTGGTCCTGCACGGCAGGCAGCACTGCGACCCGAGGTGGACCTCGCGGCCGGTGCTGTCGGTACCGGTGACCGCGCCGCCGCCTGCCGCGCGGGCCGCGTGGTGGGCTCGAGCGCTCGGCGGCGAACCCGCGTTCGCGGCGCACCTCGCGAGCTACCGGCTCGGCTCGGAGGAGATCGAGCGGGCGGTGGCGGTGGCCGGCCACCTGGCCACCGTGGAGGGCAAGCCGATCGGGCTGGGCCACGTGCGCGCCGGGGTGCGGGCGCAGAACGCCGCCGGCCTGGACCGCCTGGCCAGGCGGATCGTGCCCGGCGTCGGCTGGGACGACGTGGTGCTGCCCGACCAGACCCGGCAGCAGCTCGCCGAGCTGGTCGTGCGGGCCCGGCACCGCGAGCGCGTGCTGGGGGAGTGGCGGATGCGCCCCGGCGGCGGCCGCGGACGGGGCGTGGTCGCGTTGTTCGCGGGCGAGTCCGGCACCGGCAAGACGATGTCCGCCGAGGTCGTCGCGGCCGAGATCGGCATGGACCTGTACGTGGTGGACCTGTCCACGGTGGTGGACAAGTACGTCGGCGAGACGGAGAAGAACCTGGAGCGGATCTTCACCGAGGCCGCGGGCGTGCACGGGGTGCTGCTGTTCGACGAGGCCGACGCCGTGTTCGGCAAGCGGTCGGAGGTGCAGAGCGCGCACGACAGGTACGCCAACGTCGAGTCGGCCTACCTGTTGCAGCGCATGGAGTCCTTCGACGGCATCGCGGTGCTGACCACGAATCTGCGGTCCAACGTGGACGAGGCCTTCACCCGCCGGATCGACGTCATCGCGGACTTCCCGGTGCCCGACGCCGAGCAGCGCCTGGCACTGTGGGACCGCTGCCTCGGCCCGGCCGTGCCGCGGGCAGAGGACGTGGACCTCGCGTTCTGCGCGGAGCGCTTCGAGCTCGCGGGCGGCTCGATCCGCGCGTGCGCGGTGACCGCGGCCTACCTGGCCGCCGCCGCCGACCGCCCGGTGGCGATGGCCGACGTGATGACGTCGGTGCGCCAGGAGTACCGCAAACTCGGCCGGCTCGTCCTGGAGAGCGAGTTCGGGCGGTGGCTCGCAGTCCCGCGACCGCACAGCGGAGCCAGTTCCGCGTGAAGGGGACCACGTGGCGGTCGGGTCGAATTTCCGGTCACAGGCGAACGCGTGCGCAGTGATCACCTGGTGCGCCCGGTGTTCCCCGGCCGTCCTCCGGGACGACCGGGGATCCGCGGTTCACTGCCCGGTCTCCGAATCCGAGCCGACCTCCTCGACGTCGACGAAGCCGGGCACGCCGGACCTGAGCAGCCGGGAGTCCCAGGTGGCCGTGACGCCGGCGGCCTTCAGCCTCGCGACCACCCTCCGCGCCCTGGCCTCGACGTCCTGGTCCTTCGACGTGAACTCCGGCACGTCGGCGTTGGAGGCGTAGTTCCCGTAGAACGCCCCCGGGCGGATGTCCAGGTTGTTCGGGTAGAGCAGCGCGTAGCAGGTGGCACACGGCCGTTTCGTCCCCGCCATGACCTCCGGCAGCTTCTCCCCGAGGTGCCTGTGGATGCGGCGTTCGGCGTGCAGGCCGGGCACACCCTTGTCCGCCACTTCCACCGTCCGGATGGCCGTCAAGACCTGCCCGTAGTTCTCGAGACCGTTCTCGATCACGTCGGCGAGTTGCCTGTGGTGCCTTTCGAGCCTGCTCCCGATCGGTTCCTCGGCTTCGGGCAGGCCCCGCCTGGGCGGCCAGACCTGCTCGCGGTTCTTGTTCGCCATCGCCGCCAGCAACTCGGCCATGTCGCCGCCCACACTGCCCACCAGGCGGTGCAGGTTCTCGGCCGAGCGGCGGTCGTTGGCGGAGATGACCATCCGGCCGCCGGTGATGCCCGCCTGCACTTCGATCGGGTTGGACTTGGGCACCTTGCGTGAGAGGTCGCCGTTCTGCAGGTACACCTTGACGACGCTGGAGATCCACCTGAGCGCCTGCGTCGCCGGCTGCTCGTCGAACGTGTGCGGTGCGGCGTGCTGGCGTTGCAGGGCGCCCTCCTCGGTCCGCACCGGCAGCGTCGCCTTGAACTCCTTGCGGCCCTGCATGTCCGGCTTGTCGACGTAGACGGACCACGGCGGGTCCTGCTTGCGCAGCTCCCGGATGAGCGCGTCGATGAACCTGTTGTAGTTCTGCACCTCGCTCTCACCGGCGTGCGCCGAGGCCGGTGTCTGGCTCGCCCGTTCCGCCTGCGATGACATCGCTCCCTGCTCCAGCTTCGCGAGCTCCGCGGGGGTCATGCCGCTGAACGGGTCGTCGTCGGACAGGTCGTCCGTCATCTCGACGTCCGAGGCACGTTGGACCTCGACGCCGGTGTGCGCGTGCCCGTGCGCGTGATGTTCGATCATCGGCGCGGGCGACGGGCCGGACATGGCGCGGGTCGCGACCGCTTCGGCCTCGCGCTCGAAGCGGTCGGAGGGGTCGGAGACTTGGTAGCCGTGCCCGCTGTCGGTGCCCGCAACAGGGCCGTGACGTTGCTGGACGACGTGGGCCAACTCGTGGGCGAGTGTGTGTGGGTCGCCGTCGCTCTCGCCGATGACCACGTGACTGCCCGCTGTCAAGGCCCGTGCGTCGAACTGGTCAGCCACGTCGCGCGCGGCGTCGTCGTGCACTCGCACGTCGGAGAAGTCCGCGTCCAGCCGGCTCTCCATGTCGGCGCGGGTGTGGTCGTCGAGCGGACGTCCCGGGGCACGCAGCACCCCGTGCAACGCCGACCGCTGGATCGCCTGCCGCTGGGCCAGGAGGTCGGCCACCGCGGCGTTTCCGGCGCTGCGTTGCAGCCGGACCAGCGCGTCCGGTGACATCACCCGGGGTGGCGAGGAACCGGCCAGGGCCTCCTCGGCGCGGTGCTGGGCCGCCGCGTCGTCGTCCCGGCGCCGCGGGTGGGAACCTGGCAGTTCCTCCCGGCCATGCGCGCCGTGTGTGCGCATCGTTGCCTCCGATCACGTCACCGGGAATCCGAGTGACGACGTTCGTCCACCGGGAGCCGCAGGGGGACCTTCCGCGCAAGGCGGTCGTCGAGGGCCGCCTCGCGCTCCACCGGGTTCAGCGCCGACGGGCCGGCTTCTTGCCCTTGCCCATGGCGGTGCACTCCATCTCGTCGTCCGGCTTCTCCACCGACAGGGGGTGCCTTGTCCACGTCCATGGCCTTCGGCTCGGTCTGCCGCGTCCCGGAGGACTGCCCGATCGTGAACCGCACCCCTGGCGGCAGCGGGTGTCGTCGACGTGGTGCCGGAGACCGGCGACCGCCGGGTGCTCCAGAGGTGGAGGCCGGGGAGAGCTCCGACGAGGCGGTGCGGGACGACCCCGCTCTCGCGCACCAGGACGTGCTCGGCAACGGGTAGCCGGCCACTGCTCGTAGGTGAGTTCGGGCGCCCCGGGCCGGTTGGTTCGGGACCGGGGCGCCGGTGGTGACCGGTCACATGACCACGCAGCACTTGCAGGTAGCGGGATCCGCGCCCGCGCCCGGCTTGACGACGAAGACGTTCTTGGTCGCGATGTAGGAACGGAAGCCGTTGGGGTCGCGCGTGGTCGTCATGCCCGTGTTGGGGTCGTACATCAGGAACTGGCCCTTCGCCGTCACCACCGCGGCCTCGGCGTGCGCGTCGTTGCCGAACCAGATCAGCGTGCCCGGCGGCAGTTCGCCGGCGGCCACGTCGCTGTCCAGGCTCGCGAGGGTGACCGGGTGACCGCCCGTCGCCCCCGCAGCGTGGTCGGTCTGCGCCTGCCGCCCACCCGAGGCGCCCCACCGGCGCACCGTGTCGGAGGCCCGGATGCGCTCGGACTCCTCGAGGTCCGCGAACCGGAGACCGCCGGCCCCGTGCCCGTGCGTCAACCAGTACGTCGACATGTACCCGCAGTGCTGCTCGACCTGGACGATGTACTGCCCGGGGGGCGGCCCGGTGCCGACCCAGTAGTTGTCGTTCAGGTCGGTCCACAGACTCGGGTTGGCTCCCTTCACGTCGGCGAACGCGTAGGTCGGCTGTGCGGACTTCTGCGACGACGTCTCGCCGTTGGCCGAGGGGGCTCGCTGCACGGACAGGTCGTCGTGCCTGTGTTCCGGTGAACACGAGCCGTCGTGCTCGGCAGACCGCTGGACGGCGTGGTTGGTCCCGGTGGCGTTCTGCCGGTCGGCCACCATCCTGGCCACCGCGGCGTTGCCGATCGTGCGCTGGAGCTCGGGCAGCGCCGCCGGTGTCAGGGTGGCCATCGACACCCTTTCGCTCGGCTCGTCGACGTGCCGGATCTCTCTCGCCGGATGCTTGGCCTGCGTCTGACGTTGGTGCCTGGGCATGAAGAACTCCGTCCGAGATCGAATGACGCACGTCATCACATGCCTATCCCTGCCGCGGGCGGTGGAGAAGGCCGTCCGGGGCAGTGCTCGGGCAAGGTGGTTGCCCCCGCGTCTCCCCGCAGTGACCGAAAGGTGCGGATGTCTTTTGGGGCAACGGCTCTGCCCCCGGCGGGGGTCTGCGAGCCCTGCCTGTGAAAGCGCGACCACAGCAGGCTGGTGGAGCCAGGGCGGATCAGTGCCGGAGTGGAGAAGACAGGGGAGCGACCATGCCGCAGTACCTCTCACCGGGCGTCTACGTGGAGGAGGTCCAGTCAGGCGCGCGGCCGATCGAAGGCGTCGGCACGGCGGTGGCCGCCTTCGTCGGCTTCGCCGAGCAGGGGCCCTTCCACCGGCCGACCCTCGTGGCGAACTGGAACCAGTACGTCCAGCTGTTCGGCGGATTCGTCGAGGACGCCTACCTGCCGCACGCCGTGTACGGCTACTTCGCCAACGGCGGTGGCGCGGCGTACGTGGTGCGCGTCGGCGGTGCCCAGGCGGACGCGGACGCCGAGCCGGCCGCGCCCGCGCCGGTCGAGCTGGGCGGCCTGCACGTCTCGGCCCTGCCTGGCGCGGGCGGCGACATCGCGGTCGAGGTGGCCGACGCCGACGGCGAGAACCCGCCGGAGGACCGGTTCAAGTTGCTGGTCAAGCAGGGCGGCAAGGTCGTGGAGACCTACGACGTCTCCACGAAGAAGAACGTCAAGAACTACGTCGTGACGCAGGTGTCCGAGCGGTCCAAGCTGATCAGCGTCACCGAGCGGGCCAACGGCGCGCTGGCGCGCCCGGACAAGCAGCAGGTGGCGCTGCCGACCGCTCCCGCCCCGTCGAAGGCGGTGGCCAGGCTGGACGCCCAGGAGTACCTCGGCGACCCGGACGCGCGCACCGGCATGGGCGGGCTGGAGAGCGTCGACGAGGTCACCATGGTGGTGGCGCCGGACCTGATGAGCGCCTACAAACGCGGCCTGATCGACCTGGAGGGCGTCAAGACCGTCCAGCTGGCGATGATCTCGCACTGCGAGCAGATGGGTGACCGGGTAGCGCTGCTCGACCCGCCACCGGGGATGAACGCCCAGAAGATCCGCACCTGGCGCCTGGACGAGGCCAACTACGACTCCAAGTACGCGGTGCTGTACTACCCGTGGATCAAGGTCTTCGACCCGCTCAAGGGCCGCAACGCCCTCGTGCCGCCCGCCGGGCACATCGCGGGTGTGTGGAGCCGCAACGACAACGAGCGCGGCGTGCACAAGGCGCCCGCCAACGAGGTCATCCGCGGCGTGGTGGACCTGGAGCTCAACGTCAGCAAGAGCGAGCAGGACCTGCTCAACCCGATCGGCGTCAACTGCGTGCGCTCGTTCCCCGGCCGCGGCATCCGCGTCTGGGGCGCCCGCACGCTGTCCTCCGACCCGGCGTGGCGCTACCTCAACGTGCGCCGGCTGTTCAACTACCTGGAGGAGTCGATCCTGCTGGGCACCCAGTGGGTGGTCTTCGAGCCCAACGACGACCGCCTGTGGGCCAGCATCCGGCGCAACATCACCGGTTTCCTCACCGAGCAATGGCGCAGGGGCGCCCTGTTCGGCCGCACCCCGGCGGAAGCCTTCTACGTCAAGTGCGACCGCGAGAACAACCCGCAGGAGTCGATCGACCTCGGCCAGGTCGTGTGCGAGATCGGCGTAGCGCCGGTCAAGCCCGCCGAGTTCGTGATCTTCCAGCTGTCGCAGTTCTCCGACAGCACCAGTCTCGTCAGCGAATGAGCCGTCCCGCGCGGGCGCGTGAACCAGAAAGGCGGCACCACCCATGGCAGAGGGCGATGCTCTTTCCACCCACATCTTCGGCGTTCAGCTCGGCGGGTTCACCGTCGAGTCCCTCCAGGAGGTCAGCGGGTTGACCGTCGAGGAGGACGTCGTCGAGGTCTCCCAGGTCACCCCGACCGGCAAACCGGTGCTGCGCAAGCAGCCCGGCGCGCAGAAGGGCGGCGAGGTGACGCTCACCAGGGGCCTGGACCAGAGCGAGACGTTCACCAAGTGGCTCAAGGAAACCCTGGAGAAGGGTGCGGTCACCGCGGCTCGGCAGGACATCACCATCGAGGTCAAGGACACCGAGGGCGCCACAGTCCGCCGCATGACGCTCTACCGCGCGTGGGCCAGCAAGTGGGAGGGCCCCTCGTTCAAGGCCGGGGAGTCCAGCGCCGCCACCGAGAAGGTGACCCTCGTGTTCGAGGAGATCACGGTCGAATGAGGCGGCGGACGATCGCGCTCGACCAACTCGACGAGCTGGTCGAGCCCAGCACCGAGCCGGAGCGGTCGGCCGCGCCGAGCGCGCGCGGCGGGCTGCGCACGGAGTTCGACTTCGAACTGCCGCGGGGCTACGTGGACCCCGACGGCGTGGTGCACCGGCACGGCCGGATGCGCCTGGCCACTGCGCGCGACGAACTGCGGCCCCAGATCGACCTGCGGGTCAAGGAGAACCCCGGCTACCTCAGCGTGGTGCTGCTCAGCCAGGTCATCACGCGGCTCGGCACGGTCCGCGAGGTGCACGCCGGGGTGGTGGAACAGATGTACGCCACCGACATCGCCTTCCTCCAGGACTTCTACCGGCGGATCAACAGCGAGGGCCACACCAGGGCCGGTGTGTCCTGCCCGTCGTGCGGATCCGCGTTCGAGGTCGACCTCGCCGGTGGCCGCCTGGGGGAATCGTGACGTACGCGGCCGACCGGCTGCTCGAAGAGGTCGCGTACGTGGCCTACCACTTCCACTGGCCGCGCGAGGAGATCCTCGACCTGGCGCACCACGAGCGCCAGAGCTGGGTCCGCGAGATCGCGCGCATCAACACGAGGGTGAACGAGGGGAGGTGACCCGATGGGGTTCTGGGATCGATGGCGGCGCGGGACCCGGCCCGCGGAGGAGCCCGCGCCCGCACAGGTCACCGCTCCGGCC
Organism: Lentzea xinjiangensis; assembly: GCF_900110955.1. Lineage (GTDB taxonomy): Bacteria > Actinomycetota > Actinomycetes > Mycobacteriales > Pseudonocardiaceae > Lentzea > Lentzea xinjiangensis. The sequence goes on from NZ_FOFR01000031.1 coordinate 16,007, forward strand.
GCCCCGGCGTGGGACGGCGGGTGGCGTGCCCTCCCGCCACTGGGCGGGGTGGTCCAGCGCAGCAGCGTCGCGATCGGGGACGGCCTGCGGTTCCGGGATGGACTGCCCTCGTGGCAGGACCCCCGGCTCGGCGGCGAGCTGGGGCACTCGGTCAGCGTGAGCGCCCCGTCCGGCTTGATCGGCGGGGTGACCGGGCCGGAGGTGTCGGAGCGGTCGCGCTACTCGGGCGGCGGGCCGCTGCTGGTGGCCTGGCCCCGGGACACCGCCGGGTCCACGCGACCGGGGCTGCCCGGCGACGTGGCCGGGCCGAAGGACTCCGGTGTCCCGCCGGTGGTGCGGAGGAGCGTGGCGGCCGCTGTGCCGAAGCGCTCCGGCGCGGTGGGGTCCGGATCGAAGCCCTCCGCCGTTGCCGGGGCGGCGGAGGGCCCGAAGCGCTCCGGCGGCGGTGAGACCGTCGGCGCGGCGGGTGCGACGTCGTCGGGTGCTGGTGCGCCCGCCGGTGTCCCGGCGCCCTCGGGCGTGGGCGCCACCGCGGCGGTCGAGCTGCGACAGGTCCGGCCTCCGTTGACGGTCGCCAGGCCTCCGTTGCCGCCCGCCCGGCCGCTGCCCGTGGTCGGGGCCGGGTCCCCCGAGGTCGTCGCCACGGAGACGGCCGCAGCGGGGGAGCGGCCGGGAGCAGCCGCCGTCGTGCAGCGGCCCGCACCGGTGCTCGGGGAGCCGTTGACGGCGATGCCGCCGACGGCCGGTGCGGGGCCTGTGGCGGCGCGACCGGCAGGTGGTGAGCGGGTGCCCGTGGTGCGATCGGCCGTGCCACCGGCGGGCGGACCACCGGTGGTGCGGCGCAGCGCGGCGCCGAGGCCCGACGGGCCTGTTCGGTCCAAGCGGGGCACCGGGATCGGTGAGCCGCTCTCGGAACTGCCCACCACCGCGGCTGCCGCGGACAAGGCGGGGGCACGCCGGTCGGCGGCATCGCAGAGCACCGCGACGGCGGCTCCGTCCACCGGTGCGAACGCGCCGCGGTCGAGCGTTCCGTCGAGTGGTCCGTCGAGTGGTCCGTTGAGCGGTCCAGCGAGTGGTCCGTCGAACGTTCCGGCGGCTGTTTCGGCGAGTGGTCCGGCGACCGTTCCGCCGGCCGGTCTGCCGGCCAGTCCCGTGGGCGGACCGGCGGTGCGGGGCCAGGAGGTCCCGCCGGTGCAGCGGTCGGCAGACCGCGGGCCGGCGACCCCTGTGGTCCACGCGAACGTGCGGCAACCTCCGCCCCCGCTCGACGGGTCCGCGGCGCGGCGGTCTCCGTCTCGTGGCGGGGTGTCCGATAACGGGCCCGAGGTGTCCCCGGCGGGCGCGCCGGTGCGGCGCGACGGAGCCGCGCCGAGCTCACCGCCGGGTTCGGAGGTGGTGTCCCCGTTGGGGACGGACCGCCCGGTGCAGCGCGCGATCGGCGGCATGACGCCTGCGGTGGGGCGGCCCGGCCACGCGACCGCACCGGCCTCTGGCCGGTTGCCGGTGGTGCCGGTGACCCGGCTCCAGTCGTCGGGGGAGACCACTGTCCAGCGGTCGGCGTCCTCGACTCCGTCGACGCACCGCGCTCCAGAGCGGCGCGACGCGCCTGAGCGCGGTCGGGTGACGCCGCGGGGCGAGGCGTCCCGTCCGCGCGTGCTGCCGCTGATCCCCGAACGACCCCTCGCCACCAACACCGGCACGGGCCTGCCCCAGCCGGTGCGGCACGCGGCGGCGCGGCCGGTGGTCCGGCCCCAGTGGCCGGGCGCCCGGCACGAGCCCACCGGCCTGGATTCCGCGCCGGCGACGCGACGCCCGGCCGATCCGCAGGCCGGTGCTCCGGCGGGAGGTGACGTGCGGTTCTCGGCGAGTTCGGGCCAGGCGTCCCCGAGGGCGCGGTGGTTCGGCGGCCGGAACGCGGCGGCACCGGTGGTGAACGGATCGGCTGCCACGGGCCACGGACCTTCTGCGCGCGGACCGGCCGACGCGCGCCTGGCATCGCCGGCGGTCGGCCGGCGGAGGTCTTCGCGGTCCGACGCGGTGCAGCGGAGCACGGTGGGGACGAGCCGCCGGACTTCTCCGCCGACCTCGACCTCGACCTCGGCACCGACTTCGGCACCGGCACCGACGTCGATCTCGGCACCGGCACCGACGTCGATCTCGGCACCGGCACCGACGTCGATCTCGGCACTGGCAGCGACGTCGATCTCGGCACTGGCAGCGACCTCGACGCCGACCTGGGCCTCGACCTCAGCCCCAGCACCGCGCTCGGCCCCTGCACAGGCACCGGCGGCGAACGCAGCGCCGAGGCCGCAGCCGGTGCCAGCGCCGGTGAGCGCGCGGCCTGTCACCGCTCCTGCCGCGGGTTCTGCCGTGCACGTCCAGCGGCGCACCGACGCCTCGTCCCGGCGGGAGACCGGCGCGACACCGGTGGTGCGCCCGGCCCCGCCCCGGCCTCTCGACAGCGGTCAGAAGCTCCCACCGATCGCACACCCGCACCCGAACGGCGCGCCACCGGCCCTCGGCGGCGTGCGGACCCCGGCACAACCGGGTGCCAAGCAGGTCGCGGTCCAGCGGCGGGCCGCGGACGTGTCAGAGCCGCCGCACAAGCCCGCACCCCGGGCCGCCGGCCAGCTCAGGACCGCCGGCCAGCCCCGGGCCGCCGGCCAGCCCCTGACCGCCGGCCAGCCCCTGACCGGGGAACGCGCCGACGGCGGCAAGCCCTTGGACCTCGAGGAGCTGGCCCGCAGGTTGCTCGACCCGCTCGGCAGGTTGCTGCGCGCGGAACTGCGCGAGGGGCGCGAACGCACCGGCCGACTGCACGACCGCCGCCGCTAGCCGGCCGCCTGACCAAGGAGCACCCATGAGCGACAGCGACGACGTGTTCGCCAGCAGCGTCTTCTTCCGGTTGACCATCGCCGGCGACGACCTCGGCATGTTCCACACCTGCGACGGCCTCGGCGCGCAGGTGGAGGTCGAGCAGTACGCCGAGGGCGGCAACAACGGGTTCACGTGGAGCCTGCCCTCGCGCATCACCTGGTCCAACATCACCATGACCCGCCCGGTGACCGGCGACTCGGCCAAGGTCCTCAAGTGGTTCAACGAGGTCATCAGGGAGGCCGACCGCGAGGACGGCGAGATCGTCGCGCTGGCGCCCGACCTGACCCCGATCGTCAGCTGGCAGGTGATGGGCATCATCCCGGTTCGCTGGCAGGGCCCCAGTTTCGACCCGAACCAGTCCCAGGCCGCCGTGGAGACGCTGGAGTTCGCCCACGAGGGCCTCCAGGCGTCCGGCGACGACTGAGCGGGCGGAAGCCGGAGGAGGGCGGACGAGTGGCATCGAAGTTCCAGGCCGGTGTCGCCAAGGCGGGCAAGGCCGCGGCGGCGTACTTCGGCTCCGGCCTGGTCAAGGCCCAGCTGGTGATCATGGAACCGCCCGCCAAGAGCGGTGCCAAGCCGGGGGCGCGGCTGGCCACGGTCAAGTTCCAGTTCAACCCCGACAAGCTGGCGCTGAGCAAGAGCGTCGAGTGGCGGCGGAAGCCGGCGCGGATGGCGGGCCAGGCGGCGCTGCCGGAGTTCGTCGGCAGCGGGCCGCGGTCGTTGAGCGTGGACGTGTTCCTGGACGCGACCGCCGAGCACGACAACTCGGTGGAGGAGCGCGTGGAGAAGCTGATGACCGCCTGCGTGCCCACGAAAGCCAGTCTGCGCAAGAAGAAGCCCGCGAGCCCGTGGGTCCGCTTCGAGTGGGGCACCGCCAAGTCGGTGTCCTTCGACGGCGTGCTGTCCAGCCTGTCGGTGGACTACTCGCTGTTCGACGTGGACGGCAAACCACTGCGCGCCACCTGCTCGCTGGCGATCGAGGAGGCGGGGGCGGGCACACCCGGCCAGAACCCGACGTCCGGTTCGCGCGAGGCCCGGCGAACGCACCAGGTGGTCGCCGGGGACAGCCTGCCGCAGCTGGCGTGGCGCGAGTACGGCGACGCGACCGCCTGGCGGGTGATCGCGGAAGCCAACGACATCGACGACCCCGTGGTCCTGGTTCCCGGCACGGAGCTGCTGGTACCGGGCGTGGCGGGAGAGACAGGGGAGGACCGATGACCGGGCCGGACGTGGAGGGCGACAACATCGCCGCGAGCGCGCTGGTGCGCGCGAACGGCATCCCGCTGATCGGCGAGGCCGACCAGCTGGTCCGGTGCGTGGTGGACGAGAACGTCGGCCTGCCCGACTGCGCCGTGCTGACGTACTCCGACGAGAAGAACGAGCTGCTCAAGAAGACCCACATCACGATCGGCACCGATCTCACGGTGTCGCTGGCGGCCTCGAGCGTCACCACCACCGAGCAGGTGTTCACCGGCGAGGTCACCGCGCTGGAGCTGGACCGCGACGGCACCGGCTCGTACACCGTGATCCGGGCGATGAGCCGTGCGCACCGCCTGATGCGGGGCCGCAAGGTCCAGGCGTTCCGCAACATGTCGGCGGCGGCCATCGTGCGGAAGGTGGCCACGGGCGCCGGGCTGACCGCGGGCCGGCTTGACGTCGTGGGCGTCACCTACCGGCACCTGAGCCAGGCGGGCGTGTCGGACTGGGACTTCCTGCAGATGCTCGCCCAGGAGCACGACGCCGTCGTCCGGATCGACGAGGCGGGACGGCTGGAGTTCGTCGAGCTCAAGCCGGCGAGCAAGGCACCCGCGCCGAAGAGGACGAACGACCCGCACGTGCTGGAGTTCGGCGAGAACACCGTCGCGCTGCGCGCCGTGCTGACCACTGCGGACCAGGCCAACGGCGTCGAGGTGCGGAGCTGGGACGTGGCCACCAAGAAGGCGCTGGTCGCGGTGCGGCCCAACACCGCCAGCAAGACCGTCAAGCCCGGCCTGAAGGCGAGTGAGGCCAACATCGCCTTCCGCACCAAGGCGCCCCTGCTGGTCACCGACACGCCGTACGCCACGCAGGCCGAGGCGACCCGCGCGGCACGCTCGCTGGAGGCGTCCACCAGCGCGGGCTTCGGCGAGCTGGAGGCCGTCGTCACCGGCAACCCCAAGCTCCGCGCCGGCGACCCGGTGACGCTGACCAACTCCGGCCAGGACTTCGACGGCGCCTACACCGTGACCGCGGCGCGGCACGTGCTGGAGCCCGAGACCGGCTACTACACGACGCTGACGGTCAGCGCCTCCTACGACCGCTCCCTCGCGGGCCTGGTCACGGGAGGCAACGCGCCGGCCCGCGGTCCGCGCATGCCCGGCCTGGCCACCGGCATCGTCACCGACATCAAGGAGGCCGGCGGCCAGCGCGGCTGGGTGCGGCTGAAGTTCCCGTGGCTGGACGACAAGTACGTCACCGACTGGGTGCGCACCGTGCAGTGGGGCGGCGCGGGCGGTGGCGGGGTGTTCAGCCCCGAGGTCAACGACGAGGTGCTGGTCGGGTTCGAGCAGGGCAGCCTGGACCGGCCCTACGTGATCGGCGGGCTCTACAACGGCGTCGACAAGCCGTCGGCGCACGACCTGCCGCTGGTGGACGGCAGGCGCGGCAAGGTCAACCGCCGCTCGCTGGTCTCGCGCTCCGGCAACCGGCTGGAACTGCTGGACGGCATGACCCAGTCGGGTGTCCGGCTGGCTTCCGGCGACAAGCGGCTGGAGGTCGTGCTCGACGAGAAGCGCAACAAGATCGACCTGTTCGTGCGCGGGCCGGGCGGCGCGCGCGTACTCAGCTCGGTGTCGCTGACCAGCACCGGCATCACCATCGACGCCGGACAGGGCGTGCTCACGCTCAAGGGCGCCCTCATCAAGCTCAACTGACCACGTGAGGAGACCGCGACATGCCCCTCGCTGCCCGGCAGGGTGACAAGACGCTCCACGGCGGCACGATCGGGCCCCCGCTGAACCCGCTGTCGGCGTCCCGGCTGATGACGGTGCTGATCGAGGGCAAGCCCGCCGCGACGATCAACTGTGTGCACGTGTGCACCGTGGTGCCGCACAACGCGGCCCCCAACATCATCCTGGTCTCGCCGGCCATCGTGCGCCGTGGCGTCCTCATCGCAGGGCTGGCCGCCGCTGCGGTCATGGACGAGACCACCTGCAAGGCCAAGCTGGCGCCGCGCCCCGGCACGGTGCAGATCGGAGGGCCGCTGTGAGCGCCGACTTCATCGGCCGCGGCTGGGGCTTCCCGATGCGGGCCGGCACCACCGGCGGTATCGGCATGGTCGACCGCGACCAGGAGGTCCAGGAGGCCATCCGGCTGGTCCTGGGCACCGCGCCCGGCGAGCGCCCGATGCGCCCGGAGTTCGGCTGTGGCATCCACGACCTGGTGTTCGCCACGGCCGATGGGGCGACCGCAGGGCACATCTCGCGCGAGGTGCGCGCCGCGCTCGACCGGTGGGAGCCGCGCATCGACGTGACCGGCGTGGTCGTGGCGTTCGACTCGGTCGACGTCGGAACGCTCTACATCGACATCCGCTACACCGTGAAGTCCACCAACGACCAGCGCAACCTGGTCTTCCCCTTCTACACGATCCCTTCCGAGGAAGGGGAGGCCGGCTGATGGCGATACCAGCGCCCAACCTGGACGACCGGCGCTTCCAGCAGTTCGTGGACGAGGCCAAGCGGTACGTCCAGCAGAGCTGTCCTGAGTGGACGGACCACAACGTGTCCGACCCCGGCGTCACCCTCATCGAGACCTTCGCGCACATGGTCGACCAGCTGGTCTACCGGCTCAACCGGGTGCCGGAGAAGAACTACCTGGCGTTCCTCGACCTGCTGGGCGTGCGGCTGTTCCCGCCCACGGCGGCCAGCGCCCTGGTGACGTTCTGGCTGTCCGCGCCGCAGGTCGAGACCGTGTCGCTGCCCGCGGGCACCGAGGTCGCGACGGTGAGCACCGAGTTCGCCGAGGCGACCGTGTTCGCCACCACCCGCGCACTGCCGATCGTGCCCTGCGAGCTGGCGCGCCTGGTGACGCGGTCCGCGCCCGGTGAGCACGCCGACCGGACGCGAGACCTGGAGTCGGGCAAGGACGTGGCGTGTTTCCAGGCCTCGCCCGAGCCTGGTGACGCCACCCTGTTCGGGCTCACCGCCGCCGTGCCGAACTGCGTGGTGGTGCTGAGGCTGGAGAGCCGGGTCGAGGGCGTCGGCGTCGACCCGCGGCAACCGCCGCTGGTGTGGGAGGCGTGGGACGGCGGGGACTGGGCCGCCTGCGAGGTGGACGAGGACAGCACCGGCGGCCTCAACCGGCCCGGCGAGGTCGTGCTGCACGTGCCGGGCGGCCACACGATGTCGGTGATCGCCGGCCAGCGTGCCGGTTGGTTGCGCTGCCGAGTCACCGAACCCGTGCCAGGCCAGCCGTTCTACTCCGAGTCCCCGACGGTGCGCGAGGCCGAGGCCTACACCATCGGCGGCACCACCGCCGCCGAGCACGCCGAGACCGAGGTCGACGTGCCGCTCGGCGAGTCCGCGGGCGTTCCCGGCCAGCGGTTCACCGTGCCCAGGGCCCCGGTGCTGCTGGACGGCGACCCGGTGGTCGTGCAGGTCGCGGCGGGCGAGGGCTGGCAGGACTGGGTGGTCGTGGAGGACTTCGGCCTCTCCGGTCCCGACGACCGGCACGTGGTGCTCGACGCGTCGAGCGGCGAGTTCCTGTTCCCGCCCGCGGTGCGCGAGGCGGACGGGACACTGCGCCGCTACGGCGCGGTGCCGTCCAAGGGCGCGGTGCTGAGGGTTCCGCGCTACCGCACCGGCGGCGGCCGGTCGGGCAACGTGGCGCGCGGCGCGATCTCGGTGCTGCGCAGCTCGGTGCCCTACATCTCGGCGGTGGAGAACCGGGAGGCCGCGATCGGCGGCGTGGACGCCGAGACCGTGGCCGAGGCGAAGCTGCGGGCGCCCAACCAGTTGCGGGTGCAGGACCGCGCGGTCACCGCCGACGACCACGAGCTGATCGCGCGGCAGGCCGTGCCGTCGCTGGCGCGCGTGCGCTGCCTGCCTGTGGAGGGCGAGGTGGGGGCGGCGCGGGTGCTGGTGGTGCCCGACGCGGTGGCCGACGAGGGCGACCGGTTGCGGTTCGAGCAGCTTGAGCCCTCCGACGAGGTGCTGGCCGCGGTCGCCCGCCGCTTGGACGAGCGGCGCCTGCTCGGCACCCGGCTGGTCGTGGAACCGCCCCGCTACCAGGGCATCACGGTGGTGGCCCGGCTGACCGCCGCCGACGTCAACCTGGTCCGCGAGGACGCGCTCGCCGCGCTGTACCGGTACCTCAACCCGCTGCGCGGCGGACCGGACGGCGCCGGCTGGGGTTTCGGGAGGCCGGTGCAGTTCGGCGAGGTGTTCTCGGTGCTCCAGGCGGTGCCGGGGGTGCTGCTGGTGGACGAGATCCGGATGTTCCCGGCGAACCCGATCACCGGGGCGCGCGGTGCGCCGGTGGACCGGCTGGACGTCGCGCCCAACGCGCTGGTCTTCTCCCACCAGCACCAGGTCGCGGTCGGTGCGCCGTGACGAGGGCCGCGCTGCCGGAACTGCCGAGCAGGCACCCGCTGGGGGACATGCTGCCCGCGCTGTACGCGGCGGACGACTTCGCGCAACGGTTCACCGCGGGCCTGGACGCCGTGCTGTCGGCCGTGCTGTCCACTTTGGACAACCTGCCCGCTTATCTGGATCCGGCGCTGGCGCCGGAGGACTTCCTGGCGTGGCTGTCGTCGTGGGTGGCGGCCGGACTGGACCCGGCGTGGCCGGAGCCGCTGCGGCGTGCCCTGGTGCGGCGGGCCGTGGAGCTGCACCGCAAGCGCGGCACGGTGCGCGGGCTGGTCGAGCGGCTGGAGCTGTCGCTGGGCGTGCGCGCGGACGTGGCGGACGGCCCGGGGGTGCGTTGGTCGGGCATGCCCGACACGCCGCTGCCCGGTCCGGCGGCCGAAGTGGTCGTGGTGCGGGTGTGGCCGGGGTCAGCCGGTCCGGTGGACCGGGACCGGGTCGAAGCGCTGGTGGGGGTGGTGTGCCCGGTGCACGTCCGGTGCACGGTCGAGGTGCTGGGCGGGCCGCCCGCGGATGGGGTGTGATGGCCGTGGTGCGCTCGTGCCCGCAGTGCGGTGCGTCTGTTCAGGACGGTGACGACTTCTGCGGCAACTGCGGCACCTACCTGGGGTGGTCCGCCGAGGCCGCTCGGCCGGAGCGAGCCGGTGCCGGCGGGACGGCCGGATCGGCCCCGGCGGTGGGGACGGGAACGGCGCAGGCCTCGGCAGGTGAGGAAGCCGCGCACGAGGATCCGGCCGTGCGGGATGCTCCGACAGGGCATCAGCCGGTGAGCCCGCAGCCGGCGGAGGACCACCACCTGGCGTCCCGGATCGAGACGGCCATTGAGGAAGGTCCGGTCGGCCTGGCGGAGCCGGGCCCGGTGGCCGGCCTGGGCCGCGAGCGGGAGGACCCCGCCGCCGGTCGGCCGGGCCTGTGGGCCCGCTGGCGCGCGTGGGCTCGGTCGCGCTTCGGGAAGGACGTCGCGACGTCGACGACCGACGAGCCCGTCGCTCGCACGGCCGGTCGGCCGGAAGTCGCTCGGGTTCAGACGGCGGCCGGAACGGAGGCGGCGGTGGGGACAGGCCCGTCGACCGTGGTGCTGGGACCCGTGCTGCCGGGGCGGCCGGAGGCCAAGCGTCCGCTGCCCACCCTCGGCGTCGAGGCCGAGGTGGACGGTCCGCCCTGCCCGGTGTGCGGCACCACCAACCCACCGGGCCGCCGGTTCTGCCGCCGGTGCGCCACCCCGCTCCAGGACGGGACTGCGATCACCACCGCGAGTCGCCGCCGGCGTTCGCGCCGCGGCGACACCTCGAAGTGGCTGCGCCGGCTGGCCGCGCTGCTCGCGGTCGCCGCGCTGGTGCTCGCCGGGATCGTGTTCTACCCGAATGCGGTGGAGCTGTTCGAGGACCTGCGCGACAGGCTGGCCAAGCCCGCGCCGATCGCGCCCGCGCGCACCGCGGCCACCGCCGAGGTGCCCGGTCACCCGGCCGCGGCCGCCGTGGACGGGCTGTCGAACCGGTACTGGGGCGCGCCCGCCGTGGGCGACGCGGTCGAGTTCACCTTCGACCAGCCGTTCCGGCTGCTGTCGGTCGTCGTGCACTCGGGCGCCTCGGCGCAGCCGGAGCAGTTCCGCGAGCAGGCCCGGCCGACGGCCGCGGACCTGATGGTGACCAGTTCCGGTGGTGTCACCCGCACGATCGCGGTGGCGTTGAACGACCAGCCGGGTCCGCAACGCACCGACACCGGCATCAGCGACGTCGTGGCGGTGCGCCTGGTCGTGAAGTCCGCCGCGGGGCTGGGTGCCGGCCGGCACGTGGCGCTCGGCGAGGTCGAGTTCTTCCGCCGCTCGTGACCGAGTCCGGCCAGGCGGAGCCGGCGTGAAGAGATCGCGCACGGACGGAGAGGAGTACCCGTGGACATCGCAGTGGTCACCGGCTCGGCAGGGCTGGTGGGCGGTGAGGCGGTGCGGCGGTTCGCACCGCGGTTCGACCTGGTCGTCGGCATCGACGACGAGCCGCGGCAGGAGTTCTTCGGCCCGGCGGGGGCGGTGGCCGAGGCCCGGCGCGTCCCGAACTACCGGCACCACCGGGTGGACGTGCGCGATCAGGCGGCCGTGGACGAGGTCCTGCGCGTGTGGGGTGCGGACGTCCGGCTGGTGGTGCACGCGGCCGGGCAGCCGGGCAGCGCCTGGTCCGCCGAGCGGCCGTCGATCGGCTTCGGGATCAACGCCGTGGGCGCGGTCACCGTGCTGGACTCGGTGCGGCGGCACTGCGGCGAGGCGGTGTTCGCCCTGGTGTCCACCACCGAGGTCTACGGCGACGCGCCGGACGCGCTGCCCCTGGTGGAGACCGCGACCCGGTGGGAGCTGGACCCGTCCCACCGGTTCCACGAGCACGGCGTGGACGAGTCGATCCGGCTGGACCGGGCCGGCCGCACCTTTCTCGGCGTGTCGAAGCTGGCCGCCGACCTCGTCGCTCAGGAGCACGGCCGCCAGCTCGGTATGAAGGTCGGCGTGTTCCGGTGCGGCAGCGTCACCGGCACCGGGCAGGCGCGCGTGCGCGGGCACGGCTTCGTATCGCACCTGGTGCGCAGCGCCGTGCGCAGGGTGCCGTACCCGGTCGTCGATCACGGCGGCAAGCAGGTGCGCGACGTGCTGGACGCTCGCGACCTGGTGGACGCCCTGTGGCAGTTCCACCTGGACCCGCGGCCCGGTGAGGTCTACCACCTGGGCGGTGGGCGCGAGCGCGGCGCCTCGGTGCTGGAGCTGATCGCGCGCTACGAGCACCTGACGGGTGTGGAAGTGCCGTTCGACTACTCGCCGCAACCCCGCGTCGCCGACCCGCGGTGGTGGATCGGCGACACCCGCAAGTTCCGGCGCGACTATCCCCGCTGGTCGCCCGCGCACGGCCTGGACGACGTGCTGCTGGCGCTGCACCGGCACTGGAGCGAAGCGGACGAGGTCGTCGCCTAGCGTCCCCTTCACGCCGGCCAACCCCGATGAAGAACTTTTATAGACGCTTTTCAGAGCGCGTGAAGCCGTGCCTCGCAGACTCGGAACCGGGGAACCGGATCTGTGGGAGGCAGTGGTGGAGCGAGTGCGGGTCGTCGTGCAGACGGCGGATCACCTGAGCATGGCCGGGCTGACGAGCTACCTCGGCTCGCGGGCGGAGATCGAGGTCCTGGACTGGGACCGGCGGACGCGGGCCCACGTGGTCGTGGTCGCCGCCGACCGGATGGGCCCCGAGGTGCTGACCGAACTGCGGCGGGTGGTCGCCGACGCCGGGGCACCGGTGGTGCTGGTCCTCGACGAGGTCGGTGAGAAGGACGTGCTCGCCGCCGTGGAGTACCGCGTGGTGGCGATCCTGCCCCGCACCGCCGCGACCGGGGAACGGGTCCTGCGCAGCGTCCTGGCTGCGGCCTCCGGCGGTGGGGTCATGCCGCCCAGCCTGGTCGCGGAGCTGCTCAGGCACGTCGAACAGCTCCAGCGGGAGCTGGTGTCGCCGGACACGAGCGTGCCCAAGCTGACGCCGCGCGAGGCCGACGTGCTGCGGTTGATGGCCGACGGCCTGGGCACCGCCGAGATCGCCGGGCAGTTGTGCTACTCCGAGCGGACGATCAAGAACGTCTTCTACGGGCTGACCACCAGGCTCAACCTGCGCAACCGGCCGCACGCGGTCGCCTACGCCCTGCGGAAGGGGATGATCTGAGGTGGACGAGACCCTGGTGGCCGAGCGGGAACGCGCCAGGCTGCGGCGGGCGGTGGACCTGGCACGGCGGGGGTTGCGGGAGACGACCGCGACGAAGTGCGCCCGGCCGGACACGGGCTGGGTGATGTCGGCCGACGGGGTGATCGGCGCGCCGGAGGAGGGGGATGAGTAACACCCACCGCGACCGGGGTCGTGCAGGTGAGCTCCGCCGCCGGGCGGGACGGCGGCTGCTCGGTGAACGACTCGGCCACGGCGCTCAGCCGACGCGGTCGGTGGCCCGGCGGATGTCCCACGCGGCGCCCAGCCCGCGGTAGAGACCGACGGCCTCGCGCAGCGCGGCACCGGCCTCCTGCTCACGCCCGCTGCGCGCGAGCAGGACCGCGCGGTCCTCCAGCGTCTGCGCCGACTCGAACACCCGGCCCACCGAACGGTAGTGCGCGGCGACCTCCGCGAGCCCGTCCGGGTCCTCCGCCAGCACGCACCGGCAGCGCCGCGCCGCGGCGGCGGCCCTGGCCGCGGTGGACTCCCTGGCCGCCTCGGCCTCGCAGGCCTCGACGGCGGCGCGGGCGGTCGCCCGGTCGTCGCAGTCCAGCGCCATCCGGACCAGCTCCGGCAGCCACTGGTGCCGCAGCATCATCTGGGCGTAGCGGGTGTCGAGGATCCCGCCCAGGAACTCGATCGCGCCGGCGTGGTCGCCGTTCCGGTACGCCGCGGCGGCCCGCGCCGCGACCAGGAAGTCGCAGTTCTCCCGGTTCGCCGCGGTCGCCAGGGGCAGCGTGAGACCCGCGTGCAGGTGTCGCTTGAGCGCCAGGTCATCGTCCCGGTGCGCGGCGATCAGTGCGGCGACGCCGTGCAGCAGCATCAACGCGCCCTCGCGCAGGCCGAACCCGGTGATGCCCGAGTCGTCCCCGAGCGCCGCGCCGAGCCGGTCCACCGCCTCGTCCCACCCGCCGAGCCAGAACCGGTGGACGGCCGCGCCGACCTGGAGGGCCGCCACGGGCGCGCCGTGCCCGGCCGCGTCGAACGCCAACCGGATCGTGTCGGTCGCCTCGTCGAGCCGGTCCAGGCACTGCAGCGTGAACACGCGGTTGTCCAGCAGCACCAGCTTCAGGTCGGTGAGGCTGAAGTCGGTGCCCACCACGTCCAGCGCCCGGTCCAGGTAGGCGAGCGCGCTCACGTAGTCGCGCCGCGCCGCGTCGACCTGCCAGAGCACCTCCAGGGACTGGCCGATGGCGAACGGGTCGGCCGCGCGTTCGCCGACCTCGATGGACTCGCGCGCGCTCGCCGCCGCCGCGTCGAGGTCGTCGAGCCCGGCGCGTTGCACCAGTGCCAGCAGCGACAGCAACCGGGCCCGCCACGCGGCGGGCAGCTCCTGGCCGGCCAGCGTCTCCCGCAGCGACGCCAGCGCCTGCTCCGGCCGCGACGCGCGGAAGGGCACGTAGGCCCTCGTCCACTGGACCTCCGCGATCCGGTCGGGGTCGCGCAGCCCCGGCAGGGCCCGCCGGGCGTGGTGCTCGGCCTCGGCGTCCCGGCCGATGCGGAACAGCGCGCTGCTCAGGTGGGCCCGCAGCGTCGCGGCGTGCTCGGCGGTCACGGCCGTGGACCGCAGCGCCCGCTGCAGCAGTTCGACCGCGACCAGCGGCGCCTCGTAGACCAGCGCGGGTGCTCGCACCAGCAGCCAGTCCACCACCCACGCGCCGAAGTCCCCGGCTGCGGCCAGCAACTGCTCCGCCACGTGGTCGACCGGCGCCCCGGCGCTCGCGAGTGCCTGCGCGGCCTGCTGGTGCAAGGCGTTGCGCAGCGCCGCGGGCGTCCTCTCGTACAGCACCTGCCGCAGCACCGGGTGCCGGAACGCGATGCACGTCCCGGCGTCGCGCAGCACCCCCGCCGCGGCGGCCTCCTCGAGCGGCGTCACCAGCTCGGCCACCGGACGGTCCAGCACGACCGCCAGCCCGTCGACTGAGAACTCACCGCCCAGCAGCGCCGCCCACCGCAGCACCTCGCGCGTGGGGGCCGAGACCAGGTCCAGGCGCCAGCCGACCGCAGAAACCAGCGAGCTGGGCACCCGGTCGAACGCGTGCTCGCCCACCTCGGCCACGTCGGTGTCGACGACCACCAGCCGCTCGCGCAGCAGGGCGTCCGCGACCTCCCGCACGTACAGCGGGTTGCCGCCCGCCCGCGCGGCGATCTCGCGCAGCGCAGGGCCGGGCGGCGCGCCCACCAGCCGCCCGACGATGTCCGCCACGTCCGAGTCACCGAGCGGTGCCAGGTCCAGCACCACGCCACCGGATTCCGAGAACTGGCGCAGACGGGCCACCTCCGGCCGGTGCGGCACCGGCCGCGCCGCGCCCAGCAGCAGCAGCGGCAGGTGCCGGGTCAGCGCGCCGAGCCGGCGCCACACCTCGATGCTGCTCTCGTCGGCCCACTGGAGGTCGTCCAGCACCAGCACCAGGGGTGCGTCCGCGCACAGCCGCTCCACCAGTGCGACCAGCCTGTCGACGCCACCCGAGAGCGGGTCGCCGCTCGCGAAGATCGACCCGACGGGCTGCCGCTCGCGCAGTGCCCGCGCCACGTCCGCACGCCGCGGGTCGGTGGCAGCGGGGTCCACGCCCAGGGCGTCCAGCGCGAGCCGGAGCGGGAAGCGGCTGTCCAGCTCGTCCGCCACGGCGTGGGCGGTCTGGTGCCCGGCCAGCCCGGCCCGTACCAGTGCGGCGGCCAGCAGCGCCGACTTGCCGATGCCCATCTCGCCCTCCACCCACAGCGTCCCGCCGCGTCCCGCTGACAGGTCGCCGACCGCCCGCGAGATCGCGGCCAGCTCGGCGTGACGGCCCAGCAGGACCGGCTCGTCGAAGGTGCCGGCCACCGGTGCCGATGCGTCCCGCGGTGCTGGACGAGGCTGGTTGGCGGTGGGAGCCGGGGCGGTCCGCGTGCCGCCGAGCACGAGCTGCTGCGCGGCGCGCAGTCCCGGCCCCGGTTCCACGCCCAGCTCGGTCACCAGCACCCGGCGGGCGTCGCGGAACACCTCCAGTGCCTCCGCGCCGCGCCCACCGCGGTGCAGTGCCAGCACCAGCAGCTCGTACGCCCGTTCCCGCAGCGGTTCCTCCGCGACCAGCGCGCCGAGGTCCGCGATCACGTCGGTGTGCGTGCCGGTCGCCATGGCCGCCTCGGCGCGCAGCTCCCGCGCGGCGGTTCGCTCCGCGGCCAGCTCCCGCCGCCGGGTCTCGGCGAACGGCCCGCTCAAGCCCGCCAGCGCCTCGCCCCGCCACAGTCCCAGCGCCGCGTCGAGCGACTCCAGCGCCGCGTCCGCGTCGCCGTCCGCCAGCTGCCGCTGACCCTGCGCCCGCAGCGCGCGGAACTCCGCGAGATCCGAAGCATCCGGGGCCCACCGCAGGCGGTAACCCGACCCGACCGACTCCAGCACCCGCGAGGCCGCCCCGCGCGCCCGGTCCGGCTCCAAAGCCTTGCGCAGCAACGAGATGTAGGTGTGGACGCTGCCCTCCGCGGTGGCCGGCGCGTCCTGGCCCCACACGCCGGCCACCAGGTCGTCCCGCCGCACCGCCGCGCCCGCGCGCAGCGCGAGCATCGCGAACACCGCCTGGGGGCGTGCCGATCCCAGCGACACCTCGCGATCCCCGACCCACGCACGCACCGGCCCCAGCACGACCAACCGCAACGCCGACATCTCGCCTGCCTTCCCGAAGGCTCCTCAGGTCACGGCGCACGTCCTCCCGCCGCCGCGACCCGGTGCCGGCGCCATCGACCGCGCCGACCCCCGATCACCCGCTGGTGCCGCCGTGATCGACGTGCACGTCCTCCCCTTCTCAGGCCACGTGGCGCACCAGCGCTCCGGCCCGCCGCGCGTCCCACTCCGCGCCGAAACCGCGGTAGACCGCCACGGCCTCCCTCACCGCCGCGTCGGCCGCGGCCCAGTCGCCGCGCCCCGCCAGCAGCGCGGCGGCGTCCTCCAGCGCCTCTGCCAGCTCCACCGGCCGGCCCGCCTCCCGGTATCGCGCCGCCGCGTCGAGCACGAGGGCCGGGTCGCGGTCCACCAGCCCGCGGCAGCGCAGCGCCACCGCGACGGCCTCGGGGCGCGCCCGGGCGAGCCCGGCCGCGCGTGCCGCCAGGCCGCGGTCGCCCGCCAGCAGCGCCAACCGCGTCAGCGGTGGCAGCCACCGCGGGTTGGGCGCCGCACGGCCGGGTGCGAGCATCCCTGTCAGCGCGGCGAGCGCGTCGTCCACCCGTCCGGCGCGTTCGGCGATGGTGGCTTCGGCGGCGGCTCGGAAGTCGTCCAGGAAGTCGTCCCGGCGGCCTGCCACAGCGCGCAGGTGCCGCAGCGCCACGTCCACCCGGTCCTGGCGGACCGCGACGAGCGCGGCGACGCCGTGAGCGGGAGGCGTCGGACCGCGGTCCCGGGGCCACGGGCTCGGCGGCGGCTCGCTGTGGCCGTCGACCAGGTCGAGCGCCTCCGCCCAGCGACCCCGCCAGTAGCACTGCGCCACCGCGGCGGGATGCGGTCGCGTCGCGCGGAGCAGCTCGTCGGCCTCGTCCAGGCGGTCGAGGTGCTGGAGGGTGAGCACCTTGTCGCCCACCAGGTCCGCGTGGGCCTCCGGGGTGACGGAGACCGCGAGGGCCTGGTCGACCTGCCGCAACGCCTCGGCGTGGTCGCCGCGGGCTGTCGCGGCCCGCCACAGCCCGCGCCTGGCCTGCGCCACGGTGAAGTTGTCGCGCACCTCCCGCGCCAGCTCCAGCGCCTGGTGTGCGGCGGTCTCGCCCTCGTCCCCGGTCAGCACGTCCGCGGTCAGCGCCTGCAGGCGGGACCGCCAGACGGGGGGTGTGGTGTGGTCGGCGGCCGCCGATCGCAGCACCTCGGCGGCGTCCGCGGTGCGGCCGTCGCGGTGGTACGAGGCGGCCAGGACCCAGCGCATCTCGGCGATCACGGCGTGATCCCTGGCGCGGGCCAGCGCGTAGCGGGCTTCGGCATCGGCGCGGCGGCCGAGCCCGAACAGCAGGCGGGCCAGCCGGGCCGCGAGCCGTTCGCGATCTCCCACGGGCACGTCCGACTGCGTGACGGCGGACCGCAGCACCGCGACCGCCAGGTCCGGGTCCTGCGCCGCGACCAGCTCGGCGTTGGCGAGCAGCCAGTCGACCACCCAGGGGTCGACCGCGGTCGACGCGGTGGCCAGCTGCCGCGCGACCAGCTCGACCGGCGACCCGGCTGCGGCGAGGGCCTGGGCGGCCTGGCGGTGCAGCGCGGCCCGCACGGCGGCCGGGATGCCCAGGTAGAGGGCGCGGTGGACCAAGTGGTGCCGGAAGGCGAACCCGGCGCCCTCCTCGACCAGGACGCCGGCCGCCATCGCCTCCTCCAGGGCGGCGACCAGCTCGCTGACCGGCCGTCCCGCCACGACCGCCGCGTCACCGGGCGCGAACGCGGTGCCCAGCAGCGCGGCCCAGCGCAGCAGGCCCAGTGCTTCCGCCGAGAAGAACGCCAGCCGCCTGGCCAGTGCCGTCACCAGCCATGCCGGCATGTCGTGGCCCGTCACCCGCGCCTCGGCGAGTCCGGCGCGAAACTCGACGGCGTTCTCGCGCACCAGCGCGGAGACCACGTCCTTGACGTAGAGCGGGTTTCCCCCCGCGCATCCGGCGAGCCGGTCCAGTTCCTGGCCGGGCGGGGCGTCCACCAGCCTGGTCACCAGTGCGGTGACCTCGTCGTCCGTCAGCGGTTCGAGGATGATCAGGTCACCGGTCTCCACCACCGCGCGCCGCACCCGCGCCATGTCCTCGCGGTGCGGCACCGGCCGCGTCACCGCGATCAGGAGCAGGGGGAGCCGGTGCGACAGGCGGAGCAGCCGGTGCCACAGCAGCACGCTGGCCTCGTCGGCCCACTGGAAGTCGTCGAGTGCCAGCACCAGCGGGGCTTCCGCGCTCAGCTCGCGCACCAGTTCCACCAGGCGTTCGACGGCGGTGAGCACCGGGTCGCCCGCGGCGTGGCGGTCGCCGGTCCTGGCCAGCAGGTCCCGGGCCAGCTCGCCGCGGCGCGCGTCGGGGGACGCGACCGACACGTTGAGGGCGTCGAGCACCACGCGGAGGGGGAAGCGGCCGCCCAGCTCGTCGGCCGCGGCCCGGGCGACGCGGACCTCCGTGCCGACCAGGCAGGCGGCCAGCAGGGACGACTTGCCGATACCCGGCTCACCCTCGAGCCACAGGACTCCGCCCCGGCCGGCGGCCACACCGGTCACCGCGCGCCGCAGCAGGCCGAGCTCCCTCCGCCGGCCGACTAGGGGAGCCAACGCCTGTCGCGGCGCGCTCGCCGCCGCGGGGGGATCGGCGGAAGACGAGGCCGGGGCTGTCAGGAAAGCCTCGGCCGGTCCGGCCGTAGGTGAGCGGTGGGCAGCCTCGCCCTCCAGCACCCGGCGGTGGGCCTCGCGCAAAGCGTCGCCTGGCTCGATGCCGAGCTTGGTCGCCAGCACCTGCCGGGCGTCGCGGAACACCTCCAGCGCTTCGGCCTGCCTGCCACCTCGGTGCAGCGCGGACATCAGCAGCGCCCGCAGACCCTCCCGCAGCGGGTGCTCGACCATCAGCCCCGACAGCTCGGCCACCACGTCGGCGTGCCTGCCCAGCAGCAGCGCCAGCTCGGCGCGCCGCTCCACGGCCGCCAGCCGCAGCTCGTGCAACCGCGACCGCTGGGACTCGGCGAACCGGCCCGGCACGGAGAACAGCGCCTCGCCCTCCCACAGCGCCAGCGCGGCGTCCAGCTCCGCCACCGCCCGCTCAGGATCGTGCCGCGCCAGGCTCTCCGCCCGCTCGCGGTGCCGGTCGAAGCGGTGGACGTCCACCGCCTCGGGGTCCAGGCGGAGCGCGTACCCGGCTCCCGACGAGGTGAGCACCACCCCGGCGGACCGCTTGGACCGTTCCGGCTCCAGCGCCCCGCGCAGCGCGGAGACGTAGGTGTAGACGCTCGCCCCGGCGGTCGCGGGCGGCGCGTCGCCCCACACCCCGCCGACCAGCTCGTCCTTGGAGACCGCCTCGTTCGCCCGCATCGCGAGCAGGGTGAACACAGCGCGCCTGCGCGCGGTGCCCAGGTCGACCTCCGCGCCGTTGCGCCACGCGCGCACCGGGCCGAGCAGCCTGACCACCAGCGAAGCGGTTGTGCTCATCGACATCGGGACACCCTCCCTGCGGAATGGGGGCCGAATGGCGGCATGTGCTGATGGTGTATTGCGCCGACTGGTATCGGAGCTTCCCTTTGGTCACTTCATCATGGCAACGTTCCCTGAAGAATGTCTATCGCCCTCCGTCTCAATTGCTGTTTGCGGCGGTCAGAAGCGTGGTAATTCCTGTTTGGATGGTCTCGGTCGTCTTCGGGGAAGTTTCGAAACTTTCCATATTCCTGACCCTGTGGAATCTGTGACTGTGTGGACGAGGGTGGGATCAGTGGTCTGAACCTGTGGGGTGCTGTACTCCGTCCAGGCCCCCCGGACGGTGCGGCATCGGGGAGTTCGAGGTCCCGCTGTGTGCGGCGGGAACCCGTATTCGCATCCTTCGTGCCGTCTATCCGCAGAGACGGAAATCGCGGTTCATTCCTTTCTTCTGTCGCAGGTCATTACTTCAAGCTGACAGTCTCCATAGCTTCAGTGTTGACCGAAATTTGGCATCGGTGGTATCTCCATCGGGTGCGGGGCGCAACTACGCACACCCTGGCTCCTGGATCTCCGGTGCTCACGTCACATCCCGGAGCGGTCTATTTGCGGGAGGACCTTCTTCAGGACGCCATCAGCTGATGGATTCACAAGAACCGGTGATCGAGGGTCAGTCGCGATGCCACGAAGAAGAGGCTCGCTGACGCGGAAGCCAAGCTGACGAGATTCCGGAACGCCATCATGGCCGGCGTCGACCCGGCTGCGCTGGTCGAGGTGATCAACGATGCGCAGGCCGAGGGGCTCGCGGTGCAAGTGGCCCTGTACAACGTCCCGGCACCCGTCGAGCGGGACGTCGCCGAGATCTGCGCGGCGATCGACTCCATCGGAGATGTCGGTGCGGCGCTGAGAGGCCATGCCCGCGACCCCACGCGTCCGCCCACTCGTGCAACGGCTGGTGACGTCGTGTGAACCCCGTTGCCTTCGGCGATGTACTCACGGCGGGCCTGCCGCGCGTCGGGGTCAGGATGTACATCCGGCGCCTGGGACACTGGACCCTCGACCACCCGTGAGACCAGGAGTGCACTGTGCAGCAGGGAACCGTCCGCTGGTACGACCTCGAGCGCGGCTTCGGCTTCCTCGCCCCCGACGACGGCAGCGCCGACGTCTTCGTGCACGTCTCGCAGGTGCAGGGCGAGGGCGCGGCCCGGGCGCTGCGCGAGGGCCAGACGGTGGAGTTCGAGATCGGTGAGGGACCCCGCGGTCCGCAGGCGCTGCACGTCGCCGTCACCGGGGACGTCGCGCCCGACGCGGCCCTGGGTGTGCTCGCCACCGTCTCCTGGTACGAGCCGGCCAAGGGCTACGGGTTCGCCGCGCCGGACGGCGGGGGTGCGGAGGTGTTCGTGCACTCCTCCGCCATCGTCACCGGGGGTGTTCTCGCGGCCGGGCAGCGGGTGGCCTTCGTCGTCACCGCGGGTGAGAGGGGTCCGCAGGCCCAGCACGTGGTGCCGCTGAGCTTCGACGCCGGGGTCCGCCGCGCCCCTCTGGTCGCGCCCGGCGACGGCGCGGACGGCTCCGTCCTGTGGTTCGACGAGGAGAAGTCGTTCGGCTTCGTGGCCGCCGACGACGGGGCGGGTGACGTCTTCCTGCACGTGCGCGCCCTGGTCGACGAGGGGTACCTGCCGGCCGAGGGCGATCGGGTCTCGTTCACCACGGTCACCGTGGACCAGGGTCGTCAGGCGCGCGAGGTGCGGTTCGTGGCCGCCGGCGAGCCGGTGGAGGCCGCCGCGGCCCCCGGCCAGGCCCGTTCGGCCACCCGGCCCGCGGCCCGCGCCGGCGACGGTACGGTGGCCCGCTACGACGCGGACCGCGGCTTCGGCTTCATCACCCCCGACGCGGGCGGGCCCGACCTCTTCGTGCACGTCTCGGTGGTCTCCGGCGAGCCCCTGGTGGCCGGCGAGCGGGTGCGCTTCCGCGTTCGCCAGAGCGACCGGGGACCGCAGGCCGACGCCGTCGAGCGCGCCTGACCGTTGTGGGGTGCCAGAACTCTGCACTCGCCCGCTGAACTGCGGTGATCGGGTTCTGGCGTTCTGGCGGCATGATCGTGGGTGTGGCACTGCGACTGCTCTGGTGTTGCGCCGGACTCCTGGCCGTCCGCGTCTGGACTGGGCTGATCGTGCAGTGCTGCCCGCATCGGTGCGGCGGTTGCCCGTCTGGTTGAGGGAGCACCGATTCGTGGCTCCAGGCGCGGTGTTGCGGTGGCATCGGCGTTTGATCGCGAAGAAGTGGACCTACTCGAACCGGACTGGGCGTCCGCAGGTCGATTTGGCCGTGGTGGCGTTGATCGAGCAGACGGCGCGGGAGAACGCCGGCTTGTGGGGTGCCAGGACTCTGCACACATGCGTTGACCTGCGGTAGATAGGTTCTGTTGTTCGCTCGGCATGATCGTAGGTGTGGCGCTGCGACGGGTCTGCAGCACGTGCGGGTCGTGTGCCACCACGATGTCGGCGCCCGCGTCGACGGCCTTGCGCGCGACCTCGCGGATGTTGTCCGAAGCGGCGCGGCCGCTCGCTTCTTCCTGAGCGGGTGCGGCGTAGCGCCTGCCGAACATCACGTCACCGGCCGAGTGCACCGCGAACCGGCCGCTCTTGCGGGGGGATCATCTTGACCTCGACCCGTTTGCCCGAGTCGGACCAGCCCAGGGGCACCGGTTCGGGCAGGTGGCCATCGGCCTCGACGACAGCCACCGCGGGAGCGCGGTGGTGGTCTGGTGACGACGGCGAAGACGACCGGCACAGCCGCCGGGTTCACCCACTCGGACGGCAGCGAGGAGCCGGTCTACCGCAAGTGGGGAATCGCGATCGTCGTCGAGCAGATCGGCATCGTGCTTCGCGCCGCCGCCTACCGCTCCGACGCGCCGGTGACCGAGTGCGTGGCCGTCGTGCCGGACCTGCAGGAGATCAGCCAGAGCAAGCTGATCCGGGGGTCAGTCGAGTGGATGCTCAGGTCGGGCAGGTGCTCGGCGGCGTTCAGATCGGCGATGCCGAACGCGACGACGCGGCCAGGCCGCGTCAAGGTCGTCTGATTTCGCCCTGGGCGTCGGCAACTTCGAGCAGGAGTCTCCGCCCCGGTGTTCACAGGTTCGGCACGACTGGTCGGACTGACCTGGTCTGCGCGCGTGGCGCGGGGGCTGCCGGGAGGATCGAGGTCGCCCGGCAAGCCGCGAACCGATCCGGCCCCGCCGCTCGCCGCGCGAGAAGCCGGCGCGGGCGAGGTGCACCAGCCCGACGATGAACGTGCTCACGCCTGCCAGGAGGGTGAGCGCCATCGCGAGCACGGCTGCGGGTGGGTCATTGGGAAAGCCGGGCGCGGCGATGCGCTCCGGATCGGACGGGTCGTGGATGACGGTGATCGGGTCGCCGACCTCGAAGCTGGGCGCGCGGTCGATGTTGATCGATCCGGTCCGTTCGACACCGCCGGCCCGGTAGCGGACATCGGCCGTCCACGACTGGCGGAACCCGCCGTACACCCTGGTCACAACTCCGGAGACGTGTTTTCCGCGCGCCTCGAACTCCGCGGCGCGGTCTTCGAGCATCACGGCGCCGGTGGTGAAGAGCCCGAGCAGAACGAGGCCCGTCAGCACAACAACCGCAGCTCGCCACACGCATGTCTCCCCACGTTGCGATGGATGCATGCTAACTGGAGGCGGTGTGGTTGCACGCGGCTCACAGGTGTGCCAGGACGTCGACATCGCCGTCCGCATGACGACCGATGCCTTGCGCACAACGGGATACGTGCTGTCACCGTTGTTCGCGACCATCGCCAACTACCTCCGAGTCGACCACCCGGAACAGGAGCCCGGCGGGCGGTTCGCGGCCGCGGCGGCGAAAGCGGAGGAGATGATCGAGGCGCTGTCGCGGCGGGTGCGGGCCGAGCGGCCGGTTCGAGGATGGCTCGCGGTGTTCCTCATGCGCCGCTCGCGTCAGCTCACCGGTCTGCGGGAGATCGCGAAGTTCGCCTGGCTGCCCGTGATCCAGGCTGCACGGCGGCAGTTGCTCCTGATCGGTGAGGGCTTGGTCGCACGCGGACTCGCAGAACGTCCGGACGACACCATGTTTCTGAACTTCGACCAGGTGCATGCAGCGGTGCACGACGGGGCCGGCTTCCGCGAGGTGGTCGCAGCCCGTCGCGCGGAGCACGAGCGCGAACTGCGACGCCCGGCCGTACCGGGTGCGCTGTTGTCCGGCGGGACCGACCTGGAGGCGCTCATCCCTCCAGCACCTGCGGAGGACGGCGTGCTGACCGGCATGTCCGGGGCTGCCGGCCGGGCGACCGGCCGGGCACGGGTGATCCGCGATCCCGCCGGTGCGCACATCGAGCCGGGCGAGATCCTGGTGGCGCCCACGACGGATCCTGGCTGGACACCACTGTTCATGACCGCGGCCGGCCTGGTGACCGAGACCGGTTCGCCACTTGCGCACGGACCCACCGTCGCTCGCGAGTACGGCATTCCCGCGGTCATCTGCGTCCGCAACGCCACACGTGAGATCGCCACCGGTCAACTCATCACCATCGATGGCGGAGCGGGCACGGTTCGGTTGGTATCGGGCTGACCCGGTAGCAATGGCCTCCACAGTGGAGGGATCGCGCCGCGGATACGGGTGGTGGGGAAGGGATTGCCGCAGTACTGGTCGATAGCATCGCTGCACCCGTCATGCCACCGTTCACCCTGCCAACGCCTACCGTCCCTCGCGTCGTGCTCTGCCGGCCGGTGTCCGCGGGCGCAGCCAGTCTCCGGCCCAGCGGGTCAGCAGGGGCCCGATGGTGGCCAGGACGAGCACGTAGGCCGTCACCACGGGACCCAGGGCTGGAGTCGAAGCCCCGGCGAGGCTCATGATCACGATGGAGAACTCGCCGCGGGCGATGAGGGCGGTGCCGGCACGCAGGCGTCCGCGTGGCGCGACGCCGTCGCGGCGGGCGGCGTACCAGCCGGTGGCCACCTTGGTCAGGGCACCCGCTGCGGCCAGGGCGAGCGCGGCGGGCAGGACGGGGACCAGGTCGGCCGGGCTGACGGCGAAGCCGATGGCGAGGAAGAACGCGGCGGCGAACAGGTCGCGCAGGGGTGTGAGGACGCCGCGGGCCCGTTCGGCGGTCTCGCCGGTGAGGGTGAGTCCGACGAGGAACGCTCCGACGGCGGCGGAGACGGACACCAGTTCGGCGAGGGCGGCGACGACGAGGGTGGTGCCGAGGACGCGGAGCATGAGCTGTTCGTCGTCGGGGTGGGCGAGCCAGCGGTTGACGTGGTGGCCCCAGCGGTGCGAGGCGGTGAACGCCGCCGTGACGCTGGCGATGGCGACGAGCACGCCGATGAGCGCCTGCCACCAGGTGCCGCCGGAGGCGAGGACCACCAGCACCGGGAGGTAGATCGCCATGGCGAAGTCCTCCATGACGAGGATCGCCAGCACGGCCGGTGTCTCCCGGTTGCCGAGCCGGCGCAGGTCGACCAGCAGGCGGGAGATGATGCCGGAGGAGGAGATCCAGGTGGCCCCCGCGAGTGCGAGCACGCCGGGCCACGGCAGGCCGAGCAACCAGCCCGCGATGGCGCCGGGGGCCGCGTTGAGGACGAGGTCGAGCACCGCGGACGGGACGTGGCGGCGCAGGCTGTGGGTGAGCTCGGCGGTGTCGAACTCCAGGCCGAGGGTGAGCAGGAGGAGCACGACGCCGATGGAGGCGCCGACCTCGACGAAGTCGCCGGCGGCGGGAACGGGCGCGATGCCGCCGTTGCCGAGCGCGAGCCCGGCCAGCAGGTACAGCGGAACCGGGGAGAACGACCACCGCCGGGCCGCCGCGCCCAGCACGCTGAGCCCGACGAGGATGACGCCGAGTTCGAGCAAGAGGGCCAGCGAGGTGTGCACGGTCAGCTCTCGATGATCTGCCGGATGCCGTTGATGCCGTCGTGGGTGCCGATGACGACGAGGACGTCACCGGTCTGCAACAGCTCGTCGGGCGCCGGGGAGGCGATTACGGCGTCTCCGCGCACGATGGCGACGATGGAGGCCCCGGTGCGGGTGCGCGCCCGCGTGGCGCCCAGCGGCTTGCCGGCGTGGGCCGACGAGGCGGGCACGACGACCTGACCCGCGCTGAGGCCGGGGACCTCCTTGGTGAGGTCGGCGAACCGCTCGGCGATCCGCGGTGCGCCCAGGATCTCCGCCACGGTGTCCGCTTCGGCCGTCGTGAGCCGGAACAGCGGCTGGGCCTCGTCGGGGTCGTCGGCGGCGTAGCGGATCACCTCGAAGCTGCCCTCGCGGCGTGCCACGATGCCGATGCGGTCGCCGTCGGCGTTGGTGAACTCGTAGCGCAGCCCGACGCCGGGCAGCAGAACCTCGTTGACGTCCATCCGGTCATCATGGCAACTCGGTTCACCGGGCACGAGCGGCGCGGAACGCGCGGATCGACCCGCCGCCGACGAAGCCCAGTCCGAAGACCAAGAACAGTGACATCGCGGTGATGGCCCACCCCGGATCGCTGGGCATGCCGGGCAGGGCGATGCGTTCGGGATCAGCGGGGTCGTAGATCACGGTGACGGCATCGCTCCGTCGAAGCGTCGCGCCGGTGTGGTCGAGCTGGACCAGTCCTTCACGTCGCACGCCTTGGACGGTGTAGCCGACATCAGCCGACCACGAGTTGCGGATCCCCTGGTGGACGGCGATCACCACGCCGTCGACGCGTGCCCCGTGGGCTTCGAGGTCCGCGGCGCGGTGATCGAGCAGGACGGTCCCGATGGCGAAGAGCACGAGCAGCACGAACCCCGTCAGCACCAGACCCGACGCTTGCCGCATGCCGTCCCTCCGGATCTATCGCCGGAATCAGCGTAGGCGAGCCCGTTGTGGTTGTAGACTCCGCGACAGGTGTGCCGGGAAGCCTGGTCGGCGTGTGTTGAACGACGCCGACTTCGAGGAGCCCTCATGGACGCCGCTGTCACTGGAACGGCAATCGGTCCGATGGTCATCGCAGCCGTGGACCAGTTCGAAGAGCACCCGCTCGTCCGGGACGAGTTCGCCGCCCGCATACTGCCCGCCTCCGGCCGGCTGGCCGTGGCGGCGGCGCGCTGGCGGCCGATGCGCACCGCGTTGTTCTCCGCCACGGAGAAGAAGATTCCCGGCCTGTGGGCGAGCATGTTGTGCCGCAAGCGGTACATCGACGATCGCCTGGACGCCACGCAGGCGCGCACGGCGGTCGTGCTCGGCGCGGGTTTCGACACCCGCGGGTGCGGAGCCTGGGACGGCAGGGTGTTCGAGGTCGATCTACCGGCGAGTGTGGAGGTCAAGCGCGACCGGCTGATCGCTGTGTTCGGGTCGGTGCCTGCGCGGCTGACCTTGGTGCCGGTGGACTTCGAGGAGCGGAGTCTGGCGAACGCCTTGGCGGAGAGCGGGTATCGCGATGACGAGCCGGTGTTCTTCGTCTGGGAGGCGGTCACCCAGTACCTGACCGAGGACGCCGTGCGGGCGACCTTCGACTTCCTGGCGCAGGCACCTGCCGGTAGCGAGCTGGTGTTCACCTTCCTGCGCAGAGACTTCCTCGACGGCACGGCCATGTTCGGTGCGGAGGCGGGTCACCGCGAGTTCGTGGCGAAGAGGCGCGTCTGGAAGTTCGGCCTGATGCCGGAGGAGGTGGCGGGGTTCGTCGAGTCCTACGGGTGGCGGCAGGTGGAACAGCTCGGTCCGCAGGAGTTCTCGGACCGCTACGTGCACGCGTCCGGCCGCGAGATGTCGGTGTCCGAGGTCGAACGCACCGCGTACTGCGTGAAGGACGGCGCATGAAGACCCGGTCGGCCCGGCGTGCTCCCGCGGGTGTCCGGCTCCGCGAACCAGAAGTTCGCGGACTACTTCGGTGTGATGGATGTTCCCTCGAGTTGTTGCTCGACGTGCCGCGATCGACCCCATCGGTTACGTGGCGGGCATCGCGAAGGGTGCCGCGGGCGGAGCGCACGGCATCGCCGGCATCACCCTCGCGATGGCGGAGGTGGTCGGCGGGATCAGGGTCGCGATCCGCGACCTGCGCGCCACGCTCGCCGGTGCCCTGGTGAGCTGGGCGATCGAACTGGCCTGCACGGTGGGCGCCGCGGCGCCGTTGGTGGCCGCCCAGGCGACGGCCAAGATCGCACAGGTCGTCCGCATCGTGGCGAGCATGCTCAGGGCGCTCGGCAAAGCGTTGTCCAGTGCGCTGACCTGGCGGGTGCAGCTGCGGGACCTGTTCGACGGGTTCTGGCGAGCGCTCAACGAGCTCAAAAAGAGCCAGACCGCCGCACCGAACTGACAGCAAGGCACGAAACCCTGCCGAGAGGTCGTCTCACTGTAGAGTGGTCAACCGGTGCCGAGCCAGGTGGTGCAACATCTCGGCCAGTGCATCGGGCACGGTCTGTCCGTTCAGGTCCTGATGTGCGTCGAGCACCGTTCTGGAGACGACGGCCCTGGACAGCACACCGCTGAATTCGGTCGCCAGTCCGTCGAGCACCTCACGGACCTCCTCGTTCGGGGTTTCGACCTGAACGGTCACTCCGCTTCCTCCTCTGCGTCTCGGATCCGTGGTGGCGCCGTGTTCATCGCATGTGGACAGACGGCCGAGGTTCGTCGTCTCGTCGGTGGACCTGCCGCGTCCGGTTGCGGAAGCGCAATGCGTACCCAGCCACCAGGAGACCGATCGCCAACACGACCAGCACCGCGGTGAGAGGGCTCTCCTCGGTGACGGTGGTGGCCAGCACGGCGACCACAGCCAGCAGGACCAGCCCAGGTGCTGTCCAGCGGAGTTTCTCGTCCATGATCGGTCTCCCCTCACCGGTTCGGTGTCCTCTGTTTCATGCTCGCCGGTGGGGTGGGCCGGGCAACACGGTCCGACCGCGCAAACACGGTGACCGTTCCTTGCCGGGCGTCGGCAGTCGTGGAGTCCGTCCGAAGGAAGGCTGGCGCGGTCAGCTCCTTGTTCCGAGCGGCGGTAAGCTCGTTCCTGGTGTGCCGGGAAGCCTGGTCGGCGTTGTTCGACGATGCCGTCGCGAAGGAGCTTCCCATGATCGATGCCTGTGGTCTCACCAAGCGTTATGGCGAAGTCGTTGCGGTGGATGACTTGTCGCTGAGGGTCTCGGCGGGGGAGACCTACGCGTTGCTCGGTCTCAACGGTGCGGGCAAGACGACGACCATCCGCATGCTGCTGGGCATGGTGCGCCCCACGAGCGGGTCCGTTCACGTGCTGGGCACCGCTGTCGGGCCGGGCGAGCACGCGCTGTGGTCACGAGTGGGCTACCTCGTGGAGACACCCGCGGCCTACCCGGAGCTCACGGTCCGCGAGAACCTGACGGTGGCGGCGCGCTTGAGAGGTGTGTCGGCGAGCCGCCGGGTGGACGAGGTGGTCGAGCGGCTGAATCTGGCCGTGTACGCGGACAAACGGGCGCGGACGCTGTCGCTGGGCAACGCGCAACGCCTGGGGCTGGCCAAAGCGCTGGTGCACGAACCCGACCTGCTGATCCTCGACGAACCCGCCAACGGCCTGGATCCGGCGGGCGTCGTGGAGATCCGTGAGCTGCTGCGCGAGCTGAGCCACGACCGGGGAGTCACCGTGGTGCTGTCCAGCCACATCCTCACCGAGGTGGCACGACTGGCGACCCGCATCGGTGTGATCCACCGCGGCCGCCTCGTCCGCGAGCTGGAAGCGGCTGATCTCAACGCTTTCCTGCGGCAACGTCTCAGCGTGTCGACCCGTGATCCGGAGGCGGCCGAGCAGGCGTTGACCGCGGCGGGTTTTGTCCCGGTCAGGTCGGAGAACGGCGCTCTCGTCCTGGCCGACGCCCAGTCGGTGCGGGAACCCGATGTCGTGGCCACCGTCCTCGTTGCCGCCGGCTGTCCGCCGACCCGGCTGGTCGTGGAACAGGACGACCTGGAGACCTTCTTCCTGAGAGAGGTGGGGTCGTGATCGACGCGGTGGCGACCGAGGTTCTCAAGACGCGACGATCCCGCGTGCCGTGGGTGACCGCCGCGACGTTCGCGGTCGCCACGGCGGTCGGCGGGTTGTTCATGTTCATCCTGCAGGACCAGGACCGCGCCCGGTCGCTCGGGCTGATCGGCACCAAGGCCGCGCTCGTCGGGGGACAGGCGGACTGGCCGACGTACCTCTCCCTGCTCTCCCAGATCGCCGCCCTCGGCGGGATGCTGGTGTTCGGTCTCGTCTCGGTGTGGCTGTTCGGAAGGGAGTTCAGCCAGAACACCGTCAAAGACCTCTTGGCCATGCCGACCTCCCGGACCTCCATCGTCGCGGCGAAGTTCGTCGTGGCCCTGATGTGGTGCCTGGCCCTGACGTTCCAGTTGCTCGTCCTCGGCCTGCTGGCGGGTGTGGTCCTCGGCTTGCCGGGCTGGTCGGCTGAGGTACTGGGGTCCGGCGCGCTGGTAGTCGTGGTGACCGCGGGGATGACGTTCTTGCTCACCACGCCGGTTGCTCTCGCGTCCAGCGTCGGCCGGGGATATCTACCCGGGGTGGCGGTGATGATCGGCTCGGTCTTCTGCGCGCAGATCGTCGCCGCGCTCGGCTACGGCGCGTACTTCCCCTGGTCGGTACCGGCGTTGTTCAGCGGCGTGGCCGGTCCGGACCAGGCGTCGCCCGGCCTGCTCGGCGTGGTGCTGGTCGTGCCGGTCGGGGCGGCGGGGGTGGTGGCGACCTCGTTGTGGTGGCGCAACGCCGATCAGGACCGCTGAGCCTCGTGACGCTCCCACAGCCAGCCGAAGCGGTCGATCCGCCAGAGCTGTGCCACCACGACCACGGTGGCGCCGAAGACCGTCGGCCACACCTCCAGGGCGATCAGGCCCCAGAGGATCATGCCGAACCCGATGACGCCGAGCGTGACCAGCAGGCGCAACACCGCCCGATGGTCCGGTGGTACGAGGTCGCGGTGCTGGACCCAGGCGCGTTCGCCGTAGATGCCCCGTGCCGCCCAGCTGCGAGGTTCCCGCACCGGCGGGAACGCTCGCGGATTGACGAACAGCCAGACGACCACGGCGCCGATCGGCAGGAGACTCCACCAGCCGATCCACGTGCGGCTCCAGATCGCGAACAACATCAGGGGAATCGCGGCGAACCGCGTCCAGACGCTCCACGGGTTGGCGTGCCGTCGCCATGCTTCGTCGGTCATACCGAAGGTCTTCGCGATGCGGTCAGCGACGTCCATCGTGGATCTCCTCCAGGTCGTGGACTGCGGTGGTGGCACCGTTCTCCGTGCGGATCAGTTCGCCGAGCTCGGTGGCGCGTCGGCGCATCTCGGGATCGTTCACCGCTTGCCTGACCGCTGCACTGAGCGAGGCGGCGGTGAGCTTCTTGTGGGGCAGTGCTGGCGGCGCGACACCGACGGCGTGCATCCGGCGGGCCCAGTGGGGTTGGTCGGCGACGAATGGGCAGACGACCTGGGGCACGCCTGCGGCGAGGGCGGCGGCGGTGGTGCCTCCTCCTCCGTGGTGCACGACGGCCGCCACCTTGCCGAACAGCCACTCGTGCGGTGCCTGGTCGATGACGAGCAGGTTGTCGGACGAGTGTGTGGCGAGTCCGCCCCAGCCGGTGGCCACGATCGCGCGGACGCCGGCTTGCCGGACCGCTTCGGCGACGATGTCGCCGGTGCGCTTGGCGTCGCGTCCGGCCATGCTGCCGAAGCCGAGGTAGACGGGTGGCGGGCCTGCGCCCAGGAATGCGCTCAGTGCCGGGTCCGGTGACCAGTCCGGGTTTCGCGGCAGGAACCAGAAACCGGTGGTGCGCACGGTTTGAGGCCATGCGGGGTCGACGGGCGTGACGGCTGAGCTGAACGCCTGCAGCACGAGGGCGTGCCGGGGTCCGCGACCGCGTGGCAGTCCGAGGTCGTCGGCCCGCCAGGCGTTGACGACACCGCTGTAGGCCCTCAAGGTCGCCGCCACGGCGAGGTAGGTGGCGCGGTTGAGGAACCGGGGGACCGGCGGCAGCGGCACCATGGGACACGGGAACTCCGACGTCGGCACCCAGCCCGGCTGCAGTGTCGCCAGCACGGCGGGTACGCCGAGCATTTCCGCCGCGTGCTGGGCGGGCACGCTCGGCGTGTGCACTAGCAGATCGGCACCGGAGGAACGCGCCACCGCACCGACGTCACGCAGCACGTCGGCCATCAACGGCTTGATGCGCTTGATGGTCGAGATGGCCGTGATCTTGCCGCGCAACCCCCGGTAGCCGCTTTCGACCGCTTTCACCATGACCGGGTCCTTGAGCAGCCTGTTCGGCCCCTCGTCGAGCGGCGCGAACTCCACGTCGTGCGCGGCGGCACTCGCGGCGAAGGACTCGGGAGCGGCGAGCACTGCGTGGTGGCCTTCGCGTCGGAGGGCCACCGCGAGTGCCAGGAACGGTTCGACGTCACCACGTGTGCCATGCGTGACCAGCAGGACCTTCACCGGTGTTTCCTTTCGTCGATCGCGGTGAACGCGGCGAGCCAGCGGTCGTCGGCGAACAGGCCGTTGGTCAGCATCTCCAGACCGGCGCGGGTACCGCGCACCGCTGTGGTCGTCTCGGCCGGGTCGCCGCCCAGCAGCCGGCCCACGTGGTTGCCGAGCACCAGCGGTGCCAGCAGCCACGAGACGTAGGTGACCGCTCGCGCCCGTGCGTCGGCGCAACCGCGGACCCAGCCTTCGTCCTCGCCGGCTGCGAGCCACGCCTGCGTGCGGTCGACGATCTCGGCGAACAACGCGCCGGCCGCCGGGGTGTCGTCGAGCAACGCCCTGGCCAGGTACCGACGGACCGGTGTCGCCGCCTGCAACACCTCGCCCAGAGCTTCGGACGCCGCTGCACCGCCGCTGCGGATCGAGTCGAGGACGTAGTCGTCACACGCCTGACGGAGTCCCTCCTTGGAACCGAAGTGGTGCACCACCAACGCGGGCGAGACCCCGGCGTCCGCAGCCACCGCGCGGACCGAGGTGCCCGCGATGCCATCGGTGCCGAACCGCGCGAGTGCCGCGTCACGGATGCGAGCTCGTGCCGTCAGATCGGAGGCTGAACGCATGTTCTAAGTATTGAACACATGTTCAGCCGGTGTCCAGGGGGTCGGTTTGCATTGCTTGGATCTTTGCGGCATCTTTGCGCGCGGTGCGCCGGGAAGTCTGGTCGGCAACGCTCATCACGACCTCGTGGTGGGCCCGGTCGACGTGGGCGGAGTCCTGTGATGGCACTGGTTCTGGCGTTCGGTGTGGTTCTGCTGATCAGCGTCTCGCTGTCCGGTCTCGCCGCCCGCACCATCCTGTCGACGGCGCTGATGTTCCTGGTCGCCGGCGCGGTGATCGGACAGGGAGGTCTCGGGCTGGTCGACATCCCGTCCAACAGCGGGTTCGTCACAGTCCTCGCTGATCTCGCGTTGTTCACCGTCCTGTTCACCGACGGCCAACGCGCGGGACTGCCGGACCTGAAACAGGGGTGGCGGCTTTCGGGCAGGGCACTGGGTCTGGCCATGCCGCTGACCATGGTCGGCATCGCCGTGCCGACGCACTTCCTGACCGGCCTGGACTGGACCACGTCGTTCCTGATCGGCGCGATCCTCTCGCCGACCGACCCCGTGTTCGCCTCCGCGATCGTGGGCCGAACCGATGTGCCGGCGCGGCTGCGGCGCCTGCTCAACGTCGAATCAGGACTCAACGACGGTCTCGCGCTGCCGTTCGTGCTCATCTTCCTGGCCACGGCCGCGAACAGGGACACCGACTTCGCCACCATCGGCATCGAACTGGCCGCGGGGCTCGCACTGGGCATCGTCATCCCCGCCGCCGTCGTGCTGGCGTGGCGGCTGCGGATCTTCACCGCCGAACCGCGGCTGCAGGCACTCGGCCCGCTGGCGATCGCGGTGATGCTGTACGCGGCCTGCCACCTGACGCACGCCAACCCCTACCTCGCCGCGTTCGCCGCGGGCTCGACCATCGCCACCCTGGACCGTGTTGCGGCGGAACACTTCGAGCACTTCGGCGACCTGCTCTCGGAGATCACGAAGTTCGCGGCGCTGCTCGTCTTCGGCGCGCTGATCACGCCTGAACGCATCTCGCACCTGAGCGCGGGGGACTGGGCGGTCGCCGTCATCGCCATCCTGCTCGTGCGCCCGGCGGCGATGATGCTGTCCCTCCTGCGCACGCCGCTGCCCGCACGGGAACGGTCCGCCGCGGCGTGGTTCGGGCCCAAGGGGTTCGCGTCGGTGGTCTACGGTCTGCTCGTCCTGCAAGCCGGGATCCCGACCGGCGAGCACGTCTTCGACCTCGTGGCGATCACCATCGCGTTGTCGATCGTGCTGCACTCCTCGACCGACGTGCCCGTGGCCAAGGCGCTGAGTTTCGAGCCACCGGACGGACTGCCCACAGGTCAGCCGGAGGAACGCAAGCAGGACTGATGGAACCGCTCGACCTGATCCTCGTCCGGGCGGCGCTCGGGCTGGGCCGTGACCGGCTTTTCCGGAGCTGCGGCCGTGGACCGTTCTGTCCGGAGGCATCACGTTGTACGCCCAGGCAGGACCGGCCGTCCTGTTGATGTCCATCGATGACGAGTGGCTTCTACCCGTGCACGATGCGGTGCTCTTCACCGAGCTGCTGAACCGTCGCCGAGAGCTGTGGGCACTGGGCGCGAACTGACCTCACGCCCCCGCCAGGTCGGCGAGCTGAGCCAGCAGTGCCTCCTCCACGATCGGGCTCATGGTGCCCATGTAGGTGCCGCTCACGTGGTTGTCGTCGAGGTAGACCTGTACGTTGCCGATCTGCGGCGGACACAGGTCCTCGGTGCAGAAGTAGTCGCTGAAGTCCACGAAAGACGTGTTGCCCGGCAGGTCCTCGATCAGCGAGTACGGTGCCTCCGGCGCGAGCAGGTCCGCTCGCGGCACACTGCACTGCGGCGCCTCCCGACCGTACGTGGCGGCGCACTGCGGTGGGGAGAACGAGTGCCTCGGATTGTCCCGCGCGGCAACTACGGGAATCTCCGCCTCTTCGAGCTTGCGCCACTGGGCGACGAAGCCGGACGGCGTTTCCTCGGTGAGGCCGACCCGGACGTTGCGACTGCCGTTGGTGAAGACCGCGTCCGGCTTCATGCGGATGATCTCCTGCGCCGCGTCGGCGTTCCACTTGATGCACTCGCGGTCTCCTGGCATCGAGTCGGCGTCCACGGAGAACGGGCAGGCGCCTTTGAGCATGTGGATGATCTGCCAGTTGTGCCGGCGGGCGATGGGAGCCAGAGCCGCGAGGTACTGCTGCATGTGCGAGTCACCGACGACCACGATCCGCTTGGTCGCCGGCGGAGACACCGGTGACGTGCAGATCTCGAGGACGGTGTTGTGGGCGGCTCGTGTGCAGGTGGCGCCCTCGATGGCGGCGAAGTCTCGAGGCAGGGCCACCAAGGGCGGCACCAACGCGGCGTCCGGGTTGCCCCAGAACTCGAATCCGGGCTGTCGCACGAGGGCACCCGGGTGGTCCGGGTCGGCGACGAGGCTCGCGTACGTTCGCGCCTTGCGCACGCTGACCTCGTTCCAGAGACCGGCGGCGACCAGTACCGGCACGAGCATCGTGGCGCCCAATGCGTAGGCCCCCCAGCGCGAGCGTGTGCCCACACGGGACTCGCGAACCGGGTGCTCGACCAGGTGGTAGGTCAGTACGGCGAGTGCGAAGGACACCGCGATGATGACCGATCCTCCCGCGAGGCCGACAGCGGTGCGCTCCCGGAGCACCAGGTAGAACACGAGCACCGGCCAGTGCCAGAGGTAGAGCGCGTAGCTGAGATCGCCGATGTAGTGCAGGGGCCGCGAGTTCAGCCATCTGTCCGCTCCCAGGCGGCTTCCGGTCGTTCCCGCTGTGACCACGGCCGCGGCGCACAGCGTCGGCCACAGCGCCGCATGGCCGGGGAACACGGTACCGACCTGCAGGACGAGGCCGCACGCCACCAGGCCGACGACGCCTGCCCAGCCGAGCACCACGCGTGACCAGCGTGGCAGCGCCACGGACTCGATGACCAACGCGAGCATGCCGCCGAGCGCGAACTCCCACACTCGGGTGAGTGAATGGAAATATGCGAGTTGCTGGTGCGTCTCGGTGAGGATGATCGAGTAGGTCAACGACGCGGCGAACACCACTGCCAGGCACCATGCCGCCGAGGTGCGGACCGACTGTGCCACGCGTGCGCCGATGAGCGCCGCCACCGCGATCAGGAGCGGCCACACCAGGTAGAACTGACCTTGGATGGACAGCGACCAGAAGTGCTGGACGACGCTGGCTTCGTCGTGCTGGTTGAAGTAGTCCGCCGAGTCCGCCGCGAGCTGCCAGTTCTCGAGGTACAGCGCGGCGGCGACGGCCTCTTTGATGGTCTGGAGCCAGCGGTTCTCCGGCAGGACCAGGATGCTCACGGCCATCGTCGCCGCCAGTACGACGAGCGCGGCCGGGAACAGCCGTTTGATCATGCGGGCCCAGAGGGCCGCGAAACCGATCCCATCGCTCTCCGCCGCGCGGACCAGTTGGCCTGTCAGGAGAAAACCCGACAGGAAGAAGAAGACGTCCACACCGCCCGACACCCGGCTCAGCCACACGTGGTAAACGACGACCAGCACGACGGCGAGAGCGCGAAGCCCCTGGATCTCGGGCCGGTGGCGCCGTCGCCCACCTCGACCGGGGATCGTCGTGCGCACATCGCCGGCAACAGGCACAGACAAGATCATCTCCGGGGTGGTTCGGCTCTGTCGCCGACCAGACTTCCCGGCACACCATGACGTCTCGAAGGACGTCAGCGCGGAAACCGTACCGGTCTTCGCCGGGTGTGCGCCAATCGGCGGCTCGGGTCTTCAGCTCCCGCGCAGGCTCTCCGGCTCAGACGCCGGACCTCCCCGAGTAGACATGCTGCAACGACAGCGAAGAGGACCGCCAGCACAAGATGCCACCCAACACGCCACAGTCCACCGACTGCGCCGTGCATCAGAGCAAGGGCGGCGTACACCGCGCTCAAAGAGCGATACCACGGAATCCGGCGAACCCCGTCAGTCACGGCGTGCGTGATCGTGCGCAATGAGGCCTCCACAACCGCTTCGCGGTCTGTTCGTTGTTGAACGCCGGAGTTCGGCAGAGCACTCACGCGGGCTCGGTGCACAGTTCGAGGAGCAGGTCTCCTGCGCTCAGCACGTGTGGTTCGGACTGGTCTCGCCAGCGGTGGCCGTTGCTGTGCACGGCGTCGAGGACATGTGGTGCCCATTCGGACAGGTGCTTGCCGACCTCGTGTGCCAGAACGGCCCGCTCGACGAGCACCAGGTCCTCGGGGTCGCGTGTCAGGACGCGGAGGGCGACCATGTCATCCGACGCGGTGACGATCACGCGGCCGGCGTGCGGGACGCCGGCTTCGCGGAGTGCGACGACATCGGCGCCGTTGCCGATCACCGACCGGGCACCGCATCGCGAGATTCCGCCGGCGCACGTGAGATCGATGTCGAGCACGGCGAGGAACTGCAGTTGAGGCTCGTACATCGCGCCGACCACTTGCCGGCCGCGCTCTCCGAAGCCGGTGAGGACGGTGTGTGAGCTCACTGCGACTCCCGGGAGACGGCACGGCAAACCAGCCGCCGACCAGTCTTCCCGGCACACCTCGTACGGGAGGATAACCGTCGGTGGTGGTCCCGGCGTTACACACCCGGCGTGGCCGCGGGAGAGTCACTCGTTCGTGGCTCGGCTGTTTTGCGTCGTTTCTTGGTGCACGTCGGGGATGCCGTCGTTGTCCGCGTCGCGGTTCTCTTCCTCGTGGATGCGTCGGTAGACCCGGTTGCGCATGCGCAGGATCACGGTCGCGACCAGGGCGGAGAGCACGGACCCCAGCAGGACGGCGACCTTGGCGTTGCTGTACTCGCTGCTGCCTTCGCCGAAGGACAGTTCGCTGACCAGCAACGCGACGGTGAACCCGATACCGGCCAGAACCGACAGTCCGACCGCGTCGATCCACGCCAGGTCGTCGTCCAGCTCCGCCTTGGTGAACCGCGCGACGAGGTAGGTGGCAGCGGTGATGCCGATCGGCTTGCCGACCAGGAGGCCGAGCACGATGCCGAGAGTGACGCTGTCGGTGAGTGAGCTGACGAAGCCGCTGAGACCACCGATGGACACACCGGCCGCGAAGAAGGCGAACACCGGGACGGCGACGCCGGTCGAGAGCGGCTGCCAGTGGTGCTGGAAGATCTCGGCGAGTCCGGGGCCCTCACCGCAGCGGCGGATCACCGGCACGGCGAAACCGAGCAGCACACCCGCCACCGTGGCGTGCACCCCGGAAGCGTGCATCAACGCCCACGTTGCCACGGCCAAAGGGATGAGCAACCACCACGAGCGGACCCGGCGCTGCACCAGAACGGTGAACAGCGCCAGCGGGACGAACATCAACGCCAGGGGCAGCACCGACAGGTGGTCGGTGTAGAAGAGCGCGATGATCACGATCGCGATCAGGTCGTCCACGACCGCGAGGGTGAGCAGGAAGGTGCGCAGGGCTGACGGGAGGCAGCGCCCGATCACCGCGAGCACCGCGAGTGCGAACGCGATGTCGGTGGCGGTCGGGATGGCCCAGCCCGCCAGTGCGGGACCACCGCCGAGGTTGATGCCCGTGTAGATCAGCGCGGGCACCGCGACACCGCCGAACGCCGCCGCGACCGGCACGGCGGCGCGCCGGGGGTCTCTCAGGTCACCGGCGACGAACTCCCGCTTGAGCTCCAGGCCGGCCACGAAGAAGAAGATCGCCAGCAGACCGTCGGACGCCCATTCGGCCAGGCTGAGCCGCAGGTGCAGTGATTCGGGACCGATCTCCACGGACCGCAAGGTCTCGTAGACGGAGGCCCACGGTGAGTTGGCCCAGATCAAGCCGATCGCGGCGGCGGCGAGCATGATGACGCCGCCGACGGTCTCCAGCCGGAGGAGGTCGGAGATGCGCGTGGCCTCGGGCCAGGAACCGCGGCTGAACAACCGGGTCTTCTGCTGGTGCAAGGTTCACTCCGGGTGTCGTCGGCCGCAACGCCGACCAGACTTCCCGGCACACCATGCCGTTCACACGGCAACCACCCGACCGTACCTGACGATCGGGTGTGCCGCGCCGTGGATGTGATCTTGTCGGCGTGCGTTCAGCGATCCGCCAGCTGCTGTTCGAGCACGGTGCCCCCAGGCCCTGTCCCGGCGGCTTCCTCGGCGTCCGCCACCGCGATCGCCGCCGCTTCGCCCGCCTGCGCGATGTCCTTCTCCGCCTGCGCGGCCGCGGTCTCGGCCGAGTCGTCGGTCCTGGCGGCTCCGGATCGCGGCAACGCCTCGGAGAACGCCTTCGACACGTCGCGCAGAGCGGTGGTGACCTCACTCGGAATCACCCAGAAGGTGTTCCCCTCACCCTTGGCCAGTTGGGGGAGCACCTGGAGGTACTGGTAGGCGAGCAGCTTGGGATCCGGGTCGTTGCGGTGCACCGCCTGGAACACCTGGTCGATCGCACGGGACTGTCCCTCCGCGCGGAGGATGTCCGCGGCACGATCGCCTTCGGCGCGCAACACGGCGGCCTGCTTGTCACCCTGGGCGGTGAGGATCTGCGACTGCCGTTGTCCCTCGGCTGTGAGGATGGTGGCGCGCTTGTCCCGCTCGGCGCGCATCTGCTTCTCCATCGCGTCCTTGATCGTCTGCGGCGGGTCGATGGCCTTGATCTCCACGCGGTTGACCCGCAGCCCCCACTTGCCGGTCGCGTCGTCGAGCACGCCGCGCAGCTGGCTGTTGATCGTGTCGCGGGAGGTGAGGGTCTTCTCGAGGTCCATCGACCCGACGACGTTGCGCAGGGTGGTGACGGTGAGCTGCTCGACGGCCTGCAGGAAGCTCGCGATCTCGTAGGCCGCGGCACGGGGGTCGGTGACCTGGAAGTACAGCACCGTGTCGATCTGCACGACCAGGTTGTCCTCGGTGATCACCGGCTGCGGCTGGAAGGACACCACCTGCTCGCGCAGGTCGATCGCCGGGTAGACGCGGTCGATGTACGGGATCACGAAGTTGAGGCCGGGGGTGAGGGTGCGCTGGTAGCGGCCGAGGCGTTCGACGTTGCGCGCGCGTGCCTGCGGCACGATGCGCACTGCGCGCAAGACCGTGAACGCCGCGAAGACCGCGAGCACCAGTCCGGCGATGAGCAGTGTGGACATGGCTCACTCCCGTGGGTAGACGACGGCGATGCTGCCGTCGATGTGCAGAACGTCGACCGTGCTCCCGGCTGGGATGACGACGGACTCGTCGTAGGAACGGGCCGTCCACTCCTCTCCGCGCAGACGCACCAGTCCCTCGTGGGCGTTCACCTCGCGCAACACCTGGGCAGAGGCGCCGACGAGTGCCTCGACGCCGAACCGTTCGAGGCGCGGCTGCGACATCGCTCGCCGTGCCCAGGGCCTGGCGAGCAGAACCCCCAGCGCGGACACCACGCTGAACACGATCAGCTGGCCGGGCACCGGCAACCCGAGCGCCGCCGCGCCCGCCGTGACGAAGCCCGCGGCGGCGAGCATGCCCAGCGCCGCCGTCAGGGTGAACAGCTCGGCGATGGCCAGGACCAGAGCGATGACCAGCCAGACGAGCCAGGGATCCATGGTGCGACCCTCCTCAGGTGGAGGTGCGCGTCGAACACGCGACGTCTCCCCACCATCGTCGGCCCGTTTCGTGCTCCAGCACAGGCACCGACCCGGCCATTTCGGCTGCCGCTGACTGCCGACGCCCGGCAGTCACGGCGCCGAGTTGGGCCAGCCGAGCAGGCGAGCGCCGAGCACCGCGACCTGGAGGGTGAACCCCTGAGCCGGATCGTCGGCGCGGTACCCGGTCAGCTCGCGGACGCGGTCGAGGCGGTAGGTGACCGTGCGAACGCCGATGCCCAGTGACTGGGCGGTCGCGGTCGTCACCCGCCCGGAAGCGAAGTAGGCGGTCAGCGTGTCGACCAGGCGCTCGGCTCCGCCTCTGGCCTGTCGCAGCGGTTCCAGCACGGCCGTGACGAGTTCGCCCAGCGCCGCGCTGTCGCGCAGCAGCACCTGGTAGACGAGGAGGTCCGCAGCCTTGACCAACCGGTCGGCCAGGTCGAGGCGGTCGGCCAGCTCCAACGCATTGCGCGCCTGTTCGAACGAGCGAACGGTGCCGCCGGGTCCGGACTGGGGCTGACCCAGACCCACCCGCCACTGCGCGCCCCGCCCGACGACCTCACCGACGCGGCGGGCGAACTCCTCCGGTGCGCCTGCGAGGTCGTGCGGCACCACGCACACGAGCAGCCCTTCTCGCGTGGCGACGAGCACCTGGCGGGAGCTGAAGCGCAGGCTCATGGCGGACTGCACGTTCGCCGAGGCCGCGTCCGAGTCGAGGAAGGGCTTGGATGAGCACGCCGCGGCCACGACGTTCGTGCCCGCGAGCCGCAACCCGTAGCGCTCGGCACGTTCCGCGAGATGGCCGACATCGTGTCCGGTGAGCAGGTCGTCGATGAACTCGCGTCGCAGCGACTCCTCCCTGCGCACTGTCCAGCGCTGGGTCTCCTCGTAGCCCTTGGTGAGCTCTCCGACGGCGTCCTCGGCCGCCCGGATGACGTTCTCACCGACCCGTTTCAGGTCGTCGGTCGTGCGGGCGCCCGTGACACCGGGCAGGGACGCCCATGACCGCCACATCTCCTCGAGATGCCCTGTGATCAGGTTTCGCAGCGGTAGGCCGTCTTCTGCCGCGGTGGCGCCCGCGTCGTGCAGCGCGTGGCGCTCCTGGATGGACAGGGCTCTGCCGGCCAGGCTGATCTCCCTCAGGGCTCGGACGAACTCCGGGGTGTCGGCCGGCGCCGGCCTCGTGCTCTGCTTGGCCATGTGCCCTCCTGGACAGTTCCGCTCCGGGCGACGCACCCGCACTCCTCTGTGGATGATCGGCTTCATGCAGCCGACTGCTCGGGCACCTGATGTGCGAAAAGGGCCAGTTCCTCCTTCGTCGGTGAGTTGACGTAGCGCTCCACCATGAGGTCCTGGACGTGCTCACGGACAGCCGCCCGCGCCTGCTCCAGGCAGACCAGGAGATCCGCCGAAACGAGCTGGGGGTTCTTGCCGATGATCCGTTCCGTCAGCTCGATGTCGGTGACGATCCCGTTGGTGTCGACGGTGACTGCCACTGAGCCGTCATCCGTGGCCGCGGTTGCTGTTGTGGCACCGAGCAGCTGCATCATCTCCAGGTAGCGTGCGCGTTCCCGCTCGACCGCTGCCTCGACGCGCTGCTCCCACCTGTTCATCCGCACGCGCAGCAGTTCAGCTATCGCGACCGCTTCCTCCACGGGCACGGTCCACGTTCCTGACGACGTTCGGAGCACCAGGGCGGGCCGGTCGTCTCGGCCCGTGCTTGTCACCGTGACCTCGTGGAGGTGGCGGAAGGAGACGCCGGCGTCGAGCCGGCCACCGCCTTCTCGGAAGGCCCAGTCCACCCGGTCCGTTCCGATGACGATGCGCGAGGACGAGTACTGGAACACGAGTCGCAACGGCGTGGAGCCCAACTCGGCCACCGGCGAGGCCAGCAACGAGCGGCACGCCCGCAGGGCCAGCGGCCACGCCGAGCCGGCACCCAGAACGCCCAGGGCGAGCAACGCCTTGACCGCCACCGCGGTCCCGGTGGCGGTGCGCACGGCGATGCCGAAGCCCGGCACCACGCCCAGGACCAGTTGGGTGCCCGTCATCAGCACGGTCGCAGGGAACCACGAGGCGGGATCGGCCAGGCCGTCGCGTCGAAGCCACACCACGAGGGCCGCACCGGCCGCCGCGGCCGTGAGGACCGGGATCACCGACCACCACGGCACCTCGGCCGCCTGCAGGTGGGGGAGGAGCGCGAAACCCAGACACACCAGGCCGAGCAACAGAGGCATGCCCACCATGGAGATGAGGACGAACGTCCTCGCACGGTGCCATCTCGCGGCCAGCGCGATGGCGACCTGCGGGCTGTCGATCATCGGAATCATGCGCGGAACCAGAACCACGGCACACCTCACCCCGAAGTGGTCCAGCGGCGTGAACGCCGTGGAAGACAGGAGAAGACGAGCGACCCCGCATCGGGGTGCCCGGCGAACCGAACCGGCGCGCAGATCAGCGTTCGGGCGGATGTCCCGTCGTGGCGAACCGGGCGAAAGGGAGTGCGGAGGATGATCGAAGCCGGGGCATGGCACCTCGAGTCGTGTAGCCGCCGCCACCGTGTTGTGACGAGCGGGCCGACCAGGCTTCCCGGCGCTCCACACATCAAGATGCCGTAAAAATCGGTCAGACGCAAATCTTCACCTGGGTGAACCTCGTCGAGGCGGCGACTGTCGCCACGCCGGTGCTCGGCGCAAGGATGGCGTAAAGATCTGCTCGGATTGTCTGAATCGTGCGGACGTGCCGGTCTTGATGACGTGCGACGTGCGGCAGGTGCGCGTTGCCGCTCGGTATCGCCGGGTGCTTCGTGGACCCCGCGTGGTGGCGCTGATGAGTTCGCGGCCGTTGTCGGCGCGTCCGTGGTGGCGACTGCTGCCCGGCGCGCGTCATCCCCACGCAGGTAGTGGTGTTCGCGTTCGCCGCAGCCACGCTGGTGGGCACGATGTTGCTCATGCTGCCGGTGGCGGCGGAGTCCGGCTCCAGCACGGGCGCGGTGCCGGCGTTGTTCACCGCGGTGTCCGCCCTCTGCGCGACGGGCTTGGTCGTGGTCGACACACCGACGCACTGGTCCACGTTCGGGGAAGTCGTCGTGCTCGCCCTGATCCAGGTCGGCGGGTTCGGCGTCATGACCCTGGCTTCTCTGCTGACCCTGCTCGTCTCGCGCCGGCTCGGGCTGCGCATGCAGCTCACCGCGCAGACGGAGACCAAGGCCCTCGGGCTGGGTGATGTCCGCACCGCGGTCGGAGGGGTGATCGTCGTGAGTCTGGCGGCCGAGGCGGTGACAGCGGTCGTGCTGACATCGCGTTTCATGATCGGGTACCACGAACCGCCCGGCCGCGCGATCTACCTCGGCGTCTTCCACGCCGTGTCGGCGTTCAACACGCGGGATTCGCGCTCTACACCGACAGCATGGTCGGCTTCGCCATGGACCCGTGGATCTGCCTGCCGATCATCGTCGCGGTGGTCCTCGGTGGGCTGGGCTTTCCGGTCCTCTTCGAGCTCGTGCGCCGCCGCAACCGGAATCGGTGGTCGCTGCACACGCGGATCACGGGTACCGGTCTACTTCGGACTGCTGCTGGTGGACACGCTCGCGTTCGTGTTGTCGGAGTGGCGCAACACCCTCGGCGGCCTCGACTTCGGGAACAAGCTCCTGGCGGGCCTCTTCCACGGTGTCATGCCCAGAACGGCCGGCTTCAACAGCGTCGATGTCGGTGCGATGCACTCGTCCACGCTGCTCATCAACGACGTGCTCATGTTCATCGGCGGCGGCAGCGCCGGTACGTCAGGTGGCATCAAGGTCACCACGTTCGCGTTGCTCGCGTTCGTCATCCTCGCGGAGATCCGCGGCGAGCCGACCGTCCACGTGATGGGCCGGCGCATCAGCCCTCGGCTATCTCACCCCAATCGAGTACGAACTACGCTCTGACCGCGAGACCATCACCGCTGCTAGTTAGCCACAATGACTGGAACCCTTCCGGTGGGGCAGGTCAGTGGTAGTTGTGGTAGTCGACAGGGATGTGGTCGACAATTGGGAGCGAGCGCAACGCTGCGGCTCACGAGGTAAGTCGCGGTCATCGCTAGTAGCGCGAGAGCAGGAGCTGCCGCGATCGGCACCGGGCGCCGCCTTCTGCCGGCGCGTGTGGAGACGGAGGTCTGCAACCACGTGCGTGCCACGAGTTCGTGGGCAGCATCATCGGACCGCTTGGCTGATTCGGCGGTGAGCGCGGCCCTCTTGCCCTTTCGCATCGGCGGCACCGAGGTGCACGTCATCAGCACGATCGTGACGGGCATCGACCCGCCGGAGTCGTTCGGCCGCATCCACCGCCTGCCGAAGGAGCTGCCGGCCGTGGTCATGGTGTGTTTGCGCGAACGCGGGTTCGCCGACGCCGAAGGCAGGTTCACCGACGCCGGCCGCGAGCTGCATCACCGCGTCGAGGCGCTCACCGACGACCTGGCCGCTCTGCCGTA
Source organism: Lentzea xinjiangensis (assembly GCF_900110955.1). GTDB lineage: Bacteria > Actinomycetota > Actinomycetes > Mycobacteriales > Pseudonocardiaceae > Lentzea > Lentzea xinjiangensis. Next base: position 60,444 of record NZ_FOFR01000031.1, read on the forward strand.
CGACGCGCTGTCCTGCGAGGAGCTCGACGATCTCGTCGCGCAGCTCGGACCGATCGCCGCGAAGCTGGTAGCCCGGTGACCGCTTCCCTGCTACGCCGCCTGCACGCCGCGGGGTTGGACGACGCCACGGCGGTGGAGCCGGTCGAGGGCGGCCTCGCCGCGGTCGCTGGCATCGCCGTGCGGCGCGACGGCTCCCGGTTGTTCGTCAAGTCGTTCGCCGAGGTGCCCGCGAAGGACCTGTTCGCGGCCGAGGCGGAGGGACTGCACGCCCTGCGGGACCGCGGCGGGCTCGTCACGCCGAGGTCGTCCTCGCGACGCCGGACCTGCTGGTGCTGTCGGTCCTGCGTGAACGACCGGCGGAAGAGGCGTTCTGGGGACAGCTCGCCCACGCACTCGCCCGGCTGCACACCTCCACGGTGCACGACCGGTTCGGTTGGGAGCGCGACAACTGGCTCGGCCGCTACCGGCAGGTGAACATGTGGACTACTGACGGGCACGAGTTCTTCGCGCGGAACCGCTTGCTGCGCTGGTTGCCGGAGCGGCGGGTCAGGGCGGCGCTGGACGAACGGGACCGGCGGGCCTTGGAACGGCTTTGCGAGCGGCTGGCCGACCTGCTGCCGGCGAACCCGGCCTGCCTGACCCACGGCGACCTGTGGGTGCAGAACGTCCTTGCCACCGCCGACGGCATGCCCGCGGTCATCGACCCGGCCGTCTCCTACACCTGGGCTGAGGTCGACCTGGCTCACCTCTGGTGCTCGCCGCACCCGCCGGAAGCGAAACGGTTCTTCTCCACGTACGCGGAGCTGACCGGCCTGGACGACGACTGGCGCGCCCGGATGCCCCTGGTCCAGCTACGCCAAAGCCTCGCCCTCATCGCCATGTTCGACCACGACTGGGGCGCGGCGGACCAGGTCCGCGCCATCCTCAGGCCGTTCCGGGCTGGGTGAACCCCGCCAGTGCGCGTTCGGTCTCCGCGAACGCGCGCACCGACCGGATCAGCCGTCGTCACCGACGTTGTGGACGAACACGCCCTCGGTGTCGACGCGAGCTCCACCGGCAGGAAAGCCAAGATCACCCCGGCGTTCGCGCACTCCGAGCCCTGTGGCTGCTGCGTAGGACCGAGCGTGAGAAGGATGTCGAGATCCTCGCGTTACGCCACCGACTCGCGTTCATGTGGGTGCTGGCCTTGCTTGCCGTCGCACCGCTGCTGGGGTTTTCGTGAAACCGGGTCTCGCCGGGGCACTGACGTCGCTGGCGCTGTCGGGCGCCGGAACGGCGTACCAGGCGATCATGCAGGCCGAGGTGATGGGCCGGTTGCCGCTGCACGTCCGCGGATCCGGCGGAGGATTCGTCCGGGCCGGCCTCCGGATCGGCCAGGGCGTCGGCGTGGCGTTCGCCGGCGCGGCCGCCGAGCTGACCGGTTCGACTTCCTCCACGCTCGGCGCCGCGGGCATCGTCGGCTGCTGCTCGGTCGTGGCCGCCGCGCTGATAATTGCCTTCATCCCCACGGAGCAGGCCTGTGAGAAGCCTGGTCGACGTACTTCTCGGTGATCTCAGTGGGTTGCCCGGATGCGGCGTGGGGACCGCGACGCGCATGCTCCAGACGTCCCGGCTCGACACGAGGCCGTCAACGCTGCGTCAACTGCGCGTTGACGCAGCTGTGTTGTTCTTCGTTGCGGAGTCTGCTGTTCCACGTCAACGTGCGCTCCGGGAACTCGATGGAGGCCAACCCCAATGACCGAACTACAGCCTGTAGTGACGTCCTCGTCCGAGGCGACACCCATGCCGTTCCTGGCGACCGTGCCCCGCCTGCTCATCCCGACGGCCAAGACGGGTGGCGTGCTGCCCATGCTCGACGCCGGGGTCGTCCCGGCCGGTTTCAGCCCGCCTCTGCGCTTTCACCGCCGCGGGCACGAGCTGCTCACCATCGCAAGCCCGCTGGCATCCCGCACAGCTTCGAGGTGATCACGGCGGCGCGGGCCTACGTGGTCACGGTGCCGTGCGACGCCGGCGGCATCGGCGGTGACCACGAACGGTTCACCCGCGCCGTCAGCGTCGCGACCTCCGGGGCGCCGCTGCAGGTGGAGAAGCTGACCGAGATCGTCGCCAAGGTCGGCGCGGCACACGACATTGCCATCGTCGGACCACCACTTCGAGTACCCGTCACACCCAGCAGCGCCTGGCACAAGCTTGCACGCACGCGGTATTACAGGCCGCAGACGAGGGGGAACTCGTGAGCCTGTCACACGACAACCACGCCGACAGCACGTCGTGGCATGACCTCGGTGACGAGATAGCACCGTTCGACCACCAAGACCCGCAACTGGCCGACACCCTGCACGAGCGGCTCGCCGACCTCCGAGAGCGGTGCCCAGTCGCACACAGCACCGCGCACGACGGGTTCTGGCTCCTGACCAGGCAAGATGACGTGACCGCTGTGGCCAAGGACGGTGCAACCTTCAGCGCGTCGGTGCGAGGTCTCGGCGCCGCCGCGCTCTTTCCGGGCAGTGAGAACACCGTCGCGCCGCTGTTCGAGTCCGATCCGCCCGTCCACACCAGGTGGCGCAAGGTGCTCCAACCTTTCTTCACGCTGAGCGCGGTGCAGGCACACGAACCGTTCATCAGGCAGTTGACCGACCAGGTCATCGGCGCATTGGCACCTCGCGGCCAATGCGATGTGGTCTCCGATCTCGCGGCGCTGATTCCCACAGTCGTGATCGGTGAGGTGATGGGCGTGCCGCGGCAGCGCCACCACGAGCTCGCCCAGCTTGGGCTCGGCCTGATGGCCCCGACCTCCGAACAGCACGGACGCGAGGCCGCCACCGGGCTGGTGGACTTCCTGCGCAGGGAGATCGCCGAGCGGCGCGGCCGGGTCGCTTACGACTCCGATCCGCTGACGGCGGTGGTGCACGCCGTCGTCGACGATCGGCGCGCCACCGACGACGAGCTGCTCAAGCACGCGTTCATCATGTTCAGCGCCGGTTTCACCACCACCGTCGACACCATCTCCAACCTGATGCTGTTGCTGGCGCAGGACCCCGCGACGCGACAACGCGTCATCGACCAGCCCGAGCTCGTCACCGAGCTGATCGAGGAGACCGTCCGCCACGAGCCGCCCATCGTCGCGACCGCGCGAACCGTCCTCGTACCGACCACGCTGCGCGGTGTCGACCTCGACGTCGGCGACCGCCTGATGCTCGCGTGGGCCTCAGCATGTCGCGATGAGCAGTACGTCACCGAACCGGCCCAGTTCCGGCTCGACCGGCCACGGCAAGGCCGCGACCCCGGCTGGGGCGCGGGCGTGCATCGCTGCATGGGAACGCGCCTGGCCAGGCTTCAGCTCCGAATCGTCGTCGAGAAGGTGCTCGCCGCCATTCCCGAGTTCGCGGTGGCTCCCGACACCACGCCCCAACGCACCACCGGCGTCCTGCGCGGAGTACGTCACCTGCGCCTGATCTGGCCCGTCTGAGCAGCTCAGGTCGGTGCATACCAGCGTGACCGGAAGCTGTACGACCTCGTGCGATACCCGTGTGGGGTGCCGAAACTCCGCAGGCACACGCTGAGCCGCGGTGATCAGGTCCTGTCGTCCTGCATGCATGATCGTGCGCCTTGACCTGCATGGATTTAGTGTCGGCACGCACACCGCCCCAGTCGTTCGGCCACCTGGCCGGCCGCCGCGGCGACGGCGACCTCCGCCCCCAGCGCGGCGAGCCGTTCGGCGGTGGCGGCCCCGATGCCGCTGCTGGCGCCGGTGACGACGGCGACGCGGCCGGCGAGCAGGGTTCCCGTGATGATCTGCGACATGACGGTTTTCCTTACCGGTTGCGGATTTGTCATCCCGATACCTGCACACAACCAGTTCGGAAGCCGGGAAAGGGGCCGCAACCGCGCACCGACTGTCGGGGACGGAGTGGTCCCCTCAGCCGCGGCGGGTGAAGCGCACCGGCAGCGACAGCGGGCCCCGCATGATGCCGCCGGGGATCCACGCGAGCGGCGCCGTGGTGTCGGCCCACGCCAGGTCCAGCGTTTCGAGGAGCGCGCCCAGCGCGATGCGGCCTTCCAGCCGGGCGAGCGGGGCGCCCAGGCAGTGGTGGATGCCATGCCCGAACGCCAGGTGCCGGACCGCCGGGCCACGGACGTCGAAGGTCGCCGGGTCGCGGCCGTCGGGCAGGGGCATGTCGCGGTTCGCCGAGCCGAGCGCGACCATGACCGCGCTACCACGGGGAATGCGGACGCCGCCGAGTTCCACGTCTCTCGTCGCGAACCGCGTCGGTGTCAGTTCCACGGACGTGTCGTAACGCAGGATCTCCTCCACGGCGCCGGGCAGCAGCTCCGGCTTCGCGCGCAACAGGTCGAGCTGGTCCGGGTTCTCCAGCAGCGCGACGACCGCGTTGCCGAGCAGGTTGACCGTCGTCTCGTGGCCGGCGGTGACGAGCAGGACCGCGGTGCCGAGCAGCTCGGCGTCGGAAAGCCGCCCGTCGTCCTCGTCGTGCACGGCGATGAGCGCCGACAACAGGTCCGGACCGGGGGAGCGGCGTTTGTCCCGCAGCAGCTCGGCCAGGAACTCGTTGAGCAGCAGCATGCTTTCCCGCTGCGCGGCGGAGGTGGCGCCGGTCGCGAGCCGCGACCAGCGCCGGAAATCGGCCCGGGCGGCTTCGGGAACGCCGAGCAGGTCGGAGATCACGGTCATCGGCAGCGGGCCGGTGTAGGACTCCACGAGGTCGGTCTCGCCCTCGGCCGGCAGCGCGGCGAGCAGCGTCCGGGCGGTCTCCTCGATGGCCGGTGCCAGCTCCTGGGTGCGGCGGTGGGTGAACGCCGCGGTCGCGAGCTTGCGCAGCCGGGTGTGGTCCGGCGGGTCGGCCATCAGCATGTTGCCGCCGAGGCCGGTGCCGGCGAACAGGATGTGGTTGCCCGCCGCCTTCAGCGTCTCGGCCGCGACCGCCGGGTCCTTGCCGAGGTCGGGATGCGTGAGGGCGTCCCGCGCCAGGTCGGCCGCCACGACGATCCAGGTGTCGAGGCCGTCGGGGCGAGTGATGCGGTGGATAGGGCCTTCGGCCCGCAGGCGGGCGTACCGCGCGTGGGCGTCGGCCTTGAACGTGCGGTTGTGGACCTCGGGAGCCATTTCTGAGGTTCTCGTCCGTTTCAGCTCAGTGCCGACCGCAGCCAGTGCAACGTCTCGGGTTCCACCGGGTCGGCGATGTCGTTCTGGTCGGGGTGCTTGCGCAGGTACGCGGCGACGAGCGGGCAGACCGGGACGACCCGGGTGCCCGTGCCGCGGATGTCGGCGAGGGCTTCGGCGACGAGGGTGCTGCTCAGGCCACGGCCGGAGAAGGCGTCGAAGACCTCGGTGTGATACATGATCCGGTGACCGTCGTGGTCGGCGAAGGCGGCCAGCCCGGCCAGCTCACCGTCCACTGTGATCTCGTAGCGGCTTTCGCCGTCGTTGCGGCGCACGACAGTGCTCATGGTTTCTCCAATGTGGACGTTGGTCTCAGAAGGTGACGACGACCTTGCCGCGGACGTGCCTGGTCCGGAAGTCCAGCAGTGCCTGCCGCGCTTCGGCGAACGGGTACTCCGCGCCGATCTCCACCCGCAGCGTGCCGTCGGCCGCCTGCGCGGCAAGCCCGGCCAGCCGCCCGGCGGGCGTGGTCGTTCCGGTGTAGACCGCCCGGACGTCCCGGTCGAACTCCGGCGGGCCGCCGAGCGGGGACACCACCAGGCCGCCGGGTTTCGCCGCGGCGGCGGAGGCGGCCAGCGCGGGCCCGGCCTGGGCCACGTCGAGCACCACGTCCGCGCCCTCGGGCGCCCAATGCCGCACGCGCTCGGCGACGTCCTCGGTGCGGTAGTCGATGACGCCGTCCGCGCCGAGGCCGGTCAGGTAGTCGCGGTCGCCGTTCCGGCCGGTCGCGATCACGGTGGCGCCGGCCTGCTTGGCCAGCTGGACCGCGTAGCCGCCGAGACCACCGGTGGCGCCGACGACGAGCACCGTGACCCCCGGCCTGGGCGCGGCCTCGTCCAGCAGCGCCGCCGCGGTCAGGGCTCCGGTCGGGAGCGCGGCACCGTGGCGCGCGTCCAGGCCCGCCGGGCGCACGACGGCGGAGCCGTCGGCACGCACCAGGGCGTACTCGGCGAAGGCGCCGGACGGCACCCCGTTCCACGCGATCACCGCGTCCCCGAGGGAGAATCCGCCGACGCCGGGCCCAACGGCCTCGACGACACCGCTGACGTCGACGCCGGGGACGAACGGATGCGCCACCGGCAGCTCGTCCCGCATCACGCCGGTGACCAGCGCGACGTCGACGGGGTTCACGGCGGCGGCCTCCACCCGGACGAGGAGCTGTCCCGCGCCGGGCTCCGGCCGCGGCACCTCGGCGATCTCCAGGTCTTCCAGCGGCCCGTAGGCCCGGGCGAGCAGTGCCTTCATCGGTGATCTCCTTCGAACTCGGGCAGCGGCTTGACCGCCAGGACGCGTTTGCCGCTGACGTGCCGGGTCGCCAGGTCCCGGTAGGCGTCGCGGACGCGTTCCAGGGGATAGACGGCGGCGATGGGGATGGTGATCTCACCCTGGGCGGCGAGCGCGGCCAGCCGGGCCCAGACGACCGGGTCGTCGGCCTGCTCCTGCGCGGCGGAATGGACGCCGTAACGCTGGACGGCCCGGCCGTCGGCGATGGTGTTGATCCGGTCCGGCCGGACGCCGAGGGCGATGGCAGTGTCCACATTGCCCGCGCCGAAGGTGTCCAAGTAGACGTCGACGCCCTGCGGCGCCGCGGCCCGCAGCCGGTCGGCAAGCCCAGGGCCGTAGGTGACCGGCTGGATGCCGAGGCCGCGGAGGAACCCGAAGTTGCCCTCGCTCGCGGTGCCGAGCACCGTGACCCCGCGCAGCCGCGCCAGCTGGGCGGCGATCACCCCGACGCCACCGGCCGCGGCCGAGACGACGACCGTCTCGCCGGGGCGGGGATCGACGGCCTCGACCCCGGCCCACGCAGTCGCCCCGGCGCCCGCGACGCTCGCGGCTTCGGCCCAGCCGAGCCCGGCGGGCTTGGCCGTGAGTGCGCCGGGCCCTGCCACGACGACGTCGGCCTGGGCGGCGCGCGGCGCGAAGCCGAGGACTTCGTCCCCGACAGCGAACCCCGTCACGCCGTCGCCGACCTCGGCGACGTGGCCGGCGAAGTCGTTGCCCTGGCCCTCGGGGAACCGGGCGGGCCAGATCGCGGCGAACACGCCTTCCCGGATGCCGATCTCGCCCGGGTTGAGGGCCGCGGCGACGACGTCGACGACCACCTGGCCGTGCCCGGCGCGGGGCCGGTCGACCTCCGCGATCTCCAGGACCTCCGGCCCGCCGTAGCGGGAAAACCGCACTGCTCTGGGCATCGTCGTCACCTCTCCGCGCCGACGGGCAGCGCCCCGAGCTGCTGCAGGACCGAGTACAGGTTGGCCACGCCCCAGTGCTCGGTGATCTTGCCGTCGCGCACGCGCATCGCGTCGACGGTCTCGAACTCGACGTGCTCGCCGGTCGGGGCCAGGCCGAGGAACTCGCCCCGGTGGGTGCCCGAATACGTCTTGTACGTCGTGACGACGTCGCCCTCGACCGCCTGCCAGTGGATCTTCGCCGAGAAGTCGGGGAACGCCGAGCGCAGCGCGTGGTAGAGGACGCGGACCCCGTCCTTGTCCGGGGTGGTGCCCGGCTGCGGCGTGTGGTCGACGAAGTCGTCCGCGAACAGCTCTTCGAACAGGGCGAAGTCGCCGCCGGACTGGACGCGTTCGGTGTTGCGGCGCACCACCTCCTTGACGTCGGTGCGCAGCGAGGCGAGTGCCCTGCTCCAGGCGACGACCTGGTCCAGCAGCGCGCCGACCGCGACGGTGTGCCGCTCGGCCGGGGTGAAGGTGGCGAAGTCGGTGAAGTCGGTGAACAGCGACAGGGCCACCTGGTTGCGGACATCGGCGACCTGCAGCTCGCCCATGACCAGCCGGAGGTGTTCCACCGCGCGGGTGCCGCCCGCGCTGCCGTAGCTGACGAACCCGGCGGCCTTGTTGTTCCACTCGCCGTAGAGGAAGTCGATCGCGTTCTTCAGCGCGCCCGACGTGGAGTGGTTGTACTCCGGCGTCACGAAGACGTACCCGTCGAACGAGGCGATCTTCTCCGCCCACGCCTTCGTGTGGTCGTGCGCGTACTGCCCGAGCGACGGGGGAGCGGCCTCGTCCAGGTGCGGCAGGCGGTACTCGGCGATGTCGACGAGCTCGAAATCGGCGTCATCACGCGCCGCCGCGATCTCGTGCACCCAGCGCGCCACCGCTTCCCCGTTCCGGCCGGGGCGCGTGCTGCCCAGGATGATCGCGATGCGTGTCATGTCCGCCTCTTCCAATTTTGATGATGTGTCCACAAAGTAGTGATGCTTTGATGATGCGTCAACAAGCGGTAGGGTGCCCGGATGGCTGATGTCCGCTGGCTCGACGACCGCGAAGCCCAGCTCTGGCAGGCGTACCGGGACCTGACCCGGGAGCTGCAGCGCGCCTTCGACCGTCAGCTCGAGCGCGACGCGGGCCTGTCCGGCGCCGACTACGCCATTCTCGCGCCGGTCTCGGAGGCCGAGGACGGCGTGATCCGGATGCGCGACCTCGGCCGTCAGGTCGGCTGGGACCGCAGCCGGCTCTCCCACCAGGTCAAGCGGATGGAGAAGCGGGGCCTGGTCGCCCGGGAAGACTGCGCCGACGACGCGCGGGGCGCGATGGTGCGCATCACCCCCGCGGGCCGGGACGCGATCGAGGCGGCCGCCCCCGAACACGTCGCCACCGTCCGCCGCCACTTCTTCGACCACCTCTCCGAGCGCGACCAGGCGACGCTGACCCGGTTGTTCGAGCGCCTGCTCGACGGCCTGGGACACGACACCTAATCCCGTGCGCCGAGCAGCGACACCGGGCTGGGGCGGGTCGCCGACCAGGTCGCGACCAGGCTGCTCACACCGCTGAGCACCAGGCTGCCCGCGGCCACGCCGACGACGAGGGGCCACGGCACGGCGGCCGTCGCGCTGCCGGTCACCGCATCCGTGGCGGCCAGCGCCGCGAGCAGCGTCCCGGCCGCGGCCAGCAGGCCCAGCACCAGCCCCGCCGCGGTGACCGCGCCGGATTCCAGCAACGCCGCCCGGAGCACCTGGCCCCGCGTCAGCCCGCTCACCCGCGCGGTGGCGAACTCGCGGCGCCGCTCCCCGGTCGCGATCACCACCGAGTTGACGACGCCGATGGCGGCGAACAGCCCGCCCAGCCCCATGACGACCAGCAGCACTCCGCTCGTGGTGTCGTCCCGCGTCGTTGCGGTGTCCGCCAGCCACTGGGCCACCGGCAGCACACGGCCCGACGCCGCCAGCCGCCCGGCCACCTCCGCGCGATCGGCGGACGGGGCGACGGTCACGAACGTCCGCGTGGCCGCCCCGGCGAGCACGTCGTCGGGCAGCAGGCCGCGCGGCAGCAGCAGAGCCGGACCCCCGCCTGCGCCGGCCGGGACCTCGGCGACCACCGGGAGGCGGCCCAGGTCGAGGTCACCGAAGCGGACGCCGATCGTGTCCCCGGCCGAGACGCCGTCGCCACCCGGGCCGGCCGCGACGACGGGTCCGTGCACGGCGGCCAGCGAACCCGAAGCCGGGTGGACCCGTTCGTAGGCGGCGGGCTCCACGACGAGCGCGGTGCGGGTCTCGGTGTAGGCCAGCTCGCCGCTGCCGACGGTGAGCACCACCGGCACCTCGGTCTCGGCCGAGGCCACCGCCACGCCGGGCACGTCCGCCGCGACCGGGCCGGCCACCACGAAGTCGGCCACGGTGTCCCGCTCTGCCTGGCGCTGCCCGGCGCTCGCGAAGGAGGCGGCCGCCGTCGCCTGCCCGAGCACCAGCCCGGTCAGCACGATCACCGGTGCCGCGATCGAGGCGCTGCGCCGGACACCCTCCCGCAGGTTCGCCGACGCCAGCCGCGCCGGAACGACGCGCGAGGGCAGCAGTCGCCCGAGCGCGGGCACCAGGAGCGGGCTGATCGCGGTGAAGGCCAGTGCCGCGCAGACGCTCACCGAGATCGCCATGGCCTGCCCGCCGGCCGCGCCGCCCACCGGCGCGAGCACCACGAGCGCGACCGCGCCCGCGGCGGTCACCGCGAACAGCCACCAGCGCCCGCGCGTCATCGCCCGGGCCGCGGCGCCGCTCTCGCGCAGCGCCTCCAGGGGCCGGACCGCGGCCGCCCGCCGTGCGGCCACGAGCACGCCTGCGACGGCGAGCCCGATGCCGGAGCCGAGCGACACGCCGGGCACCCACGGCAGCCACGGGGCCGCGAAACCGGCCGGGACGAACCCGAGGTCGCGCAGCAGCCACGTCTGCACCGCCTGCACGCCCAGCCCGGCCGGGATCCCGGCCAGCCCGCCGGCCGTGCCCAGCAGCACCGCCTCGCCGGTCAGCACCCGGCGGAGTTGCCGCCGCGAACCGCCGACGAGACGCAGCAGGGCGAGATCGCGGCGCCGCTGCGCGACCGTGAAGGCGAACGTCGAGGCGATGATGAAGACCGCGAGGAAAGCCCCGAACCCGAGGGTGACGCCCATCAGCGCCACCCCGGTCTCACGAGCGGCCGCGACGGTCATCGCCTCCAGCGCGGGGGCCCCGGGCGCCGGTTGCCGTCCCGCGACGGCCAGCAGCAACACCAGCGACGACTGCGCGAGCGCGACCCCGAGGGCCGTCGTCACCACCGCGCCCAGGAACAGTGGCCAGCGCTCGCGGAACCCGGCCCAGCTCAAGCGGATCATCGCTCAGCCCTCCAGGGCCACGAGGTGCTCGGCGACCGTGGCGGCGTCGGCGCTCTCGAGCCGGCCGGCAAGACGGCCGTCGCGGAGGAACACGACGGAGTCGGCCCGCGCGGCGGCGGCCGGGTCGTGGGTGACCATCAGAATGCTCTGACCGCCGGTGACCATGGTGCGCAGCAGCCTGAGGACCACGTCGCCGGAGCGGGTGTCGAGCGCGCCGGTCGGTTCGTCGGCGAACAGGATCTCGGGCTGGGTGATCATCGCCCGGGCGATCGCCACCCGCTGCTGCTGCCCGCCCGAGAGCTCGCGCGGCCGGTGCCGGGCGCGCTCGGCGAGCCCGACCGCGGCCAGGATGTCCGCGACCTCGCCTTTGCCCGGCCCGCGGCCCGCCAGCCGCAGGGGCAGTGCGACGTTCTCGGCCGCGGTGAGCGAGGCGATGAGGTTGAACGACTGGAAGACGAACCCGATCCGGGTGCGTCGCAAGGCCGTCAGCTCGTCGTCGCCGGCCGCGGTGATGTCCGTGCCGCCGAGCAGGATCCGCCCGCTGTCGGCCCGTTCGAGACCGGCCGCCAAGTGCAGCAGGGTCGACTTCCCGGAGCCCGACGGGCCCATCACGGCCGTCCAGCCGCCGCGGGGGAAGCCGATGGTCACGTCGTCGACCGCGCGCACGGCGGCCGGTCCGGTGCCGTAGGCGCGGCTGACGCCTTCGAGCGCGACAGCCGCGGTCGCGGGTGTCGCCAGAGTCGTCACGGTGGGTGGTTCCTCTCGGCCAAGATTGTTGATGTGTCCACAAGCTAATCCGATATTGTGGACGTGTCAACAAAGGTGAACTACGACTGAACGGGCGGGGCGGTGAACGGCGCCCAGCGGCGCACCTCGAAGGCGTCCGCGGTGCGCCCTGATCTCGGCCGCGCCCTCGCCGGGGACGTGCGCCGGGATCACCAGCGCGGTGCGGGCGGCCGCCTCGACGAGCAGGTGCCGTTGCGCGACCAGCGCCAGAACCGGTTGCCGACCGTCTTCCACGGCCCATACCGCTCCGGCTGATCACGCCACGACACCCCGGTCTTGGCCTTGAACAACATCCCGTCGATCACTCGCCGGCCATCCACACGAGGACGCCCCTTCGCGCCCGAGGCCGGCAACAACGGCTGCAACGCCTGCCACTGCACATCAGTCAGCTCATGCCGGCACACCACGGCACAAGATCAAAGCCCGTCGGATGAACCAGCTTTGAGGACGGGCCCTGGGCGCGCACGGACTTGGTGATCGCCTCGGCGATCACTTCGGCCGACGGGATGACGGCCGCGGCGAGGCCCGGCGCGGCCGGGATGCGCGTGTCCGGCGTGCCGACCCGCACCGGCGGGCAGCGCAGGGGGACCCCGGCTTCGGCGACGGCGGCCAGCACCTCGCCGCCCACCCCGCCGACGGTGTGCGCCTCGTGCGCGACGACGAGCCGCCCGGTGCGGCGCACGCTGGCCAGCACCGCGTCCAGGTCGAGTGGCCGGACCCAGCGCGCGTCGATCACCTCGGCGTCGATGCCGTCCGCGGCGAGCCGGTCGGCGGCCTCCAGGACGCGGTGTTGCAGCGCGCCCCAGGTGAGCACCGTGACGTCGCGGCCGGGCCGGCGCACGGCCGCGCCCCCGACCGGGCGCACCTCGCCGCCGAGCCGGACCTCCTGCTTGCCCGCGTGGTAGAGCGTGCGGTTCTCGATCACGATCACCGGATCGTCGCACCAGATCGCCGACAGCAGCAGGTCGTAGGCGTCCTGATGGGTCGCGGGCAGGCACACCCGCAGCCCGGGCACGTGGGCGAACAACGCCTCCAGCGACTGTGAGTGCTGGGCGCACGCGCCGGGCGCGTTGCCCTGCTGGGTGCGCACGGTCAGCGGCGCGGACAGCGCGCCGCGCGAGACGTAGCGGACATTGGCGGCCTGGTTCACCAGCTGGTCGAAGGCGACCAGCGAGAAGTCCGCCCACATGATCTCCGCAATGGGCCGGCGCCCGAACACGGCGGCGCCGACCGCGCCGCCGAGGATGGCCGACTCGGAGATCGGGGTGTCGAACACGCGCTCGCCGAACTCCTTGCGCAGGCCCTTGGTGACGCCGAAGACGCCGCCGGGGGCGCCGACGTCCTCGCCGAACAGCAGGGTCTCCGGTCGCTCGGCGAGGGCGCGGCGCAACGCGGCGTTGACGGATTCGGCGTAGGAGAGGTTCTTCGTCTCAGGCATACAGGTGCTCCAGAACGGTCGACGGGTCGGCGAGGGGATCGGCCAGGGCGCGGGCGGAGGCGTCGGCGATCTCGCGGTCCACCCGCGCGGTGAGTTCGTCCAGTTCGGCCTGGGTGGCGCCGAGGGCGAGCAGCTCCCGGGTCAGCCGGCCGATCGGTTCCGCCGCGAGCGCGGCGTCCAGGTCACCGGCGGGGCGGTAGTGCTGGGCGTCGCCGATGTAGTGGCCGACGATCCGCTGGGTCATCGCCTCCAGCAGCACCGGGCCCGCCCCGGACCGGGCCCGGCGGGCGGCCTCGGCCACGGCCTGGCGCACCGCCTCCGGGTCGTTGCCGTCGATGCGCGCGCCCGGGAACCCGTAGGCGGAGGCGCGCTTGAACAGCCGGTCCACGCGCACCATGTCGGCGATCGGGGTGAGTTCGGAGTAGTGGTTGTTCTCGACCAGGAAGATCACCGGCAGCGACCGGACGGCGGCGAAGTTCATCGCCTCGTGCACCGCCCCCTGGTTCATCGCGCCGTCGCCGAAGGCGGCGAGCGCCACCCGGCCGGACCCGTCGAACGTGGCGGCCAGCGCGGCGCCGGCCGCGATCGGCGCTCCGGCGCCGACGATGGAGTTCTCGCCGTACATCCCGTGGCCGGGCGCGGTGAGGTAGGCCGATCCGCCCCGGCCCCCGTTGATTCCGGTGGCCCGGCCGAGCAGTTCGGCGAACAGCGTGTGGGGCGGTGCACCGCAGGCCAGTGTCCAGCCGTGGCCCCGGTAGGTGGGGAACACGGCGTCGCGTGTGAGGTCGAGCGCGGCGCACGCGCCGGTGTAGATGGCCTCCTGGCCGTTGCACAGGTGCACCGAGCCGACGATGTCGCCGGCGGCGCGCAGGCGCGTGACCTCCTCCTCGAAGGAGCGGATGCGCCACATCGATTCCAGATGGGCCAGCAGTGCGGCGGTTTCGGGCATGGGGGTACCCACTCTCCTTTTCGGGCGGTGGAAGATGTGCGGTCAGCAGTGGTTCAGCAGGCCGCCGTTGTCGGTGATGACCTGGCCGGTGACGTGCCGGGCGGCGGGCCCGGCGAGGAACTCCACGTCGCCGGCGACGTCGCCGGGTTCACCGGCCGCGCCGAGTTCCTCGCCCGCCTCGGTAGCGGACACGCAGCCGCGCGGTGCCGATCGGGCCGGGCGTCACGGAGTTGACACGGATGCCGTGCGGGCGCAGGTCGCGCGCCAGGTACCGGGTGTACTGCGCCACCGCCGCCTTGGCCACGCCGTAGTGCGCGTAGCGCCGTCCGCGGTGGACGCGAGCCCGTTGATCGAGCTCATCGTGACAATGCTGCCGCGACCCTGCGCCCGCATCGGTCCGGCGACGGCCCGGCAGCAGTGGGTCGTGCCGCACAGGTTCAGCCGCAGCGCGGCCTCCAGCTCGCCGAGGTCCACTTCGGACGCACGGTTGCCGTGGATCGGCCCGGTACCGCCGCCGGCGTTGCAGACCAGCACGTCCACCCCGCCCCACGCGCTCAGCACCGCGCCGATCACCGCGTCCACCGCGGCCGGGTCCGTCACGTCGCACCGCAGCCCGATCGCGTCCACGCCGTGCGCGGCGTCCACCACGGCCACGGACGCCCCCGAGGCCGCCAGCCGTACGGCGATCGCGCGCCCGATCCCGCGAGCCGCTCCGGTGACCACCGCCCAGGCGGAGCCCGATGTCCTCACGAGACCTCCCGGTCGGAGCGCGCCGGCGCATCGGGCGAAGGCACCGTGAGCCTGCCGGTGCGCAGCAGCCCGGTCGCCATCGCCGCCGCCTCCCGCACCTCCGAGATCAGCCACGACCGCCGCTCGGTGAACCGGGACTGCGGCACGGACACGGTGAACGCACCGGCCGGCATCCCGTTCTCGCCGAAGAACGGCGCGGACACACAGCAGACGCCGTCGCTGAACTCCTCCAGGTCGAGGGCGTAGCCGCGGCGCCGGGAGGTGGCCAGGTCCACGGTCAGCGTGTCGAAGTCGGTGATCGTGTGCGTGGTGACCGCCTCCAGCGGCACGCCCGCGAACATCGCGGCGACCTGCTCTTCGGGCAGGAACGCCAGTACCGCCTTGCAGGAGGCGCGGGCGTGCATGTGCCCGGTGTAGCCGACGTCGAGGTTGCCCACGGACAGCGTGTGCAGGCCCGACAGGTAGTGCTGGAGGGTCAGCGCGCCGTGGTTCCAGCCGGAGATGTAGGAGGTCTCGCGCGTCTTGTTGTGCAGACGCGTGAGGATGACCGCGAGCTCGGGGGAGGGGCCGGACCGCCGCTGCAGGTGCCGGCTGAGCGACGCCGCCTTCGGGCCCACGTCGTAGTACCCGCCGGGCAGGCGGACCAGATGCCCGCTGGCGACCAGCGTGCGCAGCAGGTGGTAACACGTGCCGATCTTGATGTCGAGCTGCCGCCCGAGCACCTTGGCGGTGGCGGTCCCGTCGGCCGCCGCGACGGCCTCCAGCACCTGCAGCCCGCGCTCCAGCGTGTGCAGCACGGTCGTGCGCTGCTCACCCATCGCACACCACCAGCCGGGTCAACGTCAGCGCCAGCACCTTGGCGGCTTGCACCACGTCGGCTTCGGCCACGCACTCGTCCGGCGCGTCCGCCCGCGTCACGTCCCCGGGGCCGAGCGCGGCGAGCGCGTACAGCCCGGCCGCGATGCCGCCTTTCACGTCGACCGAGCCGCGCCCGTGCACCAGGCCGCCGTCCCGGTCGCCCGAGCAGGGCGGCCGGGACCAGGCCTGCTCCTCGCCCGCGGGAACGACGTCGACGTGGCCGTTGAGGACCACGGACGGCAGCCCGCGGCGGCCGGGATACCAGGCGATCAGGTTCTCCCGCTGCCCGGCCCGCGGTTCCCCGGAGGCCTCCTCGAGCGGCTGCCGCGTCACCGGCCAGCCGTGGGCGGTGAACCACTCGGCGTACCGGCTGGTGACCCGGTCCTCCCACCCGCTCTCGCTGGGGCCGGACACGGTGGCGGCCAGGAACGACAGCATGTCCTCGGCCAGTGCGTCGAGCCGGGCCCGCACGTCGGCGTCGGTCGGTCGCGGCATGGTCACCTCCTGCTGATCGGCTGGCCGACACTGTGCGGCCCCGGCCGTGCTCGTTGCATCAGAATGAACCCGTTTTTCGACTATCTGAAATTCGCCCATCCTGCCGGCGGACTGTCCGGTTGGCCGTCCTAACGTGCGCCAGAGGCTCTCGACACCGTGTTCACAACCGTCGAACGAAACGAGGAGAACGCATGATCCGGCGCTGGAACCCCGACACCGTCGCCGCCCCCATCGGCATGTACAGCCATCTCGCGCACGTGCCGCCAGGGCACGAGCTCGTGGTGATCTCCGGCCAGGTCGGTGCGCTGCCCGACGGCCCGCTCGCCGGCACGGACGCCGAGGCCCAGACCGAGGCGGTGTTCGCCAACCTCGAGCGGCTCCTCGCCGCGGCGGGCGCCCAGCCGGGACACCTGGTGAAGGTGTTCAGCATGGTGGCCGGCCCCGAGCACCTGACCGGCTTCCGCTCGGTGGTGAAGCGGATCTTCACCCGCTGGTACCCGGATGGCGACTGGCCGGCCCAGTCGCTGATCGTCGTGACCGCGCTCGCCCGACCGGACATCCTGGTCGAGCTCGAGGCGATGGCCGCGGTGCCCCGGTGACGCCCGCCGAGTTCCGCGCGCTCTTCCCCGCGCTGCACGACCGGGTGTGGCTGGACACTCCGGGTGCGCCACCGGGCGCCGAGCCGGTCGTGACGGCGATGCGCGAGGTGCTCGACGCGTGGTCGTCCGGCGGGTTCGACTGGCCGCGCTGGGACGCCGCGGCTGCCGATGCGCGGGAGTTGTTCGCCGGCTTCCTCGGCGTCCCGCCGGGCACGGTCACCACCGTGTCCTCGCTGGCCGAGGCAGCCGCCACCGTCGCCGCATCGCTGCCTCGCGGCCGTGTTGTGGTGGCCGAGGAGGAGTTCCGCAGCAACCGGTTCCCCTGGCTGGCCCGGCACGACGTGGTCAGCGTGCCCGCCCGTGACGGCTGGACGCGGGCAGAGGACCTGATCGCGGCGCTCGACGAGGACGTCGCGCTGCTGGCGGTCAGCGAGGTGACCAGCCGCGAAGGCCAGCGGCTGGATCTCGCCGCGCTGCGCGCCGCGACCGACCGGGTCGGCGCCCGCCTGTTCGTCAACCTCACCCAGTCCCTCGGCGCGCTGCGGTACGACCCCGCCGTGGCACCGGACTACCTCGCGGTACACGGCTACAAGTGGATGCTGTGCCCGCGTGGCGCGGCGTGGCTGGTGGCGCGACCGGACCGGGTGGCCGGGCTGCGGCCCCTGGCGCCGGGCTGGAAGTCGACCGCCGCCCCGCACGGCTACTTCGGCGGCGAGCTGGACCAGCTGGCGCCGGACGCCGCCCGCTGTGACGCCTCACCGGCGTGGTTCTCCTGGCTCGGAGCCTGCGCCGCATTGCGCCTGTTCCACCGCTTGGACCCGGCGGTCGTGGAGCGACATGTGCTCGGCCTGGCCGGACACCTGACCCGCGAAGCGGCGGCGCTCGGTCTGCGCCGAGTCTCCAATGGACCCGGCTCGCACATCGTCGTCCTGGCCACCGCGGACGCTGATCGGATCGCCCGGACGCTGGCCCGGCACGGCGTGCGCGCCACGGCGCTGGGCGACCGGGTTCGCTTCGGCTTCCACTACTTCAACGACGAGTCCGACGTCGTGGCCGCGGTGCGCGCGCTCGCGGACGCGAGGGGGTAGCCCTCGGTTTGCTTGGAAACCAGCCCGGCGTCCACGACGGACTCCGCACCGGTGACGAAGGCGCTGGTCGGTGAGACCAGGAAAGAGCAGGGTCGCGGCGACCTCGTCGGCCGGCCCCGCCGTTCCAGCGGCGTCGCCGCGACGAACTGGCGATCCACTGCTTGGTGAAGATGTCCAGCATCTCGGCGTCGACGAATCCCGATGCACCGAGCTGACGCGGATAGCCGAGCACCTCGGTGTAGAACTTCACCGTCGTGTCCAGGTCCTGCGGAAAGACCCCGAAACGCAGGGTCATCGGCATGGAACTGCCTCCACGGTCGTGCGGCGGACACCGCTGATCGGCACGATGCGTCGACACGCCGAGCCGCGCACGACACGGTGCTCCACGAAGAGGCGCCGCCGCAGGCGACTACCTCGGGCCCATTTCCACCACCCTCCTGCAGAAGTTGATGAGCACCGGTAGCTGGTCGTCGAAGCTGAATTGCGGTCGGGCGGCGCGAGCGCGCTCGGTCAGTCCATCCATCCCCGTCGTGTCCCACAGGCGCTCCGCGAGGTCGTCGATGTCGTCGAAGACGACGCCGAGCCCGTGGCGCTCCGCGAGGCTCTGCACGGCCACCCGGTGACCGCTGTTGTTCCGCACGATCCACGGCAGACCGGCGACCGCGTACGTGCCGAGCCTGGCCGGCAGGTTGAGGTCGTCCCAATGCGCGCGACGGAGGTCGCCTTCGTTGGAGCTCTCGTGGACGTGGGGCCAGGCGGCGTCGTACTTGGACAGCTCCCGGACCCAGTCCACTGGTTCCACGTTGGGGTGCAGGTGCAGGAACCGGCTCCCGCGGCCGGTCTCGATCCAGTCCCGGCTCCACTTCTGGTAGGTCTCGCCGTACACGTGCACGTGCACACCCGCCTTCTCCAGCACCGGCATCGGCTCCAGGAAGTTCCTGCCCTCCACCCGGATCCGCCCGACGCAGACCGTGTGCGGCTCGCCGTCCAGGGCGGACAGCTTCGGCGACCAGTCGTCGGTCATCCAGTTCGCCTTGGGTAGATCGCCGTCGAGGATCAGCACGCGGTCCGCGTCTACGCACCCCTTCGTGCTGCGTTCGAAGAACTCACGGCACTCCTGGTTGATGAAGACCACGCCTGCGCTGTGCCGTAGCACCTTCACCATCACCGGCCACAACCCCATCTCGGCCACGAGGTGGGGGCCTTCCTTGAAGTGGAAGACCATGGGGATGTCGGGCACCTCGTCGAGCACGCGACCGATGGTGGACAGGGCCTGCCAGTTCAACAGCGCGTAGATGAAGTGCGGCGCGTACTCGCGGACACGACGCGTCCAGTCGCCGTCGAACGGGATGTCTTCGACGCCGGGGAAGGGCAGCGGCCCCACGGTCTGCCACGCCTGCGTGCGGGTGATCCACGAACCGCGCACCGAGTGACCGGCCTCCACCAGGGCGAGGATCCGCTCCGGGTTGAACCCGAGCTCGCCCACGACGAGGATCCGCAGCGGTTCGTCCGCCGCCACTGCCGGGCGGCGCGACCCGGTGGCGTGCAGCGGGCCGTACCGCTTCCTCTGATCGTGGGGCAACCCCCAGAAACCGGCTCGCCAGTTGAGCGCCAGGCCGGATTCGATGCCGTAGAACTGCCGGTACCGGGCCAGCCCGAAGCCCCGGCCAGTCGGGTCCGTCGGGTGTACGGCGCCACGACCGCCGATGATCTTGTGGCGCTGGTCGGGGTGGTCGCCCCACTCGCACGAGACCTCGCCCGTGTACCGGAATCGGGCGCCGCGCCGGGCGAACTCGCGCCAGTAGTCCCGTTCGAGCCCGTCGGAGACGATCTCGGACCTGGTAGGCCAGGTGACCGCCGCTTCATGGTCTCGTCGGTGGACGACCTGGACGAGCGCGAACACGTTGCCGTTGCGGACGTCGTCGGACAGCAGCGGCTCGGTGAGGTCGAGCAACGCCTGCTCCTCCGCCCCGACGACGTCGTCGCCGCGCAACGACGCGGACGTGACGCGCACCCGGAATGGCTTGCTGGCGTTGGTGGTCCACCACCTCAAGCCGCCGTAGCAGGCGTAGCAGTCCGGCTCGCCGTCCAGCATCGCGACGGCGTTCGCCAGGTGGTGCGGGTCGTAGTGGTCGTCCGACGGAAGGTAGGCCACGTACGCGCCGACGGCGGCCCGCAGCGCGAACCCGAGCGCGAACCCGAGCCCTTCGTTGCGGTCCAGCCGGTGGTACTTGATGCGTGGGTCGTCCCACTGCGCGACCACGTCCGCGGTGTCGTCGGGCGAGCCGTCGTCGACCACGATCAGCTCCCAGTCCTGGAAGGTCTGGTCGAGGAGGCTGCCGACCGCGCGGGGGAGGAAGTGCGCTTGGCGGTACGTCGGCATGAGCACGGAAACCTTGGCGGGGCGCGGAGCCGCCCGCGCCGCCGCGTCCTCCCGGCTCACCGCGCGATCCCGCGGATGATCAGGTAGAACGGGACGTCGCGCATTGCCTGATACCGCTCCTGCGAGTCGAAGTGGCCCTGCTGGGGACGTCCTTCCGAGAACCCGGAAAGGGCGAACCCCGCTCCGGACAGCAGGGAGAGGTACCGCTCGACCGTGCGGTGGTGCTTCCCGACCTCGGCGCCGAGCCACCGGCAGGTCCGACGTCCTTCGTCGAAGTACCCGCTGTCCTGCCAGGTCCTCACCCTGGGCGCGCCATCGGGCTGCGCGTAGTTGCTCGTGATGACCGGGTGCTCGACCGAGAAGGTGTAGGTGCCGCCGGTCGCGAGGCAGGCTCGGGACTGCCGCAGCAACCGTTCGAGGTCGTCCACGTAGTGCAGCACCATCCGCGCGACGACGACGTCCACCTCCGCCACGTCCGGCTCCCAGCGGTCGAGATCGGCGTGGACGACCGAGGCCCGCTCGTCGGCGCCGACCGCCGCACGCGCCGCTGCCACCATGCGTGCGCTGCCGTCGATGCCCGAGTAGGCGCGAACGCCTGCCGCGAGGAGCTCACGCGCGTACCGGCCGTCACCGCAGCCGAGTTCGAGCACGGACAAGCCTGCGGGATCGCCCACGAAGTCGCGAACGGCGGGATCTTCCAGGCGTGCGCTGGGTTCGTCGGGCTGCGCCAGGACCGCCAGGTAGTTGGCGTGGACGGCTTGGTCGTCGTAGAACGCGGCGCCCCGGCAGGGGAGGTTTCCGCCACCCTGTCACTCACCCGTGATGCTCCTTTCGGTCGCCTGCGACGCAGGGTTCGGCGAAAACCGCTGGTCGACTCTGATCTCATCCTTTGGTGCTCCTGTCGGGGCGCTGTGCTTGTCCCTTGGAGTAGCAGTGCTGGTTGGCGTGAACACGGCAGCTGTGTCGCAGACCCGGACCGAGGGCGGGCCTGGTGGGACGGACACCGAGCAACCCCGGACGGGTCATGTTCCGCGTGCGGCGTGGTAGACATCGTCGGCGGTGCCCCAGCGCAGGTCCGGCGGAGCGAGCTCGGCGGTGTGGGCACTGTGGTCGATCATGTCCCAGAGGTCCTGTGCGGACTCGGTGCCTTCCGTGCGGGTCAGGTGGTCGCAGCGGCCCGCCAGGAATGCCGCGTACCGGGACTCGACGGAACCGGCGGGCGGGTTGATCACGACGGTCGGTATGCCGTTGCGCACCGCGTGGCTGGTGGTGGAGCCGCCGACGGTCAGGACCGTGTTCGACGCCCGGTGGTACCGGTCCATGCGACCGGTCGGGCCGACGCAGCGGGCGTTGTCCGGTAGGGCGACCCCACCCAGCAGCTCCCGAACCGTGGCGGACGTCAACGGGATCACCAACACGGCGTCCGCTGGGGCGTGCCGCCACGCGCCGAGCACCGCGCTCAGCGCGTCCCTGAAGTAGTCGCGTTTCGTGGGGTAGAACAAGCCGAACGACGCCGTCACCACCAGCGCGTCCTTGGGCAGGTCGAGCACCCGGCGCGCAGTCGGCCGGTCCTCTCCGACCACACGCACGATCGGGCCGATCGCGGTCACCTTCGAGCGGATCGCCTCGGGCACCGGCTCCACCTCCGACCAGCCGGCCAGCAGGATCCGGTCGGCGGTGCCGAACGCTTCGGGGCCGGCATCGTAGTGGCGGAACGAGCACACGATGAGCACGCACGGCGCCTCGCACACCAGCGACGCGAGGCACAGCTCGTCGGACACGACGACACGGTCCGCGCCGTCACGGGAGCGCAGGTGTTCCCGGATGCGGTAGGCGGCGTATCCGGAGTGATCCAGCTCGTCGGGCACCCGCAGGTCGTGGTACGGCAACCCGGTCATCGCGAAGTAGTCCACGGCACTGCCGCTCGCGGCGATCGTCACCTCCTCGACCCCCGGACGACGCGCCAGGGCGGGGGCGACCAGCGCCGTGCGGGCCGCGTGCGCCCAGCCGGTGCCACGGCTCAGGTAGTCGATCCTCATGACAGGCCGACGCCGAGGCGTTCCAGGTAACGGCAGGCGGGCCAGTAGTGGGCCACCCCTGGAGGGATCGGGCCGAACCGGCACCGGTAGCGCTCGACCCAGTCGAGGAGGTGCTCGCTCAGGTCGGCCGGTGGAGCGTTGCGGACGTGCACGAAGTCCACCCCTGACGGAAGAAGTCGTTGAACCCGTTGGCAGAGCGGCGGTTCCGTGAGCAGCGCCAGCCACACCCGGTCCAGCTCCGGGGACAGCGGCAGCAGCAAACCTCCCATGTCGGCGGCGATCACCAAGCCTCGCACCAACTCCCGGGTCTGCGTGCGCACCTCCTCGACGGTCCGGCAAGGCAGCAGGCGGGATCCGGCGAGGCCGTCGCTCACCTCACGGGCGCAGTCGTCCACCTCGGTCATCACGGTCGCGCGAACCGTGAGGGTGCGATGGGCCGGCTCAGGTGGAAGTCGCCCGCCGGGACCACCGGCATCGAAGCGGGCACCGCCATCCCCGGGTCGCCGGACCACGCCGAGGGCCGGGGGTCGTCCACCCCTGGCACGCCGATGGGCCGCTCGTCCTGCGGCGCGACGGCCGGGATCAGCTGCTCACCGGCGATCGGGTCGCCGGGGTGCTGGAACCGCGCGTCCACCGAGATCCGGTTGTACCTGCTCTGGTTGGCCGCGGTGCCGTGCACGACCAGGCTGTGGAACACCACCACGTCGCCGAGTTCGCACGCGGGCTCGGCGATGTTCCCGGGGTCGACGCCGAGCACGGGCGGCAGGTGGTTGGTCTCACCGCGCTCGCCGAGCGGCCTCAACCCGTCGTGGTGCGAGCGCAGTTCCACCTGGAGGCCGCCGGTGTCGCAGTCGTGCAGCGGGGTCCACACGGTGAGGACATCCGGCGTGCCCTGCACGAACCGGTGGTCCTGGTGGTACGGCGTGGTCCACGTGCCGAGGCCGCCGCCGGGTTCGTTGAGCCGCAGCCAGCGGCGCGGGTGCAGGAACGGTTCGCTGGTGTCCAAGACCGCTCCGAGGAACGAGCGCAGGCGGGAGTGGCGGAACAGCTCGGCGTTGGACGGGCAGGCGAACAACGCGCGGCGCAGCCCGAGGAGGTGGTCGTCGGCCCGCGCGCGGCGGCGCAGTTCCCCCCACGTCCAGTCCTGTTCGGACACTCGGCGGAACGACGCGGTGAGCTCCGACCGCAGCCGCAGCACGGCCTTCGCCGGCAGCGCGTTGCGCAGCACGAAGCCACCGTCCTCCCGCACGGCTTTGCGGGCGGCTTCCGTGAGGTCGTGGTTGTCGGCCGTGGATCGGGTCATCACGAACTCGTACATGGGCCGCCTCCGCGCTCGTGGGCCGCCTTCAGCGTCACCACGCTGATGTGGTCCGGCCCCAGGTACCACTCCCAATACGCCAGGTAACGCTCCCGGTAGGCCCCGGCGGTTCCGGGCTGGCCGAGCGCGTCGTGCACGTCGGCCAAGCACGTCCACAGCAGCGGGAGGCCGATCGACTTGCGTCGGTGCAGCGCGGCGAGGTCGTGCAGCTCGCGGCGCAGCGGCGCCAGCGCGGTCAGGGCGACACCCTGCCGCAGCAGGCAACCGATCGTGTCGGCGAGCACGAGCATGGCCACGTACTCGCGGACGAGCCGCCGCTGGATCCAGTCCAGCACGGTCGCGTAGCTGTGGTGTGCCTCCTCGAGGCGACTGGCCCGCAGGTAGAGGTCGCCGAGGACGCGCCAGGTGTGGTGGTCGAAAGGCGTCCGGTTGCGCTCGTACAGCGCGATGACCTCGTCGGCGCGGCCGGTCCGCAACAACGTCCAGGCAAGGCGGTGGCGCAGGCCGAGCAGCCGTCCGGTCTCCGATGGGAACTGCCGGGCAACGTGGTCCACGGCGTCCGCGTACGTCGCTGCGGCCTGCCGCAGCTTGCCTTCCCGCAGCAGGGTGTCCGCCTGCTCCTCCGCTTCGGTCGCGGTCACGGCACGTTCACCAGCACCTCGGCCTCGGCCGTGAACCACTGCCACAGCTTCGCCTTGTCCGGCTCGTCGATGGCCACCTCGGCCAGCGCGGTGCGCATGTGGCCGAGCCAGCGGTCCCGGAGCTCCGCGGTGATCGGGAACGGGATGTGCCGGATCCGAAGGCTGGGGTAGCCCCGGACCTTGGAGTAGGTGATCGGGCCGCCCCAGAACTCGACCAGGAACCAGCCGAGGTGCCTGGCGGCCGCGGTGAGGTCGGCGTCGGGGTACAGGGCGCGCAGCACGCGGTCGTCGGTGACCCCCGAGTAGAACCGGTCCGCCAGCTCCATCAGCAAGGGCTCGTTCGCCAGGCGCATCACGAACACCTGCTCCGCAGTGCCGCCAACGCGTTCGCCGTGGCGGTGGTGACCCGCACGCGCAGCACCCGCTCGACCGGGAACACGGTCGCCCCGGTCGCGGCGACCAGGTCCGGCAGGTGCTGCTGGCAGTCGGCGTCGAAGCGGGCGTAGACGACC
The DNA here is from genome assembly GCF_900110955.1 of Lentzea xinjiangensis. GTDB lineage: Bacteria > Actinomycetota > Actinomycetes > Mycobacteriales > Pseudonocardiaceae > Lentzea > Lentzea xinjiangensis. The sequence goes on from NZ_FOFR01000031.1 coordinate 85,074, forward strand.
GTGCCGACGGCCGCGGTCACCGTGCCGCACGGCAACAACGCCCGGATGTGGTCGGCGCACGCCGCGCGCAGCGCCCGCGCTTCGCCGATCATGGTTCGCCACGCCAGCAGTCCGTCCTCGCTGAACAGCGCTTCCAGTACCGCCAGCTGGAAGGCGTCGAGGCGGTGCGGGCCGGCCTCCGCCTCGATCTCCGCCACGACGTCAGCAGCGGCGAACAGCAGGCCGAGGCGCGCACCGGCCAGCCCTGTCGACTTGGCCAGACTGGTGCACAAGACGGCGTCCCCACCGAGGAACCGCCCGACCCGCGGCAGCACCGGGTCGTCACCGAGATCGTCGTAGGTGCAGTCGACGACCGCCGGACCGGCGCCGTCGGCGCACAGGCGGGCGAGGTCGGCGTCGGCCACGACGTGTCCGGTCGGGTTGTTCGGCGTGCACAGCACCGGGATGCGCCCCGGCCTGGGGAGCGTCCCCGCGTCGTAGTGGGACCAGTCGAGCCCGGCGCGCTCGGCGAGGGGCACGAAGCCGTACCAACTCCGCCGGGGCAGGGCCAGGGACGAGATGCCGTGCGGTGCGCTCCGCCGCGCAGCACGGCGTACGGCCAGGTCCAGTGCTTCGGTGCAACCGCGGGTGGGCAGCACGGTGGCCGCACTCACGCCGTAGTGCGCCGCCACCCGTTCCCGCAGCTCCGGGTCGAGCCGCGGGTAGTGGTGCCACGGCGTCGCGGCCAGCCGGTCCAGGACAGCGCCGCGCAAGGCGGGCGGCAGTTCGCGGTCGAACCGGACAAGGTCCGGGCTCGGTCCCGTAGGGGCCGTCAACACGGCACCCGTCCCGCGGCGTTGATGGCGTCCAGGGGAATCCCGTGCTTGTCCCGCAAGTACTGCACGACGCTCCAGTAGCGGGCGCGCTCCTCCGTGTACTCACCGAACCGGCTCACGTAGGCGGGGATCCAGAACATGTACTCGTCGAGCAGATCGGGGTTGGTGGCACCGGAGGCGTAGTCCCCGATCCCGAGGGTCTGGTGGTGGATGAACGCGCCGCCCGGCAGCGCACGGCACAGCTCGGCGTAGAAGTGAGTCTGCAAGATCAGCTCGTGCCACACCTCGTCGACCTCGCGGGTCAACGGGATGAACATCGGTTCGGATCCCGATGCGATGATCAGGAACTTCAGGCACTCCTCGGTCTGGGTACGCAGGTCCTCAGGGCTCCGGCCGGGCAGCCGCTGCCCGAGGACCTCACGGACGGCGGCGGGAACGTAGTGCTCGACGTCGGGAAACGCCATCGCGACTCCTCCATGGATCGGACCGGCGGGCCGACGCCGCCAGGCGATCCGGCGACGTCGGTGCGGTGTGCCTTACCAGGTCAGCACCCGGACCAGCAGTTCTCCGCGTAGTCGCTGAGGTCTTTCACATCGACGCCACCCTGCGCTTCGATGGTGGCGCGAAGCTCTTCCATCGTCGTCGGCTGCGGCGAGGTTTCGGTTGTCGTGCTCATGGGTTTCCCTTCCACTGGGCTGAGGTGATCCGTCCGTTGCATGATGCGGAACCATCCCTGCAGATTCCTTGCACTGTTTCTGAAATGCGCTGGTCAGGGGACGAGGCATGGCCGTGGTCCGACTGCTGGGCGAGGTGGCCCCGGACCTGCCGGACCTGGACGCGGCGGTGCTGCCGGGTCCCACGCGGCAGCGGTGCGTGCTGGCGGCACTGGCCGTGGACGCGGGCCGGGTGGTGTCCGTGGACCGGCTCGTTGAGCGGGTGTGGGGCCTGGGCGCGGAACGGCGGAGCAGAGCGACCCTGCAGAGCTACGTGTCGCGGCTGCGCCGGGTGCTGGCCGGAGCGGACGACGTGAGCATCGCGCGCCGGTCCGGCGGCTACTCGCTCCTGGTCGCCCGACCGCAGTCGGTGGACCTGCACCGGTTCCGCGAGCTGTGCGTCGGGGCGCGTGCGGCGGCCGATGACCGGCAGGCGCTGGCGCTGCTGACGGAGGCGCTGCGGCTGTGGCGGGGCGACGCCCTGACCGGTCTCACCGGTCAGTGGGCCGAAGCCGAGCGCGACCGCTGGCGCAGGAGCGTCTTGCCGCGCAGCACGACCTCGTCGGCGCCCGGCTCCGGCTCCGGCAGGGCCACACGGGCGACGTGGTGGTCGAGCTGGCGGCCCGAACCGCGGCGCACCCGTCGGACGAACGCGTGGCCGCTCAGTACATAACCGCACTGCACCAGGCCGGGCGCAGCGCCGACGCGCTCGAGCACTACCGGGAGTACCGCAAGCGCCTCGCCGACGACCTGGGTATCGGCCCCAGCGTCACGCTGCAGACCCTGCATCAACAGATCCTCACGGCCGACCTCGCGGTCCCCACGCCGCCGGCGAGCGCGGTCAGCGGGCCCGCGGTGCCTCGCCAACTGCCCGCCGCACCGGGGCCGTTCGTCGGCCGCTACGACGAGCTGGACCGCCTCGACGTGCCGGAAACCCCTGACACGGTGGTCATCTCCGTGATCACGGGTCTCGGCGGAGTCGGCAAGACGTGGCTGGCGTTGCGGTGGGCGCACCGGCACGTGGACCGCTTCCCCGACGGACAGTTGTTCGTGGACCTGCGCGGGTTCAGCCCGGACAACGCGCCGATGGATCCGGCGGTGGTGCTGCGCGGGTTCCTCGAGGCGCTGGGTGTCGAACCGGGACGGGTGCCTGCCGACGTGCAGGCCAGGGCGGCCCAGTTCCGCACGGTGGTGGCCGGCAAGCGGATGCTGCTGCTGCTGGACAACGCCGCGGACTCCGCTCAGGTCGCCCCGCTACTGCCCGGCACGACCACCTGCACGGTCCTGGTGACCAGCCGCAACCGGATGCCGGGCCTGATCACCAGACATAGCGCCCGGCAGGTGGTGCTGGACACGCTCTCGGACGCCGAGTCCCGCGAACTGCTCGGCACGAGGCTCGGCGCCGACCGCGTGGCGTCCCAGGCCGGCGACCGGCTGACGGCGTTGTGCGGTGGCCTGCCGCTGGCGCTGATCAAGTCTCTACGCCGCCGGGGAGTCCTCGACTGCTTGATCAGCGGGTGCGAACCCGCCGCAGCTCAAATGTGCAGGTCAGGTCGCTCGGCCGTGTTTTGGCGCCCCGCAGGCAAGACCGGTGCCGGGGCGCTTGGCCCCGCCACACGCGGCGAGATCGCGGGTGCGCCACAGGGATCTGTTGACCATGCCCCAGCCCTCGGCCAGCGCGCAAGGCAAGCGCCTTCCAGTGGTGATGAGGAGATCAACGACGATGAAACCGCACAAACCACCCCGCAGACTCGCCCACCTCGGTCTGGTCGCCGTGCTGACGGGCGCCCTGGCCGCCGCCGGCACACCGCAGGCCGCGGGGCAGGAGGCGGACGTCCGGTCCGTCACGGTCCGCCCCGACCCGTCCTACCAGCAGCCGGCGTTCGAGGGCTGGGGCACGAGCCTGGTGTGGTTCGCCAACATCACCGGCGGCTACCCGGACGAAATCCGCAACCACCTGGCCGACCTGCTCTTCGGCGAGGACGGGCTGCGGCTCAACATCGCCCGCTACAACATCGGCGGCGTGAACGCGCCGGACGTCCGCAAGGACTACATGAAGGTCGGCGCGACGACGGAGGGCTTCTGGCGCGCGCCGGAAGGCACCACCCGCGAGGACGTGGACTGGTGGGATCCGGACAAGCGGGAGCACTGGGACTGGGACGCCGACGCGAACCAGCGGTGGTGGATCGACCGGATCAAGGACAGGGTTGACACCCGGGAGGCGTTCAGCAACTCGCCGCCGTGGTTCCAGACGGTCAGCGGGTACGTGTCGGGCGGGTTCGACCCCAGCGCCGACCAGATCCGCGCCGACCGGGTGGACGACTTCGCCAGACCCTGACAACCGTTCGGCCACACGAACCCCCTTCTCCGCTCAGGGGGACGTTGCGCGGGGTCCTCCGGTTCCGACGTCGAGGTAGTCCTTGAACTGCACGGTGACCGCGTGCGCGTCCGACGGCCGGTTCGGCACCGCGATCGTGCGCGACCCGCCACCGGTGCCGCGCGCCGTCTGGGTGACCCGGATCGTGCCCTCCGGCCGCGTCGGCAGGTAGGCGTCCACGCCCGTCAGGAACGGCAGCGCGGCGAACGGCGGCAGCGCGGCACCCGGCGTCGAGGCCAGGTCGCAGTTGTCGTCGAACGCGAACGCGGCGATCACCTGGCGCAGCCGCGGCGAGACGTCGGCGGTGAGGACGTTGACCCCGTTGAGCTCCAGCCGGTCGCTGTCGGGCTGGTCGGACCACCACTCGCGGTTGCGGATGACGGTGAGCGCGCTGTGCGTCGGACACCGGTCGATGTGGTCGGTGATGCCGCCGGGACGCGACACCTGCAACCGCACGAACCGGTCGCTGCGCTCGAACGGCTCGAAGTAGAAGTGGTGCGGCACCTGACCCTCGCGCAGCACCACCAGCTCGTGGTGCGCGCGGCCGTTGACGGGCAGCGGGCCGAACGAGCCGTCCGCGCCGGTCCGGGCGCTGTGCCGCGGTTCGCCGCGCCGCGCGCCGGTGAGCGGGTCGAGCTCCCACACCTGGATCAGTCCGGCCAGCCCCTCGTTCTGCGGGTAGTACGTCGCCCGACCCGCGATCCGGACCAGGCCGGGCGGTTCGGGCAGCACCCGGGTCGTCAACGCGGGCCGACCGCGCAGGAACCGGTGCATGTGGGCGAAACCGTCGGCCGACGTGGTGGTCTCGGTGTGGCCCAGCGTCGTCAGGTGAACGTTGGTCGCGCCGCCGATGGACCCGTTGGGCTGCAGGCTGCCCCACAGCGCCAACGTCGGTACGCCGCCCGGCGGTGCGGCGCTGGAGCGCCCATCGACGTTGACGTACTTGCGCACCGACGCGGCCCGTTCGGGCGACGACAGGTAGCTGTGCATGACCGTCGTGCCGCGCGAGTGCGCGATCACGTCCACCTTGGCCGCCCGCGTTCGGGCGCGGACGGCGGCGATGAACGCTTCGAGGTCGGCGACGGCGCGGTCGTTGGTCGGGATGCTCGTGTCGTACTCGTAGGCGTGCAGCAGCGCGTCCGGGTAGCCGTTGCCGGAGAACCGCTTGGCGTTGGACTGCCACTGCTGCGCCGACCCCTGCTGACCGTGCACGAAGACGATCGGGGTGAGCGCTTCGGCGCCGGCGGGCACGGCCGCGACCGTGGACGCGAGGGCCACGACGAGCGCGAGCAACGGGACCTTCATCGCCGACCTCCAACGGCCAGGGCGTCGGCGAGGTTCTGCCGCGCGTCGGCCGGCAGCAGGTAGCCCGCGTGCACGTTGGCGACGTCGGCGGTCACCACCTGGTGCAGGTAGTCCCCGCGGTGCGGGTAGAGCCGGGCCAACGTCGCCGCGTCGAACGGCACGTGCGTGCCGAACAGGCGGCAGAACGTCTCACCGGTGTTGTCGCCGGTGTTCAGCGCCCTGGGTGCGGTCACCTGCGACAACCGGATGCCGCCCAGCGCGAGGCCCAGCGCGTCGCGCTTCTTGGTGACGCCGTCCGGCTCGAACTCCAACGGGCGCGCGGTCGGCGGCGGCGTGCCCCGCTCGACCCACCGGCGCAGGTGGTCGTAGGCCGCGGCGGTGACGTGGTGCATCGGCACCCGGCTGAACGGCGGCCGGTCGCAGTCGTACTGCGGTGCGCCGCCGAGGTCGCGTTCGGAGATCGGCACGCGGTAGGCCTGGCCCTCGTAGCCGGAGTGGGCCGCGCCAGCGACCTCCCAGCGGCGGAACCGGTCGGTGTCGGCGGGACGGGTCGCGCTGCGCACGTCGGTCTCCGACTGCACCTGGAAGACGGGTTCCGCGCCGGCCCGCGTCGGCGCCGTGCCGACGACGAAGCCGTAACCGTCGAACACCGGCTGCTGCTGCGGCAGGACCCGGTCGTACAGCACGGTCATCCGGGCCGCCGACTGTGAGGCGCCGATGGCCAGCACGGTCCGGGGCCGCAGGCCGCCCGTGACCGCACCCGACTCGACGGCGCGGCCGGCCTGGGTGAACACGTCGTAGGACAGCTCGTCGGCGGTGAACCGACCGCCGCCGGTCACGTCCAGCCCGCCGTAGCGCGCGGGGCTCCACGCGCGGAGCTGGTCCACCCCGACCCGTTGCGCCGACACACCGACCCAGGCGTAGCCCGCGCGGACGACGGACTCGGCGTTCCACAACGCGTCCAGGTCGTACCCGGCGGTGACGTTCTGCCACTCGACCAGGGCGGTTCCGTTGAAGTCGCGGGCGTGCGCGGGCCGCCGCACGACGACCCGGGTCGCGTACGGCACACCGGTGGCGACCTTCGTGCCGTTGCCGGCCCAGCCGTCGGCCGCGCCGGAGACGTGGAATTCCTGCTCGACGTAACCGGCGGCGGCGAGGTCGTCGGGCGTGGAGAAGAACGGGTAGGTGTCCTCGATCCGGTCGGCCAGCCGGTCACCCGGCACGGTCCCGGGCAACGGGCCGACGACCCGCGGCGCGGGACCGGCGGGCGCGGAGGCGGAGGCGGGGACGGACGTCGGGACCAGCAGGCCGAGCACGGCCGCGACCAGACCGAGGCGACGCCAGGGGGAAGGGGACATACCGGCTCCCACAGCGATGGGGGATGGGTGCGGAACCGACCGTAGCCAGGCCCGGACGACCGGCACCAGAACGCGGCGCCATCGTGAGACCGCCGTCGCAGCACGCTGCGGTGGTCGGGTCAGCGGTGCTGCAGCAGCACCGTGCGGGCGGCGGTTTCGGCCAGGGCCGGGTCGAGCGGCGCGCCGCTGAGCAGTTCGGCGTAGAGGGCGGACTCCACGATCCGCACGTACAGGAACGCGACCTGGTCCAGGGCCGCCGCCGACCACGGCCCGCCGTCCACTTCGAGCAGGATCTCCTTCTGCGCCGACACCGCTCGCCGGTGCACCCCGCCGGCGGTGTTGAACAGCACCCGGATGGCCGTGTCGGGCTCGCTGCGCAGGAACGCCCGGAACGGGCCGGCCGCGCGCAGGTCGGCCACGAACCGCCGGGTGACCTCCAGGACGCCCTCGACGCCGACGTTCGTGCGCTCCTGCCGGGCACGGGCCAGCAGCCGGTCCGCGAGCACCCACAGCACGTCGGCGAGCAGCCCGTCGCGGCTGTGCACGACCCGGTAGAGCGTCGCCCGGCTGATGGCCAGGCTCGCCGCCAGCGCGTCCATCTCGACCCGGCCGTGCCGCAGGAAGAACCGGCACGCGCCGCGCAGCACCTGGTCCTGGCTCACCACCCGCCGGGCGCCGATCGACCCCACTCGCAGCCCCTCGCCTCCGCCGGCCCGCCCGTCCGGCCACCCGCATCATCATCGTCCTGCGGGTCTGCCCGCGAGACCCGGACCGGTGCCGCCGGGGTGTGCGTCACGTCACTTCCCGAGTGCCGGCCGGGCCAGGCCGACGTGCCTCGCTGCAGGAGTCTGCCGGCTATCGTCCCAGCAGCAGGTGTGCGGCGATGGTGAGTGCGTGACCAGGAGGCCGAACTTGTAGCCGAGTCCGACGCGGATGATCAGTCCGGTGAGTGCGGCCATCAGAACGAGTCTGCCTACGATCTTCACAGGCCGCCGCCTGGCCTGTTCGCGTCTACGCACATTAGGAACGGGTCTGCTGCACGAGTAGGTGACAGTTGTAGTCACGCAGCCCGGCTGGCTGGCGTGGTCATGATTACCTCGTACTCGATCGGGGTCAACCTGCCGAGGGCAGCCTGGCGTCGACGGCGGTGGTAGGTGCGCTCGATCCAGGTCACGATCGCGATCCGCAGTTCCTCGCGAGTGTTCCAGGTACGCCGGTCGAGAACGTTGTTCTGCAGCAACGCGAAGAAGCTCTCCATCGCGGCGTTGTCGCCCGCCGCGCCGACCCGGCCCATCGACCCGGTCAAGCCGTGACGAGCGAGCGCGCGGACGAATTTCCTGGA
>NZ_FOFR01000045.1 GCF_900110955.1 Lentzea xinjiangensis
TGTACTGCCCAGCGAGGTTGCGAACGGTCCGACACGTGATCGGATGATCTTGGCATGAGGGAGGGCCTCCGGGTTCGGTGTGGATTGCGACATCTGCACCGGCTAGCCAGGAGGCCCTCGATTACTCACGCTAACGCACCGCTGACCGAGCTGGGCAGGCTACGTCTTGCCCGGTGTGTCGTCGAGGATGAATGGCCTGTTCGGCGGGCCGCTGAGCGATTCCAGGTGTCGGTCAGCACGGCGCAGCGGTGGGCCGGCCGCTACCGCGAACTCGGCACGGCGGGCATGGCCGACCGGTCCTCCCGCCCGCTGGCGTGCCCGCGCCGGACCCCGACGCGCACCGAACGGCGGATCATCAAGGTCCGCCTGGCGCGGCGGTGGGGACCTGCGCGGATCGCGTATCTGCTCGGGCTGGTGCCCTCGACCGTGCACCGGGTGCTGACCCGCTACGGCCTGGCCCGGCTCCGCCACGTGGACCGCGCCACCGGGCAGCCGGTGCGCCGCTACGAACGCGCCACGCCGGGCGAGCTCGTCCACGTCGACATCAAGAAGCTGGGCAACATCCCCGACGGCGGCGGCCACAAGATCCACGGCAGGCAAGCCGGCCAGCGCAACAGCTCCGCACACCGCGACCCCGCCCGGCGCCGCAAGGTCGGCGGCCGGCCCAACCTCGGCTACAGCTACCTGCACAACGCCGTGGACGACCACTCCCGCCTCGCCTACAGCGAAATCCTGCCCGACGAGACCAAGGAAACCGCCGTCGCGTTCTGGCAGCGAGCGCAGACCTTCTTCCACGCCAGCGGAATCACCGTCGAGCGGGTGCTCACCGACAACGGGTCGTGCTACCGCTCCCTGCTCTGGCGCGACACCCTGGCCGACGCCGGGATCACGCACAAACGCACCCGTCCCTACCGTCCCCAGACCAACGGCAAGGTGGAGCGCTTCAACCGCACCCTGCTCGACGAATGGGCTTACGCCCGCCCCTACCGCACCGAAACCGAGCGCCGCGAGGCGTTCCCGCGGTGGCTTCACACCTACAATCACCACCGCGGTCACACCGCACTCAAAGGCCAGCCACCCGCCAGCCGCGTTCCGAACCTTTCAGGTCAGTACAGCTAGGCCTTCGTCCCATGTGTACTCGAGGAGTCACTCGCCCGCCCACACCGGCGGCCTGCGGTGCGCCCACGGCGCGGCCCGTTCCAGCTGGCCGGCCAGCCGGAACAGCAGGTCCTCGCGGCCGAAACCGGCGGTGAACTGCATGCCGATCGGCAACCCGTGGTCCGACGCCAGCGGGACCGACATCGACGGAACCCCCGACACGTTCGCGGCCGCGGTGTAGGGCGAGCGGTCGAAGAGCCGGTCGAGCCAGCCGAGGCCGTCCAGCTGGTCCGCGCCGTCGCCGTAGACGCCGAGTGGGACCGGCGGTTCCGGCAGCGTGGGGGAGAGCAGCAGGTCGTAGCGCTCGAAGTGGCGCGCGAACGTTCGGGACACCACGTTGCGCATTGCAAGAGCGCGGACGAACTCGTCGGCGGTGACCTGGTGCCCGTGCCGGTAGCTGGCGAGCACGACCGGTTCTAGCGTGGTCTCGTCCACGGGCCGACCCGTGGCGGCGGCGATGCCGTCGATCCACGGTGCGAGGTTCGCCGTCCACATCCGTGCGTTGGCCAGGATGAACTCTTCCCACGAGACGCCCAGTTCCAGCGCAACTTCCTCGACCTCGTGCCCGAGGGATTCCAGCAACTGCACGGTGTCGGTCAGCGCTGCGGACACCGGTTCGGTCGGCCGCCGCCCGCCCCACGGCTGGCGCAGCACCGCCACCCGCAGTGTGCCTGGATCCAGCTGCGCCTCTGCGGCGTACGACCGCTCGGGTCGCGCGGCGTAGTACGGGTCACCGGGTTCGGGGCCCTCGATGAGGTCCAGCAGCACCGCGCTGTCGCGCACGGTCCGGCTCACGCCGCCCTGCACGGCGAGGCCGTTGAAGATCTCGTCTACGCCAGGTCCGTGCGAAACCCGGCCACGCGTCGGCTTCAGGCCGAACAACCCGTTGCAGGAAGCGGGAATGCGGATGGAACCCGCGGCGTCGGTGGCGTGTGCGATCGGCACGATTCCGGCCGCGACCGCCGCACCGGAACCGCCGCTGGACCCGCCTGCGCTCCGGTCGAGCGCCCACGGATTGCGAGTCGCGCCGGAGAACACCGGTTCCGTCGTGGTGCTGTAGGCCATTTCCGGCGTCGTCGTCCGGCCGATCGTCACGAGCCCGGCCCGGCGGAACCGGCGCATCAGGAACGAGTCCTCGGACGCGACCGAACCCTCGGCCAACCGGCTACCCAGCTCGCTGCGCTTACCCGCCATCGAGACGCCGAGGTCCTTGACCAGGAACGGCACCCCCGCGAACGGTGCGGAACCAGGGGCCGGGGTGTCCTCGGCAGGCCAGGTCTCGACCACGGCGTTGATCCACGGGTTGACCGCTTCGACCGCCCGCGCGGCCGCGTCGGCGACCTCGGCCGGTGTCACCTCGCCTCGCGCGATCAGCTCGGCCAAGCCGACCGCGTCGCGGCTCGCGTACTCGGAGATCTTCACTGGACACCCTTCAGGGAACTAGATTGTATCACTTGATACCGATCGGTATCGGCAGGAACGGTTGTGTACCGTAACTGCTGACGGACCGCATTGCTAGACCCCTGGCTCGTGAGGACGGCCCGATGACCAGCACCTCCACCCGGCGCCCGACGAGGGTTGCGACCCTGCCTCCCCGTGAGCGCATCCTCGACGCGGCCGAGGAGCTGTTCCTCAACGAGGGTGTGGTCCGGGTCGGCGTCCAGGCCATCGCCGACCGCGCCGGCACCACGAAGATGGCGATCTACCGGCACTTCGGCACCAAGGACGCGCTCATCGCGGAATGGCTGCGGATCGTCGTGCACGACTACTCCGCCGCGTTCGACCGGGCCGAGCAGGCGCATCCGGGTGATTACGCGGAGCAGGTCCGCGAGGTCGGCCGGTTCATCGTCGACGGCCTGCCCGAGTTCTCCCACCGCGGCTGCCCGTTCACGAACTCGGTCGCTGAACTGCCCGACCCGGATCATCCCGCGCGACGGCTGATCAGTGAGCACAAGACCCGTCAGTTCGGCAGGCTGCGGGCGATGTGCGCGGGCCTCGGCCTTCCGGATCCGGAACTGGCTGCGGCGGAGCTGACGTTCGCGATGGAAGGCGCGCAGGTCGCCGTGCAGAACGGCGGCGTGGACAACGTCGGCGCGCATCTGACGAAGATCATCGAAGGAGTCGTCAGCCGCACGAAGACAGGCTGACCGGAACTACATGGTGTCGGTGTGGCAGAAGGCGTTCTGCCCCCGGTCGACGACTTCGGTGGTCCTTCCGGACGGACGAGCGAACCGGCCCGGATCGTGTGGAACGGGTGCCGCTTCCCGAACCTGATTTGTCTGCGGCAGGCGCTGGTGTGGACTTCTTCCAGGCATGCCGGACCGGACGTGACCGGCAGGACCCGCAAACCGCGATCGGCCTTCCCGCCCACGTGAGAACTCGCCGCTCACCTGGGTGCCGCGGCGCCGTTCTCACACTCACACCCTGACGGTGCTCGCTCGATACCGGTAGTTCGTCGCCATCGATCCGGGACTGCTTACAAGTGTTGCCTTTCTTGGTCGTCTGCGACTTGGAAGGTGGTCTTGCCGGGTGTGCGGCGGTGGCGGGTGAATGCGGCCGGAGTTTCGGACAGTGGTCGCACGTCGCCGACGATCGCCTTCAGCCGGCCGTCGCGCACGCGCTGGGCGAGGTCTGCCAGCTGAGCGCGGTCTGGTTCGACGACGAAGAAGATGGCCCGCCCGTTCTCGGGCTGCTTTGTGGGGGCATGGCGATCGTGACGAGTGTGCCGCCTGGGCGCACCACTTCGGTCGACTGTTCGAGGATTCTGCCGCCGATGACGTCGAACACCACGTCCACCTCGCCGACGTGCTGCAGGGTTTCGGTGTCCAGGTCGAGGAAGCACTGCGCGCCGAGGCCGAGCACGATCTCGCGATCGTCAGCTCGGCCGGTGCCGATCACGCGGGCGTCCACCTCCCGCGCCAACGTCGCCCCTTTTCCGGCAGCGAGCGAATTCGCAAGTCGTGCCTGAGCACGACCGCTCTGATTACCTGATCAGGCACCGTTCTGGACACCGGAGTGGACGCCGACCACCCCGAGCTCGCCGGCAAGGTGATCGCCACCCGCAACTTCACCGAGGAGCCCGACGCTGGTGACAACCTGGGCCATGGCACGCACGTCGCCGCCACCATCGCAGCTGGGGGTGCCACCCACCGCGGCGACGCCCCCGACGCCAGGCTCATCGCGGGCAAGGTCTGCGCCGCCCGGTTCGGGTGTCTCGAGTCGGCGATCCTGGCCGGGATGCAGTGGGCGGCCGAACAGGGCGCCCGTGTCGTGAACATGAGCCTGGGCGGGCCCGACGAGCCGGGCACCGACCTGCGGGAGCAGGCCGTGCAACGGCTGTCGGCCGAGCACGGCACCCTGTTCGTCGTCGCCTCCGGCGACGACGGCGCCCGCGAGGGCGTCGGCGTTGCCCGCCACCGCGGACGCCGCGCTGGCGGTCGGCGCGGTCGACCGCGGTGACGAGGTGGCGCAGTTCTCCGACACCGGCCCGCGGGGGGACCGGGCGGTCAAGCCCGACATCACCGCGCCTGGCGTGGGCATCGTCGCCGCACGCGCTCGCAACGGCGTCGAGGGCATGCCCGTGGGCGAGCAGCACACCGCCATGTCCGGCACCTCCATGGCGACCCCGCACGTGGCGGGCGCCGCTGCGATCCTCGCCCAGCAGCACCCGGACTGGTCCGGTGCGCGGATAAAGGCCGCCCTCACCGCCTCCGCCGAGTCGGCCGCGGGCTTCACGCCGTTCCAGCAGGGCGCGGGACGCCTCGACGTTGCCAGGGCCACCCGGCAGGTCATCGCCAGCACGCCGTCCAATGTGGACTTCGGTGTCCAGGAGTGGCCGCCCGCCGAAGACGAGGCGCGCACCAGGAAGCTGGCTTACCACAACGCCTCCGCCGCGCCGCTCGTGCTCGACGTCCGGGTCGAGTCCGACGCACCCGCGGGCTTGTTCTCCGTCTCGCCGGCCCAGGTCACCGTGCCCGCCGGCGGTGCTGCCGAGGTCGTCGTCACCGCGGACACCAGGATCGGCGCCCGAGACGGCGACTTCCCCGGAGCGATCGTGGCACGGTCCGGCGACCACGTCGTGCGCAGCCCGCTCGGCGCCCACCGCGAGGTCGAGAGCTACGAGCTCACCTTCCAGGTGACCGGAACGGACGGCGCGCCGCCGTCGGACTTCGTCACCATCCTGCTCGACCTGGGAGAACCCGCCACCGGCTACGGCTTCCACCAGATCGGGGCAGGGACGCCGGCGGTGCGCCTGCCCATGGGCGACTACTTCGCCGCCACCTCGCGGTACGCGGACGAGGCGGTCGCCGCCGTGTACCACACCGCGCTGCGAGTGGACGGTGACCGCACGGTGGCCGTGGACCTCCGCCGAGCCAGGCCGCTGTCGGTCACCGGACCCGACCCGGAAGCCGCGGTGCAGGGCCTGGCGGTCACCACGTCCCGACCGGCCAGGGGCAGCACCCAGTCCGTCACCTTCACCGCCGCCGACCCGGCCGGCCTGCGCGTGGCCGGCGACGGCAGCACCGGCGCCGGTGCGCGCCACTTCGTCGAGTACCACGCCGCGGCACCGGAACTGGTGACCCACCGGTACATGTTCACCGGTGACGGCCCACTGCCCGACGGCTTCACCCGCACCGTTCGCCGCGAGGAACTGGCCGAGGTGCGCCGCCCCGTGGTGGGTCTGCCCGACGGGCACCGGGCCCCCGTGGGCACGTTCCCCGTCGTGCCCGGCTCGTTCGGCGGCGCGGTCTACGCGGCCAGGGAGGTCTCACCCGGTGACACACCGGTCGACCTGGTCGCCACCGACGGTGTGAGGTGGGCGTCGGAGTTCGACCAATTCACCGCAGATCAGCAACAGGTCGCGGCCCAGGTGTCTCCCGCGCGGTCATATCGGGCTGGTGGCCGCTACGAGGAGCCGATCAACCAGCCGGTGCACGGCCCGTCGATGCCGACCGCCGAGGTGCCGCGGATCGTCCGCGAACGCGACGAGCTCCAGGTGTCGGTGTCGCCGTTCGCGGACAAATCCGGCGGTGGGGGCAGGACGGCGACGACGTCGCAGCAGATGGTCCTGTACCGCGACGGGGAGCGCGTCGGCGTCGCGTCGAGCGACACCGGCAGGTCCCTGGTCCCGCGCGAAGCGGGCTCCTACCGGCTTGAGCTGGAGGCGACCAGGACGACCCCGTTCGAGCTGAGCACCCAGGTCGAGCTGGTGTGGGAGTTCCGCTCCGAGCGCCCAGCCGAGGGCGGCTGCCGGCGTTGCCGGTGCGGGTGCCGCGCTTCGCCCCGGAGCTCGACGCCTCGGGCGGCACACCCGCCGGCGGGTTGCTCCGCGTGCCGCTGGTCGTGCAGGAGCAGACCGGCGCCGACTACGGAACGGTGCGCCGCCGCGAGGTCGAGGTCTCCTTCGACGACGGCCGGACGTGGCGGCGCGTCCCGGTGGCCGGTGCGACCGCCGCCGTGGTGCGCAACCAGGCATCAGCAGGGACGCACGTCTCCCTGCGGGAGAACGTCGTCGACAACCGGGAAACGCGTCCAGTGTCACCGTGATCCGTGCCTATCGGTTGACCGGGTACTGATGTCCGACGCGTGGTCCGCGCCGGCGCGGACCACGCGTCTCGGGCCGCTTCCCGTCGTAGTGGCATCAATCGGCTGTCAGGCAGCGTATGGGCGGCACGTTGTCGGCGACTGGCGCTTCTCGACTGCGCTCAGCCGACCGCGATGTGGTCCTGCCGCTCGAGACGAATGCACGTCCGCCGCGGTTGCGTGGCTGATCACATGAGTGCATAATTCATGTGGCCGACCACATGAATATGTGTTCGGCGTCCGCATCACGAGGAGAACCGTCATGGCCGTCCTGTTCGGCGCGAACGTCGATCCGCTCTCCGCACCCGCGGGCCGTTCCGGTGAGCAGGCCCTGCTGATCGACGAGCTGGGACTGGACCTGCTCACCATCCAGGACCACCCCTACCAGCAGTCCTTCGACGACACCTGGACGCTGCTGACGTTCCTGGCCGCACAGACCCGCCGCGTCACGTTCGTCCCGACGGTCAGCTCGCTGCCGCTGCGCCCGCCCGCGATGCTGGCCAAGGCGGCCGCCACCCTGGACCGCCTCACGGGTTCACGCCTGCGCCTCGGGCTCGGGGCGGGCGCGTTCTGGCCCGCCATCTCGGCCATGGGCGGGCCTGAGCGGACACCCAAGCAGGCAGTCGACGCCCTGGATGAGGCCATCACCGTCATCCGCGCCATGTGGAGCGGCGAGCGCAGCGTGCGGGTGAGCGGTGAGCACTACTCCATCGCCGGCGTCCACCCCGGACCGGCGCCCAGCGCCGAGCTGGGATTGTGGCTGGGTTCCTACGGTCCCCGCAGCCTCGCCATCACCGGTGCCCGCGCGGACGGCTGGCTACCGTCGCACGCCTTTCTCGGACTCGACGCCCTGCCCGCCGCGGTGCGCCGCATCGACGAGGCCGCTGAGGGCGCCGACCGCGATCCCGCTGTGATCCGCAAGGTCTACAACATCGCGGGCGCCATCCAGCCGACGTCTGTCGCACCCTTCACCGAACCCGCCACGGCCTGGACCGAGCGCCTGGTCACCTTGGTACGCGATGTCGGCATGAACGGCTTCGTCCTCTGGCCCAACGACGACCCGGACCGCCAGATCCGCACCTTCGCCGCCGAGGTCGTCCCCGCCGTACGTGAGGCGTTGGCGGCCCACGGCTGACCCGCTGCGACCACTTCCTGGCTGGCGTGCTGCGCTAATTCCGCCGGTCAGGTCAAGGCTTCCGCCATCGGCTGAGGCCGGTTCCGGCCTCGCCTCGGCTTCTCCGCCGGCATTCAGGGAAGCCGGCTGACCACCTTGTGGGCCAGTTCGACGAACAGGGCGCGCTCCTGCTCGGTCAGGCCCCGGTTCGAGGTGTTCTCCAGTTCCGTCCAGACGTTTCTGATGCGCTCTTGCAGAGCACGTCCTGTCTCCGTGAGGGACACGACTTTCACCCTGGCGTCAGCCTCATCGGCGGCTCGCGTCACCAGCCCCGCGTTCTCCAGCCGCCGCACCGACTTCGCGATCGTCGAGTGGTCCAGCTTCAGAGCATCGACCAGTTGCTTCTGCGAGCGGCCATCCCGGTCTCGCAGTTGCATCAGGATCAGCTCCTGTCCCGGGAACAGGCCGAGGTCGGCCAGCAGTGAGCTCGCGAGACCGCGGTGCTGGCGAGCCAGCGCGAAGATCGCGAAGCTCACCGGGAAGTCGCTGGCGAGGAGGTCGGGTTCCTCCGTGTGCGCCGAGGTGGACGCCGTCATACCGCGACGGTACGCGTTCGTGTTCATCGAAGGTCATCGCCTCTCTCGTCAGGGTCCTGAAGTGTGCTGAGTCACTGCAACTTGTGTGGCCGACCACGTAAATGATTATATGTGGCTAACCACATAACACCAAGAGCAGGAGTAACGAAATGACGAGCACGGTTGAAACCAACGTGACGACGCGGGTGCCGTATGACCCGGAGCTGGGTGCGGCGTTGTCGGCGAGTCCGCTGCCGACGGTGATCACGGCGGAGATGATCGGGGAACTGCGGTCGGCGGTGTTCGGTCCGCCGATCGAGGAGTTGCTGGCGACCCGGGATCTGGACCGCACCGACCATGTGATCGAGGGCCCGAACGGTGAGGTCGTGTTGTCGGTGCTGCGGCCGCGTGGTGTGCGTGGCGCGGTGCCGGGGATCTATTTCACCCATGGTGGCGGGATGGTGATCGGGGATCGGTTCACCGGTATCGACGACGCGCTGGACTGGGCTGACCGGCTGGGTGCGGTGCTGGTGACGGTGGAGTACCGGTTGGCTCCGGAGCATCCGGATCCCGCGCCGGTGCAGGACGCGTACGCGGGTCTGGTGTGGACCGCGCAGCACGCCGGCGAACTCGGTATCGACCTGGATCGGTTGATGGTGGCGGGGACGTCGGCGGGTGCGGGTATCGCGGCCGGTCTGGCGTTGATGGCACGTGATCTGGGTGGGCCGAGGCTGGTGGCGCAGCTGTTGCGCAGCCCGATGCTCGACGATCGCGACGTCACCGTGTCGAGTGCGCAGTACTCGCAGACGGGGTCGTGGAGCCGGGAGAGCAACAACACCGGCTGGGACGCGCTGCTGGGTGATCGGCGCAAGAGCGACGCGGTGAGCGTCTACGCGGCTCCGGCACGGGCAGGGGACCTGTCGGGGTTGCCGCCGGCGTTCGTCGACGTCGGTTCGGCGGAGGTGTTCCGTGACGAGGCGGTGGCCTACGCGAGCAGGTTGTGGGCGGCCGGAGTGCAGGCGGAGCTGCACGTGTGGCCCGGCGGGTTCCACATCTTCGACGGCGCCGTGCCC
>NZ_FOFR01000032.1 GCF_900110955.1 Lentzea xinjiangensis
CCGCCGCCACCGCCGCCACCGGGACGGAAGCCACCGCCACCGCCACCGCCGCCACCGCCGCCGCGGAAGCCGCCACCGCCGCCGCCGCCCCCACCGGGACGACCGCCGCCACCGCCACCGCCACCGGGACGGCCACCGCCGCCACCGGGACCAGGACGGTTACCGGCCGGACGGCCCGGCATCATGCCGGGGTTCGGGCGCGGGGGCATGTTGCCCGGGTTGGGGCGAGGACCGCCCTGACCGGGACCACCGGGACGCGGACCGCCCTGGCCGGGGCCGGGACGGCCACCGCCCTGCGCGGCGGCCGGGCGCTGACCACCCTGACCGGGCGTGCCGCCCGGACGGGGGTTCGCCGGACGCGGGTCGCCGGGCTTCGGGCCGGAGGGGCGGTCGCCCTGCTCCTGACGCGGGCCGGGACGAGGTCCGGGACGAGGCGCGGGAGCGTTGCCGCCACCGACGCCGAAGGGGTTGTTGCCCGGACGCGGGGAACGCGGGCCGGCAGGCTTGGGAGACTGCGGGCGCGGCGGCACCACGGACGGGGACTGCGCACCGGCGGACGCGGCCGGGGCCTGCGGCTGCTGGGGCTCTTGCGGCTGCTGCTGCGGAGCCGGGCGCGGGCCCGGACGCGGGCCACCCGGCTTGGCGCCGGGAGCCGGAGCGGCCTTGGGGGCGGCCGGAGCCGACGCGGCGGGTGCCGGTGCGGCGGCCGGAGCCTCCGGTTGCTGCTGGGGTGCGGGCGCGGCGGGAGCCGGAGCCTGCGCGGCAGGAGCTGCCGGGGCGGGCTTCGGCGCCGGCGGGCGCGGTGCCGCGGGCTTCGGGCCGGGGAAGGCCTTGGGCGCCGCGGGCTTGGTGTCGGACGCTGCCGGCTTGGGCTCCGCCGGTGCGGCGGGCGCCGCGGCAGCGGCGGGTGCGGGGGCCTTGGGCTTCGGGGCCGAAGGCTTGGGGGCCGAAGGCTTCGCCTTGGCTTCGTAGGCGTCACGGAGCCGGCGGGCCACGGGGGCCTCGACGGTCGACGACGCCGACTTCACGTACTCGCCCTGTTCGGCGAGCTTGTTCAGAACTTCCTTGCTAGTAACACCGAGCTCTTTCGCGAGCTCATGCACTCGGGCCTTGCCTGCCACTGCTCTCCTTGGTCGTGAGGCCGGCGGGCAAGTCCCATCGACCTCGTCTTAACGTCGCGCGTTCATGTCTTCAGCTTCACGGCTGACTCATGACGGGTCGACCTGCTTCCTTGTTTCCTGCTGACCGAAGGGCTGTCCTCCGGCCGGGTTCCCGTGCCGCTGCTCCAGGTGCTCGCGCAACAAAGCGACGTCGAGGGCTCCCTGGACCCGGAGGGCCCGCGAGAACGCCCGTCGCCGCTCGGCGTTGCGCAGACATTCGAGATCGAAATGCAACCAAGCACCCCGACCAGGAAGCCGCCTGCGGACGTCCGGAACCACCGATCCGTCCACCGCGACCACACGCAGCAGCTCAGAGTGCAACGTCCGGATGCGGCACCCAATGCACGTGCGAACTGGGCCGATGTGCTGGGAGACCGAACCCGACGTTGAACCGTTGATAATTCTATCCCCTGGAACTCATTCGGCCGAACTGGATGTGACTGCTCCGGCAGCCGGAGACTCCGCGTCGCTGCGGATGTCGATGCGCCAGCCGGTCAGGCGGGCGGCCAGGCGGGCGTTCTGCCCCTCCTTGCCGATCGCGAGCGACAGCTGGAAGTCCGGCACCACGACGCGCGCCGTCTTGGCGCGCTCGTCGAGCACTCGTACGGACACAACCTTGGCCGGGGACAAGGCATTCCCGACGAAGGTGGCCGGGTCGTCCGAGTGGTCGATGATATCGATCTTCTCACCGCCGAGCTCGTGCATGACGTTGCGCACGCGGGCGCCCATCGGGCCGATGCAGGCGCCCTTGGCGTTCACGCCGGAGACCGTCGACTTGACCGCGATCTTCGAACGGTGACCTGCCTCACGTGCCACCGCGGGGATCTCCACGGTGCCGTCCGCGATCTCCGGGACCTCGAGGGCGAACAGCCGCCGCACGAGGTTCGGGTGCGTGCGCGACAGGGCGATCTGCGGGCCGCGCGAGCCGCGGGAGACGCTCACGACGTAGCACTTGATCCGCTCGCCGTGGTTGTACTGCTCGCCCGGCACCTGCTCGGCCGGCGGCAGGACGCCCTCGGTGTCACCCACCTGGACGACGACCATGCCGCGGGCGTTCGCGCGGGCGTCGCGCTGCACGACGCCCGCGATGATCTCGCCCTCCTTGGCGGCGAACTCGCCGAACGTGCGCTCGTGCTCGGCGTCGCGCAGGCGCTGCAGGATGACCTGGCGCGCCGTGGTGGCCGCGATGCGGCCGAAGCCCTCCGGAGTGTCGTCCCACTCCTCCTGGACCACGCCGTCAGGCCCCAGCTCCTGCGCGAGCACGCGCACGACCCCGGTCTTGCGGTCGATCTCCACCCGCGAGTGCGAGTGGTGCCCCTCGGTGTGCTTGTAGGCGGTCAGCAGCGCTGACTCGATCGCCTC
Source organism: Lentzea xinjiangensis (assembly GCF_900110955.1). Classification (GTDB taxonomy): domain Bacteria; phylum Actinomycetota; class Actinomycetes; order Mycobacteriales; family Pseudonocardiaceae; genus Lentzea; species Lentzea xinjiangensis. The sequence goes on from NZ_FOFR01000032.1 coordinate 2,523, forward strand.
CAGGACCGTCTCGAAGGGGATGTCCTTTTCACGTTCGATCGCCCTCAGGGCGGCGATGTCGACGTTCACCTCGGCTCCTCCTCCGGTGCTTTGCGAGTGAGCCGAGCCAGTTCCTCGACCGGCGGCTGCTTGAACTCGATCTCCATGACCGCGCGTTCGATGTGGCGGTACTCCACGCGCCTCAGCTCGCCCTGGTGCAGCAGCTCGACCCCGGTCTCGTCGCACTCGCCGACCCGGCCGAACCACTCGGCCTGCTCCGGCTGCTTGATCTTCACGAGACGCAGGTGCGCGCGCTTCCAGTGGCGCGGGCGGGTGAGCGGGCGGTCGACACCCGGCGAGGTGACCTCGAGGGTGTACGGCCCGTTGATGAGGTGGTCGTGCGCGTCGAGCGCGGCGGAGACCACGCGGCTCGCCTCGGCGACCTCGTCGAGACCGATGCCGTCCTCACCGTCCACGACGACCTTGACCAGACGGCGGCGACCAGCCTGATTCACGTCGAGCGCGTCGAGGTCGAAGCCGATGGCCTCGAGAGCTTCCCGCACAACGGGCGCAAGCTGCGCGGAAAGCTCTCCGCGCGGCGGGCTGGACACGTGGTGACTCCTTCGAGTTCGAACGCATGGAAACCCCGGCCGACGACGTGGTCGGCGACCGTGGACGCCAAGACTATCTCGTTCGCCCGCCTCCCACCGCCCCGCACGGCTGCTGGCAAGATGGGTTCGCGTGATCTCCGAATCGGTCAGCCGCCGTCGCGTGCTGCTCGCGGTGGCCGCCGCACCGCTCGCCGTTGCGTGCACCACAGAACCTCCCGCGCCACCGCCGCCGGACCCGCTGTCGGCCCTCGCCGCGCAGGCCCGCACGGACGCCGCGCTGGCCAGGACGCTGACGACGGTGCCGGCGGCCTCTGAGATCGCGAAGGCCCGCGAGACGCACGCCGCCCTGCTGCAGGCGGAGGTCGACCGGGAGCGCCCGCCGCTGTCCTCCACGGCCCCGCCCGTCCCCACCACGCCGCCCACGCCGCCGGACCCGGTGGCGGCGCTGCGGACCGCGCTCGACGGGGCGGTCCGCGAGGCCTCGGCCGCCGTCGCGTCGCTGCCGAGCCACCGGGCCGGGCTCGTCGGTTCGGTGGCCGCCGGCTGCGCCTCGCTGCGGGAGGTGCTCGCGTGAACGTCGACGCCGTGCAGACCGCTCTCGGCACCGAGCACGCGGCGTTGTGGACCTACGGGATGGTGTCCGCGTTCCTGGGCAACCAGGCCGCGGCCGTCGCGGAGGGCGTCACCGCGCACCGGGCACGCCGGGACACGACCGAGCGGTGGCTGCGCGACCAGGGTGCGACGCCCGCGCCGCCCGCGGCCGCCTACCTGCCGCCCTCCCCCGTGTCGGACGGGCCTTCCGCGCTCGCGGCGCTCGTGGCGGTCGAGCAGGACACCTGCGCCGCGTGGCGGGGGGTGCTGGAGCGCACCGACGACCCCGCGCTGCGGACGTCGGCGCTGGAGTCGCTGACGGCGGCGGCGGTGCGGGCGACGAGGTGGCGCAAGGTCGCCGGGGCGACCCCGGCGTCCATCACGATGCCGGGTGTCGCCTCGGGTTAGGTTCCGCGCGGGGACCGGTGCGGGCTCTAGTCGCCGAACGACGAAGCGAGCCTGATCGCGTCCTCGGAGACCTTCTTCATCTCCTTGTTGTGCGCGAGCGCGTCGGCGCCCCTGACCGGCGAGTCCGACTCGACGATCACGACCTCCTGGTCGCGTTGCTCGGAGGCGTACCCGCCGTTGGCGAGCGTGGTCAGCGGCGGCACGCTGATCGCCTTGTCCAGCACCAGGTCCTTGACGTTGCCGGTGCCGTCCTTCTGGGTCAGCTCGCGCAGTTGCCGCGCCTCGTCCGCCGTGCGCATCTTCACCACGGACACCGACGAGTAGACGGTGCGGCCGTCGGGCAGCTTGGCGGTGTAGAAGGCGCGCGTCAGCTGCAGGCACGGCGTGGCCTTGAAGAACGCCTGCGTCTGCCCGGTCGCGTGGACCGCGCAGTCGCTGTCCTTCACCGGCCCCGGCAGCTGCGGCACGCTGGTGAACTCGAACTCCCCCGCGGTCTTCTGCGGCTGCGCGACCGGTTCGTCGACCCGCTCCGACGGCTGCAGCACCCACCACACGAAACCCGAGACCACCGCGACGCCCACGAGCGCCAGCGCCTTGCCCAGCCACGTCGTCTTGCGCTGGGGCGCAGGCGGCGGGGAGGGTGGGTGCGGCCGGCGGTTGTCCATGATCGACTGGAGCTTCACCAGCTCGTCGGCCGGGTACAACGGCGCGGTGTCGGTCGGCCTCGGTGGGAATCGAGGCAGGTTCTGGGTCACCTCTTCAGGTGACTGGCGTGGTTCCGACACAAGGACCAACGGTAACGGACGGCAGTCACGCAAGCGCTTCGAGCACCCGGTCAACGTCCTCGACCGTGTTGTACATGTGACACGCGAACCGCGTCCTGCCTGCACGAACCGATGAGACGACGCCCGGAACGGGTGCCGCGCCCACTGAGACGATCGACGACCCGTTCGGGGGAAGGCCGAGCCCGGCGAGGAGGCGATCCGTCAAGCTCACGCAGTGCGCGCGCACGGCCTCAAGATCGAGGGTGGCCACCCATGGCAGCGCCACCGCCGCACCGACGTGAGCGAACCACGTCGGCGAGAGGTCGAACCGCCGTGCGTCCGGACGGAGCACCAGCTCGGTTCCGTAGTTCTCCTCCGTGCTGTACCAGTTCGCCGCCACGGGACTGAGGAAGTCCATCCGGTCCGGCCGCACCGCCAGCCAGGCAGCGCCCCGCGGCGACATCAGCCACTTGTACGCGACACCGACGACGAAGTCCGCCCACGCCAACGACAACGGCATCCACCCGGCCGCCTGCGAGACGTCCAGCAGCACCGGTTTGCCCGACGCGCGCAACGCCTCCAGGTCCGCGATGGCCCCGTCCGCGGACTGGACCACGCTCACCGCGACGAGATCGCATTCGTCCACAGTGGACACGATCCGGTGGCCCGCCGCCACGAACGGCAGCGTGACGCTGGTGAACTCGCCGGGGTCGAGGAAGACCTTCGAGCCGGCGGGCAGCGCCTGAGCGACCAGCGAGACGAACTGCGAGACCGTGGCGCCGCACGCGACCGATGTCGCGGGCACCCCGATCAGCCGGCCGAACGCCGCACGGGAGGTCTCGACGACGCCGGTGAAGCTCGACGAGGTGTCCTGGCCGCGGCGCCACCGCTCGTGAGCGGCCGCCACCGCGTCGGCGACGTGCCGCGGGGGCACACCGATGGACGCCGTGTTGAGGTATCCCGGCTCGACGTCGAAGACGGCCCCGAACGCCTCACGCATGCGCGAGCCGCTTGTCGCGCTTGCGCCGCGCGTAGACCTGCTTGCGCACCTTGGCGATCACGGTCCCATCCTGCCCCACGACGTCCGTGTCGAACCAGATCAACGCCTTCGCGCCGGACCCGGTCCGCTCCAGGACCTGCTCGACGTGCTCGTCGGTCAGCCGGAACTCCGCGCGCACGGTGCCGCGGCCGGGCGCCACGAACTCGATCTCGCCGGCCCGGTCCCACACCACGTGCTCGCCCTTGAGCTGGTGGAACAGCAGCAGCACCCAGAAGGGGTCGGTCATCGCGAACAGCGAGCCGCCGAAGTGGGTCCCGAAGAAGTTGCGGTTCCACGGACGCAGGCGCATCCGGACCCGTGCGTACCGGTAGTCCGGTGAGATCTCCTCGACGCGGATGCCGGCGAACAGGAACGGCGGCCACAGGTTCATGCCGAGGCGCAGGCGGCTTGCCTTCATAAAAAACAGTGTTACACAACGTCCGCCAGCCTGTCCGCGACTTCCTCCGGCGACGGCATGTGACGTATCTCTTCGGCTACCCGAGCTGCGGCTTCCCGGTAACTGCCGACCGCGAGCACCCGCCGCGCGCTCTCCGCGACCGCGTCGGCACTCACCGCGTCCGGCCACACGCCCGCACCCGCCTCGACGAGTGCCGACGCGTTGCCGAACTGGTCCGCGCCCCGCGGCAGCACGACCTGGGGGACGCCGTGGGCCAGTGCCGCCAGCATCGTGCCGCTACCGCCGTGGTGGACGACGACGTCCGCCTGCCTGATGACCTCGGCTTGCGGCAGCCACGGGTGCACGGAGACGTTCGGCGGCAGCTCGCCCAGCCGCACTCGCGGCGCGGCGACGACCACCTGCGCGTCGAGCCGCCCGAGGCCCGCGATGGCGTTCCTCAGCACGTCCTCGGTGCCGAACACCGTGCCGAGCGTGAGGTAGACCAACGTCTCGTGCGTCCGCCGGGGCACCTCGCCGGGCGTGGCGTGCGGCACCGGTCGCAGCAGGAGGCGGTCGGCGCGGAAGCCCTCGTCCTGCAGCGAGGGCGGGCAGATGTCGAGGTGCCGCCCGCCCTCCGGCCGGGCCAGCCCGGTGCCCTCGGGGAACATCCGCCCGAACCCGTGCCACAGCACCGGGAACGCCCGCCTGCGCGCCTCCGCGAAGACCTCGGGGACCGCCCACCCGGCGATCACCAGGTCGGGCAGGACGCGTTCGAGCTCGGGGGCGATGTCCTCGGCGTAGATCTCGCCGAACACCAGCCCCGGGCGGAACGGGCGCAGCCCCAGCCGGTCCAGTTCGGGGTGCAGGTCCTCCCCGACCGCGAAGTGCACCTCGTGCCCCGCGTCGCGCAGGGCGAGCGCCAGCGGTACCAGGGGGTAGGTGTGTGACCGGCCGTCGCCATGCCGGCGAAGAGCACGCGCATGCCGCGACGGTACTGCGGGCGCGCGAGCGGGTTCGTAAGATCTGGTGCCATGCGCAGCGAGGAGATCCAGGTCCGCACCGGTGCCGAGGAGGTCGTCCACGACCTCACCAGCGAGTGCGAGCGGTTCCTCGCCGACGAGAACGGTGACGGGCTGCTGCACGTGTGGGTGCCCCACGCGACGGCGGGCATCGCCATCATCGAGACGGGCGCCGGCAGCGACGACGACCTGCTGACCGCGTTGGAACGCGTCCTCCCCCACGACGTGAAGTGGCGGCACCGGCACGGCGCCCCCGGCCACGGCCGCGACCACGTGATGCCCGCGCTGGTGGCGCCGTACGCGACGATCCCGGTGCTGGGCGGCGTGCTGGCGCTCGGGACCTGGCAGTCGATCTGCCTCGTGGACACCAACGTCGACAACCCCGTCCGCACGGTTCGGCTGAGCTTCCTGGCCGGCTGAGCTCCCAGGCCGCGACGACCCGCGGCAGCGCGGACGAGGGATCGGGGGCTGTCGGACGCACGAGGTACCGTTTGCCCGTGACGTACCCAGGTGGCGGCGGGCAGGGCGGCTGGAACGACCAGCAGGGCTGGAACGACCAGCAGGGCTGGGGTCAGCAGCAGGGTGAGCACCCCAGCGGCGGTTACCCGGTCGGCGGCCATCCGCAGACGGGCGGCTTCCCCCAGCAAGGCGGGTTCCCGCAGCAGGGGGAGCACCCCAGCGGCGGCTACCCGGTCGGCGGCCCCCCGCAGACGGGCGGCTTCCTCCAGCAGGGCGGCTTCCCGCACCAAGGCGGTTTCCCCCAGCAGGGCGGCGGCTACGGCGGTCTCGGGGTGTACGGCGGGTTCGGCGACGAGCCGCCGAAGAAGAGCAAGAAGACGGTGTGGCTGGCGCTCGGCGCGGTCGTGCTGGTGCTCCTGGCCGCCGGTGGCCTGACGTGGTTCCTGGTCGCGCAGTCGGATGACGACCCGGCCGCGCAGACGACCACGCCGGCCCCCACGAGCACCTCCTCCTCGCAGCAGGCCGAGGCGGGGTGTCCGAAGAACGACGGCATGCAGTGCGTGAAGACGTCGCTCGGCTTCACCTACGAGGTGCCGAGGACGTGGGACATCATCGACGCGAGCATCCCGGTCGAGAAGTTCGCGGGCGTCTCGCTGACCGGCGTCACCTCGTACGGCGACTACACCTGCGAGGGCAAGCCGTTCACGAAGGGCACCAACGGCGGAGCGCTGCTGCCGAAGGGCGACATCAACAAGACCGCCACCGACTTCACCACGGCCGTCGCGACGCAGTACTACTCGTCGGGCGGCGCGCCGCAGGTCACGCTGACGCAGCCCAAGCCCGTGAAGATCCAGCACACCCAGAAGAACGGCGAGAAGGTCGTCGTCGAGGGCGTGCAGGTCGACGCCACCGTCACCCAGTCCGGCAACAAGTGCCTGGCGAGCAAGGGCATGGTCAAGGTCGTCGTGCTCAACGGCAGCAGCAAGCTGCACGTGCTGGTCGTGAACGGCGACCTGGAGGGCGGCGGGGGTGGCGCCACGCCGCCGTTGCCCAAGGAGTCCGACCTGCAGAAGGTGGTCGACTCGCTGGTGCCGACCACCTAGCACCCGCCGAGAGCGGCTCGTCTACCGCGCGCCGCCGTTCGACGGGACGGCGGTGGGCGCGGCCGTCTCGGCGGTGATCTTCTCCAGCACCGCCACCGCCTTGCTCTCCCACAGGGCGAGCCGCAGTTCCTGGAACGTCATCATCGCCTGCTCGACGATGGCGACCGCGTGGAACGTCTCCCCGCGCTGGGCCACCAGCTGCGCGAGGTCGAGCCTGATCCGCGCGGCGCCGACCCGGTCGAGGTTCTCCTCGCACAACCGGATCGCGCGCCGCAGCAGCCGGCCCGCCTCCGTGAACATCCGCATCCGGCCGTTGATCAGGCCGAGGGAGTGCAACGCGTAGCTCTCGCCGACGATGTCGCCGGAGCGCTGCACCATGCCGAGCACCGACGTGATGAGCTGCTGCGCCTGCTCGTAGCGCCCCTGCACCAGCATCGCGCTGCCGAGCCGGTAGAGGATCTGGGCCTCGACGCGCGGGCTGGAGATCTCCCGGCACATGCCGAGCGCGCCGCGCAGCTGCCCCACCGCGAGCTCGTGCTCGCCGCGGTCGAGCGAGAGCTGCGCGAGCTGGGACACCACGTACGCCTGGCCGACGACGTCGTCGACGTGCTGGAAGCCCGCCAGCGACTGCTCGAAGACCAGGGCGGCGCGTTCGGGACGTCCCTCGTGGTACTCGAGCAGGCCCAGGTTCCTGCGCACCAGAGCCAGGCCGTGGACGTCGTCGAGCTCGAGGAAGAGCTCCAGGGCGGGTTCCAGGGCCGTCCTGGCCGCGTCCATCCGGCGCTGGCTCTGGTGCAACGACCCGAGCGAGCACAGCAAGGCCGCCGTGCCGCGCTTGTTGCCCGCCTTGCGCACGGCTTCGAGCGCACGTTCGTGGGTGTGCTGCCAGTCGTCGCAGTAGCTGCGGGTCTCGAACAACGTCACGAGCGTGGTGGCGAGGTCCCAGCACAGCTCGTCCAGGCCGGCGTCGGCAGCCTGGAACACGGCCGCGCAGAGGCTCTGGCGCTCGCTCTCCAACCAGCCCAACGGGTCTTCGAGCACCTGGCCGACGTACGAGGCGTGCGGTTGCCAACGTTGACCATGGCCGTGCAGGACCGTGAAGTCGCCGCCGTAGAGCTTCTTGTGCGCCTGCTCCGCCATCGCGAGCCATCCGCCGGTGACGCGTTCGACCGCGGCAAGCTGCGCGGCGGGGGCCTCGTGCACCGCGAGCTGCTCCTTGGCGAACAGGCGGATCAGGTCGTGGAAGCGGTACCTCGGCAGGCCCGTGACGTCGCTGCCCGCCACGTCGAGGAGCTGGGCGTCGACGAGGCGCTCGAGCATGTCGAAGCCTCGGTGGCGTTCGTCGTCGGTGAGCGCCGACGCCGTCCAGACCGGCAGGCTTTCCGCCTCCAGCAACGACATCAGCCGCATCACCCGGCGCGTCTCGGCGGCCAGCCCGTCGTAGGTGAGCGAAAGGCTGGCCCGCACGACCATGTCGCCGTGCACCAGTTCGTCGAGGCGGTGCCGTTCGTCGGAGAGACGACCGACCATCGAGGCGAGCGTCCAGTGCGGGCGGGCGGCCAGGCGCGCGCCGATGATGCGCAGCGCCAGTGGGAGCCCTCCCATGACATCCGCCAACGCGGCCGCGGCGACGGGTTCGCTGCCGAGGCGTTGCACGCCGATGATGCGCCTCAACAACTCCAGCGCGTCACCGGAGTCCATGAAGTCGACGTCGACCAAATGAGATCCCGCCAAACCGGTCAGCCGCGTCCGGCTCGTGACGATCACACCGCACGTGGGCGAACCGGGAAGCAGTTGGTGCACCTGGGACTCACTGGCCGCGTCGTCCAGCACGACCAGCACGCGGCGGTTGGCGAGCATGCTGCGGTACATGTCTGCCCGTTCGTCCGCGCTATCGGGCAAAGACGAGCCCACGGCGCCCAAAGCGGACAGGAACCGGCCGAGAACTTCGGCGGGAGTGGCCGGTTGGGCTTGCGTGCCGCGCAGATCGCAGTAGAGCTGGCCGTCCGGGTAGGTCTCGGCGGCGACGCGATGGGCCACGTGGACCGCGAGGGTGCTCTTGCCGATACCGGCCTTTCCCGAGATGTTCACCACCGGCATGGTCGTGTGGTCGTCCGAGAGCACGGCTTCCACCCGCGCCACCAGGTCCTGCCTGCCGACGAAGTCCGCGATGGTCGCCGGGAGCTGGTGCGGTGACACGACGTTCTGCACCGTGATCGGGGCCGGCTTCTGCTGGTCGAGGCGCAGCACCTGGTCGTCGGTCAGGATCGCGGTCTCGAGCTTGCGGAGCTGGTCGCTCGGTTCGAGGCCGAGGTGCTCGATGAAGAGGTCGCGGCCGGTGCGGTAGACGTCGAGCGCTTCCGGTTTCCGCCCGGATCGGTAGAGCGCGAGCATGAGCTGGCCGCGCGGCCGTTCCCGCAGCGGGTGTTCGGTCACCAGGCTCTGCAATTCGGCGATGAGAGCGTGGTGCCTGCCGAGCAGCAACTCCATGTCGATGCAGTTCTCCAGCACCGACAAGCGTTTCTCGTCGAGCCGCAGGGCTTTGTTCTGCAACGTCGCCGCGGCGCCGCCCAGCGTGGGGCCGCGCCACAACGCCAGCGCCGAGCGCAGGATCGTCGACGCCTCCTCCACCCGTCCCTGGCGGGTGGCGGCCTCCGACTCGGCCACCCTGCGCTCGAAGACGACGGCGTCGATCTTGTCGGCCGCGACGCGCAGCAGGTAGCCGGGCTGGCGGGTCTCGATCTGGGCGTCGACGCCGACCCGCGTGAACTCCCGCCGGAGCGCGGACACGCAGATCTGGATCTGCGCCCGCGCGGTCGACGGCGGGGTGTGCTCCCACACGAGGTCGATCAGCTGGTCCATGGCGACCACGCGGTTGGCCTCGAGCAGGAGGGCGCCCAGGATCGTCTGCTGCCGGCCGGGAGGAACCTGGACCTGCTCCTCGGCGCCGATGACCTCGATCGGGCCGAGCAGTTTGAAAATCAGTTTGTCGTCAGGGCCGGAACTCATATCGGACGACCCCTCGCGCCTTCATTTCCCGCAAAGCCACTACACCTCACGCTCCGGTCGCGTTCACCGTTACGGAATTGCATCCACCGAAGACGAGGAAAGGCACTCCCAGGGCGTCACCTCAAGATCGGTTTGCAAGATGAAGATGTTTCACATCTGTGTTCCGACTCCGGTTGCACCAAGCACAGGTAGCACTCGCAAGGTAATGCTCCCGAAGTTAGTCTCGGCCGAGAAAACTGTCAAGATCCTTCTTGTGCGCGTGGACACATCCTCCACAATGTGCCCGATCTCAATAGGCATCTCATTTGGCACTGGTCAGGGCGGTAACAACATGGCAGCTCAGGCGGTAACTCGGCGTGAAATTCATGGTCGTGATGGTGGTTCACCGCGATCCTACGACATGCCGTCGGGCGACAGCCTGAACGCCTCACCGACGCTACTCCGAAGGGCACAAGCCGTTCGTTCGGATCACCAGCCGCACTCCGAGCAATGCGGTACCCCGCACCTAATTCTGCGGATAACCGACCACCCTGCGTAGTAACAGTGGATTGCTGAGTGACGAGTCAGCTCACACACCGTCTCAATTGGCGACTTCCTGCGTCACGACCGATTGATACGCGGTGGGTACGTGATAGAGCGGCGATGGGCGGCGCTCCTAACTTGTATCGCGGGGCGCCACTGGAAGGTGTCCGCAGCACGAACTGGAAGCTCAGGTCCGAGCAACAAGAGGAGGCCGACATGACCCGCAGGACGACCGCCGCCGCCACTCTGGTTCTCTCCGCCATCCCCGCGGTCCTGGCGCTCACGCTGTTCACCGGGACGGCGCAGGCCGACGACACCCCGTGGGCCAACGGCCTCTCGGGTGACACGCCGTGGGCCAACGTCATCGACGACGACACGCCGTGGGCCAAGTCCCACTCCATCGACACCCCGTGGGCCTTGAGCGTGGCGAGCGACAACATCCCGTCGGGCAAGGCAGTTCCCAACGACGGCGACACTCCGTGGGCCGACATCACCCCGCTGAGCGACGACACCCCCTGGGCCTGATCCCTCCCTCCGTCCGGATGACCACGTAATGGAGGCCGGCACCATGCGATTCCACCTTCTGGGCTCCCTGGAAGTCCTCGACGACGACATGCCAGTGCCCTTGGGCGGCATCAAGCAGCGTGCGGCTCTGGGATACCTCCTGCTGCACGCCAACCGCGTGGTGGCGACCAGCAGGCTGCTCCAGGCGCTGTGGTCGCGGGACGTCCCGCCCACCGCCCGCAAGATGCTCCAGAACGCGGTCTCCGGACTGCGCGGCATCCTCACCCCGCACGGCGGCACCGGTGGTTCCGCTCTGCTGCTGACCCACGCGCCGGGCTACCTGCTGCGCGTGGACGAGGACTCGCTCGACCTGTCGCGCTTCCGGCAGCTCACCGAACAGGGCCGGGGTGAGCTGTCCGCGGGCAACTGGACCGCTGCGGCGAAGGTGCTCCGCACGGCGCTCAGCCTGTGGCGCGGACCGGTGCTCGCGGACCTCGCGGAGACCGGCATCACCTGGCCGGAGCTCACCGCCATCAAGGACTGGCGGCTCGCCACGCAGGAGGACTGCTTCGAGGCGGAGCTCGCCTGCGGCAGGCACTACGAGATCATCGGCGAGCTCGAGTCCCTGATCGAGGTCGAGCCGTACCGCGAACGGCTCAACGGCCAGCTCATGCTCGCGCTGTACCGGTGCGGACGCCAGGTCGACGCGTTGAGCGTCTACCGCCGCACGAGGGCGGCGCTGGTGGAGGAGCTCGGTCTCGAACCGGGCCGCGAGCTGCAGGAGCTGGAGCGCGCGATCCTCGACCACGCCCCCTCCCTGGACCTGCCGCCGTCAGTGCAGCGCAGGCACCTGCTCGCCGTCGGCAAGTCCTCGCCGGCTCCCGTGCCCGCGCCCGTCGTGATCACGCCGCCGCCGGTCGCGGAGCCCGCTGCTCCCGCGGTCCCGGTGGACGTGACGGTCGTGGAGCGCAAGCAGGTCAGCGTCGTGATGGTGTCCGCTCAGCTCGGTCTCGCGACCGGTGACGGCGACCCCGAGGACGTCGACGGCGTGCACCAGGAGGTCGCTTCCGCCGTCCGCGCCGAGGTTTCCCGGCTGGGAGGCGTCGTCGGCGGCAACGTCGGTTCCGTGTTCCTCGCGATGTTCGGTGTTCCCAGGACTTCCGAGGACGACGCCGACCGCGCTGTGCGCGCCTCGCTGGCCGTCCGCGACCGCCTCTCGTCCGTCGCGGACGTGCAGATCGGCGTGGCGACCGGCGATGCTCTCGTTCGCCTGCCCTCCTCGGGCACGCCCACGGCGACCGGCGTGCTGCTCGACCGGTGCCGTCAGCTCATGTCGTTGGCACCGCTGAGCGCGGTCCGAGCGTGCACCACGACCCGTGACGCCACCAGCTCCGTGACGTGGGCCGCTGATCCCGCCCCGACCGGCGGCTGGGAGGCGGTCTCGTGCGTGTCCCCGCAGGGCGCGACCCGCCGCGCGCAGGCCGCCGTGCCGTTCGTCGAACGTGAACGCGAGCTGCTGTTGCTGCGGGGGCTTCTCGACGACGTCCGCGGCCGCCGCCGTCCGCACTTCGTGACCGTGCTCGGGGAAGCCGGTGTGGGCAAGACCCGGCTGGTCGACGAGCTCACCGCTTCGTGCGCCACGGTGTTGCGCGGCACCGCCACCGCGTTCGGCGACGACCACGGCTACGGGCCGTTGTCCGACGTCGTCCGCGGCTTCGCGGAGCCGGAGACCCTGCGCGACGCGGTGTCGGCGCTGGTCGGCACCGGTGAGCTCGCCCAGACCCTGCTGGCGGGCCTGGCCGGGCTGCTGGAGCCCTCCCCCGCCACCTCCGCCGACTTCCCGGCGTGGCGCCGGTTCCTGGAGGAGATCGCCGACTCCACGCCGCTGGTGGTCGTCCTGGAGGACCTGCACTGGGCGAACGACGTGGTGCTCGACTTCGTGGAGGAGCTCAGCGAGTACGCGGGCTCCGTGCCGCTGCTGGTGATCGCGACCGCTCGACCCGAGCTGCTGCGGCGCCGGCCGTCGTGGTTCGGCGGCAAGCGCAACGTCACCACGATCAGCCTGGAGCCGTTGTCCCACAACGGGACCCGGAACCTGCTGAACTCGTTGCCGCAGACCGCCGAACTGCCGTCGGAGCTGTGGCAGGCCCTGGTCTCGGCCGTCGGCGGCAACCCGTTGTTCGCCACCGAGTACGCCCGCATGATCGCCGACCCGCGCATGTCGTGTCCGCTCGGCGATGCTCCGCTGCCGGTCCCGCCGTCCGTGCGTGCTGTGCTCACCGCTCAGCTCGACTCGTTGCCGTTCGAGCTGAAGGCGGTGCTGCAGGACGCCGCGGTCGTGGGCGACCTGGTGTCTCCCGGTGCCGTGGCCGTCACGGGGCAGCGCGAGCCGCTCGACGTCGCCAAGGCGCTGGAGCTGCTGGAACAGCGCGACTTCCTGCGCCGGCAGGGACGCAACAGCGAGACAGGCGAGATCGAGTACGGCTTCCGGCACCCGCTCATGCGCGACATCGTCGCCGAGCAGCTCCCCCGCGCCGTGCGTGCTTCGAAGCAGGAACGTGCCCTCTCGTGGTTCGAGGAGCCCGCGCTGGACCTCACCGGCCGCCGGGCGGGCTGATCCGCTCCCGCTGACGACGAAGGCCCGGGCACCGCGGTGCCCGGGCCTTCTGCTGCTCCGTCAGCCGCGGACGACCTGCACGAGGTGGTCGACGGCCTCCGCGACCGGCACCTCGACGCGGTCGCCGGACCTGCGGTCCTTGACCTCGACCGTGCCGTCCTTCAGGCCGCGGCCGATCACCAGGATCGTCGGGATGCCGACGAGCTCGGCGTCCGCGAACTTCACGCCGGGGCTCGCCTTGCGGTCGTCCAGCAGGACCTTGAGGCCCTTCTCGCTGAGCTGCTTCGCGAAGTCCTCACCGGCGCCCAGCAGCGTCTCGTCCTTGCCGGCGACGACGACGTGGACGTCGGCGGGGGCGACGTTGCGGGGCCAAATCAGACCGCGGTCGTCGTGCGACTGCTCGGCGATGGCCGCGACGAGCCGCGAGACGCCGATGCCGTACGAGCCCATCGTGATGCGGACGGGCTTCGAGTCCGGGCCGAGGGCGTCGAGCGAGAACGCGTCCGCGTACTTGCGGCCGAGCTGGAAGATGTGGCCGATCTCGATGCCGCGCGCGGCGACCAGCACGCCCTTGCCGTCGGGCGACGGGTCGCCCTCGCGGACCTCGGCGACGTCGATGACGCCGTCCGGCGTGAAGTCGCGGCCCACGACCAGGTCGACGACGTGGTGGTCGGCCTTGTCCGCGCCGGTGACCCACGCGGTGCCCGTGACGACGCGGGGGTCGGCGAGGAAGCGGACGCCGTTCGCCTGGATCGCGCCCGGACCGATGTACCCCTTGACCAGGAACGGGTTCTTGGCGAAGTCGGCCTCGTCGAGCATCGCGACCTCGGCGGGCTCCATGGCGGCCTCGAGGCGCTTGAAGTCGACCTCCCGGTCGCCGGGGACGGCCACGGCGAGCAGCTCCCAGTCCTTGCCGGGCTGCCGGAGCTTGACCAGGACGTTCTTCAACGTGTCCGCCGCGGTGAACTTGCGGTCCGTGGTGGCGTTGAGGAAGTCGACCAGCGTCTCGATGGTCGGCGTGTTCGGCGTGTGGTGCACCTGTGCCGCGGGCTTGTCGTCGATCGGCTGCGCGGCGGGCACCGGCGTCGTGACGGCCTCGACGTTCGCCGCGTAACCCGACTCGGTGCTGCGCACGAAGGTGTCCTCGCCCGTCTCGGCGACGGCGAGGAACTCCTCGGACGCGGACCCGCCCATCGCGCCGGACGTCGCCGACACGATCACGTACTCGAGGCCGAGCCGGTCGAAGATGCGGATGTAGGCGTCGCGGTGGTCCTGGTAGGACTTGCTCAGGCCCTCGTCGGTGAGGTCGAACGAGTACGAGTCCTTCATCAGGAACTCGCGCCCGCGCAGGATGCCCGCACGGGGACGCGCCTCGTCGCGGTACTTGGTCTGGATCTGGTACAGCGTGACGGGGTAGTCCTTGTAGGAGCTGTACTCGCCCTTCACCGTGAGCGTGAAGAGCTCCTCGTGCGTGGGCCCGAGCAGGTAGTCGGCGCCCTTGCGGTCCTTGAGCCGGAAGATGTTGGGCCCGTACTCCTCCCACCGGTTGGTCGCCTCGTAGGGCTCCTTGGGCAGCAGGGCGGGGAACTGGATCTCCTGCGCGCCGAACGCGTCCATCTCCTCGCGGACGACGGCCTCGATGTTGCGCAGGACCTTGAGCCCGAGCGGCAACCAGGAGTACCCGCCCGGCGCGACGCGGCGGACGTAGCCGGCGCGCACCAGCAGCTTGTGGCTGGGCACTTCGGCGTCGGCCGGGTCCTCGCGAAGAGTGCGCAGGAACAGCGACGACATCCTGGTGATCACGGTGGGTACTCCTCGTTCACGGGCTGTCGGAGCAGCCTACTGGTTGCGCCGCCCGCCAGTGCGCGGCGGCGGGTCGCACGGTCCCTGAACTGCGCGGACCGGACTTGTCAGACCTCCTGAGTAGCGTCCCCGCCATGTCCCTGACGATTGACATGATCACCATCGACACCGGCGACGCGCGCAAGCTCGCGGAGTTCTGGACGGCCGCTCTGGACACGACGATCCAGAACGACTGGGGCGAGTTCATCGTCCTCGCCCCGCACGCGGGAACCGGCCCGGCCCTGGGCATCCAGCAGGTGCCGGACCCGACAGCGGGCAAGAACCGGATCCACTTCGACTCGCACGTGCCGGACCGCAAGGCGGAGGTGGCCCGCCTGGTGGCGCTCGGCGCGCGCGAGGTGGCCGTGCACAGCGTTCCCGGCCTGGTGTGGTCGGTGCTCGCCGATCCGGACGGCAACGAGTTCTGCGTCGGTCAGGCCGGCGAGGAGCTCTAGGCCGCCTGATCGGGCCGGTCGGCTGCGAACCGGTGCGCTCGTGCCGGCGGGCGCACCGGGTTCGAGGTGGCCGGGTGGGCTACGAGGTCGCCGGGTTCGGCGGGCGTGCCGGTCCAGCGAGGTCGCCGGGTTCGGCAGGCGTGCCGGTCCAGCGGGACCGTCGGTTCGACGGGACCGCCGGGTTCGGCAGGCGTGCCGGTCCAGCGGGACCGTCGGTTCGACGGGGCCGCCGGTTCGACGGGCGTGCCGGTCCAGCAGACGTTCCAGTTCGACGGACACGCCAGTCCAACCGACCCGTCGATCCGACCGACCCGTCGGTTCGGCGGCGTGCCAGTCCAACGGCCCGATCCCCGCACACGGGAGCCGAGCCGACCACCCGAGCCAACTACCCGAGCCGCCGACAGCAACCCACCGACATCCGCCGATCACCACCGACCGACCACCACCGACCGATCACCACCGAAGCACCACCGACCGATCACCGGCCCGCACTACCCCGGCGCGACCGGCAACCCGTAGTCCACCCACGTCCGCACCACCTCGAACCCCGCCCGCTCGTACACCCCGAGCGCACCGGTCGGGTTGGCCGAGTCCACCGACAGCCCGGCACGCTGGTAGCCCTGCGCCCTCGCCTGAGCCAGCGCGTGGCTCAGCAGGGCCGAAGCCACCCCGCGCCCGCGGTGCTCCGCGAGCGTGCCGACGTCCCCGATCCACAGCTCGCGCACGCCGGTCCTCTCCAGCACGACCGGGTAGTGCCGCGCCAGCACGAAGCCGGCCACGGCCCCGCCGG
Organism: Lentzea xinjiangensis; assembly: GCF_900110955.1. Classification (GTDB taxonomy): domain Bacteria; phylum Actinomycetota; class Actinomycetes; order Mycobacteriales; family Pseudonocardiaceae; genus Lentzea; species Lentzea xinjiangensis. Next base: position 18,632 of record NZ_FOFR01000032.1, read on the forward strand.
CGAGTGCCAGGAAGGAGGTCTCCGGCACGAACCGCTTGCTGTCGGTGAACGACGCGGCCCATTCCGCCGGAGTGCGTTCGACCGAGCCCCAGTGCCCCCGGAACGCCGCGTTGCTCACCTCGCGGACCTCGTCGTCGCGAGCCGCGGAGAACGGCACGACCTCGTAGGCGGACGGCACCGGGACCTGGGCGAGTGACTCGCCCAGTGCCACCTCCAGTTCGAAGGAGCGCCGGTCGGCGGTGAAGCCGAGCTCCTCGACCAGCGCGATGTGGCCCGCCGAACGGCTTTCGACCATGGTGCACACGTCGAGTGGCATCGCCGGGTGGCGGGCGAGGTGCAGCTCTCGCGCCATCGCCACGAGGCGCGTCAGCAGTTCACGGCCGATGCCCTGCCTGCGGAACCGCGGGTGCACCGCCCCGTCGAGGCGGACGCGGTGCGTGCCGACGGGTGCCCCGCGGAGCACGACCAGGCCGTAGGCCGCGAGAACGCCGGACGCGACGACGGCGGCCGACCCGCCGGGCAGGTCGGTCTTGGCGAACGACGCGGCGAAGTCCTCTTCGGACAGCAGGTCGCCGGTGTCGTCCGCCGCCTCGGCCGCGGTGTGCAGCGCGGCCACCTCGGGGATGTCCGCCGTCGTGAGAGCGCGCCACACGAGTTCCACGCGACCGAAGCTACGGGGAGGTGGTGCCACCACCAACCGAATATCGCCTTGCCCCCGGCGGGCCGGAAAGCCATCCTGCGTGTGATGACGACACCGGAGATCACGCCGCTGCACCAGGACCTCACCTTCCACGGACCGCTGTCGGAGGAACGGGCCGCCCGCCTGATCCGCTCGCTGCTGCCGCTCGACGGCGGGCACGTGTTCGACGCCGGGTGCGGCTGGGCGGAGTTCCTGCTGCGCGTCCTCGAGGCCGCGCCGTCCGCCACCGGCACGGGTGTCGACCTCGACGCCGAGGCCATCGCGCACGGCCGGGCCAACGCCGAAGCCAGGGGGCTCGCAGCGCGCGTCAGCCTCGAGGTGGGCGACGTGGCCCAGTGGCAGCTCGGCGGGCCGGTCGACGTCGTCGTGGTGAACGGCGCCAGCCAGGTGTGGGGCGGAGATCCGTTGCAGTACACGGCGAACGCGCTCACGGCCGTGCGGGGGCTGCTGCGACCGGGTGGGAAGTTGTTGCTGGGCGAGGGTTTCTGGGAACGCGAGCCGACCGCGGACGAGCTGGCCGCGATGCCGATCCCGCGCAACCAGTACAGCTCCCTGGCGGACCTGGTCGACCTGGCGCACACGCACGGGTACCGGCTGCTCGCGGTGGAACAGGCGAGCCTCGACGAGTGGGACGTGTTCGAGAACGGGCACGCCCTCGCGCGGGAGCGCTGGCTGCGCGAGCACCCGGACGCCGAGCACGCCGCGGAGATCAGGGCGAGGGCCGACGCGCACCGCACCTACCGCTTGCGCGGATGGCGCGGCACGCTCGGCCTCGCGTACCTGACGTTGCAGGCTCCCTGAGAACCACGACCGGGCTCGAACCGGCGTCCTCCCGGATGAGAGCCGGGTGCTCCACCACTGAGCTACGTGGTCCACGCGTCCGGCCGACCGGGCTCGAACCGGCGTCCACCCGGTCCCAGAGCCGGGCGCTCTACCACTGAGCTACAACCGCACGCGGTACCAGCATCACTCAGCCGCTCGCGTCCTGTCCACCGAATACCCGGGTCGACAGCGGCTTGCCGCTGAACACCCGTGCGCGGCGCAACACCATGGCCCACACCGGATCCGACACCGTGACGCCGTGCACGAGCTCCGGGGTCGGCCGGAAGCGCGCGATCGCGCGGTGCGTCCGCGGTGCCGTCCACCCGGAACGTTCCGGATCGACGCGCTCCTCACGGCACGCCGCCTCCACGTCGGCACGCGTGCAGGTCGCCGTGCCGTCGAGCACCTCCCAGGGCAACGGCAGACGTGACCACACCGCGGTGTCCGGGTGCAGGCCACCGCCCACCTCCCGGTGCCACGCGGCGAGGTCGGCGGCCATCACGCGCATGACCTTGCCCGGCCACGCCTCCGCGATCAGCGAGGTCAGCCCCGCCGCGTGCAGCGAGGTGATCCAGCCGCTGCGCGCGGCGTTGTAGGCGCCCGCCAACGCGTTCCACGTCGACGAGTCGACACCGCCTCGCACGACCATGGTCGCCCGGTCGATCTCGGACGAACGCCACAGCTCGGCCAGGAGCGCGGCCACCGACCTGGTCGCCGCGGACCACCTGCCGAGCAGCTCGCCGAGCTGGTCGGGCCGCAGCCGGCGCAGGACGTCCCACGTCGGGCAGGCCAGCGCGATCATCTCCCAGTCGGTGCCGCGGTGGGCCTTGCAGCGCGCGAACAGGACGTCCGCCACCTGGTCGAACGGGTTCTCGCGGCCCGCGAGCGAGAACTCGCGGCGCAGCTTGCGCCGCGCGGTGTAGTAGGCGACGAAGCACGCCGCGTCGACGTCCGCGCGGAACCGGTCGCTGTCGATCGCACCGGCGAACCCGGCCGACGCGAGCAGCGTCATGCGGCGCATCACCTGCATGCGTTCCAGGCGGCCCGCCTTCGCGGAAAGCCGGCGCAGCACGCGGAAGCGCCGGTTGTACTGGCGCTTCGACAGCTCGATGCCCGCGGCGGCCCGCGCCGTCCGGTTGAGCCGGTCGGCGAGGAAGTCGGTGTGCTCCGGGTCCCAGTCGATCTCCGCGCCGGCCAGCGCCGCGAACTCCAGCACGGAGATCGGGTCGTCGGGGTCGACGACGGCACCGTCCACCCCGAACACCACGCGGGCCGCCTCGACCTGGCGCGCGGCCCCGACCGGGCGGGCGTAGTCGGCGTTCATCCCGGAGAAGCCGAGCCAGCGGTGCGCGTGCGACGCCACGGCGTCGACCACCGCGCGCTCACGCCGCGTCAGCTCCGGCTGCGCCTCCAGCACCAGGACGGCCACGTCCTCCGGGCGCAGCCGTGCGTCGAGCGAGTCGTACAAGCGGTCCAATGCGTCCACGCACACCAGAGCACCACGCCGGTCCAGCGGTTTTCCGGAGTTGCCCTACTCTTGCCAACCGTGCTGGTGCTGCTTCCCCCGTCGGAGACCAAGGCGATCGGCGGCGAGGGCCCGCCGCTCGACCTCGGCGCGCTGTCGTTCCCCGAGCTCACCCCCGTGCGCGACAAGCTGGTGTCCGCGCTGGTCGACCTCGCGAAGGACGTCCCGGCGAGCATCGAGGCGCTCGGGATCTCCGAACGCCAGGCCGACGAGGTGCACCGCAACGCCGCCCTGCGCACGTCGGCGACGACGCCCGCCCTCCTGCGCTACACCGGCGTCCTCTACGACAACCTGGACTTCCCGTCGCTCAAGAAGGCCGGAAAAGACCGCGCCCGTCGGCGGCTCGCCATCGCGTCGGCGCTGTTCGGAGCGGTGCGCGGCGGCGATCCGGTGCCCGCGTACCGGCTGTCCGGCGGCACCACCCTGCCGTCCCACGGCAGCCTGCGCACGGTGTGGAAGCCGGTCCTGGAGCCGCTGCTCGCGAACCTCGACGAGTTCGTCGTCGACCTGCGTTCGGGCGCCTACTCGAGCCTCGCGAAGATCCCGCACGCCGTCGTCGTCCGGGTGGTCACGAGCGAGGGCAGGGTCGTCAGCCACTTCAACAAGGCCCACAAGGGGCTGCTCGCGCGGGCCATCGCCACCGCCGCCACCGAGCCGAGCGACCTGAAAGGCCTGGTCAGGCTCGCGGAGAAGGCCGGGATTCGGCTCGTGCCGACCGGCGAGAAGACCGCGGACCTGATCACCGGTTAATTCGGTTGCGCGCTTCAGGGGCGGCCGGGCAAGCTCCACCGCAGCCGAAGCGCGGCGTTGAGGAACGAGGAGGTGCGTTGTGTCAGAGCCTGTCGACGGACGTGGCACCGCGACCCGTCCCTCCGCCCCTCGCGCCTGATCAGCACCGTTTGATCGCAGAGCGCCTGTGGGGCGGTCACCTCCACTTCCCGGGAGACCCCACCGTGCGCGAGCACGACCTTTACGAGCGTTACGAATCCTCTTTCGACGACGACGCCGATCTGATGCGTCGCAAGGGAAAGCGCGGCAAGAACAGCGATGCGGGGCCCACCCGCCGCGGCCGCATGACAGAAGAAGAAAAGCTGCGGATCGCCCGCCTGCGCGAGGACCAGCTCAGCACCGCGGACACCCCCGAGGACGGCGACCGCTGGTCCACCTGGGGCGACGCCGAGCAGGGTCCCGCACCGCACCCGAGCTGGCTCGTCACCGAACTGGCCGCGGTCGACCGCGAGCTGGGGATCGTGAAGACCGGCAAGGAGGCGGACGTCTTCCTGCTGGAACGCGCGATCGGCGAGAAGGCGTGCCTGCTCGCGGCCAAGCGCTACCGCAGCAACGACCACCGGATGTTCCACCGCGACGCGGGGTACCTGGAGGGTCGCCGGCTGAAGAAGTCCCGCGAGACGCGGGCCGTCCAGAACCGCACCGCGTTCGGGCGCAACCTGATCGCGGAGCAGTGGGCGGTCGCGGAGTTCGCCGCGCTCGCCAGGCTGTGGCGGATCGGCGCACCCGTGCCGTACCCCGTGCAGCGCAGCGGCACCGAGCTGCTGCTGGAGTTCATCGGTGACGACGAGGGCAACGCCGCCCCGAGGCTCGCGCAGGTCCGTCCCGGCGAGGACGAGCTGCTCGACCTGTGGCGCCAGCTCGTCGGCACGTTGACGACGCTCGCGGAGGCGGGCCTCACCCACGGCGACCTGTCCGCGTTCAACCTGATGGTCCACGACGGCAGGCTGGTCATGATCGACCTGCCGCAGGTGGTCGACCTCGTCGCGAACCCGCGCGGGGCCGAGTTCCTCGACCGGGACGTCCGCAACATCTGCGGGTGGTTCGCCGCGCGCGGCCTCCCGCCGGAGATCGGCGACCCGTCCGCGCTGGTGGAGACGCTGCTGGACGTGGCGGGCACGTCCTGAGGCGCGGACGCGCGCGGCCGTGTCCAACGACACGGCCGCGCGCGCACCGGATTGGCATAGATCAGCTAGACTGTTAATGCACCGATGAAGGCTTGACCGCCGTTGACCGGTGCGTCCACCCACTCATTCAGGCGTGACCACCACGCCGGGCTCGTCCTTGTGAACTGGCACCGCGGTAAGCGCGGGGCAGCCTTGAGACGTGCCATGTCTCGGAGGTTTGTTTTGCCGACTATGTCCGAAGGTCGTTCCGAGCGCTCTTTCAGCCGCAGGCCGCGGCGCCGCTCGGGCCGCCAGGGCAACTCCTCGCGTCCGCAGCAGCGGGTCGAGGAACCGATCGTCGCCGAGCACTTCGAGAGCACGCTGCCGGAAGGCCCGCTGCCCTCGTTCGCCGAACTCGGCTTGGCCGACGCGCTGATCAAGTCGCTCGTCGCCAACGAAATCACCGAGCCGTTCCCCATCCAGGCGGCCACCCTGCCCGACGCGATGTCGGGCCGGGACATCCTCGGCCGGGGCCAGACGGGCTCCGGCAAGACGCTGGCGTTCGGCCTCGCGATGCTGACCCGCCTCGCGGGCGGCCGCTCGGTGCCGCACAAGCCGCGCGGACTGATCCTCGTGCCCACCCGCGAGCTCGCGATGCAGGTGGAGACGGCTCTCACGCCGCACGCCCGCGCGCTGGGCCTGTGGTGCCGCGTGGTCGTCGGCGGCACGTCGTTCCCCCGCCAGATCGACCACCTGCGGCGCGGCGTCGACCTGCTGATCGCCACGCCGGGTCGTCTGTCCGACCACGTCCGCCAGGGGACCTGCGACCTCTCCGAGGTCGAGATCACCGCGCTGGACGAGGCCGACCAGATGGCGGACATGGGCTTCATGCCCCAGGTCCGCGCGATCCTCGACCTGACCCCGCAGGACGGCCAGCGCCTGCTGTTCTCCGCGACGCTCGACGGCGACGTGGACAAGCTGGTCCGCCAGTACCTGCACAACCCGGTGACGCACTCGGTGGCCCCGGCCACGGCGAGCGTCACGACGATGGAGCACCACCTGCTGTTCGTGTCCGCTGAGGACAAGCAGAACGTGGTGACCGAGGTGGCCGCGCGCGAGGGCCGCACGATCATGTTCGTGCGCACCAAGCACCACGTCGACCGCCTGGCCAAGAAGCTGCGCTCGGTCGGCGTCAACGCCGGCGCGTTGCACGGCGGCAAGGCGCAGAGCGCGCGCACGCGTGTGCTCGGCGAGTTCCGCGAGGGCACCATGCCGGTCCTGATCGCCACGGACGTCGCCGCGCGCGGCATCCACGTCGACGACGTCTCACTGGTCGTCCACGTCGATCCGCCGGCGGACCCGAAGGACTACCTGCACCGAGCGGGCCGCACGGCTCGCGCGGGCCAGTCCGGCACGGTCGTCACGCTGGTCACGCACGACCAGCGCCGCGCCGTCCAGGGCATGGCCGCCCGCGCCGGCATCCACCCGGAGAGCACGAAGGTGCGCCCCGGTGACGACGACCTGATCCGCATCACCGGAGCCCGCACCCCGAGCGGCGAGCCGATCGTGGAACGCGAGAAGCCCGCCCGCCGCAGTGGCGGCACCGGCCGTCGCTTCGGCGCACCGGCCACCGCCGGCCGCGGCGGCTCCGGCCGTCGCTCCGAGGGCGGCGAGTTCCGCGGTGGTCCGCGTCGTGCGGAGCGTTCCGAGGGTGGTCGCACCTTCGGCCGCACCGAACGCACCGGGCGTCCGCGCCGGGCACCGCAGCACTGATCCGTACACCGTGAAGGCCGCCTCCCCGCTGCGGGGAGGCGGCCTTTGCCGTGTGTGGGGCCGGTGGCCCGTGCATCGTGTGGCGGGTGTTGTTCACGGACGTGGCGCCCGCCCGAAGCGGCCCGGCCGACGTGGCAGCCGCTACCCAGACGCAGGCAGCCCGCACATCACCCGGCAGGCGCCGCCCACGGACGTGGTACCGGCCGAACTGCCCCTCAAGCGACTACGCGCTCACTCCGCGGGCGCGATGCCGGCCACCGGCCCGACCACGATGATCGCCGGCGGGCGGATCTGCTGCGCCTCCATGTCGGCGGCCAGCGAGTCCAAAGTGGACCTCAGCACGCGCTGGGACGCCGTGCTGCCTTCCTGGACCACGGCGACGGGGGTGGAGCCGGGACGGCCCTGCATCAACGCCGTGGCGAACGCACCGGCGCGTTCGACTGCCATCATCAGCACGACGGTGCCTTGCAGGCGTGCGATTGCGGGCCAGTCGACGAGAGAGCGCGGGTCGTCCGGGGCGACGTGGCCGGAGACGACTACCACCTCGTGCGCCACGCCTCGGTGCGTCACCGGCACACCGGCCAGGGCCGGCACACCGAACGCCGACGTCACGCCTGGCACGACGGTCACCGGGATGCCTGCCTCCGCACACGCCAGCAGCTCCTCGAAGCCGCGCCCGAAGACGTACGGGTCGCCGCCCTTCAGGCGGACGACGAACTTCCCCTCCTTGGCGCGGTCGACCAGCGTCTGGTTGATGAACTCCTGTGTGGCCGCACGGCCGTACGGGATCTTCGCCGCGTCCACGACCTCGACGTGCGCGGGCAGTTCTTCCAGCAGTTCGCGCGGTGCCAGGCGGTCGGCCACGACCACGTCGGCGTGGGCCAGCAAGCGCTTGCCCTGCACGGTGATCAGCTCGGGGTCGCCGGGACCGCCGCCGACCAGCGCGACACCGACCGGCGGCGTGGCCTGGTCGGCGATGCGGCCGTCGCGCAGCGCCGCCACGAGGCCGTCGCGCACCGAGGCCGAACGGCGGTGCTCACCGCCCGCCAGCACGCCGAGCAGCATCCCGTCGTGCGTGCCGGTGGCCGGTGTCACGGCCGTGCCCTCGACCGCGATGTCCGCGCGCACGCAGAACACACGCTGAGACAGCGCCTCTTCGCCGATCTGTGCGTTGACCTCGATGTCCGACGTGCAGGCCAGCACGTACCACGCGCCCTCGACGTCACCGGCCTCGTAACGGCGCCGGTGCCACGTCAGCTCTCCCGCGTCGACCATGCCCTGCACGGCGGGGGTCACGGACGGCGACACGAGATCGACGACGGCGCCGGACGCGATCAGGCGGGGCAGGCGGCGCTGCGCGACCGTGCCTCCGCCGACCACGAGGACGCGCCGGCCCCGCAGGTCGAGGCCGGCCAGGTAGTGCTGTTCAAAGGGCATGCGTAGAAGCATCCACACCGGATCCGCCGTGTCCAGCCGAAGGGAACATGGTCACAGCGCCAGGAGCTCGAAGGAGGTCGCCAGCACCCCGCCGAACCGCGTTCCGACCGCCTCCGCCATCGAACGGAGGAACGGCTCCGGTTCGGCCATGTCGCCGCTCAGCGCCTCCAGATAGAGCTTGTGCGCGCGCAGCGAGGCCACCGATGCATCGAACGAATCGGTGATGTCCACGGCGTGCGTCGCCAACGGTGAGGACGCCGCCGCCACGTACTTGACGCCGTTCCACGGCTCAAGTCCCTGGTCCTGGAAGATCCACCGGTTCCCCGCGTCCCGGACCGCGTCCACGGTCGCCCGCCCGACGGCGATGTGGTCCGCCATGTTCAGGCCACCGGTGGGCCACGTCTCGCGGTAGTTGCCGGTGATCACGCACTCCGGCCGGTGCCGGCGGATGGCGGCCGCGATGTCGCGCCGCAGCGGAACGCCGTACTCGATGATGCCGTCCGGGTGGTCGAGGAACTCGACCTCCGTCACTCCCACCGCCGCGCAGGACGCGATCTGCTCCTCCACCCGCAGCGGCGCCGCGGTCGCGGGGTCCATCGAGTCGATCCCGGCCTCGCCGCGGGACGCGAGCAGGTATGCGACCTTCTTGCCTTGAGCGGTCCACCGCGCGATAGCGCCCGCACCGCCGTACTCCATGTCGTCGGGGTGAGCGACGACGACCAGTGCGCTCGACCAGTCCTCGGGCATCGCTTCGAGATCAGCCATGCAGGCAGGGTGCACGCTGAAGCGCGCACCCTGCAACAGAACCGCGACCGCTCAGAGCTGAGCGGTGATCTCCGAGTAGTACGTGGCGATCCGGCCGTACACGCCGGGGTAGCCGGCACTGGCGCAACCGCGGCCCCACGACGTGTCACCGATCAGCTTGCCGCCGTAGACCAGCGGGCCACCGGAGTCGCCCTGGCAGGTGTCGACGCCGCCCTGCGGGAAGCCCGCGCACACCATCGCGGTGCTGCTGTACTGCGAGTACGCGGTCCGGCAGGTCGCGTCCGAGGTCAGCGGCACGTTGGCCTTGAGCAGGTACCGCGAGGCGGAACCACCGGAGGACGTGGTGCCCCAGCCGAGGATCAGCGCGGAGTTGCCCGCCGCGTACAGGGCCGTGTCGGACGGGGTGGCGAGCGGCAGGGTGGCGGAGCTGATGTTGCGGTCCAGCGTCAGCACGGCCACGTCGTAGCCGGAGGTCGCGGTGCGGTAGCTCGGGTGCACCCAGATGCGGGTCACGCTCGCGACGGTGCCCGCGGTGCTCTGCTTGTCGTCACGCCCGTGCACCACGCGGGTGCTGGAGGCGGAACGGCCGGACACGCAGTGGGCGGCGGTGACGACCTTGTTGGCCTTCACCAGCGTTCCACCGCAGAACTGCGAGCCGGACGTCGACGCCAGGTAGACGACCCACGGGTACGTCGACGTGCTGGCGCGCGTGCCACCGACGATCATCGGTGAGACGTCGTCGGCGTTGGCGGCCGGGGCGACGAAGAAGATGCTCGCGAGAGCGGACACCACAACGGACACGATCAGGCGATGCAGGGTTTTCGCCATGTTGCAGTCCTTCCCGATGGTGCTGTGTGCAGGGAGTCGAGCAGCAGCCCACACAGCGTCACGGGCGGAGAATCAACGGCACAACCGCCACTAGTCGGGCAACTCCGGCTTCACAGTTGACTCACACGCGAAGAACGCCAGCGATTCCCGACTCAGCGATTCTCCACTCCGGGCACCACGACCACGTCGGCGTCGACCGGACCGTCCAGCGTCGGCCCTGCTCCGAAAGCGACGAACGCGACCGCCGCGCCGCGTGCCGCCAGCTCGCACGCGCCCTCGTGGCGGATCTCGGTGCCCGACCGCAGCAACGGCCCGACGGCGTCGATCGCCTCGGGTGCGCCGACCACGAACGCCGCTCGCCTGATCTCCGCTTCCGCGCGCGGCGTGCGCTCCTCCGCCCCGCCAGGGCCGAGCCCGACCAGCGCGAGCCGTCCCCGCGGCAGCACCCGCGCGGCGGCCACGGTCACGTTGTCCCGCTTGAACTTCTCGGCCGCCAGCTCGACCTGGCCGCCGTGCCCGATGCTCCGCGCGCCCCGCAACGCCGCCGCCTCCGCGACGCTCGCGGTGCCCATCGAGTTGCGCACCACCGAGCTCGGGTTCGGCACGCCGATCTCCGCGAGCTCCTCGGTCGGGTACGTCAGCAGCTCGGCGGTGTCGCCGTGCCAGAAACCCCAGTCCTCCACGGCGTCGACGATGCCGGGCTCGTCGGCCTTGGCGTCCGCGGTCGCGAACGCCTTGATGGCGCGCAGGTCCAGGCCGCCCTGGGAGTCCAGTTCGGACAGTGCGGCACCGACGCTCGTGGCCGAGGCACCCCGCGTGGAGCCCACGCCGACGACGAGGGTGCGCGGCACGATCCGCAGCACGTTGCCCTTCGTCGCGGCGGCGCGGTCGTCGACGACGATCACCCACGTCGCGTCCTCGCCCTCCGCCACGACGTTCGGCGGCAGTGCGGGCAGCGGGAAGCTCAACGGGTTGCGCAGCACCACCTTCTCGCCCGCGTCGATGGCCGCGACGCAGGCCTCGACGTCGCCGTCCGCGGTGGCGTCGAGCTGCTCCACCAGCTCGTCGAGCACCGAGTCGATCGACGGGCCGCTGGTCACCACGGCCGTGCGGTTCAGCAGGTCCGCGACCTGGCGGGCGAGCGCGTCCGCGGCACCGGCCAGCGCCACCGCGAAGTGCTCGTCCACGCACACCACGGCGGGGTCGGTCCGCCTGTCCCGCAACAGGGGCGCGATCAGCCGGACCGCGGAGCCCGCGTCCAGGAACAGCACCACCGCGCCGAGCCGCGGCCACAGCTGGTGCAGGGCCGGTTTGACCAAGCCGTCCGGCACGACCGCGTCCGCACCCAGCAGGCCCGCGAGGTCGGCCGCGTCACCGCGCCGACCGGGGCCGGCGAAGACTCCGATCACTTCTTGGTTCCCCACAACACCGTCACGGGCACCGCCGGGGCGAAACCCGAGTCGAGCAGGCGCGAGGCGGTCCAGTGCACGCCCTCCACCTCGTACCCCGCGGCCTGCAACGCATCACGGGCGGGCACGATCTCGTCGACCCGTTCCGTCGCGACCACGACGCGCCGGGCGGACACCGCCGCGCACGCCTTGACCTCGCGCAGCTCACCGCGGCCGACGAACACCGCGTCGGGCCGCGGCAAGGCCGCCGTGTCCAGCTCGGCCTCCTCGACGCGGACGTCGACGCCGTGGGCGGACGCGTTCGCGATGATCCGCACGCACTGCACGGGGTCGGGCTCCACGGCGAGCACCGCGGCGCCCAGCCGCGCGCACTCCACCCCCACCGCGCCGGACCCGGCCAGCACGTCCCACACCAGCACGCCGGGACGCGGGGCGAGCCGGGCCAGCACGAACGCGCGGACCTCGGCGCCGAGCACGTGCGAACGGCTCGCGAAGGCGTCGTCCGGCAGCGCCCAGCCGTCGGCCGACCGGAGGAACTCGGTGTCCGCCAGGGACAACACCGCGTCCGGCGACGTCCAGCGGCGGGTCACCGCGTCACGCGGGTCCACAGTGGTCAGCTCGCCGCCGTCCGACACCACGAGCGTGCGGCGCCAGCCGGCGAGACCCGCGCCGATCTCGGCGGGACCGATGCCCTCGGCCAGCTCGACGATCACGGCGGAGCCGGCGCGGCACGCGTTCAGCGCGGGACGCAGGCCGTCCGCGGCGTCGACGACCTCGACGGGACGGCCCGCCGCCGCGCGCAGCTCCTCGAGTGCCATCAGTTGCCGGCGGTGCGCTTGGGCTTACGGGCGGCGGGCTTCTTCTTGGCCGAGGTGGAGGCGCGCACCGTCGGCGGCTTCGCCTTCTCCGCGGCGACGACGGTCAGCTTCGGCTTGGGCGCGGACTCCTCGGCCGGCTTGCGCACCGACTGCTGTATTTCCTCGACCGCGGTCCACGCCGGGTTCGGCTCGCCCGCGGGCGCGGGAGCCGGGGCGGATGCCGGGACGACCGGGGCGGGCGCGGGGATCGGCTCGTCGGCCCGCGTCGCGATGCGCGAGGCGGCACGGCGCGACCAGCGGGTGGGACGGGCGGCGCGGATCGGTTCGTCGACCGACGTGGTGGCCGAGGTCGAGACGCGGCGCGTGGGCGGCTTCACCGCGGTGCCGACCAGAAACAGGGTCGGGCGGTACAGCTTGTGCTGCTTCACCACCGACTCCAGCTCGCCGACCGTGGTGTGCACGACCAGTTCGTCGGCCTGGCTCACCTTGTACGCCACGACGACCGGGGTCTCGGCCGGGTAGCCGCCCTCCAGCAGCTTCTCGACGAACTGCCCGGTGCGCGCACCGGAGACCGTGGCGGCCATCGTGGTCTGCAACGCGGCGTACTCGCGGACGAGCTCGCTGCTCTCCGGCGAGATCAGCACGGCGGACGACGCCTCGGTCGCCGTGATCTCCCGGCCGATCCTGGCCGCGGCGGCGGCCACGACCGACACACCGGGCACCACCTCGACCTCGAGGCCCAGGCGCACGCACAGGTCGTGCTGCTCCTGCACACCACCGCCGGTCGCGGCGTCGCCCGCGTGCAGGCGCACGACCACCTGCCGCGAGGCGGCGGCACGGCGGTACAGGTCCGCGATCTCCTCGGCGCTCACGCGCGAGAAGTCGACCAGCTCGGCGTCGGGGCGGGCGTGCTCGCGAACGCACTCGACGTCCACCGCGCTGGGAGCCCAGACCACCACGTCGGCTTCCGCGATGCGGCGGGCGCCGCGGAGGGTGATGAGGTCGGCGGCACCGGGACCGGCGCCGACGAAGGAGACCCGACCGGTCGTCGTCACGACAGCTCCACAGGGGTTTCGGCGAGAGGCTTAAGCGAAGACCGTACCGCTTGCCGCTCCGGCCACGAACGGGTGGCAGGCCCGCACGAAACGGGCCACCGCCTCGGGATCACCGGCCGGGTGCGTGTGCAGGTAGGACGCGTGCACGCCGCCCGCCACGAAGCCCTCGGCGACCGGTCGCGAGTCGACCCCGCGCCAGTGCCAGGCCGGCGGGGCCGAGTGCGGTGTGGACAGCCGGGTCCGGTGGAACTCGTGGCCGGTCACGCGGCTGCCCGCCGGGTGCAGCGACGAGCTCGCCGACGCGACCGCGTCGCGGTAGCCCAAGGTCAGCTTCGGCGTCATGAACCCCTCGGCGTCGAGCACCCCGCACATCGGGTGCCCGTCGAGCGAGCGCGCGAGGTACAGCAGCCCGCCGCACTCCGCGTGGACGGGCGCGCCCGACCGGGCGAACCGGGCCACGGCGGCGCGCAGCCCCGCGTTGGCCGACAGCGCTTCCGCGTGCTGCTCGGGGAACCCGCCCGGCAGCACCAGGCCGGCGGTGCCTTCTGGGAGCTCCTCGTCGTGGAGCGGGTCGACGACGGCCACGGCCGCGCCCGCCGCCAGGAGCACCTCGACGTGCTCGGCGTAGCCGAACGTGAACGCCGCTCCCCCCGCCACCGCGACCAGCGGTTCGCCGCTGACCGGCTCGACCTGCGGCTCCCACGCGGCGACCGCCATCGCGGGCACGGAAGCGAGCCTGCGCACCGCGTCGAGGTCGACGTGCCGCGCCACGGCGGCGGCGATGGCGTCCACGGCGGCGACGGCCTCCTGCCCGTGCTCCACCGCCGTCACGAGCCCCAGGTGCCGCGAGGGCAGCGAGAACTGCGGATCGCGCGGCAGCACGCCGAGGACGTCGAGGCCGACCTCGTCGCAGGCGGAGCGCAGGACCTGCTCGTGGCGCTGCGACCCGACCTGGTTGAGGATCACGCCGCCGAGCCGGACCGTCGGGTCGTAGCCGCGGAACCCGTGCAGCAGCGCGGCGAGCGACCGGCTCTGCCCGCGCGCGTCCACGACGAACAGCACCGGCGCGTTGAGCAGCTTGGCGACGTGCGCGGTCGAGCCGACGCCCGCGGTGTCGACCCGGCCGTCGAACAGGCCCATCACGCCCTCGACCACGGCGATGTCGCAGCCCCTGGCGCCGTGCGCGAAGAGGCCGGGGACCCGGTGCTCGCCCACCATGACGGGGTCGAGGTTGCGGCCGGGCCGGCCGGTGGCGAGCGAGTGGTAGCCGGGGTCGATGTAGTCGGGTCCCACCTTGAACGGCGCGACCCGTGACCCCGCCCGGCGCAGCGCGGCCATCAGTCCTGTCGCGACCGTGGTCTTGCCGCTGCCCGACGCCGGCGCCGCGACGACCAGCCGGTTCACCACTCGATCCCCCGCTGGCCCTTCTGCCCGGCGTCCATCGGGTGCTTGACCTTGGTCATCTCCACCACGAGGTCCGCGGCGTCGACCAGCTTCTGCGGCGCGTACCGGCCGGTGATCACGACGTGCTGGTGCCCCGGCCTGGTGACCAGCGCCTCCACCACCTCGTCGACGTCGATCCAGCCCCAGTGCAGGGGGTAGGTGAACTCGTCGAGCACGTAGAAGCCGTGGCGTTCGGACCGCAGCCGCCGCGCGATCTCCTGCCAGCCCTCGAGCGCGGCGGCGGCGTGGTCGGACTCGGTGCCCTGCTTGCGCGACCAGGACCAGCCCTCGCCCATCTTGTGCCACTCGACGGCGCCGCCCTCGCCGGTCTGGTCGTGCAGGCGGCCGAGCGCCTTGAACGCGGTCTCCTCGCCCACCTTCCACTTGGCGGACTTCACGAACTGGAACACGCCGATGTCCCAGCCCTGGTTCCAGCCGCGCAGCGCCATGCCGAACGCCGCCGTCGACTTCCCCTTCATCTCACCGGTGTGCAGCATCAGCAGCGGCCGGTTGCGGCGCTGCCGGGTGGTCAGGCCGTCCTTCGGCACCGCGGTGGGTTGTCCTTGAGGCACGGTGATCTCCTTACGCGGCCCGGACGACGCCGGCGAGGTGGTCGGCGGACAGCTCTTCCAGGCGGACGCACGCGCCCCGCAGCGCGTCGGCGACCTTCTGCGCGAGGCCGAGCCGGACGTGGCCCTGCTCGCAGTCCACGACCACGACGGCGGTCTGCGCGAGCAGGCCCGCCGCCTTGATCGCGTCCGCGGCCGGGTCGCCGCCGAGACCGGACGAGGTGGCACGGCCGTCGGTCAGCAGCACGACGAGCGGGCGCTTGCGCGGATCGCGCAGGTGCTCGACCTCCAGCACGCGGTGGGCTTTCAGCAGGCCGTCCGCGAGCGGCGTCCTGCCTCCGGTGCGCATCTTCCTGAGCCGGGCCGCCGCCGCGTCGACGGACGTCGTCGGTGGCAGCGCGACCTCGGCCTGGCTGCCGCGGAACGTCACCACGCCGACCTTGTCCCTGCGCTGGTAGGCGTCGCGCAGCAGCGAGATCACCGCGCCGCTGACCGCCGACATGCGCTGGCGCGCCGCCATCGAGCCGGAGGCGTCGACGACGAACAGGACGAGGTTCGACTCCTTGCCCTCCCGGACCGCCCTGCGGAGGTCCGTTCCGGTCAGCACGAGCCCCGGCCCGGTGCGGCCCCGCGCGGCCTGGTGCGGCGCCGCGGTCGTCAGGGTGTCGACCAGGTGCAGACCGGTTCCGTCCACGGTGGACGACCGCACGACCCGGCCGGTGCGGGCACGGGCCCTGGACCGCTTGCCGGGCGCGCCCTCCCCGACGCCGGGGACCTCCATCAGCCGCGCCTTGAACGCGGGCGCGGGCTCGGGAGCGGGCCGGTCCTGGGGCGCGTTCCCGTTGCCGGCCGGGCCTTCCTGCGGTTCGGGCAGGTCGCCGCCGCCCGGACCGTCGTCCGGACCGCCGTCCGGTCCGTCGTCATCCGGACCGTCGTCCGGTCCGTCCGGTTCCTGCGCGTGCTCGGCCGCCTGGCGCATCGCGTCCTCGAGCTGCTGCTCCTCGATGCCCGGCTCGTCGAACGGGTCGCGGCGGCGCCGGTGCGGCAGCGCGAGCCGGACCGCGACCTCGACGTCGGACTCCTCGACGCTCTCGGCGCCGCGCCACGCCGCGTGCGCGGTCGCGGTACGGGCCACGACGAGGTCCGCGCGCATGCCGTCGACCTCGAAAGCCGCGCAGACAGCGGCGATGCGGCGCAACTCGGAGTCCGGGAGGGACACCCGGGACAGGTTCGCGCGCGCGTTGGTGATCTGCTGCTTGAGCCGCGCGTCCTCGTCGGCCCACCGACCGGCGAACGTCGCCGGGGCGGCCTCGTAGGCGAGCCGGCGGCGGATCACCTCGGTGCGCACGCCCACGTCCCGCGCCGCCTTCACCGACACGGTCAGCCCGAACCGGTCGAGGAGCTGCGGCCGCAGCTCGCCCTCCTCCGGGTTCATGGTGCCGACCAGCAGGAACTGGGCGGCGTGCGAGATCGAGACGCCCTCGCGCTCGACGTGCGCGCGGCCCATCGCGGCGGCGTCGAGCAGCAGGTCGACGAGGTGGTCGTGCAGCAGGTTGACCTCGTCGACGTAGAGCACGCCGCGGTGCGCCGCGGCGAGCAGTCCCGGCTGGAACGCCCGGACGCCCTCGGTCAGCGCCTTCTCCAGGTCGAGGGACCCGACCAGCCGGTCCTCGGTGGCGCCGACGGGCAGCTCGACGAGCTTGGCCGGACGCCGCTGCACACCCTCGTGCGGCGCGTCGGGGCAGTCGGTCGTGCCGGGCACGCAGCCGAACCGGCAGTCCCGCGAGACGTCCAGCTCGGGGAGCAGCGCGGCGAGGGCGCGCACGATCGTCGACTTCGCGGTCCCCTTCTCCCCGCGGACGAGAACGCCGCCGATGCCGGGGTGCACGGCGTTCAGCAGAAGGGCCAGCCGGAGGTCGTCGTGTCCGACGACAGCCGAAAAGGGGAACATGCTCGGTGAAGTCCTTCCTCGGGTGTCCACGCCCGTGGCCGGTCGAATAAGAGGGGGACGAGTTCCTGACTCCCTGGCCGGCTGCTCCAACACAGCCCGACCGGTCACAGTCGCGGGACGGCGCCGGATTCGCACCGGCTTCCTCGCGCTCCCCTCACAGCCCCGGCATCGTCGCACCTCGCACCCGCCGGTCCAACAGCCAGGTGAGCGACGTCGCGTTCTCGGTGCGGTGATCACCGGGCCGCCGAGGTCCGCCGCTGTGGGGAGCAGGTCCCGGGAGATCGCCGGCGAGCCCGCGGAACAGGTGCCGGTCCGGGCAGCTCCCCGTGGGCGGACGAGCCCCGCACCTCGCCGAGGACCGGCGCTCAGCCCAGCGCGGCGCGCAGCTCCGCCCAGGCGGCGCTCACCTCGTCCGCGGTCCACCCCAGCGCGGGCTCCGCGACCGTGACCTCGGTCTTGGCCAGCGGGCCGTCCTGCCAGAACGAGCCGAGGAACTCCCCGCTCAGCTCGGTCAGCCGCGCCGGGTCGCCGGGCAGGTGCAGCGCGAACTGGTGGGTGTGCGGCTCCGGCAGGTCCATCGCGGCGGCGACCACCTTGGCGTGCTCGACGTAGGTGCCCAGCCGGGGCAGCACGGTGTCCAGGCCGTGCAGCGCGGACAGCGCCGCGGGCCACTGCTGGAACAGCATGCCGCCGTACCGGTGCCGCCAGACCCGGGCCTGCTCGACGAAGTCCTCGCTGCCGGCGAGCGCCGCGCCGGAGATGCCCTCCAGCGACTTGTAGAACGAGACGTACACCGAGTCGAACAGCCCGGCGATCTCGGCCAGCGGTTTGCCCAGGCCCACCGTGCTCTCCCACAGCCGCGCGCCGTCGAGGTGCACGACCGCGTCCCGCTCACGCGCCAGGTCGACCACGGCCGTGAGCTCGTCCCACGTCGGCAGGACGAACCCCGCCTCCCGGTCCGGCACCTCCACCAGCAGCGTCCCGAACGGCTCCGGGCAGGTGCCCACCTCGTCGTCGCGCACCTTGACCGGACGCAGGCCGGACAGCACGGTCAGCGCGTCGTCCTCGTGGTGCAGCGGGTGCGCCCGCGGGTGCATCGCCACGATCGGGTTGTGCGTGCGGTCGGCCCAGCACCTCAGCGCGATCTGCTGCGCCATCGTCCCCGTCGGCACGAACAACGCGGCCTCGGTGCCCAGCAGCCGCGCCACGCGGTTCTCCAGCACGGCCACCGGACCGCCGTCGCCGTAGCGGTCGGGGTCGACGTCCGGCACGGGGCCGAGCATCTCCAGCAGCGACTTCTTGCGGACTCCGGAAAGCTGGCGGTTCATCACCACCGCATCAAACACCGGCCGCGAGCGCCCCGGTGGACGAAATGGCGGACCGGCTCACCGCGCGACCCCGACGGACCGGGGCGCGCGGAACGACAGCAGGGTCAGCCACTCCGGTGGCGGGCCCACGAGGTGCAGCGAGGGCTCGTGCTCGGCCACGGTCCGCAGCGTCACGGCGGCCTCCAGCCGGGCCAGCCCCGCGCCGAGGCAGAAGTGCCGGCCGTACCCGAACGCGAGGTGCCGCGGGTCACTTTCCTCGCCGCTCAACAACAACACGAGCTCGGCACCCGCGGGAACGCGCACACCGGACAGCACCACCTCGCGAGCGGTCAGCCGTCGCCACGTCACCACGGGCGTCTCGGTCCGCAGCGCGTCCTCCACGAACGACTCCGCCACACCGGGTTCGCCGAGCCGCGCCCACAGCGGGCGGTCCCGCAACGCCCGGCGCAGAGCCGCGGACAGCAACTGGGTCGTCGTCTCCTGCCCCGCGATCAGCAGGAAGTAGCACAGGCCGGCGGCGTCCTGCGCGGACACACCGGCGTCGGCGAGCGCGCAGAACAGCTCGCCGTCCCGCGCGTGGTAGCGCTTGACCAGCCATTGGTGGAAGTCGCCGACGTCGTCGACCAGCTCGAGCTGGCGCTCGCGGGAGATGTCGCCCCAGAAGAACTCGAGCGAGCCGGAGCTCCAGCGCTTCAGCGTCGGGATGTCGACGTTCTCCAGGCCGAGCAGCTCCACCAGCACGACGGCCGGCAGGTCCCACGCCAGGCCGCTGACGAGATCGCCCCGGCTGAGATCCATGCCACCGAGGCGTTCCACCGCGAGCTCCCGGATGCGAGGCTCCGCGGCGGCGACACGCGCCGGCGTGAAGAACGACGCCACCAGTCGCCGCAGACCGGCGTGCGACGCGGAACCGTTGTTCGCGAGGGTCGGCGGCAGCGAGAAGCGGGCCCTCACCAGGGCGCGCAGCGCGGCGGGTGCGACCGGGGTGACCGCGGTCAGCGCGTTGTCGGGCAGGTACGTGACCGGGTCGGCCAGCACGGCGCGCACGTCGTCGTAGGCCGACACCACCCAGCGGCCGCCGACGAACTGCACCGGTGAGGTGAGCTCGGCGCGCGTGAAGGTGAACAGGTCCACGAGCGGCACGCTAGTCGGCGGATGGGAGACTCACGCGGTGACCGTGAGCACAACTGAGGCGATTTCCAGTGGTGGTGAGTCGACGTTCGACTGGATCGACGTCCGCTCGCAAGCGCGCGCCAAGGCGGGGCTGACCCGGCGGCTGCGGCCGCGCACGGCGGACTCGACGGACCTCGACCTCGCGAGCAACGACTACCTGGGGCTCGCCAAGGACAAGCGCGTCGCGGGCGCCGCGGCCGCCGCCACGCTCAAGTGGGGCGCGGGCTCCACGGGGTCGCGGCTGGTCACGGGATCGACGGAGCTGCACGCGGAGCTGGAGTTCGAGCTCGCGAACTTCTGCGGCGCGCAGTCGGCGCTGGTGTTCAGCAGCGGCTACGCCGCGAACCTCGGCGCGGTCACGGCGCTCACCGGTCCGGGCACGGCGATCGTGGCCGACCAGCACATCCACGCCTCGCTGATCGACGGCACGCGGCTGTCCAAGGCCGACGTCGTCGTCGCCGGCCACTGCGACGTCCGGCAGGTCCGGCACGCGCTGGAGACCCGCGGCAAACGGCGCGCGATCGTGGTCACCGACTCGGTCTTCAGCGTCGACGGCGACATCGCCCCGTTGGCCGAGCTGCACGAGGCCTGCCGCGCGACCGGGGCCGCGCTGGTCGTCGACGACGCGCACGGTCTCGGTGTCGTCGGTCCCGGCGGCCGCGGAGCCGTGGCCGAGGCGGGCATCGTCAGGGCGCCGGACGTGATCACCACGCTGACGCTGAGCAAGTCGCTCGGCGCGCAGGGCGGCGCGGTGCTCGGCCCCAGCCGGGTGATCAAGCACCTGGTCGACACCGCGCGGACGTTCATCTTCGACACCGGTCTCGCGCCGAGCAGCGCGGCGGCGGCCCTCGCGGCGATCAAGATCCTGCGCGAGGAGCCGGACCGCCCCGAGCGCGCGCTGACGGTCGCGCACGACCTGAGCAACCGCCTGGCGGAAGCCGGTTTCGACGTCAGCACGCCGGCCTCGGCCGTGGTCAGCGTGCGGGCGCCGTCGCCGGAGCAGGCGTTCCAGTGGGCCGAGAACTGCCGCGCGAACGGCGTCGTCGTCGGCTGCTTCCGGCCGCCGTCGGTGCCGGACCAGATCAGCAGGCTGCGGCTCACCGCGCGCGCCGACCTGACCGAGGCCGACATCGCGCGCGCGGTGCGCGTGATCAGGGAATGCGCCGCATCCGCAGGTGTGGGATCCCGTCCTCGATGAACTCCGCGCCTTCGGGCACGAAGCCGAACGACGCGTAGAAGTCGGCGACATACGTCTGTGCGTCGAGCACGCACGGCGTATCACCGACGTCCGCCAGAGCCGCCTCCATCAACCGGCGGCTGAAGCCGCGGCCGCGCGCCATGCGCGCCGTGACGACCCGTCCGATCCGGAACGTGCCGTCGGGCTCTTCGAGCAGCCGCAGGTAGGCGAGCGGGTCGTGGGAGCCTTCGGCTTCCAGCCAGAAGTGCCGCGTTCCCCGTTCGAGATCGCGGCCGTCCACGTCGCAGTAGACGCTGTTCTGCTCGACGACGAACACGTCCTGGCGCAGCCGCAGGATGGCGTAGAGCTGCTCGAGGCTCAGGTCGAGGCCCCACTGCCGGCGCAGGGTGGCGGGAATCGGTGTGGTTCGCACCGCACCTTGGATATCAGAAGCCCGCGGATATCAGAAACCCGGAGACCTCGCCGACGCGGAACCGTCAGATGCCCAGCGCCGACCGGTGGTGGGCCAGCCGGGTGTAGACGCCGGGTTCGTCGGGGCGCGCGCAACCGCGGCCGAACGAGACGACGCCCGCGAGCCTGCCGCGCACGACGAGCGGCCCGCCGGAGTCGCCCACGCACGCGTCCCGGCCACCGCGCCCGGCGCACAGCATCGCGTCCGGCCGGAAGTCCGGCTCCTTCAGCGCGCACTCCTCGTCGGACAGGATCGGCACCGTCGTCTTGCGCAGCGCCAAGGCGGGCGGCGAGTTCTCCGCCGTGCGGCCCCAGCCGAGCACCACGCCGTCGGGACCCGTCTCACCGAGCGCGATCGTCCGGTAGGGCAGCGCCTGGCCCAGGGTCAGCACCGCCACGTCGTCGCCCCGGGTGACCTCGCGGTACTCCGGGTGCCGCCACACGCTCGCGACGACGGCCTCGACGCCCTCGTCCTTCACCCGCAGGTCCGTGCGACCCGCGACGACGCGCAGGTGCTCGGCCTGGCGCTGGTCCTTGCCGATGACGCCCTTCGTCGTGACGCAGTGCGCGGCGGTGATGACCTTGTCCGCGGCGACGAGCGCGCCACCGCAGATCAGCTGGCCGTCCGTGGTGGTGATCGCCACAACCCAGGGGGTGTCCGCCACCCGCGCGGGAGTCCCACCGACGATCGCGCCGGCCGTCGGTGCGCCGCTGACCAGCGCGATCACCGCCAGCAGCACGGCAAACCGCTTACCCCTCACGGACCACTCCCCGTTGCGCCAGGTGGACGATTGGTCACCAACGGTAGCGACCGCGCTAGGATGACGTCAAAACCGAAGAATCTCGTGTTAACGTCTCTTGTGGCCGCAGATTTTACGGTCAGTGGCGCAGATCACGGGGGTTATGTACGGTGCTGTTCGACTTCGGCCAGGTCCCGGCCTTCCTCATCGCGTGCGCGGTCGTCATCGTGACCCCCGGTGTTGACGCGTTCCTGTTGCTGCGCACGTCGTTGCGCTCCGGCACCCGCGCGGGACTGCTCGCGCTGGCGGGCATCCACTCGGCCGCCGCCGTCCAGGTGGCGCTGGTGATCTCCGGCCTGGGCGTGGTGCTGGCGCAGTACCCGGTGGTGCTCGCGGCGTTGCGCTGGATCGGCGCCGGTTACCTGCTCTACCTGGCGGTTTCCATCACGCGCGGGCTGCTGCTGCGCTCCGGTGAGCAACCGGAGGAGACCATGAGCAACCGGCCGTTCCGGCAGGGCTTCCTGACCAACATCACCAACCCGAAGATGATCCTGTTCTCGCTCGCGTTCCTGCCGCAATTCATCGGATCGGGTGAACCGGCACCGCAGCTCGCGATGCTGGCCGTGCTGTTCCTCGGCCTCGCGGCGATCTGGGAGCTGATGATCGTGCTGGCGGCGTCACGCGTGGCCGGCCGGCTCCGGCGGCCGGGGGTGACGACCGCGCTGGACGCGGTGTGCGCGGCCGTTTTCCTGACCATGTCCGTCGGCCTGGTGCTCTGAGGCACACTCGATCTCGTGGCGGATCGACTGCGGGCTCTGCGCGACGCGCTGGCCGCACGTCCCGGCGAACCGGTGCCGTTCGACGCGCTGATCGCCGAGGTGTGGCCGGACGGACCGCCGATGCACCCGCGCGCGGCGCTGCGCACCCTGGTCAGCAGGCTGCGCGGCACCGAGCAGGTGGTCACCGAACCGGCCGGCTACCGGCTCGTCCCCCGCCCGCCCGCGCCGTGCCAGCTCCCCGCCGACCTGCCGGACTTCGTGGGCAGGAGGGAGGAGATCGCGAGGCTCGAGCTGATCGACGCGCCGGTGCGGGCGATCACCGGGCTGCCCGGCGTCGGCAAGACGGTGCTCGCGGTCCGCGAGGCGCACCGGCTGCGCGAGCGGTTCCCTGACGGCCAGCTCTACGTGAACCTGCGCGGCTTCTCCACCGGGCCGCCGATGACGGCGGAGCAGGCGCTGGCGCGGTTCGTGAAGGCGCTCGGCGGCGGCCCGGACGACGACTACCGCGAGCTGCTGCGCCACCGGCGGGTGCTCGTGGTGCTCGACAACGCGACCGCCGGGGTGGTCGCGCCGCTGCTGCCGGCCACGCCCGGCTGTGCCGCGCTGGTCACGAGCCGCCAGGACCTGCCGCAGTTCGCGCAGGTCCGGCTGGGCGTGCTGACCGACCAGGAGGCGCGGGAGCTGCTCAAGGGCATGCGCGTCGACGGCGACACCGGTGAGCTGGTCGAGCTGTGCGGCCGGCTGCCGCTCGCGCTGCGGATCGCCGGGGCGAACCTCGCCGGGCGCCACTTGCAGGACTACGTCGAGGAGCTGCGGGAGCACCGGCTGGACGCGTTGGAGATCGAGGGCGACACCACGGCCGTGCGGGCCACGTTCGACCTCTCGTACCGCGAGCTGTCACCACGGGCGCGGCGCACGTTCGACTTCCTCGGCGCCGTCCCCGGCCAGGACATCCCGCGCGGCCTGGCCGGTCCCGCCGCCGACGAGCTGGTCGCGGCGAACCTCGTGCAGCGCAACGACGACCGCTACCAGCTCCACGACCTCCTGCGGCTCTACGCGCACCGGCGAGCGACGGCGGACGACCGGCGAGCGGTGTTCGACTGGTACCTCAGGCACGCGGACGGCGCCGAGGCGCAGCTCAAAGCCGGCTTCACCCGGCTGCTGCCGCCCGTGCCGGACCCCGTCGCGTTCACCGGCCACGACGAGGCGGTGGCGTGGTTCGAGGCGGAGCGGCCCAACCTCGTCGCCCTCGCCGAGGACCGGCCGGACGCGGCACTGGTCGCGGCGCTGCGGACCTACCTGCTGCTCACCGGCCAGTACGCCGACCTGCGCACGATCGCGCGTGCCGCGCTGGACCGCGGCGAGACCGGGCAGCGGGCGGCGGCGATGCGGGTGTGCCTCGCCTACCTCGACTGGCGCTTCGGCGAGCACCGCACGGCGATCGAGCACGGCGAACGGGCCATCGCCGAGTACCGCGCGGCCGGTGCGCGGCCGCAGGAGGCCAGCGCGCTGAACATCCTCGCCGGGATCTACCACGACGTCGGCGAGCTCGGGCCGGCGCGCGAGCACCTGGCCGCGGCGATCGAGATCTACGAGGCGGACGGGCTGCGGCCCCAGCTCGTCGGCGGGCTGGCCAACCTCGGGCTGGTCGAGCTGGAGCTCGGCAGGCTCTCCTCCGCCGAGGACGTGCTGCGCCGGTCCGTGCGGCTGGCCAGGGAGAGCGACGACTGGCAGCACCTCGCGAACGGGCTCAACAACCTCGGCGTGGTGCTCGCGGCCCGGCACCGGTACGCGGAGGGCGAGCAGGCGTTCCACGAGTCGCTGGACCTGGCGCGCGAGCACGGCCTCCGGCCCGTCGAGATGTCCGCGCGGGTCGAGTACGCGGAGCTGCTGCTCGCGGCCGGGAGGCCGCGGGAGGCGCGGGAGCAGGCGGGACGAGCGCTCGAACTGGCCGGGGGCGACGACCTGCTCACCGAGGTGGACGCCTGCCTGGTGCTCGCGGAGGTGAACCGGTCGGTCGCCGAGTACGACGAGGTGCTGCGCCGCGCGGTCGACGCCGAGTTCCGCATCATCGAGGTGCGCGCGCTCGCCGGCAAGGCCGCGCTGGTGCAGGACGAGGCGTTGTACGACAAGGCGATCGAACGAGCGGAGAGCGCGGGGCTCCGCTACCGCGCCGACCTCGTCCGGGAGCTCAAGCGGACGTCGGGGTCCCGTCCCCGGTCCGGCGCCTGGTGAGCGACCGGGACCCGGCGGCCGTCGGTGAGCGGCCGAGCCGCCCACCGACGACGGTGCTCGCGTGCGGCGGAGCTACGGGTCGACGACTTCGGCCGGTGCCGGGTTCACCACCGGGTGCAGGTCCTTGGCGTAGCGGGAGACCCGGACGTACACGCCGGGCTTGCCCTTGCGCGCGCAGCCCTCGCCCCAGGACGTGACGCCGACGAGCTTGCCCCCGGCGACGATCGGGCCGCCCGAGTCGCCCTGGCACGTGTCGACCTTGCCGCCCTCGTAGCCCGCGCAGAACATGTCCGCCTTCACGAAGTGCGGGTAGGTCCGGACGCAGTAGTCGTCCGGCAGGACCGGCAGGGTGGCCTGCATGAGGAAGCGGGACGTCCTGCCGTTCTCGCTCGTGCGGCCCCAGCCGAGCGCGCGGAGCTGCGTGCCCGGCTCGTAGAGCGGCCCGTCGGCGGCTTCGGCGAAGGGCAGCGGCGAGTACGGCAGCGCCTCGCCGAGCGTCAGGACCGCGAGGTCCTCTCCCTGGTCGGCGGCGATGAACTGCGGGTGCAGCCAGATGTCGACCGGCGTCGCCACGATCCCGGACTCGCGGTCCAGCTTGTCCTCGCGGCCCGCGACGACTCGCAGGTTGCGGGGCGAGCGGCCTTGCACGCAGTGCGCCGCGGTGAGCACCTTCGCCGGCGCGACGAGGGTGCCGCCGCAGAACTGCGCGCCACGCGCGTCCGTGAGGTGCACGGCCCAGGGGTTCGCCGCGATCGACGCGCGCTCGCCGCCGACGACCTGCACGTCGGCGGCGGCCACACCGGTCGGGACCAGCAGAGCGGAGAGAACAAGCACCAGGAGTCGTCTCATGACTCCAGATGGTAGCTACTCCGCTGCGCCATTTGGAGCAACTTTGCTCCAGACCTTGCCCGCCGCGCCCATGACGGCCTCGCCGATGTCGTTGATGGTCTTGATCAGCGGGTCGGCGGAGTTGCCCATGGACTCCTTGTACGACCGGGCGGCGGACTTCACGTCGTCGGTGAGGTTGTTCGCCGGCCTGTCGTCCTCGCGGCGCGCGTACGTGCCGGTCAGGATCTCGCGGTACTCCTCGCTCGCCGACCAGCGCTGCAGCTCGGCGGCGCGCACCACGACCAGCGGGTGCGAGCGCTCCTCGGTGTGCAGGAGCTTGAGGATGCTGTCGCGGATGTCCTCGACCTCCTCGTACTCCCTCGCCTGGGCGAGGAACTCGGCGATGTCGACCTGGCCGCCGAGGTCGCCCGCGAGCGCGACGTGCGCCCGCAGCGCGGCCTGCGGGTCCTGGCAGGCGAGCAGGCCGGCCCGGTCGCAGGACAGCTCGGTCTTGCGCTGCCACTCGCGCAACGCCGCGATGACCGCCCGCATGGCGAGCGCGCCCGCGGGCACCCACGCGAAGGACTGCTGGAGGCCGATGAGGCGGCGCAGCAGCGTGTTGTAGAGCGCGTGGCCCGACATCACGTGGCCCATCTCGTGGCCGATGACGAACCGCAGGCTCTCGTTGTCCAGCAGGTCGACCAGGCCGGTGGTCAGCACGATGAACGGCGTGTCGATGCCGCTCGTCCACGCCGCCTCGACCGGGTGCCGCTGCACGTAGAGCTCGGGCACCGGCTCGAGGTCGAACGCCGCGGCGACCTCGTTGCGGATGCGGTCGAGCTGCGGGTACTGCTTCGGGCCGACCCGCACGGAGGACGCGAGCTGCAGCAGGCGCTCCCCCCGTTCGGAGAAGGCCGCGGCGACCGCCTTGAGGACCGGCGCCACGGCGGGCACCGCCCTCAGCACCGCGAGGGCGCCCCGGTCGGCTGGATGTTCGTAGGCGCGCGGGCTGATCCCCGGAAAGCGCACCCTCGACGACTGCTCGATGTCCCCCGTCACACCACCCAGGTTAGACACGATCCGGACGAGCCTGCACGGAATCGGCACCGGATGGTTGCAAACTGGCGCGGTGAGCGACGAAGACACCACCGTTCTGCCGTTGCGCGGCGGGGCCTCCGCGACGCTGGTCCGCCGCCGTGCCGCGGTCAACGACCGCGGCGCCATCCTCTACGTGCACGGCTTCGCCGACTACTTCTTCCAGGAGCACGTGGCCGAGCACTACACCGCCCAGGGCTACGACTTCTACGCGGTCGACCTGCGCGGGTACGGCCGGTCGATGCGCGACGGCGAGCTGCCGAACTACACGACCGACATGGCGGTGTACTTCGAGGAGATCGACGCCGCCATCGCCGTGATCCGCGCGGAGCACTCGCGGGTCGTGCTGATGGGGCACTCGACCGGCGGGCTCACCACGTCGTTGTGGGCGCACGAACGCCGGTCCGGCGACCTGATCGACGCGTTGGTGCTCAACAGCCCCTGGCTCGACGTCGCCGAGCCGCGGTTCCTGCGGCGGCTCGTGAAGCTCGTCGGGCGGGTCGCGCCGAAGGTGAAGGTCCGCGCGAACCTCGGCGACGCGTACGGCGCGGCGATCCACAACTCGCGCAACGGCGAGTGGGACTTCGACGTGAAGTGGAAGCCCCTCGCCGGTTTCCCCGTGCTGGCCGGGTGGATCCGGGCCGTCCTGATCGCGCAGGAGAAGGTCCACAAAGGTCTCGACGTCCGGGTGCCCGTGCTCGTGCTGCACTCCGACAGGAGCATGCTCAACGCCCGTGAGTGGAGCGAGGACGTCTCCCAGGCCGACGCGGTGCTGGACGTCGAGGGCATGAGGCGCTGGGGCCCGAAGATCGGGCCGTCGGTCAAGGTCGTGGAGATCAAGGCCGGCATGCACGACCTGTTCCTGTCGCCGGAGCCGGTGCGCGCGGCGGCGCTGGCCGAGGTGGACGAGTTCCTCAAAACAGCTTGACCTCGTCATAGGTCGAAGTTCGAGACTGGGCGTCATGAACATCGACTTCAACGCCTGGTACGCGCTCGAGAGCGCGATGCAGGACGAGAAGAGCCGCCGGGTCAGCCGGGCGACGTTGAAGCGCGTCGCCCGGTTCGCCCACCCGCAGCGGCGAGCCGTCTACGGGCTGCTCGCCATCAGCGCCGTCGCGGCGGTGCTCGCGGTGGCCTCGCCGCTGCTGGCCGGACGCGTGGTGGACACCATCATCGCCGGCCGCGACTACGGGCTGGTGGTGTGGCTCGCGCTGGCGATCGCCGGCGTGGCCGTGCTGGAGGCCGGTTTCTCGCTGGTCGAGCGCTGGCAGTCGGCGCGGGTCGGCGAGGACCTGATCCTGCGGCTGCGGCAAGCCGTGTTCGACCACGTGCAACGGATGCCGATCGCGTTCTTCACCCGCACGCGCACCGGGGCGCTGGTGTCGCGGCTCAACAACGACGTGATCGCGGCGCAGCGGGCGTTCTCCGAGACGATCTCCGGTGTCGTGACGAACGTGATCGCGCTGGTCCTCACCCTGGCCGTGATGCTGACGCTGTCGTGGCAGGTCACGGTGCTGGCGATGCTGCTGCTGCCGGTCTTCCTGATCCCGGCGCGGCGGATGGGCAAGCGCTTGGCGTCCATGCACCGCGAGGCGGCGAACCTCGACTCGGCGATGACGACCCAGATGACCGAGCGGTTCTCGGCGCCCGGCGCGACCCTGATCAAGCTGTTCGGCCGGCCGGCGCTGGAGAGCGCCGAGTTCGGGGCGCGGGCGCGGCGGGTGCGCGACATCGGCGTGCGGACCGCGGTGGCGCAGTGGCTGTTCCTGGTGGCGCTCACCCTGGTGTCCTCGCTGGCGCTGGCGCTGGTCTACGGCCTGGGCGGGTACTTCGTGTTCGCCGGGGAGATGGCGCCGGGCACCATCGTGACGCTGGCGCTGCTGCTGACGCGGTTGTACGCGCCGCTGACGGCGCTGGCCGGAGCGCGGGTCGACGTGATGACCGCGCTGGTGTCGTTCGAGCGGGTCTTCGAGGTGCTCGACCTGCCGCCGCTGATCAAGGAGAAGGACGCCCCCGTCCCGGTGCCGGACGGGCCGGTGTCGGTCGAGTTCTCGGACGTCCGCTTCGCCTACCCGTCGGCGGACAAGGTGTCGCTGGCGTCGCTGGAGGAGGTCGCGTCGCTCGACACGCGCGGCGGCGAGGAGATCCTCGGCGGGGTGTCGTTCGTCGCGGAGCCGGGTTCGCTGATCGCGCTCGTGGGCGCGTCCGGCGCGGGCAAGTCGACGATCGCGTCGCTGGTCCCCCGCCTGTACGACGCGGACTCCGGCGCCGTCCGGCTGTCCGGTGTGGACGTTCGCGACCTGTCGTTCGACTCGATCCGCGCGACCGTGGGCATGGTGACGCAGGACGGGCACCTGTTCCACGAGTCGATCGGGGCGAACCTGCGCCTCGCGGCCCCCGACGCCACCGACGAGGAGATCTGGGACGCGCTGACGCGGGCCCGGCTGGCCGACCTGGTGGCGTCGCTGCCGGACCGGCTGGACACCGTGGTGGGCGAACGCGGCTACCGGCTCTCGGGCGGTGAACGGCAACGGCTGACGATCGCCCGGCTGCTGCTGGCCAAGCCGCGGGTCGTGATCCTGGACGAGGCGACCGCGCACCTGGACTCCCGGTCGGAGGCGGCGGTGCAGGAGGCGCTGGTCGAGGCGCTGGCGGGACGGACGTCGCTCGTCATCGCCCACCGGCTGTCGACGATCCGCGCGGCGGACCAGATCCTCGTCGTCGACGGCGGGCAGATCGTCGAGCGCGGTACGCACGACGAGCTGCTGGCCCGCGAAGGCCACTACGCCAAGCTGTACCGCACGCAGTTCAGCGAAGAACCGATCGGAGCGCCGTGACCATCCCCTCGCCCGACAACCTCTACCCGTTGCCGGACATGCCCCGCACGGTGCTGCTCAAGCCGTTGGTGAAGAACCCGCAGATCGAGGTCGGCGAGTACACCTACTACGACGACCCCTCGCACGCCACGGAGTTCGAACACCGCAACGTCCTTTACAACTTCGGTCCGGAGAAGCTGGTCATCGGGCGTTACTGCGCGTTGGCCGAAGGCGTCCGGTTCATCATGTCCGGCGGCAACCACCGCACCGACGGTGTGTCGACGTACCCGTTCACGATCTTCGGCGGCGCGTGGGCCGAGAAGACGCTCGACATCGCCCTGGGGGCGCCCAGCCGTGGCGACACGGTGGTGGGCAACGACGTGTGGATCGGCTACCAGGCGTTGATCATGCCGGGGGTCCGCGTCGGCAACGGCGCGATCATCGCCGCCGGCTCGGTCGTGGTGTCGGACGTGCCGGCGTACGGCGTGGTCGGCGGCAACCCGGCCCGGTTGCTCAAGAAGCGGTACGACGACGCCGAGATCGAGCTGCTGGAGCGGGTCGCGTGGTGGGACTGGCCGGTGGAGAAGGTGACCGAGCACGTGCGCGTGATCATGGCGGGCACGCCGGCCGAGCTGGCCGAGCTGGCGGGGTGACGGTCCCGCCGGGGTGGGCAGGACGCCGGTGGCCGAGGGAGGCGTGGCCGAGGGAGGCGTGCCCGCCGGGTCGTGCGTGATCCGGCGACGGCGCTCCGGCGACCCCCAGCGGTGGCGAGGTGGCGGCCCGAGATCGGTTCGGTGGCGTCCGGGTGAACTTCGGCGACGGACGACCTTGGTCGCGCGACCATGAGCACATGGAGTACGACCGCTACTGCGACCTGACCATGCGCGGAGGTACCACCAGCGGCGTCGTGTACCCGCTCGCCGTCGCGTCGCTGGCGCGCCACTACGAGTTCAAGCAGATCGGTGGCGCGTCGGCGGGTGCGATCGCCGCGGCGTTCACCGCCGCCGCCGAACGCGGTCGCGCCCAGGGCGGCTTCGAGAAGCTGGCCGGGCTGATCGACTGGTTCACCTCCGGCACGGGTGCCGACCGGTGGCGGATGGCGCAGCTCTTCCAGCCGGCCGAGAAGACCCGCGCGCTGTACCGGATCGTCGTCGCGACCATGCAGAAGCGCGAGACCACCGGCCGCAGCGCGATCTCGTGCCTGTTCTTCGCGCTGCTCGGCGCCGTCGGCCTGCGGGCGAAGTCGGTGCTGGCGCTGATGGCGTTGCTGTGGCTGGGCGGGCCGGTGCTGTGGTCGGCGTGGCTCGCGCCGGCGCGGTACCCGGCCTGGCTCGCGACGCTGGTCGTCCTCCTGGCCGTCGCGTGCCTGGTGCTGGTGCTGTGGCCGTTGCGCACCGGCCTGCCCTGGCCCGCCTGGGTCTTCTCGGCACTACCGCTCACGCTCGGCCTGGCGTTCTCGCGGCACCACGCGACAGCGGCGGTCGTGCTGCTGGTGTGGCTGGTGCTCTCGCTCGCGGCGGTCAGCGCGCTGATCGTCACGTACGGGTACGCCATGCAGCGGTTCCTGAAGAACAACGCGGAGTCCATCCACTTCGGACTGGTGCCGGGCACCGGCGACTTCCGGCCGTCGTGGCTCGACCGGCTGGCGGGCATGCCGAAGCCGACGGGTGTGCCGCCGCTGGCCGACTGGATCGCCGACCGGCTCGACGACATGGCGGGCACCGCGCACGCGCTGACGTTCGGCGACCTCGGTGAGATCAACCTCGTGCTGATGACCACCGACCTGTCCGAGGGACGGCCGTACCGGCTGCCGTTCAAGGAGGACTGGCAGTACTGCGAGGAATGCCTCGGCTACGTGCTGCCGCGCCGGGTGGTCGAGCAGATGAACGGCCCTGCCACCGACGCGAAGTGCCCGCTGCACGAGCACATGCCGTTGCGCGGCCTGCCTGCCCGCGAGAACCTGCCGGTGGTGCTGGCGGTGCGGATGTCGCTGTCGTTCCCCGGCCTGATCGCCGCCGTGCCGCTGTGCCGGGACGGGCGCGTGCACTGGTTCTCCGACGGCGGCATCACCAGCAACTTCCCCATCCACTTCTTCGACGCGCTGCTGCCGCGCTGGCCCACGTTCGGCCTGAGCCTCCAGCCGTACCCGAACGGCGACGAGCGGGAGGTGTGGCTGCCGGAGCAGGACGCGTCGACCAGCGGCACGCGCTACGCGTCGATCGGGTCCGTGCCGGGCTTCCTGATGTCCATCCTGGACACGTTCCTGGACTGGCGCGACACCATGCAGTCCGGGCTGCCCGGCTACCGCGGCCGCATCGCGCACGTGCGGCAGTCCGGCGACGAGGGCGGCACCAACCTCTTCATGCCGCCGGCCACGATCAAGCGGCTGGCGCAGCGCGGCCGGCACGCGGGCGACCTGCTGCGCGAACGGTTCCAGCAGCAGCAGAACACCGACCGCTACCGCTGGATCCGGCTGCGCATGGCGATGCGGGAGTACCACGACCTCGGCGTGCAGGCGTCCGACCGCGACGCGATGTACGAGGAGTTGCTCGACCGGTTCGAGATCCCCGAGGCGCTGGGCGAGTGGTTCCGCACTCCCCCGGCCGACGGTGACCCGTTCCGCGACGAGATCAAGGTCGCCCTGGACCACGTCGGACGGTTGAAGGACGACGGGCCGTTCGACGGCGTGCCGCCGGTGGACCCGGATTTGCGGCTGACGCCGCCGGAGTGAAGCGCTAACCTCGGGGTCATGACGCGCCGATTCAGCCACCCCCGACCCGCGGCGGTGGCGCGCGCCTGACACCTTCCCGCCGGTCGGGGGACTCCGCACCCAGGAACCCGCACCCGAGAACGGGAAACCCATGTACCGCACCGAAGAACTCGTGCACGCCCTGAACGTCCGCGACCTCACCGATCCCGCGCGGGGCCCGCACGCGATGCAACTGCTGATCGCCGAACTGGCTGCCGTCCTCGACAACCCGAGGGCGGTCCGCCACCACCCGCTCGTCCCGGTGGAGCACAACTACGAGCACCTCGGCTATCCGCGTGACGCGATCACCAGGGACGCCCGCTACACCAGGTACGTCAGCGAGACGTGCATGCTGCGCAGCCACACCACGGCCATGATCCCGTCCGCGCTCAAAACGGCCACACCGGACGTGACGCTGCTCTGCCCTGGTCTCGTCTATCGACGCGACACGGTCGACCGCCTGCACACCGGCACACCGCACCAGCTCGACATCTGGCGGATTTCCCGCGAACGCGAGGAACTGGACGACCTCATCCACACGGTCGTCACGACTGTGCTGCCGGGCAAGCGGTACCGCACGGTCGACGCGCAGCACCCGTACACCACCCACGGCAAGCAGATCGACGTGGAGCACGACGGTCAGTGGGTGGAGATCGGCGAGTGCGGGCGGGCCGCGCGGCACGTGCTCAAGGAGCACCCGCACGGGCTGGCGCTGGGGCTCGGCCTCGACCGGCTGCTCATGCTGCGCAAAGGCGTTCCCGACATCCGCCTGCTGCGCAACACCGATCCGCGCATCGCGGCGCAGATGCTCGACCTGGCCGAGTACCGGCCCGTCTCGAAGCACCCGGCCGCGATCAGGGACATCTCGATCGTGGCGGACGAGCACGAGGACGCCGAGACGCTCGGTGACCGGATCCGCGCGCTCGTGCCGGAGGACGTGGTCGAGGAGGTCGAGGTGCTGAGCCAGACGCCGGTCGAGGAGCTGCCCGAGCACGTCCGGACGAGGCTGGAAGCGGGGCCGGGTCAGAAGAACGTGCTCATCCGCGTGACGATGAGGGCACCGGAGCGCACCCTCACCGACCGCGAGACGAACGAGATCCGCGACCGCCTGCTTCAGGGCTTGCGGGCGACGGCGCCGTAGATGGCCGTGTGGTCCTCGAAGGAGTCCGGGCGCCAGTCGTTGACCGCGACGACGCCCGGCTCCAGCAGGTCGAGGCCGTCGAAGAACCTGGTCACCTCGGCGTGCGTGCGCGGGGTGAGCTGGTTGTCGGAGCTGCTGTAGATCTTCTTGACCTCGTCCGCCTCGGCGCGTTCGGTGTCGGTGAGGCTGTCCCAGGTGGCGTGGGTGATCGCGAGGTACGAGCCGGGCGACAGGTTCGCGACGTACTCGGCGACGGCCTCGTACGGGCCTTCCGAGTCGGGGACGAAGTGCAGGGCCGCGATGATCAGCACGCCGACCGGGCGGGAGAAGTCGAGCGTCTCGCGGGCGCCCGCCAGGACCGCGGAGGTGGCGCGCAGGTCCGCGAGCAGTGCGGTGGCGTGGTCGTTCCCGGCCAGCAGGGCGTTGCTGTGCGAGACGGCGACCGGCTCGAAGTCGACGTAGACGACGCGGGCGGAGGGGTTGTCCTGCTGGGCGATCTCGTGGACGTTGCCCACGGTCGGGATGCCGGAGCCGAGGTCCAGGAACTGGTCGACGCCCTCGGCGACGAGGTGGCGGACGACCCGGCGCAGGAACGAGCGGTTCGCCTGCGCGCTCTGGGCGACGCCGGGGAAGATCTGCTCCACCTGCTTGGCGGCGGCGCGGTCGGCCTCGAAGTTGTGCGAGCCGCCCAGGAAGTAGTCGTACATCCGCGCCACGCTCGGGCGCGTGACGTCGACCGTGGACGGCACCCACTTCAGCTCTTCCATCACCGGCGCATCCTCGCTCGTGCGCCGCACGGGTGTCCACCGCCGCGGGCCGAACGGCGATCGTGTCGGCCTATCGGGGCTGCTCGCTGACAGCGAACACCTCGGGGGAACACCACCAGGCTCCAGTTGGTTGAGCGGTACAGACTCAACTTTGGAGGGTGATGTGATGGGCGAGACGTTGGCCCTGCCGGTACTGCCGCTGGACGACGTTGTGGTGCTGCCCGGCATGGTGGTGCCGATCCGCATCTCCGGTGCGGACGCCAGCGCCGAGGCCCGTGCGGCCGTCGACGCCGCGACGGCCGCAGAGACATCTTCAGGAAATCAGCAGGTGCTGCTCGTCCCACGGCTGGACGGCAAGTACGCCTCGGTCGGCACGCTGGCCGAGATCGAACAGGTGGGCCGCCTACCGGGCGGTGAGCGCGCCGCCGTCGTGCGCGGCACCAAGCGCGTGCGCATCGGCACGGGCACCACGGGGCCGGGCGCGGCGCTGTGGGTCAACGCGACGATCGCGGACGAGTCGGAGATCACCGACCGGACCCGCGAGCTCGCGAAGCAGTACCGCGCGCTCGTGACGAACATCCTGCAAACGCGCGGCGCGTGGCAGATGGTCGACTCGGTGCAGCAGATCAGCGACCCGTCGGCGCTGGCCGACCTCGCGGGCTACGCCTCCTACCTCGACGAGAAGCAGAAGATCTGGCTGCTGGAGACGAGCGACGTCACCACGCGGCTGGAGAAGCTGGTGGAGTGGGGCCAGGCGCACCTGACCGAGCTCGACGTCAACGAGACGATCGCGAAGGACGTCAAGGAAGGCGTCGAGAAGCAGCAGCGGGAGTTCCTGCTGCGCCAGCAGATGGCCGCGATCCGCAAGGAGCTGGCCGAGCTCGACGGCAAGCCCGCCACCGAGCAGGAGGACTACCGGGCCCGCGTCGAGGCCGCCGAGCTGCCGGAGAAGGTCCTCAAGGCCGCGCTCGCCGAGGTCGACAAGCTGGAGCGCACCTCGGAGCAGTCCCCCGAGGTCGGCTGGATCCGGACGTGGCTCGACACCGTCCTCGAGATGCCGTGGAACTCCCGCACCGAGGACTCCTACGACATCAAGGCCGCGCGCGAGGTGCTCGACGCCGACCACGCCGGTCTGGACGACGTGAAGCAGCGCATCACCGAGTACCTGGCCGTGCGCAAGCGCCGGGCCGACCGCGGCATGGGCGTCGTCGGCGGGCGTCGTTCCGGCGCCGTGCTCGCGCTCGTCGGTCCTCCCGGTGTCGGCAAGACCTCGCTCGGCGAGTCCGTGGCGCGGGCGATGGGCCGCAAGTTCGTGCGCGTCGCTTTGGGCGGTGTGCGCGACGAGGCCGAGATCCGCGGTCACCGCCGCACGTACGTCGGCGCGCTGCCGGGCCGGATCGTCCGCGCGATCAGCGAGGCCGGCTCGATGAACCCGGTCGTGCTGCTCGACGAGATCGACAAGGTCGGCTCCGACTACCGCGGCGACCCCACGGCGGCGTTGCTCGAGGTGCTCGACCCCGCGCAGAACCACACGTTCCGCGACCACTACCTGGAGGTCGAGCTCGACCTCTCGGACGTGGTGTTCCTCGCGACCGCGAACGTCCTGGAGTCGATCCCGGCGCCGTTGCTCGACCGCATGGAACTGGTGCAGCTCGACGGCTACACCGAGGACGAGAAGGTCACCATCGCGGCAGGGCACCTGCTGCCCCGCCAGATCGAACGCGCCGGCCTCACGCCGGAGGACGTCACGTTCGACGAGCCCGCCCTGCACCAGCTCGCGGGCGAGTACACGCGGGAAGCCGGTGTGCGGCAGCTCGAACGGGCCCTCGCGCGGATCCTGCGCAAGGTGACCGCGAAGGTGGCGCTCGGCGACGCCGAACTGCCGATCACGGTCGACCAGCCGTCGCTCAAGTCGTACCTGGGCAGCCCGAAGAACACGCCGGAGTCGGCCGAGCGCACCTCGGTTCCCGGTGTGGCGACGGGCCTCGCCGTCACGGGCGTCGGTGGCGACGTGCTGTTCATCGAAGCCTCGCTGGCCCCGAAGGGCACCGGCTCGACCGGCGTCACGCTGACCGGCCAGCTCGGCGACGTGATGAAGGAGTCCGCGCAGATCGCGTTGTCCTACCTGCGTTCGCACGACGACAAGGCCGAGGCGCTGGCCGACCGGGGAGTGCACATCCACGTCCCGGCGGGCGCGGTGCCGAAGGACGGCCCGTCCGCGGGCGTCACGATGACGACGGCGCTGGCGTCGCTGCTGTCCGGCCGCCCGGTGCGCTCGGACGTGGCGATGACGGGTGAGATCTCGCTGACCGGCCGGGTGCTGCCGATCGGCGGCGTGAAGCAGAAGCTGCTCGCCGCCCACCGCGCCGGCATCACGACCGTGCTGCTGCCCCAGCGCAACGAGCCGGACCTGGAGGACGTGCCCGAGTCGGTGCGCGAGCAGCTGACCGTGCACTTCGTCTCGGACGTCGCGGAGGTGCTCGAGCACGCGTTGTCGGAGGAGACCGCCGCCACCACCGTCGCGGCGTGACGGTCCCGGCCAGGACCCTCGTGGGGGCAGCAGCGGCGACTGCCGCCCCCACGAGGTTTTCCGTCGCTACAGGCCGATGTCGATGACGACCCGGCTCGGGTTCGTCAGCGTGAAGACCCGGTGCCACGAGTAGGTGTTGCTGTACCCGACGGCGACACCCAGCGTGGCCTCGAAGTCGCACGTGAGCGCGACCCCGCGGACGTGGCTGAGCCCGGGGGTCGCGAAGTTCCGCGACCCGAGGTAGGTCGGGTTCCCGTTGTCGTCGTGCGCGGCGGCGCCGATCAACGTGACGTGCAGGATCTCCCGGACGTCACCGCCCGCGACGGTGATCGGGTCGCCGGACGCGCAGTGCGAGACGCTGGCGACCTCGCTGCTCCGGTGTTCCGCCGGCAGCGCGGACAGGTCCAGCACCACGCGGCTGAACCCGGCCTGCTGGCCGGTGCGGATGTTCGACAGCGTCGGCGTGCTCTGCGCCGACGCCATCGGGATGAACGTGAAGACCGACAGCACCGCCAGCAGCACCGCGGCAAGACGTCTGTTCATCTCGTACGCCCCCTCTCAGGGCTTCTCTGGTGCCCAGTTAGACGTGTGACTCAGGCCACAGTTGCGTCAGTGGCTGATGTCGACCACGACGCGGACCGGGGCGTCCAGGACCGACACCCGGTACGCCGACCCCTTCGTCCCGATCCCGATCCCGAACTCGAGGTGCGCCTCGAAGTCGCAGGTGCCGGTGACGCTCCGGACGTTGCCCAGTCCCGGCGTCTCGAACGAACGCGGCCCGGTGTACGCGTGGGCGTTCGCACCCCACATGCCCACCACGACGAACTCCGCCCCCTTGGCCGCGATCGGCTTGCCGGACCCGCACCCCTCCAGCCCGGTGGCGCGGGAGTCCGTGACGGACGGCCGCTCACCGGACAAGGTGAAGACGACCCGGTCGAACGTGGCGTGCCGCTCGGTGGTGATGGCCGTCAGCTCGCTCCCCACCGCGGCCGACGCGCCGGGAACCGCCACCGCCGCCATGACCGCGGCGACGAGCACAGCGAGAAAACCCTTCATGAAGCCCCCTCTTCACAGTTCCGCTACCCCAGGAAGTCCTCCAGTGGCACCGGGGTCAGCCCGTCCTGCTTAGCGCGGTTCAGGAACGCCGTGAAGTCTTCGGCGAACGTTGTCCGAAAGTGCATCAGCACGATGTCACCGGCCTTCAGCCGATCACCGGCCTGGAACTGCACGCGCCCGTCGTTGACCGCGGCGGTCCAGTTCACCAGCGCCTTGAAGCCGCAGCCCGCCGCCGCCTGCCGCGTGGTGGCGTCGAAGTTGCCGAACGGCGGCCGGAACAACGTCGGCCGCCTGCCGTACTCGGCCGTGAGGAAGTCGGCGTTCCCGCAGATCTCGTTCCTCTGGAACTCGTACGGCCTGCCGAGCAGGTTGGGGTGGCTGGTCGTGTGGCTGTGGACGGTGACGGGCAGGGCCTTGAAGTAGTCCTTGTGCCCTTCGGCGTACTTCGTGTTGAGGAACACCGTCGGCCACACACCCGCCTGGATCATCAGCTCGCGGGCCTTCGGGTGCTGCACGGCGCCGTCGTCGACGGTGATGAACACGTACGGCTTGTCGACCGGGATGTGCGTGACAACGGGCACCATCCCGTCCACGACCGCCGGCGCCTTGGCCTGCACGGTCCCGTACGGGTACGGCGGCTCGAACATCCGCTGGGGCCGCTCGGCCGGGGTGGTGGCCGCCGGCGGCGCCGAGGTGGTCAGCACCGGCCCAGCCGGTTCCCCGGCGGGCTGCCCGCACGCCACGGCACCGGCCACCAGCAAGAACGCAGCACAGAGCCGCAACTTGAACATCGAACTCCCCCTTCACCCCGAAGACGCCGCGCGGGCCCGCGCGGTTGCCCGGCGTTAGGGTCGGACTGATCACAAGAAGGAGGAGTTCCATGAGCCTCGAGCGCCCAGTCGCTCCCGACCCCTACCGGCTGCTCCCGCGGGTGGGCACCTTCACCGTCACCTCCACGGACGTGCGCGACGGCGAGCAGCTCCCCGAAGCGCAGGTCTTCGAAGGCGGCAACACCTCACCCCAGCTCTCCTGGTCCGGCTTCCCCGAGCAGACCCGGAGCTTCGTGGTCACCTGCTTCGACCCGGATGCCCCCACCCCCTCCGGCTTCTGGCACTGGGTGGCCGTGAACATCCCCGCGGACACCACCTCGCTGGACACCGGCGCGGGAGCGTCCGACGCCACGCTGCCGGGCGACGCCTTCCACGTCCGCTCCGACTACGGCACCCGTGCCTTCGGCGGCGCCGCCCCGCCCCAGGGGGACCACCCGCACCGCTACTACTTCGTGGTGCACGCCGTCGACGTGGACGCGCTCGACGTGGACGGCGACGCGTCCCCGGCGGTGGTGAGCTTCAACCTGGCCTTCCACACCCTGGCCAGGGCGATCATCACCCCGACCTACCAGCACTAGGCGGGTACCCAGGCCGCCGCGGAGCCGTACCCGCCTCCGCGGCGGCGGGACCCGTGAGGCCCGCGCGACACCAAGAAGGGAACACCACCAGGGCGGAAGTGGTTGGATCGACACGTGAGGCACTTCGACCTGGTCATCATCGGCACCGGCTCCGGCAACAGCATCCCGAACGACGCCACCTCGGACTGGCAGATCGCCATCCTCGAGAAGGGCACCTTCGGCGGCACCTGCCTGAACGTGGGCTGCATCCCCACCAAGATGTTCGTCCACACCGCCGACCAGGCCGCAGCCCCGGCCAACGCGAAGAAGCTGGGTGTGGACGCCCACACGGACGCGGTGCACTGGCCGGAGATCCGCGACCGCATCTTCAACCGCATCGACCCGATCGCGGAAGGCGGCCGCAACTGGCGCGCCAACGAGAACGCGAACGTGACCGTCTACGAGGGCACGGCGAAGTTCGTGGACGACCACACCATCGACACGGGCACCGGCGAGACCATCACCGCCGACCGCGTCGTGATCGCCGCGGGCAGCCGCCCCACGGTCCCGGACATCGCGGACCTGGACACCACCGGTTTCCACACCAGCGACACCATCATGCGCCTCGACGAGCTGCCCGAGAGCCTGATCATCGTGGGCAGCGGGTTCATCGCGTCGGAGTTCGCGCACGTCTTCAGCAGCTTCGGCGTGCGGGTCACCATGATCGCCCGCTCGAACCTGCTGCTGCGCCACGAGGACACCGAGATCGCCGAGCGCTTCACGCAGGTCGCCAAGGCGAAGTGGGACGTCCGCCTCCAGCGCAAGACCACCCGCGCCGAGAAGACCGCGACCGGGGTGAAGCTGCACCTGGAGGGCCCCGACGGCGAGGAGACCGTCGAGGCGACCCACCTCCTCGTCGCGGTCGGCAGGCAGCCCAACACCGACCTGCTCGACGTCACCAAGGCCGGCGTCGAGCTGCACGCCGACGGGCGGATCAAGGTCGACGAGTTCCAGCGGACCAGCCGGTCGCACATCTTCGCGCTGGGCGACATCAGCTCCGACTACCAGCTCAAGCACGTGGCGAACCACGAGGCGCGCGTGGTCCAGCACAACCTGCTGCACCCCGACGACCCGATCAAGAGCGACCACCGGTTCGTGCCGGCCGCCGTGTTCTCGAACCCGCAGATCGCGAGCGTCGGTCTCACCGAGGAACAGGCCAAGCGGCAGGGCATCCGGTACGTCACCGCGAGCCAGGCCTACGCGAGCATCGCGTACGGGTGGGCGATGGAGGACACGACCGGCTTCGCGAAGCTGCTCGCGGACCCGGCCACCGGGCAGCTGCTCGGCGCGCACATCATCGGCCCGCAGGCGTCGACGGTGATCCAGCCCCTCATCCAGGCGATGAGCTTCGGCCTCGACGCGAGGTCCATGGCGCGCGGGCAGTACTGGATCCACCCGGCGATGCCCGAGCTCGTCGAGAACGCGCTGCTGAACCTGCCGCTCGACTGAAAGGCCCGCGACGACGGGACTTCCGCCGCTGTCCGGCCGCCGGGAAACCGTCCACGATGCAGCGATGACAGACGAAGTCCTCATCGCGTACACCTCGAAGATCGCCGCCACGGACGAGATCGCCCGGGTCATCGGCACCGAGCTCGCCGGCTGCGGGCTGAGAGCCACCGTGCTCCCGATCGCCGCCGCCGGCACGCTGCACGGGTTCGGTGCCGTGATCATGGGCGACGCCGCCGCGCGTGACGCGCACCGGTTCGTGCGGCGGCACAGAGTTGTCCTGAAGCACACGCCGGTGTGGTTGTTCCACCGCGGCACTCCGCCGGTGCCCAACGACGTCACGCGCATGGTGCGCAGGCTCGGGGCCAACGGGCCGGTGAGCTTCGGCGGTGCCGCACCGGACCTGGAGCGGGCGAAGGCGTGGGCCCGTTACCTCGCCGACCAGCTCACGGTGCTGCACCGCGGGTTCGTGAGCAACTAGCCGCGCACGGGTTCGGCCTCCAGGAGCCGCAGCGCCGTCCGCTTGGGCAGCACCGCGACGACCCGCCGGGCCCACCGGTTCACGCTGCCGGAGATCACGCCGACGGGTGGCCTCCTGCTGTCCAGGGCGTCGAACGCGGTGTCGGCCACCTGCGCGGAGGTCTGGAACCGGACACCGGTGGCCGCCGTGCCGGAGGTCTCGTAGAACTCCGTCCTGGTCGGTCCCGGGGAGAGGACCAGCACGGTGAGACCGGATCCGCGGGTCTCGTGTGCGAGCGCCTCGGTGAACCGGACGACGAACGCCTTCGAGGCCGCGTACACCGCCATCCCCGGCACCGACAGGTGCCCGGTGAGGCTCGCGACGTTGACCAACGCGCCCCGGCCGGACTCGGTGAGCCGCGGCAGGAACGCACGGGAGATGTCGACCACCGCTTCCAGGTTCACGCGCAGCTGCACGCGGATCTCGTCCTCGGAAGAAGCGGCGAAGTGCTTGGTGTGAGCCACACCGGCGCAGTTGAGCACGGTGTCGACCTCCACACCGAGCCCGTGGAGCTGCTCGGCCAGGCGGTGGCCGCTGCGATCACCGGTGAGGTCGAACGGGACGACGTGCACGGTTCTGCCGGTGTCCGCGCGGATCTCCGCCGCGAGGGCGTCGAGCGCCGCGGCCCGCCGGGCGACCAGCACGAGGTCCGCGCCGCGCCGGGCGAAGCGCCGCGCGAACTCGGCACCGATGCCCGAGCTCGCCCCGGTGATGAGCGCAGTGGTGCCCGCATAGCGCATGGGATGCCCCGATCTGATGTGAGAGGTTCTTACATCGGAGGCTACGCCGACAATGTGAGAGCCTGCAACATTGGAGGTGGTCATGGAGTCGAAACGCGGCTACCACCACGGGGACCTGCGCAACGCGCTGCTCGCGGCGACGACGGAGCTGGTGCGGGAGCGTGGCGCGCGGGGTTTCAGCGTGTCCGAGGCGGCACGCCGCGCCGGAGTTTCGAGTTCCGCGCCATACCGCCACTTCAGCGACCGCGAAGCGATGCTCGCCGCCGCGGCGCTGGTGGGCTTCCACGCCCTCGGGGAGCGCTTCTCCTCCCTGCCGGATGAGCGGGCGTTCGAGGCACGGGCGGCGTGGATCGCGGTGTCGTACCTCCGCTTCGCACAGGAGGACCCCGCGCGGTTCGAGACGATGTTCGCCAGCGGGATCGACAAGTCGCGGCACGAGGACCTGATGCGGCAGGCCGTCGTCGTGCAGGCCCTCCTCGAAGCGGCGCTGGGGCCGTTCCTCGACCCGGCGGAGCTCGTGGACAGGGCGGCGGAGCTGTGGTCGCTCGCGCACGGCGTCGCGACGCTCGTCCTGCAAGGCAACCTGCAGCACGTCGTCGACGCGGGCCGGGTGGAGTCCCTCGCGGAGAGCGCCGCCCGTTCCTGGGCCGCCGGGGTGGCGTCCGCGCAACGGTGAAAGCAACGCTCCGACCGGCCACTCACGGGACGGGCGCAGGGTGATGAAGGCGTGCGAGCCGTTCTCGATCATCTCGGTGACGGCGGTGCGCTTCGAGTCGGTGAGCCCATCGGCCATCGCCGGCGGTTCGAGCACGACGGCCGGGCACCGCCAGGACCGCCGCGTGCGCCGAGCTTCTCGATCCCCGACCGGCTAGACGAAGCGTGGCCGGCCGGAGATCATGCCCAGCGCCGTCAGCGCGGCGAGCAGCACCAGTTGCAGCACCAGGGACACCGTCCACGAACCCGTGGCCTCCCGCAGCACGCCGAACGCGAACGGGCCGGACGCCGCGATCAGGTAACCGAGGCTCTGCGCCATGGCGGAGAGCCTCGCGGTGTCCGAAGTGGACTTCGTGCGCAGGGACATGATCAGCAGGGCCAGCGGGAACATGCCCATACCGAAGCCGATCAGCACCACCCACAGACCGGGCGCCGCCGACGGGGCCACCAGCATCCCGAGCATGCCCGCGAACGACAGCACGCCGAGCACCAGCACCATCGGCCCCTGGCTGGAGAACCGGGCGGCGATCGGCGGCACGAAGAGGCTCACCGGCACGCTGAGCAGCATCGAGACCGCGAGCAGCATGCCGGCGGTGTTCCTGTCCACACCGGAGTCGACGAGCATCGCGGGCAGCCAGCCCATGACGGTGTAGGCGAAGAGCGACTGCAGGCCGAAGAACACAGTGATGACCCACGCCAAGGGGCTGCGCAGCAACGAGCGCTGCTCGGCCGGCGCGGCCGAGCGCACCACCGACGCTTCCGACCCGTGCCGCGCGCCGGCGAACCAGACGACCACCGCGCCGGCCGACAGCAGCGCCCACGCGCCGACGGCGAGGCGCCAGGAGCCGAGGAAGTCCTCCAGCCGGGGCGTGAGGGCGGCGGCCAGCGCGGCGCCCGCGGACAGCGTCGCGGTGTAGACACCGGTGATCAGGCCGACCTTGCCGGGGAAGGAGGCCTTCACCACGACGGGGATCAGCACGTTGGACACCGCGATGCCCGCGCAGGCGATGAAGGTGCCGCCCAGCACGACCCACGGACCGTCGATCACGCGCAGCACGAGGCCGAGCGTGAGCACCCCCAGGGACAGGCCGATCGCGCGGGCCATGCCGAGGCGGCGGCCGAGCCACGGCGCCGCGAACGCCGCGAAGCCGAAGCACAGCGCCGGAACGGCGGTCAGCGCACTGGTCCAAGCGGCCGAAACCCCCAGGGCCGCACGGACATCACCGAGCACCGAGGCCAGACTGGTCACCGCGGGCCGGAGATTCGCGGCAGCGAGGGCGACCCCGATCGCGAGCAACGTGGAGCCGACCAGCGGAACGTGACGATTCTTGACGACCGTCACCCTGCGACCCCGATCGGTGGCAGTCTGTGCGGCACAAGTCGTCTGCTGGATCGTCACGCGCCCCACTATCGCAGACGTAGGATGTTCGGATGAAAGGATGACGCTGTGCCGTTGGCCACTACCCGACGGACGGGTCTCGTCGACCAGGTGATCGACCAGATGAGAGGGGCGATCACCAGCGGCGAGTGGCCCGTCGGACAGCGCATCCCACCCGAGCCGGAGCTGGTCACCGCGCTCGGGGTGGGCAGGAACACGGTCCGCGAGGCCGTGCGCGCTCTCTCACACGCCGGTCTGCTGGAGGTGCGGCAGGGCGACGGCACGTTCGTCCGCGCGACCAGCGAGCTCTCCG
This sequence comes from Lentzea xinjiangensis, assembly GCF_900110955.1. Lineage (GTDB taxonomy): Bacteria > Actinomycetota > Actinomycetes > Mycobacteriales > Pseudonocardiaceae > Lentzea > Lentzea xinjiangensis. The sequence goes on from NZ_FOFR01000032.1 coordinate 63,065, forward strand.
GCGCGGTCCGCCGCATGTGCGGAACGGAGCTCAAGGAGGTGCTCCAGGTCCGCCGCACGCTGGAGGTGGAGGGTGCGCGCCTGGCCGCGAAGCACCGCACCGATGCCGAACTGGAGCGTCTCACCGAGCTGCTGGGCAAGCGCGACGCCGCGCTGGCGGCCGAGCGGTGGGCCGAGGTGGTCGAGCACGACACCGCGTTCCACGTGCTGCTCGTGCAGTGCTCGCACAACACGCTCCTGGCCGGGCTCTACCAGGGCTTGACCGAGGCGGTCAAAGCTTCGGTGGCGGCCTCTGTCGACACCAGCCAGCCCGGCAGTGACCAGGTGTCGCACACCGGGCTGCTGGACGCGGTCCGCGACGGTGACCAGGAGAAGGCGGCGATCGAGGCGGGCGGGTTCTTCGAGGAGCTGATCGAGAAGTTCTGCTAGCACCGCGGGCGGGAAGCGCCCGCACGAGCTCACAGCGTGGGGGCCATGGAGATCACGCCGTTCCGCATCGAGATCCCGCAGGCCGAGGTCGACGACCTCCGCTCCCGCCTCGCGAACACGAGGTGGCCGGAGGAGGACCTGCCGGGGGTCGGCTGGTCCTACGGCGTCCCCCTGACCTACCTGCGACCGCTCGCCGAGCACTGGGCGACCGGGTTCGACTGGCGAGCCCAGGAGGACCGGCTCAACTCCTTCCCGCAGTTCACCACCGAGATCAGCGGGCAGCGCGTCCACTTCCTGCACGTCCGCTCGCCGAACCCCGACGCGCTGCCGTTGCTGCTGATCCACGGCTGGCCGGGCTCGTTCGTCGAGTTCCTGGAAGTGATCGAGCCGCTTTCGCGGGACTTCCACCTGGTGATCCCGTCGATCCCCGGTTTCGGGTTCTCCGGACCCGTCGGGAAGCGCGGCTGGAACGTGCTGCGCGTCGCCTGGGCGTTCGCGAAGCTGATGGAGGGCCTGGGCTACGACCGCTACGGCACGCAGGGCGGGGACTGGGGCTCCGGCATCGCGCAGGAGATCGGCAGGGTCTTCCCCGAGCAGGTCGCCGGCGTGCACGTGAACATGCTGCAGACGTTCCGGCCGCAGGGCGTCAACGACCTGTCGGCCGAGGAGATGCGCGCGCTGGAGTCGCTGGACCACTACCAGAAGGAACTCTCGGGCTACATGCACCTGCAACGCACCCGGCCGCGCACGCTCTCGTACGCCCTGACCGACTCCCCGGTCGGGCAGCTCGCGTGGATCGCGGAGAAGTTCCACGACTGGACGGACAACGAGGGCGTGCCCGAGGACGCGGTGGACCGCGACCAGATGCTGACCAACGTGTCCGTGTACTGGTTCACCGGCACGGCGGGCTCGTCGGCCGCGCTCTACAAGGAACAGGCCGCGGCCTGGGGGCAGCAGCAGCCCAGCAGGGTGCCGACCGGCGTCGCGGTCTTCCCGCACGACCTCAGCCTGCCGGTGCGGTCGCTGGCGGAGAAGATGATCCCGTCGATCGTGCACTGGACGGAGTTCGACCGCGGCGGCCACTTCGCCGCGATGGAGGAGCCGGACCTGCTGGTCCAAGACATCAGGAAGTTCTTCGGATCACTGTGAGCACAACACTTTCCCACCGCACCCTCAACCGCACGCTCCTGGCGCGGCAGCTCCTCCTGGAGCGCACGGACATGCCGATCGTCCAGGCCGTCGAGCACCTCGGCGGCCTGCAGGCCCAGGCGCCGATCCCGCCCTACCTCGCGCTGTGGACGCGGCTCAAGCCGTACCAGGTCGACGCGCTGAGCAAGCTCATCATCGACCGCTCGCTGGTGCGCATGACGCTGTGGCGCGGCACGCTGCACCTGATCTCGGCCGACGACGTCTACCTCATGCGCACGGCGTTGCAGCCCGAGCTGAACAAGTGGGCGAAGATCGTGATGCCACCGGCCCACCGCGTCGAGGTCGACCTGGCGGAGCTGGCGCGGATCACCCGCGAGTACGTCGACACCGAACCGCGCACCGTCGCGGAGATCGGCGCGCACCTGGAGGAGCACTTCCCCGAGGCGAAGGCGCGCGAGCTGTCGACGCAGGCGCAGCTCCTGGTGCCGATGGTCCAGGTCCCGCCGCGCGGGATCTGGGGCGTCGGCGGGGTGCCGCAGAACGTCGCGATGGCCACCTGGCTCGGCAGGGAGCTGCCGTCCGAGGCCGCCGTGCCGGAGCTGATCACGCGGTACCTGCGGGCGTTCGGCCCGGCGACGCTCGCGGACATGCAGGCCTGGTCGCGGTTGACCGGGCTCAAGGCGCACGCGGCCGAGCTCGACCTGGTGCGGTACGAGAACGAGGACGGCAAGGTGCTGCTGGACGTGCCCGACGGCGTGATCGTGCCCGAGGACGTGCCGGCGCCCGCGCGGCTGCTGCCCGCGTTCGACAACGTGCTGCTGGGGCACGCCGACCGGACCCGGATCATGAGCGAGGAGGCGCGTTCGCGGTGGGGCGCCGTGCGCAACGGGGTGTTCCCGCCGACGTTCCTCGTGGACGGGTTCCTGCGCGGCACCTGGAACGTGGTGGAGACCAAGGACACCGCGACCCTCACGATCGAGCCGTACTCCAAGACGACGAAGAAGGACATGGCCGGCGTGGTCCGCGAGGCCAAGGCGGTGCTGAAGGTGATGGCACCGAAGAAAGCGCACGTGGTCGTCGCACCCTAAGGCGCCACCTGCCTGATCACGTCGAGAGCCGCGGTGATGGCGGGCCTGCGCGAGGCCTGGGTCCGCCACACCGCGTACAGCCGCCGCGTGGGCGTGGGGCGCAGCGGCACGGCTTTGACGCCGTCGGGCACCTCCCCCCGGCCCAGCCGTGGGATCAGCGCCACCCCGATCCCCTTGTCCAGCAACGCGATCTGCGTCCGGTACTCGCTGATGCGGTAGGCCACCACCGGTTCGATGCCCGCGCCGTGGAACGTCCGCTCCAGCCAGTCGAAGCAGATCGACCCCTCCGTCTGGCAGATCCACCGCTCGCCGGCGAGGTCGGCGGGTTCGAGGAACTCCCTGCGCGACAACGGGTTCGTGGCGGGGATCAGCACCTCGGCGACGTCGTCGCCGAGGTAGGCGCGGGACAGCGACTCCGGCACCGGCAGCGGTGTGTTCGCCCAGTCGTGCACGATCGCCAGGTCGAGCTCGCCACGGGCGACGGCCCCGGTGGCGTAGGGCGGGTCGATCTCCGTGAGCCGCACGTCGAGGCCGGGGTGGTGCTCGATGAGGCCCCTCAGGACGTCCGGCAGCAGGCCGCGGGCGGCCGTGGCGAACGAGCCGATGCAGAGGCGGCCGATCGCGGCGCCGCGCTGCTCCTCCAGCGCCACCTCGGCCTCCTCGACGAGCTTCAGCACCCGGCCCGCGGTGTCGGCGAGCAGGCGGGCCGCGTCGGTGAGGCGAACGCCCCTGCCCGCGCGTTCCAGCAGCGTGGTGCGGGTTTCGCGTTCGAGTTTCGCGATCTGCTGCGAGACCGCGGACGGCGTGTAACCGAGCACGTCCGCGGCGGCGCCCACCGTGCCGTGCACGGCGACGGCGTGCAGGGCCTTCAGCCTTCCCAAGTCGAGCATGTAGCGATGCTAAAGCCAAAGCCTAAGCAACCGGAACTGGTGCTTAATAGTTCGCACCCGCAAGCTTGAGCGCATGAGTCCCCGCCACGTCCTGCTCGCTCTGCTGGTTGCCGCCATCTGGGGCTTCAACTTCGTCGTGCTCAAGGCAGGTCTCGACGAGTTCCCGCCGATCCTGTTCTCCGCCCTGCGGTTCCTCGCGGCGGCGGTGCCCGCGATCTTCTTCGTGGGGCGGCCCTCCGTGCCGTGGCGCTGGATCATCGCGGTCGGGCTGGTGCTGGGCGTCGCGAAGTTCAGCTTCCTGTTCATCGGCCTCGACGCGGGCATGCCGGCCGGCCTGTCCAGCCTCGTGCTGCAGAGCCAGGTGATCTTCACCGCGGTGTTCGCCGCGGTCGTGCTGCGGGAACGGCCGAAGCCCGTGCAGATCGCCGGGATCGGCCTGGCGGTGGCCGGGATCGGGCTGATCGCGTGGGACTACGGGATGTCGTCGCCGCTGCTCGGGTTCCTGCTCGTCGTCGCCGCGGCGGCGTGCTGGGGCGTGTCGAACGTGCTGATGCGGTACGCGCGGCCCGCCGACACGCTGCGGTTCATGGTGTGGGTGAGCGCGGTGGCGGTGCTGCCCTTGTTCCTGCTCGCCTTCCTCACCGAGGACCTGTCGGCGCTGGGCGGGCTGGACTGGACCGGCGTGGGCGCGATCGGGTACGTCGCGTGGATCTCGACGCTGCTGGGCTTCGGCGTGTGGGGGTTCCTGCTGCGCCGGTACGAGTCGTCGGTCGTCGCGCCGTTCTCCTTGCTGGTGCCCGTGTTCGGCATGTTCTCGGCGTGGGCGTTCCTCGGCGAGGACCTGACCGTGCTGCGGACCGCGGCCGGCGGGGTCGTGCTGCTGGGACTGGCTATCCCGCAGCTCGCGGGGCGCCGGGCGGCACGAGCGGAAGCCCGGCGGGAGCCCCTCGTTCCAGCAGGTCGATGACGGCCTTCGTGTCGAGGTGGTCGGCGACCAGGTCGCCCAGCAGGTCGAGCTGGGCCTCGCGGGCGGCCTGGAAGCTCACCTCCTCCGGCTCGAAGTCCCGGCCGGCGCGCTCGGCGGCCCAGCGCAGGAACCGGCGGCGGAAGGCGTCGTTCTCCAGCAGGCCGTGCCAGTGCGTGCCGAGGACGCGGTCCGCCTGCGCGCCCTCGTCCCCGATGAGCGGGGCCTCGGTGCTGCGGACGACCTGGCCGTGGTGGATCTCGTAGCCGGTGACGGGTTCCTCCCACGCGGTGCCCGACGGCGTGGCGAGGGTCTTCCGCGGCTGGAAGCGGATGTCGACGTCGAGCAGGCCCAGCCCGTCGGTCCTCCCGCGCTTGGACTCCACGTCGTCCTCGATGCTCTTCGCCAGCATCTGGAAGCCGCCGCAGATGCCGAGGACCGGTCCGGTGAACCGCCGGACCGCCTCCGCCAGACCGGTTTCGCGCAACCAGGCGAGGTCGGCGACGGTGGCCTTGGAACCGGGGAGCACCACCAGGTCCGCGTCCGCCAGCCGCGACGGCTCGGTCACGAACCGCACGGACACACCGGGCTCGCAGGCCAGCGCCTCGACGTCGGTCGCGTTGGAGATGCGCGGAAGCCTGACCACGGCCACGCGCAGCCAGTCCCGCCTCGGCGGACGCGGCCTGCCGACCACGCCGTCGGCGGTGTAGGACAACGAGTCCTCGGCGTCGAGCCACAGCTCCTCCCGCCACGGCAGCACGCCGAGCACCGGTCGTCCCGTCAACGCCCTGAGCTGGCGCAGCCCCGGTTCGAGCAGGCGCTCGTCGCCGCGGAACTTGTTGATGACGAAGCCGGAGACCAGCGCCTGGTCGGCCGCGTCCAGCACCGCGACCGTGCCGAAGAGGTGCGCGAACACACCCCCGCGGTCGATGTCGCCGACGACCAGCACCGGGAGGCCGGCGCGCGTCGCCAGGCCCATGTTCGCGATGTCGTCGGCGCGCAGGTTGATCTCGGCGGGCGAACCCGCTCCCTCGCAGACGACGACCTCGTGACCGGCCCGCAGTGAGTCCAAAGTGGAGAGAACGGTGTCGAGCAGGTCACGCTTGCGCTCGCGGTAGCTGAGCGCCGACACCTCGCCCACGGCCTGACCGAGCACCACCACCTGGGACGTGCGGTCGCTGCCCGGCTTGAGCAGCACCGGGTTGAACCGCACGCTCGGCTCCTTGAACGCCGCGCGCGCCTGCAACGCCTGGGCCCGGCCGATCTCCCCGCCGTCCAGTGTGACGAAGGAGTTGTTGGACATGTTCTGCGCCTTGAACGGCACGACGTCGACGCCCTGGCGTGCCAGGAAGCGGCACAGGCCGGCCACCAGGACGCTCTTGCCCGCGTCCGAGGTCGTTCCACAGATCAACATCGCGCCCCGCATGGACGCCAATGCTGCCATCATCACCCCCATGCTCACCGTCGTGCTCATGCACAGCCCGTTCCTCGGCCCGTCGAGCATGCGTCCGCTCGCCGACGAACTGGCCTCCGACGGGGTGGGAGTGCTGCTGGTCGACCTGCAGATGACCGTCAACGAGGCCCCGGTGCACCAGCGGCTGATCGGCGCCTTCGCGGACGCCCTGGAGGACGCGGGCGTGGCCGGGCCGCTGGTCCTGGTGGGCCACAGCGGCGCGGGCCCGTTGCTGCCGGGGTTCGCCTACGCCCTGGAGGTAGACGTGGCGGGCCTGGTGTTCCTCGACTCCGACCTGCCGACGCCGGGCAGGTCGTGGCGCGAGACCGTCGACCCCGCGCTGGTGAGCCAGGTCAAGGCGTCGGTGCGGAACGGCAAGCTGCCGCGCTGGGACCGGTGGTTCGACTCGGACCCGCTGCGGCTCGTGCCCGCCGGGCTGCGCGAGGAGGTGCGCGACGAGGCGCCCGAGGTGCCGTGGGAGTTCCTCAAGGAGCAGCGCCCGGTCGTCGAGTGGTCCGGTGCGTGCGGGTACGTGCTGCTGTCGCCGGTCTACGAGGACGCGGCGGCCAGGGCGGAGGAGCTGGGGTGGCCCGTCGAGCGCCTCGAGTCGCACCACCTGGCGGCCGCGACGTCGCCCTCTGCGGTCGCGGCCGCGCTGCGGTCGGTGATCAGCAGACTGTGAGGATCTCCGAGCCGGTCTCCGTGACGACGATGGTGTGCTCGAACTGAGCGGTCCAGCTCTTGTCCTTGGTGGTGACGGTCCAGCCGTCGTCCCACATCTCGCCCTCGTAGTCGCCGAGCGTGATCATCGGCTCGATCGTGAACGTCATGCCGGGCTCGAGCACGGTCTTCACCGACGGCTCGTCGTAGTGCAGCACCACGAGGCCGCTGTGGAACGTGCGGCCGATGCCGTGACCGGTGAAGTCGCGCACCACGCCGTAGCCGAACCGGTTCGCGTACGCCTCGATCACGCGGCCGACCACGTTGAGCTCACGACCGGGCTTGACGGCCTTGATCGCGCGCATCGTCGCCTCGTGCGTGCGCTCGACGAGCAGCTTGGCCTCCTCCGAGACGTTGCCCGCGAGGAAGGTGGCGTTCGTGTCGCCGTGCACACCGCCGATGAACGCCGTCACGTCGATGTTCACGATGTCGCCGTCCTCGACGACCGTGGAGTCCGGGATGCCGTGGCAGATCACCTCGTTCAGCGAGGTGCAGCACGACTTCGGGAAGCCGCGGTAGCCGAGCGTCGACGGGTACGCGCCGTTGTCGCACAGGAACTCGTGCGCCACGGCGTCGATCTCGTCGGTCGTCACGCCGGGGACGACGACCTTGCCCGCTTCCTGCAGCGCCTGCGCGGCCAGCCGGCCGGCGACGCGCATGGCCTCGATGATCTCCGGTGTCTGCACCCACGGGTCGGTGCCGCGCTGCGGCGCGGGCTTGTCGACGTACTCGGGACGCACGATGCGCGAGGGCACCTGACGCCGCGGAGATTGCACACCGGGTTGCAGGGGAGCACGAACAGCCATGTGCTCCAGATTAGCCTTGCGCGCCCTGGCCGCCTTGAGCCCGGTCCTCGGCCGACGGCTCGGGCAGCCGGGGCGCCGGCAGCAGGACACCCGCCCGGACCAGGCGTTCCCTCATCGTCAGGTCTGCGGTCTTGCTCATCACGGCACCGCCTTGAGGAACCTCGCTGCCACGTCCACGGCCGGAGTCGAGGTCTCCCCGCTGAGCACCAGGGTCGCGAACGCGACATCGCCCCGATAGCCCATGAACCAGCCGTGTGAGTGCACGCCGTCACCGAACTGCGCGGTGCCAGTCTTGCCCCGCACGTCTCCGTACGGCTTGAGTTGCGGTGCAGTGCCGTAGTCGACGACCTCGCGCATCATCTGCCGCACCGGGTCGAGCACGGCGGCCGTCGGCGGGGTGGGCTGCTTGTCGGCTTTGGTCTCCTTGCCCCGCACGAGCTGCGGCACCGGCATCGAGCCCTTCGCGATGGACGCCGAGACCAGCGCCATGCCGAACGGCGACGCGAGCACCTTGCCCTGGCCGAACGCGTCCTCCGCCCGTTCCACGACGTCGGCAGCGGGCGGCACGGAGCCGGTGATCGTCGTCAGCCCCGGCACGTCGAAGTCGACGCCGAGGCCCAGCGACAACGCGGAGTCGGTCAGCAGGCCCGCCGGCATGTCGACGGCGAGCTGGGCGAACGTGGTGTTGCAGGAGAACGCGAACGCCGACCGCAGCGGGATGGTGCCCTTGTCGAACTCGCCGGAGTTCGGCACGATCCGCCGCCCGGCGATGGTGGTCTTGCCGGGACACGGCAGCGGGGTGTCGGCGGTGACCTTGCCGGACCCGATCGCGGCCAGCGCGGACACGGCCTTCATCGTCGAGCCCGGCGGGAACTGGCCGGTGAGCGCCAGCGCGCCCTGGGCGTCGGCGGGGTCGTTCTGCGCGACGGCCAGGATGTCACCGGTCGACGGCTGGATCGCCACCAGCATGGTGGGCTGCGTGACCGGTTCGACGGCGTCCTCGGCGGCGGTCTGGATCGCGCGGGACAGGGCGGTGTTCACGGCCTTGGCTGGCTCGGCGGCCTTCGAGTGCAGCTCGTCGACCTCACTGCCCTGCGCGTCGACCGTGGCGACGCGGAAGCCCGCGTTGCCGGCGATGTCGTTCTCGACCAGCTTGCGCACGGCGGGCAGCACCTGCGAGCCGAAGGTGCGGCTCGGCGCGAGCAGGGAGGTCTGCGAGGTGAACCGCACACCGGGCAGCTCGTAGATCCGCGGCTTGACGGTCTGGTAGTCGGGGTCGCGCAGCGCCGCCACCTGGTAGGCCTGGCCCTCGGGGGTCTTGCCGACCCCTTCGGTGATCGACTGCTGGGTGATCGCCTTGTCGAACGGGTTCAGCGCCTCGGCGAGCGTCTTCGCGACCGCGCCGACGTCACCGGCCTCCTTCGCCACGACCAGCACGGACACGACGCGCTCAGGCGCCAGCAGCGGCGTGCCGTCGCGGTCGAGCACCGGCGCCGGGTCCGGCTTGAGCTCGGTGAGCCGCACGGTCTGCTGCGGCGCGAGCTTCGGGTGCACCACCGACGACGACCAGTGCACCTTCCACGTGTCGCCCTCTTGGCGCACGTCGAACTTGGCCGGGTACGTCCAGCGGCGGTTCTTGCCCAGGTCCCAGTCGAGCGTGACGCTCGCCTCCGAGGCCGTCTCCCCGTTCTTGCGGAGCTGGTCGACCTTGCCGGTCAGGGCTTCCGGCTTCAGCGCACCGCGGAACTTCTCCAGGGTGTCCTTGGCCTCGGTGGGGTTGTCGGTCAGCCCGGCGGCGCCCTGCACGTCACCGGACGCGAGCTTCGCCAGGAAGTCGTTGGTGATCTCCGGGGCACCCGGTTCCGACCTGAACAGCCCACAGCCGCTCACCGTCACCAGCACCACCGTGATCGTCGCGAGAAGGCGCACCCGCGCGAGTATGCCCGTTCAGAAGAGGACGGTGGCGTACTGCCCGACTTGTTCGAAGCCGATCCGCCGGTACGCGGCCTGCGCGACGTGGTTGTAACCGTTGACGTAGAGGCTCGCCGTGCGGTTGAGGACGCGGGTCAGCCGGTCGGCCACCGCCGCCGTGCCCGCCGTGCCGATGCCTTCCCCGCGGCGGTCCGGGCGCACCCAGACGCCCTGGATCTGGCCCACCTTGCTCGACATGGCGCCGATCTCGGCCTTGAAGACGACCTCGCCGTCCTCGAACCTGGCGAAGGCCCTGCCCGCGGCGATCAGCTCGCTCACCCGCGCCCGGTAGCCCGCGCCACCGTCCTCGGCGCACGGGTCGATGCCGACCTCCTCGATGAACATCGAGACGGCCGCGGGGAGGTACCGGCCGATCTCGTTCGGCCGCACCTGCCGGACCAGCGGGTCCGGGGTGATCTTCGGGCTGGCCGAGATGGCCATCAGCGGCTGGTCCGCGCGGACCTCCCTGGCCGGGCCCCAGTCGGGCTGGAGCTCGTCCCAGAGGGTCAGGACCTGCTCCGCCGGGCCCACCAGGCTGGAGCACATCCGGCCCCGCCTGCGGGCGCGGTCGGCGAACATGCGCATGGCCGTCGCGCTGCCCCTGAGGGGGATCAGGTTGGGCCCCGAGAAGCACAGGCCGTCGACCTTGCCCCGCAGTGGCCTGGGGTCCGACGCCCACATCTCGCCGCCCAGGCGCCACGGGTCCAGACCGGCCACTTCCACCCTGGCTGCGACCATGCACGCGGCCACGGGGTCGTCGTCGAAGACCCCGCGCACGTCGATCAGGTCGCGCTCGTCGAGCACGCGCGCTCCGGCCAGCCTCAGCACGGCATCCAGCGTGCCAGATCGTGCGCGTTCATGACATCAGCCAACCGTGCGGAGCACGGGTGACGGTACGCACGCACGGAGTCGGTTTGATCCCTGTGGGTGTGCTCTTCCGGGACGTTCCTGTTCCGGGACGTTCCTGTTCCGGGACGTTCTTGTTCCGGGCGCGGGGCTCCGCCGATCTGGTCCATGACCTGCCGGCGCCGCGCGAGTTGGTGGCACACCTGTCGGTGTGGCCGTCTTGCTGTTGCATGCGTGTCCGGGCGCGGCGTGGTCCCCCGCCTCATAAAGCGCCGATGACGGCTCACCGTCGCCATCGAAAGGGAACGCGGGGCCCCCGCGTTCCCCCAGAGGAAACGCGGGGCCCCCGCGTTCCTCAAGCACAGGTGGAGGGGTGGCTCGGCTTCGGTCTTGCGCGGGGCGGAAGAGCTGAGGGGCGCTTCCCGGTGGGAAGCGCCCCTCGGCGTTCGGTCAGGCCGGCTCAGCCGACGGTGACGGCGGGTGCGCCGCCCTCCACCGGTTCCATCTCCTCGGCGATGCGCATCGCCTCTTCGATGAGGGTCTCCACGATCGCGTGCTCGGGCACGGTCTTGATGACCTTGCCCTTCACGAAGATCTGGCCCTTGCCGTTGCCGCTCGCGACGCCCAGGTCGGCCTCGCGGGCCTCGCCGGGGCCGTTCACGACGCAGCCCATGACCGCCACGCGCAGGGGGACCTCCATGCCCTCCAAACCGGCCGTGACCTGCTCGGCGAGCGTGTACACGTCCACCTGGGCCCGGCCGCAGGACGGGCAGGACACGATCTCCAGCTTGCGCGGGCGCAGGTTCAGCGACTGGAGGATCTGGTGGCCGACCTTGATCTCCTCGACCGGCGGGGCCGAGAGCGACACGCGGATGGTGTCGCCGATGCCCTGGCGGAGCAGGGCGCCGAAGGCCACGGCCGACTTGATCGTGCCCTGGAAGGCGGGACCCGCCTCCGTGACGCCCAGGTGCAGGGGGTAGTCGCACTGCTCGGCGAGGATCTCGTAGGCCCTGACCATGATCACCGGGTCGTTGTGCTTGACCGAGATCTTGATGTCGTGGAAGTCGTGCTCGGCGAAGAGCGACGCCTCCCACAGGGCCGACTCGGCCAGCGCCTCCGGGGTGGCCTTGCCGTACTTGGCCATCAGGCGCGGGTCCAGCGAACCCGCGTTCACGCCGATGCGGATCGGCGTGTTGTGGTCGCGGGCCGCCTGGGCGATCTCCTTGACCTTGTCGTCGAACTTCTTGATGTTGCCGGGGTTCACGCGGACCGCCGCGCAACCGGCCTCGATCGCCGCGAAGACGTACTTCGGCTGGAAGTGGATGTCCGCGATCACCGGGATCTGGGACTTCTTCGCGATCGCCGGCAGGGCGTCCGCGTCGTCCTGCGAGGGGCAGGCGACCCGGACGATGTCGCAACCGGCGGCCGTGAGCTCCGCGATCTGCTGCAGCGTCGCGTTGACGTCCGACGTCAGGGTCGTCGTCATCGACTGGACGGAGACGGGGAACTCGCTGCCGACACCGACGTTGCCGACCATCAGCTGCCTGGTCTTGCGACGTTCCGACAGCACCGGCGGCGGCAGTGCCGGCATTCCGAGCATCACGCCGTCACTCATGGGTTGTGCACCTTTCCGTGAAGCACTACTGCAACCTGATCGGGTTGACGATGTCGGCGGTCACGGTCAGCAGCGTGATGGCGCCGCCGATGAAGATGACCACGTAGGTGAGGGGCAGCAGGCGCATGTAGTTGACCGGGGCGCCGGCGGGCTTCCCGCGCAGCTTCCGAATCCAGTCTCGCACCCGTTCGTACAGGTTGACGGCGATGTGACCACCGTCAAGCGGGAGCAGGGGCAGGAGGTTGAACACACCCACGAAGAAGTTCAGGCCCGCGAGCATCAGGATGAAGAACGCCCACAGGCCCCGTTCGGCCGCGTCACCGCCCAGGCGCGAGGCGCCCACCACGGAGATCGGGGTGTCGAGGTCGCGCTCGCCGCCGCCGATGGCCTTCACCACGGCCGGGATGCGCTCCGGGAAGCGCATGAGGCCCTTCCAGGTGTTCACGAACATGTCGCCGGTGAAGGACACGGCGGCCGGGACCGCGGCGATCGGGCTGTAGGTGAACGACTGCTGCACGATCACGCCGATCGCGCCGACCTGCTTGACCTCGACGCCGCCCTTGCCGTCGGAGACCTGGCGGTTGACCTTCGGCACGTCGACGGTGAGGGTGACCTCCCGGCCGTCGCGCAGCACCTTGAACTCGTTCGGGCCGCTGAGGTCGCGCGTGACCTTCTGCATGTCCGACCAGGTCGCGATCGGCTTGCCCGCGATCGAGGTGATCTGGTCACCGGGCCGCAGGCCCGCGCTCTTCGCCGGGGACGGCGCGCTCGCGGGGCACGGCGCGTCGTAGGGGACGGTGTGGTCCTGCACGCAGTCGGAGATCTCCGCGAGCACCGGGACGTCCTTGTTGTTCGGCAGGCCGAGCGACATCGCGAGGACCAGCAGGATGATGAAGCCGAGGATGAAGTGTGTGATGGAGCCGGCGGCCAGCACGACGACGCGCTTCCACACCTTCTGGTTGTAGAAGGCGCGCTTGCGGTCATCCGGGTGCACCTCCTCCAGCGCCGTCATGCCGGTGATCTCGCAGAACCCGCCGGCCGGGATCGCCTTCAGGCCGTACTCGGTCTCGCCCCGGCGGAACGAGAAGATCTTCGGGCCGAAGCCGATGAAGTAGCGGGTGACCTTCATGCCGAAGGCCTTCGCGGTCAGCAGGTGCCCGAACTCGTGCAGCGCGATGGACACCGCGATGCCGGTCGCGAACAGCAGCACCCCGAGGATGTTGATGAACGTGTTCACGGAAAGCTCAGTTCCTTCCAACCAGCTCGCGGGCACGTGCGCGTGCCCAGTCCTCGGCGGCCAGGACCTCCGCGACGTCCGCGGGGTCGGACTGCCAGTCCTTCGCCTCGCCGAGAACCTGGCCGATGGTGTCCACGATCGACAGGAACGACGTCTTCCCCGCCACGAAGGAGGCGAGTGCCTCCTCGTTCGCGGCGTTGTAGACCGCGGGCAGGCAGCCACCGCCGGTGCCCGCCTGCCGCGCCAGCTCGACCGCCGGGAACGTCTCGCTGTCCACGGGTTCGAACGTCCACGAGGTGGCGGTGTCAAAGGTACAGGCGGACGCGGCACCCGCCACGCGCTCGGGCCACGCGAGGCCCAGCGAGATCGGCAGGCGCATGTCGGGCGGTGACGCCTGGGCGAGCGTCGAGCCGTCCGTGAAGGTCACCATCGAGTGAATGATGGACTGGGGGTGGACCACCACGTCCACGCGGTCGTACGGCACGCCGAAGAGCAGGTGCGCCTCGATCAGCTCCAGGCCCTTGTTGACCAGGTTCGCGGAGTTGATCGTGACGACCTGGCCCATCGACCAGGTCGGGTGCGCCATGGCCTGCTGCACGGTGATGTCTTCGAGCTCGCCGCGCGTCCGGCCGCGGAACGGCCCGCCGGACGCCGTCAGCACCAGCTTGTGCACCTCGTCCGCCGTGCCGCCCCGCAGGCACTGCGCGAGCGCCGAGTGCTCGGAGTCGACGGGCACGATCTGGTCGGGCTTGGCCGCCTTGAGCACGAGCGGCCCGCCCGCGATGAGCGACTCCTTGTTCGCGAGGGCGAGCGTGGCGCCGGTCTCCAGCGCCTTGAGGGACGGCTCGAGCCCCCTGGAGCCGTCCATGCCGTTGAGGACCACGTCCGCGGGGCAGGCGTCGATCAGGTCGACCGTGCTGGTCAGCGTCTTGACGCCGGGGATCTCGACGCCGTTGGCCGCGGCGACCACCGGTACGCCGAACTCGGCCGCCTGCTGCGCGAGCAGGTCCGGCTGACGCCCGCCCGCGCCGAGCCCGACGACGCGGAAGCGGTCGCGGTTGCGCCGGATGACGTCGAGCGCCTGGGTGCCGACCGAACCGGTCGACCCCAGGATCAGGACAGTGCGTGGAGTACTCATCGCCCCTCATTGTTCCGGAGAGTGCCTGAGAGCCCGGCACAGCCCGCTACTTTGATAACGGAGTGGTTTTGGAGGTGTGAAGTCACCGGGTTGAGGGCATTCCCCCTGCGACAAGCGGATGGAAGGAGTCTCCCCGTGGGCATCCTGGGTTGGATCGTGCTCGGCCTCCTGGCCGGCGCCATCGCGAAGGCGATCATGCCTGGTCGCGACCCCGGCGGTATCATCATCACGATGCTGATCGGCATCGTCGGCGCGATCCTCGGCGGATTCATCGGGTCTGCGATCTTCGGGACCGACCTCGGCTCGTTCTTCGATCTCCGGACGTGGCTGCTCGCCATCGTCGGATCGTTGATCCTGCTGGGTATCTACCGCCTGGTTACGGGCAGGCGCAGCCACGCGTAGCGCAGAAGACGTTCGAGGCCGTCCGGGTGCCACCCGGACGGCCTTTCGCGTTTCACCCGGCCGGTCGGCACGACGTCCGGGCACGTTCACCACAACGGGTGACGTGCTCGTCGGCCGCTAGTTGGTGATCCCGGCGTCCCGCGCCAGCAGCGCCGCCTGCACCCGGTTCGTCAGGCCCAGCTTCGCGAGCAGCCGCGACACGTAGGTCTTCACGGTCGCCTCGGACATGTGCAGCTTCGCGCCGACGTCCGCGTTGGACATCCCCTGCCCGAGCAGGGCCAGCACCTCGACCTCGCGATCGGTCAGCCCGGCCACGGCCTTCTGCGCCTCGTGGCGCTTCGGCTGCCCGGACGTCGCCACCATGCCGACCACCCGCGAGGTGACCATCGGTGACAGGTAGGCCTCGCCGTTGTTCACCGCGCGCACGGCCCGCAGCAGCTCTTCGGGCGCGGAGTCCTTCAGCAGGAAACCCGCGGCACCGTCGGACAACGCGCGCACGATGTTCTCGTCCTCGCCGAACGTCGTCAGCATGACGACCCGCACGGACGGCGCGACGACCCGGAGCTCCTTGGCGCACGCCAAGCCGTCCATCCGCGGCATCCGGATGTCCAGCACCGCGACGTCGACGCGGCGCTCGCGCACGATCTGCACCGCCTCGCGGCCGTCGCCGGCCTCTCCCACCAGCTCGATGTCGTCGGCGGTGCCGAGGATGGCCTTGATGCCGGCGCGCATCAACGGCTCGTCGTCGGCGATGAGCACCCGGATCATGAACCAGCCCTCTGCAGATGGATCTTCTTCTCGACCAGCTTGCCGTCCCGGAAGCAGAAACGCACCACCCTCGTGCCCTTCGCGAGGTAGGACTGCTCGTCGGTGATGTGGTAGACGCAGCGCGCGCCGGGCGGTTCCGGCGAGGCCTGCGACTTGCGCTCACCGTCCCCGACCAGGGGTTCGTCGCCGTCGGGCAGCAGCGCCACCACCTCGGACTCGGGCTGCCCCTCCTGGATCCGGTCGAGGTCCTCCTGCGTCACGACCTCGGTCACCGGCTGCGCGCCGAGGTAGGTGAAGCCGCCGATGATGACCGCCAGCACGAGCGAGGCCACCGCGATCGACCCCACACCCGCCCACTTGCGGATCCCGCGCGGCGACTCCGCCTCGTCCTGCTCGTCCTCCGGCTCGTCCGGCAGCGCCGTCTCCTCGTACGGCAGCACGGCCGCGATCCGGAAGCCGCCCGACGGCAGCGCGCCGACGTGCAGGATGCCGCCCGCCAGGCGGACGCGTTCGGTGAGCCCGATCAGGCCGACCCCGGGCGCACCATCCGGCCCACCGTCTCGGGACGGGTTGTTCCGCACCTCGACGACCAGGGCGTCCGGCTCGTACTTCACCGTCACCTGCACGGCGGCGCCCGGCGCGTGCTTCGCCGCGTTCGTCAGGCCTTCTTGCGCGACGCGATAGGCGGCGTGGGAGACACGTGACGGCAACGGGTGCGCTTGCCCACCGCGGACCAGGCTGACCAGCACACCTGCCTTGCGCGCATCGCCGACCAACGAGTCGATGGACTCCACGGTCCGTGTCGCCGGGTCGTCGTCGGGACCGTCCTCGGCCCGCAGGACGCCGATGATGGCCCGCAGCTCCTCCATGCCCGTCAACGCCGCCGAGCGCAGCACCCCGATGGCCTCGCGTTGCCCATCCCCCAGCGACGGGTCGAGCGCCAGCGCGCCGGCGTGCACGGAGATCAGCGAGAGCCGGTGGCCCAGGCTGTCGTGCATGTCCTGGGCGATGCGGCTGCGTTCGCGCAGCCGCACCTGCCGCGACAGCATCTTGTGCTCGGCGCGCATCCGCGCCTCGCGGTCCCGCATGGCCCGCACGAGCGCCTCGCGTTGCGCGAGGTACCGGCCGACCAGGAACGGCAGCGCCACGCCCACGCCGAAGATCGTGATCAGGATGAGCATCCCGTACACCGGCTCGATGTCGAGCGGCCGCGCTCCCCAGTCCCACAGCAGCACCACGACGACGAACGTGATCGCGGTCGACACCACCGCCCTGACCCACGACTCGATCCGGCGGCCCGCGGTGTAGCTCAGCACGACGATCAGCGCCGGTCCGCCGAACGGGACGGCCGCGCCCGCGATCATGGCGGTCGCCGGCAGCACGTGCCGCACCGGCACCAGCACCAGGTAGGCGGCGACGTGCGCGATGAGCAGCCAGCCGGACGCCTTCACCTCAGCCCACGGTCCCGGCCACAGGTCCAGCAGGACCACGGCCACGAGGACGATCAAGTCGCCGACGAGCCGCACCGGGGTCAGCGTCCTGAACCGGGCCAGGGTGTCGGCGAGGAGCGCCTCGACCCTGGTCCGCACAGCGGTAATCACGCTCTCAAGCTACGAGACGTCCCATGTTCGCGCGGCACGCTGGAGTATCGATTTCGCGCGACGAAAGTTGACTACCCGGCCAGCTTCGCGGTGGACCCCGCCCTGCGGGCACGCCACGACGCGACCACCACGCCGATGATCAACAACAGCGCCGTCGCCGTCACCATCAGCGTCGACAGCGCCACGATCTCCGGCGAGATGCCCCGCTTGGACGCCTGCGCGTAGACGAACACCGGCAGCGTCGTCGACCCGACGCCGGTCAGGTAGGACGAGATCACCACGTCGTCGAACGACAGCAGGAACGCGAACGCCGCACCGGCCACCACCGCGGGCGCCACCAGCGGCAGCGTCACGGTCCGGAAGACGACGAACGGCGACGCCCCCAGGTCCGCGGCGGCCTCCTCCATCCGGGCGTCCATCCCCGACACCCGCGACCGCACCACGACGACCACGAAGCTCAGCGAGAACGCCACGTGCGCGAACAGCAGCGCGCCGAAGCCGAGCGGGACTCCGGCGAGCTTCACGAAGAACCCCAGCATCGCCACGCCCATCACGACCTCGGGCACGACCAGCGGCAGCGACAGCAGCACGGTCCACAGCCCGCGGCCGGGGAACGCCCGCCGCAGCCCGAACGCCGCCAGCGTCCCGATCACCGTCGCGATCACCGCGGAGGACAGCGCGAGCTGCAGGCTCAGCCGCAGCGAGCCGAAGACCCGGCTGTCGTCGGCCAGCTCCTCGTACCACTGCAACGAGAACCCGCTGATCCGCGACAGCGACCGGGACGAGTTGAACGACGCGATGGCCAGCCACGCGATCGGTGCGTACAGGAAGAGGAACACGACGGCGACGACAGCGCCGAGCGCCCACGGACGACGTTTCACAGCACGTCCTCCCCACGCCGTCCGCGCAGCACGAGGACCACGACCACCAGCACGAGCAACAGCACCGCCATCGCCGACCCCAGCGGCCAGTTGTTGCCGCCGCGGAACTGGTCGTCGATCACCGACCCGAACGTCGACTGCTCGACGCCGCCGAGCAGCTTCGGCGTCACGAAGTCACCCGCCGCGGGCACCAGCACCAGCAGCGAGCCCGCCAGCACGCCGGTCAGCACGCCCGGCAGCACCACGCGGAAGAACGTCGACACGCGCCCGTGCCCGAGGTCGTACGACGCCTCCACCAGCCGGAAGTCGAACCGCTCGCACGCCACGTACAGCGGCAGCACCATGAACGGCAGGAACCCGTACGTGAGACCCAGCACCACGGCCCCGTGGGTCAGCAGGAACCCGCCGTCCCGGTCGAGCCCCACCCACCCGAGCACGGTGTTGACCAGCCCTTCGCCGTCCAGCAGCGCCTTCCACGCGTAGATGCGCGCGAGGTAGCTCGACCAGAACGGGATCAGCACCGCCGCCAGCAGCGCGGTGCGGTACCTGCCGCCGTGGCGCGCGATGAACCACGCCAGCGGGAAGCCGAGCAGCAGGCACGCGGCCGTCGTGGCGACGGCGTAGGCCAGGGTCCGCCCGAAGATCGGCAGGAACGCCGGGTCGAGCGCCGTCAGGTACGCCTGGGTCGTCCACGGCAGCACCGCGCGCGCCACGCCGGTGTCCCGCGTCGCGAAGCTGAACTCGACGACCACGACCAGCGGCGCCACCAGGAAGATCCCGAGCCAGATCCCGGTCGGGGCGAGGAGGCCGTTGGCCTTGAGCCAGCGTCGGAGCACGAGCGCACATCCTGCCACGGGTCAGCCGGTCTTGACCTTCGTCCAGGCGTCGGCGTAGAGCGCCTCCGCCTCGCCGCCGAGGTCCTTGGTGAACGGGAGCTTCGCGAGCTGCTCCTCCGGCGGGTACACCACCGGGTCGTTCAGCAGCTCCTTGTCGATCAGCGGTTTCGCCGCGGCGTTGGGGCTGCCGTACCGGACGGCGTTGGACAGCGCCGCGCCCACCTCGGCGCCGAGGACGAAGTCGATGAACCGGTGCGCGTTCCCGGCGTGCGGCGCGTCCTTCGGGATGACGAGCAGGTCCACGTAGGACAGTCCACCCTCCGCGGGGATGGCGTAGCCGATGTCCTCGCTGGTCTCCCGCGCCTGGAACGCGTCGCCGGAGTACGCCTGCGCGAGCCGCACCTGGCCCGAGGTCAGCGGCTCGATCACGTCCGAGGTGATCTGGCCGAGCTTCTTCTTCAACGACAGCAGGAAGTTCGCCGCGTCGTCGATGTGCCGCGGGTCGGTGGTGTTGGGGTCGTGCCCGAGCTTGAGCAGGCCGATCGCCATGCCGTCGCGCGCCTCGTCGAGGATCGAGCTGCGGCCCTGCACGTCCGGCAGGTCGTAGGCGTCGAAGCCGGTGACCTCGCCCCCGGCCTGCGACTTCGAGTACGCGAGGCCCGTCGTGCCCCACGCCCACGGCACGGAGTAGGCGTTGCCGGGGTCGTACTCGGCCTCGACGAACCGCCTCTCCAGGTTGCGCAGGTTCGGGATCGCGTCGTGGTCGAGGGGTTGGAGCAGGCCGCTGCGCAGGAAGCGGCGCAGGAAGTTGTCGCTCGGCACGACCAGGTCGTAGCCCGCCTGGCCGGAGGCGATCTTGGCTTCCATCTCGTCGTTGGTGGAGAAGTTGTCGTAGGTGACCTCGATGCCGCTGGCCGAGGTGAATCCCGGCAACGTCTCCGGCGAGATGTAGTCGGTCCAGTTGTAGAAGTTCAGCTTGGGCTCGTCGAGCAGGTTCGCCGCCTTCGCCGCGCCGCTGGTGCCGCCCGTGCCGGTGGGCGCGGGACCGACGGCGCACGCGGCGAGCGCGAAGAACGCCATCGAGCCCAGCATGGTGCGCCGGGTCACCCGCGGGCTGCCGGTGTCCCACAGCCGGGCGATCCTCAGGTGCTCAGCCATCCGAGGACTCCAGCAGCACGGTGAACTCGGGGTCCCAGGCCATCCGCACGGGCTGCCCCGGCGCTCCCGCGTCGTCGATGCGCTGGGCGTTCTGCACGAACGCCACCAGCTCCCCGCCGGGGGTGCCGACCACGAACTGGGTGGACACGCCCGTGTAGACGACGTCCTGGACCACGCCCCGGAGCACGCACCAGCCGGTCGGCGGCTCCGCGGCCTCGTCGAACAGGTGCACCTTCTCCGGGCGGACGGTCGCGGCGACCTTGCGGCCGCGGCTGACGCCGCCGGCGAACTTGGCGCGCAGGTTCACCGCTCCGGGCGCCGTCAGCGCGACGAAGCCGCCGTCCACACCGGACACCTCGGCGTCGAGGATGTTGGACGTGCCGATGAACCCGGCGACGAACCTGGTCGCGGGCCGCTCGTAGACGTCCTCCGGGTAGCCGACCTGCTCGATCTTGCCGGCGTTCATGACGGCGATGCGGTGCGAGAGGACGAGCGCCTCTTCCTGGTCGTGCGTGACGTAGAGGAACGTCGTGCCGACCTCGCGCTGGATGCGCATGAGCTCGATCTGCAGCTCCTTGCGGAGCTTGGCGTCGAGCGCGCCGAGCGGTTCGTCCAGCAGGAGCAGCCGCGGGCCGGCGGCGAGCGCGCGGGCGATGGCCACGCGTTGCTGCTGACCGCCGGACAGCTGCGCCGGCCTGCGCTTCGCGAACTGCGCCAGCCGCACGAGCTCGAGGTGCTCGCCGACGCGCTTCTCCAGCTCGGCGCCGCGGACCTTCTTGCGCTTGAGGCCGTAGGCCACGTTGTCCCACACCGACATGTGCGGGAACAGCGCGTACGACTGGAACACGGTGTTGACGTCCCGCCGGTACGGGGGGACGCCCACCATGTCGTTGCCGTCGAGCTCGATGCGGCCCTCGTCGGGGTCGACGAACCCGGCGATCATGCGCAGGACCGTGGTCTTGCCGCAGCCGGACGGCCCGAGCACCGAGAAGAACTCGCCCTCGTGGACGTTGAGCGAGATTCCGTCGACCGCCACCTGGTCGGAGAAACGCTTGCGCACGCCGTGGAGACCGATCTCGACGGGGGCGAACGTGTCCGGGGTGGAGGCCTCGGCGGGGGAGAAGCCGGTCAAGTCGAGGCGCCTTCTGCGGGTGGTCGGGCAGGCCGCGCTGAGCGTAGACCCGCACGACCTCACTCGTCAGTCGTGCGCGCCCGACCTCACACCTCCGCGCTGTTCCCCATGTGCGACGATGACCTCGTAATCCGGATGAGCAGTGGAGGAAACCGTGGCTTCGTCCTCGGAACTGGACAAGCGTCCTGCCGTCGACCCTCACGAGGAGCCGTCGCACGAGTGGGGCTGGCACGGCACGCTGCCCAAGGGCACCCGCATCGCCGGTTGGCTCTCCGCGATCTTCTGCTTCCTGATGCTGATCGGCAACCACCACGGTCAGACCGAGAACATCTGGCTGATCGCCTCCGGTGTCACGATCATCGCGCTGCTGCTGTGGGACATGGCCCGTCGCCGCACGTCCTGGCGCCGTTGAGCTAGTGGCGCGTCACGCAACGTCGACCCGGTAACCGATCGTCTGGATGGACCGGCAGGCTGGTCCCGCATGTCGAGTGCGGGAGGTGGTTGTGGCTCGTCGTCCGGAAGTGTTCGTCCGGCCGTTGTCGATGGAGGATGGCCGGAAGCTTGCGCGGATCAGCAGGACCGCCCGAAACCCGGTGAAGCTGCGCCGGGCGATCGTGGTGCTGATGTCCGCACAGGGCCAGACGGTCCGGGACATCACGTCATTGATGCAGGTCAGCGACAGCTACGTGCGGGACGTGATCCACGCGTTCAACGAGCGGGGGTTCGACGCGCTGGACCCAAAATGGAGCGGGGGACGCCCGAAGGCGATCGGTGAACAGATTCGTGAGCGGATCTGCCTGATCGCCAGGACGTCCCCCGCCGACTGGGGCATCACCGCGTTCGCCACCTGGTCTTTGTCGAAGCTGCGTGAGCATCTGCTCGACCGCGGCACGGTCGCGGCGATCAGCCGCGAAACCCTGCGGCGGATCCTGCGCGCCGGCGGTGTCTCGTGGCAGACCACGACCACCTGGAAGGCCTCGACCGACCCGGACTTCCTGGCCAAAATG
>NZ_FOFR01000005.1 GCF_900110955.1 Lentzea xinjiangensis
CGGGGTGTTCGGGGGCGGGGTGTTCGGCGGGGGCGTGTTGGGCGGCGGGGTGTTCGGCGCCGTCACCGTGAACGCCGCCATGCCCGCGGCACCGGCCTGCGTCGCCGTCGACGCCCGCACCGTCACGTCCAGCCTGCCGCTCGTGCAGAAGGTGGACCCCGTGCAGGGCACCGACAGGTCCGTCGACGTACCGCTCACCTGGGCCGACACCGAGCCGCCGGAGAACGAGCCGGAGCCCGCCACCGTGTAGCCGACGACCGGGTCGGTGGAGGAGACCGCGCTCCAGCTCACCGTCACGACCAGCGCCGAGGCCGAGCGCGACTTCTCCCGCACCGTGACACCGGCGGGCGCGGGCGGAGCCGCCGCGCCGGACGAGGAGGGCGGCGTCGACGCCGGAGCCGACGACGGCGCCGGCGGCACCTCGGTGGTCGGGCCGTTGCCCACGCCGGGGTGGCGCGGCGGCTTCACCGGCTCGTTCGGGTTCGGCGGCGGGGGCGGCGGCACGGACGGCGGCGGCGAGCGGTCCGGGTCCTTCACCGGCAGCTCGGGGCTGCGGATCGTCAGCGACCGCGTCGCGCCGTCGGAGTCGACCAGCACGCCTGTCGAGGAACCCGGCACGTTCACGAACAGCCGGCCGTCGTCGAACACCAGCTCGGGGTCGGACCCGCCGGACGTGCGCACGTCGTCGCCGCCGCGCCGGCCGCCGCGGTCGAGCACGACGACCTTGCCGGATCCCTTGCACGGCACGTAGACCTTGTCGCGGAAGACCGCCGGCCGCCCCGGCTTCGGGCAGCCCATGGCACCGACGTCGACGCGCAGGACGTCGCGCCCGACGACGAGCACCACGGCCGAGGACGACGGCACCGACGCGGGCACGAGGTCGAGCGGCGAGGACTGCGCCGCGATCACCTCGGCGTCCGAGCGGTCGGTCGACGACGCCACGTCCTCACCCGTGCCGTCGCGCACCACGACACCGCCGTCGAGGCCGATCAGCGTGACGCCCTGGTCGTGCGGGACGAGCACGGTGCGCGGTCCCGCGCCGGTGACCGCCCGCTGCGAGCGCTCCTGGAAGCGCTGCTCGTCGTCGGACCAGTCGAGCGACCTCAGGGTCCCGCCGTGGTCGACGAGCCACAGCACGCCGCGCTCGTCCACCACGGCGTCCGCGAGCGGCTGACCGGCCTGCCACGTCTGCCCGACGTCGGCGAGCGTCAGCGGGTCCGCGGTGTGCACGGTGCCGCTCGCGCGGTCGACGACGAACACCATCCCGTTCGCCACCAGCACCTTGCTCGTCGCGCCGGGAGGTGCCTGCCGGCGACCGGACGCGAGCAGCGTGGCCAGGTCGACGACGGTGATCTCGCCGGTCCGCCGGTTCAGCACGATCAGGCGGCCGTCGGACTGGGCGATCTCGAGCTGCGAGTCCGGCCCGCTGATCTGCAGGCGGGTCTGCGGCTTGCCCGACATCGGGTTGACCTGCACGACCTCGCCGCGCTGGTCGTCACCGAGCCAGGTGAGCCCGTCGGACACCGCGACAGACGTCCGGGAGATCCCCTGCCCGAGCGCGGCGCCCGCGAGCACCAGCACACCCAGCAGTGCCGCGGCGAAACTCGCCGACTCCCGCCCTCCACCGGAGATAATGCGTCTGATCCGGTGCCACCAAGACATACCGCGCCCTCCCTCGCCCGCCGGGATGCTAACCCCCGGCTATGACAACTTCGGACGGCGCACGGTTCCCGGATCGCCCGGTCAGCCGACTGGCAGACATCAGGAACGGTGATGACTGCGGCCTGCCAGTTCCGAAAACCGAATGGCGTTACGCCGAACCGGTCAACACATAGGGCAGAGTGGTCGTATGGAGATCCCCGGCATGGGACTTGCCAGGCAGGCGCTCGGCGCCGCGCTCGACACGACGGCCGCCGCCGCCGCGGTCCCGGGGCGCGTGCTGGACCTGATCGGCGAGGTCGAACGGCTGGTCCGCAAGGTCAACGGCACGATCGACGCCGTCGACGGCGTCGTGCAGAAGGCCGACGCCCTGATCGACCGCACGGCGGACGTGGTGGCGGACGCGGAGAAGACCGTGGTGGAGGTCCGCGCGATCACGGCGAGCGCGAGCGACGTCGCTGAGCGGGCCGGAGTGGTCGTGGCCGCGGCGGGCCGGACCGCGGACACGGCGAACGAGCTGATCGGCATCTACGAGCCCATCGCGAAGCAGGCGCAGCCGCTCGCGCAGCGGTTCGTGGAGGAGCTCTCGCCGCACGAGGTGGAGGCCGCGATCAAGCTCATCGACGAGCTGCCGGTGCTGACCGAGCACCTGACCAGCGACATCCTGCCGATCCTCGCCACGCTCGACAAGGTCGGTCCCGAGGTGCACCAGCTCCTGGAGGTCACCAGCGACATGCGCCAGGCCATCCTCGGCATCCCCGGTTTCGGGTTCATGCGCCGCCGCGGCGAGAAAAAAGAAGAGGAGGAAGGTGTGAACGAGGCCGAGAACGGGTAGCCCACTCTCCATGACCTCTCGCGCGCACGACGACCAACTCACGTGGTGGCTGCTCAGCGGCGTTTTCGGCCTGCTGTCCCTGATCGACATCGGCCTCGCCCTCACCGAACGCGCGTCCTGGCCCTACGCGCTCGCGGCGCTGCTGCTCGCCGCGAGCGCGTGGTGCGCCAGACACGCGCTCAGACCTTCCCCGTCCTCTGGTGGGTCAGGTTCGACGGTGCCCCGAACCGGAAGGCCCGCACCCGATACGTCGCGGTTTTCTCGTCTGGGAGTGTGATCAGCCCGAACGAGGTGACGTCCGGGTCGAGCCTGGCCGCGACGCGGTAGTCCGCCGCGCCTTCCGGCTTGAGCTCGACCAGGTACCCCTCCTCGCCTTCCGCGCGGTCCTCCCACGTGAGGAGGATCCCGTTGGCGTGCTTCACCTCCGCCACCAGCCGTCCCGGCGCCGCCTCTGGTGAGGACAGCGGGTGCGCACCCCCGCCGCTGCCGCGCGGCCGCGCCCACTCGTGCCCGTCGGTCTCCGGCACCTCGTCACCGGGCGGCAGGGCGATGTCCACAGTGGCCGACGCGGGCCCGTGCACCGGCCGGACCCGGTAGTAGAACGGCGTGTCCGGGATCAGGTCCGGGTGCCGGTAGGAGCCGCGCGAGGGAGGCGCGAACTCCAGGACCACGTAGTCGCCGCCGGCCGCGTTCGCGTACTCGACGACCTGTCCGGCCGCCCCCGCCTCCGGACGCCAGCGCAGCGCCACGTCGACCGGCGAGGTCAGCTCGGACGTCAGCACGGGGTCCGGCCGCTCCTGGCCGCAGGCAGCCAGGAACAGCAGTCCCACCAGGGTGAGGCGCCGGATCACTTGCGCCAGAACCGGACGTTGCTCCAGACGACCGTGGCAGGTCCTTGACCGCTGGACGTCCGATACGCGCCGAACTTGTCGTAGAAGCTCGTGCCCGAGCTCGCATAGGTGTGCTTGCGCGAGCCGTTGATGTACGTGCGGTGTTCCGTGGCCGTGTTGTGCACGGTGTTCACGCGCACTGTCGTGCCGACCGTCGCGCCGGTGGCGATGGTGTCGCCCCCGTGCACGGCGTAGAGCCGGCCGCCGCGTTCCACGGCGAGCATCCAGAACGGTCCCGCGGTGGGGGCCTCGCGGAACGTCTGCTTGAGACTGACGCGGGTGCCGCCGAGACTCGTGATCCGGAAGCTCCCCTCGAACTGCCGCGTGCCGCCGGTGTAGGTGGCGTACCGGCGCTCGGCGCGCTGGTCACCGCTCGCGGTCGAGCAGGTGAGCTGGAACGTCAGGCCGCTGACGGTGCCGCAGCCGCGTTCCTGCACGGTGAACGAAGGCGAGTAGCCGGTCCACGGACCGGTTTCGACCTGGGCCCGCGCGGGTGATCCCGCCACGAGCAGACCGGTTGCCAGTGCGAGCCCGGCGGTGGTGCGGAGCCGTTTCGCCATACCGGAACCTCCTCAAGACGTGCTGAGGACAGCACGTTTCTCAGGGGGCGGTGACGGCAGCGTAGCCGATAATGATCGGATGTTCGACCTCCACCGCCTGCGGCTGCTGCGCGAACTGTCCCAGCGGGGCACGCTCGCCGCGGTCGCGCAGGCGCTGAACTACAGCCCGTCGTCGGTGTCGCAGCAGCTCTCGTTGCTGGAGACCGAGGTCGGCGTGCCGCTGCTGGAACCGGTCGGCCGCCGGGTCAAGCTCACCCCGCAGGCCGAGATCCTGGTGCGGCACACCGAGGAGGTGCTCGCGCGGCTGGAACGGGCGGAGTCGGAGGTCGCCGCGTCGCTGCACGAGGTCACCGGGACGCTGCGGGTCGCGACGTTCCAGACGGCGGCGCTGGCGCTGATCCCGGCGACGCTCGCCCGCATGCGCGACGAGCACCCGGCGTTGCGGATCGAGTTCCAGGTGCTCGACCCCTCGGAGGCGTTGTCCGGCCTGAACGCCCGCGACTTCGACCTCGTGTTCCTGGAGGAGTGGCCCGACCAGCCGCAGGCCCGGTTCTCCTCGCTGGAGTACCGGGAGCTGATCAGGGACCCGATCCGGCTGGCCGTCCCGCGCGGCCTGCCGGTGAGCGAGATCCGCTCCTCCCCGTGGATCATGGAGACCGCCGGCATGCCGCAGCGGTTCTTCAACCTGAACTGGTGCCGCCACCACGGTTTCGAGCCGGACGTGCGCTTCTCGTCGGTCGACGTGCTGGTGAAGCTGCGCTTCGTGGAGCGGGGGCTCGCGGTCGCGCTGCTGCCGGACCTGGTCTGGTACGACCGCGAGATCACCGTCGACCTGCACGAGCTGCCGGAGCCGATGTCCCGGCTGCTGTTCACCGCGGCACGGGCAGGGCGGGGTCAGCACCCGGCGGTGCGGGCGTTTCGCGAGGCGCTGGAGCTGGCCGCAGCGCCGCTCCGGCACCAGCCGTGATCACCAGCGCGATGGCGGCCAGCGAGACGACGCCCAGGCGCTGGCCCAGCAGCACCGCGCCGGCGAGCGCGGCCGCGGCCGGCTCCAGGGCCAGCACGACGCCGAACGTGGTGGGCCGCAACGACTTCAGCGCCCTGATCTCCAGCGTGTACGGGATCACGGACGCGAGCAGCGCCACCAGCGTGCCGAACAGCAGCACCCGCGGCTCGACCAACGTGGCACCGGCCGTCGAGAGCCCGTACGGCAAGGTCAGCGCGGCGGCGACCAGACTCGCCGCGGCGAGACCGCCGGTGCCGAGCCCCGCCGTCGCGAGCCTGCGCCCGGCGAGCACGTACCCGGCCCAGAACGCGGCCGCCACCAGCGCGAGCGCCACGCCGATCAGGTCGAGCGCCGCGCCGGTGTGCTCGCGCACGCCCAGCACGACGACGCCGGCGAGCGCCAGCCCGACCCACACGAAGTCCCTGGGCCGCCTGCTCAACGCCGCCGCCAGCCCGAGCGGCCCGAGGAACTCGATCGTCACCGCCACGCCGAGCGGGATCCGTTCGAGCGCCAGGTAGAACGTGCCGTTCATGCCGGCCATGGTCATCCCGAGCACGAGCGCCTCCTGGCGGAACCTCGGTCGCACGAGGACCGCCAGCACCAGTGCGGCGATGCTCAGGCGCAGCGCCGTGGCGCCCGGCGCCCCGATCTGCGCGAAGAGCCGGCTGGCGAAAGCCGCGCCGAACTGCAGTGAGACGACCGAACCGAGAACCAGGAAACCCGCCATGCGGTCAGCGTCGCCGACCACATCCGATCGGTAAAGCGGATGTTTCCGAGCGATATCGATCGGCTTTTCCGAACATTTAGACTGGCCGGTGCGATGAGACGCAAACCTTCCTCCCCCCTCCCCCAGCGCCACGGCCTGGACGCGGCCCGCCTGAAGCTGCCGGCGGACGGCCCGTGGCCGTCGCTGCGCGACCACCTGGTGGAACGCCTGCCGCGGGTGGAGCCGGCGCGCATCGAGGAGATGCTGCGCGAAGAACGGATCTGGAGCGTCTCCGGGCCCTTGGGCATCGACGCGCCGTTCGTCCCCGACAGCTACATCTGGTTCCACCGCGACCTGCCCGTCGAGGTACCCGTCCCGTTCGAGGTGGGCGTGGTCCACCAGGACGACGACATCGTGGTGGCCGACAAACCGCACTTCCTCGCGACGATCCCGCGCGGCAGCCACGTCATGCAGACCGCGCTGGTGAAGCTGCGCGACTCGCTGGGCCTGCCCGAGCTGTCCCCCGCGCACCGGCTCGACCGCGTCACGGCCGGTCTCGTGCTGTTCGTCGTGCGGCGCGAGCTGCGCGGCAAGTACCAGACGATGTTCCGCGACCGGTCGGTGGAGAAGGAGTACGAGGCCATCGCCCCGTACGACCCGGCGCTGGAGCTGCCGCGGGTCGTGCGTTCGCGGATCGTCAAGGAACGCGGGATCATCACCGCGTTCGAGGTCGACGGCGAACCGAACGCCGAGACCCACGTGGCGCTCGCGGAGCACCGCGGTGGCGTGGGCCGCTACCGCCTCAAGCCGCTGACCGGCCGCACCCACCAGCTGCGCCTGCACATGTCCGGTCTCGGCGTGCCGATCGTGAACGACGACTTCTACCCGGTGCTGCGGGAACGACCGCTCGACGACTTCTCCTCGCCGCTGCAGCTCCTGGCCCGCACGCTGTCCTTCGTGGACCCGATCTCGGGGGTGCGGCGCTCCTTCACGTCGCGGCTGTCGTTGTCCACCTGGTCATGACACGTGCGTGCGGACCGTCCCGATCGGCTGCGGCTCCCAGATCCGGCTCATCCGCTCGTGCAGGCGCGCGGCGAGCGCGCTCGTCTTCGGGTGCGTCTCGGTGAACGTCGCCACGACCCGCGTGCGGTACAGCAGCCGGCCGCGCGCGGTCGTGCTGTACCAGAACCAGTCCTCGTCGAGGACCTTGGCGAGGTGGTCGGTGCCGTCGCGTTCGGAGCGCTGCACCAGGGCGTCGCCCTGCACGAGCCACCGCACGCACGCGTCCTCGAGCCCTTCGACGTGCCCGCGTTCGGCGAAGTAGGCCTGCTCGGCGGCTTCCCGCAGCTCCCGGGGCGTCTCCGTGACCGTCGCGCAGGTCGGGAACCCGATGCGGAGGTAGACCAGCTCGGTGACCCCGTCACCGAGCGCCGCGCCTTCGAGGTCGACGAACCGGGCACCCCGCTCGGTGTACATGTCGTTGCCGGGGCACGGGTCGCCGTGCAGCAGGTCGAACTTCCCGGTGTCCTCGAACGCGAGCTCGTCCTCGGCGCCGCCGATCTCGACGCCCAGCGCCCGCGCGAACCGCAGGAACGGCTCGGGGTCGGGCACCTCCTGGCGGGGCAGGAGCCCGGCGTGGCCCGGCCCGGTGGCCATGTGCAGCCGCGCGAGGCCGCGGGCGTAGTCGACCACCCAGTCCTCGGCTGGCGGGTCGGAGCGCAGCCGTTCGAGCACCACGGTCCTGGTGTCCGGGTCGACGTCGAGGACGCGGGGCACCACACCGGTGTGCTCGGCCAGCCGCAGGGCGGTGACTTCCCGGTCGAACGCCGCCGGGTCGCCGATCACCTGCTTGACGATCCGGTCACCGTCCGCCCAGACGCGCGAGCGCCGGCCGCTGGGGAGGAGTTCCACGCCGCCAGTATCGCGGGTCGTGGACTTCGTCGTGGTCCGGGCAGGACCGGGGCCGGTGGGGACGACGCCGAGCCGCCCGTGAGCGGCTCGGCGTCGTCCCGGTCGAGTTCGACGGCGATCTCCCGCCCGCACATCCCGCGCGCGCAGGAGATCGCCGAGATCATCCTCAGGCGAGGGTGATCGCGTACAGCTCCACCCGCGGGTCGTCCGGCAGCGTCACCGAACGCACCGTCTTCGTCGCGTCCAGGCGCAACGACTGGCCGAACAACCGGACCGGCGGCCCGTCGACGCCCTGCCCCGCCTTGATCCGGTGCGGCATCTCCAGCACGGCGAGCCCGCCGCCCGCCCAGTCGGGCACCGTGGCCGCCACCTCGGCCGAGGTGCCGTCGGTGTACCAGACGGTGAACCCGGCGGACACCGGGCCGTTGTGCGACGACCCCACGAAGTGCAGCCAGGAGAACTGGCCGCCCGGCAGCAGCAGGGCCTGCCCCCGCGCCTCCACGAAGTTCGGCGCGGTACCGGTCGGATCCGGTGCCTGGTAGGTGATGCCGCCCCACGTCACGGGCCCCTTGGCGGGCAGCAGGGCGGCGTCGTAGCTCCAGCCGCCGCCGTCGAAGTCACCGGACGCGGAGTCGGCGACCGTGGCGGTGCCGTCGTGGTTGAGCTCCG
The DNA here is from genome assembly GCF_900110955.1 of Lentzea xinjiangensis. GTDB lineage: Bacteria > Actinomycetota > Actinomycetes > Mycobacteriales > Pseudonocardiaceae > Lentzea > Lentzea xinjiangensis. The sequence goes on from NZ_FOFR01000005.1 coordinate 8,237, forward strand.
GCGTCACGTCGACCGAGCACGTCGAGAACGCGCACACCGCGGCCGGTTTGATCTCGATGACGGCCTTCACCGCCACCGACTCGACCCGCGCGGACACCTCGTAGGAGCCCGGAGCCGCACCGGCGGGCACCGACACCGTCAGCGGCACCGTCCTCTGCGTGGGCAGGTGCCGCGACACGATGACGAACGGCCTGGCGCCGCTCACCTGCCAGCCGGCGGGCGCGGTCACCTCCGGCCGCACGGACGTCGCGCCCGGCGCCTGCGCCAGCACGTCGAGCTGCAGCGTCAGCGACTGCGCGGCGTCCGAGGTAGGCAGCACGATCTCGGAGTTGCGCAGCGACGCGGACACCGCCCGGCGCGGGTCGGCGTTGCCGTCGTTGAGCGACGGCGGCTCGTCCGAACGCCCGGTGCCCCACGACGACGGCTTCGAGGACACCTCGTGGGTGAGCTTCCCGCCGCGCTGCAACGAGGTCCACGACAGCCAGGTCTTGCGGACGTCGCGGCCGCCGAAGGACACGCTCTTGATGTAGCGGTTGGTGTCGGAGACCCCGCGCGCCGACACGGTCAGCGTCCCGCCCTGGGTGCCGTGCTGTCCGATCCGGACGGTGGCCGACTCGAACTGCGGCGAGGACAGCGCGAGGAAGTCGGCCCCGTTGAACGTCGGGTACAGGCCCAGCGACGAGAAGACGTACCAGGCCGACATCGTGCCCAGGTCGTCGTTGCCGGTCATGCCGTCCGGTCCCGTGGTGAACAGGGTCATCGCCGCGCGCACGACCGTCGCGGTCTTCGACGGCGTGCCCGTCCACAGGTACATGTACGGCGCGAGCAGGTCGGGCTCGTTGTTCGGGTTGTAGGTCGGCTTGCCGTAGTAGTCGTACGGCTCGGTGATCCAGTCCTTCCGCGCGGTGCCCGCCGGGTCCACGAGCAGCTTGCCGTAGGCGAAGAACGAGTCGAGCCGCTTCTCCGTCTCCCGGCGGCCGCCCATCAGCGACACCAGTCCGGCCGGGTCCTGCGGGACGAGCCACTGGTACTGGTAGGCGCCGCCCTCGTGGAACTGGTGCGAGGCGTCGACGGGGTTGTACGGCGTGAGCCACGTGCCGGCGGTGGTCCGCGGCCGGAACTGGCCGATGGAGGAGTCCCACAGGTTGCGGTACCACTGGCCGCGGTCGGCGAACAGGCGCGCGTCCTCCCGCTTGCCCAGGCCCTTGGCCATCAACGCGAGCGACGCGTCCGCCGCCGAGTACTCCAGCGTGGCCGAGGCCGGGTGCACGCAGTCGTTGTCGCCGCCCTTGTGCGCGCAGTCCTCGCCGAGCTCCAGACCGGACGGGATGTAGCCGCGGTCGGAGTAGTACCGCACGCCCGAGCGGCCGTTGTAGGGCGAGTCGGCGGGCGGCAGTGACAGGGCGTTCTTGCGCAACAGCTGGTAGGTCTCCTCCTCGTACCCGCGCAGCAGCCCCTTCGACCAGGCCTCGACGAGGAACGGCGTGACCGGGTCGCCGGTCATGATGTTGGTCTCGGAGGAGGCCAGCGCCCAGCGCGGCAGCCACCCCCCGTCCCGGCCGCTGGCCACGACGGACAGCGCGACGTCCCGGGCCACGCGGGGTTCGAGGATCTGCAAGAGCTGGTTCTGCGGCCGGTAGGTGTCCCAGAGCGAGAAGTTCTGGTAGGGCGTGAAGCCCGACGCCGTGCGCACCTGGTTGTCGAAGCCCAGGTACTTGCCGTCGACGTCACCGGCGAGGTTCGGGTGCAGCACCGAGTGGTAGAGCGCGGTGTAGAAGGCGACCTGCCGGTCGCGCGGCCCGCCGGACACCCGCACGGCGTCCAGCTGCTTCTTCCACACCTCCTTCGCGGCGTTGACCGTGCCGTCGAAGTCGTAGGTGGGAGCCTCCGCCGCGAGGTTCTTCCGCGCGCCGTCGAGGCCGGTGTAGGACAGGCCGATCTTGAGCACCACGTCGCGGTCGGCCGAGGCGTCGAAGGTCACCCAGGCGCCGTTCCCGCCGGTGCCGGCGGCGTCCCGCGAGCCGGGCGTGGGAGCGTTCCCCCGCCAGGAGCCGAACGACGCGAACGGCCGGTCGAACGACGCCGTGAAGTACACGGTGTGCTCGTCCTTGCCCGCGCAGAACCGGCCGTTGCGCACCCGGCCCTCGATGGTCCGGTCACCGACGACGTGGATCTCCGAGTCGAGCACGGTCTGGTTGGACCGCCCGGTGTTGAACAGCACGTTGGCCGCGCCGGAGGCGGGGAACGTGTAGCGCTGCCAGCCCGTCCGCTGCGTGGCCGTGACCTCGGCGTTCACCCCGTACCGGGACAGCCCGACCCGGTAGTAGCCGGGCTGCGCGGCTTCGTCCGAATGGCTGAAGTCCGACTTGTAAGCGTTGATGTCAACGTTGTCAACGGACCCGACTGTCGGCATGACCGGCAGCTCGCCCATGACGCCGCAGCCCACGCCGGACAGGTGCGTCTGCGAGAAGCCGTAGATGGAGGTGGCCTTGTAGTCGTACCCGCCCTGCCCTCCCGTGTCCGGGCTGACCTGCACCATCCCGAACGGCACCGAGGCGCCCGGGAAGGTGTTGCCGAAGTTCTGCGTCCCCACGAAGGGGTTGACCAGGGACGAGGGCTCCTCGTCGGCCTGAGCCGCTTGCGCAGGGACTGTTAACGCCAGTAACAGTCCGGCTACCACCAGTGTCCGCATGAGAGGCAGTATTGCCTGATCGGCGCGTCGCCGACACCCCCCGCAAGTGCCGGCGACGCGGTGCGAGCCGTTCCTAGCAGCGTTTGGTGGAGTAAGCGATGAAGTTGTCGTCCTGCTGAACGCTGACCATGCCGTAGGCGGCGGTGCACTTGGACAACGTGTCGGCCGGCTTGCCCCACAGCTCCACAGGATCGAACTGGTTGCTGTTGCCGCCCTTGTAGGAGTCCGGGGTGCTGTCGCTCGAGCTGCTGTAGACGGCGATCGCGGTCTGCGTGATCCAGTGACGGCCCGTGGCGCGGAAGCTCTCCCACACGTAGACGTAGGAGTAGTTCGACCCGCACCCGGCGAACTGCTTCACCGAGGCGATGGTGTCGCCTCGCCACTTGACGTGCCCGGTCGACCCGATCTGCGCGGCGCTGGCGCAGCCGGGCGGCGTCTCCGCGGTGGCGACACCGGGAAAGACGAAACCGAGCAGCACGAGCGCGACGGCGATGATTCCCCTCTTCATGCGGGGAATCATCATGATCGGCGCTGACAACTCCCTGACACGCGAGTAGGCATGACACATGCCCGTGCAGCTCAACCACACCATCGTCCACGCCACCGACCAGGAACGCTCGGCGCGCTTCCTCACCGAGCTCCTCGGCCTGCCGGACCCGGTCCGCTTCGGCCCGTTCCTCGTCGTCGAGGTCGCGAACGGCGTCTCCCTCGACTACCTGACCAGCCAGGCCCCGATCACCGGGCAGCACTACGCGTTCCTGGTGACCGAGGAGGAGTTCGACCAGATCTTCGGCCGCATCCGGGAACGCGGCCTCGACCACTGGGCCGACCCGCACCACTCGCAACCCGGCCGGATCAACCACCACGACGGCGGACGCGGCGTCTACTGGGACGACCCGGACGGCCACGCGCTGGAGATCATCACCAGGCCCTACGGCTCCGGCGCCTAGACCAACCGGCTCAACCCGGCAAAGGTATAGACCACCTCTTGTGCTCGGAGTCCTTCCCTGCCACCGTGAGAGCGGTAACACAGTGGGCGCGCCGATGCTCCGAGGAGTTGGTCCCATGTTCAGGACACGCGCCGCCGCCCTGATCGTCGCGTTGCTCGGCGTCCTCACGCCCGCGCAACCGGCGACGGCGGCGCCCTTCATCGTCACCGAGGCGCAGTTCAACCAGATGTTCCCGTCCCGCAACGGCTTTTACACCTACAGCGGCCTGAGGAACGCGATGAGCTCGTTCGGCTCGTTCGCGAACCAGGGCAGCGAGACGGTGAAGAAGCAGGAACTGGCGGCGTTCCTCGCGAACGTCTCGCACGAGACCGGCGGGCTCGTGCACATCCGCGAGATCAACCAGAGCGGCGACTACTGCGACGAGAGCCAGTCGTACGGTTGCCCCGCCGGAACCAGGGCCTACTACGGCCGCGGCCCGATCCAGTTGTCGTGGAACTTCAACTACAAGGCCGCGGGCGACCACCTGGGTCTCAACCTGCTGAACAACCCCGACCAGGTGGCCACCAACGCCACGACGTCGTGGAAAACCGCCATCTGGTACTGGATGACGCAGCACGGTCCCGGCACGATGACCCCGCACAACGCCATGGTCGGCTCGCGCGGGTTCGGCCAGACCATCCGCAGCATCAACGGTTCCCTGGAGTGCGACGGGAAGAACCCCGGCACGGTGGAGAGCCGCGTCTCGAAGTACCGGCAGTTCACCGGGATCATCGGCGTGGCCCAGGGGTCGAACCTCTACTGCTGACCGCGGGCAGAATGGTCTAGACCCTTGACTGGTCTGGACCACTGCTGCGAACCTCGGCACTGTTCACGTCCTTGTTCCATCCGAAGCGCACAGGCTCCAGGAGTGGAGGACTTTTGCTGAAAAAACGCATCTTGGCGTCTCTCGCGGCGGGTGTGATGGCGGCGGCATTGGCCGTCATCGCACCGACCGCCCCGTCCCAGGCGGAGGTGTCCGCGCAGGCGTGCACGTTCACCGACTGGGCGCAGGGCCAGTGGTACACCGCCGGTTCCATCGTGAGGTTCGAAGGCGCGTACTACATCGCCGAGCACGACAATCCCGGCTACAGCCCGACGGTCTCCACCTGGTACTGGGAGCCGACGAGCTGCGACGGCGGCGGAGCCCCCGGCGGGGGCGGTTGCACGTTCACCGACTGGGTGCAGGGCCAGTGGTACACCGCCGGCTCCATCGTCCGGTTCGAGGGCAACTACTACATCGCCGAGCACGACAACCCGGGCTACAGCCCCACGGTCTCCACCTGGTACTGGGAGCCGACGAGCTGTGACGGCGGCGGCGGCGGAAACCCCGGCGGCGGCAGCTTCGTCGTCAGCGAAGCCCAGTTCAACCAGATGTTCCCGGGGCGCAACAGCTTCTACTCCTACAGCGGGCTCGTGGACGCGATGAACTCGTTCCCCGCGTTCGCCAAGACGGGCAGCGACACCGTCAAGAAGCAGGAAGCCGCGGCGTTCCTCGCGAACGCGTCCCACGAGACCGGTGGCCTGGTCCACATCCGTGAGATCAACCAGGGCAACGACCTCTGCGACGAGAGCCGCCCCTACGGCTGCCCGGCCGGCACCTACGCCTACTACGGCCGCGGCCCGATCCAGCTGTCGTGGAACTTCAACTACAAGGCCGCGGGCGACTACCTGGGTCTCAACCTGCTGAACAACCCCGACCAGGTGGCCACCAACTCCGCGACCGCGTGGAAGACGGCGCTCTGGTACTGGACCACCCAGACCGGGCCGGGCACCATGACGCCGCACGCGGCGATGGTCAACTCGCGTGGTTTCGGCGAGACGATCCGCAGCATCAACGGTTCGCTCGAGTGCAACGGCGGCAACCCCGGCCAGGTCCAAAGCCGCGTCACGAAGTACCAGCAGATCACCGGGATCCTCGGGGTGACCCCCGGCGGGAACCTGTACTGCTAGAGGTCGGCCCCACCGGGACTTGAGGTGTCCTGGTCCGGCCACAGCTTGACTGCATGACCATGGAGCTCGACGAACTGCTGCACGAGCTGAACGACCAGCGCAGGACCTTCCGCGTCACCGTGCGGGGTCTGACCGCGGCTGACGCGGTCAAGCGCACGACCGTCAGCGAGCTCACGCTGGGTGGGTTGCTCAAGCACCTCACCCGGTGTGAGCGCACCTGGACGCACGTCCTCACCGAGCGGCCCCTCCCGCCTCCCGGCATGCTGGACCACGACCAGTACACCTGGTCCGGCCACGACTTCGAGGCGCTGCTCGCGTCCTACGACGAAGCGGTGCGCGCGACCGACGAGGCCGTGCGCACCGCTTCGCTGGACAAGCTCGTCGCACTGCCGCCCGCGCCGTGGGACCCGCACCCGGAACCCCTGTCCGTCCGGCGCATCGTGCTGCACCTGATCCGGGAGACCGCGCAGCACGCGGGCCACGCCGACATCATCAGGGAGGCCCTGGACGGTCAGTCGTCCACCGCGGCCCTGTACGAGTGACAGTTCAGGACGAGTGACGGCCCAGGACGAGTGACGGCGCTCAGGCCGCGAGCTGTTCCTTGACCTGGGCGAGCGACGGGTTGGTGAGCGCCGTGCCGTTCGGGAAGTGCACGGTCGGCACCGTGCGGTTGCCGCCGTTCACGCTCATCACGAAGTCCGCCGCACCGGGCGTCTCCTCGATGTTGATCTCGACGTACTCGATGCCCTCTCGGTCGAGCGAGCTCTTCAGGATCCGGCAGTAGCCGCACCACGAGGTGGAGTAGACGGTCAGCTGGTCGGGGGCCATCAGGGCGCACTCCTCGTCGTCGGGTGAAGTCATCAGTGTCAACGCCCGGCGGGGACGGCTTCTTCCCGGGGTGGCGCTGTGCCCCGCGCCACTCGGGCGGCCGGATCGTCAGACAATCGTCAGGTCAATTCCCGACACGGTGAGTGAGCATTGGTTCGCGCACGCCGCGAAATTTCGGGCGTGCAATTCGTCGTGCATCTCGGCGAAAGTCACCCACCATTTCAGTCACCCAATCGGCGGCCCGTCACCACGCGGAGTTTCCGATATCGTCTGCATTCCGCCGCCGCTACCGCACCTCGGAAAGAAAGGCTGGCCATGCTGAAAACGGTGGCGGCTACCGCCCTCGCGCTGTCCGCGGTCCTGACCGCGCCCGCCGCGAACGCGGTCGCAGACGTTCCCGATTTCGTCACGATCGATGTGGTCACCGTGAACGGTTCCGGTTGTCCCGCCGGCACCGCCGCGGTCGCGGCCGCGGACGACCGCACGGCGTTCACGGTCACCTACAGCCAGTACCTCGCCCAGGCGGGGCAGGGCTCCGGTCCCACCGACTTCCGCAAGAACTGCCAGCTCAACATCAAGGTGAGCTACCCGCAGGGCTTCACGTTCGGCATCGCGCAGGCGGACTACCGCGGTTTCGCCCACCTGCAGCAGGGTGCCACCGGAACGGAAAAGGGGAGCTACTACTTCCAGGGCATGTCCCAGGGTTCGAGCCGCACCCACAACTTCTCCGGCCCGAAGAGCGACAACTGGCAGGCGACCGACCGCGCCCAGGTGTCGGAAATCGTCTACGCGCCCTGCGGAGAAGTCCGCAACCTGAACATCAACACCGAACTGCGCGTGAACGCGGGAACCGCGTCGAAGGCCAACAGCTTCATGACGATGGATTCCACCGACAGCAGTGTGAGCACGAAGTACCAGTTCTCCTGGAAGCGCTGCTGACTCCAGGCACCAATGCCGCCGCCCGTTCATCGTCGGACCCCAGACGGAAAGGTGCCCCATGTTCACCACACTGGCCGCGGCCGCCCTCGCGTTGTCGACGATCATCATCCCGCCGGGCGGCGCCCCCGGCGACACTCCCCCGCCGGACCACATCACCATCGACGTCGTCACGATCAACGGGTCCGGCTGCCGGCCGGGAACGGCCGCGGTCGCCGTCAGCCCGGACAACAAGGCGTTCACCGTCACCTACAGCGAGTTCATGGCGCAGGTCGGTCCGCAGGCGCTGCCGACCGACTTCCGCAAGAACTGCCAGCTGAACCTGCGCGTCAACGTGCCGTCCGGCTTCACCTACGGCATCGCGTCGACCGACTACCGCGGTTTCGCGCACCTCGAGCGCGGCGCCACGGCCCTGGAGAAGGCCAACTACTACTTCCAGGGCATGTCGCAGACCGAGTACAAGCAGCACAACTACAAGGGTCCGTTCAGCGACGACTGGCAGGCGACGGACACGACCGACGTGGCCGCGATCGTCTACCACCCCTGCGGCGAGAAGAGAAATTTCAACATCAACACAGAGCTGCGGGTCATGGCGGGCACGTCCGACCCGAAGAAGGTCACCAGCTTCATCGCGATGGACTCCACCGACGGGTCCATCGAGACGACCTACCACTTCGCGTGGAAGACCTGCCCGCCCAAGCCGTAGCGGCTCCGCCCGGCGGCCTGCGCGGGCCTGCCGGTCGACGCCCGCGGATGATCAACGCATGCCCCGGAGCCCGCGAGGCGGGCCCGAACACCGCACTGTCCCCTGGTGTTCGGGCCCGCCTCGCGGCGGGCGAGCGGCTCCCGGTGCTACCGGCCGTCCGGCACCGACGGCGTGCAGAAGACCGCCAGCACGGTCTCGTCCTCGTCGTCCTCGCTCAGCTCGATGGAACCGCACTCGAACCTGGCCGAGCCGTGGTCGAGCAGGGTGAGCACCCCGCGGTCGTCCCGGTCTTCCTCCTCCTCGCTGGAACAACCGGCGGCGCTGATCGCGAACAAGCCGCCGTCGAGGTGCTCGATGTGCAACGTCCGCGCGCACGTCACGTGGAGGCCGGGCTCGGCCTGGGCCGCCGACGTCAGAACCCCGCAGGTCAGCAGCATGCTCACGCCGAGCGTGCCGACGATCAGTCGCTTCATCTTTCCTCCACATCGCGGACGTGCACGAGGCGCGGACCGGGCTGGACGCCGCGCTGGAGGTGGGGTTCCCGTGCCGGAGGCCGAGTGGTGTGGAATCACCCCATCGGGGTTCCGCGCACCGGTCAGATCAGGAAGCGGTACGCCGTCGACCCCGGCTCGACGTGCTGGATCCGCAGCGGGGACTCCTTCATCCGCCCCCACAGCAGGTCGTAGTCCTCGCGCCGGCCGAGCTCGATGCACACCAGCGCGGCCCCGGTCTCCCGGTTGTCCCGCTTCACGTACTCGAACTGCACGATGTCGTCGTCCTTGCCCAGCACGTCGTCCAGGAACCGCCGCAGCGCGCCGGGCTCCTGCGGGAACTCGACCAGGAACCAGTGCTTCAGGCCGCGGTGGACCATCGACCGCTCGACGATCTCGGCGTAGCGCGAGACGTCGTTGTTGCCGCCGGACAGCAGGCACACCACGGTCGAGTCCGGCGCCACGGAGATCTCCTCCAGCAGCGCGGCGGAGGCGAGGGCGCCCGCCGGTTCCGCGATGATGCCGTCGACCTGGTACAGCTCCAGCATCTCGGTGCAGACCGCGCCCTCGGCCACGGTGAGCAGCTCGGCTCCGCTGTCGCGCACCATCGGGAACGTCACCTCGCCGGCCCTGCGGACCGCGGCGCCGTCGACGAACGAGTCGACCTCGGGCAGCGTGACCGGGTGGCCCGCCTCCACCGCGGCGATCATGCTGGCCGCGCCGGCCGGCTCGACGCCGATGATCCGGGTGCGCGGGAAGCGCTCCTTGAACCACGTGCCGACACCGGAGAGCAGGCCTCCGCCGCCGACCGGCACCACGACCACGTCCGGCGCGCCGCCGAGCTGCTGGACGATCTCCAGGCCGACGGTGCCCTGGCCCGCGACCGTGCGGGGGTCGTCGAAGGCCGGGACGAGGGTCGCGCCCGTCGCCTGCGCGTAGTCCTTGGCCAGCGCGGCCGCGTCGTCGTAGGTGTCGCCGTCGACGACGAGCTGCACCATGCCCTGCCCGAGGGCGGAGATGCGGTCGCGCTTCTGGCGCGGGGTCGTGCGGGGGACGTGCACGCGGCCCTCGATGCCGAGGCGGCGGCAGGCGTAGGCCATGCCCTGCCCGTGGTTGCCCGCGGACGCGCAGACCGCGCCACCGAACGCGAGCTCGGTCTGGCACAGCAGGTTGAACGCGCCGCGCAGCTTGTAGGAGCGGCCCACCTGGAGGTCCTCGCGCTTGAACCACACGCGCGCGCCGGTCCTCTCGGACAACCGCTGGTTCACCTCGAGCGGCGTCGTGCGCGCGACCCCGCCCAGCCGGGCTGCGGCGGCGGACACCTCATCAGCGAAGGACATGACACAACATCTTCCGTGAACGACTCGGGTCTGGCACGCGTACCCCTGGATGACAAGGGAGGTGGTCGTGTTTCGCCTTGTGGGCGTGCTGACGCTGCTCATGGTGCTCTCCGCGGTTCCCGCGCACGCCCACGGCGCGCCCACCGACCCGGCGAGCAGGGCCTACCTGTGTTCACCAGGTCAGCCGGGAGCATCATCCCCGCCCTGCCGCGCCGCCGTCGCGGCGGGGCTGCCGTCCACGGAGTGGGACAACATCAGGCTGCCGGGCGTGGCCGGCCGCGACGCGGCGAGGGTCCCGGACGGCGAGCTGTGCAGCGCGGGGCTCGCGAGGTACGCCGGTCTCGACGCGCCCAGCGCCCAGTGGCCGGTGACGAGGCTGAAGAGCACCGCCTTCACCTACCGGGCGACGATCCCGCACCAAGGCTCGTTCCGGTTCTACGTGACGCGCGAGGGCTACTCGCCGGCGGCGCCGCTGCGCTGGGCCGACCTGGAGCAGTTCCTCACCGTGACGAGCCCGCCGCTGGTGAACGGCTCCTACGCGTTCACGGTGCGGCTGCCGGAGAACCGGACGGGACGGCACCTGATCTACACGATCTGGCAGAACACCGACACCCCCGACACCTACTACTCGTGCACCGACGTAGAGGTCCCGGCGCGTGGGGCAGCGGCGAACCCGCCCGCGCCGGTGGCCGCGCCGCCCGCTCCCGCCCCGGCCAGCCCCTCCGCCGTGCCCTCCGGGCCCACCTCCAGGTCCGTGCCGGCGTCCGGGCCGGGCACCCCGCGGCCCGTGCCCGTCGCGTCGAGTGCGGACCAGCCTCCCTCCGGCGCGACGCGGTTCGGCATGGCGGCCGTCGTCGCGGCGCTGGGCGGTCTCGCGGTGCTGGGCGGGTTCGTGCTGGGCGGGTTCGTGCTGGGCGGTCTCGTGCTCCGGCGCCGGCGAATTCTGTGAACGTCCCGGTCCCCGCCAGGACCCGGCCGGTCCTACGATGATCTTCGGGCGCGCAACCCAGCGAGATGAAGGTGTGCCCTTGAAGACTCGAAAACTGCTGGCGCTGCTGGCGATGATCGCCGCGACGCTCGTCCCGGTCGCCGGTCCGGCACCGGCGCACGCCGCCCCGTTCAAGGTGCTCGCGTTCTACAACGGCACCTGGGACAAGGCCCACATCGCCTTCGTCGCCGAGGCGAACCCCTGGCTCACCCGGGCCGGTCAGGCGAACGGCTTCACCTACGAGGCGACGACGGACTGGAACCGCCTGAACGCCCTGACCCCCGCCCAGGCGCAGGTCGTGGTCTTCCTCGACGACGCGCCCACCGGCGCCGCCGCGCGGGCTGGCTTCCAGCGCTACGTGGAGGCCGGTGGCGGGTTCTTCGGCTTCCACGTCTCGGCGTTCACGCAGAACGCGGACGAGTGGCCGTGGTACCACAACACGTTCCTGGGCAAGGGCAACTTCGTCGGCAACACCTGGGAGCCCACCACCGCGGTGCTCAGGGTCGAGACCCGCACGCACCCGTCGACGCTGCGCCTGCCGGAGCGCTTCACGTCGTCGGTGAGCGAGTGGTACAGCTGGTCGCGCGACCTGCGCACGAACCCGGACATCCAGGTCCTGGCCAGCGTCGACCCGGCGAGCTTCCCGCTGGGCACCGACCCCGCCCAGCAGTGGCGCAGCGGGTACTACCCGATCATGTGGACGAACAAGAACTTCAAGATGGTCTACGCGAACTTCGGCCACAACGCGATGGACTACGTGAACAACGTCCCGAAGTCGTCCACCTTCGCCTCCCCGGTCCAGAACGACTTCCTCGTCGACAGCCTCCGCTGGCTGGGCGGTGCGGGCGCTCTCCCGCCACAAGGCGAGTGGAAGACGGCCGTCAACCGCGGCAACGGCAAGTGCGCCGACGCCCGTGCGGCCGGTACCGCCAACGGCACCGTCATCCAGCAGTACTCGTGCAACGGCACCACGGCGCAGAACTTCCGCGCGGTGGCGACGACCGACGGCTACTCCCGCCTGGAGTACCGCAACGACCCGCTCAAGGTGCTCGACGTGAGCGACGTGAGCGTCGCGGACGGCGCCGGCGTCCACCTGTGGGACTACGTCGGCGGTGCCAACCAGCAGTGGCGCGTCACGACCGGCGCCGACGGCTTCTCGACGCTGACGGCCCGGCACTCGGGCAAGTGCCTGAGCGCCCCGGCCGGCGGCGCCGACGGCGGGCAGCTCGTCCAGGCGGCCTGCGACGGGTCGGCTGCTCAGTCGTTCCGGCTGAGCTGAGGCGCGGTCACGGTCACCCGTTCCCCCGGTCTCGCCTCCGCCGAGGCCGGGCGGGACGAGGCCAGGAAGCCGTACATGTCGTTGAGCTGGTGCAACGCCTGCACCGCGTCCCGCCACACCGGGCAGGGCCAGGCCCGATGCCGCCCGTACCACGCCTGGCACGACTTGCAGCGGTGCCGGGCGTCGGGCTCGTGCATCCGCAGCAGCCCCCGCCACCAGGGCAGGGCCTCGCGGAGCTGCTCGCGCAGCTCGTACACCTCGTCGGGCGAGTCAGCCCCGGCGAGCTGGTCCATGGTCTTGTAGACGACGTCGATGACGGTTCGGTGGAAGGAACCCTGTCGTTCAGCAAGCGCCATGTCCCAGAACCTCCGAGAGGTGGCGATCGGGTGGGCTGACCTGGCCGTGCCGGACCGCGTGAACACCCTCGGCAGTTGAGACAGGCACGGGGTGGAGTCTATGTTGGCCTTTGGCAGGCTTTCAACTGGCGAAAATCGGGTCACCCAGATAGCCCTTTCCACCAGTGGAAGAGCTCACTGCGCGCTACGGGGGGAGCAGGCAATGGCGGGGGAACGGTCCCTGGCTGACAAGCTCAACCACCTCTTCGCCCGGCACACCGCGCGGTCCGGCCAGGAGTACAGCAACGAACAGGTCGCGGCGGCCATCGCGGACACCGGCGTGACCATCTCCCAGAGCTACATCTGGCAGCTGCGCAAGGGCAAGAAGGACAACCCGACGTTCAAGCACTTGCAGGCCCTGGCAGGCTTCTTCGGTGTGCCGGTGAGCTACTTCTTCGACGACGCGGTCACCGACCGCGTCGACGAGCAGCTGAAGTCGTTGCAGGACGAGCAGACCAGGCTGAACGAGATCGCTTCCGGCAGCGACGCGCAGCTCATGGCCATGCGGGCGGGAGAGCTCTCCCCGGACCGCCGGCGACTGGTCATGGAGCTGCTCGACGTCGTCTACCGACAGGAACAGGCCGAGCGCGGTGAAGGATGACTCGTGGCCGAACGAGAGTTGCGCAGGCGGTGCCGCCGCCTGCTGAACGAGCTGGACATCCAGCCACCGCTGGACGTCGAGGAGCTCTGCCGGCGCGTCGGTGACCAGCGGGGCAAGCCGATCAGGCTCATCGCCCACCCGATCCCGGTGCCCGGCCCGTTCGGCGTCTGGATCGCCACCGCCAAGGCCGACTACATCCTGTACCAGCAGGAGACGTCCAAGGCGCACCAGAACCACATCATCCTGCACGAGCTGGGGCACGTGCTGGCCGGGCACACGAGCGACGAGCAGGACGACGACCTGCTCACGGGGCTGTACCCGGACCTGGAACCGGACGCGGTCCGCCGGGCGCTGCGGCGCACCTCCTACGACTCCGAGCACGAGCGCGAGGCCGAGACGGTCGCGACGATCATCCTGGAGTGGGCGTCGGTGCTCGACAAGGTCGCGCCGAGGGCCTCGGAGGGCCCGGCGCGCCGCATGTCCTCCTCGCTCGCGGACCGGCTGGGGTGGCTCTGACGTGGAGTACCTGAAGGAGACCCAGGGCATCGTCGCCTACTCCGCGCTGGTGGTGATGCTGTACCTGCTGGTGCGCCGCCCGCACGACCCGCGGCTGCGCTCGGTCACGGGGCTGGTGGCGGGCTGGGCGGTGGGCTACCCGTTCGGCAGGGCGGCGGCGAACGGCAGGTGGTTCCTCGGGCTCGACCCGATGGTCTGCCAGCTGATCCAGCACTCGATGCTGCAGGTCGGCGTCTACGGCCTGATCTGCTTCTTCATCTTCTCCGCGCTCGACGACGCCAAGGCGAGACGGCACGCGCTGCTCCAGCTCGCGCCGCTCGTCCTGTGCATCTCGGTCATGACGTGGGCGGTCCTGTCGATCCCCGACGAGATGCGGGTGGCGGCGGCGCGCGTGCCGAACTCGCTCGGCGGCGGCCCGACCGGCGTGCTGGCCATCACGGTGTTCTACGCGCTGGGCAACGGCTACCTGCTCTACGGCTTCGCGACGATGTTCGTGTGGGCCCGGCGCTACGCCCGCGGCGCCGAGCCGCGGCTGCGCAGGGGCCTGCTGCTCACCTCGACGGGCCTCGCGCTGCTGGTGCCCGCCGACGCGATCTTCGTGTCGTCGAACGTCTCGCGCTACTTCGGCGAGCCGCTCCCCCGCTGGTTGCTGACCGCCGCCGTGTGGTTCCTGCTGCCGGGCGTGCTGCTGTGCGTGACCGGGGTCGTCTACCCGATCGCGGCGATGCGGATCGCGGCGACCAGGCTGTGGCTGCGGCACCTGCGCGCCTACCACCGGCTCGCTCCGCTGTGGACGCTGCTGCACCAGTCGTTCCCCGAGGACGCCCTGCACCGCGTGCCGTCGCGGCGCGACGCGTTCTCGCTGCGCGGCGTGCACCGGCGCTACTACCGGCGCGTCATCGAGTGCCGCGACGGGCTGGTGCGGATCAGCCCGTACATCGCGGAGACCCCCGAGGAGCTGCCGCTGGCCGAGAGGCTGCGGGCGGGGCTGGAGACGCGCCGGTCCGGAGTGGTCACGATGCGGCGGCCGATCGCGCTGGCGCTGCCGGAGGACGACGGGATGGACGCCGACGTGCGGGAGCTCGAAAAGCTCGCGGTGGCGTTGCGCTGAGCTTATGGTCACGGGCGTGGACCTGCCCGTGATGCCGCCGGTGAAGCCGATGCTCGCGAAGTCCGTTCCCGAGCTGCCGCGCGGGGACGGCCTGTCCTACGAGCCGAAGTGGGACGGGTTCCGCTGCGTGGTGTTCCGCGACGGCGACGAGGTCGAGCTGGGCTCGCGCAACGACAAGCCGCTCACCCGGTACTTCCCCGAGGTCGTCGAGCTGCTCAAGCGGGCGCTGCCGCCGCGCTGCGTCGTCGACGGCGAGATCGTGCTGGTCACGCCGGACGGGCTGAGCTTCGACGTCCTGCAGCTCCGGCTGCACCCGGCCGCGTCCCGGGTCAGGAAGCTCGCGGCCGAGACCCCGGCGAGCTTCGTGGCGTTCGACCTGCTGGCGTGCGGCGACTCCGACCTCACCGCGCTGTCGCTCGGGGAGCGCCGCCGCAGGCTGGAGGAGGTCGTCTCCGAGGTCCCCGGCGTCTACCTGACACCGTCCACGACGGACCCGGACGTCGCGCAGGACTGGTTCACCCGGTTCGAGGGCGCGGGCTTCGACGGCGTGGTGGTGAAGCCGCTGGACGGCGTCTACGAGCCGGACAAGCGCGTGATGTGGAAGGTGAAGCACGAGCGGACGGCCGACTGCGTGGTCGCCGGCTACCGCCTGCACAAGGACGGCGAGAGCGTCGGGTCGCTGGTGCTCGGCCTCTACCAGGACGGCGAGCTGCGCAACGTCGGGGTGGCGAGCAGCTTCACCGCGGCCCGCCGACGCGAGCTCGCCGAGGAGCTCGCGCCGCTGCGCGACCCCGCCGAGCACCCGTGGAGCGCGTGGGCCACGTACGAGGGGCCGGGCATGAACAGCCGGTGGAACCCCCAGAAGCAGCTCCAGGTCGTGCTGCTCGAACCGGTCCGCGTGGCGGAGGTGCGGTACGAGCACGTGCAGGGCGGACGGTTCCGGCACACGGCGCGGCTGGTGCGCTTCCGGGAGGACAAGACACCCGCGGAGTGCACGTTCGAGCAGCTCGAAGAGGTGCCGCCGGCCGAGCTGGCCGCCCTGTTCGGTGCAGCGGAGAGACGGCGCACAATCGAGCAGTGAAGGTGATCAGGCGGGACGGCACGCACGAGATCGAGATCCAGCGGTCGCGGTTCCTGTGCCACGTCGCCCGCGTCGCCTCCGACCAGGAGGCTTCGGAGTTCTTCGCCCGCGTCCGCAAGGAGCACTGGCAGGCCACGCACAACTGCACGGCCTTCCGCACGGCCGGGACCCAGCGCTCGTCCGACGACGGCGAGCCCGCCGGTACGGCCGGTGTGCCGATGCTGGAGGTGCTGACGCGCCGGGACCTCGTGGACGTCGCCGTGGTCGTCACGCGCTACTACGGCGGGATCAAGCTGGGCGCGGGCGGCCTGGTCCGAGCCTACGGACGGGCGGTGTCGGAGGCGATCGACTCCGTCGGCACGCTCACCCGCGAGCGGCACGAGACCGTTCTCCTGGCGGTGGACCACGACCAGGCCGGGAAGCTGGAGAACGCGTTGCGCGCGGCCGGGCACCACGTCGCGGACGCCGAGTACGGCCGCGACGTCACGTTCACGGTTCTCACGAAGGACCCCGACGGCTTCGAGGTCTGGCTCGCCGCTCAGACCGGCGGCGCGGTGACCGCGATCAGGGGCGAGCCGGTCGACCTCGACGTCCCCGGCTAGCACTTCGCGGCCCAGGTCAGCGGGAACGGGTCCTGGACGCCGCCGACCGGCCGTTCTGCACCAAGAGCGCGCACGCGGTGGGCATGGACGAGCCGCGGACCGCGGCGGCGATCTCGCCGAAGAAGCTCCACCAGCTCTTCGACGTCAAGGATGCGCTGGTCGAGGGGGTGATGACGAACCCGGCGACCACCGTGTCGTCGGAGCCCGCCCGGGCAGGCACAGGTGGCGGCGCGCTTCCTGCCGGAGAAGCCAGCCTGAAGCGCGCCGCGGAACCCGGTGGTGCCTACGTGCAGGGGATGACGTCCGGGTCGGCGCCCGCCTTGGGCACCCACCGCACGTTCGCGAACGACGCCTGGAACGCGCCGTCCGTGTAGACCAGGAACGGCGTGTTGATGTTCTCCAGGTCCAGCCCCTTGTCGGCGAAGCAGTTGACCGAGAGCTTCACGGTCGACTTCTGCCCGACCGGGAGGTTGCGGAACGCCTGCGTGGCGTCGACCTCCGCCATGCACGGGTACACGCAGTGCGCGCTGATGACCGTGCGGTTGGCCGGGGCCTGGTGCACGATCACGTCGAACTGGATGGCCGCGTTGGCGTTGCCGTACCCGCGCAGGTCGGTGCCGGTCGGGCTCTGCAGGTACACCTGGGCGGGGCCGGTGCCGGTCCACGTCGTCTTGAGCGCGTCCTGCTGGACGTTGACGTCGGACTGCACGACGTTGATCTCGGCGTGCGCGGCCTGACCGTCGGGGCCGATCTCGGTGCCGCCCCAGTTCTCCGCCGACCCGATCATGCTCTTGTACGGCGCGATGTCCGTGCGGTTGAAGACCTCGAGGTCCTCGGTCGCCGTGCCGCCGCCACCACCGGAGCACAGGGCGCCGGGGCTCGACTCGTCGAGCTTGCCGACGTTGCCGGTCTGCCAGTCGCGCAGGCCGTACCCGAGCTTGAACAGCGGGGTCTGGGCCGGTTCACCCGACTGCGGCGGGCAGGCGGCGCTCGGCCACGAGTAGGACAGCTTGCCGCTGAACCCGTTGTGGCGTCCCCGGATCAGCAGGTCCGCGATGCCCTGGCCCTCGGTGCCCGGCAGCCAGGCGGCCACGAACGCGTCGGAGCGGTTGATCTCCTTGTTCATGTACAGCGCGCGGCCGCCGACGTAGACGGTGATGACCGGCTTGCCCTTGCCGGACACCTTGTCCAGCACGGCGATGTCCTGCGGGTGCAGGCGGGCGGCCTCGAGCGACCGCTTGCCGAGGTCGCCCACGCCCTCCGCGTACGGCGTCTCACCGATGACGGCGATGACGGCGTCGAACTGCGCCGGGTCGACGCCGTCCGCGGTCTCGGCGAACGTGACGTTCGCGGCGCCGAGGGTGTCCTGGATGCCCTTGAGGATGCTGGTGGCGTTCGGGAAGTCGGCGTTGGTGTTGCCGGTGCCCTGCCAGCTCAGCGTCCAGCCGCCGGTCTGGTTGCTGATGTTGTCCGCGCTCTTGCCGACGACGAGGACCTTGCTGCGCTTGGAGATCGGCAGGACGCGCTTGTCGTTCTTCAGCAGCACCGCGGACTCGCGCACGGCTTCGCGGGCGAGCTCCTTGTGCAGCAGTGCCTTCTGCTCACCGGCGTGCTCGCGCTGCGAGGGCTTGGGCGCCTCGAACACCCCGGCGCGCAGCTTGACGCGCAGGATGCGGGTGACGGCGTCGTCGATGCGCGCCATCGAGATCTGGCCGGCCTCGACCTGGGCGATCGTGTTGGTGATGAACGCCTTCCAGTCGTGCGGCACCATGATGATGTCCATGCCGGCGTTGATCGCCTGCGCACAGCTCGAGTTCGTGCAGCCGGTGACCTGCCCGATGCCGTTCCAGTCGGAGACGAGCAGGCCGTCGAAGCCCATCTTCTCCTTGAGGATGCCGGTCTGCACGTACTTGCTGCCGTGCACCTTGCCCTCGTTGATGACGTCGTTCGTCCAGCTGTTGAACGAGATCATCACCGTCTGCGCACCGGCGGCCAGGGCACCGTAGTAGCCCTGCCCGTGCACGTTGATCATCTTCTGCTCGGTGGACGGGTTGACGCCCTGGTCCTTGCCACCGGCCGTGCCGCCGTCGCCGATGAAGTGCTTGGCGGTGGCGATCACGCCGTCCTCGCCGATGCGCTTCTTCGCGTTGTCCTGCAGGCCCTTGACGGCCTCGTAGCCGTAGGCGCGGGTGATCCGCGGGTCCTCCGAGAAGCCCTCGTAGGTGCGTCCCCACCGGTCGTCCTCGACGACCGCGAGCGTCGGCGCGAACGCCCAGTCCTGGCCGGTGGCCCGGATCTGCTCGGCGGTCGCCGCGCTGATGTCGCGCACGAGGCACGGGTCGTGCGCGGCGCCGAGCCCGATGTTGTGCGGGAACACCGTCGAGCCGAACACGTTGTTGTTGCCGTGCACCGCGTCGATGCCCCAGATGACGGGGATCTTGGTGCGGGTCTGCTTCGACGCCTCCCAGTAGGCGTCGGCGATGGCCAGCCAGTCCTGCGGCGTGGCGTGCTTGTTGCCGCCGGGGAAGCTGCCACCACCGTTGAGGACCGAGCCGAACCCGTAGGTCTTGACGTCCTCGGCGGTGATCGCGGCGATCTCGGGCTGCGTCATCTGGCCGACCTTCTCGGCCAGCGTCATGTCCTTGAGGATGGCCTTAATGCGGGCCTCGTCCCTGCGGTCGCCGTCGAACTGGCTGTCGACCCTGGGCCAGTCCTTGAGGGTGGGCAGGGACTTCTCGATGCGGGCGCACCCGTGCTCGGTCCTCGGCTGTCCGATGACCGGCTGTTTCGATCCGTGCTGCGCTTCCGGCGCGGCGGCCGCGGATGTCGCGCTGGCGGCGAGCGTCAGCCCCAGCACCGCGGCGAGAGTGCTTCTCCAATGCATGCCGCGATCCTCAACGGCGTGTTACGTCCACGTCAATGGGAACGCTCTCACGACTTTGTTCCGGAAACGTCCAGGACGAACGGGGCATACCGGGCTCAGGTGGGTGCGGCACGGGTGCGGGCAGGGTGGGTGGGCCGGTCGGGGTGGGCCGGACGGGCTGCTCGGGTGGGACGGTTGGGGGACGGCGGCCGGGTGGTGGGGCTGTGGGAAGAGGCTGCGAGACGGGCTGAGCTGAGGACCATCGCGTTCGTCCGGTTGCGGCGGCGTGCGGCGTGCCTCGGCCGGTCGCAGGTCCCCCCACCGGCGGGCCACCGACGCGGCCGCTGCCGTCCAACGCGGTCGCCTCACCACCGCCGCACAAAGCCCCCGCCCGGCTCGACTCGCCGCCACCGGAAAACCCGACGGCCCCCGGTTCCGCGGGGAACCAGGGGCCGCCGAGGCGTCATCCGGTCAGCCGGCGAGCGCGCGCACGCGGCGCAGCACCTCGTCGGTGCCCAGCGTGCGGGCGACGGCGTGCAGGTCCGGGCTCTTCGTCGAGCCGGTCAGGGCGACGCGGATGAGCTGGGCCGCCTCGCGGATGGAGCCGGGGTAGGCGTCCGGGTTCTTCTTCAGCTCCTTCGGGTTCGGCGCGAAGCCGTGCTTCGCGGCGAGCTCGCGGATCTGGCCGAACCACTCCTGGCCGTCCTCGAGGTCGGTGTAGCCGTCGGCGAAGTCGGTGGCGAAGGCCGCGATCAGCTCCGGGGGCAGGCCGCCGAGGCGCTCGTCGGCGCGGTCGGACACCAGCTCGAACAGCGCCGGGAAGAAGAAGCCGTAGGCCTGGCGGAAGTCGGACCACTTGCGGAGGTCCTTGCGCGGGTTCGCGACCTCCGGGCCGCGCTCCACCTGCAGCGCCGCGAGGGCCTCGGCGCGCGAGGACTCCAGCACGGTGACCAGCTCGGGGTCGTGGGTGGCCGCCCAGGCGGTGATGCGCTCGACGATCTCGGGACCGGACAGGGTGGCCACGTAGTCGGCGGCGATGTCCTCGAGCTTCACCAGGTCGACCAGCGGGCCGGCGACACCGCACTCGGCCAGCGAGATCGGCGCCTGCAGCGCCTCGGCGAGCGGGAGCTCCGCCAGGCGGGCGTTCACCAGGCCGCGCAGGTAGTACTGGACGGCCTCGGCCGGGAAGCCCGCCTCGATGAAGAACTCGACGGAGGCCTCGGGGTCCTTGCGCTTGGAGAGCTTGCGGCGGGAGCCGCCCTGCTGCTTCATCAGCGGCGCGATGTGGGCGTACTCGACGCGCTCGAAGCCCAGGGCGTCGAAGAGCTGCAGGTGGGTGGGGACCGAGGAGATCCACTCCTCGCCGCGGACCACCAGGTTCACGCGCATCAGGTGGTCGTCGACGGCGTGGGCGAAGTGGTAGGTGGGAAGGCGCGGGCTCTGGTCGGAGGCCTTGAGGATCACCACGTCGTTGCGGTTGGCCTCGTGCTCCAGCTCGCCGCGGATCGCGTCGGTGAACTTCGTGCGCTCCCCCGCCTTGCCCGGCGAGCGGAACCGCACGACGTACGGGCGGCCCTCGTCCAGGGCTGCCTGGACGTCCTCGGCGGTCTTGTCACGCCAGATCGCCCAGCGGCCGTAGTAGCCGGTGGGGAGCTTCGTGGCCTGCTGGCGGGCGGTGATGTCCGCCAGCTCCTCCTTGGTCGCGAAGCACAGGTACGCCTTGTCCTGGCGCAGCAGCTCCCGCACGTACGTCAGGTAGATCCGCTCGCGCTGCGACTGGTGGTACGGGCCGTAGGCGCCCACGGCGTCGGCCTCGTCGGGCTCGATGCCGAAGTAGGCGAACGCCCGGTTGAACTGCTCGACGGCACCGGGCACCTCGCGGGCCTGGTCGGTGTCCTCCACGCGCACGATGTACGCGCCGCCCGAGTGGGACGCCAGGGCGCGGTCGATCATGCCGACGTACAGGCCGCCGATGTGCAGGAACCCGGTCGGCGACGGGCCGAGGCGGGTGACCTTCGCGTCGCCGCCCAGGGCGCGGGGCGGGTACTGCTCCTCCCAGAAGGACGGCTCGGGCAGGTCCGAGGGGAACAGGGCGTCGACGACGGCACGGTCGAGCATCGCTGAGGGTCTCCAAAACCGGGGAAAGAAAGTCCTCCCAGGTTATCAACGCAACGCGAGGGGGAACGCCACTGGGCATGAAGGCAGTCACTTGGCACGGCAAACGCGATGTCCGGGTCGACACCGTCCCCGACCCGATCCTCAAGGAGCCGGAGGACGTCATCGTCAAGATCACGTCCAGCGGCATCTGCGGATCGGACCTGCACCTGTACGAGGTGCTCGGACCGTTCCTCACCGAGGGCGACATCCTCGGGCACGAGCCCATGGGCGTCGTCGAGGAGGTCGGTTCCCGGGTCACGAACCTCAAGCCGGGCGACCGGGTGGTGATCCCGTTCAACGTCTCCTGCAACCACTGCGTGATGTGCAACCAGGGCCTGCAGAGCCAGTGCGAGACGACCCAGGTCAGGGAGCACGGCTCCGGCGCCGCGCTGTTCGGCTACACGAAGCTCTACGGCCAGGTCCCCGGCGGGCAGGCCGAGTACCTGCGCGTCCCGTTCGGCAACTCGCTGCCGATCAAGGTCCCGGACGGCCCGCCGGACGACAGGTTCGTCTACCTCAGCGACGTCCTGCCCACCGCCTGGCAGGCGGTGGAGTACGCGGACGTGCGGGAGGGGAGCATCGTCGCCGTCCTGGGCCTCGGCCCGATCGGTGACATGGCGTGCCGGGTGGCCCAGCAGAAGAACGCCAGGGTCATCGGCATCGACCTCGTGCCGGAACGGCTCGCGCGCGCCAAGGCCCGCGGGGTCGAGACGATCGACCTGCGCGGCGCCGGCAAGCGCCTCACCGAGGTGGTCCGCGACCTCACGAACGGCCGCGGCCCGGACGCGGTGATCGACGCGGTGGGCATGGAGGCCCACGGCGCGCCGGTCGGCAAGATCGCCCAGCAGCTCACCGGGCTGCTGCCGGACACGATGGCGCAGCGGCTCATGAAGGAAGCGGGCGTGGACCGGCTCAGGGCCCTCTACAGCGCGATCGACATGGTCCGGCGGGGTGGCACGATCTCGATCGTCGGCGTCTACGGCGGCATGGCCGACCCGATGCCGATGCTGACCATGTTCGACAAGCAGGTCCAGCTCCGGATGGGTCAGGCGAACGTGTGGCGCTGGGTGCCGGAGATCCTGCCGCTGCTCACCGACGACGACCCGCTGGGCGTCGAGGACTTCGCCACGCACCGCCTGCCGCTCGAGGACGCGCCCAAGGCCTACGAGACGTTCCAGAAGAAGAACGACGGCATGGTCAAAGTGCTGCTCAAACCTTGATCGGCATATCCTGCCCCGCATGGCCAAGTACCTGGACGTCCACCCGGTCAACCCGCAGAAGCGCGCCATCGACCAGGCCGTGCGGATCCTGCAGGAGGACGGCCTGATCGCGTACCCCACCGACTCCTGCTACGCGCTCGGCTGCCGGCTGGGCAACAAGGACGGCATCGACCGCATCCGGGAGATCCGCAAGCTGGACGACAAACACCACTTCACGCTGATGTGCGAGAACTTCGCGCAGCTCGGCCAGTTCGTGGTGGTGGACAACGCGGTGTTCCGCGCGGTCAAGGCGTCCACGCCGGGCAACTACACGTTCATCCTGCCCGCGACGAAGGAGGTGCCGCGCCGCATGATGCACCCGAAGAAGAAGACGGTGGGCGCGCGCATCCCGGACCACGTCGTGACGCGGGCACTGCTGGAGGCGATGGGCGAGCCGCTGCTGACGTCCACGCTGCTGCTGCCCGACGAGGCCGAGCCGCTGGTCGACGGCTGGGAGATCAAGGACCGGCTGGACCACGTGGTGGACGCGGTGCTCGACTCCGGGGAGTGCGGCACCACGCCCACCACGGTGGTGGACTTCTCCAGCGGCGAGGCCGAGATCATCCGCTACGGCGCAGGCGACCCGGCCCGCTTCGAATGAGGAAACGCGGGGGCCCCGCGTTTCCCATGAGGAAACGCGGGGCCCCCGCGTTGCTCAGGAGACGACCAGGGCGTAGTCGGCGTCGGTCGCGGCCGTCTCGACGTGGCCGTCCACGTTGACGGCGGTCGCGACCACCTCGACGGTCCAGGTGCCTGCGGCGGGTGCCTGGACGAGGACGTTCTCCACGGTGTCGACGGTGTTCGCGGCGCCGCCGGGCGTGGACCAGTTGCCGGCCAGCAGGCCGTTGTTGCCCCAGTAGACGGTGCCGTCGGGGGCGGTGACCTTCAGCGTCAGGTCGTTGACGGTCGCCTTGGCCGCGGTCGGCGACCCGGCCGGGTCGGTGTAGGCGAGCGTCGCGCGCAGCGGCGTCTGGCCGTTCGACGTCACGGTGTACTTGCGCGTCTGACCGGTCGTGACGAGGTCGGTCTCGTTCACGAGGACCGGCAGCTTCCAGCCGCCCGCCTTGGCGCGGTCGTGGAGGTTGCGCACGGACACGGTGCCCCAGCCCTGGTGGGTGCGGGTCTGGTCGTGCGTGGTGCCGCTGAACGCGTGCTGGTCGGCCGTGTTGACCAGCAGCGCCTTCGCGGTCGCCGCGTGCGGGCGGGCCGCGAACACGTCCCTGGCCTTGCCGGGGCCGCCGTCGAACACGCCGTCGGCCCACATCTGGAACAGCAGACCGGCGTTGCCGCAGGTGATCGGGGTGGCTCCGGACGTGCCGCCGAACGACGCGGTGTACGCGGCGTCGTTGGTGGAGGTCGTGGTGTCGATGCGGTCGTAGAAGTTCGACAGCTCGGGCTTGATGCGGCCGTCGGCGGCGGGGCCGATCGACGCCCCGCTGTTCCACTTGTCGTCGGACCGGTCGGCGGTGTTCTGGTGGTAGTGGCCGCCGACGGACAGCACGTTCTTCGCCCACGCCTGCGGCCGGGAGCTGCGCGTGCCCGCGTTGCTCTGCGACTGGCAGATCAGGATGTCGTGGTCGAAGACGATCCGGTCCATCTGCTGCGAGATCGACGTGTAGGACGTGGTGAGCGCGTCACCCCAGCTGTTGGACTGGAACACGGCCTTGTACGGGCCGGCCGGGTCGACGAGCTCCTTGGTGTGCGCGTAGCGGTCACCGGATCCGTAGACCGCGAAGATGCCCTGCGCCTCGGGCAGCACACCGCGGTGCGCGGCCGAGACGCCGGAGGCGAAGATCTGCCCGTAGGTCGAGGTGCCGTGCGAGGTGCTCGACGAGTTGCCGGTGTGCATCACCGGCGGACGGGCGGCGAACTCCTGGTGCGTGGTGCGCAGGCCGCCGTCCATCACCTCGCCGCGCACGCCCTGGCCGCGGTAGCCGCCCACGCTCTCGACGTGGTTCGCGCCGGACGACTCGCGGGAGATCGCCATGTCGGTCTCCGGCGCGGACACCGGGTCGATGGCGAGCACGGCGGGCAGCTCGGCGAGCCGCGCGGCCTGGCCCGCGTCGAGGGTGGCCATGATGTGCTCGCGGCTCTCGGAGATCACGTTCACCCTGCCGCCGAGGGACCTCACCCGCTCGGCGACGGTCTTCTGGTCGCCCGCGTCCGGCTGGGTGAGCGTGACCAGGTAGTCCGCGGCGCCGCCGAGCGCCAGGACCTTCGGCTGGGCGCGGAACGGACGCACCTCGCGGACGTAGCCCAACCGCGAAACGCGCGAGGTGCCGGTCATCCTGGCGACGTAGGTGCCGTCCTGGACGAACGCGCCGAGCCGCACGCCGAGGCCTTGGAGCTCGTGGCGCTGGGCGTCGGACAGGGTGGCGCGGAACTGCAGCAGGTAAGCGCTCTCCGCTTCGGCGGCGACCGCCGGGACGCCGCTGAGCAGCGCGAACGCTGACACGGCCGACAACACTGTGCGCAGCACGAATCGAACCTCCACATCGGCAGGGTCGGCGGCGACCGGAGGGAGTAACCGCCCGTGACCAGCACGTTACCGTGAATCACCGGATCGGGACATCAGTCGATCGGCGGTGATCATCTTGACGGACGGTGTAGAACAATCCTTTCGGCCGCCGCTATTCACGTTCGCCCGGATGGTGCATCCGGAGTAACGTCCGGTCCGGTGCGCCCGACATGCCCGGCAAATGCATTTCCGCGCGGAGGACGGATGCCTGTCTCGCCTGAGCAGCTGATGGAAGAACTGCGCACGTTGTGCCGGGGGCGCGGGGTGCAGACTCCGGGCATCGACTTGCACGTCGGCCCGGCGCTGCGCCAGGTGTGCGGCATCGTGGAGAC
Source organism: Lentzea xinjiangensis (assembly GCF_900110955.1). Classification (GTDB taxonomy): domain Bacteria; phylum Actinomycetota; class Actinomycetes; order Mycobacteriales; family Pseudonocardiaceae; genus Lentzea; species Lentzea xinjiangensis. Next base: position 33,871 of record NZ_FOFR01000005.1, read on the forward strand.
CGACGGCGCGGAAGCGGTCAGGACGAAACTGCAGGGCTGGGTCTCGAACGCGGTGCGCGGTTTCCCGGCGGAGGTCCGCAACGCGGTTCTGGCACCGCTCGGACTGCACGAGGACGCGCAGTTCCGGTTCCTCAACGAACGCATCGAGTGGCTCGCGAAGCAGCAGGACCGCGGCGCGCGCACGGTGCGCAGGAGGATGGACGCCGGACTGCAGCGCCTGGTGGAGGTGGCGCTGCAGCCGGCCGGGTCGGCGACGCACGCGATGCCGTCGGAGCTGTGGCACGTCAAGGAGTTCGACGCGCTGCTCAAGCTCGACGGTCCGACGCCCGCGTGCACGGAACGCCGGACCGTCGTCGCCGACACCGACGGTGTCACCGAGATCGCGTGGTCGATCACGATCCCCGCTCCCACGCCCGATGGTGCTCCAGGGGATCTGGACGTGGAGGTCCTGCACGGGGTCGAGCTCATCGGCCACGAACGGCCGTCCCCGCGGCGCTTCCTGATGAGACTGCGGTTGCCCCGACCCCTCAACGCGGGACAAACGCACCAGTTCGCACTCGAGGTGCGGGTGCCACGAGGACAGTCGATGCGCCCGACCTACGTGTTCTGGCCCGAGCGCATGTGCGAGTCGTTCCGGCTGCGGGTGCGCTTCGACCGGGACGACCTGCCGGAAGCGGTGTGGCGCGTCGAGGAGGCCCTGGCGCGCGACACCGATGACCTGACGCCCTGGCCGAAGGCGCTGCCCGTGGACGAGATCGGCGAGATCGACGTGTCGTTCCCGCATCCTCGCCAGGGCCGCGGCTACGGCGTGCAGTGGACGCCACGCGGTTAGCCGGACTCGTTCAGCAGTTCACGCAGAAGTGCGGTTCCACGGCTGACACCTCCCTTTGTGGTCAGGGAGAACCGCAGCCCGAAGTCAGATCACCGAGACCATGAGGGAACTGCCGATCACGAACCCCACGAACAGGCAGATCGCGGCAACCTTCACGACGGTGGCGAGTGAGCAGATCATTCTCATCGAGAAATTCACCTTCTCATTCTGACTGGCTTTTCGGACCGAAGTCCTCGCCGATGCACCAAGAATGGCTTTCCGCCAGTCGAATGAGAACGGGTTTCCTGTTTCCCGATGAACGAGGAAACCCTCTGGGAACGCTATTTCTGCGCCGTGCGGCGCAGCGCCATCACGAGCAGCGCGTGCGAGCTGCCGGCGTGCGGGAGCATGCCCTGCCGGACGAGGTCGAGCGCGCGGCAGAACGGCATGGTCCGCACGCGCAGGTCCGACTCACCGGGTTCGAGAGCGGCCTCCCCCTGGGTGAGCCCCGTGGCGAGGAAGATGTGGTCGACGTGGTTGCTGAGGCTGTCCGCCCCGTGGATCTGCCCGAGCCGCTCCCAGGACTCCGCGCGCAGCCCGGTCTCCTCCGCGAGCTCCCGCCGGGCCGCGGCCAGCGGATCGGTGTCCGCCGCGTCGACGGCGCCGCCGGGCAGCCGCCACTCGGTGCCGCCGTGCGTGTAGATCCACTGCCGGGTCAGGACGACCTGGTCGTCGTCGCGGATCGCGAGGACCGTCACCGAGCCCGGCGCCACCACGTGTGTGTATGTGCCGTGCCCGCCATCGGGTCTGACAACGTCATCCGCGCGCACCTCGAACCACGGGGACCGGTGCACCACGTTGGTCGCCAAGCGCTGCCAGACCATCACCACACCAGCCGCCTCGTCGGACCGCGTCATCACCATGACTCACATGGAACCATCGCCGACCGCTCGAGTTAGCCCCAGTTGATCGTCAATCTCCGGCCAAATCGTGGACATCCGGCTCCTGGTCGTTTGAACCCGTCCACACTGCCGGGGAGGGGGTGAAGCCGTTGCCACCCACGTTCGCACAGGAGGTTCGCCGCCTGCGCAACGAGCGCGGGCTGTCGCTCAACGAGATGACCGGCCTCGTACCGTACAGCAAGGGGCACATCAGCAAGATCGAGAACGGTCAGGTCCAGCCGAACCCGGCGATGGCCCGCGTCTTCGACGACGCCCTGCGGGCGGGAGGGCGGCTGATCGAGCTGGCCGCCGCGCCGGCGCGCCCGATTCCCAGCGACCACACCACTTTGCTGACCTACGACTCGATGTTCGAGCACCACCGGACGCTGGGGCACCGCCTCAGTCCCGAGGTCGTGCTCGCGAGCCTGCGCCCCCAGGTCGAGGTGCTGAGCTCGATGGCGCGCTCGGCCGACGACCCCGGCCTGGCCAGGGGCCTGTGGCTGCTGGCGGCGCGGTACGCCGAGTACGCGGGCTGGATGGAGCAGGAGAAGGGCGACGACGCCTCGGCCGCCGAGCTGACCCGGCGGGCCGTCCATTACGCCGCGAAGGGTGGCGACCTGGAGCTGGAGGCGTACGCGCTGGTGCGGGCGGCGGAGTTCGCCCTCTACAAGGGAGATGCGCGCGCGACCGTCGATTACGCCCGCCGGGCGGGAAAATCCCGGTTCCCCCTTGTGCAAGCCGTTGCCGCGCAACGCGAAGCCCAGGGTTATGCGCTCGCGGGCGCCGCCGAGCGGTGCCAGGCCGCCCTGGACCGGGCCGCGCTGCTGCAACAGGCCGTCAGCGAGTCCCGGTACGGCACGACGAGCCTGGTCGACCAGGTGGCCATCGCGCGGGCGTGGTCGTTCCACGACCTGGGCCGCCACGCCGAGGCCGCCGAGATCCTGGACGAGCAGATGCCGCTGATCGCGCCGACCGCCCTGCGCGCCCGCACCCGCTTCGGCCTGCGCCGCGCCCTCGCCCACGCCGAGGCGGGCGATCTCGCCCACGCCTGCGAGCTGGTCGTCGGTCTGCTGGACGACATCCGGCAGGTGAAGTCGGCGACCGTCCACATCGACCTGACGGCGTTCAGCAGGCTGCTGGCCCGCCTGCGCCCGGCGGCGGGGCGCGAGGTGGCGCGCGAGATCAGCGACATCCTGTTCGTCTGATCAGACGGCGGTGCGCTGGTTCTCCCGCTCCAGCGCCTCGGCCATCTCGGCCCACGCCTCGGCGCACCCGCGGGCCATGTCCGCCACCAGCTCCCGGCAGTGCGACGGCACGCCGGGCACGACGGTGGCCCACTCCCCCGGCGCCACCGCGTGGGTCTCCAGCCAGCGCAGCACCAGCCGGCCGTGCTCGGTGAACCGCAACGAGGGGTCGCGCCGCAGGATCGGCAGGGTGGCGCCGGGCGCGCGAACCTCGGTGCGCGCCACCGGCGCGTCACCCCCGGCGCGTTCGGCGGCCCGCATCCGCTCCGGCACGGGGTCGAGGCCCGCGCTCAACCGGCGCCGCACGTCCCGCACGGTTCCGGGCGACACCCCGGCGGCCCGCGCGATGTCGCGCAGGGAGGCGTCCGGCCGTTCGGTGATCATCTGACCGGCCAGCCGGCGTCCCGCGGCGGAGTTGACGGGCCTGACCTTGCCGTCCCGGCCGACCCGCACGGCGGCCTGCCCGCCGACCGCCCGGCGCAGGACGCCGACGGACTTGGCCGCGAGGCCGGTGGACGCCGCGATGGCGCGATCCGACCGCTGCGGGTGCGAGCGCAGCAACCGCCGCGCCGCCGCCTCGCGGTCCGCCGTCGACAACGTGGCGACGTTCATGGACACGGACAGGCCGAACACGTCCTCGGCGGGTCCGTCGACGTACTCGACCTCGACGGACCGGCAGCCGCGCAGCGCCGCCGCCTTCAGCCGGTGTGCGCCGTCCACGACCCTCATGGTCGGGCGGTGCACCACGATCGGCCGCAGCTGCGCGCCGGACGAGGCCAGCGACCGGACGAACTCCTCGCTGAAGCCGCCCAGCCGCGGCGACTCCGCGGGCAGCAACGCGTTGATGTCGATGAGCATGCGAAACCAGGCCCCCACGCTGATGGTCCCCGGAACCCCCATGCCCGGGGACGACCTCAGCAGGTTAACCAGTCGTTCAACGGGAGCGCCACTCGATCGCCGGACAGACGTCCATCACCATGCGCAGCCCGGCGTCCTTGGTCCGCCGGTAGGCGTCGTGGTCGACCACGCCGAGCTGGAACCAGACGGCCTTCGCGCCGATGGCGACGGCCTCGTCGGCGAACCGGCCCGCGTCCTGCGAGCGGCGGAACACGTCGACGACGTCGACCGGGAACGGGATGTCGGCGAGCGAGGCGTAGCCCTGCTCACCGTGCACGGTCTCCGCCGACGGGTGCACCGGCACGATCTTCTTGCCCCGTTGCTGCAGGAACCTGGCGACGCCGTGGGCCGCGCGGGACGGGTTGTCCGACAGCCCCACGATGGCCCAGACCTGGCAGTTCTCGAGGATCCAGTCGACGTCTTCGTCCATGCGGTCCAGCGTAACCCTGTGACGCCGATCACATCTGCGGCAAGCTCGTCGAAACGGGGCGCCACCGGTCGACGCGTCGGTAGAAACACATCGGACACCGGGCAGAGGAGATCGAGATGCGGTTCATGGTCATCGTCAAGGCCAGCCCCGAGAGCGAGAACGGGCAGATGCCCTCCGCCGAGGAGCTGGCCGCGATGGGCGACTTCAACGAGGAGCTCGTGAAGGCGGGCGTGATGCTCGCGGGCGACGGCCTGTACCCGAGCGCGAAGGGCGCGCGGGTCCGGTTCGACGACAAGGGCTCGACGACGGTCGTCGACGGCCCGTTCACCGAGTCGAAGGAGCTCATCGCCGGGTTCTGGATCTGGGAGCTGCCCTCGCTCCAGGACGCCGTGGAATGGCTGAAGAAGGCGCCGTTCCGCGCCGGCGAGGTGGAGATCCGGCAGGTCCACGGCGCCGAGGCGTTCGAGGAGGTCATGACGCCCGAGCTGCAGGCGCAGGAGGACCGCCTGCGCGAGCAGATCACCGCCCGGAACCCCCAGTAGCACCGGCCGGCGTCCTCAGCCGGTGCGCGGCAGCGGCACCTGCGGGGTCGAGTGGGCGGTCAGGGCGACGCTCAGCGTCAGCAACTCGCGCGGCGAGGTCGGACGGCAGCCCGTGAGCCGTTCGACCAGCCGCAGGCGGTGGTCCAGCGTGCTGCGGTGGATGTCCAGCCGGCGTGCCGCGGCCGTGCGGTTGCCGTCCTCGGCGATGAACGCGCGCAACGCGTCGAGCAACGGCCGCCGCGCGACGACGGGCTGGATCGTGCGGACGAGCCGCTCGGCGATGCGCGGCTGGCGCAGGACCGCGAAGTCCGCCAGCACGGTGCGCAGCTCGTAGACGCCGGGCGCCCGGCCGTACCCGATCCGCAGGACGTCCGCGGCGGTGGCGCGGGCGGTGGCGAGGTCGTGCCGCGGTGCCCACGCGACCGCCATCCAGACCTCGGCACCGATCCGGTCGTGCAGGTCGCGCGCCAGCGCCACGTGACCGTCCTGCGCGCACGGCAGCAGGACGTAGCCGCCGCGATCGCCGTCGAGCACGAGCGCGTCCTCGTGGTCCGGCACGGCGGCCGCCACCTCGGCGGCACCGTCCTCTGTGGACGAGCAGTACGCGATCACCGCGTAGGCGAGGGCCAGACCACCGGAGGACCCGTTGTCCTGCCCGGAGAACAGCGACCCGGAGAGCAGTGAGCCGGAGAGCAGCGACCCGGCGAGCCGGCGGCGGGCCTGCACGTCCTCGACCGGGGGGAGGGCGTACGGGCGCAGGATGTCCCGCAGCACGTCGGTGAGTGGTCTGCCTTCCGCAACGGTGGTCACGCGTCGCCTCCCTGTGCGCCTGCCGTGTCGCTGCGCAACGGTAGGCAACGGCCGGGAACCGGCCCAGACGGCTTGGGAGAGCCTTAACGTTGCGCCGGCGGCCGGTGCGCCGGTCAGCCCCTCGCGCCCGCGCGGCTCATGCCGATCGCGGTGCCGAGAACGGCGAGGTCACGGGGGTTGACCGGGCTCAGCCCGGTGAGCTGCTCGACCTGCCACAACCGGTAGTCGATCGTGCTGCGGTGGATGAACAGCTTCTTGACAGCTACCGCCCGGTTCCCGTCGGCCTCGATCAGCGCCAGCACGGTCTCCACGAGAACGGCGTTGCCCAGCAACGGCGCCACCACCCTGGTGAGCTCGTCGCGGGCCTCCGGTGTCTGCGCGACGGCGCTTTCGAAGAGCACGTCGTCGATCCGGTACACCCCCGGCGGCCGGCCGAGCGACGCGACGAGGCCGTCGACCTCGTCGACCTCGCGGCGTGCCAGGGGAACGCGGGCGGCCGGCCGTTCCGCGACGCACAGCCAGACCTCGCCGCCGAGCTCCGCGCACACCTCGCGGCACAGCGGCAGCGCCACCACCTCCGCGACCGGCAGGAGCAGGTGGCCCGAGGACGACCTGAGCACCGTCCCGCGCCGCCGGAAGGCGTTCACCACCTTGTCCACCGCCGCCCCGCGCACCGAGACGACCGTGTAGGAGGCGGCGGCGCCCCCGGGCGCGCTGCCCGCGAGCACCGCGTCCGCCAGGCCGTCCTCGCCGGTGAAGAACGCGGCCATCAGCCCGGCGGTCAGCGCGGTTCCGGCGGCGGCCAGCGCGCGGGCGTCGCCACCGTCGTCGAGCATCGCCCCGGTCAGCGCCCGGTCGGCGGACCGCAGGGCGGCGACGACCCGGGCGACGGGAAGTTTCGCCGCGGCCAGCCGGGTGCCGACGCGGTGTGCGGCCGTCTCCGCCGCGTCCTCCCAGCCGCCGCCCGTCGCGGCGGCGCGGTAGACGGGGAGGAACTCCTCGTGCAGCAGATGGCCGACGTCGAACAGCACGGGTCCCTCCCCTCTCCGCACCTCTGCAGGAAATCAGCGCGCAACCTGGGGAAAACCCCACAAAGTCCCCAGCGCCACGCCAGTTCCGCCCGTCCTACCGTCGGGCGCATGGCACCTCAGCTGCTCGCTCCGGCGCGGCCGCCGATCCTCGCGCCGTCCACCGAGGCGTGGCATGAGTTCACGCGCGCCCTGGAGCCCGTCGAGTTCCGCCGCGGCGACGTGCTGCTGCGGCTCGGCGTCCCCGCCGAAGAGCTGTTCGTGATCCGCGCGGGCAAGGCGAAGACCTGCTGCGCCTCCCCCGACGGCCGGGAGCTGGTGCTGGACTTCCACTGCGCGGGCGAGCTGCTGGTGGAGCCGGCGCTGTTCGACGCGGCGCCGTCGGTGTCGACGACGATCGCGGTGACCGACGTGCAGGCGGGCCGGATCGCGCGGGCCGACCTCGCGCGGTGGCTGGCGCTGTGCCCGGAGATCACCGAGCGGCTGCTGCGCGCCATCGCCCGCCGGCACCGCGAGTCGCACCGGATGCGCATGGACGTGGTGCAGCTGGACGCGTCCGCGCGGCTGGCGAAGGCGTTGCTGCGCCTGGCGGGGCGGTTCGGCACCGACCGGCGCGGCACGCTGCTGATGATCGAGGACCTGACGCAGGAGGAGCTCGGCCAGTACATCGGGGCGCGCCGCGACACGGTCAACAAGACGCTCTCGGAGTTCGCCCGGCGCGGCTGGATCGCGATCGAGCGCAAGACCATCTTCCTCACCGACCCCGCGCAGCTGTCCCGCCGCGTGCGGGTGGGGACGCCCGCTGTGCCCCCGCAGCGGTGATCACCGTCAGTTCACGAGGAGTTCCCGCATGTCAACGGAAACCAAGACCAGCACGGGCAAGGTGGTGCTGGGTGTCGCCGCCGCGGTCGTCGTGGCGTCGATCGGCAACGCGATCGTGTCCTGGGTGGCGCGCGAGCTCGGCGCCGACCCGGCCGCCGTCGAAGGCTTGCAGCCCAAGGCGTACGTGGTGCTGACCGCGCTCGGCGTGGTCGTCGCGGCCGTCGCGTGGGCGGTGATCCGCCGGCGTGCGGAAGATCCCGCCCGCACGCTCGGCAGGCTGGTGCCCGTCGTGGTCGTGCTGTCGTTCCTCGCCGACGTCCCGTTGTTCTTCCTGCCCGGTGCCTCGGTCGTCGGCGTGGTCGCGTTGATGGTCATGCACGTCGTCGTGGCGGCGGTCGCCGTGCCGATCTTCCACCGCGTGCTGCCGGTGCGCACACCTGTTGACGCGTAGGAGCTTTCTCATTCGACCGGCCGGGGGGCCTTCCGCTCCCCGGCCGGTCGCGCGTTCACTCCGCGAGAGCGAGGTCCGGCCACACCAGGGTCGTCGCTCCCCAGGTGAGGCCGCCGCCGAACGCGGTGAGCAGCACCTTGTGCCCGGCGCGCAGCTCGCCGGACCGCACGCCGTGGGCGAGGGCCAGCGGGATCGAGGCGGCGGAGGTGTTGCCGACGTGGGTGATGTTGGAGATGAACCTGTCGCGCGGCACCTCCAGCTCCTCGGAGACCGCGTCGAGGATCCGCGTGTTGGCCTGGTGGGCGATCACCCTGTCCACCTCGGACGCCGCCCAGCCCTGCCGCTTGACGGCGGTGCGGGAGGCGGCGGACATGCGCGCGACCGCGTTCGTGAAGACCTCGCGGCCCTCCATCTGGAAGAACTTGTCGCCGTGCGGCACGATGCCGCGCGAGGAGCGCTGCCGCGACCCGCCGGCGGGCACGGTGATCAGGTCGGCCAGCTCGCCGTCGGAGCCGAGGTCGAACGGCCCGAGCGCGCCGGGCTCGCCGGGCGAGCCCGCCCGCAGCACCACCGCGCCCGCGCCGTCGCCGAAGATGACGGACGTGGTGCGGTCCTGCGGGTTGAGGATCGTGGAGTAGGCGTCACCGCCGATCACGAGGAGGCTGTCCACGATCCCCGCCGTGATGAGCCCGGTCCCGACGCCGAGCCCGTACACGAAGCCCGTGCACACGGCCGCGATGTCGAACGCCGGGACGTCGACGAGGCCCAGCCGCGACGCGATCTCCGGCGCCGTCGCGGGGCAGGGCCTGTCCGGTGTCGTGGTCGCGAGGACCACCGCGCCCGCGCCCGGCACGCCCGCCGACCGCAGGGCCCTCCTCGCCGCCTCGACCGAGAGGTCCGAGGTCGCCATGCCGGGTTCGACCACGTGCCGCGTGGTGACCCCGATCCGCGTCCGGATCCACTCGTCGGTCGTGTCCAGCTTGGCTGTCAGCTCGTCGTTGGTGACCACTCGCGGCGGGAGCCACGACCCGAGTCCCGCGATCACCGCTGCGCGCATTCTCCGACCTTCCTCACCGGTTGTCCGCCGGCCCTCCGCGCGGGAGGTGGCGGGGTAAACCCCTGGAACACCACGGATCGCTGGAACCGTTCAACGGCCGGCCCGCCCGGCGGCGGGGACGTGGTCGCGCTGTCGCCTGGCCGCTGGTCCCGCCCGGCCCGCTGATCGGTTCCGGCAGGACGTCGTCGTCCTCGTCATGACCGCCCCCGACCCCGGCCGCGGTGTGCGCGGCGAGGTCAGCGCCCGCGCCGGTGCCGCACCCCTGTCCCGGCCGCGGGTCGTCCTCACTTGATGAAGTCGGGCGAGACCCGGGGCGGCCAGCTCGCGACGCTCAGCACGCCGAGGCTGTAGGCGCGGGACACCAGAGCGGCGCGGTTGGGGGCCTTGAGCTTCTTCAGCATGGTGCCGACGTGGTACTCGACGCCCTGGCGCGACAGGAACAGCCGCGACGCGAGCCGCACGGTCGACTCGCCGGTGGCGATGCCCTCCAGGATCCGGGCGTCGAGGTCGCTCAGGATGCGGTTGCGGTCGACGACGACGGCGTTGGGCTGCTCGCCCTTCTCCGGGTTCACGACGACGACGAACTGCACGAGGTCGCCGTGCACGTCGTGGACGGCGATGCCGGTGATGTCCCCGGTGAACACGGTGTGGCGCGGGCCGATGCCGGCGAGGTGCTCGACGAAGCGCTGGCGGCGGCCCTCGACGAGGCGGTCGAACTGCTTGCGCATCGGGCCGTGCACGCCGGGGTGCAGCAGCTCGTAGAAGCTGCGGCCGAGCAGCGACTCGCGGGAGTGGCCGAACCGGGCCACGAAGTCGTCGTTGGCCTCGACGACGCGCAGCTGCAGGTCCAGGCGCGCGAGGCACAGGCCGGAACGCTCCAGCAACGAGCGGAACACGTCGGCGTCCGGAACGGCGGTGGTGTGTTCAGGTGCGAGAGAACCAGCGGCAACAGTGGGCATCGGGAAGCTTCCCTCTCGATTCGACGAACGCGGCGTTCCGCGACAGCAGAAGAGGAAGTTGAGGTGGCCGCCGGGAGATCTGGGTTATTCCCGGAATCCGACCTCGACGGGGTGAATCGTAGGAAGATTCCGGGAACCCGGTCAACGAGAGCATGAGGGGTGGCCCCTGATGTTGTGGTCGGGGTGCGTCGGGGGTTCGGGAAGGCACCCGCGCATTTCGGTAGGACGTTTCGGGTGCGTCTCACCTGATCGGACCAGCGACACCGCGCTGACCAGCGCGGATCCGCCGCGCTCACTACCCGCGGCACCGCGCGGTAATTGAGACGCCGGTCAGTTGTGCGAGATGTGCGCACCGGGGAATCCCCTGACGTGTAGCCGGTCTCACACCGGCGGCGAACGGACCCGGTGAGTTCGCCCGCGATTCCGCCGTTCGTAACAGTGCGGACGGCCGGACCGGCCACTTCGAATTCGGTGCGGGGCGCTTCGGAAAATTCCGGGCGAATTACCGGCGGGTTCTTCCGCGATTCTCCGGCGGCGGCCTAGTACGCCGCGACGCGGCCGGGCACCACCCGGTAGAGGCTCGGCTTCTCGGGCAGGAAAGCGAGCCCGAAGCGGCTGAGGAACTCGCCGAACGACGCGTCGACGAAGTCGTCGTCGGGCAGCCCGTCCCACGTCTCGGCGGCGGCCCTCGCGACCTCGCTCGCCGTGGAGTCGTAGACGACGAGGTCGGGCCGGTCGTCGGCGAAGTAGCCGCGGGCCACGGAGACCGGCGACGAGCTGTCGTCGAGGAAGCCCACCACGTCCCAGCCGCCGGTGGCCTCGCTCAGGGCGAGGCGGGCGGCGACCTCGGAGGAGGTGGCGTAGGTGACGCGGTAGCCGCGCCGCACCAGTTCCTCGATCACCGCGAGCGCCGGGAGCGCCTGGCCCTGCGCGGGATTGGCGAAGATCGCGACATGCCGCCGTCCCGTCATCTGTGAGGACCACCCTTCTGCGAACGACGAGCTGCCACCTGCCGTTGTACGGCATCCGATGCTCGGGAATCTTTCACTTTCCTCTGTGCGCGGACCGGGATCGCTTCCCGTCGTGACAGGGCCCGTCGGGTGGCGGGACGCGGCCGCGGCCGACGCCGGTGTGGCGGGCCGGCAGCCCGTGGCCGCCGGCCCGCCACACCGATCACCGGTGACGTGCCCCGTTCCCTCGCCTACAGACCGAGCTCCTCGTCGAGCATCGCGAACAGCTCGTCGTCCGAGGCCGACTCGAAGTCCTTGATCTCGGTGGTCCTCGCGGAGGCCCACCTCGTGCGCAGGACGTCGAGCCTGCCCGCGATCTGCTGGTGCAGGGCGTCGTCGACGGACGCCTCGGAGAGCGCCTTCTCGAGCGCGTCGAGGTCGGCGAGCACACTCGGCAGCCCGGCTTCCGGCGCGTCGGCCAGCAGCTCGGTCTTGAGGTGTGCCACCAGGTCCGCCGGCGTCGGGTAGTCGAACACCAGCGTGGCGGGCAGCTTCAGGCCCGTCGCGGCGCCGAGGCGGTTGCGCAGCTCGACCGCGGTGAGCGAGTCGAAGCCGAGGTCCTGGAACTGCCGGTCCTCCTCGACGACCTCGTTCTCGCCGTGGCCGAGCACCTCGGCGACCTGGCCGCGGACGAGCTCGAGCAGCGCGTCGGTGCGGCCCTGGTCGGTGAGACCGGTCAGGCGGGCGATCAGCGAGTCGGCGGTCTCCTGGCCCGCCACGGCCTTCTTCGACCTCGTCCGCACGAGGCCGCGCAGCAGCGGTGCGACCTCGGCGTTGCGCAGGACGGCGAAGTCGAGCCTGACCGGCAGGGTCGCCGCCAGCCCGGTCCCGATCGCCTCGTCGAAGAGGGTGACGCCGAGCTCGCGGGTGATCGCCGGCATGCCGGAGCGCGCCATGCGTTCCGCGTCCCGCGCGCTGAGCATGCCGGTGTCCCAGGCGCCCCAGGCGAGGCTCGTGGCCTGCCCGCCGGTGGCCCTGCGGTGCGCGGCGAGCGCGTCGAGGAACGCGTTGCCCGCCGCGTAGCCCGCCTGGCCCGCGTTGCCGAAGGTGCCGGCGACGCTGCCGAACAGGACGAGGTTCGCCCGGGGTGCCAGCTCGTGCAGGTGCCAGGCGGCGTCGACCTTGGGCCGCAGCACCGGGGCCAGGCGGTCCGGCGTCAGCGACTCGATCACGCCGTCGTCGAGGACGCCGGCCGCGTGGACGATCGTCGCCGGGTCGTGGTCGGCCAGCAGCCGCGCGAGCGCCTCCCGGTCGGTGACGTCGCAGGCCACGACCGTCGCCCGCGGCAGCCCCTCGACGCTGCCCCCGCTGCGGCTGACCAGCACGATCTCCTCGACGCCGTGCGTGTCGGCGAGGTGCTGGGCGATGATCCGGCCGAGGCCGCCCGTGCCGCCGGTGATGAGCACCTTGCCGTGGTCGACCGTGCCCTCCTGCCTCGGCGCCCTGGCGAGGCGGCCGCCGAGGACCTCCCCGTCGCGGACGACGACCTGCGGCTCGCCGGCGTTGAGGGCCTGCCGCAGGACGGCGAGGCTGGCGGGCCGGTCGTCGACGTCCAGCAACCCGAAGCTGCCGGGGTGCTCGGACTGGGCGGCCCGCACCAGGCCCCAGACGGCCGCCGCCACGGGGTCCGGCGCCTCGCCGCGGGCCGCGACGGCGTTCCTGGTGACGAACCAGAGCCGCCCCCGCCGCTCGCCGCGGGTCCACTCCTGGACGTCGGCCAGCGCCCGCGCCACGGCGGCGTGGGTGGAGGCGACGACGTCGCCGGTGGGGGCCGCGACCTCGGTCAGGACGACCTCGGCGTCCTCGCCGAGGACGAGGTGGCCGGCCAGCCCGAAGTGGTCGGGGCCCGTGATCGCCACCGGCTCCGCGATCGGAGCGTCGGCGGTGATCGGCGTCCAGCCGAGCGTGAACAGGGCGTCGCGGGTGGTGTTCTGCTCGAGCTGCCCGGTGCTGACCGGGCGGACCACCAGCGACTCGACCTCGGCGACGGGGTTGCCCTGCGGGTCGGCGATGACGATGTGCAGCGCCCCGTTGCCGGCGCGGCTCGTCCTGACCCGGACCGCGGTCGCGCCGGTGGCGTGGACCCGCACGCCCTCCCAGCTGAACGGCAGCCCCGCCGCCCCGTCGCCCTCCTGCAGCAGGGCGGTGTGCAGGGCGGCGTCGAGCAGGGCCGGGTGGATGCCGAACGCCGACGGTTCGACGCCCTCGGGCAGCGCGACCTCGGCGTAGACGGTGCCACCGTCCTGCCAGGCGCTCTTGAGGCCCTGGAACGTCTCGCCGTAGGCGAACCCGATCTCCGCGAACCTGTCGTAGACGCCGTCGAGCGCGATCGGCTCCCCGACCGGCCACTGCGCGAGCCGGGTCCCGGTGTTCCCGCCGGCGGTGAGCACACCGCTCGCGTTCTCGGTCCACGGCAGGTCGGTGTCCTCCGGCCTGCTGTAGATCGTGACGGCGCGCTTGCCGTTCTCCTCGGCGCCGGCCGCGACCTGGATCTGGACGCCACCCTGCTCGGGCAGGGTGAGCGGGGCCGCGATGGTGAGCTCCTCCAGCGCGTCGAGCCCGAGCTCCTCACCGGCCCTGAGCGCGACCTCGACGAGCGCCGCGCCGGGCACGAGCGCCCGTCCCATGATCACGTGGTCGGCGAGCCAGGAGTGCGTGCGCAGCGCGATCCGGCTGGTGAACAGGTAGCCGTCCTGCCCGGCGAGCTGCACCGCCGCGCCGAGCAGCGGGTGGGCGACGCTGCCGAGGCCAGCCGCCTTGACGTCGCTCGCGCTCTCGACGACCTTCGGCCAGTACGACTGCCTGCGGAACGCGTAGGTGGGCAGGTCGACCTTCCTGGCCCCCCGCAGCAGCGGGGTCCAGTCGACCGCGACGCCTTCGGTGTGCAGCTGCCCGAGCGCGGTGAGGAACTGCCTGACCTCGCTGCTGCCCCGCCTGCTGACCGGGACCGCGCCGTCGACGAGCGGCGTGAGCGCCGCGTCGGGCCCGATCTCCAGGAAGGCGCAGTCGCCGAGCGCCGTCACGTTGTCGTGGAACCGCACCGCGTCCCGGACGTGCTGGACCCAGTACTCGGCGCCGGCCGGGTCACCGGCGGTCCGCAGCGGGATGCGCGGCTGGTGGAAGGTGATCTCCGCGAGCGCCTCCCGGAAGTCGGGCATCATCGGCTCCATCAGCGGCGAGTGGAACGCGTGGCTCACCTTGAGCTGCTTGCACTGCCACTGCTTGGCGATCTTGAGGACCTCGTCCTCCTCACCGGCGAGCACCACCGTCCGCGGCCCGTTGATCGCCGCGATCGACACGTTGCCCGTGAGGTACGGCGTCACCTCCTCCTCGGAGGCGATCACGGACACCATCGCGCCGCCCGGCGGCAGGGCCTGCATGAGCGCGGACCGGGCCGTGATGAGCAGGCACGCGTCCTCCAGGGACAGGACGCCGGCGACGTGCGCCGCCGCGACCTCACCGATCGAGTGCCCCGCCACGTGGTCCGGCTTGACGCCGAACGACTCGACCAGCCGGTACAGCGCGGTCTGGACCGCGAAGAGCGCCGGCTGCGCGAACCCGGTCTGGTTCAGCGCCTCCTGGTCGTCGCCCCACATGACCTCCCGCAGCGCCGGGTCGAGGTGCTGGAGCACGTCGTCGAGCGCCTCGGCGAACACCGGGTAGGTCTCGTACAGCTCCCGGCCCATGCCGACGCGCTGCGAGCCCTGGCCGCTGAACAGGAACGCGACGGGACGCCTCCGCACCGAGCCCCGCGCGATCACCTCGCCGTCGAGGACGACGGCCCGGTGGTCGAACAACGTCCTGGTCGTCAGCAACGAGTACGCGATGTCCGCGGCGGACCCGCGGGCCTGCCCGATCCGCTCGACCTGGCCGTCGAGCGCCGCCTCGGACCTGGCCGACACCACCCACGGAATCGATCCCGTCTGGGGGCCCCGGGGGGAGACCGAGGTCCCCACTCCAATCCTCTCACCGAGGACCGGCGGTGCCGCTCCGGCAAGATCGGTAACGGCCGGGTTGTCCACAGGCGCCGAGTTGTCCACAGATTCCGTCACGACGTCCTGACCAGCGATTTCACCGGGTACGCTGGAAATCGGGGGGATCCCCGGCCCCTGCTCCAAGATCACGTGGGCGTTGGTGCCGCTGATGCCGAACGACGACACCGCCGCGCGGCGCGGCCGCGCCACCGAGGGCCACTCGGTGTTCTCCTGGAGCAGCTCGACCGCACCCTCGGTCCAGTCCACGTGCGACGACGGCGTCGACGCGTGCAGCGTCCGCGGCAGCACCCCGTGCCGCATCGCCTGCACCATCTTGATGATGCCCGCGACACCGGCGGCGGCCTGCGTGTGACCGATGTTCGACTTGATGCCACCGAGCAGCAGCGGCGTGGACCGGTCCTGCCCGTAGGTCGCCATCAGGGCCTGAGCCTCGATGGGGTCGCCGAGGGAAGTGCCGGTGCCGTGTGCCTCCACGGCGTCGACATCGGCGGTGGTCAACCCGGCAGACGCCAGGGCCTGACGGATGACCCTCTGCTGCGACGGACCGTTGGGAGCCGTCAAGCCGTTGGACGCGCCGTCCTGGTTGATCGCTGATCCACGCACGACCGCCAGGATCGTGTGGCCGTTGCGCACTGCGTCGGACTGACGTTCCAGCACGAGCAGACCGACGCCCTCGGACCAACCGACACCATCGGCCGTGTCGGAGAACGCCTTGCAGCGTCCGTCCTCCGAGAGACCTCGCTGACGCGAGAACCCGACGAACGAACCCGGAGTGGACATCACGGTCACACCGCCGGCCAGCGCCAGTGAGCACTCACCGGCCCGGAGCGCCTGCATCGCCCAGTGCAGAGCGACGAGAGAGGACGAGCACGCCGTGTCGACCGAGACGGACGGGCCTTCGAGTCCCAGCGCGTAGGACACGCGTCCGGAGATCACCGAAGGCGACGCACCGGTCGAACCGAAGCCCTCGGTGTCCGCACCGCCGATGAGCTGCGTGTAGTCGTTGTACATGACACCGGCGAACACACCGGTCGAGCTGCCCCGCAGCGACGCCGGCGCGATGCCGGCCCGCTCCAGCGCCTCCCACGCGGTCTCCAGCATGAGCCGCTGCTGGGCGTCCGTCGCGACGGCCTCCCGCGGCGACATCCCGAAGAACTCCGGGTCGAACTGGTCGGCGTCGTGCAGGAAGCCGCCCGCCCGCACGTAGGAGGTGCCGGGGTGGTCGGGGTCGGGGTGGAACAGCGTGTCGAGGTCCCAGCCGCGGTTGGTCGGGAACGGCGTGATCGCGTCGACGCCGTCGACCACGAGCTGCCACAGGTCCTCCGGCGACGAGACACCGCCGGGGTAGCGGCAGGCCATGCCGACGATGACGATCGGGTCGTCCGTGGTGGACACCAGCGCGGGCAGGTCGGAGACGTCGGACACCGCGCCCAGCAGCTCGTCCTTGAGGTAGGCGGCGAGCTGGGCCGACGACGGGTAGTCGAACACCGCGGTCGCGGGCAGCTTGAGCCCGGTGACTGCCGTGAGCCGGTTGCGCAGCTCGACCGCGGTCAGCGAGTCGAAGCCGAGCTCCTGGAACGCCCGCGCCGGATCGACCGCCGCGATCGTGTCGTGGCCGAGGACGGCCGCGACCTCGGCGCGGACCAGGTCCACCACCGCGTCCAGGCGGCCCTTCTCGTCCAGGGAGGACAGTCGCCGCACCAGCCCGGACGCCGTCTCCGCGCCGGCGACCTTGCGGCGCGCCTTGACCCGGATCAGCCCGCGCAGCAGCGGTGTGACGTCGCCGAGCTGCTTGAGCGCGCCCAGGTCGAGCCGCACCGGCACCACCGCCGGCTCCGGTCCGGCGACCGCGGCGTCGAACAACCGCAGCCCCAGCTCGGCCGAGATGGCCGGCATTCCGGAGCGCCGCATCCGTTCCGCGTCCTCGGCCGGCAGCATGCCGGTGTCCCAGGCGCCCCACGCGAGCGACACACCGGGCAGCCCGGCGCGCCGCCGGTGCGCGGCCAGCGCGTCGAGGAACGCGTTGCCGGCGGCGTAGTTGGCCTGCCCGGCGTTGCCGAACACCCCCGCGGCCGACGAGAACACGACGAACTGCGTCGCCCCGGTCGCGAGCTCGTGGAGGTGCAGCGCGGCGTCGACCTTGGCGCGCAGCACGGTGTCGAGGCGGTCCGGCGTGAGCGACTCGACCACGCCGTCGTCGAGCACGCCCGCCGCGTGCACGACACCCCGGACCTCGTGCTGTGCCAGCAGGTCCCGCACCGCGTCCCGGTCGGCGACGTCGCAGGCGACGACGGAGACGCGGGCGCCCAGCTCCTCCAGCTCGCTCACGTCACCGGTGCCGCTGCGGCTGACCAGCACCAGCTCGGTGACGCCGTGCGCCTGCACCAGGTGCCGGGCCACGATCCGGCCGAGCCCGCCGGTGCCGCCGGTGATGAGCACCGGGCTCTCCCAGGTGGTCCCGGTACCGCCCTGCGCACGGCCCAGGCGGGCCGCCCGCGCTTCACCGCCGCGGATCACGAGCTGGGGCTCGTCGAGGTCCAGCACGCCGGGCAGCGCCGCGAGCGACGGCTCCTCGCCGTCGAGGTCGATCAGCCCGAACCGGCCGGGGTGCTCGGTCTGCGCGGTCCGCACCAGGCCCCACACCGCCGCACCGGCCAGGTCGTCGCCCTCGGCCGCGCCGCGCGTGACGAAGACGAGGCGCCCGTCGTGGTCCTCGCGGATCCACTGCTGCACCAGGTCCAGCGCCCGGTGCGTGGCCGCGTGGACCGACTCGGCGATCCCCTCCCCCGCGATCGGCACGAGCACGACGTCCGCGCCGGCCGACGACAGGCTCTCGGCCTGGTCCACCGGCAGCCCGAGGACGTCCGGCCCGAGCACGCGGACCGTCGCGTCCCTCTGGCCGGGCACCGCGACCGGCGTCCACCGCACGGAGAACAGCGCGTCCTGCTCGGCCGGTTGCTCCGCGGCGACCGGCCGCATCACCAGCGACTCGACCGACGCCACCGGGTTGCCGGCGGGATCGGCGAGCGCGATGCGCAAACCGTTGTCGTGGCGCGTCATCTTGACCCGCAACGCCGTCGCGCCCGTCGCGTGCAGCGACACGTTCTCCCACGCGAACGGCAGTCCGGCCGTCCCGTTCCCGTCGAGCAGCGAGGCGTGCAGCGCGGCGTCGAGCAGGGCCGGGTGCAGCCCGAACGGCTTGACGTTGGCGTCGTCGGGGAGTGCGACCTCGGCGTAGGTGGTGTCGCCGTCGCGCCACGCCGCCCGCAGGCCGCGGAACGCGCCGCCGTAGGCGAAGCCGGCCTCGGCGAACTTCTCGTAGCAGTCCTCGACGTCGACGGCTTCGGCCTTCGGCGGCCACACGGATGCGTCGAACCCGGCAGCGTCGAACCCGGCACGCCGTTCGCCCTGGGCCAGCACACCGCTGACGACCTGCGTCCACGGCGCGTCGGTCACCTCGTCGGGCCGTGCGTGGATCGTGAACGTCCTGCGGTCGTCGCCCGCGGAGACCTTCATCTGCAGTGCGAGTCCGCCGTGGTCGGGCAGGACCACGGGCGCCGAGAGCGTCAGCTCTTCGAGCCGGTCCAGGCCGACCTCGTCGCCCGCCCGCATCGCGAGCTCGACGAGCGCGGCGCCCGGCACCATCACGCGGCCCATGATCGTGTGGTCGCCGATCCACGGGTGCGTGCGCAGCGCCAGCCTGCTGGTGAACAGGAACCCCTCCCCGTCGGCGAGTTCCGCCGACGCGATGAGCAGCGGGTGCCCGAGCGCGACCATGCCGATGCCGGACGCGTCGTCCCCGCCGATCCGCACCGCCGGCCAGTACCGCTGGTGGGCGAACGCGTAGGTCGGCAGGTCGATCTTCTTGCCGCCGGCGTGGAAGCCGCTCCAATCGACCTTCACGCCGTCGACGTGCAGCCTCGCCAGTGCCGTCAACGCGGCGACGCGCTCCTCCCCGTCCTTGCGCAGCACGGGGATGGCGTCCTCGACGAGCGCGGACAGCACGCCGTCGGGCCCGACCTCCAGGAACGTGGTCGCGCCGTTGTCGCGCAGCTTCCGGACGTTGTCGCTGAACCGCACCGCGTCGCGGACGTGGTTCACCCAGTACTCGGCGGTGGTGACGTCGCCGCTCGCCACGACCGGGATGCCCGGCCGGTGGAAGGTGATCTCCGCGAGCGACTCGCGGAAGTCGTCCAGCATCGGCTCCATGAGCGGCGAGTGGAACGCGTGGCTGACCTTGAGCCGCTTGTTCTTCCAGCGGCCGGCGATCTGGAGCACCTGCGCCTCGTCGCCCGCGATCACCACGGACTTCGGCCCGTTGACCGCCGCGATCGACACGGTCGCCGTCAGGTGCGGCGTCACCTCTTCCTCGGATGCCTGGACGGCCACCATCGCGCCGCCTTCCGGCAGCGCCTGCATGAGCGCCGACCGCGCCGTGACGAGCAGGCACGCGTCCTCGAGGGAGAGGACGCCGGCGACGTGCGCCGCCGCGATCTCGCCGATCGAGTGCCCGGCCACCTGGTCGGGCCGCACGCCCCACGACTCGAGCAGCCGGTAGAGCGCCGTCTCGACCGCGAACAGCGCGGGCTGGGTGTAGCCGGTCTGGTCGAGCACCTCCTGGTCGTCGCCCCACATGACCTCGCGGACGGCCGGGTCGAGGTGCACCAGCACCGCGTCCAGCGCCTCGGCGAACACCGGGAACGCCTCGTACAGCCCGCGGCCCATGCCGAGCCGCTGCGAGCCCTGGCCGCTGAACAGCACCGCGAGCGACCGCTGCGACTGCGCGGTTCCGCGCGCCAGCACCTCGTCCCCGAGCAGCACGGCCCGGTGGTCGAACTGCGCGCGCGTCGCCAGCAGCGAGTACGCGATGTCCTGCGGCGCACCCACCGCCGCCCGGACCCGCTCGATCTGGCCCGGCAGCGCCTCCGCCGTCTTGGCCGACACCACGAACGGCACCTCGGACGGCTCCTCCGATGCCACTCCGGACGGCTGCCCGGACGGCACAGCCGCCTGCGGAATCGATCCCGACTGACCGGCCCCCTGGAGGGAACCGCCCCCCATCCCCATCATCTCAGGCAGGTCTGACATTTCCGGCGCCGCCGGAACGTTCGCCGGGGCTTCCAGGATGACGTGCGCGTTCGTGCCGGAGAGGCCGAACGACGAGACACCGGCCCTGCGCGGCCGTGACACCGCGGGCCACGGCGTGGCCTCGGTGACCAGCTCGACGGCGCCCTCGGTCCAGTCGACGTGCGACGACGGTTCGGTGACGTGCAGGGTCGGCGGCACGACACCGTTCCTCATGGCCTGCACCATCTTGATGACGCCCGCGACGCCGGCGGCCGCCTGCGCGTGGCCGATGTTGGACTTGATGCCGCCCAGCAGCAGCGGCACGTCGCGGTCCTGGCCGTAGGTCGCGAGCAACGCCTGCGCCTCGATCGGGTCACCCAGCGTCGTACCGGTGCCGTGCGCCTCGACCGCGTCGACGTCCGAAGTGGACAGACCGGCGGAGGCCAGGGCCTGGCGGATGACCCGCTGCTGCGACGGGCCGTTGGGCGCGGTCAGGCCGTTGGACGCACCGTCCTGGTTGACCGCGGAGCCACGCATCACGGCCAGGATCGTGTGGCCGTTGCGCAGGGCGTCCGACTGGCGTTCCATCACCAGCAGGCCGACGCCCTCGGACCAGCCGACACCGTCGGCGGAGTCCGAGAACGCCTTGCAGCGCCCGTCCTCCGCCAGCCCGCGCTGCCGCGAGAAGCCGACGAACGCGCCCGGCGTCGACATCACCGTCACACCGCCGGCCAGCGCCAGCGAGCACTCACCGGCCCGCAGCGCCTGGGCCGCGAGGTGCATGGCGACCAGCGACGACGAGCACGCGGTGTCGATCGACACCGACGGTCCCTCGAACCCGAAGGTGTAGGAGACGCGCCCCGACACCACCGAGGGCGACGTGCCCGCGCCCTGGTGGCCTTCGGAGTCGGCCTCGAGGATCTGCGCGTAGTCCGAGTACATGACACCGGCGAACACACCGGTCCTGCTGCCGCGCAACGAGGTCGGGTCGATGCCCGCCCGTTCCAGCGCCTCCCAGGTCGTCTCCAGCAGGATGCGCTGCTGGCCGTCCGTGCCGAGCGCCTCGCGCGGCGACATCCCGAAGAACGCGGGGTCGAACAGGTCGGCGTCGTGCAGGAAGCCACCGGCGCGCGCGTAGGAGGTGCCCAGGTGGTCGGGGTCCGGGTGGAACAGCGAGTCGAGGTCCCAGCCGCGGTTGGTCGGGAACGGCGTGATCGCGTCCGTGCCCGAGACCACCAGGTCCCACAACGTCTCCGGCGACGTGACGCCACCGGGGAACCGGCAGGCCATGCCCACGATGACGATCGGGTCGTCCGAGGTGGACACCGGCGCGGGCAGCGCCTCGAGCACCTCGGCGGCCCCGAACAGCTCGGCGTGCAGGTGGTCGGCCAGCGCGATCGCCGTCGGGTAGTCGAAGACGAGCGTCGCCGGCAGGCGCAGGCCGGTCGCCTCGGTGAGCTGGTTGCGCAGCTCGACGGCGGTCAGCGAGTCGAACCCGAGGTCCTGGAACGCCCGCGTCGCGTCCACCGCGTCGATCGACGAGTGGCCGAGCACCGAGGACACCTGGGTGCGCACCAGGTCGACGAGTGCGGCGTGCCGGTCGGCGACGTCCATCGCGCCGAGCTTCTGCACGAGCCCGGAGGCCGTCGCGGAACCGGCGGCCGTGCGGCGCGCCTTGACCCGGATGAGCCCCCGCAGCAACGGCGCCACCGCGCCGCGGGCCCGCAGCGTCGCGAGGTCGAGCCGCACCGGAACGGTCAGCGCCGCCCCGCTCGCCACGGCCGCGTCGAACAGCTCCAGGCCCTGCGGCAGGGTGATCGGCGGCATGCCGGCGGCGGTCATCCGCGCGGCCTCGGCCTCGCTCAGCTCGCCGGTCATGCCGCTGACGCCGGCCCACACGCCCCACGCCATCGAGGTCGCGGGCAGGCCTTCCGCCCGGCGGCGTGCGGCGAGCGCGTCGAGGAACGCGTTGCCGGCCGCGTAGTTGGCCTGACCGGCGTTGCCGAACACACCGGCCGCCGACGAGAAGACGACGAACGCGGTCAGGTCACGGGTCAGCTCGTGCAGGTGCCAGGCGGCGTCGGCCTTGGGCTTGAGGACGGTCGCGACCCGGCCGGGCGTCATCGACTCGATCACGCCGTCGTCCAGCACGCCCGCCGCGTGCACGACACCGCGGACCTCGTGCTGTGCGAGGAGCTCCGCGACCGCGTCCCGGTCGGTGACGTCGCACGCGGCGACGGTGACCTGTGCTCCCAGCGCCTCCAGCTCGGACGTGTCGGCCTGGCCGCGCCGGCTGACGAGCAGCAGCTCGCGCACCCCGTGGTTCTCGACGAGGTGCCGTGCGATGACGGCGCCCAGCCCGCCGGTGCCGCCGGTGACGAGGACCTTGCCCTCCCAGCGGACCTCCTGCCCGCCCGCGAGGCGCGCCAGCCGCCCGGCCAGCACCTCGCCGTCGCGGACCACGAGCTGCGGCTCGTCGACGCCGAACGCCACCGAGACCATCGCGGCGGAGACGGTGTTGCCGCACAGGTCGATCAGCCCGAACCGGCCGGGGTGCTCGGACTGCGCCGACCGCACCAGGCCCCAGACCGCCGCGGCGCCCATGTCCTCGCCGGTGGTGGCGCCGCGCGTGACGAACGTGAGCTTGCCGTCCTTGCCACTGGCGAGCCACTCCTGGACGAGCCGCAGCACGCGGGCCGTGTTGTCGTGCGTGTCGGCGAGCACGTCGCCGGTACCCGTGACGGGCACCAGCACGAGTGCCGCGTCGGCGTCGGCGATCGAGCCGGCCACGGGGAACCCGAGGCCGAGCACGTCGGGGCCGATCACCGCGACCGACTCGGGCGCCGCGACGTCCTCCTGCGTGACCGGCACCCACTCGAGGCCGAACAGCTCGCTGCGCCCGGCCTCGCCGAGCTGGCCCGCGTCCACCGCCCGCACGACCACGGCCTCGACCGTGGCCACCGGTGCGCCCGTGACGTCCGCGAGGGCGATCGTCCTGCGCATGCCGCCCTCGTCGCGGGTCAGCTTGACGCGCAGCTCGCTCGCGCCGGTGGCGTGCAGCGTCACGCCCTCCCACGAGAACGGCAGGCCGGGGTCGAGCGTCTCGTCCAGCAGCGCCGCGTGCAGGGCCGAGTCGAGCAGCGCCGGGTGCAGCCCGTAGGCGGTGCCGTCGACGTCCTCGGGCAGCGCGATCTCGGCGTAGATCTCGCCGCCCGCCCGCCAGGCCGCCCTGAGGTTGCGGAACGCGTGCCCGTACGCGAAGCCCGCGGTCGCGAACTTCTCGTAGCACTCCTCGTGGTCCATCTCGACGGCCCCGGCGGGCGGCCAGACCGTCACGTCGAAGGCAGCCGCGCCGGGGTGACCACTGGTCGTGCCGCTCGCGAGGAAGCCGGTCGCGTGCTGCGTCCACGGCACGTCCGGCGCGTCCTCGGGCCGCGAGTGGATCGCGTACTGACGGCGGCCGTTGGTGTCCGGCCCGACCTTGAGCTGCACCTGGACGGCGCCGCGCTCGGGCAGGACCAGGGGCGCGGCGAGCGTGAGGTCGTCGACGCGGTCGAGCCCGACCTCGTCCGCGGCCCGCGTCGCGAGCTCGACCAGCACGGCCGCGGGCACCAGGTTCCTGCCCATGATCACGTGGTCGGCCAGCCACGGGTGCGTGCTCAGCGACACGCGGCTGGTGAAGACGACGCCCTCGCCCTCGGCCAGCTCCACCGCCGCGCCGAGCACCGGGTGCGCGACGCCGACGAGCCCGAGCCCGGACGCGTCCGAGGCCTTGCCCGCGCTCGCCGGCCAGTAGCGCTGCCGGTTGAACGGGTACGTGGGCAGCTCGACGCGCTTGCCGCCCGCGTAGAACGGCATCCAGTCGACGTTGACGCCGTCAACATGTACTTGACCGAGTGCAGTCACCATTGACTCAACGTCGGACTTGGTCCGCGTCAACGTCGGGATCATCCCGTCAACCATTGCCGTCAACTGCGCGTCCGGGCCGATCTCGACGAGCGTGGCGTCGCCCAGACGGGTGACGTTGTCGTGGAAGCGGACGGTGTCGCGGACGTGGCCGACCCAGTAATCGACCGTGGTGACGTCGCCGGAGGTCGACATCGGGATGACCGGCTCGTGGAAGGTGATCCCGCTGATCGCCTCGCGGAAGTCCTCCAGCATCGGCTCCATCAACAGCGAGTGGAACGCGTGGCTGACCTTGAGCCGCTTGTTCTTCCACCGCTCCGCGACCCGGAGGACCTCGTCCTCAACACCCGCGATCACCACCGAACGAGGCCCGTTGACCGCAGCGATCGACACGCCATCAGTCAGGTACTCACGCACCTCTTCTTCGGACGCGATCACCGACACCATCGCCCCGCCGGCCGGCAACGCCTGCATGAGCGCCGCCCGCGCCGTGACGAGGAGACACGCGTCGTCGAGGCTCAGCACCCCGGCGACATGGGCGGCGGCGATCTCACCGATCGAGTGACCGGCGAGCTGCGCGGGCCTGACGCCGAACGACTCCAGCAACCGGTACAGCGCCACCTCCACCGCGAAGATCGCGGGCTGCGCGTAGCCGGTCTGGTTCAGCGCCTCCTGGTCCTCACCCCACATCACGTCCCGCAACGCCGGGTCGAGGTTGACCAGCGCGGCGTCGAGGGCCTCGGCGAACACCGGGAACGCCTCGTACAGCTCCCGCGCCATCCCGGCGCGCTGAGAGCCCTGCCCGGAGAACACGACAGCGAGCGGCCGGTTCCGCGCCACGCCACTGGCGAGCTCGGCGCCGTTCCACAGCACCGCCCGGTGGTCGAACAGCGCGCGCGTGGTCGCCAACGAGAAGCCGACGTCCACAGTGGACGCACCGCCGTCGACCAGCGCGGTGACCCGCTCGACCTGAGCCCGCAGCGACGCCGCGGACTTCGCCGACACCACCAGCGGCACACCATCGGCCTGGATCGATCCCGGTTGACCGGCCCCCTGGGGGTTTTCGGCCCCCATCTCAATGATCTCAGGCAGGTCCGACAGTTCCCGGCCGCCCATTACACCGTCGGGGGCCTCCAGGATCACGTGCGCGTTGGTGCCGGAGACGCCGAACGAGGAGACGGCGGCGCGGCGGACGCGGTCGACGGCGGGCCAGGAGGTGTTGGCGGTGAGCAGCCGGACGGCGCCCGCTTCCCAGTCCACGTGGGACGACGGCGCGTCGACGTGGAGGGTCTGCGGCGCGAGGCCGTGGCGCAGCGCCTGCACCATCTTGATCACGCCCGCGACGCCCGCGGCGGCCTGCGTGTGGCCGATGTTCGACTTGATCGAACCGAGCAGCAGCGGTTCGGAGCGGTCCTGGCCGTAGGTCGCCAGCAGGGCCTGCGCCTCGATCGGGTCACCCAGCGTCGTGCCCGTGCCGTGGGCCTCGACGACGTCGACGTCCGAAGCGGACAGACCGGCGGAGGCCAGGGCCTGCCGGATGACTCGTTGCTGCGACGGGCCGTTGGGCGCAGTCAGACCGTTGGACGCGCCGTCCTGGTTGACCGCGGAACCGCGCACGACGGCGAGGATGTTGTGGCCGTTGCGAACCGCGTCGGACAGACGCTCCAGCACGACGACACCGACACCCTCGGACCAGCCGACGCCGTCGGCGGAGTCGGAGAACGCCTTGCACCGCCCGTCCGGGGAGAGCCCGCGCTGCCGCGAGAATCCGATGAACGCGCCGGGCGAGGCCAGCACGGTCACACCACCGGCCAGCGCCAGCGAGCACTCACCGGCCCGGAGAGCCTGCATCGCCCAGTGCATCGCGACCAACGACGACGAGCACGCCGTGTCGAGAGTGACCGCGGGTCCCTCGAAGCCGAACGTGTACGACACACGGCCGGAGACGACGGACGGCGAACCGCCGGTCGTCTGGTAGCCCTCGGAGTCGCCTTCGAGAAGCAGCGAGTAGTCGTTGTACATGACGCCGGCGAACACGCCGGTCGGGCTGCCCTTCAGCGCCACGGGATCGATGCCCGCGCGTTCCAGCGCCTCCCAGGACGTCTCCAGCAGCAGCCTCTGCTGCGCGTCGGTCGACACGGCCTCGCGCGGCGACATGCCGAAGAACTCGGGGTCGAACTGGTCGGCGTCGTGCAGGAAGCCACCGGACTTCGTGTAGGAGGTGCCGACGTGGTCGGGGTCCGGGTGGTAGAGCGAGTCGAGGTCCCAGCCGCGGTTGGCCGGGAACTCGGTGATGGCGTCGCGGCCGCCGACCACGAGGTCCCACAGCTCGTCCGGGCTCGCGACCCCGCCGGGGTAGCGGCAGGCCATGCCGACGATGACGATCGGGTCGTCCGACGTGGACGTCAGGGCGGGGAGCTGCGCGACGACGTCCGCCGCGCCGAACAGCTCGTCGTGCAGGAAGCCGGCGAGCACCGCGGCGGTCGGGTAGTCGAAGATCAGCGTGCTCGGCAGCCGCAGGCCGGTGACTCCGGTGAGGCGGTTGCGCAGGTCGACCGCGGTGAGCGAGTCGAAGCCGAGGTCCTGGAACGCCTTGGCCGGGTCGACCGCGGCGGTGCCGTCGTGGCCGAGCACGGCGGCGACCTCGGTGCGGACCAGGTCGAGCAGCGCGGTGAGCCGCGCTTCCGGAGCCATCGCGGTGAGCCGCTGGAGCAGACCGGAGTCGGCCTGCGCCGCGGCCCGCCTGGCCTTCACCCGGACCAGGCCGCGCAGCAGCGGGCGGACCTCGCCGTTGTCGCGCAGCGTCGCGAGGTCGAGCCGCAACGGCAGCAGCACCGCGTCCTCACCGGCGATCGCCGCGTCGAACAGCGCGAGGCCCTGCTCCACCGGCAGCGGCGGGGTGCCGCCGCGCGCCATGCGTTCGGCGTCGGCCTCCGACAGCATGCCGGTCTGGTCCCAGGCGCCCCACGCCAGCGAGACGGCCGGGAGCCCGGCGGCCCTGCGGTGTCCGGCGAGCGCGTCGAGGAAGGCGTTGCCCGCCGCGTAGTTGGCCTGTCCCGCCGCGCCGAACGTGCCGGCGGCGCTGGAGAAGAGGACGAAGTTGTCGAGGTCGCCGGCCAGCTCGTGGAGGTTCCAGGCGGCGTCGACCTTGGGCCGCAGCACCGCCGACAGGCGCTCGGGCGTGAGCGACTCGACCACGCCGTCGTCCAGCACACCGGCCGTGTGCACGACGCTGCGCACCTTGTGCTTCTTCAGCACCCTCCGCAGCGCCTTGCGGTCGGCGACGTCGCACTTGACGACGGTGACCTTGGCGTCCAGGTCGGGCAGCTCGCCCTTGCCGGACCGGCTGACCAGCACGAGCTCCTCGACGCCGTACCGCTGCACGAGGTGCCGGGCGATCACGCGCCCGAGCCCGCCGGTGCCGCCGGTGATCAGCACCGGCCCGGTGAACCCGGCCGGTTCCGCCGCCTCGGCCCGCGCGAGCCGCGCCGCGAACACCTGGCCGCCGCGCACCCGCAGCTGCGGCTCGTCGATCGCGAGGACCTGCTCGGAGACCTCGCCGTCGGTGTCGACCAGCGTGAACCGGCCGGGGTGCTCGTTCTGCGCGGCGCGGACGAGTCCGTGGACGGCGCTGGCGGCCAGGTCGTCCTGCCGCGTCAGGAACACGAGCCGTTCCGCGCGGTCCTCGGCGATCCAGCGCTGCACCAGTTCCAGCGCGCGGGCGGCGAGGGCGTGCGTCTGCTCGACGACTTCCCCGTCGCTGACGAGCTCCTCCACGACCACGGCCGCGGGACCCGCGTCGGGCAACGACACCGGCACCCAGTCGAGCCGGAACAGCGAGTCGCGGTCGACGGCGCTGACCTGCTGCGCGGACACCGCGCGCGTCACCAGCGACCTGATCGTGGCGACCGGCGCGCCCGTGGTGTCGGCGACCGCGATCACCCACGCGTCGCCGTCGCGGCGCAGCCGGACCCGGAGTGCCGTCGCGCCGGTGGCGTGCAGCGACACGCCCTCCCACGAGAACGGCAGCCCCGCCTGCGCACCGGCGAAGAACCCGCCGGCGTGCAGGGTGGCGTCGAGCAGCGCCGGGTGCAGCCCGAACGCCGTCCCGTCCACGCCCTCGGGAAGCGCGACCTCGGCGAACACCTCGCTGTCGGTGCGCCAGACCGCCCGCAGCCCCTGGAACACCGGCCCGTACTCGAACCCGTTCTGGGCGAACCGCTCGTAGGCGCCCTCGACGTTGACGCTGTCGGCGTCCGGCGGCCACGTGGCCGCATCGAAATCGGCAGCGTCGAAGTCGCTCGTCGTGGCGCCGCTCGCGAGAACACCGGTCGCGTGCCGCGTCCACGGCGCGTCCGAGCCGTCGGGCCGCGAGAACACCTCGACCGCGCGGCGCCCGTTCTCCTCGGCGCCGACCGCGACCTGCACCCTGATCGCGCCCTGCTCCGGCAGCACGAGCGGCGCGGCCAGCGTCAGCTCGTCGACGCGGTCGAGGCCGACCTCGTCGCCCGCCCTGACCGCGAGCTCCAGGAACGCCGTGCCGGGCAGCAGCACCCGGCCGAACACCGCGTGGTCGGCGAGCCACGGGTGCGAAGCGAGCGACAGGCGGCTGGTGAACAGGTGCCCGTCCGCCCCGGCGACGTCGACCGCCGCCCCGAGCAGCGGGTGCTCCACCCGCGTGAGACCCAGCGCGCCGACGTCACCGGCCTTGCGCACCGCCTTCGGCCAGAACACCTGGTGGTCGAACGCGTAGGTGGGCAGATCGATCTTCCGGCCACCCGCGTACAGCGACGTCCAGTCAACATTGACGCCGTCAACATGTACTTGACCGAGTGCGGTCAACATTGACGTGACTTCATCGCGGTCACGCCTCAACACCGCCGTGGAGCCGTCCACCATCGCGCTCAACTGCGCGTCGGGGCCAACTTCGAGCAACGTGACGTCGCCCAGCCGCGTGACGTTGTCGTGGAAGCGGACCGCGTCGCGGACGTGGCCGACCCAGTAGTCGACCGTGGTGACGTCGCCGGACGTCGACATCGGGATGACCGGCTCGTGGAAGGTGATCCCGCTGATCGCCTCGCGGAAGTCCTCCAGCATCGGCTCCATCAACGGCGAGTGGAACGCGTGGCTGACCTTGAGCCGCTTGTTCTTCCACCGCTGCGCGACGGCGAGCACTTCTTCTTCGACACCCGCGATCACCACAGCACGCGGACCGTTGACCGCAGCGATCGACACGCCATCAGTCAGATGCGGCAGCACCTCGTCCTCGGACGCGATGACCGACACCATCGCCCCACCCGCAGGCAACGCCTGCATGAGCGCCGCACGAGCCGTGACCAGCAGGCACGCATCCTCAAGACTCAACACCCCAGCGACGTGCGCGGCGGCGATCTCCCCGATCGAATGACCAACCAGGTGCTCCGGCGTCACACCGAACGACTCCAGCAACCGGTACAGCGCCACCTCGACCGCGAAGATCGCGGGCTGCGCGAACCCGGTCCGGTTCAGCGCCTCCTGGTCCTCACCCCACATCACGTCCCTGAGCGCGGGGTCGAGGTTGACCAGCGCGGCGTCGAGGGCCTCGGCGAACACCGGGAACGCCTCGTACAGCTCCCGCGCCATCCCGGCGCGCTGCGAGCCCTGCCCGGAGAACAGCACCGCCAGCGGCTTCCCGCCCGCGACGCCCTCGGCGACCACCTCGCCGTCGAGCACGACCGCCCGGTGGTCGAACAGCGCGCGCGTGGTCGCCAGCGAGAAACCGACGTCCACAGCGGATGCACCGCCGTGGACCAGCGCGGTGACCCGCTCGACCTGAGCCCGCAGCGACGCCGCGGACTTCGCCGACACCACCAGCGGGACGGAGCCCGTCCGCGGAGCAGGTGCCTGCGGCGAGGACTGCGGCGGCGAGGACTGCGGGGCCTCGATGATCACGTGGGCGTTGGTGCCGGAGACGCCGAACGAGGAGATGCCGGCGCGGCGCGCACGGGTCACCTCGGGCCAGGCGCGGGACTCGGTCAGCACCTCGACGGCGCCGGACTCCCAGTCGACCCGCGTGGTGGGGGTGCCGACGTGCAGGGTCCGCGGCAGCACGCCGTGGTGCAGCGCCTGCACCATCTTGATCACGCCCGCGACGCCGGCGGCGGCCTGCGTGTGGCCGATGTTCGACTTGACCGAGCCGACGTAGAGCGGCTCGTCGCGGTCCTGCCCGTACACCGCGAGCAGCGCCTGCGCCTCGATCGGGTCGCCGAGCCTGGTGGCCGTGCCGTGCGCCTCGACGGCGTCGACGTCCGCGGGCGTCAGGCCGGCCGAGGCGAGAGCCGAGCGGATCACGCGCTGCTGCGACGGGCCGTTGGGCGCCGTCAAGCCGTTGGACGCGCCGTCCTGGTTGACGGCGGAACCGCGCACGACGGCGAGGATCGTGTGGCCGTTGCGGATCGCGTCCGACCGGCGCTCCAGCACGAGCAGGCCCACGCCTTCACCCCAGCCGGTGCCGTCCGCGTCGTCGGAGAAGGCCTTGCAGCGCCCGTCGGCGGAAAGGCCGCGCTGGCGGGAGAACTCGACGTAGGTGCTGGGCGTCGACATGACCGTCACACCGCCGGCGACGGCGAGGGAGCACTCACCCGACCGCAGCGCCTGCGCGGCCAGGTGCAGCGCCACCAGCGACGAGGAGCACGCGGTGTCGACCGTGACGGCCGGCCCCTCGAACCCGAACGTGTAGGACACGCGGCCGGAGGCGATGCTGCCCGCGCTGCCCTGCCCCTGGTGCCCCTCGAACTCGGCACCGTCCAGGATGGACGCGTAGTCGTTGTACATGACACCGGTGAAGACACCGGTCGCGCTGCCGCGCAGGGAGCCGGGGTCGATGCCGGACCGCTCCAGCGCCTCCCACGTGGTCTCCAGCAGCAGGCGCTGCTGCGAGTCGGTGGCCAGGGCCTCGCGCGGGGACATGCCGAAGAACGCCGGGTCGAAGGCGCCCGCCTCGTGCAGGAAGCCGCCGGCGATCGAGTAGGTCGTGCCCGCGTGGTCGGGGTCGGGGTGGTAGATGCCGTCGACGTCCCAGCCGCGGTTCGCGGGGAACTCGGTGATGGCGTCGACGCCGTCGGCGACCAGGCGCCACAGGTCCTCGGGCGACGACACGCCGCCCGGGTAGCGGCAGGCCATGCCGACGATCACGATCGGGTCGTCGAGGGCGGCCACGGCCGCGGGCGCCGCGGAGACCGGCGCGGAGACCGGCGCGTCGGCGCCGAACAGCTCGTCGCGCAGGAACGCGGCGAGCGCCGCGGCGGTCGGGTAGTCGAACGTCAGCGTCGCGGGCAGCCGCAGCCCGGTGACCTCGCCGAGGCGGTTGCGCAGCTCGACGGCCGTCAGCGAGTCGAAGCCCAGCGACTGGAAGGCGCGCGACGGGTCGATCGACTCGCCGCCGCCGTGGCCGAGCACCGCGCCGACCTCGGCGCGCACCAGGTCGAGCACCGCCTCCAGGCGGCCCTGCTCGTCCAGGCCGGCGAGCTTCTGCACCAGCGAGGACGACGTGGCCGACGCCGCCGCGCGGCGGGCGCGCCCCTTCACCAGGCCCCGCAGCACCGCGGGGACCTCGCCGCGCGCCCGCAGGACCGGCAGGTCGAGCCGCAGCGGCAGCACCAGCGACGCGTCGCTGGACAGCGCGGCGTCGAACAGCTCCACGCCTTCGGCGGGCGTGATCGGCGGCATGCCGGAGCCGGCCAGCCGTTCGGCGTCGGCGCCGGACAGCATGCCGGTGTCCGCCCAGGCACCCCAGGCGAGCGACACGCCGGGCAGGCCACTGGCGCGCCGGTGCTCGACCAGCGCGTCGAGGAACGTGTTGCCGGCCGCGTAGTTGCCCTGCCCGGACGAGCCGAGGACGCCGGCGCCGGACGAGCAGACGACGAAGGCCGAGACGCCGGTCGCCAGCTCGTGGAGGTTCCAGGCGGCGTCGACCTTGGGCCGCAGCACCGCCGACAGGCGCTCGGGCGTGAGCGACTCGACGACACCGTCGTCGAGCACACCGGCGGCGTGCACGACGGACCGGATCCCGTGGCCTGTCAGGAGGTTCGCGACCGCGTGCCGGTCGGCGACGTCGCAGGCCACCACGGTGACCGCCGCGTCCACCCCGGCCACCCAGTCCGGGGTCTCGCCGCGGCGGCTGACGAGCACCAGCTCGCGGACACCGTGCGCGGCGACCAGGTGCCGCGCGATGACCTGGCCGAGCCCGCCGGTGCCGCCGGTGATCAGCACGGGTCCTTCCAGCACGACGGGGTCACCGGCGGCGATCCGGGCGATGCGCGGCACGAACACCTCGCCGCCGCGCACCCGGAGCTGCGGCTCGGCGCTCGCGAGGACCGCGTCCGGCAGGTCGCCGTCGGTCTCGACCAGCGCGAACCGGCCGGGGTGCTCCGACTGCGCGGCCCGCACGAGACCCCACACCGCCGACGCGCCCAGATCGTCGCGGCGCGTGACGAAGACGAGCTTCTCGGCCCGGTCGGCCGCGATCCACTCCTGGATCCTGGCCAGCACGCCGGCCGTCAGGGCGTGCGCCGCCTCGACCGGCGAGCCGGCCGGGGACTCCACGTGCTCCACGACGTGCGCGGCGGGCACCGCCTCGGTGAGCGTGACCGGCACCCAGTCCAGCCCGAACAGCGCGTCCTGCGCGGCGCCGAGCTGCTGCGCCGACACGGCGCGCGTCACGAGCGACCCGATCGTGGCGACCGGCGCACCGGCGGCGTCGGCGATGTCGATCTCCATCGCGCTCTCGCCCGTGGTCCGCAGCCGCACCCGCAGCTCCGTGGCGCCGACCGCGTGCAGCGCGACGTCCTCCCACGAGAACGGCACCGCGCCCTCGGCCTTCCGGTCGGCGAACGCCACCGCGTGCAGCGCCGCGTCGAGCAGCGCCGGGTGGAGGCCGAAGCCGGCGACCGGCACGTCCCCTGGCAGCGCGACCTCGGCGAACACCTCGTCGCCGCGCTTCCAGGCCGCGCGCAGCCCCTGGAACGAGTGCCCGTAGTCGAACCCGAGCTCCGCGAACCGCTCGTAGACGCCCTCGACCCGCACGGCTTCCGCTCCGGCGGGAGGCCACGCGGCCGCGTCGAAGCCGGCGGTCGTGGTGCCGGAGGCCAGGAAACCCGTGGCGTGCTCGGTCCACGGCAGGTCGCTGTCCTCGGGACGGCTGTGGATCGCCACCGGCCGGCGTTCGCCGCCGCCGACCCGGATCTGCACCTGGACGCCGCCGGTCTCGGGCAGCACGAGCGGCGCCGCGATCGTCAGCTCCTCGACGCGGTCGAGGCCCGCCTCGTCGGCGGCCCGCAGCGCGAGCTCGACGAGCGCCGCGCCGGGGACGAGCACCTTGCCGTGCAGCGAGTGGTCGCGCAGCCACGGGTGGGTGCGCAGCGACAGCCTGCTCGTGAACAGCAGGCCCTCGGCGCCGCCGTCCGGGCCGGCCAGTTCGACGGCGGCTCCGAGCAGCGGGTGCTCGACCGAGCCGAGGCCGGCCGACCGGACGTCCGACCTGGTGGAGACCTCCGGCCAGAACCACTGCCGCTCGAACGCGTACGTCGGCAGGTCGATCTTGCGGCCGTGCCGGCAGAACCGCGTCCAGTCAACATTGACGCCGTCAACGTTGATCCGGCTCAACGCCGTCAACATCGACTTGACTTCACCGCCGGTGCGCCGCACGGCGGGAACGCAGCCGTCGACCATCGCGGACAGCACACCGTCGGGCCCGATCTCCAGGAACGTCACCTCGGCCGGACCGGTGGCCAGACGCGTGACGTTGTCGTGGAAGCGGACCGTGTCGCGGACGTGGCCGACCCAGTAGTCGACCGTGGTGACGTCGCCGGACGTCGACATCGGGATGACCGGCTCGTGGAAGGTGATCCCGCTGATCGCCTCGCGGAAGTCCTCCAGCATCGGCTCCATCAACGGCGAGTGGAACGCGTGGCTGACCTTCAGCCGCTTGTTCTTCCACCGCTGCGCGATAGCGAGCACTTCTTCTTCGACACCCGCGATCACGACAGCACGCGGACCGTTGACCGCAGCGATCGACACACCATCAGTCAGGTGCGCACGCACCTCTTCTTCGGACACGATGACCGACACCATCGCCCCACCCGCAGGCAACGCCTGCATGAGCGAGGCTCGCGCGGTGACGAGCTGGCAGGCGTCCTCCAGGCTCAGCACGCCCGCGACGTGCGCGGCGGCGATCTCACCGATGGAGTGACCCGCGAGGTGGGCTGGCCGCACGCCGTAGAACTCGAACAGCCGGTACAGCGCCACCTGGAACGCGAACAGCGCGGGCTGCGCGTACCCGGTCCGGTTGAGCGCCTCCTCGTCGTCGCCCCACATGACCTCGCGGACGGCCGGGTCGAGGTGCACCAGCACCGCGTCCAGCGCCTCGGCGAACACCGGGAACGCCTCGTACAGCTCCCGGCCCATGCCGAGCCGCTGCGAGCCCTGCCCGCTGAACAGCACCGCCGGCTCCCCGGCCTTCGCGACGCCGGAGGCGAGCACCTCGCCGTCGAGCAGCACGGCCCGGTGCTCGAACGACGACCTGGTGGTCAGCAACGAGAACGCGATGTCCGCCGGTTCTCCCGGCCACGCCGTGATCCGCTCGACCTGCGCGGCCAGCGCGGCCGCCGACCGGGCCGACACCACCAGCGGCACCGGGATCGGCTCCTGCCGGATCGTTCCTCCTCGTCCCGCTCCCTCCTGGCCCGGCACCTCCTGGCCCGGCACCTCCGGTTCCGGGGCCTCGATGATCACGTGGGCGTTGGTGCCCGAGACGCCGAACGACGAGACGCCGGCGCGGCGCGGACGGGAAACCTCGGGCCACGAGGTCGCGGAGGTCACCAGCGAGACGTCGCCCGCGGTCCAGTCGATGTGGGTGGAGGGCTGGTCGACGTGCAGGGTCGCGGGCACGACGCCGTGGCGCATCGCCTGGACCATCTTGATGATGCCCGCGACACCGGCGGCGGCCTGGGTGTGGCCGATGTTGGACTTGATGGAGCCGAGCAGCAGCGGCGACGGGCGGTCCTGCCCGTAGACCGCGAGGAGTGCCTGGGCCTCGATCGGGTCACCCAGGGTGGTGCCGGTGCCGTGGGCCTCGACGACGTCGACGTCGGCCACCGACAGGCCGGCCGAGGCGAGAGCCGAGCGGATCACGCGCTGCTGCGACGGGCCGTTGGGCGCCGTCAAGCCGTTGGACGCGCCGTCCTGGTTGATCGCGGAGCCACGGACGATGGCGAGGATGGTGTGGCCGTTGCGGATCGCGTCCGACCGGCGCTCCAGCACCAGCAGGCCGACGCCCTCACCCCAGCCGGTGCCGTCGGCGGCGTCGGCGAAGGACTTGCAGCGGCCGTCCATCGCGAGCCCGCGCTGCTTCGAGAAGGCGACGAACGAGCCCGGCGTCGACATGACGGTCACACCGCCGGCCAGCGCGAGCGAGCACTCGCCGTTGCGCAGCGCGGAGGACGCGAGGTGCAGGGCCACCAGCGACGAGGAGCAGGCCGTGTCGACGGTGACGGCGGGGCCTTCCAGGCCGAAGGTGTAGGCGACGCGGCCGGACAGCACGCTCTGCGCGGTGCCGGTGCCCTGGTAGCCCTCGAAGATGTCGTCGGAGACCAGCGTCGAGTAGTCGTTGGACATCACGCCGGCGAACACCCCGGTCTTGGAGCCGCGCAGGGAGACCGGGTCGATGCCCGCGCGTTCGAAGGCCTCCCAGGCGGTCTGCAGCAGGAGCCGGTGCTGCACGTCGGTCGCGAGGGCCTCGCGCGGGGACATGCCGAAGAAGTCCGGGTCGAACGCCGGGGCGTCGTGCAGGAAGCCGCCCTGCATGACGTGGGTCTTGCCGGGGGCGTCCGGGTCCGGGTCGTACAGGCCGTCGAGGTCCCAGCCGCGGTTCGACGGGAAGCCGGTGACGCCGTCGCGTTCCTCGGCCACGAGGCGCCACAGGTCTTCCGGCGACGACACGCCGCCCGGGTAGTGGCAGGCCATGCCGACGATCACGATCGGGTCGTCGGCGAGCGGGGCGAGCGGCGCCTGCGCCGCCGGCACGTCCGCCGCGTCCGCGCCGAACAGCTCGTCGAGCAGGTAGGAAGCGAGGGCGCCGGCGGTCGGGTAGTCGAAGATCAGGGTGGCCGGCAGGCGGATGCCGGTCGACGCGGTCAGGCGGTTGCGCAGCTCGACGGCGGTCAGCGAGTCGAAGCCGAGGCCCTGGAACGTGCGCGTGCGGTCCACTTCGGACGCGCTGCCGTGGCCGAGCACCGCGGCGACCTCGGTCGCGACGAGGGTGAGCAGCGCTTCCCGGCGTTCGTCGTGGCCGAGGCGCGCCAGCTCCGCGGCGAGCCCGTCCGCCGCGACGGACCGGTCCGCGGCACGGCGCTTCGGCGTCTTGATCAGGCCGCGCAGCAACGGCGGCGGCGCGCCCTGGGAGCGCAGTGCCGGGAGGTCGAGGCGCAGCGGCAGCAGGACGGCGTCCGCGCCGGCGGCGGCGGCGTCGAACAGCGCGAGGCCCTCGGCGACCTTCAGCGGCGGCATGCCGGACCGGGTGATGCGCCGCATGTCGGTGTCCGACATCGTGGCGGTCATGCCCGAGGTCTGCTCCCACGCGCCCCACGCCAGTGCCACGGCGTGCTTGCCGGAGGCGCGGCGCACGCGCGCCAGCGCGTCGAGGAAGGCGTTGGCGGCGGCGTAGTTCGCCTGGCCGGCGCCGCCGAACGTGCCGGCGGCCGACGAGAACAGCACGAACGGAACGTCGGGCAGCAGTTCGTGCAGGTGCAGTGCCGCGTCGGCCTTGGGGCGCAGCACGGTGTCGATCCGCTCGGGCGTCAGGGACTCGACGACGCCGTCGTCGAGCACCGCGGCCGTGTGCACGACACCGCCGACGGAGTGCTTGGCCAGCAAGGACTCCAGTGCCGCGCGGTCGGAGACGTCGCACGCCTCGACGACCACGTCCGCCCCGAGCTCGCGCAGCGCCGAGACGTCCGCGGCACCGCTGCGCGAGACCAGCAGCAGCTCGCGGACGCCGTGCTCCTCGACGAGGTGCCGGGCCACGAGCCGGCCGAGGCCGCCGGTGCCACCGGTGATCAGCACGCGGCCGGACCACGTCAGCCGCTCGGCCGGCAGGGCCGCGCGCGCGAGCCGGGCCGCGAGGACGACGCCGTCGCGGATCGCGAGCACGGGCTCGTCGGTCGTCAACGCGTGCAGCACCGCGCCCGCGGACGCCTCGGCGAGGTCCAGGTCCACCAGCACGAACCGGCCGGGGTGCTCGGACTGCGCCGAGCGCACCAGGCCGAGCGCGGCGGCCGCGGCGAGGTCGTCGCCGTCCACCGCGCCGCGCGTCACGAACGCCAGCCGGCCGGAGGGCCGGGTCACGAACTCCTGGACCAGCGCCAGCACCCGCGCGCACGTGTCGCGGACATCGGTTCCCACCAGGGGAACCAGCGTCAGGTCGGCGTCGGTCAGGGCGTCCACGACCGGACCGGCGGCGAGCGACAGCACGTCCGGCCCGAGCACCGCGACGCTCTGCTCGGCGAACCCGGCCGGCAGCTCGACCGGGGCCCACTCGACGCGGAACAGCGAGTCGCGCTCCACCCCGGAACCCAGCTCGTCCACGGGGACCGGCCGCGTCTGCAGGGCCTCGACGGACGCGACGGGAGCACCGGTGGCGTCGGCGACGGCGATCTGCATCGAGCCGTCCTCGCCGCGCGAGAGCCGCACGCGCACCGCGGAAGCGCCCGCCGCGTGCAGGGTCACGCCCTGCCACGAGAACGGCAGCCCTCCCCTGCTGATCGAGCCGAGGTCGCCGAACCCGGCGGCGTGCATGCCGGCGTCGAGCAGCGCCGGGTGCAGCCCGAACGCCGCGCCGTCGGCGCCCTCGGGCAGCGACACCTCGGCGTAGACGACGCCGTCGCCGCCCCGCCAGACCGCCCGCAGGCCCTGGAAGATCGGGCCGTAGTCGAAGCCCATGTCGGTGAAGCGCTCGTAGGAGCCGGTGATGTCGACGGCCTCGGCGCCGGCGGGCGGCCACACCGAGGCGTCGAACGACACGGCGTTCGCGCCGGAGCCGAGCACACCGGAGGCGTGCTGGAGCCAGGGCGCGTCACCGGAGCCCTCGGGGCGCGAGAAGATCGCGATGCCGCGCCGCCCGGCGGAGTCGGGCGCGGCGACGGAGACCTGCACCTGGACGGCGGTGTCCGTGGTCAGGACGAGCGGTGCGGCGAGGGTCAGCTCCTCGACGCGGTCGCAGCCGGCCTCCTCGGCGGCCCTGATGGCGAGCTCGAGGAACGCGGTGCCGGCGAAGAGGACCCGGCCCATCACGACGTGGTCGGCGAGCCACGGGTGCGTGACGAGCGACAGCCGCGACGTGAACAGGTGCCCCGCCGACCCGGCCAGCTCCACGGCCGCGCCGAGCAGCGGGTGGCCGACCGAGGCGAGGCCCGCGCCGCGCACGTCACCGGACTGCGTCTTGGGGCGCGGCCAGAACCGCTGCCGCTGGAACGGGTAGGTCGGCAGGTCGGCGCGCTGCGCGCCGGTGCCCTCGAAGAGCTTCGCCCAGCCGACCGGGACGCCCGCGACGTGCAGGCGGGCCAGCGCCGTCACGAACGCCAGCTCCTCGCCGCGGTCCTTGCGCGCGGTGGGCACGGCGTCGTCGAGCATCGCGGACAGCACGCCGTCCGGGCCGACCTCGACGAACGTCTTGGCGCCCAGCGCCGTGACGGTGTCGTGGAAGCGGACGGCGTCGCGGACGTGCCGCACCCAGTAGTCGGCCTGCCGGACGTCCCCCGTGGTCACCACGGGGATCGCGGGGTCCTGGAACGTGATGCCGGAGATGGCCGCGCGGAAGTCCTCCAGCATCGGCTCCATCAGCGGCGAGTGGAAGGCGTGCGAGACGTTGAGCTGCCGGGTCTTGCGGTCGCCGAAGTGCTCGACGACGCGCCGGGCCTCGTCCTCGGCGCCGGCGATGACGACCGAGCGGGGGCCGTTGACGGCGGCGATGGAGACGCCGGGGGTGAGGTGCGGCAGGACCTCCTCCTCGGTGGCCTGCACGGCGATCATCACGCCACCGGCGGGCAGCGCCTGCATCAGCGAGGCGCGCGCGGTCACCAGGGTGCAGGCGTCCTCCAGGGAGAACACGCCGGCGACGTGCGCGGCCGCGATCTCGCCGATCGAGTGGCCCGCCACCTGCTCCGGCACCAGCCCGAACGACTCGAGCAGCCGGTACATCGCCACCTCGAAGGCGAACAGGGCGGGCTGCGTGTAGCGGGTCTGCTCCAGGGCCGCGGGGTCGTCACCCCACACGACCTGGCGCAGCGCCGGGTCGAGGTGGCCGAGTGCCTCGTCGAAGGCGGCGGCGAAGACGGGGAACCGGGCGTGCAGCTCGCGGCCCATGCCGAGGCGCTGCGATCCCTGACCGGAGAACAGGAACGCGAGCGTGGTCTCGTCGGCGGCCACGCCGCGGGCGAGCTCGGTGCCGTCCGGCAGCACGACGGCCCGCTGCTCGAACGACGCGCGCGCGGTCGCCAGCGTGAACGCGACGTCGAGCGGCGACAGGGCGGCCACGACCGACTCCAGCCGGGTCCGCTGCTCCTCCAGGGCGGCGGGCGTCCGGCCGGACAGCACCCACGGCAGCACGGCGGGCGCCTCGGCGGGGGTGGTCGCTTCGACGACCAGCGGCGGGGCCTGCTCCAGGATGACGTGCGCGTTCGTGCCCGAGACGCCGAACGCGGACACTCCGGCGCGCAGCGGCCGGTCGACCGAGGGCCACGGCCGGGCCTCGCGCAGCAGCGACACGTTGCCCTTGGTCCAGTCGACCTGGGTGGACGGCGTGCCGAGGTGCAGCGTCTTGGGCAGCACCCCGTTCTGCAGCGCCATGACGACCTTGATCACGCCGGCGACACCCGCGGCGCCCTGGGGGTGGCCGATGTTGGACTTGACCGACCCGAGGTAGAGGGGCTCCGTGCGGTCCTGCCCGTACACGGCGAGAATGGCCTGGGCCTCGATCGGGTCGCCCAGGGTGGTGCCCGTGCCGTGCGCCTCCACGGCGTCCACATCGGACGGTGCGAGGCCGCCGTTCTGCAGTGCCTGGCGGATGACGCGCTGCTGCGACGGCCCGTTCGGGGCGGTCAGGCCGTTGGAGGCGCCGTCCTGGTTGACGGCGGAACCGCGCACGACGGCGAGGATCTTGTCGCCGGCGCGCTGCGCGTCGGAGAGCCGCTTGAGCACGAGCACGCCGACGCCCTCCGACCAGCCGGTGCCGTCGGCGTCGTCGGAGAACGCCTTGCAGCGGCCGTCGCCGGCGAGGCCGCCCTGCGAGGTGAAGGCGGCGAACCCGGCGGGCGTCGTCATGACCGCGACACCGCCGGCCAGCGCGAGGTCGCACTCACCGGCGCGCAGGGCGGACGAGGCGAGGTGCAGGGCGACGAGCGAGGAGGAGCAGGCGGTGTCGACGGTGACGGCGGGCCCTTCCAGCCCGAGCAGGTAGGAGATGCGGCCGGACAGCACGGAGGCGGCGAACGCGGTGGTGGCGTAGAGGCCGACGTCCTCCCCCGAGCGCGAGAGCAGGTCGGCGTAGTCCTGCGAGGTGGTGCCCATGAACACGCCGGTCTTGGTGCCGCGCAGCGTCTGCGCGTTCACGCCCGCCCGTTCGAGGGCCTCCCAGGAGGTTTCGAGCAGGAGGCGCTGCTGCGGGTCCATGACGACGGCTTCGCGGGGCGAGA
The DNA here is from genome assembly GCF_900110955.1 of Lentzea xinjiangensis. GTDB lineage: Bacteria > Actinomycetota > Actinomycetes > Mycobacteriales > Pseudonocardiaceae > Lentzea > Lentzea xinjiangensis. The sequence continues at coordinate 74,565 of NZ_FOFR01000005.1, forward strand.
TGCCGAAGAACCCGGCGTCGAACGACGCCGGGTCTTCGAGGAAGCCGCCCTCGATGGTGGCGGTGTCGAGCTCGGAGACGTCCCAGCCGCGATCGGCGGGGAACCCGCCGATCACGTCCCGTCCGTCCGCGACGACCTGCCAGAGGTCCTCCGGCGAGGCCACCCCGCCGGGGTACCGGCACCCGATGCCCACGATCGCGATCGGTTCCACCGCTGCCGCGATGAGCTGCTGGTTCTGCTTGCGCAGCCGGTCGATCTCCTTCAGTGACGACCGCAGAGCCTCGACGTACTGGTTAGCAGAGGTGGTCATCGCGCTTCCTTCTCGGATCGCCCGCTAGTTCATGGCGTCTCCGATCGCCAGACGCAGGAGGGCCTCGCCGTCCATGTCGTCGATCGATTCCGCCTCGGCTGCAAGCACAACATCTCCGGCGCTGTTGTTTTCCCCACTGTCCGCGGCGAGTTGGAGCACCAGGTCCAGCAGGCCGGCCTTGCGCAGGCGGCTGACCGGGATCGACGCCAGGGCGTCGCGGATGTGCGCGTCCGGGTCGTCGGCCTCGTCCGCGGCCTCGCCGAGCAGCTCGGTGCGGATGAACTGGGCCAGCGCCGCGGGCGTCGGGTAGTCGAACACCAGGGTGGCGGGCAGCGCCACGCCGGTGACCGCCTTGAGCCGGTTGCGCAGGTCCACGGCCGTCACCGAGTCGAAGCCCACGTCGCGGAACGCCCTGGACGGCCCGAACGCCTCGGCGCTCTCGAAGCCCAGCGTCGCCGCGGCCTCGGTGCGGACGAGGTCCAGAACCGTGCGCGTGCGCTCGGCCTCCGGCAGCGCCAGCAGCCGCTCCTTGAACCCGGAGTCCGCGGTTTCCGGCTCCTGCAGGGCCTTCTGGACCGACGGGATGCCCGACAGCAGCGGGCTCGGCCTCGACGCGGTGAAGCTCGGCGCGAACTTCTCCCAGTCCGTGTTGGTGATCGTGAGCGACGTGTGGCCGTCCTCGACCGCCTGTTGCAGCGCGGTGATCGCGAGGTCCGGCCGCATCGGGTGGACGCCGCGCCGGCGCAGCTGCTCGGCGCCCTCCTCGTTCTCCGTCGCCATTCCGGAGCCGGCCCACGCGCCCCAGGCGATCGACGTGGCCTGGAGGCCTCGTGCCCGGCGGTAGTGCGCGAGACCGTCGAGGTAGGCGTTCGAGGCGGCGTACGCGGGTTGCGCGCCGCTGCCCCAGCTCGCCGCGCCGGACGAGAAGAGGATGAACGCGTCCAGGTCGCCCGTGAGCTCGTGCAGCAGCCACGCCGACGTCATCTTGGCCTTGAGCAGCCGGTCGAGCTGGTCGATGCCGAGCGCGTCGGTCGGCGCGTTGCCCTCGACGACACCGGCCGCGTGCACGACGGCGCTGAGGTCCGGCACGCTGTCGATCACCGCCTTCAGGCTCTGGCGGTCCGAGACGTCGCAGGCCGCGATGGTGACGCGCGCGCCGAGCTCCTCCAGCTCGGCCCGAAGCTGCGCCGCACCGGGGGCCTGCTCGCCGCGGCGGCTGGTGAGCAGCACGTGCCCGGCGCCGCGGCCCGCGACCCAGCGGGCGACGTGGCCGCCCAGCGCGCCGGTGCCGCCGGTGATCAGGACCGTGCCGTGCGGGTTCCACTCGACCGGTTCCGGCGCGCGCTGCGCCGGGACGAGCCGCCTGGCGTGGACGCCGGTGTCGCGGACCGCGAGCTGGTCCTCGCCGCCGCCGTTGGTGATCGCGGCGACGAGACCCTGCTCGATCTGGCCGTCGACGACCTCCGGCAGGTCGACCAGGCCACCCCAGCGGCGCGGCAGGTCGAGCGCGGCGACCCGGCCCAGGCCCCACAGCGCCACCTGCTGCGGGTGGGCGACGGGGTCGTGGGCGCCGGTCGAGATCGCCTGCCTGGTGACCGCCCAGAACGGCGCGGTGCTGCCGGCGTCGCCGAGCGCCTGCAGCAGCAGGACGTTCAGCGCGAGGCCGGCGGGAGTCGACGTGAACTCGGGGTGCGGCTCGTCGTCGACGGCGAGCAGCGAGATCACGCCGACCGGTTCGATGCCGGCCAGCTCGGTGGCGAGCAGCGCGCGTTCGGCGTCCCTGCGGACGGTGACCCGCACGACGTCGTCGCCGAAGGCCCGCAGGACCCCCTCTACCCACTCGTCGTGGTCCTCCGGGACCGCGGCGAGCCAGGTGCCGTTGATGCCGGTCGCCTGGACGCCGCGCAGCAGCTGCCACGAGTCGCGGTAGCGCCATCCGTCCACAGTGGACTGGGCTTGCTGCCTCGCGCGCCATTCCCGCAGCGCCGGGACGACGTCGCCGGCGTCGACGCCGAGCGCCTCGGTGAGGCCGCCGTTCTCGACGAGCTGCCAGAACGCGCTGTCCTCCGCGCTGACGGCCTTCTCGGCCGCCTTCGGCCAGAACCTGCTGCGGCTGAACGGGTAGGTCGGCAGGTCGATCCTGCGACCTTCGCACCGCCAGCGGACGTCGAGGCCCGCGACCCACGCCTCGGCGAGCGAGGTGGTGAAGCGGTGCCGGTTGCCCTGGTCGCGGCGCAGCGAGCCGATCGCGACCAGCTCCGCGCCGTCGGCGTCGGCGGTGGCCTGCGCGGACATCGTCAGCACCGGGTGCGGGCTCGCCTCGACGAACACGCGGTAGCCGTCCTCGACGAGCAGGCGGGTGACCGCGGCGAACTCGATGGGCCGGCGGGCGTTCTCGTACCAGTAGGCGGCGTCGAGGACGGCGGTGTCGATCCGTTCCGCCTTGACCGTCGAGTAGAACGCGATGTCGCTGGAGCGCGGCGTGATGGTCCCGAGGAGGTCCAGCAGCTTCTCGCGCAGCGGTTCGACCTGCGGGCCGTGCGAGGCGACCGTCGAGGCCACCACCCGCGCGCGGATCTCCCGCTCCTGGCAGAGCCGCACGAACTCGTCGAGCTCCTCCAGCGCGCCGGCGACCGTGCAGGCGCTCGGGCTGTTGATGCCCGCGATGGACAGGGCGGGCCAGGGCTCGATGAGCTCGCGCGCCTGGTCGACGGGCAGCGCCACGGAGGCGACGGCGCCGTTGCCGACGAGCTCGTCCGCGAAGAGCTGCGAGCGCAGCACGACGATCCTGGCGGCGTCGTCGAGGCTGAGCGCCCCGGCGACGTAGGCGGCGGCGATCTCGCCCTGGGAGTGGCCGACGACCGCGGCGGGCTCGACGCCGTTCGCGCGCCACGTCTGGGCGAGCGACACCATGACCGCGAACAGCGTCGGCTGCAGGACCTCGATGCGTTCCAGCAGCTCCGCCTCGCCGCGCAGGACGTCGACGACCGACCAGCCGACGAGCTTGCCGATCGCCGCGTCGCACTCGCGGACCCAGTACGCGAACGTCTCGTCCTCGTCCAGCAGCTCGACCGCCATGCCGTGCCACTGCGAACCCTGACCGGGGAACACGAACACCGGCGCGCTCTCCTGCGCGACGCCCTGGACCACTTCGTCCCCGATGAGCACCGCACGGTGGTCGAACACCGACCTCGTCGTCAGCAACGAGTACGCGATGTCGTTCACATCGCCTTCCAGCGCGCGCACCTGCTCGATGCGGGCCCGCAGCGAGGCCGGCGACTTCGCCGACACCACCAGCGGAATCGATCCCGACTGTCCCCCCTGGGGGGAGTCCGAGGTCCCCACTCCAAGCGTCCCACGGGAGGCCGACGAATCCTGGTCCGCGAGATCGACGACGAGGGACTTGTCCACAGGCGCGGAGTTGTCCACAGCGGCGGAGGAGGCGGTTGACGCGGGTGCTTCCTCCAGGATCATGTGGGCGTTGGTGCCGGAGATGCCGAACGCGGAGACGCCGGCGCGGCGCGGGCGGCCGTCGCTCGACCACTCGCGGGGCTCGGTGAGCAGTGCGACGGAGCCCGCGGACCAGTCGATGTGGGACGATGGCGCGGCGACGTGCAGGGTCCGCGGCAGCAGGTTGTTGCGCAGGGCGAGCACCATCTTGATGACGCCGGCGACACCCGCGGCGGCCTGCGTGTGGCCGATGTTCGACTTCACCGAGCCCAGCCACAGCGGCGTCGACCGGTCCGCGCCGTAGGTGTTGATCAGGGCCTGGGCCTCGATCGGGTCACCCAGGGCCGTGCCGGTGCCGTGCGCCTCGACGGCGTCGACGTCGCCGACGGACAGACCGGCGTTCGCGAGAGCAGCACGGATCACGCGCTGCTGCGACGGGCCGTTGGGCGCGGTCAGGCCGTTGGACGCGCCGTCCTGGTTGACCGCCGAGCCGCGGATCACCGCGAGCACCTGGTGCCCGTTGCGCTCCGCGTCGGACAGCCGCTCCAGCACGACCATGCCGACACCCTCGGACCAGCCGGCGCCGTCCGCGTCGTCGGAGAACGCCTTCGACCGGCCGTCCGCCGCCAGCGCACCCTGGCGGGTGAGCTCGGCGAACGCGTACGGCGTGGTCATGATCGTCGCACCGCCGGACACCGCGAGCGAGCATTCACCGCTTCGCAGCGCCTGCACGGCGAGATGCATGGCCACGAGAGAGGCCGAGCACGCCGTATCAACGGTGACGGCCGGTCCCTCGAAGCCGAACGTGTAGGACAGGCGGCCGGAGATCACCGACGCCGCGAGGCCCGTGGCCGCGTGGCCCTCGGTGTCCTCGGCCGAGTTGGTGAGCAGCGTCGCGTAGTCCTGGCCGTTGGTGCCGACGAACACACCGGTCTGCGAGCCGCGCAGCGACAGCGGGTCGACGCCGACGCGTTCCAGCGCCTCCCAGGTGGTCTCCAGCAGGAACCGCTGCTGCGGGTCCATCGCCATCGCCTCGCGCGGCGAGATGCCGAAGAACGCGGGGTCGAAGTCCGCGGTCCCGGCGAGGAACCCGGCCTCGCGCGTGACCGAGGTCGCCAGCACCGACTCGAGGTCCCAGTCGCGGTCGTCCGGGAACGCGCCGATGCCGTCGCGCCCGTCGACCAGCAGCTGCCACAGCTGTTCGGGGGTGTTCACGTCGCCGGGGAAGCGGCAGGCCATGCCGACGATCGCGATCGGCTCGTCGGCACGCTGGGCCGCCACCTCGGTCTCGACGGGCCCGCCCCGCAGGTGGTCGGCGAGGCGGCGCGGCGTCGGGTAGTCGTAGACGAGCGACGCCGGCAGGGTCTTGCCGGTGGCGGCGGAAAGCTGGTTGCGCAGCTCGACCGCGGTCAGCGAGTCGAAGCCGAGGTCGCGGAACTCCTTGTCCACGCCCACCGCGTGCGGGCCGGCGTAGCCGAGCACCGACGCGACGGCCGTGCGCACGGTCTCCAGCACGTCACCGGTCATGACCGGCTTGCGCTCACGCGCCTTGGGCTTCTCGGGCAGGATCGCGATGGCGATGGTCGGCGCGTCTTCCGCGACCGCGTGCCACATCGACGCCACGGCCAGGTCCGGCCGCATCGTGATGGCGCTGAGGTCGGCGCCGACGCCGCCGGCCATGCCGGAACCGGCCCAGGCGCCCCAGGCGATCGACGTCGCCGGCAGGCCCTGCGCACGCCTGTCCCGCGCGATGGCGTCGAGCACGGCGTTGGCGGCGGCGTAGTTGGCCTGGCCGGGGTTGCCGAGCGCTCCCGCGACGGAGGAGAACAGCACGAACGCGTCCAGCTCGCGCTCGCGGGTCAGCTCGTCGAGGACGAGCGCGGAGGCGACCTTGGACCGGAACACGTCCGCGAACCGGTCCGGCGCGAGGCCTTCCAGCACGCCGTCGCTCAGCACGCCGGCGGTGTGGACGACGGCGTTCGGCCGGTACCGGTCCAGGAGCTGCCGCACGGCTTCGCGGTCCGCGACGTCGCACGCCACGACCTCCGCGCCCAGCTCCGCCCGCAGCTCCTCGGCGCCCGGTGCGGCGAGCCCGCGGCGGCTGACCAGGACGATCCGGTCGACGCCGCGGTCCTTGAGGTCGCGGGCGACGTGCGTGCCGAGCGCGCCGGTGCCGCCGGTGACGATGACGGTGCCGCGCGGCTCCCACATCGCGCCGGCCGGGGCCGCGGCGTCGTAGCGGCGGGCGAACACGCCCTCGGCGCGGATCTCGACCTCGGGTTCGTCGCCGGCGAGGACGGCCGCGAGCGGCGCGACGTCCCCGGTGACGTCGACCAGGCCGCCCCACTGCGCGGGCAGCTCCAGGGCGGCGACCCGGCCGAGGCCCCAGACGGCGCTCTGCGTCGGGCTCGTCCGCGCGCCGCGCGTCACGGCCCACACGGGGGTGGTGACGCCCTTGCGCGCCAACGACTGCACCAGTTCCATGGTCGCGATCACGCCGCGCGGCACGCCATTGGCGTCGGCCTCGTCGTCGAGGGCGAGCAGCGACACGATTCCGTCGAACGGCGTGTCCGGGACCTCCGGCACGATCGTGCCGCCGATCGCCGCCGCGACCTCGCGGGCGAAGTCGTCCTCGGCGCCGAGGACGAGCCAGGTGCCGGAGACCTCGCCGCGCGGGGTGATCTGCTCCCACGACTCGCGGTGGCGCCACGAGTCCGTGACGTGCTTCGTGCGGTCGACCGGCTCCACGTCGAGCACGGTCGGCCAGTAGCGCTCGCGCTGGAACGCGTACGTCGGCAGGTCGACCCGCCGTGCGCCCGTGCCGTCGAACAGCGCGCCCCAGTGCACGGTCGCGCCGCTGACGTGCAGGCGGGCGAGCCCGGCGACGAACGCCTGTTCCTCGCCGCGGTCCTTGCGCAACAACGTGATGCCGCTGACCATCGCGGACAGGACGCCGTCGGGGCCGATCTCCAGGAACGTGCTGCCGTCGAGCGCGCGCACCGTGTCGTGGAAGCGCACGGTCTCCCGCACGTGCCGGACCCAGTACTCGGGTTGCCGGACGTCCCCGTTCGTGACGAGCGGGATCGCGGGGCTGTTGAACGAGATCCCGGCGATGGCCGCGCGGAAGTCGTCCAGCACCGGCTCCATCAACGGCGAGTGGAAGGCGTGGCTGACCTGGAGCTGCTTGACCTTGCGCGGTGCGGCAGCGGTGAGCTGCTCGACGACCCGCTGCGCCTCCTGCTCGGCGCCGGCGATGACGACCGCGCGCGGGCCGTTGACGGCGGCGAGGGACACGCCGGGCGTGAGCAGTGGCGTGACCTCGTCCTCGCTCGCCTCGACCGCGAACATCGCGCCACCGGCGGGCAGTGCCTGCATCAGCGAGGCGCGGGCGGAGATGAGCGTGCACGCGTCTTCGAGGCTGAGGACCCCGGCGACGTGGGCGGCCGCGATCTCGCCGATGGAGTGGCCCGCGAGCCGGTCGGCCCTGATGCCGAACGACTCCGCCAGCCGGTACAGGGCCACCTCCAGGGCGAAGATCGCCGGCTGGGCGTTGCCGGTCCGGTTCAGCGCCTCGGCGTCGTCACCCCACATGACCGACCGCAGCACGGGGTCGAGGTGCGCGAGCACGGCGTCGAAGGCGTCGGCGAAGACCGGGAACCGCTCGTAGAGGTCCCGGCCCATGCCGAGGCGCTGCGAGCCCTGCCCGGTGAACAGCAGCGCGAGGTCGTGCTCGCCCGCCTCTCCCCTGGCGATCTCGACGCCGTCGACGAGCACCACCCGGTGCTCGAAGGCGCTGCGCGACACCGCCAGCGAGTAGGCGAGGTCGAGCTGCGGGGCGTCGACGGTGCCCAGTGCGGCGAGCTGGGCGGCCAGCGCCTCCGGCGACCGGCCGGACACCACGAGCGGCACCACCGACGCGGTGGTCGTGACCTCGGGGTTCTGGGCGGTGACGGCGGGCGCCTCCTCGATGATCACGTGCGCGTTCGTGCCGGAGACGCCGAACGACGACACACCGGCGCGGCGCGGGCGGCCGGTCGCGGGCCAGTCCCGCCTTTCCAGCAGCAGCTCGACGTCGCCGGTCCGCCAGTCCACGTTGGACGACGGCGCGTCGACGTGCAGGGTCTTCGGCAGCACGCCGTTGCGCAGCGCCATCACCATCTTGATCACACCGGCGACGCCGCCGGCGGACTGCGGGTGGCCGAGGTTGGACTTGACGGAACCGAGCAGCAACGGCGTCTCCCGGTCCTGCCCGTAGGTCGCGAGCACGGCCTGCGCCTCGATCGGGTCGCCGAGCGTGGTGCCCGTGCCGTGCGCCTCGACGGCGTCCACTTCGGACGGTGCCAGTCCGGCGTTGGCGAGGGCCTGCCGGATCACCCGCTGCTGCGACGGGCCGTTGGGCGCGGTCAGGCCGTTGGAGGCGCCGTCCTGGTTGACGGCGGAGCCGCGCAGGACGGCCAGCACCTCGTGGCCGTGGCGGCGTGCGTCCGACAGCCGTTCCAGCAGCACCACGCCGGCGCCCTCGGACCAGCCCGTGCCGTCGGCGGCCTCGGCGAACGCCTTGCAGCGCCCGTCCGGGGCCAGCCCGCCGGCCGCGGTGAACGCGGTGTAGGCGTTCGGCGTGCTCATGACCGCGACACCGCCGGCGAGCGCCAGGTCGCACTCGCCGTTGCGCAGGGCCTGCGCGGCCCAGTGCATCGCGACGAGCGACGAGGAGCAGGCCGTGTCGATCGTGACCGCGGGGCCTTCCAGGCCGAGCAGGTAGGAGATGCGGCCGGAGAGCACCGAGGCGGAGAACGCGGTCGTCGCGTAGGGGCCGGTCTCCTCGGCCGACCGGTTGAGCAGCGACTCGTAGTCCTGGCCGGTGGTGCCGACGAACACGCCGGTGGAGCTGCCCTTGAGGGTGGTGGGGTCGATGCCCGCGCGTTCGAGGGCCTCCCAGGACGTCTCCAGCAGCAACCGCTGCTGCGGGTCCATCACGACGGCCTCGCGCGGCGAGATGCCGAAGAAGCCCGCGTCGAAGTCGGCGACGCCGTCGAGGAAACCGCCCTCGAACGTGGCGCTGGTGAGCCGCTCCAGGTCCCAGCCGCGGTCGGCCGGGAACCGCGAGATCACGTCGCGTCCCTCGAACACGAGGTCCCACAGCGCTTCCGGCGTCGTCACGCCGCCGGGGTAGCGGCAGCCGATGCCGACGATCGCGATGGGGTCGTCGTTCACGTTCGCCGCCGCGCGGACCTCGACCTGCCGGGTGCCGCCGAACAGCTCGTCGCCCAGGTGCCGCGCCAGGCTGGTCGCGGTCGGGTAGTCGAAGACGAGGGTGGCGGGCAGCGCGAGGCCGGTGGCGGTCTTCAGCCGGTTGCGCATCTCGACGGCGGTGACCGAGTCGAAGCCCAGCTCGCGGAACGCGCGGCCGGCGGGGACCTGGTCGCTGTCGGCGTGGCCCAGGGTCTTCGCGGCCTCGGCGCGGACGAGGCCGAGCAGCGCGCGCTCGCGTTCGGCCTCGGTCAGCCCCGACAGCTGCCGGCGCAGCTCCGACTCCTCGACGACCTCGTGCGACGCGAGGGCCGCGCGGACCTCGGGGATGCCGCCGAGCAGCGGGCTCGGGCGTTCGGCGGTGAAGCTCGGCGCGAACTTCGCCCAGTCGATGTCGGTGACGGTGAGCTGCGTCTGGTCGTCGGCGACGGCCTGGCGCAGCACCTTCATGGCGAGCTCCGGCGGCATCGCGGCGATGCCGATCCGGTGCAGCGCCTCGTACATGCCGTGGTCGGCGGCCATGCCGGCGTCCGCCCACGCGCCCCACGCGATCGACGTCGCCTTCAGGCCGCGTGCGCGGCGCAGGTGGGCGAGGCCGTCGAGGTAGGCGTTGGCCGCGCCGTAGGCGGGCTGGCCACCGCTGCCCCAGCTCGCCGCGCCCGACGAGAACAGGATGAACCGCGCGTCGGGTGCGAGCTCGTGCAGGTGCCGGGCGGCGGTGATCTTCGTGTCGAGCAGGGCGGTGACGTCGTCGTAGCGCAGCTCGTCGATCGGGGCGTCGCCGGTGCCGATGCCGGCCGCGTGCACGACCGTCGTGAGGTCGTCGATGCTCGCGAGCAGTGCCGCCAGCGCCTCGCGGTCGGCCGCGTCGCAGGCGGCGACCGTGACCCTGGTGGTCTTCTCCAGCTCCGCCGCGAGCTCCCGGGCGCCCGGCGCGTCGAGGCCGCGCCGGCTGACGAGCACCAGGTGGGCGGCGCCCGCCCGGGCCATCCAGCGGGCGACGTGGCCGCCGAGCGCGCCCGTGCCGCCGGTGATCAGCACCGTGCCGGACGCCTCGAACTCGGGGCCGTGCGGGGAGCTCGCGCGGACGAGGCGCCGGGCGAACACGCCGTTGTCCCTGATCGCGACCTGGTCCTCGGAGCCGGTCAGCACCGCCGCGAACCGGTGCGCGGTCTTCTCGTCCAGCGTCGCGGGCAGGTCGACCAGCCCGCCCCAGCGGCGCGGCAGGTCCAGCGCGGCCACGCGGCCGAGGCCCCAGATCGCGGTCTGCTCCGGGTCGACCTCCTCGCCGGCGACGGCGACGGCGTTGCGGGTGACGGCCCAGATCGGTGCGGTGACACCGGCTTGCGCGAGTGCCTGGACGAGCGTGACGGTCGCCCGCAGGCCGGTCATGGCGATGACGCCGTCGATCGTCTCCGGCAGGCGTGCGACGAGGTCCTCGCGGCTGATCAGCTCGTCGACCTCGAGGTGCGCGGCGCCCAGCGCGTCGACCACGTCGGCGGCCGGGGCGCCGGAGGTGACGACGAGCCACGTCCCGGTGGGCGTGCCGCTGACGGGAACCGGGGTCCACTGGTCGCGGTAGCGCCACCTGTCCACAGTGGACTCCGCCTTGCGGCGGCTGCGCCATTGCGCGAGGGTGTGCGCGACGTCCCGCTCGACGCCCAGGTCCTCCAGGCCGCCGTTGTCGACGAGCTCCCAGAACTCGGCGTCCACCGGGTCGGAGGTGTCCTTGACGAGCGGCTCCGGCCAGAACCTCTGGTGGTCGAACGGGTAGGTCGGCAGCGCGACCCGCCTGGCGGCCGGGTACCGCCACCGGACGTCGAGCCCGGCGACCCACGCCTCGGCGAGCGAGGTGGCGAAGCGCCGCCTGCCGCCGTCGTCGCGGCGCAGCGAGCCGATCGCGACGAGCTCGGCGCCGATCGCCTCGGCAGTCTGCTGCGCGGGCAGCATCAGCACGGGGTGCGCGCTCGACTCGACCAGCACGCGGTGGCCGTCCCGCACGAGCTCCTCGACGACCCGCGCGAAGCTGACGGGCTGCCGGGCGTTCTGGAACCAGTACTCGGCGTCGAGGGTGGCGGTGTCGATCCGCCCGGCCGTGACGGTCGAGTAGAACGGCACGCTGCCCGACCGCGGCGTGATGTCCGCGAAGAGGTCCAGGATCCGCTCGCGCAGCCGGTCGACCTGCGCGCAGTGCGAGGCGACGGTCGAGCCGATCACGCGGGCCCGGACGTCGCGGGCGACGCAGCTCGCGACGAACTCCTCCAGCGCCGGGACGGCGCCGGCGACGGTGCAGGCGTGCGGGCTGTTGACGCCCGCGATGGCGAGCTCCGGCGGCAGCAGCTCCGCCACCTCGCTCGCGGGCAGGGCGATGCTGGCGACGGCGCCGTTGCCGACGAGCTCGTCCGCGAAGAGCTGCGAGCGCTGCACCACGATCCGCGCGGCCTGGTCGAGCGTGAGCGCGCCCGCGACGTAGGCGGCGGCGATCTCGCCCTGCGAGTGGCCGACGACCGCGGCGGGCTCGACGCCGTTGGCGCGCCACGTCTGGGCGAGCGAGATCATGATCGCGAACAGCGCGGGCTGCAGGACCTCGATGCGGTCCAGCAGCTCGGCGTCGCCGCGCAGCACCTCGATGACCGACCAGCCGACGTGCGCCGCGATGGCGCGGTCGGCCTCGGCCATCCAGTGCGCGAACGTCTCGTCCTCGTCGAGCAGCGCGACGGCCATGCCGTGCCACTGGCTGCCCTGGCCGGGGAAGACGAACACCGGGCCCGGCCCGGCGTCGGCCGCGGTGCCCTCGACGACCTCGTCGCCGACGATCACGGCTCGCTGGTCGAACCGGCTGCGCGCCGTCAGCGAGAAGCCGACGTCGTTCGCGGGCACGCCGGAGGCCACCAGCGCCTTGATCCGGTCGACCTGCGCGCGCAGCGACGCCGCCGACTTGGCCGAGATGGCCAGCGGAACCGCTGCCGCCTCCTGCGGAATCGATTCCGGCTGACCGGCCCCCCGGGGGGCGCCGGCCCCCACTCCCATCGTCTCAGGCAGGTCCGACACTTCCGGGGCCTCGAGGATGACGTGGGCGTTGGTGCCGCTGATGCCGAACGAGGACACGCCCGCACGGCGCGGCCGTGAGACCTCCGGCCAGTCGCGGGTGGACGTGAGCAGCTCGACGGCGCCCGCGTCCCACTCGACGTGCGAGGACGGCGCGGACACGTGCAGCGTGCGCGGCAGCACGCCGGTGCGCAGCGCCATGATCATCTTGATGACGCCGGCGACACCGGCGGCCGACTGGGTGTGGCCGATGTTCGACTTGACCGAGCCGAGGTAGAGCGGTTCCGCGCGCTCCTGGCCGTAGACCGCGAGCAGCGCCTGGGCCTCGATCGGGTCGCCCAGCGCGGTGCCGGTGCCGTGCGCCTCCACGGCGTCGACGTCCGCGGGGGCCAGGCCGGCCGACGCGAGCGCGGCGCGGATGACCCGCTGCTGCGACGGGCCGTTCGGCGCGGTGAGGCCGTTGGACGCGCCGTCCTGGTTGACCGCGGTGCCCTTCACGACCGCGAGGACGGGGTGGCCGTTGCGCACGGCGTCGGACTGGCGTTCCAGCACGAGCAGGCCGACGCCCTCGGAGAACCCGGTGCCGTCGGCGCCCTCCGAGAACGCCTTGCAGCGCCCGTCCGGCGACACGCCCCGCTGCCGGGAGATCTCGATGAACGTCGCGGGCGTCGACATCACCGCGACACCACCGGCGAGCGCGAGCGACGACTCGCCCGTGCGCAGCGACTGCACGGCCAGGTGCATCGCCACCAGCGACGACGAGCAGGCCGTGTCGATCGTGACGGCCGGTCCCTCCAGGCCGAGCACGTAGGAGACCCGGCCGGACGCGACCGACGGCGACGACCCGGTGCCGTGGTGGCCCTCGAACTCGCCGCCGAGCAGCTGCGCGTAGTCGTTGTACATGACACCGGCGAAGACACCGGTGTCGCTGCCGCGCAACGACACCGGGTCGATCCCGGCGCGTTCGAACGCCTCCCACGCCGTCTCCAGCAGCAGGCGCTGCTGCGAGTCGGTGGCCAGGGCCTCGCGCGGGGACATGCCGAAGAAGGCCGGGTCGAACTCGCCGGCGTCGTGCAGGAAGCCGCCGACGCGGGTGGACGAGGTGCCGGTGTCGTCGCCGGAGAACAACGCGTCGAGGTCCCAGCCGCGGTCGGACGGGAACTCGGAGATCGCGTCGGTGCCGTCCAGCACGAGCCGCCACAGGTCCTCGGGGGTCTTGACGCCACCGGGGAACCGGCAGGCCATGCCGACGACGACGATCGGGTCGTCGTCGGAGGCGGTGCGCGTGGCGACGGCGGCGCCGCCGTCCGCGCCGAACAGCTCGTCGCGCAGGAACGCCGCGAGCACGTGGGCGGTCGGGTAGTCGAACACCAGCGTGGCGGGCAGCCGCAGACCGGTGGCCGCGGTGAGGCGGTTGCGCAGGTCGACGGCGGTGAGCGAGTCGAAGCCGAGGTCGCGGAACGCGCGGGAGGCATCGAAGCCCTCCAGCGCGAGCACGGCGGCGACCTGCGCGCGGATCAGGTCGAGCAGGGCGTCGAGGCGTTCGGCGTCGCCCAGGGGACGCAGCTTCGCGGCCAGGCCGGTCGCCGCGTCCGAGCCGGCGACGGCGCGGCGCGCACGGGTGCGGATCAGGCCGCGCAGCACCGCGGGCACCTCGCCCTGCGCGCGCAACGTCGCGAGGTCGAGGCGCGCGGGCAGCAGCACCGCCTCGCCGGTGGCGAGCGCCGCGTCGAACAACGCGGTGCCCTGCTGCGGCGTGATCGGCGGCATTCCGGCGCGCACCAGGCGTTCCCGGTCGGCGTCGGTCAGCGAGCCGGTGAGGCCGACCGTGGCCTCCCACGTGCCCCAGGCCAGCGAGACGGTGTTCGGGCGGTGTTCGGCGAGCGCGTCGAGGAACGCGTTGCCCGCCGCGTAGTTGCCCTGCCCGGCGCCGCCGAGGATGCCGGCGGCGGAGGAGAAGAACACGATCCTGGCGTCGGGCAGCAGCTCGTGCAGGTGCCACGCGGCGTCGACCTTGGGACGCAGCACGGTGTCGAGCTGTTCGGGGGTGAGCGACTCGATGACGCCGTCGTCCAGCACGCCGGCGGTGTGCACGACCGACTTCACGGTGCGCTTCTCCAGCAGCCGCCGCAGCGCCTCGCGGTCGCTGACGTCGCACTTGACGACCTCGACGGTCGCGTCGACGTCCCAGTCGGGTGCGCGGCCGCTGCGGCTGGCGAGGACGAGCTCCGTGACGCCGTGCTCGGCGACGAGGTGCCGGGCGATCACGCCGCCGAGCCCGCCCGCGCCGGTGATCAGGACGGGGCTCTCCCAGGTGATCTCCCGGGTGATCTCCCGGGCCGCGGCGGCGCGGGCGAGCCGCGGCACCAGGACCTGTCCGCGGCGGAGGCGCAGCTGCGGTTCGCCCGCGGCGAGAGCCCGCGCCAGCACGGCGTCGTCGTCGACGTCGGCCAGCACGAACCGGCCGGGGTGCTCGGTCTGCGCCGACCGCACCAGGCCCCAGACGGCCTGCCCGGCCAGATCTCCTTCGCGGGTGACGAAGACGAGCCGTTCCGCGCGCTCGCCCGCGATCCACTCCTGGAGCTTGGCGAGGACGCGCGCCGTGAGGGTCCGCGTCGACTCGATGACGTCGCCGTCGCCCACGACGTGCTCGATGACCACGTCCTGCGCCGGCTCGGACGGCAAGGCGACGGGCGTCCACTCGACGCGGAACAACGAGTCGCGGTCGATCTCGTCGCGCGGCACCGTCACCGGCCGCACGACGAGCGACTCGACGGTGGCGACCGGCTGGCCCGTGGTGTCGGCGAGCGCGATCTCCATGTCGTCGCCGCGGGAGCGCAACCGGACCCGCAGCTCCGTCGCGCCGGTGGCGTGCAGCGACACGCCCTCCCACGAGAACGGCAGTCCCGCGCCGTCCTTCGCGAGCAGCGCGGCGTGCAGCGCGGAGTCCAGCAGCGCCGGGTGCAGGCCGAAGCCCTTGGTCTCCTGCGTCGTCACGACCTCGGCGTACACGTCGTCGCCGGCGCGCCACACCGCGCGCAGGCCCTGGAACGCGGGCCCGTACTCGAAGCCCATGTCCGCGAACCGCTCGTAGGCTCCTTCGACGTCAACGGGTTCCGCGGCCGGCGGCCACGCGGTCGCGTCGAAGTCGCCGGCCGCGCCGGTCCGGGACAGCGTGCCGGAGGCGTGCTCGGTCCACGGCGCGTCGTCCTCGGTGCGGGAGTAGATGACGACCGGGCGGCGTCCGTCGCCGTCCTCGGCCCGCACGGCGACCTGGAGCTGCACGGGCCCGTCGAGGACGAGCGGCGAGGAGATCGTGAGCTCGTCGAGCCTCTCGCACCCGACCTCGTCGCCGGCCCTGACCGCGAGCTCGACGAACGCCGTGCCGGGCAGCAGCACCGTGCCGCTGACGGCGTGATCGGCGAGCCACGGGTGCGACCGCGCCGACAGCCGTGACGTGAAGAGCAGGTCCTCGCTGCCCGCGACGCTGACGGCCGCGCCGAGCAGCGGGTGCTCGACCGCGCCGAGGCCGAGGCCGGCCGGGTCGCTCGCCCGGACCTGGCCGTCCGGCCAGAACCGCCGGCGCTGGAACGCGTAGGTGGGCAGGTCGACGAGCCGGCCGCCGCGGAAGAACTCGTCCCAGGTGACGTCGAGTCCCTGGACGTGGGCCCGCGCGAGCGCCGTGAGGAGCTGCTTGCGGCCGCCTTCGTCGCGCCGCAGCGTTCCGAGGACCACGGCGTCTGCGTCGTGCTCCTCCACGGTCTGCTCGACGCCGAACGTGAGGACCGGGTGCGCGCTGGGCTCGACGAAGAACCGGAACCCGTCGCGCAGCAGGGCGCTCGTGGCGTTCTGGAACTCGACGGTCTGGCGCAGGTTGGTGAACCAGTAGCCGGCGTCCATGATCGCGGTGTCGATCGGTTCGCCGGTCACGGTGGAGTACAGCGGGATGGTGCTCGTGCGCGGCCGCACGCCCGCCAGGTCGGCCAGCACGCGGTCGCGGATCGCCTCGACCTGCGGGGTGTGCGAGGCGTAGTCGACCGCGATCATCCGCGCCCGGACGCCCTGGGTCTCGCACTCCAGCACGATCTCCGAGAGCGCCTCGACGTTGCCCGCGACGACGGTGGCGCTCGGCCCGTTGACGGCGGCGACGGCGACCTCGTCGCCGAAGCGCGCGATCCTGGGCCGCACCTCGTCGACGGGCAGCGGCACCGACAGCATGCCGCCCTTGCGCGACAGCTCCTCGTCGACGGCCTGGCTGCGCAGGGCCACCACGAGGGCCGCGTCCTGCAGGCTGAGCGCCCCGGCGACCGCGGCCGCCGCGATCTCGCCCTGCGAGTGGCCGACGACGGCGTGCGGCTCGACGCCGTACGAGCGCCAGACCTCGGCCAGCGACACCATGACCGCCCACAGCACGGGCTGCACGACGTCGACGCGGTCCAGCGGCAGCTCGTCGGCGAGCACCTCGGTCAGCGACCAGTCCACGTACGGGCGCAGCGCCGCGTCGCACTCGGCGATCCTGGCGGCGAACACGTCGTTGGTGGCCAGCAGCTCGCGGCCCATGCCGACCCACTGCGAGCCCTGGCCGGGGAACACGAACACGGTCTTGCCCGCGGCCGTGACCTGCCCCGTGACCACGTCCTCGCCGACGACCACGGCGCGGTGGTCGAACCGCGCGCGCCTGGCCAGCGTGAACCCGACGTCCACGGCGTCGGCCTCGACCGCCCTGATCCGCTCGACCTGGGCCTGCACCGCCTCCGCGGACTTCGCCGAGACGAGCAGCGGAATCGATTCCGCCTGGGCCCCCCGGGGGGAGTCCGAGGTCCCCACTCCAAGCATCCCACGGGAGGCCGACGAATCCTGGTCCGCGAGATCGACGACGAGCGAGTTGTCCACAGGGAACGAGTTGTCCACAGAAACCGCGGAAGGGCTTGCGGCTTCGAGGATCAGGTGCGCGTTCGTGCCGGAGACGCCGAACGACGAGACACCCGCGCGACGCGGGCGCGAGACGGCGGGCCACTCGCGCGCCGAGGTCAGCAGCTCGACGCTGCCCGCCTCCCAGTCGACGTGCGAGGACGGTTCGGTGATGTGCAGGCTGCGGGGCAGGACGCCGTGCCGCAGCGCCTGCACCATCTTGATCACCGACGCGACGCCGGCGGCGGCCTGGGAGTGGCCGATGTTGGACTTGATCGAACCGAGCAGCAGCGGCTCGGCGCGGTCCTGGCCGTAGGTCGCGAGGAGCGCCTGCGCCTCGATCGGGTCACCGAGCGGGGTGCCGGTGCCGTGGGCCTCGACGGCGTCGACGTCGGCGGCGGTGAGGCCCGCCGAGGCCAGGGCCGCGCGGATCACCCGTTGCTGCGACGGGCCGTTGGGTGCGGTCAGGCCGTTGGAGGCGCCGTCCTGGTTGACCGCGGAGCCGCGGACGACCGCGAGGATCGGGTGGCCGTTGCGCAGCGCGTCGGACTGGCGCTCCAGCACGACCTGGCCGATGCCCTCGGCCCAGCCGACGCCGTCGGCGGAGTCGGAGAACGCCTTCGACCGGCCGTCCTCGGAGACGCCGCGCTGCCGCGAGAACTCGATGAACGTCGACGGCGTGGACATCACCGTCACACCGCCGGCCAGGGCGAGCGAGCACTCCCCCGACCGCAGCGACTGGATCGCCCAGTGCATCGCGACGAGCGACGACGAGCAGGCCGTGTCGACGGTGACGGCGGGTCCCTCGAACCCGAACACGTAGGACACGCGGCCGGAGGCCACGCTGCCCGCGCTGCCCTGCCCCTGGTGCCCTTCCAGGTCACCGCCGCCGACGACGGACTGGTAGTCGTTGTACATCAGGCCGGTGAACACACCGGTCGCGCTGCCCCGCAACGAGGTCGGGTCGATGCCGGCGCGTTCCAGGGCCTCCCACGCGGTCTCCAGCAGCAGGCGCTGCTGGGTGTCGGTTGCCAGCGCCTCGCGCGGCGACATGCCGAAGAACGACGGGTCGAACTCGGCCGCGTCGTGCAGGAAGCCGCCGGAGCGCGTGTAGGAGGTGCCGACGTGGTCGGGATCGGGGTGGTACAGGCCTTCGAGGTCCCAGCCGCGGTCGGCCGGGAAGCCGGTGACGGCGTCGACCTCGTCCATCACGAGCTGCCACAGCTCTTCCGGCGTCGTGACACCGCCGGGGTACCGGCAGGCCATGCCGACGATCACGATGGGATCGTCCGAAGTGGACACGAGCGCGGGCAGGTCCGGTGTGGTGCCGGTGCTGCCGAGCAGCTCGTCGCGCAGGTAGGCGGCCAGCGCGCCGGACGTCGGGTAGTCGAAGATCAGCGTCGCCGGCAGGCGGATGCCGGTCGCGGCGGTCAGGCGGTTGCGCAGCTCGACCGCGGTCAGCGAGTCGAAGCCGAGGTCGCGGAACTGGTGCGCCGGGTCGACCGCGTGTGCGCCGCTGTGCCCCAGCACGCCGGCGACCTCGGTGCGGACGACGTCGAGCAGCGCTTCGAGCCGTTCGTTCTCGCCCAGCGCGGAAAGCCGGGAGACGAGGGTGACGGCGGTGTCCGAGCCCGCGACGGAACGCTTGGAGCGCGTCCGGACCAGGCCGCGCAGCACCGGCGCCACCTCGCCCCTGGCGCGCAGCACCGCGAGGTCGAGCCGGAACGGCGCCAGTGCCGGACCGCCGTGCGCGACGGCGGCGTCGAACAGCTCGACGCCCTGCTCCACCGGGATCGGCGGCATGCCGGCGCGGCGCATCCGGTCGACGTCCGCTTCGGACAGATGTCCGGCCATGCCGCCTTCCCAGGCGCCCCAGGCGAGCGAGACGGTGTTGGGCCGGTGCGCGGCCAGGGCGTCGAGGAACGCGTTGGCCGCGGCGTAGTTGCCCTGTCCCGCGCTGCCGAGCGTGCCGGCGACGGACGAGAAGAGCACGAACCGGTCGAGGTCGCCCGCCAGCTCGTGCAGGTGCCAGGCGGCGTCGACCTTGGGCTTGAGCACCGCGGAGAGGCGTTCCGGCGTGAGCGACTCGATCACGCCGTCGTCCAGCACACCGGCGGCGTGCACGATCGACCGCACGGGGTGCTGCTCCAGCAGCTCCCGGACGGCCTCGCGGTCCGACACGTCGCACCGCACGACGGTGACGCGCGCGTCGATCTCGTCGGCCCAGCCGGGCTTCGCGCCGCGCCGGCTGACCAGCACCAGCTCGTCGACGCCCCGCGCGGCGAGGTGCTTCGCGATGACGCCGCCCAGACCGCCGGTGCCGCCGGTGATCAGGACCGGTCCCCGCCACGTGACCTCGCGGCGGGCGGCGCTCGCCCGCGCGAGCCGGGCGGCCTTCACCACGCCGTCGCGGATGACCAGCTCCGGCTCGTCGACGCCCAGTGCGCGCGGCACGAGCTCGCCGTCGTCGGCGTCGATGATGCCGAACCGGCCGGGGTGCTCGGTCTGCGCGGAGCGCACGAGGCCGCGCACCGCCGCGCCCGCGAGGCAGCCCATGCCGGTGACGAACACCAGCTTCTCGGGGCGCTCGTCGGCGATCCACTCCTGCAGCCGCGCCAGCGCCTTCGCCGCCAGCGCGTGCGTGGCTTCGACGACCTCGCCCTCCGCGACGACGTGCTCGACCACGACATCGGTCGCGGGCTCGGCCGGCAGCTCGACCTCGGTCCAGTCGAGCTCGAACAGCGAGTCGCGGTGCGCGGTGCCGAGCTGCCCGGCCGAGACCGCGCGCACCACCAGGGAGTCCACGGAGGCGACCGGCGCACCGGTGGTGTCGGCGATGGCGATGGCGAGGTTGCCGCCGTCGCGCGTCAGCTTCACGCGCAACGCCGTCGCGCCGGACGCGTGCAGCGACACGCCTTCCCACGAGAACGGCAGGCCGGCGCCGTCGTCGGTGAGCAACGCGGCGTGCAGCGCGGCGTCCAGCAGGGCCGGGTGCAGCCCGAAGCCCGTGGACTGCACGCCTTCGGGCAGCGCGACCTCCGCGAAGACCGTGTCGCCCGCCCGCCACGCCGCGCGCAGGCCCCGGAACGCGGGCCCGTACTCGAAGCCCATCTCCGCGAACCGCTCGTAGGCGTCGGTGACGTCGACCGCCTCGGCACGCGGCGGCCACTCGCCGAGCCCGGCGACCTCGGCGACCGCGGCGCCGGAGCCGAGGACACCGGTGGCGTGGTCGGTCCACGGCTCGTCGACCGCGTTCTCCGGCCGGGAGTGGATGGAGATCGACCGGCGGCCGTTCTCCTCGGCGCCGACGATCAACTGGACCTGGACGCCCCCGCTCTCCGGCAGCACCAGCGGCGCGGCGAGGGTGAGCTCCTCCACGCGGTCGAGGCCGGTTTCGTCCGCCGCCCGGACGGCCAGTTCGACCAGCGCCGCCCCCGGCACGAGCACCGCGCCGTGCACCGCGTGGTCGGCGAGCCACGACCTGCGCGACAGCCGCGCGGTGAACAGGTAGCCCGCTCCGCCGGCGAGTTCGACGGCCGCGCCGAGCACCGGGTGCTCCACGGCGCCGAGTCCGGCCGACCGGACGTCCGACTTCGCGGTGGTCTCCGGCCAGAACGGCTGGTGGTCGAACGCGTAGGTGGGCACGTCGACACGTCGTCCGCCGGCCAGCAGCGGCGTCCAGTCGACGTTGATGCCGTCAACATGTACTTGACCGAGTGCAGTCAACATTGACTCAACGTCGGACTTGGTCCGCGTCAACGTCGGAATCATTCCGTCAACCATCGCCGTCAACTGCGCGTCCGGGCCGATCTCGACGAGCGTGGCGTCACCGAGTCGCGTGACGTTGTCGTGGAAGCGGACCGCGTCGCGGACGTGGCCGACCCAGTAATCAACCGTGGTGACGTCGCCGGACGTCGACATCGGGATGACCGGCTCGTGGAAGGTGATCCCGCTGATCGCCTCGCGGAAGTCCTCCAGCATCGGCTCCATCAACGGCGAGTGGAACGCGTGGCTGACCTTGAGCCGCTTGTTCTTCCACCGCTCGGCGACCCGGAGGACCTCGTCCTCAACACCCGCGATCACCACCGAACGAGGCCCGTTGACCGCAGCGATCGACACGCCATCAGTCAGGTGCTCACGCACCTCTTCTTCGGACGCGATGACCGACACCATCGCCCCACCCGCAGGCAACGCCTGCATGAGCGCCGCACGAGCCGTGACCAGCAGGCACGCGTCCTCAAGACTCAACACCCCGGCGACGTGCGCGGCGGCGATCTCACCGATCGAGTGACCAACCAGGTGCTCCGGCGTCACACCGAACGACTCCAGCAACTGGTACAGCGCCACCTCCACCGCGAAGATCGCGGGCTGCGCGAACCCGGTCCGGTTCAGCGCGTCGGCGTCGTCGCCCCACATGACCTCGCGCACGCCTTGGAGGTGCTCCAAGACCTCGTCGAGCGCGTGCGCGAACACCGGGAACGTCTCGTACAGCTCGCGGCCCATGCCGAGCCGCTGCGACCCCTGCCCGGAGAAGGCGAACGCGAGCGGCTTGCCGCTCACCGACCCCCTGGCGACGACCTGCCCGCCGAGCACGACCGCCCGGTGGTCGAAGGTGGTCTTGAGGGCGAGCGAGTACCCGATGTCGCGCGGGTCGCCGTCGAGGGGCAGCACCCGGTCGAGCTGGGCGTCCAGCGACGCCGCCGACTTCGCCGACACCAGCCACGGCGTCGGAATCGATCCCGACTGGCCCCCCTGGGGGGAGACCGAGGTCCCCACTCCGATCATCTCACCGGAGGCCGACGGTTCCGCTGCCGGAAGATCGGCAACCGCCGAGTTGTCCACAGCGGCCGGGTTGTCCACAGAGACGGCGGACGGGGTTGCGGCTTCGAGGATGACGTGGGCGTTGGTGCCCGAGACGCCGAACGACGAGACGCCCGCGCGGCGGGGGCGGCCGACCTCGGGCCAGGGGGTGGCCTCGGTGACGAGGGTGACGTCGCCGGCTTCCCAGTCGACGTGGGTGGACGGCTCGTCGACGTGCAGCGTGGCGGGGACCAGGCCGTGGCGCATGGCGTGCACCATCTTGATCACGCCGGCGACGCCCGCGGCGGCCTGGGAGTGGCCGATGTTCGACTTGATCGAACCGAGCAGCAGCGGTTCGGAGCGGTCCTGGCCGTAGGTCGCCAGCAGGGCCTGCGCCTCGATCGGGTCACCCAGCGTCGTGCCGGTGCCGTGGGCCTCCACGACGTCGACGTCGGCGGCGGTCAGGCCCGCCGAGGCGAGAGCCGAGCGGATCACGCGCTGCTGCGACGGACCGTTGGGCGCGGTCAGGCCGTTGGAGGCACCGTCCTGGTTGATCGCGGAGCCGCGCACGACGGCGAGGATGGTGTGGCCGTTGCGGATGGCGTCGGACCGGCGTTCGAGGACCAGCAGGCCGACGCCCTCGGACCAGCCCACGCCGTCGGCGGCGTCGGCGAAGGACTTGCAGCGACCGTCCGCGGACAGGCCGCGCTGGCGGGAGAACTCGACGAACGTCGACGGCGTCGACATCACCGTCACACCGCCGGCCAGGGCCAGCGAGCACTCGCCGTTGCGCAGGGCCTGGGCGGCCAGGTGCAGGGCGACCAGGGACGAGGAGCAGGCGGTGTCGACGGTGACGGCCGGGCCCTCGAAGCCGAAGGTGTAGGAGACGCGGCCGGACGCGAACGTGCCGGCGCTGCCCATGCTCTGGTAGCCCTCGAACTCGCTGCCGCTGATCACCACCGAGTAGTCGGTGTACATGACGCCCGCGAACACCCCGGTCGCGCTGCCCCGCAGCGACACCGGGTCGATGCCCGCGCGCTCCAGGGACTCCCAGGCCGTCTCGAGCAGCAGGCGCTGCTGCGAGTCGGTGGCCAGGGCCTCGCGCGGGGACATGCCGAAGAACGCCGGGTCGAACAGCGGCGCGTCGTGCAGGAAGCCGCCGGAGCGGGTGTAGGAGGTGCCGGCGTGGTCGGGGTCGGGGTGGTAGAGCGAGCCGAGGTCCCAGCCGCGGTTGACGGGGAAGTCCGTGACCGCGTCGACGCCGTCGACGACCAGGCGCCACAGGTCCTCCGGCGACGACACGCCGCCCGGGTAGCGGCAGGCCATGCCGACGATCACGATCGGGTCGTCGGAGGCTTCGGCGCGCACCGGGGTGGACGGCAGGGCGGTGTCCGCGCCGAAGAGCTCGTCGCGCAGGTGGGACGCCAGCGCGTCCGCGTTCGGGTAGTCGAAGATCAGGGTCGCCGGCAGGCGCAGCCCGGTGACGGCGGTGAGCTGGTTGCGCAGCTCGATGGCGGTCAGCGAGTCGAAGCCGAGCGACTGGAAGGCGCGGCCGGGGTCGATCTCACCGGTGCCCGCGTGGCCGAGGACGGCGGCGACCTGGCCTCGCACGAGGTCCAGCAGCGCTTCGCGGCGCGCGGTCTCGTCGAGGGAGGCCAGGCGGCCGGTCAGCGACGCGGCGGTGCCGGAGCCCGCCACCGCCCGGCGCGGCCGGGTCTTGACCAGGCCGCGCAGCATCGGCGGGAGGTCGCCGCGGCCGCGCAGCACGGGCAGGTCGAGGCGCACGGGGACCGCGTTGCCGGCGCGGACGGCGGCGTCGAACAGCTCCACGCCCTGCTCGGCGGTGATGCCGGGGATTCCGGTGCGCGCCATGCGTTCCGCGTCCGCGCCGGCGAGCATGCCCGCGGTCCACGGGCCCCACGCGAGGGACGTGCCGGGCAGGCCGTTCGCGCGGCGGTGCTCCATCAGGGCGTCGAGGAAGGCGTTGGCGGCGGCGTAGTTGCCCTGGCCGGCCGTTCCGATCGTGCCCGCGACCGAGGAGAACACGACGAAGGCGTCGAGGTCGCCGGCGAGCTCGTGCAGGTGCCACGCGGCATCGACCTTGGGACGCAGCACGGTGTCGACGCGGTCCGGCGTCAAGGACTCGACGGTTCCGTCGTCGAGAACACCCGCCGTGTGGATGATGGCGTGGACCTCGTGACGTGCGAGCAGGTCGGCGACCGCGGCGCGGTCGGAGACGTCGCACGCCTCGACGGTCACCGAGGCGCCCAGCGCCTCCAGTTCCGCGACGTCGGCCTCGCCGCGCCGCGAGACCAGCAGCAGGTCGCGGACGCCGTGCGCGGCGACGAGGTGGCGGGCGATCAGCAGGCCGAGGCCGCCGGTGCCGCCGGTGACGAGGACCTTGCCCCGCCACGAGAACCCGCCGGCCGCGGCGAGCCTCGCCAGGCGCGGCGCGAAGACCTGCCCGCCGGCGACCCGGACCTGCGGCTCGTCCAGGGCGAAGACCTCCGCCGGAACGTCGCCGTCCGCCTCCACGAGCAGGAAACGGCCGGGGTGCTCGGTCTGCGCCGACCGCACCAGGCCCCACACCGCCGCCGCGCCCAGGTCGCCGGGACGCGTGACGAACGCGAGGCGCTCCTGCCGTCCATCGGCGATCCACTGCTGCAGGCGGGCCAGCACCCGCGAAGTCAGGGCGTGCGCGGCGTCGGCGGGGGAACCGTCGCCGGAGACGACGTGCTCCACCTCGGCCGCCGCGGTCTCGGCGGGCAGCGCGACGGGCGTCCAGTCGACGTGGAACAGCGCTTCCCGCGCGATGCCGGGGTCGCCGGTGGCGACCGGCCGGGTGACGAGGGAGCCGACCGAGACGACCGGCGTGCCGGTGAGGTCCGTCGCCTCGACCGAGAACGACTCGCCCTGCGGGCGGATGCGCACCCGCAGAGCGGAAGCGCCGGTCGCGTGCAGCGAGACGTCCTGCCACGCGAAGGGCATGCCGCCCTCGGCCGTGCTGAGGTCCGCGGCGTGCAGGGCGGCGTCGAGCAGCGCGGGGTGCAGGCCGTAGCGGTCGGTCTCCTCGGTGACGGCGACCTCGGCGTAGACCTCCTCGCCGCGCCGCCACGCCGCGCGCAGCCCCTGGAACGCCGGTCCGTAGGCGAAGCCGTCGTCCGCGAGGCGCTCGTAGAACCCGTCCAGGGCAACCGGTTCGGCGCCGACGGGCGGCCAGGCCGAGGCGTCGGAGCCGGCCGCCGGGGCGGACTCGGAGGTGCCGGAGGAGAGGAATCCCGTGCAGTGCTCGAGCCACGGCGTGTCCGGGTCGAGCCGGGAGTACACGGCGACGGGACGCCGGCCCGTGGCGTCCTGCGCGCCGACGGCGACCTGCACCTGCACCGGGTCGGTGAGCACCAGCGGCGCGGACAGGGTCAGCTCGTCGAGGCGGTCGAGGCCCAGCTCGTCACCCGCGCGCAACGCCAGCTCGACGAACGCCGTGCCGGGCAGCAGCACCCTGCCGCCGACGACGTGGTCGGCGAGCCACGGCTGGGAGGCGGCGGACAGCCGGCTGGTGAACAGCACGCCCTGGCCGTCGGCCTGCTCCACCGCCGCGCCGAGCAGCGGGTGGCCGACCGGGGTGAGGCCGAGCCCGGACGCGTCGGCGTTCTTGCCGGCCGACGGCCAGAAGCGCTGCCGCTGGAACGCGTACGTCGGCAGGTCGACCCTGGTGGCGCCCTCGTAGAACGGCGTCCAGTCGACCGGGGTGCCCTCCACGTGCAGGCGGGCGAGCGCGGCGATCAGGGACGGCGCTTCCGGCCGGTCCTTGCGCAGTGCCGGGATGCCGCCGCCGACCAGCGCGGACAGCACGCCGTCGGGGCCGATCTCCAGGAACCGCTTGTCCCCCAGGCTGGTCACGGTGTCGTGGAAGCGGACCGCGGCGCGGACGTGGCGGACCCAGTACTCGGCGTTGGCGACGTCGCCGAGGCCGGGGATCACCGGGGTGGAGAAGGTCAGGTCCTCGATGGCGGTGCGGAAGTCGTCGAGCATGGGGTCCATCAGCGGCGAGTGGAACGCGTGGCTGACGGGGAGCTGCTTCGTCTTGCGGCCGTCGAAGCGGGCGACGACGGCGCGGGCTTCCTCCTCCACACCGGCGATGACGAGGGAGTCGGGGCCGTTGATCGCGGCGATGGACACGCCCGGTGTGAGGTGCGGGGTGACCTCGGCTTCGGTGGCCTGCACCGCGATCATGACGCCGCCGGTGGGCAGCGCCTGCATGAGCCGGGCGCGCGCGGCGACGAGCCGCGCGGCGTCCGCGAGGGTGAACACGCCCGCGACGTGGGCGGCGGCGATCTCGCCGATCGAGTGGCCGGCCACGAAGTCGGGCCTGACGCCGAACGACTCGACGAGGCGGTACAGGGCCACTTGGAGCGCGAAGATCGCGGGCTGGGCGTTGCCGGTGCGGTCCAGGGCCTCCGCGTCGTCGCCCCACATCACGCCGAGGCCGTCCAAGTGGCGCGCGACCTCGTCGAACGCCTCGCGGAACACCGGGAACGCCTCGTACAGCTCGCGGCCCATGCCGAGGCGCTGCGAGCCCTGGCCGGTGAACAGCAGCGCGAGCTGCTTCTCGGTGGCGGTGCCGCGGGCGATCTCGGTGCCGTCGACGACGACCGCGCGGTGGTCGAACAGCGTGCGCCGCGACAGCGAGTACCCGACGTCCACCGGGTCGGCGGAGACCTCCGCCAGCCGCGCGAGCTGCCCGTCGAGCGCCGCCTCGGACTTGGCGGACACCAGCCACGGCACGCCCGCGGACCGGGACACCTGGATCGATCCCGACTGGCCGGCCCCCTGGGGGGAGCGAGCCCCCACTCCCATCGTCTCAGGCAGGTCCGACACTTCCGGCGCGTCCGGCTGCGGCGGCGCCTCCACGATCAGGTGCGCGTTGGTGCCGGAGACGCCGAACGACGAGACGCCGACGCGCCGCGGGCGGTCGACGGACGGCCACGGCGTGGCCGAGGTCAGCAGCGCGACGGCGCCCGCCTCCCAGTCGACGTGCGACGACGGCGACGTCACGTGCAGGGTGCGGGGCAGGACGCCGTGCCGCATCGCCTGCACGGCCTTGATCACCGAGGCGACACCGGCGGCGGCCTGCGTGTGGCCGATGTTCGACTTGACGGAGCCGATGTAGAGGGGGACGGCGCGGTCCTGGCCGTAGGTCGCGATCAGCGCGGCGGCCTCGATCGGGTCGCCCAGGGTCGTGCCGGTGCCGTGCGCCTCGACGGCGTCGACGTCGGTGTGGGACAGGCCGGCGGAGGCCAGGGCCGCGCGGATCACGCGTTGCTGCGAGGGGCCGTTCGGGGCGGTCAGGCCGTTCGAGGCGCCGTCCTGGTTGACGGCCGACCCGCGCAGCAGCCCCAGGACCTGGTGGCCCTGGGCGAGCGCGTCGGAGAGCCGCTCCAGCACCAGCACACCGGCGCCCTCGGACCAGCCGACGCCGTCGGCGGAGTCGGAGAACGCCTTGCAGCGGCCGTCCGCCGCCAGCCCGCGCTGCAGCGTGAACTCGACGAAGGCGTGCGGCGTCGCCATGATCGTGACGCCACCGGCCAGCGCCAGGGAGCACTCACCGGACCGCAACGCCTGCATCGCCAGGTGCATGGCGACCGACGACGAGGAGCACGCGGTGTCCACGGAGACGGCGGGGCCCTCGAAGCCGAAGGTGTAGGAGAGCCGGCCCGACAGCACGGACGCGATGAGGCCGGTGGAGGCGTGCCCGTCGCCGTCCACCGACACGAGGTCCGCGTAGTCCTGGCCGTTCGTGCCGACGAAGACGCCGGTCTGCGAGCCCCGCAGCGCGGCGGGGTCGAGGCCGGCCCGTTCCAGGGCCTCCCAGGTGAGCTCCAGCATCAGGCGCTGCTGCGGGTCCATGCCCAGCGCCTCGCGCGGGGAGATGCCGAAGAAGCCGGCGTCGAACGAGGCCAGGTCGGTCAGGAACCCGCCCTCCTGCGCCAGGGAGGCGCCGGCGCGCAACGCGGCCAGGTCCCAGCCGCGGTCGGCCGGGAACGGCGACACGAGGTCCCGTTCCTCGGCCACGGCCTGCCACAGCTCCTCGGGAGTGGTCACCCCGCCGGGGAAGCGGCACGACATGCCCACGATCGCGATGGGCTCGCTGTGCTTCTGCTCCAGCTCGAGGACGCGTTCACGAGTCCGGCGCAGCTCGACCGTGACCCGCCTCAGGTAGTCGGCAACCTTGTCCTGCTGCTCTTCCTGCACTGTCCGTCCTCATTTCGTGCGGGCAACACTGTGTTCTACGAGAGGTCGAGCAACTCGTCGTCGATGATGGTCAGGAGGTCCTCGACGGAGACGTCGCGGAGGTCGTCGTCCGAAGTGGACGCCGGCTTCCGCAGGCGCCCCAGCAGCTTCTCCAAGCGTTCGCGGATCGCGTCGTGGTCGGCGGCGGGGGCGGCGGCGACGGCGGCCTCGAGGCGGGCCAGCTCCGCCAGCGCGGAGCCCTCCACCGGCGAGGAGAGCCCGGCCAGCAGGTGCTCGGCGACCAGGCGCGGCGTCGGGTGGTCGAAGACCAGGGCGGAGGGCACCGGCAGGCCCGTCGCGGTCCTCAGCCGGTCGCGCATCTCCACGGCGGTCAGCGAGTCGAAGCCCTGGTCGCGGAACGCCTTGTCCGCGTGGATCGACTCGGCACCGGAGTGGCCGAGCACCGCGGCGGCCTCGGACCGCACCAGGTCCAGCAGCAGGCGCGCCCGGTCGGCCTCCGCGAGGCCCGCGAGCTTCTCCTGCAACGCGACCTCGGCACCGGCGGTGTCCTCGCCGGCCGACAGCGCGGCGATCGCCTCGGGGATCGCGGAGAACAGCGGCGAGGGGCGTGACGCGGTGAAGCCCGGCGCGAACCTGGCCCAGTCGGTGTTCGTGACGGTCAGCACGGTCTCGCCGTCCGCCACCGCCTGCGCCAGCGCGCTCAGCGCCGGCTCCGGGTCCATCGGCAGCACGCCGTGGCGGCGCAGCTGGTCGTAGGCGTGCGGGTCGGTCGCCATGCCGGCCTCGGCCCACGCGCCCCACTGCACGGACGTGGCCGCGAGGCCCTGGCCGCGGCGGAACTGCGCCAGGCCGTCCAGGTAGGCGTTCGCGGCCGAGTACGCGGGCTGGCCGCCACTGCCCCACGCGGCCGCGCCGGACGAGAACAGCACGAACGCGTCGAGGTCGCCGGTCAGCTCGTGCAGGTTGCGCGCCGACACCGCCTTGGCGCGCAGCACGTTCGCGAGCTGCTCGGCCGTGAGCGACGACAGGGGCGCGTCGCCGGAGTCGATGCCGGCGCAGTGCACGACGGCGGTCAGGCCGGGCAGCCGCGCCAGCAGCTCCTCGACGGCGGCGCGGTCGGCGACGTCGCAGGCCTCGACCGAGACCTCGGCGCCGAAGCCCTCCAGCTGTGCCACCAGGTGCTCGACGCCAGGGGTGGCCCGGCCGCGGCGGGAGGTCAGGACGATGTGCGAGGCGCCGCGCGCCGCGACGGAGCGGGCCACGAACCCGCCCAGCGCACCGGTGCCGCCGGTGATCAGGACGGTGCCGGACGGCGTCCAGTCCCCGCCGTGGTCACCGCGCGGCGCCGGCACGAGACGACGGGCGAACACACCGTTGCCGCGCACCGCGATCTGGTCCTCGCCCAGCGAGTTCGTCAGCGCCGCCTGCAATCCCTGCGCGATCTGGCCGTCCACGCTGCCGGGCAGGTCGACCAGGCCGCCCCAGCGGCGCGGCAGCTCCAGTGCGGCGACCCGGCCGAGACCCCACAGCGCGGTCTGCACCGGCGACGTCACGATGTCGCCGTACCCGGTCGACACGGCGCCGCGCGTGACCGTCCACACCGGAGCGTCGATGCCCTCCAGGGCCCGCAGCAGCTCCACCGTCGCGGTCAGCGGCCACGGCACCTCGCCGGAGCCGAAGTCGTCGGAGACGCCGAGCAGCGACACGACACCGGTGAACTCCCGGCCGGCGAGCCCGGCGACCTCGTCCGGGGTGACGGCGACGCCACCGAGGACGTCCACGACGTCGCGCGTCCAGGTGTCCCGCTCCCCCGGCGGGACGACGACCAGCCACGACCCGGTGAACGCCCCGGACAGCGACAGCCGGCTCCACGACTCCCGGTACCGCCAGGAGTCCACGACGGACTGGGAGCGCTGCCGGGTCCGCCACGTCGCGAGGGCCGGGACCACGGCCGCGGCCACGTCGGGGTCGAGGTCCAGCGCGGTCGCCAGCTCGTCGTTCTCGACGAGCTGCCAGAACGCCGTGTCGAGCGGGTCGGCGCCGCTCGCCGGGACCTCGGGCTCCGGCCAGAACCGCGCACGCTGGAACGGGTACGTCGGCAGGTCGACCCGGACCGCGCCGGTGCCCTCGAACAGCACGGACCAGTCGACCGGCACACCCGCGACGTGCAGGCGCGCCAGCGCCGACACCGCGGAAGCCTCCTCGGGCCGTTCGCGGCGCAGCAGCGGCACGACGACGGTGTCCAGCGGCACCGCGCCGGTCTCGGTCATCTCCGCCACCAGCGCCGACAGCACCCCGTCGGGGCCGAGCTCCAGGAACGCCGACACGCCCTGCCGGCCCAGCGCCCGCACGCCGTCGGCGAACCGCACGGCCTCGCGGACGTGCCGCACCCAGTACTCCGGCGCGGTGAGCTGCCCGCGCACGGCGGGCTGCCCGGTCACGTTCGACACGACCGGGATCTGCGGCTCGGAGAACGACAGTCCCTCGACGACCGCGCGGAAGTCGTCCAGCATCGGGTTCATCAAGGGCGAGTGAAACGCATGGCTGACCGGGAGACGCTTAGTCTTGCGGTCGGCGAACCGGCCGGCGAGCTCCGCCACCGCGTCCTCGGCGCCCGCGACGACCACCGACCGCGGCCCGTTGATCGCCGCCACGGACACGGCGGGCCCCAGCAGCGGCAGCACTTCCTCCTCCGTGGCCTGCAGCGCGACCATCGCGCCCCCCGGCGGCAGCGCCTGCATCAACCGCGACCGCGCGTCCACCAGCCGGCACGCGTCGCGCAGCGAGAACACCCCGGCCACGTGCGCGGCGGCGATCTCGCCGATCGAGTGCCCGCCCACGAAGTCCGGCCGCACGCCGAAGGACCGCGCCAGCCGGAACAGCGCGACCTCGACGGCGAACAGCGCCGGCTGCGTGTAGCGGGTCTCGTTCAGCGCGTCGGCGTCGTGGCCCCACATCACGTCGCGCAGCGCGGGGTCCAGGTGTTCCAGCACCTCGTCGAAAGCGGAGGCGAACACCGGGAACCGCTCGTAGAGCTCCCGGCCCATGCCGAGCCGCTGCGCGCCCTGTCCGGAGAACAGCACGGCCAGCGGCCGTTCGCAGGCGACCCCGCGCGCGATCTCCGCGCCGTCGACGACGACCGCGCGGTGCTCGAGCAGCGTCCGCGTCGACACCAGCGTCGCCGCCACGTCGAGCGCCGGGGCCTGCACCGAGCGGATCCGCTCCAGCTGCGCGTCCAGCGCGGCGGAGGTCTTGGCCGACACCACCCACGGCACCACCGAGGGAACGGAGGTCGGCTCCTGCGGCGTCACCTCGGTCTCGGGCGCCTGCTCCAGGATCACGTGCGCGTTCGTGCCGGAGACACCGAAGGCGGACACGCCGGCACGTCGTTTGCGCGAGACGGCGGGCCACGGCTGTTCCGCGGTCAGCAGCGCGACCCGGCCGCTGCTCCACTCGACGTGGCTGGACGGCTCGGTCACGTGCAACGTGCGCGGCAGGACGCCGTGCCGCAACGCCATCACCATCTTGATCACACCGGCGACGCCCGCGGCGGCCTGCGTGTGGCCGAGGTTCGACTTCACCGATCCCAGCCACAGCGGCACGTCGCGGTCCTGGCCGTAGGTCGCGAGCAGCGCCTGCGCCTCGATCGGGTCGCCCAGGGTCGTGCCGGTGCCGTGCGCCTCGACCGCGTCGACGTCCGAAGTGGACAGTCCGGCGGAGGCCAGGGCCTGGCGGATGACCCGTTGCTGCGACGGGCCGTTGGGCGCGGTCAGACCGTTGGACGCGCCGTCCTGGTTGATCGCCGAGCCGCGCAGCACGGCGAGGACCTGGTGGCCGTTGCGCAGCGCGTCCGAGAGCCGTTCCATGATCACCAGCCCGGCGCCCTCCGACCAGCCGGTGCCGTCGGCGGAGTCGGAGAACGCCTTGCAGCGCCCGTCCGCGGACAGCCCGCCCTGCCGGGAGAACTCCACGAACGTCTGCGGCGTCGACATGATCGTCACGCCGCCCGCGAGCGCGATCGACGACTCGCCCGACCGCAGCGACTGCGCGGCCCAGTGCAGCGCGACCAGGGACGAGGAGCAGGCGGTGTCGACGGTGACCGCCGGGCCCTGCAATCCCAGGGTGTACGCCACGCGGCCGGAGACGACGCTGCCCGCGGTCCCGGTCGTCCAGTAGCCCTCGGTGCCCGCGGGCGCGTCCAGCAGCCCGGCGCCGTAGTCGTGGTACATCACGCCGGCGAACACGCCGCCGTTGGTGCCGCGCAACGAGGCCGGGTCGATGCCCGCCCGTTCCAGGGCCTCCCACGACACCTCCAGCAGCAGCCGCTGCTGCGGGTCCATCGCGAGCGCCTCGCGGGGCGAGATCCCGAAGAACTCGGCGTCGAAGTCGGCGGCGTCGTGGAGGAAACCGCCCGAGCGCGTGTGCGAGGCGCCGTCGAAGAGCTTCTCCAGGTCCCAGTTGCGGTCGGTGGGGAACGGCGACACGACGTCCGCGCCCGACACCACCAGCCGCCACAGGTCCTCCGGCGACGACACCCCGCCGGGGTAGCGGCAGGCCATGCCGATGATCGCGATCGGCTCGTCCGGCGCGGACCGCGCCACCTCCGGCGACGGGACGGAGGCGCGCTCCCCCAGGAGCTGGGCCCGCAGGTGCCGGGCCAGCACCACGGGGGTCGGGTAGTCGAACGCGACCGGCGCGGACAGGTGCAGGCCCGTCGCCGCGGTCAGCCGGTTGCGCAGGTCCACCGCGGTCACCGAGGTCAGGCCGAGCTCGCGGAAGGTCTTCTTCGGCTCCGCGCGTTCCGCGCCGGTCAGCCCCAGCACGCCCGCGACCTCGGTGCGCACCAGGTTGAGCAGGAAGATGTCCTGCTCCTCCGGCGACATGGCGACCAGCCGCTGCCGTAACGCCGACAGGTCGCGCTCGTCCGGTGTGGCGAGCCGCGCGGACACGTCAATCAGGCCGCGCAGCAGCGCCGGCACCTCGGTCGAGGCCGTCTGCTCGCGCAGCGCGGCGCTGTTGATGCGCATGATCACGGCCTGCGCCAGGCCCGCGGAGGTCGCGACGTCGAACATCGCGGCGAACTCCTGCGTCGACAGCTCGCCCACCCGCGACGCCGTGGTCGGCGCGTCCGTCGACCCGACCGCGAGGAACGTCGCCGCCAGCTCCCGCTTGCGGCGGTAGCGGGCCAGCGCGTCGAGGAACGAGTTGGCCGCGGCCTGCTCACCGGAGCCGACCAGGCCGAGCGCTCCGGCGACCGTGCACAGCATGACGAACGCGCTGACGTCGCCGGACTTCGTGAGCTGGTGCAGGTTCACCGCTCCGTCCACGATGGAGCGGAAGACGTCCTCGCGCGGCACCGTCGGCGACGGCTTCGCCGGGTGCTCGCCCTCGGCGTGCACGACCGCGGTGATCGGCCGCTTCAGCTTGCCGAGCACCTCGGCGAGCGCGGCCCGGTCGGTGACGTCGCAGGCCGCCACCGCGACCTTCGCGCCCAATGCGGCCAGCTCCGACTCGAGCCGTGCGGTGGCCTCGTCGGCGCGGCCGCGCTGGCTGATCAGCAGCAGGTGCCGGGCGCCGTAGGCGGCCACGAGGTGCCTGGTCAGCGCGGCACCCATCCTGCCGTCCGCGCCGCTCACGACGACCGTGCGCCGGGGGTCGATCCGCAGCGCGTCGTCGCTGTCGACCGACGCCGACACGCGCTTGAGCCGCGGGATCAGCGCGATGCCCGACCGGATGGCGAGCTGCGGTTCGCCGGCGGCGACCGCGAACGGCAGCACCCCGGCCGAGGTGGGCAGGTCGTCGATGTCGAGGAGCGTGAACCGGTTCGGGAACTCGACCTGCAACGACCGCATCAGGCCCCACACCGGCGCGTGCACGAGGTCGCGCACGTCCTCGACACCGGCCGCGACCGCGTTGCGCGTCAGCACGACGAGGCGCGAGTGCGCGAACCGGTCCTCGTTCACCCACCGCCGCAGCACGCCGCCGACCTCGTGCAACGCCTTCTGCGCCGCCGCCGTCAGCCTGCCCCCGGTGTCCATGTCGTCGGGGCAGCACAGCACCACCACGTCCGGCACGGACTCACCGTCCACAAGGGACATATGGAGCGCGGCCGCGTCGGCGTGGGTGGCGACGTGCGCGCCGGCCGACGCGAGGGAGGCGGTCAGGCCGAACACGTCGGGGCCGACGACGGCCCAGCGCTTCGCCGGCTCCAGGCCGCTGGTGCGCACCGACGGCATCGGCGCCCAGTCCATGCGCAGCAACGACTCGTGCTGCCCTCCGCTCGCCGCCCGCAGCCGGGCCGGCCGGTCGAGCAGCACGTGCCGCGTGATCTTGCCGGAGGTCGTGCGCGGGATGTGGTCGATCTCGTAGAGCTCCTCCGGCACCTTGAAGTTCGACAGCTGCTCGCGGCAGGCGTCGTAGAGGAGCACGGGGTCGAAGCCCTGCTTGCCGGGCACGACGAACGCGATCGGCACCTCGCCGAGGATGTCGTGCGGCTTGCCGACCACCGCGGCGTCGGCGACGCCGGGCACCTTGAGCAGCACCTCCTCCACCTCGCCTGGGTGGATGTTCTCGCCGCCGCGGATGATCAGCTCCTTCACGCGGCCGGTGATCGTGAGGTAGCCGTAGACGTCGCGCCGGGCCAGGTCGCCGGTGCGGTACCAGCCGTTCGGCATCGCCTGCGCCGTCGCCTCCGGCTGGTTGTGGTAGCCCGCCATGAGGCTCGGGCCGCGCACCCACACCTCGCCCTCGACCTCGGCGTCCACGTCGACGGAGGTGTCCGGGTCGACCAGCCGCACCTGCAGCCCCGGCACCGGCAGGCCCACCGAGCCCGGCAGCCTGGTGCCGTGCGTCCAGTTCACCGCGATCAGGCCGCACGTCTCGGTGCTGCCGTACCCGTCGAGCAGCGGGACGCCGAACAGCGCCTCGAACTCCACGCGCAACGCCGACGGGCACGCGGCACCCGCGGTGAGGCACCGGGTGAGCGCGCTCGACGAGACCTCGCGCGTGCGCGCGACCTGCAGCAGGTGGTGGTACATGGCGGGAACACCGCACAGGAAGGTGTAGTCGTCGCCTTCCAGCGCGGTCAGCACCTCGTCGGCCGCGAACCCGTCGAGGATGCGCGCCGAGGCGCCGACCGCGGTGACGCCGACGACGCACAGCACGTGCGCGAGCGAGTGGTGCAACGGCAACGGCCACAGCACCCTGTCGTCCGGGTTCAGGCCGACGACGGGGGCGTAGCAGGCGGCGACCGACCACAGGCAGCTGCGCTGGGTCGAGAGCACGCCCTTGGGCTTGCCGGTGGTGCCGGAGGTGTAGAGCATGAACGCCACGTCGTCCAGGCTCTGGTCGTCGCGCGCCGCGACAGCCGGGTCCTTCGTCGTCAGGTCGTGGTAGGAGGAGATGGGACCACCGCGCGGGATCGGTTCGTCGCCGCTCACGACCACCTGGAGGTAGGGGCGGCCCGGCAGCAGCTTGCGGACCTGGTCGAGGTGCGCGACGTCGGTGATGACGACGCGCGCGCCGCTGTCGTCCAGCACGTAGGCGAGCTCGGCGTCGGCGGAGTGCGGGTTGAACGGCACCGCGACCGCGTTCGCGCGCGTGATCCCCAGGTAGCTCTCGATGGTGTCGACGCCGTTGCCCAGGAAGATCAGCGCCCGGTCCCCCGGTTGCAGCCGCAGCGCGGCGAGGTGCCCGCCGAGCCGCCGGGTCCGCCGCTCCAGCTCCGCGTACGTGACCGCGCGGCGCGAGTCCGCGAACGCGACCTTCTCCGGCGTGTTCGCGGCGTGGTGTCGCAGCAGCTCGGACAACGGCCGGATGAGCTCGGTTCGAAACATGCCGACGGCGCTCCCTATTTCCTGGCGACGAGGCTTGCACCTCGGGCGATGCTAGCCTCGGCCTCCTCGCGCCGGTAAGTAGGAAATCCCCTAGCACCCCCCTAGCACCCCCCTATCCTCCGGCCCGGAACTGCTTTCCCCTCGCCGACGAGTTTTGCGGAGCCCGGCCGGTGCTAATCTTTGATCACCGGCCCGGAAGAGAAGTGCCGAAGAAATAAAGGCTTCACTCCGCACAATGATTTATCGACTCCTCGGAGGGGCATTCAAATGACTCAGGCGCAGCAGGCGGTGAGCCTTCCCGGCTCGATCTTCACCGGCCTGACCGAAGTCAGCGACATCGCGGCCGACGGAAACGTCCTCGGAGTTGTCAACTACACGACCGAGTGCACCGGCCCGCGCGTCGAGAATGGTCTCCTCACGCTGGACCTGCACATGGCCGCCGACGCCGGCGAGGCATTCGCGGAGGTCTGGACGACCACCGGGCCCGTCGAGACCGGCGAGCACCACGGCGTCGTCTACGCCCACGACGGCGAGTACCTCCTCATCGCCGGCCGGATCGCCCCGACGGGCCGCTACACCGACGACACCCGGTCGGCCTACGTCGCGGCGCTCGACCTGATGGACACGCTCGGCTACAAGAACTGCTTCCGCATGTGGAACTTCATCAACCACATCAACGCCGACAACTGCGAGGGCCTCGAGATCTACCGGGACTTCTGCAAGGGCCGCGCGGAGGCGTTCGAGCTCTTCCACTTCGGCGACCAGGAGGTGCCGAGCGCGACCGGGATCGGGTCGCTGGGCGGCGGTATCGCGTTCTACTTCCTCGCCTCCCGCTCCGCCGCGCTCACGTCGGTGGAGAACTCCAAGCAGATGGCCGCCTACCACTACCCGAGGCAGTACGGCCCCCGCCCGCCCAAGTTCGCGCGGGCCACCTACCTCGCCTCCACGCACACCGACCGCAGGTCAGGGCAGATCTACGTGGCCGGCACCGCCAGCATCCGCGGCCACGAGACGCTGCACGCCGGTGACATCGCCGCGCAGGTGAAGCTGTCACTGGACAACATCGAGCACCTGATCTCCGACGAGAACCTGGCGGACTACGAGATCGCGCAGGGCAACTCCCTGCTCGACCTCGACAACATCAAGGTCTACGTCCGGCACCGCTCCGACATCCCGCTCGTGCGCAGGATGTGCGAGGAGCGCTTCTCCCCGAACGCCCGCGTCCAGTACCTCAACGTCGACGTCTGCCGCTCCGATCTCCTCGTGGAGATCGAGGGCGTCGTCGCCTGACCCCGCCGGCCGAACCAGGACCAGGAGCGAGACCGATGCCTCAGACGGTGAAGCTGACGGAGTTCACGACCACGCGGACCGACGCGCCGTGGATGACGCTGCCCGCGACGCAGCAGCCCCACTGGCACCACCACCCCGACTTCGACCTGATCGAAGCCGAACTGTCCGGCGCGCTCCCCCTCGTGGCGCATTCCGAAATTCGCGAGGCCAAACGTGCTCTTGGTCTCGCCGCCCTCGGTGAGGCGCGAGTGCTGCAGCTCGGCGACTGCGCGGAGTCCTTTTCCGACGCCGATCCGCTGACAACTTCCCGAAAGGTGCGGAACGTGCAGCGCGTCGCCGCCCGGATGGCGGAGCGGACCGGTCAGCAGGTGGCCCGGTTCGGGCGCATGGCGGGCCAGTACGCCAAGCCCCGGTCGAGCAACTTCGAAACCGTCGACGGAATCGAGCTGCCCTCTTTCCGCGGCGAGCTGATCAATTCGTTCGAGAACAGCGTCTCCGCCCGCCGGCACGACCCCGAGCGAATGTTGCGGGCCTACGACGCCTCGGCCGCCGTCATCCGGGAAGTGCGCGCCCATTGGTCGGGAATCGTCGAGGAACTGTCCGGTGGCCCGTGGGTAGCTCACGAGGCATTGGTGCTGGACTACGAGAACGCGCTCATCCGCACCGACGAGCGCACCGGCGAGCAGTTCCTCACCTCGACGCACTTCCCGTGGATCGGCGAGCGCACCCGCCAGCTCGACCACGCGCACGTCTCGATGTTCGCCGCCATCGCGAACCCCATCGGCGTCAAGGTCGGCCCGACCGCGGACCCCGAGACGGTGGTGCGCCTGTGCCAGGTGCTCGACCCGCACCACACGCCCGGCCGCCTGACCCTGATCGTCCGCATGGGCCGGGAGGACGTGCACGTCGCCCTGCCACCGATCGTGCGCGCCGTGCAGCGCGCCGGGCACCCGGTCGTCTGGGTCTCGGACCCCATGCACGGCAACACGGTCAAGGCGAAGTGTGGGCGAAAGACTCGACTTGTCAGCCATATCATCGAGGAGGCCACGGCGTTCCGGCACATCCTGGAGACCGAGGGCGCGCACGCGGCCGGACTGCACCTGGAAGTGGCCGCGACCGACGTGACGGAGTGCGTCGGCGGGCCCGTGCCCGACGAGTCGGCCCTCTCCGAGCGCTACGAGACCCTCTGCGACCCCCGCCTGAACCCCGACCAGGCGCTCGGAGTGATCGACTCGGTTTTCTGACCCCTACCGACGAGCACTGCGCAGACAGGGAAACAGATGACGTCACCGCAGCTGGCCGGCCGGGCCGCCGCCGACACCACCCCGGGGTCTGTTACGGCAGACGTCGCGGTGGTCGGCTGCGGCCCGGTCGGCCTCGTCCTGTCCATTCTCCTCGCGCACAAGGGATGGCGGGTCGTCATCCTGGAGAAGTACCGCGACCAGTACCCGTTCCCGCGGGTCGTGGCGTTCGACGGCGAGACGGCCCGCTCGTTCGCCTCCGCCGGCATCGGCGCCGAGCTGATGGAGCTCGGCGAACCGCTGGGGCAGTACATGTTCCAGAACGCCGAGGGCCGCGAGCTGTTCTCGTTCGAGGCGCCCTACGAGCCCGGCCGCGACGGCTGGCCCATCGCGACCGTGATGCACCAGCCCACGTTCGAGCGGGCCCTGCGCGCGCACGTCGCGACGCTGCCGAACATCACCACCCTGTTCGGGCACAAGGTGGAGGCGATCGAGGACAACGGCTCGGTCGTCTCGATCACCGCACCGGGACCGGACTTCGAGGGCCCGGTGACGGCCTCGTGGGTGGTCGGCTGCGACGGCGCGAACAGCTTCGTGCGCGACGTCATGGGCACGCGGATGATCGACCTCAACTTCAAGCACGACTGGCTGCTGGTCGACGTGGTCTTCCACGAGAAGCGCTCCTTCCGCCCCAACGACGTGCAGGTGTGCGACCCGGCCCGGCCGACCACGATCGTCGCGTCCGGCCGCGGGCACCGGCGCTGGGAGTTCATGCGGCTGCCCGGCGAGTCCATCGAGGAGCTGTCCACTCAGGAACGCATGTGGGAGCTCCTCGCCCCCTACGACGTGACCCCCGACAACGCCGATCTCACCCGCAACATCGTCTACACGTTCCAGGCGGCGATGGCGGACAAGTGGCGCGAGGGCCGGCTGCTGCTGGCCGGCGACTCCGCGCACCTGATGCCGCCGTTCGCGGGCCAGGGCATGTGCTCGGGCATCCGCGACGCGGTGAACCTCGCGTGGAAGCTCGACCTGGTGCTGCGCGACGTCGCCCGGGACTCGCTGCTCGACGCCTACCAGGCCGAGCGCTCCCGGCAGGTGCGGCACACCATCGAGATGTCCATCGAGGTGGGCAAGATCGTGTCGGAGCTGGACCCGGTCGCCGCGGCCCGGCGGGACGCGTTCCTGATCGCGATGCAGTCCAAGCCCGAGGGCGTCGACCTCGCCCCGTCCGCCTACGCGCTGGAGGACGGCGTCGTCCGGCGCCGCGCCGCCGGCGTCTCGCTGCCCGACGGCGAGCTGTCGCCGCAGGGCGTGGTGGCGCGGGGAACCGCGCGGGACCGCTTCGACGAGGTCGTCGGGCGCGGCTGGCAGCTCATCACGACGCTCGACCCGTACGAGGCCCTGGGCGAGGACGAGCTGGAGTTCCTCAAGGTGCTGGGGGCGCAGCTCGTGCGGGTGATGCCGGCCGGGATCCCGCCGAAGATCGTCCGGGCGCACGAGGTCGTGGACGTGGAGCGGACCTACCTGCCGTGGCTCGCCGGGCACAAGAAGGTGGCGGCCCTGGTGCGGCCGGACTACTACGTGTTCGGGTTCGCCGACGACCGGGCGGACCTGCCCGAGCTGGTGAAGGAGCTGAAGGAGCAGCTTCCGCTGCTGTGAGCCCGCACTGCGCGGAGAACAACCGTGCGGTGCGGGGACCGGCATGACTCGACGGGGTTGTCCTGCCGGTGCGAGGTCGAGGACTCCGCAGTCGCCGTCCTGTCACGGGAAGGAGGGGTGGCGCCACCGGGCGGCGCCACCCCTCCTGTCAGCCAGAGCGGCGGCGGGTTCTCACCAGGAGCACTCCGAGCCGGCACGCGAGCACCACGATCCGCCACCGTTCCCACGACGGTGGCGAAGCCGGAAAGCGCACCGAGCCCGCTCTCGACCTTCTCCCGCCACCGCTTCCCGCCCCTGTCCGGACCACGTTCCTCCGGAAGAGGCTCGGCCTCCAGGCCACCCGCGCCTGGATTGCAGGACAGACGCGGACGACCCTGCACCTGCGAGGCAGGCACCCGAAAACTCCACCCGTTCCGGCGATACGCCGCCGGAACGGGCAGGAATGGGCGGACAACCGTCACCCGACGGCGAGGCCGGCGTTCAGGTGGCTCTTCAAGCCGTGCTCGGCAGGTACGAGTGCAGGTCCGCGGGCAGGTCCTTGCGGTACTTCACGTTCAGCTTCCGGTAGACCCTGGTCAGGTGCTGCTCGATGGTCGACGGCGTGATGTAGAGCTTCGACGCGATCTCCCGGTTCGTGTACCCGACGGCCGCGAGCGCCGCCACCCGCCGCTCGGCGTCGGTCAGCGTGGCGATCGGGTCCACCGGCCTCTCCTCCGCCGGCGCGTCGTCGGCATCGGCCTTGCCGCGGGAGGGCAGCAGCTCCTCGGCCAGCTCCGCCGCGTCGCAGACGTTGGCGACGTGCCAGCCGCGCCGGGCGACGGTCCAGGCCCGGCGGTGCTCGCGCAGGGCCTG
This sequence comes from Lentzea xinjiangensis, assembly GCF_900110955.1. Lineage (GTDB taxonomy): Bacteria > Actinomycetota > Actinomycetes > Mycobacteriales > Pseudonocardiaceae > Lentzea > Lentzea xinjiangensis. The sequence goes on from NZ_FOFR01000005.1 coordinate 115,466, forward strand.
GTGGGCCTTGGACAGGTCGGCGAGGGCACGGGCCAGCTCGTACTGGTCGCCGTACTCCTCCAGGATCGCCACGGCGTCCTGGAGGAGCTGCGGCCGGTTGTGCGGCTGGTTGGTGGCCGCGAGCAGCCGCAACGCCACGCCTCGTGTGCGGGTGGCCTCCGGGCCCAGCCGCGCGAGCTGTTCGTTGATCAACCGCTTGGCCTCGTCCCGGTTGGCGCCGTGCTGCAGCCACGCCTCCGCGGCCGAGGTGCGCCACGGCACCACGCTGGGCTGGTCCACGCCCCAGGACGTCATGAGCTCACCGCAGGACAGGAAGTCCGCGAGAGCCGCGTAGTGCCGGGAGGTCGCGAGGTAGTGGTGGCCGCGGGCGTACAGGTAGTGCAAGCCGTACCGCGACTGGAACATCGCCTCGGGCACCGGCTGGTCCAGGAACGCGGCGGCCTCCTCGTGGCGTCCCCTCTTCGTGGCGGCGTTGACCAGGACCCCCAGCGGCAGCCCCACGGCGACGCCCCACCCGCCGGCGGGCATGAAGTCGAGCGCGTTCTGGGCGTGCTCGAAGGCGTTGGCCAGCTCGCCCCGCCGCAGCGACACCTCGGCCCGCACGCTCGAGAAGAACGCCCGCGCCACCGCGAGGTTCTTCGTCCGCGCCTCGTCCAGCAGCCGGTCGCACCACTGCGCCGCCACGTCCAGCCGGTCCGCGTACACCAGGGCCTGCAACGCGAGCATCGCCGACTCCGGGCCCCAGGAGCCGCTGTCGGACGGCCGCACCGCCTGCAGGACGTGCTCGGCGTCGGTGACCGAGGCGTCGTTGGAGCCGTAGGTCAGCACGTTGGCCAGCGCCGTGACCGCCTTGAGCATCGGGCCGGACGTGAGGCTCACCGTGCGCGTCTTCACGGGCTCGACCTGCGGGCGCCGGGCCAGCGTCGGGTGGGAGCAGGCGAGCCACAGCTCCATCGCCCGCTGCCCGCCGGACGGCGCGCGCCGGACCCGTTCCAGCGCCTCGGTCGCCTCGTCCACCAGGCAGTTCCACAGCATCGGCTGCACCAGGGAGGTCACGTCGCGGTCGGAGAGCTGGCCCGCCCGCATCGCCGGCACCACCGTGCCGAGCCGGCGGCCCGCGGCGGACGGGTTGACCCGCCACTCCACGCGCACGAGCTTCGCCGCGATGGCCGCCCGCCCGTGGACCTCGACGCACGCGCGGTGGGCCAGTTCCAGGTACCGCAGCGCCGTCTCGATCTGCTCGTCGCGCAACGCGTGCTCGGCGGCCTCCTCGAACACCGGGACCATCCACGGGTTCTCGGAGTGGTCGGCCATCACCAGGTAGGGGGCGACCTCGGTGGCCGGCGCGCCCTCGTCGTGCAGCAGCAGCGCCGCGCCGAGGTACATCTCCTTGCGGTCCTGTGTGGACAGGTCGTCCAGGACGGCCGCACGGGCCACCGGGTCGCGGAACCAGCCGTCGCGCAGCAACCCGGCCTCGTTCATGACGTCCAGCGCCGACATGACGGTCTCGGTGTCGACCCGGGCCAGGCGTCCCAGCGACTCCGGCGTCGCCTGCTCCCCCGTGACCGCCAACGCCCGCGCGACGGACAGCACGGGGTGGTCGCAGCGGTGCAGGCAGCTGACCAGCGCCCGCCGGAAAGCGGGGCCGATGACCAGCCCGCCGTCGTCCCGCGGCTTGCACAGCCGCTGGTCGTCGAGCAGCGACCGCACCAGCAGCGGGTTGCCGCCGGTGAGGTCCATCGCCTGCGCGGCGTGCGCGGGCGCCTCGAACAGCCCGTCCAGCGCGCCCAGCGGCGCGAGCTGGACGTCGCGGCAGTGCGGGTGCCGCAACAGCTCGGTGTGCAGGGGCGTGTGCGCGGCGCGCGGCGACGCGGTCTCGCTCAGCATCAGCAGCACCTTCGCCTGGCCGAGCCGGCGGATCAGGTAGAGCAGCCAGTGCAGCGACGACGAGTCGGCGTGCTGCACGTCGTCGACGCCGATCACCAGCGGCCGCTCGGCCGTCAGGTCCATCAGCGCGATGCACAGCGCGTGCAGCTGCCGGGCGGACGGCCCGTCGGCGGACCGGGCTGCCGCGTCGAGCAGCTCGTCCACCTCGGCCGGGGCGTCCAGCGGGTGGAAGATCTGGCTCACCACCCCGAAGGGCAGGTCGCGCTCGAACGCCGAGCAGCTCGCCTTCACGAAGCTCACCCCGGACGCCTCGCCGAACGCGTGCAGCAGCTCGGTCTTCCCGCTCGCCACCGGACCGGTCAGCAGCGCGACCCTTCCGGATCCTGACAGGGAGTCCGACAACAGCGCCTCCAAGGCGGCCCACTGCTCGTCGCGCTCGATCAGGCCCGCGAGCCGCGCCTCGGTCATGCTGTTGTCGGACGTCCCGGTCATGATGATGTACCTCTCGCCAGGAAAGCCGTCGTGCCACAGAGCGGCGGTGTCGATGAGTCACCGCCACGTCCCCCAGGAGCGGGCAGGAGAGTCGGCACCGAGCGTCGCAGGCGAGCACATCCGCATCAAATCGATACGTGCCGGTTCTAGGTTTTCTCCTGGACTGCCGGGCATCCCAACACTAGGGCTTCTCCTGGACAAGACCGCCTTCCCGGGACACGCGGCCGCACCGTCCGGCAGGCTCGCGGTCACCAGGCGCCAGCGCGGAGGGTGAAGTCATGAGCCAGCGGCCCGTCTTGTTCGTCAGTCTGCCGGAGAGCGGCCTGCTGAACCCGATGCTCGTGCTCGTGGAGGAGCTGTCGCGCCGCGGTGTCGAGAACCTGTGGTTCGCCACGGACGACAAGGCGCGCGACGAGGTGCGGGCGGCGGCGGTCGGGTCCCCGATCGAGTTCGTCTCGCTGGGCGACGTGGTGCCGGAGATGTCGTCGGTGACGTGGCCGGACGACGTCTACGCGAAGGTGACGCAGCGGTCGCGGTTCAAGGCGCGCAAGGCCGTCATCGCGCAGACGGACCGCCCGGAGCTGCGGATCCCCAAGTACCGCAAACTCTCCGCTCTCGTCGACGAGATCGAGCCGGCGCTGATGGTGATCGAGTCGATGTGCGTGTTCGGCTTCGAGGTCGCCATCACCAAGAACATCCCCTACGTGGTCAGCAACCCGTTCGTGCCGTCGAACCTGGTGACGTCCGCGGTGCCGATCGGCCCGTCCTACACGCCGAAGGACTTCCCCCGCCCGCACACCGGCCTGCCCGCCGACATGACCTGGACCCAGCGCTGGGCCAACAGGCTCTTCGGGTGGCGCACGCTCGCGATGGCGTTCTCGAAGCGGCACCGGGAACGCAACGCCCGCAACGACGCGATCATCGCCGAGCTGGGCATCTCGCCGGAGACGCGCGGCCAGTTCGCGCGAGTCGAGAAGTCCGAGCTGGTGCTGTGCTACTCGATCCCGGAGATGGACTACGAGTTCGACATCCCGGAGAAGATCCGCACGGTCGGCGCGCTGGTGCCGCCGCTGCCCCAGGCGGAGCCCGGTGAGCTCGGCGCGTGGCTGGACGCGCAGAAGTCCGTCGTCTACATGGGTTTCGGCACGATCACGCGGCTGACCCGCGAGCAGGTCGAGGCGTTCGTCCAGGTCGCCCGCACCCTCGACGGCCGGCACTCGGTGCTGTGGAAGCTGCCGCGCGACCAGCAGCGGTTCCTGCCCGGTGAGCTGCCCGGCAACCTGCGCATCGAGTCGTGGGTGCCCTCGCAGCTCGACGTGCTGGCGCACCCGAACGTCAAGCTGTTCTTCACGCACGCGGGCGGGAACGCCTACACCGAGAGCATCTACTTCGGCAAGCCGATGGTGTCGCGGCCGCTGTGGGTCGACTGCTACGACCAGGCCGTGCGCGCCGAGAGCTTCGGTGTCGGGCTGACGCTGGACAAGCCGCACACCGTCGACCCCGCGGACGTCGTGGACAAGCTCACCCGCGTCCTGGACAACCCGGAGTTCCGCGAGAACGCCGAACGCCTCGCCGCGCTGCAGCACGCCGCGGGCGGCCGCAAGACCGCGGCCGACCTGATCCTCTCCCTCCCGGCCCTGGCCCGGCGGGCGCCAGAAGAGCAGCCGGCGTCCCGGAAGCAGACGGCGTCCCAGAACTAGACGGCCCCAGAACCAGACGGCCCCAGAACCAGACGGCCCCAGAACCAGACGGCCCCAGAACTGAACGGCACCCCGAGTAGACGGCACCGAAGTGAGTTGACGATGAGCTACCGCTACCCCGTGTCGATGCCTTCGTTGCGCGGCAACGAGCTCGAGTACACGTCGAAGGCCGTGACCGACGGCTGGATCTCCTCGCAGGGCCCGTACGTGCCGCAGTTCGAGGAGGCTTTCGCCGCCTACAACAACGTCAAGCACGGCGTGGCCTGCTCGTCGGGCACGACCGCGCTGACGCTCGCGTTGCGCGCACTGGGTGTCGGACCGGGTGACGAGGTGATCGTGCCCGAGTTCACCATGATCGCCAGCGCGTGGGCGGTGACCTACACCGGCGCGACCCCCGTGTTCGTGGACTGCGCGGACGACCTGAACATCGACGTCGCGAAGATCGAGGAGAAGATCACCCCGCGCACCAAGGTGATCATGCCGGTGCACGTCTACGGCCGGCAGTGCGACATGGAGCCGATCCTCGAGCTCGCCTACGAGTACAACCTGCGCGTCGTCGAGGACTCGGCGGAGGCGCACGGCGTCCGGCCGACCGGTGACATCGCGGCGTTCTCGCTGTTCGCCAACAAGATCATCACCTCCGGTGAGGGCGGCATCTGCCTGACGAACGACCCGCACCTGGCGCGGCAGATGGCGCACCTGCGCGGCATGGCGTTCACCCGCGACCACAGCTTCCTGCACAAGAAGCTCGCCTACAACTTCCGGATGACCAACCTGCAGGCCGCGGTCGCGCTGGCGCAGACCGAACGCCTCGACGAGATCCTCGCGGCCCGCGCGCAGATCGAGAAGCGCTACGACGAGGGACTGCGGGGCATCAAGGGCATCACCCTCATGCCGCCGCGGGACGTGCTGTGGATGTACGACCTGCGCGCGGAGCGCCGGGACGAGCTGATGGCCCACCTCGCGGAGAACGGCATCGAGACCCGCCTCTTCTTCAAGCCGATGAGCAGGCAGCCCGGCTACCTGGACCCGGTGTGGCCGACGCTGAACGCGAACCGGTTCGCCGAGGACGGCCTGTACCTGCCCACCCACGCCGAGCTGACCGAGGAAGACCAGGACTACATCGTGCGGCACGTCCGCCAGTTCTACGGGGAATGAGACATGACGAGCACTGACCTGGTCCCGTTCATGCTGCGCCGTCCCGGCGCGCCGTTCCCTCCCCCGGAGTACGCGGACTTCCGCGAGCGACCCGGCCTGGTGAAGGCCGCGCTGCCGTCCGGCGAGACGGTGTGGCTGGTCACGCGGCACGAGGAGGTTCGCTCGGTCCTCACCGACCCGCGCATCAGCTCCAACCCCACGCACGAGGGCTTTCCGCGGCCGTCGCGCACCGTGGGCGCGCCGTCCGCGGACGACGTGCCGGGCTGGTTCGTGTCGCTGGACCCGCCCGACCACAACAGGTTCCGCAAGGCGCTGATCCCCGAGTTCACGGTGCGCCGCATCCGGTCGCTGCGCCCGGCGGTCGAGGAGATCGTCGACCGGTCGATCGACCAGATGACGGCCAAGGGCGACTCCGCCGACCTCGTCGAGGACTTCTCGCTCTCGGTGCCGTCGCTGGTGATCTCGTCGCTGCTGGGCGTGCCGAAGGTGGACCGCGACTTCTTCGAGGAGAAGACGAAGGTCCTGGTGACGCTGACGTCGACCGACGAGGAACGCGACAAGGCCTCCGAGCACCTGCTGCGCTACATCAACCGGCTGATCTCGATCAAGTCCAAGCGGCCGGGCGACGACCTCATCAGCAAGCTGCTCCAGGGCGGCCTGCTGACGCCCCAGGAGCTCTCCGGCGTCGCGATGCTGCTGCTGATCGCGGGCCACGAGACGACGGCGAACAACATCTCGCTCGGTGTCGTCACGTTGCTGCAGCAGAAGCAGTGGATCGGTGACGAGCGCGCGATCGAGGAGCTGCTGCGCTACCACTCGGTCGCGGACCTGGTGGCGTTGCGCGTGGCGGTCGAGGACGTGGAGATCGGCGGGCAGCTCGTCCGCAAGGGCGAGGGGATCGTGCCGCTCGTGGCGGGCGCGAACCACGACCCGGAGGTGTTCGAGCGGCCGCACGAGTTCGACCCGTCCCGTTCGGCGACGGGTCACGTGGCGTTCGGCTACGGCGTGCACCAGTGCCTCGGGCAGAACCTGGTGCGGCTGGAGATGGACGTCGCCTACCGCGGCCTGTTCCAGCGGCTGCCGAACCTCGAGATCGCGGTTCCGCTGGAGGAGCTGCAGTTCAAGTACGACGGGGTCCTCTTCGGACTCCACGCGCTCCCCGTGCGCTGGTGATGGGAAGGAACGTCATGGCTGGCATCAGTGTGGACACCGGAAAGTGCATCGGCTCGGCGCAGTGCGTGCTGGCCGCGCCGGACGTGTTCGACCAGGACGACGACGGGTTCGTCGTGGTGCTCGACGACAGCCCGTCGGGTGCGGCGGAGGCGGCCGCGCGCACGGCCCGCGGTCTCTGCCCGGCGCAGGCGATCTCCGTGCACGACTAGCGTCCGCGACCGCGGCGGGGTTTCGCGCGCTTGGCCGGTGGCTGCTGCCGCCGGTCCGGCGCGGGACCCCGCCGTTGCTGTTTCGCGGCCGGCTCGGCCGCGGGCCCGCGGGTGCTGTTGACGGTGCGGCCGCGGACGATGCCGATCAGGTGCTCGACCAGCTCGGGGTTCTCGTCGCGGATCGGGAACGCCAGCGCGACGCGCGACTGCGGGGCGTCGTCCAGCGGCGCGTGCTTGAGGTCCCTGCGGTGGTGCAGCCGGGCCAGCGACTGCGGCACGACCAGCAACCCGGCCCCGGCGGCGACGATCTCGACGGCGTCCGCGGTGGTCTCCGGCCGTTCGACCGGCGGCTGCCCAGGTGGGGAGTCCCAGTCGAGCGTGTCGTCGAGCGGCTGCCACAGGACGTGCCCGCCGAGGTCCTGGAGGGACAGTTCGCCGACGGCGGCGAACTCGTGGTCCTTCGGGAACACGACGACGGTGGTCTCGGTGTAGAGCGGGATGGCGTGCAGGTCCTCGCGGTCGCCGGGCAGCCTGAGCAGGGCCGCGTCGGCCTCGCCGGACCGCACCCTCGGCGCGGCTTCGGCGGCGGCGGTCAGCACGAGGGTCAGCGGGGTCTGCGGCAGGCGTTCCTGCCAGACGCGCGCCCACTTGCCCGGCGTCACACCGGGGACGTACGCGAGCGTGAACGATCCGGTCACGTGCTGAGGCTAGCCTGCCGCCGCTTCCGGCCGGACGAGCCGGTTACTCTTTTCGGCATGAAGTCGCAGCAGACCATGAAGCCCGCCACCGCCGCGAAGAAGCTGGGCGTGTACCTCGAGGCCACCCCCGAGGAGTTCCAGGCGGGTGTCGTGTCGCGCGACGAGCTCGACGAGCTGCAGGCCAACCCGCCGCAGTGGCTGCGCGACCTGCGCCGCAACGGCCCGCACCCCAAGCAGCTGATCGCGCAGAAGCTGGGGATCTCGACCTCGGGTCTCGTGCGCGCCGGCATCACCGAGGCGCTCACCACCGACCAGATCACCGCGATCAAGGAGGAGAACCCGGACTGGCTGGTGCGCGAGCGCGCCACCTACCGGGAGTTCCGCGCCGAGGAGGCGCGCCTCGCGGAGAAGGCGCGCCTCGCCGACGAAGACTGAGGTCACCAGGTCGGCAGGTCACCAGGTCAGCGGGAACTTCTCCAGGCCGCCCGCGAGGCGGCCGCCGGGGTGCGACTCGAGCTCGGCCTCCGGCACCGCGAGCCGCAGCGTCGGCAGGCGCTCGAACAGGGCGGTGTAGGCGACGGCGAGGATGATCCGCACGAGCGGGGCGCCGGTGCAGTGCCGCATGCCGTGGCCGAACGTGAAGTGGTGGTTGGGCGAGCGGGTGACGTCGAACGCGTGCGGGTTGTCGAACGCGCGGGGGTCGAAGTTGGCGAGGCTGAAGTCCAGCATCACCAGGTCGCCCTCCTTGATCGTGACGCCGCCGATCTCGATGTCCTCGCTCGCGTAGCGGGGCAGGACGGGCGAGCTGATGGTGGCGCGCATGACCTCGTCGACGGCGCGCGCCATGATCTCGGGGTCGGCCATGGCCTTCGCGCGCTGCTCGGGGTTGCGCAGGAACAGCAGCACGCCGAAGTCGAGGTGGCTCGCGAGGCCCGCGAGGCCGGTGAACAGCAGCGTGACGACGTGCAGGCCGATCTCGTCGTTGGTCAGGCCGGTCTCGATGAAGCGGGAGATGACGTCGTCGCCGAGGTCCGAGCGGCGCCGTTCGCCGATGTCGGCGGCGAAGCCGAACAGCGGGTCCATGCCCGCCTCGGCGGACTGCTGGTCGGACGCGCCGACGGTGTCCATCATGTCGAGGAGCGCGCGGCGGTCCTCGACGGGGATGCCGACCATGTCGCACAACGCCTGCTGCGAGTAGTCCATCGAGTAGGCGGCGTGCAGGTCGACCGGCGGGCCGGCGGCGATGATCGCGTCGAGCTTGGCGTGCGCGATGGCCTCGACGCGTTCGCGGCGCTCGATGACGCGGCGGGCGGCGAAGCTCTGGGTGTACAGGACGCGCTTCTTCTCGTGGCGTTCCTTCTCGACCTCGATGTCGTCGCTGGTGACGAGCATGTCGAGCATGGGGTTGCGCAGGAACCGCGGCGCGTTCGCCGGGTCCTTGTGGGACCGGCCGAGTTTCTGGTTCTGCAGCAGCGCTTTCACCTCGGCGTGCCGGGTGACGAGCCAGCCCTCGTCACCCGCCGGCGTCCGGATGCGGCACACCGGCGCCTGCTCCTGCAGCCGCAGCCGCAGCTCGCTGAACGTCAGGATCGACGGCAGTTCGACCCCGATCAGGGGCAGTTCCTGCGATGTGGTGGTCATGGACGCCTTCCCGGATTCTCTTCTGCCGAGCGCTGTCGGCTGGTTGTCAGGCCTTGACGGCGGTGAACGCGCCGAGCCAGTCCTCCACGACGCCCGCGACGAGGCCCGCGTCCTCCTTGACCATCGCCATGTGGTCGGTGGCGACGACGCGGATCTCGTCGGCGGGCACGTCGACCTCCTGCTCGGTCGTCACGAGGTCGGTGCCCCTGACCTCGTTGGCGCAGCGGATGAGCAGCTTCGGCGCCGACGTGTGCAGGCCGGTGTCGACGATGAGCGGGAACCAGTGCGCCATCGCGGACAGGCGGGCGCTGTTCATGGTCACCGCGGGCGAGTCCATGGTGGTGAAGTAGTTCGTCGTGACGGCGTCGAAGTCCATGCCCTCGCGGGAGTTGTAGTTCATGCTCAGGGTGTCGAGCATGATCACCGCTTCCGGGGTGACGCCCCAGGTCTGCTCGAGCACGGCGGCGGCGAAGCAGGCGAGCGTGCCGCCGGACGAATGTCCCACGAGGACGAACGGGTCGCCGTCGGTGCCGTCGAGGATGCTCTCCGCGATGAACCTCGCGGCGGCCTCGGTGGTGCGCGGCAGCGCCTCGCCCTCGCCGAAGCCGATGAGCGGCAGCGCCGACACGTGCCGTTTGCCCCGCAGGTGGGCGGCGAGCCGCGCGTACATGTGCACCCCGGCGGTCGCGCCGGGAGCGCTGACGCAGACCAGCCTGGGCAGCGCCGGCCCGTCGGCGAGCGTGACGGGGACGGGCAGGTCCTCCAGCTCGGCCGGGCTGTCGAACATCGGGCGCAGGGTGGCGACGGCCTTGAGCATCCGCAGCCCCTCGACGACCTTGCCCGCGGCGACGCTCTGCATGAACAGCCCGGCCACCGTGTCGTTCGCGCTGACCGCCGCGGCGGTGCCGGTGGGTCCGGTGATGGTGCCGAGCTCGGCGTCGACCCTGGCGGCGAGGGCCGCGGGCGTGCCGCTGTCGAACACGGCGCTGCCCGGCAGCGCGAGGGTGAGCAGGTCGTTGAGCTGGTTGCGCAGCTCGACGGCGATGAGCGAGTCGAAGCCCAGCTCCAGGAAGTTCTTCTCCGGGTCGATCCTGGAGCTGTCCGGGTGGCCGAGGAGCGCGGCGCAGGTGCCCACGACGAGGTCGCGAACCTGGATCGCGCGCTCGTCGGGGTCCGACTCGCGCAACCGGTCGAGCAGCGTGACGGCGGCCGGCCGGCTCTGCCGCGGGGCGGCCTGCTCGTCGACGAGGTCGCGCAGCAGCGGCATCACGCGCTGCTGCGGGGCGTGGCTCACGTGCATCGGGACGACGACGGGCCGGTCGGCGGCGAGCGCCGCGTCGAACAGCGCGAGGCCCTGCTCGACGGCGAGCGGGGGCGTGCCGGAGCGGGCGATGCGGTCCATGGTGGCCTCGCTGAGGCCCGCGGTCATGCCGCTGTGCTGTGCCCACGGTCCCCAGGCGATGCTGACGGTGCCGGGGCGGGTCGTCGCGAGCGCGTCGAGGTAGGCGTTGGCGGCGGCGTAGTTGCCCTGGCCGGGGGCGCCCACGACGCCGGCGGCCGAGCTGTAGAGGACGAGCCGCCGGAGGTCGTGCCGGGCCAGGAGGTGCGCGGCGTCGACCTTGGGGGCGAGGACCGCGGCGAGGCGGTCCGGGGTGAGCGCGTCGACGAGGGCGTCGTCGAGCACGCCGGCCGCGTGGACGGCGGTGGTGATCGGGCGTTCGGTGGCGGCGAACAGCGTCTGCACGTCGTCGGGGTTCGTGACGTCGGCGGCCGCGACGGTGACGGTGGCGCCCGCGCTCTCCAGCTCCTGCCTGAGCTCGCGCGCGCCGGGGGCGTCCTCGCCGCGGCGGCCGGCGAGCAGGAGGTGCCGGACGCCGTGCCGGGTGACCAGGTGCCGGGCGAGTTCGGCGCCGAGGCCGCCGGTGCCGCCGGTGATCAGGACGGTCTCGTCCTCCGCCCACTCGTGCCCGGTGCCGGGGTTCTCCGGCAGTTCCTTCAGCCGGGCGGCCCTGACCCTGCCCTCGCGGACGAGGACCTGCGGCTCGTCGCCGTTGACGAGGCGGGTGAGCAGGGCGCCCGAGACGTCGAGGCCGTCGGTGTCGACGAGCAGGAACCGGCCGGGGTGCTCGTTCTGCGCGCTGCGGACGAGGCCCCACACGGCCGCCGCGGCGGGGTCCTCGCCGGTGGCGGCGCCGCGGCTGACGAAGACGACGCGGGAGTTCTCGAACCCGAGCGCCTCCTGCAGGAAGCCCAGGGCGCGCCGGGTCTGGGCGTGCGCGCTGCGCGGGGTGCCGTCGCCGGTGACGGCGACGACGAACACGTCCGGCGTCCCGGCCTGGGCGGCTTCGGCGAGGGTGTCGCCATAGCCGGTGACGGACTGGCCCGCCGAGTACAGGACGTGGGCGAGGTCGAACTCGTCGCCGCCGATGATGGCCCAGCGCGCTCCCGTGACGGCCGGGGCGTCCGCGGTGGACCTCACCCAGCTGACCTCGTGCAGCGCGGGGCGGCCGGCGTTCGGCCGGGGCGCGGGGGCGGTGGTGGCGCGCGGCCAGAACCGCTCGGTGTCGAACGGGTAGGTGGGCAGGTCCGTCCTCGTGCCGGTCGCGGGCCAGGTGATCCCGGCGCCGGCGGTGTAGAGCCTGGCGAGCGCCGTGACGAACGCCGTGACCTCGTCCTCGTCCCGGCGCATCGCCGGGATGGCGCGGTCGACGAGCGGGGCGAGGACGGCGCTGGGGCCGATCTCGACGAACGTGGCGTCGCCGATGCCGCGGACGTCCTGGGCGAAGCGGACGGTGTCGCGGACGTGGTCCACCCAGTAGCCGGGCTCGTGCACGGGCTTCCGGCCCGCGAACGGGATCTTCGGGCTCCGGAACGTCAGCCCCTCGACGACCGCGCGGAGGTCGTCGAGGACGGGTTCCATCAGCGGCGAGTGGAAGGCGTGGCTGACCTGGAGCTGCTTGGTCCTGCGCGGGGCGAGGCGGGTGAGCCGTTCGACGACGTCGTGCACCTCCCCTTCGGCGCCGGCGAGGACGAGGGAGTCCTCGGCGTTGACGGCGGCGATGGAGACGCCGCCGGTCAGGTGCGGGGTGACCTCGTCCTCGGTGGCCTGGACGGCGATCATCACGCCGCCCGCGGGGAGCTGCTGCATGAGACGCGCGCGTTCGCGGACGAGCCGGGCGGCGTCCTCGAGCGTGAGCACGCCGGCGACGTGCGCGGCGGCGATCTCGCCGACCGAGTGGCCGGCGACGTGGTCGGCGCGGAAGCCGAAGCTCTCCAGCAGCCGGTACAGCGCGACCTCGAACGCGAACAGCGCGGGCTGCGTGCACCCGGTCCGGCCGAGCTCCTCCTCGTCCTCCCACATGACCCGCCGCAGGTCCGGCGGGAGGTGGCGCAGGGCCGCGTCGAGGGCCTCCCGGAACGCGGGGAACGCCTCGTAGAGCTGCTTGCCCATGCCGGCCCGCTGCGCGCCCTGCCCGGAGAACAGCGCGGCGAACGGTTTGCGCGCCACCACCCCTTCGGCGATCACCGCACCGTCCAGGACCACGGCCCGGTGGTCGAACGTCGTCGGGCGCGTGGTGAGCAGCGAGTACGCGATGTCCCGTGGGTCGCCGTCGAGGGCCCGGACCTGCTCGATGCGCGCCTTCAGCGCGGCGGGCGACTTCGCCGACACGACCAGCGGGTGCCTGCCCGCCAGGTCCTGGATCGATCCCGGCTGGCCCCCTCCGGGGGAGGCCGAGGTCCCCACTCCCATCGTCTCAGGGTGGTCTGACGATTCCGGGCCGGCCGGGGTGTGAGTGGACCGTTCAGGGGCGTCGGGGGCCTCCTGGATGATGACGTGGGCGTTGGTGCCGCTCACCCCGAAGGAGGACACGCCCGCACGACGGGGTTTCTCCCCGCGGGGCCAGGGGGTGGTCTCGGTGAGCAGCGAGACGTTGCCCGCGGACCAGTCGACGTGGGAGGACGGCGCCGTGACGTGCAGGGTGGGCGGCAGGGTGCCGTGGCGGAGCGCCTCGACGACCTTGATCACGCCGGCGACGCCCGCGGCGGCCTGGGTGTGGCCGATGTTGGACTTGACGGCGCCGAGCCTCAGCGGGGTCGCCCGGTCCTGGCCGTAGGTGGCGAGGAGGGCTTCGGCCTCGATCGGGTCGCCGAGCACGGTGCCGGTCCCGTGCGCCTCGACGACGTCGACGTCGGATGCGGACAGGCCCGCGGACGCCAGGGCGGCCTTGATCACCTCGCGCTGGGCGGGGCCGTTCGGGGCGGAGAGGCCGTTGGAGGCGCCGTCCTGGTTGACCGCGCTGCCCGCGACGACGGCGAGCACCGGGTGGCCGTGGCGGTGGGCGTCGGAGAGCTTCTCGGCGAGCAGCACGCCGACGCCTTCCGACCAGCCGGTGCCGTCGGCGTCGTCCGAGAACGCCTTGCAGCGGCCGGAGGTCGCGAGGCCACCCTGCCGGGTGAATCCGGCGAAGTTCGACGAGGTGGCCATGACGGTGACGCCGCCGGCCAGGGCCAGCGAGCACTCGCCGTTGCGCAGCGCGGCGGCGGCGAGGTGCAGTGCGACCAGGGAGGAGGAGCAGGCGGTGTCGACGGTGACGGCGGGGCCTTCGAAGCCGAAGGTGTAGGAGACGCGGCCGGAGATGACGCTGGCGGCGGTGCCCATGCCCGCGTGGCCCTCGACGTCCTCTTGGGAGGCCATCAGGACGTGGCCGTAGTCCTGGCCGTTGGTGCCGATGAACACGCCGGTGCGGGAGCCGCGCAACGTCGTCGGGTCGATGCCCGCGCGTTCGACGGCCTCCCAGGTGGTTTGCAGGAGCAGGCGTTGCTGGGGGTCCATCGCCAGTGCTTCGCGGGGCGAGATGCCGAAGAAGCCCGCGTCGAAGTCGGCGGCGTCGTAGAGGAACCCGCCCTGCAGGGTCGCGCTGGTGCCGCCGGCCAGGGCGCCCAGGTCCCAGCCGCGGTCGGTCGGGAAGCCGGTGATGGCGTCCCGGCCGGCCGCGACCAGCTCCCACAGGTCCTCGGAGGAGCGGACGCCGCCGGGGAAGCGGCACGCGATGCCCACGATCGCGACCGGCTCGTGCCTGCCGGACTCGACCTCCTCCAGGCGCCGGCGGGTCTGGGCGAGATCGGCGGTGACCCACTTCAGGTACTCAACGAGCTTCTCTTCGTTCGGCATCGCCGGAAACCTTCCGTCCGGTAAAGGGGTCAGCGCTCGGTGCGTCGGCCGAGTTCGTTGTCGATGAAGGCGAACACGTCGTCCACGGTCGCCGAGTTGATGCGGTCGCTCACCGCGTCCTCGTCGGGCTGGCTGCCGCCGTACCGGGCGAGCAGGGCGCGCAGGCGGGCGGCGACGCCGTCGCGGGCGAGGTCCTCGGCCGGGGTGGCGGCCAGGGCGGCCTCCAGCCGGTCGAGCTCGCCGGTGACCGACGCCGCGGTGTCGTCGCCGCCGAGCAGCTCGCCCGCGAGGTGGGCCGCGAGCTCCGCCGGGGTCGGGTGGTCGAAGACGAGTCCGGCGGGCAGCTTCAGCCCCGTCGCGGCGGCGAGGCTGTTGCGCAGCTCGACGGCGGTCAGCGAGTCGAAGCCGAGGTCGCGGAACTGCTTGCCGGTGTCGATCGCCGCGGGCGAGGAGTGCCCGAGGACGCCGGCCGCGTGGCCGCGGACGAGGTCGGTGAGGTACTTCGGGCGTTCCTCCTCCGGCAACGCGGCCAACGTCGCCGCGAGGTCCGGAGTGGACTCCGCGCCGGTGCCCGCGGTGCGCTTCCCGCCCCGCACGAGGCCGCGCAGCACCGCGGCGACCGGGCCGGTGGGGCGGCCGGTGCCGATGCGCGCGGGCACGAGCACCGCGTCGTCGCGGGACGTCGCGTCGTCGAACAGGGCCATGCCCTGCCGGACGGTCAGGGGCGGCATGCCGGTGCGGCCGATGCGGTCCATCGCGCCGTCCCGCAGACGTGCCGTCATGCCACCGGTTTGCTCCCACGGCCCCCACGCCAGCGAGGTGGCGACGAGTCCCCGCGCGCGCCGGTGTTCGGCCAGCGCGTCGAGGAAGGCGTTGGCGGCGGCGTAGTTGCCCTGGCCGGCGCTGCCGAGCACGCCCGACACCGACGAGTAGAGCACGAAGGCGTCGAGGTCCTGCTCCTTCGTGGCTTCGTGGAGGTTCCAGGCGCCGTCGACCTTGGGCCGGAAGACGGTGGCGAGCCGCTGCGGCGTGAGCGAGCCGATGGTGCCGTCGTCGAGCACGCCGGCGGTGTGGACGACGGCGGTGAGCTTGACGCCCTCGACGGCCTTCCTGACGGCGTCGAGGTCCGCGACGTCGCAGGCGGCGAACGTGGCGGTGGCGCCGTGCGCGGCCAGTTCGGCCTGCAGCGCCACGGCTTCCGGTGCGTCGCCGCCGCGCCGGGACAGCAGCAGCAGGCGCCGGACGCCGCGCTCGGCGACGAGGTGCCGGGCGAGCTCGGCGCCCAGCCCGCCGGTGCCGCCGGTGATCAGGACGGTGCCGTCCGGGTCCCACGCGGCCGGCTCGGCGGTGCCGGTGACGCGGGCGAGGCGGGCGACGCGCACCTGGCCGTCGCGGACGCGGGCCCAGGTCTCCCCCGCGTCGAGCAGGCCGGTGGGCAGCGGCGCGCTGCCGTCGGTGTCGACGAGCAGGAAGCGTCCCGGGTTCTCCGACTGGGCGGTGCGGACGAGGCCCTCGACGGTCGCGCCCGCCAGGCCGCTCGTCACGAACGCCAGGCGGTCTTCCGACCGTTGCACCAGTTCCAGCGCCCTGGCGGCGAACTCGTACGCCTCTTCGACGGTGTCGCCGGCGAACCGGACCTCGCGGACGTCGGCGGCGGGCCGGGTCTCGGGTGCGGGCACCCAGTCGAGGCGGAACAGCGAGTCCTGGTGCCGCTGGGCGGTGAGCGGTGCGCCGAAGACGACCTCGCGCGCCGACACGACGGGCGCTCCGGTGGTGTCGACCGCGGCGAACCCGCCGTCGCGCAGCCTCACCCGCAGCGTGCCGGCGCCGACCGCGTGCAGGCTGACGCCGTGCCATTCCACGGGCACCCCGGTGTCCTCGACGATCCTGGTCGCGGCGTCGAGCAACGCGGGGTGCACCCCGTAGAACCGGGCGTCCGGCACGTCTTCGGGCAGCGCGACCTCCGCGTACACGGCGTCACCCGACTGCCAGATCTGCTCGCCGATGGCGGTCGCGCCCTTCGGCGGCCACTCGGTGACGGTGAAGCCGGCGTGGTGCTCGCCTTCAGCGAGGGTGCCGGTGGCGATCTTCGTGAACGGCTCGTCGCCGTGTCGCGAGTAGACGGTGAGGGCGCGTTTGCCGCCGTCCGGTGCGCCGACCCAGACCTGGAGGTCGCCGGGCGTGAGCGGGCCGGTGACGACGAGGTGCTCGACCGTGCCGCAACCGACCTGGTCCGCCGCCCGGAAGGCGATCTCGGCGAAGGCCGTCTCCGGGAACGCGGCCGTGAGCCGGTTGGTGAACACGACGGCGTCCTCGCCCGCCACGGTCATCGCGGCGCCGAGCAGCGGGTGGTCGGCGGGCCCGAGGCCGAGACCGGTCGCGTCGGCGGGCCGGGCCAGCGGCGTCGGCCAGTAGCGGTCGTGGTCGAACGCGTAGGTCGGGAGGGTGACGCGTTTCGCGCCGGTGCCCTCGAACGCGGGTGCCCAGTCGACGTCGGTGCCCGCGACGTGCAGCCTGGCGAGGGCGGTGAGCCACGCCGTGGTCTCGTCGCGGTCCTTGCGCAGCGCGGGGACGGCGTCACCGACGAGCGCGGACAGCACACCGTCCGGCCCGATCTCGAGGAAGGCTCCGGTGCCGGCGGCTTCGAGCGTCGTGACGGCGTCGGCGAACCGCACGGTCTCCCGGACGTGCCGCACCCAGTACTCGGGCTCGGTGACCTCGGCTCCGGCCAGGCGGCCGGTGACGGTGGAGACGAGGGGGATGCGGGGCGCGGCGAAGTCCAGCGCCGTGACCACGGCGCGGAAGTCGTCCAGCATCGGCTCCATCAACGGCGAGTGAAACGCATGGCTGACCGGCAAACGCTTAGTCTTGCGCCCCTGCTCCGCGAACCCGTCGGCGAGCCGCTGGACCGCGTGCTCCTCGCCCGCGAGGACCAGCGACCTCGGCCCGTTGACGGCCGCGATCGACACCGAGTCCGTTGTCGTGACTTCTTCTTCGGCCGCCTCGACCGCGATCATGGCTCCTCCGGCGGGAAGTGCCTGCATGAGCGTGGCGCGCGCGTTGACGAGCTTGGCGGCGTCTTCGAGGCTCAGCACGCCCGCGACGTGCGCGGCGGCGATCTCGCCGACGGAGTGGCCGCCGACGTGGTCCGGTTCGACGCCGAAGGCCTCCGCGAGCCGGAACAGCGCCACCTCGACCGCGAACAGAGCGCGCTGCGCGTTCCCGGTCCGGTCGAGCGCCTCCGCGTCGTCGCCCCACATGACCTCGCGGACGCCGACGTGCTCCAGCACCTCGTCGAGCGCCGTGCGGAACGCCGGGAAGCGCTCGTAGAGCTCCTTGCCCATGCCGAGCCGCTGCGAGCCCTGCCCGGAGAACAGAACCGCCAGCCTGGGCCTGCCCGCCTGCCCGCGCGCGATCTCCACACCGTCGAGCAGCACGGCGCGGTGCTCGAACCGCGAGCGGGTGAGCAGCGTGAAGCCGACGTCGAACGGGTCGGCCTCGACCGCCGCGACCCGGTCGATCTGGGCGCGCAGCGAAGCCGGGGACTTCGCCGAGAAAACGAGCGGCGCCCCCTTGGGGGGACGCGAAGTCCCCACTCCGATCGTCTCACCCGGGTCTGACAGTTCCGGAACGGCCGGTGCGGCCTCCAAGATCACGTGGGCGTTCGTGCCGGAGATGCCGAACGACGACACACCGGCGCGCCGCGGGCGTTCGGTGGCGGGCCACGGCGTGTTCTCCTGCAACAGCCGGACGGCGCCCGCCGTCCAGTCGACGTGCGACGACGGCGCCGTGAAGTTGATCGTGCGGGGCAGCAGGCCGTGCCGCAGCGCCATCACCATCTTGATCACGCCGGCGACGCCCGCGGCGGCCTGCGTGTGGCCGATGTTGGACTTGATCGAGCCGAGCAGCAGCGGTTCGGAGCGGTCCTGGCCGTAGGTGGCGAGCAGGGCCTGGGCCTCGATCGGGTCGCCCAGGGTCGTGCCCGTGCCGTGCGCTTCCACGGCGTCGACGTCGGCGAACTTGAGGCCCGCCGAAGCCAGCGCCTGCCGGATCACCCGCTGCTGTGACGGACCGTTGGGGGCAGTCAGGCCGTTGGACGCGCCGTCCTGGTTGACCGCGGAACCACGCACGACCGCGAGCACGTCGTGACCGTTGGCCAGCGCATCGGACAGGCGTTCCACCACGAGCACGCCGATGCCTTCCGACCATGCCGTGCCATCGGCGTTGTCGGAGAAGGGTTTGCACCTGCCGTCACGCGCGAGGCCGTCCTGTAGCGAAAACTCCCTGAACGCACCCGGCGCCGACATGACCTGCACACCGCCGGCGAGCGCCAACGAGCACTCGCCGTTGCGCAGGGCCTGCACCGCCAAGTGCAGCGCCACCAACGCCGACGAGCACGCCGTGTCGATCGTCATGGACGGGCCTTCGAGCCCCAGCGCGTACGACACCCGGCCGGCGATGACGCTCGGCGACGTCCCGGTGCCCGAGTACCCCTCCAGGGCTTGCTCGGACGCGAGCACGAGGTGGGCGTAGTCCTGCCCGGACGCGCCGACGTAGACGCCTGTCCGGGACCCGCGCAGGGTCAGCGGGTCGATGCCGGTGCGCTCCAGCGCCTCCCACGACGTCTCCAGCACGAGCCGCTGGTGCGGGTCCATCGACACGGCCTCGCGCGGCGAGATGCCGAAGAACGCGGGGTCGAAGTCGGCGATGCCGTCGATGAAGCCGCCCTGCCCGGTGACGGACTGGCCGGCGCCGTCGCCGACGAGGTTCTCGTCCCAGCCGCGGTCGGACGGGAAGCCGGTGATCGCGTCGCGGCCGCCGAGGACGAGCTCCCACAGCTCCTCCGGCGTCGAGACGCCGCCGGGGAACCGGCAGGCGATGCCGACGATCGCGACGGCCTCGTCGGAGACCCGCACCGAGTCCTCGACGTCGGTGCGCCCGCCGAAGAGCTCGGCGAGCAGGTGCTCGGCCAGTGCCTGCGGGGTCGGGTAGTCGAACACCAGCGTCGCGGGCAGCGTGAGGCCCGTCGCCGTGCCGAGCCGGTTGCGCAGCTCCACCGAGGTCAGCGAGTCGAAGCCGAGCTGCCGGAACTCGCGGCCGGCGTCGATCGCGTCCGCCGCGGCGTGGCCGAGGACGGCCGCGGCCTCGCCGCGGACCAGGTCCACCAGGGTCCTGACGCGCTCGGCGGGCCGGACGTCCCGCAAGCCTTCGAGCGCGAGGGTGCCCTGAGTGCGCGCCGCCGTCCTGCGCCCGCCCCGCAGGAGGTTGCGCAGCAACGGGGGCACCACCGCGGTGGCGGCGGCAGCGCCCGTGACGATGCGGGCGGGCACGACGAGCGGCTCGTCGGCGCCGATGGCGGCGTCGAAGAGCGCGAGGCCGTGCTCCAGCGAGATCGGCGGCATCGAGGACTTCTCCAGCCGCTCCAGCGCGGCCGCGTCCATCTGCCCGGTCATGCCGACCTCGGAGGTCCACGCGCCCCAGGCCAGTGACACCGCGGGCAGGCCGAGGGAGCGCCGGTGCTGCGCCAGCGCGTCGAGGAAGGCGTTGCCCGCGGCGTAGTTGCCCTGCCCGGCGGTGCCGAGCACGCCGGACACCGACGAGTACAGGACGAAGTGCACGTCCGGCACCAGGGTGTGCAGGTTCCACGCGGCGTCGGCCTTGGGCCGCAACACCTTCTCCAGCCGTTCCGGTGTCATCGACGCGATCACGCCGTCGTCGAGGACACCGGCGGTGTGCACGACCGCGGTCACGTCGTGTCCATCGAGGACTTCGGCGAGCGCGTCGCGGTCCGCCACGTCGCAGGCCGCGATCGTGACGTCCGCGTCCAGCCGCCGCAGCTCCTCGGCTCCCGGCGCGTCGGGGCCGCGCCGGCTGAGCAGCAACAGCTTCCGCACGCCGCGGGCGACGAGGTGCCGGGCCAGTTCGGCGCCCAGGCCGCCCGTGCCGCCGGTGATGACCACGGTGCCGTCCGGGTCCCAGCCCGCCGGCACGGTGAGCACGATCTTGCCGATGTGCTGGGCGCGGCTCATGAACCGGAACGCGTCACGCGCCCTGCGCACGTCCCACGACCTGATCGGCAGCGGCTCCAGGACGTTGCGCCCGAACAGGTCCATGAGCGCGACGAGCATGCGCTGGATGTGGTCGGGGTGCGCCTCGCCGAGGTCGAACGGCCGGTAGAAGACGCCGGGGACGTTCTCGCGCAGGTCGGTCTTGCCCATCTCCAGGAACCGGCCGCCCTCGCCGAGCAGTCCCAGCGAGGCGTCGATGAACTCGCCGGTCAACGCGTTGAGCACCACGTCGACGCGCGGGAACCTCCGCGCGAACGACGTGTCGCGGGAGTTGCCGATGTGGTCGTCGTCGAGCCCGAGGCCGCGCAGCACGTCCCACTTGCCCTCGCTGGCGGTGGCGAACACTTCCGCGCCGAGGTGTTTCGCGAGCTGGATGGCGGCCATGCCGACGCCACCGGCGCCGGCGTGGACGAGGACCTTCTCCCCCGGCCGCACGGCGCCCAGCTCCACCAGCGCGTAGTAGGCGGTCAGGAACACCAGCGGCACCGACGCGCCCTGCTCGAACGTCCAGCCGGCCGGAAGCCTGGTGAGGTAGGGCTCCTCGATGACGCCGACCGGTCCCATGCCGCCGAACAGCATGCCGAACACGGCGTCGCCGACCTGGAGGTGCTCGACGTCGGGCCCGACCTCGGTGACGACGCCGGCGGCCTCGGCGCCGAACGAGCCGGCCTCGCCCGGGTACATGCCGAGCGCGTTCAGCACGTCGCGGAAGTTGAGGCCCGCCGCGCGAACGGCGACCCGGACCTGCTTGCCCCGCAGCGGCTCCGGTGTCCACGGCGCGAGGACGAGGTTGTCCAGGCTGCCCTTCGCGGTCGTGTCGAGGCGCCACGGCGTCGCGGGCGGCGGCACCAGCGCGGGCCCGGTCTGCAGGCGCGCCAGCCGTCCGGCGTGGACGGTGCCGTGGCGCACGACGAGCTGGGACTCCTCGGTGAGCAGCATGCCCGGGGTCAGCTCGCTGTGCTCGTCCAGGTCGACGAGCAGGAACCGGCCGGGGTTCTCGGCCTGCGCGGAGCGCACGAGGCCCCACGCGGCGGCCGCGGCGAGGTCGGTGACCGGTTCGTCGCCGATGGCCGCCGCGCCGCGGGTCACGAACACGACGCGCTCTTCGGCGTTCTGGAGGATCTCCAGCACCTGCCGGGTCGTCTCGTGCACGGTGGTGGCGTCGCCGCTGATCTCCACGACCCGCGCGTCGATCCCGGTGGCCTCGCCGACCGGCACGGGCACCCAGTCGACGCGGAACAGCGAGTCGTGCACGGGGTTGCCGGCCGGGCCGGCCGACGGCGTCCTGACCACGAGCGACTTCACCGACAGCACCGGCGCGCCCTCGACGTCGGCCGCGGTGACCTCGACGGCGTCGCCACCGGCGGGCTTGAGCCGGACGCGCAGCCGCGACGGCCCGATGGCGTGCAGGGACACGCCGTTCCACTCGAACGGCAGGCCCTGTCCGGCGCCGTCGACGAACGTGATCGCGTGCAGTGCCGCGTCGAGCAGCGCCGGGTGCACGCCGAACGTGGCGGCGTCGTCGGCGCTCTCCGGCAGCGCGACCTCGACGAGCACCTCGTCGCCGTGGCGCCACGCCTGCCGCAGCCCGCGGAAGACCGGCCCGTACGCGAGCCCGCCTTCGGCGAGGGTGTCGTAGAACCCTTCCAGGTCCAGGGGTGTCGCGGTGGCGGGCGGCCATTCGCCCGTGTCGAGCTGGGTTTGGTGCGGTCCCGCGGCGAGGGTGCCGCCGGCGTGCTGGACCCACTCGCCGGAGTGCTGCCGGGAGTGGATGCCGACGGGCCGGCGCCCGTGGTCGTCCGGTGGCCCGACGCGGACCTGGACGGCGACGGCGTCGCGGTCCGGCAGCACGAGCGGGACGACGATGGTGAGCCCGTCGACGCGGTCGCAGCCGACCAGGTCGCCCGCGCGGATCGCGAAGTCGAGGAACCCGGTGCCGGGGAACAGCACGGCGCCGCCGACGACGTGGTCGGCGAGCCACGGGTGCGTCGCGAGGCTGATCCGTCCGCTCAGGACGAACTCGTCGGCGCCGGCGACCGAGATGGCCGCGCTCAGCAGCGGGTGGCCGCCGGAGGTGAGCCCGTGCGCGGCGGGGTCGCCCGCGCGGCCACCGACCGCGGCCTTGGGCCAGAACCGCTCGTGGTCGAACGGGTAGGTCGGCAGGCTGATCAGCCGGCCGCCGGTCAGCCACGGCGTCCAGTCGACGGTGATGCCGTCGACGTGCAGGCGGCCGAGCGCGGTGGCCAGCGCCGCCGTCTCGGTCCGGTCCTTGCGCAGCGCCGGGACGGCGCCGTCGACCAGGGCGCTGAGCACGCCGTCCGGTCCGGCTTCGAGGAACCTGGTGGCCGGGATCCGCGCGACGTTGTCGGCGAACCGGACGGCGTCGCGCACGTGGCCGACCCAGTACTCGGGGTCGGTGACGTCACCGGTGGTGCTGATCGGGATCCGCGGCTGCCGGAACGCGATGTCGCCGATCGCCTCGCGGAAGCCGGCGAGCATCGGCTCCATCAGCGGAGAGTGGAACGCGTGGCTGACCTTGAGCCGCTTGGTCTTCTCGAACCGCCCGGCGACCGCGAGCACGTCGTTCTCGTCGCCCGCGATGACGACGCTCGTCGGCCCGTTGACGGCCGCGATCGACACGGTGCCGGTGAGGTGCCGGGTAACTTCCTCCTCGCTCGCCTGCACGGCCACCATCGCGCCGTTGCGCGGCAACGCCTGCATGAGGCTCGCGCGCGCCCGCACCAGCTTCGCCGCGTCCTGCAGGCTGAGCACTCCCGCGACGTGGGCCGCCGCGATCTCACCGATCGAGTGACCGGCGAGGTGGGCGGGCTTGATGCCGAACGCCTGGAGCAGCCGGTAGAGCGCCGTCTGGAACGCGAACAGCGCCGGTTGCGCGTTGCCGGTCTGGTTGAGCGCTTCCTCGTCGTCGCCCCAGACGACGCTCTTGAGGCCGGGGTCGAGATGCGCGAGCACGTCGTCGAACGCGTCCGCGAACTGCGGGAACCTCGCGTACAGCTCCTTGCCCATGCCGAGCCGCTGCGAGCCCTGTCCGGAGAACAGCACCGCGAGCACGTGCTCGCCCGCCACCCCGGCGGCGACCTCGGCGCCGTCGACGAGCACGGCCCGGTGCTCGAACAACGCCCGCGACCTCACCAGCGAGTAGGCGATGTCGACCGGCGCCGCCTCCAGCGCGCCGATCCGCTCGACCTGCCTGCGCAGCGCCGCCGCCGACTTCGCCGACACCACGATCGGAATCGATTCCGCCTGGGCCCCCCGGGGGGAGTCCGAGGTCCCCACTCCAAGCGTCCCACGGGAGGCCGACGAATCCTGGTCCGCGAGATCGACGACGAGGGAGTTGTCCACAGGCGCCGAGTTGTCCACAGAAATCGCGCAAGGGCTTGCGGCTTCGAGGATCACGTGGGCGTTCGTGCCGGAGATGCCGAACGACGACACACCCGCGCGCCACGGCCGGTCCACCGGGGGCCAGGCGGTGTTCTCGGTGAGCAGCGAGACCGCACCTGCGGACCAGTCGACGTGCGAGGACGGCTGGGTGACGTGCAGGGTGCGGGGCAGCAGGCCGTGCTGGAACGCCAGCACCATCTTGATCACGCCCGCCACACCGGCGGCGGCCTGCGTGTGGCCCAGGTTCGACTTCACCGAGCCCAACCGGAGCGGGTGGGCGCGGTCCTGCCCGTACACGGTCAGCAACGCCTGCGCCTCGATCGGGTCGCCCAGGACGGTGCCGGTGCCGTGCGCCTCGACCGCGTCCACATCGGACGGTGACAGGCCACCGGACGCAAGCGCTTGCCGGATCACCCGTTGCTGCGCGGGGCCGTTCGGCGCGGTGAGGCCGTTGGAGGCGCCGTCGGAGTTGAACGCCGAGCCGCGCACCACGGCCAGCACCGGGTGTCCGGCGGCGACGGCGTCGGAGAGCCGTTCGACGACGAGGACGCCGACGCCCTCGGACCAGCCGGTGCCGTCGGCGGAGTCCGAGAACGCCTTGCACAGGCCGTCCGGTGCGAGGCCGCCCTGCCGGGAGAAGCCGGAGAACGACGTCGGCGTCGCCATCACCGTGACGCCACCGGCCAGTGCCAGCGAGCACTCGCCGGCGCGCAGGGACTGGGCGGCGAGGTGCAGCGCCACCAGGGCCGACGAGCACGCCGTGTCGACGGTGACCGCCGGGCCCTCCAGCCCCAGCACGTACGAGATGCGGCCGGAGATCACCGAAGCGGCGAGCCCGGTTCCGGCGTGGCCTTCCAGGTCTTCGTTGGAGGCCATCACGACGTGCTGGTAGTCCTGCCCGTTGGTGCCGATGAACACGCCGGTGCGGGAACCGCGCAACGACGAGGGGTCCACGCCGGCGCGTTCGACGGCCTCCCACGACGTCTCCAGCAGCAGGCGCTGCTGGGGGTCCATGGCCAGCGCTTCGCGCGGGGAGATGCCGAAGAACGCCGGGTCGAAGTCCGCGACCCCGGTCAGGAACCCGCCGCGCGTCGTGGAGGTCCGCAGTGACGCGAGGTCCCAGCCGCGGTCCGCGGGGAAGTCCGACATCGCGTCCTCGCCCGCGACCAGCAGCCGCCACAGGTCCTCGGGCGAGTCGACGCCGTTCGGGAAGTGGCACGCCATGCCGACGATCGCGATGTCGTCGGTGGTCCGCACGACCGCTGCGTCCTCGGTCTCGGCGGCCTCGCCGAGCAGGGACGCGAGCAGGTGCTCGGCCAGCGCCCGCGGTGACGGGTAGTCGAACACGAGGCCGGCGGGCAGTGCCAAGCCGGTGATCTCGGTGAGCTGGTTGCGCAGTTCCACCGCGGTCAGCGAGTCGAAGCCGATGTCGCGGAACGCCTTGTCGCTCGCCACCGCCTCCTTGCCGGAGTGGCCGAGCACCCCGGCGGCCCGCGTGCGGACCAGCTCCAGGACGGGCTCGACGCGTTCGGCGGCGGGCAGTTCGCGCAGGCTGCGGCGCAGTTCGGCGGCGGCCGACTCGCTGTCGCGGCGTGCGGCGGCGAGGTCGTCCAGCACCTCGCGGGCGCCGGGCAGCTCGGCGAGCACGGGCGAGGGCCGCAGGCTCAGCAACGCGCCGAGCAGCTGCGGGTGGTGGAGGTCCGCGATCAGGGCGGTGGGCGCGGTCTCCGCGACGACGCCCCGCATCGCCGCGACCGCGAGCCGCGGATCCAAAGTGGACGCGCCGACGGACTTGATCGTCCGGGTGACGCGCTCCTGGCCGGCCATGCCGTCGCCGGCCCACGCGCCCCACGCGATCGACGTCGCCGGGAGGCCGTGGGCGTGGCGCCGGGCCGCGATGGCGTCGAGCACGGCGTTGGCGGCGGCGTAGTTGGCCTGGCCGGGGTTGCCGATCGCGCCCGCGACCGAGGAGAACAGCACGAACGCGTCCAGGTGCCGGTCCCGGGTCAGCTCGTCGAGCAGGAACGCGGATGTGACCTTCGCCCGGAAGACGTCCGCGAACCGCTCCGGCGTGAGCCCGTCGAGCACGCCGTCGTCGAGCACGCCGGCCGCGTGCACCACGGCTGTGACGTCCGGGGTGAGCGCCGCGGCCAGCTCGGCGCGGTCGGCGGCGTCGCACTTCACCACCTCGACGCCCGGTTCCGCCGCGATCTCCGCGGCACCCGGCGCGTCCGGGCCGCGCCGGCTCAGCAGCACGACCTTCTCGGCGCCGCGGGCGACGAGGTCGCGCGCCACGTGCCTGCCGAGCGCCCCGGTGCCGCCGGTGATCACGACGGTGCCGGTGGGCTGCCACTCCTGGGAGGTCGCAGGCGCGACGCGGATGCGCCGCCCGAACACCCCCGCCGCCCGGATGGCGGCTTGGTCCTCGTCGCTCGCGAGGACGGCCGCACACCGTTGCGCGGCCCGTTCGTCCAGTTCGGCGGGCAGGTCGACGAGACCGCCCCACCGGTTCGGGTGCTCCAGCGCGGCCACCCGGCCGAGTCCCCACACGCCGGCCTGCCAGGGTGCGCTGACGGCGTCCGCGCGTCCGGTCGACACCGCGCCGCGGGTCAGCACCCACAGCGGGGCCAGGACACCGGCGTCGCCGAGCGCCTGGATCACCGCGGTCGTCGCGGTGATCGGCGCGAGCTCACCGCCGTCCAGGGCCAGCAGGGAGACCACGCCGTCGAACGGCACCTGGGCGTGTTCCGCGAGTTTCTGCGCGAGGTGCTCGCGGCCGGTCTGCTCGGGGATCACCTCCGTGACGTCGCCGAGCGCGCGGACGAGCACCGGGTCGGCCGCCCCGATGACGAGCCACCGGCCCGGTTTCGCGGTGAGGCCCGCGACGGGCTGCCAGCTCTCCGCGTGCAGCCACGACTCCACAGTGGACTGCGCCTTGCGCTTGCCGCGCCACGCCGACAATGCCGGCAGGACGGCCGCGAGCGTCTCGCCGTCGAGGTCGAGCGTGGCGGCGAGCGACGCGACGTCCTGCTGTTCGACCGCCGTCCAGAACGCCGCGTCGGCCGGGTCCGCCGCGACCGCGCCGGTCGCCACCTCCGGCCAGAACCTCTCGTGCTGGAACGGGTACGTCGGCAGGTCGATGCCGCGGCCACCCCGGTAGAAGCTCGACCAGTCGACGTCGACGCCGCCGACGTGCAGCCGGGCGAGCGCCGCCAGGAACGCCTTGCCCTCGCCGCGGTCCTTGCGCAGCAGCGGGACGGCGCCGTCGACGAGTGCCGCGAGCACGCCGTCCGGCCCGATCTCCAGGAACGCGTTCGCGCCCTGTTCGCGGAGCTTGCCGGCGTTGTCGGCGAAGCGGACCGTGTCGCGGACGTGGCGGACCCAGTGCTCGGGGTCGGTGACGTCGCCGGTGGTCACGACCGGGATGGCCGGGGCGGTGAACGTGATGCCCTCGATCGCCCGCCGGAAGTCGTCGAGCATCGGCTCCATCAACGGCGAGTGGAACGCGTGGCTGACGGCGAGCTGCTTGGTCCTGCGGCCGTCGAAGCGGCTGGCGACCGCGCGTACTTCGTCTGCCGAGCCCGCGATGACCAGCGAGTCGGCCGCGTTGATCGCCGCGATGGACACGCCGGGGGTCAGGTGCGGAGCTACCTCGGCCTCGGTGGCCTGCAGGGCGATCATCACCCCGCCGACGGGCAGCGCCTGCATGAGCTCCGCGCGCGCCTTGACGAGCTTCGCCGCGTCTTCGAGGCTGAACGCCCCGGCGACGTGAGCGGCCGCGATCTCCCCGATCGAGTGCCCGGTGACCAGCCGCGGCACGATCCCGAACGACTCCACCAGGCGGTAGAGCGCGACCTCGACGGCGAACAGGGCGGGCTGGGTGTGTTCCGTCCGGTTCAGCGCCTCGGCGTCGTCGCCCCACATGACCTCGCGGACCCCGGGAAGGTGCGTGAGGACCTCGTCCAGGGCGTGCGCGAACACCGGGAACGCCTCGTACAGCTCCCGGCCCATGCCGAGCCGCTGCGACCCCTGTCCCGAGAACAGCAGGGCGAGCGTCTTCCCCGACGCCTCACCGCGGGCCAGCACCTCGCCGTCGACCAGGACAGCTCGGTGCTCGAACAACACGCGCCGATGCAGCAGCGAGTACCCGATGTCGAGCGCGTCCGCCTCCACCGCGCGGATCCGCTCGACCTGCGCGTCCAGCGCCGCCGCCGACTTCGCGGACACCACGAGCGGAATCGATTCCGCCTGGGCCCCCCGGGGGGAGTCCGAGGTCCCCACTCCAAGCGTCCCACGGGAGACCGACGAATCCTCGTCCACAAGATCGGTATCGGCCGAGTTGTCCACAGGGGACGAGTTGACCACAGGAACCGCGGAAGGGCTTGCGGCTTCGAGGATCACGTGGGCGTTGGTGCCGGAGAGGCCGAACGACGAGACGCCGGCGCGGGCGGGGCGGTCGACGGCGGGCCACGGGGTGGCGGAGGTGAGCAGTTCGACGGAGCCCGCGGACCAGTCGACGTGCGTGGACGGCGAGGTGACGTGCAGGGTGCGGGGCAGCAGGCCGTGCTGGAACGCCAGCACCATCTTGATCACGCCCGCCACACCGGCCGCGGCCTGCGTGTGACCCAGGTTCGACTTGATCGCGCCCAGGTACAGCGGGGCGCCGGCGCGGTCGCGGCCGTAGGTGGCGAGCAGCGCCTGGGCTTCGATGGGGTCGCCCAGCCTGGTGCCGGTGCCGTGCGCCTCGACGGCGTCGACGTCCGCGGCGGACAGGCCGGCGTTGGCGAGGGCCTGGCGGATGACGCGTTGCTGGGCGGGGCCGTTCGGGGCGGTGAGGCCGTTGGAGGCGCCGTCGGAGTTCACGGCCGAGCCGCGGACGACGGCCAGGACGGTGTGGCCGTGGCGGAGGGCGTCCGACTGGCGTTCCACGACCAGCACGCCGACGCCCTCGGCCCAGCCGGTGCCGTCGGCGTCGTCGGAGAAGGCGCGGCAGCGGGCGTCCGCGGCGAGACCGCCCTGGGCGTTGAAGCCGGCGAAGTTCATCGGCGTCGACATGACGGTGACGCCGCCGACGAGGGCGAGCGCCGACTCGCCCGACCGCAGTGACTGGGCGGCGAGGTGCAGGGCCACCAGGGAGGAGGAACAGGCGGTGTCGATGGTGAGCGCCGGGCCCTCGAACCCGAACGTGTAAGACAGGCGGCCGGAGATCACCGCGGCGGCGAGGCCGGTCGAGGCGTGGCCCTCGATGTCGCCGCGCGCCCGCAGCACGAGGTTGGTGTAGTCCTGGCCGTTCGTGCCGACGAACACGCCAGTCTTGGAGCCGCGCAACGTGGCGGCGTTGATGCCCGCGCGTTCGACGGCCTCCCACGCGACCTCGAGCAGCTGGCGTTGCTGCGGGTCCATGGCCAGTGCTTCGCGGGGTGAGATGCCGAAGAACGCCGGGTCGAACTCCGTCGCGCCGTAGAGGAAGCCGCCTTCGGCGGTGCCGCCGGCGGCCAGCGCGTCCTGCTCCCAGCCGCGGTCGGACGGGAAGCCGCCGATCGCGTCGGTGCCGTCGGCGAGCAGCCGCCACAGGTCCTCGGGTGTCGAGACGCCGCCGGGGAACCGGCAGGCCATGCCGACGATCACGATCGGGTCGTCGGCGCCGGGCGCATCCGGGCCGCCCTGCGCGACGACGTCGAGGTCGGCGCCCTCACCGGTGAGCTCGGCGAGCAGGTGCTCGGCCAGGACGAGCGGGGTCGGGTAGTCGAAGATCAGGGTGGCGGGCAGGGTCAGGCCGGTCGCCGCGGCCAGGGCGTTGCGCAGCTCGATCGCGGTCAGCGAGTCGAAGCCGAGCGCGCGGAACTCCTTGTCCGGGGCCACGGTGTCGGCGTTCGGGTAGCCGATGACCTTCGCGGCCTCGGCGCGCACCACGCCGGCGATCGTGCGCACGCGTTCGCCGGTGGGTTGCGCGACCAGTTTCGCGAGCAGGCCGCCGGCGACGACCTCACGCGCGGCGGTTCGCCGTCCCGTGCGGACGAGACCGCGCAGGATCGCGGGCACGTGGCCCCGCGCCACACCGCCGGGGGCGAGCGGCACCAGCACCGGCTCGCCGGAGCCGACGGCCGCGTCGAAGAGCGCGAGGCCCTGCTCGACCGTCAGCAGCGGCATCCGGCGCAGGTCGGCTGAGTCCAAAGTGGACGTCATGCCGGTGTCCCAGGCGCCCCAGGCCAGTGAGAGCGCGGGCAGGCCGAGGCCGTGGCGGTGGGTGGCGAGGGCGTCGAGGACCGCGTTGGCGGCGGCGTAGTTGCCCTGGCCGGCCGCGCCCATGACGCCGGACACCGACGAGTACAGGACGAGCAGCGCGTCTCCGGCGAGCTCGTGGAGGTGCCACGCGGCGTCGACCTTGGGGCGCATGACCTTCGACAACCGCTCGGGTGTCAGCGACCCGAGCACGCCGTCGTCGAGCACACCGGCGGCGTGGACGACGGCGGTGAGCCGCACTCCGCCGAGCAGGTCGGCGACGGCGGCGCGGTCGGTGACGTCGCAGGCCTTCACCTCGACGTCGGTGCCCAGCGCGGTCAGCTCGTCGCGCAAGTCGGCGGCGCCGGGCGCGTCCGGGCCGCGGCGGCTGACGAGCAGCAGCCGGCGCTGGCCGCGCCTCGCGAGGTGGCGGGCGAGGACGGCGCCGAGGCCTCCCGTGCCGCCGGTGATCAGCACGGTGCCGTCGAGGTCCCAGTCGCCGGTGGTGGTGGCGGCGCGCGCGAGCCTGCCCGCTCTCACCTCGCCGGCGCGCACGACGACCTGGGTCTCCCCCGCGTCGATCAGCGCGCCGAGGCCGGGCAGCAGCGCCTCCGACTCGGGCGCGTCGTCGAGGTCGGCGAGCAGGAACCGGCCGGGGTCCTCGTTCTGCGCGGACCGCACCAGCCCCCACACCGCGGCGGCCGCGACGTCGTCACCCGTGACGGCGCCGCGGGTGACGAAGATCAGCTTTCCGGTGGCTTCCTGGAGTGTGCGCAATGCTTCGGCGGCCAGCGCGTGCGCGGACTCCGGCGACTGGTCACCGCGGATGTGGACCACCGTCGCGTCACCGGGCCCAGGGGTGACGGGCCCAGGGGTGACGGGCACCCAGTCGAGGCGGAACAGCGAGTCGGTGCCCGGTGCCGCGGCCTGCTCGCCGAGCGGCTCGAACCGGACCCGTTCCGCGGACACCACCGGGTCGCCGGCCACGTCGACGGCGTTGAGCGCGATCTCACCGTCCACTGCGGACAGTGTGACGCGAACGACCTCGGCGGCGCTCGCGTGCAGGGAGACGCCGCGCCAGCGGGCCGGGACGCCGTCGAGGCCTAGGAACGCCGCGGCGTGCGTCGCGGCGTCGAGCAGGGCGGGGTGGACGCCGAAGCCCTTCGCGTCCACGGGCAGCGCGACCTCGGCGAACACCTCGTGGCCGCGCCGCCAGGCCGCCCGCAGCCCCTGGAACGCTTCCCCGTAGGGGGTTTCGTCGTAGAAGCCGTCGAGGTCGACGACGGTCGCGCCCCTCGGCGGCCACTCGGTGTCCCTGGCGGGCGCGGGAACGCCGTCGCCGAACACGCCGTGGGCGTGCTCGACCCAGTCGCGGTCGCCCCGGCGTGAGTGGAAGCGGAACACGCCATCACGTCCCACCTGGAACTGCACCTGCACGGCGCCGCTGTCCGGCAGCACCAGCGGTGTGGTCTGCGTGAGCTCCTCGACGCGGTCGTGGCCCGTGAGGTCGGCGGCGCGGAACGCCAGCTCCAGCACGCCCGCCGTCGGGAACACGACGTGGTCGGCGAGCCACGACGTCCTGCTCAGCGTTCCGGTGAGGATCAGCTCGCCGGAGCCCGCGACGGTCATCGCGGCCCCGAGCAGCGGGTGGTCGGCGGGCGCCAGGCCGAGGCCGGTGGCGTCGCCGGCGCTGACCGACACCGACGGCCAGTAGCGGTCGCGCTGGAACGCGTAGGTGGGGACGTCGACGCGTTCGCCGCCGGCGTAGAACGGTGTCCAGTCGACCGCGACACCCGCGACGTGCAGGCGGGCGAGGGCCGTGATGAACGCGGTGCGCTCGTCGCGGTCCCGGCGCTGCGCGGGAATCGCGCCGGTCAGCGCGGACAGCACGCCGTCGGGGCCGACCTCCAGCAACGTCCGGTCGCCCAGGGCGGTGACGGCGTCGTGGAACCGGACGGTGTCGCGGACGTGGCGCACCCAGTACTCGGGGTTCGCGACGTCGCCGGTCATGGGGATCGTCGGGCTGCGGAAGGTGATGCCGCCGATGGCTTCGCGGAACTCGGCGAGCACCGGGTCCATCAGCGGCGAGTGGAACGCGTGGCTGACGGCGAGCTGTGTGGTCTTGCGGCCCTCGAAGCGTTTGATGACCGCCCGGACCTCGGCCTCGGCGCCCGCGACGACCAGCGAGTCCGGGCTGTTGACCGCCGCGATGGAGACACCGGCGGTGAGGCGCGGAACCACCTCGTCCTCGGTGGCCTGCAACGCGATCATCACGCCACCCGGCGGCAGCTCCTCCATGAGGCGGGCGCGCGCGGTGACGAGCTTCGCGGCGTCTTCGAGGCTGAACACACCGGCGACGTGGGCGGCGGCGATCTCGCCGATGGAGTGGCCCGCCACGCGCGCGGCGGTGACGCCGAAGGACTCCAGCAGCCGGTAGAGGGCGACCTCGAAGGCGAACAGGGCGGGCTGGGTGGCGCCCGTCCGGTTCAGCGCTTCCTCGTCACCCCACATGATGTCGCGGAGACCGGCCGGGAGGTGGCTGAGCGCCTCGTCGAACGCCTCGCGGAAGACCGGGAACGCCTCGTGGAGCCCTTTGCCCATGCCGACGCGCTGCGCGCCCTGGCCGGAGAACAGCAACGCCGCCTCGGTGCGCCGCGCCAGCCCACTGGCGATCTCCACGCCGTCCAGCAACACGGCTCGGTGCTCGAACAACGCGCGCGTAGTCGCCAACGAGAACCCGATGTCCACCGGATCACCGTCGAGCGCGCACACCCGTTCGACCTGCGCCGCGAGAGAGGCTTCCGACTTCGCCGACACCAGCCACGGAATCGATTCCGCCTGGGCCCCCCGGGGGGAGTCCGAGGTCCCCACTCCAAGCGTCCCACGGGAGGCCGACGATTCCGGCTCGGCGAGATCGACATCGGCGGAGTTGTCCACAGGCGCCGAGTTGTCCACGGAAACCGGGGTGGGGGTTGCGCCTTCGAGGATGACGTGGGCGTTGGTGCCGGAGACGCCGAAGGACGAGACCGCGGCGCGCGGCGCGCGGCCGGAGGCGGGCCACGACACGGCCGAGGTGGCCAGTTGCACGGAGCCTGCGCTCCAGTCGACGTGGGTCGACGGGCGGGAGACGTGCAGGGTGGCGGGCACGACGCCGTGCCGCATCGCCTGGACCATCTTGATGACGCCGGCGACGCCGGCGGCGGCCTGGGTGTGGCCGATGTTCGACTTGACCGACCCCAGCAGCAGCGGTGCGGGGCGGTCCTGGCCGTAGGCGGCCAGGAGGCTGCGGGCCTCGATCGGGTCGCCGAGCGGGGTGCCGGTGCCGTGGGCCTCGACGACGTCCACATCGGATGGTGCCAGGCCGGCGCGGTCGAGGGCGGCGCGGATGACGCGTTGCTGGGCGCGGCCGTTGGGGGCGGTGAAGCCGTTGGAGGCACCGTCGGAGTTGACGGCCGACCCGCGCACCACGGCCAGCACGGGATAGCCCAAGGCCAGGGCGTCGGACAGGCGGGCCAGTGCGAGGACGCCGACGCCCTCGGACCAGCCGGTGCCGTCGGCGTCGTCGGAGAAGGCCTTGCAGCGGCCGTCCCGCGCCAGACCGCCCTGGCGGGAGAACTCGACCAGGGAACCGGGGGTGCACATGACGTTCACGCCGCCGGCCAGCGCCAGCGAGCACTCCCCCGCCCGCAACGAGTGCACGGCGAGGTGCAGTGCGACCAAGGAGGACGAGCAGGCGGTGTCGACGGTCAGCGTGGGACCTTCCAGTCCCAGCGCGTAGGAGATGCGGCCGGACTCGGCGGAGGCGGCGATGCCCGTGCCGACGTCACCGGTCGCGTCGTCGAGGCCGCGGATGAGCAGGTGTTCGTAGTCCTGGCCGTTGGTGCCGATGAACACGCCGGTGCGGGAACCGCGCAGCGACGCCGGGTCGATCCCGCTGCGCTCCAACGCTTCCCACGACACCTCGAGCAGCAACCGTTGCTGCGGGTCCATCGTGACGGCCTCGCGGGGCGAGATGCCGAAGAACGCCGGGTCGAAGTCGGCGATGCCGTCCAGGAAACCGCCCTGCACGGACACGCTGTGGCCGCGTTCGTCGGCTCCGCCGCCCAGCAGGGCGTCGACGTCCCAGCCGCGGTCGGCGGGGAACCCGGTGATCGCGTCGCGGCCGGACGACACGAGCTCCCACAGGTCTTCCGGCGAGCTGACGCCGCCGGGGTACCGGCAGGCCATGCCGATGATCGCGATCGGTTCGGTGGCGGCCGCGACGAGCTGCCGGTTCTGCTTGCGCAGCCGCTCGGCCTCCTTCATCGCGGCGCGGAGAGCCTCGACAACCTTCTCGCTGGAGGTACTCATTCATCAGCTCCGTCAAGCCGGCCGGACACGGTCATCCCGCCGGCAATTGCAGCAGCCGCGGCGGTAGCGATTTCCTCAGAGAAGCGCGCGACCGGCCGCACCCGGTGAGGGTGGGGCCGGTCGCGGGGAACGAGGGGTCAGTCGCCTTGGCCGTCGAGCGCGGCCTGGATCAGGTCGTCGACGCTCATCTCGTCGATGTCCTCCTCCACCGTCTCCGTTCCCTTGCCGATGAGCTGCATCAACGGTTCCAGCACGCCGATCTCGCGCAGCTGGGTGAGCGGCACCCTGGCCAGCAGGTCGCGGATCTCCGCCTCCTCCGAGTCCTCGGCGGCGGCGTCCGGGACCAGCTCGCTCAGCACGTGCCTCGCGAGCTCCTCCGGCGACGGGTGGTCGAACACCAGCGTCGACGCGAGCGACAGGCCCGTGGCGGCGTTGAGCTGGTTGCGCAGCTCCACCACCGCGAGCGAGTCGAACCCGAGGTCGCGGAACGGCCGGTCCGGGCGGACCGCGTCGACGTCGGCCTGGCCGAGCACCTCGGCCGCCCGCGTCCGCACCAGGTCGAGCACCTCGTCGAGGCGTTTCGCCGCGGGCAGCGCCAGCAGCCGATCCCGGAACGCGCCTTCCGCGACCGGCGGTTCGGCCGGGGCGTCGGCCGCGAGCTCGCGCAGCAACGGGTTCGGGCGGAACCCGCCGGAGAACCGGCCCTTGTCCACCGCCGCCACGACCGCGGTCGCCAGGCCCTCGCCGACGAGCTGCCGCAGCGCGACGCACGCCAGGGCGGGGTCCATCGACGCGATGCCGGCGCGTTTGGCGTTGGCCAGCGCGTCTTCGGTGCCGGCCATGCCGCCACCGCCCCACGCGCCCCACGCGATCGACGTCGCCGCCAGGCCGGCGCCGCGGCGGCGGTCCGCCAGCGCGTCGAGCATTGCGTTCGCCGCCGCGTAGTTGGCCTGGCCGGGGCTGCCGACCGACGACGACGCGGACGAGAACAGCACGAAGGCGTCCAGGCCGGTGGTCAGCTCGTCCAGCAGCAGCGCCGAGGTGACCTTGCTGCGGAACACCGCCTCGAACCGGTCCGGCGTCATCTTGTCCAGCACGCCGTCGTCGATGACGCCCGCGGTGTGCACGACGGCCGTCAACGGCTGCGGGATCTCGGCGAGCAGGGCCCGCACGGCCTCCCGGTCCGCCACGTCGCACGCGGTGATCGTGACGCCGGCGCCCAGGCCGGTCAGCTCCGCGCGCAGCTCGGCGGCTCCGGGTGCGTCCGGTCCGCTGCGGCTCACCAGGACCAGGTGCTCGGCGCCCTCGCGGGCGAGCATCCGGGCGACGTGGCCGCCGAGAGCACCGGTGCCGCCGGTGATCAGGACCGTGCCGCGCGGCTGCCACTGCTGTGCCGGGACGGGGGCCGGTGCGGCGACCAGCCGCCGGCCGAACACCCCGGTGGCCCGCACCGCGACCTGGTCCTCGCCGTCGAGTCCGGACAGCACGGACGTCAGCCCGTTCGCGGCCCGGTCGTCGATCACCGGCGGCAGGTCGACCAGACCGCCCCAGCGCTCGGGGTGCTCCAGCGCCACGACCCGGCCGAGGCCGTGGATGGCGGCCTGCGTGAGGTCCTGCGGACCGGTGCCGTTGACGGCGACGCCTTCGCGGGTCGCGCACCACAGCGGGGCGGTGATGCCCGCGTCGCCGAGCGCCTGGATCAGCGCGGCGGTGAGCAGCACGCCCGCGGGGGCGCCGGCCGTTCCGGTGTCGGCGCGGCCGAGCAGCGACAGCACACCGGCGAACGACGTGCCGAGGGACCGCAGTTCCGCGGCGATGGCCTCGCGGTCGGCGGCGGTGACGTCGACGCGCACGACGCTGACGCCGAGCGCGTCGACGACCGCGTCGCTCCAGTCGTCCTGTCCCGCGGTGACGACCAGCCAGGTGCTGGTCAGCTCACCGGTCCGGCCGGTGTCGAGCGGCTTCCAGGTGATGCGGTGCCGCCAGCTGTCGACGAGCGCGAGGTCGGTGCGCTGCTTGCGCCAGTCCAGCAGGGCAGGCAGGACCTGCGACAGCGCGTCGGTGTCGACGCTGAGCACGTTCTGCAGCGACCCGAAGTCCTCGCCCTCGACGGCGGCCCAGAACGCCGCGTCGTCGCTCGCCGGGGTGGCGGTCTTCGCGGAGGAGACCATCGTGGACGGCCAGAACCGCTGGTGCTGGAACGCGTAGGTCGGCAGCGTGATCCGGCGGCCGAGAGGACCGAAGAACGCGGCCCAGTCGACCTTCACGCCGCGGACGTGCAGGCGGGCGAGGGCCGCCACGATCGACTGCTCCTCGTCGCGGTCCTTGCGCAGCACCGGGATGCCGCCCTCGACCAGGCCGGACAGCGTCGCGTCCGGGCCGAGCTCGACGAACGTGGTGACGCCGCGGTCGGTGAGCGTGCGCACGTTGTCCGCGAACCGCACCGCTTCCCGCACGTGCCGGACCCAGTACTCCGGCTGCGTGACGTCGCCCTCGGCCACCACGGGGATGCGCGGACGGTGGAACGTCAGCGACTCCACAGTGGACCGGAACTCGTCCAGCATCGGGTCCATCAGCGGCGAGTGGAACGCGTGCGAGACGCGCAGCCGCTTGGACTTCCAGCGCCCGGCGATGGCGACCACCGCGTCCTGCGGGCCGGCGATGACGACCGACTCGGGGCCGTTGACCGCCGCGATCGCCACGCCGTCGGTGAGGTGCGGCAGCACGACGTCCTCGGCGGCCTGCACCGCGACCATCGCGCCGCCCGCGGGCAGGGCCTGCATGAGCGCCGACCGGACGGTGACGAGCTTCGCGGCGTCGGGCAGGCTGAGCACGCCGGCGACGTGGGCGGCCGCGATCTCGCCGATCGAGTGGCCCGCCAGGAAGTCCGGCTTGACACCCCACGACTCGACGAGCCGGAAGAGCGCGACCTCGACGGCGAACAGCGCGGGCTGCGTGGTGCCGGTGAGGTTCAGCTCCTCCTGGTCCTCGCCCCACACGACGTCCCTCAGCCCGGGGTCGAGGTGCTCCAGGACCTCGTCGAAGGCGGCCGCGAACGCCGGGAACCTGCCGTACAGGGCGCGGCCCATGCCGAGGCGCTGCGAGCCCTGGCCCGCGAAGAGGAACGCGAGCTTGCCGGAGCGGGCCACCTCGCCGCGCACCACCAGCGGGGTGCGGACGTCGGCCGCCAGCGCCGCCAGCGCGTCGGTCAGGTCCTCGCGGCTGCTCGCCAGCACGACCGCGCGCTGGTCGAACGAGGCCCGCGTCGTGGCGGCCGAGCGGGCGATGTCCGCCAGCTCCGCGTCCACGTCGAGCAGGCGGGCGGCCTGGTCGCGCAGGGCGGCGGGCGTGCGGCCGGACACCAGCACCGGCACGACGCCGAAGCTGTCCACAGATTGCTCAGCGTCCCCCTGACCAGCAACTTCGTTCGGTACGCTGGAAATCGGGGGGATCCCCGGCGGCGCCTCCAAGATCACGTGGGCGTTGGTGCCGCTGGCGCCGAAGGACGACACCGCGGCCCGCCGCACCCGGTCCACCGCGGGCCACGGCGTGCGTTCCTGCACCAGCCGCACGGCTCCGGCGCTCCAGTCGACGTGCGAGGAGGGCGTCGACGCGTGCAGGGTCTTGGGCAGCTCGCCCGCCCGCATCGCCATCACCATCTTGATCACGCCGGCGACGCCGGAGGCGGCCTGCGTGTGGCCGATGTTCGACTTGACCGCGCCCAGCAGCAGCGGCGCCGAGCGGTCCTGGCCGTAGACGGAGAGCAGCGCCTGCGCCTCGATCGGGTCGCCGAGCTTGGTGCCGGTGCCGTGCGCCTCCACCGCATCCACATCGGACGGACGCAGGCCGGCGGCCGCCAGCGCCTGCCGGATGACCCGCTGCTGGGCCGGCCCGGACGGGGCGGTGAGGCCGTTGGACGCGCCGTCGGAGTTGATCGCCGACCCCCGCACGACCGCGAGCAC
The DNA here is from genome assembly GCF_900110955.1 of Lentzea xinjiangensis. Taxonomy (GTDB): domain Bacteria; phylum Actinomycetota; class Actinomycetes; order Mycobacteriales; family Pseudonocardiaceae; genus Lentzea; species Lentzea xinjiangensis. Next base: position 153,601 of record NZ_FOFR01000005.1, read on the forward strand.
CTCGTGGCCGTTGCGCACCGCGTCCGACAGCCGTTCCACGACGAGCATGCCGACGCCTTCCGCCCAGCCGGTGCCGTCGGCGTCGTCGGAGAACGCCTTGCAGCGCCCGTCCTCTGACAACGCGCCCTGAGCGCTGAACTCGATGAACCCGACCGGCGTCGACATCACGCACACACCGCCGGCCAGTGCCATGTCGCACTCGCCTGCGCGCAGCGCCTGGGCCGCGAGGTGCAGCGACACGAGCGACGACGAGCAGGCGGTGTCGACCGAGACGGTCGGGCCCTGCAGGCCGAAGGTGTAGGCGAGGCGGCCGGACAGCAGCGACGCGGACTGCGCGGTCTGCCACTCCAGGCCGGTCTCCTCCGGCGACGGCCGGTACTCGCCGCTGCCACCGCCGACGAACACGCCGGTGACGCTGCCGCGGATCGTGCCGGGGTCGATGCCCGCGCGTTCCAGCGCCTCCCAGGCCGTCTCGAGCACGATGCGCTGCTGCGGGTCCATGACCATCGCCTCGCGCGGTGAGATCGAGAAGAAGTCCGGGTCGAAGTTCGGCACGTCGTAGAGGAAACCGCCGTGCCGGGTGACGCTCTGCCCGCCGTGCAGGGCGGCGAGGTCCCAGCCGCGGTCGGCGGGGAACTCGCCGATCGCGTCGACGCCGTCGAGCAGCAGCTTCCACAGGTCCTCCGGCGACCGCACGTCACCGGGGTAGCGGCAGGCCATGCCGACGATGGCGATCGGTTCGTCCGCCACCGCCCTCGCGGTGACGTGGACGTCCTCCGCGCCGCCGAGGAGCTCGGTGAGCAGGTGCCCGGCGAGCTCGTCCGGCGTCGGGTAGTCGAACACCAGCGTGGCGCTGAGCTGCAGGCCCGACTCGGCCTGGAGCTGGTTGCGCAGGTCGACGGCGGTGAGCGAGTCGAACCCGAGGTCGCGGAACGGCACGTCCGGCTCGATCGCGGCGGTCCCGTCGTGGCCGAGGACCAGCGCGGCCTTCTCGCGGACGAGGGTGAGCAGCGCGCCGTGGCGCTCGTACTCGGGCAGCGCCGTCAGGACCTGCTTGAGGGCCGGTTCGCCGACGGGCTCCCGCTGCTGCTCGAAGTCGCCGAACAGCGTGCCGGGCTGCCGGAACGTGTTCCAGTCGACGTCAGCGACGACGACGTTGGACCGTCCGCTCGCGACCGCCTGCCGCAGCGCGGTGATGGCGTTCGGGGCGTCGAGGACCGGCAGGCCGCTCATCCGCAGGTGCGCGGTCATGCTCTGGTCGGTCGTGCCTTCCCACGGCGCGTAGGCGATGGAGGTCGCCTTGAGGCCGCGGTCCCTGCGCTGCCGCGCGAACTCCTCGACGATGGCGCTGTGGGCGGCCTGCCGGGCCTGGCCGCGGAAGCCCCAGGTGCCGGCGACGGAACCGAACACCACGAACGCTTCCAGGTCGCGGTCGCCCAGCTGCTCGTCGAGCTCCCGCAGCGCGGCGGCGTCGCCGAGGTGGATCACCGCGGTGACGTCGTCGGTGAGCGTGCGGGTGGTGTTCTCGAACGCCTGCTCGAGCTGCTCGCCCATCGGCCCTTCGGCGCCGGACAGCAGGATCCGGCCGGTCGGCGTCCACGGCGTGGTGGCCTCGACGCGCCGCAGCCGCGGGACGAACGTGCCCTCGCGGGTGAACGCCACCTCCTCGTGCCGCGTGGGAACCGCCCAGGTGTCGGTGTCGACGCGGATCAGGCCGCCCCAGCGTTCGGGCTGCTCCAGCGCGGCGACACGGCCCTCGCCCCACACGGCGGGATCGTCGCTGACGCACCACAGCGGAGCGGTGATGTCGTTGTCCGCCAACGTCTTCAGAACCTCGAACGGGCTGGTGCCGCCGACGGAGAGCACACCGGCGTAGTCGCCCGGCACCAGTTCCGTGGCGGTGTCGCCGGCGAAACCGGCCGCGTCGCCGAGGACGAGCCAGGTGCCGTCGGTCGTGGTGGGCACCTCGTGCCGCTCCCACACCACCTCGTACAGCCAGTCGTCGGTGACGGACTTCGGCGTGGTCGTCGGCCAGAAGCGCTCCCGCTGGAACGCGTACGTGGGCAGCGGCACGCGCTTCGCGCCGGTGCCCGCGAAGTAGCGGGCCCAGTCGACGTCGGCGCCCCGGACGTGCAGGGTGCCGAGCGCGAGCGCGAACGCGCTGACCTCGTCGCGGTCCTTGCGTTGCGTCGCGACGGCTCCGTCGACCATCGCCGCGAGCACGCCGTCCGGGCCGATCTCGACGAACGTGTCGACGTGGCTCAGGCTCCGGACGTTGTCGTGGAAGCGGACCGTGTCGCGGACGTGGTTCACCCAGTAGTCGACGGTCGTCACGTCCCCGGTGGTGGCCATCGGGATGCGCGGCGCGGTGAACGTGATGTCCGAGATGGCCGCGCGGAAGTCGTCGAGCATCGGGTCCATCAACGGTGAGTGGAACGCGTGGCTGACGGCGAGCCGCTTGGTCTTCTCGAACTTGCCGGCGACCTTCGCGACCGCGGCGGCGTCACCGGCGATGACGACCGAGCCGGGCCCGTTGACCGCGGCGATCGACACCTTCCGCGACCTGCCGAGCTGCTTGCGCACCTCCTCCTCGGTCGCGAGGATCGACACCATCGCGCCGCCGGCCGGGAGCGCCTGCATGAGGCGGGCGCGTTCGCGGACGAGCCGCGCGGCGTCCTCGAGCGTCAGCACGCCGGCGATGTGCGCGGCGGCGATCTCGCCGATGGAGTGGCCGGCGACGTGGTCGGGCAGGACGCCGAGGCTCTGCACGAGCCTGGCGAGCGCGACCTCGACCGCGAACAGCGCGGGCTGGGTGTTGCCGGTCTGGTCGAGCAGCTCCCGGTCCTCGCCCCAGATGACGTCCCTGAGGTCCGGCCCGAGGTGGGCGAGCACCTCGTCGAAGGCCTCGCGGAACACGTCGAACCGCTCGTAGAGCTCCTTGCCCATGCCGAGGCGCTGCGCGCCCTGGCCGGTGAACAGGAACGCCGTCGTGCCCGCCTTGCGCGCCACACCGCCGGCGACCTCGACGCCGTCGACCAGCAGCGCCCGGTGCGCGAACTGCGCCCGCGTCGTCGCCGCCGAGAACGCCAGGTCCAGCGGATCGGCCTGGACCGCGCCGATGCGGTCGACCTGGGCGCGCAGCGCGGCCGCCGACTTCGCCGACACGACGAGCGGAATCCCCTTGGCGGGCCGCGCGGGGCCCGCCGCCGTCGTCTCACCGCGGTCCGGCAGCTCCGCCGCGGCCGGCGCCGACTCGATGATCACGTGCGCGTTCGTGCCGGAGAGGCCGAACGCGGAGACGCCCGCGCGCCGCGGACGACCGGTGGCGGGCCAGCCGGTGTTCTCGGTGAGCAGCGAGACCGGGCCGGAGGCCCAGTCGACGTGCGAGGTGGGGGCGTCGACGTGGAGGGTGCGGGGCAGCACGCCGTGGCGCATGGCCTCGACCATCTTGATGACGCCCGCGACACCGGCCGCCGCCTGGGCGTGGCCGATGTTCGACTTCACCGAGCCCAGGTACAGCGGCTCGGAGCGGCCGGCGAACGTCGAGAGCAGCGCCTGCGCCTCGATCGGGTCGCCCAGCGTCGTCCCGGTGCCGTGCGCTTCCACGGCGTCGATGTCGGTGACGGTCAGACCGGCGTCGGCGAGAGCGCGCCGGATGACCCGCTGCTGCGAGGGCCCGTTCGGCGCGGTCAGGCCGTTGGAGGCGCCGTCGGAGTTGACGGCCGAGCCGCGCACGATCGCCAGCACCTCGTGGCCGTTGGCCACGGCGTCGGACAGGCGCTCCAGGACGAGGATGCCCGCGCCCTCCGACCACGCCGTGCCGTCGGCGCCGTCGGCGAAGGCCTTGCAGCGGCCGTCCGGCGCGAGACCGCCCTGGGTGGTGAACTCGACGAACGAGTCGGGGCTCGACATGACCGAGACACCGCCCGCCAGCGCCAGGTCGCACTCGCCGGAACGAAGCGCCCGCATCGCCCAGTGCATCGCCACCAGCGACGACGAGCAGGCCGTGTCGATGGTGACCGCCGGTCCTTCGAGGCCGAGGACGTAGGCCAGCCGGCCGGACATCACCGACGCGGTGTTGCCGGTCGCGAGGTAGCCCTGGATGTCCGGGTCGACGCAGCGGCGCAGCACGTTCTCGTAGTCCTGGCCGTTCGTGCCGACGAACACGCCGGTCGTGCTGCCCTTGAGCGACAGCGGGTCGATGCCGGTGCGCTCCAGCGCCTCCCACGCCGTCTCGAGGACGAGGCGCTGCTGCGGGTCCATCGCGAGCGCCTCCCGCGGCGAGATGCCGAAGAAGTGCGCGTCGAAGTCCGCGACGCCGGTGAGGAACCCGGCCTCCAGCGACGCCGACGCGCCGGCGCCCAGCGCGGCCAGGTCCCAGCCGCGGTCGGCCGGGAACGGGCTGATGCCGTCACCGCCGCTCGACACCAGCTCCCAGAACTCCTCCGGCGACGTCACGCCGCCGGGGAAGCGGCAGCCGATGCCGACGATCGCGATCGGGTCGTCGTCGACGCGCGCCACGGCGACCTCGGCCGGCACGTCACCGACCTCGCCCAGCAGGAACTCCGCCAGGTCGTACGGGGTCGGGTAGTCGTAGAGCAGCGAGGCGGGCAGCGTCAGCTCGGTCGCGGCCTGCAGGCGGTTGCGCAGCTCCAGCGTCGTCAGCGAGTCGAAGCCGAGGTCGAGGAACGCGCGGTCCGGGTCGACGTCGGCGGCGTTGCCGTGGCCGAGGACGGCGGCGATCTGGCCGCGCACCAGGTCCAGGGCCGCGCGGTCGCGCTCGGCCTTCGACAGGCCCGCGAGCGCCCTGCGGAACTGCGGCTGCTCGGCCTCCACGACCTTCTCGGTGGTGTGGAAGCGCTTCACCTCGGGCAGGTCGCCGACCAGCGGTGCCGGACGCAGACCCGCGAGGGCGGGCAGGAACCGCTCCCAGTCGATCTCGGCGACCAGCACGGCCGCGTCGCCGTGCTCGATGGCCTGCTGCAGCGCCTGCAACGCGAGCGCGGGCTCCATCGGCGTGAAACCGCCGCGCTTCAGGCGTTCCGCGACACCGTCCGCGACGGCCATGCCGGCCCCGCCCCACGGTCCCCACGCGACCGAGGTGGCCGGAAGCCCCTGCAGGCGGCGGTGTTCGGCGAAGGCGTCGAGGAAGGCGTTGGCCGCGGCGTAGTTGCCCTGGCCCGCGCCGCCGATGACACCGGCGGTCGAGGCGAAGAGCACGAACGCGTCGAGGTCGCGCGTGAGCTCGTGCAGGTTGAGGGTCGCCTGGACCTTGGCGCGCAGCACGGCCGTGAACGACGTGGCGTCCATCGACTCGACGAGGCCGTCCTCGACGACGCCCGCCGCGTGGAACACCGACGTCACCGGGTGCTCGGCGAGCAGCGCGGCCAGCGCGTCGCGGTCGGCGACGTCGCAGGCCTTGACGACCACCCGCGGGTCGGTGACCTCCGCCGTGCCGGTGCGGCTGACGAGGACGACCTGCTCGGCGCCCCGGTCGAGCAGCCACCGCGCGACTTGCGTGCCGATCGCGCCGGTGCCGCCGGTGACGAGCACGCGGCCCGGCCGGTACTCGCGGTGCAGGGCGCTGGGCGCGCTGTGGACGAGGCGGCGGCCGTAGACGCCGGAGGGTCGCACCGCGACCTGGTCCTCCCCCGTGCCGGCCAGCACACCGGCGATGCGGCGCGCGGTGTTCGGGTCGAGGGTGTCGGGCAGGTCGATCAGGCCGCCCCAGCGCTGCGGGTGCTCCAGTGCGACGACGCGGCCGAGGCCCCAGACCGTCGCGAGCTCGGGGTGGGTGATCTGCTCGCCACCGCCGACGGACACCGCGCCCCGCGTGGCCACCCACAGCGGGGCCTCCTGGCCCGCGTCGCCGAGCGCCTGCACCACGACGGAGGTGCGGACCAGCGCGTCCTGCGCGCCGGCGCCGATCGCGAGCAGCGACAGCACACCGGCGTACTCGCCGTGGACCTGCTCGGCGAGCTCCTGCCGGGTGGACGCGGCGTGGACGACCACGGTCTCGACGCCGAGCGCGCCGACCAGCTCGGAGGCGTCGTGGTCGGTGAGGACCAGCCACGGGCCGGTGGGGGTCGCCTTGGCGCTGATGGGCTTCCAGGTGACCGCGTACCGCCAGGACTCCACGGTGGACCGCTGCTTGCGCGAACGCCACTGCGCCAGCGCGGCGAAGTCCTCGCGTTCGACGGCGGCCCAGAACTCGTCGTCGACGACGTCGCCGCCGGCGCCGTTCTCGGCGTCCGCCGGGACGGGCTCCGGCCAGAAGCGCTGGTGCTGGAACGGGTACGTCGGCAGCTCGACCGGCGTGCCGGCACCGGCGAAGTACTTCGCCCAGTCGACGGCCGTGCCGCGCACGTGCAGGCCGGCCAGCGCGGTCAGCAGCGTGACGACCTCGTCGCGGTCGCGGCGCAGCGCGGGAACCAGCACGGCCTGCTCGGTGAGCGACTCCTGCGCCATGCCGGTGAGCACGCCGTCCGGGCCGAGCTCCAGGAACGCCCGCACCCCGCGGCTCTCCAGGTGGGTGACCTTGTCGGCGAACCGGACGGCGTCGCGGACGTGCCGCACCCAGTGCTCGGGGTCGGTGACGTCGTCCGCGACGAGCGGGATCGACGGCTCGGCGAACCGGATGCCGCCGATCGCCGCGCGGAAGTCGTCGAGCACCGGCTCCATCAGCGGCGAGTGGAACGCGTGGCTCACCTTGAGCCGCTTGGTCTTCTCGAACCGGCTCGCGACCGCCTCGGTCTCGGCCTCGTCGCCCGCGATGACGACGGCGGCCGGGCCGTTGACGGCGGCGATCGACACGCGGCCGGTCAGCAGCGGCGTGACCTCGTCCTCGCCGGCCTGGACGGCGATCATCGCGCCGCCGGGCGGCAGCGCCTGCATCAGGCGGGCGCGGGCCGAGATCAGCGTGCACGCGTCGGCGAGGCCGAGCACGCCCGCGACGTGCGCGGCGGCGATCTCGCCGATGGAGTGGCCGGCCAGGTAGTCGGGCGTGACGCCCCACGACTCGACGAGCCGGTAGAGGGCGACCTCGACCGCGAAGATCGCGGGCTGGGCGTAGCCGGTCCGGTCGAGCGCGTCGGCGTCCTCGCCCCACATCACCTCCCGCAGCGGGCGGTCGAGGTCGGCGTCGAGGTGCGCGCACACCTCGTCGAGGGCGTCGGCGAACACCGGGTAGCGCTCGTACAGCTCACGGCCCATGCCGAGGCGCTGCGAACCCTGGCCGGTGAACAGGAACGCCGTGCGGCCGCGCGTGGTCTGCCCGCGGGTGACCGACGCGTCCGGCAGGCCGTCCCGCACCGCCGCCAGGCCGCGCAGCAGCTCGTCGCGGTCGCGGGCGACGACGACAGCACGCCGTTCGAACGTCGACCGCGTGGTGGCCAGCGAAGCGGCCAGGTCGATCAGGTCCGCGTCGACGCCGGCCAGGCGGCCGGCCATCTCCCGCAGCGCCTCGTCGGCCCGCGCCGAGAGCAGCACCGGCACCGCGCCGTGCTGGATCGATCCCGCCTCGCCCCCTCCGGGGGAGGACGAGGTCCCCACTCCCATCGTCTCATCGATGACCGACGACTCGGCCTCGGGAAGATCGACAACGGCGGGGTTGTCCACAGGCGCCGAGTTGTCCACAGGTTCGGGGGCTGCCTCCAGCACCACGTGCGCGTTGGTGCCGGACAGGCCGAACGACGAGACGCCGGCGCGGCGCGGGCGGCCGGTCTCGGGCCAGGGCTCCTCGGCGGTGAGCAGCTTGATCGCGCCGGAGGACCAGTCGACCTTCGTCGAGGGCTGGTCGACGTGCAGGGTGCGGGGCAGCACCCCGGCCCGCAGCGCCAGCACCATCTTGATGACGGAGGCGACACCCGAGGCCATCTGGGTGTGGCCGATGTTCGACTTCATCGAGCCGAGCAGCAGCGGGCGTTCCCGGTTCTGGCCGTAGGTGGCGAGCAGCGCCTGGGCCTCGATCGGGTCACCCAGGGCCGTGCCGGTGCCGTGGCCGTCGACGGCGTCCACCTCGGCCGGTTCCAGGCGCGCGTTCGCCAGCGCCTGCCGGATGACGCGCTGCTGGGACGGACCGTTCGGGGCGGTCAGGCCGTTGGAGGCGCCGTCCTGGTTCACGGCGGACCCGCGCACGACGGCGAGGACGCGGTGGCCGTTGCGGACCGCGTCGGACAGGCGCTCCAGCAGGACCAGGCCGACGCCCTCGGCGAGCGTCATGCCGTCGGCCGCGTCGGAGTAGGCCTTGCAGCGGCCGTCGCGGGCCAGCGCCCGCTGCCGGGAGAAGCCGACGAACGCGCCGGGCGTCGCCATGACCGACACACCACCGGCCAGTGCCAGGGTGCTCTCACCGTCGCGCAGCGACTGGCACGCCAGGTGCAGCGCCACCAGCGACGACGAGCACGCCGTGTCGAGGGTGACGGCCGGGCCCTCCAGGCCGAACAGGTAGGAGACGCGGCCGGACAGCACGCTGGAGAGCGTGCCGGTGATCATGTGGCCCTCGTCGCCGGGCTGGTCGGAGCCGCCCGCCGAGTAGTCCTGGTAGGAGGCGCCGATGAAGGCGCCGGTCAGGGTGCCCTTCAGCGACTGCGGGTCGATGCCGGCGCGTTCGATGGACTCCCAGGCGGTCTCGAGCAGCAGGCGCTGCTGCGGGTCCATCGAGAGGGCCTCGCGCGGGCTGATGCCGAAGAAGCCTGGGTCGAAGTCCGCGACGTCGTGCAGGAAACCGCCCTGCACCGAGTAGGCGCCGCCGGGGGCGTCCGGGTCGGGGTTGTAGAGCGCGTCGCCGTCCCAGCCGCGGTCGGCGGGGAAGCCCGAGATCGCGTCGACGCCGTTCATGACGAGGTCCCACAGGTCCTCCGGCGACGCCACGCCACCGGGGTAGCGGCAGGCCATGCCGATGATCGCGATCGGCTCGTCGGACGCGGCCGAGGCGACGACCGGCGCCGCCGCACCGGTGTCCGCGCCGAGGAGCTCGCCGAGCAGGAACTCGGTCAGCGCGAGCGGGCTCGGGTGGTCGAACACCATCGTCGTCGGCAGGGCCAGCCCCGTGGCGGCGGCGAGCTTGTTGCGCAGGTCGACCGCGGTGATCGAGTCGAAGCCGACCTCGCGGAACGCCCGGTGCTCGGTCAGCGCGTCGGTCGACGCCATGCCCAGCACCGACGCGGCCTCCGCGCGGACGAGGTCGAGGAGCTGCTGCTCGCGTTCGGCGGGCGGCAGGGCGCGCAGCTTGGCCGCGAGGTCGTTGTCCGCGCCCGGCGAGGCCTGCTCGGCGGCGACCGCGAGGGCGCGGACCTCCGGCAGCTCCTCGAAGAGCGTGGTCGGGCGCATCGCCGTGAACACCGGGTGGTAGCGGTCCCAGGCGATGTTGGCGATGGCGATCTCGGTCTCGTCGTCCTCGATCGCCCGCTGCAGGCCGGCGAGCGCCAGCCGCGCCTTCATGAACTCCAGGCCGCTGCGGCGGATCTGGTCGGTGTCGACGCGGCCGAGGCCGATGTCGTCGGACCAGATGCCCCACGAGATCGAGGTGCAGCGGAGCCCGCGGGCGCGGCGGTGCGCGGCCAGCGAGTTCAGGTAGGCGTTGCCGGCGACGTAGGAGGCGTGGTTGCCGGAGCCCCACATGCCGGAGATCGACGAGAACAGCACGAACGCGTCGAGGTCCTCGGTCAGCAGCGCGTCCAGGTTGGCCGCGCCGTCGACCTTCGCGGCGAGGATCTCCCGCAGGCCTTCCGCAGTGGACCCGTCGATCGAGTGCAGGCCGATCACCGCGGCGGTGTGGACGACCGAACGGATCCGGTGGCCGTCCGCGCGCAGGCCGTCGAGCATGCGTTCGACGTCGTCGCGGTTCGCGATGTCGCACGCCACGACGGTCGTGGGCGTGCCGAGCTGTTCCAGCTCCGCGACGAGCTCGCGGGCGCCGGGCGCGTCGAGACCGCGGCGGCTGGTCAGCACCAGGTGCTCGGCGCCCTTGTGCGCGAAGAAGCGGGCGACGTGCGGGCCGAGCGTGCCGGTGCCGCCGGTGATGATGGTCGTGCCGCGCGGCGTCCAGTCGCCCGCGGCCGGACGGGACGGGGCCCGCACGACGCGGCGGGCCAGGGTGCCCGACGCGCGGATCGCGAGCTGGTCCTCGTCGCCCGCGTTGACGAGCGCGGACACGAACCGTTGCGCGGCCCGCCGGTCGAGCTCCTCCGGCAGGTCGATGGAGCCGCCCCAGCGCTGCGGGTGCTCCAGCGCGGCGGTCCAGCCGACACCGATCGCCTGCATCTGCGCCGGGTGGGCGACGGAGTCGGAGCGGCCGGTGGACAGGGCGTTGCGGGAGACGTTCCAGACCGGCGCGGTGATGCCGGCGTCGCCGAGGGCGTTGATCAGGTTGACGGTGAGCAGCAGGCCGACGGGCAGGCCGAGCGTTCCCGGACGTTCGTCGGTGGGCAGCAGCGAGACGATGCCGTCCACGTGAACCAGTTCCTGACCGGTCAGTTCCGGATCGGTCAGCTTGGCGGTGATCGCGGCGCGGTCGTCGTCGGCGTCCAGCACGATCCGCCGGACGTCACCGAGCGCGTCGATGACGTCGGCGTCGTGGACGGCGTCCGTGGTGACGACGGCCCAGGTGCCGGTGAGCTTGCCGTTGTCCAGTCCGCGCAACGGCTTCCACGTCGTGCGGTAGCGCCAGGAGTCCGTGGTGGACTGGTCGCGGCTGCTCTGCCGCCAGGTGTTCAGCGCGGGCAGGACGGCGGCGAGCGTGGCCTCGTCGAGGTGCAGGCTCTGGGTGAGGGTGGCGAGGTCGGACTGCTCGACCGCCTGCCAGAACGCGGCGTCGGCCGGGTCGGACTCGCCGGGCGCCGCGACGGGGTGCTGCGGCGGGCCGATCCAGAAGCGCTCGTGCTGGAACGGGTAGGTGGGCAGGTCGACGCGGCGGGTGCTGGTGAAGCGCCACTTGACCGGGTAGCCGCGGACCCACAGCTCGGCGAGGCTCGTGAGGACGCGGTGCAGGCCGCCGATGTCGCGGCGCAACGTGCCGGTGACGACACCGCGCCTGCCCTCGAGCGCGTCCTGCACGCCCGGCGTGAGCACCGGGTGCGAGCTGACCTCGACGAACACCTGGTGACCCTCGTCGATGAGCCGGTCGACGGCCTCGGCGAGGTGGACGGTCCGGCGGAGGTTCGTGAACCAGTACCCGGCGTCGGTGTTCGCGTCGTTCCACTCACCGGTGACGGTGGAGAGGAACCGCGTGTGCGGGGTCAGCGGGGTGATGTCCCGCAGGTCGTCGAGGACGACGTCGCGGATGTCCTCCACCTGCGCCGAGTGCGAGGCGTAGTCGACCTCGATGCGGCGGACGCGGACGCCCTGCTCGACGAGCTTGCCGCACAGCGCGTCCAGCGCCTCCAGGTCACCGGAGACGGCGACGCTGCGCGGGCCGTTGGTGGCGGCGAGGCTGAGGCGGTCGCCCCACTCGTCCAGGTGCGGCCGGACGTCCTGGGCCGACAGGCCGATGGAGACGATGCTGCCGCGGCCCGACATCACCCGGCCGATGGCCTGGCTGCGCAGGGCGACGACCTGGGCCGCGTCCTCGAGGCTCAGCGCCCCCGAGACGGCGGCCGCCGCGATCTCACCCTGCGAGTGGCCGATCACCGCGTCCGGGGTGACGCCGAAGTCCTTCCAGACCTCGGCGAGCGACACCATCATCGCCCAGCTCGCCGGCTGCACCACGTCGACCCGGTCGAGGCTGCCGCCGGTGCGGATGACCTCGAGCAGGTTCCAGTCGGTGTGGGGTCGCAGCGCCGCGGCGCACTCGGCCATGCGGGCCGCGAACACCGGCGACTCGTCGAGCAGCTGCGCGCCCATGCCGACCCACTGCGAGCCCTGGCCGGGAAAGATGAACACGACCTTGCGTTCCAGGTCCGCGACACCGCGGGCGGTCTCCACACCGTCGATCAGGACCGCGCGGTGGTCGAAGCCCGGCTTGAGGCTGAGGCTGTAGGCGACGTCCGCCGGGTCGGCGGCGACACCGCGCACGTTGTCGATCTGGGCGCGCAGCGCCGCCTCCGACTTGGCCGACACCAGCCACGGAATCGATTCCGCCTGGCCCCCTCCGGGGGAGAACGAGGTCCCCACTCCGATCGTCTCACCGATGACCGACGACGCGGTCGCCGGAAGATCGACAACGGCCGGGTTGTCCACAGGCGCCGAGTTGTCCACAGGTTCCGGCGTGGCGCCCGACGGGCGCGCCGGCGTCGTTACGCTGGAAAGCGGGGGGACCCCCGCGGCCTGCTCCAGGATCACGTGGGCGTTGGTGCCGCTGATGCCGAAGGACGAGACGGCGCAGCGGCGGGCCCGGCCGGTGTCCGGCCAGGGCGTCGTGTCCTGCAGCAGCGAGATGGTGCCGGGGCTCCAGTCGACGTGCGTCGACGGCTCGTCGGCGTGCAGGGTGCGGGGCAGGACGCCGTGCTGCAGCGCCATCACCATCTTGATGACGGACGCGACACCGGCGGCGGACTGGGTGTGGCCGATGTTCGACTTCACCGAGCCGAGCAGCAGCGGGCGGTCGGCGTCGCGGTCGCGGCCGTAGGTGTTGAACAGCGCCTGGGCCTCGATCGGGTCGCCCAGCGACGTACCGGTGCCGTGGGCGTCGAGGGCGTCGATGTCGCCCGCCTCGACGCCGGCGTTGGCGAGGGCCTGCATGATCACGCGCTGCTGCGACGGGCCGTTCGGGGCGGACAGGCCGTTGGAGGCGCCGTCCTGGTTCACCGCCGAGCCGCGGATCACGGCGAGGACGCGGTGCCCGGCGGCGATCGCGTCGGACTGGCGCATCAGCAGCAGCATGCCGATGCCCTCGGAGAGGATCATGCCGTCGGCCGAGTCGGAGAACGACTTGCACCGGCCGTCGCGGGCCAGCGCCCGCTGGCGGGAGAACGCGATGAGCGGCTTCGGGTTCGGCATGATCGTCGCGCCACCGGCGACGGCGAACGCCGACTCACCGGTGCGCAGCGACTGGCACGCCAGGTGCAACGCCACCAGCGAGGAGGAGCACGCGGTGTCGACGGTGACGGCCGGGCCCTCGAAGCCGAACACGTAGGCGACGCGGCCGGACAGCACGGACGGCGAGGAGCCGGTGACCTGGTAGCCCTCTGAGCCGCCGTCACCGCCGCCGTACTCGATGTAGGAGGAGCCGACGAAGGCGCCGACCTTCTTGCCGCGCAACGTCGCCGGGTCGATGCCGGCGCGTTCGACGGCCTCCCACGTGGTCTCCAGCAGCAGGCGCTGCTGCGGGTCCATGCCGGTGGCCTCGCGCGGGGAGATGCCGAAGAACGCCGGGTCGAAGTCGCCAGCGCCGGGCAGGTAGCCGCCGGCGGTGGTGTAGGTGGTGCCGGGGCGGTCGGGGTCCGGGTCGTAGAGCTGCGCCATGTCGAAGCCGCGGTCGGCCGGGAACTCCGTGATCGCGTCCGTGCCGGCGAGCACCATCTCCCAGAACGCCTCGGGCGTGTTGGCGTCGCCGGGGAAGCGGCAGCTCATGCCGACGATCGCGATCGGCTCGTCGGAGTCGGTCTGCGCCACGTAGGCGAGGGCCTCCTCGGCGGAGCCGAGCAGTTCGGCGAGCAGGTGGTCGGCGAGCACGGCCGGCGTCGGGTAGTCGAAGACCAGCGTCGCGGGCAGCGGCAGACCGGTGGCGTCGGAGAGCTTCTTGCGCAGTTCGACGGCGGTCAGCGAGTCGAAGCCGATGTCGCGGAACGCGCGGTTCTCCCCCACCTCCTCGACGGAGCTGTGGCCGAGCGTCGCGGCGGCCTCGGCGCGGACGAGGTCGACCAGCCGGCGCCGCTGGTCCTCTTCGGACAGCGACCGCAGCGTCCTGGCGAACTCGGAGTCGTCGCGCTTGACCTCCTCGACGACGGCCAGGGCCTTGACCTCGGGCAGGTCGGACAGCAGCGGCGCCGGGCGGACCGAGGTGAACAGCGGGAAGTAGGTGTCCCAGTCGATGTCGGCGACGGTGACGCAGGTGTCGTCGTGCACCACGGCGCGGTTGAGCTCGACGACGGCCTGCTCGGGCCGCAGGAACGTCAGGCCGCGGCGCGCGAGGTTCTCGGACATGGCCTCGTGCGTGGCCATGCCGACCTCGGCCCAGGGGCCCCACGCGATCGACGTCGCGCGCAGGCCGCGGGCGCGGCGGGCCTCGGCGAGCGCGTCGCAGTAGGCGTTGGCGGCGCCGTAGGCCGCTTGGCCGCCGCTGCCCCACACGCCCGCGATCGAGCCGAACAGCACGAAGAAGTCGACCTCGCCGACGAGCTCGTCGAGGTTCGCGGCGCCGGTCACCTTGGCGGACAGCACGGTCGCGAAGTCCGGCAGCTCGGTGAGCTCCAGCGGGGCGTGCTGCGCGGCGCCCGCGGTGTGCACGACACCGGTCAGGTCGGGGATGTCCGCGATGACCGCGGCCAGGGCGTCGCGGTCGGCGACGTCGCAGGCCACGATCGAGACGCGCGGGCCGAGCTCTTCCAGCGCCGCCTTGAGTTCCGCGGCGCCCGGCGCGTCCATGCCGCGGCGGGAGGTCAGCACCAGGCCCTGCACGCCGCGTCCGGCGAGCCACTTCGCGGTCGTGGCGCCCAGGCCACCGGTGCCGCCGGTGATCAGGACGGTGCCGTGCGCGGTGTAGTCGGACGGCAGCGCGTCCACCGGGCGGTGCGCCAGCCGGCGGCCCAGGACGCCGGAGGAACGGACGGCGAGCTGGTCCTCGCCGCCGAGCCCGGCGACGCAGGAGACGAAGCGCCGCAACGCGTTCTCGTCCGGCGCGGCGGGCATGTCGATCAGGCCGGCCCAGCGCTGCGGGTACTCCAGGGCGGCGGCCCGGCCGAAGCCCCAGACCGCGGCCTGCGCGGCGGAGAGCGCGGTGTCGGAGGTCTCGGCGGCGACCGCGCCGGACGTCACCGTCCACATCGGCGTCTCGACCGACTTGACCAGCAGGATGGACTGTTCGAGGCCGGTGGTCAGGACGTCGGACGGCGACTCGTCCAGCGCCACGAGGGACACGACGAGGTCGCACTGCGGCACGTCGGTGACCGAGGTGACGACGGTGACCTCGGCACCGTGGGCGGCGAGCACCGCGCGGTAGGGCTCGGCGTCGACGGCCGGGGTCGTCACCACGGTGATGCGGCCGGACAGGACGGGCGTGCCCGTGACGCGGACGGGCGCCCACAGCACGCGGTAGCGCCAGGAGTCGAGCAGCGCCTTCTCCTGGTTGCCCGCGCGCCACGACGACAGCGCCGGGATGAGGGAGTCCAGCGAGGAGCGCTGCTCCTCGCCCAGCCGCAGCAGTGCGGCGAGCTCGCGGGCGTCGCCGCGTTCGATCGCCGCCCACAGCTTGGCGTCCGCCGGATCTGCCTCGGGTGCCGCCGCGGTGGTGGACCCGAGCGGCCAGTAGTACTCGTGCTGGAACGCGTACGTCGGCAGCGCGACCCGCCGGGCCGGGCCGAAGTACGCCTTCCAGTCGACGGTCACCCCGCAGGCGAAGAGGCGGCCCAGCGCGAGCGCGACCGACGCCTCCTCCGCGCGGTCCTTGCGCAGCACGGGGATCGCGCCGTCGACGAGCGCCGAGAGCGCACCCTCCGGGCCGATCTCCACGAACGTCGTCACGCCGGCGGCGCGGGCCGCCTCGACCGCGTCGTGGAAGCGGACGGTCTCGCGGACGTGCCGCACCCAGTACTCGGGCTGCCGGACCTCACCGCCGGCGAACAGCGGGATCGTGGGCTCGCTGAACGTCAGCCCCTCGACGACCGCGCGGAACTCGTCGAGCATCGGCTCCATCAACGGCGAGTGGAAGGCGTGCGAGACCGTGAGGTGCTTGGTCTTGCGGTCGCCGAACCGGTCGGCGACGGCGCGAACCTCCTGCTCGGTGCCCGCGATGGTGACCGAGGAGGGGCCGTTGATCGCGGCGATCGAGACGCCGGCCGTCAGCAGCGGCGTGACCTCGTCCTCGGTGGCCTGGATCGCGACCATGGCGCCACCGGCCGGCAGCGCCTGCATCAGGCGGGCGCGGGCGGAGACCAGCGTGCAGGCGTCGTCCAGCGACAGCACGCCGGCGACGTGCGCGGCGGCGATCTCGCCGATCGAGTGGCCGATCAGGGCGTTGACCTTGACGCCCCACGACCGCACGAGGCGGAACAGCGCCACCTCGAACGCGAACAGGGCGAGCTGGGCGTTGCCGGTCTGCCGCAGCTCCTCCTCGGAGGAGCCCCACATCACCTCGCGGACGGGCAGCCGGTCCAGCACCTCGTCGAGGGCGGCGGCGAACACCGGGTAGCGCTCGTACAGGTCACGGCCCATGCCCAGCCGCTGCGAGCCCTGCCCGGAGAACAGCAGCGCCACCTTGCCCGGCGCGACCTCGCCCTCCACCACGGCGGCGTCGGAGTTCTCCGTCGCCAGCGCGGCCAGCGACCGCAGCAGCGACTCCCGGTCGGCGGCGACCACGGCGGCCCGCTGCTCGAACGCCGACCGCGTCGTCGCCAGCGAGAACGCCAGGTCCCGCAACGACACGTCGGAGGACTCGACGAACGACCGCAGCCGCGCGGCCTGTCCCCGCACGGCGCGGCGGGTGCGGCCGGACAGCACCACCGGCACCACGGCGTCGCCGGACGGCGCGGACTCCGGAACGTCCGCGGCCGGGGGCTGCTCGATGATGATGTGCGCGTTGGTGCCCGAGATGCCGAACGAGGAGATGCCCGCCCGGCGCGGCCGCGAGACCTCGGGCCAGGCCCGCGGCGAGGTCAGCAGCTCGACGGCGCCCTCGGACCAGTCGACGTGCGAGGACGCGGTGGTGACGTGCAGCGTCTGCGGCAGCACGCCGTGGCGCATCGCCTGCACCATCTTGATCACACCGGCGACACCGGCGGCGGCCTGCGTGTGCCCCATGTTCGACTTGATCGAGCCGAGCAGCAGCGGCTCGGTGCGGTTCTGGCCGTAGGTGGCGAGTAGCGCCTGGGCCTCGATCGGGTCGCCCAGGGTCGTGCCGGTGCCGTGCGCCTCGACCGCGTCCACATCGGACGCCGAGAGACCGGCGTTCGCCAGCGCGGCGCGGATCACGCGCTGCTGCGCGGGGCCGTTCGGCGCCATCAGGCCGTTGGAGGCGCCGTCCTGGTTGACCGCGGAACCGCGGACGACGGCGAGGATCTGGTGCCCGTTGCGCACGGCGTCGGACATGCGCTCCAGCACGACCACGCCGGCGCCTTCGGACCAGCCCACGCCGTCGGCGGAGTCGGAGAACGCCTTGCACCGGCCGTCCGGCGCCAGGCCGCGCTGCCGGGAGAACTCGATCAGCGCGGTCGGCGTCGACATGACCGTGACGCCGCCGGCCAGCGCGAGCGAGCACTCCCCCGCCCGCAGTGCCTGCATCGCCCAGTGCATCGCGACCAGCGACGACGAGCACGCCGTGTCGACGGTGACGGCGGGCCCCTCCAGCCCGAGGGTGTAGGAGACGCGGCCGGACACGATGGACGGGGAGGTGCCGGAGCCCTGGAAGCCCTCGAAGTCACCGCCGCCCAGGCGGGCGCCGTAGTCGTTGTACATCACGCCCGCGAACACACCGGTCTGCGTGCCGCGCAACGACACCGGGTCGATGCCGGCGTGCTCGACCGCCTCCCACACGACCTCCAGCAGGATGCGCTGCTGCGAGTCGGTGCCCAGCGCCTCGCGGGGCGACATGCCGAAGAAGCCAGCGTCGAACTCACCGGCGTCGTGCAGGAAGCCGCCGGAGCGCGAGTAGGTGGTGCCGGGGTGGTCGGGGTCGGGGTGGTAGAGGTTCTCGAGGTCCCAGCCGCGGTTGGACGGCAGGCCCGACACGGCGTCGCCGCCCTCGGCCACCAGGCGCCACAGGTCGTCCGGCGAGCCGACGCCGTCCGGGTAGCGGCAGCCCATGCCGACGATCACGATCGGGTCGTCGGAGACACCGGCGCGCACCTCGGCGGGCACGGCGACGTCGGTCTCGCCGTCGAACAGCTCGTCGAGCAGGTGCGCGGCCAGGGCGTGCGGCGTCGGGTAGTCGAACACCATCGTCGCGGGCAGGCGCAGGCCGGTGACGGCGGTCAGCTGGTTGCGCAGCTCGACGGCGGTCAACGAGTCGAAGCCGAGGTCCTGGAACTGGCGGGCCGGCTCGACCTCGTCCCCCGACGCGTGCCCGAGCACCGCCGCGACCTGGCCGCGGACGAGTTCCAGCACCGCGTCCGACCGCTCCTCCGCGCCGAGGCCGGACAGGCGGCGGATCAGCGTGTCGGCGGTCTCCGCGCCGGCGGCCGCGCGCCGGTTCCGCACCCGGATCAGGCCGCGCAGCAACGGCGGCACCTCACCGCGCTGCCGCAGGACCGAGAGGTCCAGCCGCGCCGGCACGAGCACGGCGGCGGAGGACGCCACCGCGCGGTCGAACAGGGCGAGGCCCTGCTCGACGGTCAGCGGCGGCATGCCGGCGCGCGCCATGCGCTGGGCGTCCGCGTCGGCCAGCATGCCCTCGACCGCCCAGGCGCCCCACGCCAGGGACACGGTGTTCGGGCGGTGCCGCGCCAGGGCGTCCAGGAAGTGGTTGCCCGCCGCGTAGTTCGCCTGACCGGCCGTGCCCCACGTGCCCGCGAGCGACGAGAACAGCACGAGCGGCACGTCCGGCAGCGCACTGGCGAGGTGCCAGGCCGCGTCGACCTTGGGGCGCAGCACCGGGTGCAGGCGCTCCGGCGTCAGCGACGGGATCACCCCGTCGTCCAGCACACCGGCGCTGTGCACGACCGCCGTGATGTCGTGCTCGGCGACCAGGGCCGCCACCGCGGCGGCGTCCGCGACGTCGCACGCCACGACGGACGCGGTGGCGCCCAGCTCCTCCAGCTCCCGCACGTCACCCGTGCCGCGGCGGCTGACCAGCACGAGGTCGCGCACGCCGTGCTCGGTGACCAGGTGCCGCGCGACGACCTTGCCCAGGCCGCCCGTGCCGCCGGTGATCAGGACCTTCGAGCCCCACTCGATCCGGCCCTGGCCGGCCTCGGCGCGCGCCAGGCGTGGCGCGTGGGCCTCGCCGTCGCGCAGGGAGAGCTGCGGCTCCTCCGCCCCGGCGGCGGCGGCGAACGCGGCCCGCGACTGCGGGGTGCCGTCCAGCTCGACCAGCGAGAACCGGCCGGGGGACTCGGACTGCGCCGACCGCACCAGGCCCCACACCGCGGCGGCCGCGAGGTCACCGGCGCTCGTCACGAAGACGACGCGCTCGTCGCGTTCCTCCTGCAGCAGCCCGAGCACCCGTTCGGTCAGCTCGTGCGCCGACGCCACGACGTCGTCGGAACCGAGCACCGGCACGACGAGAACGCCGGCACCGGGGGTTCCGCCGAGCTCGAAGACGTCGTCGCCCAGCACGGTGAAGGCGGTGCCCTCCCGCGGCAGCGCCACCGGCACCCAGTCGACCTGGAACAGCGAGTCGCGGTCCGCGGTGGACTCGGTGGCGACCGCGCGCACCACGAGGGAGTCGACCGACGCGACCGGCGCACCGGTGCCGTCGACCGCCGCGATGGCGTAGGCGTTGTCACCGGAGCGGGTCAGGCGGACCCGCAGCGAGGAGGCGCCGGTCGCGTGCAGCGACACGCCCTCCCACGAGAACGGCAGCCCGGCCTCGCCCTCGCCGGAGACCAGGGCCGCGTGCAGCGCGGAGTCGAGCAGCGCCGGGTGCAGGCCGAACCCGGCCGGGTCGACGCCCTCGGGCAGCGCGACCTCGGCGTACACGGCGCCGTCCGCGCCGCGCCAGGCCGCGCGCAACCCCTGGAACACGGGCCCGTACTCGAAGCCCATCGCGGCGAAGTTGTCGTAGCAGCCCTCGACGTCCAGGGCGGTGGCGCCGGCGGGCGGCCACACCGCGGTGTCGAAGGAGACCTCCCGCGCGGGCGCGCCCAGCAGACCGATGGCGTGCTGCGTCCACGGTTCGTCGTCGGAGCCCTCGGCCCGCGAGTAGATCTTGACCGTGCGGCGGCCGTTCGCGTCGGCGTTGCCGATCCACAGCTGCACCTGGACGCCGCCGCGTTCGGGCACGACCAGCGGCGCGGTCAGCGTCAGCTCCTCGACGCGGTCGCAGCCGACCTCGTCGCCGGCGCGGATCGCGAGCTCCAGGTAGGCGGTGCCGGGCAGCAGGACCGCGCCGCGCACGGCGTGGTCGACGAGCCACGGGTGGGTCTGGCGGGTGAGGCGGCCGGTGAGCAGCGCGCCGTCCTGGTCGGCGAACGAGACGGTCGCCGTGAGCAGCGGGTGCTGTGCCGCGCCGAGACCGGCGGCGCGCGGGTCGTGGAAACCGCCGCCGCCGCGGGGCCAGTAGCGCTTGGCCTGGAACGCGTACGTGGGCAGGTCGACGCGGCGCGCGCCCGTGCCGGCGAAGTAGGCGTGCCAGTCGACCTTGGCGCCGCGGACGTGCAGGGCCGCCAGCGCGGACGTGATCGCCTCGACCTCGTCGCGGTCCTTGCGCAGCACCGGGATCGCGGTGATGTCGTCGGCGCTCTCCTGCGCCATCGCGGACAGCACGCCGTCCGGGCCGATCTCGACGAACCGGGTGACGCCGTGCGAGACCAGCCACCGGACGCCGTCGGCGAACCGGACGGCTTCGCGGGCGTGGCCCACCCAGTAGTCGGCCGTGGTGATCTGCTCGACGCGCGCCTGCTCGCCGGTGACGGTGGAGACCAGCGGGATGATCGGCGCCGCGAAGGTGATGTCCGCGATCGCCGAGCGGAACCGGTCGAGCACCGGCTCCATGAGCGGCGAGTGGAAGGCGTGCGAGACCGCGAGCTGCCGGGTCTTGCGGTCGGCGAACCGCTCGGCCACCGCGCGGGCCTCGTCCTCGACGCCGGCGATGACGAGCGACCGCGGGCCGTTGATCGCGGCGATGGAGACGCCGGCGGTGAGGTGCGGGGTGACCTCGTCCTCGGTGGCCTGGATCGCGATCATCACGCCACCGGCCGGGAGGTCCTGCATCAGCGTCGCGCGGGCGGTGACGAGCTTGCAGGCGTCCTCGAGGCTGAACACGCCGGCGACGTGGGCGGCGGCGATCTCGCCGATGGAGTGGCCCGCGACGAAGTCCGGCTTCAGGCCCCACGACTCGACGAGCCGGTACAGCGCGACCTCGATCGCGAACAGCGCGGGCTGCGTGTACCGGGTCTGGTCGAGCTCGCCGGAACTCCAGACGACGTCCTTGAGCGCCGGGTCGAGGTGCCGCAGGACGGTGTCGAACGCCTCGGCGAACACCGGGAACCGGGCGTGCAGCGCCCGGCCCATCCCGACGCGCTGCGCACCCTGGCCGGTGAACAGGAACGCCTGCTTGGCCCGCGCCGCGGTGCCCTGCACCACCCCGGGAGCGGGGGTGCCCGCCGCGAGCGCCGCCAGCCCGGCGCGCACGTCACCGACGATCGCGGCGCGGTGGTCGAACGCCGCGCGGGTGGTCGCGAGCGAGTAGGCGAGGTCCAGCTCCGGCGCGTCGACGGCCAGCAGCCGCTCCGCCTGCGCCCGCAGCGCCTCCCGCGACCGCCCCGACACGAGGAACGGCACCGCGCCCGCCTCGATCGGCGCCACGCCGGACTGGATCGATCCCGCCTCGGCCCCCTGCGGGGAGGACGAAGCCCCCACTCCCAGCGTCCCACGGGACTCCGGCGCAGCGTCCCCGCGAAGATCGGCTCCGGCGGAGTTGTCCACAGGGGCCGGGTTGTCCACAGGTTCGGGATCCGGGGCTTGCTCGATGATGGTGTGCGCGTTGGTGCCCGAGAGGCCGAACGACGAGACGGCGGCGCGCCGGGGCTGGCCGGTCTCCGGCCACGGGGTGTTGGTGGTGACCAGCCGGACGGCGCCGGACTCCCAGTCGACGTGGCTCGACGGGGTGTCGACGCCCAGCGTCTGCGGGACCAGGCCGTGGCGGATCGCCATGATCATCTTGATCACGCCGGCCACGCCGGCGGCGGCCTGGGTGTGGCTGATGTTCGACTTGACCGAGCCCAGGAGCAGGGGGCGCTCGGGCGCGCGGTTGCGGCCGTAGGTGGCGAGCAGGGCCTGCGCCTCGACCGGGTCGCCCAGGACGGTGCCGGTGCCGTGCGCCTCGACGACGTCGATCTGGTCGCTCGTCAGGCGGGCGTTCACCAGCGCGGACTTGATCACGCGCTGCTGCGACGGGCCGTTCGGGGCGGTCAGGCCGTTGGAGGCGCCGTCCTGGTTGACGGCGGAACCGCGCAGCACGGCCAGGACGGTGTGCCCGTTGCGCCGGGCGTCCGACAGGCGTTCCAGCACCAGCATGCCGACGCCCTCGGACCAGCCGGTGCCGTCGGCGGCGTCGGCGAACGAGCGGCAGCGGCCGTCGGAGGACAGGCCGCCCTGGCGCGAGAACTCGATGAAGGTGGCCGGGTTGGCCATGACGGTGACGCCACCGGCCAGCGCCAGGGACGACTCGCCGGCGCGCAGCGACTGCATCGCCAGGTGCATCGCCACCAGGGAGGAGGAGCAGGCCGTGTCCAGGGTGACGGACGGGCCGACGAAGCCGAGGGTGTAGGAGATGCGGCCCGAGATCACCGAGTTCGACGAGCCGAGCAGGACCATGCCCTCGCCGCCCTCGCCGGGGCCGAGCTGGTAGTCCTGGTTCATGGCGCCCGCGAAGACGGCGGTCTGGGTGCCCTTGAGCGAGTGCGGGTCGATGCCCGCGCGTTCCAGGGCCTCCCAGGTGACCTCGAGCAGCACGCGCTGCTGCGGGTTCATGCCCAGCGCCTCGCGCGGCGAGATGCCGAAGAAGTCGGCGTCGAAGTCGCCCGCGCCCTCGAGGAAACCGCCCTGGTCGCTCGACGACAGCGCGAGCATCTCGGGATCCCAGCCGCGGTCGGTCGGGAAGGCGCGGATGCCGTGCTCGCCGTTCACGACCATCTGCCACAGATCTTCGGGACTGCGCACCCCGCCGGGGAAGCGGCAGCCGATGCCCACGACGGCGATCGGTTCCGCCGCGGCCGCCTCGAGGTCCTGCAGACGCCGCTTCGTGCGCTGGAGGTCCGTACTGGCCCGGCGGAGGTAGTCCCGGAGCTTCTGTTCGTTGTCCATCCCTCAACCCATCTCGAGACGCGACCTGTCTGGAATCCTCGCTCCCGGGCGCCTGGCATACCCCTAGAAACGAATAGGGGCACCCCTGCGGCGAGGGGCGCCCCTGACGGTGGAAAGCACTTACCAGGTAACGGGAAGCTCCCGCAGCGAGTAGACGATGGCGCCGTCGCGGAACCGCAGCTCCTCCGCCGGTTTCGCGAGCGCCAGCGTCGGGATGCGGGTGATCAGCGTCAGCAGCGCCACCTGGAGCTCCACCCTGGACAGGAACTTCGCGATGCAGCTGTGGATGCCGTGGCCGAACGCGAGCGGCGTCGAGTCCTTGCGCGTGATGTCCAGCGTGTCGGCGTCGGCGTAGACGGTCTCGTCGCGGTCCGCGGACGACAGCAGCGCGATGACGCCCTCCCCCGCCTTGATCGGCTGGCCGGCGATCTCCAGGTCCACCTTGGCGACCCGGCCGACCCCGCACTGCATCACGTTCTGGTGCCGCAGCAGTTCCTCGACCGCGCTGACGATCAGGTCGGGGTTCTCCCGCAGCTTCACGAGCTGGTCGGGGTGTTCGAGCAGCGTGAGGATGCTCAGCGCGATCGACGACGCCGTGGTGTCGTAGCCCGCGGACAGCAGCATCATGCCGATGACGACGGCTTCTTCCTGCTTCAGCTCGCCCGCGGCCATCTGGTTGACGACGAGGCGGCCGAGCACGTCGTCGGTCGGTTCCTTCTCCTTGCGCGCCACCAGCTTCGTCAGGTAGCCGAACAACGCGCCGGCGGCGGCGTCGCGGTGGCCCTGCGACGACGTGGTCTCGACCAGGGTGTTGATCCAGCGGCCGAACGCCAGCCGGTCCTTGTAGGGCACGCCGAGCAGCTCGCACACGACGGTCAGCGGGATCGGGCGTGCGAAGTGCGTGACGAGGTCGACCGGCTGCGGGCCCTTGAGCAGCGCGTCGATCCTCTCGTCCACCAGCTTCTGCACCGCGGGCCGGACTTCCTCGGCCTTCTTCTTGGTGAACATCGACATGATCATGCGTCGGTAGCGGGTGTGCTCCGGGTCGTCGACGGTGACGAACGCGCCCGGCTGCGGGTCGACCGGGAACAGGTACCGCGGGTAGCCGGGGTTCATCACCTCGGCGGAGAACCGTTCCGTGTCCGCCAGAAGAGCCCGCACGTCGGCGTACCTGGACACGAGCCACGCCGTGTCGCCCGCCGGTGTCGTCACCTTCTGCACCGGCCGGTCGGCCCGCAGCTTCGCGTACTCCGGCGGCAGGTCCAGCGGCCTGTGCGGGTCGCGGGCGAAGGGGAACGGGCACGCCGAGGTCGGCGCGAGTGCTTCTTGCGTCATCGCGGGAACCTTCGCTCAGGAGGTGCGGAACCGGTTGATCGCGTCGATGTTCCTGGCGCGCAGCTCGTGGTCGAGCACGCCGAGGCCTTCGGACGGCGCGAGGCACAGCACGCCGACCTTGCCCTGGTGCACGTTGCGGTGCACGTCGTGCGCGGCCTGTCCCGTGTCGTCCATCGAGTACACCTTGGACACCGTCGGGTGGATCTTCCCCTTGGCGATCAAGCGGTTCGCCTCCCACGCCTCGCGGTAGTTCGCGAAGTGCGACGAGATGATGTGCTTGAGGTTCATCCACAGGTAGCGGTTGTCGTACTGGTGCAGGTACCCGGACGTCGAGGCGCAGGTGACGATCTTGCCGCCCTTGCGCGCCACGAACACGCTGGCACCGAACGTTTCCCGGCCGGGGTGCTCGAACACGATGTCCGGGTCCTCACCGCCGGTCAGCTCGCGGATCTTCGCGCCGAACCGCTTCCACTCGCGCGGGTCCTGCTCCTGCTCGTTCTTCCAGAACCTGTAGCCCTCCGCGGAACGGTCGATGATCAGTTCCGCGCCCATCGAGCGGCAGATCTCGGCCTTCTCCGGCGAGGACACCACGCAGACCGGTGTGGCGCCGCCGTTGAGCGCGAACTGCGTGGCGTAGGAGCCCAGGCCGCCGGACGCGCCCCAGATGAGCACGATGTCGCCCTGCTTCATGTTGCCGCCGTTGACAGACACGAGCTGCCGGTAGGCCGTGGAGTTGACCAGACCGGGGGACGCGGCCTCCTCCCACGTCAGGTGCTCGGGCTTCGGCATCAGCTGGTTCGCCTTCACCAGCGCCAGCTCGGCGAGGCCGCCGAAGTTCGTCTCGAAGCCCCAGATCCGCTGCTGCGGGTCCAGCATCGTGTCGTTGTGGCCGTCCGGGCGCTCCAGCGGCACGTCCAGGCAGTGCGCGACCACCCGGTCACCCGGCTTCCACACGGTCACACCGGGCCCGACGCGCAGCACCACACCGGCGAGGTCGGAACCCACGACGTGGTACGGCAGGTCGTGCTTGCCGCCCAGCTTGCGGAGGAACCCGAACGTCGACAGCGGCTCGAAGATCGACGTCCACACGGTGTTGTAGTTGATCGCGGACGCCATCACGGCGACCAGCGCCTCACCGGGCGCCAGCTCCGGCGTGGCGACCTCCCGCACCTTCAACGACTTGCGCGGATCCTTCTCCCACGTCGGAAGGCCCGCGAACATCTCAGCGTCGCCCTCCTCGACCACGACCGCGCGGTAGCTCTCGGGCACCGGCAGCGCCTCGAAGTCCCGTGCCCCGGCACTGTCCGATTCGATGGCGCTGAGGATCTCGCTCATCGACGCCCGCCTCCCACTTGATCGGCAACGAAGCCACCGTAGGGGCGCGGGTGCTAGGGAATGCCCGAGACAACCGGCGGCGAAGTCTAGGGAAAGACGTCCCCGCCGGTCCGGTTCGCTGGGGCCCGATACCCACATCGCCCTCGGGGAGTGCCGTGTGCTCGTCAGATTCCTGAACCGCCACCTCCGGCCGTACCGGGGGATGCTCGTGCTCCTGGTGGCGCTGCAGCTGGTCCAGACGGCCGCGACCCTGCTGCTGCCCACGCTCAACGCGCGGATCATCGACAACGGCGTGCTGCGGGGCGACGCCGGCTACATCTGGGCCACCGGCGCCACCATGCTCGGCGTGGCCGCGGTGCAGATCGTCACCGCGAGCGGCGCGACGCTGCTGAGCTCCCGGGTCGCCGCCGGCCTCGGGCGCGACCTGCGCACCAGGGTGTTCGGCAGGGTCATGGCCCTGTCGGCGCGCGAGGTCGACGAGATCGGCCCGCCGTCGCTCATCACCAGGACCGTCAACGACGTCCAGCAGGTCCAGAGCATCGTGCTCACCACCGCCGACGTCGCCGTGTCGGCGATCATCATGTGCACCGGCGGCGTCGCCCTCGCGCTCGTGCAGGACGTGCCGGTGTCCACGATCCTGGTGGCGCTCGTCGTCATCGTGATCACCGCCCTCACGTTGAGCCTCAAGCAGCTCACGCCGTACTACGACGCCATCCAGAAGCACCTCGACCGCATCACCCACCTGCTGCGCGAGCAGATCACCGGTGTGCGGGTGATCCGGGCGTTCGTCCGCGACCCGCACGAACGCGCCCGCTTCGACACCACCAACCACCACCTGTACCGCACGTCGTTGCGGATCGGGCGGGCCATGACCTCGATGCCGGTGATGGTCATGACCATCATGAACGTGCTGACCGTCGCGATCATCTGGTTCTCCGGCCACCGCATCGACGAGGGCACCATGCAGCTCGGCGCGCTGCTCGCGCTGCTGTCCTACGTCGCGCTGATCATCATCGCGATCATCATGGCGACGATGGTGTTCACCGAGGCGCCGCGTGCCGCCGTGTCCGCGGCCCGCGTGGACGAGGTGCTGCGGGCCGAGTCGAGCGTCGTGGCCCCGCGCACCCCCGTCGCGGAGCTGCCCGCGCGTGGCCTGCTGGAGCTGCGCGGCGCCACGTTCGGCTACCCCGGCGCGGAGAAACCGGTGCTGCGCGACATCACCCTGACCGCCAGGCCCGGCGAGACGGTCGCGATCCTCGGCAGCACGGGCAGCGGCAAGTCGACCCTGCTGTCGCTCGCGCTGCGGCTCTACGACGTCACCGAGGGCCAGGTGCGCGTCGGCGGCGTCGACGTCCGCGACCTGGACCCGGTGGCACTGCACAGGATCGTCGGTTACGTGCCGCAGAAGGCGCATCTGTTCAGCGGCACCATCGCGTCGAACCTGCGCTACGGCAAGGAGGACGCGACCGACGAGGAGCTGTGGCACGCCCTGGAGATCGCGCAGGCCGCCGAGTTCGTCCGGCCGATCGGGCTCGACGCGCCGATCGCGCAGGGCGGCTCGAACGTCTCCGGCGGGCAGCGGCAGCGGCTCGCCATCGCGCGGACCCTCGTGCGGCGGCCCGAGATCTACCTGCTCGACGACTGCTTCTCCGCGCTCGACCTCGCCACCGAGGCCCGGCTGCGCGCCGCCCTGGACCGCGAGCTGCGCGACGCCACGATCCTGCTGGTGACGCAGCGGATCAGCACCGTCGAGGCGGCCTCGCGGATCATCGTGCTGGAGGACGGCCAGGTCGTCGGCTCCGGCACGCACGCCGAGCTGATCGGCACCAACCAGACCTACCGGGAGATCGCCCTCTCCCAGCCCGTGAGAGGTGCCGTCCGATGACGCTGCTCGCCGAACCCGACGCCCCGGCCGAGACCGGGGAAGCGAAGAAGCCCGGCACCACGACGAGGCTGTTCGGGCTGCTGCTGCCCTACCGGGGCAAGCTGGCCGTGATCGCGGTGCTCGCGGCCGTGACGATCGGGCTCAACCTGCTCGGCCCCATCCTGCTCGGCCGCGCGACCGACATCGTCTTCGCCGGCCTCGTGAGCCGCGGCCTGCCCGCCGGCGCCACCGAGGAGCAGGTCCTCGCCCAGCTGCGCGAACGGGGCGAGAACACGCTCGCCAACGTCATCAGCACCGTCGACGTCGTGCCGGGCCAGGGCGTCGACTTCGACGCGCTCGGCCGGCTGCTGCTGCTCATCCTCGCCCTGTACCTGATCGGGTCGATCTCGATGCTGGTGCAGGGCAGGCTCGTCGCGCACATCGTCCAGCACGCCGTCTTCTCGCTGCGCGCGGAGATCAACGCGAAGCTGACCCGGCTGCCGCTGTCCTACTTCGACCGCAACCCGCGCGGAGAGGTGCTGTCCCGCGTCTCCAACGACGTCGACAACCTGCAACGCACCGTGCAGCTCTCGATCGGCCAGATGCTCACCTCGATGCTGTCGGTCGTGGGCGTGCTCGCGATCATGCTGGCGATCTCCGTCGAGCTCGCCCTGCTGGTGCTGGTGTGCGTGCCGGTCGCGCTGGCGCTGGCCGCGTGGATCTCCCGGCGCGCGCGGCCGAGGTTCGCCGAGCAGTGGCAGTCGACCGGCGCGCTCAGCGCGCACGTCGAGGAGATGTACAGCGGCCACGCGCTGATCACCGCCTTCGGCCGCCAGGAGCAGGCCGCGCGGGAGTTCGCCGAGCGCAACGAGACCATGTACCGGTCGTCGTTCGGCGCACAGGCGATCTCCGGGCTGATCGGGCCCGCGACCCGGTTCGTCACCGACCTGAACTACGTGCTGGTCGCGGTCGCGGGCGCGCTGCGGGTGGCCGGCGGGACCGTGTCGATCGGTGACGTGCAGGCGTTCATCCAGTACTCCGGCATGTTCTCCCGGCCGATCATCGACGTCGCGAACTTCTCCGGACAGCTCCAGTCCGGCCTCGCGTCCGCCCGGCGGGTGTTCGAGCTGCTGGACGAGCCGGAGCAGCCGCCGGCGCCCGCCCGGCCCGCGACCGTCTCACCGGTCCGCGGCCACGTCGAGTTCTCGCACGTCTCCTTCCGCTACACGCCGGAGAAACCGCTCATCGACGACCTGTCGCTGACCGCGGCTCCCGGGCAGCTCGTCGCGATCGTCGGGCCGACCGGCGCGGGCAAGACGACGCTGGGCAACCTGCTGCTGCGGTTCTACGACCCCGACAGCGGCCGGATCCTGCTCGACGGCACGGACATCACCCGGCTGACCAGGGAGGAGCTCAGGTCCTCCATCGGCCTCGTCTCGCAGGACACGTGGCTGTTCCAGGGCACGATCGCGGAGAACATCGCCTACGGGCGCCCCGGCGCGACCCGCGAGGAGGTCGTCGAGGCCGCGCGGGCGATGTGCGTGGACCGGTTCGTGCGGGCGCTGCCCGACGGCTACGACACCGTGCTCGACGAGGAGCACGGCGGGCTGTCCGCGGGAGAACGGCAGCTCATCACACTGGCCCGCGCCTTCCTCGCCCAGCCGGCGATCCTGCTGCTGGACGAGGCGACGTCGTCGATCGACACGCGCACCGAGGTCCTCATCCAGCAGGCCATGGCGTCGCTGCGGGCGGGCAGGACGAGCTTCGTGATCGCGCACCGGCTGTCCACGATCCGCAACGCCGACCTGATCGTCGTGATGGACCGGGGCGCGGTGGTGGAGCGCGGCACGCACGAGGAGCTGATGGCGGCGAACGGCTTCTACGCCCGCCTGTACTCAGCCTAGGACGAACGGGATCGGCAGGTCACCCAGCTCGGCGCGCTCCGCCTCGGTCGGGGCGCGCCGGCCCGTCCCCACCAGCAGCACGTCCTCGTCGCTCCAGGAGGCCGGGAACGCGCCGGCGACGCGCTCCAGGACCTCGCGGCACCGGGCGAGCGGCTCCGGCGGCGGCCCGGCCACGTGCGGCAGGTGCAGGACGAGGTCGAGGTGGTGCAGCGTCCACTCCCAGACGTAGGCGCCCAGGTAGTCGGCCGTGCTGAGCACCATGTTCCGGGTGCTGACCTTGAGCGACGGGTCGGCGAGCTGCGCGGCCCGCACGGCGGCCTGCCCCACGTCGTCGACGTGGAACTTCAGCATCCACGGCTCGCCGTAGGCCGCGGCGAGCCGGACGGTCAGCGCCGACAGCGGATCGTCGGACGGCTCGTGCGCGACCCCCCAGTACGTCACCGAGTCGTGCGTGACCGGGTCCGCGGTGGGGGTCACCAGCGTGATCAGCACGTCCTGCGCGTCGATCACGAGATGGCACACCAGGTCCCGCACCAGCCAGCCCGCGCACCCCGACGGCTGCCCGAAGTCGTCGTCGGCGAGGCCGGCGACCGAGGTGAGGAGCGCCCCCAGCGCTCGCGAAAAAAGATCCACAGCCGCAAACTACAGCGGCTGTGGATCCTCGGGAGGGTGGTTCACCAGCTGGCGGCGGCCAGCAGATCGCCGTACTCGTGCTCGGTGGCGACGTGCTTGAGGTCGGCCTCCACCATCATCTTCATCAGCGACGAGAAGTCGACCTCGGGCTTCCAGCCCAGCTCACCGCGCACGCGGGTGGTGTCGGCGCACAGGATCTCGACCTCGGCCGGGCGCACGAGGACCGGGTCGATGTAGACGTAGTCCTCCCAGTTGAGTCCCACGTGCTCGAACGCCAGGCGCACCGCGTCGCGCACCGAGTGCATCTCGCCGGTGCCGACGACGTAGTCCTCCGGCTCGTCCTGCTGCAGCATCAGGTGCATGGCGCGCACGTAGTCGCCGGCGAAGCCCCAGTCGCGCAACGCGTCCAGGTTGCCCAGCGCCAGCTTGTCCTGCAGGCCCAGCTTGATCTTCGCGACACCGAGCGAGATCTTGCGGGTCACGAACTCCGCGCCGCGGCGCGGCGACTCGTGGTTGAACAGGATGCCGCCGACCGCGTACATGCCGAACGACTCGCGGTAGTTGCGGGTGATGAAGTGGCCGTAGGCCTTCGCCACGCCGTACGGGCTGCGGGGGTGGAAGATCGTGGTCTCGCGCTGCGGCGTCTCGGCGGCCTTGCCGAACATCTCCGACGACGACGCCTGGTAGAAGCGGATGTGCTTGCCGGAGGTGCCGTTGTTGCGGCTGCTGGACAGGCCGGAGACGATGCGGATGGCCTCGAGCATCCGCAGCACGCCCATCGCGTTGACCTCGGTGACGAGCTCGGCCTGCTGCCACGACATCGGCACGAACGAGATGGCGCCGAGGTTGTAGACCTCGTCGGGCTGCACGAGGTCCACAGCGGACACCAGTGATGCCTGGTCCATCAGGTCACCGTCCACGAAGGACAGCTCCGACATGAGCCGGGACACCCGCGACTTGCGGGGGTTCGCCTGTCCCCTGATGAGTCCCCACACCTGGTAGCCCTGCTTGAGCAGGTGCTCGGCGAGGTACGACCCGTCCTGCCCGGTGATCCCGGTGATCAGTGCGCGCCTGGTCATCCCGTTTCCTCTCATCACCTTTTGCGAAGGTCCGCAACGGGACGGACCTGGATCCCTTGTCACGCTAGGGGTTCAGGCACTAGGGGATTCGCCGGAAACGAGTGCCGCCACGGCCTGCCGGTGCTCGGTGAGGTAGAAGTGGCCGCCCGGGAACACGTGCATCGCGAACGCACCGGTCGTGCGCTCGCCCCACTGCCGCACCTCGTCGACGGCCGCCTTCGGGTCGGCGTCACCGGTCAGCGCGGTCAGCGGGCACGACAGGGCCGGTCCCGGCCGGTAGCGGTAGGTCTCGGCGGCCCGGTAGTCGGCGCGGATCGCCGGCAGCACCATCCGGACCAGCTCCTCGTCGTCGAACACGCGCGCGTCGGTGCCCGCGAGCCTGCGGACCTCCGCGACCAGGCCCGCGTCGTCGCGCTGGTGCACGCGGTCGTCGCGGACGATCTGCGGGGCGCGGCGGCCGGAGACGAACAGGTGGGCGGGCTCGGCGCGCAGGGCGACCTCGAACGCGATCATCGCGCCCATGCTGTGCCCGAACAGGCGCAGCGGGCGGTCGCGGTCCAGCAGCGGCGCGACCGCGTCGGCGAGCCGGCGGATGTCGTCGACCAGCGGTTCCGACCTGCGGTCCTGCCGTCCCGGGTACTGGACCGCGACGAGCTCGGCGCGGCCCGCGAAGTGCGGGACGAACGGCCGGTACCAGCTCGCCGCGCCACCCGCGTGCGGGAAGCACACGACCAGGGGCGCGTCGCCGGGCGCTTCGGTGAGCCGCCGCAGCCAGAGACCGGTGTCGTGGGGGCGGGTTTCGGATGTGGACGCCACGCCCGCAGGCAACCACGGTTCGAGCTGAGGAAACGACTGGAACGGGCTAGGTTGGACCGCATGGGCAAGTCCCCGGCTGTGGAGCTCGAGGTGGAGGACCGCGTCGTGCGGATCTCCAACCCCGACCGCGTCTACTTCCCCGCGCGCGGGGAGACGAAACTGGACCTCGCGCACTACTACCTGTCCGTCGGCGACGGGATCGTCCGCGCGCTGCGGGACCGGCCGTGCATGCTGCACCGCTTCCCCGAGGGCGTGACCGGCGAGAAGGTGCACCAGAAGAGGCTCCCGCACGGCGCGCCGCCGTGGGTGCGGACGGTGCGGGTGCACTTCCCGCGTTTCAACCGCCATGCGGACGAGCTCCGCGTCACGCACCTCGCGGACGTGATCTGGGCCGTGCAGATGTCCACTGTGGAGTTCCACCCGTGGAACTCGCGCGCGGCCGACACCGAGAAGCCCGACGAGTGGCGCATCGACCTCGACCCCGGCCCCGCGTGCCCGTTCGACCGGGTGCGGCGGGTGGCCCTGGTGGCGCAGGAGGTGCTGGCCGAGCTGGGCGCGACCGGGTTCCCGAAGACGTCCGGGTCGAAGGGGCTGCACGTCTACGTGCGGATCAAGCCCGACCACGGGTTCCAGGACGTGCGCAAGGCCGCCCTGGCGTTCGCGCACGAGGTCGAACGGCGTGCGCCCGGCGACGTCGAGACCACGTGGTGGCGCAAGGACCGCGACCCGTCGCTGGTCTTCGTGGACTACAACCAGAACACGCGTGACCGCACCATCGCGTCGGCCTACTCGGTGCGCGGCAACCCGGAGGCGACGGTGTCCACGCCGATCCGGTGGGACGAGATCGCGGACGTCGACCCGCGGGACCTCACCATCGCGACCGTGCCGAAGCGCTACGCCGAGCTGGGCGACCTGCACGCCGGGATCGACGACGCGGCCTGGTCGATCGAACCGCTGCTGGAGTGGGCCGCCCGAGACGAACTCGAGGTTCCCGATGAGCAGTAGCCAGATCAAGTTCTCCTCGCTCGACCAGCCGCTGTTCGGCGGCGCGGTCAAGGGCGACCTGGTGGAGTACCTGGACTTCGTCGCCGACAGGTTCGTGCCGGTGCTCGCCGGGCGGCCGCTGTCGGTGTGGCGGGTCCTGCGCGGCCAAGACCCGTTCATGCAGAAGAACGTCCCCAAGTACACGCCGGACTACGTCAAGACCGTCGAAGTCTGGGCGGAAGCGTCGCACCGCCAGATCAAGTACGCGTTGTGCGACGACAAGCAGACGCTGATGTGGTTCGCGAACCAGCGAGCCGTCGAGTACCACGTGCCGTTGTTCCTCGGCGACCACCAGACCCACATGGTGCTGGACGTCGACCCGCCCGAGGGCGCGGACTTCTCCGTCGTCGTCCAGGCCGCGTTCCTGATCCGGGAGGCGCTCGCGCAGGCGGGTCTGGAGGGCGCGGTGAAGACCAGCGGGGCCAAGGGCGTGCACATCTTCGTGCCGCTGGAGAAGCACGACCCGGACGACGTGGCGGCGGCGACGCGGGCGCTCGCGGCACGAGCGGAGGAGCTCGACCCCTCGCTCGCCACCACCGCCTACATCCGGGCGGAGCGGGGCGGGAAGGTGTTCCTCGACTCGACGCGGGCCTGGGGCGCCACGGTCGTCGCCGCCTACAGCCCGCGGCTGCGCGAGGGCCTGCCGATCTCGTTCCCGGTGCCGTGGGAGTCGCTGGCCGGCGTCTCCCCCGCCGACTTCACCGTGCGGACGCGGTTCGACGGTGACCCGTGGACGTCGTTGATGCCCGCTCCTCAGCGGTTGCCCGCCGACCTGATCGCGCAGGGGCACACCATCCCGGTGGCGCGCGTGGTGGCCATGCACGAGGGGAAGCGCCGCAAGAGTCAGCGGGAACGGGAGAAGTAGGCGGCGACCGCGGCCGCGAGCGGCAGCGCCACGTGGGCGACGGTGGTGAACGTCGGCTCGCTGGCCGACACGTACTCGTTGGCGCGGACCAGGAGCCCGGCGGCCACGACCAGGTAGGCGGCGCACCTTGCCGCCCCGCCGGCCAGCGTGGCCGCCAGAGGGACCACGACCAAGCCGGTCGCGCTCGCGTAGTGCACGTACGCCGGAGCGTCCGCCGCGAGGGTCAGAACCGCGTCGGACAGCAGGAGCACCGGCGCGACCGCGCCGAGCCACGCCCGCTCCCGCCCGATCCGGTAGGCGGCCAGCACGGTGAGGCCGATGGCGGCGACGAGGAACAGCAGGCCCGCGGTCTGACCGGTCAGCGCGTCTCCCTCGGCCCCGATCACGTACAGGCCCACCGCGCCGAGCACGCCACCGGCGACCGCGAGCCACCACGGCGTCGCCGCCAGCGCAGTCGCCACCGCCGCCGCCGCGATGCCGAACAGGAGAGACTGGTAGGTGCCGCCGCTGCCACCGAGCAGACCGGTCGTGCCCGCGAGCAGGCCCAGCGCGGCGCCGGGCAGCCACGGGTGGTCGCGGCAGCTCAGCGCGAACAGCGCCGCTGCCAGCGCCCACGGCCACACCACGGCGAACAGCGAGGTGTAATAGCTCATGTCGCCCAGGTGGCCGAGCACCCCGCCGGGGACCGTCACGAGGCCGATGACCACGAGCACCAGCGCGAGTCCTGCGGTCAGGCGCGGCAGTGCGGTCACGATGGGCGGGGCTGCGGGTGCGGCTCCGGACGCGGTGCCGGACGACGCGGTGCCGGACGACGCGGTGCCGGACGACGCGGTGCCGGACGACGCGGTGCCGGACGCGGTTCCCGGTATCCGGCTGCCGACCGAGCCCGACACGGCCGAGCCGGTGCCCGACGCGGTGAGCACGGTCTGCCCCGGCCTCGTCGGAATCGATCCCGCGTGGCCCCCTCCGGGGGAGACCGAGGTCCCCACTCCCAGCGTCTCACGCGGGGCGGACGGCGCCGGGCGGCGGAGATCGGCATCGGCCGGGTTGTCCACAGGCGGCGAGTAGTCCACAGATCGCGGGGCGGGCGTTGACACGGCGGCCGGTGCGCTGAACGTCGGGGGCTTCTCCCCCAGCGCCTCGCGTGCCGCGCCCGCCACCATGCGGCTGTCGTCGTCGGCCAGGCGCCGCAGCGCCAGGCGTGCCGCCAGCACGCGTCCCTCGTGCGCCACCGTCAGCATCCGGCGCAGCTCCGGTATCGCCCCGGCCCGCACGCCCGGCAGCGAGTGGTCGATCGCGTCCTGCAGCTCCGCGGGCAGCGCGGCGGGCACCGAGACCGGGCGGGCGCGGCGGGCGATGCGCAGGTCGCCTCGCACGTCGAGCATCCACTTGCCGGGGGTCTGGTGCGGCGTCACCCGGCGGACGCGGTCGTAGACGTAGTCGTAGAGCTCGTCCAGGCCCACGTGGCCGTCCTGGTCGCGGTCGGCGTCGCCCGTTTCCAAGCCCTCGACCAGGGCCGAGGTGAACACCGACGGCTCACCCCCGGACGCGTCGGCCACCGACGCGCCCTCGAAGGCGTACTCCATGGCCGACGAGGCGGTGATCACGGCGCGGCCGCTGCCGCCGAACTGCTCCTCGATGCCCACCGAGCCGCCGGCGCGGGCGACCATGCCGCGGCCGAACGCGCCGGAGTAGCAGCAGTCCAGCAGCAGCACGATGCGGCGGGAGCGGGAGCGGTTCATGCGGCGGGCCACGAAGTCCGCGGAGACGGCGGTGCCCGCGAGGCGGGAGAGCTTGGTGCCGGAGGTGGCGAAGTGCAGCTCGCCGGCCTCGTCCTTCACGCCGTGGCCGGAGAAGTGCAGGACCAGCAGGTCGTCGGGCTCGCGGTCGGCGAAGAAGTCCTCGACGGCCTCGTTCACCTCGGCGGCCGTGGGGTTGATCAGCGTCCGCACGTCGAACGCGCCGATGTGCGGGTCGGCGAGGACCTCGCCCAGCCGCGCGGCGTCGTGGGCGGGGGCGCGCAACGAGGCCAGGCCGGGGTCGGCGAACTCGTGGCTCGCGATGATCAGGGCGTGGCGGCCGAGGTGGCGGCCCAGCCACGCGGAACGGAGCGCCAGCTCCTCCTCGGTGGGGTCGCCGGTCAGCTCCAGGGGGTCGCCGTCCGCCTCGACGGTCACGGACCGCTCGCGGCGCTGGCCGAGCCACGCGGACACGGCGTTGATCAGCGCGGCCAGGACCGTGGACTGGGAGATCGTGGTCAGCAGGGTGCCGAGCTCGTTCATGTCGAAGGCCTTGGCGCCCTCGGGGGCGGCACCGGGCACCCCGGAGACGGCGACGAGCTCCTGCAGCTCGGCTCGCAGGAACGCGGTGAGCTGCTCGACGCGCTCGTCGTCGGCCCCGTCCTCGCGCACGCGCAGTGTGACGTCGGTCATAGCTGCCTCCCAGTGGAGAGGTCGCTCACCGGGGCCGGAGCATTACGACGGGTCAGATCCCCGGAACGCGCCCCACCACAGACCCAGCACGGCGGCGACCAGCGTAGCGGTGATCCAGCCCGTGAAACCACTGCCGTCCAGGTACGCCCAGAACAGGCCGACGAACGGTGCGGGCACCATGAACACCGCGTCGACGCGCAACTGGGGGCGCAGGCCGCGGGGCGCGCGGACCTCCGGGTCGGGGCGCGCGGGGTTGTCCAGCCGCCGGCCGCGCGGGTGCTTCGTCACGGCCCGGCCGGACGGGTAGAGCGTCACGCCGTCGACCACGGCGACCCGCCCGCCGCGCAGCTCGACGGACACCGGCGACGGCAGCGTCACGAGCACCGGGTCGTAGTAGACGGGCAGCCACCGCTCCACCGGGCCGTCGACCTCCAGCCACGACCGCACCATCAGGCCCGACTGCAACCGGATCCGCCGCACGGACGCGGTGACCGGTGCGGACCTCGCCGACCGGACGGCCAGCAGCACCCGCACCCCGCCGGCGACCAGCACGAGCAGCGCCACCGCGCAGGAGAACGTCACGCCGCCCAGCGCGCGGTCGGTCTCCAGCAACAGGTCGGAACCGGGGATCACCGCGCGGGAGGGGTCCGCGGGGTCGAACGCCACCTGCGTCTGCCGCCCGACGAACCGCGCCCCGTCCTCGTGGGGGACGCGCGCCGAGCCGGACGGCCACCGCACCTCGACCGCGCCGTCGGCGAACGAGACGACCGAACCGACCTCGCGTGCGGTCATGGCCGCCAGGGCTGCTCGTCCGTCCGAATAGGACAGCCAAGACAGCAGCGCGACCACGAGGCAGACGAACAGCACGATCGCCGTGGCGAGAACGCCGTGGCGCAGCGCGCGGACCCGGGAACGCAACACGAGAAGCTCCCAACAGAGAGAAACGGCCCGGCGGGGAGACCCGCCGGGCCGTTCGGCAGCTAACCGCAGATCACTCGGTGAAGCCCATGTGGATGTAGTCGTACGGGCGGTTCGCGTACGCGACGGCACCGAAGTTCGCCACGTTGCTCTTCACCGCGACCGCGCCGGGCAGCTGGTAGAGCGGGAGCTGGTGGCCCAGTTCCCAGATCTTCTTGTCGGCCTCGTTGGCGATCTCGAGGCGCTTGGTGTCGTCCAGCTCGCCGACCGCCTGCTCGAGCAGCTTGTTGACCTCTTCCGAACCGACGCGGCCGTAGTTCTGGTTGGTGCTGGCCGGGTCGAGGTAGTAGATGCCCTTGCTGTCCGAGATCGGCGTGGCCGAGGCCAGCCAGCGGAAGCCGGTCATGTCGAAGTTGCCGACGTTGACGTACTGCTTGAAGAAGTCGGTCGACGGCACGGCCTGGATGTCGACCTTGGCGCCGATCTCCTTGAGCTGCGACTGCGTGAGCTTCGCGATCTGGTCGGAGATGGGGTTCGGCGTCGGGATGACGTAGCGGATCGCCAGTTCCTTGCCGTCCTTCTTGCGGGTCTCGCCCTCGAGCTTCCAGCCCAGCTCGTCGAGCTGCTTCTTCGCCGCTTCCTTGTCGAACGCGGCCACGGCCGAGTTGTCCTTGTAGCCCGCGGAACCGAGCAGGAAGAAGTGGTTGCCGGTGACCTGGGCGTCACCCTTCAGCATCTGGCCGAGCAGGGCCTTGCTGATGACCTTGGTGTCGATGCCCCTCATCAGGGCGACGCGGAGCTTCGGGTCCTTGAGGACCGAGGACTCGGCGCCGTTGAAGGTGATGTGCGAGTAGTCCGGCGTGATCGCCTGGCGGATCGTCACACCCTGCATGCCCTTGGCGCGCGTGAAGTTGTCGACGCTCGAGCCGATGTCGAAGAAGTCGATCTGGCCGTTGGCGAGCGCGTCCGCGAGCGCGGGGCGGTCGACCTGGCGGAAGGTGATCTTCTCCAGCTTGGGCTTCTCACCCCACCACGCGGGGTCGCGCACGACCGTCACGAGCTTGGCGGTGCGGTCGATCGTGCCGATCTTGAACGGACCGCCGGTGATCTTCGGCGCGTCGGCCCAGCCCTTGTTGAACTCCTCGGCGGAGGAGGACATCGCCTTCGGGTAGAAGGGCGTGAACAGGCCCTTCCACTCGGCGAACTTCTTCTTGAAGGTGACCTTGACGTCCTGGTCGGTGGCGCCCTTCTCGACCTTCTCGATGTCCTCGTAGCCGGTGGTGCCGGCGACCTCGAAGGTCTTGTCGGTGCCGTTGAGGGACTTCCACATCGCCTCGAAGTCCTGCCACGACAGCGCGGTGCCGTCCGACCACTTGGCCTTCGGGTTGAGCTTGTACTCGAGGACCTGCGGGTCCGTGGAGGCGAGCTTCGCGTCCTCGAGGTAGTCCTTGTTGATCTCGAACGTCGCGTCGGGCTTCTGCTTGAACATGCCCGGCATCACCGTGTCGATCATGCGGCGGCCGTCGGCGTTGGTGCCGTCGAGCTGGTTGTAGTTCCAGTTGTCCGGCAACTGGTCGACCGGCCAGCGGAACTCGCCGCCGTCCTTGACCTTGGACGCGTCCTGCGGGTTGATGTCCGCCTGGCCGATCGCGTTCTCCGCGCCCTTGAGCCCGGAGTTGGCGTTGTTGCTGGGCCCCCCACACGCGGTTAGCGTGAGGGCGACCGCGACGAGCGCGGACACTCCCACCGTGGTACGTCGACTCACTGTCGTGAACCTCCCTCGTGCCCGGACACCAGTTGCCGGGGACACTGTTCCTTCGTGCTCGCAGGTCTGCTGAGGCGACGGATGCATCAGAGGACCTGACGGATCTGGGCGAAGTGGCAGGCGGCCTCGTGGTCGGGGGCCTGCGTCTCGCGCGGTGGTTCGACCTCGATGCACACGCGCTGCTTCTCCGGCGGCAGCGACGCGTGCAGGAAGCAGCGGGTGCGGAACCGGCAGCCGGACGGCGGGTTCGCCGGGCTCGGCAGGTCGCCGGTGAGCAGGATCCGCTCCCGCTGGCGCTCCTTGACGGGATCGGGGATCGGGATCGCCGACAGCAGCGCCTGCGTGTACGGGTGGCGCGGCGTGTCGAACACCGAGTCCACCTCGCCGATCTCGACGATCTTCCCGAGGTACATGACGGCCACCCGGTCGGCGATGTGGCGCACCACCGACAGGTCGTGGGCGACGAACAGGTAGGCCAGGCCCAGCTTGGACTTGAGCTCCTCCAGCAGGTTGATGACACCCGCCTGGATGGAGACGTCCAGCGCCGACACCGGCTCGTCGAGCACGACGAGCTTGGGCTCCAGCGCGAGCGCTCGCGCGATGCCGATGCGCTGGCGCTGACCGCCGGAGAACTCGCCGGGGTAGCGCGAGAGCTGCTCGGGACGCAGGCCGACGAGGCGCATCAGCTCCGGCACGCGCCGGTTGATCTCGTCCTTGCCGTAGCCGTGGACCTGCATGGGCTCGGCGATGCAGTCGTGGATCGTCAGGCGCGGGTCGAGTGACGCCATCGGGTCCTGGAACACCACCGACATGTCGCGGCGGATCTCGAACCGGCGCTTGGCGTCGATGGCCGACACGTTGGTGCCGAGCACCGAGATCTCGCCGCTCATCGGCTTCTGCAGGCCGAGGATCTCCATCAGCGTCGTGGTCTTGCCGCAGCCCGACTCGCCGACGAGGCCGAGGGTCTCGCCCTCGCGGATGTCGAACGAGATGCCCGCGACGGCGTGCACGGTGCCGACGCGGCGCTTGAAGACCACGCCCTTGTTGACCGCGTACTCCTTGACGAGCCGGTCGAGCTCCAGCACGGTCTCGCGCTGCTCGCGCGGCACCTTGGCGACCTGGGGCTCTCCGATCACCTCGGCGCCGAAGATCTCCACCGCGGCCTCGGCGCCCTCGGCGTCGGTCGCGGCGATCTCGTTGGTGCGGATGCAGGCGGCGCGGTGCTCGGCCGAGCCGTCCACGTCGAACAGCGGTGGCTCGGCGGTGTGGCAGGCGTCGACGACCATCGGGCAGCGCGGCGCGAACGGGCAGCCGGGCGGCAGGTCGGTGAGCGACGGCGGCTGGCCCTTGATGGGCACGAGCGCCTGCTTCTCGCCCACGTCGAGGCGCGGGATCGAGCCGAGCAGGCCGAGCGTGTACGGCATGCGCGGCTGCCGGTAGATGTCGTCGACCAGGCCGGTCTCGACGGCGCGGCCCGCGTACATGACCATCAGCCGGTCCGCGAACCCGGCGACGACGCCGAGGTCGTGGGTGATGATCACGATGCCCGCGCCGGTGACCTCCTGCGCGGTCTCGAGCAGCTGCAGCACCTGGGCCTGCACCGTCACGTCGAGCGCGGTGGTCGGCTCGTCGGCGATGATCAGGTCCGGGTCGTTGGCGATCGCCATCGCGATCACCGCGCGCTGCCGCATGCCGCCGGAGAACTCGTGCGGGAACGCCTTGGCGCGCTCGGCGGCGTTCGGGATGCCGACGAGGTCGAGCAGCTCGACGGCGCGGTTCGCGGCGGCCTGCTTGGACACCTTGCGGTGCACCAGGATGGCCTCGGCGATCTGGTCGCCGACGGTGTAGACCGGCGTCAGCGCCGACAGCGGGTCCTGGAACACCATCGAGATGCGCCGGCCGCGGATCTTCGACAGCTCCGCGTCGTTCTGGCCGATCAGCTCGCGGCCCTGGAACTTGATGGAACCGCTGATGCGCGCCGAGGACGGCAGCAGGCCCATGACGGCGAGCGACGACACGGACTTGCCGGAACCGGACTCGCCCACGATGCCGAGGACCTCGCCGGGCGAGACCTGGTAGCTCAGGCCGCGCACGGCCCGCACGCGGCCGGACTCGCTGGGGAAGGACACGTGGAGGTCCTCGACCTGCAGAACCGGTCCCTCGCCGGCCGGGTCGGCCGGCGCGTCGAACTGGAGCTCCGAGGTGGTCATCAGGCGGCCTTCTCCTTGGTGTCCTTCTTCTCCCTGCGGCGCACGCGCGTGGAGGTGGGGTCGAGCGCGTCGCGGAGCCCGTCGCCGACCCAGTTCACCGCCAGCACGAACACGACGAGGAAGCCCGCCGGGAACAGGAACAGCCACGGGAAGGTCGTCGCGGACTCGGCGTTGCCGCCGATCAGGGTGCCGAGCGAGACGTCGGGCGACTGGACGCCGAACCCGAAGTAGCTCAGACCCGTCTCGGCGAGCACGGCGGAACCGACGTTGATGGTCGCGTCGATGATGAGCAGCGACGCCATGTTCGGCACGATGTGCTTGGCGATGATCTTGCGCGCGGGCTGGCCCATGAACTTGGCCGCCTTCACGAACTCGCGTTCCTTGAGGGTCAGCGTCATGCCGCGCACGATGCGGGCGGTGATCATCCACTGGAACGCCGCCAGCATCAGCACCAGCAGGAACCACGACTTGCCGCGGAACCACGGG
This sequence comes from Lentzea xinjiangensis, assembly GCF_900110955.1. Taxonomy (GTDB): domain Bacteria; phylum Actinomycetota; class Actinomycetes; order Mycobacteriales; family Pseudonocardiaceae; genus Lentzea; species Lentzea xinjiangensis. Next base: position 195,342 of record NZ_FOFR01000005.1, read on the forward strand.
CTGAGGATCGCGATGATCAGGAACGACGGCAGCACGAGCAGGAGGTCGACCACCCACATGAGCGCCTTGTCGGCGACACCGAGGAAGTAGCCGGCCGCCGCGCCGACGATCGCGGCCACGGTGGTCGAGATCAGCGCCACGAGCAGGCCGATGATCAACGACTTCTGCAGGCCGCGCATGGTCAGCGCGAACATGTCGGTACCGATCTTGTCGGTGCCGAAGATGTGGTCGGCGTAGGGGGGCTCCAGGAACGCCGAGTAGTCCTGCTGGTCGTAGCTCCACTTCGACAGCAGCGGGCCCACGAACGCCATCAGGTACATCCCGATGATGACCACCAGGCCGACCAGCGCCAGCTTGTTGCGCATGAAGCGGATGAGCACGAGCCTGCCGCGCGTCATCGCCTTGCCCGGTTCGGGCGCCGCGTCGACCGGGCTGCCGGAGGCGGCGCCGGTGGTTCCCGCGGAGTCGCCCTCGTTGAGGATCACGGTCACGTCGTCGTCACCTTGCCTAGTTCACGCGGATTCGGGGGTCGAGCGCGGCGTACAGCACGTCGGCGAGCCAACCGGAGAACAACACGCACACCGCGACGAACAGCGTCACCGTCGCCGTCACGTTCGTGTCCTGCGCCGAGATGCCGGTGACGAGCCAGTCACCCATGCCGAACCAGCCGAAGATCCGTTCGGTGAACGTGCCACCGACGACGAGCAGGCCGAACCCGAACGCGAACAGCGTCGCCATCGGGATCAGCGCGGTGCGCAGACCGTGCTTGAACAGCGCCCGGCGGCGGGTGAGGCCCTTGGCCTGGGCGGTGCGCAGGAAGTCGCTGCCGAGCACGTCGAGCATCGACGAGCGCTGGTAGCGGCTGTAGTAGGCGATCTGGCCGAGGGCGATCGCGAGCGTCGGCACGATGAGGTGCTGCAGGCGGTCGCCGAGGTGTTCGAACCAGTTGCCCTGGAAGCCCGGCGTCGTCTCACCCACGAAGATCAGCACGTTGGAGCCGACCGCGTCGTTGACGCCCTGCGCGCCCATCTTCAGCAGCGTGCCCAGCACGAACACCGGCGTGGACAGCAGTATGAAGCTGAACAGGGTCGCGAAGTAGTCGCTGAACTTGTACTGCCTGATCGCGCTCACCACGCCCAGCAGCACGCCGAACAGGATGCCGATCGTGATGCCGAGCAGGAACAGCCGCAGGCTCACGCCGATGCGCCGCCCGAGCTCGTCGGTGATCGGCCGGTCCGTGATGGTGCGGCCGAAGTCGCCCTGCACCACGCCGCCCATCCACGTGACGAACCGCTGCGGGATCGGCTGGTCGAGGTGGAGGTCTCGTTTCTTCGCCTCGATCGACGCAGCCGGTGGCGGCGGGTTGCGCTGCTGCAGCACCCCGATCGGGTCGAACGTGACGGAGGCCAACGTGAACGCGAGGAACGTCGCCACCAAGGCGAGCACCACGTAGTTGACCAACCGTCGCAACAGAAATCCGGCCACCCGTGTTCAGTCCTCTCCCCGGTGGTTGCGACGTCGGCTCACTGGATTGCAGTGGACGAGTTGCAAGAGGTTAACCGCCGATCCGGCGGACCGCTGCCCACCCCCACCATTCGCGAGGCCCGCTGACCGGGTCATAGTCACCCACGCGTGCTGGAAAGGACGGGCGAACTGCCGCATCAACAGTTGACTCTCGGCAATTGTGTGTCCAAGCGTGACCATTGTGCGTCCGGATCGCTGTATTCAGCGTGAAGTTCTGCCCCGCCACGATCTACTTGACGCATCCGGGTGAATGCATTGACCGGTAGACGTGGGACAAGCAGCGCAATGTGATCCGAAACCGGCATCACGCTGCGGAGCCATTCATGTCGGCACCGTCACTGCATCGATGCGGAGCAGCGCCGCGCTCCGACCGGCCCAGGACCCACTGGACCGAACGTCGTGAAGCACATCACACCTCGCGGAGAACAGCTCGCCCGCGACCGGACCCAGCGCCCCCAGGTGGCGGCGGGCGGCTAGCCGGCTCGCCAGAGCCGGCCTCCGGCGACCACGAACACCCCATCGCCGGCCTTCTCCACGGCCACGACCTCGCCGGAGGGCCCGTCCGCCGGTCGCTCGTCCTTTTCGGACACGAGCCGCACGCCGCCGTGGTCGACGAAGAGCGTCGGGGTGCCGTGCAGCGGCACGGGCGCGGTGAGGGGCTGGTCGTCGGAAACCGGGACGTCCGGCGTCGTCAGCTTCTTCCAGCCGGGACCCGTCCACCAGGCGAGCTTGCCCTTGCTGCGCCCGACGACGTGGCAGGTGCCGTCCCAGCAGCGGGCCGCCAGCGCGGCGTCGCCGTCCGGGAGCGTGGCCGTGGTCCACGTCGTGCCGTCGAACCGCCAGACCGCGGCGCTGACGGCGCCGCTGGCGATCTGCCAGCCCACGACCAGCGCGCCGTCGCCGTCGGGCGTCACGGCGAGCGGGAAGCGGAGCAGCTCCGGCGAGCTCTCCAGCACGGTGCCGCCGGACGGCTGACGGCTCCACGTGTCCGCCGCGTAGGTCCACACCGCGATGTCGAGGCCGGCCTTGGCGCTCTGCCAGGTGCCGATGATCAACGGGCCCTGCTTCGTGCGGACCGGGCCGATCAGCTCACCGGCGCCGTAGCCGCCGAACGTGCTGAAGCCCTGCGGCTTCTCGACGATCTGGCGGGTGTCACCGGTCCAGGCGCTCCACCGGACGTTGCCGTGCGCGCCGCCGCGTTCGCCGCCCACGCCGGTGATCGTGGCTCCGTCGGAGGAGATCCCGTACCAGTGCGCTTCCCTTCCGTACGGGGTGGCCGGGGTCAGCCTGGCGTTGGTGAGCGTGCCGTCGGCGGCGCGCAGGACCACCTCCGGGTGGTCGGCCGGGCGGGTGCCGATCACCAGCACGTCGCCGTGCGCGGCCAGCGCCTCCGGTGTGGCCGTGAGGTCGACGGCGGTGAAGCCCGCCGAGTCGTTCCCGCCGCCGGAGGAGCACCCGGCGAGGACCAGCACAACCGCGAGCGTCAGCCTCCGCATGCGGGCCAGTATGACCACATGCGCCCCGAACCCGGCCAGGTGTTGCACTTCTCCGAAGACCCCTCGATCACCCGCTTCGTCCCGCACCTCGCCGCCACCGCGCGGCAGCCCGGCGAGTACGTCCGGGCGGTGGACGCGCGGCGCTGTCCCGACTACTGGTTTCCCCGCCAGTGCCCGCGGGTGATGGCGTGGACGGGTCCCGGTTCGTCCGCGGCCGACCGCGACCGGATCGTCGGACCCGGCTGCGGTGAGAGGGTGCACGCCGTCGAGTACGGGTGGCTGGAACGCATGCGGACCGTCGAGCTGTACGCCTACCGGTTCGACGCCGCGCCGTTCCGGCCGTTCGAGGCGGACGGGGGAGGAGGCGGGTCCGCGGTGGTGGCGACCGAGCCGGTCGTGCCGCTGGGCCCGGCCGAACGGGTGGGCGACCTGTTCGCGCTGCACGAGGAGGCGGGGATCGCGCTGCGGGTGCTGCCCCGGTTGTGGCCGTTCTGCGACGAGGTCACGCGCAGTTCGCTCCAGTGGAGCGGCATCCGGTTGCGCAACGCCCTGCCGTCGCAGGGGGGATGACCGGGCTCATGCGGGTGCTGCTGGTGGAGTCGCCGGTCTGCGGGCTGCCCGACGCCGACGGCCTCGAAACCGTTCGGGGAGCGGGAGGTCGTCGCACGGATGTGCGCGGTGCCGCGGCGCGCGCGGGTGCGGATCGACCGGCGCGGGCGGCGCGTGCACCTCGGCGGCGCCGAGGTGGAGCTGACGCCGGAGGAGTTCGGCCTGTTCGCGTTCCTCGCCGAGAAGCCGGGCGGTGTTCACCCGCGAGCGCCGCAAGGTCCGGGAAGGCCTGGTAAACGTGGACGCATGGGACTTCTCAGCGGGATGATGGGGAACGCGTCGAAGCTCGACCCGAGGGCGGCCGCGCAGGAGTTCGGGCGCCTGCTGGCCCAGGGGGAACCGGTACACGCGGCGTACCAGCTGCTGCGCGACTCGTTCCTGTTCACCGACCGGCGGCTGATCATGGTCGACAAGCAGGGCGTGACGGGCAAGAAGGTCGAGTACCACTCGGTGCCGTACAAGGCGATCACGCAGTTCAGCGTGGAGACGGCCGGTCACTTCGACCTGGACGCCGAGCTGAAGATCTGGGTCTCGAGCAGTGACGTGCCGATCTGCAAGCAGTTCGGCAAGGGCGTCGACGTCTACGAGGTGCAGGCGCTGCTCGCGACGTTCGTGGCGCGGTAGTCACCGGCGGTCTCCCGCGCCGCGGGCCGGGCGGCCGGCCAGGTCTGCGAGCGCAGCGCGAGGACGGTCTCGCCCAGGCAGAGGACGATCGCGGCGGCGAGGTGGCCCGAGTCCGGCAGGAAGCCCAGCGCGGTGAGCACGGCGGGTGCGACCCGGCCGCGGAGCAGCACTCGCAGGACGGCGGCGGTGCAACGGGTGGTGGACATCTTCGGTTCCTCCCCACGGTTTTCGCTCTCACCCCCACGTCGAACAGGACCGTCCCGTTTCGACAGTGCGAGACCAGAATTCGTGCGCTGCAAGAGAAATCTCGTCATCGAGCGGACCAGGCAGCACGAAGCCCCCGCCGGGATCCGGCGGGGGCTTAGATCCTGCACGCGCGGCTCGAGACCGAGCTCGGCTACACGCTCATGGCCTCCGACACGCCGCCGGGCTTCGAGCACCGCTCCGGCTCCGCCATCACGGTGTCGTTGTCCGGCGACGAAGAGGTGCTGCGCGAGTACTTCGCCAAGCTCTCCGAAGGCGGCGAGGTCCGCACACCGCTCGAGAAGCAGATGTGGGGCGACGAGTACGGCGACCTCACCGGCAGGTTCGGCGTGAGCTGGATGGTCAACCTGGGCTGAGGCTTGCAAGACGGCCCCGCGGGAGGTGCTGTGGGCAGTGGCTCCGCCCGCCGCGGTGACGCATGATGTGGACCATGAGCGAGCGTCTGCGCGAGGTGGTCGGCCAACTCGCGGTCCGCCCAGGCGACCGGGTGCTGGAGATCGGCTGCGGCCAGGGCGTCGCCGCCGCGCTGGTGTGCGAGCTGCTGTCCACCGGCACGCTCACCGCGATCGACCGCTCCACGAAGATGGTCGAGGCCGCGACCCGCCGCAACGCCGCGCACGTGGCGTCGGGCAAAGCGGAGTTCCTCATCGCGTCGCTGGAGGACGTGCACCTCGGCGACCGCCGCTTCGACCTCGTCTTCGCCGTCCGCGTCGGGCTGTTCCACCGCGACCCGGATCGTGCGCACGCGCTGGTGCGCCCGTGGCTCGCGCCGGGAGGGCGGGTGCTGTCGTTCTTCGACGAGCCGGTCGGGGGACGGGCGCCGGGCGGGTGAGGTGGTGCCCGGACCGGCCACCACCCGTCCGAACCGGGCCGACGTCCCCGGAAGTCCCGGTCAGATCCGGCCGAACAGGTCGTCGATCAGCTTCTTCGACGGCTCGACGCCCGCGGGCGAGACCACCTCGATCTGCGTCTTGCCCTTGCGCGCGACCACGGTGTGCTGGGTGGTCTCCGACCCGCCCGCGGTGGTCTCGTAGGCCTCGTCGTGGAAGTTCGCGATGGCCTTGGCCGCCGCCGGCCTGGCCCTGGCGAACGCCGCGGCGGTCGCGCCGGTGGTGAACCGCACCTCGACCGGCATGCCGGGACCCACGTACGTGCAGGTGGTGACGGCCTTCTCGACGGTCTCCCGCTGTCCCTGCAACCGCAGGCCGAGCGCCTTGCCCACGACGGACGAGTTGGCGTTCGCGCAGTTCGGGCCGGTTCCGGCGGGCTGCTCGACGGTCGTCGGCGCCTGCGGGGCCTGCGCCGGCGCGGCCTGCGGGGCCGAGGTGCAGGCGGCGAGCAGCGACGCGGCGGCGAGGAGGGTGAGGCGCACACCCCTCCATCGGCGCCGCCGACCCCGCGTTACCCGAGGCGGCCCGGCGATGCGGGCGTGCGGCCGCTCGCGGTCCACACGGGATGGTCAGGGCCGCCCAGCTGAAACGACTCTCAGCGGACGGGGGCTAGCTTCGGCCACGAGGGGGCGACATGAAGATCGTGATTCCCGGTGGCACCGGGCAGGTGGGCGGCGTGCTCAGCCGCGCGTTCGCGGCGGCAGGCCACGAGGTGGTGGTCATCAGCCGGAGCAGCGGAGTGCGGTGGGACGGGCGGACGCTGGGCCCGTGGGCCCGCGAGATCGACGGGGCCGACGTGGTCGTCAACCTCGCCGGGCGCAGCGTGAGCTGCCGTTACACCGCGGAGAACCTCCGGCAGATGATGCGGTCGCGGATCGACTCGGCGCGGGTGGTCGGCGAGGCCGTCGCGCGGGCCGAGCGGCCGCCTCGGGTCTGGTTGCAGATGAGCACGGCGACGATCTACGCGCACCGGTTCGACGCGGCGAACGACGAGGAGACCGGGATCATCGGCGGGCGCGAGCCGGACGTGCCCGGGTACTGGGCCTACAGCGTCGAGATCGCCAAGCGGTGGGAGGCGGAGCTGGACGAGGCCGACACCCCGCACACCCGCAAGGTCGCGCTGCGGGCGGCGATGGTGATGAGCCCCGACCGGGGCGGTGTGTTCGACTACCTGTCGTGGCTCACCCGGCTCGGGCTCGGCGGGCCGGTCGCCGGTGGGCGGCAGTACGTCTCGTGGATCCACGACGACGACTTCGTGCGCGCGGTCGCGCTGCTGATCAGGGAACCGATCGCGGGCGCCGTCAACCTCGCGGCGCCGGGCCCGCTGCCGCAGCGGGACCTCATGCGCGAGCTCAGGAGGGCCTGGCGCGTCCCGGCCGGGCTGCCCGCGACGCGGTGGATGGCCGAGATCGGGGCGTTCGCGCTCAGGACCGACACCGAGCTGCTGCTGAAGAGCCGGCGGGTCGTTCCCGGCAGGCTCACGCGGGCGGGATTCGAGTTCCGCTTCCCGAACTGGCGGGAGGCGGCGCAGAATCTGGTCGAGCGCAGGAGGTGAGATGCCGAGGATCAACGACGTCGGCGGGCAGGACGGGTTCGGGCCGGTGCTCGAGGAGCTCGACGAACCGCCCTTCCACGCCGACTGGGAAGCGCACGTGCTCGCGATGAACCGCTCGCTGATCGGGCGGGGCATCTACAACCTGGACGAGTTCCGGGACGCCGTCGAGCGGACGATGACGCACGAGTCCTCGTACTACGAGAACTGGTTCCGGGCCATCCGGACGTTGCTCGAGGAGCGGGGCGTTGTCTGAGCGCTACCACGCGGGCGACCGGGTGCGGACGTCCGCGGTGGACCCGGACCACCACACCCGGCTGCCGCATTACGTACGCGGGTGCGTCGGCACGGTCGTCGGCGACGACGGCGTGCACCCGCTGGCGGACCTGCGGGCGCAGGGGGTGGAGCGTCCCCAGCAGGTCTACCTGGTGAGGTTCACGGCACGGGAACTGTTCGGCCACGGCGATCACAGCGTGACGCTGTCCCTTTGGGAGGGCTACCTCAGCGATGAGTGACGACCACGACGACTCCCCGATCGCCGCACGCGTGCGGGAGCTGGAAGCGGTCCTGGAGGAGAAGGGGCTGCTGGACGCGCGGGAGCTCGACCGCGTGCTGGAGGCGTTCACGGCCAAGGCCTCACCGGCCAACGGCTTCCGGGTGGTCGCCCGCGCGTGGACCGACGAGGACTTCAAGGCGCGGCTGCTGGAGAACGCGAACGAGGCGCTGCCAGAGCTCGGGTTGTCGATGGGCGGCGGGCTGCAGGTGCAACGACTGCACGTCGTCGAGAACACCGAGGACGTGCACAACGTCATCGTGTGCACGCTGTGCAGCTGCTACCCGCTCTCGCTGCTCGGACCGTCCCCCACCTGGTACAAGAGCCCGGCCTACCGGTCGAGGGTGGTCAGCCACCCGCGTGAGGTGCTGGAGCAGTTCGGGCTCACCCTGCCGGAGAGCACCGAGATCCGGGTGTGGGACGCGAACGCCGAGTCGCGGTACATGGTGCTCCCCCGCCGGCCGGAGGGCACCGAGCACCTCGGCGAGGAGGAGCTCGCGGCGCGGGTGACGCGCAACGGGCTGATCGGCACCGCGGCGGTCTGAGCCGGCGCCGAGGTCCCGTCGCGGCCGGCGGGACCTCGGCACCGGTGCCCTACCCGGTCTTCATGATGGCGTCGATGGCCTTGCCGAGCTGCGCGTACTTCTGCGTGTACAGCACCGGGAACACGCCGGGCGGGTCGGCCGGGCGCCCGGCGTCGACGTAGTCCATGCCGAGGTTGCCGAACACGACGACGATGTAGTCGCGCTTCTGCTTGCCGGGCAACGACTTCACGATGCCCGCGTCGGTACCGGCGGTGTTGACCCAGCCGGTCTTGTGCGCGAAGGTCACCTCGGCGGCCTCGTTGCACGGGCGCACGTCGCGGTCGTAGACCGCGTCGCCGACCCTGAGGGTGCCGTCCGGCTGGATCCAGCGCGCCGCCACCTGCTGCGGGATGCCCTGCACCGGGTAGTCGCGCCCGCACCAGTTCGGCGTGGACAGCATCTCGTTGTGGCCCTGGTTCGCGAGCGTCTGCTGGAAGAACTGCCGCGACGACGGCGAGAGCTCGTCGGCGGTGACCTGCCTGCCCTGCCCGGTCGTCCACAGCACGTTCGGGCCGCCGTTGACCAGCAGCAGGAGCTTGGCGGTGTCGAGGCCGCTCATGTTCGAGCCGCCCCAGCTGCTGCCGTTGCCGGGGTTGGTCCCGGTGACCATCAGCGTCGGCATGCCCAGGTCGGCGAACGTCCGGTTGACCTCGTCCCACGCGCCCAGGTCGTGGATCAGCTTGACCAGCGCGCAGGTGGACTCGTTCTGCGACTTCGTGATCATCTCGTCGAAGTGCTGCCGGACCCTCTTCACCGACGGCCCGCCGCACGCCTCGCGCACCGGGTTCGGGTCGTAGGCGTAGTCGGCGTCGAGGTCGATCCTGCCCTGGTCGGCCAGGCGCAGCACGCCGAAGCCGACCATCAGCTTCAGCACCGACGCCGGGTACGGCGAGGCGAAGTCGATCGGCGCGTTCTCCCGGCCCGGCAGCACGTCCTGCGTCCCCACACCGGTGAGGTCCCATTCGGCGTCGTCCCACCAGCGGTAGCGCACCTGGTCGGTGGACAGCGCCTGCGGCTGGACCGGCACCACGACCCCGTTCGGGTGCCGGGGGCTGAGCAGCACGTTCGCCACGGTCGTGGGACGACCGGCGGGATCGAGCCCGATGACGGCCACGTCCAGGTTCGGCGTCTGGTGCAGCGGCTTGCCGGTGGACAGCGCCCGTGCCCTGGTCCTCAGCTCGGCTGGGGTGGAGTCGTACTTCTCCTGCCGCCCCGCGGCCCGCGCGCCGGGCTCCGGCGGGGTCAGGTCGATGACGTCCTTGAAGTTCTGCGCGACGACCGCTTCCCGCAGGCGCTCCGCCAGCGGGGAGCTGTCCGCGGCGGCCACCGGCGCGGTGGTGGCGGCAGCCGTCGTGAGCGCCGCGCACAACGCGGTGATCCGCTTCAGCTTCATCCCAGCGTTGTACATCAGGAACCGATGGATCAGCGACTCGAAAGGACCACCGGCGTGTTGCCCACCGACCGCACGGACCGGGACAGCACCATCGCCACCGCCGCGAGCACGGGCAGCGCCGCGCAGCCGAGCAGGGTCGCGGTGATCCCGGCGACGCCCGACACCGGCCCGACGGCGAGCTGGGCCAGGGGCACCGCCACCAGCGACCCCAGCATGTCGTAGGAGTAGACCCGCGCGAGCCGGTCCTGCGGCACGTGCTGCTGCAGCGACGTCTCCCAGGCCACCCCGAACTGCTCCTGGCACAGCCCGCACGCGAACGCCGCGACCATGAGCAGCCACGGCTCCGGGCGCAGGGCGAGCGCCAGCGGCAGGAACGCGAACGCCACCACGCACACCGCGCCGAACAGCAGCGGTCTGCGCATCCTCGTCCGCAGCGCGACGAGAGCCCCCGCGACCATGCCCGCGGTCTGCGCGGCCAGCACGAAACCCCACGTCTCGCGGCCCATCACGGTGTCGGCGAGGACCGGGCCGAGGACCATCGTGCCACCCGCGTACGCCGCGTTGACGAAGGTGAAGGCCACGACGACGACCCACACCCAGGTCCGCGACACGAACTCCGCCCAGCCGGCCCGCAGCTCGGAGAGCGCACCGGGCCGGTGACCGGCGGGGACCTCCGCGGCCGCCACGCGCACGAACGAGAAGCACAGGCCGGCCAGGGCGAACGACAGCGCGTCCACCGCGAGACCCCAGCCCGGCCCGGCGAACGCGATCAGCAGGCCACCCAGCGACGCGCCCGCGATCATCGACGAGTTCCGCCCGAGGCGCAGCAGCGCGTTCGCCCGCTGCCGCTGCTCGGCGGGCACGGTCTGCGGCGCCAGCGCGGCGGAGGCGGGCAGGGAGAAGGCGCTCGACATGCCGTTCACGACCGCCAGCACCACGAACGCCGGGATCGACACCGCGCCGGTCAGCACCAGGACGGCCAGCAGGGCCTGGCTCGCCGCCGACACCGCGGACGAGCCGACGAGCACGAGCTGGCGGGGCAGCCGATCCGCGACGACGCCGCCCCACAGCAGGAACAGCACGTTCGCGGCCGAGCGCGCCGCCACGACGAGGCCGAGCGTCGTGACCGACTCGGTCACGTCCCGCACGGCGAACACGAGCGCGATCTGCGCCATCGCGTTTCCGGCCATCGTCGTCACGCGGGCGCCGAAGAGCCAGCGGAACGCCGGGTGCGCCAACGGCGCGAACGATCCCCCCATGATCGGCACCGTACTGCGCCGGGCTGCCGACGGGGAGCCGCCCGACCCCGAGCCGGGCGGCTCCCCGCGTCATCGCACCCTCGGGCGCGACGAGGCGATGACCACCGCCGCGGCGACGGTCACCAGGTTCTTCAGGATGTACTGCGCTTCGAACGACGCCCGCAGCGGACCCGGCCACATCTCACCGGCGAACAACACCAGCGGTGTCGACACCAGCACGACGTGCCCGATCAGCAGGACCGCGCAGCAGCGCGGTGCGCGGAAGCTCAGCAGGACCAGCGCGATCCCGATCTCGGTGATCGCGGCGGTCAGTCTCGCCCCGTCGGCGTGAATGATCCCGAACGTCAGCGCGGACACCGTGCGTTCGACGAGATCCTCGGCAGGGCTGCCACCGGGAAAGAGCTTCAGCACGCCGAACCAGAGGTACACGACCCCCAGCCCAATGCGCAGCAGCGGAATTCCCGCGTCGCCCGCGAAACGGGTGACGCGTTCTTCCGCGCTTTCGCGTCGTGCGGTTTCCGGACGTGCCATTTCGATCTCCCTCTCCTGTCTGACTGCCACCACCCAGCCAGACAGGAGGTGCCCAGACAAAGGTGCCCAGACAGGAGGTGCCGGACAGGAGATGTGAGGGCGGATCAGGCGCCCGGCTGCGGCGCGCTCTGCGGGTCGCCGAGCGGGTTGAGCAGGTCCGCCTTGCCCTCGAACGCGAACAGCAGCAGGTCGACCATGCGGAACGTGCTGGAGTCCGGTCCGAGCGTCGGCCGCCAGTACGGCGAGCGCACGATCGAGATCCGGCTGCCCTCCATCGCGCGGTGGAAGACCTCCGCGGTGATCCGCCCGCCGACCGGGCCCATCCGCCCGTTGCCGATCTCCGCCTCGCGCAGGACGTAGAACCACAGCGGGGTCGCCGTCACGAGCTGCGTCCGCTGCTCCTCCGACAGGCCCTCGACGACGGCGCCGCCGTTGCCCACGAGGATCTGCTCGGCGGTGAGCGGCTCGACGCCGAAGAGCGCGGCGATCTGCTGACCGGTCGCGAGCTCCATCATCGAGGCCCTGGTCAGGTTGCGGAACGCGAGGTTGCGCTCGATCTCGCGGAACACCGTGCCACGTCCGCCGAACGTGCCGGCGGGGAGCTGCGTCAACGGGTCGACCAGCAGCGTGTCGATCCGCTTGGCGACGTTGCCGCCGCCGAACTCGGCCGGTGGCACCAGGTCGTCGCGCTCGGCCTCGGCGAAGTCGTACAGGCGCCGGAAGTCCGCGATCCAGTTGCTGGGCAGCGTGAAGATCGGGCCCCGGTCGACGTCGTCGAGGTCGCCGGGCGTCTGCGAGCTCGGGTCGAAGTTGCCGCTCACGCCGGTGAACGTGAACAGCGCGAACAGCGTCCCCGGCCCGCCGGGCCCGGTCGAGTTGAACACCCGGTTCCACTGGTAGGCGGCGCGGACCTGGCTGTGCCCGAAGCGGTACGAGGCGACCGAGAACTCGATCGGCATGGTCGGCGAGTTGTCCCGCCCGTAGTGCCGGCCCGGCACCTCGAAGAACCTGCGGCCGTTGGCGAAGACGTCGTCCACGATCGCCGGGTCGACCAGGCGCGGCAGGAAGTCGGTCTTGAGCAGCCACTGGTAGTGCCGCACCACGAGCTCCTTGGCGGCGCGGAACAGCCGCTCGCCCGTGAGACCGGTGAGCGCGAGCTCGTCGACCACCCGGTTGTGGAAGCGGATGAACGCGAGGTGCGTCTGCGCCACCGCGAGGTTCTCGTCGTTGCGGGGGTCGGGGATCAGCGGGAGCCGCCGATCCGCCGCCGTGCCCGCCGTCCCGCCGCGGCGCGGCAGGTCGAAGCCCTCGAACGGCACGTTGGTGCCCTCGTCCGGGAACGGCACCGGCGTCGTGGTGCCGACCTTGAGCTTCACGCCGTCCTCGGCGTAGAACGCCTGGTCGTCCTTGTCGCGCGGACCGCGGCCGTAGACCGAGTCGAGGTCCAGCGCGGGCGAGCGGCCCTGCAGCAGCTCGTCGAGGTTGACGTCCTGGCCGAGCTGCGACTCGGTGCGGTCCATGGTCAGGTCGTGGTCGACGAACTGGCCCAGGTAGGTGAACCCGGCCGGTACCGCCGGGTCGTCGGCCTGCGGCACGTTCGCCGTGATCGCGGTCGCGAGGGCGACCCGCGTCTCCTCGTCCGTGCGCGGGCCTTTCGGCCCGAGCCGCGAGAACCGGAACCTGCGCAACTCCTCGGCCGTGGAGGGCTGACGCGTGAGGGCCTCCCCCTTGTCGTCGATTTCCAGAACACCTTCACCCACGACGAAAAAACTGTCGCGCACGTGCCTCTTCATCTACTCCCCCTGTTTCCCCTCTACCAGGCGACATGTTCTCCCCAACAAGCACCTGCCCCACCGCCAGTCTCCATACGGCGGAAATTACCGTCGAAGCTTTTGGTCATAACCAAAAGCCCATCACCGAACGGATACGAGGCAGCCGGGAATATTCCGGAGAATCGTCCGGCGGTGATCTTCCGTTGGTGGATCAATGATTCACGGCACGTAGCCGCTGTGCTGCGGAAGGGCGACGCCGGACGGGTGGTTTCAAGCGCCGCGAGACCGGGTACGCCTGCGGAATGCTCGAAGTCACGGTGACGAAGACGTCGCCTGCGTCCACCCTGCTCACCGTCTCCGGTGAACTCGCCGGCTCCGGCTCGGAACGTCTGCTCTCCCGGCTCGACCGCCTCCTCGACCAGGGCCACCGCTACGTCGTGCTGGACCTGTCCGCGGTGACCTTCTGCGACTCCAGCGGGGTGAGCGCCCTCGTGCGCGGGCACGCCCGCGCCTCCGCCGCGGCGGGCGGCCTGCGGCTCTCCGCGGCGTCCGACCAGGTGGCACGGGTGCTGGAGCTGTCGGGGCTGTCGCGAATGCTGGGTCTCAAGCCCGCGGTGGACGCGATGGGCGCCGTCGCCCCCTGACGACGGCTCCGCGCACGAACTCCACGCTCGGCCGTCCCGGTCCCGCCGGGCGCGACCGCCCGGCGGCTCCGCGATCTCCGGAAGTGCCATGATGGCGGGGTGGAGTCCACGCGCATCGACCGCTGGTTGTGGGCGGTCCGGCTGACGAAGACCCGGCCGGACGCCGCCGCGGCGTGCCGTGGCGGTCACGTGCGCATCAACGACAAGCCCGCGAAGGCCTCCGCCACCGTCGTACCGGGCGACCGGGTGCGCGCCCGCGTCGGCGACAAGACCAGGATCGTCGAGGTCGTGCGGGTGATCGGGAAGCGGGTGGGCGCGGCGGACGCGGCCACGTGCTTCATCGACCGCACTCCCCCGCCCCCGCCCGACGTCCCGATCGCGCGGCGCGACCGGGGTGCCGGACGGCCGACGAAGCGGGAGCGGCGCGTGCTGGACCGCTTCCGCACGCAGAGCTGACGAAACCCCGACTGCCGGGGCTAACCGGACCGCCGGGTTAGCCGCACCGCCGGGTTAGCCGCACCGCCGAGCCAGCCGCGCCGCCGGGCCAGCCACACCGCCGGAGCAAGCGCACCGCCAGGGCTGCCGCACCACCGGGCCAGCCGCGCCACCGGGCCAGCCACACCGCCGGAGCAAGCGCACCGCCGGGGCTGCCGCACCACCGGACCAGCCACACCACCGGACCAGCCACACCACCCGGCCCACCGGGCCGGCCGGACCTACCGAGGCGGCAGCACCACGTCCGCGAGCCGGGTCAGCGACGCGCCGAGCGGCAGGTCGACCCGCAGCGACGCGAACGGGTCGCCGCGCGTCTCGCCGCGGTTGATGATCACGACCGGGGTGCCGGCCCCGGCCGCGCGGCGCACGAACCTCAGCCCGGACATGACCGTGAGCGACGACCCCAGGACGAGCAGGGACTTCGCCCGGTCGACGAGCGAGTAGCACTGCTCGACGCGCGGGCGTGGCACGTTCTCGCCGAAGAACACGACGTCCGGCTTGAGCACGCCGCCGCACTCGCGGCAGCCGACCAGCCGGAAGTCCCTGACGAGCTCCTCCGGCAGGAAGACGTCGCCGTCCGGGTTGATCTCGTCGGTGGTCGCGTGGAAGTCCGGGTTGGCCTCGCGCAGCCGCCGGTCCAGCTCGGCGCGCGGCGAGAGCGACCGGCAGTCCAGGCAGATCACCCGGTCCAGGCCGCCGTGCAGCTCGACGACGTCCCTGGTGCCGGCGGCCTGGTGCAGGCCGTCGACGTTCTGGGTGATGACGCCGCACAGCTTGGCCGACAGCCGGGTGACGGCGTGGTGGCCGGCGTTGGGGTGCGCGCGGGCGATGGTGCGCCAGCCGACGTGGCTGCGGGCCCAGTAGCGCTGCCTGCCCTCCTCGCTGGTGGTGAACTCCTCGTAGGTCATCGGGGTGTGCTTGCGCAGGGACCCGCCCTCGCCGCGGTAGTCGGGGATGCCGGACTCCGTCGAGAGGCCCGCGCCGCTGAGCACCAGCACGCCGCCCTCCTCGACGATCGGGACGACGTCGGTGAGGGTCGAGGTGCGCGGCAGCGGCGGGCCCGGGGAAGACCAGGTCAAAGTGGGCCTTGTTCGCACCTCACCAGCTTACGTACCACCGGCGCAGTTCTGCCTCCGCCGCGGCCGCGTCACCGCTCGACGGGGCCGTGACCAGCGCGAACTGCCGTCCCGCCGGTGCCCGCAGGACCAACTCGTCTCCCTCGACGGCCGCTGCCGCCGAGCTGATCACCTGCGGTGCGCGCAACGACTGCGGCAGGTGCACCTCGGTCGGCGCGGGGCCGCCGTCGGAGTCCCAGACGAGCACGGCGAACGGAGAGGAGCCGACGAGCGCGCGGACGTTCGGCAGCGGGATCTGCTGCCAGCTCTGGTGGACGCGGTCCTCGTAGGCGAACGCGAGCGTGGTGCCCGCGACGGCCCGCGGGTAGACGCGGTCGACGAGGGCGCGGTCGACGTTGAGCACCGGCGTGCCGGTCTCGTCGAGCCTGACCGCCGAGAAGTGCTCGTCGTTCATGGCGTCGCCGTCGGTCTTGACCTTGGCCGGGTTGTCGTTCATCAGCTCGTGGTGGCGGCCGTGGTTGATGTCCCAGTGCCACTGGCTGCCCGAGAGCACGCTGCCGCGCGGCGCCGACCACCAGCGCGCGCCCGGCGCCGCGGAGTCGAGGCCCTGGTAGATCGCCTTGAGCACCGAGGAGGTCTTGTCGGAGGTGAAGCCGGCGACCGGGTGCCCGAACTCGGAGACGATCGCGGTGGTGCCGAGCGCGGCCGCCCGTTCCCGGATCGTGCCGAACGCCTGTGCGTACTGGCCGTCGCCCGCCTTGCCCGGCATGAGGACGCCCGACTGCGCCTTGCCGTCGCAGAAGTGCGCGTTGAACACGAACCGGCCCCCCAGCGCGGGCACCAGCGCCAGGCCACCGGGTTCGGCGAAGAACTCGACGTTCTGGTTCCAGAATTCCACACCCAAACCCGGGACTGATCCCGTGTTCATCTGAACACAGCAAGTCATGATCGGGAGGTCGGCAGCAACAGCGAGCGATCACACAACACGGGACACGTCACGCGTTCTGCAGCGTCGCAGGTATTTCCGGTCGAAGGTGCGGCGCCGCAACCTTCGCAGCCGGGAACAGCCGAGAACGGCTCGGAGACGCGCCACCAGTGTTCGCCTGCGCTGTGCGGCCAATCACCCCTTCGTCCTCAGCTGTCGAATCCCAGTCCCAGCCTGTCGAGAGTGCGCAGCCACAGGTTCCGCTTGCCCGCGCGGCGGTCCGCCCGGTCGAGGGACCACTTGGTGAGTCCGATTCCCGCTCGTGCCAGGGGATCCGGCGGGAACGGCAGGGGCTTCGTGCGCACCATGCTCAGTTCGGTGCGCGAAGTTCGTTCTCCCGCCAACCGGTCGAGCATGACCTCCGCGCCGAAGCGGGTCGCGCCCACACCGAGGCCGGTGTAGCCGGCGACGTAGGCGACGTTGCCGGCGTACGCGGTGCCGAAGAACGCGGAGAAGCGGGAACTGGTGGCGATGGCGCCACCCCAGGAGTGGCTGAAGCGCAGTCCTTCCAGTTGCGGGAAGCACTGGAAGAAGTTCCTGGCCAGTGTCAGGTTGGTTTCCGGGCGCTGATCGTGGTCGGCGGAGACGCGGCCGCCGTGGGGGTAGATCGCGTCGTAGCCTCCCCACAGGATTCTGTTGTCGGCGCTGAGCCGGAAGTAGTGGAAGCTGTTGGCCGAGTCGCTGAGCCCTTGGCGATTCCGCCAACCCACGGCGGCGAGTTGTTCGGCGTTCAACGGTTCGGTCATCAGTGCGTAGTCGTAGACCGGGACGATGTAGGGGCGCACCCGTTTGAGCAGGGATGGGAACACGTTGGTGGCCAGTGCGACCTTGCGGGCGTGGACCTTGCCGTACGGGGTGTGAGCGGTCATGCCGGCCCCGTCTCGGCCGAGAGCCGAGACGGGACTGTTCTCGTGGATTCGCACGCCGAGGCCCGCTACGGCTCGTTTGAGGCCCCAGGCGAGTTTGGCGGGGTGGAGCATGGCCACGCCGTGCCGATCGTGCAGTCCGCCGAGGAACGTGGGTGAGTCGACCTCGGCGCGCACCTGGTCACGGTCGAGGTAGTCCAGCCGGACACCGTGGCGGACAGCTACTTCGACTGCATCGCGCAGTTCGCCGACCTGGTGGGGTTCGGTGGCCACGTCGATCTCGCCGGTGCGTTCGAAGTCGCAGTCCAGCGAATAGCGGGCCACCGCGGCCTCGATTTCGTCGAGGTTGCGGGCGCCCAGTTCGGTGAGCCTGGTGATCTCGGCCGGCCAGCGGTCGAGGCCGTTGGCGAAACCGTGGGTGAGGCTGGCGGCGCAGAAACCGCCGTTGCGCCCGGAGGCGGCCCAGCCGATCTCCTTGGCCTCGATCAGGACCACGTCCCGCTGAGGGTCGCGTTCCTTCGCGATCAGCGCTGTCCACAAGCCCGTGTATCCGCCTCCGATCACGAGCAGGTCGCAGTGCTCCTCCCCTACCAGCGCGGGATTGGCCGGTGGTCTGCCCGGATCGTCCAGCCAGAACGGTGCCGGCTGCGCCTCGGCGAGCGATCGTGCGGGGTCCACGGCATTTCACACCTTTACGGGGTACGAGAGGGGCATCAGAGGAGGGGAGGGGTCAGCTGTTCAGATCTGCTGCACCGAAGGAAACGTGGAAGCGGGCGCACCACAGGGAGACGCTGCCGAGCTTGGTCAGGTCGGCGTTGTGGGGGATGGCGTAGTTCTGGTCACCCTGGTCGCCTTTGAGCGGTCCGAGGTCGAGGTGGTCACCGTCGTCGAAGGCGAACCAGCCGCCGATCCCGGCTTGGACGGGCTGGTCCGACAGCCAGATCCGCACATCGGGCCCGAGGCTGGTGCTGAGGTTCTCCAGGCGGAGGGTGCGCGTGCCGTCGGGTGCTTCCAGCACCTGCACCGTGCCGCTGGTGTCGTGTTCGTGGGAGATGAGCAAGGCGTGGGCGGTGACCTCGCCGGCGGGGCTCGCCTCACGGACCGACTTGTTCATGAACAGCAACCAGGGCTCGCTCACGACACCCATGAGCAGGGTCAGAATCCCCAGAGCTATCAGCAGCTTCCTGACCAACGGTTTCTTCAAAGTCGCAGGTACACGCATTACCGGTCCTCGTGGTTGTTGACGTGGTGGGGCCTGCTCGCTCGGTTCAGCTGAGCTTGGCCATGACATGCTTGATGTTGGTGAAGTCCTCGAGCGCATACGCCGAGAGGTCCTTGCCGTAGCCGGACTGCCCGTAACCGCCGTGCGGCATCTCGGAGACGAGCGGGAGGTGGTCGTTGATCCACACGCAGCCGAAGCGCAGCGCGCGGGAGACCCTCAACGCCCTGCCGACATCACGTGTCCAGACCGAGGACGCCAAGCCGTACGGAGTGCCGTTGGCGAACTCGATTGCCTGCGGCTCGCCGGAGAAGCGCTGCACGGTGATAACCGGCCCGAAGATCTCCGCTTGGCTGAGCTCGTCGTCCTGACGCACACCGACCACGACGGTCGGTTCGAGGAAACACCCCTGCTCTTCCGGACGGCGGCCACCGGTCACGATCTCGGTGTGGTCCGGCCTGCGGTCGAGGAACCCCTCGACCCTGGCGCGTTGTGCTGCGGAGTTGAGCGGTCCCAACGAGGTCAGCGGTGACATCGTGTCGCCGGTGCGGAAGTCACGCGCGTGCTCGACGAGTCCGGCCACCAGTTCGTCGTGGACACCGTCGGCCACCAGCACGCGCGTCGCCGCGGTGCAGTCCTGGCCCGCGTTGTAGTACCCGACACGGGTGATGATGTCGACGGCCGACTCCAGGTCCGCGTCGTCGAAGACGACGACGGGGGCCTTTCCGCCGAGTTCGAGGTGCACGCGCTTGAGGGTCTGCACGGCGGCGGTCGCGACAGCACGGCCGGCACCGGCAGATCCGGTCAGCGCGATCATGTCGACGTCGGGGTGCCGCGCCAGCGACGCGCCGGTCCGGCCATCACCGGTCACGACGTTGAGCACCCCCGATGGCAGTTCCTCCGCCGCCAGCTCAGCCAGCATCAGCGTCGTGAGCGGAGTGGTCTCGGAGGGCTTGAGCACGACCGTGTTCCCCGTCGCGAGCGCGGGGCCGATCTTCCAGGCGGCCATCTGCAACGGGTAGTTCCATGGCGTGATCTGCCCGATCACGCCCACCGGTTCGCGGCGGACCATCGAGGTGTAGCCGTCGAGGTACTCGCCTGCCGCCCGTCCCTCCACGACGCGCGCGGCGCCCGCGAAGAATCGGAGGTTGTCGATGGAGGCTGCGACCTCCTGCACGGCCGCGGCGAGGGGTTTGCCCGCGTTGCGGGCTTCGACTCGGCTGATCTCGCCGGCGTTGTCCTCGACGCGGTCGGCGATGCGGCGCAGCGCGTCCGACCGGTCCTTGGGCGTGCTGCCGGACCACCGGATGAACGCGTGCCGTGCCGCGGCGACGGCGAGATCGACCTCGGCCTCGGTGCCGCGTGGCGACCGGGCGAGCAGTTCACCGTTCGCGGGGTCGACGACGTCGTCGGCCTCACCAGCGGAGTCCACCGCTTCCCCGGCCACGTGGTGGCGCAGAACCACGGCCGGAGACGGCTGGCCGGGTTTCGACGGGTTCGTGTTGACGGGCATGTCACGTCCTTCTCGGTCGAGAGCGGTGCCGCGGCGCTGCCACGTCGCCACCCAGGGTTGGAACGACATGGCAGCCCTCGGCTCAAACGGTTGCGGGATCCTCGGCAGCGAACTCGACCGCCGGGAAGTCCAGCGGCACGTCGCTGAGGTGGTGCAGGTAGTTCGTCAGCGTGGTGGCGATCGCGTGACCGACGAGTTCAACGATCTCCGGATCGCCGTAGCCGGCCGCCCGCACCTCCGCCAGCTGGTCGTCCGACGGCCTCCCGCGATGCCGCACGACGCGCTGCACGAAGGTCAGCGCGGCCTGGACTTTCGGGTCCGACGCGTGTCCGGACCTGGCGGCGAGGATGTCCTCTTCGGACACACCGAACTCCCGGGCCGTGTCGCTGTGTGCGGCGAGACAGTAGGCGCAGCGGTTCTCGTTGGCCACCGCGATCGCCAGCTGCTCACCGACTTTGCCGCGGAAGGCGCCCTTGCCCAAAGCCCGGTCGAAGTCCAGCAGCGCACGGGTGAGCGGCGTCGACAGGGCGATGACCTCGCCCAGGTTGGGCACCCCGCCCCATGCTTTCCGCAGAAGGGCGCGAGCTTCCTGCTGTTGCGGATTCTGCGTTGACGGTCCTGCGGTTTCGATGCGCGACAACGAATTCTCCTCCTGGACGAATGTCTGTACCAGACAGTACAGAGACTGTACTGTCTGGTCAAGAAAATTTGCGATTCAACGCAGGACAGCAGCTGCAACCGCAGAGCCGCGGATTCCGCAGCGAACTCAGCAGGGTTCTACGCGTACGTGCCCCGCAGCGAGTGCCACTTCAAGCCCACCCTGGAACGGACGTGGCGCAGCACCGAAACGCCCCTCAGCCGACGCGAGTTCCATTCCGGTCGTTCAAAGGGTCCCCGTCTGCCCTCTGCCCCATCACGGGGACGAGAAAGACAGATAGAGATGTTGCCTTGCTGAGCACGGTCGAGGATCGACACCAACGCGTTGCGGGCGGCCACTCGGGCCGTCGACCGCCCATTCCCCGGCCGATTCAGAGGGCAGCACACCGTTGCCCAGGCGAACGTTGCGCTGCAGAGCCATCACTCAGGACGCCGTGGCAGGTCGACCATGTTCGACCCCGTCTGCGGGACTCTGCCCGCACAATGCGCCGGCAACACGTTCAGCGCCACCTCAAGCGCACCGCCAGTCGGCTCGCTGCCTGCTGCCAGGCGGGCCGATCTACCGCTGGATGCCCCAGGCACATGACGTCAACAATGGAGCCAGTCGCCATCGCTGGCCCTGAGAGGCGTTAGAGCTTGTCCCACGCCGCAGTCAGACAGGACCGCAGGATCGACTCCATCTCGTCGAAGTGGGACTGGTCGCAGATCAGCGGCGGCGACAGCTGCACGACCGGCTCGCCGCGGTCGTCGGCCCGGCAGTACAGGCCGTTCTCGAACAACGCCGGGGAGAGGTGGCCGCGCAGGACCCGCTCGGACTCCTCCGGCGTGAAGGTCTCCTTGCCGGCCTCGTCCTTCACGAGTTCGACGCCGTAGAAGTACCCGGCACCGCGCACGTCGCCGACGATCGGCAGGTCCAGCAATCGCTCCAGAGTGGACCGGAAGGCGTCCTCGTTCCGCCTCACATGACCGTAGAGGTCCTCACGTTCAAGGATGTCGAGGTTGGCGAGCGCGACCGCGCAGGACACGGGATGGCCGCCGTAGGTCGAGCCGTGCATGAACGTCGCCCCGTCCCGGAACGGTTCCATCAGCCTCTCGCTGATGAGCACGGCGCCCAGCGGGGCGTAGCCGGACGTCAGGCCCTTGGCCGTGGTGATCATGTCCGGCCGGTAGCCGTAGCGGTTGGCCCCGTAGTCGAACCCCAGCCGGCCAAAGGCGCAGATGACCTCGTCCGACACCAGCAGCACGTCGTGGCGGTCGCAGATCTCCCGCACCCGCTCGAAGTAGCCGGGCGGGGGCGGGAAGCAGCCGCCGGTGTTCTGCAACGGTTCCAGGAACACCGCGGCCACGGTGTCCGGGCCCTCGAACTCGATCGCCTGAGCGATCTGGTCGGCCGCCCACACTCCGAACGCGGCGTAGTCGCCGCCGTGCACGGGCGCGCGGTAGAAGTTCGTGTTCGGGACCTTCAGCGCGCTGGGCACCAGCGGCTCGAAGTCCTGTTTCGCACCGGGCAGGCCGGTGATGGACAACGCGCCGGCCGTCGTGCCGTGATAGGCCAGCGATCGGCTGACCACCTTGTGCTTGCGGGGCTTGCCCCGGAGCTTGAAGTACTGCTTCGCCAGCTTCCACGCGGTCTCGACGGACTCGCCACCGCTGACGGTGAAGAAGACCCGGTTCAGGTCACCCGGCGCGGTGGCGACCAGTCGTTCGGCGAGCTCGATGGCGGTGGGATGGGCGGCACCCCACAACGGGAAGTACCCGAGCTCCCTGCTCTGCTTGGCCGCGGCCTCTGCCAGCTCCTCACGGCCGTGGCCCACCTGGACCGCGAACAGGCCGGCCAGACCGTCGAGATATCGCTTTCCGTCGGCATCCCAGACGTGCACGCCGTCGCCGCGCACGATCACCGGCGGCGCCACCCCATCGCCGTGCCGGGTGAAGTGCATCCACAGGTGATCGCCAGCTGTCGCAGCGCGCGCGGCTCTGTGGCGGCGATCCGACGTTGTCGGGGAGATCCGCGATGACGGATCGTTGATGTCGAGGCTTGACAAGGTATTCCTCCAACCACGCAGTTTTGTACCGAACAGTACAAGTACTGTACTAATCGGTCAAGACTGGCGCAGCCACCACCTGCCGGGCGACCGGCGCCCGTGAGAAGTCGCGTCTATCGGAGGATCTGCTCGACCTCACGTCCAAGGCACAGTCGCAGTGTCGACGTGCTGCCGTGCACCTGCGAGAGCAGAACACCGCCCTGATATGCGGCGAGCAGTGCCTCGGCCGCGGAATCGGGCTCCGTGTCGGCACCGATCTCGCCGCTGTCGACCATGCGTTGGATGCCGGCGGCGATCAACGTCCGCCAACGCACGAAGGCGGCTTCGATCGAGGTTTTGACGTCCGGATCGTTCTCGCTGATCTCTGCGGCCAGAGCACCGAGCGGGCACCGCACCGGATCGTCGTCTTCCTCGTGGAGGCGAACAAGACGATCCGCCCACCGCCGCAGATCCTCACCGGTCGCGATGTCGTCGAGCCAGGGCCGCTGGGCCGCCAGCACGAGTTCGGTCTGACGTTCGACAACGCTCTGCACCAGGTCTGACTTCCCCGAGAAGAAGTGGTAGAACTGTCCCTTTCCGGTCTTGGACGCCTGCGCGATCTGGTCGATGCTGGTAGCGCGCACTCCCCTGCTGTAGAACAGCTCACACGCCACGTCGAGGATGCGCGCCAACGTCGCCCGCCCCTTGTCAGTACTGGGTGCCGCCTTCATGCGACACCGGGTTCGAACATGGTGGACATCCGGACGCAGAAACCTGACATGGCGCCCCTCCTTCACTAGCTCGCCGACCACGACCACCACTGGACTATACGGTACAAAGTTGCCGGCTCCGCGGGCGTGGCGTCATATCTGCGCGAGGCCATCTCAGGAGATCATCGAGCGGACCGGTCACGACAACACGCAGGCGGCCGCGAGAGGCGAGACTTCATCCGGGAGTCGATGGAGTAGCCGACGATCCGGTTGGAACAGACGTCCTTGACCGCACACGGGTACGACTTCCCTTCTGCGGTGCGGTGTTCGGTGATGCCGGCCAGCCACAACAGGTTCGGTGCGGTGGCGGTGAAGTAGCGCCGGACCAGGTCGTCGTGGACCGGCGGACCGACCTTCTTCCCGTTGCGGCCGCGTTTTTTGCCTAACGCGCTCTACCATCCCGCCGACGAGCAGATCCGCCACGCCGTCCGATCCGCCATCCGACCAGCCACGAGGGTCCCCGCTGTACTGACTGTCAGACGGGACTGGGGCGTGTCCCGTGCGGCTCCCCCGAGGGACGCACGGACGGTCGCAGTGCCGCTGCTACGAGATCTGTCCCGGAGGTGGGTGTGCGAGCGGGAACACCAGCGGCTCGACGAACGCGGGCTTCGCGACCCCGCCCGCCTCGTCCATCCGCGCCCGGAACCGGTGGTAGAAGGGCATCAGCAGGTCGCGTTCCCACTGCTGCGAGGTCTGACCCGCGTCGTACTTGCCCGCGTAGGGCTCGTTGAGCGGGTCGACGCCGACGACGAGCTTGAACTCGTCGGCGGGCAAGGCGTTCTTCACGTGCTCGAGCGCCGCGCCGGCCGCGCCGAGGAACGAGTCCTGGACGCCGTCGCGGTTGTGCCAGAAGTCGTAGGTGGCGGCGGTGACGGCGGTGTTGCTCTTCATGTTCTGGCCCCAGTGCACGCAGAGGCCGCACGACTCCCGGGGGTACCCGCTCGCGGCCCACGCGGGCGCGCCGTCGCCGGTGTACCAGCTCTCGGGGTTGAAGAGGTACCGCGAGTACAGGTCCTGGTGGAAGTCGAGGTAGACCCGGATCCCCTGGTCGGTGAACGCGCGCAGCTGGCTCGTCACGCCGTCGAGGTAGGTGTGGTCGATCCGGCCGCGCCGCGGCTCGATCCAGGCCCAGGGAGCGGTCGCAGCGGACCTCGGGGCGGTGAGGCAGCGGGGCCGGC
Organism: Lentzea xinjiangensis; assembly: GCF_900110955.1. Classification (GTDB taxonomy): domain Bacteria; phylum Actinomycetota; class Actinomycetes; order Mycobacteriales; family Pseudonocardiaceae; genus Lentzea; species Lentzea xinjiangensis. Next base: position 219,820 of record NZ_FOFR01000005.1, read on the forward strand.
CCCGCTGCCTCACCGGAGCACGCCGGTCCGCGCGATCAGCTGAACATCCCGGCGACCAGCTCGGCCGCCTTCGCCAGCAGCGGCTCGTCGGCGGGCGCGTCGGGCTCGGTGGCCTTGGTCGACAGCACGGCGATCACGATCGGCGAGCGGCCGGGCGGGAACGCGACACCGGCGTCGTTGGTGGTGCCGTGCTTGCCGGTGCCGGTCTTGTCGCCCCAGCGCCAGGCCGCCGGGAGCCCGGCGCGGATGCGGTTGCCGCCGGTGGTGTTGGCGAGCAGCCACTTCGTGAGCTGGTCGGCGTCGGCGCGGTCGAGGGCGTGCCCCAGGGTCAGCCGCGCGTAGCTCTGGCCGATGGCCCGCGGTGAGGTCGTGTCGGTGACGCGGCCAGGCTCGGCCGAGTTGAGCTCCGGCTCCCAGCGGTCGAGGCGCGTGACCGGGTCGCCGATCGAGCGGCTGAAGCGGCTGATCGCCGTCGGGCCGCCGAGCTCGCGCAGCAGCAGGTTGGCCGCGCAGTTGTCGCTGTAGGTGATGGTCGCCTCGCACAGCGCCGAGATCGTCATCCCGGCCGCGAGGTTCTCGGGCCTGCCGGTGATCGGGCCGTAGCCGGACTTGTCGACGTCGGCCTGCGTGTAGGTGATCACCTTGCCCAGCAACGTCCCGTCGTGGTCGCGCCGCAGGACCGCCGCCGCCGCGATGGTCTTGAACGTCGAGCACATCGGGAAGAGCTCGTCGGCCCGGTGCAGGACCGTGCGGCCGGTGGCCGTCTCCGCCGCGAACACGCCGAGGCGCGCGTTGTGCTGCCGTTCGAGCTCGCGCAACCTGCCGGTGATCGGCGACGCCTGCGCCTGGGCGGGCACCGCCACGGCCAGCGCCGCTCCGGCGCCCAGCGCCAGCACCGCACGTCGGTTGACACTCAACGTCTTGCCCCCTTCTGCTGAAACCTGTCCACAGGACAGGACGCGCGGGAGATCAACTGGTTGTCACTCGACTCGGCGCCAGCACCAGAGGAAGGCGAGCGCCGCGAGCAGCGACCCGGCCGAGGCGAACGAGCCGGCACCGAGGTAGATCACCCACTCGTCCGCGGTCGACCCCTCCGCGACCAGCGGGAACACCCACAGGGCCACGCCCAGCGCGAACGTCACGACGGCGACCACCGACCAGAACACCACCAGCACCACCCGGCCGGCACGGCGCGGCCCGGTGTGCGGCCGCAGGGATCCCCTGCGTTGCAGCCACCAGGACGCCAGCGCGGCGAGGGCCAGCGCGATGCCGTCGGCGGCGAGGGTGTCGCTCAGCCGGTGCCACTTCGCGGTGAGCGTGTAATGCCCGATCGCCGTCGCCCACGGCAGCACGAAGAAGAGCAGGACGCCCCGCCACTTCCACGGCACCACGATGATCGCGGCGAACAGCACGGTCATCGCGATCGTCGTGTGTCCACTCGGGAGGCTGTTGCGCGCGTAGTCGCCGGTGACCTCGACCAGCGCCGGTCGCGGCAGGACGAACCGCTTGAGCACCTGCGCGACGACCTGTCCCGCGACGATCACGCCGACGGCCGCGGCCGCCAGGTCCCAGCGCCGGCGCAGCGCCCCGGCCAGCGCCACCGCCACGACCGCGGCGGCCAGCGAGTACACGGTGATCTGGCCCAGCGCCTGCCAGGCGGCATCCGTCTCGGACACGTCGTCCCGGTCGGCGCCGCGCAGGGCCGCGTTCTCGATCGCCTGACCGGCCTTCGTCAGCACCGCGAGCACGTACACGACGGCCGCGAAGACGAACCCCGCCGCCGCGACCACCAGCCACCGCCGTCGATCCACGGGTGGCAGTGTGCCGCCGTTCGGCCTAACGCGCCGCGTGAAGATCAATGCGGGCGAGCACCGCGCCGATCGCGAGGTCCACCGCGTACTCGAACTCCGCCTGCCGGTCGAACTCCGCCAGGTGCGGCGCCGTCGCGACGACGGCCGGCAGTCCCGACGACTCCAGCACGGCCCGGCGCGCCCCGTCGTCGCCCCCGAACGACGGAGCCGCCGACACCTCGCGCAACAACGTCCCGATCATCGTCGCGAGCAGCACGCGCAGCAGGTGCACCGCCTGCTGCGCCGGCGCCCCCGCCGCCAGCAGCACCGCCAGCACCGCGTCGACGGGCGCGAGCCCCTCCAGCGACGACAACTGGCGGGTGAGCACCAGCGGCGCCGCACCGGGGTGGGCCAGGGCGCGGGAGCGGAAGGCGTGCGCGATGGCGCGCAGGTCGGCCCGCGGGTCACCGGCCGGCTCCGGCAGGACCAGGCCGCCGAGCAGGTGCTCGGCGACGGCGTCGAGCAGGCCGTCCTTGCCGTCGACGTGGTTGTAGAGGCTCTTCGCGTCCACACCGAGCACGCGTGCCACCGACCGCATGCCCACCGCGGCGACGCCGTCCGCGTCGATCACCCGCAGCGTCGCCGCGACGATCGACTCGCGGGACAGCAGCGGCGTGCGCGGGCGGCCTCGGCGGGTCTCGGTCACCCGGCCATTGTGCCTTGCGGATGCCCACGGTGTGGGTTTAACCTCGGGACGCAATAACCCACACCGTGGGTATTGGAGGGGTGCCGCGCTTCCCGTGCAACCGCGGGCAGGTCCGCGACGACGAACCGGCGGCCGTGGCCGAGCCGCGACCGCCGGAACGGAGATCGACACGCTCGTCCAGCCACGGCAGTCCACTGAGGAGCTTCGATGCGATCCCGTTTCGCCCTGCCGAGCGAGGACGTCCTGCGCGCCCGCGAGAAGCTGGTGCTCGACCACTTCCGGGACGAGGTGGCGCACGACTGGGACGCCACGCTGTCGACGTTCCCGCACCCCCACTACGAGATCATCGCCCAGATGGTCGTCCACGACGGCGACAGCGCGGTGCGGCAGTACTACGCCGACACGCGCGTGGCGTTCCCCGACCAGCACCACGAGCTGATCTCGTTCCGGCACAGCGTCGACGCCGTGATCGTGGAGTTCTGGCTGATCGGCACGCACCTCGGGCCGCTGGGCAAGATCCCCGCGACCGGCGGCGCGCACCGCACGCGCATGAACGCCTACTTCATCTTCGACGAGAACGAGAACCTCGTCGCCGAGCGGGTCTACTTCGACCAGCTCAGCGTGCTCAAGCAGGTGATCGGCGGGATCGACCGGAAGAAGCCCGGCGGGCTGCGCAAGCTGCTGCAGGTGCTGCGCGGCGTGCTCGCGATGTCGGGCGGTGAGCCGGACCGGCGCCTGGTCGACACCACGCCGCCGGCGTTCGACCGCTGACGCGCGCCCGGACGGGCGGGGTCACCGCCGGTCGGTGCCGCTCCAGCCGGAGGGGATCCGCTCGGTGGCCTCGGGGTCGACGGCGTGCCGGGCGAGGTGCCTGCCGGGCTTCGGCTTCTTGCCCAGCACCATCAGGACCACGGCCACGACCAGGCCGAGGGTGGCGAGCCCGGCCGCGACCGCGCGAGCGGCCGGGTGGTCCAGGACCAGCGTGCTGATGGTCAGCGCGAGCACGAGCGCCGCGATCGGACCGATGACCGCGATGTCGTGGCGGTCCTCGCCCGTCTCGACGGTCTCCACCGGCGCCCCCACAGGCGGCGTGACTTCGATCGTCTCGAAGTTCCCGCGCTGGTCGTAGGGCGGTGGCCGCAAGCCCGGAGGAACCGTCACGCGGCCATGCTGCCCGAGGAGGGCGCGTCGCCGCAAACCTCGCGATCCGGTCTGCTACGTGTTCCCCTGTCGGAGCTGGGGTGTCAGGAGGTTCGTCATGTGCCGGTGGCTCGCGTACTCCGGTTCGCCGGTCTTGCTCGAGGAGCTGCTCTACGCGCCGGAGAACTCGTTGGTCATGCAGTCCAAGCACGCCCGCCTCGGCGCGACCGCGGTGAACGGCGACGGGTTCGGCATCGGCTGGTACGGCAGCACGAGCACCCCGGGGCTGTTCCTGAGCACCGAGCCGGCCTGGAACGACCTCAACCTGCGGGAGCTGTCCGCGCAGATCACCGTCGACCGGGTCTTCGCGCACGTGCGGGCGTCCACCGGCGGCGCGGTGCAGCGCTCGAACTGCCACCCGTTCCGCTACCGGAACTGGTTGTGGATGCACAACGGTCTGATCGCGAAGTACCCGCTGGTGCGGCGCGAGCTCGTGCTGGCGGTCGACCCGGAGCTGTTCCCGCTCATCGAGGGCTCGACGGACTCCGAGGTCATGTTCTACCTCGCGGTCAGCTTCGGGCTGGAGCAGGACCCGCCCGGCGCCGTGGCGCGCATGGTCGCCTTCATCGAGGACGTCGGCAGGCGCGCGGGCGTCGAGCACCCGGTCCAGATGACCGTCGCGGTCACCGACGGCTCGACGACCTGGGCGTTCCGCTACTCGAGCCGCGGCAGGTCGCGGACGCTCTTCCACAGCACCGACGTCTCGACGCTGCGCCGCCAGTACCCGGACAACCCCGCGCTGCACGACCTCGCCGACGACTCGCGGCTCATCGTGTCCGAACCGCTGGGCGACCTGGTCGGGGCGTGGCAGGAGGTGCCGGAGTCGACGTGCGTGGTCGTGCGGCCCGCGGTCGAGGAGGAATTGCTGCCGTTCAAGCCGTGAGCGGTGCGTTGCGGGACGTCAGCTCCCGGACGCCCGGCGCAGCACGACCCACACCTCACCGGGCCGTTCCACCAGCCCAGGGTGCCAGAGCGGCGCGACGGCCCGGGTCAGCTCGTTCGCACGGTCCAGCAGGCCGCTGACCGCGGGCTCGCCGACGACGACCACCGCGGTCCAGTCCGTCCACGCGAGCAGGTGGTCCCGCGTCACCCCGAACCGCTGCTCCAGCACCGTCATCAGCTCGTGCCCGGTGTCCGGTCCCGCCTCGGCGTCGCCGACGTCGGGCACCTCGGCGTCCCGCGGCTCCCGGACGTCCTCCCGGACGTCCTCGCGGTCTTCCTCGACGTGGTGCTCCGACCAGACGTGCTTGGCGATCGAGTGGATGCTCGAGATCATGCCGTCGGTCTGTTCCTCGGTCATGACCAGCGTGACCGAACGTCCGTCGGTCAGCGTGAAGGTGAGTTCGGCCTCCGGGACGTCACCGCTTCCCGGCACCGCCTCCACGGCTCCGGCCACCTCGCCGCTCAGCACGGAGTCCGCGGGACTCTCGCGGCCCATGCGCAACGACGGCAGGTTGGCGGCCATGTCCACGACGAGCCGTGCCGCGGTGAAGAGTGCGTCCTTGTCGCGGAACTCCTTGCGGCTGCTGGTGAGCGTGCGCCCGATGCCGGTCGGACCCGCGTTGGCCTCCACCACGCCGCCGCGGTGCTCGCCATCCCATCTCGCGTGCACGACGACGCCGTTGGCCAGGCGCTTGCGGTAGTTCTCGACGTGGCCGTGGCGGGCGAACTCCCACCCGGCCACCGACTCGGGCCACTCCTCGTCGCGCAACGGCTTTCCTCCCGGCTGAATCGCACCATTCGACGCGGCGCGCCCGGAGGTCGTTCCGGGCTCATCGGCTCCGTGCGGGACGCGGCATAGGATCGGTGACGTGTTCGTGAAGCTCTGCGGTCTGCGCACCGAGTCCGACGTCGCCGTGGCGGTCGACGCGGGCGCCGACGCCGTTGGTTTCGTGCTGACGGCCAGCCCTCGCCAGATCGATGCCGACCTGGCGTGCGCACTCGTCGCAACCGTGCCGGCGCACGTGCTGACCGTCGCCGTCGTCCGTGGCATCACCGCCACCGAGGCGGGTGAACTGGCGCTGAAGACCGGTGTGCAGGCGTTGCAGTTGCACGGCGACTACCCGAAGGAAGCGTTCGACGAGCTGGCAGGCCTGCCGCTGCGGTTGGTCCGGGCCACCGCGCTGGGGCCGGACACCGACGTGCGGACCGGCGCGTTCGGCGAGGAGCTGCTGCTGATCGACTCGCCGGTGGCGGGTTCGGGTGAGCAGTGGGACATCACGCGGCTCGACGAGCGCCGCCCGTCGGGGCGGTGGCTGCTGGCGGGCGGGCTCTCGCCGGACACCGTCGCCGGGGCGATCGGCGTGGCGCGGCCGTGGGGGGTCGACGTGTCCAGCGGCATCGAGTCGAGCCGCGGGGTGAAGGACCACGGCCGGATGCGCGAGTTCGTCGCCGCCGCGCGCGGCTAGGCCGGACGATCCGCCGCTAGGCCGCGCGATACCCCGGGATCTCCTCCACCCGCTCGTACACGGGCAGTCCCCGTTCCCGCGCGATCCGCACGTCCTCGTCCGCACCCGCGGACTCGCCCGGCAGCCGTAGAACCGCGTCGCAGTGCCGCAGCAGCCGCTCGGCGGCCGGGTACATGATCTCCGCCGCGATCGGGTCCGCCGGCGACGCGCCGCCCGCGCCCCGCAGCACGGGCAGCGCCACCCACTCGCCGATCATCGGCACGTGCCCGCTGCGGAAGATCGGCCACGCCGCCTCCTCCAGCCGTTCGAGGTTGCGCGCCATCAGTGCGGGGTCGTCCCCGGTGCCCGAGCGGTACGGGCCTGCGATCAGAATCAGCATGGCTCCGACCCTAACGTGCAACACTCGGCAAAAACAAGGAGAAACGTGCATGCTGGCCGCCCAACGCCGTGATCTGCTGCTGGAACGACTGCGCACCGACGGCCGCATCGTCGCCAAAGACCTGGCCGCGGAAGTCGGCATCTCCGAGGACACGATCCGCCGGGACCTGCGGGACCTCGCGGCGGCCGGGCTCTGCCAACGCGTGTACGGCGGCGCGCTGCCGGTGTCACCCGCCATCGCCGACTACACAACGCGCCAAAACGTGCAGACCGACGGCAAGGAGCGGGTCGCGCGTGCGGCGGCCGCGTTGATCGAGCCCAACATGACCGTGATCCTCGACGGCGGCACGACCACTCTCGCCGTCGTACGCGCGCTGCCGCCCGATCTGCACGCCACGGTTGTCACCCACAGTCCGACGATCGCGAGCGCGTTGGAGACGCACGAGAACGTGGACGTCTACGTGATCGGCGGACGGCTGTTCAAGCACTCGATGGTCGCCTGCGGCGCCGCCGCTGTGGAGGCCGCACGGGGCGTGCACGCCGATGTGTTCCTGCTCGGCGTCACGGGTGTGCACCCCGAGGCGGGGCTCACGACCGGCGACGCGGACGAGGCCGCGATGAAACGCGCGCTCGCGCACCAGGCCGCGGACACCTACGTGCTGGCGAGCTCGGAGAAGATCGGCGCGGCGTCGCGGTTCTCGGTGCTGCCGTTCGCCGAGGTCGCCGGGGTGGTCACGGACGCGGACACCCCGCTCGTGCGCGGCCTGGAGGTGCCCGTCATCCCCGCGTGAGCCCTTGACCCGCCGTGGCACAGGAGGCACGCTGCGGAACCGATGAGTCTCGCTGACGAGCACGTCAAACCGGCGGTGCGCTGGGGCATCGGCCACGCCCTGCCGCGGACGGTGCTGCGCCTGGCCGCCCGCCGCGGTGACCTGCAGGGCCGCCTCACCGTCGAGGCGTCCACCGGCGCCGACCTGACCGGCCTGTTCGACGAGATCCGCGCCCACGGCCCGCTCGCCGCCACGAGGGTCGGCCACACCACCACCCGGCACGCGGTCGTCAAGGCGGTCCTGGGCGACGACGCCTTCGTCACCGCGCGCCCGCGGTTCGGCGCTGGCGTCCTCGGCAAGCTCGCCGCCTGGTCCGACACGGACGCGCTGCACCCCGTCCGCCCACCGTCGTTGCTCGCCGTCGAGCCGCCGGCGCACACCCGCTACCGCAAGCTCGTCACCCGCGTCTTCACCGCCCGCGCCGTCGAACGGCTGCGCGAACGCACGCAGCAGATCGCGAACGAGCTCCTCGACGGTCTCGACCCCACTCAGCCGGTCGACCTGGTCGAGGCCTACTGCGGCCTGCTGCCGGTCACCGTCATCAGCGAGATCCTCGGCGTCCCCGCGCGGGAGCGCGCGACCGTCCTCGCGCTGGGCGCGGCGGCCGCCCCGAGCCTGGACCTGGGCCTGTCGTGGCGCGTCTTCCGCGGCGTCGAGACCAGCCTCGCCACGTTCGACGCCTGGCTCACCCGCCACCTCGACGCCCTGCGCGCGAACCCCGGCGACAACCTGCTCAGCCACCTGATCACCGCCCGCGAGGACGGCGCCGGCCTCAGCGAACGCGAGCTCAAGGCCACCGCGGGACTCGTGCTGGCCGCCGGCTTCGAGACCACCGTCAACCTCCTCGGCAACGGCATCGCGCTGCTGAGCGGCAACCCCGGCCGGCTCGACGCCGTGCGGGCCGCCCCCGGGCTGTGGGGCAACGCCGTCGACGAGGTGCTGCGCTTCGACCCGCCGGTGCTGCTCACCGGCCGGCTGTGCGCCCGCGACACCGCGGTCGCCGGCGTTCCGGTCCGCCGCGGCCGGCTCGTCACGACGGTGCTCGCGGGCGCGAACCGCGACCCGGAGGTCTTCGCGAACCCCGGCGCGTTCGACGTCACCCGCCCGAACGCCCGCGACCACGTCTCGTTCGGCGCGGGCCGCCACCACTGCCTCGGCGCGCAGCTCGCGCGCATGGAGGGGGAGATCGGCCTGCGCACGATCTTCGAGCGCTTCCCCCGGTTGCGCCTCCTGCCCGGCGCGCGCCGCCGGCCGACCCGCGTCCTGCGCGGCTTCGAAAGCCTCCCGGCCGTTCTCGGCGGGTGACCGGCGGCCCGACCCGCGTGCTGTCCGCACCGGATCGTGGCTGTTCAGGCCCACCGGCCACCGATGGCCGCCCGCCGGGCCGGGGAGACGGCGCTCGTGACCGCCGCCCACCTCACCACGGCGGGCATCGGGTTCCACTTCTTCGACTACGGCGACGGCAGCGGCTGGGCGCCGGGCTGCATCGGCAAGCACGCCGAGGAGGCGTGCGTGCAGGCGGACATGAACCACTTCGTCGGCCTGGTCACGCGCCTGACGTGCGAGTTCGGCGTCGGCCGAACGGAGCATTTCCGCGAGCGCGCGTCCCGGACGACGTCCAGCCTCGTCTAATGGCGTGACGGGCCCCTGCACCCGCGCACCACGCGCGGGCATCGCCCGCTAGGCAGTGTTGGAGGAACAGTGTTCTCACGTTCACGTTCTCGCCTGCGCACCGCGGCCATCGCCGCGGTCGTGGGCGCGGGTGTGCTGACGGCGGCCACCCCCGCCGCCGCGGCACCTCTCGCGGGCACGCGCTCGTACCTCGTCATCACCGCGCCGGGAGCCACCGCCGGGGTCACGGCGTCGATCACGGGCAACAGCGGCACCGTGTGGAGCAGCTACGACGCGATCGGCGTCATCGTCGCCCACTCGGGCGCGGCCGACTTCGCGAGCCGGATGCGCGCCGTCGCCGGTGTGCAGAAGGTCGGCGCCACCCGCACGTCGGACGTCCCCGCCGAGGCGGCGAACCCGGCGATCCCCGCCGCTCCGGCGCAGGCGACGCCGGCGACGACCGAGCCGGTGCGCGCGGACATGAGCCAGATCGGCGCGGACAGGGCCTGGGCGGTCAACCCGGGGTCGGCGGGCGTCACGGTCGGGGTGCTCGACACCGGCGTCGACGACCTGCACGACGACCTCAAGCCCAACTTCGACGCGGCCAACTCCGCCTCCTGCGCCTACGGCAAGCTCGACACCCGCGCCGGGTCGTGGCGCGACACCGACACCCACGGCACGCACGTCGCCGGCACCATCGCGGCGGCGAAGAACGGCCGCGGCGTGGTCGGTGTCGCTCCCGGCGTCAAGATCGCCTCGGTGCGCATCGCCGAGCAGCCCAGCGGGCTGTTCTTCCCGGAGAACACCATCTGCGCCATGGTCTTCTCCGGTGACCGCGGCTTCGAGGTGACCAACAACAGCTACTACACCGATCCTTGGCTGTTCAACTGCCCGGACAACGCCGACCAGGACGCGATCCTGGAGGGCGTGCGGCGGGCCGTGGCCTACGCCGAGGGCAAGGGCGTGCTGAACGTCGCCGCGGCGGGCAACGAGAACTACAACCTCGCGAACAAGACCCGCGACTCGACGAGCCCGAACGACTCGACCCCGGTGCAGCGCACGGTCACCAACGCCTGCCTGAGCGTCCCGACCGAGGTCTCCGGCGTCGTCAGCGTCTCCTCGATCACCTCGGCCAACGGCAAGTCGTCGTTCTCCAACTACGGCACCGACAAGATCCACCTCGCCGCACCCGGTGACAGCGTCCACTCGACCGTGCCCGGCGGCCGCTACGGCGCCAAGTCCGGCACCTCGATGGCTTCCCCGCACGTCGCGGGCGTGGCGGCGCTGCTCAAGTCGGCCAACCCCACGGCCACCCCGGCCCGGCTCCGCGAGCTGCTCGCGGCCCAGGCCGACGACCTGAGCTGCACCGACAGCCGGTGCAGCGGCACCACCGCCAGGAACAACTTCTTCGGCGAGGGCCGCGTCGACGCGTTCGCCGCGGTCGGCACCGGCACCCCCGTCCCCGGCGGCGAGTTCGAGAACACCGCCGACGTCGCCATCCCGGACGCCGGTGCGGCGGTGACGAGCCCGATCACGGTCTCCGGCCTCACCGGCAACGCCCCGGCCGCGCTGAAGGTGGCCGTGAACATCACGCACACCTACCGCGGCGACCTGGTCATCGACCTGATCGCCCCGGACGGCACCGCCTACCGGCTCAAGGGCTCCGGCAACGACTCCGCCGACAACGTCGTGGCGACCTACTCGGTCGACGCCTCCGGCGAGGCCGCCAACGGCACGTGGAAGCTGCAGGTCCAGGACGTGGCGCGGGCCGACACCGGCTTCATCGACTCCTGGAAGCTGATTTTCTGACCGGCATTCGGACGAAACCCGGCGGCCGCGGCTAACTCCGGTCCGCGGTGAGCGATAGCAGGACGTGGAACCCGATCCGTGGCCGGCGGCCGCCGAGTCCCTCGACGAGCACGAACGCGACCAGGTGCTGGCCAGGCTGGCCGGCACCGTCGTGCAGCCCGGCCAGACCGAGCGGCTGGCCAGGGGTGAGCGGGACGTCGTGTTCCTGCTGCCCGACCGGCTCGTGCTGGTGCGGCCGGAGCCGTTCTGGACCGGCTCGCACGACCGCGGCCAGGTCGTGCGCATCCTGCTCGCCGCCGGTCACGTGCAGTTCGACCTGACCGGCGGCGAGAGCGTCGAGTTCTGGATCGACACCGAGCTCTCCCCCGCCGAGCCGTTCGTGGAGCAGGCCCGGAACTGGCTCGCGCCGCGCCGGAGCTCGGCGAGCGGCGCCGTCGCCGGGTTCGGGCTCGCGATCGTCCTCGCGCTGCTGTTCGCCTCCGGGCCGGTGGACCTGATTCCCGCCGACGACCGCCTCACCGCCCGCTCGACCTGCGGTGACTTCCTGCGGGCCGGTCTCGGCGAGCAGGTCGAGCTGCTCAGACGGCTGTTCGGGCAGGCGGGCAGGCCGGACGAGGCGGAGAAGCCGATGACGCTCGACGCGTCGAAGCGGCACTGCGGCGAGCACGGGGCCGCCACCCTCGACTCGCTCGTCACCGGGCGCTGAGCCCCTGGCCGCGCCGAAGGCCGCGGACCTCCGGCGCAGGCCCTATGGTGCGGAGGTGTTCGACACCCGCCAGCTCGAGATCTTCGCGACGGTGGCCAGAACGGGGTCGTTCAGCGCGGCCGCGCGGCTGCTGCACTGCTCCCAGCCCGCCGTCAGCCAGCAGATGCGCGCGCTGGAGCGGCAGGTGGGCGGCCCGCTGTTCGTGCGGACCGGCCGCGGGCTGCACCTCACCGAGGCCGGGCGGATCCTGGCGGACCGCGGCGCGACGCTGCTCGACCAGCTCGCGACGACCCACCAGCAGGTCAGCGCGATCGCGACGCACGACATCGGCACCATCCGGATCTGCGCGTTCCCCAGCGCCAACGTCTCGCTCGTGCCCGTGGCGGCGGCGATCCTGGCGCAGGAGCGGCCGCACCTGCGGCTCGAGCTGGTCGAGCAGGAGCCACCGGACTCGTTCGCCCTGCTCCGCGGCGGCGAGGTCGACCTGGTGATCAGCTTCAGCTACCAGGACGAGCCGCGCGACGAGACGGCGGTCAAGGGCATGCTGCGCGTGCCGCTGCTGCGCGAGCCGCTCGCGTTGCTCGTCCCCGCGGGTCATCGGCTCGCCGGCCGCGAGCGCGTGTCGCTGGCCGAGACCGCGCGGGAGCGCTGGATCGCGGGGTGCGTGCGGTGCCAGCGCGCCCTGCACCAGGCGTGCGGCGCGGCGGGGTTCACGCCCGACATCACCTGCTCGACCGACGACAACCTGGCCATCCAGAGCCTCGTCACGGCCGGGCTCGGGGTGGCGCTCGTGCCGCGGCTGCTGCTGTCGTTCCTGCAGCACCCCGGCCTGACCGCGGTCGAGGTGGAGTCGTCGGCCGAACGGCTCACCGCCCTGTACACGTGGCCGGACCTGATCCGCCTGCCGATCATGCGGGCCACCGTCGACGCGTTGATCTCCGCCGCCGCGAAGGCATAAGCGCGTCTTATGGGGCCCCAAGAGATGCCCCTCTACTGCGACCAGGCCGCACTGGCCATCGTGGGGTCATGGGGACGATCAGGACCACTCCGCGCACGTCCGGCTCGGTCCTGCCCGGTCTCGCCGTGGTCGGGGCCGGCGTCACGATCGCGATGGTCGTCTCCCTGGTGCAGCCCTCGGTCAGCGCGCTGACCGTCGCGGTGCTGCTCGGCGCCGTCGTCGCCAACGTCGTGACGCTGCCCGCGTCGGCCGGTCCCGGCATCAGGCTCGCCGGCCGCCGCCTGCTGCGGCTCGGTGTCGTGCTGCTCGGGCTCAAGCTGGTCTTCCAGGACGTCCTGAAGCTCGGCTACGAGGTCCTGGTGCTGGCGGTCGTCGCCGTCGTCGTGACGTTCGTCGTGACGCGGTGGCTCGGCAGGGTGCTCGGGGTGGGCGAGGGCCTGTCGCTGCTGATCGCCACCGGGTTCTCGATCTGCGGCGCCTCCGCGGTCGCCGCGATGAACAGCGTGCGCGAGCAGGACGAGCAGGACGTGGCCAAGGCGCTCGGCCTGGTGACGCTCTTCGGCACCGTCGCGATGTTCGGCCTGCCCGCGCTGCACCCGCTCACCGGCCTCTCCTCCGCGCAGTACGGGGTGTGGGCGGGGGGCAGCGTGCACGAGGTAGCCCAGGTCGTGGCCGCCGCCGGACCGGTCAGCGGCGCGCTCGCCATCGCGGTGGCGGTGAAGCTGACGCGGGTCGTGCTGCTCGCCCCGATGCTCGCCGCGGTGAGCTTCGCCGAACGGCTCAAGTACCCGGCCACCGGCCGGCGCCCGCCGCTCGTGCCGCTGTTCGTCCTCGGGTTCCTCGCGATGGCGGCGGTGCGCGCGACCGGCCTGGTGCCCGACGCCGTGCTGTCGGCGGCGACGTTCGTGGACACCGTGCTGCTGGCGGCGGGCATGTTCGCGCTGGGCACGGCCGTGCGGCTGCGCTCCCTCGCCCGCTCCGGCCCGGCGGTGCTGCTGCTGGGCCTGCTCTCGACCGTTCTGATCGTCGTCGTGGTGCTGACCGGAACGGTGCTGATCGGCTGATCTCCCGTTGACCAAGGAGGACCGCTCATGACGCACAGCCTGCTGTCACCCACGGCCACGCTCCTCGTGAGCGCCCTGCGCGGCGCGGTCGCCGGCGGAGGCGACGACGCCGCCGTCGCCGCGCGGGTCGCGGGCACCCTCGCCGGTCACCTGACCGACCCGTTCCTGCTGAGCGCGGCCCAGCGGGAACCCGATCCCACCGCCTACCGCCAGCACGTCCTGCACGTCGAGCCCGACGGCAGCTTCTCGGTCGTCGCCCTGGTCTGGCTGCCCGGCCAGGAGACGTGCGTCCACGACCACGTGTCGTGGTGCGTCGTGGGCACCTACGTCGGCGAGGAGGAGGAAACCACCTACCGGCTGCGCGGCGATCGGCTGGTTCCGTTGCGCGTCAACCGGACCCCGGAGGGCGTGGCGTCCTACCTGGTGCCGCCGGGCGACATCCACAAGGTGTGCAACAACTCGAGCTCGCTGGCGATCTCGCTGCACGTCTACGGAGCGGACATCGGTGTGCTGGGCACCAGCATCCGGCGCCGCTACGACCTGCCCGTCATCGGGCGGTGATGCCGCGCTCGATCGCCGCGCACGCGTTGCGCGATCGGGTCGCGCACCTGCGGAACGGCTGAGTAGTTGTACCGATGCCGCTCTCGGCCGCCATCGGCACGCTCGGAAGCGTGACCGAACTCGACCGGGCCAGGCTCGCCGCGACGGCCGGCTTCGCCACCACCACCGTCCTGCTGGCCCTGACCGCCGCCGCCTACCTCAACGACTCCCTGGAGGCGTTCGGCTGGCAGGGCGGCGAGTACGCGTACGCCTTCGTCCTCATCGCGCTCGGCTCCGCGCTGGCCGGCGGCGTGGTCAAGGCGCTGGCACCGAGGCCCTGGCGGCCGGCCGGGTCGGGCCTGCTCGTGGCGGGCGGGGCCGGTGTGGCGGTCGTGGTCCTGCTGGTGGCGCTGTTCGTGTGGGCGGTCGCGAACTGGAACCCGGCTTAGCCCGCGCAGGGCGGGCTAGCCGCCCACCGCCTGCGCCAGACCGCGCAGCACGAGGCTCAGCGCGCGGGCCAGTTGTTCGCGGTGCCCGTCGAGCATGTCCGCGGTGACGCCGCCGACCGTGGCCTGGGCGACGTCGTCGGTCGCCACCCGCAGCACCGCGCTCATGGCGGCTGCCTGCACCCGGACGTCGATCGCGCCGGACGGCTGGCCGAGCCGCCGCGCGAGCACGTCCACCAGCGCGGCCTCCGCCCGTTCGTGCAGCATGAGGTAGACGGCGCGCAACGCCGGTTCGCCGTGGGTGAGCCGCACGACGTCGAGCACCGCGTCCACGTCCTCGTCCGACGACGAGTCGACGACGGGGGTGTAGGCCTCGCGGAGGTGGTCGATCAGCTCGAGGTCGGCCGGCCAGGCGCGCAGGACGGCGCAGAACGCGTCGACGCTGCGGGTGAGCAACGGCTCGACGCAGCTCTCCTTGTGCGGGAAGTAGCGCCAGAACGTGCGTTCGGAAACACCGGCCGCCTGGGCGATCTGCTCGCCGGACGTGCCGGCCACGCCCTGCTCGGCGAACAGCCGTACCGCGTGGCGCGAGATGTCGAGGCGCTGCCGCTGACGTTGCTCCTCGCTGACCGGCGGCCGTCCCCGCCGGGGTGGGCCGTCGGCCGTGGCGATTTCTGGCACAACGTCCGTCATCGGCCGATTTAAGCACGTCACCCGGTCGGCACAATTATTGGCAGCATCTGCCAAGAAGCGCTACGGTCGGTGCATGAGCATTGACGCAGAGCGCCTGAAGCTGCCGCTGGCCAGGCCGAACGTCCTCGAACTCGCGCCGCTCTACGAGGTGCTGCGACGCGAGGCTCCGATCGCACCCGTCACCACGCCCGCGGGCGACCCCGCCTGGCTCGTCACCCGCTACGACGAGGTCCGCCTCCTGCTGGGCGACAAGCGCTTCGGCCGGTCGCACCCCGAACCCGAGAAGGCCTCGCGCATCTCGACCGCCGCCGTCCAGGACGGCCCGACCGGCGACTTCGAGACCGAGGAGGCCGACCACGCGCGCCTGCGCCGCCTGCTGACGCCCGCGTTCTCCGCCAAGCGGATGCGGAGGCTGGGCGAGAACATGGAGCAGCTCGTCGAGGGCTACCTGGACCGGCTCGTCGCCGAGCACGAGACCACCGGCGTGGTCGACCTGCACCGCGGGCTCGCGTTCCCGTTGCCGGTGGCCATGATCTGCCGGCTGCTCGGCGTGCCGGAGCAGGACACCGAGCTGTTCGCGTCGCTGTCCGAGCGCATGGCGGGCACCGCGATCGGCGAGGCGGCCCACGAGGCCCGCGAGGAGTTCTTCCGCTACATGGTCGGGCTCGTCGAGGCCAAGCGCCCGCAGCTCGGCGAGGACGTGATCTCCGACCTCGTCCGCGCCCAGAGCGAGGACCCGTCCTTCGACTACGCGGAGATGGTCCGCCTGTGCGTCGGCCTGCTGTTCGCGGGCCACGAGACCACCGTCAACCGCATCGGCCTCGGCGTGCTGTTCCTGCTCACCGAGCGGTCGCGCTGGGAGGCACTGGTCGCCGACCCCGCCGGCCGCGTCGACGCGGTGGTCGAGGAGGTCATGCGCCTCGGCGCGCCCGGCGACCTCGGCCTGCTGCGGTACGCGCGCGAGGACGTCGAGATCGCGGGCGTGACCATCCGCGCGGGCGACGCGCTGGTCCTCTCGATCAACGCCGCCAACCGCGACGCCGACGTCTACAGCGACGCGGAGGAGTTCAACCCCGACCGTCCCGAGAGGACGCACCTCGGTTTCGGCCACGGCGCGCACTTCTGCATCGGCGCGTCACTGGCCCGCACGGAGCTGCGCGTCGTGTTCTCGGCGCTGGCCCGCCGCCTGCCGGACCTGCGGCTCGCGAAGGACGTCGACTCGCTGCAGGTCCGCGCGACGCTCACCGGTGGCGTCGCCGAGCTGCCCGTCACCTGGAGGTCGGCGTGAGGGTCGTGGTGGACCAGGGCAGGTGCGTCGGCGCGGGCCAGTGCGTGCTGGCCGCGGACGACGTGTTCGACCAGCGCGACGAGGACGGCCTGGTCGACCTGCTCGACCCGAGCCCGCCCCAGTCACGGCTGGCGGACGTGCGGCACGCCGCGGCGGTGTGCCCGGCTTCGGCCATCGCCGTGGAGGACTGACCTCGCCCGCGGCGCCGGGTGAGCGCCGCAACGGCGGAAGCGGCGTTGCCGGGCCGGGGAGAGCCCCGGCCCGGCAACGCGGCGCGGTCATGAGGCCCGGACCCGCACCTCAGGTGCGCTGCAACGCCTCCGGGTACAGCCAGCTCCCGGGCGTGTCCTCGGCCGGGTTCGTGTAGTAGTCCCGCACGGCCGCGACGTACTCGTCCACGCTGATCGCCCCGTCCCCGTCGAGGTCGAGGTGCGAGAACGCGAGCCCGCACTCCGCCTCGGACAACCCGCGCGCCTTCAGCAGCACCCGGAACTCCGCCGCGTCGACCCGGCCGTCACCGTTGGTGTCGGCGATGTCGAGCAGCGCCCGCACGACCTCCAGGAAGTCGACGTTGATCGGTCCGCCCTCGACGAACGCCTCGATCATCGCGTCGCGGTACGCCCGCGGCCCGATGCGGCCGTCGCGGCCGGCGCCGCAGTGGCCGACGATCGCCTCCCAGAACCTGTCGTAGGCCTCCACCAGCTCCCGGCCGCGTTCCGACGACGCCGGCTCCCCGAACGCGAGCAGCAGCCGGTTGGCCAGCGCGTAGACGTCGGCGAGCTCGATGACCCCGTTGCGGTTGACGTCGTAGTGGGCGAAGGTCGCGTCGATCCTGTGCTGCAGCACCTGCTTCATGACCAGGCACTGTGAAGACGCGGCGACCCTTCGCGCAACGCCCGTCCCCCTCCTGGGTGGTGTTGTTCAGCCGACTCCGCGAAGCCGGTATAGTTATACCGGCACCCGCTGATGGAGGAACACGTTGATCGAGCTCAAGTCGCCCGCGGAGATCGCCCGCATGCACGTCACCGGCCAGTTCATCGCGGAGGTGCTCGACGAGCTCGCCGCCAGGGCCGAGGTGGGCGTGAACCTGCTCGATCTCGAACACCACGCGCGCCACATGCTCAAGGAGCGGGGCGCCGAGTCCTGCTACTGGGACTACTCGCCGTCGTTCGGCCGCGGCCCGTTCCGCAACGTCACCTGCCTGGCGGTGAACGACGCGGTGCTGCACGGCCTGCCGAAGAGCTACGTCCTGCAGGACAGCGACGTGCTGACCATGGACATCGCCGTCAGCATCGACGGCTGGGCGGCCGACTCGGCGATGACCGTCGTCGTCGGCACGCCCCGCGAGGAGGACCTGCACCTGGTCCGCACCACCGAGGTGGCGCTGGCGGCCGCGATCGAGGCGGCGCAGGTGGGCAACCGCATCGGCGACATCTCCGCGGCGATCGGGGAGGTCTGCGCCGAGCACGGCTACACGCCCAACCTGGAGTTCGGCGGGCACGGCATCGGCCGCACCATGCACGAGGCACCGCACATCTCGAACAACGGCCGCCGCAGGCACGGCATGAAGCTCAAACCCGGCCTGACCATCGCGATCGAGCCGTGGCTCGCCGCGACGACCGACAAGATCGTCTACGACGAGGACGGCTGGACCCTGCGGTCGGCCGACGGCTCGCGCACGGCCCACTCCGAGCACACCGTCGCGATCACCGAGGACGGCCCGCTGGTGCTCACCCGCCGCAAGAGCGAGCTGAGGCCTCAGGCGGGTCCCGAGGCCTCCGGGCAGCCTCAGGCGCGGTTGCCGTAGTCCACGAGCTCGACGAGGAGCCCGGTCGACGGCCCGAGGTGCGCGAACGCCACCCGCAGCCCCGGCCGGCCGCCCCGGCGGGGCTCCTCGTCGACGAGGACGGCGCCGCGGTCCCGCAGCGCGGCGAGGTCCGCGTCGATGTCGTCCACCTCGAACGCCACGTGGTTCAGGCCGGGACCGAGCCGCCGGAGGTGGCCGCGCACCGCGGCGTCCTCGCGCACCGGCGCCACCAGCTCGATCGAGGTGGTGTCGCCGGGGCACTGCCAGAACGAGGTGACCACGCCGTAGGTGTCCACGTCGTCGGAGTAGGTGCACTTCATGTCCATCAGGCCCAGCATCGGCGCCGCGGCCCCGAGGTCGGCGGTCACCACGCCGACGTGGTCGATGCGCAGGATCATCCCGACTTCCCCCGCGCGCTCGACACGGCGGCGACGAGGCCGCCGACGTCCTTGATGGCGAAGTACTCCTGCAGGTCCAGGCGGACGGCGAAGTGCTGCTCGATGCCGGTGAGCAGGCGCAGCGCGTCGTAGCTCGTCCAGTTGGCGAGCGCGTCGAACCTGGCGTCGGCCGAGATGTCCTCGGCCGGCAGGTCCGTCACCTGACCGACGAGGCCGGCGACCTCCGTGAAGACCTCAGACATCGGCGGACTCCCCTTCCACGACGAGGCTGGTCCAGTCGGGACCGATCTGCGGCCGCGGCACGACCGGCAGGGTGAAACGCCCTTCCCCCACCGGGGAGAAGCCGGCGTCCGGGTAGAACTCGGCCGCGGCCTTGTTGCGGCCGGTGGCGACGAAGTCGGCTTCGAGGCGCGCCGCCCCAGCCGAGGCGGCGCGGTCGGCGATGTGCTGGACGACGGTGTGCTCGACGCCCCTGGTGAAGACGCGGCAGCTCATCACGAAGTTCTCGATGAGCCAGTGCTCGTCGTGCTTCGACACCCAGACGCCGCCGACGATCCCCTCGGCGCCGAAGCGGTCCGCCACCTCGAAGACCAGCACCAGGTGGTCGGCGGACGCGGCCATCTCCCTGGTGCGGGCCTCCGGGTGCGGGGAGCCGGTCATGGTGAACTGGTTGGTGCGCTGCCCCAGCTGGACCAGCCGCGGCAGGCTGAACTCGTCGGCCTCGCGGACCGAGACGCGGATCTCCAGGCTGCGCAGGTAGTCCTGCACCGAGCTGAACGAGTCCGCGAACTCGGTGCGCTCGGCACGGGCCTTGTAGAGCCGGGTGCGTTCGCGGTCCGTCGCCGTCGTCGTCAGCACGTCGAAACAACCGCCGCGCTGCAACGCCGTCACGTGGTCGGCCGGGTCGCCGTCGAGGTGCACGACGGTGACCTCGGGCAGGGACCCGCGGACGAGCTGCGTCTCGAACGTGCTGTCGTCGGCGAAGACGAAGCTGTCCAGACCGAGGTTGAGCTGGCCGGCCAGCCCGCGGATGTTGTGGTCCTTGGGCTGCCAGTCGACCGCGCGGGCCGCGATGTCGTCGGGCCGGATCACCAGGTCCGGGTGCTCGGTCAGGACCTGGTCGACGATCGAGGCCTCGTTCTTGCTGCACAGCGCGAGCACCACGCCCTGCTTGCGGAGCTGGACCGCACGGCGCTGCATCTCGCGGAAGGCGTTGCCGGGGTACAGCGGCCCGATCTGGATCCCGCTCGGGCCGTCGTCGCCGACGACGCCACCCCACAGGGTGTTGTCCAGGTCGAGCACGAGCACCTTCTTGGCCATGCCGAGGAACGCGCGGCAGAAGTTCGCGGCCTCGTGCGCGTAGACCTGCTCGACCTCGGACGTCCACGCCGCGCTGGCGAAGCGGTAGAGCCGCTCGTCGCGCAGCCGCGCCGGGGCGTCCACCAGGTAGGCCTCCAGGTCCAGTGCGTGGACCTGGTCGTGCCGCAGCGCCATGCCCAGCAGGTCGCTGTTCAGCTCGCGCCAGGCGCGACCCAGGGCGGCCCTGCCGTCGAACGCCACGACACCGCGCACCTCGACCGGCGACAGCGGCACGGTGTGCACGAGAACCGCGCTGCCCGACCGGCCGGTGAACGCGCTCACCAGGTTGTCGAACATGGCGAAGCGGCCGCGGACGGCGCTCTGGAACGCCTCGGCGTCGTCCCAGTCGCGGGGGACGAACCAGTCGTCGTGCAGCAGGCACAGCGTGACCTGCGGCGCGAACTCCGCCAGCGGCGAGTCCTGGCTGCTCAGGTCGACGGCGAGCTGGTCGAAGCCGGACACGTGGATCTGCGGGGCGATCCCCTTGCCCAGCAACGCGACGCGCAGCAGCGGCGCCACCCCGGACGCGGTGAACGTGCCGGTGACGGCCACCCGCAACGGTGTGAGCCGGCCCAGCAGCTCCGCCGGCACCTTCGCGAGCAGTCGCCCGGCCTCGAGCAACGCCGGGACGTCGCGCAGCCGCCGCAGGTCGGCCGGCAGCGCCGGGTCCGCGGTGGCGCCGGGCTCGGTCAGCCGGCGGATCCGCGCCAGCATCTCTTTCGCTTCCATGATTCCCCTCAGATCGCCAGGAGCGTGCACAGCCAGTGCATGCCGCTGGCCGTGCTGGTCAGTGCCACGACGTCGCCGTCGGTGAGCTCTTCGGTGGTGAGGTAGTGCTCCAGCGACATGAGCTGGTCGGCGCACCCGACGTGGCCGTGCGCCGCGGCGACCTCGCTGTTGGTCCATTCAGGACCCTTGCCGAGGTCCTTGGCCAGCAACGTCATCGCCGGCACGCTGTCGTGCAGGTGCAGGAGCTTGCGCAGCTCGCCCGGCTCGACGCCGGCGCGGGCGCAGGCCCGGCGCACCACCTCGTGGTTGTTCGTGCGGATCGTCGAGACGAACTCGAACATCTTGCGGATGTCGCCCGCGAAGAACTCCTCCAGCCTCTTCTGGGGGCTCTTGACCCCGACGGCCTCCTGCCCGGTGAACGGGCGGGCTGCGGCACCGGCGTCCATCATCATGAAGTCGGCGTACCGGCCGTCGCTGATGATCTCGGTGGTGAGCCACCGGTTGCGCGGGTGGTCGCGTGTGACCACGGCCGCCGCGGCGCCGTCGGAGAAGATGCTGGTGTTGATCTCCATCCGGTTCCAGTACGGCTCGCACACCCGGTTGGCGCCGATGATCAGCGCCGTCCGGTAGTCCGGGTGCGTGGCGAACTTGCCCGCGACGACGTCGAACGCCGCCACTCCCCCGCCGCACGCCTGGGTCAGCAGGACGTTCTCCGAGCCGTGCGCGCCGATCTTGGCCTGCGTGGCGCCGGCCGCGTCCCAGTACAGGTGCTCGGACAGGTCGGACATGGCCAGCACGAGCAGGTCGACCTCGTGCGGCTGCACGCCCGCGCCGCTCAGCGCCTTGGCGCCCGCCTCAGCGGCGAGGTCGGTGAGCCCCACGCCGTCCTGCGCGCGGTGGAACGTGCGGTAGCCCCAGCTCAGCACGCGGTCGACGTCATCGGTGTAGCGGGCGGCGGCGGAGGCCACGTCGACGGGCTCGCCGACCACGTGCCCGAGCGACACGACTCCGAAGTGGACGGTCACGGGATCTCCTCGATGGTTGTGCCGGCGTCCGCCAGGAACCCGGCGGTGATCCGGTTGTGCGGGGTGCGCCGGTAGCGGAAGGCGATGTCGCCGGGTTCGGCGAGCAGCCGGCCGAGCACGACGTCCTCGACGCCCTTGCCGAGCACGACGCACGACAGCGAGAACACGTCCACCACGCGCCGGCCGCCCTCCCTGCTCAGCGCGACGGCGCCGCTGACGCCGTACTGGCCGAACTTGTCGCGGACGCGGATCGCGAGCACCTCGCGCCCCGGGCCGGGGAGGCCGGCGGTCTCGGTGCCCAGGGTGAAGTCCTTGGCCCTGGCCACCACCTCGGCGACCGCCGCCGCCGAGTCCTGGTCCACCGGCGCGAGGTCGACCTCGACGTTCAGGCCCGCGACGAAGTCGGCGAGCGACACCGTCCGCCGGTCGGCCCGCGGAGCCCGCGCCGGGGCCCTCTCCGGGGGCGGCAGGCGGTCGAGCAACCCGGACCGCAGGAGCTCGCCCGCCCACGCGTCGGGCTTCGCGCCCAGCCGCACGGTTCCGGCCGTGCCCTCCTGCGCGTCCTCCTCGGCGTCCTCCTCCGCGCCGGTGGCCGGGCCGACCGCCAGCAGGACCGCCGACCCGGCGGGAACGCCCGCCTCCCGCGCCAGCGCGCTGACCGGCTCGGGCCCGTCCCTGAGCACCACGCGGGCACCGGCGTGGCGCAACCGCCGCAGGTGCTCGTCGAGCGCCTCGGTCACCGAGCCCCGGTCCACCACCACGAGCCGCGGTGTCACGCCGTGCACCGCCCGGAGCACACCGGCCAGCTGAGCGGCGAGCCCGGCGAACACCGCCTCGGTGTACGGGATCTTCGCGAACTTGAACATCGCCGCGTGGTGGGCCTTGCCGGTGCCGGTGGAGCGCACGGCCCGTTCGGCGTCGACCACCCAGGCGTCCGGCCGGTCCGCCAGCAGTGCGCGGACCGCTTCCCTGGCCTCGTGGGCCGTGGCGGCCGTTCCCAGCGCCCTGCCGTCGTCGAGGTGCCCGAACGCCCGTTCCTCCGGCACCGCGGGCAGCACGACGACCAGGAACGACCCCCAGCGCCGGGCGGCGGCGGCAGCGGCGTCCACCGCGGTCGGCAGTTCGTCGCCCAGCTCCTCGAAGCGAGGGGCCACCACGAGCACGTCCGGCTCGGCCGCGGCCATCGCCGAGTCGTCGTCCAGGCACTGCTGCACGATCTGGTTGAACGGCCCGGTGGTGAAGGCGACGGGCAGCCCGGCGTCGTGCAGCGCCACCCCGAGGTAGGGCAGCAGCGGGTCGATCGTGTAGCTCGCCAGCAGCCCGACGCCCACGACGGGGCGGACGCCGGTCCTGCCGATCTCCTGCCAGCGGGTCCTCACCGCCGCGAGGTCGTCGCCCATCAGACCTCCACCCCCTTGGCGCGCAACGCCTCCCGGACGTCCCGGACGGTCCGCGCACCGGCGATCTCCTCGTAGTCGAACGACAGCCCGTAGGCCTCCTCCAGCGTCACGATCAGCTGGATGTGCCGCATGCTGGTCCAGCTCGCCAGCGTGTCCTGCCCGGCCTCGTCCGTGACGTGCGCCGGATCCACGTCCAGCGCGCCCGCCACCACGTCCGCGAAGGTCATGACCGTCCTCTCAGGCTGAGCGGTCGCAGATCCGTCCACACGCGACCGATGTGCGCCAGGCACTCGTCCTTCGTGCCGGTGGCGTCCGCGTCCCGCCAGCCCGGCGCGTTGTCCTTGTGGGCGGGCCAGAGCGCGTACTGCTCCTCGTCGTTGACGACGACCCGGTAGTCCATGACGTTCTCCCCCTTCTCAGTCGGCGAGTGCCGCGACGGGCTTCTTGACGGGTTCCGGCTCGGGCTCGTGGTCGGGCACGAGCGTCTCGACCTCGCGGACGTTGCGGTTGAGCAGGCCCGCGACTCCGACGCCGGCGCCCAGCACCCCGACGCCCACGAACAGCAGGCCGATGCCCGAGCCGGGGCCGGTGCCGACGAGCCAGCCGAACGTGCCGGCGAGCGCCGTGTCACCGCGCATCGCCGGCTCCAGCACCTTGTCCACCAGCGGTCCGGCGGCGGCGAAGCCGATCGGGACCGAGAGGTTCTCGAAGAAGTTGCGGGCGGCGAACACCCGGCCCTGGACGGCCGGATCGACCTTCTCCTGCCAGATGGTCTGCGCCAGGCCGTCGATGAACGGGATCGTCAGCTCGACGAAGAACATCGCGGCGGCCCAGGCGATCAGGCCGTCACCGACGCCGTAGACGATCCGGCCCACGATGCTGAACACCAGGATGGCGCCGAGCACCACGAGCATCTTGCGGCGCGGCGGCTTCATGACGCCGAGCAGGACGCCGCCGAGCACGCCGCCGACCGCGCCGATGCTCTGGACCAGGCCCAGGGTGCCCTCGTCACCCAGCGTGCGGGCCAGCACCAGCGGCACGATCAGCGCCCACGCGAGCGCGGCCAGCAAGCTGATGGAGAACAGCACGACCTGCACGGCGAGCAGCGGCGGCCGTTCGACGATGTAGCGGAAGCCGAACACGCAGTCCTGCCAGAAGGTGCTCTTCTCGCGGTCCTGCCCCGGCACCTTCGGGATGTGGACCACGAGCACCGAGATGATCGCAGCCACGTACGTGAGCCCGTCGACGAACAGGATCAGCTTGATGCCGGTGAGACCGAGCAGGGTGGCGGCCAGGGCCGGCGCGAAGATCACCGGGAAGCTCTTGACCGACCACATCATCGCGTTGGCGCGCAGGAACCTGCCCTTCTCGATCATCACCGCGATGGTCGCCCCGAACGCCGGCCCCTGGATCGCGAGCAGCGCGCCGGTCAGCACGTTGACGAGGTAGAGGTGCCAGAGCTGCGTCGAGTCCGACAGGAACAGGCCGAGCAGGATGAACGTGACGACGATCGACCCGATCTCGCTGACGATGATCGACCTCTTGCGGCTCCACCTGTCGATCAGGTGGCCGGCGACCGGGCTGAACAGCACGGTCGAGCCGAAGCCGCAGAACATCATCAGCGCCATCGAGGTGGCCGAGCCGGTCTGCTGCCACACCCAGATGCCGAGCGCGAAGTTCGTCATGCGGGTGCCCAGCGCGGACAGCAGCTGCCCCACCCACATGATCGTGAACGCGCCGAATCCCGAAGGCTTTGGCATTACCCCATCCTGTTCTGTGAGACGAGCCGGCGAAGCAGCTCTTCGATGTCACCGAGCATCCGGCGCGCGGTCTCGGGCAGGTACATCTCGGTGCCGTAGTTCATCTCGACGCGGATCCGGTCGCCGACGAGCGACCCGACGACGTCGATCCGGCCGGGCCACGCGGTGGCGGGGTCCTGCAGGACACCGAGCTCCTCCCGGCAGAGGTCGAACAGCTCGTCGGCGCTGGAGAGGTCGGTGAAGCCGAACGCGCCGGCGTAGTTCACGGTGAGCTGCGGGTTCGCCGTCTCCAGCCGCCGGCGCACGGCGGGATCCGGGTTGTTGTAGCGCAGCAGGCCGTAGCCGATGCCGTTGACGGGCACCCGCCCGAGCTGCTCGGCCACCGACCGGACGGCGGCCACGTCACCGCCGCCGGGCAGGGTGAGCCGGACCGGGTACATCACCTGGAACCAGCCGACCGTGCGGGACAGGTCGAGGCCGTCGAACAACGCCTCCCGTCCGTGGCCGGTGGTCGCGATCGTCCACTCCGGACTGCCGGACCGGTCGGCCGCCATTCGCACGGACGCCCAGACCAGCAGGTCGCTCACACCGACCCGGTGCGCCTTGGCCAGCGCGCGCAGCCGCGCGGTGGTCTCCGCGTCGATCGTCGTGTGGATGTCCGCCATGACACCGAACGTGTTGCGGCCGGGCAGGTCGGCGGTGATCTCCTCGGCGCCGGGCGCCTGCCGCTCCCAGTACTCGAGCTCCCTCAGCGGTCGCGGGCCGCGGGCGTACTCGTCGACGCGCAGCGCCCAGTCCCGGAACGCCGTCGTCTTGGGCCCGAGGTCGGCGGTCTGCCCGGCGAGCACCTGGCGCAGCGCGCTCTGGAAGTCCTCCAGGATGAGGCTGCGCGAGACGCCGTCGGTCACCAGGTGGTGGCAGATGACCATCACGCGGTCCGGCTCGTGGTCGCCGAGTCCGAAGTGGACGACCATGGCCAGCGGGCCGTCCACGAGGTCGAGCGTCGGGTGCACCTCGTTCAGGTGCCGCTCGATCGCCCGTTCCCGGTCGGCGGCGTCCGACACGTCGAACGACACGAACGGCATCGCGCTCTCAACGGGCCCGTGCGAGGCGTGCCAGTCGGTGCCCTCGCGCCGGAAGCGCAACCGCAGGCCGTCGTGGTGCGCCACCAGCGCGGCGGTGGCGCGTTCGAGCTGCTCGGGTGTGGCCGGCACCCGCAGCCGCAGGTAGTACGGGTGGTTGAAGTGGGCCGGTGCGGTCATCGAGGTCGCCAGCGCCTCGAAGAACCAGCGCTGGGCGCCGGTGGCCGGGAAGTCGCCCTCCACGGGCCCCTGCTCGGCCCCTGGCCGCGGAGCGGTCGCGGCGCACAGCTCGGCGATGGTCCGCTGCGCGGTGAGCTGCGCCGGCGTGAACCTGATGCCGGCCTGGTTCGCGAGCCACACCACCTGGATCGCCGTCATCGAGTCACCACCCAGCTCGAAGAAGTCGTCGTGCACGCCGACCTCCGGCAGCTTCAGCACCTCGCACCACACGGCCGCAAGCGCTTGCTGCTCCTCGGTCATCGGCACCCGGAGCAGTTCCGCGATGGTCCGCTTCGCGGTGAGCTGCGCCGGGGTGAACCTGATTCCGGCCTGGTTCGCGAGCCACACCACCTGGATCGCCGTCATCGAGTCACCACCCAGCTCGAAGAAGTCGTCGTGCACGCCGACTTCCCGGAGCTTCAGCACCTCGCACCACACAGCGGCCAGAGCGCGTTCCTCGTCGGTGCGCGGTGCTTCCGCGGTGCGCGGTTCCTCCGGCAGGTCGCCGCCGTGCACCAGGCGGGCGAGGGCGGTGCCCAGCACGACGCCCGGATCCCCTTCGGCCGTCAGCAGGTCGACGACGGACACCGCGGGGAAGCGCCGGGCGAGGCGGTCGGCCGCGTGGCCGAACACGCCCGGCCAGGGCGTGTCCTCGCGGCCGGACACCGCCAGCACCGCGAGCGACCCACCCGTGCGCCCGGTCCACCGCTCGATCGCCGCGCACAGCCGGGCGAACGCGATCTCGAACGCGCCGACGCCGCCCTCGAACAGGTCCTCCCACCACAGCACCAGCGCGGTCGTCTCCCCCGGCACACCGTCGAGCCCGGCCTCCGGGTCCAGCAGCGGGCGCAGCACCTGACCCGCCGGGGTCGTGCGCACGGTGAGGGGCAGGCCGAGCTCGTCCGCCCACGAGGACAGCACCGGCAGCACCCCGTCGACCGGCCGCGACGAGATGACGCTCATCGGCAGCGTCTCCGCAGTGGACACCGGGCGCTCGACGACGATCTGCGCGTCCGGGGCCGAGACCAGCTCGCCGAGCTGCGCGACGAAGGACTCCAGCAGACCGGCCGCGCCCTCGCCCGTGAACAGGTCGGCGCTGTACTCGAGCGTCGCGGCCAGCTCGCCGCGCTCCGTCGTGAGGGTCAGGAACAGGTCGAAGTCCAGGCTGGTGACCGGCACCTCCAGCGGCTCCAGGTCCAGGCCGGGCCACGACATCGCCTCGTCCGGCAGGTCGGCGTAGTTGAACGCGCACTGGTAGACGGGGTGGCGTCCGCGCTGACGCGGCAGCACGTGGGCCACGCTGGAGAACGGCACGTCCGAGTGCCGGTAGCCGTCCACCATCGCGCGGTGCACCCGGTGCAGCACCTGCCGGAACGTGAGCCGCCCGCCCAGGTCCACGCGGATCGGCAGCAGGTCGGTGAAGCAGCCGATGAGGTGCTCCACCTCCGGGCGGGGCCTGCCCTGCTGCGGCACGCTCAGCACAACGTCCGGCTGCGCGCTGCGCCGGTACAGCACCACCGCGTACGCCGCGAGCAGCGTCGCGAACGGTGTGCTGCCCTCGGCGCGGGCCAGCTCTCGCACCGTTTCCGCGACCGCGCCCGGAACGGCGGACGAGGTGCGTTCGGTGTCGTTGCGCTCAGGGCGTTCCGCCGGCAGCTCGAGCTGCGACGGGGCGTCGGCGAGGGAGGAGCGCCAGTGGTCGAGGTGCGGTTCGAGCGCCTCCTCGGTGAGCAGCTCCCGTTGCCAGGCCGCGTAGTCCGCGTACTGGACCTCCAGCTCGGGCAGCTCCCGGTGCGCGTAGCAGGCGGACAGCTCGGCGAGCAGCACGCCCCACGACGTGTTGTCGCAGACGATGTGGTGCATGCCGAGCAGCAGGTGGTGCTCGTCCACGCCCGTGCGCACCAGCCGGACCCGCAGCAGCGGTCCGTTCTCCAGGTCGTACACGTGGTTCGTGTGCTCGCGCAGGAACTCCTCCGGCCCGCCCTCGGCCTCGGGCAGCCAGCAGTCCATGCCGGCGTGCACCACCATCACCGGCCGGCCGTCGCGTTCGGCGAACGTCGTGCGCAGGATCTCGTGCCTGCCCACGACCTCGGCCACGGCGGCGCGCATCGCCGCCACGTCCAGCGAACCGCGCAGCAGGACCGCGAACGTGGTGTTCATCCGGGTCGTGGTGGGGTCGAGCTGCGTGGCCGCCCACATCCGCTGCTGGATCGCCGACAGCTCCAGTGCGCCGGAGCGCGGGACCGGCGACAGCGGGTGCCCGGTCTCCCCCGGCTCCTCGACGAGCCCCGCCAGCGCCTCGACGGTCGGGTGGGTGAACAGCGCGTGCAGCGACACGTCGACGCCGAACTCCGCGTACACCTTGGACAGGAGCTGCGTCGCGAGCAGCGAGTGCCCGCCGAGGGCGAAGAAGTCGTGCGTCACACCGACCTCGTCGAGCTTGAGCACCTCCCGCCACACCCTCGCCAGCCGTTCCTCGGTGGTGGTGCGCGGCGCGACCGGCGGCGTGTCGACGGCGACGGCCCGCACTGCGGGCGCCGCGCGTTCGGCCAGCGCGGCCGGGTCACCGAGGCCGGTGTCCAGCAGGTGGATCCGGTGCGCGCCGGCGTGCAGCGTGCGGGTCAGCAGGATCGCCAGTGCCGCGAACATCTCCGGCGTGTAGGGGACGTGGCCGAGCTTGTCGGCCTGGGGGTCGAACACGACGCCGACCGGCAGCGCCTTCGCCCAGTCCGCGAACCACACGGCGCGCACGCCCTCGGTCCGGTCCGCGAGCACGGCCAGCCGGTCGTCGAGGTGGCCGAACGCCCGCACGGACGGGCACACGACGAGGTACAACGGCGCGGAGGACCGTTCCCGGTACGCGGTGACCGCTGCCTCGAAGTCCTCCCAGGACGCGTCCAGCGCGTCACCGTGCCGCAGCCAGTCCTCCCACCGCAGCAGCACGACGTCGGCTGGCCGGCCGCCGTCGCCGCCGATCAGGTGCTGCGCGATCTGCTGGTAAGGCGCCATTTCGACGTCGACCGGCAGCCGCAGCACACCGTGGAGGACGTCCAGCGGCTCGCGCACGGGGTCCGCGGTGAACGTCGCCGCGACCGAGATCCGCTGCCGGCTCCGGAGGGACCGCTCCGGCTCGTCGGCGATCGCGGTCAGCACGGCGGTGAACTGCTCGCCCAGCTCGCGGACCGTCTCGTCGAGGTAGAGGTCGGCGTTGTAGCCGAGCACCCCGCGCAGCTCACCGTCCACTCTGGACAGCACGACGAACAGGTCGAAGTCGGTGAGCCCGTTGTCGACCTCGACCGGGGTCAGCTCGACGCCGCCCGCCGTCCGGGACAGGGGCGCCTCGGTGAGGCTCAGCATGGCCTGGAACAACGGGTTCCGGCTCGGGTCGCGCGGCGGGTCGACCGCCTCCACGACCCGTGCGTACGGGGCGTCCTGGTGGGCGTAGGCCTCGCTGATCGCGCGGTGCGTCGCGCGGATCACCTCGCTCGCCGGCGCGTCGGGCAGGTCGACCCGCAGCACCAGCATGTTCGCCAGCGAGCCGATCATCGACTCCAGCTCGGGACGGCCCCGGCCGCTGACCGGCATGCCGAGCAGCACCCGTTCCTGGCCGATCACCGCCGCGAACCCGCTCAGCACCACGGCGTTCAGCGAGACGCCCAGCTCGCGCGCTCTCGCGGCGAGCTTCGAGGTCAGGCCGGCGGGAACGACGAAGTGGCGCCGCCCGCCCGTGTGGGTTTGGACCGCGGGACGCGGCAGGTCGGGCGGCACGGTCGAGCGGGCCGGGCTGCCGGCGAGCTTCTCCCGCCAGTGGGCCAGGTGCCCGTCCATCACCTCGCCGGTCAGCCTGCGCCGCTCGGCCGCCGCGTACCGGGCGAACGACGCGGCCGGCTCGGGCAGCGTCGCGCCTCCGTAGCAGGCGGCGAGGTCGGCGCAGAAGACCTCCGCCGAGGCGGCGTCGAACACGATGTGGTGCGCGGTGACGAGCAGGAGGTGCTCCTCCTCGCCCAGCACCACGAGCCGGAACGCCACCAGCGGACCGGTGCCCAGGTCGAAGACGTGCCGGGCGTGCTCCCGCACGACCTCCCCGGCGCGACCGCGGTCCGCGGACAGGTCGGTCACCTCGATGGCGATCGGGACGGTGTCGTGCACCCGTTGCCGCAGCTCGCCGTCGCGGTCGAAGAACGTGGTGCGCAGGGCGGAGTGCCGGTCCACGACCCGGCCGACGGCGAGCTCGAGGGCGGCGCGGTCGAGCGGTCCGGTGAGCCGGAGCCCGAAAGGGATCGCGTAGGCGGGGTTGCCGGGGTCGAGGCGGTCGAGGAACCACAGTTGTTCCTGGGTGAACGACACCGGTTGGGAGCGGTCCGCGTGGCGCAGCCGCAGCTCCAGCAGCCGGCGCTGGTCCTCGGTCAGTGAGCTGGTCAGGTTGTCGGTCATGACTGGGAGATCTCCTGGGCGTCCCGCTCGCGGTCCAGTTCGGCCCGCAGCTCTTCCGGTGACATGTCGCGGATCTCGGCGAGCAGCCGGGCGAACTCGTCGTCCTGCGCCGGCTCGCGCTGTTCGGCCCGCAGCCGTTCGACCAGTGCGGTCAGCCGGGCGGGCGTCGGCGCCTCGAAGATCGCGCCGGCGGGCAGGGCGACACCGAGCCCGCCGGTGATCCGCGCCAGGACCTGGGTGGCCAGCAGCGAGTGCCCGCCCAGCTCGAAGTAGTCGTCGTCCGGGCCGATCCGGTCGATGCCGAGCAGCTCCTGCCAGATCGCGGTGATCACGGCGAGGTCGCCGCCCTGCGCCGGCACCGCGGCGGCCGCCGCGGCACGTCCGGGCTCGGCCTGCGGCGCCGTCGTGCCCGGCAGGTCCACCCAGTGCCGGACCCGCTCGAACGGGTACTGCGGCAGCGGAACCCGCCGGCGCCGCTCGTCCGCCGTCGGCGCGGCGAGGTCCACCGGAACGCCGGAGATCCACAGACGGCCCAGCGCGGTCAGCACCGTGTCGAGGTCGTGCTTGTCCTCGCGCGGGTGCCGCAACGACCCGAACGCCGCGTGGCCCCCGGCCGCCAGGTCGTGCTGCCGGGCCAGGGTGGTGAGCACGTTGCCGGGCCCGGCCTCCAGCAGGTTGACCGGTCCGCCGGCGAGCAGCGTGCGCAGCCCTTCGCTGAACCGCACGGCTTCCCGCGCGTGCCGCACCCAGTAGCCGGGGTCGGTCGCCTCCGCCGCGGTGATCCAGGTGCCGGAGACGTTGGAGGCGAACGGGACGCGCGGCGCCCGCAGCTCGACCTCGCCCACCCGCTCGGCGAACGCGCCGAGCACCGGGTCGACCATCGACGAGTGGAACGCGTGGGAGGTGTGCAGGCGGCGGCTGGGCACGCTCAGCCCCGCGGCGAACCGGTCGATCGCCTCGACCGTGCCCGCGACGGTGCTCATGGCCGGCGCG
The DNA here is from genome assembly GCF_900110955.1 of Lentzea xinjiangensis. Classification (GTDB taxonomy): domain Bacteria; phylum Actinomycetota; class Actinomycetes; order Mycobacteriales; family Pseudonocardiaceae; genus Lentzea; species Lentzea xinjiangensis. The sequence continues at coordinate 251,453 of NZ_FOFR01000005.1, forward strand.
TTGCTCGCGGCCAGGCACACGTCGTCGGGCAGCTCCAGCTCGTCGGCGCCCATCGGCACCGAGAGCATGGCACCCGCGGGCAGCGCGTCCATCAGCTCACCGCGGGCCGTGACGAGCTTCAGCGCGTCCTCCGGGGAGAACACCCCGGCCAGGCACGCCGCCACGTACTCGCCGACGCTGTGGCCGAGCATCGCGGCCGGCCGCACGCCCCAGCGCTCCCAGAGCCGCGCGAGCGCGTACTCGACCGCGAACAGCGCGGGCTGGGTGAACCTGGTCCGCTGGAGCAGCCCGGCGTCGGCGAGGACCTCGTCCAGGTCGAACGGCAGGTGGGCAGCGCACTCGTCCAGCGCCGCGCGGAACACCGGCTCCTCGTCCGCGAGCCGCGCGGCCATGCCCGCGTGCTGCGAACCCTGGCCGGGGAACAGGAACACCACGTCCGCCCGGTCGCCGGCGCCGGTCCACGCCCCGGCCAGCGCCGCACCGGCCTCGGCGCGGTCACCGGCGACCACCGCGAGGCGGTGCCGCAGGGCGCGGCGCCCGGTCCGCAGGGTGTGCGAGACGTCCGCGAGCGGCGCGCCGGCACCGGCGAGGTGCCCGGCCAGCCGCTCCCGGCTCTCCCGCAACGACTCCTCGGACGCCGCCGACAGCACCAGCAGGTGCCGCGACCTGCCCGGCGCCATCGGTTCCGGTGACGGCGGCTCCTCCAGCACGGCGTGCGCGTTCGTGCCGCCCATGCCGAACCCGCTGACCCCGGCCCTGCGCGGCGACGGCCACGGCAGCGCCTCGCGGTTGACGAAGAACGGGCTGCGCTCCAGCCCGGTCCCGGGGCCGGTGAAGTACGGGCTCGGGGGCACCACACCGGCGCGCACGGCGAGCACCGCCTTGACGAACCCGGCGACGCCCGCGGCCGCGTCCAGGTGCCCGATCAGCGCCTTGACCGAGCCCAGGGCGCACGACTCGGGAGGGGTGGTGAACGCCTGCGTCAGCGCGGCCACCTCGATCGGGTCGCCGAGCGGTGTGGCGGTGCCGTGCGCCTCGACGTACCCGATCGTCGAGGAGTCCACTTCGGACAACTCGTGCGCCGCCCTGATCGCCCGCGCCTGGCCGTGGACGCTCGGCGCGGTGAAGCCCACCTTGCCCGCGCCGTCGTTGTTGACGGCCGTGCCCTTGACGACGGCGTGGATCGTGTCGCCGTCCGCGAGCGCGTCCTCCAGCCTGCGCAGCACCACGGCGGCGACGCCGTTGCCGGCGACCACGCCGTGGGCGTCGGCGTCGAACGGCAGGCAGCGCCCGTCGGCGGCGAGGATGCCGCCCTCGGTGTACCGGTACCCCTCGTGCACCGGCGGCCGGATCGAGACACCGCCGGCCAGCGCGGTGTCGCAGTCGCGGCCGAGCAGCGCCTGGCACGCGACGTGGATCGCGACCAGCGACGACGAGCACGCCGTCTGGACGGTGATCGCGGGCCCGGTCAGGTCGAGGTGGTAGGCGACCCTGCTGGCGAGCGTGTCCTTGTCGTTGGCCAGCAGCAGGTCGAGCGGCTGCAACCCGCCCGGCACGGCGGGGTTGTCCCACAGGTGCCTGAGCAGGTAGGTGTTGACGCTGGCCGACGCGTAGACGCCGATGCCCTCGCCGTCGCCGAGGTGCCCGGCGTGCTCCAGGGCGTGCCACGCGCACTCCAGGAACACCCGCTGCTGCGGGTCCAGCACGGCGGCGTCGCGCGGGCTGTAGCCGAACAGCTTGGCGTCGAAGAACTCGATGCCGTCCAGCGCGCCACCCATCGGCACGAAACCCGGCTCGGCGCGTCGTTGCGCGGACACCCCCGCTGCGTCGAGCTCATCGTCGGTGAAGCGGCGCACGCCGGCCTCACCGGCGAGCACGTGGTCCCAGAACTCATCCACTGTGGACGATCCGGGGAAGCGGCCGGCCATGCCGACGACCGCGATCTCCAGCCCGGTGTACCCGGTCACGACTTCCTCCCCCGTGTCAGCAAAGCCTTCCTGCCGCCGGCGGTCCGCGTCTCGGCCCGCCCGCCCCCGTCGAAGTGCGCCGCCAACGCCCTCACCGTCGGGTAGGTGAACAACGTGACCGTCGGCACGTCCCGCGCGAGCACCTCCGCCAGCCTGCTGCGCGCCTTGACCAGCAGGACCGAGTTGCCGCCGAGGTCGAAGAAGTTGTCGTCGGCGCCCACCCGGTCCGTCCGCAGGACCTCGCGCCACACCTCGGAGATCGCCCGCTCGGTCTGGTTGCCGACGGGCGCCACGACCCGTTCGGGCCGCACCGACTCCGGTTCCGGCAACGCCCGGCGGTCGAGCTTGCCGTTGGGGTTGCGCGGAATGGTGGGCACTTCCACGAACGCGCTCGGCACCATGTACTCCGGCAACCCCCGGCGCAGGTGTGCCCGCAGCTCCGCGGCGTCGATCCGGCGGCCTGCGGCGGCTACCGCGTAGGCGACCAGCCGGACGTCACCCGGCACGTCCTCGCGGGCGATGACCACCGCCGCCCGCACCGACGGGTGCCGGCTCACGGCGGTCTGGACCTCGCCCAGCTCGATCCGGTAGCCGCGCAGCTTGATCTGGTCGTCCATCCGGCGCAGGAACTCGATCCGCCCGTCCGGCAGGAACCTCGCGAGGTCGCCGGTGCGGTACAGCCGCCCACCGGCGAACGGGTCGGGCACGAACCTCTCGGCCGTCAGCTCCGGCCGGTTCAGGTACCCGCGCGCCACCTGCACGCCGCCCAGGCAGAGCTCTCCCGGCACCCCGATCGGCACCGGCTCGCGGTGCTCGTCGAGCACGTAGGCGGTGTTGCCCGCGATCGGCCGTCCGATCGGCAACGGGCTCTCCGTGCCGTCGCACTCCGACGAGGTGATCCAGATGCTCGCCTCGGTGGGCCCGTAGACGTTGAGGAACCGGCGGCCCGGCGCCCACGCGGCGGCCACCTCGTCCGGGCAGGCCTCGCCACCGGCCATCAGCGTGCGCAGGCCGGGCACCAGCGCCGGGTCGGTCAGCCGCAGCACGGTCGGCGGCAGGCAGGCCGTGTCGACCCGCTGCGAGGTGATCGTGCGGGCCAGGTCGGGGCCGGGTTGCAGGTCGTGCTGCGCCGCCAGCACTACCGTGGCGCCCGCGCTCAGCGTGACCACGATGTCGGCCACCGACACGTCGAAGCTGAACGACGCGAACTGCAGCATCCGGTTGCCCGGCCCGATGCCGAGCGTCCTGGCCAGCTCGTCCGCGAGGTTCACCACGCCCCGGTGCGGCAGCATGGCGCCCTTCGGCTTGCCGGTGGACCCGGAGGTGTAGATGACGTACGCCAGGTCGTCCGGTCCGGCGGTCCTCGGCAGGCGTTCGACGGGCTCCGCCGACAGGTCCGCCTCGTCCAGCGGCAGCGCGTCCACGCCGGGGAACCGCCCGGCGAGCCGCCCGAGCGTCACGACGACGCGCAGGCCGGAGTCGGAGACCATGTGGGCCAGCCGCTCCGCCGGGTACTCCGGGTCGAGCGGCACGTAGGCCGCGCCCGACTTGAGCACGCCCTGCTGCGCCACCACGAGCTCGATCGACCGCGGCAGGCTGATCCCGACCAGGTGGCCGCGCCCGATCCCCGCCGAGCGCAACCGGTGCGCGAGCTGGTTCGCCCGCTCGTCGAGCTCCCGGTAGGTCAGCTCCCGGTCCTCGAACACCAGCGCCACGGCATCGGGGGCGCGGTCCGCCGAGGCCTCGGCCAGCTCGTGCACCAGCACGCCGTCCAGCCGGGGTGCGGGCGGCGGGTTCCACTCCCGCACGAGCTGCGCGCGCTCGGCGGCGGTGATCATCGTCAGCCGGCCGACCGGGCACTCCGGGTCGGCGAGACCGGCCGAGAGCAACGTCTCCAGGTGGCCGAGCAGCCGGCGAGCGGTCGCCGGTTCGTACAGCGCGCTGTCGTACTCCAGCAGCCCGGTGATGCCGCCCTCGGTCGAGGTGACGGCCAGCTCCAGGTCCCACTTCGAGGTGCCCGAGTGCGACGCGACGCGGTCGACTCGCACCCGCGGCAGCGAGAAGATCTCGTGCTGGCCGTCCTCCATGCCGACGACCGTCTGGACCACCGGCTGGTGCGCGGTGCTGCGCGGCGGCGCGAGGGCCTCGACGAGGAGCTCGAACGGCAGCTCCTGGTGCTGCTGGGCGGCCAGCGTCGTGTCCCGCACCCGGTGCAGCAGCTCCCGGAAGCCGGTCGCGGGGTCCACGGTGGTGCGCAGGGCGACGGTGTTGACGAAGAAGCCGACGGCGTCCTCGGTCCCGGCCGGGCGGTTGCCCACGTTGGTGCCGACCACGATGTCATCGGCGCCGCAGTACCGGTGCAGCAGGACGTTCCACGCGGTCACCAGCACCATGAACGGTGTGACGCGCTCCGCGAGGCAGAACTCGTCGAGCCGCCGCTGGAGTGAAGCGGGCCAGGCGAAGCTCTCCGCCGCGCCGCGCATCCGCAGCACGGCCGGGCGCGGGTGGTCGGCCGGCAGCTCCAGCACGGGCGGCACCCCGGCGAGCTGCGCGGTCCAGTAGCCGAGCAGGCGGGCGCCGTCCGGGCCGTTCAGCCACTCGTTCTGCCACCGGCTGAAGTCGAGGTACTGCGCCGGCGCCGGGCCGAGGTCGCCGGACTCGTAGGCGGCCCGCCACTGCGCGAACAACAGCTGCGTGCTCCACCCGTCGCAGATGATGTGGTGCATCGACACCAGCAGCAGCGCGTCGGTCTCGTCGAAGACCACCAGTTCCGCGCGCAGCAACGGTCCCTCGGCCAGGTCGAACGGTTCCCGCGCGGCCTCGGCGGCGCGCTCCGCCGCGCAGGCGTCCCGGTCGGCGACGTCGAGGTCGGTCACCTGGAGCGCGAACTGCGGCTCCGGCAGGATCACCTGCCGCGGGTCGCCGTCGAGGTCGAGGAACACGGTCCGCAGCGCCTCGTGCCGCCGGCCGACCTGGGTCAGCGCGGCCGCGAGCGCCCCGGGATCGACGGATCCGCGCAGCCGGAAGGCGTACGGCACGTTGTGGACGGCGCTGCCGGGGTGGAGCTGGTCCAGCAGCCACAGCCGCCGCTGCCCGGAGGACACCGGGTGCACGTTGAACTCCTCGCCCCGCTCCGCGAGCCGCGCGAACACGGCCGCGCGCTTCTCGGGGTCCAGCGCTCTCAGGCGCCGCAACACGTCCTGCACGGTTTCCCTGCCTTTCACAGATCGAGCAGGTCGGCGACGGAGAGCGAGGACCTGGCCTCGGCTCGGATCGCGCCGACGCCCACGGGCGTGGTGCCACCGGTGCCGCGCAACCGCTCGACCTCGGTGGCGAGACCGGCGACGGTCGGGTGGTCGAACAGCGTCCGCATCGGCAGCCGGACACCCAGTTCGCTCTCGATGCGCGAGAGGATGCGGGCCGCCTTCATCGAATGCCCGCCCAGGTCGAAGAAGTTGGCGTCGCGGCCCACCGCCGCCGCGCCGAGCACCTGCCGCCACACGTCCGCGACGGCCGTCTCGGTGACCGTGCGCGGCTCGTCCGGTTCCTCGCCGGCGACCTCCGGGTCCGGCAGCGCCCGCAGGTCGAGCTTCCCGTTGCGGGTCAACGGCAACGTCTCCAGCGCGACCAGCGCGGACGGCACGAGGTAGGCGGGCAGCGTCTCGCGCACGTGCCGCATCAGCTCGTCGACCTGATCCTCGCCGGGCTGCTCCAGCACGACGTAACCGACCAGGCTGTGATCACCGGCGGCATCGGCCCGCGGCACGACAACGGCCTGGCGCACCAGTCCCGACGAGTGCAGGCAGGCCTCGACCTCGCCCGGCTCGATCCGGAACCCGCGGATCTTCACCTGCCGGTCGGCCCTGCCCAGGTACTCGAACGTGCCGTCGGCCCGCAACCGCGCCAGGTCACCGGTCCGGTAGAGCCGCGCACCGGGCTTGCCGCCCAGGTGGTCGGGCACGAACTTCTCGGCCGTGAGCGCGGGGTTGCCCACGTAACCGCGGGCGACGCCGTCGCCGCCGATGCACAGCTCGCCGACGGCCATGGGGGGCACCGGTTCCAGGTACTGGTCCAGCACGTAGAGCTGGGTGTTGCTCAGTGCCCGTCCCAGCGGGATGCGCCCTTCCGCGCGTTCGCACTCGTGGCTGGACGCGAACGTCGTGGTCTCGGTCGGGCCGTAGCCGTTCACGACGTGCTCGGGACCGCCGGGGTGCGCGACGAGCGCGGCGACCGCGTGCTCGTCCGGCTGCTCGCCGCCGAAGACGAAGTGGCGCAGCCCGGCCAGCGCCGCGGGCATCTCCCGCGCCACGTGCATGGCGACCGAGGTCGTCAGGAACAACGTGTCGATCTCGTTGGCCCGCAACCACTCCCCCAGCGCCGCCGGGTCGAGGGCGATGTCCTTGGGCAGGCCGACCAGCCGGCCGCCGTTGAGCAGCGCGCCCCAGATCTCGAACGTCGCCGCGTCGAACGTGGTGGTGGACGCCTGCGCGACCCGGTCACCGGGCGCGAACTCGACGTAGTTCGTGTCGCGGACGAGCCGGACGACGTTGCGGTGGCTGACGCAGACGCCCTTCGGCATCCCGGTCGAGCCGGAGGTGTACATGACGTACGCGAGGTCGTCCGCGCCGGTCGTCCGTTGTGGACGGTCGGCGGGGCAGGTCAGCACCATGGCCGACAGGTCGACCAAGCCGACACCGGACAGGTCCACGGCGCGGTCCGCCACCACGACGGTGGCACCGGCGTCGGCGCACAGCGCCCGCAGGCGGTCGAGCGGGTACTCCGGGTCGAGCGGCAGGTACGCGCCGCCGGCCTTGAGCACGGCGATCGCGGCGACGACCCAGTCCGCACCCCGTTCGGCGAGGATCCCCACCGGTGCTCCCACGCCCACGCCGAGCGTGCCGAGGTGGGCGGCGAGCCGGTTGGCGCGCTGGTCCAGCTCCCCGTAGGTGAGCCGCACGGGCCCGAACTCGACGGCGATGTCGTCGCGGTACCGGTCGGCGGTGTCCTCGAAGAGCTCGACCAGGGTGGCGTGCGGGTAGGCCGTCGCGTTGGCGTTGAGGTCGCGGACGATCCGGCCGCGCTCGTCGCCGGACAGCAGCGACAGGGTCGACAACCGCGCGTCCGGCGCGGCGGTGAGCTGGCCGAGCACGGTGGCGAACCGCTCGGTCAGGTCCACGACGTCGGCCCGCCGGTAGAGCGCGGTGCGGAACTTGACCCAGCCGCGCATCTCGCCGCTGCCGGAGTCGGGCAGCTGCAGTTCGAGGTCGTACAGGCCCTGGTCGCTGGTGCCCTGGGTGAACGTGAAGACGCACCCTCCCGCGGCCAGCGGACCGGCGAGCGGCGGCGGGGAGGCGAAGACGATCTGGAAGACCGGGTGCCGGTCCACGTCGCCCGCCTGGCCGAGCGCCTCGCAGACCCGGTGGAACGGCGTGTCGCGGTGGTCGAGCGCGTCCAGCACGGCGTCGCGCACCACGTCCATGGCCTCGCGGTAGGACGGGTCCGGACCCAGCCGCACCCGCAGCGCCAGCATGGTGACGAAGTAGCCGACCAGTTCGTGCGTGTCCGCGTGCTCACGGCCGGCGGACGGCGAGCCGACCACGATGTCCGACGAGCCGGTCAACCGGTGCAACAGCACGGAGAACGCGGTCAGCAGCACCATGAACGACGACGACCGGTGCGTGCTCGCCACGCGCCGGACCGCGTCGGCCAGTTCCTCGGGCACGACCAGCGGCAGCGCCTCGGCGGTGAAGTCCGGCCGGGCGGGCCGGGTGCGGATGTTCGGCAGCTCCAGCGGTTCCGGCAGGTCCGCCAGCGCCTCGCGCCAGTGCTCGGCGTCCCCGTCCGGTGGCGCGATCTCGCGGTAGGCGACCGGCGGCCGGGGCAGCGACACGCTCTCGCCGCCGACCGCGGCCTGGTAGCAGCGCGGCAGCTCGTCCTGGATCACCGCGACCGACGCGCCGTCGATCGCGATGTGGTGCACCAGCAGGACGAGCTGGTGGCGGTCGTCGTCCAGGCGCAGCAGGACGATCCGCAGCGGCAGCTTGCCGGAGAGGTCGACGCGGCGGCTGAGCTCGTTGGCCACCAGCGCCGCGGCGCGCGCCTCGCGCTCGGCGGGAGCGAGCTCGCGCAGGTCGCGCGTCGCGATCGACAGGCGCGCTTGGGGAGTCACCTCCGCGACGAGCGCGGTGCCGTCGAGGCGGTAGCCGGTGCGCAGCGGCTCGTGCCGGTTCACCACCGCGGTCAGCGCGGCGGCGAGCGCGTGGGGGTCCAGCTCACCGGTGATCTCCACGTACACCGGCACCGTGTTGAACGTGGCGTCCGGCGCGAGCTGGTCGGAGAACCAGATCTGCTGCTGACCGCGGGTGGCCGCGGGGCTCTGCTCGGTCACTGCACACCTTCCCTGGCGACCGAACGCACGACGTTCGTCACCGCTGCCGGGTCGTCCTTGAGGTAGAAGTGGCCGCCGGGCCGGACCACGAGGTCGAAGCGGGCGGCGGTGTGGTGCTGCCAGGCCGCCACGTCGGCGACGGTCGCGAGCGGGTCGTCGGTGCCGGCGAACGCGGTGATGGGCACGTCGATGGCGTCCGTCGTGCCGTGGAACCCGGCGCACACGGTCAGGTCCGCGCGCAGGGCCGGCAGGAGGAGGGCGAGCATCTCCCGGTGCGCCAGGAGGTCCGCGGGAACACCGCCGAGCCGCGTCATCCAGTCGACCAGACCGTCGTCGTCGAACAGGTGCGGCTGCTCACCGAACGGGAGGTGCGGCGCCTTGGCCGCCGACACGAACAGGTGCTCGACCGCGTCGCCCAGCCTGCGCGCGACGTCGAACGCGAGCAGCCCGCCCATGCTGTGACCGAAGAGCACCAGGGGTGGCCCGACCTCCGCCCGGATCGCCTCGGCGAGCGGCTGCGCGATCCGCGCCGCCTCCGTGGCGGCCGGCTCGGCGAACCGCCGTTCCCGTCCCGGCAGCACCGCGCACCACAGTTCGACCGAGTCGCCCAGCAGCTCCGCCCAGTCCCAGAACGCCGACGCGCCACCACCGGCGTACGGCACGCACACCACCCGCAGTGCCGCGTCCGGCCGGGGCCGAGGACGGACCAGCCAGCGGCTTCCCCCGTTTTCCTTCACGGCACGAAGCTACGAAGCGGCCCTTAGCGCACCCTTCGGGAAACCTGATGGCGCTCTTACCCCGGGCCACAACGCGATCGGGGCCACCTCCGCGGACACGAGGTCGCGGTGGTGGCCCCGAAGGCACGCGGCAGTGCTCAGCCGGCCTTCAGCACGACCGAGGGGTGGAAGAGGTCCGGTTCCGCCGGGCGCACGCCGATCTCGGCCATCTGCTCGAGGTACACCCGGTACCTCCGGCGTGCCTCGCCGTGCCTTCCCGCCGCCCGCAACGCCTTCACCAGCCGCACGTGCGCGCCTTCGTCGTAGGGGTCGAGCTCCAGCATCCGGACCAGGTACCCGACCTGCTGATCGGGGTCGCGCACTAGCTGGACCAACGCGCGCAGCACGGCCGTGTACCTCCCGCGCACTTCCTCCCGCGCCTGGATCGCCCACGGCTCATAGGGTTCCTCGGCCAGGAACTCGCCGAGGTACAGCTCGTCGGCGTCGGTCAGCAAGGACAGCGCCGACGGCTCACCCCGCCGGTGCGCGGCCAGGGCGGCGCTCGCGGCGCCGAGGAAGCCCGCCACGTCCAGGTCCACGAAGGACAGGTCGAGCGACACCGTGTCGCGGTCCGCGACGAGCGGCTCGGCGCCCGCGGGAAGTCCCGGCACGGACAACACCGCCCGCAGCGTCGACAGCAGCACCGACAACCGGTTCGCCGTGCGGTCCGACGCGTCGTCGGGCCACAGCAGCTCGACGAGCTGCGGGCGCGGCACCGGCCGTCCCCGGTGGGCGGTGAGGATCTTCAGCAGGTCCCGCGCCTTCTTCGACTGCCACGACGCGGCCGGCACCGCGGCGCCGTCGCGCAGGACCTGGAACCGGCCGAGGGTGCGCACGACGATCCGCGCGGCGCGCGGCAGGCCGATGCCGAGCACGTCGGCCATCCGGACGTCCGTGCGCACGCCGTGGCCGTGCAGCTCGTCCTCGAACCGCGTCACGTCCACGCCGCTCAGCCTCGCCGCCGCCAGCTCCGCGGCCGCCGCGCCCACCGGGTCGCCCGCCGCCCGCCAGACCGTCGCGGCCTCGGCCAGCAACGCCTCGCGGTCCGCCGACGTGACCGCCGCGAGCTGCAGCGCGTCGGCCAGTCCCGCCTTGTCACCCCGCCGCCCCGCCACCGCCCGTGCGGTGGCCGCGTCCGCCCGCGCGGTCTCGCGGTCGCCGGCCAGCGCGGCGACCCAGCCGCGGGCGAGCAGCGCGGGCACCTCCTGTGACCGCAGCACCCGGCTCTCGGCAACGGCCTCCTCGGCGAGCCGCCGCGCGGCCGCGAGGTCCTCGCCCGCCACGACCCTCGCGAGCGTCGCCTTGGCGAGCGGGCCGGCACCCGGCATCGCCAGCGCCTCGTCGAGGAACGCCTGCGCCTGGCCGGGTTCCCCGCGCCGGCGGTGCACCTCAGCCCTGATCAGCAGGGCGCGCGACGAGGCGGCGGCGCCGGACAGGGAGGCGTCGGTGAAGGTGGCGTCGGCGAGGGCGGCGTCGAACCGGCCGAGCCTCGCGTTGGCCAGCGCCCTGATGCTCCGGCAGCCGGGCTCGTGCCCGGTGAGGCCCGCCTGCCGGCCGATGACCACGACCTCGTCGATCTCGGCCAGCGCGTCGGCCGGTCCGGTCTCGGTGCGGAACCAGGCCCGTTCGGTGCGGATCATCAGCTCCAGCACCCGGTTGCCCGCCCGCCGGGAGCGCTCCACCGCCTGGCCGTAGTGCGACTCGAACGCGGCCCGGTCGCCGTCGTACCCGGCCAGCAACCCGAAAGCCCTGCTGCTCCACGCGAACGCGGCGTGCCCGCCGCGTCTTCGCGCGGTCAGCGCACACCTGTCGGCCAGTTCCCGCGCGCGTTCGTGCCGTCCCACCTCGCGGAACCAGCCCACGGCCAGCGACAGCAGCCGCACCTCGTCCACCGACGCGACCTCGTCGAACACCGTGCGCTCGACCAGGTCCACCGCGCGGGCGGTCTGTCCCGCGAGCGCGTGCAACTGCCCCATCCGCCACGACCGGCACGGCTTCAGCTCACCGGCGGCCTGCTCGTAGCAGTGCAGCGCACCGAGCCAGTCGCCCCGGTGCTGCCGCGCGAAGCCGGAGACCAGGTGCAGCCGCGGGTCGTCGACCTCCAGCCGGTCCACCGCCGCGAGCACCGCGTCGGCGTCGCCGCCCGCGACGATCTGCTCGTCCCTGCGCAGCAACAACTGCGCCACCAGGTCCGCCCTGCCCGCCGCGACGAGGTGCCGCAACGCCTCGGCGTGCGCGCCGGTGCGTTCGCAGAACACGGCCGCCTTCAACCGGATCTCCCCGTCGTCGGCGTCGCGGCGCAACAGCTCGCCGACCGGCTCGACAACTGTCCACTCCGGACCGCTCAGCAGCCCGCGCCGCGCGAGCCGCGGCAGCACCTCCCGCGCGTCGGCGAACCCGAGCGCCACGCACAGCGCCGTGCTCACCCTGCCGAGCAGCGCGATCGTGCGCACCAGCTCCCTGGTCTGCTCGGGTTCGCCCGCGAGCACCGAGGAAGCGAGCTGCGCCACCACGTCCCCGCTTTCGTCCGGCAACGCGCAGCCGCCGCTGAGCGCCTCCCGGTACAGCGCCACGGCGGCCGGCCGGCCGCCGGTGCGCGCCAGCACCGTCCCGGCGGCCTCGGCGCCGACGAGGGCGGCGACCTCCGGTTCGGTGAACGCGAGCTGCCGCGAGGTGATCTCCTCCGCCGCGGGGAGCGCGAACACCGGTTCCCCCCTGGTCAGCAGCACGAGGCGGAGGAGTGCCGGGCGGCGCAGGCACAACGCCTCGACGAACCGCGCCTCCCCGCTGCCCGGCGCGAGCGCGCCGGCGTTGTCGACGACCAGGACGACGGGCTCGTCGAGGTGCACGTCCAGCAGGCCGCGGATCAGGCCGGCGACGGTGTCGGCGCTCTGCGCGGTGGTGGTGACCAGGTCGGCGGGAAGGCGCGGAAGCCGGTGCCGCAACGCCCTCAGCAGCCCGCGCGACAACCGTTCGAGCGAGGTGCCGGCGGCGGCGTCCAGCCAGCAGGCGCGCCGCGCCGCCGCCCACGCGGCGACCGAGGTCGTCTTCCCCCAGCCGGGCCCCGCCTTGACCACGACCACCTCGTGGGCGGACGCGGCGTCGAGCGCCGAGCTCAGCGCGGGCCGGTCCACCAGCCTTGCGGGCAACGCGGGCTGCAGCATCTTCGAGCACCACTTCCTCGCCGGTCAACCTGACGAGGACGAGTGCACCAAGGCCCTGCATCCGTGCCGCATCGACGACCGATGCACGGATGTCGTGCCTGGTCAGACCGCCGAGGCGATGTCGCGCACGACCGTCAGCGCGCGCGGGCTGCCCTGGCCGCGGACACACCGCATGCACAGCGCGGCGGCGTCGTCGAGGTGCGCACGCGGGTTCTCCGCGTCGACCGCGCCGGCCGGGTAGAGCTCCAGCGCCCGTTCCCAGTGCGTGCGCGCCCAGTCGTGGTCGCCGCGCCGGTGCGCGACGTGCGCGAGTCCTTCGTGCGCCCGCGCCCGCACCATCGGCAGGGCCCCGGCCATCGCCAGTTCCTCGGCCTGCCACAGCATCGTCTCGGCCTCGCGCAGCCGGCCCGCCGCCAGGTACGTCTCGGCGAGCCCGTTCAACGCGTCGCCCTCCGGCTCCCGCAGGTCCATCCGGCGCGCGGACTCCAGCGCCTCGCGGCCCACCCGGACGGCGTCCTCGGTCCGCCCCAGCCGCCGGTACGTGACGCCGAGCCACGCCAGGGAGATGCCCTCGCCCCTGCTCATCCCGATCTCCCGGCTGAGCCGCACCGCCCGTTCCAGCGCGACGACCGCCTCGGCGTCCCGTCCGCGCAGCTGCGCCAGCCAGCCGATGTTGATCAGCACCACGACCTCGCCGCCGACGTACCCGTCGAGCTGGTGCACGGCCAGCGCGTCGCGGAACCGGGCCTCCGCCTCGGCGTGGCGGCCGAGGTTGCAGTCGACGAGGCCGAGGTCGATGGCCGAGTTGACCTCAGCCCGCTGGTCGCCGGTGGACCGCGCCAGCGCCACCGCCTCGGCGAAGCTGGCCGCCGCCGCCTCCAGCATGCCGGCCTGCACCTGCGACGCGCCCAGGTCGCGCAGACCGCCCACCGCGGCGGGCAGGTCGCCGAGCTCCCTGCTGATCGCGATCGCCCGGTCGAGGAACTCCAGCACCTCGCCGTGCCGGCCGGCCTCCCGCAGCGCGAACGCGATGGTGGTCAGCGCCATGGACTCGCCGCGGCGGTCACCCAGCGCCCGCGCCGCCTTCAACGCGTTGCGGGACAGCTCGAGGACTCCCGACCGCTGCCCCACCCTGGTCAGGTACGGCATGAGCAGGCAGGGAAGCTGCCACGCGTGCACGTGCCAGCCGTGCGTGCTCGCGTAGCCGGCCACCGCCACCATGTTCTTGTACTCGGCGCGGAGCTGGCGGATGTCGTCGTCCTCGGACTCGGACGCGGGCAGCTCCGCCGGCCAGCGCAGCTCCGGCTCGAACCCGCGCCGTCCCGGCATGCTGCGCCGGCCGCGCACGTCCGCGAGGTGCAGGTAGTAGTCGAACAACCGGTGCCGCGCGGTGTCCAGTTCGGACGGTGCGTGCGCCGCGCCGGCGAGATCACGGGCGCAGTCGCGGACGAGGTCGTGCAGGCAGTACCGGTCGGCCCTGCGCTGCATCAGCAGGTTGCACTCGACCAGTTCCTCCAGCACGTCCTGGGCGTCGAACACCGGCACCCCGGCGAGCGCCGCCGCGGCGTGGGCGTCGAAGTCGGCGCCGGGAACCAGGGACAGCAGCCGGAAGAGCTCCTGCCGGTCGGTGCCGAGGTGGTGGTAGGACAGGGCGAGCACACCGGCGACGCTCAGGTCGTTCGCGGTGAACGCGCGGGATCGGCGCTGCCGGTCCCGCAGCCGGTCGGCGAGGTGCGCGACGGTCCAGGGCCGGCGGCTGAACCGGGACGCGGCGATCCTGATGGCGAGCGGCAGCCTGCCGCACAGGGAGATCACCTCGGCGACGGCCTCCGGCTCGGCGTCGGCCCGCGGTCCCGCGATCCGGCGGAACAACGCCACCGCGTCGTCGCCGGGCAGCACGTCGAGCGAGACGGGCACGGCTCCCTCGATCGACATCAGGTGGCAGCGGCTCACCACGATCACCACCGCGCCGGGAGCGCCGGGCAGCAGCGCCCGGACCTGGTGCGCGTCCGCGGCGTTGTCCAGCACCACCAGCACGCGGCGGTGCGACACCTCGGTGAGCCAGAGCTCGCGGCGCGCGTCCGGATCCACCGGGACCTCCTCGGCCGGCACGCCGAGCTGGCGCAGCAGCACCTCCAGCGCGGCGCCGGCGGTCATCGGCGGGGTGCCCGCGGTGAAGCCGCGCAGGTCGACGTAGCAGCGCCCGTCCGGGAACCTGTCCTCCAGCCGGTGGGCCACGTGCACGGCCAGGGCGGTCTTGCCGATGCCGCCCATGCCCTCGATGGTGACGATCGCGGGCGACCGCGTGCCGATCGCCTCGACCAGCGAGTCCACTTCGGACTCCCGCCCGGTGAAGTCGGGGATGTCGAACGGCAGCGGCGACCGCCGCGGCGCGGCCGGCTGCGCGCGGAGCAGCTCCGCGTGCAGCTCCCGCAGCTCGGGACCGGGATCAGCACCGAGCTGGTCGGCCAGTGCCCGGCGCCCCTCCTCGAACACCGCCAGCGCGTCGCCGCGGCGACCGGCCCGGTCCAGCGCCCGCACCAGCGTGGCCCGCAACGACTCCCGCAACGGGTGCTCGGCGACCTGGCCCGCCAGCGGGCCGAGCAGGGAGGTGACCTCGCCCAGCTCCAGGCGCAGCTCCGCGAGCCGTTCCACGGCCTGCAACCGCTGTTCCGCCAGGACGTGCCCGGCCGCGTCGATCGACGCCGAGCCGAGCCCGGCCAGCACCGGCCCCCGCCACAGGTCGAGCGCGCCGTGCAACAGCTCCACCGCCCGCGCCGCCTCTCCGCGGCCGGCGAGGACCTCCGCGTCCCGCACCGCCGACCGGAACCGGTCGGCGTCGAGACTGCCGTCCGGCAGGTCGAGCCGGTAGCCGTGGGTGCTGGTGGCCAACCGGCCGCCACCACCCGTCACGACCCTGCGCACCGCGGCCGCCGCGTTGCACACCTGGCGGCGCGCGGTCTGCGGCGGGTCCTCCCACAGCTCGTCGATCAACCGGTCGAAGGTCACGACCGCACCGGCGTTGAGCAGCAGCAGCGCCAGCAACTTCTGCTGGCGCTCACCGCCGAGCGCGACCGAGCGCTCGGCGGACCACAGCTCCAGCGGGCCCAAAATGCGATATTCCATTCAGCCGCACGCTTTCCATCTCGGAGTACGACGGGTGGGGCCCAGCGTTGGACACCAGCGGTACCGCAGTGAGTTCATGAGATATCACCTTTTAGAGCGGCCATGCGGCTGAGAGATACGCCCATCCGGCTGTACCGATTCAGCACGGGGTGGAATCACCCAGAGAAACCACTCGCATACGGCCCGTCACAAGTTGACGAAGTGCGCGAACGCTGCAATATTCCCCACCGCAGCGACGAGGAAGGGAGGTTCCTCGCCGCGACGAAGAGGGGATCAAGAAAATGAGAAGTGCCGGTTTCTTCGGCGCGCTGCTGGCCGCCGCGCTGGTGGCCGTCACCATCGCCAGTTCCGCGTCGGACACCGAACCCACGGAATCGAACAGCAAGACCGCATTGGTCATCGGACCCTGCACGACAGGCGAGTGCTGACCGGCCGGGCTGTTCATCGAAATGGATGACCGGACACGTGCCGCGAAAGGCATGGCCTTCACCGGCGCCGCACTCGGAGTGATTCTGCTGGCCACCACCGCCGCCCAGTTACCGGCCGATGTGGCCGGGCGGGCGGTGAGCGCCCAGCGGGAGGCGTTCCGGCTGTTCTGGCCGCAAGGAATGCAGCTCTTCACCAACGCGGCGGGGCGCGAGTTCACGGTCGCCTACCACCACGACGAGGCCGGCACGTTCGTCCCGATCACCCGCACCACGGGTGACCGGGACTACCTGGCCGGCCTCGACCGCGGGTCCTACGCGGACCTGGCGAGACTGCTGGCCACCGTGGACGAGGTCCCGGCCGGGCACTGGCGCGACTGCCCGGCGGCGACGGTCGCCGACTGCGCCGCCGTCATCAACCAAGCCCCAACAACGCCCGCGACCAGCTATTTCTCCACCGATGCACCCTGCGGACGCACGGTGTTCACCGTCGAACGCCCGAGCCGGTCCACACCCGTCCGGCACGTCGTCCGCGTCGCCGTCGTGGATCTCCGATGCGCTCCGCGGTAGCCCGGGCGCTGGCGTTCGACCCGCGCACGACCGCGTTCGGCGCGGCCAGGACGCTGGTCGCGCTCGCCGAGCTGTCCGTGCTCGTGTTCACCTCGGACGCCGACCTCTTCCCCGCTGTCCCGAATACACCGGCAGGACCGCGATGCGACGGATTGCGCACCCTTTCACTTTGGTGTGCCGGCTCGTCACCCACGGCCCACACCGTTTTCCGAGCCGTGACGATCGCCGTTCTGGTGCTCGCCGCATCCGGCTACCGGCCCCGCTGGACGTGCATTCCGCAGTGGTACGCCACATTCAGCCTGGCCGCCGCGATGCACATCCCCAACGGCGGCGAGAACGTAGCCAGAACCGTCACCCTGCTGCTCATCCCGCTGTGCCTCGGCGACGACCGGATCTGGCATTGGCGACGCCCGGCGACACCATTGCCGGCGTGGTGGCGCGGCACGACCTTCGTCACCCATCTGGTGATTCGCCTGCAGGTCGCGATCGTGTATGGGCAGGCGGTGTGGATCAAGGTTGTTGAACCGGAATGGCGTAATGGCACGGCGATGCACCATGTGATACAGGACGCGTATTTCGGAGCCGTGCCGGAACTCGTCCCGCTGCTGGGATCAGGTTTCCTTATACCTGCGTTCACGTGGGGAACCGTCGTACTCGAAACCGCCATCGCCATCTGCGTGTTCGGAAATCCGCGGCTGCGACGCGCCGCGCTCGCGTTCGCCGTGGTGCTGCACGGCGGCATCATCGTCGTGCTCGGCCTCGCCAGCTTCGGCCTGGTGATGATCGGTTTCGTGGCACTGGCGAGCTGTGGCCGCAGCCTCCCCGACAGCAGCCTCCCCGACAGCAGCTCCTCCGGCAGCGTTCTGCCTGCGTCCCCGGCACCGGCGCGACCGGACCAGCCTGCTCGACCACGTTGAGCCGCAACACCACCTGCGCGCCGTGGCACCCGCGTGGCTGACGGATTCCAGCCCGGGGTGCGCACGCACGATCGAATCCCGCTGCCGTTGGTCGTTTCGGCGCAAGGAACCTCCGGGTCTCGGCCTACCTGAACCGCTCACCGTTGCGTCATCATGGGATTGCCTGCCCGGAGACCGGGCCGCGGCGTGAAGGGGAATCGACACCATGAGTTCATCAGGCTTGGAGCCGGACCTGGAAAGCCCGCTGATCGACCTCTCGGGCGTGCCGTTCACCAGCTTGCGCGACCTCGACGGCGATCTCCTGCGGCAGTCGCTGCGGCACGTCGTGGAACGGGCCGGTCATGTCAGCGCTCGCTACCGAAGCTCCAACCCCTCGGGCGGTGAGCGAATCGACTGACCATGGCGATTTCTCCCGCCTACCACCGCTTGTCGTGGGAGGACTTCGACACGTTCGCCCGTCTCGCCGGTGCGCCACCCATGATCGACCGGCTGCGCGGGGCCGAACACAGCAGGCGGAAGCTGTTGTTGCACGCGCTGCTGGAGGAGTCCGCGAAAACTCCGGAGCTGTTCGGGCCGTTACCGCCTGCCGAGGCAGTCCGGGAACTGCTCACACGAGCCGAGGACGCCTCGCCCGCGGCGTTCGGCCGGCTGCTGGATCATCCCTACACCGGAAGCTGGGCCGGCTACACGGTTCGGTTGCTGCGCAACGGCATCGACGGAGTTTGTCCAGTGTGGATACACCTCGGCCACGCGCACGCGCTCGCGGCGGCCGCGGCCATCAGGGCCGGCCTGGACTTCGAGATCACCGTGCCGCTGTGGGAAGGCAACGCGGCTCTGCCGTCTCTCGGCACAGCCTGGCTGCCAGCCCCCTCGTCGTTCTCCACCGCTCGGGTTCGCGGCAGCCGCGGCAGCTATGTGCTCTCCGGGGAGAACGGCAGGGTGCGGCTGCCCGCCGACCTGGGTTCCGACGGTCCCGGCTGGCACAGCCTGCACAGGTTCAGCTCGAGTGCGGGAGCGCACCGGTTCTCGGTGTGCCTGGACGACCTCGATCCCTACCGCGGGCTCTACGAACCGCTGCCACCGGATCGGCTGGCGAGCACGGAACTCGGCGCGTGGCACCGGCTGCTGGGCGAGGCGTGGGAGCTGCTGGTCGGTGCCGCGCCCGAGCTCGCCGGCCTGCTCGCCGCCGTCCTGGACTGCGTGGTGCCCAGGCCCGGCGTGCCGTTCCAGAGCCCGAGCGCGTCGACCGGTGAGGCGTTCGGCAGCGCCGTGATCGGTCTTCCGGCGGATGCGGCCGAGCTCGCCGCCACTCTGGTGCACGAGGCGCAGCACATCGTGCTGGGCGGGATCCTCCACCTCACCCAGCTCTGCGAGAGCGATGCCCGGGAGCGGATCTACGTGCCGTGGCGCGACGACCCCCGTCCCTTCAGCGGCGCCCTGCAGGGCGTCTACGCCTTCTTCGGTGTCACGGCGTTCTGGCGCAGCCTGGCCAAGGCCGAGACCGGCCCCTCCTGCCGCGCGAGGTTCGAGTTCGCTCACTGGCGCGGGCAGACGTGGCGAACGCTGGCGGTTCTGCGCCGCGACGGGACGCTGACCGGGGCCGGGCGGCGGTTCCTCGCCGGAATCGCGGAGATCCTCGGGCCCTGGCAGCACGAACCAGTGCCCGAGCACGTGGCGGAGCTGGCCGACGCGCTCGCGGCCGATCACCGGGCGGGGTGGCGCCTGCGGCACCTGCGGCCGGATCCCGCGGTGGTCTCCGCCGCGGCCGCCGCGTGGCGGGCAGGGCACGCCCGGCCTCCTGCCGTGCCGGCGCCCGCCGATCCGCCGCCGACGCCCGTTCCGGACGGATCGTGGTCACGCAGCCGGGCCACGCTGGTGAGGCTCGGTACGGGCAAAGGCGGCCACACGGACGTACGCGACATCTGGCCGACGGTTCCCGGAGCCACCGCCGCCGACTTCTCCTGGGCCACCGGCCGGTTCACCGACGCCGCCCGGAGCTACCGGGCGGAGCTGCGGGCGGATCCCGACCGGCCCACGGCCCTCGTCGGACTGGGACTCGCCCTCCTGGGCGACAACGGTCCCGGCCCGGCCGCGCGCGCTCTCCTGCACTGCCCGGAGCTGGTGCGCGCGGTGCACCGGGAACTCCGGCGCACCGCGCGCGACGTGCCGACGCCGGAGGAGCTGGCCGCGTGGCTGGGCCAGCTCGTCTCCGGGTGAGACGCGCCTACATCAGCATCGGGTCGATGTCGCAGTCGGCTCGCCCGCCCTTGATCGCGGCGATGGTTCCGGGATGCGCCTCCCCCAGCACCTTGCGGTACTTGTCGAGGACCGGTCCGCGGTAGGACTCGGCCTCCTCCGCCCGACCCGCGGACCGCAGGTCGTGCCCGAGGTTGAGCGACGCGGCCAGCGCGGTGGGGTGGTTGGCGCCCAGCACCCGCTCGCCGCGCTCGACGGCGTCGCGGTTCAGTGCGATCGCCTGCTCGAACTCGCCCAGCGCCGCGAGATCGCTCGCCAGGTTGATCGTGGCGATGATCGCGTACGGGTGGTTCGGCCCGATGCCGTTGCGGAAGAGTTCCAAGGCCCGTTCGTCGAGCACTCGGGCGTCAGCCGCCTCACCGCTGAGCCGCAACGTTACGGCCAGATTGACGGTCGCCGCGACGGTGTGCGGATGGTCCTCACCGAGGCTGCGCCGGTACTTCTCGAACGTCCTCTCACCGAGCTCCTTCGCCGAGGTGAGGTCGCCCGAGTGGCGGAGGTCGATCGAGTGCGCGAGGGCGCACGCCATGGTGGTCGGGTGGTCGTGTCCGTACACCAACCTGAACTGCTCGAACGCCGGAGTCGACAGGCTGAGCGCCCGGCTGTGGTCACCGTCCTTGCGCCGTGCCACGGACAACAGGAACGCGAAGGTCGCGTAGTCGGGGTTGTCCTCGCCGAACCGCGCCCGGAACAGCTCGGTGAACTTCTCCTGCTCGATGCGGGCTCGCGTGTACTCGCCCGCTTCGCGCCGGTCGACGATCAGCGCCGCGTTGCTGCCGAGCGTCTTCTGGTGGTCGGGCCCCAGCACCTCGACTCGCCGCCGGACGGTGTCCTCGTCGAGGTCCGCCGCCGCCCGGTACTCCCCGGACAGCCTCAGGCTGAGGGCGTGCTGGTAGGCCGCGTTGAGCGTCTCCGGATCGTCGTCGCCGAAGAGCCGCTTCGACTTGTGGTAGATCTCGTCGCTCAGTTTCGTCGCGGCGGCGAAATCGCCCTGCGCACGCAGGTCGATCACGATGTTGGTCTGCAGGGCGAACGTCTCTTCGCTGTCCTCTCCGGACACCTGGATCCGGCGCTGGAGGGTGAGCTGGTTGATCCGCGCGCCCTCCTCGTACCTGCCCAGCACCCAGAGGTAGAAGCCGAGCCTCGAAGCGACGTCGAGCGTTTGCGGGTGCGTCGGCCCGAGCTTGCGCTCGAAGCCCTCGTAGGCCCGCTCGGCCAGGCGCGCGGCTTCCTCGTGATCGCCCCAGGCGAAGAGGAAGCGCATCAGGTTGATGACGAGCTGGCGCACCCAGCTGTCGTCGCAGTCGACGATGTCGGCGGCGTACGCGTGCGGCAGCAGCTCGCGGTAGCGCGGCCAGTGACGGCTCGACTCGGGGTCGTTGGGGTCGAGGCTGGCCAGCAACTGGTGAGCGCCGTGCCGCATCTGGGCCTGGACCTGCGGCGCCATGACCCGGTTGCGCAGCACCAGCTGCACCAAGCGGTGCAGCTGCAGGGTGTTGCTGCCGTGGTCGATCTTCGCGAGGCCGTAGCGGTTGATGTCGCGGATCGCTCTCGCGAGCTTGATCGGGTCTCGCAGCGCCGCGTCCAGCTCCGGGGAGATCGACACCCGGCTGACACCGGTGAACAGGTCGCGGGAGATCGGTTCCGGCGAGAAGAAGGCGCAGATGTGCAGGATCTGGTGCGCCGCCGGGTTCCGGATCTTCAGCTCGTCGAACGACACGTTCCAGGCGGCGGCGACGGAGACCTCGTAGTCGGACGGGGCGGAGGTGTCGAGGATCTCCGCCACCGACTCGTCGAACAGGCGGAGGTACTCGCGCACCGGCATGCCCGTGACCGCTCGCCAGGCCGCCGCCTGCTCGAGCGCGAGCGGGAGGTCGCCCAGCTTCTCGGCCAGCTGGTTCGCGTCCTGCTCCTCGATCTCCGGACCGCGCTTGCCCAGCAGCTCGATGCTCTCCGCGCGGGTGAACACCGCGAGCTCGAGCGGCCGTGCGACGCCGGCCCAGTCCGGGTTGCGCGAGGTGATCAGCACTTCACCGGGTCCGTTGGTCGGGAAGAACGGGCGCACCTCCTCCGGGCTCTCGGCCGCGTCGAAGACGAGCAGCCAGCGCCGGAACGGGCGGCCGACGCGCAGCGCCTCGCGAACGGCCGGCACGGCGGTGTTCGCCTCGGACGCACCGGGCAGTCCGAGCTGCCGGGCGAGCTCGGTGAGACCGGCGCGGATCTGGGTCGGCCGAGCTGCCTCGATCCACCAGATGAGGTCGTAGTCCTGCAGGTGGCGATAGATGTACTCGGTTGCCATCTGCGTTTTGCCGATACCGCCCATGCCGTGCAGCGCCGACGGGAGGACAGCGGTGGTGCCACCCGCGGTCAGGCGTTTACCGAGCTGGTCGAGCAGTTCGACGCGGCCGGTGAAGTTAGGATTTCGAGGCGGCACGTTTCCCCAAATGGGTGGCGGGTCTTCCGGCCGCCGTTCGTGAAACACCCGCGAACCGGAGGAGGCGCGCACTGTCATACCGCTGGCTTCGGGAAGTCCTATAGCAGCAGGCTGAGCAGAATGGGCGTCCCGCCACGCGAGATCCGGGGCTTCAGATACCGTCGGTTTGCTCAGACCCTCAGCCATCTCGGGCGCAACCTCGCTCGCTGTGTGGTTCTTGATTGATTCCTGAATTGATTCAGATGAGGGCGAGTTGTCCTGCGCCACGGCGTTTCTCAGCCGGTCCGCCCGAGACAGGTAGGGACCCGACAGCGCTCTCATGACCGCGCTCTCGAGCTCGACGTCAGCAGCATTGGAGCTGGTGAGGACCGGGTCCGGGGTGTTGTCGGGATCGGCGATGGCGTTTCGCAGGTGATCTAGCACCGGTATTCGATCCCCGAATTCCTCGGCAGCCGTCCGAACGACCCCGGCGGTCTCCGACCGACGGGCACCGTTGAGCAGCAGCTCACGAACTGCCTCCGGGAATGCGAACGCACCTGAACCCGGGATGACCACGTTATCCCGGGAGTGCGAAGAGTAGTACAGGAGTCCGCTCAGCAGCAATTCGCCAAGATGTTCCGGGCCCGCTTCGGGAACGAAGCGGCGTCTTATCAACTGCACGACTTCGAGATGAGCGGGGACCGCCGCGAGCAACGTCGCCAGGCGCAACGCCGGGGGCGAGGCCAGACTCCGGAATCGGCCGACGTGGTCACGGGCGGAAACAGGCCGCGAGGGCTCCCCCACCGCCGGTTCACTGGTGGCCATCAGCACCGTTCCGGCGGCCGGCCCGCGGTGCCCTGCCGTGATCAGCCGCGCCCACCACCGCAGCCACCGCGGCTGCAGCTCGAGCACCGGTACGGGCACGGCACCGTTCCGGGCGTGCGCCGACGGATCCTCGTCCATCCACGCATCGGATAGCTGGATCGACCACCGGCTGTTGGGCCGCAACGGCCCCGGAACGGTCAAATCGGCCCTGTGCAACCTCATGGCACCGCGACCCCAGAGCCACTGCGGCAGCAGGTGGACGACGCTCACCGGCATCGACCGCGCCCACTGGGCCAGCACCGGGTGCAGGACCTCCGGCCGCCAGAGCTCACCGACGCCGTCCGTCACCAGGAGGGCGACCCTCCTGCCGGACACGTCCAGCACCTCCGCCGGGTCCCGCGCGGGCGCGCCGGCGGTCCCGCCGCGCAGCACCGGGACCGCCCTGCCATCCGCCCCGCGGACGACGTCGACCAGGCGGAACTGGATCGTGCGGAACGCCCCCAGCCGTGCCAGGAGCTCCATGAAGGCCACGACCTTGGGCCGCCACAAGGACATCGACGGACTGTTGTCCAGGATCACCGTCAAGTCCAGCCAACGCTCCGCTCTCGAACGGGTGACCGGCCACCACACACCGGTTTGCGCCGTCCGCTCGGCCGTCGCCACCTCGTCCAGGACCATCGCGTCGTCACGGGCGGAGGGAATCTCGCGCTTGAGCGGCCGCAGAGCGCGGAAGCAGTCCAGCGACTCCGCCAGCGCCGGACCGTCGGAGTGGGCGGGCACCAGATCAGGGGCCGCTTCGCCGTCGCCGTACCACGAGCCGGCAATCGAGGGTTCGCGAACTTCGCGCGGTGCCGTCGCACCGATCGGCTCCGGCTCGGGTTCCTCCGCCGCAGGCACGTCATGACCGGGAGGTTCGGCCACCTCGCCGGGTTCCGGCGGCGCGTGACCGGGTTCCGGCGGCGTCGAGGCAGGATCAGGGGCCCGGTTTCCCGTCGTGCCGTCCCGCATCGCGGCGGCCAGCCAGACGATGTCCGCAACTTCGGGCCAGTCGAGACCCTCGATGCCACCCATGTCACTGCTCCGTCAGTCTTCGCCACAGCGCATCGACGAGCCGCGGCCACGCCGCGTCGTCCGGCTGGTAAGCGCCCGAGGTGGCGAGGTAGACCGCGTCCAGCAACCGGTCCGCCGGGAGACCGCCCTCCGCCCGGCTCTTCTCGATGAACTCCCGCACGAGCCGTTCCCGGTGTTCGCCCTGCGGGTCCAGGAGGTGGTTGGCCACCATGGCCGCCAGTTGTTCGGCGCTCGGATCCTTGATCTCCAATTGCAGGACACGGCGCAGGAAGGCGGGAGGGAATTCACGCTCTCCGTTGCTCGTCATCACCACCACGGGAAAAGCCCGGCAGGCCACCCTGCCGTCCTCCACGGTCGCGGTCCCGTTCGGGTCGTTCGTGTGGACGGATACGGCACGCAGTTGTTCGCGAACTCGCGCCAGCTCCGGAATGACGAACTCGCCGTCCTCGAAGATGCTCAGCAGATCATTGGGCAGATCCGACTCGGATTTGTCCAGCTCGTCGATCAGCACGACCCGCGGCAAAGCGCTCGGCAGGAATGCCGTTCCCAGCGGGCCGAGCCGCACGAAGTCACCGATGGCGGTCTCCTCGGCACCGGCCGACCGCACGGCGGCGGATTGCACTCGGCCTATGGCGTCATAATCGTAGAGACCTGACGCGAGGGTCGTGCGGCTGGTGATGGGCCACCTCAGCACGCGGCCCAGCCGCAATTCCCTGGCGATGCGGTAGGCGAGGCTCGACTTCCCCACCCCAGGTTTTCCGGTCAGCAACAACGGCCGGCGCAAGTAGAGCGCGGCATTGACCACGTCGAGCTCGTGCGCGTCGACGTCCCATTCCGCCAGGTGGATTTCCGGCCCGAGCCTGCGATCCGCCTCGCCGTCGTCGTCCGGCGGCAGGACCTGCTCCGAGACCGGGCCGCCGCGGAAATCCCGCCAGGGTGGTGGGGGCGGCAGGATCTCGGTCAGGTCGATGTCGTGCATCGGCCGGCCCGTGCCGCGGTAGATCCACCAGTCAGGAGCGTCGAAGCCAGTGCGCCGACTGCCTGTTCCCCGTTCGTGCACGCTCATCCCCGGCCTCCGCCCGACGTCGGAGCCGCAGGTCCGTCGAGAGCGACCGTCCAGTTCGGGTCGTCGAGCAGCACCACGAGATCCCGCACGAGATCCCCTTCGGCCGCGGACAGCTGCGCGTGCCGGTGGCGGTCGGGCAGGCCGAGGATCCCTCCCTCACCGGAGACGAGCCAGGCGACGATCGCCCGCAGGTCCTCCGCGCGCGCCGCGGGGTGCCACAGCACCAACGGCAAACCCGCCCGCAACGCGGCGGTCAGCGCATCGGGCCCGGCACTCGGATCCGGACGCGGGGAAGGTGGTTCGTCCATCACCAAACCAACCCATCTGGATTCGCTCAGCACGGCGTCGATGGCATTCTCCTTGCCTTGCGGTGCACCGTACGGGTGAATTCTTTCCCACAGCGGGGTGTCACTGGAGCTGGATTCCCATCGCACGCGCCAAGGGCGATGCCAGTACGTGGCCCGCATTCGTTCCAGCGATCTCAAGCTCAGCACGTAGTCGTAGACGATTGGTCGTGGATCGCCTGACCTGCGCTCCTTCTTCCACGAACTGATCGGCAACCTTAGCAGCGGCCGGGGGAGCACGAAATCCAGTGCGACGGACACCGACTGCCCGGACCACCTGCCTTCGGCGTCGATGATCAAATCGTCTATTCGCTGCTCGAGCTCGTCGACGCGCACCTCGCCCACCTCACCCCGAAGCGGCGGCCAGTCCAGTGGATCGTCCTGGCGCCAGAAGGAAAGACGGCAGCGGTTGTCATCGATGCCGTCGAGCTCAACCACGATCATCAGCCGCAGCCGCGGTTCGGCCGGAAGCGGAGATCTCGCCGCCTGGCGTTCCTGCCGCGCGTTCGCACGGCGCAGGCCGCGGACTTTCCGGGCCGCCCAAGCCTTCAGCTCGGCACCATTGTCGCCGCCGAGTTCTTCCGCGAGGAGTTCGAGGAACTCGACCGCGGGAGGAATACCGTCCGGCCCGGCGTTGACGTCGGCGAGGTGGGTGAACGCGTCCCACACCGACCCGAAGCGGGGCATCGGCACCACCGAACCGGTCGCACGGCTCACGAGCATCGGCAGCCGTGCGGTCTCGGCGTCGGCCAGCAGCTCGCGCAGGACCTTCACCTCGTCACCGGTGAAAAGACCTCGCACGGCCAGGTCCGCGAGATCCGGGTCCGGCAGTACCGCCGCGGGTTCCGCGGGCGCGGTGCTGAGCGGCATCACGGCACCGTGCAGCCGCAACCACGCGTGCCCCTGGAACGACTTCACCGAGACGTCGATGCGGTGGTAGGAGTCCGGTGCGCTGCCGGCGTCGTCGAAGATCACCTCTTGGTAGAAGTGCGCGGAGGCGATGACAGCCAGCACGCTCCCGGAGTTCCTCAGCTCGGTCTTCGGGATGTCGGCTTCGAGGATCCGGCAGGCGTGGTTCAGCGCGTGCCCGACCCAGCCGTGCTCGTTCTGGCGGATGTCGCCGGCGTGCAGGACGACCCTCAGCTTGATCTTCGCCGCTTCGGCCTTGGTCGAGTTGTAGCGGCGGAGCTCGGCCACCAGGCGTTCGGGCAGCTTGTCGGCGAGCTCGCTCTTCGACACGGTCGACGGTACGAGAATCAAAGCGCCATCACCGCGATCCTCGGTAGCGCAGTGGCTCAGGTCGACGCCGACGTCGGCGAACGCGGCCTTCAACACACCGTAGAGCCCTTCGTGCACCACGAGAAGGTCATTCACCCGACGGTCGCGCCGGGTGAACTCCGCAACGTCCACCGCGATGATCGTCCGATGCTCAGTCGGTGAAAGTGACACAACCGTCCCTCCCGCGACACCACGCCGGCGCCCACCGGCGAGCTGCTGCGTCGATACCAGGTCAACGGCCTCGGCACTGCGCCGGATGACACACAACGCGCAGCTTCACCCATCGGCATCTCGACCCGCAGACATTCGCGGGTAACTACACCAGCAACACCTCCGGCGCACGAGCGGACTGGACCACCCGATCGGAGATTCAGCCGTTAGGACCAGAGCGACGCCACCCCGATCATCGGACGACCGCGAACGCCCGTTGCGGAATCCGCGGGGAACATCGGAGATTTAGATCGATCGGGGCAGTCACCGGCGTCCTGGTGCGTGAATCATGGAAGCATGGGGATCGGCCACTCCTTCTGGGGGATGCTCGAACCAGCCGACCGCACGGCGCTGCAGGCCGCGGCGACGCGGGTGGCGTTCGGCCCGGGATCGGTGATCTGCCACCAGGGGGACGAGTCGCGCAACGTGCTGGTGGTCTCGCGCGGGCGGGTGCGGGTGAGCCGGTTCTCCCCCAGCGGTGAGGAGGCGGTGCTCGCGGTCAGGGGGCCCGGCGAGATCATCGGTGAGCTCGCCGCCATCGACGGGCGGTGCCGGTCGGCGACCCTCACCGCCGTGGACCGCGTCGAGGGGGTGATGATCGCCGCGGGTTCGCTGAAGAGGTTGTGCACGGCGCATCCCGGGATCGCGTGGGCGATGTTGCGCGTCGTGGTGGCACGTCAACGGGACGCGAGCCAGCAGCAGGACCTCAGGACCGGGCCGTCGTTGCACCGCGTGGGCGCGGTGCTGCTCGACCTCGCGCACCGCGGGGCGAACGACATGATCACGACGGTGCCGCTGAGCCAGCGCGAGCTCGCGGGCATCGCGGGGATCTCGCGGGAGACCCTCGCCAGGGCGCTGAAGACGTTGCGGGACGCGGAGATCATCGCGACGAGCCGCACCAGCATCGAGATTCTGCGCGAGGACGAATTGCGTTCGCTGTGTGGCATCTGACGCAGACGTTGTGCCGTGGTGGCGCTTTCCTTGGTGCACAGGTCGCCGAGCACCCACCCAGGAGCCGTCATGAAGCGCCGCCAGCCGCCGGAAACCAGCTCTCGCAAGCAGTTGCGGCGGGCCCGCCGCAGGCACGCGGAGCGGGTGGTGTTCGCCGTCGTGTTCACCGCCGCCGAGCTGTGGGCGATCGCGGCCACCGTGGCGCTGCTCGAGGACGACGGCGTGCTGGCCATCGCCGTCTCCGTCGTGTTGTCGGCGGCGCTCATCGCCGTGTGGGACACCTGGCAGTCCGTGCTCGCGTCGGGGCGGGCACTGCGCTCACCGCTGCCGGAGCCGCGTCCCGCCGAGGGGGTCGAGCCGGAGCACCGGGTGGAGCTGGTGCGGGGCTGATCCCGGTGTGGCCGCGGCGAAGGGGGGCGCGGCCACACCACCTACGCCGGCCGGAGGCCGGCCAGGACGGGTTCGCCGACCGGCTCGAGCATCGCGCGCACGGCCGACGCGATGAGCGCCGACGGCGAGCCCGTCCCGTAGGGCGACGGGATCTCCCGCAACGCGGCCCGGTGCCCGCGGACGTCGTCGAGCCACGGCCGCACCGCGACGCCCAGCAGCGGGCCGGGAGGGACCAGGGTGCCGAACGTGCCCTCGATCTCCGGCCGCTCGGTGCTGCGCCGCACGACCACCACTGGCCTCTTCAGCACGCTGACCTCCTCCTGGATCCCGCCGGAGTCCGACACGATCACCGCGGCACCGTGCGCGAGGGCCAGGAACGTCCGGTAGGGCTGCGGCTCGATCACCCGCAGCCCGGGCAGCAGCCCGTCGAGGCCGAACGCGCTGACGCGGTGCGCGGTCCGCGGGTGCAGCGGCAGCACCACCGGCAGCGGCAGGTCGCCGAGCTCGCGCAGGATCGTCTCGAGGTTCCCGGCGTCGTCGACGTTCTCCGGCCGGTGGATCGTGGCCAGCGCGTAGCGGTCGCGGGTCAGCCCCCACGCCGACAGCGCCGCGCTCTCCTCGTCCGGTGACGGCAACGCGTGCGCCAGCGCCTCGACGACGGTGTTGCCGGTGACGGCGATCCGGCTGTCCGCCACGCCCTCGGCCAGGAGGTTGTGGCGGTTCAACGGGGTCGGCGCGCAGCACAGGTCGGCGAGGTGGTCGATGAGCACCCGGTTGTGCTCCTCCGGCATCGCGCGGTCGTAGCTGCGCAGGCCCGCCTCGACGTGCACCAGCGGGAGGTCGCAGGCGTTGGCCGCCAACGCTCCCGCGAGCGCCGACGTCGTGTCGCCCTGCACCACCACGGCCGCCGGGCGTTCGGCGGCCAGCACCTCGTCGACGGCCGCGACCGCGCGGCCGAGCTGGTCGCCCCGGCGCAGGCCGCCCAGGCGCAGCTCGTGGAAACCGCCCGGTTCCGGCACTTCCCGGCGGATGAGCGAGTACATCGAGCGGTCGTAGTGCTGACCGGTGTAGATCATGGTGCACGCGCTGCCGAAGTGGTCCACCAGCGGCGCGAGCTTGATCAGTTCGGGCCTCGTGCCGCAGACGATCGTCACGGTGTTCGTTTCGCGCACGGCGGCAAGCTACTTCATCGATCTTGACGTTTCCGGGCCGATCCCGCGCACGTTCACTCGAAAGCGTTGCCTGGCATATCGCTCGAAAGTGTTGCGGCAGAGGTGTGTCGTAGTGTGCGCGCTCATCTGAGGTGCGCGCCGACGCGTGTTTCGCCGAACCCAACGGAGAGTCCCGCTTGTCCGGTCATCTGGCGCTTGCTGTGTCCACTGTGCTGTACGGGCTGGGGATAGTCGCGCAGACCGTCGCCGCGCGCAGGGCCGACGACCGCCCCGGCGCAGGCGTGGGGCTGCTCGCGCGCCTGGCGTCGGACCGGTTGTACCTGCTCGGTTTCGCCGGCCAGGCCGGCGGTTTCGGGTTCGCCTTCCTCTCCCGCGAGCACCTGCCGCTCTACCTGGTGCAGGCCGGGTCCTCGTGCGCGGTCGGGCTGGCGACGGTGATCGGCGTGGTGCTGCTCGGCTGGCGGATCCGGCGCGTCGAGGTCGCGGTGCTGGCGGTCATGGCGTGCGGGCTGCTGCTGCTCACGGGCGCGGCGGCGCCGTCCTCGGCCCGCGAGCTCCCCCTGCTGCCGAGCCTGGCCGTGCTGGGTCTGCTGACCCTGGCGGTGCTCCCGCTGGCGCGCGCGCTCAAGTCCGCGACGCCGGTGCTGGCCGGCGTCGCCTTCGCGGTGGTCGCGGTGGCCGCGCGCACGGTGGCGGGAAAACCGCTGCCGGAGCTGGTGTCGCACCCGCTGACCTGGCTGATGGTGATCGCCGCGTTCGCCGGTCAGGCGTGCCTGGCGGCGTCCCTGCAACGCGGGTCGGCCACGTCCGCGGTGGCGTCGATGGACGCGACCACGGTGGTGATCAGCTCGGTCGCCGGGCTCGCGGTGATGGGCGACCGGATCGCGCCGGGCCGCGAGTGGTGGGTGGTGCTGGGGATCCTGCTCGTGGTGGGCGGCGTGCTGGTGCTCGGCGCCACCGCCGCGCCGGCCCGGCGGCTCGTCCCCGCCGGAGGTGAGCGGTGAAGCCGGTCGCCAGCGTCTCGCTGGACCTCGACAACCTCTGGGCCTACCTCAGGACGCACGGCGACCCCGGGTGGGAGCACCTGCCGAGCTTCCTGCCGTCCGCGGTGCCGAGGCTGCTCGACGTCTTCGGCGAACAAGGCCTGACCACCACGGTCTTCGTCGTCGGGGCGGACGCCGAGCGCGACGACGGCGCCGCGGCGGTCGCGGCGATCACCGCCGCCGGGCACGAGGTGGCCAACCACTCCTTCTGGCACCGGCCCTGGCTGCACCGGTACCCGGAGGCGGAGCTCGAAGCCGAGGTGGCGCGCGCGGAAGAGGCGATCACGGCCGCCGGCGCACCGCGCCCCACCGGGTTCCGCGGTCCCGGCTACAGCGTCACGCCCGGACTGCTCGACGTCCTCACCCGGCGCGGATACCGCTACGACGCCAGCGTTCTGCCCACGTGGATCGGCCCGCTCGCCCGCGCCTACCACAACCGGACCGCGGGCTCGACCGACGGCGGGGCCGACCTGTTCGGCGGCTTCGGCAGGGTCAGGGGCCCCAACGACGCCTACCGCTGGCGCGACAACGGCCTGGTCGAGCTGCCGGTGACGACGATGCCGCTGCTGCGGGTGCCCATCCACGGCGCCTACCTCCTGCAGCTGCACCAGCTCTCACCACGGCTCGCCCGCGGCTACTTCCGCACGGCGTTGCGGTTGTGCCGCGCCCGCGCCGTTTCCCCGTCGGTCCTGCTGCACCCGACCGACGTGCTCACCGCCGCCGAGGCACCGGGCATGGAGTTCTTCCCCGGCATGGCCGTGCCGGGCCGGGAGAAGGTCGCGCTGCTGGGCTGGGTGCTGTCGTCGCTGCGCGAGCACTTCGACGTCGTCGGCACCGGCGAGCACGTCACCCGCGTCGCGGCGACCGGGTTGCGCGAACGGGATCCGGTCACATGTGGCTGACGGCCGCGCTGCGCGTCCTGGCCTGCGCCGCGGTGGGGCTGGCCCCGCTGGAGGGCTACCTGCTGCAACTGCACGGCCAGTTGGCGAAAGTCGTGCCTGCGGCGCTGATCGCCGCCTGGGTGGTCTCGCTCGTGCGGCACCGCAGACTGCCCGCGCCGCACCCGCTGCACCTCCTGATCGCGCTGCTGGCGGTGGTCCTGCTCGCCACGTCCGCAGTGCACTCCGCCGAGCCGTTCACCCTCGAGTACCTGGTGCGGTGGGTGCCGTTCCTGGTGATCACGGTCGTCCTCGCCGACGTCGCCGCGCGCGAGGTCCCGGTCTGGGCCCTGCTCGCCTGCGCGGTCGGTGGCGCCGTGCTGGCGGCGACCGGCGGGCTGCTCAGCGTCCTCGGCGGGCAGCCGCGCGCGACCGGGCCGCTGGAGGATCCCAACGACCTGGCGTTCTTCCTCGTGGCGGCGCTGCCGCTGCTGGTCGCGCTGCCGGTGGGGGGCCGGTCGCGGATGCTGTTGTTGTTGCCCGGCGCCGTCCTGGTGGCCGGTGCGGCGGCGACGTTCTCCCGCGGTGGTGGCATCGCGCTGGCCTGCGCGCTGGTGTGGCTGGTCGCCCGGCGCGGCATCCCGGTCCGGGCGGTGGTGGTCACCGCCGCGGTGACCGGGGTGGCGGCGCTGGTGTTCGCCCAGGCCGCTCAGGCGGAGCTCGCGCGGGCGGTGCAGGAGAAGAGCCACATCGCGGGCACCAACGCCGACACCAGGGTGCTGCGCTGGCAGGCGGCCGCGCGGATGCTGGCCGACGACCCGCTGCTCGGGGTCGGGCCCGGCGGCTTCCGCCAGGGCTACGCCGCGGCCTCGCGCAACGCGGAGGTCGACGAGCAGACCCCGGTGGCGCACAACCTGTTCCTCGAAGTGGCCGCGGAGCTCGGGGTGACCGGCTTCGCGGTGCTCATCGGCCTGGTCGCGCTCGGGTTCGTCGCGGGTGAACGGGCCGTGCGCCGCGGCGGCGACCGGCGCGAGCCGGTGGCCGTCCAGGCCGCGCTGATCGCCGTGCTGGTCGCGTCGGTCTTCCTGTCCGAGCAGTACTACCTGCCCCTGTGGTCGCTCGTCGCCGTCGCCGTCGCGATCGAGCAGCGAGCCCTGAAGGAGAGTGGCCGATGCGCGTCCTCCACGTGATCAGCGAGATGGGCTCCGGTGGCGCGGAGGCGCTCGTCGCCGGCATGGCGAGGGCGGGCGGTGACGTCGGCTGGGAGTCCGCGGTGGCCAGCGGGGGCGGTTTCCGCGCCGAGGCGTTGCGGCGGGACGGGGTGCCCGTGTTCGACGTGCCGCCGGCCCGCAGGTCGCCGGCCGGCGTGCTGCGCGCGGCGTGGGCGACGCGGAGGGCCGTGCGCCGGTTCCGGCCCGATGTCGTGCTGGCGCACAACGTCTCCGCCAGCCTGGTCGCGAGGATCGCGGCGCCGCGGCGGCCGCTGGTGACGGTGTTCCACGGCGTCGCCGCGGCCGACGTGCCCGGTGCCGTCCGGGTCCTGCGCCGGGTCTCGGACACCGTCGTCGCCGTGGCGGCCGCCGCGCGGGAGCGGTTGCACGACACCGGTCTCACCTCGGTGGTCGTGATCCCCAACGCGGTCTTCCCCGAACCCGCCCGCACCGACCGCGCGACCGTGCGGGCGGCGCTCGGCACGCCGCCCCACGTGCCGGTCGCGCTGTGCCCGGCCCGGCTCGAACCGCAGAAGCGCCACGACGTGCTGCTCGACGCCTGGGGCCTGGTCCCCGGCGAGGCCGAGCTGTGGCTCGCGGGTGACGGCAGCCAGCGCGCCGCGCTGGAGGAACGCGCCCGCGGGCTCTCCGGCGTGCGGTTCCTGGGTACCCGCACCGACGTGCGCGACCTGCTGGAGGCCGCGGACGTCACGGTGCTGACCAGCGACTGGGAGGGCATGCCGATCGCGCTGCTCGAGTCGCTGGCCGCGCACCGCCCGGTGGTCGCGTCCGATGTGGACGGTGTACGCGAGGTCCTGGCGGGTGGTGGCGGGGTGCTGGTGCCGCGCCGCAGCCCCGGGCAGACCGCCAAGGCGCTGCGCGGCTTGCTGAGCTCCCCCACCGCGCGTTCGGTCGCCGCGTCCCGTGACGACGGACCGGGCGCGCACGCGTTGATGAAGTCCTACGACGAGCTGCTTCGTACCGTCCTGGAGGGACGATGAGGGTTCCCAGAGCTGTGCTGGAGGGGGTGCTGGCCGCGGTGGTGGCCGGTGCGCTCGTGCTGCTGGCGGTCGCCTGGCGCGACGGCGAGAGCGAGGGCAGGATCGCCCTGCTGGCCACACCGTCCACACCGGACAGCACCCAGTTCGGCGAGGTGACCTCGCTCGCCGCCCCCGCGGTGGTGCAGCTGGTGCGCAGCCCGTCGGTGCTGGACGCGGCGGCGAAGGCGGCGGGCACGTCGCCGGAGCGCATGGCCGGTGCCATCGCGGTCGAGCTGGTGCCGGCGTCCGGCGTCGCGCGGCTCACCGTGCGCGCGGACTCGGCCGAGCACGCGGCCACGGCGGTGACCGCCGTGGCCAAGGCCGTGATCGAGGCCGACCTGCTCGCGCCCGCCGCGCGGTTCCGGCTGGTCGACGACCGTCCCGAGACCGCGACGGTGACGCCGGACTGGCGGCTCGCCACCGGGCTCGCGCTGGTCGCGGCGGTGATCGCCGGAGTGGCCGTCGCGGCGCTGCGGCAGTTGCGCGGCAACGTCGCCGGACCCGCGCTCGCGGGCATCGGGCACCCGGTCGTCGTCGCGCACGACGGCGATCCCGGGCTCACCGAGCGGCTCACGGCGTTGTGCCTCGCGGCGGCACGCCCGGTGCGGGTGCTGCCGATCAGCCCGTCGCTCGCCGAACGGGCGGAGGAGCTCGCGCGGGCACTGCCGGACAAGGCTTCCGAGCCGGGGGACGGCACGGCGGTGATCGCGGTCGCC
The DNA here is from genome assembly GCF_900110955.1 of Lentzea xinjiangensis. Lineage (GTDB taxonomy): Bacteria > Actinomycetota > Actinomycetes > Mycobacteriales > Pseudonocardiaceae > Lentzea > Lentzea xinjiangensis. Next base: position 285,650 of record NZ_FOFR01000005.1, read on the forward strand.
GAGAACCACCGGCGCACCGACCTCGCCACCGCTCTCGCGGTGCTGCCCACCTCGTCCGTGGTCGTGGCGGTGGTGCTGGCGTGATCACCACGACGAACCGGGCCGGTCTGGCCAGGGCGGTCCTCGTCGCGCTGGTGGCGCTCGCCGGAGCGGCCAGCGCCTTCCGCGCGTTGCGGCCGTCGTGGGAGGTGCCGTTGCCGACCGAGGAGAACCTGCCGGAGGAACGCATGCAGGACTTCCGCGACGCGCTGTACTTCCCGATCCGCGAGTTCCTGGGCGGCGGCAACCCGTACGACCCCGCCGTGATGTTCGCGCACTGGCCCGTGCGGCAGAACTTCAACCTCTACCAGCCCTACCACCTGGTGCTGCACCTGCCGTTCGCGCTGCCGGACTACCGGGTGGGCGCCGTCGCGTTCGCGCTGGCCTGCCTGGTGCTGCTGGTGGTCCTCTCGGTGATGGCCGCCGGCCGGGCACGCCTGCCGCTGGTCGCGGGCACCGTCGTGATCGGCACCCTGCTGGTGACGAGCCAGGTCGGCAAGGCGCAGATGTACATCGGCCAGGTCAACCCGCTGGTCGCGGTCAGCGTGGCCGGGGCGCTGGTGCTGCGGGAGTCGAACCCGAGGTGGGCGAGCGCGGCGCTCGCCCTCGCCTGGCTCAAGCCCCAGTTCGGGCTGCCGCTGGCCCTGCTGCTGTTCGTGCGCGGGAACCGGCGGGTCGCGCTCACGGGCACCGCCATCGCCGCCGCGGCGAGCCTGCCGGTGGCCGCGCTGCTCGTCGTGCGCGGCGGTGGGATCGGCGAGTTCGTGGCGGTGATCTCGCGCAACCTGGAGTGGGCCGCCGCCACGGGGTACGGCGCGGTCGACTCGATGACGGCCCAGCGCATCGACCTCCCGGCGGTCTTCTTCCGCACCACCGGATGGCTCCCTCCCGCGGCGGAACTGCTGGCGCTGTGCGGTGTTCTCGCCGTGACCGCGCTGCTGGCCCGCAGGCTGGACCGGCACGAGGGCGGCTCGGAGGTCGCGGACGTGGTGAGCTGCCTCGGCATCGTCGTCGCGCTCGTGCACCAGCCCGGCGACGTGCTGATCGCGGTTCCCGCCCTCGTCGCCCTGGCCGTCCTGTGCTGGCGGCGCCGGGCGGAGGCCCACTGGCGGTGGGCCGGATGCGCGGTCCTGCTGCTCGCGGTTCCGTTCGCCCACCTGCACTTCGTCGACACGGCCGTGAGAAGCCTCTTCGGGGCACGGGCGAGCGTCACCCTCGACGGACTGGCGGTCGTCGCGGCCTGGCTGGTGCTGGTGGTGTTCGCGGTGCGGCACACCCGGCGCGCCACATGACAGACGTGGCGGTGCGGGGGTCGCTGTGGCTCTTCGCGGTCAACCTGGTGAGCAAGAGCAGCCAGGTCGTGGTGACCCTCGCGCTCGCGGTGTTCCTCACCGAAGCCGACCTCGGCGCGGTGGCCCTGGTCGTGTCGGTGGTCAACATCGGCCAGGTCGTCCAGGCGATGGGCGTCTACGACGTCGTCAGCCGCACCGCTCTCGACCCGGCGCGCACGGCGGGCACGGTGCTCACGATGAGCGTCACGGCCGGTGCGGTGCTCGCCGTCGTGGTGATCGCCGCCGCGCACCCGATCGCCACCGCCCTCGGCGCCCCCGAGGCCGCCGGGATGCTGCGGCTCGCGGCGCTCACCCTGCCGTTCACGGCGGCGGGCGGCGTGCAGATGGCGTTGATGCACCGCGACCTCGACTTCCGGCGCCGGATGCTGCCCGACGCCGGCGGCATGCTGCTCGGGGCCGTGGTGACCGTGGCGCTGGCCGCGCGGGGCACCGGTCCCTCGGCGCTGGTGGCCGGTCTGCTGTGCACGGCGGTGGCGCAACCGGTGCTGGCGGCCGTCGCCGGGGCGCGGATCCGCCCGGCCTGGGACCGCACCGCAGCGGCGGAGGCCTCGTCCTGGATCGCCGTCGTCGGGCCGGGCGCCCTCATCGCCGTGCTGCTGATCAACGTCGACTACCTCGCGATCGGGCACGTGCTCGGCCCCGAGGCCGTCGGCGGCTACTCGCTCGCGTTCCGGATCGCCTGGGTGCCGTACATCGTGGTCGCGGTCGTGCTCGGCGGAGTGCTCTTCCCGATCTGCGCCGAGCTGGTCCGGAGTGGACGGACGGACCGGCTGCCCGCGACCCTGCACCGGTTCACCGTCGCGACCCTCGTGGTCACCGGTGGCCTGTACGTCGTCGTCGCCCTGCTGGCGGACGGTGTCGTAGTGCTCGGCGAGCAGTGGGCGCGCGCGGCGCCGGTCCTGGTCCTGCTGTGCGGCTACGGGTTCGGGCTGGGCCTGCTGCACGTCTGGTACCAGGTGATCAGGGCGGCCGGGCACGCCCGGCAGTACCTCGCCCTCGAAACCGTGCACCTCGTGGCGCTGCTGACGGCGCTGGTGTTCACCACCGAGCAGGGCGTGGTGGCGGTCGCGATCACCCAGGTGGCCGTGGTGTGGCTGCTCGTCCCGCTGACGTGGCTGGTGCTGGCCCGCAACGGTCTCGCGTTCCCCCTGCCGGTCCGCGCGCTCGCCGCGGTGGCCGCCGGCGGGCTCCTCTGCCTCGGGCTGAGCACCGTGCTGCCCGGGAGCACCGGTGTGGCCGGCCTCATCGCCACCGGATCGGCGCTGGCCGCCGCCTACTGCGCGGTCGCCCTGCCGCCGACCCGCACCGTCCTCATCGGACTCAAGGAGCGCGCGTGAAGGTCGTGCACGTGACCCAGCCGGTCGAGGCCGGGGTCGCCGCCGTGGTGCTGGACCTGGCCCGCGCGCAGCGGCGGCGCGGCTGGGACGTCACCATCGCCTGCCCGCCGGGCCGGCTCGCCGACGAGGCGGGGGCTGCCGGAATCCCCGTGCGGTCCTGGCTGGCGACGCGCTCCCCCGGCCCCCGCACCGCCCTGGAGCTGCTGGCGCTGCGGAAGATCGTGCGCGCGCTCCAGCCGGACGTCGTGCACCTGCACAGCTCCAAGGCCGGCCTGGGCAGGCTGGTGCTGCGCGGCCGCACGCCCACGCTCTTCCAGCCGCACCTGTGGTCGTTCCGCGTCGCCGGCGGCCTGCTGAGCCGCGCCTGCCGGGTCTGGGAGTCGCTGGCCTCGCGCTGGACCCACCTGCTCCTCTGCGTCAGCGACGACGAGCTGGCGGTCGGCCGCGCGGCGGGTGTGACCGCGCCGGCCGGGGTCGTCTGCAACGGCGTCGACACGCGACGCCTGCGCCCGCGCCCCAAGGAGGACGAGACGCCCACAGCGGTGTGCGTCGGCCGGGTGGCCCACCAGAAGGGCCAGGACCTGCTGCTGCGGGCCTGGCCACTGGTGCTCGCCGCGGTGCCGGACGCGCGGCTGGTGATCGTCGGCGACGGCCCGATGGCCGCGGCGCTGCGAGCCACCGGCCACCCCGCGGTGCACTGGCACGGGCACAGCGACGCCGTCGACACCTTCTACGCCGAAGCGGACGTCGTGGTCCTGCCCTCCCGAGCCGAGGGCATGGCCCTGGTGCCGCTGGAGGCGATGGCCTGCGGACGTCCGGTCGTCGCTTTCGACGTCGAGGGCGTCCGGCAGAGCCTCGGCGACGCGGGCGAGGTCGTGCCCGCGGGCGATGTGAGCGCTCTCGCGCACGCGGTCGCCCTCCGGCTCGCGGACCCGGAGCTCGCCGCCGCCGAGGGCAAGCGCGGCCGGGTGCGCGCCGAAACCCTGTTCGACCGCGACCGCATGACGGACCAGGTCCTGTCGCTCACCGCGAAGCTGGTCCCCGAGGGAGGACGACGATGACACGGATCGCCTACCTGCTCACCCAGGACAGCGGTGGCCCGGTGGACGTCACCGTCCGCCTCGCCGCGGCGCTGGCCAAGTCCGGCAGCGCCGACGTGCGCGTCTTCGGCCCGCGCCCCCGGCGGGGCGCCGAGCTGGTCGACCCGTTCTTCGAGGAGATCCTCGTGCCGCGCAAGGGAGACGTGCGCGCGGCCCGCCAGGCCCGCGCCGCGCTCAGGTCGTGGCGGCCGGACGTGGTGCACGCGCAGGACAGGAGGTCCGGCCTGGTGAGCGCGGGACTGGCGACCACGGGGACCAGGATCGTGCACACCTACCACGGGGTGCCCGACGACGTGGAGGAGCCGTGGTTCCGCGGGGTGCGGGGCGCGATGGCGCCGCCCGCGTACACGCGGGCCGTGCTCGCCGCCGACGCCGCCGTGGCCAGGGTCGTGCACCGGACCGTGGTACCCGCCAGGGAGATGGGGCAGTTCCTGCGCGACCGCCTGTACGTGCCCCCGCACCGCATGACCCACATCGACAACTGCGTCGACGTCGGTGCCGCGGACCCGCCCGCCGGTCCCGTGCGCAGCCTCGTGTTCGTGGGCCTGCTCGTGGAGCGCAAGGGCCTGCTGACCCTGCTCGACGCGCTCGAGACCACGATGCCGCCGGACGCGACGCTCACGGTGGTCGGCGACGGTCCTCAGAGGACACAGGCAGAGGGAAGGGCCGCCCGCCGTGGCCTCTCGGCCAGGGTGAGGTTCCTCGGGTTCCGCTCGGACGTCCCCGAACTGCTGCTCGACCACGACGCCCTGGTCCTGCCGTCCACGATGGAGCAGCAGCCCCTCGTGGTCGCGGAGGCCATGGCGGCGGGCAAACCGGTGGTCGCGACGGACACCGGCGGCGTGGCGGACATGCTGGGCGTTCCCGGCTCCGACTGCCCGCGCCCCGGTGACGTGGCCTCGCTCGCCGCACGGCTGCGCGACCTGTTCGCCGATCCTGACCCCGGCAGCACCGGCCGGAGGCTCGCGACCCGTGCGCGGGAGCGGTTCACCGCCGAGGTGTGCGCCCGGCGGCATCTCGACCTCTACCGCGCGCTCACGGTTTCGGAGCGTTGACCAGCACGACCGCGTCGGCGGCGGGCAGGTCGAGCTGGGCGGGGACCGGATCGCCGCGCAGGGTCGCGAGACCCGCGGGCGGCGTCAGCAACACGGAGGTCTTCGTCGGGTTCACGGCCACCCAGCCGTTGCTGTAGCGGCGGTGCCAGACACCGCTCGGCAGGCGGGTGGCCGCCTCGACCGCCTCGCCGAGCCGCGCGTCCTGGTACAGCGACCAGTACGGGTTCTTGTAGTCGGGGTTGGCCCTCGTCCAGCACGTGCGGGGGCTCGCGAGGAGCGCGGCGGACGCGTACCCGACCCGTTCCTCCTGCTCGGACTTCGTGTGCGTGATCAGCAGCAGCCAGGACTCCCCCAGCGCGGCCTGGGCCCGCTGCTCCTTGAACTGGTTGCCCTGGAACGTGATCAGCTCGCCGGCGCCGTCGTCGCCGCGCAGGCCGAAGTTCTCCTCCATCGCGCCCGAGTAGCGCGAGTGCGCCGCCCAGCGGCCCGGTGTCAGCTGCGACTCCGACACGTTGGGCACCAGCATCTTCCCCGCCTTCTCCAGGGCGTCACCGGTGAGCGCGAGCATGCCGTCGAGGCCTTCGCGCAGCAACCGGTCCGTGCCGGCGGTGTCGGCGGTGCCCGCGATCACCGCGGGCGAGTAGTACTTCAGCGAGCTGAAGTCGTTGTCCGCCAGCACCCCGTCCCAGCCCTCGCGGAGCACCTCGCCGACGACCGCGTCCGACCACGCCTTCTGGTAGGCCGGGTCCCACACCGCCATCTGCCAGTGCTTCGGGTAGCCCTTCCACTCGATGCGCTTGCCGCCGGTGTCCTTCGCGAACCACTCCGGGTGCTGCCTCTCCGCGGCGAAGTACCCGATGCCGGTGGGCAGGTACTTGGCGTCCCGCATCCCCTCGACCGCGCCGGCGTAGTTGCGGGTGCTGGAGAAGTCCTTGTAGACGAGGACCTTCACCTTGGGGTTCAGCTCGTGGAGCTTGCGCATGGCCGCCGTCTCCCACGCGTTGAGCACGACCACGTCGTAGTGCCGGGCGGCGGACTTGATCTCCCACTGCGACGGCGAGTCGCCGATGCCGTACCACCAGGCGCACGGCGCCAGCGGTTTCGGCACCGGCGCGGTGACGACCGGTTCGGTGGCCTGGCTGACCACACATGCACTCGAAAGAAGTACGAGAGCGACAGCGGCGAATCTACTCGTCAGCGATTTCTGCGACAACACAACTCACCCGCTGTCATCAGTAGAATCCTCAGGTCGAGCCACAACGACCAATTCGCGATGTAGTAGTTGTCGTATCGAGACCTGTCGGCGATCGAGGTGTCACCGCGCAACCCGTGGACCTGAGCCAAACCGGTCAGGCCCGTCGGAACGCGGTGCCGAGCCCAATATAGCTCGTGAATTGCCGAGAACTCGCGAACGAAACCCGGCCGTTCGGGTCGCGGCCCGACGACGCACATGTCGCCGCGCAGGACGTTCCACAGCTGCGGCAGCTCGTCGAGCGAGGTGCGCCGCAGGAACCGGCCGACCGGCCCGACCCTGGCGTCGCCCACCACCGACCACCTGACCTGGGAGTCGTCCTCACCGGTCTGGCGGACGCTGCGGATCTTGTAGAGGACGAACGTGCGGTCGTCCATGCCGACGCGGACCTGCCGGAAGAAGATCGGCCGGCCGCTCTCGACGAGCACGGCGAGCGCGCACAGGCCGATGACCGGCGCCAGCACGACCAGGGCGACCGCCGCGAGCACCAGGTCGGCCGCGCGCTTGATCCACCAGGTCGGTCTGCTGGTCGGCGCGGTGCCCAGGTGCATCAGCGGGTAGCTGCGCAGCCGTTCGACGCCTGGCCCGTCGGGGTGCAGCTCGTACATCCGCGGCACGACCAGCGTCGAGCAGCCCAGCCGGTGCGCCGTGATCGCCGCGTCCACCAGCGGGGAGTCGCGGGTGTGCGAGAACGCGAGCACCACGGTGCCCGCCCGCAGCCGCACGATCGCGTCGGCCAGGTCGCCGTCGACGACCTCCAGCACGGGCGAGTGCCGGTCGGGATCGGGGCCGGAGTCGGCGAACGCGACGGGCCGCAGGCCGAACTCGGGGTGCTCCAGCATCGTCCTGGCGAGGTTCACGCCGACCTCGCCCGCGCCGACGATGATCGTGCGGTCGCACCGGTCGAAGCGCCGGCGGCACCACCGGCCGAACGCGAACACGCACCACCTGACCGGCTCGATGACCAGCGCGAACGCGATCAGCACCCACTGCGCCGCGGCCAGCTCCGCCGCCGGCGTGCCGCTCACCAGGCCGAGCGCGCAGACCAGCGCGAACGCCAGCGCGGTGCTCGCCGCCGACCGGGGCAGGTCCTGCAGCCACGACAGCCACAGCCTCCTGCGGTACAGCCGCGAGGAGCCCCTGATCGTGAGCACGGCCGCCGCGACCGCGGCGCTCCAGCCCCAGCCGAGGCCGCGGTGCAGGCACACCGCCGAGAGCACCGCGCCGTCGGCGAGCACGAGCAGCACCGCCACCGCGTTCACCCGGCTGAGCAGGTCGCGGCGGCCGCCGGGCTGCCCCGGTCCGCGCGGCCGCTGGTGCGCGCGGCCGGTCTCAGGCGCCGGGAGTGGTGCGGCTGGGTCGGCAACGGCCGAGAATCGCCTCATTGGAGATCATCCGATCGAAGGAGTGTTGACCGCGAAACTGCACGAAAGAGTGAATGCGCTGCGATAAATCATCTCTTCGGGTATCAATTTCCCTCTTCAGTGTCCCGGCTGAACGCGGTTGGTGAGATTCCGACGTGCTTCCCGCCCCGAACACGCCCAGGGTCGGCTCAAAAGCTTTATCACGTCGTGTCAATAATTCACGCCACAACCGCGAGCCACCGAAGAGGGGGCGTTCCAGTGAGAGTCGACGACCACGGGATCCGGCATTCCGCCGACGAGTCCGCCGCGACCGCGCAGGACGCGATCCGCGCCTGCGGCGACGTGCACGTCGTCCTACCCGCCTACAACGAGGCCGCCGCGCTCCCGCGGTTGCTGCGGCGCATCGCCGACGCCGACCTCGCCGACCGGATCACGGTGTGGGTGGTCGACGACGGCTCGTCCGACGGCACCGGCGACTGCGTGGCGGGTGTGCGCGGCCTCGACGTCCGCCTGGTGCGCCACCCGGAGAACCTCGGCCTGGGCCAAGCCGTCCAAACGGGACTGCGCGCGGTCCTCGCCGAGGCCTCGCCCGACGACGTGGCGATCGTCATGGACGCCGACGACACGCACGACCCCGGCGTGTTCCCCGCGCTGCTGGAGCAGATCGCGGCCGGCGCGGACGTCGTGATCTGCTCCCGGTTCGTCGAGGGCGGCGACGACTCGACCGCGCCGCGCTGGCGCCGGTTGCTCTCCCGCGGCGCGGCCGTCGTGTTCGGCCGGGTGCTGCGGGTGGCCGGTGTCCAGGACTTCACCAGCGGCTTCCGCGCCTACCGGGTGAGCCTGCTGCGCCGCGCCGCCGCGCACTGGGGCGAGCGGCTCGTCGAGGAACGCGGTTTCGCGTGCATGGTGGAGCTGCTGATGAAGCTGCGGCACTGCGCGCCGGTCGTGCGCGAGGTCCCGCTGCGGCTGCGCTACGACCGCAAGCCCGGCCCGAGCAAGCTCAGGCTCGGCCGCACGCTGGCGCAGTACCTGCTGCTGCTCATGCGCGACCGGCTCGCGCCCGTACCGTTCAGGAAGCTCTGATGCCCCCTCGCGTCGTCGTCATCGGCGGGGGCGTCTGCGGCCTCGCCACCGCCCACCGGCTCGTGCGCGAGGGTCTCGCGGTGACGCTGCTGGAGGCGAGCGACCAGCTCGGCGGCCTCGGCACGTTCTTCTCGTCGCGCGACCGCTGGGTGGAGCGCTTCTACCACTGCGTGATGCCGACGGACGCGGCCCTGCTCGCGCTGCTGGACGAGGTGGGCCTGAAGGAGAGCGTCGGCTGGCGGCCCACCAGGATGGGCATGGTCGTCGACGGCGAGCACCACTCGTTCAACTCCGCGCTGGACCTGCTGCGGTTCCGGCCGCTGCGCCTCGCCGACCGGGTGCGGTTCGGCGTGGTCTCGTTGCTGCTGCGCAGGCTCGGCGAGGGCAAGGACCTCGACGGGGTGCGCACCGAGGACTGGCTGCGCGGCCTGTACGGCGACGCGACGTGGAGCACGCTGCTCGCGCCGATGTTCGGCGCCAAGTTCGGCTCGGCCTTCGGCGACGTGCCCGCGCTGTACCTCTGGCAGCGCCTGGGCCGCGAGCGCAACGACTCGGTCCGCGGCTACCCGGCCGGCGGCTACAAGAGCGTGATCGACGCCCTCCGCGCGTCCATCGAGGCTGGCGGCGGCGAGATCCGCACGTCGGCTCCCGTCCGGCGGGTCGAGACCTCGCTCGACCGGGTGCTCGTCACGGTGGCCGGCGGCGACACGATCGAGGCCGACCACGCGGTCTCCACCGTCCCGCTGCCCGCGTTGCGCGGCATCGCGGACGAGGACCTGGCGCGGCGGCTGCCCGACGTGCGGCTGCGCTACCAGGGCGTGGTCAACACGCTGTTCTTCCTCCGCAAGCCGTTGTCCGGGCACTACTGGGCGCCGGTGCTGCGGTCGGGGACCGACTTCGACGGCATCGTCGAGATGTCCGCGCTCACCGGCACCGAGCCCTACGACGGCCGGCACCTCGTGTACGTCATGCGCTACACCGACCGCGAGTCCGCGCTCTACCGCGAGGACGAGGCCGTCATCTCGCGGCGCTGGACCGAGCAGCTACTGAACCTCCACAAAGGACTTACCATGGAGGACGTCGACGAGGTGCGCACGTTCAAGGCACCGTTCGTCGAACCGGTCTACCCGCTCGGTTACCTGTCGCGGCGCCCGGCCGTCGAAGTACCCGGCACCCGGCTGCTCCTCGCCACGACGGCCCACGTCTACCCGAACGTCACCAGCTGGAACTCGAGCGTCGAGCTCGCCGGGTCCGTGACGGACCTGCTCCTGCGCGACGCGAGGAGATCCCCGACTCAGGAGAACACCGCATGGTCAGCAGATTCGGCGCGGTGATCGCGGCACTCACGATCACCGCCACCGGCCTCGTTTCCTCGCAACACGTCCAGGCCGACCCGGCACCCCTGCTGCCGGACCTGCGGCAGGCGCCCATCGGCTGTCCGGGAGGGTTCCCCGGCAACCCCAACATGTGCCGCGACTGGGACGTCTGCCTCGTGGAGGACGCCGCCGCACCGCAGGGCAGCTGCCTGCAGCGCGCGGGACAGGCCGGCGCGGTCCGTCTCCGGTTCACCACCTCGATCGACAACGTCGGCGACGGCCCGCTGCTGCTGCACGCGCACCGCGACAGCACCGGCGTTCCCACCATGAAGGTCCGCCAGGCGGTCCAGTCCGGTGTGGACGGATCGATCGCCCGCTCGTTCACCGAGGCCCGGCGCGAGACGACGGCCAGCGCCTACTACGAGCCCGCCGCGACGCACGAGCACTGGCACCTGCTCAACTTCGAGTACTTCCAGCTCCGCACGCCCGACGGCGACGTGGTCGTGACGGACCGCAAGAACGGCTTCTGCATCGGCGACCGCTACGAGGTCTTCGACGACCTCCCCCGGCGTCCCTCCGACCCGCAGAGCCCCGAGGGGAAGCTGGCGGCCCAGTTGGACGGCCACATGTGCGAGCACCACAACCCGTCCGCCTTGGACGTCATGTTCGGCATCTCCGTCGGCTCCGGCGACGACTACAAGTACAAGGTCGACTTCCAGTGGCTCGACCTCACGCGCGTGAAGTCCGGTGTCTACGACGTCGTCAACGTCGTGAACTCCGACCGCGTGCTGCTGGAGAAGAACTACGACAACAACGTGTCGTCGATGGCGATCTCCGTGCAGTGGCCGCAGGGCGCGGCGAACCCGCCGGCGGTGATCGAGGACGCTCCCAAGGTGCGGATGATGCGCAACTGCCCCGGCAAAGTCCGGTGCGCGCGGCCCACCGGCTGAGAGGGTCCGAAAGACACCGTAAACGGGGGTGCTCGCGTGGCGAGCACCCCCGTATTCGTACCGAGGCAAACAGATACCGGAACAACCGGGCCGAAATCGGGCATCTATCATAAGTGCCACTCGGCGTGCAATCCTCACTCTGCGAAACCGTTAACAGCGATACATAGCACACGTGCGGCGCTGCACACAATTCCACCGGACATCAGGCAGAACGGCACAAGTCAATAGGCCAAGTAGTGCAATTCTGATCACAGTGCAGAGTGTCATACGCAACCCCTCTGGACCTTGACCTGCCCATGTAGCGGCTTGAGAGAATTCACGGTGCGATTCCACTCCGTCAGGGATTGCGAGTCCGACCTGATTCCCCCGGCCGATCAGGAGTGCCCCGTCTTGAGCGCGCCAGCCGTCTCATTGCGCGATTTTGCCCTTGGTCAACTGCAGAACCTGCTGCGTGCTGTCGGTTTGGCGAACTCCACGGAAAGCGCCACGAAGTTGCTGGGAGAGGCAATGGGCCCCGGTGGCCGCCGCCCTCTCTCCGCGGTTGCGGACTGGCCGTCTTCCGTCGCCGACGACCACACTCCCGTGGAATTCTCCGTAGCTTTGGCTCAAAACGAACCGCCGGCCGTGCGCATGATCGTCGAATCGCTCGCCGAACAGCCGGGGCGCCGGGAGAACCTCGACGCCGCACTCGGGGTCCTCGACCGGCTGAGCTCGCGGCACCGGCTGCACCTCGGGCGGTTCGACCGCGTGCGCGACCTGTTCCTGCCCGCCGATCCGCAGGGGACGTTCGCGTTCTGGTACTCGCTGATCGTCGGGCCCTACGCGGCACCGGCGATCAAGGTCTACCTCAACCCCGACGTGCGCGGGCCGGAGAACGGCACGGCCCTCGTCACCGAGGCGCTGACCCGGCTCGGTCTGAGCGCGGCGCTCCCGGCGGTGCGCGAGCACGCGCTGCGGCGCGAGGGCCTGGACAGGTTCTCGTTCTTCGCGCTCGACCTCATGGACGAGCACCGGGCGCGGGTGAAGACCTACGTGTCCCACGACGACTCCGTGGTGGCCGACGTGGTCGAGGCCGCCTCGGCGACCCCCGACGTCGACCTGGAGCTCCTGGCGGATGTCGTGGCACTGGCCTGCGGTGGCACGGGGCCGTTCACCCGGCGTCCGCTGATGTCGAGCTACACCTTCATGTCCGGCGACACCGACCGGCCGAGCGGCTACTCCCTCTACGTCCCCGTGCGGGACTACGTGCAGGACGACCTGGAGGCGTGCGAACGCGTTCTGGCGATCATGGCGAGGTGCGGGCTGGACACGGCCCCGTTCGTCATGGCGCTCGCGAGCATCGTCCGGCGGCCGCTGGGCGAGGGCGTCGGGCTGATCGCCCACGTGTCACTGCGTCTGGGCCGGCCGCGGCCCGGAGTGACGGTTTACCTGTCGTCCGAGGCTTACGACGTGACACCGCCTCGGACCGAAGCAATGTCAGTCTAGAAAGGCAGCAGGGCGTGGAGCCGTACCGCATCAAGGTCGTCGAGCCGATTCCCATCACCACGCGGGAGCACCGCGAACGCGTGTACGCCGCCGGTGGGTACAACCAGTTCAACCTCACCGCCGAGGACGTGACGATCGACCTGCTGAGCGACTCCGGCACCGGCGCGCTGTCGGCGGAGCAGCAGGCCGCGGGCATGCGCGGCGACGAGACCTACGCGGGTGCCCGGTCGTGGTTCCGGTTCCGCGAGGTGGTCGAGGAGCTGACCGGCTTCGCGCACATCTTCCCGGTGCACCAGGGCCGTGCCGCGGAGCGGATCCTGTTCAGCACGCTGCTGAAGCCCGGTCAGCTCTCGGTCAGCAACACGCACTTCGACACGACCCGCGCGAACGTGGAGCTCGCCGGCGGCGTCGTGCGGGACCTGCCGTGCCGGGAGGCCGCGGACCTCGACAGCGACGCGCCGTTCAAGGGCGACATCGACCTCGTCGCGCTCGAGGCGGTGCTGACCGGGCCGGAGGACGTCGGCCAGGTGCTCATGACCATCACCAACAACGGTGGTGGCGGCCAGCCCGTGTCGATGGCGAACCTCGAAGCCACGAGTGCGTTGTGCCGCAAGCACGGCGTGCCGTTCATCCTCGACGCGGCCCGGTTCGCCGAGAACGCGTGGCTCGTGACCCAGCGGGAGGAGAAGTACCTCGGCCACAGCCCGCGCGAGGTCGCGAAGCTCGCGTTCCGGCTGGCCGACGGTTGTGTGGCGAGCCTGAAGAAGGACGGCATCGTCCACATCGGAGGGATGCTGGCGCTCACCGACCCGGAGCTCGCCAAGCGCTGCGAGCTCCTGCTGATGGCCACCGAGGGGTTCCGCACCTACGGCGGACTCTCCGGCCGCGACCTCGACATGTGTGCGCAGGGCCTGATCGAGGTCACCGACCCGCTGTACCTGCGGGAGCGGGCCGAGTCGACCGCGTACCTCGCCGAGTGCGCGCGACAGGCCGGTGTGGACAGCGTGCGCCCGGCGGGCATCCACGCCGTGTACCTCAACGCGGGCCGGTTCTTCCCGCACATCCCGCCGCACCGCTTCACCGGCCACGCGCTCGCCTCCGAGCTGTACCTGGCGGGCGGGATCCGGTGTGCCGAACTGGGTTCGCTCTACCTCGGCGAGATCGACGAGTCGGGCGAGCTCGTCACGCCGGCGCCGTTCGAGCTGGTGCGCCTCGCGATCCCACGCCGCGTCTACACCCGCAGCCACCTGGAGTACGTGGCCGAGACGCTCGCGGGGATCGCCAAGAACCCCGAGCGGGTACCGGGTTACCGCCTGGTCGAGGCACCGGCGATGCTGCGCCCGTTCCGGTGCCGCCTGGAGCAGGTCCGCTAGCCACCACACGGCACCGCCCCCACATCCCCGGGAGGGTGTGGGGGCGGTGCCGTGACGCTCGCCGAGCCGGTCAGGCCATGACGTCGAGCCGGTTCATCGCGTGCTCGATCACGCGAACCAGGACCGACTTGCAGGACTCGCGGTCGCGGGCGTCGCACAGCACGAGCGGCACCGCGTCCGCGACGTCCAGGGCCTGGCGCATCTCGTCCGCCGTGTAGGTGTGACCGTCGTCGAAGCAGTTGACGGCCACCACGAACGGGATGCCCCTGCGCTCGAAGAAGTCGATCGCGCCGAAGCCCGCGTCGAGCCTGCGGGTGTCCACGAGGACGACCGCGCCAATCGAGCCGTACGCCAGCTCGTCCCACATGAACCAGAAGCGGTCCTGGCCGGGCGTGCCGAACAGGTACAGCACCAGCTCGGGGTTGATCGTGATGCGCCCGAAGTCCAGGGCGACCGTGGTCGTGTTCTTGCCCTCGACACCGGCGAGGTCGTCGATCTCCTCGCCCGCCTCGGTGAGCAGCTCCTCGGTCCGCAGCGGCGTGATCTCGCTGACCGCGCCGACCATCGTGGTCTTGCCGACGCCGAAACCGCCGGCGACGACGATCTTGACCGAGGAGGGGACGAGCAGTTCTTCGCGCCGCCCCTCAGATTGCACGGACACCATCGAGCACCTTCTGGAGTAGGTTCAGGTCCATCGGGACCGCCATCCGCGACGGGTCGCGGGTGATGACGTCGCCGCGCTGGATCAGGTCGCTGAGCAACACCTTCACGACGACGAGCGGCGCGTTCAGGTAGGCGGCGACCTCCGCGACGGAAAGCGGCTTCCGGCAGAGCTTGATGATCTCGAGGTGCTCCACCAGCAGCGACCCCTGGTCGGACGACGTGCGGATCGCCCTCACCTGGGTCGTGAGGGTCAGCTCGTCACCCGCGGGCTTCGGTCTGGTGCGCCCGCTCACCATCGCGTAGGGGCGGACCAGGGGGCCCGCCGCCTCGTCGTACCACCAGTCCGGTGAGTGCTGGCTCATGACAACCCGAGCGGGTTCGGCAGCCGCGGTGAAGCGAGTGTTCGCGGCGCGGAGGACAGGTAGGCACCCACCCTCTTCACGAGCATGTTCATCTCGTAGGCGATCATGCCCATGTCCGCGTCCTCGTCGCCGACGACGGCGAGGCAGGCGCCCTGCCCGGCCGCGGTGACGAACAGGTGGGCGCGTTCCATCTCCACGATCGTCTGCCGGACCTGACCGCCGCCGAAGTGCCGTCCGGTGCCCCGAGCGAGGCTCTGGAACGCGGACGCCATCGCCGACAGGTGGTCGGAGTCGTCCTTGGACAGCTCGGGAGAGCGGGCGAGCAGCAGCCCGTCCGCGGAGAGCACCACAGCGTGCCGGGCACCGACCACTCTCGCGACGAGGTCCTCGAGCAGCCAGTTGAGCTCGGGGTGCCCGCCGGTCATGTCGTCCACGGAAGTAGCCCTTTCAGTGTTAGGTCGTCCCGTCATCACGGTTCCACGACGTCGTCCGCCTGGCGGGCGTTGCGCGTGCCCCGCTGGAAGGCGGACATGCCGTCGCGCGTTCGTTCTGCCCGTTCCTCGGCGTTGAAGTCGACGAAGTCGGGCATCGGCCGGAGGTCGTCGTTGGCCAACTGGGGCACGAGGTGCTGCTGCCGCCTCCGGCGCGGCAGCTCCGGCCTGGTGTCCTGACGCGTCTCAGCACCTTCCGCGGGGTCGTCGGTCGGCCACGCGCCGCCCTGGTGGTCGTCTCGCGGCAGCTCTATGTGCCCGCTGCTGCTGTCGAGGTCTTTTCCCGGGTCGGACGCCAGGTCGTTGCCCGCTCCCGCCCCCGCCCAGAACTCGTCGAGCTGGAAGGACTCCGTCGGCCGCGCGTCCTGCGTCAGCTCTCCCCGCAACGGCGAGGAGGTCTGCTGCGGCGAGGAGGTCTGCTGCGGCGGGGAAGCCTGCTGCGGCAGGGACGCCTGCTGCAGCGTCTGCTGCCGGAACGTCGGCTTCGGCAGCTGCGCGGAGTCCACCGGCTCAGCCGCGCCCGCCTCGCCGACGATCAGCTCGGACGGGACGAGCACCAGCGCGATCGTCCCGCCGGACGGGCAGTCGCGCAGCTCGACGTGGATGTTGCGGCGGGCGGCCAGCCGGGCGACGACGAACAGGCCGAGGCGCGACTCGCCGCGCAGCCTCATCGCCTCGAAGTCGGGCGGCGCGGCCAGCATCTCGTTGTGCTGCTCGCGGTCCTCGGGCTTGATGCCGAGACCGTGGTCCTCGATCTCGATGACGAGGCCCTGCGGCACCTCGCTGCTGTGCACCTCGACCTGCGAGCGCGGCGAGGAGAACGAGGTCGCGTTGTCGACCAGCTCGGCGATCAGGTGGATCGTGTCCGCGACGGCGGCGCCGACCAGCGCCACCTCGGGCACCGGGTTCACCTTCACGCGGGCGTACTGCTCGGTCTCGGCGACGGCGGCGCGCACGACGTCGAGCATGCGCACGGGCTTGCGCCACTGCCGGCCCGGCTGCTCACCGGTGAGGATGATCAGGTTCTCGGCGTTGCGGCGCGCGCGGGTGGCGAGGTGGTCGAGCTGGAAGAACGCGTCCAGGTGGTCGGGGTTCTCCTCCTCGCGCTCCAGCTTGTCGAGGATCTTGAGCTGGCGGTGCACGAGGCCCTGGTTGCGGCGGGCGATGTCGAGGAAGACCCGGTTCACGCCCTCGCGCGTCTGGCTCTCCTTCACGGCCGCGGCCACGGCGGTGTACTGCGCGGCGTTGAACGCGTCGGCCACCTGACCGATCTCGTCGTTGCCGTAGTCGAGCGCCGGGACCTCGGTGGCCACGTCGACGTGCTTGCCGTCGCGCAGCCGCTCGACGATGCTCGGCAGCCGTTCGTGGGCGAGCTTGAGCGAGTCGCTCTTCAGGTTCGCCAGGCGGACGATCAACGCCTTGTTGACGAGGCTGCGGGAGACGCGCACCGCGACGAAGATTCCGATGATCACCGCGACCAGTGCGATCAGGCTGCCGATCAGCACCTGGGTGAACTTGCTCTCGCCGTTGGACATGGCGAGGTTGACGGCGCCGTCGGACTGCTCCTGCACGAGCGTGGTGAGCTCGGTGGACACCGCGCGGCTGGCGTTCTCCCAGTCGGCCAGGGTGACGGACTGGCCGATGGGCCGCTCCGCGTTCTGCACCAGGCGGTTCTCGAGGTTCGTCAGCTGCTGCCACTGCGGGCTGCTGACGAGCTGCTTGTAGTGCTCGCGCGCCTTCGGCACCGCGTAGGGCTCGATGGCGGTCAGCGAGGCCCGGTACGCGCCGACGAGGTGGACGAACTCGCGGTGCTCCTCGGGGCTGAACCTGCCCGCGGCCAGCGCGGCGGCGGCGAGCGAGCCGGACCGCGACATCGCGTCGACGGCCTGGAAGGACTGGGGGGCGAGCACCGCGGAGGTCACGGTCTCGGCGTCCGGCACGATGCGGGCCTGCGTCATGAACAGCGCGGCACCGGCGTCGAGCACGCTGTTGTAGTAGCGGTAGACCTCGTCCTTGGACGCGGCGCCCGACTCGAGCCGCTCCCGCACCTCGGGCAGCTGGTCCAGCAGCCCGTTGAGCTTGCCGATCCCGTCGGCGACCTCCTGGGGCGCCTGGGAGGCGAGCGCGGTGAACGCCGCCTTCATCTGGACGAGGTCAGCGTCCGTCTCCTGCTGCTGCTTGAGCAACGCGGTCGTGCCGGAGCCAGGACGGCTCAGGCTCGTCATGCTCAGCTCGCGTTCCTTCTGCAGCGAGGCGAACGACTGAACAGCCGGGATCGACGCGTCCCGCACGCCGGAGGCGACCAGCTGGAGGTACAGCCCCTCGAACACCGTGTAGGACGAGAACAGCGCCCACATCAGCAGGAGGACGATGCTGGGAACCACCACGACACCAGTGAGCCGGGAACGAATTGTCTTGTAATTCGTCTCCGGCACGTTCTTCAGCTTCACAACGCTCCACGACCACCCGAATTGGCGACGGAAAGATAGCACCGCGCGATCAACATGATCAACAGCGATGATCTTGAGGGGGTGTGAGCAGAGTACTCAGTCCGATGCTCTGCGCAACACCCCCGATCCTACTTTCAGCCCAACCGGGCACGGCACGGCCGGGGTGCTTGACGGCATCGACGCAGGCAGGAGCGTTGCCAATGATCAAAACGACCAGAAGCACGGGTCCGAACCGGGCAATGGCGCCCGGCGGCGGAAAGCTGGACAGCGTGCAACCATTCGTCGCTATCCGTTACCGGCAGTTTTCCAATTGCGCACGACTCTCGACGACCCGCGGCGACCGTGCTAATGCGCTCTCCGGTCATTACTCGGCCGCCATCAGCCGGCCGGCCGGCTCTCCCGCGGCGATCACCGCACCAATTCCGCTGGTCATCGCCATCACGACGATCGGGGCCACCGCCACGGCGGTGCGGAGTGGCCGGTTCACGCCGGCCACGAGCCGTCGCCTTCCCGTCCCGCCCGCGGCACCGGCGGAACCGGGCAGGCGCCCGTGCCCGATCGGGCACGGGCGCCTGGCTCGCCCGGCTGACTCTTCGCGGCGTTCGCGATCCTCGGAGGACACCTGCCGGTGGGGTGTCAGCACTTCACCCAGTAGTTCGCGGAGGTCTCCCGGATGCTGCTGGTGGTGAAGGTGTTCCACAGACCGAGCGCCTGGTTGGACCCGTTCGCGTAGGTCTGTCCCAGCTCGGCGTGAGCGCGACCGGCCGTGGTGTGCGCGTAGTTGCTCGCGGTGACGCACTGGGGCACCGGCGTGGTGGTCGTCGTCGTCGTGGTCGTGGTGCTGGTCGGCGGAGTGGTCGGTTGCCCGCCGCTCAGCGCCTTCACCATGGCGACCACGGCGGCCATCTGCGGCCCGGTCTTCAGCGGGTACCGGTCGGACTGGTAACCCCACCAGTCCCAGCAGCCGCGCGGGTTGCCTGTCGTCGTCGTGGCCTGCGGGTAGAGCACGACCATGTTGTTGGTGTCGGCGTACTCGTTGAGGTAACCCTTGTCCATCAACGCGTTCCCGACCAAGCCGTAGTACTGGTAGCAGCCGTGCAGCGTCACCATCAGCTTGCAGGGCGCGGTTTCGCACGCCCGCGGCACGTACGCGAACCCTTCCCGTCCCATGCTCACCGCCGCCGCGTTGCCGCCGGGGACGTAGGAGTTCTGGTCGAACTGGACGAGCTTGCCGGACAACGCCGAGGCGGCCGGGTTCACCCGGCCGAACAGGTGCCCGAGCATGGCCCCGACCGGGTCGGTGGTCCCGCACCTGTTGACGTACGGCGAAGAAGTGGCCCCGCAGCTGTTCGGCCCGATCGGGCTGACCCAGGCGTGCCCGGCGGCGGAGGTGTTGTCGTAGACGACGCGGGCGCCGAAGTCGCGGTAGTAGGTCGCGAGGTCGTCGTTCACCGGACGGCGGACCGTCTGGTCGGCGCTGCCGTGGAAGAGCCAGACCGGGTCACCGGACAGGTTCTGCGGTGGGTCGACCGAGCCCGCCGCGGCGCGGGTCCTCGTGAGCTGCTCCAGCTCCGCCGGCGTCTTGCGCGGCAGCACGGTGTCCATGCACGCGGAGAGGGCGGTGCTCAGGTTGTTCTGGGCGCAGTCGTAGGCACCGGCGGAGAAGATGCCCGCCCCCTGGAAGAGCCCGGAGTGGGCGACGTGGAGCTGGTTGGCCATGAAGCCGCCGGAGGACAGCCCGCTGACGTAGGTGCCGGTGATGTCGTACTTGCCCAGGGCGCCGGGCTGCGGCGCGGGAACCGCCGCCATCGACCACGACAGGGAACCCGCGGCGAGGCCGATGGCCGCCACGAATGCCAGGAACCCGTTCCTCGATCGCATGTGCTCGCCTCCGTCGTCGCAGGCAGGACAGCACCGAGGCTAGGAGCCGGTTCCCGGACGGCACCACGTGTGCGGCCGCCACCGCGCGGGGCCGTCAGACGTCGGAGACCACCATTGACAGCTCAGGAACCGCAGGACTGCCTGACGACCAGCCGGGTCGGCAGCACCACGGGCTCCTCGCGGCCGGCACCGGTGATCATGGCCATGATCGCCTTCGCGGCGGCGACCCCGAACCCCGGCTTGTCCTGCGACACGGTGGTGAGCGCCGGATCGACCACGGAGGCGATCTCGATGTCGTCGAACCCGACGAGCGCGAGGTCCCGCGGCACCTGCAGGCCCGCGGCACGGGCGGCCAGCAGCGCGCCGACCGCCATCTCGTCGCTCGCCGTGAACACCGCGGTGGGCGGCTCGTCCAGCGCCAGGAGCCGTTGCATGGCGGCGATTCCGCTCGCGCGGTAGAAGTCGCCGGAGACGACGTAGTCCTCGCGCGGCGCCAGACCGGCCTCGCGCAAGGCCGCGCGGTAACCGGCGACACGGGCGTCGGACGGCTCGTTGCCGGGCGGGCCGGTGATCGTGGCGATCCGGGAGTGGCCCAGCCCGGCGAGGTGCAGGGTCGCCATCCGCGCACCGCCCGCGTTGTCCGACGTCACGTAGGTGGCCCTCGGGCCCTCGACGGCGACGTCCAGCGCGACGCAGGGAACACCCGACTGCGCGAAGGTGCCGAACGCCTCGGCGTCGGACCCGCTGTCGATGAGGACCAGTCCACCGAGGTGGTGGCGGCGGGTCATGTTCACGTAGCCGACCGGGTCCGCGAGCGACGCACCGACCTCGCGGGCGTCGCCGCTGGTCGCCAGCATCAGCAGGTGGTAGCCGTGCGCGCTGAGCGCGGACTTCAGCCCGATCAGCAGGTCCTGCAGGTACGGGTGGCGCCAGCCGGGACGGCGGTGGTCGGTGTCCCAGACCAGCCCGATCATCGTGGACTGCTTCGTCGACAACGCCCGCGCCGACTCGTTGGGCCGGTAGTCCAGTTCTTTCGCCACCCGCAGCACGCGTTGGCGCGTCTCCTCGTTGACCGTTTCCGGCTGGTTGAAGACGCGTGACACCGTCGCCACGGACACGCCGCAGAGCTGGGCGATCTCACGCCCGGTCGGCATCCGGCCTCCCCATTTCACCGTAAGCGGTTACATCACCGTACGAGCAGCACTTCTCCTAGTCAAACGGGTGCGGAAGTTGATCTGTTTATCATCTCGTTACTTGACGGACACCACGTAACCCGGTTGTCATAGGCGCCACACATTTCGGCCGGCGATTCGTCACAACGCCGGTGCACCCGCTCCAAGACCACCTTTTCTGCTTCAGCGCGCCCAAAAATCGACGGAGGCCTCGAATGCGCCCCACAGCACTCGCCATCGGCTGCGCCTCGCTGGCGACGGCCCTGGTGCTCAGCGGTTGCGGCAGCGGTACCGCGTCCGGCGGCAAGACCAAGCTGTCGATCGGCCTGTTCGGCAACTTCGGCTACGCCGAGCTGCTCAAGGAGTACGAGAGCACGCACCCGGACGTGGAGATCACCGACCGCACCGCGTCCTACTCCGACCACCACAAGAACCTCGCCGCGCACCTCGCCACCAACAGCGGCGCCGCGGATGTCGAGGCGGTCGACACCGGCTACATCAACCAGTTCAAGGCCACGCCGGACAAGTTCGTCGACCTGAACACCAAGGGCGGTGACCAGCTCAAGGACCGCTGGCTGCCGTGGAAGTGGGAGGGCTCGCTGTCCAAGGACGGCAAGCAGATCGGCTACGGCACCGACGTCGGCGGCCTCGCCATCTGCTACCGCCGCGACCTGCTGCAGAACGCCGGGCTGCCCGCCGACCGCGAGCAGGTCGCCGCGCTGTGGCCGACCTGGCAGGACTTCATGGCCGCCGGCAAGAAGTTCCAGGAGAAGGCGCCGGAGGGCGTGAAGTGGTTCGACGGCGGCCCGACCGTGCTCAACGCGATCGTCGGCCAGGCGTCCGTCGGCTACTACGACAAGTCCGACAAGATCGTCGTGGGTGAGAACAAGGAGATCAAGGCGGCCTGGGACCTCGTCGTCGACGGCGTGCAGTCGGGCCTGTCGTCGAAGCTGCTGTTCTCCACGCCCGTCTGGAACACCGGGTTCAAGCAGGGCCAGTTCGCGACCGTGACCTGCCCCGCGTGGCAGATGGCCAAGATCAAGGACCAGGCCGGTCCCGAGGCGGCCGGCAAGTGGGACGTCACGTCCGTTCCCGGCGGTGGCGGCAACTGGGGCGGCTCCTACCTCACGGTTCCCAAGTCGGGCAAGAACGTCGACAAGGCCGTGGAGCTCGCGGCGTGGCTGACCGCGCCCGAGCAGCAGGCGAAGGTGTTCAAGAGCGCCGGGCTGCTGCCGTCGATCCCGAAGCTCTACGAGGACCCGTCGATCGTCGACTACAAGAACCCCTACTTCAACGACGCGCCGATCGGCAAGCTGTTCACCGACGCGGCGAAGAAGCTGAACCCGCAGTACCAGGGCCCGAAGGCCGGCGACATCCAGACCGCCATCGGCAACGCGATGCAGCGCGTCGAACAGGGCAAGCAGAACGGCGAGGACTCGTGGCGCCAGTTCGTCGCCGACGTCCAGAAGTGACGTGCTGACATGGCTTTGATCGACCCCCCGGTCGTGGACAGGGCGGCCAGGAGGCACCGCTGGGACACGAAGTTCTCGCCGTACGCGTACGTGACGCCGTACTTCCTGATCTTCGGTGTCTTCGGGCTGTTCCCCCTCCTCTACACCATCTGGGTCTCGCTGCAGCACCGCAACCTGCTCGACGAGGGCGGCGCGCGCCTGGTCTGGTTCGACAACTACGCGGCACTGCTGGCGGACCCGTACTTCTGGAACGCCATGGGCAACACGCTCAGCCTGTGGCTGCTCACGACGGTGCCCCAGATCCTGTTCGCGCTGGGGATCGCGGCGCTGCTCAACCGCAAGGTGCGGACCCGCACGCTGTTCCGGATGGGCGTGATCCTGCCGAACATCACGTCGGTCGCCGCCGTGACGATCATCTTCGCGCAGCTGTTCGGGCGGGACTTCGGCCTCGTCAACTGGGTGCTGGACCTCTTCGGCGCCGGGCAGATCGACTGGCAGGCCGGCACGGCCACCTCGCACATCGCGATCGCGGTGATGGTGGTGTGGCGCTGGACCGGCTACCACGCGCTGATCTTCCTGGCGTCCATGCAGGCGATCACGCCCAGCCTGTACGAAGCGGCCACCCTGGACGGTGCGAACGGCTGGCAGCAGTTCTGGCGGATCACGGTGCCGTTGCTGCGGCCGCAGATCATCTTCACCACGATCATCGCGACCACCGGCAACATGCGGCTGCTCGCCGAGCCGCTGCTGTTCAACCCCGGCGCCGCGGCCGCGACCGGCGGCTCGGACCGGCAGTTCCAGACCGCCGCGCTGTACCTCTACGAGCAGGGCTTCACGAAGTACGACTTCGGCTACAGCTCGGCGATCGCCGTCGTGCTGGCGATCGCCACGATCATCGTCGCCGGGCTCGGTTACCTGGTGACCAAACGGATCCAGACGGAGTGAGGAACCCATGACCGCAGTGCTGGATCCTCCCGCGCCGGTGCGTCCCGCCCCCGCGGCGGGGCGGGCGCGCAGGCTGGTCAAGCGAGTCGCCGGGCCGTGGACGTACGCCGCGCTGATCGCCGTGCTGGCGGGCTCCGCCTTCCCGGTGTACTGGTCGTTCGTGGTGTCGTCGCAGACACCGGACGCGATCGACAGCGTGCCGCCGGTGCTGGTGCCGGGTGGTCACCTGTTCGAGAACATCGCCAGGGTCTTCGACACCACGGACTTCGCCCTGGCGCTGACCAACTCGATCATCGTCTCCGGCACCGTGACGGTGTCGGTGGTGCTGTTCTCGACGCTGGCCGGCTTCGCGTTCGCCAAGATGCGCTTCCGCGGCCGCAACGTGCTGCTGCTGCTCGTCATCGCCACCCAGGCCATCCCGACCGAGCTCGGCATCATCCCGCTCTACATGATGATGAGCGAGTTCGGCTGGGCCGGCGAGATCCACGCGGTGATCGTGCCGGGCCTGGTGACCGCGTTCGGCGTGTTCTTCATGCGCCAGTACTTCGAGCGGGCGATCCCGGACGAGCTGCTCGAGGCGGGCAGGATGGACGGCTGTCACTCGCTGCGCCTGTTCTGGCACGTGGCGCTGCCGGCGGCACGGCCGGCGGCGGCGGTGCTCGGGCTGTTCACGTTCATGCAGGCGTGGAACGACTTCTTCTGGCCGCTCGTCGTGCTGGTGCCGGAGAACCCGACCGTGCAGACCGCTCTGTCCACTTTGGCCAGCGGTTACACCACCGACTACACGCTGGTGCTGACCGCCGCGACGATCGGCACGGTCCCCGTGCTGGCCGTGTTCCTGTTGTTCGGCCGCCAGATCGTCGGCGGCATCATGTCGGGCGCCGTCAAGGGCTGACCCTCCCAGAGGAGATCGTTGTGAGTTTTCCGGCCGGCTTCCGCTGGGGTGTGGCGACCTCGGCATACCAGATCGAAGGGGCGGCGCGGCTCGACGGCCGCGGTCCGTCCATCTGGGACACGTTCGCGGCGGTACCGGGAGCCGTCGCGAACGGCGACACCGGTGACGTGGCGGCGGACCACTACCACCGCTGGCCAGAGGACGTGCGGCTGCTCGCCGACCTGGGGGTCGACGCGTACCGCTTCTCCGTCTCGTGGTCGCGGGTCCTGCCGGACGGCCGCGGCCGGATCGAGCAGCGGGGTCTCGACTTCTACCGGCGGCTCGTCGAGGCGTTGCTGAGCAACGGCATCGAGCCGTTCCTCACGCTCTACCACTGGGACCTGCCGCAGGCGCTGGAGGACGAGGGCGGGTGGCGCAACCGCGACACCTCGGGCTGGTTCGCCGACTACGCCGCGACGGTGCACGAGGCCCTCGGTGACGTCGTGACGAAGTGGACCACGTTGAACGAGCCGTACTGCTCCTCGGTCGTGGGCTACGGCGAAGGCCGGCACGCGCCGGGTGCGCGCGAAGGCCACGGCGCGCTCGCGGCGGCGCACCACCTGCTGCTGGGGCACGGTCTCGCCGTGCAGGCCATGCGCGCCAACGGCACGCCCGGCCACGAGTTCGGCATCGTGCTCAACCAGTCCCCCACCGTCCCGGTGACCGGCTCCCCCGCCGACGTGGCCGCGGCCAGCCGGCAGGACTGCCTGCTGCGCAGGCAGTTCACCGACCCGTTGTTCGGCGGGGCGTACCCGGACGAGATGATCTCGATGTTCGGCGAGATCACCGACTTCTCGTTCCGGCACGACGGCGACCTGGCGGTCATCGGCGAACCGCTCGACTACGTCGGCCTCAACTACTACTACCGGCTGCACGTGGCCGACGCGCCGCACCGGGAGTCCGACCCCGCCAAGCGCACGGCCCACGACATCGGCGTCGACACGACCCGGCTCCCGGACGTCCCCCGCACCGGCATGGGCTGGCCGGTGGAACCCGAGGGCCTCACCACCGCGCTGACGGACCTCAAGGACCGCCACCCCGACCTGCCGCCCGTCTACGTCACGGAGAACGGCTGCGTCTACCCGGACACGGAGGGCTTCGAGGACACCGACCGCATCGCCTACCTCCGCGACCACATCGCCGCGGCACAGGCGGCCGCGGAGGCGGGGGTGGACCTCCGCGGTTACTTCTGCTGGTCACTGCTCGACAACTTCGAGTGGGCGCACGGCTACAAGCACCGGTTCGGCCTGATCCACGTCGACTACCGGACCCAGGAGCGCACCCCGCGGGCGAGCTACCACTGGTACCGCTCGTTCATCAAGGGCCGCTAGCCGGGCAGCTCCCCGCCGGAGTGGTCAGGCCGAGCAGGTAGCCGTTGACGCCACCGCGTGCGGGTAGGCGATGTGCCCCATCCCCCGTACGCCCGCAACGCGGTGTCGCGCGGCGCCTGCCGGTGGACGCCGACAGGCCGGGCGTACGGGGTGGTGGGGCTGCGCGCTGAGCACCGGGTCGCCGAGATGCCTATGCCGTGGTCGTTCCTCCACGTCCGCCGGCCGTGCCAAGCTGCCGGTCGTGGATCCGGCGCCACACGAGCAGTGAGATGACCGCGCCGCACAGGCACAAGAACATGTCCCACTGCGTGTCCCACTGATCGCCTTGCGTGCCGAGGAAGTCGTCCGCCCCACTGCCCAGGACCACCGCGCTGAACCACTCGACGAACTCGAAGCAGGCGCTGATCGCGAGGCAGACGCACACCGAGAGGAACGCGACCCAGCCGCCCGGCCTCAACGGGGTTCGGCGCAGCAGCACCTCCCGCACCGCCACCGCGGGCACGAAACCCTGCACCACGTGGGCGAACCGGTCGTAGTTGTTGCGCCGCGTCCCCAGCCACTGCTGCACCCACTCCCCGAGCGGTGTCTCGGCATAGGTGTGTTGCCCGCCGTAGCAGAGCACCAGTGCGTGCACCACCAGCAGCCAGCACAGCAACCTGGTCAACGGGAACCGCTTGCGCAGCGCGATCACCAGCGGCAGCCCGGCGAGCACCCAGACGACCTCCAGGGCCCAGGTGCCCACCGACTTCGCCAGCACCCCGGTCGTCACCAGCGCGACGACCACCACGCCCGCCAGCAGCCACCCCTCGGCCCGGCCCGGTCCGCGCACCGCGTTCTCCATGCCGGAGCAATCTAGTGGCGCGGACAGGGTGGCTCACGCCGCGGGGCGCGTCGACGCCCGTTCACAGCTCGGTGTTGATGATGGCCTCCACCAGCACCTCGCCGTCACTCGTCAGCGCGACCCCGTCGGCGTCGACCGTGACGAGCCCGCGCTCGGCCAAGGAGGCGAACTTCTCCTTCCACGGGCTGTCGTGCAGAGACCTGCCGTAGAGGGCGCGGTGGAGGTCGTCGCGCACCGGTTGCAGCGTCGACAGGGCCATCTTGACCGCCCGCGCCTCCTGCGCCTGCGCGTCGAACGCCGTGGCCGAGCCCAGCGGCACCCTGCCCGCCTCGACGGCCTGGACGTAGTTCTTCCAGTTCACGTCGGTGATCGCTTCGGAGGACCGGCAGCTGGAGCTGCCGCCGAGCCCGATCGCGACCTCGGCCTCCTGCTTGTCCTGGTCCACCATGATGGACTTCCACTTCTCCGGGCCGAGCCCGTCGCGGGCGAAGTACATCGTCGGGTGCTCGGTGTAGCCGGCGGCACGCAGGCCGTCGGTCAGGACCTCCCGCATCCGGTACTGCTCCTGGAGGCCGGGCCAGCGGTGGCCGTCGCGGACGAGCTTCTCGCGGTACGCCGGGAGCTGCCACGGCGCCGGTTTCTCGCCCGCCACGCCGGTCCTGGTCTCGGCGTAGGACTTGAGGTGCAGCTTGGTGCACACCACCGCGGTGATCCCGTGCTCCAGCACGACGTCGAGGTCGCGCTTGACGGTGTCGACCGTCTGGTCCAGCAGGCCGTACATCAGGTCGATGCTGATCCACTCGAAACCGGCGGCCTGGGCGTTGCGCACGAAGTCGACGCACATCTGCGACGTGTGCTCCCGCCCGCACTCCCGCAGCACGTCGTCGTCGAACGACTGCACCCCGCTGGAGAGCTTCGTGCAGCCCAGCTCCCGCAACGCCGCCAGCTTGGCCGGGGTGAACGTGCTCGGGTCGCCCTCGAAGCGGATCGTCGTCTCCTCGGTGAACCCGAAGTTCTCCCGGTAGAAGTCGAGCAGCCGCCGGATCTGCGCCTCCGGCAACAACGACGGCGTGCCGCCGAAGACGTTGAACTCACCGACGGGGGCGTGCGCGAGCTCCGGAACCCGTTGCAGCCACAGCTCGGCCTCGCGGATGTTCCAGTCCACCCACTGCGCCAGCTTCTCCTCGGCCTGGCCGCCCTTGACCAGCACGACCGGGTATTGGCAGAAGCGGCACTTGTAGGCGCACGTGGGGATGTAGGACCACAGGTGGTACGGGGCGGTGCCGACGAGCTGGTCGCTCAGGTCGTCGAGGAAGTCCTCCACGCCGTAGCCGGGGACGTTGCCGGGGAACACGTGCGCCCCGAACGGGTCCTCGGTCACGTAGTCGAGCAGGTGCGCGTTGGCCGGGTTCTGCAAGGCAGGCCACACCCTGGGCTCGCGGTCCATCAGAACACGCCTCCATTGCCGAAGTAGTTGTGCGCCTCCCCTGACTCGCGGTCCTCGCAGTAGTACTTCACGAACTCGGCGAACCTGTCCTCCGGCACGTCGTCGAAGCACTCCGGCAGAGGGGGCGGGTAGCCGATGTCCTCGCCGACCGCGGCGCGCAGCCGCGCGAAGATCTCGTCCCGGAACTCGAAGTAGAGCCGGTACGACGGCGTCTTGTAGGAGTGGATCGGGACGAAGTCCACGACGCGCATCTCCTCCTTGATCTCCGCGATGCGCGTCCCCAGCCGGGACGCGAGGTCCTCGCCGAAGAACGCCAGCACCGCGTCGTCGTCCAGAAGGGACGGAGTGAGCAGGACGGGCAGGATGGTGTTCTTCGGGCTGAAGTCCTTGATGGAGAACTCCCACGCCTGCAACGCCTCCGCCTCGGTGAGGTCCTCGGTCTTCGGCGGGGCTTCCGGCCGGATGTCGCGCATGACGATGATGCCGTCGTTGCCGTACGCCCGCCCGGTGATCACCTCGTCGATGGCGTGGTTGACGCGCCGGGGGTTGATCTCCACCCGCGAGCGCGGGGCGTAGGTGATGTCGTACCCCGAGCCCCGGACCTTGATGCCGAAGTCCCAGTCGTCGGACAGGTGGTTGACGAACCGCCCGTTCTGGAGCTGGTAGCAGATCTCGATCCCGCCGACGTCCTCGTACGCCTCGCGCTCCACCGCGAAGCCCTTGCCGTCCGGGAAACCGCCGAACAGCGAGAACGTCACCGCCCGGCAGCGCAGCGTGCGCTGGATGGCCTCCCAGAGCCGGGGCCTGCCGACGAAGTGCTCGGCGTTGTAGTAGTAGTCGCAGACGCCGATCGCGGCCTTGTCCTCCTCCATCGCCGCGAACAGCTCCGCGAGCCAGCGGCGGTCCACCCGGCAGTCCGCGTCCGCGGACACCAGGTAGAAGCGCTCACCGGGATCCTTGCGGTTGCGGCTGCGTCGCGCGGCGAACTCCATGCCCGTCCTGCGCGCGCAGGCGACGCCCTGCTCGCGTTCGCCGACCACGTGCAGCGCGACCTTCGACCGTTCGGCGAACCTGCGGGCTCTCGCGACCGTGTCGTCGGTGGAGTTGTTGTCCACCAGCACGATCTCGTACATGCCGGGGTCGATGCCGTCCTGGCCGTGCAGCGACTGCAGCACCTCGTCGATGTTCGCGGCCTCGTTGTAGACCGGCAGCACCACGCTGAGCCGCACGTCCTCGCCCATCGGCGGTGGGAACAGAGTGCTCACCAGCTCATCCGCGGCCGCGCGGTTGTGCATGCCGAGCCGTTGGTTGTGCGCCACCACTTCCGCCCGCCTCTCCGCGTTCGTCATGAGGTCCAGGACCTGCCGCGCGAACTCCTCCGTCGGCAGGTCGTCCGCCAGGATGTCCAGCACCGGTGCCTCGAAGCCCGCGTACACCGTGTCGTACAGGGCATACCGGCTGGCGATGTACGGCACGCCGGCCGCGATCGCCTCGCCGATCGGGTTGCCGTAGCTCTCGTAGTCGTATGACGTCAGGAACGACACGAGGTCGGCGTGCGCGAGCAGGTCGCGCACCGAGAAACCGTCGCCGGTCGACTCGCACGGTTCGAGCACGCCTCCGAACACGACGGGCACCCGGAGCTCCGCCGCCACTGCGCGGAGCCTCCTGGTCTCCTCCGGGTTCTCCTCCGTGTCCCCCGCCACGAACAGCCACGTGCCGGGGAGCCGGGCGAGCAGGTGCAGGTCCCGGTCGATGCGCTTCTGCGGGATGATCCTGGTCAGCCGCGCGATGATCTTGACGTCCTCCGGCAGGCCGAAGTGCTCCCGGAAGTCCGGCCGCCCGGCGCGGCCGGGCGGTGTGAACGTGTTCGGCAGGACGTCGAGAGCGCGCAGGTGCGGCATCCACTCCAGAGTGCGCCGCCTGGCCTCCTCGTGCAGCGCGAAGTAGTGGATGTGCGGCGAGTTCACCATCGGAGGCGTTGCCGGGTAGGGGAAGCTGCCGTACTTGTCCGGTTCGCTCTGCCACATCAGGTCGTGGTCGCGCCACAGCACGTACCGGCCGAGCCCGTGGGTCGCGCCGTAGGTGGAAATCGCCTGGTACAAGGCTTTCGTGTAGGCGACGTTCTCGGGCAGCGTGCCGTTCTCGACCATCACCAGTGTGACGCCGCGATCCTCCCAGGTCCGCACGATGGCGTCGGCGAGCTCAGAGGTGATGCGGTCGGTGTCCGGGACCTCGTTGCGCCGCACCGACTCCAGGGTCGCGGCGACGAAGTCCTGGTCGTACCCGGCGATGTGCTCGACGCCGTCCACGCGGTCGAGCGTGATCCAGTCCGGCGTGCGCTCGTGCCGGTAGGGCTGGAAGAACCGCCCCTTGTCGGCCTTGATGTCGTAACCGAGGTCGAGGTGGACCCGATAGCCCTGGCCGGCGAAGGACTTGGCGATCTTGATGAACTCCACCACCACGCCGGACATGGCCGTGGCGTCGAACGAGACACCCCAAAGGACGGTCACAGGCCCGCTCCACTCCGAGTGGTTCACTCTTCACCGAACGTAGCATGAAAGCGCTCTCTGGACGCAGAGCGTCTCAATCGGCGTGAATGCGCAGCTCAACAGGACGACACAGACCTCACGTACGTCCTGTTTGGACGGTTGCGGTGGTCATGCCGAGTGGAGCGGCCGGCCTGCGGACGGCGGGCTTGCGGCGCTCCAGGACCCAGTCCGCGAGCAGCAGCAGGAGCAGGGGGCTGAGCCAGACACCGATGCTCGTCGCGGTGTTGCGCATCAGCTCCTCGCTGCCGCCGAAGGCGGTGTCCACCCGGGGCGTGAGCAGGATCGTGGCCGGGACGTTGATGACCCGGCTCAGCGCGATCGACATGGCGAGCGCGAAGCTGCGCGACATCCACCGGCGGTGCTCGTCGTAGCGCCGCCGGAGGGCCATCCGCAGTCCCATGATCGTCACGACCACCCACAGCGCCGATCCCACCAGGTTCGCGACCAGCACGGACGGCCCCGCCGACGTGTGCCAGCCGATGTAGAGCCCGAGCAGCCCGGCGGGCAACGCCCCGGCGTAGACGTAGATCCGGCCGGTGATCCGGTGCCCGGTCCGGTGCCGCGCGCGAAACGCCGGCCAGACCTGGAAGCAGGCGGTCGCCATCGCGACGGCGCCGCAGAGGACGTGCGCGACCAGCAGCGGGTAGTAGAGCTCGTCGCCCTCCGGCGGCGCCAAGCGGGAGCGGGCCGGGTCGAAGGTCAGGTAGGGCGGTACGGAGAACGCGAGGAAGGCCGCGACCACCAGCATCAGCGGCACGATCCAGGGCCGGCGCCACCAGGCGGTCTTCGGCCGGGACGAGGGCGAGTTCGAAGTCATGGCGATCCGTTCATGAGGACGCGGGCGAAAACTACGTACACCATACAGAGAAACGTATGACATACGTAGTTTTAGGATGGGCACCGCACCGATGAACGGGATGGCGGATGACGACACGAGACAGCAAGGACCCGGACCTGCAGCGCAGCCTCGCGCTGCTGTGGGCGGGACACCGCCGCGGGCGGCGCGGTCCCCGGTCCCAGCTCAGCGTCGAGCGGATCGCGCAGGCCGCGGTGCGGGTCGCGGACGCCGACGGGATCGAGGCGCTGTCCATGCAGCGCATCGCCGCCGAGCTCGGCTACTCGACGATGTCGCTCTACAACCACGTCCCGAGCAAGGACCTGCTGCTCGAGGTGGCCGCCGACATCGGGGCCGGCGCGCCTCCCGACCTCGGCGACGCCGAGGACTTCCGCCAGGCGGTCCGGGACTGGGCCGCCGCGCTGTGGTCGGGTCTGCGGCGACGTCCCTGGATCCTGCGCGTCCCGCTCGCCCACGCGCCCGTGGGCCCCAACCAGCTCGCCTGGCTCGACCGGCTGCTGCGCCCCCTGCTGGTGGCCGGCCTCGCCGGCGGGGAGGCCAGGGCCGCGGCCCTGCACCTGACCGCGGTCGTCCGCGGCACGGCGCAGATCAGCATCGCCATGTCCGACGAACACCGGCGCGACGACGGCATCCCCCGCACCGACGCCGATCTCACGCACCTCGTCGCCGACCTCGTCGACCCGGAGGACTACCCGGCGCTGACCGCCGTCCACGCCGCCGAGACCGCCGAACGCCGCGCCGGTCCCGAACCGGTCGACGCCGAGGCCCTGCCCTTCGAGCTCGCCTTCGGCGTCGACCGGTTCCTGGACGGGATCGAGGGCTGGGTGGCCGCGAAAGCCCGCCGCGGCACCCAGAGCTGAACTCCCCGGTGCTGAACTCCCCAGAGCTGAACTCCCCAGAGCTGAACTCCCCAGAGCTGAACTCCCCAGAGCTGAACTCCCCGGTGCTGAACTCCCCGGTGCGAAGAGGCCGCCGACCGGGGGCCGTCTTCGTCCGGACCGCGCCGACGGTCCACAGCGGAGGTCAGGAGCAGCGGTAGCCGAAGCCGCGCACGGTCTGCACCACGGGAGGAGGGCCGAGCTTCTGGCGCAGCGCGGTGATCACGACGTCCAGCACGTTCGACGTCGGCGGCACCTCGCGGTCCCACGCGGCCGCGATCAGCTCGTCGCGGCGCACGGGGTCGCCGCCCGCGGCCACCAGGCGTTCGAGCACCGTGAACTCCTTGACCGTGAGGACCAGCGCCCGACCGGCCCGGGAGGCGGTGCGCCGGCCGAGGTCCAGCTCCAGGCCGGCGTGCCGCAGCACGGGCGGTGGCGCGACCGCGGTGAGGCGGCACAGGCTGCGCACCCTGGCGATCAGCTCCGGCATGGCGAACGGCTTGACGAGGTAGTCGTCGCCGTAGGGCAGCCCTTCGAGCGGGTTGTCGATGCCGGTCAGGAACAGCACGGCGGCGGACCAGCCGTCCAGGCGGCGCTGCTTCACGTAGAGCAACGCGTCACCGGACGGCAGGACCCGGTCGAAGACCACGCAGTCGTAGTCGTTCACGAACAGCGCCTCGTCGGCCGCGGGCAGGTCTGTGGCGACGTCGACGGCGAAACCCGCGCCGCGCAGTGAGGTTTCCACGGCGAAGCGGGTGTCGTCGTCGTCTTCGGTCACCAGAACGCGCACAGTGACCGACCGTAGCGGATCAGCTCGCGTGGTCGAGCAACCAGCCGCGATCGGCGGCCTTGGCGCCCGCCTGGAACCGGCTGCGCGCCCCCAGCCGGTCCATCAGCTGGGACACCGTGCGGCGCACCGTGCGCACCGAGATGTTGAGCCGGGCCGCGGCCGCTTCGTCGGTGCAGCCCGCGAACAGCAGCGTGAGCAGCTCGCGTTCGCGGTCCGTCACCTCCTCCCCCGCGGCCGCCACCGCCGCGGTGAACGGCACCGCGGCCCGCCACACCCGCTCGAAGAGCTCGACGGTCGTGGTGACGACGCTGGCCAGCTCGAACGCGGCGACCGAGTCCCGGCGGCCGGCGGGCAGCACGGTCAGCGCGCGGTCGACGACCAGCGCGTCCAGCGGGACCTTCGGCGCCGTCCGGACGTCCGCGCCCGCCAGCGCCAGCGCGCCGAGCCTCGCCGAGACGCCGTGCGCGGTGCGGGCGCGGTCGGGCACCAGGACCCGGTAGCGCACGCCGCGGCGCAGGTTGTCGTGGTCGACCTGGCGGAACGGCACCGGCCGGCCCGCCAGCGACCTGGCGATCAGCACCTCGTCGGTGGCCGTGGCCAGCTTCGCCTCCACGCCGGCGCCGGCGGGCGGGTCCGAGCGCACCAAGGACAGCGTGTTCACAGTGATCCCCCTCCAATGGGCGAGGTGGCGGCGACCGCGCGCCGTCCGCCGAGTCGGTCCGGGCGTACGCCGCGACGGGTCTCGACGCGGTTGCCGTCGCCGAAAGGTGGCAGCGCGCACACGAGCTGGGACACGTACTTCAGGTTCGGCTCCACCGCGGGCACGGCATGTTCCGGCCACGTCGCGCTGGCGAGCTCGTCGGTGCGCATCCGGGCGTTAAGGTGCAGCAGGAGCACCCCCGGCACCGCCCCCGCCTCGCGGGTGCCGGGTTCGACGACCGCACCGGTGGAGGAGTGCGCCTCGAGTGGGCCGAGCACGTGGAAGATCATCGGTGTCACAGTGCCAACCATCTCCGTGACCACATGAGGATTTGATGACACGACCGGTGGGAGGGGTTCTTCCGCGCGTGCTGCTCGTCGAGGACTACGAGGACACGCGCGTCGCGCTCGTGGTCGAGCTCGAGGCCGCCGGCTTCGACGTCGACGACGCGGAGGACATCGCGGGTGCCGACAGGGCGTTGCGCGCCAACGACTACGACTGCGTCGTCTTCGACCGGCTGCTGCCCGACGGCGACTCGATCACGTACGTGCACCGCCGGCGCCGGGAGGGCTGGGCCACGCCCGTGCTGTTCCTGACCCAGCTGGACAGCGTCACCGACCGGGTCGCCGGGTTCGACCACGGCGGCGACGACTACGTGGTCAAGCCGTGCGACATGGCCGTGGTGACCGCGCGCGTGCGGGCGATGTGCCGCCGGGCGGGGCGCGCCCGGCCGTCGGTGCTGCGCCACGCGGACCTCGAGGTCGACTGCGCGCGCCGCGAGGCGCGGCGGGGCGGGACGCTGCTCACCCTCAGCCACAAGGAGTTCGCCGTGCTCGAGCACCTGATCTCGCGCGCGGGCACGACCGTGACCAGGTCGGCGCTGATCGAGCACTGCTGGGACGCCAGCACGGACCCGATGTCCAACGTGGTGGACAAGGTCGTGCAGCGGCTGCGGCTCAAGCTGCTCGAACCCGACCTCATCCACACCGTGCGCGGGGTGGGCTTCCGGCTGGAGGCCCAGTGGTGATCACCGGGGCCGCGGCGCGGCTGCGCGGCCTGAGGTGGGTGCTCACCGGGCTCTTCACGGCGCTGAACGCCGCGGGGGTGCTGCTGGTCGCGTGGTTGATGCTCGACCTCGACGCGCAGAAGGGCGAGCAGACCCTCGACGCCGACCTGCACCGGGTGCCGCCGCTGGTGGCGCGGCAGCTCGAGTTCACCGGCGGCAGGCTCGACACGAGCGGCCTCTTCGGCGACTCGATCACGGTCGAGTGCCCGCAGTTCGCGGTGCTCCCCGCCGGCGACGGCCGGTTCGAGCCCTACCTGAGCGGCGCGTCCTGCGTGGACGTCGACCTGGCCGTGCTGAGCGGGCTCGCGGCTGACGCGGTGCGGACGCGGGTGCCGCAGAGCGGTTACGTGCGCGCGGTGGACGGCAAGCTCGTGCGGATCTACGCCCATCCGTTCACCAGCGCGGACGGGCCGTACGTCGGTGCCGTCGTCGCGCACGCCGACGCGCAGCAGGAGAAGGACCGCCGCGACCGGCGCGTGCTGTTCGTGGCGCTGGGCTGCGTGGTCCTCGTCGGCGCGCTCGGCGGCACCGGCCACGTCCTCTCCGGCCTCGCGATCAGACCCGCGGCGAACGCGCTCGACCAGCACGAGGAGATGCTCAACGGCATCGCGCACGACCTGAGGAGGCCGGTCACCGGGCTGCGGGCGCTCGCGGACACGGCGATGCGCAACCCCGCCAGCATGGACAAGGTGCTGCCGCGCATCGTGCGGCTGTCCAAGTGGATGGGCGGGATCGTGGGCACGCAGCTCATGCACGCCAAGTTCGAGGCCGGCGTGCAGCAGCTCGAGCTCCAGCCGGTGCAGCTCGACCAGCTCGTCTCCGCCGTCGTCGAGGACGTTCCCGCCCAGGGCGCGCGCATCACCTTCACGGCCGTGCCGACCACGGTGGACGCCGACCCGGTCATGATCGGGCGCGCCGTCGAGAACCTGATCGGCAACGCCCTCCAGCACGGCCACCTGCCCGGCGCCGCCCCGGTCGTGCACGTGGGCGTCGGCGACGGCCGGGTCGTGGTCGCCGACGAGGGACCGGGCCTCGACCCGGCGGCCGCGCAGCGGGCGCTCCAGCGGTTCACCAGCAGCGGCGGGTCGACGGGACTGGGCCTGTACCTCGTCCAGCGGATCGTGCACGCGCACGGCGGCACGCTCGGGATCTACCGCTCCGAGACCGGTGGGGCCGTTTTCGAGATCGCGCTGCCCTCCGGACGGAACTGAATGTACCGATCCCGAATGTTTCGTGTACCGACCTCGTTACCCTGAGTGCCGTGAGCGAGCGCAAGCACTCCCGCTGGCCGCTGGTCGGCCTGGTCGTCGCCGTCGTCGCCGTCGTGACGCTGGCGCTGACGGGCGCCGCGAAACACGTGCCCGGCCTCGAGTTCATCCCGTCGGGGCACTGGGTCGCGAACTCCGACCTCGGCCTGGTGGTCCGCGTGGACGGCGCGACCAAGAAGCCCGACACGCAGGTGTCGATCCCCGGCCTCACCCCCGGCAGCCAGGTGGTGCAGGACGAGAGCCGCGGCTACGTCGTCGGCGAGGACGACGTGACGATCTTCGGCAAGTCGACGCTGTCCGTGGAGGCGACGGTGCCCACGCCCGTCAAGGGTGAGCGGCCGGTGCCGGTGCAGACCGCGGGCGGGGCCTACCTGGTCTTCCGGCAGAGCGGCAAGATCGCGCGGCTCGGCCTGGAGGCCCCCCAGGTCTTCTCGGCGGACGGGCCGGTGGGACCGCCCGTGGCCACCAGCGACGGCACGGTGTGGGTGCACCGCACGGACTCCGGGGCGATCTGCAAGGCGGAGCGCGGCGCCACCAGCCTCTCCTGCCCCGCCACGGCGCCCGCCGGGCACTCCGGCGCTCTCACCGTGAGCGGCGACCGGGTCGTGTTCGTGGACACCACCGCGGACACCATGAGCGTGGTGGAGCAGAACGGGTTCGGTCCCCCGGCGAAGCTCGGGGTCGACGCGCCGGCGAACGCGCGCATCGCCCCCGCGGACGCCGCCGGCAAGGTGGTCGTGCTCGACCCGTCCGGGAACCGCATGCACCTCGTGGAGGCGCGGGTCGACGAGAAGGGCGCGCTCGCCGAGCAGCGGCCTCCCGCGCGGACCGTGCCGCTCCCGGCCGGTGACTACGACGGCCCGTCGGTCAGCGGTGAGTCCGTCGTGCTGCTCGACCACAAGAGCAGCTCGGTGCGCACCTACGACAACCAGGGCCGCCAGAAGCACTCCACGCCGATCCCGCCGGAGAAGGGCAAGCCCGAGCTGGTCCGCGGCGAGGACGCGCGCGTGTACGTCGACGGTGCCGAGGGCAAGCACGTCGTGGTCGTGGACAAGGACGGTTCGGTGCAGCCGGTGCCCGTCGTCGGCGCGAAGCCGGACGAGCCCAGGCAGCCCGTGCCGCCGCCCGTCGCGCCCACCTCGGACCAGCCGGCGACCAGGCCCCCGGAGACGCCGGTGGCGCCTCCGAACACCGTCCGGCCCGTGCCGCCGCCCGCGCGCACCAACCAGGCCCAGCCACCACCACGGACACCGGTGCCGCCGCCGGCGCAGACACCGCCGCCGATCCCGGTGACGCCGCCCGGCATGCCGCAGAACCTCGCCATCGCGATCACGACGCAGCAGGTGGACGCGACCGTGACGTGGGCAGCCGCGCCCGCCAACGGCGCGCCGGTGACCGCCTACCACATCTCCTGGCAGAGCCAGGGCGGGCGTTCCGGCGCGACGACGGTGGGCGGCACGGTGTTCTCCCACGTCATCAAGGGCATCTGGCAGGGCACCGACCACCCGTTCACCGTCACCGTGGTCGCGCAGAACAGCGCGGGCCGGGGAACGCCCGCGACGGCGAGCCACGCCCCGCCCCAGCGCGTCAAGAAGATCAACCTCACCAAGGGCCCGCTGGCGCCGGAGTGCGACCGGTCCGACTGCTACTGGATGCACATCGTCATGACCGGTTTCGCGCCGAACACCAGGTACACCGTGACGCCGCACTCGACGTCCCCCACGTACGAGAACGGAGGCCACGGCATCACCACCGACGAACAGGGTTACGCCGAGTTCAACGCCTTCTACTACAACGTCGCCGGTGACACGGTGTGGGTCACGACCGGCGGCGTCGAATCGAACCGCCTGGAATGGACGGAATGAACCACATGCGTGCCGCAGCGGTGTTCTCGGCGATCTCCGACAACGTCCAGCTCGTGATCAGGGGCAAGCAGGACGTCGTGCGCCTGGCGGTCGTCGCGCTGCTCGCCGAGGGCCACCTGCTCATCGAGGACGTGCCCGGCCTGGGCAAGACGACGCTCGCGCGGTGCCTCGCGCGCAGCATCGGCGGGAGCTGGAGCCGCATCCAGTTCACGCCCGACCTGCTGCCCGGCGACATCACCGGGGTGACCGTGTACCACCAGAAGGAGGAGCGGTTCACCTTCCACCCCGGCGCGGTCTTCGCGAACGTCGTCGTGGCCGACGAGATCAACCGCGGCACGCCGAAGACGCAGTCGGCGATGCTCGAGGTGATGTCGGAGCGCCGGGTCACCGTCGACGGGCAGGCGCACGAGGTGCCGTCGCCGTTCCTGGTGGTGGCGACGCAGAACCCGATCGAGATGGAGGGCACCTACCGGTTGCCGGAGGCGCAGCTCGACCGGTTCCTGCTGCGGCTGTCGGTGGGCTACCCGGACGTCGCCGACGAGGTGTCGATCATCATGAACAACTGCACCGGGATGACCGCCGACCGGCTGCAACCGGTCGTGGAGATCGCCTCGCTCGTGGAGGCGATCACCGAGGTCCGCGGGTTGTTCGTCGACGGGGCGATCTGCGAGTACGCGGCCCGCATCTGCGCGGCGACGCGGATCCACGCCTCGGTGCGGTTCGGCGCGAGCCCGCGTGGCAGCATCGCCCTGGTGCGCGCGGGGCAGGCGCTGGCCGCCACGGCCGGCCGGTCCTTCGTCACCGCGGACGACATCAAGTACGTCGCGGTGCCCGCGCTCGCACACCGGCTCGTGCTGACCGCCGAGGCCGAGCTCAAGCAGCGGTCCGCAGCGGACGTCGTGGCGGAGGTGCTCGCGACCACCCCGGCGCCGACGATGAGCGCCGCGGGCCGCTAGTCATGCGGCTGACCGTGCGGGGCACCGCCGTGCTGGTGGTGTCGCTGGGGCTGGGCGCGGCCGGGTTCTGGGGGCGCTACCCGTTGTTCCTGCTGCTGGCGCTGGCCGGGCTGGTGGCCGTGGTGGCCGCGGTGCTCGTGACGTTCCGGCGGGTGGACGTCGAGGTGACGCGGGACGTGTACCCCGACCGCGTCGAGCGGGGTGCGCAGGCGCTCGGGAAGCTGAAGGTGCGCAACCCCTCCACGAGGTGGCAGCGCGGGTTCCTCGCCGTGGACACCGCCGGCGGGTTCCACCGCA
This sequence comes from Lentzea xinjiangensis, assembly GCF_900110955.1. Taxonomy (GTDB): domain Bacteria; phylum Actinomycetota; class Actinomycetes; order Mycobacteriales; family Pseudonocardiaceae; genus Lentzea; species Lentzea xinjiangensis. Next base: position 324,570 of record NZ_FOFR01000005.1, read on the forward strand.
CGGTCCAGGTGCACGGCCTGGCGCCGGGCACGTCGCGCCCGTACGACTACCAGCTCCCGACGCCGGTGCGGGGCAGGATGCCGGTCGGCCCGCTGACGTTGTCGCGCACCGACCCGTTCGGCCTGGCGCGCAACAGCGTGACCGTCGGCGCCACGGTGACGCTGTGGGTGCACCCGCGTTCGCACCCCGCGCTGGCGCGGACGGGCGGCTTTCCCCGCCACCACCACGAGGGCCGGTCGAACGAGCGCCTGCGCGGGTCGCTCGACCTCCGCGAGCTGCGCGAGTACCAGCCGGGTGACGAGGTGCGCGACATCCACTGGAAGGCGACCGCGCGCACCGGCCGCTTGATGGTCAAGGAGTCCGCGGACCCCGACCAGCCCCGGCTGACCGTCGTGCTCGACACCCGTGCGTCCGCGCTGCCGCCGTTCGCCTTCGAGGAGGCCGTGGACGCCGCCGCCTCGCTGCTGCGCTCCGCCGCGCTCGCCGGGCACCACGCGCGGCTGCTGACGTCGTGCGGCACGGACGTCGCCACGGCGGGCGGGCCGCTCGCGGCGCGGCAACTGCTCGACCAGCTCTGCCTGCTGCGGCAGAGCACCGAGACCGGGACGCTGTTGTCGGCGGTCCGGCACCAGGGCGGTTTCCTCGCCGTGGTGACGTCGGGAACCGCCGACGTGGCGGAGCTGTCCGGGTTGCGCTCCCGGTATTCGTCGATCTTCCTGCTCGCGCTGACGCAGGACGGGAACGCCACCCACGTGCCGGGTGCGCGGGTGCTGGCCGCCGCGGACGCCGCTGGAGTGGTGGGGCTGTGGAACGAGGTGCGGACGTGACGAAGCGGTTGCCCGTGGCGCTGGTCGTCCTCGCCGCCGCCGTGGCCGGCTTGTGCTTCACGCCGGTTTTCGGTGCCGGCGCACTGCTCCCGGTCATCCTCGTGGTCGCGGTGGTGACCGGGGGTGCCGCGCTGCTGGCCGAGCCGATCGTCGCGTGGCGCCCCCTCGTCGTCACGCTCGCCGGGCTGCTGGCCGTCGTGGAGGTGCTGCTGTTCCCGACGACGCTCGCCGGGCTGCCCACCGGCACGACGTTCGCGGTGCTGGCCGAGGGCGTCACCGACTCCTGGCAGCTCACCCTGCAGTCGACCTGGCCCGTCCGGCCCGACCCGCGGCTCGTGCTGTTCGTGCCGCTGCTCGTGCTGGCGGCGTGCGCGTTCGGGCTGGAAGTCCTGCTACGGCTGAAGAAACCGGTGCTCGCGCTGGCGCCCAGCTTCGCCGTCGTCGTGCTGAGCCAGGTGTTCGGCGCGGTCACCGGGCTCGCCGCCGTGGTGGCCGCCCTCTCCTACCTCGTCGTCGCCGCCGGGCTGTTCGCACTGAGCCGTCCGTCGGACGAACACCAGTCCGCCCGGGCGTTCCTGCCCGTCCCGCTGGTCGTGATCGCGGTCGTGGTGGTGGCCGGCCTGCTCCTGCCGATGCCCGGTCCCCCCTACTCCCTCAAGCAGGACCACCTCGTGCCGGTGTCGGCCAGGACGACCAGCCCGCTCGACGACATCGCCCACCGGCGCGCGCAGCCGGACACGCCGGTGTTCAGCGTGCGATCGGCGTGCGACGAGTGCGTGCCCGACCGGTGGCCGGTCGTCGTGCTCGACACCTACGACGGTGTCGCGTGGGCCGCGGACAGCCGGTACCGCAGGCTCGGCAGCGAGCTCCCGCCACCCGGCCTCGACGTCCCGGTGGCGCGCAGGGACGCGGTGATCAGCCTGCGGGAGGCGAGCACCCGGTGGCTGCCGAGCCAGCCGTGGCCCGCCGCCGTGAGCGGAGCCGAGCCGCTGGTGGAGGAGACCGAGGGCAGCCTGCTCGCCCCGAGTCCACTGGGGACGGACACGGCCTACGGGCTGAGCTGGTGGGAGCCGGAGGTCGGCGGCTCGCTCGACGGGTTCGCGATCGACCCCGCGCTCGGTGGCCGCGACGGCGTGGGCACACCACCGCCGGGCGTCGCCGAGCTCGCCACCGGAGCGGTCAAGGGGGTCCGGTCGAGCTTCACCTCGGCGTTGCAGCTCGAACGGTTCCTGCGGGAGAACTACCGGCGGGTGGACGGGCCGGGCGGGCAGAGCTGGCCGCAGCTCCGGCGGTTCCTGATCGACACCAAGGAAGGCACGAGCGAGCAGTTCGCCTCCGCGTACGTGGTGCTGGCCAGGATGCTCGGCATCCCGGCCCGCCTCGTCGTCGGTTACCGCACCCCGGAACGGAAGTCCGGCGACGAGTACGTCGTCCACAACGACGACGCGCTGGCGTGGCCCGAGGTCGCGGTCGCCGGTGTCGGCTGGGTGCCGCTGGACCCGGCCGGCGCGGCGACGCGCGGCACGGGCAAGGACGGCGGCCTGACCGCGGCGACGCAGAACGCGCGGGAGAGGCTGCCGGCCGACCCACAGGACCCGCCGGTGGAACCGGGGCCGTCGGCGCAGGGCGAGCAGGACGAGCGGGACACGCCGTTCCCCTACGCGGCGGTGCTGGGTCCGGTGGCCGCACTGCTGCTCGCGTGGCTCGCCGGGGTGCCGGTGGCCAAGTGGGTCAGGGCGCGCGGGCGGCGGCGCAAACCGGGCAGCGCCGCCGTGCACGGCGCCTGGCTGGAGGCACGCGACCGGCTGCGCGAGCACCGGGTACCGCTCACGGCGGGCATGACCCCGCTGGAGACGGCACACGTCGCGGCGGGGGCGGGCCTGCCCGGTGCCGCCGCCGGGCTGCGCACGCTCGCGGCCGCGGTGGACCACGCCATGTGGTCGGGGACCGCACCGGGTCCGCAGGTTCGCGACGACGCCTGGGCCGCGGTGCGCGCGGTGCGGCGCGGGCTGCGTGCCCGTGGTCCGGCGGCACGGCTGCGCGCCGCGGTCGATCCGCGCACGCTGAGGTCGTGAGCACCCACGTCCCGGATGCCGACGTCCTGCACGCCTGAGCCGTGACCACCGGAGCGCGGCCGTCTGGGCGTCAGAGCTTGCAGTTGGCGCCGCGCAGACCCTTCGGCTTGCTCTCGTAGACGCGCAGGCCGTCGGTTCCCTGCACCAGGAAGCAGTACTTGCGGCTCGGGTCGACCTCGACCTTGAGCGAGCGGTTCCGCTGGGCGTACTTCGGCTGGGGCTTCTCGCCCTCCGCCGCGACCATGACGAAGAACTCGAGCTGTTCCTCGGTCTCCCACCGCAGGTCGACGTGGTCGACGTTGTCGACGGGGTCGGCGAGCTGGAGCAGGACCGCCTTCTCCGGGGTCGGCGGCGCCTGGATGGGCGCGTCGCCGCGCACCGCGGGATCGGTGCGCATCAGGAACACCCCCAGCGCCACCACGACGAGCAACCCGGCCGCACCACCGATCACCGGCAACGCGGGGTGCTTCCTGGTGGTGGTGCCGGGTGCGGACACGAACACGGGCGCTCCGCGCGGCACCAGCGGACGGGGTGGCGCGCCGGAGGAGCCGGCGGCCGGCGTGCCGGGCGCCGACAGCCGGTCGAGCCACGTCGCGACGTCGCGCATGCTGCCGGGGCGGATCGCCGGGTCCTTCGCGAGCAGCGCTCTCACCAGTTCGGCGAGCTCGTCGGGCAGGCCGGGGCGGTCGAGGCGGGGCACGGCCGAGCCGAGGACTCGGAGCTTGCGGTCGTCCGGGTGCTCGCCGAGCCGCGCGGGATGCGGTGACAGCCCGGACAGCGCCAGGTACAGCACGGCGCCCAGGCCGTAGAGGTCGGAGCGTTCGTCGGCGGTGCCGTGCTCCAGGGTCTCCGGTGCGAGGAAGTCGACGCCGGCACCGCCCTCGTGCGGGAACGCCCGGCGCAGCGTGACGCCGAAGTCCGCGAGCACGGGCTCTCCCGAGGGCCGGTACAGCACGTTGCCCGGCGTGACGCCGCCGTGGACGATGCCCGCCTCGTGCGCGGCCGCGAGCGCCAGTGCCAGCGTCCGGCCCAGGGCGACGGCCTCCGCGATCGGCAGCGGGCCTTCCTGCTCCACCACGCCGGTCAGCGACTGCGTGCACAGCTCCATGCGCACCGCGCTGCGGTCGCCGAGGTCCTCCAACGCGTCCGCTACCAGCACCGACGCCTGGGCCCGCAGCGGCGCGAGGCGGGCGAGCTCGCGTTCGACCTCGGTGCGGGTGCGGCGGGGCAGCTTCGCGCGGAACACCTTGAGAGCGACGGCTTCTCCCGTGCCGGTGCGGACACCGGCGTAGACCGTCGCCCGCGGCCCGGTGCCGAGCGGCGTCAAGTCCCCGAACCCGTGATCAGTTGCCATCGCGGGCTTCATCTTAGAGAAGTCCTCCCCGGTGACCACCACCTGCCGGACCGGTTCCGCGCTGGTCCTCATCCGGTGATCGTAGGCAGGTGAAGGGGCGATCCGGCCCGCACGGCAGGAAGCGGCCTCCGGAGAGGGCTGCGCCACCGCCGGCCGAGGTCGTACCCAGGCCTGCTCACCGCTGACCGGCTGCTGCACGGCAGCGCGGCCGCGCTGGCAGGAAGAGGTCAGCGGGCCGCGCCGGGCGGTGTGGCGGCCATAGCGTGATCTCATGCCGATCAGCCAGGACAGAAGTCGCGTGGCCGCGAACCGGCTGCGCGAGATCGCGGGGCCGGACCTCTACCGGCGCAACCCGTTCCGCGTCGTCGGACTGGCCACGAACGCCAAGCCGGCGCAGGTGCGCGCACAGCGCCACCTGCTGCTCGGGGCGCTCGACCTCGGCAGCGGCGGGGTCGCGGGCGATCGGCGGCTGCCGTTGCCGCGACCGCCGTCCGCGCAGGAGGTGCGCACGGCGTTCGACTCGCTGGAACGCCCGGACCACCGCCTGGTGGACGAGCTGTTCTGGTGGTGGGGCGAGCCCGGCGCCTGCGGGTGCCCGGCGGAGGTCCACGAGGAGCACGACGCCGCGGTCGAGGCGCACGCGAAGGCACTCGACGCCGAGACCGACGAGGAGCTCTGGGTCGACGCCGCCGACGCGTGGATGGACGCGCTGGACCACCCGGGGTTCTGGGACCACGTGCGGCACCGGACGGCGGCGCTGTCCGACCGCAGGATGGATGAGTCCACAGTGGACGGACTACGGGCCGCGCTGCCCAAGGCGCTGCTCGCGCCACAGGTCGCCCTGGCCGGCACCGAGCCGGCGCTCGCGGATCTGCTCGACGCGTGGGACCTGCCCGCCGCGGTGCTCGACGACGCGCGGCGCACCGCGGCCGAGCCGGCGTCCAGGCGGATCGACGAACTGGTCGACGAGGTGCACTCGTTGCTGCGCACCGAGGTGGTCCACGTGGCGGCCGACCGGGTGGACGAGCTGCCGGCGCTCGCCGACCTGCTCGACCGGCTCGCGCCGCACGAGCGGTACCGCTGGTCGGCCAAGCAGCGCAACAGGGTCGCCGTCATGCTCAACAACTGCGGGCTGGCGCTGAAGTCCGCCGACCGGTACCGGTCGGCGGACCTGCTGGAACGGGCGTTGTCGTACGTCGTCGAGGAGAGCGACCGGGCGACCATCGCCGACAACCTGGCGGCCGCACCGGCTCCGTCCTGGCCCGCGGTGGACCTCGGGAGGCAGGGCGGGACCACGAGGAGTCCCGGTTACCCGGTCAGGACGCCGGACCCGCTGCTGCCGGCCCGCTGGCCGTCGAACCTCGCGGTGTTCGCCCTCTACGTCGCGGCGATGACGATCTGCGTGACCGGCCTGCTCGGCGCGCCGACGTGGGTCTCGGTCATCGCGACCGTCCTGTTCTCCTGGGCGCCCATGGGAGTCATCACCTCCGACTGGTACCGGTCCCTCATGAGCGACGTGGCGACGTTCGTCGTGGGCGGGCTCGCGTTCGTGCTCGGCTGGTCGGTGGTCAGCTCGACTCCGTGGGACGTGCTGGCGCGGTTCCTGTGGCCCGGCGTCGCCTTCTCCCTGGTCTCCCCGTTCGTGTACGCGCTGTTCGCTGATCGGCAGGACCGCGGATGAGCACGTGGACGAGGTGGCGCGGGCAACGGCGGTACCACCGCGAGTTCCGGATCGCCGCACCGCGCTGGCCGGACCCGGTCTCGCTCACCGCGGCGGTCGAGCAGCTCACCCGGACCACCGAGGACGGTCCGGCGCTGGCCGAGGCGGACCTCGCCGACGCCGCGACGAACCTCTGGCGCGCGCAGCGCCGGCTCTCCCGCCTCGCCGAGGAGGACTCGCGCGAGGCCAAGCGGGTCGGCCGCTACCTGCAGGCCACCCAGCGCGCGCTGGACGAGGCGGGCCTGCTGATCCAGGACCACGACGGAACCACCTTCCACCCCGGCCTGTCGCTCGAGGTGCTGACGATGCAACCGGATCCCGCGCTGCGGCACGAGGTCGTGCGCGAGACGGTCCGCCCGTCGGTCTACCTGGCGGGCAAACGCATCCAGATGGGGCAGGTCATCGTCGGCTACCCCGATGACACCTTGGAGGAAACCGGTGCGTGACACCATCGACTTCGGCATCGACCTCGGCACCACCAACAGCGCAATGGCCGTCGTGCGCGACGGCACCGTGTCGGTGGTCAAGAACAACGACGGCTGGGACTACACGCCGTCCGCCGTGTGGATCCCCAAACCCGGCGTCACGCACGTCGGCCGCAGCGCGCGTGACCGCATCCCGAGCGACCCGGACAACGTGCACATCGAGTTCAAGCAGGAGATGGGGCTCGACGGCGCGGCGCGAGCGTTCCCGAAAGCGGGTCTTTCCCTGACGCCGCAACAGCTCTCCGCCGAGGTGCTGAAGTCGCTGCGGGCCGACGCCGCGCACGCGTTCGGCGAGGCGCCACCGGCCGCGGTCATCACCGTGCCCGCCGCGTTCCGCCTGCACGAGAACAACGCCACCGGTGAGGCGGCCGCGCTGGCCGGGTTCGGCACCTGCCCGCTGGTGCAGGAACCGACGGCCGCGGCGTTCGCGTTCGGCTTCCAGAACGCGAGCACCGACGCGTACTGGATGGTGTTCGACTTCGGCGGCGGCACGTTCGACTCGGCGATCGTCAGCACCCACGACGGCGAGCTGCGCGTGCTCGACCACGCGGGCGACCCGCACCTGGGCGGCAAGCTGATCGACTGGGCGATCGTGGAACGGCTGCTCGTGCCGGCGGCGGAGGCCGGGCTGGGGCTGCGCGGCCTGCGCCGCGACGACCCGTCGTGGCGGAGCAACTTCGCCCTGCTCAAGGACGCGGCGGAGAGGGCCAAGATAGCGCTGTCGCGCAACGAGGTCGTCGAGCTGGACGTTGAGCTGGAGATCGGCGGCCGCAAGGTGACCTTCGACCACGCGCTGCGCCGCGACGAGGTCGACCGCGTGGCCGAGCCGTACTACCTCCGCGCGATCAACCTGTGCCGCGAAGCGCTCACCGCGGCCGGTCTCGGCACCGGCGACATCGACAGGCTGCTGCTGGTCGGCGGGACGACGCTGGCACCGGGCCTGCGCGAACGCCTCGCGGACCCGTCGGTGGGTCTCGGCATCGAGCTGGACCACAGCCAGGACCCCAGCACCGTGGTCGCGCGCGGTGCCGCGGTGTTCGCGAGCACCGTCCCGCTGGACCGCCCGAAGGCACGTGCGGTGGCCGGCGAGTTCGCCGCCGACCTGCGCTACCCGCGCACCACCAGCCTGGACATCGTGCCGGTGCAGGGCAGGTTCGAGAGCACGACCGGGCAGGACTGGTCGCGGTTCCACGTCGTGCTGGCCAACGAGAGCGGCACGCCGCCCTTCCGCACACCCCAGGTCGGCCTGGACGCGCAGGGCACGTTCGTCACCGAGGTGAAGCTGAACGAGCGGACGACGTCGACGTTCACCGTGCAGCTCGTCGACGCCGATGGCGTGCGGTACAAGGTGAACCCGGCCACCGCGTCGATCACGCACGTGACGAACGAGCTGGGTGGCCAGGTGCTGACCAACTCGCTCGGACTGTCCGAAGCGGACGGCACGTTCACGCCGATCCTGCACAAGGGCGCCCGCCTGCCCGCCGCCATGTCCAGCACCTTCTACACCACGATCGCCTTGCACCGCACCGACTCCGACGCGGTCATCCGCATCCCGCTCGTGGAGGGCGAGCGGGCGCGCGCCGACCGCAACCTGCGCATCGGCCTGATCGAGATCAGGCCGAAGGACGTCCGCATCGACCTGCCGAGCGGCAGCGAGGTGGAGATCACCGTCGAGGTGGACGAGTCGCGGCGGGTCACCGTGGTCGCCGACGTGCCGCTGGTGGACGAGCAGTTCGAGGCCGAGATCGACCTCTCGCACGTGCGGCCGCCCGACGCCGCCGCGCTGGAGCGCGAGCTGCGCGAGGTGAACGGCCGGCTGGCCGCGCTGCGAGGGGACGGCCGGGTGCCGGCGCAGGCCCGGCAGAGGCTGGACCGGCTGGAGAACGAGCAGGTGCTGGTGCTGGCCCGCGACGAGGTCCGCGCCGCCGCCACCGACCACGGCAGCGCGGCGGCGGCCGACCAGCGCCTGCGCGACGTCCACGCGGTGCTCGACGAGGTCGAGGAGCAGAGCGACCTGCGCGCCCTGTTCGACGAGCTCGACCAGGAGCTCGCGCAGTGCCGGGAGCTGCTCGACCGCAAGGGCGCGGCCGACGACCACCTGGAACTGGCCGACGTCGAACGCCGCGCCGCCGACCTCCGCGAGCACCCGGACCGCGCCGCGATCGAGGAGCTGCTCAACCGGGCCGTCCACCTCGCGACCACGGTGATGAAGCGCGACGAGACCTACGACATCGCCATCTTCCACCACTTCCGCGCCAACCTGCCGAAGCTGTCCCAGCCGATGCGGGCCCGCGCGCTGATCGCCGAGGGGAACCAGGCACTCGCGGAGGGCAACTGGCGCGTCCTGCCCCTGGTGAACCAGGAGCTGCGCGGCCTGTGGCCCGCGGGGGAACAGGACCGCTCGCCGGGCGGCGTCCGCAGCATGCACGGACGGCAGCGGTGAACGCCATCGCGCACGCCCGCGACGTCGACCTCGCCCGTGCCGCGGAGCTGGCACGGGCGGGCGACCACGACGCCGCGCAGCGGATCCTCGAAGGCCTCGGGCGCGCTCCGGCCACCCTGGACCTGCTGGCCAGGGTGCACGCCCAGCGCGGTGACCTGGCCGCGGCACGGGCGGCGTGGGCCGAGGTGCTGTCCGGCGACCCGGCACACGTCTCGGCACTGGCCGGCACCCGGCTGATCGACGACATCACCGCGGGCAGGCGCCGCGCCCACCCGGTCCCGGTCGCCCTCATCGGTGGTTCGGCGGCACTCGTCGCGGTCGCACTGGCCGCCGTGCTGCTCCCCGCCTCCTCCCCGGACGGAGAACCGCCTGCGGCCCAGGAACCTGCGACCCAGTCACCCGCCATCCGGTCCTCGGTGCCGGCGGCGACCCAGCCGGTCGCCGCCACCCCGGACCCGGAGCTGCTGGCCTCACTGGCCGCCCCGGAGGTGCGCCTCACCCCCGCCGGCACCGGTGTCCGCGTGGTGTTCGCGCGGGGGATGTTCGGGCCGGACAGCACCGCGCTGAGCCAGGAGGGGCGGGAGCAGTTGCAGCGCTGGGGACGACTGCTGCGCGGCAAGCGGGTACGCGTGACGGTGTTCGGGCACGGCGTCGTGGTCCCGGGCGGCCCGGTGACGGGAGGCTCGGCGACGGCGGTGGCCAGGGCGGCCGCGGCCGTCGAGGTGCTCGCGGCGGCGGGCGAGCAGCCGCCCGCCGTGTTCGTCCTGCGATCGGCCGAGCAGTCGGACGCCCCGCACACGGGCGCCGACCCCGCTCCGAACCGGACCGTGACCTTGCGGGTGGACCCCTGGTGATCTTCTCCGCCGAGTGGCGGGAAATCACCCGGAACGCATTCCGCCGAAGCGGCGATCATTCACACGGAGACGACCGCCGACCGGATTTCGCGGGGGTAAATCTTCCCTTGCCGAGAACGCACTTGTCGTCGCACCGGAGCGTGCCTAGTTTCGGAGGTGCTCACGGCGATCGCCATTGACGGCGACGACAGGAATGCGAGAAATCCGTGTCCGGCAAAACATTCATGAGCACGTCCACGCCATCAGCGGCGCCTTCGTGGTGAAGGGGCGCGGCTCGGTTCGGGAGCTGTTCGTCCACCCGGTGAAAGGACTCGGCGCGCAACCGCTGGACCGGGTCTGGCTCCGGCCGGGCGGGGGGATGCCGAACGACCGGATCTTCGCGCTCGCCCGGCCGGACGGCGGTCACCGGCCGGGGACGAGGACGGGGCTGTCGAAGAAGGAGTTCTTCGCCCTGGTCTCGGACCACCGGCTGGCCGGGCTCGACACCCACCTCGACGTCGAGTCGGACGTCCTCACCGTGCGAGTCGCGGGACACGACGTGTTGAAAGCCGATCTGGGCACCGCGGAAGGCGCCGGTGCGGCGGTGCGGTTCTTCACACGCGTGCTCGACCTGCCCGCGGGAACGGCACCGGTGCTCGCGCGGGAGCCGGGCAGGCGCTTCACCGACGCGAACGCGCTCGGCGACGGACCGATGAACTGGCTCACGGTCGTCAACCTGGCCTCGGTGCGGGACCTGGAGGCGCGCACCGGCACCACGATCGACCCGAAGCGGTTCCGCGCCAACGTCTTGGTAGACGGCTTGAGCGCGTGGTCCGAACTGGACCTCGTCGGGCAGGAGTTCTACCTGGGCGGCGTGCGCGTGCGGGGCGTGCGCCGGACCAAGCGCTGCGCCGCGACCGAGGTCGCGCCGGGGACGGGTCTGCGCGACCTGCCGGTGGTGACCCTGATCCAGCGGACCCGCGGCCACCACTTCATGGGAATCCACGTGGAGGTCCTCACCGCGGGACTGCTGGAGAAGGGCGGTGAGGTCGTTGTCGGTTCTGCGCCTGCGGGTCAGCGAGTCGGCTGATCTCACGCCGACCGTCCGCCGGTTCGTCCTGCGCGACCCGGCCGGGCTCGCGCTACCGGCGTACGAGCCCGGTGCGCACGTCGTGGTCACCACTCCCGCCGGGCACAAGCGCAGCTACAGCCTCGTCGATCCGGGTGGGGCCCGGCCGCGGGAGTACACCGTGTGCGTGCGCCGTGAGAACGACGGCCGGGGCGGCTCCACGAGCATGCACGACGACGTGACGACGGGCACCGAGCTCCTGGTCTCCGCGCCGGTCAACAGGTTCCCGCTCCTCCCCTCCCCCGAGTACCTGTTCATCGCCGGAGGGATCGGCATCACGCCGATCCGGGCGATGGTGCACCGGTTGCGCGCGGAGGGCCGGACCGGTGCGCGGCTGCTGTACCTGACGCAGTCCGCCGAAGAAACGCCTTTCCTGCAGGAGTTCGACGGTCCGCAGGACACCGTGCACCACAGTGACGACCGCGGCCTGCTCGACCTGTGGCCCTACCTCGCCGAACCGGACGACGACGTGCGCGTCTACTGCTGCGGGCCTGCTCCGCTCCTGCGGGCCGTACGGGCGATGACCGCGCACTGGCGCGTGAGCCGGGTCCACATGGAGCAGTTCGCGGCCGCCGGCAGCGGCTTCTCCCTGCCGTTCACCGCCATCTGGGCGCCCGACGGGCGCCGGGTGGAGGTTCCCGCCCACCTCTCGCTCCTCGCCGCCCTGCGCCGCGACGGCATCGCGGTCGAGTCGTCCTGCGAGGCCGGCGTGTGCGGCACCTGCCGCCTCGCGCTCCTCGGCGGCGAGGTCGAGCACCGCGACTCGGTGCTGACCGGGAGCGAGCGCCTTTCCGGCGTGGTCGCCTGCGTCTCGCGGGCCACGTCCCCGGAGATCGTCATCGGGCCGCATGGTCCTTCCCGAAGGGATTTCTCGTGATCATCCATCTGCGTCCCGCGACGACGGGCGGCGGCCCGTGATCGACTGGCTGCGGCTCGCCGAGTCGCTCATCTCCTCACCGTGGCTGTACGCCGTGCTCATCGCGGTGTCCTTCCTGGACTCCTTCCTGCCCCTGATCCCGAGCGAGCCCGTCGTGATCGTCGCCGGTGTCTACGCCGCCACCGGGCAGACGAACATCGTGCTCGCCATCGCCGCCACGACGCTCGGCGCGTTCCTCGGCGACCTGGTCCCCTACAGCATCGGGCGGCTGCTCGGCACCCGCGTGCTCAAGCGGATGCCACCCGGCACCAAACGCCGTGCCGCCCACGACTGGTTCACCCGCGAGCTCGACGCCCGCGGTGGGTTCATCCTGGTGAGCACGCGGTTCATCCCGGTCGGCCGCTACCTGGCGACCCTGTCCACCGGCCTCGTCGGCTTCCCGCTGGCCAAGTACCTGATGTTCATCGCGTTCGCCACGACCTCCTGGAGCGCCTACACCGCGCTCACCGGCTACCTCGGCGGAGTCCTGTTCCAGGACAACGCGCTGCTGGGGATGGCCGTCGGCATCGGGCTCGCGTTCGTGGTGACCGGGTTCATCGAGGTCGTGCGCCGCCTGCGCCAGCGCGCGAACGCCGTCGCGCCGGACCCCGTCGCCGACTGACGGGCCCTGTCGCCGCGGAGGGCGCCGAGCGGATCACGTCCGCTCGGCGCCCTTCGCGGCGACGGCCATGATGTGCCGGGTGCGCTCGCGCAGGAGCTGGTGCGTGCGGTCGTGGTGGTTGCGCGGGTGCCACGCCATGCTGATCGTCACCGGCGGCAGCTCCACCGGGATCGTGAACGTGCGCAGGCCGAGCGTGTCCAGCATCGGCCGGCCCAGCCCGGCGGGAGCCACGCACACGACATCGGTCTCGCGGACCAGGAACATCGCGCTCGCGAACGTCGGGACCACGACCGCCACGCGCCGGCGCAGCCCCAGGCCGGTGAGCTGGTCGTCGATCGGGCCGCGGGCCCGGCCGCGCCGGGACACGACGATGTGGTCGGCCGCGGCGAACCGTTGCGGCGTCACGGTTCTCGCCTTGGCGAGCGGGTGGTCCGGCCGCACCACGCCGATCAGCGTCTCGGTGACCAGCGTCTCCGAGTGGATCTCCGGGTCGACCGGGCGGATGCTGCCGATCTCCAGGTCCAGCAGGCCTTCCCGCAGGGCGGGGGTGTCCTCGAGGTTCTCCGGCCGCAGGCGCAGCGAGATGCCGGGGGCCTGCACCCGCAGGTCGTCGATGAGCGACGGGATGAACGTCGTGGACAGCATGTCGGTGACCTGCAGGTCGAACATGCGCACCGCGGTCCGCGGATCGGCGGTGGTGGGCGGCGCGAACAGCGCCCGCGCCCTGGCGGCGACGGCGTGCACCTCACCGCGCAGTTCCAGGGCCCGCGGCGTGGGCACGAGGTCGCGTCCGGCCCGCACGAGCAACGGGTCGCCGAAGGCCCGGCGCAGCCGCGCCAGGGTCCGGCTCATCGCCGGAGCCGAGGTGTGCAGCCTGGCCGCGGCCTTGGTCACGCTGTTCTCGGCGAGCAGCGCGTCCAACGCCTCGATCAGGTTCAGGTCGATGTGGTCCACCTCCCGATTATCACCTGCGAAATGCCTCAGTACCAGAGTTGCACTGGTGTTAATCGGCGTTCGCTCCTAGCGTCGGTGACGACAGCGGAAAACGCGGTGAAAACCAGGAACAGGACGGGGATCGACTGATGCGGGCTGTGGTGATCGGTGCCGGAATCGTGGGGCTGACGACGGGACTCGCACTGCGCCGAGCCGGGGCCGAGGTGGTGATCTGCGAGCAGGCGCCGGAGATCCGCGCCGCCGGCGCCGGGCTGGGGCTCTGGGCCAACGCGCTGGCGGTGTACGACGAGCTCGGCATCGGCGAGCAGGTGCGCGCCATCGGCAAACCCAGCGAGATGTACTTCCACGACTCCGCCGGGCGGCTGCTCGACACGCCGGAGTTCGGCGTCGAGGACCACCGGTACCTGCTGGTGCACCGGGCGAAGCTCAACGACCTGCTCGCCGATGCCGTGGGACGCGAGAACATCCGCCTGGGCACCGGCTTCCTCGAGTACCGGGAGCACGCGAACCACGTCGCGGTCACGTTGTCCGACGGCAGCACCGAGGAAGCGGACGTGCTCGTCGGTGCGGACGGGGCGTACTCGGCGGTGCGCGCACAACTGGTGCCCGGCACCCCGGCACAGGAACACGTCGGCCACCACGCCTGGCGCGCGGTCATCCCGGCCGCCGGCATCACGGTGCTGCGCAACCGCCTCATCCTCGGTTCCCACGGGTGCCGGGGCGGGTACGTGCGCACCCACGACGGCAGCGTCTACTGGCTGGTGAACCAGTTCAAGTCGCCGCCGCTGACCGGCACCCGCAAGCAGCAGGCCATGGAGCGCGCCCGCCACCTCGAGGACGAGGGCGAGGACGGCATCCTGGCCGACCTGATCGACGCGACGCCGGAAGAGCTGATCCTGCACAACCAGATCATGGTCGTGCCCCCGCTGCCGCACTGGGTGTCGGCGCGGGTCGCGCTCGCCGGGGACTCGGCGCACGCGATGTCCCCGCACATCACCGCCGGCGCGACGCTGGGCATCGAGGACGCCGCCGTGCTCAGCCACCTGCTCGGGTCCACCGGCGACGTGCCCGCCGCCCTCGCCGCCTACGAGGCCGCGCAGATCCCGCGCTACGCCCACGTCGCCGAGCTGTCCGCGGCGGTCGAGCACTCGCCAACGCCGGCGGAGTTCGCGCACCACTACGCCGCGTTCAGCCACTGGATGATCACCCAGCGGCCCCGGCACCTCGCGCGGAACCAGGTGGGAGCATGACGTTCCGCGTGGACGTGGACGAGGCGGTGCCGATGCGCGACGGGATCGCGCTCGCCACCAACGTGTGGCGGCCGGAGGGGCCGGGGCCGTTCCCCGTCCTGCTGGTCCGCACCCCCTACGGCAAGGACGACGCCGGAACGTACGGGAACCCGAAGCTGCCGGACGTGTTCGCCTTCGTGGCGGCCGGGTACGCGGTGGTGGCGCAGGACGTCCGCGGCACGTCCCGATCGCCCGGGACGTTCGTGCCGAACGCCCACGAGGGCGACGACGGCGCGGACACCCTGACGTGGCTGGCGGAACAGCCTTGGTGCGACGGCACGGTCGGCATGTGGGGCGGGTCCTACATGGGGTTCACGCAGTGGCTCGCGGCGGTGCGCGACACACCGGCCCTGCGCGCGATAGCGCCGGTGATGAGTTCCGCGGACCTGTACGGGGCGCCGTGGTACTCGCCCGGTGGTGCGTTGTCGCAGGACGCCGTGCTGACGTGGGGCACGCTTTCGGCTCTGCGCAACCTGCGCCGCTCTCTCGCCGACGGCCACGGCGACCCGGCCGACGTGCAGGCGCTGCTGTCCGGTGTGGACGATCCGCGGCGGCTGCACGACCCGCTGCCGCTCGCCGGACGCGACGCGGTGACCCGCCACCTGCCGTGGCTGGGAGACGTGCTCGGCCACCCGGAACGCGACGCGTTCTGGCAGGAGGTCGCCGCGATCGACCGCTGCGGCAGCATCACCGTCCCGGCGCTGCAAGTCGGTGGCTGGTACGACGTGTTCATCGGCGAAACGGTGCGGTCGTACACGATGATGCGCCGCCACGGTGGCAGCGCCGCGGCCCGTGACGGCCAGCGGTTGGTCATCGGTCCCTGGAGCCACCCCGACGGAGCCGACCTCGGCACCTTCCCCGATCGGTCGTTCGGCCTCGCGGGCAGCATCAAGGCCGCCGACGTCACCGGCGAGCACCTGAGGTTCTTCGACCGCTGGGTGCGCGGCCGGACCGACATCCCCGAGGACACCCACCGGGTCCGGATCTTCGTCATGGGCGTCGACCGGTGGCGCGACGAGGTGGACTGGCCGCTGCCCGGCACCCGCTACACCGACTTCTTCCTCACCGGGGACGGCCGCGCCAACACCGCCGGCGGCGACGGTGTCCTGACGCGCGAGGCCGCGCGGGCCGAGGCGGTGGACACGTTCCGCTACGACCCGCGCCGGCCGGTGCCGACCCTGGGCGGCACCGTGCTGGCCGGCGCGCCCGGCACCTACCCCGGACCGGCCGACCAGGCGGCGGTCGAGGCGCGGGAGGACGTGCTGTGCTTCACCACCGCCGTCCTCGACCGCCCGGTCGAGGTCACCGGCCACGTCACCCTGGTGCTGCACGTCTCCACGTCGGCGGCGGACACCGACTTCACCGGCAAGCTCGTCGACGTGCACCCCGACGGCAGGGCGATCCTGCTGTGCGAAGGCATCCAGCGCCTCCGCTACCGCGACTCACTGACCGAACCGGCTCTCGTGGAGCCGGGTGCGGTGCACGAGGTGGCCATCGACCTGTGCGTCACGTCGAACGTCTTCCTGCCGGGGCACCGCATCCGGCTGGAGGTCTCCAGCAGCAACTTCCCCCGCTACGACCGCAACACCAACACGGGCGGGACGATCGCCACCGACACCGAGGACGACCTCACCGTCGCGGTGAACCGGGTCCACCACGGACCGTCCCGTCCCAGCCGCCTGGTGCTGCCACTGGTCGAACGCGACGACGCACGAGCGGAGGTACCGGCGTGAGGACGCTGGAAGAACTGGCCGACAGGGCTGCTGTGGCCGAGGTCGTCGCGGGGCTCGCCCACGCGCAGGACGACCGCGACTGGGCCGCGCTGCGGCGGCTGTTCGCCGACGAGGTGCTGCTGGACCTGTCGACCCACCACTTCGGCAGGCCGCCCGCGACCACGCCCGCCGCGGACCTGGTCGAGCTGGCGCGCACGACCCTGGACGGCTTCGACTCCACCCACCACGCGGCCTCGAACCTGCAGACGCGGCTGTCGGGCGACGACGCCGAGTGCCGCGCGCACGTGGTCGCCTACCACCACGTTCCCGCCGGTCCCGGTGTCGTCGACCACTGCACGATGCGGGGGTACTGGCAGCTCTCGCTGCGCAGAACCGCCGGACGCTGGCTGATCACCCGCTGGGCGGTGGTGCGCACCTGCCCGTGGGAGGGGTCCCCGGACGTCTACGCGCTCGCCGCCGAACGCGCCGCGCACAGGTCCTGACGGCTGCCGCCGAGGAGAGACAACGATGTTCTACGAGATCCGCACGGAACACGCGCGCGCCGGGCTCGGCGCCGAACTGGCCCAGTACATGGACGAGACGGTCATCCCCCTGCACCAGGAGATGGGGATGACCGTGGTCGGCTCCTTCACCGCGGTCGGCGACGACGACACGTTCGTCTGGATCCGGCGCTTCGAGGACGCCGCGGACCGCGAGCGCGTCCTCGCCGCCGTCCACGGCCATCCCCGGTGCGGTGCCGTCGCCGACACCGTCTCAGCGCTTGCAGGAAGGGCCGCGTCCACCGTGCGGCTGGAACCGACACCGGGGTCCGGGCTCCGCTGAGCCGGCGGACCGGCCCTTCCCGGAAGCAGCGAACCCGGGAAGCGGCGACCTCAGGAAGCGGTGGTCTCGCGGGGTTCGGCGCGGTCCGCGTTGTCGATGTCGAGCAGGCTCAGCAGCGGTTCCACCTGACCGCCGCGGAACACGCGGCGCTGGCGGTCCGCGCCACTGCCCTCGCTGTCCAGCAGCCGCAGACCCCGTTGCACGGCAGGCAGATCACCGTTGGCCTCCAGCACCGGGGTCAGCTGCCGCACCAGGTCGTCGAGCTGGCTGCGCAGCGGCCGCGCCTCGCCGGAGAACACGTCGAGGGTGCTGCCCCGCAGGCCTTCGTTGGCGGCACCCCAGCAGGCCTGCCGCAGCGTCTCCTGGGGAACCGGCTCCGCCTGCACACCGCGGCCGACGTCGACGACCGCCCGCGCGACCAGGGCGCGGACGAGCGCCGCGAGCAGCACCGCGTCGTCCACGGTCGCCGCGACGTCCGAGACCCGCACCTCCACGGTCGGCAGTTCGGTCGCGGGCCGGACGTCCCAGTAGACCATCGCCCGGTCCAGCGCGGTGCCGGCCTCGATCATGGTGTCGCAGACTTCCTCGTAGTGCTGCCACGAGGTGAAGACCGGCGGCGGGCCGGAGACGGGCCAGCGCGACCACACCGTGGACCGCCAGCTCGCGAAGCCGGTGTCCTCACCGCCCGAGAACGGCGAGTTCGCGGTCACGGCGGCCAGCACGGGCAGCCACGGCCGCACGTGGTTGCACACCTGCACGGCGGTCTCCCGGTCCGGCACGGCGACGTGGACGTGACACCCGCAGATCAGCTGCTGCTCGGCCAGCGCGCCGAACTCGCGGGCGATCCGCCGGTACCGCAGGCTGTCCGTGATCTCACCCGTCGCGTCGCCGAGCGGGGGTGCGCCGACGGCGACCACCCGGCACCCGGCCGCCCTGGCGGCCTCCGCCACCACGCGCCGCGTCTCGACCAGCTCGCGGCGCGCCTGCTCGACGTCGGCGCACACCGAGGTGTTGATCTCCACCTGCGCTCCGGTCAGCTCGTGCTCCAGCTCGAGGCCGAGCTGCTCACGCGCGACGGCGACCACGTCGTCCGCCCGGTTGACCGGGACGCCGGTCACCGGGTCCACCAGGAGGAACTCCTCCTCCACACCGACCGTCGGGCACCAGACGTCGTTCGATGGCGCCTTCTCCACGTCTCACCACCCTGCTCATCGCGCCGACTCGCGCTGCGGGGAAATCCGGACCCGCCAAGTACCCGCGTTGTGCCAGAAGGAAACATCGCCCGCGTCCGGATCCGCCGCCACGGCGGGTCGTCCCGCGGACCGGGCCGGGCGGAGCCGCCACCTCTATCAAGTCCACAGTGGACATACGAACCGGACTGCCCGGGAGTGCTCCCGCGGCGTCAGGCGGCGGGCTGGAACAGCTCGACCGGGTTGCCGGACGGGTCGTCGAGCACGATCTGCCGCCCGCCGGGACCGGTGACGACGTCGCTGCGGAAGTGGACACCGGCGCGGCGCAACCGGGCCACCTCGGCCTCGACGTCGTCGACGATCAGGTGGATGCGGTTCCAGCCGCCGGGTCCCGGTCGCACGCCGTCGGGCATCGGCCGGCCGGCGGAGCTCGCCGGACCGCTCAGCAGCAGCCGCAGGTTGCCGCGCACCACGTCCGCGAACGCGGGGCCGAAGTCGGTGCGCACGGTGAACCCGAGGTGCTCGGTGTAGAAGGCGAGCGCGGAAGCGACGTCGTCGACGAGGTAGCGCACGCTCACGAGCTCGGCCGGATCGGTGGTCATGTCAGCTCTCCTGGTGGACGGGGAGGAACCGGATGCGGCTGACGAGCTCCGCGGCCGTCCGCCGGAAGGCCGGGTAGGACTCGGAGCCGGTGCCGCCCTCGCGGGCCGGGTCGGGGATGCTCCAGTGGACCAGCCGGGGCGTGCCGGGGAACTCGGGCAGGACCTCGCGCACCCGGTCGCACAGGGTCACCACGAGGTCGAACCGGTTGCGGCGCACAGTGTCCAGGTGCGCCGGCTCGTGCCGCAGGTCGACGCCGTACTCGGCGACCGCCCGGACGGCGTTGGGGTGCAACGCTTTCGGATGGCTGCCGGCGCTCGTCACCGAGACGCGGCCGCCCGCGCGGTGCCGCAACAGCGCCTCGGCCATCGGCGACCGGCCGCTGTTCCCGGTGCACAGGAAGAGCACCCGCGAGCGAGCCGGTGGCGCGGCCTGGCCGGTGAGGCCGGGGTGCAGCGCCGCGCCGGCGTCCGCCCACGTGCGGGCGCACCGCTCCAGATCGAGGTGGTAGTAGGTGTCCCGCCCGTCGAAGCTGCTCCTGCGCGCCGTCACCAGACCCGCGTCCCGAAGCTGCCGCAGGTGGTAGGAGACGAGGTTCTGCGGCTGCCCGGCCGCGGCCACCAGCTCGCGGACCCGGCGGTCGCCGGCGGCGAGCTCACGCGCCAGCCGCCACCGCAGCGGATCGCTCAACAGCCGCAGGAACAGCGGCACGGCCTCAGTCGACATCCCCCGACAATACATCAATCCAGCTTGATGTAACCTCCCGCACACAGACGAAATGCGCGACGAGCGGAAGGACGACCGTGACCTCTGCACGGGACAACGGCGCACCACCCCGGCTGGCACGGCGGCTGGGCACCGGCAGCGCAGTTGTGGTCGGCCTCGGATCGATGATCGGCGCAGGGGTGTTCGCCGCGTTCGCGCCGGCGGCCCGCGCCGCCGGTGCCGGTCTGCTGATCGGCCTCGCGATCGCCGCGGTGGTCGCCTACTGCAACGCGACGTCCTCGGCGCGGCTGGCCGCGCGCTACCCGCAGTCGGGAGGCACCTACGTCTACGGACGGGAACGGCTCGGCCCGTTCTGGGGCTACCTGGCCGGGTGGGGTTTCGTGGTCGGCAAGACCGCGTCGTGCGCCGCGATGGCGCTGACCGTCGCCGCCTACGCGCTGCCGGACGCGGGACGCCCGGCCCGCACCGCGCTCGCGGTCGCCGCCGTCCTCGCCCTGACCGCGCTCAACTACCGGGGCGTGCAGAAGTCCGTCGGCCTCACCAGGATCATCGTCACGATCACGCTGGTCGTGCTCGCCCTCGCCGTGACGGCCTCGTTCACCGGCGGCACGGCGGGCACCGCCCACCTCCAGCCGTTCCCCGGCAGCGGCGGAGCCAGCGGCGTCCTGCAGTCGGCCGGCCTGCTGTTCTTCGCGTTCGCGGGGTACGCGCGCATCGCCACCCTCGGCGAGGAGGTCCGCGATCCGCACCGCACGATCCCCCGCGCCATCCCGATCGCCCTGGGCATCACGCTCGTCGTCTACGCGACGGTCGCCGTCGCGGTGCTGGCCGCGCTCGGCCCGGAGCGGCTCGCCGCCGCCACCGACCCGCTGGCCGCCGCGGTGGCCGGGGGCTCGTGGTCGTGGCTGACCCCCGTCGTGCGCGTCGGCGCCGCCGTGGCCGCTCTCGGGTCGTTGCTCGCCCTCGTGCTCGGCGTCTCGCGCACCACGCTGGCGATGGCGCGCGACGGGCACCTGCCGCGCGCGCTCAGCGTGGTCCACCCGAAGTTCGGGGTGCCCCACCACGCCGAGATCGCCGTCGGCATCGCGGTCGCGGTCCTCGTCAGCGTGGTCGACCTGCGCGGAGCGATCGGCTTCTCGTCGTTCGCCGTGCTCGCCTACTACGCCGTCGCCAACGCCTCCGCGTGGACGCTCACCGCGGAGGAAGGCCGCCCGCCGCGGTTCGTGCCCGTGGTCGGGTTCCTCGGCTGCCTGCTGCTGGCGTTCACGCTGCCCACCTCCTCGGTGCTGGCCGGTTCGGCGGTGCTCGCGCTCGGCGCGGCGGTCTGGGGTCTTCGCCGGAGGTTCTCGGCCGCCTGATCGGGTGCAGCCGCCAGGCTGCCGTGACCAGCGCAGACCTGTCGAGCACGCACGTCTTCGTCACCCGTTCGAGAAAACCTCCAGTGGCGGAGGTAGACATTCGCGTCCGACTGGGGGTAGTGTCCTTCACGTAGCGAGAAAGAGATCGTCGTATCGGCACGGGAGATGACGAACTACCCGTGAGCAGGACGAGTCGGCGGATGTGAGACCCGGCGCAGCACGAGGCCGGCGCCGACAGGTGTACGAGAAGAAGAGAAGAAGTCAGTACCAGAGGAGAAGGGAAGGGTTGCACACCATCGGATCGCCCACCTCCGGCTGAAAGCGGGCCGGGTGGGTACCGCAGTTCCATCGAGATTGGCAGGTGGTCTCCGGTTACGCACAAGCAACGATCCCCGCAGTTCCCGCCTTCGTCGCGGGTCGTGCGGACACAGGAACCCGATCTCACGATCGGTTGATGGAAGTGAAACCCGCAAACCCTTGGGGCCCCGGTGCTTTCCGCACCGGGGCCCCTCGTGATGCGGAGGCGCGATGAACCCTGAAACACCCCAGCCGGACTCCACCGAGCCGCACACCGCCGCGGACAAGTTCGACGACGACCACTACCCCGCCTACACGATGGGGCGCGCCGCGGAGATGCTCGGCACCACCGCCGCGTTCCTGCGGACCCTCGACGAGGCGAAGCTCATCGAGCCGCAGCGCTCCCCCGGCGGGCACCGCCGCTACTCCCGCTGTCAGCTACGCCTGGCGGCCCGCGTCCGCAAGCTGGTCGACGAGGGCATCGGTCTCGACGCCGCCTGCCGCATCGTCACGCTGGAGGACCAGCTCGAGGAAGCCCGGAACCTCAACACCCGGCCGCCGGCGTCACCCGAAGGGCCCTACCCGCCTCTGCGAGGCGTGTGACCGTCGCAGGTCAGCCACCGTCGTCGACGACACTCCCGCGCCCGGCTGTCGGTCGCGGGCCGGAGGGTGTAGCGTGGTGGTATCAGTCATGGTTACGAAGTACCGTTCGCCCGTGATCACGTGTCACGGGCGTTTTGCTGTTCAACGCCTTCGTGGCCATGACCGATCACCTTTGGCTCCGCATCGTGTGGGTGCCGTTTCATGCTTGGAGTGCAACATGGCCACCGGAACCGTCAAGTGGTTCAACGCTGAAAAGGGCTTCGGCTTCATCGAACAGGACGGCGGGGGCGCCGACGTGTTCGTCCACTACTCGAACATCGCCGCCCAGGGCTACCGCGAGCTCCAGGAGGGCCAGAAGGTCTCCTTCGAGATCACGCAGGGCCAGAAGGGCCCGCAGGCGGACAACGTCGTCCCCTCCTAGTCCCCCTGTGAGCCGCTGATCGACCAGCGGCAGGCGCGGACCACCACCAGAGCCCGGCGGATGTTCTCCTCCGCCGGGCTCTGGTCTGCGCAGCCGCCGCGGATGTCCGCGCCGAGGCGCGAGCGTCACGCGGTGTGGCGGATCGCCACCAGCGCGATGTCGTCCGTCGCCGGCCGGTCGCCGACCATCGTGGCCATCACCTGAGCGCACGCCGCCTCGGCACCCGTCGGGGTCACGGCCAGGCGCAGTCGCTCCAGCCCGGCGTCGAGGTCTTCCCCCCGGCGTTCCACGAGACCGTCGGTGTAGAGCACGACCAGAGCCCCCGGCGGCACCTCGACCTCCGTGCTGCGGCGGCCGGCGCTGCCGAGGTCGAAGCCGATGGGCGGGCCGACGGGAGCGGTGGTGAACCGGGCCTGCTCCCCCGGAACGGCGAGGACCGGCGGCAGGTGCCCGGCCACGGCGAGGCTCATGCGGTGGGTCGTCGTGTCGATGACCGCGTAGGCCACGGTGGCCATCGTCTCGTGTTCGAAGTGGCTGGCTTTCCGGTCGAGCTTGGCGAGCACCTCGGCGGGATCGGAGTAGTCCAGCGCGTAGGCGCGCAACGCGCTCCTGAGCCGTCCCATCACGACAGCGGCCTTCAGCCCGCTGCCGGCGACGTCGCCGATCACCACGCCGATGCGCCCGTCCGGCAGCTTGAACACGTCGTACCAGTCGCCGCCGACACCGCTTTCGGCACCGGCGACGTAGCGGGCCGCCAGGCCCCAGCCCTCGGTGACGGGCAGCCGTGCGGGCAGCAGGCTCTCCTGCAGCATCGAGGCGGCGGCGCGCTCAAACCGCGTCCGGTCGACGTAGACCGCCACCGCGAGGCGATCGGCGATGAGCTGCAACGCCTCCACCTCCTCGTCGGTGAACACGCGCACCGTGGTGCTGCCGACGTGCACGACGCCGATCATCTCGCCCTCGGCGATCATCGGCACACCCAGCAGCACCCGCAGGCCGTGCTCCCACAGCAGCGGGTTGACCACGGTGGACTCGTCGACTCGCTCGATCTGCACCGGTTCCCGGCGCTGCGCCACGCTGCCCGCGAAGCCCTTGCCGACCGGGATGCGCACCCCCTGGAAGACCTCTTCCTCGAAGCCTGAAGTCGCCCTCGCCACGAGCTGCGTGCCGCCGCGGTCCACCAGCAGGACGGTGGCGGTGTCGACCACCAGCAGCTCACGGGCGCGTTCCAGCAGGACCTGGAGGAGCTTGTCGAGGTCGAGCTCCTTGAGCGTCCAGTCCGTCACGACGTTGAGCGCCGCCAGACGGATCGACGAGTTCCTGGCCTCGGCAGCCATTCCGCCTCCGTCCTCCACGTCGTGTGCGCCATGACATTACGTGGTACCCCTGTCAGCTTCCCAACAGCGGTGATCCGGCTCTTCGATCGGGGCCGGAGCCGTGCCGCGACCCCCGGTCGCCCGTCGGGGAAAGCCCTTGCCGGGACAGGCCGTTTGACAGCGTTGGCTAATGGCATTAGCTTTTAGCTAACGAGGTTAGCCACTGTTCCGGAGGACCGCATGACCGAGCACATGACCATCAACGGCAAGACGATCGCCTACGACCTCATCGGACAGGGGCCTCTCGTCGTCCTGGCGCACGGCATCGGCGACAGCCGGCACTCCTACCGCTCCATCGCCCCCGCCCTGGCCCAGCGGGGCTACCGGGTGGCGAACGTCGACATCCGCGGCTGCGGAGACTCCAGCCTCGGCTGGGACGGCTACACCCGCACCGACATCGCGGGCGACCTGGTCGCCCTCGTGCGCCGCCTCGGCGGGCCTGCCGTGATCATCGGCCACTCGATCAGCGGCGGCGCCGCCACCATCGCGGCCGCCACGGCGCCGGACCTCGTCACCGGTCTCATCGAGCTGGCGCCGTTCACCCGCGCGCAGTCGCTCGACCTCCGAGGGCTCCTCGAGGTGAAGCGCTTCCGCGCCGGCTACTTCCAGCTTGCGCAGGTCGTCTTCCGGGGACGGGTGGAGAACTGGAAGAAGTACCTGGACGTGGCCGTGCCGGCCAAGCCGGTCGGCTGGGACGGCGCGCTCGCCCGCATCGAGTCCAAGCTGCGCGAGCCGGGACGGCTGGAGGCCCTGCGGGCCATGGGCAAGAGCGGCGCCGGCGACGCGGGCGCGCAGCTAGCTCACGTCAAGTGCCCCGTCCTCGTCGTCGAGGGCAGCGCCGACCCCGACTGGGCCGACCCGCGCGCCGAAGGCGAGAAGATCATCGCCGACCTGCCGCGGGGCCTGGGCGAGCTCGCGGTCATCGAAGGCGCCGGCCACTACCCGCACGTCCAGACGCCGGACGAGGTCCTCGCGCTCGCACTCCCGTTCCTGGAGAGGACGCTGCCCCGCGCCTAGCCCGGCCGCCTCTCCGCGGCGGTGAGCGCCAGGACGGCGGCGGACTTCGCCGGGTCGAGGAAGCGCAGCCCCATGAAGTTGTCCCCGGTGGTGAACCCCGGCAACGCCCAGATCTCCTCGTAGGGGATGCGGGCGGGCCAGTACCCCCGCAGGCTGTAGACGTTGCTCCACAAGCACTTGCCCGGTTCGGGTGCCCACAGGCGCCGGGCGAACGCTGGCGCGCGGAAGCTGTGTCCCACCTCGCCGATCGCCAGGACGTGCTTGCGCCCGGTGAGCAGCACGACGTCACCGGTGGCCACGGTGTCCATCCGCCGGTCGTGCTTGGCCGTGGCACCCCAGAACCGCGCCCGCCCGTCCGGGTGCAGCGCGTCCAGCCGCTCGAGATCCGCCGGATCCAGCAGGCCGGCGTAGCCGGCGGCCCGGAACGACACCGCGTGGTCCAGGGTGGTCGCCCCGTACCTGCGGGCCTCCGGGGTGCCGTAGGAGGGTTGGATGAAGACCTGCGCCACGGCCACAACATACCCACGGCAGGGCTCGGGCGGCTCGGCTCGTACTGGATCTGCTCGTACTGGATCGACTGGGGCGCCGCTCAGTCGTCCTCGTCGTCCCACCCCGAGTCGCGGGCGTGCACCCGCCACCGCACGCTGGTGATCGACGGTTCCAGCGACAGGCGGCTCACCGCCGACTCCATCTGCTTGTCGTCGCGCTGTTCGGCGGTCAGCGCCGCCCGGACCTCGACCAGGCCACCGCGGTCGGCGTTCGTGCTCTCCACCGACTGCAGGGCGAAGTCCGTGCGCGAGAGCGCCTGGACCAGCAGCGTGCGCACGTGGGCCTCGGCGTCGTCCCTGGTCACCGCGAGGAAGGTGTAGGTGACCGGCGTTTCGCCGCCGGTGTCCGGGCGCCGGTCCATGACGCGGCCGAGCGGGCGGAGCACCAGGTGCACGGCGACCACCACGACGGTTCCCGCGACGGCTTCGAGGTGCAGACCGGCGCCGGCCAGCGCTCCGACCGCGGCCGAGCACCAGAGCGTGGCGGCGGTGTTCAGCCCGCGCACGGTGAGGCCTTCGCGGAGGATGACCCCGCCGCCGAGGAAACCGATGCCCGACACGATCTGGGCGGCGACCCTGGTGGGGTCGGCGGTGTCGCCGGTGAAGCCGTGCGCCGACAGCAGCACGAACAGCGTCGCGCCGGCCGCGACCAGCGCGTTGGTGCGCAGGCCCGCCATGCGGGCGCGGTACTGGCGCTCGATGCCGATCACCGCACCGAGGCCGACGCCCGTGCCGAGGCGCAGCAGCATTTCCGCAGTGGTCATAGTGCGCGTTCCTCGTGTCACGTCGGCCGGGAACCGGTCCACACTGGAGTATCCGATGTGGACTTCACGGGCAACCAGCCATGCGGATGACGTACCACGAAGGGATGATCGCGTGGCGCGACGACGGGTCGAGGAGTCACCGGCGGACGGGGACGATCCACGCCGTGGCCCGCGGGACGAGAGGACCACCGGCCGGTCGACGGGGTGTCATCCACCTCACACGGCGCGTATGATCTGACGCTGGCTCCGACCACCCGAGGAGCCAGGTGTGAGGGGTTCGTGGCAGACGGCGAGGCAATGCGGCCCACCATCGGCATGATCACCGCGGGCCCGCTCATCGAGCTCGCGGGCGAGCAGTGGCAGGGCGTCAGCGACGGCGCGGCCGCGGGCGGCTGCGACCTCGTCTGCTTCGTCGGCACCGAGCTGGCGCACCCGGACCGCCACAAACGGCAGGCCAACGCGGTCTACGACCTCATCGCGCCCGACCGGGTCGACGCGCTCGTCATCTGGACGACGCGGATCAGCCAGCAGATCGGCGAGACCGCGATGCGCGAGTTCGCCGAACGCTACGCGCCGATCCCCATCGTCAGCGTCGAGGCGCACCTGGCGGCCTGGCCGACGGTGCTGATGGACAACCGCGGCGGCATGGACCAGGCGGTCAGCCACCTGGTCGAGGTGCACGGCCACCGGCGGATCGGCTTCGTCCGCGGCCCGCTGGGACACGTCGGCGCGCAGGACCGCTACCGGGGCTACGTGGACGCGCTCACCCGGCACGGCCTGCCGGTCGACCCGGAGCTCGTGACGGCGCCGGCCCCGTCCTGGGACCCCGCCGCCGCGGCGGACGCGGTCGCGATGATGCTGGCCGGGTCCGCGCGGCCGCCGGACGCCTTCGCGGCCGCCAACGACGAGTTCGCGCTGGGCGTCGTGACAGCGGTGCAGGAGGCGGGCCTGCGCACGCCGGAGGACGTGGCGGTCGTCGGGTACGACAACCACACGTGCATCCGCTCCAACGACCTCGGCTACCAGGCCTCCACGCTGCCGGCGTCGGGCCGCGTGCGCCGCCGGGTCAACATCGACGCGGGCACGCCCGCGCTGACGACGGTGCGGGCGCCGTTCCACGAGATGGGGCGCCGGGCCGCCGAGCTCGCGCACGCGTTGGTCCGCGGTGAGCCCGCACCCGCGCTGGAGGTCATTCCCACCGAGCTCGTCGTCCGCCGCTCGTGCGGCTGCATCCCGTCCGGCAACGGCGTCTCGGCACCCACGCACGGCGAGCTCGCCGTGCCGGAGCACGACACCGCCGAGGCGGTCGCCGCGAACCTGCGCCAGGGGCTCGGCCCGAAGTCGGCCGTGCTGCCGGACGGCTGGGCCGAACGCCTGATCGGCCTGTTCATCGACGCCGGCCGGCCGGGAGGCAGCGCCGAGGACTTCCTCGGGTTGTTCGCCGAGCACCTGCGCGACAGCGCACGCGCCGGATGCGCGGCGCAGTCGTGGTGGGCGCCGTTGTTCTACCTGCGCCGGTTCGCGCTCGAACGCGGCACCGACGAGGGCGCCATCGAGGACCTGTGGCTGCGGGTGCAGCTCATGGTGTCGGACGTGGTCGAGCGGGAGCGGACGTTCGAGTACCTCCTGCACGAGCGGCAGGACCAGACCGTGCGCGAGGCCGGCCAGCGGCTGATCGTCTCGCGCGACGTCGCCGAGCTCACCGACGCGCTGGTCGCCGAACTGCCCAGGATGGGCATCCCCGGCTGCCACGTGATGACGTTCGAGTCGACCCCGGAGCGGTCGCGTCCGCTGATGTCGTACGAGAACGGCGAACTGCGGCCGGAGCGCACCGGGTTGTCGTTCCCGTCCACCCGGCTCACCCCCCACCGGGTGGACCGGCCGGTGCCCGGCAACTTCGTGGCCGCCGCGCTCTTCGGGCTCGAGGAGCAGCTCGGGTTCGTGCTGTTCGAGGTGGGCTCGATGCCGGGCTGGGTCTACGAGGCGATCCAGCAGCAGCTCAGCAGTGCGTTGCGCGGCATCAGGATGCTCGAACGGGAACGGCAGGCCCTCGCCGAGGCCGAGCAGGCACGCCGGTCGCTGGAGCTCGCCCACGCCGATCTGGAGGACCGGGTGCGGGAACGCACCGCGGCGCTGGTCGAGGAGATCGCCGAACGCGAGCGGCTGGAGGCGCGGCTGCGGCACGCGCAGAAGATGGAGGCGATCGGCCGCCTCACCGGCGGCATCGCCCACGACTTCAACAACATCCTGACCGTCATCAACGGCAACAGCGAGGCGTTCCTGCGGCGCTGTGCGCCGGACGACCCGCGGCGCCCGGAGATCGAGGACATCCGGCACGCCGGCGAGCGCGCGGCGAACCTGACCCACCAGCTGCTCGCGTTCACCCGCCAGCAGGTCCTGAACCCCGAGTGCGTGGACCTCAACGCGACGATCACCAAGGTGCACGCCATGCTCACCACCCTGGTCGGCGAGGACGTGGAGCTGACGCTGGACCTGCCGGAGCACGTGGCGCCGGTGTGGGCGGACGCCGGGCAGCTCGAGCAGATCGTGTTCAACCTGGCCGCGAACGCCCGTGACGCGATGCCCGGCGGTGGCGTGCTCAGCGTCGCGACGGACAACGTGGTCCTCGACGCCCGCCACACGGGCCGCATCGTCGGAGTGCACCCCGGCGACTACGTGGTGCTCAGGGTCACGGACACCGGCACGGGCATGGACGAGTCGGTGCAGGCGCAGGTCTTCGAGCCGTACTTCACGACGAAGCCCGCGGGCAAGGGCACCGGCCTGGGCCTGGCCACGGTGTTCGGCATCGTGCAGCAGAGCGGCGGCCAGATCGACCTGACCAGCTCCCCCGGCGCGGGCACGACGGTCTCCGTGTACCTGCCCCGCGCGCGGACCTCGACCGCGCCGCAGTCCCGCACCACCGCGCAGCCGTCACCGCGCCGCGGCTCGGAGACCATCCTGCTGGTGGAGGACGACCGCCAGGTGCGCGCGGTGACGCGCCGCTTCCTGGAACGGTCCGGGTACGCGGTCATCGAGGCGCGCCACGGCCTGCAGGCCCTGCAGCTCGTCGACGACCACGACATCGACCTCGTCGTGACCGACGTGGTGATGCCGAAGATGGGCGGACCCGAGCTCGCGGCCACGTTGCGGCGGACCCGGCCGGACGTGGCCGTGCTGTACGTGTCCGGCTACACGACCGACGAGCAGCTCGACGACACGGCGGTCCTGCTCCCCAAGCCGTACGCCGAGGCCGAACTGCTGGACCTGGTCCGCAGGCTGCTCGACCACGCGGGCTGAGCAACCCGGAGTTCCTCAAGCCGCGGAAGGACTTCCGACGGCTTTCGCCAGCTCCCCCGCCAGCCGGCGGGTCCGGCTCTGGACCGCGGGGTCGAGGTCGTGGTGCGCGGTGAGGACGATCTCGGTCGCCCCGGCCTCGGCGTACTGGCGCAGCCCCTTCGCCACGTGCTCCTCGTCGCCGATCAGAGCGAGGTCCACGGGGTTCTCGGTGCCGTTGAGCGCGAGCACGCGCCGGTAGGACTCGAACTGCGAGTAGAAGGCGAGTCCTTCCGCCATCTTGTCGCGGGCTCGGGCGTCGGTGGTGACCGCGGCCGGGACGAGCGCGACCACCCGCGGGGCCGGCCGTCCCGCGGCGGCCGCTGCGGCCGTGATGGCGGGGACGACGTGCTCGGCCAGGACTCGGGGACCCGCCAGGTACGGCACGGTGCCGTCCGCCAGTTCGCCGGCGACCCGCAGTGCCCGCGGAGCCATGGCGGCGACCAGCAGCGGGGTGGGCCGGGCACCGGTGACCCGCGTCGGCAGCACCGAGCGGGCGGTGATCAGGTCGCCCTCGTGCTCGACCTCCTCACCGCGCAGCAACGGTCCCAGCGCGGTCAGGAACTCGCGCAGCCTGCTCACCGGCCGTTCCCAGGGCAGGCCGAACGCCTGCTCGACGATCGGTGGCGCACCCAGGGCCACGGCGAGGTGGAACCGGCCGCCGGTGGCCGCCTGCGCGGTCTGCGCCTGGCTCGACACCAGCAGCGGGTGACGTCCGAAGATCGGCACCGCCGACACCCCCACGTCGACGCCCGGCACCCGCGTGCCGACGATGCCGGCCAAGCCGATCGCGTCGTGGTCGAGCCGCTGGCCCAGCCAGATCGAGTCCACGCCGTGGTCCGCGGCCTCGCGGGCTTCGGCCACCGCGGCCTCCACCAGGTTGTCCCCGGCCGAGCCTGCCAGGGTGACGCCGTAACGGGTTGTGATCGCCATGCCGCAATCTCACCTGGCGTGGGCCTCCACGGGCGGCGACGATGCCCGCCCACCCGCTTTGCGATGCCTCGTGAGCATCAGCCGGTTCAGGCGCTTGCCCGTGTCCGGGCAGTGCACGGCCGTGACGGCGAGGAAGGCGTCCAGTGGCGGGGACTCGTCGTCGGTGCGGAACGCCATGGTGAGGTCGGGCAGGCGCAGCGGCGGCTCCACCTCGACCACGACGGTCTCCGGACGGGTCAGCCGCCGCGCGCTGGACGGCAGCAGCCCGACCCCCATCCCGCAAGCGGCGAGCCCGATCACCGTGTGCACGTCACGCGCGTGAGTGACTCCCCCGGCCGCGTCCAGCAACGGGCGCAGCACGCGGACGGCAGCCGGTTCGTCGGCGGCGGGCGCGGCGATGAGGGACTGGCCGCGCAACTGGTCGAGCGAGACCGCGGGCCGGCTCGCGAACGGGTGGCCCCGGTGGCACGCGGCGATGAGGTGATCACCGGCCACCGGCACCGACGTCAGCCTCTCGGCACCGTCCCCTGTCGGCGCGCCACGGCTGATCGCCAGATCGATGTCGCCCGCGAGCAGCGCGGCGCCGCTCTGCGCGGTCGAGAGCTCGCGGCACTCCAGGTGCACGCCGGGGTGCGCCGACCGGAACCGCGCCAGCAACGACGGCAGCAGCTCGATCAGCGCCTCACCGACGAACCCCATCCGCAACGAGCCGGTCTGACCGCGCGCCGCCCGGCGCGCCTCGGTGGCCCCGGCCTCGACCTGGTCCAGCACCCGCCGGGCGTGCACGACGTAGACCTCACCCGCCGCCGTCGGCACCACGCCGCGCGCCGTTCGTTCGAACAGCGCCGTCCCCAGCTCGCGCTCCACGGCGCCCACCTGCCGGGACAGGGAGGGCTGGGTCATGCCGAGCGCCTGGGCCGCCCGCCGGAAGTGGCGGTGCTCGGCCACCGCCACCACGTACCGCAGTTGCCGCAACTCCACGGGACCAGCCAACCACGTCGATGCCCCTCGGGCATCGGCACGCTCAGAGCGAGGAGGAGGCCTGGTACGTAACGATTCCACTCCACCGCCGTGATCTGGCCCCGGAGAGCCGGCACACAAGCTCACCGGCTTCCGCCGGATCGACGAGCCACAGCCTCGCCGTGCGATCAGCGGTGCCACCCTCGATCGTGCGCCCGTCCACGCTGAACACCACCGTGCACACGCGCGATACCGCAGGTACCGCCAACAGCCGCGTCGGCCGCACTCGGACGGCGCGCTGTCCCCGCACCGAAGCGCCGGTAGATCACAATGGTCCGACTCGCAGCCCACAGCGAGGTGGTAACCCATCGGGTCGGTTGGGGGATGAACGGGATGCGTCGCCTTCGCGTCGCCGCTGGACTCGCGCTCGTTGCTGTCGCATGTTTCCTCGGCGTCGACGCCACCGCTCGCATCAAAGCCGTGGGGAACGCACTGGCCGTCTCGTGGCCCTACCTGCTTGCGGGATTCGCGGTGAGCGCACTGCTGGCAACGCTGGTCGAGGTGCGCAGGCTGGTCGGAGTGTGTGCGTTGATCGCGGTGGCGGTCGCCGGCATCGTCAGCCGACAGCCCGGCATCGACGTGACGGCGCTCTGGCCGGTCGCCCTCATCACGGCCGGAGTCCTGTTCGCGCTCGGCGGTGTACAGCCTGCTGCGCCACGCCGCCTGGTCTCCGTCGCCTGGCCCGTGCGCCGAGTACCACGAGATCGACTGCCGTCACGGCTGGCTGTGACGTGCGTGCTTGGAACCGTGCACCTGGACTTGCGCGACACGACGTTCCCGCCCGACGCTTCGGTCTACATCACGACGTTCCTCGGCCACGTGTGGCTGAAGGTTCCGGCGCAGTGGCCCGTCGTCATCGAGGGCGATCCCTCCCCTTTGGTCACGTTGGACGAACGTGGGCGGCGAGACCTCGTCGACTTGGGGCAGGCGGCCATCAAGCTCAGGTCCGGCGGGGCCCTCGGAACGATCGTCGTGGAGCGCTATTGATCCTTCCCGGCAACCAGCTTCTTCAGCCATTGCCACCGTTGCGGCTCCGCGTGCGAATAGCGGCGGACACCGGCCAGGAACATCCTCGCCTCCTCTGGCCGTTCACCGCCCTTCGCGAAGAAGCCGGAGAGGTCCTGAGCCAGGTGGTATTCCTCATCGGGGGTCCCCGGCAGAGGCACGTGCATCGCCTCGAACAGGTCGAAGCGATGGCGGTCGAACGCGACCTGCTGAATGACGCCCAGCGTCACGGCCGATGCGACAACGCCCCGGTAGGACACGTAGGCCAACATCAACATGGCTGGGGGAAGCCACCACAGCTCCGGATCGTCGTAGAAGGCTGCGCCGACGACAAGGGTGATGGACAGAAAGGTCACGCAGAAGACGGCTGCGGTGTGCACGGCGTCGCTGGCGGATCGATACGCCGCCGCGACAGGGTCTGACAGGCCGGGGAACAACCGCGGCCAGGCGGGAACGGTCCGCCACCCGTAGCGCTCCCCGGCTCGCCGCTCACCCGAGCGCATGATGTTGCCGAGGCGTGTCGGGAGCAGCTCGTCCACGTCCGGCGGGTAAGCCGCGAGTACGTCGGCAGCTCGCTTCGTCCTGAGCTCTCGTCGGAGCACCGCCCGTCGATCTGCGGCCTGGTCCTGCAGCCGGCGGGTTCGGGGTGACTCCTGCGCGCCGGATGAGCCGACGTCGTTCGCAGCGCCCGTGGTGCCCAGCACGGCAGTGGCTCTGAGCCATCGGGACCGGTGCCGGTTGACACCTACGCGGACAAGCGCGACCGCCAGTCGCGAATCACCCCAGTACCCCTCGAGCAGCCGCACGACCCCGAAGTGGAAGCTTTGCAGGATCGTGGTGACCACGACGATCGCGAGGACGAACAGCAGCACCAGGCCGCCGTCCTTGATGCTGAAGTCCGCCGGGATGAGGTTGGAGAACCCGAGTCCGGCCTTGTCCGAGCTGAAGGCGTCAGCTCTGAGCAGCAGCCACACGACTGTGACCAACACTGTGCTGGGCAGGATGCCGGCCGCGAACAGGCGGCCGAACGCGGACGCCCCCGCGGTGATCAGAGCTGCCGGCCACATGACGTCATCCTCCCGCCGCGAACGGCTTGGGCCTGTGCCCTCTCGGGTGCTTGCACGTGATCCCTGCTTTCGGCAAGGCGTTCTGCGGGTAGTAGAGGTACGTGCGGCACGCCTCGCAGTGAAGCCGGCGGAAGAACGTCTCGGTGATCCGTGCGCCACGCTGCCGGCAACCGGACACCGGGCAGAGCGGTTCGGGCGGCAAGTGATCGCGAGGCCGAACGTGTCCGCACAGGTACCCGTAGAAGAGTGGCGGATGCCTGCCGTCATCCCCTCGCAACTGGTAATAGGTGTGATCCGAGAGGTACAGGCCCAACATCAACAGTCTGCGCAGTCCAAGCATGGTTACCTGCATTCGCGAGGCGATGCGACGAACAACCAGCTAGTCATTGTCCGACGGCTGGGCCTGACGAGGTTCAGCCGTTCAGCGCATCGCACCCACTTGCCTCGACGGGTTCGGGACGCGAGGTGATCACGACTTGCCACGCGCCAGAACAGCGTGCCGGTTCCGGTGACGTATGGAGTTGTGCGCGCCGACCGGCTCAGGTCAGCTCGACGCGCTGTGTCTCACCACCTGCTCATCGAACGAGCCAGCCCGATCCCGATGCCGCCGAGGCATCGAAACCTTTCCCTCCGCCCCGCGATACAGCCTTCGACACCGCCGCGAGTCAGGAGATCACATGGGCGTTGAGGCCTTCGGCATCGAGAAGGAGTTCCTCAAGGATCTGCTCACGCAGGTGGACAAGGGCGAGGCGAAGCTGCCCGAGTTCCAGCGCGGCTGGGTCTGGCCCGATCGCAACATCGCGAGCCTCATCGCCTCGATCTCCCTCGGCTACCCGGCCGGCACGGTGATGATGCTGAAGCACGGCGGCGACGTCCGCTTCAAGACCAGGGCCGTGGAGGGCGCGCCCGCCTCCACCTCCACTCCCGACCGCCTCATCCTGGACGGCCAGCAGCGCTTGACCTCCCTGTACCAATCGCTGTTCCGCAATGAGCCGGTGGAGACCCACGACAGCCGGGGCAAGGCCGTGCGCGGCTGGTTCTACATCGACATGCACAAGGCGCTGCTCGGTGACGCCGAGCGGGAAGAAGCTGTGGTCTTCGTCCCGGAGAGCAAGGTCCGCGTGGACTTCCGCGGCCAAGCACTGCTCGACCTCTCCACTCCGGCCTTGGAGTACTCCGAACGGATGTTCCCCTGCACCTCGGTGTTCAACTCGATGCAGTGGATGATGGGCTTCGTCCAGCACTCCCCGGAGCAGCAGGGCGACAACCTCCAGCTGTGGAGCCACTTCCACGAGGCGGTGGTCAAGAGGTTCGAGCAGTACCAGCTTCCGGTGATCGAACTGGGCAAGAGCACACCCCGCCAGGCGGTGTGCCAGGTCTTCGAGAAGGTCAACACCGGCGGCGTGACGCTGACCGTCTTCGAGCTGCTGACGGCGACGTTCGCAGCGGACGACTTCGACCTCCGGCAAGACTGGGTGGACCGGCAAGCTCAGTGGACGGGCGGGAAGTACCCGATCCTCGCCGAGGTCGCCAACACCGACTTCCTCCAAGCAGTAACCCTGCTCGGCACCTACGAACGCCACCGCGCAGCCATCGAGTCAGGACGCGATGAGAGCACCGCTCCACGGATCGGCTGCCGGCGCACCGACATGCTCAACCTCACTCTCGCCGAGTACCGCAAGTGGGCACCCACCGTCACCGCCGGCTTGAAGACGGCCGCGCAGTTCTTGCACTCCCAGCGCATCTTCGACACCCGCTTCCTGCCTTACGGAAGCCAGCTGATCCCTCTTTCGGCGGCCTTCGCGCTACTGGGCACGAAAGCCGACACCGTCGGCGCTCGGGAGAAGATCTCCCGCTGGTACTGGTCCGGGGTCTTCGGGGAGCTCTACGGCGGCACGACCGAGACCCGCTTCGCACGCGACCTCCCCGAACTCGTCGCCTGGGTGACCGGAGACGGGACCGAACCGAGGACGGTGCAGGAAGCGCAGTTCTTCTCCAGCCGTCTCCGGACGCTGCGCACCCGCGGCTCCGCGGCGTACAAGGGCCTCTATTCCTTGCTCCTGCAGAACGGGCCCGTCGACTGGGGCACCGGATCCGACATGTCGGACGAGAACTACTTCGACAACGCGGTCGACATCCACCACGTCTTCCCCAAGGCCTGGTGCGAGAAGCAGGGCATCCCACCCACCGACTACAACTCGATCCTCAACAAGACCCCGCTGACCGCCCGCACCAACCGGATCATCGGCGGCCGCGCACCCTCCGCATACCTGCGCGGGCTCGCCAGGAGCGCCGAGACGACACCCGAGCAGGTCGACCTCAACGTGCGGTCGCACAAGATCTCCCCCGACGCGTTGCGCGCCGACGACTTCCGGACCGCGATGACCGCCCGCGAGACCGCCTTGCTCGCCCTCATCACCAGCGCGATGGGCAAAGACGTCCAGATCGACACTGACACGAACTAGACGCCAGGGCGGCTCATCGCCGCTGGCGCTCCACGGCCGGGTCGGTCACGTCTTCCGCAGTGCGCGCCGCAACGCCCGGATCGACGGTTCTCGACCTATCTCTTCGAGCCCCATCCCCTCGACGTGGACGAGAACGCGCTCGATGACGCCGGGATCCCGCTCGACAGCGCCGGAAATGGCGTCGAAGCAGGCCGAGAAGGTGTGGTGGAGGCGCTCTTCGAGCTCCGCCGGGTCGGTGACCTCAGGACCACCGCCCGCGAACGGCGGGGTGGCGACGATGTACCGCGGCGATGAATCGTTGCGGGTGTTGACGAGCACCTGAGCGCGGCCGATCTCCGGAGTTCCTCCGTATCGGTCGTGCGCCAGGTAGAAGTTCATCAACTGCGCGTCGCAATCGAACGACACGGCGCTACCGGCACCGGTGCGGAAGGTCACGCCGGGCAGGTCGCCGAGGCTTTCCCGCCACGCGGCGAGAGTCGGCTCGGAGAACGAGGCGATGACGTAGTGCATTCGTCCCTCACCTCGCCAACGGAGAATGCGGAAGGATTCGAGGTCGGCCGAGCTGGGGCAGCACGGACGTCGGCAGGGCCACTCCTCCAAGCCCTCCTCTCACATCGGCGACGTGTGGCAACACCGCATCGCTGGGAATCAGGTCCTTGTTGATGATGGTACGCACGATGGTGTACGGCCCCTCGTCCGGCCAGTTCCGGTACGCTTCTCTGCCGTAAGCCGCCGCTCCCTCCGCGGTGTAAGAGAAGTACTTCGACTCGATTCCCGGCGGATTGCTGAACCCGCGGTTCGAGTGTATGTCGTGCAGCTCGCTCTCCTTGACGGCCCGGTAGATGTAGATTTCGTTTTCCTTGAGCTTGCGCTCCGGGCAATCACCCACCAGGCCGAGCGGGTCAACCCAGTTGAGCGGGTTGAGCACGTACGAGTGCGCTCGAAGCCCGCCTGCCACTCCGAGCGGATCGCCGGACTGGTAACCGCCGGACTCCGGGTCGTAATACCGGTGGTAGTTGTAGTTCTGGCCCGTCTCGACGTCGTGGTACTGGCCGGGGAATCGCAGCGGGCAGTACGCGCGTTGCCGTGCCGGGGTGAGCGGTGTGCCCCACACCGTGGTCACCTGCCGCCACGCCAGCTCTCCCGCGGCGTCCACCAGTTCCATCGGCGTGCCGACCAGGTCGGTCACGATCGCGTAGAACTGCTGGTCGATCCACTCCTGGGAAGCGGCCTGCACACGCTCGGTCTGCGTCACCGGCGTGAACTCGCCTGGCTGGTAGTCCCACGTCGTCGTGTGCCCGTCAGACTTCATCTGTTCGGCCAGGGTCGTGCCGTCCCAGGTGAAGTCCACCCGTTCCCGCGGCCCCACCTTGGCGATGCGCCGCCCGAGCGCGTCGTAGAAGTACCGCCAGGTCGCGCCATCCGGTGTCGTCGCGGACACCAGGCGGTCCTCGCTGTTCCACCGGTATTGCCACGCCCGAACTCGGCCGGACGAGGTGCGCGACACCCGCCCGGTCATCCGGCCCTGCGCGTCGTGGGTGTACCTGGTGCCGCCCGCGCGGCGGATCAGCGTCCCCTCGTGGGAACGCGAGCCAGGCATGGGCAGCGGGCCGGTCGCGTAGCTGATGTTGCCGCTCGGGTCGTACGCGTACTCCTCGCGGTGATCCGGGCCCTGCACACCGGTGACCCGTCCCAGGGTGTCGAGGTCGAACCGGCGCACGCCCGCGAGCTGGTCCACGATGTTCGTCACCGCGCCGTCGCCGCGATACGTGTAGGCGCGGCGCTGGACCAGTCGGCGCTGATCGGTCACCGCCTGGGTGTGCAGGCGGTGGTTGGCGTCCCAGGTCTGGGTCAGCCCGAACTCACCGAGCCTGCGCGACACCTCGCGACCGGCGCTGTCGTAGCCGAACGCGGCGACGTACTACCACTACGTCGGCACGTGCAAGCTGGGCGTGGACGAGATGTCCGTGGTGGACCGGGACCTGCGCGGTGCGATCGTTCCCGCGCGGTCTTCCGCCACCTCAGAGCGAGTGGTAAATTAGTGGTATCGCGGTCGCGCTGGGGGTGGTACAGTCGGTAGCAACCGGTAAGTACGCAGGTCAGGAGCCGCGATGTCGTCCACTCAACTGCTCTGGGCAGAGGCTCACCGCGTCACCATCCGGCTGAACGTCCACGAGATCGTCAGTCAGCTCAACACCCACCTCGGCGCCACGCTGGTGGCGACGCTGGCGGGCGTGAACGACCGGAAACTGCCGTACCGGTGGGCCAAACCCGACGGCCCGATCCCGGGAGACGCGGCGATGCAGCGGTTGCAGACGGCGCACCGGATCTGGCACGTGCTCAGCGCGAACGAGCCCGACCAGGTCGTCCGCGCGTGGTTCATCGGCGCGAACCCGCTCCTCGACGAGACGCCGCCGGTGATGGCGTTGCGCGAAGGAGATCTTCGCGGCACGGCCAAGGCCGCCGAGTCCTTCATCGACGGAACCTGGCACGGGTGAGCTCTCACCAGACCTTCAGGCCGAGCTGGTTCGCGGCCCAGATGAGCTGCCGGTCGTTCGCGTCGACGGGGAGCGTCACCCCTCGCCAGGCGTAGCGCCGGACCGCCTGCTCGGTGGTCTCGCCGGACCGGACCGGCACCCACAGCGCCCAGCAGGCGAGGTTCGCGCCGTGCTTGGAGAGGTAGCGCAGGCCACGCGGCCGGGACCCGTCCGCCAGCTTCCGCGTGGCCAGCCAGGCGGCGGCCGCGCACGTCACCTGCCGCTCGCCGCCCAGCAGGTCCGACAGGTCGATGCGGCTGGAGCGGTAGCGCGCCGGCGACCAGTCGCGCGCGAACCGCCTCAGCACGCCGAGGTTCTCCGCCTCCGCCAGGTCCACGCAGTAGTCGTCGCTGTCCAGCACGATCTCGGCCAACCGGCGCGCCTCGCGCCATTCGGCGGGTACGTGACCCGGCGACATGTGGAACATCGTATTCCAGTCGTCCGCCACGGGATCATCGTTCTCATCGAGGTCCGGGAAGATCTCGTGCAGCGGCAGCGAGCCGGTTCGCAGTTCGGCGTATGCCAGCGATTCCACGTAAGCGGCGCGTGGTTCGGCCGCGCCGTAGAGGGTGGCATGCCCCGCGACGTCGAACCGTCCCCATGTCTTGTCCGCTTCACCGCACCTGGCCGGCGGGTTGAGCGGCGATCCGTATCTTTTGTTGTACACCCGCCACAGCCTCGTTTTCCGTGCCGGAAGGACGACGAGACCGGTGTCCGGGCAGCGCCACCGGCCACCTGGCAGGCCTATGAGCTCTGCAGTCACGAGGTTCCTCCACCTCCACACGTCGCGTTCATGTTTCGCCGGCTCCGGCTGCGGCGTTTCCAGGTCCAAGCAGGTTCACCTGTTCAGTGGACGCTCCATCCGCGCGACCGACGCGGAACAATCGGCGCGACATTCGAACAATGGTGGAATAGCCAGTACCCGGAAACGAACCCGATCAATTCGACAATACTCCCGGCGCCAAGGCCATCGACCGGCCGGAGGACGGGAGCGCGTCGGCGATCGAGTCACCCTTCGAGCCGGCGGTGCCCGCCCCGCGCTGTCGTGCCCTGCTCCTCGAGGCTCGAAGCCAGCCGGTCCTGCAGTCGTGCGTGCCGGAACTGGTACGCGGCTCCCGACTGCCGGAGCAGTCCTCTCTCGTGCCCGTCGTCCAGGAAGGCGAGCAGCCGCCACGGCAGCTCACCGCGCAGGGCGAACCACATCCGCGCGAGGCAGAACTCCCCCCACGCGGACCCGAGCGCCAAAGCCACCACACCGATCGCGGCGAAGCCGACGCCGGACAGCACGACGAACCCGATGGGCATGGCACCGGACACGCCCAGTGCCACGCCGAACAGGAACCCGCCGAACG
Source organism: Lentzea xinjiangensis (assembly GCF_900110955.1). GTDB lineage: Bacteria > Actinomycetota > Actinomycetes > Mycobacteriales > Pseudonocardiaceae > Lentzea > Lentzea xinjiangensis. Next base: position 364,384 of record NZ_FOFR01000005.1, read on the forward strand.
AACCGGCCAGCAGAACGCTGCCCCGATCGGCGCGGAAGGCCGAACGCGGATCGACCGCGTGCGCGGTGTCGGCCGGCTGGTTCACGAACGCCGCGAGAGCGGTGCCCGTCCCGACCGCGACGCCGGCGAGCACACCCGTACCGGCGCTGATCGTGACACCGCTGAGCACACCCGCGGCGAGGCCGGTCGCGGCGACGGAGGTCAGTCCTCCGGCTGCCGGCGGAAGTTCCTGCGCAACCCGAGACGGACGACGACCGGCTGCGGTGGCCCCGCCGCCCGGTCGAGCACGAGTCCGCCGACGGCACCGAGCTGCCCCGCCAGCAGTCCGGCGGGCAGCCCCAGCGCCATGCCGCCCGCGATCCCGAGGACGAACCCGGTCGGCAGCGCACCGGCGAGCCGCAGCAGCAGCCAGATCGAGAAGCCCACCGCGAGGACGAGCCCGAAGGCCGCCCGCACGGGGAACTGGACGCCGGTCGTGCACAGCAGGTGCCCCACGGCAGCGCCCACCAGCCCCAGGAGCGCACCGCCGGCACGGCGCGGCACTCCCTGCGCCAGGGTCCACCAGATGAAGTCCCGTGCGCCCTGGCGGTCGAGCCGCCCGGCCAGGTGAGCGCACCACTGCCGCACCTCCGCCGGGTCCCGGCGCGGCACCCGGCGACGGGTACCGGTCGCCTCCTGCGGCCGCGTGTACAGCCCCGAGATGAAGGCGTCCAGCAGGTGCTCTTCAAGAGCTTGGGCACTGCCGAACCGCTGCCGGTCCAGCAGCACCACCGGACCGGGGTGGTTGCCCTCGCTGTAGATGTCCCGCGCGAGCGCGACCATCAGCGGCGTGGACAGCACCTCCGCCAGGTTCTGGCAGACGGGGTCGAGAGGGCGCTGCTCGGGCTGGTCCAGGACGTGCTCCCACGACGTGCCGCCGGGGCAGCCGCGGCGCGTCCGGGGCAGGTACGCCCGGAGGTCCGCCGGTGAGACGTCGACCAGTTCCACGGCCGCCGCACGGGACAGCACGTGCAGATCACGGACGGCCGCACCGTATTCCTCCGTCCGGCTGGTGAGCACCATGGGGAGGTTGCACTCGCTGAGCAGCCTGAGGGCCTGCCCGCGGTGCTGCTCGACGACCTCGTCGAACCCGTCGAAAAATCGGCAGGACGTGGCCGTCCGCGACGAGGACCGACGCGATGGACTCCTTGCCGCGCTCCCTCTTCCCCATCCCGGCGTAGTCACGGACGAGTCGTGCTTCGATCCAGTCCCGCAAGGACGTGGTCGCGGGGTTCCAGGAACCGATGTCGAGGATCACCGGCACCGGGCTGCCGTTGGTCCACCGCTTGAGCAGGTCCAGCACGAACCGCAGCACGAGCACGGTCTTCCCGGCCCCGCCTCTGCCCAGGACCACCATCCTGCCGGACGGCACACCGCGGTAGACCTCCGCGAAATCCTCGATGAGCCCGCACAGCGCCACGGGTCCGGCAGCGGAGTCGTCCGGAACACCGAGGACGTTGCTCCAGTAGTCGGCCAGCTCCCGGCTGGCGGCGGTGAACCGGACAGCCAGCGGGAGGGGATCGCGAACGCGCCGCTTCTCCTCCTCACCGAGCCAGTGCACCCTGACCGCGCGGGCGAGCTGGGCCGCGGCGGCGCGCATTCGCCGTCACGAGCACCATCGCCGGCGTGGAAGTGGACATCCCCGTGAACCGCCCCGCTCTGCATGACCGCACTGCCCGAGTTCGCGCTGGTTTCGTTGTGAACAGCACCGGACGATCGGAATTCCGACCGGCTCTCCCCGGACATCGGCACCTCGCACCCTGGAAGTCGAAACACACCCCTCAGCCCGGCCGAGTGGACAGGCCGGACCCTCCGGCGATCTTGCACCGGTTCCAAGGCGGGCAGCACGACTTTTCGGAGAAGCTGATCAGCGGCACCGAAAGCAGGAGCCACTCGGCGTGCCACGAATGCCGCTCGCCGACTTCGGGCACAACCGGGTGGTGTTGTCCCGGAGAATTGAATCCGAGCACAGGTATTCTTTAGTGCGTGGAATTGGACTGAGCGTACAACGCGGGCACGGAAAGCGTTGCGCTATTCCGGAATGGCTTCACCCGAGTCGCGGGTCCACCGAGCCGCCGCGTTGAGGAGTCCGCATTCCTTGTCGGGATCGGCGCCGGTGAGCACCCGGCCTCGCCACCGTCGTGGACTACGGCGACTGCGCCCTGTCCCCCGGCTCCGCCGAACCCCGCTTCTTCGTCACGGGCCGGCTGCACTTCCGCGAGCCGACCACCGGTGAGATCGCCTGGCGCTGGATCGACCACCTCGTCGGCAGCGGCGACCCGCAGGTCGCGGCCCTGCTGGACACCACCGAGTTCTGGATCGGCGACCGGCTGCGCGCGGACCGGCGACACCGACGTCCCGGTCGTCACCCGCACCCCGCCGGTCACCGCGCAGACGACGATCAGCGGCTGCCAGGGCGACCCCCGGTCCGCCGCCAGGGTGGACGTCACTTCGAGACCTGCAGGGTTCGCTCATGCGCTGGACCTGATCGCCCCGGACGGCACGGCGTACCGCCTCCAGCACCAGCTCCAGCGCAGGCTGCCGGACCCCGGTGGCTGGTTCACCGCCGACCTGTCCCGCGAGTCCCGCGACGGCACGTGGCCGCTGCGGGTGCACGACGTCATCCGGGTCGGCCTGGGTGATCTCGACTGGTGGCGCCTGACCTTGTGACCCACGGACGCGGGTGGATCGCCGCCGGCAGTGGCTCCGGCGGCGATCCACCCGCGGGACTGCTCGGGTGCGTCAGCCCGCGGCGCGGAGGACGAGGTCGGCGACCGCGTCCGGACGCGAGACCGCCACGGCGTGCGAGGCTCCCCCGATGGTCGCGGTGGCGCGTGAGCCGGCCCGGTCCGCCATGAACTGCTGCGACCGCAGCGGGATGTTCTTGTCGGCGCCGGCCAGCAGGAACCACGAGGGGGTGCTCGCCCACGCCGGCGTGCCGGACGCCTCGTTCAGGGCGGCGTCCCGGATGGGGCGCTGGGTGGCGGCCATGAGGGCGGTCTGCCGTGCCGGGACGTCGGCGGCGAACTGCTGCCGGAAGACCGAGGGCTTGATGTAGAGGTCGTTCGAGCCGTCGGGCAGCGGGACCGGTGCCAGCGTCTCACCCAGCGTGCTGCCGGGGTACTTCGCGGCGAGCTGTGCCGCGGCTTCGCCCTCGGCCGGGGCGAAGGCGGCCACGTACACCAACGACTTCACCTTCGGGGACCGTGCCTTGGTGTTCGTGATGACGGCACCGCCGTAGGAGTGGCCGACGAGCACCACGGGCCCGTCGATGGTGGCCAGACGCGCGTCGAGGGCTTCGGCGTCGGAGCGAACCCCGCGCAGGGGGTTGGCCACGGCGACGACGCTGAAGCCCCGTCGCTGCAACCGTTCGACGACGGGATTCCAGCTCGCACCGTCGGCGAAGGCGCCGTGGACGAGGACGATCGTGGGCTTCTGCCCGCCGGCCGGGTGGGCGGCGACCGCGGTCGAGATGCCGAACAGGGCGAGCCCCGAGACGGCGACGAGTGCGGCGAGCAGTGCGGTGACGCGGCGTGTGAGCGTGTGCATGTCCGGTTCTCAGTCGGTGAGGAAGGCGATCAGGGCGGCGTTGACCTCGGCCGCGTGGGTGAGCAGCAGGCCGTGCGGAGCACCGTCGATCTCGACGTAGCGCGCGTCGGGCAGGCGGCGGCGGAACTCGCGGGCGGTCGCGTCGATCGGCAGGATGCGGTCGGCGGTGCCGTGCAGGATCAGCGACGGCACGTCGATGCGCTCCACGTCGGCGCGGAAGTCCGTCAGCCACGCCGGGACGCACGCGTACGCCGCCACCGGCGCCGAGGTGATGGCGGTGACCCAGTTCGCGCGGAGCGCGGCGCCGCTGAGCCGGGACCCGAGCGTCTCGTCGGTGTTGAAGAAGTCGACGAAGAAGTTCTCGTACCAGGCGTAGCGGTCGGCTTCGGCCTGCTCGGCGATGCCGTCGAACACCGGCTGCGGCACGCCCGCCGGGTTGTCCTCCGTCTGCAGCAGGAACGGCTGGAGCGCACCGAGGAAGGCCGCCTTCGCCACCCGCTGCGAGCCGTAGGTGCCGAGGTAGCGCGCGACCTCGCCCGAGCCCATCGAGAAGCCGACGAGGACGACGTCGTTCAGGTCGAGCTGGGTCAGCACCTTGTCCAGGTCACCGGCGAAGGTGTCGTAGTCGTAGCCGGTCATGGTCTTGCTCGACCGGCCGAAGCCCCGGCGGTCGTAGGTGATGACCCGGTAGCCGGCCTTGACCAGCGCGTCGGTCTGCTTCTCCCACGACTGCCCGTCCAGCGGGTAGCCGTGGATGAGGACGACCGGCTGGCCGGAGCCGTGGTCCTCGTAGTACAGCTCGATGTCGGTCGAGCCCTCGGTGCCGACGGTGATGGTTCCCATGGTGCCTTCCCGCCCGTCCGCCGGGTGCGGACCGGGCATGGCACGAACCTAGGGAGCGAACAGGGCCGGTCGCGTCCGTCAGACGACGTCTTCGGCGTACGTCATCGTGCCGTGCAGCACCGCGGCGAGCTCACCCCGGGACGTCACTCCCAGTTTGGGGAACATCCGCTGCAGGTGGGTGCTCACCGTCCTGGGGGAGACGTACAGCCGCTCGCCGATCTCCCGGTTGGTGAGCCCCTGCGCGGCGAGCTGGGCGACGTGCAGCTCGGTGGACGTGAGCCGGTCGACGGCGGCCGGGTCCTGGCGGGGCGAGGACGTGCCCGCCGCGCGGAGCTCCTGACGTGCCCGCTCCGCCCACGCCGACGCGCCGAGCGCGTCGAAGACCTCGCACGCGGCCCGCAGGACGACGCGGGACTCCGCGGGTCTGCGGTGCCGCCGCAACCACGCGCCCAGCGCCAGGTGCACCCGTGCCCGCTCGAACGGCCAGTCGACGGGGACGGCGCCGAGGGCCTCCCGGTAGAGCGGCTCGGCGGTGTCCGGCGGGCTGAGCAGGGCGCGGCCGAGGCGCAGCCCGCAGAGCAGGGCGGGTGAGGGGGCCACCTCCTCGAGCGGGGTCAGCTCCCGCAGGACGTCCCGCGCCGCTTCGGTGGACTCGCTGCGCACGGCCGCCTCGACCAGTTCGGCGACCCCGTAGAAGCGCAGCCACGGGTGGAAAGCCGGGTCGGACGGCTCGAAGACGCGCTGCAGGTGCCCGAAGGCGTCGCCGTAGCGCCCCTGGCAGAGGGCTGCCTGCCCGCGGGCCATCTGCACGATGGCCAGTGCCGGGCGCGCGCCGCCGGGCAGGGCGGTGCGTTCCGCCTCCGCTGCCCACGCCTCCGCCCGCGGGTCGCCGCAGACGGCGGCGATCTGCGCGCGGATGGCGTGCACCATCGCGTGCACGAGGGACTGTCCGGTCTCGCGGGCCAGCTCGGCGGCCTCCTCGGCGGCGAGGTGACCGGCGCGCACGTCACCGAGCCGTGCGGCGCTGCCCGCCTGGACGCACAGTGCCCTGGCCAGCATCGACAGCCGGCCCCGCGCCCGCAGGGGGTCCAGCGACCTCGCTGCCAGCCCGCCCGCCAGGGCGGGAGCGCCCACCATCACCGCGGCACTGCCCAGGAGCTGATCCCATTCGGCGTCCTCGGACGCGCGCTCCAGCTGACCGGCCAGCGACTCGAGGACGGCTCGGCCGCGCTCGACCGGCGCGCAGTACGCCCGCAGGGCCACCAGGCCGGCGTTGTCCGCGTCCACGGGCATCCGGTCGACGGCGGCGGCGACCCGCTGACGAGCGGCCGGTCCCGGCTCTCCCCAGAAGCAGTGCAGCACCGCGCCCCACAACATCCGCAGCCCCAGCCCGGGTTCGCCACCGGCGGCGATCTCGACGGCCAGCTCGGCCAGCTCGGCGGTCGCGGTGCCCTCGCCCTGCGCCGACCCCTCGACCAGGGCGATGCCGACCCAGGCCGCACGGCCCTGGTCCCGGACCGAGAGCAGCTCCAGCGAACGCGCCTGGGCCAGCAGGTGTGCGGCGGCGTCGCTCTGGCCCGACTCCAGGGCGAGCTCGGCCGCGCGCAGCAGCCGGTCCGCGCGAGCGGAGGGGTCCGCGGTCAGCTCCGCCGCCCGCCGCAGCGCGGCCAGGGCCGCGGCGACGCCACCACGCCGCAGGGCCCTGCCGGCCGTGAGGTCCAGGTCCCGCGCCGCGTGCTCGTCGGGCCCGGCGGTGGCGGCGGCGCGGTGCCACGCCTGCCGGTCGGGCTGGTCCTGCAACTGCGCGGCGAGAGCGGCGTGCGCGGCCTGTCGTTCCGCCGCGGTCGCCGCGTGGTGCATCGCCGAGCGGACGAGCGGGTGCCGGAAGACCATCCCCCAGGGTTCCAGCAGGCCCGCGCCGACCGCCGGTCCGAGAGCGGCCACACCGACCGGCGTCCCGAGCATCCGGGTCGCGGCGGCCAAGCACTCGTCCATCGTGCCGTCGCCGTTGAGGGCAGCGAGGAGGAGGACCGCCCGTGTGTCGGCCGGAAGGCGGGAGACCCGCGCCGTGAAGGTCCGCTCCAGCCGTTCGGTCAGCGGCAGCGGCCCCGGCGTGAGCGCGTACGCCCCACCGACCGCGTGCAACGCGACCGGCAGCTCGGTCAGCGCCAGCGGGTTCCCGGCCGCCTCCTCCAGCAGCCGCCGCCTCACCTGCTGCCCCAGGCCGGGGGCCACCGCGTCCAGCAGCTCGCTCGACACCTCGTCCGTCAGCGGCTTGAGGTGCAGCACGGGCAGCCCGGCGCCGGAGAGCCGGCCGTCGAGGTCGCGGGTGACGGCGATCAGGGCGAGGGGGTCGGACTCGATGCGCCGGGCGACGAACCCGAGCACGTCGAGGCTGGCCCGGTCCATCCAGTGGGCGTCCTCGACGACCACCAGCAGCGGTGCCCTCACCGCCGCGTCCGACAGCAGGGTGAGCGCGGCCAGGCCGACCAGGTAGAGGTCGGGCACGGCCTCGTCGGCGAGTCCGACGGCCGCCCGCAGCGCGGCGCGTTGCGGGCCCGGCAGGTCGTCGATCCCGTCCCGCAACCGGTGGACGAGCTGGTGCAGGCCGGCGCAGGGCACGTGCTCCTCCGACTCGACCCCCACCGCCGTGACCACCTGGGTCCCGCGGCTCGCTGCCCGCGCCGCCGCCTCGGCGACCAGCGCCGACTTGCCGATCCCGGGGGCGCCGAGGACGACCACCGCGCCGCCCGACCCGGAGGTGGCCTGCTCGACCAGGGCGGCCAGTGCGCGGCGCTCCGTCTCGCGCCCCAGCAGCGCCCGTCGTTGCATGCCGCGCTCCGTCTCCTCCGTGCGACTCCTCGCTGCAGGCAAGCGCCGTGAAAACGACCTCCGCTCGCCGGCCGGGCGAAGCGATCCGCACAACGGCACGCGTGTCGCTCCGGGGACAGCGAGGGCTCCAGTGCCTGCGGGAGTATTTGAGCACCGGCCAAGGTGTTCCACGGGCTGGTTGCACACGGAGGTGGCACGCTTCACATCCGCGGCCTCCCGGACCTCACGGACAGCGACGGAGCGGTTCGGCAACGCGATTCCCAAGCCTGCCAGCGGAATCCGGAACCGGACGTTCCCCGTGTTGCCGGGTGCTCCGCCTCCACCGGAGCGAGTGCTTGTGCGGCACCAGGAGGACGGCACGTCCGGAGTGGACGGAGTGGTGCGGATCGCACCGGGGAGACCACCCGGTCAGTCGCGATCGGCCAGGTGGATTCCCAGGTCGGTGCGGCCGGGAGCCAGGTCCTCCCGCAACGCGCGCGTGCCCGCGTAGTCGCCGTCGCGCAGCCGCCGGAACCGTCGCGGACGTTCGTCGGCGACGCCGCCGACCCTGGCCGCGAGCCGCTCGGCCTCGCGCTCGACCTCCGCGGGCCCGAGCGAATCGGCGTCGTGGACCACGTGCAGGTCCAGCGCCTCGATCCCGACGTACCAGAGCACGCCGTGCGTGATCGGGAAGAGCAGCGAGTCGAGGTCACCGCTGATCCCGCGCGGGCCGATCGAGCGCTCGTCCTCACCGGCCGTGACCACGACCAGCGCCTTGCGCCCGACCAGCCCGCCATCGCCGTACCGGCGAGGCACGCCGAGCTCCTGGTCGAGATCGCCGTAGGCGAACCCGCTGGTGAGCACCCGGTCGAACCACCCCTTCAGGATCGCGGGCGGCCCGTACCACCACAGCGGGAACTGCAGGACGAGCAGTTCGGCCGCCGCGAGCTTGGCCTGCTCCTCGCGCACGTCGGCAGGCAGCCGGCCGGCGGCGTAGGCCTCGCCGACCAGCTCGGCGATGTTGCCAGGACGTTCCGCCAGGTCCCCCAGGTCCCGCTGGGACAGCACGGGGTCGAAGCCCTCGGCGTAGAGGTCCGACACCGCCACCTCGTACCGCTGCCCCAGTGCCTTGGTCCCGGCCTGCAGAAGACGGTCGTTCAGCGAGTCACGGCGAGGGTGCGCGTACACCCACAGGGCGTGACCCGGCTTCGGCGGATGAACGATGGTCATACGTCACCTCGGTCTGTTCGATGACCTTGTGGTCATCCTGCAGTGAAGTCACGTCCGGCGCGCCGGGAAATGGGCGAGCGTCCCACGTCCATGCGTGCTCGTCCACGCGCGGGATGCGGTGGCGGTCAGGTGGTGAAACCGCCGTCAGCGTTGATCGTCGAACCCGTGATGAACGCGGCCTCCGGGCTCGCCAGGTAGGCGATGAGCCCGGCGATCTCGTCGGCCGTCCCGTACCGCCCCACCGGCGTCGCGGGCAGCATCGTCCGCGCCGCGAGACCGGCGGCCGGGTTCGTCTCGGTGTCGACCGCGCCTGGCTGGACGACGTTGACCGTGATGCCCCTCGGCGCGAGCTCACGCGCCCACCCGCGGCTCAGTCCGGCGAGCGCGGCCTTGGTCATGCCGTAGACCGCCATCTCGGGGAACGGGTTGCGGTCGGCGAAGACGCTCCCGGTCGTGATGATCCGCGAACCCGGCCCCATGTGCCGCAGCGCCGCCTGCACCGCGGCGAACACACCGCGCACGTTGACCGCGACCATGCGGTCGAAGTCGTCCAGGCTCAGCCGCTCGGTGGCGGCGAACATCCCGATGCCCGCGTTGTTGACCAGGACGTCCAGGCCGCCGAACTCCTCGACGACGCGCGAGACCGCCGCCTGGACCTGGCCGGCATCGCCGTTGTCGGCGCGGATGGCGACCGCGCGGCCGCCTCCGCCGTTGATGTCCGCGACCAGCTCGTCCGCCGCCGCAGGCGAGCTGGTCCAGGTGACGGCCACGCCGCTGCCGTGGCGCGCGAGACGGCGGGCGACGGCGGCGCCGATCCCGCGGGACCCACCGGTGATCAGCGCTGTCCGCCCGGCGAGGTGCTGGACTGTCGCGAGTGGACTGCCGACCGCGGTCATGCGGCCCTGACCGCGTCCACGTGCTCGGCCAGCCAGGTGCGGAAGTCCTGCAGGCGCGGGTTGAGCGAGCGGACCAGCTCCAGGTCGCGCGCGCCGACGAAGTCCCGTTCGCCCTCGACGTAGAACTGGAACATGTTCCCCAGCTCGTCACCGGCCGGCAGCCCGAGCGAGCGGAGCTGGTCGTGGGTCAGCGGCCGGTAGTCGACCGGCTCCCCCAGCGCCTCGGCGAACGCCGCGGCGTACTGCGCACCGGTCAGGTGCTCACCCGCGATGCTCACCGTCCTGCCCACGTACTCCTCGCCCGCGGCGAAGACCCCGTAGGCGGTGCGGCCGATGTCCTCCGCCGCGATCCCCGCCAGCCGGGCCTGCCCCATCGGCAACGTGAGCACCAGCCGCCCGTCCTCACCCCGGCGCGGCCCGGACCCCTGGGTGAACCCCTCCCAGTAGAACGTGCTGCGCAGGAAGGTCGTCGGCACCCCCGAGTCGCGGAAGAACGCGTCCGCCTCGGCCTTGGCGTCGAAGTGCGGCACCGTGTAGCGGCCCTGCAACACCGGAACCCGTTCGTCGGAGACCGGGATGACCTCGCGGGTGTCCTCCAGCGTCGACCAGACCACATGGGCCACCCCGGCCGCCTTCACCGCCCGCGCGGCCCTGGCCGCCTGCGCCAGCTCCACCTCCGCCGACATCGACTCCCAGAAGTTCGTCACCACGAACGCCCCGTGCGCACCTTCGAAGGCCGCCTCCAGCGACGCCTCGTCCTCCAGCGACGCCTCCACCACCTCCGCGCCCCGTTCCGCGAGCGCACGCGCCTTCGGCGAGCCCGCGTCACGCGTGATCGCCCGCACCGCGAACGGCCCGTCCGCGGCGTCGAGCACCGCCCTGACCAGACCTCCGCCCTGCGCACCGGTCGCCCCCAGCACCGCGATGACCTTCTTGCTGCTCATGACACTCCCTCACCGAGGTCACCGCCCTACGCGGCAACTTACCTAGTCGAACAGGTAAGTTGCCCGCAGGATTCCGGCGAGGGGTGTGAGCTGGACCACGCTTCGGGCTCAGGTCTGGGGCGGCTCGTACCGGATCGGCATGCGGCGCTTGCGCCGAGGAGCGTCGGGCCACACGTGACGGGCGATCCAGACGTTCAGGAACAGGAAGCCGATCGCGAAGGCGAAGGTGGACAACCAGCCGAGGAGCACCGCGCTCTGCGATCGCACTTCCGGCTGCAACGACCCGCCGTGCCGCACGGTGTGGACGGCGTACTGCTTGCCGATGTCCGCGGGCGTGAGCCATCCCGTCACGGTCGAGGTGTAGGTCTCCCCGGTCGACCTGACCCGGACGTCGACCCGGCACTCGTGGTGGAAACCGAAGCCCCGCCACGCCACCGGGCCGCGGCGTTCGCAGGACTTCGCCGTGGCCACCAGATCGGCCTTCGCCAGGTCGCCCGGTTCCACCTGGTTCCAGAAGTGGGTGAAGATCGTGGCGCCGAGCAGGTAGCCGAGCAGCGGGATGACCAGGGCGACGAGGACGCGCCGGAGTGCGTTCATCCGCCTCGCTCCTCCTTCTCCTGGTCCGCTTTCAGCTCGCGCCAGTCCTTCCAGCCCCGGTTGTCCACGATCTTGGCGCCTTCCTTGCGGAACTCCTCGGCCATGGCGGGACCGATGTCCTTGGGCAGGCCCGTGACGCCGTCGACGACGACCTTCTTCGCGCCCGCTCCCGCGTCCCTCAGCATCGCGCCGACGTTGAAGTCCTTCATCGCCCGCGCGATGTCCGCGTTCGCACCCTGCTTGAGCACGGTGACGAAGTCATCGCCGCGCTTGGCGAGGTTGACGCCGGCGTTGGCGAGGACGTCGTCGAGCTTCTTGAACAGACCACCCGCCTTGCCGAACGCGCTGGTGAGCTTGCGGCACCACTCGATGCACTTCTGCGCGTAGCGCACCGCGACGGGGACACCCTCGGCGAAGGCACCCGCGATGCCCGCGCCCAGCGCCGCCATGGCGGGCGCCCAGCGGATGCAGATGCTGATCAGCTTGCCGATCGCCTCGGTGATCAGGTCGCGCACGATGTCGCGGACCACCTTGAGGATGGTCTTGCAGATCGTGATCAGGATCGACATCCCGCGCGCCGCCGTGCCGACGGCACCGTAGGTGTCCGCGCGGTCGGCACCGAACTCGCGGTACTTCGCCGAGTCCGCGCCCGCCCATTGCCCGGCGTCGTCGTTGACGGCGTTCTTGAGGTCGGTCGAGATCTCGTCGAGGTAGCTCGACACCGACGACCACGTCTGCGCCATGCCGTCGAGGGTCTGCTGGTCGCCGGTCAGCCAGTCGAGCGGTTCCTTGAGGAAGCCGATGTGCTCGAACATCCAGCCGAAGCCCGCGCTGATCAGGTACGCCAGCGGATCGGTCAGCACCTTGCCGATGTCACCGGCCGCGCCGGCGAGGTTGAGCAGGCCCTCGGCCCAGTTTCCGTCGGAGAAGCCGCTCACGGCCTCGGTCACGTCGTGGAACAGCCCCGCGCCCTCGGTCGCCGGGGTGTCCTGACCCTTGCGGATCAACGGGTTCTCGACCGGCGCCGGAGCGGGCCCCGTGCTCGGAGCGCTCATGACTCACCCGTCCTGAAGCGGCCGGCCTGCTCTTCCTCGTTGTTCTGGACGTCCTCACGCCACGCCTTGACCCGCTTGTGGTGGTCGAGCGCGGCCTCGGCGGCGTCGTTGAGGGTGTTCATGGCCATGTGCTGCGCGGCCGAGCAGAGTGCCGCGAGCGGCATGCCGAGCAGACCGAACGCCTCCGGGTTCGAGGCCGCGTTGCCCGCCCCGATCGCGGTGCCGATGCGCCCGCCGATCTCGTCCACGCGCTTGGCGTGGGCGTCCATCTCGGCCAGGTCGATGCGGTAGCTCATCGCAGGATGCTCCCGTTGCCGAAGTCGTCGTCATCCTCGGCCGGACGGTGCCTCGGCGGACGAGGAGCCTGCTGCGGCCGCGGTGGAGGCGGCGTGTCGTCCTCGATGGCACCCAGGCGGGCCTCCGCCGGCCCCCAGCCCCCGCCTCCCGGCACGGAGTGCCCCGGAGGAGGCGGCTGCGCGCTGCGCAGCTTGTCCATCATCAAGTGCATGGTTTCGGAGTCGGCGCCCAGCAGCGGTGCCATCGACTCCTGGACGACGGTCGCGATTCGGCTCTGCGCCGCCTGCAGCGTGCGCATGACGTCCTGCGCGACAGCGGCACCGTCCTTGCGCTGCAACGCCTGGCCGAGCTGCAACGCGACCAGGTTGCCGGCGTCGTTCACCGTCACCACGATCTGCCCGTCCGGGCTGCGCTCGGTGACTTGCAGATTGGCCAGGTTCTCCCGGATGGCATCGCTCTTGGCCTGCGCCTGCGCGAGCTTGCCTTCGTACTGGCTGAGCAGCTGCTCAGGATCGATCATGCGTCCCCCAGGGTCACTCTCACTCAACGCGAGCAGAGAGCAACGAACCGCGCTACGCCATGCAGCCCAATCACGCAATGCCGAAGTGACGATGCGCAACGCCTTCTGCCGCAACTGATGCGCAGCTCCGGTCAGCCCGCCGCCCCGCGGCCGACGACCCCTTCGACGATCTTCGTCAGGTGCGCGCCGACGTTCTCCACGCCGCCGTTCTGCACGGCGATCTGCGCCCCTTCCATCGCGAACGTCAGCTCCGCCGCGCCCAGCTCCGGGTCCGGCAGGCCGAGGCCCGCGCACATCGCCCGCAGCCTGCCGAACTGGCGGGCCTTGTGCTCGCTGATCAGCCGTCGCGCGGGGTGGCCGGGGTCGGGCAGCTCGGCGACCGAGTTCGTGAACGGGCAGCCGCGGTGGGAGAAGTCGGGCAGGCCGTCGACGATGAACCTGCCCACGGCGCGGATCTGCTCGGCGTAGTCGCCGGGATGTGCCTGCTCGGCCGCGTCGAACGCGGCGGAGTAGTCGTGCACGACGATCTTCAGCCACTCCGCGATGAGCGCGTCCTTGGTGCCGAAGTGGCGGTAGATCGCCATCTTCGTGGTGCCGGCGCGGTCGGCGATGGCCTGCACGCCGACCCGGCCCACGCCCTCGTTGAGGAACAGCTCCTCGGCCGCGTCGAGGATGCGCTCGCGGGGAGGCAGGGTCGCGACCCTCGTCGGGCGCCGGTCTGAGGTGCTGGTCATCGGGACGTCCTCGCGAGCAGGGGTCTGGCAATGCCGTTCGGCACCGGCTACGGTACACAACCGTTCCTGACGATACCGCTCGGTATCACCCGATACTGAACGGTCCTGCGAAAGGTGTGCGGGTGAAGATCTCCGAGTACGCGAGCTGCGACGCGGTCGGCTTGGCGGAGCTGATCGCGCGCGGCGAGGTGACGACGGCCGAGGTCGCCGACGCGGCCGCGCGGGCGGTCGAAGCGGTCAACCCGCGGATCAACGCGGTGGTCGAGACGTGGCCGGCCGAGGACGACCCGGCTCCCGGCTCCGCGCCGCTGGCCGGCGTGCCGTTCCTGGTCAAGGATCTGGGCGTCGCGATGGCGGGCAAGCGCAGCGAGCTGGGCAGCCGGCTGGCCGAGGGCCTGGTCGCGGCCGAGGACTCGTTCCTGATGCGCCGGTTCCGCCGGGCCGGGCTGGTGACGATCGGCCGGACGACGACGCCGGAGATGGCCTACAGCACCACGACCGAACCGGTGTTCTCCGGCGCGACCCGCAACCCGTGGGCGCTCGACCGGAGCGCGGGCGGCTCCAGCGGTGGGTCCGGTGCGGCGGTCGCGGCCGGGATCGTGCCGATCGCGCACGCCACCGATGCCGCGGGTTCCATCCGCGTTCCCGCTTCCTGCACCGGGGTGTTCGGCCTGAAGCCGACGCGCGGCCGGGTCTCGCACGGACCGGGCGCGGACGAGATCTTCAACGGCCTCGCCGTGCAGGGCAGCGTGAGCCGGACCGTGCGCGACAGCGCGGTGCTGCTCGACCTGATCGAGGGGCCCGAACCCGGCGACCCGTATTGCGCGGCACGACCCGAACGGCCGTACGCCACCGAGGTCCAGGTGGATCCCGGAAAACTGCGTGTGGCGGTGCTGCGGCAGCCCTGGGGCGGGCGGCAACCGACCGGACCGGTGTCCGCGGCGCTGTCGGACACCGTGCGGCTGCTGGAATCCCTCGGGCACGAGGTGGAGGAGGTGCCGCTGGAGCTGGGCGTGTCCTGGGAGGAGTTCGTCCTCGGCAACGCGCGGATGTGGACGGCGAACCTCACGCCGTGGATCGACGACGTCGCCGCCGCCACGGGACGGCCCGTGGACTCGACCACGCTCGAACCGGTCGTGCTCGCCAGCTACCGGTACGGACAGCGCGTCACCGCCGAGGAGTTCGTCCGCGCCCTCGCGATGCGCAACCGGGTGGCCCGGACGTTCGCGCGCCACTTCGAGCGCCACGACCTGCTGCTCTCCCCCACCCTGCCGGAGCCGCCGGTGCCGCTCGGCGTCTACGGCGAGGGCGCGGAGGAGCTGGACGGTCTCGGCTGGCTCGACCGGCTCCTGGACCGCTCGCCCTACACCGCGGCCGCGAACGTGTCGGGGGTTCCGTCGATGTCGGTCCCGCTGGCGGCGGACCGCGGGTTGCCGATCGGCATGCAGTTCACCGCCGGATCCGGCCGGGAAGACCTGCTGTTCCGGCTGGCCGGGCAGCTCGAACGGGCCGCGCCGTGGGCACACCGCAAGCCGCCGGTGTGGGCGGGCGACCTCGCTCCCGAGGATGCCTCGGGGCCCGCCAGGTGATGTCGCCGAAGCGCTCCAGCCCGGTCCGGAGGTGCCTGCGGTAGCTGCCGAGGGGAACGTTCAACCGCAGGGAAGCCGCCTCCTGCCGCGTGGCGGTCCGGCGTGGGTGCGGACCGATCGCCGGACGTCGGGCGCTGGGCCTGGAGCTCGACTCGGCGGTCGAGAACGAGGCGTGAACCGGCTGCCCACGGGTTCCGGCCGCGCCGACCACCTCCGCCAGGTGGGCCTGCTCGTCGGCGGCGGGCAGGGACCACCCCTGCCGGCCGCCGACTCGGCAGCTCACGACGACCAGGTCACCGGCAACGAGTGGACTCCGTAGAGCAGCATGTCCGTGCGCAGCGGCACTTCTTCCGGCCGCACGTCCAGCCGGAGGTCGGGGAACTCCTGGAACAGCCTGGTGAAGCCGATCCGCATCTCGATCCGGGCGAGCTGGTGGCCGAGGCACTGGTGGATGCCGTGGCCGAAGGCGAGGTGGTGGTGCGGGCCCTGGCGGCGCAGGTCCAGCTCGTCCGGGTTGCCGGGGAACTTCCTCGGGTCGCGGTTGGCCGTGGGCAGGTGCGCCAGCACGGTGTCGCCTGCCTTGATCAGGTGCCCGCCGATCTCCACGTCTTCGAGCGCGGTGCGCAGCGGTCCGTAGTGCGGGACCGAGAGGTAGCGCATGAGCTCCTCGACTGCGTTGTCGACGATCTCCGGCTCGTTCTTGAGGATCTGCAACTGGTCCGGGTGCTGCAGGAGCGCGAACACGCCGAGGCCCAGCACGTTCGCCGTGGTCTCATGGCCGGCCAGGAGCAGCAGCAGCGCCATGTTCGCCGCTTCCTCGTCGGTCGGCTCGCCGGAGGCCAGCAGGTCGCTCAGCATGTCGTCGCCGGGGTCCGCCTTCTTCCTGGCGACCAGCTCGTGGATGAAGCCCCGGATCCGGTTCAGGGCCTCCACCAGCTCCTCTGGCGTGCTGTCCTGGCTCGCCAGCCTCTCGGTGTCCTCCTGGAACCTGTGCCGGTCGTCGTAGTCGATGCCGAGCAGCGCGCAGATCACCAGGGACGGGATCGGGAGGGTGAACTCCTTCACCAGGTCGGCCCGGTCGCCGAGGGAGCGCAGGTGCCGGAGCTGGTTCTCGACGATCTCGCCGATCCAGTCCGAGAGCTGGTTCATCCTCCGCACGGTGAACTGGCCCTGCAGCATCTTGCGCAGGCGGGTGTGGTCCGGCGGGTCCTGGCTGACGAACGTGCCGGGGTCGTCGGAACCCTGGAACCGCGGGTCGAGCAGGTGGTGCTTCTCCCTGCGGCTGCTGAACTTGGGACTGCCGAAGACTTCCCGCAGCTCGTGGTAGCCGGTGACGAGCCAGCCGACGTGCCCGTCGGCGAACCTCAGCCTGCTGATCGGGGCCCTCTCGCGGATCGCCGTGACCTCGGCGGGCGGGTCGAACGGGTGCTCGCGCTCCAGGGGCAGTCTGTCGGAGATCAGTTCGGTCATCTCACCCAACTTCCGGTGTTCACAGGGGAATCGCCGCTGCTCGACGTGGTCGCTCGTCAGTAGCGGTAGTGCTCGGGCTTGAACGGGCCCTCGACGTCGACGTCGATGTACTCGGCCTGCTCCTTGGTGAGCTTGGTCAGCTCGCCGCCGAGTGCCTCGAGGTGGATGCGGGCGACCTTCTCGTCGAGGACCTTGGGCAGGCGGAAGACCTCGTTGTCGTACTCCTCGTACTTGGTGAACAGCTCGATCTGGGCGATCACCTGGTTGGAGAAGGAGTTCGACATGACGAACGACGGGTGCCCGGTGGCGTTGCCCAGGTTCATCAGCCGGCCCTCGGACAGCACGATGATCGTGCGGCCGTTCGGGAAGACCCACTCGTCGACCTGCGGCTTGATGTTGTTGCGGCGGATACCGGGGTAGCGGGCCAGGCCCGCCATGTCCAGCTCGTTGTCGAAGTGACCGACGTTGCCCAGGATCGCCTGGTGCTTCATCTGCGCCATGTGCTCCACCGTCACCACGTCCTTGTTGCCGGTCGTGGTGATGATGATGTCCGCGATCGGCAGCACCGACTCCAGCCGCGCCACCTGGTAGCCGTCCATCGCCGCCTGCAACGCGCAGATCGGGTCGATCTCGGTGACGATCACCCGCGCGCCCTGGCCGCGCAGCGACTCCGCCGAGCCCTTGCCGACGTCACCGTAGCCGCAGACCACCGCGACCTTGCCGCCGATGAGCACGTCGGTGCCGCGGTTGATGCCGTCGATGAGCGAGTGGCGGATGCCGTAGCGGTTGTCGAACTTCGACTTGGTCACCGC
>NZ_FOFR01000038.1 GCF_900110955.1 Lentzea xinjiangensis
CGGCGGAACAACCCGTACACGGTCTGCCAGGGACCGTAGTCGGGCGGGATGTCGCGCCACGGGGCACCGACGCGCACCCGCCATCGGATGCCGTCGATCAACTGCCTTTTGCTCCACTTCGGTGGGCGGCCCGGCTTGGCGCCGACGGGCAGCAGCGGCTGCAACACAGCCCACTGCGCGTCGGTCAGGTCGGCCCGCCCCGCTGCCGCTACGCTGGCCACGAGGTCTCCGGTACTGCAGGTTTGCTTGGTCGCTAACCCACTTACCGGAGACCTCGCCACGTTCCGGCACCGACACGCCGCCGATCACCTCACCTTTGAAACACGGGCTAGCAGGGCCACGTCAGGGCCACGCCTCCGGCGAGGTGCGGCCCTGACACCGGTTCCAGCACCGCCGCGCGCACGAGGTTGAGCACCTCGTACCGGTCCCCCGCACGGCGGACCAGGCCGCGGACGCTCAGCTCGTGCGGGTTCCCGCGGCACTCGTGCTCGACGGCGTCCAGGAGCCTGCACCGCTCCTCCTCGTCGTCCAATGTGGACAGCGAACGGCGGATGGCGTCGCGCAGGTGGGCCGAGGTCGGGTCCACCGGGTTGGAGCGCAGCCGTTCCAGCAGGTGCTGCGGCGAGTAGACCATGAACCAGCCCGCGGCGAACTCCAGCGCCGACGGCAGTCCGTCCAGCTCCTGGACGAGGCCGGTCAGCGCGGCCCGGTTCGCCGGTTCCTCCCTGAACGCCGGCCGCACCCGGTGCACGTGGCTGAGGAGCAACCGCACCGCCGCGTCGTCGGGGAGCCCGGTCAGCGGGAACACGTGCTCACCCGGCAGTCCCGTCGGTGCCAGCGCGGTCACCAGCACCCGCAGGCGCGGGTGGGTGGCGAGCAGGCGCGGGTCGGGGTACCGGCCTGTGACGAGGACGGTGTCCTGGTCGTCGTCGACCGGCGGGAACGACGCCGGGTGCCACAGCACGGACCAGCCGTGCCGGAAGTGCAGCTCACCCGCCGCCTCGAGGGCGAGACGGGTCTTGCCGACGCCGCTGACGCCCGTGATGGTGACCAGCCGGGAGCCGCGGGCCGCGGGCCGGTCGCCGGCCAGGAACAGCGCATCGTCCGGGCGGTGTCCCTCGGCCAGCCCGGCCACCAGCAACGCCACCAGCGCCGCCGTCTCCGCCTCCCTGCCCACGATCGGCGCCGCCGGTGCCGGCGGGGCAACGCCCGCCTTGGCCGCCGAGCGCCCACCGGCCCGCGCGAGGTCGGCGCGGCTGCTGTCGTCCAGCCGCAGACCGTCCGCGAGCAGGCGCACCGTCTCGGCGCGGGGTGTGCGGGTGCGGCCGCATTCCAGGTCGCGGATGGCCCGCACGCTCACCATCGCGAAGTCGGCCAGCTGTTGCTGGGTCAGGCCCGCCTGGACGCGGTGCGTGCGCAGCAGTTCCCCGAACTCCCTCATGCCCGTCCCCTCCTCGTGTTCCCAGTCTCGGGGCGGACGGACCGCGGAACATGGGGTGCGGTCCCCCATATTCACCTCCGCCCGCAAATCTGGGGGGTTCGTCCCCATGTGCCGCGCCGGGGGCACGTGCCAAGTTCTCCGGCGTGACCTCCGCGGCCGAGACCAGCACCGGCGAGAGCTGGACAGCTGCCTTCGCCCACGCCCTGCGGCCGTTGACCGACGCCGCCCGCGCCGAGGTCGGCGCGCCGTTCGACGCGGCGTTCGCCGAGCAGCTCGGCAGGCGGCTGGTCGCCATCGCGGCGCGCACGCTCGTGCTGGAGCTGCACAACGCGCGTGGGAGCCTGCAAGCGCCCACCAGTGCCGAGCGGTTCGCCGAGTTCACGCGAACGCTGGACCTGGAGGCGCTCCTGCGCCGCTACCCGGTGCTGGCGCGGTTGCTCCGGCAGGCGTGCGACCAGGCCGTCGCCGCGCACCACGAGCTGTCGTCGCGGTACGCGCGCGACCGGGCGGAGATCGTCCGGGTCCTCTTCGGCGGCAACGATCCCGGCGCGCTCGTGGCCGTGCGCACCGGCATGGGTGATCCGCACCGGCAGGGGCGGACGGTGGCGGTCCTGACCTTCGCCTCCGGGCGCAAGCTGGTCTACCGGCCCCGGCCGGTCGAGCTGCACGTCCGGTTCACCGCACAGCTCACCTGGCTTTCCACGCGTACTGGAATCGCTCTCCGGACGCCGCGCCTGCTCGCCGGGGACGGGTACGGGTGGCTCGAGCACGTCGAGCACGAGCCGTGCGCGGACGTGGCCGGGGTCGCCCGGTTCTACCGCCGGCTGGGCGCGCTGCTCGCGCTGCTCTACGCGGTCGACGGCACGGACATGCACTACGAGAACCTCATCGCGTGCGGTGACCAGCCGGTGCTCGTGGACGTCGAGACGCTGTTCCACCCGACACTGACGCCGGACACCGATCCCGCCGCCCTCGCGCTGGTCAGGTCGGTGCACCGCACGGCACTGCTCCCCCACGTGCTGGTGGGCGACAACGGTGCCGCGGACGTGTCCGGGGTCGGCGGGGACCGGGGCGTGCTGTCGCCGTTGGACGCGGTCGGCTGGGCCGAGCCGGGGACCGACCGGATGCGGCTGGTCCGGCGCCCGCGAAAGTCGCCGGGCGCGCGCAACCGGCCGGTGCTCGGCGCCGTCGCCGCCGAGCCCGCCGACTACCAGGACTCGCTGCTGGCCGGGTTCCGCGCGGGCTATGACGCCATCGTGACTCATCGGGACGAGCTGCTGCGGCTGGTCAGGAGCTGTGCCGACGACGAAGTGCGGTTCATCGCGCGCGCGACGCGGCAGTACGCGCGTCTGCTCGACGAGTCGACGCATCCGTCCGTCCTCGTCGACGCGCTGGACCGCGACCTGGCGTTCGGCGTGCTGGTGACCGACGATCCGCTGCTCGACCGGCTGGTGCCGTTCGAGGTCTCCGACCTGTGGCGCGGGGACGTGCCGCTGTTCACGTGCCGGCCGGGGTCGCGCGACCTGTGGACCGCGTCCGGGCTCCGGCTGCCGGGGATGCTGCCGGAGTCCGGGCTGGACGCCGTCGAACGCAAGATCGCGGCGATGAACGAGGTCGACCGGCACGACCAGCAGTGGGTGATCACCGCGCTGCTGGCGTCGCGGCCGCGTCCCGTGTCGCACCGCTCCAGCGCGTCGCCGCCGGGCCACGTGGCCGCGGTGGACCCCGACCCGGCCCGGCTGCTGGTCGCCGCGTGCGGGATCGCCGACCAGATCCTCGCGCACGCCGTCACCGGCAGGAACCGCGTCAACTGGCTCGGGCTCGAGCTCGTCGACGACCGGCACTGGACGGTGCAGCCGCTCGGCGCCGGTCTGTCCACCGGCTACACGGGGGTGGCGCTGTTCCTGGCGGAGCTGGGGGCGCTGACCGGAGCCGCCCGGTACGTCGAGTTCGCCTGCGACGCCGTGCGGCCGCTGCCCGCGCTGCTGGAGGTGCTCGCGGCGGAACCGGAGCTGGCCGCGGCCGCCGGTGGCGGGTTCCACGGCCTGGGCGGCCTCTGCTACGGGCTGGCGCGCCTCACGCCGCTGCTCGGCCTCGACCCCTCGCTGCTCGCGTCGGCGGTGGCGCTGATGCCACGCGAGGACGCGTCGACGAGCGTCGTGGACGGCGTCGCCGGATCGCTGGCCGCGATGCTCGCCGTGGGCACGCCCGAGGCCCTCGCGCTGGCGGGCCACTACGCGGCGGTCCTGCGCGGCGCCTTCAGCCCGGCCGGCGGTTTCGCCCGCGGCCGGGCCGGCATCGGGTGGGCGCTGCGGAGGTACGCGGCGGCGGTGGGCGACGAGGCGTCCGCGACGGTGGCGGAGGCCTACCTGGAGGACGCCACCACCGACCCGGCCGACATCGGGTGGTGCTCGGGTCTCGCGGGCGTCGTGCTCGCCCGTGCGGACGAGCGCCTGGCCGGTCTGCTCGCGGCCAGGGAACCGTTGCGGGACATGAGCCTCTGCCACGGCGAGCTGGGCGTCGTCGAGGCGCTGGCCGCCCACCACCCCGGTGCCGCCGCCCGCCGCACGGCGCTGGTGCTGGGCGCCCTCGACGACCACGGCCCGCGCTGCGCCACACCGGGCGGTGTTCCCTCGCCCGGTCTGCTCACAGGCCTGTCCGGCATCGGGCACGGCCTGCTGCGCCAAGGGTTTCCGCTGCCGTCGGTCCTGCAGTTGCACCCTTCCCCACCACAGAGGAGTACATCCGATGAACGAGTCCCTGCGCCGTCCCGCCGACCGGCCGGAGCCGGCCGAGCACGCGATCGGTGAGATGGAGCTCGCCCCGAAGGTCCTCGCGGGCGCACGGGCACGCGCCCTGATGGGGCTGACGCTCGCGGTGAGCGCGCTGGCACCGCTCACCCCCGCCCTGTCGGACACGACCGTCAGCGACCACTGACACCTCGGCCCGAATACGCCTGGCAGACGATACGGAGATCACGGCCGGACCGTTAGGGTCCAGACATGCAGACCCGAGCGCCCCACGTGGTCGGCCGCGACCGGGAGGTCGCGGCCATCACGGGGGCACTCGAGCACGCGCGCGAGTCCCGGGGCGGAGCCGTCTTCCTGACCGGTGAGGCCGGCATCGGCAAGTCCCGGCTCGCGCGCTACGCGGCGGGACACGCCTACGACCACGGCATGCGGGTGCTCAAGGGCCGCGGCACGACGATCGGCCCGATGGTGCCGTTCCGCCCCATCGCCGAGGCGCTCCTGGGCCTGTTCCGCGGCGATCCGCCGGACGACACCGCGCTCGGCCCGTACAAACCGGTGCTGGGCACCCTGATCCCGGAGTGGCACGACCACCGGTCCACGACGGAGTCGGTCGTGGTGCTGGCCGAGGCGGTGCTGCGGCTGCTCGCCTCCGTCGCGCGGAAGACACCGTGCCTGCTCGTCCTCGAAGACCTGCACGAGGCCGACGCCGAGACGCTCGCGGTCATCGAGTACCTGGCGGACAACCTGGAGGACCAGCCGGTCCTGCTGCTCGCCACGATCCGCAGCGAGCCCGGCCACGCGCTGGAGCTCGTGCACCGGATCGTGCAGCGGGGCTCCGGCACCCTGGTGGAGCTGCGCAGGCTCACGCAGGACGAGGTCGGGCAGATGACGGCCGCGTGCCTGGAAAGCGCACTGGTCCCGGCCGAGCTGACCGATCGCCTGTGGACCGACAGCGCCGGCAACCCGTTCGTCATCGAGGAACTGCTGCACGGCGTGGTGAGCAGCGGGCTGCTGGTGGCCGGGGCGCGGGGCTGGGAGGTCCTCGGCGAGCTCAAGCTGCCGGTGCCGGCGGCGTTCGTGCGCAGCGTCGCGCACCGCACCGACCGGCTGGGGCCGCAGGGCCGGGAGGTGCTGTCCGTCGCGGCGGTGCTCGGGCACCGGTTCCCGCTCTCGGTGGTGCAGAAGGTGACCGGCACCGACGACCGGCGGCTGCTGAGCCACCTGCACGCCGGTGTCGCCGCGCAGCTCGTCACGCCCGACGAGCCCGCCCCCGACTGGTACGCCTTCCGCCACCCGCTCACCGCGGACGCGCTGCTCGCCCAGCTCACCCCGGCCGGCCGCGCCGAGCTGTCCCTGCGCACCGCCGACGCGGTCGAGGAGCTGCACCCCGGCCTGCCCGGCGACTGGTGCCCGCTCGTCGCGAAGCTGCGCTTCGACGCCGGAGCGCGCGTCCAGGCGGGCAGGTTGTTCGCGCAGGCGGGCAGCCGGGCTCTGGCCGGTGGGGCGGCGGGGTCGGCCGTCGCGCTGCTCGACCGCGCGCAGGGCCTGCTGGAGGACGAGGTGGCCGAGCGCGCCGACGTCCTCGACGCGTTGCTGCCCGCGCTGGCGGAGACCGGCGAGTTCGAACGGGCCTTCGCCCTGGACGTGTCGGGCCTGCACGGCCTGGACGGCCCGCGCCGCGCGAAGCTCCACACGCGACTGTCCAGGGTGGCCTACCTCGCCGGGCGGTTCGCCGAAGGCGTGGAACAGGTGCGGATCGCCCGCACGCTGCTCGGCCAGGACGCGCCGGACGAGCTCACCGCGCAGCTCGACGTCAACTCCGCCTACCTCGCGCTGAACATCCCGAGCGCCGACCGGATCTCCTCGGCGGCGCGCCTCGCGAGGCAGGCCGCGCTCGCCGCGGACCGGGCGGGGCTGCCGCTGGTGGCGTGCGAGGCGTGGCAGCTGCTCGGGATCATCGCGCGCGAACAGGACCTCGACGAGGCGAACGCGTGCTTCGACAGGGCCCGCACGCTCGCGGACACGCACCGGATGCCGATCCAGCACATCTACGCGCTGGTGCGCCTGGCGGGCAACGACTGGCTCGCGCACGGCAGCACCGCCGCGCTGGACCGCACCCACGCCGAGGCGTGCCGGGCGGGCGCCGTCACGGTGGCGCACAACGTGGACGCCATCCTCGCGCTGCAGTCGGTGCTCACCGGCGAGTACCGGACGGCCGCCGAGCAGGTCGAGAACTGCCTGCGGGCCGCCGCGCGGCTGCGGTTCCACGCGCTCACCCGCTACCTGCTGATGGTGAAGGCGACGCTGGCCGCGCACCGCGGCGACCGCGCGGGGACCGATGACGCCATCGCCGGCTTCGAGTCGGTCGCGAAGAGGGGCGCGCAGGAGTTCCCGCTCTGCTACGGGCTCGCGCGGGCGTTCTGCGCCCTGCTCGAGGAGAACCGCGGGCTGGCGACGGGGGAGCTCGACCGGGCCGAGGCACTCGAGTCGCAGAACCCCACCACGTTCCACCTCTCCGGCACGCACGGCCTGCGGGTGCTGCTCGGCGTGCTCGACGGCCGCCTCGGCTGGGCCGGCTACCGCGCGGTCGCGGCGAGCTGCCCCGCCGGCATGCGGTGGAACCGGCAGTTCGCCGAGCTCGCGCACGCCGTCCTGCTCGGCCGCGACCACCGCCACGAGGAGGCGCGGGAGGCGTTCGCGCGCTCGCAGGAGGCCGCGGCGCCGTACCCGATGGCCCGGCACCTCGGCCTGCGGCTCGTCGCGCCGGAAGCCGCCGGGTGGGGCGATCCGGTGGGCTGGCTGCGCGCGGCGGAGGAGCACTTCCACCGGTCCGGGATCCCCGCGGTGGCGTCCGCGTGCCGCGGCCTGCTCAGGCAGGCCGGGGCACCCGTGCAGCAGCGCCGCAGCGGCACCGACCAGGTGCCCCGGCAGCTTCGCGGGCACGGCGTGACGGTCCGCGAGTTCGAGGTGTTCGTGCTGCTCGCCGACCGCATGGGCAACAAGGCCATCGGCACCCGGCTGCACATCTCCCCGCGCACGGTCGAGAAGCACGTGGCCTCGCTGATCGCCAAGACGGGTCAGCCCGACCGCGAGTCCCTGTCCGCGTACGCCGCCGCGCTGAGCCGCTGACGCTCGCGCTTCATCCGCGCCTCCAGCTCGTGCCGCCTGCCGCCGGCCAGATCGGTGCGCGCGGCACGTTCGACGTCGCGGAACACGTCGTAGTACGTGTCGTCGTACTGCTCGACGATCTCGAACGTCCACTTGCCCGGCAGCACGTTGCGGCCGAGCAGCTCCCGTTGCACCCGGTCAGCGTGCTCGTGGTGGCCCGCCTCGCGCAGCAGCGAGATCACCTCGTCGAGCATGAGGTCGGCCGTGCCGGTGAGCTGGTGGAACTCGTAGAGGTGGCCGCGGGCCCGTTCGGTGGTCTCCAGCGCCTTGCTGAGCTTGCCGAGCGCTTCGGTCGTCTTGTCGTCCATGCCGCCTCGAATACCCCGGCGGAGTTTGCGCCTACCGTCGCCGGGTAGTCGGCTGGTGACCAAGTTCGGAGAGAACGAGGTGACCACATGGCGGACACACGCACTCGCACCAAGGTCCAGCAGGCCGCTCTCGCCGTGGGAGCGGTGTTCGCGCTGGTCGGTGTGCTCGGCTTCATCCCCGGCATCACCACGGGGTTCGACACGATCACCTTCGCGGGTCACGAGTCGGGCGCCATGCTGCTGGGCATATTCCACGTGTCGATCCTGCACAACATCGTGCACCTGCTGTTCGGCGTCGCCGGCTTCCTCATGGCGCGCACGGCGGCGGGCGCACGGGCGTACCTGATCGGCGGCGGCGCGATCTACCTCGTGCTGTGGCTGTACGGTCTCGTGATCGACAAGATGAGCGGTGCCAACTTCGTGCCGCTCAACACCGCGGACGACTGGCTGCACTTCTTCCTCGGCCTCGGCATGATCGGACTGGGAGTTCTGCTTGGCAAACGCGCCGCAGTGCGCTGACACGGTCGGCGTAGAAGAAGAGTTCCTGCTCGTCGACACGGCTTCCGGCCGGACCTCGGTCCGGGCGGAGGCCGTGCTGGCGCGCCTGGAGGACACCGAGCTCACGCAGTTCCACGCGGAGCTCGCCGGAACGCAGGTGGAGGCCGCGACCGGCCCCTGCACGTCCATCACCGCCCTCGGCGAGGCCCTGCGGGAGGCCCGCGCGACGCTCGCCAAGGCCGCCGCCGAGGCCGGGCTCGGGCTGCTCTCCCGCGGCACGGCGCCGAAACCGTCGAAGCAGCCGATCGTCACGCACGACAACCCGCGGTTCCGGCGCGTCCTCGACACCTACGCGGGCGTCGTCGAGCACTACGAGGCCTGCGGGTGCCACGTCCACGTCGGCGTGCCGGACCGCGAGACCGGGGTCCGCGTCCTGAACCACGTGCGGCCGTGGCTGCCGACGCTGCTCGCGGTGTCGGCGAACTCGCCGGACAACGGCTACGCGAGCTGGCGGATGGTCGAGCAGTCCCGCTTCCCCGGCTCCGGGGTGCCACCGGTGTTCACCGGCGCCGCGGACTACGACGCCCACGTGGCGCGGATGGTCGCGTGCGGGACGCTCGTGGACGGCGCCCAGTCGTTCTGGCTCGCCCGCCTGTCACCGAAGCTGCCGACCGTGGAGTTCCGGGTGGCGGACGCGGCCGCGACCGTCGAGGACGCGATGCTGCAGGCCGCCCTGTCGCGTGCGCTGGTGCACACGGCGTGCCGCGGGGTGCAATCACGCCCGGTGCGCGACGACGTGTGCGCGGCGGCCGTCTGGGCGGCGTCGCGGTACGGCCTGGACGGCGCCGGGGTGGACCCGTGGCGTGAGTGCCGGGTGCCCGCCACCGCGTTGCTGGAGGAGCTGGTCGAGCACGTGACACCCGCCCTGGCCGAGCGCGGCGAGCTCACACTCGTGCATGACCTGGTCGAACGGCGGGTATGACCCCGTGGTGAAGCTTCCCTCACCGCGCGGTTCGCTGTCCGAGACCGTGATCGACGCACTGAGCCGCGAACCCGGCGGCCGGCCGCTGCCGTTCGCCGCCTCCCACCCGCTGGGCGAGGACGCGGCCATCGCCCTGCACACGATGTACGAGCTGCACTACGGCGGTTTCGACGGCGTCGACCCCGCCTGGGAGTGGGACCCGGACCTGCTCAAGCTCCGCGCCCAGGTGGAGAACGCCTTCCTCGGCGCGCTGCGGTCCGAGGTGGAGGGCGGGGACGACCTCGACGGCGCGCTGGACGCGCTGCTGGTGGAGCACGTCCCCGGCAGCGGCGTGTCCCACCACCTGCGCGACGACGGGACCTGGGAGGAGATGCGCGAGTACTTCGCGCACAGGTCGGTGTACCACCACAAGGAGGCCGACCCGCACGCGTGGGTCATCCCGCGGCTGCGCGGCCGGGCGAAGGCGGCGCTGGTCGCCGTCGAGTTCGACGAGTTCGGCGGCGGCAGGGCCGACCGGATGCACTCGCGCCTCTACGCCGACCTGCTCGACGGCGCCGGGATGTCGCCGGACTACCTGCACTACCTCGACGACGTGCCCGCGCCGGCGATCACGATCGTCAACATGATGTCGCTGTTCGGCCTGCACCGGTCGCTGCGCGGCGCCCTGGTCGGCCACTTCGCCGCGGCCGAGATCACCACGGCCCCGAGCGCCCAGCGCATGGCGCAGGCGCTGGATCGGATGGGCGCCGACCCGCGGTGCGTGGAGTTCTTCACCGAGCACATCGAGGCCGACGCCGTACACGAGCAGATCATGCGGCGGGACGTCATCGGGTCGCTGCTGGAGGACGAGCCCGAGCTCAGGGCCGACGTGGTGTTCGGCATCCAGGCCACGGAACTGCTGGAGGCGCGGCTCGCCGACCACCTGCTGACGTCCTGGCGGGCGGGGCGCTCGTCGCTGCTCAGTCCCCTGGCATGACGAGCGGGCCACGACCACCGCGGTGGTCGTGGCCCGCTCGTGTCAGCCGTCGGTGCGCACGCGCTTGCGGTGGCTCGTGTCGCAGAACGGGTAGCGCTTGCTCCGACGACAGGCGCACACCGCGACCACGAACCGGTCGCTGGTGTGCGTCACGCCGTCCTCGGTGACGAGCTCGACCGGGCCCTCAACGAGCACCGGCCCGTTCGGCACCACCGTCACCCTGCGCGCGTTCTGGCCGGTCACCCCGGATCACCACCAGTTCCTCTTGCCGCTGGCCGGGCTCGATGAGGCCGTGCCGCTCCAGAAAGTCGATCCTGCCGTTCATGACGGGCCCGAACGGGATCCACCGGCGCTGCACGATCGCCGCCTTCAGGCCGTTGTCCCTCAACTGCCGCAACGTGGTGTCCACTCCGCACAGGGCCGAGTGGACCATCAGCAGCACGCCGCCAGGCGTCAGGAGGTCGAACATCCTGGCGCACAACGGGTCCAGCAACTGACGACCGTCCAGTCCCGCGTCCCACGCCCTGGCCGGCCCGCGAGCGGCGCAGGGGTTGGCTGCGGGCACGTACGGCGGGTTGGCGAGCACCAGGTCGAAGCGCTCACCGGCGATGACCTCGAGCGCGTCGCCCTGCCGGACCCGCAGCGGCAACCCCTGCAACGCCGCGTTGATCCGAGCGGTCCACACGGCACGCCGTGAGACGTCCACTCCAGTCACCTCGGCGGCCCCCGCCCGCATCGCCGCGATGGCCAGCGCCCCGGTTCCCGTGCCGATGTCCAGCACCCGTGCGCCTGTCGGAATCGTCGCCGCCTGCATGGCTTCGACCAGAAGTTCGGTGTCGTCTTGCGGCGAGTACACGCCTGGTGCTCTGAGCAGCCTCACCACCGGAGAATCCCCTGGCGGAAGACCTTGAAACACCGTGTTTCCGGCTGGTTCGCGCGGGTACACGAGGATGTGCTGACCACTGTCTTCCGCCTGCTCGCGAGGGCGCGGCACGATCGCGCGTTCCACCCCCGCGGCGTCCAGGTGACCGGCGAGCTGACCGGGGCCGCGGACCCGTTCCCCGCGAAGGCCACCGTGACCGCGCGACTGTCCAAAGGCGCCGGTACCGGGCCCGGCCTGCCGGACGTGCTCGGCTTGGCCCTGCGCATCCCCACCGCGCGGGGTGACTGGGACCTGCTGCTGTCGACCACCGGGACCACCGCGGTGACGCGGTTCCTGCCGAAGTTCGTGCGGCGCTGGCGCGACGCCCGGCTCGGCACGCTCGCGCCCTACCGCTACCGCGGCGAGCTGGTGTGGTTCATGGCCGTTCCCGGCGAGGGCGAGCCGCCGACGAGGTTCACCCTCCACGCGTCCGGCAAGGACGCCGGCTGGCGCCGGGTCGCCGAGGTGACGCTGCACCCCGAGGAGCCGGCGGCGGAACCGGTGGCGTTCGACCCGGTGCTCACCCTGCCGGACGGGATGGAGCTGGCGCCGCGCTGGCTCGCCTCGGTGCGCGCGAAGGCGTACAGGGGCAGCAGGCGCGGCCGCCAGGCATCATGACTTCAGCTTGTCGTAGACCAGGTTCAGCGCGTCGGACGTGGCGACGGCCGTCAGCGCCGTCGCCACGAGCCTGGTGACCCGCGGCGCGAACACCAGACCCGCGGTGAGCCCGCTCGCGATCCAGACGCCGGCGCAGAACGGGCACGTGAGCAGCTCGCCGATCGCGTGGTGCGCCGGGGTGTCCTTGCGGGGGGACTCCTTGAGCTCCGCGTGGCCAGCCGGTTCCTCGTAGCGGGTGAACGGCGCCCGCAACGGGCTCGTCACCGCCTCCTTGGTGAGCAGCCGGCTCGCCTTGTGCGTCGCCACGCCGACGAGCGCGGTGTCGGCGAGCGAGAACCGGTCCGGCAGCCGGACGCCCGTGAGGCGCCCGGCCACCGCGGCCGCGCCGGCCAGAACCGCGTAGCTGGTGATGGCGACGAGGTAGCCGGGCAGCGGCCGGCCTTCCCCGTACGCCTGCTGAATCCGCTTCACGCGTTCGAAACCTCCGAGCTGACGGCGTCCGTGCCGTTGTGGTCGCGTGCCGCCGGCTTCTCCGACGCCGCCGGCACGTCCTCGCCGGCCCTCTTCTCCCGCGCCTTGCCCGGTAGCTGCCGCCTGGTCACGGGGTGGTTCAGGCCGGAGAGGTGTTTCTGGGTTGGGTCGACTCATGGGGCGCGAGTACCCGTCACGGCTCCGCTGAACCCGGTTCTGTCATCGTGCGCATCATCTTCGCCTTCACGGGGTCCGGCGCGACCCTTCCGGCGACGGCCTGGACCTTGTTCTTCAGCGAGGCGGCCACCACGTGGTCGTCCCCCTTCATCAGCGCCTCGAAGCCCTGCAACGCGACCTTCTCCGGGTCGTCCTTGTCCCCCGTCGCGACCTTCGTGTCCTGCATGCCCGCGCGGTCGAAGAACTCCGTGTCGGTCGGGCCGGGCATCAGGGTGGTGACGGTGACGCCGGTGTCGCGCAGCTCCTCGCGCAGGCTCTGGCCGAACGACGCCAGGAACGCCTTCGAGGCCGCGTAGACGGAGTGGAACGGGCCCGGCGCGGTCGCGGCGATCGACGACGTGAACAGCACCTTGCCCTGCTTGCGGTCCACCATGTCACCGAGCAGCCGGTGGGTGAGGTGCACGGCGGAGCGCACGTTCAGGTCGATGATCTCCAGGTTGTCGTCGAGGGAGGTGTCGCGCACGAAGTCACCGCCGACGCCGACGCCCGCGTTCACCGCGAGCACGTCGACGGGGCGGCCCATCGCGCGCAGACGGGCTACGAGCGCCTCCACGCCCTCGTAGCCGCGCAGGTCGGCGCGCACCGGTTCCACGTGCACGCCACCGCTGCGCAGGCCGATCTGGGCGGCCGCGTCGTCGATCCTCTCGTCCTCGGCCACGACGACGACGTCGAAGGCGTTGTCGGCGAGGACTTTCGCCAGTTCGTAACCGATTCCACTGGACGCACCGGTCACCACGGCAAGCGCATTCACAGAATTCTCCTTCCGGTCCGCCCCGGGATACCCGTGGCCACCAGGTCGATGCGACATCGGCCGAAAGTCCGATGCAACCTCCCCCTGGTGTCGGGTGTCCTTATCGATAGGTTGGTCGAAACGACATGGGGGACGTTCGTGCGCAAAACTGTTCTCGCGCCGCTGTGCGCGCTGGTCACGGTCGCCGTGGGAGCGTGCAGTCCGTCAGGTCCGGACCAGGCCAACCCGGAGCTGGCGCCGCGCGGCACGACGATGACGAAGGTCAAGCCGACCAGGCAGGACCTGACCACCAAGCTCGGCATCGCGGGCAAGGTCGAGATGAACCCGACGTTCGGGCTCGTCGCGCCGGTGGCGGGGCAGGTGCGGTACTTCGACGTCCAGACCACCGGCGGCACGCCGACCAAGGCCACCAGGGTCGCCACGGTGTGGAAGGACGGCGCGCCGAACTACGTGGAGGCCCCGGCGGGGTCCACGTTCGGCGGCAGGCTCGTCGACGACAAGGCCACCGTGACCGCGGGCATGCCCATCGCGTCGGCCAAGCACGTCGGGTACGCGCTGGTGGGCGACGTCGACGGTGCCCAGGCGTACAAGATCAGCGGTGCGCTCACCGACGTGACGGCGCAGATCAAGAACGGCCCCGGCCCGTTCCCGTGCACCGTGCTGGGCACGATCGCCGCACTGCCGCAGGGCACCGTCCCGGAGAAGCCGCCCGCCACGCCGGACACCAAGACGCAGCCCTCCGGCCAGCCGCAGCAGCCCAAGGCACCGGAGCAGCCGCAGCAACCGCAGCAGCCGAGCTCCCCGACGGGCCTGCGGATCGTGTGCACCGCGCCCGCGGACGTGCAGATGATCAACGGCGCGACCGCGTCGATCGAGGTCACCACGGGCAAGGCCGCGCAGGCGCTGGTGGTGCCGGTCGAGGCCGTCGCGGGCCAGCAGGGCAGGGGCAAGGTCGACGTGCTGCAACCCGACGGTTCTCGCCGCACCCTCGACGTGGTGCTGGGCCTCACCGACGGCAAGGTCATCGAGGTCAAGTCGGGTCTCACCGGCGACGAGGAGCTCGCCGTGCCCGGCCCGAACCTGCCGGAACCGCAGCAGGGCGGCGACCAGAGCAAGCCGACGGGACCGTGATGACGCAGCCCCAGGTCACCGTCGCGGCACCGCTGCTCCAGCTCAACGGCATCACCAAAGTGCTCAAGGGACAAGAGGAACCGCGCACCATCCTGTCCGGCGTGGACCTCACTGTCCACTCAGGACAGAGCGTGGCGATCCTCGGCCGGTCCGGCTCCGGCAAGTCGACGCTGCTGAGCCTCATCGGGCTCTTCGACCGCGCCGACGGGGGCCAGTACTCCCTGCACGGCAACGACATCACGAGGCTGCCCGAACGCAGGGCCGCGGCGTTGCGCAGCGCCGAGTTCGGGTTCGTGTTCCAGCGCTTCTTCCTGCTCAAGCACCTCACCGCGGCGCAGAACGTGGCGATGGCGCTGGTGAACGGCCAGGGCTGGTCGGCGCGGCGCAAGCGCAGGCAGCAGGTGATGGAGGCGCTGGAGCAGGTCGGCATCGCGCACCTCGCGAAGTCCAGGCCGTCGCGGCTCTCCGGCGGCGAGCAGCAGCGCGTCGCCATCGCCCGCGCGCTCGTCCGGCAGCCGCGGATCATCCTCGCCGACGAGCCGACGGGCGCGCTGGACACCGAGACGGGCAACCTCGTCATCGAGGTGCTGCTGAACACGACCAAGCGGGGCTGCGGCCTCGTGCTGGTGACGCACGACCACGACCACGCGCGCAAGATGGGCCGCGTGCTGGAGCTGCGCGACGGGCGGTTCAACTGATGTTCTCCGGCAAGTTGCGGTCCGCCCTGGTGATCGGCGGACAGGGCATCCGCGCCCGCAAGCTGCGCACGTTCCTGTCGATGGTGTCACTGTTCCTCGGCGTGCTCGCGATCGTGGCCGTCCAGGCGGGCTCCGAGATCGCCGAACGCGCGATGCTCACCGACGTCGAGCTCCAAGCCGGCAAGGACGGCACCATGATGGGCTACATCCCCGGCGAGAAGGGCGCGCCGGCGATCGTCGAGAGCACGCTGAAGGGCCGCGCCGACGCGGTCGCGATGATCAGCTCACAGGCGGTGATCGGCGAGCCGGGTGTGCGCCCGATCAACGAGGGCGGCATGCCGTTCGAGTACGCGGGCCAGCGCGGCGACTACAACGGTTCGATGACGTTCTGCGACGCGAGCGGCGTCTGCCACGAGCAGAAGGCGCCCGAGAAGAAGCCGGACGGCCAGGCCATCGAGGTCAACATGGTCGCGCTGACCGGCGACATCCGGCGGTTCAAGCCGTTCCGCCCGGTGTCGGGTTCGTGGCTCGACTTCGCGACGGCGCCGTCGCTCGCGCCCAGGATCGTGCTGAACGAGGAGGCCGCGAAGGGGCTCGACCGGTACCGCGTGCCCGGCGAGATGATGATCGAGGGTGCGTCGCACCACGTGTCACCGCAGATCATCGGCGTTGTGCAGGACGGCTCCTCCACGCCGCGGGTTTACCTGCGCCTGGACGAGCTGCGCACGTGGATGCCCGCGGCGGCCGAGACCGGCTCCAGCGACATCGGCAGGTTCCGCGGCGGCAGCGGCGGTACCCAGCTCGAGGTCTACCTGCAGCCCGGTTCGGCCGACCTCCAGCAGCTGCTGAAGGCCAAGCTCGTCGGCGCGGGCCTGTCACAGGACCAGCTGCACTTCAACACGGTGAACTCCAAGGAGCGCATGGAATCCGAGCTGAGGATCCTGCGGCTGATCTTCCTCGGCATGGCGTTCCTGGTGTTGCTGATCGGGGTCGCGGGCATCCTCAACGTCGGTCTCGCCACGGTCGGCGAGCGCGTCGAGGAGTTCGCCCTGCGCCGCGCGGTGGGCATGTCCCGGATGCTGCTCGCGGGCATCGTGCTCGCCGAGACGTTGCTGACGGGCCTGCTGACGGCCGCCCTGGCGATCGGCGCGGGCGCCGCGGGGCTGCAGATCGCGCTGGCGATGTTCGGCAGCCGCTTCCCGTCGTTGCAGGGCACCGCCTTCCCCTGGGAGGCGGGGGTCGCCGGTGTGATCGCGGGTCTCGTGGCCGGTGTGCTGGGTGGGCTCATCCCGGCGGTCAGGGCGGCGCGGATCCCGATCGCCACAGTCATGCGGGCCTGATCACAGGAGGCGAGGCCCGTTGCCGGCGAAGCCCCGGACCGCGAAAGAGCGGACCGGGGCTTCGTACTTCCCGAATTCAGTTGAGCGTGTCCGGGTTCGGGCCGATGCGGCCACCGCGGTCCAGGGTGGACAGCGCGGCCAGCTCCTCGCCGGAGAGCTCGAAGTCGAACACCGCGATGTTTTCCCGGATGCGGGACGGCGTCACGGACTTCGGGATCACGATGTTGCCGATCTGCAGGTGCCAGCGCAGCACGACCTGCGCGGCCGACCGGCCGTGCCGCGCGGCGATCTCGGTGACCACCGGGTCGCCCAGCAGCTCGCCGCCTTGGCCGAGCGGCGACCACGCCTCGGTCCGGATGCCGTGCTCGGCGTGGAACGCGCGCAGCTCCGCCTGCTGGAGGTACGGGTGCAGCTCGACCTGGTTGACCGCCGGCACGACGCCGGTCTCGTCGATCAGCTCGCGCAGGTGCGCCGGCTGGAAGTTGGAGACGCCGATCGCGCGGATGCGGCCCTCCTTCTGCAGCTCCACGAACGCCTTCCACGTGTCGACGTACAGCCCGCGGGCGGGCCTCGGCCAGTGGATGAGGTAGAGGTCGAGCACGTCGAGGCCGAGCTTGCGCATCGACTCGTCGAACGCGCGCAGCGTGCTGTCGTAGCCGTGGTCGTCGTTCCAGAGCTTGGTGGTGACGAAGACGTCGGAACGGTCCACATCGGACTGCGCGATGGCAGCGCCGACCCCGCTCTCGTTGCCGTAGGCGGCCGCGGTGTCGATGCTGCGGTAACCGGCCGCCAGCGCCTCCGCGACGGCGGGCGTGGCCTCGGCGTCGGGCACCTGCCAGACGCCGAAACCGAGCTGGGGCATGGTGATGCCGTTGTTGAGCTGGACAGTGTTCACAACGATTTCCTTACCGGTTCTCAGGGGATGATCGTCGGAGCGGTGCCGCCGTCGACGCGCAACGCGGCTCCGGTGGTCGCGGACGACAGGTCCGACGCCACGTAGGTGATGAGGTTCGCGACCTCGTGCGGGCGGATCAGGCGGCCCAGCAGCAGCGTCGGGCGTTCGGTGCGGACGAACTCCGCCTCGCCGCCCTCGCCGACGCGGTCGCGGATGAACTCCTCCACGCCCGGCGTGAGCGTGGGACCGGGCAGCACCGAGTTGACCGTGACGCCGGTGCCCTTCACCTCCTGGGCCATGCCGCGGGAGATGGCGAGCTGCGCGGTCTTCGTCATGCCGTAATGGACCATCTCGGTGGGCGTGAACACGGACGACTCGCTGCTCACGAAGATCACCCGGCCCCAGCCCCGCTCGACCATGCGCGGCGTGTAGTGCCGGGCGAGCCGGACGCCGGACATGACGTTGGTGTCGAAGAACCGCTGCCACTCGGCGTCGTCGATCTCGAACACCGGCTTCGCGCCGTAGATCCCGAGGTTGTTGACCAGCACGTCGACGTCGGGCACCCGGGCGACCAGGTCGGCGACGCCCTGCGCGGTGGCGATGTCCGCGGCCACACCGCGCACGTCGCCGCTGCCGCCGAGCTTGCCGACCGCCTCGGCCACGCGCTCCTCGCTGCGACCGCTCACGACGACAGCGGCGCCCGCCTTGAGCAGGCTCTCCGCGGTGGCGAAGCCGATGCCCGCCGTGGAGCCCGTCACGAGTGCCGTGCGTCCTGACAGATCCATGTCTCTCCCCGGTAGACTTGCTGAAGACGATTACAAGCGTACGCAATAGTTGCACACGCTGTCTATTCGAGAAGGGTTGACCTATGTCACTGGACGACGACGCCGTCCAGGCGCGCGCGCAGGGCTGGCGCACGCTCGCGGCGCTCCATGCGCGCATCGAGGACCGTCTGGAGAGAGCACTGCAAAAGGCCCACGACCTGTCAGTCAGCGAGTACACCGTTCTCGACGTGCTCAACCGTCAGGACGGCTTCCACCTCCGGATGAACCAGCTCTCCAACGCCGTGGTGCTCAGCCAGTCCGCCACGACCCGTCTCGTGACCCGCCTCGAGGACCGCGGCCTGCTGTCGCGCTACCTCTGCCCCACCGACCGGCGCGGCATCTACACCGAGGTCACCGAGAAGGGCCACGCGCTGCTCGCGCTCGCCCGCCCGACGCACGACGAGGTGCTGTCCGCGTCGCTCGAAGAAGCCGCGGAGACACCGGAGCTGAAGCCACTCGTTGAGGCGCTCGCCAAGCTCTGACGCGCTGGCATGATCGCGCGCATGGATCTCCACGCTCTGATCCGCGCCGAGGCGCCGTTGGCCGAGCAGCAGCGCGCTCTCACCGAACCGGTGCTGACCGCGCTCGTCGACCACGGCGTGCACCGGATGATCGCCCCGAAGCGCTACGGCGGCGCCGAGCTCGCGCTGCCCGAGTGGAGCCGCGAGGTCCAGGAGCTCTCGCGGTCCGACGCCTCGGCCGGCTGGACCGCGATGACGACCACCATCTCGTCGTCGCTGGCCTGGTACCTGCCGGTGGACGCCGCCGACGAGGTGTTCGGCGACCCGCGCGCGGTGATCGCGGGCACCGCCGCGCCGCTGGGGAAGGCCGTCGCGGCCGAGGGCGGATACCGCGTCAACGGCCGTTGGGGCTGGGGCAGCGCCGTCCCGCACTCCTCCTGGGTCATCGGCGGCACTTCCACGCCCGAGGGCCCACGTCTGGCCGTGTACCCGCGCTCGGACGTGACGATCCACGACACCTGGCACTCGGCCGGTCTGCGCGCCACCGGCTCGCACGAGTTCTCCGTCGCGGACGCCTACCTGCCGTCCCGCCGGACCGTGTGGCCGATCGGCTGCACTCCCGGCATCGAGGGCCCGATCACGGTGTTCCCGTTCTTCGGCCTCCTGGCCGTCGGCGTCGCCTGCGTGACCCTCGGCACAGCCCGCCGCGCCCTCGACGAGATCGAGGCGCTGGCCATGGAGAAGACCCCGCAGTACGCCACGGCCCGGCTCGCCGAGCAGACCGGCGTGCAGGCCGAGATCGCGCTGGCGGAGGCACGCCTGTCGGCGGCGGCGGCGTTCCTGCACGAGGCGTTGGGCACGGCCTGGGACTTCGCGATGACCGGCTCCCCCACGCCCGACCCCGCGAAGGCACGGCTGCGACTGGCCTGCTCCTTCGCGGCGGGCGAGGCGGCGGACGTGACGCGCGCCGCGTTCGCGGCGGGAGGCGGCACCTCGGTGTTCGAGTCGTCGGCGTTGCAGCGCTGCCTGCGCGACGCGCACGTGGCCGCCCAGCACACGGTCGTGTCGCGGCGCCTGTTCGAGACGTACTCGATGCTGAAGCTGGGCCTGGAGCCGGACCTGCGCAGGTTCTGAACGGGCAGGGCTCGGCTCGGCGCCGCGGTCCGGTGGAGCTAGTGTGCGTCCATGCCCGACACGCAGTACGAAGACCTGCTCCGCCACGTCATGAAGGAGGGCGTGCGCAAGCAAGACCGCACCGGCACCGGCACGCGGTCGATCTTCGGCCACCAGCTGCGCTACCCGCTCGCCGCGGGTTTTCCGCTGATCACGACCAAGAAGGTGCACTTCAGGTCGATCGCCTACGAGCTGCTGTGGTTCCTGCGCGGCGACTCCAACGTGCGCTGGCTGCAGGAGCACGGCGTGTCCATCTGGGACGAGTGGGCCTCGCCCGAGGGCGAGCTCGGCCCGGTGTACGGCGTGCAGTGGCGGTCGTGGCCCACCCCGGACGGCGGGCACGTCGACCAGATCGCCGAGGTCCTGCGCACGCTGCGGGAGAACCCGGACTCGCGGCGGATCATCGTCTCCGCCTGGAACGTCGGTGAGATCGCCCAGATGGCACTGCCGCCGTGCCACGCCTTCTTCCAGTTCTACGTGGCCGACGGCAAGCTGTCGTGCCAGCTCTACCAGCGCAGCGCGGACCTGTTCCTCGGCGTGCCGTTCAACATCGCCTCCTACGCCCTGCTGACGCACATGATCGCCGCGCAGACCGGTCTCGGCGTCGGCGACTTCATCTGGACCGGCGGCGACTGCCACGTCTACGACAACCACGTCGAGCAGGTCGAGCTGCAGCTCAGCCGCGAGGCCAGGGAGTTCCCCGAGCTGGAGCTGGCTCCCGCCGCGTCGCTGTTCGACTACTCCTACGAGGACTTCACGATCGTCGGCTACGACCCGCACCCCGGCATCAAGGCGCCGGTGGCGGTGTGATCGGCCTGATCTGGGCGCAGGCCCCGAACGGCGTGATCGGCCGCGACGGCACGATGCCGTGGCACGTGCCCGAGGACCTGAAGCACTTCCGGGAGATCACCGCGGGCTCGGCCGTCCTGATGGGCCGCCGCACGTGGGAGTCGCTGCCGCCGCGGTTCCGCCCGCTGCCGGGCCGCCGCAACCTGGTGCTCTCGCGCACGCCGCAGGAAGGCGCCGAGACGTTCTCCTCGCTGGCGGAGGCGCTCGCGGACGTCACCGGCGACCTGTGGGTGATCGGCGGCTCGGCGGTCTACGCGGCGACGCTGCCGCTCGCGGACCGCGTCGAGGTGACCGAGATCCGCGAGAGCTTCGAGGGGGACACCTACGCGCCGCCGGTCGACCGCGAGCCGGTCAGCGTGGGTGAGTGGCAGGAGTCCGGCAGCGGCCTGCACTACCGGTTCGTCAGCTACTGACGGTGTGCCGGGGGCCGGTCAGCGGCGGCCGCCGAACTCCCAGTCGTGCACCTCGACGGCGTCGTACCGGCCGGCGGTCAGCACCGCGCGCGGGTCGGCCGACCTGACCAGCGCCGCCGTGCCGAGCCATGCCGTGCCGTCGTCGGACAGCAACGGCCCGTACGCGATCAGCTCGCCGGGGTGGCGCGGCACGAGGTCGGCGGGCTCACCCGAGCCGAACCCGAGGACCAGCCGGCCGCCGCCCTCGCGGCCGCCGGGGAAGTCCCACATCGTCCGGCCGAGCACGTTGCGCCACCGGCGCACCAGCACGTCCCGGTAGCCACCGGCCTGGTGGATCGGCTCCTCGAACGCGAACGCCCTCGCCGCCGCGGCGTCCGCCACGACCACGACGTGCACGCTGCCGGTGACCACGCCGCCGGAGAAGGTGGGACCACGGGCGATGAGCTCGAACCGGTCCATGTAGGACCAGTGCTCCTCGGCGAGTCGCTCGCGCACCGGCAGCGAGCCGGGCCGGTCGCGGTGGTAGCAGAAGAACTCCATCACCCGAACCCGGGGCTGATCCCGTAGTCATCTGAACAACGGGAAGTCATGATCGCGAGGCTAGCAGCAACAGCGAGCGATCACACAACACTGGATGCGTGGTGCGAGCGCTGTCAGGGGCAGCCGACCGGTGGCTGGATGTCCAGTGTGGACTTTCTTGCCGCATGAGTCTCGTTCAGATCGCGGGAACCAGTGCGTTGGTCGCCGCGCGGGCCGGGATGCTCTGGCTGGTGGCCGGGATTCCGAGGCGGTTCCGGTGGAAGGTGGAAGAAGTACCCGCAACGCGTTATGCCACTTCGCGGCGTGGGTTGCAGGCTCACCCGGCTCCGCGGTCATGGTGCCCTCTGGGCGCCGCTGTCGGTGGAGTGCGCGGGCGCGCGGCGACGGTCTTGCCGGCCCCGGCGTTGCGCCCGGCGTGCTTGTGCTTCCGGAAGCCCGTGCGGACGTGGATGACGGTGATCTTGCCCTCCTCGCCCGGCCAGGTTCGGCCGGGCGAGGAGGGCAGGAAGGCGACGGGCCAGGGCACTTGGCGCACCCCCGGCGCCACCGGCGACCACGACCGGACCACACTCCCGGAACGCGCCCGGTGCGCGTCTCGGCCAGTTGCCTGGGTGCGTCGTTCCCAGGAAGTCCGTGACCTTTTTCCAGCTTCGCCACCTCGACAAACTCGGATTTGTCAGCGACGAGCACTCGTCACGGGAACGGCTGGAGGGAACGAAATCGTCATGGCAACCTGGTTCATCACCGGATGCTCCACCGGATTCGGTCGCCACATCGCCGAGCACCTGCTCGACACCGGGCACCGGGTCGTCGCGACCGCGCGCAACACCGCCAAGATCGCCGACCTCGCCTCCCAGGGCGAGGTCCTGCCCCTCGAACTGGACGTGACCAACCCCGCACAGGTGCGGTCCGCGGTGGCAAGGGCGGAGGAGGAGTTCGGCGGCATCGACGTCTTGGTCAACAACGCCGGTTCCGGCTACTTCGCCGCGGTGGAGGAGAGCGAGCCCGACGCGGTGCGGCGGATGTTCGACGTCAACTTCTTCGCCGCCGCCGACGTGATCACCGCGGTGCTGCCGGGGATGCGCCGCCGACGCTCCGGCGTGATCGTGAACCTGACCTCGATCGGGGGCCTGGAGGGCTTCGAGAGCGTCGGCCACTACTGCGCGTCGAAGTTCGCCCTGGAGGGACTGAGCGATGCCCTGCGCAAGGAGGTCGCTCCCCTGGGCATCGGGGTGATGACGGTGGAGCCCAGCGCGTTCCGCACGGAGTGGGCGGGTTCCGCGGCGGAACCCGCCGAGGTCATCGACGACTACGCCCCGACCGCCGGAGCTGCCCGGCAGGCCTACCGCGACTCGATCGGCAAGCAGGCCGGTGACCCGGCGCTGGCCGCGCGGGCCCTGGTGCGGGCGGTCGAGTCGCCGACCCCGCCGCAGCGCTTGCTGCTGGGCAACGAGGCCTACGACACCGCCCTGGCCAAGCTCGACCGGATGCGCGCGGAGTTCACCGCGCAGGAGAGCACCGCGCGCGGCGTCGACGCCCCGGCGTGAACCCACGTTCCCGTTCCACATCTGCGACGACAAAAGGAGCGCAACCATGACCACGACCACGACCGGACGGTTCGACGGACAGGTGGTGATCGTCACCGGCGGCGGTTCCGGCATCGGAGCCGCCACCGCCGAGCGCTTCGCCGCCGAGGGAGCATCGGTGGTGATCTCCGGGCGGCGCCGGGAACGACTGGAGGAGGTGGCCGCGCGGTTGCCGGCCGATCGAGTGCTGGTGCACGTGGCCGACGTGTCCCGGCGTGAGGACTGCGAGGCGCTCGTGGCCGCAGCGGTGCGGCGGTTCGGGCGGCTGGACACCCTGGTCAACGCCGCGGGCATGAACCTGGTCGGCAGTGTGCCCCAGACTTCGGAGGAGGACTGGCGGGCCTGCTTCGGAGCGGACGTCGACAGCGTGTTCTTCACGACCCGCGCCGCCCTGCCGCACCTGGCCGAGACGAAGGGCTCGGTCGTCAACGTCGGATCGGTGTCCTCGCTGGGCGGCGGCTGGTCACACGCGGCTTACAACGCCGCCAAGGGCGCGGTGGCCAACCTGACCCGATCGGTGGCCTGCGACGCCGGACGCGACGGAGTCCGCGCCAACGTGGTGTGCCCCGGTCTGACCGTGACCGACATGGTGGAGGAGATCATGGCCGACGACGCCCTCCTCGACCGCGCCTGGGACCGCATCCCGCTGCGCCGGGCCGGGCAGCCGGAGGAGGTGGCCTCCGCCATCGCCTTCCTGGCCAGCGACGAGGCCGCCTGGATCACCGGTGTCGCGCTTCCGGTCGACGGCGGGCAGACCTGCACCGACGGTGGCCCCGAATGGGGCAAGTGAGCGGAGCGGACGACCTGGGGCCGGCTGATCGCGGTCGGCCTCGGGCGCGGAGGGACCGGACCCGGACGTCGCGCCGGTGAGCGCGACCATCGTGCCCACCGGGGCGACGAGCGGGTCTGGGTGGTCCGCCGCACATGCGCTGTGAAGTGCCGAAAGCCGGCCATGCGTTCTGGTCCGCGGCAGGTGCTTCGGGCAGGTCCGCTTCTTCGCGACCAGGCGTTGGCGCCATCGCAGTCGTGACGCCACCGCGCGGACCGCTGACCCCCTGTCCCCGGCGGTCCCGGCCTGCCCCACACCTCGGTGCCGGGACCGCCGATTGCCAGGTCTGCCGCAGCACCCACCGGCGAACCGACCCGGCCACCGGATCGGCAACACCCGGTTGTGGCAGGTGAACTCCGCTACCGCCGCCGCGCCCGTGCGTGCCAAGCCTCCACGATCAGCTCCTCCAACTCGCCCACCTCGATGCACTCCAGCTGCACCAGCACCGCCGGATAGCCCTGGAAGTGCGGCGTCGTGAAGTACACCGACCCGTCGGAGGCCAGCAACGCCTCCTTGGCCCCGAGGTCCGGCACCCTGGCGGCCAGGATCGGCCCGGTCGGTGCCGCCGCCCCCAGCGCGGCCAGGTCGGTCCCCCGCAGCGGCCGTTCCCAGACGAAGAGCCTCTCCTCGACCCTCCAGTCGACGACGCCCTCGCGCACCCGCTCCGTCACGCCGGGCATGGAGGTGGCGATCCTGCGCACGTCGTCCCAGGTGGCCATCGGGTGCTCCTACAGGTGGTCCGGCGGACGCTGCTGCTCGGCCAGGAACCGTTCGAACTCGGCACCCAGTTCGTCCGCGCTGGGCAGGTCGGTGGTGCCGACAGTCTGGATGAAGGCGTCGTACTGCCGCTCGAGCGCCTCCACCACCTGCGCGACCTCCTCGGAGTCCGCGACCTGGCGGTGGATCTCGGCGTCGGCCGCCTGGGCCGCGTCGAGCAGCGACCCGATCGGCAACGCCAGGCCGGTCGCGCGGGCGACGGCGTCCAGCAGGGTGACGGCCGCGGTCGGGTACTGGGACTGCGCGAGGTAGTGCGGCACCTGGGCGGCGAAGCCCACCGCGTCGTGGCCCGCCTGGCCCAGGCGGAACTCGAGCAGGCCCGACACGTTGCCCGGCACCTGCACGCGGTTGAAGAACGGCTGGTACTCCGACACGAGCTCCGGGCGCGTGGCATGGCCGATGACGTTCAACGGGCGTGTGTGCGGCACGCCCATCGGGATGCCGTGGAAGCCCACGGTCAGACGCACGCCCCAGCGGTCGATGAGCGCGCGCACGGCGAGCACGAACGCTTCCCAGGCGCGGTCCGGCTCGGGTCCGGTGAGCAGCAGGAACGGGTGGCCCGCGCTGTCCCAGAGCAGGTGCACGACCAGCTCGGGGGCGGCGTAGTCCTCCCAGTGGTCGGTCGCGTAGGTCATCAGCGGCCGGCGCGAGCGGTAGTCGATCAGGCCGTCGACGTCGAAGCGGGCGACAACACGGCTCTCCAGGGTCTCCAGCAGGTGCTCGGCGAGCAGGCGGCCCGCGGCACCGGCGTCCATGAAGCCCT
The DNA here is from genome assembly GCF_900110955.1 of Lentzea xinjiangensis. Taxonomy (GTDB): domain Bacteria; phylum Actinomycetota; class Actinomycetes; order Mycobacteriales; family Pseudonocardiaceae; genus Lentzea; species Lentzea xinjiangensis. The sequence continues at coordinate 25,402 of NZ_FOFR01000038.1, forward strand.
CGAAGTGGTGCAACAGCACCGCGCCTGTCAGGTCCGGCACCTCCGAGTCGACCTCGTACAGGTTCTCCGGGTCCACCGCACGCCTCCTGAACAATCGTTCCTGTCTCGTCCAAAGCCAACCATGTGGACACGGAACTGATTCCGCACGGGTCGATTAGCCCATACGGACCGTGTGCGCGCACCACCTCACGGGTACTCCGGGTCGGTGTACAGGCGCTGGGTGACGCGTGGAGCTTTGGTCGCAGCCGTTCTCATCATCCTCGGCTCGGCGGTGTTCGTCTTCGGGCTGATGAGGCCGTTCGGCGGGGACGAGACGATCGACCGCAGCCAGCCCGCGATGCTCAAGTCCGTGCGGGACCTCAGCCAGTACCACGCCGCGGCCGGCGAGTTCCAGGTCGTGCTGGACATCGAGAACGACGTGAAGTGGGTGCCCTCGGCACTGGCCGGTGAGCGGACGCTGTTCGTCGCCGCCGGCTCGGTCAACGCCTTCGTCGACTTCGGCAGCCTGAAGGACGACGGGCTCGTCGTGTCGCCGGACGGCAAGACCGTCGAGCTCCGGTTGCCGAAGCCGCAGCTCGACAAGCCGAACATGCACCACGACCGGTCGTACGTCTTCAGCCAGGAACGCGGGCTGATCAACGACCTCCAGGCGCTGGCGGGACCTCCGGACCAGCAGCGGTTCTACGTCGCCGCCGAGGCCAAGCTCGCGGAGGCGGCGAAGTCGTCGGAGCTGCTCAAGCGCGCCGAGGACAACACCCGCGTGATGCTGACCGGAATGCTGCAGTCGCTGGGGTTCCAGGTGAAGGTGGTCGGCGACTAGACCGGGTCGGGGCGGTCCCGAACGAACCGGTCCGACCCGAACCGGGACCGGACGAACCGGCACCGAACCGGCGGACCCTTCCCCGCGAACGTCCGGCGATGAGCCGTCCGCACCGGGATAGGATCCGTTGGTGGAAGACGATCTGATGGCCTGGGCGCCCGCGCAGGACGCCGCGCGTGCGCCGGAGATCGCGCTGCCCGGCTACAGCGGTTTCCGCGTGATCGCCCAGGGCGGCGAGGGCACGATCTACCGCGCCCGCCAGGACGGTCTGGGCCGCGACGTCGCGGTCAAGGTGCTGCAGGTGACCGACCCGGCGACGGTGGCCCGCTTCCGCCGTGAGCTGGCGATCACCGTCGAGCTCGGCCGCCAGCACCCGCACATCGTCACGGTGCTGGACACGGGCACGCTCCCGGACGGCCGCCCGTGCATCGTCATGGAGTTCTACGAGCGCGGCTCACTGCACGACCGTTTGCGCGCTATGGGCCCGTTGCCCGTTGCCGACGTCGTGGCGGCGGGCATCGCGGTGGCCGACGCGCTGGCGTTCGCGCACGGCCAGGGCATCCTGCACCGCGACGTGAAGCCGCAGAACGTGCTGGTGCTCCCCACTTCCTACGTGCTGGCCGACTTCGGCATCGCCCGCGGCGCCGACGCGGGTCACTCCGCGTCGCTGCAGATGGTCAGCTACCGGCACGCGGCCCCGCAGATGATCGAGGGCGCCGCGCCGTCGGCCGCCGACGACGTCTGGTCGCTCGGCTCGACGCTGTTCACGCTGCTGGAGGGCAAGCCGCCGTTCGCCTCGGACAACCCGGACGAGGACACGCTGCTGTCCTACGTCGGCCGCGTCAGCAGCGCCGAACCCCGTGCGCTGACCCGGTTCGACGTGCCCGCCGCGCTGGTCGCCGTGCTCGGCCGGTGCCTGCGCAAGGACCGCGCGGAGCGGTTCGGCTCGGCGCTGGAGCTGCGGGACGCGCTGATGGCGGTGCGCTCCGGCACTCCCCTGTCCGGCACCACCTCGTCCGGCACTCCCCTGTCCACTGTGGACCCTGACGCGACCGCGATGGTGGGCGAGCGCCCGATCTTCTTCCCCGAGGGGCCGACGGAGGCCCCCGGTTTCGGCCCGCGCGGTTACGTCCCGGAGCCCGATCCGGAACCGGAACCGGACGAGGAGCCGGACGACTCCTGGCGCGGCCGGCTCGAGGACCTGACCTACCGCCGGCACGACCTCGAGCCGGCCCCGCCTCCCCGGCCGGAGCCGGTGGCCGTGCTGCCGCTGGTCGACCTGCCGTCCGTCAGCCTGCCCGCTGCCGAGCCGCCGGCCGAGCCGATGACGGCCCCGGTCCGCAGGAGCAGGCGGGGCGGTGTGCTCGCGCTGCTCGCCGTCGTCGCCGTGTCCGGCGGTGTGGTCGCGGGCCTGCTGCTGCAGCGCGGCGGTGGCGACGACCAGCGGGCGCAGCCGCCGGTGACGACGACGATCCCGGAGCCGGTCCAGGAGTCCGCCGACGCCGGGCCCGCGCCGAACACCGACCTGAAGTTCGTCCCGGTCCTCAAACGCGCCGAGTACCAGGGCAAGGCGATCGAGTTGGAGTGGAGCGACCCGAGCGGCGGTCAGGCCGAGTTCGTGGTGGTCGACGTGACCGGTGCCAAGCCGGTGGCGGTGACGAGGGTGACCGGCGGCGGCACGAAGCACGTCATCGAGGACGGCGGCGGCGCGCGGCGTTGCTTCCAGATCGCGGCGTTCGGCTACAACGGTGAACGCGGCAGCTCCGCGAAAGTCTGCGCCAACAAGAACTGACGTTCCCGAGCCCGCGTTGTTGCGCTCGCACGGATTGGCGTACGGTCCCCCGGTGCGAACCGCTCGCTATGCCGGCCCACCGTTGTTCGCCCGTGGACACAAGCGCCGCACACTCCTGGCCGTGGCCCTCCCGCTCGTCATCGGCATCGGCATCGGCGTGCTGATCGGGGACGGTCTCCGGCCGCCCGCCGCCGAGGACACCCGCACCGGCACGGCACCCACGGCGCGCAACGAGCCCGTGCAGCTGGAATACACGGACATGCCCTGCGACCCCGGCTCGTCCGTCCTCGTCCTGCACTCGCTGGAGGGCGCGATGTCGGCGGAGGACGTCGACGTGCTGCTGCGGTACGAGACGATGTGGGTGAAGCACCGCGAGAACGCGAACCCCGCACTGCGCGACCAGACCGCGCTGCTGACGCGGCGGGACGACGTCTGCGACGCCATCGTCCCGGACGACCCGAGGTTCACCCAGTTCGTGTGGATCGGCCCGTTCCAGTCGGCCGTCGCGCCCTCGCTGTGCGAGGCGTTGCTCAAGGTCGTCGGGAAGAACTGCATCCCGGCCCAGGTGGTGCGCTGAGTCAGCGCCGGAACAACGGTCGCGGGTCGACCGCCCACACCGCCCTGCGCCACCAGGAAGCGTTGCGCCGCACCGCTTTGCGCACCTGCCGGGCCAGCGGCCAGCTCGGCTGGTGCGCGCCGGGCCGCGGCGCGAACGCCGCCTGGTCCACCAGCACCGCGAGCCGCGCTCCCGCTTCTCCCCACTCGCGGCCGATGTCGGGCACCGTCCGGCTCGGTTCCGGCCGCAACCCCGCGAGCTGCAACGAGTCCAGCACCTCGTGCCACGCTCCCACCGGTCCCGCCGCCCGCAGCCGCACGCGGCGCGAGGTGCGTGCGACGTACAGCCCCACCAGGAGCAGTACCGGCGTGAACACCCAGAACGGGAAGCTCTCGCCCGCCGGCGCGGCGGCCACCTCGTCCGGCCGCACCGCGGTCGGCTGCACCAGCGGCGGCACGGACGGCAGCGAGGTCGGCGTCGGCGTCGCCGTGGTCGAGGCGAGCCGGTTCAGCACCTCGCGCTTCGAGGCGGCGCTCGGTCCGCTCCCGTTGCCCGACACCGGGTCGAACGCCACCCAGCCCCACCCGCTGAAGTAGACCTCCGGCCAGGCGGTCGCATCCGAGGCGCGGACGACGCGCTCGCCGTCCTGCTCGGGCACCGGCTGAAACCCGACCACCACGCGCGTCGGCAGGCCGACCGCGCGGGCCAGCACCGCGAAGGCCGACGCGAACTGCTCGGCCGTGCCGGCGCCGGCGCCGGCCTCGCCGGGGTTGCCGAACAGGAACGTCTCCAGCCGCGCGTAGGACGAGCCGACCGGTGCCTCGGCGTCCGGCCGGCGGTCGAGGCGCACGACCTGTTCCAGCGCCACGGCTTTCTCGTAGGGCGTGCGGGCGTTCCTGGTCGCCTGCCGCGCGTACTCGCCCAACGTGAACGGCAACCGCGGCAACGCCGTGTACCGGGTGGCCTCGGACGGCACGGACGCCTCGGCGAGGTCGGTGTCCGCCGGCGTCTCCAGCACACCGCGCACCGTGTAGCTCAGCCCCGGCTCGAGACCGTCGGCGACCACCAGCGAGCCGGTGTCGGGATCGACCATGGCGTTGCTCAACGACACCGCCTGCGGCTTGCCCACGCCCGGCAGCCACTCGCCCCGCAACCCGGTGATCCGCAGGTCGACGCTGGCGTCCTGGACCTTCCCGCCGGTCGGCAGGTCCGGCGCGTCGACGACACCGAGCGGCCCGTACGTGCTCGCCGCCTCCCACGACGCGCCCGAGTACCGGCTGAGCGTCACGAGCCGCACCGGCACCTCGGGCCCGCGCATCCGCAGCAGCTCGGTCTCGCCCTGCGCGGCCCAGGCCGCGAGCTGCGGCAGGGGGTTCGCCACGGCGATGCCGGTGACCGGTGGCGTGACGAGCCTGCGCGGTTCGAAACCGTTGGCGGGCAACACGACGGCCAGCAGCGTCACCGCGGCCAAGGCGGTGCTCAGGACCGCGGGCGGCAGCACCGGCCCGTGGCGGTCGACGACCAGCCAGCCCAGCGCCAGCAGCACGACCAGGGCGAGCGCGACGAGACCGTGGCGGTCCGCGCGGCCGGTGGTGAGCAGCGCCGCGGACACGTACAGCACCGCCGCGCCCAGCGCGGGCACGAACAACGCCGTTCCGCGCTTGGCCACCGACAGCACCGCCGCGGTGGAGACACCGACGATCAGCAGGAGGCCCGGCACCAGCAGCTCGGGCGTGGCCGGGGCCGGGCGTGCCGCCGTGAGCAGCCTGGGGACGGTGTCCAGCAGCACCCACGCCGGATCGCGCTCGGGGGACGCGCCGCGGGCGGCGAGGAAACCGCCCGCCATCGCGAGCACCACGACCGCGAGGCCCGCCAGCCCCGCGGGAACGAGGCGGGCGAGCAGCAGGGCCGCGAACCCGGCGAGCGCGGCCAGTCCGAAGTAGACGAACGCCCCGTCCCACGCCCTGGCCAGTTGCAGCGAGCCGACGAGCAGGACCGCGGCCACCCACGCGTACCTCATCGCGCCACCACCGCGTTCCACGAGCCGACCAGGTCCTCGGCGCTGGCGCCGCTGAGGACGAGCACCGACCCTGCGGTGCCCACCGGCCGCTGCTCGTCCACGACGAGCACGACGCCGAATGCGGCGCGGCCCGCCTCCAGCACCAGGGCGGGCACCGCGGTCCCGCTGATCACGGCCACCACGTCGAGGTCGCGCACCGGCACGGTGCGGCGGCCGTCGCCGTCGCGCAGCCGCAGGTCCGCCAGCGCGGACAGGATCGGGGCGGCGTCCTGCGCCTGGTCGATGTCGGTGCCGCCGGACGAGGTCAGCAGCCGCACCGGGTGTCCCTGCTCCAGCGCCGAGGTGACGAGCGACGCCGCCACCTCGACCGCCTCCTCGAAGCGCTGCTCCACGGCGTAGGACGCGGAGTTGTCGTCCAGCAGCACGGCCAGGTGCGGGCGTGCCGGGTCGGCGTCCTCGCGGATCATCAGCGTGCCGGTGCGCGCGGACGTCGCCCAGTGCAGGCGGCGCAGGTCGTCACCCGGCACGTACTCGCGCAGGCCCACCAGGTCGGTGCCCCCGCGCTCCACCCGCTCGTCGGCGCCCACCTGGCCCCGCCGGGCTCCGGCCGGCAGGCCCCTGACCGGCAGCACGCGCGGGACCACCCGCACCTGCACGACCTCCCCGAGCACGGTCCTGGCCTGCGCCAGCCCGGCCAGCCCCTGGCGCCGCAACGTCAGCGGGCCCACGTCGAACACACCCCGCCGCTCGGTCGGGATCGCGTAGTCGACCGCCTCGACGACGCCGGGGGCGAGCAGCGGCACCTCCACCACCGAGGGCACGCCCGCCACCACGTCGACGGCGTCGAGGGCCACCGGCCAGCGGCCCGTGACCGACAGCTCCAGCCGGCCGCTGCACCGGGCCAGCCGCGGCACGGTGCGCGGTCGGACGGTGCGCGAGACCGACAACGGCGACGCCACCAGCACCGTGACGACCGAGGCGAGCACGAGCGCGGTCAGCGCGAGGCCGAACGCCGCCATGCCCGGGTAGCGCCACCACAGGCCGACGCCGAGCATCAGCAGGCCCAGCACCGCCGTGCCGGTGCCGCGCAGCGTGAGTCTCATTGCGCCGAGGGCTTGGGCACCGGCACGCGCGAGAGCACGTCGGCCAGCACCTCCGACGTCGTCACCCCCGCCAGCACGCTCTCCCGCGTCAGCACGAGGCGGTGGGCCAGCACCGGGTCCGCGATGTCCTGGACGTCCTGCGGCACGACGAAATGCCGGCCCTTGGCGGCCGCGTACACCTGCGCGCACCGCACCAGCGTGCGCAGGCCGCGCGTGGAGGTGCCCAGCCGCAGCCGTTCGTCGGACCGGGTGCCCACGCCCAGGGAGGAGATGTAGCGCAGGATCGGGTCGGCCACGTGCAGCAGCGAGAGGCGGCCGCTGAACGCGCTCACCTCGCGCGGCGACGTCACCGCGGGCACGTCGGCGATGCGGCCGGCCCCGCTGCCGGGCCGCAGCACGTCGAGCTCGTCGTCCACCGACGGGTAGCCGATGGATGTGCGCAGCATGAACCTGTCGAGCTGCGCCTCGGGCAGCCGGTAGGTGCCGTCGAGGTCGATCGGGTTCTGCGTCGCCACCACGAGGAACGGGTCGGGCACCGCGTGCCCGACGCCGTCGACCGTGACCGTCCGCTCCTCCATGACCTCCAGCAGCGCCGACTGCGTCTTGGCCGCCGCGCGGTTGATCTCGTCGGCCAGCACGACGTTCGCGAACACCGGACCGGGGCGGAACCGGATCTGGCCCGTCTGCGGGTCGTAGACCGAGGTGCCCGTGACGTCGGACGGCAGCAGGTCCGGCGTGAACTGCACGCGCCGGGAGACGCCGCCCAGCGCACCGGCCACGGCGCGCGCCAGCGTCGTCTTCCCCGTGCCGGGAACGTCCTCCAGCAGCACGTGGCCGCCCGCGAACATCGCCACCAGCACCAGGTCGACCACGTCGCGCTTGCCGCGCACGGCGCTCTCGACGGCGTCACCGAGCCGCGCGTGCAGGTCGCGGAAGGCGGAAACCTCACCGGTGTCGATCACTTGTCCTCTTCTCCGCGAACACCGTTCTCCCCGCGAACACCGTCTTCCCTGCGAACACCGATGCGCAGCAGGAAGGCGCACGCCAGCAGGCCCACTCCACCCGCGCCCATCGGCGCGGTCTGCGCGCCGGCGGGCGCCAGCCGCGGGATGCAGCCCGGTTTGCCGCCGCACTCGTCGGCGAGGTAGCTCGCGTTGCGGGCGGCGGAGTCGACCTGGCCGCCGCCCGAGGCCGCGTACGCGCGGACGACGATGGTGTTCGAGCCCTCCTCCAGCGAGATCCGGGCGGTGGTCGCCCCGCACGGGATGCCGACCGCGTAGTCCCACGTCGTGTTCACGACCTCGCAGCGGCCGGTGTGGCTCGCCCAGTCCGCGGGCGGCGCCATGTTCACCGTGCGCGACGGCATCCGGACACCGCCGACGAAGCCGGTGATCACCGTGGCGCCCGCCGCGGGCAGCGGCGGAGGAGGCGGCGGGGTCGGCGTCGGCGGAGGCGTGTTCGGCGGCGGGGTGTTCGGGGGCGGTGTGTTGGGCGGCGGTGTGTTCGGGGGCGGTGTGT
>NZ_FOFR01000041.1 GCF_900110955.1 Lentzea xinjiangensis
ATTACGGGCGACCTACAACCGCTACGGCGGCGTCATGCACATGCTCGCCGCCCTCGATCTGACCACCGGCAAGATCCTCTACCGGATCCGGCCCCGCAAACGCCACAGCGAGTTCCTCGATCTACTCAAAACCCTGCGCGCCCGCTGGCCGGGCGAGAAGTCGTACCTGGTCATGGACAACTTCTCCCCGCACCGCCACCCCGACGTCCGCACATGGGCCGCCGGCAACCAGGTCGAGCTGGTGTTCCTGCCGACCTACAGCTCTTGGCTGAACTGGATCGAGGCCGAGTTCGCCGCGTTGCGCTACTTCGCTCTCAACGGCACCGATCACCGCAGCCACACCGAGCAGAACACCGCGATCGCGGCCTACATCCGCTGGCGCAACGCCCGTGCCAAGCCCAAGACCGGCTTCGCCACCGACTCACCCATCCGCACCTGGACCCATTACCCGGTCAACGTTGCGTGACGCACCACTAGTTGGCGGACCACAGGTCAACAGCGTGCTCATCCGCCACCTTCAAGCGGACAGGACAGTACCGCTCAATCCGCGTCTCCTGCGGATGGCCGCCGCCCACGACCTGACCGTCATCGTCGAGGACAACGTGACGACCGGTGGATTCGGCGCGTGCTTCGCTCACCAGGCCGTCACATCCCTCGCTCCGAGCAGGGTGTGTACGGTGTCGCTGCCGCACGCGTTCCTGCCCCACGGTCCACGCAACACCCTGCTGGCCGAAGCCGGGTTGGACGCCCAGTCGATCACCCAGACCGTTCTGGCCGGCCTGCGCTCCAGCTCCGGACATCCGCCTGACACGTCGGACAAGGCGCATGGGCGAACCCGACCACTGCGATCGGTTCGCTGAACCGACACGGCCGTGACCCACGCCCGAGTTGCACCACCACGTCCCCCGTTCTGGTGCCCGTTTCCCGGAAGACCGCATCCGTTGGCAGCACAACTGGTGGAAGACAGTGCCCGATGGGCACAGGACATGGGCCTGACCGTGCTCAACACCGTGATCCCGGGCATGACCACGGCAGGCGGCGTGTCAGGCCTCGGCCCTTACCTCGACTACGACGCCGGGGCGGAGGCTGCTCAACTGACGAGCGACTTCGTCGAGTGGTCCTTCGCCCTGGAGGCCGTCTCGCACCGTGGCACCACCCGGTCACGTCAGGAGGACTTCCCAATACTGGTCCAGCGGTTGCTCGGCGCCCTCCAGCACCCTCAAGCACGAATGGGCGCCGGCGATCCACTGTCGCGGGCACTGACGGACCTGTGGTGGCGCGTCGAGGAGCTGCACCCATCCGCCGTCCACTCCTGGTCGGCTCGGGTACGCAACCACATTGTGGCCAGATGGTGGGAGTACCAGTGCCGTTCTCGCCTCAGCATTCCCCCCTTCGGGCACTACGTGACCCGACGACGGGCCGGTGTGGCCGCTCTCTGCGTCCTCACCCTGCCCCGACATCCCGGGCTGCATCCTGGGCCGTGGGCAGTGCCCACCGTACGACGGCTCGCCCTGGCCGCAGTTGACGTCATCGGCCTGGACCACGACGTGGCGTTGTATCCCTTGTCGTTGCGCAGCGGCCCTTTCGCGGCGAACGCAGTCAACTGCATCGAGATGCGCGAAGGACACCCATGGGATGTCGCGGTCTACCAGACGGTCCGACGCCGGGATGAAATCATGGTCGCGTTCGTCAAGGGTTGCGAGCTCCTCGCTGCCGAAAACGACACTGCGGTTCGATCGCTGTCGCTGCGTCTGCAGGACTGCGTCAGCGGCCACATCGCCTGGCTACGCCGCACAGGCCTCCCTCGGCTACCGGTACGGAACCAACGTGCGGCACAGGCTTCCGATGACTGGTGACACGGGCAGCTCAACCAGACCGAATCGGCGTGAGCAGCGATTCCAGACCTGGGCAAGGGCGCCGGAGTTGCATGGTCGAACGCATCCTGCAAGGTTCGACCGTCGTGTAGACGAGCAGGTCGCGTATCACCACAAGTCGGTATCAATCGGCGCGAATCGCCGTTCGACGACGAGGGCGCTCCAGTGCCAATGCCACGTAGCTCAAGTTGATCTTGGTGTTGTGTGGATGGTCCGGCGTAGTGTCCTGATCGTCACGCCGAACGCTGGCGGTTGCTGTTCGTGGATGCGAGTGTGGCGTTGCCGGATCAGGTGTCGCTGGGTGTGCTGGTGACGGCGGTGCCGCGGGACGCGGTGGACGAGGCGATCGTGGTGTGCGGGGCAGGGGCGCGGCGGTCGGACGGGAAGTCGGGCCTGACCCGTTTTGACGGACACCTGAGATCAGGGGTTCTGCCCCTGGAAGGATGTCCCTATGAAGACCACGGGCTCGAACAAGCCCCGGCGTCCTCGTCGTGCGTTCACCAGGTCTCCTTCGCGAAGAAAGCCGTGACCCGCTTAAGGATCTCCACGTCTTCGCGCAGCCGGCGGTTCTCCCGCCGCAGCGCGGCCAGTTCGGCCTTCTCGTCGCTGCTCAGCCGGCCGTCGTCGCGGGTCCCGGCGTCACGCTCGGCCTGCCTGACCCACTCGCGCACAGCGGTCTCGGTCAGGTCGAAATCTTTCGCGACCTGCGCGATCGAGCGGTCACCACGCTGGCACTGCTCGACGATCTCCGCCTTGAACTCCGGGGTGAACGCACGACGAGGACGCCGGGGCTTGTTCGAGCCCGTGGTCTTCATAGGGACATCCTTCCAGGGGCAGAACCCCTGATCTCAGATGTCCGTCAAAACGGGTCAAGCCCAACTCATCATCGAGTACAGGTACGCCGCGTGACGTACAGCGATGACTTTTCGAGCGGCACAGGTTCACTTGATGATCACCGGTGCTTTGTGTCGTCGCGATGTCGGAGCCACCACCTGGACAGCCCCAATCCGCCCAGTGCCCCTAAAGCGTACTTGACCAGGCCCGAACCGGCTTTCTTCGCGCCTTGCGAATCGGTGGTGAACCTGGTCTCGCGTTTCGCCATGTCCCGCAGGACTCCCCTGGCTTGAGTGAAGCTGCTGTCCGAGGCGAGCATGAGTTCCAAAGCGCCGCGGGCCAGGTAGTTCTCGGAGAGCATCTCGCACGTCAGGTCCATCAGGATGCCGGTCAATTCCGTCCGCAGTACTTGAGCTGCCGACAACTCGGGTGCGAGGCAGCGGATCGAGCCTTCCATGTTGGCGAACGACTTGCCGAGGATGGGGATCATCGGGTGTGTCCTGATCCCCCGTCGCGTGGCGTAGCGCAGCAAGGTGGTGAAGGTGATCCCGAAGTTCAGCTCGTCCAGTGAGGCGGCTGCCACCCTGGGCACCAGGCTCACCACGTCGGATGTGAACCCCTCTATGTCGGCCCGTAGCGTGGCTTTGCCCATCTCGACCCATGCGGCCGCCGCGCCTTCCCCGTCGTTCTGGGCCATGTTGGACAACGTGAGCGCCAACTTCAGGCTGATCGACCGGTCGACTCGGCCGATCATGCCCCAGTCGATCAGCGAGGCGTGGCCGTCGGAATGGACAAAGACGTTGCCGGGGTGTGGATCGGCGTGGAAGGTCCGTCCGACGAAGTAGCAGTGATACATGTACGCCAGCAGGTCGTGGGCGACGGCCAACCGCTGGTCGGCGCCGAGGCTGGCCTTGCCGATGTCGCGGATGGAGCTCCCAGGGGCCATTCCCTGCACCAGGATCCGCGGTGTGGCCAGGAGCACCTCGGGCACGGTGAGCAGGTCGAATCCTTCGGCCATGCGTGCGCCCAACTCCATGTTCCGCGCTTCGACGCCGAAATCCAGCTCACCCGCCATCGCCTCGAAGATCACCTCGAGCACCGCGGCGATGTCGACGACCTCGTCGAACTGCGGCCGAGCTGTCGCCAGCAGACGGCCCGCCCTGCGCAGTACCGCCATGTCGGCGTGCACGATCGAGGCGATGCCGGGACGCTGCACCTTCAGCGCCGCGCTGCGGCCGTCAGCCAGGCGGACGCGGTACACCTGGGCGAGCGAGGCCGATCCGATCGGATGCTCGACGTCGATGTCGCGGATCCAGCGCCGCCAGCCGCGGCCCAGCTCAGCCTCCAGCACGGGTTCGAAGACTGTGAAGGGCGCTGCGCCGACGCGGTCGTGCAGGGCGCCCAGCTCGTCGATCGTCGCCTGCGAGACGAAGTCGGGGCGGGTCGACAGGATCTGGCCGATCTTGACGTAAAAGGGACCCAGCCCTTCGAGCGTCTCGCGTACGGCTCTGGCCCGCTGCCGCTGCCGGACAGCACCGCTGTCCGCCGTAGTGGCACGACCGACCTCGCCCACGAGCAGGCGCGCCAAAGCGCCGGCGAGCACGTGGGCGCGCCCTCGGCTCATCATCGCCCTCGATTCCACTTCGTCGGTCAAGGACTCGCCCACAGTCCGCCGGCACTTTCAAACCATAGCAAGAACCGAAGGGATAACACCCTGCCGAGCAACCTGGACAGAAGTACCCGGAACCTATGGCCTGGGCCTGACGCTCCGTCAACGCACGCAAGCGTTCAGGTGAGCCCCGGCACTCCAACGGCGGTTTACCACGCAACAGCGCCCCGCTTGAAATGTAAGGGTGCCGGGGAGTCAGCGCAGACGACTCACCGACACTTCGACCGGCGCACTGAAACGGAGGCACCGGCCGATAATGCCTGCTCCGAGCTGGGGCGTGCGCACGCCTGTTGCACTCGCACCGGTCCTGACTGGTGAAATGCGGATACCTTTTCTGCGGACACGGGCCCAGACGTTGTTTCACCATTCCAGCCCGACCCTATTCCGTTCGCGCCTGATAACAGCAGCCGACTCCACCGATGATCAGAAAAGGCATCATGACTACGACTGCTTCGATCGACCTCCTTGCCGAACGCGCAGTGCGGTGCGCGGAGCAAGCACAAGCGTCACTGGCGGAGTTGGTGGGATTGCTGGCCCAACTCAACGATGAACAGCAGGCCGCACAACCCGTACCGCACGAACGGCGGGAGGTCTCCACGAGCGGCAGCCGCTTGACCAACCAGGAACGTCGGGTGCTGACCCTGATGGCCGCCGGTCTACCCAACCGCAAGATCGCCGAAAGCCTGGAGCTCTCGGAGAAGACGGTCAAGAACTACGTGCACGGTGTGCTGATGAAGCTCAACGTCACCACCCGTACCGAGGCGGCGTCCAAGGCGCTGAGCGAACTCCTGGTCGACCCCGCCGAATGCCGTCGTGTCCGCCTGATGGGCACCACGGAGACCTCGTGCCAGCCCGACGCGGGAGCTGGGATTCGTCCGTCCGGCTTCGCCGCCCAGGCGCCGTGAGCGTGCTCGCCGATGGGTGATCGGCGTGGCCACCGCAGGCTGGCCACGCCGAACCCATCCGACTCACCTTGCCCGTCGTGGCCTCCTCCGCGGCGGATCGGCACGAGCGATCCCGAGGAGCGGCTCCAGCGGACCGGCTCGGCGGATGCCACCTCGGCTCGTCATCACCTCGACAAGGACCTCGGCCAGGACCTCGGCGGTGCAGTCCTCTCCGGTATCGCGGGTGCGAACCTGGAACCGCCTGCCCGAGCGCAGTCCGTCGACCAAGTCCGCGATGGCGATCGCATCCCGCGTGTCGCCGTCGCGCAGGGTGCCGTCCACCTCGCGGACGAGCCGGCGGCCGCCCCTGGAGGCCCTCGCGCTCACTTGCTCTGCTGCTGCTGCTGCCATGTCGGCTGCAGCGCCTGGATCAACCGGTCGATCTGTTGCCCGAGCCGGTCCAGTTGCTCCCGAAGGCCCTCCAGGTCCCTGTCCTCGTCGTTGTAGCGCACCGTCCTGCGCGACGTGCCGCGCCTGTCGCGGTCGTCGTAATCGTCGTCGCGGTCCAGCAAATCGTCGACGAACTCCTTGGTGTCGTCGACGATGTCGCTGAGGAACCCGGTGAGGCTCCCGCGTCGTCTGGTCCTGCTCCTCGTCATGGGCCGGTCTCCTCGTCTCGTAGTCGTCCGGTTGGGGTGGCTCGCGGAATCGGCGGACCACGCGGCCTGCCGGGACGCACGCGAGCCGTGCCCCACGGGGCCACACCGCCGAACACGGTGGGAGCGGTCTGCGTGCACTCAGCCGAGGGCGACATGCGCCCGGCGGAGGTCGATGTCGAACTCGGCCGCGAAAGCGAGGAACCACCTCGGCCAGGCGGCGGGCGCTAGTTCACCGCCGTGCTCCCCCGAGCGGTGCCGCATGACGGCGATCACCTGCCGTCCCCGGGCGACGAGCTTGTCTCCGTCCGGAGACCGGCGGTGGTACTCGAAGATCAGTTCCACGGTGTTGAGCCGCACGGGTCCGAAGACCAGCCGCACCAGGACCAGGTCCAGGAGCCGCAGGTCGTCCAGGTATTCACACGAACAGGAGGCTGTCACCAGCGCCAGCCCGTTCCTCAATTCGTCCTGTAGTTGGGGTGCGTACTGCATCAGGCACCGCTCACGGCACTCCCCTTGCCACAGAACGAATGCGGCGAAGTAGACGTTGCCCATCGCGTTGGTGTCCTGCAGGGTGACGATCTTCTCCATCTCATACGGCTTGGAGAGCGTCATGCTGGCGGGCCTCCTCCGTCGATGATGTCGGTCCGGCCGGCAGGACTGTTCCCGGTGCCACTACCGACGCCAGTGGCACCGCGGCCACCACCAGACCTTCGGCGTGGTGCAGTTCGGCGACCACCTCACCATCCGGCGCGGTGGCCACGCACACGTCTTGGTCGGCGAAGTAGGTGAGGTCCAGCCCCGTGGAATACCGGCGCATGAGTTCGAGGTCGTTGCCGCACACCGGATAGTGCAACCTGCTGATCCGTTGCGGCACCTTGACGGAGACGTGGTCGTCCCCAGTCAGCCTGAGCAGGCTCAACTGACCCATGGCGTCGATGAGCGTCACCGTTTCGGGGATGGCGCCGAAGAACTCCGCGGGATCGGTTCGGCAGATCCACCGGCAGGTGTTGGCATCGGGGTGGAGCCGGATGTCGAACAAGGTGTCGAGTATTCCGGTGACCTGCACCGGTGATTCCGCCACGGCGTACGGGTTCCGCACCAGGCGCACGGCCGAGGTCATGTCGGGCCTGTCGCGCCGGATTCCGGACGGGGGCAGCCGGGGGCCGAAGACCGCGGTGAGGGCGCAGTGTCGTCGGTCCCGCCGGAGCACCCTGCCCCGGCTGTCGACCAGGTCGGAGGTGCACGACACGCGCACCCGCCGCTCGTCCTCCTGCTCAACGTGCAGCGAGAACAGCGGCTCCGCGCGGCAGAGGTCGGTGAACATGAACTCGGAGAAGACCAGGTCTTGGAGCACCGACACAGACCTGTGGTCCGTTCGGAGGCGCTCGGCCGCGGTTAGGGCCAAGGAGGAGAACAGTGCCGCCGGGATGACGCAGCGGCCGCGGTAGACGTGGTCGAGCAGGTACTGGTCGCGCCCAGGATCGGGCCTGCACTCCCACAGCGCGTAATTGTCGCGGCGCTCGACCAGGGCGGATCCGATCGGCTTGAGCGAGTCGGGCGGGCTGGTGGCCGTGGACAGCAACCGGGAGAGATGGGCGCGTTCGCTTCTTCCGACATAGACGGATGTGGCTTCGGGATTGGCGTCGGCGGCGAGTTCGGCGGCGAAGTGCCGGACCCCTTCAGCGGTGGGCATCCCGCTCAGCGCCCCACGCCGGGAGATCACCTTGCGCAGCGAGGGTTCTGCGCCGATCCCCACGTCGCGCCACAGGCTCCAGCACACCGTGGTTTCCTCGTGACCGTCGAGAGTTCTGGCACGATGTGCCGAGGAGAGCAGGAACTCGTTCGCGGCGGCGTAGTCGACCTCTCCTTCCCCGCCGAGCACCGCAACCAGGGAGCCGAAGCTGTACCAGCGCCGGGGCCGCAGATCGGCCAGTGCGCGCTTGAGGGCGACGTAACCCAGCACCTTCACGTCCCGGACTTCGCGGAAGTGCGCCAGCGTCTTCGTCGCCAGCCGGCCTGCGTGGTTGCGGCCCGCCCCGTGCACCACGATGTCGACGCGACCGTCCTCAGCGCGGATCCGGTCGACGAGCGCCGCGACGGCGGCCTCGTCCCGCAGGTCGCAGGGGGCGTACCGGATCCGGTTCGATCCGGCGAGCCGTTGCAACCTCCGCACGTTCGCCAACGCCTCACGGCTGTGCCACAGGTCGTCGAAGCGCCGAACCAGGTCCGGGAGCCGCCGATCGGGGTCTTCCGCCCGCCAGGCCGAGAGGTACTTGTTTCGCAGGAGCACCTGTGCGGATTCCTGCGCGTCGGCGATGTCATCGGGCACGTCGTCCAGCGCGACGGTACCGACCAGCCACAGCTTGGCCTGGGTGCTGGCCGCGAGCAGGGCCATCGTCTCCGCCGTGATGCCCCTGGCACCGCCGGTGGCCAGGACAACGCACTCGTCCTCGCGTAACAGGCCGGTGTCCTTCACAGCGGGAAGCGGTGCGGGTCGCAGGCACTCGACGTGCCTGCGACCCGATCGGTAGCGGACGACGGTGCGTGCACGGCTGGTGCGGGACTCGCGTTCCCACTCGTCGAGGGCGGTTCCGAGATCGCCGTCGGAAACCACGGCCAGCACCGGTGCGCCGTCGAGTTCGAAGACCAGGGAACGGGCGAGACCGGTGAACAGCGCCAGGTCGGGGTGTACGTCGAAGTTGATCAGGCGGTCGAGCAGCACCATACCGACCGAACCCTGCCCCGCCCGCCCGCCGAACCTCTTGAGCAGGAGGAAAACCAGGTCCTGCAACCGAAGCAGGGCCGGCGAAGGGGCGGAAACCCCAGCCACGGGGTCGGGTGCCCGCGTCACCACCCGGATGTGCGGCTGAGCCGTGACGAGGTCGTCGAGCACGTCGGAGATCGCGTCCGCGTCGGCGAACTCGGCGACCTGCAGCGCACCCTCCGGTGCGCGCAGACCCCCTGTCGTCACCAGGACCGCCTGCGCTCGGTGGACTTGGTCGGCGAGGTCGCGCGCCAGGTCGTCGGAGTCGGTCAGGACGATCCCGCCGCGCGGGATCACCGGGAGTCCTGCGCCGGAGGCCGCCTCGTCCTCACGCCGAATCTTCAGCACGTGCCGGGCGGCGATGTCGGCGCCGGGCGGCTCGGTGACCTCGCGTTCCTCATCGCGCGCCCGCGGAGGTCGTCCGGTTTCACCGGTGCGGCGCACCACGATCGCAGGATGGGTGCCCCGTCCGGGCAGGCGCAGAGCGGGCATGCCCACGCACAGGCCACGCAGCAGCGCGAGGGCGTTGTCACCGCCGAGGTAGCTCTGTTCACCAGCAGCAGACCCCCATTCGACTTCTGGAATCGTCATCTCTTCGTTCTCATAGGTGCTGTCGATCCCGGCGAGCACCGGCCACCCGTGTTCGCGAGCGGTCGAGGCGCGGCTCAGCATGAACAGGAATGCGCCCTCGGCGACCCCTGCCTCCGCCCTGCCGAACGTCTCCGCTCCTGACCAGGTGCTGTTTCCGTTGATCCCCAGCACGAGGGCCACGTCGAGTTCTCCGAAGCGCAGGTATTGCGCGGCGACGTGCAGGCCCGCGTTGAGCGAGGCATGACCGGAGCTCACGGTCATGCAGGCGCCGTTGAGGTCGAAGCGGTTGGCGACGCGCGACGGGATGACGTTGGTGAGCACGCCCGGCATGGAGTCGTCGTTGGACGGGGGGACGCGATCGCGCAGCCTGCTCATCGCGTCGTCGAAGGACTGCCTGGTCGCCGCCATCTCCACGTCGTCAGAGCCGCTGCGCAGCGCGCTGTCGACCGAGCCCGCGGTCACCCGCAGGGTGTAGTCCACCAGTGATCGTGGTGGGCCGCTGTGCGCCGCGATCACTCCCGTTCGTTCCCTCAGTCCCGTCCAGAGCTCGCCGTGTTCGGCCACGAACGCGTGCGTCGCGCTGACCGCCATGAGTTGGCACCGGTCGATCGTCCGGGCCGTGATCGGCGGCAGCGGCAGCTGGCGCAGGGGCGGCGCCGGGTAGTCCGGTCCGAAGGAGCGCCGCGGCCCCGGCCCGCTGCCCGCCAGCCACCGCCGGAGATCGTCCTGGGTGAAGTCGCCGGGCAAGTGGCTGCTCCAGCCGACAAGGACGATCTCGTCGGAGCTCGGTTCGGGCGCGGACCGGATGGTGCTTTCCGGCGCAGGTGTGGTGTCGCGGACGAGCAGGTGCGCGTTGGTGCCGCCGAACCCGAAACCGGAGAGGCCGGCCGTGCGCGGTCTCGGGCCGGTGGGCCAGGCGGCGGGGCCACAAGGAACGCGGATCCGGCTCTCGTCTATACCGGGGGGAAGGGCGGTGAAGTAGGGCTGACCGGGGATCCGGTCGTGGCGCATGGCCAGCAGGGTGTGGATCAACGAGATCACACCGGCCACCCAGCCCCCGTGGCCGACGACCGCCTTGTTGGACGTGCACAGCACGCCCTCGTCCGAGGCGAGTTCCGCGAGGGTCGACAGCTCGACCCTGTCCCCCACCGGGGTCCCGGTGCCGTGCCCCACGATCCAATCAACCTCTTCGGGGCGGACGTCGTTGACGGCGCGGGCGCGGGTGACGGCCAGCCGTTGCCCTCGCGCGTCCGGTGCCGAGATGGCCTTGCCGCGCCCGTCGGAGGAGCTGCCGAACCCGGCGACCAGCCCGAGGACGGGGTCACCGTCCTCTTGCGCCTGCCGGAGCCGCTTGAGCGCGACGACAGCCGCGCTCTCGCTGAACAGCACTCCGTCGGCGGCTTCGTCGAAGGAACGCACCTGCCCGCTGGTGGACAGTCCGCGCAACTTGGCGAACAACACCATGTCGCGCCGGACTCCGGAGTTCACACCACCGCAGTAGGCGATGTCGCAGTTCCCGGTGAGCAGGTCCTTGACCCCCAAGTCCACGGAGTAGACAGACGAGGCGCAGGCGGTGTCGACGATGAGCTGGACGGTGTCGTCGGGGAGAATGCCGGAAATGGCACGCCGGACGACATTTTCCGGGGTTGCGGGCGCGAGGGTGCTGCGTGCGGCGCGGAAGTGCTCGTCGAGCACGCGCTCCACCCGGCGGCGGTGCGCCGCGCTCCCGCCCGCAGCGTCGGCCGCGCGCAGCACCGCGGACTTGAGGATCGTTTCCTCCAGGGTCCGGATGCCTCCCGGCCACGCACCGATGTAGCAGGCGTGCCGGTAACCCGGACGGTTCCGGACGGTGTCCCGCGCCTGAAGGACGCTGTGCCGCAGCCACGACACGGCACCGTCGTGGTCCGGATCGCCTCCCGAGGCGATCTCCTCGGCGAGCCGGGGGTGCGGGACGAAGTTCCGGATGCTGCCGTACGCCCGGCAGTAGCTGCGGTCCTCCGCTCGCGGGTCCGGCGAGTAGATGCCCTCGACGTTGAAGGACGATGGGCTGGAGAACTGGTGCTCGCCGCGGTTGAGCAGGGTCCAGAACTCCTCCGGGTCGTTGGCTCCGGGCACGGCCAAGCCCATCCCGACGACCGCGACGAGGCGGTCCGGGTCCCCCACGGCGACCTCCCGCACACGCGGCGCGGCGCCCGCCGGCTTTCCGGGGTCCTGGGTCTGCTGCTGCCGTGCCCCCTCCTGCCCGGTGCCCTCGCTTCCCGCGTCGACGTCCGCGTCCGCGGCGACAGCGGGTCTGAGTCCGACGCGCACGCCGGGGGTGCGCTCGGTCCAGGCGGGTGGACGGCCGTCGGGCACGGTCAGCATCCGCTGCCCGAGGGTCATCCCCCCGTCGACCACCAACGTCTGACCTGTGATCGACGCGGCGCGCGGGGAGGCCAGGAAGACCACCGCGTCGGTCAGGTCCTGTTCCGACGGCCGCCGCAGCGGCGTTGCCGCGTCGCACAGCTCCTGCACCTGCCGGGCGTTGGGGAACGCGTCCGCCACGGGGTTGTGCAGCAGCGATCCGGACGCTGTGTTCACCCGGATACCGCTGGGCCCCAGCTCGGCGGCGAAGTAACGCGTGAGCGCCTCGAGTGCGGCCTTGGACGAGCCGACCACCGCGTAGGCCCCGAGTGCGTGCGTCGACCCGATCGACGACAGGTTGACGATGGCCTTGCCGCTGCCTGCCTCCAGCAAGGGGATGGCGTGTTCCATGCACCAGCGCACACCGTGCACGTTGGTCCGGTAGGTCTTCTCCCATTCCAGGTCGGTGAGCTCGTCCAAGTCCCGCAGCACGCCCTGGGCGGCGTTGTTGACCAGGACGTCGATCCGGCCGTGCCGCTTCCGGATCGCGGCGAACATCTCCCGCACGGACTCGCGCTTGGCCACCGAGGCACGGATCGTCTCCCCCGATCCCCCGGCCGAGCGGATGACCTCCACCGTGGCCGCCGCGGCCTCGGGCGAGTGGAAGTAGTTGACGATGACGTGCGCGCCGCGGCGGGCGAACTCCAGGGCGGTCGCCCTGCCGACGTTGCGGCCGCCGCCGGTGACGAGAACGATCCGGTCGGCGAACTCCTGATCCATGATTGACCTCGGCTGCTCGGGTTTGTCCACGGTCACGCGGCTTTGGCGGCGTCGTCGTCCAACCGGCGCAGGAAGGTGGCGAGGTCCGGCAGCGTGGCGAACAAGCCGGGCCGGATGTCAGAGGGCGGCGTCGCCAGGTTGTAGCGGTCCAGGACGATCGTGAAGAGCTCGATCTGCTTGACCGAGGAGATGCCCAGGTCCGCTTCGAGGTCCACGTCGTCGGTCAGGACGTCCAACGGGTAGCCGAGCTGCTCCGCGAAGATCTGCCGCAGTTCGTCGATCAGGACATCGGCTTCGGGCAGCCGGCCGTTCGCCTTGAGCGCGACCGGGGTGGTCTCCGGCTCGGCGGCCGCGGGGACGGCGGGCGTTTCCGGCACGGAGCCTGCCGCGGACTCGTCGTGCGGGGCGACGGGCGCGTCAGCGGAGGCGTCGAAGAGCGCGTGCACGTCGGCCTTGGCAGCCCTTCGCGTAAGCGGCGCCAGAAAGTCGACCGAATTCGGCGTCGTCCGGCGGGCCAGGTCCACCAGGATCGACTTGGCGCCGCACTCGACGAACCGGTCCACGCCATCGGCCAGCACCTCGAACACGGCTTTGCGGAACCACACGGGCTGGACGAGATGGTTGCGCACCACCGCGCGGGCGTCGTCGACCGAGGCAATCGGTCGCCCCAGGATCGGTGAGAACACGGGGGTATGGCCCAGGTGGAACTCGACCCCATCGACGACCTCGCGGAACGACTCGGTCACACCCGCCAGCAACGGTCCGTGGAACGGGTAGGGCGCTCGCAGCCGGGTCGAGGTGACCTCCATCGCGGCAAGGACCTTCTGCGCCGTTGCGAGGCTGTCCTCGGAGCCGGAGATCACGGTCTGTCCGGGTGCGTTGTCCGCCGCCATCGCCGCGGTCGCGTCACCCATCATGCCGATCAGCCCCTCGGTGCGGCGCACCCCCAGTTCGACCGCGAGCAGCCCACCGCGCGGTGAGTGCGCCCTGAGGTGCGCCTCCCGCTCGCAGAGCAGGCGGAGGCCGTCCTCGAGGGCCAGCCAACCGCCTGCCGTCAACGCGGCGATCTCTCCCTGGCTGTGGCCGATCAGGACATCGGGGCGCAGCCCTTCGGCGCGCAGGAACGCGTGCAGCGCCGTCGAGGTGGTGAAGATCGCCAACCACAGCGTCGAAGGCGCGTCCGTCATCGCCCGCTGCTGAGGGGAGCGACTGTCGGTGAGCACGGATCGGATGTTGCCGTGACCGTAGCCAGAGGCGACTGCATCCGCCCGTCGGAGTGTCTCGGAAACGGGTCCCTCGTCCGCGAGATCACGCAGTATGCCGGGAACGAACGAACCTTGCCCCGGAAACAGGAAAGCGGTTTTCACCATAGTCTGCGGAACCTTTTCTAGAGGCATTGACGATCGGCTTACAGCACCATTGCGCGCCGAGTGTGACCGTACAAGGAAAGTTCCGGCGGACGGACCACCGATTTTCTTTGTTCCGCACCACGGAACGACCGTTGACCAGGTCGAGCCGAACTGCTTAGCGTGACGACGTTGCCAAATCGGGACTACGGGGTCCAGCCGGACCAATCGAGGAGAGGGTCGATGATGGGCGCCAAAGAACGGCACCTGCGTTTTGTGGAGGAAGTGTGGCTGAACTCGAACACCGATATCGTGCGCGAGGTCGTGCACGACACTTTCGTGGCGCACGACCCCATCGCGCGGGACGTGCACGGACCCGGAGAGTTCAAGATCTTTCTCCAGATGATGCTGACCTCGTTCCCGGACCAGACCATGGAGGTCCGCGACGTCATCCAGGAGGGTGACCGGACGGCGCTGCGCTGGCACAGCACCGGAACCCACACCCGCAACGAACTCTTCGGCATCCAGCCTTCGGGCCGGCAGTACTCGACCTATGGGCTCACCTTCGTCGACTGGCGGGACGACCGGATGGTGGAGCTCTGGTTCGCCTACGACCTGCACGACCTGCTCCAGCAACTCGGCAAGCAGGAGTGACCGCCGACCCGAACGCCGATCACCTCGGCTGTCGGACGGACCGCTCGTCCGGCGCCTCCGGATGCCCCCGGGCGACACTCCTCGGTGGGCGGACCGGCCGCACCGCGATCGAGGCGGCGCGCGCGGTCGAACGCAGGGAGGAGATCACGAGGCCGGGATCGCCCGCGCCGGCAGGACTGCTCACGGCGATGGCAGCGACGGCGTGGCCTTTCTGGTCCAGGACAGGCGCCGCCACCGTGCAGACACTCCTGTCCGGCGCGTCCCAGCCGACTGCGACGCCGTGCTGGCGGATGCGAACGAGGTCCTGGTGCAACGACAGCTCGGGACAGGAGCGCGCCGAGTACGCCAGAAGCACTGTTCCGCCCACCGTGCGCGCGGCGCGGGCCCTGTCGGCGAGCCGGAGCGCGAGCACGACCGAATCGTGTCCGCAGAGCTTCTCCGCGGACACGACGTAGGCGCCACGCAGGACGCACAACTGCACCACTGCCCGAGTCTGGTGGTAAAGGTCCTGCAACCACGGCTGGAGCAGGACCCGTAACCGTCTCGGGTCCGGCACCCGCATGGACTCGCCCAGCTCCAGGCCCCTGACGCCCAGCTGGTACTTGCCGTTCCACCGCTCCACGAGGAGGTACTTCTGCAATGTCTGCAACAGCCGGTGCGCCGTCGACTTCGGCAGGCCACTGCGCCGGGAAAGCTCGGCCACCCCCAGCGGCCCGCCTTCGGCGGCAAGCGTTTCCAGCACTACGATCAACTTCTCGGCCGCACACAAAGCATTGTGATCCATTCACTACTCCCGTCGCGACAACGAAACTCGTGGAACTGTTCCGATCACCATTCTTCCCGCGAGGGTTCAGCCGCACTTGTCGTACATGCCTTGGCGGTTACCGGTATTCGCACGAAAATAATTCTACTTCCGCCCGATGAGAACGACTATGGTTCGCTCGTTCCGGTCACTAGGGTTCGATTCGTTTTCCGGTCGGGGGCGTCGACCGACTGCACAACTCCTGCCCACCGGCGGCCGGACCACTCGGCCTGGACCGAAATCCCCCGCACCTGCGAACCACACCGGTGCCCACCCGGCCGTCCGGATCGCTCGGGCAGAACCAACCGGCCGCCACCGCGAGGAGTGAAAATGGGTTCGCACGACTTGGCCGGCGTGAGCACAGGCGCCCCCGGCGCTCCCGAGGCGGTCGAATCCCCGGACAGTGGCCGCAGCGTGCTCGACCGGCTCGGCACGTGGCCCGCCGGTGACTGGCAGCGGTGCTCGTGGCCGCGCATCAGCCGCTCGACCCGTTTGCGCGACACCCGGATCCCGCGGCGGCGCAGGGTGGCGTGCACCCGCGGGCTGCCGTAGGTACCGCCGGAGGTGGTGTGGATGTCCACGATCTCGGCCACCAGCTCCTCGTCCTGCCGCTGCCGCGGTGACGGGTCTGCCTGGCGCTGGCCCCAGCCGTAGTAGGTGGAGGAGGCGATGCCGAGGACCCGGAGGATGGGCTCGACCCCGAAGCGGCCGCGAAGCTGCGCAACGAGCTTCACGACCGTCGCCGGGTCGGGTCGAGTTCCGAGGCGAAAAAAGCACTCGCGGCCTTGAGGATCCCGTTGGCGCGCTTGAGTTCCGCGTTCTCCCGCCGAAGCCTGCGCAGCTCCTCCGACTCGCTGGTCGTGGTCCGGTCGTCCGCTCGCCTCGGTCGGCCTCGTCCTGCCGGATCCAGTTACGCAGTGCTTCGTGATGCACCCCGAGCTGCTCGGCCAGCCGGCGGATCACCGGCTTCGGATCCGACCCCCGATACAGCCGGACCGCACGAGCCCTCAGCTCGTCGGGGTACTTCTTCGGTGCTGCCACGGACGACTCCCTTCAGGTCCTATCGGACCATGCTTGAAAGTCTCCGAGCTACCGGGGGAACCTCAGAGAGTGTGACGTGCCGATACCAGGCCTGGTAGCCGCGAACCTGGTAGTGGTCCAGCCCGGTCTCGTTCTTCGCGGCCTGGAAGCACTCCTCGACCGCCCATCGCGCTCCCGCAACGCCCACCAGGTGTGGCAGGGTGGTGCCGGCCGGGCCGAAGCAGATGTAGTAAGCGATGTCGGACGGATCGGAGACGCTGCGTCTGGCCAACAACCAGTGACCCCACCCCGGCCGGCAGGGCGGGCGGATGTCGACCGCGGCCCAGTCCGCCACTCGAGGTCCCTTCGTTCCCACGCTGGCCGCAAGGCGTTCCCATGCGGTGTCGGGCAACTCGGCGACCAGTCGGTGGACGCGGACCTCGAGCAACCCGGATGACACCGCCACCGCGTTCTTCGGCACCGCCACCACATGCGGGATGTCCAGGCCCTCCAGCCACAGCCGGAACATCGTGTCGTTGCCGTAGATCTCATCCGCGGTCACCCACCCGAACAGCACCTCCGCCTCCAGCGCACGTTCAATCATGCGACGGGCGAGCATCTGCTTGGTCGCGAACCCGACCTCGTCGCCGATTCCCGCCGCGCGACACCGCTCCCGGTTCTCGGTCCAGTCCTTCGGCAGGTACAACTCCCGGTCGATCAACGCCCGCCCGCGCGGCGAGGCATAGGCCAGAAACACCCCGATCTGCGAGTTCTCGATCCGCCCCGCCGTCCCCGAACACTGCCGCCCCACCCCGGCAGACTTGGCGCCTTTCTTGAGGAAACCGGTCTCGTCCACGATCAGCACGCCGTTCCCGGCATCGCCTATCGCCTCAGCCACTGCGCCTCGGACATCGTCACGCAGCCCATCGGTATCCCAGGCGTAGAAGTTCAGCAGCCTTTGCATGCCCTCCGGACCGGCGTCACCAGCGGCCTCCGCCAGCGTCCAGCCGTTCTTCCGCTCTACCGCGGAAAGCAAACCGCTGACATACCAACGCATGCGCCGCCGCGACTCAACACGCGGGAACGGGCCCGCGAACCGACCCAGGAACGCATCGAAGCCCGCCGGCCAGGCCGAGTGCGACGCGTGGCGTCACGCTGCTTCCCCGGTGGCCCGACGTACGGGCCACCGGGGAAACCCGGTCAGACGATGGTCAGCGTGATGGGGCCGGACTCGCTGGTGACGCCGGAGCCCAGGCAGTCGAGGAGGTTCAGCGTCACGAGGGTGGTCACCTGGACCACCTTGCTGCCCTCGAACAGTCCCGCGGTGACTATGCCGGTCTCTGTGCGCACGTCTGGCCGCCGACGTTCGTGATGGTTCGGGTGTAGCTGTACTCGCTCTTCTGGCCCGTGCTCCACTCGATCTCCCGGGTGCCCGTGCCGGGCTCCGCCAGGGTCTGGCACGACAGGGTCGTGACACGTCGTTCCTCGGTCACGCCGAAAGTCACCTGCGGGTTGCTCAGGGAGATGCACGGCGCGAAATGGCGTGTCAGGTGCACATGGACCGGCCGTTCGGTGAGGGTGAGACCTGGGTTGTACGTGGTGATCTGCGTGCCCCCGCAATTGACGTCGCCACCGCCCACGGCGTTCGCGGGCGTGGTCACGCCACACAGCACCCCCACGGCGAGCGCGGTCGCACTCAGCGAAGCGGCGATCCGGTTCCTGGTCATGACGGTGCTCCTGTTCTGAGATGCGGACGCCGGTGAACCCGAGTGATCCGCTCGTGGCTCAG
>NZ_FOFR01000048.1 GCF_900110955.1 Lentzea xinjiangensis
GCGGCTAACACGCTGCTGCAAGACCTGATGAGCGTGTTCGGCGACAAGGACAAGCGCTGGTCTGAGTCCCTTGTGGACGCCCTGGCGGACTTCAAGCCCGACCAGTACGGCCCGTGGGGCGAGCTGGAGGGCGGCAGCGCCAAGGCAACCCAGCTCGCCGCCGCGCTCAAGCCGTTCGGCATCGCCACCGGCCAGGTCTGGGGCACCGACCCAGAGACCGGGAAGGGCGCCAACCGCAAGGGCGTGGAACTCGCCCACATCTCCAAGGCAATCACCGAGCGTGACAAGAAGGCGAAGCGCGTGGAGTAGCCGCACGGGTCTAGGTCTAGCGGCACACCCCCTCTAGACCTAGACCCCCCACTAGACCACCACATATGCCCTGATCAGCGCCCTAGTGCCTAGAGGGCTTGGTCTCGCGCACCCAAAAACAGCCCTAGGAGGGCAATCCCGTGACCCCCAAGCTCGCTTACCGGCTGACTCTGCTCGCCGCCCTGACCGTCGCTGTCAGTGACATTGCTCCGGCGTGGCGCGGCTACGCCTGGCTCTACCTCACCGCCACGGCGCTGCTCTACCTCGTGGCCTGCTGGGCCTTCCCCTACCGCAACTGCCGCGCCTGCAAGGGCCTCGGACGCTCCGGCCGGCGCTTCGGTGGCTTCCGCCTCTGCCAGCGCTGCGACGCCACCGGCAGGCAGCTGCGCGCCGGACGCAAAGCCCTCAACGCCTTTGGCCGCCACCGCAACCGCACCCGATGACCGGCACCCGGCTGACCGACCTCGTGACTGGCCACATTGGAGACCTGATGGACCACCCAATGCTCACCGCCGCACTGAGCGCTGTTGCTCGCGGCTGGTACGTCTTCCCGGCACGACGTGGCGACAAGTTGCCCGCCCTGCACCACACCAACCAGTGCCCCGGAACTGGCGCGTGCCGCGACGGGCACCGCACCCCCGAGCAGCGCGCCATGAACAACCCCGACCAGGTGCGCTGGTACTGGAGCAGCATGAGTTTCCGCGGCTGCAACGTCGCCATCGCGTGCGAGCCCTCGCGCCTGGTGGTGCTCGACCTCGACATGCCCAAGGACGGCGAGCAGCCGCCACCCCGCTGGAACCAGCCCGGCATCACGTGCGGCCTGGACGTACTGGCCGCGCTGTGCGGGGAAGCGGGCGAGCCGCTGCCGCTGGACACCTACACCGTGACGACGCCGTCCGGCGGCCTGCACCTCTACTTCGCCGCGCCGCAGGGTGTCGAGCTGCGCAACACGGCGGGCGAGCGTGGCCGTGGTCTCGGCTGGCGCGTCGACACCCGCGCGGGCGGCGGCTACGTCCTGGCCGCAGGGTCGCATGTGGACGGACGCCCTTACCTCCTGAGTGAAGACGCTGCCGTTGCGCCTCTGCCGCAGTGGCTGTGCCAGCGCCTTGCCTTCACGCCACGGCCTCCGCGTCAGGCCGTCTCCGTCGATCTGAGCGCCACGCGAGTGGGCCGCTACGTCGAATCCGCCCTACGTAACGAGGTCGCCAAGGTGCTGGCCGCACAGGAGGGCACGCGCAACCACACCCTGTTCGCCGCCACTGTCGCGCTGGGGCAGCTCGTGGCGGGCGGTGCACTGCCGGAGGGTGTGGCGCGCACTGCGCTGGAGCACGCGGGGTTGAGCGTGGGTCTGTCGCAGTGGGAAGTCCGCAACACCCTCGACTCCGGGCTACGGGCCGGTGCCGAGCGTCCCCGCCGCGTGGACGTGGCATGAACAACGCCAACGCCGCCAAGGCCGCTGCCGCCGAGATCGTGGACCAGGCCGTGCGCCTGCACCTGATCGAGGGTGAGGGATGGGAGGACCCCGCCCCGTTGGTCGGGCGTGCTGCCGGGAACCTGCCGCGCTTCCCCCTCGACGTGCTGCCCGGATGGCTCGCCGAGCAAGTGGCCGGCGTCGCCACCGAGACCCAGACTCCGGTGGACCTGGCGGGCTGCATCGGCATCGCCGCACTGTCCACCGCCGCAGGTGGACGCGCAGAGGTCGCCGTGCGCGGACTGTGGCGCGAACCCGTCAACGTCTACGTCCTGGTGGCGCTGCCACCCGGCGCGCGCAAGTCGCCGGTGTTCGCCGCCATGACCGCGCCGCTGATGCAGGTCGAACGCGAGCTCGCCGAGCAGGCCGCGCCGCTCATTGCCACGGCCGAGCTGGAGCGCAAGATCGCACTGGCACGGGCGGAGAAAGCCGCGGCCAACGCCACGCGCGCCGATGCCCTGGCCGAGCAGGAAGCCATTGGCATGGCAACGGATGCGGCCATGGCAGCGGAGGCCATCACGGTGCCGGTGGTGCCACGCCTGGTGGCCGACGACATCACCAGCGAGACGGCCGCGTCCCTGCTGGCCGAGCAGGGCGGACGCCTGGCTGTGCTCTCTGCCGAGGGCGGCATCTTCGCCACGCTCGCCGGGCGCTACTCCGGCGTGCCCAACTTCGAGGTGTTCCTCAAGGGACACGCGGGCGACATGCTGCGCGTCGACCGCAAGAGCCGCGAGGCCGAGCACGTGGAAAGGCCGGCCTTGACGCTCGGCCTGGCGTTGCAGCCCTCCGTCATCCGCGACCTGGCCTCCAACGCGGGCTTCCGTGACCGGGGCTTGCTCGCCCGCCTGCTGTTCTCCCTGCCCGTCGACCTGGTCGGCAACCGCGTCATCGGACCGCCGCAGATCGACCCGGCCACGGTGCAGACCTACAACGACAACCTCCGCGCGATGGTCTGCGCACTCGCCGAATGGACCGACCCGGCCGCGCTCACGCTCACCCCGGACGCCGCTGCCCTTGTGCTCCAGCTCGAAAAGGAGGTGGAACCCGAGCTTCGTCCGGGCGGAAAACTCGGCCACATCCGCGACTGGGCAAGCAAGTACGTCGGCGCGACCATCCGCCTGGCAGGCCTGCTGCACCTCGCAGACCACATCACCACCGGATGGGCACGACGCTCGATCACCGACGCCACCATGAACCGCGCCATCACGCTGGGCCGCTACTTCGCCGCTCACGCACTCGCCGCGTTCGACCTCATCGGCGAGAACGAAACGATCGAAAAGGCGCGCGTCATCCTCGGATGGATTGAGCGCACCAAACC
Organism: Lentzea xinjiangensis; assembly: GCF_900110955.1. Lineage (GTDB taxonomy): Bacteria > Actinomycetota > Actinomycetes > Mycobacteriales > Pseudonocardiaceae > Lentzea > Lentzea xinjiangensis. The sequence goes on from NZ_FOFR01000048.1 coordinate 3,099, forward strand.
CGACCGGTTCACCCGCAATCAGCTCATCAAGGGCACCGCGCGCACTCAGTTCAAGACAGTGACCGAGCTGGACGAACCGCTGAACCTGCTCGAACAGCACGGCTACGTCCGCCGCGAACCCGAACCCGAGAAGCGCGGGAAAGGCCGCCCGCCAAGCGCGGCCTACCTCGTGCATCCGCAGTACCACGAATCCGAAGGGAGGTGACGGCATGGCAAAAGCGGAACCGAAGATGACCGTTGAAGACGTGTGTGGCGAGCTGCGCATCTCCCGCAAGACGTTCTATGAGTGGAAGGTCAAGGGCAAGGCCCCACACATGACGAAGCTTCCCAACGGTGAGTGGCGGATTGAGCGAAGCGATTTCGATAGTTGGTACAAGGGATTGAGTGAGGCGGCCTGATGCCAACCACGTTCAAGGTTCGTGTGTGGTCAATCGTGACCAATAAGCGGGCCAAGGGAAGCACCTACACCGTGCGCTGGAAGCTGGAGGGACGGCGCTACCCGTGTAAGGAGACGTTCCCGCAGTACACGCCCGCTGACAGCTTCCGCTCTGCTCTGGTGTCTGCGGCTAAGTCTGGTGAAGCGTTCGACCTCGACACTGGGCTGCCGGTCAGCATGAAGCGCGCCGATAAAGACATGGCGTGGTTCGAGTTCGCCGTGAAGTACGTGGACTCCAAGTGGCCACGCGCGGCAGCGACCTCACGGCGCAGCATCGCCGAGGCGATGATGACCGTTACGTGCGCGATGGTCAGCAACAAGCGAGGTAAGCCGGACGACAAGCTGCTTCGCTCCGCTCTCTTCAATTGGGCGTTCAACACTGAACATCGCGACAATCCCGCGCGACCCGAGAAGGTGACAGCGGCTCTGCGGTGGATTGCTTCCAACACGCGCAACGTGTCGACTCTGACTCAACCTGCCGTACTGCGTCCGGTCATGGACGCACTGGCGCAAAAAGTAGACGGGAAGGGCGAGGTTGCTGCCACGGTCGTCAACCGAAAGCGCGCTGTATTCCACAACGCGCTGGAGTATGCGATCGAGCTTGAGGCGATTGCGCACAACCCCATTCCGAAAATTAAATGGACCGCGCCGAAGGTTGAACATGAGGTAGATCCGGCTGTAGCCGCAAGCCCCGTGCAGGCAGGCACTCTGTTGGAGGAGGTGAAGAAAGTGCAGCGCAGCGGTGAGCGCCTAATGGCTTGCTATGCGTGCACGTACTACGGCGGCCTTAGGCCGGAGGAAGCTGTCGACCTTCGGGAGCACAACATTCAGCTGCCGCCGCGCACGTGGAACGAGACGGCTGGTCGCTGGGACATCCCTAAGAACGAGTTCGGAGAGTTCGTTCTGTCGGTGACCGCGCCGCACGCGGGTAGCCGCTGGACGAACACGGGCACCGTGCGGGACAAGCGGGGGTTGAAGCACAGGGGGAAGAAGGCCGTTCGACGTGCGCCGATCCGGCCGGAGCTGGTGGCCATCCTTTACTGGCACCTCGACACGTTCGGCACGGGCGACGAAGGACGGCTGTTCCGTGGCGAGCGCGGGGGAGAAGTGCCGGTGCGCCTCTACAACGACGTGTACCGCAAGGCCCGTAGGGCGGCCTTCACACCGGAGGTCTACAAGAGCCCGCTAGCAGAGACGCCCTACGACCTGCGGCACGCGTGGGTGTCCTACCTCCTGAGCATCGGCGTAGAGCCGTCGCTCATCGCGCTATGGGCTGGGCACTCGCTGGAGGTGCTGTTCCGGATCTACGCCAAGCTCATCCACGGCAGGCACACGCACGCCCTCGACCGCATCCTCAAGGCCTCGACGGGCAGCTAGAGCACCCGCGAAACGCGGGCACGATTTGGTACACGAACACCCGGAAACCACCGGACACGGACGGATACAACCGGATACGCATAGATCAGCCCCCTACCGCGTTTACGCTGGTAGGGGGCTGATTTCACCCGGCGAAAGGTGGTGCCCCAGGCAGGATTCGAACCTGCGACACACGGTTTAGGAAACC
>NZ_FOFR01000034.1 GCF_900110955.1 Lentzea xinjiangensis
TGCTCGCCGACGCCCCGCACGCACAGCACATCCACATCGGCGCACAGGGGCGTTGCCCGTCCCAACGCGCCGACACCAGCGGTGACGGCATCGTCAACACCACCGAAGGCCATCCCTTCTACGGCCACATCGGCACCTCGCTGACGACGAGCGGCGACACCAGCCCCGCCAGCGGCCTGGCCGTCGACCGCTTCCCGGCGCCCGGCGGCACCTCCTACGACTACCGGCGCAGCATCACCGTGACCGCCGACGTCGCGAGCAACATCCGCAACGGCAAGGCGGTTCTGGTCGTGCACGGCATCGACCCGAACCGCAGCGGCGCCTACGACGGCAGCGCACCCAGCGACCTGGACCCGTCCCTGCCCCTGGAGGCCACCTCGCCGGCCGCCTGCGGCTCGTTCCGGACCTGGCAGGGCGGCCTGCTCGGCCTGGACCTGGACCTCGGCATCGACGTGGGTCTGGGCCTCGGTCGCCGATGAGGTCCAAGCCACCCACCCGCGGGAGCGCGGCTTCGTGCGGGGAACGGCGCGGCCGGACGGGCTGAACCACCCACCACGGTGACCCCCGACGATCGGTGGGGGTCACCGTGGTCGATCGGCAGATCCGTCGCTGACCTGCCGATCCCTAGCGTTCCGGGCCATGAGGACACTCGTGACCGGACTGGTGCTGGGCCTCCTGCCCGCCCCCACGCCGGTATCGATCGACACCTACCTGGACCGGGTGCTCGACTCGACCGGGCTGCCCGGCGTCTCGGTCGTCGTCACCCACGGCCACAAGGTCGTGCACGCCACTGGCGCCGGGCACGACGCGCACGGCGGTGCCGTCACCGAGAACACGCCGATGCGGGTGGCGTCGGTCAGCAAGTCGTTCACCGCCGCCGCGGTGATGACGCTCGTCGAGGACGGCCGCGTCGGGCTGGACGACGAGGTGCACGACCACCTCCCGCAGCTCCCGCCGCGCATCACGGTGCGCCGCCTGCTGAACCAGACCTCCGGCATCTCCGACGACTCCGTCGACATCGGACGGCTGACCGAGGCGCGGACCCTCGCCGAGTACGTCGACCTCCTGCCACCCGTCGACGCCGCCGGGCCGGGCACGCGGTTCGCCTACAGCAACGTCAACCACAACGTCGCCGCCCGGCTGGTCGAGGTGGTCTCCGGTCAGTCCTACGAGGACTACCTGCGCCGGCACGTGTTCGAGCCGCTCGGCATGCACGACAGCCGGGCGGGCGGCGACGCGCCGAACGGCTTCAACTCGCTGTACGGCGTCTGGCTGAACAGGCCCGAGCTGGATGACGGTCCGGCGGTCGGCGGGTCGGGCACGATGATCACGACCGCGCACGACATGGGCCGCTGGCTCATCGCGCAGAACGGCCACGGCCCGTTCGCCACCGAGTCGCTCGACACCATGCACGGGCCGTCCGACGTGCACGACTACGGCATGGGCTGGCATCCCGACGGCAACGGCCTGCTCGTGCACAGCGGCAACCTGTGGACCTACAACGCAATTCAGGCCATCGACCCCAAGAGCGGCTACGGCTACGCCGTGATGACCAACGGCGCCGCGCTCGTCGACGACACCGGCACGATCCTCGACGGGCTGATCGCGCTGAGCCGCGGTGGGGCACCGGCGGAGCCCGGCAGCCCACGGCAGCTCGTCGACCTGGTGCTCGCCGCCACCGGGCTCCTGGCCGTCGCGCTCGGTGTGCTCGGGGTGGTGCGGGCGCGGCGCTGGGCGGAACGCAGGCGCGGGCGGCGCTCGTGGCTGACGGCCGTGCGGCTGGTGGTCGTGGGGCTGCCCGTGGTGCTGTTCGCGTTCTACCCGCAGGTCGTGTCGTTCGTCAGCTCGGGCCGGACGGTGCTGTGGGCGCAGCTCGGGTACTTCGCGCTGTCGCTCACGGTCACGCTCGCCGCCGCCGCGCTGGCCGGGCTCGCCGTGCTCACGGCACGGGTCGTCCGGCTAGTGTCGGTCCGGTGAGCCTCGGGATCCTCGCCGTGCTCGGCTTGGCCGGCGGACTGGGCACGGAGGACGGCGGCCTGCCGGTGTGGCAGGTGTGCGCCTGGGTGGTGCTGGCGGTGCTCGCGTACCTGCACGGCAGGCACGTCGACGCCCGCTTCGGCTGGCAGGTCCTCACCGGGGTCGCGCTCGCGGGCACGGCGGCCGTGGCTCTCCTGGACCTCACCGAGGTGCCGACGGTGCTGGTCGTCATGGTGATCACGGTCGTGCTGCCGTGGCTCGCCGGGCGGTACCGGCGGCAGCAGGCGCTGCTGATCGCGGCCGAGCAGGAGCGGGTGCGCCAGCTCGAGCGCGAGCAGGAGCACGTCGCCGAGCGGGCGCGGCTGCAGGAGCGGGGCAGGCTCGCGGCGGAGCTGCACGACTCGCTCGGCCACGACCTCGCGCTGATCGCGTTGCGCGCGGGTGCGCTCGAACTGTCACCGAAGCTGTCCGATGAGGACACCCGCACGGCGGGTGCGGTGCGGGCGTCGGCGGTGGCGGCGACGGACCGGTTGCGGCAGTCGATCGCGATGCTGCGGGAACGGGACGACGTGCCGCCGGTCGCGGTCCTGGTGGCGAACGCGCGGGACGCGGGCATGTCCGTGACCGTCGACGGGCTCGCCGACCTGCCGGACGTGGTGGACCAGGCCGTGCGCCGGGTCGCGCGGGAGGCGCTGACGAACGCGGCCCGCCACGCGCCCGGCCAGCCGGTGACGATGACGCTGACGGTCGCGGAGCGGCTGGTGACGCTGGAGGTCGGGAACCCGTTGACGGGCCGGGTCGGCAGGGGCAGCGGCCTCGCGGCGTTGGCGGAGCGGCTTCGGCTGCTGGGTGGCGAGCTGGCGGTGACAGCGGAGCACGGGCTGTTCACGCTGGTCGCACGGGTGCCGCTGACGTGATCAGGGTGCTGCTGGCCGACGACGAGGCCATGATCAGGGCGGGCCTGGCGGCGGTGCTGGCGACGGATCCGGAGGTCGCCGTGGTGGCGGAGGCGGCCGACGGGCGCGCGGCGGTGGAGCTGACGCACGCGCACCAGCCGGACGTCGTGCTGATGGACATCCGCATGCCGCACCTCGACGGCCTCGCCGCGGCCCGCGAGCTGCGCGACGTCGCCCCGGTGGTGATGCTGACGACGTTCGACGAGGACGAGTACGTGGCACAGGCCCTGGAGGACGGCGCGAGCGGCTTCCTGCTCAAGGCAGCGGACCCGCGGGAGCTGCTGATCGCGGTACGGGCGGTCGCCGACGGTGCCGCGTACCTGTCACCGCGGGTCGCCCGCCGCGTCCTCGCCGGCCTGCGGCCGGGACTGACGCGCCCGGCGGCGGCGAAGCGCAAGGTGGAGGCGCTGACCCCGCGCGAGCGGGACGTGCTGGCCCTCGTCGGGCACGGCCTGTCGAACCAGGAGATCGCGGCGCGCCTGCACCTGGCGGAGGGCACGGTGAAGGCGCACCTGTCGGCGATCCTGCGCAGGCTGGACGTGCAGAACCGCGTGCAGGCAGCCATCACCGCGTACGAGGCGGGGATGACGGAATGACCGTAGTCACCGCTTCGGCCGGTCGGGCTGTGCCGGCACGTTCCACCAGGGCCCACGCCGCCTCGTAGGAGCGTTGCACGAACCGGCTGCCCACCGTCGGACCGGCGTTGACCAGTGCCAGTAACGCGGTTGCGGTGCTCGGGCTGAACGCGGCGAACGCCGTGCAGCCACGGGTACCGCCGGAGTGGAACAGCAGCTCACGGCCGGACCGGCACCGCAGGTTCCACACCAGGCCCACCTCGTGGTCACCGGCCTGCGCTCGCGGCCGGGCGACCTCGCGGCAGGCTCTTCCCAGTGGGGAGGTGGACGGCGGGGACAGGTGGGCGGTCAGGTAGCGCAGCAGGTCGGACGCCGACGAGCGCAGCCCTCCGGCGGCGGGCAGGCCCGGTACCTCCCACGGCGGCAGGGGACGTCCGCGCAGGTGCCCGGTGACCTGCCCGGACGCGGAGAAGCCGGTGTCGGGCAGGCCGATCGGGCGCAGCACGCGGTCGGCCAGCAGCCGTTCGTAGGGCAGATCGGCGGCATTGGCCAGGGCCTGCCCCAGCAGTGCCACGCCGAAGTTCGAGTAGCGGTACCGGCCGGGTGGTTCCGGCCGGGTCCGGCGCAGCGCCGCGGCGAAGTCGCCGGCGCCGAAGTCCCGGTAGGGGTTGGTGCGCCAGTGGGGCAGCGCTGCCCGCCACAGGCCGGGTGGCAGGCGTGGCAGGCCGGAGGTGTGGGTGGCCAGGCTCGCCAGGGTGACCCCACGGCCCAGCCGGGGTGCCGCTCCCGGCGGCAGGTGGTGCCGGACGGGATCGTGCAGGTCCACCTCCGCCCGGTCGGCCATCTCGGCCAGCAGCAGGCCGGTGAACGCCTTGGTCAGCGAACCGAGCTCGAAGCGGGTGCGTCCGGTCACGGGCCGCGGGTCGTGACGGCCGGTCGTGCCGCCGACCAGGACCAGCTCCCGGCCGCCCTGCCGGACGGCGACCGCGGCTCCCGTGGCTCCGGGCGCGGCGGCCGGAAGGTGCTCCACGAGGTCCCTCACGTGCTGCCGCCGAGCAGGCGGGACGTGGTCAGCGTGCCGGCGATGGCGGCCACCACGGCGGTGTGCTGGTGGTCGTGGAAGCGCCGCAGCGGCTCGTCGTCGACCGGTTCGGTGTCCCGCGGCACGAGCCCGTCGGCGTGCTGGAGGCCGGCGAACAGCTCCCACCGCGCCGGCTCGCACCACGGCTCGGGCAGGCACGCGCCCACGATCAGCAGTTCACCGATCAGGTCCCACTGCCCCGCCTCGGCCCACACCTCGAACCAGGCCGGCAGCCAGTTCCGCAGGTACTCGGCCACGTCGGGCGGCAGTTCACCCGGCAGCGCGCCCCAGTCGGTCACGTGGAACACGGCGTGGGTCATGTGGTAGGCGGTGTACCAGTCCAACGCCCAGGGCTGCGGTGTGCGGCCCAGCCACGTCTGCCGGAGCATGTCCTGCGGATCGTCGTCGCGGGGCAGGCCCACCACGCGGTGGGCGTTGGCCACGGCCAGCCGGCGGTTGGGCACCACTTCCGTCATGGAGTCCGTGGCCGAGTCCTGTGCGAGCAGTTGCTCCAGCGCCTCGTGGCGCAGGCCGCCGCGGGCGTGGTGGGCGTAGGTCTCCAGCGGGTCGGTGAGCAGGACGTGCCGCAGCTGGCGCTCGTAGAGCAGGTCTCCCCGGCGCAGCTGCCGCCAGGAGAACTCCAGCAGTTCGCGCGCCGCCCGCAGCTCCGCCGTGCCCGCCACGCCCTCGCGCAGCACCAGCGACGACGCCAGCGCGAGCTCGCACAGCGGCTTGTAGACGCCGTCGGGGTCGTTGAGGTCGGCGGTGGCGTCGTCGTCGAACGCGCCCAGGTCGCGGTTGGCGTGCAACCAGCCGAGCGCGCGTGCCGTGACGTTGTGGGCGGTGTGGACGACGGTGTTCACGTCGACCGCACCAGATGACGGGCGGCGGCCAGGTCCAGCAGCCGGCGGGGCTCCGCGCCGGCTCGCGACTCGACGTGCGCGAGCAGCAGCACCGGGTCCAGCGGAAGTCCCACGCCTGTGGCGTGCAGCAGGCAGATCCAGCGGGTCAGGCGGCTCGCGGTGGCGAAGTCGCGGCGCAGCACGCTCCGCACGACCCCTCGGCACAGCGCCAGCGGCTGCGCCGCGACGGCGTCCACGACGGGGCCGGTCGCGCCGGGGTGTGCCGACGACGACAACTGGGCCACCGCGACCGACCAGCGCGCCCACTGCTCGACCGGGCCGAGCACGGCGGCCGGGTCCTCCGGTGTCGCGACGGGCACGGCACCGGTGAGGCCCGCCAGCAGCCGGGCGGTCGACCAGTCGTGCCAGGCCATCACCCGCTGCTCCGCCGTGGCCGGCGCGGTGACCGATGGCAAGATCTCGAACGACGCGACGACCACGTCGGCATCGCGGGTACCCAGTGGACGGTCCAGCACCAGGTGCGGCAGGAAGACGTCCGCGCCCACCAGCCGCACCGCCGCGAGACCGGCGGTCGCGTCGACGCACGAGTCGAGGAAGTCGGCCAGGTCCGCGGCGCTGCCATCGCGCAGCGCGCCGAGCACCCGACCGGCCAGATCCGCAGCGCCGCGCGCGCAAGTCGACGCGTCCACAGACCCTCCCGTCACCGATCACCTCCGCATGGTCCTGGACGGCGGCTGCCTACTTCCGCGGCTCCTTCGGTGTCGAGGGGGAGAGCAGCAGCCCCAGCAGGAGCACGCCCGCGGCGTTCGGTTCGGGCAGCGGCGGATCGGCGACAGCGGATTCCGGCTCCGCCACCAGCGTGCTGAGCGCCGCGAGGTCCGCCGGTGCGAGGACCGGACGGGCCGAGGTGTGGACAGTCATTGAAGCCTCCTTCATGTACGCCACGGCGTTGCCGTCATGGCGGCCTGTGGTTGCTTGCCAACCGAGTGCAGCACAATCGGCCGTCCTTGACCGCTCGCAAGTGCCGAATCGGGCCTGTACCACCTCTGTGGGTGACAAGGCCGCGATGGGAAGGGCTTCGTGGCGCCAAATGAGTGCCCGTGCGGTTGTAGATCCATTGCGAGAACGAACATCGGCGAGATGGCGAGGCTGCGACCCCGGCCGGGCGCGGTGGTCGTTTGGGCCGGATGGGTGACGTCCCGGCGGACGGTCCGGTTCACGGGCTCGCCGCTGAGGCGCGACCACATCGGATACCCGGTGCAGGCCCTCGCTCTGATCGGGGACGCGACGGTCGAGGAGAACCTGCGGCTGGCTCGCACCACCCGGCGTGGCCACTCGACCCGCCGGAGGGAGGCCCTCGAGCGAGTCGGCCTGGCAGGCCGGAGAAGGAAAAGATCTACGAACGACCGGATCCAACCCCCGTTCCGACGTCGAACACGAACTCCGCCCGCGGGTGTGACCGGCTGGTTCGTGCGTGAACGGCGGGGTTGGTCGGGAACTGAAACGTCCTCCGTGGATATTCGTCCGGGAAGTTCTCCGCGCCGGAACGCATCGCCGATGTGATCCGACTGTCTGATCATCCATAAGGGACCGTCAGGGCTGGCATCAGCTCTGACGGTCCGCCGTGCGATGGAGGGTGCGGCACACCCTCCCTGTGTCCGTGCGCTGCTTTTACGGTTTTCAGAGAACGGACACGAGCACGAAGCCGGCGATCGTGGCAGCTCGCCGGAGCTGAACCCGACATCCCGTAGAGGCAACCGCGCGGTCATCGCGCCCTGCCCCGCGGAAGAAATGCGCGCTCAAGCGAAGAAATGAGGAACGACACCATGAAGTACAAAACGCTGGGCGACACCGGGCTGATCGTCTCCCAGCTCTGCCTGGGCACGATGACCTTCAGCGGCGGCAGCGGCGTGTACGAGCACATCGGTGAGGTCGACCAGAGCGGCGCGAACGAACTGGTCAGGACGGCGCTGGACGGTGGCGTCAACTTCTTGGACACCGCTGACGTGTACTCAGGGGGACAGAGCGAGGCGACTCTCGGCCAAGCGTTCCGGGACCTCGGGATCCGGCGGCACGACTACGTCATCGCGACCAAGGTCTACAGCCGGACGGGGCCGGGGCGGAACGATGTCGGAGCCTCGCGCGGGCACATCATGGACGCCGTCGAGGCGAGTCTGCGTCGTTTGCGGACCGACCACATCGACCTGTACCAGATTCACGCGACCGACCGCTTGACTCCGCTCGAGGAGACGCTGCGCGCCCTGGACGACCTCGTCCGGCAGGGCAAGGTCCGCTACGTCGGCGTGTCGAACTGGAACGCTTGGCGGATCGCGAAGGCCCTGGGGATCTCCGACCGCCTCGGCCTGGCGCCCGTCGACACCGTGCAGTCCTACTACTCGCCGGCCGGACGGGACGTCGAACGGGAGATCGTCCCGCTGCTCGACGAGGAGCGGCTGGGGCTGCTGGTGTGGAGCCCGCTGGCCGGTGGCCTGCTGCCGGGCAAGTTCAGCCGCGACGAGCAGGACCCGGCCGGGGCGCGGCGGTCGGGGCTGGACTTCCCCGTCGTCGACGAGGAACGGGCCTGGCGGGTGCTGGACGTGCTGGGGCCGATCGCCCGCGACCACGGGTGCACGCCGGCGCGGGTCGCGCTCGCCTGGCTGCTCACCCGCCCCGCGGTGACGTCGGTGCTCATCGGCGCCCGGCGGCTCACCCAGATCGAGGACAACCTGGCCGCGGTCGACGTCGTCCTCGGCGAGGACGAGATCCGCCGCCTGGACGAGGTCAGCGAGCTGCCGCCCGAGTACCCGGGCTGGATGCTCGACACCCAGGGCGCGGACCGCTGGGAGCCGGTGGACCTCTGGGGTGCCCGGACCGCACCCACGTCCTGATCCTGCCCATGCCCGCGAGGATCGGAAAATCGGCACTCGGCTTCTGAACGGTCGTGGTACGGGCTGTCGTGCTCGGTGGAGTCGATGATAAGCAGAAAGGTGCACGGGTACGTGGCTGTTCACGTTTGACGAAGAAGAATCGCTGAAGTCATCGAGGTGAACGGTGTGGAGCAGGGGGCGGCTGACTGGTGTGAGCGGCCGGACGGGTGAAATTCGCTCGATTGTTCTCATGGCATTGCGATCACTGCCCCGGTGTGCGCGTGGAACCGGGGTGGACCGGCCGCGGACGTTGTCGGCTCGTGCTGGTCCCGCCGGATCGGCGCCGGGGAACCGCTCGTGACCGCGGACCTGCGGTCGAGGCGTTCTGCCTCGTCAGGAACACCGGCCGAGGTCCCAGCGGCGGCCGGACCGCTCTTTAGGTGTCCTACCAGGATTCGGGTACCGAGGTGAGGAACTGGTGACATGCCGGTCTCTTCTTGAGGTATTAATTGTGCGGCACCCCGTGCCTGGTGGGGCGTGTGAGGTTTTCGTGAGCGTCTCATTTGGTGTGGCGGCGGCGAGGCTGTTCGCATAGGGCGTCGATCTGTATTGTGTTGTGGTGGTGCCCGAACGACACGGGCCGAGCAACCTCGAATTCGATGTGCTCGAGGTGGGTGAAATAGTTGTTCGCTCACCGTCTCCTGGATCAAAAACGCGCTTTCGGCGCGGGGTTCGACCTGAGTGGGGTGGCGATGTGACCAGCACGTCGAAGGGTCCTTCGTCGGCTGCGCGACCCGCGGGAAGACAAGACCTGCGGATCAACCTCCTCGGTTCGCTGGAGTGCTGGTCGGGTGATCGGCGGATCCACCTCGGCGGTCCTGTGCAGGAACGCGTCATGGTCGCTCTGCTGCTCGACGCGGGGCAGGTCATGTCGGTCTCGCAGCTGATCGACTTCGTGTGGGACGTGGAACCGCCCGCCACCGCCGCCCACCAGGTGAGGAAGGCGGTCGCCCGGCTGCGGCAGCTGATCCCCCGCGGCGGGGAGGTGATCCTGACCGAGGGACCGGGTTACCGGGTCGAGCTGTCGGTCGAGCAGCTCGACCTCAAGGTGTTCCTGGACCTGCTGGAAAAGGCGGGGAAGGCGACCTCCCGGCAGAGCTGGGAGGAAGCGGCGGCGCACCTGCAGGAAGCCGTCGCCCTGAGACGGGGAGCGGTGCTCGCGGGCAGCGGCGGGCAGGCCATCCAGGCGGCGGACGTGGCGCTGTGGGAGCGCTACCTCGACGCGGTCGAACAGCTCACCGACCTGCGCCTGCGGCGGGGTGAGTCCCGGGAGCTCGTGGGTGAGCTGCGGGAGCACGTCGCGGCCAGCCCGCTGCGGGAGAAGCTGCGCTCCCAGCTCATGCTGGCCCTGTACCGCTGCGGACGGCAGGCGCACGCGCTCAACGAGTACCAGCAGGTCAGCCGGTTGCTGGCGGAGGAGCTCGGGATCGACCCCGGCCGTGAGCTCTCGACTTTGTACGAGCGCATCCTCTGCAACGACCCGACGTTGGGCGTGCCGGGGCCGGAGGAGACACCGGCGCTCGAGGGCCCGGCTCGCGCCGCCGCCAAGCCGGCCCAGGCGACGGCCCTGCGCACGTTGCCCTACGACCTCGCGGACTTCATCGGCAGGGAGACCGAGCTCGCCACGTTGCAGGGCATCCTCGGCCGGCCGGTGGGCCAGGGACCGCGGGTCGTCGCGATCGACGGCATGGGCGGCGTGGGCAAGACGTCGCTGGCCGTGCGCTTCGCCTACCTGGTGGCCGACCACTACCCGGACGGGCAGCTCGCCCTCGACCTCCACGGTTACACGGCCGGTGGCACCGCGGTGTCGCCGCAAGCCGCCGCCGAGAAGCTGCTGGGCATGCTCGGCGTGGAGGCCGACGCCCTGCCGTCGGAGGCCGACGCGCGGATCGCCCTCTGGCGGACGATGACGACGGAACGCCGGCTGCTCGTCCTGCTGGACAACGTCTGCGACGTCGCCCAGGTGCTGCCGCTGCTACCGCGGAGCGCGCACGCGCTGGTCCTGATCACCAGCCGGACGCGGCTCATCGACCTCGACGGCGCGCACTGGCTGACCCTGGGCACGATGACGAACGAGGACGGCGCCGCGATGGCGGCCCAGGTGCTGGGCAGCCGCCGCGCCGCCGCCGAGCCCGAGGCGGTGGCCGAGCTCGTCGAGCTGTGCGGTCACCTGCCCCTCGCGCTGCGGATCGCGCTCAGCCGGCTCGGCAACCGGCCGAGATGGCCGATCAGCTACCTCGTCGACCGGATGAGCGACGAGTCCCGGCTCCTGGACGAGCTCAAGTCGGGCGAGCGCGGCGTGGACCTGTCGCTGCGGATGTCCTACGAAGGCCTCGCGTCGCGGCACCGCACCGCTTTCCGCATGCTCGGCGTCAGCCCCGGCCGCGACGTCGACGTGTACTCGTCGGCGGCGCTGCTGGGCATGTCGGCGGTCAACGCCGAAGCCGTCCTCGAGGTGCTGCTCGACGCGCACATGCTCCAGCAGCACGAGATCGGCTGCTACACCTTCCACGACCTGGTCCGCAGTTTCGTGCGCCAGCTCACCCACGCCGAGAGCCGGGAAGAGGTGCTGGCGGAGGCGCGGGCCGCGTTCGTCCGCCTGCTCGAGTACTACGTGCGTGCCACCGACCACGCGTGCGACGTGCTCTTCCCCGGCAGGGCGGAGCTGCGCGGCGCACCGGCCACCGAGGAGTTCGAGCTCCCGCGGATGGCGACCGCCGAGGCCGCTCGCAAGTGGACCTACCGCGAGCAGGCCACGTTGCGGGACGCGCTGGTGCTGGCGCACGAGCGCGGGTTCGACAGCCAGGTCGCCCGGCTGGCCCGCAACGTCGTGTTCCTGCTGGACGCCGACGGGTTGTTCGAGGAGTTCGCCGAGGTGGCGCGGCTCGCGGTGATCTCGTCGCGGAAGATCGGGGACGCCGAGCTGCTCCGCCTCAGCCTGTCGAACCTGGCCGTGGCCGACTGGAAGCTCGGCCGCGTGGCGGCGGGGATCGAGGCCGTGTCGGAGGCACTGGCCGTCGCGACGGCGACGGGTGACCGAAGGGGCGTGGCGAAGGACACCGGGGTGCTCGGCCTGCTCATGCTCACGTCGGGGCAGTACGACGAGGCCCGGCCGCTGCTGGAGGAGTCCATCCGGATCAAGCGGGAGCTCGGTGCCGGGCGCGCGGAGGCGGAGTCGCTGGTCAACCTCGGCACCCTGCACGAGCAGCGGGGTGAGTACGCCGAGGCCATCGCCGCCACCGAGCGCGCCCTGCTGCTCAACCGCGAGCTCGGCGTCCGGGAGAACGAGGTCGTCACGCTCGCCTACCTCGCGATGACCCGCCTCGCCATGGGCGACGTGGCCGAGGCGGACGAGCTGCTGGTCACCGCGCGCGAACTCACCGAGACCGCCGGCGTACCCGGTGACATCGCGCTCGTGTACGTCCTTTCGGCGCTGGTGGCCCACCGCCAGGGCCGCACGGCCGAGGCCCGCCAGTTCGCCGCGTTCGGGCTGGGGCACCAGGAGGTGCGGTGGACACCGCTGCGGAGCATCGTCATCAGCAACCTGTCCGCCCGCCTGCACCGGGTTCAGTCGGAACTGGCTGAGGCGCGGGCGTTGCACGAGCGTGCGCTCGCGCTGGCCGTGCAGATCGGGTGCCGGGTCGAGGAAGCGCGGGCGCTGGCGGGTCTGGCCGAGATCTGCGAACGGAGGGGAGAGGACGAACAGGCCCGTTCGTTCGCGCAGCGGGCGGACGACCTGTACGAAAGCCTCGGTATCCCCGGATACGCTCGTTTTTGACCGTCGCCGAGTGCTCCACCCCGTCCGGCGCACCGCCTGACGCGGAGTGGTGACCGGCGCGGAGGTCGTTCCCGCCGGAGTTCCGGTGGGAACGAATCGGTATTCACCGCGGGCATCCTGACGCGGAAGCAGAGTCAACAGTTGAGGTGGCCTTGGCGACGCGCTGTGCCGCACCGGTCTGCCGCGGAACGCGACGATGAGACGGCGGTGGGCGAGCACGCGGTCCGACGGGGCCGGAAGTGCGAGGCGGAGATGAGCGCGGACGTACGGCTGCTGCTCTGTTTCCCGACTGTCTCCTTGGCGCGCAAGGCTGTGCGCAGCGGCGTCGACCTGCGGCTGGTGGTGGCGGAGGACGAGCGGCGCTCCTTCGAGTCGCTCGCGGCCGGCCGGACCGACGTGGTCGACGCCGGCGACGGGGACGCCGTGGCGCGGACTGTCGCGAGCGTCGTCCGGAACCACCGCATCACCCACGTCCTCACCGCCGACGGATTCCCCGCCACCCAGGCGGTTCCGGACGCCGCCCGTGCCGCGCACGTCCTGGCCGAGGACCGCAGGCTCGCGGAGGTGCTGGCAACGAGCCGGTACCCGATGATCCGCCGCCGCACCGCCACCGGTGCGGACATCGCCGAGACCGTCGCGAGGATCGGCCTGCCGGTGGTGATCAGGTCGGGGTGGTGCGACGAGGTCGTGCTGCGCCGCGGTGCCGAGCTGGCGGAGTGGCTGGGTGGAGGCGAACCCGGACCGGTCGAGGTCGAGGAGTTCGTCGTCGGCCCGCGGGTCGTGATCACCACGGTGACCCTGGACGGGATGCACCGCGTCGTCGGTGTCACGGCCAAGTGGACGACGGGTGGCGGAGTGCGGTACCTGCACCCGGCGGAACTGGACGAGGCGCTGGCATGCGAGGCCCGCGCGTCCGCCATGGCCGTCCTCGACCTGGTCGGCTACGAGTTCGGTCCCGCGGAGACGACGTTGGTGCTGTCCGACAGAGGTCCTCGCGTCGTCAGCGTCCGGCCAGGGTTCGGGACCAGGACGGTCACCAGGTTGATCGAGACCGTGTCGGGCATCGACGTGCAGACCGAGCTGTTGCGGGCCTTGGCGGGGGCGCGGGCGCGCCCGCGGAGCGCCTCCTGGTACGCGGGTGCGGAGCAGCCCCGTCCGCGGGCGGGTGACGCCGGCGGCGCTTCGTACGTGGTGGCCGAGGGACCGACACCGGGAACCGTCGAAGCGCTGCTGGACCGCGCCCGGCACGCGGGGCACGCCCCCGATCCCCGACCGGCGCCCCGCCGGCCAGGCGGAACCGGGTAGGTACTGGAGCGGTATCCCCGGGAGGAACGGATCGGGAACCGCGGCTGCCACAGTTGTCCTGGTCGAGAAAACGGGAGGGACAAAGTGCTGAAGAACGCAACTGCGAAGCGTGTCGCCGTCATGGTGCGCGACACCGGAATGGGACTGGGCGTCGCAGCCGTCGTCGCTCTCGGCGGTGTCGGCGCCGGCTCCGGGGTCGAAGGGCCCAACTCGGTTCCGTCGTCCACCGCGGCGGCCGCGACCGCCCCGGTCCTGACCGCGTCCTGAACCCTCGTCGCCGGGCCACTCCGGCAGCCGGCTGATCACTGCTGATCGCCGGGCACGTTCTTCCGTTCCCATCGCGGCCGTCCCTCGCGCACCAGGGCGGCCGCGGGTTTCCAGCCGGTACGACGCAAGTCGGGACCGCTGTCGGTGCTGTGCACGATCAACGGATCTCATTCGCCCGGCCGGTGGAGCCGGGCGCCTTTCCCGCGTCCGGGAAAAGGCTTCTTGCGAGAAGGACCGATCCGAGAAGCGGAGCCGCAATGCCTGTCACGCACGGAGGTGGCGTCGCACTCTTCCCCGGCCAGGGGACCCAGGCCAAGGGGATGGGGGCGGGGCTGTTCGACCGGTACCCCGAAGCCGTCGCGCTCGCCGGTGACGTCCTCGGTTACGACGTCGCGCGGCTGTGCCTCGAAGACCCCGACGGCCGCCTCGACGACACCCGCTACACGCAGCCCGCGATCTTCGTGGTCAACGCGCTGTCCTATTGGGACAGCGTCGACCGCGGTGAGCCGCCGGCCGACGTGCTGCTCGGGCACAGTCTCGGCGAGTACAACGCGTTGCTCGCCGCGGGGGCGTTCGACTTCGAGACCGGCGTGAAGCTGGTGGCGCAGCGCTCCGCGCTGATGGGGGCCGAGCGAGGCGGCGCGATGCTCGCCGTGGTGGGCGCTTCGGTGCAACGACTCGAAGAACTGCTCGCCGAGAACGAGCTCACGACCCTGGACGTGGCGAACCGCAACACGCCGTCCCAGAACGTGCTCTCCGGTCCGGTCGCGGACATCGACCGGGCTCGCGAAATCCTGGCGGCACAGGGGTTGCGGGTGGCTCCGGTGCGCGTGTCCGCCGCCTTCCACTCGCGGTACATGAGGTCCGCGCGGGAGGAGTTCGCGGCGTTCCTGCGCGGGTTCCGGTTCGCGCCGCTCGCCAGGACGGTGATCGCCAACGCGACCGCGCGGCCGTACCGCGACGGCGAGGTGGCGAGCACGTTGTCCGCCCAGCTCGACGGTGCGGTGCGCTGGTCGGACAGCGTCCTCGCGGTGCTCCGCCGGCTGCCTGCCGAGCGGTTCCGGGAAGTCGGCGGGAACGGCCTCCTGACCAGGATGGTGCGGCAGATCGAGACGGCGCCGGTGCCACCGGTGCCGAAACCGCGCCGGGTGTTCACCGTCGCGTTCGCGGGCGGTGACGAGAACTCCTACCGGCCGCTGGGCGAGCACCTGCGCGACGTCGAGCTGGTGCCGCTGGAGCGGCCCGGCCGCGGACGCCGCTACTCGGCGCCGCTCGTCTCCGACCCGGAGGCGCTCGTCGCGGACCTGACCGGCCAGGTGCGGGAGCACCTGCGCGAGCACGGCGACGAACCGTTCGCCGTCTACGGCCACAGCCTCGGCGCCCGGCTCGCGTTCCGGGTGTGCCGGCAGCTCCGCGCCGAGGGCCTCCCCGCACCGGTGCGGCTGGTCGTCTCCGGCGAGTGCGGGCCGTCGGTGCCCAGCCGGGAGCGGGACACCTGGCAGCTCACCGGCGACGCCTTCTGGGCCCACCTCGAACAGCTCGGCGGGGTGCCCCGGCAACTGCGCCAGTACGAGGACCTCATGGCGCACTACGAACGCGTGCTGCGCGCGGACTTCACCGTGCTCGGCCGGTACCGCCACCACGAGGAGGCACCGCTGGACGTGCCGATCACGGTCGTCACCGGTGACGGAGAGCCGTTCACGGAGGCCGACCTCGTGGCCTGGCAGCGAGAAACCACCGAACCGCTGGTCCGCTACCGGTTTCCGGGCGACCACTTCTTCATCCGCGCCCACTGGGCCGAACTGGCTCACCTGATCGAAGGAGCGAATCCATGACCGCCGCGCTGACCGCTGAGCTGAAGCGCTACCTGGAGAACGAGGCGCTGTTCACCTTCGGCGACGAGATCACCGAGGACACCGACCTGTTCAAGGCAGGGGTGCTCGACTCGTTCGGCTACGTCTCGCTGATGAACCACGTGCAGCAGCGCTACGGCGTCGAGCTCGGTGAGCAGATGCTCGACTCGGTGCTGGTCTCGCTCAGCGCGATCGTGAAGTTCGTCGAGGCGCAGGTGCTGTCCGGCGTGGACGGTCGGTGACGGCATGTGTGGAATCGCCGGCGCGTACGGAGGCGCCCGACAGCTCTCCGGTCACCACGACCTGATCGCGGGGATGCTGCGCCAGATCGAGCACCGCGGCCCCGACGAGGCCGGGTGCTACCTGGACGACCGCGTGGTGATGGGCACGGTTCGCCTGAGCATCATCGACCTCGCCTCCGGTTCGCAGCCGGTCGGCAGCGAGGACGGCCGGTGGTGGCTCTGCTACAACGGCGAGCTCTACAACTACCGCGAGCTGCGGGCGGAGCTCGGCCGGCTCGGGGTGCGCTTCCGCACCGACTCCGACACCGAGGTCGTGCTGCAGGCGTGGCTCACCTGGGGCCGCGACTGCCTGCGGAGGTTCAACGGCGCGTTCGCCTTCGCCGTCTACGACTCGCTGACCGGGGAGCTCACGCTCGTCCGCGACCGGTTCGGCAAGCGCCCGCTGTTCGTCGCCCGGCACGAGGGGGCGTGGCTGTTCGCCTCCGAGATGAAGGCGTTCCTGGCCGTCCCGGGGTTCCGGTTCTCCTTCGACCCCGGGCAGCTCGCGTCGATCTTCGCGACCTGGACGCCCCTGCCCGCCCAGAGCGGGTACCGCGACATCGAGCAGGTGCCGATGGGGGAGTTCCTGTGCCTGCGCGGCGACGACGTCGAACGGGGCCGCTGGGCCACGCTCGACCTGGAGCCTGGCCTGCCGCCGGAGTCCGAGGAGGACGCGGTCGAGCTGGTGCGGGCCGAGCTGACGGCGGCGGTTGACGTGCGGCTGCGCAGCGACGTCGAGGTCGGTGTCTACGTCTCCGGCGGGCTCGACTCGTCGATCATCGCCCACCTGGCGGCAGAGCGGCAGCAGCACCCGCTGCGGACGTTCTCGATCGAGTTCGACGACGCCCAGTTCGACGAGTCGGCCGAGCAGGCGGCGCTCACCTCGGACCTCGGCACCCGGCACCACTCCGTGCGCGTGCGTGACGGCGACGTCGTGCAGGCGTTCCCGGCGGCGGTCAAGCACGCGGAGGTGCCGGCGTTCCGGACCGCGTTCGTGCCGATGTACCTGCTCGCCGAGCAGGTGCGCGAGGCGGGCATCAAGGTGGTGCTCAGCGGTGAGGGCGCGGACGAGGCGTTCCTGGGCTACGGCATCTTCAAGGACGCCCTGCTGCTCGACGCCTGGCACGACCTCAGCGAGCAGGACCGCCTGGAGCGGATCGCGCGGACCTACCCGTACCTCCCGCACTTCTCCGGGGAGAACGCTCCCCGCCGCATGCTGGGGCTCTACCAGCAGTTCACCGAGGAGCGCCTGCCCGGCCTGTTCTCGCACCAGATGCGGTTCCAGAACGGCAGGTTCGCCGTGCGCCTGCTGCGCGACGCCACCGACCCGTTCGCCGCCGCGCAGCGGATGGTCGCCGGTGAACCGGGCTACGCCGGACTCGACACCGTGCGCAAGGCGCAGTGGCTCGAGTTCCGCACGCTGCTGTCCGGCTACCTGCTCTCCACCCAGGGCGACCGGATGGCGCTGGCGCACGGCGTCGAGAACCGCTGCCCGTTCCTCGATCCGGCGGTCGTGCACCTGGCCGCGTCGCTCAACCACCGCTTCGGCGACCCGTTCGACGAGAAGTACATCCTGAAGCGCGCTTTCGCCGACGTGCTGCCGAGGAAGGTCGTCGAGAAGGGCAAGTTCCCCTACCGCGCGACCGACAGCGCGGCCTTCGTGCGCGCCTGGCCGGAGTTCCGCGACGTCCTGGCCGACCAGGCCACGCTGGACGCGATCGGAGTGCTCGACCCCCGGTTCACGCGCGCTCTCGTCGACCGCGTCTTCACCGGTCCCGCCGAGCGGATCGGCACCAAGGAGAACCAGGCGTTCACCCTGCTGGCCTCCCTCTACTGGCTGCACCACTGGTTCGTACGCGGGCAGGCGTTCGACGCCTCGTCCCTGCGCGCCGGGCTGCACGTGGTCGATCGCCGCACGAGCGCGCTGCCTGCCGGACACGGCCAGGACTAGACGAGGAACCTCCATGACACAGCACACTTCCGGCGCGCAGGACACCGCGATCGCGGTCGTCGGACAGGCACTCAGGCTGCCCGGTGCGCGGACCGCCGACGAGTTCTGGGCGAACCTCGAGCAGGGGCGCTCGTTGATCAGCGAGGTGCCCCAGAAGCGGTGGCGCGCGGCGGACTTCGCGGGTGACCCGCGCCGCGACGGCGACAAGACGGCCAGCGTCTGGGGCGGTTTCGTCGACGACGTCGAGTGCTTCGACGCCGACTTCTTCAGCATCTCCCCGCGTGAGGCCCGACTGATGGACCCGCAGCAGCGGCTGGCCCTCGAACTGAGCTGGCACGCCGTCGAGGACGCGGGCTGGCGGGCCGACCAGCTGGCCGGTTCGCGCACCGGTGTGTTCATGGGGGTGTGCCACTGGGACTACGCGGAACTGGTCGAGCAGGAGCTCCCCACGATCGACGCGTACTACCCGACGGGTGCGGCGTACGCGGTCATCGCCAACCGCGTCTCGCACTTCTTCGACTTCCGCGGCCCCAGCGTGGTCAACGACACGGCGTGCGCCAGTTCGCTGGTGTCGGTGCAACAAGCCGTGCAGGCGTTGCAGGCGGGCGACTGCGACCAGGCGCTGGCCGGTGGCGTCAACCTGGTGTGGTCGCCGCGGCACTTCGTCGCGTTCAGCAAGGCGGGCATGCTCTCGCCGGCCGGCCGGAGCAAGACCTTCGACGCGGAGGCCAACGGGTACGTGCGCGGCGAGGGCGGCGGTGTCCTGCTGCTCAAGAGGCTCGCCGATGCGCGCAGGGACGGCGATCCCGTGCACGCGGTGGTGCGCGGCATCGGCAGCAACCACGGCGGCCGCACCAGCTCGCTCACCGTCACGAACCCCGACGCGCAGGCGGAGCTGATCGTCGACACCTACCGGCGGGCCGGGATCGACCCGGCATCGGTGAGCTACATCGAGGCCCACGGCACGGGGACGCCGGTCGGTGACCCGATCGAGGTGCGCGGCCTGAAGAAGGCGTTCGCCGAGCTCGGCGACACGGGCGGGGAGCACCACTGCGGCCTCGGCTCGGTCAAGACGAACATCGGGCACCTCGAAGGCGCGGCCGGGGTGGCCGGCCTGCTCAAGGTCATCGCGGCCATGCGGCACCGCCGGTTGCCGGCCACGGTCGGGTTCGAGCGGCTGAACCCGTTGATCAGCCTGGCCGGGTCGCCGTTCCGCGTCGTCGACGAGCTGTCCGAGTGGACCGCGCCGGACGGCGAGCCGCTGCGCGCCGGGGTGAGCTCGTTCGGTTTCGCGGGGACCAACGCGCACGCCGTGCTGGAGTCCGTTCCGCCGGTCGAGCCCACACCGGAGTCCGAAGAGGACGAATGGTTGCCGGTGTCCGCGTGGGACGAGGACCGGTTGCGCGAGACGTGCGCCGGGCTGGCGACGTGGGCGCGCACGCGGCTCGCGGAGGACGTGCCGCCCTCGTTGGCCGACATCGCGCACACGTTGAGGCACGGGCGCGTGCCCTTGCCCGTGCGAGTGGTTTTCCACGCGCGGGACCTGGAGGACTGGGCCGGTCAGCTCGAAGCGTTCGCTTCGGACGGTTCGCTGCGGGGACGCGGTGTGCGGGGCCAGGCCGAGGACGAGCAGGCCGCCGTGCTCGACGAGAGCGACCTGGCGGAGCTGGCGACCGTGTGGCGGGAGCAGGGGCGCACGGAGAAGTTCGCCCGTGCCTGGGTGCGCGGCCTCCCGGTCGACTGGTCGGCCTGGCCCGCGACCGGCAGGCGGATCCACCTGCCGGGCTACGCGTTCGCCCGCACGCCGTACTGGTTCCGGCCGCTGGAAGCCGCCGGTCACCCGTCCCTCGGCCCCGGCGAGGAGGAGAACGGCGGCTGGACGTTCCCGCTGACCTTCGACGCCGGTCAGGACATCATCCGCGACCACGTGGTGAACGGCGTTCCGGTCGTGCCCGGTGTCGCCGTGCTCGGCCTCGTCCTCGCGGCCGCCGAGCGGATCGGCGGGATCGAGGTGCCGAGCGTGCGCAACGTCGGCTGGCTGCGGCCGCTGGCGGTCACGGGAACCCGGCTGGCCGTGCGGCTGCGGCTGGAACCCCGGGCCGGCGGCTTCGGCTTCACCGTTCTCGACGACGAGGGGAACCGGTACACCACCGGACAGCTCACCGCCGGCCGGTCCGGTGGTGAGGCTGCCGGTGACCTGGCGGCCCGGTTCCCGCAGCCGGTCGACGTGGGCCGCGGGTACGAGGCGCTGCGCGCCAGCGGGATCGAGCACGGGTCCTCGCTGCGCGGCCTGGACGCGGTGTCACGGGGTGCGGACGGCGTGCTCGCCCGGATCCGGGTGCCCGCGCAGGCGGCGTCCGGCTGGCTGCTGCACCCGGTCGTGCTCGACAGCGCGCTCCAGGCCGTTCTCGCCCTGGGCGCGGACGGGACCGGCTGGCGCCGGCCCGACGCGGTCGCCGTCCCGTTCGCCCTCGACGAGCTCACGCTGCTGGCACCGGCCGGCCCGGTCGTCCACGCGGTGCTCCGCGCGGCGGGGGAGACCAAGGTCGACCTCGACCTGTTCGGTGAGGACGGAACGCCGTGCGCCCGGTTGCGCGGCTACACGCACCGCCCTCTCGCGCCCCGCACGGCCGAGGGCACCCTCATCGAGGCGCACCAGGTCTGGCGCACCGCCGGACCCGCGGCTGCGACCGGTGCCGCGGGCCCGCTCGTCGTGCTCGACGCGGTGCTGGGGGAACACCGTTCACGGGAGGTCGCCGGACGGCTGGACGCGGAGGTCCTGCCGCTGCCGACGGATCTCCCGGCCGCGCCCGCCGACGCCGCGAAGGTCGTGTTCGACGCTTGCTACCGGCACCTGCGCACGCTGCTCGACCGGCCAGGACCGGCCGGCCGGACGGTGGTCGTCGTCGCGCCCGGCCGCCCCGACGACCCCGTGTTCGCTCCGCTCGCCGCGGTGCTGAAGTCGTTGCACAAGGAGAACCCGGCGGTCCGGGGCAAGGTCGTGCTGGTCGACGGTCCGGTCGACCCGGCGCGGTTCGAGACGATCGTGCGCGCCGAAGCCGGATCGGCCGACGCCGAGATCGCCTACGACCTCTCCGGTACTCGCCTGACCAGGGAGACCGAGGAACTGCCCGCCTCCGGCGGCGGTGAGTCGCTGCTGCGGGACAACGGCGTCTACTGGATCACCGGTGGTGCGGGCGGTATCGGCCGTCAGATCGCCGAACACCTGTGCACGCGCCACGGCGCGCGCGTCGTGCTGAGCGGGCGGCGGGCCGACAGCGCGGAGGTCGCCGATCTGCGGGAGCGCTTCGGCGACCGGGTCGAGTACCGGCAGGCCGACGTCACCGACCTGACGAGCGTCCGCGCCGCGGCGAAGGCGATCAACGACCGCTTCGGCCGTCTCGACGGCATCTTCCACGCGGCCGGCGTGCTCGACGACGGCTACCTCGTGACGACCCCGCTCGAAACCACCGGACCGGTGCTGGCCCCCAAGCTGACCGGCACCGCGCACCTCGACGAGGTGTGCCGGGAGCACGGCGCCGGCTTCCTGCTGCTGTTCGGGTCGGTCGCGGGCACGTTCGGCGGTGCCGCGCAGACCGGGTACGCCGCCGCGAACGCCTTCCTCGACGCCTGGGCCCGCCGGGCCTCCTCCCACGTCGTCCGCGCCGTCGACTGGCCGCTGTGGGCGGAGGGCGGCATGCGCGTCGACCCGGCGACCGAGGCCTACCTGCGCAAGACGACCGGAACCGTTCCGCTGCCGACCGCGGACGCACTCGGTGCGCTGGAACGGGCCCTGGCCACCGACGCCCCCGCACAGCGCATCGTCATGTACGGCGACGCGCCGAAGCTGCGGCGCTACTCGGGTTTGACGAAGGACGTGCCCGCCGCGCGTCCTGTCGCCGCGCCCGCCGCTGCTCGGTCCGAAGTGGACGACAAAACGCTGACGGCACGCACGGAGGAGCACCTGCGGCGGTTGTTCGCCGAGCTGACCGGCCAGGACCCGGAGCGCATCCGGGTCGACCAGAAGCTGGAGCGCTACGGCATCGACTCGCTCGTCATCGTGGACGTGACCAGCCGGCTGGAGGACGACTTCGGCTCGTTGCCGAAGACGCTGTTCTTCGAGCACGTGGACCTGCGCGGGGTCGCGGGTCATCTCCTCGCGGAGCACCGGCCCCGGCTGGTCGAGATGTTCGGTCAGGTCGAGGAACAGGCGCCGGTGGAAACCGTGGTGCCGCAAGGTTCGGAGAAGTCCGAGCCGGAGGAGACGGAGCCGTCGTGGGAGCCGGTCGCCGACCAGCGGCCGATCGCCCGCGCGGAGACCGGGCCGCGGGCGGAGCAGGGTGACCGCGACATCGCGGTGATCGGCATGTCCGGCCGCTACCCCGGCGCGGACACGCTCGAGGAGTTCTGGGAGCTGCTCAGCGAGGGCCGGCACAGCTTCGAGCCGGTGCCGCGGGAGCGCTGGCGGCAGCAGGACATCTACTACGGCGAGCGGGACGTGCTCGGCAAGTCCGTGGTCAAGATCGGGACCTTCCTGCGCGACGTCGACGCGTTCGACCCGCGGTACTTCTCCCTCTCCCAGCGGCAGGCCGAACTGCTCTCGCCGGAGGTGCGGCTGCTGCTGCAAGCGGGCGTGACGGCACTGGAGGACGCCGGCTACTCCCGCGAGACGATCCAGCGCCGGTACCAGGGCGACGTCGGCGTGCTGGTCGGCTCGATGAACAACAGCTACTCGCTGTACGGGTTCCAGAACATGCTGATGCGCGGTACCGCGACGAGCGGCAGCGAGATCGGCGTGTTCGCCAACATGCTCTCGTACTTCTACGGCTTCACCGGCCCGTCGATGTTCCTCGACACGATGTGCGCGTCTTCGTCGACGTGCGTGCACCAGGCCGTGCGGATGTTGCGTGCCGGCGAGTGCCGGATGGCTGTTGTCGGTGGCATCAACCTGATGCTGCACCCCTACGACCTGATCGCCACCTCCCAGGCCCACTTCACCAGCAAGACGGCCGACCTGTTGCGCAGCTACGGGCTCGGCACCGACGGCACGGTGCTCGGCGAGGGCGTCGGCATGGTCGTGCTGAAGCCGCTGCGCGACGCGGTGGCCGACGGGGATCACGTGTACGGCGTCATCCGGGGGAGCGGGATGACGAACGCGGGCGTGCGCAACGGGTTCACCGTGCCCAGCCCGGTGCAGCAGGCCCGCGCCATCGAGAAGGCGCTGGACGACGCGGGCGTGAACGCGCGCACGATCAGCTACCTCGAAGGCCACGGGTCGGCGACGTCGCTGGGTGACCCGATCGAGATCCGCGGCGCGACCAGCGCGTTCCGCCGCGACACCGCCGACCGCGGCTTCTGCGCGCTCGGCTCGGTGAAGTCCAACGTGGCACACCTGCTGTCGGGATCGGGCATCGTCGGCCTGACGAAGGTGCTGCTGCAGCTCAAACACCGGACGCTGGTGAAGTCGCTGCACTCCGAGACGCTCAACCCGGCGATCGACTTCACCGAGACGCCGTTCGTCGTGCAGCACGAGCGCATCGAGTGGGCCCGCCCGGTGATCGACGGGCAGCCGGTGCCCAGGCGCGCCGGTGTCACCTCGATCGGGGCGGGTGGCGCGAACGTGCACATCGTCGTCGAGGAGCACGAGCCGGTGAGCCCGCAGGTGGCCGAGTCCGGGCTGCCGCGCCTGGTCGTCTGCTCGGCGACGACCCCGCAGGCGCTGGGGCGCGTGCTGCGCGACCTGCACGCGCACGTGCTGGCCACCCGGCCCGGCCTCGACTCGCTCGCCTACACGTTGCAGACGGGCAAGAACGAGCTGCCCTGCCGCATCGCCTTCGTCGCCGCGGACACCGGGACCGTCGCCGCGAAGCTGGCCGAACTGTCCGCAGTGGACTGGACGAACGCGGTCGCGCCGGACGGCGTGTGGTTCGTGCCGAGCACGATGGGCGTGACCGACCCGCCGGAGCGGACGGAGGTGGAGAGGGCGCTCGCCGAGACGGACCTCCGCGCGCTCGCGGCGGCCTGGACCGCCGGTGCGGACGTCGACTGGGACGCGCTGTGGCCACGGGCCGCACGCCCCGCCAAGCTGTCGCTGCCCGGCTACCCGTTCGAGCGGGTCCGGTGCTGGTACCCCGGTTTCGACGACGCGCCGAGCGTGCTGGACCCCATCGCGTTCGCGCGGCGGGCGCACCCGTGGGTGGGCGTCAACGAGTCCGACCTGGGCGGCATCCGCTACCGGCTCGAACTGCGCGGTGACGAGCTGCTCGACTACGTGTACTCGGTCCGGCGCGAGCGGCGTTACGCCACGATCGCGCTGGTGGACGGTGTGCTCGCGTTCGCGGAGGTCGCGGGCCTCGGGGACGGCTGGGCGGTGCGTGACGCGTGCTGGGCCGCGCTGCCGGACCCGTCGCGGGAACAGCGGCTCACCTGGCGGCTCGGCGCGAACCGCGCCGAACTGCACGACCAGGACGGCGCGGTCGTGTTCGGCGCCGACCTCGTGGCCGCCGCGGAACCGGTGCGGCAGCGCGACTCCGCGATCGACGCACCGCTGTCGATGGATGAGCGGGCGTTCTACGCGAAGCTCGGCGAGCTCGGCGTGGACGCCCGGCCCTACGCCAGGGTGGTCGAGGGAGTAGCGGAGCTCGGCCGGCGATCGCTCATCCGCGTCGCGGAACCCGCCGTGTCGCAGGACCCGCACAAGCGACGCGTCCGGGTTCCGGCCTGGGTGCTCAACGGGCTGGTCCAGGGCGTCCAGCTCCTCACCTCGGACGCCGACGCCACGGTTGTGCGGTTGCGTTCGGCCGAGGGCGTGAACCTCGACGGCACCAGGGCGATCGTGTTGGAGAACAACGGTTCCGCGTTCGACGTGCGGTTCCTCGACGAGTCCGGGGCCGTGCTGGGCCGCTGGGACGGCGTGGAGTTCGGCAACACGCCACCGGCCGCCGTGACCGGTGCGGGCGACCGGACCGGCGAGCTGCGGGACCGGCTGACCGCCCAGGTCCGCGAGACCGTGGCGGAGCTGCTCAAGACCGACCCGGCCGACGTCGACCTCGACACGCACTTCCCGGCGTTCGGCTTCGAGTCCATCAGCCTGGCCTCGCTCGCGCAGGAGCTCGGTGGCCGGCTCGGCATCGACCTGAGCCCGGCGGTGTTCTTCCAGCACCCCAACATCCGCGGGCTCGTCGGCAGGCTGGCCGAGGAGGTCGGGACGTCCGCGCCCGCCGACCCGGCTCCCGCGGTGCCGTCCTCGCTCCCGCCCGCTCTCCCCGCTGCCCTTCCGGCAGCTCTTCCGGCAGCCGGGCAGGAAACCGACGCCGTGGCGATCATCGGCCTCGCCGGGCGGTTCCCCGGTGCGGACGACCCGGACGCCCTGTGGGAACGACTGCGCGAGGGCGCCGACCTCGTCTCGCCGTACCCGGCCGGCCGGTTCGACGGCCGCTACGCCGAGGTCGTGGCGCGCGCGGACTTCCCGAAGTTCGCGGGGCTGATCGAGGGCGTCGACCGGTTCGACGCGGGCTTCTTCGCGCTGTCGCGGCTGGAGGCCGAGCTGATGGACCCGCAGCAGCGGCTGGCGCTGGAGACCGTGTGGACGGCGCTGGAGAACGCCGGCTACCCGCCCGCGCGGTTGCCCGCCGACACCGGGGTGTTCTTCGGCGTGTCCGGTTCGGACTACCACCACCTGCTCAACGCGAGTGGTGTCGAACCGGACGGCTACACCGCGACCGGCAACTCGCACGCCGTGCTGGCGAACAGGATCTCGTTCCTGCTCGACGTCCGCGGTCCGAGCGAGCCGATCGACACCGCGTGCTCCAGCTCGCTGGTGGCCCTGCACCGCGCGGTCGAGAGCATCCGGTCCGGGCGCTGTGCCATGGCGGTGGCCGGCGGGGTGAACCTGCTGCTGAGCGTCGACACGTTCGTCTCGACGCAGGCGGCGGGGATGCTGAGCCCCGACGGGCGTTGCAAGACCTTCTCGGCGGACGCCGACGGGTACGTCCGCGCGGAAGGTGTGGCGGCCGTGCTGCTCAAGCCGTTGTCCGCCGCACTGCGCGACGGGGACAACATCCACGGTGTCGTCCTGGGCACGGCGGAGAACCACGGTGGCCGCGCGGCCACCCTCACCGCTCCGAACGCCTCGGCGCAGGCGGAGGTGATCGAGGCGGCCATGCGCGGCATCGACCCGGACAGCATCGGCTTCGTCGAGGCGCACGGCACGGGCACGGCGCTCGGCGACCCGGTCGAGGTCGAAGCGCTCACCACCGCCTACCGGAACCTGGGTGGCTCGGCCACGCGGGCGCTCGGCGCGGTGAAGGCGAACATCGGCCACGCGGAGGCGGCAGCCGGCCTGGCGGGGGTGTTCAAGGTGCTGGCGCAGATGCGACACCGCGAACTGGTGCCGGTGCCACACCTCGACCGGCTGAACCCGCACCTGAAGCTCGACGGCAGCGGGTTCGAGGTGCTGCGCGCACCGCGGCCCTGGCGGGCGCGGACCGACGCGTCCGGCGCCGAGCTGCCGCTGCGCGCCGGGGTCAGCAGCTTCGGCTTCGGCGGTGTCAACGCTCACGTCGTCCTGGAGGCCCCGCCGTCGCGACCGGAACCGGTGCCCGCCGCCGGCCCGCAGGCGATCGTCCTCTCGGCTCGTGACCACGACCGCCTCCTGGCCCGTGCCGGGGAGCTGCGCGCCTTCCTCGGCGAGAGCTCGCCGTCGCTCGCGGACCTGGCCTTCACGCTCCAGGTCGGCCGGGAGGAGATGGAGCAGCGCCTGGGATTCGTCGCCAGTGACCTCGAAGACGTCGTCGCCGCGCTCGACGCGTTCCTCGCGGGTTCCGCCAGCCTGCACACCGCCAGCCTGCACACCGGGAGCCTGCGTCGGTCACGTGGCGCGGCCGTGCGCCGTGATCGTGAGATGGAGCCCGAGGCCGTGGCCGCGGTGCGGGACGGCGATCTCGGCCGGCTTCTCGCGCTGTGGTGCGAAGGCCGCACGGTGGACTGGGTGAGCCTGCACCCGCCGGGTGAACGGCGTGTGCTCGTGCTGCCCACCTATCCGTTCGCCCGCGAGCGCTACTGGGTGCCGGCGGCCAACGCCCCGCAGGCCCCGGCGGCTGTCCCCGTGACGGTGCTCGCCGCACCCTCCTTCGACGTCGGCGCGCGCACCGCCCTGCTGGAAGCGGTCCTGGCCAACCGGGAGGGACCCGATGCACTCGCCTGAGCCCACCTCGTTCTCGGAAGGAACCGTCGCCGTGACCCGCACCATCCTGCGCGTGCCCGTGTGGCGTGCCGACCGGGGTGTCGTGACCGCACCCGCCGGCGGTCGGCGGCTGGTCGTGCTGTGCGACCTGCCGGTCGCCGGCGTGCGCGACCGCCTCCCCGGTGTCCAGACCGCCGAGGTGACCACCGGCGGCGACGCCCCGCACGTCGCCTACGAGCGCGCCGCCGTCCGGCTCTTCGGCGAGCTCAAGCGGCTCATGTCCACTTCGGACGGACGCCCGTGCGTCGTCCAGGTCGCGTGCCGCGCCGACTCGCTGTACCGGGGTCTGATCGGGTTGCTGCGCACCGCGGCACAGGAGGACCCGGGCCTGACCGTCCGGCTGGTCGAGTTCACCCACGAACCCTCCGTCGCCGAGCTCGTGGAAGCCCTGAGCGGCCGGGACGAGCACGTGCGGCACACCCCGGCTGGACGGCAGACCGTGAGCTGGGAACAGACTGCGGGCACGAGCGCCTCCCCGGTGTGGAAGAACGGCGGTGTCTACCTGATCAGCGGCGGCGCGGGCGGGATCGGCCGCCTGCTCGCCGAGGACGCCGCCCGGCACGCCCCGGACGCGGTCGTGGTGCGGTGCGGGCGGTCCGTCACCGCGGACGGCCCGGGGGAGCACCGCCGCGTCGACGTCACGGACGCGGCGGCGGTGCGCGAGCTCGTCGCCGACGTGGTCCGCACGCACGGCCGGCTCGACGGCATCCTGCACGCGGCCGCCGTGCTGCGGGACGACTACCTGATCCGCGCGTCCTACCAGGACTTCCTGCGCGTGCTCGCGCCCAAGGTCGCCGGGGTGGTGCACCTCGACGAGGCGAGCCGCGATCTCCCGCTCGACTTCTTCGCCGCGTTCTCCGCCGCCGCGGGAGTCTTCGGCAACGCGGGCCAGGCCGCCTACACCGCCGGCAACGGCTTTCTCGACGCCTACGCCGCGCACCGCCAGGAACTCGTCAGCCGCGGCGAACGGCACGGGCTGAGCATCTCGCTGGCCTGGCCGCTGTGGCAGGACGGCGGCATGCGCGTGCCCGCCGAGGAACTTCCCGCGCTCACCGAGCGCTTCGGCCCGCCGCTGCCCACCGGGGCCGCGCTGGCCGCCCTGCACGGAGCCGTCGAGCTCGGTGCCACCCACGTCGTGATCTCCGGGGGAGGAGAAGGGATGACCCGCACGGACGACCTCCGCGGGGAGGTGCTCGGACGGCTCAAGGGCCTGATCGCCGAGACCATGCGACTCGACCCCGCCACGCTCGACGCCACCGCGCCGCTCGACAGCCACGGCATCGACTCGATCGCCGTCACCCGGCTGAACAAGCAGTTCGCGCGGTGGTTCGGCGCACTGCCGAAGACGGTGCTCTACCAGTACCCCACGCTCGCGGAGCTGGCCGCGCACCTGACCGAGCGCTACCCCGAGGGATGTGTGCGCTGGCTGGCCGATGTCGAGGACGGGGCTCCCGCGCCCGCCGCGGTCGGGGCCGAGGTGACTGTGAGCCGGGAGCCCGCGCCTGCCGCGGTTGCGGCCGAGGTGATTACGCGCCCGGAGCCCGCGCATGCCGCTGTTGCGGCCGAGGTGACCGCGCGCCCGGAACCCGCCCGTGTCGCGGCCACGGCCGAGGTGACCGCGCGCCGAGAGCCCACCCGTGCCGCTGTCACGGCAGAGATGACCGCACGCTCGGAGCCCACGCCTGCCGCTGTCACGGCCGAGGCCACCGCGCGCCCGGAACCCACCCGCGCCGCTTCCACCACCTCCGCCGCTCCCACCACCCCCGCCGTTCCCGCCGCCTCCACCGCCGCCCGCCCGGCCCCGGCGGGCGAGCCGATCGCGATCATCGGTCTCAGCGGCCGCTACCCCGACGCCCCGACCCTGGACGACTTCTGGGCGAACCTCAAAGCGGGCCGCGACAGCATCCGCGAGGTCCCGGCCCAGCGCTGGCCCCTGGAGGGCTTCTTCGAACCCGACCGGCAGAAGGCCGTCGAGACGGGCACCAGCTACAGCCGGTGGGGAGGTTTCCTCGACGGCTTCGCCCGCTTCGACGCGGCGTTCTTCGGTATCTCCCCGCGCGAGGCCGCCGACATCGACCCGCAGGAACGGCTGTTCCTGGAAACGGTGTGGTCCGCGCTCGAAGACGCCGGCTACACGCGGGAGCGGCTCGCCACCCGGCACGGGGGCCGGGTCGGCGTGTTCGCCGGGGTGACCAAGACCGGTTTCGACCGCAACGTGCCGCCCGCGGTGAGCGGCCCGCGCCGGGCGCCGCGCACGTCGTTCGCCTCGCTGGCCAACCGCGTCTCCTACCTGCTCGACCTGCGAGGCCCGAGCCTGCCGGTCGACACGATGTGCTCGGCCTCGCTCACCGCGATCCACGAAGCGTGCGAACACCTGCGGCAGGGCACCTGCGAGGTCGCCATCGCGGGCGGCGTCAACCTCTACCTGCACCCCTCGACCTACGTGGAGCTGTGCCGCTCCAGGATGCTCGCCGCCGACGGGCGGTGCCGCAGCTTCGGCGAGGGCGGCGAGGGCTTCGTGCCCGGCGAGGGCGTCGGCGCGGTGCTGCTCAAGCCCCTGGCGGCGGCCGAGGCGGACGGGGACCCGATCCACGCGGTGATCCTCGGCTCCGCGATCAACCACGGTGGCCGCACGAACGGCTACACGGTGCCGAACCCGCGCGCCCAGGCGGCTGTCGTCCGCGACGCGATCGAGGCCGCCGGGCTGCGCGCGGGCGACATCGGCTACGTCGAGGCGCACGGCACGGGCACGCGGCTCGGTGACCCGGTCGAGATCGACGGACTCACCCAGGCCTTCGAACCGGACGCGACCGCCTCCTGCGCGATCGGGTCGGTCAAGTCGAACATCGGGCACCTCGAGGCGGCGGCGGGGATCGCCGGGCTGACCAAGGTCGTGCTCCAGCTCCGCCACGGCGAGCTCGTGCCGACGCTGCACGCCGAGCGGACCAACCCGAACATCGACTTCGCGGCCACGCCGTTCGAGCTGTGCCGCGAGGGCGGCGCCTGGCCGCGCCCCGCCGGCGGGCGCCGGATCGCCGGTGTCTCCTCGTTCGGCGCCGGCGGTGCGAACGCCCACGTCATCATCGCCGAGCACCTCTCCACCGCGGTGACGCCACCGGCACCGCGGACTCCTCTGCTGCTGCCGCTGTCGGCGCGCACCGAGGACGACCTGCGGGCCCGCGTGGCGGAGCTGGCGCAGTGGCTCGACACCCAGGAGGCGCCGGACCTCGCGGCCGTCGCGGCGACCCTGCGCACCGGCCGCGAGGCCATGGACGAGCGGGTGTGCTTCCTGGCGCAGGACGCGCTGGAGTGGCGCCGCCAGCTCCGCGCCTTCCTCGCCGCTCCCGCGACCGCCTCCTCCGGCGAGTCGTGGTGGCGCGGCCGGGTCCAGGCGAACAACGAGACGCTCACCGAACTGGCGGCCAAACCCGAGCTGCGCGAGCTGATCAGGCACTGGCTCGACACCGGCTGCCACGCCGAGCTCGCGTCCTTCTGGGTCAAGGGCACCCCGATCGACTGGTCCGAAGTGGACGGATCGGGTGCGCGGCGGGTGCACCTGCCCGGCTACCCCTTCGCCGGACCGGAGTTCTGGTTCGAGCCCGCCGCGATCGAGCCGCAGGCCACGCCAGCCCCGCTCCCCGCGGGCGTGGACGTGGAGAGCACGCTGCTGACCGAGCTCGCGGAGATCCTCCAGATGGAGGTCTCGGAGATCGAGCGGCACCGGCCGTTCGCCGACTACGGGCTCGACTCGATCCTGGGCGTCAGCCTCGTGCACCGGCTCAACGAGGTCCTGGGCACCTCCGCCGACACCACCGACCTGTTCGACCACGGCACCGCCGAGCGGTTCGCCACGTTCCTGGCGGGCGCCCGCCCGGCCGCCGCCCCGGTCACCGCCGCCGCCTCCGGCCAGGACGACGCCATCGCGATCGTCGGCCTCGCCGCCCGCTACGGCGACGCCGAGGACCCGGACGCGCTGTGGGCGCACCTGGTCTCCGGCGACGACCTCGTCGAACCCGTGACGCGCTGGCCGCTGCCCGCCGACGTGGCCTGCCGCACCGGCAGCTTCCTGCGCGACGTCGACCGGTTCGACCCCGCCTTCTTCGGGATCTCGGGTGTCGAGGCCACGGCGATGGACCCGCAGCAGCGCATCTTCCTGGAGCAGTGCTGGAACGCGCTGGAGGACGCGGGGTACACCGGTGAGCGCCGGCGCGGCGCGCGGGCCGGCGTCTACGTCGGCTGCTACGCCGGTGACTACTCCGAGCACCTCGGCGAAGACGCGCCGGCGCAGGCGTTGTGGGGCACCATGGGGTCGGTCGTCGCGTCGCGGATCGCCTACCTGCTCGACTTCACCGGCCCCGCCCTCACCGTCGACACGTCGTGCTCGAGCTCGCTCGTCGCGATCGACCTCGCGTGCCGCGACCTGCTGACCGGCGCCGCCGACCTCGCCATCGCCGGCGGCGTCTTCGTCCAGAACACCCCGCGGCTCTACCGGTCCGCCTCCGTGGCCGGGATGCTCTCGGCGTCGGGCCGCTGCCGCAGCTTCGACGCCGGCGCCGACGGGTTCGTGCCCGGCGAGGGCGCGGGCGCGGTCGTCCTCAAGCGGCTCGCCGACGCCGAACGGGACGGCGACCACATCCACGCCGTCGTGCGCGCTTCGGGGGTCAACCAGGACGGCACCACCAACGGCATCACCGCGCCGAGCGCGATGTCCCAGGAGCGGTTGCTGCGCGAGGTGCACGGCAACCTGGGGGTCGGCGGTGTCCAGTTCGTGGAGGCGCACGGCACCGGTACGCAGCTCGGCGACCCGATCGAGTTCCGCGCGCTGTCGAAGGTCTTCGCCGGAGCGCGGCCGGGCAGCGTCGCGCTCGGGTCGATCAAGTCGAACCTCGGGCACACCCAGTTCGCCGCCGGGGTCGCCGGTGTCGTGAAGGCCGTCCTGGCCCTGCGGCACCGGCAGATCCCGGCCACGCTGCACTTCACCGGTGCGAACGCGCGGATTCCGTTGCAGGGCAGCGCGTTCACCGTGCCGACGGAGACCGTCGCCTGGCCGGAGCCCGAGCTGGGCCCGCGCCGCGCGGCCGTGAGCTCCTTCGGCGCGAGCGGGACCAACGCCCACGTCGTGCTGGAGGAGTACCGGCGCCGACCGGCCGCCGAGGTGCCGGGGGAGCAGGCGTTCCTGCTGTCCGCCAAGTCACCGGAGGCGCTGCGCGCGGCGGCCGGCCGGCTGGCCGCGCACCTGGAGCGCGAACCGGGCCTGTCCGCGGCGGAGGTCGCGTACAGCCTCGCGGCCGGCCGCGCAGCTCTGCCCCACCGCCTCGCCGTCGTCGCGGCGGACCCGGCCGAGGCCGCCCGGCGCCTGCGGGCCTGGCTCGCCGGAACGGCGACCGACGCGCACACCGGCGAGGTCGCCGTCGACGCCGCGCCACGGGCGGGCGTCCTGCCCGGCACGGCCGCCGAGCTCGCGGCGGCGTTCGTGCGCGAGAACCTCGCCGGCGTCGAGGCCGCGTTCCCGGCCGCCGTGCGGCGGATCGTCCCCCTGCCGACCTACCCGTACCAGCGGCAGCGCTACTGGCCCGCGCGCCGTGCCGCCGCCTCCGCCCACCGCGCCCGGCTCACCGGGCAGGAGTTCTTCCTCGCCGACCACCACGTCAACGGCCGTGCCGTGCTGCCCGCGGTGCTGTCGCTGGAGTACGCGCGCCGTGGGGCGACCAGCGGTGCGTTCGAGGCGGTGGGGCTGCGTGACCTCGTGTGGTCCCAGCCGTTCCCGGTCGGGCCCGAGGGCGCGGACCTCGCGGTGGAGCGCGACGGGGACAGGTTCCGCATCTGCCGGGGCGAAGCCGAGGTGCACGCGCACGGGCGCTATGCCCGGCCGGAACCCGCCGAGACCGTGGCGCTGGACGCCGTGCGGGCGCGGTGCGCCACCCGGACGCTGACCGCGCAGCAGTGCTACGCCGCGCTCGACGCGGTCGGCATCGCCCACGGACCCCGCCTGCGCGCGCTCGACGGCCTGGCCATCGGCGACCGCGAGGTGCTCGCGAAGCTCGTCGTGCCCGCGGGCGCGCAGGACGACGACCTGGCCGCGCACCCCGCCGTGCTCGACAGCGCCATCCAGGCTGTCGTCGGGCTGTTCGGCGGTGCGTCCGGTGAGCTCGCCGAGCGCGAGGGGCGGCCCGCCCTGCCCTTCGCCGTCGACCGGGTCGACCTCCTCCGACCGGTCTCCGGCACGATGTGGGCTCACCTGCGGCACACCGGCGGTGGCGCGCAGTCGTCCACTGTGGACATCGACGTGTGCGACGAAGCCGGGCGGGTCGCCGTGCGCCTGCGCGGCCTCGCCTTCCGGCACGTCACCGAGGAACCGGACCTGCGCACGGCGCTGCTCGCCCCGGTGTGGGACCCGGTTCCGGACGGGATCGAGCTCGACCCCGCCATCGGCGGCCGCCCGGTGCTCGCCGGTGGCGGCGAGGCCGAGCGCGCGGCGTTCCTGGCCCGGTTCCCCGGCGCCACCACCCTCGGCGCGGAGGACCACGAGAGCCTTCCCGCCGATGCGGACCACGTGGTCTGGCTCGCTCCGGAACGCGGAGGACAGGACGGGACGTTCACCGTCTTCCGCTGGATCAAGGCTCTGCTCGCCAGAGGCGCGGACGGCCGCGAGATCGGGTTCACCGCCGTCACCCGGCAGGCCTGCCGGGTGGGCGGGGACGAGACCGTGGACGCGACCCACGCGGGAGTGCACGGCCTGCTGGGCTCGGTGGCGAAGGAGTACCCGCACTGGCAGGTCAGGGTCGTCGACATCGCCGCCGGGGCGACCGTGCCCTTCGACGCCGTGCTGAACCCGCCCGCGCAGGCGCGGGGCGGGGTCGCCGCCCTCCGCCACGGTGAGTGGGTCCTGCCGCGCCTGGTCGAGGTGGCCGCCGAAGGGCCGGTCGCCGCGCCACGCGCACCCGGCGGCGTGGTCGTCGCCATCGGTGGCGCGGGCGGCATCGGCGAGGTGTGGACCGAGCACCTGCTGCGCCGGTACGGCACGCAGGTCGTCTGGCTCGGCCGCCGCCCCCTCGACGCGGAGATCACCGCGAAGCAGGACCGGCTCGCCGCGATCGGGCCGCGCCCCGACTACCTCTCGTGCGATGCGTCCGATGTGGACGATCTGCGGCGGGCGTGCGCCGAGGTCGTGCGGCGGTACGGGCCGGTGCACGGCGTCCTGCACACCGCCATCGTGCTGGGCGACCGCAGCGTGGCGCGGATGGACGAGGAGCTCCTGCGGACGACCTACGCCGCCAAGGCCGGCGTGACCGTCGCGCTGGCGGAGGTCTTCGCGGACCAGCCGCTCGAATTCGTCGTCTTCTTCTCGTCCATGCAGGTGTTCTTCACCGCCGCCGGCCAGGCCAACTACGCGGCGGGCTGCACGTTCGCCGACGCCTTCGCCGACGGGCTCGCGGATCGCCTCGGCTGCCCGGTCAAGGTGATGAACTGGGGCTACTGGGGCAACGTCGGCATCGTGGCCGAGGACGGCTACCGGCGCAGGATGGCGCGGCTCGGACTCGGCTCGATCGAGCCGGACGAGGGCATGGCCGCCGTCGACTTCCTGCTCACCTCGCCCCACCACCGCCTCGCCCTGCTCAAGGCCGCGGACTCCCGCAGCATCGCGAGGTTCTACGAGCGCAGCACGGTCACGGCACTGCCGCAGACGAACGAGTCACCGGCCGCGGCGCTGCTCGCGGCACGGCCGGACCGGCGGGCCGCCATCGAGCGCGTGCGCGTCGCCGCGGACGGCCACGGCCGGTCCATGGAGCCGGCGCTCGTCCGGATCACCTGGGCCTTGCTGCGCGACCTCGGCCTGTTCGGCCCCGGCCGGGCGGGCACGGTCGACGAGTGGATGGCGGCCGGTGGCATCATCGCCCTCTACCGCCGCTGGCTCGCGCACACGCTGGACGTGTTCGTGCGCGAAGGGCTGCTGAGCGAGTCCGGTGACGGCCGCTACGCCGCGGTCGACCCGCGCCCGGTGGACCTCGGCGCCGCCTGGCGCCGCTGGGACGCCGACCGCGCGCCGTGGCTCGACAACGAGGGCAAGCGGCCGCAGGCGGTGCTCGTCGACACCACGTTGCGGGCGCTGAACGACGTCCTGACCGGACGCCGTCCCGCCACCGACGTCATGTTCCCCAAGTCCTCCCTCGAACTGGTGGAGGCGGTCTACCGCAACAACCCGGTCGCCGACTACTTCAACGACGTCCTCGCGGACACGCTCGTCGAGCACGTGCGGGCACGGGTGGCGGAGAACCCGGACGTGCGGTTGCGGCTCCTGGAGATCGGCGCGGGCACCGGCGGCACGAGCAGGGTGGTGTTCACCCGCCTCGCACCGTGGCGCGACAACATCGAGACCTACTGCTACACCGACCTCTCCAAGGCGTTCCTGCTGCACGCTCGCCGTTCGTTCGGCGACATCGCGCCGTACCTGGACACCCGCATCCTCAACGTCGAGAAGCCCCTGGCGGAGCAGTCGCTGGACCTCGGCGGCTTCGACGTCGTGGTGGCGACCAACGTGCTGCACGCGACCCGCAACATCCGCTCGACCCTCACCAACACCAAGGCGGCGATGCGCGCGAACGGCGTGCTGCTGCTCAACGAGCTGAGCGACAACGTCTACTTCAGCCACCTCACCTTCGGCCTGCTGGAGGGCTGGTGGCGCTACGACGACCCGGCGCTGCGGATCCCCGGCTCCCCGGGGCTCACGCCGGCCAACTGGCTGCGCGCGCTCGGCGAGACCGGTTTCCGGTCCGCGTTCATCGCGGCGGAAGGCGCCGACGACCTCGGCCAGCAGGTGTTCGTGGCCTGCGCCGACGGTGTCGTCCGGCAGCCGGTTCCCGCAGGAGGAGCGGCTTTCGCGGCCGGACCGGACAGCGAGCCGGTCTCCCCGCCCGCCGTCCCGGTCGTCGAGGAACGCGTCGAGCCCGGCCCGGCCACGACCTCGGCCGCTGGCCGCGAGGACGAGCTTCTGGAGCGTGCCCGCGACCACTTCCGCGCCCTCGTGGCGGAGGTGTTGCAGCTCCCCGTCTCCTCGGTGCGCGCCGACGTGAGCTTCGACCGCTACGGCATCGACTCGATCCTCGTCGTCCAGCTCACCGAAGCGGTGCGCCGCGGGCTCGACGACGTCGGCAGCACGCTGTTCTTCGAGGTGCGCACGATCGACGGGCTGGCCGCGCACTTCGTGAAGACCCAGCCGGAGGCGCTCGCCGCGCTCGTGGGCCTGCCCGCGGCCGAGCAGGAGGTCGTGAGCGCGCCGGTGGCAGCTCCGGTTCCCCAGCCGGTCGCCGGGCCGGCGGTACCCGCTCGGACGGACGAGGAGATGCCGATCGCCGTGATCGGGATCTCCGGCCGCTTCCCGGGAGCGCGGAACCTCGACGAGTTCTGGACCAACCTGCTCGACGGCGTGGACAGCGTCACGGAGATCCCGCCGGACCGCTGGGACCACGACCGCTACTTCGACCCGCGCCGCGGGGTGCCGGGCCGCACCTACGCGAAGTGGGGTGGCTTCCTCGACGGGGTGGACGAGTTCGACCCGCTGTTCTTCGGCATCTCTCCCGCGGCCGCGTCCACAATGGACCCGCAGGAGCGGCTGTTCCTGCAGGCGGCTTACGAGACGCTGCAGGACGCGGGCCACACGAGGGACTCGTTGCGGGACGCGGCGAGGGCCGTCGTCGGTGAGGACGCCGGGGACATCGGCGTGTTCGCCGGCGCGATGTACACCGAGTACCAGCTCTACGGTGCCGAGCAGGCCGTGCGCGGCGAGCCGGTGGTCGTGCCGGGAAGCCTGGCCTCGATCGCGAACCGCGTCTCGTACTTCTTCGACGCGAACGGCCCGAGCGTCGCCGTCGACACGATGTGCGCCGCGGCGTTGACCGCGATCCACCTCGCGTGTGCCGCGTTGCGCCGCGGGGAGTGCGGCGTCGCGCTGGCGGGTGGGGTGAACCTCTCGCTGCACCCGAGCAAGTACCTGATGATCGGGCAGACCCAGTTCGCCTCCAGCGACGGCCGGTGCCGCAGCTTCGGCGCGGGCGGCGACGGCTACGTCCCCGGAGAGGGCGTCGGCGCGGTGCTGCTGCGCCCGCTGGCCCACGCGGAGGCCGACGGTGACCGGATCCTCGGGGTCATCCGGGGCTCCGCGGTCAACCACGGCGGCCACACGCACGGCTTCACCGTGCCGAACCCGCTCGCGCAGGCGTCGGTGATCCGGCAGGTGTACCGCCGCAGCGGGGTCGACCCGCGCCGGATCGGGTACGTGGAGGCGCACGGCACCGGCACCCCGCTGGGCGACCCGATCGAGATCGCCGGGCTCACCTCGGCGTTCGCCGAGTTCACCGACGACCGCGAGTTCTGCGCGATCGGCTCCGTCAAGTCCAACATCGGCCACCTGGAGGCGGCGGCCGGGATCGCCGGCCTGAGCAAGCTGCTGCTGCAGATGCGGCACGGCACCTTCGCGCCGTCCCTGCACTCCCGCGAGGTCAACCCGGAGATCGACTTCAGCCGCACGCCGTTCGTGCTGCAGCGCGAGGCGGCGCCCTGGCCCCGCACCGGCGCGGACCCGAGGGCCGGGGTGGTCTCGGCCTTCGGCGCCGGTGGATCGAACGCCCATCTGCTCGTGGAGGAGTACATCGTGCCGGAACGTCCTGAGCGTGCACCCGAGGCCCAGGCGGTGGTGCTCTCGGCCGCGGACCACGAGCGGTTGCGCGAGTCGGCGGAGCGGCTGCGCGACGCACTGCGCGACGGTGCCTGGAGCGACGCGGACCTGCCCGACATCGCCTACACGCTGCAGGTCGGCCGCGAGCCGATGACGGCGCGCTTCGCCACGGTGGCACGGGATCTGCCGACCCTGGTGGCGGCTCTCGACGCGTACGCCACCGGCGCGGAGCTGCCCGCGGACACCTTCGCAGGCGACGAGGGCAGCGCGGCGGGCCCGCTCGCGGCCCTGCGGCACGACGAGGACTTCCAGGAGACCCTGGCCCGCTGGGCCGCGCGGCGCAAGCTCGCGCCGCTGGCGGAAGCCTGGGTGAGCCACGCGCGGGTGGACTGGTCGCTGCTGCACGCCGACGGGCCGCGCCCGCGCAAGGTGGGCCTGCCGACCTACCCGTTCGCGCGGGAGCGGTACTGGTACACGGACGTGCTGCCGAAGGGGGCCGCGACGGGGCAGTCCTCCGCTGCACCGGTTCCCACTGCTGCCCCGGTTCCCGCTGCACCGGTTCCCGCTGCACCGGTCGTTCCGGCGGCCACCTCCGCTCCCGCCCCCACGCCCATCCCCGCGGGTGCGGCACCGGTTCCCGCCGCCGCACCCGCGGTCCAGTCCGTCCCCGGCCCGCGTGCCACGGCCGACGACGTGCTGCCGGCCGGCGACGTCACGGTCTGCCCGGTGTGGGAGGTCGAACGGCCGGGCGCGGCCCAGCTCTCCGGCCGGGTCCTCGCCATCGGCCTGGGCACCGACGACTTCGCCGTGCTGCACCAGGCCGTGCCCCAGGCGGTCACCTGGGACGGCTTCGGCCCGATCCCGGACGACGCGGACCACGTCGTGCTCTCGGTGCCGACCCGCACCGGCGGCACCCCGGCCGAACGCATCCGGGACCACCGCACCGCCGTGCAACGCCTGCTGCACATGGTCAACGCCGTTCAGGCGCGGTACGCGGGCCGTCAGCTCGAGCTCACCCTGCTCACCCGGGACGCGTTCGGGCCCGGCGG
Source organism: Lentzea xinjiangensis (assembly GCF_900110955.1). GTDB lineage: Bacteria > Actinomycetota > Actinomycetes > Mycobacteriales > Pseudonocardiaceae > Lentzea > Lentzea xinjiangensis. The sequence continues at coordinate 38,780 of NZ_FOFR01000034.1, forward strand.
CGGGGACCCGGCCCAGGCGAGCCTGCACGGGTTCATCGGCGCACTGGCCAAGGAGCAGCCGCACTGGCGGGTCAGGGCCGTCGACCTCGCGAAGGACACGCCCTGGCAGCCCGCCGAGGTGTTCGGCCTGCCCTGCGACCGGCGCGCCCACCCCGTCGTGCAGTCCGGTGGCCAGTGGCTGCGCCGGCGGCTCGTCCAGGTCGATCTGCCCGTGCCCGCCACCTCCGCGATCCGGCGCGGCGGTGTGTACGTGCTCATCGGCGGAGCCGGTGATCTCGGCGTCGTGCTGACCGAGCACCTCGCCCGCACGCACGGAGCCCAGGTCGTGTGGGTCGGCCGGCGTGCCGAGAACGACGTCCGCGCCCGCAAGGCCGGCCTCACCGGTCCGGAACCGCTCTACCTGCAGGCCGACGCGGGTGACCCGCGGGCGCTGCGCCGGGTGCGCGACGAGGTCGTCGCCCGGTACGGCCGGGTCGACGGTGTCGTGCACCTCGCGATGACCTTCACCCACACCCCGATCACCGCGCTCACCGACGAGGAGCTCGCCGCGACGCTCGCGTCCAAAGTGGACCCGGTCGTGCACCTCGCGGACGCGTTCGGCGGGCTCGGCCTCGACTTCGTCCTGCTGGTCTCCTCGCTGGTCAGCCACATCCGCAACGCGAACCAGGCGCACTACGCCGCGGCCTGCGCCTACGTCGACGCGGCCGCCGACGGTCTGCGCGCCTTGCTCGGGTGCCCGGTGAAGACGGTCAACTGGGGTTACTGGGGCAACGTGACCGAGGACCTGATCGAGGGTATGGCCTCGCTCGGCCTCGCCCCGATCGACCCGGCCGCCGCGATGGCCGTGGTCGAGGCGCTGCTCGCCGGTCCGCTCGACGTCGCCGGTTTCCTGCGGCTGGGCCGCCCGCTGCCGGTGGAGGGCGTGCTCACCGGTGAGGTCGCGGCGGTGCGCCCGCGGGTCGCCGTCGCGCCGGTCGAGGTGCGGGACCCGCGGCTGCCGGTCGCGCTCGCCGCCTACCAGGACGGGCCGCTGCCGGCCGAGATCGACGCCGCCCTGTGCCGCTGGGTCGCCGCCGAGCTGCGCGACGCGGGCTTCGCCGGCCCGTCGCGGCTGCGCGCTGACGCCCGGTTCGCCTCCTGGGTCCCGCCGATGCTGCGAGCGCTCGCCGAGCACGGCCTCGTCGACGCCACCGGCCGTTGGGCGGTGACGGCGGACGCGGCGGCGTGCCGGGAGGAGTGGGCCCGGTGCACGGGCCGGTGGGCGGAGGCCAACCCCGACCTGCGGACCCCGCTCGCGCTGCTCGCCCGCACCGTGCCCGCGCTGCCCGCGGTGCTGAGCGGCGAGGTGCTCGCCACCGACGTGCTCTTCCCCAACGGTTCCTTCGACCTCGTCGAGGGCGTCTACCGGGACAACCGGGTCGCCGACCACTTCAACGCCGTGCTGGCCGAGCACGTCGTGGAGTTCCTGCGGGCCCGGCTCGCGGCGGAGCCGCACGCGCGGCTGCGCGTGCTCGAGGTCGGCGCGGGCACCGGCGGCACCACGCGCGTCGTCCTCGACCGGCTCACCCGCGAAGGCCTGCCGCCGGCCGAGTACTGCTTCACCGACATCTCGCGGGCGTTCCTGCACCGCGCCGAGGACTCGTTCGGCGCGCGGCACGACTACCTGACCTACCGGCTGTTCGACGCCGCCCGGCCGCCGCACGGGCAAGGGCTGGACCTCGGCGCGTTCGACGTCGTGATCGCCGCCAACGTGTTGCACACCACCGAGGACGTGCGCGCGACTCTGCGCGGGGTCAAGGCGTTGCTGCGTGGCGGTGGTCTGCTCGCGCTCAACGAGATCAGCGGTTTCTACCTGGTCAACCACCTGACGTTCGGCCTGCTCGACGGCTGGTGGGCGCACACCGACCCGGAGCTCAGGGTGCCCGGCGGTCCCGCGCTGTCCCCGGCCTCGTGGCGCGCCGTGCTGGAGCGGGAGGGCTTCACCGGCGTCGTGCACGCCGCCGCGGACGGCGAGCCGCTCGGCCAGCAGGTCGTCATCGCCCACAGCGACGGTGTCTCGCGAGGACCGCGGGAGAGCACGGCCGCGCCGGCGCCCGAGCCCGCTCCGGTGCGCGCCGAGGTCGTGCAGGAGACGTCGATCCGCGCGGTGGTGCTGCGGGAGCTCGCCGACGCGCTGCGGATGGCGGAGGCGCAGATCGATCCGGAGCGGGCCTTCGCCGACTACGGACTCGACTCGATCGTGGGCGCCGGGTTCGTGCAGCGGCTCAACGAGAGCCTCGGGCTCGACCTGCTCACCACGGTGATCTTCGACTACCGCAGCGTCGACCTGCTGGCCGGCCACATCGCCGCCGAGCACCGGCCTGTCCTGCCCGGTGCGGTGCAGGAGCCCGCGACCCCGGAGCCGGTGAAGACCCCGGAACCGGTGGCGGTTCCCGAACCGGCGGCGGTTCCGGCACCCCGGGAGACCACGGAGTCACAGCCGGTTCCGGCGCACCCCGCGGCGGCGCCGGGGCCGGACTCGGCGGACCCCATCGCGATCATCGGCGTCAGCGGCCGGTTCGCCGGTTCGCCCGACCTGGACGCGTTGTGGCAGCACCTCGCCGACGGCGACGACCTGGTCACCCCGATCGAGCGCTGGGACGTCTCCGGTCCGGAGTGGACGGACGTGGCCTGCCGGGAAGGCGGTTTCCTGGACGGCATCGACGAGTTCGACGCCCAGTTCTTCCGCATGTCCGGCCGCGAGGCCGCCTACACCGACCCGCAGCAGCGGCTGTTCGTGGAGGAGGCGTGGACGGCCCTGGAGAACGCCGGCTACGTCGGTGCCGCGCTCGACGGCAAGCGCGCGGGCGTCTACGTCGGCTGCACCGGTGGTGACTACACCTCGTGGTTCACCGAGCGCCCGCCCGCCCAGGCGGCCTGGGGCAACGCGCCGTCCATCGTGCCCGCCAGGGTGGCCTACCACCTGAACCTGCACGGTCCGGCGATCGCCGTCGACACCGCCTGCTCCAGCTCGCTCGTCGCGATCCACCTCGCCTGCCAGGGCCTGCGCGACGGGGAGACCGACCTGGCCGTCGCCGGTGGCGTGGCGGTGCAGACGACCCCGAACACCTACCTGACCGCGGGCCACGCCGGCATGCTGTCCCCGACCGGCCGCTGCCACACCTTCGACTCCGCCGCGGACGGGTTCGTGCCCGGCGAGGGAGTCGGCGTCGTCGTGCTCAAGCGGCTCTCCGACGCACTCGCCGACGGCGACCACGTGCACGCGGTGATCCGCGGCTCCGGGATCAACCAGGACGGTGCGACCAACGGGATCACCGCGCCGAGCGCGGCGTCCCAGGAGCGGCTGATCCGCGAGGTGTACGAGCGCTTCGGCGTCGACCCGGCCGAGATCGGCATGGTGGAGGCGCACGGCACCGGAACGAAGCTCGGCGACCCCATCGAGACCGAGGCGCTCGTCCGCGCGTTCGGCACCGCGGAGGGGTCCACCGGCTGTGCGCTGGGCTCGCTGAAGACGAACCTCGGGCACACCATGTCCGCCGCCGGGGTGGCGGGCGTGCTCAAGATCGTGCTCGCCCTGCGGCACCGCATGCTGCCGCCGTCGCTGCACCACGACGAGACGAACCCGGCGATCCGGCTCGACGGCAGCCCGTTCCGCGTCCACACCGAGCTCACGCCGTGGGAACCGAACCGCTGGGGCAAGCGGGTCGCCGCGACCAGCTCGTTCGGGTTCAGCGGCACCAACGCCCACCTCGTGGTGGAAGAGCCGCCCGCCCTCGCGGCCCGGCCGCACGACGGTCGTGAGCTGCTGTTCCCGCTGTCCGCGCCACGGCAGGAGGCGGTGCGGCAGCTCGTCGCGAACCTGGCCCGGCACCTGCGGGACACCCCGGAGGTCAGCGTCGCCGACGTCAGCCACACCCTGGTGCACGGCCGCGCCCACTTCGCGCACCGGGTGGCCTTCGTCGCGGCCGACCACCGAACGCTGTTGTCCCGCTTGGAGGACTGGCTGGCCGACGGGACCTCGCACCCGGCGCGCGACGTCACGCTCGACGGTGTCCGCACGCGGTGGGTCGAAGGCGGACGGCTGGCGAGCGAGGGGCTCTTCACCGGCCTGGACGTGCGGCGGACGCCGCTGCCCACCTACCCGTTCCAGCGCCGCAGCGCCTGGGTGAACGGCAGCGGCCCGTCCGGCGGGCGACCGGCCGCCGCCAGGGCGGCCGACGAGCCCATCGCCGTCGTCGGGCTCGCCGCCCGGTTCGCGGACACCCCGGACGCCGAGCGGCTGTGGGAGCACCTGGCCGCGGGGGACGACCTCGTCGGCGAGGTCACCCGCTGGGACCTCGACGGGAAGCTCGGCAAGAGGTCCGGCCGCCAGCACGGCAGCTTCCTCGACGACCCCGCCCGGTTCGACGCGTTGTTCTTCAGCGTCTCGGGCGTCGAGGCCACCTACACCGACCCGCAGCAGAGGGTCTTCCTCGAGGAGTGCTGGCACGCGCTGGAGGACGCGGGCTACGCCGGTGAACGGCTGACCGACCGCGGCTGTGGCGTCTACGTCGGCGCCTACCCCGGCGACTACCACGAGCTGATCGGCGACGAGCGGCCTCCGCAGACCATGTGGGGCAACATGGCCTCGGTCATCGCGTCGCGCATCTCCTACCTGCTCGACCTGTCCGGTCCCGCGGTCGCGGTGGACTCGGCGTGCTCCAGCTCCCTCGTCGCCATCCACCTCGCCTGTGACGCGCTGCGCCTCGGCACGGTGTCGATGGCCTTGGCCGGTGGCGTGTTCGTCCAGGCGACACCGCGGCTCTACGAGTTCTCGGCCACGGCGAAGATGCTGTCGCCGACGGGTCGCTGCCGCACCTTCGACGCGGCCGCGGACGGGATGGTGCCCGGTGAGGGCGCTGGCGTCCTGGTGCTCAAGCGCCTGTCCGACGCCCTGCGCGACGGGGACCACGTCTACGGCGTCATCAGCGCCTCCGGCGTCAACCAGGACGGTGCCACCAACGGCATCACCGCGCCGAGCGCCCAGGCCCAGACGGACCTGGTGCGCCAGGTCCACCGCGACGCGGGCGTGCGCCCCGGCGGGGTGCAGATGATCGAGGCGCACGGCACCGGCACGCCGCTCGGCGACCCGATCGAGTTCGGCGCGCTGGCGGAGGCCTTCACCGGCGCGCCGGAGGGGAGCTGCGCGCTCGGCTCCATCAAGACCAACCTGGGCCACACCCAGTTCACCGCCGGCGTGGCGGGCACGATCAAGGCGCTGCTGTCGCTGCACCACGGGCAGGTGCCGCCGTCGCTGCACTTCACCCGCGAGAACCCCGCGATCTCGTTGCAGGGCAGCCCGTTCTACGTGCCGACCACCCTGCGGGAGTGGCCCGCTCCCGCGTCGGGGCCGCGCCGGGCCGGGGTCAGCTCGTTCGGCGCCAGCGGCACCAACGCGCACCTCGTCGTCGAAGAGGCGCCCGAGGTCACCCGGCCGGCGCGGCAGGACCGGGACGAGTGGCTGGTGGTGTTGTCCGCCCAGGACGACACCGCGCTGCGCGCCCACGTCGAGCGCATGATCACCCACGTCGCGGCGCGCCCGGACCTCGACCTCGGCGACCTCGCGTACACCCTCGCCACGGGTCGTCGCCACGAGAAGCTGCGGCTCGCCGTCGTGACCGGCGACCGGGACGAGTGGCTGGGCGCGCTGCGCGTCTGGCTGCGCGACGGCCACGCCGAGTCCGTGGTGGCCGGTTCGGTGCCCGACGACGTCCCCACGACCGCGGGAACCGAAGGCCTGGCGCTGACCGAGGTCGCGCGACGGTTCGTGCGCGGTGAGATCGCGGTGCTCGGGGGCCTGTTCGGACGCGGCTTCCACGTGGTTCCGCTGCCCGGCTACCCGTTCGGTGGCGAGCGGTACTGGATCTCCACGCCGCCGGCGCCCGCCCGGTCCGCCCAGCCCACCCGGTCCGCCCAGCCCGCCCGGTCCGCCCAGTCCGCCCTGGCCGTCCACAAGCGGGGCGGGTCCTACGTCGCCGACCTCACCGGCCGCGAGTTCTTCCTGGACCAGCACCGGCTCTCCGGTGTCCCGGTGCTGCCCGGCGTCGCCTACCTGGAACTGGCCAGGGCGGCGGCCGAGGCCGAGGGCTTCGGCCGGACCGGGGTGACGCTGCGCAACGTCGTCTGGGTCCGCCCGGCGCGCATCCCCGTCCCGACCGCGGCCGAGGTGGCGCTCGAACCGGGCGACGGCGGCTTCGGCTACCGGATCACGACGACCGTCGGCGGCGAAACGCTGGTGCACGGCCAAGGACGCGTCGAACGCGCGGTGGACGTGGTGCCGCCGAAGCTGGACATCGCCGGGTTGCGCGCGAAGTGCACCCGCCCCGCGCTCGACCGCACCGCCTGCTACGCCCGGTACGGGGGCACGGAGGTGGACCTCGGTGAAGCGATGCGCGGCGTCGAGCGGCTGGAGATCGGCGACGGCCTGATCGTCGCCAGGGTGCGCAGGCCGGCGGCGGCCGGTGACGGCTTCACCGTGCACCCGGCGGTGCTCGACTCGGCCCTGCAGGCGACCCACGGCCTCGCGCTCGCCGAAGGCAGGGACGACGTCACCGCGGCACTGCCGTTCGCCCTCACCGAGGCCACGGTGTACGCGCCCACGCCGGTGGAGGGCTGGGCGGTGGTCCGGCCGTCGTCCAACGACCTGCCCGGCACCGTCCGGCGGCTGGACATCGACCTCTGCGACGACTCGGGGCAGGTGTGCGTGCGCCTGCTCGGCTTCACCTTCCGCGAGTTCGGCGCGGGCGAGCAGCCGGCCGAGCAGCCGCGGGTGGCCGAACCGCGGGAGCGGCAGGCCGGGACGGGCGAGGCGCAGGTGCCGGCACCGCGAGCGGGGGAGCCCGGTGCGCTGGTGCTGGGTCGCTCCGGCTGGCACCGGGCCCCGGCCGCGGGCGACACCAGGCGGTTCGTCCGGCACGAGGTGTACTTCGCGGAGGTCGACCCCGGCGACGTCGCCGACCGGCTCGGCGTCCACTGCGAGGTGCTGCCCGCCGGTGACGACCTCGCCACGACGTACACCCGCGGGGCCGAGGTCCTGCTCTCCCGGCTCCAGGACGCCGCCAAGGCCAGCAGGGACGGCTGGGTGCTGGTGCAGGTCGTCGTTCCCGGCGGGCCTGAGCACCAGCCGCTCGCCGGGCTGGCCGGGCTGCTGCGGACGGCGCGCAACGAGTGCTCCAAGCTGCTCACCCAGCTCGTCGTGGTCGAACCCGGTGCGGACGCGGCCTCTCTGGCGGCTCGCCTGCGCCAGGAGTCGTCCGCCGCGGACGACGTGGTGACCAGGGTGGTCGCCGGACGCCGTGAGGTCGCGCGCTGGACCCCGCTCGGCGAGGCCCCGGCCGTGCGGCCGTGGCGGGACGGCGGTGTGTACCTGATCACCGGTGGCGCCGGCGGCCTCGGGGCCGTGTTCGCCAGGGAGATCGCCGCCAGCGTCAGGGACTCCGTGCTCGTGCTGTGCGGGCGTTCCCCCGCCGCCGCGAGCCAGCGCGAGCTGCTGGAGGAGCTGCGGGCGCGCGGTGCGCGGGCGGAGTACCGGCAGCTCGACGTGGCCGACCGGGCCGCTGTCGGCCGGTGCGTCGCGGAGGTCGTGGCGTCGCACGGCGAGCTGACCGGTGTGCTGCACTCCGCCGGGGTGCTGCGCGACGGGTACCTCGTCCGCAAGACGGCCGCACAGCTGCGGGAGGTGTTCGCCGCCAAGGTCGCGGGCTTCGTCAACCTGGACGAGGCCACCGCGGGGGAGGACCTGGACTTCTTCATCGGGTTCTCGTCGCTGTCCTCGTCCGGCAACCCCGGCCAGGCCGACTACGCCGCGGCCAACGCGTTCCTCGACGGGTACGCCGTCCACCGCGAGGCGCTGGTGGCCTCCGGCAAGCGGCGCGGGCGCACGCTCAGCGTCGGCTGGCCACTGTGGACGGACGGCGGGATGCGCGTCGACGCCGCGACCGAGCGGGCGATGCGCGACTCGGTCGGCGTGCTGCCCATGCCCTCGGCCGCCGGGGTGCGCGCCCTGCACCACGCCTACGGCAGCGGCGAAGCCCACGTCCTCGTCGTCTACGGCGACCGGGAACGGATCGAGCGCACCGTCCTGACCGCTCCCGAGCCCGTCCGTGAAGTGGAGGTCCTGCCCGTGCCGGAGAACGACGCCCTGGTGAGGTTGCTCGCCGACCGGGTCGCGGCCTTGCTGGACGTGCCCGTCGACGACATCGAGGGCGAGGTGGAGCTGACCGAGTACGGGTTCGACTCGATCTCGCTGGTGGAGTACGTCGGCGTGCTCAACGACGAGTTCGGCCTCGGCCTGGTGCCCACGCTGCTGATCGAGTACCCGACGCTCGACGGGTTCGCGTCCTACCTCAGGCAGGCCCACGGCGACGTCTTCGGCAGCGCCGTCCCGGCTCCCGGGGCAGCAGCGGAACCGGCCACCGCGGAAATCCCGGCCACCGCGGAAATCCCGATCACCCCGGTCACCTCGGAAGCACCGTCCCACGAGGCGCTGCTCGGTGAGCTGATCGGCATGGCCGCCGCGGTGCTGCGCCTGCCGGCCAACCGGATCGAGGGCAGCCGCGAGCTGTCGCGGTACGGCGTCGACTCGCTGTCGCTGACGGAGCTGGTGACGGCCGTCAACAACCGGTTCGGCCTCGACCTGGATCCGACGATCCTGTTCGAGCACCCGGCGCTGAGCGGCTTCGCCGACTTCCTGCTGGAGCACCACGCCGACCGCGTCACCGTCGCCGGGCGGACCCCGGAACCCGCTCCCGCGCCGGTTCCGGTGCCCGCCGCCACCACTACCACCGCCGCCACCACCACCCCGGAGCCGGCGGGTCCGGAACCGATCGCCGTCATCGGCATGAGCGGCCGGTTCCCGATGGCCCGCGACCTCTCCGAGTTCTGGCAGAACCTGCTGGACGGCCGTGACTGCATCAGCGAGATCCCGGCCGACCGCTGGGACTGGCGCGAGTGCTTCGGCGACCCGGTCACCGAGCCCAACACGAGCAACGTCAAGTGGGGCGGGTTCATCGAGGGCGTCGGCGACTTCGACCCGCTGTTCTTCGACATCTCCCCGCGCGAGGCCGAGCTGATGGACCCGCAGCAGCGGCTGCTGCTGCTCTACGCGTGGAAGGCGCTGGAGGACGCCGGGTACTCGGCCGAGTCCGTCGAGGGCACCGACCTGGCGATCGTCATCGGCACCGCCAGCACCGGCTACCCGACCCTGGTGGCGAAGCACTCGCCGGCGGTGGACGCCTACGACACCAGCGGAGCGGCGCCCTGCATGGGGCCCAACAGGATGAGCTACTTCCTCGGAGTGCACGGCCCGAGCGAACCGGTCGACACCGCCTGCTCCAGCGCGCTCATCGCCGTCCACCGCGCGGTCCGCGCCATTCAGGACGGCACCTCGGACATGGCCATCGTCGGCGGGGTCAACACGATCATCAACAAGGACCTGCACATCAGCATGAACATGGCCGGCATGCTCGCCGAGAACGGCAGGAGCAAGACCTTCTCCGCCGACGCCGACGGGTACGGCCGCGGCGAGGGCGTCGGCATGCTGGTGCTCAAGCGGCTGTCGGCGGCCGAGCGCGACGGTGACCACATCTACGGCCTGATCAGGGGGACCGCCGAGAACCACGGTGGCCGCGCCAACTCGTTGACCGCGCCCAACCCGAAGGCGCAGGCCGCGGTCGTCCGCGCCGCCCACCGCAGGGCCGGGATCGACCCCCGCACCGTCGGCTACGTGGAGGCGCACGGCACCGGCACGAGGCTCGGCGACCCCGTCGAGATCAACGGCCTCAAGGAGGCCTTCCGCGACCTCTACGCCGACACCGGTGCGGCGGAGGTCACCGCGCCGCACTGCGGCATCGGGTCCGTGAAGACCAACATCGGGCACCTGGAGGTCGCGGCCGGGATCGCCGGCCTGATCAAGGTGCTCCTGCAGATGAAGCACCGCACCCTGGTGCGGAACTTGAACAACGACAACACCAACCCGTACGTCAAGCTGGACGGCTCACCGTTCTACCTGGTGCGGGAGCAGCAACCGTGGCGGGCGCCGGTCGACGCCGACGGCGTCGAGCTGCCCCGTCGCGCGGGAGTCAGCTCGTTCGGTTTCGGCGGGGCGAACGCGCACGTCGTGGTGGAGGAGTACCGGGCGAAGCCGGTGGCGGGGAACCCGCCCGCGCAGCCGGTGCCCGTCGTGTTGTCCGCGAGCCACCCCGAGGTGCTGCGGTCCCTGGTGGAGGAGTGGGTCGAGGCACTGGACGCCCACGACGACGCGGCACTGCCCTCGATCGCCTACACCACGCACGTCGGGCGGACGCCGATGGCCGAACGGCTCGGGTGCGTCGCGAGCACGGTGGCCGAGCTCCGGGCGGGGCTGAGGTCGTGGCTGCGAGGAGAACCGGACGGCACGATCGTCACCGGCCGCGTGTCCAGGGACGAGGTTCCGGACGCGCCGGCGGGGACGAGCGCGGCGGAGGTGCTGCGGGCGTGGGTGCGCGGCGCCGAGGTCGACTGGAGCCGCTGGCACCCCGAGTCCCCACGCCGGATCCCGCTGCCGACGTACCCGTTCCGGCTCAAGCGCTACTGGATCGACACGAGCACGCCCGTGGAGGGGAAGACGGCGGCGAAGCTGCACCCACTGGTGCACGCCAACACCTCGGACCTGACCGGGCCGCGCTACACCACGCGGCTCACCGGCCGCGAGTTCTTCCTCGCCGACCACCGGGTGCGCGGCGCGGCGGTGCTGCCGGGAGCGGCCTACCTGGAGATGGCCAGGGCCGCGGCGGAACTGGCGGGTGGTGACCGGTCCTGGTCGCTGACCGACGTCACCTGGGAACGACCGCTCACCGTCGAGACGGCCACCGAAGTCCACATCGGACTGTCCGTCGAGGATTCCGGCGCGCTCTCCTACCGGGTCTTCGGCACGACCGGTCAGGGATCGCCGGCGGTGTACGGGACGGGCCTCCTGCGGGAGACCAGTCCGGAACCGTTGCCGGCACACGACATCGACGCCCTGATCGCCGGCTGCGACGGCCCGGTCATCGAGGCGCGGGAGTGCTACGAGCGGTTCGCCCGCCTCGACCTGTCCTACGGTCCCGCGATGCGAGCGGTCGAACGGCTGCACAGCGGTGAACGCCTCACCGTCGCGCGGCTGCGGCTTCCCGCCGCCGCGGGAGGAGCGTCATCGTTCGTGCTCCACCCGAGCACGCTCGACGCGGCCTTCCAGAGCACCCTCGGTCTCTTCGCCACGGACGACACGGCCACCGCCGTGCCCTGCGCCGTCGGGGAGGTGCGCGTGATCGCGCCGCTGCCCGCGTCCGCCTGGGCCGTGGCCCGGTTCGCCGAGGGACACCGATCGCCGGGTGAGCAGGTGTTCGACATCGACGTGTGCGACGACGACGGCCGGATCTGCGTGCGGCTGAGCGGTTTCCGCGTTCGTTCCCTCGCGGGGGCGCCTGCCGCGGCGGCCGAGCAGGACGACGACTTCCTGGCCCGGTTGATCGACGCCGCGGGAGACGGCTCCATCACCCTGGCCGAGTTCGAACGGAGCCTGGCATGAGCCTCACAGCGGTGATCTTCCCGGGCCAGGGTGCCCAGTCGAAGGGCATGGGTCGTGACCTGTTCGACGCCTACCCCGAGCAGGTCGACCAGGCCTCGGCGCTGCTCGGCTACTCGGTGCGGGAGCTGTGCCTGGACGATCCTCGGCGCGAGCTGAACCGCACGGAGTTCACGCAGCCCGCCCTGTTCGTGGTCGGTGCGCTGGCCTACCGGCGCTGGAAGGACGAGGGAGGGACCGGGGCGGCGTTCTTCGCCGGGCACAGCCTGGGTGAGTACTGCGCGCTGCACGCGGCCGGTGCGTTCGACTTCGAGACCGGGCTGCGCCTCGTCCGGCGCCGGGGTGAGCTGATGGCCGGCGCGGCGGGCGGCGGCATGGTCGCGGTGACCGGCCTGGACCGCGACGAGGTCACCGACCTGCTGCGGCAGGGCGGGTTCGGCTCGCTCGTGGTGGCGAACGACAACTCGCCCGAGCAGTGCGTGGTGTCGGGAGACGCCGCGTCGATCGAGGCGCTGGGCGAGTTCCTGCACGAGCGGAAGGTCCGCTGGGTCCGCCTGCGGGTGTCCGGCGCGTTCCACTCCGAGCTCATGCGCCCGGCGCAGCAGGAGTTCCGCCGGTTCCTCGACGGTGTCGCCCTCGGCAGTCCCGCGACGCCGGTGATCGCGAACGCCACCGCGGCGCCCTACCCGGCCGGCGCCGTGGCGGGGATGCTGGCCGACCACCTGGTGCGCTCGGTGCGCTGGACCGACACCGTGCGGTACCTGCTCGACGCGGGCGTCACGGAGTTCGTGGAGCTGGGCGGCACCGTGCTGACCAAGCTCGTCGAACGGACCCGCGCGGCCCACCGCACCCCCGCCGTGCGCGCCCAGGGGCTCGGCAGCGCGGTCTTCCGCGAGCGCCACGGCCTCCGGTTCGCCTACGTCGCGGGCGGCATGTACCGCGGCGTCAGCTCACCCGAGCTGGTCATCCGGCTCAGCCGCGCCGGCATGCTCGGCTTCCTCGGCACCGGTGGCCTGGACCCGGTGGAGGTGGAACGCGGTGTCAAGGAGATCCAGGCCGCGGTGGGGCAGGACGGCCCGTACGGCGTCAACGTCATCGCGAACCACGACGACCCGGCGGCCGAGGAGGAGCTGGTCGACCTCCTGCTGCGCCACCACGTCCGGACGATCGAGGCGTCGGCGTTCATCCAGATGACACCGGCGCTGGTGCGTTACCGGGCCACCGGGCTGCGGCGAGGTCCTGACGGCGCACCGATCTGCGACCACCGCGTGGTGGCCAAGGTGTCGCGTCCGGAGGTGGCGGCCGCGTTCCTGGCCCCGGCCCCGGACGCGGTCCTGGACCGGCTGCGCTCGAGCGGGGCGATCACCGCGGAGCAGGCCGAGCTCGCCCGGCGCGTGCCGATGAGCCACGACGTCATCGTCGAGGCGGACTCCGGCGGGCACACCGACGGAGGGATCCCGACCGTGCTGCTGCCGTCGATGCTCGAACTGCGGCGCCGCGCGGAGGCCGAGCGCGGCTACGACGAACCGATCTGCATGGGACTGGCCGGCGGGATCGGCACACCGGCCGCGGTCGCGGCGGCGTTCGTGCTCGGCGCCGACTTCGTCGTGACCGGCTCGATCAACCAGTGCACGGTCGAGGCCGCGACCAGCGACGTGGTCAAGGACATGTTGCAGGACATCGACGTGCAGGACACCGAGTACGCGCCGGCGGGTGACATGTTCGAACTCGGCAGCAAGGTGCAGGTGCTGCGCAAAGGCGTGTTCTTCCCGGCGCGCGGCAACAAGCTCCACGCGCTCTACACCCACCACGACAGCCTCGACGACCTGCCGGAGAAGACCCGTTCGCTGCTCGAACGCACCTACTTCCGCAAGCCGCTGGACGAGGTCTGGGCCGACGTCGTGCGGCACCTGCGGGCGACCGGCAGGGCCGAGCTGGCCGAGCAGGCCGCCCGGCAGCCGAAGCAGAAGATGGCCCTGGTCTTCCGGCGCTACTTCGGGTACAGCGCGCGGATCGCGCTGGAGGGCAGGCCGGACGACAAGGTCAACTACCAGGTCCACACAGGACCGGCGCTGGGCTCCTTCAACCAGTGGGTGCGGGACACCCCGCACGCGTCGTGGCGGCACCGGCACGTCGACGAGGTGGGCCTGATGCTGCTCGACGCCGCGGCGGCACACCTCAGCCGGTTCGCCGCCCGCTGACGTCCGCTTCTTGCTGTCCGATTTGTCTGTGTTACCGCCGTGGGTGAGGTGACGGGGACCGGAGCGGGAACCCGCTCCGCGACCTTGTGACAGGCGGGTGCCGCGCACCTGCCTCCTGCCCCTGCGGCGCCTCGGTACTTCCCCGAACGCGAACGGAGCCCGACATGAGCCACCGCGTCACCTCGGTGACCCAGCTGTACGAACTGGTCAGCCAGGGGCGGATCGGCAAGGCGGAAGCGGTACGCCTGGCCAGGCAGTTGCAGGGGGCTGGGCAGGCGCAGAAGGCTGAACAGCCGCAGGAGGCAGAGCAGGCCGGACCCGCGGTGCCGTCCGGTGTCGACCCGGAGGTGCTGCGGGACCGGGTGTGCGACGTCCTGGCGGACAAGGTCCGGCAGTTGCTCAAGGTCAGCGCCGACGACCTGGACGTCGACGTCGACCTCAGCGAGTACGGGCTCGACTCGGTGATCATCACCCAGCTCGCGAGCATGGTCAACGACGCGCTGGGCGTCGACATCAAGCCCACCACGATGTTCGACCACCCGAACCTGCGCGCGCTGGCGGCGCACATCGCCGACGAGCACGGCTCCGGGCTCGCCGCCCGCCTCGGTCTGCGCCCCGCCACCGTTCCGGTGGCGCGGGAAGAGGCCTCGCCCGTGGTGCCGTCACCCGTCTCCGAGCCCGTGGCACCGGCGCGGCCTGCCCCCGCACCCGCGGCACTTCCGCGACAGGCTCCCGCCGCCGAGGACCGGGGGACGGACGCCATCGCGATCATCGGGGTGAGCTGTCGCTTCCCGCAGGCGGACGACCTCGACGCCTTCTGGCACAACCTCCACGAGGGCCGCGACTGCATCAGCGAGGTGCCCGCCGACCGCTGGGACTGGCGGGAGCTGTACGGCGACCCGTTCGCGGAGGAGGGCCGCACGACCGTCAAGTGGGGCGGGTTCGTGGACGGTGTCGCCGACTTCGACCCGGAGTTCTTCGGCATCGCGCCGCGCGAGGCGCGGTTGATGGATCCCCAGCACCGGTTGCTCATGCTGCACGTGTGGAAGGCGCTGGAGGACGCGGGCTACGCGGCCTCCTCGCTGGCCGGCAGCGATCTGGGCATCATCGTGGGCACCGCGGGCACGGGGTACCACCGGTTGATCGAGCAGCACGCGCGTGGCGGGGACGGTGTGGCCGCGACGGCCACCGTGCCGTCCATCGGCCCCAACAGGATGAGCTTCTTCCTCGACGTGCACGGCCCGAGCGAGCCGGTCGAGACGGCGTGCTCCAGTTCTCTCGTCGCCCTGCACCGGGCGGTGACCGCGTTGGAACGGGGTGAGTGCTCGATGGCGGTGGCGGGCGGGGTCAACACCGTGCCCGTGCCGGACGGCCACATCAGCTTCGGCCGGGCGGGGATGCTCAGCGACGACGGCCGCTGCAAGTCGTTCTCCGACCGCGCCGACGGCTACTCCCGCGGCGAGGGCGTCGGGATGCTCGTGCTCAAGAAGCTCTCCGCGGCCGAACGCGATGGCGACCACATCCACGGCGTGATCCGTGCGACCGCGGTCAACCACGGCGGCCGCGCCAACTCGCTGACCGCGCCGAACCCGAGGGCGCAGGCGGCGGTGATCCTCGACGCCCACCGCCGGGCGGGCGTCGACCCGCGCACGATCGGCTACGTCGAAGCGCACGGCACCGGCACGAAGCTCGGCGATCCCGTGGAGGTCAACGGTCTCCGGGACGCTTTCCGGCAGCTCTACGCCGACTTCGGGACCGAGGTCGGCGGGACCCACTGCGGCATCGGCACGGTCAAGACCAACATCGGGCACCTCGAGCTGTCCGCCGGCATCGCCGGCGTGATCAAGGTGCTGCTGCAGATGCGGCACCGCACCCTGGTCGAGAGCCTGCACTGCGAGACCGTCAACCCGTACGTCGACCTGGACGGCAGTCCCTTCTTCCTGGTGCGCGAACGGCAGCACTGGCCGGCGCCCCTCGACGCCGACGGCAGGGAGCTCCCGCGCAGGGCCGGCGTCAGCTCGTTCGGCTTCGGCGGCGCGAACGCGCACGTCGTGATCGAGGAGTACCGCGCGCCCGCCGCCACCACCACCGCGAACGCCGCGCAGGGGCCGTTCGCCATCGTGCTGTCCGCCAGGGAACCCGGCACCCTGGTGGCTCGCGCCCGGCAGTTGCTGTCCTGGCTCGACGACCGCACGCCGTCCGACGTCGACCTGGCGGGCCTGGCGTACACCCTCCAGGTCGGCAGGGTGGCGATGCCCGAACGGCTCGCCTTCACCGCGCGGACCGTGGAGGACCTGCGGGAGGTGCTGAGCGCGTTCGTGGCCGGTGAGCTGCCGGGGCACGTGCACCGGGGCAGCCCGCAGCCGAACGGGTTGTGGAAGGTGCTCGCCGCGGACGAGGACATCGCCGCCGCGATGGACACCTGGGTCGCCAAGGGCAAGTTGTCGCGCCTGCTCGAACTGTGGGCCGGTGGCTTCGACTTCGACTGGCGGCGGCTGTACGGCGACACCCCGCCGCGCCGCGTCCCGCTGCCGTCGTACCCGTTCAACCTGCGCCGCTTCTGGATCGCCGACGGCGCTTCCCGCGCCGCCACCGCACCGCACGGCCCGCACGTGTTGAGCGGCAACGAGTTCTACGTGCGCGACCACCTCGTGCGCGGGGTTCCGGTGCTGCCCGCGGTCGCCTACCTCGAACTGGCGAGGGAAGCGTTCACCTCCGGTGCCGCGGTCACCGGCCTGCGGCTGCGTGACGTGTGCTGGCTGCGGCCCATCGAGGTCACCGGAAGCTGCGGCGTCGAGGTGAGCCTCTCGCCCCCGCACGGCTCGGGAGCGCGCGAGTTCGCGGTGCGGGTGGCGGGCGCGGAGGCGGTGCACGCCCAAGGCGTCGGACACCTCGACGAGGCTCTCGCCAGGACCACCGAGACGATCGACGTGCGACGGCTGCTCGACACCTGTGCGCGCGGCATGGACTCCGGCGAGTTCTACCGGCTCTACGAGCGCCTCGGCATGAGCTACGGCCCGGCCCTGCGCGCTGTCCGCTCCCTGCACGTCGGCGACGGCGTGGCGGTGGCGCGGCTGACCGTTCCGCGTGAGGCCGAGTCGCCGCTGGTGCTCAACCCCAGTGTTCTCGACGGCGCCTTCCAGGCCGTCCTCGGCGCGTGGAGCGGTGAGGACCCCGGTGCGGAAGGTCGTCTCGCGCTGCCCTTCGCGGTGCGCGAGGTCCAGGTGCGGGCCGCGACACCCGCGGACGGCTGGGTCGTCGTCCGCGGCGGCGCCGAGGACCGCGGTGGTGACGTGCACCGGTTCGACATCGACGTCTGCGACGCCGACGGGCTCGTCTGCGTGAGGATGCTCGGGTTCAGCATCAAGGCCCTGCCGGCGCCCGCGCTCCCGGCGGAGGCCAGGACCTGCCTCATGGCACCGGTGTGGGACGCCGTCCGGGTGGATCCCGTCCCGGCATGGCCCGCCGAGCAGGCCCGGGTGGTGCTGTTCGGCGGGGACGCGGCGGAGCGGGCCGCGTTCCGCGAGCTCCGGCCGCGCGTTGTGGTGCTGGACCCCGAGAGCACCGTGGAGGAGCTGACCTCCGCCCTTCCGGCCGACGCCGAGCACGTGGTGGTGCTGGACCCGGTGGCCGCCGGCACGGCGTTCCGCCTCGTCAAGGCGGTGCAGGCGAGCGGTGGTGACGGCCGGGAGATCGGCTGGACGGTGATCACCAGGCAGGCCCGGCTCCTCCCCGGCGACGAGGTGGTGAACCCGGCGGGGGCCGGCGCGCACGGCCTGTTCGGCTCGCTCGCCCGTGAGTGTCCACAGTGGCCGGTCCGGGTGGTGGACGTGCCCGCCGGTGAGCCCGTGCCGTGGAACGAGGTGCTGGAGCTGGCCCCGCAGCCCGGCGGCGCGCTGCTGGCACGCCGGGACGGCGAGTGGTACCGCCAGGGGCTGCTGGAGCTGACCGAGCCCGTTCCGGCCGGACCCGTGCACGAGAACCTGCGGCCGGACGACGTGGTCGTGGCCGTCGGCGGCGCCGGGGGCATCGGCGTCGTCTGGACCGAGCACCTGATCCGCCGGTACAAGGCGCGGGTGGTGTGGATCGGCCGCCGTCCGCTCGACGACAGGATCGAGGAGCTCCGCCACCGGCTTTCGGCCCACGGGCCCGCCCCCGACTACATCCAGGCCGACGCCACCGACCCGGCGGCGTTGCGGCGCGCCCGTGACGAGGTCGTGCGCCGCTACGGCCCGGTGCGGGGGGTGCTGCACTCCACCATCGTGCTCGGGGACCAGAGCCTGGCGCGGATGGACGAGGAGCGGTTCGGCGCGACCTACGCGGCCAAGGCCGAGGTGGCGGTGAACATCGCGGAGGTGTTCGCGGACGAGCCACTGGACTTCGTCGTGTTCTTCTCCTCGCTCCAGTCGTTCCTCACCTCACCCGGGCAGGCCAACTACGCCGCGGGCTGCACGTTCGCCGACGCCTACGCCGAGCACCTGCGCACCCGGCTCTCCTGCCCCGTCAAGGTGGTCAACTGGGGCTACTGGGGTGGCGTGGGCGTCGCCGCCGACGACGCCCACCGCGAGCGGATGGCCAAGGGCGGGGTCGGCTCGATCGAGCCCGCCGAGGGAATGGCCGCCTACGACACGCTCATGGGCGGCCGGCGTTCCCAGCTGGCGCTGATCAAGGTGACGAACACCCGCGCGTTGGACGGGCTCCTGGGCGACGACGTGGTCGAGCACGTCGCGCCCGTCTCCCCGGAGCTGGCCGGCGTCCTGCGGGACAGCCGCGCACGGGGCGGCGAGCACACCGGCGCACTCGACGCCGAACTGGTGAAGGTCACCTGGGCCGTTCTGCGCTCGCTCGGGTTGTTCGAGGAAGACGGTCCTCGCGACGCCGTGCAGTGGCGGGAGAGCGGCGGGATCACCGAACAGCACGACCACTGGTTGCGGCACACCCTGGACCTGCTGGCGGACGCCGGTTTCCTGGTCCGTGACCGCGATGGCCGCTACCGCCGCGCCGAAGGCGCGCCGGAGGACGTCGGCGAGATCTGGGCGGAGTGGGACCGGCAGCGCGACACCTGGCCGGACGACGAGCCCACCAGTGCGCGCGTTCTCCTCGCCGACACCGCTCTGCGCGCGCTGGGAGAGGTTCTGACGGGTCGCCGCCCGGCAACCGGCGAGGTGCTCGACCCGGTCACCGAGCAGGTGACCGGGGTGCTGGCGGAGTCGCTCGCCGACTACGTGCGGCACCGCCTGGCGGACGATCCCACGACCGAGCTGCGGGTGCTGGAGATCGGCGGTGCCGGAGACACCGCGCTCCGCGGCCTGGAGCCGTGGCGCGACCACCTCGACACCTGCCGCCGCACCGTGTCCGACATCGAGAAACCGCCTGCCGGGCAACACGTCGAGACCGGCACGTTCGACGTCGTCATCGCCGCCGGGCTGCGGAGTGCCGCGCAGGACGTCCGCGTCGCTCTGCGCCACACCAAGGCGGCCCTGCGCGCCAACGGGATCCTGCTGCTCACCGAAGAAGTGAGCGGAGGCCTGCTCAGCCACCTCACCTCCGGCCTCCTGCCGAGGCGGCCCGGTGCCGAGGTGCCCACGGCGGACGGGTGGCGGCGGCTGCTGCTCGAAGCGGGCTTCCGCGGAGCGTTCACCGCGGCCGAGAGCGCGGTGGGACAGCAGGTCTTCGTCGCCGAGAGCGACGGTGCCATCCGCCGGCCGAGGGCCGCGGCCGTTCCGGTCGAGGCACCCCGCTCGGTCCCCGCGGAGCGGGACACCGCTCCGGGCACGGTCGCCGAGCGCGTGACGGCACTGCTGGCCGACGTCCTCGACCTCGACCCCGCGGAGCTGGAGCTCGACGTGCCCCTGCGGCGCCACGGCTTCGACTCGATCTTCATGGCCCAGTTCCTGTCCCAGTTGAAGAAGCACGTCGACGACACGCTGTCGTTGGACGTCATCGCCGAGTGCGAGACGCTGCGGGACGTCCTCGACGCCGTCGGCGCGACGGCCGCGCCCGTGGTGGAGGTGCAGGACCACCCCGAGCTCATCCAGATGAACCGGGGCCGCGAGGGCAGGCCCGTCTTCTGGATCCACCACGGCAACGGGGGAGTGGAGTCCTACCGGCCGCTGGCCGACCGCTCCGGACGCCCGTTCTACGGGATCCAGCCGAGGGGGTGGGCCGGGTCCGGCGAGATCCTCGGCGGGCAGGTGCCGATGGCCCGGCACTACGCGTCGCTCATCCGCGCCGTGCAGCCGGAGGGGCCCTACGACATCGGTGGCTTCTCGCTGGGCGGCCTGCTGGCCTACGAGGTCGTGCGCCAGCTCCAGCTCCAGGGCGCGCAGGTGAACACCCTCGTCATGCTCGACTCCCTGGACGCTCCGGCGACCAACCAGGTCAACGCCATCATGCAGGGCGGCAGGACCGAGCCGGACGCGGTGGCCAAGGTCTCCGCGTTCCGCGCGGTCAACCTCGTGCTCGGCAACAACCGCCTGGACGCCGGGAGCGGCACGACCCCGATCCTGCACCGCGACGACGTGGATCCGGGCCTGCCCTACCCGGAGTTCTTCGACTCGCTCATCGCGGCGGCCCTGGCCGCGGGGATCACCAAGACCGAAGCGCAGCTGCGCAAGCAGGTCACCCAGCTCGCCCGGTACTTCGAGGTCATGCAGGGCGAGCACTACGTGACGTCGCGCCTGCCACGGCCGGACTCGGTGTCCTGCTACTACTTCCGCAACCGCAGCGGCCGGTTCTTCGGCGACTTCAGGGACTACATGGTGCTCTTCGACAACCCGGAGCTGCCCGGGCTCGACGGCGTCGAGTACTGGCGCGACTGGGAGCGCCAGATCGACGACTTCTCCGTGACCGTGGTCGACACCGACAGCCACGCGGACGTCATGACCGCGCCTCAGTCGCTGGAGAAGGTGCTCCGCCTGTGCGACGAGATCTACGCGCACGGCGTGGAAGCGGCGCGGCCGGCCACCCAGTCCTGACGGGGCAGGCGGGAGCCTCCCGAATGACGGCTCCCGATGGTGGCTACCGCGGTGGCTCCCGCCTGCCCGTCCTCAGCAACCCCACCCCTCTTCAAGGAGCGCTTTGCGATGACCAACAGCAGGCTGTTCACCAGTGAGTCGGTGACCGAGGGACACCCCGACAAGATCTGCGACGCGATCAGCGACTCGATCCTGGACGCGTTGCTGGCCGAGGACCCGCGTTCCCGCGTGGCGGTGGAGACGCTGATCACGACCGGCCAGGTCCACGTGGCCGGTGAGGTCACCACGGAGGCTTACGTCGACATCCCCACGATCGTCCGCGAGAAGATCCTGGAGATCGGGTACGACGCGTCGCAGAAGGGCTTCGACGGCAACTCCTGCGGCGTGAACGTGGCGATCGGCGCGCAGTCCCCGGACATCGCGCAGGGCGTCGACACCGCCCTGGAGGAGCGGGTCGAGGGTGCCGCCGACGAGATCGACAAGCAGGGCGCCGGCGACCAGGGCCTGATGTTCGGCTACGCGTGCACCGACACGCCCGAGATCATGCCGCTGCCGATCGCCCTGGCCCACCGCCTGTCCCGCCGCCTCGCCGCGGTCCGCAAGGACGGCACCCTCCCGTACCTGCGCCCGGACGGCAAGACGCAGGTCACCATCGAGTACGCCGGTGACCAGCCCGTCCGCCTCGACACCGTCGTCATCTCCACCCAGCACGCCGACGGCATCGACCTGGAGAAGATGCTCGGCGTCGACATCCGCCAGCACGTCGTCCAGCCCGAGATCGACCCGCTGAACATCGACACCTCGGACGTGCGGCTGCTCACGAACCCGACGGGCCGGTTCGTGATCGGTGGCCCGATGGGTGACGCCGGTCTGACCGGCCGGAAGATCATCGTCGACACCTACGGCGGCATGGCGCGGCACGGTGGTGGCGCGTTCTCCGGCAAGGACCCGTCGAAGGTCGACCGTTCGGCGGCGTACGCGATGCGCTGGGTCGCCAAGAACACCGTCGCGGCGGGCCTCGCCAGCCGTGTCGAGGTCCAGGTCGCGTACGCGATCGGCAAGGCCGCCCCGGTCGGCCTGTTCGTCGAGACGTTCGGCACGGAGACCGTCGACCCGACCAAGATCCAGCAGGCCATCACGGAGGTGTTCGACCTGCGCCCGGCCGCGATCATCCGCGACCTCGGCCTGCTCCGCCCGATCTACGCCGCGACCGCCGCGTACGGCCACTTCGGCCGCACCGACGTCGATCTGCCCTGGGAGTCGACCGACCGCGCCGACGCCCTCCGCGACCTCGTGAACGGAGGCTGACCGTGCGCCTGGCCGTCACCGGCTCGATCGCCACCGACCACCTCATGGTGTTCCCCGGCCGCTTCACCGACCAGCTCCTCGCGGATCGGCTCGACTCCGTGTCGTTGTCGTTCCTGGTGGACACGCTGGACGTGCGGCGGGGAGGCGTCGCGGCCAACATCTGCTTCGGGCTCGGCCTGCTCGGCTCCCGGCCGGCCCTCGTCGGCGCGGTCGGCCGGGACTTCGCCGAGTACCGGGAGTGGCTCGAGGACCACGGCGTCGACACCGAGTCGGTGCTGGTCTCGCAAACCCGCCACACCGCACGGTTCCTGTGCACCACCGACGAGGACCAGAACCAGATCGCGTCCTTCTACGCCGGCGCGATGGCCGAGGCCCGCCACATCGCCCTCGCGCCCGTCGCGGACAGGCTCGGGGGCCTCGACCTCGTGCTGATCTCACCCAACGACCCGGACGCGATGCTGCGGCACACCGAGGAGTGCGTGCGCGGCGGCCACCCGTTCGCGGCCGATCCCTCGCAGCAGCTCACCAGGATGGACGGCGCCCGGATCCGCTCCCTGCTGACGGGTGCGACGTGGCTGTTCACCAACGACTACGAGCACGACCTCTTGCTGTCCAAGACCGGGTGGTCCGAGGCGGAGGTCCTCGACCGGGTCGGGGCGTGGATCACCACCATGGGCGAGAAGGGCGTCCGGCTGGAGATGGCCGGCCTGCCCTCCGTGCACGTTCCCGCCGTCGCGGCCCGCCGGGTCGTGGACCCGACCGGGGTCGGCGACGGGTTCCGCGCCGGGTTCCTGGCGGGCCTCGACCGGGGGCTGCCTGCCGAGCGGTCGATGCAACTCGGCTGCACGCTCGCGACCTTCGTCCTGGAGTCGCAGGGCTCGCAGGAGTACGTGGTGGACCCCGCGCTGTTCGCCGGCCGGTTCGCCGAGGCCTACGGGCCGGCGGCCGCGGCGGAAGCCGACCTGTTCCGAACTGTCCACTCCGGACAGTTCGCTTCCTGAGAGCTCTGGAGGACTTCGCAATGACCGAGAACCGGTTGCAGACCCGCAACGGCATCGACTTCGCAGTGGCCGATTTGTCGCTGCACGAGTTCGGTCGCAA
>NZ_FOFR01000035.1 GCF_900110955.1 Lentzea xinjiangensis
AGCGCGTCGCCGGAGCCGGAGACCTTCACGGTGCCGGTCTGCACGGTCTTCTGGTCACCGGCGATCTTGTCCGGGGCGATCTGGCCGGGCACGACGTGGTAGGTCAGGATCTTGGTCAGCAGCGCGTCGTCGGTCTTGAGCTTCTCGATCGTCGCGGCGTCGATCTTCGCGAACGCCGAGTCGACCGGCGCGAAGACCGTGAACTCGGCACCGTTGAGGGTCGAGACCAGGTTCACCTTCGGGTTCAGCTTCCCGGACACGGCACTGACCAGCGTCGTGAGCAGCGGGTTGTTGCTCGCGGCCACGGCCACCGGGTCGGCGGCCATGCCCGACACCGACCCCGCACCGGACGGAACCTGCTTGGCGTAGTCGGCACAGCCGGGGCCGACGAGGGCACCGGCCGGACCGGCCATCGACGACGACGACGGCGCCATCGACGACGCCGACATGGGCGCGGCGGGCGCGGTGCTCGAACTGCCACTGCCGGCCATGTCACCCGAACCGCACGCCGCGCCGAACAGGGCGAGCGAGACGGCGCCGGTGGCGAGAACGGTGTTGCGGACGGTCTTGTTCATGACGAGACATCTCCCAGGAGTGGACGAGCAGTTGTTGCCCGTGATTCGTCACCCCCCGGGGAACGGACGGGTCTGGTTACCAACCCGTTACCCAAGACCCCGCGAACAGTCGGGTCAGCCCTACTGCTCCGGTCCTCGCGGATCTCTACGGTGGCTTCCAGGGGACTTCGAGGGAAGGGTGGCGTGGTGGGGGATGTGGCGCGCCGGGACGTGTTGTCCTGGCTGGGGAAAGGTGCGCTCGGGGCGGTCGCGCTGGGAGCCGCGGGACATCCCGCCGCTGCCGCGGGAGGTGGCGTGACGGTGCTGCGAGGGGCGACTCTCATCGACGGCACCGGTCGCCCGCCCGTGCGCGACGCGACCATCGTGCTGGCCGGAGACCGCGTCCTGGCCGCCGGCGGACATCGTGACGTGCCGCGCGGCGTGCGGGTGCTCGACCTCACCGGGAAGTACGTCATTCCGGGACTGTGGGACCTGCACACCCATTCGACGTTCTACGAGAACACGATCGCGCCGCTGCACGTCGTCCAGGGCGTCACCGGTGTCCGCGAGATGTGGGGCATGCCCGAGACGCACGCCACGCGCCGGCGCATCGAGTCCGGCGAGGTGCTCGGCCCGCGCATGGTCATCGCGAGCGCGATCGTCGACGGCCCCGGCTCCGTCTGGCCCGGCACGGACGTCGTGCGCACCCCGGCGGAGGCTCGTGCCGCGGTCCGCCGCGCGAAGGACGGTGGAGCGGACTTCGTGAAGGTCTACTCGTTCCTGTCCCCGGAGTGCCACGCCGCCATCGCCGACGAGGCACGCCGGTTGCGGATCCGGTTCGCGGGCCACGTGCCCGCCCGCGTACCGGTGCAGGACGCGCTCGCCCAGCACACGCACGAACACCTCTACAACCTGTTCACGTCCACTTCGGACAACGCCGACGCGCTCTACGCCCGGCTGCGCGCCCTGCCCGACGACCCGGCGGACCCGGACTGGTGGGCCCGGCAGGCCGGCAGGATCGAACGAGCCGCCGTCGCCACCCACTCCCCTGCTCGCGCTCAAGCGCTGTTCGCGGAGATGAAGCGGCACGGCACGTGGCAGTCCCCGACGCTGTTCGTCGAACGCAACATGTCCCGCTCTCCCGAGAGCATCGTGAGCGACCCGACGGCGCTGGAACGGTTGCGCTACATCCCGACGGGCCTGCACGCGCAATGGCAGACGATCATGTCCGGCCGTCCGAGCCGCACACCCGAGGAAGTGGCCGAGCTGCGCAGGTTCGGCGACGCGCGGATGCGGTTGCTCCGCACGATGCACGAGGCCGGTGTCGGTGTCGTCGCCGGCACGGACGCGGGCTTCGCCTACGTCTTCCCCGGTTTCTCGCTGCACGACGAGCTGGCATTGCTCGTGCAGGCCGGTCTCCCGCCGATGGCGGCGCTGCGGGCGGCGACCGGTGAAGCCGCCCGCTGCCTCGGGCTCGAGCGCGACACGGGCACGGTCACCCCCGGCAAGCAGGCGGACCTGGTGGTGCTGAACGGGAACCCGTTGGCGGACATCACGAACGTCGGCCGCATCCACGCCGTGGTGAGCCGTGGCCGCTACCTCGGTCCGGCGGAGCGGACGCGGGTGCTGGCGGAGATCGAGGCCGCCGCGCGAGAGCCGATGGAGGCACCGGTGACACCGCTGGGGTGCTGCGTGCACTGACGTGTGGAGGCCGCCACGGCCGCACGGGTGAGGTCTCCTGGTCGAGCCAGGCAGCCGACGGGGAGTGGGTCGGCACGAGTGCGCCGGCCCACTCCCTCGAACTCCGGCGTCAGGGAATGGTGACGCCGAAGTCGCGGCTGGCGGTGGCGAAGTCCTGGAAGCCCAGCCGTGCCCCACCGGCGCGCGTCACCGTGCCGTTCGCGACGACCCCGCCCGGCGCGCTGGAGTAGACCGAACCGCCGCTGTCGCCGCCGCGCGCGGCGGTCTGCCCCTGGACCTGCTCGGCCTCGACCAGGTCCTCGCGGTCCTGCCAGAAGAAGATGACCTTCAGGTTGCACACCGGACCGCCGGTCTCCGCGGCGCTGGTGACGCCGGACTGGCACAGGTACTGGCCGACGAACACGTGACCCCAGCCGACCACGGCGGCCCCGGTGTTGCTGTCCCCGCCGCCGGTGTACATCCGGTTCTCGCTGTTGGCCGGGATCAGGCCGATGTCGTGGTCGTCGTGGCCCGCGCTCACGGAGCCGATGAACTCGCCCTTGCCGTCGGCGATGCGGTGACCCACCTGCCCGCAGTGCTCGGCGGTGAGCAGGTACCGCCGGTTGGCCGCATCCCGCATGCCGAACCCCGAGGTGCACAGGGTGCTCGCGGTCTGGTTCCAGGTCCGCGCACCGCCCCACCACGGCGCGGAATCGTCCTGCCGCGACACCTCCCGCATCGGTTCCTCGTGGCGGACGCTGAGCTGGACGTCCACCTGGCCGGTCAGAGCGGTCAGCGACGCGCTCGCCCTGACCCCGGCAGTGGGATGCGCGGCGAGGACGAGACCGCTGCCGTCGCCAGGGCTCTTGACGCCGTGGAACCCGCTGTCCGGGTTGGCGTCCAGCCAAGCCTCGATCCTCGCCGCCGCGGCGGCGAGCTCGGCCTGCGAGTGCGCGGCGGCAGCCACCTCGACCGGCACCCGGCGGGACTGGCGGTCGACGACCGCGGCGACCGCCTTCGGCACGGCTCCCTTCCACCACACCGTCACCCGGTGTTCGCCCAGCACGATGCCGGCGTAGCCAGGGCTGGCGGTCTTCTCCACCTCGGCGCGGATCGCTTCCGCGGCCTCCACCAACGGCCGCTGGGCGCGGGACCGGTCGACCGCCGCCGACGCGCCGGACTCCGCGTGGGCCCCCGGCCCCACGGGTGCGATGACGACTGCCGCGGCGCACAGCACCGCAGCGGTCAATGACGTTGTTCGCCTGGTCTTCTTCACGGTGTCTCTCCTGCAGGGTGGGAGTCGGCTGCCGCGGCAGCACTGCGAAACCGGGAACCAGGTGCGGAGCGGGGTCAGGCCGCAGCCGCACCTGGCGTTGGCAACGTTGTCATCCGGCCATGCCGCCTCCTCGCGAACGTCGGGGACCGACCGCCGGGGCACGTCCGGTTCGGCGGATGAGAGCGCTCACACGGAAACGGGATGAGTACTGGTTCAGACCATCTCAACCGCGTTCGCGTGCGTCAACCGCGCTTCTGCCCAGCCGAGCCGCAGCCGAAAGGAGTAGCTACAACGTTGTCACGCCCGCGCCCGGTGGTCGTCCGTCACTTCGCCGCGGGCTTGTCGCCGGCTCGGCCGACAACGGCAGAGTCCACCGCCGTGAAGGAGATCTCGGTACCGGCGGGAAGGGCCTTGCCAGGCGTCCGTGCCGCGAACTGCGGTTGATCACGGTCATCACACACGTACTCAGCGCTGACACAGGTCACGTTCACGCCCGATTGACGGAGTGAGCACTCACTCCGCAGTATGGGCCCATGACACCGGCATCCGGAACACGGCGACGAGCGCCGGGCATGAGCGCCGAGGACCGGCGCGCCATGATCGTGCACGCGGTGCTGCCGCTCCTGGTGGAGCACGGCACCACCGTGACGAGCAGCCAGATCGCCCGCGCCGCCGGCATCGGCGAGGGCACCGTCTTCCGCGCGTTCAAGGACAAGGACGAGCTGTTCGACGCCTGCACGGCCGAGGCGCTGAAGCCCGATCACGTGCTGGACGCGATCGCCGGGATCCCCGCCGACCTGCCTCTGGCAGACCGGCTCGTCGAGGCCGCCGACGCGCTCGGCGCGCACCTCGAGCGGATGGGCGCCCTGATGAGCGCGCTGCACGCGTCCGGCCGGGCCGGGCACCACGACACCGGGCACCGCCTCCAGAACCAGAGCCGCACCCGGAAGGGCGGGCGCCGCGAGTCGATGGCCGCCATCCGAGCGGCAGTGGTCGAGCTGTTCAGGCCGGACGAGGATCGCCTGCGGCTGCCGCCCGAGCAGCTCGCCGCCCTCTTCGTGACCCTGTTGGTCGGCGGCCGCCGGCTGGCGCCGGATGTCGAGACGCCCACCACGCGCCAGGTGGTCGACTTCTTCCTGCACGGCGCCGTGGAGGCCGGATGATCCCGGGCGACGGGGAGTTCGTGCCGGGCCGGCGCGGCCGCCGGCGGCGCCCCACGACGGTGCCGGACAGCGGGCTCACCGGCCCCGTCGACATCCCCGAACCGGAGCAGGAAGACCAGCCGAAGGACCTGCGCTCCCGGCTGAGGCGGGCGAGGACGTCCGTGGCGGGCACCGTCCGCGGCCTGCCGAAGGTCGCGAAGCTGACGTGGCAGGCCAGCCCGGTGCTGACCGTCCTCCTGGTGCTGATCACGCTTCTGTCGGGTCTCCTGCCGACGGCGACCGCGTACATCGCGAAGCTGCTGCTGGACTCCGTCGTCGCGGCGATCCAGCGCACGGGCACCACGGCCGACATCGTGAACGTCGCGTTCCTCCAGTTCGGCGTGCTCGCCGCGACCGCGATCAGCAGCGCGCTGACGTCGATCGCGCAGTCGCTGCTGCAGGAACGCATGACGCTGACGATCCGCCACCGGGTGATGGCGCACGCCAGCGAACTGCACCTCGCGTACTTCGAGGGCTCGGCGTCGTACGACGTGCTGCGCCAGGCCGCGCAGGAAGCGCCGACGCGGCCGCTGTCGATGATGAGCTCCGCGCTGGGGCTCCTGCGGACGCTGATCACGTTCGGCAGCATGGTCGCGCTGCTCGTGTCGATCAGCCCGCTGCTGGCCCTCGTCGCCCTGGTGGCGCCGATCCCGGCGTTCATCTCGCAGTCGAGGTACGGCTCGCGCGCGTTCTGGCTGACCTTCATGATGTCGCCGATCAAGCGGCGGATGGACTACCTGTCCTCCCTGGTCACCACGGACACCTACGCCAAGGAGACGAAGCTGTTCGGGCTCGGCCCGTACTTCGTCGACCGGTTCCGCCGGCTCGGCACCGTCTCCTACGAGCGGCAGCGGAAGCTGACGATCAACCGCAACGTCAGCTCGACGTCCTGGGGGCTGTTCAGCACGCTCGCGGGGTCGGCGATCACGTTGTACATCGCGTTGGAAGCGGTCGGCGGCCGGCTCACGCTGGGCGACCTGGCGCTGTACACGGCCGCGGCGGCGTCCGTGCAGACGTCGGTGTCCGGGTTGTTCACGGCGTTCTCGGGGATGTACGAGAACAACCTCTACCTCGACACGCTCTACCGGTTCCTGGACACGAAGCCGGAGATCACGGCGCCGGCGTCCCCGCGGCCGATGCCGTCCACCGTGGAGGGGCACATCGAGTTCGACTCGGTGACCTTCCAGTACCCCGGCGCCGCGGAGCCCGCACTGGACGACGTGAGCTTCGAGATCCGGCCCGGCGAGACGGTGGCGGTGGTGGGCCGCAACGGCGCGGGCAAGTCCACGTTGTTCAAGCTGCTCTGCCGGCTCTACGACCCGACCGGCGGCCGCATCCTGCTCGACGGCGTCGACATCCGCGAGTACGACCCCGTCGCGCTGCGCACGCGGATCAGCGCGATGTTCCAGGACTACGTGACGTACCAGGGCACAGCCGCGGAGAACATCGGCCTCGGCGACCTGACGCGGCTCGAGGACCGGCCGCACGTCGAGGCGTCGGCACGCCGCGCCGGCGCGGACGAGCGGATCGAGCGGCTGCCCCGCGGTTACGACAGCCCGCTCGGCCGCTGGTTCGACCAGGGCGTCAGCCTCTCGGGCGGCGAGTGGCAGAAGATCGCGCTGGCCAGGGCGTTCCACCGGGAGGCACCGATCCTGGTGCTCGACGAACCGACGTCGGCACTGGACGCGCGGGCCGAGCACGACCTGTTCGCACGGCTGCGGGAGCTGTCGCAAGGCCGGACGACGCTCTACATCTCGCACCGGTTCTCGACCGTGCGGCAGGCGGAGCGGATCCTGCTGCTGGAGCACGGGAGGGTCGCCGAGTACGGGACGCACGAGGAGCTGATGGCGGCCAAGGCCGGGTACGCCGAACTGTTCACGCTGCAGGCTCAGGCGTACCTGGACGAGGTGCCCGGCTGAGCCGGTCAGCCTGACGTGGCGCCGGCCGGTGTCCGATGAGGACCGGTCCGCGGAGCTCCCGCCGGCACCGGCCCGCGCACTCGAAGATCACACGAGCGTGTTGTCCACGAAGCACCAGCGCCAGGTCTCCCCCGGCTCGAACGAGCGGACGATCGGGTGCCCCTCGTCGGCGAAGTGCTTCGAGGCGTGCCTGGCGGGCGACGAGTCGCAGCAGGCGACCTTGCCGCACCCCAGGCACAGGCGCAGGTGCACCCACCTGCTGCCGGTGGCGAGGCAGTCCTCGCACCCCTCGAGCGTGCTCGGCTGGGGTTCGGCGCCCAGTTCGGTGACATGTGCACAGGTGGTGGTCACGGCCAGACGGTACCTCGCTCGTCAGCGGTGAGAAGTCCGGGTGTTTGACTAGGCCCATGACGACTGGCGACCGCGTCGCGCGGCCTTCCATTCTCACGGTGGACGACGACCCCGCCGTGTCGCGGGCGGTGGCGCGCGACCTGCGCCGGATGTACGGCGAGCAGTACCGCATCGTGCGGGCGGAGTCCGGGGCGCAGGCGCTCGAAGCCCTGCACGAGATCAAGCTGCGCGGCGAGGAGGTCGCGGCACTGCTCGCCGACCACCGGATGCCGCAGATGAACGGCATCGAGTTCCTCGAACAGGCCATGGACGTGTTCCCCCAGGCGCGCCGGGTGCTGCTCACCGCCTACGCCGACACCGACGCCGCGATCCAGGCGATCAACGTCGTGGACCTCGACCACTACCTGCTCAAGCCGTGGGACCCGCCGGAGCAGAACCTCTACCCGGTGCTCGACGAGCAGCTGCGCGCCTGGGCCGTGAGCGACCGACAGCCGCCGCAACGGGTGCGGGTGGTCGGGCACCGCTGGTCGCCGCGGTCCTACGAGGTGCGCGACTTCCTGGCGCGCAACAGCGTTCCGTTCCGCTGGCACGCGCTCGACGAGCCGGAGGCGCGCTGCCTGCTCACCGCGGCGCACCAGGACGGGACGACCCTGCCCGTCGTGATCACGGCCGAGGGCAAGGCGCTCGTCGACCCGTCCGACACCGAGCTCGCCGCCGAGGTGGGCCTGAGCACGCAGCCGTCGGCCGACTTCTACGACCTGATCGTCGTGGGTGGCGGGCCCGCCGGACTCGGCGCCGCGGTGTACGGCGGCTCGGAGGGGCTGCGGACCGTCCTGGTCGAACGGATCGCGACGGGCGGCCAGGCGGGGACCAGCAGCCGCATCGAGAACTACCTGGGCTTCCCCGACGGGGTGTCCGGCGGGCAGCTGACCGAGCGCGCCAGGAGGCAGGCGGTCAAGTTCGGGGTGGAACTGCTCACCACCCGCGACGTCGTCGCCCTGGAACGCCGGGGTGCCGCGCGCGTCGTGCGGTTCGGCGACGGCACCGAGCTCGCCGCCCACACCGTCATCCTCGCCACCGGCGTGTCGTACCGGCTGCTCGACGCGCCAGGACTCAGCGAGCTGACCGGGCGGGGCGTGTACTACGGCGCTTCGACCACCGAGGGCCCGAACTGCGCCGGCCAGGACGTCTACGTGGTCGGCGGCGCGAACTCCGCCGGCCAGGCGGCGGTCTACTTCTCCGGGCACGCGCGCAGGGTGGTGGTCCTGGTGCGGGGTGACTCGCTGGAGCAGTCGATGTCCCGGTACCTCGTCGACCAGCTCGCGGCGATCCCGAACGTGGAGGTGCGCACGCGCACCGAGGTCCGCGGCGGCACGGGCGAGGACCACCTCGAGACCTTGACGTTGCTGAACAACGAGACCGGCGAGACGACGACCGTTCAGGCGAGCTGGTTGTTCGCGTTCATCGGCGCCGCCCCGCGCACGGACTGGCTGGACGGCACGCTGGAAAGGGACGGGCACGGGTTCCTCGTCACCGGGCCCGACCTCGGCGGCTCGCCTGCGGGGTGGGACCTCGAACGGGCGCCGTACCACCTGGAGACGAACGTGCCCGGGGTGTTCGTCGCGGGTGACGTCCGAGCGGAGTCGGTGAAGCGAGTCGCGTCCGCGGTCGGTGAGGGCGCGATGGCGGTCACGCTGGTCCACCGCTACCTGGCGAGGTCGTGATGCGCAGGCTCACCGCGGCCGAGCTGCGCGAGCTGTTCCTGTTCGAGAAGCTCGACCAGGAGCAGCTCGACTGGCTGGCCGAGCACGGCCACGTCGAGACCCGCGAGGCGGACACGGCCGTGCTCACCGAAGGCGAGCCGGCGACGTGCTTCTTCGTGCTGCTCGAAGGAACTGTCGCCCTGTGCCGCAACATCGGCGGCCGGCGCGTCGAGGTGAGCCGCAGCAGCCTGCGCGGCTCCTACTTCGGCGCCACCCAGGCCTACCTGGAGCTCGACCAGCCGACCTACCGGATGACCGTCGAGTCGATCACCGCCACGTCGATGCTGCAGTTCGACGCCGACGAGTTCGGCCCGATGGTCCGCGCGTGGTTCCCGATGGCGATGCACCTGCTGGAAGGCCTGTTCTGGGGCATGCACAACACCCAGGCGGCGGTGGGCCAGCACGAGCGGCTCACCGCGCTCGGCGCACTGTCCGCGGGTCTCACCCACGAGCTCAACAACCCCGCGGCGGCCGCCGTGCGGGCGACCGCGACGCTGCGCGAGCGGGTCGCGGGAATGCGGCACAAGCTCTCCCTGCTGGCGCAGGGGACGATCGACCCGGCCGTGCTGCCGGCTCTGGTCGAACTCCAGGAGAAGGCGGTCGACCGGGTCGCCAGGGCACCGAAGCTCAGCCCATTGGAGACCAGCGACGCGGAGGACGACGTCGCCGGCTGGCTCGACGACCACGGAGTCGAGGGCGGCTGGGACGTCGCACCCGTGCTGGTGGCGGCCGGGCTGGACGTCGAGTGGCTGGAGAGCTCGCTCGCGTCGTGCCCGGGAGCGGTCACGGGCCCCGCCGTGCACTGGCTCAGGTACTCGGTCGAGACCGAGATGCTGATGGACGAGATCGAGGACGCCGTCACCAGGGTGTCCGGCCTGGTCGGTGCGGCCAAGCAGTACTCGCAGATGGACCGCGCGCCGTTCCAGGTGGTCGACGTGCACGAGCTGCTCGACTCCACCTTGGTCATGCTCGGCGGGAAGCTCGCGGACGTGCGGGTGGTCAGGGACTACGACCGGATGCTGCCCGGCATCCCCGCCTACGCCGGTGAGCTCAACCAGGTGTGGATGAACATGATCGACAACGCGCTGGCCGCGATGGGCGGGTCGGGCACGTTGACCGTGCGGACCTCCAGGCAGGACAAGCACCTCGTGGTGGAGATCGGCGACACCGGCCACGGGATCCCGGCGGAGGTGCGGAGCCGGATCTTCGAGCCGTTCTTCACGACCAAGCCGGTGGGCGAGGGCACCGGGCTCGGGCTGGAGATCTCGTGGCGGATCGTGGTCAACAAGCACCACGGCGCCATCCGGGTGGAGTCGATGCCGGGTGACACGCGGTTCCAGGTCTTCCTGCCGTTGGAGCCAGCAGGACCGTGAGAGGCCTCGCGCTCGTGGTGCGGACGGATCTCGCTGTTCGGCGCCAGCGGTGAGGGAGGATCGGCTAGCGTTGGCGGTTCTCACCGGGCGGTGGGCGGAAGGGCTGGCGCGATGATCCGCGAAGTGGCTCTGCGAGGCGTCGAGGACGCCGACCTCGACACGGTGTTCGAGTTCATGCGCGACCCGGAGTCGGTGTGGATGGCCGCGTTCACCGCGGAGGACCCCGGCGACCGCGAGGCGTTCGACGCGCACATGCGCCGGGTGCGGTCCAACCCCGAGGTCATCAACCTGGTGATCCTCGGCGACGGCCGGGTGGTGGGCAGCATCGCGAGGTTCGTCGTGGACGGCGACACCGAGATCACCTACTGGGTCGACCGCGCGGTCTGGGGCCAGGGCGTGGCCGGGCGTGCGGTGGCGCTGCTGCTCGAGCTCGTTCCCGAACGGCCCGTGCACGCCCGCGTCGCCGCCGACAACGCGGCCTCGGCGCGCGTGCTGACCAGGGCGGGCTTCCAGGTTGTCGGGACCGAGGTCTCCTACGCCGCGGCGCGCGGCACCGAGATCGAGGAGACCGTCCTGCTGCTCAGCTGACGAACTTCTCGGTGCCCAGCACGCCGAGCAGCTGCAGCTTCTCGAACGCCTCCGTGCGCGGCGGTGCGGTCAGCACGAGCAGCGCCTGCGACTGGTCCTCGGTGAACAGCGCCTGGCAGTCGACCTCGATCTCGCCGAGCTGCGGGTGGACGAGCACCTTGTGGTCCTCGTACCGCTTCGCGACCTCGTGCCGTTCCCACAGCTCGGCGAACTCGGCGCTCTCCCGCCGCAGCACGCGGACCAGCTCCCCGGCCCGCGAACGCGGACCCATCGCGGCGTAGGCGGCGCGCAGGTTCGCCACCTGGGCGCGGCTTTGCCGTTCGCGGTCGCGCTCGCGGTAGACGAGCCGTTCGCCGGGGTCGGTGAACCAGCGGTAGATGCCGCTGCGCGCGAGGCCCGTGAAGTGCGAGCTGTCGCCGTAGAGGGCCTCGGCGTACCTGTTCTGCACGAGCACCTCGCCGAGGCTGGACAGGATCAGCGCGGGCGTGTCGGCGAGCCGGTCCAGCACCCGCTGCAACGCGGGCGCGACGTGCGTGCCGGTGGCCCGCGGCGACGGGGCGTTGCGGCCGGCCACGCGGAACAGGTAGTCCCGCTCGTCGTCGTTCAACCGCAACGCGCGGGCGAGCGAGGTCAGCATCTGCTCGCTGGGCTGCGGGCCGCGTCGCTGTTCCAGCCGCGTGTAGTAGTCCGTGGACATCGCCGCGAGCGACGCGACCTCCTCGCGCCGCAAGCCCGGCGCCCGCCGGCGCGCGCCCGCGGGCAGGCCGACGTCCTCCGGCCGCAGCTCCTCCCGGCGGCGGCGCAGGAAGGCCGCGAGCTCCACCCGATCCATGAGCCCAGTATGCGGCGCGGACCGGGGTGAACCAGGGATTGCCGATCCCCCGACAACGGCTCTCTGCCGCGGTTCGAGGCGCCGGTGGAAGCTGGGTGCATGGACATCACCGGAAACACCGTCTTCATCCCCGGCGCCACCAGCGGCATCGGCCTGGCGCTCGCCCTCGCTCTGCGGGAGCGCGGCAACACCGTGGTCATCGGCGGCCGGCGCACCGACCTGCTCGAGAAGATCGCCGCCGAGCACCCCGGTGTCGGGACCGTCCGGATCGACACCGCCGACGCCGGCAGCATCCAGGCCGCGGCCGCGGACGTGCTCGCCCGCTTCCCCGAGCTGAACGTGCTGATCACCATGGCCGGGATCATGCGCACGGAGGACTGGCACAGCCCCGCGTTCCTCGAGTCGGCCGAGGACACCATCACCACCAACGTCCTCGGCCCGATCCGGCTGATCGCCGCGTTCGTGGAGCACCTCAGGACCCGGCCGGACGCCACGATCATGACGGTCTCCTCCGGTCTGGCCTTCGCGCCGCTGAAGGTGACGCCGAGCTACAACGCCTCCAAGGCCGCCATCCACATGCTCAGCGAGACGCTGCGGCTGCAGCTCGCGGACACGTCCGTGCGGGTCGTCGAGCTGGAGCCGCCGTCGGTGCAGACCGATCTGCTGCCCGGCCAGGCCGACAACGAGCACGCCATGCCGCTCGACGAGTACGTCGCCGAGGTCATGGGCATCATCGAGGCCCGGCCCGACGTCGCCGAGATCCAGGTCGAGCGCGTGAAGTTCCTGCGCTACGCCGAGGCGCGCGGCGACTACGAGAAGGTGGTGGCGGTGCTCAACGCGAGCGACCCGCACTGACCGGGATGCCGAGCGCGAGCAGGGCGGTGTCGTCCTCGACCCCGGCGCCCAGCCTGGTCAGCAACCGCGTCACCGCCTCGATCACGGCCGGCGCGCCGGCCGGGGCCAAGCCGCTCAGCTCGTCGCACAGGGCCTCTTCGCTGTAGCGGGTGTTCCCGTCGATCCGCGCCTCCGTGACACCGTCGGTGTACAGCAGCAGCGTGTCCCCCGGTTCCAGGTGCACCTCGGCGGCGGAGAAGCGGGCGTTCGGCAGCATCCCGACCAGTTGCCCGTCCGGCAGGTGCAGCAGCGAGGCGGTGCCGTCGGCGCGGATCAGCACCGGCGGGGTGTGCCCGCCGTTGGCCAGCACGACCGAGGCGCCCTCGGCCGTGGGCCTGATGCGGCCGCACAGGACGGTGAGGAACCGGGGACTGGTGCCGGTCAGCACGGTGTTGAGGTGGTTCAGCACGCCGACCGGCTCCGTCTCGTGCACCGCCGCCGCGCGCAGGGTGTACCGGGCGAGCGACGTGACCACCGCCGCGTCCGCGCCCTTGCCCGAGACGTCGCCGAGGAAGAAGCCCCACGCCCCGCCGCTGAGCGGGAACAGGTCGTAGAAGTCGCCACCGACCTGGTCGAGCGAGGCCGGGTGGTAGTACGCGTCAACCTCCACCCCCGGCACCTCCGCGAGCGTCGGCGGCAGCAGCGTCCGCTGCAACGTCCTCGCCAGCTCCTGAGCCCTGTCGCGTTCCCGCTCGGCCTTCTGGCGGGCGCGCAGCAGCTCCTCCTCGTACGCGCGGCGGTCGCTCGCGTCGAACACCGTCGTGCGGATGAGCCGCACGTCGGGGCCGGTCTTCACCACCGAGGTGAGCAGCACCGGCAGCCTCGTGCCGTCCGCCGCCCTCAGCTCCAGGGCGACCCCGCCGAGCGAGCCCTGCATGTGCAGCAACGGCGCGAAGTGCGTCTCGTAGTACACCCGGCCGCCGACCGTCAGCAGATCGGGGAACCGGCGGCGGCCGACCAGCTCCTCGTCGTCGTACCCGAGCCAGCCGCGCAGCGTCGCGTTGATCTTCACGATCGTGCCGTCGAGCAACGTCGACACGTAGCCGCACGGAGCGTTGTCGTAGAGGTCCTCGGCGTTGGACTCCAGCAGCGCCGCGAACGCCGCCTCCGTCATAGCTCCCGCACGAAGTCCAGGATCGCCGCCGCGGTGGCCTCCGGAGCGCTGAGCTGCGGGCAGTGCCCGATCGCGTCCAGGGTGACCAGCCGGCTGCCGGCGATGCGCTCGTGCGTGAACCGGCCGACCTCGGGCGGCGCGATGGCGTCGACGGCGCACTGGACCACCAGCGTCGGCACGGTCACCTTGCCGAGGTCCTCCCGGTTGTCCGAGAGGAACGTCGCTCTGGCGAACACCCGCGCGATCTCCGGGTCGGTGCGGCAGAAGCTGTTCCGCAGCTCCTCGGCCAGCTCCGGCCGGTCGGGGTTGTCGACGATGACCGGCGCCATCACCGCCGACCAGCCCAGGTAGTTGGACTCGAGCGCGACGAGCAGCTCGTCGATGTCCTCGCGGCTGAACCCGCCGCGGTAGCCGTCGTCGTCCACGTAGCACGGCGACGGCGTGAGCAGCACCAGCCCGGCGAACCGGTCCGGTTCCTCCGCGGCCGCCAGCACCGCCACCATCGCGCTCACCGAGTGGCCGACCAGCACGACGTCCCGCAGGCCGAGCTCCCGGCAGATGTCGAGGACGTCGCCCGCGTAGGCGTCGAGCGTGCTGTAGCGCTCGGCGGACCAGGCGGAGACGTCCGAGCGCCCGCAGCCGGTGTGGTCGAACAGCACCACCCGGCACTGCTCGGCCAGCGCGGGGACGACGCCGCGCCACAGGTTCTGGTCGCAGCCGAAGCCGTGCGCGAGCACCACGGCCGGTCCGGTCTCGTTCCCGGTCAGGACCACGTTGTTCCTGCGCACCACGTCCACTGGACACATGCTAGGCGGTTGCGGTGTGATCGGCCCCCGGTGCGGGTACCTGAGCCGCAGCTTCTCAGTGGAAGGAACACCGCCATGCTGCGTCGTCTGACCGTGCTCCCCCTCGTGCTGCTGACCACCGCGGCCGGACTCGACGCCCTGCACCTGCTCACCGGCAACGCGAGCGCCGCGACGGCCGCGTGGCACCTCATCGCCGCGGGCCTGCTCCTGGGCGTCGCGGTGGCGGCCGCCGAGTGGCTCGACCGGATCTTCGGCGAACCGGTGGGCACCACGGGCCGCGACCTCGGCGTCGCGTTCGTCCTCGTGCTCTTCGGGGTCAGCTGGGCGCTGCGGCTCGGCCAGACGGGCTGGGAACCGACCTGGGCGGCGGTGCTCGCGGGATGGGCCGGGGTGGCCGGTGTCGGCGCGGCCCGCTTCGCCGGACGCCGGCGCCGCGTCGTGAGCCCCGCACGCGCCTGACCCCCCGTCCCCAGCGGCGAGTCCACGGCCACCAAGCCGGGATGGTCCGCCACTGGACCCGCTGGCGAAGATGGACGCGTGACGCCACACCCGCTCGACTCCCCCATCCGTTCCGCGCTGACCGGACCGCACGCGCACCTGGCCGAACGCAGGGGCGACACCCTCCGCTACCCGCCGGACATGTCACCGTTCACGGCGCTGCCGGACGACCCGCGCGACTCCGACTGGGCGGACCTCGCCGCGCTCACCCGGCTGGCCACGGTGACCGGCGACCTGCGGCCACCGGTCGGCTGGCAGGTCGCCGCACGGCTCGGCCTGCTGCAGTTCGTGGACGACGGCATCGCCGCCGCGCCGGACGAGGAGGCCGTCGTGCTCACCGCGGCCGACGTGCCGGACATGCTCGCCCTGACCGCGCTCACCGAGCCGGGACCGTTCCTGCCGCGCACCATCGAGATGGGCACCTACCTGGGCATCCGGCGCGGCGGCAGGCTGGTGGCGATGGCCGGGGAACGGCTGCGGGTGCCGGGCCACACCGAGGTCAGCGCCGTCTGCACGCACCCGGACGCCCGCGGCGAGGGCCTGGGCACGCGGCTGCTGCTGGCTGTCGCGCACGGGATCCGCGAGCGCGGCGAGACGACGTTCCTGCACGTGCTCGCATCCAACACCGGGGCCGTCCGGCTGTACGAGAAGCTGGGCTTCCGGCTGCGGCTGAGCACCGATCTCCAGGTCCTGACGCCGCCGGAGGCGTGAGCACCCGGAACAGGTGTTCTCAGGCCGTGACGTTCCACACCTGACCCGCCGGTAACATCCTGGCACGCTGCATGTCATGGAGTACGCCTGCCGCGTCACGCCCGCTCACGCGGACGTGTTCGCGCACGTCGTCATCCCGTGGGCCGACGAGGCCGGCGCGCGTCTGCGCGTCACGCTGGCCCCACTGCCCGGAGCGGCCGTCGACCCGTCCGCGCTGATCGCCTCCGCCGCCGCCCACCTCACCCGGCGCCTCACCCGCCTCGTGACACCGGTGCTCGTGCACGAGCTCTCCCGGGCCACCGGGCTGCGGGGCTCCGACGAGCACGAACGCTTCGCGGACTTCCTCACCCGCCGCCACTTCCGGGACTACCCCGTGCTCGTCCGGGAGCTGGACCGCGAACGCGACACCGCGGTCGAGTCCGTGACCGAGATCGCCACCCGCTACGCGGCCGACCGGGACCGCCTCACCGGCACGCTGCTCACCGGCACCGCCCCGCTCGTCGCGGTCGTGTCCGGCGACCGGCACCGGGGCGGGCGCGCCACCACGGTCCTGGGGCTGGCCGACGGCCAACGCGTGGTGCACAAGCCCCGCGGCGTCGCCGGCCACCAGGCGCTGGCTCGCCTGGTCGAGCGGGTCAACGGTCTGGCGGACCTCGGGCTCGCGACCGTGAAGGCGGTGCCGGGCAACGGCTACGGCTGGACCGAGCACATCGAGCCCGCGCCGCTGCCCGCCGGTGCCGCCCACGCGTACTTCCTGCGGCTGGGTGGCCTGCTCGCGGTGCTGCACCTGCTGCGCGCCACCGACATGAACCACCGCAACGTGATCGCCCGGGCCGCACAGCCGCTGCTGGCCGACGTGGAAACCCTGTTCCAGCCACACCTCCAGGGCGACGGGTCCGACCCCGCCGCCGAGGCGCTCGGCCGTTCCGTCGCGCGCACCGGCATCCTCCCCGCCGGCGCCGGCCGCCACGGCCTCGTCGACATCTCCGCCGCCGGTGGCGACGCCGGCCAGGAAACCACGGACACCACCAGGGAATGGCTCGACGCGGGCACCGACGGCATGCGCGCCGTCCTGAGGCCCGAGACGATCCCCCACACCGCCCACCGCCCGACCTGGCGGGGCCGGCCGGTCGAGGCCGCCGACCACGCGGACGCGGTGCTGTCCGGCTTCCGGCGCGCCTACGACGCGATCTCCCGCCACAAAGCCGAGTTCGCCGACGCGCTCACCGCGTGCGCCTCGATGCCCGTGCGGGTGAAGCCCCGGCCGACAGCCCGGTACGTCCAGCTCCTCGACACCGCGAGCCGGCACGGGTTCGTGCACGACGCCGAGACCCGGCTCCACGCCCTCGAAGCGGCGTGCGCCCCCGACGCCCTGCCCGGTCTGGCCGCCCTCGAAGCCGCCGAGCTGGACACGAGTGACGTCCCGTTGTTCACCGCCCGCGCCGACGGCCACGACCTCTTGTCCGCCAAGGGAAATCTTTCCGGCGTGTTCGCCACGTCAGGACTCGGCGACGCGCTCACGTGCCTCGCCGCCTTCGACGAGGCGGACCGCGCCGCCCAGGAATGGGTGATCGCCGCCTCGCTGGCGACCCGCCGGCTGACCGCCCGCGACCCCGGCCAAACCCGGCAGCACGCCGTCGACACCGCCGGGATGTTGTCCGCCGCACGCGCGGTCGCCGACCGGATCGTCGCGAGCGGGTACGGCACCGAGCGGGTCAACTGGATCGGCCTCGAACCGGTCGAGGACACCCGGTGGCTGGTACTGCCGATGAGCGCAGGACTGGCGCACGGCTACACCGGCGTAGCGCTGTTCCTCGCACAGATAGGCCACATCAGCGAGGAGCACCGCTACACCGACGTGGCGCGACGAACGCTGACCGCGGTGCCGGAACTGTTGGCGGCACTGCGCCACAACGAGGACTTGATCGCCGAGGTCGGCTCCGGCGGCCTGACCGGGTTCGCCGGAATCGGCTACGCCCTCGCCAGGACCGCCACGCTGCTCGACGACCCGGAGATCGCCCGCTGGGCCCGCACGACCGTCCGGCTGGCAGCGGAGGCGGCGGAGTTCGCGCCCGAACACGGCCTGGCCCCGGCGATGCGCGCCATCGACGCGGAGGTCGGCTGCGAGGAGGCCCTGGACCTGGCCGAGCGCCACCCGTCCGGACCGACCGGCCCCGCGCGGTGGTGCCGGCACGGCGTCTCCTCCTGGACCGACGACTTGTCCCTGTGCCACGGCGAGCTCGGCCGTGCGGACGTGTCGGTGTCCGGGTGGTCCGCCGCCGCGAGGCAGCGCTGTGCGGGCGCGGTGCTGACCATGTTGCGGCGCGACGGGCCGCGCTGCGTCACGCCGGACTCGGTGCCGACGCCGGGGCTGCTCACCGGGCTCGCCGGGATCGGCCTCGGTCTGCTGCGGCTGGGGTTCCCGGAGCGCACACCGTCCGTCCTGCTCTTCGAGCCGTCAGCCTGATCCTCGTGGGACGCCGGAGGGCTGGGGACAACTGTTCAACTGACGATCTCGCCTTTTCGGTGCGATAGAACTTCTTAATAGCCAAGGTTCCCCCGATCCAGGTAAATCTCGGCGAAACACCGTTACGCAGCGGCACCGGCTCGTAACATAAAAGTCCCCCGGCCCGATGAACGGAGCCGGGGGGATGGAGCGGGTCGTCCCAGCCGCCGCGGTGAGGCGGCGGCCAGGAGCATCACCCGAACTTCATGGACCAGAGGCTGAGAACGAGTCCGACAACGTCATAGCCCAAGGTCGGCTGTTCGGCGGCTGCGGCCAGTGCCGCAGCCGCCAACAGGCTGTACGTCGCCGCGTACGCGGCGACCTGAATATTTTTCATTTACCTTCCTGTTGCGGTCTGCCCCGACGCCAAGATCCTTTCACAAGCTGAGAGGCATCCGAAGTCAGGTCACCCTAAGCAACGACGGCGCACCTGTGAAATCGATTAACCAGGTCACGCACGGACAGGCGGTGACGACATGCGATTACTTTGCCCATTTTCGACACAATCACCACCACTTCGAATGACACTCAAGTCAGTGAGTGGTCATTCCAAGTCGCGAAGTATTTCGCTGCGCTCCTGACTACCGGTCTTGTATTCAGGACGCGACTGCGGCACGGCTGGTTGCCCGAAACTGCCGAGTTCATCCAAGTGGGCGGCGATCGCGTCTGCTCTGTCATCTCCGATGTCGCGGAAGGCCGCGAAAGCCATCTCCCACTGCTCGACGGCCACGTCGAGCTCCCCCGCCTTCCATTCGACCTGCCCGAGCAGGTCGTGCGCCTCGCCTTCACGCCGGCGGTCACCGCGAGCCAACTCGATCGCACGAGTCGCGTAGTGCCTGGCGGTGTCGAGATCGCCGCGATCCCTGGTGACCGCCCCGAGGAGCGTCAGAGCAGAAGCCTCACCTGGGCGGTAGTGCGCTTGCTGGAACAGGCCCGCCGCCAGGTGCGCGCTACCTGATGCGCTTAACGAGTCACCCAGGTCGTAGGCGAGCTGCGCGAGCGCCAAGCGACTGTCGCCCTGCCCCTTGGTGTCGGCGAGCTTTTCCCTGACGTGCAGCCCTTCGTAGAGGTACGCGGCCGCCTCGTCGAGCCGGCCGCCACGACCGCACACCTCGCCGAGCCGGTGCAGAATTCCGGCTCTGGTGTCGTCCGTGACCGCCAAGGCAAGGGCCTGTTCGTAGAGTTCCACCGCGCGCGGCACGTTGTGCGCTCCGCGCAGGCATGACGCCTCGTTGCGCAAGAGCACGGCGAGCGTCTCCGGGTCGTCACGATCGCCGAAGATCTCCCTCGCTTCCCGGATGCAGCGCTCGGCCGTCTGATGGTCGTACCGCGCGTTCAAATGGACAAAACCCAAATTTTGTAAAGTGTCGACCAGCTCACTGATCTCACCGCACATCCGCGCGGCGGCGGCGCCCGCCTCCATCACGGCGATCACGGAGTCCGTACGCGAGTACCGCAACAGCAGCTCGCCCACCGCGTTCGCCAGCCGCCAGACGTGCTCCGGACCGGCAACGTGCTGGATGACCGCCACGAGTGCGTTCTCTTCCTCCAGGCACCACCGCGCCACGTCGTCCTCGTCGACGAAATCGCGCGGACGCACCCCGGGAGGCAGCGGCAACATCGGCACTTCTTCACGGAAGCCGACCACTCGCCGATCCGCGTTGTGAACGGTACCCATGTACCAGCTGATCAGCCGGTGCACCGCGGACGCGCGCTCCGCCGGTCCTTCGTCGCGCTCGGCGCACTCAGCGGCGTACTGGCGCAACAGGTCGTGCATTCGATAGCGGTCGCCATCCGTGGCGTCGACCAACCTGGTCCACACCAGCGAGTCGACGAGTTGACGCGCTTCCTCGCGCTCGACTCCGGCAAGCGCCGCGACGATGTCCAACGACACTTCGCGCACCGGGTGCAGGCCCAGCAAGCGGAACAACCTCTTCTGCTCAGCGCTCAGGTTCCGGTACGACAGCTCGAACGCCGTACGGATACTGCACGATGACCCATCTCCCAGCGACAGCAGCGCACGGCCCGACGCCAGCACCCGGACGACGTCGTCGATCGAGCGACCCGGTTGCGCCGCCACCTGCTCACCGATCAACGCCATGGCGAGAGGCATGCCGCCGGCCAGCTCCGCGAGCCGGCCCACCACAGCCGGATCGGCGCGCCGGCCGAGCCGATGCCCCAGCCAGGCGACGGTGTCGTCTCGGCCGAGAGGTTCCACGGTCAGGCAGCGAGCGCGGTGGCGGACCGCGAGCTCGCTCAGCCGGGTCCGACTCGTCATCAGCACAACGCAGTTCGACAGCGCCGGCAACAACGAGCGCACATGGTCCGTGTCTTCGACATTGTCCAGAACCACGAGCATTCGGCGGTTCGCGAGCAGCTCACGCAGCCGGGCCGTGCGGGCTTCCAGCGACGGGATCGCGTCGGCCGCGACACCGAACTCGGCCAGGAGGTCCTTCACCACCTGGGCCGCCTCGACCCGTGGACCGTGTGCCACACCGTCGAGCGAGGCGAACCAATAGCCATCCGGGAACCGTTCTCGCACCGACGACGCCCAATGCACGGCCAGTGTCGTTTTGCCCACGCCCGGCGGCCCATCCAGCGAGATCAGCTTGGGTGATGGGTGCGGCAGGACGAGATTGCTCAGTTCCGCCAACAGGTCTGTGTGCCCGGTGAACGCGTCGACGCTGTGCGGCAGGTACTGCGGACGCGGGCCCGGCTGCACTGACACCGCGCGTTGAGCGTGTTGCTGGCGCAGCTCTTCGTGAAGCGTCCAGAGCTCCTTCTCGGAGCCGTCGGCGAGCTCGGCTTGGATCCGGCGCCGGACGTCCACGTAGTAGCTCACGGCCTCGACACGCTTGCGCAGGCCGTAGAGCGCCACAAGGCGGTGTCTGGCCAGCATCACGTCGAGGTCGTGTTCCGGCTGGATCTCGTTGAGGTGGGCCAGCATCTCCTCGTAGCGGTGCAGTTTGCCCAGGCTGTACAACAGCCCGTTCATCACCGGGAGGTAGTGGTCACGGACCACGACCCGGCGCCGGTCGCATGCGAGATCGCTCTCAAGATCAGCGAGCGGTTCACCGATCCACAAGCTGATCGCTTCTTCGTACAGCGCGCACGCCTGTTCGACGTCCGGCGATGCTTGAAGTGCCGCGCTTTTCGCTTTCCTGGCCAGTTCGGAGGAAGCAAAAAAGTCGATCAGCGAGCGGTCCACCTCCAGCCGGTATTCACGTTCCACATTGGTGATCACGCCCGGGAGACCGGCGTCGTGCAGCGCCGACCTGATCCTCGCGATGTGCGTCTGCAAGGTCGACTGCGGATTGCTCGGGCCCTCGTCGGAC
Organism: Lentzea xinjiangensis; assembly: GCF_900110955.1. Lineage (GTDB taxonomy): Bacteria > Actinomycetota > Actinomycetes > Mycobacteriales > Pseudonocardiaceae > Lentzea > Lentzea xinjiangensis. Next base: position 21,403 of record NZ_FOFR01000035.1, read on the forward strand.
CACACCCAGTTCACGAGTGTGCGCACCGACACCGGCCTGCCGGCGTGGAACAGCAGAACGGCGAGAACCGCACGCTCCTTCGGCTTCCCCCAGTTCACGACGAAGCCGTCCGCCGTCCTCAGGCTCGTGCGCCCGAGAATCCTGAATGCGATCTCCACCCGCGCCACCCCTCGCCAGGTGCATCTCTCCCGCGAGCAGTCTCCTCCCAACCCGGCGGGCTTTCCAGCGATGTTGCGAATTCGAGGCCCGATCGGACTACTGAAAGGCCGCTGAAACCGGAATCAGTCCAGCACGCTTGGAAAGCGGTTCCCCGATTTCGGCACCTCGCCTCCTCACCTGCGCGTTCAGCGAAGTTCGGCGACACGGAAAGGGATTCGAGCAGAGTCGCACCGCACCTTGGTGTCCACAAACCAAACGGAGGTGCGTTGTGGACATCGTTGTTGTCGGACTCGGCTTCACCGGACTTCCCACGGCCGTTGCGGCGGCGCGGGCGGGGATGGCCGTTCTCGGGGTCGACGCCAGTGCGGAGCGGGTGCGGGAGATCGCCGGGCGACGGCCTGGGTGCGGGCTCGGGACGGTCGCGGAGCAGGAGCTGGACGCGGCCATCGCCAGTGCGCGCCTTTCGTTGCGGCACAACGCCGACGGCATCCCGCACGCCGGCGTTTACGTGTTGTGCGTGCCGACGCCTGCGGACCGCCACGGCAGGCTGGACGTGTCGCTGCTGACGCGGGCGGCGGACGACGTGGCGAAGGCGATGCGGCCCGGTGCGTTGGTCGTCGTGCAGAGCACGTGCTCGCCGGGGACGGTTGAAGAGGTGCTCCTGCCGCGCATCTCGGCGGTGTCGGGGCTGTGCGCGGGGCTGGACTTCCACCTCGCGCACTCACCGGTGCGCACGGATCCCGGCAACGTCGCCGTTGACACCGTGCCGCGGGTGGTCGCGGGGTACACGCCGCGGTGCACCGAGCTGGCGGTGCGGTTCGTGAGCCGGGTGGCGCACCGGGTGGTGGCCGTCAGCTCACCGAGGGCCGCCGAGCTGGTGAAGATCTTCGAGAACACGTTCCGGATGGTGAACATCTCGCTCGCCAACGAGCTCGCGGCGTTGTGCCGGGCTCAGCGGGTCGACGTCGGCGAGGTGCTGGAGGCAGCGGGCAGCAAGCCGTACGGGTTCCTGCGGCACCGGCCCGGTCCCGGCGCGGGCGGTGACTGCATCCCCGTGTCGGCCGGGTTCTTCACGGCCAGCGCGCGCCGGCACGGGTTGCACTCGCCGGTGGTCGAGGCGGCGATCGCGGTCAACAACGCGATGCCCGCGCACACCGTGCACCGGGTCCGGGAGGCGCTCGCCGCGCGCGGGCTGCCGCCGTTGCGGCGCAGCAGAGTGCTCGTCGCAGGTGTGACCTACAAGCCGGACACGGCGAACGTCCGGCAGTCCGCCGCGGTGCGGGTGATCAACGAGCTGGCCGCTGAGGCGGACGTGGCCTACCACGACCCGTACGTGCCGACCCTGGTGCTCGACGACGGCAGCACGCTCACCTCCCAGCCGGTTGGGGCACCCGCCGACATCGTGCTGGTCATGACGAAGCACGCGGCGCACGAGCCGGTGCGACGCGACGACGTGCCGGTCTTCGACTGCTCGTCGGGTGACCCGGTCGAGGTCGTGTGATGTGGGAGCCGTTCGGGCTCGGCGCCGCGAGGCGGGTCACCGTGCCGGAATGCCGCCAGGTGCTGGTGCCGGTGCCGCACCTGGTGGCGGGCACTCGTCTCATGGACGTGCTGCCCCTGCTGGCGGGAGATCCGCGGGTGCAGGTCGTCGGCACGGTGCCGCCGGAGTCCCCGCCCGGCACCGAGGAGTTCTTGCAGGCCCAAGGTGTTCGGGTGATCGCCTGGGCGTACGCGCTGCGGCACCGGTTCGACCTGGTGCTCGCCGCGAGCAGGCAGGGCATCGACCTGCTCCACGGTCCCATCATGGTGCTGCCGCACGGGGCGAGCGCGGCGAAGTCCAGGAGGCTGCACGGGCACGGTCTCGACCGGGCGTCGCTCACCCGTGCCGGACGGGTCGTGCCGGACGCGATCGTCCTGGCCCACGAGGACGAGCTCGCGCTGCTGGCCGACGCGTGTCCCGAAGCCGTTCCGAACGCGGTGCTCGCCGGTGACGTCTGCCTCGACCGGCTCCGCGCGAGCCTGCCGTTCCGCGCCCGCTACCGAGCCGCCGCGGGCATCGACCCGGGCGACACGCTCGTGACGATCAGCTCGACCTGGTCGCCGGGGTCCACGTTCGGCAGCCGGATCTCCCTGTACCGCACGCTGTCCCGCGCGGGCCGGACCGCGGCGGTCCTCCACCCGAACATCTGGCAGGTGCACGGCGTGTGGCAGGTCCGCGCGTGGCTCGCCGACTGCCCTGGACTGATCATCGTGCCACCGCAGGAAGGCTGGCGTGCGGTGGTGGTCGCGAGCGACGCCGTCGTGGGCGACCACGGCTCGGTCACCCAGTACGCGGGGGCTCTCGGCATCCCGGTCGTCCTCGCCGGCACGCCGCCCGTCCGGCCCGGCAGCTTCGCGGACCGGCTGGCGCGGCAAGCTCCGCGGCTCGACATCAGCGCACCCGTCGCGGCACAGGCGCGGCAGGTCTCGCTGACGATCAGCTCCCGGCAGGGCGAGGCGGCCGCCGTGTTGCGCAGGACGATGTACCGGCTGCTCGACCTGCCCGAGCCCGCACGGGACTGCCGCGCCGAACCGGTTCCGGTGCACCATGTCTGACGGCGTCACGCGCGTGGCCGGCCTCTTGGTGGTGGAGATCAGCCGCGCGGCAAGGAGGTGGCGCAACCTCGCGGACGTGCTGGTGTGCCCGCCAGCGCCGTCAGCCGGGGTCGCGGTGGTGTTCGCCGGTCGTCTGCTCCGGGATCACGTCGGCTGCGGCGCTGTGCTCGTGCCGGTCCAGCAACCGCCTGATGCGGACGGCCGACGGATCGGCGGGGTCGCGGTAACACGCCAGCGCGGACCGGTAGTGGTCGCGGGCCTCCTCGTCGTCCTCCGCGATCCCGGCCAGCACGACGAAGGCGTCCGCGCGGTGGAACGGTGAGGTGCGCAGATCGCGGATCGCCGAGTCGAGCAACGACCTGGCGCGGTCGAGCCGGCCCGCCCCGGCGCACGCGCGGGCGAGGAAGGTCCTGACCCTCGCCCGCTCGACCGGGTCCGCGAGCTGGGCCTCCGCCCGTTCCAGCTCCCCGATCGCCTCGGCGCACCGGCCCAGCTCGATCAGCGCCTCGCCGATGCGCCGGCGGGCCATCCCGGCACCGCGCTCACGTCCGCGTTGGACCCGCACCTCCAGCACCTGCCGGTAGCAGCGGAGCGCGGCTTCCGGCTCACCGCGGCCGAGGTGCACCCGGCCGAGCATCGACAGCGCGGTCGTCTCGCTCACCGGATCGTCCAGCCCGGCCGCCAGGACGGCGTCCAGCACCGCGACGGCCTCGTCGTAGCGGTGCAGGTTGACGTACGCCATCGCGAGCCGGTTGCCCAGCCTGGCCGCGGCCAGGGGCTCACCGCACTCGTGAGCCGCGTTGATCGCGAGAACGTGCGTCTCGATCCAGTCCGAGTAGTAGTGGCGGTGCAGGAACAACGCCCACAACGGCTCGCACAGCTGCCAGACCAGTTCCGGCCAGCCGTGCCCGTGCGCGGAGTGCACCGCCGCGATGAGGTTCGGCCGTTCGAGCTCCAGCCACTCCAACGGCTCTCCGGCCATTGGACCGGTGTCCTGATAGCGGGGCCCGACGCGTTGATGACCCGGCTTCGCGGCCAGATCCGCGGACACGGCGGCGGCGACGTACCACTCGATCGCCCGCCTCAGTCCCTCTTCGCGGGTGGCGTCCGCTTTGCTCCGCGCGTGCGTCCGCAGCATGTCGTGGTAGCGGAAGCGGTCGTCGGCCAGCTCGCTCAGCAGGTTCTTCTCGACGAGGTCCTCCAGGGCCCCGCCCACCTCGTCCACCGGCTCACCCGCCACGGCGGCGGCGGCCTCCACGCCGAAGCTGGTGCCGGGCAGCCAGGCGCACAACCGGTACAGCCGCGCCTGCGGGTCCGGAAGGTCCACATAGGACAGGTCGAGCACGCTCGCGACCGACGCGTCCGCGTCCAGCTCCGGCAGGCGTTCGGCGCGCAGCTCGCTCAGCTCACGCCCCAGCGACCGGCGCGGTCGCGCCGACAACCGGGCGCCCACCACCGCCAACGCGACCGGCAGCCCGCCGCACAACCGGGCGAGCTCCCCCGCCGCGTCCGGTTCCGCCCCCATCCGGTCGTCCTGGACGATGTTCTCGAGCAGCCTCACGGAGTCCACCAGCCCCAGCGGCTCCACCTCGACGAACCGCGCTCCGTCGGTGCCCAGCGGGCTCAGCCGCCACCGGCTCGTCACCACTACGGTGCCCGACGCGGGCAGCAGCGGCCGGACCTGGGCGGACGACACGGCGTTGTCGAGCAGTACCGCGAAGGCGAGCCCGGCCGTGACGGACCGGAACATCGCTTGCCGCGCCGCCAACGACGCCGGGACGTCCTTCAACCCGAACGCGTGCAGGAACCACTCCAGCACGTCTTCCGGGGCGACCGGCCCGTCCGGCGCGTGCGCGCCCAGATCGACGTAGAGCTGCCCGCCGGGGAACCGGTCGCGCCGGTCGTGCAGCCACCGCAACGCGAGCGAGGTCTTGCCCACCCCGCCCGGCCCGCTGATCACCAGCAGCGGCCAGCCCTCCATCGCCGCCAGCTCGTCGCGCCTGCTGACGAAGCACCGCGGCGCGGGCGGTAGCTGGAACGGCACCGGCGTCGGCTCGTCGTTGTGCAGGTGCACGACGCCGATCGACGACGCCTGCACCACCCGTCCCGCTCTGCCCGACATCACATTCCGCACTGGTCCGCCTCCCCGCCTGACCACGCTAAAGCTTGGAGGCCTGCTGTTCAGCCATCACACGGGTGTCAGCCGGGTCATTTCGTCACGATGCCCGCCCACAGGCCTGCCCGGCCGTGACGCGCGCAGGACACCGGTCTGTACCGTGCGCTCGTGGAGATCACCGACGACCGCGCCTTCCCCGCCGCCCTGGCCGCGTTGAGCGGCATCGAGTTCCCCTGGCACCACGACGAGCAGGCCGACGAGGCGACGCCGACCAGCATCGACTACGAGCCCTACGACGAGTTCCAGTGCGCCGGGGAGACGGCGGAGTGGATCAGGGCCTGGACGGGCAACGAGGAGCTCGACGGCGCCGAGTTCCGGGTGTTCGGCCAGGACGGCACGGGTGGGCTGGCGGCGTTGTGGCTGGTGCGACCGGGACCGTTGACCGCGCAGCCGGTGGTCTTCTTCGGGTCGGAGGGCGCGGTCGGCGTCGTCGCGACGAACCTGGCCGAGTTCCTGTGGCTGCTCGCGGGTGGCGTCGGGCCGCAGGAGGCCGTGGAGTTCGGGTCGGACAGCGGCGTGCCGCACGGAGAGCTGCGCGCGGTCGCCGAGAAGTACGCCGGCGAGCCGCGCACGCCCGCCGAGGTGCTGGCGGCGGCACGGGCCGAGTTCCCTGGCTTCGCCGAGGAGGTCGAGTCCTGGTGCCGTTGAGCGGCAGCGCGGATGCCGTCGTGCGTCAGACGCGGGGGAAGTAGGCGGCGACTTCGGCGATGGCGTTGAGCGTGTCGTCATCCTTGCGCGCTCGCAGTTGTGCCGGCGACGACCGCGCCCCCTCCCCCGGCATCGAAATGTCACCCGGACGTGTGGCTCGCCCGTGCAGCATCGCTGGTCAGGCGCCGACGCACACGAACCCGTTCGGCTGGTCCAGCTCCTCCTGCGCCTCGGCGAGCGCCCGCGCCGCCGGCAGCCCTGAACGCAACCGGCGGTGCACGGCGATCATCAGGTCCTTGGTCGCGGCGTCCGGGACCGGCACGACGGACGCGATCAGCTGCGAGGCGCCGCGGTCGAGGAACGTCGCGGCGAGCCCGAGGAGCTCGTTGCCGGACACGACGACCGAGCGGCCGACGTCGCAGGCCGCCATGACCACGGTCTCCGGCACCTGGTCGAGGCGTTGCACGTCGTAGACCACCAGTGGGCCGTCGTGCAGGGACAGCGCGGAGAACAGCGGGTTGTCCGGGTTGAGCCGGCCGTGGGCCGCGAGGTGCACGGTGGTGGCCGTGGCGAGCGCTTTCAGGACGTCGTCCACGGTGGCGTCACGGGGGTTCGGCACGCGGTGGAGGTCGGCCACGGCCTGCGCCTCCTCCTCCGCGCCGGGCAGGCCGGGGCCGCTGGCCACGGCGAAGGTCCTCTCCCGTGGCGGGCGGGTGGCGGCGGCGTGCCACAGCGTCGCCGACGGTGAGACCACGACCGGTTTCCCGCGGCACGAGGGCAAGGTGGACCACGGGACGTCGTGCAGCACGCCGGTCGGCACGACTACCAGCGGCCGGTCGCAGCGCGGCAGGAGCAGCTCGTCCAGTTCGCCCGCCGTGGTGCGCAGCAGGGCGCCGATCTCCGGGCGGGGCCGCTTCGCCAGGTGCCGCAACGCGAACGGTACGCGCGCCAGCAGGTCCGCCACCTCGCGGACCGGGGCCACCGGCCGCAGGTCCAGCCGGCCGTCGGTGAGGGTCAGCGCCAGCAACGCGCCGTCGAGCTCGATGAACTGGACCAGCACGCGGTCGCCGAGGTCCAGTTCGGACGCCCGGACGGGGTCGAGCACCCCGCCGGCGGAGCCGCGGAGCAGGCGGCTGCGGTTCCTGATCCGCCGCTCCAGCTCGACCTGGCGGTGCTCGAGCTTCGCGGCGGGCAGGTTCGCGAGCCTGGCCCGGTCGAGCTCGGCGACGGTCGAACGCAGCTGCGGCAGCAGCGCGGCGAGCTCGGGGTCGTCGGGCGGGCGGACCTCGTGGTGCCGCAGCCGGCTCGCCCGGCCGCGCTCCGCCCACTCGAAGACGTCGGCGGGTCTGCCGCCGGTCAGGGCCGTGCGCAGGCCCAGCGACGCCAGGTCGGCGCGGTGCCTGGCCGAGTGCGCGCGGAGATCGCCCGCGCCCAGGGCGGCGTGGTGCTCGTCGAGGATCCGCAGGCCTCGTCTGGCCGCGGCGGCCGCGCGGCGCGGGTCGGCGCGTTCGAGCAGCAGCGCTTCCGCGTACCAGCCGCGGGCCCGCAGCGTGGCCGGGCCGCTCGACCGGGCACGGCCGGCGGCGGCCAGGTGCGCGCCGGCGCGGGCGGTCTGCCTGCGCCGCACGGCGAGGCGCGCCAGGTCCAGGTGCGCCTGCACGAGGGCGGACGGGCGGCCCCGCAACGCCGTGACCATGGCGTCGAGGTCGGGGTCGGTGAGGCGGCAGGGCCTTCCCGCGTTCACCGCGGCACGCAGCACCACGGCCTTCGCCAGCGCGGCGTGGTGCTGCCGGTCCTGCCTGCCGAACTGGGCGAGCGCGGCGCGGGCGTGCCGTCCGGCGGCGGCCCAGTCCTCGGCGTGCAGCGCGATGTCGGCCAGCAGGAGCCTGGCCTCGGCGACCGAGAGCCTGCGGCCGTCGCGGCGGAAGGCCGCCACGGCCTTCGAGGCGTGCTCGAAGGCCTCGCCGACCAGGCCGACGGACAGCAGCAGCTCCGCGCGGTCCCGCAGCACGGGCGCGAGCTGGCCGCCGTGCCGCCCGATGATCTCCTCCGCCCGGTCCAGGTGCGCCAGCGCGGCCGGGACGTCACCGCGCTGGCTCTCCACGAAGCCCAGGTTCTCGGCGATGATGCCGACCACGAGGTCGCGCCCCAGCTCACGAGCGAGGCGGTCGGCCTCCAGCAGGTCCCTGGTCGCCGTGGCGAAGTTGTGGCGCTCGGCCTGCAGGACGCCCCGGTTCATCAGGACCCGCTGCAACGCGAGCCGGTCGGTGCCGCGGCGCAGCGCCCGTTCGGCGGACCGGTAGTCGGCGAGCGCCTCGTCGCGCCGGCCCAGGTGGTAGAGGATCACGGCGCGCTGGGCCCGCGCGCGGGCGCCGAGAACACCGACCGCCAGGTCCACCTCGCGCAGGGCCGCCGCCGCGCGGCCCCGGTGCACCAACGCGAAGGCGAGCTTCATCCGGCTCTCGGCCGCCGCCTCGCCGACGCCCAGGCGGACCGCGCGGCGCAGGTGTGCGACGGCCTCGTCGACCTGGCCGCACTGGGCCAGCGCGTGCCCCCACGCCTGCTCGGCGAGTGCCTCGGCGGGCGCGTCGCCGCCGGAGCGGGCGTGCCGTGCCACGACCGCGGCGGCCGGGATCGCCCTGGCCGGGTCGACGTCGGCGAGCCGCATCGCGTCCCGCGCCGCCTGTAACACCGATCCCGCGACCATGATGACCAATGTGCACGGCGACGACGTCCGCGCCAAGTATCAACGCCGGGCGCCGCGGCATCGGTCCACTGGAGACCCGACCCGGAGGCTGACATGACCACAGACGACGAGCTCTACTGCCCCACCACTGCCGAGCACGGCAGTCTCGTCGTGGACAGCACGCAGATCGACGTCGTGGAGCAGGCGCTGGCCCAGCTCCAGATCACCGTCGTCAAGACCGACCCCGTTCCCGCGTTCGACCTCGCGCTGCTGACGCTCGCTCACAACGACATGAAGGGGACGCCGGTCGCCGACGTCGGCCCGGTGCTGGGCGAGCTGCGCGCCCGGTTCGCGGGGCGGTGTGGCGGCTGGACCCCGTTCCTGGGCAAGAACCGCAACATGGGGAGCCAGTTCGGCGCCTACCCGCAGACCCAGAGCATGGGCTACTGGGACCCGCAACGCGTCGCACAGGACGCCTCGCTGTTCACCGGTGACGCGGGCCGCGGGGTGCGCGTCGGACTGCTCGACACCAAGATCTACGCCCATCCGCACCTCGAGGGCCACGACGTCCGCACACCGGACCACGAGAAGTTCACCGAGCCGGACGACGGGAAGCAGTTCACCGTCGAGGAGGGGCACGGCGTGTTCGCCGCCGGCCTCGTGCTGAGGCAGGCTCCGGGCGCCACGCTCGTCGCACGGCACGCGCTGGACGCCAGGGGCAAGGCCACCGCCTGGAACGTCGTCAAGAAGCTCGCCGAGTTCCTCGCCGACGAGGACCGCGTCAGCGTTCTCGTCCTGGCGAGCGGCTGCCGCACGCACGACGGTCAGGCGCCGCTGATCCTGCGCAGGGCGATCGAACGGCTCAGCCGGCACATCATGGTCGTCGCCGCGGCGGGCAACCACGGCGAAGTGGCCGGCATGTCACCGGACGTCCAGATCACCAGGAACTCGGCGACGTGGCCCGCCGCACTGCCGGGGGTCGTCGCGGTCGGCGTGGCCGGGGAGCTCTACAGCCCCGACCTGCCGTGGGTGAGCTGCACGATCGACGACAAGGACCCGGACGTCTTCGTCAGCACCTACCTCAAGGCGTGCGACGTCAAGCTGCACGAGGAGTTCCTGGAAGGCGACTACCCCGAGGGGTACGCGCGGTGGCGTGGCACGTCCTGCGCCGCGGCGGTCGTCGGCGGCCGGGTCGCGGCCAGGATGGCGGCCGGCGGGCGGACGGCCTCCGAAGCGCTCGCCGACCTGCGCGCCGCGGGCACGGTGGCGGACTTCACCTGGCAGCTCGCGTGACGACCCCCGGCCGCGAGACGCTCGCGAAGCGGCCCGGCCCGGCCACCCGGACCAGGCACCAGCCGAGGAACGCGAGGCCCAGCCACACGTAGCCGTTGCCGGCCAGGTGCTGCCACCAGGTCCACGCCAGCTCGCGGTCGCCCGCCGTCGGCAGCAGCCAGTGCGGGCCGACGGCGAACACCGCGGCCGCCGCGACCCGCACCCGGCCCCGCAGGAGCACCAGGGCGGGCGCGATCCACACCCAGTGGTGCGACCACGACACCGGCGAGATCAGCAGCCCCGCCGCGGCGACCGCGACGAGAGCCGTGAGGTCGTCGCGCAGGCGCACGGCCAGGAAAGCCGTCACCGCCAGAACGAGCAGTGCCGAGACGAGCCACGCGGAGTCGGGCGCGCCGAGCCGGAACAGCAGGCCGCGCAACGACTGGTTGGCGCTGTAGGCGAGGCCGCCGACGCGGTGCGGGTCGAGCACCGCGTCGAACCAGAACTGCCGCGACTGGCCGGGAGCGAGGGCCCAGCCGGCCAGGCCGCACGCCGTGAACGACGCCACGGCGGTCAGTGCGGGCCGCCACCGCCCGCGGCACAGGAAGAACAGCACGAACACCGCCGGGGTCAGCTTGATCGCGGCGGCGATCCCGACGAGCGTCCCCCGCGGCCACGGCGTGCGCGGCAGCAGGCAGTCGGCCGCGACCAGCCCGATCAGCACCATGTTGACCTGCCCGAGGTCCAGGCCTCCGCGCAGGGGTTCGAGCAGCAGGCACACCGCCGCCAGACCAGGTGCCGCCCGCGGGTCCGGCGCCGCCAGGTGGCAGGCGGCCGTGAAGAGCCCGATGCCGGCCGCGGTGAAGAGCACGGCGGCGAGCGGCACCGGCACCGCGGTCAGCGCGCTGAACAGGACTGCGGCGAACGGCGGGTAGGTGAACGGGAGCCCCTTGGGGGCGGTGAAGGCCGCGGTGTAGAGGTCGGCGCCGGACCACCACGCCTCGCCGCCCGCGAGGTAGACCCGCAGGTCCAGCACACCGGAACCGAAGCTGCGCACGAGGACCCACAGGACCAGGGCGGCCGCGACGAGCGCCCAGATCCGCCGGAGCGTCACCACACCCGCTGTGCGAGCGGCCGCCACCGCGAGGGACCCTGTGGCATGAACAGCAAGGCGCGCAACAGTTCCACGGAGTCGCGCGGAGAAGAACCGTTGCGGTGGCAGAACCGCCGGCCCGGACGGGGCCGGCCCCCGCCGCCACTTCCGGGCCGTGTACCACGCACCCGCGCCCAGCGGGACGGCACCGGCCACCACGCCACCCGCGACGAGCGGGTCCGGCAGCACCCCCGGCACCGTCGCGAACGCCCACCACACCTCGTCCAGCACAGGTCAGAACCCTTCGTCCACACCGAAATCCGATGTGGACGAGCCTCCTGCCGGACGGGGTGCCGCCGGATCGGCCCGAGGGTCCGAAGATCATGGCCGTGGGGACGGCCGGACGGCCGCAGGTGGCCGGGCGGCCATGGTCAGTCGGCCACCACGTGCGCGCGGAACGCCCACGCCACGATCTCGACGCGGTTGCGCGCTCCCACTTTGGCCTGCACCGACGCGAGGTAGGCCTTGACCGACGACACCGAGACCCCCACCGCCGCGGCGATCTCGCCGTTGCTCAGCCCCCGCGACACGAGCCGCACGACGTCCAACTCGCGCGCGGTCAGCACGTCGGCGTCGGCGCGGGCGACCGGCGGCACCGAGCGCCGCAGGACCCGCAGGACCACCTGGGGCGACACCAGGACGTCGCCGCGGGCCGCCGACCTGACCGCCTCGACCAGCAGGCCCGGGCTCGCGTCCTTCGTGAGGAACCCGCAGGCGCCGAGGTCCAGCGCCTCGTCCAGCACCTCGTCGCTGTCGAACGTCGTCACCACCACGACCCGCGTGTGCGGTGCGAGCTGCCGGGTGACCTCCAGGCCGTCGAGCCCCGGCATCCGCACGTCGACCAGGCACACCTGCGGGCGCAGCTCGCGGGCGCGCTCGACCGCGCTGAGCCCGTCGGCGACGTCGGCGACCACGGTGACGTCCGGCTGCGCCTCCAGGATCAGCCGGAAGCCGGCGCGCACCATGTCCTGGTCCTCGGCGATGAGCACGGAGATCACGCGCGCACCTCCCTCGGCAGCTCGGCCGTGACGAGCCAGCCGTCGCCCGTCGCACCCGCGAAGAACCGGCCGCCCAGCTCGTGCACCCGCTCCCGCATGCCCACGAGCCCGAACCCGCCGGAGTCCGCGGGACGCGAGGTGCCGTCGTCCGCGACGGACAGCAGCACCGCGGAAGCCGTCAGCCGCACGTCGACCTCGACGCTCCTCACGTCGTGGGCGTGCTTGCGCACGTTGGTCAGCGCCTCCTGCACCAGGCGCAGCACCGACCGCCCCAGCTCCTGCCGCACGTCCCCGGTCAGCTCGATGGTCGCCCGCACCGGCAGGCCCGACTTCTCCACGAGCCGGTGCAGATCGGCGGTGAGGTCGCCGGTGGCGGTGGCGGCCCCGTTGTCGCGCAACGTCCGGACCATGGCCCGCATCGCCCCCAGCGCGTCCGTGCCGCCGTCGACGATGCCGGGCAGCATGGAGCAGGCCTGGTCCTTGTCCTGCTCCGCCACCACGAGCGCGGCCTGCGCCTGCACCAGCATGCCCGTGACGTGGTGGGCCACGACGTCGTGCAGCTCGCGGGCCATGTCCAGCCGTTCGTCGCGCCGCACCCGCTCCGCCGCCGCCGCCGCGAGCAGCGCCCGCGACCGTTCCCGCATGCGCAGCAGCACTCCGGCCACGACCGTGATGCCGCTCAGGATCAGCAGCAGCTGGACCGCGTCCGCGCGGTACAGGAAGGCGTGGTGACGGACCCATGCCGCGTGCTCGCCGACGACCAGCAACGCCGCAACGGACAGTGCCGCGACGAGCACCGGCGCCTTCCACACGAGCAGGAACGCCAGCACCATCCCCCCGGCGATCTCGATGATGACGGCCACCGGGTTGTCGAGCCAGACGTTGCCGCGCACGCCGGGACCGTCCATCAGCAACGCCCGCTGGAAGCCGATGAGCGCGCCGGTCTTCAGGAAGATCACGGCACAGGCCACCACCGTCGCGACTACCAGCCTCCGGACCTGCGGTGCGTTGCGCGTCTCCCCCACGGCGGCGATCGTACGAGCCCCGGCGGGGGATCCGCCTCGCTCCTCCGGCCGAGGCGGCTGGCCGAAAGGTCAGCCGGCGGACCCGATCGCCTCGTCCAGGATCTCCAGCCCCAGCGCCAGTTCCTCCTCCGTCGCGGTCAGCGGCGGCGCGATCCGGAACACCCCGCCCATCCCGGGCACCTGCACGATGTTCATGTGCAGCCCGGAGGCGAGGCACCGCTGGGTGATCGGCGCGCTCAGCGCCTCGTCCGCGATCTCCAGCCCCACCAGCAGCCCGCGGCCGCGGACGTCGGTCACGAGCGGGTGCCGCGACGCGATGCCGTCCAGCCCGGCGCGCAGGAACCCCCCGAGCTCGGCGGCGCGCTCGTCCAGGCGTTCCTCGGTCAGCACGTCCAGCACGGTGTTGCCGACGGCGGCGACGAGCGGGTCCGACACGTGCGTGGTGAAGAACAGGTAGCCGCGGGCGTGCGCCTCCTCCTCGATCTCCGCCGAGGTGATCACGGCCGCCAGCGGCAGGCCGGCGCCCAGGGTCTTCGACAACGTGAGGATGTCCGGCACCACGCCGTCGCGCTCGAACGCGTACCACGTGCCGGTGCGGCACAGGCCGGTCTGCGCCTCGTCCAGGACGAGCAGCATGCCGCGTTCACGGCACTTCCGCGCCAGAGCGGCGAAGTAGCCCGCCGGCGGTTCGAGGATCCCGCCGGAGCTGAGGACCGGCTCGACGATGCACGCCGCCAGCGACCCGACCGACTGCGCGTCGACGAGCTCGAACGCGAGGTCGAGCTGGGTCTGCCAGTCACCGGACGGCGCCGGGATCGCGAAGTTGCCGGGGATGGCCGGGCCGTAGCCCCTGCGGCCCGCGCTGTAGGTCGCGGCGGCCGCGGCGGCGGTCATGCCGTGCCACGAGCGGGCGAACGAGACGACCTCGTGCTTGCCGGTCACGAGCTTGGCCATGCGCAGCGCGGCCTCGTTGGACTCGGCGCCCGTGGTCAGCAGCTGCACCTTGGACAGCGACGCGGGCAGCGTCCCGGCGAGCCGGCGGGCCAGGTCGACCACCGGGCGGCTGAGCATGCCGCTGAACAGGTGGTCGAGGTTCGCGATCTGCCGCCGGACGGTCTCGACGACGCGCGGGTGCGAGTGGCCGAGGATCGCGCTCATCTGGCCCGACGTGAAGTCCAGGATCCGGCGCCCGTCCTCGGTGAACAGGAAGCTCCCGGAGGCGCTGTCGATGATCTCGCGCGTGAACGTGCCGCCGTAGCGGACCAGGTGGCGGTCGACGTCGTCCCAGAAGGTGTCCATGCGGGAAAGCTACGAGCGGGTGAGCATCAGGTCCATCTCACAATCCCACGCTCGCTGTTCGGGAATGATGAACAGCGTGACGCTCAACCCGTGGCGCCTGCGCCTGCTCAGCCAGCTCGACGCGCTGGGCACCGTGCGGGCCGTGGCGCAGGCCGCGAACCTGAGTCCTTCGAGCGTGTCGCAGCAGCTCGCCGTGCTCGAGACCGAGACGCGCACGCAGCTCCTCGAACGCACAGGGCGGCGGGTGCGGCTCACGTCGGCCGGGCTGATCCTCGCGCGGCGGGCGCGCTCGATCCTCGACCAGATGGACGCCGTCGAGGCCGAGCTGCGCGGCCTGAGCCAGGAGCCGTCGGGCCTCGTCCGGCTGGGCGCGTTCCAGAGCTCGGTGCACACGCTGGCGGTGCCCGCGATCCAGGGGCTCGGCCACCCGCACCTGCACGTGGAGGTCGTCGAGCTGGAACCGCACGCCAGCATGCCCGCGCTGCTGGCCGGCGAGGTGGACGTGATCATCACGACCACGGACTTCGTCGAGCTGCCGGTGCCGCCCGACATCGACGTCGTGCCCCTCGGGCAGGACCCGATCGTGCTGGTGACGCCACCCGGCCAGCCCAAGGGCGACCTGGCGGCCTGCGGGGACGAGCCGTGGGCGTTCGACGTCCCCGGCTCCTACATGGCGAACCTCGCGACGCGGCTGTGCCGGCAGGCGGGGTTCGAGCCGCGCGTGGTCGGCCGGTTCGCCAACTACATGCTGACCCTGCGGCACGTCGAGGCGGGCCTGGCGGTCGCGGTGCTGCCCGCCCTGGCCGTCGACCGGCGGTTCGACGTCGTCACCAGGGAGCTGCCGGTGACCAGGAGGATCACCGCCGCCGTGCGCCGCGGTTCACGCGCCGCGATCACCGTCGTGCTCGACGCCCTGCTGGACGCCGCCAAGGACCACGCCCGCACGGCGGCGTCCCCGCCCGCGTTCCAGCATCTGGACGTGCTCTGACACACGCCTACCCTCGGCACCAGGGTGATCGAGGAGGAGCCGTGCCGCGGAAGTCGGAACCGTTGCGGAAGCTGGGTTTTCTCACCATCGGGCTGTTCGACGAGCACGACCCGGCACGTGGCCACCGGTCCACGCTGGACGTCATCGCGCTGGGCGAGGAGCTGGGGTTCGACAGCGCGTGGGTGCGGCACCGGCACCTGCAGTTCGGGATCTCCTCGCCGGTCGCGGTCCTGGCCGCGGCCTCGCAGCGGACCAGCCGGATCAGCCTCGGCACCGCCGTCATCCCGCTGGGCTGGGAGAACCCGCTGCGCCTGGCCGAGGACCTCGCCACGGTCGACGTCCTGTCCGGCGGCCGGCTCAACCCCGGCGTCAGCGTCGGACCGCCGATGCACTACGACGACGTGAAGCACGCGCTCTACCCGGAGACCGCGGACGCCGAGAACTTCGGCTACGACCGCGTGCGGCGGTTGCTGGATTTCGTCGGCGGCGAGAAGGTCACGGACTTCAGCGGTACCGAGGGCATCGAGGTCTGGTCGGACCGGGTGCAGCCGCACTCGCCGGGTCTGCGGGACCGGATGTGGTACGGCGGCGGCAGCCTGCGGTCGGCGGCGTGGGCGGGCGAGCACGGCATGAACCTGCTCACCAGCAACGTGGTCCAGGCCGAGGAGTCCGAGGACTTCGCCGAGACCCAGCTCTCGCACGTCCGGACGTTCCGCGAGCACGGCGGCGGGCGCGTCTCGCAGGGCCTGGTGGTGATCCCGACCGACTCCGCCACGCCGGAGCAGCGCGCGAAGTACCGGGACTACGTCGACCGGCGCACGCCGCGGACCGCCGCCCCGGCCGGGGCGCGCCGGATGATGTTCGCCCGCGACCTGGTCGGCACCTCCGCCGAGATCGCCGCGCAGCTCCACGCGCACCTCGCGTTCCAGGAGGTCGACGAGGTCGCGTTCGCCCTGCCGTTCAGCTTCGACCACGCGGACTACGTGCAGATCCTCACGGACGTCGCGACGAAGCTGGGACCGGAGCTGGGCTGGCAGCCCTCCTGATCACTACCGTGGCGAGGTGATCGCAGAGCGCGTCCTGGCCGACGCCGGGCTCACCGGGGTCCGCACCAGCCCGCTGGGCGGCGGCACCTACAACTCGGTGTGGCGGGTGTCGGCCCGCGAGGGCGAGTTCGTGCTGAAGCTGGCACCCGGCGGCCGGCCGGGCCTGACCTACGAGCGCGGGCTGATGCGGACCGAGGCGCTGTTCTGCGCGCTGGGCTCCGCCGTCGCGCCCGTGCCGGAGGTCGTGCTCACCGACCACGCGAGCTTCCTGCTCACCACCTGCCTGCCGGGTGAGCCCCTCTCCGGGCGGTCCGACGTCGACCGCCCGGAGGTCCGCCGCCGGCTCGGGGCGGCCGTCCGGTCGGTGCACGAGATCACCGGGCCCGGCTTCGGCTACCCCCAGCTCGGCCTGCACCCGACCTGGACCGGGGCGTTCTTCTCGATGGTCGACGCCGTCCGCGCCGACGCCGTCCGCCACGGCGTGGCGTTGCCGTCCCCGGACCTGCGCAAGCACGCGGCGGCCTTCGACGAGGTGCGGCGACCGGCGCTGGTGCACTTCGACCTGTGGGACGGCAACGTCCTGGTGCGGGACGGTCTCACCGGGCTGGTCGACGGCGAACGGGCGTTCTGGGGCGATCCGGTGGCCGAGTTCGTCTCGCTCGCGCTCTTCGGCACGATCGAGGACGACCGGGACCTCCTGGCGGGCTACGGCTTCGAGCTCACCGACTCCGCCCGGCTGCGGCTCGCCGCCTACCAGGTGTACCTGTACTCGATCATGCTCACCGAACGGGTGCCGCGCGGCACCACCGGCGACGCGGCGGAGAGCGCGATCACCGGCGCGCTGAACCGCGCGCTCGGCGTTCTCGCCTGACCGCGGCGGGTGATCTGGGAAGCTGGACCCGTGCGCGTGGCATTGCTGGGGCCGACCACCGTGGCGGCCGAGGACGGCACACCGGTCGACATCGGTGGTGCCCGCGTCCGCATGCTCCTCGCCCGCCTCGCGCTCGACCCCGGCCGACCGGTGCC
Organism: Lentzea xinjiangensis; assembly: GCF_900110955.1. Classification (GTDB taxonomy): domain Bacteria; phylum Actinomycetota; class Actinomycetes; order Mycobacteriales; family Pseudonocardiaceae; genus Lentzea; species Lentzea xinjiangensis. The sequence goes on from NZ_FOFR01000035.1 coordinate 38,474, forward strand.
GGCGACCACCCTGATCGACGACCTGTGGGGCGAGCGGCCGCCGGCCGACGCGGTGAACGCCCTGCAGTCGCTGGTCTCCCGGCTGCGCAAGATCTGCCCGGTCGCGCTCGAACCGGGCGGGTACCGGCTGGGCGTCGCGACCGAGGACGTCGACGTCTTCCGGTTCGACCGCCTGCGTGCCGCCGGGCGGCTCGACGAGGCGCTCGGCCTGTGGCGCGGCGAGGCGCTCGCCGACGTGCGGGAGGCGCCGTTCGCGCAGGTCGTGGCGACGCGGTTGGACGAGGCGCGGCTCGCGGCCGAGGAGGACAGGTTCCGGAACGGCGAACCCGACGTCGCCGCGCTGACCGCGATGTACGAGCGGCACCCGTTGCGGGAACGGCTGGCGGGCCTGCTGATGCGGGCGTTGTGCGCGCAGGGCAGGCAATCCGACGCGTTGCGCGTCTACGCCGAGGTGCGCGCCAGGCTCGCCGACGAGCTGGGCGTCGACCCGTCGCAGGAGCTGCGGGACGTCCACCTCGCGGCGTTGCGCGGCGAGCTGGGACCGCGGCCGGTGGCCGACCGGTTGCCGGTGCGGCTCACGAGCTTCGTCGGGCGGGACGACGAGCTCACCGCGATCTCCCGCCTGCTCGCCGAGTCCCGGCTCGTGACGCTGGTCGGGCCCGGCGGTGCGGGCAAGACGCGGCTCGCCACCGAGGTCGCGGCCCGGCACCCGCTGCACGGCAGGGGACGCGTGTGGTTCGCGGCGCTCGCCGGTGTGCGGGCGGCCGAGGACCTGGCCGGCGCGGTGCTCGGCGCGTTCGACCTGCGGGTCGGCGGAGATCCGATGCGCAGGACCGCCGAGGGCATGGACCGGATCGCCGAGGTGCTCGGCGCCGGGGAGTCGTTGCTGGTGCTGGACAACTGCGAGCACCTGATCGGCGCGGCGGCCGGGTTCGCCGACGAGCTGGTGCGCCGGGTTCCGCAGCTCCGCGTGCTCGCGACGAGCAGGGAGCCGCTCGCGATCGACGGCGAGTCGCTGTGCCCCATCGGTCCGCTCGCCGTGCCGAACGGGCAGGCCGGCGTCGAGGCGTTCGGCGCGGTGCGGCTGTTCCTGGACCGGGCCCGCGCGGTGAGACCGGGCTTCCGGCTGGACGAGACCACCGCGGAGGACGTGCGGCAGATCTGCCGCAGGCTCGACGGCATGCCGCTGGCGCTGGAGCTGGCCGCCGCGCGGCTGCGGTCGATGACGGTCCGGCAGATCACCCAGCGCCTCGACGACCGGTTCCGGCTGCTCACCTCGGGCAGCCGCACGGCGCTGCCCCGCCAGCGCACGCTGCGCGCGGTCGTCGAGTGGAGCTGGGACCTGCTGACCGAGGAGGAGCTGCTGCTCGCCCGCAGGCTCGCGGTGTTCCCCGGCGGCGCCGACCTCGCCGCGATCGAGGAGGTCTGCCTGCCGGACGCGCTGTACGTGCTCACGTCACTGGTCGACAAGTCCATCGTGGACGTCGTCGAGCAGGACGCGGAGCCGCGGTACCGGATGCTGGAGACGATCCGGGTGTACGCGGCGGAGAGGCTGGAGGCGTCCGGCGAGAAGCACGAGGTCGTGCGGCGGTTCCGGCGGTACTACCTGGAGCTGACGCGGCGGTGGGAGCCGCTCACCCGCTCCGCGAGGCAGCTCGAGGCGATCGGCGTCTACGAGGCCGAGCAGGACAACGTCGTGGCGGCGCTGCGCGGCGCCGTGGACGACCAGGAGGTCGAGCTCGCGGGCGGCCTGCTCGGCGGCGTGTTCTGGTACTGGCTCGTCAAGGGCGACAACGAGCGCGCGGAGACGTTCCTGCGCGAGGTGCTCGCGCTCGACGGCCTGCCCGACGACGTCAACGCCACGTTCCGGGCCATGCGGCTGCTCATGGCGGCGGTGCCCGCCCTGCCGGACACCGCCGAGGCCGCGCAGGTCGTCGACGACTGCGTGCGCACCGGCGCCACCGGCAAGTGGCCGTCGCTCGCGATCGCGTTGCCGATGCTCGCCTTCCTCAGCCAGAACCCGGACCTGGCGCGCCGCGAGGTGGCGCGGGCGGCGCGCAGCGAGGACCCCTGGGCGCGGGCGGGGGCGAACTGGGCGCTGAGCTTCGTCCTGGCCGACGAGGGCGACCTCGACGGCGCCGAAGCCGCCCGCGACCGCGCCTACGAGCAGTTCCTGGCGGTGGGCGACCGCTGGGGCTCGGCGATGACGCTGGGCATGAAGGCCGCGTTCGTCTCCCAGACCGGCGACAACCAGGCGGCCATCGAGCTGTACCGGAAGGGCCTCGCCGTGGCGCTGGAGCTGCGGTCGTGGGACGACGCCGTGCAACAGCGATGGCATCTCGCGGTCGAGTACGCGCGCATGGGCGACCACGCCGCAGCCGAGCGCGAGGTGGCCGAGGCGGAGAGGTACGTGCGGGAGACCGGCAACGACCAGATGTCCGTCTTGGTCGACTACGCGAAGGCCGACGTGGTGCTGCGCTCCGGCCGGGTCGCGCAGGCCCGCGACCTGAGCACCCGCTTCCGGGAGACGGCGGCCACGTCGGCGTGGCTCGGCTCGTTCGTCACGGAGTGGACGGCCGTGCTCGACGCGCGCATCGCGATCGCCGACGGCCGGCTCGGCGAGGCGGAGGCCTGCGTCGCGGTGGCGGTCAGGACGACGTCGGAGCGCAGCGACATGCCGGACCTCTCGGCGGTCACCGAGCTGCTGGCCCTCGTCCGGCACGCGCAGGGCCGCGACGACGTGGCCGCCCGGCTGCTCGCGCTCGCCCGCGTCATCCGCGGACGCCTCGACCTCGGTGACCCCGACGTGCGGGGACTGGTCGCCGTGCTGGGCGAGCCGGAGCCGGCGGAGGTCTCCCGGACCGAGGCGTTGCGGCGGGTCCGGGAGGAAGCGGGCGTCAGCGACGACTGACCGCGTGGTCAGAGCGCCACCAGGGGCGGGCACCGGTCGACGACCGGCACCCGCCCCGCAGGTCACACCCTGCGGCGGTAGGCCCACATCGCCAGCGGGAAGAACACCGCGACCGCCGCCACCATCCAGACCAGCGAACCGGTGAGCGGAGCGGCGATGGCGCCGCCGTTGAGCAGCCCGCGCAGCGCGTCCGACAGCAGGCTCACCGGGCTGATGTCCGCCCACGCCTTCAGCCAGCCCGGCATCGTCGAGGTGCCGACGAAGACGTTGCTGCCGAACGTCAGCGGCATGATCAGCACGATCATGATGCCCTGCACCGCCTGCGGGGTCTTGAGCAGCATGCCCACGAACACCGACGCCCAGCAGAAGCACAGCCCGAACACGATCGCGAGCCCCGCCGCGATCAACAGCTCCACCGGGCCCGTCTGCACCCGGAAGCCCATGACCGTGGCGATGATCAGCAGCACCACCACGCTCACGACGTACCGCACGACGTCCGCCAGCACGGCGCCGACCAGCGGTGCCGACCTCGCGATCGGCATCGCGCGGAACCTGTCGAAGACGCCCTTGGAGACGTCCGTGTTGAGCTGGACGCCCGCGGTCATGCTGGCCTGCAGGATGTTCATCACCAGGATGCCCGGCACGAGCATCTGCAGGTAGCTGTCGATGCTGCCCGCCAGCGCGCCGCCGAAGAGGTACGTGAACATCACCAGCAGGATGATGGGCGCGATCGTCACGTCCACGAGCTGCTCGGGGTTCTTGCGGATCTTCAGGACTCCGCGCCACGCCAGCGCGAGCCCGTGGCGCACGCCCCTGTCCAGTGCGATGGTGCTCATGCGAGGCTCCCCTCGGTCTGCTTGCCGGTGAGCGCGAGGAAGACCTCGTCGAGCGACGGCAGGCGCAGGGCCAGCTCGTCCGCGGTGATGCCGGCCTCGTCGAGCTTGCGGACCAGCGTGGACAGCAGCACCGGGTCGCTCACCGGCGCCGTCAGCAGACCCGTGTCGTCGTCGCGGGCGGGCCGGACGCCGGTGAGGTCGCCGAGGATCCGCTGCACCACGTCGAGATCGCGTGCCGACGTCGGCCGCACCTGCAGGGTCTGGCTCCCGACGCGCCGTTTCAGCTCGTCGGGCCGGCCCTGCGCCACGACGCGGCCGTGGTCGAACACCGTGATCGTGTCCGCGAGCTGGTCGGCCTCCTCCAGGTACTGCGTGGTGAGCAGGACCGTCACGCCGTCGGCGACGAGCTTGCGCACCACCGCCCACACCTCGTTGCGGGCGTGCGGGTCGAGGCCGGTGGTCGGCTCGTCCAGGTAGAGCACGGACGGGTTGCCGACCAGGCTGGCCGCGAGGTCGAGCCGGCGGCGCATGCCTCCCGAGTACGTCTTGGCGGCCCGGCCCGCCGCGTCGGTGAGCTCGAACCGCTCCAGCAGCTCGCTCGCCCTCGCCCTGGCCCCCGCCCGCGAGAAGTCCAGCAACCGTGCGAGCAGCACGAGGTTCTCCGTGCCCGACAGGTCCTCGTCCACCGACGCGTACTGCCCGGTCAGGCCGATCAGCGACCGGACCGCCCTCGGGTCCTTCACCACGTCGTGGCCACCGACGGTGGCGTGTCCCGCGTCCGGGCGCAGCAACGTGGCCAGCACCCGCACCGCCGTGGTCTTGCCCGCGCCGTTCGGCCCGAGCACCCCCACGACCTTCCCCTCCGGCACCTCCAGGTCCACCCCGTCGAGGGCCTTGGTCTCCCCGTAGTGCTTGACCAGGCCTTCTGCCCTGATCGCCAGTGACATCGTTCGTTCCTCCCTGTGTCGGGAGGACTGTGCGCCCACGCGCTGGCAGCGCGCGCACAGCGGACTGTCAGCGGTTGACGGCGGTTGACAGCGGCCGCCGTCCGGGTCACGCCCCCGGTCCGGGACGTGCCTCGACGTTGTGAGCGGTGATCTCCTCTCCGCAGCACCGGCACACGAGCCGCGCGTCGGCCTCCTGCCCGCACGTGCTGTGCTCCAGCACGAACGGCGGGCCGCCGGGGTCCGGCAGGTGGCTGTCGCCCCACTTCATGAGGATCACGATCGCGGGGAACAGCTCGAGCCCCGCCCGCGTCAGCCGGTACTCGTCGCGGTCCTCGGCGTACGGCACGCGTTGCAGCAGCCCGGCGTCGACGAGCGTCTTCAGCCGCGCGGACAGGGTCGGCCGCGGGATGGCGAGGTTGCGGGCGAACTGGCCGTAGCGCCTCACCCCGAAGAACGCCTCGCGCAGGACCAGCAACGTCCAGCGCTCCCCCACGAGGTCCAGTGCCCGTGCGACGGACTCACCGCGGAACCGGCGGCCGTGGGCGTCGGGGCCGGTCATCGGTGTCGCGTCGGCAGCAGTGGCGCGAGCGTGCCGAGCAGGCGCCGGCCCGCCGGGTCCTCCGCCGTCGCCGGCACCAGGCCGACGTGGTCCGCGCCCGCGGCGAAGTACTCGCCGACGCGGCGCGCGACGTCGTCCGCCGAGCCGATCGCGCCGACGGCCTCGACCAGGCCGGTCGGGATGTCCGCGGCCAGCTCGGCCCGCGGCCGTCCGGCGCGGGCCTGGTCGACGAGTGAGCCGTGGCCGAGGGCGGTGAACATCTCGCCGTAGCCGGGCGGGGCGAGGTAGACGGCGAGCTGCGACCGCAGTTGCCGCAGGGTGTCCGGCCCTGGGTCGAGTGCGGCGGGGACCCAGACGGCGAGCGGCAGTTCTCCTGCGCGCCGGCGGACGTCGGCGACGTGGGCGGCGCTGACCAGGTTCAGCACCACCTCGTCGCCCTCCTGCACGGCCACGCGCGTCATCGCCGGTCCGAACGCCGCCACCGAGATCGGCGTGCCCGCGAGCGGGTGCCGCAGGCGGAACCCGGCCACCCGCTCGCCGTTGAGGATCGCCCGCGTGTCGCGGACGGTCTGCCGCATCCTGCGCACGGGTTCCCACGGCTGCCCGTGCCACTGCGTCACGATCCGCGGGCTGGACGCACCCAGTGCCAGCGAGCACGACCGCCCGGTCGTCTCGGCCACTGTGGACAGTCCGAGCGCCAGGGCGACCGGGCTGCGCACACCGGCCGCGAGCGGCCCGATCCTCAGTGGGATCCGCGACGTCCGCAGGCCCGCGGCCGTCGCGAGCGCGAACGCGTCGAACGTCGCCATCTCGCCGATCCACAGCGCGCCGAACCCGGTCTCGTCCGCCGCGACGGCGATGTCGAGCGCCTCCCCCGGCGGCCGGTCGAGCCAGAACGGCGTCACCACACCGACCGAGGTCACAACATTTCCGTCCGGGCGGGCACGCCGAGCAGCACCTTGCCGGGCAGCTCGTAGGACGCCTCGTTGACCTGGAAGTGCGCGGAAGCCGTGTGCGCGTCGCGGAACCGCCGCTGCAACGGCGCTCCGTCGTAGATCGCGCCACCACCCGCCAGGTCGTAGAGGGCCGACACGACTTCCCGAGCGGTGCGCGTCGCGTGCGTCGCCGCCAGCCGCAACGCCGACCGCGTTCCCACGGGCACCGCTTCGGTTCCCCGCGCCGCCTGCCAGGCCTCCTCGACGGCCTCGTGGAAGAACGCCCGCGCCGCCCTCAGCGACGCCTCGGCCTTCGCCACCGCAACGTGGGTCGACGACCGTTCCGCGAGCGTGCGGCTGGAGCCGAGGGTTCTGCGGTCACCCGCCAGAGCGACGAAGTCGTCCAGGGCGCCGAAGGCGTTCCCCATCGCGGCCGCGGCCACGGACGCGGCGAAGAACCCGAACACCGGGAACCGGTACAGGGCGCCGTCCCGCACCGGTCCGTCCAGAACGGACAGGATCCGGTGCTCGGGCACGAACACGTCCCGTGCCACCGAGTCGTGGCTGCCGGTGCCGCGCAACCCGGTGGTGTGCCACGTGTCGAGCACCTCCAGCGAGGCGCGGGGCAACGCGGCCACCTTCAGCGCGCCCGAGGAGTCCACGAACCCGGCGAACAGCCAGCCGGCGTGCTGGATGCCCGAGCAGAACGGCCACCGCCCCGACACCACGACACCGCCGTCGGCCTCGACGCCGCGGCCTTTCGGCGCCCACACCCCGGCCGCGATCACACCCGGATCGGCGAAGACCTCGGCGGCGCCCTCCTCGGGCAGGTAGGCGGCGAGCAGGCTGCTCGTCGCCGCGATCGACACGCACCACCCGGCCGAGGCGTCGCCGCGGGCGATCGTCTCGGCGGCGGCCAGCGTCCGCGCCGGTGGGAGTTCCGCACCGCCCAGCGACTCCGGGACACCCGCCCGGAACAGGCCCGTGGCCCCGATCGCGGTCAGCAGCTCCGGCGGGAGGGCGCGGGCGGCCTCCGTCCTGGGCGCGACCTCGCGGGCCAGGTCGGCGACTGTCCGGACGGCAGTGAGCACGGGATCTCCCCAGGTCGGTTCCACAACAGTTCAGTTTTCTTACCGGTTCAGTTTGCTTACCGTAGCCACGGAAGAGCGGACACAGCAAGAGGGGCCCCACCCGCAGGTGGAGCCCCTCTGCGCCAGCAATTTCTAGGCGAACGGCGACTTGTCGATCCCGCACGTCTTCTGCGTGGGCAGCACACCGGTGAAGAGGTACTCCCGCTTCACCTTCTCCGCGCACGTGCTGCGCACGTACATGGAGGTGTGGCCGTAGCCCTCGACCGTGAGGAACCCGGTGCGGGCCATCTCCGCGGCACCGTCACGGGCGCCGTGCAGCGGCGTGGCCGGGTCGAACCTGCTGTTGACGAACAGGACCGGTGCCGACGTCCAGCGGCTCCACGGACCGGTGTAGCGGTCGTCGTCACGCCCTTGCCAGAACGCGCAGGCCATCATGTCGAACACCACCGCACGGCCCCAGTACGGCACGCGCTCGTCCTCGCTCTTGCCGTACCTCGAGTACACCGCCGGGTCGCGCGGGAAGTCGCTGTCCGAGCACTGGATCGCGTTGAACGCCTCGAACCGGTTGGTGACGTAGTCGGCCGAGGTGGTCAGCGCGGCCGGTGCCTCCCAGACACCCTGGAGGACCCGGGCGGTGTCCTGCCAGGTGTCCGGCTGCGCGAGCGCGTCCCACACGGTGCTGATCAGCGACACGCGGTCGAACCGGCCGTCCGGCGTGGTGACGGGCGCAGCCGTCACCTTGGCGACGAGGGCGGCCCACTTCTGCCTCAGGTCGCCACCCGCGAACGCGCACTTGGCGCCCGGAGCCGCGCACAGCTCGAGGAACTGCTCGAACGTCTCGGCCACTCCCCGCGGCACGTCCTGGCGCGTGTCCAGCGGCACGGTCGTGCCCTGGTTCCCGTGCCCCGTCGCGTTGCCGATGAAGTCGAGCGCTCCGTCGAAGGCGAGCGCCCGGACCTTGTCCGGGAACAGGTTCGCGTAGATCGCGCCGAGGTGCGTGCCGTACGAGATGCCGTGGTAGGTGAGCTTCCTGTCGCCCACGGCCTTGCGCAGCAGGTCCAGGTCCCGTGCGGTGTTCGCGGACGAGACGTGGTCCAGCAGGTCGCCGGACCTCTCCTCGCACCGGCGGACGAACTCCCGGTAGGAGTCGTAGAACGCGGGCTCCTGCGCCGCGGTGTCCGGGTAGACGGGAACGCCGTTGAGGAACCGCTGCTGCTCCTCGACGCTGTCGAAGCAGCGCACGGTCGCCGAACGGCCGATGCCGCGCGGGTCCCAGGACACCACGTCGAACCGCGCCCGCAGCTCCGGCGAGAACAGCCAGTCCCACTTGCCCCGCGCCCGCAACCGGTCCACCCCGGACGAACCGGGGCCGCCGAAGTTCACGAACAGCGAGCCGATCCGCTTCGCGGGATCCGTCGCGGGCATCCTGATCAGCGCGAGGTCGATCTTCGCGCCGGAGGGCCGGTCGTGGTCGAGCGGCACCCTCGCGGTCGAGCACTCGAACCCGTCCTGGCAGTCCTGCCAGCTCAGGACGGGTGTCTGCGCTTCTTCCGCGGCGACGGCGGTCGGCGCCAGGCCGATCAGCAGCGCGGCCGTCAGCAGAATCGATCTCATCGAACTCCCCGGTTCCAGAACCTCTCGATCCTGCAGACGCCCGGGGAACCCGTGGGGTTGCACGTCGTTCGACCCCGCATCACCCGTTCAGCGCGTGCGTCGCCGTCGCACCTCCGTCGACGGCGAACTCGCCGCCCGTGCAGTACGCGCTGTCCTCGCTGGCCAGGAACAGCACGACGTTCGCGACGTCCTCCGGCCGGCCGATCCGGCGCAGCGCCAGCTTCCGGCCGATCGGCGAGACGTCGACCGGCCGTCCCAGCGCCTCGCTGACCATCGGGGTGTCGATCGCGCCGGGGTGGACCGAGTTGACCCGGATCCCGTGCGGGCCCAGCTCCATCGCGGCGACCTTCGTCATGCCGCGGATCGCGAACTTCGACGCCGTGTAGGCGACCAGGTAGGGCATGCCGGCCAGGCCTTCGACGGACGACACGTTCACGATCGAGCCGCCGCCCGCCCGCTTCATCGGCTCGGCGACCGCGCGCATGCCGAGGAACGTGCCGACCTGGTTGACCTCGACCACGCGCCGGTAGTCGGCGAGCGCGGTGTCGGCGAGCGCGGAGAAGTGCAGGATCCCGGCGTTGTTGACGAGGACGGTGATGTCGCCGAACGCCCGCGCCGTGAACGCGACGGCCTCGGCCCACCCGTCCTCGGACGAGACGTCCAGGTGGCAGTACCGCGCGCCCAGTTCGGCGGCGAGCTCTTCACCCTGGTCGTCGAGGACGTCGGTGAGCACCACCCGCGCGCCCTCGGCGGCGAACCGGCGGGCCGCGGCCGCGCCCTGTCCCCGCGCCGCGCCGGTGATCAGGGCGACCTTCCCGGACAGCCGCATCTACATCATCTCGTCGGTGAGCGGCATCATCACGGTCTTGAGCTCGGTGTAGGCCTCGTAGGCGCTCTGGCCGCCCTCGCGCCCCAGCCCGGACTGCTTGTAGCCACCGAACGGCACGTGCGGTTCGAGCTGGAACCCGTTGATGCCCACCATCCCGACGCGCAACGCCTTGGAGACGCGGAACGCGCGGCGGACGTCGTTGGTGTAGACGCCGGCGCCCAGGCCGTACTCGGTGTCGTTCGCCATGCGGATGGCCTCTTCTTCGCCGTCGAACGGCACGACGGTGAGGACGGGTCCGAAGATCTCCTCTCGCGCGATGGCCATGTCGTTGCCGGCGTCGGCGAAGATGGTCGGTGCGACGAAGTTCCCGGACGCGAGGTCGCCTTCGAGCCGGGTGCCGCCGGTGACCAGGCGGGCGCCGTCCTCCTGGCCGCGTTCGACGTAGCCGAGCACCCGCTCGAGCTGCTTCCGGTTGATCAACGGGCCGGCGAGCACACCGGGGTCGAACGGGTCGCCGAACGTCACCGCGCCCGCGAGCATCTGCGCGGTGGCGACGAACTCGTCCTGTATCTCGCGCGCGACCAGCGCACGCGTGTGGGCGACGCACGCCTGACCGGACAGACCCATCGTCACCATGCCCATGCAGGTCATCGCGGCGAGACCGACGTTCGGCGCGTCCGGGAACACGATCGCCGGCGACTTGCCACCCAGTTCGAGGGACACGCGCTTCATCGTCCCGGCGGAGGCCTCGACGATGCGCCGGCCGACGCCGCGGCTGCCGGTGAAGCTGATCTTGTCGACCAGCGGGTGCGTGATCAGCGCTTCGCCGGTCGAGGAGCCGGGGCCGGTGACGAGGTTGACAACGCCCTCGGGAAGGCCGGCCTCGACCAGCAGCTCGACCATGCGGATCACGCAGAACGAGGCGTACTCCGACGGCTTGACCACGACCGTGCAGCCCGCCGCCAGCGCGGGGGCGAGCTTCTGGGCGAAGAGCACGAACGGCGCGTTCCACGGCAGGATCGCCGCGACGACGCCGACCGGTTCGCGGAAGGTCATCGCCAGGTGGTCGCCGCCCTGGTACGGGGGCAGGGTCTGCCCGCCGACCTTGTCGATCCAGCCGGCGTGGTGGTCGAAGATGTCGGCCGCGATGCCGACGGAGGTGGCGTAGATCTGGCCGAACGACAGCGGCACGCCGTTGTCCAGCGCCTGCAGGCCGCGCAGCTCGTCGGAGTGCTCCCGCAGCAGGTCGCCGTACCGGCGCAGGACCTTGATGCGCTCGCCGGCCTTGGACCGCCCCCACGGCCCCTCGTCGAACGCCTTGCGGGCGGCGCGCACCGCGGCGTCGACGTCGGCGGCCGACGCGACGGCGAAGCGCCCGACCTCCTCCGCCGTCGCGGGGTGGTGGTGGGTCCAGGTCTCGTCCGCGTCGCGGAACTCGCCCCCGATGAGGAGCCGGCCGTCCTCGAGGCCCAGCGCTTCGCGGTGCGGTTGGACGGTGAGCGGCACAGCTCCTCCTACAGGGCCAGCGTTTCCGTACAGGCGAACATCCTCTGTGGATCGCGACCGGCGAAGTGGCCGTCGAGATCGCTGAGCGCGTGGAACTCCTGCTCGACAGTCGGCGGCGCCATCAGCGCGACCTTGCCGCCGTGCACGACGAAGACCTGACCGTTGACCTTCTCGCCGGACGGCCCCGCCAGGTGTGCCACGAACCTCGCGACGTGCTCGGGCGCCAGCGGGTCGTCGCCCTCCGGCGCCTCGCCGAACACGTGGGCGGTCATCCCCGTGCGGGCCCGTGGGCAGATCGCGTTGGCCCGGACGCCGTAGCGGCTCGCCCCACGGGCGGTCGCGACGGTGAGCGCGACGATCCCCGCCTTGGCCGCCGCGTAGTTCGCCTGGCCAGGGGGGCCGAGCAGGAACGCCTCCGAGGAGGTGTTCACGATCCGGCCGCAGACCGGGCCGCCCGCCGTCTTCGACTGCTGCCTCCACAGCGCGACCGCGTTGCGCGACAACAGGAAGTGGCCGCGCAGGTGCACCCGCGCCACCAGGTCCCACTCGTCGTCGGACATGGTGAACAGCATCCGGTCGCGCAGCACCCCGGCGTTGTTCACGACGACGTGCAACCCGCCGAACTGCTCGACGGCGGCGGCCACCAGGGCGTCGGCGGTGCTCCGCTCCCCCACGTCCCCCTCGACCACCACACACTTCGCCCCCAGCTCGCCGATCTCGGCCGCGGCGGCCTCGGCCGAGCCGGGCAGGTCGTTGAGGACGAGGCAGGCACCGGCCCTCGCCAGCTCCAGCGCCTCCGCGCGGCCGAGCCCCGCTCCCGCGCCGGTGACGACGGCGACCTTCCCCGCAAGGTCCACAAGAGACTCCCGAAGCAGACGTGTCAGTCGAACAGGATGACCTGGCGGATCAACGATCCCCCGCCGCGCAGGGCCTGCAGGCCCTCGTTGACGTCCTCCAGGCGGATCCGCTTGCTGATCATGCCTTCGAGGTCGAGCCGGCCCTGCCGCCACAGCGCGATCATGCGCGGCACGTCGCGGCGGAAGTTCGCCGTCCCGTAGAACGACCCGTGCAGGGTCTTGTCGTGCAGGAAGAGCTCCTGGGCGCTGAAGGAGACCATCGCGTCCGCCCGGCCGGCGCCGACGACGACCGTGTGGCCACCGCGACGGGTCAGGTCCCACGCCTGGCGGATCGTGGCCGGCAGGCCGACGACGTCGAACACGTAGTCGAAGCCCATGCCGGAGTTGAGCTGGTTGTTCAGGTCGGCGATGCCATCGGGCGTGGTCGCGTGCGTCGCGCCGAACCGCTGCGCCACCTCGTGCTTCTCGGTGACGGGGTCGACGGCGACGATGCGCGCCGCCGCGGCGAGCCGGGCGCCCTGGACCACCGCGACACCGACGCCACCGCAGCCGATCACGGCGACGCTGGAGCCAGGTTCGACCTTCGCGGTGTTGAGCACGGCGCCGACGCCGGTCAGGATGCCGCAGGACAGCAGCGCCGCGATCTCCCACGGCACGTCGTCGTCCACCTTCATCGCGGCGTCCGCGGGCACGACCATCTCCTCGGCGAAGGCGCCCAGCCCCGCGTACCCGAAGGCCGGGTTGCCGCCGACGACGAACCGCGGCGAGGTGAAGGCCGAGATGGTGTGCGCGAGGCACAGGTGCGACTGGCCCGTCGCGCATTGGGCGCACTTGCCGCACGGCGGCACGAAGGTGATCGCCACGTGGTCGCCGACCGCGAGCGAGGTCACGGCACCACCGATCTCGACGACCTCACCGGCGCCCTCGTGGCCGATGACACCGGGAGCCAGCGCCGGCAGGGTTCCGTCCATCGCGGACAGGTCGCTGTGGCACACGCCGCACGCCTTGAGCCGGATGCGGACCTCCTGGGGCCCCACAGCGGTGGTCGTCACGTCGTCGCGGAGCTCGAGCTTGTCGTCGCCGACCTGGTTGAGCACGGCAGCCTTCACCGGTATCACTCCTCGCTGAGCTCACGGCCGAGGTACCCGTCGCACACTAGAATCTGTTCCTGTTCGTGACAAGGTCCATCAGCGTGAGAGGTGCAGCGCGCCCTTCGGGCAGGCCGCGACGGCGCGCTCGGCCGCGGCTTCCTCGCCATCGGCCAGCTCACCGTCCCGGATCTGCAGAACCTCTTCGTCGTCAAGGTCAAACACCGTCGGCAGGATTGACACGCACGCGCCGTGCGCCTCGCAGAGCGAATGGTCGACGCCGACCTTCATCGCGGCCTCCTGACATCAAGTAGAACTTGTTCTAGAGTAGCCGTCATGCGCATCGGTTTCACGCCCGAGCAGGAGCAGTTGCGCCAGGAGGCGCGGGCGTACTTCGCCGCGCTCATGACGCCGGAACGCCGGGCCGCGCTCGCCGGAGGCGGCGACTACGGCGACGCCGAGGCGTACAAGGAGACCGTGCGCCGGATGGGGCTCGACGGCTGGCTTACCCTCGGCTGGCCGGAGGAGTACGGCGGGCGCGCCCGGCCGATGATCGAGCAGCTCATCTTCCTCGACGAGGCGTCCGCGGCCGGTGCGCCCGTGCCGTTCCTGACGCTGAACTCGATCGGGCCGACCATCATGGCGTTCGGGACCCCCGAGCAGAAGGCGCACTACCTGCCGAAGATCGCCTCCGGGGAGATCCACTTCGCCATCGGCTACTCCGAGCCGGAGGCGGGCACCGACCTCGCCGGGCTGCGCACCCGCGCCGTCCGCGACGGCGACGACTACGTGGTCAACGGCCAGAAGATGTGGACCAGCCTCGTCCAGTACGCGGACTACGTGTGGCTGGCGTGCCGCACCGACCAGGAGGCGCGGCGGCACCGGGGGCTGAGCATCATCATCGTGCCGACCGGCGCTCCCGGCTTCTCCTGGACACCCGTGCCGACGATGTCCGGGCCGACCACCAGCGCCACCTTCTACGACGACGTGCGCGTGCCGGCGGCGAACCTCGTCGGCGAGGAGCACCGGGGCTGGCAGCTCATCACCAACCAGCTCAACCACGAGCGCGTCGCCCTGTGCTCCGCGGCGCCGCTGCAGACCGCCTTGAGCGAGGTCCGCCGGTGGGCGACCGACACCGGCGCCCTCGACCACGAGTGGGTGCGCCTGCACCTCGCCCGCGTGCACGCCAAGACCGAGTTCCTCAAGCTGATCAACTGGCGGATCGCCGCCGGTGGCGACGAGGCACCCTCCCCCGCCGAGGCCTCCGCCACCAAGGTGTTCGGCACCGAGTTCGCCACCGAGGGCTACCGGCTGCTGATGGAGGTGCTGGGCGCCAACGGGATCGTGCGCGCCGGATCGCCCGGCGCGCTGCTGCGGGGGCGGGTCGAGCGGATGCACCGCTCGTCGCTGATCCTCACGTTCGGCGGCGGCACCAACGAGATCCAGCGCGACATCATCGCCCGGGCGGGCCTCGGCCTGCCCGCCGTGCCTCGGTGAGGGGAACACATGGACTTCACGCTGACCGAGGCGCAGCGGGAGCTGGCCGCCCTGACCCGCAAGATCCTGGCCTCGTCGGACACCCCGTGGGCCGACCTGGTGAAGTCCGGGGTCGTACCGGAGACACCCGGCGAGTTCGGCGTCCTGGAGCAGTGCGCGGTGCTGGTCGAACTGGGCCGCGCGGCCGCTCCCGTGCCCTACCTGCCCACGATGGTCGCCTCGTCAGCACTGGCGTCGTTCGGCACGGCGGAGCACCGTTCGCGCTGGGCACCGGGAACCGTGCTGTCCGTGGCACTTTCGGAGTTCGACGGCGTGAAGACGACCGTGCCATTCGCGAACACCGCCGAGGCGTTCCTGGTACCGCACGGCGACGAGGTCTTCCTCACCGGCGCGGACGAGCTGGAGATCACGTCGCAGGAGCTGGTCGACGGCTCGGACGCGGGATCGTTCACGTTCTCCGGCGGCGGCTCGGCCGTTCCCGGGCTCACGGCGGACTGGCTGGTCACGCGGTACACGCTCGGACTGTGCGCTTTGCAGCTCGGCGTGACCGAACGCGCGCTGGAGCTGACGGCGGAGCACGCGCGCACCCGCGTGCAGTTCGACCGGCCGATCGGCAGTTTCCAAGCGGTGGCGCAACGGCTCGCCGACGCGTACATCGACGTGGCGGCGATCCGCCTGACGCTGTGGCAGGCGGCTTGGCGGCTTTCGGAAGGGCTTCCGGCTGACGCCGAGGTGGCGACGGCGAAGTTCTGGGCCGCCGACGCCGGGCACCGCGTGGCGCACACCGCCGTGCACGTCCACGGCGGCACCGGCATCGACATGAGCCACGACGTGCACCGCTACTTCACCGCGGCCAAGCGCAACGAGTTCGAGCTGGGCGGGGCGACCGCCCAGCTCCTGAAGCTCAGCGCGGCTCTCTGATCAGGCGCACCAGAACCAGCGCGCGGGGTGTGAACCGCCGGGGTCCTGGTAGGTGCCGATCAACGCGCCCTCGTCGCTGATGTCGCCGAAGTAGGCCTGGGCGAACACGGGCTGCTTCGCCGAGTCGACGGCGTACCGGACACCCCACTGCCACAACGTCGCGGTGCCGTTGACAGCGCCGAACACCACGTGGCCGCTGGACGTCCTGCCGAAGGGTGCCGTGCCGCCCGCCCAGGTGCCGACGAGCTGACCGTCGAGATCTCTCTCCTCGATGCCGGCCGGGCTCGGGTACAGAACCCTGTCGTTGTCCAGGACCACCGAGGTCCGGGCACCCGGCAACCCGGTCTGCTGCCCGGTCCCGATGTCGGTCACGGACCCCGACGACGTGCCGGCCAGCACGATCCTGCGGTCGTCGCTGATGCCGACGGCCGGTCCGCTCGTGGGGAAGGTCCGCACAGCTCCGCTGCCTGGCCACACCACTGCCTGCCGCACGTTCGGCGTCGCGCTCCGCCACGTCTCACCGAGCACGTCACCGTGGTTGTTGACGGCTTTGGCCCGGGAGTTCTCACCGTCGGGGGTCTCGAGGAGCTCGTAGGCGCCGTCGCGATAGCGGAAGGCCACCGTGCGGTGCTGGTCGAGGATCTCCTGCCAGCCGACGACGACCCCGCCGTTGTTCACGTCCTTGGGCCGGATCGCCGTCAGCTCGGAGCCCGACGGGGCCATCAGGGTCAACGCTCCGTTGTCCCACAGCAGTCCGCTCTCGACGACCGCGCTCTCGCCGATCTGGGCTTCCCCGACGATGAACCGGTTGTCCTCGCTGCTGCCGCTCGTCCTGGCGAACGTCGACCCCTCCGGTACCGGCAGGTCGTGCGCGATCCACCGGCACGGTTCAGCCGCGGCCTGCGGCCCGGCCACCGTGGAGGCGAGCAGCAGCCCGCCCGACAGCGCGCCGAACGCACGTCTTCGCATCATGTTCCCCCAAGAGCTCATCCCCGAGTCGGCACACGATACGTCTCAACGATCCAGCCCGGCCAACCTCTCGACGGTCTCGCCGTACTCCCGCAGCAGGTCCGCCATCACCTCGGCCACCGGCCGGACCTCGGTCATCCGCCCGACCACCTGCCCCACCGGCATCGACACCACGGACGGGTCGCCGGACCGGGCGATGCGCTGGTGCGCCTCGCTCACCAGCAGGTTCTGCAACGGCATCGGCAACGGCTCCGGCGCGCCCGGCTCGGACCACGCCTCGGTCCACCGCGTCCTCAGCAACCGGGCGGGCTTGCCGGTGTAGATCCGCGTGCGGACCGTGTCGCTGGAACTCGCCGCCAGCAACGCCTGCTGGGTCAGCGGGCTCTGCGTGTACTCGGCGGTGGTGAGCCAGTACGAGCCCATCCACACGCCGGACGCGCCCAGCGCCATCGCGGCGGCGGCCTGCCGCCCGGAGCCGATCCCGCCCGCGGCGAGCACCGGCACGTCGACGGCGTCGACGATCTCCGGCACGAGCACCATCGTGGCCACCTCACCGGTGTGGCCGCCGGCTTCGTAACCCTGTGCCACCACGACGTCCACGCCGTTGGCGACGTGCCTGCGGGCGTGCTCCGCCTTGCCGGCGAGCGCGGCGACCGGCACCCCCGCCGCGTGCACGCGGTCGATGACGTCCGCCGGCGGTGAGCCCAGCGCGTTGGCGATGAGGCGGATCGGGTGCTCCAGCGCCACGTCGACGTGGGACCGGGCGACGCTGTGCAACCAGCCCAGCACCCCCTCGCCGCCTTCGCCTTCCGGCAGCGGCGGCACGCCGAGCTTCAGCAGCGTCTGCTGCACGAAGTCCTTGTGCGACTGCGGGATCAGCGAGGAGAGGTCGATCTGGGTGCCCTCCGCGGGCACGGTGGCGGGCATGACGACGTCGACGCCGTAGGGCTTGCCGTCGCAGTTCTCGTCCATCCACGCCAACGCGCGGTCGAGGTCCTCCGCCTCGTTGAACCGCACGCACCCGAGCACGCCGAGGCCGCCCGCCCTGCTGATCGCCGCCGCCACGTGCTCGGACGGCGTGAAGCCGAAGACGGGGTGCTCGATGCCGAGCTCGTCACACAGGCTGGTGCGCATGGTCCTCCACGTGGCGCTTCGCCCACTGGTAGTCGGGTTTGCCGCTCGGGGTGCGGCCGATCTCGTCGACGAGCCACAACGAGCGCGGCACCTTGTAGCCCGCGAGCGTCCCGCGCACGTGGGCGTCCAGTTCGGACAGTGTCGGGGTCGCGCCCCCGCGCGGCTGCACCAGCGCGCCGACCCGCTGGCCGAGCAGGTCGTCCGGCACCCCGATGACGAGCGCGTCGAACACGCCGGGGTGCGACTTCAGCGCCGCCTCGACCTCCTCGGGGAACACCTTCTCGCCGCCGGTGTTGACGCAGGTGTTGCCACGGCCGAGCAACGTGATGTCGCCGTCCTCCTCGAAGCGCGCGTAGTCGCCGGGCACGGTGAACCGCTTGCCGCCGACCTCGACGAACATCCGCGCGGTCTTCTCCGGGTCCTTGTAGTAGCCCAGCGGGATGTGACCGCCGCGCGCGAGCCTGCCGATGACGCCGGGCACCGGGTCGAGCTCGTTGCCGTCGTCGTCGATGACGATGGTGTCCTCGTTGAGCTTCACCTTGGTGCCGTCGGTCTTCACGATCTCCTTGGGCACCGCGCCGATGCCGGTGGACCCGGTCTCGCTCGACCCGATCGACTCCAGCAACGTCGTGTGCGGCAGGAGCTCCTGGAACTGCTTCTTCACCGGGTAGGAGAACAGGGCGGCGCTGCTGTTGACGACGAACAGCGACGAGCCGTCGTACCCGCCGCGCTGGAACTCCTCGATCAGCGGCCGTCCCATCGCGTCGCCGGTGATCACCGCGACCTGCACCTCCTCCCGCTCGATGACCTTCCAGACCTCGGCGGGGTCGAACTTCGGCACGAGCACCACCGTGCTGCCGCTGAACAACGCGCCGAGGACGGCCCACTGCGCGGCGCCGTGGATCAGCGGCGGCAGGCAGAGCCGGACCAGCCCGAAGTCCTTGCCCGACCTGGCCTGGTGCCACTCGTCGGTGAGCCGCTCGCCGGTCACGAAGTCGATGCCGCCGCCGAGCGTGCGCCACACGTCCTCGTGCCGCCACATCACGCCCTTGGGCATGCCGGTCGTGCCCCCGGTGAAGAGGATGTAGAGGTCGTCGGGGCTGCGCGGCCCGAAGTCGCGCCGGCCGGACTCCTCGCCGAGCGCCGTCTCGTAGTCGACGCCGGTGAAGGGTTCCCCGGTCTCGTCGTCGATCACCACGGCGTGGCCGGGCGCTCCCACCTCCGCCACGAGGGGCGAGTACCGCCGTTCGTGCACGAGCGCCTTCAGGTCGGCTTCGCCGAACAAGTACTGCAACTCGTTCTTGGTGTAGCGGTAGTTCACGTTGATGGCCACCGCGCGGAGTTTGTACACCGCGATCATGGCTTCGACCAGCTCGATCGAGTTGCGCGCGTACAGGCCCACGTGCACGCCCTGCGTCACGCCGTTCTTCGCCAAGTGGTGAGCCAGTTTGTTGGCCCGCACGTCGAGTTCGGCGTAGGTGGTCCTCTTGGCCCCGCAGATGAGCGCGGTCCGGTCGGGCACGGTGTCGGCGGCGTGTTCAACGAGGTCTGCGACGTTGAGGGCCATGTCCAGCAAAGTAGAACGTGTTACTGTTCGGGACAATCCCCCGTGCGGTCGGACTCGATCCAGGAGGCGCGCGAATGACGACCACGACGGAACCGCACGCGTTGGTGGACCTGGTCGGCAACGTCCTGGTCGTCACGATGAACCGCCCCGAGGTCCGCAACGCCCTCTCCGGTCCGATGATGGCGATCATGCGGGAGGCGTGGGACCGCGTGGACTCCGACCCGGACGTCCGCGTCTGCGTCCTCACCGGCGCGGGCGGCTCGTTCTGCGCGGGCGCCGACCTGAAGGCCATGACGCGGCAGCACCCCGGCGACTCGGCGGAGGAGTTCGACTTCTCCGTCATCGAACCGCTGCTGAAAGGTCGCCGGTTGACGAAACCGCTGATCGCGGCGGTGGAGGGCCCCGCGGTCGCCGGAGGAACGGAGATCCTGCAGGCGACGGACATCCGCGTGGCCGGCGAAAGCGCCCGGTTCGGCGTCTCGGAGGCGCGGTGGGGCCTCTTCCCGCTGGGCGGCTCCGCGGTGCGGCTGCCCCGCCAGATCCCCTACACCGTGGCGGCGGACCTGTTGCTGACAGGACGCCACATCCGGGCCGCGGAGGCCAAGGAGATCGGGCTGATCGGGCACGTCGTGCCGGACGGCCGAGCGCTGGACAAGGCGCTCGAGCTCGCCGCGCTGATCTCGGCCAACGGCCCGCTGGCCGTGCGGGCGATCCTGCGCACGATGCGGGAGACCGAGGCGATGCCGGAGAACGAGGCGTTCACAGTGGACGCCCGGCTGGGCGTCGAGGTGTTCGCGAGCGAGGACGCGAAGGAAGGGCCACGCGCGTTCGCCGAGAAGCGCAAGCCGGAGTTCACAGGCCGCTAGGGCCCGTCCTCAAAGCCAGAGGGTGAGGGTGGCCAGGTCGATCATGGCTTGGTAGGACAAGGCGGTCTTGTCGTAGCGGGTGGCGATCGCGCGGAACTGCTTGAGCCGGTTGAAGCAGCGTTCGACGACGTTGCGGCGTTTGTAGGTCACCGGATCGAAGGCGGGTGGGCGGCCACCGGCCCGGCCGCGGCGGGCTCGGCCGTCGCGTTGGTCGCGGCGTTCGGGGATGGTGGCCCGGATGCCGCGGCGGCGCAGGTGAGCGCGGATGGACCGGCTGGAGTAGCCCTTGTCCGCGATCACCCGCGCCGGCCGCGTCGCAAGTCGGCCGGGTCGTGCCGGCGGGAACCACACGCCCGCCAGCACAGTCTCGAACATGGTGCAGTCGTTGGTGTTGCCGCCGGTCAGGACGGTTGTGAGCGGGCGGCCGTGTCCGTCGCACGCGAGGTGGATCTTGGTGGAGGGTCCGCCGCGGGACCGGCCGATAGCATGATCATCTGGTTCGGTCTGCCCGCCACACGACCCGCTCGCCCCCTGTGTGCGCACGCGGACGACGGCGGGCACCGGCCGCGTGCTGATGGGCACGCACGA
>NZ_FOFR01000037.1 GCF_900110955.1 Lentzea xinjiangensis
ACGCTGCCAGCGGCGGAACAACCCGTACACGGTCTGCCAGGGACCGTAGTCGGGCGGGATGTCGCGCCACGGGGCACCGACGCGCACCCGCCATCGGATGCCGTCGATCAACTGCCTTTTGCTCCACTTCGGTGGGCGGCCCGGCTTGGCGCCGACGGGCAGCAGCGGCTGCAACACAGCCCACTGCGCGTCGGTCAGGTCGGCCCGCCCCGCTGCCGCTACGCTGGCCACGAGGTCTCCGGTACTGCAGGTTTGCTTGGTCGCTAACCCACTTACCGGAGACCTCGCCACGTTCCGGCACCGACACGCCGCCGATCACCTCACCTTTGAAACACGGGCTAGCCGGGTGAATGGACCATCGAAATGTGAACGGCGTCCGGAGAAGTCTCGTGCATGGCGCTGACGGGGTGAGTTCACGAGCCCTGGACGTGGCGAACAGGCGATAGCCTCGGAAGCCGGGACAGGAGGTGCGCCGTGGACCCTGCACGGCCGGCCGTGGTCAACGAGGCCGCTCACAACGCCGGCGGCAACGTTGTCCAGGCCGGCAGCGTGCACGGCGGTGTTCACGTCCACAACCGCTGGCAAGCGGGCACACCCCGCCAGTTGCCTCCCCCACCGGCGCACTTCACGGGCCGGTGGCCGGAGTCCGCGGCGGTCACGGCGGTGCTCGCGGAGGATCCGGAACGGGACGGACCGGGCCTGGCGGTCGTCACCGGCCCGGGAGGCATCGGCAAGACAGCGCTGGCGTTGCACGTGCTGCACGCTGTGAGCGAACGTTTCCCCGACGGCCAGTTGTACGCGGACATGGCCGCACACGGACCGAACGGGCCTGCGGCTCCGGGAGAACTGCTGAGCGGACTTCTGCTGGGGCTCGGCGTGCCATCCGCGGAGGTGCCGGTCGGGCACGGGAGCAGGGCCTCGCTCTACCGGTCGCTGACGGCCGACCGGCAGATCGCCCTCTTCCTCGACGACGCCGCGACGAGCACTCAGGTACGGGCACTGCTGCCTGCCTCGCGCCACAGCGCCGTCATCGTGACGAGCCGCAAGCGCCTGTCCGGGCTGGTCGCCGACGGTGGCCGGCTGGTGTCGCTGGAAGCGCTGCCACCGGAAGCCACCGTGCAACTGCTCAGCCGCGCGGTCGGCGAACACCGGGTCCGCGAGGAACCGCACTCGGCGCACGACGTGGCCTTGCTCTGCGGAGGCATGCCGATCGCCGTGCACGTCGTCGCGGCTCGGCTGGCGGCACGACCCCGCTGGCGGCTCGCCACGATCGCGACCCAGCTGACCGACGAACGGCGCCGCCTGCGTGCGCTCGTGGCGGAGGACGGTGAACTGTCCGTCGCCGCAACGTTCGACCTGTCCTATCGGGGACTGCCGGTCGACGCCGCCCGGCTGTACCGGCGGCTCGGCCTGTTCCCCGGCGCCGAGTTCGACCCCGCCAGCGCCGCCGCCCTGCTGGGTGCCGCTGATGCCGATGTGGACGAACTGCTGGAAACGTTGCTGGCAGCGAATCTGGTGATGGACTCCGGCCCTGAGCGCTTCCGGTTCCACGATCTGCTCCGGCTGCACGCACGTCGGCAGGCGGAGCGCGACGACGACGAGGACGAACGCCGAGCCGCGCTGCGCGCCCTGGTGGAGACGACGTTGAACCGGGCGGTGGCGGCGGACTGGCTCGTCACGCCGCTGCGCCCCCACCTCGGCGAGCGGTACCGCTCGCAGGCCAAGGCTCCGTTCTCCAGCCGCGGCGAGGCGCTGGACCGGCTGGAGGACGCGCTGCCGAACCTGGTGGCCTGCACCAGGACCGCGTTCGGCCACGGCTGGTACGAGCTCGTCTGGCAGCTCTACGAGGCCATGTGGGGAGTGTTCCTGTACCGGGGCCACACCGACGACTGGCAGGCATTGGGCACGATCGCCGTCGACGCCGCCGTCCGGTGCGGAGACGGCGTCGCGGAGGTCCGGATGCTGCTGCAGCTCGCGGCCGTCCACAACAGACTCCCGTGACCCGGCAGCCGCGACCGCCCTGTTCCACCGCGCCTTGGTCAGGGCGCTCGACGCGGGCGACTGGCAGGGGGAAGCCACCGCCAGAGAAGGACTCGGCGCCGCGGCGCACGCCCGCAGGGACCTGCCGACCGCGATCGACCACTATGGACGGTCGCTCGAGCTCAACAGACGTCACGGCCGACAGCGCGGCGTCGCGCTGTCGCTGTGCTACCTGGGCCACGCCCTTGCCGACACCGGCCAGCTGGACGAAGCCGTGAGGCACTTCCGATCGTCGGCTCAGGTCGCCGAGGAGATCGGCGACCGCCACTGCCGAGCCCAGGCCGTAGTGGGAGCGGGCAGGTGCCTCGCGGCGGCTGGTGCGGTGGCCGAGGCGATCGCCGAGGTGGAGGCCGGACTGGCTGCGCTGCCTGCGGGCGAGGCCGCGTCCCTGCGTCTGCCGGTGCTGGAGGAGCTGGCCGTTCTGCAGGACAGGGCCGGGGCCACCGGCGAGGCACGCCGGCACCGGCAGGAGGCGGTGCAGATCGCCACCTCGCTCGGTGACCGACGTGCGGAGGCGTTGCGCGCGAGGCTCGAGCCCGAGACCCGGCAGGCCGGGTGACCGGCCGATCCCGCTCACCACGGCCGGGGCAGCGGCACCGGCGAGACCGGCGCGGCATGCACCGGCTCTGACAGGCCCAGCACGCCGTAGTACTCCCGCCGGTAGATCGACAACGCCTGCCTGGGCCGTCCGGTGATCCGCGCGGCCAACTCGGCGTGGCGGGGGTCCACCGGCGACGCGAGCGCCCTCTCCACCTGAGGCCGCAACGGCTGGCCCAGGTGCAACGGCGTGGCGATACGCGACAACAGGTCCGCGCTGGTTCCGGGGTGCACGTCGGCGAGAGACGTCGCGCTCATCATCGCGCGCCCACCGAGCGCCGCCGCGTACTGCCCTGCCGATCCGTGGTCTGTCAGCACGATGTCGGCGACGACAGCGGCCGCGCGCCACCCCTCGTCCGGAGGCAGCACCACCAGGCCGTGCTCCCTCGCGGGGCCCAGCCACGCGAGGATCTGCCGCTGCCCGTACGCATCCCACCAGAACGGATGCAGCGACGCGATCACGACGTTCTCGGTTCCGGCCAGCTCGCAAGTCAGCCGCGCGAAGACCTCGGGATCGCTGCCGTACAACGAGTGCTTCGACCAGGACGAGACGGCGAAGATCACCTGCTGGCCGGGGACCACCCCGAGCGCCTCCAGGTAGGGGGCGGTGAACGGCAGGCTCGCGGCCATCCGGTCGAGGCACGGGTCGCCGCCGACGACCGCCGCCGGCAGGGCTTTGCGGCACGAGCTGGCGAGCGTGCGCACCTCGTCGTCGGTGGCGAGCATGAGCTTTGCGGGCAGGACCTCGTCGCCTCGCAGGAGCTTCGCGGTCACGAGATCGTGCGCGCCGGTCTCGTGCGCGACGCGGGAGCGGATGCTGGTCGCGCCGTGCGGCATGAGCACCAACGGCGCCCTGATCTCCTCGATGCCCCAGCGGCACGCCGAGATGACGAGGTCGAAGGGCGTGTCGACGGCTTGGTGCCAGGGCATCACGAGCACGTCGAGCTGCCGCAGCCGCTCCCTCATGCCCGCCCACTCGTAGCCGGTCTCCGGCACCGTGAACACGACCTGCACCCGGTAGTCGGCCTCGATCGTGGGCAGGGTGTCCAGGACCCGTTGGAGACCCTGCCGGGTTCCCGTGATCGCGAGTGCGGTCCGGACGTGCGGGCGGCTCATCCAGGCGGCGGTGACCGGGTCTCCGGTCGTGATGATTCGCTGCCGACCGCCTGGGTTCTGCCCCTCGGACGGCGCGGTGTGGTGTGGCACGTGGTGCTCCTCGGCTGGTCCTGCTGTCCTGTCACCACAGATGTTCGAGCTGATCTGTCATCCGATCGCCGAACTCGGAATCCCCCTGTCACACCGTCGGACACCTCGGCT
Organism: Lentzea xinjiangensis; assembly: GCF_900110955.1. GTDB lineage: Bacteria > Actinomycetota > Actinomycetes > Mycobacteriales > Pseudonocardiaceae > Lentzea > Lentzea xinjiangensis. Next base: position 3,955 of record NZ_FOFR01000037.1, read on the forward strand.
ACCGCGCCGGCGTGACAGGTCAGCGAACGGTCCGGGGCAGTGCGACGGCCGAAACAGCGGCTCGACGAGCGGGCTCGGAAAGCTCCAGCGGGTCTTAGAACAGCGCGCGCGGGATCGTGATCGACTCGACGGGCTTGGCCGTGATCATCCCGGTGGCGTTCGCGGACCGCGCCGGGTCGTGGTTCGCCAGTGCCTGGCGGATCTGCGGGACGCTAGAACGGTCCAGGTGCAGGGGCGGCACGGAGCGGGGCTGCACGTCGGCCGGCGAGCCTCTGCTCGTCAGCACCGGTGTCACGGGACCTGCCGCGGGCAGACTGACGGAACCGTGACCGGTGATCACGACATCGGCGGCGCACAGACCCCCGCGCCAGCCGTGGCCGGGAGATCGAGGTGAACGCCCAAGGCGGCGCGGTAGGACCACCAGCGCCGCCGCTTCCCTGTCGCCGGCCAGGGCGAGCGCCGCCGGCACGACCTCAGCACTGCGGATGAGGCGATCGCGGTGGGAAGACGCGGCACACCGCCACCGGCCGGTCCGACGCGGGATCGCTGGGTGCAAGCCCGTGCGATACCAGTTCCGCTGGAGCGTCCAGCTCGGACAGTCCCGGCCGCAGGCGGCAGCTCTGTCCGGTGAGCCAGAACTCTGAGACCGGATCGCCTTGCGCGATGACCCGGTCATGCTTGTTCGAAGCCGTTCCCTCTGTTCGTGGTGTCACGTCGGAGCGGCGCAGCGGAGCTCCCGGTCCGCCGCGCCGCTCCGGTCGTCAGATGTTCCAGTGCACGTAGGTCTTTCGGCACTTCTTCCTGGGTTCGGCGGTGCGGTGGTGCTCACGCCGATGGGTTCGCTTGGGACGCCCGGCCCGCGCTTCCGCGGTCGGCTTCGTGGGGGCGGTGGCGGCCGGCGCCGGGGGAACTGCCACCAACGCCCGCTCGGGCTGAGCCGGTGTCCGGGTCGTCGACTCGGGAGGGCTCACGGGCAGGGGTGCCGCCGGCACGGCGTTCATCCGGCCGATCGGTAGCTCGATGGTCGGCCCTGGCTCCAACGCGGATGGGGTCTCGGAGCTCGTGGCGCCCTGCAGGAAGAGGATTCCGGCTACCGCCACCGCCGTCGCGACGGCTGCGAATCTCACCCGCGGCCCCGACTCTGCCAGCCGATCGGCCAGATGCCCGCAGAGGGCGATTCCCGGAATCGCGAGAATGCTCCAGTAGAGACGCTTCCACCCCTTCGCACGGTCCTTGCAGCGCTCGCACCTGTTGATGTGGACGCGCAGTTCGTGCAGCAGTTCGGGAGAGTCCTCCCTGTTCGTGGCGATGCGGAGCAGAAGAGCGCAGCTGTCGTGCCGGTCGTCGGTGAGCAGGGAGAGAACGGCAGCGGCCTCCTGGACCTTCATCCGCCCTGTCCGCCGCCTGTTCTTCACCGTGTCGAGCGAGAGCCCCAGGCGCTTGGCCAGGTCTCGCTCCGTGATGTTCGTCAGCAGCACGACGGTGGACAAGTCGACGTGTTCGGCGTAGGACTCGCCTATCAGTCCTTTCAGGCGGGTCAGCAGCCGTTCCGTGTCCAGGCGGATCTGGACGGCGCGGAACCTGTCTCCTCGGGGCTGCTCGGGCTGCTTCTGGAGCTCTTCGACGATCCGCTCGTTTCTCCTGTTCGAGCGCCTGATGTCCCTTGCGACGTTCACCGCCACCGTGCAGAGCCATGACTTGAGGCTCCTGTCGAACGTCGTCGGAAGGTTGCTCATAGCTCGCAAGATGACCGTGTGCGTGGCATCCTCTGCCATGGCCTGATCGCGCAGCACTCGTTTGCACACTGCATGAATAGAGTTTCCGTATTCCTCGAAGAGGTATTGAGCGAGGTCTCGGCCTTCTGGCGCTGCCTCTTCGTTGTTGCTGTAGGCCATACCTGGTAGACGTTCGACATGCGGACCCCGGGGTAGCGCCCAGGAAACATTCCCTCGATGGGGACGAGCGACGTCGCGGACCAGAGAAGTTGATCACCCAGCGTCACCTGCACTCGGCGTTGTCCCTGAAGCAAGTCCATGCGCACCTACAACGGCGAACACGATCGAGCGACACCGCCAGAAGCGGCGTGACCCCGGGACGCCCTCTGCAACTCCGGAACCCGGCGTGCCCTACCGTCGGCCGGTGACCCTGGTGTTGTTCGGCAGCACGTTGCGGGCACTGCGCGAAGACGCTGGCCTGACGCACCAGGTGCTCGGCGAGCGGATCCACGCGAGCAACCGCACGCTGTCCTCCGCGAGGGCGTTGGGCGCCATCGTGTTCCAGCTGAGGCGCACCACCGGGGACATCGATCCGCTGCCGGGCATCGGCATGCCCCGCTCCGCGCAAGTTGAGCGGGATGGTGGTCCTCGCGCATGACGCCGTCGAGACGGACCTGTCGATCTATGGCGAGGCGTTCGATCCGGCTTGTCGGGTGCCGCAACGCGGTCCAGTGGGTCTGACCTGCCTATCAGCCTGCCGCAGGTTCGTACAGGCCGAATATGACCATGAGCTGGGCATTTCCCACCGGACGAAGAACTACCGGACCGGCATCGCGCTGGAAGGCCCGGAGGCGTTGGACCGTCGTTGTCCCTCCTAGACCCGATCTCGACGCTCGGTGAGGCCGACCGGCAGTGGTGGTAGACCAGAGCTGACCGGTCACGACGCGTGCCGCCTTCGGGACATCTCGCGCGGAGGGAGTTCCGCAAAAACTGGAGGGACTCCGGCGGCCGGCGCTACGGTCGAGGTCCGGCGTGTCGTCCAGGAGGTTGGAATGCTGGCAGAGGCACTGGTGGCGATAGCCGCCGCAGGCGGCACCGCGGTGGTGGAGGCCGCGGGCACGGACGCCTGGAGGAGTGTGCGGGAACGGGTGGCGCGGCTGCTCGGCCGCAACGCTCCCGAACGCGAGCGGGCCGAACTGGAGCGACTGGACCAGACCGCGGCGGCGCTCGACGCGGCCGACCCCGGCCAGGAGGCGGCGCTGAGGACACGCCAGGAGGCGTCCTGGCAGACCCGGTTCGAGTTGCTGCTCGAAGACGCGGACGACGCGGAGCGCGAACAACTCGTCAACGAACTGCGGGGTCTCGTGGACGAGACCGCGCAGGCGCGCAGCAGCGCGGTCTCGGGGAACACGTTCCACGGGCCGACCGCCTTCCAGGTCGGCGACCACAACCGCCAGGACAACCGCTTCGGGCCGGAGAAGTGACCAGCGACCCGGCGCCCGGCGAAGGCAGGGTCTCGGGCAACACGTTCCACGGACCGGCACCGTTCCAGGTCGGCGACAACAACGTCCAGAACATCCACCTCCACGGGCCGGGCGCGCCGAAGCCGCGGCACCGCCCGCTGGTCCTGGCGGGTGCCGCGCACACCACGCGGCAGGAGCTCGCCTCGGCGATCCGGCGGAACTGGGACGCGGCGAGGCGTCAGTTCTTCGAGGGCGCGGACGCGCGGTCCGAGGGGTGGCTCGGCCTCCTCGCCTGGCTGCGCGCCCTCGACGACCTCAGCCCGGCGGACCTCGGCGCACTGGTCGAACTGATCGACCACCGGCTGCGGAACGACGCCCTGCCGGCTGACGTGAAGCTCCTCCACCTGCTCTGCTGGCTCGACCCCGAGGGCGAGGCGACCTACCGGGGAGACCGGGTGACCGTCCCCGGGCTGATCGACGCCTGCCTGGGCGAGCGGGAGACGCCCCTCGCCCAGGACCTGTTCCGGTACCCGCTGCTGGACGCGCTGTCCCGGTTCCGGGAACTGCACGCGCTCTCCGGCGTGCAGGACGCGTGGGACGACCGCTGCCGGTGGTGGGAGGGACTCGGCTATCGGGTTCCCGTGAAGACGAACGCCGCCCGCCTGCTCCTCTTGTCGGTGCTCGACGACCCCCGTGCCTCGGAACGGCTGCGGAAGCGCGCCAAGGCGTTCCCCGTGCCCGACGAGCCGGTCGAGTGGTACGAGAAGCTGCTGGACCGCGTCGGCGGTGCGGACACGCCGCTCGCCCAGGTCGTCCGCATCATGTACGCGAAGTCCGCGGCGGACGACGTCCTGTGGGAGCGGGAGCGGAGGCAGGCCGAACGAGAACTGCGCGAACGGGAGCGGACGCAGTGGGAGCGGCGATGCGCACTGGATGCTTACCAGACCCGGCGCACCACTCCCGAGGCCCAACGGCTCGCGGTCCTGCGCGCCGCGGCGTGGCACGGCATGTGGGGTGTGTTCACGGCCATCGGCTACTGGCTCGCATGGGGGAAGGACGGCGTCTTCCCGGCTACCAGGGCGATGTACTTCCAGATCGCGGTCCTGACGCTCGCCGCCCTCGTCAACCGCATTCCGCAGGTCCGACAGCTCGGTTCGGCCTACCGGCCGCCCGTCCTGCACGTCCTCAAGTGGCTGCCCACGACCTTCGCGGGCCTGCGCCGGGCGCTGGGGAAGCTCGTGCTCCTCGGCTCCTTCCTCTTCGTGCAGGACCTGCTCGCCGAACTCGTGATCATCCCGTTCCACGAGAAGCCGAACGTCACCCACACCGGGGCGACACTCGCGTCGATCCCCTTCTTCCTGCTCTTCATCGCGGGGCCCGCCCTCGTGCTGATCAACGGGTACGGAGCGCGCACCTGGGACGAGGAACACCAGCGCTGGATGCAGCGGTTCCGCCAGTCCAGTGAATGACCGGCCCCTCGGCCCTCCCGGTGCTCCAGGTGGTGCCAGCCGCCTGGACGAAGCTGCGGGCCAATGGGTTCCGGCTGGTCTTCGGCCAGGCCACGGCGATCTCGCTCGGCGGGCGGTCGGCCAGCGGGACGACGACCAGGCCGACCGGCAGCGGTTGGTCGACGGGGCCACCGCGGAGCTCCCGTTCCACACGACTGCCCGCAGGCATTCCTGGATGGTGCGCATGACCGCTGAGGCGTCGTCGTGCGCTTCGCCTAGTGGGAGACGTAGCGGTTCAGCACTGACTTCGGGTGCCGCTCATTGATGATCAGCAACCGGTCGGGAGCTCGCGTCTAATGGTGCCGACGAACCGTTCCACGTAGCAGTTCGCCTGCGGACTTCTCGGTGGGATCTTCACGACGTCGATGCCGGCGTCAGCGGAAACGGAATCGAATGATGCGCGGCCGACCACTCCGGTTCGGGTAGGTCCACTTCTTGGCGACCAGGCGCCGATGCCGTCGCAACACCGCGCCAGGAGACACAACCGGTACCCACGCAGCCACCCCCGGCGACTGCCGCACTAACGCGGCCAGAACCGCACGATCAGCTCAATTCAACCGAGACAGCGCCGACCTCGACGAAACACCGCGACTTCGTGTCGCAACACCAGCAACTCGACGTCCTTGGCCGCCGCGGACCGGCCGAGCAGAACCAGCCAGCCACCGAGCCGAACGCCCGTCATGGAAGGCTCCCGGCGCCTACCTGAACTTCCCAGTCACGACGCTGCTGCCCTACAACGGTGGCGTCGTGGAGGTCGACGCCGCGCTCTACCGCGCCTCCGGAACCGGGCCCATCGGGATCGCTGCGAAGGTCGTCAGCGGGCTCGCATCGTTGATCGGCCCGCCGTTGAGCATGGCGGGCACCATCGCCGACAAGGTCTCCGACGGCCTCGACGTGATCCTTGAGTCACAGGACGACGACCCGGTCCTTGGGCTGCACTGGACCATGGTTTCGGCGGGCGGCGGAGGGCAGGTCCTCCGGCCTGGCCACCTCCTGGTGGCCAACACGCCCCAGGGCAGTCTGCCCGAGGACCTCAACATCGTGAACGACCGGCTGCACGCCGGCGGAACCCCATTGACAGGAGTTGATTTCCTGGTACTGCGCATCGAATGCCGCACCGAACGGGACGAGTACTGGCTCCCGGAACTCGAGGAGCTCCGAGTGCGTGCGGTCGACGCGTATCTGCAGGGACAGCTGGAAACCTTCAACAACCTCCGCATCACGGCCATCAGCCGGGCGATGACGTGTCCCGACCACAGCCGCCAGGACACGGTCCGGCTCGCGAAGCTAGTCGCGGACCGGATCGACGAGGTGAAGCAGGTCGGAGCCGTGCCACGTGAGGAATCCGGACTGGCACGCGTGCTGTCTTCCGAGCTACCGCATCACGACGAGGTGCACGGGATGACCTTGGCAGACCTCATCGACACCTGAACCGCCACAACGTAACGCCATCTTGCGCGAGTACGTCAGCCCAGCTCGCGTACGTCTGTACGGCATTCCGATGTCACCGACAGCAAGCACCAGGGTGATGTGAACACGGCTCAGCGACCTGACCTGCGCAGCAGGCTGAGGCGAGTTCATGCCCGTCGAAGTTTGGTCTTCCCAGAATCGCCAACGCTGCGCCCCGGCATCTGGATAACGGTACTGCCGATCAAGGTCACGCCTTACCAGTACCTCGCCACAGGTGATCCAGAGCGCCGCAGGCATCCGGACGAGCGGCCGCGGTGCGAGGACGCCGGACTCGATCTGACCGGTCCTTCCTACGCTCGTTCGAGACCTCTGCCTTGAGCGGCAGGACGTCCGGCGGCGGCGAGCACGGCTCGGTCGATCTTGCCGCTCGCCGCTCGCGGCAGCTCGGTGTGGACGCGGAACCGGCCGGGCACCATGTGAGCGGGCAGGCTTGCCCTCAGGTGGGCGCGCAACTCCGCGGCGGCGACCGGCGCGCCCCGCGGGACGACATGTGCTTCCAGCACCGGTTCGGCCAGCCGGTTCGCGCCGAGCACGACCGCGCACTCCAGCACCCCGGGGTGGACGGACAGCGTCGCCTCGATCTCGCCGCACTCGATGCGGAACCCGCGCAGCTGCACCTGGCCGTCGCGACGGCCGACGTAGTGCAACCGGCCGTCTTCGTCGAGCACGCCCCAGTCGCCGCTGCGGTACACCAGTCCGTCCACATCGGACATCCGGACGAAGCGACGTCCGGTCAGCTCGGGCCGGTTGAGGTAACCGTGCGAGACGCCGGCACCCGCGATGAGCATCTCCCCCGCCGTGCCCGGCGGCACCGGGCGCAGGTCGTCGTCCACGACGATCACGCGCAGGTGCGCCAGCGGCGTGCCGATCGGGGTGGCGTCACGGCGCGGCCGGGTGCGGCCGGGGGTCAGCACGGCGTGCGTCACGTGCACGGTGGTCTCGGTGATGCCGTACATGTTCACCACCGTCGCGCCGGGCGCCCAGCCTGCGGCGAACCACCGCTCCACCGCGGCCGGGTTCACCGCCTCGCCGCCGAACACCACGTACCGCAGGCACGGCAGCGCGAGCGGCTCGTCCTCCAGTGCGGCCACCAGGTACCCGAACGAGGTCGGCACCTGGCTCAGCACCGTCACCGACTCCTCGGCGAGCAGGCGGGCGAACGCCGGTGGGCTGGCCCCGGTCTCGGCCGGTACTACCACCAGCCGGCCTCCGTGCAGCAACGCGCCCCACAGCTCCCAGACGCTGAAGTCGAAGCTCGGCGAGTGGAACAGCGTCCACACGTCGGCGGCGTCGAACTCGTAGCGCTCGTCGCAGGCGTCGATCAGCGCGAGCACCTGCCGGTGTCCGACCAGCACCCCCTTGGGCGCACCGGTGGACCCGGACGTGTAGATGACGTACGCGATGTCGTCGGGCAGTTCGGTGGGAGCGACAGCGCCGGTGGCGCGGACGGCGAACGCTTCGCCGTCCGGGGTCACCACCGCGGCGACGCCGGAGTCGTCCAGGACGTACTCCTGGCGCTCGGCCGGGTAGGCGGGATCGACCGGCACGTAGCCGCAGCCGGCCAGCATGATGCCGAGCACGCCGACGACGAACTCGGCGCTGCGCGGCACCCGCAGGGCCACCAGCGATCCCGGCGGCACGTCCAGCGCGCGCAGGTCGGCCGCGAGCGACCGCGCACGGTCGAAAACCTCGGCGTAGCGCAGATGCCGGCCGTGGTCGGACACCGCGACCGCGTCGGCGAAGCGGTCGGCCACGGCGGCGAACCGCTCGTGCAGGGTCTCGGTCGCGAGCTGGGTCATAGAGCCGATTGTGGTGGCCGCCGACGAGCCGGGGCAACGGCTCTTATCGACCGGTCGCGTAGCTGCTGACCTGCGATAAGACATCGATAACCGGTCGATGCCGCACGTGGTGATCGTGCTGGGGACACGCCGACACCGAGGAGGAACCATGCCCGCGCAGACCAGTGTCGAGAAAGTTCGCAGCTACTACACGTGCGTCGACAAAGGAGACGTGCCGGGGCTGCTGGCGCTGTTCGCGCCGGACGCGGTGTACCACCGGCCCGGCTACCCGCCGATGAACGGCCGCACCGAGCTGTCGCGCTTCTACCGGGGCGACCGGGTGATCGAGACCGGCGGGCACACGCTCAACAGCGTCACCGCCGACGACGGCGGGGTGGCCGTACAGGGCACGTTCGCCGGGGTGCTGAAGGACGGCTGCGAGGTGAGCCTGCGCTTCGCCGACTTCTTCGCGTTCACCGACGACGGGCTGTTCGCCCGCCGCGACACCTTCTTCTTCTCGCCGATGGTGTGACGTGGCCGCTCAGAGCACGATGACCCCGGCGAGCCCCTGGACCACCCGCCCCGCGCCGCGCCGGCTGTCCACGGCGGACATCGCCGCGCGCTGCGCCACACCCGCCTTCGGCGAGGTGCTGACCGAGCACATGGTCTCGTTGCGCTGGTCGGCCGGCGACGGCTGGCACGCCGGCGAGGTGCTGCCCCACGCCCCGATCGCGATGGACCCGGCGATGGTCGGCCTGCACTACGGGCAGGTCGTGTTCGAGGGCCTGAAGGCCTACCACCAGCCCGACGGGTCGGTGGCCGCGTTCCGGCCCGAGGACCACGCGCGCCGGTTCCGCCGCTCGGCCGCGCGCCTCGCCATGCCGGAACTGCCCGAGGAGCTGTTCCTGGAGTCGTTGGCCGCGCTGGTCGACGTCGACCGCGCCTGGGTGCCGGCCGCGGACACCCGCAGCCTCTACCTGCGGCCGATTCTGTACGCCACCGACGCCAGCCTGGCGCTGCGCCCTGCTCGCGAGTACCGGTACCTGTTGCTGGCGCTGGTGACGGAGAACTTCTTCGGCGCCGGCTCGCCGCCGGTGTCGGTGTGGGCAGGCACCGGCTACAGCCGGGCCGCACGCGGCGGCACCGGCGAGGCGAAGTGCGCCGGCAACTACGCGGGCGGGTTCCTCGCGCAGGCCGAAGCCGCCGAGCACGGCTGCCAGCAGGTCGTCTGGCTCGACGCCGCCGAGCACCGCCTCGTCGAGGAGATGGGCGGCATGAACATCTTCTTCGTCGTCGACGGCGCGCTGGTCACCCCGCCGCTGTCCGGGACGCTGCTGCCGGGCGTCACCCGGGAGTCGGTGCTGACGCTCGCCGCACGGGCCGGGCTCGCGGTGCGCGAGCAGCCGGTACCGCTCGCCGACGTGCTGGCCGGGTGTGCCGACGGGACGATCACCGAGGCGTTCGCGTGCGGCACGGCGGCGGTGGTGACCCCGATCGGGCGGGTGGTGACCGAAGAGGGCGAGTGGCGGGTCGGTGACGGCGCCACCGGTCCGGTGACCGGGCGGCTGCGCGCCCACCTCGTCGATCTGCACCTCGGCCGGGCTCCCGATCCGGACGGCTGGCGGTACCGGCTCGCCGGACCGCTCGGCTGACCGGGTGGCGCTTTCATGATCCGCGAGCTGCTCGCCGACCGCGACACCCGCCGGTACTTCGTCGGTCAGACCTTCTCGCTGTTCGGCGACACGTCGATGTGGCTGGCCGCGGGCATCTGGGTCAAGCAGCTCACCGGCAGCGACGCGGCGGCGGGCATGACCTATTTCTTCTTCGCGCTGCCCGCCGTCGCCGCGCCGCTGTTCGGGTTGCTCGTGGACCGGGTGCGCCGACGCAGGCTGCTGATCGGGGTCAACCTGGCCGGTGCCCTGGTCGTGCTGTCACTGCTGGGAGTGGCCGGACCGGAACAACTGTGGCTGCTCTACGCGGTGATGGTGCTCTACGGCTGCTGCGAGTGTCTGGTCGGTGCGGCACAACAGGCCCTGCTGGCGACGTTCGTGCCGACGCGGCTGCTCGCCGACGCCAACGCGACGCTGCGCACGATCCGGGAGGGGCTGCGCATCGTCGCGCCGCTGGCCGGTGCCGCGCTGTTCGCCTGGGCGGGCGGCGCCGCGATCGCCGTGGTGGACGCGATCACGTTCCTGGTCGCGGCGTGGTGCCTGTGGCGCATGCGGATCGTCGAGCCGCGCCCGGAGCGCACCCCCGGAACGCGGATGGCGGCCGAGCTCGCAGCCGGCTTCCGGTTCCTCACCGGCAAGGTCGACCTGCGGCGGCTGACGATCGGCGCGGCAGTCGCGATGACCGTCTTCGGCTTCACCGAGTCCGCCGTGTACGCCGTGCTGGAACGCGGGCTGCAGAAGCCGCCCGAGTTCTTCGGTGTGCTCGCGAGCGTGCAGGGCGTCGGCTCGGTGGTGGGCGGGGTGACCGCGGCGCTGCTGCTGCGCAGGCGTGCCGAGCACGAGGTCGTGGCCGCGGGCCTCGTCGCGTCCGCGATCGGCGTGCTGTGCTGGACGCTGCCGAGCCTGCCCGCGGTCCTGGCCGGTGCGGCGGCCGGCGGGCTCGGCCTGCCGTGGATCGTGATCGGCGCGCTGACGCTGCTGCAGCGCCGCGCCCCCAACAACCTGCAGGGCCGGGTGTACACGTCGTTCGACGTGACCACGACCGTGCCCCAGACCGCGTCCATCGCGCTCGGCGCGTCGCTCATCACGGTGCTCGACCACCGGGTGCTGCTGATCGCCGAGGCGGTGGTGCTGCTGCTGAGCACCGCGCTGGTGCTCCGGATCCGAACGGCGGACCGGACCCGGCTCGACCCGGAGGTGTCGCCGTGCCCGACCACCTGATGCCCGGCTTCGTGTGGAGCTGCGCCCGTTGTGCCGCGACGTTCCCGCCGGGCGGGGTGACCTACACCTGCCCGCGCTGCGGGGACGGCAGGCTCGGCATGGCCCTCTCCCCCGCCTCCGCCGCATCGGCCCGAGTGCGCACCGACGTGCCGACGATGTGGCGCTACGCCGACCTGCTGCCCCTGGCCGACTCTCCCGAGGTGCGCCGGGTGGCGACCGCGCTGCCGGTCGGCTGGACGCCGCTGCACGCGGTACCCCGGCTGGGTGCGGAGACCGGCGTCGCGGACCTGTGGCTGAAGAACGACGCGGCGAACCCCACCGGAGCGTTGAAGGACCGGGCCAGTTCCCTGGTCGTCGCGGCCGCGCTCGTGAGGGGCGAACAGGTGGTGGCGACGGCGTCGTCGGGCAACGCGGCGGCCTCGCTCGCCGGGGTCGCGGCCGCCACCGGCATCACCTGCGTGACGTTCGTGCCGACCGGCACGCCGCCGGCGAAGATCGCGCAGCTGTCGGTGCTCGGCGCGCGCGTGGTCGTGGTGTCCGGCTCTTACGAGGACGCGGTGGCGCTGTGCTGGTCGGCGTGCGTGGAGTGGGGCTGGTACTGCCGGAGCACCGGGGTGAACCCGTTCACCGCCGAGGGCAAGAAGACCGTGGCGCTGGAGATCTGCGAGCAGCTCGGGTGGTCGGTCCCGGACGCCGTGGTGGTGCCCGTCGGCGACGGCAACATCATCACCGGCGTGCACCGCGGGTTCGCCGACGCGCTCGCCGCCGGCTGGATCTCCCGGCTGCCGCGCCTGATCGGCGTGCAGGCCGCGGGCGCGTCGGTGCTCGCCGAGGCGTGGCGGACCGGCGAGGACGCGCCGGTGGTGGTGCCCGGCCGCGGCGCCGGCACGATCGCCGACGGCATCGCGGTCGCCGACCCGCAGGACGCGCTGCGGGCGCTGGCCGCCGTGCGCACCACCGGCGGGACCATGACCACGGTCACCGAGGAGGAGATCCTTGTCGCCGTGCACCGCACCTCCGCCACGACCGGGGTGTTCCCCGAGCCGTCCAGCGCCACCGCGGTCGCCGCGTTGCCCGCGCTGCTCGCCGACGGTCACCTCGCTGCGGGCGAGCGGGTGGTGCTGATCAACACCGGCTCCGGGCTCAAGGCCGTGGACCGGGTGGCCGGGGCCGGCACGCCGGTGCTGCGCTGCGCGCCGTCCCTGCGCGAGCTGTCCTCGGTGCTCGGCGTCGGCGTGCGAAGCCCGTTGCCGGGGAACGAGCAGGGGTCTGGGCTGCTGCCCGGAAGCCGGACCGGTTGAGCGCAGTGCGAGTCGCGAGGGCCTGAGCTCGGTGTGCGACCGGGCTCAGGCCCTTGAGCGTGTGGAACTTGGGTGGCGCAACAACTCTCCCGGGTTGCGTGAGCCTGGTGTCCGCAGCGGCGGCTCGCTTGTGCTCCTGCGACGACGAACTGCTCTCCGAATGCCGGACCGGCTTCGGAGAGCAGTTCGTCGCGGTCACCCCTTCTCCCGTGTGCTCAGCTCATGAGCGCGGTCAGGACCTGGGCTACCTCGTGGACGTGAGGGGCGGTGAGCAGGTTCTCGTGGTCGCCGCGCAACGCGACGTCGTGCACGGTGCCGGTGGTGTGCGGCCGCCACGCCACCGGGTCGGCCTCGTTGAGCGACAGCGCGTCGCGCTCGGCGGCACGCAGCAGGTGCAGGTCGGCGCCGACCGTGCCGCGCGGGGTGTAACGGGTGGTGGCGGCACCGTTGGCCGCGTACACCCGCACGATCCGCCGCAGGACGACCGCGTCGATCATGTCCGACATGTGCCCGCCGATGCGCAGGTGACCGAGCATGGCGTCCACGACGGCCTGCTCGTCGCCGAGCGCGTCCACCCCGGCCATGCCGAGGTGCGCGGCGAACTTCATCACCTCGGAACCGGCGTCGTAGTCGGCGAACCAGCCGGGCACGTTCTCCGGGTCGAACACCGCGGTGTCCAGCAGCCCGACGAACGCGACCTCGCGGCCCGCGGCCTCCAGCAGCCGGGCGGTCTCGTAGGCGACCAGACCGCCGAACGACCAGCCGGCCAGCCGCACCGGCCCGTCCGGGGCGACCGCGCTGATCCGCGCGACGGCGTCGGCGGCGATCGCCTCGACGGTGTCCAACGGCTCGGTGTCCGCCTCGATGCCCAGCGACTGCAGCGCGTACACCGGTACGTCGTCGGGCAGGAGACGGGCGAGGTCGAGGTACGGCCCGGCCATGCCGCCCTGGGCGGGCAGCAGGAACAGCGGTGCCGTACCGGCGCTGCCGCGACGCAGCCGCAACGGTTCGCCGCCGGTGGTGACGGTGGCGAGGTCGCGCAGGGCGACCGCCAGCTCGGCGATGGTCGGGTGGCGGAACAGCAGGCCCAGCGACACCGGCAGGTTCAGCGCGGTGCGCATCCGGTCGACCAGGGTGATGGCCCTCAGCGAGTCGCCGCCCGCCGCGAAGAAGTCGTCGTGCGGGCCGATCACCGGAGTGCCCAAGGTGGACTGCCAGAGGTCGGCCAGCACCGACTCGGTCGGGGTGCGCGGCTCGTCGGAGCCGGTACCGCCGGTGCGCCGCACCGGGTCGGGCAGGAGCCTGCGGTCGACCTTGCCGCCGGTGCTCAGCGGCATGGCGTCCAGCACGGTGATGCTCGCCGGGACCATGTACTCGGGCAGGACGCCGCGCAGCTCGGCCAGCAGGTCCTCAACGGCGAACCCGGGGTTCGGCACCACGTAGCCGGCGAGCTGCTTGTGCCCCGGCCGGTCCTCGCGAGCCGCGACCACGGCCTCGCGGACCAGCGGGTGGGCCAGCATGCGCGCCTCGACCTCGCCCAGCTCGATGCGGTAGCCGCGGATCTTGACCTGGTGGTCGATGCGGCCGAGGAACTCCAGCTCCCCGTCGGCACGCCAGCGGGCGAGGTCCCCGGTGCGGTAGAACCGGTCCCCCGGAGCGCCGAACGGGTCCGGCAGGAACTTCTCCGCGGTCAGGCCCGGCCTGCCGAGGTAGCCGCGGACCACGCCGTCGCCACCGATGAACAGCTCACCGGCCACACCGACCGGAACCGGCTCGAGGTGCTCGTCCAGCACGTACATCCGCAGGTTGCCGATGGGCTTGCCGATCGGCACCGACGCCGAGTAGTCGACGTCACCGGGCGTGAGGTAGACCGAGCAGCCGACCACGGTCTCGGTCGGGCCGTACTCGTTCACCACCCGCGCGCCGGGCGCGATGCGCCGCAGCCCGGCCACCGTCTCCGGCCGGACCTCGTCGGCGCCGACCACGAACGTGCGCACCGACGACACCGCTCCCGCCGCCAACTGCCCGCTCAGGACGTCCGCGTGGCCTGGGGTGATCTTGAGCAGGCTGAAGTCACCGGGCGCGGTCAACAGCGCGGACAGCGGTTCGAGGCTGCGGTCCTGGTCGAGCAGCGTCACGTCCTTGCCACCGATCAGCGGCAGGAAGAAGTTGGGCACCGACAGGTCGAACGCGATGGAACCCACCATCGGCGCACCGGAAGCGCCATCGAGGCCGTAACCGTCAACGGCCCACCACAGGTAGTTGACGACGCCCCGGTGATGCACCAGCACACCCTTGGGACGACCGGTCGACCCGGACGTGTACATCGCGTAGATCAAATTTTCCGGCCCGGCTCCGGAGACGGGGTCGGTGTCGCCGTGCCACCCTTCGGCCGGGTCGTCAACGCACAGCACGCGGGCGTCGGTGGCAGGCAGGGCCGCACGCGCCGGGGCGTGGGTGAGCACGATCGGCGCCGCGGTGTCACCGAGCACATAGGCCAGCCGGTCGGCCGGGTGCGACGGATCCAGCGGCACGTACGCACCACCGGCCTTCAACACACCGAGCAACGCCACCAACATCTCCACACTGTGCTCGAAGCACACCCCGACGAACACATCCGGGCCCACTCCCCTGTCCCGCAACAAGTGCGCGACCCGATTCGCCCGCACGTTCAAGTCCCGATAGGACACCCGCGTCACACCGTCGACGATCGCCGTCGCCTCCGGCGTGCGAGCCGCCCACTCCTCGAACAACTCGTGCACGCAACGGTCAGCCGGGTAGTCCATCGCGGTGCGGTTCGACGCGTGCACGACCAGTTCGTGCTCGGCGGCGGGCAGCACCTGCACCGAGCCGACGGTGCCGCCGCGCACCAACCCTCGCAGGGCGTGGACGAAGTGCGCGACCGCACGAGCCGCGGTGTCGTCGTCGAGCCGGGCCCGGTCGAAGAACAGCTCGACCCCGAGGCTGTCACCTGACGGCGACAGCTCCAGCACGATCGGGTAGCCGTTGGCCGGCGTGACCGGGCTGGCCGCGCGCTCCCACCCGGCCTTCGCCAGGCCGTCGGCCTGCGTGCTCTCGTAGACGAGGATCGAGCCGAACAACGGCTGCCCGGCCGGGACGCCGCTCCAGCGCTGCACCTCGACCAGCGAGCAGTGCTCGTGTTCCCGCACGGCGAGCTGCTCGGCGTGCACGGCTCGCAGCCACTCCCCGACCGGCGCCGTGCGGTCCACCTGGACTCGCAGCGGCACGGTGTTCATCAGCAGGCCGACGATCTCACCGGCGTCGGCGAGCCCGCCGGTGCGCCCGGAACCGATCACGCCGAAGGTGACGTCGGGGGTGCCGGCGTAGCGGTGCAGCACCAGCGCCCACGCGGCCTGCAGCACGCTCGCCACCGACACCCGCAGGTCCCTGGCGGTGACGCGGAGCTCGCCCAGCAGGTCGGTGGGCAGCACCTCCACGTGCACGCCGGCGCCCGCCCGGCCGGTCGCGCGGTCCACCGACAGCGGCGTGGCCTCGGCGAGCGAACCGAGCCGCGAGCGCCAGAACCGCTCGTCGGCCTGCGCGTCGGCGGTGGCGAGCCAGGCGACGGCGTCGCCGAAGTCCGACCCGGCCGCGGCCTCACCGGCGTAGCGGGCGGCGAGCTCACCGAAGACCAGTGCCACGCTCCACCCGTCCACCACCAGGTGGTGCACCGTCCACACCAGACGGCAGCCGCCGGGGTGGCGGGCCAGCACGAGGCGGTGCGGCGGGGCGGTGGTGAGGTCGAACGGGGTGTGGAACTCGGCGGTGGCCAGGGCGTCGGCCTCCGCCGCGCCGGCGACGTCGACCACCCGCACGTCCGGTGCGGCACCGGCCCAGACCAGGTGCAGCGGGCGGGGCAGATCGGTCAGCGCGACCGTGGTCCGCAGCGCGGTGTGCGCGGCCACCACGTCGTGCCAGCAGGAGAGCAGCCGGTCGGTGTCGACATCGGCCGGCAGGTCCGAGACGTGCTGGCGGGTGTAGTCGTCGGAGTGCTCGCCCAGCATCGAGTGGTAGACCATGCCGGTCTGCAGCGGGGTGAGCGGGTAGGCGTCGACCAGGTCGGTGCGCCCGGTCAGCGCATGGGCGCGAGCAGCGAGCCCGGCCTCGTCGAGTCCACTGAGGACGAACGGCTGCCGCGCCACCGCCACGCCGCCGTCCGCCACGCCGCCGTCCGCCACGCCGCCGTCCGCCGCGGACACCGACGCGGCCAGCTCGGCCACGGTCGGCGCGCGGAAGACGCTCCGCGGCGTGAACTCCAGCCCGGCGGCGCGGCCGAGCGCGACCAGCCGCACGGTCAGCAGCGAGTCGCCACCGAGGGCGAAGAAGTCGTCGTGCACCCCGACGGCCGCGACGTCGAGCACGGTGCGCCAGATGTCGCAGAGCGCGCGCTCGACCGGTGTGCGGGGCGCGGTGTGCCCGGCTCGCTCACCGGCGTGGGCGGGTGCCGGCAGGAGCCTGCGGTCGACCTTGCCACCGGTGCTCAGCGGCATGGCGTCGAGCAGCGTGACGCTGGCCGGGATCATGTAGTCCGGCAGCGACCGAGCCAGGTGGGCGTGCAGGTCATCGACGGTGAAGCCAGGGCCGGGCACCACGTAGCCGGCGAGCTGCTTGTGGCCGGGCCGGTCCTCGCGGGCGGCGACGACGGCCTCGCGGACCAGCGGGTGGGCCAGCATGCGCGCCTCGATCTCGCCCAGCTCGATGCGGTAGCCGCGGATCTTGACCTGGTGGTCGATGCGGCCGAGGAACTCCAGCTCGCCGTCCTCGCGCCAGCGGGCGAGGTCTCCGGTGCGGTAGAACCGGTCCCCCGGCGCGCCGAACGGGTCCGGCATGAACTTGTCCGCGGTGAGGTCCGGCCTGCCGAGGTAGCCGCGGACCACGCCGTCGCCACCGATGAACAGCTCGCCCGCGGCACCGATGGGCACCGGCTCGAGGTGCTCGTCCAGGACGTACATGCGCATGTTGCCGATGGGCCGTCCGATGGGGACCGACGCGGAGTAGTCCACCGGGTCGGGCACCACGTAGGTCGAGCAGCCGACCACGGTCTCGGTCGGGCCGTACTCGTTGATGATGCGCGCTGCCGGCGCCGCCCGGCGCAGCGCCGCGGCGGTCTCCGGCCGCACCTCGTCGGCGCCGACCACGAAGGTGCGCACCGAGGACACGGAGGCGGGCGCGAGCTGGCCGCTCAACACGTCGGCGTGCCCGGGAGTGATCTTGAGCAGGCTGAAGTCACCCGGTGCGGCGAGCAGGGACGCGAGCGGTTCGAGGCTGCGGTCCTGGTCGAGCAGCGTCACGTCCTTGCCACCGATCAGCGGCAGGAAGAAGTTCGGCACCGACAGGTCGAACGCGATGGAACCCACCATCGGCGCACCGGAAGCGCCACCAAGGCCATAACCCTCAACGGCCCACCACAGGTAGTTGACGACGCCCCGGTGATGCACCAGCACACCCTTGGGACGACCGGTCGACCCGGACGTGTACATCGCGTAGATCAGATTCTCCGGCCCTGCCAGCGGCCGCGGGTCGGTGCCGGGCTGCGCGGCGAACGCCGCGTCGGCCATGTCGATCACGACCGCGTCGACCTCGGGCACGGCGTGACGCACGGCGGCCTGGGTGAGCACGATCGGCGCCGCGGTGTCACCGAGCACGTAGGCGAGCCGGTCGGCCGGATGCGACGGGTCCAGCGGCACGTACGCACCACCGGCCTTCAGCACACCGAGCAACGCCACCAACATCTCCACACTGTGCTCGAAACACACCCCGACGAAGACGTCCGGACCCACCCCCCTGTCCCGCAACAGGTGCGCGACCCGATTCGCCCGCACGTTCAAGTCCCCATAGGACACACGGGTCACACCATCGACGACCGCAGTCGCCTCCGGCGTACGAGCCGCCCACTCCTCGAACAACTCGTGCACGCAACGGTCAGCCGGGTAGCTCATCGCCGACCGGTTGGAGTCCAGGACGACGGTGGCCAGCTCCTCGGCGGAGAGCAGCGGAACCGCACCGACCGTGCCACCGGCCCGGCTACCGGCGACCAAGCCGCCGAGCACGCGGACGAACCCGTCGGCGAGGCGCCGGGCGGCCGGCTCGGGCAGCACGGCGCGGTCGAAGTACAGGTGCAGCGCCGAGACGCCGCCGTCCCCGGTGGCGATCGTGGGCTCGACCACGACCGGGTAGCCGGTCATCGGCAGCTCCCCCGGCCCGTCGAGACCGGTGTCGCGCGGGGTGATCCGCAGCCCGGCCACGTCGTCGTAGTGCTCGACGCCGCCCTGCGGCACCAGGATGCTGTGGAACAACGGCTGCCCGGCCGGTACTCCGCTCCAGCGGTGCACGTCGACCAGCGAGCAGTGCTCGTGCTCGCGCACCGCGGACTGCTCGGCGTGCACCGCGAGCAGCCAGCGGTCCACCGTGGCGGACCGGTCGACGGCCACGCGCAGCGGCGCGGTGTTCATCAGCAGGCCGACGATCTCACCGGCGCAGGGCAGGTCACCGGCCCGGCCGAGGGAGGTGCTGCCGAAGGTCACGTCCGGCTCGCCGGAGTAGCGGTGCAGGACCAGCGCCCACGCGGCGTGCAGCACGCTCGCCACCGACACGTGCAGCCGCGCCGCCAGCTCCCGCACACCGCTCACCAGCGACTCGGGCAGCTCGGCCCCGGCGGCGCCGACGCCGGACAGGCCGGTGGCCCGGTCAACCGACAGCGGGGTCGCCGCGGCCAGCGCACCGAGGCGGCCGCGCCAGAACCGCTCGTCGGCCGCGGTGTCGCGCGCACGCAGCCACTCGACGAACGACCGGAACGGCGCCGCGGGGCGCGGGGTCACGCCGCCGTAGCGGGCGAGCAGCTCGCGCAGCACCAGTCCGACGCTCCAGCCGTCGACCAGCAGGTGGTGCACCGTCCACAGGAGGCGGTGGGACGCGCCGGTCGAGGCGAGCACCATCCGGTGCGGGGTGTGTTCGAGGTCGATCGCGGCCCGCTCGGCGCGCACCAGCCCATCCCAGTCGGCGGTGCCGGTGACCGCGAGGCCACCACCGGTGTGCCGCACGACCTGCACGGGCTCCGCGCCCTGGGTCCAAGCGCAGGTGGTGCGCAGCACCGGGTGCGCCGCGACGACGCTGGCCCAGGCGGCGGCGAGCCGGTCGGCGTCGAGCGGCCCGTCGAGGTCGAGCACGAACTGGCGGGTGTAGTCGCCGGAGCCGGCGTCGAGCGAGTGGAACAGCATGCCGGTCTGCAGCGGCGTGAGCGGGTAGGCGTCGGCCAGGCCGGTGCGGTCCAGCGACGCCGGCGCCAGGGCGAACGGCTCGTGCTCGACCACCACGCGCGGGCCTGCACCGGCCGCGAGCTCGGCCACGGTCTGGTGGGCGAACACGTCACGCGGTGCGAGGGTGAGCCCGCGCTCGGCCGCGAGCAGCACGACGCGCAGGGCGGCGAGCGAGTCACCGCCCAGCTCGAAGAAGTTGTCGTGGACGCCGACCCGGTCGGCGCCGAGCACGGTGCACCACAGTGCGGCGAGCACCGCCTCGGTCCCGGTGCGCGGGGGCTCGTGCGCGCTGCCCGCGATCTCGGGGCGCGGGAGGCGGGCGCGGTCCACCTTCTGGTTGGGGGTCAGCGGCAGTGCGTCGAGCACGACGACGGCTGCCGGGACCATGTAGTCGGGCAGGTCGGCGCGCAGGGCGTCACGCAGCCGATCGGCCTCGGCGGAACCGACCACGTACGCGGCGAGCGTGCGCCGGCCGGGCCGGTCCTCGCGGGCCACCACGACCGCCTGCTCGACACCGGGGCAGGCCAGCAGCCGGGACTCGATCTCGCCCAGCTCGATGCGGTAGCCGCGCACCTTCACCTGGTGGTCGGTGCGGCCGAGGAACTCCAGCAGCCCGTCGGCTCGCCAGCGGGCCCGGTCGCCCGTGCGGTACATCCGCGCTCCGGGCGGCCCGAAGGGATCCGGTACGAACCTCTCCGCGGTGAGCCCCGCCCGGCCCAGGTAGCCGCGGGCGACGCCCGCGCCGCCGATGGTCAGCTCGCCGGCCACGCCGACGGGGACCGGGCGGTGGCGCTCGTCCAGCACGTACAGGCCGGTGTTGGCGACCGGGCCGCCGATGGCCACGCCCGCCGCAGGGGCGGTCACGTCGGCGGCGGCCGACCAGATCGTGGTCTCGGTGGGGCCGTAGACGTTCCACAGCACCTCGACCCTGGCCCGCAGCGCGACGGCGAGGTCGGCCGGCAGCGCCTCGCCGCCGCACAGCGCGACCAGGCCGGGCGCACCGGCCCAGCCCGCCTCGACGAGCAGCCGCCACGCCGACGGGGTGGCCTGGGTGAACCGGGCGCCGGAGCCGGTGATGGCCGCGGCGAACGCGTGCGGGTCGGCGGCCCGCTCGTGGTCGACGAGCACCGTGGTGCCACCGGCGACCAGCGGGAGGAACAGCTCCAGGCCGGCGATGTCGAAGGAGACGGTGGTGGTGGCGAGCATCGTGTCGCCGTCACCGAACCCGATGCGCTCGCCGAGGCCGCACACCAGGTTCGCCAGCGCGCCGTGGTCGATCAGCACGCCCTTGGGCCGGCCGGTGGAGCCGGAGGTGTAGATGGCGTAGGCGAGGCGCTCTGCGTCGCCCGGTGCCGGCCGGACCGGGTCGGCGGCGGCGATCAGGTCCCGGTCGCCGTCGAGCAGCACCGGCCGCGCCGGGGTGGTGAGGCGGGCGCCGATCGCCTCGGTCGTGATCAGGACCGGGGCCGCGGCGTCGCCGAGGACCATGGCGAGCCGGTCGGCGGGGTGGGTGGGGTCCAGCGGCAGGTAGGCGCCGCCGGCGCGCCACACCGCGAGCAGCGCCACGAGCAGGTCGGCGTCGTGCGGCAGGCACACCCCAACCAGGCACTCCCGCTCGACGCCGACGGCGCGCAGGTGCCCGGCGAGGCGCCCGACGCGTTCGGTCAGCTCGCGGTAGCTCAGCGCGGCACCGGCGCCGTCCCGGACCGCGACGGCGTCCGGGGTGCGTGCGGTGACGGCGGCGAGCAGCTCCTCGACGGTGCCGGCCGGGATCTGCGGCGAGTGATCGCGGCCCAGCGCCAGCAGTGCGGTCAGCGCGGCCGGGTCAACGGAGTCCACTTCGGACAGCCGAGTGCCCGGTGCGGACGCGAACCGCTCGACGACGCGGGCCAGGTGCGCTGTCATGCGGTGCGCGGTGTCGCGGTCGAACAGGTCGGTGGCGTAGTAGACGACCAGCTCGATCGCGTCACCGTCGTCGACGGTGAACAGGGACAGGTCGAACTTGGTCATGCCGTTGTCGGCGTCGACCGGGGTGACCTCGACCCCGGCCAGGTCCCACCGCTCGGACGCCGGGCCGGTGTGTTGGAACAGCACCTGGAACAGCGGGTTGCGACCGAGCGTGCGGGCCGGCGCGACCGCGTCGACGACCTGCTCGAACGCCACGTCCTGGTGGGCGAGCGCGTCGCGGACGACCGCGTGCTGGCGGGCGAGCAGCTCGCGCACCGTCGGGTCCCCGGACAGGTCGGCGACCAGCGCCACCGTGGTGGCCAGCAGCCCCACCACGTCCTGGCTGTCGGCGTGCGTGCGGGCCGCGACGACCGAGCCGACGGCGAAGTCGTCCTGGCCGGACCAGGTGCGCAGC
Source organism: Lentzea xinjiangensis (assembly GCF_900110955.1). Taxonomy (GTDB): domain Bacteria; phylum Actinomycetota; class Actinomycetes; order Mycobacteriales; family Pseudonocardiaceae; genus Lentzea; species Lentzea xinjiangensis. The sequence continues at coordinate 25,720 of NZ_FOFR01000037.1, forward strand.
AGCACGGTGAACGCGGTGAGCAGCGCGCTGAACTCGGTGACCCCGGTGCCGGCGGCCAGCGCGCGCAGCCCGGCGCTCACCTGCGGGGTCAGCCGGTGGCGCACGGAGCCACCGCCGTAGCTGGGGTCGCGCGGCCGGGGGCGGTCGGTCGGCAGGTCCAGCACCGGTGAGACGCCGGCGAGCCGGTCGCGCCAGTACGCCAGTCCCGCCGGCTGCGCGCGCCCGGCTTGCCAGGCGGCGACGTCGGCGTACTGGACCGCGACCGGCGGCAGGTCCACGGGCTCGCCCGCCGCGAGCGCCCGGTAGGCGGCGTCGAGCTCACGGGCCAGCACGCCGAGCGACCAGCCGTCGACGACCAGGTGGTGGGCGTGCAGCACCAGCAGGTGCTCGTCGGTGGCGCGGCGGAACAGGGTGAAGCGCACGAGCGGGCCCTCGGCGAGGTCGAACGGCCTGCGCACCTCGGCGTCGGCACGGGCCAGCACCTCGCCGTGGTCCGCACCGCGCACGTCGGCCACGCGGAACGCGGGCTCGGCGTCCGGTGCCACGACCTGCACCGGTCCGCTGTGGACGGTGCTGCGCAGCACCTCGTGCCTGCGCAGGAGCACGGCGGCGGCGTCGCGCAGGGCGTCGACGACCACCGGTCCGCGCAGCCACAGCACGCGGTGCACGCCGTAGAGCGCGTTGTTGGGCAGCAACTGGTCGAGCACCCACAGCCCGCGTTGGGCTGGCGAGAGCGGCGCCGGGCCGCGGTCCTCCCGGCGTGGGATGCCTGTGACGGCCTTGGTGGCGCCGGCCAGCCGCCGCGCCAGCAGCGCCCGCTTCGCGTCCGACAGGTCAACGGTGTCATGTGCCGTGTACATCCGCGTCCTCGCTCGTGCTCGTGCGGTCTCGGGCGTTGGGGTCAGCGGTCCAGCAGGGTGCCGAGGTCCAGCTCGCGGGCCACGCGGAACACCTCGCCGGCGAGGGCGACGTCCTCGACCGCCATGCCGAACGGGTTCACCAGGATCGTCTGGTCGTCGGCGACGCGGCCGGGGCTCACGCCGGCGAACACCTCGCCCAGCTCGCCGTGCACCGCGGGCACGCCCTGCCGGGGCACCTCGTCCGGGCCGGTCAGCTCGCCCGCGCGGTGCATCCGGCCGAGCAGGCGGTGGGTGTCGTCGCGCACCAGCGACCAGTCGTCGACCAGCAGCAGGTCGCAGCCGGCGACCACGTCCGGGCCGACGTCGTCCAGCGACACGTTCACCACGACAGCCCCCTGGCGCAGCCAGGACATCTCGATGTAGGGCGTGGTCGTGGTGGTGCACGGCATGACCAGGTCCGCGCCGTCGACCGCGGCCCGCGCCGACCCGGCGACGACCGCGTGCACGCCGTGCGCGTCCAGGTGCGGGCGGAGCCGCTCGACGAAGGCCGCGGCCCTGGCCGGTACCTGGTCGAAGACGGCGAGCTCGGCGATGCCGTCGAGTCGTTCGGCGAGCAACCGCACGTGGCTCTCGGCGATCACGCCGGAACCGATCACCGCGGCCGTCCGGGCACCGGGCCGCAGCAGCTCGGCGGCCGACGCGACGGACACCGCGGCGGTGCGCAGCGCGCTCACGTGAGCGGCGGCCATCAGGCAGGTGATCCGTCCGGTGTGGACGTCGAAGACCATCGTCAGCCCGCTCGCCCTGGGCAGGCCGTGGTCGACGTTGTCCAGGCTGGCGTTGATGACCTTGGTGCCCGCGGCGGGCTCGCGGCCGAGCACCATCGCCGGCATGTTGATGCTGCGCGCGGACGCGCCCGCCGGGGTGGTCCAGCCGAGGTAGGCCTCAGCGGGCAGCACGACCTCGTGCTTCGCGTGGCGCACCAGCACCTCGCGGATCACGGCGAGGGGGTCGAGCAGGTCGCACGCCTGCCGCGTCTGGGCTTCGGTGAGGTAGCGGATCGGGTCGCGCATGTCAGGCCTTTCCGAGGAAGCGCACCGGGTCGTGCGCAGGCGTCGGGCGCAGCAGGTCGTCGTGCAGCTCGATCCCCTCGCGGCGCAGGTAGTCGTCGTCGAACAGGGTCCGCAGGTAGTTCTCGCCGATGTCGGGGGCGATGCACACGGGCCGGGTGATCTCGGGGTGGCGGACGAGGTGGTGGACGCACCCGGCGAGCACCGCGCCGCTGGACCCCCCGACCCGCAGCCCGCACCAGCGATCCAGCGCGCGGCAGAACGCGAACGCCTCCTCGTCGGTCACCATCTCGTGGCCGTCCACGGTGTCGGCGCGCAGGAAGTCCGACCGCCTGCTCGCCCCGATGCCCGAGAGCCTGCGCGCGCCGGGCCGGTTCTCGAACACCACCGAGCCGACCACGTCGACACCGATGACCCTGGTGGCCGGGCTCGCGGTCCGCAGGTGCTCCGAGACGCCCGCGATGGTGCCGCCGGTGGACACCGCGACGAACACGGCGTCCACCGCCCCGCCGGTCTGGCGCAGGATCTCCGGTCCGGTGCCGTCGCGGTGCGCGGCCGGGTTGGCGGGGTTGGCGTACTGGTTGGGCCAGACCGCGCCGGGGATCTCCCGGTGCAGCCGCGCCACGGTGTCCAGCCGCGTCAGCAGGTAGCCGCCGGTGTCGTCGGGCTCGGTGACCCGGTGCAGCAGCGCGCCGCGCTCCCGCATCCGCTCGGCCACCACCGGGGACAGCTTGGGGTCCACGACCGCGTGGAACGGCAGCCCCAGCTCGCCGGCGAGGTGGGCCAGGCTGACCCCGAGGTTGCCCGACGTGGACTCGACGATCGCCGACGCGCCGTCGAGCGCGTCCGGGCCGATCGACTCGAGCAGGCTCGCCGCGGTCCGGTCCTTGATGGAGCCGCAGGGGTTGTGCCCCTCCAGCTTCAGGCCGATCCAGCGGCGCGTCCCGGCGATGTCGAGTCCGATGTGGACGATCGGGGTGTTGCCGACCGTCGCCCGGAACGCGCCGAGCACCTCGGCCGAGCTCCGCCGGCAGACGGTGGTGGCGCGGGCGTAGACCATCAGTTCCCGTCCCCTGGGACGGCGGCCGTCGCGGCCATCTGCTCGCGCAGGCTACGGGGCCGCATGTCGACCCAGACCTCCTCGATCCGGGCGAGGCACTCGTCCTTGGTGCCCGCGGTGCCCTCGGCGGTCCAGCCGGCCGGGAGGTCCCTCCCGCGCGGCCAGATCGAGTACTGCTCCTGGGTGTTCACCACGACTTGGTAGTCCATCTTCCAGTCCTCCTCAGGGGTCGGCCGGATCAGCCGAGCAGGGGTTGCGACGCCAGCTCGGCGAGCGCGTCGTCGTCGGTCATCGCCGACACGTCGGCCAGCACCGCGGCCTCGACGTGGTCGGCGACCTGGGCCAGCACGGTCCGGTCGAACATCAGGTTGGGCGCGAGCTCGGTGCCCACCCGCGAGCCGATCTGCACCACGGCGCGGATCGCGAGCAACGAGTGGCCGCCGAGTGCGAAGAAGTCGTCGTGCGCGCCGACCCGCTCCACGCCGAGCACCTGGCACCACACCCCGGCGACCAGCTCCTCGACCGGGGTGCGCGGCGCGACGTAGGCGGCGCGCCGGGCCGAGGACTCGTCCGGCAGCGGTAGCTGCTTGCGGTCGAGCTTTCCGTTGGGGTTGCGGGGGAACTCCTCGAGCAGCAGCGCGGTGGACGGCACCGAGTAGCTGGGCAGCTGGCGCTTGAGGTGGTCCAGCACCGAGGCCGGGGTGAGCACGGCGCCCGCGACCGGGACGGCGTACGCGACCAGCCTGCGGTCACCGGGGCTGGGCTCCCACACGCCGACGGCGCCGTCGTCGACGTCGGGGTGCGTGTGCAGCGCGGCCTCGACCTCGCCGATCTCGATCCGCGCGCCGCGGATCTTGACCTGGCCGTCCACCCGGCCGACGTGCACGACCTGGCCGTCGGCGCGGACGTACCCGCGGTCGCCGGTGGCGTAGAGCCGCTCCCCCGGCCGGTGCGGGTTGGGCCGGAACGCGTCGGCCGTGCGGCGCGGGTCGCGCAGGTAGCCGCGGGCCAGGCCCGCGCCGCCGACGTGGATGTCACCGAGCACGTTGACCGGCACGGGCTCCAGGTGCTCGTCGAGCACGTAGGTCTGGCAGTTGTCGACCGGGAAGCCGATCGGCACCGGCACGCCCTCCGCGGTGTCGGTCCCGTCGCAGACGTGCAGCGACGAGTCGATGGACGCCTCGGTCATGCCCCAGGTGTTGTCCAGCGCGACGGTGTCGCCGAACCGGTCGCGGAAACGGCGGACCAGCTCGGCGCTGATCGCCTCGCCGCTGGAGAGCAGGGTGCGCACCCTGGCGCTGATCTGCGCGCACTCGTCGTCGGTCATGGTGTCCAGGACCAGGCCGAGCATCCCCGGCACGAACTGGACGTGCACCGCGCCGTGGCGCAGGGTGGCCTCGATGATCGCCCTCGGGTCGCGGTGGCGGCCCGGTTCGAGCAGCGCCACCCGGCCGCCGGCCAGCAGCGGCCACAGCAGCTCCACGGCGGAGTCGCCGAAGGTCAGCGGCGTCTTGAGCAGCACGGCCTCACCGGGCCGCAGCCCGTGCGCGCGCTGCATCCACTGCATGCGGTTGGCCCAGCCGGCGTGCCGGCACATCACGCCCTTGGGCGCGCCGGTCGACCCCGAGGTGTAGAACACCGCGACCAGGTGTTCGGGCGTGACGCCCGTGTCGGGCGGCGTGTCCGGCTCGCCCGCGGCGGCCGCGAGGTCGGGGGTCAGCACGATCGGCTCGCTGCCCAGCTCGCGAACGGTGTCCGCGAGGTCGGGGCGCACCAGGCAGACGGGCGGGCGGGCGGAGTCGAGCAGCTGCCGCACGCGAGGCGCCGGCGCCTCGGTGCCGATCGGCAGGTAGGCACCGCCTGCCTTGAGGATGCCCATCAGCGCGGGCAGCAGCTGCACCGAGCGGTCCAGCAGCACGCCGACCGGCACGTCGGGCCCGACGCCGTGGCGGCGCAGCAGGTGCGCGATGCGGTTGGCGTGCAGGTCGAGGTCGCGGTAGGAAAGCTCGGCGTCGTCGCCGGAGACGGCGACCGCGTCCGGGGTGGCGGCGGCCTGGGCGGCGAAGAGCTCGTGCACGCAGGCCGCCTCGCGCGGGAACTCCGAGGCGTTGCGGGTGTGCAGCAGGGCGTGCCGCTCGTCGGCCGGCAGCAGCGGCAGCCGGCTCACCGGGCTGTCCGGGTCGGTGACGGCCGCGCGGAGCAGCACCTCGTAGCAGTGCTGCAGGCGGCGCACGGTGGCGACGTCGAACAGCGCGCCCCGATACTCCCAGAGCCCTTCCAGCTCGTCGCCGCGGTCGATGAGCGACAGGGTGAGGTCCAGCGCCGAGGAGTTGGTGAACACCTGCTCCGGGGTGACGGTCAGCCCGGACAGCGCCAGCGGGCACGCGGGGGTGTTGTGCAGCTGGAACATCACCTGCACCAGCCGCTGCCGGCCGGGGTCCCGCTGTGGCGCGAGGCGCTCGACGACCTGCTCGAACGGGACGTCCTCCCGGGAGTAGGAGTCCAGCGCCCCGTCGCGCACCCGCGCCACCAGCTCACCGAACGCGGGGTCGCCGGTGAGGTCGACCCGCAGCGGCAGGGTGTTGACGAAGAACCCGACGAGGCCCTCCAGCTCGGTGCGGGCCCGGCCGGCGGTGGGCGCCCCGATCACCATGTCGCTCTGGCCGCTGTGGCGCGACAGCAGCGTGCCGAACGCGGCGAGCAGCACCATGAACGGCGACGCGGACCGCGCCTTGGCGAACGCGGCGACGGCGGCGACCAGGTCGGCGGGCAGCCTGTGCGCGAGCGTGCCACCGCCGAAACCGCTGTCCGCGCGGGGTTTGCGGTCGAACGGCAGCGCGAGCGTGTCGGGCACACCGGCGAGCCGCTCAGCCACCTCGTCCACCGCGGACTGGAAGGCCGGTCCGGTGCTCCGGGCCCTCTGCCAGGCCGCGTAGTCGCGGTACTGCACCGGCAGCGGGGCCAGCGGTGACGGCCGACCGGCGGCGAACGCGTCGTACAGCGCACCCAGCTCGCGGTTGAGCACCGACTCCGACCACCCGTCGGCGGCGATGTGGTGCGCGCACAGCAGCAGCAGGTGCTCGTCGGCGCCGAGCCGAGCCAGGTGCCAGCGGAACGGCGGTGCGGTGTCCAGCGCGAACGGCAGCTCGGCCGCCTCCCTGGCCCAGGCGCGCCCCGCGGCGAGCGGGTCACCCGCGGCACTCAGGTCGTGCACCGGCGGGGCGGGCAGCGGCTCGGGCAGCGGTTCCTGCACGGCAACGCCCTCCACACCGTCCACAGTGGAGACGCGGTGCACGGTGCGCAGCACCGCGTGCCTGCGCTGCACCTCGGCGACGGCCTCGGCCAGCGCTGCGGTGTCCAGCGGCCCGGCGAGGTGGAAGGAGAACGCCAGGTTGCTCACCGAGCTGTTGGGCTCGAGCCGGTCGTAGAGCCACATCCGCTCCTGGCTGAACGACAACGGCACCGGCAGGTGCGGCGGCTGGTGCGGCAGCACGTCGGCGCGGGCCTTGCCGTTGCGCCGGGCGAGCAGCCTGGCCTCCAGCTCGCCGCGTCGGGTCTGGTCGATCACTGGTCTTCCCTTCCCGCCGAGTCGGCGATTTCCAGCACCGCGGCGGCGAAGTCGCTCAGCAGCGGGTTCTCGAACAGCACCCGGACCGGCACGTCGAGACCGAACTCCCGGTCCAGCCGGGTGCGGACCTGGCTCGCGAGCAGCGAATGCCCGCCCAGGTCGAAGAAGTCGTCCTCCAGCACGACGTCGTCGAGGTGCAGCACGTCGCACCAGACCTCGCCGATGATCTGCTCCACCGGGCCGGCCGGTGCCGTCCTGGTCTCCGCCGGCGCTTCGGCCTCGACCGGTCCGGGTGCTGTGGTCTCGAGCAGTTCGAGCACGCCGCTGCGGGACCAGCGAGCCGGCACCCCGGTCCGGTAGAGCCGGGACGCGGGACCACCGAACGGGTCGGGCAGGTAACGGGCCGCGGTGCCGGCCGGGCTGCCGGGCACGCCGCGGGCGATGGACGGTCCGCCGAAGCACAGCTCGCCGCGCACGCCCGCAGGCACCAGGTGCAGCCACTCGTCGAGCACGTAGACGGTGCCGCTGGCGGCGGGCACCCCGACGCCGAGCGTGCCGCCAGGCGGCTCGTCGGCGGGGGCGTGCAGCGCGCACCACACACCGGCCGGCACGTCGTACACACCGCGTACGCAGCGGTCGAGCCGCTTGCCGAGGCCGCGGGCGAGCGGCAGCGCGTCCACGTCGCCGAGCACCACCACCTCCGCGTCGGCGGGCAGGTCGGGCACCCGGTCGGTCTCGTCGGCGTCGACCACGACCAGCGCCGCACCCGTGACCGGTCCGTCGCAGACCGCGAGCCGGGCACCGGCGCACAGCGCGAGCGTGCTCTCGAACAGCGCCGCGGCCGAACCGGTCCGGCCGCGCAGCGGCACCACCACGTCCCGGCCGATGCCGAACTCGGCGCGCTGGAAGGCGATCAGCCCGGCGAGTGCCCGGTAGCTGAGCATCATGTGCCCGCCCCAGCGCGGTTCCGCCAGCAGGTAGGCGTTGGCCTCGGGCACCGGCGGCACACCGGGCGGATCGGCCGGCCAGGCCGCGATCGTCGCCGCGTCCTGGTCGACGTGCACCACCGCGGGGCCGTGCCCGGCGGGGCGGGTCGCCCCCGCCTCGGTGACCACGACCCGGCAGCGCGGTGGGGCCGCACCGTCCACGGGGGAGCTCAGATCGACCACGACCCCACGGGCGCGCAGCACCGCGAGCTCCGCGACCACCCGGTCGGCGCCGGTGAGGGCGACCCCGACCAGGGTCTCGCGCCGCACCCCGAGCGAGCGCAGGTGGTGTGCCAGCCGGTTGGCCTTGTCGTCGAGATCCGCGTAGGTGAGCGGCTCGGCCGAGGCGACGGCGATCGCGTCCGGCGCGCGGCGGGCGATGTCGACGACCGGGTCGTGGACGGCTTCCGCCCAGCCGTCGACCGGCAGCGCGGTGCCCCGGCCCCAGCCGAGCAGCTGCAGCCTCTCGTCGGGGTCGACCAGCCGCACCGCGGCGACCGGCGTGTCCGGGTGGGCGACCATGGCGCGCAGCAGGGTCAGGTAGTGGCGCTGCATCCGCCGCACCGCGCCGAGGTCGAACAGCCGCACGTCGAAGTCCCAGACCCCGACCAGCCGGCCCTCCTCCTTGAGCACGGCGAGGATCAGGTCGACCGGAGCGGGTTCACTGGCCATGCGCAGCGGCTCGACCCGCACGTCGGCGAGCTCGACGCACTCCCGGTCGATGTCGGCGAACTGCATCATCACGTCGAAGAACGGCTGGCGGTCGGACTCGCGGCGGGGTTGCAGCTCCTCCACCACGCGATCGAACGGCACCTCCTGGTGGGCGTAGGCGTCGAGCACGGTCTCGCGGACCCTGGCCAGCACCTCGCGGAAGGTCGGCTCGCCGCCGACGTCCATGCGCAGGGCCACGGTGTTGGTGAAGAACCCGATGACGCCCTCGGTCTCGGCCCTGGTCCGATTGGCGACGAGGCTGCCGACCACGTGGTCGGGCTGGCCGCAGTAGCGGGCGAGCAGCACGCTGAACGCGGTCAGCAGCACGGTGAACAGCGACGACCCGGTCTCGGCCGCCAGTCGCTCCGCGTCGGCGACGAGGTCGGCGGGCAGCTCGATCTCATCACTGCCGCCCCGGCCGCGGGGCGCTCGCCCGCGCGGGCGGCAGGTCGGCAGCTCCAGCCGGGCGGGCAGGTCGGCGAGGTGGCGGCGCCAGTGGTCGAGCTGGCGGTCCAGCCCGCCGCCGGCGAGCTGGTCACGTTGCCACACCGCGAAGTCCGCGTACTGGATGTCCGGCTCGTCGAGCGGCGCCGCGATGCCAGGGGCGGCGTGCGCGGCGTACCGCTCGACCAGCTCGGTGTGCATCAGCCGCAGCGACCACGCGTCGCACACCAGGTGGTCGAGCACGACGAACAGCACGTGCTCCTGGTCGGCCACGCGCACCAGGTGCGCCCGCAGCAGCGGACCGCGTTCCAGGTCGAACGGGATGCGCAGCTGCGCCTCGGCGAGCGCGTCCAGCGCGGCCTCGCGGTCGGGCCGGTCGCTGAGGTCCACGTCGGACACCGGCACCGGGGCCGGTGGCGCGATCACCTGGAGCAGCTCGTCGCCGTCGTGCTCGAACGTGGTGCGCAGAACCTCGTGCCGGCTCACCAGGTCGGTCACCGCCGCGCCCAGCGCGGCCCGGTCGACGCGGCCGAGCAGGCGCCACCCGAACCGGATGTTGTAGGCGGACGAGGAGGAGTCGACCTTCTCCATCAGCCAGAGCCGCTGTTGGGCGCGTGAAGCGGGGGCGACCGTCTCCTGGGTGGTGTCCTCGACCGTCTCCTGGTTCAGCACTGTGCTCTCCCACTGTCCTGAGTGGTATCGGTTCTGGTGGCGCGGGTCCTGGTGGCCCGCGCGGCGCGGCCGATCGCGGTGGGTGCGGCGGCACCGGCGGTGACCGCGCGGTCGGTCACCGCGGCGAGGTCGGCCAGGCGCGGCGCGTCGTAGACGTCGCGCACCCGCAGCTCGACACCCCACCGGCCGCGGATCCGGGACACCACCTGGGTCGCGGCGAGCGAGTGCCCGCCGAGCCGGAAGAAGTCGTGACCGCGACCGACGCGCGGCACGGCGAGCACCTCCTGCCAGGTGCTGGCGAGGAACGCCTCGGTGGCCCCGACCGGTGCTTCGTAGCGCACGTCCGCGCCCGGCCCTGCCGGTTCCGGCAGCGCGGCCCGGTCGAGCTTGCCGTTGCGGGTCAGCGGGAGCGCGGCGAGCCGGACGAACGCGGTCGGCACCATGGCCGCGGGCAGCGCCGCACCGAGCGAGGTCCGCAGCTCCTCGTCGTGATCGGCGTCGTGGTCGGCACCGGGCTCCATGACCAGGTACCCGACGAGCACGGGGTCACCGGGTGCCCGCTCGCGCACGACCGCCGCCGCGTCGACCACCCCCGGCCGGGCGCGCATGGCCGCGGCCACCTCGTCCAGCTCGACGCGCATCCCGCGGATCTTGACCTGGCCGTCGGTGCGGCCGACGAACTCCAGCGCGCCGTCCGGGCGTCGGCGCACGTGGTCACCGGTGCGGTAGCGGCGGGCGCCGGGCGGGCCGCCGGGATCGGGCACGAACCGCTCCGCGGTCATCGCCGGGCGGCCGAGGTAGCCGCGCGACACGGCGTCGCCACCGACGCACAGCTCCCCCACCGTCCCGGCCGGCACCGCGTCGCCGCGCTCGTCGACGACGGAGACGACCCGGTCGCCGACGGCGCGGCCGATCGGGATCGCGGCCGCGGTCAGGTCGGCCGGCTCGATCTCGCGCACGCAGCTGAACACCGTGCACTCCGACGGGCCGTAGCCGTTGACGATGCGGGTGCCCGGCAGCGCGGCAGCGGCCGCGGCCACGTGCGGCACCGACAGCGACTCACCGCCTGCCATCAGGTACCGCACCCCGGTGAGCAACGCGGGGTCGACGTTGACCACCGCGTTGAACGCGGCGGCGGTGAGCCACAGGACGGTGGCGCCCCTGGCCGCCGCCCAGCGCACGACCGCCACCGGGTCGGTGGCATCGCCCTGGTACACCGCCAGAGCGCCGCCCGAGAGCAGCGCCGGGTACACGTCGAGCACGTGGCCGTCCCACGACTGCGCGGAGTGGTGCACCGCCACCGCACCGGGACCCCAGTCCGCGTAGCCGTCGCCCGCGAAGAACCCGGGGACGTTGCGGTGGCACACCAGCGTCCCCTTGGGCCGGCCGGTCGAGCCGGACGTGTAGGGCACGTAGCAGAGGTCGTCCGGCGAGACCTCGACCCCGGGATCGGTGTCCGGTGCCACGGCGATCGCGGGGTCGTCCACCCGCACCACCGGCGCCGGCGTGAGCGTCCACCGCAGACCGCCGCCGACCACCACGAGCGGGACCGCGCACTCGGCGGCCATCACGGTGAGCCGGTCGTCGGGCAGGCCGTCCTCCAGCGGTACGTACGCCGCACCGGTCTTGAGCACGGCGAGCATCGCCACGACCGAGTCGACCGAGCGGCGCACCCGCAGCCCGACCAGGTCGCCTCGACCGGCACCGAGACCGAGCAGGTGGTGGGCGAGCCGGTTGGCCCGCCGGTCCAGCTCGGCGTAGGTCAGGGTGGTGTCGTCGGAGAACACCGCCCGCGCGTCGGGCGTCCTGCGTGCCTGCCGGGCGAACATCTGGTGCACCACCGGCACCGCGAACTCGTTCGACACCCTGGCCTCCTCAAGGTCCAACCGCGACGGTTCCCACCGTGGCGGGTGCGGTTATCGGTGGGTTATCGACCGCGGAGCAGCGGCGATGCCCGGTGGCGGACGGCGTCCGCCGATCTGCACGGGCTCCATCCGCCCGAGGTGCACGAGCGCCACCCGCCCGACGGGCGCGAGCAGCCTCAGCCCATCTGCACGGCTACCACCCGCCCGACCTGCACGAGCAGCGCCAGCCCATCTGCACGGCCACCACCCGCCCGACGGGGTACGAGCAGCCTCAGCCGATCTGCGCGGGCACCGTCCGCTCGAGGTGCACGTGCCCGGCCGTCGGCACTGCCGCCGGGTACACGCCGGTGAAGCAGCCGGTGCAGGCCGGGCCGCCACCGGCCGCCTCGACCATGCCCCGCACCGACAGGTAGTTCAGCGAGTCGCCGCCGACGAGGACGCCGACCTCCGCCACGGTGCGGTCGCTGGCCACCAGTTCGGCCCTGGAGCGCATGTTCACGCCGAAGAAGCAGGGCCAGCGCACCGGTGCCGAGGACACGCGCACATGCACCTCGGCAGCGCCCGCCCGGCGCAGCAGCTGCACCACCTCGCGCATCGAGGTGGACCGCACGATCGAGTCGTCCACCACGACGACCCGTTTGCCGGCCACCGCCTCCGGCACCACGTTGATCTTCATCCGCACCCCGAGGCTGCGCTCGAAGTCGCTGGGTTTGATGAACGTGCGGCCGAGGTACTGGTTGCGCACCAACGCTTCCACATATGGCAGACCGGATTCCTGCGCGTAGCCCATGGCAGCCGGTCTGGCGGTGTCGGGCACCGCTGTCACCACGTCGGCCACCGCGGGTGCCTCCCGGGCGAGCAGCACGCCCATCGCGTGCCGCATCCCCTGCACCCGCACCCCGTCCAGCAGCGAGTCCTGACGGGCGAAGTACACCCGCTCGAACACGCAGGGCGCCGGCCGGGCGTCGGCGAACAGCTCGCCGCGCGTTCCCCGGTCGTCGATCGTGACCAGTTCGCCGGGTGCGACCTCGCGCAGCAACGTCGCGCCGAGCGTGTCCAGTGCGACGGTCTCGGACACGACCACCAGCCCGCCGTCAGGAAGCCGGCCGAGGCACAGAGGCCGGAACCCCTGCGGGTCGCGCGCGGCGTACAGAGCGCCGGTGGTGGCCACCACGATGCTGAACGCGCCCCTCACCTGCGGCAGCACCGCGCGCAGCGCGCCTGCCACGTCGTCGGTCCGGTCGGCGAGCGCGTCCACCAGCTCCTGGGTGTCCGCACCGCCGGCCACCGCGTCCGGCGACCGTTCCCGGTCGCCGATGCCGGTCAGGTTCCCGTTGTGCGCCAAGGCGAACGCCGAGCCGAGCCGGGTGATGCCCAGCAGCGGCTGGATGTTCGCCTCGGTCGAGCCTCCCGCCGTCGCGTACCGCACGTGCCCGACGGCGACATGACCGCGCATCGCGGCCAGCTTCGCCTCGTCGAACACCTGCTGCACCAAGCCCATCCCACCGGCCTGGCGCAGGGTGCGGCGGTCGCCTGTGACCACGCCCGCCGACTCCTGACCCCGGTGCTGCAACGCGACCAGGGCATAGGAGCACAGCCGGGCGACGTCCGCGTCGCGGTGCCACAGTCCGGCCACACCACACGCCTCACCCACCTCGTCAAGAGGCATCGTGCTCTCCTTCGGGGTCAGAGCGACACGGCGGCGCGGAACAGGACCTCGGCGCCGGCCACCAGATCGGCGGGGGCCGTGTCCTCCTCCGGCACGTGGCTGACCCCGCCCCGGCTGGGGACGAAGATCATGCCGATGGGGGCGATCCCGGCGATCACCTGCGCGTCGTGGCCCGCCCCGCTGGACACGACCGCGTGGTCGTGGCCCAGCGACTCGGCCGCGGCGACGCACGCCGCCCGCAGCCGGTCGTCGGTGATCACCGGGTCCTGCCGCATGGCAACGCGGATCTCGGCCCGCACCCCGGCCGCGGCGGCCGACGCGTGGATCGCCGAGCGCAGTTCGCGCTCCACCACGGCGAGGCGAGTCCGGTCCAGATCGCGCACCTCGGCGGTCAGCCGAGCCACCCCGGGAACCACGTTGGTGCTGTTGGGTTCCACCTCGATCCGGCCGGTGGTGCTGACCTGGCAGAGGTCGCGGGTGGCGGCGAGCTCGCGCACCCCCAGCACCACCGCCGCGGCGGCGACCAGCGCGTCGTGCCTGCCGGCCATCGGGGTGGTGCCCGCGTGCCCGGCGCGGCCGATCAGGTCCACCGAGAGCACGGTGCGGCCCACGATGCCGTCGACGATGCCGATGGGCAGCCCGGCCTGTTCCAGCACCGGCCCCTGCTCCACGTGCAGCTCCAGGTACGCCGCGATCGAGCCGAGCGGCCACGCCGCGCGGGCGACACCGTCGAGGTCGCCGCCGGACCTGGCCAGGGCCGCGCGCAACGGGTTACCCAGGTAGTCGACGGGCTCCGGACCGAACTGACCGGCGCGGCCGGCGATGGCCATCGACCCCCAGAACGGCTGCGGGAAGGACGATCCCTCCTCGTTGGCGAAGCCGGCCACGACCAGCTCGTGGCGGCAGTCGAGGCCCTGGTCGACGACCGACTGCAGCGCCTCCAGCGCGGCCAGCACACCGTAGGCGCCGTCGAGCCGGCCGCCGTTGACGACGGTGTCCAGGTGCGACCCGATCATCAACACCGGTTTGCCACCGCGGACCGGGCCGCGCAGCAGGAGGTTGCCCGCCGCGTCGACGCTCGCGGTGAGGCCGCCCTCGCGGGCCCACTCGGACACCAGCCGCACGGCGGCGCGGTCGGCGTCGCTGAAGGCCGGCCGAGTGATGCCACCCCTGGGGTCGGCGCCCACCCGCGCCAGCGCCTCGATGCGACCGAGCAGTCTGGACCCGTCGATGGTCGGCCGGGACCCGACGGCCACACCGCCCACGACGGTTGCGTTGCGGGCCATGCCGGTCACGCTTCCCGGCCGACCGGTCCGACCACTTCGGACAGTTCACACGCGTGCCAGGGCATCATGGTTGTTCCTCCCGCGTCGGGAAAACTGGACGGCGGCACGCGGTCTCGCCGCGGCCGTCACCAAGGTCCCGACCCGGGTTATCGAAGGCTTATCGCCGTTCCGGCGCGGATCATCGCGAGCAGGCGCGCCGCCCGGTCGGTGAGCTGCTCGGTGCAGGACCGCGTGAGCACGGCCAGCGCCAGCACGACCGCCTCCTCCGCGGCGTCCGAGGCCCCCAAGGCGTGCAGCTGCTCGGCGAGGTCCAGCCGCACCTCGGCGCCGCCCATCTGGTCACCGGTGCGTTCGCACACCTCGATGGCGGCGAGAAGCGACTCGCTGCCGGCACCCGGATCACCGAGCCTGGCCTGCACGACGCCGATCTTGGCCAGAGCCCGCCACTCGCCGACCCGGTCGCCGTGCGCGCGGACGATCTCGAGCGCGGCGCGCAACGACGCCTCCGCCTCGCGCAGGCGGTCCTGGCTGAGCGCGACCACCCCGAGGTGGTAGCAGACCTGGGCCTCGACCCGGTGGCTGCCGACCTCGCGGCAGATCACCAGCGACCGGTTCAGCAGCGCCTCGGCCGTGTCGGGCTCGCCGCGCAGGATGTGGGTCTGCGCGATGTTGTTCAGCACGTGCGCGACGCCGACCCGGTCACCCGCCTCCTCGAAGGCGGCCAGTGCCAGCCGGTAGCGGTCCATCGCCGCGTCGGGGTCGCCGTCGATGCGGTCCAGCGTCGCCTGGTTGCGCAGCACCAGCGCCCGGCCCAGGGCGCAGTCCAGGCCCTCGAACAGCTCCAGCGCCCGCTCCAGCGACGCCCTGCTCAGCGCGACCTCCTGCCGGGTGATCTGCAGCGACGCCAGCGAGCACAGCACAGCGGCCTCGCCCATGGCGCTGCCGGCGCGGCGGACGGCGATCAGCGCCTGTTCGTGGCTCTCCCACCAGTCGTCGAAGTAGCTGCGCGACTCGAACAGGGTCACCGCGCCGACGGTGAGGTCCCAGCACTCCTCCGCCAGCCCGCACTCGGCGGCCTGGCGCATCGCGGCCAGCGCGTCGGCGCGGACGTGGTCGAGCCAGCTCAGCGGCACGGCCAGCATGGTCGCCACGTAGCCGGCGTCGAGCGACCAGCGGGGCGCATCGCCGCGCAGGCGGGTGAAGTCGCCGCCGTACTCGCGGCGGTGCGCCTCGTCGAACAGGAAGAGCCAGCAGCCCAGGACGCGGCGCACGGTGTCCAGGCGGGTGGCCTCGTCCTCCTCGGCGGCGAGCCGTTCCCGCGCGTAGACCCGGACGAGCTCGTGACAGCGGTAGCGCGGGTTGCCCGCCGGGTCCTCGCCCGCGAAGTCCACCAGTTGCGCGTCCACCAGCGTCTCCAGCACCGAGACGCCGTCGGCGATCGACGTGTCGAGCACCGCCGCGGCGTACCACTCGCCGAACACCGTGTTGTCCATGCCTGCCAGGCGGCGGAGCAGGGTGCGGGCCCGCTCGGGCAGCGGGTCGACGGTGAGCGCGAGGCTCGCTCGCACCCCGAGGTCGCCGTAGGTCAGCTCGTCGAGACGACGCCGCTCGTCCAGCAGCCGGGTGACCATGGCCGACAAGGACCAGTGCGACCGCGCGGCGAGCCGGGCGCCGAGGATGCGCAGTGCCAGCGGCAGCCCGCCGACCGCGGCGACGAGCTGGGTCGCGGCGTCCCGCTCCGCCGCCACCCTGGCCGGTCCGACCAGCCGCGACAGCAGGTCGATGCCGGTGTCGGTGTCCATCTGCTCCAGCTCGACGAGCCGGGCGCCGGGCAGGCCGGTCAGCCGTGACCGCGAGGTCACCAGCACCACGCAGGCCGCGCTGCCCGGCAGCAGCGGGAGCACCTGGCCCTCGTCGCTCGCGTCGTCGAGGACGACCAGCACGCGCCGGTCGGCGAGCAACGTGCGGTAGAGGTCGGCCCTCTCCGCGAGGTCCTCGGGTACGGCGGCGCCCGGCACCCCGAGCGAACGCAGGAAGCGGGACAGGACGGCGGAGGAGGCGGCCGGGTTGCCGGTGCCGTGCAGGTCGGCGTAGAGCTGGCCGTCGGGGAACGACCCGGTCTGCAGGCGTTGCGCGATGTGCACCGCCAGCACCGACTTGCCGACTCCGCCGGCCCCGGTGACCACGACGATCGGCATCACCTCGGTGGAGCCGTCGACCAGCACGTCGATGTGCCGCAGCTGGTCGGCGCGCCCGGTGAAGTCGGCGATGTCCATGGGCAGCTGCCGGGGCACGAGCTGGGTGACGGTGGTGGTGTCCGGTTGGCCGGCGGCCGTGGCGGGGTCCACGTCGTCTTCCTCGGCGAGGATGCGCTGTTCGAGTGCCCGCAGCTCCGCCCCCGGCTCGAGACCGAGCTCGTCGACCAGGCGTCGGCGACCGTCCCGGTAGGCCTGCAGCGCCTCGGAGGTGCGGCCGGACCGGTGCAGCGCGATCACCAGGAAGCCGAGGAGCCGCTCCTGCAGCGGGTTGGCCGCGACGAGGTCGCGCAGCTCTCCCACCAGCTCGCGGTGCTTGCCCAGCGACAGCTCGAGGTCGACGCAGCTCTCCACGACCTGCAGCCTGCGCTCGGTGAGCCGGGTGGCACTGGCCCGGACCACCTCGCTCGGCACGCCGTCGGCGACCGGTCCGCGGAACTGGGCGAGCGCGGTCCGGAACAGCGCGACCGCCGTCGCCTTCTCCCCCGCCTCGACCGCCCGGTGCGCCTCGGCCACCAACTGGTCGAACCGCAGCACGTCGAGCTGGCTCGCGGCCAGGCGCAGCAGGTAGCCGGGCGGCCGGGTCAGGATGGTCTCGGGCTGGCCGGGCAGTTGCAGGAACCGCCGCAACGAGGACACGCAGATCTGGATCTGCACGCGGGCCGTGGCCGGCGGGTCGGTCTCCCACACCGCGTCGATGAGCCGCTCGATCGACACGATGCGGTTGGCCTCGAACAGCAGCATCGCCAGCACGACCCGCTGGCGCCCTGCCGGGACCTGCAGGCTCACGTCCCCCCGGCTGACCGCGAGCGGCCCCAGCACGCGGTAGTGGAGACGGGAGTCCTCGGCATGCCCCGGCACAGTTCTCCCCCCTGGCACGCCGTGCACAGTCCTCCCCTCCCCCGGCGCGCCTCACCCCGCCGACGCACCTCGTCACCTTCTTACCTAATCGGCGCCTGAACTGTGAGCAAGAGCCAAACAGGTGACGGCGGAGTCGTGGGAGGTACGCGCCGCGACACCGGTGACGAAGTCGACTGCCGCCTCCGGACTGGCCGTGACCTGGTAGTACTCGTCGAAACCCGGCCTGGTGAACCCGCGCTGGTGCACATCGGTGAACAGGGCGCAGAGCGCGTCCCAGTGCCCGTCGACGTCGACCAGGGCCAGCGGCTTGGGGCACTGCCCGAGGTACGCCAGGGCGATGACCTCCAGCACCTCGTCGAGGGTGCCGAAGCCGCCGGGCAGAGCGACGAACGCGTCCGCCCGGTCGATCATGAGCCGCTTGCGCTCGAACATGTCGTCGGTGACGACGAGGTCGGTGCACACGGCCTGCTGGACGCGGTCCAGCTCGTAGAGGAACCGGGGCACCACCCCGGTCACCACCGCCCCGGCGGCCGCGGCGGCCCGCGCGGTCACCTCCATGAGCCCGACCCCGCCCGCGCCGTAGACGAGCCGGTGGCCGCCCATCCCGATGGCGTGCCCGAGCCGCTCGGCGGCGACGGCGGCGGCGGGCGATCCCGGTCGGGCCCCGCAGAAGACGGTGATGGTGCGCGATTCGATGCTGGTCATGCCCGCGACTATCGGCACGGTTCTTATCAGGCAGACATCGACGTCCCCGTGAGGACCGATAACCCACCAATAACCAGCGCTCCTAGCGTCAGCCGCATCAGCTCCACCGAAGTCCCCTCCACCGACGAAGGGTGCGACACCGATGTCGACGATCCGCTCCGCAACCGCCGCTCTCCTCGCCACGCTCGCCGTCACCCTGTTAGCCACCGGCACCGCGTTCGCGGACGACGACACCCCATGGACCCGCGGCGGCAACGCCGGCCTCGCCTGCACGCAGCAGTGCTGACACCCTCGGCCCCACCGCTGCCGAGCCCGCTGTTCCCGCGGGCTGCCGTTCGCACCGGTTGATCAGCCCGCCGAGGATGCGCACCCAGCCGCACCTCAGGCCCGCGCCAGCGGCGTCGGCACCCGACCCGCTCCGCCACCGCACCGGCTGCCAGTCACCCCGACCGCGTTCAGCGGCGGACGCGGCGAATCACGAACGCCACGGCGACGTCCGGCTCAAGGCGGACGGTCTCGTCGCGCGCACCGTCCACACCGCGTCCCCTCCCCAGGTCGAACACGGTCTCACCGAACTAGGGCGGAGCTTGAGCCCCGTGGTGGAGCACCTGAATGCCTGGGGCGAGCATCACCGCAGTTCAGCCCGCGAATCACGGTCGAGCGCACTCCCCTCGTGACGGAGCAGCTCAAGCGGGACTGGATTTTGCCGTTTGTCGATCCGACGCCCCGCGCTGTACCTCGTAGGGTGAGGCCGCCTGTGGAGGCGGCCCGCACCGAGAGGTTGACGACGTGGCGAAGTACATGATCCTCATCTACGGCGACGCCGAGCAGTGGGCAGCGATGACCGAGGAGCAGTGGCAGGCGCACCACGCCGGTCACGGGGCATTCATGGCCAAGGCCGGCGCCCGCCTCCTCGACGGTCAGCAGCTCGAGGCGACCACCGCGGCCACGTCGCTGCGCGCGGACGCCGGAGGTCAGGTCCAGGCCACCGAAGGCCCGTTCCTGAAGACCAAGGAAGGGCTCGGCGGCTACTACCTCGTCGAGGCGGCCGACCTGGACGAGGCACTGGAGTTGGCGCGGCTGCTGCCGGAACTCAACTACACGCACAGCGGTCTGGAAGTCCGCCCGCTGGTCGAGCGCGGGTGACCGACCCGCACGACGAGGTCGTCGCGGCGGTGAGGGGAGGCCCACCGCCGCGGCTGGGCCAAGGTGTTCGGCGTGACCGCCCAGCTCAGCTGGGATCCAGAGCGCGTTCAGCCCGGAGCACTCGTTCGAGTTCCGCCTGGAGATGATCCTGGACGGTGTGGCGAAGCCGGTCGCCTCCCGCTGAGCACGACTAGGCGGTGTTTTAGATGTGGCGTAGCCAGATGTTGATGGCGGCGACGTGGACGGTGGCCTGGTAGCGGGTGGCGAGTTTGTCGTAGCGGGTGGCCACGGCCCGGTGTTGCTTGAGCAGGTTGATGCCGCACTCGACGGCGTGGCGCTGTTTGTAGACCTGCCGGTCGATCGTCGGTGGCCGCCCACCTGCGGAGCCTTTGGCCTTGCGATGGGCGGCCTGGTCACGGGGCTGGTCGATGGTCGCCTTGATCTTCCGCTGCCGCAGATAGGCACGGTTGGCTTTGGAGCTGTATGCCTTGTCCGCCAGAACCCGGTCCGGACGTGTCCTGGCGCGACCGGGGCCCA
>NZ_FOFR01000039.1 GCF_900110955.1 Lentzea xinjiangensis
CGGCTACCAGGGCAACCCCGAGGTGATCATGCCCTACCGCAAACCCCGCAAGGACCAACCGCCGCTGCCGCAATGGAAACAAGACCTCAACACCGTCCACAAGAGCATCCGCGCACGAGTCGAGCACGCCTTGGCACACATGAAGTCCTGGAACATCCTGCGCAACTGCCGCCGCAAACGCGACGGCGTCTGGCACGCCACCCGAGGCATCGCCCAGATGCGCAACCTGACCATGACCGGCTGAACGACCACCGGCCGCAGGCGACACCGCTGTCACCCCCTTGCCCCGCCAAAACTCTTGATCATTACGGGACAACCTTTAGCCGCGCTCCGGGGATCGCATCGGCGATCTTTTGTCCGACTTCTGGACGAGCCGCCGGATCATCCTCGCCGTAGATGAGCAGGGTCGGCGCCGTGATCTCCGGCAGGCGTTCGGTGAGGTCGAAGCCTGGGATCGCGGACAGTCGCCGCGCATCCGCCTCCGGTGGGCGATGAACCAACACCGATCGGAGTTCGGCCACCACCTTCTCGTCCGCCTGCCCGGTTTCGGACAGGGCGAAAGCGAGCATCCGCGCATCACGCTGCGAGGGCGACAGCTCGATGATCTCGGAGGCCCCAGGTGCCTGCAGGGCCGAGGCGTCGGAGAAGGTGGCGCCGACCGTCAGCGATTGCACCACCTCGGGTACCGATACCGCGAGCTGCAGGGCGATGAAGCCACCGAACGAGGATCCGAAGATGTGCGCGCGTTCGTACCCAAGTCCCCTGATGAGCGCGGCGCAGTCGTCGGCCAGGTCAGGGATGCCGTACGGAGCGGGCGGGTTGACCGACACTCCGGAATCACGCTGGTCATAGGCGATGGCGCGGATGCCGTCGCCGAGCAGAGGCCGGAACGTGTCGTACTGGATGTGGGTGCTTTCGCCGCCATGCACCAAAATCACCGGCTCGCCGGCGCCGGACTCCGCGTAGGCGATCTCGATCTCGCCGGTTTTCACAGTGTTCAGTGCGGTAGTCACATCTACCCTCCGGAGTTCTCGTCGAGGAACGTTTCGCGTCCGTTGGTCTCCCTGGGCAGGTGCGTCCCACTCGGCGATCGCTCACTGATCAACTCGATGATGTAGTGCGTCACCGCCTTGTCACCCACGTTGCGAATGCGGTGCGGGTTGAGGGGCTCTGCGGTGCCGACCGTCTGGAAGAGGACGAAACCCAGCTCGACCGCCAACGAGATCCCCCAGTTGGGGTCACCGAGGTCCTGCCCCACAGCTTGACCGCTGTCAGGCCACAGGATCACATGGTCGTAGTGATGTTGATGGAAGTCGAACATGCCGCCCGGCTCCAACGTCATCGACCAGACACGCACTCGATCGTTCTCGAACACCAGGGTGTCACCTGGGGCGCTCGGATAGGTGGCCTCCATAACACTCACATCTCTTAAAGAGATTGCCCGTCTCTTTAAGATAGTCGTGATCCACCGTGGTGTCCACAGGGAGGTAGATGTGAAGATCAGAGGCGTGCCGGAGAACGCGGAGACCGCAGAGACGACCGACGCTGGCACCCAGCCGGCAGCCCGACCGGGCGGCCGTAACGCTCGAGTGCGGTCGCAGATCCTCGCGGCGACGACGGAGCTCGTTGCCCGAAACGGTGTGGCCGGCCTGCGCTACGAAGAGATCGCCGAACTCGCCGGAGTCAACAAGAACAGCGTCTACCGCAACTGGCCGGACCGCGTCGAACTCGTCAGCGAAGCGCTGCTGCAGTACGCGGAGGACTCTGCACCTCTGCACGACTCCGGCAACCTTCGCCGCGATCTGGTCGACTTCTTGATGGTGTTCTCCGAGCGTCTGTCGAGTTCAATCGGCCGGGCCCTGTCTCAGGCCGCCATCGCGGCTCCTGGGAACGCGGATCTCGATGAGGCAGTTCGGGCTGTTTACGACCAGCGGCTCGTCGCCGCCCGAAAGCGATTCGACAGCGCCGCCGACAAGGGCGAGATTCCGCCTGTTGACAGCTACTTCCTCACGGAACTGCTGGCCGGGCCGGTGTACCTCTACATCAACCGGCGACGCCACCCCTTCACCCGCGAAGTGGCCGAGAAGATCGTCGACGTCGTCTTAGCCGGCATCCGCACCACCATGCCGTAGATACACACATCGATGGGCATTGCCGACGGAAGAGGTGGCGATGACTTCTCATGCCGCAGCTGGTCCTCTGGCACTCGCGAGTCAAGGCGGCGCGGCTCGGACCGCCCGGCAATCATGAATCGAACGCATGGAAGAAGCCATCGCTCCGACTCGCGTTGCCCGCGGTGCTCGCGGCGCACAACCGCTGCCGGCAACGCACTCGCCGAGCTGCGCCAGCTGGTGCCCACGATCTATCCCGCCTGCACTGGCTGCCTGCAGGCTCCCCAGGTGCGTTGGCCTCATTGGCTGCGCACTGCACTGGTGATCATCGTAGGAGCCGTTGCCTCACCCTGGGCATCCGCCACATCGGCAGGTAGTAGGATCGCTGCGCGCAGCGCTGGCTGACGGCCAGCACGCGCCGGCATGTGGACGACTCCTGAAGTGCTCGCAGGCATGGATGCAGCGGTCTCCGCAGTAAGTCGAACGCCCGCACACCAAATTCCCGTTCTGTCCCCGCTCACCCGTGCTGCAGGCCCGTTACGCGTGTCAATTCGAGCTTCGTCTCGTCCTCGCTGCCGGCGGCGGCGGTGTAGATGACGATCTTGAGATCGGTATCGGTATCGCCAGTACTCGACGGCGCGGCGCTCCCAATCCCGCGCGGGCCGCTAAGACCTCTTCAGGCAGCCCGTCGAGCAGGCAGACCCGGCTTGACCGCGGGCAACGCCCCGGCGCCCAGGACCGCGAAGTCCGGCGCGCTCAACAGATAGCCAGCCAGCACGACCTGCTCGGCGCCCTCGGCCGAGCGCAGCCGTACCGAGGTGCCGCTGAGGCCGAGGACCCGGTGCTGCCCGCCGTCGAAGTGGACCTGGTCGCCGGGCGCGAGCACCGGTCGCCTGGTTCATGACGCCAGTCCGGCGTCGACCGTGGTCACGATGGTGTCCGGGTGCAGGCGGCCGTGACAAACTCTCTGACCCACCCGTGACAACAATCCTGATTCTTCACCGCACCAGTTGCCCAATCGATTTGGCAGGCGAGAGTGAAGCGGATCGGGATCAAGGACGTGGCGGCAGCGGCGGGTGTCTCCGCGACAACGGTCTCCCACATCCTCAACGCGGTCGAGGGCAAGCGGATCAACGCCGAGACGCGGGCAACCGTGCTCCGCGTGGCCGATGAGCTGGGCTACCGCCCCAACAAGCTGGCGCGGGGTTTGCGCACCAGTCGCACCTACACGGTGGGCTTCATCAGCGATGAGATCGCCACCACGCCTCACGCGGGACAGATCATCCAGGGCGCGCAGGACGCCGGCAGCGAGCACGATCTGCTGCTGCTGATGCTCAACACCGGGGGCGACCCCGAGCTGGAGCGCAAGGCGATCACCTTGCTGATCCAGCACGGCGTCGACGGAATCCTCTATGCGTCGATGTACCACAGGATCGTGCAGGTACCCGCGCAGCTGCGGTCAGTGCCCACCGTCCTGGTGGATGCCAGCTCCGGCGATCCGGCGGTTCCCTCGGTCGTGCCCGACGAGGAGCAAGGCGGGAAGACCGCCACTCAGGAACTGTTGGCGCACGGACACCGCCGCATCGGGTTCGTCACCAACGTCGACGACATCCCCGCCTCGCGGGGCAGGCTCGCCGGGTACCGGGCCGCGCTGGCTGACGAGGGCATCGAGTTCGATCCCGCTCTCGTCGCCGCCGACCGCTCCGACGCTCCCGGCGGCTACCGCGCCGCGCGCACCTTGCTCACTTCCGCAGCCCTGCCTACCGCCCTGTTCTGCTTCAACGACCGCATGGCGATGGGCGCATATCGCGCCGCCGGAGAGCTCGGTCTCTCGATTCCGGCGGAGCTGTCCGTGATCGGCTTCGACAACCAGGAGCTGATCAGCGAGAACCTTCACCCCGCATTGAGCACCGTCGCCTTGCCGCACTACGAGATGGGCGCACGGGCGATAGCACTCCTGCAAGCCGTCATCACGACGTCCGAGATCACCGGGCCCGCAGTCCAGGAGGTACTGCGTTGCCCCCTGGTGACAAGAGATTCGATCGCTTCGCCGTCCCGGTCTTGACCACCGGGACGACGAAGCGACAACGAGTGGGCTGCCGCTTGCACCGGCGGCCCGACGAGAACCGACCCAGCACGATGGAGGAACCATGAACGTGTGGACCAGACGCCTCGCCGCAGCGAGTTTAGCTGCCGTCACCGCGGCGACCGCGGTCACGGGCTGCGGCGCCGGCGGATCGGCCTCCGGAAACGGAGTCCTGAAGTTGTGGACCCACAACGCCGGCAACGCTGCCGAGTACGCGGCCGTGGAGAAGCTGGTCAACGACTTCAACGGAAGCCAGTCCACTTACAAGGTCGAGATCGAGGCCTTCCCGCAAGGCTCCTACAACGACGCGGTCGTCGCCTCCTCGACCTCGAAGAAGCTGCCCTGTCTCCTCGACGTGGACGGCCCGAACGTGCCCAACTGGGCCTGGGCGGCTACCTGGCCCCGCTGGAGCTCTCCGGCGGGGAGGTCCCCTTGGACGATCAGCTGCCCAGCACCGTGGGCAGGTATCAGGACAAGGTTTACTCCTTCGGCTTCTACGACGTGGCGCTGACGATGTTCTCCCGCAAGTCGGTGCTCGAGAAGAACGGCATCCGCATCCCGACCCCTGAGCAGCCGTGGACCCGTGCGGAGTTCAGCGCTGCACTCGCCAAGCTCAAGGCCACAGGCGAGTTCGAGCACCCGCTGGAGATGGGCACCGGCGGCAGTGGTGAGTGGTGGCCGTACGCCTACTCCCCCCGTGGACAACTTCTGCACTCCGCCCGCCGCAGAGCGGATCGTCACGGATTCCGGATGAGGTTCGCCCGCAGGACTTCTTCGAGGTTCAGCTCCACCTCGCGCGTCTGAACCCCGGCCGCGAGTGCTGCCCGGGCAAGCTCTCCAGACGCGGGCGTGAACGTTTCCCCGAGCAGGCGGTCTTCCGCACGCAGTGCGTCTTCGAGCGTGCCGTCGGCAGCGTCGATTGCTTTGGTAGCTGCGGCGCGGACACCGTCGGGCAGAGTCGCGATGGTCAGTGCGACCCACTCAACGTACTCGTGCAGTTCTGCGGCGGGCAGAGCTCGGTTCACCCATCCCCAGCGCTCGGCGGTCGCCGCGTCGACCAGACCGCCTGTCAGCACGATCTCGAGGGCGCGAGCGCGACCCACGAGGCGGGGCAGGTGGGCAGTTGCACCAGCTCCAGGGACGATGCCGATCAATGTCTCGAACTGGCCGAAAGCCGCGGTCTCGAGGGCCGCGAATCGCAGATCCAGGCTGGAAGCCAGCTCGGAGCCACCGCCGCGGGCGAGTCCCGTGACCTTCGCGATGGTGGTCTGAGGCAGACGCCGCCAGCGTTCATGGAGCCGCATCATCGGGCCGGTTCCGACAAGCGTCTCCTCCGCGATCGGGAGGGCGGCGTACGTCGCGGGGTCCTCCACGAAGGACAGGTCACCATGTGCCAGGAAGAACTCCGGATTGGCGCTCTGGACCACGATGACATGCAGGTCGGGATCGTTCTCGGCCGATGCGGCGACGGCGTCCAGGTCGAGCAAGAGCTGAGCCGTCATCAGGTTGACGGGCGGAACGTCGATCGAGACCCACAGCACTCCGTCCTGGCGCTTGACGTGGAGGCTGGGCAGGGACTGGTCGGTCATGAGATTCCTTTGGATTGAAGGTATCTCTGGTATACCAGGTACATGAAAGGTACTTCAAAGAAACTTGGTATCCGCGAAGATCAGGCTGACCCCCAGACCATCGTCGGCCCGCAACGCGAGCTCCTGGATCAGATCCTGGACAAGTGGGGGCAGCTGCTGCTGACCGCGTTGTGCCGGCAGCCGCGACGCTTCAACGAACTCAAGAGAGAGTTCGACGGGATCACTCAAAAATCGCTGACGCAGGCACTGCGACGGTTGGAACGCAACGGCCTCGTCGAGCGCCGGGTGCTGAAGCAACGCCCCGTTGCCGTGGAGTACCGGATCACGCCGCTGGGTCGCACGCTCGAGAACCCCTTCTTGATCCTGCTCGCCTGGACGGCCGACCACCTCGCCGAAGTCGAACGACACAGGGCTGCATATGACGAAGGCCCGGACACCCTCTAACTGTCGGCTCGCGTCGGTACCGCACCACCCTTAGTACTCCAGCCGCACTTCGTAGTCTTTGCCCTGTCTGCGCTGGTAGTGGCAGGTTTCGCGCGGTGTTAGTGGCGTCTGCGCCTGCGCCTGCGCCTGCGGGACCATGCCCACTGGCGGCTGCGGCGCGACCGTCTCTGATTCGGAGACTCGGGCTTTGGAGCGACAGCTCATCCAGCTAACTCGACCAGAACATCTGGCCGCGATTGGAGCCGAGGGCGCAGGAGCAGGTCAGGCGCTCGAATCGCGCACATCACAGCCACCTGGCCCTCGAGTACAGCCAGGTGACGGACGCCGGAACCAACGTTCCTGGCTACGGTCGACACAGAGGCGGCCCCGATCTCCGGGTGGCGCCCGGCACTCTGTCCCTTCCTGTCACGTCTGCGGTTGCTGGAGCCGTAGAGCTGGATGCGCTACGCCACTTCGTCCCGAAACGGCTCGACGCAACACGAAACGGGACAGGAGGACCCACCTCCGAGGACATCCGACAAGACCTGCCGCACGGAGCCGCCGAACACAACTCGCTCACGAAAGGGACCTTGGCGTGTCGCACGACAGGATCCAGATCTTCGACGATCTGAACGAGTTGTTCGCAGTTCTGCTGCAGAGTGAGTGGCTGTTGCCGGTACAGTCGCTGCTCATCGCTGCCGATGCACCCTTTCCGGTGCTACTGGCGTGTCACGCGGCCTTGGCCGGGTAATGGATCCAGGTGCGGATGGGTGAGTCGGTGACGAAGCCGGTCTTGGGCTCGG
This sequence comes from Lentzea xinjiangensis, assembly GCF_900110955.1. Classification (GTDB taxonomy): domain Bacteria; phylum Actinomycetota; class Actinomycetes; order Mycobacteriales; family Pseudonocardiaceae; genus Lentzea; species Lentzea xinjiangensis. The sequence continues at coordinate 7,013 of NZ_FOFR01000039.1, forward strand.
CTCGGGCGTTGCGCCAGCGGATGTAAGCGCCGATGGCGGCGTTCTGCTCGGCGTGGCTGCGGTGGTCGGTGCCGTCCAGGGCGAAGTAGCGCAGGGCGGCGAACTCGGCCTCGATCCAGTTCAGCCAGGACCCGTAGGTCGGCAGGTAGACCAGCTCGATCCGGTTGTCCGCGCACCACGCGCGGACGTCGGCGTTGCGGTGCGGTGCGATGCGGCGAGTAGTTGTCGCAGATGACGTACAACTTCTCGCCGGCCCACCGCGCCCGCAGGTCTTGAGGAAGGCCAGGAACTCGATCGCGCGTTTGCGCGGGCGGATCCGGTAGAACAGCTTGCCGGTGACCAGGTCGAGCGCGGCGAGCATCTGCATGACCCCGTCGTAGCGGTGGTAGGTCGCCCGCAGCCGCTTCGGCTTGGTCTGTGGACGCCGGGCCATTCCTTTGCGAGGTAACAGGTTCAGTGGGCCGAACTCGTCGACGCAGATCGCCCGTCCATCGGCGGGCGGGTGATCGTAGAGATCGAGTATCCGTTGCATTTTGGCGATGAAGTCCGGGTCGGGTGAGGCCTTCCACGTCGTGGTGGTCTGCCACGTGATCCCTGCCCCGCGCAGGATGCGGCGCAGGGTCTCCCGGCTGATCGCCGCGACCGTGCCGCGCTCGAGCAGATGATCACGCAGCTTGGCCAGCGACCAAGTGGAGAACGCGGTGATGCCCCAGTCGGCGGGGGACGTCCGGGCGATCAGGCAGATCCGGTCAGGCTAAGGGAGCACGGTTGTAAGTTTCTCCCTGGCAGGGGCAGTCCCTACTCCATGTCCGTAGCGCGTGCGGCAAGGGGTTCGCCCTTGACCTGCGAGGTGGTTCCGGGTTGCCGGTCAGCACACAGGCACCTACGACACAGTCCCCACGCACGCCGGGTGGTTCCCGCTTAGAACTCCTAACTCAATGAGAGTTTGCGGAGTCGGCGCCAGCAGATGATGCCGCAGGCCAGGCTGAGGAAGGCTTCGTGGATGTCGTCGCGGATCTCCCAGCGGATCCGCAAGCGGCGGAACCAGTGCAGCAGCGCGAAGGTCTGCTCGACCACCCAGCGGTGTACGCCCAGACCGGAGCCGTGTTCGCTGCCGCGGCGGGCGATCACCGGCGTGATGCCCTTGGATCGCACCAGGTCGCGGTACTTGTCATGGTCGTCGTAGCCGCGGTCGGCGTACAGCGCGTCGGGACGGAACCGTGGCCGGCCGCGCTTGCCGCGTACCGGCGGGATCTGGTCGATCAGCGGCATCAGCTGGGTGACGTCGTTGCGGTTGCCACCGGTCAAGGACACGGCCAGCGGGATGCCGTGCCCTTCGGTGATCAGGTGGTGTTTCGAGCCCGTTCTGGCGCGGTCGACCGGGCTCGCACCGGTTTTGGGCCGCCTTTGAGGGCGCGGACGTGCGAGCCGTCGATCACCGCCCGCGACCAGTCCAGCGCGTCCGCGGCGTTGAGCTCGGCGAGCAGGTTCTCGTGCAGCCGCTGCCAGACACCGGCCTGGTGCCAGTCCCGCAACCGCCGCCAGGCGGTCATGCCGGAACCGAAGCCGAGTTCCTGGGGCAGGAACTCCCACGGGATGCCGGTGTAGAGCACGAACAGGATGCCGCACAACACCTTGCGGTCATCCAGCCGCTTGCGCCCCGGATGGTCCGCACGACGCGGAACCACCGGTAGCAGCGGCTCGATCCGCGACCACAACTCGTCGGACACGATCCAGGGAAGCTGCTCGCCCTTCCTCACACCGTGATCAACACACCGATGATCAACCTTATTCCAAGATCATTCTGTTAGGAGTTCTAAAGCGGCGGCTGCGCTACAGCACGTCGGCGTCAGCCAGGTGATCATACACCCCGTACGAGCACGGTGATCGCCGGATCAACATCGTGGGCCCAGGCCAAGGTCGGCAACTCCGAACCGGAGAGTCCCGCGAGCTGCAACGCGGCTTGCCCCGAAAGGTGCGCAGACTTAATGGACTGCCCGTTCGCGATAGCGGAATAGAACTGTGCGGCGTAGACGATGGCGTCCCCATCATCGATCTCATCGGCCATGCCGATGGCAAACGGGGCGACCTGCTCGACAAGGCCGTCAATCTGAGCTGCGGAGTTGCAAGAGTTCAGCAGCACCAACAGCGGCGGGTCATCTGTTGCCTTGACCGCAGCGGCGAACGCTCGAGCGGTAACGATGACCCCTTCGTGGTGCTCGTCGACTTCATCTTCGAATTCGATCAGGTCGTCATCGCTGTGCCCGGAGAAGTGAACAACGTGTGGACGAAACTTGGTGATGCCGTCGAGCAGGTCGGCGGTGGTCGCGGCCGGACGCACATCGAGTTCGATGTAGTCGCGGTGCAGCGCAGACTCAACTGCGGCACGGATCCGCTTCTGCTCACGCCCCACGCGTAGATCTCCACCAGAAGCGGCGCCGAGAATCAGGACGCGCAGCTTCTCCTGCTTAGGAGTGGGCAAGTCACGCAGAGCGGTGTCCACCATCGCCTCCGTCTGGCTCATACGGCGCTCCAGCGCCGAAGTCTCTGCAGCAGAGCGACGAGCGGCCTGCTGTTGATCGCGCTGACGCCGTCGCTCGGCGGCGTCAGCTTCGGACTGCTCGGCCTTGGCGAGTTTGCTCTGCAAGTCCGCCTCGGCCTTGGCGTAGCTACTTGCCTTGCCCTGCCAACGGCCGGCCTCCTTGCCTGCCGTCGCTGCGGCGTCTTCGGCTCGTCCGGCTTCACGCAGCTTGCTGGACCGAGTGGTGGAGCTCTTAGCCTTCTCTCCCGCCGCACGCGCCTTGGCCGCTGCAGTGCGCTTGTCGGTCTCCTTGGTTCGGTACTCACCCGCCTTCTTTTCCGCGTCGACCCGTTGCTTGCGCTTGCTTTCAAGCTGCCTACGGTACTGACTCGCACTCATCTTGACCTCTTTACCAGGCCCAGATCGCACTTTCCCGCCGCCGCGCGGTTAATGACGTGTGGATCTTCGGCGATGAAGTGATCAACTCAACACCCACGCGGCCGAGCTGGAAGCAAAACTCAACTCGAACACCTCAGCCAGGAGCAACGCCGACACCTCAGGACGCTCCCACCACGACCAACGACGCGACCTCCCCACATCGAAGAACTCCACCACCACACAACCAACACCAAAGATCGACTCATCAGGCACCGCCCGCTGCCACGCTCGGGAGGTCCGTTCTCACCGGCCCAGCAGCCTGACCTGCCACCCGATGGCGAGGCTGAGCGGCGTGTCCGGGCGCGGCTGACGAGTCGTCGGTTGATCAACGAGTACGAACCTGCAGCAGCGTGATGCGCAGGCACGGTCGCGTGTAGTGCCGCGCTCTCGTGGTCGACGGTAGCTATGGTGAAACACGTAGCGGCCCAGCACTGACTTCAAGTGATGAGCGGTCTGACGGTGCCAGCGAACCGCTTTGCGTAGCAGTTGACTCGCGCACACCGCGTCGGGATCTTCACGAACTCAATACCAGTCAACAAGAACGGATGAAACGACGCCGTTGAACTGGATGACCCTTGGCACGAAGTATTGAAACACGCCCGCTGGCCCTCTATACTAGGTTCGAGCTATCCAATACCGCATGAACACGCGAATGTTGCACGCTTGCTACGCGTGGGGGTTCATGTCCCCCCTCGGACACCAGCTTTATCCCTACCAACAGGGCGGATGCTCCCATCGAGCGTCCGCCCTGTTGCGTTGTAGACGATCTCCACGCCGAGCGCCTCATACAGTCTTTGCAGCTCGTCGGGGTCCGCCTGCCTGATGACTTTCTTCACGTCGCCGAGCGAGTCGATCATGGCGTGCATCTCGGCGACGCTTCGCCCGACGCGTGTCGGCACTGTGCGTGCCGAAAACTGCATCCTTGCTGGTCAAGCGGCGCGGTGATACTCGTGGATGACTCCACCAAGATGATCACGTCGATCTACGGTGAGGCGTTCGATCTGATCGGGTTCGAGAGGCCTCGGTCGGGCCCTCAAGGGTGCTGCGGCAGCGAGTGATCGGTGGGTGCGGTGTCCGTTGTAGTGCCGTTCGTACTCGCGCAGCGCGTGGCGTAGGTGTGTCTGATTCCAGATCAGCGTGCGGTCCAGCAGTTCGGTGCGAAGTGTCCTGACCCAGCGTTCGGTGATGGAGTTCATGCGGGGCATCCGGAGACCGGTCGGCACCGTAGTTATTCCCACGGCGCCGAGGATTTTATCGATCAACGCGGGGTATTTGGCGTCGCGGTCACGAATGAGGAACTTGATCTGGGCGAGGTGTCCGGTGTCCTCGAGGTCCATGAGCAGGTTGCGAATGGCCTGAGTTACCCAGGCGTGGGTGGGGTGTGCGGTAGTGCCGACGATCCGTACGCGCCGGCTGGCGTGGTGGATGGCGGCGAGAACGTATTGGCGCTGACCATTCAGCGTGACCGTTTCGATGGAGTCCATCGCCAGGATCGCCTCGGCCTGCGAGCGCAGGAAGTCAGCCCAGGTAACGGTTGTCCGGCGCGGTGCTGGATCAACGCCGGCGGTCTTGAGGATCTCCCACACTGTCGACGCGGCGATCGCGACACCGAGCAGCGCGAGTTCACCGTGGATGCGTCGATACCCCCATGAGGGGTTGTCGGTGGCCAGGCGCAGGACGAGCTGGCGGATCGAAGCGACAGTGTGCGGACGCCCAGGCCTACGGTTCACGCACATGCGGGCATGGCGGCGCTTCATCAAGTCGCGATGCCACCTCAGCACCGTATCCGGGCTGGCCAAGAGCCGGAGCCGGCGGAGCGTCGCGCTGGCCAGGGGCACGAGTAAAGCTGCGAACAACGCCCTGTCCTCTGGCCGCAGCCGTGGGCGCTGACCACCGAGTTGCCGCTGCAGGACCGCGAGTTGATGGCGTAGCGCGAGGATCTCGACGTCCTTCTCACGATCGGTCATGCGCAAAAGCCACAGCGCGGCGAAGGCGTGGGAGACAGCGAGGTAGGCGAAGCGGACCAACACGGCCGCGATCATGCCGGATGACGAGCACTACCCATCGATGCCCGTTGACCTGCACGGACGTTTTTCCCGACACGCACAGAGTCCGTCATCATCCGCCTGATCTCGACCTGTACACAAAGGACCGGATCGGGTCACGGTCGATCGCCAACGAGCTCAACGAACGCGGCTACCGCACCCGAAGCGGCGGGGCTGTGGGCCTTCAAGCGGATTCTCACGATCCTGGAGAACCGCGTCTACCTCGGAGAGATCCACTACCGCGACGTCGTCACCCTCGACGCCCACCCACCGCTCATCACCCCGGAGCAGTTCGCCGAAGCCGAACGCATCATGGACGCGCGCGGCGACAGCCACTCCCACCGGGCCGCGAACGCCTCGGACTACATGGCCACCCGGCCGCCTGCCCTGCACCAAGTGCGGAGCTGCGATGATCGGCACCCGCGCCACCGGCAAGACCGAGACCTACCGCTACTACACGTGCATGAAGCGCCTCAAGTACGGCAAGGACACCTGCGACCAAGACCGGCTCAACGCCGACGCGCTCGACCAAGCCGTACTCGACTGCGTCGCCAGCTTCTACGGCAACCAGCACCAACTCATCCGCGACGCCGTCGACGAAGCCCGCAAGGTCGACGAGTCCAGCCACGACAAGGTGACCGCCGAACTCAAGACTGTCAGGACCAAGCTCACCACGGTCACAGCGAAGATCGACAAGTACCTTGACGCGTTCGAGGCCGACACCTTCGACGCCAACGACGACACCGTCAAGGAACGGATGCGCGCGCACCGCTCACACAGAACCAACCACGAGCACGTGAGGCCGAACTCCTCGAAGAACTGGAGAACGAGCCGACTATGCCTGACGCCGCCACCCTCACCCAGGTCAACAACAACATCCGCACCATCGTCCAGACGGGCAACCCCACCCAACGCAAGGCCGTCGCAGAGACCTTCGTAGTCAAGATCAAGATCACCGGACCAGGCCGCATGGTCCCCGTCTTCCGAGTGCCGCAGACACCCGCACAAGCCGATGTCGCGAATGCAGAAGGGGCAGAGACCCGACTATCGGCCTCTGCCCCTCTGGGTGTTCGTGTATGTAGTTCTTTGTTGGAGCTGAGGGGACTCGAACCCCTGACCCTCGCACTGCCAGTCCACAAAGGACTACTGCCAGCGCAAACACTAGAACCCCAACAACTCCAACGCAACTAGCCGCCGTTCAGCGCCATTGAGAGCAGTTCGATGACATTCAGCCACTCGTCCTGCTCCAGTTCTGCTCCAACCCGATCAGTGTGAGAACACTGTCACTCACGTGCGGCAACCACGCCTACCTCCACCAGTTCGACGGCCCGATCGCACCACCACATAGTTGACAGAAACGACTGACCTTCCAGCCGCGAACCGGTTGACAGGACTCAGAGAACTTCGACCGCGTAGTCGCCGATCCCGGAATCAGGAGTAGCGGCCGTGCAGGACCGCGGCCAGCGATCGAGACATCGCCAGGATCGTCAACGCGGGGTTGGCCGCCCCCATCCTCGGGAACGCGCCGGGGCCGGCGACGTGGACTCCGGGCAGCTCCGCCACTTCCAGGTCCGTACCGACCTCGATCGCCTTCCCGCCGATCGGATGAGTCGACGACTCGTGTTCGTACTCGCCGTAGGGCATGCGGTAGTACGCCACGCTGTTGGGTGCCCCAGTGGCGATTGCCGCGCGCGCTTGGTCCAGGGTGCCTGGCGACTCGGCGAGGGCGCGCACGGGTTCCTGACCGATCAGGCTCGCGAGGGCGCTGACGCGGTGCCGCACCTCGACGAGCTTCGCTTCGTCCTCTTCGGACACCATCGGCGTGATGTGAGCTTCGGGTCGCGAACGCGGTAGCGCGAGCAGGGTGCTGGAGCCCTCGTCGCTCGCGTCCTGTTCCACGACCGCGTGGATGTCGAGGAGCCGGTCCCCGTTGGGCGCGGGTTCGAACTCCCGCACGAAAATGTTCGTGTTCAGCTCCGGCACGGGGAGGTACCCCGCCCACAGCTTCCGGTTGCGGTACTCGGTCAGCGGGCGGCCGGGCGGCAGCCGGACGAGTCCTCCGACGCACAGGTGGTCGGTGAGGTTCGTTTCCACCTCACGGTCCAGCGAGCGGCTGAGCAGCTGGACGTTGCCGATCGCCGAGGACGTCAGGACGCAGGCGTCGAAGGGACCTCGCTGTCCCGGCGTTCCCTCCGGGTCCGTCACGTCGACGATCCACGACCGGCCTCGTGGATGGACGCGGACCACTGCCGCTCGCACGATCTCCACCGTGCCCGCCTCGGCCAAGGCCGTGGCTCGGGTCAGTGGCGTGTACGCCTTCATCAGCGTTCGGTCGGCCGAGAGCACCGCGGCTTGGGGAACGTGCCGCAGGCCGAGGCCTTCCGCCACCCGGAAACGCTGCCGGAGCTCCGGAAACGATCCTTCGAGCTCTTGGGGAAGGGTGCGGTAATGACCTTCGAGGCGATCGATCCACTCGACGGGCCACGCGGCGAGCGCCGGAGCCTCGACGCCGAGGAACACGCCGTGGTAGCAGAGCGAGCGGCCGCCGAGGCGTTCCGAAAGCCCGCCTCCGGGCCCCCATCCCTCCCCGGCCCACCTCCGGGTCTTCTCGTCCCCGAGATGTGTGCCCCCGTCCCAGAGGACGTGTTCCTTCCGGGTGGCCGGTCCTCGTTCGATGACCTCCACCCGCACGGTTTCCCGTGCGGCCAGCTCGTTGGCGAGCTCCAGGCCGGACATGCCCCCGCCGATGACCGCGATGCGTGCTTTCTTCGTCAGTGTCCTGCTCCCTCGTAGCGACGAATACCGGTTCGCCACACCAGCGCGGCGAATCCGAAGCCGGCGGCGGCCGCGATGACCGGGCTCAGGGCCCACCACCCGTGCGAGCCCGGTTTGTGCAGCACTGCACTGGTCGGCACGTAGGTGACCAGCGCGTAGGGAAGTACGTAGGTGAGCACCACGCGAATGCCCGCGTTGTAGACGTTCAGCGGGAATCGCGCGAGGTCGCGCATGCTCATGACGACCATCGGAACGGCGCTCTGCGCCGCCGGTTCCCAGAAGACGATGGAGTTGCCGATCAGCCCCAGGCACACCGACAGCACGCCGCCGCACAGGACGGCGAGCACGATCACCGGCACCGACCACCAGCTGGTCGCCGCCGACGAGTTGACCAGGCCCGCGATCAGCATCGCGAGGCCGGAGCCCAGACCCCCCAGACCGTGGATCGACGCCAGCGAGGCCGTCTGCTGCAGCGCCGGCGACAGCGGTCTGACCAGCACCCGGTCGAACGAGCCATCACTGACCGCGGCGCGCAGCGTCCACATGCCGTCGGCGAACAGCTCGGTGAGGCTGTGCCCGGTGACGGCGATGCCACCGAGGATCAGCACCTCCCAGGCCGTCCAGCCGCCCAGCAGCTCGACCTGCGAGAAGTAGCTGACCAGGAACACCAGTGCCGATGCCTGGGTCAGGACGGCGCCGACGATCCCGATCCAGAAGTCGCCGCGGTACTGCACCGCGGCCCGCAGCTGGGTGAGCTGCAGCCTGAGGAAGATCCTGAGCACGCGCACCCGTCAGCCTCCCTGGATCTCCGCCACGTCGAAGGCGCGGCGCCAGGCGGCATTCGCCAGCACGAAGAGCACCACCACCCAGGCGACCTGCATGCCGAGCAACCCGATGGCGTCCAGCGGCTCCGCCTTGCCCAGGTAGAAGGTGAGCGGGGTGGACACGATCCCCCGCAGCGGGAGCACACTCGTGATGGACCGGAGCCAGTCGGGCATCAACGACAGCGGCACGATGGTGCCGCTGAAAACCTGGATCACCGCCTGTTGCATCCACATCAGACCGAGTCCGGACACCGTCCAGAAAGCCAGGAGGGACACCAGGAACACGAAGAGCGCCTTGGTCAGCAGGCCGAGGACGAGCGACAGTGCAAACAGGAATGCGCTCGCGGTCGACGACGGCAGTTCGATGTCCACGAACGTGATCCCGACCAGCAGGCACATGACCAGGCTGACGAGTCCTTCGACCAGGCAGTACCCGCACGCGCGCGAGATCTGCGTGAGGCAGTAGTTGAGCGGCCTGACGTACTCGATGACGACGTTGCCAGTCCGTACGGTCGCCATCATCACGTAGCCGACGCGCCAGCCGACCATGGCGTTGATCCCGAAGGCCAGCACGACGTAGGTGCGCATGTCGTCCCACGTGTAGCCGGCCATCGACGACGTGCCGGCATAGGCGGCCTGCCACAGGAAGTACAGGATCAACACCCAGATGAAGATCGTCACGACGCCGACGATCGTGGAGAACCGGTACGCGATCGCCTCCTGGGCGCTGACCCGCGCGATCGACAGGTACTTCGGGAGCGGATGCGTCCGCAGCCCGGTCACGACACGTCCTCGGTGGAGAACTTCAGGTCGCCCGAGTAGAGCCGGCGAATCACGTCCTCGGCGTCCCCCTCCTCCACGGAGATGTCGGAGATCGCGAACCGGTCGACGATTCCGGAGATCACCGCGCCGTAGGTCGTCACGCGCATGTCGAACCAGACGTTCAACGTCGTCAGGTCGTGGAGTTCGGCACGCGTGACCCCGAGGATGTCCGCGGCTGCCTCCTCCGGCCGTCCACCGGGTGGGGCCGCGAGCGTCGAGGTGATCTTCGTTTCCCACGCGAACCGCCGGGTGAGCTCGGCGTAGGGGCCGTCGTACAGGACCCGGCCGGAGTGGAGCATGACCAGCCGGGGGCACAGCTGCTCGATGTCGCCGAGATCGTGCGACGTCAGCATCAGCGTCAGGCCGCGCTCACGGACCATCAGCCCGACGAACTCGCGCAGCTTCGCCTTCACCGCGACGTCGAGACCGATCGTCGGTTCGTCCAGGAACAACACCGTCGGCGAGTGCACCAGCGCCGCGGCCAGATCGCACCGCATGCGCTGGCCCAGCGACAGCTGCCGGACGGGAACGTCGAGCAGCGGCGCCAGGTCCAGCACGTCGACCATCTCGGCGAGGTTCCGCTCGTAGTCGGCGGCCGGCACGGAGTAGATGTCGCCGATCAGCCGCAGCGACTCGATGACCGGGATGTCCCACCAGAGTTGCGTTCGCTGGCCGAAGACGACCGATATGTTCCGCGCGTTGCGGCTCCGGTGACGGTGCGGCTCGACGTCACACACCCGGACCCGGCCAGCGGAGGGGACGATGATCCCGCAGAGCAGTTTGATCGTCGTCGACTTCCCGGCCCCGTTCGGACCGACGTACGCGACCGACTCCCCCGCCTCGATCGACAGGTCGACCTCGTCCACCGCGGTGACCTCGGTGTACCGGGGCCGGACCAGGTGCTTCAGGGAACCTGACAGACCGGCTTGTTTCACCGGCCGCCGAAAGCGCTTCGTCAACGCCTCGGCCGTGATTACCGCCCCCACGCCATCTCCGTTTCGCGGTCCTGAATTTCGACTTCAGGCTGCACCGTCCGAGAATTGTCGACTCACTCGCGGCAACATCCCCGGACACCGCCAACCCGTTATACCGGATCGAACACACCGAAGTCACGGCGGGCGCGACCTAAATGGCCCGTCGAGCACTGCGACGGACACCACCGCAGCCCTGATGACACAGCGCCATCGCGTTCCCGGTCGTTTTCCCGGTTCTTTTTCCGGTTCATTGCGGCGGCGTCTTACCGGGCGATTACATGCCGTTGACCTGCCACACTAGGCCTCAAGTGATAGTTGCAATGCACCCGTTGCGTCGATTTCGTCACTACGATACGTTGAAGTTCGAGCACGGTCGGCAATCGCACTGGAGCGACCTGTTGATCGGAGTTGCGACTCCGGGGGAGGCGCCAGCGGAATGACGCCGCGCCGGCGCGAGGGAACCGGTCGAAGTTCTGGACCGGCGCTGAACAAATTCACCGAGCCGGTAAAACGGCGGCGAGTGCGCTATTTCGGCCCACGCATCCCTTCAGGTTCACGACCCGAATAATCCTCGCTTTGTGCGACCATTGCGCGATGGTGCCACGTTCTCTGCCGGGGTTTGCGAGAAACAAGGATGTGAGCATGGGGGAACAGCCAGAGCTGCCCGTCACGCCGCCGTCGGTCGACTGGTGGATGACATCACTTTGCAACCTGACCTGCGACTACTGCTGGGGTCCCGTCCCGTCGAAGGACGATCGCTCGCTCCGTTCGGTCATCGCGGAGTCCATCCTCGCCTCGCGCACTCCCGCGGTCACCTTCTGCGGAGGCGAGCCTCTGGTGGTCGGCGACGACGTGTGGACCTACTCACGCGCGTTCCGCGAAGCCGGCAAGAAGACCATCCTGAACACCAACGGGGAACTCCTGGAGTCCTCTCTCGACCGCGATCCTCAGCGAGCCATCACCGACCACTTCGACGTCGTCGGGATCTCGGTCGACGCCGTGGACCCCGACGTGCACCGGGACATGCGCGGCAAGCGCGCGACTCTCGCGCGGGCGATGAAGGCGATCTCGCTGGTGCGCGACTCCGGCGTGCAGCTGAAGATCGCGACGGTCGTCAGCAACGTGAACAAGGACCACATCGCCGACATGGCCCGAGTGGTGAACGAGACGATCCAGCCGTCGGTGTGGCGGCTCTACCAGTACAGTTCTCGCGGTGAGTACAACCGCGGGGTGGACCGGCACAGGCTGGACACCGAGGAGTTCGTGGCCGTCACCGAGGAGGCGAAGCGCATCGCCGGCAACGTCAACGTCGCCGCTTCCGAAAGTGCCACCGCGAGTTGTTTCATCGTCTCCCAGGAAGCCAAGATCCTGCTCCCCGTCGGGGACGACTACGAGGTCCTCGGGGACGTGCGCCACGATTCCATTGACTCGCTCTGGCGTCAGGACCCACTCGCCCCCGAGGTCGTCGCGTACAAGACCTGGCTGCAGCGCGTCTGATGCGCGCGCTTCTGTACGCGAACACGGACGGCATCGCCAATCTGTACCACGGCTCCGGTGTGCAAACCCGAGTTCTGCTCGACATCTGGCGGGAAACGGCGAGGAAGCTGTCCTCGGCCGGCTGCGACGACTGGCGGCTGCACGTGGCGGTGCACGACTGGGAGACCCCCAGCACCGACTACCGCGTGGACTCGGCGGTGCTCCACGACTCGCTCGCGAAAGCGCGGGAGGGCGACGTTCGAATCCATCGGCTGGAGCACACCCCGCACACCAAACTGTGGAGCTACCCCAGATGGGCCGAGCTCAGCTCGTCGGTGACCGCGCTGCTGTCCCGGCTGGCGGAGGAATACGAGCAAGTCCTGTTCGTCGGCGTCGACGTGCCCTACTCCCTCGTCCGCGAGCACTGCGAGAACTCCCTCCCCCCGCACAAGCTGGAGAAGATCACGTTCGCGCTCTCGTTCCACACCTCCGCACTGGTGGCAGGGCAGACGTGGCTTCCGGGACGTGAGGCGCTGGAGCGCGACTACGTGCGCAGGGCGAACGAGGACGCGTCCACCTTCATCACCACCCTCACGCCCTTCTTCGACCGGAAGATCGAGCTCGACTACGGCGCCCGCGACGAGGCGTGGATGCGGCTGGGGCACGGAATAGCTCCGCGGTCAGCCAACCTGACTCCGTACCCGCGGGAGAAGGCCGTGGAGATCGCCGGCTCGTTCGGAATTCCGCGCGGCGTGCCGATCGTCGTCCACTTCGGCAGGGACCACCCGATGAAACGAATCCCCTTCGCCATCGAAGCCGTCGCGCGTGTCGGGCGGCCGCTGCACTTCGTCCTCATCGCGTCCACACCGGCCAACGCGGAAGGGATCGCGGACGCACCGCACGCGGACCAGTTGAAACAGGAGCTGGACTCCTACACCTATCTCACCCATTTCGAGCGTGAGCTGCCCAAGGCACTGGCTCAACTGCCTGAGACGGTCGCCTTCCTGCTCTCCGCGGCAGGCGAGCCCATGGGCCAGATACCACAGGAAGTCGCCTGCTGGACCGACAGTGCGGCACCCGTAGTAGTAGCGCCGGAAGACGGCGGCTACGGGGACCAGATCAGCGACGCGGAAACCGGGTTCACTTTCGATGTCCACAGCGTTGCCTCGTGCACGCGCGCGATCGAGCGTGCCATGAAAGCGACGCTCAACGAGCGTAAGGCGATATCCGTCAAAATGAAGAATCTTGTCCACGAGAACTTCGACGCATCGACGAAGCTCTGCCGGTTGCTGATGTCCGTCGAATCCGGCGAGCACGGCATGCCGCGCCGACAGGCCGGAGCGGAGGCGAAGTGACAGGACCCAGCGCCGTCGTCATCGCTGACAGCACCTGCGAAGGCAGCGTGCGGCTGACGACGATGGAAATCCGCTTTCACCGGTTCATCCTGCCGCAGCTCAACTCCCACCGGGTGTTCTCCCGCAACTCGTCGAGCAGCCGGGCTATTCCGGTGTCGCGGCAGCTCGCCAACCTGGGTGACCAGCGCGCCGCGCCGCTCTCCTGGCCGGCGGAGAAGCGCGGCATGCAAGGCGGCCTCGCGCTGGAGGACCCGACGGAAGCGCAGGCCATCTGGCACGACCTCGGCAAGGTCGCGACCGAAGCAGCAGAAGCGTTGCAGGCCACCGGTTTGCACAAGTCAGTCACCAATCGGGTGCTGGAGCCCTTCATGTGGCACACGAGCGTGGTGACCTCGACTGCCTGGGGCAACTTCTTCCTCCAGCGGGACTCCGAGCTGGCCCAGCCCGAGGTCCGTGCGCTCGCGCAGGCGATGGCCGTCGCGCTGGCGGGTTCGACACCGCGCCAGCTGCGGGCAGGTGAATGGCATCTCCCCTATGTGTCCGAACGGGACGCCGGCCTGGCCGACAGCCCGTTCGACGACCAACCTGATCTTCTTCCGCGCATCAGCGCCGCCAGGTGCGCGCGAACGTCCTACCTGACGCATGACGGCAGGTCTGATCCGAGCGCGGACCTCAAGCTGTTCGACAAACTGATCAGCGCCGATCCACCGCACTGGTCCCCGCTCGAACACGTCGCGACCCCGTGGCCGGAGAACAGGGCGCAAGGTGAGCTGAGGTTCACCGATCGCCACGGCGCCCGGCAGGAGCTACCGCTCACGCATCTGCCGCGGGTCGGCAACCTGCTCGGCTGGCGGTCGCTGCGCACCGAGGTCGAAGCCGCCCAAGGCGCCCGAACGTTCACCTGATCCGCCGGAGGAACCCAGAAATGACCGAAGCCGGCTACTGCGTCTTCGTGAACGGCCTGCCAGGGTCCGGGAAGTCGACCTACGCCCGGAACTTCGTGGCCGCTCGCCGAGGCTGGCTGAATCTCGACGTCGACGTGCTTCGAGGTCTCCTCGGCACCGCTTCGCTCGACTTCGTGCAGGCGGGCGCCGAGGTGAAGCCGCTCGCGCTGGCCGTCCTGCGGACGCAGATCGCCTCCGGCGGCAACGTCGTCTTTCCCCAGCTCTTCTTCACCCCGGACGAGGCCGCGGAGTTCGAGGAGGCCGTGGTGACAAGTGGCGGAAAGGTGCGGCGCACGATGCTGCGCGAAGACGTCCGGGAGTGTTGGCGGCGCGTCGAGGAACGGGCTCACCGCGCCCCTTCCGGATCGATCGACCACAACATCCTGAGCCTGCTCACCGGATCGGGCGGACTGCTCGAACTGCAGCGGATGGATCAGCAACTGTCCGCCTGGTCCAGGCTTCCGGACCCACCGCGGGTCATCAGTTCTTCGACGCCGTACGACGAGTTCGCGGGGTACGCGATCGCGTAGACCACGCCGCCAGCGGTCCCGATAAGAGGAGTTCTGCATGACCGTGTACGTCGTACTCGCACATCGGGACCCGGTGGCCACGCGCTGCCTCGCGAGCATGTTGAGCCCAAGACCGGTGGTGCTCCACGTTGACGCCAGGGTGGCGGTGGACGCCTTTCGCGGCGAGAACATCCACCTCGTGCCCGACCGCGAACGCGTTCACTGGGCCGGTTACTCGACGATCAAAGCCATCAACGCCGCCATGCGGGTCGCCCTGTCGCTGGCACGCCCCGGCGAATACGTGGTGATGCTCTCCGGCGAATGCTTCCCGGCCCGTCCTCTCGCGGAGTTCGAGGAGTTCCTCTTCTTGGTCCCGCTCCGCCAGCACTGCGACGGAGGCGGAATGCTCGAGTCACGTCCCGACTCCCTCGCGAGAATCACCCAGCGGTGGCTCTTCGACCTCTTCCCGTGCCGGCCGGACGTGGGCGGCGTGAAACGGCTGAAGTGGCAGATCGTCAAGACCGTCGCACGACTGTCGGCGCCTCGGCCTCGTGCCCACTGGCAGGACCTCAGTCCGGTCGGCGGCAGCCTCTGGTTCGCGCTCACCCGCGAATGCGTGGCAGAACTTCTGGACCAGGCGAAGAGCCACCGAACAGAGCGGATGTTCCGCAACACCTACGGGCCGGACGAACTCGTCTGGCACACGCTGCTGTACAACTCACGTTGGGTTTCACACACTCCGGAAGGCGCGATCCTTCCTCGCGGAGAGCGCCGCACGCGCAGCTACGCCAACTTCCACTACCTCGGCAAGGATCGATTTCTCGACCTGGCCGACTACGAGGCCATCAAGAGTTCCGGGATGTTCTTCTGCCGGAAACTGCGCTCCCCCGGCAGCGACTCCTTGAAGGAACGCCTCCGCCTCGACGTGAGCAACACGAACATCGACAAGTACGTGCGTTGACACGTGTATCAAAGGGGAACCCCGTTGAGGAAGATGCACCTGGGCGTGGTGCCGCTCGGATCCGGCGGTTACGGACAACACCGACTGTGGCGGGATCCCGCCATTCCGGCTGACGCGAGCGTCAACCTGGACTGGTACAAGGACCTCGTGCAGCAGAGCGAAAGTGCTGCGTTCGACTTCGTCTTCCTCGCCGACAGCCTTTTCGTCGGCCCCCAGAGCTCTCCGCACTCGATGAACCGCTTCGAGCCGTTCACGCTCCTGTCGGCACTGGCGACGCACACCCGGCGGATCGGTCTGGTGGCAACAGCGTCCACGAGCTACAACTCGCCCTTCAACCTCGCTCGGCGGATCGCTTCCCTCGACCTGCTGAGCGGCGGGCGGGCCGGGTGGAACGTCGTGACCACAGGCGATCCCGGAACCGCGGCGAACTTCAGCCGCCCGGCGCACTACACGTCAGAAGAGCGCTATGAACGGGCACACGAGTACGTCGACGTGGTTCGCGGCCTCTGGGACTCCTACGAGGACGATGCCTTCCTGTACGACAAGGAGCATGGGCGCTTCGCCGACCTCGCCAAACAACACGCGCTGAACCACGCCGGACGCCACTTCACCGTGGCTGGCCCGCTGAACATCCAACGAAGCCGGCAAGGCCACCCGGTGCTCTTCCAGGCCGGCGACTCGGTTCTCGGACGCGACCTGGGCGCGTGCGTGTCCGACGCGGTCTTCACGAACGCCTCGCGACGGGCGGACCTGCACGACTTCAGCACCGACATGAGGAAGCGCGTCGCGTCGGCAGGCCGAGCCCCGCACGACGTGCTGATCTTCCCCAGCATCAGAATCGTGGTGGGCGACACCGACGCGGAAGCCCGCGACCTCGCCCTCGACTTCCAGGACCGCGACCACCCGTTCGAGGAGTCGTTCGCCGAACTGCGCCGCTGGTTCGGCTGGCGCGAGTTCGATCAGAACGAGCTGGACGAGCCGTTCCCAGCGGCCGCCGCAGCTGCCGCCACAAATGCGTACAAGTCACGCGCCGAACGGATCACCCAGGACGCGGTGCGCAACGGCCTCACCCTCCGACAAACCGTCGAGAGCCTGCGCCGGCGCCAGCTGAGCGAGTTCGTCGGCTCGCCGGCCACCGTCGCGAACCTCATGCAGAGCTGGTGGCAGTCCGGCGACTGCGACGGGTACATCCTGGGCGCGGATCGTCCCGAGAACTTCAAGCGGATCGCGACCGAGGTGGTCCCGATCCTGCAGGAACGCGGCGTCTTCAGGTCCGGCTACGAATCGGAGACCCTGCGCGGCAACCTGGGCGTACCGGCCCGCCCGAACCGCTACTCGACCAGGTCCTGCGGCACAACCGACCTCATCGGCGCCCCAAAGCCTCAACCGCCTTTGAGCGCTCTGGTCCTGGATCTCGATGGCGTGACCTGGCGCGGCGGTAAGCCGGTGGAGAACATCCACGAGGTCGTCCACTACGCCGAGAAGGTCGGTCTGGAAGTCTGCTTCCTGACCAACAACTCGAGCCAGTCGCGCACCGAACTGCGCGATCGACTCTCGGCCATCGACATCGCGGTGGACCCCGGCCGAATCTTCACCGCCGCTTCCATCACGGCGGCCCATCTCGCTGCCGAAGCCGGTGAACACGGGTACTACGTGACAGTCGGCGGCGGCCCCGTGCTCCTGCAAGAGCTGCGCTCGGCCGGACTGACCGCCGACTCCCTGGCGGACTACCTGGCCTCCAAGACCGAGACCTCCCCTCGCTGCACGATCGTGACCGGTTATATGCCGGAATTCGGTTACTCGGACATGGCCCAGCTGCTGAGCATCTCGAACGAGATCGAGGAGATCATCTCCACCGAACGCGACCAGTGGGCTCGGTCGGCATCCGGTCCACAGCCAGCGAGCGCGTGGTTCGTGGCCGGAATCGAGGAAACCCTGGACAAGTGCTCCACCACCATCGGCAAGCCCAGCGCCATCGCACTGGAAACCGTGGCACGGGACCTCGATGTCGACCTTCAATCGACCCTCATGGTGGGAGATTCACTGCGCTCGGACATCGCGGCGGCGACCAACGCGGGCGCCTTGTCATGCCACTTCAAGGACCCAGCTCACCACGTGTCCGAAGAGGGACCGACCGCGACCTACACGGTGTCCAGCCTCGCCGAACTGCGCGAGCTGATCGAGACACTGGTCTGACGCTCGGACGAGGCGCCTACCCTCTGCCGGATCGAGCTTCTCAAGCGTTTGAAGCCAGCGCTGGAGCTCTGTGCGTGCCGAAAATTACGTCCGTACAGGTCAAGCGGCATGCCGATACTCATGAAGGACTCCACCGAGACGGACCCGCTGAGTACCGCTAGGCGTTCGATCCGTTCAGTCTCAAGGGGTTGAAGTCGGGCTCGCAAGGGTGCTGCGGCGACAAGGGTGTGCCTGGCAGCTGGAAGACTTCGACCGCTGCTCACGGGAGGAGGCGCGCGAGCTTCGCCGGGGCGAGCTCGCGGTAGCTCTCGGTCAGCAGCTCCTTGATCTCGGTCCAGTCGGCGTCAGGTTCGATGATCATGCCGACGACCTGGGTTCCCCAAGCGGCGCGGAAGAACGGGTGGCCGGCACCGACCAGCGAATCGAACTCCTCGGCCTGGGCCCGGAACGTCATGACCACCGCGGGCTCGGTCAGTTCGGCGGCTCGGCTGAACGCGCCGGTACTGCCGGGATGTGCGGTGAAGACGTGCAGGACAGTGCGTTGCCGGATACGCCATCTCGTCCCGACCCAGGCCGGTTCCTCGTAACTCTCGGGCAGGCCGGCGCAGATGCCGCGCAGGGCAGCCAGCACCTCGGGTGGCACGTCGGCGCGGTCGGTCATGGTCGGCAACGCTAGCCGGTGGCTCGGAAACCGTTGCCGTCACTGGCATCGGTGGGCGTGCGCGCCGTGTTCCCGGGCTCCTTCGACCCCGCCACCCGCGGCCACCTCGACGTGGCCGCCGGGCCGCGGGTCTCTTCAACGAGGTCGTTGTGTGCGTCCTGACCAAGCCGAAGAAGACCGGTGCCCTCCCCTGGGTCTGCTGCACGGATTGGTGACATCTGAGTTGGCTTGCCGTGATGGTGAGCTGGGAGGATGTCGCTGTGCCCAAGCCCTACCCAAGGAGTTCCGCGACGATGTCGTGCGGGTCGCCCGTGACCGCGAACCCGGTGTGACCGTCGAGCAGATCGCCAAGGACTTCGGGGTCCACCCGATGACGCTGTTCAAGTGGCTGCGCCAAGCCGAGGTCGAGGAAGGCGCCAAGGCCGGTGCGAGCCGGGCCGAGTCGGTTGAGCTGCGTGAAGCGCGTAAGCGGATCACGCTGCTGGAGCAGGAGAACGAGGTCCT
>NZ_FOFR01000016.1 GCF_900110955.1 Lentzea xinjiangensis
AGCATGATCATCTGGTTCGGTCTGCCCGCCACACGACCCGCTCGCCCCCTGTGTGCGCACGCGGACGACGGCGGGCACCGGCCGCGTGCTGATGGGCACGCACGATGCTCGAGTCGACCGACACCTCCCGGTCCAGCTCGTCGATCGCCTCCGCGATCACCCGCACCTTCGACACCAGCATGGTCAGGGTGCCGTTGCGTGACCAGCGCCAGAACCGGTTGTAGACCGTCTTCCACGGCCCGTACCGCTCCGGCAGATCACGCCACGACACCCCGGTCTTCGCTTTGAACAACATCCCGTTGATCACACGCCGGTCATCCACCCGCGGACGACCCTTCGCACCCGACACCGGCAACAACGGCTGCAACGCCTGCCACTGCTCATCAGTCAGCTCATGCCTGCGCACCACGACACAAGATCAAAGCATGTCAGAGCAACCAGCTTTGAGGACGGGCCCTAGCGCCGGCCGGGGACCATTCCCGCATCGACGACGGCCTTGCTCAACGGCGCGGCCAGCTCGACGAAGCGCTGCTTCTCCTGCTCGGACAGGACGTCGTAGGCGGGCGCGTTCATCGCGTCCGTCTCGTCCTCGATGCTCTGCCGCAGCTCACGCCCGGCGGCGGTGAGCAGGCCGTCGTCGCCGACGAGGCCGCGGGCGCGCAGGTCCTCCGCGGTCCCGGCCCACTCTTCCTCGGACCAGCCACGGGTCTTGCGCAGCGTCTCGGCCGCGTAGTCGCCCTCCGCCGCGTGCAGCACGAGCGCCTCCAGGCCGGTGATGTTGTGCCGCAGCAGGGCCGCGAGGTGCCCGTCACCGCGGAACTCGCGCAGCAGCGTCTGGGCGTGCCACAACCGCAGCCGGGGCTCGTCGGGCCACGGCAGGCTCGCGTGCGCGGCGAAGAGCGTGCGCCCGTGCAGCATCTCCGCGGACCGCTCGGCGGCCCGCCGCGCGAGCTCGTTGATCTCCTCCAGGTCGTCCGGCAGCACCTTGCCGAGCGCCTCGTCCGCCGCCGCGAGGCGCAGCTCGAGCACCCGCTGCGGCGACACCGTCTCCCACACCCGCGGAACGCGCGCCCTCACCAGAGCCGGGTTGAAGTTGTAGAAGGTGGAGATCACGACCTCGGCGCTCGCCTCCCCGAGCGCGGCGGCGCGGGACGCGAAGTAGCCACCGGGCCGGTCGAGGCCCGCGTCGCGGTAGCGGGAGTCCGCCTCGGGGACGAAGTAGATCATCGCGTGCACGGCTTCGAGCGAACGCCACAAGGTCCTGATCATGCTCTCAACCTAGTGGCTCACGCGACGCCGGAAAATTGTCGGACCCCTCTGCCACGCTGACCCACGTGGACTCGAAGACCTTCTGGAAGCTGATCGCCGACGCCCGCGCGAGCGTCGACGACCCGTCCGACGGCGACGCCGTGGCCGCCGCCGCCACCTCCCTGCTCGCGGCCATGCCCCCGGCCGAGATCGTCGCGGCGCAGCAGGTGCTGTGGGACCTCATGGGCGAGTCGTACCGCAACCCGCTGTGGGCGGCGGCCAGCCTGATCAACTGCAGTTGCTCGGACGACGGCTTCGACTACTTCCGCGGCTGGCTGCTCACCCAGGGCGAGGAGGTCTACCGCGCCGCCGTGGCCTCCCCGGACTCGCTGGCCGACCTGCCGGTGGTCGTGGCCGCCGCCGAGGCGGGCGAGGACCTGACGAGCGAGAGGGCCCTGTCGATCGCGTGGGACGCCCACATCAGGGCCACCGGCATGCGGTTGCCGGAGGACGCCTTCACCATCCGCTACCCGGCGCTCGACCCCGACTGGGACTTCGACTTCAACGACGAGGAGGAGATGGCGGCCCGGCTGCCCCGGCTGGCGGCGCTCCACGAGTTGTGAGGGCGGGTTCGGGCCGCTGGGTGGGTGGTCATCGCGCTTGGTGACTCCGGCTGGGCAGTGCGGCTGGGCAGTGCGGCTGGGCAGTGCGGCTGGGCAGTGCGGCTCGTCGGTGCGGCTCGTCGGTGCGGCTCGTCGGTGCGGCTGGCCGGTGCGGCTGGTCGGCCGCGCGTGGTCACCGCGCCCGAGTACCCCGGCCAGGTCGCTCGCCTGGCCACCGCGGCTGAATCACCCGACCGATCACACCGTCAGGCCACCACGGCGGGTCACCGCGCCCGACCACCACGCCCGACCACCACGCCCGACCACCACGCCCGACCACCACGCCCGGCCACCGCGGCCGGTAACGCCGTCCGGCCGCCCTGCCTGGCCCGTCCCACCTGGCCATCACACCCGAGCACCACGACGGCGGCGAGCGGCCACCAGCACGCCGAGAGCCATGTGGTCGAGCCATTGCGGCACCCTCGGCAGAGCCCGGATCCGCGTGTTGTGCCGCCCGATGACCTCCAAGTCCAGGGCGGCGATCACCATCCCGGCCACCGCACCGGCGGCGACACCGCGCACCCGCAACCGCGTGAGCGCGAATGTCCACCACGCCGACACGGCCAGATGCACCACCACGCCCGCGCCCGCCCCACCGCCGACCAACGATCCCGCGGCCTTCGTGGCACGCAACGGATCGTCGCCGGTCACCAGTGCGTGCACGGTCGACGGCGCACCGCTCAGAGCGGCCGCCACCAGGAGCCTCCGCATCGCGGCCGGTGGTGGCGCGCCACTCACCACAGGCGCGGCATCACCGGCGCCGCCGCCGTGACCTGAGGTAGTCGCTCACCACGGCGGCGCCCAGTCCCTCCTCGTCCGGCGACACCACCCGGCCGCCGCCCCGCCGGGCCACGATGTCCACGAACTGCGCCAAGCGCGGGTCGTCGCCCAGCTTGAACACCGAGATCGTCGCCCCGAGCCTGGCCAGCGCGTCGACCTCGGCCAGGGTCTTGGTCAGCGTCCTGGGCAGCGGCGGGTAGTTGAACTCCGCGTCGCCCTCCGGTTCCAGGTGCGCCGTGGGCTCGCCATCGGTCACGACGAGCACCACGGGCTGTGCGTCGGGATGGCGTCGCACGTGCCGTCCTGCCAGCAACAACGCGTGGTGCAGGTTCGTGCCCTGCTCCCACACGCCCTCCAGCGCCGTCAACTGGCCGATGTCCACGGCCTCGGCGTAACGGCCGAAGGTCACCAGTTGCAAGGCGTCCGTGCGGAAACGGGTGCGCACGAGGTGATGCAGCGCCAAAGCCGTGCGTTTCATCGGCACCCAACGGCCGTCTTGCACCATCGACCAGGAGGTGTCCACGCACAGAGCGACGGCCGCGCGCGTGCGGTGCTCTGTCTCGGACACTTCGAGGTCGACCACGTCCAGTGACATGGAACCCGACCGCAGCACGGAGTTGCGCAGCGTGCGCGGCACGTCCCACGGCTCTGTGTCGCCGAACTGCCACGGTCGTGTCGAGCCCATCAGCTCGCCCGCGGCACCGGCGGAGACGGTGTCACGGGAACCCTGCGACGAGCGGAGCTGGTCCACGACGCCGCGCAGCGCCGTCTCTCCCAGGCGCCGCAACGCTTTCGGCGTCAGGCGCAGCGAGCCGTCCGGTGCCCGTTCCAGGATGTTCTGCTGCCGCAGCGCCTTCTCCAGTTCCGCCAGCCGGCGCGCGTCGACCGTGGCCGACTCGCCGAGCTGGCGTTCCAGCGCCTCCAGGTCGATGTCCTCCAGGCGGGCGCCGGGGTACGACTGGGCGAGCTGCTCGGCCAGCGCGTCGAGCTCGGCCAGGTCCGCCATCGCCTGCGCGCCCTCGCCCAGGCCCAGCGGGTCCTGGCCGCGGAAACGCGCGGAGGACGTCCAGTCCTCGCCGGGACGCAGGCGTTGCAGCAGGGAGTCCAGAGTGGACAGGTGCGAGCCGATGCCGCCGAACGCCTGCTGCGACAACGCCGACAGCTCGGCGCGCTGGGCGTCGGTCATCGAGTTCATCATGCGTTGCGCGGCGGCCGAGCGGGCCGCCAGGGCGTCGATGAGCTCGTCGACGTTGCGGGGCTTCTCGGGGAAGAACTCGCCGTGCTTGCGCATGAACTCGTCGAACAGGCGCGGCGTCTCCGCCGAGCCGGCGGCGTGCGCCTCCAACAGCGAGTTGAGGTCGCGCAACATCCGCTGGATTCGCTTGACGTCCTCCGAGCCCACGTTGGACAGCGCTTCCTTCATGCCCTGGAAGCGCTGGTCGAGCAGCTCACGGCCGAGCAGGTCGCGGATCTGCTCGAACGCCTCGCGGGCCTCCTCCGACCGCCAGTCGTAGGAGGACAGCTCCTGCACGGCCGCGGCGGTGCCGGGCGGCAGGGCGTCGAGCTGGGCCTCGCGGAAGCGCGCGTCGTCGGAGGGGTCCGGGAACAACGCCCGCCGCTCGGCCTCGACGGCCTTGTCGAGCAGCCGGCGGACCTCGGTCAGCGTGCCGTCCAGGCGGTGCCGCCGCTGGATGGACGAACGGCGCTGCCACAGGCGCGACGTCAGGTCGTCGAGGCCGCGCGTGCCGTCGACGCCGCGGCGCAGCAGCTCGCGCAGGGCGGAGGACGGCGACGCGCCCTCCATGATCTCGCGGCCGAGCTCGTCGACGGCCGCGCGGAGGTCGACCGGCGGCGCCAGGGGGTCGGCGCCCCCGCCCCAGCGTCCGTAGCGGTACCTCATCCGTACACCGATCGGTCGTCGTCGGAGGAGGTGTCCTTCGACAGGTGGCGAGTCAGGTAGAGCGACTCCAGGGCGAGCTCCACGGCCGAGGCGATGCGGCCGACCGGGTCCTTCGGGCCCGCGCCCAGCCGTGCCGCCACCTCGTGCAGGACCGGCAGCTCCGGCAGGGCCGCCAGGAGGTCGCCGGCGTGCACGCGGTCACCGGTCGCGACCGGGTGGCCGTCCGAGACGACCTCGGCCAGCGCCCTCAGGTTCACCCCGGCCAGGCGCGCGCGGGCCGTGTCGGCGATCGAGCGGCGCAGCAGGTGGACGAGGACCTCCTCCTCGCGGCCCTCCTCGCCCGCCTCGAACTCGAGCTTGCCGCGCAGCACGTCCGGCACCGACTCCAGGTCGATCGGCCGGGCGATGGCCGGGGTCTCGCCGATCAGCGCGGACCGGCGCAGCGCCGACGCCGCGACGGTCTCCGCCGCCGCGACGGCGAACCGGGCGGACACACCCGAGCGCTGGTCGATCGACGACGACTCGCGCAGGTGCCGGACGAACCGGGCGATGATCTCCAGCAGGTGGTCGCCCACCTCGGCGACGAGGTCGGCCTCCTGGCGGACCAGGTCGACCTCGGCGTCGACCTCCAACGGGTAGTGCGTGCGCACCTCGGCGCCGAAGCGGTCCTTCAGCGGCGTGATGATGCGTCCGCGGTTCGTGTAGTCCTCGGGGTTCGCGGTGGCCACCAGCAGCACGTCCAGCGGCAGCCGCAGCGTGTACCCGCGGACCTGGATGTCGCGCTCCTCCATCACGTTGAGCAGCGCGACCTGGATGCGCTCTGCCAGGTCGGGGAGCTCGTTGATGGCGATGATGCCGCGGTGGGCGCGCGGGAGCAGGCCGTAGTGGATCGTCTCCGGGTCGCCGAGCGAACGGCCCTCGGCCACCTTCACCGGGTCGACGTCGCCGACCAGGTCGCCGACGGACGTGTCGGGCGTGGCGAGCTTCTCGGCGTAGCGCTCGTCGCGGTGCCGCCACACCACCGGCAGGTCGTCGCCGAGCTCGGCCGCACGGCGGCGGGACTCGGGCGTGATCGGGTCGAGCGGGTGTTCGCCCAGCTCGGAGCCCTCGATGACAGGCGTCCACTCGTCGAGCAACGAGACCAGGGTGCGCAGCAGGCGCGTCTTGCCCTGCCCGCGCTCGCCGAGCAGCACGACGTCGTGGCCGGCCAGCAGCGCTCGTTCCAGCTGCGGGAGCACCGTGCGGTCGAACCCGACGATGCCGGGCCACGGGTTGCGCCCCTCGCGCAGGGCAGCGAGGAGGTTCTCCCTGATCTCGGTCTTGACGCCGCGCGGCAGGTGGCCGGCGGCGCGCAGTTCGCCCGCCGTGCGGGCCAGGTTCTGGGTCACGCGAACGACGCTACGCACCGAAACCTGACCCGTCGACGTGGAGCGGCTCCAGCCCCCGCCGCCGGGCGCCCGGACAGCACGCCCATCTCCACCGCACGGCGCTGTACGCCGTGAGCGAACTGGCCCCGGCGAACGTGGCGACTCCCCCTTCACGGCGGCGTTGCGCTCAGCCGTCCTCTTTCCTCATCCCCCGGATGCGTCCGGGGCTCGTGCAGCAGAATGCGGGGCGATATGAGCAACAGTGTCGATTTCAGGTGGGCGCCCTCCCCCGCGGACTGGCGGGCCAGCCTGCGCGCGATGGTGCCGATGTTCAGGTGGGCCCCGTGGTTCGCGCTCGCGTTCGGCGTGATCTCGCTGGTGCTGCTCCTCGGCTTCGACGACATGGCGCCGGTGGCGGTCTTCGGCCTGGTGGCCGCGCTGGTCATCGGGTTCATGGAGCCGATCGCGGTGTGGTGGCGCTTCTCGTCGGACGAGATGATCAGCCGGACCGTCGTCGGCAGCGCGGACGACCGGTCGTTCCGGATGGCCGTCGGCGGCTCCGTGCGCGAGGAGATCGTCTGGCAGGAGCTGCCGGCCTGGACCGAGACGCGGCAGGGCTTCGTGCTGGAGACGCTCGACGAGGGCGTGGCGTCGCTTTCCGTGCCGCACCGGGCCTTCGCGTCCGATGAGGACGTGACGTCGTTCCGGGCGCTGCTCGAGCAGCACATCGGTCCGGCCAGGTAGGTGGCCCGGATCGGGCACACCGGGTGGGGCGGACGGGGCGGGGCAACGTAATCTCGTCGCGTGTCCTGTGCGAGTGCCACGCTGGTCGTGTGGACGTCGGGATGGCTGCACGGTCTGGCCGCCTCCGACGACGTCCTCGACGCCCTGCACACGTGGGCCGAGCAGCACGAGGTGGTGGCCGACGACGACGGCACCGCCACGGCGCTCGACCTCCCCGGTCCCGACGAGGCCCCGGTGGGCCCCGCCCTGCTGCTGGCCGCCCTGCGGCGCGCGGGAGCGACATCGGCGCGGCTCGTGCTGCCCGTGCCCGGTGACGTGCGCGGCCTGGGCGGCAAGGGCCCGCTGTCGGCCTGCGCGCTGAGGTCCGGCGAGGCGCTCGTGATCCCGTCGGTGCACGTCGGCCTGGTGCCGAAGGTCGTGGCCGACGGCGTGATGCGCTGGACGGTGTTCGACCTGCCGTCCTCCAACGGCCTGGAGCACATCCCGATCGGCGAGGCCGAGCACGGCCTCGGCGCGGCCCTTCGCGAGGCGACCGCGGCCCTGGCCTCGCTGGACGTGGCCAAGCACCGCCCGAACGTGCGCAAGGAGATCGCCGACCTGGCCGCCGGGAACTCCACCCTCCCCTGGCCGGACGCGATGCCGCCCCGTTCGCTGCGGGTGCTGCAACGCGCCGCCGAGGTGGACGCCATCCTGTCCGTGGCGAGGTCCGACTCCCCCGGTGGCGCGATGTCGGCTTCCGCGACCACGGCCCGCACCGAGGCGCTGCAGCCGTTGTCGGAAGCGGTGCGGCGGGCGCGGTGCGCCGCGGTGGACGAGGCCGTGCGCGTGCTGGCGGACAGCGGCGCCGGGCGGCACTGACCGCCGGTCCGGCGCGGAAGGCGACGCTCGCAAGCGCCCACGCCGGGCGTCGGTCGCGCGCGGGCGGATCCGGCGCGATGCAGACACCCCGCCGCACGAGCGCTCGCAGACGACAGCCCGGCCTCGGCACACCACCCTCCACCAGCGACGGGTCCGGCCGAGGCCCCCGGACCGCGCCGGCACTGATCCGAACGAGTGGTTCTCCCCCGTCCGGTCCCCCTGAGCCGCCAACCGCCCCAGAAGTGTCGGTGCCCCCGCATAGGGTGCCGGTGGGGAGGACGCCGGATGGACGACGTCGACCAGCGCCGGTCGAGCACAGCACCCCGGTACGCGGGCGCCCTCATGCTGGCCGCGGTCGCCGGGCACCTGCTCTCCGAGGCGGCCACCGGGTCGCTCAAGACCTGGCAGTCGTGGGTGCTCTACTGCCTCGGAGCGACGCTGCTGGTGCTGTCCGCCTCCGCGATCGACCGGTTGAACCAGCTCGTCAAGCGCATCCGGTTGCGCTGGGTGGTGTTCACGGCCGTGCTGGTCGTCGCGGCGGGGGTCGTCGTGCTCGCGGCGCCGCCGGTGGTCGCGTACGGCCGGGTGCTGCTGCTGGGCTGCCCGCAGCCGGTCGAGGTGCGGGTGCTGACGTCGCAGGACGCGGCGCCCGCGGTCGGTGAGGTGGCGCGCAAGTTCGAGCAGCACACGGCCGCGGAGAACCACGGGTGCCGCACGGCGCGGTTGTACGTGTTCTCGGCGCCGGGCACCAGGGGTGCCATCGCGCTGCGCTCCTCCTGGTCGTCGCAGGACCTCCGCGAGGTCGGGCCGCACCCGGACGTGTGGCTGCCCGACTCGACCACGGAGACGAACGAGGTGGTGCGCCGCACCGGCGGCATCGGGTCGGCGGTGCGCATCAGGCCCGGCGAGTCCGTCGCGTTCTCGCCCGTCGTGCTCGCGGTGCCGGGACCGATCGCGCGGGACGTGGTCTCCGGCTCGGCGGAGACGTGGGGCGAGCTGCTGACGAAGGTGGGCAACACCGGCATCACGATCGGCAGGCCGAACCCGCTGCTGGCGATCGACGGCAGGCTCGCGGCGCAGGCGCTGTACGAGACGCTCGAACCGGCCGTGGTGGAACGCCGCGTCGTCGAGGCCGACCGGCCGCGGCCGGGTGCCGCGATGATCACCACCGAGCAGGTGCTGATGCGGCACAACAAGACGAGCTGCGCGCAGAAGCCGTGCCTCACCGCGCTGTACCCGTCGGACACCTACCGCGCCGACTACCCGCTGAACCTCGTCGAGTGGGACGCGCCGGACGTGTCGAACCACGCCGCGCGCGAGCCCGCGAAGGCGTTCCAGGCGTGGCTCGGCACGCAGGAGGGGATGACGGCGCTCAACGTCGCCGGACTGCGGCCCGCGCGGCAGGCCGCGGGAGCCGAGTTCCGCGAGGAACTCGGTGTGCGGGCCGGTCTGGCGCTCGACCGCGCAGAGGCCGCGCCCGGCGAGGCGGCGCAGGCCGAGTTCCAGAAGAAGTACCAGCAGGCCAAGAGGGACGGCCGCGTCTGGCTCACGCTCGACGCCTCCGGGTCGATGGTCGAGCCGACGGCGACGGGCGAGACGCGGTTCGCCGTCGCGGTCGAGGGTGTCCGCAAAGCTCTCACGCAGATGGGTGCCAAGGACACGTACGGCTTGTCGGTGTTCAACAACGACGACGTCCGGCCGCTCATCCCCCTGGGCAGGCGCGACCGGGAAGCCGCGACCGCCGCCCTGGGCACGGTCACGCCCTCCGGTGGCACGCCGCTGCACCAGGCGATCCTCGACAGCCTCGACCGGGCGGGCGCCGACGACGCGAACCACGTCAGCGCGGTGATCGCCTTGACCGACGGCGAGGACACGACGAGCGCCCAGACCCGTCAGGACGTGGTGGAGGCGGTGCGGCAGAAGGGGATCAGGGTGTTCGTCATCGCCGTGGGCGACGCGAGCTGCGCGGCGCACGCGCTGACCTCGATCACGGACGCGGCCGGCGGCGAGTGCCGCGACTCGACGACGGACACGCTCGGGGACGACCTGGCGGCGTTGTTCCGCAGGGTGTGGGGAGGCGCGGCATGAGGTGGTGGAGACGCACGTGGGCGGCCAGACCGAGGCTGGGGCCGCCAGGAGTGGTGTGGGCGAACCGCTCGTGGCTCGCGATGGGCATGGCCGTCGGCATCGTGCTGACGATCCTGTTCACCAGCGGGGTGCAGCCCCTCTTCCGCGAGTCGACGGAGTGGGAGAAGGGCAAGCTCGTCGTGCTCAGCGGCCGCGACCAGAGCGACGGCGGCCAGCGCCGCGCGCTGATCAACCAGTGGAACGCCGAGCACCCCGAACAGCCCGCGGAGATCGTCGAACTGCCGGTGGAGTCCGACGGCCAGCGCAGCGAGATGGTCGCGCGCGCCAGGGAGAAGGCGGGCACCGTCGACGTCTTCAACCTCGACATCACCTGGACCGCCGAGTTCGCCCAGTCCGGCCACCTGCGCCCCCTGTCCACAGTGGACACCAGTGGTTTCCTCCGCCGGCCGCTGGAGAGCTGCCGCTACCAGGGGGTGCTGTGGGCGCTGCCGTTCAACACCGACGCCGGCTTGCTCTTCTACCGCAAGGACCTGGTCGAGGACGAGCCGCTCGGCCTCGACGACATCGCCACCACCTCCACCCGCGCGCTGCGCGCCGCGCGGGACGCCCGCCTCGTCGCGGGCTACGGCGGCCAGTTCGCGGACTACGAGGGCCTCACCGTGAACGCCCTGGAGCTGATCTGGGCGGAGAAGGGCGACGTCGTCGACGACACCGGCAAGGTCGTGATCGACTCCGACCGCACCCGCCGCGCCCTGCGCTGGCTCGCCGACGGTCTGAAGGGTGAGCGGCCGGTGGTGCTGCCGGAGTCCCGCGCCCAGAGCGAACAGCTCACCACCCAGGCGTTCCGCGACGGCAAGATCGTCTTCATGCGGAACTGGCCCGTCGCCCACCGCACCCTGCTGGGCAACCGCGCCGAGTCGGCCGGTCGGGCGGGCATCGACTTCGAGGTGGCGCCACTGCCCGGCCCGAGCGTCCTCGGCGGCCAGAACCTCGCCATCTCCGCCAAGTCCACCAAGCCCCGCGCCGCCCAGGCCCTCATCGAGTTCCTCACCGGCCCGCGCAGCCAGCAACTCCTGTTCGAACGGGGAGGCCTCGCCGCCACCCGCGGGATCGTCTACCAGGACAGCCGGGTCGCCACCGAGCACCCGTACGCCCGCACGCTGCTGAAGGCCATCGAGAACGCCCGGCTGCGGCCGGTCACGCCCTACTACTCGCGGTTCAGCGACGAGTTCCGCAGCATCGTCCGCTACGCGCTCGACCACGACGGAGCCTTGCCCGCCACCGCCGAGCAGGCGCTGACGGGAGCCCTGCAGGGCCACTAGCCCGGCGCACCCGTCAGCGGGCTGACCGGCCGCCGGACGTCACCCTTGGCGGACGGGCCGCTTCACGGGTTCGCAGCACAACGGCGCACAGGGCGCGCCGTTCACCGTGCAGCCCGCGGCAGCGAAGCCGGACAGCTTCCGCGCCGGAGCCCCCGACGTGTGCTCGGTGACCAGCTCGACCACGAGCTCGGCGAAGCGCGGGTCACCGTTCGGCGTGGCGGCGCGGGCGAACTCCATGCCGAGCTCGCCGGCGCGGTCGCGGGCCTCGGTGTCGAGGTCCCACACCACCTCGAGGTGGTCGGACACGAACCCGATCGGGCACACCACGACCCCGGTGACGCCCTTGGCGTGCAAGGCGTCGATGTGGTCGACGATGTCGGGCTCGAGCCACGGGATCTGCGGCGGCCCCGACCGCGACTGCCACACCACGTCGTACTCGGTGACGCCCAGCTCGGCGGCGACCAGCCGGGAGGCCTCGACGACCTGGCGCGAGTAGCGGTAGCCGCCCTCGGACGGCGGCCCGGCGGCCTTGTCGGCCGACACCGGCACCGAGTGCGCGGTGAAGACGAGCCGGTAGGCGCCGGACAACGACGCGGCCGCGGCGCGCACACCGTCGGCGAAGGCGGAGATGAAGAGCGGGTGGTCGAAGAACTGGCGCAGCTTCACCAGTTCGGGGCCGTCCGGAACGGCTGCCAGGGCACGCACGATGTCCTCGTCGTACTGCCGGCACGCGGAGTAGCCGCCGTAGGCGCTGGTCGGGAACACCAGGGCCCTGCGGACACCGTCGGCCTTCATCCGCGCGACGGTGTCCTCGACCATCGGGTGCCAGTTGCGGTTGCCGAAGTAGATCGGCAGCTCGAAGCCCGTGGCGCGGACGGCCTCGATCGCTTCGAGGTTCAGGCGGTTGATCGGCGACACGCCGCCGAAGTGCTGGTAGTGGGCCTCGACCTCGTCCAGCCGCTCCGGCGGCACGCCACGTCCGCGGACCACGTTCTCCAGGAAGGGGCGGACGTCTTCCGGACCTTCAGGGCCGCCAAAGGACAGCCACAGCAGCGCGTCGAAACTCACCGCTCCATCCAATCAGACGCCCGATCGCCCCACATGACGAACCGATGTGACCTCAGAGACCGAGGAAGTGCACTCCGCCGTCGACGAAGACCATGGAGCCCGTTGTGGCCGGGAACCAGTCGGACAGCAGGCCGCAGACCGACTTGGCGACCGGCGTGGGGTCGTCGACGTCCCAGCTCAGCGGCGCCTTCTCGCCCCACATCTTCTCGAGCTCCGAGAAGCCGGGGATCGACTTCGCCGCCATGGTGCGCACCGGGCCGGCCGAGATGAGGTTCACGCGGATGCCGTCCGGGCCGAGCTCGCGCGCCATGTAGCGGTTG
This sequence comes from Lentzea xinjiangensis, assembly GCF_900110955.1. Taxonomy (GTDB): domain Bacteria; phylum Actinomycetota; class Actinomycetes; order Mycobacteriales; family Pseudonocardiaceae; genus Lentzea; species Lentzea xinjiangensis. The sequence goes on from NZ_FOFR01000016.1 coordinate 12,358, forward strand.
ATCGACTCGAACGCCGCCTTCGCCGCGCCCATCCAGTTGTAGGCGGGCCACGCCTGGCGGGCGTCGAAGTCGAGGCCGACGACCGACGAGCCGTGCGACAGCATCGGGCGCACGGCCTGCACGAGTGCCTTGTACGAGTACGCCGACACGTGCATCGCGACCGAGACGTCCTCCCACGGCGCGTCCATGAACGGCGCGCCGAGGCAGCTCTGCGGGGCGAAGCCGATGGCGTGCACGACGCCGTCGAGGCCGTCGACGTGCTCGCCGACGCGCTCGGCCAGCGTGTCCAGGTGCTCCTGGTTCTGCACGTCGAGCTCGACCACGGGCGCGGGCTTGGGCAGGCGCTGGGCGATGCGCTGCACGAGGCTCATCCGGCCGAACCCGGTCAGCACGACCTCGGCGCCCTGCTCCTGGGCGACGCGCGCGACGTGGAAGGCGATCGACGCGTCGGTGATCACACCGGTGATCAGCAGTCGCTTGCCCTCGAGCAGTCCGGTCACTTGATCCAACCCTTTCGCAGTACGAAGAACACCCGGTACGACAAGATCAGTGGCCCATGCCGAGGCCGCCGTCGACCGGCAGCACGGCACCGTTGATGTAGCCGGCCTCGTCCGCCGCGAGGAACGTGACGGCGCGCGCGATCTCGTCCGCCGCACCGTAACGACCGGCCGGGATCTGCTTGAGCGCGGCCTCGCGGACGGCCTCCGGCAGGTCGGCGGTCATGTCCGTGGTGATGAAGCCGGGCGTGACGACGTTCGCGGTGATGTTGCGCGAGCCCAGCTCCAGGGCGATCGAGCGCGCCATGCCGACCATGCCCGCCTTGGACGCCGCGTAGTTGACCTGACCGGCGCCGCCGGTGAAGCCCACGACGGAGGAGATGAAGACGATGCGGCCGAACTTCTTGCGCAGCATGCCGCGGGAGGCGCGCTGGGCGAACCGGAACGCGCCCGTCAGGTTCGCGTCGACGACCTGGGTGAACTGCTCCTCGCTCATGCGCAGCAGCAGCGTGTCCTGGGTCATGCCGGCGTTGCAGACGAGCACCTCCACCGGACCGTGCGCGGCTTCCACCTCGGTGAACGCGGCGTCGATCTCCTCGGCGCTGGTCACGTCGCACTTCACCCCGAGCAGGCCTTCGGGAACGCCGGACCCGCGGTGGGTCACCGCGACCTTGTCGCCCTGCGCCGCGAACGCCCGCGCGATGGCGAGGCCGATGCCGCGGTTGCCTCCGGTGACCAGAACGGACCGACTCACTAGCTCTCCCTGCGATTGTGCTGGTTGACCGGGTGAGGCTATCGGCTACCGGCAGGTAGTCCGGCATCGGCGGAGCCATGTCACATCCGGGCGGGCATGATCGGGTCATGCGCGCGTTCCTCGATCAGCTCCGCCGCGAGGTGGACGGTGACGTGCTCGACGACCCGGCGAGCCGGGCCCTGTACTCGGCGGATGCGTCGAACTACCGGCACGTGCCGCGGGTCGTCGTCCGTCCACGCACGACCGACGCGGTGGTCGCGGCCGTCGGGCTGGCGGCGCGGCACCGCGTGCCGATCACCAGCCGGGGCGCGGGGACCTCCGTCGCGGGCAACGCGTGCGGCACCGGCCTGGTGATCGACTTCAGCCGGTACCTCACCGCCTTCGAGATCGCGGGCGACCGGGCGTTCGCGCAGCCGGGAGCGGTGCTCGACCGGATCAACGCCCAGGCCGGCGCGTACCTCTTCGGGCCGGACCCGTCGACGCACTCGCGCTGCACGATCGGCGGGATGATCGGCAACAACGCCTGCGGCGCGCACTCGGTGAGATGGGGCAAGACCAGCGAGAACGTCGCGAACCTGCACGTGCTCACCGCCGACGGCCGCACGTTCGACACCACGAGCCCGCCCGCGCTGGAGCTGCCGGGGTTCGACCCCGCGTGGTTCCCGCGGCTCACCCGCCGGGTCAGCGGGTACGCGCTGGACGCCCCGACGCTCACCCAGCAGCTGGTTGGCACCGAGGGCACGTGCGTGGTCCTGCTCGGCGCGGAGCTCAAGCTCGTGCGGCGCCCGGAGCGCCGCGTCCTGGTCGTGCTCGGGTTCCCCGACACCTACGCCGCCGCCGACCACGCGCCGGGCATCGAGGGCGCGCTCGCGGTCGAGGGCGTCGACGAGGCGCTGGTGCGGGCCGTGCGGACGCGGCCCGACCTGCCCGAAGGCCGTAGCTGGCTGTTCGTGGAGGTCGAGGACAACCCCGAACGCGTCGCGAAGATCACCAAGAGTTCGATGATCGTCCACGACCCCGCGCAGCAGCGGGCGCTGTGGCGGATCCGCGAGGACGGCGCGGGGCTCGCGACCCGGATGCCCGACGGCGGCGAGGCCTGGTCGGGCTGGGAGGACGCCGCCGTCCCGCCGGAGCGGCTCGGCGCCTACCTGCGCGAGTTCGACGAGCTGCTAGCCGGGCACGGCCGGCGCGGCATCACCTACGGCCACTACGGCGAGGGCTGCCTGCACGTCCGCATCGACTTCGACCTGGCGCACGGCTACCGCGAGTTCCTCCAGGACGCCGCCGACCTGGTCGTGCGGCACGGCGGCAGCCTCTCCGGCGAGCACGGCGACGGCCAGGCGCGGTCGGAGCTGCTCAGCCGGATGTACCCGCCGGCGGCGATCGAGGCGTTCGGGCGGTTCAAGCACGCCTTCGACCCGGGCAACCTGCTCAACCCCGGCCGGATCGTCGAGCCGCGCAAGCTCGACGACGACCTGCGGATCCTCGTCGCGCCGCCCCGGATTCCGACGCGCGCGGAGTTCGCGAGCGACACACGGCGGTGCGTCGGCGTCGGCAAGTGCCTGAACACCAAGGGCGGTGTCATGTGCCCGAGCTACCGCGTGACCCGCGAGGAGAAGCACTCGACCCGCGGCCGGGCCCGCCTGCTGTTCGAGATGCTCGCCGGTGACGTGATCCCCGGCGGCTGGCGTTCGCGGGAGGTCGCCGAGGCGCTGGACCTCTGCCTGGGGTGCAAGGGCTGCAAGCGCGACTGCCCGGTCGACGTCGACATGGCGAGCTACAAGGCGGAGTTCCTGCACGAGCACTACAAACGGCGGCTGCGGCCGCGCTCGCACTACGCGATGGGGTGGCTGCCGACGTGGCTGCGGTACGGGCTCGTCACCGGGTTCACCGCCCGGTTCGGCCGGCTCGCCGGCCTCACGCCCGAACGCGAGCTGCCCACCCCGGTCACTCCCCTGCTCCGGCGGCTGCGCCCGCTCGGCGAGGGTGATCCGGTGCTGCTGTTCCCCGACACGTTCACGAACCACTTCGAGCCGGGGATCGGCATCGACGCCGCGAACGTCCTGGCCCACCTGGGCAACCGCGTCGAGCTCCCTGCGCGCACCATCTGCTGTGGACTGACATGGCACTCGACCGGACAGCTCCCCAGAGCCCGCCGGGTCGTCGAGCGGACCGCCAGGGCGCTGCACCCCTGGACGAGCAGGGGCGTCCCGGTGATCGGGCTGGAGCCGAGCTGCACGGCGTTCCTCAAGGCCGAGGCCCCGAAGCTGTCGGGCGAACCGGCCGTGCGCGCGCTCGCCGACGCCACCCGCACGTTCGCCGAGCACGTCGCCCCGCGGTTGCCCGAGCTGGGAGGTGCGCGCGAAGCCGTCGTGCAGACCCATTGCCACCAGTACGCGGAACTGGGCTTCCAGGCCGACCGCGCCGCGCTGGCCAGTGCCGGGATCGCGCCGGAGGTCGTGGAGGGCTGCTGCGGGCTGGCGGGCAACTTCGGCTTCGAGCGCGGGCACTACGACGTGTCGATCGCCTGCGCGGAGCAGGACCTGCTGCCCGCCCTGCACCGGCACGAGGACGCGCTGGTCATCGCCGACGGCTTCAGCTGCCGCACGCAGATCCGCCACACGACCGACCGCGACCCCATGCACCTGGCCACCGTGCTCGCGGGGCTGCTGGTGTGATTTACCGACGGCTAACCGGGCACGGCCAGAGTCGTGCGCATGCGAAGAAGGATTGGTGCCGCCGTGCTGGCGGCAGCGGCGGTCGCGGTGACGTGCGCGAGCCCCGCTCAGGCCGAGACGAACCCGAAGTGCCCGAGCGGTGTCACCCAGATCGGCGCCACCAAGTACATCAAGAGCGGCAGCGCGACCGTCGCCTCGGTCAAGCAGTTCAAGGGCTGCGACAAGAACTGGGGCTACGTCTACGTCTGGGACTCGTGGAAGGCCGGGCACCCGAAGTTCCGCGCGGCCGCGGGCATCATGACGCGCACCAGCGAGGGCCCGCTGGGCTACAGCGGCGGTGACGAGGGAGACCAGGAGGCCTGGTCGAACGGCTCGAACACGCTGTCGGTCTGCACCAGGGCGTACGGCTCGGTCGTCTCGGCCGACTACATGCTGTCCGGGCTCACCGAGGAGCGCTGCTGACGTGCTGAGGACCATCGGATCCACCGTTGTCGCGGCCGCGGCCGTCGCGCTGACCTGCACCGGCACCGCCCAGGCCGAGACGAACCCGGCGTGCCCCTCCGGCGTCACCCAGATCGGTGCCACGAGCTACATCAAGCACGGGGGCACGACCATCGCCTCGGTCAAGCAGTTCAAGGGCTGCAACAAGAACTGGGGCTACGTCTACGTCTGGGACTCGTGGCGCGCCGATCACACCGACTACACCCCCTACGCCGGCGTCCAGGTGCGCGGCGCCGAGTTCCCGAGCGGTTACCGGGCAGGCGCCCGCGGCCAGCAGGAGCTGTGGTCGTACGGCACGGACACGCTGACCAAGTGCACCAGGGGATACGGCTCGATCGTGGCGCAGTCGTACGGCGGCGGCGTCGAGACAGAGGAGCGTTGCTGACATGCTGAAGACCATCGGAGCCACCGTTCTCGCGGCCGCGGCCGTCGCGCTGACCTGCACCGGCACCGCCCAGGCCGAGACGAACCCGGCGTGCCCCTCCGGCGTCACCCAGATCGGCGCCACCAAGTACCTCAAGAGCGGCAGCGCGACCGTCGCCTCGGTCAAGCAGTTCAAGGGCTGCAACAAGAACTGGGGTTACATCTACGTCTGGGACTCGTGGAAGGCCGGCCACCCGAACTTCATCGCCACGGTCGCCATCACCAGGGGCGACGGGGAGATCGACGGCAACAGCGGTGGGCGCGGCCAGCAGGAGGTGTGGTCGCGCGGCGCGAACACGCTGCAGTACTGCACCATGGCCTACGGCACCGTGTCCGGCGGGTACGCCGGATTCACCGAGGAGCGGTGCTGACCTCGCGGAGCTGAGCGCGGCCGTGCCCGCCGGACGGCGGCGGGCACGGCCGCCTCGGTCGAGCGGTTCGCCCCCGGCGTCCTGCCCGGCGGGAAAGCGGGAGGCGGTCGCCGCATGACCGCCCCCCGCGAAGCTCCTGCCCACCCTCCCGGCCGGTCCGCACCCGCCACAACCGCGCCCCCGGCTTCTTTACAGTCACTTAGGCGCGTCGACACCCGCCGGAAACGGTCTTCTGGGGCGATACTGCTCCCATGCGGGTGCTGTTGGTCGAAGACGACGACGGTGTCGCGGACGCCCTGGTGGAAGCGCTGCGGGCGAACGGGCACCGGCCGGCCCGCGTGCGCAGGGGCGCCGACGCGCTGATCGCCCACCGCGAGGCGGACGTCGTCCTGCTCGACCTCGGCCTGCCCGACCAGGACGGCCTGGAGGTGCTGCGCAAGCTCCGCAAGATCGACCCGGTGCCGGTGCTCGTGCTGACCGCGCGCGGCGACGAGCGCACGGTGGTGCGCGGGTTGCGGCTCGGCGCGGACGACTACCTGGTGAAACCCGTGCGGCTGGCCGAGCTGCTGGCGCGCATCGACGCGGTGGCCCGGCGCAGCGCCGCCCGGTCCCGCGAGGCGGGCGAGCTCGTGCGGGTGTCCGATGTGGAGATCGACCTGCAGAGCCGCCAGGTCGTCGTCGGCGGGCACGAGATCTCGCTGACCACCAAGGAGTTCGACGTCCTGGCAGTGCTGGCGCGCAGGCCCGGCACCGCGGTCAGCCGCCAGCAGCTCATGGACGAGGTGTGGGGCAACGCGTTCGTGGCCGTGTCGCGCACGCTCGACGTGCACCTCACCCAGCTGCGGGCCAAGCTCGACCGGCCGGGGCTGCTGCACACGATCCGCGGTTTCGGCTACCGGCTCGGTGAGTAGATGCGGCAACGGCTTCTGGTGGTGCTGCTGCTGTTCTCGCTCTCGGCCGTCACCGCCTTCGCGTTCCCGCTGCTGATGAGCACGGCCTCCGAGCGCACCCAGCAGTTCGTGATCAGCCGCACCGCCGACCTGGACCGCTTCGCCACCCTGCCCGCCGACGTCGTGGTGTCCGAGGCGCAGCGCTACACCGAGGTCTACGGCGAGGAGGTGGTCGTCGTGACCGCGGCGGGCGTGCCCGTCGTCGAGTCGGGCATGGCGGTCGCCGACGTCTCCGCGCAGATCGACGCCGCGCTGCGCAACCAGCCCGCCGCACCGGTACCGACCGTGCTGCCCTGGAACCGCGGCGACGTCCTGTTCGCCCGCCCGGTCGGCACCGGCACGAAGGTCGCGGGCGCGGTGGTGCTGCGCGCCTCCACCGAGGTGGCCGCGCTCGACGTGGCCCGGCGGTGGACGTTCGTGCTGGCCGGGGCTCTGCTGGCGGCGTGCGCGTGCGTGCTGCTGGCGCTCGTGGTCTCCCGGTGGCTGCTGCGGCCCCTCAAGGAGCTCGACCGGGGCGTGCGGGCGGTGGCGGAGGGCCAGCGGCGCACGCACGTCGCGGACACCGCCGGGCCGGCCGAGCTGCGGGCGTTGTCGGAGTCGTTCAACCGCATGTCCGACGCCGTCGCCGAAGCCGCCGACCAGCAACGGCGGCTGATCGCCGATGCCTCGCACCAGCTCCGCAACCCCATGGCGGCGCTGCGGCTGCGCGTGGACATGCTGCCGTCCAACGGCTCGCTGCTCACCGAGGTCGAGCGCCTGGAGTCGTTGCTCGACGGCCTGCTGGCGCTGGCGTCGGCGGAGAGCACCGCCACCGAACGCGCCGCCGGCGGGGTCGAGCCCGAGCTCGCCGACCTGCAGGTCGTGGCGCACGACCGGGTGGACGCGTGGCGGGCCGCTGCCCAGTCCGCCGGCGTGACGATCACCGTCGCCGACCGGACGCCAGGGCTGGTGCGGTGCGCGGTGTCGGACCTCGCGCAGGTGCTCGACGTGGTGCTGGACAACGCCATCAAGTACGGCGGCGACGAGGTCCTGGTCGTCTGCGACCGCGCCACGCTCACCGTGCGGGACAACGGTCCCGGCTTGTCCGAAGAGGACCTGCAGCGCGCCACGGAGCGGTTCTGGCGCGGTGACGGCACGAACCGCGGAACCGGCCTCGGGCTCGCCATCGCGGAACGGATCGTGACCGCGCACGGCGGCACGCTGAGGCTGCACAGCGACGGCGGGCTGGTGGTCACCGTGGAGCTGCCGAAGGAGCCGTTGCTGTGAGGCGCCGCACGTTCCTGCTCGGCGCGCTCGCCGTCACCGCCTGCGGGACGGGCGAACCCGGCGGCACCATCAGGATCGCGGGTGGTGAGCCCGGCGGTTTCTACCACGACTTCGCCGGCCTGCTGTCCCGCCTGACCCCGAGCCCGCTCACCATCACCCCGATCCAGACCGGCGGCAGCGCCGACAACCTCGGGCACCTGCGCGACCGCACCGCGGACCTGGCGCTGACCTTGAGCGACAGCGCCCACCTCGAGTCCGGCATCGTCGCGCTGGGCCGCGTCTACGAGAACTACCTGCAGCTCGTGGTGCTCGACTCCTCCCCCTACCGGACACCGGCCGACCTGGTCGGCAAGCCCGTGTCGCTGGGGGCGGCCGGGTCCGGCGCCGCGTTGCAGGGCGAACGGCTCGCGCTGGGCGTGCGGGAGGAGCACTACCCGTTGCGCAACGCCGTCGACGCGCTCAAGGCCGGCGAGATCGCGGCACTGCTGTGGTCCGGCGGCGTCCCGACCCCGGAGCTCGGCCGGGCGAGCGGGATCAGGCTGCTGCCCCTCGACTCCTTCCTGCCGAGGCTGCGCCAGGAGCACGGCAAGGTCTACGAACGCGTGGACGTCCGCGCGGGCGTGTACGGCTCACCCGTCGACGTGCCCACGATCGGCACGCCGAACCTGCTGGTGTGCCGGCCGGACCTCGGCGACGCCTACGCCGGCGCGGTCGTGCGGCTCCTGGTCGCCAAGGCGGCCGAGCTCGTGCCGCAGCAGGCGCTCGGCACCCAGTACCTCGACGTGCGCAGTCTCATCGACACGGGCAGAGTGCCCCTGCACCCAGGCGCGACCGCGGAATACCGGAGGCTGCACGGATGATCACCACGATGGCGTCGGTCTCGTTGGACGGGTTCTTCGAAGGACCGGGCCACGACATCGGCTGGCACCACATGGACGACGAGCTGCACGACCACATCAACGCCGAGCTGGCGACGATGAGCGCGTTCCTCGACGGCCGCCGCACGCACGAGCTGATGCTGGAGGCGTGGCCACACGGCGACGAGAACCCCGACTGGCCGCAGAAACAACGCGAGTTCGCCCCGATCTGGCGTGACGTGCGCAAGATCGTCTACTCCCGCACGCGCGAGTTCACCGAGTGGAACACCGAGACCCGCCGCGAGGTCGACCCCGACGAGATCAGGTCGTTGCCCGGCGACAGCATGGTCGGCGGGCCCGACCTGCTCCAGACGTTCTTCGAGCTCGACCTGGTCGACGAGATCCGCCTCTACGTGAACCCGGTCGCGATCGGCCGCGGCACGCCGTTCTTCCGCAAGCCGACCGCCCTGGCGCTCAAGAGCACCAGGGCGTTCGGGGTCGGGGTCGTGCTGCTGACCTACGGCAGGCGCTGACCCAGCAGCAGGGCCGCGGCGGCCGCGAACATCGCCGTCATCGTGCCGAGCAGCAGCCACGGCTTCGAGGCGTCGGCCTGCTTCTTCTCGTAGCCGATCTGCTCGCCGAGCGTGTCGTAGACGCGGCGCAGCTCCTCCGCGGAGGCGGCCTTGAAGAACTCGCCGCCGGAGATCTTCGCGATCTCCTTCATCGAGTCGTCGTCGACCGGCACGGACTGCTGCCGGCCCTCGATGTCGACGACGCCCTCCTCGGTGCCGAACGAGATCGTGGAGATCGGGATGCCGGCCTTCTTCGCGTCCTCGGCCGCGTCGAAGGCCTTGCGGGTGCCGACGGTCTCCTTGCCGTCCGTCATCAGCACGATGCGGGCGGGCGGCGGACCCTCGGCGCCGCCGACGACCTTGCCGAACGAGTCGATCGACGCCATCGCGGCCACCAGCGCGTCACCGGTCGCGGTCGACTGGGCGAGCTTGAGCCCGTCGATCGACTGCGTGACGGCCGCGCGGTCCGTCGTCGGCGCGACCAGCACGGTGGCGGACCCGGCGAACGAGATCAGGCCGAGGTTGATGCCCGGCGTGAGGCCCTCGGCGAACGACTTGGCGGCCACCTGCGCGGCCTCCAGCCGTGAGGGCTTCACGTCGGTGGCCTTCATGGACAGCGACACGTCGACCACGAGCATGACCGTCGCCCGGTTGCGCGGGACCCGCTGCTCGGACGTCGGTCCGGCCAGCGCGACCGTCAGCAACGCGAGCGCGGCCAGCAGGAACGCCGCCGGGACGTGCCGCGACCAGCGTTCCCGCTTGGGCGCGACCTTCTCCAGCAGCTCCAGGTTGGTGAACCGCAGGACCCGCTTGCGCCGCACGCGCTGCGCCACCACGTAGCCGGCTGCCAGCAGCGCCACCGCGACGAGCAGCAGGAACCACCACGGGGCGACGAAGTTCGAGAAGCTCACGTGACACCCCCAGACCAGCGGCGCTTGCGCGCCACCACGAAACGAACCGTGTCCGCGATCCAGTCCGAGTCGGTGCGCAGCACCAGGTGCCCGGCGCCCGCGCGGCGCAGCCCCGCGGCCACCTCGGCGCGGTGCTCCGCGGCAGCGGCGTTGAACTCCTTGCGCAGCAACGCGGACGCGGTCACCTCGCGCTGCCGCCCGCTCTCCGGGTCGGACAGCACGACCGTGCCGACCTCGGGCAGGTCGACGTCACGCGGGTCGACGATCTCGACGGCCACGATGTCGTGCCGCGCCGACAGCGCGCGCAACGGCCGTTGCCACTCCATGCCGCCGAGGAAGTCGGAGATCACGACGATCAGGCCGCGCCTGCGCGGCGGGCGGCGGAGCTGTTCCAGCAGCGCCGCCAGGTCGCCGCGCGTGCCCTCGGCCGCCCGCGGCACCTCGGCGATCTTGCGGATCATGCCCCGCGCGTGTGCCAGGCCGCCGCGCGCCGGGATGCGGATGTTCTCCGCGCCCGTCGACACGGCCGCGCCGATCCGGTTGCCGCCGCCGCGCGTCAGGTGCGCGACCGCGGCCGTCGCGGCGATGACCAGGTCGCGCTTCTCGCAGGCCGCCGTGCCGAAGTCGAGCGACGGCGACAGGTCGATCGCCATCCACGTCTCCAGCTCGCGGTCCGCGACGGTCTCGCGGATGTGCGGCACCGTCGTGCGGGCCGTGACCGCCCAGTCCATCCGGCGCACGTCGTCGCCGGGCTGGTAGGTCCGCGCCTCGCCCGGTTCGGTACCGGGCCCCGGCACGAGACCGAGGTGGTTGCCCTGCAGCAGGCCGTCGAGGCGGCGCCGGACGTCGAGCTCCAGCATGCGCAGCGCGGCCTCCATGCGGACACCCCGCAGGACCGGCGGCGCCCACGAGGGGCGCTCCTGCTCGGCCTTCGCCGACGCGTCCCTCGGGCTCACTGCCTACCAGCCGGAACCGGCTGCTGCGGCCGGGCCGACACCTGCGGCAACGGCACGATCTGCAGCACGCGCGTGATGATGTGGTCGATCGGCACGCCGTCGGCCAGCGCGTCGTAGGACAGCACCAGGCGGTGGCGCAGCACGTCCGGAACCACGTCCACGACGTCCTGCGGGAGCACGTAGTCGCGGCCGCGGACCAGCGCGAGACCGCGGGCGGCGGCGATGATGCCGAGCGACGCACGCGGCGAGGCGCCGTAGGCGACCCAGCCGGCGACGTCGGTGAGACCGTGCTCGGCGGGTGCGCGGGTCGCGATCACCAGGCGCACGACGTAGTCGACCAGCGCGTGGTGCACGAAGACGCGCGAGGCCACGCCCTGCAGCCGCACCAGCTCCTCCGGCGAGAGCACCTGGTTCGGCGTCGGCGCCTCGACGCCCATGCGGTAGACGATCTCGCGCTCTTCCTCGGCGGTCGGGTACTCGACCTGGATCTTGAACAGGAACCTGTCCCGCTGCGCCTCCGGCAGCGGGTACACGCCCTCGTTCTCGATCGGGTTCTGCGTCGCCAGCACCAGGAACGGGTTCGGCATCGGGAACGTGCGGCCGCCGATCGACACGTGCCGCTCGGCCATCACCTCGAGCATCGCCGACTGCACCTTGGCGGGCGCGCGGTTGATCTCGTCGGCGAGCACGAAGTTCGCGACGACCGGGCCGAGCTCGACGTCGAACGTCTCGGTGGACTGGCGGTAGATGCGGGTGCCGAGGATGTCGGCGGGCACCAGGTCGGGCGTGAACTGCACGCGCGAGAACGAGCCGCCGACCACACGGGCGAACGTCTCGACGGCGAGCGTCTTCGCCACACCCGGCACACCTTCGAGCAGCAGGTGGCCCTTGGCCAGCAGACCCACGAGCATCCGCTCGACGAGCCGGTCCTGGCCGACGATGACCCGCTTCACCTCGAACACGGTGCGTTCGAGCAGTTGGGCGTCACGAGCCGGGGTGACGGGCGCCGATGCGTTCGGCGTTGCCTCGGCGGCGGGCTCGGTCACGTGCGGGCCTCCATGCGGAACAGGGTTCTTCGACAGTGCACCAGTCTTACCCCTCGCCTGTTCAACCGCTGTGAAGGGTGTCCAGGTCGGCGGGCGTGTCGACGTCGCGCGCCTCACCGGGCACGGCGGGCACCTCGACGGGCCGCAGCCGCAGGAGGGTCTTGCGCAGCGGCTGGTCGCGCGGTTCCTCGGGGAGGGCTTCGCGCAGGTCAGCGACGTTCCAGAAGCCGATCAGCCACTGGACGCGGTCGTCCTTGAGCACGGCGTTGCCACCCGCGCCGCGCAGCCTCGCGATGGTGTCCGCCGTGAGGCCCGGCTGGTCGACGGCGAGCACTGCGACCCACTCCTCGGTGACGTGCGCGAGCCCGGCGGCGAGTCCGGCGAGCGGTCCGCCACCGGGCGGCTCCTCCCGCGCCCACACCACGCCGGGAACGTCCTTCTCCGGTCCCACAACGACCTTCTGGTTCGCGTCGTCCACAACGGACAGCACGTGGTCGAGCAGCGTCGCGTCCCGGAAGGACAGCGCGGCCTTGTCGACGCCGCCGAGCCGCTCGCCCCTGCCGCCGGTGAGGATGATCACCGCGTACGTCACGTCCTGCCTCCGATGTGCCCGGCGACGCCTTCCAGGAACAGGTGCAGGCCGAAGTCGAACTCGGCCTCGGCGTCCTCGGCGGTGAAGAGGTCGTCCAGGTCGAACACGCCGGCCGCGACGACCTCGGCGAGCGCGGGCATCGCGCGCGGGTCGACGAGCTCGCGCAGCCGCCGCCCGTAGTCGCGGCCGAACGCGGCCGGGTTGTCCTCGTGGCCACGGACCAGCGTGCTGCTCAGCTTCGCCTCGCCGTGGACGAAGGTCATCAGGCCCATCACGACGCCGACCTTCTCCCCCGCCTCCAGCGGCGTTCCCTCCAGCGCGCGCAGCCCGCTGTCGAACCACGCGAGGCTCCGCGGTCCCGTCGGCGGGCCGCTGATCGGGATGTGCAGGAACCACGGCCGCCTGCCGATGGCCTTGAGCACCGCCTTCGCCCAGAACCCGAGCCGCTCGCGCCAGTCGCCGTCCGGCAGCGGCACCGGCTCCTCCATCGCGGCGTCGCCCATCAGCGTGAGCAGCTCGTCCTTGCTCTTCACGTGCCGGTAGAGGGCCATCGTCGCGTTGCCCATCTCCTGCGCGACGCGGGCCATCGACACAGCGGCGAGGCCCTCGGCGTCCGCGACCGCGATGGCGGCCCGCGTGATGGCGGCGGCGTCGATGGTCGGCTTGCGCCCCCTCTTCATGCCCCTAGTCAAACAGATGCGTATGCCATACGCTAATCCAGGTTTTGCGTATGAAGTACGCATAAAGGGGGTTCCATGATCGTCGAGACAGAGGGCCTGACGAAGAGGTACGGCTCGGCCGCGGTGCTGAACGGGCTGGACCTGGAGGTGGCGGAGGGGTCGTTGCTCGCGCTGCTCGGGCCGAACGGGGCGGGCAAGACGACCACGATCCGCGTCCTGAGCACGCTGACCAGGCCCAGCGGCGGGTCGGCGCGCGTGTGCGGGTTCGACGTGGCCGAGCAGGCCGCGGCCGTCCGCGGCGTGATCGGCCTGACCGGGCAGTACGCGGCCGTGGACGAGGAGCAGACCGGCCGCGAGAACCTGGTGATGATCGCCCGGCTGCGGCGCTTCAGCCGGTCGGCGGCCCGGGCACGCGCCCTCGCACTGCTGGAGCGGTTCGGCCTGACCGGCGCGGCGGACCGGCGCGTGCGCACCTACTCCGGCGGCCTGCGCCGGCGGCTGGACCTCGCGATGAGCCTGGTGGCGCCGCCGCGGCTGCTGTTCCTCGACGAGCCCACCACCGGTCTGGACCCGGTGAGCCGCACGACGCTGTGGGACGCGATCGGCGACCTGGTGCGCGACGGCGTGACGATCTTCCTCACCACCCAGTACCTGGAGGAGGCCGACCGGCTGGCCGACCGGATCGTGGTGCTGCACAACGGGGACGCCGTCGCGGACGGCACCGCGGAGGCGTTGAAGAGCTCGGCCGGTGGCACCAGGCTCGACCTCGTCTTCGGCTGTGCCGAGGACGCCCTCCGCGCTCGCGGCGTCGTCGCGGGAGCGGTGGACGGGACGACGCTGGCCGTGCCGTCCGACGGCAGCGCGGTCCACCTGCACCGCGTGCTGGACGACCTCCTGGCGGCCCGCGTGCGCCCGCTGCGGGTGTCCACGCACCGGCCGACCCTGGACGACGTCTTCGCGGCCCTGACGGGGGCAGCCGCATGACCGCGTCGCTCACCATGATCGGCCGCAGCATCCGGCTGGGCCGCCGCAACCTCGACCTCGTGATCATGGCGATCGTGCTGCCGGTGCTGATGATGTCGCTGTTCGTCTACGTGTTCGGCGGCGCGATCAGCTCGGTGCAGTCCTATGTGGACTACGTGGTGCCCGGCATCGTCGTGCTGTGCACCGGCTACGGCGCCACCTCCACCGCGATGTCGGTGGCCGACGACATGAAGAAGGGCGTGGTCGACCGGTTCCGCTCGATGCCGATCAGCGGCGCCGCCGTGCTGACCGGCCACGTGGTCGCCTCGCTCGCCCGCAACGCCGTGGCGACGTTCGCCGTGGTGCTGGTCGCCGTGCTGATGGGCTTCCGCCCCACGGCCTCGATCGGGGCCTGGGCGCTGGCGCTGGGCCTGCTGCTGCTCTACGTGCTGGCGCTGTCGTGGCTCGCGGCGGGCTTCGGCCTGATCGCGCGGTCGGTCGAGTCGGCGAGCCTGCTCGGTTTCGCCATGCTGTTCCTGCCGTACCTGAGCAGCGCCTTCGTCCCGGTGACGACGATGCCGCCCTGGCTGCGGGCGGTGAGCGAGCACCAGCCGGTCACGCCGGTCATCGAGACCGTGCGGGCACTGCTGACCGGTGCTCCCGCCGAGTCCGGCTGGCTCGCGCTCGCCTGGTCGGGCGGCCTGCTCGTCGTGGCGTCCGGCTGGGCCGCGTGGCTGTTCGGGCGGATCAGCTCCCGGTGAGGTGCAGGGCGTCGAGGCGGGTGAGCTCCTCGGGGGTGAGCCGCAGCTCCCCCGCCTCGACGTTCTGCCGCAGGTGGCCTGGGTCGCCGGTGCCGGGGATGACCAGCACGTGCTCGCCCCTGGCGAGCGTCCACGCCAGCCTGACCTGCGCGGGCGAGGCGTCGTGGGCGCGGGCGACCTCGGCGACGTCGTCGTCCTCCCGCTGCCCGCCCGCCTCCTTGGCGGCACCGGTGAGCGCGAAGAACGGCACGTAGGCGATGCCGCGCTCGCCGCAGACCCCGAGGAAGTCGTCCTGCTCGGGGTGGTGGCCGAGCCCGTAGGAGTTCTGCACGCACACGACCTCCGCGACCCGCTGCGCCTGGTCGAGGTGGTGCGGCTTGACGTTCGACAGCCCGAGGTGCCGGATCAGCCCCTCCCGCCGCAGCTCGGCGAGCTGCTCGAAGTGCGGCGTCAGGTCGTCGAGCCCGCCGACCCGCAGGTTCACCACGTCGAGGCGGTCGAGCCCGAGCTGGCGGAGGTTCTCCTCGACCTGCCCCCGGAGCCCGCCCGGCGTCGCGAACGGCAGCCACTCCCCCTGCGGCGTGCGGCCGGGACCGACCTTGGTGACGATCACCAGGTCCCGCGGGTACGGCGCCAGCGCGGTGTTGATCAGCTCGTTCGCCGACCTGGTGGCGGAGAAGTAGAAGGCGGCCGTGTCGATGTGGTTGACGCCGAGCTCCACGGCCGTCCTGAGGACCTCGATCGCCTGCGCGCGGTCGCGCGGCCTCGCCTTCGGGTCGAACGCCGCTCCCTGCTGCGGCAGGCGCATGGCGCCGAGGCCGACCCGGTTCACGGTGAGGTCACCCGTCGCCACGTCATTCCGCCCACTGTGCCAGCCTTGGCGTCGTGGGACTGTTCACCCTGTCCGAGGCCCGGTCCGAGCTGGAGCGGCTGCTGCCGGTGCTGGACGAGATCGTCGCGCTGCGCGCCGACGCCGCCGAGCTGGCCGCCGGTGGCTCCTCCCTCGGCGGGCTGCCGGAGTTCAAGGCCGCGCAGGCCCGGCTGGACGAGCTGCTGGAGTCCGTCCAGCGGACGGGGGCCGAGCTGAAGGGCTTCGCGCCGTTGCTCGTCGACTTCCCCTCCGAGAGGGACGGGGTGCCGGTGCTGCTGTGCTGGCTGGAGGGCGATCGCTCGCTGGCCTGGTACCACCGGGCCGACCTGGGGTTCGCCGGCCGCCGGCCGCTGTGACCGGATCCGTCCGCTGTGCGGCCGGGTCGTGCCTGTCCGGCCGGCGCCGCGACCGCGAGGCTCTGGGACATGAAGCGAGCATTGATCGTCATCGACGTCCAGGAGTCGTTCCGCCGGCGCGCCGACTGGGCCGAGACCTCCAACCCGGACGTCGTCGGCAAGGTGAACCGGCTCGTCGACATGAGCCGGGACGCCGGTGACCTCGTCGTGTGGGTGCTGCACGCCGAACCCGGCACCGGCGACGTGTTCGACCCCGCGCTCGGGCACGTGCGGCTGATGGACGGGCTCAAGCCGCTCGACGACGAGCAGGTGCTGACCAAGACGTCGCACAACGCGTTCACCACCACGAGCCTGCAGCAGACGCTCACCGCGCACGGCGTGCGGGAGCTGCTGATCAGCGGCATCAGGACCGAGCAGTGCTGCGAGACGACCACGCGGGTGGGGTCGGACCTCGGGTTCGGCATGACGTTCGTGACGGACGCGACGGCCACCACGCCGCTGCCGCACTGGCGCACCGGGAAGGTGCTGGGGGTGCAGGAGATCATCGACCGCACCGAGTACGTGCTGGCGGGCCGGTTCGCGCGGATCTCGGACGTCGCTACGCTGACCGGATCGTGACCAGAGTCGTCTTCCTGCTCGTTCCGGGAGTGCACCTGCTCGACCTCGCGGGGCCGGCGCAGGTGTTCTCCAGCGCCGCCGACATCGTCGGCGGCTACGCGTTGTCGTACGTCGGCGACTCGGACTCCGTGCTCAGCCATCAGGGCGTGCCGCTGGGCACGTCGTCCGAGCTGCCCTCTCTCGACGTGCACGACCTCGTGTTCGTGCCGGGATGGCGTTCGCCCAAGATCGCCGGAACCGGGCACCTGAGCGGCCGTGCGATGGAGTGGTTGCGCGCACACCACTTCACCGGTGGCACGGTCGCCAGTGTGTGTTCGGGTGCGGACGTGTTGGGACGCGCAGGTCTGCTCGATGGTCGCCGCTGCACCACACACCACGAACTGCAAGACGAACTCGAACAGCGCTACCCGGCCGCACGGGTCACACGGGACGTTCTGTTCGTGGAGGACGGCAGGGTCGTGACGTCCGCGGGCATCGCGAGCGGCATCGATCTCGCGCTGCACCTCGTCGCCGTGCGCCACGGTCCGTCCGTTGCCGCCGCCATCGCACGCACGATGGTCGTTTACGCGCGCAGGAACGGCGACGACCACCAAGCCAGCGTGCTGCTGCGGCATCGCTCACACGTCAACGAGACCGTGCACCGCATCCAGGACGTCATCGAGTCACGTCTGGCCGACCGCCTCTCGTTGGCCGAACTGGCCACGCACGCCGGTTGCAGCGAACGAACCGTGACGCGACTGTTCAGCCGTGCGACCGGCATGACGCCGTTGAAATACCAGCAAGCCCTTCGCGTCGAACGGGCAGAACACCTCATCGGCCAAGGCGCCACCGTCGAGACCGCGGCGCGCAACGTCGGTTTCGAAGACGCCCGCATGTTGCGCCGGCTGCGTTCCCGCTGAGCCGCACGGGTGGAGGCGTCCACACCCGACTCAACCCCCTTGCACGGCCTATGACGAGCCATAAGCTGCGGGGGTGACGACTCTGGCGAACCGTCCCAACACCGCATTGCTCGTGATCGACGTCCAAGTGGGCGTCGTGGACCACGCCCACAACCGCGACGAGGTCGTGGCCAACGTCGCCAGCCTCGTCGACAAGGCCCGCGCCGCCGGCGTCGACGTCGTGTGGGTGCAGCACAGCAACGCCGAGCACATGCCGGTCGGCTCCGACGGCTGGCAGTTCGTGCCGGAGCTGAAGGTCGCCGACGGCGAACCGGTGGTGCACAAGACCTACGCCGACTCGTTCGAGGCGACCGACCTCGAGGAGGTGCTGGCGGGCAAGGGCGTCGGCAGCCTCGTGGTGTCCGGCGCGCAGACCGACGAGTGCATCCGCTCGACCCTGCACGGCGCGATCGTCCGCGGTTACGACGCCCTGCTCGTGAGCGACGCCCACACCACGGAGGACCTGTCGGAGTGGGGCGCGCCGACCCCGGACAAGGTCATCGCGCACACGAACCTCTACTGGGAGAACCACACCGCGCCGGGCCGGTCAGCCGGTGTCGTGACGACCGGGGACGCGTTCAAGCCCGCGTGACGGGGGTCAGCGCGCGAGGCGGTTGATCCCGTCGCTGCGCAGCACCCGGTCCGCGTGCGCGCCCTTGGCCAGCGCCACCATCGCGCGGCCGAGCTGGTCGGTGCTGGTGACGAACTTCGGCGCCAGCCGCCGCAGCACCGGGAACAGCCACGACGACCACGAGTACAGGTAGCGGTAGATGCGGGTCCGCGACGTGATCCCGTGCCGCGGCTGGATGAATCCCGGCCGCACGACGAACACCGGCCGGTCCAGCGCCAGCAGCTCGTTCTCCGTGCGGCCCTTCACGCGCGCCCACATCGTGCGGCTCTCGGCGTTCGCACCCTCACCGGACACGTACACATACGTGCCACCGACGACACGCGCAGCCTCAAGGGCGTAGTCGTGCGTCACGGGCATGTACTCGGCTTCGGTCAGACCCGCGGACGTGACGCCCACGCAGTAGAAGCACGCGTCGGCATCGGCCAGCTCGCCGGCGATCGGCGACAGGTCACCGAAGTCCGCGTGCACGACGTGCCGCAGCTTCGGGTCCGTCACGGCCAGCGGCGAGCGCCCCACCGTCACCACGGAACCGACCTCCGGGTCGAGCAGGCACTCGCGCAGCGCGCCCTGACCCACCATGCCCGACGCACCGAACACCACGATCTTCACGTCACCAAGCTAGCCGCACCGTGAGCCTCCCGAGCGCGGACGGGCTGCGGACCTCTAGGCGTACAGCCGGTCGAGCCGGTGGTCGACGAACGCCACCGCCTCCTCCGCGGTGTACGAGCCGACGAGCACGCCCACCGCGAGCCCGCTCGCGAGCGCGATCAGGCTCTCCAGCTCCACCAACGGGTCGGCGCCGGGCACCCGGTGCGCCAGCCGCGGCGCGAGCTGCCGCGGGATGCCGCTGACGATCGACCGGATCTCCTCGTCGGTGATCGCGTGGAGCAGATACGCGTAGTAAACGGCGGACGTGTGCCTCGTGACGTCGTCGACGGGGAGCATGCCCACGATCGCCGCGCGCACGACGGCACGGGAGTCGCCCGACTCGCGGACCGCCTCCAGCTCCGCCGACATCCGCGCCACCGCCACCTCGATGACGCGCTCCAGGCCGTAGCGGATCATCTTCTCCTTGCTGGTGAAGTAGTACTGCACCAGGTTCATCGAGATGCCGGCCTCGGCGGCGACCCGGCGCAGCGTCACGGCGGCGAGCCCCTCGGCCGTGGCGATCCGCCAGACCGCCTCGGTGATCTCCCGGCGGCGTTCCTCATGATCCACACGCTTCGGCACCGGCCAACTGTGCCACACCGGATGACAGCACCGCTCACACTGAGTTATGGTGCAAGTGCACCACAAAAACGACCTGGGGGGTTCCACCATGACGATCAGCCGCTTCGCGAACGACAAGGCGAGACAGCGCTACCACGCCGTCTACGACGAGCTCCTGGACTGGCCACTGCCGCACGAGGACCTGACGGTCGAGACGTCGTTCGGCCCGACTTACGTGCGCCGCAGCGGCAGCGGTGCCGGCGAGCCGCTCGTCCTGCTGCACGGCCTGGCTACGACTTCCCTCGTGTGGCAACGGTTCGTGGCCGACATCGGCCGCGACCACGTCCTGTACGCGGTCGACTCGATGGGCGAGGCGGGCCGCTCCGTGCAGACCAGGCCGATCACCGATCACCAGGACAACGCCGACTGGCTCGCCGAGGTCCTGGCGGGCCTGGGCCACGATCGGTACCACCTCGTGGGTCTGTCCCGCGGTGGCTGGCTCGCCTTGAACCAGGCCATCCGCTCGCCCGGACGAGTCGCGCGCGTGACCGCGTTCGACCCCGGCGGTTTCATGGAGTCGATGAACACGGGCAGGCTCTACCTCTTCACCGGGCTCGCGGTGATGCTCATGCCCGCCTTCCTGCGCCGCCGCGTCAAGCCGGACGGGAAGTACGGCGTGTTCGTGGACCCGCTGCTGCGCTCACTGGTCCTCGCCGGCCTCGGCTTCCAGATGAAGATCTTCGTTCTCAGCCACTTCGGAGACGACGAGCTGCGGTCGATCTCGGTGCCGACCAGGGTGGTCCTCGCCGGGAAGGGGTCGGTGCACGACGCCGCCGAGGCCACGGCCCGGCTCGCCCGCCTCGCACCGGACGCCGAGGTCGTGACGGTCGACGTCGTCCACGGCCTCGGCCTGGTGGTGCCGCCACTGCTGCGGGAGCACGTCACAGCATGCGAGTCACGTACGGCATGATGCCGCCGTAGCGCACCGGCGAAATGCGCACCACGGCACCGGAGTGCGGTGCCTCCACCATCATCCCGCCGCCCAGGTACAGCGCCACGTGCGTGCCGCCGCCGGGGCCCCAGAAGATCATGTCGCCCGGCGCCATCTGCGACAGCGGCACCTTGCGCCCGGAGTTGTACTGGTAGCCGCTGTAGTGCGGCAGGTAGACGCCGACGCCGGCGAAGGCGTACATCATCAGGCCGGAGCAGTCGAAGCCGATCTTGCGGTAGTCGCCGAACGAGTCGGCGACGCCGCCGTCGCGCACGCCGTAGGTGGGGCCGTTGTAGTTGCCGCCACCCCACGCGTAGATGACGCCGCGCTGCGACAACGCGCGGTTGATCACCGTCTGCACGCGGTTGCCCGCCGGAGCAGCGGCGGCGGGACGCGGCGCCGGAGCCTGGACCGGCGCCGGAGCCGATGCGGCGGCCGCCGCGCGACGGGCGTTCTCCTCGTCCTCGCGCCTCTTCGCCTCGGCCCACTGGTCGTACTGGCGGCGCTGCGCTTCCAGGCCGCCCGCCTCACCGCGCGCGGCGAGGAGCTCGCGTTCGACGGCGTCCCGGCCGGCCTGCAGCTCCGCGATCGCGGCCGCCTGCGAGGCGTGCGCCTCCACGGCCGCCCGCTGGGCCTGGTCGGCCGCCTTCTTCGCCTCGTCGGCGGCGGCCTGCTTCGACTCGGCCGTCTTGAGCGCCGCGCGGGCGGCGGAGTCGAGGTTGGCGGCGGTGCCCTGGTCGCGGGTCACCTGGTCCAGGCGGTTGAGGCCCGACGCCGACACCGCCTCGAGCATCTGGGCGCGGGCCAGCAGGTCCTCCGGCGACTTCGCGCCGATGTAGGCGGAGAACGAGCCGACGGTGCTGCCCTGCGAGTACGACGCGGCCACGAACTCGTCCAGCGCGCGGCGGCTCTGCTCGACGGCCGCGGACGCCGCGTCGGCCTGCACGCGGGCGGCGGAGGCCTCGCGGCGGGCCGCGTCGGCCTCGGCGATGGCGGTCTCCAGGTCGACCCGCGCCTTGTTGGCGAGCTCGCGCTTGTGCGAGACCTCGTCCTGCAGCTCCTGAAGGCGCGCTTCCGCCTGGGTGAGCCGGCCGGTCAGCTCGCCGACGCGGGCCGCCTTCGCGTCCGCCTCCGCTCGCGACGCCGAGATCTCCGCGTCGCTCGGGTTCGGCGGAGGAGGCGGCACGGCCGCGGCCGTTCCCGTGAAGACAGCGGTCATGAGCACCACCACGGCGGAGAGTCGTGTCAACACCGAAGCATCACCTCCGTCCGAATTAGACCAATCAGACTCATACGGCGCATCCGGAACTCACGCACCGTCAACCACACGTGTCACAGCGGACCACGGACGGTGGTCCTTTCGGGACGATCAGGTTTGATCCGCCGCCGGCGCGGATCACGGCCGGGCCGCCCGCCGCGCGGCCGAGGGCCGCGGGGCGGGCACCACGTGTCACGGCGCGAATTCGGTGGCGGGTTCGGTCGCGTAGTTCTCCCAGATCGGCGCCATGGTCTCGCGGGTCATGGGCCGGCCGGACTCGACCATGGCCTTGAGGTCGCGGAAGTACTGCACGTACAGGTCCGGCGTGAAGGTGGTCAGCATGACCGCCGGGTCGTCACCGGGGTTGGCGAAGGTGTGCGGCGCGCCCGGCGGGACCGTGACCCACGCGCCGGCGCCGACGTCGTGGTTGTCGGTGCCGATGGTGAACCGCACGGTGCCCGCGAGCACGTAGAAGCCTTCGTCGTGCTGCGCGTGGCGGTGCTGCGGAGGACCGGGGGTGCGCGGGGGGATGACGACCTCACCGATCCCCAGGCGGTGAGCGGTGTTGCTGCCGTCCTCGAGGATCCGGATCTGCGCCGGACCGTTGGCGATGAGTTCGCCCTCGCCGGGACGGACGATCGACACAGCGACCATGACGAAGCCTCCTGGTGCCAAGTGATTTCAGTTTGTGCAATCACCGTAGCACTGCTGACTGCACATCGTGCAATCGCTAGGCTCGCGCCATGCCGCGATGGAAACCGGACGCAGTCGAGCGCCTGCAGGCCGCCGCCCTGGAGCTCTTCGACGAGCAGGGTTTCGAGCGCACGACGGTCGCCGAGATCGCCCGGCGGGCCGAGCTGACCCAGCGGACGTTCTTCAACCACTTCGCCGACAAGCGCGAGGTGTTGTTCGGGATGGACGCGGAGCTCCGCCAGGAGCTGGTCCGCGAGATCACCGCCGCCGACGCGCTGCCGCCGCTCGACGCCGTCGTGTGCGCGATGAGAGTCGTCGCCGACAAGATGCTGGAGAGCCGCCGTGCCGTGGTGACGCGCCGGTACGCCGTCATCGCCGCCAACCCGGAGCTGCAGGAGCGCGAGCTCGGCAAGAACGCCGCGCTCACCGAGGACATCGCGGCCGCGCTCCACGCACGGGGGTGTGACCCCACCGGCGCGTTCCTGGCCGCCGGCGCCGCCATGCTCGCGCAGCAGGCGGCGATGCGGGAGTGGACTCGGCCGGGCGAGACCCGGACCCTGCGCGATCTCCTGACGGAGGCGGTGCGCTCCCTGCGCACGACCGTCGGCGGGGAACCGGCCGAGCCGTCTCCTCCGGACTCCGGCGCCGGCCCTAGTTGACGCCGCGCTCGCGGCCCGCCCAGTACGGCTCGCGGAGCTTGAACTTCTGGATCTTGCCGGTGGCCGTGCGCGGGATCGCGTCGCGGAACTCGACCGACGTCGGCGCCTTGTACCCGGCGAGCCGCTCCTTGCAGTGCCTGATCAGCTCGGCCTCGGTGACGTCCGCGGAGCGCACGACCAGCGCCTTGATCGTCTCACCCCACTTCTCGTCGGGCACGCCGATCACCGCCACCTCGGTGACGGCGGGGTGCGCGAACAGGCAGTCCTCGACCTCGATGGACGAGACGTTCTCACCGCCGGTGATGATCACGTCCTTCTTGCGGTCGGAGATCGTCAGGTAGCCCTGGTCGTCGAAGTGGCCGCCGTCACCGGTGTGGAACCAGCCGTCCTCGATGGCGTCGGAGGTGGCCTCCGGGTTCTCCCAGTAGCCCTCCATGACCACGTTCGACCGCGCGAGCACCTCGCCGGTGTCGGAGATCCGCAGCCGCGCGCCCAGCGCCGGTGCGCCCGCCCGCGCCTGGAGGCGGGCCTTCTCCGCACCCGACGGCCCCGGCTGGGCGCGGTTGAACGTGAGCAGCGGCGCGGTCTCGGTGAGGCCGTAGATCTGCAGGAACTCCCACCCGAGCTCCTCGGTCACGCGCTGGATCGTGCGCGAGGGCGGCGGCGCACCGGCGCACACGATCCGAACGGTGTCACGGCCGGGGATCTCACCATCCCACGAAGCGGCGGCGTCCAGCACGGCGTTCCACACGGCCGGTGCACCGCACATGAGCGTGACGCCGTGGTCACGCACACGGCGCAGGATCTCGGTGCCGTCGACCTTGCGCAGCACCACCTGCGGCACGCCGAGGCCGGCCAGCCCGAACGGCATGCCCCAGCCGTTGCAGTGGAACATCGGCAGCACGTGCATGTACACGTCGCGTTCCCACGCACGGGTGTGCATGGCGAACGTGACCGCGTTCAGCCAAATGTTGCGGTGGGTGAGCTGCACGCCCTTGGGCCGCGCTGTGGTGCCCGAGGTGTAGTTGATCGTCGCCGTCGCGTCCTCCGAGGGATCGCTCCACGGCCGTGGCTCCACGTCGAAGCGCAGCAGTGACTCCGACTCCTCGCCCAGCGTGAACCTGTGCCGCGCGGTGACGTCGTCCAGGGACAGCTCGGGGTCGACGAACAACGCCGACGCGCCGCTGTGCTCGACGATGTACTTCACCTCGTCGGGGCGCAGGCGGAAGTTCACCGGCACGCAGATCCGCCCGCTGCCGGGCACCGCGTGCAGCAGCTCCAGCATCCGCGCGGAGTTGTGGCTGACGACGGCGACCCGCTCGCCCTCGCCGACGCCCAGCGCGTCGAGCCCCGCCTGCCACGCGCGCACCCGCCTCGCCATGTCCGCATACGTCGTCGTCGCGACCGGTTCGGCCGGCTGGTCCGGCTCGTCGACGACCGCCGTCGCCGCCGCGAACGCGAACGACGCCCGGTCCAGGAAGTCCGTGGTGATCAGCGGTACGCGCATGGACCGACATTACGACCAGGTGCTCGGATCTCCCCAGGACGAGAACCGTCCTCCCCCGGATGGAGGAACGGAGCTGAGGTCGGGCAGCACCTCGCCGACGGGCTCGTGCAGCACGACGGTCGCGACCGAGTCGTACGGGGTGGGCTCGGCGTTGCAGATGACCACCCGCGCTCCGGCGCGCGCGGCCAGCGGCACCAGTCCGGCGGCGGGCTGCACCGACAGCGACGTCCCGGCCACCAGCAGCACGTCGCAGTCCAGGACCGCGAGGCGGGCGCGGCGCAGGACCTCCCCGTCGAGCTCCTGCCCGAACGAGATCGTGGCGGACTTGAGGATCCCGCCGCAGCGCGGGCAGTCCGGCTCCGGCTCTCCGCCGGCGACGCGCTGGAGCGCGTCGCGCATCGGTCCCGTCGCACCGCATCCCAGGCAGGAGGTCGCGTGCAACGTGCCGTGCAGCTCCAGCACGCGGTGCGGGTCGGAGCCCGCTTTCTGGTGCAGGCCGTCGACGTTCTGCGTGACCACGGTGCGCAACCGCCCAGACCGTTCCAGTTCGGCCAGCGCCTTGTGCGCGGCGTTGGGCTTGGCGGTCCACACCGGACTGTCCAGGCGGGTCCGCCACGCGAGCCTGCGGACCTCGGGATCGGAGAGGTAGGCGTCGAGCGAGAAGCCGGGCCCGGCGTCGTCGCGCGCCCAGACCCCGTCCGGCCCTGGCCCGCGGAAGTCCGGGATGCCCGAATCCGTGGAGACCCCGGCACCCGTCAGCACGGTGATCCGGTGCGCGGACGCGACCAGCGCCCGTGCCGCCTTGCACGCGTCGGAGGCCATCGGTTCACACTAGCCGGGTGCGCAGCGCAGTGGGAGCCGCCGTCGCGGCAGTGGGACTCGTCACTTCGATCACCGGGACCTTCTTGCCCTGGCTGAAATCCGGCTCCACCACGAGGGACAGTTACGAGGTGCTCTCGCTGCGTGATCTCGCCGGGTTGGACGGGGTGGCGGGAGGCGTCGTCACGTCGATCTGGGTGGGTCTCACCCCCCTCGCGATGGCCGCCGTCGCGCTGCACGTGGTCCGATTTCCACGAATTGCCGCGTGCGTCGGCCTTCTCTTTGGCACGATCAGCGGAACCGTGGCCCTACTGGCCACAGTCCAAGGGGACAGCAAGGGCGCGTTGGTCGGGATCAGCATCGCCGGACCGGTCACCACCCTTGCCGGTGCCGTACTGACGATCGTGGGGGCGATCACGGTGCTCACCTCGACCAGGCGCAGCGCAGTGAGAACTCCAGGAGGGAACCCGTGAGCTACCCAGGTGGCGGCGGCGGCCAGTGGCAGCCGCAGAACAACCCGTACGGGCAGCAGCCCCAGCAGGGCGGCTACCCGCACCAGCCGCAGCAGGGTGGCAACCCCCAGCAGGGCGGCCATCCCCAGACCGGACCGCAGGGCTTCCCGCAGCAGGGCTTCCCGCAGACGGGTCCGCAGGGCTTTCCGCAGCCCGGTTTCGAGCAGCAGCCGTTCGGCTACGCCCCGATGGGTGGCGAGCCGCCGAAGAAGAAGCGCACGGGCCTGGTCATCACGGCCGTGGTCGCGGTGCTGCTGCTCGTCGGCGGCGCTGTCACGTTCTTCGCTCTGAAGAAGTCCGACCCGGCGGCGAACGCGGGTCAGGACACGCCGGAGGTCGCGGCCAAGAACCTCATCGAACAGCTCGGCAGCGGTGACGTCGTCGGCATCATGGCCTCGCTGGCGCCCGCGGAGGCGGCGCTGTCGAAGGACTACATGGAGTCGATGACCAAGGAGATGAAGCGCCTCGAGATCCTCAAGCCCGAGGCCGACCCGAACAAGCTCTCCGGCATCGAGTTCAAGAGCGAGAACATCAAGTTCGACGAGGCCGCCACCGAGAAGGTCAACGACCACCTCAGCATCAACAAGCTGGTCGAGGGCAAGATCACGATCACCTCGGACGCGTCGAAGATCCCGCTCACCGACAAGCTCGTCGACGCGCTCGGCGACGAGATCAGCCTGACCACCTCCAAGTCCGAGACGATCGACATCACCGCCGAGGTGAAGAAGCGCGGCGCGCCGATCGGCATCGCGTCGATCAAGGTCGGCGACAAGTGGTACCCGAGCGCCTTCTACACGATCGCCAACGCGGTCCTGGAGGAGGAGAAGCTGAAGTGGCCGCAGTCCGGCTTCGCGCCGGAGGGCGCGGGCTCGCCGGAGGACGCGGCGAAGAACCTCGTCAACGCGGCGCTGGACGGCGACCTGAAGAAGGTCATCGCGCTGCTGCCGCCGGACGAGGCCGGCGTGCTGCACGACCTCGGGCCGCTGCTGCTGGAGCAGGCGGGCAGGATGGACAAGACCGGCGCCAAGCTCGACGCGCTGGAGACCGACGTCAAGGACGTCACCGGCGGCAAGCAGGTCACGGTGAAGAAGCTGTCGGTGACCGCCGAGGGCGAGACCGTCACGATCACCCGTGAGGGCGACTGCTACTCGGCCGACATCCCCGGCGAGGGCGCGCAGAAGCTGTGCGCGGACGACATCACGCAGCTGCTGCAGCAGCAGGGCGGCGCGAAGATCCCCGCCGAGGCCGTCGAGATCATCGGCCGGGTGGCCGGGTCGGTCATGAAGACCGGTGTCGGCGTCGTCTCGACCGAGGTCGACGGAAAGTGGTACGTGAGCCCGGTCCGCTCGTACTACGAGCTGGCGCTGACGCTGTTCCGCGGCTTCGAGCCCAAGGACGTCGACGCGCTGATCGAGCTGATCAAGAAGTAGGACCGCCCGCCGTCCGAGGCCCTGTCACCCGCACCGGCGCGGTGGCAGGGCCTCTGCGGTTTCCCGGCCGAGTGCCGTGGCCGTTGACGCGCATCACGCCCGCCGCGCGCCCACGACGACCGCGGCCGACACCAGCGCGGCACCGACGACTCCCGCCCACAGCACCGAGGGCGTCATCCGGTTGTGCCCCAAGGCGTCCAGCACCCACCCGAGCGGGGTCACGCGCCCCAGCGGGAACGTCAGCACGACGACCGAGAACACCGCGAGCACGGTCCGCCCGATCGAGTCGAACACCGGCCGCGCGAACAGCAGCCCCACGCCGACGCCCAGCAACGCGCAGGCGGCGTGCGCGCCGAGCCCGGCGAAGAACTCACCCACGGTGTAGGGGTGCGGGTTGGTGACCACCGGCCAGACCGCCGCCACGAGTGCCATGACCAGCGCGAAGATCACCGCGACCAGAGCCGCCGCCGTCAGCACCCGGGACCAGCCACCGGCCGACACCACGGTGATCTCCCGCCGCACGACGTCCTCGGAGGTCGCCACCACGACGGCCGTCCACGCCGTGATCGGGTAGAGCAACGCGGCGGAACCCGAGTAGGCCTCCAGCGGCTGCCCCGCGTCGGAGGAGAACAACATGCCCAGCACGCCGAGGAACACCAGCAGGGGCGCCAGGTACCGCTGCCCGCGCAGGACGTCGGCCGCGAGGTAGCGCACCAGGGAGATCACCGCACGCTCCGCACCGAGCACCCGAGCCGCAACGCCTCCGCCAGCACGTGGTCACTGCGGTCCGGTGCGACCACCACCCGCGCGGAGGACCCGCGCGAGGACACCGACCGCACGCCCTCCAACGCCTCCAGCGCGGCCAGCCCCACCACCCGGCTGAGCTCGATCGTCACGTGCCCGCCGGCGAGGTCCACCCTCGTCGCGTCGGCGAGGTGTCCCTCGTGGTCGGACACGAGCGCCGTCCGTCCCCGCAGCAACGCCACCAGCTCGGCACCCGCCTCCGGGTCGAGGCCCGTCCACGGCTCGTCGAGCACCAGCACGTCGGAGGCCAGGAATGCCTGCGCCAGCGCGACTTTCTGCGCGTTGCCCTTGGACAGCTCCGACATCGGCGCCGTCATCGACCCGACGAACCCCAGGCGCTCCAGCACGTCGTTCGGCGACGCCCCGCGGACACGCCCCATGTGCGCCAAGTAGGCCGCGGCGGACATCTTCACGTCCGACGGGAACCGCTCGGGCACGTACCCGACGGCCGCGGGTCGCGTCACCCGTCCCGAGGTGGGCCTCAGCACCCCGGCGGCGATCTTGAGCAACGTGGACTTGCCGGTGCCGTTCGCGCCGGTCAGCACGGTCAGGCCGGATACTTCGAGGGTGAGGTCGCGCAGCACCCACGGACCGCGCCCGTAGCGCTTCGAAACCTGGTCGAGGAGCACCACGCCAAGATAACCACCCATGACCGCACTTCCGCTCGCTTCGGCGTGCATCTGGCTCGGCATGGTCGTGGCGATCTCGATCGAGGCGCCGCTCAAGTTCCGCGCGCCCGGCATCACGCTGCCGCTGGGCCTCGGCATCGGCCGGCTCGTGTTCCGCGCGCTGAACGCCTCCGAGATCGTGCTCGCCGCCGCCACCGCGATCACGTTCGCGCTCGCTCCCCGCCCGCTCGCGGCGACGGTCCTGCTCATCGCGCTCGCGGTGACGCTCGCCGTGCAGGTGGTGCTGCTGCGGCCTCGGCTCGAGGCCAGGGCCGCGATCGTCATCGCGGGCGGGACGCCGCCCGCGGCGCGCACCCACCTCGCCTACATCGCGCTGGAAGGGGCGAAGGTGCTGATGCTGATCTCGCTCGCGATCGTCCTGCTGAACCCGTGACTTAGGGCAACCTGGGTTGAACCCGATTACAGGACAAGCGTACTGTTTGGGGTCGAGGGGCAGTGGTCGACCGCTTGAGGAAGACTCTCCCCATACCCGAACTGACCACTGCGCTGTCACCAGTATGGAGTTGCACGTGACTCAGCCAGCTACGCCCGCGCCCGCCGGCGCCGGAGGCACTAGCCTGGACAGCTTCGGCGCCCGCGGCACGCTCAACGTCGGCGACGCCTCGTACGAGGTGTTCCGGCTGAGCGCCGTGGAGGGCGCCGAGCGTCTTCCGTTCAGCCTGAAGATCCTGCTGGAGAACCTGCTGCGGACCGAGGACGGCGCGAACATCACCGCCGACCACGTGCGCGCTCTCGCCGCCTGGGACCCCACCGCGGAGCCCAACACCGAGATCCAGTTCACGCCGGCCCGCGTCGTGATGCAGGACTTCACCGGCGTGCCGTGCGTCGTCGACCTCGCGACCATGCGCGAAGCCGTCACCCAGCTCGGTGGCGACGCCGAGAAGGTGAACCCGCTCGCCCCCGCCGAGCTCGTGATCGACCACTCGGTCATCGCCGACATCTTCGGCCGCCCGGACGCGTTCGAGCTGAACGTCGACCTGGAGTACGAGCGCAACCGGGAGCGCTACCAGTTCCTGCGCTGGGGCCAGACCGCGTTCGACGAGTTCAAGGTCGTGCCGCCCGGCACCGGCATCGTGCACCAGGTCAACATCGAGCACCTGGCCCGCGTCGTCATGGTCCGCAACGGGCAGGCGTACCCGGACACCCTGGTGGGCACCGACTCGCACACCACGATGGTCAACGGCATCGGCGTGCTGGGCTGGGGCGTCGGCGGCATCGAGGCCGAGGCCGCGATGCTCGGCCAGCCGGTCTCCATGCTGATCCCGCGCGTCGTGGGCTTCAAGCTCTCCGGTGAGCTGCCCCCAGGCGCCACCGCCACCGACCTCGTGCTGACGATCACCGAGATGCTGCGCAAGCAGGGCGTCGTCGGCAAGTTCGTCGAGTTCTACGGCGAGGGCGTCGGCGCCGTGCCGCTCGCGAACCGCGCCACCATCGGCAACATGTCGCCGGAGTTCGGCTCCACGGTCGGCATCTTCCCGATCGACGGCGAGACCATCGACTACCTGCGCCTGACCGGCCGCTCCGAGGAGCAGATCGCTCTCGTCGAGGCCTACGCCAAGGAGCAGGGCCTCTGGCACGACCCGTCCCGCGAGGCCGTCTACTCCGAGACGCTGGAGCTGGACCTCGCGACGGTCGTCCCGTCCATCGCCGGCCCGAAGCGCCCGCAGGACCGCATCGAGCTGACCAACGCCAAGGCGTCGTTCCGCACCGCGCTGAAGGACTACGTCGCGCACGTCGCGGACGAGAAGTCCGACGTGGACGAGGCCGTCGAGGAGACGTTCCCCGCCTCCGACCCGATCGCCGTGCACGAGGGCGAGGACGGCAACGGCGCACCGCGCCTGCAGACCGCCGCCGAAGGCGCCGACGGCCGTCCGTCCAACCCGGTCAAGGTCTCGCTCGACGGCAACGAGTTCGAGCTGGACCACGGCGCCGTGGCGATCGCCGCGATCACGTCGTGCACCAACACCTCGAACCCGTCGGTGATGCTGGGCGCGGCGCTGCTCGCGAAGAAGGCCGTCGAGCGCGGTCTCGAGCGCAAGCCGTGGGTCAAGACGACCCTGGCGCCGGGCTCGAAGGTCGTCATGGACTACTACGAGCGCGCCGGCCTCATGCCGTACCTGGAGAAGCTCGGCTTCCACCTGGTCGGCTACGGCTGCACCACGTGCATCGGCAACTCGGGCCCGCTGCAGGACGAGATCTCCGCGGGTGTGCAGGAAGGCGACCTCGCGGTCGTCTCGGTGCTGTCCGGCAACCGCAACTTCGAGGGCCGGATCAACCCGGACATCAAGATGAACTACCTCGCCTCGCCGCCGCTCGTCGTGGCGTACGCGCTGGCCGGGTCGATGGACAAGGACATCACCACCGAGCCGCTCGGCACCGACACCGAGGGCAAGCCGGTCTACCTGAGCGAGATCTGGCCGTCGCCGCAGGAGATCGCCGAGGTCATCTCGACCTCGATCTCGCCGGAGGGCTTCACCAAGGGCTACAAGGACGTCTTCGCGGGCGACCAGCGCTGGCAGTCGCTGCCCACGCCGACCGGCAACACCTTCGAGTGGGACGCCGAGTCCACCTACGTGCGCAAGCCCCCGTACTTCGAGGGCATGGAGATGGACCCGAAGCCGGTCACCGAGATCTCGGGCGCGCGCGTCCTCGCGCTGCTCGGCGACTCGGTCACCACGGACCACATCTCCCCCGCCGGTTCGATCAAGGCCGACTCGCCCGCGGGCAAGTACCTGACCGAGCACGGCGTCGAGCGCAAGGACTTCAACTCCTACGGCTCGCGCCGCGGCAACCACGAGGTGATGATCCGCGGCACGTTCGCGAACATCCGCCTGCGCAACCTGCTCCTCGACGACGTGCAGGGTGGCTTCACCCGCAACTTCCTCGAGCCCGACGCCCCGCAGACCACCATCTACGACGCGTCGGTGGCCTACGCGGAGGCGGGTGTCCCGCTGGTCGTGCTGGCGGGCAAGGAGTACGGCTCGGGCTCGTCGCGCGACTGGGCGGCCAAGGGCACCTCGCTGCTCGGCGTCCGCGCCGTGATCGCGGAGTCCTTCGAGCGCATCCACCGCTCGAACCTGATCGGCATGGGCGTTCTGCCGCTGCAGTTCCCGCAGGGCGAGAACGCCGCGTCGCTGGGCCTCGACGGCACCGAGACGTTCGACTTCACCGGCATCACGAAGCTCAACGACGGCGAGACCCCGTCGACCGTGCACGTGGTGGCCGCGAAGGCCGACGGCTCGAAGGTCGAGTTCGACGCGGTCGTCCGCATCGACACCCCCGGTGAGGCCGACTACTACCGCAACGGCGGCATCATGCAGTACGTGCTGCGCAAGATGGTCCGCAGCTAGTCAGCAGACCGGTTCCGAAGGCCCGTCCGGACGCGTTCCGGGCGGGCCTTCGCCATGACGGCGCCACGCCCGCCCTGTTCCGCGATGTCCGGAGCCGAACCACCGGTAACACCCACCCGGTAGCCCGCGATGCCAAGTCACCCTGATCACCGCGGGAGAACCTGATGAGCCTGACCGTGCTCGGCGACCTGAACTGGTTGGCCGTTGCCGTGGCGACGATCGCCTACTTCGCGCTGGGGATGGTGTGGTACGCCGACTACGCGTTCGGCAGGGCCTGGCACCACGCGTCCGGACGGGATCTCAGCCCACCGGAGGAGACGGGCGTGCGCACCTACGCCGTCCCGCTCGCCACCTGTCTCGTCCTCACGCTCGTCACCGCGATGATCGGCGTCGCGTCGGACACCGACACCATCATGGAAGGCGTCCTGCTCGGGCTCGTCATCGGTGCCGGCATCGCGTTGCCGGTCAGGTTCGTGACGGGCGCCTACGACATGACGAAGCCCGCCCCGCTGACCTTCGCGGCCATCGGGGCGGGCTACCACGTCGTCGGGCTCACGCTCGCGGGCGCGATCCTCGGCCAGTGGACTTAACGCGCTGCCTTGTGCAGCTCGCGCAACGCGCGCACAGACGCCACGGCGTACTCGCGGTCCACGGCCTGCACGGCCATGACCGAGATGTACTCGTCCTCCGGCAGCTCCAGACGGGCCCACGCCGCACCGTCGGGGAAGCTGACCGACAGCACGTCCTTCCAGTCGTAGTGGTGCGACGTCACGACGTTGCGCACGTCGACACCCGCGGCATCGGCCGTGACGCGCGGACGGGTCAGCAGCAGGACACCGCCCGCGAGCAGGAAACCCAGGACGATCATGGCGACCTGGTCGGAGGTCCGGAAGATCACGCCGGTCGGGGTGTTGCCGAGCAGCAGGCCGACGATCGTGAACACGACGACGAGACCGACCGCGCACGCCCACGCGACGCGGCGGATCTTCCTGGGGCGGAAGACGACGGTGGTCACGACTCGAACCCCCGCTCGGTCCACGGCTGGCGCAGGCCGCGCAGCACCAGTGCGGTGTCGATCGCGGCGACGGTGGCCTCGTACCCCTTGTCCTCCACCGAGCCCGGCAGACCGGCGCGGGCCAAGGCCTGCTCCTCGGTGTCGGTGGTCAGCACGCCGTTGCCGACGGGCGTCGACTCGTCCAGGGCGACGCGGGTGAGCCCGGCCGTCACCGAGTCGCACACGTACTCGAAGTGCGGCGTGCCACCGCGGATCACCACGCCGAGCGCGACCACCGCGTCGTGGTGGCGCGCGAGCTCCTGCACCACCACGGGGAGCTCGATCGCGCCCGCGACGCGCACGACGGTCGTGTCGGCGCAGCCCGCGTCCCGCGCGGCCTGCAAGGCGCGCTCGACGAGCTGGTCGGTGATCTTGGTGTGCCAGCGCGTCGCCGCGATCGCGACGCTCAGGCCCTTGCCGTCGAGCACGGTCTGCTCGGGGCGGCCCTCGCCACTCATTCCTGGTCCTCCGTAGCGGAAACAACGGCCTCGTACTGCTCGAGCTGGTGCAGCTCGTGGCCCATCCGGTCGCGCTTGGTGCGCAGGTACCGCAGGTTCTCCGGGTTCGGGGAGACCGGCAGCGGCACCCGGTCGAGCACGCGCAGACCGTATCCGGCCTCCAGACCGACGCGCTTGGCCGGGTTGTTCGTCAGCAGCCGCATGGACTTGATACCGAGCTCGACGAGGATCTGCGCGCCCGTGCCGTAGTCGCGGGCGTCGGCGGGCAGGCCCTGCACCAGGTTCGCGTCCACGGTGTCCGCGCCCTGGTCCTGCAGCTGGTAGGCCTGGAGCTTGTGCATCAGGCCGATGCCGCGGCCCTCGTGCCCGCGCATGTACAGCACGACGCCGCGTCCTTGGGCCGCAACGGCTTCCAGCGCCGCGTCCAACTGCGGGCCGCAGTCGCAGCGCAGCGAGCCGAAGACGTCGCCGGTGAGGCACTCGGAGTGCACGCGCACCAGCACGTCCTCGCCGTCGCCGAGCTCGCCGTACACCAGCGCGACGTGCTCGATGCCGTCGAGCAGGCTGTCGTAGCCGACGGCGGTGAACACGCCGTGCGCCGTGGGGATGCGGGCCTCCGCGACCCGTTCGACCTGGGTCTCGACCCGGCGGCGGTACGCGATCAGGTCGGCGATCGTGATCAGCGCGAGGTCGTGGTCGGCCGCGAACACCTCGAGCTCGTCGCGGCGGGCCATGTCCTCCTCGACCTTCTGCGACACGATCTCGCAGAGCACGCCGGCGGGCGACAGGCCCGCGAGACGCGCGAGGTCGACGGAGGCCTCGGTGTGGCCGGGGCGGCGCAGCACGCCACCGTCCCTGGCGCGCAACGGGACCACGTGGCCGGGGCGGTTGAAGTCGGTGGCCTTCGCGGTCGGGTCGGCCAGCAACCGGATCGTGCGGGCCCGGTCGGCCGCCGAGATGCCCGTGCTGACGCCCTCGCGCGCGTCCACGGTGACCGTGTACGCGGTGCCGCGCTGGTCCTGGTTCGTGTGGTACATCGGCGGCAGGTCGAGGCGGTCGCAGTCGGAGTCCGTCAGCGCCACGCAGACGTACCCGGACGTGTAGCGGACCATGAACGCGAGCAGCTCCGGCGTCGCCTTCTCGGCGGCGAAGATCAGGTCGCCCTCGTTCTCGCGGTCCTCGTCGTCCACGACGACCACGGGCCGCCCGGCGGCGATGTCCCTGACCGCCCGCTCGATGTCGGCGAACTCGGTGCTCACTGGGCCTCCTCGCCCGCGATGGCCCGCAGGTGCGGGATCGCCAGTCGTTCGACGTACTTCGCCAGCACGTCGACCTCCAGGTTCACCACGGCGCCCGGCGTGCGGTGCCCGAGCGTGGTGAGGTCGAGCGTGGTCGGGATCAGGCTCACGGTGAACTGGTCCTCGGACACGGAGACGACGGTCAGCGACACGCCGTCGACGGTGATCGAGCCCTTCTCCACGACGTAGCGGGCGAGCTGCGGCGGCAGTCCGATGTGGACGACCTCCCAGTGCTCGGCCTTCTCCCGCGCGAGCACCGTGCCCGTGCCGTCGACGTGGCCCTGCACGATGTGCCCGCCCAGGCGCTGGCCGACCGCGGCCGCGCGCTCCAGGTTGACCCGGTCGCCCGCGGTGATCTTCGCGAGGCTGCTGCGTTCCAGCGTCTCGCGCATCACGTCGGCGGTGAAGGTGCCGTTCTCCACCTCCACGACGGTGAGGCAGACGCCGTTCACCGCGATGGAGTCACCGTGCTTCGCATCGCTGGTCACGATCGGCCCGGCGACGCGGATCCGTGCCGCGTCGGGCAGGTCCTGCGTCGCGACCACGTGGCCGAGTTCCTCGACGATCCCGGTGAACACCGTTCCTCCTAAGTTTGCGGAACCGCGCTGATCCGCAAGTCCGGTCCGCTCATGGTGACGTCTTCCACGGTCAGCCGGACAGCGTCCGTGATGGTTGACACGCCCGCGTCCAGCACCGCCGCGGGACCGTCCCCGAGCAGCGCCGGCGCGACGTAGGCGAGCACGCGGTCGATCCTCCCGGCGCGCAGGAACGCGCCGGCCACGGTGGCACCGCCCTCGAGCAGCACGTCCACCACGCCCCGGTCCGCCAGCGCGGCGAGCACCTCGTCCGGGTCGTGCGTGCGCAGGTGTAGCGCAGTGCGCCGGAGCTTCGCTCCAGCCGGCAGGTCGCTCATCCCCACGACCACGGGCAACGGCTGGCGGGCCAGCGGCATTCCACCGGCGTCCCTGGCCGTCAGCGCGGGGTCGTCCGCGCGGACCGTGTTCGTGCCGACGATGATCGCGTCCAGCTTCGCGCGCAGGTCGTGGACCTCCTTGCGGGAGGTCTCCGAGCTGATCCACCGGCTGGTGCCGTCGCGCGCGGCGATCCGGCCGTCGAGCGAGGCCGCGTACTTCCACGTCACGTGTGGACGTCCCGTGCGCGCGTAGTGCAGCCACGCCCTGAGAGGACCACGACTGACTTCTTGTCGCAGCAGTCCGCTCTCGACGGTGATGCCGGCTTCTTCGAGAATCCGGGCGCCACCCGCGGCACTGGGGTTCGGGTCGCTCACGGCGTGAATGACGTGCTTGATGCCGGCTTCCCGCAGCGCTTCCGTGCACGGTGGCGTACGGCCGTAGTGCGCACACGGCTCAAGGGTGACCACCGCGGTGCCGCCTTGTGCCTTCGTGCCCGCTTCCTTCAACGCCATGACCTCGGCGTGGGACCCGCCGACCGGCTGCGTGCCGCCGAAGCCGACCGCTCTTCCGGCGCTGTCCAGGATCACGCACCCGACCGGCGGGTTGGGGCTCGTGGTCCCCCGCACCCGCTCGCTCTCCGCGATGGCGAGCACCATCGCGTCCTCGGGCGTCACGCGGTACCGGCTGCCCTGGCGCGGGCGGCCTGGGCGCGCAGGGCCTCGACGGCCTTGCCGGGGTCGGCGGCGTCGTAGACGGCGGACCCCGCGACGAAGCAGTCCACCCCGGCCAGCGCGGCCTGCTCGATCGTGTCGGCGTTGATGCCGCCGTCGATCTCCACGAGCAGCGTGAGGTGCCCGGTGTCGACGAGGTGGCGCGCCCGGCGCACCTTCTCCAGCACGTCGGCCATGAACTTCTGCCCGCCGAAACCGGGCTCGACCGACATGACCAGCAACGTGTCGTAGTGCTTGAGCACGTCCACGTACGGTTCGAGCGGCGTGCCCGGCTTGATGCTCAGCCCCGCCTTGCTGCCCGCGGCCCTCAGGTCCGCGGCCAGCTTCACCGGGTCGTTCGCGGCCTCGACGTGGACGGTGACGTTGTACGCGCCCGCCTCGGCGTAGCCGATCGCCCAGCGGTCCGGGTCCTCGATCATCAGGTGGCAGTCGACCGGGATGTCGGTCACCTCGAGCAGCGACTTCACCACCGGCAGGCCGAGGGTCAGGTTCGGCACGAAGTGGTTGTCCATGACGTCGACGTGGACCCAGTCCGACGTGGGCACCGCCGCGAGCTCGTCGGCGAGCCGCGCGAAGTCGGCGGACAGGATGCTGGGGGCGATCATCGGCGTCTGGACCACGAGGGTGAAGTCTAGGTGTCCAGCAGGTCGAGCAGCCTGCCGGGAGCCACCTCTGAGACCACTACGACACCCGCATCGGTGAGCGTCGTGACGTGCGTCTCCCACAGCGGATGGCGGCGCTTGTCCGCATTGGCCTGAGGCATGACGACGACCTTGCAGCTCTCGACGCCGATGGCCTCGTTCAGCGCGGTCAGCGCCTGGTTGTCACCGATGCCCAGGGCCAGCTTGGCGACCGAGTTCGCACTGGCGGGGGCGAAGATGAACGCGTCGGGCGTCGGGTAGGGCTTGGGCTGGCTCGGCAGCCGCGGCTGCCACCTGATCCTCAGGTCCGTGAGCGCCTGGAGCGCCTGGAGTTCACCGGCCTCCTCGAACCACGGGACCACGGTCGGCGTCAGCGTGATCGCGAGCCGCCAGCCCCGCCGCGCGGCGGGCTCGGCGAGCTCTGTGCGGAACCACGACTCGACACCGCCGCAACCGGAAGCGACCAATCCGAGCAACCCACGCGTTGTCACGACTGCGATGTTAGGCGGTAAAGATCTTGATCTTCCTCGGTTAACGTGCCTCACCACGGGTGTTCACCCGTGCACTGAGGGGAGCAAGATGCGCAAGTGGAACCGGTGGCTCAGTGCCACCGCGATGACGGCCGCCCTGGTGGCGGCCACCGCCCTGCCCGCGCTCGCGGAACCGCCGCAGCACAGCGCCGCCTTACCGCTGACGTCGTTCTCGGACATCGCGGTGGCCCCTGCTCAGGGGCACGTGTTCGTGAGCAGCAGGTTCGACCACGCGGTCGCCGTCACGGACCTGTCGGGCAACCTGGTCACCAAGCTGACGAACCTGCCCGGCGCCACGGGTCTGGCGCTGAGCCCGGACGGCGGCACGGTCTTCGTCGCCCTGTCGCAGGACGGCGCGATCGCCGCCCTGGACGCGCTGACGCTGATCGAGCGGGCGCGCTACCCGGTCGGCGAGGTGTGCCCGTCCGATCTGGCGATCACCAACAACCGGCTGTACTTCAGCTATGGCTGCTCCACCTGGGAGGGGGGCATCGGCCGTGTCGGCCTCAACGGCGAGGAACCCCGCACGGACCTGGCTGCCGGGCACTACAGCCCCCGGCAGCTGGCGTCATCCCCGGCCAGGCCAGGTCTGCTGGCGGCGGGCCAGCCGGGCCTGTCCCCCGCGGCGCTCCAGGTGCTGCGGGAGGCGGGCCACGGGCTGGTCGTCCAGGCGACCCGTGATGCGGGCGGCAACCTGTCCGACGTCGAGTTCTCGACGGACGGCACGCAGGTCCACGTGGCCTCTGGCGCGCCGTACCACATCCAGTCGTACACGAGCGACACCCTTGCCGTGCGCGGCAGCTACAACACCGGCCACTACCCGGTCGCGGTCGCGACGAGCGCCGACACGGGCGCTCTGGCGGCAGGCACCAGCAACACCACGTCCGTGCGCATCTACCAGGCTGGCTCCCTCACCGAGTTCCGCCCCTACGAGGTGCCGGACCCGTACTCGGCCGGCTTGGCCTGGGGTCCGGGCGGCAGCTCGGTGTACGCGGTGGGCGGCAAGTGGGCTCAGTCCACGGTGCTGCACGTGTTGCAGGCCTGATGTGAGTGGCCGGGCGAGCATCGGCCCGCCCGCCCGTCACCCGGATCGGTGAACCCGGAGGCCGTTGTGCCCCATTGCGGGCCGACGGGCCCATCACTGTCAGACCCCGTCGCTAGCGTCCTTCCCGAGCGCTCGAGCAGGGCGTCGCAGCACCGCGCAGAACATCGCATCGGTTCCGTGCAGGTGCGGCCAGAGCTGCACGTGCGGCCCCTCCCCGAGGTCCGGAACTCCGGGGAAGAGCTCGCGGGTGTCCAGCACTTCGGCCCCGGTGCGCCGGACGACGTCAGTCACGACCCCGACGGTTTCGGAGAGATGAGGTGAGCACACGACATAAGCCACCACACCGCCAGGACGCACCAGTCGCAACGCCTCGGTGAGCAGCTCGTGCTGCAGCTTCGTGAGCGTGCCGACGTCGGTGGGCTGGCGCCTCCACCGCGCCTCCGGGCGCCTGCGCAGGGCACCGAGACCGGTGCAGGGCGCGTCGACCAGCACGCGGTCGAACGCCCCTTCGACGAAGTCGGTCTCGCGGCCGTCGGCCACGTGCACGGTGACCGGCAGGCCGGAGGTGATCTTGCGCACGAGCTCGGCGCGGTGGGGTGCCTTCTCGACGGCGATCAGCTCGCCGCCTTCGAGGCCGACCAGTGCGGCCAGCAGGGCGGCCTTGCCGCCGGGGCCCGCGCAGAGGTCCAGCCAGCGGTCGTCGGTGCCCTCCAGCGGGGCGCGCGTGAGGGCCAGGGCGCAGAGCTGGCTGCCCTCGTCCTGCACGGTGGCGAGGCGTTCCCGGACGGGCTCGAGATCGCCCGGGTCGCCCGCCCCCGCCTCCAGGTGCACGCCGTAGGGCGAGTACGGCGCCACGTCACCGCCGGTCATGGCGGCGAGCTCGTCGGCGGTCACCTCGCCCGGACGTGCCACGAGGTGCACCGCCGGCCGCGCGTCGTCGGCCTCCAGGGCGAGCTTCAGCGGCTCGCCACGGCTGCCGAGGGCTTCCGCGAACGCTTGCGCGATCCAGCGCGGGTGGGCGTGGGAGAAGGCCAGGTTGCCCACCGGGTCGTTGTCCGGATCGGGCGCGAGCTCGTCGACCCACGCCGCCTCGTCCTGCTCCGCGACCCGGCGCAGGACGGCGTTGACGAAGCCCGCGATCCCGGAGCCGCGCTCGGCCCGCACGAGGTCGACGGTCGAGGCGACCGCCGCGTGCGCCGGAACCCGCGTGCGCAGCAACTGGTACGCGCCGAGGCGCAACGCGTCGAGCGCCGAGCCGTCCACTTCGGACAGCGGACGGTCCGAGCACGCCTCGATGACGGCGTCGAGCAGGCCCCGCGCCCGCGCCGTCCCGTAGGTCAGCTCGGTGGCGAGGGCGGCGTCGCGACCGGTGATGCGACGGTCGCGGAGCAGCTGCGGCAGCACGAGGTTCGCGTACGCGTCGCGCTGCCGCACCGCGCGCAGCGTCTCCAGCGCGACCAGGCGTGCCGGGTCCTCCACGGGCGGCCTGGAGGGTCCGGTGCGCCGGCGCGGCGGGTGGGGCCTGCGCGGGCGGGACGGCTTGGAAGCGCCTCGCGAGTAGTCGGTCATGCGCTGTGCTCCACTGCTTGGGACTCCACTGCTTCAGGCTTCACTGCTTCGGACTTCACTGCTTCTGGCTTTCGTGCTTCGAGCTGCGGTGCTCCGGGCTGCCGTGCTCCGGGCTGCCGTGCCTCGGGCTGACGTGCCTCGGGCTGACGTGCCTCGGGCTGCCGTGCCTCGGGCTGACGTGCCTCGGGCTGACGTGCCTCGGGCTCGCGCCGGGGGCTTACCTGCTCTGGGCTTACCTGTTCCAGGCTGTCCCACCCCGGGCTTTGTGCTCCGGGCGTTCCTACCCCAGGCGTTCCTGCGCCGGACTCTCGTGCCCTGAGCTTCCTTGCGGTGGGCTTACCTGCTTCAGGCCTTCGCGCAACAAGCTTTCCTGCCCCAGGCTTTTCTACACTGGGCTTTCCCGCTCCAGGCCTTCCAGCCCCAAACCCTCCAGCCCCAAGCCTTCCAACCCCGCGCCCTTCAGCCCCGGCGTGGAAGACGCCTGCCGGGTTCGTGCCGCCCGCCGCCCGGCTCCCCACCGGACCACGGTCGCCCACCCGAGCGGCGCGGACCGGGCCGGACCCTGCCTGCGCCCGGTCAGGCGCGGTGAGGCGTGCCCGCCTCGCAGGGCGCCTCATGCGATGCGTTCCCCTGCCTCGATGCGCACGCCGCGGGCCCAGTCGGTGGCGGCCATGCGCTTCTTGCCCTGCGCCTGGACCTCGCCGAGGGCCACGGCGGTGGTCGCCGTGCCCACGAGCACGCGCTTGCGTTCGACGAGCACCTCGCCCGCGGGCAGGGTCACGTCCGGCACGGGTGTCACCGGGCCGAGCTTGAGGCGCTCACCCCGGAACTCGGCCCACGCGCCGGGCTCCGGCGTCACGGCGCGCGCCAGGCGGTCCACCGCCACGGCGGGCGTGGTGAAGTCGAGGCGCGCGTCCTCGACGGTGATCTTCGGGGCGTAGGTGACGCCGTCGGCGGGCTGCTCGACGGCGCGCAGCGTGCCGTCCTCGATGCCGTCCACGGTGGACAGCAGGAGGTCCGCCCCGGAGACGGCCAGCCTGGCCAGCAGGTCGCCGGAGGTGTCCCGGTCGCGCACCTTCTCGGTGACGACGCCGAACACCGGGCCCGCGTCGAGCTCCTTGACGATCCGGAACGTCGAGGCGCCCGTGATGTCGTCGCCGTTGCGCACGGCGGCCTGCACCGGTGCCGCGCCGCGCCAGGCGGGGAGGACGGAGAAGTGGAGGTTGACCCAGCCGTGCCGGGGGACGTCCAGGGTGCGTTGCGGCAGCAGGTTGCCGTAGGCGACGACCGGGCAGACGTCGGGTTCCAGCGCGCGCAGGCGGTCGAGGAACTCGGGATCGCCCGCCTTGGCCGGGGTGAGGACCTCGATGCCGTGCTCGTCGGCGAGCGCCGCCACCGGGGAGCGCTCCAGCCTGCGGCCGCGGCCGGAGGGGGCGTCGGGGCGGGTGACCACGGCGACGACGTCGTGGCGCGGGGAGTCGATGAAGGCGCGCAGCGAGGGGAGTGCGACCTCGGGCGTGCCGGCGAACACGAGTCGCATGGTCAGCTGGACCTGCCGAAGAGTGGGTGCGGGCTCTGCTTCAAGGTGGGCACCGTACCGTCGAACCACTCGGCCTGCCGGATCTCCCGCATGGCCTGCTTGCGCGTCTCGGTGTCGAGGCGGTCGAGGAACAGCACCCCGTCGAGGTGGTCGGTCTCGTGCTGGATGCAGCGCGCGAGCGTCTCGGTGCCCTCGACCTCGACGGGCTCGCCGTGCATGTTCCAGCCCTTCGCCACCACGTGCAGGTGGCGCTTGCAGTCCCACGACATGCCGGGGATCGACAGGCAGCCCTCGGGGCCCTCCTGCATCTCCTCGCCGACCACGTCCCAGGTCGGGTTGACGAGATGGCCCGCGAAGCCGTCGCAGTGGTAGGTGAACACGCGCAGCCCGACGCCGAGCTGAGGCGCGGCGAGTCCCGCTCCGCCGGCGTCCTGCATCGAGTCCCACAGGTCCTTGACCAGGGTGCGCAGTTCCTTGTCGAAGTCGGTGACCTCGGCAGCGGGGGTGCGCAGCACCGGGTCGCCGAACAGGCGGATGGGTTGGACGGTCACGCAATGCTCCTCGTGGTGGGCTGGTGGCCAGTCTACGAGGAGCGCGGTCAGTGCTCGGACGCGCTGCCGAGGAAGATCACGCCCACCAGCGCCACGAGGAAGTGGCCGGTGAAGCGCAGCGCCGTCAGAACGGGCCGCAGCGCCGCGAGGACGTCGAGGTGGGCTGCCGGTGCGGGGTGAACGGTTGTCGTCGCCATGCCGTGAACTGTGCCGTTCGCGCAGGTCAACGTGCATCGGCTTGGGGTATCGGGACCACATCGGCCTGAGGTGGGACGAGCGGGCGCGGCCCTCGTCCGGAAGGTGGACACGACCCGGTCGGGAGGCTGATGCGACCGCGCGGGCGGAAGGGGGCCGCCGGACCCCTGGCGGCACCGCGGGGCAAAGAGATCGTCTTCGCGGGCCGGATCGGCTAGTCATGAACCCATGACGTGGACCGCACCCGAAGTGGAACCGATCGAAGAACCGGTGCTCGGCGCCGAGCGCCCGATGCTGGAGGCGATGCTCGACCGCCATCGCACCCTGTTCCTGAGCGCCTGCGCGGGCCTCACCGGCGAGCAGCTCGCCACGGCGTCCGCGCCGCCGTCGAACCTCACCCTGCTGGGCCTGATCCGCCACCTCACGGACGTGGAGCGCGTGTGGTTCCGCATCCGCCTGGCCGGGCAGGACGTCCAGGCGCCCTACCGCGTGCCGGGCAACCCCGGCGGCGACTTCGAGGACCTGGACCCGGCCCGCGCCGAGGCCGAGTACGCCGGTCTCTTCGCCGAGATGGCCGAGGCCCGCGCGGCGGCGGCCACGCGGGACCTCGACGACACCTTCGTGCACGAGCGGCAGGGCGAGATGTCGGTGCGCTGGCTGCACCTGCACCTCATCGAGGAGTACGCGCAGCACAACGGCCACGCCGATCTGCTGCGCGAACGCATCGACGGACGCACCAACAAGTAGCGCGCCGGTGTCGCGTCGGGACACCGGCGCCGGTGCGGACGCCGAGCCTGCCGGAGTGCGGGGTCCGCGCTCCGGCAGGCGGGTCCGGCGAGGAGCCGCTCGACGGGGGTGCTCAGCCCGCCTTCACGACGCGGGCCGCTCCTCCCCCGCGCCGCGTGGGCTCGGCGACCGCGCGCCAGCGGCCGTCCGAGGCCCGTTCGACGGCCGTGGCGGCGCCGATCTC
Organism: Lentzea xinjiangensis; assembly: GCF_900110955.1. GTDB lineage: Bacteria > Actinomycetota > Actinomycetes > Mycobacteriales > Pseudonocardiaceae > Lentzea > Lentzea xinjiangensis. The sequence goes on from NZ_FOFR01000016.1 coordinate 55,967, forward strand.
GGCGTTCTGGCTGAACCGGTGACCGATGGCTTGCAAGCCCGCGGTGGACGCGGCGGCGATGAACTCCGCCTCGGCCGGGGTCGTCGCCGCGTTGCGCTGGGAGGCGCGCGGGGCGGCGACGGCGTCGAGCAGGGACGCCCCGCGGTCCAGGCGCGCGGTCAGGATCTGGGTGACCGTGGTGATGATGGTGGAACCACCGGGCGAGCCGACGGCGAGGACGACCTTGCCGTGGTCCAGGACGATCGTCGGGGCCATGGACGAGCGCGGGCGCTTGCCGGGACCGGGCAGGTTCGGGTGCGGGACGCCGGGGGTCGGAGCCACGAACTCGAAGTCGGTGAGCTCGTTGTTCAGCAGGAAGCCGCGGCCGGGGACGACGATGCCGCTGCCGCCCTCCGCCTCGATGGTGAGGGTGTAGGCGACGACGTTGCCCCAGCGGTCGGCGACCGTGAGGTGGGTGGTGCGCTCGGCGTCCTCGCGCAGGGCGGAGGTACCGGCGGTGGCCGCGCAGGCCCGCGGGTCGCGCGGGTCCGCGGCGGGCTGCGGGGCCGGCAGCACGGCGTCGGGCTTGATCAGGCACGCGCGGCTGTCGGCGAACCGCTGCGAGAGCAGGCCCTCGGTCGGCACGCGGGAGAAGGCCGGGTCGCCGACCCAGCGCAGGCGGTCGGCGAACGAGAGCTTGGTCGACTCCAGGAAGCGGTGCAGGTACTCGACCTCGGAGGCGCGGGAGAGGTCGGTCGACTCCAGGATGTTGAGCGCCTCGCCGACGGTCGTGCCACCCGACGACGGCGCCGCCATGCCGTAGACGTCGAGGCCGCGGTAGCGCGTGTGCGTGGGGTCGCGGCGTTCGACCTGGTAGCGGGTCAGGTCGGAGATCTCCATGGCACCGGCGCGGACGTTGCGGGCCGAGCCGGGCACGACCGGCGGTTTCCGCACGGCCTGCACGAGGTCGCGGCCGACCGCGCCGCCGTAGAGCGAGGCCAGTTCGGTGCGCGCCAGCTCGCGGTAGGTGTCGGCGAGCTGCGGGTTGCGGAACGTGCTGCCCACCGCGGGCGGCTGACCGCCCGGCAGGTAGAGGTCGCGGGTCGAGGTGAAGTCGGCGAACCGGGCGGCGTTGTTCGCGATCTGCGAGTTGAACGTCTTGTCGACGACGAACCCGCGCCGCGCCAGCGCCTCCGCCGGCGCCATGGCCTCGCGCAGGTTCAGCGTGCCCCACCTGCGCAGCGCCTGCTGCCACGTCTTGGGCGTGCCGGGGACGCCGACGGACAGCCCGCTCGTCATGGCCTCGGCGAACGGCAGCGGCGCGCCGTTCTCCACGAAGAGCTGCTCGGTCGCGGCGCGCGGTGCGGTCTCCCGGCCGTCCAAAGTGGAGATCCGGCGCGTCTTGGCGTCGTAGTGGACGAAGAACCCGCCGCCGCCGATGCCCGCGGAGAACGGGTCGGTGACGCCGAGCGCGGCGGCGGTGGCGACGGCGGCGTCGACGGCGTTGCCACCGCGGCGGAGCACGTCGATGCCGATCTGGGACGCGTCGGGGTCGACGCTGGACACCGCGCCGCCCCACCCGACCTGCTCGGGTACGCGAGGTGGTGGTTCCGCCGCGCCCGCCGGAGCGGGAGCGACCAGTACGACGGAGAGCGTCAGTGCGGCAACCGTTCGCAACATGCGCACTCTTCTACTCCCTTGCGACCGGATGGCAACACCCCTTGAGGAAGGCCTAAGGTGCGGAGGTGTCGATTGATCTTGACCGGTTGCGGACGGATTTCACCAGCACCCACCTCGACGAGGCCGACCGCGAGGAGGCGCTGCGCCTCCTGCTGCGCGAGCGCCGCGAGGGCGACGCGGACCTGCTGCGCCACCTGCTGGCCGAGGAGACCGCGACCCACCGCGAGGGCTGGGGTGTGAGCGAGTCGCTGGCGCTCGCCGCGCTGCTGCTCGCCGAGTGCGGCCGCGAGGAGGACGTCTGGACGTTGTGGGAGGCCAAGAACGCCTCGTTCGACACGATGGCGGGCCTCGACGGCTTCCTGCTGTTCCCGGCGGGGATCGCGGGCACGACGGCGCACGTCATCGCCAGCGAGGAGCACCCCGAGCGCGACGACCTGATGGCCTACATGAGCGAGTACCTCGGCTACGAGAAGCTGACCGACGACGACATCCGCGAGCACATCGCCGGCCTGCGGTCCCACTTCGAGGACTGAGCGGGCTCAGAGCACCTCGAGCGGATCGAGCTTGATGCGCACCAGCTCCTGCTCCTTGCGCGCCGTCCGGACGGCCTGCGCCTCGGCGAGCACGGCGGCGAGCTGCCGCCCCTCCGCCCGCGCGACCCTCACCAGCGCCCGCTCCCTGGTCTCGTCGTCGCCCAGCGGCACGGGCCCGAGGACCTCGCCGCTCGGCGGCAGCCGCAGCTCGTCGAGCAGGGCGTTCACCGCGTCCGGGGTGCCGTCCACGGTCGCCATCCGCACCGCCGGCGGGAACCCCAGCTCCGTGCGCGCGGCCAGTTCCGTGGCCGCGTGCCACACCGGGTCCCACCGGACGAGGGCCTGCACCGGCGTCAGCGCGGAGTCCGCGATCACGACCACGCGCCCGTTGCCCGGCCGCACCAGCCCCGCGGCCGTCATCCACCGCCTCAGCGCCTCCTCGGAGGCCCGCAGGTCGGCGCGTCCCAGCAGCGCCCACCCGTCGAGCAGCAGCACCGCGCCGTAGCCGCCCACGGCCACCGGCTCCGCGCCCGGCGTCGCGACCACCAGCGCGGGCTTGCCCGGCACCTCGGTGAGCACCTCGTCCGCTCCGCTGGTGCGCACCGGATAGCCGGGAAACGCCCGCCCGAGCTCCTCCGCGGTGCGCCGCGCCCCGATGACCTGCCCGCGCAACCGGCGCGACCCGCACGTCGGGCACCGGAACCCGGCCTCCGTGGCGGCGCACCACCGGCAGTACGCGGGTTTCGGCAGCCCGTCCTCGGTCCCGCCGGGCAACGCGAGCGGCCCGGCACAACGACGGCACCGGGCGGGCCCGCGGCACTGACCGCAGGCGAGCGCCGGCACGTAGCCGCGCCGCGGCACCTGGATCAGCACCGGCGAGTCGGCGAGGGCGAACCGGGCTGCGTCGAACGCGATGGACGGCAGCCGGGCGGTGCGGGCCGCCGGGTCCTTGACGTCCTGCCACTCGTTGTCCCCCACCGACACCACCCGCGGAGCGACAGCCCTGAGCGTCTCCCGCGACGCCACGATCTCGTGCGCCCACCCCGTCTCGACGAGCAGGTGGGCCTCCGCCGTGCGCGCGAAGCCGGCGATGAGGAGCGCGGCGCCGCTCATGTGCGCGCGCTGCACCAGCACATCGCGCACGTTCGGATACGGCGCACGGGGCTCGGTGTGCAGGTCGTCGCCGTCGTCCCACACGACCAGCAACCCGGGATCCTTGACCGGCGCGAACGCGGTGGCGCGCGTGCCCACCACCACGCGCGCCACACCGCGGCGCACGGCCAGCCAGCGCTTGTAGCGCTCGGACGGCCCGAGATCGGCCGAGAGGGTGACGACGCCTTCGATCAGCTTCCCGCACGCCGCGGCGACGCGGGCCAGGTCGCGGTGGTCCGGCACGACGATCACCACGCCGCGCCCGGCCGAGGCGACCGCGGCCGCGGCCTCGGCGAGGCGGGCCGGCCAGTCCTCGGCGGGGAGGGCCTGCCAGACGGCGTGAGCGGGGCGGCCCTCGTGGAGGGCTTCGAGGTACTTGGGGCCGCGGGGATAGCGCGACCAGGCGTCGGCGGGGACGGGCGGGAGCTGGGACCGGGCGGGCGGCGGGCTCCCGGCGGTGGCGGGCGGCTGGTCCCAGGCGGCGGACGACAGGCTTCCGGCGACGGCGGACGGCTGGTCCCCGGCGGACGGCGGGCTCCCATCAGAGGCGGATGCCGCAGCCGTGGGCCCGGCCTCCGGCGCGGGCGGGCGGGCGGCCGTCGTGGGCGCGGGGCCTGCGGTGCCGACCACCTCGGCGGGAGCCGACGGCGAGTGCTCGGCAGAGTCGGCGGAGGAAGACGGAGTGGTACCGGGCTGGCCGGGATCGTCGGGCTGGCCGGGATCGTCGGGCTGGCCGGGATCGTCGGGCTGGCCGGGATGGACAAGCGCGCCGGGGTGATCGAGGTGGCCGGGATGACCAGGCTGACCGGCGTGCCCAGGATAGCTGGGCTGACCGGGATGGCTGGGCTGACCGGGATGGCTGGGCTGACCGGGATGGCTGGGCTGATCGGGATGGCCGACCTGAGCGGCGTGACCGGTCGGCGCGGACTCATCGGCAAGCACCCGCCCCTCGGCGGACACGAGCCGGGCAGAGCCGACCCCGGCAGACGCAGGTCCGGCAGACGCAGGCCCGGCAGACGCAGGTCCGCCGACTCGCGGGCGTTCGTCCCCAGGCGCCTCTTCGGCAGCGGGTGCGCGTTCGTCCGCAGGCGCGTGTCCGCCCGCAGCCACGTCCCCGTCTGCGGATCCGTGTCCGCCCGCGGACGGGCGTCCGTCCTCGGGCACCTGTCCGGCCACGGGCTGCCGTTCGCCCGGCGCGGGCTTCCCCACCCACGCGGGTAGCTGCGGCAGCGGTGCCGGCTCACCGGAGGCGGCCGCCTCGGCGCGGGCGTGGCGGGGCGGGATGGCCAGGCGCAGGACGTCGATCATGCCGCCGGCGTACCTGTCGGCGATCGTGCGCGCCAGCGTCGCGATCTCCGGGGCCAGCACCGGTTCCGGGGACACGACCTTGTCGAGGTAGGTGAGCTTCTTGCCGTACTCGGAGGTCTCGACCCGCTCCAGCAGGTAGCCGTCGACGAGCTGGCCCGCGAACCTGACGCGGACCCGGCAGCCGGGGACCGCCGCGGTGTCCAGTTCGGACGGAACCGCGTAGTCGAAGGGGCGGTCGAGGTGTGCCAGGGGCACGTCCACCACGATCCGGGCGACCGGCAGCGACGCGGCGGGGACCCGCTCCCCTTTTCTCGCTCCGGTCTTCGCGCTCATGCCTCCTGGTGTATCAGACACCTCCGACAGTCACGCGTTGCGCCTCACCGAACCGGTGAAGCCCGCCACGAACAGGGTCACGAACGCCCAGCCGGCACCCGCAACAGCCACGCCGGCACGAACTGCCCCCGCGCCCGACGCGGTGTCGACCACGCAGCGGGTGGCGTCGACCGACTCCTCGGCGTTCCGCCCCGCTCAGCCGCTGGCGGTGGCCGTGGCCGACGGTCGAACCAGCACCCGCGGCCGTTTCGCCACCACGTCGGAGAGGTCGAGCTGACCGGTGATCGTCGCACCGGTCAGCACCAGGCCGCTCGGGTCCGGCGACTCGTGCTCGACCATCCGCCGCCGGATCTCGTCCCCCGTGCTCTCCACGGGCCAGACGCTAGCCGGAGATGGACTCCTGGCCGTTCTCGATGTGGCCGCAGAGCCGGCGGCGGAACCGGGGCTCCTCCTCCACCGTCACGGTGAGGTCGTACCAGCCGGAGTTCAGCGCGGTGAGCCACGGGATCACGTGCCGATGCCCGGGACGCACCACGTACCTGCGCCGTCCCAGCACGAACGTCAGCCGTGACGAGCCGGTGTTCTCGAACGTCAGCGTCAGCACACGGCTGTACCCACGCACCGAGGACGACACCCGCGCACGGTCAGAAGCAGAGCCGGCGAACTCACGGCGGAAACCGTTGGGGCCCAGCAGCACCAGGTCGTGGTCCCCGGCGATGTCGGTCGAAGCGGTGAACGCGACGTCGAAGTGCTGCGGCAGCGCGAACTGGCCCGAGTACGGGTACAGCGCCAGGTGCACCGACGCCGAACCGGTGTTCGTCATCTCCAGCCGGGACCCGCGCAACGACGCGTCAGGCTGGTACGGCAGAGCGCGCGCACGCCGCCGTCCGGCCTCCTGCTCCGGCATCTTCTGGTCGGACGGAGGCGTGGGACGCCACCGCGGCGTGGCGGGCGGCACCGGGGCCGGCTCGCCGACCTCGGGCCAGGTGCGGCGCCGGTCGAAGTCGAACGCCGAGGTCAGGTCCCCCGACACGGTGCGGCGCCAGGTGGAGATCTCCTCGGAGCGGACGCCGGTCCACCGCTCCAGGAACTGCGTCATCGACGTGTGGTCGAACACCTGCGAGCACACGTAACCGCCGACGGACCACGGTGAGACGACGGTCATCGGCACGCGCGTACCCAGTCCCAACGGCCGATCGCCCACGTACTCGTCCGTCGCGGACAACGGCGGGCGCGGCGGCGGCACGTGGTCGTAGAAGCCGTCGTTCTCGTCGTAGGTGATGAACAGGACCGTCGACTCCCACACCTCCTGGTTGGAGGCCAGCGCGTCCAGCACCTGGTAGGTGATCGAGGCGGACGCGGCGGGCGACGACGCGCCGGGGTGCTCGGAGTCGACGGACGAGGGCACCAGGTACGACACGGCGGGCAGGCGGCCGCTCTCGACGTCGGCCCGGAACGCCTCGCCGAGCCCTCCGGGCCGCACGCGGCGCAGTCCCCTGTCGTACAACGACTTCTCCGCGGGCGACAACCGGGAGAGGTCGAGGGAGCCGATCAGCGCGGGGTCGCCGGTGCCGTAGAGCTTGTCCAGCGACTTGAACCCGGCGGGCAGGACCTTGCGCGCGATCTCCTTGAACCGTACGAAGAACTCCAGGTTGTTATCTTGAAAGTTGTCCCATTCCTGATAGACCTGCCACGACCGCCCGGCCGCTTCGAGGCGCTCGGGGTAGGTCTTCCACGTGTAGCCGGCGTGGTTGTCCTCGTTGTAGGCGGAGTTGCCGGTCGCGCGAGCACCCGTGGGCTCGTAGCCGGTGTACCCGGACACCCAGTAGTTGCGGTTCGGCGACGTGGAGGACGGCACCGAGCAGTGGTAGGCGTCGCACAGCGTGAAGGTGTCCGCCAGCTCGTAGTGGAACGGGAGGTCCTGGCGCGTGTAGAACGCCATCGTGGCCGCGGTCTTGGCGGGGACCCAGTTGTCGTTCCAGCCACCGCGCAGCGCCGCGTGCCCGCCTTCCCAGCTGTGGTCCAGGTCGCCGATGTACTGGATGTCGCGGCCGGACGCCGCCTCCCGCACCGGGAACGGCAGCACGCCCGACTGGTTGAACACCCCGCGCAACGCATTGCGGTCGGAGAACCCGCGCACACCGCGCAATGTCCCGTAGTAGTGGTCGAACGACCGGTTCTCCTGCATCAGCAGCACCACGTGCTTGATCGCGCGCAAGCCTCCCGCACGGGGCTCACGGGCCAATGCGGCGTACACCGACGGCGGCAGCAACGTGCCCGAAGCAGCGGCGGCGACGGCAGCCATGAACCCACGACGAGAGAGCGACATGAAACGAGTTTCTAGTCTCGGCACGTGACGCGGAGCCGTCACCGGCATGAACAACGGTTCTGGATCTCCGGGATCTTGTTCACACTCACGCGAGGCGGTGCCCTTGGCCGAACGACGCTGTGGTCAGCGTTCGGCCAACGCCCGGTCGCCACTCTTCTGTCCGTAGGCAAGAACCGGACGAGGGGAACCAATCATGAGACTCCGCATCGCCGCGGCGACCGTCGGTGGAAGCGAGGTCTTCGGCACCGACGGCGGCCACCTCGCCCGCGGCTCCCCGCCGTGCGAGAGGGATGTTCGGGGGGCTCCCGGTGCCCGGCTCGGTCGTGCGCCGGCGGCACGCAGGATCGAGGCGGCCAGACCGGCCGCGTCCTCGTGGCCGGGGCCGCAGGTGACCCAGGCGTCGATGCCGCGCGGTTCGAGGAGGTTCGCGCGGACCGCCTGCGCGAGGGCGGTGGTCTTGCCGAATCCCGCGCCCGCGGTCACCAGCGTGACGGGACGGGTCCAGCGGGTGTCGAGGCGGCCGACCAGGCGCAGGCGGGGCAGCTCGACGTCCAGCGGTCGTGGCACCGCGTGCAGACCGGTCGTGTCGTCCCCCACGCAGGGCGGAGGCGGCTGGCGCCGGAAATACGCGCCATCACGCTCACGTGAGGCATTCCGAGAAGCGGAACGGCCCGCCTCCCTCGGGGGGAAGCGGGCCGTCCGGACGGGCTGATCAGGCGCCGGCGGCGCTGCGCAGGGCGTCGGCGCGGTCGGTCGACTCCCAGGGCAGATCGACGTCGGTGCGGCCGAAGTGGCCGTACGCGGCGGTCGGGGCGTAGATCGGGCGAAGCAGGTCGAGGTCGCGGATGATCGCGGCGGGCCGGAGGTCGAAGACCTCGGTGATGGCCTGCTGGATCTTCTGCGGGTCGACGGTCTCGGTGCCGAACGTCTCGACGAACAGGCCGACCGGGGCGGCCTTGCCGATCGCGTACGCGACCTGGACCTCGACACGGCTGGCGAGGCCCGCCGCGACGGTGTTCTTGGCGACCCAGCGCATCGCGTACGCCGCCGAACGGTCGACCTTCGACGGGTCCTTGCCGGAGAACGCGCCACCACCGTGCCGGGCCATGCCGCCGTAGGTGTCGACGATGATCTTCCGGCCGGTCAGGCCCGCGTCACCCATCGGGCCACCGATCACGAACCGGCCCGTCGGGTTCGTCAGCAGCCGCACGTCCGAGGTGTCGAGGTTCAGCGCGTCGATCTCGGGCTGGACGACGTGCCGGCGGATGTCGACGCCGAGCATCTTCTCCAGGTCGATGCCGTCGGCGTGCTGCGTGGAGACGACGATGGTGTCCAGGCGCACCGGCTGGTCACCGGCGTACTCGATGGTGACCTGGGTCTTGCCGTCCGGGCGCAGGTACGGGAGGACGCCGTCCTTGCGGACCGCGGCCAGGCGGCGCGACAGGCGGTGGGCCAGCGCGATCGGCAGCGGCATGAGCTCGGGCGTGTCGGTGCACGCGTAGCCGAACATCAGGCCCTGGTCGCCGGCGCCCTGCTTGTCGATCTCGTCGGCGGCACCCTCGACCCGCTCCTCCAGGGCGGTGTCGACGCCCTGCGCGATGTCCGGGGACTGCGCGCCGATCGCCACGTTCACGCCGCAGGAGTTGCCGTCGAAGCCCTTCTGCGACGCGTCGTACCCGATCTCCAGGATCTTCTCGCGGACGATCGTGGGGATGTCCGCGTACGCCTCCGTGGTGACCTCACCCGCGACGTGGACCTGGCCGGTCGTGATCAGCGTCTCCACCGCGACGCGGGAACGCGGGTCCTTGGCCAGCAACGCGTCCAGGATCGAGTCGCTGATCGCGTCGCAGATCTTGTCGGGGTGTCCCTCGGTCACCGACTCACTGGTGAACAGCCTGCTGCTGTGCTGGCTCACGGACACTCCTTCTTGACGGGTCGGTCCTTTTTAGCAGGTCGAACTGGAGGAAAAGTCTACTGAGGCTGGAACAAGCGAGCGGTAACTGCGTCCCACACCACGGACGCCACTTGCGCCTTCGGCCCGTGCGGTATAGGCGTCTCGGCGCCCTCGGCCGACAGCAGCCAACCCGCGTTGTCCTCCTGCTCGAACGCGAGGCCGGCGCCGACCGCGTTCACCACCAGCAGGTCGCAGCCCTTGCGCTGGAGCTTGGCCCGGCCGTAGTCGAGGACCGACGTCGTCTCGTCGCCGGTCTCCGCGGCGAACCCGACGATCACCTGACCCTCCCGACGTGCGGAAACGAGCTCCACGAGGATGTCGGGGTTCTTCGTCAGCGCGATCGGGTCCGGGTCGGCGTCGGTCTTCTTGATCTTGTGTCCGGTCAGCGACACCGGCCGGAAGTCGGCCACCGCGGCGGCCATGACGACCACGTCCGCGTCCGCCGCCACCTTGTGCATGGCGTCGCGCAGCTCCACCGCCGAGCCGACCCGGACCAGGTCGACACCGGCCGGCGTGGCGAGATCCGCGGTGTTGCCGGCGACCAACGTCACCCTCGCGCCGCGCTGTGCCGCGACCCGCGCGAGCGCGTAGCCCTGCTTCCCGGACGAGCGGTTGCCGATGAACCGCACCGGGTCGAGCGGCTCCCGCGTGCCGCCGGCGGAGATCGCGACGTGCACGCCCTCCAGGTCCCGCGCCAGGGCGTCACGGCGCGCCAGCAGCAGCCGGGCCAGCTCGACGATCTCGGCGGGGTCGGGCAACCGGCCCTTGCCGGTGTCCTTGCCGGTCAGCCGGCCGGACGCGGGTTCCGCGACGACGACGCCGCGGCTGCGCAGCAGGCCCACGTTGTGCCGGGTGGCCGGGTGCTCCCACATCTCGGTGTGCATCGCCGGCACCAGCAGGACCGGGCAGCGCGCGGTCAGCAGGGTGTTCGTCAGCAGGTCGTCGGCGAGACCGTGGGCGGCCTTCGCGATGAGGTTCGCGGTCGCGGGGGCGACCACCACGAGGTCGGCGTTCTGCCCGAGCTTGACGTGCGGCACCTCGTGCACGTCGTCGAACGGGTCCGCGGACACGACCTGGCCCGACAGCGCCTCGAACGTGGCGGCTCCCACGAACTTCAGCGCGCCCTCGGTGGGGATCACCCGCACCGAGTGGCCGGACTCAGTCAGCCGCCGCAGGACCTCGCAGGCCTTGTACGCGGCGATGCCCCCACCAACACCCAGCACGATCCTGGGCTTGACAGGGGCATCAACGTCAGGTGCAGCGGAATTCAACAGCTCTCCCGTGAGGAACGACCGACGAAGGCCACCCCTCTGCGGGAAGAGCTCCCGCCGGGCCGGGGGACAGGAGAGCTCCCGCCGGGCCGGAGGGGAAGACCCCGCTGGGGGTCCGGGGCGACGCCCCGGCTGGGTGTGGGGGCTGCTGCCCCCACAGGACGCGGTTCGAAGCGCGACGACCCGCGCGTTCGCGGGCAGGCCTCGCCCCGCGTCCTCGAACTCAGTTCTCGCCCTCGGTGTGCTCGAGCAGACCCGCGTGGATCTCGCGCAGGGCGATCGAGAGGGGCTTCTCGCGCGGGCCCGGCTCGACGAGCGGGCCGACGTACTCGAGCAGGCCCTCGCCGAGCTGCGCGTAGTAGTCGTTGATCTGGCGGGCACGCTTCGCTGCGTAGATCACCAACGCGTACTTCGAGCTCACCTGCTCAAGCAGGTCGTCGATCGGCGGGTTGGTGATGCCCTCCGGAGAACCGGTCAGCTGACCGAGCTCGGTGTGGGTGATCACTCTCAAACTCCTGAGATTCGTGGTCCGACCATCAAGGATAGCAAGTCGGCCGCGGCCGACTGCACGTCGGCGTTCACGACGACCTCGTCGAACTCCTTCTCGGCCGCCAGCTCTTCGCGGGCGATCTCCAGCCGGCGTTCGACGACGTCCGGATGTTCGGTGCCCCTGCCGGTCAGCCTGCCCACGAGGTGCTCCCAGGACGGGGGCATCAGCATGACCAGCTGAGCGTCGGGCATGGCCACCCGGACCTGCCGCGCGCCCTGCAGCTCGATCTCGAGCAGGGCGGGACGGCCGGAGGCCAGGGCTTCCTCGACGGGCCTGCGAGGGGTTCCGTAGCGGTTCCCGGCGAAGTCGGCGTGTTCGAGGAACTCGCCGGCTTCCACCATCTGCTGGAACTTCTCGTGGTCGACGAAGTGGTAGTGCACCCCGTCGACCTCGCCCGGCCTCGGCTTCCGCGTGGTCACCGAGACGGAGAAGTACACATCGGGCTGCTGCCTGCGCAGCTCGGCCAGAACGCTGGACTTGCCAACGCCGGACGGCCCGGACAGGACGGTGAGACGGGGGCGGGCAGAGCCCGCCCCCGTCTCGGTGTCACTCACTCACTCTCCGCTGAACTCGGAGAGCAGGGCCTTGCGCTGACGGTCACCGAGACCGCGCAGGCGACGGCTGGGAGCGATCTCGAGGCGCTCCATGATCTGCTGCGCGCGCACCTTGCCGACGCCCGGCAGGGCCTCGAGCAGCGCGGACACCTTCATCTTGCCCAGGACCTCGTCGCTCTCGGCGGCCTTGAGCACGTCCGTCAGGGTCGTGCCGCCGCGCTTGAGGCGCTCCTTGAGCTCAGCCCGAGCGCGACGAGCGGCAGCAGCCTTCTCCAGCGCTGCGGCTCGCTGCTCCTCGGTAAGCTGGGGAAGAGCCACGATTTCCTCCGTGGTGTGGATTCTTTTCGGATCGGTGCCGCGACCGTACCGACCGCAATTGCCTGGGGACAACGTGACCCAGTCAAGTAAATCTTCAGCGGCCATGAGTGATGCGGCGGGTGGTAGTAGTACCAACACCCTCCGGCGGCCTGATCACCGCCACCGGCGACTCGTCGCACACGCCAGGTGTGCTATGAGGCCGGTGACCAGCGGGGCAGCCGGTGGGCTGGACCCTACCAACACATGTTTGCCCTGGTGAGCGCGCCACACCCGAAAAGGCGTGGCGCGCGGCACCTCAGAGGCTCTCCCGGACCCTCCGCACGGCGCTGACCAGCGACGATACGTCGGGGCCATGCTTGAGAACATCTCGTGAAGAAGTCGGAAAGACGTTGCGCATGTCGGGCCCGAAGAGCCGTTTTAGATCGGCCACCGAGCCTCCCTGAGCACCGAAACCGGGCGCGAGGATCGGTCCGTTGAACCCCGCGAGGTCCACATCCGTTTCCCCGATCGTGGCACCTACGACGAGACCGACATCGCCGCACGGGGAAATGCCGGAATTCCGAGCCGTGGCGAAATCGATGATCGTCTGCGCCACGGTTCGCCCGTCTGGAGCAACGGCGCGCTGGACCTCGGCACCCTCCGGGTTCGAGGTGAGCGCGAGCACGAACACGCCGCGGCCGGTCGCCCGCGCCGCGTCGAGCGCGGGTTGCAGCGACCCGAAGCCGAGGAACGGCGACACCGTGACCGCGTCGCCCGCCAGTGGCGAGCCGTCGCTCAGGTACGCCTCGGCGTAGGCGGACATGGTCGAGCCGATGTCGCCGCGCTTGGCGTCCACCAGCACGAGCGTGCCGGAGCCGCGCAGGTCCGCGATCACGCGTTCCAGCACGGCGACGCCCCGCGACCCGTAGGCCTCGAAGAACGCCGCCTGCGGCTTCACGACCGACACCTCGCCGCCGAACGCCTCCACGGCCGTCAGGGCGAACCGCTCGAGGCCCTCCACGGTCCGGGAGAGGCCCCAGGCGTCCAGCAGGCTCGGGTGCGGGTCGATCCCGACGCACAGGGGTCCGTGCGCCGCGACGGCCTTCGCGAGCTTCTCGCCGAACGTCACGCGCCACCCCGCAGGGCCGCCTGGAGCGCCTGGAGCGGCTGCACGCCGATGTCACCGCGGATGAGCGCCTCGATGCCGTGCACGGCCGCGGCGGCGCCCTGGATCGTGGTGACGCAGGGGATGTCCTTGGCCACGGCGGCGGTGCGGATCTCGTAGCCGTCCACCCGCGGGCCGCTGTTGCCGTAGGGCGTGTTGAAGATCATGTCGATCTCGCCGGCCAGGATCATGTCGACGACGTTGCCCTCGCCCTCGAAGTGCTTGCGCACCTCGGTGCACGCGATGCCGTTGCGCTTGAGCACCTCCGCGGTCCCGGACGTGGCGAGGATCTGGAAGCCGAGGTCCGCGAGGCGCTTCACCGGGAAGATCATCGCGCGCTTGTCGCGGTTCGCGAACGACACGAACACCTTGCCCGACGTGGGGAGCGAGCCGTACGAGGCCGTCTGCGACTTCGCGAACGCCTTGCCGAACGACGAGTCGATGCCCATGACCTCGCCGGTGGACTTCATCTCCGGGCCCAGCAACGAGTCCACCCCGTGGCCCTCGGGCGTGCGGAAGCGGTGGAACTGCATGACCGCCTCCTTCACCGCGACCGGCGCGTGCTCGGGCAGCCGGGCGCCGTCGCCGGCGGCCGGCAGGATGCCCTCCTCGCGCAGCTCCGCGATCGTGGCGCCGAGCATGACCCGCGACGCCGCCTTGGCCATCGACACCGCCGTCGCCTTGGACACGAACGGCACCGTGCGCGACGCGCGCGGGTTCGCCTCCAGGACGTACAGCACGTCGTCCTTGAGCGCGTACTGGACGTTCAGCAGGCCCTTCACGCCGATGCCGCGCGCGATGGCCTCGGTGGAGCGGCGGACGTTCTCGATGTCCGACGCGCCGAGCGTGATCGGCGGCAGCGCGCACGACGAGTCGCCGGAGTGCACACCGGCCTCCTCGATGTGCTCCATGACGCCGCCGATGAACACCTCGGCGCCGTCGCACAGCGCGTCGACGTCGATCTCGATGGCGTCGTCGAGGAACCGGTCGACCAGCACCGGGTGCTCGGGCGTCACCTCGGTCGCGCGGGCGATGTAGCCCGACAGCGACTCCTCGTCGTACACGATCTCCATGCCGCGTCCGCCGAGCACGTAGGACGGTCGCACGAGGACCGGGTAGCCGATCTCGTCGGCGATCTCCTTCGCCTCGTCGAACGACGTGGCCGTGCCGAACTTCGGCGCGGGCAGGCCGGCCTCGGTCAGCACCTTGCCGAACTGGCCGCGGTCCTCGGCGAGGTGGATCGCCTCGGGCGAGGTGCCCACGACCGGCACACCGGCGTCGGCCAGGCGCTTCGCGAGGCCCAGCGGCGTCTGGCCGCCGAGCTGCACGATCACGCCCGCGACCTCGCCGGAGCGCTGCTCGGAGTGCACGACCTCCAGCACGTCCTCGAACGTCAGCGGCTCGAAGTACAGGCGGTCGGAGGTGTCGTAGTCCGTCGACACCGTCTCCGGGTTGCAGTTGACCATGACGGTCTCGTACCCGGCCGCGCGCAGCGCCATCGCGGCGTGCACGCAGGAGTAGTCGAACTCGATGCCCTGCCCGATGCGGTTCGGCCCGGAGCCGAGGATCAGCACCTTCGGCTTCTCCCGCTGCTCGGCCACCTCCGACTCGGCGTCCGGGTCGAGCTCGTAGGCCGAGTAGTGGTACGGCGTCTCGGACTTGAACTCCGCCGCGCACGTGTCCACCGTCTTGTAGACCGGCCGCACGCCCAGGCGGTGCCGCAACGTGCGCACGCCGTCCTCACCGGCCAGTTCCGGCCGCAGCGCGGCGATCTGCCGGTCGGACAGCCCCGCGCGCTTCGCCTTGCGCAGCAACGGCTCGTCGAGCACCGGGGCGTCGAGCAGCTCCGTGCGCAACGTGCCGAGCCAGGCGATCTGCTCGATGAACCACGGGTCGATGCCGGACGCGTTGTGGACGTCCTCGACGGACGCACCGAGCCGCAGAGCGCGCTCCACCGTGTAGAGGCGGCCGTCGTGACCGCGCTCCAGCTGCTTGAGCGTGGACTCCAGGGTCGCGTCCGCGGGGTCGGGCTGGGTCCAGAACCCGACCGACTTCGTCTCGAGCGACCGCAGCGCCTTGCCCAGCGCCTCGACGAAGTTGCGGCCGATCGACATCGCCTCGCCGACCGACTTCATCGTGGTCGTCAGCGTCGGGTCCGCGCCGGGGAACTTCTCGAAGGCGAACCGCGGCGCCTTCACGACCACGTAGTCGAGCGACGGCTCGAACGACGCCGGGGTCTCCCCCGTGATGTCGTTGGTGATCTCGTCGAGCGCGTAGCCGATGGCGAGCTTCGCGGCGATCTTGGCGATCGGGAAGCCGGTCGCCTTGGACGCCAGCGCCGAGGACCGCGACACGCGCGGGTTCATCTCGATGACGACCATGCGGCCGGTCTGCGGGTGGATGGCGAACTGGATGTTGCAGCCGCCGGTGTCGACGCCGACCTCGCGGATGACCTGGATGCCGACGTCGCGCATGTGCTGGTACTCGCGGTCGGTCAGCGTCATCGCGGGCGCCACCGTCACCGAGTCGCCGGTGTGCACGCCCATCGGGTCGATGTTCTCGATCGAGCAGATGACGACGACGTTGTCGTTGCGGTCGCGCATCAGCTCGAGCTCGTACTCCTTCCACCCGAGCACGCTCTCCTCGATGAGCACCTCGGTGACAGGGGACTCCTCGAGGCCGATGGACGCCAGCCGCTCCAGCTCGTCGGGCGTGTACGCCATGCCGGAACCCAGGCCGCCCATCGTGAACGACGGCCGGATGACGACCGGCAGGCCGAGCTCGGCGACGGTCTCGCGGACCTCGTCCATCGTCTTGCAGACCGCGGAGCGCGGGACCTCGGCGCCGATCTTGCGCACGATGTCCTTGAACATCTGCCGGTCCTCGCCGCGCTGGATCGCGTCGACGTTCGCGCCGATCAGCTCGACGTCGTACTTCTCCAGCACCCCGCGCTCGTGCAGCGCGATGGCGGTGTTCAGCGCGGTCTGCCCGCCCAGGGTCGCGAGCACCGCGTCCGGGCGTTCCTGCGCGATGACCTTCTCCACGAACTCGGCCGTGATCGGCTCGATGTAGGTGGCGTCGGCGAACTCGGGGTCGGTCATGATCGTCGCCGGGTTGGAGTTCACCAGGCTGACCCTGATGCCCTCCTCGCGCAGCACGCGGCACGCCTGGGTGCCGGAGTAGTCGAACTCGCACGCCTGGCCGATGACGATCGGGCCGGAGCCGATGACGAGGATGTGCTTCAGATCTTCGCGTTTGGGCATGTCAGCGGCCGCCGTTCATCATGGTCACGAACTCGTCGAACAGGGGCGCGGCGTCGTGCGGGCCGGCCGCGGCCTCGGGGTGGTACTGCACGGAGAACGCCGGCGCGTCGAGCAGCCGGACGCCCTCGACGGTGCCGTCGTTGGGGCAGTAGTGCGACAGCACGGCGCGGCCGAACTCGGAGGAGAACTCCTCCCCCGGCGTGCCCTCCAGCGCGAACCCGTGGTTCTGCGAGGTGATGGCGACCTTGCCGGTGGCCACGTCGATCACCGGGATGTTGATGCCCCGGTGGCCGTAGCGCATCTTGTACGTGCCGCGGCCGACCGCGCGGCCGAGGATCTGGTTGCCGAAGCAGATGCCGAACAGCGGCAGCTTCCGGCCCAGTGCCTCCTTCGTCAGCGCGATGGCGTGGTCCTGGGTGGCCGGGTCGCCGGGACCGTTGGACAGGAAGAGACCGTCCGGGCTCGTGGCGAGGATGTCGTCGAACGTGCTCGTCAACGGCAGCACGTGCACCTCGATGCCGCGCGCCGCCATCATCCGCGGGGTGTTCGACTTGATGCCCAGGTCGAGCGCGGCGACGGTGAACTTCTTCTCGCCGATGGCCTCGACCACGTACGGCTTGTCGGTGGTCACGTCGACGGCGAGGTTCGCGCCGACCATCTCCGCCGACGCCTTGACCTGCTCCAGCATCGACGCGTGGTCGGTGAGCCCGGAGCCGGAGAACACACCGGCCCGCATGGCGCCCCGCTCGCGGATGTGGCGGGTCAGGGTGCGGGTGTCGAGGCCCGCGATGCCGACGACGCCCTGGCTCGCCAGCTCCTCGTCGAGGCCGCGCTTGGACCGCCAGTTCGACGGCGTGCGCGCGGGGTCGCGGACCACGTAGCCGGCGACCCAGATCTTCGTGGACTCGTCGTCCTCGTCGTTCCAGCCGGTGTTGCCGATCTGCGGCGCGGTCTGCACCACGATCTGGCGGTGGTAGGAGGGATCGGTCAGGGTCTCCTGGTAGCCCGTCATGGCCGTGGAGAACACGACCTCGCCGAGCGAGACGCCGGTCGCTCCGTACGCCTCACCGCGGAAGACACGTCCGTCTTCCAGCACCAATGCCGCGTTCGTCACGCCTTGTCCTCCGTGTTGATCTGCTTCTGGCCGAGAGCGGCCAGCCATTCGTCGTACACGTCTTTGTCGTCGCCGCGGAAGCCCGTGTCGAAGAGGTGGCCCTCGTTCTCCCACTGGAGCACCAGCAGGCCCTCCTCGCTGAACATGACCTTCCCGGCGAGGCCCCGGTCCGTGCGGGCGGCCCGCAGGGACCCGGCGGGGATGAAGATCGGCGTCGCGCCGACGCGGTCGACGGCGACGCCCTCGGGGACCAGGCTCAGCGTCGCCTCCGCGCGGTGGCCGATGTCGCCGACCTGGACGCGGTCCTGCCAGTTGCCCGCGTTCGTCGTTCCGACGTAGACACCCGTCGTGCACAGCGTCGGGGCACCCAGGGTCTCCGGCCGGGCGGGGAACGGGGGCAGGCCGGCCTGCTTGCGCTGACGCCGCTTCCAGCCGTGCCACATGCCGTAGACGCAGAGCGCGAAGAACGCCACACACAGCAGGACGAGCAGTACGCGGGTCATTCCGCAATCCTCCCCGCCAGCGCGGTCACCCGGCCACGCAAGATGGTGGCCGTCACCGCGGCGGGCAGTTCCATGCCCTCGAACGGGGTGTTGCCCGCGATGCTCGCGAGCTCGGCACCGTTGACGGTCCACGACGCGTCCGGGTCGACCAGCACGAGGTTCGCGGGCTCGCCGGGCGCGATCGGGCGGCCCTGGTCGGTGAGACCGGCGATCTCGGCGGGCTTCTCGCTCATCACGCGCGCGACCCCGCGCCAGTCCAGCAGGCCGGTCCGCACCATCGTCTCGACGACGATGCCCAGCGCGGTCTGCAAGCCCAGCATGCCGGGCCGGGCCGCCGACCACTCGCAGTCCTTGTCCTGCACGGCGTGCGGGGCGTGGTCCGTGGCGACGCAGTCGATCGTGCCGTCGGCCAGGGCCTGCCGCAGCGCGTCGACGTCGGCCTGCGTGCGCAGCGGCGGGTTGACCTTGTTGACCGGGTCGTAGGTGGCGAGCCGATCGTCGGTCAGGATCAGGTGGTGCGGGGTGACCTCGGCGCTGACCTCGGTGCCGCGCGCCTTGGCCCACTTCAGGACGTCCGCCGTGCCGGTGGTGCTGACGTGGCAGACGTGCAGCCTCGCGTCGACCTGCTTCGCGAGGATGCAGTCGCGGGCGACGATGGACTCCTCGGCGGCGGCCGGCCAGCCCTGCAGGCCGAGCCGGGACGCGTTCTCGCCCTCGTGCGCCTGGGCACCGACCGTGAGGCGCGGTTCCTCGGCGTGCTGGGCGATGACGGCGCCCAGGGACTTCGAGTACTCCAGCGCGCGACGCATGATCAGCGGGTCGTGCACGCAGTGGCCGTCGTCGGAGAAGACCCGGACGTTCGCCTTGGACTTCGCCATCGTGCCGAGCTCGGCGAGCTTCTCGCCCTTCAGGCCGACGGTGACGGCGCCGACCGGGTGGACGTCGACGAGGCCGACCTCCTGGCCGCGGCGGGCGACGTGCTCGACGATGACGGCGTTGTCGGCGACCGGGTCGGTGTTGGCCATGGCGAAGACGGCGGTGTAGCCGCCCAGGGCGGCCGCCCTGGAGCCGGTCTCGATGGTCTCGGTGTCCTCGCGGCCCGGCTCGCGCAGGTGGGTGTGCAGGTCGACGAAGCCCGGCAGCAGAACCGCGCCGTTGCCTTCGATGACTTCCACATCAGCTCCGTGCTGTGTTGGGTCACTCTGGCCGGCGATCACGCCGTCGCGGATCAGCAGATCGATCGGTTCCCCCTCGCCGTAGGGCCTGACTCCCTTGAGCAGCAAGGGTTTCACGCGGTTTCCTCCTCATGGGCAAGCAGGTGGTAGAGCACGGCCATGCGCACGTGGACACCGTTGCGGACCTGCTCGGTGATGGCGGCCTGCGGGCTGTCGGCGACCACGGAGGCGATCTCCATGCCGCGCAGCATCGGGCCAGGGTGCAGCACGACGGCGTGCTCCGGCAGCAGCTTCAGGCGGCGCTCGTTGAGGCCGTAGGCGATCGAGTACTCGCGGGAGCTGGGGAAGAACCCGCCGGTCATGCGCTCGGCCTGCACGCGCAGCAGCATCACCGCGTCCTGCGAGGCGAGCTCGGAGTCGATCTCGTGCGAGACCGCGACCGGCCACTTCTCGACGCCGGTGGGCAGCAGGGTCGGCGGCGCGACCAGCGTGACCTCGGCACCGAGCGTGGTGAGCAGGTGCACGTTGGAGCGGGCGACCCGGCTGTGCAGGACGTCGCCGACGATCGCGACCCGGCGGCCGTCGAGGCTGCCGAGGCGGTCGCGCAGCGTGGCGGCGTCGAGCAGCGCCTGCGTGGGGTGCTCGTGCATGCCGTCGCCCGCGTTCACCACGGACGTGCCGGTGTGCTTGAGCCAGCCCGCGAGCCGGTGGGCCGCGCCGGAGGCCGGGTGCCGCACGATCACGCAGTCCGCGCCCGCGGCCTGCAGGGTCAGCGCGGTGTCGCGCAGCGACTCGCCCTTGCTGACGCTGGAACCCGAGCTGCTGACGTTGATCACGTCAGCGGACATCCACTTGCCCGCGATCTCGAAGCTCACCCTGGTGCGGGTGCTGTTCTCGTAGAACATCGTGATCACGGTGCGGCCGCGCAGCGTCGGCAGCTTGCGGACCTCGCGGCCGAGCAGCGCCTGCTTCAGCCGGTCCGCGGTGTCGAGCACCGCGGTCGCCTGGTCGCGGCCGAGACCGTCGGTGGAGAGCAGGTGCTTCACTTCAGCACCACACCGTCGCGGCCGTCGAACTCGTCCAGCATGACCACCACGTCCTCGGTCTTGGCCGTGGGCAGGTTCTTGCCGACGTAGTCCGCGCGGATCGGCAGCTCGCGGTGCCCCCGGTCGACCAGCACGGCGAGCTGCACCGCGCGGGGACGGCCGTGGTCGCGCAGCGCGTCGAGCGCGGCGCGGATGGTGCGGCCGGAGAACAGGACGTCGTCCACGAGCACGACCAGCTTGTCGTCGATGCCGCCCTCGGGCAGCTTCGTCGTCTCCAGCGGCCGGGTGGGGCCCCGCCGCAGGTCGTCGCGGTAGAGCGTGATGTCGAGCGTGCCCTCGTGCACCGTCCGGCCGGAAAATTCGGCGATCTTAGCGGCCAGGCGCCGTGCGAGTGGGGCTCCTCGGCTGGGAATACCCATCAAGACGACGTCGGGTGCGCTGGGTGCATCGAGAGCGGTCTTCTCGATGATCTGATGGGCCATTCGGGCGACGGTGCGCGCGACGTCACCGGCCGACAGGATCTCGCGATCCCCGGCCGGATCCGTCGCGCCACGTTGACGTGACGCCACGGCTGGACCTCCTTCCCCGCCTCACTGGACGGGTCCTTAAAGGACGTCGGACACCTGGTGACAACCAGGCTGACCTGCACGGTATCACCTACGGGCGGTCAACCATCCGAGTGGTGTGCCACGCGTGGCGCGCGTCTCCCCCCGAGATCAGCTTGACCTGCCGACCACGGCGAGTAATCATTACTCTGCGTATCGATCTAAGCCTCCCCGCAGCACGGCCGTACTGCTGACGGGGCGAATGAACGGAGAACCGCCACATGGGCGACTACGCCAAGGCGCTGGGGGCCAAGCTCCGCGCTATCCGCCAGCAGCAGGGACTGTCCCTGCACGGCGTCGAGCAGAAGTCCGGCGGTCGCTGGAAGGCCGTGGTCGTCGGCTCCTACGAGCGCGGTGACCGCGCGGTGACCGTGCAGAAGCTGGCCGAGCTGGCCGACTTCTACGGGGTTCCCGTCGCCGAGCTCCTGCCGGAGGGCCGCGTGCCGTCGGGCGCCGAGCCGGCCACCAAGATCGTGATCAACCTCGAACGGCTCCAGCAGCTCCCGGTCGAGAAGGTCGGTCCGCTGGCCCGCTACGCCGCGACCATCCAGTCGCAGCGCGGTGACTACAACGGCAAGGTCCTCTCCATCCGCACCGAGGACCTGCGTTCGCTCGCGATCATCTACGACATGACGCCGGGCGAGCTCACCGAGCAGCTCATCGACTGGGGCGTGCTCCCTCCGGAAGCCCGTCCCGCGAAGGAAGACTGAGACTTCTCCGCGACTTCTCCGCGACTTCTCCGCGCAGTGGTTCCCCGACGTCCTGCCAGTCGCCCGAGGACGTCGCGGGAGCCACTGCTGCTTTTCGGGTGCTCTCCGCGCTCACCGGCTGAGCGCCCGCATCCGCAGCACCCGGCGGCGTCGGTCGATCACCGGCGCGACCTCCTCGAACGGCGTCCGGCGCGGGGACGACCGTGGCGATCCTCACGGAACGATCGCGGCGAGCTGCTCTTTGTCCTGGATCACGTGAATCGCGGCGATTCGTCCGTCGCGCACCGTGAACGCCATCGCCGAGAACAGCACCCCGTCGACCATCGCGAGGAAACCTGCCTCACCACCGATGAGCGCGTAGCGGATCTCGGCCGAGCGGGAGAACTTGCGGAACGCGCCGGCCCGTCCGGCCACCGTGCGCGCACCGGTGACCTCCAGGGCGCCCGCGCGCAGCACGACATCGGGGTGCAGCACCGAGACCAGGTCCTCCAGGTCACCTTCGCGCGAGGCCTTGAGGAACGCGTTCACCGCTTCCCACTGCTTCGGCAGGTCGACGTCGGGCGCCGGCCGGTCCTGCACGCGCCGGCGCGCCCTCGACGCGAGCTGCCGCGCCGTCGCCGGCGTCTTGTCGATCAACGACGCGATGTCGTCGAACGGCACGGCGAACATGTCGTGCAGCACGAAGGCCAGCCGCTCGTCCGGTTTCAGCGTGTCCAGCACGATCAGCATCGCGAGCCCGACCTCGTCCTGCCGGAGCACCAGCTGCTCCGGCTCCTCCGCCGCGTCGATCACCGGGTCCGGCATCTCGTGGGCGTGCTCGCGCCGGTCGCGCAGCATGTTCAGGCACACGCGGGCGACCACGGTCGTCAGCCACGCGGCCGGGTTCTCGACCTCGCTCGTGTCGGCGCGCTCGACGCGGAGCCAGGCCTCCTGCACCGCGTCGTCGGCCTCGGCGAACGACCCCAGCACGCGGTGGGCGATGGCGCGCAGCCGCGTGCGCTCCTGCTCGAACTGCGCGATCACGCGAAGCTCCTCCTCAGACGGGTCCTCCAGGAGTAGACCCGCCGGACAGGGCGGACGTGACAGCCCCGGGCTGTGGCGGCCGTCACGGTCCCGAGCCGGGGCCCTGACCGCCGGGCCGTGCCCTAGGTTGGAGATCTCGCCGGTCCCGGCCGACGCGCGACAGCGGCGCGACCGGGTGCAGAAGAAAGGCCACCGCCATCCTCGCCGACTCCACCCCGCTGCCGTCCGGCCTGGACTCCCGGCTGCGCGACCACTTCACGTTCCTCGTCGAGGTCGACCAGCTCAAGACCGTGCTGCGCCAGTCCCCGCTCGCCGCGGCCGACCGGCGGGAGAACGACGCGGAGCACTCCTGGCACCTCGCGCTCATGGTCATGACCCTCGCCGAGTACGCCGACGAGCCCATCGACGTCGGCCACACCATGAAGCTCGTGGTGGTGCACGACCTCGTGGAGATCTACGCGGGCGACACGCCGCTCTACGACACCGCGGCGGGCGAGAGCCAGCCGGAACGCGAAGAAGCCGCGGCCGACCGGTTGTTCGGCATCCTGCCGGGGAGCTCCGGCCGCGAGCTGAGGGCGTTGTGGGACGAGTTCGAGGCGCGGCGGACACCGGAGGCGCGGTTCGCCAAGGCCATGGACCGGCTGCAACCGTTGCTGCTCAACTGGATGGCCAAGGGCGGGACCTGGCGCACCCCCGGCGTCACCGCGGACGACGTGCGTGCGCGCAAGGCCGTCATCGGCGAGGCGTCGGCACCGCTGTGGGACGCGGCCAAGCACCTGATCGACGAGGGCGAGCGCCGGGGCTGGGCGCGGAGCCGGTAGGCGGCCCGGCGGGAAGCGGCCCGGCGGGAAGCGGCCCGGCGGGAAGCGGCCCGGCGGGAAGCGGCCCGGCGGGAAGCGGCCCGGCGGGAAGCGGCCCGGCGGGAGGCGGCTGGGTCACCGCACCACCCGGTAGGTCACGTGCGTGAACCCCTTGCCCGCTCTCGACTCGACCTGCTCCAGGGTGAGGCCGGGGACGCCGTCGAACAGCCGGATGCCCGCGCCGAGCGTGACCGGCATGATGCGCAGCCGCAGCTCATCGATCAGACCGGCGGCCAGGTACTGGTTGACGGTCGACGCACCACCGTGGATGGAGATGTGGCCATCGCCGGGCGTCTCTCTCGCGCGCCGCAACGCGGCCTCGATGCCGTCGGTGACGAAGTGGAAGGTGGTGCCGCCGTCCATCGGCTGCGGGTCGCGCGGGTGGTGGGTGAGCACGAAGACCGGGCCGTGGTAGGGCGGGTTGTCGCCCCACCAGCCGTTCCAGGGGCGGTCCCAGTCGCCGCGGATCGGGCCGAACATGTTGCGGCCCATGATGAACGCCTTGGTCTCGGCCAGGCGGTCGAGCTGGTGGCGCTGCTCGGCCGGGTCGTCGTACCAGGCGTGCAGCGTGCTGCCCCAGCCGTCGCCGCCGTCGTCGCCGAACGGACGGTCCTCGGTCTGGTTCAGGCCGGCTGAGCAGCCGTCGAGGGAGAGCGAGAGGTCACACGTCACCTTGGTCATGCCCACCAGCCTGGAACCACCGGGGCGTGACGTCCAGTGCGGGTGCTGCCGCTTGACGTCGACGTCGTCGACCGGCAAGCGGCAGCGACACGCTCTACAGCACAGCGCGCAACTGGTCCGCGATCACGGCGATCCGGCCGAGCACGCCGTTGACGAACCGCGGCGAGTCGTCCGTCGACAGGCCCTTGGCGAGTTCCACGGCCTCGTCGATGGCCACCGCGTCCGGCACGTCGGAGGCCCACAGCAGCTCGTAGAGGCCGAGGCGCAGGATCGCGCGGTCGACCGCCGGCATGCGCTGCAACGTCCAGCCCTCGGCGTGCTCCGAGATGAGGTCGTCGATGCGCGAGCGGTTCGCGTGCACGCCCTCGACCAGGGTGACGGTGTAGTCGTTCACCGGGGGGACGTCGGGGGAACCGACTCGCTGGGCCAGCAGCGTCACCGGGTCGGTGCCCAGCAGGTCGGCTTCGTAGAGGAAGTCGACCGCGCGCTTGCGGGCCTTGCTCCGAGCGCCCATTACTTGTCGCTGATGCGGCCGAGGTAGCGACCGTCGCGGGTGTCGACCTTGATCTTCTCGCCGGTCGTGACGAACAGCGGGACCTGGATCTCGGCGCCGGTCTCCAGGGTCGCGGGCTTGGTGCCACCGGTCGAGCGGTCGCCCTGCAGGCCGGGGTCGGTGTGCTGGATGACGAGCTCGACCGACGTCGGGAGCTCGACGAACAGCGGCACGCCCTCGTGCGTGGCGACGACCGCCTCCTGGTTCTCCAGCATGTAGTTCGCGGCGTCACCGACGGTCTCGGCCGGAACCGGGATCTGGTCGTAGGTGTCACCGTCCATGAAGATGAAGTCGGTGCCTTCCTTGTACAGGTAGGTCATGCCGCGCTTGTCCACGGTGGCGGTCTCGACCTTGGTGCCCGCGTTGAAGGTCTTGTCGACGACCTTCCCCGTCAGCACGTGCTTGAGGGTCGTGCGCACGAAGGCGCCACCCTTGCCGGGCTTGACGTGCTGGAACGCGGTGACGGTCCAGAGCTGGCCGTCGAGGTTCAGCACCAGGCCGTTCTTCAGGTCGTTCGTGGTGGCCACGGTGGAGTTTCTCCTGTGTAGGACGGGGGTGTCAGACGACCACGAGTTCCTTCGTGGTCAGGGTGAGGAGCTCCGGCGCGCTCTCGCGCACCACGAGGGTGTCCTCGATGCGGACCCCGCCCCGCCCCGGCAGATAGACGCCAGGCTCGACGGTGACCGCCATACCGGCCGAAAGTGTACCGTCACCCGCCTTCGACAACGCCGGTGCCTCGTGGATCTCCAGCCCGACCCCGTGGCCGAGGCCGTGCAGGAAGTCGTCGCCGTGCCCGGCCCTGGCGATCACCTCGCGGGCGGCGCGGTCCACGTCGCTCACCGCCACGCCCGGCTCCAGCGCGGCGCGTCCGGCCGCCTGCGAGCGAGCGACCAGGTCGTACAGGTCGCGCTGCCAGTCGGCGGGCTTGCCCAGCACGAGCGTGCGGGTCATGTCCGAGTGGTAGCCGTCGACCAGCGCGCCGAAGTCCAGCTTGACCAGGTCGCCTGCCTGCAGCGGCGCGTCGGTCGGCGAGTGGTGCGGGACCGCCGAGTTCGCCCCGAACGCCACGATCGAGGCGAACGAGGGCCCTTCCGCGCCGTGGTCGAGCATGCGGCTCTCCAGCTCGCGCGCCACCTCGCGTTCGGTGCGGCCCGCCCGCAGGCCGCCGTGCCCGATCAACGCCGCCAGCGCGCGGTCCGCCGCGGCGCACGCCATCCGCAGGGCTTCGATCTCGACCTCGTCCTTGACCAGCCGCAGCTTCTCCACCAGGCCGCCGGCCCGGTGCAGCTCGGCCCCATCCGCCGCCTGCCCCAGGGCTTCCCACCCGTCGACCGTGACGCGGTGGCTCTCGAACCCGAGCCTTCCCCTCGCCCTCTTCACGAGCGCGACGTCGCACGGCCGGTCGATCACCCGCTCCAGGTCCGGCACCTGCCTCGCCGACTGCGTGAGGTACCGGCCGTCGGTGCAGAACACCGTCGCGTCGTCGCCGCGCGCGTCGACCAGGACGGCCGCGTTCGACCCGGTGAACCCGGTGAGGTACCGGACGTTGAGCAGGTCGGTGACGAGGAGCGCGTCCAGGTCGGCGGCCTGGAGCTCGTGGCGCAGGGCGGTTCGGCGGGCGGCGTACGACATGTCTCGCAGGGTACGGCCAGTTCTATTGTGTCCGCATGCGTCCTTGGTTCGTCCGTGCGTTGTGGATGGGGCTGCTGCACGGGGCCGTGCAGACCGGTGTGGCCGCGGTCGCCGTCCGCAGCCCGGAGGCCACCTCCGTCGGCCCGATCGCCCTCGCCCTGCTGGTCGCCGCCGCGGTCATCTGGGGCGCCGCCGACGCGGCGCGCGACCTGGACGGCCGCGGCATGCAGTGGTTCGTCGCGGCTCTCCTGGCCGGGCCGTTCGCCGGGGCGCTGGGCGTGGCCGGGTCGGCGCTGCTGGTCGACCAGACCGGGCAGGAGGCGCTGTGGGTGGCCCTGACCGGCGGGGCGGCGTTCACCGCGCTGCTCGTGCTGGCGCCGGCGGGGCTCGGGATGCTGCTCGGCGGGTTCCTCCGGGAGAAGGACCCGGCCGGTCCGCTGTCGTGACGTGAGCCTGCCGCGGGTATCGGGACTGGTCTCGGCACGCGCGGATCCTCGTGCAGAAGCGGTCAGCCGGTGGCCGGGCTTGCGACGAGCTCGACCTCGAAGCCGTCCTCGTTCTCCAGGAACGCCGCGTAGTGACCGGGCCCGCCGGCGAACGGGTGCCGGTCGGCGAACAACAGCCGCCAGCCGTTGCGCGGCGCCTCGCCGGTGAGGCGGTCGACGTCGGCACGGGCACCCGCGTGTAAGGCCAGGTGGTTGAGGCCCGCTTTCATCCGATCGTGTGGACCGGTCAGGGCCGGGGACTGCTCGACCACGACGTACGTCCCGCCGGACTTCCAGCTGACCCCCGCCTCCCAGCGCTGGAACTCGGTCCAGCCGAGCGCCGGGAAGAGCCACCCGAACGAGGCCTCGGCTCGGGCGAGGTCCGGCACCCACAGTTCGACGTGGTGCAGCACCGCGCGCTCCCCCCGCATCCCTACCATCGACCGATGAAGATCGTCACGAACGGCGACCGGCCCGACCTCCAGGGCAGTGCCCAGGCTCCGCTCCGCACCGGGTGGCCGGCGTTCGTGCTGCGCGACCCCGTCTCGAACGACCACCGCGCCGCGGTGGCACGGTACTTCCCCCGCTTCGACGTGCTGCTCGTGGAGGACGACGACACGGTGCTGGCCAGAGCCACCGCGGTGGCGCTGCGCTGGGACGGCCGGCCATCGGCCCTGCCGGACGGGGGGTACGACGGCGCGATCGTCACGGCGGTAGCCGAGCACGAGAGCGGGATCGAGCCGGACACCCTGTGCGTCGTGGCCGCCACCGTCCGGCCCGGCCGCACCGGGGGCGGGCTGGCGGGAACGGTGCTCACCGCCCTGCGCGAGCGCGCGGAGGAGGCCGGGTTGCGGCGCGTGGTCGTGCCGGTGCGGCCGACGCTCAAGGCGAGCTACCCGCTGACGCCGATGGCGGACTTCCAGCGGTGGACCCGCGAGGACGGCCTACACCTGGACCCGTGGATCCGGACGCACCAACGCCTCGGCGCCACCGTCCTGGGACCGGCGCCCCGGTCGATGGTGGTGTCCGGCAGCGTCGCGCAGTGGGAGGAGTGGACCGGCATGGCGTTCCCGCAGACCGGCCGCTACGTCGTGCCGGGCGGGCTGGACCTCGTCGAGATCGACCGCGAGCGCGACCGGGGGCTGTACGAGGAGACGAACCTGTGGATGCGGCACCGGTGAGCGGTGGGTCGTGGCCCGTCGGCGCCAGCCGGTAGGAGGTGGACGGGCCTCGGCGTGAGGCCGGGTACGGGACGGACTGCGAGCGCCGACGTGGCCACACGGCTACCAGCCCTGGCCCACGCGGCTACCAGCCCGTCCGGCACGACAACCCCGATCGCCGCGTCCGGCCGACCCCTCAGCGCCGACCAGGTCCGTGGAGAACGGCCCTACCTCCTGAGCGCCAGCCAGCGCAGCGCCAGCAGGTAGCCCTCGACGCCCAGCCCCACGATCACGCCGCTAGCCACCGCCGAGATGACGCTGTGGTGCCGGAACTCCTCGCGCTGGTGGATGTTCGAGATGTGCACCTCGACCAGCGGGGCCGTGAGCTGGGAGCAGGCGTCGCGCAGCGCGATCGAGTAGTGCGTCCAGGCGGCGCCGTTGAGCACGACCGGGGTGGAGGTGTCGGCGGCCTCGTGCAGCCACGCGACCATCTCGCCCTCGTGGGCGGTCTGGCGGACCTCGACCTCGAAGTTGAGCTCCTTGCCCTCGGCCACGCACATCTGGACCAGGTCGGCGTAGGTGGTGCGGCCGTAGACGTCCGGCTCGCGGGTGCCGAGGCGGTCGAGGTTGGGGCCGTTCAGGACCAGGACCCTCACAGCAGCACCTTCCCCGAACCGGCGCCGGAGCCGGGCGACGGCTCGGCGGCGACGGCCGAGTACGCGGCGGCGATCAGGGCCGGGTCCGGGCCTTCCAGGCGGCCCGGCTTCGCGAGGCCGTCCAGCACGACGAAGCGGAGGACGCCCGCCTTGTTCTTCTTGTCGACCTTCATGCCCTCCAGGAGCTGCGGGAGGGCGTCCGGGTCGTAGGAGGTCGGCAGGCCGAGCAGCTGGAGCACGGACCTGTGGCGGTCGGCCGTCGCGTCGTCCAGGCGGCCGGCGAGGCGGGCCAGCTCCGCGGCGAAGACCAGGCCCACGCTGATGGCGGCGCCGTGGCGCCAGCGGTAGCGCTCGCGGCGTTCGATCGCGTGGCCCAGGGTGTGGCCGTAGTTCAGGATCTCGCGCAGGGACGACTCGCGCAGGTCGCCGGTGACGACGTCGGCCTTGACCTGGATCTTGCGGCGGACCAGTTCCGGGAGCACGTCGCCCGCGGGGTCCACGGCCTCGGCCGGGTCGGCCTCGATCAGGTCGAGGATGACCGGGTCGGCGATGAAGCCGCCCTTCACGATCTCGGCCATGCCGGCGACGAGCTCGTTGCGCGGCAGCGTCTCCAGGGTCGCGAGGTCGACGAAGACGGCGTCCGGCTCGTAGAAGGTGCCGACGAGGTTCTTGCCCGCGTCGGTGTTGATGCCGGTCTTGCCGCCGATCGCGGCGTCCACCATGCCGAGCAGCGTCGTCGGGATGTTCACCAGCCGCACGCCGCGCATCCAGGTGGAGGCGACGAAGCCCGCC
This sequence comes from Lentzea xinjiangensis, assembly GCF_900110955.1. GTDB lineage: Bacteria > Actinomycetota > Actinomycetes > Mycobacteriales > Pseudonocardiaceae > Lentzea > Lentzea xinjiangensis. Next base: position 85,330 of record NZ_FOFR01000016.1, read on the forward strand.
AGGTCCGTCACCGCGCCGCCGCCCAGGCCGACGACGACGTCCTGGCGGCCGAGGCCGATCTTGCCCAGCACGTCCCAGCAGAAGCCGGCGACGGCGAGGTCCTTGCCGTCCTCGGCGTCGGGGACCTCGACGCGGTGCGCGTCGACGCCGGCGGCCTTGAGCTCCTCGACCAGCACCTCGGCGGTCGGGCCCAGCGTCGGCTGGTGCACGATCGCGACCTTGGCACTGGCACCGAGGAACTCGGCGATGTCGCCGAGCAGGCCGCGGCCGACCAGCACCTCGTAGGGCTTCTCGGCGGCGACCCGGATGCGGACGGGCTCGGTCATTGTCCAACTCCCTCGATCACCGCGTCGGTCACCTGTTCGGGGTCCAACGAGTCCGTCAGCACCTCGATCGTCGCGACCTCGCGGTACAGCGGCAGGCGCGCGTCCAGCAGCGCCTTGAACGTCGAACGCGGGTTGACGCCGGACAGCAGCGGCCGCGCGGAGGACAGGCCGGTGCGGCGCACGCCCTCGGCCATGCCGACGTTCAGGAATACGACCGTGTGGTCGCGCAACAGCTCACGGGTCCTGGGCGACAGCACCGCACCGCCGCCCAGGGCGAGCACGCCGTCGTGCTCCGCCAGCGCCTTGGCGACCGCTTCCTCCTCCAGCGCGCGGAAGACCTGCTCGCCGTCGTCGGTGAAGATGTCGGAGATCGGCTTGCCCGCCGTCTCGACGATGTCGGCGTCGACGTCGCGGAAGCCGACGCCGAGCCGCTCGGCCAGCAGCTCGCTGACGGTGGTCTTGCCGGCCCCGGGAGGCCCGACCACCACGCACCGGGGGCTCACAGGCCCTCCCAGCGGGCTTCCAGGGCCTTGAGGTAGGCGTGGGCGTTGCGGCGCGTCTCGTCGAGCGAGTCGCCGCCGAACTTCTCCAGCGCGGCCTCGGCCAGCACGAGCGCCACCACGGACTCCAGCACCACGCCCGCGCGCGGCACGGCGCAGACGTCGGAGCGCTGGTGGATCGCGACGGCGGGCTCGCCGGTGCGGACGTCCACCGTGGACAGTGCGCGCGGGACGGTCGAGATGGGCTTCATCGCCACGCGGGCGCGGAGGATCTCGCCGTTGGTGATGCCGCCCTCGAGGCCGCCGGCGCGGTTCGAGCGGCGCGTGACGCCGACGGGGCCGCTGCCGCGGTCGATCTCGTCGTGGGCCTGCGACCCCCAGCGCTTGGCCGACGTGAAGCCGTCGCCGATCTCCACACCCTTCATGGCCTGCACGCCCATCAGGGCGGCGGCCAGGCGCGCGTCGAGGCGGCGGTCCCAGTGCACGTGCGAGCCCAGGCCCGGCGGCAGCCCGTAGGCGAGCACCTCGATCACGCCGCCGACGGTGTCACCGGCGTCCTTCACGGCCTCGACCTCGGCGACCATCGCCTCGGTGCCGCGGGGGTCGAAGCAGCGCGTCGGCGACTCGTCGATCGCGGCCAGGTCGTCCGGTGTGGGCAACGCCGCGTCCTCGGGCGTCTCGGCCTTGCCGATCGACACCACGTGGCTGAGGATCCGCACGCCCAGCAACTGCTGCAGGAACTGCCGCGCGACGGTGCCCAGCGCGGTCCGCGCCGCCGTCTCGCGGGCCGACGCCCGCTCCAGCACCGGCCTGGCCTCGTCGAAGCCGAACTTCTGCATGCCGGGCAGGTCCGCGTGGCCCGGCCGAGGCCGCGTCAGGGCCTCGTTGCGGCCGGTCGGCTTGAGCAGGCCGGGGTCGACCGGGTCCGGCGACATGACCGTCTGCCACTTGGGCCACTCGGTGTTGCCGATGGTGACCGCGATCGGGCCGCCCTGCGTCCTGCCGTGGCGCACGCCGCCGAGGATCTCGACCTCGTCCTGCTCGAAGCCCATCCTGGGCGAGCGGCCGAACCCGAGCCTGCGGCGGCCGAGCTGGGCGACGAGGTCGTCGGTGGTCACCTCGACACCGGCGGGCATGCCCTCCAGGACGGCGACGAGGGCGGGGCCGTGTGACTCTCCAGCGGTGATCCAGCGCAGCACGTTCACAATCCTTTCACAGCGTCGTCAACGCCCAGGTGGCGGCCAGCAAGCCGGGTCCGTGCGGCACCGCGCGCGCACGCCTGAGCGCCGCGACGGCGAGCGTGACCGCGCCGGACAGGACCGCCGCCGGCAGGAGCGACGGCAGGGCGAGGGGCAGGCCGAGCCCGAAGGCGAGCTTCACGTCCCCGCCGCCCATGAGGGCGGGCCGGCAGCGGCGGACGGCGAGGTGGGCGCCGCCGAAGACGAGCGCCGACAGCAGCGCGGCCGGGAGCCGGTGGGACTCGAGGAGCAGCAGCGAGGCGGCCAGCGGGAGCGTCAGCGCGTCCGGCAACCGGTGGTGCCGCAGGTCGGTCAGCGCGAGCACGACGCCGAAGCACGCCAGCACGAACGAGGAGGGCGGCGCGTCCAGGACGGCGGCGACCGTCCACGACGAACCCAGGAGGAACGCGAGCAGGACCGTGGTCATGGCCACCACGGTCCTGCTCGGTACGACCTGGGCACGAATCTCGGCCCGTCGTGAGCGGTCCATTCACGCACGAGCCCACGGTGCCTCATCCCGGGCTGGCAGAACGCCCGGAACCGGCGGTGTGCGTCAGCGGGACCAGTCGAACAGGGTGTCGTTCGCCGTCACGTCGACGTCCACGGCGAAGTCGCCGAGCACCTCAGCGGAGGCGTCCAGCGCGATCACGGGGCAGATCGGCGCGAACCCGGCCGCCTCGACCTCGGCCGGGTCCCACGTCACGATCCGCTGACCGGCCTGGACCTGCTCGCCCTTGACCACGTGCAGCTCGAAGCCCTCGCCCTTGCGCTTCACGGTGTCGATGCCGAGGTGGACCAGCACCGCGGCGCCGTCACCGGTGGCCACCACGAACGCGTGCGGGTGCAGCGTCACGACCGTGCCGTCGACGGGCGAGACGACGTCGGCCTTCTCGCGCGCCGGCTCGACGGCGACGCCGGGGCCGACCATCGCCTGCGAGAAGACGGGGTCCGGCACGGCGGAGAGCGCGACCACCCGGCCGGCGACGGGGCTGCCCACGCGCAGGCTCACAGCAGGTCCTCGATGTCCGACGCGATCGTGTCCGCCTCGGGGCCGACGACGACCTGGACGACGTTGCCCGAACGCATGACGCCGTGTGCTCCCAACGCCTTCAGGGCCTTCTCGTCGACCACGGAGCCGTCCTCGAGCTCACAGCGCAGCCGGGTGATGCACGGCTCGATCTCGACGATGTTGTCCGCGCCACCCAGCGCGTCGATGATCTTCTGCGCCTTGTCGTCAGCCACGTTCGTACCTCTCGTTCGCGTAACAGCGGTTGACACCCGCTCAGTGTGCGGAGCATTCTCCCGCACCAACTGGTCTAGACCGGAAAGTACCACTAGCGAGGAGGTGAGCGAGTGCACGAGATCGTGGAGGGGCCGAAGCCCAAACACGCGCAACTGCGCGAGATCCTGCGCCGGCTCGCCGAGCAGGACCTCGCACCCGGTTCGCCGATCCCGTCCGAACGCGACCTCGCCGAGCGGTACGGGGTCTCCCGCATCACGGTGCGGGCCGCGGTCGGCCAGCTGGTCGCCGAGGGCCTGCTCACGCGGGCCAAGGGCCGCGGGACGTTCACCGCCCGGCGGCGCTACGACCTGCAGCACCTGCTGGCCTCGTTCACCTCGGACATGAAGGCGCGCGGGCTGGAGCCCAGCACCGAGGTGATCAGCAGCGGCCAGGCGGTGCCCGGGTCGAAGGCGTCGCTGGGGCTCGACCCCGACGAGTACGCCTATCGCGTCGTGCGGCTGCGCATGGCCGACGGGGCGCCGTTGGCGCTGGAGACCGGTTGGTACAGCCCGCACCTGCTGCCCGAGCTCGACCGGTGCGACCTGAGCGGGTCGCTCTACGAGCTCTTCGCGACGAAGTACGGGGTGCAGCTCGACCACGCGCGGCAGACCGTGTGGGCCGAGACCGCCGACGCGGAGACCGCGAAGGCGCTCGACGTCCGCAAGGGCAGCCCGCTGCTCGTGTTCAGGAGGGTCGCCAGCTCCCAGGGCCGGCCTTGTGAAGATGTGACTTCCTGGTACCGGGGCGATCTCTACCAGGTGACCATGCAACTGGACCGGACCGCCCCGGGTACCGGACCGAACTCCGCCAAGGGAGGTACCCGATGAGCACGGACGCCGCACAGACCGGTGGTCGTGAGATCAAGGGCCTCGCCACGTTGCAACGCTTCGGTCGCAGCCTGATGCTGCCGATCGCCGTGCTGCCCGCGGCAGGCCTCCTGCTCCGCTTTGGTCAACCCGACATGCTGGGCAAGGACGGTCTCGGCTGGAACGCCGTCGCCGCGGTGATCGGTGCGGCAGGCGACGCGCTGTTCAGCAACCTCGCCCTGCTGTTCGCGGTCGGCATCGCCGTCGGGTTCGCCCGGCGCGGTGACGGTTCCACCGCGCTCGCCGGCGTCGTCGGCTACGTCGTGCTGACGAGCGTCTTCAAGGCGATGTCGCCGCTGGTCCTCGACCAGCCGACCGACCCGGCCGCCAAGCCGGAAGTGATCAACTACGGGGTGCTCGGCGGTATCGTCGTCGGTGTCCTGACGGCGCTGCTGTGGCAGAAGTACCACCGCATCAAGCTGCCGCCGTACCTGGCCTTCTTCGGCGGCCGCCGGTTCGTGCCGATCATCGTCGCCGGTGTGATGGTGCTCGTCGGCGTCCTGCTGGGCCTCGTGTACCCGTGGTTCGACGCCGGCCTGACCGCCATCGGCGAGTGGGTCACCGGCAGCACGATCATCGGTGCGTTCATCTACGGTGTCGTCAACCGCCTGCTGATCCCGCTGGGCCTGCACCACATCCTCAACAACGTCGTGTGGTTCCAGTTCGGCGAGTACAACGAGAAGACCGGTGACATCCCGCGCTTCCTCGCGGGCGACCCGACCGCCGGCACGTTCCAGACCGGCTTCTTCCCGATCCTGATGTTCGCCCTGCCGGCCGCCGCGCTCGCGATCGTGCACACCGCGCGCCCGAGCCAGCGCAAGCTCATCGGCGGCATCATGGGCTCCGCCGCGCTCACCGCGTTCATCACCGGTGTGACGGAGCCGCTCGAGTTCGCGTTCATGTTCGTGGCGTGGCCGCTGTACCTGATCCACGCGGTGCTGACCGGCACGTCGCTCGCGATCTCGAACGCCCTGGGCGCCCACGACGGCTTCTCGTTCTCGGCTGGTGCGATCGACTTCATCCTCAACTGGAACATCGCCCAGAAGCCGTGGCTGCTCATCATCCTCGGTCTCATCTACGCGGTGATCTACTACTTCCTGTTCCGCTTCGTCATCACGAAGTGGAACCTGAAGACGCCGGGCCGTGAGGACGACGAGTCGCCGGAGGCCGATGAGAGCATCGTCGGCAGCGGCCGGGACGAGGCCCGCACCACGCGGACCGACGTCCGCGAGCCGAAGACCGAGAACTAAGCACCAGCTCTACGGGAGGAACCATCATGGCCGAGCGACGGGTCACCGTGGCCAGCAAGGTCGGACTGCACGCCCGGCCTGCCGCACTGCTGGCGAAGGCCGCCGCCGACCAGCCGGTCACGGTCACCATCCGCAAGGACGGTGGCGAAGCCGTGGACGCGGCGAGCGTCCTGGGTCTGATGACCCTCGGCGCCATGCACGGTGACGAGGTGGTGCTCAGCGCCGACGGGGACGGAGCGGACGACGCTCTGGACGTCATCGCCGGGCTGATCGCCACCGACCACGACGACTGAGTCGTGCGGCGGTCGTGAGCGGTCCTGGCCACCCCGACGGCCGGGACCGCCCACGACCCACCCGAAGTGCAGGACGACCCCGGCGGTCACGACGCCCGAGAGCATCGGCGGCGTGGCGCCGGGGTACGTCACCACCAGCCACACACCTCCCACCGCGAGCGCGGGCGGCACGACGAGCCCCGCGGTCCACTCGCGCAGCACGAGGAACGCGAGCGTCGAGACCAGCAGCGCCGCGCCGAGCGTGTCGCTGAACCGGTGCCAGCCGAGCGAGACCGCCTCCGCCGCGACCGCCCCCGCGACGATCGCCCCCGGCACCGCCACGACGAGCGCGAACCGCCGGGGCACCGCCATCGTCACCGCGATCACCGACGCCACCGCGGCCGTCGTGTGCCCGCTCGGGAAGCTGTTGTGCACCAGCACCGCGTCGTCGTCCAGCGGCGGACGCACCAGCACGGAGAGCTTCAGCACCTGCGCGAGCAGCACCGAGCCACCCAGCACCAGCAACGGCGGAAACGCCTTCTTGCGTGCGAACAGCACCACGAGGACAGCGGCGACGAGGATCGCCATGTCCACGTTAGACGCCCACGACCGTTGAAGTGAAACCTCGGGCAATGCGGCGTTCTCCGCCTTCTGCCCGAACGTCGTCCACACCAGTGCGAAGTACGTGAAGAGGAATCCCAGCAAACTTCCGGCCATGCGATCGAGACTCCGCGCGCCGGGATATGGGAACGTCCACGCCATGTCATAGTTCCGCTACAGAAGCAGCACAGGTGCCGTCACCGCCCGATAATGGATCTCGTGGCGATGGTCTTGCTGGTCGAAGACGACCCGTCCGTGCGTGAAGGGCTCGGGCTGGCGTTGCGCCGCCAGGGGCACGACGTCCGAGCGGCCGGAACAGGCGAAGAAGGCGTCGAGCGGCTGCGCGAGTCCCGTCCCGACATCGTCGTCCTCGACATCATGCTGCCGGGCATCGACGGCTTCGAGACGTGCCGCCGGATGCGGGTGCAGGCCGAGGTGCCGATCATCATGCTCACCGCGCGGGGTGACGACTTCGACGTGGTCGCGGGCCTGGAGGCGGGTGCGGACGACTACGTGGTGAAGCCCGTCGAACCGCGCGTCCTGGAGGCCCGCATCCGCGCCGTGCTGCGGCGGACCGTCCCCGAGCCCTCCGCCGTGGAACGGCACGGCTCGCTGGTGATCGACCGCGCCGGCCTGCAGGTGCTGAAGGACGACGTGAAGGTCGCGCTGACCCCGACCGAGCTGAAGCTGCTGCTGGAGCTGTCCCGCACGCCCGGCCGTGTGCTGACCCGCCAGCAGATCCTCGAAGCCGTCTGGGAGCACGACTACCTCGGCGACTCCCGCCTGGTCGACGCGTGCGTGCAACGGCTGCGCGCGAAGATCGAGGACGTCCCCTCCGAGCCCGGCTACGTCCACACGGTCCGCGGCTTCGGTTACCGCTTCGGCCCGCGATGAGGTCGTTGTTCCGCGGCCTGCGACCCAGGCTGATGGCCGCTTTCCTGCTCCTGACCCTGCTGGGGGCGGTGGCGGCGGCCGGAGCCACCTACGCGACGGCGCGGAACCTGCTGCTGGAGGACGCCCAGAACCGGTTCATGAACCCGCTGGTGGAGGACGTCCGCATCTACGCGCCGCGCCTGACCGTCCCGCCGCGCCAGCAGGACCTCGACGACTTCGCCACGTACCTGCGCGGCTCGGCGGTGGTGCTGTTCGAGGGCCGGCGCTCCCGCAGCGGGCCCGACCAGTCGTTCATCCCCGCGCAGATGCGCGAGTCGTTGAAGACGAGCAGGACCGTCCTCTGGCAACGCCGCACCGACCTGCCGCACCCGTACGTGGTGATCGGCATCCCCCTGCTGCACGCCGACGGCACCGCGACCGGCGTGGAGGTCTGGTCCCTGACCTCGTTGGACGCCCCGCAGCGCGCCATCGACAGCTTCGCCACCGCCGCCTGGGTCGGCGTCAGCCTGGTTCTGCCGCTCGCGCTGGGCCTCGCGCTGCTCACCGCCCGCGGCGTCCTGCGCCCCGTCCGCCGGCTCGGCGCCGCGGCCAGGGCACTGGGCTCCGGGCGGCTGGACACCCGCGTCGACGACCGCGGTTCCGACGAGCTCGCGGACCTCGCCCGCACGTTCAACCGCGCCGCCGAACAGCTCGAAGCCACGCAGGCCGCGTCCCGCCGGTTCGTCGCGGACGTGTCCCACGAGCTCCGCACGCCGCTGACCGCGATGAGCGCCGTGACGGCCGTCCTGGACGAGGACGCCGGCTCGCTGCCAGAGGACACCGCCGTGGCCGCGCGCCTGGTATCCGCCGAGACCCGCAAGCTCACGCGGCTGGTCAACGACCTGATGGAGATCTCCCGCTTCGACGAGGGCCGCAACGTCCTGGAGCTCGACGACTGGGACATCGGCACCGCCGTGCGCGACACGCTGGCCGCGCGCGGCTGGACGTCCGCGGTCGACGCCGAGCTGCCGGAGGGCGTCGTGGGCAGGGTGGACCGCCGCCGCCTCGACGTGGTCGTGGCGAACCTCGTCGGCAACGCGCTCAAGCACGGCGGCGCACCGGTGCGGGTCGCCGTGCGGCCGGACGCGATCGAGGTCTCCGACAGCGGACCGGGGATTCCGCCGGACGCCCTCCCCCACATCTTCGACCGCTTCTACAAGGCAGACACGGCCCGCTCCCGTTCCGAGGGCAGCGGACTGGGATTGGCGATCGCATGGGAGAACGCACGCCTGCACGGCGGCACCATCACCGCGGCCAACGCGCCTTCCGGCGGTGCGGTCTTCACCTTGCGCTTGCCCTGGTGATCGCGTCCTGCGGCGTGCGCCCGACCCCGGTGCTGACCGGCGGCGAGGCGCCCACGGTGTCGTCGCACGAGCTGACCGTCTACCTGGTGACGGCCGGGCGGGACGGCCTGGTGCGGCGCACCCGCTCCCACACCGGGACCGTCGACACCGCGACGGCCATCAACCTGCTCGTCGCCGGCCTGACCGAGGAGGAGAAGCGGCTGGGGCTGCTGACCGAGGTGCCCGCCTCGTCCTCGCGGGTCCACGCCATCTCCAACGTCATCGTGCTGCCCGAGGACATGGTGGGGTTGTCGAAACTGGCGCAGTTCCAGCTCTACTGCACGGCCGTCGCGAGCCGGGCTCAGGTGGAGGGCGTGCCCGCCACGGGCTTCGACTGCCCCTGACGTGTTGGGGCGCGGTGTGGGGCCAGTGTCGGGGGCGCGGTGCCGGAGGCGCAGCGGGGGCCAGCATCGGGGGCGCGGTGCCGGGGACGCAGCGTCGGAGGCACAGCGTCGCGGGCACAGCGTCGCGGGCACAGCGTCGGAGGTGTGGTGTCGGGACCGCAGCGTCACGGGCACAGCGCCACGAGCGCGGCGGAGAACGCGGCATCGGGAACCCGGCGCCACCAACACGGCGTCAGGAACCCAGCGGCAGGAACGCAGCGGCGTCAGGAGCGCAGCGCCAGCTCCGCGTCCAGCGCCTCGCGCATCACGTCCCGCGGCGCCGGCTTGCCGGTGAACTGCTCCACCTGCCCGAAAGCCTGGTGCAGCAACATGTCCAGCCCGGTGGCCAACCGGGCGCCGGTCTGTGCGACCGCCGCGGCCACCGGCGTGGGCCACGGGTGGTAGATCACGTCCAACACGTACGGCGCGCGGGCCAGCGCGGAGGCCAGCGGTGCCGTGGCCGGGGCGGGCACCGTCGACACCAGGACGTCCGCGGCGCCGGCCAGCACGGCCAGGTCCACAGAGGACAGTTCCAGCACCTCTGCCCCGATCCCGACCCTGGCAGCGGTCTCGACGGCCTCACCGGCGCGGGAAGGGTCCCGCACCACCAGGGAGACCGAGGAGAGCCCCAGCTCGGCGAACCCGGCCAGGGCGGCCGTGGCCGTGCCACCGGCACCCAGCACGACGCCGTGCCTGCCGCCGGAGAAACCCTTCTCCCGCAACGCTCCCACGACGCCGTCCACATCGGTGCAGTCGGCGTGCCACCCGGAATCGACGCGCACCAGCGTGTTCGCCGCGCCGACCGCCGACGCCCGCGCCGTCGCCGACGAGGCGAAGGCCAGGGCGGCGCGCTTCGTCGGCATCGTGCACGACAGCCCGGCCCACTCCGGCCCCAGTGACGAGACCAGGGCCGGGACGTCGGCCTCGGCGCACTCCAGCCGCGTGTACTCCCAGTCGAGGCCCAGCGCGGCGTACGCGGCGTTGTGCAGCACGGGAGACAGGGAGTGCTCGATCGGTGAACCGATCACCGCCGCCTTGCGCACTAGTAGACGCCCTCCCGCTGGGCCTTCTGGTCGTTGGCGTTGTGCTCCTCGAACGTGGTCGCGAAGCACGACCTGCCGTTCGTGTTGCACTTCACGAAGTACAGGATGTCGCCGCCCTCCGGCTTGAGCGCGGCGGCGACCGCCTGCTGCGAGGGCGAGCCGATCGGGGTCGGCGGCAGGCCCTGGCCGATGTAGGTGTTGTACGGGCCGGGAGCCGCGCGGTCCGCGTCGGAGGTGCGGATGTGGGGCTGGTTGTTCTTGTAGTTGATGGTCGAGTCGAACTGCAGCGGCATCGGCTTCTTCAGGCGGTTGTAGATCACCTGCGAGACCTTGGCGAAGTCCTCCTCGATCGCTTCCTTCTCGATCAGCGACGCCATCACGAGGATCTCGTACGGGCGGAAGCCGGTGTTGACGGTGCCGCCGGGGATGCCGGCGCCCTGCAGCTTCTGCGCCGACGCGACGACCACGCTGCGGATCAGCTCCACCGCCGAGACGCCCGGCTTGACCTGGTAGACGCCGCGCATGATCAGGCCTTCGAGCCGGAACTGCGGGTCGGCGCGCTTCACGTCCGCCAGCGCCCAGTCCGGCACGCCGAGGGCGACCGGGTCGGTCTGCTCGGCGGCGGCCTTGATCTCGTCGACCGTCAGGCACTTCTTGGCGCCGTCCTTCTCCGTGCAACTCGCGTCGGCGAGCTTGGAGTAGACGCCCTTGACGGTCTTGTCGCCCACCTTGATGTCGGTGAGCTTCAAGCCGCCGATGATCTGGACGGCCGGCACGCGGGTCTTCGGGTCGACCATCCTGGCCACGGCCTGCTCGCCCGACATCTTCGTCTTCATCAGGTAGAAGCCGGGCTGGATCGACGTCGCGCGGGCGTCGGTCTTGCCGGCCTCGATGAAGGCGCGCGCGGAGGCGACGACGCCGTTGTCGTACAGGGTCGACGCGATCTTGCCGACCACGTCGCCGTCCTGCACCTCGACGATGGCGTCGGCCTCGCCGCTGCCGGTGTAGTCGTCGTACGAACCGATGCCGCGCAACTCCCGGTAGCCGTAGTACGCGCCGCCCATGCCCACGGCGAGAACCAGCGCCACGACGAGCCACAGGATCGTCTTCTTGCGCTTCTTCGCCTTGTTGCGGGCGCTCTTGTCGCGCTTGAGCGGGCGTCGCTCATCCACTTCGGGGTCGGTGAACAACCCGAGATCGTCGCTCACACCTCGTCCTTTCGGGCGGCCACAGTGCGTGCCCGTGCGTCCAGCCAAGACTGCAGGATCTCGACAGCGGCGGCCTGGTCGACCACGGCACGCTGCTTCTTGCCCTTCACACCGCGCTGCGCCAGCACCCGGCTCACCACGACGGTCGTCAGCCGCTCGTCGCTCAGCCGGACCGGCACGGGGGCGATGCGTTCGGCCAAGGCCGCAGCGTACGCGGTCGCCGCCTCCGCAGCCGGGCCGTGCCGACCGGCCAGTGTCCTGGGCAGGCCGACCACGACCTCGACGACGTCATGTTCGGCCACGAGGTGTACGAGCTCGGTGAGGTCCGAGCCGCGCTTCTCGTCACGCTGCAGGGTGACCAGCGGAGTCGCCAGGAAAGCACCCGGATCGCTCAGGGAGACCCCCACGCGAACCGAACCGACGTCGACGCCGAGCCTCCGTCCGAGGCCCGGGTCGCCGACGCCGGGGCCGGCAGGATCAGCGCTGCTCAAGCACCTTGTCCAGTTCGTCCGTGAGGGCCTTGACGGCCTCGGGCACCCCCGCGGGGTTCGTGCCGCCGCCCTGGGCCAGGTCCGGCTTGCCGCCACCGCGGGCGGCGATGGCCGGGCCGAAGACCGGGACGAGCTTGCCGGCGGCGAGGCCCAGGTCGCGGGCGGCGGCCGTGGTGGCCACCACGAAGCTCACCTTGTCGCCGTCGACCGAGAACAGGGCCACCACACCGGGCTTGGCGCCGAGCCGGTTGCGGACCTCGCCGCCGAGGGTGCGCAGGTCGTTGCCCGACACGCCCTCCAGGCCGAGGGCCACGAGCGACAGGCCGCGGATGTCGACGGCCTTGTCGGCGAGCGAGCCGGCGTTGCCGAGCAGCTGGGCGGCCCGGACCTTCTCGAGCTCCTTCTCGGCGGTCTTCAGCCGCTCGACCAGGGACTCGATCCGCTCGGGCAGGCCGTCGGAGCCGACCTTGAGCATGTCGGAGAGGTTCTGCACGATGGCGCGTTCCTTGGCCAGGAACCGCATGGCCTCGATGCCGACGTAGGCCTCCAGGCGGCGCACACCGGAGCCGACCGACGACTCGCCGAGCAGCGTGATCGGGCCGATCTGCGACGAGTGCTCGACGTGCGTGCCACCGCAGAGCTCGCGCGACCACGGGCCGCCGATCTCGACGACGCGCACCGTCTCGTCGTAGGTCTCGCCGAACAGGGCGACGGCACCCATGTCCTGGGCACCGGCCATGTCCGTGTAGACGACCGAGACCGGCAGGTCCTTGCGCACGGCGAGGTTCGAGACCTCCTCGATCTCGCTGCGGGCCTCGGCGGACAGGCCACCGGTCCAGGCGAAGTCGAGCCGCAGGTAGCCGGGCTTGTTGTACGAACCGCTCTGCAGGGCGGACGGGCCGAGCACCTGGCGCAGGGCGGCGTGCACGACGTGCGTGCCGGAGTGGCCCTGGCGGGCGCCGACGCGCCACTCCGGGTCCACGCGGGCCTCGACGTGCTCGCCCTCGCTGATCTCGCCGGAGCGGACGCGCACCTGGTGCACCCACAGCTTGCGGGCGACCTTCTGCACGTCGAGCACTTCCAGCTCGGCGTTGCCGGTGAGGATCGTGCCGGCGTCGGACTCCTGGCCACCGGACTCGGCGTAGAGCGGCGTGCGGTCGAGGACGACCTCGACGATGTCGCCCTCCTTGGCGGAGGAGATCCGCTTGCCGTTGAGCACGATGCCGCGCAGCGTGGCCTCGGAGGCGAGCTCGGTGTAGCCGGTGAACTCGGTCGGGCCCTGCTCGAGCAGCTCGCGGTACACGCTCTGGTCGCCGTGGCCGGTCTTCTTGGCGGAGGCGTCGGCCTTGGCGCGGGCGCGCTGCTCGGCCATCAGCTTGCGGAAGCCGTCCTCGTCGACGCTCAGGCCGGCCTCGGAGGCCATCTCCAGCGTGAGGTCGATCGGGAAGCCGTAGGTGTCGTGCAGCTGGAAGGCCTTGGCGCCGGGCAGCGTGGCGCGGCCGTCGGAGCGCACCTCGGCGGCGGCGTTCTCGAAGATCCGCGAGCCGGCGTCGAGCGTCCGCAGGAACGTGTCCTCTTCGGCCTTGAGCACCTGCTCGATGCGGGCGAAGCCGCTGACCAGCTCGGGGTAGGCCGGGCCCATGGCGTCGCGGACGACCTCGGCGAACCGCACCAGCACCGGCTCGGTGACGCCGAGCAGGCGGGCCGACCGCACGATGCGGCGCAGCAGGCGGCGCAGCACGTAGCCGCGGGCCTCGTTGCCGGGGGTGACGCCGTCGCCGACCAGCATCACGCCGGACCGGGCGTGGTCGGCGATCACGCGGAAGCGGACGTCGTCGACCTCGCTGTCGCCGTACTTGCGGCCGGACAGCTCCTCGGCCTTGGTGATGACGGCGCGCACGAGGTCGGTCTCGTAGACGTTGTCGACGCCCTGCAACAGGTAGGCGACGCGCTCGACGCCCATGCCGGTGTCGATGTTCTTGGCGGGCAGGGACCCGATCGGCCGGTGGCCCTCCTTGGGGCTCAGCTCGCCGCGGACGTCCTGCATGAAGACCAGGTTCCAGATCTCCAGGTAGCGGTCCTCGTCGACGACGGGCCCGCCCTCGCGGCCGTACTCGGGACCGCGGTCGAAGTAGATCTCCGAGCAGGGGCCGCCGGGACCGGGCACGCCCATGTCCCAGTAGTTGTCCTTGCCGTCCCGGCGCTGGATGCGCTCGGTCGGCAGGCCGGCGACCTTCTGCCACAGCTCGATGGCCTCGTCGTCGTCCTGGTAGACGGTGACCCAGATGCGCTCGGGGTCGAAGCCGTAGCCGCCGGCGTCCTGCGAGCCGGTGACCAGTTCCCAGGCGAACCTGATGGCGTCTTCCTTGAAGTAGTCGCCGATCGAGAAGTTGCCGGCCATCTGGAAGAACGTGAGGTGCCGCGTCGTCTTGCCGACCTCGTCGATGTCGGGCGTGCGCACGCACTTCTGGATGCTCGTCATGCGCGGGGCGGGCGGCGGGGCCTCGCCGAGGAAATACGGCTTGAACGGCACCATGCCGGCGTTGACGAACAGCAGGTTCGGGTCGTCGAGCAGCAGTGAGGACGAGGGGACGTACTTGTGCCCGTTGCGCTCGAAGTGCTCGCGGAAGCGCTTGATGATCTCGTGGGTCTGCACGGGAGGGTCCTTGTTCCTTGCTGGGGGTGGTCAGGGCACGCGAACGAGGCGAACGACTAGTGCTTGCCGTTCGCCCTGGGCGCTCGACGCCCCGGCGTGAATCCCGTCTGACGCTCCACCGTCTCCTGCAACTCCTGCTCCCGTTCGGCCATTCCCACGCGCACCTCGGCACCGAAGGACCCGATGGCGCCGGCGAGCTCGCGCAGGCCCTCGCCCACGTTGGCGCCGATGCCGGCGGGCGTCGCCTGCCGCGTGACCTCGGCGGCCTTCTTCGCGGCGAAGAGCCCGGCCGCGGCACCCAGCCCGAACCAGAAGAGGCGGCTCATCGCGACCCCCGCTTCAGCCGGCGCCTGGTGTGCTTGTTCGGCTGCTCGACGGCCTTGCGGCGGGCCTTGACGGCCTTGCTCACGCCGTAGGACAGCGCGGCGGCCTTGACCAGCGGCCCGCCGAGCGTGGCGGTGAAGAGGCTGGTGAGCGCCGAGACGTTGCCCGTGACGGCGCGCGCGTTCGCCGTGATGCCGTCGACGCGCTCGAGCTGCGTGTTCACGTGCGTGAGCGTCGTGTTGGCCTCGGTGAACAACGGGTCCGTGTTCTCGTGGGCCTTGCGCATCGCGATCGTCGCTTCGTCGAAGAAGCGCGCGGCCTTGAAAGCCGGGACCGCCAGCAGCAGCACGAGCAGCACGAAGGCACCGGCGGCGAGCCACCCTGGCGACACGGATCCTCCTGGTGAACCGGTGTTCTGGCGTGATTGGGCATGAGGTTACCGGGTGGGTCCGACACCCAGGCGGGCGGCACCATTTGTTGATCTTCAACGACTTCCGGCGGCCCTCCTCCGGCCTCGGCCGAACAGGACATCCGCCGCAAATCCGCCAGCTCGTTGACGTGCGGCTGTCACGGCCTGTGCAATGTCCGTTACGCAGGGCTTGACACCGCGGGCCGTGCCCGCGAAGTTGGGCGGTCCTGAGTCGTCTGCGCTGGAGGCCTCGTGAAGCCGGTGTCGCACCTGGACTCCTACCGCGAGCACGCCACCGCGGAGGCGCCATCGGTCCCCGAGCTGACGCACCCGTGGCAGGCCCGGCTCGCCCGTGCCGACGGGTACGACCTGCACCTGGTCCACCGCTGGAACCAGGCACCGCACGTGGCGGCGTTCTCCCACCGGGCGTGGGCGTTGCCGCGGTGGCAGCGCCGGCTCGCGGACCACCTCGCTGGCGAGGACGTCCGGCCGTTGCTGATCAGCTGGCACGGCCGCCCGGTGATCTACGCCGAGCTCTACCGCGCGGCCCGCGACGCCGTCGCGCGGTGCTACCGGGCGCGGCCGCACGACCTCGGGCTGACCGTGGCGGTCGGTGAGCTCGCGATGACCGACCGCGGGCTGGTGCGGGCGCTGCTCCCCCGGCTCACCGACGCGCTGTTCGAGGCCGACCCGCACTGCACGCGGATCGTCATGGAGCCGGACGTGCGCAACAAGCGCGCCATCAAGTCGTTCGAGGCCGGCGGGTTCATGGCCGCGGACGAGATCATGTTGTCCGGAAGGGTCGCACTGCTGATGGTGTGCAAGCGCTAGAACTCAGAACGCGGTGATGTCCTGCGGTGCGCGTTCCTTGCGGCTGAGCGCGCGCACCACGTCGATCGCCTTGTGCCGGTTGAGCGCCATGCGGGTCAGCAGGTCGATGACCGCCTCGTTGACGTGGCGCGGGAACTCGGGGGTGTCGACGCCGACGCTCACCGCGAGGTCGTCGCAGTGCACGACGAACTCCATCAGCCGGCTGAGCAGGTACTCGTCCAGCGGCACCGCCCACGGTCCCCAGTGGGGCATCCGGACGGGCCGGTCGTCCAGCCCCGGCAACGACTCCGCGAGGTCGTCGAGCGTCCGCTCGAGCAGGTCGCCGAGGGCGGAGTGGCCGTCCGAGGCCAGCTTCTCGCCACCGGCGCGGATGCGGGTGTGGAACTCGGAGCCGGTGTCCAGCTCGGTCCAGTTCGCCCGCGCGTAGTGCTCCATCAGCCCGACGACCGGCTCGTCACCGGGAGGCGCGGAGATCATCGAGGGCAGTGGCAGGGCCTGGTAGGCGAGGTGTCCCGCGAGGCCGCTGACCCCGAACTCGGGCAGGGCGCTGGGCTTGGTCCAGTTCTGCGCGACCCGCTCGTGGCGCAGCAGGTCCAGTGCGGTGCGGGCGGTGGCGAGGAAGTCTTCTCTGATCGTCACTTCGCCGAACCTACTGACTTCGCGGCCCGGCGGGCGGCGATCGCCCCGATCTCGCCGGTCGGCACGAGCTGGGGGATCGCGAGGTGTCGGCAGCGGTGCCGGGTGGCGGTCGCGCCGGTCACTCGCCCCTGATCACCCGGCGCAGCTTCGGCAACCGCTCGGCCACCGCGCGTTCGGCGCCACGGCCGGTCGGCTGGTAGTAGTCGCGGCCCACCAGGTCGTCCGGCGCGTACTGCTGCGTGAGCACACCCTCGGGCACGTCGTGCGGATACCGGTAGCCCTGCGCGTTCCCCAGTTTCGCCGCACCCGCGTAGTGCCCGTCCCGCAGATGTGCGGGCACGGCGCCGATAGCGCCCTTGCGGACGTCCTCGATGGCGCCGTTGATCGCGGTGGTCACGGCGTTCGACTTCGGCGCGGTGGCCAGGTGGATCGTCGCCTGGGCCAGGTTCAGGGCGCACTCGGGCAGCCCGATGAGCTGCACGGCCTGGGCCGCCGCCACGCAGGTCTGCAACGCCGTCGGGTCGGCCATGCCGACGTCCTCGCTGGCGTGGATCACCAGCCGCCGGGCGATGAACCGCGGGTCCTCCCCCGCCTCGATCATGCGCGCCAGGTAGTGCAGGGCCGCGTCCACGTCCGAGCCCCGGATCGACTTGATGAACGCCGACGTCACGTCGTAGTGCTGGTCGCCGTCGCGGTCGTAGCGGACCGCCGCCTTGTCCACCGTGGACTCCAGCAGCGGCAGCGTGATCACGCCGTCGTTCGACGCGAGCGCCGAGTCCGCCGCGGCCTCCAGCGCGGTCAGCGACCGGCGCGCGTCGCCACCGGCCAGCCGGATCAGGTGGTCCTCCGCCGCGGGCTCCAGCACGACCCCGCCACCCAGGCCGCGGTCGTCGGAGACCGCGCGCCGGATCACCGACCGCACGCCCTCGTCGGTCAGCGACTTGAGCTGCAGCACCAGCGACCGCGACAGCAGCGGCGACACCACCGAGAAGAAGGGGTTCTCCGTCGTGGCCGCGACCAGCAGCACGATCCGGTCCTCGACGGCGCCCAGCAGCGCGTCCTGCTGGGTCTTGGAGAACCGGTGCACCTCGTCGATGAACAGCACGGTCGACTCGCCGGAGCGCACGAGGCGCCGCCGGGCCTCGTCGATGACCGCCCGCACCTCCTTGACGCCCGCCGACAACGCCGACAGCGCCACGAAACGCCGTCCGGTCGCCTTGGACACCAGCGTCGCCAGCGTCGTCTTGCCGGTGCCGGGCGGGCCGTAGAGCATCACCGACGCCGGGGTGGCGCCCTCGACCAGGCGGCGCAGCGGCGCGCCCGGCCCCAGCAGGTGGTCCTGACCGACGACCTCGTCCAGCGAGGCCGGGCGCATCCGCACGGCCAGCGGGGCGTTGGCCGCGATGCGCTCGGCCTTCTCCTCGTCGGTCGCGCCGAAGAGGCCCTCGTCGAACAGACCTTCGCTCATGCGTTCGAGCCTAGGACATATGGGAGGATCGCGTTCCGTGCCCATCCCCCGCGCCGTGCTGCTCGCCGGACCGTCCGGCTCCGGCAAGTCGACCCTCGCCGCCCACCTGTGCTGGCCCGTCCTGCGCCTGGACGACTTCTACCGCGACGGCGACGACCCGCTGCTGCCCCGCGACGAGCACGGCCGCGCGGACTGGGACGCGGCCGGCTCCTGGAACGCGGACAAGGCCCTGCGGGCGGTCATCGACCTGTCGGAGACCGGCGAGGTCGAGGCACCGGTCTACTCGATCAGCGAGGACCGCGCGGTGGGCACGCAGACGATCGAACTGGGCGACGCGCCCGCGTTCATCGCCGAGGGCCTCTTCGCCGACCTGCTGGTCGAGGGCGCCAGGGCGGCCGGGGTGCTCAGGGACGCGATCGTGCTCGCGCCGAGCCCGCCGGTCACGTTCCTGCGCCGGTTCGCCAGGGACGTCGCCGAGGCCCGCAAGCCGGTGCCGACGCTGGTGCGGCGCGGCCTGCGGCTGATGCGCGAGCAACCGCAGGTGGTCCGCAGGTGCGTCGAGGCCGGCATGCGGCGCACCACCCCGGCGAAGGCGCGGACCGAGCTCGTTTCGTGATCGGCTCGGTCGGTTCCGGCGGCCCCCGTCTGGAAGGATGCCGCTCACACCACGACCGGGGGTAGTAGCTATGTCCGAGACACCCGGCTGGTCCTCACCCGACCAGCCACCCAACCAGCCGCAGCAGCCGCCGCCCGGCTACCACGCCCCTCCGCCACCGGGGGCGCAACCGTCGATCAAGCCCGGCGTGATCCCGCTGCGGCCGCTGGCCGTCGGTGAGATCGTGGACGGCGCGATCGCCACGATGCGCCGCTACCCGAAGCTGATCATCGGCGCCGCGGCGGTGGTCGCGGCGCTGACGCAGATCATCGGCCTGCTGGCGCAGCTGCCGTTCCTCGACGACGTCACCGCGCTGGCCACCATCGACCCGAACGCGCTGACCGAAGAGCAGCTCGCGGAGCAGCTGCAGAACTCACTGGTCTCCCTCCTCGGCGGCACGCTGCTGAGCCTCCTGCCGCTGCTGTTCGGCACGGTGTTCCTGTCCGGCTTCATCACGGTGGTGGTCGGCCACGCCGTGCTGGGCGAGCCCGTCACGTTCGCGCAGGCCTGGGACGAGTTCAAGCCGCGGCTGCTGCCGCTGCTCGGCGCGACGCTGCTGGCCGGCCTGCTGATCACCGTCGGCCTGGTCTTCTGCGCCGTCCCCGGCGTCTACCTGTGGGTGCTGTTCGCGCTCGTCACCCCGGCGCTCGTGCTGGAGCGCTGCGGCGTCGGCACCGCGTTCGGCCGCTCGAAGAACCTGGTCAAGGGCGCGTGGTGGCGCACGTTCGGCGTCCTGCTGCTCACCGTCGTGATCGGCATGGTGATCAGCTGGATCATCAGCCTGCCGTTCCAGCTGCTGGGCGCGGCGAGCACCGGCTTCAGCGCCGACCCGGCCGCGGCGCTCAGCATCGGCTCGCTGCTGCTGTCGACGGTCGGCGCGATCATCGCCTCGACGATCACGCTGCCGTTCAGCGCCGCCGTCACCGTGCTGCTCTACGTCGACCGCAGGATGCGCGCCGAGGGCATGGACATCGAACTCCAGCGGGCCGCGGGACATGGTGGCCGCTGACGTACCGGTGGATCCCGGCCGCGACGAGGCCAGGGAGGCGGCCGCGCGGGAGCTCAGCGACCCCGCGTACGTCTCCGACGACCCGAACCCGCTGCAACGCGCCGTCGACTGGGTGCTGGACCGCCTCGGCGAGCTGTTCGCCGGGGCGGGCGGCGTCAGCGGCATCACCGCCGTGACGGTCCTCGTCGTGGTCGCGGTGGTCGTCGCGATCGTCATCCGCCTCCGCACCGGCCGCACGGGCCGTGCGCTGCGGTCGAGCGGCGAGGTGTTCGGGACCGCGGTCCTGACCGCCGCCGAGCACCGTGCCGCCGCCGACCGCGCCGCCGCGGCCGGCGACCTCGCCGAGGCCGTGCGCGAACGGTTCCGCGCGGTCGTGCGGGAGCTGGAACAACGCGGTGTGCTCGACGCCCGCGCCGGGCGCACCGTCGACGAGGCCGCCTCCGAGGCGGGCAGGGCGCTGCCGGCGCTGGCGGGCGACCTGCGCGGCGCGGCGGTGCAGTTCGACGACGTCTTCTACGGCGGCAGGCCCGCGACCGAGGAGGGCTACCGGCGGCTGGTCTCCGTCGACGACGGGGTGCGCGGATGACGGCCATCTCCCCGGTCTCCCCGGACGCCCGGCGGATCTGGGCGGCGGCGCGCGGTCCCCTGCTGATCGGCGTGATCATCCTGGGCGCGGCGATCGTGATCACCTTGCTGCGCGGCAGCGGTGAGGGCGGCTCGCTCGACCCGCGGTCGTACCGCCCCGAGGGCAGTCGTGCCGTCGCGCACCTGCTGGAGCAGAACGGCGTGCGCGTCGAGCTCACCGACGACGCGTCCGCCGTGGACGGGGCGACGCTGTTCGTGACGCACCCGAACCTGATCGACCCGGCGCGGCTCGCCGACCTCAGCCGCCGTGCCGCCGCCACCGTGCTCGTCGCGCCGGCGGGCGGGGTGGGGCAGGTGGAGGCGCGGACCCGGCAGCCGGGCTGCCCGCTGGCGGCGAAGGCCGGTGCGGCGACCACCGGCGGGTTCGTCTACGAGGGCGAACAACGCTGCTACGACTCCACGGTGGTGCGCACCGGCACCGTGACGGCGCTCGGTCATGGTGCCGTCTTCACCAACCGCGACCTCGACTCCGAGGGCAACGCGGCGCTCGCGCTGTCGTTGCTGGGCGGGCACGAACGGCTGGTCTGGTACGTGCCGTCCGCGGCGGACCGGTCGCAGCAGAAGTCGCTGACCGACCTGGTCCCGGACGGCTGGAAGTTCGGTGCCCTGCAGCTCGGCGTCGCGGCCGTGCTGATCGCGCTCTGGCGGGCGCGCCGGCTGGGCCGGGTGGTGCCAGAACCGCTGCCGGTCGTGGTGCGCGCCACCGAGACGGTCGAGGGACGGGCCAGGCTCTACCGCCGGTCGCACGCCGCGGGTCACGCCGCCGCCGTGCTGCGGCAGGCGGCGCGTGACCGGATCACCCCGCTGCTGGGGCTGCCCGCGGGCGAGGACCCGTCGGACGAGATCGCTCGCAGGACTTCGCGACCCGTCGCGGAGGTACGGACTCTGCTCAGTTCCGCGGAGCCGGTGGACGACCGGGGCCTCGTCGCGCTGGCGTCCCGGCTGGACGCACTGGAGAACGAGGTTCGCAAGGGATGACTGTCACTGTCACCACGGAGGAAGCACGCACGGCGCTGGTGGCGTTGCGCACGGAGATCGGCAAAGCGGTGGTGGGCAACGACTCCGCGGTCACGTCGTTGATCCTCGCGTTGCTGTGCAAGGGACACGTGCTCCTGGAAGGCGTGCCGGGCGTCGCGAAGACGTTGCTGGTGCGCGCGATGGCACGAGCGCTCGACCTCTCGACCACGCGCGTGCAGTTCACGCCCGACCTGATGCCCGGCGACCTGACCGGCTCACTGGTCTTCGACTCGCACAACGCGGCGTTCTCCTTCCGCGAAGGCCCCGTCTTCACCAACCTGCTGCTGGCCGACGAGATCAACCGGACGCCGCCGAAGACGCAGTCCGCGCTGCTGGAGGCGATGGAGGAACGGCAGGTGTCCGCCGACGGCAGGACGCGGCCGCTGCCGTCGCCGTTCATCGTCGTGGCGACCCAGAACCCGGTCGAGTACGAGGGCACCTACCCGTTGCCCGAGGCGCAGCTCGACCGTTTCCTGCTCAAGGTCACCATGCCGGTCCCCGGACGCGACCACGAGATCGACGTGCTGACCCGGCACGCGGCCGGCTTCGACCCCCGGGACCTGTCGGCGCTGACGCCGGTGGCCGGTGCGGCCCACCTCGACGCCGGCGCGGCTGCCGTGCGCGCGTTGACCGTGGCTCCCGACGTGATCGCCTACGTCGTGGACGTGTGTCGTGCGACCCGTCAGTCTCCGGCTGTTCGTCTGGGCGTTTCCCCTCGTGGCGCAACGGCTTTGCTCGCGGTGGCACGCGCGTGGGCGTGGCTGTCCGGCCGTGACTACGTGACTCCGGACGACGTGAAGGCTCTCGCGCGGCCCGCGTTGCGGCACCGGCTGGAGCTGCGCCCGGAGGCCGAGCTGGAGGGCGTGACGGCGGACGGCGTGCTGGACGGCGTGCTCGGCGCGGTCCCGGTGCCGCGCTGACGTGGCGCTCACGGGTCGCGCGGGCCTGCTCGCGCTCGTCGGGGTTCTCGTCGTCGGACTGCTCCTGCCGTCGTGGCAGGGGATTCTCGTCGTGCTCGCGGTTCTGGTGCTGGGCGTGGCGGTCGACCTGGCGCTGGCCGCCGGGGTCCGGCGGCTGACTTTCGCCCGCGCCGGGGCCACCTCGGTGCGCACGGGCGAGTTGTGCGAGGTTCAGCTGACCGTGCACAACCCCGGACGTCGGCTACGTGGTGTCCTTCGGGACGCATGGGCGCCTTCTGCCGGTGTGGTCGCCGACCGGGTTCCCATCGACGTGCCCGCCGGTGGTGCGCGTGTGCTGTCGTTCGAGCTGCGCCCGCTCCGCCGAGGTGATCGCGTTGCGGATCGTGTGACCGTGCGGTCCCTTGGACCGTTGGGGATTGCGGCACGGCAGGGTTCGCACGAGGTCCCGTGGACCGTGCGTGCGCTGCCGCCGTTCCACAGCCGCCGCCACCTCCCGTCGTTGCTGGAACGCCTGCGTGAACTGGACGGCCGCCGTGCCTCGCTCATCCGCGGTGCCGGCACGGAGTTCGACTCGTTGCGCTCGTACGTCATCGGCGACGACGTCCGCTCCATCGACTGGCGCGCGTCCGCCCGGTCCACGGACGTCGTGGTGCGCACGTGGCGTCCCGAGCGCGACCGGCAGGTGGTCGTCGTGCTCGACACCGCCCGCACCTCCGCCGGCCGCGTGGAGGGGTCCCTGGGCGGCCTGCCGCGCCTGGACACGTCGATGGACGCGGCGTTGCTGCTGTCCGCGCTGGCGGCACAGGCCCGCGACCAGGTCGACTTCGTCGCGTTCAGCCACCGGCTGCGGGCTTCGGTGCCCCGTGCCTCGCTGCCCGCCCTGGTGCGGGCGATGGCGCCGCTGGAGGCGGAGCTGGTCGAGTTCGACGCCCGCGGCGCGGTCGCGGAGGTGCTGCGCCGGGCCGGCCGGCGTTCGCTGGTCGTGCTGCTGACGTCGTTGGAGCCGTCGATCGAGCACGGTTTGCTGCCGTTGTTGCCGGCGGTGGCTTCGCGGCACCGGCTGCTGATCGCGTCGGTGTCCGATCCCGCGGTGCACGCGATGGCTTCCGGCCGTGGTGACCTGGAGGCGGTCTACGCCGCCGCTGCCGCGGAACGGACATTGGCCGAACGACGCCGTCTCACCGCATTGCTCGCACGGCACGGTGTCGAGGTCGTGGACGCGCTGCCCGACGACCTGCCCCGCGCTCTCGCGGACCGCTATCTGTCGTTGAAGGCCGCGGGAAAGCTCTAGACAGCGACTGGCGCGACGTCTTCGCGTTCGCTCGCGTCCACGTCACCGGTCTCCCCCTGCCGTGCCGCCCGCCGGCCGATGACGAACACGTAGAGCAGGAAGAGGACCTCGGCGACCACCCCGATGCCCACGCGAGCCCACGTCGGCAGCCCGGACGGCGTCACGAACCCCTCCAGCACACCGGACACCAGCAGCACGACCACGAGCCCGAGCGCCACCGCCACCACCGACCGCCCCTCGGCGGCGAGCGCGGCGGCGCGGGTGCGCCTGCCGGGGTCGATCACCTGCCAGCCCAGCCGCATGCCGATGCCGGCGGCCACGAACACCGCCGTCAGCTCCAGCAGCCCGTGCGGCGCGAGCAGCCCGAGGAACAGCCCGCCGCGGCCGGCGCCGAACATCAGGCCGATGCCGACGGCGAGGTTGAGGGCGTTGGTGAACAGCAGGTAGATCGGCGGGATCGCGAACAGCACGCCGAGCAGCAGGCAGGCGGCGGAGATCCAGGCGTTGTTCGTCCAGACCTTCGCGGCGAACGACCCGGCGGGGTCGCTGGAGTAGTAGGCCTCGTAGGCGCCGCCGGCCCTGGTCATCTCGCGGATCTCGTCCGGGGCGGCGATGGTGGCCTGCACGTCGGGGTTCGCCGCGATCCAGGCCGCGAGGAGGCCGGTGACGAGGCAGAACGCCACG
Source organism: Lentzea xinjiangensis (assembly GCF_900110955.1). Lineage (GTDB taxonomy): Bacteria > Actinomycetota > Actinomycetes > Mycobacteriales > Pseudonocardiaceae > Lentzea > Lentzea xinjiangensis. The sequence continues at coordinate 109,613 of NZ_FOFR01000016.1, forward strand.
CCCGCGGGCACCCACCAGCGCCGGCCGAGGTAGATCGCGGCGGGCAGGCGGTGGGTGAAGAAGCGGGTGACCACGCGCCACGCGGGGGTGTGCGTGCCGGTGAGCGCCGAGCGCGCCCGCGCGACGAGGGACGAGAGCCGTTCGACGGTCGCGGGGTCCGGGGTCCGGCTGCGCACGGTCGACAGGTGCGTCGTGACCCGCTGGTAGAGCTCGACCAGCTCGTCGGCCTCGGCACCGGTCAGCCTTCCCGACCGCCGCACGAGCTGGTCGAGCCGCTGCCACGACGCGCGGTGGCGCTCGATGAACACGTCCAGATCCACGATGGGTCACACTATCCGCGTGGGGGACCTGGTCACTGGTGAAGCCGTCGTTCTGGACCTGCGGGTCGCACAGCTCGCGAGCAGGGCGGTGGCGTTCGCTTTCGACGTCGCCGTGCAGTTCGGCCTGCTGCTGCTCGTGCTGCTGATCTCGCCGGCCGACTTCGACAGCGCGTTGCAGACCGCGTTCGCCCTGGCGCTGACGGTGGCCGTGATGATCGGCTACCCGACCGCGGTCGAGACGCTGACGCGCGGCCGTTCGCTGGGCAAGCTCGTGATGGGCCTGCGCGTGGTCCGTGACGACGGCGGCGCGATCCGGTTCCGCCAGGCCCTGGTGCGCGCGCTCGGCGGGTTCGTCGTGGACTTCTGGGTGCTCGGGCTCGGCGGGGCGATCGCGCTGTTCGTGTCGCTGTTCTCGCCGCGGGGCAAGCGCGTCGGCGACTACCTGGCGGGCACGGTGGTGATCCACACGCGGGCGCCGAAGCCCACCGTGGACCTCGCCGGGATGCCGCCGCAACTGGCCGCGTGGGCGTCCGGGCTGGACCTGTCGCAGCTCCCGGACGAGCTGGTGCTCGCGGTGCGGCAGTACCTCGGCCGCTACGCCGAGCTGAGCGAGAAGGCGCGGTGGGAGCTGGGTGCCCGCCTCTCCGACGACGTCGGGGCCGCCATCCGGGCGCCCCGCGCCGAGCACACGCACCCGCACCCGTACCTGGCCGCGGTGCTCGCGGAACGGCGGCGGCGCGCGGCCGGTTAGGCGTTCGCCAGCCGCAGCCGCCGCGGCCCCTGCTCGCGCACGGCGTCGAGCGAGACCGGCGCGTCGCCGTGCAGGACCTCCCACCGGGCGTTGTGCACGGCGGTCCACGTGCTCCCGGCCCAGGCGACCTCCAGCTCCTCCTCGCCGAACCGCCGCCCGCGGTGCTCCTGGTAGGCCTCGATGAACGCGGCGGAGCTCTCGACGGGCACCAGGCCCGGTGGTGAGTCGTTGGCGAAGGCGCCGGAGGCCGCGCCCACCAGAGCGGCTTCCGGTTGCCACGCCAGGCTGTCCCAGTCGTGCACCGCCCACACCTCGCCGTCCCGCCAGCGCAGGTTCTGCGCCTCGAAGTCGGCGTGCCCCAGCACGCACGGCAACCGGGTGGCCAGCAGCCGTGCGCGGAGCCGCTCGGCCATCTCCACGACGAACGGCGGCACCGCGCTCTGGTCCCGCGCGTCGAGGAAGCCGATCGCGGGCCACGGCCCCGGATCGGCGTGGTCCCACCGGGCCCAGCGCGGGGAGGGCACCGGTGGCGCGACGGACACGCCGGCGAGCAGCTCCATCAGCCGGGCGAACACGGCCGCGCAGCGCCGGGCGACCGCCGGCGAGGAGCCGGGCAGCACCGCGCCGCCGGGACGAGCTTCCTCGGCGTGCACGGCCAGCGCGCCGACGCGCGTCACCGGGGTGATCGGGCGGGGGCAGGGGAACCCCCGCGCGGCCAGTGCCGCCTGGGCGGCGAGGCACGACTCGGCACGGCCGTCGTCGTCCTCGCGGGCCTTCACGTAGACCTCGCGCCCGTCGGCCAGCCTGAGGCCGAAGACCGAGGAGATCGAGGCCCGCTCGTACAGCACACCGGCCGGTTCGCTCCCCAGGTGGTCTCGGCACCAGGCCGGCAGGTCCACCGTCAGACCCCGAGGAGTTCCTGCAGCAGCAACGGGTTCATGTAGTCGTCATAGCGGACGATTTCGCCGTGCCGCAAGTGGATGATCCCGATGGCGGTGAACGCGTAGCGGTCCTGCTTCACCGCCGACCAGCCGCGGTGGGTGATCTCGGCGACGACCACGTCCGGGTCGTCGGTGAGCCTGGTGATCGCCTCGACGTGCTGGACCTCGATCTTCTCGCGGACCCGCTCGCCCTTCATCCTGTCGAAGTACGCGCGGATCGCGTCGCGGCCCTCGATCTCCGGCTGCTGGAACGGCGCCGGGAACCGGTAGGCCAGCACGCCGTCCTCGGTGAACAGGTCGGCGAACGAGCCGTGGCCCTGCTCCCCCGCGACCTGCCTGCGAACGTGCTCCACGATCTCCGCGGGTGTGCGCGTCATGTCGTACTCCGGTCTCTAGAATCGGAACGGTGACCCCGCTTAGGACGATACGGAACGCACGCCCCGGTTGGCAACGATGAGGGCCGATGCCGCGCGAAATCGCGAGAAGGTGCTGTCCGCGGCCCGTGAGCTGTTCGCGGAGCAGGGCTTCGACGTGCCGCTGGACGAGATCGCGGCACGGGCCGGGGTCGGGCCCGGCACGGTCTACCGGCACTTCCCCACGAAGCAGGCGCTCTTCCAGGCCGTCACGGAGGCGCGGGTGCGGACCATGATCGAGTCGGCGGCCGCGCCGGCGGACGACCCCGGCGCGGCGCTGTTCGCGTTCCTCACGAGGATGGCCGGCGAGGCGGCGGCCAAGCGGGACCTGACCGACGCGATCACGCTGCCGTCCGAGCTGCTCGACGACCTGCACCGCGCGCTCGGCGGCCTGCTGCACCGGGCCCAGGGGGCGGGCGCCGTCCGGGCCGACCTCACGACCGGCGACCTGGTGGCGCTGATGAAGGGGATGCTGCGGAGCCTGCACGAGGGCGCGAACCCCGGGGTGCTGCTGGAGATCGTGCTGAGCGGGCTTCAGTCGAGCCGGAAGCCGTAGGGCAGCTCGAGGCGGTGCCGGGCGAGCAGGCCGCTGTCGGCGAGGACCTCGCGGGTGGGACCGTCCGCGACGACCACGCCGCCGTCGATCAGCACGCTGCGCGGGCAGATCTGCAGCGCGAACGGCAGGTCGTGGGTGACCACCAGCATCGTGCGGTCCAGCGCCAGCAGCAGCTCGGCGAGCTCGCGGCGGGCGACGGGTTCGAGGTTCGCGGACGGTTCGTCCAGCACCAGGAGCTCCGGGTCGCACGCCAGCACCGAGGCCAGCGCGACGCGGCGGCGCTGGCCGCCGGAGAGGTGCAGCGGCGAGCGGTCCGCGACGGCTTCCATGCCCACGGAGCGCAGTGCCGCGCGCACCCGGCCGTCCACGTCGGACATGCCGAAGTTGCGCGGCCCGAACGCGACGTCCTCGGCGACCGTCGGGCAGAAGAGCTGGTCGTCCGGGTCCTGGAAGACGAGCCCGACGCGACGGCGGATCTCGCGCAGGTTCTTCCTGGTCACCTCCAGGCCCGCGACCGAGACCGTGCCGCTGCCGCCGGCGTGCACCCCGTTGAGGTGCAGGGCGAACGTCGTCTTGCCCGCGCCGTTCGGGCCGAGCACCGCGACCCGTTCGCCGCGCTCGACGCGCAGGTCCACGCCGAACAACGCCTGGTGCCCGTCGGGGTAGGCGAAGGCGAGCTTCGAGACCTCCAGGGCGGGTGCGGCCGGGGTCCGCGCGACGATGGTCGCCGATCCCGCCGGGCTGCCCGTCCAGCCGCGCGACACCATCGCGAGGTGCACCCTCTCTCCGCGTTCGTAGGACCGGATGAACAACGTGCCGACCGACCGCGCCAGCGCGCCGGCCTGCCACAGGAAGCGCGGGTCGTCACCGCGTGAGATGCGGGCCACGCGCATCCGCCTGGCCTCGCCGACGACGACCTCGCCGTAGCGGAGCATGAGCGTGGCGATCATGATCAACGGCGCGGGCACCTTCAGCACCTGCAGACCCTTGAGCAGGTCACCCGGCGCCGTCGTCGCGGCCAGGGTGAGGCTGATCAAGACGCCGAGCGTGCCCTTGGCGAGGATGTTCCAGCCGGCCAGCGCGCCCTCCACCGACACCGACAGCCCGACCACGTCGGCCCGCGGGTCCGTGCCGAAGACCGGCAGCAGGAACGCGAGGGCCACGAACGGCACCTCGATCACCGCGCGCTTCACGAACCACAGCACGGGCACCCGCGCGACCGACCACACCGCGACGATCAGCAGCAGGTAGAGGCCGAACAACCCGAACACCGTGCGCGGGGTGGCCACGACGCCCAGCACCGCCCCGAACGCCACGAGGATCTTCACGTGGGGCGCGAGGCGGTGCACCGGCGAGTCGCCGGCGTGGTGCAGGACGTCGTGGCTGCCACTCATCGAACGTCGGAACGCTTGCGCAGCAACCAGAACAGGCCGAAGGACACGGCCAGGACGACGAGCACCCCGAGCACCCCGGCGACACCGGTGAACGCGTCGTCACCGCCGAGGGCGTAGTCGGCGAGCGCGCTGCCCGCGAGCGGGTGCTCCCGCGCGTGCTCGGCGATGCCGGTGTCCTCGACCGTCTTGTCCAGCCCGTCCGGGGCGCCGGAGGCGAAGTACGACAGCACGCCCGCGACCAGCAACGACACCACCGCGAACCCGATGGAGAACTTCCTCACGACCGCACCTCCAGCGGCTTGGCGCTGCCGCGCAGCAGGTGGACGAGGTCGGGCCGGATCGCCGCGACCGACGTGACGGTCACGGCGGTGATGAGGCCCTCGCCGATGCCGATCAACGCGTGCAGGCCCCACATCAGCAGCGCGACCTTGCCGATCTCCACACCGCCCGCGCCGCCGACCGCGTACTCGACGACGAAGCCGGTCGCGGCGAACAGCGTGTTGACGAACGCCGAGACGAACGCCACCGCCGCCAGGCCGCCCCTGCCGCGCTCGGCGAGCCTGCGCAGGGCGACGGCGACGAGGAACCCGGTCGCCGTGCCGATCAGGGCCATGTTGGTGACGTTGGCGCCGAGCGCGGTGAGACCGCCGTCGGCGAACAGCAGCGCCTGCACCACCAGCACGATCGTCACGCACAGCGCGCCGACGTACGGACCGACCAGGATCGCCGCGAGGGCGCCGCCGAGCAGGTGCCCGGAGGCGCCGGGCAGGATCGGGAAGTTGATCATCTGGACGGCGAAGATGAACGTGGCCACCAGGCCCGCCATCGGCGCCGTGCGGTCGTCGAGGTCCGCACGCGCCTTGATCAGCGCGAACCCGACCCCCGCCGCCGCGATGGCGAGGAAGACGACCGATGTCGGCGCGTTCAGCAGACCGTCGCTCATGTGCATGGCAACAGGTGACATGACTGATCACGCTAATTGCCATGGGAAGACTGTGACTAGAACTTTGCAACAACTATCTGCGGGCAAGTGCGAGTCGGTGGTCACAAGCCGCCTTTCGCGGTACCCAGACCACCTGGGTGGCGGAGCTGCCGCCGCGCGAAACCGGTGTGGGCGTCCGCGAGCCCGACGCCCCACGATGTGATCGCCAACGACTCGTCGACGCGCCGGGGACTGCCGTAACGTCCAAATTCGAACATTCGGATCATGCGGAACGGGTGGGGTGTGCGGTGGACCTTCAGCACTGGCTCAACGAGGCGCTGGCCAACCACGAGAAGTGGACGGCCGAGTACGGCGGCTTCACCCCCCACCCGTCGCAGCGGGTCGACCCAGCGGTCTTCGGCTCGGCGCTCGCCGAGCTGCAGGACCGCCTGCGCGACAACTACCCGTTCTTCCACCCGCGCTACGCCGGCCAGATGCTCAAGCCCCCGCACCCGGCGGCGGTCGTGGGCTACCTGTCGGCGATGCTGATCAACCCGAACAACCACGCCCTGGACGGCGGTCCCGCGACCGCCGCCATGGAACGCGAGGTCGTCTCCTCGCTGGCCGGCATGTTCGGCTACCCGGAGCACCTGGGGCATCTGACGTCCAGCGGCACGATCGCGAACCTGGAGGCGTTGTTCATCGCCCGTTCGCTGCATCCGGGCCGTGGCATCGCGTACTCCTCCGAGGCGCACTACACGCACTCACGCATGTGCGGCGTACTCGGGGTCGAGGGTTTTCTCGTCCCCGTGGACGGTCGTGGCCGCATGGATCTGGACGCTCTCGAAGAGCTCCTGCGCGGCGGCAAGGTGGGCACCGTGGTCGTCACGCCGGGAACCACCGCTTTGGGTGCCATCGAACCGGTGCATCTCGTGCTGGACATCGCACGCCGCTACGGCGCACGGGTGCATGTGGACGGTGCGTACGGCGGCTTCTTCACTTTGCTGGCGGGTACGGACCTCGCGCCCGAGCCGTGGGAGGCCATCGCCTCGTGCGACTCCGTGGTGGTGGATCCGCACAAGCACGGTCTACAGCCCTACGGCTGCGGAGCCGTGTTGTTCCGTGATCCGTCCGTGGGCCGCTTCTACCTGCACGACTCCCCCTACACGTACTTCACGTCCGACGAGCTGCACCTGGGCGAGATCAGCCTGGAGTGCTCCCGCGCCGGAGCCGCCGCCGCGGGTCTGTGGCTCACGCTGCGGCTGCTGCCGCTGACCCGCGACGGTCTGGGCGAGGTGCTGGCGGCTGGTCGGCGAGCGGCGGTGCGGTGGGCGTCGCTCATCCGGGAGTCGGAGCGGCTGGAGCTCTTCCAGGAGCCCGAGCTGGACATCGTCACGTACTTCCCGCTGACCAGCCCGGCGACCCTGTCCGCGGTGGACGCGGCCTCGCACCGCGTGCTGGAGACCGGCATGAACGCCGCCGTCGACCCGATCTTCCTGAGCGTCACACGGGCGTCGAAGGCGGCGTTCGCGGCGCGGCACCCCGGCGTGCTGGCCGACGCGGACGGCGCGCGGGTGCTGCGCAGCGTGCTGATGAAGCCGGAGTCCGAGGACTACCTGGACACGCTGCACGCACGGGTGCTCAGCCTGCTCTGAGTCTGCTCTGAGGCGGTGCCCACCAACGCCGAAATGGCGGCTCACCCCGTGAGTGAGCCGCCGGTGGGCCGGCGGGTCAGCCGTGCTTGGCGCGCCGCCCGGAGCGGCGCGGCGGCAGCGGCGTGTCCCCGCGCAGGTCGAGCCGGCGCTGCTCGCCGTTGGCCTCGAGGTGCGTCACCATGCGGCGCAGCATCTCGGCCAGCGACTGGGCCTCCGACGACTCCAGCGGATCGGAGACGAAGACCTCCTCCTCGTTGAACTTGGGGAAGAGGTCGGCCATCAGCTCCTCACCCTCCGGGGTGAGCCGCAGGACCGCGAGGCGCCCGTCCGTCGGGTGGCCCAGGCGCTCCAGCAGGCCCCTGGACTGCAGCGTCTTGGCGACGCCGGTCAGGGTGCCCTTGGAGATCCCGGCCTCCTCGGCCACGTAGCGCGTCTCCATCTCGCCCCAGATCCACACGACCCAGAGCACGACGAAGCCGGTCCAGGTCAGATCGCTGGTGCGCAGCACCGAGTTCTCGAGGTGCTGCCGGATCGCGGTGGCGGCGCGGTGGATGTTCGACACCGCTGCCATCTGCTCGCGACGCAGCGGCACCGCGCCGAGCTTGGCCTGGACGGCTTTCTCGGTCTCGGCAATCGTGTGGTGACCAGACAACTCAAAGTCTCCCGTGCTCGAGCTCAGGTGTTCCCGGCACAATACTTGCGGTTCCGAACTATGTCTGTGATGTGGTGCGAGTCGGTCCGCCACCACTTGATCACGATCCCACATCGTGCATGATCTCGTGACGGTCGTCACCCGTCCAGTTACGGACTGTTGCCCTGTGGTGGACGATGAGTGTGGAGCAACCACGGAGACCGATCATGGTCTTTACTCCACGGGCGGGTCGATAGCGTTCGCGCCTCAACGCTATCCCCTCCGTGCCAGCGACACACTGTGCCGGAAAGGTAGTTCGACGTGGTCGGTGACCAGGTGACACGGGAACTCACGGCAAGACTCGGCGAGGACGGCATCGACGTGGTGCGCGTGGTCTTTCCCGACCTGCTGGGAACCGACCGCGGCCGTGACGTCCTCGTGGAGCACCTACCAGCGGTGACGCAGCGCGGGCTGTCGTTCTGCCGGGCCGTCTACAGCACCACCCCCGGCGGCAAGACCACGGAGAACGGCGGGGTGCTCGACGCCGGGCTGCCCGACGTGGTCGTGGTGCCCGACCTCGACACGCTGCTCCCGATCCCGTGGGAGCCGGGGGTCGCCTGGTGCATCGGCGACGCGGTGAGCCCCGCCGACGAAAGACCCGTCGACGAATCGCCGCGGCAGGTGCTGCGCAGGGCGCTGGAGATATTCAGCACTACCGGGCTGGCCCCGGTAGTCGGGCCCGAGCTGGAGTACTTTCTCTGCGAGCCGGACGAAGACCGCCCGAACGGGTGGCGGCCGTACTGCGACGAGCCGGGCAACGTCTACGCGACCGGGCGCAGGGGCGACTCGGACGGTCATCTGCTGAGAACCCTGCGCACGCTCAGCTCGGCGGGCCTGCAGACCACCGGCGGCAACCACGAGTACGCGGGCGGGCAGTTCGAGATCAACCTGGTCCACTCGCCCGCCATGGACGCGGCCGACCGCGCGTTCCGCTTCAAGACCTCGGTCAAGGAGCTGGCGAGGCGGGAGGGCCGGCTCGCCACGTTCATGGCCAAACCGTTCAACGACGGCGGCGGCTCGGGCTTCCACCTGCACCTGTCGTGCCACGAGAAGGACGGCCGCAACGCCTTCCAGGCGGCGGGCACCTCGCACGGCCTGTCGGACGAGGCGCGCTGGGCGATCGGCGGCATCCTCAAGCACGCGCCGGCGCTGGCCGCGCTGCTCAACCCCACGGTCAACTCCTACAAGCGGTTCGGGCCCGACTCGCTCGCGCCGTGGCTGATCGACTGGGGCCTCGACAACCGCAGTGCGATGCTGCGGGTGCCGGCCGAGCGCGGCGAGACGACCAGGCTCGAGCTGCGCCTCGGCGACGCGAGCGCCAACCCCTACCTCGGCATCGCGGGCCTCATCGCGGCGACCTACCTGGGCATCCGCGACCGGATCGAGCCGCCGCGGCCGTCGGCCGGCTACGGCTACGACCCCTCGAAGGCGCCGACGCTGCCCGCCACGCTCCCCGACGCGCTCGCCTACCTGGAGGAGGACGCGGCGATGGTCGAGGTGCTGGGCAAGGACTTCGTGCGGTCCTATGTGGACTTCAAGTGGGAGGAGGTGGCCCGCTTCCAGCGGTTCGTGACCGACTGGGAGTTCACCGAGTACGCCTACCACCTATAGTTCACCCGCGATGACTGCACTCACGGACCGGCTCACCTCGATCGCCGACGAAGACGAACTGTTCGACACCTTCTCCCACTGGGCCGCCGAACGCGGCCTCGCGCTGTACCCGGCGCAGGAGGAGGCGGTCATCGAGCTCGTCTCCGGGGCCAACGTCATCCTCAGCACCCCGACCGGGTCCGGCAAGAGCCTGGTGGCCATCGGGGCCCACCTCGTCGCCATGGCCGGCAACCAGCGCAGCTTCTACACCGCGCCGATCAAGGCGCTGGTCTCGGAGAAGTTCTTCGCGCTGTGCGACGTGTTCGGCCCGGAGAACGTCGGCATGATGACCGGCGACGCCAGCGTCAACGACTCCGCGCCCATCATCTGCTGCACCGCGGAGATCCTCGCGAACATCGCGCTGCGCGACGGCGCGACGGCCGACGTCGGCCAGGTCGTGATGGACGAGTTCCACTTCTACAGCGAGCCCGACCGCGGCTGGGCGTGGCAGGTGCCGCTGATCGAGCTGCCGCAGGCGCAGTTCCTGCTGATGTCGGCGACGCTGGGCGACGTCACGTTCTTCGAGAAGGACCTGACCCGGCGCACCGGCCGGCCGACCGCGGTGGTCCGGTCGGCCCAGCGCCCGGTGCCGCTGAACTTCCAGTACGTCTCCACGCCGCTGCACGAGACGATCGAGGACCTGCTGCACGGCCGCGAAGCGCCGATCTACGTCGTGCACTTCACCCAGGCCGCCGCGCTGGAGCGCGCGCAGTCGCTGATGAGCGTGAACGTCTCCGCCAAGCCGGAGAAGGAGGCGATCGCCGCGGCGATCGGCGGCTTCCGCTTCTCGGCCGGCTTCGGCAAGACGCTGTCGCGGCTGGTGCGACACGGCATCGGCGTGCACCACGCCGGCATGCTGCCCAAGTACCGCCGCCTGGTCGAGCAGCTCGCGCAGGCGGGCCTGCTGAAGGTCATCTGCGGCACCGACACCCTCGGCGTCGGCATCAACGTCCCGATCCGCACCGTGGTCTTCACGGCGCTGTCGAAGTACGACGGCACCCGCACGCGGATCCTGAAGGCGCGCGAGTTCCACCAGATCGCCGGCCGGGCGGGCCGCGCGGGCTACGACACCGTCGGCACGGTGGTCGTGCAGGCACCCGAGCACGAGGTCGAGAACCTCAAGGCGCTCGCCAAGGCGGGCGACGACCCGAAGAAGCGCCGCAAGGTCGTGCGCAAGAAGGCGCCCGACGGCTTCGTGTCGTGGAGCGAGTCGACGTTCGACCGGCTCGTCGGCGCCGAGCCCGAGCCGCTGACCTCGTCGTTCCAGGTCTCGCACGCGATGCTGCTGAACGTGATCGGCCGCCCCGGCGGCGGCGCGTTCGCCGCCATGCGGCACCTGCTCGAGGACAACCACGAGGACCGGCCGAAGCAGCTCAAGCACATCAAGCGGGCTCTGGCGATGTACCGGGCACTGGTCGCGGCGGGCGTCGTGGAACGCGTGGGCGACGACTTCCGCTTGACCGTCGACCTGCAGTTCAACTTCGCGCTGAACCAGCCGCTGTCGCCGTTCGCGCTGGCCGCGATCGAGCTGCTCGACCGCGAGGCGCCGGGCTACGCGCTGGACGTGCTGTCGGTCATCGAGTCCACCCTGGACGACCCGCGGCAGATCCTGGGCGCGCAGGAGCACAAGGCGCGCGGCGAGGCGATCGGCGCGATGAAGGCCGACGGCATCGAGTACGACCAGCGGATGGAGCTGCTGGACGAGGTCACGTACCCGAAGCCGCTGGACGAGCTGCTGGAGGCGGCGTTCCTGACCTACCGCCGCGGCCACCCCTGGGTCGGCGACTACTCGCTGTCGCCGAAGGCCGTCGTGCGCGACATGTACGAGCGCGCCATGACGTTCACCGAGTACGTGTCGTTCTACGGCCTCGCCCGGTCGGAGGGCCTCGTCCTGCGGTACCTGGCCGACGCCTACAAGGCGCTGTCGCAGACGGTGCCGGAGGAGGCGAAGACCGAGGAGCTGCAGGACCTGATCTCGTGGCTGGGCGAGCTGGTCCGCCAGGTCGACTCGTCGCTGATCGACGAGTGGGAGAAGCTCACCAACCCCGGCGGCGTGGTGGAGGAGGTCCGCGTGGACCTGCCGCCCGCCGTGACCCGCAACGTCCGCGCGTTCCGCGTCCTGGTCCGCAACGCCCTGTTCCGCCGGGTCGAGCTGGCCGCCAAGCGCGACTGGTACTCGCTGGGCGAGCTGGACCACGAGTCGGGCTGGACGGCCAAGGAGTGGATGGACGCCCTGGAGCCGTACTTCGAGGAGCACTCGGACATCGGCACGGGACCGAACGCGCGCGGCCCGGCGTTCCTGATCATCAACGTCGAGCCGGAGCGCTGGGTGTGCCGGCAGATCTTCGAGGACCCGGCCGGGGACAAGGACTGGGGCTTCAACGCGGAGGTCGACCTGGCGGCGTCCGACGAGGTGGGCGAGGCGGTCCTGACGATCACCGACGTCGGCCGCCTCTGACTCAGCGGCTCTCCAGCATCGTCATGAGCCGTCGCGCCTCCTCGGGGCTGATCGGCAGGTAGACGTCGTCGGACTTGCCCCGGTCGCTGTCCTCCAGCTCCCAGCCCGAGTACGTCCACTCGCCGTTGTCGTAGTTTCGCCCGGAGGTCGACCAGCCGGCCCTCGTGCGGTGCAGCCGGTGGGCTTTCGCGAGGTCGAGCGCCGCCTCCCAGTCGGTGAAGACGGCGAAGTACCAGTGCTCGTCGTGCGCCCACTCGGTCCGCCGCCGCTCATGGCGCACCCTGCTCGCCAGCCTGAAGGCCTCCGCCGCCCCGGACGAGTACGGCGGGAGCTCCTCGACCCACAGCCCCTGCTGCCGCGCCACCCGCGCCAGCAGGGTCGACGGCTCCCACACGAGGTCGCGGGTGAACGCCACCTCGCGCTCCCCGTCGACCCTGACCACCGCGAACGGCCACAGCGGATCATCGGGCCGGTCCCGCACGAGGAAGCACCGGCGTCCCGAGCGGCCCGCGATGACGGCCTCCGCCTCCTCCCACGACACCGGGAGGTGTTCGTAGGGCAGCACCTCGCCCCGTTCGATCTGGCCGACCACCGCGGAGGGCACCCACCCGGCGCGTCCGGCGTGGACCTCCTCGGTCGTCCCGGTCCGCCTCACCACGCCGAAGACCTCGCGCGAGTAGAACCGGTCACGCAGCGTGAAGTACTCGGGCCCGCCGCGGGCGCGCTGCCGTTCGGCGCGCACCCCGAACTCGACGGCCTCCACCGCCCGGTCGGCGTCCAGGGGGTGCGCCAGCTCCTCGACGCGCAGGTCCTCGCGCCCGAGGAGGTCCGACGGCTCCCACCGCAACCGCCGGGTGAACGCCTCCTCTGCCGACGGGATCTTCCTGACCACCGCGTACGGGTGGTCGCTCCCGTCGTGCAGGACGAACCACGCGGGCCGCACGACCGTCCACTTGACGCGGTCGAGCTCCTCCTCGCTGATCGGGAGCCAGATCCGCTCGCCGAGGTCCCGCGTCCCCGCCTGCCAGACGCCGGTCTCGTCGAGCCACTCCTCGGCGCCGTCCCGCCGGCGCATCACCGCGGTGGCGTTGTGCAGCTCGTCGACCCCGACGTGGGTCGAGAACACCGCGACGCACCCGTGCCCGGCGCGTTCGCGCCGGTCGCGCACGATCCGGTGCACGTGCCGGTAGAACTCCCCCGAGTAGACCTCGGTCACCGCCCACTGCGGATCGGGCCGGGACAGCACGTCGGACCCCGCCCACTCGCCCTCGCGGGTGAACTCCTGCTCCACGCCCCGGTCGACCCGGACCAGGGCCCGCGGGAACTCGCCACCGTCCCGTACGACGAAGTACATCACCGCATCCCCCCAGATCGGCCGAGACACAGTCATAGCAAGGCGACGCCGATCTGTCACGCAGAAGGCGCCACCGCGGCACCGGCAGGGGGTCGTAGAACTTTCTATTATCACCGTACGCGCCCGAACGAACGAAGAGCGGACACGATCAGCCAAGCCGGCAACACCGCGTTACCGCAAAAGAGTTAATGCGTCCCCCGAGAAGTCGCTCCAACCACACATTCGCGCGATTCATGCGACGCAGGACACACCGATTCGGCCCAACACCCCTGGCGCCACCTGGCCCACCAGGCACGGAGAACAGGCACCCCGGCGAGAAAACACCGGCTAAACGCTCATTTCAGCCCCGCCGCGATAAGCGCGGACCAGTTGAGACGAGGGCCTGTTGAGACGGAATGGGTGCGCGATTGACCGCCTGGTCCCGGTGGGGCAACATCATTGCGCTGGACCACCGCTGTCGAGATATGGTGTGCCCAGTGGGGGAAATGTTCGCACTCGTCCTCACCCGCTGTTGCGGCACGACAGGGAGGATTGAAGTGGACCCGGCACTGGACGCGCTGCGCGACCGGCTGGCGGAGATCGTCGCGTCACCACCGGACAACACCGACGAGCTCGTCGACACGCTGAGCGGTCTCGCCAAGCTCTCGAACCAGTGGTCCGAGGCGATCCAGGCGTTGCGCGCGCCCACCCGCAGGCTCGTCGGGCCCGCCGCGGCCGCGTCGGTCAGCGTGGCCGCGAGAAGGGCCGAGGAGTCGTTCATCGAGCTGGAGATCACGCTCGGCGACGCCCTGGCGGCCCAGCCCAGGGCGATCCGGCAGTCGTAGGGCCTCGCCGCGAGCGCGCGCCCGGCGGACCGGGCGGCGCCGCGCCGCCGGTTCGGCCCCGCTCTCCCAGACACACCCGATCGGAGGGTGTTGGCGCGTCCCGCTCCTGGCGGATGATGCGCCGATCAGGTCTTCCGGGTGGGAGGGGGTACCGGTCGTGCACACGTGCGCCTATCGGACCCCCGCCGCAGGTCACCCTCCGTGAGGGTGCATGATCGCGTATCCGAGGCCCTCGGCCAGGCGCGCGCCGATCGAGCGTGGTCTAATCGCCGCCACGTGAGGATCGGCCGTACACAGTTTGGATTCGATCTCGAATGACCTCAGGTCTGCCCTGCCCCATCTGCGAGGGGCCGGATCGACGTGGCAGCCTCGAGCGCTCCCTGCGGGTGCTCGCCGTCGACGACGAGGCGCCCGCGCTGGAAGACCTCGTGTACCTGTTGCGCTCCGATCCGCGCATCGCCCACGTGGAAGCGGTCACCGACGCCACGAAGGCCCTCCGGGTGCTGCACCGCGCCATGGACGCCGGCCAGCCGCTGGACGCGGTCTTCCTCGACATCCGCATGCCGGGCCTCGACGGGCTCGACCTCGCCCGCGTGCTGTCGCGGTTCGCGCAGCCGCCGCCCGTCGTGTTCGTGACGGCGCACCAGCAGCCCGCGGTGGAGGCCTTCGAGCTCAAGGCCCTCGACTACCTGCTCAAGCCGGTGCGCCAGGAACGGCTCGCCGAGTCCGTGCACCGCATCGTGCACGAGGTCTGGGACTCCCGGTCGGCGCAGGAGCCGGCCGCGGCCGCGCAGCCCGCGAACTCCACGCCGCCGGAGGTGGGTGACGAGGTCATCCCCGTCGAGCTCGGCGGGATCACGCGCTTCATCCGGCTCGCCGACATCCGGTACGTGGAGGCGCACGGCGACTACGCCCGGCTGCACACGGCGACCGGCAGCGGGCTGGTGCGCGCGGCGTTGAACGGCCTGGAGGAGCGCTGGCGCAGCGCCGGGTTCGTCCGCATCCACCGCAGCCACCTGGTGTCGCTGGGGCACATCGACGAGATGCGGCTGGAGGACGGCCACCTCAGCGTCACGATCGGCGGCGCGGTGCTGCCGGTCAGCCGCCGCCACGCGCGGCACCTGCGGCAGCTGCTCGTGCGGCGCGCGCGCCCGGCACCGGGGACGGGACAGGCCACGGCCGCCGGAGGCGCGCAACCGAGGAACGGGCTGGGGTCGTGACCACGCCACCACCCCACAGGCCGGTGCCGCAGCCGACCCAGCGTGTGGTGGTGACGAGCCCGCGCACGCGGGCGCCCCGCGCGCGCCGCCCGTACTCGGGCACGCGGGAGATCAACGAGCAGAGCGAGCTCGGCGCCGTCTACATGCGCACGCTGATCAGGGCGCAGCGGCGGCTGGGCCTGTCGGTGTGCCTGGTGACGACCGGCGTGCTGGCCCTGCTGCCGCTGCTGTTCTCGCTCGAACCGGCACTCGGGAGGTTCCGGGTGTTCGGGCTCGGGCTGCCGTGGTTCCTGCTGTGCGTGGCGACGTTCCCGATGCTGCTGCTCGCCGGCTGGTTCTACGTGCGGCAGGCCGAGCGCAGCGAGCGCGAGTTCGCGGAGCTGGTCGAACGTCCATGACGAGTGGTTACGCCGTCGTGGCGGTGCTGGTCGTCGTCCTGGGCACGATCCTGGTCGGCGCCTACGGGCTGCGCGTCTCCCGCACCACGTCCGACTTCTACGTCGCCTCGCGCACGGTCTCCCCGTGGTGGAACGCGTCCGCGATCGGCGGCGAGTACCTCTCGGCGGCGTCGTTCGTCGGCATCGCCGGGCTGATCTTCGCCTACGGGCCGGACATGCTGTGGTTCCCGGTCGGCTACACCGCCGGGTACCTGGTGCTGCTCACGATGGTCGCCGCTCCCCTGCGGCGCTCGGGCGCCTACACGTTGCCGGACTTCGCCGAAGCCCGCTTCCGGTCACGGGCCGTGCGCGGCGTCGCATCGGTCCTGGCGCTGGCGATCGGCTGGTTGTACCTGTTGCCGCAGCTCGAAGGCGCGGGGCTGACGCTGAACACCGTCACGGGCGCGCCGGACTGGGTGGGCGCGCTGATCGTCATGGTGGTGGTGACGGTGAACGTGATGTCCGGCGGCATGCGGTCGATCACGTTCGTGCAGGCGTTCCAGTACTGGCTCAAGCTCACCGCGATCACCGTGCCGATCGTGTTCCTCGTCGTCGTCTGGCAGGTGCACGGCGCGGAGTCGCTGACCGCGCCCGAGTACCCGGCCTTCCGGCAGGACACGGAAGTCACCTTCAACAACGACACGATGATCCACGCCGAGCGGTCCCTCGCCATCAGGGGCACCGGCGAGGTCGACGGCGTGCGCGTCGACGGCGGCTTCGTCCTGACCGACGGCTACCACCGCATCGGGCAGGGCTCGGAGTTCACGTTCCCCAAGGACGCCACCGTGCCGCACCTGTCCACGATGGCCCACAACACCAACGAGTCGTGGGCCCTTCCGGAGTCCAGCGGCGCCGACTTCCCCCTGTACGGGGCGTACTCGCTCATCATCGCGACGTTCCTGGGCACGATGGGCCTGCCGCACGTGATCGTGCGCTTCTACACCAACCCGAACGGCACGGCCGCGCGGCGCACGACGTTGATCCTGCTCGGCCTGCTGTCCGTCTTCTACCTGATGCCGCCGGTGTACGGCGCGCTCGGCCGCCTCTACACCCCCGAGC
The DNA here is from genome assembly GCF_900110955.1 of Lentzea xinjiangensis. Lineage (GTDB taxonomy): Bacteria > Actinomycetota > Actinomycetes > Mycobacteriales > Pseudonocardiaceae > Lentzea > Lentzea xinjiangensis. The sequence continues at coordinate 126,258 of NZ_FOFR01000016.1, forward strand.
TGCTGATGACGGGCCAGACCGACGCCGTGGTGCTCGTGCTGCCGGCCAGGGTGGTCGACGGCATCGGCGGCGAGCTGCTCGGCGCGCTGGTGGCGGGCGGCGCCTTCGCGGCGTTCCTGTCGACGTCCTCCGGACTGGTCGTGTCACTGGCGGGGGTGCTGTCGCAGGACGTGCTGCGGCTCGGCGGCGTGCGCGGGTTCCGCATCTCCGCGGTGCTCGCGGGCGTCGTGCCGCTCGCGATGACGTTCGTGTCGACGGGCATGCCGGTCGCGGACATGGTCGGCCTGGCGTTCGCGGTGGCGGCGTCGTCGCTGTGCCCGTTGCTGATGCTGGGCATCTGGTCGAGCCGCACCACGACGGTCGGCGCCATCGCCGGCATGCTCGCGGGCGGGGTGCCCGCGCTGACCGCCGGTCTCGTCACGATGTTCACCGACACCGGCGACGCCTGGTACGAGGTGCTGCTCTCGCGTCCCGCCGCCTGGACCGTCCCGCTCGGCTTCACGGTGATGTACGTCGTCTCCCTGCTCACCCAGCGGCACGTGCCGCCGGGCGTGCAGCGCACGATGGTCAAGCTCCACGCGCCCGAGAACCTCGGGCTGGACGGCTCCGGTCCCGGCTCGGGCGACGAGCGAAGCTAGAAGGTGACGTGAAATGCACGACTTCCTCACCGCTGCCGCGATCCTGATCGTCGGCGGAGCGGCCGTGCTCGTCCTGTGGCGGGGCACGCGCAACAAGCAGTCGCTCTCGACCGAGGCCCAGCGCGTCACCTACGAGACGCTGCACACCGCGTGGTCCGCCGCCCCTCCCCTGCGCGCCGGCCTGGTCCCCGACGCCGCGAAGAAGTCGGCCCGCCACCTGCGCACCCTGCTGGACACCCCCGCGCTCGCCCTGACCGACGAGACCGAGGTGGTCGCGTGGGAAGGCCTGTCCGAGCACCACTCGGCCGACGCGATGGCCCAGGCCGAGGACGTGTTCCTGACCGGCCGCACCCAGGCGTTCGACATCCGCTGCACCGAGCCGAACTGCCCGATCAACTGCGCGGTCGTGGCCCCGCTGACCGTCGAGGGCCGCGTGGTCGGCACGCTGGCCGCCTACTCGCGCGAGGCCTCCGCGGGCCTGGTGCGCGCGACGAACCAGGTGGCGCGCTGGGCGGCGGGCCAGCTCGAGCTGGCCGAGCTCGACCGCTCCCGCACCCGGCTGGTCGAGGCGGAGGTGCGCGCGCTGCGCGCCCAGATCTCGCCCCACTTCATCTACAACTCGTTGTCCGCCATCGCCTCCTACGTCCGGACGAACCCGGAGCGCGCGCGGACCCTGCTGCTCGACTTCGCGGACTTCACCCGCTACTCGTTCCGCCGGCACGGCGACTTCACGACGCTGGCCGAGGAGCTGCGGTCGATCGACCAGTACCTGGCGCTGGAACGGGCGCGCTTCGGCGAACGGCTGAAGGTGACGTTGCAGGTGGCTCCGGAGGTGCTGCCGGTGACCGTGCCGTTCCTGTGCCTGCAACCGCTGGTGGAGAACGCGGTGCGGCACGGCATGGAGGGCAAGGTCGAGCCGGGGCACATCCAGATCCACGCCGACGACAGCGGCGCCGAAGCGCAGATCACCATCGAGGACGACGGCATCGGGATGGACCCGGAGAAGCTCCGCCGCACGCTCGCCGGACAGGTCGACGAGTCCACCGGCATCGGCCTGGGGAACATCGACGAGCGGCTGCGGCGGGTCTACGGGGACGAGTACGGGCTCGTCGTGGAGACGGCGTGCGGGCTCGGCACGAAGATCACCGTGCGGGTGCCGAAGTACCAGGCGGGGATCAACGGCATGTAGGTGCCAAGCCGGGCCGCTCGAAAGCCGCCAAGACTGGTGCTGTGCGGGACGACCCGCACCCCCGTGCCGCTGCGACGAGCGGTCATTCCCGCGGTGAGCGGTCATTCCCGCGATGAGCGGTCATTCCCGCGGTGAGCGGTCGACGACGCCGGGGCCGCCCTTGGTCAGGACGACCCCGGCGTGCGCGGGGAGAACCTCAGCCGGCGGCCTTCGCGGCCCGGCGGTCGGCCGCGTCCAGCACGGCCCGGATCCAGTCCAGCTCGTCGGCTCCGCAGGCGCCTTCGGCGGCGGCGCGGCGCAGGCGCACCCACAGCCCCAGGTCGGTCCACTCCTGGAAGCGCCGGTGCACGGTGGGCACGGTCACCCCGAACGAGGCGGGCAGGTGCCGCCAGGCGCAGCCGGACGACAGCACGAACACGATCGCCGTGAACACGGACCGGTTGCACACCCGGCCACGCCCGCCGCCCTGCCGGCGCACCTTGGCCGGCGGGATCAGCGGCTCGACGACGGCCCACAGGTTCGGCGAGACCAGCCGGGCGGAGAGCTGTTCGATGACGTCACCGCGGCCGGGCTCGGCGCTCGGCTCCGGCCACGAGGCGCGCATCCAGGAGTCCTGCCGCGCCGCGTCGGCGGGCCGCGGGTCCTGGCGGGCGGACTCGGCGCGCTGGCGGGAGCGGAGCAGGGTGGCGAGAGCCGCGTCCTCGGGCGTGGTGCGGCGCGGCGGGACGGCGTAGGCCGAGTGCTGCTGCGCGTGGCGGGCGATCTCGGCGCCCACGGTGCGGCGGAACGACGGGGCGGCCGCCAGGCGCGGGTCGACCGGCTGGCCGTAGCGGACCGGGACCTGGCCCTGGCGTGGCGCGACGGGGCGCTGCGGCACCTGGCGGGGCGGGACCTGCCGCGCGAGGCGCGGGTCCGGGGTGCGTGCGAACTGCGAGTCGGTCATGGGGTCCTCCGCCAGGACTTTTCCGTCAGGTGACAGCGCTCACAGTAGGAACGCGGCCGCGGAGGAAGTAAGTGCGAGAGGCCGGAAAGGCGATGAGCGGACGTGCGACGGCGACGCGCGGCCCGCCCTGTTGAGACGAGTGGCGCACGGTCTGCGACGAACGGATAACCGGTCGTGGTACCCGTCGCACGATCGAGTGATACCCGTTGATCACGGAGAGCACTCCACCGACCGGTAATGATCCAGTCGTTGACGCCTCGGTTACCGTTCGAACTGTGAAGCTCTTGGCCACCAGCGACCTGCACGTCTCCTACCAGGACAACCGCCAGGCGGTGGAGACGATCGCCGCACCCGACCCCGCCGACTGGCTGATCGTCGCGGGGGACATCGGTGAGAAGTTCGCCGACGTCGAGTGGACGCTGCGGACCCTGCGGCCCAGGTTCGCGAAGCTCATCTGGTCGCCGGGCAACCACGAGCTCTGGACCACCAAGGACGACCCGAACCAGGCCCGCGGGGAGATGCGCTACAAGCAGCTCGTGGAGCTGTGCCGCAGCCTCGACGTCATCACGCCCGAGGACCCCTACGTCGTCTTCGAGGGGCCGAAGGGGCCGGTCACCGTCTGTCCGCTCTTCCTCGGTTACGACTACTCGTTCAGGCCACACGGCGCCACGGACGTGGCATCCGCTCTGGCCATCGCCCACAAGGCCGGCGTCGTGTGCACCGACGAGTACTTCCTGCACCCCGACCCGTACCCGTCGCGGGACGCCTGGTGCCGGGCACGCGTGCGGGAGACCGAGGAGCGCCTGGCGCAGGTCGGCGGTCCGACGGTGCTGATCAACCACTACCCGCTCGTGCGCGACCCCACGTTCGTGCTGCGCTACCCGGAGTTCGCGCTCTGGTGCGGCACGGCGCTGACCGCCGACTGGCACAAGCGGTTCAACGCCGTCGAGATGGTCTACGGCCACCTGCACATCCCCCGCACGACGCACTACGACGGCGTGCGCTTCGACGAGGTCTCGCTCGGCTACCCGCGCGAGTGGAAACCGCGCGGCACCACCAGGGTCAAGCTGCACGACGTGCTGCGGGAGTCATAAATGCTGGAACAGCTTCTTCCCCCGCCCATCGCGGCGGTGGAGCGGTACGACGACGAACAGCCGGCCGACCTCTTCCCCGAGGAGGAGGAACTGCTCGGCAACGCCGTGCCCAAGCGCCGGTTCGAGTTCGGCACGGTCCGTGCGTGCGCGCGCGAGGCGATGGGGCAGCTCGGCGTCGCCCCCGCCGCCATCCTGCCGGGCCCGAAGCGCGAGCCGCTCTGGCCGGAGGGCGTCGCCGGCAGCCTGACGCACTGCGCCGGCTACCGCGCCGCCGCCCTCGCCAGGACGACCGACTTCCGGACCATCGGCATCGACGCCGAACCGCACGCGCCCGCACCGGACGGCGTGCTGGAGGCCATCGCGATCCCGGCGGAGCTGCGCCGCATGCCGGGGCTGAAGGTCGACGACCCGAAGATCTGCTGGGACCGGTTGCTGTTCAGCGCCAAGGAGACCACCTACAAGGCCTGGTACCCGATCACCCAGCGCTGGCTGGGCTTCGAGGACGCCGACATCACGCTGAACGCCGACGGCACCTTCCACTCGCGCATCCTGCTGCCCGACGCCCCGGTCGCCGGGTTCCACGGCCGCTGGCTGGTGCAGGGCGACCTCCTCGTCACCGCCATCGCAGTGCCGGCCTGAAACCCCGTTTCGCGCGTTCCGGAACAGGGCACACGGGTGTCGCACTGATCAACGATGGTGCACAGTGGGGGTGAACCCTCGACCGCCGGGAGGCCACCATGGGCGAGGATGTCGCTAAGCACGAGTTCACGCGCGAGGACCGCACGCGGTACCGCACGAAGGTTCGGCGGTGCCTCGACGTGTTCGCGAGGATGCTGCGCGAGGCGCGCTTCGACTTCGAACGCCCCATGACAGGCCTTGAGATCGAGATCAACCTCATCGACGAGCAGGGCGACCCGGCGATGAAGAACCACGAGGCCCTCGATGTCATCGACGACCCGGACTTCGTGACCGAGCTCGGCCAGTGGAACATCGAGATCAACGTGGCGCCGCGCCGGCTCGCCGGCGGCGGCATCACCTCGTTCGAGGAGACCGTCCGCCGCAGCCTGAACTCCGCCGAGGAGAAGGCCCGCGAGGTCGGCGCGCACATGGTCATCAACGGCATCCTGCCGACCTTGCGCTCCAGGCACATCAGCCCGGACCTGCTCTCGGGCAACCCGCGCTACGCGCTGCTCAACGAGCAGGTGCTGGCCGCGCGCGGCGAGGACCTGCAGATCTCCATCGACGGCGTCGAGCGCCTGCACCTCACGGCCAGCTCGATCGTCCCCGAGGCGGCCTGCACCAGCACGCAGCTGCACCTGCAGGTGAGCCCCGAGCAGTTCCCCGCCTACTGGAACGCCGCCCAGGCCATCGCGGGCGTGCAGGTGGCGGTCGGCGCCAACTCGCCCTTCTTCCTCGGCAAGGAGCTGTGGCGCGAGACCCGCATCGCGTTGTTCCAGCAGGCCACCGACACCCGCGGCGACGAGCTCAAGGCCCAGGGCGTGCGCCCGCGCGTGTGGTTCGGCGAGCGGTGGATCAACTCGATCTTCGACCTGTTCGAGGAGAACGTCCGCTACTTCCCCGCGCTGCTGCCGATCTGCGAGGACGAGGACCCGCTCGCGGTGCTCGACAAGGGCGACACCCCGGCGTTGAGCGAGCTGAAGCTGCACAACGGCACCATCTACCGCTGGAACCGGCCGGTGTACGACGTGGTGCGCGACCGGCCGCACCTGCGCGTGGAGAACCGGGTGCTGCCCGCCGGCCCGACCATCGTGGACACGCTGGCCAACGGAGCGCTGTACTTCGGGCTCGTGCGGGCACTGGCCGAGGACGAACGTCCACTGTGGTCGCAGATGAGCTTCCAGGCCGCCGAGGAGAACTTCAACGCCGCCGCCCGCAACGGCATGGACGCGCAGATGTACTGGCCCGGCGTCGGCACGGTGCCGGTCGTCGAGCTGGTGCTGCGGCGGTTGCTGCCGCTCGCCCACGAGGGCCTGATCCGGTGGGGCGTCGACTCGGCAGAGCGGGACCGGTTGCTCGGGGTGATCGAGCAGCGCTGCCTGAGCGGCGTGAACGGCGCCACCTGGCAGGCGCGGGAGTTCCACCGCCACTACGACCACTCGCACCTGGACCGGCCGGACGCGCTGCGCACGATGCTCAGGACCTACGTGGACCTGATGCACGCCAACGAACCCGTGCACACCTGGCCCCTGTCCCCGTGACTGGTGGCCGGGAAAACCAGGCGACCGCGACGAGCCCGGTGGGGCATCCTCACCTGTGATGCCACTTACAACCACTGTGACACCGGCACCGCACCCGGCGGCGAGTGACGACGTGCCGCGGATCCGGCGTGAACACGCGTTCCCGATCCCCGCACGCGCACGTGGTCCCGTGGTCCGGATGTCCTGATGGAGATCGCCTGCGACGAGTCGGGGTCCGAGGGCGAGAAGCTCGTCGGCGGGGTCACCGCGGTCTTCGCGCACGCCGGTGTCTCGTTGTCCCGCGAGGAGGCGGCGGGCTGCGTGGCGTCGCTGCGTTCGATGATCAGGTCACCGGCCCTGGAGTACAAGGCGAACCACCTGCTGCGCGAGAAGAACCGGCGGGTGCTGCTGTGGTTCCTCGGCCCTTCCGGCCCGCTCGCCGGCCGTGCCCGCGTGCAGCTCGTCGACAAGCGGCGGTACCTGGCCGCGCGGGTGCGCGCCGAGTTCGGGGCCGTCCCGGGGCCGCTGGAGCCGTACAACGACCTGCTGCGGGCCAGGGGTCCGCGCGGGGCGCTGGACCCGTTGTTCCCCGCGATCCTGCGGGTGGTGGCGCAGTGGGACGGGCCGGTGTCGATCGTGCACGACCAGCAGCTGTCGCTGACGGACGGGCGGATCCGGCGGCTGCGGGAGCTGGCGCCCCGCCTGGAGAGCCTGACGCTGGTCGACTCGCAGCACGACGCGCGCGTGCAGGTCGCCGACTTCCTGGCGGGGATCGCCCGCCGCGTGGCGGAGGAGGAGCTGCACGGGCGGCCCGACCACGAGGTGATCGAGCTGCTGCGGCCGTTCGTCGCGGGAGGTCGGGTGCGGCGTGCCTGACGCGATCTTCGCCGACCCGCGGCCGGCGCGGCTCTACGACGCGTTCGACGGGCCGCGCGACGATCTCGCGCTGTACCCGGGGATCGCCGCCGAGCTCGGGGCGCGCTCGGTGCTCGACGTCGGGTGCGGCACGGGGAGCCTGGCGGCGCTGCTGGCCTCGTCCGGGTACTCGGTCGCCGGGGTGGATCCCGCGCTGGCGTCGCTGGAGATCGCGCGGGCCGAGGACGCGCGGGTCGCCTGGGTGCACGGCGACGCCACCTCCCTGCCCGCGCTGTCGGCGGAGGGCGTGAGCGGCCTCGGCGTCAGCTCACCAGTGCCGGCTGCTTCCACGCCTGCACCAGCCAGGGCAGGATCCGCGGCAACCGGTCCGCCACGATGTCGTGCAGCACCAGCACCACCCGCCCGGACCGCACCGGCCCCGCGTCCAGCCACACGGCCTGCACGAGGACTCCCGCCTGCAGGTCGAGCCCCGCCTCTGCCTCCGCGAGAGCCGCGGCGGTGGCGGCGACGGGGTCCGCCACCTCGTGGTGCGCGAAGCCGGAGCGGCACAGCTCGGGGTGCAGTTCCACCAGGGAGTCCACCGCGGCGGCCAGACGTCCCACGCCCAGGCCGGCCCGAACCTGCACCGTCATCGCTCTCACATTAGGAGAGCCTAACCTACACTCCACTGCGGATCGCGCCCACTGAGTCCCACGACACGGTCGAGCAGGGGCGCGTTCGAGCCGACCTCCACCGCGGCCGCGAAGAGCGAGCCGTCGCGGTCGTCCGGACCGATCGACGACACGAAGCCGTGGACGACCTCCAGCAGGTCCTCCCGGACCTCGAAGGGCCGGCCGGTCGCCCGCGCCAGGTCCCAGCCGTGCAGCACGATCTCGTCCAGCGCCACGGCGGCCGCGACCTCACCCGGCAGGTCGACGCCGCCCGCGCGGGTCATGCCCTCCCAGGCCTGCGGGGAGCGCCACGCCTGCGCCAGTTCGGCCAGCCGCGCCGGGATCGACTCGCGGAAGTCCAGCGGCAACCGCGCCGCGTCGCCGGAGGCGACGGCCTCCAGCGGCGTCTTCCGCGCCGCCGCGGTGAAAGCGGCCGACAGGCCGTTCACGTGGTCGAGCAGGTCGCCCACCGTGTACTCCGGGCACGGTGTGGGCGCCTTCAGGTCGCCGTCCGAGACGGTGCGCACCAGGCCCGCCAGCTCGTCGGCCGCGGGTGTCAGGTCGAACATCAGTAGCCGTCCCCTCCCCAGAACTGTTCCTCGAGCGTGTCCGCCGTGCCGGCGAGCAACTGGAGCGGGTCGGTGAACTCGTGGATGTCGAGGCCCACCAGCGGCAACGAGTGCCGGACCACGACGTGCTCCCCCATGATCGCGAGGCCGCACGCCACGGTGGACCTGCCGACCTCCTCCAGGACGTCGCGGAGGTTCACCTGCGAGGCCAGCCCGCACGGGGAGGCGATCTGCACCCACTCGTGCATCTTGTCGAGCACTTCCCGGACGATGATCACGACCTGCGTGCGGTCGTCGTCGTCCTCGTCAGCGTCGCCGAAGGTGAAGAGGATCCTCAGCTCCTCGTCCTCGTCGTGGATGACGTCGTACTCGGCGCGGATGTAATCCGCGAGGTCTCCCCAACTCGCCATGGCGCAACCCTACTGGCCGCGATGGCCCACAGCCCCACGACGAGCACGGCGCCGACCTCCGCGGCGAGCAAGATCCTCTCGATGTAGCCCAACGGGAACACGCGCCACCAGCGAACGTCCGAGACCATGCCCACCACGATGGCGTACAGCAGCGGCATGAAAGCGACAACGCTCAACAAACCGGACGCCATCGTCCACCTGGCGTGTCGCCCCCACACGTGGTCCCGCAGCCACGGCCGCGCCAGCAGGATGATCGCGATCGGCAGGCTGACGAACGCCACCATGCTGCCGAAGCGGTGGATGCTGCCGCTGAGCTGGTTGGTGCCCATCGCCCAGTTCGTCTTGGGGAACGCCACCACGAGCAGCAGCCCGGCCGACCACAGCACCAGTGCGACCGATCCCGCCGACCGCCACCTGGCGACCCCCTCGTGGACGAGCACCCCGAGGATCGCGAGCGAGCCGGCCGCCAGCAGCAGCACCGCGACGTCGAAGACGGGGCGGTGCGCGCCCAGCGCGTACTCGCTGATCGTGCGGCGCAGCGGGCCGACGGTCAGGTCGAGCAGACCGACCATGGCCACCGTCGCGACGACGGCGAGCGAACCACCGGTGGCGGCGAGTCGAGGAATCAGCACGGAACGGTCAACGCCGGAGTGGCCCCGTGCGGTTCCTGGGTTCAGCAAGCCGACAGGATCCGCCGCTACCGCAGCGCCACGGCGGCCTCCTCGGCCACGGCCTCGGCGACGGCGTTGAGCGCCGGCGAGTCGAGCTTCCACTGCTGCCAGTACAGCGGCACGGAGATGGTGCGGCCGGGCGCGAGGTCGACCAGGCCGTCCTGGAGCTGCTGCGGCGGCACCATCCCCCAGCCGAGCCCCGCCACGACGGCCCGCACGTACACCTCCGACGCCGGCACGTGGTGGCGGTGCTCCGAGGCGCCCCGGCCGCGGGTGAGCGTGCGCACGAACCGGTCCTGCAGGTCGTCGTTGCGGTCGAACACGACGACCGGGGCGTCCGGCAGCCACGACTTCAGGGCGCCCTCCCCGTGCCGGTCCACGAACGACGGCGACGCCATCGCGGCGTAGCGGATGTCGCCGAGCCGCCGCACCGAGCAGCCGGCGACCGGTTCCCCGGACGACGTCACCGCCGCCATCACCAGCCCCTGGCGCAGCAACGCCGTCGTGTGGTCCTGGTCCTCGCGGTGGAGGTCGAACGAGATCCTGAGCGACGCCGGAACCCGTTGCAGGGCGGGCAGGAACCACGTGGCGAGCGAGTCGGCGTTGACCGCGATCGGCACCCGCACGACGGCGGCGGACCCCAGCGCCGCGCCGAGGTCCTGCTCCAGGGCCAGCAGTTGCCGGCCGTACCGGACGATCACCTCGCCCGACGGCGTCAGCCGCACCGGGCGCGCCCGCACCAGCAGCACCCTGCCCGTGCGCTGCTCCAGGGCCTTGATCCGTTGGGAGACAGCGGAAGGGGTGACGTGCAGCACGGTGGCCGCGGCGTCGAACGTGCCCGCGTCGACGACCACGAGCAGCGTGCGCACCAGGTCCAGGTCCATCACGGCTGCTAATGGTACGTAAGAATCTGTAGCTGGCCTCATCAGGAGGGCGTCCATACCGTCGATGGCGTGACTGATCTCCTGCTCGGCTTCGGCACCACGATGACCCTGATCGTCGCGATCGGCGCGCAGAACGCCTTCGTGCTGCGCCAAGGACTCCGGCGCCAAGCCGTCGCCGGGGTGGTCGCCGTGTGCGTCATCTCGGACGCGGTCCTGGTCGCGGTGGGCGTCGCCGGGTTCGGGGCGGTCGTGCGGCGGTGGCCCTCCGCGATCACCGTCGCCGCGGTCGCCGGCGGGATCTTCCTGCTGGGCTACGGGTTCCTGGCCGCACGCCGCGCGGTGCGGCCCCGGGCGATGCAGGTCGACGACGGCCACGGGGGGCGGCCCGTGCTGACGGCGCTCGCGCTCACGTGGCTCAACCCGCACGTGTACCTCGACACCGTGCTGCTGCTCGGCTCGATCGCGGCCGGCCGGTGGCTCTTCGGCGTCGGCGCGGTCACCGCGAGCGTCACCTGGTTCGTCGCGCTCGGGTACGGCGCCCGGCTGCTCAGCCCGCTGTTCGCGAAGCCCCGCGCGTGGCGGGTGCTGGACGGCCTGATCGCCGCCGTGATGATCGGTCTCGGGGTGGGCCTGATCGCCGGGTCGTGACCATCACCAGCACCGCCGACACGGCCACGACGCCGCTCACGACGGGCGCCGCGGCGCCCACGCCGAGAGACGCCGAGGCCAGACCGGCGCTGACGACAGCACCGGCGACCACCCGTGACCGGACATCGCCCATGCCGGTCACGCCAACCCGGCACCGGCCGGGCCGGGCGGCGGGCGAGGGCGCGTCCCCCGCACGGCGGGCCGCCGCGCCGGTGGTTCGACGCGGCGGTAGGTCCAGCACGCCGGTAGGTCCAGCACGCCGATTCAATGCGGCGGCAGTTCAACCCGGCGACGAGTCCAGATCAGCGGCAAGCCCAGTCCCACCGGCAAGCCCAGCCCCCACCGGCAAGCCCAGCCCCCACCGGCAAGCCCAGCCCCACCGACGCGTCAGCGCAGCGGCGGGTCCAGCCGGACGGCGCCGGGGAGCCCGGCCGGGTCCGCGACCGGCCACGCCAGCGGGTCGGGCCCCAGCTTCACCAGTTCGGCGATCTGCAGGCGCGACCACGGCGAGATCTCCCGCGTGCCGTCGAGCGCGTCGGCGGCGAACCGGGTCCACGCCACCCGTTCGGTGGAGTCGACCTCGTCCGGGTTGGGGGCGGGCTCGTCGTCGGAGATCACCCGGAACACCGGGCACATCTCGTTCTCGACGACGCCGTCCATCTCGGCGCGGTAGCGGAAGGCCGGGAGCAGCAGCTCGGGCTCGGAGCACTCCATGCCGAGCTCGTCCCGCAGCCGCCGCAGCACGGCCTGCGCCATGTCCTCCCCCGGCAGCGGGTGGCCGCAGCAGGTGTTGGTCCACAGGCCGGGGAAGGTCTTCTTGTGCAACGCGCGGCGGGTGAGCACCGTGCGGCCGGCCGAGTCGAAGACGTAGCTGGAAAACGCCAGGTGCAGCGGGGTGTCCGCGTGGTGCACCACGGCCTTGTCCTCGACGCCGATGGCCGAACCGTCCTCAGCCAGGAGGACCACCTGTTCCACAGTCACACCCACCACGTAATCACACGCGGGCCGGGAGCGGGAACCGGGTTCGGTGGGCGGCCTTGAGCGCGGAGATAGCCGGACCATAGGTGGCGGGGGTCACCCTGGGGGCATGACTTCCCCGTTCGCCCAGGCTCACACCATGTTCCTGGTGCTGGTCAGCCCGACGGGCCGGCACTCGATCTGGCCGGCGGTGCTGCAGGTGCCCGCCGGCTGGCAGGTCGTCCACGGCGTCGCGTGCCGGCAGTCCTGTGTGGACTACATCGACGCGGCGCGGGCCGACCTGCCGCTGGCGGCGTAGGCCCTTCCTCCACCCGTTAGAGCAGGGTGATGTGGCCGTGTGCCGCGGCTCCGCCGTGCTCGTCGTCACCCGCGTACGAGGCCGTGAAGCCCTGCAGCAGGGTCGACAGGCCGACCAGCAGCGCCACGTTCGCGTCGCAGGAGGCCCTGCCGGACGGGTCGGTCGTGGCGGTGCACAGCGGGTTGCCCTTCACCGTGCGGAACACGACCTTCCGCCCGGTGACCGGCGTGCCGGTGTGCTTCTCGGTCAGCGTGGCGCTCAGGCCGCGCACCGAGAAGCCGAGCAGCCGCGGCTGGAGCCGGGCGTGCCCGGCGACGAGCTTCGACGCGGCCGGCGGCACGAAGCTGATCGCGATGCCCACCGGGCGCTGGCCGACGGCGATGGAGCCGGTGACCGTGTTCGACGCCGTGTCGATGACCGACACCGTGTTGCCGCCGAAGTTCGTCACGTAGGCCGAGGCGCCGTCGGGCGTGAGGGCCACGCTGATCGGCCGGTCGCCGACGGCGATCTTCCGCAGCTCCACCATCGCCGTGAGGTCGACGACCGACACCGAGTCGAACTCGCTGTTCGTCACGTACGCGCGGGTTCCGCCGGGCGACAGCGCGATGCCGTGCGGCACGAACCCGACCCGCGCGGTGCCGGCCACGGTGCGCGTGGCGACGTCGATGGCGGAGATGTCGTCGGAACCCTTGTTCACCACGTACACCCGCTTGCCGTCCGCGGACGCCGCGACCGCGGTCGGCGTGCTGCCGACGTCGATCGTGGTGACGACCGCGTTGGAGGTCGTGTCGACGACCGAGACCTTGCTCGGGCCGACGACGTCGTGGGTGACGTAGACGGCCGTCCCGTCGCGGGTGACGACCACGCCGTCCGGGTTCGGGCCGACCGCGACGGTCGCCGTGACCGCCAGCGTGGCCGTGTCGACCACGGACACCGTGCCGTCGCCGTAGTTGGTGACGTAGACGAAGCCGCCGCCGGGCGCGACCGCGACGCCCGCAGGGTGCCTCCCCACGGGGATGGACTTGTCGACGGTGTTGGTCGGCGTGTCGATGACCGTCACCGTGTCGTGCACGGAGTTCGTGACGTAGCCGCGGGTGCCGTCGAAGGCCACCGCCGCCATGTACGGCGAACTGCCGCCGCTGTCCGCGATCGTCTCGGCCACCGCGTTCGTGGCGGTGTCGACCACCGACACCCCGCCGCCGTTGTTGGCGACATATCCCAGCACCCGGCCGGCGGGAGCCGCCGAGGCCGGGGTGACCACCAGTGCCGCGGTGACGGCAGTCGCCGTCACCAGTGGGCGCAACCGCATGTTCCCTGCCTCCTGGCAAGCGTCATCCCGACCTGCTCAGGACATCGCGGCCGGAGGAGCGGCCGTTAGCCTCTTCAGGCTCTTCTCGAACCAGTGATCGGCGTACGGGGCGTCGTTGTAGCGCTCGATCTCCGCGAAACCGCGCTTGGCGTAGAGGCTCCGCGCCTCGACGAGGTCCGCGCGGGTGTCCAGCCGCAGCACGGTGACGCCCCGCGCCAGGGCTTCGTCCTCCATCGCCGCGAGCAACGCCGAAGCGGCGCCCTGGCCGCGAAACGGCAGCCGCACGAACATCCGGGTCAGCTCGCCGACGCCGGCACCGAGGAACCGCATGCCCAGGCAGCCCGCGTCCTCACCGTCCCGCGACGCGACCAGGAAGACCGGCACGTCGTCGTCCTGCTCGTCGCGCTCGTAGGCGTCGATCTCGGCGTCCTCGGCCGGACGTCCCCGGTAGCGGCTGATCATCTCCGCGTTGTACTCGCGGTTGAGCGGCGAACGCGCGGCGTCGGTGGCCGTCACGGTCCAGTTCGTCATGCCACCATCTTCGAAAGCTCGTCCACCCGATTGACCGAGGCGCTGTGACCCAAGTCACCGCAACACCGGGGGTCCGGGAAGCCAACTGGGGACGTGATGTTCGCGGAGCTGTTCGACGAGCACGCCCATCCGCTGCACCGGTACCTGGCGCGGCGGGTGGGCGTCGACGTGGCCGACGACCTCGTCAGCGAGACGTTCCTCGCCGCGATGCGCGGTCAGGAGAGCTACGACCCGGAGCGGGGCAGCGTCGTCGGCTGGCTCTACGGCATCGCGACGAACCTGTTGCGCGGCCACGCCAAGCGCGAGACCCGCCTGCTGCGCACCGCCGAGCGCTACGGCGTCGACCTCGGGGTCGCCGAGTCGCTGGAGCACACGGTGGTCACCCGCATCGACGCGCGTTCGCACCTGCGGCGCATCGCCGGTGCCGTGGCCGGGATGTCCGGCGCCGACCGCGACCTGCTGCTGCTCGTGTCGCTCGCCGGGCTGAGCGTGCAGGAGGCGGCGGAAGCCCTGGAGATGAACGCCGGTACCGCGAGGTCCCGCCTGCACCGCCTGCGCGCCAAGCTGAAGGAAGTGACACATGCGTGACGTGCTGGACGACGACCTCGCCGAGCTGTACCCGGTGCGGCCCGCCGACGACCCGCGGCTCGGCCGCCTGCGCGAGCGGCTCTTCGCGGAGGAGCCACCACCCCGCTCACGGCGCTGGGCCGGGGTCGCGGCGGCCGCCGCGGCGGTGGTGATGATCACCGGGCTCGTGGCGGCGCTGCGGCCCGCGGCCCGCGACGCACCCGCCACGATGCCCACCGCGCCCGCCACCTCGTTGCAGGAGGCCGCGACGCTGCTGGAGCTGGCCCCGAAGCCGGTCGCGAAGTACCGGCACGTCACGTACACGATCTGGCAGACGATGAGCTTCGGGGGGATCGAGGGCGGCCCGTTCAGCGCCACCGCGCTCGAGTTCCGGATCGACGCGTGGGTGCCCACCGCGAACGGCGAGATGGTCGTCATCTACCGGCGGTTCACCGGCAACCACCGCGCGGTCACCGGTGTTCAGCAGAACCTCGACCGCATCGTGCCCAACGACTACAACGGCCCGCAACTGTGGGGCACCTTCTGCACCGCGACTCCGTGCCGGGAGACCAGCCTCGCGCTGCCGCTGCCGGTCACCCCCTCGCGGAAGCTGGAGGGCGCCTCGTCGAGGCTGCTGTCGCCGTACACGACCAACGAGGAGAAGGCCGCGACCTACCGCGAGCTCGCCGCCTCCCCCGAGGTCCGCTGGGACAACGGGACGGTGACGGTCGACGGCGGCCTGACGTCGTTCCGCATCGACCCCGCGACCGGCGAGGTGGTCGGCTCGGCAGAGGCGCCGCCCGCCACCAGCCCGCTGCCGCCGGGCGTACCGCTGCTGGCGGTCTCCGTCAGCAGCGAGTGGACCGATCAGCGACCGTCGTAGGACCTCGGCAGGTACCAGGCCAGGGCGGCGCGCAGCTCGGCGACCTCGCGCTCGCGCCGCCGCCTGGTCCGCTCGTGGGCGATCGGGAAGACCCGCACACCGCCGTGGTGGGCGCCGAAGAAGCGGCGCGGCGCCGGGTCTTTCAGCCAGACGACGACCCACGGCCGTTTCTTGTGCGGCACCACGCGCACCCGTGCCAGCTCATACCACCAGTACTGGTGGAACTTGCCGTTGCGGGTGGTGGCGATGCCCTCACGGCTCACCTCGATGACGACCTTGCTGCGGGCCGCGGCGCCGAAGAACCGCGCCGCGCGCACGACGAGCACGCAGAAGGCGGCCAGCGCCAGCAGCTGCGTGGCGCCGTTGGCCTTCGCGGCCGGGTCGGCGATCGCGGCCGCGAGCAGGGCGGCGGCGAGGTTCAGCACACCCCACGCCATCGGCACGAACCGCGACGTCGAGAACGTCGCCGCGGCGGGCGTCATCGGCGCGGGCAGCTTCGTGGCCGGCGGCTTCGGCGTGACGACCTGGGAGAGCAGCCGCGTCACCTCGGCCGGGTCGGGGCGCTTGGCCGGGTCGCGGTGCATGCACTTCTGCACCAGCGGCCGCAGCGCCTTGGGCACACCCTCGATGTCCGGTTCGCCGTGGGCGGCCTTGTACAGCAGCGTCGCGGTCGGCCCCTCGCCGAACGGGCCTCTGCCCGTCGCCGCGTAGACCAGCACCGCGCCGAGGGCGAACACGTCCGACGGCGCGGCGACCTCCTGGCCGGTGATCTGCTCCGGCGACAGGAAGCCCGGCGTGCCGAAGACCATGCCGGTCTCGGTGAGCGCCGTGTGCTCCATCGCGCGGGAGATGCCGAAGTCGATCACGCGCGGCCCGTCGGCGCCGAGCAGCACGTTGGACGGCTTGAGGTCGCGGTGCACCAGGCCAGCGCGGTGGATCGCGGTGAGCGCCTCGGCCAGCCCTTCGGCGAGTCGTCTCAGGTGGTGCTCGGGCAGCGGGCCGTGCCGCTCGATCGCCTCCTGCAGCGTCGGGCCCGGCACGTACTCCGTCGCCATCCAGGGGCGAGGCGCGCGCGTGTCCGCGTCGACGACCGCGGCCGTGCCGGCGCTGCCGACCGCCCTGGCCATCTGGACCTCGCGGCGGAACCGCTCGCGGAAGCGCGGGTCGTCGGCGAGCTCCGCGCGGGCCACCTTGACGGCGACCTGCCGCCCGTCGCTGCCTTGTCCCAGGTAGACCGTTCCCATGGCGCCACGACCGAGCCTGCCCAGCAGCAGGTAGTCGCCGATGCGTTGTGGTTGGTCCACCTTCACCGGATCGAGGGTAGCGGGAACTCGGGCCGAAACCTCACATCTGAGTAGATCTACGTACGCTTGTCACCCATGGGGCGCACCCGCTTGTACCGCAACGGCGAACTCGCCGACCAGGGCTTCCCGGTCGCCGACGTCGCGAAGCACCTGCAAGATCAGTCCGCCGTCGTGTGGTTCGACCTCTGCGCGCCGTCGGAGGAGGAGAGAGGTCTGCTGCGCGACGAGCTGGGGCTGCACGCGCTCGCGATCGAGGACGCCTTCTCCGAGCGGCAGCGCCCCAAGGTCGACCGCTACCCCACCCACCTGTTCCTGTCGGTCCACGCGGTCCGGTACGACGAGCGCGAGATCAAGACGTGCGAGGTCGACGTGTTCGTGACCCGCAACGCGCTCGTCACCGTGCGCGAGAGCGAAGACTACGACCTCGCGAGCGTGGAGCGCCGGTGGGACAGCTCGCCGTCGTTGGCCTCGTCGGGCATCGGGTTCCTGCTGCACGGCCTGCTCGACGACGTCGTGGACGGCCACTACGCCGCCGCCCAGGCCCTCGACGACGAGATCGACGACCTCGAGGACCGCATCTACGACGACCGGCCGCACGTGGGCCGCGAGGCGTTGCAGCTCCGGCGGGCGCTGGTGCGGCTGCGGCGCGTCGCGCTGCCGATGCGCGAGGTGCTGGGCTCGCTGCTGCACCGCGAGCACGAGCTGGTGGACGACACGATGCTGCCGTACTACCTGGACGTCAAGGACCACGCGCTGTTCACCGCGGAGCTGACCGAGTCGATGCGCGAGCTGGTCACGAACCTGCGCGAGGCCGAGGTGGCGGTGCAGGGCAACCGGCTCAACTCGATCATGAAGAAGGTCACGAGCTGGGCGGCGATCATCGCCGTGCCGACCGCGATCACCGGCTACTACGGCATGAACGTGCCCTACCCCGGTTTCGAGCAGCGCTGGGGCGTCTGGGTGGCGACGCTGGGCATCGTCGGCCTCTCCTACTTCCTGTACCTGATGTTCAAACGCCGCGACTGGCTGTGAGGGACCCGCTGTGAAGATCCACCTGACCCGGCAGGCCGAGCTCGCGATCATCACGATCGACGCGCCGCCGCTCAACCTCTACGCGCTGGACCTCGACGCCGAGTTCCACGACGCCCTGGACGAGCTGGGAGACGCGCGGGCGCTGCTGGTCACCGCGTCGGGCCGGGTCGTGTCCGGCGGCGTCGACGTGTCGCTGTTCGCGGCCCAGGAGTACCGCGAGGACGCGCAGGCGCTGTTCGACCGCATGCTGCTGCTCCCCCAGCGCCTCGCCGACCTGCCGATCCCGACCGTCTTCGCCGCGCACGCGTTGTGCCTGACCTGGGCGTTCGAGCTGGCGGTGGCGTGCGACCTGATCGTGGCCGCCGAGAGCGCCCGGTTCGGGCTCGTGGAGAAGGTGGTCGGGCTGACGCCCACCATGGGCGGCACCCAGCGCCTGGCGGCCCGCGCGGGCGTCGGCCGCGCCAAGGAGCTGGTGATGACCGGCGACCTCTACGACGCGGCGACGCTCGAACGCTGGAACGTCGTCAACCGCGTCTTCCCGGACGAGGGATTCGCCCTCGCCGCGGAGCGGTTCGCCCTTTCGCTCGCGACCGGTCCGACGCGGGCGCATTCCGCGACCAAGCAGGTGCTCGCGCATTTCGGCCACGGCGGCGTTCCGGAGGCGGACGCCCACGTCACGACGATCGCGTCCGCGTTGTTCGAAACGGAAGACCTGCCACGCGCCGTGCACAGCTTCCTCGCGGACGGTCCCGGCCGGGCGACATTCACGGGCCGCTGAACTCACTCATCGGAAATCCGGATGGCTCGGTGATAAGACCGTGATCTGCCTCCTCACCCGGACGAGCTATTCCCGTTCGCCCGGAAGACGATGTTGTGGCACAACGGGTTCCGCTTGACTCCTCCTGCCGGTACGTGCAGTGTGCTGGTCGTTCAACGGCCCCGTGCGAAACCCCGTCGCACGAGTTTGTACAAATTCCGCAACGGCCGACGACACAATCAGCGAGTTCACGGTCCCCCGTCGTGAACACGCGTGGAGGTAGAACCAGCCGTGAAACCGAGATTGGCCGTGCTGCTGACCGGTGGTGTCATCGCGCTGGCCGCCTGTTCCCCGACGAAGGCGGTCCAGCCGACACCGGTGGCCGAGAGCTCCAGCGCCACCCCGACCAGCAGCACCGGCAGCTCCTCCGCCGCCCCGAGCGGCTCCCCGGCCCCGAGCTCCACCGTCCGCTCCGCCACCAACGGCCCCGTGAAGCCCCCGCCCACCCCCGCGCCGGCCGGTTCCCCCGGCTGGAAGCTCACCAGGGCGAGCACCGGGCTCGCCGCCGTGGGCCTCGACTGCGACTCCCTGCCGCTCTACACCGGCCCCGCCGCCCCCGCCGCGGGCACGGTGATCTCCGGCAAACGCGTCGAACAGGCCCTGACGCTCTTCGCGGGCAACATCACGGTCGAGAAGTCCTGCGTCCGCCCCGTCAAGCTCGCCGAGGCCGCCCCGCTGATCACCACCAACGGCCCGTGCGGCACCAACTCGTGCCAGGTGACCGGTGCCCCGGTGACCATCCGCGACTCCGACGTCGACGGCTCGCGGCTGTCCGCGTCGACCATCGCGAAGTCCTGCGCGTTCCTCGGCATCGGCACCCTGCAGCGCAACCACATCACCGGCATGGGCTCGGGCATCTGCTTCTACAACACCGGCCACGCGCTGAACGGCCTCGCCGAGGGCAACTACGTGCGGGGCCTGCGCACGGCCGGTGACGCGCACAACGACGGCGCCACCGTCCGCGACTTCCCGCTGGACCGCAACCCGGCCCGCACGCTGACGTTCCGCAACAACCGCATCGACTGCTCCACCGGTCAGGACACCGGCGCCCTGTTCATCCAGACCTACGGCGGCGACATCGACAACGTCACCGTCGAGGGCAACCTGCTGGAGGGCGGCGGCTACCAGCTCGGCCTCGAGTCGAGCCACGGCCACCGGTACGGCCGCAACATGAAGGCCGTCGACAACCGCTTCACCGGCAGCGGGTGGGGCGCGGCCTACGTGACGGCCAACGGCGTCGGTTACTCGTGGGCGGTCTGGGAGGACAACTTCCTGCTGGACGTGAACGCCCCGGACGCCAAGGGCAAGCCCGCGAGCAAGCCGTAGCGGCTCGGCCGGTTCTTGGTCGCGGGAAGCCCCGTGCGTGGTGCCGGATCTGCGCCACGCACGGGGGCCGGCACGCCTAGGCGTTGTCGCGGAACCTCATCCACCGCGAGCTCAACGAGTCCCAGATCTCCTGATACTGCTCGAACATCTCCCGGACCCGCTCCGCGTCCACCTCCTCGGCGGGGGTGGAGGCGACGTAGAACAGGAGGTCGTCCTCCAGCCGGTGGAACCGGTGGCTCGCGTCCTCCATCAGCACCCACAGCGACCGCCAGGCGAAGAACGGCTCCAGGGCGGACACCACGGTCACCACCGCGACGAGCGAGAACGCCGTTCCGGTCCAGGGGTCGAGGTTCTGCAGCCCGAGGATGATCGTCGACGCCGCGGACAGGACCAAAGTGGTCAGCCGCACGGTCACGGACTTCCACCGGAACCGGTGCTTCCGGGAGCGCGCGTAGGTGTGTCCGCGGGCGATCTGCGAGCGGAGGTGGTGGGCGAGTTCCAACGGCTTCAGGCCGGACGGCAAGTCGGTCACGCGCCGCACAATAATGAGCGGGTACCGTCGCCCGCGTGCAGTTCGCCGGACCGAGAACCCTGCTGGCCGTCCACGCCCACCCCGGCGACGAGTCGACGGCGACCGGTGGCCTGCTCGCCCTCTACGCCCGCCGCGGCGTCCGCACCGTGGTGGTGACGTGCACCAACGGCGAGTTCGACGACGCGCTGAGCGGTGCGGTGCCCGGTGAGGTCGGCCACCACCCGCAGGCCGTCGCGGCCCACCGCAAGGCCGAGCTGCAGGCGGCGGCGGACGCGCTGGGGATCACCGATCTGGAGCTCCTCGGCTACCACGACTCCGGGCACACCGGCGAGGTGCCCGGGGGCGGGTTCTGCACGATCCCCGTCGAGACGGCCGCGGGCCGGCTCGCGGCGCTGGTCGAGCACTACCGGCCGCAGGTCGTCGTCACGCACTACAGCACGCACCGCGACCACATCCACGTCAACCGGGTGGCGAAGCTCGCCGTCCGGCGCACCGGCATCCCCGCCAAGCTCTACCTCACCGCCGCGGACGGTTCGACGACGATCGACATCAGCGAGGTCGCGGACGTCAAGCGCAAGGCGTTGCAGTGCCACGCCAGCCAGCAGGTGCACGGGGCTTTCGCGTTGCGGGAGCACTACTTCCGGGCGGCGGACACCACCGGCGCGCCGTTGCCGGAGACCGACGTCTTCGCCGGTGTCACCCACCACGGGCCCGACCTGCCCCGGTGGTGAGAACGCCGGAGGAGGCGTTCCCGTTGCGGGAGCAGCACTTCCGCGCGGCGGGCACGACCGGTGGGGCGTTCACCGTGCGGAAGCCCACTCCCACCCGGTTCAGCGGCCGAGCGATGTGCAGGTGAAGCCGGCGCGGCGGATGACGTCCGGGTCCAGGATGTTGCGGGTGTCGACGACGACCGGCTGGCGGACGGTGCCGGCGAGCCGGGCCCAGTCCAGCGAGCGGAAGTCCGGCCACTCGGTGAGCACCACCAGCGCGTCGGCGTCCTTCGCTGCCTGGTACGGGTCGTCCACAACGGACACCGGGCCCAGGTCCCTGCCGCCGGGCAGCGCCGGGTCGTACCCGACCAGCTCGGCGCCCGCTTGGCGCAGCAGGGCCGCGACGGCCAGGGCCGGTGAGTCGCGCAGGTCGTCCGTGCCCGCCTTGAAGGTCAGGCCGAGCAGGCCCAGGCGCACGTGGGACAGCGAGCCGCCGCGCTTGCCGGTGACCGCCAGGCGGACCTTCTCGACCATCCGCTGGCGCTGGCGCTCGTTGGTGTCGATCGTGGCGCGCAGCAGGCGGAACTCGAAGTCGGCCGCGTCGGCGACCTGGAGCATCGCGTGCGTGTCCTTGGGCAGGCACGAGCCGCCCCAGCCGGGGCCGGGGTTGAGGAACGCCTGCCCGATGCGCTTGTCGTAGCCCATGCCCTCGGTGACGTCGGTGATGTTCGCGCCGAGCCGCTCGCACAGCTCCGCGACCGCGTTGACGTAGGAGAGCTTCATCGCGAGGAAGCAGTTCGCCGCGTACTTGACCATCTCGGCCGAGGCCGCGTCGGTCAGCACCGTCGGCGCGCCCAGGCGGGCGTAGAGGGCGGCCACGCGCTCGGCGGCGTCCTGCTGGTCGCAGCCGACGACGATGCGGTCCGGGTTCAGGAAGTCGTGGACGGCCGAGCCCTCGCGGAGGAACTCGGGGTTCGACACGACGGCGACGTCGTCCCGCCGCAGCAGCTCCGCGGTGCGCACCGCCGTGCCGACGGGGACCGTGGACTTGTTCACGATCACGCAGCCGGACGGCAGCAGGTCGCGCGTCTCGTCCACAACGGACTCGACGGCCTGCAGGTCCGCGATGCCGCCCACCCCCATCGGCGTCGGCACGCAGAGGAACACGACCTCGGCGTCGGCCACCGCGGCGGAGGCCCCCAGGACGAACGACAACCGGCCGGACGCGAGGCCTTCCGCGACCAGTTCGGCGAGCCGCGGTTCGAGGATGTCGACCTCGCCGCGCGCGAGCCGCTCGACCTTGGCCGCGTCGACGTCCGCGCACACCACGCTGTGCCCCAGCGAGGCGAGGCAGGCGCCCGTGGTCAAGCCGACGTAGCCGGTGCCGACGACCGCGATCCTTCTGACGAACATCATTCTCCCGTTCGGTTCACGGCGAACGCGCGGAGCACGGCGTCGTCGCTCACGTCGATCATCTTGTTGCCCCACCGGTCGGTGCCCGCACCGAGCGCGGGCCTGCCGTCGGGGAACGGGCCGCGCGAGGCGAACCCGGTGAGCCCGTCGAACACCGCCACGTAGTTCTCGGCCTGCGGGCGCCAGTCGAGCTCCGCCTCGCAGCGGCGCCGGCCCTCGAAGCCCAGGCGCGCGCGGCGTTCGGCGTCGTCCAGCAGGTCGAGCAACGACGTGGTGAACGCCTCGACGTCACCCGGCTCGACGTAGACGGCGCAGTCGCCGGCGGACACCACGGTCTCCGTCAGCCGGTACGAGACGACCGGCAGCGCGTAGGCCATGTACTCCATGGTCTTGTTCATAGTGGACACGTCGTTGAGAGGTGACAACGGATCCGGGCCGAGACCGGCGGAGGCGGTCGAGAGGTACCGGGTGATCCGGTCGGGCCCGACGCGTCCCGTGAACTCCACGTAGGGGTCGAGCCCCCAAGCCGCTGCCTGCGCCTTCAGATCTTCGAGGCAGTCACCGAAGCCCAGCAGCGCGAACCGGACGTCGGTGCGGCCGCGGTCGAAGACCACCCTCCTGGCCACTTCCAGGACACCGTCGACGCCGTCCTGCGGGCCCATGATCCCGAGGTAGGCCACCAGGTGTTTGCCGCCGCGCCGGAGCTCGTCCACCCCCTCGACAGGTCGCATGACCGTGGTGTCCGGGCCGGAGCGCACGACGGCGGTGCGCTCGGGCGGCACGGAACCGCGCGTCCACGCGATCTTCTGGTACGAGGTGTTGGTGGACGTCACCCGGTCGGCGGTGCGGAACGTCCGGCGCTCCAGCCATTTCAGGACGCGGTACTGCGCTTTGCCCGCCACGCCGGTGGGCTCGCCGAAGCGGGACAGGAAGACCTCGGGGTTGAGGTCGTGGTGGTCGAAGACGAACTTGACACCCCCGAGCCGCCACAACAACGCCAGCGCCCAGTACGTGTCCGGCGGGTTGCACGCCTGCATGACGTCGAACCGCCTGCGGGCGCGGACCTTCACGCTCAGCAACGCCGTGCGCACCCAGCAGTACAGGAACTCCCACGCATAGCCCAACGCGCCCTGCGCCTGGGGCGGCGGAGCGTACTTGTGGAGGTGCACTCCGTCGAGCAGTTGGTAAGCGGGATCACCAGGGCCCTTGGGGCAGATCACCGACACCTCGTACCCGGCCGCGGTGAGGGCGCGGCATTCCAGCCACACCCGGCGGTCCAGCGGCACGGGGAGGTTCTGCACGATGATCAGCACGTGCGGCGATGACGTCACGCCTTGGTTCTCGTCCGGGAGGGCGAAACGGTTACAGCCCGCCCGCACCTCGTAACGGAGGTTCCGGATCTCTCGATGTAGCGAGAACAAGCCCCGGAGCGAGGAGCGGTTGTGGAGCGGTCACCTGTCGCGGTGGTCATCGTCACGTACCAGAGCGAACAGGTCATCGCCGGATGCCTGGACTCGCTGCCCGACGACGTGAGGGTCATCGTCGTCGACAACGCTTCCACCGACGGCACTGTGGCGGCCGCCACCCGCCCCGGCGTGGAGGTGCTGCGCAACGAGGTCAACGGCGGGTTCGCGGCGGGCGTGAACGCGGGCATCAAAGCCGCGGCGGGCCACGACGTCCTCGTCCTGAACGCCGACATCCGCCTGCACCCCGGAGCCGTCGCGGCACTGCGCGCGACCGGCAAGCCGATCGCCGTGCCCCGCCTGGTCGACGAGAGCGGCGCGCTGTCGCACTCGCTGCGCCGCAGGCCCCGGGTCGCCGGCGCGGTCGCCGAGGCGCTCGTCGGCGGTGGCCGCGCCGGGCGGATCGGTCTGGGTGAGACGGTCACCGACGACAAGGCCTACCAGGGCGCGCACGCCGCCGACTGGGCGACCGGCTGCGCGTGGCTCGTCAGGCGCGAGGTCATCGAGCGGCACGGCCTGCTGGACGAGCGGTACTTCCTCTATTCGGAGGAGACCGACTACATGCTGCGGGCGGGCGGTGTGTGGTTCGAACCGCGCGCGACGGCCACGCACATCGGCGGCGAAGTCTCCACGAACGCAAGGCTGTGGTCGATGCTCACCGCGAACAAGGTGCGGCTGCACCGCGAGCGGCACGGCCGGTTCGCCGGGTTCTCGATGTGGCTCGCGATGGTGCTCAACGAAGGGCTTCGCGCGCGGGCGCCGAAGCACCGCACGGCGTTGAAGGGCCTGTTCGGGATGCGGCGCTGGCCCACGGAGGTGGCGTCGGAGGGACCGGGCTACCTGTGCTTCAGCGCGCAGGACTGGTGGTACCACAACCGGGCGCACTCGGACTTCCAGCTCCTGCGCCGAGTCGCCAAGCACCGCAAGGTGTTGCTGGTCAACAGCATCGGCCTGCGGATGCCCTCGCCGGGCAGGAGCACCCAGTTCCTGCGCCGCATCCTGCGCAAGGCCAAGAGCGTCGCGATGCTGGTGCGCCGGCCCATCGCGGAGACGCCGAACTTCTACGTGATGACGCCCGCTCCCCTGCCGTTCTACGGCAAACCGTGGCTGCGCAAGCTCAACTCGGTGCTGGTGCGCGCGCAGGTGCGTCTCGTGTGCCTCTTCCTGCGGATGGGCACCCCGGTCGTCGTCGCCACGATCCCCACCGCGTGGGACGTCGTGCAGCCCATGCGGCACAAGGGCCTGATCTTCAACCGCTCGGACCGGCACTCGGCGTTCCCCGAGGCCGACCAGGGCACCATCGCCGGGCTGGAGAACCAGCTCCTGTCCAATTCGGACACCGTGCTGTACGTCTCGCGGGCGTTGCAGCAGGAGGAGTCCGCGCTGACCGGCGAGCGCGCGCACTTCCTCGACCACGGCGTCGACGTCGACCACTTCACGCGGCGCGACGAGCTGCCGGCGGACATCGCGTCGATCCCGGGGCCGCGCATCGGGTTCTTCGGCAGCCTCGACGACTACCTGGTCGACTTCGACCTGCTCGAGAGGGTCGCGCAGGAGTTCCCCGACGCGTCGGTGGTGCTGATCGGTGACGCCACCTGCTCGATGGAGCGCTACGACAGGTATCCCAACGTGCACTGGCTCGGCTTCCGCTCCTACGAGCAGATCCCCGGCTACGGCTCGGCTTTCGACGTGGCGCTGATGCCGTGGCTCGACAACGACTGGATCAAGCACGCGAACCCGATCAAGATGAAGGAGTACCTCGCCCTGGGCCTCGCCGTGGTGTCCACGGACTTCCCCGAGGTCGAGCGCTACTCCGACGTCATCCGCATCGCGTCCGGCGAGGCCGACTTCATCGACTTGGTCCGCCTGACGCTCAAGGACGGCGGGCTCAGGACGCCGGCCGAACGGCGCGCGGCCGTCCTGACCGCCTCGTGGGACTCCCGCGCGCGTGAGCTGATGCGGCTCGCCGAAGACGCCGGGAGGCGATGACCATGTGCGGAATCGCAGGCGTCAGGCGGTTCGACGGCGCGCCCGTCTCCCGCGAGCTGCTCGCGGAGATGGCGAAGCGGCTGCACCACCGGGGACCCGACGACAGCGGCTTCTTCTCCGACGGCCCGATCGGCTTCGCCCACACCCGGCTGTCGATCATCGACCTGGCCGGGTCGCCGCAGCCGATGGCCGGCGCGTCGGGCACCACGACGATCGCGTTCAACGGCGAGATCCTGAACTACCGGCAGCTGCGCGCCGAGCTCGCGTACCCGTTCCGGACGCAGGGCGACACCGAGGTGCTGCTGGCGCTGTACGAGCTGCACGGGCCGTCGGCGGTCGCCAAGCTGCGCGGCCAGTTCGCGTACGCGCTGCACGACGCCGCCAGCGGTGAGACGCACCTGTTCCGCGACCGGCTGGGGATCCTGCCGCTGTACTACTACGCGGACTCGGCCGTGTTCGCGTTCGCGTCCGAGATCAAGGCGCTGCTGCCGGTGCTCGGCTCGGTGAACGTCGACCACGAGTCGTTGCACGACTACCTGGCGCACCGGTCGGTGCCCGCGCCCCACACGCTCGTGCGGGGCGTGCGGAAGCTGCCGCCGGGCCACCACCTGGTGGTGTCGGCCGACGGCTCGGTGCGGGCGTCGCCGTACTGGGAGCTGCCGCGCGAGCCGGAGATCCGGTCCGTGCCGCCCGCCGAGGCCGTCCGGCTGGTCGAGGAGGCGCTGACGGCGTCCGTGCGCGACGCGCTGGTCGCGGACGTGCCGGTCGGCGCGTACCTGTCCGGCGGCGTCGACTCGTCGCTGATCGCCGCGCTGGTGGCGCGCGAGCGCGAGGGCGGCCTGCTGCACACGTTCTCCGCCGGCTTCGGCGACCCGCGGGTCGACGAGCTGCACTGGGCGCAGAAGGTCGCCGGGATCGTCGGCAGCGAGCACCACGAGGTGGTCGTGACGGCCGAGGACTTCCGCGACGGCTGGGCGAAGCTCTCCTGGCACCGCGACGCGCCGCTGTCCGAGCCCGCCGACGTGGCCGTGTTCCGCCTCGCCGAGCTGGCACGCCGGGACGTGAAGGTCGTGCTGTCCGGCGAGGGCAGCGACGAGCTCTTCGGCGGCTACCCCAAGTACCGCTTCGCCCAGGCGACCCGCCTCGCGGGTGCGGCGCCCTCGTCCCTCCTGCGGCGCTTGGAGAAGGCGCTGCCCGCCTCCGGGGCACGGCTGGGCGTCGCGTTGCGCGCCATCGCCGAACCCTCCTACGCCGAACGCCTGCGCGGCTGGTTCGCGCCCTTCACGGTGGCCGAGCGGGCCGCGCTGCTGGGCGGTCCGGCGGCGCGGCCGGTGCCGGCGCCGTACCGGACCGGGCGTGGGGACGCGGTGCGGCGCATGCTCTACGCCGACTCGCACACCTGGCTCGCCGACAACCTGCTGGAGCGCGGCGACCGCATGTCGATGGCCGCGTCGCTGGAGCTGCGCCCGCCGTTCCTCGACCACCGGCTGGCGGAGCTGGCGTTCTCGTTGCCCAGCGACGTGAAGGTCCGGGGCGGCACCACCAAGTGGGTGGTGAAGGAGGTGGCGCGCCGGCACCTGCCCGCCGACGTCGTCGACCGGCCCAAGTCGGGCTTCAAGGTGCCGCTGGACGCGTGGTTCCGCGACGGGTTGCGGGACATGGCCTACGACCTGCTGACCGGGCCGACCTCGTTCGTGGGCAAGACCTTCGACCGGGCCGCGGTCAGGTCGCTGCTCGACGACCACGACTCGGGTGACCGCAACGAGCAGCCGCGCATCTGGACGCTGCTGTCGCTCGAGGTGTGGCACCAGACGTTGAGCTGGTGAGCGCCGTGGCGCAGGCGTTCCCCGGTCCGCACCGGGTCCCGCGCGCCGAGGCACCCGCACCACCCGCACCACCGGCAGGAGGCCCATGACCCTGGACCCGCCCCTCACCAGCCCACCCCGCACCACCTCACTCCGCCGCCGGGAGCCGCTCGTCGTCCTGCCCGCGGCCGGAACACCGGGCTGGTAGGCCGTGTACGTCGCCTCGTCGCGCCCAGCCAGGACCGACTTCCGCAAGCGGTTGCCGGGCACCGTCTTCGCGCTCGGCACCGTCAGCCTGCTGACCGACGTCTCCGCCGAGATGATCACCGCGTTCCTGCCCGTCTACCTGCTGTTCACGCTGCAGCTCGGCTACGCGCAGTTCGGCCTGCTCGACGGCATCTACACCGGTGCCACGGCGGTCCTCAGGCTCGTGGGCGGCGGCGTGGCGGACAAGTTCCGCAAGCCCAAGGCCGTCGCGGCCGCCGGTTACGGCCTGTCCGCCGCCACCAAGCTCTTCTTCCCCCTGGTAGGCGCGTCCGCGTTCGGCATCGGCGCGCTGATGGCCGCGGACCGGGCGGGCAAGGGCATCCGGACCGCGCCCAGGGACGCGATGATCTCGCTCGCCACGCCGGAGGACCGGCTCGGCGCGGCGTTCGGCGTGCACCGGAGCATGGACACGGTCGGGGCGCTGCTGGGCCCGCTCGTCACGTTCCTGCTGCTCGCCCAGATCGGCATGGTGCCGGGCCCGGTCTTCGCGGTGTCGGCGGCCTTCGCGGTCATCGGGCTGATCGTGCTGATCTCGTTCGTCCGGGAGCCGAAGACCGGCGAGGCGAAGGGGCCGCGGCCGTCGTTCAAGGCGGGCCTCGGGCTGCTCGACGACAGGCAGTTCCGCCGCACCACCGTCTCGGCCGGGCTGCTGGGCCTCGCCACGGTGTCCGACGCGTTCGTCTACGTGCTGGTGCAGAAGGCCACGAACATCTCGCTCGGCTACCTGCCCCTGCTCCCGCTCGGCACGGCGGTCGTCTTCCTCGCGGCCGCCGCGCCGCTCGGGAAGCTCTCGGACCGGCTCGGGCGCTGGCGGATGTTCCTCATCGGCCACGGCTTGCTGCTCGGCGTGTACGCGTTGCTGTTCATCCCGCGGGGCGGGATGGGCGTCGCCATCGCGGCTCTGCTGCTGCACGGGCTGTTCTACGCCGCCACCGACGGCGTGCTGTCGGCCAAGGTGAGCGAGTCGGCGCCGGAGTCGCTGCGGGCCTCCGGCCTGAGCGTCGTGCAGACCGGGCAGGCGCTGGGGCGGCTGGTGTCCTCCGTCGCCTTCGGACTGCTGCTGCAGTACACGAGCATCACGACGGGCGTCGCGGTGGCGCTGGTGGCGCTCACCGCGACGCTGGTCGTGAGCTACGGGATCAACCGCGAGCAGCCAGCTTCTGCTTGATGCTCTCGAAGCCGTTCTCGCCCAGCACCTTCATGGCGGCGTTCTTCGCGGCGACGCGCCCGGAGTCGCGGAGGAACCGGATCGGCTGGGACACCAGGCGGTCCTGCGCCACGGCCCGCGGCCCCGGCGCGGAGACGTCGTCCAGCGACGCGCCGAAAGCGGCCCTGTACGGCTCGGGCGGGACGAGCCGGCCGCGCGTGCGGTTCGAGACGTTGCCGCCGTGCACGACCTGCAGCCACGCCGGCGCGCCGCCCAGCTCCACGGCGGGGAGGTGCAGGTGCATCCGGTTGTGCCAGTGCGCCCAGCAGGTCACCGGCTCGTCCCAGCTCTCGCGGACCGAGACGAACGCGTTGTGCCGGTCCACCCGGTGGTACAGCCCGCCCGGCGCTTTGATCAGGCCGTTGACCAGGTAGTAGGCCGCCGTGGTGGTGGGCCGGGGAGCGGCGCGGAGGCGTTCGGCGAAGTCGGCGGCGAGACCGTCGTCGTTGTCGAGGTTCGTGGTGATGAGCTCGGAGCCGGTCCGGCCGAAGAGGGACCGGATGTCCGACCTCAGCTCTTCGCGGGAGACCTCCGCGCGGTAGACGGGCGTGTACGCGTCACCGTGGGAGGCGATCCTGTCCTTGAGCCAGGAGGGTGACTCGGGGTCGAAGTAGACGAGCCACCGCGGCCGTTCGCCGGTCTGCGCGAGAACCGATGGCAGGCAGTAGCGCTCGAACAGCGCAACGCGTTCGGTCAGCCATCCTTCCTTCGCCCGGACGTAGCTCTCCGCCCCTTTCGACGGCAGGTTGAAGCGCGTCAGGATGACGTGGTCGGCCATGACTCCCCTTACTCCGGTCACCCCTACATCGCCCGATGAGCCCGAAACGTTGCGGGGCTAACGAATGCGTGGCCGGACCGATAACCAGGTTGTGCCAACGCTTCCCACAGTGGACGTCGTGATCCCCTGTTACAACTACGCCCACTTCCTGCCGGTCTGCGTCCGCAGTGTCCTGGACCAGCCCGGTGTGGACGTGCGGGTGCTGGTGATCGACGACACGTCGTCGGACGACACACCCGAGGTGATGGCCCGGCTGATGGCCGCCGACAAGCGCGTCGAGGGCTACCGGCACGAGGTGAACAGGGGGCACATCGCCACCTACAACGAGGGCCTGCTGGACTGGGCGAACGCGGACTACACGGTGCTGCTGTCCGCGGACGACCTGCTGGCGCCGGGGGCGTTGCAGCGCGCCGCCGCCGTCTTCGAGCGCAACCCCGACGTGGGCATGGTGTACGGCCGCGTCGTGTACTACAGCGACCACACCGCGTTGCCGAGGGTCGCCCGGCTGCCGGTGACGTCGAAGGTGTGGCGCGGCGAGGAGTGGATCGCGAACCGCTTCCGCAGCAGCCGCAACGTGATCTCCTCACCCGAGGTCGTGGTGCGCACCGAGGTGCAGCAGAAGGTCGGCGGCTACCGCTCGGACCTGCCGCACGCGGGCGACCTGGAGATGTGGCTGCGGATCGCGGCCGTGTCCGACATCGGCTACGTCAGCGGCAGGCCCGGCGCGTACTACCGGGTGCACGAGAACTCCATGATGCGCACGACGTTCAAGTCGGTGTTCGCCGACCTCGAACAGCGCCGTGACGTGTTCGACCTGGTGCTGGAGCAGAACCCCGGCCTGCCGGGACACCTCAGGGCGTTGGCGCGCAAGGCCATCGCGGCCGACGCGCTGTGGCGCGCGGTGCGGCTGCACGACCGCGACCGGCTCGACGGCACCGAGGCGGAGCTGCTGGCCTTCGCCCGCGAGACCTACCCGGACCTGGAGGAGCTGCCGGAGCACCGGGCGCTCCTGCGGCGCGGGAGGTTCAGCCCGGCGTTGCTCAACCGCACCCAGCTCTTCCTCGCGCCGCACGCCTACAAGCGCGCCAAGCTGTGGGCGGGCACGCAGCACTGGAAGTGGCGGGGCGAGTGGTGACCACCGGCCAGGACACCGGCGAGCTGGAGAGCAAGGTCTCGTCGGCGATCCGCTGGAGCGCCGTCAACTCGCTGCTGCAACGCCTCGCCGCGGTCGGCATCAGCGTCCTGCTGGCCCGCCTGATCGCGCCCGAGCAGTTCGGTGTCTTCGCGGTCGCGCTGGTCGTGCTCAACATCGTGCTGAGCGTCTCCGAGCTCGGCGTCAGCGCCGCCCTGGTGCGGCACAACGGCCCGGTCGGGGAGATGGCGCCGACCGTCACGACGCTGTCGCTCGCGTCCGGCACGGTGCTGGCCCTGATCTGCGTGGCCGGCGCCCCCTGGTTCGCCGGCGCGATGGGCGCACCGGAGGCCACGGGCGTCATCCAGCTCATGTCCGTCGCGCTCGTCATCGCGGGAGCGACCGCGGTGCCGGGCGCGATGATGCAGCGCAACTTCCGGCAGGACCACAAGTTCTACGCCG
Source organism: Lentzea xinjiangensis (assembly GCF_900110955.1). Classification (GTDB taxonomy): domain Bacteria; phylum Actinomycetota; class Actinomycetes; order Mycobacteriales; family Pseudonocardiaceae; genus Lentzea; species Lentzea xinjiangensis. Next base: position 157,831 of record NZ_FOFR01000016.1, read on the forward strand.
ACACCGCCGCCTTCGTGGCGGGAACGGCCGTCGCCGTCGTGCTGGCGCTGATGGGCTTCGGCGCGTGGAGCCTCGCGTGGCAGCGGATCGCGCAGAACCTCTCCGCCGCGGTCATCATGTTCTGGCTCACCGAGGACCGCTTCCGCCCCGGCTGGAACCCCGTGCAGGCCAGGGCGCTGCTGGCGTTCGGCCTGCCGCTCGCCGGGTCGAGCCTGCTGATCTTCGGCGTGATGAACGTCGACTACATCGTCGTGGGCGCCGTGCTCGGCACCGTCCCGCTGGGCTTCTACCTGCTGGCGTTCAACCTCGCGAGCTGGCCGGTGGCGGCGTTCTCCGCGCCGGTCCGCAGCGTGTCGCTGGCCGCGTTCTCGAAGGTCCGCGAGGACCCCGAGCTGTTCGGGCGGTCGTTCGGCCGCGCGCTCGGCCTCCTGGCGCTCGTCACGGTGCCCGCGTGCGTGCTGCTGGCCGCGCTGGCCGAGCCGCTCGTCCGCGTCGTCTACGGCGAGCGCTGGGCCCCCGCGGCGGCCGCGCTGGCGTTGCTGGTGCTGCTCGGGGCGGTGCGGGTCGCGCTGGAGCTCGGCTACGACTTCCTGGCCTCCGCCGGCCGGTCGCGGGCCATCCTCGTGATCCACCTGGTGTGGCTGGGCGCGCTGCTGCCGTTGCTGGCGCTGGGCGCGCACCTCGACGGCATCCGCGGGGTGGCGGCGGCGCACGTGATCGTCGCGGTGCTGGTCGTCGCGCCCGCCTACCTGGTCGCCTTCCAGGCCTACGGCATCCGCGCGGGCGCTCTCGGCGCGCGGCTGGTGCGGCCGGTGCTGGGCGGTGTGGTGATGGTCGCGGTGGTGCTCGGCGTCAGGAACGTGGTCGACGGCGAGGTGCTGCAGATCCTCGCCGGTGGCGTGCTGTCCTGCCTCGCCTACGCGGCCGCGGTGTTCCCGATGAGACACGAAGTCCTTGCGGTGCTGCGGAAGAGGGCCGACGCGTGAGACGACTGAGGCAGGTCACGAAGATCGTGCGCGAGCAGGGCGCGAGACAGCTCGGCGCCCGCCTGCTCACCGCCGCGACCCGCAGGCTCGGCGTCGAGGGCGAGGAGATGCCCGTGCGCCTGGAGGACGTCCGCCGGGCCGACGTCGAGTCGCGCAGGCCCGTGGTGATCCCGCCGATCCCGCCGGGCGGCAAGCTCACGATCAACTGGGTGACCACTCCCCCGTCGAAGGGCTCCGGTGGTCACACCACCATGTTCCGGCTCATCCGGCACATGGAGTCGCTCGGCCACGAGTGCAGGCTCTACCTGTACGACACGTTCGGCAACACGGTCGCCGACCTCGAAGCCGGCATCAGGGACGCGTTCCCGTTCTTCACCGGCTCCATCCACGACGTCACCGACGGCATGGCCGACGCCCACGCGGTGTTCGCGACGGCCTGGATCACCGCGTACCCGGTGTTCAACGACCCGTGCGCGGGCAAGAGGTTCTACCTCGTCCAGGACTACGAGCCGTGGTTCTACCCGCAGGGCGGCCTGTACACGCTGGCGGAGAACACCTACCGGATGGGCATGCACGGCTTCACCGCCGGCAGGTTCCTCGCCGACAAGGTCCTCGACGACCACGGCATGCCCGCCGACCACTTCGACTTCGGCTGCGACGTCGGCACGTACCGGCTCGGTGGTGGCGAGCGCGACGGCATCGTCTTCTACGCCCGCCGCAAGGCGCCGCGGCGCGCGTTCGAGCTCGGCGTGCTCGCGCTGGAGCTGTTCGCCGAGCGGCACCCGGACCTGAAGATCCACGTCTACGGCGAGAAGATCGGGCGGCTGGGACCGCAGTTCGTCGACCACGGCCTCGTGACGCCCGACGAGCTCAACGCCATCTACAACCGGTGCTTCGCCGGGCTGTCGCTCTCGATGACCAACGTCTCCCTGGTGCCGCACGAGATGCTCGCCGCCGGATGCGTCCCGGTCGTGAACGACGCGCACTTCAACCGCGTGGTCCTGGACAACGACCACGTCCGGTACGCGGCGCCCACCCCGCACGCGCTGGCGCGCGCACTGTCCGAAGTGGTCATCTCGCCGGACTTCGACGCGATCGCCCGCGCGGCCTCGTCCAGTGTGGAGGGACGGTCCTGGGACGCGGCGGGGCACGAGCTCGAGAAGGTGCTGCGCCGCGAGCTGGCCACGTGATGCGCGGGAGCGTCCCTCACGTCACGGGCGACGGCGAGGTGGCGTCCGCGACCAGCACCCCCGCCGGTTGCGAACCGTCCGCGGGAACGACGTGAACCGCCGGCAGCCGCGCGTCCCTGGGCACCGCGGCGAACGCGAGCTCTGTGGCGGTCAGCCAGGTCGCCTGGTCGTCGACGCCGGCCGTGCCGGGCAGCCGCTTCTCCTCGTCCGTGGCGAGGTCGAGCACCGCGAGGTCCCACGGCCCGAGGCGGCCGACGCGCTTCTTGTACGCGACCTTCGTGCCGTCCGGCGACAGCGACGGGCATTCCGCGTCGCGGCGCAACGACGTCACGGACCTGGTGGTGAGGTCTCCCCTCACCAGCCAGGTGAACCCGCCGCTGGCGAGCGTCGCGTAGAAGGTCCGGTCGTCGGCGGCGACGGTCAGTCCCCAGTAGTTGACGTCACGCGCGGTGAGCGGGGCGCCCTCCACCGTCGCGGCGAAGTGCTCCAGCGACTCGGTGACCTCGCCGGTGCGCAGGTCGAAGAAACCCGTCCGGGTGGAGAACCCGCCGGGAACCGAGTACGAGTCGCCGATGACGAAAGTCGTCCACGACACGACGTTGCCGGACGTCGAGACCTTCGCGCGGCTCGGGATGCCGGGCAGCGCGATCGACCTCACGGGCTTGCCGCCGCGGCTCACCTGGGCGGCGTAGGACGGGCCGGGACCGGAGAGCTTCAGGCACACGCTCGTGCCGCCGGCGACGTAGAACCGCTGGCAGGCGAGGTCGGTCGGCGTGCGGGCACCGCCGTCGGCGAGCTTCTCGACCCGGTTCTGCCCACCGGCGAGGTCGACGAACAGCACCTCGCCCGTCCTCGCCCGCGACACCTGTTCCACGCCGGCCGGCCGATCGGCCTCGGTGGCGGCCGTGACGACGTAAGCCGCTGTCCCACCGATGACCACGAGAATGGCCGCGACGGTCACGGTCAGTCGTCCTGCGCGCATGCTGCCTCCTGGGTTCCCTCCCTCCATCGCTCGGCGGCTACGGCCTGTAACAGCTGGCAGCTCACTCCGATTTTCCAGGCAGGCGATACCCTGCGGGCACTGCGTTCGCAAGACCGAACCGCGGATCGGGGATGTTGATGGACTTCTGGGGAACCGTACGGGTGCTGCGGCGGCGGTGGTACATCGCTCTGCCCGCAGTGCTGCTCACCGGTGTCCTCGCCCTGTACGTCTACGTCACGGTGCCCACGCGGTACGAGTCGAGCGGCGTGCTGGTCCTCACCTCCCCCGCGGCCGGCGGGCGGTACTCGGAGAAGACGAAGCCCGAGGACGTCGTCAAGGTCAACCCGCTGCTGCAGTTCGACGGCAGCCTCACGACCACCGCGCAGATCCTCACCCAGGTGCTCGGCGACCCGAAGACGGCGGAAGAGCTGGCGGGCAAGGGATCCACGGCCACCTACACCGCCAACACCGGCCCCGTCGGCGGTCCGCTGCTGTTCATCTCGACCGAGGCCGACTCGGCCGAGTCGGCGGAGAGCCTCGTCGGCAAGGTCCTGGAGAAGACCGTGAACGAGCTCGCGGCCCAGCAGAAGGCGCTGAACGCGCCCGAGCAGACGTTCATCACGGCGCAGGTCCTGGTGAAGCCGACCACGGCGTCGGCCAAGATCGGCGGCAAGGTCCGCTACGTCGGCGCGGCGACCGTCGTGCTGCTGCTGCTGACGATCGCCGCCACGTTCGCCGCCGACTCGATCATGAACAAGGTGAAGCGGCGCAAGGACGAGGACTCCGGCGCGGCACCGCCCGCACCGTCCGGGAAGGACGTCGCGCCGCCGCCCTCGCACGCTCCTCCCGCCCGGCCGCGGCCGCAGACCAATGGCCAGCCACCACGGCCGCAGGGCGTGCCGAACGCGCACCAGAAGACAGTGATCATCGCCGCGCCCAAGCCAGACCCGGCATGGCCGACCAAAGACGACTGACCGAGCAGCGCGCCGACGGTGCCACGCTGCTGATCTTCTACCTGCTGGCCCTGCTCGTCGTCCCGGCCAGGTTCACCATCGCGTTCGTCCCGATCACGCTGCCCCCCGCGTTGTTCGTGGCGCTGTGCCTCGCGGTGCTGTGGTTCGCCGCGCACCTCGTCGACCACCTCGGCCTGGCGAAGGGCCGCAACGCGGTCCGCACGCTGCTCGCGGCCTACGTGGTCCTGCACCTGACGACGTACGCCATCGCCACCCGCCGCTACCTGCCGCCCGACGAGCTGTCGGTGTCGGACTCGGCGCTGGTCCGGATCGTCGCGATGGCCGCGCTCGCGGTGTTCGTGATCGACGCGGTGCGCACCGGCGAACGGCTGAGCCGCGTGCTGAAGGTGATGGTCGGCTGCCTGACGTTCGGGGCGTTCATCGGCCTGATCCAGTTCGGGCTGGGACTCGACCTCGCGTCGTTCGTGACGCTGCCCGGCCTGCGCGTGCAGGACAACGGCTACTCGGCGCTGGAGTCGCGGTCGATCTTCTTCCGCCCGGCCGGCACGGTGAACCACCCCATCGAGTTCGGGCTGGTCTGCGTGCTGGGCGTGCCGTTCGCCGCGCACTTCGTCTTCGCGGCCAAGGACCGCGGCGAGCCGCAGGGCCGTTGGTGGTTCGCCCTGTCGCTGCTCAGCCTGATGGCGATCCTGTCGTTGTCGCGCACGGCGATCATCGGCCTGGTCGTGACGGGCGTCGTGCTCGGCGTCCTGCTGCCCCGCCACCGCGGCCTGCCGCTGCTCGGCGTCGGCGCGGTGTTCCTCGGCGGCGCCTCGGTCGTGGTGCCCGGCCTGTTCGGCACGGTGACGTCGATGTTCTCCAACATCGAGGACGACCCGTCGTTCCAGGGCCGCACCAAGGACTACGACGGCGCGTGGCTGGAGATCGCCAAGCACCCGTGGCTGGGCCGCGGGTTCGGCACGTTCCTGCCGTCGAAGTACACGATCCTCGACAACCAGTACCTGCTGACGATGATCGAGAACGGCTACCTCGGCCTGCTCGCCTTCGTGCTGCTGTTCCTCGGCGGGATCTACGCGGCGCTGCGGGCCCGCGCCCTGTCGAAGGACGAGAACGTGCGCGGCATCGCGGTGTGCCTGGTCGGCGCGATGCTGACGTCGGCGCTGGGCGCGGCCACGTTCGACTCGCTGAGCTTCAGCGTGGCGACCGGCCTGACGTTCCTGTTGATCGGCACGTCCGGGGCGCTGCTGCGGATCGCGAAGCAGGAGGCCGCGGGCCGCAGAGCGGCCGCGGTCAGCCCAGCCAGCTGAGAAGGCTCCGCCAGGCGGGGGCGGAGAACGCGAGGACGTCGCCGCTCGCGTTCTTCGAGTCCCGCACCAGCGCGTCGTGGGCCAGCGACACCTCGACGCAGTCGCTGTCGGTGGTTCCACCGCTGTAGGTGCTCTTACGCCAGGTCCGTTCGCCGGTCATGAGGGTCCTCTCGCAGTCCACTGACGTATTCCGCCAGCTTGCTCCGAGATTGTTCCTCATCCAGCGCGACTGCATCCAGCCGCTCGAAGAGCTTGCGGCCCCAGGTGACCGCTAGGTCGTCTTGCGCGAACACCTTGGCCAGGTCGGTCTCCGTGTACGCCAGAGGTGATGCCTTTCCGAACTCGAACAGCGTGCACTTGGAGTGGAACGCGACGCCCCGGACGCTCGCAGGCACAACTCGCAGGATGTGTGCGTTGAAAAGAAGCCGCAGGTACTGGTCTTCCATGACCTGGGCGTCACCGACGCGCATTTGCAGCGCCAACTCGTGCACGTAGAACACGCATTGAGGCCGGTACGGACGCTGCCAGATGCTTTGCCTACCCATGCGGCGCTCCACGCCCTTTTCGATGGCCTCCAACGACTCGCAGCCGGTCTCCATGAACAGGGAGCGGGCGTAGGACTCCGTCTGCAAAAGACCGGGGATCGCCAAGATGTCGTAGACGAACATCTTGGTGGCCATCGCCTCGACCATCGCCAGGGTGCGCAAGTTGTCCGGTACTTGGGCGAAGTAGAGGTCGAAGGCGTGCCGGTACCGGCTGGTGAAGTCCAGCAGGTAGTCGAGGTCCTTGCCGCACGTCGCGAGGTACTGGGCGAGGTCGATCTCGGACGCGCGGGCCTTGCCGGTCTCGATGTTCGAGACCTTGCTCGGGTCCCACCCCAACTGGGCGGCCATCGCGCGGCCCCCGAAGCTGGTGCAGTTCTCGCGCAGCCTGCGCAGTTCGTCGCCCAGGTCCCGGCTGTACGCGGTGGAGGTGATCGCGGTCATGCTCTTGGACCGTATGCGTTGAAGCAGATCCAAAGAACGGCTCGTTCGGGTGAAAACGGCCGTCGGCATCGCTCTCCGCGCGAGAGAGGCGATACATCCGACGCCGTAGCTCTGACCTGCGCATTCACTCCATCGTGGAATAGTATTCGAACACGTGTTCATGCCACGATGAACGCATGACAGCACTCGGCCTCGCTTCTCCGCTCGAGCTCCTCACCGAGCTCAAGCGGAGAGTCCGTGCGCTGCAGCAGCTCCAGTTCCAGGTGGTGGAGGTGGTCGCTGCGCTCGATCAGCAGGGCGCTGCGCAAACGCTGGGGTACAAGGATCTCGTCGAGGTCTTCAAGCATGTCCTGCACTGGGACCCGAAGGTGTCGCGCCGCAGGCTCGCCCAGGCCAGGGCTCTGTGCCCCACCGTGACCCCGAGCGGCGCGACGGTGGATCCCGTGCTGCCGCTGGCGGCCGCGGCGATGGCGGCGGGCACGCTGTCCGAGGAGCACGTCGAGGTCGTGGCCGAAGCGATGGCCGAACTGCCCGCCGTGGCCGAGGTCCACCTGGTCGAGTACGCGCAGCAGCACGAACCCCGCTCGGCCAAGGCGTTCTGCAAGGAACTCGCCTACCGCCTGGACCAGGACGGTCCGGCACCGGCCGACCCCGAGCCAGTGCGCCCGCGGAACGTGGTGCGGCGTCAGTGGAAGGGCGGCCGGTACCAGCTCTTCGCCGACGTCGACGCCGAGACCGGCGCCAAGCTCGACGCGCTGATCGATCCGCTCGCGAAGCCGGAACCCTCCGATCCCCGCCACGCACCGGAACGAGAAGGCGACGCGTTCTGCGAGGTCGTCGGCCTGGCCCTGCGCGCGGACCAGCACCGCATCACCGGCGGCGAACGAGTCCAGCTCACCGTCACGCTCGCCTACGACGAGCTGCGCGCCGGCATCGGCGCCGCCCTCCTGGACAACGGCGAGCACCTCCCGATGAACCAGGTCCGCAAGATCGCTTGCGACTCCGGCGTCATCCCGATGCTGCTGGGCAGCCGCTCCCAGGTCCACGACGTGGGCCGCAAGACCAGAACCATCAACGTCGGCCTGCGCCGGGTCCTGGTAGCCAGGGACAGGGGCTGCACCTTCCCCGGCTGCACAAGACCGCCACACCACTGCGAAGCCCACCACGTTCGACACTGGTCCGATGGCGGCGAGACCACGCTCGCCAACCTCGCCCTTCTCTGCCGCCGCCACCACGACCTCGTCCACCGCTCCGACTGGCAGGTCGAGATGGTCAGCGGCGTGCCCGTCTTCCGCCCACCCGCCTACGTGGACCCCCGGCGAATCCCACGAAGAAACCCGATCCACGCCGTAGCCTGACCGCCCACGTTCCGCCCCGGCACACCCGGCCCCATCACCGAGCTGGAGCGCCTGCTCCGTTGAAACTCGCTGTCCAGCCGCCGGACTCGGTGATAGACAGCGGCGGTGCACAACACCCTGGCGTTTCCCGGCCTGCTGCGACTGATCGAGGAGCGGACCGCCGCCTTCTGCGCGGCGATCACCGCCGCACCCGACCTCGGCGCACCGGTGCCGTCCTGCCCCGGCTGGACGCTGTACGACCTGGTTCAGCACCTGGGCGACGGCCGCCGCAAGTGGGCGGAGATCGTCGCCGCGGGCCCGGCCGACGCTCCCCCGGTCCGCACCCCCACCGTGGCACCATGCGAGGACCTGGTGGCGTGGATGACCGAGTCGTCACGGCTGCTCGTGGCAGCGCTGGAGGAGTCCGGCCCGGACCGCGGCTGCTGGGCGTGGTGGAGCGACTTCCAGTCGCCGAAGACCACCGGTACCGCCGCCCGCCACCAACTCCAGGAGATAGCGGTCCACACCTACGATGCCCAGCTCACCATCGGCGCCGCACAGCCGCTGCCGGTCGAGGTCGCGCTCGACGGCGTGGAGGAGTTCCAGACGACCTGCGTCGCGACGACGTCACCGTGGCCGCACGAGCCCGTGATCGTCGACTACCACGCCACCGAGGGCCGCTCCTGGCGCGTGACCCTCGATGCCGAGGGCGCCCGAGTCGGTGACGTCCCAGGCACGGCCGACACGACGTTCAGCGGCACGGCGAGCGACCTGGTGCTGTCCTTCTACGGCCGCAAGACCGCGGACGACCTGAAGGTCGAGGGCGACCTGCGCGTCTTCGACCGGCTCGTGGCCTGGGAGCCCGATTAAGCCCATCGGTACCTGCCGAGCTCCTGGAAGGTCACACACGGCGGCGACATCATCATTCCGTGACAAACGGTCGGTCCCCTCTGGATCAGCCACGACCTCGGTCGTCACGTTTTCCGGCCACCGAAGAAGTGTCGATCAAGGGAGGTGCGCAGTCGGACGAATCGGCAACGTGGACCCGAACAGGTGAAAAGGCCGCCGAAGCCTCGCCTCGGCGGCCTTGAACGCGATTTCAGACGGCTTTCAGGCCGTCCGGGGTCTCCTCGTGCCGGACACCGCACTCCGGGCACGAGAGGTCGCCTGAGAGCCGCGCCCCGCACGCGCAGACCCAGCCCTTCAGCACCGCCGGGTTGCCCGCCACGAACGCGTGCGCGGGCACCGACCTGGTGACCACCGAACCGGCGGCGGTGAACGCGTGCTCGCCGATCTCGGTGCCGCACACCACGACCGTGCCCGCTCCGAGCGTCGCGCCCCGGCGGACCAGCGTCTTCTCCAGCGCGTCGCCGGTCTTCTTGACGTGCGCGCGCGGGCGCAGGTCGTTGGTGAACAACACGTTCGGGCCGAGGAACACGTCGTCCTCGCACGTCACGCCGTCGAAGACCAGCGTGCCGTTCTTGACCGTCACGTTGTCGCCGAGCACCGCGCGCGACTCGACGAACGCGCCGTCGCAGATGTTGCAGTCGCGGCCGATGCGGGCGCCTGGCAGCACGTGCGCGAACGCCCACACGCGCGTGCCGTCGCCGACGTCGTCCGACTCGCACAGTCCACGGGGGTGCACCCGCACGCCGCTCATCGCAACGCCTCCGCCAGCGCCTCGACGACCCGCGTCTGCTGCGACTCGGTGATCTCCGGGAACAGCGGCAGCGACAGCAGCTCGGCCGCGGACGTCTCGGCGATCGGGAACGACCCGTCGAGGTGGGCGAACGCACCCGTCCTGTGCAGCGGCGTCGGGTAGTGGACACCGGCGCCGATCCCGGCGGCGTGCAGCCGGGACAGCACGCGGTCGCGGTCCGGGACGCGCACGACGTAGAGGTGCCACACGGGCAGGTTGCCGCCCAGCACGACGGGGGTCCGCACCCGTTCCACCGACGCCAGCAGGTCGGTGTAGCGCCGGGCCGCGGCGCGGCGGGCCTGGTTCCAGCCCTCCAGCCGGCGCAGCTTCGCGGACAGCACCACGGCCTGCACCGTGTCGAGGCGGCTGTTGAAGCCGAGCACCGGGTGCTCGTACTTGCGCGGGGAACCGTGCTCGCGCAGCAGCTTCACCGACTCGGCGATCGCGTCGGACGTGGTCAGCACCGCGCCGCCGTCGCCGTACGCGCCGAGGTTCTTGCCGGGGTAGAACGAGGTCGCGGCGGCGACACCGAGCCCGCCGACGGCCACGCCGTTGCGGCGCGCGCCCTGGGCCTGCGCGGCGTCCTCGACGACCGGCAGGCCGTGCAGCAGCTCGACCGGCGCCGCCTGGCCGTAGAGGTGCACGGGCACGACGGCCTTGGTGCGCGACGTCGTCACGGAGGCCACCTGGTCGACGTCGATCAGCAGCGTGTCGTCGGTGCAGTCCACGAGCACCGGTGCCGCGCCGCAGCGGGCGACGGCCTCGGCCGTGGCGATGAACGTGTTGGCGGGCAGGACGACCTCGTCACCGTGGCCGACGCCCAGCGCGCGCAGCGCGAGCTCGATCGCGTCGGTGCCGTTGCCGACCCCGATGGCGTGCGGGACCTCCTGGTAGGCGGCGAACTCCGACTCGAACCGGGCCACCTGCGGCCCGTTGATGAAGGCCGTCGTCTTGAGCACCTCCGCCCAGCCGTCGGCGACCTCGTCGGCCACCTGCTCGTGCTGGGCACGCAGGTCCACCAGCGGAATCTCGATCACGCGCTCTCCCCACGCAACGGGCGGGCCGGCACGCCGGCCCACGTCTGGCCTGCCGGAACGTCCCGCAGGACAACGGCTCCCATGCCGACCACGGCACCGGCGCCGATCTTCACACCCTCGCGCACCAGGGCTCCCTGTCCCAGGTACGCGGACTCCCCCACCACCACACCCCCGCCGAGCGAGGCGCGGCCGGCGAACGTGACGCCGTCCGAGACCTCGTCGTCGTGGGTGATCAGCACGTGCGGCATCGCCACGACGTGCCGGCCGACCTCCAGGGATGTCGTGATCACCACACCCGCCAGCAGAACCGTTCCGGCGCCGAGACGAGCGCCGGACGTCACGGCCGCCGGGTGGACGACGGTCGCCCACCGCTCATCCGGCAACCCGAGCCGTGACACGAGTGACAGGCGGGACAACGGCCGCCGTGCGTTGGCGACGCACGCCACGACGGCCGCGTCCGGGTGGTCGTCCAGGCTGTCGAGCCCGCCCAGCACGGGCACCCCGTCGATCAGGGTGCCGTGCAGGGCGGTGGAGTCGTCGAGAGCCCCGACCGGGTTCCAGACGTCCGGGAGGAGGCGGACCGCCGCGATCACCTCGCGGGCGAGTCCCCCCGCTCCGATCAGCAGCAGCGGTCTCGCGGTCACTGGAACACCACGTCCACCCAGTAGTTGCCACCGTTGTAGGACGACGCCGGGAACCCGGACCCGGCGGTGAACACACCGGCCGAGGCGGTGGCGGCCAGCGGCGGTGAGGTCACCGAGCCGAAGTAGCCCGCGTTGACGGCGTAGTGGCCCGTGGTGGTCGTGTAGGAGGCCACGTACGTGGTCCCGGCCGTGATCGGCACCGGCGTGTCGAACACGAGCGTCTGCCAGCCCGACTCGGTCTCGTTCTGGAACGTGCCGGTGGCGAGGCGTTGCCCGTCGGCGGACCAGAGCGACCCGGTGTGGGTGCCGGTGTTGCCGGCGCCCTTGTAGAACTTCACGCCGGTGATCTGGCCGTCGGTGCCGGAGGTGAACTTCACGCCGAGCTCGTACGCGCCGTTGTCGTCGGCCGATGTCGTCGTCGGCACCGTCGCCGCGCTGAACAGCGAGCACGGGCAGGTCTGCGTCGTCGCCGACGTGAACGACCACGTCTGCGGGTTCGCCATCAGGTTGCCGAACGCGTCGGCGATCCTGACGCTGACCGTGTACGCGGTGGCCGCGGCGAGCCTGGCCGCCGGGGTGAACGTGACCATCCGCGAGTCCGGCGAGAGCGCCAGCGTGCCGGCGATCCGCGCGCCACCGGGGTCGGTGACGGTGAACTGCGCGGAACCCAGGTCGACCGCCTCGTCGAACGACGCGGTGACCACCGAGGTCAGGTCCACTTCGGACGCTCCGGGCAGCGGGGTGCGGCCCTGCAGCACGGGTGCGTCGTTGTCGTCGTTGGGCTGGTAGACGACGTCGACCCAGTAGTTGCCGGAGCCGTACGTCATCGTCGGGAACCCGGAGCCGGGCGCGAACACGCCGTTCTGCTCCTGGGGCGCCGTCAGCGGTCCCGAGCCGACCGGACCCGTCGCGAAGTACCCGGCGTTGGCCGAGTAGTGGCCGGTGGTGGTCGTGTACGAGGCGGTGTAGGTCTGCCCGGCGCTGACGACCACCGGTTGCGCGAACGTCAGCGTCTGCCAGCCGGTCGCGGTCTCGTTGCCGAACGTGCCGGTCGCGAGCCGCTGGCCGGAGGCGCTCCACAGCGAGCCGGTGTGCGTGCCGGTGTTGCCCGCGCCCTTGTAGAAGCGGACACCGGTGATCCGGCCGGACTGGGTCGGGCTGAACCGCACGCCCAGCTCGTACGCGCCGCTGTCGTCGGAGGAGGCCTCCGCCGGCACGGTCGCCGTGCTGAACAGCGAGCACGGGCAGGCCGGCGTGGTCGTGGTGGTGAAGCTCCACTCCGCGGCCGCCGGCATCGCGATGCCGTTGACGTCCGCGATGCCCACGTGCGCCTTGTACTGCGTGCCGACGACGAGCTTGCCGCTCGGCGTCCAGGTGACCGTCTTCTGGTCACCGGACAGCGACACCGAACCGGCCAGCTTGGCGCCCTTCGGGTCCGTCAGCCAGATCCGCGCCGACGCGGGGTCGACCGGTTCGCTGAACGTCGCGGTCAGCGCGCTCTGCAGACCCACGTTCGTCGCGTTCACGGCCGGTGTGCGGTTCGTGATCGTCGGCGGGGTGGTGTCGCCGTTGAGGCCGTTGCGGTAGATGACGTCGACCCAGTAGTTCGTCGCGTTGTAGGAGTTGTTCGGGAAGCCCGAGCCGTACTTGTAGACGCCGTTGCCGCCCTCGGCACCGTTCTGCAGCGCGTGCAGCGACTGGTAGCCCGGCTCCTGGCCGTTGAAGTAGCCGGAAGAGACCGAGTACCGGCCGTTGGGCGCGTTGTACGACACGATGTAGGTGGTGTTCGCCTGCACTTGCACCGGCGAGGTGAACATGAGCTTCTGCCAGCCGGACGTGGTCTCGGCGTTGAAGGTGCCGGTCGCGAGCAGCAGGCCGGTGGAGGTCCACAGCGAGCCGGTGTGCGTGCCGGTGTTGCCCGTGCCCTTGTAGAAGCGGACGCCGAGGACCTCGCCCTTGCCGTCGAAGCGGACCTTGGTGCCGACCTCGACCTGGTTGGTGTCACCCGAGTCGACCACCGCGGGTGCCGCGAAGTCGTCCCAGATCGTGCACGGGCACGTGGCCGGTCGCGGCGAACCCGTGGTGAACGTCCAGCTCGACTGCGCGGACAGGTTGCCCGCCGCGTCGGCCGCCCTCATCGTGGCGGTGTAGGCCGTGGCGGCGGCCAGCGGTGCCGACGGCGTGAACGTGATCGTGCGGGCGTCGTCCGAGATCGTCCTGGTGCCGGTGACCGCGCCGGCCGGGCCGGTCACGGTGACCTGCGCCGAGCTCAGCACCACGTTCTCGTCGAACGTGCCGGACACCGCGGTGGTCAGCGCGACCGAGCCGGCGTTGGACACCGGGGACGTCGCGGTCTGGACCGGGGCGCGGGTGTCGGGGCCGGGATCGGGCGCCCACACGACGTCGACCCAGTAGTTGGTGTGGTCGAAGGTGTTGTTCGGGAAGCCGGCGCCGAAGCGGAAGACGCCGTTCGGTCCGTCCACCCCGGACTTGAGACCGGTGACCGGCTCCATGTGCGCCTGCTGGGTGAAGAACCCGCCCGTGTCGTACGCGAAATGGCCTGTCGGCGTGAAGTACGACACCACGTAGGTGGTGTTGGCGTTCACCGCGACCGGCGACGGGAAGAGCAGCGTCTGCCACCCCGTCGGGCTCTCGTCGGCGAACGTGCCGGTGGCGAGCAGGTCGCCGGTGGCGGACCACAGCGAGCCGGTGTGCGTGCCGGCGTTGCCCGTGCCCTTGTAGAACTTCACGCCGCGGACGTAGCCGTTGCTCGCGGCGCGCCACTTCACGCCGAGCTCGAGCTGGGAGCTGTCGTCGGCGGAGGTGACCTTCGGGACCTCCTGGCCGGAGAACATGCCGCACGGGCAGGTGCGGGCGCTCACGCTCGGCGAGGCCTGCACGGGCGTGGACAGGTTCAGCGAGTCGTCGACGGCGCGGACCCGAAGCTGCGCGGTGCCGGACTGCGACGGCGTGTAGGTGTAGCTCCACGACGTCTGACCCGCCTGCCAGTCGGCGTAGTGCCAGCGGTCGCCGCCGTCGGTGGAGACCTCGACGCCCGCCACCCGGCCGGACGCGTCGATCACCGTGCCGCCGAAGGTGTAGGGCTGGCCGACCGAGGCCTGCGCGGGCAGGGTCGAGATCTGCACGCCGGGCGCGGCGTGGTCGTTGATGGCGCCGGAGATGCCGAGCTGGTCGGGTCCCCACAACTGGTAGGGCTGCACGCCCATGTCCGCGAGGAAGTTGACCGTCGCCTGCTTGATCCGCTTGTCCGATGTCGGGGTGTTCGTGAGGAACGCGTGCTCGTCGTCCACGCCCCACGCCCATTGCACCGTGCCCGCGCCGAACACCAGCGCGCCGGAAGGCGCCCGGTAGTAGGTGATGGCGTGCGTCTCGGTGGCCGAGCCGTACTCGTCGCCGTAGTTCTTCAGCGCGTAGTAGCCGTCGAGGTTGACGGTGGTGCGCGACATCTGGGCGACGCCATCGGGCTGGTGGCCGTTGTCGTACACGGTGTTCCACTCGTAGCCGAGCGTGCCGGGCTGGAACGTGTACGTGGTGCCGGAGGCCATGCCCCCCAGGTCGGTGTTGCGCCAGAGCCGCATCTTGCCGTACGCGGCCGGCACCTGCAGCGCGTCGTCACGCCTGCCGTTGACGGTGAACATGTTGCCCAGCAACGCGTTCTCCGGCCTGCCGCCGTCCTGCGGAGGACTGAACCGCGGGTCGCGCCACGTGCCGGTCCAGTCGCTCAGCCCGTCGTTCTGGGTGCCCTTGGTCTCCTTGAAGCAGGCGATGGTGCGCCAGTCCGTCTGGGACGGGTCGATGCTCTTCTCCCAGCGGGTCTTCCAGAAGATCTCGTTGCCGGTCAGGAACGCCATGTGCACACCGGCGTCACGAGCGGCCATCACGTTGTTCCACTGCTCGTTCGACCAGTACTCGTCGTGGCCGACGGCCATGAACACCTTGTGGTTCTTGATCAGGTGCCCGCGCCGCGCCGAGTCGGCGTCGGTGGTGTAGCTGAGGTCGTAGCCGTTGCGCTCCAGGAACCTCAGCATCGGGTACTCGGCGTTGAAGATGAAGTTCTCGTCGCCGTCACCGCCGGTGTAAGGACGGTTGTAGCTCACCTTGTAGGAGCTGCCGCCCTGGCCGGGGCCGTCACCGAAGTAGAGGCTGTTGCCGCCGTAGCGGTTGTAGGCGACCCAGGTGGCGTCGGAGGTCTGGAAGAGGATCTTCGAGGTGGACGAGTCGTCGCGGACGACGAACACGATCTCGTTCTCCGCGCCGGTGTCGTTGCGCGTGAGCCGGGCGTAGTAGATGCCGGAGACCGCCGTGGACGGGATGTTCCAGGTGACCGACACGGCCCAGTTGCCGCAGTCGATGAGCGCGGTCGGCCCGTCCCGCAGACATGGTGGCTGGTTCTGCGGTGTGTTGCGGTTGACCGTGCCCATGTACCGGGCGCCCTTGCCCGCGTACCAGCCGAGCCGGTAGATGTCGAGCTTGTAGGAGGACGCCGACGTCAGCATCTTGAAGCTGGCGGTCTGGCCCGGTGTGTAGCTGATGTCCGTCGTGTAGCCGAGGATCGCGTCGTCGCGGTACTGGGCCTGCCAGTTGTCCGCGCCGGGTTGCGTGTTCTCGCACGCGACCTTGTTGGTGACCGGGAAGTCGCAGGGCGCCGCGTGGGCGTTGGGGGCGTTGAAGACCCCGAGCACGAACATCGTGGAAGCGAACAAAGCCGTGATCACGAGCACCCGCACGAGACGCGACTGCCGAGCCACCATTGGTTCCACCTCTCGAACGGAGTTACCGTGTGTGATCCGCGCACTACGCTGGACAGCACAGGGCTGTTACTCCGAACGTCGGCGATCTGGTCAAAGCTGTTACGTGTCAACGTGAAAAAGTCCCGGCGCTGGCGGGATCGCGCCGTTTCAACCACGCACGGTCAGGCGGGATGCGTGCAGAGTCTCCGACAACGCTGACACGACCCGGTCCTGTTCGGACTCCGTCATGTCGTGGAACAGCGGGAGGATCAGCGTGCGGGCCGTGAAGGCCTCGGTCACCGGCAGCGGCGCGGTGGGATGACCGGCGTAGGCGGGTTCGAGGTGCGACGCCATGATCCCGCGCCGTGCCGACACCCCGCGCTCGGCGAGACCCGCGAGGACGTCCTGCCGGTCGGGCGCGTCCTCGGGCAGCCACACCCAGAACGACTGGTAGTTCGTCGTTCCGCGGTCGGGGTCGGTCACCGCGGTGACGCCCGTGCCGCCGAGCAGCTCGTGGTAGCGCGCGGCCAGCTCGCGGCGGCGGGCGATGACCGCGTCCAGTTTGGACAGCTGGACCAGGCCGACCGCGGCCTGGATGTCGGTCATCCGGTAGTTGAACGCCGTCTCCAGGTACTGCTCGATGACGGCGGAGCCACCGTTGTGGCGGTCTGCCGCGGAGACGCTCATGCCGTGCTCGCGCAGGCGCCTGAGCCGGACGGCCCAGTCGGCGTCGTCGGTGGTGACCATGCCGCCCTCACCGGTGGTGAGCAGCTTGCGCGGGTGGAACGACCAGGCCGCCAGCACCGCGCCGGCACCGACGGGCTTGCCGTCGTAGGTGGAGCCCACCGCGCAGGCGGCGTCCTCGATGACCACGACGCCGCGCGGTTCGCACAACGCCTTGAGCGCGTCGACGTCCGCGGGCACACCGGCCTGGTGCACGACCATGACCGCGCGGGTGCGCCCGGTGAGAACCGGTTCCACTGTGGCCGCGCTCAGGTTGCCGGTCGTGGCGTCCACGTCGGCGAAGACCGGTGTCGCGCCGGTGTAGCGCACGGCGTTCGCGGTCGCGATGAACGACAACGACGGCACGACGACCTCATCGCCTGGGCCGATGCCGAGCAGGTGCACGGCGAGGTGCAGGCCCGTGGTGCAGGAGGACACGGCGACACCGTGCCGCGCGCCCACCGCCCCGGCGAACGCCTCCTCGAACGCGCGGACCCTCGGGCCCTGCGCCACCCAGCCGGACCGGACGGCCTCGGCGGCGGCGAGCGCCTCTTCTTCGCCGAGCAACGGCCGCATAACCGGAATCACGAGCACTGGCCTTTCCTGGGTGCGGCCGCGGTGCGCGCCGGCACGGGGGTCCGGCGCGCACCGCAGCCGCGGATCGGGTGAACTGTCGGGCGTTCCGCCGAGCGGAGGCCTGGGCAGCGGAGGTCTGGGCAGCGGAGGTCTGGGCAGCGGAGGTCTGGGCAGCGGAGGTCTGGGCAGCGGAGGTCTGGGCAGCGGAGGTCTGGGCAGCGGCCGTCTTCTCCGCTGGTGTCTACTTCTCCGCCGCGGCCTTCTCGGCGCGCCACCACGCGACGAGGTCGCGCAAGCCGCCGTCCATGTCGATCTCGGGCTTCCAGCCCAGGTCCGCCGCCGCGGCACCGATGTCGGCGAGCCGGCGCGTCACGCCGTTCACCTTGCGCTCGGGGCCGTGCTCCAGCGGCAGGTCGGAGTCCATCGCGGACAGCAGCGCGAGGGCGAGCTGCTTGAGCGAGGTCTCCTCGGAGGAGGCGATGTTGTACACCGCGTCCGTCACCGGGGCCTTGGCGGCGAGGATGTTCGCGCGGGCGATGTCGTGCACGTGCACGAAGTCCATCGTCTGCGCCCCGTCACCGAAGATCAGCGGCGACTTGCCCTCCGCGATGCGCTCCATCCAGCGGATGAGCACCTCGGTGTACAGGCCGTGGACGTCCATCCGCGGGCCGTACACGTTGAAGTAGCGCAGCGCCACGAAGTCCAGGTCGTACATGGCCTTGAAGCTGCGCAGCATGCCCTCGTTGAACGCCTTCGCGGCGCCGTAGAAGGTGTCGTTGTTGTACGGGTGGTGCCGCTCGTTGGTGGGGAACGACTCCGCCAGGCCGTAGATCGAGGCCGACGAGGACGCGATGACCTTCTTCACCCCGGCGGCCGCGGCGGCCTCCAGCACGGTGAACGTGCCGTCGACGAGGCACTCCAGGGCCAGGCGCGGTTCCTCGGCGCACTGCGTGATCCGGATGGCGGCCAGGTGGAAGACCAGGTCCACGCCCTCGGTCAGCGACGCGACCAGGCCCCTGTCGTTGATGTCGCCCTGCACGACGCGGACCACTCCGGAGCCGAGCGCGCCCAGGAGGTTCTCCCGGCGGCCCCGCACGAAGTTGTCCAGCACGACGACCTCCGCCGCGCCGGCCTCGACGAGCTGGTCCACCACGGCGGAGCCGATCGTGCCCGCCCCGCCGGTCACCAGCGCGCGCTGCCCCGCAATGGGCTGTGCCGTCATGAGGAAACCCTGCTTTCGACTTGTTGGACGGGGACGAACAGCCCGCCGGAGCGCAACGACTCCGACGCGGCCTCCAGCACGGACAGCACGCGCAGACCCGCGCGGCCGTCGGTCAGCGGCGGGCGCTCCTCCGCGATGGACGCGGCGAACTCGGCCATCATCGTGCGCAGCGCCTCGCGTTCGACCAGCGCGGGCGCGACCATGTCGCCCGTGCGGTAGGAGATCTTCTGCTGTTCCACGGAACGGTCGACACCGCGGTCGTAGATGGACAGTCGCTGCGCCGGGTTGTTGTCGTCCCACACCACGGTGCGCTGCGAGCCGCCGATGACCATCGTGCGGATCTTGGTCGGCGACAGCCAGTTCACGTGCACGTGCGTGATCGCACCGTTGGACAGCCGCAGCGTCAGGTGGCCGACGCACGCGACGCCCGCGCCGATCGGGTCGGAGCCGTGCGCCGCGACCTCCACCACCGTGACGTCGTCGGGCAGGATCGCCTCGAAGATCGACAGGTCGTGCGGCGCGAGGTCCCACAGCACGTCCACGTCCGGCTGCACCAGACCGAGGTTGATGCGCACCGAGTCGATGTACTGGATGTCGCCGAGCTCGCCACCCCGGATGATCTCGCGCAGGTGCTGCACCGCCGGGGTGTACGCGAACGTGTGGTCGAGCATCAGCGTGAGGCCGCGCTGTTCGGCGGTCTCCACGAGCTTGAGGCCGTCGGCGAAGGTGGCCGCGAGCGGTTTCTCCACCAGGACGTGCTTGCCGGCCTCCAGCGCCGCCAGCGCGACGGGCAGGTGCGTGGCCGCGGGCGTGGCGATCGCGACGGCCTGCACCTCGGGGTCGGCGAGCACCTCGTCGAGCGACGCGGTGGCGCGCACCGTCGAGTACTCCCCCAGCACGCGCCGGGCTTTCCCGACGTCGAGGTCGCACAGGTGGCGCAGGCGCAGCGAAGGCGTGGCCTGGGCGTTGCGGACGAGGTTCGGCCCCCAGTACCCGGCGCCGATGACGGCGATGCCAATCACAGGAGTCTTCTCCATCAGTAAGCCCCCTGGCCGCCGAAGACGGCGCGGAAGGTCTTCCACATGATCACGAGGTCGAGAGCGAGCGACCAGTCCTCGACGTAGCGCAGGTCGAGCCGGACCGACTCCTCCCACGAGAGGTCGCTGCGGCCGCTCACCTGCCACAGACCGGTCAGGCCGGGCTTCACGAGCAGCCTGCGGCGCACGTCGGAGGAGTACTTCGCGGTCTCCTCCGGCAGCGGCGGGCGCGGGCCGACGAGCGACATGCTGCCCGCGAGGACGTTGAACAGCTGGGGCAGCTCGTCGATCGAGTACCGGCGCAGGATCGTGCCGACCTTGGTGATGCGCGGGTCCTTCTTCACCTTGAACAGCAGACCGTGGCCCTCGTTGGCGGACGCGAGCCTGGTGCGCAACGCGTCGGCGTTGGTGACCATGGTGCGGAACTTGACGATCGTGAACGGCACCCCGCGCTTGCCGACCCGCTTCTGGCGGTAGAAGACGGGGCCGCGGCTGTCGATCATCACGAACGCGGCGACGGCGAACATGAGCGGCGCCAGCAGGATCAGCAGCAGGAAGGCGCCGACGCGGTCGACGACCTCCTTGACCAGGCGGCGGAACCCGCTCAGGGCCGGCTCGCTCACCCGCAGCAGCGGCATGCCGAGCACGGCGCTCATGTGCAGGCGCGGTCCCGCGACCTCCATCAGGCCGGGCGAGACGACCATCTCGGCACCGGAACCCTCCAGGGCCCAGGCGAGCTGTTGCAGCCGGCGCGGTGTCCAGTAGGCGTCCGGGGTGACGGCGACGATGCGGTAACCGCCGCGGCGGACGTGCTCGGCGAGCTCGCGGAGCTGGCCGACGACGGGCACGCCGCCGACCTCGGTGCCGGAGCGGCCGCGGCCGTCGATGGTGCAGATCGCGTCCACGCGCCAGCCCAGGTGGGCGACGCGGCGCGTGCGGTGGATGAGGTCCTCGACCGTGTCCAGGTTGCCGGCGGCGAGGACGGAGAGCAGGAAGCGCCCTTCACTGCGGCCGCGGTGCAGCGGGCGGCGCAGGAGGTAACGCGCGGGGAACGCGACCAGGGCGATCGCGGGGACTACGACGAAGACCCACAGGCGGGCGCCGGGGATGTCGACGGCGAGCGCTCCGAGACCGAGTGCCACGACGGCACCGAACAAACCCCGGCCGAGTCTTCGGAACTCCTCGGCTCCCTGACCGAGAACGGCCGGCGTCCACACGCGGTTGATCGCGAGCGACCCGATGACGACGACCACTGTGAGTACGTCCAGCAGGGCAAGGGAAATCGGGCCGAAGGCGGCGTGCCGCACGCTCATGACGGCGCCGGTGGCGAGGACGACCAGGGCAACGGTCAGCACATCGGCGGTGATCACGGCCCAGCGGTACCGGCTTTCCCAGCGGGCGACGGGTGGGTGCGTCTGTCTGTGGTCCGACAGAGGATTGAGCGTGGAGCGCTGCCCGTCGACATCACGGGCAGCGCGGACCTGCTCACTCATCGTTCTGTTCTCCCCGGCTCAGCGGCGATTACGGACATGCACGTGCGCAGGTCACCCCGAGGACCCTGATTCGCAGTTCTCCGGCCAGGCCACGTCCGGCTCGGCTGGCGGAGCTCGCATCCGGTGATTCGCCCGGTCCGGCACCGGCGTTACAGCGCCTGGAAAAACTTTCCCGGCACCCGGACACCGGACGTGACCCAAGTCTCACCCGAATGGAAACCGGGGCCGCACAAGACGATTCCTCATGTCCAAAAGGGACATCAAAGGCGTCTATGGGTGCGATCAGGTCGCTGAGGACAGGTCTTCAGACCCTGGTCCGATCGACTGCGATTGTGCATGTACTCACCGCTGAAGGGAGCAACGCCCTACGGCCGTACGGAAACGCTCACCTCGTCGCCGTTGACGACCACCACGTCGCCCTCGCGCAGCTGTGCACCGCGGCGCAGCTCCACGGAACCGTTGACGTGGACCTCGCCGTCCTCGATGAGCTCCTTGGCGTGCGCGCCGTCCTCGGCGAGCTGAGCCAGCTTGAGGAACTGCCCTAGCCTGATCGGCTCTTCGGAGATCTCGACCGTCCGCATGAGCCGCATCATCCCAGTAGGGCGCACCCCACCGCGCGCTCGGGGGTCCGCCCCAGCGCGATCGGGTGACGCCGTTGACAGGCTGGAACGATGAAAACTTCGTGGGGGTACACCGCCTGGTTGGCGGTGTCGGGACTCGTCTGCGCGGGAATCGCGATCTTCGCGGCGAGCGCGTACGTCACCCTGGACATGGAGCAGGCGAGGCCGCCGTTGCACGGACCGGTCCACTACGGGCTCCTGGTCGCGCACATATTCACCGGAACGGCCGCCGTCCTGGCGGGTGTCTCGCAGTTCTGGCCGGGCCTGCGCCGCCGGCACCCGCGGGTGCACCGGGTGATGGGCCGCGTCTACTTCGCGGCGGTGCTGCCGTCGTCGGTGCTCGGCGTGGTGCGCGCTCAGCTGTCGCTGGCCGGGCTGGCGTCGGCCGGTCCGCTCACGGTGCTGTCGGTGCTGTGGTTCGCCAGCGCCGTGGCCGGCCTGCGGACGGCCAGGCGGCGCCGGTTCGCCGAACACCGCGTCTGGATGATCCGCGGGTTCGCGCTGACGGGCGCCGCCGTGACCGGCCGGCTGTGGGGACTGCTGCTCGGCGGACTGCTGCCCGAAGCGGACGGGCTGCTGGTCTTCGCCACCGCGAACTGGCTGTCGTTCGTGGTGAACCTGCTGGTCGCCGAGTGGTGGATCCAGTCGCGGGGCTACACCCGCGCCCGGCCCTCCGCAGCGGTGAGCCCGAGCATCTCGAGCAGGTCAGCGCAGTCGAGCGCGTCCGTGGCGTGACAGGCCACGGTGCGTGCCGCCTTGCTGTTCTGGATCGTGCTGTGCTCCTTCTCCAGGGCCTTGGCCTCGGCAAAGGTGCCGGTTTCGGGCTCGGCGATCGCGGGACGCGCCCAAGTCATGTCGTGCCTGCTTCCGCATCGGGGGATGAGGCCATCATGACAACGGGATCACCGAAACACCAGAACCAGTGCTCACGGTAATCGCCCACCCACGCAGCGTGGAAACCCGGAAACGATTTTCCCGGACGCGGTCCCGAACATTTCTCGCCGGGATTCACCTTTTACCGGCCGTACCTCAGCACTGACTCCACTTCGGTCACAAATGCGACCAGCCGTTCGTCGTCCACGTCGTCCGGCGTGGGTCCGTCCACCGCAAGCCGTTGCAGCGCAACGGAAGTGGTGGCGTTCTCCCGCGCCAGGCGGCGGAACCCGAACGTGGCCTCGTACAGCGACACCGCGGTGGCCAGCGCGGCCAGTGCCGTCGCGGCGAAACCCCACAGGGCCCGGCGCGGGCCGTCCGCCATCCCCACGGCCGCCGCCGCGGCGGCGGCGATGAAGAGCGCGGCCGAGATCGCGACGGTCCACGTGCGCGCCGCGGAGTACCGCCTGCGGCCGCGTTCGAAGTGGTCGAGGCGGTCCTGGAAGCGGTGGCGCAGGTACGCCTCGACGAACTGGGCCTGGCGCTGCTCGTCGCTCATGTCCTGACCACCTCGTGCTTGCGGTCGCTGACCGCGGCTTCCAGGTCCGCCACCCGGTCCTGGCGCTCCTGCTCCGAGCCGGACGCCGGCGCGGCGAGGTGCGCGAAGTACAGCGCCCGCAAGCGTTCCGCGCGGTAGCGCGCGGTCAGGTACTTGTCGAGCGACTCCCGCTTGCGCGCCACGATCGTGATCACCGCGGCGAACGCGCCGCCCGCCACGACGAGCACGCCGGGCCACGGCGTGTCCTTGAGCCACGTCTGCAGCGCGCCGAACACCGTCGTCGTCAAGCCGCCCGCGATCGCGAGCACGGCCATCAGCCGGTAGCGGTTCTGCTCCACGTCGGCCTGCGCGTCGAGCTCGTGGAACGCCGGCGCGACGACCTGGTTGGCGTCGTGGATGGCGTCGGCGAGCGCCGGGTAGGCGACGACGAAACCGGGGTCGACGAGCGGCCGCGCCTGCGGCGCCCGGTAGCGGACCTCCGGCCAGACCCTCGGCGGCTTGACCGGTTTCTCCTTGCCCAGCAAGCGTTCGAGCGCGGTGACGGTCTTGGCGGGACCCTCGTCGACGTGGACGACGGAGACCTTGCCGCTGCGCACGAGGATCGCGAGGTCGCCGGTCAGGTCGCCCGTCGCGATGCGGTCCGCGAGACCACCGGTGCCGGCGAGCACCAGCAGCGGGTTGTCGCCGCCGAGGTGGTCGACGACCTCCTCCTCGTTCTCGCCCCCGACGACGAGGGCGATCACCGGCTTCCCGTGCCGGACGGCGTCGACCGTGCGGAACAGCACCGGTGTCGCGTCCGTCCACTCCGAACCGGGGACGATGACGGCGACGCTGTGGTGGGGCTCCAGCGCGACCTGACCGTTGGTGGAGGTCTCGGTGAGGTCGTGCACCTTGCTGCTCGGCGCGACACCGACGACGACGGGCCGGCGGTGCTCGCACGCCCGCAAAGCCAGGCCCAGCAAGTGGACCACACCTCTGTCGGTGCCTTCGGTGACGAAGACGGCGCCGTGCCGCGCCGCGGTGACCACGACGGATCTGAGCACCGGCAACAACTTCGCGGCGAGATCGGTTTCGACGTCCTGGGTGGAGCCGAAGACCGAGATCACCGTCCGCCCCCTGGGCAAGCCGAGGGCCTTGGGTTTGATGTCGGCGTCCGGCTGGGACAGCCGTCTGACTGTCGGGCCGCCTGCTGTGGGCATGCCGCGCACCATAACGCCGTGATCGATCGAGGACCAGAGCCCGTCAGGCCTCATCCTCGTCGTACAGGGGGACCTCCTGGCGCTGTTCGTAGGCGTCCGCCTCGTTCGCCTCGAACGGCGTCCCGGACACCTCGGCCGGCTCGCTCGGGACGACCTCCCGCTGCTGCTCCTGCACGTCCGCGTCGGGTGCTTCTGGGTTCATGCCGTGCGGTTTCCCGGCGCGGCGGCCTCCCACACCTGCCTGGTCAGCTCGCCGAGGTCGCGCAGGTCGTCGAGGACGACCCCGGCGCCGGCGTCGAGGAGGTCCTGCCTGCTGCTGCGCCCGGTGGCGACGGCCACCAGCCGCACGCCCGCCGTGGTCGCCGCGCGGACGTCGTGCGGCGTGTCACCGATGAGCACGACCTCGTCGGCCGCGAACTCCCGGATGTGCCGTGCGCGGCCGCGGGCGAACGCGACCAGCTCGGCGCGGTCGGCGTGGTCGTCGCCGAACGCGCTCACGTCCCAGTCGACGAGGTGCGCGAGCCCGAACTCCTCCAGCTTGAGCAGCGCGACGCTCCTCAGGTTCGCCGTCAGCACGCCCTGGCGGACCCGCGGGTCCGCCGCGAAGTGCCGCAGCGCCTCCAGCGCACCCGGCAGCACCTCGCCGTGACCGGTCAGGTCCCCGCGGCGGGCCTCGAACGAGGTCGCGAGGGCATCGGCCAGCAGCCGCGCCGCCTCGCCGGTGTGCTCGATGCCGTGCTGACGCAGCACCTCGGCGATGACGTCCAGCTCCGTGCGCCCGCCGAGGTCGACGGGGCCCGTGAGCTCCCTGCCGAACGCGGCCAGGAACGCCTCGCGGTACATCAGCCCGCCGAACCCGCGTGCCGAGATCAGCGTGTTGTCGACGTCCCACAGCACCAGCAGTTCGGGCCCGGTCACCGGACCACCACCCCTCAACGCGTAAAATCCCTGCTCATGACCTCGATCGACCCCGCAGAGCTGGAAGTCTGCCTGCGCGTGCTTGCCCAGGTCGAGGACCTGCCCGCCGAGCACGAGGACGCGGTGCGCGTCCGCCGGGCCACCGCGAAGATCTTCAAGGCCGCGAAGAAGTTCCGGAAGTCCGAGCGCAAGGCCGCCATCACGGCCAACGACCGGGCGGTGACGGCGCTGACCGCCACCGGCTCGCCGGACCGCATCGACGACGAGACGCAGGGCCTGCCCCTGGTGTCGAACGCCCAGGGCGCCACGGCGGGCACGCTGCTGCGCGCCCGGTCGTGCTACACGTGCCGCAAGCGGTTCGTCGAGGTCGACGCCTTCTACCACAACCTCTGCCCCGACTGCGCCGCGTTCAACCACGGCAAGCGCGACGCCCGCACGGACCTGACCGGCCGCAACGCGCTGCTCACCGGTGGGCGTGCCAAGATCGGCATGTACATCGCCCTGCGGCTGCTGCGTGACGGCGCCCACACCACCATCACCACGCGCTTCCCCAAGGACGCGGCCAGGCGCTTCGCCTCCATGCCGGACGCCGCGGACTGGATCGACCGGCTCAAGATCGTCGGCATCGACCTGCGCGACCCCGCCCAGGTGCTGGCGCTGGCGGACGAGGTGGCCGCGCACGGCCCGTTGGACGTGCTCATCAACAACGCCGCGCAGACCGTCCGCCGCTCCGCCGGCGCCTACGCCCCCCTCGCCGCCGCCGAGCACGAGGCGCTGACCGGCGACGCGCGCCGGCCGGAGCTGATCTCGTTCGGCGGTCACGGCCAGCTCGCGCTGCCCGGCACGGCGGTCCCCGAGGCGCACTCGGTGACGACGCTCGCGTTGATGGCGGGTTCCAAGGACATCGACGCGGGCGGCCTCGTGCCGGACACCGCGCCGGTCAACTCGTGGATCCAGAACGTCGACGAGGTCGACCCGGTGGAGCTGCTGGAGGTGCAGCTCTGCAACTCGACCGCGCCGTTCCTGCTGATCTCGCGGCTGCGCGCGGCGATGGCGAAGTCGTCGCACCGCCGCAAGTACGTGGTGAACGTGTCCGCGATGGAGGGTCAGTTCTCCCGCGCGTACAAGGGTTCCGGGCACCCGCACACGAACATGGCCAAGGCGGCGCTGAACATGCTGACGCGCACGAGCGCCGAGGAGATGCTGCGGTCCGACGGCATCCTGATGACGGCCGTCGACACCGGCTGGATCACCGACGAGCGCCCGCACCCGCTGAAGATGCGCCTGGCCGACGAGGGCTTCCACGCCCCGCTGGACCTGGTCGACGGCGCGGCGCGGGTGTACGACCCGATCGTGCGCGGCGAGGCCGGCGAGGACCTGTACGGCTGTTTCCTGAAGGACTACGCTCCCGCCGCCTGGTGATGCGCGGGCGGCGACCAGCCGCTGGGCACACCACCGGTATCACCGGGAAGCGATCAGCCCTGAACCCCACCGGTGCGACCTCCCTGGTGACGCACGTGTCCGAGGTACCCGTCGGACGCACCCGAACGAGCCCTTTCGTCACGACAGACGACTACTCGACCACTTGTTCGAGTACTTATTTGTCATGAGAACTGTGTGGCGGGGAGCACTTCGGTTCGGCATGACGGCGATGACGGTGCGGCTGGTCGCCGCGTCGACGGAACACCGCGGCAGGGTGCACCTGGTGCACCGGGAGGACAGCGGCCGCGTGCGCCACCAGCAGGTGTGCGGCGAGTGCTCGCTGCGGCTGACCCCGGACGACATCGGCCGCGGCTACGAGCTCGAGGACGGCCGCATCGTGCAGATCGACCCCGGCGACCTGCCCGCGCCCGAGGACGGCCTGATCGACGTGCAGCAGTTCGCGCCGCAGGTCGACCTCGACCCCGTGGCGCTGCACCGCAGCTACTACGTCGAGCCGGACGACCTGTCGGTTCGGCCGTACGTCCTGCTGCGCGAGACGCTGGAGCGCACCAAGACGGCGGCGATCGTCAAGTTCGCGTTGCGGGGCAAGGAGACCCTGGCGGCCATCCGGCCTCAGCAGGGGGTGCTGGTGCTGCACACGCTGCTGTGGCCGGACGAGGTGCGCGAGCCGCACTTCCCGTTCCTGCACCGCGACACCGAGGTGCGGACCGGCGAGCTGGCGGCCGCCGCGGCGCTGGTGCGGGCGCAGACGCGGCCGTTCCGGCCGCACGAGTACCCGAACACGCACCACGAGGCGCTGCTGCAACTGGTCGAGGCGAACGTCTAGACCGCGGCTCCTGGTGGTGCGGGCGGACGACCCGCGTCCCGGGGATGAACGCGGGTCGTCCGCCCGTGCCGCCAGGGGTACTAGCATCGGCACCCATGCTCGTCAGCCCGTCCGACCTCGTCGACCTGCTCGAATGCGAGCACCGCAGCCACCTGGCACGGGACGGGCGCCGGGGCGACCCCGAGGAGCTGCACCGGCAGGCCGCCCGGACCGCCGCCGAGATGCGCGCGGGCCAGGACCCGGTCGAGGACGCCGTCTTCTTCGACGGCGTCTTCCACTGCTCGGTGCGGACGCTGGTCCGCACCCCGGACGGCTACGAGCCGTGCGACGAGGCCCCGGAGGCCACTCCCCTGGCCGTGCTGTCGCTGACCGCGGCCGGTCAGGCGCTGGGGGCCGAACGCGCGCACCTGGTCGTCGACGGCAGGCGCACCTCCTTCCGGGTCGCCGACTTCGCGCCGTTGCTGGGGCGGCTGCTGACCCGGCTCGCGAAGCCGTCACCGGCGCCGAAGCGGTCGTGGGGTGACGTCAGGGCCGCGTGCACCGGCTGCCGGTTCGCCCGCCACTGCGCTTCCGGCCGTGAGCAGGCACGCGACCTCTCGCTCGTCGCCGGGCTGCGGGCGGACCAGCGGCGGAAGCTGGTGTCCGCCGGCATCGACACCATCGACGCGCTCGCGGCCACCGGGGAACGGCCCCCCACCCTCTCCCCCGCGAGCTTCACCGCGCTGGCGGCGCAGGCCCGCCTCCAGGTGCAGCAGGAACGCACCGGTGTCAGCACGTACGAGGTCGTGGCTCCCGAGGCGTTGGCGGTCCTGCCCGAACCGGCGGAGGACGACGTGTTCCTGGAGGTCGAGGGCGACACGTTCCGCACGCCGGGCTGGGAGGGCACGTTCGCGGAGTTCGTCGACCGCACGCCGACCGGCACGGTCTACCACTTCACGCCACACGACCTCGTGGGACGGGCCGCGCGCACGGCGACCAGGGAGTCCGAAGTGGACGAGCTGGTGCGGCGCTGCGTCGACCTCGGCGCGCTCACCCGCCGGGTGCTGCGGGTGTCCACGCGGGAGTACGCGCTGCCGGCGTTGGCACCGCTGCTGGACGACGAGAACCCGACCAGGGGCGTCCGCGACCTCCTGGAGCGGATCAAGCGCGAGCACGGGGTCGAGACGGCGCCGCCGCAGGAGCAGGACGAGGCGGCGCGGGAGAAGGCCGCCGAGCGGGCCCGGCGGATGGCGGCGCTGACCGAGCCGCTGCTCGCCGAGGGGCACGCGCTGTTCGCGGCGACCGTCGGGTACCACCGGCGGGAGGCGAGCCCCGCGTGGGGCGACTTCTTCCGGCGGGCCAGCGCCCCGATCTCCGACCTGGAGACCGACTCCGACTGCGCGGTGCCGATCACGCTGAAGGCCGAGGACTGGGTGCCGCCGAGCGGGCGCGTCCGGACCCACAAGCGGCAGGTGAGGGCGCGGATCGACCCGGAACGCCCACACCCGTTCGGCAAGGACGAGCAGGTCCGGCTGCTCTACCCCGGCAACGTCACGCGCAACGCCGTCGTGGCCGACGACAACCCGTACGAGCTGGTGCTGACCGAGAGCACCGGGCAGGAGCACACCGAGCTGCCGATCGCGGTGCTGCCGGGCAGCCCGGTGCCCGCGGCACCCAAGGACGAGGCCGTCGCGGAGCTGGCCGAGCAGGCGGTCCACCTGCTGCCGCTGCTGCCCCGCAACCCCGGCATCGACCTGCTGCTGCGCACGCCGCCCGCGCAACCGCTGCCGCAGCACCCCGACGTCGTGCAGGCCGTGATCAAGGCCGTCGACCAGCTCGACGGCGGCACGCTGGCCGTGCAGGGGCCACCGGGGGCGGGCAAGACCTACCTCGCGACCAAGCTCGTGAAGCACCTGATCGACCAGGGCAAGACGGTCGCGGTGACGTCGACGTCGCACAAGGCCGTGGAGAACGTGCTGGGATCGGTCGACCCCGGCATCCCGATGGCCAAGCGGCCCAAGGGCAAGCCCGAGGAGGACGTGCCGTGGGACCAGCCCAAGGACAACGGCGCGCTGGCCCGCTGGCGTGAGGAGCACCCGCGGGGGCACCTGGTCGGTGGCACGGCGTGGACGTTCGCCAACGCCGCGATCAAGGCGCGGCCGTTCGACGTGATGATCATCGACGAGGCCGGGCAGTTCGCGCTGGCCGACGCGGTGGCGGTGGCGACGGCGGCCAGGAACCTCGTGCTGCTGGGAGATCCGCAGCAGTTGCCGCAGGTCGTGCAGGGCGTGCACCCGCCGGGCTCCGACGCCTCGGCGCTCGGCCACCTGCTCGGCGACGCCGACGTGATCCCGCCGCACCTCGGCTACTTCCTGGCCGAGACGCGCCGGATGCACCCGGCGGTGTGCAAGCCGGTGTCGGAGCTGTCCTACGCCGGTCTGCTCCGCTCGCACGAGTCGGCCGCGAACCGCCGGATCGACGGCGTCGAACCCGGCATCTACCTGCGCGAAGTCGATCACCGGCACAACATCACGTCCTCGGTCGAGGAAGCGGACGCGGTGGTCGACACCGTGCAGCAGATCGTCGGTCGCACCTGGACGGACAACGGCGAAACGCGCGAACTGACCGATTCGGACGTCCTGGTGGTGGCGCCGTACAACCTCCAGGTGCGCGTCATCCGGCGCAGGCTGGCCGATGCGGGGTTCGACGGAACGCGCGTGGGCACTGTGGACCGCTTCCAAGGTCAGGAGGCGCCCGCGGTCGTCATGTCGATGACCTCGTCGTCCACCGTGGACCTGCCGCGCGGCCTGGACTTCCTGCTGTCTCGCAACAGGTTGAACGTGGCGCTCTCGCGCGCCCAGGTACTCGCCGTGATGATCTGCTCCCCGCGGCTGCTCGACGCGGACGTCCGCGGGGTCGAGCAGATGCGACTGGTCGCGGGAACGATCGGACTAACAGAAAACATGAAAATCTATCCGTGGTGACACCTTAGCGTTGCCATACGGTGACCTTTCGAGCGCTCTCTGTTGCTAGCGTGACCCGGTTCACCCGATCGGGTGGTTTGAAATACACATTCGCTCGATCCGCCAACGCACCAATGCAGAGCAGGAGTTTCCATGGCAAGCAGAGTTCTCGGCGCGCTCGCGGTGGCGGCCACCGCGACCCTCGCTTCGCTGGCACTGGCCACCCCGGCCAGCGCGCACACCCCGGTGTCGTCAGCGGAGTGCGTCAAGGACAAGGCTGTGCTGAAGGTCAAGCTGACCCAGTACGCGGGCGGCGACAACAACACCGTGCTGATCAAGGACGGTGACAAGGTCCTGGCCGACGAGAAGTTCGGCCAGAACTGGGGTGAGAAGGTCGGCAACAAGCTCGAACCGAGGACGTTCGAGGCGGACGGCACCGTCGCGCACACCTTCACCATCAAGGTGAAGGCCTCGGACGGCGCGCAGTACAACTGGGAGAAGACGCACACGACCCCGGCGTGCGTCAAGCCGACCGAGCCGACCGAGCCGACGAAGCCGACCACGCCGTCTTCGTCGACGAAGCCGGTCGAGCCGACGAGCTCGGCTCCGGAGGCGCCCTCGTCCTCCGCGGCCCCGTCGACCACCGAGGCCGCTCCGGCTCCCGGTGGCAGCACGCCGGAACCGCCGCTCGCGGCGACCGGTGCCTCCCCGCTGTGGCTGGTGCTCTCGGGCCTCGGCCTCGTGGGCGCCGGTGCGGGCACCCTGCTGTTCCTGCGCCGCCGCACGGCGTGAAGTGACTGAGTGACGAAGCGGGGGCGGCCTTCCGGCCGCCCCCGCTTCCGCGTTCCTAGAGGTCCAGACCGGTCGCAGGACCATGCCCCTCGCGGATGAACCACTCGGTGCCGAACGCGAGGGCGAACGTCTCCTCGTCCAGCGCCAGGAAGAACGACTCCTCGGTGATCTGCGAGGCGTGCGCGCGCATCGCCTTGCGCTTGACCGCCAGGTACGGCGTGACGTCGACGCCAACGTTGATCTCCGACTCCGGCACCGCGCCCTCCATCTCGCCCGGCTCCTCGATGCCGGCACGCCGGAACGCCTCCCGGAACTCCGACTCGCGCACCATCGCCTGGTAGACGGCGGGTGTGCCGGCGATCTCCGCGGCGCGCCGCCCCACGCGGTGCACCTGGATGTGGTCGGGGTGGCCGTAGCCGCCGAAGCTGTCGTAGATCGTGAGGACCCGTGCGTCCTCCTCCTGGAGGATCGCCGCGAGCCTGCGGGCGGCTTCCTCGACGTCGGCGGTCCAGAACGTTCCCGGCTGGTCGTTGAGCTCGTCGCCCATCATCCCGGAGTCGCGGTAGCCCAGGAACTCCACGCGCGCCACGCCGAGCAGGTCGGCCGCCGCCCGCGTCTCCACGACCCGGCGCTGCCAGAGCTCCTCGTCCTCGCCCAGGAAGTCCGGGACCTCGCCCGCCTCCCCGCGGGTGGCGACGACGAGCACGACCCGGTGGCCCTCGTCGGCCGCCTTGCGCATCACGCCACCCGTGAGGATGCATTCGTCGTCGGGATGCGCGTGGAACGTCACCAGTGTCGCCATGACCGCGACGTTACCCGGAACTGGAAATTTCCCTTCCGGTTCCCCGCCGGGGCTCACTACCGTGGGAGCAAACGGTGAGCCGCATGGGGAGGCTGTCGTGCGCGTGCTGTGCACAGTCGCGTTCTCGGCCGCTCACGCACGTGCCGCGCTCCCCCTCTTCACGACGCTCACCTCGCTCGGGCACGAGGTGCTCGTGGCCGGACCGGCCTCGGTCCTGGAGGGCTTCGCCGGCGAGCCGGTGCGCACCGCCGGCGTGCTGCCCGAGGTGTGCGACCAGCTCGCCGACCTGCTGCAGGGCGAGGTGCTCGCGCTGCCGCCGGACTACGACCCGTTCTCCGACGAGATGGTCGTCGAGTTCGCCGCGGGCCCGCACATCGCCGCCGCGGTCGCCGCCCTGCTGCCCGTGGCCGCCGAGTTCCAGCCCCAGCTCGTGCTGCGCGGCGGGATCGAGTTCGCGGGCCTGCTCGTGGCGGAACGGCTGGGCGTGCCGCACCTGTCGACGCCGTCCGGGGTGGGCCAGTACGTGGACCGCCTGGCGCTGCTGAACGCGCTGAACGAACGTCGCGCGGAACTGCGCCTGCCGCTGCACGAGTCCCTGGACGCGGCGCACCGGTACGGCCGCCTGGACGCGGTCCCGCCCGGCTACTCCTTCGCCCGCCAGCCGATGCCGCCGGCGTTCGCGTTCCAGCAGCCCGCGCACCAGGGGGCCGGCGACCGGCTGCCGCAGTGGCTGGCCGACCTGGACCCGGCTCGGCCGCTGGTGGTGGCGTCGACCAGCACGTCGGGCGGCGTGTTCGGCACCGAGTCGGCGTTGCGGCTGTTCGACTTCGACGCGCTGCCGCACCAGAGCGTGGACCGCTCGCCGCTCGCGCACCTGGAGGCGGTGGTGGCCGGCCTGTCCGATGTGGACTGCGAGGCGGTGGTGCTGACGGGCGGGCTGCCGGTGGAGGCGTCGGCGCCGCACGTGCACCTGGTGGAGTCGTTGCCGCAGGCGCTGTTGCTGCAGAGCGCGGACCTGCTGGTGTCGCACGGTGGGTACAACTCGATTCGCGAGGCCATGCGGGCCGGGGTGCCGGTCGCGGTGCTGCCGGTGCTGCACGACCAGATGCACAACGCCCACCGGGTGCAGGAGCTGGGGATCGGCGTGCGGGTGCCGGACTTCCGCGCGGAGGCGGTCGCCGAGGCGTGCCGGTTCGCGCTCTCCGACCAGGACGTGCGGCGGGGTGTGCGGCGGGCGCAGCGGGACATGCTCGGGTTGCCGCCGATCCGCGAGGTCTCGGGGTACCTGGAGCGGATCGTGCACCGCAACCGCAGGCTCGTGAGCATGTGAAAGGGCGGCGCCCGCCCCGGACCGGCACACCGGCCCGGGGCGGGGGCGCCGCCCCTCGGCGACCCCGTGGCGCTACCGCAGGGTCAGGTTCCAGGCGTTGATGTACCCGGTGTCACCGGAGTACAGGTCCTGGACCCGCAGCTGCCACGTGCCCGCCGCGACCTCGGACGAGGCGTCGACCGTGTAGGTCGCCACCACGTTGTCGGCGCTGTCCGAGGACGACGCGTCCTTCAGCCGGTAGGCGGTGCCGTCCGGCGCGACCAGGTCGATCACCAGGTCGCCGCGGTAGGAGTGGACGATGTCCACGCCGACCTTGGTGGCGGCGGAGGCGTTGCCCGGCACCGCGGACGTGATCGGGGACGTGACGGTGCCGCGGTCCACGATGGCGACGTCGGTGGTGTTCTCCAGGGTGCCGGAGGGCGGCGCCGTGTGGACGGCGTTCACGGTCTTGGTCGCGTCGGCCAGGCCCGCGCCGCAGCCGCCGGAGCAGGTCCCGGGCAGCGGCCGGGCGTTGGCCTTGATCAGCTCCTTGACCTGGACCGGGGTCAGGGCCGGCTTCTTCGCCACCAGCAGCGCCGCGAGGCCCGCGACGTGCGGGGCCGCCATCGACGTGCCCTGGTAGGGCTGGTAGTTCTCGGCGCCGGGGACGGTCGTGCCGGCGTTGAGCGTCGAGAGGATGCCGTTCTCCGGCGTGGTGACGGTACCGGGGGTGCCGGTGCCGCGGCGGGTCTCGCCGCCGGGGGCCGCGACGTCGATGCGGGCGCCGAAGTTCGAGTAGTACGCCTTGTTGCCCTCGCGCGAGGAGGCCGCGACGGTGATGACGCCGCCGCAGTTCGCCGGGGTGAAGTTCGCGACGTCGAGGTTCGAGTTGCCGGCCGCGACGACCACGGTGGTGCCGCGGCTGAGGGCACCGGTGATCGCGATCTGGTAGGTCGTCGAGCAGGACGACCGGCCACCCAGCGACATGTTGACGACCTTGGCGGGCGTCTGGTTCGCGGGCACGCCGCTCACCGCGCCGCCGGACGCCCAGGTGATCGCGTCGGCGATGTCGGAGGTGGCGCCACCGCACTTGGCCAGCACGCGCAGCGGCTGGACCTTGGCGCCGTGCGCGATGCCCGCGATGCCCCTGGCGTTGTTCGTGGACGCGGCGATCGTGCCCGCCACGTGCGTGCCGTGCCAGGACGAGCCCTGGTCGGCGGCCGGCACCGGCTTGCCGGAGGCGTCGGTGCCGCACTCGCCGCGCGCCACCCAGTCGCCCTCGTCGGCCGCGTTCGCGTCACGGCCGTTGTTGTCGCGGGCCCGCGCCGCGTCGGAGACGAAGTCGTACCCGGCGACGACCCGGTCCGCCAGGTCGCTGTGGGCGACGTAGCCGGTGTCGATGACGGCCACGGTCACGCCGGAGCCGGTGGTGCTCGGCCAGGCGCCGGGCACGTTCATGCCCGCGGTGGCCTCGAACAGGTCCCACTGCCGGGAGTACTCGGTGTCGTTCGGGTCGGCGAACGGCTGCATGAGCAGGTCCGGTTCGACGTAGGCGACGTCGGGGTCGTCCTTGAACGACTGGATCACCGCGTCGGCGTTCGTGGTCTTCGCGCCGAGGTCGACGACGACCGCCCCGCTCGCCATGCGGCGGTGCACGGACATGCCCTTCATCTGGGCGTCGTCCGCGGCGGCGGCGTCGGACGACGCCTCGGCCGTGCCGGGCTTGTAGCCGACGATCAACCGCTCGAACGGGTAGTTCGCCGCGGCCGGCTCCGGCTGGGACCGCACCGGGGCGGGGGCGGCCCACGCCGGCCCGGCGGTGGCGGGGGTGACGATGCTGAACACGGCGGCGGACACTGCCGCGGCGCACACGCTCGTGCGACGCAATCCGTTCACGTGAGGTCCTTCCACGTAGAGCCTCCGAGTGCCGTTGAGGGCGTCAGTGTTCTGAACCGGCCGCGGAGGTGACGAGGACCGCAAGTCGCCTCGTACCTGCGGAAACAGGTTTGGTCGGGTCCGAATGACGACACTGGCGTGTTCACGGCAGAGGTATTGCCCCGAATGGAGCAGAGTATGGCGGTGTTCGGTCATTCGGGTGTCCCACCGGAGCTGACCGCCGTCTACGAGCTCCTGGTGCCGGGAGGCAGCCGCACCACCGACGAGGTCGGGGTCGCTCCCGCCCTACCGGCCCGGCGGCACGAGCTCGGCGACGTCTGGCAGGTCGTCGCGCCCGATCTCGCGGTCGAGGCGCTGATCGCGGCCCGCGAGGAGGCGAACCGGCGGGCGCGCGTCACGCCGACGCTGCCGTTCAAGCTCGCCCTGGCCGACGCGCACGCCACCGTGCTGCCGGTCGTGCACGGCGCTGTGATCGACGAGGTGCCGCTGATCCGCGTGCAGGCGATGCGGAGAGGATGGCTGTAGCGCGTGCAACCTCCGGTGATCTTGCGGCGTCTTGGGTGGTGCAAGCACACGATCACCAGGGGGAAACATGCGCATGCGCAAGGTGATGGCCGCTGCTCTGACGGGCCTCGCACTGATCGGTCTCGCGGGCACGGCGTCCGCGGGCACGTCGTCCGCGGACTACCCGTGGCCGCCGAAGGACGTCACGCCGGTCCACAAGACCAAGGCGGAGCTGCAGGAGCAGGCGGACGCGTTCACCGCCCACCAGCAGCGGACCTACCCGCGGGTCTTCCGCGGCAGCCGGGACGTCACGCCCGGCAACTGGGGTGGCGAGGCCGAGGGCGTGTTCGACGACATGCAGTACATGGGCAACACGGTGACCTTCACCTACCAGGGGCAGGACGTCACGACGTTCACGCAGGTCAACGCCCCCGGGACGCACACGTGGTCACCGCAGGAGTACTGCGAGCGGACCGCCGAGTGCACCGGCAGCGCCAGCGACCACCGCGGCGGTCTGATCGTCTTCGCCAGGAACGAGCAGTTCGGCATCACGTCGGCCAGGAACTTCCGGCCGAACGGCGAGGTGGTCTGGGTGCAGAGCTGGACCCCCGGCACCGAGGCGCAGCTCGCGGTGCTGGTCTCCGACCGCGCGTACACGTTCACGCGCTAGACGGGAGAGCGGGCGCTTCCGGTCGTGGAAGTCACCGGAAGCGCCCGCTCTGTTCAACTGGCGACCTTGCGCGCGGCCACCAGCCGTCCGTCCGCGAACCCCTCTACGCGCACCTGCGACCCGGCGGCGCCCAGCGTCGCGGTGTGCACGCCGTCGGTGACGTCCAGCGAGGTGGCGGGGCGGCCGTCGACGTAGACGTCCACCCGGTCGAGGTTCACGGTGTCCAGCGAGACGGTCGTCCCCTCGACGGCCACCCCGAGCCGCCGCACCGGCAGCCCGGCGAGCAGCGCACCCGCCCGGGCGAGCAGGTCCACGTTGCCCTGCAACAGGTCCGCGCGCGTGAGCTGGTGCCGGTGCGTCGGCCGCACGCCCAGGTCCTCCACGGGCGTCCCGGCCAGTTTGCCCACGCGCAGCGTGCGGCGGATCGACACGCGCATGTTCGCGTTGTTGGGCAACGTCTTGTACGGCGACTCGGCGTCGCCCGGCGCCGGGATCTTCAGCAGCGTCGAGAGCAGGCCGTGCGTCCACACGTTCGCGCCGCCCGCGCCGGTGTTGTCGTCCACGCCGAGGATCGGGCCCAGCTCGTGGTCGGCCCAGCCCGCGGCGAAGATGTCGGTCGCCGAGTAGCAGCGCGCGTCGGTGACCAGCACGACCGGGCCGTGGTAGGTCTGGCCCACGGCGTTCGCGCCGTCGACCGGCGTGATGGTGTGCGAGCAGGAGAACGCCTGACCGGTCTCGGTCGAGGAGTCGAGCGACGGGAACCACGGGCCGAGGTTGAGCTGACCGGTCGGGTCGTCCGCGTGCCGGCGGCAGATCCGCAGGTTCAGCGGGGTGCTCAGGAACTGCACGGGTTCCGGGTCGATGCGCCGCGGCGTCATCGTCTGCAGCAGGAACTCCGAGGCGAAGATGTGGCCGCCGCCGTTGTCCCGCACGTCGACGATGAGCCCGTTCTGCGGCAGCAGGGCCGCGAGCCGGACGAACTCGGCGAGGAACGCGTCCGGGTCGTCGACGCTGAACGTGAAGATCCGCAGGTGCCCGAACGTGCCGGACGGCGTGACGACCGGTCGTGCCCGGAACACGCCGGGCATGGTCGTCGGGACGTCCTGCGCCGCCATCGCGACAGCGCCGCCGGCGGCCTCGGCCTGCACGACCTTGGGCGCGTGCAACAACTTCTTCGCGCGTGCCTTCTCGTCGGAGTCGAGGTCCACGCCCTGCGCGGCCGCGGCCGGGCTCAGCGCGTCGGCGTCGGTCATCGGCGGCAGGTTCTCCGTGACCTGCCAGCCGACCCGGACCTCACCGGGAGCACCGTCCTCGGTGCGGTAGCTGACGACGACCCACTCCTCGTCCGGCGGGAGCTGGATCACCAGGGGGCGCAACGTGAGTGACTCCAGACCGCGGGCGAGGTTCGCGGCGGTGTTGCTGCCGCAGAAGTTCGCGCCGTTCACCGCGACGGCGCGGGCGATCGGCGTGCCGTTCCAGTGCGTCACCTCGGCGCCGACGGCCAGGCCGTCGAAGTCCGCGACCGTGCGCGCGACGAGGTACTGCTCGGTGCCGTCGGCGGTGAAGCAGCGCTCCAGCTGGAACGGCAGGAAGGCGATCTTGCCCGCGAACGGCGCGGGCAGCAGGTAGTTCGTGTGCAGGTCGCGCACCGAGTGGAAGGTGCTCGACAGCTCGCGGTGGAACTGCCACTCCGGCTCGGCCGTGGCGTCGGTCTGCCGTTCGAGTCTCGCTCTCAGAACTCTCAGTCTTTGCACGGGGTTCACCGCGTGCATGGCGACTTTGAGCGGCAGGTGCGCGTAGTTCTGTTCCAGCAGGATCAGCGCCTGGTCCACGATCAGCTTGCGCTGAGCCAGGGTGAGGCTGCCGGCGGTGGCGAGGAACTCGGCGAGCCCGACGGAGTGTGCGACGTTCGGGTGAGCGGTTGCGGTCATGGTGGGCCTCCTTGCCAAGTAGAGACTTACCGGCACGGCTGGATACACCTGTTTCACCCGTTCGGCCGCTGACCGGAGCAGTTCTCGCGCCGACAACTGGAGTAGAGGGAGGCGGCGATGGGTCCACCCGTTCTGGAACTGCGCATCCACGGCGTCAACAACACGCCACCGCACGCGGTGCTGGCGCTGCCCGACCACGCGGTCGAGCGGTTCCGCGGCGACCGGCTCGGCAGCTTCTGGCGGCCGGTCCCGGACAAGCACGCCGCACTCCCGCCCGACCACGCCGGGCGGGTGCCCGCCGGTGTGCGGCGCGAGGCGTACTCGTGGGGCGGCATGGCGCGCAGCAGCCCCGGCGTGCCGGGCAGCGGAGTGCCGTCGGTGCTCGCGAACGTGCTGGGCCGCATCGGGTGGGCGTTGCTGCTGCCGTTCGGCCTGGCGAACGTCGCCTACTGGTCGCGCCGCCTCCCGGACGACTCGGTGCCGGCGACGACGCGGATGGCGTGGTGGAACGCCGGGCGCGGCGCGGCCTCGACGCGGTTGTTCGGGCTGGGGCTCACGGTGCTGCTCGTGCTCGCGGTCTGCGAGGTCGCGATCGACCTCTACGCGATCCAGTGCTCCTTGCCCGGCACGGCCTGCAAGCGGCTGCCGGAGTCCCTGGACCTGCTCGGCGACCCGCCGCGGCACGTCCGGGTGCTCGCCGCCTCGGCGGTGCCGGTGCTGCTGTTGCTCGGGTTGCTGGCGCTGACCTCGTTGTCGCGCAACAGGTACGAGGGGACGACGATGCGCCGCGTGCCGGTGCGGCGGCCGGGCGTGCTGCTCAGCCGGTCGTCGATGTGGGAGGGCAGCCCGCGGATCCGCCGCCTCACCCGCCTGCACATCGCCGCCGGCTGTTGCGTCGTGGTGCTGGCCACGAGCACGCAGTTGCTGCGGCACGGTTTCTGCCTCGCGCTCACCGTGCTCGCCGCCGTGGTGCTGGTGGTCGTGGCGGGACGGGTCGTCGTGACGGCGGCCGACTGCCCGGACGTGCCGTCGACCGAGCAGGGCGGGCTGTGGTCGTGGCTGCTGATGCTCTCCGCGGTGCTCCTGCTGATGGCGCACGGGTTCGCGCTGTACGCGATCGCACCGGTCTTCGACGGCCCGCTGTGGCTGACGTCGTGGGGACCGCCGGTGGTCGCCGTCGCGTTGCTCGGGTCGGTGCTCGCTGCGTGGTCGTGGCGGCGCAACGACGCCAAGGGCCCTCTGGTCCTGCTCGTGCTCTTCGTGGCGTTCATGGTCGCCACGTACTGGGTTCCCCTCGCCTGGGCCGGCGCGGCGGTGTCCGGCGGCGCTCTGGCGTGGCGGGCCCGCCCCCGTGCCGGTGACGAGTGGCAGGCGTGGCGCGGTGCCGGTCCCGGCGTCCTGCTGGGGTTGTCACTGGTGGCCTCGGTGATGTCGTCGACCGTGCTGGTGCTGACGTTCCGCGGGTGGGTCGGGACCGGGTTGGTGGCGCCGTCGTTCTACTCGCGGTTCAGCGCGGCGTTCGCCTGCGCGCTGGTGCCTTCGGTGGTGCTGGTGCTCGCGCAGGCCGTGGTGTTGCTGTCCCGGCTGACCGCGCCCGCGGTGCTCGACGACGAGGCTTCCGCGCTCGTCGTGCGGGCGCGCCACGTCGTCGCCGTGACGCACCGGGCCGAGAACGTCGTGGGCGTGCTGTCGACGCTGGGGGTGCTGGCGCTGGTGCTGACGTGCTACCTGACGTTCGCCTCGCCCTCGTGGTCGCAGTGGTGGGGCGTCACGTGGGT
The DNA here is from genome assembly GCF_900110955.1 of Lentzea xinjiangensis. Classification (GTDB taxonomy): domain Bacteria; phylum Actinomycetota; class Actinomycetes; order Mycobacteriales; family Pseudonocardiaceae; genus Lentzea; species Lentzea xinjiangensis. The sequence continues at coordinate 197,837 of NZ_FOFR01000016.1, forward strand.
GGTGGGCAAGGGCGACTGGGTCACCGGCCTGGCGGGGGTCATGGTGATCGGGTCGTTCGTCGGCGCGGGGATGCTGACCAACCGCAGGCCGCTGGGGTTGCTGTGGGACCTGATGTGCTTCCTGCCGCGGACCGCCCACCCGTTCGCGCCGCCGTGCTACGCCGAGCGCGCGGTGCCGGAGATCGCCGACCGCACGCGCGAGTTCCTGGACGAGTCGGACGACCACCGCGTGGTGCTGTCCGCGCACAGCCTGGGTGCCGTGCTGGCCGTGGCGGCCCTGTACGCGTTGCCCTCCGGGTACCTGGAGCGGGTCCGGCTGCTGACCTACGGAATACAGCTGCGGCCGTACTTCGGGCGGATCTTCCCCGACCTGCTGGGACCGGTGGTGCTGGGCACACCGCCGGTGCGTGCGGGCGCGTTGTTCTCGTGCGACCCGTGGCGCGGGGACCCCGGCGAGGCACCGGACCGCGGCCTGTCGGTGTTGCTGGGCAAGGGTTGGATCAATCTGTGGCGCCGCACGGACTACCTCGGCTTCCCCGTCCGGGGCTGGTCGGACAACCCCGTCGACCGCCGCGCCCGCGAGACGGACGGGTCACCGGACAAGGTGGAGACCCACGGCGACTACCACCTCTGCACCAGCTACCACGAGGCGTTCGCCGACCTCGTCTCCGCCGATCTGAACCAGTCACCCGATCGTGGACGTGCAGGGGATGGGAACCTGGAACGCAGCTGACTCGAGGAGAACCATGCGCACGACCGTGGCGGCCTTCGCAAGTGCCGCACTGCTCACCGGTGCACTGACCGCCTGCTCCGGCGAGGCCCCGCCCTCCGCACCGGCGGCCCCGGAGATCAAGCCGGTGGCCGAGGCGGACGTGGCGGCTCCCGCCGCGTCCGGCGACCAGCCGAAGGGCATCACCTACGACGTGAAGCGGATCCCGTTGGGCGGCAAGCTCTCCGCGGGCTCATCCGTCTCGGGTGGACAGACGACGGTCGAGCTGAAGGTCTCCGGCCTCCTGCCGGGCACCAAGTACGGCTCGCACGTGCACATCAAGCCGTGCGGCGCCAAGCCCGCCGACTCCGGCCCGCACTACCAGCACGAGAAGGACCCGGTCACGCCCAGCGTCGACCCGAAGTACGCCAACGCCCAGAACGAGATCTGGCTCGACTTCACCACCGACGCCCAAGGTGCCGCCACCGGCACGGCGACCGTCAAGTGGGAGTTCCGCAAGGGCGAGGCGAACTCGGTCGTCATCCACGCCGCGCACACCAGCACCGAGCACGGCAAGGCGGGCACCGCCGGTGACCGCCTCGCGTGCCTGACCGCGTCGTTCTAGGGCTCTCGGCCGCGACCGTCGCGGAGCGCGCCGGCCTGCCCGGAGCAGCATCCCGGGCGGGCCGGCCGGCGTTCGGCCTGGCCCGCACCGGCAGGACACGCGCACCAACGACTCAGGACACTAGGTGTGGGTCGCGCCGGCCGCCTCGTCATATGCCTCTCTGTGTCGTTCGACTTCGGCGAGGTGGTCGGCCGTCCAGGCGCGCAGGATCAAGAAGGGCTCCTCGAGCGTGCGGCCCAGCGGCGTGATCCGGTACTCCACGGCGACGGGGCGTTGCTCCAGCACCCGGCGCTCGACGAGGCCGTTGCGCTCCAACCGTCGCAATGCCTGCGTCAGCGATTTCTGGGTGATCCCGTCGAACTCCCTCTTGAGTTCGTTGAAGCGTCGCGGCTGCCGGCACAGCGCGGCCAGCAGCAGGTGACCCCACTTGTCCAGGAGCTGGTCCAGGAGCTCGCGCTGGGGGCCGACGATGGTCTCGGAGTCGGCCGGATCTTCGCGGGTACCAGGTTTCCTTGAAGTACCTTTCATGCACCTGGTATATCAGAGATACCGCCAATTCGAGGGAATCTCATGACCGAACAGTCCTTGCCCAGCCTCCACCTCAAGCGCCAGGACGGAGTGCTGTGGGTCTCGATCGACGTTCCGCCCGTCAACCTGATGACGGCCCAGCTCCTGCTCGACCTGGACGCCGTCGCCGCATCGGCCGAGAACGATCCCGACCTGCACGTCATCGTGGTCCAGAGCGCCAATCCGGAGTTCTTCCTGGCACACGGTGACCTGTCGTTCGTGGAGGACCCCGCGACGTACGCCGCCCTCCCGATCGCGGAGGAGACGCTTGCCGGGACCGGCCCGATGATGCGGCTCCACGAACGCTGGCGGCGTCTGCCCCAGACCACCATCGCCAAGATCACGGGACTCGCCCGCGGCGGTGGCTCCGAACTGGTTTCCAGCCTGGACCTGCGATTCGCGGCTCTCGAGACCGCGGCGTTCGGCCAGTTCGAGACGTTGATCGGCATCGTCCCCGGAGCCGGTGCGACTGCCCACCTGCCCCGCCTCGTGGGTCGCGCCCGCGCCCTCGAGATCGTGCTGACAGGCGGTCTGGTCGACGCGGCGACCGCCGAGCGCTGGGGATGGGTGAACCGAGCTCTGCCCGCCGCGGAACTGGACGAGTTCGTCGAGCGGGTCGCACTGACCATCGCGACTCTGCCCGACGGTGTCCGCGCCGCAGCCACCAGAGCGATCGACGCCGCCGACGGCACGCTCGAGGACGCACTGCGCGCGGAAGACCGCCTGCTCGGGGAAACGTTCACCCCCGCGTCCGGAGAGCTTGCCAGGGCAGCACTCGCGGCCGGGGTTCACACGCGCGAGGTGGAGCTGAACCTCGAAGAGGTCCTGCGGGCGAACCTCGCCCGGCATTCGTGACGATCCGCTCCGCGGTCACCTGAGGGGTCGCACTCGGTCCTCGGGCGCCCGGCGCCAGGAGTGCGGCGAGCCGGTCGCCGGCTCCAGCGCCGCGTGAAGGCTCGACGATGTGAGGACTCAGGGCGCTAGGCGGTGTTTTAGATGTGGCGTAGCCAGATGTTGATGGCGGCGACGTGGACGGTGGCCTGGTAGCGGGTGGCGAGTTTGTCGTAGCGGGTG
>NZ_FOFR01000040.1 GCF_900110955.1 Lentzea xinjiangensis
GGGCGTTACTGTGCACGCGAGGACCTCCGTGTGCCGATGGGATGCGTCAGACACATCCACTCCGCCCGGAGGTCCTCCCATGTTCAACCCGACACCCCGTCAACAACCTGATTAGTCACTACAGCTAGACGGCGACGGTCCGCCAGGTCGCGCCCGCGTCCTCGGACCGGTACAGCTCCGCGAACTCCTGGCCGGGACCGCCCCGCACCAGCACGACGTGGCGCGCGTCCGCGAACGCCAGGTCCTCCAGCGGCGGTCCGCCGAGCGTGAGCGGTGTGTCCCACTTCTCGCCGAGGCCGCGGTGCACGAACGACCAGTCGCGGCCGGTGGCGGCCACGAGCGCCACGTCCGGCGAGACCGCGAAACCGGTGGTGATGCCCTCACGCGGTGGCACGCTGACGGTCTTGAACGGGCCGCCGTCGGACTTGCGCAGTTCCTTCGACATGTCCCCGAAACCGGGATCGAAGCTGCACAGGGCGAACCGGCTGGAGCCGGCCGTGCCGAGCCGGGTGGCCGCGAAGTCCGCGCACGGCGGCGGTTGTTCCGCCCAGCCCGCCGCCGACCGCGTCCAGTAGCGGTTCACCTCACCGAAGCGCGCCAACGACACCTGGCCCGGCGCGAGGTCGCCGAACGCCTGGCCCGCCACCTCGACGCCCGGCACCGGCTGCCACGGACCGGACCACAGCTCGCGGTGGAACAACCGGGACGACGTGCCGTCGTAGACCACCGCGAGGAACCCGGAGTCGTCGAACCCCAGTGCGCCAACGGTTCCCTTGAGGCCCGACGGCTCCCAGCGGACGCCGCCGTCGCCGGTGCCGAACAGCTGCTCCCCGTCGGTCACCACGCCCGCCACGTCACTCGCGAAGACCACGCGCAGCCGGCCCGTCTCCGGCACGGCCAGCGCCGGTGTCCGCACGCGCGTCCACGACGTCCCGCCGTCGACCGTGCGGACGAGCTGCGGGCAGTTCGCGGTCCGGCACAGGGTGTCGAGGCCCAGCACCCAGCCGCGGCCGGCGGACGTCCACGACGTCGACGCGGGCACCACACCGGTGCCGGCCCGCGCGGCGGAGGTGGTCAACCCGGTCAGCACCAACGAGATCGCCACAACAGCAAGGCGTTTCCCCCACATCGCCTTCTCCCCTCAAGAGGCTGGTTCCCACTCAACACCTCCCGCCCTGGCAGCGGCAACCACCCAGCCCGCCACCAGCACGCCCGCACCACCGGCCAGGACGAACGTCAGCCGCGGCCCCACCGCGTCCAGCAGCAGGCCGCCACCGATGTACGACACCGCCGCCGCCACACCGATCCCGCCGTAGAAGTTGCCGAACACCCTGCCCGCCCGCTCGGCGGGCACCAGCCGCTGGATCAGCGTGCTGTGCGCGACGTCCATCGCCGCGATGCCGAGCCCGCGCACCGCCTGCAGCGCGAACGCCGACGCGACACCCCACGCGAGACCGGTGAACAGGTTGCCGGCGCTGCTGACCACGAACCCGGTGATGAGCAGCGCGACCACGCCCATCCGCGCGGAACCCCGCGCCAGCAACGCGTACCCGGCCAGCAGGCCGGCTCCCACCGCGCCGAGGACGATCCCCGCGACGTTGTCGGGCTCGCCGAACACCTCCGTCGTGAGCTGGAGCACCGCGACGTCGTCGATCGCCGTGCACGCCACGACACCGCAGAAGCCGAGGAAGAGGATTCGCAGCGCCCGGTTCCGCCAGATCTCGCTCAGCCCGGCCCTGGCGCCGGCGAGCACGGACTCCCCCGGTTCCGGCGCCACCACCAGTGCCGGCAACCGCAGCAGCACCAGCGCCGACAGGCCGAACGACACCGCGTCCACGAGCAGCACACCGCGGGTGTCGAGGAACGTCAGCAGCGCCGCGGCGAGCAACGGCCCGATCACGTCGGCGCCGGTGGAACCGAAGCCCAGCGCGGTGTTCGCGCGCGCGAGGTCCTCGCCCGCGACCAGGCTGGGCACGGCGGCCCGCGAGGCGGGCAGGAAGATCTGGCCGATCACGGCACGCACGCCGACGAGGACCAGCAGGACCGGCAACGGCGGCAGGGTGAGGGCGATGACCGCCAGCAGCACGCCCTGCGCGGCCTCGCAGACGACCATCACGGTGCGCCGGTCGAACCGGTCGCCGACCACCCCGGTCAGCGGGCTGAGCAGCGCCGGCGCGAAGTCCCCGACCAGCAGCAGCGCCGCCACCGCGATGGCCTTGCCCAGCACCGACTGCACGTGCAGCATCAGCGTGACCAGGCTCAGCGCGTCCCCGACAACGGAAACGGCCCGTGCGGTGACGAGCACGCGCAACGGGCCGTTGTCCTTCAGCAGCGTCAGCACACGGTCATCGTGCCAATGCCTGTTCGAGCTGGTCAGCCAATTTGTTCATGATCTTGGCGTAGGACCGGTGGCTCAGCGGCGCGACCGCGTTCCACTCCACGAACCTGTTCGCCTGCACGGCGGGCAGCGCCTGGAAGACCGGGTGGCCTTCCTTCATCTGCTCCGGGTTGAGCACGTGCTGGCGGGTGTCCCACATGATCACGTGCTCCTTGTACGTGCCGGAGTTCTCCCACGACAGCGACTGGAAGTAGCCGCCGCCCTCTGAGTCGGGCTTGTCCGGCGTGAGCAGCGGCAGGCCGAGCTCCTTGGCGTACCAGTCGAGGTCGGGGTTGCGCGCCGGCACCGCGACGTAGAAGAGCTTCGGGTCCGCGCCGACGACCTGGATCTTCTGGTTCGCGGCCTTCATCCTCGCGCCGATGGCCTTGAGCCGGTCCGCGGCCTTGGTGAACGCCTCCTCGTCGGCCTTGACCTGGGCAGAGCCGGTGTCGCCACCGAGCGCCGCCGCCAGCTCGCGGAAGCGCTTGACGCCGTCCGGGAGCTGGATCTTCGACTGGCCGATGCCGACGGTCGGGGCGACCTTGAGCACCTTTTCCTCGAACTCGGCGGTGAGGTGCCAGAGCCCGGTGACCTCCGGGTAGTAGCCCGCGACGACCAGGTCGGCGTTCAGCGCGGCGAACTTCTCGACGTCGATCTCACCGTAGCCGGGGCCGGTGACGTCGGTGACCTGGCTCGGGTCGATGCTGCCCGCCTCCGGGTCGGTGCTGCCGTCCGCCCGCTTGAGCGGGCCGAACGTGCCGACCACGTTGACGCCGTAGTCCTTGAGCGCGCCCGCGGCGGACACCTGGGCGACGACGCGCTCCGGCCGCTTCGGGGCGGTGACCTCCTTGCCGCGATCGTCCTTGAACGACCACTGACCCTGACCCTGCTGCTCCGTGGGAGCGTTCCCGCCACACCCGGCCACCAGGCCGAGCAGCAGAACCGCGGCGACTGTCCTGCGCACCTGTCCACCTCCTGAATTAGGCTTGCCTAACCTATCAAAGGACTGTCCAAGACGGACATACGGGTGAGTTTGTGACGGTCCGGAAGCGCCTCGTCACCTGCGGTCCGGCCGGTTCGCGCCGTGATCGGGCTGAACCGCCGCACCCGTTCGGCCGTAGGCCCCCTCAGAAGCCGTTCCGACTCCGAGGAGGCCGCGTGCCCGGCCGACGTGCTGCAAGGACAACCGCTCTGGCCGCTGTGGTCGCCGCGACGGTGGTGTCGATGCCCTCGGCGCACGCGCAACCGGCCGCGGACGCGCTCGCCACCTACAACGAGCTGACCCAGCAGGCCGAGAAGCTCAACCAGGACCACCTCAAGGCGCAGGGCGAGCTGGCCAGGGCCAACTCGACCGTCGTGGCCGCGACGGAGGCGGAACAGCAGGCGCTGGCCGAGTCCGCGCAGTTCCGCGGCCAGGTCGACGTGCTGACCGAGGCGACGTTCGAGGGCGCCCGGTTCACGAACATCTCGGCGCTGCTCACGTCGACGTCCCAGCAGGACTTCCTGGAGCGGATGCAGGCGATGACCATCATCGCCGCCGACCAGAACGAGGCGGTGGCGCGGCTCGACGCCACGCTGAGCGCGGCCAAGAAGGCGCGGGCCGACGCCACCGGCGCCGCCGCGGCGGCCGACAAGTTCGCGGCGGACGTGTCCGCCCGCAAGGCCGCCATGGACCAGCAGGTGGCCGCGGCGCGGACGAAGTACCGGTCGCTGTCGGCGCCGCAGAAGGCCGTGCTGGCCTCCCCCGGCGACAAGTCACCGGTGCCGGTCCCCTCGAACGCGGCCGGCATGGCGCTGAACTTCGCGCTGGGCGAGCGCGGCAAGCCGTACGTGTTCGGCTCCAACGGTCCCAACTCGTGGGACTGCTCTTCACTCATGCAGGCGGCCTACCGGGCGGCCGGCATCTCGATCCCGCGCGTCACCTACGACCAGGCGAAGGTCGGCCGCGGGGTGACCCGCGCCCAGGTCGCACCCGGCGATCTCATCATCTACTACTCGGGCCAGTCGCACGTGGCGATGGCGGTCGACGGCGTCCGGGCGGTGCACGCGTCGACCGAGGGCGTGCCGGTGAAAATTGCCGACATCGACTCGATCGGACCCATTTCGGTGATCCGTCGCGTAGTCGGGTGACGATTGTCTCGACCCCGCGATCAGCCGACGTACCGGGCTGTGAGAGCGTGCCGTGAGGAAAACTGGTGGGATCCGGTGGTAGACGAACACAAGGTCGTTCCGTAACCTGACCGAGACCTTCGGCCCAGCAGTTAACCCACTCGGGGCACACGCCAAGGTTGCCGCCTCACGCGCAGTAGTTGTCGCGTTGGCGGCCGCCAGGACAAAGGAGGACCCGCGACGTGGTGTCGCACCCCTCACGACGCACCGTGCGTGGAGCATTCGTGGCGACGGCGGCTGTCGTCGCGGCCGCCATGCCCACGACTCAGGCCACCGCACAGCCTTCGACCGCCGACGCGCTCGCGAAGTACAACGAGCTGTCCGAGAAGGCCTCCCAGCTCAACCAGGACCACCTGAAGGCCCAGGGCGACCTCGCGGCCAAGCAGGGTGAACTGGACAAGGCCAAGGCCGACCTGGCCAACGCCCAGAAGGCCGAGGAGTCCCTCCGCGGTCAGGTGGACCTGCTCACCGAGGCCACCTACGGCGGTGCGCGCTTCAACCAGATCTCGGCACTGCTGGTGAGCGACTCGCAGCAGGACTTCCTCAACCGCATGTCGGCCATCAACATCCTCGCGGCCGACAACGCCGAGGCCCTGCAGAAGCTCACCGACGCGGTCAACACCGCCGACGCGGCGACCAAGACGGCCAACGAGGCCACCGAGGCGTCGAAGAAGCTGCTCGCCGAGATCGAGAAGAAGAAGGCCGACCTGCAGAAGCAGCTCGACGAGGCCCGCGCTCAGTACAACTCGCTGAGCGCAGCCACGAAGACCGCGCTGAAGAACACCGGCGACATGTCGTCGATCCTGGTTCCGCCGGGCACCGCGGGCAAGGCCCTGGACTTCGCGCTGCAGCAGCGCGGCAAGCCCTACGTCTACGGCTCCAACGGCCCGAACACGTGGGACTGCTCGTCGCTGATCCAGGCGGCGTACCGCTACGCGGGCGTGTCCATCGGCCGCACCAGCTACGCACAGGCCGCCGCGGGCCGTTCGGTGTCCCGCAGCGAGGTCAAGGCCGGCGACATCATCGTCTACTACTCCAGCCAGTCCCACGTGGCGATGGCGGTGGACAACGTGCGCGCCGTCCACGCCTCCACCGAGGGCGTGCCGGTGAAGATCGCCGACATCAACTCGATCGGCCCGATCAGCGTCATCCGCCGCATCGAGGGCTGACCGCGCCCTGCCGAAGCCGGCGACGCCCCCTGCTCACCGAGCAGGGGGCGTCTCGCTCTCCCGCTCGCGCGGAACGGGCCGGGCACCTCGCGCGGTGCCCGGCCCGTTCCGGCGGCGGGGCGGTTCTCCACCCGCCCGGGAAACGATCAGGTCGGCTGGTCCTGGCGCGCGATGGCGAAAGCCGCGTTGCCCTCGTCGTCCTGGCGCACGTCGAGGACCTTGTCCTCGAGGAACTGGGCCGCGGCGGGCTCCATGATCACCTTGGCCCCCGCCTCGGCCGTGACCACCTCGTCGCCGTCGACGGCCTCGCTCAACGACAGCTCCAGGGCGGCTTGGGCCTCGTCGTCGGTCGACAGGGCGAAGCGCAGGCCGACGCCGTCGTCGGCTCCTTCCGACTGTGCCGTGAGCTCGTTGATGACCTCGGCAGCCATCGGCGTGACTTCGAGCATGTCGGCCCCTTCATCAGGAAACAAGAAACTCGTACCGAGTTCCCGGCCTGGGCCGCGTTCAACCACCGCTCGCCGAATACGCGGGGGTGAATCGGTCGCTCTCGCGCTCTGCACGGCGCGGAAGAATGAGGGGAAAGAACCATCGATGCAGGTCATCCGCCTGCAAGCTGGATGTGGGCCGGCTCCGGAATCGACCACGGACGCGTGGTGGCGGCAGCCGGGAAAGTGAGCGGAACTGAACCGCTTGCGCAGGTCAACGGACTTCGAGCCGACGTGGGGCCCGACCCCGGACACGATCGCGGATGCCTGAACGCATCAGCCCGATCGAACGGGCCTCCGCACCCCGCCTCCGAGGCACCCACCAGAGGCAGCGCCCGCACGGCCAGGCCGGGCGCACCGCCACCACTAAGCGACGCGGTGCGCCGGACGCGCCACCTCGTTGCGGACGTGCCCGCACGCCGAGCACACCCGCGGGACCGGCACCAGCTCGGCCACCAGCCGCCACGAGTCGGCAAAGGAAGGCGCCTCCTGCCCCGGCACGAGCAGGCTGTCCAGCACCTCCTGCCGGCGGCGCCCCTTCTCCCGGCTCCGCTCGACCGGATCACGCCGGTGCGCCAGCGCCCTGGACTCCGCCCGCGCCCGCTCGCCCTCGGAGGTGAGGCCGGGGCGGGACCGGGGCGCGTGCAGGGCGGCGTTGCGGCGGTTCACGCGGTACCACTCGCCCAGCGACATGCCCGCGAGCGGCGGGCGGGCCAGCCCGGCGCCGTCCGCGGTCCAGGTGCGCAGGCGGGCTCTCAGGAACTCGTGGGCCACCTGGGCCCGCGACCTCGGCCTGCCCTGGCGCGTGCCGTCCGGCCTGGTGTCGACGGCCACGAGCAGGGCGTCGACGCTCCAGCCCGCCGCGAACCACGGCTCGAGCAGGCGGCGCACCCACCGGCGGTCGGCGTCCGGCCACGAGGCGCGCACGCACAGGGACTCGACGGCGATGTCCACGTCGGCGTCGGTGGACGGCACCACTCGGCCCGGCCAGCGACGGGGTTCGATCTGCATCGGAACTGACCTCCTCTAGCACGCACACGAACACCTGTTCGACATGGTGCCACGCAGGTCTGACAAAAACCGAACACTTGGCCCCTGACCAGGCAAAACATCCACCGGATGGACGTACTCCGGCTACTCTGCGGCCATGGCGCACCACGAGCCCCACGACGAGGTCACCGGCGACCGGATGAACTGGCTGCGGGCGGGAGTGCTCGGGGCGAACGACGGCATCGTCTCGACCGCGAGCCTCGTGGTGGGTGTCGCGGGCGCCACGACGGACCGGACCCAGATCCTCGTCGCGGGCCTCGCGGGCCTCTTCGCCGGCGCGATGTCCATGGCGAGCGGGGAGTACGTCTCGGTCAGCAGCCAGCGCGACGCCGAGCGCGCCCTGCTCGCCAGGGAGCGCCGCGAGCTCGCGGACGCGCCCGAGGAGGAGCTCGAAGAGCTCAAGGAGATCTACGAGGACAAGGGGCTCGACGAGGCCACCGCCGGAGAGGTCGCGCGACAGCTCACCGAGCACGACGCGCTGGCCGCCCACGCCGAGGCCGAGCTGCACATCGACCCGGACGGGCTGACCGACCCGTGGGGCGCCGCCGTCGCGAGCTTCCTCTCGTTCACCGCCGGTGCCCTGCTGCCGTTGGCCGCCATCGCGTTCACCCCGACCGGCCTGCGCGTGCCCGTCACGGTCGCCGCCGCGATCCTCACCCTCGCCCTGACCGGGTTCGTCAGCGCGAAGCTCAGTGGCGCGAACAGGCGCCGCGCCATGATCCGCAACGTCGCGGGCGGACTGGTCGCGATGGGCGTCACCTACGCCATCGGCTCGCTCGTCGGCCAAAGCATCGGATGAGACCGAACTGGGTATTGCCCACGGCATGAGCGAAGACCGTGGGGCATACGTCCCGGAAGACCTGGACTACGAGGGGCTCGACGAGGACAACCTCCAGAAGGACCCGCTGGAGGAGGGCATGGACCCGCCGGAGGACTGGGCCGGGTCGACCAAGTACGGGATGACCGAGTACGAACAGGCCCACCCCCGCCCGCTCGACGAACGACTCGCGGAAGAACGCGGCGACGCCGGAGAGACGGGGGCATGATCACAGCATGAGCCTCGGCATCCCGGAGAAGATCACGGCGCTGCTGTTCGACCTCGACGGTGTGCTCACGAGCACCGCCGTCCTGCACCGCCAGGCGTGGCGGCAGACCTTCGAAGCGATGGGCCAGCCGTTCAGCGAGCAGGACTACCTCGCTCACGTGGACGGCAAGCCGCGCTACGACGGCGTCCGCAGCTTCCTCGCCTCCCGCGGCCTCACGCCGCCGGAGGACGAGGTCCGCCGCATCGGCGACCAGAAGAACGAGCTGGTCAACCAGATCATCGACGAGCAGGGCATCACGCCCTACGACGGCTCGGTGCGCTACCTGCGGGCCGCACGGGAAGCGGGCATGCCGATCGGCGTGGTCACGTCGTCGGCCAACGCCATGCGCGTGCTGCGCGCTGGCAACCTGCTCGACTACGTCGACGCCCTGGTGGACGGCAACGTGATCACCGCGTCGAACCTGCGGGGCAAACCGGCGCCGGACTCGTTCGTCGAGGGCGCCAGGAGGCTGAAGACGGCGCCGGAGAACGCCGCCGTCTACGAGGACGCGCTCGCCGGTGTGAAAGCCGGGCACGACGGCGGGTTCGGTTTCGTCGTCGGCGTCGACCGCGGGCACCAGGCGGAAGCGCTCAAGGCAGGCGGCGCCGACGTGGTCGTCAACGAGCTCGACGAGCTGCTGTCATGAGCTACGCGATCGAGCCGTGGCAACTGCGCTGGCAGGGCCTGGCCGTGGACCAGCTGCACCGGACCGAGTCGACGTTCGCCCTGTCCAACGGCCACATCGGCATGCGGGGCACCCTCGAGGAAGGTGAGCCGCGCGGCCTGCCGGGCACGTACCTCAACGGCTTCCACGAACAGCACCAGCTCCCGTACGGCGAAAAGGGCTACGGCTACCCCGAGGCCGGGCAGACGGTCGTCAACGTCACCGACGGCAAGATCATCCGCTTGCTGGTCGAGGACGAGCCGCTGGACATGCGCTACGGCAACGCGATCGAGCACGAGCGGACGCTCGACTTCCGCTCCGGCACGCTGCGCCGCCGCACGCTGTGGGAGTCGCCGACCGGCCGGCGGGTGATCGTCCGCAGCGAACGGCTCGTCTCGTTCACCCAGCGCGCGGTCGCCGCCATTCGCTACGAGGTCGAGCCGATGGACGACGTGCAGCTCGTCGTGCAGTCCGACCTGCTCGCCAACGAGCCGATCCAGAGTCGCAGCAACGATCCTCGCGTCGCCGCCGCGCTGGACTCGCCGCTGGTCAACGACTTCATGACGGCGGAGAAGACGCGGGCGGTGCTGTGCCACCGCACCAAGGCCTCCGGTCTGCGGATGGCCGCCGCGATGGACCACGAGATCGACGTCGCCGGCAGCTCCGACGTCCGCACGGAGATCCGCGCGGAGGACGACCTCGCGAGGTTCACCGCGGCCGCCGACGTGGCCGCCGGCAGCAGCCTCAAGCTCACCAAGTACCTCGGCTACGGCTGGTCCGGCAAGCGGTCCACGCCCGCGCTGCGGGCGCAGGTCGAGGCCGCCCTGGCGGGCGCCTGCCAAACCGGCTGGGACGGGCTGCTGGCCGAGCAGCGGGAGTTCCTGGACAACTTCTGGCAGGTCGCCGACATCGAGGTCGACGGCGACGACCAGTTGCAGCAGGCGATCAGGTTCGCGCTGTTCCACATCATCCAGGCCGGTGCCCGCGGGGAGACCCGCGCCATCCCCGGCAAGGGCCTGACCGGCCCTGGCTACGACGGCCACGCGTTCTGGGACACCGAGATGTTCGTGCTCCCGGTGCTCACCTACACGCTGCCCGACGCGGCGCGCGACGCGCTGCGGTGGCGCCACTCCACATTGGACGCCGCGCGGGACCGCGCGGAGGTGCTGGGGCTCAAGGGCGCCGCGTTCCCGTGGCGGTCGATCAACGGCGCCGAGTGCAGCGCGTACTGGCCGGCGGGCACGGCGGCGTTCCACGTCTCCGGTGACGTCGCGTACGCCACGCAGCAGTACCTCAACGCCACGAACGACGAGGACTTCGACCGCGAGGAGGCGACCGAGATCCTCGTGGAGACGGCGCGGCTGTGGGCCTCGCTCGGCCACCACGACCCGCACGACGGCTTCCGCATCGACGGGGTCACCGGGCCGGACGAGTACTCGGCGATCGTCGACAACAACGTCTACACCAACCTGATCGCCCAGCAGAACCTGCGGGCCGCCGCCGACGCCGCGGAACGCAACCCCGGCAGGACCGACGCCACCGAGGACGAGATCGCGGCCTGGCGCAGGGCCGCGGACGCGATGGCGATCCCGTACGACGACATGCTGCGGGTCCACCCGCAGGCGGACAACTTCACCAAGCACGCGGAGTGGGACTTCGAGAACACTCCCGAGGACAAGTACCCCCTCCTGCTGCACTTCCCGTACTTCGACCTGTACCGCAAGCAGGTCGTGAAGCAGGCGGACCTCGTCCTCGCGATGCACGTGCGCGGTGACGCGTTCACCGCCGAGGAGAAGGCGCGCAACTTCGCCTACTACGAGGCCCGCACGGTGCGCGACTCGTCGTTGTCGGCGGGCACGCAAGCGGTGCTGGCCGCGGAGGTCGGGCATCTCGACCTGGCGTACGACTACCTGGTCGAAGCCGCGTTCACCGACCTGCACGACCTGCACAACAACGTCAACAACGGCCTGCACATGGCCTCGCTGGCGGGCTCGTGGACGGCGCTGGTGGCCGGCTTCGGCGGCATGCGCGACCACGGCGGTGAGCTGACGTTCGCGCCGCGGCTGCCGGACGCGCTCACCCGGTTCTCGTTCCGGATGTGCTTCCGTGGCACGAGGATCGCGGTGGAAGTGCGGGAGGCCGAGGCGACCTACCGGATCGTGGACGGCGCGAAGCTCGAGACCCGCCACCACGGCGAGCCGATCACGATCACGGCGGACCAGCCGGTGACCATGCCGATCCCGGCGGCTCCCCGGCTCGAACGGCCGGCGTTGCCGTTCGGCCGGGAGCCCCGCGGCCGTTAGCCGGGGTGCGGGGAGACGTGGTGGTGCGCGACCAGGTCTCCCCGCACCGTCCCCCGCACCGGCGGGGAACCCTCACAGCTCCAGCACCACCTTCACGTCTCCCGGCCGGTGCTCGAACGCCTCGGCGTAGGACTCCAGCGGAACCCGCCGGGTGATCATCGCCGACAGCCAGTCGTCGTCCGCGCGGTCGAGCACCGCGGAGGCCTCGCGGTAGTGCCGCACGTTCGCGTTGACCGTCCCGAACACGATCCCGTTGCGCAGCACCAGGTCCCGGTTGGCCTGCCCGATGTCCGCGGGGACGACCTCGGAGGACGGCACGCCGGTGAGGCACACCAGGTCGCGCCCGAGCAGCCGCGCGACGAGCTCCGGCGCCCCGGTCGCCTCGATGACGACCGGGTGGTCGGGCAGCGACCGGTGGTAGGTCGCGCCCAGCGACTCGACCAGGCCGGGCTTCGGGCCGTCGGCGGCGAGGTCGAACACGTGCACGTCCAGGCCGCGCTGCACGCCGATCAGCGCCGCCAGCAGCCCGATCGGGCCCGCGCCGGTGACCAGGACGCTCTCGAACCCGAACACCGCGAGCCGGTCCAGCCGCTCCCAGGCCTTGACCACCACCGACGCCGGTTCGACCAGCACACCGGTCGTGGAGCCGACGCCGACGGCGTACTCGGCCGGCACCGTCCACAGCGTCGAGCCGTACCCGTCGAGCCCGGTGATCCCGCGCTCGGTGTACCGGCCGTTGCGGCACATGTCGAACTCGCCGCGCGCACAGGCCACGCACGGCTCCGGGTCCGGTCTGCGCACCACTCCCGCGACCAGCGAGCCGGGTGCGAAGCCGGGTCCGCTGATCACCCGGCCCAGCGACTCGTGGCCGATCACGAGCGTCCCGCCGGTGCCGAACTCACCGCGGACGATCTCGCGATCCGTCCCGCAGATGCCGACCGCGAGTCCTTCGACCAGCAGGTCCCCTGGTCCGGGCTCCGGGTCCGGCCGCTCGGCCAGTGCCAGGGAGCCGGGTCGTGCAAGATCCACCGTCAACGCGCGCATGAGATCCATTCTTGACAGATCAACACGATCCCGCTGACTATGAGAGCGCTCTCACGCAACCCTGTCTCAGTGAGGAGATAGTCCGATGCGCAAGCTCCTGCTGCTCGCGACATCGGCCCTACTCGGGCTGACAACGATGTCCCCACCCGCACAAGCCGCTCCGCCACCCCTGCTCCCGCTCACCGTCACCAACGAGTCCGGCCGCGGCGACGCGGTCCACCTGTACGTGTTCGGCGAGATGGGCGGCCGGCTCGGGTACGTGAACGCGAACGGCCAGTTCACGCCCTGGTCCGGAGGCGGCAACCCACCCACCCCCGCGCCGGACGTGTCGATCCCCGGTCCCGCCAGCGGAGCGAGCAGGACCCTGCAGATCCCGCTCAACCTCGCGGGCGGGCGGCTCTACATGTCGTTCCGGGACAAGCTGAAGTTCTCCCTGGTGCCGGGCGGTCTCGTGCAGCCGGCGCCGTGGGCCGCGGGCGACCCCAACCGCGACATCCTGTTCGACTGGAGCGAGTTCACCTACAACGGCGGCGGGTTGTGGCTGAACAGCTCCCAGGTGGACATGTTCGCGGTCCCGCACGCGGTCGAGGCCACCTCGCAGGCCGGCGCCACCAAGCGCACCGGCCAGCTCGTGCCGAACGGCCGCAACCGCATCTTCGACCAGCACCAGCAACTCGGCGGCGATTGGTCGCGGCTGGTCCACACCCGCTCCGACGGCACGCGGCTGCGCGTGCTGAACCCGAGCAAGGGCCTGGACGCCGGCCTGTTCTCCAGCTCGTACTACGCGGGCTACGTCAGCAGCGCGTGGGCGACCTACCAGAACACGCCGCTGACCGTGGTGCCGTACCAGAACGAGCCGAACCGCAGGTTCACCGGCCGCACCAGTGGCGGCGTGCTCAACTTCACCGACTCGTCCGGACGGCAGGTCGCGTCGTTCCAGCAGCCGTCCACCCGCGACGTCCTCAACTGCGACGGGCGGCTCGCGGCCCCGAACAACGACGTCGGCGCGATCTCGCGGTCGCTGTGCGCGGCGCTCAACCGGTCGACGCTCGGCTACCTGCACACCCAGCCGACCTACAACGCGAGCGAGTTCTACACCCGCGCGACGACCAACCACTTCTCGAAGATCGTGCACCAGAACATGGCCGACGGTAAGGCGTACGGCTTCGCGTTCGACGACGTCGGTGCGTTCGAGTCACTTGTTCACGAACCGAACCCGCGTTCCGCCAGGGTTGTTCTCACTGCATTCTGACCCGAAACGTTCTTGCTTTTGATCGACTGACCCCCCACTGTGTGAGAGCCGTCGCCGCGGCTCTTACACAGTGGAGTCGTCGTGTGCTTACGGGTCCTGCTCGTCGAAGACGACGAGCGAATCCGGCGGGCGTTGAGCCTCGCCTTGTCCGACGAGGGTTTCGCCGTCGACGAGAGTTGTTCCGGTGAGGAAGCGCTGCCGCGGCTGGAGAAGGAGCCGTTCGACGTGGTGCTGGTCGACCTCACCCTGCCCGGCCTCGACGGGCTGGAGCTCGTGCGGACCCTCAGGTCCCGCGGTGACCTGCCCATCATCGTCGTGACGGCGCGCACGGACGCCCGTGACGTGATCGCCGGACTGGAGGCGGGAGCGGACGACTACGTCACGAAACCGTTGATGGCGAGCGTTCTCGCGGCGCGCATCCGCGCGTTGTTGCGGCGGCGCGGACCCGGCCGGGAATTCGTTCGGATCGGCGATCTGGAAATCCGTCCGCAGGAAGGGCTTGTGCACCGTGCGGGCGAACGGGTTCACCTCACCAGAACGGAATTCCGGCTGCTGCTGGAACTCGCTGGTGCGGGCGGCCGAATCGTCACCAGGGAACAACTGCTGCAGAAGGTCTGGGGCTACGACTACTTCGGCGACACCCGCCTGCTCGACGTCCACATGCGCAGACTTCGCCGCAAGGTGGAAACGAACCCGGACGATCCGGCGTTGCTGCTCACCGTGCGCGGCACCGGATATCGGATCGGCTCGTGAGGCTGACCCTGCGCTGGCGGGTCGCGCTCGCGTTCGGCTCCGGTCTCCTGCTCGTGACGAGCGTGCTGGCGTTCGCGACGTGGAACCTCGCCTCCGGCTACCTGCTGCGGCAGCGGGAGGCCTGCGCGAAGCGGCAGGCCGAGGTCAACGTGCGGCTGGTCGAGCAGTCGCTGTCCTCGCCGGGCCTCGGTGAGCTGCTGACCGGGCTCACCACCGGACCCGACTCGTCGATCCTGGTGCTGAGCCCGGACGGCCTGGTGAGCGCGGGCCGCGGGGTCGAGCCGGCGCAGTTGCCCGCCGCACTGGTCGAGCACCCGCCCACCAGCGAGCGGATCACCGTGAACGGCCTGCCCGTGCTCGCCGTGGCGCGGCCGGTGGCGGGCGGCTCGGTGTACGTCGAGCTGTTCGGGCTGCGGCAGCTCAACCGCACCTCCACGTTCATCGGCGCGGTGCTGATCGCCGGCACGATCGGCTCCGCGCTGCTCGGGGCGGCGCTGGGGTCGTGGGCGTCGAAGCGGGCGTTGCGGCCGCTGTCGGAGCTCAACTCCGCGGCGGACCGCATCGCGGGCGGCGATCTGCGCGCCCGGCTGCCCGACCAGGACGACCCGGACCTCGCCGCGCTGGCGGCGAAGTTCAACTCGACGGCGGCGGCCCTGGAGCAGCGGGCGCTGCGGGACGCGCGGTTCGCCTCGGACGTGTCGCACGAGCTGCGGTCGCCGTTGACGACGATGGTGAACGCGAGCGCGTTGCTGCGGCGCCGGCGCGAGCACCTGCCGGGCACCGCCGGGACGGCCTTGGAACTGCTCACGTCGGAGGTCGACAGGTTCGCGCGGATGGTCGTGGACCTGCTGGAGATCTCGCGCTCCGGCCAGGTCGACGACCCGCCACCGGAGGAGATCGCCCTGGACGCGCTGGTGCGCAACGTGATCGCGACGCGGACCGCGGTGCCGCTCGACCTCGAGCCGGTCGTGGTGCTGGGCGACCGGCGGCGGCTCGACCGGGTGCTGACGAACCTGCTGGACAACGCCGAGCGGCACGCGGGCGGCGCGGTGCTCGTGTCGGTGCGCAGGTGCGGGCCGGTGGTCCGGCTGGCGGTGGAGGACCGCGGGCCCGGGGTGCCGGAGCCGTTGCGGGAGGAGATCTTCGAACGGTTCTCGCGCGGCGTCATGGCGGGCAGCCGGGGTGACGACACGGGCAGCGGGCTGGGGCTCGCGCTGGTCCGCGAGCACGTGCACCGGCTCGGCGGACGGGTGTGGGTGGAGGACCGTTCGCCGCGCGGTGCGCGGTTCGTCGTCGAGATGGTCCCCACGCAGTTCTGACGACTGGCCGCTCGGGCGGGGTTCACCGGGTCGCACGTTCCGGACGTGCCCGGCCTGTGAGCCGCACGACCGCGACACCCCACGCGGAGTCGCGGTCGTGCTCGGCGTGCCCTGCCGCTACACGAGGTCGCGGCGCACCTTCAGAAGCGTCGCCGCGCCCAGGAACACCACGACGTAACCGGCGAGGAAGACCGCGGCCGTGGTGCCGCCGAGGTTGGTCAGCACACCGGGCGCACCGGATCCGCCGACCGCGCCGGCCAGGTTGCCGGCCGAGCCACCGGGCAGGACCTCGGTGAGCGACTCGACCGGTCCGAGCAGCGCCCCGACGCCGCGCAGCAGGTTCTCGGTGACGATCGCCCACATCAGCCCGAGACCGACGGCCAGCGCGGGTCCCCTGGTGACCACGCCGAGGAAGACGCCGAACGCCGTCCACATGGCGGCGATCAGCAGTGACGCGCCCAACGCCTCCAGCGCGCCGAGCCCCGGCAGGCTCCACTCCCAGCCCTCGGCCGACGCCACCGCGACGGCCGCGCCCAGGTCGACCACGAACGTCAGCGCGACCAGGACGACCACGATGATCCCCAAGGCTCCCAGGGTGCCCGCCATCGCCGAGACCCGGCGCGGGCCGGCGGTCAGCGTGGTCTTCCAGGTGCCCCAGCCGTAACCGCTGCCCACCGCGAGCGCCGCGAGCACCAGGATGATCGCGCCGCCGAACATCGGCAGGCCGCGCACCACGGCCGCGCCCACGTTCTCCGGCTGCATCGCGCTGATGAGCTGCTGCTGCGAGAGGTCGCGCGTGTCGGCGCCACCGTTGAGGGCGAGGTAGTTGAACACGTAGCCGAACGTCAGCGTCATCACCAGCCAGACGCCGATCAGCACCCACGTCGCCGGCCACTTCCACAGCCGCAGCAGCTCCGCCTTCACACTGCCCAACACGCCGCTGCCCAACACGCCGCTGCCCAACACGCCGCTGCCCATCACGCCGCTCCCGTCATCTCGAAGAAGACCTCTTCCAGCGTCCGGCGCAGCGGCCGGACCTCCCGCACGTCCACATCCGCGCGCACCAGCGTCCGCACCAGCGAGCCCGCGTCGGTCTGCCGCACGTGCAGCACGTCGCCGTGCACCGAGCTGCCCTCGATCAGCACGTGCGCCTTCTCGATCGGGTCGGCGCGGACCAGCAGCACGGTGTCGCCGCGGAGCTGCTCGACCGTGTTCTCCGCGACGAGCCGGCCCCGCGAGATCACCCCGACCCGGTCGCAGACCTCCTCGACCTCGCCGAGCAGGTGGCTCGACAGCAGCACCGTCTGGCCCCGCGCCGCCAGTGCACGCACCAGGTCGCGCATGTCCGCCATGCCCGCCGGGTCGAGGCCGTTGGTCGGCTCGTCGAGGATCAGCAGCTCCGGCCGGCCGAGCAGGGCCGCGGCGACGCCGAGCCGCTGCTTCATGCCGAGCGAGTAGCGCCGGAACTTCTCGTGCGCGGCGCCCGCGAGGTCGACCTGCTCCAGCACCGCCTCCACGTGCGTCCCGGCGACACCGCGGCGGGCGGCGTGCACGCGCAGGTTGTCGCGGCCGGACAGGTACGGGTAGAAGCCCGGCCCCTCGATCAGCGATCCGACCCTGCGCAACGCCCCAGGAGTGCCCGGCGGCTCCCCGAGCACCCTGGCCGACCCGGCCGTGGGCCGCACGAGGCCCAGCAGCATGCGGATCGTGGTCGTCTTGCCCGCGCCGTTGGGACCGAGGAACCCGTAGACCTCGCCCCGCCGCACGGACAGACTGACCCCGTCCACCACTGCGCGGTCGCCGTAGCGCTTCGTCAGCTTCTCCGTCGTCACGATCATGGGTCCAACGGTGGCCCCGCGCGAACCCGGCGTCGTCCGCCCCGGAGCGTCATGAAGATACGCACATCTGCGTACGTCCCCGGTCGTATCGTCGGCGGCATGCGGATCAAGTGGCAGGACGTGGCGCTGACGGTGGCGCTGCTGCTCTTCGGCCTCGCCGGGACGCGGTTCGCCGCCCGGCTGCAGGGCGCGGAGGCGCTCGACGTCACCGGCTACCTGCTGATCACCGCGGCGGCCTGCGGCCTGCTGTTCCGCTCCGTCCGTCCTTTGTGGACGGTCGCGGTCACCACCGCGGCCATCGCGGTCTACCTGGCGCTGGGCTACCCGTTCGGCCCGGTCCTGGTGAGCGGTGTCGCGGCGATGTACGCGGTGGCCGTGCACGCGCGCATCGAGCCGGCGGCGGCGTCGGCCCTGCTCTACGCGCTGGCGATCCTGCCGTGGTGGAAGGACTCGGTGACGTCGTGGATCACCTGGTCCGCCGGCTGGATCCTGCTGCCGGTCGTGGCCGGTGTGCTGGTGAAGCTGCGCAGGAAGTCCGTTGTGGACGTGCGCGAGCGGGTGGTCATCTCCGAACGGCTGCGGCTGGCCCAGGAGGTCCACGACGTCGTCGGCCACGGCCTGAGCGTCATCGCGATGCAGGCCGGGGTCGCGTTGTACGTGCTGGACAAGGACCCCGCGAAGGCACGCGCCTCCCTGGAGGCCATCCGCGAGACCTCGAAGGAGGCGTTGGAGGGCTTGCGGTCCGAACTGGACACGTTGCGCGGCTCGGCACCGCTCACCCCGGCGATCTCGCTCGCGGACCTCCCCGCGCTGGCGGCGCGGATGCGCGAGGCGGGGCTGGAGGTGTCGGCCGAGGTCGACGAGGTCGACCTGCCCGGCAGCCACCAGCAGGCCGTCTACCGGATCGTGCAGGAGTCGCTGACCAACGTCCTGCGCCACTCCTCCCCCGGCGTCACCGCCTCCGTCAAGGTCTACGCCGTGCGCGGCGAGCTCGTGGTCCACGTGACCGACACCGGCACACCGGGCTCCTACACCGAAGGCCACGGCATCAGCGGTATGCGATCACGGGCGGAAGCGCTCGGCGGCACGCTCGAGGTCGACGCGGCGAACGGTTTCGCGGTGATCGCCCGGATACCGTTGCCGTCATGATTCGCGTGGTGGTGGCCGACGACCAGCCGCTGGTCCGGATGGGGCTGCGGACGTTGATCGAGACCGAGGACGGCGTCGCGTTCGCCGGCGAGGCCGCGGACGGACGGGAGGCCCTGTCGCTGATCCGGTCGGTCAAGCCCGACGTGGTGTTCCTCGACATCCGCATGCCGCTGATGGACGGCCTGGAGGTGCTGCGCCGCGTCTCGGCCGATCCCGCCTGCACCGGGGTCAGGGTCGTCGTGCTCACCACGTTCGACCTCGACGAGTACGTGTTCGAGGCGCTGCGCACCGGCGCGTCCGGGTTCCTGGTCAAGGACTCCGACCCCGCCGACCTGCTGCGGGCCGTGCACGTGGTGGCCGACGGCGGGTCGCTGCTCTCACCGTCGGTGACGCGCAGGGTGATCGACAGGTTCGCGTCCGGCGCGTCGGCGCGGCCCGTGCCGCACCTCGACAAGCTGACCGAGCGCGAACGGGAGATCATGCGGCACGTCGCGTCGGGCGCGTCCAACGACGAGATCGCCGACCGGCTGGTGATCTCGCCCGCGACCGTCCGCACGCACGTGTCGCGGGCGATGGTGAAGCTGGGCGCGCGCGACCGCGCCCAGCTCGTCGTGTTCGCCGTCCAGTCAGGCCTGACGTGAGTCGAACGCGGCCTGGAGGCCCTGGGCGATCTCCGGCGGGATCGAGTCGTAGGAGCGCGGCGGCTGCGGGTCGTACTCGATGCCGCACTGGACGGCCTGCGCGACCACCTCGCCGAACTCGGCCTCGACCAGCCGCAGCGCCATGTCGATGCCCGCCGACACGCCCGCGCCGCTGACGACCTTGCCGTCGAACACGACCCGGTCGGTGCTCACCTCGACGCCACGGGCTTCGAGGTCCTCGCGCGCGGCCCAGTGCGTGGTCGCCCTCGTCACCAGGCCGGCTTCCGCGAGCAGCGTCGACCCGGTGCACACCGACGTCGTCCACTTCGTCGTCGGGTGGACCGCCCGCAACCACTCGACCACGCCGCCGGAGTCCGCGAGCAGCTCGCGCCAGTGCCCGGATCCCGGCACCACCACGACGTCGGTCGACTTGAGCGTGTCGAACGTGTCGGTCGGCACGACGCTCAGCCCGTTGTCGGACGTCACCGGGTCGAGTGACGCGGCGACGAACCGCGTCGTCACGACCGGCACCGAGGCGAGCACCTCGAACGGACCGACGAAGTCGAGCGCCGTCATCTTCGGGTAGAGCACGAAAGCAGCTTCCATCAAGCGACTCCGGTCGTCCGGAAACGGGCGCGGTAGCTGCCCGGCGACACGCCGAGCACGCGCAGGAAGGCCCGGCGCAGGGTCTCGGCGGAGCCGAACCCCGACTGGCGGGCGACGAGGTCCAACGAGTCACCGGTGCTCGCCAGCCGGTCGGCGGCGGCCTCGACGCGGGCTCGTTCGACGTACTGCGCGGGCGAGACGCCCACGCTGCGGGAGAAGACGCGGGCGAAGTGCCGCACGCTCATCATGGCGTTGCGCGCCATCATCGGCACCGTCCACTCGCGCGCCGGGTCGGCGTGGATGTCGTCGAGCAACGCGCGCAACGAGCCGTCGGCCACCGGCTTCGCGCGGGTGTGCACGCTGAACTGCGACTGACCGCCCGAACGCTGCAGGAAGACGACCAGGTACTGCGCGATCCTGCGGGCGAGCGCGGGCCCGTGGTCCTGCTCGACCATGGCGAGCGAGAGGTCGATGCCCGCGGTCACGCCGGCGGACGTGGCGACCTGCCCGTCGCAGACGAAGATCGCGTCCGGCTCGACCTCGACCCCGCGGTCCTCGAGCTCGCCCGTGAATGCCCAGTGCGTGGTCGCTTTCCTGCCCTCGAGCAACCCCGCGCCGGCCAGCACCACGGCGCCCGTGCAGACACCGGCGACGCGCCGCGACCTCTCCGCGAGGCGCCGCAGGTGCGCCGTGAGCACCGGATCGGCCGCGGCCTCGTCGTACCCCCAGCCGCCGACCACGAGCAGCGTGTCGATCGGGCGGTCCAGCGTGCGCAGGTCGGCTCCCGCCTCGACGCGCACCCCGGCGGTCGCCGTGAAAGGTCCTCCCCCGAGCGTGGCGATCGTGACCCGGTAGCGCGGCTGGCCGTAGTTCGCCGACTGGAAGACCTCCACCGGTCCCGCCAGATCCAGCAACGCCGTGCGGTCGTAACCGACCACGACTACTTCCCTCAAGTTCCCCACATCTCCACTTTCCTCATCACATGAGGTGGCGGCAACGCCATATCCCCCTCGCATTCGGCCACCCCCGTAAACTCGGCGGCGATGCGCAGAGTGCTGCCCCTCGCGGTGATCGGACTGCTCGCGATCCTGGTGATCGTGAGCGACCACCCGTTCCCACCGCCCTCCGATCCCGACCGCGAGTCCAGGACCGCGGTCGTTGCCCTCGGCGACAGCACGATGTCCGGTGAGGGCGCGGGCAACTACGAGCCGGGCACCGACGGCGAAGACGGCGGCAACTGGTGCCACCGCTCGCGGGACGCCGAGATCCTCAAGGCGGCGGTCGAGGCCGACCAGCGGATCAACCTGGCGTGTTCGGGCGCGAACTCCGACAAGCTGCGCAACGAGCAGCTCCCCCGCCTGCGCGAGGTGGCGGCCGCCAACCGGGTCGTCGGGATCGTGGTGGCCGTCGGCGCGAACGACGACCCGCGCTTCGCCGAGATCCTCAACAAGTGCTTCGAGGCGTGGGGCAAGCGCAGCGACTGCACGTCGTCCGTGGCGCCGGAGTGGACCAAACGCGTGCGGCGGATGGTCCCCAAGGTCGAGAACACGCTGAGCGCCATCCGCCAGACCATGCGCGACTCCGGCTACCTCGACTCCTCCTACGAGCTCGTCGTGCAGTCCTACGCGGCGCCGGTGTCGCCGAAGATGCCCCGCTCGCTGCAGAACCTCTCCGGCTGCCCGCTGCGCACGAGCGACCTGGAGTGGGTCGTCGAGGAGGCGGTACCCGAGCTCTCGAACGGCCTGCGCGAGGCCGCCGCGAAGGTGAACGCCCGTTTCCTGGACCTCGCGCGCGCCGGCGAGGGCCACGAGGCGTGCGTGGGCGGCGACGACCCGTCGTCCGAGTGGTTCACGCGCCTGGCGGTCGACTGGGACGGGCTGAGGGACCAGCGGCGCTCCTCGCACGCGTTGCAGGAGTCCTTCCACCCCAACGCGCGCGGCCACGAGCAGATCGGCCGCTGCCTCACCGAGTTCCTGGCCTCCGACGAGCGCGACGGCGCGTGCGTGCCGCGGCTGGACGGCTCGCTCGGCCTCACGACGGAGGGCTAGGCGGTGTTTTAGATGTGGCGTAGCCAGATGTTGATGGCGGCGACGTGGACGGTGGCCTGGTAGCGGGTGGCGAGTTTGTCGTAGCGGGTG
>NZ_FOFR01000042.1 GCF_900110955.1 Lentzea xinjiangensis
ATTACGGGCGACCTACAACCGCTACGGCGGCGTCATGCACATGCTCGCCGCCCTCGATCTGACCACCGGCAAGATCCTCTACCGGATCCGGCCCCGCAAACGCCACAGCGAGTTCCTCGATCTACTCAAAACCCTGCGCGCCCGCTGGCCGGGCGAGAAGTCGTACCTGGTCATGGACAACTTCTCCCCGCACCGCCACCCCGACGTCCGCACATGGGCCGCCGGCAACCAGGTCGAGCTGGTGTTCCTGCCGACCTACGGGTCTTGGCTGAACTGGATCGAGGCCGAGTTCGCCGCGTTGCGCTACTTCGCTCTCAACGGCACCGATCACCGCAGCCACACCGAGCAGAACACCGCGATCGCGGCCTACATCCGCTGGCGCAACGCCCGTGCCAAGCCCAAGACCGGCTTCGCCACCGACTCACCCATCCGCACCTGGACCCATTACCCGGTCAACGTTGCGTGACGCACCACTAGACCTCCAGCACGATCTTGCCCTGGGTGCGGCCCTGCTCGCCCAGGGCATGCGCTTGTCCGGCGTCCGCCAGCGGGAACGTCGCGTCGACGTGCACCCGCAGCTCGCCCCTCTCGACGAGCGCGGCGATCCCCTCCAGCCCCGCGCGGTCGGGCTCGACCAGGATCGGGCTGGTCCTGATGTCGTCGCGCACCGGCCGGTCCACTCCGGACGGCACGCCGACGAACAACCCACCGGGGCGCACCGGGTCCGGTGACGCGCCGCCGACCAGGTCGACGAGCACGTCGACGTCGGTCCCCTCGTAGTCACCCTTCGTGTAGTCCACCACCTCGTCGGCGCCCAAGCCCGCCAGGAACGCGTGCTTGGGCTCGCGGGCGGTGCCGATGACGTGCGCGCCGAGCGCCTTCGCGATCTGGACCGCGAAGTGCCCCACGCCACCCGCCGCGGCCGTGACCAGCACCTTCTGCCCCGGCCGCACGTCAGCGGTGTCGACGAGAACCTGCCAGGCGGTGAGCGCGGCCAGTGGCAGCGCGGCCGCTTCGACGTGGCTCAGGCCCTCCGGCTTCTTCGCGAAGTGGCGGGACGGCGCCGTGACGTACTCGGCGTAGGCGCCCGCAGCGCGCGGGAACCACGGCATCCCGAAGACCTCGTCGCCGGGCTCGAGCGTCGTCACGCCGAAGCCGACCTCCTCGACGACACCCGACACGTCCCAGCCGAGGACGAGCGGGAAGGTCTGCAGGCCGGCCATGCCACCGCCGGCGCGGGTCTTCCAGTCGACCGGGTTGACACCGGCCGCGTGCACCTTGACGAGCACCTCCGTCGGAAGCGGGGTGGGCTTGGGCACGTCGGTGAGGGTCAGCACGCCGGGACCGCCGAACTCGTTCTGGGTGATCGCTCGCATGCCCACCAGCTTGGGAGAGTTGCTCTCCGCTCGCAACCAGGCACTTCTCTGCGCGCTGGGTACCTGGTAGAAACCACTCGTGATCAGGGACGTTTATCTCAAGATGTGCCCGTGCCGCGACCTGCTGGACATGGTCGCGTCGAAGTGGACGGCACTCGTGATCGGCGACCTCGAAGACGGACCCAAGCGGTTCGGTGAGCTGAAGCGCCGGTTGGAAGGCATCAGCCAGAAGATGCTCACGCAGACGTTGCGCACCTTGGAGCGTGATGGGCTCATCACGCGCACGGTCTACCCCTCCGTACCGTTGCGCGTCGAGTACGAGCTGACCGCACTGGGGCGCGGCGTGACCGAGCCCCTGGCCGCCCTGCGGTTGTGGGCGCAGCAGAACTACGAGTCCGTCGCCGAGGCGCGCGAGACGTTCGACAACGCCGAACCGATGGGCCTGGCGCCCGCCACCACCCGGTGAGCACGACGGTCTCGGCCGACCGGGTGGGATGGTCGTGAGGTGCTCAGCCGCATCTCAGTCGCGGCGCGCGCTGCCGGCGCCGTACGTTGGGCCGATGATCGTTCCTGACGACGGCACCCGGACCACGGGGCTGCTGCGGGCCCGGCTGGGCATGGTGCTGGAGTCGGTGACCGAGGAGTGGCACTGGTACCAGGATCAGCAGAACGCACTGGTGCTGTTCTGGCTGCACTTCGCCGACGCCCCGGTGCTGGAGCTCCGCGGTTGCGGCGAGCTGCTCCTCGTGGAGGAGTCGGCGCCGCGATCCTCCTACGACATGGACGAGTACGGCGAAGGACGGGTCGGCCCTGCTCAGGCCTCCGGCGTGCTCGCCGGGTTCGTCGGGGCCCGCCTGCGGGATGCCGCCCTGATCTGGGGGTACTCCACGACACCGCTGGTCGGGGGTGTCCTTCTCCGGTTCGACATCGGTGACCTGGCCGTCTCGTCTTCGGGTGACGAATGGGTGGTTGCGCGTGGCGGACTGCCTCCCAGCGCCGTGCCACAGCACCGGGTCGAGGCCACGACCATCACCGGGACGCCACTCGCGGCCTCCGGCCCGCAGCGGTGAGTCCCGCCGCCCAGCCCGGTCCCGAGGAGGGCTCAGCCCTCCGCCGCGAGCTGACCGCAGGCCGCCGCGATCTCCTGCCCGCGCGTGTCGCGAACGGTGCACTCCACGCCCTGCTCCCGCACCCGCCGCACGAACTCCCTCTCCACCGGCTTCGGTGAGGCGTCCCACTTCGACCCCGGCGTCGGGTTCAGCGGGATCAGGTTCACGTGCACGAGCTGCCCGAGGTGCTTGCGCAGCTTCTTGCCGAGCAGGTCGGCCCGCCAGCCCTGGTCGTTGATGTCGCGGATCAGCGCGTACTCGATCGACACCCGCCGGCCGGTCTTGTCCGCGTAGCCGCGCGCCGCCTCCAGCACCTCGGCGACGTTCCACTTGGTGTTGACCGGCACCAGCGTGTCGCGCAGCTCGTCGTCCGGCGTGTGCAGCGACACCGCGAGGCGGACCTGCAGGTTCTCCTCGGTCAGCTTGCGGATCGCGGGCACCAGGCCGACCGTGGACACCGTCACGTGGCGCTGCGAGATCCCCAGCCCGTCCGGTGCCGGGTCGCAGATGCGGTGGACCGCCTCGATGATGCGCTTGTAGTTCGCGAGCGGCTCGCCCATGCCCATGAACACGATGTTCGAGAGCCGGCCGGGGCCGCCGGGCAGGTCGCCGTCGCGCATGGCGGCGGCGCCGAGGCGCACCTGGTCCACGATCTCCGCGGTCGACAGGTTGCGCTGCAGGCCGCCCTGGCCGGTCGCGCAGAACGGGCACGCCATGCCGCAGCCGGCCTGCGACGAGATGCACAGCGTCGCGCGGTCCGGGTAGCGCATCAGCACGCTCTCGATGAGCGTGCCGTCGTGCGCGCGCAGCAGCGTCTTCGCCGTCGTGCCCTCGTCGGTGGTGACCTTGCGCACGACCGTGAACAGCGGCGGCATCAGGTCGGCGACGAGCTTGTCGCGCGTGGCCGCCGGGATGTCGGTCATGTCGGCCGGGTCGACGGTCAGGCGGCTGAAGTAGTGGTTCGACAGCTGCTTGGCGCGGAACGGCTTCTCGCCGAGGGCCGCGACGGCTTCGGCACGGTCAGCGGGCGACAGGTCGACGAGGTGGCGCGGCGGGAGGCCGCGCTTGGGCGCGTCGAAGACAAGGGGAAGCGAGGTCATAGCACATCTAGTGTCCCACGAACTTCGACAACACAAGACCGTTGCATCGCGATAGGTTCCGATATATCGTTAACGACATGATGATGCGACCACACCACAGGAACCACCACCACAGGCACCGCCACGGACCCTTCGGGGGCGGCGGCAGGAGCGGCCGCCAACGGCGCGGCAACGTCCGGGCGGCCGTGCTGTCCTTGCTGGCAGAACGGCCGATGCACGGCTACGAGATCATCCAGGAGATCGCCAGGCGCACCGGCGGCGCGTGGAGCCCGAGCCCCGGCTCGGTCTACCCGACGCTGCAGATGCTCGCCGACGAGGGCCTCGTCTCCGCGGTGGAAGAAGGAGGCAAGAAGTTGTTCACGCTCACCGAGCGCGGCAGGACGGAGCACACGGCCCCGCCCTGGCGCGACATCGACATCCAGCTCGACCCGGCCGACGGCGAGCTGCGCACGGCGGTCCGGCTGCTCGGCAGCGCGATGGAGCAGATCTCCCACGCGGGCACGGCCGAGCAGAAGACCCGCGCCACCGAGCTCTACAACGAGCTGCGGCGCAAGCTCTACGCCATCCTCGCCGAGGAGTGACCTACCACCGGTCGTGCACGTGCGGCCGGATCAGCTCGTCGTACACCGCCGCGACGGCTTCGGAGTCGACCGGCTCCAGCGCGGCGGCGCCCGCGTTCGAAGCAGCCTGCTCGACGTTGCGCGCACCGGGGATCACGACCGTGACACCGGGCTGGTCGATGATCCAGCGCAACGCGAACTGCGCCATCGAGGCGCCTTCCGGCACCAGCGGCCGCAACCGCTCGACGGCCTCCAGGCCGACCTCGTACGGGACCCCGGAGAAGGTCTCGCCGACGTCGAACGCCTCGCCGTTGCGGTTGTAGTTGCGGTGGTCGTCCTCGCCGAAAGTCGTTGCCGCCGTGTACTTCCCGGTCAGCAGCCCGGACGCGAGCGGCACGCGCGCGATGATCGCGACCCCCGCCTCGGCCGCGGCCGGCAGCACCTCTTCGAGGGGCTTGAGCCGGAACGCGTTCAGGATGATCTGCACGCTCGCCACGTGCGGGCGCCTGATCGCCTCCAGCGCCTCCTCGACCTTCTCCACCGACACGCCGTAGGCGGCGATCCGCTGCTGCTCCACCATTTCGTCGAGCGTGTCGTACACCTCGTCGCGGCTGTACACCGGCGTGGGCGGACAGTGCAGCTGCACGAGGTCCAAGGTGTCGACACCCAGGTTGCGGCGGCTCCGGTCGTTCCACGCGAGGAAGTTCTCCCGGTTGTACCCCTCCGTGGTCTGCGCCGGCAGCCGCCGTCCCATCTTCGTGGCGACGAAGACGTCGTCGCGCCCGCGCTCCTCCAGGAACCGGCCGACCAGCGTCTCGCTGCGCCCGTCGCCGTAGACGTCGGCGGTGTCGAAGAAGTCGACACCGGTGTCGGCCGCGGCGTGCAGCAGCGCGAGCGCCTCGCTCTCGTCCACCTCGCCCCAGTCCGCGCCGAGCTGCCAGCACCCCAGCCCCACGACACCGACCTGGCGGTTCAACCTGCCTGCGATTCGCTTCTCCACGAACCGGAGCCTAGTCCGCTACGGCGCGTAGTTCAGCGTTCGCGCATAGGGCCGGAAGCCCAGGTGCTCGTAGAACTGCTTCGCCGGGCGGTCGTGCACCGGGTAGACGACCGCCTGGTCGGCGGACAGGGCACGCAATGCGCGCATCGCGCCCAGGCAAGCGGCACGGCCCAGACCCGCCCGGCGGAAGTCCGGGTGCGTGCCGACGGGTTCCAGCTCGCCCACGCGGTTGTGGTCGTCGAGCCAGATCAGGCAGTACGCCGCGAACCGCCCGTCCGGGGCCTCCACCACCCAGTCCAGGTCGGAGCGGTACGGCCAGGCCGCCATCACGTTGCGGTAGCTCTCCTCCGTCACCCGCGACGGGTGCCAGACCCGCTGGTGGACCTCGACCCGCCGGGCCAGGTCGGCCTCGGTGACCGAGCGGACCGTGAAGCCCTCCGGCACCTCGGGCTCGGGGAGATCGCGCAGGTCGTGCGTCATGAAGACCTGGTAGCGGCCGTCCTGGCGGGTGTACCCGTGCCGTTCCAGGGCGTCGATCAGGTGGTGCTCGGCGTCGAGGACCACCACCTCCCTGCCGGGGAAGCGCGCCAGGACCTCGTCGGCGAGGTCGGGGTGCGCGGGGTCGACCTGGAGCAGGAGGCCGGCGTCGCGCTGCTCCCACGCCCAGGCCGCCACCTGCCCGTCGCGCTCCCACAGCTCGAACTGCCACTCCCGCTCGCGGCCGACGTGCGAGAACCGCTGCCAGGCGAGGTCCCCGACGTGCCAGATCGAGCGCTGCGACCAGAGCCGCTGCGTGAGCCGCTGCATCTCGCGGATCACACGATCAGCCCCCTCGGCTTGCGGCGCACGTGCAACCGGTAGCCGACCGGGAAGCTCAGCCCGCTGACCGACGCGATCGCGCGCTCGGCGACCTTGGCGGAGAACTCGATGCGCAGCACGGACTCGAGCTCCTCCCGGCTCTCGAAGCGCCACTGCGCGGTGACGCGGGTGAGGGAGAACCCGTTGTCCTCGAAGAACTTCTCGACCGCGGCCGGGTCGTAGCGCGGCTCGTCGGCGCGCAGCCACGGCCCGTACGGCTCAGCCGCCCCGTCCAGGTCCACGATCGCGATCGCACCGCCCGGCCGCAGCACGCGCTCGGCCTCGTGCAGCCCGGGCTCACAGCCCGGCCCGAAGAAGTAGGCCGTCCGGGCGTGCACCAGGTCCGCGGAGGCGTCGTCGAGCGGCAGCCGTTGCGCCGGGCCGGCCACGACGCGGGCGTTCGGCAGGCCGTCCACCCGGTGCCTGGCGCGCACGACGAGCGGGGGGTGCGGCTCGACACCGACGACGGACTTCGCGGTCCGCGCGAAGATCGGCAGGTGGAAGCCGTCTCCACAACCGACGTCCACAACGTCCAGACCGTCGAACGAACACCTCTCGTCGATCGCCGCCCAGATCGCGCCGTTCACGTCCTGCGCGCGGTTCTCGACCTCGTAGACGTCAGGCCAATGCCAGATGTTGGGACTGGGCACGACATCTGGCGGACGCACCGCGTTCAACGCCGCCCGCACGAATCCCCTCACGAAGACACTGTAGGACTTCTATTCACCTGTGACCGTACGAATTCGCCCGGCTACGGCGTAGCGTGTCCGCATCTCTTCCCGCAGGAGGCGGCAGTGTCGATCGCGCCCAACACGCCCCAGCTCGCACCGCTGCTCAGCGGAAGCCCGTGCTGGGTCGAGAGAACCGTCGACGACCTCAAGGGCGCGATCGAGTTCTACACCGGCCTGTTCGGCTGGCACTACGCCGACGACGACGGCTACACCGTCGCGATGGTCGACGGTGTACCGGTCGCCGGGTTACCCCAGGGCGAGCCGGGGCCGTGGCAGTTGTACCTGGTCACGCCCCACGCCCGAGCCACTGCGGAGAAGGCCTTCCACCTCGGCGGGTCCGTGCTGCGCAACCCGGAGGAAGGCCCGGACCACACGCAGAGCACCGTGATCGTCGACCCCACCGGCGCCGTCGTCGGGTTCCGGCACGTCCCCCCGGACTGGCGGTTCGGCACGGGCGGGCACGGCGCCTACGCGTGGGCCGAGCTGAACACCCGTGACGGGGCCGTGGCCGACGAGTTCTTCGGCGAGCTGTGCGGCTACGACATCACGCAGATCGGCGACGGCCACCGGCTCGACTACGCGTCCTGGTCCGTCGAGGGCACCGAGGTCATCGGCCGGCAGAAGATGGGCCCCGAGTTCCCGTACGGGGAGCGTTCGCACTGGATGGTGTACTTCACCGCCGCACCCGAGATCGGCATCGACTCGGTGGCCTACCGGGTGCTGGAGCTCGGCGGCCGGGTGACCGTCGAGCCCTACGACACCCCGTTCGGGCGCATCACCGTCGTCGAGGACCACGCGGGATCGGCCTTCTCCGTGATCGACCCGTCCCGCGTGATCGAGGCCGAGCCGCGCACCGAGGTGGACGACCCGTTCGACGACTAGCGGGCCGCTACTGGATGAAGAGGTGCAGCAGCAGCCACGACGCGACGGCGGACGGCAGGAGCGAGTCCATCCGGTCCATCAGGCCGCCGTGGCCGGGCAGCAGCGTGCCCATGTCCTTGATGCCGAGGTCGCGCTTGATCAGCGACTCGACCAGGTCGCCGGCCGTGGCCGTGACGACGAGCGCGGCACCGAACAGGGCGCCCTGCCACCACTGGCCGTCGAGCAGCGTGGACACGGTGATCGCCCCGCCGACCACACCGGCGGTCAGCGAACCGGCGAAGCCCTCCCAGGACTTCTTCGGGCTGATCGTCGGCGCCATCGGGTGCTTGCCGAGGAAGACACCGGCCGCGTAGCCGCCCACGTCGGACAGCACGACGCCGATGATGAACGCGAACACGCGCCCTACGCCGTCCTCGGGGACGACGAGCATGGCGGCGAACGCCGCGAAGAGGGGCACGTACGCGACGGTGAACACCGACGCGCTGAGATCGCGCAGGTAGCCGTCCGAGCCGCCCCGGAACCGCCAGATCATGCACACCAGCACGGTGACCACGAACGCGGTCATCATGCCGGCGCGCTCCAGCGGCCAGGACAGCCAGAGGATCGCCTGGCCGCCGATCAGCGCGGGCCACAGGGCGACGGTGATGCCGGCCTTCTTGAAGGCGCTCGCCATCTCCCACGTGGACACCGCCACGGCGGCCGCGACGATGCCGATGAAGGTCTGCCGCACGGTCAGCAGCGACAGGACGATCACGGCGCCGAGCCCGACGCCGACCAGGATCGCCGAACGCAGGTCACGTCCCGCGCGTGACGGCTTCGACGCGGGCACCTCCGCGGGACTGCCTGCCACCGGTGCTCCCATCACGACCTCCGCCCGGCCAGGGCTGTTACGACGCCTGCGGCGAGGAGGCCGGGCGAAACGATCAGGGACATCAGACTTCGAGGAGCTCGGCTTCCTTGTGCTTCACGAGCTCGTCGACCTGCGCGGTGTACTTGTGGGTCAGGGCGTCGAGCTCCTTCTCACCACGGGCGCCGTCGTCCTCGCCGATCTCGCCGTCCTTGACGAGCCTGTCGATCTCTTCCTTGGCCTTGCGACGCACACCGCGGACGGAGACGCGCGCGTCCTCGCCCTTCTGCTTCGCGACCTTCACCATGTCCCGGCGGCGCTCCTCGGAGAGCTGCGGGATGACGATGCGGATGATGTTGCCGTCGTTGCTCGGGTTGACGCCCAGGTCGGAGTCCCGGATCGCCTTCTCGATCGCGTTCAGCTGGCTCGCGTCGTACGGCTTCACGACCGCCATGCGCGCCTCGGGAACCGTGATGCTGGCCATCTGGTTCAGCGGCGTGAGCGAACCGTAGTAGTCGACGTGGATGCGGTTGAACATGGAGGGAGTGGCACGACCGGTCCGAACGGAGGCGAGGTTCTCCTTCGCCACCGAAACCGCCTTCTCCATCTTCTCCTCGGCGTCGAGGAGGGTCTCGTCGATCACGACTGCTCCTTGCTCTGCGTGTTCGTGCCCAATTCCCGGTCCTGGAGAGATCCCACCAGGTCTAGAAGGCCGGGCGGCCACCGGGGGTGCTGACCAGGGTGCCGATCTTCTCACCACGCACCGCGCGCGCGATGTTCCCCTCGGTGAGGAGGTTGAAGACGAGTATCGGCATGTTGTTGTCCATGCAGAGGCTGAAGGCTGTGGCGTCGGCGACGTTGAGGCCGCGCTCCAGCACCTCGCGGTGGGTGATGTTGTCGAACATCAACGCGTCGGGCTCGATCTTCGGGTCGGCCGTGTAGACGCCGTCGACGGCCTTGGCCATCAGGACGATCTCGCAGCCGATCTCCAGGGCGCGCTGGGCGGCGGTGGTGTCGGTGGAGAAGTACGGCAGGCCCGCGCCGCCACCGAAGATCACGACACGGCCCTTGTCGAGGTGGCGCATCGCGCGGCGGGGGATGTAGGACTCGGCGACCTGCGTCATCTGGATCGAGGTCTGCACGCGGGTGTCGATGCCGTGCTCGCGTTCGAGGAAGTCCTGCAGCGCCAGGCAGTTCATGACCGTGCCGAGCATGCCCATGTAGTCGGCGCGCGACCGGTCCATGCCGCGTTGCTGGAGTTCGGCCCCGCGGAAGAAGTTGCCCCCACCGATCACGACGGCGACCTGCACGCCGGAGCGGACGACGGCCGCGATCTGCTTGGCGACCGTCTGGACGACGTCGGGATCGACACCGACGCCACCGCCGCCGAACATCTCGCCACCGAGCTTGAGCATCACCCGGTTGTAGCCGTGGCTACCTTCTTCGCTCACAGGTCCTCTCCTTCAAGGCCGGGGTGTGGGGGTGTCCCCACAAGACTCGCGAAACGACCCGGTTCGCGCTTTCCGCGGACGCACCTCGCCGCGGTGGAGCCCACGGACATGCCGAGGGCGGGGTCGCTGTGGTGCCGCAACCCCGCCCTCACCGCACTCAGCTCTGGCCGACCTCGAACCGGGCGAAACGGGTCACCGTCACGCCGGCCTCGTCCAGAAGAGCCTTGACCGTCTTCTTGCTGTCCGTCACGGAAGCCTGCTCGAGGAGCACGACGTCCTTGAAGAAGCCGTTGACGCGACCCTCGACGATCTTGGGGAGCGCGCCTTCCGGCTTGCCCTCCTCGCGAGCGGTCTCCTCGGCGATGCGGCGCTCGTTCGCCACGAGCTCCTCGGGGACCTCGTCACGGGTGACGTACTTCGGCCGCATCGCGGCGATCTGCATCGCGGCGCCCTTGGCGGCCTCTGCGTTGTCGCCGGTGTACTCGACCAGCACGCCGACGGCGGGCGGCAGGTCGGCGGCACGCTTGTGCAGGTAGGTCGAGACGGTGCCGTCGAAGTCGACGGCCTTCGCCAGCTCGAGCTTCTCGCCGATCTTGGCGGAGAACTCCTGGACCAGCGCGTCCACCGTCTTGCCCTCGACCTCGACGGCCTTGAGGGCCTCGACGTCGGCGACCTTGTTGGCCTTGGCGATCGCGACGATCTCGTCCGCCAGGGCGATGAAGTCGGCGTTCTTGGCCACGAAGTCGGTCTCGCAGCGCAGCTCGACCATCGCGCCGTCCTTGACCGCGACGAGGCCGTTGGACGTGGTGCGCTCGGCGCGCTTGCCGACGTCCTTGGCGCCCTTGATGCGCAGGATCTCGACGGCCTTCTCGAAGTCGCCGTCAGCCTCGTCCAGCGCCTTCTTGCAGTCCATCATGCCGGCGGCGGTCAGCTCGCGGAGCTTCTTGACGTCCGCGGTGGTGTAGTTCGCCATCGTTTTCCTTCTGCGATGTACGCGCTTGAGTCACGCGGCGCCCGCTGGTGTGCGGGCGCCGCGTGGGGGAAATCAGGACTGGACGGGCTGCTCGGCCGCCGGGGCCTCTGCCGGGGCCGCGGTGGCCGAGGAGTTGGTCAGGAGCTCCTGCTCCCACTCCGCCAGCGGCTCGTCGGGCGCGGCCTCGGGCTTGTCCTGGCCCTCGGCGGCGTCGCGGCGGGCGCCGGAGCGCTGCATGAGACCGGCGGCGGCGGCCTCGGCCACGACCTTGGTCAGCAGGGCGGCGGACCGGATCGCGTCGTCGTTGCCCGGGATCGGGAAGTCGACCTCGTCCGGGTCGCAGTTCGTGTCGAGGATCGCCACGATCGGGATGTTCAGCTTGCGAGCCTCACCGACCGCGATGTGCTCCTTCTTGGTGTCCACGATCCACACGGCGCTGGGCACCTTGGCCATGTCGCGGATACCGCCGAGCGTGCGCTCCAGCTTGTCCTTCTCGCGGTTCATCATCAGGATTTCCTTCTTGGTGAAACCCTGGAAGCCGCCGGTCTGCTCCATCGACTCCAGCTCCTTGAGCCGCTGGAGCCTCTTGTGGACCGTCGAGAAGTTGGTGAGCATGCCGCCCAGCCAGCGCTGGTTCACGTAGGGCATGCCGACGCGGAGGGCCTCGTTGGCGATGGCCTCCTGCGCCTGCTTCTTGGTGCCGATGAACAGGATCGACCCGCCGTGCGCGACCGTTTCCTTGACGAACTCGTAAGCCCGGTCGATGTAGGTCAGCGTCTGCTGCAGGTCGATGATGTAGATGCCGTTGCGCTCGGTGAAGATGTAGCGCTTCATCTTCGGGTTCCAGCGCCGCGTCTGGTGCCCGAAGTGCACGCCGCTGTCGAGCAGCTGCTTCATGGTTACGACGGCCATGGCCGGTTCGCACCTCATCTGTCGGACGCGCGAGGTCTCGCCTTTGCGCGTCGGTTCGGTTGACGCCTCAGGCCGGGTCGGCCGTCAGCCCTGGTGCCGTAGCCGTCGTCCGCACCCGCGGAGCATCTCTGCACCGTCAGGACCGTCGGACGTCGTGACTCGACCTGGCTGGGAACAGCTGGCCGGATCTGCGTTGGCACGCGAAGTCGTCCCGCGCACAGACGGGACGCGCCCAAAAGTCTACTCCCCAACCCCGACGAACTTCGAATCGCCCCCCGCCCACCAGTGGCAGTTGTCCACAACCGGCGAGTAATCCACAGATCCCCGAACACCCCTGGTCGCCCCCCACTCCCCCACGCCACCGTTGACCCATGCCCCTCCTCCCCGCCCTCCTGGTGTCGGCCCTGCTGCTCCCCTCCTCCCCCCGCTTCACCTGGCCGCTGCCACCACCGCACCCGGTGGTGCGCGCCTTCGAAGCCCCCGCCTCGGTCTTCGGCCCAGGTCACCGGGGCGTGGACCTGGCGGCCGCCGCGGGCACGGCCGTCCTCGCCGCGGGCGACGGCGTGGTGGTGTACGCCGGAGCCGTCGCCGCCCGCACGCTGGTGTCGCTGGAACACCGCGGCGGCCTGCGCACGACCTACGAGCCGATCGCGCCCGCCGTGACGCCCGGCCGCCCGGTGCGCCGCGGCGAGGTCATCGGCCACCTGCAGCCAGGCCACTGCCCGTCGCCGTGCCTGCACTGGGGCGCACGGCGGGGCCAGGAGTACCTCGACCCGCTGCGCCTGCTCACACCGGACCGCGTGCGCCTGCTGCCCCTGAACACACCGCCACGAGGCGGCTGACCGGTCCTCGCGCCGCGTGGCACCCCGACCCACGCGCGGCGCCGCATTCGGGCGCTCCCGCCGGCCCCACCCGGCGGTCGACCGCGGCGCGACCCCGCTGCGCGCCGCGAGGGCCCGAACAGGTGCCGGGAGGCGGGCCGCGTCGCGACCTTCCCGCCCGCCTCCCGGCCCGCCTGCGAGCCTGTCCAGTCCTCACGCCACCCGACACCCCAACCCACGAGCGGCGCTGCAATCGGGCACTGCCGCCGACCCCACCCGGCGGTCAACGGCGACGCCACCCCGGTGCGCACCGCAAGCGCCCGCACAGGCGCCGGGAAGCGCGACGCATCTCGACCTTCCCACCGACTCCCGGCCCGCCAGGGGCTGACCAGTTCTCACGCCACCCGACATGCCCACCCATGCGCGGCACTGCAACCGGACACTGCCGCCGGCCCCACCCGGCAGTTAATGGTTACGCCACCCTGCTGCGCGCGCCGCGAACGCCCGAGCAGGCGCCGCGAGGCGGGCCGCGTCGCGACCTTCCCCACCTCCCGGCCCGCCCAAGGGCTCCGCCGCCGATTCGCGAAGCAGCAGTCCGCCGGCGCGGCCCCAACCGCTCATTCGGCAGCCCTTCCACTGCACCGCAGTCGGCGCTGGGCACGGACCGCGTCCCTGCCTGCCCCCAGCCCTCGTCGGCCCGGCGTAAGAGCGACCACCAGCTTTACCCGGCGGTCGAACCTCCGGTCTCGCGGACGGCGCACCTCCGATTGCCCGAGTGGGCACTAGGAGTACGTGGAGCAGCTCCAAGCGCCACCCTTTCGAGTGAATTAGCCCTGACGCGGGCAAAAAGGGGCGCTGGGGCCACATTTTTGGGCCTTGTTCGGTCCCGAAGAAGCTGTTTGCAGTCGGCCGTGTGCGCGTCGTGACGGCGCGGTCGTCCGGCAGCCCGGCACGTGCGGGTTGCGATGAGGGAGGAGGTGCGGTCAGGCCTCGGACTGCTCGTTGAGCTTGGTGCGCAGGCGCAGGACGGCACGGGTGTGCAGCTGGCAGACCCTGGACTCGGTGACACCGAGGACCTTGCCGATCTCGGCGAGGGTCAGGTTCTCGAAGTAGTAGAGCGTCACGACCACGCGGTCGCGCTCCGCGAGCTGGGCTATCGCGTCGGCGAGCTGACGGCGGCTGTCCTGGTCGACGAGGCTCGCCACCGGGTCTTCCGCCGCGTCGTCGGGCAGCGACTCGGCCAGGGAGGAGCCGCCCTTGTTCGGCGCGATCAGCTCGTCCAGAGCTACGACGCTGGTGAGCTGGAGCTGGCCGTACAGCTCGCGCAGCTCCGCCAAGCCGATCTTGAGCTCCGCGGCGAGCTCGCGGTCGGTGGGCGTGCGCTGGAGCTTGGCGCCGAGGCGTTCCAGGGCTCGTTCGACGTCGCGTGCGCGGCTGCGGACCGAGCGCGGCACCCAGTCCTGGGAGCGCAGGTCGTCGAGGATCGCGCCGCGAATGCGCTGCATGGCGTAGGTCTCGAACTTGAGGCCGCGTTCCGGCTCGAACTTCTCGATCGCGTCGACCAGGCCGAAGATGCCGGACTGGATCAGGTCGGCGACGTCCACGTGGGCGGGCAGGCCGGTGCCGACCCGGCCGGCGACGTACTTGACCAGCGGCGCGTAGTGCAGCACCAGGCGATCGCGCTGGCCGTGGTCGCGGGACTCGCCGTAGCTGCGCCACAACGCCACGATGCCGGCCTCGACGTCGTCACCGGACCTGGCGTCTGCGCGCGTCACCGCGGTCGCGACGACCAGAGGCGTGCCGTTGACATGCGTGTCCGCACCGGGCTCTGAGCTCGCCTCGGTGCGCGGCGCGCCGTTCTGACGGTGCCCGTTGCTCGCCTGCTGCGACCCTGGTGCGGGCAGGACGGGCTCTGGGGGCACGGTCGCCGTACGCGATCCTCCCCCTGCGGCGTCAGGAACGGGGGTGGGTTCGGTCATGGATCGCCTTCAGCCGTTCGACAGTGACGTGTGTGTAAAGCTGAGTTGTTGCGAGCGTAGCGTGACCAAGCAGTTCTTGGACGGTGCGCAGGTCCGCTCCTCCTTCCAGCAGATGCGTCGCGGCGGAGTGGCGCAACCCGTGCGGCCCCATGTCCGGCGCGCCGGGCACCACGGCGACGACCTCGTGCACCAGGGCGCGGACGGCCCGCTGGTTCAGCCTGCCACCTCGCGCACCGAGGAACAGCGCCGGTGGTGAATCGGGTGCTACCAGGGCTTTTCGCCCTTCGTCCACCCACCGCCGCAGCGCTCGCTCGGCAGGCACGCCGAACGGCGTGCTGCGTTCGCGCCCACCTTTGCCCAGAACCCGAATCACCCTCAGGGAGTAGTCCACGTCGTCGAGATCAAGACCACAGAGTTCGGCCACGCGGATACCTGTGGCGTACAGCAACTCCACCACGGCCTGATCACGCAGCGCAACCGGATCGCCCTGGGACGCGCCGGAGGACACGGCGCTCATCGCGTCCTTCGCCTGGTCCGCGCGCAACACCGACGGCAGCGTTCGATGGGGTCGCGGAGCGGCGAGCCGCGGCCCCGGATCCGCGGCGAGATGACCTGCGCGGTGCGCCCAGGCGGTGAACGCCCGCGCAGCAGCAGCGCGGCGCGCCAGCGTCGTGCGACTGGCACCATCGGTGCGTTGCGCAGCGAGCCAGGACCGCAGGTTCGCCAGGTCTATGCGTGCGAAGTCGGCGTCTTCCGGGTTATTCCCCGCGACATGTCCGAGCAACGCCACCGCATCACCGATGTACGCGCGCACCGTGTGCGGGGAAAGATCACGCTCCAGGGTCAGGTGCCGTTCGTACTGCCGCAACGCGTCCACAACGGTCGCCGGCAGTTTTTCGCGCAGGCGAACCAGATCGACACGGCGTGTCCGACCATGCGGCGGCGGGGACATAGGCCAAGACGCTGCGCCAGTCGGGGCGATTGGTCAAGTATCGCCACACCCTCGCGCCATCGGAGAGCGCTCTCACGGCCGCGAAAGCGATAATTCTTCAACTCACTGTGACGACCAGCGACGCAACAGCCCGCACAGATCACCTATCGGAGTAGCGACGGCCGCCCGCGCGCCCTCCGAACGGCGGAACGCCCGACCCCGTCCGAGCCGCGCGCGAGATCGTCCCCGATCCCGCCGCACGGGGGCCTGCCACAATCAGCCATTCCGTCCACAATGGACATAGAGAGGCGTGCCCGTCTCGGTCTCTGATCAGCGCACCTCCAGTTTCTGCCAGCCCTCGTCCACCTGCAGCGCCAGTCCGGCGAGCTCCAACTCGGGCAGCAACGCCCGAACCCGCTCCAACGGCACCCCGGACTCGACGGACACGACCTGGTCGCTGACGCCGGACCGCTTCCCCAGGGCCTCGTAGACCCGCATCGCCTCGCCCTGCGGCGCCCCGAGGTCGCTCGCCTTCTCGGCGGGCTCGGTGGCGAGGTCGTCGCCGAACCGCCCCACCGACTCGACGATCTCGGCGACCGAGCTGACCGACACCGCCTGCCCGTCCCGCAACAACTCGTGGCACCCGACCGAACTGGCCGAGGTGACAGGCCCCGGCACCACCATCAACTGCCGTCCGAGGGCAAGCGTGATCGCGGCCGTGTTCTTGGCCCCGCTGCGCCGGCCGGCCTCGACGACAACGGTGCCGCCACCCAACGCCGCGATGAGCCGGTTGCGGGTGAGGAAGCGATGCCGCGCGGGCGTCACCCCCGGCGCGTACTCGCTGACGACCACCCCTTCCCGCGCGATCTTGGCGAGCAGCCCCTGATGCCCGGCCGGGTAGGCGAAGTCCACTCCGCACGCCAACACCGCGACCGTCAGACCACCACCGGCAAGCGCACCGCGATGAGCAGCTCCATCGATCCCGTATGCCGCGCCGGACACAACGGTCATGCCGGCCTGCGCCAGCCCGTACGCGAACTCACCGGCGACGTGCTCGCCATATCCGCTGGCAGCCCGCGACCCGACGATCGCGACGGCCCTGTCCACCGCCTCGGCGAGATCGTGCGGCCCGCGCACCCACAACGCCAGCGGCTCACCGCCACACCGCTGCGCGGACACGGTGTTGAGCGCGACGAAGGGCCAGCGCGGCCACTCGTCGTCCTCGGGGACGAGGAGGCGCCCGCCGACCTTGGCGAGGCGCTCGAGGTCTTCGTGCGCACGCTCCTCTGCTCGCCGCGCCGAGGTCTGGCTGGCGACCGAGGCCGAGACCTCGCCGGCGCGGACGCGTTCCGCTGCCTCGACCGGACCCACCCGAGCGACGAGTGCCGCCAGAGCCGCGGGGTAGGGCTCCGCCACGCGGGACAGGTAAGCCCTGGCCAGGCGGACGGCGGCGGAGGGAGCGGCGGCGGAGGGAGCGGCGGCGGAGGGAGCGGCGGCGGAGGGAGCGGCGGCGGAGGGAGCGGCGGCGGAGGGAGCGGCG
>NZ_FOFR01000046.1 GCF_900110955.1 Lentzea xinjiangensis
AACACGCTCATCAGGTCTTGCAGCAGCGTGTTAGCCGCGGACTTGGACTCGTCCACAGTGGCGTCAAGGCCAGCGGCGTAGCCGGTGATGCGTCCCTCCGCTGCGCGGTGCGCGCGGGCACGCTCGATCAGCGCCACCGAGTCGGGTCCGTTGAACTTCACGGTCTTCACGGTGGTCGTCTCGTCGACGACGCCCTTGAGCAGGCCAACGCCCTTGTCCCGCTTGAAGTTGAACTCGGTTGCCCGCTCGCCGTTCTGGTAGCTGGAGGTGCCCAACACCATGTCGTTGGGCACCTGGCCCGACACCATCAGGCAGAACCGCAGGATGGCGTTGTCGCTGATCTGCGCCGGGATGGACTTGGCGTCCGGGCGCTGGGTGGCCAGCAGGACCACGATCCCGGTCGCCGGGCCACGCTTGACGAGGTCGGTCACGATTTCCTCGATGTCCTTGCCGTGGTCCTTGTGCTCGAACCACTTCTGCACCTCGTCACAGCCCACGACGATCGGGTGCAGGCCCAAGGACTTCTTGGACGCAAGCTCGGTGGTGAGCTGGCTGTCCGGGCAGAGGTCGCGCGGCAGTTCGCGGATCACCTTGGTACGGCGGCGCATCTCGTTTTGCAGCTCCCGCAACGCACCCAGCGCGTAGAGGATGTCGTCGTCCTCGTCCCCGGCGCGGTAGCGGTGCGCCACTGGCTCCAGCGGCGAGAGGTCACCGGTTCCCTTGAGGTCGTAGGCGTGGATCTCGGCGCGCGGGTCGAGTGCGGCGATGAGCAGCAGCAGCCGCAGGGCGAACGTCTTGCCCATGCGGGGAACCGCGCCGACGACACCGGAGACGAACATCAGGGTGAACGCCACCCAGTTGCCCTTCGGGTCGGTGCCGAACGGCTGCGCGTCGAACAGGTCGATAGCCGCGCCCTTGCGCAGCGGCCACGCGGGCTGCTTGGACTGGCTCATGTCCTGGAATCCCACCCACAGCACCAGCCGGGCCGGGCTGACATCGGAACGGCCCTCCGGCCACACCGAGTTCAAAGGCCGGCCGAGCGCGGAGGCGAGCTTGTCGCGGTTCTTGATGACCTCGGCGGCTGTAGCACCGCCGGGCAGGTCGATGTGGGCGACCCAGCCCGGACCCTCCTGGTGGATCGGGTGCACGAACCCGATGGCCTTGGGGTCGGTCTTCACCGCGCTGTTGATGGCGGCGATGCCGAGCTGGGTGAGCGCGCGGGTCACGGCGTCGCTGGTGAGCTTGGAGTAGCGGGCGGCCACCACGGCCGGGGACACCACGGGCTTATCGGCCGGGGTGCCGAGCTTGCCCAGCAGCCCCAGCGCCAGGGCGTAGCAGGCCCACATCACCCAGCCCGGCAGCGCACCGGGCAGCAGGATCAACGCGGGCACACCGATGAGCAGGCCCAGGGCCAGCACGATGGAGCGGAACCGCACACGGGCGTCACGCTGCGCGGACAGCCGCATGTAGGCCGCGGAGTCCTCCGCCTTCACCACGGCCGCGCGCATCGGCCGGCCTTCCGCGTCGGAGACCCACCGGCCGGTGGCGGCGGCGAGCAGGAACGCCCCGCGCGGAGCCCGGATCGCCAGGTGCAGGCCGTACAGCGGCGCACGCACGGCGTGGTACCCGGCGGCGTGGGCGTAGTAGCCCGCCACCCACTTCGCGGTGGCCTTGGCCTCCTGCACAGACCGCAGGTAGGCGGGCAGGATCGGTTCCCGCTTGGCCTCCTGCAACCGGCGAACCCAGTCCACCGAGTCCCCGCCCGGTTGATCGACCGCCGTCACCTCACCTGGCGTACCGGGCTGGTCGGTGTCGTCCTGGTCCTCGTCGGCGAACTCCGCCTCCAGCACCGTGGGGGCGACCTCCAGCGCCGTGCCCGGTCGCAGCGCGCGGACGTTGCTCGGCATGGCGGTCTCCTCCCCTGCGGTGCTCACGGCGGTCACGGTCGCGGTCTCGTCGGCGTCGGCGGTGGTCTCGGTGCCGGTCGGGGTGGTGGTGTGGTCGACGCTCATGACTGCACCTCAGTCGTGTCGTGGGACAGGTGGACCAGAGCCGCCGCGCCACCGAGAACGAGCACGGGAAGACAGGACACGAACGTGGTGATCTGCCACGGGGCGGCGGTCATGCCCGCGGCCTGCATCAGGTGGTAGGCGACCTGCCCGCTCATGCCCAGGACCAGCGCGGCGCACGTGGACCACATCGCGAACCGCCGTGCCCGTGCGGGCTTGGACTGGTCGAACCACACCCGCATCGCGAACGCGGCGTAGGCCTCCATGCCCAGCGGCAGCGTGATCGCGGTGTTGATGCTCCAGTCGTCCACGATGCCGGGCAGCAGGTTCACCGGACCGAACCCGGTCATCTCGCCCAGCCCGACCCAGCCACCCCAGATGGCCACGAACGCGCCCAGCGCGATCAGGTACACCGGCACGTTGCGCCACCGGCCGGGCGTCCGCGACGCGGCAACAGCCGTGC
Source organism: Lentzea xinjiangensis (assembly GCF_900110955.1). Classification (GTDB taxonomy): domain Bacteria; phylum Actinomycetota; class Actinomycetes; order Mycobacteriales; family Pseudonocardiaceae; genus Lentzea; species Lentzea xinjiangensis. The sequence goes on from NZ_FOFR01000046.1 coordinate 2,473, forward strand.
TCGGCGGCACCGGGGCGGTGTCGACGGCCACCGGCACCGGGGCGGTGGTGACGGCCGGTTCCGCGACCGTGCTCACCACCTCGGCGCGCTCGGCCGCCAGGGCGGGCACGGTCGCGGTCTCGGCCGTCACCGCAACCGGCGCGGCGATCACGGGCTCGCGGTCCGCCTGGTCCTGCTCGACCACGGCGGCCTGGTCCTGGTCGATGTCGTCGGCCTGCGCGTCGTCGGTGGTCGAGGCGGGCACGGAGTGCAAGCGACGTTCGAGCACGGCCACCGGCGCGGACGGGGTGTCCTGCTTGGACGGTTCGAAACCGCTGGTGCGCAACGCTTCCAGTGCCTGCGTGGCCTTGGGGTGGCCGACGTTGCAGCGCTGCCTGATCTGGCGGATCGACGGCCACGCGCCCTGCTCGGTGGCCATGGCGCGGACCTGCTCGGTGAGCTTGTCCATCGGGGTGGGGTAAGCGCTGGTCATCGCGTGGCCTCCTCAGCGGCACGGGAACGGGAGCCGAAACCGGCCGGGGCGGGGCGGTGGCGGTAAGTCGGGGTGCGGTGGGTGATGACGGCGGCCACCACCAGGGCGGGGATGGCGAGGACGGCGAGCTGCAACGCCGGGTTGTCGGCGGCGGCGGTGAACATCAGCCACTGCGCGGTGAGGATGCCGCCGCCGATCAGCAGCAGCTTCCACAGCACGATCACGGCCAGCAGCGCGAGGGCCAGGCCCACGAGCACAACGGTCGTCGGGATGGTCATCGCTTCTCCCCCAGCTCTCGGGTGCTCTTGGCGAGGTCACGAGCGGCGGCGGCCAGCTCGGCGGCCTTGGCCCTGAACGCGTCTCCGCCGTTCGGGCTCGTGGCGATGCGGTCGAACACGGCGGCCTTGGTGTCGAACCACGCGGCGCGCTCGGCCGCCGGAGCGGTGAAGGCGGGCATGGTGTCGTAGAGGTCGACGATCGCGGCGGCGATGGATGCCGGCTGTTCGTCGTCGTGGTGCTCGGTGGACACTGTGAGTGCCTTTCGGTCTGCTGACTGTTGGGTGTGTGAACCCGGACCGGCGGTGTCTCTTGCCGGAGTTGGCCGCCGGTCCGGGCTGATCAGAAACGCGAGATGACAGGCCCCTGCGGGCACGGGTCCCCCTGCATGTAGCCGGAGGACTCCTCCGCCTTGATGGCGATCTCGATGTGCTCGCCGCGCTCGCTGTAGTGGCGCTCCAGGTCGCTTGCCACGACGCACACCACCGAGTGCTTGCCCTTGCCACCAGGGCCGCTCTCGCTGCGCGGACCGGAGTAGGTCACCGACAGCACCACCAGCGGCTCAGCCGAATCGGCCGGCGCGTCGGGCACGGGCTTGCAGGCCGCCACGATCGCGGTGACGGCGATCAGGCACAGGGCCAGAGTCCGAGTACGCATCACACACGCTCCAGGTACTCGGTGATCCACGCCGTGACCGTCTCGGTGGAGTCGGTCCACGAGGTCTGCCGCGCGGAGTGGAAAGCGCGGACCAGGCGCGCCGCTTCCGCCTGGTCGGGGGTCGAGAACGGCAGCAGAGCGCCGGTCCCGTTCGCGCACAGGCCGCCCGTCCAGCGTCCGAAGTCCAGACGCACGCTGCTCATGCCCTCGGTGTAGACGACCGGCGTGAGGACCAGGCCGTCACCGATCGGCAGGGCGGGCAGCTGGAACGACACCGTGACGCCGTTGCCCAGCACCTGCGTGTTGCGCAGGAAGTTCACGCTGATGCCGCCGGGCGTCTGCTGGACGAAGTGGCTGTGCAGCTGAAGGAAGTTCGTCACGTTCTCGCTCCTGGTCTTCTCAGAGTTGTTGGCAATAAGGGACTTGCTCACGGTTCAGCTCTCCAGCTCGCGGAACGCCCTGCCGCGCAACCGCTTGGACCGGCCAGTGCTCTCGCTGTCGGCGCGCGTCGCCTTCGCCTGGATGACGCCACCGAGCGGTGATGCGGTGACGTACACACGCCCCAGCACCGACTCGCCACGGTTGGCGTAGAAGTGGCTGACCTCCTGCACCTCGAACCCCAGGCGCAGCGACTCAACAGCGGTGGCGATCTCAGCGGCCGTTCCTTCAAGGCGGATCTTCATCAGGCTGCCTCCTGCTCGTAAGTGGTCTCGTCCGCGCTGAAGCACACGGAGCACTGCTTCTTGGGGCCGCGCACGAAGTGGTCCACGTGGCCCTGGTGGGTGTGGCAGAACCGGCGCGCCTGGTTAGCCGCGGCGAGTGCCTTCTCCTTGGCCGGGGTCATCGGCCGCACGGGCACCGCCAGGTCCTCGCGGAACAGCTCGCACAGCTCGACACGCCGGAACGGCTTGACGTGGCGGAACATCAGCAACGCCACCGGGTCCTGACCTCCAGGCCGCTGCCCCTTGGCGCGCAGCTGCCGCCGCGTCAGCAACCCCTTCGGTGCGGCACAAGGCCGGCCACGGAACGCGAACACCGGAAGCCCTTCCCAGGTGCCCCGGCAGAACACCGTCCGGCCGTCCCACAACGTCGTCTCGCCGAACGGCCACTGACGCCCGCTCATCACGCCACCTCGACATCGGTGACGAGAGCGGCAACGGCGGCCTGGCGGCGGGTGCGGATCAGGTCCTGGCGCTCCTTGGCGGTCATGCCGCCACGAACGCCCCACTGCCCGCCGATCCCGTGCTCCAGCTCGCTTTCCAAGCACCGCACGACAAACGGGCATCCGGCGCACGTCGCCTTGGCCACCGACTCACGCCGCCGCATGTCCTCGGCCGACTCCCGCAAGTGCGCCGGGGTGTCGTCCGACGCGCCGAACCACAGCTCAAGGTCCGTACCCACACAGGGCCGGTCCTCCCAGTTGGTCGGAACCTCCATGAGGTGGAACCGCTTCATCTCTCTCCGTTCTAGTGCGTTGTATGTCGTTCTAGAACACAACCTAGGCGTGGGGTCCAAGTCGTGTCCATGCTCCGATCGGGTGATCTAGAACGGCCTATAACGGCCGGTATGTTGAAGCTATGCAGCTCTCACCCAGTGCAGGTCACCCCTACCAGGCGCTCGCCGCCGCCGTGATCGCCAAGATCCAGGCGGGCGAGCTGAAGCCAGATGACAAGTTGCCGCCAGTGCGCGAGCTGGCAGCAACAGCAAGCGTCACGATCGCCACCGCGCAACGCGCAATCGCCCTCTTGGGAGAGCAGGGCTATGTCACCACTATTCCCGGACGCGGCAGCTTCGTTTGCGAACGACCGGAAACATCCGATGACGAATCGCCACTACAAGAACAATTGCAACAGATTCGCGTAGAACTCGCGGACCTTCAATCCCGCTTTGCTGCCCTCGAACGCGATAGGCGAAACAGTTAGCGAGTTACTTACTGCGACAAAGCCGAACCGAAGGAACTCAGTGCCTCCAACACCGATCCGAACCAAACGGCGGCTTGACGAGCGAGGTGCGCCGCCCCAACGGGGTCGCGCAGGATCAATCCGAGCAGTACAAGGCCGATCCCCACTGCCATCAAACGACCACCACGGCCACCACCACCGACCGTGGGCATCATCGTCTGCTTGCGTCCCATCCCTGCCTCCTCGGCTGGTCACTTGCTGTTTCGATGAACGCAAGTCAACCCTGCGAACCTGGGTGGACGTCAGTGTCACGCGTGGTGATACGTGTGGTGCGGTGGTGATACGGACGCATCACCACCGCATCACCTGTCCCACATCCGCCCTCCGGTGGCAGACTCGAAATGACGACGTACCCGCAAGCAGGGAGCAGGCGCGATGACCGACCAGAGCGGTATGTGGGCACAGCGAATTCGTTCTCTTCGCACGGCGCACGGCTGGTCTCAGGTCGAGGCCGCCGAGAGGATGCGCACGCACACCAGCGACCAGCTTCCGGAATCCAGCAATCTCGTTCGACGCTGGAAAGCCTGGGAACTTGGGGAAAACAAGCCTAGCTCCTACTACCAGTCAATAATTGCAGCGACTCTTGGAACCGTAACCGCGTCGCTGTTCCCTCCGGTGGACCGAACACAGTCCGGACTCGAAATTTTGTCCGCCACCGGCATGGACACGCTCGAAATCGTGAGCCGCCTAAATGCCTCAGCGGTAAACGACGCCACCATTGACGGCCTACGCATCACCGTGGATCGTCTGTGCTCTGACTATGCGAGCACTTCCGCCGCAGATCTAATTCTCGAAGGTCGCCAGTGGTTGCGTCGGATCACAGAGCTTCAAGAACAACGGCTCAGCTTCCGACAACGCCGTGAAGCTCTGGAGCTTGCAGGCTGGCTCGCACTCTTGGTTGGTTGCCTCGAATACGATCTGGGAGATCGCAGAGCAGCCGAAGCGACGCGCAAAGCGGCACTGACGCTCGGACAAGAAGTAGACAGCCCTGGCATCATCGGCTGGGCATTCGAGATGCGAGCCTGGTTCGCGCTCACCTCAGGAGACTACCGAGCCGTTCTAGCGGCAACGGAGGCGGGAAGGGCAGCGTCGGGCAGCCACAGCGTCAGCGTTCAACTCATTGCGCAAGAGGCCAAAGCGTGGGCTCGCATGGGTAAACGAGACGAAATGCTCGGCACACTCGAAACTGGGCGTCAGGTCTTGGACTCTCTTCCATACCCAGAAAACACCGATAACCACTTCGTCGTCGATCCTGCCAAGTTCGACTTCTACGCCATGGATTGCCTTCGTCACATTGGCGAAGACCGCCTAGCGCGAGAACTCGCTGAAGAAGTGATTCGGGTCGGTACCGACTTCAACGGCCGAAAGAAGTCGCCTATGCGCATCGCCGAAGCACAAGTGACGCTTGGAGTTGCAGCAGCCAGAGAAGGCGATCTGGAGCAAGCTCTTGCACGCGGAAGGCAGGCCCTAAGCGGCGACCGGAAATCTCTACCGTCACTCGCGATGGTGGCCCGTGATCTCGAAGCAGTGCTCAAAGACCGATACGAGGATGAGCCGGAGGCGCGGGAGTACCTGGGCGAGCTGCGGAACATTCAAGGGCCGTCTGGCGGCTGGTAGCTCACGCCGTCCGGCGAACCTACGAGGGTGCCACCCCTCGGTGAGCCAATCCCTATCCAAGCTGCACGCCACTCTGACACACGCATCGGCCGTGAGCTGCGACAGCAGGACTGCCGGCGCGAGCTCACCGCGGCTGTCAACGGCAGACCAATGCCGA